>NZ_JABWRF020000001.1:0-1247500 GCF_014268805.2 Pseudomonas farsensis
GCCTGCGTGGCTGGCGCCAGCCTGCGATGAGGCCCTCGGGTCAACCGAACGGCCGCAGGCCTTGCCGCATGCCGAAGAGGAACAACAGCAGGTCGTGGTCAGGTTCGGACCGGACCTGCTCGACCTTGGCCAACCGGGGCATCGCGCATTCACCGGTGATGTCGGCCTTGCTGAACACCGTAAGCCCAGGCTGTTCCCAGGCAGCAAAGGCTACCGTCGTGACGGCCAGCGCCCCGACCAGAAACAAACCTCGAGCGATTTCTAGTTTCATTGCTCTAACCCTTTGACCGCGCTGCCAAACGCCATCTGGTAAAAGTAGAGCAAGGTCTGCCACTGCGCGTCGTCGAACGACGAATGGCGGCGCAATTGGCGCAAGTCGTTATAGGCCGCCCGCTGGCAACTGATGCGCCGACGGCACTTCTCAAGGTCCAACAACGCCACTTCGACCTGAGCCTGCTCACCTTCGCCGATCACCTTGACGAACACATGCTTGCCATACAGGCAGCCATGCTGCCAGTGGCCCAGGTGCATGCGCGCAAGGTTCTCGGCCAGGTCCTTGAGCATGCGCTCATGCACGAGCTGCGGGTAGCGTTCGCGCGCGCCTTCGGCAAACCAGGTGTCAAGGTCGACAAAGCCGTCGAGCGCCTCACTGACCAGCAAGGCATACCACTGGTGGTCGGCATCGTCGCGCTCGGCGCCCGCAAAAACGATACGCGGCACCCGCACGCCGAGCTGCTCGAAGCTTTGCAGGGCATCCAGTTCACGCAGCACAGTGGGGCGGCCAAAGGGGTGCAAAAAGCTGCGGTAGATATGCCCGACCTGGCGCTTGGCATACAGCACCTGGCCCGTGACGTCGCACAGGCGCTGCACACCGCTTTCGCCACCACGGCGCTGGTTGGGTTCTTCTACCCATTCACCCTGCTGTTGCCAGTAATACTCGAACTGCTTTGATCGACTCTGGGCCGCGGCCATCGGTTTCTACCCCTTGCGTAATACATAGACTCGCCACATGGCATAGAACGGCAGGAAGTCCAGGCGTTCCTGAATTCTGAAACCGGCTGACACAAATTCTTGCTCTACTGTGTCGGCGGGTAACACGAAACGGTTCTGGTAACTGCCTGGCTCTTGTTTGGTGCTGCGCCGGGCCTCCAGCTTGCGCCGGCGCCACGCCTTGAAATTACCATCGACCCACAGCGAAACGATCACGCTATCACGGCTAACACGCTGAAACTCCGAGAGAATCTTCATGCGATGCGCAGCGTCGCCAATATGGTGGAACAAGCGCATGCAGAAAATGCTGTCCACGGCATTGTCGGGCAGGTCGATGGCGAAGGCAGATGTTTGCAAGGGGCGTACCCGTGCGACCACCTCTGGCGGTTGTGCCGCACAGGCTGTCTCGATCATCGCGGCCGAGTTGTCGGCGCCAATAATCACACGGTTGGGCTTCTCGGCCAGCATGGGCCAGAAACGCCCGGCGCCGGACGGCAGGTCCAGCACCAGACCTGGCTCGCCGGCCAGGGCCAGGGCGCGCCGGGCCAGTTGCAAGTCGCGTTGGTGGGACAGGCGGCGGGCCAGGCCATCCTGGTGTTTGATGAAATAGTCGCGGGCGTGGGCCTGGTCGTACTTTTCCGAAAACGCGAGTTTGATGGGGCTACGCATGGGCATCTCCTGAATCCAATGCGCCAACCTTAAGCACCCAAGCGTTGGAAACTGGTCATGCCGATGTGAAAAATCCGTCAGCCATTCAGATGAATGGTTGAAGCCTGGGGCTGCTGTGCAGCCCCAGGCTTACTGGAGCTCACGATCATCGCTGTCGTCGAGCACCAGGCTGCCTTGGCTAAGGTCGACCTGGAACCGGCAGCCATGGGGCAAGGTGGTGGTCAGGGTCACTCGCCAGCCCTGGTCATCACAGATGCGCTGCACCAGCGACAGCCCAAGCCCCAGGCCCTCGCCACGGCGCTCGTCACCGCGCACGAACGGCCGGAACATCGCCTCGCGCTGCTCCTCGGGGATGCCCACGCCACTGTCCTCGACGCTGAAGCCATTGCTTTGCAGGCTCAGGCGGATATAGCCGCTGTCGGTGTAATGCGCGGCATTGCGCAGCAAGTTGCCCATCACCGACTGCAAGAACGTGGCGTTGTACAACACCGAACTGGCACTGACGCGCCCGTCGTAATGCAGCGCCAGGCCCTTCTGCTCGATGGTGTCGCGCCATACGCCGATCAGGTCGTCAGCCACTTCGCGCAGCGTCGCCTGCGAAGCCACCGCCCCCTGGTCGCGCTGGGCGCGGGCAAGCATCAGGAAGGTCTTGACCAGCTCGCGCATTTCTTCGGTAGCACGCGCGATGCGCTCCACCTGGTTGCGTGAACGGGTGTCGAGGGTGGGGTTCTCGATCAGCAACTCGCACGAGGTGGCCAGCACCATCAGTGGCGTGCGCAGCTCGTGGCTGACGTCGCTGGTAAACAGCCGCTCACGGTTCAGGGCATCACGCAGGCGGCCGAGGGTGTCGTCGAAGGCAACCGCCAGCTGGCCCACTTCGTCGGCTGCGTAGTCGGGCGCCAACGGCGGCGCCAGGCCAAGCAACTGGTCGCGATGGCGCACTTGGCGCGCCAGGCGAATCACCGGTGCCATCACCCGCCGCGCCAACAACCAACCGAGCAAGGTCGCCAGGGCCAGGCTGAGGACGAAGCCCACCACCACCACTGCAAACAGCAGCCGTTCGCGCTCCTCGAAGTCGCTCTGGTCTTGCAGCAGCACGTAGCGACGCCCGTCGACCACCTCGACCATGGCGTGGTACGAGAGCTGGTCGCGGAATACTTCATGGAAGCCTGCGTCGAGGTGGCGCAGGTCCTTGGGCAGCTCGAACTCGTCACGCCCGCCGCTGAAGTAGAACAGTTGGTCCGGGCGCGGGCGGTGGCTCCAGTCGCTGACGCTGTCCATGCGCAGCAGGCGCTGCAGGTCGCCGCCCAGCACCGACGAGATAAGACGCTCTTCGACAAGGTGTACGGTTGCGACAATGCCAAAGGCGAAGGCCCCGGCCACCAGCGCGCTCATCAACGCAAAGGCGATGATGATGCGCTGGGCAAGGCTCTGCTTAAACTCCATCGCGGCCCTCGGCGAGGCGATAGCCGACGCCATGGACGGTATGCAGCAGGGGCTTTTCGAACGGTTTGTCGATCACTTGGCGCAACTGGTGCACATGGCTGCGCAGGCTGTCGCTGTCAGGGCAGTCATCACCCCACAACGCCTCTTCGAGCACCTCGCGGCGCAGCACGTGGGGGCTTTTCTGCATCAATACGGCGAGCAGCTTGAGGCCGACCGGGTTGAGCTTGAGCAGCTTGCCCTGGCGGGTCACTTCGAGGGTGTCGAGGTCGTAGTCAAGGTCGGCAACCTGCAGCGTACGCCGCCCGCCGCCCTGGGCACGGCGCAATACTGCTTCGATGCGCGCGGCAAGTTCGGACAGCGCAAAGGGTTTGAGCAGGTAATCGTCAGCGCCGGAACGGAAGCCCTGCAAGCGGTCGTCCAACTGGTCGCGGGCGGTGAGCATGATCACCGGGGTGTCGCGGCGGGCGTCTTCACGCAGGCGTTTGCACAGCGTATAGCCGTCGATTCCGGGCAGCATGATGTCGAGCACGATCAGGTCGTAGTGTTCGGTGGCGGCCAGGTGCAAGCCCGACAGGCCATCCTGGGCGCAATCAACGGTGTAGCCTTTCATGCCGAGGTAGTCGGCAAGGTTGGCGAGAATATCGCGGTTGTCTTCAACCAAAAGAATGCGCATCGGGGTCTCCTGTGCGGCACTTCGCAGGGCGCGGCAGGCGCAGCTTAAGGCCAATGCCGGGGCTGTGCCAGCCCTGGATGGATATCTGCGAAGTTGACGGATTTTTCACTGATCCTTCACGCACACAGAATAGCGGCCGGCTGACAATGCACGCCCTTTTTTATGCTTTCTGGAGCCGCCATGGCGCAAACCCTCCGCCCTCGCCCACTGAACCTGTGGCTGTATCTGGGCATCCCTCTGGCCACTGTGGTGGCGTTGTTGCTGCTTGAGATGACCTCGCTGGACATGAATGTGGCCGACTTGTTCTTCGACCAGAGCGCCGGCCAGTTCATTGGCCGGCACAGCTATGTGCTGGAGAACATTCTGCATGATCGGGTCAAACAGGGCGTGATCCTGTTCGGCCTGCTGTCGATCGTCGGGTTTGCCGCAAGCTTCGTGTTCAAAGGCCTGTATGGCTGGCGTCGGGAGCTGGGCTACCTGGTGTTGGCACTGGGCCTGTCCACCGCGTTCGTCACCCCCCTCAAGCAACTGACCCAAGTACAGTGCCCGTGGAGCCTGACCGAATTTGGCGGCAAGGAAACCTACAGCAAGCTGCTCGACGTGCGCCCGGCTACCGACAAACCTGGCCTGTGCTGGCCCGGCGGGCATGCTGCAACCGGTTTCTGCCTGTTCGCGCTGTTCTTCGTGCTGCGTGATCGCAAGCCCCGCGCTGCCCGTGCGGCACTGGTGCTGGCGTTCGCCGCAGGCTCGCTGCTGTCGCTGGGGCGCATGATGCAAGGGGCGCATTTTCTGTCGCACAACATCTGGACAGCCGTGTTCTGCTGGACGATCGCACTGAGCTGCTATTACCTGGTGCTGTATCGCCCGGCCATGGCGCACGCCCCCGGCAGAACAGGCGCCGGCCTTGCCCAAAGCCGCTGAACAAAGACCAATAAAAAAAGCCCCGCACTAGGCGGGGCTCTTTGTTACAGCTGGGGGTAAGGCTGGCTTACATCATGCCGCCCATGCCACCCATGCCGCCCATGTCTGGCATGCCGCCAGCTGCCTTGTCTTCCGGCAGGTCGGCAACCATGGCTTCGGTGGTGATCATCAGGCCACCAATCGAAGCTGCAGCTTGCAGAGCCGAACGGGTGACTTTGGCTGGGTCCAGGATGCCCATCTCGATCATGTCGCCGTATTCGCCGGTAGCGGCGTTGTAGCCGTAGTTGCCCGAACCTTGCTTGACCTTGTCAGCGACAACGCTTGGCTCGTCGCCGGCGTTGGCAGTGATCTGGCGCAGCGGCGATTCGACAGCGCGACGCAGCAGGGCGATACCGACGTTCTGGTCTTCGTTGTCACCTTTGAGGTCAACGATGGCCGACAGGGCGCGCACCAGGGCAACACCACCGCCAGGTACCACGCCTTCTTCGACGGCTGCACGGGTAGCGTGCAGGGCGTCTTCAACGCGGGCTTTCTTCTCTTTCATTTCAACTTCGGTGCCAGCACCGACCTTGATCACGGCAACACCGCCAGCCAGCTTGGCCAGACGCTCTTGCAGCTTCTCACGGTCGTAGTCCGAAGAGGTCTCTTCGATCTGTGCACGGATCTGCTTGACGCGACCCTGGATGTCGTCTTCGCTGCCAGCACCGTCGATGATGATGGTGTTTTCCTTGGACAGGGTGACGCGCTTGGCGTTGCCCAGGTGCTCCAGGGTAGCGGTTTCCAGGGACAGGCCGATTTCTTCGGAGATGACCTGGCCGCCGGTCAGGACAGCGATGTCCTGCAGCATGGCCTTGCGACGGTCGCCGAAGCCTGGTGCCTTGACCGCTGCAACCTTGACGATACCGCGCATGTTGTTGACTACCAGGGTAGCCAGCGCTTCGCCTTCGACGTCTTCGGCAACGATCAGCAGAGGACGGCCGGCCTTGGCAACGGCTTCCAGAACAGGCAGCAGCTCACGGATGTTGGAGATTTTCTTGTCGACCAGCAGCAGCAGCGGGCTTTCGAGCTCGGCAACCATGGTGTCTGGCTTGTTGACGAAGTACGGCGACAGGTAGCCACGGTCGAACTGCATGCCTTCTACGACGGACAGTTCGTTTTCCAGGCCCGAGCCTTCTTCAACGGTGATGACGCCTTCTTTGCCCACTTTTTCCATGGCTTCGGCGATGATTTCACCGATGGAGCTGTCGGAGTTGGCAGAGATGGTACCGACCTGGGCGATGGCCTTGGAGTCGGTGCATGGCTTGGCGAGGTTCTTCAGCTCGGCAACCACAGCAGCGGTGGCTTTGTCGATACCGCGCTTGAGGTCCATCGGGTTCATGCCGGCAGCGACGGCTTTCAGGCCTTCGTTGACGATGGACTGAGCCAGAACAGTGGCGGTGGTGGTGCCGTCACCGGCAGCGTCGTTGGCCTTGGAAGCAACTTCCTTGACCAGCTGGGCGCCCATGTTCTCGAAGGCGTCTTTGAGTTCGATTTCCTTGGCGACGGAAACGCCGTCCTTGGTGATGGTCGGGGCGCCGAAGCTCTTGGCCAGGACCACGTTACGGCCTTTCGGGCCGAGGGTCGCTTTAACGGCGTCAGCCAGTACGTTCACACCAACCAGCATTTTCTTGCGAGCGGAGTCGCCGAATTTTACGTCTTTAGCAGCCATGATCGTTTAATCCTTGGAATTCTTTGGAGTAACGGGAAGTCGGGGAAATCAGCCTTCAACAACGGCGAGGATTTCGTTTTCGGCCATGACCAGCAGGTCTTCGCCATCGACTTTCACGGTGTTGCTGCCCGAGTAAGGGCCAAAGACCACTTTGTCACCGACTTTAACGGCCAGCGCACGGACTTCGCCGTTGTCCAGGATGCGACCGGTGCCGACGGCGACGACTTCACCGCGGTTTGGCTTTTCAGCGGCCGAACCTGGCAGAACGATACCGCCAGCGGTTTTCGATTCTTCTTCGCTGCGACGGATAACGACGCGGTCATGCAGAGGACGAAGCTTCATTGTCGATCTCTCCCAAATAGTGGTTTTCATCGGCCGGTGTCGACACCGGCGGGTTAATGCAGTCCGGCGTTGCCGGGGTGGCCCGCTTGCGGCGAACCACCTGTGTAATGACTGGTGAAAACACCAGAAACCTTGCGGTGACCACATACATGAGGCCGCCGCTTCCGATTACAAGGTTTGCTACAGAAAATTTTTTTAGCACACAGAACGGCGCGCAGCGTTTACTTGTCGCGGCGCTCGTACTCGCCTTCGATCACATTGGGGCGCTGACCCGAGTCACGCGGCTGGGCCTGGAACGGGTCGTCCTGGAACGCACGCTGGCGCATGGCCTGTTCTTCGGCGCGGCGGCGCAGCCGGTTGGCAACCAGTTTGCGGGTGAACGGCAGCAGGCACAGCAGGCCCAGCACGTCGCTGATGAAGCCGGGTATAAGCAGCAGGCCGCCACCGACCGCCAGCATCAGGCCCTGGAACATTTCTTCGGCAGGCAACTCGCCGCGCTGCAGGCTCTCGCGGGCACGCAGGGCCGTGGCAAACCCGGCCACGCGCATGACCAGCACGCCAAGTGCGGAGCCGGCGATGATCAACAGCAGCGCCGGGAAGAAGCCGATGGCCGAGCTGACCCGCACAAAGACGAACAGCTCAAGCACTGGAAAAATCAGTAACAGCAGTAGAAAAGCACGCATCAAGGGTTCCTCGACGGAAGATAACCTTCCTGTAAGACCATCACATGGATGCGTGTTCGCGCTTTTTCAACCCTCACCCACCTGAGCGGCCGGCCACTGCTGCGCGCGGGCAAGCAGCACAAGGGCTTCGCGCACTTGTGTCGGCGTATTGCAGGGTTCGGGGAAGGCTAGCCAGTGAATACCTTGGCCGATACGCAGGTGCATGCCCTCGCTGTCGATACCCACCAGCTGTGCGGGGGCGCTGCGCGGCAGCCCGGCAAGCTCGACGTAGTGGGCGATAGCGTTGGCGTGATCGCTGTTCATGTGCTCGATCATGCTGGCTTCGGACGCCCCGGCGAACGGGTTGGCCAGGGTCACCTGATCGAGCCAGTGGATGGCGCCGAAGCCGCCAATATAGCGGTGGCGCACAGGCTGCAATACCCAGAAATCGAAATCGTGGGCCTTGTGGTAGTTGGCGGACTCCGGGAAAAAGCGGTAGTAGCGTGCAGCAGCAGCGTCTATTGCCTCAGGTTCGGCGAGCTTGTGCGCTTGGGCCATCAACGTCAGGCGCCCGACAGCTTGCACGTCGTCGGCGTCGCGTTCACCCACCAGTAGCGAGCACTTCGGGTCTTTGAGCAGGTTGTGGGTGTGCTGGGCGATGCGGCTGATGAGCAGCACCGGGTGGCCGTCGGCGTCGAGGCAGTACGGCACCACCGAGCCAAACGGGTAGCCGGGCATCGACTTGGAATGGGTGGACAACACCCCGCGGTATTCCTTGAGCAGCAGTTCCCGGGCGGGGCGAAGGGCTTTGGTACTCATGGGGGCTAGGTTCCTGGCAATGGCACGATGGCTGACAAGATAAACAGGATCGTCAGCGGGGGCTATCTATCCAGATGGGGCGGTGCGCAGTCTGAGTAGGAGCGGCCTTGTTTCGCGAAAGGGCTGCGCAGCAGCCCCGGCGATTGCGCGTGAGGCCAAGATTCTGGGGCCGCTGCGCAGCCCTTTCGCGACACAAGGCCGCTCCTACACAATCAAAAGCGATTTGCCTAAAAAACCGCGCACAGTCCCAAGACTGAGGTTTTGCCCCGCAACCCGCCCTACCAGGCGACGCCGAAACCTGCGGTATAGCGGGTTTTGGACAGGTCGCTGTCGCTGGTGCCCTCAATCAGGTTTTTCTCGGCCTTGAGGTTCAGCGACGCCCAGTCGGTCACCTTGTACCGCAAGCCCAACTCGGCATCGAGGGTGTAATCGGCAACGCCACCGAACGGTCGGCCCACTTCGCCGTTGGTGAAGAACTCGACCTTCTTGCCGATCAGGTAGCGGTTGTAGTCCCATTTCAAGGACGCGGCATAGAAGTTGTCCTTGCCGCCGTCACGGTACTCGTAGTCGCTGCGGTTGATCAGCGAACTCAACGAGAACGCGCCCAGTTCGTCATCCCAGAACTGGTAACCAGGGCCGGTACCCACGGTGCGCTGACGAGCCAGATCTTCGATCTGGTCACGCTTGTATTCCAGCCTGCCCTGCCAGAACCACTTCTCTGTCAGGAAGCGGTCCAGCGCGTACTCCGCCGCCCAGTTATTGGTGGTGGTGATGTCGTCCTTGGTCTCGCGGTTGTATTCGGCTTCGGCGTTGTGCCGCCAGCGGCCATGACGGGCCTTGGTCTTGAAGCCGACGTCGTAGTCGTCGGTGTCGTTTTCGGCACGCTTGTAATCCAGCGCCACATCGACGTTGCCTTTCCACATGAAGTCCTCGACCAGCGGGCGCGGCTTCATGATCTGCTCGATGCTTGCGAGCTCCACGGTCTTGGGCGCTTCACCATTGGCCAGCGTGACCTTGCCGGGCTCCGCCGCCTTGAGCGACTTGGCTTTCTCGCCGCTGTAGGCATCCTGCTTGACCAGCAGCTCCTGGTCGCTCTCCAGGGTCTGGACCTGTTTCCAGTCCAGCGCAATGGCGCCACCGTAGGGCGTTTCGAGCAGCAGCTTGCCGCCGTCGAAAACCTTGATCTTGCCGCTCAGCTTGTCACCGTTCTTCATCCAGACGGTGTCGGCGAGCGCAGGGGCGCAAAGTGTCGCAGCAATCAGGCACAGCAGGGTTCTTGAGGGCATAAGCAGAGTACGGATTCGATTCGGGGAATAAAGCCGGGCATTATTCGCCTGCCAGGCCCTGAGCAAGGACAGACCCAGCTCAGGGCGATGAGTTCCGCTCTCATTTACCGCAACCGCCTGTCTGGTTTTATCCGCAGGCCAGGGATTCGTTGATGTCCGAGCTTTATCCACCGCCGCCGGAAGACGCCCAAGCCCGACGGATGGCGCTGTATTCGGTGCTGGGCCAAGTGCCTTCAGGCAAGGTGGTCAGCTATGGCCAATTGGCTGAACTGGCCGGCCTTGGCCGCGCCGCACGCTGGGTTGGGCGCACCCTGGGGCAGTTGCCGGGCGACACCCGCCTGCCCTGGCACCGCGTGCTCGGCGCGGGAGGCCGGCTGAGCCTGGCGCTGGGCACGCCGTCTGGCGACGAACAGCGGGCGCGGCTGCGCGCAGAAGGCGTGAATGTAGCCAATAATCGTGTGGATATGGCACGCCATGGCTGGCGTCCGATGGAGCACAGCGGTTAGAGTGCGCGCTTTGTTTTCGCTAACCTGAGGCAGATGTTGGCCCATGCCCCGTAAAACCTGGCGCGCTGCGCTCGCTGCCTATGCCAGCCCGTCAACCCTGGTACTCCTGCTGCTCGGTTTCGCCGCCGGCATGCCTTACATGCTGGTGTTCTCCACCCTTTCGGTATGGCTGCGCGAAGCTGGCGTGGCCCGTGAAACCATTGGTTACGCAAGCCTGATAGGCCTTGCCTACGCCTTCAAGTGGGTGTGGTCGCCATTGCTCGACCAATGGCGCCTGCCGCTGCTGGGCGGCATGGGCCGGCGCCGCTCCTGGCTGCTGCTGTCGCAGGTGCTGGTGGTGGTAGGCCTGGTCGGCATGGGCTTTTGCGACCCGCAGCAGCATCTGTCGTGGCTGATCGCGCTGGCGGTGCTGGTGGCCTTTGCCTCGGCAACCCAGGACATCGCCGTCGACGCCTACCGCCTGGAAATCGCCGACGACCAGCGCCAGGCCGCGCTGGCGGCCAGCTACATGGCCGGCTACCGGGTTGCTGCCCTGTTGGCCACCGCAGGCGCGCTGTTCTTCGCCGAATGGTTCGGTTCGACCGGCTTCAGCTACCTGCACAAGGCCTGGACCGGCACCTACGTGCTGTTCGGCATCTTGATGCTGCCAGCGCTGTTCACCACGCTGATCATGCGCGAGCCACCGGTGCCGCTGCGTACGCAGCTGTCGGCGGCGCGCTACGGGCTGATGCATCAGTTGGTGTCGGTGTTCGTGCTGATCATCCTGCTGGTATCGGTGCCGGCAAGCTTTACTCAGATGTTCAACACAGACTGGGGCAGCGTCGCATTCGGTGATGCCACCCTGCTTGACCTGCTGCTCGACGACCGCGCCTTCATGCGGCTGATTCTCTACGCCTTGCTGACCTGGGCGTGCCTGTCGTCCATGGGCCGTCGCGGGCTGGCGCCGGTGCTCACACCGATCAACGATTTCATCGTGCGCTACCGCTGGCAGGCGCTGCTGCTGCTCGGGCTGATCGCCACCTATCGGATGTCGGACACGGTGATGGGCGTGATGGCCAACGTGTTCTACATCGACATGGGCTTTACCAAGGACCAGATCGCCAGCGTCAGCAAGATCTTTGGCTTGATCATGACCCTGCTCGGTGCGGGGGTTGGCGGTTTGCTGATCGTGCGCTTCGGTATTTTGCCGATTCTGTTCATCGGCGGGGCGGCATCGGCGGCTACCAATATTCTGTTCGTGATGCTGGCTGACATGGGCCCGAACATCGAAATGCTGGTGGTCACCATCTCGCTGGACAACCTCAGTTCAGGGTTGGCCACCTCGGCCTTCGTGGCCTACCTGTCGAGCCTGACCAACCTCAAGTTCTCGGCCACGCAGTATGCGTTGCTCAGCTCGATCATGCTGCTGTTGCCGCGATTGATTGGCGGGTATTCCGGGGTGATGGTGGAGAAGTTCGGCTACCACAACTTCTTCCTGATCACCGCCATGCTCGGGGTGCCGACGCTGATCCTGATAGCCCTGCACTGGCGCCAGGAAGCGGGCCGGGGCAAGCCTGATGCACCGGTTGACAAGCAGCCTTCCGAGGCTTGATGGGTAGATCTACCGCGATAGCATCAGATCAGGCAACTCAGCTTGGCCTGCCGGCCTCATCGCAGGCTGTCGCCAGCTCCCACAGAGACCGCGCACAGCCGCAAAATTGAGGCCTTGCCCGGTTCCTGCAGGAGCTGGCGACAGCCTGCGATGAGGCCCGCAAAGGGTTGTACAAAACTATGTAATCGCCTCCTGGGCCAGGCTTGCCCAGTTCGTGACTAGCGGTGGCCTCACTGCACCACTACGCGTTTGGCAGCCCTGCCGCCCACCACGAACCACAGCGGCCACAGCGCCAGCGCACCCGCCACACCGGCGCCTACGGCAAAGTGCAACAAGCTGGCGCCAGCCCCGAGCATTGCCAGCACTACCCCGCCCAGCCCCAGCAGGGCGATGGTGATCATGCCAAGCATTGCCGACACCAACCCCTTGCTCTGCTCGCTGGCGAACAGCGTCATGCGGTACAACACCGCGTTAGCCACCCCAAGGCCCATGGCATACAGCGACATGCCGGCCACCACGCTGGTCACCGTCGGCCAGCACCAGGTAGCCAACACCAACAGCCCCAACCCGGCCAAGTAGGGCCACAAAGCGCCCCGTACAAGTGCGGGCAGCGGATAACGGTCGGCAATCCGGTTGATGATCAGGTTGCCCATGATCAGCCCGGCAAATACCGGCAACTGCCACAGGGCATATTCCATCGTGCTCAAGCCCTCGTCATGGATCAGCAACACCGGCGACAGGCCAATCCAGCCAATCAGCGGCAGCCCCACCAGGCCCAGCGCCGCACTGCCGGCCACAAAGCGCCGGTTGGCCAGTAACTGGCCGTAGCCGGCCAACAACGGCAGCAAGTGGATCGGGGTGAACGCCAGGCGCGTGCCGTCGCGGCGCTCCACACCCAAGGTTTCGGGCATCAAGCGGTACAGCAGCCCCCAGCACACCACCGCGCCCACCGCGAAGGCAACGAACAGCCAGCGCCAGTCGAGCCATTGCAGCATCAAGGTGCCCACCAGCGGGCCGAGCAGCGGCGACAGCAGCGCGATATTGGCCAACAGCGCCATCATGCGCACCGCATCGGCCTCGGTATACGCCTCGTTGAGCGCCGGGTAGCTGACGGTCACCACAAAGCCAAGGCCGATGCCCTGTACCAGGCGCAGCAGGTTGAACAGCCCGATGTCATGCACCCAGAAGGTGGCCAGGCATGCCACACCGAACACCACACAGCCGGTCAGCAGCAACGGGCGTCGGCCATAGCGGTCGGCCAGCGGCCCGATCAGCCACTGCAGCACCACCCCGCCCAGCAAGTACAGGTTCAAGGCATGGGGGATGAATTCAGGGCTGGCATTGAGGTCGCCGACCACCACCGGCATCGCCGGCATGACCGCATCGCTGGCAAGGTAGGTGAGCAGCTCGAACAGGGCCAGGGTCAGGCCGAACAACAAGGCGCGCAGCGGCGTTATGTACAGAAGTGGTTTCATGGTGGCATCGGGTACAGGCAGATGGGCTGGTAGGCTATATGCCAGAAATGGCAGTGTTTTGCTGTGAGCAAATGTAAGCGCCTAAAAACAGCGCGGGGCAAGCCCGCCCCTACGATGTGTAAGGAACGGGGTTGCCCCGCGTTCAGTGCTGCGGCGAGTTACGGCGTAGCCGTCTCCTGCACCACGCGGATCACACGCTGCGGAAACGGAATATCAATGCCCTCGGCCTTGAGCCG
Organism: Pseudomonas farsensis; assembly: GCF_014268805.2. Taxonomy (GTDB): domain Bacteria; phylum Pseudomonadota; class Gammaproteobacteria; order Pseudomonadales; family Pseudomonadaceae; genus Aquipseudomonas; species Aquipseudomonas farsensis. Next base: position 13,325 of record NZ_JABWRF020000001.1, read on the forward strand.
GTCGCGGGCATGCTCGTTGAGCATGAAGATCACGTCCCAGTAGTCGCTGGTTTTCGTCCACAGGCGCAGCGACACGGTGATCGAGCTGTCGCCCAAGGTGGCTACAACGGCCTGCGGGGCTGGGTCTGCCAGTACCCGCGGGTCCTGCGCCAGTTCCAGCAGCACGTTACGCGCTTTCTGCAGGTCAGCCTCGTAGTCCACGCCCACATCGAACACCACCTTGCGCGTTGGCTGGCGGTTGGTGTTGGTGATGATGCCGTTGGACAGGCTGCCGTTAGGCATGATCACTGTCTTGTTGTCGCCAGTACGCAACACGGTATGGAAGATCTGGATGCTGTCCACGGTGCCACTGACCCCTTGCGCTTCGATCCAGTCACCGATGCGGAACGGGCGGAACATCAGGATCAGTACCCCCCCGGCAAAATTGGCAAGGCTGCCCTGCAAGGCCAGGCCGATGGCCAGGCCGGCGGCACCGATGGCCGCGACGAACGAGGTGGTCTCGACGCCAATCATCGAAGCCACGCTGACGAACAGCAGGATCTTCAGGATGATGTTGGCCAGGGTGCTGATGAAACCTTGCAGCGCCAGGTCGGCGTTGCGCAGCCCGACCAGCTTGCCAAGGCGCGCACTGAGCTTGTTGATCACCCACCAGCCGATGGCCAGGGTCAGCAGCGCCAGCAGCACCCGGCTGCCGTACTCCATGATCATCGGAATCCAGGCTTGCGACTGGCGTACCAGCTGGTCAACCTCTGCGTTCAAATCCATAGTCATCTCCAGATGCCGGGCCGCTTGCAACCCAGCGGCCCCGAACCCTGATGGACCGCACTGCGCCCCATGGGTTCAAGGCCGCAGGCAGGTCAGTCGCGGAAGTTGTTGAACTGCAGCGGCATGTCGAATTCCTTGGCGCGCAGGGCGGCAATGGCTTCTTGCAGGTCGTCACGCTTCTTGCCGGTGACGCGCACTTGCTCACCCTGGATGGAGGCCTGGACCTTGAGCTTGGCATCCTTGATGTGGGCGACGATCTTCTTCGCCAGCTCCTTGTCGATGCCTTCGCGGAACTTGGCCTCTTGCTTCATTTCCTTGCCCGAGGCGTAGGGGTCCTTGGTTTCCAGGCACTTGACGTCGATCTTGCGCTTGACCAGCGCACCGCGCAGGATCTCGATCATGGATTCGAGCTGGAACTCGGCCTCGGCGGTCAGCAGGATGGTCTGCTCTTTGTCCTTGAAATCGAAGGTGCCCTTGCCCTTGAGGTCATAACGGCGGTCGAGCTCTTTGACGGCGTTGTCCACCGCGTTCTGCACTTCGTGCTTGTCCAGTTCCGATACCACGTCGAACGAAGGCATGGGTTTCTCCATAAAATAATGCGCGCTCTGCTTGAAGATGGAGCGCGTCAGCGTTGAAGGTTAAAATGCGCGCACATTATAACGGGTTGCGAAACGCAGATGAGCAGCACCTGGCATATTCTCGGCGCCGGTAGCCTGGGCAGCCTTTGGGCCTGCCGCCTGGCCCGCGCGGGCAAGGCGGTCCGCCTGATCCTGCGTGACGAACAGCGCCTGGCCGACTATCAGGCCACCGGCACCCTGACCTTGATCGAGGGCGAACAGCGCAGCCACTACGCAATCCCGGCCGAAACCGCCCGCGGCGCCGGCCCCATTCATCGCCTGCTGGTGGCCTGCAAGGCCTACGACGCAGCCCCAGCGGTGGCGCGCCTGGCCCCAAGGCTGAGCGCCGGCGCCGAGTTGGTGCTGCTGCAAAACGGCCTGGGCAGCCAGGATGAGGTCGCGGAACAGGCGCCCCATGCGCGCTGCATCTTCGCCTCCAGCACCGAAGGCGCGTTCCGCGAGAGCGACTGGCAGGTGCGCTTTGCCGGCCAAGGTTTCAATTGGCTGGGAGACCCGGCCAACCCGGCACCGCCGCCCTGGTTCGACGACCTGCAAGAGGCCGGCATCCCCGCCGAGTGGCGCCTGGATATCCTCTCAAGGCTGTGGCGCAAGCTTGCCCTGAACTGCGCGATCAACCCGCTGACGGTGCTGCACGACTGCCAGAACGGCGGGCTGCTCGGCCATCTGCCCGAAGTGGATGCGTTGTGCGCCGAGCTAGCGGTGCTGCTGCAGCGCTGCGGCCAGCCGGGTGCTGCCGAAAACCTGCAAGAAGATGTCCAACGGGTGATCCTTGCCACCGCCGCCAACTATTCTTCGATGTATCAGGATGTGCGCCAAGGCCGGCGCACTGAAATCCACTACCTGCTCGGCCACGCCCTGCGCACAGCCGCCCGCCACGGCCTGGTACTGCCGCAACTGGAACACCTGCACCAGCGCCTGGTCGATAACCTGACCGCCCGTGGCCTGCCAGGCACCTGAGGCCCCCATTCAACCGATACGGAAGCTGCCCAGCCCATGACCCTGCGCCAACGCCTGGAAAACCTCCCGGTCGGGCAAAAACTGCTGGCCGCCCTGCTGGTGCTGCTGGTGACCATTTTGCTGGTGGCCAACCTTGCGTTCATCAGCGCAGCCTACTGGATCACCCAGGAGAGCATGGCGCCGCAGGCCTTGCAGACCATCGGCAAGCTGGTGTCCAACCCGCAACTGTCAGCCCGCGCAGGTGAGTCGCCAGCGTCGGCCAATGCCCTGCTGGAGGAGCTCGACAGTTATTCGCCGCTACGCGCAGCGGCCATCTACGGCGGTGACGGGCGCATGCTGGCGCAACTGCAGCACGGGGAGCGGCTAACCCTGCCGGCGCGTTTTCGCAACATTGATAAATGGCGGCTCACCGAGTTCCGCAGCACCCAGGTGATTCGCCTGCCCCGGGCCGGCGCCCCGCCCGCGCACCTGCTACTGGTAGCCAGCAGTGAGCTGCCGATGGCGTTTTACACCGGCACCCTGACCGCAAGCCTGGCAATCCTGGTGTTCAGCGTGGTGTTGTGGACGCTCATCGCACGGCAGATCAAACGCCTCATCACCCTGCCGATCAACCGCCTCGAAGAGCTCACCCGCCAGGTCACCCGCGAAGAGAGCTACGCGCTACGTGCCATGCCCGGCAACGATGACGAGCTGGGCAGCCTGGCCGAGGCGTTCAACACCATGCTCTCGCGCATCGAGGCCCGCGAGCAACAGCTCAAGCGCACCCGCGACGAGTTCCAGAGCGCCTACGATCAAGCCCAGGGCCTGGCCGAGGAAACCCGGCATACCAACCGCAAGCTGGAGCTGGAAGTCCAGGTGCGCAGCAAGATCGAAAAAAAGCTCACCGGCTTTCAGAACTACCTCAACAGCATCATCGACTCGATGCCCTCGGCGCTGATTGCCCTCGACGAGCAACTGTATGTCACCCAGTGGAACCAGGAAGCCACGGCGCTTTCCGGCACGCCCCTGGACGAGGCGTTGAACCAGCCGATCTTCCTCGCCTTCGAGCCACTCAAGCCATTTTTGCCGCAGCTCAAGGAGAGCGTCGAGAAACACCGGGTGGCCAAGATCGAGCGGGTGACCTGGCCCAGCGGCGACGAGCTGCGCCATTATGCCCTGACCTTCTACCCCCTGACCGGCGGCGGCGGGCGTGGTGTGGTTATCCGCATCGACGACATCACCCAGCGCCTGTCACTGGAAGAAATGATGGTGCAGTCGGAAAAAATGCTCTCGGTGGGTGGCCTTGCGGCCGGCATGGCCCATGAGATCAACAACCCGTTGGGGGCGATTCTGCACAACGTGCAAAACATCCGCAGGCGCCTGTCACCGGAGCTTGCGCGCAATCAGGAGCAGGCCGACGAGCTGGGCATCGACCTGCAAAGCGTCAACCAGTACCTGACTAGCCGCGAAGTGCCGCAACTGCTCGATGGTATTCAGCAGGCCGGGGCGCGGGCGGCAAAAATCGTTACCCACATGCTCAGTTTCAGCCGGCGCAGCAACCGCCAACTGGCGCCCTGCGACCTGCCGGCGCTGATCGACCAGGCCGTGGACATTGCCGGCAACGACTTCGACCTGACCATCGGTTTCGACTTCAAAGGCCAGGCCATCGTGCGCCAGTTCGACCCGCAACTGGGGCCCGTGCCGTGCACCGCCAACGAGCTGGAACAGGTGCTGCTGAACCTGCTGAAAAACGCAGCCCAGGCCATCCACCAACGCCCGCAGCCGTGCGAGCCAGGGCGCATCACCTTGCGCACGCGGCTGAACCCGCCATGGGCGGAAATCCAGGTCGAGGACAACGGCGTGGGCATGCCGGAGGCGGTGCGCAAACGCACCTTCGAGCCATTCTTTACCACCAAGGAAATCGGCCAGGGCACAGGCCTTGGGCTGTCGGTTTCGTATTTCATCATCACCAACAACCACAAAGGGCAGATGGAGGTGCATTCCACCCCCGGCCAGGGCACCTGTTTCACCCTGCGCCTGCCCTTGAGCCCGGCAACGCCGGCCAGTACGGAGACATGACATGGGCAACCGCCTGAGCAAGATCTACACCCGCACCGGTGACCGTGGCGAAACCGGCCTTGGCGATGGCCGCCGGGTGGCCAAGGACCACCCGCGCATCGAGGCAATTGGCGAGGTGGACACGCTCAACAGCCAGCTCGGCGTGCTGCTGGCGGGCCTTGCCGAGGCTGGAATCACTGAAGTGAGTAACGTTTTGGCGCCGTGCCAGAACCGGCTGTTCGACCTGGGCGGGGAGCTGGCGATGCCCAGCTATCAAGCGCTGAATGCCCACGAGGTGGAGCGCCTGGAGCAGGTGATCGACACCTGGAACGAAGAGCTGGGGCCGCTGAAGAATTTCATTCTGCCCGGTGGTTCGACGCTGGTTGCCCAGGCCCATGTGTGCCGCAGTGTGGCACGGGCAGCGGAGCGCCGCTGCCAGCAGCTCAATGCGCTGGAGCCACTGGCAGGGGTCGGGCTCGCCTACATCAACCGCTTGTCCGACCTGCTGTTTGTGGCCGCACGCATCATCGGCCGCCGCCAAGGTGTGGCTGAAGTGCTGTGGCAGGCGGCGCCAAAGCCCGAAGCCTGAAACTCAGGCCTGGGGCCAGAACGCACGAATACCCGCCACACCCTGGCCGCCAACCGCCCAGGCCTGCTCGCGCTCAGCCGGCCCTACCCCACCTAGCAGGTACACCGGGCGGCTGAAGCCACTGACCAGGCGCTGCGCCTCATCCCAGCCCAGCGGCGCGGCGTCGGGGTGAGTCTGGGTCGCCTGCACCGGCGACAGCGTGACGAAATCGACCCCCATCTGCTCGGCCAGGGCAAGCTCTTCGGCGTTATGGCAGGACGCGGCCAGCCAGCGATCCTGTGGGAATGGCCGGCCTTTGGCGGCGTACTTGCGCAACTGGGCTGCCGTGAGGTGCCAACCTGCTGCCGGGAAGTCGCCCAACCACTCCAGCGGGCCTTTGAGCATCAATTGCGCCTTGCCTGCGCACAGGCCGACCGCATCCACCGCCACATCGCGGTACTTGGGGTCATACATGTCCGGGGCGCGCAGTTGCACCAGCTTGATGCCGCTGGCCACCGCCTTCTGGATGCCCTTGAGCATCTGCGGCACTTCGAGGCCATCGGGGGTAATCAGGTACTGGTCCGGCAAGCGCGCGGCGGCAACGATCGGCTTGTTGGCCTCAGGAAATTCGTACTGGCCCAGCTCACGCGGCGCCACCCAGGCCAACGGCTGGCCCTCGACGCCGCGGGGCTCGCCGCTGAAGGCTGAGACCTCGCGCACGTCCAGCAACACTTGCTTGTCGGGGTAGTCATGGCTGACCTTGATCAACGGCCGCGAATGGCTGACCTCGATACCCAGTTCTTCGCGCAGCTCACGGGCCAGGGCCGCCTCAGGGCTCTCGCCCTGCTCGACCTTGCCACCGGGAAACTCCCACAGCCCGCCCTGATGCTGGGTATCGGCGCGACGGGCAATGAGGATGCGCCCATCGGTGCCACGGATGACTGCTGCTACCACATGAATCCGCTTCACCCTTTACACTCCAAAAAAGCCCAGCCGCGGACCTTGCGGCCTGCGGCTGGTAGATGGTTTCGATACAGGCCCACGCACGGGCCGCAAGATCAGGTCCGGTATTCGGCGTTGATCTTCACGTACTCGTGGGACAGGTCGGTGGTCCAGATGGTTTCGCTGCACTGGCCACGGCCAAGCTCGATCCGAATGGTGATTTCTTCCTGGGCCATGACCGCGGAGCCTTGCTCTTCGGTGTAGCTCGGGCTGCGGCCGCCTTTGCTGGCGATGCAGACATCACCCAAGAACACGTCGATCAGGCTGACATCCAGTTGCGGCACACCGGCGCGGCCAACGGCTGCGAGGATACGGCCCCAGTTGGGGTCGGAGGCGAACAGTGCGGTCTTGATCAGCGGCGAGTGGGCCACGGCGTAGCCGACGTCCAGGCATTCCTGGTGGTTGCCACCACCGTTGACCTGCACGGTGACGAACTTGGTAGCACCTTCGCCGTCACGGACGATGGCCTGGGCCACGTCCATGCACACTTCAAACACTGCTTTTTTCAGCGCATCGAACAGCTCGCCGCGCGCTTCGGTCACTTCAGGCACATCGGCCTTGCCGGTGGCGATCAGCATGCAGCAGTCGTTGGTCGAGGTGTCGCCATCGATGGTGATGCGGTTGAACGACTTGTTGGCGCCGTCGAGCATCAGGTCCTTGAGCACTGCCGGGGCAACCTTGGCGTCGGTTGCGATGTAGCCGAGCATGGTGGCCATGTTCGGGCGGATCATGCCCGCGCCTTTGCTGATACCGGTGACGGTGATGGTCTTGCCATCGAACTGGAACTGACGGCTGGCGCCCTTGGGCAGCGTGTCAGTGGTCATGATGCCGGTGGCGGCTTCTGCCCAGTGGTTCTCGGACAGGTTGTCCAGAGCGGCCTGCAGCGCGCCTTCGATTTTTTCGACCGGCAGCGGCTCACCGATTACCCCGGTGGAGAACGGCAATACCGATTCGGCAGGCACATCGGCAAGCTCGGCGAGCTTGGCGCAGGTGCGCTCGGCGGCGGCCAGGCCCGGAGCGCCGGTCCCGGCATTGGCGTTGCCGGTGTTGGTCAGCAGGTAGCGCACGGTGCCCTGAACACGCTGCTTGCTGAGGATCACCGGGGCGGCGCAGAAGGCGTTGAGGGTGAACACACCTGCCACGCTTGAGCCTTCGGCGCAGCGCATGACAACCACGTCCTTGCGCCCAGGGCGCTTGATGCCGGCCGAGGCGATGCCGAGTTCAAAGCCGGGAACCGGGTGCAGAGTGGGCAGGGGACCAAGACCAACAGCCATGTAAGCGCTCCTAGAGAATATGGGATGGGGGGCGCTGTGCGCCCCTTTCGCGGCACAAGGCCGCCCCTACAGGTGTATTGCAATGCCCTGTAGGAGCGGCCTTGTGCCGCGAAGGGGCCGCGATTCGGCCCCGGGATGTTTCAAACCGGGTTCAGATCACTCGATCTGGCCGTGGCAGTGCTTGAACTTCTTGCCCGAACCGCACCAGCACGGCTCGTTACGGCCCAGTTTCAGGTCGTTGCGTACCGGTGCTGCGGCGACGGCGACTTCGGCGCCCTCTTCGGCCAGCGCGTCGGTTTCAAGGCCTGGTGCCGGAGCGTGCTCGAACTGCATGCGGCTGGCCAGCTCTTCGGCGTCGCGGCGCAGACGGGCTTCTTCCTCGGCCGGGTCTTCGCGGCGTACCTGAACGTGCGACAGCACGCGGATGGTGTCGCGCTTGATCGACTCGAGCAGTTCCTGGAACAGGGTGAACGACTCGCGCTTGTACTCCTGCTTGGGGTTCTTCTGGGCGTAGCCGCGCAGGTGAATACCGTGGCGCAGGTGGTCCATGGTCGACAGGTGGTCTTTCCACAGGTCATCGACCACACGCAGCAGGATCTGCTTCTCGAAGGTACGCAGGGCGTCGATGCCGGCCTGGTCTTCCTTCTCGGTGTAAGCGGTGGTGATTTCGTTCAGCAGGCGCTCGCGCAGGGTCTCTTCGTAGAGGTGATCGTCCTCGTCGAGCCACTGCTGGATCGGCAGCTTCATGGCGAAGTCGCTGGCCAGCGAAGCCTCGAGGCCGGCCACGTCCCACTGCTCAGGCAGCGACTGCGGCGGGATGTGCTGGCTGATGGTGGCGTCGAGCACTTCCTTGCGGAACTCGGCGATGGTGTCGCCAATGTTCTCGGCCGCCAGCAGGCTGTTGCGCATGTGGTAGATGACTTTGCGCTGTTCGTTGGCCACGTCATCGTATTCGAGCAGCTGCTTGCGAATGTCGAAGTTGCGGCCTTCGACCTTGCGCTGGGCTTTTTCGATGGCATTGGTGACCATGCGGTGTTCGATGGCTTCACCGGACTGCATGCCCAGGGCCTTCATGAAGTTCTTCACCCGGTCAGAGGCGAAGATGCGCATCAGGCTGTCTTCGAGCGACAGGTAGAAGCGGCTGGAACCGGCATCGCCCTGACGGCCGGCACGACCACGCAGCTGGTTGTCGATACGGCGCGATTCGTGGCGCTCGGAGGCGATCACATGCAGGCCACCGGCCTCCAGCACTTGCTGGTGACGTTTTTGCCAGTCGGCCTTGATCTGGGCGATCTGCTCAGGGGTCGGGTTGTCCAGGGCGGCGACTTCGGCCTCCCAGTTACCACCCAGCAGAATGTCGGTACCACGGCCTGCCATGTTGGTGGCGATGGTCAGCGCACCCGGCGCACCGGCCTGGGCGATGATCTCGGCTTCTTTTTCGTGGTACTTGGCGTTCAGGACCTTGTGCTCGATGCCTTCCTTCTTGAGCAAGTTGGACATGTGCTCGGAGGTTTCGATGGTCGCAGTACCGACCAGTACCGGGCGGCCCAGGGTCATGCTCTCTTTGATGTCGGCGATGATCGCGGCGTACTTCTCATCGGCGGTGAGGTACACCAGGTCGTTGAAGTCCTTGCGCGCCAACGGCTTGTTAGGCGGGATGACCATCACGTTGAGCGAGTAGATCTGGGCGAATTCGAACGCTTCGGTGTCGGCGGTACCGGTCATGCCGGACAGCTTGTTGTACAGACGGAAGTAGTTCTGGAAGGTGGTCGACGCCAGGGTCTGGCTTTCGGCCTGGATGTTCAGGTTTTCTTTCGCCTCGATGGCCTGGTGCAGGCCTTCGGACAGACGACGGCCCGGCATGGTACGGCCGGTGTGCTCGTCGATCAGCAGGATCTGGCCGTCCTGGACGATGTACTCGACATTGCGATGGAACAGCTTGTGCGCGCGCAGGCCGGCGTAGACGTGGGTCAGCAGGCCCAGGTTGTGCGCCGAATACAGGCTTTCGCCCTCGGCCAACAGGCCGGCCTGGGTGAGCATGTCTTCGATGAACTGGTGACCGGCTTCGTTGAGTTCGACCTGGCGGCTCTTCTCATCGATGGTGTAGTGGCCTTCCTGAGTAACCTGGCCTTCGACCTCTTCGATGTGCTGAGTCAGGCGCGGGATCAGGCGGTTGATCTCGATGTACAGCTTGGAGCTGTCTTCGGCCTGGCCGGAGATGATCAGCGGGGTACGCGCTTCGTCGATGAGGATGGAGTCCACTTCGTCGATCACGGCGAAGTTCAGCTCGCGCTGGAACTTCTCTTCCTGGCTGAACGCCATGTTGTCGCGCAGGTAGTCGAAACCGAATTCGTTGTTGGTGCCGTAGGTGATGTCGGCAGCGTAGGCAGCGCGTTTTTCTTCAGGCGGCTGGAAGGCCGAGACGATACCCAGGTTCAGACCAAGGAATTCGTACAGCGGGCGCATCCAGTTGGCGTCGCGGCGGGCCAGGTAGTCGTTGACCGTGACCACGTGCACACCTTTGCCGGACAGCGCGTTCAGGTACACAGCCAGGGTACCGACCAAGGTCTTGCCTTCACCGGTACGCATTTCTGCGATCATGCCTTCGTGCAGGGTCATGCCGCCGATCAACTGGACGTCGAAGTGGCGCATGCCCATGACACGCTTGCCGGCCTCACGGGCCACGGCGAAGGCTTCAGGCAGCAGCTGGTCGAGGGTTTCGCCTTTGGCCAGGCGCTCTTTGAACTCTGCGGTCTTGCCCCGCAGTTGCTCGTCCGAGAGGGCCACCATCTTCTCTTCGAAGGCATTGACGGCGCTGACCGTCTTGAGCATGCGTTTGATTTCACGCTCGTTCTTGCTTCCAAAAAGTTTTTTTAACAAAGGCGCAAACATATCGGCAGGATCTTCCACACGTAGGGATGGAGGGCGGCCCCATGAGTCGCCCGTGCAGCCCAGAGGCCGCATGCGAACGAGCATTCTACCCGGAAACGATGGTGAGGAAAGTGGTGGATTTCCACGATACTGGCACAGCGTATTTATGGGGCCTGACTAAGATAGGGGCTTTTCCCCCAAGTTCAAGGTATGTGCACATGAAACGTTGCAGCCGTGACTTGCATCAGTGCCGCCGGGCAGCCCTGGCGGTGAGGCCTGATATACACGGCAGCCCATCTGTTAGACTGCCGATCTTGTAACCAGCTGCGACCCCCATGGCCTACAAACCTCCCTCCGCCAGCCCTCCTGCCGCCCTGCTGCGCAAAGCGCGGCCGCTGCGCCTGATGCTCAACCAGGCTGAACGCCTGGAGCACTTGCAGCGCCTGCTGGAGAGCCAGCTGCAACCGGCTGCCCGCGAGCACTGCCATGTGGCCTCGTGGAAAGAAGGCACTCTGCTGCTGGTGGTGACCGACGGCCACTGGGCCACCCGGCTGCGCTACCAGCAGAAGCGCCTGCAGCGCCAGCTACTTGAGATGGACGCCTTCGCCAACCTCACGCGCATTCTGTTCAAGGTGCAGCCGCCGCTGGTGCCCGCCAAACGCGAAGGGCATGGGCCGGCGCTTTCGGAGCGTGCAGCGCAGGAGATTCGCGGCTCAGCGGAGGGGATCAGTGACCCGAAGCTGCGTGCGGCGCTTGAAAGGTTGGCTGCTCATGCCAACCTCAAGCCTGGGTCAACAGGCTGAAGCGTCACCCTCGCCTACCTGATAGTTTTGCCAGTTTTACCTCCCACTCCAAAATGCTCGAATGGGCTCGTACCCCCCTTACGGAGCGAGTTTCATGACCCAATATTGCGATTACACCTCATTCGAGTCTTCTACTGACCCATGGAATGACTGGGTCAAAGGCGCCAATGGCCAAGCACTCGCCCTGGGCGAAGAGAATGGAAACTATTATGCGTTCTTCCGCCCTATGGGTAACCTACAAGGAAAGATCCTGGAAAAAAAGCTCACCCAATTAGTTGCCAACGAGAAATACCGCGTATCCATCAGAGTCAGGCGCGTCAATGATCAAGCCAAATACCCGTCAATAACCTGGCGTATGGATGAAATCCCTTTGGGGAGCGCGACCCCCTTATACGACCGCGAATGGCACGTGATCAGAACGGACTTCGTAGCGAAAGACGGCCCACAAATGCTGGCCTTAATTGGTAGTGACAGCGTGGGTAGTGGAGAAAGCGCCGACTTTTGGTTCGATGACATCCGTATCTACCCCGCCAACATGCATGAAGACTTCGAAGACAGCCTCGGCGGCATCGTCAAACCCGGCGAGACGCTCGATCAAGGTGCACTAATCATATCGCTGCCCCCCACCTCAACCAACGACGTGGGCATTCAAACACACACACTTTCGGTTGACGGAAAACTCGAAGGTCAGGGCCTGGCCTTGAACCGCAACGTTGCGGCCAACCTGCCCGAGCAGGAAGTTACAATTGAACTCAAAGGGGAGTACTCCAATGTGGAGTTCAGCTGGACATGGATTAGCCAGCGAGGCGAGGTGAGGTTCTACGGCCCCGGCCAAAAGCTCCTCGGGCAATCCGAGGTACTGCCCATCAACGGCGCGCATCAAAATGTGTCGTTCAAAGCCGAACAGGGCGATTACGTCACTGGAATGGTGATCACCGCCCGTGACTTCAGCTACCTGGACTTTTTCCGTTTCAGCTGAAGCGCGCACATAATAAAAGGCCACCCGAAGGTGGCCTTGATCAACTAGAGAGTGTTCGAACTTACACAGCCGCAACAGGGCGCATGTAGGAGATCGGTGCCGTACTGGCATCTTCGAATGTAACCACTTCCCAGGCGTCGGTTTCTGCGATCAGCTTGCGCAGCAGCTGGTTGTTGAGCGAGTGGCCGGACTTGTAGCCCTTGAACTCGCCAATCAGGCTGTTGCCCAGCAGATAAAGATCGCCGATGGCGTCGAGAATCTTGTGCTTGACGAATTCGTCATCGGAACGAAGGCCGTCTTCGTTGAGCACACCGGTTTCGTCGACGACGATGGCGTTTTCAACACTGCCGCCCAGCGCAAGGTTGTGCTTGCGCAGGTACTCGATGTCACGCATGAAACCGAAGGTGCGGGCGCGGCTGACTTCCTTGACGAACGAGGTGCTGGAGAAGTCTACGACTGCACTTTGGGTCTGGCCCTTGAGGACCGGGTGATCGAAGTCGATCTCGAAGCTCACCTTGAACCCTTCGAAAGGCAGGAAAGTGGCGCGCTTGTCGCCCTCCTCCACTGTTACTTCACGCAGGATACGGATGAACTTCTTGGCAGCGTCCTGTTCTTCCAGGCCTGCCGATTGGATCAGGAATACAAAGGGACCGGCGCTGCCATCCATGATCGGCACTTCCGAGGCGGAGAGCTCGACGTAGGCGTTATCGATGCCCAGGCCCGCCATGGCGGAAAGCAGGTGCTCGACCGTATCAACCTTGACGTCACCGTTGACCAACGTGGTGGACATGGTGGTCTCGCCAACATTGGCCGCGCGCGCCGGAATTTCGACCACAGGGTCGAGGTCGGCGCGACGGAAGACGATGCCGGTGTCCACAGGCGCAGGCTTGAGGGTCAGGTAGACCTTCTCCCCAGAGTGCAGACCGACACCTGTGGCACGGATGGTATTCTTCAGGGTGCGTTGTTTAATCATGGCATTGGCCGCTTCAGCGCAAATTGCGAACAGGTATCAACAAAGGCTGGGGATAATAACAGACCCGACCTTTGCTGAATACCAATCACCCCTATACCCCTGATAAATTCCATTAATCGGCCTGACGACGCAGGAATGCCGGGATATCCAGGTAGTCCAGGTCATCCTGAGGGTTCAGCTTGGCCGCTGCGGCAGCACCGGCGTGGGCCTGGTTGCGCATTACAGTCGGGCGCTCGAGGTCACGGTAGTTGACTGCTGGCTGCTCCTGGCGAGCCGGGGCCGGGTTAGAGGCCTCGTACGCCTGCTGAGCGGTCTGCAGGGTGTTGTCGACGATCTTGACCGGCTTCTCGATGCGCGCACCCAGGCCCGTGGCCACAACGGTAACGTGCAGCTCGTCGCGCATGTCGGGGTCGATCACAGTGCCGACCTTGACCATCGCGTGGTCGGAGGCGAAGGCTTCGATGATGCTACCCACATCGGAGTACTCACCCAGCGACAGGTCAGGACCTGCGGTGATGTTCACCAGGATGCCGCGGGCGCCCTGCAGGTTGACGTCTTCGAGCAGCGGGTTGCGGATTGCCGCTTCGGTGGCTTCGCGAGCGCGGTTCGGGCCGCTGGCGCAACCAGTCCCCATCATCGCCATGCCCATTTCGCTCATCACGGTGCGCACGTCGGCAAAGTCGACGTTGATCATGCCTGGGCGCTTGATGATGTCGGAGATACCGCGCACGGCACCGGCCAGCACGTCGTCAGCCTTGGCGAAGGCGGACAGCAGGCTTGCATCCTTGCCCAGGATGGTCAGCAGCTTCTCGTTGGGGATGGTGATCAGCGAGTCGACGCTGTCCGCCAGCATACGGATGCCTTCATCGGCGATCTGCATGCGCTTGCGGCCTTCGAACGGGAACGGACGGGTCACCACCGCAACGGTGAGGATGCCCATTTCCTTGGCCACTTCGGCGATGATCGGCGCAGCACCGGTACCGGTACCGCCACCCATGCCGGTGGTGATGAAGACCATGTTGGTGCCTTGCAGCACTTCAGCGATGCGCTCACGGTCTTCCAGCGCGGCCTGACGACCGACTTCTGGATTCGCGCCTGCACCCAGGCCTTTGGTCACGCCGGTACCCAGCTGCAGAATGGTGCGAGCACCAATATTCTTCAGCGCCTGGGCATCGGTGTTGGCGCAGATGAACTCGACGCCTTCAATGTTGCTTTTGACCATGTGGTTAACGGCGTTGCCGCCACCACCGCCGACGCCGATCACCTTGATGACCGGGCTTTGCGGGACGTTGTCTACGAGCTCGAACATTTTCCCTCTCCTTACAGTTCTCTAGTTGTCGCGCCTACCACTACTGCTTTGAAACTTAGAAGTTGCCCTGAACCCAACGCTTGAGACGCTCAAGCACCGGGGCCTTCGGTTCATCGCCATAGCTGTTGCTGCTGCTGTTGCCGGTCAGGGGCAGGTCTTCGGACTGCTTGTGCAGGCCGTAGGTGAGCAAGCCCACGCCGGTGGAATAGATCGGGTTGCGCACCACGTCGCTCAGCCCCCGAACGCTGTGTGGTACGCCCAGGCGTACCGGCATGTGGAAGATTTCTTCGGCAAGCTCGACGGCGCCTTCCATCTTGGCGGTGCCGCCCGTCAGGACGATGCCGGCCGGGACCAGGTCTTCGTAGCCACTGCGACGCAGCTCGGCCTGGATCAAGGTGAACAGCTCGTCGTAACGCGGCTCTACCACTTCGGCCAGGGCCTGGCGGGACAGCTCGCGCGGTGGGCGGTCACCCACGCTTGGCACTTTGATGGTTTCACCGGCGCCGGCCAGTTTGGCCAGGGCGCAGGCGTAGCGAATCTTGATTTCCTCGGCGTACTGCGTGGGTGTGCGCAGGGCCATGGCGATGTCGTTGGTGACCTGGTCGCCGGCAATCGGGATGACCGCGGTGTGGCGGATGGCGCCTTCGGTGAAGATGGCGATATCGGTGGTACCACCACCGATGTCGACAATGCACACGCCCAGTTCTTTCTCGTCATCGGTCAATACCGAATAGGCCGAAGCCAGTTGCTCGAGAATGATGTCGTCGATTTCGAGGCCGCAGCGGCGCACGCATTTTTCGATGTTCTGCGCCGCATTGACCGCGCAGGTGACCACGTGCACCTTGGCCTCAAGGCGCACGCCCGACATGCCCAGTGGCTCACGCACGCCTTCCTGGTTGTCGATAACGTAGTCCTGCGGCAGGGTGTGCAGCACCCGCTGGTCAGCCGGGATGGCCACGGCCTGGGCGGCGTCAAGTACGCGCTCAAGGTCGGCCATGCTCACTTCACGGTCGCGGATGGCGACGATGCCGTGGGAGTTGAGGCTGCGGATGTGGTTGCCGGCCACGCCGACGAACGCCGAGTGGATGCGGCAGCCGGCCATCAGTTGGGCCTCTTCCACGGCGCGCTGGATCGACTGCACGGTGGACTCGATATTCACCACCACGCCCTTCTTCAGGCCGCGCGATGGGTGGGTACCGATACCAACGATCTCCAGGGTGCCGTCTTCGCCGACTTCGCCGACCAGTGCCACCACCTTGGAGGTGCCAATGTCGAGCCCGACGATCATTTTGCCGCTATGCGCGTTTGCCATGGTCCTGCCTCTCTCTAATTCTTCGCAACGGCGGGTTGGGCCGTCGTCGGTGCAATCGGTTCCCGCCAACCAACGGCCAGGCCATTGGAATAACGCAGATCGATGCGGGCGATATTGGTGATCTGGTCTTTAAGCGTCTTGTCGTAAATGGCAATGAAACGGCGCATCTTCTCCACCAGATGGTCGCGCCCCAGCAACAGCTCGATGCCCGGCCCGGCGCTGCCTGCGCCAGTGGTCAGGAACCAGCTGCCCCGCTCGCGCAGCTCAAGGCGCGCGATGGAAAAGCCCATGGGGCGCAGCATCTGGCTCAATACCTGATACTGCTGCATGACTTGCTGTTGCGCCCGCTGCGGCCCGAACAGCTGCGGCAGGTGCTCGTAGTTGGCCAGCTCACGCGGGGTGAAGGCCTGGCCCTGGTTGTTGAGCAAGGCTTCATCGCCCCAGCGCGCCACCGGCAACTGTTCTTCAAGGCGCACCACCACCTCGTCCGGCCACACCCGGCGTACTTCGGCGTGGGCGATCCAGGGCATCTGCTCAAGCTCCACACGCATGGCCGTCAGGTCCACGGTGAAGAAGCTCGCCGCCACGTAAGGGGCAATCCGCTGCTGCACCGCCTGCTGGCTGATGTAGCTGAGGTCGCCCTGCACGGCGATCTTGGTGATCGGGCGGTCGGCGTACGGCATCAGGCGCACAGCCCCTTCATAAGCGCCAAAGCCTGCCGCCACCAGCAGCACCGGCCACAGCAGGCGCTTGAGGCCACCCAGGCCAGGCCTTGGCAGGCGCGCCGATACCGGCTCATCGGCCGCCAGTCGGCTGGCACCACGCGGCACCGGCTTGCTACGGCCGGGTACGGGTTGCTGCTGACGTATCATCGCGCCTTGCATGGCTGGTTAACCTCGCGTCGCAACGCTGTCGGCCAGGATCGCCAGCACCAACTGCTGGAAGTCCAGGCCGGCCGCGCGGGCCGCCATCGGTACCAGGCTATGGTCAGTCATGCCTGGTGCGGTGTTGACTTCGAGCAGCCAGAACCGGCCCTGCTCGTCCTGCATCACGTCCAGCCGGCCCCAGCCTTCGATGCCAACGGCATCACAGGCTCGCGCGGTCAGGTCGATCAGTTCTTGTTCCTTGGCACTGTCCAGCCCACACGGGATGCGGTACTGGGTGTCATTGGCGATGTACTTGGCGTCGTAGTCGTAGAACGAATGCGGGGTGCCCAGCGCGATTGGCGGCAGTACCTGGCCGCGCAACACGGCAATGGTGAACTCCGGGCCGTGAATCCATTGCTCGACCAGCACTTGCGAATCGTAATTGGCGGCGTCTTTCCAGGCGGCGATCAGCTCTTGCTCGCTGTTCACCTTGGCCATGCCGATGCTTGAACCTTCATGGGCGGGTTTGACGATCAACGGGAAGCCCAGTTCCATGCTGGCCTGAACACAATCGTGCTCGCTGGCCAATACCGCGTGACGCGGGGTCGGAATACCCAGGCTCTGCCACACCTGCTTGGTGCGCAGCTTGTCCATGGCCAGGGCCGAGGCAAGGATGCCGCTGCCGGTATAGGGAATGCCAAGGCACTCCAGCAGGCCCTGCATGCTGCCGTCTTCGCCGCCGCGACCATGCAGAATGATGAACGCGCGGTCGATTTTCTCGCGTTGCAGGCGCTCGAGCAGGTCGTCGCCGACATCGATGGCAACCACGTCGACACCGGCGCTGGTCAGTGCCTCGATCACTGCAGCACCCGATTTCAGCGACACCTCACGCTCGGCGCTCTTGCCGCCGTACAGCACGCCGACGCGGCCAAAGGCCTTGACGTCGAGGACGGAGTGAAGTTTGTCGTAGGCCTGGGTCACAGCGGCTTCTCCTGCTTGGCGCCTGCAAACAGCGGGCTTTTCATCAGTTGCGGGGCAAGGCCGCCCACGTCACCGGCGCCCTGGCAAAGCAGGATGTCGCCGGCACGCAGCAGCGGTTGCACCAACGGCGCAAGTTCGGCGCCGCGTTCGATGTAGATCGGGTCGAGCTTGCCGCGCTGGCGGATGCTGTGGCACAGCTGACGGCTGTCGGCGCCCGGGATCGGCTCTTCGCCGGCCGGGTAGACCTCCATCAGCAGCAGCACGTTGGCATCGCCGAGCACCTGCACGAAATCGTCGTACAGGTCGCGGGTGCGGCTGTAGCGGTGCGGTTGGTAGACGATCACCAGGCGCCGGCTCGGCCAGCCGCCACGCACGGCCTTGATCACTGCAGCGACTTCGGTCGGGTGGTGGCCGTAGTCGTCCACCAGCATCACGCTGCCGCCTTCGACAGGCAGCTCGCCGTACACCTGGAAACGTCGACCCACACCCTGGAAGCCCGACAGGCCCTGCACGATCGCTTCGTCGCTGATGCCTTCGTCGGTGGCGATGGCGATGGTCGCCAGCGCATTGAGCACGTTGTGGTTGCCAGGCATGTTCACCGACACCTCAAGCGGCTCGCAGTCGCGGCGCAGTACCGTGAAGTAGGTCTGCATGCCCTGCTGGCGCACGTTGATGGCGCGAATGTCGGCCTCTTCGCTAAAGCCATAGGTGACCGTCGGACGCTTGACCTGCGGCAGGATCTCGCGCACCACCGGGTCGTCCAGGCACATGACCGCCAGGCCATAGAACGGCAGGTTGTGCAGAAACTCGACGAAGGTTTTCTTCAGCTTGTTGAAGTCGCCTTCGTAGGTTGCCATGTGGTCGGCGTCGATGTTGGTAACCACGGCGACCATCGGCTGCAGGTGCAGGAAGCTGGCGTCGCTTTCATCGGCTTCGGCAATCAGGTAGCGGCTGGTGCCCAGCTGGGCATTGGTGCCCGCAGCGGTCAGGCGGCCACCGATGACGAAGGTCGGGTCCAGTCCACCTGCGGCAAACACCGAGGCCAGCAGGCTGGTGGTGGTGGTCTTGCCGTGGGTACCGGCAACCGCCACACCATGGCGATAGCGCATCAGTTCGGCGAGCATCTCGGCACGCGGCACCACTGGGATGCGGCGTTCAAGCGCAGTGGCGACTTCCGGGTTGGCCGGGTTGATCGCGCTCGACACCACCAGCACATCGGCGCTGGCCGCGTTCTCGGCGCGGTGGCCGACGAAGATTTCGGCGCCAAACGACTCCAGGCGCTCGGTAACCGGCGAGGCCTTGAGGTCGGAACCTGACACTTCATAGCCCAGGTTCAGCAGCACTTCGGCGATACCGCACATGCCCACGCCGCCGATACCGACGAAGTGGATGCGGCGGATACGGCCCATCTTGGGTTGCGGCATGGCTTTCTGGCTCTCAACCATGGGCCACCTCCAGGCAGATATCGACCACGGTGCTGGTTGCAGCAGGTTTGGCCAGGCGGCGGGCAGTGCCAGCCATGGCGTTGAGTTTCTCGGGTTGCATCAGCACCTCGTTCAGGCGTTCAGCGAGTTGCGCTGCGCCAGTTGTCGCTTGTGGCATCAGGAAGGCAGCGCCCTCGTGAGCCAGGTATTGGGCGTTGTGGGTCTGGTGGTCGTCGATGGCGTGGGGCAACGGCACCAGCATCGACGGCAAGCCAGCGGCGGCCAGTTCACTGACAGTCAGCGCACCGGCGCGGCAGACCACCAGGTCTGCCCAGCCATAGGCGTGCGCCATGTCCTTGATGAACGGCTCGACCTGCGCCTCGACACCGGCTTGCTGATAACGCTCGGCGGTAGCCGGTGCGTGATGCTTGCCAGCCTGGTGAAACACCTCGGGGCGCAGCGCTGCCGGCACTTCAGACAGGGCCTTAGGCAACAATTTGTTCAATGGTTCCGCGCCCAGGCTGCCACCCATCACCAGCAGGCGTGCACGGCGCTCGGCCAGCGGCGCGCGCTGGGCGTCCATGAACAGCTCCGGGCGGACCGGGTTGCCGGTGGTGCGCAGTTTTTCGCTGGCGGCAAACGTGGCCGGGAAGGCTTCACATACCCGGGCAGCGAACGGCAGCAGCAGGCGGTTGGTGGTGCCGGCGCGGGCGTTCTGCTCGTGGATCACCAACGGCACGCCGCACAGCCGCGCAGCCAGGCCGCCGGGGCCGGTGACGTAGCCACCAAAGCCGACCACACAGACCGGCTTGAGCTCGCGCACGATACGCCGGGCTTGCAGCACGGCCTTGACCAGCGTGAACGGCGCCTTGAGCAGCGAGAGCTTGCCCTTGCCGCGCAGGCCGGTGACCTGGATCAGGTGCAGCGCCAGCCCCGCCTGGGGCACCAGTTCGTTTTCGATGCCGCGTGGGGTGCCAAGCCAGTGCACGGTGTAGCCGCGCGCCTGGAACTCACGGGCGCAGGCCAGGGCCGGGAACACGTGGCCACCGGTACCGCCCGCCATGATCAGTACGTTCTTGCCATCAGCGGCCATGATTGGTCTCCTCGGCAAAATCGCTCTCCTTGAATTCGTGTTCTTCGCTGCCAAGGTGCGTGCGGCTTTCCCACTCGATACGCAGCAACAACCCCACGCAGGCGCAGCAAATGACCAGCGAACTGCCCCCGTAGCTGAGGAACGGCAGGGTCAGGCCCTTGGTTGGCAGCAGGCCGACGTTCACGCCGATGTTGATCAGGAACTGGCCGATCCACAGGAACGCCAGGCCAAAGGCCATGTAGGCGGCAAAGAACTGTTTGGCTTTCTCGGCCCACAAGCCGATGTACAGCGCACGAATGGTGACGAACACGAACAGGCCGATGGTCAGCAGCGAGCCGACCACCCCGAGCTCTTCGGCCAGCACCGAGAACACGAAGTCGGTGTGTGCCTCGGGCAGGTAGAACTGTTTCTGCACGCTGTTGCCTAGGCCCACGCCCAGCCACTCGCCGCGGCCGAAGGCAATCAGCGCCTGGGTCAACTGGTAGCCCGAGCCAAACTGATCCGACCAGGGGTCGGTGAAGGTGATCAGACGCGCCATCCGGTAAGGCTGTGCCTGTACCAGCACCACCACCGAGACCACCGCCAGCACCACCATCAGCGAGAAGCGGAACAACCCGACGCCCCCCAGGAACAGCATGGCAGCCGCCGCCCCCATCATGACCACGGTGGCGCCGAAGTCAGGCTCCATCAGCAGCAGGCCAGCCATCGGCAACAGCACGATGAACGGCTTGAAGAAGCCCATCCAGCTCTCGCGCACCTCGGTCTGACGGCGCACCAGGTAGCCGGCCAGATAGATCACCACGAACACCTTGGCGATTTCCGAAGGCTGCACGTTGAAGAAGCTAAAGCCGATCCAGCGCATCGAACCGTTCACTTCGCGGCCGATGCCGGGGATCAACACCATCACCAGCAGGCCGAAAGCGCCGATCAGCATCAGGTAGCCCATACGCTGCCAGGTGGCGATCGGCACGAACATGGTCATTACCCCGGCGCCAAGGCCGAGCACCACGTACACCAGGTGGCGGAACATGTGATACAGCGGGTTGCCGGACTGCACCGCAGCCACTTCCGAGGACGCCGAGGTGATCATCACCAGGCCCAGGCCGAGCAGCGCCAGGCAACCGGCCAGCAGCGGGAAGTCGAGGTCTACACCACGGCCGCTGATCAGCGGCGACGGGTAAGGCTTGAAGATGCCGAAAATCATGCCAGCCCCTCCGCAGCCTGGGCGAACAGGCGCCCGCGTTCTTCGAAGTTCTTGAACATGTCGAGGCTGGCGCAGGCCGGCGACAGCAACACGGCATCGCCCGGCTGGGCCAGCTCTGCGCAGCGCTGCACGGCCTCGGCCAGGGTCTGTACGCGTACCAGAGGCACGGCGCCATCGAGGGTTTCGGCCAGACGTTCGGCATCGCGCCCCAACAGCACCACAGCACGGCAGTGCTTACGCACAGGCTCACGCAGGGCAGCGAAGTCGGCACCTTTGCCATCACCACCGGCGATCAGCACCAACTGACCCGGGATATCAGCGCCCAGGCCTTCGATGGCAGCCAGGGCCGCACCCACGTTGGTGGCTTTGGAATCGTCATACCAGCCCGCGCCGTTATGCTCGCGAACCCACTGGCAACGGTGGGCCAGGCCCTTGAACTCGCGCAGGGCTTCAAGCATGGGCTCGAAAGCAAGGCCGGCAGCATGGCCCAGCGCTAGCGCCGCCAGGGCATTGCTCTGGTTGTGGGCGCCACGAATTTTCAGCTCACGCACCGGCATCAGCGCCTGGAATTCAAAGGCCAGGTATTTCTCCCCGTCGACTTCACGCAGGCCGAAGGCCTTGAAGTCAGGGGCGTTGAGGCCAAAGGTGAAGCACGGAATGCCTTCGACCGGCAGCGGCCGGCTCAGAGCGTCCTGGCGATTGACCACCACCTGCCGGGCACCCCGGAAAATCCGGTGCTTGGCCAGGTGATAAGCCGGCAGACCGCTGTAGCGGTCCATGTGGTCTTCGCTGATATTCAGTACGGTGGCCACTTCGGCGTTGAGCTGGTCGGTGGTTTCGAGCTGGAAGCTGGAAAGCTCGAGCACATACAGTTCGACGCTGTCATCGAGCAGGTCCAGCGCCGGCGTGCCGATATTGCCGCCCACGGCCACGCGCTTGCCGGCCTTGGCCGCCATGTCGCCGACCAGGGTGGTGACGGTGCTCTTGGCATTGGAGCCGCTGATGGCAACGATGGGCGCCTTGGCGTAACGGGCAAACAGGTCGATATCGCCGGACAGCTTGACGCCGCGCGCGGCAGCCTGCTGCAGAGCCGGGGTGGCCACCGCCAGGCCCGGGCTCACATACAGTTCATTGGCGCGGCAGAGGAACTCGACGTCCAGCTCACCACAGCGCACTTCCACCTGCGGGTAATCACGGCGCAGGGTATCCAGTTCCGGCGGCTGCTCGCGGGTGTCGGCGACGGCAAAGGCAATGCCCCGGCTCGCCAGGAAGCGAACCAGGGACATGCCGCTCTTGCCGAGGCCGACAACGATGCGGAATTGGTCGGAAGCGATCAGTGACACGCTCGTCTACCTCAGTTTCAGGGTGGCAAGGCCGATCAGCACCAGAATCACGGTGATGATCCAGAAGCGGACGATCACACGTGGCTCAGGCCAGCCCTTGAGTTCGAAATGGTGGTGAATCGGTGCCATGCGGAAAACCCGCTTGCCGGTGAGCTTGAACGAAGCCACCTGGATGACCACCGACAGGGTTTCCATCACGAACACCCCGCCCATGATGAACAGCACGATTTCCTGGCGCACGATGACCGCGATGGTGCCGAGCGCAGCGCCCAGCGCCAGGGCACCGACGTCGCCCATGAACACTTGCGCGGGGTAGGTGTTGAACCACAGGAAGCCAAGCCCGGCGCCAATCAGTGCGCCGCAGAACACGATCAGCTCGCCCGAGCCCGGCACGTACGGGATCAGCAGGTATTCGGCGAACTTCACGTTACCCGACAGGTAGCAGAAGATGCCCAGCGCGCCGCCGACCATCACCGTTGGCATGATCGCCAGGCCGTCGAGGCCGTCGGTCAGGTTGACCGCGTTGCTGGAGCCGACGATGACGAAGTAGGTCAGCACCACGAAGCCTGCACCCAACGGGATGGTCAGGTCTTTGAGCATCGGCACGATCAGCGTGGTTTCGACGCTGGTCGGGGCGGTCTTGTAGAGGAAGATCGCCGCCCCCAGGCCAAACACCGACTGCCAGAAATACTTCCAGCGGCTCGGCAGGCCACGGGAGTTCTTCTCGATGACCTTGCGGTAGTCGTCTACCCAGCCGATGGCGCCGAACAGCAGGGTGACGATCAGGACCGTCCACACATAGCGGTTGGACAGGTCGGCCCACAGCAGGGTGCTGATGGCGATGGCCGAAAGAATCAGTGCGCCGCCCATGGTCGGGGTGCCCGACTTGGACAGGTGCGATTGCGGGCCGTCGTTACGCACGGCCTGACCGATCTGGCGGATCTGCAGGGTACGGATCATCCAGGGGCCAAGCCACAGCGACAGCGAGAGTGCGGTAAGCACCCCCAGGATGCCGCGCAGCGACAGGTACTGGAAGACCGCAAAGCCCTTGTGGAACTGTTGCAGATACTCAGCCAACAGCAGCAGCATTAATGTTTCTCCCCGCTGGAACCGCACAAAGCCGCCACGACGTTTTCCATCGCAGCGCTGCGCGAACCCTTGATCAAGATAGTGGTATCGCTGGCAGTTTCGGCGCAAACAGCGTCGATCAGCTCAGCCTGAGTAGTGAAGTGGCGGCCATTGGCACCGAATGCGCTCACCGCGTGGGCCATGTTGGTACCCACCGCGTACAGCACATCGACCTTGCCACGGGCGTAATCGCCAACCTGGCGATGGCCTTCCTCGGCCCATTGCCCCAGCTCGCCGATGTCCCCGAGCACCAGAACGGTGCGCCCGGAAAAGCCGGCGAGTATATCAATAGCCGCGCACATGGACGTGGGATTTGCGTTGTAGCTGTCATCGATCACCCGCACACCGCTCGGGGCGATCTGTGCCACCGTACGGCCCTTGACCGGCTGCACCGCGCCCAGCCCTGCCGCGATACCAGCCAGGCTCAGACCAACGGCATGGGCAGCGGCAGCGGCGGCCAACGCATTGCTGACGTTATGGGTGCCGAGCAGGTTCAACTGCACCGGCACACTGCCACTTGGGCTGTGCAGGGTAAACGACGGGCAACCACGGGCGTCACGGCCAATGTCGGTGGCGTGGAAGTCGGCCTGCGGGTTGTCCAGCGCAAAGCTGACAATGCGGTGGCTGCCCGCACGCGTGCGCCAGACCTCGAAGGCCTTGTCGGCCAGGTTCAAGATGGCCGTGCCGCCCTCGCCCAGGCCTTCAAGGATTTCGCCCTTGGCCTCGACGATTTTTTCCGGGCCGCCGAACTCGCCAACATGGGCGGTACCGGCGTTGTTGATGATCACTACCTGCGGCAGGGTGAGGCCGACGGTGTAGCGAATCTCGCCAATGCGCGAGGCACCCAGTTCGATCACGGCAGCGCTGTGCTCGGGGGCGATTTCGAGCAGCGTCAGCGGTGCGCCCAAGTCGTTGTTGAGGTTGCCACGGGTGGCATGTACCGGGCCACGGGTGCGCAGGATGCAGGCGAGCATCTCCTTGACCGTGGTCTTGCCGCTGGAGCCGGTGATGGCGACCACTGGCTTGTCGAAGCCTGCGCGGTTGAGTGCACCGAGTTGCCCCAGGGCGATACGGCAGTCAGCAACCAGCAACTGCGGCAAGTCGACGCCTTCGACTTCGCGCTCGACCAACGCTGCAACAGCGCCCTTGGCCTGCACATCAGCCAGGTAGTCATGGCCATCGAAACGCGGGCCAGCCAGGGCAACGAACAGCTGCCCGGCGGCCACGCTGCGGCTGTCGATACTGACGCCGGTAAAGCGCGCATCGCGGCCTACCAGGCGGGCACCCAGTGCTGTGGTCAGCTCGCTGAGCGTCAGGGGCTTAAGCATGGGGTGCGCTCCAGGCAGCAAGGGCTTTTTCGGCCTCGACCAGATCGGAGAAGTCATGGCGCTGGCCATTGATCTCCTGGTAATCCTCATGCCCTTTGCCAGCCAGGACGATCACATCGTCGGCACTGGCGCTGGCAATCAGTTGCGCGATGGCATCGCCACGGCCGGCAACGAAGGCAACCGCAGCAGGCTGGCGCAAGCCTGGGCGGATATCGTCGAAAATGCGCTGCGGGTCTTCGCTACGCGGGTTGTCATCGGTGACCATTACGCGATCAGCAAGGCGCTCGGCCACTTCGGCCATCAAGGGACGCTTGCCGCTGTCGCGGTCGCCACCACAGCCGAACAGGCACAGTAACTTGCCGTGGGCGTGCGGGCGCAGGGCTTCGAGCACCTTTTCCAGTGCGTCGGGGGTGTGGGCGTAATCGACCACCACCAACGGCTTGTCGCCACCGCCCAGGCGCTGCATACGGCCAACCGGGCCCTGCAGCTGCGGGGTGACTTTGAGAATTTCGTCCAGCGAATAGTCCAGCGCCATCAGGGTGGCGACGGCGGCCAGCATATTGCTCAGGTTGAAGCGGCCGAGCAGCTGGCTGCGCAGGGCACGCTCACCTTGCGCAGTCACCAGGGTGGCGCACACGCCATCGTCGCTGAACTGCGCCTCACGGCAGAACAACGACGCGTCCGGGTTCTCCAGGCTGTAGCTGAGCAGGCGCGTCTCGATATGGTCGCCAATCGGGCGATGAGCAAAAACACTGGCCAGGCGGCGACCGAACGCGTCATCCAGGTTGACCACCTGGCACTTCAGGCTCGGCCAGGCGAAGAGGCGGGCCTTGGCGGCCTCATAGGCCTCCATGCTGCCGTGGTAATCGAGGTGATCGCGCGACAGGTTGGTCATCACCGCGATGTCGAATTCCAGCGCAGCCACACGGCCCTGTTCCAGCGCGTGTGACGATACTTCCATGGCTACGGCCTTGGCGCCGGCCTTTTTCAGATCGTTGAGCGTGGCCTGTACGGCAATCGGGTCGGGGGTGGTCAAGCGGCCACTTTGCAGCTCGCCATAAAAACCGGTGCCCAAGGTGCCGATCAAGCCGCAGCGCTGGCCGAGCACATCGAGCGCCTGGGCCACCAGCTGGGTGACGCTGGTCTTGCCGTTGGTGCCGGTTACGCCTACCAGGTTCAACTGCCGGCTGGGCTCGCCATAGAAGCGCCCGGCGATCTGCGACAGCTGGCCGATCAGGCCCTTGACCGGAATCAGTGGCACATCGGTGAGCGGCAGCACATGGGCGCCCTGCTCTTCATAGGCGACGGCAGCAGCACCACGGGACAGCGCGTCGGCAATATGCTCGCGGCCATCGACCTTGGCGCCGGGCACGGCCAGGAACAGGTCGCCCTGACGCACCTGGCGACTATCCAGCGTAAGTTCGCGGATCAGCGGGTCGCGGCTGGCATGGGCAAACAGCTTGCTCAGTGGCATCGTCATTATCCACGCCCTCCGTTGGCGGGTAGTGTGGTGGCTTGCTCGGTCGACGGCGGCGGCAGGTTGTCAGGCGGCACGTTCATCAGACGCAGGGTGCCCGACATGACCTTGCTGAACACCGGGGCCGAAACCAGGCCGCCGAAGTAGCCACCCTTGCCCGGCTCGTCGATGACCACGACGATGGCGTAGCGCGGGTCGCTCATCGGGCCGAAGCCTGCAAACAGCGAGCGGTAGGCGTTTTCGGTGTAACCCTTGGAACCGACGGTGGCTTTACGCGCGGTACCGGACTTACCGGCCACGTGATAGAACGGCACCTGCGCACGGAACACCCCGCGCGGCGCTTCGATCACCTGTTGCAGCATGCCCTGCACGGTCTCGGCGGTTTCCTTGGGGATGGCCTGGGTGGCTTCCGGCGCCTTGTCGACCTTGAGGATCGACAGCGGCACCATCTTGCCGTCGTTGGCCAGCGCGGCGTAGGCGTGTACCAGTTGCAAGGCGGTTACCGACACGCCATAGCCATACGAAAGTGTCGCGGTCTCGGCTTTGCGCCACTCGCGGTGGTTGGGCAGGTTGCCAACGCGCTCGCCCGGGAAGCCCAGGCCGGTGTACTGACCAAGGCCCACCTGAGCCATGACCCGGTAGATGGCTTCGCCGCCGATATCGAAGGCGATCTTGCTCATGCCGACGTTACTGGAGTTGATCAGGATGCCGGTCAGGTCGAGGATCGGGCCCTCGCTCTTGGACACGTCCTTGATGGTGTAGCGGCCGATCTGCAGGCTGCCCGGATACACCTCGACCTTGTCGGTCGGTTTCCAGCGGCCGCTCTCAAGGGCGGCGCTCATGGAGATCGGCTTGACCGTCGAGCCTGGCTCGAACACGTCGATGATCGCCCGGTTGCGCATGGCCGCCGGGAACATGCTGCGGCGGTTGTTCGGGTTGTAGGTGGGCTGGTTGACCATGGCCAGCACTTCGCCGGTCTTGACGTCCATGATCACCAGGCTACCGGCCTTGGCGTCCTGCTCGGCAATGGCGTTGCGCAGCTCGCGGGTGGCCAGGTATTGCAGGCGCAGGTCTATCGACAACGCCAAGGTCTTTCCGGCCTTGGCGTTTTTGGTTACCTGGATGTCCTTGATCAGCCTGCCGCGCCGGTCCTTGATGACCTGCCGCTTGCCGGGCACACCGGCCAGCCACTCGTCGTAGGCCAGTTCAACCCCTTCGCGACCATGGTCGTCCAGGTCGGTAAAGCCGACCATATGGGCCGTGACATCGCCGGCGGGGTAGAAACGGCGGAATTCTTCCAGGCCGTACACGCCAGGCACTTTCAAGTCGAGCACGTGCTGGCCCTGCTCAGGAGTCAGGCCACGAACCAGATAGATAAACTCTTTGCCAGCCTGCTGGGTAAGACGCTCGGTCAGTTGCTGGGCGTTTTGCCCCAACGCTGCGGCCAACTGCGGCCAGCGTTCCTTGGAGGCCTGCATTTCCTTGGGGTTGGCCCACAAGGTAGTCACCGGGGTACTGACCGCCAGCGGCTCGCCGTTACGGTCAGTGATCAGCCCGCGGTGCGCAGGAATCGGGATGTGGCGCAGGCTGCGGGCATCGCCTTGGCCTTTGAGGAAGTCGCGGTCGACCACCTGCAGGTCGATGATGCGCCAGCAGATGGCGCCGACCATGATTGCCAACAAGCCGACCACCACCCGGAAGCGCCAGGGGTAGAGTGCGCCTTCAAGCTTCATCATGGCGCCACCATCCGCACTTCGTCAGCGGCCGGTACGCGCATGCGCAGTTGCTCGGAGGCCAGGCTTTCGATGCGGCTGGAGGCGGTCCAGGTACTTTGCTCGAGAATCAGTCGGCCCCACTCGGCCTGGGCCTTGTCGCGCTCGTTGAGTTCGCCGTACAGAGTGTTGAGCAGTTGGCGGTTCCAGTGGGCACTATAAGACACCGCAATGGCCGACCCGAGGACGCCAACGAACAGCAGAAGCATCAGGAAGCTTCCGCCTGGTAGAGGTTTGGCAAAAAGCCGGCTCACCGAAGCTTCTCCGCCACACGCATGACGGCGCTGCGCGCCCGCGGGTTGGCTTTAAGCTCGGCATCCGAGGCGAACTGCGCCTTGCCGATCAGTTTGATTTTTGGCTCGAACACCTTGTGCTGCACCGGCAGGTTGCGCGGCAGGTTGTCCGCCTCGCCCTTGACCAGCTTGCGCATGAACAGCTTGACGATGCGGTCTTCGAGCGAATGGAAGCTGATCACCGCCAGGCGACCGCCCACTTCGAGCGAATCCAGCGCAGCCTCAAGGCCGGCCTCAAGGTCGCCCAGCTCGTTGTTGACGTGAATACGCAGACCCTGGAACGCACGGGTAGCCGGGTTCTTGCCCTTTTCCCAGGCAGGGTTGGCAACCTTGAGCACTTCGGCAAGGTCGGCGGTGCGAGTGAACGGCTGCTTTTCGCGGCGCTCCACGACAGCGCGGGCCATGCGGCCAGAAAAGCGCTCTTCGCCGTATTGCTTGAACACACGGGCGATTTCTTCGGCCGGGGCGGTGGCGATGAACTCGGCAGCGCTGATGCCCTGGTCGGGGTTCATGCGCATGTCCAGCGGGCCGTCATTTAGGAAACTGAAGCCGCGCTCCGGGTCGTCCAGCTGCGGGGAGGACACACCCAGGTCGAGCAGCACGCCACTGACCTTGCCGTGCAGCCCCCGCTGGCGCACCTCGTCACCGAGCTCGGCAAAGCTGCGCTGCACAATGACAAAGCGGCCGTCTTCGGCCGCCAGCGCTTGCCCTGTGGCAATCGCCTGTGGGTCCTTGTCGAACCCAAGCAAGCGCCCTTGCGGCCCCAGCTTGCTGAGAATCAGCCGACTGTGGCCGCCCCGGCCGAAGGTGCCGTCCAGATAGCAACCGTCGGCGCGCAGGGCCAATGCCTCGACGGCTTCGTCGAGCAGGACGGTGATGTGGTTGAAGCCGCTATCTATGGTCACAGGATCAGGTCACGCAAATCGTCGGGCATGGCGCCCGGTTGTTGGATAGCTGCAAGATCAGCTGCCGAAACCGCGTTCCAGGCATCCTCATCCCACAACTGAAATTTGTTCAGTTGCCCCACCAGCATCGCCTTCTTGTCGAGCTTGGCGTACTCACGCAGGCGGGGCGGCACCAGGAAACGACCACTGCCGTCGAGCTCCAGGTCCACCGCGTTGCCAATCAGCAAACGCTGCAGGCGACGGTTTTCCTCACGCAACGACGGCAAGGCGCGCAACTTGGCTTCAATCTGTTCCCACTCGTCGAGCGGGTAGACACACAAGCAGGGATCGACAGCGTCAATGGTCACGATCAGCTGGCTGTTGCAACGCGAATCGAGCTCGTCACGATACCGGCTCGGCATGGCGAGACGGCCTTTTGCATCGAGGCTGACGGCGTTGGCTCCGCGAAACACGGCTGCGATTCCCCACAATATTAGCTTTTTTGTGCCAGAAAACCCACTTCATCCCACTTTCTGCCACTTGCGCACACTATAGGAATCCGCCCGGTACACCGTCAAGGTACGTTCATAAGGAAAACCCTTACAGGACGGCGATTTAGCGCAACAAAGGAAGGTGGAACAACTATCACAAAGGAAAAATGGCGGAAAAAACCAAGCGCACTCAGATGGATAGAGTGTGAAGTTAAAGTGATTTGTTAAGAGTAAGATTTTTTCGGTATTACGAGGGCCGTCTGCTGCCGATTCGAGCAGAGGAAAAAGAGGTGGAGAGTCGATCTGTAAGCCGGGTTTTGTCGAGGACAGTCATTCCTCTACGACGGCCATCACTGGACGCCTCTAGCAACCTACCCGGTTCCGACGCGGGCCACGCCTAATGGAACCCTATTTGGTCTTGCTCCGAGTGGGGTTTACCTAGCCACGAACTGTTGCCAGACGTGCGGTGCGCTCTTACCGCACCTTTTCACCCTTACCGGCACCGAAGTGCTTAGGCGGTTATTTTCTGTGGCACTTTCCGTAGGCTCGCGCCCCCCAGGCGTTACCTGGCACTCTGCCCTGCGGAGCCCGGACTTTCCTCCCCCATCTTTTGCGGAACAAAAGACGGCAGCGACTGTCCGATCGACTCTCCGCCGCCAAGGTTACCGACAGCCGCGCCGAAGAACAAGCGATGCGTCAAAAACCTCGCTCCCGCATTACTCGGGCTTCTGTTTATCCAAGGCCAGCTGGTACAGCAGGTTTTTGCGCACACCGGTAATCTCTGCCGCCAAGGCCGCAGCACGCTTGAGCGGCAACTCGGCCAACAGCAGGTCGAGCACGCGCTGCGCCTCGACACTGACCGCCTGCTCACCTTCTGGCGCCGTCCACCCTGCCACCAACACCACGCATTCGCCGCGCTGCTGATTGCTGTCGCCCTGCACGAACGCGCGCAGCTCGGCCAAAGGCAAACCTTTCAGGGTCTCGAAGGTTTTGGTGATTTCACGGGCCAGCAGCGCCGGGCGATCACCGCCAAACACCGCCTCCATGTCTTCAAGGCACTCAAGGATGCGATGCGGCGCTTCGTAGAAAATCAGCGTGCGCGGCTCCTCGCGTACTTGCGCAAGGCGCGCTTTGCGCCCGGCAGTCTTGGCGGGCAGGAAGCCTTCGAAAATGAACCGGTCCGACGGCAGCCCCGCCGCCGACAGCGCCGCGATAAGGGCGCAGGCACCAGGCACAGGCACCACCGGTACGCCCGCGGCGCGCGCCTGGCGAACCAGGTGATAGCCCGGATCGGAAATCAGTGGCGTACCGGCATCGGACACCAACGCCACATCATCCCCGGCCAGCAGGCGGGTAATGAAACGCCCGCCTTCGTCGCGCTCGTTGTGCTCATGGCAGGCCGCCAGCGGCGTATCGATACCGAAATGCTGCAGCAGGCGCACCGAGTGACGGGTGTCTTCGGCGGCGATCAGGCTGACATCGGCCAGCACCTTGAGCGCCCTGGCACTCATGTCGTCGAGGTTGCCGATGGGCGTGGCCACGACATACAACTTGCCCGTTTTCGAAACCCCTGCAACATCAGTCACTGCGCGCACCTGCATTCACGATCAAAGGCGGCCATTGTAGCCCGAGCGCCGGCAACAGGGCGCAAAGAAGTTCGCCGGCAGGCACGCCGTTGCCGCCTATAGTGAAGGTTCGTCGTCGGCAAGATCGCCTCGGGGCCGGCGCTTCGGTACAATCGCCGGCCAACTTGATCGAGTAACAGGACTTTTACATGATCGCTTGTCTGCGGCTGCTCTCAGCCCTCTGCCTCGCTGCCCTGCTGGCAGCCTGCGTCAGCTCGCCCTCATCCAGCCTGGGCGAGCTGCCACGCACCCCGGACGCCAGCATCGAGCAACTGCTCGACGAGGCAGCCTCCAGCAAGTCCGCCGAGGACGCAGCACTGCTGCGCCTGAGCGCCGCCGACCTGGCCTACAAGCAAAAGGACTTCCCGCGTTCGGCGCGCATCCTCGAGCAGGTCCCGCTGGACTCGCTCAAGCCGGGCCAACAGGTCTTTGCCAGCACCTTGGCAGCCGAGCTTGCCATGAGCCGCAACCAGCCCAAGGCTGCGCTGACCGCCCTCGCCCACCCAAGCCTGCAGCGCACTGGCGAACTGCCGGCCGAGCAGCAGGTGCGCACCTACAGCGTGCACGCCGCCGCCCTCGAAGCCGACGGTCAGGCCCTGGCCGCCGCCGAGCAACGGGTACTGCTCGCCCCACTGCTCAGCGGTGATGCCGCCAAGGCCAACAACGACGCCATCTGGGCACTGGTGGCCGCACTGCCGGCCGAGCAACTGCAGCAGCCCACCAGCAATGCCACCCTTGGCGGCTGGACCAGCCTGGCCTTCGCCGTGAAAAGCGCCGGCACCCTGGAGCAGCAACAGGCCGCCATCGACACCTGGAGCAAGCAGAACGCCGGCCACCCAGCTGCCGCACAGCTGCCAAGCGCACTGGTGAAGCTCAAGGAGCTGGCCAGCCAGCCGCTGACCAAGATCGCCCTGCTGCTGCCTCAAGAAGGCCCGCTGGCCGGTGTTGCCCGCGCGCTGCGTGACGGTTTCATGGCCGCACACCTGCAGGCGCAGAAAGACGGCCAGAACCCTCCAGCCGTGCAGGTGTTCGACAGCTCCCGCATCAGCTCGCTCGACGACTTCTACCGCCAGGCCCAGGCCGCAGGCGTGCAGCTGGTTATCGGCCCGCTGGAAAAGCCACTGGTGAAAAAGCTCGCCGCCTACCCGCAACTGCCTATTACCACCCTGGCGCTGAACTACGCCGACGCCGGGCAAAAAGCGCCTGCGCAGCTGTTCCAGTTTGGCCTGGCTGCCGAAGATGAAGCCCGCGAAGTGGCTCGCCGCGCCCGCGCCGACGGCATGGTCCGCGCCGTGGCACTGGTGCCAAGCGGCGAATGGGGCGACCGTGTTCTGGCGGCCTTCCGGCAGGACTGGCAGGCCAATGGCGGCACCTTGCTCGCCGCCGAGCGCATTGCCCCGCCGGTCGGCCTTGCCCAGCAGATCGCCAACCTGTTCCAACTGCGCCAGAGCGAAGGCCGGGCCAAGAGCCTGCAAAGTGCGGTGGGTGGCAACGTCGCCGCACAGCCATCGCGCCGCCAGGACATCGACTTCATCTTCCTCGCCTCGACCCCACAGCAGGCCCAGCAGATCAAGCCGACCCTGAACTTCCAGTACGCAGGCGACGTACCGGTTTACGCCACCTCCAACCTGTATAGCGCCAGCGGTGACGTCAACCAGTACAACGACATGAACGGCATCCGCTTCTGCGAAACCCCGTGGCTGCTCGACAACAGCAACAGCCTGCGCAAGCAGGTGGTGCAGCAGTGGCCGCAGGCTGCCGGCAGCCTTGGCCGCCTGTACGCCATGGGCGTCGATGCCTACAGCCTGGCGCCACGCCTGGGCCAGCTCAAGGCCCTGCCAGACAACCGCGTCGAAGGCCTGTCGGGCAGCCTGACGGTCAACCCCAACCAGCGTATCGAGCGCCAACTGCCATGGGCCGAGTTCTCTGGCGGCCAGGTCAAGCGCCTGCCAGATACCCCGCGCTGATGCCACCCGCATCGCCCACCCAAGCGGGCAATGCAGCCGAAGGCCAAGCCTTGGAGTACCTCCAGGCGCAGGGTCTGCGGCTGCTGGCACGCAACTGGCGATGCAAGGGCGGCGAGCTTGATCTGGTCATGCTCGATGCCGATACAGTAGTATTCGCCGAGGTCCGCTACCGGCTACATGCGGCCTTCGGCGGCGCCCTCGGCAGTATCGATGGGCGCAAGCAGAAACGGCTGGCCCTGGCTGCGACTCTTTTCCTGCAACAGACGCCCGAATGGGCCGCCCACCCCTGCCGCTTCGACGTTGTCGCCCTGCAGGGCCAAGGGCACGCTGGGCAACCGCTTCTTTGGCTTAAAAACGCCTTCGAGTGCTGAACCCTCACCGAATTTTTTGCTCTATGTTTCGCGGGCTGGTCACTGTTGCGCGTAGCGCCAGCCACCGCCCCTCTTAAGGTCACACCAGATGGACATGCAATCCCGAATTCGCCGGCTGTTTCAGGCCAGCATCGACACCAAGCAACAGGCAATGGACATCCTGGCACCTCACATCGAGCAGGCCAGCCTGGTCATGGTCAACGCCCTGCTCAGCGACGGCAAGATGCTCGCCTGTGGCAACGGCGGCTCGGCGGGCGATGCCCAGCACTTTTCCTCGGAGCTGCTCAACCGCTTCGAGCGCGAACGCCCGAGCCTGCCGGCCATTGCCTTGACCACCGACAGCTCCACGATCACCTCGATCGCCAACGACTACAGCTACAACGAAGTTTTCTCCAAGCAGATCCGTGCACTGGGCCAGCCCGGCGACGTACTGCTGGCGATCTCCACCAGCGGCAACTCGGCCAACATCATTCAAGCGATCCAGGCCGCACATGACCGCGAAATGATTGTCGTAGCATTGACCGGGCGTGACGGTGGCGGCATGGCATCACTGCTGCTGCCAGAAGACGTCGAGATTCGCGTGCCATCCACGGTCACTGCACGCATCCAGGAAGTCCACCTGCTGGCGATCCACTGTCTGTGCGACCTGATCGACAGCCAACTGTTCGGGAGTGAAGAATGATCCCCAAGCGCCTCGGCCTGATAGCCGTCACTCTGTGCCTCAGCATCTCCGGCTGCAGTTCGGTATTGACCTCTGCCCGCGACTCCCCAATCGAGGATGACCGCGGCACGCGCACCATCGGCAGCAAGATCGACGACTCGCTGATCGAGACCAAGGCAGCGGTCAACATTTCCAAGGCCAACCCCGACCTGGACAAGGGCTCGCACATTGTCGTGAGCAGCTACAACGGCGTGGTACTGCTGGCCGGGCAAACCCCGCGCGCCGAGCTTAAATCGCTCGCCGAGCAGACCGCCAGCCAGGTGCAGCGGGTCAAGAAGGTGCACAACGAACTGCAGGTCATGCAGCCTTCGTCCATTCTGGCGCGCAACAACGACGCCTGGCTGACCACCAAGATCAAGACCCAGATGCTGGCCGACGCCAACGTCCCGGGTTCGCGGGTCAAGGTGATCACCGAGAACGGCATCGTCTACCTGCTGGGCCTGGTAACCCAACAAGAAGGCAACGCGGCCACCAGCGTGGTGCAGAGCGTCTCTGGCGTGCAGAAAATCGTTCGTCTGTTCGAGTACATCGACTGACTGACCAGCCAGCGCCAGACACAAAAAAGGCGATCCGCAGGGATCGCCTTTTTTATTACTTCACCACTTTCAGGCTTGGACGCCCACTTGGGCGCGGCGGCTGGCCGCCCTCCGGCGGGCCGTCGTCATCAGGCTCGATGCTTTCATCGAGCAGCTCTTCTTCAGACTCGACCCCAGGTTCCAGCTCAAAGACCATGCCCTGGCCATTTTCCCGGGCATAAACGCCCAGGATGGCGGCTGTTGGCACGAACAGCGTGTGCGACACCCCACCAAAACGGCCGTCGAAACTGACCGCATCGTTGTCCATGTGCAGGTTGCGCACGGCGCTGGGGGAAACGTTCAGAACGATTTGGCCATCACTGGCAAAACCGGCAGGCACGCGTACGTCAGGGTATTCAGCGTTGACCAGCATGTGCGGCGTGCAATCGTTGTCGACGATCCACTCGTACAGTGCTCGAACCAGATAAGGGCGACTGGACTTCATTAATAGATCCTCTTAAACCTTGCGCATTTCACGTTCAACAGCAGACAGGCTCGCCTGGAATGGCTCGCGGGCGAACTGTCGCTCCATGTAATCCAGCAGCGGCTTGGCTTGCCGCGGCAATTCGATACCCATGACCGGCAAACGCCAGAGTATGGGCAGTAGACAGCAATCGACCAGGCTTTGCTCATCGCTCATGAAGCAGGACATTTCGGCAAACAGCGGGGCCACGCCAGTGAGGCTCTCGCGCAGCTCCTTGCGCGCCTTGGCCCGTGCAGCTTCAGTACTGCGCGTATCGAGCAGTGTATCGGCGAGCGCACACCAGTCGCGCTGGATGCGGTGCATCAGCAGGCGGCTGTTACCGCGACCAACCGGGTATACCGGCATCAGCGGCGGGTGCGGGTAACGCTCATCGAGGTACTCCATGACCACACTCGACTCATACAACGCCAGGTCACGATCGACCAGCGTCGGCACGCTGCCGTAAGGGTTGACCTCCGCCAGCTTGGGCGGCACGCGACTGGCATCGACATCGATGATCTGCACCGCCACGCCCTTTTCAGCGAGCACCAGGCGCACCCGGTGGCAGTAATGATCAGCGGGGTCGGAATAGCAGGCTAACCTGTTGGTTACGCCCATGTAGCGCCTCCTCGTGCGGGATGCTTCAGAACTCTAAATGAAAACGCGCCCGGGGTGACCTGACAAAGTTGTCAGGCCACCGCGGGCGCGTTCAACTACCAGAAATTACTGCGTGATCAGTGCACGTCCTTCCAGTATTCGCGCTTGAGCAAGTAGGCGAACACGAAGAAGAAAGCCAGGTACAGCAACACGTAGGTACCGATGCGCTGGCTCTCCAGTTTGACCGGGTTGGCCGAATAGGCCAGGAAGGTCACCAGGTTCTTGACCTTCTCGTCGAACTGCTCGGTGGTCAGGGTACCGGATTTCTCCTCCACGGTCAGCTGGTCGCAGGCTTCATGGGTCAACGGGCTACCGGTCAGCGGGTCGTATTGCTTCTTGCCATCGGCCACGGTCTGTATCTGTTTGCAGCCAATCACCTGATTACCCTGCAGCCCCACCAGCACGTTAGGCATGCCCACGTTCGGGAACACCTTGTTGTTGACCCCGTACGGGCGCGACTTGTCTTCGTAGAAGCTGCGCAGGTAGCTGTACAGCCAGTCGTTGCCGCGCACACGGGCAACCAGGGTCAGGTCAGGCGGCGCCGCCCCGAACCAGGTCTTGGCGTCGTTGGGCTGCATGCCGATCTTCATGTGGTCGCCGATCTTGGCGCCGGTGAACACCAGGTTTTCCAGCATCACTTCGTGGGGGATACCCAGGTCATCGGCAACCCGCTCATAGCGCTGGAACTTGGCGCTATGGCAACCCATGCAATAGTTGGCGAAGGTCCGCGCACCATCTTGCAGGGCGGCTTTGTCAGTCAGGTCGACGTCGACCTTGTCCAGCTCCAGGCCATGCTCGGCAGCGAAGGAAAAGGCGGGCATCAATGCCAGCACACATACTGCAATCAACTTTTTCATCAGCCAGTCACCCTTTCCGGAACCGGTTTGGTCTTCTCAAGCCTTGTGTAGAACGGCATCAGCAGGAAGTAGGCGAAGTACAGCACCGTGCACACCTGCGACAGCAAGGTCCGCCCCGGGGTTGGCGCCAGTACGCCGAGCACACCGAGAATGACGAAGGACACGCAGAACACCAGCAGCCACACTTTGCTCAACCACCCCTTGTAGCGCATCGAGCGCACCGGGCTGCGGTCCAGCCAAGGCAGGACGAACAGCACGGCAATCGCAGCGCCCATGGCAATGACGCCGAACAACTTGTCAGGCACCGCGCGCAAGATCGCGTAGAACGGGGTGAAGTACCACACCGGGGCAATATGCTCGGGCGTCTTGAAGGCGTTGGCCTGTTCGAAGTTCGGTTTTTCCAGGAAGTACCCGCCCATTTCTGGGAAGAAGAACACCACCGCACAGAACACGAAGAGGAACACCACCACACCGACGATATCTTTCACGGTGTAGTACGGGTGGAACGGAATGCCATCCAGCGGAATACCGTTTTCGTCCTTGTGCTTCTTGATGTCCACGCCGTCCGGGTTGTTCGAGCCGACTTCGTGCAGTGCCAGGATGTGCAGCACCACCAGGCCAAGAATCACGATGGGCAGTGCCACCACGTGCAAGGCAAAGAAGCGGTTCAGGGTAATCCCCGAAATCAGGTAGTCACCACGGATCCACTGGGTGAGGTCATTGCCGATCACCGGAATGGCGCCGAACAGCGAGATGATTACCTGGGCCCCCCAGTACGACATCTGGCCCCACGGCAGCAGATAGCCCATGAAGGCTTCAGCCATCAGCGCCAGGTAGATCAGCATGCCGAACAGCCAGACCAGCTCGCGCGGCTTCTGGTACGAGCCGTACAGCAGGCCGCGGAACATGTGCAGGTACACCACGATGAAGAACGCCGAAGCGCCGGTGGAGTGCAGGTAGCGCAGGATCCAGCCGTATTCGACGTCGCGCATGATGTACTCGACCGAGGCAAACGCCTCTTCGGCCGAGGGGGTGAAACTCATGGTCAGCCACACGCCGGTGACGATCTGGTTGACCAGCACCAGCAGCGCCAACGAGCCGAAGAAATACAGGAAGTTGAAGTTCTTGGGTGCGTAATACTTGCTCAGATGGTCTTCCCACATTTTTGTGGCGGGGAAGCGCGCATCGATCCATTCCATGAACTTGCTCATCATGCCTTCTCCTGGTCGACGCCAATGACGACGATTTCGTCGGACTCGTACGAGTGCGGTGGCACTGGCAGATTCAAGGGCGCTGGCTGGGACTTGTAGACGCGGCCGGCCAGGTCATAGTGCGAACCGTGGCAAGGGCAGAAGTAGCCACCCACCCACTTCGGCCCCAGGTCCACTGGCGCGACTTCAGGGCGGAAGGTCGGCGAGCAGCCCAGGTGGGTGCACAGGCCAACCAGAATGAGGATCTGCGGCTTGATCGAGCGCACCTCAGGGTCGACATAGGCAGGCTGCTCGGACGCCTTGGATTGCGGGTCGGAAAGATCTCCTTCGATCTTTTTCAGATTGGCGAGGATCTCATCCGTTCGCCGCACGATAAATACAGGTTGGCCGCGCCATTCGGCGACCATCTGCTGCCCTGGCTCGACCTTGGCGATATTGACCTTCACCGGTGCGCCGGCAGCTTTCGCCTTGGCACTGGGAAACCATGACCCCACGAACGGTACCGCTGCCCCCACTGCCCCCGCCGCCCCGACCACGGATGTCGCGGCTACGAGGAAGCGGCGCCGGCCTGCGTTGACGCCGTCATTGCTCATTCAGTCCTCTCCCATCAGCTTGCTTGGCCTGTTGAAACAGGCATCTACTTAGGTATATCGGTGGCACTAAAATTTGGTCGCAATGGTAAGGAACAAATCCACACAGTGACAAGGTGATTACCCCCCTGAAGGGCTACAACCTGCGCATTGCTTGATCTGCGTCTATGCGACACACGGCCACGGATTGCTGACAAGGTTAGTTCAAGACATAAAAAAAGCCCGGTTCCAAGGAACCGGGCTTTTTTCGGACTGCCGAAGCGAATTAACGCTTGGAGTACTGAGGACGCTTACGCGCTTTACGCAGACCCACTTTCTTACGCTCGACTTCACGAGCGTCGCGGGTTACGAAGCCAGCACGACGCAGAGCGCCACGCAGGGTTTCGTCGTATTCCATCAGAGCGCGGGTGATACCGTGACGGATCGCACCGGCTTGACCGCTGACACCACCACCAGCAACGGTGATGTAGATGTCGAACTTCTCGACGGTTTCGGTCAGTTCCAGCGGCTGGCGAACTACCATGCGCGCTGTTTCACGACCGAAGAACACGTCCAGAGAACGGTTGTTGATGGAGATGTTACCGGTGCCCGGACGCAGGAAGACGCGAGCGGTTGCGGTCTTGCGACGGCCAGTGCCGTAATTTTGAGTCGCCGACATAATGAACTATCCCGTTAGATCTTCAGTTCTTGAGGCTGCTGAGCAGTGTGTGGGTGAGCAGCACCCGCGTACACTTTCAGCTTGCGGTACATGTCGCGACCCAGCGGGTTCTTAGGCAGCATGCCCTTGACCGCGGTTTCGATGACACGCTCAGGGGCCTTGGCGATCAACTTCTCGAAGTTGATTTCCTTGATGCCGCCCGGGAAGCCGGAGTGGGAGTAGTACATCTTGTCGGTGGTCTTGGCGCCAGTTACACGGATTTGCTCGGCGTTGATGACGACGATGTAGTCGCCGGTGTCAACGTGAGGGGTGTATTCTGGTTTGTGTTTGCCACGCAGGCGGCTAGCGATTTCGGTAGCCAGACGACCCAGGGTCTGACCAGCGGCGTCGACTACGAACCACTCGCGCTTTACTGTTTCCGGTTTAGCAGTAAAAGTTTTCATTCTCTAAAGCCTCAGAGGCCGCCCAGCGAAAAATAGACGGCGAATCTTACTGGATAGTGCACAGCTTGCCAAGGGCAAGCGCGCAGCCGAACACAGACGCTTTTGGGGGCTCGGGTCGGGCACGCCAATGTTCGACAAAGGTTCTTCCGCCGTGATGGTGCATCACTTCCGCCACGCGAAGAGCTGGGCAATTATCCAGATTGCACAAGAAATATCAACCTGCTTTTATGGGCATCTTTGCCAAGGAGTGTGTTCCCGATGCAATACCGCAAGCTCGGCCGTACCGATCTAGACGTAAGCGAACTATGCCTGGGGACCATGACCTGGGGCGAACAGAACACCCAGGCGCAGGCCTTCGAGCAGATTGCCCTGGCCAAGGCCCACGGCATCAATTTCATCGACACCGCCGAAATGTACCCGGTACCGCCCCGCCCGGAAACCTACGCCGCCACCGAGCGCATCATCGGCAACTGGTTCCGCGAGCATGGGGATCGCGACCAGTGGGTCCTTGCCAGCAAGGTGGCGGGGCCTGGTAATGGCATCAGCCACATCCGTGATGGCCAGCTCAAGCACAACCGCCAGCACATCGTTGCGGCCCTGGACGAAAGCCTCAAGCGCCTGCAAACCGACCGTATCGACCTGTACCAGCTGCACTGGCCGGAGCGCAGCACCAACTTCTTCGGCAAACTTGGCTACCAGCACCTGCCCCATGACCTGTTCACGCCGCTTGAAGAAACCCTTGAGGTGCTCGACGAGCAGGTCCGCGCCGGCAAGATCCGCCATATCGGCCTGTCCAACGAAACCCCGTGGGGCACCATGAAGTTTTTGCAACTGGCCGAAAGCCGCGGCTGGCCACGGGCAGTGTCGATCCAGAACCCCTACAACCTGCTCAACCGCAGCTTTGAAGTGGGCCTGGCAGAGGTCGCCATTCGCGAACAATGCGGCCTGCTGGCATATTCGCCGCTGGCGTTCGGCATGCTGTCTGGCAAGTACGAAAGTGGAGCACGCCCGGAAAACGCCCGGCTGACGCTGTTCAGTCGCTTTGCCCGCTACTCCAACCCGCAGACGGTGGCAGCGTGCAGCCGCTACGTGCAGCTCGCTCGGGAGCACGGGCTGGACCCCGCGCAAATGGCCCTGGCGTTCGTGACCCGCCAGCCCTTCGTAACCAGCAACATCATTGGCGCGACGTCGCTTGAGCAGTTGCAGAGCAATATCGACAGCCAGGGCGTGAACCTGAGCGACGAGCTGCTGGCAGCCATCGAGGCGATTCACCAGGGGCAGCCGAACCCGGCGCCATGACTGCACTGCCCGCCCCCACAGGACAAACGCTAACTAACTGATTTGCATAGAAATGTGGGAGCGGGCTTGCTCGGAATGCCGAACCACCGCGATGGGCCGCAAAGCGGCCCTGTCAGCCCGTGCAGGCCAGCTTTTTCTCGCCACTTGCAGCTGGAAGCTTGCAGCTCACCGAAAAACATAAGACGATCCAGCCGGTGATTGACCACTCTACCCTATAAGAACAATGACAATGATGTTTAACCAACCCCCCGCGTCGCTGCGGCGCGTCTGCATCCTGGCCATTGATAACGTGTTCGCTTCGACACTGATGCAGGCCAAGGACTTCTTCCATCTGGCCAGCCTGCGCTACAGCAAACAGCTGGGCCTGGGCCTGCAACCGATGTTCGAAATCGCCTTGGTGAGCCCCGACGGCCTGCCTGTGGACAGTTTCAGCAATGTGCAGTTGCCGGTCGACAGCAGCCTGAACGACGCCGACGTAATCATCCTCCCGGCATTCTGGGATGACTTTGACGCCATGCTGCAACGCTACCCGCAGGTTCTCCCCTGGCTGCGCGAGCAACACGCCCGTGGCGCGGTATTGTGCGCCGAGGCAAGCGGTGTGTTCTGGCTGGCCGAATCGGGCCTGCTCGATGGCAAGGAGGCGACCACCTACTGGCGGTTCTTTGCAAAGTTCGAGGAGCGCTTCCCCAAGGTGCGGCTGAACCAGGACAAGCACCTGACCGATGCCGACAACCTGTACTGCGCAGGTGGCACCACCTCGGCATGCGACTTGTACATCTACCTGATCGAGCGGTTCTGCGGCGCCAACGTGGCCCGCGCCGTGGCCCGCGACATCCTCTACGAAGTGCAACGCAACTACACCCCGGGGCGCATGGGCTTTGGCGGGCAAAAGCTGCACCAGGACCTGATCATCCTGCAGATCCAGCACTGGCTCGAAGAGCACTTTGCCGACAAGTTCCGTTTCGAGGATGTGGCGCGCAACCACGGCATGAGCATCCGCAACTTCATGCGCCGCTTCCAGACCGCCACCGGCGACAAGCCCCTGCACTACCTGCAACGCCTGCGCATAGAAACGGCCAAAGGGCTGCTGTCGAGCAGCCGCAAGAGCATCAAGACCATCAGTTACGAGGTGGGTTACGACGATGCCAGTTTCTTTGCCCGGCTGTTCCGCCAGCACACTGAGCTATCGCCCAACCAGTACCGCCAGCAGTTCATGCAGGAGGCCTGAAAGCTGCCCTGGCGGGCAGCTGCAAGCTAGGGTTTGTGCGCCCGCGAGAGGAACTCGTGGGACTGCATCTCGAGCAAACGGCTGAGCGTGCGCTGGAACTCGAAGCTCAGGCGACCACCGGTGTAGAGGTCCTTGAGCTCGACTTCGGCCGAGATGATCAACTTGACGTTACGGTCGTAGAACTCATCGACCATGTTGATGAACCGGCGAGCGATATCGTCGGTGGCAACACCCATCTGCTCGACATTGCTCAGCAACACTGCATGGAAAATCTTGCCCAGCTCGATGTAGTCGTTCTGGCTGCGCGGCCCGTCGCACAAGGCACGGAAGTCGAACCAGGCAACGTCGTCGCAGGTGCGCAGGGCCGTGATGGCACGGTTCTCGATCATCAGCACGTCGTTTTCGACGGCTTCGGTGCACTCCGGCGTCAGCGCCTTGAAGCTTGCACGCAGGCTTTCGTGGGCCGCGTCGTCGAGCGGGTAATGGTACAGCTCGGCTTGCTCCAGGTGGCGCAGGCGGTAATCCACACCACTGTCGACGTTCACCACGTCGGTGTACTGCTTGATCATGGCGATGGCCGGCAGGAAGCGCGCACGTTGCAGGCCGTCCTTGTACAGGCCGTCTGGCACGATGTTGGAGGTAGCCACCAGCGAGACGCCGTTCTTGAACAGCTCTTCCATCAAGGTGCCGAGGATCATGGCATCGGTGATGTCCGAAACGAAGAACTCGTCGAAGCAGATAACCCGCGCCTCGTCGCTGAAACGCTTGGCGATCAGGGTCAGCGGATTTTTCTCGCCCTTGAGGGTTTTCATTTCCTCGTGCACGCGCTTCATGAAGCGGTGGAAGTGCGTGCGCATTTTCTGCTTGAACGGCAGTGCTTCGTAGAAGGTGTCGACCAGGTATGTCTTGCCTCGCCCTACCCCGCCCCAGAAATACAGGCCTTTGACCGGGGTCTGCTCCTTCTTGCCGAACAACTTGCCGAACATGCCCGGCTTGTTGTTCTGGGCCTGGACCAGGTCGTCGTACAGGCGCTGCAGGTGACGCACCGCAGTTTCCTGCGCCGCGTCATGGAAGAAGTCGGGACGTTTCAGATCTGCTTGATAGCGTTCTAAGGGAGTCATAATTCGTTAGCGAGGCAACAAAAAACGGGCCGTCACTGTAACGAGCGGCCCGCCTGATAGCAATGATACATGCGGCCAATGCGCGCAGGCTTTACATAGCGTTGGCGATTCCAGGGTTCTGCGCAAGCCTGTGTTGGCCTCATCGCAGGCTATCGCCAGCTCCCACACGAGTCTGCGGCAGGCCACAATATCGAGACTGTGCGCGGTCTCTGTGGGAGATTCTATGGTTTTGTACAAACCTGTTCCCGCCAGACATATCTCCTTGTGGCGAGCGGGCTTGTCCCGCGTTGGGCTGCGCAGCAGCCCTTAGGGTTTTCAGGGCTGCTGCGCAGCCCAACGCGGGACAAGCCCGCTCGCCACGACTCTCTATCATTTCCTACAGGATTGGGTCCAACCAGCAAGGTTGCGGTTGAGCACGGCCTGGGTGGGAGCTGGCGATAGCCTGCGATGAGGCCAGCACAGGCTTGCACAGAGCTCAGGTTGCCATGCCCTGTGCGCACGATTGCTGCAGAGGCTATCAGTCCTGAGCCGGCTGCAGCGCGTCGCGCAGGCTTTGCACCGCCGCATCACGGGCTTGTGCATCGTCAAACTGCGGCCCCTCGGCAACCTGCTCGCCGCCCAGCCACAGGCTGAAGCCCAGGCCCTCGACACGCACATCGGCCTCGCCACCCTGCTGCAGTTGCTTGCTGACAGCACCTGCACTCTTGCCGTCGGCAA
The DNA here is from genome assembly GCF_014268805.2 of Pseudomonas farsensis. GTDB lineage: Bacteria > Pseudomonadota > Gammaproteobacteria > Pseudomonadales > Pseudomonadaceae > Aquipseudomonas > Aquipseudomonas farsensis. Next base: position 57,600 of record NZ_JABWRF020000001.1, read on the forward strand.
AACTGCGCGACAGCAGCAATTGCTCGCCATCAGCGGCCAGCAGGCGGAAGCGGAAGCTGCCGTCCTCATCACGGAAGCTGACAAAACGCGCGCTCTTGGCGGCCTTTTTCTTTACTTCTGTGCCCGCTTGCACACTGGCGCGGAACGAACGCAGGCCCACGGCCTCGCGCAGTTGCGCAAGGAACGGCGTCGCGCTTTTGCGCGCCTTGGCAGCGCCCGCCAGCAGGATGTCTTCGAGGTCGGAGGGGCGCGAAATCAGCTGGTGGTAGTGATCGCGTTTTTCGGCCAACTGGCCGTCGAGCAGTTGGAACAGGCGCTGCTTGGCCTCACCCCAACCCAGGCCCTGGAGCAACTGCTCACGGAACTCGGCGCATTGCTCAGGCGTCGAGAACGCCTGGAACAGGGTGAACAGGTGCGAGGCGTCCGGGTCTTTCGGCTCACCGGGGGCGCGGGAGTCGGTGACGATGCGCGAGATGGCGTCTTTCATGTCCTTGGCGCTGGTGAACAACGGGATAGTGTTGTCGTAGCTCTTGGACATCTTGCGCCCGTCCAGGCCCGGCAAGGTCGCCACGCTTTCCTCGATCACCGCCTCAGGCATGGCAAAGAACTCCTTGCCCTGGCCGAACAGGTGGTTGAAGCGCTGGCCGATGTCGCGGGCCATTTCGACGTGCTGGATCTGGTCACGCCCCACCGGCACCTTGTGCGCGTTGAACATGAGAATGTCGGCGGCCATCAGCACCGGGTAGCTGAACAGGCCCATGGTCACGCCGGCGTCCGGGTCTTCACCGGCTTCGACGTTTTTATCGACCGACGCCTTGTAGGCGTGGGCGCGGTTGAGCAGCCCTTTACCGGCAACGCAGGTCAACAGCCAGGTCAGCTCGGGGATTTCCGGGATGTCGGACTGGCGATAGAAGGTGACCTTGGCCGGGTCCAGGCCGCCGGCCAGCCAGGTGGCGGCGATTTCCAGGCGCGAGCGCTGGATGCGCAGCGGGTCATCGCACTTGATCAGCGCGTGGTAGTCGGCCAGAAAGTAGAACGAATCGGCACCGGGCTGCTGGCTGGCGAGGATCGCCGGGCGGATGGCACCGGCGTAGTTGCCCAGGTGCGGGGTGCCGGTGGTGGTAATACCGGTGAGAATGCGCGTGGTCATGGGTGTTCGCTTATTCAGGCTTGGCTCAGTTCGAAAGGCGCGGCAGCAGCAGATCCTTCAGATCGGTCAGCTTGCCATGGAAGAAGTGTCCGCATTCTGCCACTTTCAGCAGCTCATGGGGGCGCGTCAGGGTGTCGGACCATTCGTAAACCAGCTGCGGATCGACCACCTCGTCGGTCTCCGGCTGCACCACGGTCAGCGCCACGCGCTCTGGCAGCGGGAACTGTTCGCTCAGGCGCATCACCGCCGGGGCGATCATGAACAGCTGCTGCAAGCTGACGCCGTCGGCCTCCAGGCGCCCGGCCAGGCTCGCGGCCACGAAACCGCCGAAGGAGAAGCCCATCAGCACCAGAGGTAGCGCCGGGTGCCTGGCTCGCAGCCATGCGGCGGCGGCCTCGGCGTCAGCCACTTCACCGGCACCCATGTCATGGCTGCCGGCGCTCTGGCCGACGCCGCGATAGTTGAAACGCAGGGTCACGTAGCCGGCATCGCGGGCGGTGCGCTGCAGCGTCGAGACCACCTTGTTGAGCATGGTGCCGCCCTGGACCGGGTTGGGATGGCAGATCAGCACCGCGCCGCGGGCATCGGCAACATCCAGGTACAAGGCTTCCAGCGGGCCGCTCGGGCCATCGATGAACAAGGGGGTTTCGCGGATAAGCAAGGCACTACTCCGTGACCTCGGGGAGGGTCGACTCGTCTAGCTGATGAATTCTGTTCTGATTTGCGATCGCTCGCGGTATACAGCGCAGGTTTGAGCCGTTAACGTAAAGCAAAGCCGTTTATAGAGGAAGGACTCGTGGAACACTCGCTCCTTGTTTGGTTGCTGCCGACCCTGGCCCTGGTTATTGGCGTGGTCGTCGGTTTCGCGCTGGCCCGCCTGCTGCCTAACGCTGCGCCCAGCAATACACAGCGCCAGCTGGATGATATCCAGCAGCGTTTCGATACTTACCAGAACGAGGTGGTCACCCACTTCAACAGCACCGCATCGCTGGTGCGCAAGCTGACGCAAAGCTACCAGGACGTGCAGGACCATCTGGCCGATGGCGCCAACCGTCTGGCCCTGGACGAGCTGACCCGCCAACGCCTGCTGGCCTCGCTGCACGCCGAAGCGGCCCATGGCCCGCGTGACCGCCTCACGCCGCCCAAAGACGCCGAAGTGCCGCGCGACTACGCCCCCAAGGTGCCGAACTCGCCAGGCATGCTCGATGAGAGCTATGGCTTGAAGCGCTGATTCGACCGCTACGACAAAGGCCGCGCATGCGGCCTTTTTTTGTGCCTGCAGGCCAAGCGGGTGGCGATGAAACAGGCATCCCGCAGGACGCTCGACGCACGCCTGTTCCGGCCTCATCGCAGGCTGTCGCCAGCTCCCACAGAGACCGCGCACAGTCGCAATATCGAGGCCTTGCCTTGAACCTGTGGGAGCTGGCGCCAGCCTGCGATGAGGCCGATACAGGCTTGCACCTCCCACAGGGCCCTGCTTTTGTGCCTGCTCGCAGTCGCTTAACAGGCCCGCAATGCCTGCTGCACGTCGCCCAGCAGATCCTCGATATCCTCAAGCCCCACCGACAGCCGCACTAGCCCCTCGGAAATCCCATGCTCGGCACGCTCTTTCGGCGTGTAGCTGGAATGGGTCATGCTCGCCGGGTGCTGGGCCAGTGATTCGGCATCACCCAGGCTCACCGCCCGGGCAAATAGTTGCAGCGCGTTCATGAAGCGTCGCCCGGCCTCGATGCCGCCCTTGAGTTCGAAGGCGATCATGCCGCCCGGCAGGCGCATCTGGCGGCTGGCCAGTTCATGCTGGGGGAAAGACGCAAGCCCTGGGTAACGGATCAGTTCAACCTGGGGCTGAGCAAGCAGAAATTCGGCTATTTGCTGGGCATTGGCGCAGTGCCGGTCCATGCGCAGGGCCAGTGTCTTGATGCCGCGCATCAACAACGATGCATCGTGGGGCGAGAGCACCGCGCCGGTCATGTCCTTGAGCCCTTCCAGGCGAATCCGGTCGACCAGCGCCTTGCGCCCCACCACCAGCCCGGCCGTGATATCGCCGTGCCCGGAGAGGTACTTGGTGGCCGAATGCACGACCAGGTCAGCCCCCAGCTCCAGCGGGCGTTGCAGGTACGGGGTGCAGTAGGTGTTGTCGACAACGAGGGTCAGGTCATGGCCTTGCACAGCCTCGGCCAGCGCAGCGATATCGACCAGTTGCATCGTCGGGTTGGCGGGCGTTTCACAGTAGATCATCCGCGTTTTGGGGGTGATCGCAGCTTTCAGCGCCTGAAGGTCATTCAGATCGACATGGCGGATTTTCACCCCGAACTCACCGATGCCGTGATGCAGGAAGGCAAAGGTGCAGCCGTACAGCGTGCGGCCGACGATCAGCTCATCACCTGGGCGCAGCAGCGTCCACAACGTCGAGGTAATCGCGCCCATGCCTGAAGCCAGCGCCAGCCCCGCCTCCCCCCCTTCAAGCGAGGCCATGCGTTGTTCGAGCAGTGCCAGGGTGGGGTTGGAGATGCGACTGTAGAAATGCCCCGCCGCCTCCCCAGCAAAGCAGGCTGCGCCGTATTCAACGCTGGGAAACGCATAGGTAGCCGTTTGATAGACCGGCGGCACCAGTGCACCGCCATGGCTGAGCGGGTCGTAGCCATGATGAATGGCGCGGGTGGAGAAACCGGCGTGTCGTGAGTCGTCCATGGCAACAGCCTCTGGTGGTTTGTTATAAGCTTATGCCAGCAGAGACCCCGTATTTTTCCAAAGTTGCCCACAACATCACGGCACTTTGGCAACAAAAACAATAAAAACCCAACAGGGAGGGCATAACATGCCTTCAACACTCGACCGCACCGACCGCGCCCTGCTCGCTGCCCTGCAAAACAACGCGCGGCTGACCGTTTCGGAACTCGCCGACCAGGTCGCGCTGACCACCTCGCCGTGCTGGCGACGGGTCAAACTGCTCGAAGACAACGGCTATATCACCGGTTACCAGGCCGTTCTTTCGCCCAAGGCGCTGGGGTTTGGCATCACCGCGTTTGTCAGCATCATGATGGAGTCGCATACCAAGGACATGGCGTTGGCCTTCGAACAACGCCTGATCGACATCCCGGAAATCGTTGCGTGCCACAACATTTCCGGGCGCTACGATTTTTTGCTGGAGATCCTCGCGAGCGACCTGGAGTCGTTTGGCGAATTCACCCGCGAGGTGCTACAGCGGCTGCCGGGCGTGAAGGAGATCTATTCGAGTTTTTCGTACAAGGCGGTGAAGGAGCGGCGGGTGATACCGGTGAGCGAAACACATATTTAGCCAATCACCAGCAATTACAGGACCGCTCCCACCCTCCAGAGGCCCAATGCCTGACATACCTCGCGGTTAGAAAGCAGCAACCTGCCGGTGTAGTCTCAATGAGCGACACGATGAAAATTTCCGACTTTACCGAGGCTGAATTTCTCGACTTCATTATTTCTATCACCGATCCGGCGCACGAGACCAGCGAACGTGAACTAGACGCTCGCATAGTGAAATTCAACGAGCTGTCAGAGCACCCTAGTGGATCAGATTTAATTTACTGGCCTGAAGCCGGCGGATTAGATACACCTGATGAAATTTTGCGGCTTGTAAAAGAGTGGCGGGCCTCTAACGGTAAGCCGGGCTTCAAAACCGACTAATCCCGCAGGCATCGCCTCCTCGAAAAAAACGATTCCACCATAGGTTTTCATGCAAGCACCCAATAAAAAAACCCGCCGTAGCGGGTTTTTTCATGTCACCTGAAGCAACCGATCAGATCGCACCACGCTGACGCAGCGCATCAAGCACCAGCTTGACGCCTTCATCGACGCTGAGCGACTGGGTGTTGATCACCACATCCGCATCCAGCGGCACATCGTACGGGAAGCTCTCACCCGGGATGTTGTCGCCACCGGCAGCGTACAGGCCCTGCGGGTCACGCTCACGGCACACCAACGGCGAAGCCTGAACGTAGACGGTTACCAGACGCTCCTTACCCAACAGCGCCTTGGCCTGTTCGCGGCCTTCGGCATCCGGGGCAACGAACGCGGCCAGGGTGAGCATGCCGGCTTCGTTGAACTGGCGCGCCACATGGGCGGCGCGGCGCCAGTTTTCGGTACGCCCGGCACGGTCCTGGGGCAGGCCCTTGTTCAGGTCGTGGCGCAAGTTCTGGCCATCGAGCACGTAGACCGCACGGCCCATGTCGAACAGCTTGCGTTCCACGGCATAGGCCAGGGTGCTCTTGCCAGCGCCGGACAGGCCGCTGAACAGCACGGTGGCCGGCTGCTGGCCGAAGCGCAGGGCGCGTTCTTCAGTGGAAACATGGGCCAGCTTGCCGTGTTGCCCGGTGCTGCCATGGGGCAATACCGGTGGCGCGATGATCATGCCGGCGCCGACGGTGCCGTTGGTCAAGCGATCGATGACGATGAACGCACCGGTGGTGCGGTTGCTGTCGTAGCCGTCCAGGGCAATGGCGCTGTCCAGCGCAACCTTGACCCGGCCGATTTCGTTCAGCTGCAGCGCGCTGGCCGCGCCATGCTCAAGGGTGTTCACATCGACCTTGTGGGTGATGCTGGCAATCGAGCCCGGCACGTAGCTGGTGGCCCGCTTGATGTCGTATTTCTTGCCCGGCAGCATCGGTTCTTCGGCCATCCATACCAGCATGGCGTCGAATTGGTCGGTCACCTGCGGTACGTTGTCAGCGTGCACCAGCAAATCGCCACGGGAGATGTCGATCTCGTCTTCCATGGTCAGGGTCACGGCCTGGCCTGGGCCTGCGCATTCCAATTCACCTTCGTAGGTGACGATGGACTTGACCCGGCTGCTCTTGCCCGACGGCAGCACGACGATTTCATCGCCCTTGTGCACCACGCCACCGGCGATGGTGCCGGCGAAGCCACGGAAGTTCAGGTTCGGGCGGTTGACGTACTGCACCGGGAAGCGCAGGTCGGTCACGTTACGGTCGACGGCAACCTCGACGCTTTCGAGAATTTCCATCAGCACAGGGCCGGTGTACCACGGCGATTGCTCGCTGCGGTTGACCACGTTGTCGCCCTTGAGCGCCGACATGGGCACGAAGTGCAGGCTCGAAGGCTTGAGGTTGATGCTCTCGGCGAACTTCAGGTAATCGGCCTTGATCGACTCGAACAGCTGCTGGTCGAAGCCCTTGAGGTCCATCTTGTTGACCGCGACGACGATGTGCTTGATGCCCAGCAACGAGGCGATGTAGCTGTGCCGGCGGGTCTGGGTCTGCACGCCGTAGCGGGCATCGACGAGGATGATCGCCAGGTCGCAGGTGGACGCACCGGTGGCCATGTTGCGGGTGTACTGCTCGTGGCCCGGGGTGTCGGCGATGATGAACTTGCGCTTGGCGGTGGAGAAGTAGCGGTAGGCGACATCGATGGTGATGCCCTGCTCACGCTCGGCCTGCAGGCCATCGACCAGCAGCGCCAGGTCGACTTCTTCGCCAGTGGTGCCGGACTTTTTCGAGTCGCGGGTGATGGCCTCGAGGTGGTCCTCGTAGATCATCTTGGAATCGTGCAGCAGGCGCCCGATCAGGGTGCTCTTGCCATCATCGACGTTGCCGCAGGTGAGGAAACGCAGCAGTTCTTTGCGCTCGTGCTGAGCGAGATAAGCGAGGATGTCTTCGCTGATCAAATCGGATTGGTGCGACATGGAGTAACCCTGAAGTTAGAAGTAGCCCTGACGTTTCTTGTCTTCCATGGAGCCTGCACCATCGTGGTCGATGACGCGGCCCTGACGCTCGGAAGTACGCGTCAGCAGCATTTCCTGAATGATGTCGGTCAGCGTTTCGGCCTCGGACTCGACAGCACCCGTCAACGGGTAGCAGCCCAGGGTACGGAAACGCACCTTCTTCTTGACGATGCGCGCTTTTTCTTCCTCGGAGAGGTGCTCCAGGATGCGATCGTCGTCGATCATGATCAGGGTGCCGTTCTTCTCGATGACTTCCCGCTCGGCGGCGAAGTACAGCGGCACGATCGGGATGCCTTCGAGGTAGATGTACTGCCAGATATCCAGCTCGGTCCAGTTCGACAGCGGGAAGACGCGGATCGACTCGCCCTTGTTGACCTTGCCGTTGTAGATGTTCCACAGCTCCGGGCGCTGGTTCTTCGGGTCCCAGCGGTGCTTGCTGTCGCGGAACGAGTACACGCGCTCTTTGGCGCGGGACTTCTCTTCATCGCGGCGTGCACCACCGAAGGCGGCATCGAAACCATGCTTGTCCAGCGCCTGCTTGAGGCCCTGGGTCTTCATGATGTCGGTGTGCTTGGAGCTACCATGGGTGAACGGGTTGATGCCCTGCGCCACACCCTCAGGGTTGACGTGGGTGATCAGCTCCAGGCCCATTTCCTCGACCATCTTGTCGCGGAAGCTGTACATCTCCTGGAATTTCCACTGGGTGTCGACGTGCATCACCGGGAACGGCAGCTTGCCCGGGAAGAAGGCCTTGCGCGCCAGGTGCAGCATGACCGCGGAATCCTTGCCGATCGAGTACAGCATCACCGGGTTGTCGAACTCGGCGGCCACCTCGCGGATGATGTGGATGCTTTCCGCCTCCAGCTGTTTCAAGTGCGTCAGATTGTCGACCATGGCTACTCACGAAAAACGATCTTATGGACGGCCTACGGGCCGTGTTCGAGCGAGCCACTTTATCACAGCGCCTGATTCTATTTAGGCGGCGGGCTAGATCGAAACAATCTAACCATATGACTGGGGGTTTGGGCCGGGCCAGGGCTTTCACGAGACCGCGCATAGCCGCGCTATGCAGGTCTCGCCCTGATTTCTGTGGGAGATCCCATGGTTTTGCACAAGCTTGTGCCGGCCTCATCGCAGGCTATCGCCAGCTCCCACAAAAACATTCTCAGCCCTAAAATCGAGGTCTGGCCAAGCTACCTGTGGGAGCTGGCGATAGCCTGCGATGAGGCCGGCACAGGGTTGCTCGGAGCGCACTGCGGCGGGCTGTCAGATCGGGTTGGGGATGTCGATGAACAGATGCTCCAGCGCAAAACGCCGCGCCAGGTAGTCGCCCAGCGCCTGCACGCCATAGCGCTCGGTGGCGTGGTGGCCGGCAGCGATGAAGCTGATGCCGTTTTCGCGGGCGCTGTGGAAGGTCTGCTCGGACGCCTCGCCACTCAGGAACAGGTCGACGCCTGCCGCAATGGCGGTATCGATGTAGCCCTGCCCGCCGCCTGTGCACCAGCCCACCCGGCGGATCATCTGCTCGCCCTCGATGACCAGCGGCTCACGGCCCATGGCCTCCTGCACGCGGCGCGCGAAATCACGCGCCGACAGTGGCTCGGCCAGCGAGCCGACCAGGCCTACAACTTTGGGGTTGGCCGGGTCCAGCGGGCCTTCGACGGTGATATCGAGTTGGCGCGCCAACTGCACGTTGTTGCCCACCTCAGGGTGGACATCCAGCGGCAAGTGGTAGGCCAGCAGGCTGATATCGTTTTTCAGCAAGGTCTTCAGCCGGCGCTGCTTCATGCCGGTGATGCACGGGTTTTCGCCCTTCCAGAAGTAACCATGATGCACCAGCACCAGGTCAGCCCCCGCTTCGACTGCTGCATCGAGCAGTGCCTGGCTTGCGGTGACGCCCGTCACGATGCGGCTGACCTGCGGCCGGCCTTCAACCTGCAAGCCATTGGGGCAGTAGTCCTGAATGCGGGAGCTGCCCAGGTAGCGCTCGGCTTCCTCGACCAGGGTATTGAGGGCAACGGCCATGAAATTCTCCTCGAAAACTGCCTTTTTGCAGGTTTTAACACCCGTATAATGCCCGCCATTATGGGCCGTCCCCGGTGCCGGCGAAACCTGCGGCAAACGCCGCAGTTTTCGCGCCGTAGCGCTCAAGGTATGATCCCGCGCGCTTGCATTCAGGCTGCACCGAAGCGGCCCCTGCCCTATTTTCAGGACTCGTTCATGTTCAAGGCTCTGCGTTTCTTCGGCTGGCCCCTGCTTACCGGCGTGCTGATCGCCGTTCTGATCATCCAGCGTTTCCCGCAGTGGGTCGGCCTGCCCAGCCAGGACGTCAACCTGCAACAGGCGCCGCAAACCACGCAGATCATGCAAGGCCCGGTGTCCTACGCCGACGCCGTGACCCTGGCCGCACCGGCCGTGGTCAACCTGTACACCACCAAGGTGATCAACAAGAGCGCCCACCCGCTGTTCGAAGACCCGCAGTTCCGCCGCTTCTTCGGCGACAACCTGCCCAAGCAGAAGCGCTGGGAATCGAGCCTGGGCTCGGCGGTGATCATGAGCCCCGAGGGCTACCTGCTGACCAACAACCACGTCACCAGCGGCGCCGACCAGATCGTCGTGGCGCTCAAGGATGGCCGCGAAACCCTCGCACGCGTGATCGGCAGCGACCCGGAAACCGACCTTGCCGTGCTCAAGATCGACCTGAAAAACCTGCCGGCGATCACCATCGGGCGCTCCGACAGCATTCACATCGGTGATGTCACCCTGGCCATCGGCAACCCGTTCGGCGTCGGCCAGACCGTGACCATGGGCATCATCAGCGCCACCGGCCGCAACCAACTGGGCCTGAACAACTACGAAGACTTCATCCAGACCGACGCTGCGATCAACCCCGGCAACTCGGGCGGTGCGCTGGTGGACGCCAACGGCAACCTGGTGGGCATCAATACGGCGATCTTCTCCAAGTCCGGCGGCTCGCAGGGCATCGGCTTTGCCATTCCGGTCAAGCTTGCGCTTGAGGTGATGAAGTCGATCATCGAGCACGGCCAGGTGATCCGTGGGTGGCTGGGCATCGAGGTGCAACCGCTGAGCGAAGAGCTGGCCGAGTCGTTCGGCATGGAGGGGCGCCCAGGCATCGTGGTAGCGGGGATCTTCCGCGAAGGGCCGGCGGCGAGGGCCGGACTGCAACTGGGTGATGTGATCATGAGCATCAACGGCGAACCGGCAGGTGACGGGCGCAAGTCGATGAACCAGGTGGCGCGGATCAAGCCGACCGAAAAGATCAGCATCGAAGTGATGCGCAATGGCAAGCAGATCAAGCTGATTGCCGAAGTGGGCCTGCGCCCACCGCCGACACCTGTGGCGGCAAAAGAAGAGAAGTAATTAAGTGCACCGCGGTGGTTCGCAAGACCGAACCACCGCAATGCCTTCGGTCAGTGCAGAATCTGGCTGAGGAACAATCGGGTGCGGTCACTGCGTGGCCGGTCGAAGAAATCATCCGGTGCCGCCTGCTCGACGATCTCGCCCTTGTCCATGAAGATCACCCGGTTCGCCACGGTGCGGGCAAAGCCCATCTCGTGGGTTACGCAAAGCATGGTCATGCCGTCCTCGGCCAGGCTCACCATGGTGTCGAGCACTTCCTTGACCATTTCCGGGTCCAGCGCCGAGGTGGGCTCGTCGAACAGCATGATCTTAGGCTTCATGCACAACGCCCGGGCAATCGCCACGCGCTGCTGCTGACCGCCCGACAACTGCCCCGGAAACTTGTGCGCCTGCTCCGGAATACGCACGCGCTCCAAAAAATGCATGGCGATTTCCTCGGCCTTGCGCCGCGGCATCTTGCGCACCCACATGGGCGCCAAGGTGCAGTTTTCGAGGATGGTCAGGTGCGGGAACAGGTTGAAGTGCTGGAACACCATGCCGACTTCGCGGCGGATGGCCTCGATCTGCTTGAGGTCGTTGGTCAGCTCCACACCGTCAACGACGATACGCCCCTGCTGGTGCTCCTCCAGCCGGTTGAGGCAGCGAATGGTGGTGGACTTGCCCGAACCCGACGGCCCGCACAGCACGATGCGCTCGCCCTGGCGCACGTCCAGGTTGATGTCCTTGAGCACATGAAACTGGCCATACCACTTGTTCACGCCCTGCATCTGGATAATGCCTTCAGCGCCGACAGGCTGCTTGATCGCTTCACTCATTTCGAAACTCCTAACGCTTGTGGCCGGTGTCCAGCTTGCGCTCCAGATGCATGGAGTAGCGGGACATGCTGAAACAGAAAACCCAGTAGACCAGGGCTGCGAATACATAACCTTCGGTCGCCATGCCCAACCACGCAGGGTCGGCAGTGGCTTGACGGACGCTGTTGAGCAGGTCGAACAGGCCGATGATGATGACCAGGCTGGTGTCCTTGAACAGGGCAATGAAGGTGTTGACGATACCGGGGATCACCAGCTTCAGCGCTTGCGGCAAGATCACCAGCGCCATCGCCCGCCAGTAGCCCAGGCCCATGGCCGCCGCCGCTTCATACTGGCCTTTTGGAATGGCCTGCATGCCGCCGCGCACCACTTCGGCGATATACGCCGACTGGAACAGGATGACGAAGATCATCGCCCGCAGCAGCTTGTCGAAGCTCATGCCTTCGGGCATGAACAGCGGCAGCATCACCGAGGACATGAACAGCACGGTGATCAGCGGAATACCCCGCCAGAACTCGATGAAGGTCACCGACACGGCCTTGATCACCGGCATCCGCGAACGCCGGCCCAGGGCCAGCAGAATGCCCAGCGGCAAGGCCGCCGCGATGCCTACCGTGGCGATCACCAGAGTCAGGGTCAGCCCGCCCCACTGCGAGGTCGGCACCTGCACCAGGCCAAAGCTGCCACCGTGCAGCAACAGGTACGCAAGGATCGGGTAGATCACCAGGTAACCGATGCCATAGGCGGCCTTGCGGGTGAAGCTGCGAATGAACAGCGGCGCCGCACCGATCACCCCAAGCCAGGCAGTGAGGTCGACGCGCCAGCGCAGTTCGCTGGGGTAATAGCCATACATGAACTGGCCAAAGCGCTGCTGCACAAAGACCCAGCAGGCGCCGTCCTTGGTGCAATCGGCGCGGGTGGTGCCGGACCAGTTGGCGTCCAGAAACGCCCACTGCACCAGCGCCGGCACGATCAGCCAGACCAGGTACAGCGCGAACAGCGTCAACAGGGTATTGACCCAACTGGAGAACAGGTTGGCGCGCATCCAGGCCAGCACGCCGACGGTCTTCACCGGCGGCGGCATATCAGGTTTGAAAACATGAGCGTTCATGCGCGTCTCCTACCGCTCGATCAGCGCAATGCGCTTGTTGTACCAGTTCATCAGCAACGAGATGCTGATGCTGATAGTCAAATACACCGCCATGGTGATGCCCATGACTTCAACGGACTGGCCGGTCTGGTTCAGTACGGTGCCGGCGAACAACGAGACCAGTTCCGGGTAGCCGATGACGGCGGCCAGGGATGAGTTCTTGGTCAGGTTGAGGTACTGGCTGGTCAGCGGCGGAATGATCACCCGCATCGCCTGGGGGATGATCACCTTGCGCAGCGTCGGGCCTTCGCGCAGGCCCAGCGAACGGGCCGCCTCGGTCTGGCCGTGGCTGACCGACTTGATGCCGGAACGTACGATTTCGGCGATGAACGCTGCGGTGTAGATCGACAGCGCCAAGGTCAGCGCCATGAACTCAGGAATCAGCACCCAGCCACCGACGAAGTTGAAGCCCTTGAGCTGCGGCACCTCCCACTGCAGTGGGTTGCCGAACAGCAGTACGCTGCAGGTGGGGATTACCAACAACAGCGCCAGCCCCGCCCAGAACTTGTGGAACGGCTGGCCGGTTTCATCGAAGCGCTTGTTGGCCCGGCGCACCATCAGCACGATGGCCAGCACCGCCAGCACCAGTGCCACGATGAACGGCCAGAAACCTGCGGCCATCGACGCACCGGGCATGTTCACGCCACGGCTGCTGATGAAGAACAGGTCTTCGATATTGATACTGCCCCGAGGCCCCGGCAGCGCGGTGAACACCGCGAAATACCAGAAGAGAATCTGCAGCAAAGGCGGGATGTTGCGGAAGGTCTCGACGTAGATGGTGGCCAGCTTGCTGATCACCCAGTTGGACGAAAGCCGCGCCACACCGACCACAAAACCCAGCAAGGTGGCGATGACGATGCCGATGACGCTGGCCAGCAGCGTGTTCAGCAGGCCCACCAGCAGTACCCGCGCATAGCTGTCGGCTTCGGTGTAGTCGATCAGGTGCTGGGCGATGCCAAAGCCGGCACTGCGCTCGAGAAAGTCGAAGCCCGAGGTGATGCCTCGGTGCTGCATGTTGGTCTGGGTGTTATGGATGAGGTACCAGCCCAGAGCGATCACGGCAACCACCGTGAGTATCTGGAACAGCCACGCGCGCACACGTGGATCGCTCAGGGATAACCCTTTCCGTGCGCCGATTTGATTTTGCATGAAGTGCCCCGAAAAGAAGGGAGTCGAACGACCCGCGACGGCGGGATGCCGTCGCGGGGTGCAGCGATCAGCGCACCGGTGGTGCGTACTGGATGCCGCCGTTGTTCCACAGGGCGTTCAGACCGCGGTCGATCTGCAGCGGGGTGCTCTTGCCGAGGTTCTTCTCGAACACTTCACCGTAGTTGCCGACTTGCTTGACGATCTGCACGACCCAGTCCTTGGGCAGTTTCAGGTCCTTGCCGTATTCGCCATCGGCGCCCAGCAGGCGAGCCACGTCGGGGTTCTTGGTGGATTTGGCTTCAGCCTCGACGTTTTTCGAGGTGATACCGGCCTCTTCGGCATTGAGCATGGCGAACAGGGTCCACTTGACGATGCTGAACCACTCCTCGTCGCCCTTGCGTACCACTGGGCCCAGTGGTTCCTTGGAGATGGTCTCTGGCAGCACCACGTAGTCGGTCGGGGCCGCAAGCTTGGAGCGCTGGGCGAACAGCTGCGACTTGTCCGAGGTGAGCACGTCGCAACGGCCCGATTCCAGCGACTTGGCGCTTTCGTCAGAGGTATCGAAGGTGATCGGGGTGTATTTCAGGCCATTGCCGCGGAAGTAATCCGAGACGTTCAGCTCGGTGGTGGTACCGGCCTGGATGCAGATGGTCGCGCCATCAAGTTCCTTGGCGCTGGAAACACCCAGCTTTTTATTGACCAGGAAACCTACGCCGTCGTAGTAGGTGACGCCGGCAAACACCAGGCCCATGCCGGCATCGCGTGAGCTGGTCCAGGTGGTGTTGCGCGACAGCACGTCGACTTCGCCGGACTGCAGCGCAGTGAAGCGTTCCTTGGCGTTGAGCTGGCTGAACTTGACCTTGCTGGCGTCGCCGAACACAGCGGCGGCTACAGCGCGGCAGACGTCAGCATCGATGCCGACGATCTTGCCCTGGGCGTCCGGTACCGAGAAGCCCGGCAAGCCGTCACTCACGCCACACTGGACGAAGCCCTTCTTCTTTACCGCATCAAGCGTGGCACCGGCCTGGGCGAAACTGGTCGCGCCCAGCGCGGCGGCAGCGGTCAGGACTGCCAGGGTGGTTTTCAACATCTTCATTCACAACCTCCAAATCGCTCTTGTTGTACGAGCCGGATTGCACCGCACCCTTATGAGGCGCTTCCGACCCCTTGTTGGCTTGTTTTTGGGTCAATTGGCGCAATGGGCTGTTCTGTGACAGCCTTCAATTCATACGAAGGGGTGTTACTGAGGACTGCCCACTCCATCGCATACTTGTGCATAGCAAGGCGCGTACCAGAATGGGCGACTTAAGCGTTTAAGCAGGAGTCAAGTAGGAAAAGTTGTACAGTTGCGACATCTTGTTCAGGCTTGAGCACGCCCCGCCTTTTTTTTGCGCACTCAATGAGCACGCACGCACTTTTTAGGAGCAGTGATGACCGAACCGTTGATTCTCGAACCCCAGAAAACCGCAGACGCTTGTGTGATCTGGTTGCACGGCCTGGGCGCCGACCGTTACGACTTTCTACCGGTTGCCGAATTCATGCAGGAGCACCTGGCCAGCACTCGCTTCGTCATGCCCCAGGCGCCAACCCGTGCGGTGACCATCAATGGCGGCTATGAAATGCCCAGCTGGTACGACATCACGGCGATGAGCCCGGCGCGTGCCATCGATGAGGCGCAGTTGGAGGCGTCGGCTGACCAGGTCATCAACCTGATCAAGGCCGAGCAGGCCAAAGGCATCAATCTGTCGCGCATCTTCCTGGCAGGCTTTTCCCAGGGTGGCGCCGTGGTGCTGCACACTGCCTATATAAAGTGGCAAGAAGCCCTGGGTGGGGTGATCGCGCTGTCGACCTATGCGCCAACCTTCGCCGACGACCGGCAACTGAGCGCTTGCCAGCAACGCACCCCGGCGCTGTGCCTGCACGGCGTGCATGATTCGGTGGTAATCCCGTCGATGGGCCGCACGGCGTTCGAGTACCTCAATACCTGGGGCGTAGCGGCGCGCTGGCACGAGTACCCGATGGAGCACGAGGTCAACGTCGAAGAGCTGCACGACATCCAGCAGTGGCTGAGCCAGCAGCTCAACTGAACCGGCAGTTTGTAGCCCGCCGAGCATTGCACTACGCCGCGCCCGGTTCTTGCATTACACTGGCCGGCGTACATTCCTTAACCAGTCGACGAGATGACCGTGCTCAAGGCACTCAAAAAAATATTCGCAAAAGGTGACGCCACGCCGTCAGCCGCCGAGCCTGTAGCCGTGAGCGCCCCCGCGCAGGCCCCGCAACCACAAGCGCCGGCGCGCAACAGCGCCAAGCCAAAGCCATCCCACCCGCCGCGCAGCCAGGCCAAGCCTGCACAAGCTGCAGAGCCTGCGCCAGCGCCCCAGCCCACCGCGCCCAAGCCTCGCCGTGAGCGTAAACCCAAGCCGCAGGCGAGCCTGTGGAAACCCGAGGACTTCGTGGTCGAGCCGCAAGAAGGCAAAACCCGTTTCCACGACTTCAAGCTGTCCAACGAGCTGATGCACGCCATCCACGACTTGGGCTTCCCCTACTGCACGCCTATCCAGGCGCAAGTGCTCGGCCACACCCTGCGCGGCCAGGACGCCATCGGCCGTGCCCAGACCGGCACCGGCAAGACCGCCGCGTTTCTGATCTCGATCATTGCGCAGTTGCAGCAGACCCCGCCGCCCAAGGAACGCTACATGGGCGAGCCGCGCGCGCTGATCATCGCCCCTACCCGTGAGCTGGTGGTGCAGATCGCCAATGACGCCCTGGCGCTGACCAAGTACAGCGGGCTGAACGTGATGAGCTTTGTCGGCGGCATGGATTTCGACAAACAGCTCAAGGCCCTCGAAGCCCGCCATTGCGACATCCTGGTGGCCACACCGGGCCGCTTGCTGGACTTCCAGCAACGCGGCGAAGTGCACCTGGACATGGTCGAGGTCATGGTGCTGGACGAAGCCGACCGCATGCTCGACATGGGCTTCATCCCGCAGGTTCGCCAGATCATTCGCCAGACCCCGCCCAAGAGCGAGCGCCAGACCCTGCTGTTCTCGGCCACGTTCACGGACGATGTGATGAACCTGGCCAAGCAGTGGACCACGGACCCGGCCATCGTCGAGATCGAGCCGGAAAACGTCGCCAGCGAAACCGTCGAGCAGCACGTCTATGCCGTTGCCGGCAGCGACAAGTACAAGCTGCTGTACAACCTGATTACGCAGAACAAGTGGGAACGGGTGATGGTCTTTGCCAACCGCAAGGACGAAGTGCGGCGTATCGAAGAAAAACTGCTGCGCGACGGCGTCAATGCAGCGCAGTTGTCCGGGGATGTGCCGCAGCACAAGCGTATCCGCACCCTGGAGAACTTCCGCGAAGGGCGCATCACGGTGCTGGTGGCAACCGATGTGGCGGGCCGTGGCATCCACATTGAAGGGATCAGCCACGTGATCAACTTCACCCTGCCCGAAGACCCGGACGATTACGTGCACCGTATTGGCCGTACAGGGCGTGCGGGAACCAGCGGTGTGTCGATCAGTTTTGCCGGTGAGGACGATTCCTACCAGTTGCCAGGCATCGAAGCGCTGCTGGGGCGCAAGATCAAGTGCGAGATGCCGCCTGATGAGCTGCTGGTCGCGGTGCCGCGCAAGCAGCACTGACCTGCCAGGCTGCCGGGGCCGCTATGCGGCCCATCGCGGGGCAAGCCCGCTCCTGCACCAGAATGAACGCGATCCTTGTAGGAGCGGGCTTGCCCCGCGATGGGCTGCGTAGCAGCCCCAACCTCCTCAACAGCCTACCACCGCCCCGCCGCATCCCGATCACTCTGCCGCCCTTCCACCCAGCGCGGCCCATCCTCGGTGTTTTCCTTCTTCCAGAACGGCGCCCGGGTTTTCAGGTAATCCATCACAAAGTTGCAGGCATCGAACGCCGCCTGCCGGTGCGCACTGGCAACCCCGACAAAGACAATCGGCTCGCCCGGCTCCAGGGCGCCAATGCGGTGCAGCACTTCGACCTTGAGCAACGGCCAGCGTTGTTCGGCCTCGGTCACGATCTTGGCCAGGGCTTTTTCGGTCATGCCTGGGTAATGTTCAAGGAACATCCCCGCCACCTCCCGCCCTTCATTGAAATCGCGCACATACCCCACGAAAGCGACCACCGCCCCCACCCCGGCGTTGGCCGCATGCATGGCGTTGACCTCCTGCCCTGGGTCGAACGGCGCCTGCTGAACCCGGATACCCATGCTCAGCCTCCGGTCACAGGCGGGAAAAACGCCACGTCGTCGCCCTCGGCAAGCGGCTCATCAAGCTTGCACAGCTCTTCGTTGCGCGCGCACATGAGGTTCTGCTCGGCCAGCAGCGAATACGGGCCGCCTTTGGCCAGCAACGCCTGGCGCACGTCATCGAGCACCTTGAATTCACCGTCCAGCGTTTCGCCATCGAGCCCCAGTTGCTCACGGTAACGGGCGAAATACATCACCTTGATTTTCATCAGCCTTGCACCTGGTAGTGGCCACTCTTGCCGCCGATCTTCTCCAGCAGGCGCACCTGCTCGATGACCATGCCTTTGTCTACCGCCTTGCACATGTCATAGATCGTCAGCGCGGCGACGCTGGCGGCGGTCAGTGCTTCCATTTCCACCCCGGTCTGCCCGGCCAGCTTGCAACGCGCAACGATATGCACCACGTCATCGCCCTCGGCAGCCAGCTCGACCTTGACGCTGGTCAGCATCAACGGGTGGCACAACGGGATCAGGTCGCTGGTCTTCTTCGCCGCCTGGATACCGGCAATGCGCGCCACCGCGAACACATCCCCCTTGGGGTGCGCGCCATCGACGATCATGCGCAGCGTGGCCGGCAACATGCGCACCCGCGCCTCGGCGAGGGCCTCGCGGGCGGTGACGGCTTTTTCAGTGACGTCGACCATATTGGCGCGCCCCTGGGAATCGAGATGAGTCAGCACTGCTCTGCTCCTGTGAAGGGAGCACAGAGTGTAAACCCGTGGGTCAGCTTTGAGCAGGGGCAAGTGCCCGGCTCATCGCGGGGTGACACCGCGATGAGCCGGAGCGGGTTACATATGCGACTCGGCGTACTCGGCCAGGACCGAGCGCGGTACACCCTGCAGGGTGATGTGCACGCCGTGGGGGAAGTCCTTGAAGCGTTCGGTAAGGTAGGTCAGCCCGGAGCTTGTGGCCGACAGGTAGGGGGTGTCGATCTGCGCCAGGTTACCCAGACAGACCACTTTCGAGCCGCTGCCGGCGCGGGTGATGATGGTCTTCATCTGGTGCGGGGTGAGGTTCTGGCATTCGTCGATGAGGATCAGGCTCTGCTGGAAGCTGCGCCCACGGATGTAGTTCATCGACTTGAACTGCAGCGGCACCCTTTCGAGAATGTACTCGACACTGCCATGGGTGCTTTCGTCGTCCATGTGCAAGGCTTCGAGGTTATCGGTGATGGCGCCCAGCCAGGGTTCCATCTTCTCGGCCTCGGTGCCTGGCAGGAAGCCGATCTCCTGGTCCAGCCCCTGCACGCTGCGGGTGGCGATGATGCGGCGGTAACGCTTGCTGACCATGGTTTGTTCGATGGCGGCGGCCAGCGCCAGGATGGTCTTGCCGGAGCCCGCGGCGCCGGTCAGGTTGACCAGGTGGATATCCGGGTCGAGCAGGGCGAACAGCGCCAGGCTCTGGTGAATGTCACGCGGTTTGAGGCCCCAGGCTTCCTGGTGCAGCAACGGCTCCTGGTGCAGGTCGAGCAGCAGCAGTTCGTTTTCGCGCACGCCTTTGACCCAGCCTACGAAGCCTTGCTCGTCAATGATGAACTCGTTGATGTGCACCGAGGGCAGGTTCTCGATCATCTGCACGCGATGCCAGGTGCGGCCCCGTTCCTGGCGGGTGTCGACCTTGTTGACGCGGTCCCAGAAGGACCCGGTGACCGAGTGGTAGCCCTTGGACAGCAACGACACGTCGTCGACCAACTGGTCGGTACTGTAGTCCTCGGCGGCGATGCCGCAGGCGCGCGCCTTCAGGCGCATGTTGATGTCTTTGGTCACCAGCACCACGTCGAGGTCCGGGCGTTTGGTGCGCAGGTCGAGCAGTTGGTTGATGATGATGTTGTCGGCGAGGTTCTCGGGGAGCAGGCGATTGGGTTCGTTTCGCGTGCTCATGAGGATGGACAGAAAGCCCTTCGGCCCGCTCTTGCCACGCTGGATAGGCACGCCGATTTCGACAGCGCTGGGCGAGGCGTCACCGAGGGTCTGGTCGATCAGGCGGATGGCCTGGCGGCAATCGGCGGCGATGGTGTGTTTGCCAGTCTTGAGCTTGTCGAGTTCCTCCAGCACCGTCATCGGTATGGCGACGTGGTGCTCCTCGAAGTTGAGCAGGGCGTTGGGGTCGTGAATCAGGACGTTGGTATCGAGCACATACAGGATTGGCTGTGTGGAGGAAGTGGTGCGTCCTTGGTCATCCATACTCTGTCACCTTATCTGGTAGCGACACGGCGCGTACTACTGCGCCGCAGAGTGACCGCCGATCTCCCCGTATCCGTGTCGTTGCGGGCGGGGAGCGCACCTGGCAGGAGGGCCTGGATGACGCCACCTGTGCTGCAGGGTTCGGCTGTCTGATTCCTTGATACCGCAAAAACCATGACCGGAAAAAGTCTTTTTACGCTGCGATGAAGTTTATTTTTCCAAATGACGAACAGGGCTTGGCGGGTGGGCTGGACGGGACTAGAGTCATAGGTCAGGTAATAGCGAATACACCTGCCCGCCTCATCGCAACGCGCCTACCGCACGCCATACTCCCGGCACCCTTCCCAGCCGATCCCGCTCTGCGCCGTGCTCTGCAGCAGCCACTCCAGCGCTGGCTGGGCCTTGGGCAGGCTGTCGTGGAACTGGATCACGCCTTTGCGCCACAGCAACATCAGGGTCAACACCCGCTGCGCCGAGGCCTCGGCGGTCAACGGGCCGTCATCCTGGGCATCGATATCCCACAACGACACCCGCAGATGCTGGCTGGCCATGAAGCCCTCGCCATCACTGCGCCGCTGGCCATAGGGCGGGCGGAACAGCGGGACGTACTGCTCGGGCAGGTCGGCCTGCACGCGCGCCTGGCTGCGCCGCAGCGAGTCTTCCCACCCCTGCCACTGCGCATGGGAGCGATACTCCCAGCCCTGGATGCCCACGCACTGCCCGGCATACAACCTGGCCACAGGCCCTGCATCACGGCGCTGCTGCAGGCGGTTGCCGAGCACGAAGAAAATGCCATCGAGCTTCTGCCGGCGCAGAAACTCGGCCAACGCATCGGAACTACCACCGGCAGGCGTCGGCCCGCCAACGAACGTCAGCAGAAACATCCGGTCATTGAGTTCCTCACCGCTGCGCTCGCGGCTGGAGAGCTTTTCGACCTCGCTGGTGGTCTGCGGGAACAGCGCCGCCTTGCGCAGTTGTTCATCGAGGTAGCGGCTGTGGAACTGATGGCTGGGCTCGACCCAACCGCTATAAAAGGTGCCCACATCGGCGGCGAAGGTTGCAGCCTGGGTGCGCAGATCGGCCATCGACTCCACCGGGTAGCAAAACGAGGCATCCTGCTCGCAACTGCGCTGGGCCTGCTGGTAGCTGCTCCACAAGCGCTGCCACATGCGCGCGCGCACTGCACGCACCACCGCCAGGTTGACCTGGCGCAGGCCCAGGCGCTGGGTCAGGGCGTGTTCATCGAGCATCTCGCTTTCGTGCAACACACGGCCAAACGACAGGATCTCGGCCCGCGACGCCACATCGAACAGCGCCGGGCTGTCGACCTGCTCGGGCCAGAGCTTACGGTCGAAGCTGACGAAATCCGCCGGAGCGGCCTGCGCGCCGAGGCTGAGCAGCCCGGCCAGCATGGCAAAAGCGATACGCACGATGGGCATTCTCCCTGTGTAGGCATGGCGCGCACTATAGCGCGCCAGTGGCTGATGGTCGGTGACTATCGTCGCCATAGTTTGGCGTTCCAAGGCTCGCCCCGTAGAATTGCCCGACGATTCCAGGAGCCGACCCGATGCTGACGGTGATTTCCCCCGCCAAGACCCTCGACTACGACACCCCGCCGGCCACCCAACGCCATACGCTGCCGCAGTATCTGGACGATTCCCAGGTGCTGATCGAGCAACTGCGCGAGCTGGCCCCGGCGCAGATCGCCGAACTGATGCACCTGTCGGACAAGCTCGCAGGCCTGAACGCCGCCCGCTTTGGCAGCTGGACGCCCGACTTCACACCGGCCAACGCCAAGCAGGCATTGCTGGCGTTCAAGGGCGATGTGTACACAGGGCTCGACGCAAACACCCTGAGCGAGGACGATTTCAGCTACGCCCAGGATCACCTGCGCATGTTGTCCGGCCTGTATGGCCTGCTGCGCCCGCTGGACCTGATGCAGCCGTACCGCCTGGAAATGGGCACCAAACTGGCCAACGCCCGTGGCAAAGACTTGTACGCATTCTGGGGCACGCGCATCAGCGAGTGGCTGAACCAGGCCCTGGCCGAGCAGGGTGATGACCTGTTGCTGAACCTGGCCAGCAACGAGTATTTCAGCGCGGTGAAGAAATCCGCCTTGAATGCGCGGGTGATCGACGTCGATTTCAAGGATTGGAAAAACGGCCAGTACAAGATCATCAGCTTCTATGCCAAGAAAGCCCGCGGCATGATGACCCGCTTCGTGATCGAGCAGCGCATCAACGACCCTGAACAGTTGAAGGGCTTCGATGTGCAGGGCTACTACTACAGCGCCGAGCAGTCCAAGCCAGACCATCTGGTGTTTCTGCGCGATCATGCCCAAGACTGAGATCAGCCTGTAAGGGCCTCATCGCAGGCTGGCGCCAGCTCCCACAGGGACCGGGCACAGCCGTGATATTGTGGGTTGACCCAGACCTTGTGGGAGATTCTATGGTTTTGTACAAACCTGTTCCCGCCAGACTTATCTCCTTGTGGCGAGCTCCTTCGTGGCGAGCGGGCTTGTCCCGCGTTGGGCTGCGCAGCAGCCCTGAAAACCCAAGGGGCTGCTGCGCAGCCCAACGCGGGACAAGCCCGCTCGCCACAACGCTCTATTATTTCCCACAGGATTGGGTCCAACCAGTAATGTTGCAGTTGAACATGGCCTCTGTGGGAGCTGGCGATAGCCTGCGATGAGGCCCCCACAGGCTTGCGCTTGCGGATGGCCTCACGGCAACAGCACCTCCCCCGCCTGCAGCCCCTCGACTTCAACCCCCTGCACCAGCACCTCTCCAACCACCACTGCCACCTGGCTTTCCACGTGCCCTGGGCCTGCCCGATACAGCACATACTGGCGCCCATCTGGCCCACTGCGCAGCGCTTGCTCCGGCACCGCCATCCCCTGTTCCTTGCGATACAACAGCACCGTCACCTGCGCACTCATACCCAGGCGCACCCCCAACGCCAAAGGGTCCGGCTGGATGGCCAACTGCACACGCACATCGAACCACGCGCCCTGCCCTTCATCATCACGCGCCTGCAACCCCAGCGATTGCACCGTGCCTTGCAGCAACTGCCCAGGGAACCCGTCACCGGTCACCTGCACCGCCATCCCCTCGCGCACCTTGCCCAGATCGCCCTGTTCCACTGCCGCCAGCACCTGCAAACGGCCCAGCTCCACCAGGCCCAGCAAGGGCATGCCCTGGCTCACCAACTGGCCGGCCTGGACCAGGCGCTGCTGGCCTTCGGTTTCTGCCGCCGCCCGCGTTACCAGGCCCGCAAAGGGCGCCTTGACCACACGCTGTGCGCGCAACGCGGCAAGCGCGTCGTAGCGCGCCTGGGCATTGCTCAGCTCCATACCGGCGATGTGCAGGTACTCGCCTTGGCCACGGGTTTTGGTCTGTTGCAGTTCGTCTGCGGCACTGACCAGTTCCAGGCGCTGGGCACTCACCTGCTGCTCCAGGGTATCGAGCTCCTGCCGGGCCACGATGCCGCGCGCCAGCAACCGCCGGGTATCGGCCAGCGCCGCCTCGCTGTGCTGCAAGGTGCGCCTGGCAACCGTCAGCGCACGCTGCGCGCGGGTGACCTCCGGGCCGCTCTGCCAAGCCTGCAACTCGCGCAGCGCGCGGCTGGCCTTGAGCCGCTGGGCATCGGCTTCGCGCAGCTGGATATCCAACTGCGCGGTGTCCAGCGCCAGCAGTGTCTGCCCCGCTGCCACTTGCTCACCCTCACGCACCGCAAGCACCTGCACAGTGCCTTCGAACGGGGCGGCCAGCGTGACCTGCTGCGCCGGCTGGATACGCCCCAGCACCCCCAGGCGCCGTTCGAGCAACTGCGGCTGCACCCGCAGCCAGTGGCCCTGGCTGGCAACCGGGGCACTCGCCTGCCAGGGCTGCCACAGCAGCAGGATCGCCCCCGCCAGCAGCGCCGCCAGCACACCTTGAATCAACCTAATCATTAAGCGCCACCTCCCAGCTATCGAGCGTGGTGCCCAGTGCCAGGTCGAGTTCGGCCTGGGCATTCAGGTAGCCGATCAAGGCATCGAGCTGCACGCTCTGGGCATCGCGCAGATCACCTTCAAAGCTGAGCACCTGAAAGTTGCTCGACCGCCCCAAGGCCAGTTTTTCCTGTTCGATTTCCAGCTTGCGCCGCGACAGCGCCAAAGCCCGCCCGGCAATTTCCAACTGCCGCCAGCGCACCTCGGCTTCGCGCACGCCATCGGTCACCTGGCGTTGCAGTTGTTGCAGGCTCTCGGCCATGCGCTCCTGCTGGGTCGCCAGCGACACCTCGGCGCGCACCAGTGCCTGGCGCCGGCTGAGGTCGCCAATGGGGATTTCCAGCTCCAGCCCGACGTATTGCTCCCAGTCGCGCTGGCTGCCGGGGCGCTCGCGGGCCTGGCTGGCACCGGCCAGCAACGACAGGTCCCAGCGCTGCTCATCGCGGGCCAGACGCACGCCGATGTGGGCCTGCTGCTCGGCAATCAGTTGCATGAGGTACCCCGGTTGCAGAGCCTTGGCCTGCTGCAAGGCCTGCCCCACATCTACCTGCACGTGCTGCGCCTGCGGCCGCTCGGTAGCCAGCAATGGCGTAGCAAGGTCTAGCGCCAGGGCCTGCAACAACGCCAGGCGGCTGGCATGCAAGCGGTTGCGGCTGTCCTCCAGCGCCAGTTCCTGGCTGGCCACCTGCGCCTGGGCCTGGACGATATCGAAGGCCGGCATGCGCCCAGCGGCGATCAGCGAGCGGTTGACCTCCACCAGTTGGTTCGAGCGCTGCAAGGCATCGGTGGCGATACGCAACTGCTCCTGGGCCCGCAACAGCTCGCGGTAAAGGCCGATGGTTTGGGTGATGGTCTGCGCCACGGTGTCTTTGAGCGCCAAGCGGTTGGCCTGCTCGCTCAGTTGCGCCTGCAACAACGGCGCGCCCGCTATCGCCGGGCCTGCGCCGCGCAGCAGCGGCTGGATGACCAGCAGGTTGGCGCCGTCGCGATAACGCGGCCCGGCGTCATCGGCACGGGTATGGCCATAGGCCCAGTCGAGGCTGAGCCGGGTGCCATAGGGGGTCAGCAGGCTGGCTGCCGGGGTGAGGTCGGCTTGTCGATAACGGTCCTGGCGGTTGCGATTGCCCAGGTAGCGCGCCTTCAGCGCCAACTGCGGGGCGAAGCGGTCACCGGCCACGCGCAGCTCGAACTTCTGCGCAATCCGCTCCAGGTACGCGCTGCGGATAGCGCGGTTGTCGCGCAGCGCCAAGGCCACCGCATCGGCCAGCGCCAGCTCGACCTGTGGCGCCTGTGCGGCGCGGTAGGCCCGTGCTGAAACCCCTGCCCCCTGGCTTGGCTGCGACGGCGCAAGGCTTTGCCCGGCCAGCAATGCAGGGCACACCAGCAGTAGCAGCAACCCCCGCAGCTCAGTCATCACGCAACGCCACCACCGGTTGCAGACGCGCTGCCGCCAAGACCGGCTGCAACCCAAAAAACACGCCACTGGCCAACGCACTGCCCACCCCTAGCGGTATCGACAGCGGGTCCAAATGCAACTGCCAACCACTAGCAGCGGTAAAGCCCCAGGCCGCCAGCACCCCGAGCAAAGCCCCCAGCAGCGCCCCAGCGGCGGCCAAAAGCAGCGCTTCGAGCAGGAACAACCAGGCGATATCGGCAGGCCGTGCGCCCAACGCCATACGCACGCCGATTTCGCGCCGGCGCTCGCTGACGTTCATCAGCATCACGTTCATCACCCCCACCCCGCCCACCAGCAAGGCGATCCCCCCCAGCCCGGCGAGCAGCCCGGTGAACAGCCGTGACTGGCGCGCCATGCCATCGAGCAGTTGCTGCGCCAGCAACACCTCGACCTGCATGGCCGGCATCTGCACCTGCAAGAACAACTGCAGCACCGCAGCCGCCTCCGCCATGCGCGTGTCATCAGCCGCCAAGGCCAGCACCACGCTGATCTGGCTCGATGCCGACAGCCGCCGCAGGCCCGCCAGCGGCATCAGCACTGCATCATCCACAGCCAGCGGCACCATAGGGTTGTAGCCACGCGGCGCCAGCACGCCCACCACCTCGAACAGGTAGCGCCCCAGTTGCACACGGTCACCGACCCCAGCCTGCAACTGGCTGGCAACCCCGGCCCCGAGCAGCACATGGGTACTGCCCGCATCCCGCGCAGCCAGCAAACGCCCGTGCTGCACCTGCAAGCCCAGCACCTCGGCCAGCGCCGGCGTGCTGCCGGCCACCATGAGCGACTGGCTGGCAGCGCCGCGTCGGGCATCGGCCACGGTCATGGCCAATGGCGCCAACCCGCGCACGGCGCCTGGGGCCGCGGCAAAGCCGGTAGCCACCGGCGCACGGGCACCGCCGTCGGCAACAGGCATCAAGTTGGCGACCATCAGCTCGCTGCCCATGCCCTGAAACACCTGCCGCGCATGCTGCGCCGCGCTGTGCCCGACATCGAGCAGCGCCACCACCGCCGCGCAGCCCATGGCGATACCCAGCAACGCCAGCCACGCCCGCCGCCCGAGCTGGTGCAAGCTAGCCAGGCTTTCGCCCAGGCGCATGCGCAGGCCTGGGCCATAGCGTTCAGGCTGCATGCCCATCACTCACCCGCCCATCGCTGACCTGAATGCAGCGCTGCATGTGCCTGGCCATCTGCGGGTCGTGGGTCACCATCACCAAGGTCAACCGGCGCTCGTGGTTGAGCGCCAGCAGCAGTTGCAGGATGTCATCGGCGGTGCTGCGGTCCAGGTTGCCGGTAGGTTCGTCGGCCAGCAGCAAACGCGGCTCGGTCACCAGCGCCCGAGCGATGGCCACGCGCTGACGCTGGCCGCCGGACAACTGCGCCGGGTAATGGCGCGCCCGCGCTTGCAGGCCGACCGCAGCCAACTGCCCTTGCGCAACACGCCGCGCCGCATGCAGGCCGACGCCGCGGTAGCTCAAGGGCAGCGCCACATTGTCCAGCGCCGACAGGCGCGGCAACAGGTTGTAGCTCTGGAACACGAAACCCAACGCCCGGTTGCGCATGATCGCCCGCTGCGCGGCACTGGCGTGGGTCATGTCCTGGCCGTCGAGCAGCAGTTGGCCCGTGCAAGGCTGGTCGAGCAGGCCGATCAGGTTCAGCAGCGTGCTCTTGCCCGACCCCGACGGGCCGACGATGGCGCAGGTCTGCCCGCAAGGGATGGCCAGCGAGACGGCATGCAGAATGGTCTGCTCGCCGTGGCGCCGGGTGATGTCTGTCAACCTGATGATGTCCGGCATCAGTCGGGGGTCTTGCCCAGGTTGGCGTCGGGCTTGCCGGTGCGGTCGGGTTCAACCTCCTCTTCGGCGTGCCCCCAGTTGTTGGCGAGCATGTCGAGCAGTGAGGTATTGAATTCGGGCCAGTCGATTTCAAAGTCGGCGCCCTGAATACTTGAATTGATTTTGTAACTGCCGATGAGCTTTGCCTCCTCGATAGGAGGGAGAGACTGGTAATAAGCCAGAATCTCGCGCTGCCCATTGTCAATCCGACCGGTGAGCTGGCGCTCGGCATCAAGTTTCTGGCAGATATCCCGAGTCCATTGGCATTCCCGCATGTTGATTTCCTTCCATGCGGCGTGACGTTCGTTGACCGTAAAGACATCGGCTTGGTCGTAGACGATGGCGCTCAACTCTTCCCGGCCCAATGCCTTGAAAGGGTTATCACCTTTACCATTAACGAATGCGGTTGCCTGTTTGGCTCTTTCGAGCAAACTCGGGTCGTTCGTGTCAGGCACAAATTCGTCATAAGATTGTTTGCTGAAGTAATAACTTTGCCCGGCAATTTTTTCCCAAAGGGCCCCTGCAAGCGCCCCCAGTTCCTTGCGCGTCAGCGAGGCGTCGCGGGCTGCGGCCCTATCAACTGCAGCACTGAGTTGTTTAGCTAAAGATGAAAGCTCTGGTTCTTGCGGCGCAGGCAATGCCACCGACTCGGTGCTAGGGGTTGGGGCGTTTTCAGGAGAACGTCTGACGCTCGCGGCAGACGGCGGCGTATCGATATGGCCAGATCGAATAGATTCCATTGCACACTCGTTTTCTAGAAGGGATAACTTAACTGCGCGTCGCCTTTAACAAGGGTTATCTATCTTGCGCAGCACCCGGTCGGGTTCAACCTCCTCTTCGGCGTGCCCCCAGTTGTTGGCGAGCAGGTCGAGCAGTGAGGTGTTGAATTCTGGCCAGTCGATTTCGGCCCCGCTGAGTTGCATCCTGAGGTTGACGTCGTAATTACCCAGGATCTGCGCTTCCTCTATGGGAGGAAGAGCGTGCAAGTAATCAAGAATTTCGCCAACTCCCTGATCAATGCCTCCCGTGCGCTGGCGTTCGGCATGGAGTTTCTGAGTTACAGCCTGAGTCCATTTTCCGTGCCGGTCGGCTAGCTCGATTAACGCGGCACGACGCTCATTCACGGTGAATTCACCGCCTTCGTCGTAGGTAATAAAGCTCAATTGTTCATGGGAAAGGCCCGAGAACGGATTGCTGCCTTTACCGTTGGCAAAGTCAGTAGCCTGCTCGGCGCGTAGCAGAAGCTCGGGGTCGTCCGTTGACGGCCGGTAACCGTCATGAGCAGACTTTGACAATAAATAGCTACCACCAGAAAGTCGCTCAAGAATATCTTTAGCCAACGTCGCTAGTTGATCACGCGACAATATCCGATCACGCTCTGCTGCGCGCTCCGCAGCCGCTTGAATTTGTTTAGCCAAACTTGATAGTTGCTCGCGTGGCTGCTCGCTCCGCTCGTTTTCAACGATGCCAACTTCAGTGCCTTGCGATGTTCCTGCATTAGCAGAGACTATCGAGGCCTTCCTGAAACCACCACCGTGTATACCTTCTATCATTAGTTCCTCCACTTCTCACTCAGCTTCCTTCGCCAAATGAATAACGTTGCGCGCTGGCAGAATGGTCTGCTCCCCGTGGCGACGGGTGATGTCTATGAACCTGATGGTGTCCGGCATCAGTCGAGAGTCTTGCCCTGGTTGGCGTCGGGCTCGCCGGTAGGGTCGGGTTCAACCTCCTCTTCGGCGTGCCCCCAGTTGTTGGCGAGCAGGTCGAGCAGTGAGGTGTTGAATTCGGGCCAGTCGATTTCGGCCCCGCTGAGTTGCATCCTGAGGTTGACGTCGTAATTACCCAGGATCTGCGCTTCCTCTATGGGAGGAAGAGCGTGCAAGTAATCAAGAATTTCGCCAATTCCCCGATCAATGCCTCCCGTGCGCTGGCGTTCGGCATCCATTTTCTGTGTCATCTGCAGAGTCCATTCACTGTCCCGCTTATTGACCTCCTTCCATGCGGCATGACGCTCGTTAACCGTAAACACATCGGCTTGGTCGTAGACAATGGCACTCAACTCTTCACGGCCCAACGACTTGAACGGATTTTCACCTTTCCCATTAACGAATGCCGTCGCCTGTTTAGCTCTTTCGAGCAAACTTGGGTCGTCGGTGTCGGGCACAAAATCGTCATGCGACTGCTTGCTGAAGTAATAACTCTGCCCGGCGATTTTTTCCCAAAGGGACTCTCCAAGCGCCCCCAACTCCTTGCGTGTAAGCGAGGCGTCGCGGGCTGCGGCCCTATCAACTGCAGCACTAAGTTGTTTAGCTAAAGATGAAAGCTCTGGTTCTTGCGGCGCAGGCAATGCCACCGGCTCGGTGCTAGGGGTTGTGGCGTTTTCAGGGGAGCGTCTGACGCTCGTCGCAGAAGGGTAAGTATCAATTCGGCCAGCTCGGATAGATTCCATTGCACACTCGATTTATTGGGGGATGGCTTAAGTGCACTTCGCAGCAGAGAGGTATTCTGCTGCGAAGCGCAGGCTCAACTTGCATCAGTCGGCAGAGTGCTTACTTCATGGTGAACTCAACCGCCCACGAGTAATCGGCGTTCATTCGAGTGATGGTGGCTGTGCAGGTTGCGCCCCCACTAGGCGTCGCGGTCTTGGTCCACTGGGGTTGAGTAATACCTCCCGGCAGTACCCGCATCTGGTAGATCGTTCCGAACGCGCAGGTTTTACTGCCCATCGTGTAGCGCACCTGCGCGCTATTGACGTCGGGACTGATGACCCGTTGAACATCGAAGTTAGTAAAACTTCCAGAATCAACCTTTTGCAGCGGCGGAGGGCTGGCGATCTGGAAAGTGCTGCTCTCGTTCGATGTCACGATCTTGAGCACGGCGGTCTGCGTCCCCACGTTCTTGAACGTCACATTGACTTTGGGCCCCGCCTCAGCCAGCCCGGTTGCCAGCAACGCAAACGCCGCAACCACGCCACTCATCTTTGTTTTTTTCATTTTTGTAACTCACGCTTTCCATGTCCATGAATGAAGCGGCCGGGCTTATGACCCGAACTCCCACGTCGTTCCCTCGATCGTGCGAAGCTCACCCGAGCACCCCATGGGATCGGCACATGCCGAGACCCGGTTATTGCCTGTGCGCCCAACACGGGTGCAAGACCTGCTCATTAACGCACTGGCGCAACTACTTTAGCCAATTTCTTGGCGTCAAAAAATAAACATTACGTTTATTTTCGGGGTGCGCCATCAGATCGTTCGTACAAAAATTGACGATTTCTGAAAAATTTTTTTACATGATGGCAATCCACTACCCCGCCTCGTTTTGACCCTTTACAGCCGGGGACAAAACCGTGCCGTGCTATCAAAGTGAAAGTATCGAAGGCTGAATAAATATTTAGAAATCTTTCATCTGAGCTGAATCGGGTCAGGAACTTCTTCTACGACCAATCGCTCATAGCACCCGTAACGAGTTTCAAGCGTGCAACGTGAGAGATGACTTACAGATGACAACCGGCGGGCATCCACTGCCCGTAACGGAAACTAAGGCAGGCGTAACGGGAAACCCCGAATGGCCTGCCTGCGAAGCAGAGAGGCGTTCCTACTAATCGTCCTAGTGGTTGATTTCAAAAGGTTTTTTCCAATTGAAAGAACAAGCACAGCAGCGCGCAAAGTTCGAGCTGCAATAAAGACGGCTGCATTTCAGGGCACGCCTTTCAATAACGGCCTTTGACTGCCAACTTTGAGTGCATAACGTTTTGCGCTCCGGATTTATTCATGTCTGCGCTCGGTGAAGTGTGCATTCGCCATGGCACCGTGCGCCCGAAAACTGCTGGTTAATCTACCCGGTCGGCTCTTGCGAGCAAGGGCTGGCGAGATAAACACACGAGGTGAATGCGATGCGTATCAGCATCTTTGGTTTGGGTTATGTAGGTGCAGTCTGTGCAGGTTGCCTGTCGGCACGTGGCCACGAAGTGATTGGTGTAGACGTCTCGCGCACCAAGATCGACCTGATCAACCAGGGCAAGTCGCCCATCGTCGAACCGGGCCTGGAAGAACTGCTGCAACAGGGCCTGGCCAACGGCCGCCTGCGTGGCACCACCGACTTCGCCGAAGCCATCCGCGCCAGTGACGTGTCGATGATCTGCGTCGGTACCCCAAGCAAGAAAAACGGCGACCTGGGCCTTGAGTACATCGAGTCGGTGTGCCGCGAAATCGGCTACGTGCTGCGCGACACCACCCGCCGCCACACCATCGTGGTGCGCAGCACCGTGCTGCCGGGCACCGTCAAGAACGTGGTCATCCCAATCCTTGAAGACTGCTCGGGCAAAAAAGCCGGCGTCGACTTCGGCGTTGCGGTCAACCCTGAGTTCCTGCGTGAAAGCACCGCGATCAAGGACTACGACCAGCCACCGATGACCGTCATCGGCGAACTGGACAGCGCCAGCGGCGACGTGCTCCAGGCCCTGTACGAAGAACTCGACGCCCCGGTGATCCGCAAGCCCATCGAAGTCGCCGAGATGATCAAGTACACCTGCAACGTGTGGCACGCCACCAAGGTGACCTTCGCCAACGAAATCGGCAACATCGCCAAGGCCGTCGGCGTCGATGGCCGCGAAGTAATGGATGTGGTCTGCCAGGACAAAGTGCTCAACCTGTCGCAGTACTACATGCGCCCAGGCTTCGCCTTCGGCGGCTCGTGCCTGCCCAAGGACGTACGCGCCCTGACCTACCGCGCAGCCAGCCTGGACGTCAAGGCGCCGCTGCTCGACTCGCTGATGCGCAGTAACGAGTCCCAGGTCCAGAACGCCTTCGACATCATCGAAAGCCACGAAAAACGCAAGGTCGCCCTGCTGGGCCTGTCGTTCAAGGCCGGCACCGACGACCTGCGCGAAAGCCCGCTGGTCGAGCTTGCCGAGCGCCTGATCGGCAAAGGCTACGAGCTGAACATCTATGACCAGAACGTCGAGTACGCCCGCGTTCACGGCGCCAACAAAGAGTACATCGAGTCGAAGATCCCGCACGTCTCGTCGCTGCTCAATTCCAACTTCGAACAGGTGGTAGGCGAGGCCGACATCATCGTCCTGGGCAACCGTGACGAGCAGTTCCGCGCCCTCGCCCAACAGGCGCCGGCCGGCAAGCAGGTGATCGACCTGGTTGGCTTCATGACCAAGCCAACCTGCGCCACCAGCGGCACCGAAGGCATCTGCTGGTAACCCCGGTCGGGCGGCGCGTCGTTCGGCGCGCTGCCCTCCCCACCAAGAATTCTTCACGGATGCCGAACATGCAAAGGTTCCAGACAGTGCTGCTGCATTGCGCCGGATGGCTGGCCTACATGAGCCTGCTCATGCTGATCGCCCTGGCCCTGCCCAGCGACATCTTCGACTCGCAGTCGAAGCACTTCATCTTCCTGGTCGGCGCTGTCGGCATCTGGCGCTATTCCATGGGCGCCACCCATTTCATCCGCGGCATGATCTTTCTGTACATCGTCTACCCCTACCTGCGCCGCAAAGTGCAGAAGCTGGGCAAGGCCGCGGACCCCTCGCATGTCTTCCTGATGGTCACCAGCTTTCGCATCGACGCGCTGACCACCGCGCAGGTGTACAGCTCGGTCATTCGCGAAGCCATCGACTGCGGCTACCCGACCACCGTGGTCTGCTCGCTGGTCGAGATGAGCGACGAACTGCTGATCAAGAGCCTGTGGGCCAAGTACAACCCACCGGACCACGTCACCCTTGACTTCGTGCGCATCGCCGGTACCGGCAAGCGCGACGGCCTGGCGTATGGCTTCCGCGCCATCTCGCGGATGATGCCCGATGAAAACGCCGTGGCTGCGGTGATCGATGGCGACACCGTGCTGGCCCCGGGCGTGGTGCGCAAGACCGTGCCGTGGTTCAAGCTCTACCCCAATGTCGGTGGCCTGACCACCAACGAATTCTGCGAAGTGCGTGGCGGCTACATCATGAGCGAGTGGCACAAGCTGCGCTTCGCCCAGCGCCACATCAACATGTGCTCGATGGCCCTGAGCAAACGCGTGCTGACCATGACCGGGCGCATGTCGATGTTCCGCGCAACCGTGGTCACCGACCCCGAGTTCATCGCCGATGTCGAAAGCGACTCGCTGATGCACTGGCGCCTGGGCCGCTTCAAGTTCCTCACCGGCGACGACAAATCGAGCTGGTTCAGCCTGATGCGCCTTGGCTACGACACCTTCTACGTGCCGGACGCCGCCATCAACACGGTCGAGCACCCGCCCGAGAAGAGCTTCATCAAGGCCAGCCGCAAGCTGATGTACCGCTGGTACGGCAACAACCTGCGGCAGAACTCCCGCGCACTGGGCCTGGGCCTCAAGCGCCTGGGGCTGTTCACCAGCATCGTCTTGTTCGACCAGCGCGTGTCGATGTGGACCAGCCTGCTGGGCCTGACCGTGGCGCTGATCGCAAGCTTCAAGTTCGGCATGGGCTTTTTGCTGGTGTACCTGCTGTGGATCGGCATCACCCGCCTGATCCTCACCATCATGCTGCTGTGCTCTGGCCACAGCATCGGGCCGGCCTACCCGCTGATTCTCTATTACAACCAGATCGTCGGCGCCCTGATGAAGATCTACGTGTTCTTCCGCCTCGACAAGCAGTCCTGGACCCGCCAGCCCACTGCCCTGAAACGTGACCTCGAAAGCTTTCAACAATGGTTCAACACCTGGTCCTCGCGGACTATGACCTTCTCGGCCGCGAGCATCTTCGTCGCCGTGCTGTTCATGGTCGTGTGAGCCAAACCCGGATCGGATAACAGGAACGAAATCGCCATGAATACCGCCGTGAACGTCAATGTCGTGCATGAGTCCGAAGCGCAGCGCCAGCACGCCCGGGTTCGTATCCCCGCCAAGCTGCGCTACCGGGACAGCAACAACGAGCCGCACGAGGTCAAGGTCGACGATCTGTCCGCAGGCGGCCTGTCCTTCCACGCGCCCAAACCGCTGCCGGCCAACGAGGTGATCCGCGGCCGCCTGCAGTTCGTGGTCGACAACCTTGGCCTGTCGATGGATGTGGATATTCTGGTGCGCACCAGCAACACGCAAACCGGCCGTGTCGGCGCCGAGTTCCAGAACCTCGAACCGCGCGACATCGCCACCCTGCGCCACATCATCACCACCCACCTGTCCGGTGAGCTGATCAGTGTCGGTGACGTGCTCAGCACCCTGCAGCGCGACAACTTCACCAAGGCACGCAAGCAGCGCGACAGTGGCTCGGGCCTGAGCGCCTTCGGCCGCCTGCGCGCTGTCACCGTCACCGCCGGGGTATTCGCGGTCGGCCTGCTGGCATTCGGTTTCGTGGCCAAGTCGCTGTACGGCCTGTACTTCGTCAGCCACGCCGAAGCCGGTGTGGTGGCAGTACCAACCACCAACGTCACCATGCCACGTGACGGCAGCGTGCAGAGCCTGGTCGAAAACGGCGCAAGCGTCGCCAAAGGCGCGCCGCTGGCCACCTTCAACACCAGCATGCTGGACATGCTCAAAGGCCACCTGGACGACGCGCAACTGGAGCCGGCCAAGGTTGAGGAACTGTTCGGCAAGCAACTGTCCGGCACCCTCACCAGCCCGTGCGACTGCGTGGTTTCGCGCCAGTACGTCGATGATGGCCAGTACGCAAGCAAAGGCCAGCCAGTGTTCGCCCTGGTGCCACGCACCACCATCCCGACCGTGCAGGCACGCTTCAGCTACCGCCAGTTCGATGAAGTCAAACCGGGCACCCGCGTCAACTTCCAGGTGGCGGGCGAAGACAGCGTGCGCACCGGCCACATCGTCGGCAGCGAAAGCCTGGACACCGACAACCTGGCGTCGGACATCCGCGTGCAGATCAAGCCTGACGAGAGCCTGCCATCGGAACTGGCCGGCCGCCCTGTCTCGGTCAACAGCGACCGTGGCCCGTCGCTGGATTGGCTGATCGACAAGGCCGTG
Organism: Pseudomonas farsensis; assembly: GCF_014268805.2. GTDB lineage: Bacteria > Pseudomonadota > Gammaproteobacteria > Pseudomonadales > Pseudomonadaceae > Aquipseudomonas > Aquipseudomonas farsensis. The sequence goes on from NZ_JABWRF020000001.1 coordinate 92,636, forward strand.
GCCCGCGGGCTGTAAGAGGACCGATTGATGATCGCCAATAACAGCAATCGCGGGCCAAGCCCGCTGCCACGGGCGGTTTCGCTGCTGGCCCTGGCCATCACCCTGGCCGGCTGTGCCGGCCTGCCAGACCAGCGCCTGGCCAATGAGGCGCTCAAGCGTGGCGACACCGCCACTGCCGAGCGCAACTACAAGGCCCTGGCCGACCTGGGTTACAGCGATGCGCAAGTGGGCCTGGCCGACATCAAAGTGGCTACCCGCGACCCCGCCAAGCTGAAGGAAGCCGAGGCCACCTACCGCGCCGCCGCTGCCACCTCGCCGCGCGCCCAGGCCCGCCTTGGCCGCCTGCTGGTGGCCAAGCCCGACAGCACCCAGGCCGAGCGCGAAGAAGCCGAAACGCTGCTCAAGCTGGCTGCGCAACGGGGTGAAAGCAACACGCTGATCCCACTGGCGATGCTCTACCTGCAATACCCGCAGAGCTTCCCCAACATCAACGCGCAGCAGCAGATCGACCAATGGCGCGCCGCCGGCAACCCCGAAGCGGGCCTGGCCCAGGTGCTGCTGTACCGCACCCAGGGCACCTACGACCAACACCTGGGTGAAGTCGAAAGCATCTGCAAGGCAGCGCTTGCCAGCACCGACATCTGCTACGTCGAGCTTGCCACCGTCTACCAGAAGCGCGCCCAGCCCGACCAGCAGGCAGCGCTGATCAGCCAGCTGGAATCGGCCTATGCCCGTGGCACCGTGCCAGGCAGCCGGGTCGACAGCGTCGCCCGCGTACTGGCCGACCGCAGCCTTGGCCAGACCGACGAAAAAACCGCTAAAGAGCTGCTGGAAAAAGTCGCCCCGGCCAACCCGGCCTCGTGGGTGAGCCTTGCGCAGTTGCTGTATGACTTCCCGGAGCTGGGCGACACCGACCAGCTGATGGCCTACATCGACAAGGGCCGCGAGGCCGAACAGCCACGCGCCGAACTGCTGCTGGGCCGCCTGTACTACGAAGGCCGCACCCTGCCGGCCGATGCGCCCAAGGCCGAACAGCACCTGCAAGCCGCCGCCCAGGCCGGCGAAGTCAGCGCCGACTACTACCTCGGCCAGCTGTACCGCCGCGGCTACCTGGGCAAGGTCGAGCCGCAAAAAGCCGTCGACCACCTGCTGGCTGCCGCCCGTGGCGGGCAGAACAGCGCCGACTACGCCCTCGCCCAGCTGTTCAGCGAAGGCCACGGCATTCGCCCGGCGCCAACCAACGCCTGGGTATTCGCGCAGCTGTCCCAGGCCAACCCGACGCCGCAGTCCACCGAACTTGCCCAGCAGCTCGACCAGCAGCTCACGCCTGACCAGCTCGGCCAGGCCCGGCAGTTGCTGGCACAGGAACAAAAGGCCCGCGCCAGCCTGTTCCAGGGCGCCAACAGCACCCTGGCACTCGAGGCCCTGCAAGACGACGAAAAAGACGTAGACGCCGAGGACTCGCTATGACGCTCAATCCCTTCGTGAAAGCCGGCATTGGCCTGAGCTTCGCGCTGCTGTGGTCGATGCCGACCCTGGCTGCTGAAACTGCGCAAAAAAACTTCGGCCTTGACGTGAAGATTACCGGCCAATCCGAAGACGACCGCGACCTGGGCACCCGCCCTGGCGGCGACGTCAACGGCCTGGGCCTGGACCTGCGCCCGTGGGTGTACGGCGAGCGCGGCAACTGGAGCGCCTTCGCCATGGGCCAGGCAGTGACCGCCACCGACACCATCGAAACCGACACCCTGCGCCAGAACGACGACGGCACCACCACCGACACCGCCGCCAACGGCCGCGAGCAGGACAAAAGCTACCTGGCCATGCGCGAGTTCTGGGTCGGCTACAGCGGCCTGACCGCCTACCCCGGCGAGCAACTGCGCCTGGGCCGCCAACGCCTGCGCAGCGACGACGGCATGTGGCGCGACACCAACATCGAAGCGCTGAACTGGACCTTCGACACCACCCTGCTCAAGGCCGACCTGGGCGTGGCCCAGCGCTTCAGCGAGTACCGCACCGACCTGACCGAGCTGGCCCCGCAAGACAAGGACCGCACCCACGTCTACGGCAACGTCGCGGCGCAGTGGACCCCTGGCCACTGGGTCGGCGTGCGCGCCCACCATACCCATGACAGCGGCAGTCTGAAGAACCCCGGCGAAAGCGTCGATGCGCTGGACAAGACGCGCACCGGCGACCTCACCTGGCTGGGCCTTGAGGCCAACAGCGACGCCTATAACTGGCGCAACGACCACACCGTCAACTACTGGGGCAGCGTGACCTGGCTGACCGGCGACCGTGACCGCCTGCGCAGCGACACCGTGGGCAACCAGCAGATCGCCCGCGACACGCAAAGCGGCGACGTCAACGCCTGGGCCACCGACCTCGGTGTGCGCCTGCGCCTGGACCCGCAGTGGCAAGTCGGCGCGGCCTACGCCCGTGGCAGCGGCGGTGGCGGCGATGACGGTTCGAACAACTTCGAGCAGACCGGCCTTGAGAGCAACCGCTCCAACTACACCGGCACCCGCTCGCGCGTGCACCGCTTCGGCGAGGCATTCCGCGGTGAGCTGGGCAACCTGCAGGCCGCCACGCTGTTTGCCAGCTGGCAACTGCGCGACGACTACGACGCAAGCTTCATCTACCACAAGTTCTGGCGCGTGGATGACAAGCAGAACATCGGCTCCAGCGGCATCAATGCCGTGGTCGATGACGGCGGCGTGAACCGTCCGCTGATCAACGGCGAGAAAGACCTCGGCCAGGAAATGGACGTAGTGGTCACCAAGTACTTCAAGCAAGGCCTGCTGCCGGCTTCGCTGAGCCAGTCGATCGACGAGCCGTCGGCGCTGGTACGCCTGCGCGCCGGTGTGTTCAAGCCAGGCGATGCCTATGGCAAAGAAGCCGACTCGTACATGCACCGCGCCTTCGTCGACGTGATCTGGCGTTTCTAAGGCCGGGAGAGGACCGATATGAACCTGCACCCGAACCTTCGCCACAGCCTTCTGGCCAGCGCCCTGCTGCTGGCCAGCAGCGTGGTCGCCGCAGCCGAGCCTGCGGTGATCGCCAAAGAGCTGCAACAGGCCAAGACCTACACCGTGGCCAGCGCTCCCATCGAGCCGCTGCATCTGGACCCGCCCAAGCTGCCCGACCTCAGCGGCTACACCGCCCAGGCCGTGGAGCAGAAGATCGACCGCCGCCACAAGGGCAAGGTCAGCGTGCGCCGCATGCTGCAGGAAGATTCGCTCAAGGAGTTCATTGGCGGTGACAACAAGGGCGCCGAGTGGGTCCGCCGCCAACACGGCATTCCGCAGGCGATCTTCATCGACGACGGCCATGTCGACCTGGTCGAACTGAGCAAGAAAGTGCCCGCCCAGTACCTGCGTGAAACCGCACCGGGCGTCTACCTGGCGCGCCTGCCGATCGTGGTCGGCGCAAAAGGCGTGCTGGAAGTGGACGGCAAGGTCAAGGAACTGCGCCTGTCCGAAGAAGGCGGCGCGTTCATCGTCAACGACGGCAAGCTGTTCGTTCGCGACACCAAAGTCACCGGCTGGCGCGAGCAGGCCAACGGCCCGGCCACCTTCCGCAAGCCTGACCAGTTCCGCCCGTTCCTGCTCAGCTGGGGCGGCACCGAGACCTACATCGTCAACAGCAAGATGGCCAGCTTCGGCTACTCCAAGTCCAAGTCGTACGGTGTGAGCATTTCGCAGTACACCCCGAACATGGCCAAGCAGATGGGCCGCCCGGAACCCACCGGCTGGATCATCGGCTCTGAGTTCAGCGACATGTGGTACGGCTTCTACTGCTACGAAACCAGCGACTTCGTGGTCAAGGACAACACCTACCGCGACAACATCGTCTACGGCATCGACCCGCACGACCGCTCGCACCGCCTGATCATCGCCGGCAACACCGTGCACGGCACCAAGAAAAAGCACGGCATCATCATTTCGCGCGAGGTCAACGACAGCTGGATCATCAACAACAAGAGCTATGACAACAAGCTCTCGGGCGTGGTGATCGACCGCAACAGCGTCAACAACCTGATTGCCTACAACGAGATCTACCGCAACCACACCGACGGCATCACCTTGTACGAAAGCGGCGACAACCTGATCTGGGGCAACAAGCTGATCAACAACCGCCGCCACGGCATCCGCGTGCGCAACAGCGTGAACATTCGCCTGTACGAAAACATCGCCATGGCCAATGGCTTGGTGGGTGTCTACGGGCACATCAAGGATTTGTCCGACACTGACCGCGACATCGCCCTGGACCCGTTCGACGCCAAGGTGTCGCTGATCGTGGTGGGCGGCGAGCTTGCGGCCAACGGTTCCGGCCCGTTGTCGATCGACTCGCCGCTGTCGGTGGAGCTGTACAAGGTGTCGATGCTGATGCCGCGCAAGTCCAGCGGCATCACCCTCAACGGCGTGCTTGGCGACCGCCAGGACGAAATCCTCGACCTGCTGGTGCGCCAGCAAAAGGCTGTGCTGATCGACCCGGTCGAACGCCAGACCGAAATGATCGACTAAGGAAGCCCAGACCATGACCCCACATCTGATGAAATTGCTGGGCCTGTCCGCCGCACTGCTGGCCATCAGCCAGGGCGTGCGCGCCGAAGACGTCCAGGCCCCGACCTTCAGCGCCGAGCCGTGCTGCCAACTGTGCCCCGAGGCCCATGACGCCAGCCGCTACACCACCCGCTACCAGCAGAACTTCACCACGCTGGTGCAGGCCCAGGGCGACTGGCTGTTCCGTACCCGCGAAGACCTGCGCACCGAGTTCGACACCACGCCAATGGGCTACAAGCGCCTGCAGCAGGTGCACGATGCGTTCAAGAAACGCGGCGTGGAACTGGTGGTGGTGTACCAGCCGACCCGAGGCCTGGTGAACCGCAACATGCTCAACCCGCAGGAGAAAGCGGCCTTCAACTACCAGAAGGCGCTGCACAACTACCAAGCCATGCTCGCCCGCTTCAGCAAGATGGGCTACAACGTGCCGGACCTGTCACCGCTGACCAACGAGCAGCTGGCCGCCGCCGACCAGGGCAAGGATTTCTACTTCCGTGGCGACCAACACTGGACGCCGTACGGCGCCGAGCGCGCCGCCAAGATCGTCGCCGACACCGTGCACAAGATGCCGGCCTTCGAAGGCATCCCGCGCAAGGAATTCGAGACCAAGAAATCCGGGCGCATGGGCAAGACCGGCACCCTGCACAACGTCGCCGGCCAGCTGTGCAACACCAGCTATGCGGTGCAGTACATGGACCAGTTCGCCACCGAGCCCAAGGGCGCAGCGGGTGACGACGACCTGTTCGGCGACAGCGGCAACGCGCAGATCACCCTGGTGGGCACCAGCCACAGCGGCAAGAACTACAACTTCTCGGGCTTTCTTGAGCAGTACATCGGCGCCGACGTACTCAACGTCGCCTTCCCCGGTGGCGGCCTCGAAGGCTCGATGATCCAGTACCTGGGCAGCGAAGAATTCCGCAGCAACCCGCCGAAGATCCTGATCTGGGAGTTCTCGCCCCTGTACCGCCTGGACCAGGAAACCATCTGGCGGCAGATCCTCGGCCTGCTGGACGACGGTTGCGACGACCGCCCGGCACAGATGAGCGCCAGCGCCACCCTCAAGCCTGGCACCAACGCGCTGCTGGTCAACGGCAAGAACGGCGTGATCAAGGACCTGACCAACCGCAATCACCAGATCGACATCAAGTTCGAAGACACCTCGGTGAAAGTGCTGCAGGCCACCCTGTGGTACCTGAACGGCCGTCACGAGGACATCAAGATCGAGAAGCCCGAAACCTCCGATACCGACGGCCGCTTTGTGTTCCAGATGCGTGAAGACGAAGACTGGGCCGGCCAGAACCTGCTGGCGCTGGAGGTGCAAGGGCCGGAAAGCGGGACCCAGAAAGTCGAAGCCAAATTGTGCAAACGCAACAACTTTGCCAGCGCCGCGCAACGTACCGCGCACGCCGGCCAGTGAGGCGAAAATGACATCATTCAGCCGCAAGACCGCCCCCACCCTGCTCGCCCTGGCCCTGTTCGGCTCGGCCGCGCAGGCAGCGCTAGTGCCACCACAGGGCTACTACGCGGGGATCGACAAGCCCAAGACCGGCGAAGGCAACTTCACCTGTGAAGCCCCGCCCAAGCCCTACACCGGCCCGCTGCAGTTTCGCAGCAAGTACGAAGGCTCCGACAAGGCCCGCGCCACCCTCAACGTGGCGTCGGAAAAAGCCTTCCATGACTCCACCGCCGACATCACCACGCTTGAGCGTGGCATCAGCAAGATGGTCGGCCAGTACATGCGCGACGGCCGCCCCGCGCAGCTCGACTGCGTGCTGACTTGGCTCGATACCTGGGCCCGCGCCGATGCGCTGGAGTCCACCGATTTCAACCACACCGGCAAGTCCATGCGCAAATGGGCGCTGGGCAGCATGAGTGGTTCGTGGCTGCGCCTGAAGTTCTCCAACGCCCGGCCACTGGCCGCGCACCAGGCCCAAGCGCAGGAAATCGAACGCTGGCTGGCGCAACTGGCCGAGCAGACCGTGCGCGACTGGAGCGACCTGCCGCTCGAGAAAATCAACAACCACAGCTACTGGGCAGCCTGGTCGGTGATGGCCACCGCCGTCGCCACCGACCGCCGCGACCTGTTCGACTGGGCCGTGAAGGAATACAAGGTTGGCGCCAACCAGATCGACGACCAGGGCTTCCTGCCCAACGAACTCAAGCGCCGCCAGCGCGCCCTGGCCTATCACAACTACGCCCTGCCGCCGCTTTCGATGATCGCAAGCTTTGCCCAGGCCAACGGCGTGGACCTGCGCGCCGAGAACAACTTTGCCCTGCAGCGCCTGGGTGAAGGGGTACTGGCTGGCGCTCGCGACCCCATCCACTTCGTCAAGCGCACCGGCCAGAAGCAGGACATGAAAGACCTGAAAGTGGAAAGCAAGTACGCCTGGCTCGAGCCGTGGTGCGCGTTGTACCACTGCGTCGGCGACAGCCTTGAGCGCAAGCATGAAATGCAGCCGTTCAACAGCTTCCGCCTGGGCGGTGATGTAACGCGGGTCTACGACCCGAACGCAGAACACAAGAAATAGCAAACCCTTGTGGGAGCGGGCTTGCCCCGCGACGAGGCCCTGAAGGCCAGTGGCGCCCGGCATTGCCGACGCCGTCGCGGGGCAAGCCCGCTCCCACAAGGTATTAGGTTGCTCCCCGGTCCAGGCTGGGGGGTTTGGGGGGCGCTTTGCCCCAGGTGCTGTGCATAACTAGGAGAACCGGGATGGTCTTCTCGTCCAACGTGTTCCTGTTCCTGTTCCTGCCGGTTTTCCTCGGCTTGTACTACATAAGCGGAAACCGCTACCGCAACCTGCTGCTGCTGGTTGCCAGCTACATTTTCTACGCCTGGTGGCGCGTGGACTTCCTCGCCCTATTCGCAGGCGTCACCCTGTGGAACTACTGGATCGGCCTGAAGGTGGGCGCCGCCGGCGTACGCACCAAGCCCGCGCAGCGCTGGCTGCTGCTGGGCGTTGGCGTCGACCTGTGCATCCTGGGCTACTTCAAGTACGCCAATTTTGGCGTCGACAGCCTCAACGCGATCATGACTTCGTTCGGCCTTGAGCCGTTCATCCTGACCCACGTGCTGCTGCCGATCGGTATCTCGTTCTATATCTTCGAGTCGATCAGCTACATCATCGACGTCTACCGCGGTGATACCCCGGCCACGCGCAACCTGATCGACTTCGCAGCATTCGTGGCAATCTTCCCGCACCTGATCGCCGGCCCCGTGCTGCGCTTCAAGGACCTGGTCGACCAGTTCAACAACCGCACCCACACCCTGGACAAGTTCTCCGAAGGCTGCACCCGCTTCATGCAGGGTTTCATCAAGAAAGTGTTCATCGCCGACACCCTGGCGGTGGTTGCCGACCACTGCTTCGCCCTGGAAAACCCAACCACCGGCGACGCCTGGCTCGGTGCGCTGGCCTACACCGCGCAGCTGTACTTCGACTTCTCCGGCTACAGCGACATGGCCATCGGCCTGGGCCTGATGATGGGCTTCCGCTTCATGGAAAATTTCAAGCAGCCCTACATCAGCCAGTCGATCACCGAGTTCTGGCGCCGCTGGCACATCAGCCTGTCGACCTGGCTGCGCGACTACCTGTACATCACCCTGGGCGGCAACCGCAAAGGCACCTTCAACACCTACCGCAACCTGTTCCTGACCATGCTGCTGGGCGGGCTGTGGCACGGCGCCAACTTCACCTACATCATCTGGGGCGCCTGGCACGGCATGTGGCTGGCAATCGAGCGAGCGCTGGGCCTGGACACCAACCCGCAGCGTTTCAACCCTGTGAAGTGGGCCTTTACCTTCCTGCTGGTGGTGGTCGGCTGGGTGATCTTCCGCGCCGAAAACCTGCATGTGGCCGCTCGCATGTACGGCGCCATGTTCAGCTTCGGCGAGTGGCAGCTGTCCGAGCTCAACCGCGCCCAGCTCACCGGGCTGCAAGTGGCCACCTTGGTGGTTGCCTACCTGACCCTGGCGTTCTTCGGCCTGCGCGACTTCTACCGCAACGCAGCCCCGGCCCAGGCGCCGCGTACCCCGGTGCAGGTCAATGCCGACGGTTCGGTCGGCATGGACTGGACCCGCGTCATGACCCGCGCCTTGGTGCTGCTGCTGTTCGTCGCCTCGGTGCTCAAGCTCTCGGCGCAGAGCTACTCACCGTTCCTCTACTTCCAGTTCTGAGGCCCCGATCATGAACCGGACACTTCGTATCACTTATTCGCTGTCGTTCATGGGCCTGCTGGTTGGCCTGGGCGCATGGTCGCTTGGCGGGCTGGAAAGCTTCAACCGCACCGAGCAGATGACCGTGCTCAACGGCAAGCTGGCCAAGGCCGCCGAAACCCACTACGACGAGCAGTTCCCGATCAAGCGCCTGGGCACCAACCTTTGGGCCGCGCTGGACTACAAGCTGTTCAATGAAGGCCGCCCTGGCGTGGTGCTGGGCCGCGAGCAGTGGCTGTTCACCGACGAGGAGTTCAACCCCGCTGCCGACGCCGAGCAACAGATGCAGGACAACCTGGCACTGGTGCGCGGTGTCCGCGACACCTTGCAGCGCCAAGGCGTGCAACTGGTGCTGGCGATCGTGCCGGCCAAGGCGCGGCTGTATGCCGAGTACATCGGCAAGGAAACCCCGGCCAGCCTGCACGACGACCTGTTCAACCGCTTCCACGCCCAGGCACGCCAGGCCAACGTGCTGGCCCCGGACCTGCTGGCGCCGCTGGAACAGGCCAAGGCCCGTGGCCAGGTGTTCCTGCGTACCGACACGCACTGGACGCCGCTGGGCGCCGAGGTGGTGGCCCAGGCCGTCGCCGAGACGGTCAAGCGCCAGCAACTGCTCGACGCCGAGCCGCAGACCTTCATCACCGAAGCCGGCGCCAGCGCGCCGTACAAAGGCGACCTGACCAACTTCCTGCCCCTGGACCCGCTGTTCAGCAACCTGCTGCCAAGCCCGGACAACCTGCAACAGCGCAGCACTCGGCCCGCCGATGCTGAAGGCCAGGGCGGCGGCGATGCCCTGTTTGCCGACACGCAGATCCCGGTGGCGCTGGTGGGCACCAGCTACAGCGCCAACCCGCACTGGAACTTCCTCGGCGCGCTGCAGCAGGCGCTGCACAGCGACGTCGCCAACTACGCCGAGGACGGTCACGGCCCGCTGCTGCCAATGCTCAAGTACCTGCAAAGCGATGCCTTCAAGAACGCCCCGCCACAGGTTGTGGTGTGGGAATTCCCCGAACGCTATCTGCCGATGAAAAACGACCTCAGCAGCTTCGATCCGCAGTGGATCGCGCAGCTGAAAAACTCCCGAAAATCCGAAGAAAACCTGGCCTTGTCGTCCAACCGGACGAACCACTGATAGAGAGGAACACGCACATGACTACTAAAACCACCATTGCCAAAGCCCTCACCCTCGCAGCCGGCCTTTCCCTGGCTTCGATGCAGGCCTTCGCCGGCGCCGATGCTGCCCTGTACGGCCCAAGCGCACCGAAAGGCTCGACCTTCGTGCGCCTGTACAACGCCACCAGCGCCCCGACCGCAGCCTCGGTCGGCAACACCCAGATCAAACAGGTCGGCGCCCAGTCCAGCAGCGACTTCAGCTTCCTGCCAGGCGGCGACTACACCGCCCAGGTGGGCGGCAAGAGCGTCCCGGTGAAACTGGCTTCGGACAAGTACTACACCCTGGTCAACAACGCCGGCGGCACCCCGCAGTTGATCGAAGAGCCGCCGTTCAAGAACAAGCAGAAAGCCCTGGTACGCGTGCAGAACCTGAGCGACCAGCAACTGACCCTGAAGACTGCCGACGGCAAGACCGAAGTGGTCAAGCCAGTAGCGGCCAAGGGCCGTGGCGAACGTGAAATCAATCCGGTCAAGGTCAACCTTGCCCTGTATGCAGGCGACAAGAAAGTCGGCGACGTCAAACCCGTCGCTCTGGAGCGCGGCGAAGCAGCCGTGCTGTACGTCACCGGTTCCGGCAACAGCCTGTCGCCGGTGTGGGTAACTCGCCCCGTGGCTAGCAACTGATCCCTCTGCCTCATAACGACTATTGGAGAAACATGATGATCCCGGTAATTCTTTCTGGTGGTAGCGGTTCGCGTCTGTGGCCTTTGTCGCGCAAACAGTTCCCCAAGCAGTTCCTGGCCCTGACCGGCGAGCACACGCTGTTCCAGCAAACCATCGAGCGCCTGGTGTTCGAAGGCATGGACAGCCCGATCGTGGTCTGCAACAAGGACCACAAGTTCATCGTCCAGGAACAACTGGCCGCGCTGAACCTGGACACCCAGGCGATCCTGATGGAGCCGTTCGGGCGCAACACCGCACCCGCCGTGGCGATGACCGCCATGAAGCTGGTCAACGAAGGCCGTGACGAGCTGATGCTGGTGCTGCCGGCCGACCACGTGATCGAGGACCAGAAGGCCCTGCAACGCGCCCTGGCCCTGGCCACCGTGGCCGCCGAGCGCGGCGAGATGGTGCTGTTCGGGGTGCCGGCGACCAAGCCTGAGACCGGCTACGGCTACATCCGCTCCAGCCAGGACGCCCTGCTGCCTGAAGGCGTGGCGCGGGTTGCGCAGTTCGTCGAGAAACCCGACGAGAAGCGTGCCAACGAGTTCGTCCGCGCTGGCGGCTACTTCTGGAACAGCGGCATGTTCCTGTTCCGCGCCAGCCGCTTCCTCGAAGAGCTGAAAAAGCACGACCCGGACATCTACGACACCTGCCTGCTGGCCCTTGAGCGCAGCGATGAAGAGGCCGATGTGCTGAGCATCGACGAAGCCACCTTCGCCTGCTGCCCGGACAATTCCATCGACTACGCAGTCATGGAAAAGACCCAGCGCGCCTGCGTGGTGCCGCTGTCGGCGGGCTGGAGCGACGTGGGCTGCTGGTCGTCGCTGTGGGAAGTGCAGGAAAAAGACGACAACGGCAACGTCACCAAGGGTGATGTGGTGGTGCAGGACAGCCACAACTGCATGATCCACGGCAACGGCAAGCTGGTGTCGGTGATCGGCCTTGAGAACATCGTGGTGGTCGAAACCAAGGACGCCATGATGATCGCCCACAAAGACAAGGTTCAGGGCGTCAAGCAGATGGTCAACACCCTTGACCAGCAGGGCCGCAGCGAAACCCAGAACCACCTTGAGGTGTACCGCCCGTGGGGCTCGTACGACTCGGTGGACATGGGCGGGCGTTTCCAGGTCAAGCACATCACGGTAAAACCCGGTGCTGCGCTGTCGCTGCAGATGCACCACCACCGCGCCGAGCACTGGATCGTGGTATCCGGCACCGCCGAGGTAACCTGCGACGAGAACGTGTTCCTGCTGACCGAAAACCAGTCCACCTACATTCCGATTGCTTCGGTGCACCGCCTGCGCAACCCAGGCAAGATCCCGCTGGAGATCATCGAAGTGCAGTCCGGCAGCTACCTGGGCGAGGATGACATCGAGCGCTTCGAGGATGTCTATGGGCGTACGTCCACGCCGGTCGAGCGCGGCGTTTCGGTGAAAACCATCGCGCAATAAAGCAGCTGCAAGGTTCTAGCTGCAAGCTGCAAGAAAAAGCGGGGCAGTGGTGGGTCGAAGGTTTTCGATTCAACACTGCCCCGCTTTTTCTTGTGGCTTGCAGCTAAAACCTAGCGGCTCCAAGATGAAGAGCCCCCTTCACCGAGGCCTGAATCACCATGATCATCGGCGCTTTGCTCATCCTCACCTGGCTGGTCCTGCTGCTGCGCTATCCGGGCAAGGCCCTGCCGATCTCGCTGGCGGCGGTGTGCGGCCTGGGATTGGTGGCGCTGGGGGTGGCCTGGCAGGACAGCCGCGAGGCGGCGCAACTGGCGCGCCTGGATATTCGCCTGAGTTATGCGCCCGAGCAATGCCCTGCCGACCGTGCGCTGCTGGTACGCATGAAAAACGGTAACAAGGTGCCACTGACCGAGTTGCGCTGGCGGGTCGCGGCCTATGCGCCGGGCGACACCGTGAACCTTGCCGAGAACACCTACAATGCCCCGCGCTACCGCGGGCCTGGCGAACTGCAGGCGGGCAGCGAGTGGCACGACTGCCTGCCGCTGCCGCCGCTACGCTCGGGGTATCGGGCGCAGACGCTGGAGTTTCGTGCCGAGCACCTGCAAGGTACATTTGCCAACTGATTCGGCCCTGTCGCGGGGCAAGCCAGCTCCCACGGATGTCCGGGCGTGGCCCCGGTAGGAGCGGCCTTGTGTCGCGATGGGCTGCGAAGCAGCCCCAGCTATTCTGCATGAGGCACGAATCCTGGGGCCGCTTCGCAGCCCATCGCGACACAAGGCCGCTCCTACACGATCAAAAGCTACTTGCTTGAAACCATGGAATCGCCCACAGCACCTCCAACCAACCCACACAGGCCCAGCCAATGCCCACCGTTCTTATCACCGGTTGTTCCAGCGGCATTGGCCGCGCCCTGGCCCACGCCTTTCGCGATGCCGGCCACCAGGTCTGGGCCACCGCCCGCAAGCCGCAGGATGTCGACCAACTGAACGCCGCAGGCTTCACCGCCCGGCAACTGGATGTGAACGACGCCGAGGCCCTGGCCCGCCTGGCCGAGGAACTGCCGCAACTGGACATCCTGATCAACAACGCCGGCTACGGCGCCATGGGCCCGCTGCTCGATGGCGGCGTCGAGGCCATGCGCCAGCAATTCGAAACCAACGTGTTCGCCGTGGTTGGCGTCACCCGCGCGCTGTTCGGGCACCTGCGCCGTTCACGTGGGCTGGTGGTGAACATCGGCAGCGTGTCGGGGGTGCTGGTGACCCCGTTCGCCGGGGCGTATTGCGCGTCCAAGGCTGCCGTTCACGGGCTGAGCGATGCCCTGCGCCTGGAGCTGGCGCCGTTTGGCATCCGAGTGATGGAAGTACAGCCAGGGGCGATTGAATCGCAGTTTGCCAGCAATGCGCAGCAACAGGCCGAGCAAGTGCTGGCGACCGATTCGCCGTGGTGGCCACTGCGTGAGCAGGTACAGGCTCGGGCGCGGGCCTCGCAGGACCGGCCTACGCCTGCCGCGGTCTTCGCCCAAGGGCTGCTGGCCGCTACGCGCAAGTCGCCGGTGCCGGCGCTGGTGCGTATTGGCAATGGCAGCACGGCGCTACCGCTGATTGCCAGGCTGCTGCCGCAGCGCGTGCTGGACGGGGTATTGCGCAAACGCTTCGGCCTGCTGCGCCCGCTCTGAGGCACCGCGGGGCAAGCCCCCGAACCACAATCGACGCGGCCATTGTAGGAGCGGCCTTGTGCCGCTCCTACAACTGAGTGTGATCGAATGATTTCAGGCCTTGTCGAAGGCCTGCCACCCACCACCGAGTGCCTTGTACAGGCCAACCAAGGCCTGAGAAACAGCCGCCGAGCTGTCGATCCACTGCTCTTCGCTGGCCAGCAGCGCCGATTGCACCGACAGCACGTTGAGGAAATCCACCGCCCCTTCCACGTACCGGCGCTGCGCGGTCTCAAGCGCGATACGGTTCTGCCGCACGGCTTCGGCCAAGTGGTCGCGGCGCAGCTGGCTGGCGTTGTACAACCGCAATACATCGTCGATTTCATGCCACGCCCCCAGCACCACCTTGCGGTAATTCAGCGCCGCTTCCTGCTGCTGCGCCTCGCGCAGTTGCAAGGTGCCCTTGAGCCGCCCACCTTCGAAAAGCGGCAGCGACAGTTGCGGGCCGAAGGCGAAGCGGCGCGAATCCCAGGCGCCGAAGTCCGACAGCTGCATGGCCTGAAAACCGACGCTGCCCGACAGCCGAATGCTCGGGTAGAAGTCAGCCTTGGCCACGCCGATACTGGCCGTTGCGGCATGCAACCGCGCCTCGGCCTGGCGGATATCAGGCCGGCGCTGTGCAAGCTCCGACGGCACGCCAATGGCAAAACGCTGCTGCGGCGCCGGCAGCTCGCCGCCTGGCTGCAACAGGCCCTGCAAACTACGCGGTGGCTCGGCAGCCAGCAGGCTCAGCGCGTTGATCAGGTCGTCGCGGCGGGCTTCAAGGCTGGGCAGCCGCGCTTCGATCGAAGCAACCTGGGCGCTGGCCTGGGCAACGTCCAGACGCGTGGCGACGCCTTCGGCCTGACGGTCTTCGGACAGTTTCAGGCTGTGCCGGGCCACCTTGAGGTTGTCCTCGGTCACCTGCAACGTATGCTGCACGGCGCGCAACTGGATGTAATCACCGGCGGTCTCTGCAAGCAGCGCAAGCAGCACGCCACGGCGGTCGTTCTCGGCCACCTCGACACTGGCATCGGCGGCCTCGACCTGGCGCCGCACGCGGCCCCAGAGGTCCAGCTCCCAACCGGCAACCAGGTCGCCCTGCCACAGGTTGTAGGCCTTTTTGCCCGCGTTGCCAGACGGGTCGTTCAAGCCTTGGGCACTGTTGCGGGCGCGGCTGTAGCCGGCGTCGGCATCCACCGAAGGCGCTTGCTCGGCGGCCACCGTGCCACGTATGGCGCGGCTTTGCAGCAGGCGCGCGCTGGCCATCTGCAGGTCGAGGTTGCGCTGGGCGACCTTTTCGATCAGGGCGCTGAGTTGGGCATCATGAAAGCCGTCCCACCAGCGCAGCTCCAACGGTTCGGCGACCGGCTGGCTGGCCGCGGCCTGGGCTTGTAGCGCGGCCCAGTTTTGCGGGGCCTGGCTGGCAGGGGATTGGAAGTCGGGGCCGAGGGTGCAGCCGGCGAGCAGTATGGGAGCAGCCCATGCGACCGCGATCCCTTGCAGGAGCGGCCTTGTGCCGCGAAAGGGCTGCGCCGCAGCCCCAGCAATCTCGGCACGATCACACATCCGCAGCCCACTCATCGCGCACTCACCTCTTTGCCATCCACCAAATCCCCCCCGGTGTCTATGGTCGCCTCCACCGACATACCCACCCGCAAGCGCTCAAGCAACGGCTGCCCATCATCGAAGACGATCTTCACCGGAATACGCTGCACCACCTTGGTGAAGTTGCCAGTGGCGTTGTCAGGCTTCACCGCCGCAAACGTCACCCCGGTGGCCGGGGCGATGCTCTGCACATGGCCGTGCAGTTTTTCACCCGCAAACGTATCGACGCTGATGCTCACCGGCTGCCCCGGCTGCACATGGGTCAGCTGGGTTTCCTGGAAATTGCCAACGATGTACGCCTGCGCCAATGGCACCACCGAGAGCAACCGCGCCCCCGGGTTTACATACGCACCAACGCGCAGGGCACGCTCGCCGACCATGCCATCCACCGGTGCGGTGATGCGGGTGTACGACACGTCCAGGCGCGCCTTTTCAAGCCCGGCCTCCGCGCGTTTGAGCTGGCCATCGGCGCTGGCAACCTGGGCGCTGAGCACATCCACCTGCTTGCGCGCCGCCAGCAGCGCCGCCTGGGTGTTGGCCAGCCGGGCGCGGGCCTGGTCGACCCGGCTGCGCGCTTGCTGGGCGTTCTGCACGGTGCCGGCGCCCTGCTCGGCCAGGCGGCTGTAGCGCCCGACTTCATGGTCGGCAAAGGCCACTTCAGCAGCCGCGGCGTTCACCGCCGCTTGCGCCTGGGCAATCAGCGCGGCCTGGCGATCCAAGGTAGCGCGGGCATCCAGGCTCTGCGCCTTGGCCACCAACAACTGCGCCTCGGCCGCATCGAGGGCGGCCTGGTAGTCGCGGGCATCGATGGTGGCCAGCAACTGGCCGGCGCTGACCTGCTGGTTATCCTCAACCAGCACCTCCTTGATAAAGCCCGCAACCTTGGGCGCGACCACTGTGTAGTCGGCGCTGACATAGGCATCGTTGGTGCTCTGGTGGTGGTCGCTGCCAAACAGCCAGGGGCCGGCGATGGCGGCCAGCACGGCGACGGCGAGGACCGCGCCGATAAACAGGGTTTTACGTTTCTGGGTCATTTTGCTTTTCTCGAATTCATCCACAGGCTCAGGCCACCGCACGGGGCGGGTAGACCCGGGTGGGCACGAAGGGAATCAGGCAGATCAGGGCAATGGCGATGCCCGCCATCACCAGGTAAAGGTCGGCAGAGGTCAGCACCAGGGCTTGGTCATGGATGCGCTTGGCCAGGCCCGCCGCGTGGTCATCCAGCAGCGGCGCATTGCCCAGGCTGTCGACCAGGTGGCTGGAATGAAAATGCCGGCGCAAGGTGCCAACGGCCTCGATCAGGCCACCGGCAATCACCGCTGCCAGGCCCTTGACCGTGTTGAACCAGGCCGAGGCGAACGGGCCTTCCTGGGGGCTCATGCCGTTGGTCGAGAGCATTAGCAGCGGCAGCACTGCCATCGGCTGGCCGAACACTTGCAGCAGGTAGAACGGGTAGAAGTCGCCGCGAATCCACTGGGAGGTCAGCAGGCTGCTGCCAACGCACGAGGCCGCCAGCATGGCCAGGCCCACGCCGAGCACCCAGCGGCAGTCCACCGCGCGGATGTTGCACAGCGCAGCGGCCAGCGGCAGGGCGAGCAACTGCGGCATGGCCACCAGCATCATCAAGGGGCTGGTCTGCGCCGGGCGATAGCCGTGCAACTGGGCCAGGTAGGCCGAAGGAATGCTGGCCGTGCCAGACAGCACGATCAGTACCCCGGCCAGGGTCAGCAAGGCAAAGCTCAGGTTGCGCCGCGACAGCATGCGCAATTGGAAGAACGGCAGCGGTTCGGACCATTCGTTGTACAGAAACAGCACCAGCAACAGCCCACCGCCGCCCAGCAACCAGCAGATCAGCGGCGAATCGAACCAACCCCAGCGGTCGCCCAGCGACAAGCCGAGCACGGTGCAACTGATGGCCGGCAGGCCCAGCAGCACGCCGCGCCAGTCGAACTGCTTGAAGCGTTCCAGGCGCAGAGGGTCCTGGGGCAGGCCCCAGGCGACGCAAAGCATCGCCAGCAGCGACGGCAGGATGATCTGCCAGAACGCCCACTGCCAGCCGACGTACTCGGTCCACAACCCGGCCAGCGGGGTGCCGAGGTTGGGCCCGAAGGTAGCGGTCAGGGCATAGCAGGCCAGGCCGTAGATCTTGATGCCTGGCGGCAGAAAGCGCAGCGCCACGCTCATCAGCATGGGCGGCAAGGCCCCGGAGGCGAAGCCCTGCAACACGCGCAGCAGCATCAGGCTGTGCAGGTTGGGGGCGAAGGGTTGCAGCAGGCCAAGCAGGGCAAACAGGGCCACCGCGCACAGGGTGAAACGGCGCAGTGAAAAGGTGGTGGCCAACCACGGCGCAAAGGCCATGGCCGAGACCGAGGCTGCGCTGTAGGCGGCCAGCAGCCAGGCACCCTCATCGGCGCCGATGCCCATCGCGCCACGGATATCGTTGAGCGAAATCTTGGTCACAGACTCGTTGAGGCCGGCGCAGAGCACCGCCAGCAGCACGCCGAACAGCCCCACCACCACCTGCAGGCCAAACGCCGCCTGCACAGGCGCAGCGGGCGCGGCAGAGGGTGTGGTCAGGGAACTCATGGGATGACATCTCCAGCAACAAATTTTCGGCTGGGGGAAGTCTAAGAAGGTTGAATGATGACGGAAAGCGACTTATTGGCAGGTTTATGTTGCGCCAGACGCAATCCACCTTGGATCGACGTCGCCTGGATCGCGGGGCAAGCCCGCTCCCACGGATTTGATTGGCAGTCCTGTTCTCGCCTCATCGCAGGCTGTCGCCAGCTCCCACAGGGACCGCGCACAGTCGCAATATCAGGGCCTTGCCTTGAACCTGTGGGAGCTGGCGATAGCCTGCGATGGGCTGCGATGGGCTGCAAAGCAGCCCCTTCAGGTCTCGCTACCACAGCAAGCCTTCAACGTCCTGCGCAACCATCGGTGCGCGGGGTCGTTGTCAAAGCGCGGATGCCAGGCCTGCATCACCCGCACCTTCTCCAGCGGCACCGGGATCTCGAACGCGCGCAGCGGCAGGCCGAACTTGGCCACGCTGCCGAGGATGTTCGCCGGCATCGGCAGAATCAGGTCCGACTCCGGCAACGAGAACATCGCTGAATGAAAACTCGGGGTGATCAGCGCTACCCGCCGGTGCACGCCGTAGTTGCCCAGCTCCACATCGATCGGCCCATTGGCCCGCCCGCGCCGCGACACGCTGATCTGCGGGTACCTGGCAAAACGTTCGGGGGTGATTGGCCCATCGAAGATCGGGTGGTCGGCCCGCGCCAAGCCAACGAACCAGGTATCGAACAGGCTCTGCACCTTTATTTCAGGCCCAAGCTCGATGCTCGAGCTGACCACCAGGTCGATCTGCCCATGGCGCAGCACCAGGTCGTCATCACCCTGATGCTCGGGCACAAAGCGCAACACCGTGTTCGGTGCTTCGGCAAGCATCATGTGCAGCAGCCGCGCCCCATACAGGGCAATGAACAGGTCATTGGTGCGAATGTTGAACGCCCGGTCGAGGTTGGCCAGGTCGACCTCATCGCCGCTGCGAAACACCTGCCCAGCCTGCTCCACCAGCAGCCGCACCTGATCACGCAGCGCCAGCGCCCGTGGCGTCGGCACCAGGCCGCGGCCAGCGCGGACCAGAATCGGGTCGCCCATGGCATCGCGGATGCGCCCCAAGGTGCGGCTCATGGCTGCCGGGCTCAGGTTCATGCGCTGGGCTGCGCCCACCACACTGCCTTCGTCGAGCAGGGCATCGAGGGCGACCAGCAGGTTCATGTCCGGGAGTTGCATGGCGGGTGTTCCGTGACTACTGTGGGAAACGCGATGGTAGCAGGTTGCCGGATTGCGTCAGACGCAATGCCGCCGTGCGTGGCGGGCCATTTATCTTGGGCTGGTTATGGGTCAGCCTTTAGCGGCCCTGTCGCGGGGCAAGCCCGCTCCCACGCTGGCGAGCGCCTGGACTTTGTGGAAGAGGGCTTGCCCCGCGACAGGCCGCCACTGCCAACAAGGATCCCCCATGCCACACGTCCTGATTGCCATCGACGCCTCCCCCGCCTCGGCCAGCCTGCTAGACCTTGCACGACGCTACTGCCGCCCCGGCGAGCACAGCCTGCACGTGTTGCTGGCCATCGACAGCACCTTCGCCGTGCACCACCAGCCCAAGGCCTACACCGAGCAGGAACTGGAGGAGTACCCCGCCGCCTGCGACGAACAACAACTGGCCGAGCGCGCGGTAGCCTTCGCCGTCGCCAACCTGCGCGAAGCAGGCTTCGAGGCCGTCGGCTGCATGGCGACAGGCCAACCGGCCGAGGCGATCATCGACAAGGCACAGGCGCTCGAATGCGAGCTGATCATCATGGGCCACCGCCACCTGTCACGCCTTGGGCGGCTGCTCGACCCGTCGATCAGCGCCAAGGTGATCGACCGGGTGCAGGTACCGGTTTTGGTGGGTGTTGCTGACGATCCCCGTTGATCTGCCGGCACTCAAGCAAGCGCAGTCGCCAGCAACTGAGGGCGTATACGCTCTGCCAATCGGGCAATGTCCATATCCTGATCCGGCAAGTTTTCGAAGGCAAAGGGGTTGAGCATCTGACGGGTGGCCAGCACATTCTGGTCGACATTGCTTATGGACGCCTCCAGGCAAATCGCTGACCAGTGCAATGCAATATTTTCCAGTTGCCCGATGACAATCTCACGAGCCTGCACTCGGTCGAGCAAGAACAAGTGCGCAGCATTGAGGCACAACGCTATCTGGCTCTGATTGGCCTGCCCAAGAATCAACATACCTTGGCTTGCCACGTTCCCCGAACGACTCTGCGGGCAAATATCGTAGGCAGGGGTCAAGCTATAGGCCTGTCCATCAAAAAACGCCGCATGGTTACGCGCATGATCATCTGTGTTCCCACAGAGCACGTTGAATACCAGCCTTGCGAACAGTTCACGCAGATCGACGCGCGGATCGTGAAAGTCCCTGCGGATCACATGGGTCAACGCCTCATAGCTGGTGTAACGAGCCATCATCTCGTCCAACCCTTGCAGAGTCAGTGCAGAAACCATGAGCCGACGCGCCCACCCATCGTCGAGCTTGACCCGGTCGAAACGCTCAATCAGCAGCACATCCTTGCCCAATACCTTTTCTAGCTTGACCGGTGCCGCATTCAGCCCTGACAGCCGCGCAAGACGCATCATGATGAACTCGGACTTCACCACACTGATGGTGTCACCGGAGGCAGAAAATTTTGCCACGTACTTGCGTTCATGCTCCTGGATAAGCGCTTTGGGCCTTGCCCCGCCAATGGATGAACCATGCCGCAGCGCCTGATCCAGTTCAGGGGTAAGGGGTATGCCTTGCTCAACCAGACTCGCCGCATTGAGCAATTCCTCAAGCGTGGCGTTGTCATTGCTTCGTGCAACGTAGTGGCTGGCGGAAGTCTGAAAATCCAACGCGCCAATGCGATCCGAACCAGACTCAAGCATGTAGGTCTGCTCGTCCAGATCCTGATCATAGGCCGCCAGACCCGCCTTGCCGTATAGCCGGTTGATGATCACGCGCCGCCCCCAGGCGTCTGGCGATGCGTCACGAATACCGCTCGCCAGCTTCATCCCGTCTGGCGGCTCTATCAGTTCGGAGCTCAGGCCCAGTTCCAGAGAGTTGAGTGCTATCGCGCGGGGGTTGGCCAAATAGCTGCGACCGTAGATAAAGCCGAACCTGTCATCAGCCTGCCGGACCAAACGCCCAGCTACCACTGGAAGACTGGAACCCGGCAGCCAGGCCCAAACGAAGCAGGGCGTCGTGTCAGAAGTCATTGTCTACCTCTTGCCTGGTTTTCTGCACACGTGTGGGCAGCACTGCCAGCTTGTCTTGAATGCTGATAGCCAGGCTTTGATAACGCTCCGGCGCGTCGAACAAATGGATACCGAGCAAGTAGGCCAATTCAAAAAAAAGACCGATCTCGCATTTTGGATCACCTGCTTCCAGGCGGCGCAGCGTGCCTCGAGTCACGCCGAGCCGCTCTGCGAGATTTTGCTGGGTCAACCCTCTTTCACGACGCTTGAGGGCGATGAGTTGGCTAAAGAGCTGCAAAGCGCTCTGAGTGATAGGCGAGTAGGTACGTTTTGACATGCAGGACTCTCCTCAGGCATTGCACCAGTATGGGCTACGCAAGGATTATCGCAACAAAATGATCTACAAAACGACCATTAAACCATTTAATGATCGATATAAAGACCATTTAATGAACATTGAAAGAAGGCGAATTCTCGGTCACTCCCCGCCTTGCTTCACCACCACCGTACAGGTGGTGCCCGCGGCCAGCAGATACCCCTCGGGCACTTCGTCGATATGAATGCGCACCGGCACCCGCTGCGCCAACCGCACCCAGTTGAACGTCGGGTTCACGTCGGCGATCAGCTCGCGGCTTTGCGGGTTGTCGCGGTCGTAGATGCCGCGCGCGATGCTCTCTACGTGGCCGCTCAGGCGTTCGCCGCTCATCATCTGCAATTCGGCCTGATCGCCCACCTGCACATGGGGCAGCTTGGTTTCTTCGAAGAAGCCATACACCCAGAACGACTGCTCATCCACCACCGCCATGACCGCCTCGCCAGTGCGTGCGTAGTCGCCCTTGTGCACGTTGAGGTTGGTGACATAGCCATCGACGGTGGCGATGATCTGCGTGCGCTTGAGGTTCAGCTCGGCGGCGGCGAGCTCGGCCTGGGCGTGCTGGTAGTCGGCGAGCGCCGAATTGGCGATGTTGCTGGCGTCATCGCGGTTCTCCCTGGAAATGACCAGGTTGTCCATGTCGGCGCGGCGCCGCGCATTGACCTTGCGCATCTCCCAAGTGGCCTTGCGCGAGGCCACCAGCGCCTTGGCCTGCTCCACCGCCAGTTGGTAGTGCTCGGGGTCGATGCGGATCAGCACCTCGCCCTTCTTGACCCGCTGGTTGTCCTTGACCGGCACCTCCACCACATAGCCCGGCACATCGGCGGCGACGTTGATGATATCGGCGCGCACCCGCCCGTCGCGGGTCCACGGGGTGGTCATATAGTGCAGCCACAACTGCCGGCCAATCACCACGGCTGCGGTCAGCACCAGCAAGGTGGCGATCAGGCTGAAGAACTTTTTCATCGAAGGTTTCTCACCAGTAGAGCGACAGCGCCAAGGCGCCGAACAGGCAGACGAACAGGCACAGGCGCAGCAGCGCCGGGTGCCAGAAGAAGCGATAGCCGTCGTGGCTTGCGATAAACCGGTCCAACCCCCAGCCAAGGCCCAGGGCAAACAGGAACATCAAGGTCATGGTCGGCATGTACACGCCATGGAAGGCGATTTCACGGGGCATGGTGCAGTCCTTGGGCCGGAGCCAGGGGCGATTGCGGGTCAAGCAGGGCGGTGCGGATGAAGTGCAGGTAGCTCTGCACCCGGCGCAGCACCGAGGTATCGAAGTGCCGGGCGAAGGGCTCGTCGGTGGCCTGCACGCGGCTGATAGCGTGGTCAACCGCCACCAGCGCGCGCTCGTGGTTACTGGCGCTGGGTTGCAGGAACAGCCGCGCCAGCGCTCGCCCCATCACGCGGATGGCCTGGCGCCAGGGCTGGCTCTGGGCATAGGCCGGGTGCACCGGCGCGCGCTCCTGCTCTTTGCGCAGCTCGATGACCGCGTGGCCGATTTCCAGCACAGTGAACATCCACCCCATCAGCTCGCTTTGCACCTTCGGCTGCCCGGCAGCCAGGCCATATGCCTGGTGCAGCAGGTCGCGGGTACGGCTTTCGAAGGCCGAGCCGAGGCCGCGCAGGCGCCCACTGATGGCGAACAGCACCTGTTCGCGCAGCGCCTGCTCCAGGCGGCTCCACAGCCAGCGGCTGTTGGGCGGCAGAATGATCGCCCCGGCAGCGGCGCAGACGAACATGCCGATGACCATGCCGATGTAGTCATTGATAAACGCGTAGGGGTCATACACGGTGAGGTTGTTCGGCACCGAGCCGATGGCGAAGAACACCAGCAACCCCAGCCCGTAACCGGCATAGGCCGGGCGCGAGGCCAGGAACGCGCCCAGCGTGAACACCGGCGCCAGCACCATGCACAGCAGCGGGAAACCGTCGATCCAGGGGAACACGAAAAAGGTTTCGAAGAAGCCTACAAACGCCCCAACTGCCGTGCCGCAGGCCATCTGGAAGGCCATGCGCTTGGGGTTGGGCGATGCCGCCGACAGGCCCACGGTAACGGTCGCGATCAGGGTCATCATGGCGCCGCTGGGCCAGTCGCTGAGCAACCAGTAACTGCCCAGCAGCAACAGCACCGCCGAGGCGCGAAGCCCTGCGGCCAGCGACACCAGCCAGCTGGTCTGCGCCACATAGGGCTCGTCCCACTGCTCGCGGGCGTGGCTGTGGGCGGCCAGCGAGGCGTGGGTTTCGGCGTAGCTGTACATCTCGTCGATGAAGCGGTACAGCAACTCGAAGGCGGTATGGAAATCGAGCAACTCCGCCTCGCTCGGGCCGGTTTGCAGGTAGTCGGCGCGCAGCCCGCGTACCTGGGCCTGCAAGCCTTCCTTGTAACTGCCCAGCTCCAACGTCAGGCGCAGCGCATCGGCATCGGTGAGCGCGCGGCCAACGTAGGGTTCGAGCAGCTCTGCCAAGGTCGCAAGGCCCGGCTCGATGGCCCCGACAATCTGCACCGGCCCGCGCGCGCGCAGGCGTTCAAGCAGCCGGTGCAAGGCGTTGAAGCGGGTGGTGATGGCCATGAACTCGCTGTTCATGCGCACCAGCCGCCCGGAGCGCCGGCGCATGTGCGGGTCTTCGAAGGCGGTGACGTTGCGCAGGCTTTCCAGGCCCACCGCTTCGGCAACAAAACGCAGGTTGCTGGTTTCGAAACGGTCGCGCTGGCTGTCGCCGCGCAGGGCCTCGACCACCACCCCGGCAAAGGTGCCAAAGCGCTGGTACAAGGCGTTGCGCATGGCGGCGCTGGCCGACTGCGGCAAGATCGCGGCGCTGACAAAGGTGGACACCAGAATCCCCAAGGCAATCTCCAGCACCCGCCACACCGCGGCCATGAAGGCCTGGTCGGGGTGCTGCAACACCGGCAGGCCGATCATCGCTGCCGTGTAGCCGGCCAGCACGAAGCCATAGGCCTGGAAGGTGCGGTAGCGCATGGCCCCGGCCGAACACAGCCCCACCCACAGCGCAAGGCTGGGCAAAAACAGCTCGGTGTTCTGCGGGAAGATGGCAATCAGCGCAACCATCATCGCCGAACCTGCCAAGGTGCCCAGCACCCGATAGAAACTCTTGGCGAACACATGGCCGCTTTGCGGCTGCATGACGATGAACACGGTGATCATTGCCGTGCGCGGCTGCGGCAGCTCGAGGCGCATGGCCAGCCACAGGGTGATGAAGGCCGCCGCCAGTACCTTGAAGATATACACCCAGGTCACGCCGTCGGTGCGCGCCCAGGCAAAAAAGCCCCGGCGCCATTCCAGGCTGTGCAGCCAACGCAGCGGCAAGCTCAGGGTGCTCATCGGGCGTGGCCTGTACGGTCGAGCAGGGTCAGCGCCGGCGGGGTTGGCGGCGCCTCCTGATGCTGCTGGTCGGGCACGTCGCTGCCGGCCTGCAGGCCACCGCCCAGTGCAGTTACCAACTCTGCGTGGGCGATCAGCCGCGCCGCCTGCACCTGCTGCTGCACCTGCTGCTGGCGGAACAGCAGCGTCTGCGCCTGGAGCACATTGAGGTAGTCGGTAAGGCCGCGCTGGAAGGCCACGGTGGCGATGTCGTAGGTTTTCTGCGCGGCGGCCACGCTTTGGGCGGCAAAGTGCGCCTGTGCATTCATTGACTCGCGGCGGATGAGCTGGTCTGAAATGTTCTTTAACGCGCCGATAACGGTCTGGTTGTAGTGCGCCACTGCCAGGTCATACCCGGCGGCGGCCTTGCCCAGTTGTGCGCGCAGGCGGCCGCCATCGAAGATCGGCAAGCTGATGGCGGGGCCTGCGTTGTAGTTGAATTTGCGCCCGGTCAGAAACTCCAGCGGGCCGCCGCCGGTGGCCATGAAACCCAGGCTGCCGACCAGGTCGACGTTAGGAAAGAACCCGGCATGGGCGACGTCGATGCCGCGCGCCTGGGCAGCAACCTGCCAGCGGCTGGCGACCACATCGGGGCGCTGGCCGACCAGTTCGGCGGGCAGGCTCGAAGGTAGTTCCAGCGCTGCGCCAAGCGCCAGGGCCGGGCGCTGCAACTGGCTGCCCGCCCCCGGGCCTTTGCCGGCCAAGGCGGCGAGCTGATTGCGGGCCAGGGCAATCGCTTCGTCGAGGCTGTCGAGTTGGCGATGGGTTTCGGGCAGCGGCGCTTCGGCCTGGCTGACTTCGAAATGCGTGCCGATGCCGCCGTCCAGGCGCCGCTTGGCCAAGGCGACAATCTGTTCCTGCTGGGCCAACTGCGCCTTGACGATATCGCGCCGGGCATAGTGCAGGCTGAGCTGGATATAGCTGCGCACCACGTTGTTCTCAAGCTCAAGCTGCGCCTGGCGGGCCTCGGCGACGCTCATGTGGGCCTGGTCCAACGCCTGCTCGCTGGCGTTGCGCTCGCGGCCCCAGAGGTCAAGCGCGTAGCTGAAACCGATGGCCGCGTTGTTGTCCCAGGTGTTGGCGCCGGACAGCGCGCCAGGGCCGTAGAACTGATCCTCGGGCCAATTGTGGCGTTTGAGGGTGGCCTCGCCGTTGGCCTGCAACTGCTCAGCCGATTCGACCACGCCCGCCATTGCCCGCGCCTGGCGTACCCGTGCAGCGGCCATGGCCAGGCTCGGGCTGCCGGCCAGGGCCTGGGCCAGCCAGTCATTCAGTTGCGCATCGCCATAGGCGCGCCACCACTGACGCACGGGCCAGTGGGCATCACCGACCGCTTCGCGGATGGCGTGGTCAGTGGCCAGCTGGTTGGCCTGGATTGTCGTACTTTGCGGGGCAATCCCCCAGGTTCCGATACAGCCGCTCAAGGTCAAACTTAAAACACAGGCACTGAGCGCCCGGAGCGCTCCGATGTTGCGACGCGGCACAGCGGCGATTTCCCGAGGAAGAGGTGAAGGGGCCAGGCAATTCTAGGGGCGGGTTTGATTGGCGATAAGCGTATATTCCTGCGAATCTTTGTTACCAAAACAGCGATAATCCGGCTTTAGTCGCACGTTCAATCGCGTTACTTCATGTCACAATTTTGTCCTCTAAACCGAGAGTGACCCATGGACACCCTGCAAAACATGCGTGCTTTCAGTTGCGTAGCCCAGCTCGGCAGCTTTACCGCTGCCGCGGCGCAACTGGATACGACCACCGCGAACGTGTCGCGAGCGGTCTCCAACCTGGAAGCCCACTTGCAAACCCGCCTGCTCAACCGCACCACCCGGCGCATTGCGCTGACCGAGGCAGGCAAGCGCTACCTGATGCGCTGCGAGCAGATTCTCACCTATGTGGAGGAGGCCGAAGCCGAGGCCAGCGATGCCCACGCCCGCCCCGCCGGGCAGTTGAAGGTGCATTCGATGACCGGCGTCGGCCAGCATTTCGTGGTCGATGCCATTACCCGCTACCGCGACTCGCACCCTGATGTCACCTTCGACCTGACCATGGCCAACCGCGTGCCCGACCTGCTCGAAGAGGGTTACGACGTGTCCATCGTGCTGGCCACCGAGCTGCCCGACTCAGGCTTCGTTTCGCAGCGCCTGGGCATCACCTACAGCATTGTCTGTGCCGCCCCCGCCTACGTGGCCCGCCACGGTTTTGCGCAAAAGCCCTCGGATCTGCTCAAGCACGCCTGCCTGCGCATGGTCAGCCCGGTGATCCCGCTGGAAAAGTGGTTATTCGACGGCCCGGAAGGCCAGGAGGTGGTCAACATCACCAACTCGCCGTTCCAGGTGAACTCGGCCGACGCCATGAGGACCGCGATCCGCAGCGGCATGGGTGTGGGTGTGCTGCCGATTTACACAGCCATCGAGGGGCTGCGCGATGGCAGCCTGGTGCGGATTCTGCCGGAGTACCGCTTGCAGGAGCTGAACCTGTACGCCATCTACCCATCGCGGCAATACCTGGATGCCAAGATCAAGACCTGGGTCGAATACCTGCGCAACTCGCTGCCGGAAATTCTTGCCGCCAACGAAGCCGACCTCAAGACCCACGAACTGCACATCGCCAACTGAAAAAGCTGCTGCATTGGGGGTGGGGACAATGGTAGGTTGCTATGCATTGACCCCAGCGTCTGGCAGACAGGGCCACGGGAGGGCTTTGCCCTCCATCGCGACATAAGGCCGCTCCTACAAGGTCCTGCGCCACCTGTAGGAGCGGCCTTGTGTCGCGAAAGGGCCGCACAGCGGCCCCGCTTTTCTGCCCGACTTCGTTCCCCGCCTTGCAGAGAAGCAGCCCGATGAAAAAGACCGTCCTGGCCTTCAGCCGTATCACCCCGGCCATGGCCGAGCGCCTGCAGCAAGACTTCAACGTCATTCTGCCCAACCCGAAACAGGGCGATATCAACGCCCAGTTCAACGAAGCCCTGCCCCACGCCCACGGCCTGATCGGCGTCGGCCGCAAGCTTGGCCGGGCGCAACTGGAAGGTGCGGGCAAGCTGGAGGTGGTGTCCAGCGTGTCGGTCGGCTACGACAACTACGACCTGGACTACTTCAACGAGCGCGGCATCGCCCTCACCAACACCCCCGACGTGCTCACCGAAAGCACCGCCGACCTGGGCTTTGCCCTGATCATGGGTTGCGCGCGGCGCACCGCCGAGCTGGACGCCTGGACCAAGGCTGGCCAGTGGCAAGCCACCGTCGGCCCTGCGCACTTTGGCAGCGACGTGCACGGCAAGACCCTGGGCATCGTCGGCCTGGGCAACATCGGCGCGGCCGTGGCACGCCGCGGCCGCTTCGGTTTCAACATGAACATCCTGTACGCCGGCAACAGCCGCAAGGCTGCCCTTGAACAGGAGCTTGGCGCCCAGTACCGCAGCCTGGACCAGCTGTTGGCCGAGGCTGACTTCGTGTGCATCGTGGTGCCGCTGTCCGACGCCACGCGCAAGCTGATCGGCGCGCGTGAACTGAAGCTGATGAAGCCCAGTGCATTCCTGATCAACATCGCCCGTGGCCCGGTGGTGGATGAGGCGGCGCTGATCGAGGCCCTGCAAAACGGCACCCTTCGCGGTGCGGGCCTGGATGTCTATGAAAAAGAGCCGTTGAGCGATTCGCCGCTGTTCAAGCTGTCCAACGCCCTGACCCTGCCGCACCTTGGCTCGGCCACTGCCGAAACCCGCGAAGCCATGGCCAACCGGGCGCTGGACAACCTGCGCGCCGCCCTGCTGGGCGAGCGGCCACAGGACTTGGTCAACCCGCAGGTGTGGAAAGGCTGAGCCGGCTTCAACGCGCCGGGGCGGGCATTGCTACCCTGGCGCGTGGTTTGCGAAACACCAGCACGTTACCAGCCATCACCACCACCAGCCCCAGCAGCGCCGGTGCCGTCCACACATACCCCTCCGCCACGGCCGACACATTCAGCGCCACCAGCGGGAACAGCACCGTGCAGTACGCCGCACGCTCCGGCCCCATGCGCCCGACCAAGGTCAGGTAGGCGGTAAAGCCGATCACCGAGCCTGGAATCACCAGGTACAGCAGCGAGCCCACGTAGCGGGTGTTCCACTCCATGTCGAACGGTATGCCGCTGACCAGGCAGTACAGCCCCAGCATCGCCGCGCCGTAGGCCATGCCCCAGGCATTGGTGGTCA
The DNA here is from genome assembly GCF_014268805.2 of Pseudomonas farsensis. GTDB lineage: Bacteria > Pseudomonadota > Gammaproteobacteria > Pseudomonadales > Pseudomonadaceae > Aquipseudomonas > Aquipseudomonas farsensis. Next base: position 121,728 of record NZ_JABWRF020000001.1, read on the forward strand.
TCGGCCGGAGGCCGGCCTTCTGTTGCATGCTCGACAGCATGTTGCCCGCCGAGAAGCACAGCGTGCCGAGCAGTGCCAGGCCCAGGCCGTACAGCGTCTCGCGGCTGGCGCTGTGGTGGCTGAGCTCGGGCCAGAACAACAGCCCGAGCCCGAGCAGGCCCAGCACGCCGCCGCCGAGCACATTGGCGGCAATTTTCTGGCCGAAGAAAACCCGCGCATTCAGCGCATTCCAAAGCGTGGCAGTGGAAAACACCACAGCGATCAGGCCGCTGGCAATCCACTGGCTGGCGGTGAGAAAGCACATGAAGTTGATGCAGAACAGGCACAACCCTTGGGCCAGGCAGATCATGTGGCCGCGCCGGTTCATCGGTTGCAGGCGCCGGGTCAGCCGCAGGATGGCGAACAGGATCAGGCCGGCCAGGGCGAAGCGGTAGGTGATCGATACCGGGATGGCGACCACGCCCAGTTGCAGCTTCAAGGCAATCCAGGTGGTGCCCCAGATCAGGACAGTGAGCAGGTACAACGACAGGTTCATGGCAGGCTTCCTTGGTCAGGCTTATGGCCCTGTCGCGGGGCAAGCCCGCTCCCACAGGGTGTGGAGGCAGGTTTGCCATGAGCCAGGGCCATCGCAGGCATCCAGTCTCTGCCCGGCACCGCCCCCGCGCTTGCACAAACTTGCGCTTTTGCGCCGCTGCCTGCTGCCACCTGGCCACAGGCGCAGTAGGATGGCCAGCAGAGGATCCGCCCATGTCTGCATTCGACCACCTGCAAGTCTTCACCGCCATGCACGCCTCCCCCCACGCTCAGCTGGAACTGAGCGCACAACTGGGCGACGGGCTGGCGGCTGCGTTGTGGAGCAACCGCAACGACGCTCGCGACTACCAGGCGCCCAGCCACCACACGCTGTCGTGCTACATCGCCGACGGTACCGGCACGTTTCGCCGGCAAAAGCCTGCCGACAAAGGCGCGCCCAACAAGCTGTGCATCATGCCGGCCGGGCATGAGTCGAACTGGATCGTCAACGGCGAGATCCGCCTGGCGCATTTGTATGTGGGCGAGGCGCAGTTCGCCCTGGGCTGTACCCGCCTGCTGGACCGTGAGCCACGGGAAATGCAGTTGCATGAAGCGACCTTTCTCGATGACCCGCAGCAGGCCGTGCGCTTTCGCCAACTGGTCGCGCTGAACTGGGCCGAGCCCGGCGAGCGGCTACTGACCAACAGCCTGGCCCACGCGATCATCGACCATGCGGTGCTGCACCAGACAGGCCGGCGCGAAGGGCTGCGGGTCAAGGGAGGGCTTGCGCCGCACCAGCGCCGGCAACTGGTCGACTACATCGAGGCCAGCCTCGATCAGCCGCTGACCCTGGGCGAGTTGGCGCTGCGCTGCAACCTGTCCGAATACCACTTTGCGCGGATGTTCCGCGCAAGCTTCGGCCTGCCGCCCCACCAGTACGTATTGGCGCGTCGGCTGCACCGCGCCTGCCAGTTGCTGCGCGTTGGCCACATGGCGCTGGGGCAAGTGGCGCTGGCGTGTGGTTTTGCCAGCGCCAGCCATTTCAGCAACCGGTTCAGGCAGGCGCTGGGCGCCACGCCTGGCGAATACCGGGCGGCGTTCGCAGGCTGAGCCTGTTCTCATCGCAGGCTGTCGCCAGCTCCCACAGAGCTCGCCCATCCCATATCGATGCCGTCTACGCGGTCAGTGTAGGAGCGGCCTTGTGTCGCGAAAGGGCTGCGAAGCAGCCCCCAGGATCGAGCAACCACCAGAATCGCTGGGGCTGCTTCGCAGCCCTTTCGCGACACAAGGCCGCTCCTACACAATCAAAAGCGACTCGCCCGAAACCATAGAATCTCCCACAGTGACCGCGTCCAGCCTCGATATTGTGGGTTGACCCAGACCCTGTGGGAGCTAGCGACAGCCTGCAATGAAGGGAACACCCATCAGGAGGCAATCAGAACTCCAAAGTACTCGACAGACTCACCTGCCGGGCATCACCCACGGCCACGAAGTAGCGGTTCACCGCCGAGCTGTAATACACCTTGTCGAACAGGTTCTTGACGTTCAACTGCAAGCGCACCTTGTGGTCGTCCAGCTTGGTCTCGTAGCTGGCGAAGGCATCGGCCACGGTGTACGCCGGTAGGTCGAACTCGTTGTTGGCATTGCCCGCCCGCTCGCCCACATAGCACGCGCCGGCGCCCAGGCGCAGGCGGTCGCCGCCGAACACGCGGCCGTAATCGTAAACCGCCGAAACCGAGCCACTGTTGCGGGCGACGTTCTGCAGGCGGTTACCCTTGTAGTCAGGGTCGTCGGTCACTTCGGCGTCGGTGAAGGCATAAGCGCCCAGCAGGCTCCAGCGCTCGCTGAGCTGGCCGCTGACGTCCAGCTCCACGCCGCGTGAGCGCACCTCGCCCGCCGCGCTGTACAGAATGCCGCCGGTGGCCGTGTCGCTGTTGGACACCAGCACGTTGCGCTTGGTGATGTCGAACAGCGCCAAGGTGCCGGTGATGGCGCCGGGCATGTCGAGCTTGGCGCCCACCTCCCACGCCTTGCCCTGCTCCGGGGCAAAACCGGAGTCCAGGGTCAGCGGCCGGGCTGGCCCGCTGCTGGCCTGGTTCAACGGGGCAATGGTCGAGTTGGGTTTGAACGACTCGCTGTAGCTGCCATAGAACGACAGCTGGTCATCCACCTGATACACCAGGCCCGCATGCGGCACCCAGGTTTGCCCGCTGGTATCGGTGTTGGCCCTGAACGGGCGGCCACGACCGGCGTACTGGTCATACTGCTGGAAGCGCCCACCGGCCACCACGATCCAGTGGTCATCCAGGTGCCAGGCATCCTGCACAAACAGCGAGTCGGTGCGCAGCTTGTCGGTCTGGTCGCTGTCTGTGGCGCTAACGGTGGTGCCTTCAGCCTGCTGGCCATAAACCGGGTCCAGGTAGCTGAACGAGGTATTGCGCGCACCACGGATCAAATCGCCGCGAAACACCTTGCGGTCCTCATGGTCGACCCCAGCGATCAGCTCATGGCGCATGCCGGCCAACTCGACATTGCCGTTCAGGCTGAATGTCGCGAACTGGTTGCGGCTCATGGCGTTGTGGGTGCCGTCACTGTTGCGGGTGAGCGTGCCAGCCCTCTCGTTGACCGCCGTGACGCGCACCTGGCTGGCATCGTAGGTTTCGCGGTTGGCGCTGTAGCCGAAGTGGGCTTTCCAGTTGTCGCTGAGCTGGTGGTCGACTTCCAGCCGGTACAGGTCCGAGCGCCCTTCCATATCGTTGTAGGGCTCGTCCAGGCGCCGGGTAGCGGGGATCTTCAGCGGGTGGCCGTTGCTGCCAAAGGCGGTGCCACGGTCGAACGGGTAGAGAAACTCACGGTGCTCATACGACAGCACCACCTGGGTGTCCTCGCCGAGCCAGGCCAGCGACGGCGCCAGCAGCGATTCGCGGTGGGTGCCGTAGTTGCGCCAGTAGTCTTCGTCTTCGTGGTCGACGATCAGCCGGTAGGCCAGGTTGCTCTCGCCCAGCGCGCCGGTACTGTCCAGGCCGCCGCCGCTGCCGTTCTTGCCACTGCCGTAGGTCGAGCCGCGCACGGTAACAGCGTTGTACTGCTCGCGTTGCGGGCGCTTGCTGACCACGTTGATCACCCCGCCTGGGTCCTGGATGCCGTACAGCAGCGAGGCCGGGCCCTTGAGCACTTCGACCCGCTCGGCACTGGCATTGAGCGAGCGGCCCTGCACCAGCGGCATGCCGTCGCGCATGATCGAGCCGTCGCGGTTGTCACCAAAACCGCGCTTCATGACGGTGTCAGCGGTGCCGCCGAAGTTGTTGCCCTGGGTGATGCCGCTGACGTTGTACAGCGCATCGTCCAGGTTGCGCGGGGCCTGGTCGCGCAGCACTTGGGCCGGCACCACGTTGATGGCGTGTGGGATCTCCAGGCTCGGGCCCTGGCCGCGCATGATCGACGCCGTGGCGGGCGGCTGGTAGCTGTATTCATCCTGCTGCGAGGTGATGTTGATCGCCTGCAGGTTGAGGGCTGCGCCGGTTTCAGCGGCGTCCAGGGTCAAGGTGCGCGCATCCAGGCGGCGCCAGGTCAGGCCGGAATTGCCAAGCAATTGTTGCAGCGCCTGCTCGGCGCTGAACGAGCCGTTGAGCGCCGGTGCTTGTTGCTCTGGCAGTGCCAGGGTGTACACCACGCTCTGCCCGGTGGCACGGCTGAAGGCATTGAGCGCCTGGGCCAGCGGCAGGCTCGGCTGGGCGAAGGCATACGCTTGGCTCTGCTGCGCGGCCAGCGCCTGGGGCGCCATGGGCAGGACGGACAAAGTGCTGAGGCCGAACCAGAGCGGGACGCAACGCGGGGTGAACTTCATGGACGCTGACCTGAGAAGGGAGTAATCGGTTGCGAATGAATCGCACTTTCACTCACTACACGGATGCCGTTGGCGGATACCTCACCGGCTTTTTGATTTTTTTGCAGGCTGACACCAGCAACGTAGCCCTGTAGGAGCGGCCTTGTGTCGCGAAAGGGCTGCGTAGCGGCCCCGGCGATTTTGCATGAAGCCGAGATATTGGGGCCGCTGCGCGCCCCTTTCGCGACACAAGGCCGCTCCTACACAAAGCCGCAGGCTGGCTCAGCGCAGCACGGTCAACCGGCCAAGCAGGGTATGCCGGGAAAAACCCAGCACCTGGCCCAACGAGTCCAGGGCCTGCATCGGTTCGCCCGCCGGGAAGCTGCCGCTGACCGTGCGCTGTGCCAACTCATCATCAAGCAACACAATGCGCCCCGGGTAATAGCGCCGCAGGTCTTCGACCACCTGCCCCAAGGGCACCTGGTAATAATTCAGCCAGCCTTGCCGCCAGGCCAATTGGCCTTCGCTGTCGACCTTGCCCACCGGCCCTGCAACACCAGCTGCGTAACGCACCTGCTGGTCAGCCGTCAGCAGCGCCGCTTGCGCGCCCGGGTGCGGGGTCACCGCCACCCGCCCGCTGCGCACCGTCACCTGGGCGCCGTCACCGTGCTCGCGCACCTCGAACTGGGTACCCAACACGCGCACCTCACCCGCATTGGCCTGCACCACGAACGGCTCACCGGTGTGACTCACCTGAAAGAACACAGCCCCGCGCAACAAAGTGACGCGCCGCTCGCCGTGGTCGAAATCCACAGCGACCGCGCTGCCGGCATCCAGGGTCAGTTGCGACTGATCGGCCAGGGTCACCTGGCGCACCTGCTCGGCGCTGGTGTAATCGGCGCGCAGGTCCTGCAGCCAGAACTGCGGCTGCCAGCCTGCCGCGCTGCCAAGCCCCAGTACCAGGCACGCCGCTACCGCAATACGCGGCCACTGGCGGGTGCGCGGTGGGCGGCGCATGGCGTCGAGGTAATGCTGCAGATCGGCCTGCTGCTCGGCGGCCAGCCGGGCGGCCGGGGCTTGGGTCTGCTGCCACAGCTGTTCGGCCTCGGCATAGGCCTGCCGATGGGCCGGGTGCTGCAACAGCCAACGCTTGAACGCCGCGCTTTCGGCCTGCCCCGGCTGCTGGCGATTGCGCCCCAGCCAGCGCAACGCCGCTTGCGACTGTTCGGCGGTGATCGGCGTTTCCAGGCTCATCGACGGGCGCTCCCAGGCAGGCGGGGTGAGCGGGCGGGTTCGGCGACGCTGGCCTTGCACGCTTCAAGGGCGCGCATCATATGCTTTTCTACGGCGCTCTGGGACAGCTGCATGGCCTTGGCGATTTCGCCATAGGTGCAACCATGGATGCGGTTGAGCAAAAAGATCTGCTGGGTGCGTTCGGGCAAGGCGCGCAAGGCGGCCTCAATGCACTGCAGGTCGTGGTCGACCTCCAGCGCCTGCTCGGGTGCCTGCGCTGCGGGTTCGTCGTCATGGTGCAACAGGCCTTCGGTAACCCGGTCGCGCGCGCCTTCGCTGCGCAGGTAGTCGATGGCCAGGTTGCTGGCGCTGCGCAACAGGTAGGTATCGAGGGCTTCGACCTTGACGTCGGGGCGCCGCCAAAAGCGCAGGAACAAGTCCTGCACCAGATCCGAGGCAGTGGCGCGGCAGCCGATGCGCCGGTTGACCAGCGCCTCCATGCGCGCGCGCTGGGCGGTAAATACCTCGACAAACCGCGCCCGGCCGCTGTCGTGCAAAGGGTCGCTCATGTTGTCATAGCGCAAGCACGGCCAGCAGCGGCCCGAGTACACAGCTGGCCGCAGCCGCCGCGAGCAACAGCCGTGGCTGGTAAGGCAGGCCGAACACCCACAAGGTGACGCCGGCCATCAATACCGCAACCCACTCCACCAGCCCCAACGCCAGCCCGCGCACCTGCACAGCCAGCAGCAGCGACACCAGCAGCAACGCCCAGCCAGCCACGCGCAGGGCCTTGCGCTGAACGGCCGTGGGCTTGCGTTTGAGCAGTTCGTTGAAGTGTTTTTCCATGGCCAGGCACAGGCTGGCAAACCCGGCAAAACCGATCAGGGCGAAGGCCAGCATCACTGCGCCTCCAGGGCTGTGCGCTTGTCACCTTTTGCGGCGCGTTTGGCCACCACCTTGGGTGCACGCAGCATCTTGCCCGCCGCCCAGGCGAGGAACAGACCGGTGCCCAGCGCCGTAAGGTCGAACCCAGCCATGGCCCAGTCGCCCACGGCGAGCGAATGGTTGAGGCCCTGCCCGGTGGTCAGTGCATTGAGCAGCGGCAACAGGCCAAAGGCCAAGGCGCCCAGCGCCAGTTGCTCGCCCCAGGCTCGGCGGCCCGGGCGCAACGCGGCATGCAGCAAAGCCAGCGCCCACAGCGTGAAGAAGCTGTCGATTTCCCAGCCGTCGCGGCCTTCGAGCGCAGGCGGCAGCAGCCGGTTGGCCCAGAAGAACGCCGCCACACCCAGCAACAGGCCGCTCATGCTGGCGATGTTGAGCACCTCGACCAGGCGCAACTCACCGGGCATGTGCGCGCTCTTGGCATGCTTGAGCTGGCGCTTGCCCAGCCACATCACCAGGCCCGTGCCGATCACCGCCGTGCCGGCAATGCCAAACACGAAGTACAACCAACGCAGCCCAGGGCCTGCAAAATTGCCCATGTGCAGGCCGACGAAAGTGAACGCGGTCATCATCGCCGCGCTTTCCGGCGCGCCTTGGGTCAGCAGCGCGCCACTGGTGCCGTCGAACGTCCAGTTGGCGCTGCGCTTGTAGGCGACGCTGTCGGCTGCGGCGCGCGCCAGGCTCACCCGCGCATTGCGATCACCAGGGTTGTACACCTGGATGAAACCCATGCGCGCGCCGGGGGCCTGCTGCTGGACCTTGGCGTACAACTGCGGCAAAGGCACCAGTGGCACCCGCTCGCCAGCCGCCTCGGGCACTTCGTCACGGCCAAACAGTTCATCGAAATAGCCGCCGCTGTTGCCGTAGCTGGCAAGGATGCCGGCCGGCATCACCATGTACATGAAGATCACCAGGCTGCTGTAGCTGATCATCAGGTGGAACGGCAGCGCCAGCACGCCGATGGCGTTATGCCCATCAAGCCAGGAGCGCTGGCCCTTGCCGGGGCGGAAGGTGAAGAACTCTTTGAAGATTTTCTTGTGGGTAATGATGCCGGTGACCAGCCCCAGCAGCATGACGAACGCGCAGCAACTGGCCAGCCAGCGGCCCCACGGGTAGGGCATCTGCAGCTCGAAATGGAAGCGGTAGAAAAAGTCGCCACCCCGGCTTTCACGGGCCTGCACCTCGGCGCCGCTGGCAGCATCCAGCTCTTTACGCACAAAACCGCGCCGGCCTTGCCCCTGAGGGTCGCGCCAACCGACGCTAAGGGCCGGTTCACGCTCGCTGGGCAGGCGGATCAGCCAGTTGCTGGAAGTGCCGGCATTGGCCTCAAGGTAGCGCTGGGCCATGGCCAGGCTGCGCTCGGCATCGAGCGGGTGGCTATTCACTTCAGGCTTGGCCCAGTGGCTGATTTCTTCCTTGAAGTAGGCAAGCGTGCCGGTGAGGAAGATGGCAAACAGCAGCCAGCCGAAGATCAAGCCCGTCCAGGTGTGCAGCCATGCCATGGCTTGGCGAAAGCCCTCTTTCATGGGGTTTTCATCCAGTAGACCAGCCCGTTGACCAGCCCCAGCGCCAGGCTTGGCAGCAACACCCCGGCCCAGGCGCGCCAGGCATTGCTACAGGCAAAGCACCAGATGAACGCCAGCAGCAGAAACACGAACGACAGCAGCATGCCGGTCAGCGCAGCGTCGACCTGGGCCATGGGCAGCAGCAGCGCACCGCTGACACTGACCTGCGCGGCCAGCACATAGCCACCGCCACAGGCGGCAAGGCAGCGCGAGGCCACGGCCAGGCGATAGCTCAAGGGAAGTCCGGCGGCTTTGCGGTTCATCGCGGGGGTCCGGGTAAAGGGGCATCAATAATAATGATTTCAATTCTCATAAGCAAAGCCCGGCGATGAACGCGGGGGTAGCGGACAGCCTGAGACGACGAATATAATGCGAACAATTCTTACTTCCAGTTGCGCCAGCAGGCGCCGGAGTTTCCTCGGTGTCCAGCGCCCTGACCTCTACCGTTGAAGGCCTCTACCTTGCGCACCACAGCTGGCTGACCGGCTGGCTCAAGCGCCGCCTGGGCTGCCCGCACAGCGCGGCAGACCTGGCGCAGGACACCTATGTGCGCCTGCTGCAAGCGCGTGAAGCGCCGCAACTGGTCGAGCCACGCGCGTTCCTTACCACCGTCGCCAAGCGCGTGCTGTGCAACCACTTTCGCCGCCAGGAGCTGGAGCGTGCCTACCTTGAGGCACTGGCGCAGGTGCCCGAGCACGTGGCGCCGAGCGAAGAAGACAAAGCGCTGATCTTCGAAACCCTGCTGGAGCTGGACCGCCTGCTCGATGGCCTGGCGCCGCTGGTCAAGCGGGCCTTCCTGCTGGCCCAGGTCGATGGCTTGGGCCAGGGCGAGATCGCCCGCGAGCTGGGCATTTCGCTGGCCACCGTCAAGCGCTACCTGCACAAGGCAGCGCTGCGCTGCTACTTCGCCCTGTGAACACCCCATTTTCGCCCCAAGTGGCGCAACAGGCGGTGCACTGGCTGCTGGAATCCCAGGACGAAAGCTTCGACCAGCAACAGGCGCTGGAACACTGGCTGCATGCCGACAGCGAGCACCAACGCGCCTGGGCGCACATTCAGCAGATCAATGGCCGCCTGCGCGGGGTGGCTTCGCCGGTGGTGCACGCCACCTTGCAGGCCCCGCCCTCCCCGGCCCGGCGCCGTGCGCTCAAGGCGCTGTTGCTGGTGGGAGTGGCCAGTGCCACCGGCCTTGGCCTGCAGCAGCACAACCCGTTGCCGGCGCTGATGGCGGACTACCGCAGCCCAGTCGGGCAGCGCCGCCGCCTGGCCCTGGACGACGGCAGCCAGCTGCACCTGAACACCCGCAGCGCAGCTGATGTGCGCTTCGACGGCCAGCAGCGGCTGGTGCGACTCAAAGAGGGCGAACTGCTGCTCGAAGCGGCCAACGACCCACGGCCATTGCGTTTGCAAACAGCCCAGGGCGAGCTGCAAGTGCAGAGCGGCCGGGTCAACGTGCGCCAGTTCGACGGGTTCAGCCTGGTCTCGGTCTTCAGCGGCAGTGCACAGGTGGCCGGGCAGTCGCTGCTGGCGGGGCATCAGGCGCGCTTCGCCACCGGCAGCTGGCAGGCCATCGCACCGCTGGACCCGAACCGCGCTGCGTGGGTGGACGGCATGCTGGTGGTGGCGCAGATGCGCCTGGGCGACTTCATTGCCGAGCTTTCGCGCTATCGGCTGGGGCAACTGGGGTGCAGTGAACAGGTGGCTGACTTGCGCATTTCCGGGTCCTACCCGCTTGCCGACAGCGAGCGGATTCTGGCCATGCTCGAAGTGGCGCTGCCGGTGAAGGTGCGCAGGTTTACTCGCTACTGGGTGTCGGTCGAAGCGGCTACCGGGTGAGCGTTGATCGCCGCCGAAAAAATAATTTCATAACCCTGAGCCATTTTCCGAACCTTGCGTGACAGAGAAGGCAGAACCCCTTCTCACAGGACCTTCGTCACATGTACCTGCGCCCTCCGGCCTACGCCCTGTTGCTCGTTGCCCCCTTCGCCCTGGCTGGCGAAACCCGCGACTACCACATCGCCCCCGGCAACCTCGAGCAAGCCCTCAACCAGTTCGGCCGCCAGAGCGGCGCGCTGATCTCGTTCGGCTCTGCCGTGACCCAAGGCTTGAGCAGCCCAGGCCTGGAAGGCCGTTTCGACACCGCCCAAGGCCTGGATGCGCTGCTGCGCGGCAGCGGCTTGCAGGCACGCCAGGAGGCTGACAACGCCTATACCCTGCAACCGCTGCCAACCCCGGCAGCCGGTGCGCCGGTCGAACTGGGCGCGTCCACCGTGGTCGGCGACTGGCTGGCCGATGCCCGCCAGGACAACGTCTTCGAACACCCCGGCGCCCGCGATGTGGTGCGCCGCGAGGCATTCGAACGCAGCGGCGCCACCACGGCGCGTGAAGTGCTCAACCGCATACCCGGCGTCAACGCGCCAGAAAACAGCGGCACCGGCAGCCATGACCTGGCGCTGAACTTCGGCATTCGCGGCCTCAACCCGCGCCTGGCCTCGCGCTCCACCGTGCTGATGGACGGCATCCCGGTGCCGTTCGCCCCCTACGGCCAGCCGCAACTGTCGCTGGCGCCGCTGAGCATGGGCAACATGGATGCCGTGGACGTGGTGCGCGGCGGCGGCGCCGTGCGCTACGGGCCGCAGAACGTCGGCGGCATCGTCAACTTCGTCACCCGCGCCATCCCCGAAGAGGCGACGTTCAAGGCGGCGATGCAAAACCAGATCAGCCCCTCGTCGAGCCACGACGGGTTCAAGAACAGCGCCAACCTGCTGGTCGGTGGCACCAACGACAACGGCCTGGGCGGCGCCCTGTTGTATTCGGGCACGCGCGGCGGCGACTGGCGCGAGCACAGCGACACACAAATCGACGACCTGATGCTCAAGGGCAAGCTGCAGCTCGATGAAGCCAACAGCCTGCACGCCATGGCGCAGTATTACGAAGGCGAAGCGCAGATGCCGGGCGGCCTCAGCAGCGCCGACTACGATGCCGACCCGTACCAGTCGACGCGCCTGAAGGACAAGTTCTGGGGGCGCCGCACCTTGTTCAACGTCGGCTACGACTACAAGCAGGACGACCGCCAGTTCAGCGTCAACAGCTTCTACACCAACACCCTGCGCAGCGGTTACCTGGAACAGGTCGGGTTCGTCTCGCTGTCGCCACGCGAGTACTGGGTGCGCGGCATCGAAACGCGCTTCTCGCAGGGCCTGGCGCTGGGCGATAGCTGGCATGAACTGGGCATCGGCTACCGCTACGTCAACGAGGCCGGCCACGAACTGCGCTACCGCGAAAACACCAACGCCAACGTGCTGCCCACCACCGACAGCCGCAACGACCGCGACACCCGCGGCCACACCGAAGCCCACGCCATCTACCTGGATGACCGCATCGACATCGGCCGCTGGACCATCACCCCGGGCGTGCGCTACGAGATGATCGACTCCGAGCAGACCAACGAACTCAACGGCCGTCGCTACCAGGGCAGTTACAACACTGCGCTGCCGGCGCTGAACGTGATGTATCACCTCACCGACAACTGGAACCTGTACGCCAACACCGAAGGCTCGTTCGGCAGCGTGCAGTACAGCCAGATGCCCAACCGGGTGACTGGCGGTGCAGTAAAACCGGAAAAGGCACGCACCTGGGAAGTTGGCACGCGCTACGACAATGGCGACCTGCAAGCGGAGATCGGCGCGTTTTTGATTAATTTCGACAACCAGTACGAAAGCAACCAGAGCAACGACAGTGTCATCGCCCGTGGCGAGACGCGCCACCAGGGCATCGAAACCAGCCTGCGTTACGCCCTGGACAGCCTGAGCCCGGCGCTGAGCGGCTTCGATGTGCATGCAAGCTACGCCTTTGTGGATGCGACTATCCGCGAAGATGGCCCGAACAGAGGCAATCAGGTGCCGTTCTCCTCGCGCCACAAAGGCACGGTGGGCGTCGGTTACAGCGACGGGCCATGGCAGTTGGACCTGGACAGCAGCTTCCAGAGCAGCCAGTACGCCGACAACGCCAATACTGGCAGCGAGAGCGCCGACGGCAGCACCGGGCGCATCCCCGGCTACATGCTGGTGAGCACCCGCGCAGGCTACGATTTTGGCCCGCAGCTGTCGGACCTGAAGGTAGCCGTGGGGGTGAAGAACCTGTTCAACCGCCAGTACTACACCCGCTCGTTCGACGATAACAACAAGGGCAAATACGTCGGTGAGCCGCGCACCTTGTACGTGCAAACGTCGGTGGCGTTCTGACCGACTGCCGGGTGCGTGAGGCGCGCCCGGCAAAACCCCAAATACATATTATTTTTCAAATAGGGGCTTGAATTCGTTCTCCACTTGCCTGACCTTAGAGTCAAGAGGCGCACAAAGACCAACGCCCTCAGTGGCTTGGCGGCACCTTCTGCGAGCAAAGCTGAATAAGGATTGAAGTCATGCAAATCCAGGTCAACAGCAGCAACCAGATCCAGGGCAACGTCCGCTTGAACGATTGGGTGCGTACCACCCTGCAAAGCAACCTCGAACGTTACGAGGATGACCTTACCCGCATCGAAGTCCACTTGCGCGACGACAACGGCGCCAAGCCTGGCACCCATGACAAACGCTGCCAAATGGAGGCTCGCCCCAAAGGCCACTCGCCAATTTCGGTTACCCACACTGCAGGGTCGCTAGACCAGGCGGTAGACGGCGCCGCCAGCAAGCTCAACCACGCGCTGGAACACTTCTACGGCAAGCTGCGCAGCAAGCGCGGGGTGCTGGAGCTAAGCGACCCAGACGCCTGATCAAGCTTCTTGAACTACTGACACAACGCCCGGCCTTGCGCCGGGCGTTTTCGTTTGCCGCGATCAACGGGGCTGAACCAACCCCGCCCAGGCCCGGTCAATTTCTGCAGTCATTCATTGCAGACCTTGACCATGAACAACCCATTCGACCAGATCAGCGCCGCCTTCGCGCCGGAATACCGGGTCAACCTGAGCATCGAACGCCTGGACGGCAGCATCATGCTGACCCTTTCCGACGACAGTGGCGTGGTCGCCAAGCGCCTGATCAGCAAAGAGCAACGCAACGACCCGGTGCGCCTGCAGCGGGTTATCGACAGCATCCGCCTGGGCCTGGCCATCGAGCTTGGACAGAACCCGCTGGAAGTGCTCGCCGCACTGACCGGCGAGCACCGCCGCAGCACGCCCTTCCCCGCTGCGGGTCTTGCCAACTGAGGCCTACTTGCCCTCGTCGACTTCCTTGCCGTTGGCATCCAGTACCCGCACGGATGGGTAACGGTACGAGGCGTAGCGCACCACCAGGATGGAAAACGCCAACAGCAGGATGCCGCCGCATACATACAGCAGCCCGGCATCCGGCGCCTTGTGGTGCGACACATCGCCGATCAGCAGGCGCGTCAGCGCGGTGATAGCGACGTAGAGCAGGAAGCGGATGGGCATGTGGTTGGTCTTGAAATAGATCCCCACCATCGCCCCCAGCTCCAGGTAGATGAACAGCAGCAGGATATCGTCCACGCTGATCCCGCCCTTGCCCAGCATGTCGATGAAGGTCACCACCGCCGCATAGGCGGTGATTGCGCCGATGCCGAACAACGCCAGGTAGTGGAACGCTTCCACACACAGGTTGCCCAGCGAATCTGCCGAGCCGTGCAGGCCCTTGCGCAGCTTGTCTGCCCATTTGATGTTCACGATGTTCGATTCCCCGATACGACAGAAGGATGATGGATGGCGTGCATGACGTTTTTGCCATGCAGTTAAAGGGCCATACACCCTGTCTTGGAAGGTGGCCGATTGCCGCAGGGCACCTTTGCGCTACGCTGTTTTTCTGTGCAAAAGGCCATCACTCGGGTTGCGCAACGGGGGCCTGTCGATGTACTGTATGCCTATACAGTAAAAATCCAACCAAGCTAAAAGGCACAGAGGTGATGAATGGCCGTCGAAGTGGTATACCGCAGCAGCCGCGACCCGGAGCGCTTGTTCATGGATAAGGCCGAAGCAGATCGTCACGACAAGATGCTCGAACTGGCCGAGCGCCTGGCAGAAGTGCTGCAAAAAGCGGTGCCTTCGCTGAGCGAGAAGCAGGTCGAAGAAGCCGGCATCTACATGGCCAAAAACCGCGATGTCTTTGCCCGCGCGTTCAAGAGCCAACCAGATGCACTGGCCGAATTGCTCGAAGGTGAAACGGCGCAGTAATTGCCGTCAACCGTAGAGCAACCGCTCTGCGAGCGTTTGCGCCACCCGCGCCGGTGAGCGCTTTTCAGCCTGGGCGTGGGCGAACACCTCGGTGAGCCGGCTGGAAATGCCCGCCAGGTGCGCGGTAATGGTGCCGTGGTCGGCGCCACGGTGGGTCAGCGCAACATAGATCAACCCACCGGCGTTGATCACATAATCCGGTGCGTACAAAATGCCGCGTCGCTCCAATTGGTCGGCCACCTGCAAATGGGTCAACTGGTAATTGGCCGAGCCGGCAACTGCCGCACAGCGCAGTTGCATCACCGATTGCCCATTGAGCACCGGCCCAACCCCGCAGGGCGCGAAGATATCGCACGGGGTGCTGGCCAGCGCCTCATGGGCAAAAGGCTTGGCGTTCAATTGCTCCACTGCAACGCGCACCTTGCCCTGATCCAAGTCACTGACCAGCAACTCGGCACCCGCCGCATGCAGCTGTTCGGCCAGCGCATAGCCCACATTGCCCAACCCCTGCACCGCCACCCGTAACCCCTCCAGGTTATCGCTGCCCAAGCGAGCCATCGCGGTTGCGCGAATGCCGGCAAAGACCCCCATGGCCGCATGCGGCGAGGGGTCGCCGGATGCCGTGGTGCTGGTGACGTGCTGCGTCGACTGGGCGATGCAGTCCATGTCCAGGGTCGAGGTGCCGCTGTCCACGGCGGTGATGAAACGCCCCTGCAAGCTATCGACAAAGCGCCCAAAGGCTTCGAACAGCGCGGCGCGGTTTTCGACATGGGCGTTGCGCACGATCACCGCCTTGCCCCCGCCCAGCGCCAGCCCGGCCAGCGCCGCCTTGTAGCTCATGCCCTGGGCCAGGTGGATGGCATCGGCCATGGCGCTTTCGTCGTCGGCGTACGGCAGGTAGCGACAGCCGCCCAAGGCTGGCCCCAGTTGTTCACTGTGGATAACCACCACTGCCTTCAACCCGGTGGGCGGGTCGGTGAACAGGTGCAGTGACTGGGTGCGAGTGCTTTGCATTAGGGCAAACATCGACGGGCTCCCCGGCAGGTGCATTTAGCAGTATAGGCAGCCGGCCAACGCCCAGGTGACGGCCGGACCACTGGACGAAAGGCTGCGCCAGCGCTACAAGTACAGGCGTGACGGAGACTTCTATGAACCCACGCCAAGCTTGCCTGGCCTGCCTGGAACGCGAGCCGGTCGCCCTGCTGGAAGCTACCTTGTGGCTGGCCACCGAACATGACCGCAGCGTCGACCCTGCCGCGTGCCTGGGCCAGGTGCACAACCTGCAACGCGAGGTCAGCACGCGCCTGCCGATGTTGCCGTTGGGCGAGCTGGCCCAGCCGCTGCTGCGTGAGCTGAACAGCCAAGGGTTTGCCCAGGACGAATACCACCCGCTGCGCCCGCAAGCCGCGCTGATGGACAAGGTGCTGCAACGCCGTCGCGGCCAGCCGCTGCTGCTGGCCATCATCGCCCTTGAGCTGGCCCAGCGCTTGTCGATCCCGTTGGAGGGGGTAAACTTCCCCGGCCATTTTCTGCTGCGCGTACCCGGCGCCGATCACCTGCTCGACCCCTGCGGCGGCCGCCGCCTGTACCCTGCCGATTGCCGCGAACTGCTGGCGCGCCAGTACGGCCCACAGATGCCACTGAGTGCCGAGCATATGCGCAGCGCCACACCGCGGCAGATGCTGCAACGCTTGTCGCGCAACCTGCGCCAACTGCACATCAGCAACGACAACGCCATGGCTGCGCTGGTGGACGCAGAACGGGTGATGCTGCTGGGCCCGGCGCAGGTCAACGACTACCTCAGCCGCGCCAACCTGTACCAGCAACTGGAATGCCCCCAGGCCGAACGCTTCGACCTGGAGCACGCGCTGCTGCTGACCGACGACCCCGTGCAGCGCCTCAAACTCAGCGAACGCCTGGCCCAGCTACCCTCGGGCAAGCGTTCGATTCACTGAGCTGGGGTGTCTGGCTGGCAGGAAGGATGGGCCAGGGCAAAGGCTGGGTGCTTCGCGGCCAACGCCGCCACACGGCGAATGCGCGGGTAGTTGCTCAAGTCGATGTTGAAGCGCTCGGCGGCATAAAGCTGCGGGATCAGGTACACATCGGCCAGCCCCGGCGCCTCGCCAAAACAGTAGCCGCCATCGCCGATCAACTGCTCCACCGCCGCCAGGCCCTGGCCGATCCAGTGGCTGATCCACTGGCTCACCTGCGCCTCGTCATGCCCCAGTTGGCGCAGCTGGTTGAGCACACTGACGTTGTGCAATGGGTGAACATCGCAGCCGATAATTGCCGCCACAGCGCGCACCCTGGCCCGCATCTCGCAGCCGCCTGGCAACAGCGCGGGCTGTGGATAACGTTCTTCGAGGTACTCGATGATGGCGGGCGATTGCAGCAGCAACTCGCCGTCATCCGCCCGCAAGGCCGGCACGCGGCCCTGGGGGTTTAGTGCCAGGTACGCCGCGCTGCGCTGCTCACCTTTGAGCAGGTTGACCGGGATGGCCTGGTAACCCAGGCCCTTGAGTGCCAGGGCGATGCGTACCCGGTATGACGATGTGGAACGGTAATAGCCGAACAGCTCCATCGCCCTGCCCTCTCAGTTGGCCGCAACCACAGTACCGCGGCATTCGCCAAAGCCGATGCTGGCCACGCCCTCGCGCACGCAGCGAGCACGCAGGATGACTTCGTCGCCGTCTTCGAGGAACTTGCGCTGCTCACCGCTGGGCAGCTGCACCGGGCGTTTGCCGCCCTCGCTGATCTCCAGCAGGCTGCCGTAGGAACCCGGCGTAGGGCCGGACAGCGTGCCCGAACCGAACAGGTCGCCCGGCTGCAACTCGCAACCGTTGACACTGTGATGGGCGATCAGCTGGGCCACGGTCCAGTACATGTTCAATGTGTTGCTCAGCGCCAGGCGATGCGCCGGCAGATTCTGCTCGCGCATGCGCGCGGTGCGCAGCAGCACTTCCAGTTCGATGTCGAAGGCGCCGTTGGCCTGGTCGCGCGCATCAAGCAGGTACGGCAGCGGCTGCGGGTCGCCCTCGGGGCGGGCCGGTTGCGCGCAACGGAACGGCTCCAGCGCCTCGGCGGTGACCACCCAGGGCGACAGCGTGGTGATGAAACTCTTGGACAGGAACGGGCCAAGCGGCTGGTACTCCCAGGCCTGGATATCACGCGCTGACCAGTCGTTGAGCAGGCACAGGCCGGCCAGATGCTCATCGGCCTCGCCAATCGGGATGGCCTGGCCCATCGGGTTGCCCTGGCCAATCCATATACCCAGCTCCAGCTCGTAGTCCAGGCGTGCGCAGGGGCCGAAGCTGGGCTCGGTTTGCCCGGCTGGCAACGTCTGCCCCTTGGGGCGGCGCACGTCGGTGCCGGACGGGCGCAGGGTGGAGGCCCGGCCGTGGTAGCCGATCGGTACGTATTTGTAGTTGGGCAGCAGCGGGTTGTCGGGCCGGAACAGCTTGCCGACATTGGTGGCGTGCTGGATGCCGACGTAGAAGTCGGTGTAGTCACCGACCTTGGCCGGCAGATGCAGGGTGCAGTCGCTGGCAGGGTACAGCGCCGCTTGCAGCGCCCCTTGGTGCTCGCTGCCTTCTGCCAGTAAACCGAGCAGGCGCTCGCGCAGGGCCACGCGCGCCGGGCGGCCGAGGGCGAAGAATGCGTTCAGTGCACCACCCTGCATGGCCTCGACCGCCGCCTTGGCTGCACCGTTGAACAGGCCTGCGGCAAGCACGGCCTCAAGGTCGAGGATGGCGTCACCGATGGCCACGCCGCTACGCGGCGCCTGCCCTGGCCGGCTGAAGATACCCAGCGGCAGATTCTGCAACGGGAAGTCGCGGTGCCCGTTGGCGTGCTCGACCCAGCTGCGAGCAATGGCGGTGTGGTTCATCGGTTATCTCCGGTTCGGGTTGAAGGTGCTCGGCAACGAAGCCCAGCAGCTGTCGTAGTCGGCCTGCAATTGCGCGCTTTCGAGGGCCTGCACACTTGGCCGCAGCACCTGGCTGGTCTCGAACATGAAGGCCATGGTGTTGTCGATTTTGTGCGGTGCAAGCTCGGCGGCGATGGCCTTGTCGCAGGTATCGGCGTCGGGGCCATGGGCGCTCATCACCCCGTGCAACGAAGCCCCGCCGGGCAGGAAACCCTCGGCCTTGGCGTCGTAGGCACCCTTGATCAGGCCCATGAACTCGTTCATCAGGTTGCGGTGGAACCACGGCGGACGGAAGGTGTTGTCGGCCACCATCCAGCGCGGCGGGAAGATCACGAAGTCGATGTTGGCCATGCCCGGCACGCTGGTGGGCGAGGTCAACACGGTGAAGATCGACGGGTCGGGGTGATCGAAGCTGACCGTGCCAAGGGTGTTGAAACGGCGCAGGTCGTATTTGTACGGCACGTTGCTGCCATGCCAGGCCACCACATCCAGCGGCGAATGCTGCAACTCGCACGCCCAGTGCTCGCCAAGAAACTTCTGCACCAGTTGCACCGGCCCCTGGGCCTCCTCGTAATGGGCAACCGGGGTGAGGAAGTCACGGGGGTTGGCCAGGCCGTTGCTGCCAATGGGGCCCAGGTCCGGCAGGCGCAGCGGGGCGCCATGGTTTTCGGCAAGGTAGCCGCGGGCCTGGGGGTCGAGCAGTTCAACGCGGAACTTCATGCCCCGGGGGATCACCGCAATTTCCAGCGGCTCGACCTGCAACACACCCAGCTCGGTAACGATGCGCAGCCGGCCTTGCTCAGGCACCAGCAACAGCTCGCCATCGGCGTTGAAGAACACCCGCTCCATGGAGCGGTTGGCGCGGTAGATGTACACGCTGACCCCGGCTGGCTTGTCCGCCGCCGAGTTGGCCGCCATCGGCAGCCAACCGTCGATGAAGTCGGTGGGCTCGGCGGGCATCGGCTGCGGGTTCCAGCGCAGGCGGTTGGGGTTGATTGCGCCCAGCGGTGCTGCCAGCGGCTGCTGCTCAAGGCGCTGGAAACGCGGGTGCAAGGCCGAGGGGCGGATGCGGTATAGCCAGGTGCGGCGCAGTTCGCTGCGGGCCATGGTGAAGGCGGTGCCGGACAGCAGCTCGGCGTACAGCCCATAGGGCGCCTTTTGCGGCGAGTTCTGCCCCACCGGCAGGGCGCCGGGCAGCGCTTCACTGGCGAATTCGTTGCCGAAACCGCTCAGGTACTGAAGGTCGGGGGAGGTGCTGCGGGTCATCAATGCCTCCGGGCTGCGTGAGCCTTTACGGGCAGCAGGCTGCGAGGCCCGGGGATGACAGGCTGGCAGCACGTCTGCATTGTTTTTATCGTAATCAGATTACGAATAACGTAATTTGCTCCCATGCCGGCGTCAAGCTATAAAGGCGCCAATCCGAAATGTCCGACACAGAAATTCCCATGGCCAAAACCAGCACCAGCGCCGACAACGGCAAACAGAAGGTCCGCTCGGCAGAGGTCGGCACCGACATCCTCAAGGCCTTGGCCGAACTCTCGCCATCGACCTCGTTGTCGCGCCTGGCCGAACACGTGCAGATGCCGGCAAGCAAGGTGCACCGTTACCTGCAAGCACTGATCGCCAGCGGGTTTGCCGAGCAGAACCCGGCGACCAACCATTACGGCCTGGGCCGCGAAGCGTTGCGCGTCGGCATGGCAGCGCTGGGCAGCATCGATGTGCTGAAGGTGGCGGCCTTGCCGTTGTCGCAACTGCGCGACGAGCTCAACGAAAGCTGCTTCATTGCCGTGTGGGGCAACCAAGGGGCGACGGTGGTCAGCATCGAGCCTGCGGTGCGCGCCGTGACGGTGGTGACGCAGATGGGTTCGGTGCTGCCACTGCTCAGCTCATCCACAGGCCTGGTGTTCGCCGCGCACCTGCCGCAACGCGAAACCATCGAACTGCGTGACCGTGAACTGGCAGCCATGGCGCAAAGCGTAGAGGATTATGAGCCGTTGCTGGCGCAGATCCGCGAGCGTGGCCTGCACCATGTGCATGGCCTGCTGATGCCGGGGGTGGATGCACTGTCGGCGCCGGTGTTCAATGCCATGGGCCAGGTGGCAGCGGTGATGACCGTGGTCGGGCCGACCTCGATCTTCCATGCCGATGAGCATGGGCCGGCCGCAAAGCGCCTGCTGGCGGCGGCGCAGGCGACCAGTTGGCGGATGGGGTTCAGCGGCGAACGTTGAAAAGGCTTACATAGCATTACGCAAATTCGGCGGCGCGCGTGGTTATAGTGCGCCGCTCACTTTTACCCGAACCGTAAAGGTGAATGTCAGAAGCGGCTATTTTTCCCACAGGATCAAGCGCTTATTCTGATCGCACTGGCCGGCACGGAAGGCATCTCCCCCTCGCCTCGAGTGCCCGCCCAGGTTCAACGACGTTGATTTTGAAGCTCCTTGATCTTACGTCTCGATTGGCCGCTGCGTTTGCAGCGGCTTTTTTTTTGTCCGTTTCAGGCAAGTCGCTTTTAATTGTGCAGGAGCGGCCTTGTGTAGCGAAAAGGCTGCGCAGCGGCCCCAAGATCTTGGCCTCACGCACAATCGCCGGGGCTGCTGCGCAGCCCTTTCGCGGCACAAGGCCGCTCCTACAGCGTTCGTGTATAGCCGAGGATGGCGGCAGCGAAAATGTGTGATTAAAACTAGCAGATAACCTGCCCGATAAATCGTTTTTTAGCACGGCGAAGGCCTCCGATACTCACGTTTCAGTCACTTTCCATCGAGGATCTTCACCCATGGCCGAACTCATCGCCGTTGCGCTGTTCACGTTATTGGCCGTCATCAGCCCCGGCGCCGATTTCGCCATGGTCACCCGCAGCAGTTATGCACAGGGCCGCAAAGCCGGCCTGGCGGCGGCGGTGGGCATTGGCTCGGGTGTTCAGGTGCATGTGTTCTACACCGTCTTCGGCATCGCGGTGATCATCAGCCACAGCCCTGGGTTGTTCATGCTGATGAAAGTGCTGGGGGCGGGCTACCTGATCTACCTCGGCTACAAGTCGCTGACCAACCAAGCCCGCATTCGTCTCGATGAGCAGCCGCCCAGCCAGGCACAGCTCGGCCAGGCCCTGCGCGCGGGCTTTCTGACCAATGCGCTGAACCCCAAGACCATGCTCTTTGTGGTCAGCGCCTACACCCAGGTGGTGCAGCCGGGCAGCTCGCTGGCGTTGGACTTCGCCTATGGCGGCTTCATGTCGGTGGCCCATTGGCTATGGTTCAGCCTGGTCGCGGTGTTCTTTTCGAATGCAGGCTTGCGCCGGGCGATGATCGAGCGCCAGCGTCTGGTGGACCGCATGATCGGGGTGGCGTTGATTGGGCTTGGGTTGGCAGTTGCCGTGGCGGGGGTGAAGTAACAGGCTTTTTTGCGGGCAAAGAAAAAGGGCTTATCTTTCGATAAGCCCTTTTAAAAGGTGGTGGCTACACAGGGACTTGAACCCCGGACCCCAGCATTATGAATGCTATGCTCTAACCAACTGAGCTATGTAGCCAACTTGGCGCGCATTATTGGCTCGAATTGCATACCTGTCAACACTGGTTTCAAAAAAAAATTTCCAACCTTTCAAAAACTTAAGCCGCCATGCCGGCTTCAGCGCACGATCAACCACTGGCCTGACACGCTGAAAAGGCTCAGTTGCTGATCGCCTGCCAGCCGCTCGAGGCTCTGCGCCGGCTGGTTCAGGTCGAAGGTGCCACTCACCCGGCGGTAGGCCGCCTGCTCGTTCAGCAGCCAGACCCGTTGCCCCTGGTACGCGGCCAGGCGTTCCAGCACCTGCGTCAGAGGCATATTGCTGGCCTGAATCAGCCCACCGCGCCAGGCATCAACGGTTTTGCCGTCTGCCTTTTCGGTTGCATTGATACGGCTGGCGCTGAAGGTCACCCGTTCACCGGCGTTGACCAGGCGCTGGTCGCCACCTTGCAGCACCATTGCCTTGCCTGCCAGTACCACCAGTTCGTCGTGGTCTTGATAGCGCGCGAGCTGCAGGCGCGTGCCGAACACCTGGATGCGCGTGTCGTCCACCTGCACCTCCATGGCCCGGCCATCGAGCATCACGTCGATAGCGACCTGGCCCTGCACCAGATGCAGCAGGCGGGTGCGGCCGCGCAGGTCGACGTTCATGGCGCTGGCGCTGTCCAGGTGCAGCGTCGAGCCGTCAGCCAGGCGCACGCTGCGGCGTTCGCCGCTTTCGGTGTGCAGTTCGCAGCTCAGGCGCTGCAGCATGGGCCAGTACAGAAACGCCAATACCGACAGCAGCAACAAGAACGCCAGGCCCAGCACCAACCCCAGGCGGCTGCGGCGCAGTGCTACCACCCGCGGGCGAGGGCGCGGGGCTGGCGCCTGCAACTGCTGGCAGTAAGCTTCGAGACGGGCGTAGGCCTGTGCATTGAGCGGGTGCTCATACCAGTCGCCGAAGGCTTGGCGCAGGGCTGCATCGCAACCGGGCTGACGCAGGCGGGTAAACCAGTCCAGGGCTTCCTGCTCGGGATCGTGCTGTAGCTGCAAGGCGGGCATCGGGCACATGGAAGGGTTGCTCGCAAGGACGGGGCGGTGGTCGCCCAGCGTTTACGGGGGAAGAGAGCCAGGGATGCTAAATATATTGAGAACCATTTACAAGTGCGTGCGGATGGAAGGCGTGCCTTGGCGAATAAAAAGGTAGCTTCGTATCTATTTGTTTCACGATAATCGGATCCCAACCAGCGCACGGAACCCGAGCCCATGGCTATCAGCAGCACCCCGACAACCAGCGCCAGCACTGCCAGCCAGGCGAACCCGCTGGTCATGCGCATCATCGCGTTCTGCGCGTTGGCGCACTTGATCAACGACCTGATCCAGTCGGTGCTGCCGGCGATCTACCCGATGCTCAAGGCCAACTACGACCTGAGCTTTACCCAGATCGGCCTGATCACCCTGACCTTCCAGGTCACCGCTTCGCTGTTGCAGCCTTGGGTGGGTTTTTATACCGACTCGCGCCCGACGCCCAACCTGCTCCCCATGGGCACGCTGTGTACGCTGGTCGGTATCGTGATGCTGGCATTCGTTGGCAGTTTCCCGATGATTCTGCTGGCCTCGGCCCTGGTGGGCATCGGCTCCTCGACCTTCCACCCAGAAACCTCGCGTATCGCGCGGCTGGCCTCGGGCGGGCGCTTCGGCCTGGCGCAGTCGACCTTCCAGGTGGGCGGTAACACCGGTTCTGCCTTCGGCCCGCTGTTGGCGGCCGCCATTGTCATCCCGTTTGGCCAGACCCACGTCGCCTGGTTCGGCTTGGCGGCGCTGTTCTTCTTTGGCGTCACCTTGATACTGCGCCGCTGGTACAAGGAGCACCTCAACCAGGCCAAGGCGCGCAAAGCGGTGCAAGCCACCCACGGCATTTCGCGCCAGCGGGTGGTGGCAGCGTTGGTGGTGCTGGGCCTGCTGGTGTTCTCCAAGTACTTCTATATGGCCAGTTTCACCAGCTACTTCACGTTCTACCTGATCGAGAAGTTCCAGCTGTCGGTGGCCAGCTCGCAGTTGCACCTGTTCCTGTTCCTGGGCGCGGTGGCTGCCGGCACCTTCTTCGGCGGGCCGATCGGTGACCGTATCGGGCGCAAGGCGGTAATCTGGTTCTCGATTCTGGGCGTGGCGCCATTCACCCTGGTGTTGCCGTATGCCGACCTGTTCTGGACCACCGTCCTGAGCCTGGTGATCGGCTTCATCCTGGCCTCGGCGTTCTCGGCCATCGTGGTGTATGCCCAAGAACTGGTGCCGGGCAATGTCGGCATGATTGCCGGGATCTTCTTCGGCCTGATGTTCGGCTTTGGCGGCATTGGCGCGGCATTGCTGGGTTACGTGGCCGACCTGCGCGGTATCGAGTACGTGTATACGGTGTGCTCTTACCTGCCGTTGTTCGGTTTGCTGGCGGTGTTTTTGCCGTCCACTGGCAAGCGCTGACCTTGGGGGCGCAGTTATGTGCAGGCCGTTCCGGCCTCATCGCAGGCATTGAGCCAGATACCCATATCGCAGCTGACGCGGTCCCTTGTGGGAGATTCTATGGTTTCGGGCAAGTCGCTTTTGATTGTGTAGGAGCGGCCTTGTGTCGCGAAAGGGCTGCGAAGCAGCCCCAGCGATTCTGGTGGTTGCTCAGATCCTGGGGCTGCTTCGCAGCCCTTTCGCGACACAAGGCCGCTCCTACACTGACCGCGTAGACGGCATCGATATGGGGTTGTACAAAAGTCTCTGTGGCCGCGATTGACGTGACGACGGGCCCTGGCCTAGAGTGCCGATTCCCCCTTACCTGCGTAGCCACTGCAATGCGCCGCCCCCACGCTCATCGTCCACACCGCCAGCCTGTCGCCCCGACAGCGCGCCGTGCGTGGCCGAGCGACACGGTGCTGAAGCGGCGGCGCAGCGTGCTGTTTGCCTTCACCTTCTCGCCACACCTTGCCCTGAACTGATTCGCGCCCCTGTGTGCCGCGCCATCCCGGCGTGACGGCGGGCGCCTGCGTTCGATCATCTATTCAGCGGATATTCCAGCCGGCCCGGGCATTCACTCGGCAGTGTTGGCGAGCAAGGAGCGGTACATGAACATGCGTTTGTTGGCGGGCCTGTTGTTTGCGGTGTCTGTGGTGGGGTTCAGCCTCGGGGCGAGCCTGCCGTTGGTGTCGCTGCGGCTGCATGAAGCCGGCGCAGGCACCCTGGAAATCGGTGTTATTTCGGCCATTCCGGCAGCCGGCATGATGCTTTCGGCGTTTATGGTCGATGCCTGCTGCAAGCACCTCACGCGGCGGGTCATCTACCTGCTCAGCTTCAGCCTGTGCACCCTGAGCATCGCCTTGCTGGAGTGGGCATTCGATTCGATGCTGTGGCTGGCGCTGCTGCGCCTGGGGCTTGGGCTGGGCATGGGCATCGCGATCATCCTTGGCGAGTCGTGGGTCAACGAGCTTTGCCCCGAGCACAATCGCGGCAAGATCATGGCCCTGTATGCCACCAGCTTTACCGGCTTTCAGGTACTGGGCCCGGCGCTGCTGGCGCTGCTCGGCGCCGACAGCCCGTGGCTGACCGGCGTGGTCACCGCCTGTTATGGCCTGGCGCTGCTGTGCATCCTGTTCACTGTGCCCAACGACTACGTCGAGCATGAAGAGGGCGAAAAGAGTTTTGGCCTGGCCGGGTTCTTCCGCGTGGCGCCGGCCTTGTGCGTGGCGGTGCTGTTCTTTTCGTTCTTCGATGCCGTGGCGCTGTCGCTGCTGCCGGTCTACGCCACCAGCCATGGTTTTGCCGTCGGCGTGGCGGCGCTGATGGTTACCGTGGTGTTTGCCGGCGACATGCTGTTCCAACTGCCGCTGGGCTGGTTGGCCGACCGCGTTGAGCGCACCGGGCTGCACCTGGTATGCGGGGTGGTGGCGATGAGCATTGGCATCGCCTTGCCTTGGCTGCTGCACATGACCTGGCTGCTGTGGCCATTGCTGGTGGTGTTGGGCGCGGTGGCGGGCGGCATCTATACCTTGGCGCTGGTGTTGATCGGGCAGCGTTTCAGGGGCCAGGACCTGGTCACGGCCAACGCCAGCGTGGGCCTGCTGTGGGGTGTCGGCAGCCTGGTCGGGCCGTTGATCAGCGGCGCGGCCATGGATGTCGCGCCCCACGGCCTGCCCATGGCGCTGGCGCTGATGGCCGGGTTGTTCGTGTGCTTTGCCCGCCAGGCCTATCGGCGCACGGGCAAGTTGCAGGCAGCGGCAGACTGATCAAGCGCTCGAATTGCCCGCAAGAATCGGAGTGAACACCCCGAGGTTTGCTGTCACGCTGTTGCCATCGCCCCTGGAGTGGCTGCAATGACCCTCTACATCACCGACACCGACCGCTGGCACGCCGTGCAGGCCCGTGACAAAGCGGCCTGCGGGCACTTCGTCTACGCCGTCCGCACCACCGGCGTGTATTGCCAGCCGGCCTGCACCTCGCGTCTTGCCAAGCGCGCAAACGTGCAGTTCTTCAATGATGCCCTCCAAGCTGAGGCCGCCGGATACCGCGCCTGCAAGCGCTGCTGGGCAAGCGCCACGCGCATTGATCGGGTGGCCCGCGCCTGCCGCTTGATCGAGGCCAGCGACGTGGCGCCGAGCCTGCTGCAACTGGCGGCTGCATTGAACGTCAGCACCTTCCAGTTGCATCGCCAGTTCAAGGCCGAAACCGGCCTCACCCCCAAGGCTTACAGCAACGCCTTGCGCGCCCGGCGGATGCGGGAGCAGTTAGGCACCGCCGGGAGCGTCACCGATGCGATCTTCGAGGCTGGCTACAACGCCAACAGCCGTTTCTATGAAAGCGCGGGCGAGCGCCTGGGCATGCCGCCACGGGCGTTCCGGGCTGGCGCTGAAGGCGTGGTTATTCGCTTTGCCCTAGGCCAGTGCAGCCTTGGCGCGATTCTGGTGGCGCAGAGCGAGCGGGGCATTTGCGCGATTCTGCTGGGCGATACCCCGGAGCCTCTGTTGCACCAGTTGCAGGACAAATTCCCCAACGCCACGCTGCTCGGCGGCGATGCCGAGTACGAGCAGTGGGTGGCCCAGGTGATCGGCTTTGTCGAGGCACCTGCGCTTGGCTTGTCGCTGCCGCTGGATGTGCAGGGCAGCGCCTTCCAGGAGCGCGTTTGGCAAGCCCTGCGCGAGGTGCCGCCGGGCAGCCGGGTGAGCTACACCGACATCGCCCAGCGGATCGGCGCACCCAAGGCGGTGCGCGCCGTGGCCAAGGCCTGTGCGGCCAATAGCATTGCCGTGGCGATCCCCTGCCACCGCGTAGTGCGACGCGATGGCGAACTCAGCGGCTACCGCTGGGGCGTGGAGCGCAAACGCCTGTTGCTGGCCCGAGAAACGGTACCCCGATGAGCGTGCGGAGCGCGTAGAATTCGCGCTTTGTCGTGATGCATCAGAGGAATGTTCGATGGGGCGTGTCAGTCTTGACCGATTTTATATGGGTATTCTGGCCATGTTGCTGTGCCTGGCGCTACCGGCCTGGGCCAACCCGGCAGCGCCGGTATCGCGCCTGGCGGTAGCCGAGCAGCAGGTGCTTGACGAGGACGCAAACCTTGAGCAGTTGAGCGAGCGGCTCGACCAGATCCGCCAAGGCGTCAGCGCCAACGCCAATGACGATTTGCTTTCGCAACTGCGCCAGTCGGCCTTGCAGGTGCAGCGCCAGGCCGATGCCTTGACCACCAAGCGCACTGCCGATGTCGACCGCCTGGACGACCAGCTCAAGGTGCTCGGCCCGCAGCAGCCGGACGAGCCGGAAACCCTGACTCGCCAGCGCAAGCAGCTCAGCGATGAGAAAAACGCTGTGCTGGCCGAGCAGAAAGAAGCTGCCACGCTGACCCAGTCCGCCCGCGACCTGTCCACGCAGATCGTCAACCTGCGCCGCAGCCTGTTCAACTCGCAAATCACCAGCCGCGCCGCCAGCCCGCTGAGCCCGGCGTTCTGGTCGAGCCTGATCCGCCCCACCGACGAAGACCTGGCGCGCCTGCGCGATCTGCGTGGCGAGGCTGCCGATGCCGTCGCCAGTGCCTTCAGCGCCGAGCACCGGGTGTTGTTCATCAGCGCTTTGATTGCCGCGGTGCTGGTGTGGACCTTGCTGCGCCGCTTGCTCGAACGCTTGCTGGCCAAGGCCATGGTGCGCTGGGTACCCGATGGCCGCCTGCGCCGCAGCGCCCTGGCCTTGGGGGTTAGCCTGGCGACGTTGGGCACCATCGCCGGTGCTGTTTCGCTGGTGCGCTGGGGGCTCGAAAGCAGCGCCGAGCTGGGCACCGATGTGGCCAGCCTGACCAACCATATTCTGACCTTGGTGGTGTTCAGCGCCTTCATTTCCGGCCTGGGCCGCGCCATGCTGATGTTGCAGCGCCCGTCCTGGCGCCTGCCGCCGATCCCTGACGAGGTCGCCAGCGCGCTCGGCTGGTTCCCGCAGGCCCTGGCCCTGACTTTGATGGTGCTGCTCACCCAGGAGCGCATCAACAGTGTCATCGGCACCAGCCTGGCGCTGACCCTGGCCACCAACGGCCTGACTGCGCTGGTGGTGTCGCTGTTGTTCGTCGCGGCGCTGGTTGGCTACCGCCGCACCCGCCGCAAGCACGGCCTGGAGCGCCCGTCCGGGTTGGCGGGGCTGATCCCGTTCGTGGTGGTGGTGTGGGTCGCGCTGATACTGCTGACGCTGCTGGCCGGTTACCTGACCCTGGCGTACTTCCTCACCGCCAAGCTGCTGTGGATAAGTGTGGTCACCACCTGCGCCTATCTGTTGGTGAAAGTGTTCGGCGACCTCTGTGAAACGCTGCTGTCGCCACGCCAGCCAGGCGGCCTGGCACTGGCCTCGGCGCTGGGCCTGCAACAGCGCCACCAGGCCCAGGCCAGCACCATCCTCGCCGGCATTGGCCGCACCCTGTTGCTGTGCTGCGCCGCGTTGCTGGCGTTCATGCCTTCGGGCACCAGCCCCGGCGAGCTGTTGCTCAGCCTGGCCGACTGGGACGGTAGCGGCGGCAAGGTGCTGGGTAACCTCAACATCGTGCCGGGCGATATCTTCCTGGCCTTGGCGATGCTGTTTGGTGGCTGGTTTGCCATTCGTGTGCTCAAGCGTTGGCTGAGCGAGCGCCTGCTGCCGGAAACCGACATGGATGCCGGCATGCGCGCCTCCCTGGTGACGCTGGTCGGCTACCTGGGCTTCCTGTTCCTGGCCATGCTGGTGATGTCGACCCTGCGCATCAACCTGACCAGCCTGACTTGGGTAGTCAGTGCGCTGTCGGTGGGTATCGGTTTTGGTTTGCAGCAGATCGTGCAGAACTTCATTTCCGGCTTGATCCTGCTCACCGAGCGGCCGGTCAAGGTGGGCGACTGGGTGAGCCTTGCCGGCGTCGAAGGCGATATCCGCCGCATCAACGTGCGCGCCACCGAAATCCAGATGTCCGACCGTTCGACGGTGATCGTCCCCAACTCGCAGTTCATTTCGCAGAACGTGCGTAACGTGACCATGGCCAATGCCCTCGGCGTGGTCGGCATTACCCTGACGCTGCCGCTGGAAACCGACCCGGCCCAGGTGCGTGAGTTGTTGCTGGCGGCCTACCATGAGCACGAGTCGATTCTCGATGCGCCGGCCTGTTCGGTGTCGTTCAAGGATTTGACCGCCAGCGGCATGGTGATTGGCGTCAGCGGTTATGTGGCGTCGCCACGGCAGGTGTCGGGTACCCGCAGTGACCTGCTGTTCACCATTCTTGGGCGGTTGCGCGAGGCGGGCATCCCCTTGTCGTCGCCGGCGAGCATGGTGCTGGTGCAGGAAAGCGCGCGGGCTGACGAATCGGCCTGACTGTAATCGATGGACTCGCCCCCGCCGAGAGCTTTGCAGCGCCTAACAGATCGAGCGCCGCCCGCGCGGCGCATCGCAGGCTGGCGCCAGCTCCCACATTTGTTTCGGGCCAATTACTCCTGTGAAAATAGAGGCGCCTGCCTTGGTGAACGCCTTGATTCGTGTGGTGTGGCCTTGGCGCACACGCTGAAACCGCGTCGAGCAGACAAGGCGGACCAGGTGATGGCTCAGGAGATACTGGCCCGAAACAAATGTGGGAGCTGGCGCCAGCCTGCGATGCGCCGCGCGGGCGGCGCTCGATCTGATAAGCGCTAAAACTCTTTCGCCAGACACCTGCCAGCCCCCCAGGCCCTTGAAAGCAAAGACTACAAAATCACCCCAAACACCGCGTCACATGCTTCACTGCCTGATACCCCGATAGCCCCCAAGGCCCAAGCTCGCGCCCGATCCCGCTGGCTTTGGTACCACCCCAGGACGTCTCGACAAACACCGCTTGCACGGAGTTGATCCACACATGCCCCACCTCCAGCGCGTCGGCCACCCGCTCGGCACGTTGCAGGTCGGTGCTGCATACGGTGGCGACCAGCCCGAAGCGGCTGTCGTTGGCCAGCGCGATGGCCTCGGCTTCACTGTCAAAGCGCCGGCCGCAGAGCACCGGGCCGAAGATTTCTTCGCACCATAGGCGGCTGCTTGCAGGCACATCCACATACAGCGTGGGGCTGACGAACCAGCCTTCGCGGTCCAGCGTCTGGCCGCCGGCAAGGCACTTCAGGCCCTCTTCGCGGGCGACGGCGAAATAGCTGGCAACCTTCAGCCACTGCGCCTGGCTGGTCAGCGGGCCCATGTCGGCCTCTTCAAGCTGCGGGTTGCCCACCCGCAACTGCCCCAGCGCCGCCTGCAAGCGTGCCAGCAGGGCGTCGGCGATACCGTCCTGCACCAGCAGGCGTGAGGTGGCCGAGCACATTTGCCCGGCGTTCCAGGTGATACCGGCGATGACCCACTCCACGGCCTGGTCGATATCGCAGTCGTCGAATACGACGATGGCCGACTTGCCGCCCAGCTCCAGCGTCACCGGCCGGCATTGTGCGGCGGCGGCGCGCATTACCTGGCTGCCGACGCCGTTGCTGCCGGTGAACGACAGTTTGTCCAAACCCGTGTGGCCGCTGAGCGCAGCGCCGGTATCAGCCTTGCCGTTGACGATGTTCAGCACGCCTGCCGGCAGGCCCAGATGCTCGGCAATCTGGCCGTAGGCCAGTTCGACCAGCGGGGTCACTTCAGAGGGTTTGAGCACTACAGTGCAACCGGCAGCCAAGGCTGGCGCGAGTTTCCAGGCGCTGGTGACCAAGGGGAAGTTCCAGGGCACGATCAGGCCGACCACGCCAATCGCTTCCAAACGGGTGCGGGCGGTAAAGCCTGGCGCGGCCAGGGGCACGTCGCGGTTTTTCGCCGGCAACTGCTCGGCAAGGTCGGCGTAGTAGGCAAAAGTGGCGATGGCGTCATCGAGGTCGATTTCGGCCTCATGGCGCGGCTTGCCATTGTTGCGCATCTGCAAGGCAATCAGTGCTTCGCGGCGCACGCCCAACTGCTCTGCGAAACCGCGCAAGTAGCGGGCGCGGTCTGCTGCGCAGGTGGTTTTCCAGGCGGGCAGGGCGCGCCTGGCGGCGGCCACGGCCTGGTCGACCTGTGTGCTGCTGGCGGCCATCAGTTCGGTAAACGGCTGGCCGCTGGCGGGGTCGTGAACAACGATGCAGTCGTTGCCCTGGCCTTCGGCCCAGCGGCCGTCGATATAGTGAGAAGGGGTCATGGTCGGCTTCCGGTCAGGCCATCTTGGCGCAGGTTACGGGTTGGGTCGGGGCGCTTTTGCAGCGCACCCAGCGTGGGCCTTGCGGGCCATACACGGCGGCAGGCTCGGGGAACAGGTTGAGCAGGCTCAGGTACAGCACTGCCGCGATGCCGAGGGTGACCGGCAGGCTCAGGTCGATGCCGCCGGCCAGCTCGCCCAGCGGGCCGACGAACTGCCCTGGCAGGTTGACGAAGCACAGGCCGATGGCGGCGCTCGGTAGCCAGGCGCCCATGCCGCGCCAGTTCCAGCCGTGGTCGAACCAGTAACGGCCGCCCTGCTGGCCACGGGTAAACACTTGCAGGTCATCGGCGTGGTAAAAGCCGCGGCGGGTGATCAGGCCGAGGATCATGATCACCATCCATGGGCTGGTGCAGGTGATGATCAGCACGGCGAAGGTCGAAACGCTTTGCACCAGGTTGAAGGCAAAGCGGCCGATGAAGATGAAGCCTATCGCCAGCACGCCGATCAGCAGGGTGGCGGCGGCGCGGCTGAGCAGGCGCGGGAACACGCTGGACATGTCCAGGCCCGTGCCGTAAAGCGCCGTGGTGCCAGTGGACATGCCGCCAATCACTGCAATCAGGCACACCGGCAGGAAGAACCAGCCCGGTGCAATCGCCAGCAGGCCGCCGACATAGTTGTTGGCGGCAATGTAGTCAGGCGCCTGGCTGGCCACCAGCGTGGCCGTGCACAGCCCGAACAGGAACGGGATCAGCGTGGCGCCCTGGGCGACGATGACCGCCAGCATGATGCGCCGCTTGGGCGTGGCGCGCGGTATATAGCGTGACCAGTCGCCGAGAAACGCACCAAACGAAACCGGGTTGCTCATGGCCAGAATCGCCGCACCGACAAACGCTGCCCAGAAGCCTGCCTGGCCCAGGTTGACGCTGCCGGCATAGCCCGCATCGAAAGGCCCGGCAAAGGCCGCGATGCCCAGCAGGAACAACAGGCTCGAGGCCCACACCGCGATCTTGTTGACCCACAGCATGAAGCGGAAGCCAAAGATGCACACCACCAGCACCAGCACGGCGAACAGGCCGTAGGCCAGGCCCAGGGTGAGGTCGGTTTCCGGCAGGCCCATCAGGCGTTTGGCGCCGCCGACCAGCGCGTCGCCTGAGCTCCACACCGACAGCGAGAAAAACGCCACCGCCGTCAGCAGCGACAGGAACGAGCCGACGATGCGCCCATGCACGCCAAAATGTGCGCCGGACGATACGGCGTTGTTGGTGCCATTAAGTGCGCCAAACAGCCCCATCGGCGCCAGGATCAACGCGCCGATGCCGACGCCGAGCAGAATCGCCCACACCCCGGCCTGGAACGACAGCCCGAACAACACCGGGAAGCTGCCCAGTACAGCGGTGGCGAAGGTATTGGCACCGCCGAAGATCAGGCGGAACAGGTCCAGCGGGGAGGCGTCGCGTTGATCATCGGGGATCTGCTCGACGCCATTGGTCTCGATACCGGTCGAGTGGCTCATGGGGGTGCTCCAGCGCGAATGTTGTCGGCCTGTGGCAGGCCTTGTTGTGGGTGCGATGGCAGTGCGGCAAGGCCGCTTTAAAAAGGTCAGGCTGGCGAGATAGCCGACAGGTGCTCGTGGCACGCCAGCCAGCGTTCGCCCTGTTTGCGAAACACGATGGTCTCGCGTTCGCGCAGCGCGTGTTCTTCGCCGGCCAGGCGAATGCGCGTGGCCACGTCGTGCATGAAGATCGCGACTTCACCTTGCAGGCTCACCTGCCCGTTGCTGGATTCACAGCCCAGCACGGCAAAGCCCTCGGCCTGCCAGCCGGCCCACACTTCTTGATAGGCGCGGCGCGACAGCAGTGGTTGGGGCAGGGTGTGAAACAGGAAGGAGGCGTCCTCACTGAAACAGGCGAAATAGCGGGTGGTGTCGTTGCTGGCAAAGGCGGCGACGAGGTCGGCGGCGGCTTGGCGCACCTGAAGTGTCTGGTCCACGGGAGTGGCCTCACTGTTCTTGTGATTGTGGTGAAGCGATTCTGGTGTGCGCAGGCTGGGCGACAAATCGGCTGGGGCAAATAATCAGTTCAGAAAATCGTGAACCAATGTTGTCGCTAGCTTTACCCTGCCGTTATCACTGGCTAAGGTGTCGACAGCCTCTGTCTGGTGACAGGGCGCTGTTTTTGAATGCAACTGAAATCGATGGAACCTCTGCCCATGAGCAAATATCAGCCGCCGCTGACCGTGACCCCGACCATGCTGGCGCTGGTGGCTGATATCAGTGAGCAAGTGGGGGTGCTGACTGCCAATCGAGAAGCTGCGCTGACGCCGCAGTTGCGCAGGGGCAACCGCATCCGCACCATTCAGGCATCCCTTGCCATCGAGAACAACACCCTGAGCGTCGAGCAGGTCACCGCAGTGCTGGATGGCAAGCGTGTGCTGGGCTTGCCGCGCGAAATTCAGGAAGTGCGAAATGCGTTCTGCACCTATGAAGCGATGGGCAACTGGCGTCCTGAGCGTCAGGC
Organism: Pseudomonas farsensis; assembly: GCF_014268805.2. Lineage (GTDB taxonomy): Bacteria > Pseudomonadota > Gammaproteobacteria > Pseudomonadales > Pseudomonadaceae > Aquipseudomonas > Aquipseudomonas farsensis. The sequence continues at coordinate 155,564 of NZ_JABWRF020000001.1, forward strand.
AGACCTGTTGGCCGCGCACAAGTCGCTGATGGCCGGGTTGATCGACAACGCTGGGCATTTTCGCGAGGGCGGGGTAGGTATCTATCGGGAGCAGCGTCTGCTGCATATGGCCCCGCCAGCCAGCCGTTTACAGCCCTTGATGCACGACCTGCTGGCCTGGTTGGGCGCGAGTGACTGGCACCCGCTGATCAGCAGTTGTGTTTTTCATTACGAATTCGAGTTCATCCACCCGTTTGCCGATGGCAACGGGCGCATGGGGCGTTTATGGCAGACCCTGATCCTGAGCCGCTGGCGCCCTGTGTTAGCTTACTTGCCGGTGTAGTCGGTGATCTGTGCGCAGCAGGAGGCTTATTACGCTGCGCTGGCGGCGGCAGACAGGGCGGGTGAAGCCACGCCTTTTGTCGAGTACATGTTGCGAGCATTGTTGGAGGCCTTGGTCGAGACCGATCAAGTAACCGATCAAGTAACCGATCAAGTAACCGATCAAGTAACCGATCAAGTAGCGCGACTGCTTGATGTGCTCAGACCGGGTGTCGCGTTGAAGGCCAATGAGTTGATGCAGCGCCTGGAGCTGACTCACCGGCCGACCTTCAGTGCCAACTACCTCAAGCCGGCATTGGCGGCGGGCCTGATCGAGATGACAAACCCCGCTTCTCCACGGAGTCCAGGCCAGCAATACCGGCGCGTCTTGTAGGGCCCTGACTCATGGCGCCAGCTTTAGCTCAACGCCGCGAGGCATTGAAATCCACATCGCCAGCCCCGCCGCCAGCGCGGTCAGCAGCGCCCCAGCCCAGGGCGTCGCTGACAAGGCTGCACCCGTAATCACCACGCCGCCAATGGCCGAGCCAAGCCCGACGCCCAGGTGCATCGCCGAAAGGTTCAGGCTCATGCCCGCCGGGAAGGTATCCGCACCGCGTGTGGCCAGGTAGCTCTGCACCACGGGCGAGGTGGTCCAGCTGAGCGCGCCCCAGAGCATCATCGCCGGCAAGAACAGCCAAGGCGTGCCGGCGCAGAACGGCAGCGCCAGCAGGCTTGCAAGGTACAGCAGCGGCGCCAGCAGGATTGCCTGGCTTGCGCCCAGACGGTCGGCCATCCAGCCGCCGACATAGCCACCCGCCACACCGGCAATGCCGAAGGCGGCAAACACGGCTGCGAGCCAAGCCGCCGGCACGTTGGCGATATGCTGGGCGTAGGGCGCCAGATACGCGAACACCGTGAAATGCCCGGCGATCATCAGTAGCGACACCAGCTGTGCCGCCAGCAAGCGGCCATCGCGCAGGTGGCGCAGGTAGCTGGCCAAGGCGATGGGCTCGCTGCCCTGCAATTGCGGCAAGCCGCGCCAGGCCATCAGCAGCACCGCGGTCGCCAGCAGGCTCAGCCCAGCAAATACGCCGCGCCAGCCCAGCACCTCGCTCAGCAGCATACCGGCAGGCACGCCCAGTACCAGCGAACTGCAGATGCCCATGAAGATTACCCCAATGGCACGCCCGCGCAGGGCGGCCGGCACCATGCGCGTGGCCATCAGTGTGCAGATCAGGCAGGTGAGGGCGCTGGTCGCGGCCATGCCCAGGCGTGCAACCAACAGTGTGCTGTAGCCTGGCGCGATGGCTGCCAGCAGGTTGAACAGGGCGAACACGCCCAGTGCGGCGCACAGCAAGCGGCGCAGCGGCAGACGGGCGGTGAGCAAAGGAGAGAAGGGCGCGGCGAGGGCGAAGCTCAAGGAGAAGGCCGTGGTCAGTTGCCCGGCTACGCCAAGCGGTACCTCGAGGCCATCGGCCAGTACCGGCAGAATGCCGACGGTGATGTTTTCGGCCATGCCGGTGACAAAGGTCGCCAGGGCCAGTAGCCAGATACGCGGGTTCATGCGGTGCCTCCGATAAACAGCCGGCCGTGGCCCGGACCGGTTGGTCCCGAAGGCTGACCGGCAAGGTCAGGTCCATCGGGTTTCGAGGCAGTGCTTCGGTTATCCCGCGTTCAACTGTTGGAAAGTGTAAGGGCTTGGGCTGTCATGTGAAAGCCCAGGCACAGTGTTGCCCTCGCTCGCGTAATCGCGGTAGTTCGGCGCCCTGACTAGCTCCCACAGGATCTCTACTGGCTTCAGGTCGATATGTCATTTTGTGGAAGATTCTAGGGGTCTGTGCAAGCCCTCCAGGGCCTCATCGCAGGCTGGCGCCAGCTCCCACAGGGACCCCATGAACTAGAAGTCAGTGAATACCTGTGGGAGCTGGCGATAGCCTGCGATGGGGCCCTCCCGAGAGCAAATTACCCTGAAGCCGAAATCGATCAAACAGGTGTGCCGCCCAACGCTATCGCGGGGCAAGCCCGCTCCCACCGGTACTGCAGAACAACTGGCCACAAAAAACCCCTTGAGGCATGACCTCAAGGGGTTTGAGCTTACGCCAGGCTTCTTGCGCTTAGACGTTGAAGCGGAAGTGCATCACGTCGCCATCTTTGACGATGTATTCCTTGCCTTCCAGGCGCCATTTACCGGCTTCCTTGGCACCGCTCTCACCCTTGAACTGGATGAAGTCGTCATAGGCCACCACTTCGGCGCGGATGAAGCCTTTTTCGAAGTCGGTGTGGATCACGCCAGCGGCCTGCGGTGCGGTGGCACCGATGCGCACGGTCCAGGCGCGGACTTCCTGAACGCCGGCAGTGAAGTAGGTCTGCAGGTTCAGCAGCTCGTAGCCGGCGCGGATTACGCGGTTCAGGCCAGGCTCTTCCAGGCCCAGGGCCTCAAGGAACATGTCCTTCTCTTCACCGTCGTCCAGCTCGGCGATCTCGGCTTCGATCTTGTTGCACACCGGTACAACCACCGCGCCTTCTTCTTCGGCAATGGCCTTGACCACGTCCAGGTGCGGGTTGTTATCAAAGCCGTCTTCGGCGACGTTGGCGATGTACATGACCGGCTTGCTGGTCAGCAGGTGGAAGCCACGGATGACGGCTTTTTCGTCCTCAGCCATGTGCTTCATCAGGCTGCGCGCAGGCTTGCCTTCGGTGAAGTGCGGGATCAGCTTTTCCAGAATGGCCTTTTGCGCCAGGGCGTCTTTATCGCCGCCTTTGGCGTTGCGGGTGACTTTCTGCAGTTGCTTCTCGCAGCTGTCCAGGTCGGCGAAGATCAGTTCGAGGTCGATGATCTCGATGTCGCGCTTGGGGTCGACGCTGTTGGAGACGTGGATCACGTTCTCGTCTTCGAAGCAGCGCACCACGTGGGCGATGGCGTCGGTTTCACGGATGTTGGCCAAAAACTTGTTGCCCAGGCCTTCACCTTTGGACGCACCGGCAACCAGGCCCGCAATGTCGACGAACTCCATGGTGGTCGGCAGGATGCGGTTTGGTTTGACGATCTCGGCCAGCGCCGCCAGGCGGGCGTCGGGCATCGGCACGATGCCGCTGTTCGGCTCGATGGTGCAGAAGGGGAAGTTCTCCGCCGCAATGCCGGACTTGGTCAGGGCGTTGAAGAGGGTGGACTTGCCGACGTTGGGCAGGCCGACGATGCCGCAGTTGAAACCCATGGGAATTCCCCTCGGTAGAGTGGTCAGGCCTTCTGGCTGTGCAGCTCGCGCATCGCCTTGGCGAAATCGCCAGCGAGCACATCCGGCAGCACGCCGAGGGCAAAATCGATGCTGGCGTCGAGCTTCTCCTGCTCGGCGCGCGGCGCGCGGCCCAGGACGAAGTTGGAGACCAGTTTGGCGTCGCCCGGGTGGCCAATGCCAAGCCGCAGGCGGTGGAAGTCGTTCTGGTTGCCGAGCTGCGCGATGATGTCGCGCAGGCCGTTATGCCCGCCATGGCCGCCGCCCTTCTTGAGCTTGGCGACGCCGGGGGGCAGGTCGAGTTCGTCGTGGGCCACCAGAATGGCGTCCGGTTTGATCCGGAAGAAATTCGCCAATGCCGCCACGGACTGGCCGCTGCGGTTCATGTAGGTGGTGGGGATCAACAGACGAACATCGTTGCCTTGATGGCTGAATTTTGCCGTCAGGCCGAAATACTTGCGATCAGCGGTCAAGCAGACGCGCTGGGCGCTGGCAATGCGCTCAACGAAAAGAGCCCCTGCGTTATGCCGGGTCTGTTCGTATTCGGGGCCGGGGTTACCCAGGCCAACGATCAACTGGATGGCGGTCACGTCAGGGGCTCTTCCTTGGAGTTGGTGGGTTACAGGGCGCGCGGCACTGTAACCCGGTCAACGCCGGCGTGCGAGTGGATTACTCGGCAGCGCCTTCTTGTGCTTCTGGTGCAACGCGTGGAGCGTGAACGTTGGCAACAGCCTTGTCATCACCGTGGGCCAGAGCGACGAACTCTACGCCTTTAGGCGCTTTGAGGTCCGACAAGTGGATGATGGTGCCGATTTCGGCCTTGGACAGGTCGACTTCGATGAACTCAGGCAGGTCTTTGGCTTCGCAGGAAACTTCGATCTGAGCTTCAACGTGCGAGATCTCGCCGCCTTTCTTGACCGGGGCTTCTTCGCCGACGAAGTGAACTGGAACCTGAGCGGTCAGTTTCTGGCCAGCAACGACGCGAATGAAGTCGGCGTGCATGATGAACTGCTTGGCTGGGTGACGCTGCATAGCCTTGACGATGACGTTTTGCTTGGTGCCGTCAACGTTCAGCTCGATAACGTGGCTGTAGGCAGCTTCGTTTTCGAACAGTTTGGCGAGTTCCTTGGCCAGGATGGTCACGGACTGGGCGTCTTTGTTGCCACCGTAAACAACGGCAGGCACGTTCAGCGAGTGACGCAGGCGGCGGCTCGCACCTTTCCCCAGGTCAGTACGCGCTTGGGCGTTCAGGGTAAAATCAGTCATTTTGTTTCTCCAAAATAGCCCCCCGAGGGCGTTTGCGACCAGCGCCGGACGGGGATGGCAAAAAAGCCCCGCCCCGGCAACAGGTGCCGGGGCGGGGCGCTTCATATCAACACGTGGTCCGCTTAGCGGAACATCGCACTGATCGATTCTTCATTGCTGATGCGACGCATCGCTTCAGCGACAACCGGTGCGATATCCAGCTGGCGGATACGGTCACAGGCTTGAGCAGCGGCGGACAGCGGGATGGTGTTGGTCACCACCAGTTCGTCCAGTACCGACTTCTCGATGTTTTCGATCGCGCGGCCCGACAGAACAGGGTGCGTGCAGTAGGCGTAAACCTTGGCAGCGCCGTGTTCTTTCAAGGCTTTGGCCGCATGGCACAGGGTGCCGGCGGTGTCGACCATGTCGTCTACCAGGATGCAAGTGCGCCCTTCGACGTCGCCGATGATGTGCATAACCTCGGAGTGGTTAGCCTTCTCGCGGCGTTTGTCGATGATCCCGAGATCGACACCCAGGGACTTGGCAACGGCGCGTGCACGCACAACGCCACCGATGTCCGGGGAGACGATCATCAGGTTCTCGAAACGCTGGTCTTCGATATCGTCGACCAGTACGGGCGAGCCGTAGATGTTGTCGACAGGAATATCGAAGAAACCCTGGATCTGGTCAGCGTGCAGGTCGACGGTGAGAACACGGTCGATACCCACGACAGTGAGCATGTCAGCGACAACTTTGGCGCTGATGGCTACACGTGCCGAACGCGGACGGCGGTCCTGGCGGGCGTATCCGAAGTAAGGAATCACGGCGGTGATTCGGGATGCTGAGGAGCGGCGGAAGGCGTCGGCCATCACTACCAGTTCCATCAGGTTATCGTTGGTCGGGGCGCAGGTCGGCTGAATAATGAATACGTCTTTACCGCGGACATTTTCATTGATCTCAGTGCTGATTTCGCCGTCGGAGAACTTACCGACAGAGACGTCACCGAGAGGGATATGCAGCTGACGTACGACACGCCGAGCCAGATCGGGGTTAGCGTTCCCCGTAAAGACCATCATCTTGGACACGCGCAGTACCTGAAGGCTGAGGGTATACCTGGATGAGTATAGGAAAATGGCAGGGGCGGCTGGATTCGAACCAACGCATGGCAGGATCAAAACCTGCTGCCTTACCGCTTGGCGACGCCCCTGTATCTGTTGCTGCGAACTCTTATGAGCTCGACTTCTTGATCAGACTTTGCAGCTTGCGATGCAACATCGAAATATTGCTTCCTTTTGCCACAAACCCTGCTTGGGTCTCTGAAAGAAGGGCCAGAACTTTATCAGCTTCGGCTTTGCTTGGGAAGGCCCCAAACACGCAACTTCCAGTTCCGGTCATTCGTGCTTCGGTGTATTTACCCAGAGAATTCAGCGCATTGCGAACTTCTGGATACCGTTGCTCTACTACCGGTTGGCAGTCATTTCGACTGTTTCCCTCGGGAACGGGGCGCATCTTAAGGGGGAGGGAATCACGTGTCAACTCTGGATGCGAAAAAATTTCCGCTGTGCTGACAGACACTTGCGGGACCAGCACCACATACCATGGCTCGGCAGGATCGACCGGAGTCAGTTGCTCGCCCACGCCTTGGGCGAAAGCTGCGTGGCCGCGCACGAACACCGGTACATCGGCGCCAAGGGCCAGGCCCAAGGCTGCCAGGCGGTCTTCATCCCAGTCGAGCTGCCATAAATGCGCCAGGCCCAGCAGCGTGGTGGCAGCGTCCGAGCTGCCACCGCCGATGCCGCCGCCCATGGGCAGTACCTTGTGCAGCCAGATATCAGCCCCCAGGCTGGTGCCCGATTGCGCCTGTAGCAGGCGCGCGGCGCGCACGATCAGGTTGCTGTCGTGGGGGACGCCTTGAATGTCGCTGTGCAGGCAGATCTGCCCGTCTTCGCGCAGCGCGTAGCTCAGCTCGTCGCCATGGTCGAGAAACTGGAACACCGTTTCCAGCTCGTGGTAACCGTCGGCGCGCCGGCCGGTGATGTGCAACCACAGGTTGAGCTTGGCCGGGGCCGGCAGTACCAGTGTGTGCATGGAGTCAGTGCCCCAGCTGGCGGGGCTGCCAGTCCTTGACCACCAGGGTTACGTCGATGTTTTCGCCATGCAGCTTCAGCCGCTCGGGCAGCCAGTAGCCGTTTTGCTCGGTGTAGCTCAGGTATTCCACTTGCCAGCCGTCCTGGGTCAGTGCGGCCAGGCGGCTGTCGCCGTCCAGGGTCAACTGGCTCTTGGTGTCCGGGGCGGGCAGGCCGCGCACCCACCACACCAGGTGCGAAATCGGCAGGCGCCAGCCAAGTTGTTCTTCAAGCAGCGCTTCTGGGTCCGCCGCTTCGAAGGTGCCTTGGTTGGCCACTTCCAGGGCCACGCCACCGGGGCGGCCGGTCAGGCGGGCGGCGCCACGGCCAAGCGGGCCGGCCAGGCGGATGTCGTAGTAGTCCTGGCGTTGCAGCCAGAACAGCGTGCCGCTGCCGGAATCGCGCGGGGCACGGATACCGACCTTGCCGCTGATCTGCCAGCCGTCGAGGGTGCTCAATTGCTGTTTGTGCTCGCGCCATTGTTGCGCGTTGCCCTGGCCGCGAACGGCTTCTTTGTTGCCCAAGCCTGCACAACCGGCCAGCAGGGCGATGAGGGTGAGGGTAATGCAATGACGCAGCAGCATGGTTTACAGGCTCTCGGATCCGGTCAGGCGCAACAGGGTCTTGCGCAGGATGGGGCTGTCAGGCTGGGCTTCGAAGCCCTTGGCCCAGATCTGCCGGGCTTCGCGGCGCTTGCCGTTGGCCCACAGAACTTCGCCCAGGTGGGACGCCACTTCGTGGTCAGGGAAACGCTCGAACGCCTGGCGCAGCAGGCGCTCGGCTTCATCGAGCTTGCCCATGCGGTAGTTGACCCAGCCCAGGCTGTCGAGCACGGCAGGGTCATCCGGGGTCAGCTGGTACGCCTTGTCGATCAACGTCTTGGCTTCGGCATAGCGGCTGGTGCGGTCGGCCAGGGTATAACCCAGGGCGTTGAGCGCCATGGCGTTTTCTGGCTCGCGGGTGAGGATCGCACGCAGGTCTTTTTCCATTTGCGGCAAATCGTCGCGTTTTTCGGCGAGCATGGCGCGGGTATAGAGCAGGTTCAGGTCGTCCGGGTAGCGTTTGGTTGCCTGTTGCAGCAGCAGATCGGCCTCATCTTCCTTGCCATTGTTACCCAGGCTTTCGGCCTCGATCAGGTACAACTGGATGGCGTAGTCGGGCTGCGCTTCGCGGGCTTCGGCAAGCAGGCGCGAGGCTTCGGAACTGCGGCCATTGGCAATCAGAATGTCGGCCTGGCGCAGTTGCGCAGGCAGGTAATCCGGGCCGGTGCCGACCAGCGCGTATTCACGCAGGGCGGCAGCGGGCAAGCCGCGCTCTTCGCGCAGGCGGCCCAGGTTGAAGTGCGCGGCATCGACGTTGGCGTCGCGCTCGACCAGCTCTTGCAGATAACCTTCGGCTTCATCCCAGTGCTTGGTTTCCAGGCACACCAAGGCTAGCGAATAGCGGATTTCGTCGTCTTCGGGGTACTGCTGCAGCAGGCTTTCGAACTCGGCCTTGGCGTCGTCGATGCGGTCCTGCTCAACCAGGGTGCGCGCGTAGGTCAGGCGCAGGCGCTTGTCATCGGGGTTGTCGCGGATGGCGCCGCGCAGCAGCGGCAGGGCCTCGGGGCCACGGTTCAGGGTTTGCAGCAGGCGCGCGCGCAGCAGCACCGGGGCGATTTCGCCATTTTGCGGTGGGTGCGCTTCAAGCAGGTCGAGCGCCTGTTGCGGCTTTTCGTCCTGGTTGAGCAGCAGCGCCTTGCCGAACACCAGTTGGCTGTTCTCGGGGTACTTGACCAGCAGGCGATCGAAGCTTTGCATCAAGCCGTCGCGGGTGCTTTGGTCGGTTTCGGCCGCCGACAGGGCGAGGAAGTCGAAATGCGTGTCGCCCTGGCCTTGCAGGACCTTTTCCATGTAAGCCATGGAATCGTCGTAGCGCCCGGCGCGGGCCAGCTGGATGGCTGCGGCGCGCTGGGCGTCGAGGTTCTGTGGGTCGTTGCGGGCCCAGATGAGCGCGGTGTCCAGGGCCGGCTCGTCGGCGCCCAGGTACTCGGCAATGCGGTAGGCGCGCTCGGAAACACCAGGGTCCTGGGTTTTTTCGGCCTGGTCTGCGTAGTTGGCCAGGGCGATATCGAAGCGGTTGCGCTGGCCGGCCAGCTCGGCAACCAACAGGCTGTAGAGCGTGTCCTGCTTGAACGATCCGTACTCCATAGGCTTGTCTGCGTGCTTGCCGGCGTCGGCAGCGGGCGACTGGGCGTCCGTCTTCGGCGCCAGGCTCTGGCAGCCTTGAAGCAGGGCGAGGGTAAGCAGCAATGCGTAGGATTTGTTCATAGAAGGCTTTTGAGGGCTTAAACCGGCGGTCGGAGCATGATGACACAAGCGTGGAGGCAAACCCACCCACGCAGCATGTGGTTGAATGCGACCTTCTTGGCAGGGGGAGGTTCCTGTAGCGACGGGGGCTGAAACCATCCTTCATGGGGTTGCTGGCTACTCGGTATCACGACAATAGCGAACGGTGGTTGTTCTGGAACCTGCGAAGTAGGACAATTATCGGCTTCACGTCCCCACCAGCGATCTTGCATGGCCTTTCTTGCACTTGGTATCAACCATAAGACTGCCTCGGTAGACGTACGCGAGCGCGTGGCGTTTACCCCAGAGCAACTGGTCGACGCCCTGCAGCAGCTCTGCCGACTGACCGCCAGCCGCGAGGCTGCGATCCTGTCCACCTGCAACCGCAGCGAGCTATATATAGAGCAGGACCAGCTCGGCGCCGATGCGGTGCTGCAGTGGCTGGCTGACTATCACCAGCTCAGCCTCGAGGAGCTGCGCGCCAGCGCCTACATCCACGAGGAGCACGAGGCGGTCAAACACATGATGCGGGTCGCCTCCGGGCTCGACTCGCTGGTGCTTGGCGAGCCGCAGATTCTCGGCCAGATGAAGTCGGCCTACGCCGTTGCCCGCGAGGCCGGCACTGTCGGGCCGCTGCTCGGGCGCCTGTTCCAGGCGACGTTCAGCGCTGCCAAGCAGGTGCGCACCGATACCGCCATCGGCGAGAACCCGGTGTCGGTGGCGTTCGCCGCCGTGAGCCTGGCCAAGCAAATCTTCTCTGACCTGGGGCGCAGCCAGGCGTTGCTGATCGGTGCTGGCGAAACCATCACCCTGGTTGCCCGCCACCTGCACGAGCAGGGCGTGCGCCGCATTGTCGTGGCCAACCGCACCCTTGAGCGCGCCAGCATGCTCGCCGAGCAGTTCGGCGCCCACGCCGTATTGCTGTCGGAAATCCCCCAGGAGCTGGTGCACAGCGACATCGTCATCAGTTCCACCGCCAGCCAGTTGCCGATTCTGGGTAAGGGCGCGGTGGAAAGCGCGCTGAAGCAGCGCCGGCACAAGCCGATCTTCATGGTCGACATCGCCGTGCCGCGGGATATCGAGCCGCAGGTCGGCGAGCTGGACGACGTTTACCTGTACACCGTCGACGACCTGCACGAAGTCGTCGCCGAGAACCTCAAGAGCCGCCAGGGCGCCGCGCAAGCTGCCGAAGAGCTGGTCTCGGCCGGCGCCGACGATTTCATGGTGCGCCTGCGCGAGCTGGCGGCGGTCGATGTGCTCAAGGCTTATCGCCAGCAAAGCGAGCGTCTGCGCGACGAAGAACTGCAAAAGGCCCTGCGTTCGCTGGGCAATGGCAGCAACCCCGAGGACGTGCTCATGCAACTGGCCCGGGGCCTGACCAACAAGCTGCTGCACGCCCCCAGCGTGCAGCTGAAAAAGCTCTCAGCCGAAGGCCGCGTCGATGCGCTGGCCATGGCCCAGGAGCTGTTTGCCCTCCACGAGGGCTCGACGGACAAAACCCCGCAATGAAAGCGTCGCTGCTGAACAAACTGGATACCCTCCAGGACCGCTTCGAGGAACTCACCGCGCTGCTGGGTGATGCCGAAGTCATTTCCGACCAGACCCGCTTTCGCGCCTATTCCCGCGAATACGCCGAAGTCGAGCCGGTAGTCGCCGCCTATAAAGAGTGGCGCAAGGTGCAGGACGACCTGGAGGGCGCCCAGGCGCTGCTCAAGGACGCCGACCCCGATATGCGCGAGATGGCCGTCGACGAGGTGCGCGACGCCAAGGAGCAACTGGTGGGCCTTGAGTCGCAACTGCAACGCATGCTGCTGCCCAAGGACCCCAATGACGGGCGTAACGTGTTCCTTGAAATCCGTGCAGGTACGGGCGGCGACGAGGCGGCGATCTTCTCCGGCGACCTGTTCCGCATGTACTCGCGCTATGCCGAAAAACGCGGCTGGCGCCTGGAGATCCTCTCGGAAAACGAGGGCGAGCACGGCGGCTACAAGGAAATCATCGCCCGCGTCGAAGGCGACAGCGTGTACGGCAAGCTCAAGTTCGAGTCCGGCGCCCACCGCGTCCAGCGTGTGCCCGAGACCGAATCGCAGGGCCGCATCCACACCTCGGCGTGTACCGTGGCGGTGCTGGCCGAACCTGACGAGCAGGTCGCCATCGAGATCAACCCGTCCGACCTGCGGGTGGATACCTACCGCGCATCGGGTGCCGGTGGTCAGCACATCAACAAGACCGACTCGGCAATCCGCATCACCCACTTGCCGACCGGTATCGTGGTGGAGTGCCAGGAAGAGCGTTCGCAGCACAAGAACCGTGCCCGCGCCATGTCCTGGCTGTCGGCCAAGCTCAACGACATCCAGACCAGCGCTGCGCAAAACGCCATCGCCAGCGAGCGCAAGTTGCTGGTGGGTTCGGGTGATCGCTCCGAGCGCATCCGCACCTACAATTATCCACAGGGCCGGGTTACCGACCACCGCATCAACCTCACGCTCTATTGCCTGGACGACGTGCTCGCCGGTGGCGTGGATGCGGTAATCGAACCGCTGCTGGCCGAATACCAGGCCGATCAGTTGGCCGCCCTAGGGGACTGACATGACCATCATCGCCAGCCTGCTGCGCAATGCGCAGTTGCCTGAATCGCCAAGCGAGCGCCTGGACGCCGAGCTGCTGCTGGCAGCCGCCTTGGGCAAGTCGCGCAGTTACCTGCATACCTGGCCCGAGCGCATCGTCAGCAGCGAGGCGGCCGAGACCTATTCGGTGTTTCTGGCGCGCCGCCGCGCGGGTGAGCCGGTGGCGTATATCCTCGGCCAGCAGGGCTTCTGGAAGCTCGACCTGGAAGTGGCACCGCACACCTTGATCCCGCGCCCGGACACCGAGCTGCTGGTTGAAACCGCACTCCAACTGCTGCCGGCCAAGCCTGCACGGGTGCTTGACCTTGGCACCGGCACGGGCGCCATCGCCCTGGCCCTGGCCAACGAATGCCCGGCCTGGCAGGTCACCGCCGTGGACCGCATCGACGAGGCCGTGGCCCTGGCCGAGCGCAATCGCCAGCGCCTCGGGCTGGATAATGTGCAGGTGCTTGGCAGCCACTGGTTTGCGGCGCTGGCCGATGAGTGTTTTGACCTGATTCTAAGCAACCCCCCGTACATTCGCGCGGCCGACCCGCACCTGGTCGAAGGCGACGTGCGTTTCGAGCCCAGCAGCGCCCTGGTAGCTGGCGAAGACGGCCTGGATGACCTGCGCGTCATCGTCGCCCAAGCGCCGCAGCATCTGCTGCCCGGTGGCTGGCTGCTGCTCGAGCATGGTTACGACCAGGCCGCTGCCGTGCGTGAGTTGCTGGTTGCCAGTGGCTTCAACGACGTTGCCAGCCGCATTGACCTTGGCGGCCATGAACGCATCAGCCTGGGGCGCCGCCCATGCTGAGCGACCAGGAGCTGCTGCGCTACAGCCGGCAGATCCTGCTGTCGCAGGTCGATATCGACGGCCAGCTGAAACTCAAACAGGCCAAGGCTCTGGTGGTCGGCCTCGGCGGGCTTGGCTCGCCGGTGGCGCTGTACCTGGCCGCCGCGGGGGTGGGCGCGCTGCATCTGGCCGACTTCGACACGGTCGACCTGACCAACCTGCAACGCCAGGTCATTCATGACAGCGCAAGCGTCGGTATGAGCAAGGTCGATTCGGCCATCCAGCGCTTGCAGGCGATCAACCCCGAAGTCGCCCTTGTGGCCCACCGCCAGGCGCTGGATGACGACACCCTCGCTGCCGCCGTGGCGGCGGTGGATGTGGTGCTGGACTGCTCGGACAACTTCACTACCCGCGAAGCGGTCAATGCTGCCTGCGTCGACGCTGGCAAGCCGTTGGTCAGCGGCGCGGCGATCCGCCTCGAAGGCCAGCTTTCGGTGTTCGACACCCGCCGTGACAACAGTCCTTGCTACCACTGCCTGTACGGCCATGGCAGCGAGGCTGAGCTGACCTGCAGCGAGGCTGGCGTACTCGGCCCGTTGGTTGGCCTGGTGGGTAGCCTGCAGGCGCTCGAAGCCATAAAGCTGTTGGCAGGTTTTGGCGAGCCGCTGGTCGGGCGCTTGCTGTTGATCGATGCCCTCAGCACGCGCATGCGCGAGTTGCGGGTCAAGCGCGACCCCGCCTGCGCCGTGTGCGCCAGCCGCCATGGCTGAAGCCTCGGCGCCAGTGGGCGTAATGGATTCGGGCGTTGGCGGGTTGTCGGTGCTGGCTGAAATCCAGCGCTTGCTGCCCAACGAATCGTTGCTCTATGTGGCCGACAGCGGGCATGTACCCTACGGCGAGAAATCCCCGGACTACATTCGCCGGCGGCTGCGCCACATCGCCGGGTTTTTCCGTGAGCAAGGTGCCAAGGCGATGGTCCTGGCCTGCAACACCGCAACGGTGGCAGCGGTGGCCGACCTGCGCGAACTGTACCCGGACTGGCCGCTGGTAGGCATGGAGCCTGCGGTAAAGCCTGCCGCCGCCGCGACCCGCTCTGGCGTGGTCGGCGTGCTGGCCACCACCGGCACGTTGCAGAGCGCCAAGTTCGCCGCCTTGCTCGACCGTTTTGCCAATGACGTGCAGGTGATCACCCAGCCCTGCCCGGGCTTGGTGGAGTGCATCGAGTGTGGCGACCTGGCGAGCCCGGCCTTGCGCCACTTGCTGGCAGGTTACGTTCAGCCCCTGCTGGCAGCCGGTTGCGACACCTTGATTCTGGGCTGCACCCACTACCCCTTCCTGCGCCCGCTACTGGCCGAGCTGGTGCCGGGCGATGTCGCCATCATCGATACCGGCGCCGCCGTGGCTCGCCAACTGCAACGCCTGCTTGGCGCCCGTGAACTGCTCGCTGCAGGCCCGGCGCAGGGCACGCGGTTCTGGAGTAGTGGCGACCCCGCCATGCTGAAAAAAGTGCTGCCGCTGCTGTGGCACCAATCATGCGGCGTGCAACGCTTCGAAATGTAAAAAAAGCGTGAAAATTCGTTGGAACTATCGTTCCACCGCTGGTTTCTATCCTTCAGCCTGCATGGCAGGCCAGCACTGACAACAACAGCGCAATGAAGGGTGTTTCCAATGAACAAGCTGTGCACTTTGGCGGCCTTTGCCGCGCTTTCACTAGGGCAGGTCATAACGGCTCAGGCGGCGGATGTTTCGCTGTCGGTGGGCCAGACCGGTGACTCCACCATGGTCTACCGGTTGGGGCTGCAATCGAACTGGGACGCCAGTTGGTGGCAGACCAGTGTCGGGCGTGTGACCGGCTATTGGGATGGGGCCTATACGTATTGGGATGGCGACGAGACTGCCAGCAACCACAGCCTTTCGTTTGCGCCGGTGTTCGTCTACGAGTTTGCCGGGGACTCGGTCAAACCGTATATCGAGGCGGGTATCGGGGTTGCGGCGTTTTCCAGTACCCAGCTTGAGAGCAACGAGCTGGGGTCGTCGTTCCAGTTCGAGGACCGCATCGGTTTCGGCTTGCGCTTTGCGGGCGGGCAGGAGATTGGCGTGCGGGCGATTCACTACTCCAACGCCGGCATCAAGCAGCCTAACGATGGCGTCGAGAGTTACGCGCTGCACTACCGTATGCCGCTGTAAGGCTTGTGGTTTTAGCCGCCTGCACCGGCCTCATCGCAGGCTGGCGCCAGCTCTCATAGAACAAACGCTAACTGTCCGATTTACATCGAAACGTGGGAGCGGGCTTGCCCAGCGATAGCGATAGCACTGCCAGCATCGCATCGCGGGGCAAGCCCGCTCCCACGGTGCCCAGTTCTCTGCGCGACAGCGCAGCCCGGAAGGGCTGGGTGATCTCCCACAGGAATTGAGCCAGGCACCCGTATAGCAATAGCAGCTGTCGCGGTCCCTGTGGGAGCTGGCGCCAGCCTGCGATGAGGCCGGTTCAGGCTGGCGCAAAACCATGGAATTCCCCGCAAAGGAGCTTACGTGGAGCTGGCCTGCTGCGGCAGCGGCCAAAGCTGGTCCGGGCGGAGCACTTCCAGCACCAATTCCGCTTGCCGCCTTTCCAGGCGCTCCAACAGCTGCGCCGCTGCCTGCTCGGCGGTCCAGTCTTCGGGTATCGCCAAGGGCAGGGGGCTATGCAGCGGCTGTGGCGCCACGATGGTCAGGTCAATGCCCAGCTGCCCCAGCGCAGCGCGCTGCTCACGCAACCAATGCGTCAGGCTGTTGCTGGCTGACGCAGGCTGGGTAGGGTGTGCCAGTTGCTGTGCGCTATGGCGGCTGAGCACCACCATCACCTGCGGGCGCTCGCCTTTGGCCAGCAACGGCAGTGCTTGAGCCAGGCTCTGTTTGCAGGCCTCGAAATTGCTGAGCGCGATGGCTTCGAAAAGCTGACTCTGGGGGGGATCATCAGCCATGTGATCACAACCGCCGGCGTTGACCAGTAGCGTGTCCAGCGCTCCCCAGGCTTGCTGCAGAACCAAGCCTGGCTCGGCGGCTTGCAGCCCCCCGGCCAGGCTCAGCAAGCGGCTCGAGTACTGGAGTTGAAGTGTTTCAAGCGGGCGGCTTTCCTTGCCACTGGCGGCCACCAGATGCCCGTTCTCGAGCGCCTGATGTACCAATGCCAAACCCAATCCGTTGGTTGCCCCCGTAATCCATAAACGGCGACTATCAAACAAGGCCTTGTCCTCTGTTACTGTCAGCCGGACAAGCCTTTGAACGCTTGCAATGCCCGCTGACGACTGCTGTCAAGATCGACTATTGGACTAAAGTAGCGTGTTGTAGCAAAAAGATCGGCAGATTTCACCGGGAGGTGAATCATTTTGTCACTTATGCCCTGCAATTCGGGCAACCAGTGCCGAATGAAAGTTCCCTTCGGATCGAAGCGCTGCGACTGCGTTACGGGGTTGAAGATGCGGAAGTAGGGGACCGAGTCGGTGCCCGTCGAGGCGCTCCACTGCCAACCGCCGTTGTTGGCGGCCAGGTCGCCGTCGATCAAATGCCGCATGAAGTGCCGCTCGCCTTCGCGCCAGTCGATCAGCAGGTTCTTGCTGAGGAACATCGCCACGATCATGCGTAGCCGGTTGTGCATCCAGCCGGTGTGCAGCAACTGGCGCATGGCGGCGTCGATCAGCGGGAAGCCGGTGCGGCCTTCTTTCCAGGCTTGCAGGTCGTCCGGTGCATTGCGCCACGGCAGCGCTTCGGTGTGCTCGCGGAACGCGCGGTGGCGCGAGACCTGTGGATAACCCACCAGGATATGTTTGTAGAACTCGCGCCAAAGCAGTTCGCTGACCCACGTTTGCACCCCGGCGTTGCCACTGTCGAATTCGCCGCGGTTGCTGGCCAGCGCCGCGTGCAGGCACTGGCGCGGGGAGATCACGCCTGCGGCCAGGTACGCCGAAAGCTCACTGGTCCCGGCCGTGGCCGGCAGATCGCGCTGTTGCACGTAGTCTTCGATGCGCTCATCGACAAACTGCGCCAAGCGCCGCTGGGCTTCCTGCTCGCCGGCTGGCCAATGCTCACGCTGCGCCTCGGTGGTGCCTTCGAAACCTTCGATGTGGTCGGGGATCGGATCACTGGCGATGGCCAGCTGCGCTTGCTGCTGCGGGCTATGGGCGTAGGCAGGCAGGCTGCGGTGCAGGTGCTCCAGGCACACCCGCTTGAATTGGCCGAACACCTGAAAATACTGGCCGGTGCGGGTGAGGATGCTGCCGGGCTTGAACAACAACTGGTCGAGGTAGCTGTGGTGGCCAATGCCGCAGGCGTCGAGCTGCGCGGCGGTGGCCTGGTCGCGCAGGGTTTCGTTGACGCCGTACTCGTCATTCCAGTGCACGGCCTCCACCTGGTGCTCACGGCATACGTCGACCACGGTTTGCGGCACTTGCGCCCAGGTGTCGGTATGGCGAACCAGCAATGGAATGTTCAGCGCCTGTAGGGCGGCCTGCAGCGCGCGCAGGTTGCGCAGCCAGAAATCGACCTTGCACGGCGCATCATCATGGGCCTGCCATTGGCCGGGGCTGGCGACCCACAGGGCAATGGTCGGGCCACGCTGGCAGGCGGCGGCAAGGGCGGTGTTGTCGTCGACGCGCAGGTCGCTGCGCAGCCAGATCAATTGCATGGGGAGGCGAGCCTTGGGGTCAGGGGTGCTGAAGGCAGCGCAGGGCCGCCTGGGGGCTGTCGAACAGCAGGGTGTCGGGCAGGGCCATATTCTGCAACTCGGCCTGGTGCAGGCTCAGCGTCGAGCCGCCAAGCAGCTTGCGCGTCGGGATGTCGGCAAGGCTGCGGGTCCAGGCGGCAAGGTCTGGGCGCCGGCCCAGGTGCAACAGCAGCGCGCGCGGCTGTAGCAGCTCCACCGCCTGGCGCAATTGGCGCGGCTCAACCGGCCATTCCAGAATTTCCAGCGGCTGGCCGTTGCTGCTCAGCAGCCAGGCACACAGCCAGAACTCGGCATCGAACGGCGCGTCGTCGGTGCGTGCCAACAGCACGCAAGGGCCGGGCAACGAGTGGCTGTCGTGGTACACGCGGGCGCCGAGCTTGCTGCGCAGCCAGGTGTGGAAGAACGCCTGTTCCAGGCGTGCGTCAAAATGCGACTGCCAGCGCCGCGACAGCGTGTCGAGCAGCGGCATCAGCAAGTGTTCGCACACGGTGACTGCCGGGTACAACGCCATCGCCTGGTTCAGCAACTGGTCGAGCGGGCGCTGTGCCAGGCGGCCAATGGCGTCGATCAACTGGGTGATGCGCTCGCCCCATTCGCCTTCGACTTCGGTGGTTGTGTCGCTGGCGTTGTCCAGCAACTCGCGCACCTTGCTGATGGCCGCGCCACGTTCCAGCCAGCGCAGCGCTGCCTGCACGCGCTCGACCTGGTCTTGTGGATACAGCCGATGGCCCTTGGCGGTGCGCTGGGGCTTGATCAGGCCATAACGGCGCTCCCAGGCGCGCAGGGTGACGGGGTTTACACCGGTAAGGCGGGCCACCTCGCCAATGGGCAGCAGTTCATCAGATTGCATTACGTAGTCCAAGGTTCTCGGGGTGAGGCTGCAGGTAGGCCTGCTGCATCAAGTAAGGGTCGGGGTGATGACGCAGATGATGCTTGAGCAGCGTCATTGGCACCACCAGTGGCACTATGCCGTGTTGGTACTGATTGATCACCTGCTTGAGTTCGGCTTTGTCGGCCTGACCAAGGCCGTCGCGCAGATAACCGCTCAAGTGCTGCAGCACATTGCCATGGGTGCCACGGCTGGCGCAGCGGCGCAGGGCCTGCATCAACTGGCTGAAGTAGCGCGGCCCAATCTGCTGCGGGTCATCGTCGCGGGTCATGCTGCCCAGCAATTTGCCGACACTGCGATAGGCCTGCGGGTTGTGCGCCATCAACAGGTACTTGTAGCGTGAATGAAAGCGCACCAGCGCCCCGCGGCTCAAGCCCTCGCGCAGCAATTGCTGCCAGTCGGCGTAGGCGTACACCCGGCTGATGAAGTTTTCGCGCAGGACCGGGTCGTGCAAGCGGCCTTCTTCTTCGACCGGCAGGTCCGGGCGGCTGGCGCAGAACGCCTGGGCATAGGCACCGCGTGCGCCTTGTGCGGCGGGGTAGCCGTTATCTTGATAAACCTTGACCCGCTCCAGGCCGCAGGAGGGGGATTTTTGCATGAACACATAGCCGCAGATGTCGCCGAGTTCGTCAGCCATCCGCTCGCCATAGGCGCGCAGCGGGGCGGTAAAGTCGGCGCTGGAATCGCGGGTGCCGGTTACGGTCGGGTTTTCGGGGTCGCCTACCAGGCGAATCGGCTCGCGGGGGATCCCCAGGCCAATGGCCACTTCCGGGCATACAGGCACCCAGTCGAAGTGCTCGCCGAGCAGTTCATGGCAGAGCTCGGAGTTCTTGTGGCCGGCATTGAAACGCACGTCCATGCCGGTCAGGCAGGCACTGATGGCCAGGCGTGGCTTGCGGCGTGCTGGGGATAGGTTCATTGCGCCCTCCGAAATAGGCTTGTACAAAATTCATTTGCTGTACAAGCCTATTCCAGCACAAAACCAAACTTATACAAACAATAATTTTTGTACAAGCTGGCCCGCGCTTACTCCATGTGCTCCAGTAGACGCCGCGCGGCCTCCTGGCCGCTTAGCCAGGCGCCCTCCACTCGGCCTGACAGGCACCAGTCACCGCAGGCGTACAAGCCCTGGTCGGCGTCAGCCAGGGCGCCCCATTCATGATTGCCGGCCGGCCGCGCATACAGCCAGCGGTGGGCGATGGTGAAGGCTGGAGTAGGCACCACGCAGCCGATCAGCTCGGCGAATTCGCCGCCCAGTTGCTCGATCACCTCTTCCTTGGAGAGGTCCAGATGCTGCCGGCTCCAGTTGGAGGTGGCATGCAGCACCCAGGTGTCGAGTTGCTCGTCGCGCCCGGGCTTGCTGCGGTTGCGTGCCAGCCAGTCGAGCGGGCTGTCTTGCACGAAGCAGCCCTGCATCGGGGTCTGCAATGGGGTCTCGAACGCTAGCGC
Source organism: Pseudomonas farsensis (assembly GCF_014268805.2). Classification (GTDB taxonomy): domain Bacteria; phylum Pseudomonadota; class Gammaproteobacteria; order Pseudomonadales; family Pseudomonadaceae; genus Aquipseudomonas; species Aquipseudomonas farsensis. The sequence goes on from NZ_JABWRF020000001.1 coordinate 175,234, forward strand.
GATCGCCCAGGTGGGTTCCATTTGCACGCCTGCTGCTACCGCCGCAAGCTTGGGGGTGGCAGCCAGCAGTTGTGTGGCCTGAGGTGCCGGCACCGCAATCACCACCCGGCTGAACGGGCCATGGCTGGTGCCGTCGGTGTCCTGCAGGTGCCAATACTGCTTGCCGCGAAACACCTCGGCGATACGGCAGCCGAAGTTGACCGTCACGTCATTGAGCAGGCCGCGGGTGATGGCGCTCATGCGCGGCACGCCAACCCAACGTACCTGTTCGTCTGGCGAAGGGGTAAGCTCACCGTCGCGATAGTTGTACAGCTGTGGTTTCCACTGCTCGGCCCAGCCGGCAGCGACCCACTGTTGTACTTGCTCGACGAAGCGCCGGTCGCGGGCGGTAAAGTACTGTGCGCCGAGGTCCAGGGCGCCGGCTTCGCTACGCTTGCTGGCCATGCGCCCGCCACTGCCGTGGCCTTTGTCGAACAAATGAACGGTATGCCCGGCCTTCTGCAGGGCCTGGGCGGCGGACAGGCCGGCGATACCGGCCCCGATGATGGCAATAGGTACAGTCATGATGGCCTCTTCGAACCTTGCTGTGTGCAGCCTACGCTGCCCGGCAAACCTGTACAATGCGTAAAATCTGTATAAGGTTATTCCGCTCGATAAATGCAGGTTCGCCTATGGTTTATCCGAGAGCGTTCGGTCAAAAAAGTGCCTTGATCTTAAAAATAGACCACGGCCGCCAACTGTGAGGACACAGCCATGCATATATTGCTGACCGGCGGTACCGGGCTGATCGGCCGCCACCTGTGCCAATTGTGGCGCGGGCAGGGCCATCGCCTGACCGTCTTGAGCCGCAACCCCGAACAGGTCGCCAAGCTTTGCGGCAGCGACGTGCGCGGCATTGCGCGTCTGGACGAAATTGCCGATGACGACACCTTGGATGCGGTGGTCAACCTGGCCGGCGCGCCCATCGCCGACCGGCACTGGACTGCCGCGCGGCGCACCTTGCTGTGGGCCAGCCGCATCACCCTGACCGAGCAACTGCTGAGCTGGCTTGGGCGCCGGGAACAGCGCCCGGCCGTGCTGGTTTCGGGCTCTGCTGTGGGCTGGTACGGCGATGGCGGCGAGCGCGAATTGACCGAGGCCTCGCCACCGGTCAAGGAAGATTTTGCCAGCCAGTTGTGTATCGCCTGGGAAGAAACCGCCAGCCGCGCCCAAGCGCTGGGCATTCGCGTGGTGCTGGTGCGCACCGGGTTGGTTTTGGCAGCCGATGGCGGCTTTTTGTCGCGCCTGCGCCTGCCCTACAAACTCGGCCTCGGCGGGCCGCTGGGCGACGGCAGGCAGTGGATGCCGTGGGTGCACATCGATGATCAGATCGCCCTGATTGATTTTCTGTTGCAGCACAACGACGCCAGCGGTCCCTATAATGCTTGCGCGCCGGAGCCGGTGCGCAACCGCGAGTTCGCCAAATGCCTGGGCCGTGCGTTGCATCGGCCCGCCTGCCTGCCGGTGCCCAAGCTGTTGCTCAAGGCCGGGCTCGGCGAGTTGTCGACGCTGCTGCTGGGCGGCCAGCGCGCGCGCCCCGAGCGGCTGCTGGCGGCAGGCTTCACCTTCCGCTTCAACGATTTGCAATCGGCCCTGGACGACTTGTCCAGCCGCCTCTGACATAGGACGCTGCATGACCGATCACGCCCTGCTGCTGGTCAACCTGGGCTCGCCGGCCTCCACTTCGGTGGCCGATGTGCGCAGTTACCTGAACCAGTTCCTGATGGACCCGTACGTCGTCGACCTGCCTTGGCCGCTGCGCCGCCTGCTGGTATCGCTGATCCTGATCAAGCGCCCCGAGCAGTCGGCCCACGCCTACGCCTCGATCTGGTGGGACGAAGGCTCGCCGCTGGTGGTGTTGACCCGCAGGCTCCAGGCCGCGATGCAGCCGCACTGGCCCCACGGGCCTGTGGAAATTGCCATGCGCTACGGCCAGCCGGCGCTGCCAGAGGTGCTCGAGCGCCTGGCTGCCCAAGGCGTGCGCCAGGTGACGTTGGCGCCGCTGTATCCGCAGTTCGCCGACAGCACCGTCACCACCGTGGTCGAGCAGGCCAGGCAGACCATTGCCGAGCGCAACCTGCCGTTGCAGACCCGCTTGCTGCAGCCGTTCTACGATCACCCTGAATACATCGACGCCCTGGCCGCCAGTGCGCGGCCCTACCTGGAGCAGGGTTTCGACCACCTGTTGCTGAGTTTCCACGGCTTGCCTGAGCGCCATGTGAAAAAGCTCATCCGCGGCGAAAAACACGACCTGCGCGCCGCCGACTGCTGCGCCGATGCCAGCGCCGAAGTGCGTGCGGTGTGCTATCGCGGCCAATGCCTAGCCAGCGCCAAGGCGTTTGCGCAGAAAATGGGCATTCCGGATGGCAAGTGGTCGGTGTCGTTCCAATCGCGCCTTGGGCGTGACAAGTGGATCGAACCCTATACCGAGACGCGCCTGGACGAACTGGGCAAGGCCGGGGTGAAGAAGCTGCTGGTAATGTGCCCGGCGTTCGTTGCCGACTGCATCGAGACGCTCGAAGAGATCGGCATGCGCGGTAGCGAGCAGTTCATCGAAGCGGGCGGCCAGGAGTTGGTGCTGGTGCCGTGCCTGAACGATCACCCAGAATGGGTGCGGGTGCTGGCGGGGATGTGCGAAAACGTTTAACGGCGGCGCGGTCCTTGTAGGAGCGGCCTTGTGCCGCGAAAGGGGGCGAAGCGCCCCCGGCGATATAAAGTTGGGCCGCAAAGCTGGGGGTGCTTCGCACCCCTTTCGCGGCACAAGGCCGCTCCTACGGTGTTGTAGAACCTTAAGGCAGTTGGTCGTCCAGCTTGTTGTTCTTCCAGCTGTCGTTGCCAGGCAGCACCAGGTTCAGGGCAATGGCCACTACCGCGCACAGCGCGATGCCTTTCAGGCCCCAGTCGTCCGGGCCGTCGCCGCTGCCGATCAGCACGCCACCGATACCGAACACCAAGGTCACCGACACGATCACCAGGTTGCGCGCCTCGGCCAGGTCGATCTTGTGGCGGATCATGGTATTCATGCCCACCGCTGCGATCGAGCCGAACAGCAGGCACAGGATGCCGCCCATCACCGGCACCGGGATGCTCTGCAACAGGGCGCCGAACTTGCCGATGAACGCCAGGGTGATGGCGAACAGCGCCGCCCAGGTCATGATCTTCGGGTTGTAGTTCTTGGTCAGCATCACCGCGCCGGTCACTTCGGCATAGGTGGTGTTGGGCGGGCCGCCGAACAGGCCGGCTGCGGTGGTGGCCAGGCCATCACCGAGCAGCGTGCGATGCAGGCCAGGCTTTTTCAGGTAGTCACGGCCGGTCACGCTGCCCACCGCAATTACCCCGCCGATGTGCTCGATTGCCGGCGCCAGGGCCACCGGAACAATGAACAGAATCGCCTGCCAGTTGAACTCGGGCGCAGTGAAATTGGGCAGTTCAAGCCACGGTGCTGCAGCGATCCTGGCAGTGTCGACCACGCCAAAGGCGAACGACAGGGCAAAGCCCACCAGCACCCCGGAGATGATCGGCACCAGGCGGAAAATACCTTTGCCGAACACCGCCACCACCAAGGTGGTCAGCAGGGCCGGCATGGAGATCAGCATGGCGGTCTTGTACGGCATCAGCGCCGCGCCGTCAGCACCTTTGCCCATGGCCATGTTGGCGGCAATCGGCGCCATGGCCAGGCCAATGGAGATGATGACCGGGCCGATGACCACCGGCGGCAGCATGCGGTCGATGAAGCCTGTCCCTTTGATCTTCACCATCAAACCCATGAAGGTGTAGACAAAGCCTGCGGCCATCACCCCACCCATGGTCGCGGCCAGGCCGAACTGGCCTTTGGCGAGGATGATCGGGGTTATGAAGGCAAAGCTCGACGCCAGGAATACCGGGACCTGACGGCCGGTGACCAGTTGGAACAGCAAGGTGCCGATGCCTGCGGTGAACAGGGCGACGTTGGGGTCCAGGCCGGTAATCAGCGGCATCAGCACCAGCGCGCCAAATGCCACGAAGAGCATCTGCGCGCCCGAAACGACCTGGCGCCAGAGCGGGTCGTTGAAGCCGTCCTGCATGGTCAGGCGTCCTTCTGCTTGGTGCCGAAGATCTTGTCACCAGCATCGCCCAGGCCCGGCACAATGTAGCCGTGCTCGTTCAGGCGCTGGTCGATGGAAGCGGTGTAGATTTGTACATCCGGGTGCGCCCGGGTGAGCGCGTCGATGCCTTCCGGGGCGGCGACCAGCACCATGGCGCGGATTTCCTTGCAGCCGGCTTTTTTCAGCAGGTCGATGGTGGCGACCATCGAGGCACCGGTGGCCAGCATCGGGTCGATGATCAGGGCCAGGCGCTGGTTGATGTCGGGGGCGAGCTTTTCCAGGTAGGTGTGCGCTTCGAGGGTTTCCTCGTTGCGGGCCACGCCGACGGCGCTGACCTTGGCACCCGGGATCAGGCTGAGGACGCCGTCGAGCATGCCGATACCGGCGCGCAGAATAGGCACCACGGTGATCTTCTTGCCGGCGATTTTCTCGACTTGTACCTTGCCGCACCAGCCGTCGATTTCGTAGTTTTCGAGCGGCAGGTCCTGGGTGGCTTCATAAGTCAGCAGCGCGCCGACTTCCTGGGCGAGTTCGCGAAAATTCTTGGTGCTGATATCGGCGCGGCGCATAAGGCCGAGCTTGTGGCGGATCAGCGGATGGCGGATCTCACGAATAGGCATGGGGGGCTCCGGAAGGCGGGCAAAAAAACCGCGCTAGATTAATCTATTCAGTCTTTGCTGTCGTGCAGTCATTGTGCACGTTAGTCCAGAAAGGCTTGATCTGGGCCGAGCGGATGCGTACCTTTGCCCGCTTTTCCAAACTGCACCCCCTGGAGAGCGCCATGTCCGCCGATCTAGAGCACATCCGTCAAGTGATGCACGAGGCTGACTGCCTTTACACCGAAGCTCAGGTCGAGGCGGCCATCGCCGAGGTCGGCAAGCAGATCAGCGCCGACCTTCACGACAAGAACCCCGTGGTGTTCTGTGTGATGAACGGCGGCTTGATCTTCGCCGGCAAGCTGCTCACGCATTTGCAGTTCCCGCTCGAAGCCTCGTACCTGCACGCTACCCGCTACCGCAACCAGACCAGCGGCGGCGAGCTGTTCTGGAAGGCCAAGCCTGAGGTTTCGTTCATCGACCGCGACGTGCTGATCGTCGATGACATTCTCGATGAGGGCCACACCCTCAGCGCCATCATCGAGTTCTGCAAGCACGCCGGCGCCCGTTCGGTGCACACCGCAGTGCTGATCGACAAGGACCACGATCGCAAGGCCAGCCCGGGCCTGAAGGCCAACTATGCCGGCCTGCCGTGCATCGACCGCTATATCTTCGGCTACGGCATGGACTACAAAGGCTACTGGCGCAACGCCAATGGCATCTTCGCCGTCAAAGGCCTGTAACGCTGCCTCGCGCATGCCGCCACCGCCGGCGGCGGCATGCAATCAGCCCTATAGCGGCAAACCCACCATGCTAGAGTGCCTCCTCATGCCAAGGAGCCTCACATGCGCGCGATTTTCCCTCTGCTGCTGGCGCTGAGCCTGCCACTCTCTGCGGCCCCGCTGCACAGCCAGTTCCTGCCCGCTGATGACCTGTCGTTGCGCCAGGAAGCACCGACCGCCCAGCAACTGCTGCAAGTCACCGACTATTCGGTCGTGGTTGGCACCCAGCGCCAGTCCGACCAGCAGCCGATCCCGATCACCGCATCGTTGCAGATGCGCCTGAAGGGCAAGCCGATGAACAAGGGCGCCACCATCAATCAGGTGTTGCTCAACTTCGATGGTGAGGGTGGCAAGAGCCTGAAAAAGCCGGTCTACGACGACAAGACGCGCACCCTGACGCTCAACTACCCCATGGCTGACTACCGGGTAATCATGGACCTGCTGCGCAACGAAACCCTGTATGTGCAGTTTCTGAGCTACCCCAACGGCCACATCTGGGCCGACCTGCACACCGGCACCGTACGTACGCGTTGAGGCCCGAGGCGGGCGAGGGGTACACTGCCGGCCTTCGAAATTCCGTGATGATTCAGTGGGAGCCGGCGATGCGTAAAGACAAGAAACAAATAATTGGCGATGAAATCAGCGACGACTACATCAAGGCGTTTCTGCAATTCGAGCCAGCCGATGGCGTGACGTCGCCATCGCATCACAAGCTGATCAAAGCCTACCGTGGGCTGCGTATCGACGACTTCGAGCGCTTTGTCGGCTTCTTCGTCGAGGCGGGCTTCGATGTCGATGGCAAGGATGAGCACGGCAAGACCTTTGCCGAAGTGATCGCCGACCAGCGCACCGCGCCGGACTACATCGAGATCATCGACAAGGCCCGCGGCTGATTGACCTGAGCAGTTTGATGGTTTTGTACAACCCTGTTCCCGCCAGACATATCTCCTTGTGGCGAGCGGGCTTGCCCCGCGTTGGGCTGCGCAGCAGCCCCTTGGGTTTTCAGGGCTGCTGCGCAGCCCAACGCGGGACAAGCCCGCTCGCCACGACGCTCTATCATTTCCCAAAGGATTGGGTCCCACCAGCCATGTTGAGGCCAGGACAGGCTTGTACAAAACCGTCGAACCTCACCCTCACCCCACGAATACAAAAAAACGCCCCGAAGGGCGTTTTTTCGTTTTACGCGCGGCTCAGGCGTAGTGCTTGGCCGGGCTGCTTTCCACCAGGTCCAGCGCTGCGTCGTTGTCGGCGCTGATCTTGTGGTACAGGGCAGCGTCGGTCGCCAATACGCTTTCGCGGGCCGGGAAGATTTCCTTGAGCTTGGCGGCCCAGGCACCCTTGGCCTGATCGGGGAAGCAGCGATCGATCAGGTCGAGCATGATCGACACGGTCACCGAAGCGCCTGGTGATGCACCCAGCAGGGCTGCGAGGCTGCCGTCCTGGGCCGAAACCAGCTCGGTACCAAACTGCAGAATGCCGCCTTTTTTCGGGTCTTTCTTGATGATCTGTACGCGCTGGCCGGCCACTTCCAGGCGCCAGTCTTCAGCCTTGGCTTCAGGGTAGAAGCGGCGTAGCGAATCAAGGCGCTGCTCCATCGACTGCATCACTTCGCTGACCAGGTACTTGGTCAGGTCCATGTTGTCGCGGGCCACCGCCAGCATCGGGCCAATGTTGCCCAGGCGCACCGACAACGGCAGGTCCATGAACGAGCCGTGCTTGAGGAACTTGGTGGTGAAGCCTGCGTACGGCCCGAACAGCAACGACTTCTTGCCATCGACCACGCGGGTATCGAGGTGCGGGACCGACATGGGCGGTGCGCCGACAGCGGCCTGGCTGTAGACCTTGGCCTGGTGCTGCTTGACGATTTCCGGGTTGTCGCAACGCAGCCACTGGCCACTCACCGGGAAGCCGCCGAAGCCCTTGCTCTCGGGGATGCCCGATTGCTGCAGCAGCGGCAGGGCAGCGCCACCGGCGCCGAGGAACACGAAGCGGGCGTCGACTTCGCGGCTGCTGCCGCTGTTGACGTCCTTGATGCTCACTGTCCAGCCACTACCGTTGCGGCGCAGGCCGACGACCTTCTTGCTGTACTTGACCTGCGCATCCGGGCTGTTGCCCAGGTGCTTGAGCAGCTTGTTGGTCAGCGCGCCGAAGTTGACGTCGGTGCCTTTCATCACGCGGGTGGCGGCAATGTGCTGGTCGGCGGGGCGGCCGGGCATCATCAGCGGCATCCAGTCGTTCATCACCGCCTTGTCTTCGGTGTACTCCATCTCGGCGAAGGCGTGATGCTGCTTGAGCAGCTCGAAACGCTTCTTGAGGAAGCCCACGCCCTTGTCACCTTCGACGTAGCTCAGGTGCGGGACCGGGTTGATGAACGCGCGCGGCGACCCGAAGGTGCCCTTTTTGCTCAGGTAAGCCCAGAACTGCCGGGAAACCTCGAACTGGGTGTTGATGTGCACGGCCTTTTTGATGTCGATGCTGCCATCGGCGGCCTGCGGGGTGTAATTGAGCTCGCACAGGCCGGCATGGCCGGTACCGGCGTTGTTCCACGGGTTGGAGCTTTCCGCAGCACCGGAGTCCATCGCTTCGACGACCTCCAGCTTGAGGGCCGGGTCGAGCTCCTTGAGCAGTACGGCCAGGGTGGCACTCATGATGCCCGCGCCTACCAGTACTACATCAACCGATTCGTTCTGCGCCATTTAACGCGTCTCCACAATCTACAGCACCTAATTGACAGCATAGGAAACCGGGGTTGCCCGGATTGCCATGTCCGACTCTTCGCAGTTGTTGCCACTTCCGCGGACACCGCCAATCAGTCTCGGGGGGTTGCACTATTGAACCCCGATTGCCACCCCTGCGGCAATTCGACTTATGGTCAAGTGATCCGTCGTGCGTTATGGACCGGCCTCAGGCTCCCATCCAGCAGGAGTACGTTTGCCGCCTGTTCAGGGCTGTTGCAGACACATCTGTCGCTTTTACACATGCCAGACTGTTCATTTGCTCGCCACACTCTTGTGAAGTAGTGAAAACCGTGTTTTTCACGCTCTTTTGGAGACGTGAACCTCAAAAGGGATGCGCGATGGCAACCCGCAGGTTCATGCCAAGCAGGCGGCCAGAACAGCAGGCACGACAGCCAATGCAAGACCTGAGTGGAAGGCTCTCTGTGGGCGAAGCGTCGAGGGTGCCGGGGTCAATCGGCGAATGCGGGGCCCGATCAGGAGACGTCCTTATAATCGGGGGGAGATTATAGCGATGTCGCGGGCAGAAAGGTCGTTCTTATTGGTTTTTATTGCAGCGTTTGTCAGGTAGCGAGTATGCGTTGCTGCCAACCACCTCTTGCCGGGGTGCAAGCCCGAGCGCCGTGCATGCGCGCTCTACGGCGGTTTTTCTCGCAGCTTGCCGCTAACCGCTCGGCGCTGGGTATACTGTGCGCCTTTGCCGCTTTTTCTGGAGAAATGCGCATGTTGCAACGTCTGTTGTTCGGTTTGTTCGCGGTGGCCAGCCTGAGCCTGGCCGGTTGTGCCCACAGCCCGCAACAACTCAGCCCGCAGCCCAAGCTTACCCAACAGCTGGCGCCGGTCGGCCATGGCCAGGCGGTGGTGGTGCGAGTGGTTGATGGCCGTGCTTCGCAGTCGCTGGGCACCCGCGGTGGCATGTACCCTGAAACCAGCACCATCACGGTCAATGGCAACGATGTCGTGCCCAAGCTGCAGGCCCAGGCCGAAGCTGCGGTACGCCTGCTCGGCTTCACCCCGACGCCCAACGCCGCTGGCGCGCCACAGCTGACGGTCACCTTGGCGGAGCTTAAGTATCAGTCGCCCAAGGACAAGATGTACGTGACCGAGGCCACCATCGGCGCCACCTTCCGTGCTGACGTGTCCAACGCCAACCGCCGTTACAGCGGCCGCTACGGTGCTTCGCTGGACCAGCGCTTCGGCATGGCGCCGAACCAGGAAACCAACACCAAGCTGGTGAGCGACGTGCTCAGCGATGCGCTGACCCGCCTGTTCAAGGACCCGACTGTCGGTCAGGTACTGGGCGAGTAACGTCCGGCTTCAACATAAAGCCCGCTGCCTGAGTGTCAGGCAGCGGGCTTTTTTGTGGTCTTCGCGGGCCTCATCGCAGGCTGTGCTCAACCGCAAAATTGCTGGTTGGACCCAATCCTGTGGAAAATGATAGAGAGCCGTGGCGAGCGGGCTTGTCCCGCGTTGGGCTGCGCAGCAGCCCTGAAAACCCCAGGGGCTGCTGCGCAGCCCAACGCGGGACAAGCCCGCTCGCCACAAGGGAGCTCGCCACAAGGAGATATGTCTAGTGGGAAGAGGCTTGTACAAAACCATAGAATCTCCCACAGGGGCCGCGTCAGCTGCGATATGGGTAGCAGACTCAATTTCTGTGAGAGCTGGCGCCAGCCTGCGATGAGGCCCGCACAGGCTCAGGCGGCGTGGACGTGAAAGTCGAGCAGGCTGATCCCAGTTTGCGTATCGACCTCGGGCAGGTCGTCATGGCTGTGACCGCCGAGCGCGCAGTACACCAGCCAGTGGCGGTCTTGCACGTTGATGGAAAAACCATCGATCAGCGCCTGCTGTTCGTCACTCTGGGCAACAAGGTAGAGACGGTCCTGGTTTTCGGCGTGCAGCATGACAAGCTCCGGTTCGGTTGCAGGCCGACAGGGTGGCCTGTCTTGATGACGAGCGTATGACAGATGAAATTTAGTCGCAGTTGGTCGCAAAAGTGCGGGCGTGCCAACGGGCCTAGGTAGAATGCCGGGCTTTGCTGAACCTGAAACCGAGGGTCGTGTCGATGTCGTTGCAAGTGCTCATGGGCTTTCTCGCTGCCCATCCGGCCAAACTGGTAAACCTTCTGGCCCTGCTGATTACCTGCCCGGGCGGTTTGCTGCTGCACAGCGCCCGGCGCCGTGCAGCAATCACCCGCCAGCGGCTGGCGGTGGATGAGGGCGCGGCGCAAGGCTTCGACCTGCGCGTGCCGCGCTATTACTACAGCCTCGGGTTCACCTGCCTGGCGATGGCCCTGCTGCTGTCGTGGCTCAGCACCTGGGCCTGATTCAGGCCAAGGTGGCCTGGCGCTTGACCTGATACTGGTTACGCACCGGCGTCGCATATTGCTGCACCAGGTACGGGCGCTGCTCGGCAGGGCAGGCGTCCAGGCGGCGCTGCCATTCTGCGCGGGCCTTTTGCAGCTCTTCGGCCGGGAACACCTTGTCAGCGCTCGGCACTTGCAGTGCCTCGTCTTTCTCGGCCCACATCGCATAGGCCAGGTAGTGCACCGGGAACAGCCGGTAGCCGCCGAGGATCTGCCGGTCGATGGCCAGGGCCAGTTGCTTGGTGTCCTCGTGGTACTCGGTTACAGGCGGTGCAAAGTTGATGTGCACCCGGCCTTTGTAGCCGGTAATGCCCTGGGCAATGCTGTTGTCGTCCTCGCCCGGCGCCTTGGTGTAGCTGCCGGTGGTGGCGCGGATGTACAGCTCGCGGGCCTTGGCCTGGTCGCACGGGTCGTATTCGTAGCTGATCGATACCGGAATCAGGTTCAGGCTCTGGATCACCGCACCAAACGGCTCGTCCTTGCGGCTCATGTGGAACATTTTCAGGATCGCCGAATCGGTCCGGTCATCACCGTCCTTGGCGCGGCCTTCGGCCTGGGCGATCCAGATCGAGGCGCCATCGCTGCGGATGGAATGGTTGATGTAGGCCGACAGCAACTGGTAGGCGGCGAGCTTCTCGCGGCGGCCGCTGATCGAGCGGTGCACGATGAAGCTTTTGTTCAGGCGCATCATGTCGCTGACGAAGGGCTTCTGCAGCAGGTTGTCGCCGATGGCGATCCGCGGCGTGGGCAAGCCTGCGTGGTACACGGCGTAATTGACGAAAGCCGGGTCCATGACGATGTCGCGGTGGTTGGCCAGGAACAGGTAGGCGGTGCCCGCCTTGAGCTGCTCGACGCCGGTGTAGGTGACGCCGTCGGTTGCACGGTCGATGGTCCGGTCGACGTAGTACTCGACTTTGTCCTGCAACGTCGAAACGCAGCTCACGCCAGCGAACTCTTTGCGCAGGCGCCGCGCGATCAGTGGCTTGAGCAGCCAGCCGAAGGCGCCCGCTGCCCGCGGGAAGCGGAAGTGGGTGAGGATATCGAGGAATGCCGGGTCGCTGAACAGGCGCGCCAGAACGGCAGGCACCTCAGCGTCGTCGTACGGTCGGATGGCATCGAATTCGCCCATCATGCTCTCTTGTTGGAAACGGCTAGGGTAATAAGGTAGGGGCGGGGTCGGAAAAACGGCTCCGACACACATCAGCCCTGTAAATAGACCGGCAATTATACGCACAAGTCACTCAGGAGACCGCGATGCTGGAAACTGCTATCTACGATTGTCCGTACTGTGGTGAACAGGTTGAAACGACCGTGGACCTGTCTGCCGGCGACCAGGAGTACATCGAGGACTGCCAGGTCTGCTGCAAGCCCATCACCTTCAAGCTGCAGGTCGAGGGTGATGAGTGGATGCTCGATGTTTACGGCGAGAACGACTGATGCTGCGTATATACGAGCCTGAAAGCCTGCTGGAGGCGCAAATGCTGGTGGGCATGCTCGCCAGCGAAGGCGTTGAGGTGCACCTGGTCGGGCGCGACCTGATGGGCGCGGTGGGTGAGCTGCCGATGCACGGGCTGTTGGGCCTGGCGGTCGCCGATGAGCATGCCGCCTACGCACGGCAACTGATCGATGCGTACAATGCTGCCCAGCCCCTTGCCGGCGACGAACCGGAAAGTTATCCGGGAACCCTGATCTGTTAGGTTTTGATTTCGCCCATGTGTGGACGCTACGCCCTGTTTCGCTGGTCCCCAGCCTTTGCCGGCTTGCCGGGGTTTCCCCCTGAGCAGCGTGCGCAATGGAACATTTCGCCCGGCGCCTCGGTGCTGATCCAGCGCCAGCAGGCCGGCCAGTTGCAATTGGCCAGTGCGCGCTGGGGGCTGACCCCGGCCTGGCTGACCGACCTCTCGCGCACGCCCGCCCAGGCCCGCGCCGAGACCCTGGCCGAACAACCGATGTTTCGCGATGCGTTCCGCCAGCGGCGCTGCCTGATGCCGGCCAACGGCTTTTACGAGTGGCGCGGCACTGCACGCAAACGCCCGTATTGGGTGACACCGGGGGAGGGCGCTTCGCTGTTCTTTGCCGCCGTGTGGGAACAATACCCGGTGCAAGAGCAGGTTTGGCTAAGCTGCGCGGTAATCACCCAGCCTGCAATGAACCAGCGCCGCCCGCTGATTCTGGATGAAGCCGAGCAGGCGCTGTGGCTCGACCCCGATACGCCGCTGGCGCGCCTGCACGAGCTGCTCGCCAAACCCCCGGCCAGCCTGCGCGAGCGCGCCCTGGCGCTGTTGGTCAACGACCCCAAGCTTGACGGCCCGGAATGCCTGACCCCAGCGTGAGCCTGCACCGGGTCAGTTGAATCGTCGGCTTACGTAGGAAAACTTACCCAAAGCTCTAGCGGCCTGAAGCGCCAACGCCTAGGATACGCGGCACGTAAATAGGGAGTGTTTTCATGCGTAAGTCATTCGTTGTCAGCATGTTGAGCGCCGGCATCCTGCTGGGCGGCTGTCAGGCGGTCAATACCACCAGTGGTGGCGCCGTCGGTGTTGAACGCAAGCAGTACATGTTCAGCATGCTCTCGACCGATGAGGTCAACCAGATGTACGCCAAGTCGTACCAGCAGACCCTCGGTGAAGCCACCAACGCAGGCGTGCTGGACAAGTCCAGCAAAGACGCCAAGCGGGTGCAGGCCATTGCTGACCGCCTCATCGCCCAGGCACCACAGTTCCGGCCGGACGCCGCGCAGTGGAAATGGGAAGTCAACGTCATCAAGAGCGACGAGCTCAACGCCAACTGCGGCCCAGGCGGCAAGATCATCGTCTACACCGGCCTGATCGACCAGCTGAAGCTGACCGACGCAGAAATCGCCGCCGTGATGGGCCACGAAATTGCCCACGCCCTGCGCGAGCATGGCCGTGAAGCAATGTCCAAGGCCTACGGCGTGGAAATGGCCCGCCAAGGCGCCGGCGCCATCTTCGGCATTGGCCAGGACAAGATGGCCATGGCAGACACCGTGGTGAACTACTCCATGACCCTGCCCAACAGCCGCGCCAACGAGAACGAAGCCGACCTGATCGGCCTCGAACTGTCGGCCCGCGCCGGCTACGACCCGAACGCTGCGATCACCTTGTGGAACAAGATGAGCAAGGCTTCCGAAGGCGCGCCGCCTGAGTTCATGAGCACTCACCCGGCTTCCACCAGCCGTATTGCGTCGCTGCAGGCAGCCATTCCGAAGGTGATGCCGCTGTACCAAGCGTCGAAGAAGTAAGCCCTCGAACGCCGCTCCTGCAAGGGGCGGCGTTTTTTCGATCAGCCTATCCAGCCGCTGGTTTTCATTGCCGAATACACGGCGACCACTGCCAGCACCACGAACGCCGCCGCCGCCAGGCGACGGATCAGCGTCAACGGCAGTTTATCTGCTGCAAAATTACCCGCCAGTACCACCGGCACGTTGGCAATCAGCATGCCCAGCGTGGTGCCAATGATCACCATGATCAGGTGCGGATACTGCGCAGCCAGCATCACTGTGGCGACCTGGGTCTTGTCACCAATCTCCGCCAGGAAGAACGCAATCAGCGTGGTCAGGAACGGCCCGAAGCGGCGCGCGTTGCTGGTTTCATCATCGTCCATCTTGTCCGGCACCAAGGTCCACAAGGCCGTGGCGGTGAAGCTTGCGGCCAGTACCCAGTGCAGCACCGACTCGCTGAAAAACCCACTGACCCAGGCGCCCACAGCGCCCGCGGCGGCATGGTTGGCCAAGGTGGCGGCGACGATACCGGCAATGATCGGCCAAGGCTTGCGAAAGCGGGCCGCGAGAATAAGCGCGAGCAATTGCGTCTTGTCGCCAATTTCGGCGAGCGCAACGATGGCGGTGGGGACGAGCAACGATTCCAGCATCAGGATTCCTACGGGGGCGGGTCGACACGGCTATGACACGTACAGCCTCCCCGCCCCGGGTAAGGTGTGCGTGTCATAGGTCTTGTCAAACCCTGGATCCATCTGTGTGGACCGTGGGTCGCACGCGCCATGGCCTGAGGGCCAAGTATGTTGACGCGTGCCGGGCAAGCTGGGTGCTTGCGGGAGACTACTCCCCTAGGACGGTGCGGATTCTGCCTAGGCCAAACGCTTTAGGCAAGCGCTGTTTTTCAACCGCGCGTGGCGCGGTAAATTTTGAAACCCTGTGCTTCGGCGCGGGTTTCGCAGTTGCCCAAGGCGGCCTCTATCAACGGTTTGTAGCGCAGGAAGCTGTTGGCAACTAGGCGCATTTCGCCGCCTTTTCGCAGAATTTTGCCAGATTTCGCCAACAAGTCTTCAACTGCCTGGTAATGCGTGTGCACCCCGGTGTGGAACGGCGGGTTGCTCAGAATCACGCTCAGGTCCTGGGGCGCTGCATCGATGCCGTCGCCGCTGATTACCTCGCCTTCAAGGCCATTGGCGGCCAGTGTGAGGCGGCTGGCAACCACCGCAAACGCGTCGACATCCAGCAGCGTCACCTGGCTTTGCGGGTAACGGCGCTTGACCGTCGCGCCCAGCACACCAGCCCCACAGCCAAAATCAAGCACATGGCCGCTGGGCAGGTTTTGCAGATGCTCCAGCAACAGCGCGGTGCCCTTGTCCAGGCGGCCATGGCTGAATACGCCAGGCAGGCTGACCACGTGCAGCGGCCCGTCAGGCAACGCCAGTTCGAAGCGTTCTGCAAGGCTTTCCAGCGGCTGCGCAACCGGTGCGTTATCTACGGTTACCTGCCACAACTGGCAATGGCGGGCGCTGTCGAGCTTGCGCGGCTTGCCGAACGCCTGCAATTGCTTGGCTGCGCCCTCGATGCCGCCGCGCTTTTCACCGACCAGGTACAGCTCGCGGCCAGCCAGGCGCGAGGCCAGGGCGTTGAGCAGATAGGCGGCAAGCTCGCGGGACTTGGGCAAAAACAGCACGGCGCTGTCGAAGGGCACCTGCGGTGCGTCGACACCGTGGTGGCAGCGGCCAGGAAAACGGCCCAGAAGCTGCGCCTGGTCGCCGGCGTGCCAGGTCCAGGCCTGGGCTTGCGGCAGCTCGGCGAGCAGGCCGTCGGCGGGGGCGCCGGCGATCAGCAGCGAGCCCTGGAACAGCTCCGCCTGGCGGAGCAACACTTCACTGCGCGGGTCCATGGACGACGCCTCCTGAAAAAAGTCGCGCAGTGTAGCAGAGCCGCCTGCGGTTCAGCCGACCACTTGCCGTGGCTGCCCGGCAAAGAACGCCTGGGCGTTTTCGGCCAGTTGGCCGACGATGCGCTGGCGCGCCTCCACCGCGCCCCAGGCGCTGTGCGGGGTGATGATCAGGCGTGGGATATCCGCCGCCAGCAGCGGGTTGCCGTTGATGGGGGGCTCGACGCTGAGCACATCGGTGGCGGCCCCGCCCAAGTGCCCGCTGCGCAGCGCATCGGCCAGGGCCTGCTCGTCGATCAGCCCGCCGCGCGCGGTGTTGACCACCAGCGCACTGGGCTTGAGCAGCGCCAGCTCACGGGCCCCGAGCATGTGCCGGGTTTGCTCGGTGAGCGGGCAGTGCAGGGTCAGGGCGTCGACTTGGGGCAACAGTTCGTCCAGGGGCAAGCGGTCGGCGCGCGCCGGCCGGCCGGGAATCTGGCCACTGAGGACACGCATGCCGAACGCTTCGGCCAGGCGCGCCACCGCCCCGCCCAATTCGCCATGGCCCAGCAGGCCGAGGGTCTTGCCCTCAAGCTCGACGATAGGGAAGTCGAGCAGGCAGAACTGGCTGGCCTTGGCCCATTGCCCGGCCGCCACGGCCTGCTGGTAGTCGCAAAGGCGCGTGGCCAGCGCGAGCAGCAGGGCCAAGGTGTGCTGGGCCACCGAAGGGGTGCCATAACCTTGGCAGTTACACACGGTAATGCCTTGGGCGCGCGCCGCGGCGAGGTCAACGTTGTTGGTGCCGGTCGCCGACACCAGGATCAGCTTGAGCTGCGGGTTGGCCGCCAGGGTTGCACCATCGAGCACCACCTTGTTGCTGATCGCCACTGTGGCGCCCTTCAGGCGTTCGGCGACTTCGTCGGCGGCGGTCGCCGGGTGGCAGCGCAGCGACGAAAAGCACTGCTGCAAGGGGCCTAGGTCGAGGTCCCCGAGGTCCAGGGAGGCATGGTCGAGAAATACGGCATCGCGTGCGGCGGTCATGACGGGTCCTTCTGCGGGGGCGTGGTCTGGGCGGTGGCGCCCGACCTGCACCTTACTTAATCAGGCGCGGTTACGTCATCAAGTGTGGTGCACACTCAAGGCCGCCGGGCCACGTTTCTCATACCTGGCAAAGCCGAATCATTCCTTTGGCTGATTTGACGGGTGCCTCACCGATCTACAGTAACTGTCTGAAATGTCCGGGCCGTTCTACAGAAAAGGGATCTCTATGTTGCAGACGCGCATCATCAAGCCCGCCGAGGGCGCCTATCAGTACCCTCTGTTGATCAAGCGACTGCTGATGTCGGGTGGTCGTTACGAGAAAACCCGCGAGATCGTCTACCGCGACCAGGTGCGGCTGACTTATCCACAGCTCGCCGAGCGTATCGCGCGCCTGGCCAACGTGCTTAGCGCTGCCGGGGTCAAGGCCGGTGATACCGTGGCGGTGATGGACTGGGACAGCCATCGCTACCTCGAATGCATGTTCGCCATCCCGATGATCGGCGCGGTGGTGCACACCATCAATGTGCGCCTTTCGCCTGAGCAAATTCTGTACACCATGAACCACGCCGAAGACCGCTTCGTGCTGGTCAACAGCGATTTCGTCGGCTTGTACCAGGCCATTGCCGGGCAACTGACCACGGTGGACAAGACCCTGCTGTTGACCGACGGGCCAGGCAAATCAGCCGATTTGCCGGGGCTGGTTGGCGAGTACGAGCAGCTGCTGGCTGCGGCCAGCCCGCACTACGACTTCCCCGACTTTGACGAGAACTCGGTCGCCACCACCTTCTACACCACGGGCACCACCGGCAACCCCAAGGGTGTGTACTTCACCCACCGTCAGTTGGTACTGCACACCCTGGCCGAAACGTCGGTCACCGGCAGTATCGACAGCGTGCGGCTGATCGGCAGCGATGATGTGTACATGCCCATCACCCCGATGTTCCATGTGCACGCCTGGGGCATTCCCTACGCCGCGACCATGCTTGGCATGAAACAGGTGTACCCCGGCCGCTACGAGCCCGACATGCTGGTCAAGCTGTGGCGCGAAGAGAAGGTCACCTTCTCCCATTGTGTGCCGACCATCCTGCAAATGCTGCTCAACTGCCCCAACTCGCAAGGCCAGGACTTCGGCGGCTGGAAAATCATCATTGGCGGCAGCGCACTCAACCGCGCCCTCTACGAGGCGGCGCTGGCGCGCGGCATCCAGCTGACTGCCGCGTATGGCATGTCCGAGACCTGCCCGCTGATCAGCGCCGCGCACCTGAACGACGAACTGCAAGCCGGTAGCGAGCACGAACGCGTCACCTACCGCATCAAGGCCGGGGTGCCGGTGCCGCTGGTCGAGGCGGCCATTGTCGATGGCGACGGCAATTTCCTGCCTGCCGATGGTGAACATCAGGGCGAGCTGGTGCTGCGTGCGCCGTGGCTGACCATGGGCTACTTCAAGGAGCCGGAAAAAAGCGCCGAGCTGTGGCAGGGCGGCTGGCTGCATACCGGGGATGTGGCCACCCTGGACAGCATGGGCTTCATCGATATTCGCGACCGCATCAAGGACGTGATCAAGACCGGCGGTGAGTGGGTGTCCTCGCTGGACCTCGAAGACCTCATCAGCCGCCACGCGGGGGTGCGCGAGGTGGCCGTGGTGGGCGTGCCCGACCCGCAATGGGGTGAGCGGCCATTCGCGCTGATTGTGGTGCGCGAGGGCCAAGTGGTCGATGCGCGTACGCTCAAGGACCATCTCAAGCCGTTCGTCGAGCAGGGCCATATAAACAAGTGGGCCATCCCCAGCCAGATCGCCCTTGTTACTGAAATTCCCAAGACCAGCGTCGGCAAGCTCGACAAGAAGCGTATCCGCCTGGACATCACTGAATGGCAGGCCAGTAACAGCGCATTTCTGTCCACCCTGTAAACGCGAGCGGGCGCGGCTATTTTCAGGCCGTTGCCCACGCTAGAGGGGTTGGTGGCTTGTCAAAGCAAAAAAATGAGCCATGCTTGTGCACGGCGATCATCAGGCGCAATTACCCGGTGCTCGTCGGCCGCACGGAGCGCAAATCACACTTTAGAGGGATCAAGCACCTTTGGCCGCTGGCTATAGTCGGCTCAGGGGATTTTCAGGAATGGGGGAGGCGACGCACGTTGTGCGGCGCTGCGGGCAGGAGCCATGTCACCAGGCGCTCGGGCCGTTTCTGAAGGGACTCACTGCCATAACAATAAAGTACATGGAGTAGCGTCGATGACATCTGCAAACCCGTTCTGGCGCCGGGCCCGACTGCCTTTGGCCGTCAGCCTTGCTTCCACGCTCGCAAGCCCTGCTTTCGCTGTCAGCTTCAACATCGGTGAAATCGAAGGCCAGTTCGACTCGTCGCTCTCTGTCGGCGCCAGCTGGTCCACCGCCAGCCCGAACAAGAACCTCATCGGCGCCAACAATGGCGGCAAGGGGTTGTCGCAAACCTCCGACGACGGTCACTTGAACTTCAAGAAGGGCGAGACCTTCTCGAAGATCTTCAAGGGCATCCACGACCTCGAACTCAAGTACGGCGACACCGGGGTGTTCGTGCGCGGCAAGTACTGGTACGACTTCGAGCTCAAGGATGAACACCGCGAGTTCAAGGACATCAGTGACTCCAACCGCAAAGAGGGCGCGCAGTCCTCGGGCGGCGAGATTCTCGATGCGTTCGTCTACCACAACTATTCCATCGGCGACATGCCGGGCTCGGTGCGCTTCGGCAAGCAGGTGGTCAGCTGGGGTGAAAGCACCTTCATTGGCGGCGGTATCAACTCCATCAACCCGATCGACGTATCGGCATTCCGCCGCCCCGGCTCCGAGGTGAAGGAAGGGCTGATTCCGGTCAACATGTTCTATGTCTCCCAGAGCCTGACCGACAACCTGTCGGCCGAGGCCTTCTACCAGGTGGAGTGGGACCAGACTGTCGTCGACAACTGCGGTACGTTCTTCTCGCAGCCGGACATCATTGCCGATGGCTGTACCGACAACCTGCGGGTGCTGAGCAGCGCCCGTACGCTGAACGGCTTGCCTGCAGGCGTCCGTGGTCTGCTCGCCGCCAACGGCGTGAACTACAACGACGAAGGCGTGCTGGTCAGGCGCGGCGCCGATCGTGACGCGCGCGACAGCGGCCAATTTGGCGTTGCCTTCCGCTATATGTTCGAGCCGCTCGACACCGAGTTCGGCGCCTACTTCATGAACTACCACAGCCGCGCGCCGATCTTCAGCGCCACCGGCGCTTCGCAGGGAGTCTTCGACCGTATTGCAGCACTGCCGGCAAACCTGCAGGCGCTTATAGTGGCGGGCAATTCGCAGTATTTCGTCGAGTACCCGGAAGACATTCGCCTGTACGGCCTGAGCTTCTCCACCACGTTGCCCACCGGCACTGCCTGGAGCGGTGAACTCAGCTACCGGCCCAACGCCCCGGTGCAACTGAACTCAACCGATATCCTGTTCGCAGGTGTGACGCCGATTGGCGGCTTCAACGATGCTTCGGTGCTCAAGGGCACGCCAGGGCAAGACCTGCATGGTTACCGGCGTAAAGAGATCACCCAGTTCCAGACCACATTCACCCACTTCCTGGACCAGGTAATGGGCGCCAGCCGCCTCACCCTCGTCGGCGAAGTCGGCGTCACTTACGTGGGCGGGCTCGAAAGCACCAGCAAGGCGCGCTACGGCCGCGACCCGGTCTACGGCCCAGGGGAGCTGCCCAACGGCACCTGCCAGACCCTGAACGCCGGCACCATTGGTGGCTCGGGCCTGGGTACATCGACCGCCAACCTGTCGCGTAACTGCAACAGCGATGGCTTCACCACCAGCACCTCCTGGGGCTACCGTGCCCGTGCCATCTGGGAGTACCCGGATGTGTTCTCGGGGGTCAACCTCAAGCCTAGCGTGGCCTGGTCCCACGACGTGTCTGGCTACTCGCCAGGCCCAGGTGCCAACTTCGAGGAAGGCCGCAAGGCAGTCAGCCTGGGCCTGGACGCCGAGTATCAGAACACCTACACGGCGAGCCTTTCGTACACCAACTTCTTCGATGGCAAGTACACAACCGTAGATGACCGCGACTTCGTCGCCCTCAGCTTCGGCGTGAACTTCTAAGCCCACTGATTCAGGACGACAACCGTATGAAAATGACCACACGACTACTGCAGGCCGGTGTCTTGGGCATGTCCTTGCTGGCGACCAGCGTCATGGCGGCGGTGTCTGCCGACCAGGCGGCCAAGCTGGGTTCCACGCTGACGCCGATGGGGGCAGAAAAGGCCGGCAACGCCGACGGCTCCATCGGCCCTTGGGAGCCGCTGGGCAAAACTGCCGGCAGTGTCGATGGCAAAGGTTTCCTGTCCGATCCCTATGCCAGCGAAAAGCCGCTGTTCACCATCACTGCGCAGAACGCCGAGCAGTACAAGGACAAACTGTCGCCCGGCCAGATGGCCATGCTCAAACGCTACCCCGACAGCTACAAGATCCCGGTGTACAAAACCCACCGTGGCGCCACGGTGCCTGATGATGTGTTCGCCGCCATCAAGGAAAACGCCACCAAAACCACCCTGGTAGAAGGTGGCAACGGCCTGAACAACTTCCGCACTGCGGTGCCGTTTCCGATCCCCAAAGACGGTCTGGAAGTCATCTGGAACCACATCACCCGCTACCGTGGCGGCAGCGTCACGCGTTTGGTGACCCAGGCCACGCCGCAGCAAAACGGCTCCTACAGCCTGGTGTACTTCCAGGACCAGTTCGTGTTCCGCGACCGCATGAAGGACTACGACCCGGCCAACCCCGGCAACATCCTGTTCTACTTCAAACAGGAGGTGACCGCCCCGGCGCGCCTGGCCGGCACCGTGCTGCTGGTGCACGAGACCCTCGACCAGGTCAAGGAGCCGCGCAAGGCCTGGATCTACAACGCCGGCCAGCGCCGCGTGCGCCAGGCGCCGCAAGTGTCGTATGACGGGCCGGGTACCGCCGCCGACGGTCTGCGTACCTCGGACAACCTGGACATGTTCAACGGTGCGCCCGACCGCTACGACTGGAAGCTTGAGGGCAAGAAAGAACTGTACATCGCCTCCAACGCTTTCAAACTGGATGACCCGAAGCTCAAATACGCCGACATCATCAAGGCCGGCCATATCAACCAGGACCTCTCGCGCTATGAGCTGCGCCGTGTTTGGCATGTGGTGGCAACCCTCAAGCCTGGGCAGCGGCATATCTACGCCAAGCGTGACTTCTACATCGACGAGGACACCTGGCAGGCCGCGGTGATCGACCAGTACGATGGCCGCAACCAGCTGTGGCGGGTGTCTGAGGCGCATGCCCAGCCGTATTACGCCAACCAGGTGCCGTGGTATACCCTGGAAGCCATCTACGACCTGCAATCGGGCCGTTACCTGGCACTGGGCATGAAAAACGAAGAAAAGCGCGCTTACGACTTCGGCTTTACTGCCAGCAAAGCTGACTTCCAACCCGCGGCACTGCGCCAGTCCGGGGTGCGCTAAGCCTGTTGCAGGCTTCTGACCGATCCGGGGCCGCGATGCGGCCCCGTTTGCGTCATGGGTCTCTACACAATTTCTCGCTCAGACATATTTCATTGTGGTGAGCGGGCTCGCCCCGCGTTGGGCTGCGAAGCAGCTCTAAAACCTATCTCTGTCAAAGTATTCACACACCGGTATCCCTCAGGGCTGCTCCGCAGCCCAACGCGGGGCAAGCCCGCTCGCCACAACAACTTGTGCTCCTGCGCCGCGCCAAAGTTGCGTAGAGACCAATGCTGGCTTATGGCCGGTTATCCGGCCCGCTGATGTCGATCAGCGTTGTTGCGTTTTGTCGTAGTCTTTTTGTGCAAATCGCGGCCATTGCCTTCAAATGCGCTGTTTTTGCCGCTAGTCTCGCAACATCCGTACCGACGAAGTTTCCATCAGAACGAGCCGGCCATGACTGATCTGTCCCGTATGCATGGAGTCGCCAGCCAGGCCATTGGCCTGCTGGACGGGCGTTTCTATCGGCCACCGCTGCCAGAGGCGCACGTCCCCCGGCCACGCCTTTGCCAGCGCTTGAGCACCGGCCTTGCAGGGCGCTTGTTGTTGGTAAGCGCGCCGGCAGGCTTTGGCAAAAGCTCCCTGGCCATCGAGTTCTGCCAGGCGCTGCCCAGCCATTGGCGCAGCCTGTGGCTGGGTTTGAGCCAGCGCGATGCCGACCCCGGCCGTTTTCTTGAGCGTTTGCTCGAAGGCCTGCAGCAGTTCTGCCCGGCGTTGGGCGGCCAAGCGATGGGCTTGCTGAAAATGCGCCAGCGCCATCAACCCTTCGCCTTTGAAGAATGGCTTGATGGCCTGCTCGATGAGCTGGCGCTGTACCTGCAGCCCGACACCCCTCTGCTGCTGGTGCTTGACGACTATCACCTGGCTCAGGGGTCGGTGCTCGACCGCTGCCTGCAGTTTTTCCTCAACCACCTGCCAGCAGGCCTGGCCCTGTTGGTGACCAGCCGGCAGCGCCCCGACTGGCACCTGGCGCGGCTGCGGCTATCGCGGCAGTTGGTCGAACTCAACGAGCAGGACCTGCGCCTGACCCCGGACGAAGCCCTGGCGGTGATCGGTCGGCAGCCCACCGGGCTGCGCGGCCAGGCTCTGGACAACCTCATCCAGCGCAGCGACGGCTGGGTGGCGGGCTTGCGTTTCTGGCAACTGGCCGCCAGCGAGTCGGGTGAAGACGGTGCCTTGCCGCAAGCCCTGCATGGCGGCGAGGGCCTGATCCGCGACTATCTGCTCGAAGAAGTGATCGATATTCTGCCCGCCCATGTGCAGGCATTTCTTTACGATACCGCCTGCCAGGAGCGCTTCTGCGCCGACCTGTGCGACGCGCTGCGTGAACGCGTGGACAGCGCTGAGGTTCTTCACTACCTGCAAGCCCACCAAGTGTTTCTGGTGCCGCTTGACGAGCATGGCCGGTGGTTCCGCTACCACCACCTGTTTTCCGATTTGCTGCGTAGCCGCCAGAGCAGTGAGCCGCTGGTCAGTCTGCACCTGCGCGCCTGCCGCTGGTTCCAAGCCCAGGGCCTGCTCGACGAGGCCGTTGAACAGGCCTTGCGCGCCGGCCACCTCGATGTTGCGGCAGACCTGGTGCAGAGCCTCTCTGAAGAACAACTGCTGGCCGAGCAGAACGTCGGCATGTTGCTGCGCTGGAAAATGGACCTCCCCGACAGCCTGCTGATCAGCACGCCGCGGCTGATCGTGCTGTACAGCTGGGCACTGGGCCTGGCCTGCCAACTGGACGCCGCCGAAGAGCTGGCGGCTCATCTCAGCCGGTTTCTGCCAGCGCCATCGGCCACTGCGCAGCGCTCCATGCTGGCCCAGTGGCTGGCGCTGAGCGGGGTCATCGCTCGCGGGCGAGGGGATCGCCAGCGCACGCTTGCGTACTGCGGCGAAGCCCTGCAAACCTTGCCGTTAAAACGCTATGGGCAGCGCCTGGTCTGCCTGTCGACCCTGTCCAACCTGGCCATTGCCGACGGCGATTTCTGGCGCGCCCGGGGCTGGAACCGCGAGGCGCTGGAGCTGGCCCAGCGGGTCGGCAACCCGCTGTTCGAAGCCCTGGCCCATTACGACCGGGCGCGGGTGCTGCATGCCCGTGGCGAAGTGCTCAGGGCCCTGGACGAGGTGCACCAGGGCCTGCAGCGCTTGCAGGGGCTGTCGGCGCAGCGCCTTTATGCGGTACGCGCTCGGCTGACGCTCTATGAGGGTTATCTGCTGGCCACGCGCCTGCAGCCGGCGCAGGCGCGAGCCCGCTTGCGTGCGGGGCTTAGCGAAGCGCGGGCGTGTCGCGATATAAGCGTGTTGATCGGGCACTGCGTGATCGCTTCGCTGGACGGGCGCGAAGGCCGCTTTGCCGAAGCCTTCGCCGAGTTGGCCGAGGCCGAGCGGCTGATGCATATCTGGGATGTGCCGCCGATTTTCTACCTGGCCATGATCACCTTGGTGAAGTGCGAGCTGTGGCTGGCCCAGGGGCGCACGGACCTTGCCGAATCGTGGTTGTTGCGCCTGGGCCAGACCTACGGCGGCCAGCAACCCGCCGCTGCGCCTGAATTCCACCCTTTGCTGCCTTTGCATATCGAACTGCAGCGCGCGTTGCTTGAGCAGGTGCTGGGGCGCATCGCTGACGCCGAAGCGCGGCTGCATGGGCTGGCGGTACGGGGGCAGGGCAGTGGCGGCCTGGCCTTGGCGGTGTGTGGGTTGTGCCAGTTGGTGAGTTTGCTGCTGGCGCAGGGCCGTGAACAGCAGGCCAGCGAGTGCCTGATGCAGGCGCTAGATGCTGCGCAGGGTGGCGTGCTGCAGGCCTTCCAGCGGTTGATTGAGGGCCACCCGCAGTGGTTGCGCGAACAACTTGCCCCACGCACCCAGTGCGCGCTCAGGGGCGATCTGCTGGCGCGCCTGCCCGAGCTGCCAGAGGTGCCGAACAGCGGCGCAGAAAGCCTGAGCGGCCGAGAGCTTGCGGTACTGGAGCTGATCGCCCAGGGCTGTTCCAACCAACAGATCAGCGAGCGGTTGTTCATTTCGCTGCACACGGTCAAGACCCACGCCAGCCATATCAACAGCAAGCTCGGCGTAGAGCGGCGTACCCAGGCGGTGGCGCGGGCCAAGGCCTTGGGGTTGTTGGCCTAGCGGTAGCCGTGCAGCGCAGGGCCGGCTACAATAATGGCTACGTGCCACTAGTTTTGCGCGGCCTTTCAGGCCTCATCTTTCACGATGCGCTGCCGATATATTCTCGGCGGTACGCGTCGCTACGCGCTTTTTTTCAATTATTTCAATACAGGTCGTCTTGATGCTGCAGTACGGGCAAAAAAGCTTTCTGATCGTCGACGACTTCACCGACTTTCGTACCTCTACGCGCTCGATGCTGCGCGAACTGGGTGTGCGCGACGTAGACACCGCCGACAGCGGCGAGCAGGCGCTGCGCATGTGCGGGCAGAAGCGCTACGACTTCGTGCTTCAGGATTTTCACCTGGGCGACGGCAAGAAGAACGGCCAGCAGGTGCTCGAAGACCTGCTGCTCGACAAGCTGATCAGCCATGAATGCGTGTTCATCATGGTGACCGCCGAGAGTAGCCAGGCCATCGTGCTCAGCGCCATCGAGCATGAACCGGATGCCTACCTGACCAAACCGTTCAACCGCGTGGGGCTTGCCCAGCGGCTGGAAAAACTGGTGCAGCGCAAAACCTTGCTCAAACCGATCCTGCAGGCCCTTGACCGCGGCCAGCCGGCCCAGGTGCTGGTGGCTTGCGCCGAACTGTGCAAACAGGACCCGCGCTTCGCCCCACTGTGCCTGCGCTACCGCGCCGACGCCCTGCGCGACCTCAACCGGTTCGATGAGTTGGAGAAGTTCCTCAAGGGCATCCTCGCCAGCCGGCCACAGCCATGGGTGTATGCGGCACTGGGCAACCTGATGCTCAAGCGCGGCCAGCATGCCCAGGCCCAAGGTGTGTTCGAGCAGGCGCTCAAGGCTTTCCCGATCATGCCCAGCCTCTACGACGGGATGGCCGAAGCCTTGATCGCCCAGGGCGAGAGCAAGCGCGCCCAGCATATGCTCGAAGAAGCGGTGCGCTTGTCGCCGCTGGCAGTACGCCGGCAGGCCGCGCTGGGTAAGCTGGCGCTGGAAAACGCCGACTTCGACAGCGCTTCCAAGGCGTTCCGCCATGCGGTAAGCCAAGGCCAGAGTTCGCGCTACAAGAGCGCCGAAAGCAACCTGGGCCTGGCCCAGGCCCTGATGAACAAGAACGTCGGCAACGGCCTCGATGCCCGGACTCGGGTTGAAATCAATACCGTGCTCAGCGAAGTGGCCAAGGAGCATGTCGAGGACCAGGGCCTGCAAGTGCGCGCACGGCTGATGAAAGCCGCCAGCCTGCAGCAGGCCGGCGATGCCGAAACCGCAGCCAAGCTCACCGAGCAGGCGATGCAGCGGCTTGAGAAGATGGACCAGTTCTTCTCGGTAGAGGCTGCGCTGACGGTGGCCAAGCAGTTGCAGCAGCTCGGCCAGGACGCGGCAGGCAGCTCGATTCTCAAAGGTTGTGTCGAAACCTACGGCGACGACCCCAAGGTGATGCAGAGCGTCGCCAAGCTGACCGACGACCCGACAGTGCTGGGGGCGGTGACCGAGGCGGTCGACCTGAACCGCCAAGGCGTGCGCAGTTATCAGGGCGGCCAGCTCAGCGAAGCCCTTGGCATGTTCCGCAAGGCCCTGGCATTGCAGCCCAAGAACATCAGTATCGCCCTCAACACCGCCCAGGCGCTGTTGCGCATCGGTGGTGAGGTGACCCCGCCGGCGCTGTTGCAAGAGTGTCGCAACTGCCTGACCAGCGTGGGCGGTATTCCCAAGAGCGACAGCCGCTATGAGCGCTATCGCAAGTTGCATCTGCGGGTATTCGGCGCATGAGTCAGGACAATCAGGGGCTGGATTTTTCCACGGTGATTGCCTCCACCGTGCATGACCTGAAAAACTCGTTGTCGGTGCTGATCCAGACCCACAACCAGTGGCTGGCGCGCCTGCCTGCAGAGCTGCAGGGCGGCACCGAGCAGGGCATCATGGAGCACGAGTTCAGCCACCTCAACGGCATGCTGGTGCAACTGCTGGGCCTTTACAAGCTGGGCGTCAACCAGTTGCCGGTGTGCCCGGACTACCACGAGCTGGACGACTTCATCGAAGCCCAGCTCGCCGCCCAGCAAGAGGTGTTGCTGCACCGCGATATCCTTGCTACCTGGCGCATCGACACCGCCAGCCCGCTGGGCTTCTTCGACCGCGAACTGGTGGCCTCGGTGGTCGGCAACGTGCTGACCAACGCCACGCGCTACGCCGGCCACGCATTGCTGATCAGCATCGAGGAGGAGGGCGAGCAACTGGTAATCAGCGTCAACGACGACGGCACCGGTTATCCACAGCGCATGCTCGAGCGCCAGCACGACTATGTACAAGGCATCGACGCGCAGAGCGGCAGCACCGGCCTCGGCCTGTACTTCGCCGCCCGCATCGCTGCGCTGCACGAGCGCAACGGCGTGCGCGGGCGCATCGAGATCGCCAACGGCGGGGCCTTGGGGGGCGGGTTGTTCAGGTTGTATCTGCCCTGAGTGCCGGCGCTTGGATATGCGTGGCAAACAGCGCGGTGTTACCATTTTTAAGCTGTTTCCCAAGATCGCGTAGGATGCATCCTGCTCGTACTAGATGGGCTTTTGCAAAGCTTCGTAGGGTGACAATGTAGATACTTCGTTTCTACATTTCACTTGCTTTGAGCGGGAGCGTTTCTACTATGTATCTACCTTGGGAGATACTTATGCAGATCAAAATTCAGCAATGGGGCAATAGCGCAGCTATTCGTTTGCCTGCCGCGGTTCTCAAGCAATTGCGTCTGGGAGTTGGTTCCACCCTTAGCCTGGACACGGCCGGTGAAACGTTGGTTCTCAAACCGGTCAGGCCGAGGCCGCAGTACACGTTGGATGAACTTATGGCGCAGTGCGACTTTGACGCGCCTGAGCCCGAAGACATGTCCGAATGGAACGCGATGCGTCCGGTGGGGCGTGAGGTATGAGGCGGGGACGGTTTGCCAGAGGTGACATTGTCCAGATCTGCCTTGATCCCACCGTGGGTCGGGAGCAGCAAGGAGCCAGCAGGCCGGCACTGGTGTTGACTCCTGGCTCATTTAACATTTCAGGGCTTGCTGTAATCGCACCTATATCCCAGGGTGGCGATTTTGCGAGGCATGCAGGCTTTGCGGTGACATTGAGCGGCGCGGGAACGCTGACGCAGGGCGTCATGCTCTGCAACCAGATTCGAAGCGTAGACCTTACAGCGAGAAACGCCGTGCGTGTCGAGTCCGTCCCCGAAGCGGTAATACTGGATGCACTTGCGCGCGTTCAGACACTCTTTGACTGATGAGTCCCCCCATGCAAAACCTACCGGTATCGCTCATCCGCGAAACGTTCCCCGTCGGCCCGTTGCAGTGCAACTGCACGCTGATCGGCGATCCGCTGACTAAAAAAGCCATCGTCGTCGACCCGGGCGGTGACGAGCAGAAGATCCTCGCCCGCCTGCAGCACCATGGCCTGACGCTGGTGAGCATCATCCACACCCATGCCCACTTCGACCATTTTCTCGCCTCGGGGCGCCTGAAGGCGTTGACCGGTGCCACGCTGCATCTGCACAAGGATGACCAGCCGCTGTGGGACAACCTTGAAATGCAGTGCCAGATGTTCGGCGTGCCCTACACCCCGGTCCCGGCGCCAGACCGCTGGCTGGCCGATGACGAGGAACTGGCCTGTGGCTGTGGCGTGGCGCTGCATACGCCCGGTCATACGCCTGGCTCGATGAGCTTCTGGTTCGCCGAACACAAGCTGCTGATTGCCGGTGACACGTTGTTCCGCCGGGGGGTTGGCCGGACCGATTTGTGGGGGGGCGATCAACGGGCTATCGTTCGTTCCATCAAGGAGCGGCTGTACCGTCTGGATGAAGAGGCCATCGTGGTGACCGGCCATGGCCCGGATACCCGCCTCGGCGAAGAAATGCGCGAGAACCCATTCGTGCGTGCCTGAAGTTTCATGGAATCTTTGCGCTTCGCTGTGATCCAAGCCCGGCACAGATCCGTATGCGATCCGCTGTACTTATGAATTCAGTAGGAGCTTGTCCATGTTCACCATGCGTCGTCTGATTATTGTCGCAACCGCCGCCGCGCTGATGTCCGGCTGCGCCAGCCCCAACCCCTATGACGGCCAGAGCCAGGGGCAGGAACAGGGTTCCGGTGGCATGAGCAAAACAGCCAAGTACGGCGGGCTGGGCGCGCTGGCAGGTGCCATTGCCGGCGCTGCCATCGACCATAACCACCGTGGCAAAGGCGCGCTGATTGGCGCCGCTGCCGTGGGCGCTGCCGCTGCGGGCTACGGCTACTACGCCGACAAGCAGGAAGCCGAGCTGCGCGCGAAAATGGCCAACACGGGCGTTGAAGTGCAGCGCCAGGGTGACCAGATCAAGCTGATCATGCCGGGCAACATTACCTTCGCCACTGATTCTGCGAACATTTCGCCAAGCTTCTATGCGCCACTGAACAACCTGGCCAACTCGTTCAAGCAGTTCAACCAGAACACCATCGAAGTGGTTGGCTTCACCGACAGCACCGGCAGCCGCCAGCACAACATGGACCTGTCGCAGCGCCGCGCCCAGTCGGTCAGCACCTACCTGACCTCGCAAGGTGTCGATGCTTCGCGGGTGAGCGTGCGTGGCATGGGCCCGGACCAGCCGATTGCCAGCAACGCCGATGCCAATGGCCGCGCGCAGAACCGCCGCGTCGAGGTCAACCTCAAGCCGATTCCTGGCCAGCAGTATGACCAGCAGGGCACTGTGCAGCAGTATCCCTGAGCCGCTTGGCTGAAACTGATCGCGGGGCCAGCCCGCTCCCACAAGTTTGTGGGAGTGGCCTGGCCCCGCGATTTTTTTAGCGCACGTTGCTGGCCTGGATCGCGGTCAGCGCGATGGTATGCACGATGTCATCCACCTGCGCCCCGCGCGGCAGGTCGTTCACCGGCTTGCGCAGGCCCTGCAGCATCGGCCCCAGGCTGACGCAATCGGCGCTGCGCTGCACCGCCTTGTGGGTGGTGTTGCCTGTATTGAGGTCGGGGAACACGAATACCGTGGCGCGCCCGGCCACCGGGCTTGAAGGCGCCAGTTGGCGAGCGATGTCCGGGTTGGCGGCAGCGTCGTACTGCAACGGGCCGTCGATCAGCAGGCCGTGCTCGGCCAAGTGCGCAAGGCGGGTGGCCTCACGGACTTTTTCCACTTCCTCGTCGCTTGCGGCCGAATCGCTTGAATAACTGAGCATGGCCACCCGCGGCGCAATGCCGAACGACTCGGCAGACTCGGCGCTTTGCCGGGCAATCTCGGCAAGCTCCGCGGCGCTTGGGTGCGGGTTCATCACGCAGTCGCCGTACACCAGCACCTGGTCCGGGAACAGCATGAAGAACACCGACGACACAAGGCTTGCGCCCGGCGCGGTCTTGATCAACTGCAGGGCCGGGCGGATGGTATTGGCGGTGGAATGCACCAGGCCCGAAACCAGCCCGTCGACCTCGCCGAGGGCGAGCATCATGGTGCCGATCACCACGGGGTCTTCAAGTTGCTGCTCGGCCATCGGCGCGTTGAGGTTCTTGCTCTTGCGCAGCTCGACCATTGGCTCGACGTAGCGGGCGCGGATCAGCTCAGGGTCGAGTACTTCAAGATCCGGCGGCAGGCTGATGCCCTGGGCGCGAGCGACGGCGGCCACCTCATCGGGCTTGGCCAGCAGCACGCAGCGGGCGATACCCCGCGCCTGGCACAAGGCGGCAGCCTGCACCATCAGCGGCTCGGCGCCTTCGGGCAGGACGATGCGCTTGTTGGCCTGCTGAGCGCGCTGGATCAATTGATAGCGGAACACCGCCGGCGACAGGCGCAGCTCGCGTGGGGTGCCGCAGCGTTGATGCAGCCATGCCGCGTCCAGGTGGGTGGCAACGAAATCGGTGATGAATTCGGCGCGCTCGCGGTCATCCACCGGGATTTCCCGGTTCAGCGAGTTGAGCTGGTTGGCGGTGTCGTAGGAGCCGGTGCTCACTGAAAGTATCGGCAACCCGGCCTGCAACGCGCCCCGGCACAGTTCCAGGATGCGGGGGTCGGGCTTGCTGTCGCTGGTCAGCAGCAGGCCGGCCAGCGGCACGCCGTTGATCGCCGCCAGGCTCACCGCCAGGATGATGTCGTCACGGTCGCCCGGGGTCACCACCAAGGTGCCGGAGGTCAGCAGCGGCACGGTGTTGGCCACGGTGCGTGCGCAGATGATGATCTTGTTCATGCGCCGCTGTTCGTAGTCGCCGGCGTTGAGCACCTGGGCGCCGAGCAGATCGGCCACGTCACGAGTACGCGGGGCGTTGAGTTCAGCCTGCCAGGGGATGCAGCCGAGCAGGCGGAAGTCGTTGCCGCGCAGCAGCGGCGAGTGCTCGCGCAGGCGCGTGGCGAATTCGGCCATGCTCTCGTCGGTGCGGACTTTGTTGAGAATCACCCCGAGCACTTTAGGGTCGCGCGGGCCGCCGTACAGCTGGGCCTGCAACTCGACCCGGCCGGAAAGCTCGCTGAGCACTTCGTTTTCGGGGGCCGAGACCAGGATCACCTCGGCGTCCAGGCTCTTGGCCAGGTGCAGGTTGACCCGCGCGGCGTAGCTGGCATGGCGGGTGGGCACCATGCCCTCGACCACCACCACATCCTTGCCGACGCAGGCCTGCTGGTACAGGCGGATGATTTCTTCAAGCAACTCGTCCAGCTGGCCGTCGCCCAGCATGCGCTCGACATGGCCCAGGCTCAGCGGGGTTGGCGGCTTGATGCCGTGGGTACGGGCAACCAGCTCGCTGGAGCGTTCCGGGCCGGTGTCGCCAGGGTGTGGCTGGGCGATGGGCTTGAAGAACCCGACCTTGAGCCCTGCGCGCTCCAGGGTGCGGACCAGGCCCAGGCTGATGGAGGTGAGGCCCACACCGAAATCGGTCGGTGCGATGAAAAATGTCTGCATGGGTGCTTCTCGAAATAAGCGCTGCAAGAAAAATCAGTGTTCAAGGGTAGCGCTAACCACCCCTTGCGCGCACCAGCCGCAGGCAAATGCCTGGCCGATACGGCGCTGGCGCTCGGCGCTGTCGAGCACCCAGGGCCGGGCTTGCCAGGGCGGTTGATGGCGCAGGTGCTGGGTGTGGCCGCAGGAAAGTGCCACGACCCAATGGCCGTCCTGGTCTTGATCGAACCCTGTGATCAGACTGACGGGCGTCCCTTCGCCCATGGTCGGTTCGCAATCGGGCGATGCGTTGGTTACACTTCCACGCTCTACTTTCTTTTGCAAAAGGTCTTGCCCCATGCTGATCGCCGCCAACAAGGCAGTCTCCATCGACTATACCCTGACCAACGACGCCGGGGAGACCATCGACAGCTCCGCCGGTGGCGCCCCGCTGGTTTACCTGCACGGTGCCGGCAACATCATCCCAGGCCTGGAAAAAGCCCTGGAAGGCAAGCAGGCCGGTGACGAGCTGAACGTTTCCATCGAGCCAGAAGACGCCTACGGCGAATACCTGGCCGAGCTGGTCAGCACCCTGAACCGCAGCCTGTTCGAAGGCGTCGACGAGCTGGAAGTCGGCATGCAGTTCCACGCCTCGGCGCCGGACGGCCAGATGCAGATCGTCACCATCCGTGACCTCGACGGCGACGACGTCACCGTTGACGGCAATCACCCACTGGCCGGTCAGCGTCTGACCTTCCAGGTCAAAGTGGTCGATGTTCGTGATGCCAGCGAAGAAGAAATCGCTCACCGTCACATCCACGGTGAAGGTGGCCATCACCACTGATTTTCTGCGCTACGCTCAGAGAGTCGCCAGGCGCTCGGGCAAGCCGTTGCAGCCCTCCTCGGGAGGGTCGACGGCTTGGCCGCGCGCCTTTTTAGTGGGCGCGATTCGCCCTTGCGACCACCAGGAACCTCAGAGGGGATAGATCATGAGTGCATTTCACGAGCTGACGTTGAAAGCGCTGAACGGCGACGATCTGCCGCTGGCTCCGTTCAAGGGCCAGGTGGTGCTGGTTGTCAACGTTGCCTCCAAGTGTGGCCTGACGCCGCAATACGCTTCACTGGAAAAACTGCACCAGCAGTACAAGAGCAAAGGGTTCAATGTGCTGGGCTTGCCGTGCAACCAGTTTGCCGGGCAGGAGCCTGGCAGCGAACAGGACATTCAGGCGTTTTGTGCCCTCAACTACGGGGTCAGCTTCCCGCTGGGCGCCAAACTTGAGGTCAACGGCCCGCAGCGCCACTCGCTGTATCGCCTGTTGGCGGGGGAGGGCGCGGAGTTTCCGGGTGATATCAGCTGGAATTTCGAAAAGTTTCTGGTGGGCAAGGACGGCCGCGTGCTGGCGCGCTTTTCCCCGCGCACTGCGCCGGACGACCCAGGCGTGGTGCAGGCCATCGAGAAAGCGCTTAGCTGATGTCGGGCGTCACCCTGGCGGAGGGTGACGCAACCGCCATGCCCTCGCGGCAGGCCTGCTGCAAGTAACCTTCGAACTGCTCGATGATTGCCGGCCAGCCCTGGCGGCTGGCGTGCTGGCGGGCATTCAGGCGTACCCGGCGCAATGTCTCGTCCTGTTCGAGCAGCCAGCAAGCGGCATCGATGAACGCCGCCTGATCCCCCGGCATCGCCAACGCGCCACTGTGGCCATGGCGAATATGCTGGGCTGCGGCAGCTTCGTCATAGGCCACAACTGCCAACCCCGAGGCCAGCGCCTCAAGCACCACGTTGCCGAAGGTTTCGGTCAGGCTGGGAAACAGGAACATATCGCCGCTGGCGTAATGTTCGGCCAACACCTCGCCGCGCTGGGCACCGCAAAAAAGCGTATCGGGCCACTGCTGCTCAAGGTTTGTCCGTAACGGGCCGTCGCCGACCACAATCAGGCGCATCCGGCGCTGTGGGTAAGTCTTCTGCAGTTGCAGCAGGCACGGGCGCAGCAGCGCCAGGTTCTTTTCAGCGGCGATTCGCCCCACATAGAGCAGCGCAATGTCATCCGCGCCGAGGCCCCATTGCTCACGCAGCGCGACGCTGCGCCGGGCCGGGTTGAACAGGCAGGCATCTACGCCGCGTGCCATCAGCCCGAGCCGCTCGAAACCCCGCCGTTCCAGCTCCAGGTGCTGGCTGGCGCTGGGCACCAGGGTGATCGCGGTACGCCGATGGAACCAGCGCAGGTAGTGGGTGAGCATCCGCGTCAGCAGCCCCAGGCCGTACTGCCCGCAATATTGCGCAAAATTGGTGTGAAAACCGCTGACCACCGGGATACCCAGGCGCCGCGCCGCGCGCAGCGCGCTCAGCCCAAGCGGCCCCTCGGTAGCGATATACAGCACATCCGGGCGCTGCCGGCGCCAGCGCCGCCACAGCGTGTGCATCGACAACTCGCCCCATTGCAACCCAGGGTAACCTGGCACTGGCCAGCCCCGGCACAGCAGCAGGTCATCGGTGTGTGCCGTGTCTGAGTCGCTGGGCTGGCGCGGGCGAACCAGCTCGACCTGATGGCCACGCGAACGCAGCCCATCGCTCAACCGACCCAGGGTATTGGCCACGCCATTTATTTCCGGCGGGAAGGTTTCGCTGACCAGGGTAATGCGCATGGGCGGTGTGTTCATGGGGCAAAGTCTGCGCCGCTCGGGTTGCGCTCATGTGGCGTTTTTGTGACGAGCAGGTGACGCCAAATAACCAGCGCAAAACGGGTAGTCTTGCGCACCTTTTTTTTGCGCAAGGTCAATCAAGCTTTACCCGCCCGAGCCGATGCAAATGCATTCGCCTATAGGTGTACGCTCCGGGAGAGCGGTGATGTTCAACAGCAAACTGAAGCAAGAAATCCAGCAACTGCGTGAAGAGCTATTGTCGGTCGAGCAGGTCAAGAACAGCCTCGACAGCGAGATGCTGGTGTTGCAGCTGGACCCGCAGGGGCGTATCGAGTCGGTCAACGGCAATTTCGAGAGCGAGATGGGCTACCGTGCCGAGCAATTGCTTGGGCGCAACATCGAAGAAATCATTCCGGCCCATGTGAAGAAGCTCGATTTCTACCAGCGCATGAAAACCGCCATCGCCCGTGGCGAGCACCTCAACGGCGCTTTCCGTTTGCTGCGGGGTAACGGCGATGAGGCCTGGCTGCGCTCGATTCTGCAGCCAGTCAAAGACGCCAACGGGCGCATCAAGCATTTTTCGCTGCATTCGAGCGACTTGACCCGCACCATCGAAGCCTCTCGCGAGCACGAGAGCCTGATCAAGGCGCTGATGCGCTCCACCGCAGTGATCGAGTTCAACCTTGAAGGTGTGGTGCTGACGGCCAATGATCGCTTTCTCAAGAGTATGGGCTACAGCCTTGAGCAGGTGCGCGGCAAGCATCACCGCATTTTCTGCGATGGCGAGGAGGTGAACTCCAGCGATTACAAGACGTTCTGGGACCAGTTGCGCCGTGGCGAATACGTGGCCGGGCGTTTCAAGCGTATTGACGCCCATGGTCGCACGGTATGGCTGGAGGCTTCGTACAACCCGATCTTCGACGCCCATGACGTGCTCTACAAAGTGGTCAAGTTCGCAACCGTGGTAACCGACCAGGTCAACCAGGAGCAAGCCGTCGCCCAGGCTGCTGACATTGCCTATACCACCTCGCTTGAAACCGACGACAGTGCACGCAAAGCCACCGAAGTGGTCACGCAGACAGTCGAGGTGATGCGCGGCCTGGAAGGTTCGATGCAGGACGCCGCCGAGGGCATTCAGGCCCTGGACAAACAGTCCAAGGTCATTGGCGCGATCATCAAGACCATCAGTGACATTGCCGGGCAAACCAACCTGCTGGCGCTCAACGCCGCTATTGAGGCTGCCCGCGCCGGTGAGCAAGGCCGAGGGTTTGCGGTAGTTGCCGACGAAGTGCGTCAGTTGGCTTCGCGCACCAGCAGCGCTACCGAAGAGATTGCCAAGGTGGTGCAGCAGAACGAGCAGCTCGCGCAAGCGGCGGTCGACATCATCGACACCAGCAAGCGCCAGGCCGAGCAAGGGCTGGCGTTGGCTGCCGATACAGGTGGGGTGATCGTCGAGATTCAGGAAGGGGCGAAGAAGGTAGTGGATGCGGTGGGGCAGTTTTCCAGCCAGTTGAACAACTGAGCGTAGGCCGGCCTGCAGCGCCCAGGCACGCCTGCTTGATGGGCTCCATCACGCAGGCGCGATGTTGGTTCAGCCAATCAGCTGGTCATAAACCTCGCCGGCGATAGCGGCGAACGTTTCGATGCTCTGTTCTTCGCCATCGATACGATATTCATCTTCGAACGAGTAAGCGACTGAGAACACACCGCTGAAACTTGCGGTAATGTTGGGCCGTTCGTTGTCGAGGAGGGCGTTGGCTACCAAGACAGGCAGCGATTCACTATGAATCACTAGCTTTTCGGTATGGTTGTTGACGCTGTTGATGTAGATTTGATCGGCGGGCTGATCGATACCTTGTTCCTGCAAGGCTTTATCGAGCAACTCGCTAGCATTGTTTTGGTGCGTTTCAAAAGCTGTGGTCATGTGCAATATTCCTTTTTAATCAGAGGCGCTGGTCGGCTGAGTGCCTGATAGAGGGATGCCGCAGAATGAACTGCTGTGCCTGCCCCCGTTAACCAGCTTTGGAAGATCAGGCGATGATGTCCATTGCCAACATCTGCGCGAACGCTTCGTTGAGGGCGGCTGCGAAGTTGCCTTCATCGCGCATGATGCTTTCCCCGTAAAAGCCGTACTGCAGTTGGTCAGAAGTTTCCAGATTTCCGGTAATCACTGCCCAGGTCAGATAGATATCGACAGGTAGCCGGTCGGAGGCATCATCGGTGTTGGAGATGAGCCAATGTCCAGTGGCATTCAGTCCATGCTTTGGCAGTACTTCCATCAGCACCGCGTAAACGCTTTCCTGTACCAAACCGAAGGCATCGTGTTGCTCGTTGGTCAGGGGAGGGCCCATGCGGCCGGTTTCGCGCAGATTGCCCAGCGGGCCATCGGGGTCAATTGGGCCCTGAGGTTCTGGCTTGATCTCTGGATCTACTGGGTCGACTACCTCCGGATCAACGACTTCCGGATCGACGACTTCTGGATCAACGACTTCTGGATCAACGACTTCTGGATCAACGACTTCCGGATCGACGACTTCTGGATCGACGACTTCCGGATCGACGACTTCCGGATCAACGACTTCTGGTGGATCAACGACTTCTGGATCAACAACCTCTGGATCAACGACCTCTAGATCGACCTCTGTATCGACGTCTGGATCAACGACCTGTGGATCCACGGTGCCGTCACCGTCCTCGTCGATAATTACCGATTCATCCGGATCAATACCGCCCTCGTCGATAATTACCGATTCATCCGGATCAATACCGCCCTCATCAATGATCACCGAGCCTTCACCGTCGAGGTTCGGTACTACTTCCTTTTCTTTGGTTTTGTCATCGTCATTCATCTGCTTATCCTCTTGATATGAATGCCAACAGGTGGCGCAGATGATTGAGCCATAGGGTGAAGTGTCGAGGAGCGTACCTATCTACCGCTCCGTCTTTTTAGCCAGCCCCTCTTCGCGAACCCAGAACAAGGTGGCCCCGGCAACCGCTGCCGGCATCATCAGGATGTTTACGAACGGGATCAGCAAGGCGAGGTAGGTGATGCCGCCAAAACCCAGCGACTGCCAGCGCTTGCTGCGCAGCCACGCGAGCATGTCCTGCCAGCTCATCTTGTTGTTATCCGCTGGGTAGTCGATGTACTGGATAGCCATCATCCAGATGCCGAACACCAGCCACAGCGGCGCGGCAATCAAATTGACCACCGGAATCAGCGACAGGATGAACAGGCCGATGGCCCGTGGCAGGAAGTACCCCAGCTTGCGCATTTCGCGGCTAAAGGTGCGGGGCACCATGGCGACCAGTTCGCCCCAGCTGAACGTGGGGAAGTTATCCTCGCCGCGTAGCACCACCTCGACCTTTTCTGCGAGGAAACCGTTGAATGGGGCCGCGATCACGTTGGCCAGCATCGTGAAGGTGAAGAACACCATCAGCAGCAACAGCGCCACAAACAGTGGCCACAGCACATAGCTCAAAAAGCTGAGCCAGTCGGGCAGGGTGGGCATCAGGTGGTCGAGCCAGGTGCTGAACTGTTGGCCGGCAAACCAGATCAGGCCGCAGAACAGCAGCAGGTTCACTGCCAGGGGCAGCAGCACGAACAGGCGCAGGCCAGGGCTGAGCACAAGCTTCAGGCCCTCGCGCAGGTATTGAGGGCCAGAAAGAACATTGGCTTGCATGGGAAGGCTCCGCGTGTGGAAAACGCGCTGACCTTACCGAGTTTGTTGCGCTGACGGAAGGTGGCCGAGCACTGCGAAACGGCGTGTAACAAAGGGCGCGGCTGGCAAGTGGCGCGATTCTTCGCAAATAGAGAGTGCCTATAAGGTGGATTGTCGAAGGATATTTCCTTAATCTCTGCGGCCTCGCTACAGTGCGCTCAACTTTTCGTTTCAGGGCCGACGCGTTGTAGTGCTTCCCCAAGTGCTGCGTAGGCCCTTTTTAATTCCAGCTGGCGCAACCGCCACCTTGACGGTGCGGCCCGCTCGACAGGAGTTCGTCATGTCCGAAGTACGTCATTCGCGCGTCATCATTCTGGGTTCCGGCCCTGCCGGTTACAGCGCTGCCGTGTATGCTGCGCGTGCCAACCTCAAGCCGCTGCTGATCACCGGCATGCAGGCCGGTGGCCAGCTGACCACCACCACTGAAGTCGACAACTGGCCGGGCGACCCCCATGGCCTGACCGGCCCGGCACTGATGCAGCGCATGCAGGAACACGCCGAGCGCTTCGAGACCGAAATCGTCTTCGACCACATCAATGCCGTCGATCTGGCCAACAAGCCGTTCACGCTGCAGGGCGACAGCGGCACCTACACCTGCGACGCGCTGATTATCGCTACCGGTGCCAGTGCCCGTTACCTGGGCCTGCCGTCGGAAGAAACCTTCATGGGTAAAGGGGTTTCGGCCTGCGCCACCTGCGACGGTTTCTTCTACCGCAACAAACCGGTCGCTGTGGTAGGTGGTGGCAATACCGCTGTGGAAGAGGCGCTGTACTTGGCCAACATCGCCAGCAAAGTCACCTTGGTGCACCGCCGCGATACCTTCCG
Source organism: Pseudomonas farsensis (assembly GCF_014268805.2). GTDB lineage: Bacteria > Pseudomonadota > Gammaproteobacteria > Pseudomonadales > Pseudomonadaceae > Aquipseudomonas > Aquipseudomonas farsensis. The sequence continues at coordinate 214,696 of NZ_JABWRF020000001.1, forward strand.
CGCCGAGAAAATTCTCATCGACAAGCTCAACGCCCGTGTCGCTGAAGGCAAGATCGAACTCAAGCTCAATGCCACCCTGGATGAAGTACTGGGGGACAACATGGGTGTGACCGGCGCGCGCCTGAAGAACAACGACGGCAGCAGCGATGAAATCAAGGTCGACGGCGTATTCATTGCCATTGGCCACACCCCGAACACGTCGCTGTTCGAAGGCCAGCTGACCCTCAAGGATGGCTACCTGGTGGTCAATGGCGGCCGTGAAGGCAATGCCACCGCCACCAACGTCGAGGGCGTGTTCGCGGCAGGCGATGTGGCTGACCACGTTTATCGCCAGGCGATCACTTCGGCCGGTGCTGGCTGCATGGCGGCGCTGGACGTCGAACGCTACCTGGACGGGCTGGCCAACGCTTCGTTCTGATCGAGGCAGATGGGGCCGCTTTGCGGCCCTTTCGCGGTGGTTTGGCACTCCGAGCAAGCCCAGGACGGTAATAGGCCCACTGCACCGGCCTCGTGCCATCCCCTGATGGAGATCTCTGACTGAGATCTTGTGGGAGCGGGCTTGCCCCGCGATCAATTCACAGGCTAAGGCGCATGGACAGGTCCACCGCCTTCACATCCTTGGTCATGGCACCAATCGAGATGTAGTCAACGCCGGTCTCGGCAATCACCCGCAGTGTCTCTTCATTGACTCCGCCGCTGGCCTCAAGCTTGGCCTTGCCGGCGTTGATGCGCACCGCTTCGCGCATTTCGTCAAGGGTCAGTTCATCGAGCATGACGATGTCGGCGCCCGCCGCCAGTGCCTGGCGCAGCTCATCAAGGCTTTCTACCTCGATTTCCACTGGCTTGCCTGGGGCGATGCGGTGCGCGGCGGCAACCGCTTCGGCCACGCCACCGCTGGCGGCGATATGGTTTTCCTTGATCAGGAAAGCGTCGTACAGGCCGATGCGGTGGTTGTCGCAGCCGCCGCAGGTGACGGCGTACTTTTGCGCAAGGCGCAAGCCCGGCAAGGTTTTGCGGGTGTCGAGCAGGCGCACCTGGGTGCCCTCGACCAGGTCGGCCAGAAAGCGTGCGCGGGTGGCGACGCCCGACAGCATCTGCAGGAAGTTCAGCGCCGAACGCTCGCCACTGAGCAGCGAGCGCGCCGGCCCTTCAAGGTGGAACAGCGCCTGATTGGCCACCGCGCGGTCGCCGTCAGCCACTTGCCAGTGCACCGCAACCCGCGGGTCGAGCTGGCGGAACACCGCATCCACCCACGCGGTACCAGCAATTACGCAGTCTTCGCGGGTGATGATGGTCGCGGTGGCCAGGCGCTCGGCCGGGATCAGCTCGGCGGTGATATCGCCGCTGCCGATGTCTTCGCGCAGTGCACGGCGCACGTTGGCTTCGATTTCGGCGGTCAGGTCGGCGAGGCGTAGGTTCGGCATGGTCGGCTCCACAAGCTAGATGGCGGCGATTATAGGGCAGGGGCGCGGGCTGTACAGCAGCGGCGGCGATGACCTTTTGTCAGGCGTTGTGAGCTTTTTGCCAAAACCGTGGTCAGTTCAGGCGTACAAAAGGCCGCTGGCGGCTATGGGCGTTTTCGCAGATAATGGCGCCTTGTATTTGGCGTCATAGCTTTGACGTACTGTCCTGTCGAATATCGCTACATCCAGCAAGGAGTTCCGGATGCATAAAGAAGGCAAGGTGGTGCCCCTGGCGGGGGCCATCGACCGAGGCGCGCGTGCGCTCTCGCCCTGCCTTCCGGTATTGCTGCTGCAAGTGCGCGACAAGGCTGCAATGCAGCTGCGTCAGGGTTTGCAAGCGTTGTTCGACAATGCCGACGACACCCTGTTCGAGATGGCCGACAAGGCCAGCGGGCGCCCCGACCAGAACCTCTATTTCGAAGCCATGCGCGACCTGCGCCTCAAGCGCAAGAGCATCGAGCGCGGCTTTCTCGACACCTTCTACGACGCCTTCTCGCGTATCGGCCAGGCTGACGCCTACGAGCTGGGCCTGCCCCCTGCGTCGGCCAACGGCCCTCTGGAGCGTGCAGTGGCGGTGCAGGGCATGGTTGATCGGGTGCTTTCACGCGATGGCTTCGTGCTGCAACAACTGAACCTGCGCTTCAGCGTATTGCTGGACGTCGAGCTGGATGAGTCGCGCAACCCTATGGGGCCCGCCAGCCTGTGTGGCTATTTTCTCGCCGCCGGGCGCAGCTTGGGTGTGGGCCTGAACGTCAAGCTGGTGTTGCTGAAGCTGTTCGAGCGTTATGTGTTGCGCGACCTCGACCAGCTCTATGGCGAAGCCAACCAGTTGCTGGCCAGCGCCGATGTGTTGCCCGACCTGCTGCCTGCGCCGCGCCGCCGCGCCGAAGACCGGCGCAGCAGCCCGCTTGGCATGCCTTGCGCCGATGGTTTGGCCAACGACCCCACGCCCGACAGTTCCGGCCAGGCGTTCATCGCGGCGCTGGGCGACTTGCTGGCGCCGGCCCGTGGCCAGTTCGCACCGCGCCTGTCGAGTGCCGGCGCGGTGCAGGCGATCAGCACCAGCGACCTGCTGCGCCTGCTGACCCACCTGCAACACTATGTACCGGCGCCGGGCGAGTCGGACGACTTCGACCTTGGCCAGCAGCTTGAACAACTGCTGCTGCGGGTGAGCGTGCGCAGCGGCACGCGCCGGCGCATTGCCGTTGGCGATGAAGACATGATCAACCTGGTGGCGTTGCTGTTCGCCTTTATCCAGGACGACTACAACCTGCCTGAGAGCCTGCGCGCGCTGATCTGCCGCTTGCATATCCCGCTGCTCAAGGTGGCGTTGCTCGACAAGACACTGTTCAGCCGCGCCACCCACCCGGCGCGGCGCCTGGTCAACGAAATCGCCGCCGTGGCGATTGGCTGGGAAACCGACGGCGAAGGCCTGCGCGACAGCCTGCACTTGCGTGTCGAGCGTGTGGTGCAACGCTTGCTCAACGATTTTTCCGAAGACTGCAGCCTGTTCAACGAATTGCTCGACGAGTTTCTGGCCTTCAGCCAGGACGAGCGCCGGCGTAACGAACTGCTGGAGCAGCGCACCCGCGACGCCGAAGAAGGCCGCGCCCGTACCCAGCAGGCGCGGCTGCGGGTGCAGGATGAACTGAACCAGCGCTTGCGCGGGCGTGTGTTGCCACTGACGCTGGTGCAAATGCTTGAGCATGCCTGGAGCCAGGTGCTGCTGCTGGCCTGGCTCAAGCAGGGCGAAGCTTCCAGCGCCTGGGCCGAGGGCCTGGCGACGGTCGACGCGTTGCTGGCCAGCATTGCGCCGCACCCGCAACCTGAGCAGTTGCTTGAACAATTACCGGCGTTGCTCAAGGCGCTGCGTGAGGGGCTGGCCGGGGTTGCCCTGGATTCAGCCGCCACCCGCGATTTCTTCCAGCAACTGGAGCGCCTGCACCTGCGTGCCTGTGGTGGCTCGCTGGCCGATGACGAGGTGCCAGCGCAGGTCTGTGTGCAGTCCGACATCGTGCTGGCGCTGGCGGATGAGTCCACCTGTGCGCCGAGGCAGCCGGGCGTTGCCGAGGAGCCTGCGCTGCATCAGGTCGATCGCCTGCGTCTGGGCACCTGGGTTGAGGTGATGGATGACGGTGATGCGCTGCGCTGCAAGCTGGTGGCGCGTATCGACTGCAGCGACCGCTTGGTATTTGCCAACCGCACCGGCATGAAGGTGCGTGAATGGAGCCGCGCCGAGCTGGCCGTGGCCCTGCGTCGGGGGGAGGTTCGCCTGCTTGATGACGGGTTGCTGTTCGAGCGCGCCCTGGATGCTGTGCTTGCGCAGTTGCGCGCTCAGCAGGTGCGCTGACGGCGCTTGCGCAGGCATACTGAGTGCATGCCCGCTGGGGCCGCTTTGCGACCCTTCGCAGGGCAAGCCCGCTCCTACAGGAAGTACGGCTTTTGTGGGAGCGGGCTCGCCCCGCGATGGCCCTCAACGAACCCCACTGCCAAGCATCAACCTGCCCCTGGCCCCTTTCAGGATCTGCCCCATGCAACTGGACCGCGCGACTGGCTGGTTCACCGGCGTCACCCGCTGCCCCTCGCCGAACTTCAATGAACGCCCCGCCGGCGAGGCTGTGTCGTTGCTGGTTATCCACAACATCAGCCTGCCGCCCGCCTGCTTCGGTACTGGCAAGGTGCAGGCGTTCTTCCAGAATCGCCTGGACGCTGCCGAACACCCTTACTTCGAAAGCATCTGCCACCTGACGGTGTCGGCGCACCTGTTTGTCGAGCGCGACGGCGCGGTGACGCAGTTCGTGTCGTTGCATGACCGCGCCTGGCATGCGGGGGTGTCGAGGTTTGACGGGCGCGAAGGCTGCAATGACTTTTCTATCGGCATCGAGCTTGAAGGCACCGATGAGCTGCCCTATACAGATGCCCAGTACCTGGCGCTCGAGCGCCTGACTGCGCAGATCCGCCAAGCCTGGCCGCAGATCGATACGCAGCGCATCCAGGGCCATAGCGACATCGCGCCGGGGCGCAAGACCGACCCCGGCCCGGCATTCGATTGGCAGCGCTACCGCGCCGCCTTGCAACACAGTGAGGGCAAACAATGAGTTTTCTGGTCTTGGTGCTGGTGCTGTGGGTCGAGAAGTTTTCCGCCCTGCGCCAGCGTCTGCAGCGTGACGGGTTGTTCCTTGGCGAGTTGCTGCGCCTTGAACGCAGCGGCAAGGCAGCGCCGGCCTGGGCGTTGACGCTGCTGGTACTGGCCCCGGTGGTGGTGCTGTTGCTGCTGCTGCACGTGCTGGAGCCGGTTGCCTACGGCCTGCTGGCGTTGCCCGTGCACTTGCTGGTGCTGATCTACAGCCTGGGCCGTGGTGATGTGAAGGCATCGCTCGGGCCGTTTCGCGATGCCTGGCGCCGCGGTGATGACCAGGCCGCGCTGCACGCGGCCGAGCGTGACCTTGGGTTACAGGCCGAAGACGCCGGCAGCTTGATCAAGCGCGTTCAGGGGCACCTGCTGTGGCAGGCCTATCAGAGCTTCTTTGCGGTGGTTTTCTGGTACTTCCTGCTGGGGCCTGCCGCGGCGCTGGCCTATCGCCTGCTGGCGCTGGGTGCCGAGCACAGTCGCCAGCCAGGCATCCAGGCGTTGGCTGCGCAGCTGCGCCATGCCATGGACTGGTTGCCGGTGCGGGTGGTTGCGGTGAGCTTTGCCTTGGTGGGCAACTTCGTCGCGGTCACCCGGGTGATGTTGCATGCCTTGCTCGACTGGCATGTCAGCGCGGGGCATTTGGTTGCGCAGGTTGGCCGGGTGGCGGATGACATTCCCGAGGAGGAAGGCCATCAGCAAGGGCTGGCGCGTCTGGACACCTTGTGGGAGCTGCTGCTGCGCTGTGCGGTGTTGTGGTACGCCTGCTTTGCGCTGTGTACCGTGCTGGCCTGACCTGCGCGGTCTTTATGGGAGGTTCTGGGGGGTGTACACGCCTGTGGTGGCCTCATCGCAGACTATCGCCAGCTCCCACAGGGATCGCGCCGGGCCTTTATATCGATGTATGACGCAACCCCTGTGGGAGCTGGCGATAGCCTGCGATGAGGCCAGTACAGGCTGAAGCTACCAGCCAAACAGCTCATCGGCATTGCGGCTGCTCACCTCAGCCAACTCGCCAGCCTCAACCCCCATCACCTGCGCCAATGCTTCAGCTATCTCAGGCAGATGCTCCGGGCTGTTACGCATGCCCGCATACATCACCGGGGCCATGTCGGGGGCATCGGTTTCCAGCACCACAGCCTCCAGCGGCAGGCGGGCCAGGGTCTTGCGCAGGCGCAGCGCCTGGGGCCAGGTCGCAGCCCCCCCAAGCCCCAGGCGGAACCCCAGCTTTATATATTCGCGCGCCTCTTCATAACTGCCGGCGAACGCATGGATGACCCCCGCCCGCGCAGGCTTGTAGCGCTTGAGCGTGGCAATCACCTGCGCATGGCTGCGGCGAACGTGCAGCAGGGCGGGCAGTGCGAAGTCGCAGGCCAGTTGCAACTGGGCTTCGAACAGCGCTTGCTGACGCTGCGGGTCAAGCGCTGGCAGGTAGTAATCCAGGCCGAATTCGCCCACCGCGCACAGCCGTCGGTCGCCACACAGGCGCTGTAACCAGTCGCGCAATGTTGCCAGATGCTCGGGGCGATGTTGGTCGAGGTAGACCGGGTGCAGGCCAAGGGCTGCGAAAATTCGCTCGTCGCTACAGGCCAGGTCCCACACGCGCTGGAAGTTGTCCTGATACACCCCCAGCACCACCATGCGTTCCACCCCGCGCGCCGCAGCGCTGGCCAGCAGTTGCCGGCGGTCGCCGTCGAAGTCGGGGAAGTCCAGGTGCGTGTGGGTATCGATCAGGCGCATGGTCAGGCCGTGATGCGGCGCTTGAAGGTGCGGCCAATGGCGTGCACGCCGGGCTGGTAGCGTTTTTCTTCGATGGCCGCCAGGGCCAGCTCCAGCGCAGTTGCGGCGATCAGACCGTGCTGCTGGGCCATGGCGTTGACCGGCAGCGGCAGGAAGTCGAGCAACTGATTGTCGCCGAAGGTGCCCAGCTGCAACTGACGCGAGCCGGCAGGGCGCGCCTGCAAGGTGTCGAAAACCCCTTGCAGCAGTACGTAGGAGGTGGTCACCAGCGCATCCGGCAGCCCGCCTTGCTCGTCGATCAGTTGCTGCATCAGGCGCTGCCCGCACTCACGGCTGAACGCCTCGCCTTGGTAGCGCCACACTTGCCCGGCAAACCCCTGCAGCGCTTCATCGAAACCGCCGGCACGGGCCTGGCTGACCGACAGCTCTGGGCGCGCGCCGATCAGTGCGATGCTCTGCGGGGCGGTTTGCAGCAGGCTGCCGGCGAGTTGGCGGCTGGCATCACGGTCATCACTGATGACTGAACAGAAGTGGGCCGGGTCCAGCCCACGGTCGATGGCGATTACCGGCAGGCCTTTGTCTTGCAGTTCGCGGTAGCTGGTGTCCTGCGCGGGCAGGCAACTGGCGACGAACAGCGCGTCGCAGCGCCGCGCGCGGAACAGCTGCTGCAACTGGTGTTCGATTTCTGGCTGGTCATCACTGCTGGCGATCAGCAACTGGTAACCACGGGCGCGAGCACCTTGCTCCAGCTGTTTGGCGATACGGGCGTAGCTGGGGTTCTCAAGGTCCGGGAGAATGAACCCCAAGGTCCGGGTATGGCGGCTGCGCAGGCCGGCGGCCTGGGGGTTGGGGGTGAAGCCATGGGCCTCGACCACCGCACGCACGCGCTCGACGGTGCTGCTGCTGATGCGCTGCTGTTCAGCCTTGCCGTTGATGACGTAGCTGGCGGTGGTGACTGACACACCGGCCAGACGGGCGATATCGCTGAGTTTCACCGAATTTTCCTTGTTATTTCCGGGACTGGCTGCTTGCCTGACCGGGTAGTGTGTCCCAAGGGCAAGCGTGTGCGCAGGCGACCATTGTCGCAATTGTCCGACGGGATGGGGCTTTTTCGTTGGAAGATTATCGAGTAACGTGCCGGCTTGGTCAGATTAAACGTTTCAGCGTGGCGAAATTTCCTGCCCGGATTATCGAATTCGCCGCCTGCGCAGGTTATTTGAACGGCCCGTGCCGTTGAAATTCACAACAATACCTCGGCTGCCAACATGGGCGCCGTAAAGGAGAAGGTCATGCTCGAGCTTGCCGTGGAGCAGATTGCCATGGGCCAGAAAGCCGCCGACAAAGGCCAGGCGCTGGCGTTGCTGGCCGAACGGCTGGTAGCCGATGGCCTGGTGGCCGAGGGGTATCTTGATGGCCTGCGTGCCCGCGAGGCGCAGGGTTCGACCTTTTTGGGCCAAGGCATTGCCATCCCCCATGGCACCCCCGAGACCCGCGACCTTGTGTATGCCACCGGCGTGCGCCTGATGCAGTTCCCCGACGGGGTGGACTGGGGCGACGGGCAGATCGTCTACCTCGCCATCGCCATCGCCGCGCGCTCTGACGAGCACTTGCGCCTGTTGCAACTGCTGACCCGCGCCCTAGGCGAGACCGACCTTGCCGAGGCGTTGCGCCGCGCCAGTTCCGCAGAAGCGCTGCTCAAACTGTTGCAGGGCGCGCCCCAGGCGCTGGCGCTGGATGCGCAACTGGTCGGGCTGAACCTTGCCGCGGAAGATTTTGACGAGCTGGCCTGGCGCGGCGCACGCCTGTTACAGCGCGCTGGCTGCGTCGAGAGCGGCTTTGCCGGTGTGCTGCAACAGGCCGAGCCGCTGCCGCTGGGCGAAGGCCTTTGGTGGCTGCACAGCGAGCGCCAGGTGCGCCAGCCGGGCCTGGCGTTCATTACCCCACAGCAACCGCTGCGTTACCGCGACCAGCCGCTGAACGGGCTGTTCTGCCTGGCCAGCCTCGGCGCTGCGCATCAGGCGTTGCTTGAGCGGCTGTGCGAAGTGCTGATCGAAGGCCGCGGGCAGATGCTCTACCAGGCCACCAGCAGCCGTACGGTGCTTGAAGTGCTTGGCGGTGAAGTCCCCGCCGACTGGCCGAGTGCCCGCGTGGTGCTGGCCAACCCCCACGGCCTGCACGCCCGCCCGGCCAAGGAGCTGGCACAACTGGCGAAGCGTTTTGATGGCGAGATTCGGATCCGCGTAGCCGACAGCCCGCAAACAGCAGTGTCGGTCAAAAGCCTGAGCAAGTTGCTCAGCCTCGGTGCCCGGCGTGGCCAGACGCTGGAACTGGTGGCCGAGCCCGGCATTGCCGCCGACGCCCTGCCGGCGTTGCTTGCTGCTATCGAGCAAGGCCTTGGCGAGGCGGTGGAGCCGGTGCCTGCGGCCGTGCAAGTGCTGCCCGAGGCCCCGCCTGAAGCCGTGGTTGCGCCGGTTGCCGGCAGCACCTTGCAGGCCGTGGCCGCAGCGCCTGGTATCGCCTGTGGCCCGGCGCATGTCTGCGTCGAGCGTGATATCGACTACCCGCTGCGCGGCGAGTCGCCCGCCAAGGAGCGCGTCAAGCTGCGCAGTGCCCTTGATGCGGTGCATGCAGACCTGCAACACCTCGTGCAGCGCAGTGACAAGGCCATTGGCGAGATCTTCGTCACGCACCAGGAAATGCTCGGCGACCCGGCGCTGGCCGATGAAGTCGAACTGCGCCTGGCCCAAGGTGAAAGCGCGGCTGCCGGCTGGATGGCGGTGATCGAAGCCGCCGCCCGCGAGCAGGAAGCCCTGCAGGACACGCTGCTCGCCGAACGCGCCGCCGACCTGCGCGACATTGGTCGGCGCGTGCTGGCGCAACTGTGCGGCGTGCAACAAAGCGCCGAGCCTGAACAACCTTATGTGCTGGTGATGGCCGAAGTCGGCCCGTCCGATGTAGCGCGCCTGGACCCGGCCCGCGTCGCCGGCATCGTCACCGCCCACGGCGGCGCCACCGCGCACAGCGCCATCGTGGCTCGCGCCCTGGGCATCCCTGCCGTAGTTGGCGCAGGGGAGGCGATCTTGGTGCTCGACAGCGGCACGCCGTTGTTGCTCGATGGCCAGCGCGGCCGCGTGACGATTGCCCCCGAAGCAGATGAACTGCAGCGTGCGTTGGCCGAGCGCGACGCCCGCGAGCAGCGCCTGCAAGCGGCCTGGGCCAGCCGCCATGAGCCGGCGACCACCCGCGACGGCCACGCGTTGGAGGTGTGCGCCAACATCGGCGACAGCGCAAGCATCGACAAAGTGGTGGAGCAGGGCGCCGAAGGGGTTGGCCTGCTGCGCACCGAGCTGATTTTCATGGCCCACACCCAGGCTCCCGATGTTGCCACCCAAGAGGCCGAGTACCGCCGCGTGCTCGATGGCCTGGCAGGTCGCCCGCTGGTGGTACGTACACTGGATGTCGGCGGCGACAAACCGCTGCCTTACTGGCCGATTGGCGCAGAGGAAAACCCTTTCCTTGGCGTGCGCGGCGTGCGCCTGACCTTGCAGCGCCCGCAGGTCATGGAAGACCAGCTGCGCGCGCTGCTGCAGGCCGCTGACGACCGGCCATTGCGCATCATGTTCCCGATGGTCGGGCAGATGCATGAATGGCGCGCGGCCAAGGCGATGGTCGACCGGCTGCGCGAGCAGATCCCGGTGCGCGACCTGCAAGTGGGGATCATGGTCGAGGTGCCATCGGCGGCCTTGCTGGCCCCGCAGTTGGCGCGTGAGGTGGACTTCTTCAGCGTCGGCACCAACGACCTGACGCAGTACACCCTGGCCATCGACCGCGGCCACCCGAGCCTCTCGGCCCAGGCCGACGGCCTGCACCCGGCGGTGCTGCAATTGATCGACATGACCGTGCGCGCCGCCCATGCCCATGGCAAGTGGGTAGGCGTGTGTGGCGAGCTGGCTGCCGACCCGCAAGCGGTGGCGGTGCTGCTGGGCCTTGAGGTGGACGAGCTCAGTGTGTCAGCGCGCAGCGTCGCCGAAGTCAAGGCACTGGTGCGCCAGGCCGATTATTCGACGGCTCGCGCCCTGGCGCGCGAAGCCCTGCAACAGGACAGCGCCGAAGCGGTTCGGGCGCTGGTGGAGCGATACTGACATGGCCAAGATCCTTACCCTGACCCTCAACCCTGCGCTGGACCTCACCGTCAGCCTCGACACCCTGCGCCCCGGTGCGGTCAACCGCAGCCAGGCCCAGCACAGCCACGCCGCCGGCAAGGGGCTGAACGTCGCCCAAGTGCTGGCTGACCTGGGCCACAGCGTCACCGTTGGCGGGTTTCTCGGCCAGGACAATCTGCAACCCTTCGAAGCGTTGATCGCCGCGCGTGGGTTTACTGACTGTTTCGTGCGCGTAGCGGGCGAGACGCGCAGCAATATCAAGGTGGTCGAAGCCGACGGCCGGGTCACCGACATCAATGGCCTCGGGCCACAGGTCGACGAAGCCGCGTGTGCCGCACTGCTTGAGCGCCTGGCGCAGATTGCCCCCGGCCATGACGCGGTCGTGGTGGCCGGCAGCCTGCCCCGTGGAGTCAGCCCGCAGTGGCTGCGGCAATTGCTGGAACGGCTCAAGGCGATGGGCCTGAAAGTTGCCCTGGACAGCAGCGGCGACGCCCTGCGCGCCGGTTTGCAAGCCGCGCCATGGCTGGTCAAACCCAACACCGAAGAACTGGGCGAGGTGCTCGGCATGGCGGTGGAGGCGCCGGCGCAGCAGCGCACGGCGGCTGCCCAGCTACTGAGCACAGGCATCGCCCATGTCGTTGTCTCCCAGGGCGAGCACGGCGTCAGCTGGTTCGCCGCCGGCCAGGCGCTGCATGCACAGCCGCCAAGCGTGCGCATTGCCAGCACCGTCGGCGCCGGGGACTCCCTGGTGGCGGGCATGGTCCATGGCCTGTTGCAAGGCGAGGCGCCGCACGCCACGTTGCGCCGCGCCACCGCCATTGCCGCGCAGGCCGTTACCCAGGTCGGCTTCGGCATTTGTGACCGTGAGCAACTGGCGCGCCTTGAAGCCGGCGTGCAACTGACCGAACAACAAGAACCTGAGGGCCGCTGATGAACATTGCCATTGTCACTGCCTGCCCCAACGGCCAGGTATCCAGCGTGCTCAGTGCACGCCTGCTGTCTGCGGCTGCGCAACGCCGGGGCTGGAGTACCAGCGTCGAGGTGCAGGACAGCGAACACCCCGAACGCCGCCTGACCTCGGCACAGATCGCTGGCGCCGACTGGGTGCTGGTGGTCAGCACCGGCCCGGTGGACCTGAGCCGCTTCACCGGCAAACGGGTGTACCAGAGCACGCCGGCGCAGGCCCTGGCCGACCGCGAAGGCTTCCTCGACGAAGCCGCCGCCAGTGCCCAGGTACTGCACGACAGCCCACCGGCTGCGGCGGCGGCGGCGCCACGGCTGGTGGCAGTGACGGCCTGTCCGACCGGCGTCGCCCACACCTTCATGGCCGCCGAGGCCTTGCAGCAGGCCGCTGCGGCGCTCGGCTACCAGCTCACCGTCGAGACCCAAGGCTCGGTCGGGGCACGCAACCCACTGCCGGCCGAGGCTATCGCCGAGGCCGACGTGGTGCTGCTGGCCGCGGATATTGAAGTGCCGACGGCGCGCTTTGCCGGCAAGCGCATCTATCGCTGCGGCACCGGCATCGCCCTCAAGCAAGCCCGCGCCACGCTGGACAAGGCGCTTGCCGAAGGCAAGGTTGAAAGCGCCGGCGACAGCGCCCAGGCCGCCCAGAAAACCGAGAAAGCCGGGGTGTACAAGCACCTGCTGACCGGCGTCTCGTTCATGTTGCCGATGGTGGTGGCGGGCGGGCTGCTGATCGCGCTGTCATTCGTCTTCGGCATCGAAGCCTACAAGGAGCCTGGCACCTTGCCCGCCGCCTTGATGCAGATCGGCGGTGATGCTGCGTTCAAGCTGATGGTGCCGCTGCTGGCGGGTTACATCGCCTGGTCCATCGCCGACCGCCCAGGCCTTGCGCCGGGGATGATTGGCGGTTTGCTGGCGAGCACCCTGGGTGCAGGTTTCATTGGCGGGATCGTCGCAGGTTTTCTGGCCGGCTACAGCGCCAAGGCCCTGGCCCGCTGGGTACGCCTGCCGAGCAGCCTGGATGCGCTCAAGCCGATCCTGATCATCCCGCTGGTGGCGAGCCTGTTCACGGGGCTGGTGATGATCTATGTGGTTGGCCAGCCGGTGGCGGCGATGCTGGTGGGGCTGACGCATTTTCTCGACAGCATGGGCACCACCAACGCCATCCTGCTTGGGGTGCTGCTGGGCGGCATGATGTGTGTCGACCTCGGGGGGCCGATCAACAAGGCTGCCTATGCGTTCTCGGTGGGGCTACTGGCTTCGTCCAGCTACGCACCGATGGCGGCGACCATGGCCGCCGGGATGGTGCCGCCCATCGGGCTTGGCCTGGCGACGTTCCTGGCGCGGCGCAAGTTCGCCCAGAGCGAGCGTGAGGCGGGCAAGGCGGCGCTGGCGCTGGGGCTGTGCTTCATCTCTGAAGGCGCGATCCCGTTCGCTGCCAAGGACCCGCTGCGGGTGATCCCGGCGAGCATTGCCGGCGGGGCGTTGACCGGCGCGCTGTCGATGTATTTCGGCTGCAAACTGATGGCCCCGCATGGCGGGCTGTTCGTGCTGCTGATCCCCAATGCGATCAACCACGCGCTGCTGTACCTGCTGGCGATTGTTGCGGGCAGCTTGGTGACGGCGGTGGTGTATGCGCTGATCAAGAAGGCCGAGCAGGTGGAATTGGCAGTGGCTCCGGCTCAGACCACACGCTGATTGTCCGGGCAGCGCGGGAAATTTATGGTTCTGTGCAAGCTTGTGGTGGCCTCATCGCAGGCTCTCGCCAGCTCCCACAGAGGCCATGTTCAACCGCAACCTTGCCGGTTGGACCCAATCCTGTGGGAAATGATAGAGAGTTGTGGCGAGCGGGCTTGTCCCGCGTTGGGCTGCGCAGCAGCCCTGAAAACCCAAGGGGCTGCTGCGCAGCCCAACGCGGGGCAAGCCCGCTCGCCACAAGGATATATATCTGACGGGAACAGGCTTGTACAAAACCATAGAATCTCCCACAGGTTCTCAGTCAGGCTGTCTATCCCGGTCCGGCGCAGTTCACTTGTGGGAGCTGGCGACAGCCTGCGATGAGGCCGGAGCAGGCCTGCACAAGACTGTGCTCGCAAAACTCGGCGTGGGAGCGGGCGGCTCAAGTCAGCGGCGCAAAGGCTTGAGCAGGTCGCCCAGGCCGTTATGGTCAATCTCGTGCATCAACGCCAACAACCCGCCCAGCTCACCGGGCGGGAAGCCTTTGCGGGCGAACCAGGCCAGGTAATCACCGGGCAGATCCGCGATCAACCGGCCCTGATATTTGCCGAACGGCATGCTGCGGGTCACCAGTAGTTGCAGGGTCTCGGGTTTCATCGCGCCACCTGTAGCAAGTCATGCGCGGACCATACTGCAATCTGCACGAACGCCCAAGCGCAAATCATGCAGAACGCCAATGATGGCTATTTTGCATTCCGGCATAACTTATTGATTTTTAAAGATTACTTAATTCCGCTCGGCTTGGCACGAAGCCTGCTCTAGTACTAGGGACTTCCATCTGCCAAGGAGTTGTACCCATGAGCAATCCAAACAAAGACGTTATCGACGTACTGAACGACCTCATCGAATACAGCAAAGATGGCGAGAAGGGCTTCCGCACTTCTGCCGATGACGTCAAGAACCCACAGCTCAAGGCGTTCTTCGTACAGCGTGCCGGCGAATGCGCCAGCGCTGCGGCCGAACTGCAGAGCGAAGTGCGTCGTCTGGGCGGTGATCCGGAAACCAGCACCAGCATCAGCGGTGACCTGCACCGTGGCTGGGTCAACCTCAAGTCGATGCTGACCGGCAAGGATGAAGAGGCGGTGCTCAACGAAGTTGAGCGCGGTGAAGACCACGCCCTGAAAGCCTACAAGGAAGCCCGCGAGAAGCTGGTCAAGCTGGGCCGCGCTGCCACCGACCAGTCCTATAGCCTGGTCGAGAAACAACTGCAGGGCGTACAGCGCAACCATGATCAGGTCAAGGCGCTGCGCAACTCTGCTCGCGCCAGCTCTTAATCCTCGGGCCCCTCTACCCGGTTACGGCCACGCGCCTTGGCCCGGTAGAGGGCCTCATCCGCGGCGCCCAACAGCTGTGTCAGATCACGCTGGGTGCCGGGGATGTGCAGGCCAATCCCGACACTTACCGTAACGGCACGTTCGTCACCGGCAAACGGTGGCATGGCTTCGACACTGGCGCGGATACGCTCGGCCAGCATCAGGGCCCCGGCCAGATCGGTCTCCGGCAACACCACTTGGAATTCCTCCCCGCCATAGCGCGCCGCAAGGTCCGCCGGGCGCCGTATACAGCGTTCGATGGTCTTGGCTACCTCGCGCAGCACATGGTCGCCGCCGGCATGCCCGTGGCGTTGATTGAACGCCTTGAACATATCCACATCGACCATCAGCACCGCCAGCGGCTTGCGATTGCGTTGGGCGCGCGCCCATTCCTGGCGCAGCATCTGGTCGAGGCGGCGGCGGTTGGCCAGGCCCGTCAGGCTATCGGTGGCGGCCAATGTCTCAAGCCCTTGCTCGGCTTCATGGCGGCGGCGCAGTTCGCGCCCCAGCAGCAACGTCAGCCACAGGATGCCGATGCACAGCACCCCAGTGGCGGCGCTGACCAGCAGCGCTGTGCGCTTCCACGGCTGGTACACCTCGTCGGCTGAATGCACCACCAGCACGATCAGCGGCAGGTCGCCGACCTTGGCGAAGGTGTAGATACGCTGGGTGCCGTAGGTTTGTGAATGGGCCGAGAAGCTGCCGGAGCGTTCAGTGAGGATGCGTTTGAAATTGGGCGTTGCGGAAAAATTGGTCCCGATCATCGGGTCCTGTGGGCGCGTGGGTTGGCGTGCCAGCAGTTGGCCGTCGGTATTGAGCAGGTTGATGCTGCTTTCTTCGCCGATATCCAGGCGCTGGAACAGCTGGTCGAAATAGGAAAGCCGCAAGGCGCCGGCTGCCAGCCCGATGAACTCGCCGTGCTGCCCGGAAATGCGCCGGCTGAAGCTGATACACCAGTCCAGGTCGCCCAGGCGTGCCTTGAACGGTGGGCCGATCACCAGGCCCAGGCCTGGGTTTTCGCGGTGCGCCTGAAACGGCGCGGTGTCGGCAAAGTTGGCTTGGCGCGGGACGGCGCTGGTGGAGTCGCCCACTACATCCCCTTTGGCGTTCAGCCAGAGAATGTCGCCACGTATCGGCGCGGAGAAGGCTTGGTTGAACAGGATCTGCTGGCGCAGGCTGGGCGGAACCTTCAACAGTTCCGGGTGCTCGACTGCCCAGATCACGCCCTTGAGCGATTGGTCGTACAGCTCGACGTTGCGCACGATGTCGCTTTCGATCAGCTGGACAATGTTGCGCGATGAGCGGATAGCCGACTGTTCGACGCTGTCGCGCTCACGCGCCAGCAGGAAGCCGACGATGCCCAGAATGGCGAGCACAGCGAGGCAACTGCCCAGGTTCAGGACCAGTTCAGGGTGCGACTTGTACAGGGCGGAACGCGGTGATCGGGTGATTGACGTCATGCTCGCTACTGCAAAGCCCCTGAATCCATGGGGGATGGGCCATTACGCGGCGGCAATATGATAGGGAAGGTGCGATTGTCGGACAAGAAATATACGAGACCGTCCGACGGAAATGTCCGGGGGGGCAGGTCAGTGGGCATGCCCTGCCATGAGGATCGATAGCTGCGCGACTTTGGCTGAGCGTTGGAAGACAGGTTTTTTGTGGTGAGCGGGCTTGTCCCGCGTTGGGCTGCGCAGCAGCCCTCAAACCTTCAGGGCTGCTGGGCAGCCCAACGCGGGACAAGCCCGCTCGCCACAACGAGATGTTTCTGGGCGCTGAATTGATCAGGTCAGAAGACGTTCACCGGATAATCCACGATCACCCGCACTTCGTCGTTGTCGTCCTGCTGCGAATAGCCCTGGCCGGCACGGTGGGTGGCGTAGCGCACCAGCACTGACAGGTCCTTGAAGTCACCCTCCTGGAACACGTACTTCAGGTCCAGGTCGCGCTCCCAGTGCTTGGCGTTCTTGCCCTCGGGGTTGTAGTAGGCGTAGTGCGTGGTGTCCTGGGTGGCCTTGGTCAAGTCGGCTTCACCGCGCGAATACGAAACCGTGCCGCTCAGCCCAGGCACACCGACGCCTGCAAAGTCATAGTCGTACTGCAGCTTCCACGAACGCTCGTTGGGGGCGTTGAAGTCCGAGTACATGCGCGAGTTGTCGAGGTAGATGCTGTCGCCCAGGTTGATGTAGTCGAACGGCGTGTTGCCATTGACCCGCTGGTAGGCGGCGGTGACGCTGTGGTAACCGGCAGCGACAGTGAAATGCACGCTGTAGGTGTTGTTGTCGATGCTGCCCAGCAGCGACTGGCCGGTGTCCTGGGTGTGATAGAAGTGCACGCCAGGGTTGAGGCTGACCAGGTCGTTGACCGCGTAGGTGTAGTCGAAGTCAGCGTAATACTGGTTCCAGACATCCTTGAGTTCAGCGGCGTACAGGTTGGCGGTGATGTTCTCGGTGCCGCTCCACGAAGCGCCGGCCCAGTTCAGGTGCTTGCTCTTGTCACCGTCTTGCAGGGCGCCGTAGTAGGTATCGATGCGGCGGTGGCCACTCTGGTTGTACGGCTTGGTGAAGCTGACCTGGCCACCTTCGAGCATCAGCCCGTCGATGCTGGTGTTGCTCAGGGCAAAGCCGCGGAAGGTCTGCGGCAGCATGCGCGTCTCGCCACCGGCGATAACCGGGTTGGTAAGGAACAGGTCACCGGCCTTGAATTCGGTATCGAAGCCCTTGAGCTTGAGCGCCGCGCCTGCGGTCGAAAACGCCTGGCGCGATTTGTCGCCCGGCTCGCTGGGCAAAATGGAAGTACCCGCGCGGCCGTCGCCGCCGTCGAGCTTGAGCCCGACCATGGCGTGGGCATCCAGGCCAAAACCAATTACACCGGGCGTGTAGCCAGACTCGAAGCGCGCCACGGCGCCTTGGCCCCACTCGCGCTTGTCACGCACACCGGCGTTGCGCTCGTTGCGGTTGAAGTAGGCATTACGGAAATTCAGGTTGAGCGACGAGCCTTCGATAAAGCCATCAGCCTTGTCTTCATCGGCCTGTGCGGCGAAGGGGATCGTTGCGGTCAATGCAATGAATAGCGGGGTAAAACGAAACGCGTAAGGCACCGGGGACAAGCTCCTTTGGTCGGGCGGTGGGGCAGTTTTTATTGTCGTGTCTGCACAGTCTCCCTTAAAGAGACGCAGCAGCCGGGCTGATATTTTCGACACATAAAAAAAGCCGCTGATGCGCAGCGGCTTTGAAAGGCTAACATATCAACACAGGCAGTGCCCATGACGTAGCCGAGGGAAAACTGGGTACCGAATCAAGCCCGATCAGCTCTCGGCGTTATCGTCGGCTTGAACTTTGGAAGCTGTCTGCTGTGCGTCTTTTGCCGCATCGCGCTGATGCGCGGCGAGGGCTTCACGGGCCTCTTGGTGAACAGCTGAAAGTTCGGCATTACGGGCGACGAAGGCCGGCGATTCTTCCGCCATGGCCAGGGGCGACAACAACAGGGACGACAGAATGAATACGCTGGCAACACCCATACTGTTGGACATTTTGAAGCTACCTTCTTGCGGGGCAAGTGCTAATGGAGACAGGGCTAAAGTTAGTCCTGTAATGGCCCTGGAAACAGGGGCCGTTGCGATAAGCACTCTTGCGCAAAAAGTAATGATTACAGGGCTAGCCCCCGCCTTGTTACGGCAAACCCGCGGGGTTGACGCTTGGCAGGTTCAACCCGAAGGTGTTGGCGCCCGCCTCGCTGCGCACAAAAACACTGCCGCCGTGCATCAGCGCAATGGCTTTGACGATTGCCAGGCCCAGCCCATGGTTGTTGCCGCCGCTGTTGGCCCGGGCCGCGTCCACCCGGTAGAACCGTTCGAACAACAGCGGCAGGTGCTCCTCGGCAATCGCAGGCCCCGGGTTGCTGACTGCGATACTCACCTGGCCCTCGTGGCTGTCGATGTGCACCGCAATGTGCCCGTGGGCGGCGGTGTGCTGCACGGCGTTGTGCAGCAGGTTGATCAAGGCACGGCGCAGTTGGGCCTTTTCGATCAGGGCCTGGGCATCGCCGCTGACGCTGACCTGTACCTGGGCATCCTCAAGGATGTAGTCGAGGTAATCGAGGGTGGTGGCGACTTCTTCGGCCAATGACGCGCAACTGAGCGCGGTGGCTTTGCTGCCCTGGTCGGCGCTGGCCAGAAACAACATGTCGTTGATGATGCTGCGCAGCCGCTCCAGTTCCTCAAGGTTCGATTGCAGCACCTCGAAGTAGTGTTCGGCGCTGCGCCCGCGTGTCAGTGCCACCTGGGTCTGGCCGATCAGGTTGGTCAGTGGCGAGCGCAGTTCGTGGGCCACATCGGCGTTGAACGCCTCCAGTTGCGAATAGGCCTGGCTGACCCGCTCCAGCGCGGTATTGAAAGCATCGGCAAAGCGCGCCAGCTCCGGGGGCAGGTGCTTGGTCTGCAGGCGCCCGTCCAGACGCGGCGGGGCGAGGGTCTGCGCTTCGTCAGACAACGCCAGCAACGGCTTGAGCCCGATGCGCGCCACCCAGTAGCTGAGCAAGGACGCCAGCAACACGCCCAGTGCCGCAAAGCCTACGATTGCCACCAGCAGGCTGTGCTGGGCCTGGGCGAAGGTTTCGGTGTCGATGGCGATCAGAAAGCGCAGCGGCGGGCGTTCGCCCAGTGCCGGCAGGTCGCTGACCAGTACTTTATACGGGTATGCCCGCTCAGGCAGGCGCAGGTCGCGCATGCCGGGCCCACTCTCGGCAAGCGCGCGGACCTGCTCGGTGGGGTGGCCGTATTCGAATGCCGGGTTGCTGCTCACTGCCCAGAAGCGGATACGCCGGTCTTCTTCGCTGAGCAGGTTGAGCTTGTTGTGCACCTTGGCCCAGTGCTCGGCGGTGCCGTAGCGCTTGAGGGTGGATTCGAGCACGCTGAAGCGGGCGTCCAGCTCGGCTGCGGGCAGCATGTCGAGGCTGCGGTCCACCTGGCGGTACAGCGCGCTGCCGATCAGCATGAACACCAGCAGTGCCACCAGGGTGAACAGCACGGACAGGCGCACGGCGATGGAGTTACGCAACATGGTCATATGCGTCAGGCAAGCCGCTTTTGACTGTGTAGGAGCGGCCTTGTGTCGCGAAAGGGGCGCGCAGCGGCCCCGGTGATTTTGCATGCGGCCGAGATTTTGGGGCCGCTACGCGGCCCTTTCGCGACACAAGGCCGCTCCTACAGAGAGCGTGCTCGGTAATCATGCTCAGCAGTACGTGCAGGTCAGTCACGGTTTTCGAGGACATAGCCCATCCCCCGGATGGTGTGCAGCAATTTATTGTCGAACGGCCCATCGAGCTTGGCGCGCAGGCGTTTGATGGCGACTTCGACGACGTTGGCGTCGCTGTCGAAATTGATATCCCAGACCAGCTCGGCAATGGCGGTCTTGGACAGGATTTCGCCTTGGCGCTTTGCCAGCACGCTGAGCAGGGAGAATTCCTTGGCGGTCAGGTCCAGGCGCTGGCCGGCGCGGCTGGCTTTGCGCGCCAGCAGGTCGATGCGCAGGTCGGCCACCTGCACCTGCAAGGGTTCGTGGCTGGTGCTGCGGCGGGTCAGGGCCTGCAACCGGGCGACCAGTTCGAGAAACGAAAACGGCTTGCCGAGGTAATCGTCGGCACCTTCGCGCAGGCCATGGATGCGGTCCTCGACCCGTTCACGGGCGGTCAGCATGATCACCGGCGTCTGCTTGCGCGCCCGCAGCGCACGCAGCACGCCGTAGCCATCCAGGCCGGGCAGCATCACATCCAGCACGATTACCGCATAGTCGCCCTCAAGCGCCAGGTGCAGGCCATCGATGCCATCGCGTGCCAGGTCCACGGTGAAACCCTGTTCACCGAGCCCGCGATGCAGGTAGTCGGCGGTTTTCTCTTCGTCTTCGATGATCAGCACACGCATGGTCTTGTCTCAACTGGCGGTCGGCGCGGCAGCGGCCTGGCGGCGGTGGAACAGGCGCTCCAGGGCCAAGTATATGACCGGGGTAGTGAACAGCGTCAGCGCCTGGCTCACCAGCAGCCCACCCACCACCGCTATGCCCAGCGGCTGGCGCAGTTCGGCGCCGGCGCCAAAGCCGAACATCAACGGCACCGCGCCGAGCAGCGCGGCGAGGGTGGTCATGATGATCGGGCGAAAGCGCACCAGGCATGCCTGGTGAATCGCCTGTTCCGCTGACAGACCATGCTGGCGCTGGGCATCGAGGGCAAAATCGATCAGCAGGATGCCGTTTTTCTTGACGATACCGATCAGCAGCACCACCCCGATCAGCCCCATGATGGTGAAGTCCTGGCCCATGGCCCACAGCAGCAACAGCGCGCCGAGGCCGGCCGAGGGCAGGGTGGAGATGATGGTCAGCGGGTGCACGAAGCTTTCGTAGAGCACACCGAGGATGATGTACACCGCCACCAGCGCTGCGAGAATCAGCCACGGCTGGCTCGACAGCGAGCTCTGGAAGGCTTGGGCGGCGCCCTGGAAGTTGCCGCTGATCGAATCGGGCATGCCCATTTCGCGCTGGGTGCGTTCCAGCAGCTGCACCGCATCGCCCAGCGCCACGCCCGGTGCCAGGTTGAACGACAGGTTGGCGGCCGGGAACAGCCCGTCATGGCTGATAGACAGCGGCCCGGTGCTGGGTGCGGCCACATGGGCCAGCGCCGACAACGGCACCATCTCGCCGGTCAGTGGCGAGCGCAGGTAGAAGAAACCGAGGCTTTCGGCCTTGCCCCGTTGCCGTGCGTCCAGCTCGAGGATCACCTTGTACTGGTTGGTTTCGGTCTGGAATTCACTGATCTGCCGCTGGCCAAAGGCATCGTACAGCGCCTGGTCGACATCGGTGGTGGTCAGGCCGAAGCGCGCGGCGGCCTGGCGGTCGATGTCGATACGGGTGACGCTGGCGCCCAGTTGCAGGTCGTTGGACAGGTCGCGCAAGGCCGGGCTCTGGCGCAGGCGCTCGGTCAGGCGTTGGGTCCACAGGTTCAGCGCCACGCCGTCGTTGCTCTTGAGCACGTACTGGTATTGGGTACGCGAGGGGCCGGAGCTCAAGTTGATGTCCTGGCCTGCGCGCAGGTAAAGGACGATGCCGGGCACTGTGGCCAGCTTGCTGCGCATGCGGTCGATCCACTCGCTGGCCGACACATCGCGTTCGCCGCGTGGCTTGAGGGCGATCCAGAAGCGGCCGTTGGCGATGGTCTGGTTGCTGCCGGTGACCCCCACCGAATGCGAGAAGGCGCGCACCGCCGGGTCTGCTTCGATGATTTTGGCCAACGCCTGGTGTTTCTCGATCATGGCCGGGTACGACACATCGGCCGCAGCCTCGGTGGTGCCGAGGATGAAGCCTGTGTCCTGCAACGGGAAGAACCCTTTGGGGATGGCCACATAGCCCGCCACCGCCAGCGCCAAGGTGATGCCGAAGATGCCAAGGGTGATGCGCTGGTGCGCCAGCGCCCGGTTCAGGCCTTTTTCGTACCAGCGCACCAGGCGCGGGCCAACGCCATCCTGCGGGCCATGCTGCGGCTTGCCCATGAACAACGCACTGAGGGTGGGCGCCAGGGTCAGCGACACCAGCACCGAAATCAGGATGGTCGCGGTGGCGGTGAGGGCGAACTCCTTGAACAACCGGCCTACCACGCCGCCCATGAACAGCAGCGGAATGAACGCGGCGACCAGCGAAAAGCTGATCGACACCACGGTGAAGCCTATCTCGCCGGCGCCTTTGAGCGCGGCGGTGCGGCTGTCGTCGCCGGCTTCCAGGTGGCGGTGGATGTTCTCCACCACCACGATGGCGTCGTCCACCACAAACCCCACGGCAATGACGATGGCCACCAAGGTGAGGTTGTTGAGGCTGAAACCGAGCACATACATCAGCGCGCAACTGGCAATCAGCGACACGCCGAGCACGCAGGAGACCACCAGGGTTGCCGACCACTGGCGCAGAAACAGCGCCATTACCCCGATGACCAGCGCCACGGCGATCAACAGCGTCAGTTCGACCTCGTGCAACGAGGCGCGGATGGTCTGGGTGCGGTCTTGCAGCACCGAAACCTCGATGGCCGCCGGCAGCATCTGCTGCAGCCTCGGCAGCGCGGCCATCACCCGGTCGACGGTATCGACGATGTTGGCCCCCGGTTGCCGGAAGATTACCAGGTTAAGCCCGGGTTGCTGGCCGGACCACGCCTTCACGTAGGCGTTTTCGGCGCCGTTGATTACCTTGGCCACATCCGCCAGGTACACCGGTGCGCCGTCGCGGTAGCTGACGACCAGTTGCGCGTAGTCCTCGGGGTGGAACAGCTGGTCGTTGGCAGCCAGGGTCGACACGCTGTGCTCGCCGTACAGCGCGCCCTTGGCCAGGTTGAGGCTGGTCTGCTGGATGGCCAGGCGGATGTCGGCCAGGGTCAGGCCGATGGCGGCGAGCTTTTCGGGTTGCGCCTGCACGCGGATCGCCGGGCGCAACTGGCCGGTGATGTTGATCAAGCCAACCCCGTCGATCTGGCTGAGCTGGCGTGCCAGCAGGGTTTCGGCGTAGTCGCTGAGCTGGTTGCCGGGCATCTGCGCGGAGCTGACCGTGAGGATCAGCACCGGGCTGTCGGCCGGGTTGACCTTGCGCCAGGTCGGCGGGTTGGGCAGGTCACGGGGCAGGCGCGCGGTGGCGGTATTGATCGCCGCCTGGACTTCCTGGGCGGCAGTGTCGATGCTCTTGTCGAGGGTGAACTGCAAGGTCAGGTTGGTCGAGCCCAGGGCGCTGCTGCTGGTCATCTGGGTCATGCCGGGGATGGCACTGAACTGCACTTCCAGCGGCGTCGCCACCGATGAGGCCATGGTTTCGGGGCTGGCACCGGGCAACTGGGCGGTCACCTGGATGGTCGGGAAGTCCGCCTCGGGCAAGGGCGCCACCGGCAGGCGAGGGAAAGCAATCGCGCCCAGCAGTACCAGGGCAAACGTCAGCAACAAGGTGGCGATGGGGTGGTCGATGCACCAGGCTGACAGGCCGTTGCGGGTGTTCATGGCTGAGCCCGTGGGGCGCTGTTGGCACCTGCCGGGCAGGGCTCGCTGGGCTCGACCAGGCTGCCAGGCTTGAGCCGGGACTGGCCGTCGAGCACCAGGCAGTCACCGGCCTTCACGCCGTCGATGATGTTCAGTGTGCTGTCCTGGTACAGCACTTTTACCGGCACGCTGGTCACTTTGTCGCCGTCGAGGCGGTAGACGAAGTGCCCATCGATGCTGCGTTGCACCACAGGCGGCGGCACCACCAGGGCGTTGGCTTGCAGGGCGGTGCGCAGGCGCACGGTAACGAGCTGGCCGGGCCACAGGTGGCCGTCCTTGTTATCGAATTCGGCCTTTACTCGCACCGTGCCCGTGGTGGCGGAGACCTGATTGTCGATCAGCGTCAGGTGGCCTTTGCCGAGCAGGCTGCGCTCGCCGTCGGCGTCGATGAAGGCTTCAACCTCGGCGGGAGTGGCGCTGTCGAGCAGGCTGTGCAGCGTCGGCAGGTGTTGTTGGGCGAGGGCAAATTCCACTGCGATGGGGTTGATCTGGGTCACGCTGAACAGGCTGCGGGCATCGCTGCTGCGCACCAGGTTGCCGGGGTCGATGTTGCGGATGCCAACGCGGCCGCTCACCGGCGAGCGGATTTGCGTGTAGCCCAGTTGCACGGCGGCGTTGTCGATGGCGGCCTGGTCCCCTTTGAGGGTGGCCTGCAGTTGCTTGACCAAGGCCTGCTGCTGGTCAAGCGTCTGTTTGGAAACACCGTCGTCGGTGCTCAGCACCTGATAGCGGCGCAGGTTGACGTTGGCCACTTGCAGTTGCGCCTGGGTTTGGCCGAGCTGGGCGCGGGCCTGCTCAAGGCCTGCGCGCAATGCGCGGTCATCGAGGCTGGCGAGCAGGTCGCCCTGCTTGACGGCCTGGCCTTCCTTGACCAGCACCTGGGTCAGTACACCTTCGACCTGCGGGCGCACCTCGACGCTGTGCAGCGACAGTACCGAACCAATGGCGTCGAGGTGACGGGGGACGTCCTGGCGTACTACGCCGATCACCCGCACCGGTATTGCATTGGCCGCCATCTTGGGTGGCTGGTGGCCGAGCTTGGTGCTCAACCACCATGAGCCGGCGCACAGCCCGGCGATGATCAGCGCAAGCAACAGCAAAAGGGGCAGGCGTCGAGACATAGGTTGGGCCAATCACCGGCAGAGGAGAGGGTGTGTATAGCGTAGGCATCAGGTCGCCAGCGTGACCGCTGGCTGACAGCGTTGTCAGTTTCACTTTCGATAGCGTCAGAACAGGCAACCTGACTCGCCCTGTGTAGGAGCGGCCTTGTGTCGCGAAAGGGGTGCGTAGCAGCCCCGGCGATATTAGTTTGAAGCACGAATCGTGGAGGCGCTACGCACCCCTTTCGCGGCACAAGGCCGCTCCTACAAGACCTCCGTTAAAACCCGATAAACGCGTAGTACAGCGGCGCTTCGGCGCTGACGTGCACCCCGTAAGGCTGCACCTGTGTGCTCAGCGCGGCGTCCTCGATGTGCAGCGCCCAGGCGCCTGCTGCATTCGTGGGCACTTCTTGCAAGCACCCCGCAAAAGCCTGCATGTCCGGCAGCCAGGCAGTAAAACCGTTGCCCTTGAGGGCGCTGGTGGTAATGCCCAACGCCTGGCAGATGGCAACCTTGCTGGCGATATCGTCGCGGTCGGCCTGGCGTGAGGCCTCGATCAACGCCTTGAGCTCGGCATCCTGCAACTGCCCGCCGACAATCAGCGCCGGGCCTTGCGCCCAGGCCTCGCTCGGGCAGTCCTTGGCCTCGGGACGCAGCGGCAGGTGCGGGTTGATCTCGGCCGGGTAGATGCGGCACACCAATGGGCGGTTGTCATAGATGAGGCAGCGGTCATCGGCGTCGAGGTTGCGACAGCGCCCTGGGTTGAAGGCCGCGAATGTTACCGACACGCGCAGTTCGCCGCTGCCGCAGGCTACCGGGTGGGAGCGGCGCAGCACGTGCTCGCGCTGCTCGGCCGGCATGCCTGGGCCTTCATTGATGAAACCTTCGACCAGCACGATGACCTGGCCGCCGGATTGCGCCCATTGGCGCGCTTCGGTGAGGGTCAGCGGAACATGATGGCCGGTGCAGCACTTGCCGCACCCGGTACAACTGAAACGAATGCTGGCGCTCACCGTTTGCCTGCGTCCCACTCACTGACGAAAGCCTGCTGGCGCTGGCGGTCGTACAGGCACAGCTCGGTGCCGGTGCGGTTGTTCATGTGTTTTTGCGGGTAGACGCCTTCGACCAGCAATGCGCTGTAGCCGACGCGGTCATCGAACTCGGCAGGTTTGCCCAAGGCGTGGGCGTTTTTGAACTGGCTGGCGCTGAGGCAGGCCTTGAGCATGTGCTGACGCTGGTCGTTCCAGGCTTGGGTGCTGGAGGCGTGGGCTGCGCCACTGACCAGCGCACAGGCGGTCAGCAAGAAGGCGAGAGGTTTCATGGGCGGTGTGCCATTGAGCAGCGGAGGGGTGGAAATTATGCCCGAAGACGCCCCGACATCAAGCCGGGGAGTTTGTCGCCGGATATATCAGCGCTCGGCGAAGACCACTGCGCGGGCCGCCACCACCAGGCAGTCGGTCAGCTCTGGCGAGGAGAACTTGGTCAGGATGGCGTTGGCGCCGGCGGTCTTGGCCTTGTCGCTACTCATGGTGCTGTCCAGCGAGGTGTGCAGAAGAATGTACAGGTGCTGGAAGTCCGGGGTTTCGCGCAGCGTGCGGGTGAAGGCGAAGCCGTCCATCTCGGACATTTCGATGTCGGAGACCAGGATGTTGATTTCGCGCTCGGTGCCTTGCAGGTCCAGCAGGACGTTGATCGCCTCTTTGGCGCTGCGCGCAGTGTGGCATTCGATGCCAAGGTGGCGCAGGGTGTGGATCGACTGTTGCAGCGCCACCTGGCTGTCGTCGACCACCAGGATATTGGCCGCGGCCAGCAGGCTTGCGTCTTCTTCGCTGAGTGCACCCGGCTGCACTTCGTGGGCCGGCGGGGTAATGCCGTGAATCACTTTTTCGATGTCCAGCACTTGCACCAGGGTGTTGTCGACCCGGGTCACGCCGGTGATGAACGAACGGCTGCCCGAGCCGAACGGGGGCGGTTTGATGTCGGTGCTCAGGCAATGAATGATGCGGCTGACGGCTTGCACATGCAGGCCTTGTCGCGAGCGGCTGATCTCGGTGACGATCAGGCAGCCGCCGTTGGGGTCGGCCAGGGGCTGTTCGCCGATGGCGCGGGACAGGTCGATGACCGACAGCGAGTTGCCGCGCAGGGTGGCCACGCCTTTTACGTGCGGGTGCGCTTCGGGCAGCTTGGTCAGTGGCGGGCAGGGGATGATTTCGCTGACCTTGAGCAAGTTGATTGCCATCAGCTTGCCGCTGCGCAGGGTGAAGAGCAGCAGGGACAACGCGTCCGCGCGGGCATTTTGCGTGGCCATGGGCGACCTTCGGTATGGAAATTACGGGGAGGATGCCGGGTTATCGGCCTGGGGGCGAGGGGCTTTAGCACGGTTTGTGTCAGATCATGTAAAGCGGGGCCGCTACGCGCCCCAATCGCAGGCTGTCGCCAGCTCCCACGCAGGCCCTGCTCAACCGCAACATTGCTGGATTGGACCCAATCCTGTGGGAAATGACAGAGAGTTGTGGCGAGCGGGCTTGTCCCGCGTTGGGCTGCGCAGCAGCCCTGAAAACCCAAGGGGCTGCTGCGCAGCCCAACGCGGGACAAGCCCGCTCGCCACAAGCAGATATGTCTGGCGAGAACAGGCTTGTACAAAAACCATAGAATCTCCCACAGAGACCGTGCTCAACCGCAACATTGCTGGTTGGACCCAATTCTGTGGGAAATGTGTCTGGCGAGAACAGGCTTGTACAAAACCATAGAATCCCCCACAGAGACCGCGCACAGTTGCACTATCGACGCCTTGCCCAGATCCAGTGGGAGCTGGCGTCAGCCTGCGATTGGGCTGCGCAGCAGCCCCTCTCAGCGTAAACCCAGGCGCTTGGCCACGCGGCTCAGGTTGGCGCGGTCCAGGCCCAGCTCGCGCGCGGCCGACGCCCAGTTGCCTGCGTGGCGTTGTAGGCAAGCCTCGATGACTTGGCGTTGGTAATCATCCAGCGCTTCGCGCAAACCGCCCTCGGGCAACGCGACGGCGTCCTGCACGGGCGCGGCTGGCAGCGGCGCGCTGGGGGCCACGCTGCGCAGGTCAAGGTCAGCGGCCTCAAGGGTGAGTATTTTCGGGCGTCGCGCCTGCTGGCCGAGGGCCTTGAGCGCCGAGCGGCCGATCAGGTGCTCCAGTTCGCGCACATTGCCCGGCCAATCGTAGGCCAGCAGCGCAGCCTGCGCCTCGGCAGACAGGCGCAGGCTGCCCAACCCAAGCCGCGAGCGGTTCTGCTCGAGGAAATACCCCGCCAGCAGCAGCACGTCGCGGCCACGCTCGCGCAGCGGCGGCACATGCAGCGGGTAGACGCTCAGGCGGTGGTAGAAATCCGCGCGATAGTTGCCGTTGCGCACCTCTTCGGCGAGGTCGCGGTTGGTCGCGGCAATCAGGCGCACATCCACCTGGTGCTCGCGGTCCGAACCCAGGCGTTGCAGTTGCCCGCTTTGCAGCACCCGCAGCAATTTGGCCTGCACCGCCAGGGGCAGCTCGCCGACTTCATCGAGAAACAGCGTGCCGCCATTGGCCAGCTCGAACTTGCCGCGCCGTTCGCCATGGGCGCCCGTGAAGGCGCCGCGGACGTGGCCGAACAGCTCGCTCTCCACCAGGGTTTCCGGCAGCGCCGCGCAGTTGAGGCTGATCAGTGGTTTGTCGGCGCGGTGGCTGGCGCGGTGCAGGGCCTGGGCTACCAGCTCCTTGCCGACACCGGTTTCGCCGGTAATCAGCACGGTCAGCTCGCTGCCACCGACCAGGTTGATTTCTTCCAGCAAGCGCTTGTGCGCCTTGCTCTGGCCGATCAATTCACGGCCCTGGCTACTGGCCTGGCGGTATACCTCGGCGCGCTGGTGTTCGTCTTCGGCGCGCAGGGCCAGGTGCTCGATGCGCTCCGCCACGGTCACCGTGGCAGCGGCCAGGCTGGCGAAGGCTTGCAGGGCTTCCAGTTCCAGGCTCTGGAACTGGCCGGGGGTGAGCGCATCGAGGGTCAGCAGGCCCCAAGGCTGGTCGTCGACCATCAATGGGCAGCCCATGCAGTCGTGCACTTCCAGGTCGACATGCTGGCCTTCGACCAGGCCGTCGTAGGGGTCGGGCAATTGGCTGTCGCTGGCGAAGCGGGTAGGGGCGGGGCTGGCGAGCAGGGCCTGGAAGCGCGGGTGTTCGCTGACCTTGAAGCGCCGGCCCAGGGTGTCTGCTGACAGGCCGTCCACCGCCAGCGGCACCAGCCATTCGCCGTCCAGGCGCAGCAGGGCTGCGGCATCGCACGGCAGCAGGCCGCGCATGGCTTGCAGCAAGCGGCGGTAACGTTCCTGGTCGGGCAGGTCGCAGGACAGGTCACTGACCAGCGGGAGGAGGGCGGTAAGCAGGGGCTTTGCGGTCATATCGACTCCTGGTAGTCGGAATGACTATACGCCGTGGCGCGTCATTTTGACATGGGTGCTGGATAGGCCCTGTATTCATTGGCTGTGGCAGTTGGCACGATTGCTGAAATAGCCAAGGCAATCATATGAAGCCTAAGGCTCAGGAGTTGCTGCAATGCTCAATGCCGAACAACGTGCAATCGTCAAAGCCACCGTCCCACTGCTCGAAAGCGGCGGTGAGGCGCTGACCACGCATTTCTACAAAATGATGCTCAACGAGTACCCCGAGGTACGCCCGCTGTTCAACCAGGCCCACCAGGCCAGCGGCGACCAGCCGCGAGCGTTGGCCAATGGCGTGCTGATGTACGCCCGCCACATCGACCAGCTTGAGCAGTTGGGCGGCCTGGTGGGGCAGATCATCAACAAGCACGTGGCCTTGCAGATTCTTCCCGAGCATTACCCCATCGTTGGCAGCTGCCTGTTGCGCGCCATCGAGCAAGTGCTGGGCAAGGACATCGCCACGCCTGAAGTGATTGCTGCCTGGGCCGCGGCCTACGGGCAACTGGCGGACATTCTCATCGGCGCCGAGGAAACGCTTTACCAGGCCAAGGAACATGCTCTCGGTGGCTGGCGTGGCGCCCGCGAGTTCCGCTTGGTGCGCCGCGAGCAAGAGAGCGAGGAAATCGTCTCGTTCTACTTTGCGCCAATAGATGGCAAGCCGGTACTCAAAGCCGAGCCCGGCCAGTACATTGGCCTGCAGCTGTTCGTCGATGGCAGCGAGCAGCGCCGCAACTATTCGCTATCGGCGTTGAGCGATGGCCAGCAGTACCGCATCAGCGTCAAGCGTGAGGCGGGCGGCAAGGTGTCGAACTGGCTGCACGCGCAGCTCAAGGTCGGTGACACCGTGCAGCTGTTCCCGCCAGCGGGTGACTTTACCCTCAGCGCCAGTGACAAACCGTTGGTGCTGATCAGTGGGGGTGTGGGCATCACCCCTACCTTGGCAATGTTGGAGGCGGCGTTGAAAACCGAGCGCCCGGTGCATTTCATCCATTGCGCACGCAATGGCGCGGTGCATGCGTTCCGCGACTGGATCGATGAACTGGCCGCGCGTCATCCGCAGCTCAAACGTTTCTATTGCTACGCCGAGGACCCGGCCAACCAGGCGGACGCCGTTGGCCTGCTGAACCAGGACCTGCTGGCCGAGTGGTTGCCGCGTGAGCGTGACGTGGATGCCTACTTCCTGGGGCCCAAGGGGTTCATGGCGGCGATCAAGCGTCAGCTCAAGGCGCTGGGCGTGCCGGAGGGGCAGAGCCGTTATGAGTTCTTTGGGCCGGCAGCGGCGTTGGAGTGATCGCAGTACGTGAATGCCGGGGGGGGGGGCGCTTTGCGGCCCTTTCGCGGCACCAGGCCGCTCCTACAGCCTGGGGCGCATGTCTACAGGCGAGCGCATCCCTTGTAGGAGCGGCCTTGCGCCGCGAAGGGCTGCGTAGCGGCCCCGGCGATCTGGCAGGACGCCTGGATTTCCACCCCACCGCGCCCCATGCCCGCAGGCGAGGCTTCATCCATACATCCCCCAAGATGAAGCGGCGTACATCCGCCTTCATCTTTAATCCTCCTTTAATCACTGTATTCTTCACTCCCGGTGTCGAGGGGCCTGGCCCTGTCCGGCGCTGGGGGCGGTGCGTTTTTTAAGGCGTATCGCTGAACCGAAACCCACTCTCCCGGTCTCAGTTCGTCCATGCACAGCCGCGCACGCCTTTCTTCGACGCGCTCTTTTACTCTGCGTGTAAACTTGGCGCCCGTCGGGCAGCCCCACGCTGCCACTCTCCATCGAAGGAATAGGCAATGAACGAACTCTCATCGCGCCTGAATCGCGAACGGCGCTTTCTGGTGCTGCTCGGCGTGATCTGCCTCGCGCTGATCGGCGGTGCCCTGTACATGCAAGTGGTGCTCGGCGAAGCACCCTGCCCGCTGTGCATCCTGCAACGCTACGCACTGCTGTTCATTGCCGTGTTCGCCTTCCTGGCCGCCGCAATGCCGGGCAAGCGCAGCCTCACCCTGTTCGAGGCATTGGTGGTGCTGAGCGCCATCGGCGGAATCATTGCAGCCGGCAACCATGTCTATATACTCGCCAACCCGATGGTCAGCTGCGGCATCGATACCCTGCAACCGATCGTCGACGACCTGCCGCTGGCCAAGCTGTGGCCGCTGGCATTCCAGGTCGACGGTTTCTGTTCTACCCCTTACCCGCCAATTCTGGGCCTGTCGCTTGCCCAATGGGCACTGGTCGCCTTCGTCCTGACTGCCCTGTTGGTCCCCTTGGGGATCTACCGAAACCGTCGTCGGGCATAGACCAAAGTCATTGTTTGACCCAGGTCTATTGCACCGCGAGATAAGCCCCCGGCCTCGCTCAAAGATTGATCAGGGTCATGCTCCGGGCCTTGCGCGACGCGGGCTACAGGGGTACTGGAAGGGGTGCGACAAACTGTCGCGAAGTTGATTTTTTGAGCAGTATTGTTACGTATTCTGTAAAAGACTGTTGCTCAATAAGTCATAGTAAAGGGGGGGCGACCTATCTACAATCGCCCCCAATTTCCGTTCGGCACTGCTTGCGAGTCGCAGGATTGAAGGAAGCCGCAGCGCTCCCTTATTGCTGACTTCGTCAAGTTTCGCCCAACGGCGATACCGGGCGGACACCCCTCCGCGTTTTCCCGCACCAAATGGACTTGGTCTGAAGTACAGGCCTGTTGCCTACGAAACCACGCACCGCTAATCCGCTTGACGCCAAGGCCTTTTTTCAGGCCCCCGGCAGGAGCGAGTTCGGGCGCGAAATGCCGCACTTGGCAGGACGAAGTGTTGGCTACCAAAACACAAATTGCATTGAAGCAAGCTGATCTAGAGGTCGTGAGATGAGTAAAAAGCGTTACCCCAGACTGTTTGGCATATTGCCCTTTTTAGGCATGCTTTTACTCAGTGGGTGCAACTGGACCCTGCTCGACCCGAAGGGACAGGTCGGCATTGAGCAGAAGAACCTGATCCTGATCGCCACCGGCCTCATGCTGCTGGTGGTCGTGCCCGTGATCATCATGACGCTGGTGTTCGCCTGGAAGTATCGTGCTTCCAACAAGGCTGCCACCTACACCCCTGACTGGTCGCACTCGACCAAGATCGAAGCCGCGGTGTGGATCATCCCGATCCTGATCATCATCGCCCTGGGTTATGTCACCTACCACTCCACGCACAAGCTGGACCCGTACCGCCCACTGGATTCGGACGTCAAGCCGATCCAGATCGACGTGGTCGCGCTGGACTGGAAATGGCTGTTCATCTACCCGGAACAGGGCATTGCCACGGTCAACAAGATCAACTTCCCGGCCAACACCCCGGTGAACTTCCGCGTCACCTCGGACGCCGTGATGAACTCGTTCTTCATCCCGGGCTTGGGCGGCCAGATCTACGCCATGGCGGGCATGACCACCAAACTGCACCTGATCGCCAACGAAAACGGTGTGTTTGACGGCATCAGCGCCAACTACAGCGGTGCTGGTTTCACCGGCATGAAATTCAAGGCAACTGCTACCTCCCAGGAAGACTTCGACAAGTGGGTCGCCGAAGTGAAGCAGTCGCCGCTGAAACTGGGCAAAGCCGAGTATGAAGCTCTGGCCAAGCCTAGCGAATACAACCCAGTCGCGCTGTACAGCGAGGCGCCAGCGGAGCTGTTCCAGACCATCGTCGACAAGTACGAAGGCATGAACCGCGGCAAGCCGGTCCACGAAGAAGCAGGCAGCAAAGATCTGGCCACTACCACGGGTGTGGAATCGAGTACGCAACCAGCTGCCGGTGCAGAGGAGTAAGAGATGTTCGGTAAATTAACCCTGGAGGCGATACCCTATCACGAGCCGATAGTCATGGTGACGCTTGCCATGATTGCGCTCGGCGGTATCGCTGTCGTCGGCCTCGTTACGTATTTCCGCAAGTGGACCTACTTGTGGACTGAGTGGCTGACCACCGTCGACCACAAGAAAATCGGGGTGATGTACATCATCGTCGCGATGATCATGCTGCTGCGTGGCTTTGCCGACGCCATCATGATGCGTACCCAGCTGGCTGCCGCTACCGGTGGCTCCGAAGGCTATCTGCCGCCTGAACACTATGACCAGATCTTCACCGCTCACGGTGTGATCATGATCATCTTCATGGCGATGCCGTTCTTCACCGGCCTGATGAACCTTGCTGTTCCTCTGCAGATCGGTGCTCGTGACGTTGCCTTCCCGTTCCTGAACTCCCTGAGCTTCTACCTGCTGCTGGCAGGCGTGCTGCTGGTCAACATCTCGCTGGGTGTTGGTGAATTCGCCAAGACCGGCTGGGTTGCCTATCCGCCGCTTGCGGGTATCCAGTACAGCCCTGGGGTAGGTGTCGACTACTATATCTGGGCGCTACAGCTATCCGGATTGGGTACGACACTGACCGGCGTGAACTTCCTCGTCACTGTGATGAAGATGCGCGCCCCTGGCATGAAACTGATGGACATGCCGATCTTCACCTGGACCTGCACCTGGGCCAACGTGCTGATCGTCGCTTCCTTCCCGATCCTGACCGCCGCACTCGCCCTGCTGACTGTTGACCGTTATCTGGACTTCCACATCTTCACCAACGAGCTTGGTGGGAACCCGATGATGTACGTCAACCTGTTCTGGGCATGGGGTCACCCTGAGGTTTACATCCTGATCCTGCCGGCCTTCGGCGTGTTCTCGGAAGTGACTTCGACGTTCTCCAGCAAACGCCTGTTCGGCCACCACGCGATGATCTACGCATCGGGTGCCATTGCGATCCTGGGCTTTGCGGTATGGCTGCACCACTTCTTCACCATGGGTGCCGGCGCCAGCGTCAACACCTTCTTCGGCCTGGCGACGATGCTGATCTCCATCCCGACCGGTGTGAAGCTGTTCAACTGGCTGTTCACCATGTACCAAGGCCGTGTGCGCTTCACCGCACCGATGATGTGGACCCTGGGCTTCATGGTCACCTTCTCCATTGGTGGCATGACCGGCGTACTGCTGGCCGTTCCGGGTGCTGACTTCGTGCTGCACAACAGCCTGTTCGTTATCGCTCACTTCCACAACGTGATCATCGGTGGTGCGGTATTCGGCTACATTGCCGGCTTCGCCTTCTGGTTCCCGAAAGCCTTCGGCTTCACCCTGAACGAGAAGTGGGGCAAAGCTGCCTTCTGGTTCTGGCTGTCGGGCTTCTACGTTGCGTTCATGCCGCTGTACGCCCTGGGCTTCATGGGCATGACCCGTCGTCTGAACCACTCCGACAACCCACTGTGGGAACCCTACCTGTACGTAGCCGTTGTCGGCGCCGTGCTGATCCTGTTCGGTATCGCTTGCCAGCTGATCCAGATCGTCGTTTCGGTTCGCGATCGCAACCAGAACCTCGACGTGACCGGCGACCCATGGGGCGGCCGTACTCTGGAATGGTCCACTTCGTCGCCACCTCCGTTCTACAACTTCGCTCACATGCCTGAGAAAGTTGGCCTGGACGCCTGGCACGAAGCCAAGGAAGCCGGTGTTGCGTACAAGGCTCCGGCCAAGTACGAAGCGATCCACATGCCGAGCAACACCTCCACCGGTCTGTTCATGGGTCTGTTCCTGACCGTGTTCGGCTTCGCCTTCATCTGGCACATCTGGTGGCTGGTGGGCGCAAGCCTGGTGGCAACCATCGCAGTCTTCGTTCGCCACGCTGCACGTGACGACCAGGGCTTCATGGTTCCGGCCGAAGAAGTGGCGCGCATCGAAGGCGAGCGCATGAAAGCGCTGGCCCAAGCAGGTGCTCTGCCTGCCGGCGCACGTGTCGAATCGTTTGAGCGGGTGTAATCAATGTCCAGTCAAGTAATGCACGGTGATGCACATGGTCACGACCATGGGCACGATGATCACCACCACGACTCGGGCCAGATGACCGTACTGGGTTTCTGGCTGTACCTGATGACCGACTGCATCCTGTTTGCGTCGCTCTTCGCCACCTACGCGGTGCTGTCCGGCAGTTTTGCCGGCGGCCCGTCGGGTCACGACATCTTCCAGCTCGATTTCGTGCTGGTTGAAACCGCGTTCCTGCTGCTGTCCTCGATCACCTTCGGCTTCGCCATGCTGAAGATGTTCGCCGGCAACAAGGCAGGTGTACTGGGCTGGTTGGCTGTGACCTTCCTGTTCGGTGCCGGCTTCATCGCGATGGAAATCTATGAATTCCATCACCTGATCGCCGAGGGCTTCGGCCCGCAGCGCAGTGGCTTCCTGTCGGCGTTCTTCGCCTTGGTAGGTACCCACGGTCTGCACGTGACTGCCGGTCTGATCTGGATGGCTATCATGATGTATCAGATCAACAAGCACGGCATCACGCCGACCGCCAAGACCCGCATGAGCTGCCTGAGCCTGTTCTGGCACTTCCTGGACGTGGTCTGGATCTGCGTATTCACCGTCGTTTACCTGTTGGGAGTTATCTAATGGCTAACGCACACGACGTCCATCACGAAGGCAGCCACGGCAGCGTCAAGTCGTACATGATCGGTTTCGTACTGTCGATCATCCTGACCGCTATCCCGTTTGGCCTGGTGATGTACCCGAGCCTGCCGAAGAACCTGACCGTCCTGATCGTGGTGGCCATGGCCGTCATTCAGGTGGTAGTACACCTCGTGTACTTCCTGCACATGGACCGCTCGAAAGAGCAACGCTCCAATGTGTCGACGTTCCTGTTCACCGTCATGGTTATCGCTCTGCTGGTCGGCCTGTCGCTGTGGATCATGTTCAGCATCCACTTCGAAATGATGGCCAAGTGAGGTAAGACTGCATGTCCGTAAAGCACTTTATCCAAATCACCAAACCGGGGATCATTTTCGGTAACGTGCTTTCCGTGGCAGGCGGCTTCTTCCTTGCCTCGAAGGGCCAAGTGGACTTCGCCCTGTTCCTGGCGGTGGTAATCGGTA
Organism: Pseudomonas farsensis; assembly: GCF_014268805.2. Classification (GTDB taxonomy): domain Bacteria; phylum Pseudomonadota; class Gammaproteobacteria; order Pseudomonadales; family Pseudomonadaceae; genus Aquipseudomonas; species Aquipseudomonas farsensis. The sequence goes on from NZ_JABWRF020000001.1 coordinate 250,722, forward strand.
CTTCCCTGGTGGTTGCCTCGGGATGCGTGTTCAACAACTGCATCGACCGTGACATCGACCACAAGATGGAACGCACCAAGAACCGCGTCATGGTGCAGGGCGGCATGTCGCTGCCCCTCGCGCTGGCTTACGCCACCCTGCTTGGGGTGGTCGGCTTTGGCATGCTGTATGTCCAGGCCAACCCGCTGGCGGCGTTCTGCGCCCTGGTCGGCTTTGTGGTCTACGTTGGCTTCTACAGCCTGTGGCTCAAACGCAAATCGGTGCACGGCACCTTGGTCGGCAGCCTGTCCGGTGCCATGCCTCCGGTGATCGGCTACTGCGCCGTCAGCAACAGCTTCGACCTGGCTGCGGTGACCCTGCTGGTGATGTTCAGCCTGTGGCAGATGCCGCACAGCTTCGCCATCGCGATCTTCCGCTTCAAGGACTACAGCGCTGCCAACATCCCGGTTCTGCCGGTGCAGCGCGGTATCCTGGCTGCGAAAAAGCAGATCGTGCTGTACGTGCTGGCGTTCGTCCTGGCCACCTTGATGCTGACCCTTGGCGGTTACGCAGGCCTGGGTTACCTGGCCGTCGCGGCTGCCATGGGCCTGTACTGGCTGTACATGGCCTGGGGCGGCTACAAGGCTGAGGACGACAGCAAGTGGGCGCGCAAAGTGTTTGGCTTCTCCATCCTTCTCGTGACCGCCTTGAGCGTAATGATGGGGGTGGACAGCCAGACTGCCGCCGATGTGCTGATGACCTACGCGCGCTGATCGAGCAAGCGCTTCATTAAAAAACCCGGCCTTGAGTGCCGGGTTTTTTTTCCCTGGTGGGTCAGTATTCCTGCTGATATGAGCCCCGTGCCCAACCCTATTTTCGCACCTCGACAACATGACGAGGTGCGAAGTGATGGGCGTTTTTACCGTGTATTTTTCGGGGACTGGATCGAACCGGGCAGATGATCACAACCCGCTGTACTGGGAGGGCGAACTGATCGCCACCTTGGCCGATAGCGACCAGGGCAAGCGTTTCATCGACTGGATCGCGATCGACGGGCCAGGCTCTGGCAATCATCAGCATGAGCGTCTTTTCGTGCAGGACCAAGACCACTACGAAGTGTTCGGTACCGCGTTCGGATCGGGGTGGGACGAGAACGTGCAGCATGCGCTCAACGTGATCAAGGGGCACAGTGACTGGCGAGGGGACTTGAGTGCCGAGGGTGAATTCGAACGGATCGAGGGCGAGCCTGCGGGCGTTGATGGGCAGCGCGCACGCAACTCCTGGATGTGGCAGCGCTTCGATCACAGCAATCGAAAGATCACGCTGCAGGAGTTGGAGGAGCAACTGATCAAGGAGAACCGTAAGCCGCTGATTCCGGACACGGTCAATTTGGTCGGCTGGAGCCGGGGCGCGATCTGCTGTCATATGCTGGCCAACGCCATGGCAAAAGACCCACTGCTCAGTGCCGTCAAAGTGAATATATTCGCGGTCGATCCGGTCCCCGGGCCTTTCAATCTCTCGCCGGAACGCTACAAACTGCAGAGCAACGTGGCAGAGTACGTAGGGTTTTATGCCCGCGACGAGCGCTCGATGGGGTTCGCTGCGGTGATCCCGTTCACCGAACCAGGCACCCAGATCAGCGTCTGGCCACTGCCGGGGCGCCATGCCACGCTGGTCGGCAATGCTTCGCTCGATGGCGTTAGCGAGCCCGGTACTCTCAAAGAGCCGGGGCGCATCGTAAGGTTTCATGCAGCGGATTTCCTGGGGCGCTGGGGGACGGTGCTGGACCCCGCCTTGAAGCTGGATCAGGAACTGCTCGATGGCTGGTATGTGAAGGTGGCAGAGGACGACGCCCAGTACCTGGCCATGCGTAAGCACTCCTACACAGTGTTCACCGAGGAAAAAGACGGCCAACGGTGGGTTTACCACGGCGATCAGGCGGTGGCCTATGACACGGTCAATGGAGAACCTTTCAACCCGTCGGAAGGGTTGAACCTGAAACTCTGGAAAAAACACGCCGAGGCTGATGAGGCCTGACCCGCCACGGCCTGGTGAACCCAGGCCTTTACACTGGGCGGCCGATGAGATTATCTTCGTCGTCGGCCGCCGCAGCGGCCAGCGTCGCTCGGACGGTTCCGGGCGCTTACGTCTTCAGAGGAAACCATGGCCAACCCTGGTTCGCCGCGCCGTTTCGCGCGCATTGATCGTCTCCCGCCTTACGTCTTCAACATCACTGCCGAACTCAAGATGGCTGCCCGCCGCCGTGGCGAGGACATCATCGACCTGAGCATGGGTAACCCCGACGGCGCCACGCCGCCGCACATCGTCGAGAAGCTGGTGCAAGTGGCCCAGCGCGAAGACACCCATGGCTATTCCACCTCTCGCGGCATCCCGCGCCTGCGCCGTGCCATCTCGCGCTGGTACCAGGAACGCTACGAGGTCGATATCGACCCGGAAAGCGAAGCCATCGTGACCATTGGCTCGAAGGAAGGCCTGGCGCACCTGATGCTCGCCACCCTCGACCAGGGCGACACGGTGCTGGTGCCCAACCCCAGCTACCCCATTCACATCTACGGTGCAGTAATTGCCGGTGCCCAGGTGCGCTCGGTGCCGCTGGTGCCGGGCGTGGACTTTTTCAACGAGTTGGAACGGGCCATACGCGAGTCCATCCCCAAGCCGAAGATGATGATCCTGGGCTTCCCTTCCAACCCTACCGCCCAGTGCGTCGAGCTGGATTTCTTCGAGCGCGTGGTGGCGCTTGCCAAGCAGTACGATGTGCTGGTGGTGCACGACCTGGCCTATGCCGACATTGTCTACGATGGCTGGAAAGCACCGTCGATTCTGCAGGTGCCGGGGGCCAAGGACATTGCGGTTGAGTTCTTCACCCTGTCCAAGAGCTACAACATGGCCGGCTGGCGCATCGGCTTTATGGTCGGTAACCCCGAGCTGGTCAATGCTCTGGCGCGCATCAAGAGCTACCACGACTACGGCACCTTCACCCCGTTGCAGGTGGCGGCCATCGCGGCGCTGGAAGGTGATCAGCAGTGTGTGCGTGATATCGCCGAGCAGTACCGCCAGCGCCGCAACGTGCTGGTTAAAGGTTTGCACGAACTGGGCTGGATGGTCGAGAACCCCAAGGCGTCGATGTATGTCTGGGCGAAAATCCCCGAGGCCTACGCCCACCTGGGGTCGCTGGAGTTTGCCAAGAAGCTGCTGGCCGAGGCCAAGGTTTGCGTGTCGCCGGGCATTGGCTTTGGTGAATATGGCGATGACCATGTGCGTTTTGCCCTGATCGAGAACCAGGACCGCATCCGCCAGGCCATTCGCGGCATTCGCCAGATGTTCCGCGCAGACGCAAACCGCGAGGGGTAAGCGGCAAGCAGTAGAGAACTAGGTCTGTACCTGGCTTCCAAGCGCAGACAAATCTCCTGGTGGCGAGCGGGGCAAGCCCGCTCACCACAAACCTAGGCAGGGAAGGGAGGTGGATACCCACTTGCCGCTTGCTGCTCCAAGCTCAAGGCCGCGACCAGCGGCCGTCTTTTTTTCATCATCCCTCTGTTCAGCCGGCCGCGGCTGGATTACAAATAGCGGCGCGGGCGCTAGCCCCAATAACAACAACCTCCCCCTCCCTGGTCATCATGTCCGAACAGAACCCTTGCCTTACCTGCGGCGCCTGCTGCGGCTACTTTCGTGTGTCTTTCTTCTGGGGTGAATGCCAGTCGGCGGGTGGCGTTGTGCCTGACGACCTGGTGGTGCAGATCAACCCGACACGGGTCGCGATGATCGGTACCGACGCCAAGCCTTGCCGTTGCGTAAGCCTGGGCGGCGAAATCGGCACGCAGGTGGCGTGCACCATCTATGAACAGCGCTCAAGCCCGTGCCGCGAGTTCGAAGCCTCCTGGGAGCATGGCCAGCACAACCCAAGCTGTGACGACGCCCGGGCCGCCTATGGGCTGCCGCCGCTGACCCCGCCGGGGGCCAACGAGCCGCACTGGCCGGATGACGGCGCCCAGGTGGCGTGAGCGCACGGCGCACCAACTATTGGTGGGCCAATTAACGGCGGCAAATGCGTCAGGTTCTGGCGTATTGCCATGACCGCTCGTCGGCTCAAAAACCGGCGCTTCTGCCTTGTAACCCATGAACCACGTGGTACTTCGAGAAAGTATTAACACCATTTGACCGGCCCCTTCTGCGTGCTGCGCGCCAAGTAGCAGCTACAAATTTCTTCAAAGGAATTTGTTGGTTGGGTCAGGTATTCAGTCGTCGCCCATGCAGCCGCTGCACCGGTCACACAGACTGCCGCCTGATCCACGAAGAAGGAGCTTGCCGTGGATCGTCTTGTCGCCGCCCGTTTGCCTGTGCGCCTCTCTCGCTTGTCGTTCGCCGTGAGCCTGGCGACCGGGGCCTTGTTTGCAAGCCTTGCAATCGAGCACGCCGAAGCGGCCTGTACGCCCGCATTCCCAGGCGCTGGGGCTTCTGTGTCCTGCAGCGGCCAGGCCTCGCTGCTGGGCGGCACCAACAGCTTTTCCAGCAGCGCCAACAACCTCAACGTCACCGTGGTCGGCGGCACCACCATGGGCGCGCCGCTGCTGGGTGCGGGCATGAGCCTGACTGGCAACAACATCACCTTCACCAACAACGGCCTGATCGACCCCTCGGTGCTGGGCCTGATCGGTGGGCTGACCACCGGCACCATCATCGGCAACACCAGCAACGCCAGCACGGTAGTAATCAACAACAACGCCAGTGGCGTGCTCAAGGGCACCGGCGGGCTGCTCAGTGCCAACCTGCTCAACCTCAACGGCATGGCCCTGGATGTGCGTAACGGCGCAGGCGGCACCACGGTCATCAACAACGCCGGCACCATCGGCTCTGACGCGCTGGCCAGCGCCAGTGTACTGACCCAGGATATTCCAGTGATCGCCGTGCAAGGTGGCGGCTCGGTCAACATGACCAACACTGGCAGCATTGTCGGGCGGGCAGCCTTCCAGGCGGCAAACAGTGGTGGCAACACCTTCACCAACGCCGGCAGCATCACTGGCAGCCTGTCGATGGGCGCCAACAGCGCCAACCGCTTCAACGCCATCACGGGTTCCAGTGTCAGCGCTGGGGGCGGTGTCGGCGTGGAACTGCTGGTCACCAGCAACCCCAACCTGGCCTTCGCAGCGGCCGGCGTAATCGACGGCGGCGCCGGTGGTACCAATACCCTGGCCCTGCAAAATGCGATTGGCGGCGGCAGTGGTACCACCGGCACCGGCAGCATCAACGCCGCCAACTACATCAACTTCAACCGGCTGATCGTCGACAGCGGCACCTGGAGCCTGATTGGCCAGGTGCTCGGCAGCAACAGCCAGACCACCCTCAACGGCGGCGTGCTCAACTTCGACAACGCCGCAGCCTTCGGTAGCGGCAGCATCATCGCCAACGGCGGCAGCCTGTTGGCCAGTGCTGCCAACCTGTCCCTGGCCAACGCCATTACCTTGGGCGGTGCGCTGACCACAGGCGGCGCCAACGCCATGGCGCTCAATGGCGTGGTGTCTGGCACCGGCTCGCTGATCAAGACCGGCATCGGTGTGCTCAACCTCGGCGCCAGCAATACCTACAGCGGCGGCACCACCCTCGCTGGCGGCGGCCTCAACCTGGGCAGTGCGACTTCGCTGGGCAGCGGTGCCCTGAACGTGACCGGCGCCGCTACGCTGCAAGGCAGCATGCCACTGGTGCTGAGCAATGCCGTCAGCCTTAACGCAGCGCTGACCTTGCCTGGCAGCAACGCGCTGGGCCTGGGTGGGGTGGTTAGCGGCACTGGCTCGCTGATCAAGAGCGGCAGCGGCAACCTGACCCTCAGTGGCGCCAACACTTACACCGGTGGTACCAGCCTGAATGCCGGCACGCTGATCGTCGGCAATAATGCGGCACTGGGCACCGGGGCGCTGAGCCTGGGCGCCAACGCAAGCCTGGATGCCAGCACCGCCGTAAGCCTGGCCAACGCCATCAGCCTGGCCGGCAACACGTTGACCCTCCCAGGCACCAGCGCCATGACCCTGGGTGGGGTGATCAGTGGCGCCGGCGGCCTGGTCAAGAATGGCGCTGCCGGCCTGACGCTGAACGCCAGCAATACCTTCAGCGGCGGCACCTTGCTCAACGCCGGCACACTTACCGTGGGCAGCAGTGCAGCGCTGGGCACGGGCGCGCTGACCCTGGGTGGCAACGCCAGCCTCGATGCCAACACCACCGTCAACCTGGGCAACGCGGTCAGCCTTGGCAGCAACACCCTGACCCTGCCAGGCAGCGCCGCTACCACCTTGAGCGGTGTGATCAGCGGCACGGGCGCGCTGACCAAGAACGGCGGCAGCACCCTGACCCTGAGCGGCGCCAACACCTTCAGTGGTGGCTTGAACCTCAATGCCGGCACCCTGACCCTGGCCAGCGCTGCGGCCCTCGGCACCGGGGCGCTGAATGTCGGGGGCGCCGCGACCCTAGGCAACAGCGCAGCGATGACCCTGACCAACGCGGTCAACCTCAACGCCAACCTGACCCTGCCCGGTGCCAATGGTATGGTCCTGGCCGGCAACATCAGCGGCACCGGCGGGCTGATCAAGAACGGCAGCGGCGCCCTGACCCTGAGCGGCAACAACACCCAGACCGGCGCCACCGCGCTGAACGTCGGCACGTTGATCATCGGCAGCAATACCGGCCTTGGCAGCGGTGCCCTGAACGCCGCCGCCGGCACCACCCTGGACACCAGCGCAGCCAACCTCAACCTGGCCAACCAGCTCAACCTCGCCGGCAGCCTGATCCTGCCCGGCAGCAACAACCTCACCCTAAGCGGCGTGGTTGCCGGCGCGGGCGGCCTGACCAAGAACGGCAACACCACCTTGACCTTGACCGCTGCCAACACCAATACCGGCGCCACCAACCTCAACGCCGGCAGCTTGGTGCTGGGCAACAATGCAGCCCTGGGCAGCGGCGCGCTGATTGCAGCCGGCGGCACCAGCCTTGACGCCAGCACGGCGGTCAACGTGGGCAATGCGCTGACCCTTGGCGGTGCACTGACACTCGGCGGCAGCGCCAACCTTGGCCTGGGCGGGGTGATCGGCGGCAGCGGCTCGCTGATCAAGAACGGCAGCGCCGGGCTCAGCCTCAGCGGCAACAACACCTACAGCGGCGGTACCACCCTCAACGCTGGCACCGTGACAGTGGGCAGCAACACCGCCTTGGGCAGCGGCGCGCTGACCCTCGGTGGCAGCGCCAGCCTCGATGCCAGCACCGCCGTAGCCCTGGGCAACGCCGTCAACCTTGGCGCCAACAGCCTCAACCTGCTCGGCAGCAACGCCACCACCCTCGCTGGCGTGATCAGCGGCACAGGTGGCCTGGTCAAGAGCGGCAGTGCCGGCCTGACCCTGAGCGGCAACAATACCTACAGCGGCGGCACCAGCCTCAATGCAGGCACCCTCACCGTCGGCAGCAACACCGCCTTGGGCACCGGCGCGCTGGCCCTGGCGGCAACGCCAACCTGGATGCCAGTGCTGTGGTCAGCCTGGCCAACGCCGTCAACCTCGCCAGCAACACCCTGACCCTGCTGGGCAGCAGCGCCACGACCCTGGCCGGTGTGATCAGCGGCAGCGGTGGCCTGGTCAAGAACGGCAGCGCCAGCCTGACGCTGAACGGCACCAACACCTACAGCGGTGGTACTACGCTGAATGCCGGCACGCTGATCGTTGGCAACAACGGCGCTTTAGGTACCGGTGCGCTGGCACTGGGCGGCAACGCCAGCCTGGATGCGAGCAGTGCAGTCACCCTGGCCAACCTCGTCGACCTCGGTGCCAACACCCTCAATGTGCTCGGCACCAGCGCCACCACGCTGGGCGGCGTAATCAGCGGTAGCGGCGGGTTGATCAAAAGCGGCAGCGCCAGCCTGACCCTGAACGGCAACAACACTTACAGCGGCGGTACCACGCTCAATGCGGGCACGCTGCTCGTTGGCAACAACGCCGCCTTGGGCACGGGCGCGCTGGCCTTGGGCGGCAACGCCAACCTGGATGCCAGCACGGCGGTCAACCTGGCCAACGCGGTCAACCTCGGCGCCAACAGCCTCAACCTGCTCGGCAGCAACGCCACCACCCTGGCGGGTGTAATCACTGGCAGCGGGACCTTGGTCAAGAACGGCAGCGCCAGCCTGGCGCTGAACGGCGCCAACACCTACAGCGGTGGTACCACGCTCAATGCCGGCACCCTGATCGTCGGCAATAACGCTGCGTTGGGCAGCGGCGCGCTGACCCTGGGCGGCAACGCCAGCCTGGATGCCAGCACGGCGGTCACCCTGGCCAATGCCGTCAACCTCGGCAGCAATACGCTGACCTTGCCAGGCAGTTCGGCAACCACCTTGGGCGGCGTGATCAGCGGCAGCGGGGGCCTGGTCAAGAACGGCAGCAGCAACCTGACCCTCGGCGCCAGCAACACCTACAGCGGCGGCCTGACCCTGAACGCCGGCACCCTGACCTTGGCCAATGCCGCAGCCCTGGGCACCGGTGCGTTGACTGTCGGCGGTGCCTCGACCCTGGCCAACAGCGCTGCGATGAGCGTCGCCAATGCTGTGAACCTTGGCGCCAACCTGACCCTCGCCGGCGCCAACGACCTGACCCTTGCCGGCAACCTCAGCGGCACTGGCGAGCTGATCAAGAACGGCAGCGCCGCGCTCACCCTCAGCGGCGCCAACACCCAAAGCGGCAGCACCACGTTGAATGCCGGCACGCTGATCCTGGGTAGCAACACTGCGCTGGGAAGCGGCGTTTTGAACGCTGGCGCCAACACCCGCCTGGACAGCAGCATCGCCGGTCTGAACATCGCCAACAACCTCAACCTGGGCGGCACCCTGAACCTGGTGGGCAGCAACGACCTGGCGCTGAGCGGGGTGATTGCGGGCGTAGGCGGGCTGAGCAAGGACGGCAATGCCACCTTGACCCTCAACGGTGCCAACACCTACTTCGGTAACACCAACCTCAACGCCGGCACCCTGGTGCTCGGCAATGCCGCAGCCCTCGGTGCGGGCGCACTGAACGCCGCCGCCGGCACCCACCTGGACGCCAACACCGCGCTCACGGTGGGCAATGCGCTGAACCTGGCCGGCGTGGTGACCGTCGATGGCAGTGCCGATCTCGGCCTGAGCGGCTTGGTCGCAGGCGCAGGCAGCCTTATCAAGAATGGCGCCAGCACCCTTACTTTGAGCAATGCCAATACCTACCTGGGCGGCACCACCCTCAACGCCGGGGCGCTGGTGCTCGGCAACGCAGGCTCGCTCGGCAGCGGCAAACTCACCGTGGCCGGCGCCGGTAGCCTGGACACCACCACTGCGCTCAATCTGGGCAACGCCATCACTCTCAACGATGACCTGACCCTGGCCGGCAGCCAGGCCCTGACCCTTGGCGGCCTGATCGACGGCAGCGGCGGCCTGGTCAAGAACGGCAACAGCACCCTCACGCTCACCAACAACAACACCTACAGCGGCGGCACCACGCTCAACGGCGGCGGGCTGATACTGGGCAACGGCAGCGCAATCGGCAGCGGCGCGCTGAATGTAGCCGCCAACGCGAGCCTGGACACCAGCGATGTGTTCGGCCTGGGCAACGCGATCAACCTGGGCGCCGACCTGACCTTGGTGGGCAGCAGCAACCTGGCCCTGAATGGCACCATCAGCGGCGCCGGGCAGTTGATCAAGAACGGCGCGGCCACCGTCACAATCAATGGCACCAACAGCTACAGCGGCGGCACCACGGTCAACGCCGGCGGGCTGGTTGTCGGCAACGACAGCGCTCTGGGCAGCGGCGCCCTGACCATTGCCGGTGCCGCCAGCCTGGACAACAGCGCAGTCGTCGACCTGGGCAACGCGGTAGTGCTGGGCAATGACCTGACCCTCGGCGGCAGCAACGACCTGACCCTGAGCGGGTCCATCAGCGGCGCCGGCGGGCTGATCAAGAACGGCCTGGCCGACCTCACCCTGAGCGGCAACAACAGCTTCACCGGGGCGATTGACCTGGCCAGCGGCAGCCTGACCACCATTGGCAGCAACGCCTTGGGCAATGCCTCATCGCTGAATGTCGGCGCAGGCGCCAGCCTGAACCTGGGCAATAGCGCCAGCGTCGGCGGCCTGAGCGGCGGCGGGGGTGTCAACCTGGGGGCGGGCAGCAACCTCAGTGTGGGCAGTAACAACCTCGACAGCCTGTTCAGCGGTGTATTGGCCGGCAGCGGCGGGTTGATCAAAAACGGCAGCGGCAGCCTTGAGCTGTCTGGCACCAGCGCAATCGGCGGCGCAACCACGGTCAACGCCGGCCAGCTCAACGTCAGCGGCGCCCTCGCCACCAGCGGCGTGCAGGTCAACAGCGGCGCGACCCTGACCGGTGTCGGCAGCGTGCTCGGCGCGGTGGACATCGCCAATGGCGGGCATCTGGCGGCTAACAGCGGGGCCACCCTCAACACCGGCAGCCTCACCCTGCACAGCGGCTCGGTCTTCGATGTCGGCCTGGGCAGCCCGGCCACCGGCGGCACCGCGCTGGTCAGCGTCAACGGCAATCTCACCCTCGATGGCACGCTCAATGTGCGTGATATCGGCGGCTTTGGCGTAGGCGTGTATCGCCTGATCGACTACACCGGCACCCTGGTCGACAACGGCCTGAACATCGGCAGCGTGCCCGGCAGCGTCTTGCCTGGTGACCTGCAACTGCAAACCTCGATCGGCACCCAGCTCAACCTGCTGGTGGGCGGTGCAGCGGGCGGTGTGCAGTTCTGGGATGGCAACAACACCATCGCCAACGGCGCCATCAATGGCGGCGTCGGCACCTGGAGCACCGGCAGCACCAACTGGACCAACGTCGGCGGCACCCTCAACAGCGCTTGGGGCGATACCTTCGCGGTGTTCCAGAATACCGGCGGCGATGTGACCGTGGTCGGCACCCAGGCGGCCACCGGCCTGCAATTCATGAACAATGGCTACCGCCTGGTGGGCAGCGGCGGTCTGACGCTGATGAACGGCAGCAACGGCGCCTTCGCCGTGCGCGTCGACCCGAACGTTACCGCCACCATTGACGTCGGCCTGTCTGGCGCCGGTACCCTTGGCAAGCTCGACACCGGTACGCTGATCCTCAACGGCGCCAATACCTACACCGGCGGCACCGCGCTGCAAGGCGGCACCTTGATCGTGGGCAGCAATACCGCCCTCGGCACCGGCCAGGTGAATGCGGCGGCCAACACCACCCTGGACAGCAACACCGCCGTCACCTTGGGCAATACCTTTGCCCTGGCCGGCCCGCTGACCATTGGCGGCACTGCCGACCTGGGCCTGAGCGGCATCGTTGCGGGCGCCGGCAGCCTTATCAAGAACGGCGCGGCCAACCTGACCTTGAGCAATGCCAACACCTACGCAGGTGGCACCGTGCTCAACGCCGGCACCATCACCCTGGGCAACGCGCAGGCACTGGGCAGCGGCGCGCTGACCGTCAATGGCGGCAACCTCGGCAGCACCGGCAATTTCACCCTGGCCAACGCCATCGCGCTCAACGCCGACCTGGGCGTGAACGGCAGCAACAACCTCACGTTCAACGGCGTACTCAGTGGCAACGGTGGCCTGGACAAGGCCGGCAGCGGTACCCTGACCCTCAACGGCACCAATACCTACCAAGGCGCAACCACCCTCAGCGGCGGCACGCTGATTCTGGGCAGCAACGCAGCGCTCGGCACCGGCACCCTGCAAGCGCAGGGCGGCACATTGGGCAGCAGCGTTAACCTGACGTTGGGCAACCAGATCGACCTGCTCGGCAGCCTGACCCTGGCTGGCGCCCAGAACATGGTGCTCAACGGTGCCATTGGCGGCAGCGGCGAGCTGGTCAAGAGCGGCCCCGGCGTGCTGGCGCTCAACGGCAACAACACCTACCAGGGCGATACCCGGCTCAATGCCGGCACTCTGCTGCTGGGTAGCGACACCGCGCTGGGTACCAGCATCCTCAGCGCAGCGGCTGGCACCACGCTGGACAGCAGCGCTGACGTGAGCCTGGCCAATGCCGTGAACATCACCGGCAGCGTGACCGTCGCCGGCAGCAATGGCCTGAACCTGGGCGGCGTGGCCAGTGGTGCAGGCGCGCTGGTCAAAAATGGCACCAGCAACCTCACCCTGGCCGGCGCCAACACCTACGCAGGCGGCACCGTGCTCAATGCCGGCACGCTGACCCTTGGCAACAACCTTGCACTGGGTACGGGCGCGCTGACCGTCGCCAACGCGGCGAACCTTGCCACCAGCACCACGCTGAACAACGTCACCAACCAGTTGTTGCTGAACGGCGACCTGACCCTGGCGGGTAATAACGATCTCGCCCTCAACGGCGTGATCAGCGGCCCGGAAGGGCTGATCAAGACCGGCACCGGCAACCTGACCCTGGGCGCCGCCAACAGCTATGCCGGCGGCACGACCCTCGCTGCCGGCACGCTCACCTTGGGCAATGACAGCGCCCTTGGCAGCGGCAGCCTTGCGGTCACCGGCAACAGTACCTTGGGCAGCCTGGGCGTGTTGCAGGTGGGCAATGCCATCACCCTCGGCAACGCCGCCACGCTGGGCGTCGGAAATGCCCAGAGCCTCACCCTCAATGGCGTGATCAGTGGGCTTGGCGCGTTGGACAAACGGGGCACTGGCGAGCTGATCCTCAACGCTGGCAACAGCTACAGCGGCGGTACCACGCTGCAGGCCGGCAGCCTGCTGCTGGGTAACGCCAGTGCGCTTGGCAGCGGCGCGCTCACTGTCACCGGCGCTGGCGCCCTTGACGCAAGCCAGGCGATGACCTTGGGCAATGCCATCAACCTGAGCGGCGCCGACCTTACCCTTGGCAACAGCTACGCGCTGACCCTCAACGGGGCGATCGCCGGCACTGGCGGCCTGCTCAAGGATGGCAACGCCACGCTGACCCTCGGCGCGGCCAACACCTACAGCGGCGGCACCACCCTCAACGCCGGCACCCTACTGGTCGGCAACAATGCCGCATTGGGGCAGGGCGGGCTGACCGTCGCTGGCGCCTCCACCCTTGGCAGCAGCGGCGCAACCGCACTGGCCAACGATGTCGTGCTCAACGCCGGGCTGACCGTCGCAGGCAGCAACGACCTGACCCTGGCCGGCACCCTCGCCGGCACTGGCAGCCTGAGCAAAACCGGCAACGCCACCCTGACCCTGAACGGCAGCAACACCTATCAGGGCGGCACCGAGCTTGCCGCCGGCACCCTGGTGCTGGGCAACAGCGCCGCACTGGGCGGCGCGGGCCTGAGTGTCACGGGCGATGCAACGCTGCGTAACAGCGTGGCAATGGTGCTGGCCAATAGCGTGGATGTGGCCGCCGGCACCCGCCTGACGTTGAACACCCTCAACGCCCTGACCCTCGCTGGCGATATCAGTGGCAGCGGCAGCTTGATCAAGACCGGCACTGCCGATGCGCTGCTGATCGGCAGCAAGAGCCTGACCGGTGATGTCGATATCGCCGCAGGTTCGCTGACCCTGCAAGGCGCCGGGGTGCTGGACAACGTCTCCGGGGTGAACGTCGGCAGCGCCGGCACCCTGAACCTCAATGGCGATGCGAACCTGGCCAGCCTCACCGGCAGCGGCAGCACCGTAATCGGCAACAGTGCCACCTTGAGCGTTGGCAGCAACGGCGCCGACAGCCTCTTCGCGGGCGCCTTCAGCGGCGCGGGCAACCTGGCCAAGGTCGGCACCGGCACCCTGACCCTGAGCGGCATCAGCAGCCTGCTGGGTAACAGCCAGGTCAACGCCGGCACGCTCAAAGTCGATGGCAGCCTGACCAGTGCCGGCCTCACGGTCGGCAATAGCGCCAGCCTCAGCGGCAGCGGTTACGTCGGTGGCCCGGTGATCATCGGCAGCGGTGGCCATCTGGTGGGCACCAGCAACAACACCCTTGGCCTCGGTGCGCTGGTGCTCGACAGCGGCGCCATCGTCGATGTCGGCCTGGCCGCGCCCTCCACCGGGGGCAACGCGCTGTTCCGCGTCGATGGCAACCTCACCCTCGACGGCACTCTCAACGTCAGCGATATCGGCGGCTTCGGCAACGGCGTGTATCGGCTGTTTGACTACGGCGGTGCGCTGACCGACAACACCCTGGAATTCGGCAGCCTGCCGGGTGGATTGAACCTGGGCGACCTCAGCCTGCAAACCGCGATTGCCCACCAGATCAACCTGCTGGTCGGCGCCAGCAGCCAGAGCATCCTGTTCTGGGACGGCAGCCAGACCACCGGCAACGGCCAGGTCAATGGCGGCAGCGGCACCTGGAATGCCGGCAACAGCAACTGGACCGACGTCAACGGCACCACCAATGGCACCTGGGACAGCAGCTTCGCGGTGTTCCAGGGCAGCGCCGGCAACGTCACGGTGGTCGGTGCGCAGAGCGTCAATGGCCTGCAATTCATGACTGACGGCTACCACCTGCTCGGCGGCGCGGGGGGAGCACTCAACCTGGTCAACGGCAGCACTGGCGACACCGCCGTGCGCGTCGACCCAGGCGCCACTGCCACCCTCGATGTGGCCGTCATCGGCACTGGCACCCTGGATAAACTCGACACCGGCACCTTGGTACTCAACGGCAATAACAGCTACACCGGCGGCACCCTGCTCAGCGGCGGTACCTTGGTGGTGGGCAGCAATACCGCGCTGGGCACTGGCACGCTGAGCACCAGCGCCGCGACTACCCTGGACAGCAACAAGGCGGTCACCCTAGGCAACGAACTGGTGCTCGGCGGCCTGCTGAATATCGCAGGCAGCCATAACCTGACCCTCGACGGCGACATCAGCGGCAGCGGCGGCTTGGTCAAGGCCGGCACCGCCAGCCTGGAACTGGCCGGCAACAACAGCTACAGCGGCAATACCGCGCTCAACGCCGGCAGCCTGATCGTAGGTTCCGACACCGCGCTTGGCAGCGGCACGCTGAATGCGGCGGCCAATACCAGCCTGCTCGGCAGCCAGGCCGTGACCTTGGCCAACAACGTCAGCATCGCTGGGCCATTCAACGTGCTCGGCAGCCATGACATCACCCTGGCCGGCACCTTGTCCGGCGCCGGCAGCCTGACCAAAAGTGGCAGTGGCAGCCTGGAACTCGACGGCGCCAACACCTACAGCGGCGGCACTGTGCTGCAGGCCGGCACCCTTGTGGTTGGCAATGACGCAGCGCTGGGCACTGGCAGCCTGAGCGTCACCGGCACCGGCAACCTCGATGCCAGCACCGCTACCACTCTGGGCAACGCCATCGCGGTCAGTGGCGTGCTCAACGTGCTCGGCAGCGAAGACCTGACCCTGGCTGGTGCGCTCAGTGGCGCCGGCACGCTCAACAAAAGCGGCCTGGCCGACCTGACGCTGTCGGGCAACAACAGTTTCAGCGGCATCTTCAACCTCAACGCCGGCAGCCTGAGCACCCTGGGCACCACCAGCCTGGATACCCTCAGCGCACTCAACGTGGCCAGCGGCGCGGCCCTGAACCTTGCCGGCAACACCACCCTTGGCACCCTCGGTGGCAACGGCAGCGTGCAGATTGGCGCCGGCAACAGCCTGGGCGTGCAAGGCGGCACCTTCGGCGGTGATATCGCAGGCACCGGCACCTTGATCAAACAAGGCACCGGCACCTTGACCCTGACCGGCAACAACAGCCTCACCGGCGTTACCAACGTGGATGGCGGCACCCTGCAAGTGAACGGCAGCCTGGCCAGCAGCACCGTCAATGTCGGCAGTGGCGCAAGCCTTGGCGGCAGCGGCAGCCTGGCGGGCACCGTGCTGGTCGGCAGTGGCGGTGCCCTGGCCGGCAGCAGCGGCAGCACGCTGAACGTCGGCAGCCTGAACCTGGGCAGCGGCTCGGTGTTCAACGCAGCCCTTGGCGCGCCCAACGCCAGCCCCGCGCTGGTCAACGTCACCGACAACCTGACCCTTGGCGGCACCCTCAACGTGACCGACATCGGCGGCTTCGGTGCTGGCGTCTACCGCCTGTTCGACTACGGCGGGGCGCTGACCAACAACGGCATGCAGATCGGCAGCTCACCCGTGCCACTCAGCGACCTGACCTTGCAGACCGCGGTGGCCAACCAGGTCAACCTGGTCGTGGGCGGCAGCAACAACGTGCTGTTCTGGGACGGCAGCCAGACCCTCGCCAACGGCGTGGTGAATGGCGGCAATGGCGTATGGAACGCCACTGACAGCAACTGGACCGACGCCAACGGCCTGGTCAACAGCGAGTGGAACGATACCTTCGCGGTGTTCCAGGGGGCGGCGGGCACGGTCACCGTCGATGGCAGCCACAACCTCAGCGGCATGCAGTTCGTCACCGACGGCTATGTGCTGCAAGGCGGTATCGATGGCGAACTGCTGAGCACCGGCAGCACCTATGTGCGGGTCGACCCCAGCAAGACAGCCACCCTCAACGTTGCCATCAACGGCACCGGTAGCCTGGTCAAGAACGACACCGGCACCTTGGTGCTCAACGCTGCCAATGGCTACAGCGGCGGCACCAGCCTTAATGGTGGCACCCTGGTGGTCGGCAACGACAGCGCGCTGGGCAGCGGCACCCTGACCGCCGCCGGCAATACCACGCTGGACAGCAACAGCGCGGTCACCCTGGCCAACGACGCTGTGCTGAACGGCGCCCTGAACATCGCCGGCAGCAACACGCTGGGGCTGGCTGGCGATATCAGCGGCAGCGGCGGCCTGGTCAAGAACGGCGCTGGCGAACTGACCTTGAGTGGCAGCAACAGCTACACCGGCGGCACCCGCATCAACGCCGGCAGCCTGGTGGGCGACAGCAGCAGCCTGCAAGGGGCGATCCTCAACAATGCCGCGCTGACCTTCGCCCAGGCGGGCAACGGCACCTACGCCGGCAACCTCAGTGGCAGCGGCACCCTGGCCAAGACCGGCACCGGCGAGCTGCTGCTGACCGGCAACAACACCCTCACCGGCAACACCACCGTCAGTGCCGGCACGCTGTTGGTCAACGGCCGCCTGAACAGCGCCACTGTGCAGGTTGCCAGCGGCGCCACCCTGGGCGGCAATGGCACCCTCGCAGGTAACGTGCAGGTTGCCAACGGCGGCACCTTGAGCGCCGGGCAGAGCGCCACGCCGCTGTCGCTCGGCAGCCTCAGCCTGGCCTCGGGCAGCACCCTGGACTTCGCCCTCGGCGCGGCCAGCGCCGCCACCACCGTGGTCAATGTGGCCGGCAACCTGACCCTCGACGGCACCCTGGACATTACCGATGCCGGCGGTTTCGGCCCGGGCGTGTACCGCCTGTTCAGCTATGGCGGCGCGCTGACCGACAACACCCTGGTATTCGGCGCCATCCCCGGCAGCGTCGCCTTGGGCGACCTCAGCCTGCAGACCGCCATCGCCAACCAGGTCAACCTGGTGGTGCAAGGGGCGGCGGGCGCGCTGCAATTCTGGAACGGCACCCAGACCACCCCTGACGGCAGCATCGTTGGCGGCAATGGCACATGGGGCAGCGCCAGCAACTGGACCAACGCCACCGGCACCACCAGTGAAACCTCCGGGGGGCAGTTCGCCGTATTTGCCGGGCAGGCCGGGACCGTCACCGTCCAGGGCAGCCAGGCGTTCACCGGCATGCAGTTCCTCACCAGCGGCTACCAGCTGGTGGCCGGCAACGCTGGCAGCCTGACCGCCGTCAACGCAAGCGACGGCAGCCAGGCCGTGGTGCGGGTAGACAGCGGCGCCACTGCGCTGATCAGCGCCCCCATCGTCGGCAGCGGCGGCATCGAAAAACTCGACGCCGGGTTGCTGCTGTTGTCCGGTGCCAACACCTACAGCGGCGGCACCACCGTCAGCGGCGGCACGCTGGCAGGCGACACCACCAGCCTGCAGGGCAGCATCGCCAACAACGCAAGCCTGGTGTTCATGCAGGCCAGCAACGGCACCTTCAATGGCACCCTGAGCGGCAGCGGCACCACCGTCAAACAGGGCAACGGCACCTTGCTGCTGACCGGCAACCAGGCCAGCGGCGCCTTCAACGTCAACCAAGGCGTGCTGCAAGTGGGTAACACTGCCAACCCCGGCGCTAACCTGGCCGCCGCCGTGAACGTGGCCAATGGCGCGATGCTCACTGGCACCGGCAGTGTCGCCAGCCTTAACAACCTCGGCACGGTGATGCCGGGGCAGGGCGGCAACCTCACGGTGGCCGGCAACTTCACCAACGGTGCCACCGGCACCCTGGCCATCGACATTACCAGCAACCCGGTGAGCTACCTGGCCGTCGGCGGCACCGCCAACCTGGGCGGCAGCCTGCAGGTGCTCAACCTCAGCGGTTTCACGGGCAGTGGGCAGTACACCGTGGTCAGTGCAACGGGCGGCATCAACGGTACCTTCGCCGGCACCAACCTGAGCAATTCGGCGTTCCTCAGCACCTCGCTGGACTACAGCGCCAACCAGGTGACCCTGTCGGTAACGCGCAATGGTGCGAGCATGGGCAGCGTTGCCGGCACCCCCAACCAAGGTGGTGTCGCGGGCGCACTGACCGGCCCTGGCGCACCGCCCATGCTGGTTGACAATATCCTGCCGATGGCCACGGCGCAGGCGCAGGCCGCGTTCGACAGCCTGTCCGGTGAAATCCACGCCAGCACCGCTACCGTGCTGCTTGAGGATTCGCGCTACCTGCGCGACGCCGTCAACGACCGCATGCGCCAGGCCGATTGCAGCGCCGTCAACGACCCGCGCCGCACCCTGGCCCCCACCGCCAACCAGCAACTTACCGGCGAAGGCTGCCAAGGCCAGGCCGTGGGCTGGATGCGCGCCATCGGCGGCTGGGGCAGCTATGACGCCCGTGGCGGCGCGGCGTCTGTCGACCGGCAGTTGCAGGGCTTCATGCTGGGCGTGGACAAAGCGCTGGATGAGCAGTGGAAGCTGGGTATCGCGGCCGGCTACACCAATGCCAGCATCGACGCCAACCGCCGCGGCTCCGACGCGTCGGTGGACAGTTATCACCTGGCCACCTACCTCAACTACCAGCTCGACGCCTTTGCCGCCCGGCTGGGTGCCGGTTACAGCTGGCACGACATCGAGACCAAGCGTGATGTCACCGTGGGCGCCTACAACGACCGCATCAAAGGCAAGTACAAGGCACGCACCGCCCAGGTGTTCGGCGAAGTGGGTTATGCCTTCGATGCCGGCGGCATTGCGGTTGAGCCGTTCGCGGGGCTTGCGTATGTCAACTATGACAGCGAGCACCTGCACGAGAAGGGCGATGCCGGGCGCCTGCATGGCAGCGTCGAGGAGGATGTCACGTATTCCACCTTGGGTGTGCGCGTAGGCAAGCGCATCGAACTGAGCAAGGGCACCAGCGTGACGCCACGGTTGTCGGTGGGCTGGCGGCATGCGTTTGGCGACACCCAGGCGCAGACGGATGTGCGGTTTGTGGACGGCGGCGGCAGTTTCTCTACCTCAGGTGTACCGATTGCTCGTGACGCGGCCGTGGTCGAGGCAGGGTTGGATATGTCGGTGGGGCAGAACGGCAAGTTGGGGGTGGGGTATTCCGGGCAGGTGTCTAGCGGGGCGCGGGATCATGGAGTGGTGGTGAGCTTCAGTATGGGGTTCTGAGGGGTGCGCGTTGGGCATGCAGGTGCATGGCAGTGGGCTTTCAGCGCCTGTGAGATCTGGCGCCGCTCGCGCGGCGCATCGCAGGCTATCGCCAGCTCCTACAGAGACCGCGTCGCTGTTGATGCATGTGCAAGCTAGCGAGAGCCTGCTATGACGCCGAAAGAGTCTGGCGCCCACGCTGAAACCGCGCCCTGCAAACAAGGCGGACCAGGCAATGGCACAGGCGATATTGGCCCGAAACAAATGTGGGAGATTCTATGGTTTCGGGCAAGTCGCTTTTGATTGTGTAGGAGCGGCCTTGTGTCGCGAAAGGGCTGCGAAGCAGCCCCTGGATATGTGCACCCACCAGAATCGCTGGGGCTGCTCCGCAGCCCTTTCGCGACACAAGGCCGCTCCTACACTGACCGCGTAGACGGCATCGATATGGGATGGGCGAGCTCTGTGTAAGATAGCCTGCGATGCGCCGCGCGGGCGGCGCTCGATCTGATAGGCGCTGAAAGGCCCATGGCGGACACCTGTAAGCCCTGACGCCACCTCAAACCGAACATCCCGCCGCCACCCCGCCCCCTCTGTAAGACATTTCCCAAACTGAAACCAAATCCTTCAGTCCCAAACCCATTCGGACCTATCCTACGCCCCTGTCGGAAATCGCCGAATTGGCGGGGAAATACACCGGGGTTAACTTCGCGGGGTCGTCACATTTGGCGACCGGGTGTGAGAAGCCCGTTGTAACCCACCATCTGGCTTTCCATTTTATGGCAGTCGTGCGCGTGCGGGCTTTCGCCCGGCCGTGGCTTGATGGTGTCTACACGGTCTTCTCACCATGCGTACGACTGCCACCCTTGTCTGTGAGAAGGATGGAGGTGGTTGTTTCCATTAGTTACTAGGAGACACCATGAAAAAATTAGTACCAGATCCCCCTTGCCCAACCCACTACCTGAAAATCATCAACGCCCTCCCACCCGCCGAAGCCATGGCCCAAGCCGCCACGCTGATGGACACCCTGGCAACCACCGTCCACGACTATGCCCAATGCCCCCCAGAGCACCGCTCGCAAAGCACGCTCGACACCGCCATCGTTCTTTCACAGTTGGTCATCGTGTTGGTAGACCATGCCGTCGCCGAGCAGGCATCCATATGAACGAGCCCCGGTCCTGTGGGACCGCAGGTGCCGAAACCTTCCTTGACCTGTTCTGCATCAAGCCGGGCATCCCGTTCGAGCGCGCGTTCGACGAGCTGTCGGTGTTACTGGGCTGCATCCGTCACCTGACCGCCGAGGCCGAACTGGAAAGCGACCTGCTGGCCGGCAGCGCTGCGCGCATTCTGAGCGCAATGGCCAAGGCATTGATCAATGACCTGGAACGCGGCATGCGGCGCAATCGACGCGATCCCGTGTAGGAGCGGCCTTGTGCCGCGAAGGGCTGCAAAGCAGCCCCCGCCACTCTGCATGATGCGAAGATCCTGGGGCTGCTCCGCAGCCCTTCGCGGCACAAGGCCGCTCCTACACGCAACCGCGTAAGACCGCATCGATATAGCGCACGCCCGAAGCCCTTCTCCATACCCTCCGTCTTTCGACGGGTACCTGCAAACCGCCGCTGACGCTAGACTGTCATCTTTCCCACATCGGACAGGAGTCCCGGCGTGCCCGAACCCCGCAGTTTCTCCAGCGACTTGTGCCTCGAAAGCCCCCGCCTGCAACTGCGCCCCATGCGCCATGGCGATGCGCAGCAATGGTTGACCATCATGGCTGACCCGGAAGTGATGCGTTACTGGTATCACGCCCCGTGGCAAACCCTGGCCGAGGCCGAAAGCGCCCTGGCCGCCGACCGCGAAGCCTACGCCAGTGGCCAACTGCTCAAACTCGGCATGTACCGCCGCGATAATGACGAGCTGATCGGCATGGTCCAGCTGTTCAACCTCGAAGACGCCTCGCGCCGCGGCGAGATCGGCTACTGCCTGGCCCGCGTTGCGCAAGGCCGCGGCTACATGGACGAAGCGCTGACCTGCTTCATCGACTACCTGCACAACACCCTGCATCTGCGCCGCCTGGAGGCCGAAATCGACCCTCGCAACCAGGGTTCGGCGCGTACCTTGGAGCGCCAGGGCTTCGTCCTCGAAGGCACTTTGCGCGCACGCTGGTGCGTGGCCGGCGAACTGTCTGACTCGGGCATGTACGGGCTGCTGCTGGAGCCGCCGGTTGCGTGAAGGTTTGGAGGCGGGGCAGGGGCTGGGTTAAGGTCGCAGCCTGTCCCGTTCGCTCTGGTGTGTCCCTTGCCCGCTTTCTACCTGACCCTAAGCCTCTGCATCTACCTGCTGAGCCTGGGCTTCGACGCCGTGTTGATGGCCAGTGGGCGGCACATGCCCGCGTTGCAGATCCTTATCTATGGCCCCTGGGGGATCACCCTGGGTGAGTACCAGTGGTTCGCCAACCCCCTGCTGGCGCTGGCCATACTGGCCCACCGCAAATTTCGAAAGCTGGCGCTGGTGTGCGGCCTGGCGGCGTTGTACCTGGCAGTAAGCAGCCTTGGCGTGGAACGGTTGCCGGACAACCAGAGCTATGACTTCCAGAATGTGGTCGGCTTTGGTGTGGGCTTTTACCTGTGGCTGGCGGCCATCGTGGCGTTTTGCGCGGGGCAGCTGTGGTGGTGCTACAAGGCCAGGCACGCCAATGAAGTGCCCGGCTGGCGCTGGCTGGATGTGGCGCTGATGGCGGCTATCGGGCTGGCATTCTATGCGGCCACCGAAATGCCGTCGCTGCGTTTCGAGCCGAACAAGGTGATGCGCCCGCCTGCGCCGCAGCAGGCGTTGTGATGCTAGGCTGCATGGCTATTGCCCTGGAAAAGGATTCGTCATGCTGCCCCGTAATCTGATTGGCGCCATTGCGCTGTTTGGCCTGGCCAGCGCCCAGGCCGACGACTACTCGTCGACCTACACCCAATGCATGGACACCGCTTCCAGCACTACAGCCATGGGTGCCTGTATCCAGGCCGAGACCAAATTGCAGGATGAGCGCCTGAACCGGGTGTACAAACAATTGCTGGCCAAGCTTGCCCCTGGCCAACAAAAAGCCCTGCGCGAGGTGCAGCGCAAATGGATTGCCTACCGCGATGGCAACTGCGCGTTCCACCGCAACCTCAGTGACGGCAGCCTGTATCGGATCGAGGGGGCGATGTGCGTGATGGACATGAGCAAAACACGCGCTGCCGAGCTTGAGCGGGTGCTTAGCCCGGGGCAGTAGTGGCCTTGCTACCATTCCTACACGAGCCCGGTATCAAGGTCGCGGTTCGGCCCGCGCCTTCAGGTACTCGCGAACCTGCAGCGCATCGCCGGCAAACTCGATGCGGCTGGCCTTGGCCTCGCGCTGATAGGCGTACATCGGGTCGTAATACTCATTGAGCAGCCCTTCGATCCAGCCCCGATGCAGGCCCACGTCGCCGCTGCGCAGTTGCTCGTCCAGCGCCTGTTCCAGCAACCCGTACAAGCGCTGGAAGCGCTCGCCGCCCAGGCGCTTGTGGATATTGGCCATGCTCTGGCGCATGCGCTCGGCAAACAGCTGCGGCCCGCTCTCTTCGCCATGCAGCGCGACAAATTCGCCGCACAGGTTGATCACATAGTCGCGCAGGATGCGCTGCACGCGGTTGTCGAAACTGTCCTCAAGCCACACCAGGCGGTACTGCTGCATGCCCTTGTACAGCTCCAGCGGCACTGCGCAACTGCCGACGATGCGGCCTTCGTCCTCAAGCACGAACTGCTCGATGCCGCGCTGGCGCTTTTTCAGCACATCGATGGCCAGGGCATTTTCAAAGTCGATCTGCGCCGGCTGCGCGGTGGCCCGCTTGCCGAAGCTGGAGCCGCGGTGGTTGGCATGGCCTTCGAGGTCGAGCACGTTGTCGAGCTTGAGCAGCACATCGGTCTTGCCGGTGCCGGTCAGCCCGCCCAGCAGCACGAAATCGCACTGTGCCACGGCCTGCTGGGTGGTTTCCAGCAGCAGGGTGCGCATGGCTTTGTAGCCGCCGACCACTTTCGGGTAATGAATGCCGGCTTCCTTCAGCCAGCCTTGGACGATCTGCGAGCGCAGCCCGCCGCGAAAGCAATACAGGTAACCGTCGGGGTGGGCCTTGGCGAACGCCGCCCAGGCCTCCAGGCGTTGTTGCTTGACCGCACCGTTGACCAACTGGTGGCCAAGGGCGATGGCCGCCGCCTGGCCTTGCTGCTTGAAACAGGTGCCGACCTTGTGGCGCTCGTCATCGGTCATCAGCGGCAGGTTGACTACGCCGGGGAAGGCGCCCTTGGCGAATTCAACCGGGGCGCGCATGTCCATCAGCGGCACATCGTCGACGAACAATCGGTGCAACTCGGTGCAGTCGGGGCGCATCAAATCACCTCGACTGCGTGGGTCTGTCGTTCCACCAAGGTGCCGATGGGCGCAAGCTCAAGGCCCAGCTCGCGGGCTACGGCGAGGAACTCGGCTTCACCTTCGGCGCTGACCGCCACCAGCAGGCCACCGCTGGTCTGCGGGTCGCACAGCAGGTGTTTCTGCGAGTCGCTCAGTGCGGCGATCTTGTGGCCATAGCTTTCGAAGTTGCGCAAGGTGCCGCCGGGGATGCAGCCCTCGGCCAGGTAATAGTCGACGCTTGGCAGGCGCGGCACTGCCGCGAAGTCCAGGCGTGCGGTCACGCCGCTGCCTTCGGCGACTTCCACCAGGTGGCCGAGCAGGCCGAAGCCGGTGACGTCGGTCATGGCCTGCACCCCGGCCAGCTTGCCGAAGCGGCTGCCGGGGGTGTTGAGGGTGCACATCCAGTCGCGGGCCAGGCCCTGGTCCTGCTCGCGCAGCTTGGCCTTTTTCTCGGCGGTGGTGAGGATGCCGATGCCCAGTGGTTTGGTCAGGTATAGGGTGCTGCCGGCGCGGGCAGTGTCGTTGCGCTTGAGGTGGCGCTTGCTCACCACACCGGTGACGGCCAGGCCGAAGATCGGCTCGGGGGCGTCGATGGAGTGCCCGCCCGCCAGCGGAATACCGGCTTCTGCGCACACCGCACGGCCGCCGCGAATCACTTCGCGGGCCACTTCAGGCGGCAGCACATTGACTGGCCAGCCGAGAATGGCGATGGCCATCAGCGGGTCGCCGCCCATGGCATAGATGTCACTGATGGCGTTGGTAGCGGCGATGCGGCCGAAGTCGTAAGGGTCATCGACGATGGGCATGAAGAAGTCGGTGGTCGACACCACGCCGCGCTCGTCATCCAGGGCATAGACCGCGGCGTCGTCACGCGAGGCGTTGCCCACCCACAGGTTTGGGTCCACGGCCTGGGTGCCGCTTTCGGCCAGGATCACGTCCAGCACCTTGGGGGAAATCTTGCACCCGCAACCGGCACCGTGGCTGTATTGGGTCAGACGAATCGGCTCGCTCATACGCACCTCTACCTACAATGATTGGCGCGATTGTAGCAAAGCTGGCCTTTGTGCCCGTGGCTCTTATACTTCCCCGATTACGCGCTAAAGCCCTTGTTCCAGAATCGGAGAACTCCCATGCTCAAACGCCCTCTGGCGCTCGCCGCCGGCCTTGCTCTGTCCTGCTGCGCATTTGTCGCCCAGGCAGCCGATGTGCTGCGGGTCAGCGCCATCCCCGACGAGGCGCCGACGGAGCTGTTGCGCAAGTTCAAGCCGCTGGGTGAATACCTGGAGCAGAAACTGGGCATGAAGGTGCAGTTCGTGCCGGTGGCCGACTACCCCGCCGTGGTCGAGTCGCTGGCCAGCAACCGCCTGGACCTGGCCTGGCTGGGTGGTTTCACCTTTGTTCAGGTGCACCTCAAAGACCCGACCGCCACGCCTTTGGTGCAGCGTGAGCAGGATGCGCAGTTCACCTCCAAGTTCATCACCGCCAACCCGGATGTGAAGAGCCTGGCCGACCTCAAGGGCAAAACGTTCGCCTTCGGCTCGATCTCGTCGACCTCGGGCAGCCTGATGCCGCGTTACTTCATGTTGAAAGAAGACAACATCAAGCCCGAGAGCTATTTCAGCCGCGTCGCCTATTCCGGCGCCCACGACGCTACCGTGGCCTGGGTGGCGGCGGGCAAGGTGGATGCCGGGGTGCTCAACGCCAGCGTCTGGCAAAAACTGGTGGATGCCGGCAAGGTCGATACCAGCAAGGTCAAGGTGTTTGCCACCACGCCCACCTACTACGACTACAACTGGACCGTGCGCGGCAACATGGACCCGGCGCTCAAGGACAAGATCAAGCAGGCGTTCCTGGCCCTCGACCCGGCCAAGCCTGCCGACAAAGCCATCCTCGACCTGCAGGCGGCCAGCCGCTTCATCGAGACCAAGCCTGAAAACTACCAGGGCACCGAACAGGCAGCGCGCGAGGCCGGCCTGCTCAAGTGAGTATCTGTCTGCAAGCGGCAAGCCTGCGCCATGGCCAGGTGCAGGCGCTCAGTGCCGTCGACCTGCGCATCGAAACAGGCGAGCGGGTGGCGATCATCGGGCCGTCCGGGGCGGGCAAGTCCAGCTTGCTGCACTTGATGGCAACTGCCGTGCAGCCCAGTGCCGGCCAGCTTGAACTGCTTGGCGCGCAGCCTTGGGCGCTGCCTGCCGGCGCCCGCCAGCGCCTGCGCGCGCGGGTGGCGCTGGTGCATCAGGCGCCGCCGCTGCCGCCGCGGCAACGGGTGGTGACGGCGGTGCTCGCCGGGCGGCTGGGGCAGTGGGGCACGCTGCGCGGTCTGCTCAACCTGCTGCACCCAGGCGATGTGCCGGGTGCGCGCCAGGCGCTGGCCGAGCTTGGGCTGGCGGACAAACTATTCGCCCAATGCGGGCAGCTGTCGGGTGGCCAGTTGCAGCGGGTCGGCATCGCCCGTGCGCTGTATCAACGCCCTGAGCTGCTGCTGGCCGATGAGCCGGTGTCGGCCATGGACCCGGTATTGGCCGTGCACAGCCTGGCGCTGCTCAACCGCCATGCCCAGCAACGGGGCCTGACGCTGGTCGCCAGCCTGCACGCGGTGGAGCTGGCGCTTGCGCATTTCCCTCGGGTGATCGGCCTGCGTGAAGGGCAGGTGATGTTCGATTGCCCGGCGCACGCGGTCGGTGACGATTTGTTGCAGGCGCTGTATGCCAACGAGCATCTGGCAGCGCCGGTGGTTAGCGCCCCAGCGTTGACGGTGCAGATTCCGCGATGCTGATTGCCGCTGACCGCGACCCGGCAGCGCTGCCCCGCGTGCTGTTGACTGTGGTGTGCCTGGCGCTGCTATGGCCGGGGCTGCACCTGAGCGAGCTGAACCCCGGTGTGCTGCTGCAAGCCGAAAACCGTCAGCAGATGGGCAGCTTCGTCAGCGGCTTCTGGCCACCGGCGCACGACCGCGACTTCCTTGCCCTGTTATGGCAGGCAACCTTGCAGACCCTGGCGGTGGCCACGGCCGGCATGAGCCTGGCGCTGCTGCTGGCGGTGCCGACCAGCCTGCTGGCCAGCCGCGCACTGTCGTTGCGGGCGGCGTCGCGTGGCGGCAGGCCGGGCTGGGCCTCGCGGGTGCTGCGCATGCCGGTGCGCGGCGTGCTGGTGTTTCTGCGCAGCGTGCCGGAGATCGTCTGGGCGCTGCTGTTCGTACGCGCAGTAGGCCTGGGCCCGACGGCCGGGGTGCTGGCCATTGCCATCACCTACAGCGGCATGCTCGGCAAGGTCTACGCCGAAATCTTCGAGTCGGTCGACCAGCGCCCGGCCCATGCGTTGTTGCAGGCGGGCAGTGGGCGGTTGCTGGCGTTCTGTTACGGCGTTCTGCCCAATGCCGCAGCCGAAGTGGTGTCATATACCGTGTACCGCTGGGAATGCGCGGTGCGCGCCTCGGTGGTGATGGGCTTTGTCGGCGCAGGCGGCCTGGGCCAGCAGATCGACCTGTCGATGCGCATGTTCGCAGGGGCGGAGGTGGCGAGTATGTTGCTGGCATTTTTGCTGCTGGTAATGCTCGCTGATCTGTTCAGCCGTCTGCTGCGCGGCAGGCTGGCATGAGCCGGCTGATCAACCGGCTGGTGCTGCTGGGTATTGCCTTGGCGGTAGCGGCATCGTTCGCCTTTCTGGAGCTGGACTTGCAGGCGCTGGTCGGCAACGGCGGCCTGGCGCAAATGGGCGAGTACGCCGGGCGCTTCATGCACCCAGACCTGTCGCCCGAGCATTTGCGCGCAGTGGGGCGCGGCGCGCTGGAAACCCTGGCGATGTCCGGCATGGGCACGTTGCTGGCGATGGTCCTCGGCATGTTGCTGGCACTGCCTGCGGCTGGGCGTTTCGGCTGGCCGTTGCAAGGCGCCGCGCGGCTGCTGCTCAATGCGCTGCGGGCGATCCCGGAGTTGGTGTGGGCGGCGCTCACAGTGCTGGCTGCAGGCCTTGGGCCGAATGCCGGCACCCTGGCGTTGGCGCTGCACACCGCAGGCGTGCTCGGGCGGTTGTTTGCCGAAGCGCTGGAAAACGCCCCACCCGAGCCGGCTGCGGCCATTCGCTTGCAGGGCGCCAGCCAGGTGGCTGCGTTCTGCTTTGGCACGTTGCCCAACCTCTGGCCGCAGCTGCTGGCCTACAGTTTGTATCGCTGGGAAAACAACATTCGCATGGCCAGTGTGCTTGGGTTTGTCGGCGCGGGTGGCTTGGGGCAGATGCTCTACACCACCCTCAGCCTGTTCCAGGAGGCACAGGCCAGCACGGTGATCATCGCCATGCTGGTGCTGGTGTTGTTGGTGGATGCATTCAGTGACGTATTGCGCCAGCGGTATGTGCGGGCCTGAGCGCTGGTTTAGGCCGGCACGGTCTTGTGTAGGAGCGGCCTTGCGTCGCGAAAGGAGGGCGTAGCGCCCCAGATTTATAGTTCAAGCTGATATCGCCGGGGCCGCTTTTGCGGCCCTTTCGCGACGCAAGGCCGCTCCTACACAAGATCGAGTGAGGCCCGCACCGTTGACCGCCTACTTGACCATCTGCTCCTCGCACTGCGATTCACGCTGCATCGAATCCAGGTTGCGCTCGATCGTCTCGCAGATGGTGTCCATGGGGATTTGATGCTCGCTGGAGCGGAACGGGCTCTGCAGGTCGGTGCCGATGCGCTCGATCGCCAGCAGCATGAAGCCCACCACGGTCGAGGCCAGCGGGGTGAACCAGCCCAGCGATTCCACCAGCCCCACCGGCACGATCAGGCAGAACAGGGTGATGAACAGCCGCGGAAAATACACGTAAGGGTAGGGCAGCGGCGTATTGGCGATGCGCTCCATGCCGCCTTGTGCGTTCGACAGGTCCACCAGCGTCGACTCCAGCCGCGCCAGGCGAATGCTGTCCAGCCGCCCGGCCTGATACTCCCGCGCAAGCAAGGCCGCCGAGCCGCCGAGAATGTCATTGGCAAAGTTGTTGGAGCGGTTACGCCGCTCGAATTCCTGCGGCGGAATGAACGCGATCAACTCGTCCGGGCATTTTTCGTTCTTCAAGTGCGCCGCCAGGCAGTTCACATAGGCGATATGCCGGCGTAGCAGCGTCGCCTTTACCGGGTTCAGCCCATCGTCCGGGTCGTCGACCAGCGTTAGCACCTGGCGCGCAAAGCTGCGCGAACTGTTCACCAGCGCTCCCCACAAGGTGCGCGCTTCCCACCAACGGTTGTAGGCGCTGCTGTTACGGAAGCTCACCAGCACCACCAGCGCCGAGCCCAGCAAAGTCAATGGGATCAGCGGCAGGCTGAACTTGCTGTTGAAGAACAGCATGAAGTCGATGGTGACCAGCACGTCCCAGATCAGCAGCCAGAACAGTGACCAGCCGATGTAGCTGATGGTCTTGTGGGCCAGGCGGAAATTGCGGATGAGGAGGTTTTTCACAAGGGGTGTCTCGAAGCGGTGGTGCTTTATCCGACGCCACGGACGCGGTTGGGGTTCACGGCGGGGGTGTAACAAGAAATGGGGGACGGGGAATAGGGAAATAGACCACGTGAGACTGGGAAGCGGCTGGATGCCTCTGTTTGCGTGATCAAGGCAGTGTTCCGGGTTGGTGGGGATCTGCTGTACAGCGATCCTGAACGTTGATTGTTTGTATTCGTTAGGATACAGTCTGGGAGGTCCGGTGAGCTATGAAATTGAACAAACGGAGAGCTTTTCCCTATGGTTGGCCCAACTGCGTGATCTGCGCGCACGGCTTTCGATAGGCCGGAGGATCGAGCGTCTCTCGTTGGGCAATGCAGGCGATTGCAAACCGGTCGGCGGGGGGATCAGCGAACTGCGTATCGATGTCTCCGGCGGCTACAGGGTTTACTTCATCACCCGGAACAACAGGTTGGTCCTGCTCCTGGTGGGCGGGGACAAGTCTTCACAAGCTGGCGACATCCTCAAGGCAAGGGCGCTGGCCAAGGAGTTGATATGAGCGAGAAACTCATCCCGTTCGACATGGCGCAGTTGCTCGATAGTGATGCAGCGATCAGTGAATACCTGAGCCAGGTGCTTGCCGATGGCGATACTGACGAGATACTCCGCGCGCTGGGCCACATCGCTCGGGCGCGGGGGATGTCGCAAATCGCGAAGGAGACAGGCCTGGGCCGCGAAAGCCTCTACAAGGCGTTCGGCCCTGGCGCAAAGCCTCGCTTTGACACAGTGCTCAAAGTCATTCGTGCATTGGGCCTTGATCTCTCGGCACAGCCGCACGCCTTGGGTGGTTGAGCAAAGGCGGTCAGGCTGAGCCCATCTTCATCTGTACCAGTGCAACCCTGCTGCCATCTGGCGCCTGCCGCTCTTCAATGGCGAACGGCACGAACCCCAGCTGTGGATAAAGCAGCAAGCCGGCCGTGTTGTGGTTGAAGCATGAAACCCAAATCTCACGCGCGGCGAATTCTTCACGGGCCAGTTCGATCATGACCTGCACCAGATAGCGCGCCACCCCTCGGCCCCTGGCAGCTGGGGCCACGACCACATTGCCCAGCGCGCAAACGCCATCGCATTCGGCCTTGTAGAAGTTCGCAAAGCCCAGCACCACCCCGTCACCTTCCACAACCGTGGAGCAACTGCGTTGCGCTATTGCCTCGCTCAGTTGCGCGGGGGTAAGCGGGTAGGTGGCCCTTGGGAACATGTAGAACAGCTCATCCGCGCCCTGCGGGAAGCAGCAGATGGCGGGGATGTCGGCAGTCCTTGCCGGGCGGTGACTCAGATTCATGGGCGGGCTCGCGCAGGTGGTGAAGGGCCAGCTTAGTCCATGGGCAGTTTTTTGGATGCAGGCGCTCAGGTGTGAGCGCGCGCGTGGGAGATTCGGCGTGGGAGCGGGCTTGCCCCGCGATGGCCAGCACGGCGAGTGGATCTGCCCGACCTGACACTGTCCGGCGTCAGCCCACGGTGAAATCAACGATAAGGTCAAGATGGCTCTACACAAAGTTGCATTTTGTGTAACTTACTGTGCATCACTGCGCCGGATATGCGCGCACTCCGCGATGAAGGGGCCTCGGGGCAGACTGTTCATACAGTGGCTGAGGCGCATTCGTTAATGAAGTTGCCAGCTAACAAAGATGATCGTCAACATCGCGAGCAACCCCCACGTTATCCACAACGCATATTTCAAGTGTTTCAGCTTGATGGCCGTTTCCATGAGGTGAGTTGCAAATTGTTCGCGCAGGTTGGCAAGGTCGTGGCTCTGGGCGGCCACTGCACCCACTAGGGAAATCAATTGTGGATCTGCCGAGCGGCAAGGGGACGCGGCTGGAGAAGCCTGCTTGTCATCGGCGCTACCCTGGGCATTAAGCCACGAATGACGCCCCAAAAAGGTAATGACGGCAGTCACGCCGTATGCCATTCCAAGGAGGGCTTCCACAGAGGTCACGACCTTGCCGGCAAACAGCGTTGGGGTAACATCGCCGAAGCCAAGCGTGGTGAAAACGACAGTCGAATAGTAGTACCAGTCCCACGCCTCGGTGTTCGCTGTGCATTCCTGAACACCGTTTTCTAATGCGCTGCAGTGTTCGAAAACGATGAGAGTTCCTGTTTTATAAACAAAGCCAAACAAAGCAATGAAAAGCACCGCGGCCATGATAAAGGTGAGGAAAAGGATGCTTCCTTCCCAGCCACGTGGGCGGGAGGTGCAAAAAATCACAAACGTGAAAGCAGCATAGAAAACGACGATGGTGACGAGTGCCCAGTACCATGGGGCACAATGTACAACCCCGAAAGTGGCAGCGATACATAGCATGAGCACCGCCACAGCCCGCCACGGATGGTCCTTGGTCCGCTCAGCCCAACGATCCATGAATACTTTTTTTTCTGGGTCCGATGCTGTGTTCAAGCGTCATCATCCTTGAGATCAAAGGCCAGGCCATTGAGGCTTTTTTTCGAGCAAAAAAAAACCTTGCTTGAGCAAGGTTTTTTTTCAGATTTGGTGCCCCGAGGGAGACTCGAACTCCCACTCCTTTCGAAAACGGATTTTGAATCCGCCGCGTCTACCAATTCCGCCATCAGGGCTTGTGGCGCCGCAGTATAGAGAGGGTCGTGCAACCGGTCAATCGGCTTTCATGGTCAATTTTCGTCCGTTGGGCTAAACTTCCCGGCCCTGTCGAACCGAACATCATCATGCGCGTCGCCGATTTCTCTTTCGAACTCCCAGACTCCCTCATCGCCCGCCACCCTCTGGCCGAGCGCCACGGCAGCCGCCTGCTCGTTCTGGACGGCCCCAGTGGGGTGCTGGCCCACAAGCAGTTCACCGACCTGCTCGACTACCTGCGCCCCGGCGACCTGATGGTGTTCAACAACACCCGGGTCATCCCGGCGCGGCTGTTTGGCCAGAAAGCCTCGGGCGGCAAGCTCGAAGTGCTGGTCGAGCGTGTGCTCGACAGCCACCGGGTGCTGGCCCATGTGCGCGCCAGCAAGGCGCCGAAAGAGGGCGCGCAGATTTTGATCGATGGCGGTGGGGAGGCCGAAATGGTCGCCCGCCACGACACGCTGTTCGAACTGCGCTTCAGCGAAGAAGTGCTGCCGCTGCTCGAGCGCGTCGGGCACATGCCGCTGCCGCCGTATATCGACCGCCCGGATGAGGGCGCCGACCGTGAACGCTATCAGACCGTCTACGCCGAACGTGCCGGCGCCGTGGCCGCGCCAACTGCTGGCTTGCACTTCGATGAGGCGCTGCTGGCCAAGATCGCCGCCAAGGGCGTCGAGCGTGCCTTCGTCACCCTGCATGTGGGCGCGGGTACCTTCCAGCCAGTGCGGGTCGACAACATCGAAGACCACACCATGCATAAAGAGTGGCTCGAAGTGAGCCAGGATGTGGTCGATGCCGTGCAGGCATGCCGCGCCCGTGGTGGGCGCGTGGTTGCCGTTGGCACCACCAGCGTGCGCTCGCTGGAAAGCGCCGCCCGTGATGGCGTGCTCAAGGCGTTCAGCGGCGATACCGACATTTTCATTTTCCCGGGCCGGCCGTTCCATGTGGTCGACTGCCTGGTCACCAACTTCCACCTGCCGGAGTCCACGCTGCTGATGCTGGTCTCGGCCTTCGCCGGTTACCCCGAGACCATGGCTGCCTACGCGGCGGCGGTCGAGCAGGGCTACCGCTTCTTCAGTTACGGTGATGCCATGTTCATCACCCGCAATCCGGCGCCACGCGGCCCAGAGGATCAAGCATGAGTCGCACCTGTCGAATGTCGTTCGAACTGCTGGCCACCGACGGCAAGGCCCGTCGCGGCCGCATCACCTTCCCGCGTGGCACCGTCGAAACCCCGGCGTTCATGCCGGTGGGCACCTACGGCACGGTCAAGGGCATGTTGCCGCGTGACATCGAGGCCATTGGTGCCGAGATGATCCTGGGCAACACCTTCCACCTGTGGCTGCGCCCGGGCACCGAAGTGATCAAGAAGCACAACGGCCTACATGACTTCATGCAATGGAAAGGCCCGATTCTTACCGATTCCGGCGGTTTCCAGGTGTTCAGCCTGGGCGCCATGCGCAAAATCAAGGAAGAGGGCGTGACCTTCGCCTCGCCGGTCGATGGCTCGAAAGTGTTCATGGGCCCGGAAGAATCGATGCAGGTGCAGCGTGACCTGGGTTCGGACGTGGTGATGATCTTCGACGAGTGCACGCCGTACCCGGCCGAGCACGATGTCGCGCGCACCTCCATGGAGCTGTCGCTGCGCTGGGCCCAGCGCTCCAAGAACGCCCACGCCGACAACACCGCGGCGCTGTTCGGCATCGTTCAGGGCGGCATGTACCAGGACCTGCGCATGCGCTCGCTCGAAGGCCTCGAGAATATCGGCTTTGACGGCCTGGCCATCGGCGGGTTGTCGGTGGGCGAGCCCAAGCACGAAATGATCAAGGTGCTCGACTACCTTCCAGGCATGATGCCGGCTGACAAACCTCGTTACCTTATGGGGGTAGGCAAGCCGGAAGATCTTGTAGAGGGTGTGCGCCGCGGCGTCGACATGTTCGACTGCGTGATGCCAACCCGCAACGCGCGCAACGGCCATCTGTTCGTTGATACCGGCGTGATCAAGATCCGCAACGCGTTCCATCGCCACGATGATTCGCCGTTGGATCCGACCTGCGACTGCTACACCTGCAGCAACTTCTCCCGCGCTTATCTGCACCACTTGGACAAATGCGGCGAAATGCTGAGCAGCATGCTGAATACCATCCACAACTTGCGCCATTACCAGCGCTTGATGGCCGGTTTACGCGAGGCTATTCAACAGGGTAAATTGGCCGCCTTTGTCGACGCCTTCTACGCCAAACGCGGGCTTGCCGTGCCGCCTTTGGACTGACTGTTCGCATCCATTATTAAAATATTTGCATTAGGAGTGCACCCCATGAGCTTCTTGATTCCCGCCGCCTACGCGGACGCCGCAGCCCCTGCAGCCGGCCCAGCCGGTACCGGCTTCGAGTGGATCTTCCTGGTCGGTTTTCTGGTCATCTTCTACCTGATGATCTGGCGCCCACAGGCCAAGCGCGCCAAAGAGCAGAAAAACCTGCTGGGCAACTTGCAGAAAGGTGACGAAGTCGTCACCAACGGCGGCATCGCCGGCAAAATTGTCAAAGTCTCTGACGACTTTGTTGTTCTGGAAGTGTCCGATACCGTCGAACTGAAGTTCCAGAAGGGTGCCATTGCGGCGACCCTGCCAAAAGGTACGCTCAAGGCTATCTGAGTTACCGGTTTTATTTTCCAGTCGGGGCGCGCAAAGCGTCCCGCGTCTTGAACGGGCGGCGTGATGCTGAACAAATACCCTCTGTGGAAATACCTGCTGATCGTGCTGGTCCTGGCGATCGGCTTCATTTATTCCGCACCCAACCTCTACCCGGATGATCCGGCGGTGCAGATCAGCGGTGCCAGCTCCGCCCTGCATGTCAGCCAGGCCGACCTCGATCGCGTCACCAAGGCGCTGACCGATGCCGGTATCGTCGTCAAAGGCGGCAGCCTGGGCGAGAAGGGCAGTGCGTTGGTGCGCCTGACCAACCAGGAAGACCAGCTTCCAGCCAAAGACGTGGCGCGCAAGGCCCTCGGTGACGACTATGTCGTGGCCCTGAACCTGGCCCAGACCACCCCACAATGGCTGCGCAACCTGGGTGCAAGCCCGATGAAACTCGGCCTGGACCTGTCCGGTGGTGTGCACTTCCTGCTGGAAGTGGACATGGACAAGGCCATGACCGCACGCATGAAAGTCTACGAAGGTGAGGTCAAGACCCTCCTGCGCAAAGAGCGCATCCGCTACCGCAGCCTGCCGCAGCAGGATGGCGGGATCATGCTGGGCTTCTCTGACGATGCCACCCGCGAGCAGGCACGTAGCCTGATCCGCAAGAATTTCAGTGATTTCGACCTGACCACCACCGAGCGCAACGAGCTCGCCGTGCTGCGTCTGGCGCTGACCCAGGCCAAGGTTGCCGAAATCCGCGAATACTCGATCAAGCAGAACCTGACCACGGTGCGTAACCGGGTCAACGAACTGGGCGTTGCCGAACCACTGGTTCAGCGCCAGGGCGCCAACCGGATCGTGGTCGAGCTGCCAGGCGTGCAGGACACTGCCGAAGCCAAGCGTATTCTCGGCAAGACCGCCAACCTTGAGTTCCGCTTCGGTGCCGAGCCGGGTGCCTCCAAGGCCACCACCGAGGTGTTCGAGTTTCGCGAAGGCGGCCGTTCGGCGCCGGTCGAGCGTGGCCTGATCATCACCGGTGACCAGGTGACCGATGCCCAGGCAAGCTTCGACGAGCACGGCCGTCCGCAGGTGAATATCCGCCTTGACGGCCATGGTGGCGAGCTGATGAGCCGTGCCACCCGCACCAACGTCGGGCGCAGCATGGCGGTGATCTTCATCGAGCAGAAGCCGGTGACCCGCTATGAGAAGCAGACCGTCGGTGGCGTCGAGAAAGACGTAGCCGTACAGAGCTTCAAGGAAGAGAAAAAGATCATCAGCCTGGCGACTATCCAGTCGCCGCTGGGCAGCCAGTTCCGCATTACCGGCCTGAACGGCCAGGGCGAATCGTCTGAACTTGCCCTGCTGCTGCGTGCCGGTGGTCTGGCTGCGCCGATGTACTTCGCCGAAGAACGTACCATTGGCCCAAGCCTGGGTGCTGACAACATCACCAAGGGTATCGATGCATCCCTGTGGGGCATGCTGTTCGTGTCGCTGTTCATCATTGCCATCTATCGCGGCTTCGGCGTCATCGCCACCGTCGCGCTGGCGGGCAACATGGTGCTGCTGCTGGCCCTGATGTCGCTGCTCGGCGCTACCCTGACTCTGCCAGGTATCGCCGGTATCGTACTGACCATGGGTATGGCGGTGGACGCCAACGTGCTGATCTTCTCGCGTATCCGCGAGGAGCTGAAAGCCGGCATGTCGGTGCAGCGCGCCATCCACGAAGGCTTCAACCGTGCCTATACCGCGATCATCGACGCCAACCTGACCAGTTTGCTGGTGGGCGGCATCCTGTTCGCCATGGGTACCGGCCCGGTCAAGGGCTTCGCGGTCACCATGTCCCTCGGGATTTTCACCTCGATGTTCACCGCCGTCATGGTGACCCGCGCAATGGTCAACCTGACCTGCGGCGGGCGTGACATCAAGAAGCTGTGGGTTTGAGGGAGCTGCGATGAAAACCATCAATTTCATGGGCGTGCGCAATGTCGCGTTCGCCATTACCGTGCTCCTCACCGTGCTGGCGCTGTTCAGCTGGTGGCAGAAAGGGCTGAACTTCGGCCTGGACTTCACCGGCGGCACGCTGATCGAGCTGACTTACGAACGCCCTGCCGACCTTAAGGCCGTGCGTGCGGAGCTGGCCGATTCGGGCTTCCACGAGGCCGTGGTGCAGAGCTTCGGCGCTACCACCGACCTGCTGGTGCGTATGCCGGGCGATGACCCGCAACTGGGCAACAAGGTTGCGGCTGCGCTGCAGAAGGCCGGTGGCGACAACCCTGCAACCCTCAAGCGCGTCGAGTTCGTCGGCCCGCAGGTGGGTGAAGAACTGCGCGACCAGGGCGGCATGGGCATGCTGCTGGCGCTCGGCGGCATCCTCATCTACCTGGCGTTCCGCTTCCAGTGGAAGTTCGCCGTCGGCGCGATCATCTCGCTGATCCACGACGTGGTGGTGACCCTGGGTATCCTGTCGTTCTTCCAGATCACCTTCGACCTGACGGTGCTGGCGGCGGTGCTGGCGATCATCGGCTACTCGCTCAACGACACCATCGTGGTGTTCGACCGGGTGCGTGAGAACTTCCGGGTAATGCGCAAGGCTTCGCTGATCGAGAACATCAACGTCTCGACCACCCAGACCCTGCTGCGCACCATCGCGACCTCGGTATCGACCTTGCTAGCCATTGCCGCACTGCTGATCTTCGGTGGCGACAACCTGTTCGGTTTCTCGCTGGCGCTGTTCATCGGTGTCATGGCGGGTACCTACTCGTCGATCTACATCGCCAACGTGGTGCTGATCTGGCTGAACCTGAACAGCGAAGACCTGATTCCACCGGTGAAAACCGAGGGTGTGGACGAGCGTCCATAACGGTTATTCCTACACCGTTTGGCGTAAAGAAAGACGCGAGTGTTGAACTCGCGTCTTTTTTTTTGCTCCAAGGCTGGGAGAAAGCGGGGCAGGACCCGTACGTATGGTCAGGAGGTTCACGTGAACAAATCAATGCTGGTGGGTGCGGTACTGGGTGCAGTCGGTGTCACCGCCGGGGGTGCTGTGGCGACCTACAGCTTGGTGAACAAGGGGCCAGAATACGCCCAGGTCACCGACGTGCAGCCGATCAAGCAGCAGATCAAGACGCCGCGCCAGGTGTGCAAGGACGTGGCGGTGACTCGTCAGGCGCCGGTCAAGGACCAGCACCAGATCGCAGGTACTGTGGTCGGTGCGCTGGCCGGTGGCTTGCTGGGTAACCAGGTGGGTGGCGGTACCGGCAAGAAGATCGCCACTGTGGCGGGCGCCGTCGGTGGCGGTTATGCCGGTAACAAGGCGCAGGAATACATGCAGGAGCGCGACACCTATACCACCACGCAAACCCGCTGCAACACGGTCAACGACATCAGCGACAAGGTGGTTGGCTACAACGTCACCTATTCGATTGGTGACCAGGTGGGCAAGGTGAAGATGGACCACGAGCCAGGCTCGACCATCCCGCTGGACAAAAACGGCAAGCTGGTGCTGAGCCAGAATCAGCCGGGCCAGTAACTGCATTGCCCTGTAGGAGCGGTTTCTGGGCAAAAAATGGACATAAAAAAAGCACCCCGAGGGGTGCTTTTTTGTGCGCGATGCAATCAGCGCTTCAGCGATTCTGGCAGGTGCGGCTGAATAGCAGTCAGCACGGCCTTGAAGCACTTGATGTTGCCCGCAACGATATGGCCCTTCTCGAGGAAGTCGTGGCCACCGTTGAAGTCGCTGACCAGGCCGCCGGCCTCTTGAACCAGCAGCACGCCTGCAGCCATGTCCCACTCGGACAGGCCCGACTCCCAGAACGCATCGAAACGCCCGGCGGCGACGTAGGCGAGGTCAAGGCTGGCGGAGCCGGCGCGGCGAATGCCGGCGGTCTGGCCGGTCAAGGCGCGGAACATGCCCAGGTAGTTGTCCAGGTCGGCCATCTGGTTGTCGCGGAACGGGAAACCAGTGCCCAGCAGGGCGCCTTCGAGGCTGGTGCGCGAGCTGACGCGCAGGCGGCGGCCATTGAGCTGGGCGCCACGGCCACGGCTGGCGGTGAATTCTTCCTGGCGAACCGGGTCGACGATCACGGCGTGCTCAAGGCGGCCACGGTATTTGCAGGCGATGCTGACAGCAAAGTGAGGAACGCCACGCAGGAAGTTGGTGGTGCCATCGAGCGGGTCGATGACCCACAGGTAGTCCTTGCCTTCTTCACCGGTGCCAGCATGCAGGCCGGTCTCTTCACCTTGGATGGAGTGGTTCGGGTAGGCTTTGCGCAGAGCGTTAACGATGGTCTGCTCGGCGGCGCGATCAACCTCGGACACGTAGTCCTTGGCGCCTTTCTCGTCGACTTTGATGGTGTCCAGGCGTTCGATGGAGCGGAAAATCAGTTCACTGGCGCTGCGAGCGGCGCGCAAGGCGATATTCAGCATAGGCTGCATGGGCGTTTCACCTGGAGATGTTAAAGAGGAAAGCCGGCTAGTCTATCAGAAATCTGCCCGCGCAGAAGGGTCACATTCGCTTTCGTGGCGTTACGTCCGTCGGTTCTGTAAGATCATTTGCCCCTTCCCACCTATCCGTGAGCTCAACACCTTGTTGCAGAATATTCGTGTTGTTCTGGTCAATACCAGCCACCCCGGCAATATCGGCGGCGCTGCTCGTGCCATGAAAAACATGGGCCTGTCGCGCCTGGTGCTGGTTCAGCCACTGGATTTCCCCGCCGCTGACGCTTCGGCGCGTGCTTCAGGTGCCGACGATGTGCTGAGCAACGCCATCGTCGTCGACAGCCTGGAGCAGGCGCTGGTTGGCTGCAGCATGGCGATTGGCACCAGTGCCCGTGAGCGCAGCATCCCCTGGCCGCTGCTCGACCCGCGTGAATGCGCAAGCAAGACCGTCGAGCGCGCCGCAGCAGGCGACGAAATCGCCCTGGTGTTCGGTCGCGAGCACGCCGGCCTGACCAACGACGAGCTGCAGCGATGTCACTTCCATGTGCACATTCCTTCCAACCCCGATTTCAGCTCGCTGAACCTGGCTGCTGCCGTGCAGGTGCTCTCCTATGAGGTGCGCATGGCCTGGCTGGCAGCTCTGGGTGAGGCGGGTGGGGAACAGAAGCAGGACGTCGCGGCGTCGCGTAACGGCGAGCTGGCGACCCTGGACGAAATGGAGCTGTTCTATGACCACCTGGAAAAAACCCTGGTGGACATCGGCTTCCTCGACCCCGAAAAGCCCCGTCACCTGATGCCGCGTCTGCGCAGGTTGTATGGGCGCAGCGAGGTCGATCGTACCGAAATGAGCATTTTGCGCGGCATCCTCACCGAGACCCAGAAGGTCGCTCGGGGCGAGCCGTATAAAAGGAAGGGTTGAACGATGTTCGAGCGTCTGCGTGAAGATATCCAGAGCGTGTTCCACCGTGACCCGGCGGCGCGCAACGCCTTCGAGGTGCTGACCTGCTACCCGGGCATGCATGCCATCTGGCTGCATCGGTTGGGCAACGCGCTGTGGCGGCGCGATTTCAAGTGGCTGGCGCGCCTGGTGTCCAACTTCGGTCGATGGATGACCGGCATCGAAATCCACCCCGGCGCCACCATTGGCCGGCGCTTCTTCATTGACCACGGCATGGGCATCGTCATTGGCGAGACCGCCGAGATCGGTGACGACGTCACGCTGTACCAGGGTGTCACCCTGGGCGGCACCAGCTGGAACAAGGGCAAGCGTCACCCAACCCTTGAGGACGGCGTGGTGGTGGGGGCGGGCGCCAAGGTGCTGGGGCCTTTCACGGTTGGCGCCGGGGCCAAGATCGGCTCCAACGCCGTGGTCACCAAGGCGGTGCCGGCGGGTGCCACTGCGGTGGGTATCCCTGGGCGCATCATCGTCAAGAGCGACGACGATGCCCTGGAAGCCAAGCGCAAGGCCATGGCTGAGAAGATCGGCTTCGATGCCTATGGCGTTAGTGGCGATATGCCGGACCCGGTGGCGCGCGCCATCGGCCAGATGCTCGACCACCTGCAAGCGGTAGATGAGCGCCTCGAAGGCATGTGCGGCGCACTGACCAAAATGGGCAGTGACTACTGCGCCAAAGAGTTGCCGGCGCTGCCTGCCGACGACTTCGCCGAAGTGAAACAGAGCGACCCTCAGCCGCACTGATTCCGCCTGCCCGACACATGGGGCGTGTGCTCACGCCCCTGCTCTGCTACACTCGCGCCCGCCTCCCGCATGCATACCCGACTAAAGCACTAGGTCTAATAGTTGACTTAAATGCTCGGGAATCGCATACTCGCTCACATCCTGTAACTCCCGTGGTAACCATACGCCATGCGACTGACTACCAAAGGCCGATACGCCGTGACTGCCATGCTCGACCTGGCGTTGCACGCGCAGCATGGGCCGGTGTCACTGGCCGATATTTCCGAGCGCCAGGGCATCTCCCTCTCTTATCTGGAGCAGCTGTTCGCCAAGCTGCGCCGCAGCAGCCTGGTTTCCAGTGTGCGCGGCCCGGGTGGCGGCTACCAGCTGTCGCGCGGCATGGAAACCATCCAGGTGGCCCAGGTCATCGATGCGGTCAACGAATCGGTCGATGCTACCCGCTGTCAGGGCCTGGGGGATTGCCATGCCGGTGATACCTGCCTGACCCACCACCTGTGGTGCGATCTGAGCCAGCAGATCCACGAATTCCTCAGTGGCATCAGCCTGGCCGACCTCGTCATGCGCCGTGAAGTGCAGGAAGTCGCCCAGCGTCAGGACCTGCGCCGCGTCGCAGGCCGTACCGCCCAGCTGGACAAGATTGAGACGTCCGCCGTCGACTGATTGCAGCGACGAGCGACGCCACCGCCTGATAGGAGATACTCAATGAAGTTGCCGATCTACCTCGATTACTCCGCGACCACCCCGGTCGACCCGCGCGTTGCCCAGAAAATGGCCGACTGCCTGCTGGTTGACGGTAACTTCGGTAACCCGGCGTCGCGTTCCCACGTGTTCGGCTGGAAGGCCGAAGAAGCCGTCGAGAACGGCCGCCGCCAGGTTGCCGAACTGATCAACGCCGACCCGCGCGAAATCGTCTGGACCAGCGGTGCTACCGAGTCCGACAACCTCGCACTCAAAGGCGTGGCGCACTTCTATCAGACCAAGGGCAAGCACATCATCACCTCCAAGATCGAGCACAAAGCCGTGCTCGACACCGCGCGTCAGCTGGAGCGTGAAGGTTTTGAAGTGACCTACCTCGAGCCCGGTGAAGACGGCATCGTCACCCCGGCCATGGTCGAGGCTGTGCTGCGCGACGACACCATCCTGGTCTCGCTGATGCACGTGAACAACGAAGTCGGCTCGATCAACGACATCGCCGCCATCGGCGAACTGACCCGCTCGCGTGGCGTCATGTTCCACGTCGATGCTGCGCAGTCGGCTGGCAAGGTCGAAATCGACGTGCAAAAACTCAAGGTCGACCTGATGTCGTTCTCGGCACACAAGGTCTACGGCCCTAAAGGTATCGGCGCGCTGTACGTCAGCCGCAAGCCACGGGTTCGCCTTGAAGCCA
The DNA here is from genome assembly GCF_014268805.2 of Pseudomonas farsensis. Taxonomy (GTDB): domain Bacteria; phylum Pseudomonadota; class Gammaproteobacteria; order Pseudomonadales; family Pseudomonadaceae; genus Aquipseudomonas; species Aquipseudomonas farsensis. The sequence continues at coordinate 292,931 of NZ_JABWRF020000001.1, forward strand.
TGATGCACGGCGGTGGCCATGAGCGCGGCATGCGTTCGGGCACCCTGCCTACCCACCAGATCGTCGGCATGGGCGAGGCTTTCGCCATTGCCAAGCAGGAAATGGCCGCTGAAAACGTCCGCATCAAGGCCCTTAGCGACCGCTTCTTCAAGCAGGTTTCCAACCTTGAAGAGCTGTACGTCAACGGCAGCCAGACCGCTCGCGTGCCGCACAACCTGAACCTGAGCTTCAACTACGTTGAAGGCGAGTCGCTGCTGATGTCGCTCAAGGACATCGCGGTGTCGTCGGGCTCGGCCTGCACCTCCGCCTCGCTCGAGCCGTCGTATGTACTGCGCGCGCTGGGCCGTAACGATGAGCTGGCGCACAGCTCGATCCGCTTCTCCTTCGGCCGCTTCACCAGCGAAGAAGAAGTCGACTACGCGGCGCAGAAAGTCTGCGAAGCGGTCAACAAACTGCGTGAGTTGTCGCCTCTTTGGGACATGTACAAAGACGGCGTCGACATCTCCAAGATCGAGTGGGCCGCCCACTAAGCAGTCGCCGGCAAGAGCGGCTCCCTGATGAGGAAGGAATTGCACCATGGCATACAGTGAAAAGGTCATCGACCACTACGAAAACCCACGTAACGTCGGCAAGATGAACGCCGAGGACCCGGATGTCGGTACCGGCATGGTCGGCGCTCCAGCGTGCGGTGACGTGATGCGTCTGCAGATCAAGGTCAACGAGCAAGGCATCATCGAAGACGCCAAGTTCAAGACCTACGGCTGCGGTTCGGCCATCGCTTCCAGCTCCCTCGCCACCGAGTGGATGAAGGGCAAGACCCTGGACGAAGCCGAAACCATCAAGAACACCCAGCTGGCTGAAGAGTTGGCGTTGCCGCCGGTCAAGATCCACTGCTCGGTACTCGCCGAAGATGCCATCAAGGCAGCTGTTCGCGACTACAAGCAGAAGAAAGGCTTGATCTAACTGCAAGGTAAGGAGTTCCCGATGGCTATCAGCATGACAGAAGCCGCCGCCAACCACATTCGCCGCTCCCTCGACGGGCGCGGCAAAGGTGAGGGCATTCGCCTCGGCGTGCGCACCACCGGCTGCTCGGGCCTGGCCTACGTGCTGGAGTTCGTCGACGACGTGGCCGGCGAAGACAAGGTGTTCGAAAACCATGGCGTGAAGATCATCATCGATCCGAAAAGCCTGGTTTACCTGGACGGCACCGAGCTGGACTTCGTCAAGGAAGGGTTGAACGAAGGCTTCAAGTTCAACAACCCCAACGTGCGCGGTGAGTGTGGCTGCGGCGAAAGCTTCAACGTTTGAGGCTGGCCGTGGGTACTCCTTGTCATTTTGCACTGTTCGACCTGCAGCCCGGCTTTTGCCTGGACCTCGACAAACTGGCCACGCGTTACCGCGAACTGGCCCGTGAGGTCCATCCGGACCGCTTTGCCGACGCTTCCGAGCGCGAGCAGCGCGTGGCCCTGGAAAAGTCTGCCGCCCTCAACGATGCCTACCAGACGCTGCGCAGTGCGCCGCGTCGCGCCCGTTATCTGCTGGCCATAGGCGGCCACGAAGTGCCCCAGGAAGTCACCGTGCATGACCCGGACTTCCTGCTGCAGCAGATGCAGTGGCGCGAAGAGCTCGAAGACCTGCAGGACGAAACCGACCTCGACGGCGTTGCCGTGTTCAAAAAGCGCCTGAAGGCTGCCCAGGACACGCTCAACGACGATTTTGCCAGCTGTTGGGACAACCCCGCCGAGCGCGAGCAGGCCGAGCGCCTGATGCGCCGCATGCAGTTCCTCGACAAGCTCGCCCAAGAAGTGCGCCAACTCGAAGAGCGCCTCGACGATTAACCCGGCGTTGCCCGTGATGACGCCTAAGGTATTCAGATAAGCATGGCCCTACTGCAGATCGCCGAACCCGGTCAGACCCCGCAACCGCACCAGCGCCGCCTGGCGGTGGGGATCGACCTGGGCACCACCAATTCTCTCGTCGCAGCTGTACGCAGCGGGCGCAGCGAACCGCTGCCCGATGCCGACGGTAATGTCATTCTGCCCTCGGCGGTGCGTTACCTGGACGCTGGCATCGAGGTTGGCCTGGCTGCGCGCATCGCTGCGCCAAGCGACCCGTTGAACACCATTCTTTCGGTCAAGCGCCTGATGGGGCGCGGCCTTGCCGACGTCAAGCAATTGGGTGAGCAACTGCCTTACCGCTTTGTCGGCGGCGAGTCGCACATGCCGTTCATCACCACGGTGCAGGGCGCCAAAAGCCCGGTCGAGGTGTCTGCCGACATTCTCAAGGTGCTGCGCCAGCGCGCCGAAGAAACCCTCGGCGGCGAGCTGGTCGGTGCGGTGATCACCGTGCCTGCCTACTTCGACGATGCCCAGCGCCAGGCCACCAAGGATGCTGCCAGGCTCGCCGGCCTGAACGTGCTGCGCCTGCTCAACGAGCCTACCGCGGCTGCCGTGGCCTACGGCCTGGACCAGAACGCCGAAGGCGTGGTGGCGATCTTCGACCTTGGCGGTGGCACGTTCGATATTTCCATCCTGCGCCTGACCGCCGGGGTGTTCGAGGTGCTGGCCACCGGTGGCGATACCGCGCTGGGCGGCGATGATTTCGACCACGCCGTCGCAGGTTGGATCATCGAGCAGGCGGGGCTGTCTGCCGACCTCGACCCCGCCACCCAGCGCCTGCTGCTGCAGACCGCCTGCGCCGCCAAGCAAGCCCTGACCGACAGCGACACCGTCACTGTTCGTCACGGCGCTTGGCAGGGTGAGCTGAGCCGCGCCACCTTTGAAACCATGATCGAGCCGATGATCGCGCGCAGCCTCAAGGCTTGCCGCCGCGCCGTGCGCGACAGTGGTGTCGAGCTGGACGAAGTCGGCGCGGTGGTAATGGTGGGTGGCTCCACCCGCGTACCGCGCGTGCGTGAAGCCGTCGGCACGTTGTTTGGCCGCGCGCCGCTGACCTCCATCGACCCGGACCAGGTGGTCGCCATCGGTGCTGCCATCCAGGCTGACACGCTGGCCGGTAACCGTCGTGAAGGCGGCGAGCTGTTGCTGCTCGATGTCATTCCACTGTCGCTCGGCCTTGAAACCATGGGCGGGCTGATGGAAAAGGTGATCCCGCGCAATACCACCATCCCGGTGGCCCGCGCCCAGGAGTTCACCACCTACAAAGACGGCCAGTCGGCCATGATGATCCACGTCCTGCAGGGCGAGCGTGAGCTGATCAGCGATTGCCGTTCACTGGCGCGCTTCGAGCTGCGCGGTATTCCGGCCATGGTTGCAGGTGCGGCGAAAATTCGCGTCACCTTCCAGGTCGATGCCGATGGCCTGCTCAGCGTTGCCGCCCGCGAACTGGGTTCGGGCGTGGAGTCGAGCATCCAGGTCAAACCATCCTATGGGCTGACCGACGGGGAAATCGCCCGCATGCTCAAGGATTCGTTCGAGCACGCCAGCACCGACAAGACCGCCCGCCAGTTGCGCGAGCATCAGGTCGACGCCGAGCGTCTGCTCGAAGCGGTACAAGGCGCCCTGGACGCCGATGGCGAGCGTCTGCTCAGCACTGACGAGCGCGACGCCATCGCATTCCAGATGCAGGAACTACGTGATTTGCTTACCGGCACCGATGGCCCAGCCATCGAGCAGCAGACTCGCCGTCTGTCGCAGGTGACCGATGCATTTGCCGCCCGTCGCCTTGATTCGACGGTCAAAGCCGCACTGGCCGGGCGCAACCTGAATGAGATCGAGGAGTAACCGATGCCGCTGGTGACATTCCTGCCGCATGAAAAATTCTGCCCCGAAGGGCTGACCGTGGAAGTGGCCACCGGGACCAACATCCTGGAGCTGGCCCACGATCACCACATCGAGATGGAAAGCGCCTGTGGCGGCGTCAAGGCCTGCACCACATGCCACTGCATCGTGCGCAAGGGTTTCGACTCGCTTGCAGAAGCCGATGAGCTCGAAGAAGACATGCTGGACAAGGCCTGGGGCCTGGAGGCGCAGTCGCGCCTGGGTTGCCAGGTGGTGGTGGCCGACCAGGACATCACCATCGAGATCCCCAAGTACTCGCTCAACCACGCCGCCGAAGCGCCGCACTGAGGGCTGTCTGCATGAGTCTGAAATGGGTTGATGTACTTGAGATCGCCATTGAGCTTGCAGAAAGCAAGCCGGAAGTCGATCCTCGTTATGTGAATTTCGTCGATCTGCACCGTTGGGTGCTGGCGTTGCCAGCATTCAGCGACGATCCGTCCCGCGGCGGCGAAAAAGTACTCGAGGCCATCCAGGCGGCCTGGATTGACGAAGCCGACTAAGCGCACGCTGCAGGTTAGGCAATCCCCTGGAACCCGCGTATAATTCGCGGGTTTAATTTTTCGTAACACTAATATTTCTGGAGTTTTCCATGGCTGTTCAACGTACTTTCTCGATCATCAAGCCTGACGCAGTTGCCAAAAACGTCATCGGCAAGATCACTTCCCGCTTTGAAGAAGCCGGCCTGAAAATCGTTGCTTCGAAAATGAAGCAACTGTCCAAAGCCGAAGCCGAAGGCTTCTACGCCGAGCACAGCGCTCGTGGCTTCTTCGGTGAGCTGGTTGCCTTCATGACTTCCGGTCCGGTTGTCGTTCAGGTTCTGGAAGGCGAGAACGCCATTGCCCGCAACCGCGAGCTGATGGGCGCTACCAACCCTAAAGAAGCTGCTGCCGGCACCATCCGTGCTGACTTCGCCGAGTCCATCGACGCCAACGCCGTTCACGGTTCGGACTCCGAAGCCGCTGCTGCTCGCGAAATCGCTTACTTCTTCGCAGCTACCGAGGTAACCACTCGCTAAGCGAAAGCTTACGGGTGAGGGTGAATCCATGACGACATCTACTGGCAAAATCAACCTGTTGGGCCTGACCCAGCCGGAAATGGAACAGTTCTTCGACTCGATCGGGGAGAAACGCTTCCGTGCCGGCCAGGTGATGAAATGGATTCACCATTTTGGCGTGTCAGATTTCTCTGCCATGACCAACGTAGGCAAGGTCTTGCGCGAAAAGCTCGAGGCCGTTGCCGAGATTCGCCCCCCGGAAGTGGTCAGCGAAGACATTTCCGCAGACGGTACCCGTAAATGGGTCATCCGCGTTGCCTCCGGCAGCTGCGTCGAAACCGTCTACATCCCCACCGACGACCGCGGTACGCTCTGCGTCTCGTCGCAAGCCGGCTGCGCCCTGGACTGCAGTTTCTGCTCCACCGGCAAGCAAGGCTTCAACAGCAACCTCACCGCCGCTGAAGTCATCGGCCAGGTGTGGCTTGCCAACAAATCCTTCGGGACCGTCCCTGCCAAAGTCGACCGCGCTATTACCAACGTGGTCATGATGGGTATGGGCGAGCCTCTGCTGAACTTCGATAACGTCATCGCCGCCATGAAAATCATGATGGATGACCTCGGGTACGGCATTTCCAAACGTCGCGTCACGCTCTCCACCTCGGGTGTAGTGCCAATGATCGACGAACTGGCCAAGCATATCGACGTGTCCCTGGCACTGTCGCTGCACGCACCCAACGACGAACTGCGCAACCAGCTGGTACCGATCAACAAGAAGTACCCGCTCAAGGTGCTGCTCGAGTCGTGCATGGGCTATATGGCAACCCTCGGCGGCAAGCGCGTCCTGACCGTCGAGTACACCCTGCTCAAGGACGTCAACGACCAGCCTGAGCATGCTGCGCAAATGATCGAGTTGCTGCGCGATGTCCCGTGCAAGATCAACCTGATCCCGTTCAACCCGTTCCCGCATTCGGGCTACGAGCGGCCGAGCAACAACGCCATTCGTCGCTTCCAGGACCTGCTGCACCACGGTGGCTTCAACGTCACCACCCGCACCACCCGTGGCGAAGACATCGACGCCGCCTGTGGCCAGCTGGTCGGGCAGGTCAATGACCGCACCCGCCGCAGCGAGCGCTATATCGCCGTGCGTCAGCTTGCCAGCGACGAGCCGCAAGACAGCGCACCGCGCCTCTGACGAGCCCTGTAGCCATGACCCTGCGCGCCGCGCTGTCGATCCTCATGCTTGCGTTGCTGGCCGGCTGCGTTTCGGGCGGTGCGGGCGATCCGCTTGCCACTCGGCAAGGGCGTGAAGAGGCGGGCAGGGCGTATGTGCAGTTGGGGCTGGGCTATTTGCAGCAGGGTCTGGCCGGGCAAGCCAAGGCACCGTTGAGCCAGGCGCTGGCCCTGAACAGCAGCGATGCCGATGCCCACGCGGCGTTGGCCCTGGTGTTCCAGGCCGAGGGCGAGCCGCAATTGGCGCTGCAGCACTTCGAAAAAGCCCTGGCGGTGCTGCCTGCCGATACGCGAATCCGCAACAACTTCGGCAGTTTCCTATATGCTCAAGGCCGTTTTGCCGATGCCCAGGCAATGTTTCGTCAGGCAGCGGCCGATACCCTGTATCCTGAGCGCTCCCGGGTCTACGAGAACCTTGGCCTGACGGCACGCAGGCTTGGTGAGGCCGAACAGGCCCATGCGTATCTTGAAAAGGCGCTTCGGCTCAATCAGCGGCAACCCCGTGCGTTGCTTGAAATGGCTGAGTTGTCCTACGAAAACAGGCATTATGTGCCGGCGCGGGATTACTACGATCGTTTCAGCCAGCTGAGCGACCAGAATGCCCGTAGCCTGCTGCTGGGCGTTCGCCTGGCCAGCGCCCTTGACCAGCAGGGCACCGCTGCCCAATTGGGCCAGCAATTACAACGACTTTATCCCGGTACGCCGGAATATCAGCAATACCTGTCGGAGCAACGATGAAAGCCGCGCACACCGAAGTAGCAGCAGCGCCTCGCCACAACCCCGGTGACGTCTTGCGTCAGGCCCGCGAACAGCGGGACTGGAGCCAGGCTGAGGTCGCAAAACGGCTCAACCTTACGGTTTCTTCGCTGAATAACCTTGAAACCGGTGCCTTCGACAAACTGCCGGGGCACACCTTTGCCCGTGGTTATATCCGTGCCTACGCCAAACTGATGGATATGGACCAGGCGCCGCTCGTGGCCGCTTTCGACCAGTTCACCGGCAGCCACGCCCAGGGCAGCGATGTACATGCCCTTGGCCGTATCGAAGAACCGGTGCGCATGTCGCATAACATCCTGCGGGTGGTCAGCCTGCTGCTGCTGGTTGCAGTGGTCGGCGGGGGCTTCGTCTGGTGGCAGGACCAGGGCAGCCTGCGCGGCAAGGACCTGGCCAAGATTGCCCTGGAGCACGTCGAAGTCGAAAGCGCCGACGGCACTACCCAGATTCACCCGCTGGACGAGCCTGAAGACCAGGCCGTCAGCGAGGCGCAACAACCTCAAACCCAGGTGTTGCCGCTGGAGCCTGCCACCAGCGAGGCTGCGCCCGCTGCCACCGAGCAAGCCCCGGCTGCCGAAAGCACCCCGGCCCAGCCTGTGGTCGTTACCCCGCCAGTCACCGCGCCTACACCCGCTGCTCCCGCTGCGGCGCCTGCCGTTGCAGCCACCGCACCGGCCGTTGAGCCTGCTGCAGCCGCTGCAGGCAGCGCCAAGGTGCACATCCAGTATGTTGCCGACTGCTGGACGCAAGTTTCCGATGGCAACGGCAAGGTGCTGTTCAGTGCCATCAAGCGCAAGGGCGACAGCCTGGAGTTGACCGGCCAGCCACCGTTCGCGGTACGCCTGGGCTTCGCCCGTGGCGCCCAGGTGAGCTATAACGGCCAGGCGGTCGATGTCGCCCCGTTCACCAGTGGCGAGACCGCTCGCCTGAAGTTGGGACAGTAAGTCATGCACGGCGAATCTCCGATCAAACGGCGCGAATCCCGCAAAATCTGGGTCGGCAATGTGCCGGTGGGCGGCGATGCCCCCATCGCGGTGCAGAGCATGACCAACACCGATACCAACGATGTGGCGGCCACGGTCGGGCAGATCCAGCGCCTGGTCGATGCCGGTGTCGATATCGTGCGGGTTTCGGTGCCCGACATGGACGCCGCCGAAGCCTTCGGCAAGATCAAGCAACTGGTCAGCGTGCCGCTGGTCGCTGATATTCACTTCGACTACAAGATCGCCCTGCGTGTGGCTGAGCTTGGCGTCGATTGCCTGCGCATCAACCCCGGCAACATTGGCCGTGAAGACCGTGTGCGCGCGGTGGTCGATGCTGCCCGCGACCGTGGTATCCCGATCCGTATCGGGGTCAACGCAGGCTCGCTGGAAAAGGACCTGCAGAAGAAGTACGGCGAGCCTACGCCCCAGGCGCTGGTCGAATCGGCGCTGCGTCACGTCGAGCACCTCGACCGCCTGGATTTCCAGGATTTCAAGGTCAGCGTCAAGGCCTCGGATGTGTTCATGGCCGTCGAAGCCTACCGTCTGTTGGCCCGCCAGATCGTCCAACCGCTGCACCTGGGCATCACCGAAGCCGGCGGCCTGCGCTCAGGCACGGTGAAATCTGCCGTGGGCCTCGGTATGCTGCTGGCCGAAGGTATCGGTGACACCATCCGTATTTCCCTGGCCGCAGACCCTGTCGAAGAAGTGAAAGTCGGTTACGACATCCTCAAATCGCTGCGCCTGCGCTCGCGGGGCATCAACTTTATCGCCTGCCCGAGCTGCTCGCGGCAGAACTTCGATGTGGTCAAGACCATGAACGACCTCGAAGGGCGTCTGGAAGACCTGTTGGTGCCGCTGGACGTGGCGGTGATCGGGTGTGTGGTCAATGGCCCCGGCGAGGCCAAGGAAGCCCATGTCGGGCTGACTGGCGGTACGCCGAACCTGGTGTACATCGATGGCAAACCTGCGCAAAAACTGAACAACGACAACCTGGTGGATGAGCTGGAAAAGCTGATTCGCCAGAAAGCGGCCGAGAAGGTCGAGGCCGACGCGGCACTGATCGCCCGCGGCTGACACACAGATTCGTAAGGACTTTTCGTGAGCAAATCGCTGCAAGCCATTCGTGGCATGAACGACATCCTGCCCGAGCAGTCGCCGCTGTGGCGCTACTTCGAGGGCACCGTGGCCGGCCTGCTGGACAGCTACGGCTACAGCCAGATCCGCACGCCGATCGTCGAGTTCACCGAGCTGTTCAAGCGCTCCATCGGTGAAGTGACCGACATCGTCGAAAAAGAGATGTACACCTTCCAGGACAACAAGGACTCGCTGACCTTGCGCCCTGAAGGCACCGCTGCGTGCGTGCGCGCTGTGCTCGAGCACGGCATCATCGGTAATGGCCAGGTACAGAAGCTCTGGTACGTCGGCCCGATGTTCCGCCACGAGCGCCCGCAGCTGGGGCGCTATCGCCAGTTCCACCAGATCGGTGTCGAGGTGTTCAACCTGGCAGGCCCCGATATCGATGCCGAACTGATCATGCTCACTTGGCGCCTGTGGGCGTCGCTGGGTATCCAGGACGCTGTGACCCTGGAGCTCAACAGCCTGGGCACCAGCGAAGCCCGCGCGCGCTACCGTGAGGCGCTGGTCGAGTTCCTGTCCGGGCGTATCGATCAGTTGGACGAAGACAGCAAGCGCCGCTTGCAGAGCAACCCGCTGCGCATTCTCGACAGCAAGAACGAAGCCACCCAGGCCGCCCTGGTGGGCGCGCCCAAGCTTGAAGAGTACCTGGACGAAGAGTCCCGCGTGCACTTCGACGGCTTGAAGGCCCGCCTGGATGCAGCCGGCATTCCGTTCGTGATCAACACCAAGCTGGTGCGTGGCCTGGACTACTACAGCAAGACCGTATTCGAATGGGTCACCGACAGGCTCGGCGCCCAGGGCACGGTCTGCGCCGGTGGCCGCTACGATGGCCTGGTCGAGCAGATGGGCGGCAAGCCGACCACCGGCGTTGGCTTTGCCATGGGTATCGAACGCCTGCTGCTGCTGATCGAAACCCTGGGCAAAGTGCCTGAGTCGATCAGCCGGACCCTCGACGTTTACCTGTGCGCCTTTGGCGAGCAGGCAGAGCTGGCTGGCCTGAAGCTCAGCGAGCAACTGCGTGATCGTCTGCCGCACCTGCGCCTGGCGGTCAACGCCGGCGGCGGCAACTTCAAGAACCAGTTCAAGAAAGCCGACAAGAGCGGCGCGCTGTTCGCGCTGATTTTGGGCGACGACGAGCTCGCTAAGCAGCAAATCGGCGTCAAGCCCCTGCGCGGCCAGGGCGAACAACAGAACATTGCCTGGGATGCTCTTGCCGAGCACCTGGAAACCGCGATCGCCCAGGCGTAACGCGGTTCAACAACGAATAGGCGAAAAGGAGTATTGGGGTGTCGAGTACCGATGATGATGATCTGGCAGGCGTAAAGGACTGGTGGAACCGCAACGGCAAGCCGTTGCTGACCGGTGCCTTGCTGGCTGGCGTGGTAGTGATGGGCTGGCAGACCTGGCACAAGTACCAGAACAACCAGTCCCAGGGCGCCTCCGCGCTGTACCAGGCGCTGCTGGAAACCTCGCTGACCCCAAGTGGCGAGCCGGACGCCGGCAAGGTTGCAGAACTGTCGGGCAAGCTCAAGAGCGAGTTCGGCGGCACCGCCTATGCCCAATACGGCAGCCTGTTCGTGGCCAAGGTCGCGGTCGACAGCGGCAAGCTCGATGACGCCGCTGCCGAGCTCAAGTCGGTGCTGGACAAACCCGCCGATGCGACCCTCGGCGAAATTTCGCGCCAGCGCCTGGCCCGTGTGCTCGCCGCGCAGGACAAGGCCGAGGACGCGCTGAAACTGCTTGATGGCGACACCGACAAGGCGTTCCAGGCCAGCCGCGAGGAGCTCAAGGGCGATTTGCTGGTACAACTGGGCCGTGCCGATGACGCACACAGTGCCTACGAGAAAGCCAAGGCCGCACTGTCTGACGACGCCGCGATCGGTGGCCTGCAACTGAAGCTGGATGACCTGGCCAAAGGGGACGCCTGAAGTGAAGGGTTGGAAACAAGCAGCTGTGCTCACCCTCGCCGTACTGGCCGCAGGTTGCAGCAGCAACAGCAAGAAGGAACTGCCCCCGGCCGAACTGACCAAGTTCACCGAGGAAGTGGTGCTGAAGAAGCAGTGGAGCCGTTCGATCGGTGACGGCCAGGGTGAGACGTACAACACCCTGGTGCCCGCCATCGAAAACGACCGCATCTACGCCGCTGACGTCAACGGCAAGGTGTTCGCCCTCGACCGTAACAACGGCGACGTGGCCTGGAAGAAGGACCTCGATCTGCCAGTATCCGGCGCCGTCGGCGTAGGTTACGGCCTGGTCATGGTCGGCACCCTCAAAGGTGAAGTGGTCGCCCTCGACTCCAGCACCGGTGAAGAGCGCTGGCGTTCGCGGGTGACCAGCGAAGTGCTGGCACCGCCTGCCAACAACGGCGACGTGGTGGTCGTGCAGACCCAGGACGACCGTCTGATCGGCCTGGACGCTGCAACTGGCGACCGTCGCTGGATCTACGAAAGCACCCCTGCGGTGCTGACCCTGCGTGGTACCGGTGCCCCCATCGTGACCAACCAGCTGGCCGTTGCCGGCCTGTCCACCGGTAAAGTGGTGGCTGTGGATATCAGCAACGGCGTGCCGGTGTGGGAAAGCCGCGTGGCCATTCCACAGGGCCGTTCGGAGCTGGACCGCGTGGTCGATATCGACGGTGGCTTGCTGCTGTCGGGCGGTACCTTGTACGTCAGCACCTATCAGGGCCGCGTAGCGGGCCTGGAGCTGGAAAGCGGGCGTGTGCTGTGGCAGCGCGATGCCTCCAGCTATGTCGGTGTCGCACAGGGCTTTGGCAACGTCTACGTGAGCCTGGCTTCGGGCACCGTGGAAGGTGTCGATGAGCGTTCTTCCAGCGCGCTGTGGAGCAACGACAGCATGGCGCGCCGCCAGCTGACCGCGCCGGAAGTGTTCTCAAGCTACGTAGCGGTGGGTGACTTCGAGGGTTACCTGCACCTGCTGAGCCAAGTCGATGGCCGCTTTGTCGGCCGTGAGCGTATCGACAGCGATGGCCTGCGCGCCCGCCCACTTGTGGTCGGCGACACCATCTATGTCTATGGCAACAGCGGCAAGCTCGAGGCGCTGACCATCCGCTGAAGCTATGCTTGAGCTCGCTTGCGGGCTTGAGCCGCGGTGCATGATGCGCCGCCCGAACTCCGGCCGCTGCTTTGCAGCGGCCTTTGCATTTTCAAGAATTCAAGAGTGGAGAGCCGCATGGTTCCCGTAATCGCCCTGGTGGGCCGGCCCAATGTCGGCAAATCCACCATGTTCAACCGCCTGACCAAGACCCGCGATGCCATCGTCGGTGACCTGTCGGGTTTGACCCGTGACCGCCAGTACGGCGATGCCAGTTGGCAGGGTCGTTCGTTCATCCTGGTCGACACCGGTGGTATCACCGGTGACGAAGTGGGCATGGACGAGAAGATGGCCGAGCAATCGCTGATGGCCATCGAAGAAGCCGACTATGTGCTATTTCTGGTCGATGCCCGTGCCGGCATGACCGCTGCTGACCAGATGATTGCCGACCACCTGCGCAAGCGCAACAAGTCGGCCATTCTGGTTGCCAACAAAATCGACAACATCGACCCGGACATCGCCCGCGCCGAGTTCTCGCCGCTGGGCATGGGCAACGCCATTCCGGTGGCCGGCTCCCAAGGCCGTGGCATCAACGCCCTGATGGAATCGGTGCTCGGCCATATCCCGCGTGACGCCGAAGACGACGCGCTGGCCATGGAAGTCGCCGAAGGCGAAGAAGCTGTTCGTATTCCTGGCCCAAGCGAAAAAGATGGCATCAAGATCGCCATCATCGGCCGCCCGAACGTGGGCAAGTCGACGCTGGTCAACCGCATGCTGGGTGAAGAGCGCGTGGTGGTCTACGACGAGCCGGGGACGACCCGCGACAGTATCTACATCCCGTTCGAGCGTGATGGTGACAAGTACACCTTCATCGACACCGCAGGCGTGCGCAAGCGCGGCAAGATCCACGAGGAAGTCGAAAAGTTCTCGGTGGTGAAGACCCTGCAGGCGATCAAAGACGCCAACGTGGTGATCTTCGTGATGGACGCCCGCGAAGGCGTGGTCGACCACGACCTCAACCTGCTGGGCTTTGCCCTGGAGGCGGGGCGCGCCATCGTGATCGCGCTGAACAAGTGGGACGGCATGGAGTCGGGCGAGCGCGACTACGTCAAGACCGAGCTTGAGCGCCGGCTGTTCTTCGTCGACTTTGCCGACATCCACTTCATTTCGGCCTTGCACGGCACCGGCGTGGGCAACCTGTACAAGTCGGTGCAGGCTGCGTTCAAGTCGGCGGTTACCCGCTGGCCGACCAGCCGCCTGACGCAGATCCTCGAAGACGCCGTCAGCGAGCACCAGCCGCCGCTGGTGAACGGCCGTCGCATCAAGCTGCGCTACGCTCACCTGGGTGGCGCCAACCCGCCGCTGATCGTGATTCACGGCAACCAGACCGAGAAAGTGCCGAAGTCGTACTCGCGTTACCTGGAAAACACCTACCGCCGCGTACTCAAGCTGGTCGGTACGCCGATCCGCATCGAATACAAAGGCGGTGAGAACCCGTACGAGGGCAACAAGAACACCCTCACCGACCGCCAGGTCAACAAGAAGCGCCGTTTGATGTCGCACCACAAGAAAGCCGAGAAGAAGCGCCGCGACAAGCGCTGAGGCTGCAAGCTGCAAGCTGCAAGAAAGAGCCGACGCTCATCCCGAGCGCTTTTTCTTGTAGCTTGCCTCCATGATCGTGCAGCACGATGCCAGAGCCGGTGCCATCGCCGAGCAAGGGTGCCTCTGCTAGCCCAAGCCCCTACCTAGTAAAACTGTTAGTTGCGCCCTCCCTCTTTCAAGGTACATCTTGTGGCTGCCTGACCAACGTCAACATCGTCTTGATCTTGGATGTTGGTTAAGAACGATCACTCGTTTTCTGCTCACTGGCGGGGTCACAGGTGATGGCAGCTAAATGCTCGACAGTTTTTTTCTATCTGGGGAATCAGCTAGCCAATTTGCTGGCGCCTGGTAAAGGCATCTCCTACATGCGTTCAAACGCAAGCGCGATTTCCGAGCATCGAGAAGACCTTGCAGCGCCGTTATTACTTGCTTGTGAAGAAGGTGGGACGGTTGCCGCGAGTGTCGCAGCCTTAGAGGCTGCGCCGGGCGTCGCAGCTGCAAGCTATACGCCTTATGGGCATCGGTTCTTCGACTCGCTCCCTGCCGCCTCGCTAGGGTTCAATGGTGAGTTATTGATGGGTGGGCTTGAGGCGTACTTGTTGGGTAACGGCAATCGGGTTTACAGCCCTTCGCTGATGCGCTTTATTTCACCTGATAGCTATGGTGCATTTGTAGTGGGGAACGTGTATGGCTATTGTGATGGAGACCCTGTAAACAGGCTTGATCCTACTGGCCATACACCCTTATCAAGGTATATCCATCGTCATCAGATGCAAACCATTATTTCTAAGGGTGGCAATCTTCCTGGTCCGACTCTTCAAGCAGCCCGTGCCATTGCGAAGATCCCTGAATACGTTCAAGGGAATTTGAATGTCTTGAGTGGTGCGATTAAAGAAACAAGTTCAATTAAGGCAGGGCTGGGGGGGGTATTAAAATCGAAAGGCTTGACGCTTGACCTACTTAAGGGGCACGCCGATCAATATACAGAGGCGTTACAGAGTGTACGGGCTAGCGCGCGGCCAAAGCTAACATTCATCGCGGAGCTAAATAGTATCGAAATGAGCGGTGGCGGGTTGAGTCCGCAGGGGACTGCTGGAGCTAACTTACTGGATGAATATATGCGCGAAGAGACTATGGCTATAGGCCGGCTTCAAGATTTGAGAGCCAAGATTTCTTCCCAAGAGGGGATGGCTAGAGCCGTGCAATCAAAGCCCCCGGACGTTGCCACGCGCGCAGCGTCAATGAGGTCCAGCGGAAATTTTTATACACGGCTACGTAAGAAAAACAAGAAAAGCGAGAAAAAGTAGTGGCGTGCTATTGCATCGTATTGCCAGTATTCCGGTCGAAGCAGCATCTTTGATGAGGACTATCAAATTAGATAGCGGTCAATCGCCTGGCCAGATCGGCATTTTCGCATCGCGGTTGCCTCAGCCGGCTTAAGCGATGATGCCAAGCACTTTGGTATTGACTACGCGCAATGCCGACGACGTGCAGGGCAAATCAGGCGCTAATTCCGAGCGCTTTTTCTTGTAGCCAGAAGCGCCAAGCGAGTAGCTTATACCCCTCAATCCCCGGGAAAGAGGGCCCCATGATCCGCAGCAAACTGCCGAACGTCGGCACGACCATCTTCACCACCATGTCGCAACTGGCTGTGCAGACCGGTGCGCTCAACCTTTCCCAAGGCTTCCCCGATTTCAACGGCCCCCAGGCGTTACTGGATGCGGTCGGCCGGCACGTGGCGGCCGGGCACAACCAATACGCCCCCATGACCGGGCTGCCGGCCCTGCGTCAGCAGGTAGCGGCCAAGGTTGCGCGGCTGTACGGGGTTGGCGTTGATGCCGACCACGAGGTAACTATCACCCCAGGCGCTACCGAAGCGATCTTCTGCGCCATTCAGGCGGTGATCCACCCAGGCGATGAGGTGATTGTCTTCGACCCTTGCTACGACAGCTACGAACCGGCGGTGGAACTGGCCGGTGGGCGCTGCGTGCATGTGCCGTTGGCGGACGGCAGCTTCGGTATCGACTGGCAGAGGTTCAGCGACGCACTCAGCCCGCGTACGCGCATGGTCGTGCTTAACTCGCCGCACAACCCCAGCGGTGCGCTGGTCAGCCGGGCCGACCTCGACCAACTGGCCGCGCTGATTGCTGAGCGTGATATTTACCTGCTCAGCGACGAGGTTTACGAGCACCTGATTTACGACGGCGTACGCCATGCCAGCGTGCTGGCTCACCCGCAGTTGTACCGGAAGGCGTTCGTGATCAGTTCGTTTGGCAAGACCTACCACGTGACCGGCTGGAAAACCGGCTACGTGATTGCGCCGCCTGCGCTGAGCGCAGAACTGCGCAAGGTGCACCAGTACGTCAACTTCTGCTGCGTTACGCCGTTGCAGTGCGCCCTGGCCGATTTCATGGCCGAGCACCCTGAGCACATCGACGAGTTGCCGGGCTTCTATCAGGCCAAACGCGATCTGTTCTGCAACCTGCTGCAGGGCTCGCGTTTCAGCTTCACGCCGACACCGGGCACGTATTTCCAGCTGGTGGACTATTCGCATATTCGGCCCGACCTGAACGACGTCGATATGGCCGTGTGGCTGACCCGCGAGCATGGCGTTGCGAGCATTCCGGTGTCGGTGTTCTACCAGCAACCCATCCCCGAACAGCGCCTGGTGCGCCTGTGCTTTGCCAAACGTGAGGAGACGCTGCAACAGGCAGCGCAACGACTATGCGCGATCTGAGTACATTGCCTGACCTCAAAGTCGCGCTGGTGCAGACCAGCCTGGCCTGGCAGGACCGCGAGGCCAACTACGCCCACTTCGAAGAACTGATCGGCCAGGCGGGCGACGTGGACCTGGTGGTGCTGCCGGAGATGTTCACCACCGGTTTTTCGATGGAGTCCGAACGCCTCGCCGAGCCGGAAAACGGCCCCACCTACAAATGGCTCAAGGCCCAGGCGAAGAAGGCCGGGGCGGTGATTACCGGCAGCGTGATCATCCAAGCCGCAGATGGCAGCCACCGCAACCGCCTGCTCTGGGCGCGCCCGGACGGCGAGATTCTGCATTACGACAAGCGCCACCTGTTCCGCATGGCCGGTGAGCACAAGCACTACACCCCCGGTGAGCGTCAGATGCAGTTCGAGCTCAAGGGGTGGCGGGTTCGCCCGCTGATCTGCTACGACCTGCGCTTCCCGGTGTGGAGCCGTGATGCCCAGGACACCGACCTGCTGCTGTACACCGCCAACTGGCCGGCAGCGCGGCGCCTGCACTGGAACCGCCTGCTACCGGCGCGGGGCATCGAAAACCTGTGCTATGTGGCAGCGGTCAATCGGGTGGGTACGGACGGCAAGGGGTTTGCCTATTCTGGCGACAGCCAGGTGCTGGACTTCCAGGGCGAGAGCCTGCTGAGCGCGGGGGAGGCCGATGGGGTGTTCACCGTGGTGTTGAGTGCCGCAGAGCTTGCCAGCTACCGCACCCGGTTCCCGGCACACATGGACGCAGATAGTTTCGAGTTGCACTGAGGGCCAATCGCGGGGCAAGCCAGCTCTCACGTTTGGTCGCTTCGGTTCTGCGCAGAACCAGAATCTCCCACGCCAGGCCCGGCGTGGGAGATCACCCAGCCCTTCCGGGCTGCGCTTTCGCGCAGAGAACTGGGCAGCGTGGGAGCGGGCTTGCCCCGCGATGCCCTCGACGGTCAGTACACATCCCGCCGATAACGCCCGTCCTCGATCAACTGCTGCACCTGCATCTCGCCAAGCATGCCATGCAGGGCTGCGTCGACGCCGGCGGCCATGCCGTGCAGGCTGCCGCAGACGTAGATGAATGCACCCTCATCGACCCAACGCTTGAGTTCTGCTGCCTGCTGCAACAGTACATCCTGTACATAGACTTTTTCAGCCTGGTCCCGCGAGAACGCAAGGTCCAGGCGTGCCAGTTCGCCCTTGGCCAGCCAGTGCTGCAGCTCCTCGCCGCACAGCAGGTCGTGGGCGCGGTTGCGTTCACCGAACAACAGCCAGTTGCGCTGCTCGCCCGCAGCGACCCGCGCCTTTATCAGGCTGCGCAGGCCGGCAAGCCCGGTGCCGTTGCCAATCAGTACCAGCGGCGCGCTGCCTTGTGGCAAGTGGAAACCGCTGTTGCGGCGCAGGCGCAGGCTGACGCTGGCTTCGACTGGCAAGTAGGCCGTCAGCCAACCCGAACCCAGGCCAAGGCTGCCATCAGGATGGCGCTCCTGGCGCACAATCAGCTCCAGCACACCGTCGCTTGCGATGGAGGCGATGGAGTATTCGCGGGTGCCCAGGGGGATAAGCGCATCTACCAGCGCCTGGGCGTGCAAGCCGACCAGGTGCTCGCGGCTGGCCGGTAGCTGGCGGCTAGCCAAGGCTTGACCGAGGGTTTCGTTCAGGCCGTCGAGTTGCACCTGGGCCTGCGCATCCAGCCCCAAGCCATTGAGCAACGCCTCGACCCGGGCCTGGCTATTACGCGGCAGGATCTCCACCAGATCACCGGCCTCCCAACTGGCGGCAACCTCGGGTTCAAGCCCCAGCAAATAAACCGGCGCGCCCTGGCTGCCCGGGTTCAGCAGCGTCCGGCGTACCAGGCGCCAGTTGCCAAAACTGGGTGGCTGCCAGGCGCTGACCGGCTGCGCGCCGGTCAATTGCGCCAGCGCTTGCTGCCAGCGTTGCAGCGCGGCGGGGTCGGCGTTGTCGACCTCCACCGGGCTGAACGCGCTGCTGGCACCGCGCTCGCCGAGCCAGGCCTGCAAACGGCGGGCGAAGCCGCAGAAGTGCGGGTACTGGCGGTCGCCCAGGGCCAGTACGGCGTAGTTCAGATGGGCCAGGGCCCAAGGCTGGCCGATGACCTTGCGCTCGAAGGCGCGGGCGCTGTCGGGCGCCTCGCCATCGCCGAAGGTACTGACCACAAACAGCGCACGCCTTGCCTGGCGCAGCTCGGGCTCGCCCAGTTCGCCAAGCGCGCGCACCTGTACCGGCAGCCCTGCGGCCTGGAGCTGGCCGGCGCTCTGCCAGGCCAGTTGCTCGGCAAAGCCGCTTTGGCTGGCAAAACCGATCAGCCAGCTGTCGCCGCTGTCGCAGGCTTTGTCCACCGCACCCCGGGCAACGCGGACCTGGCGTTTTTTGCGGCGGCGGTCGAGGTACAGCAGCCAGCCGGTGACGAAGAACAACGGCATGGTCAGGCTTGCGGCAGTGAGGATGATCCGCCCCGGCAGGCCGAAGTAAGAGCCCACGTGCAAGGCATAGATGCTTTGCAGCAACTGCGCCTTGAATGATTTTTCGGTGTAACGCTGGTGGCTTTTGACCTGGCCGGTGGCCGGGTCGAGCACCAAGGTATTGAAGGCGCGTGGGTGCGCGGCGTCTTCCTGCAGGTAGAACAGGTTGGCTGTTTGCCCACCTGCCGGCGGCAGGCGCAGGTTGTACATGGCAAGCTTGGGGCCTGCCGCTTGCTTGAGGTTGGCCCAGATGGCGTCGTAATCGACCTGCAGCGGCGGCGCATTTTTGTCGGCCTTGGGCGGGCCATGCCGGCCACCACGGCCTTCGCCGCGTTTCTGTTGACCGCCAGCAGGGGCGTCGGCCAACAGCGCGTTGAGTCCCGAGCTGTACCATTGATACGACCAGGACAGCCCGGTCAGCGCAAACAGCAGGTAGAACAGCAGGCACCAGGTGCCGAACACGGCGTGCAGGTCCCAATTGAAGGCGCGGCCTTTCTTGGCCCAGTCCAGGGTCAGCCAGGTACGCCAGTTCAATGCCTTGCGCGGCCAGCGCAGATACAGGCCGGACAGGCAGAAGAAGATCAGCATCAGGGTGCAGGCGCCGGTGATCTGCCGGCCAGTTTCGCCCATGGCCAGGAACCGGTGCAGGTCCAGCATCAGGTTGAAGAAGCCTTGGCCGCTGGCGTCACCCTTGAGTTCGCCCGTGTAGGGGGCGGCATAGCGCAGCTGGCCACGGCGTTCGCCAGGCGGCGGGGTGAAGAAGACCCGCGCTGCGTTGCCTTCGCGCACATCGACCCACAGCATGGCCACCTTGTCGCCTTGCTCGGCCTCGACCCGGCGTACCAGCTCGGCTGGCGGCAGCACGCCTTCAGCGCGGACTTCGACCTTCAGCACATCGGCGTTGAAGGCACGCAGCAGTTCGTCCTGGAACGAATACAGCGCGCCGGTGATCCCCATCACGGCCAGCACCAGCCCGGCGCTGATGCCAAACAACCAGTGCAGCTGGAACAGTGTCTTCTTCACCACGATCGTTACCTTGTATTACGGGCCGGCTGTTGTGCGGCGTGCATTATGCCCTGATACGCGAACGCCCCGTTCACTGATGAACGGGGCGGCGGTGTTATCGCGCGGCTGGGCTCAGAAGTGCACGCTGGTGGTCAGCAACGCGGTGCGCCCGGCTGCCTGGTTGGCGAAGTGGGTGGAAAATGCCTTGTCGTAGTACACCTCGTCGGTGAGGTTCTGCACGTTCAACTGCAGGTTGATGTTCTTGGTCAACTTGTAGGCGGCCATGGCGTCGTAGCGCACGTAGCTGTCGACCATGGTGGTGTTGGCAACGTTGCCGAACACATCGTCGACATAGAAGGCGCCGCCGCCAATGGTCAGTTTCGGCGTGAGCTGGTAGGTGGTCCACAGGCTTGCGCTGTTGTTCGGCGTATTTGGCAACTGGTTGCCGTCATTGGCCTTGCCCAATGGCCCGCCGTCGATCTGGCGCGCTTGCAGGTAGGTGTAGCCGGCGAACACCTGCCATTTTTCGGTCAGTTTGCCGCTGGCCGATAGCTCAATGCCCTGCACACGGGTTTCCCCGACGTTTTCGTACGTGGTGGTGCCCACTTGCACGCGGGCGTTTTCTTTTTCGGTGCGGAACAGCGCGGCGGTCAGGGACAGACGCTCGTCGAACACATCCCACTTGGTGCCAATTTCGTAGTTGGTGGTCTCTTCCGGCTGCATGTCGCTGCTCAGCAGGTTGCCGGGGCGGTCGGTGGTGCCGCCCAGCGGGTTGCCTTCCATGCCTTCGCCGAGCAGAGCGCCTGGCGGCGTGGCGGAGGTGGCGTAGGAAACATAGACACTGCCGTTGTCTGCCGGCTTCCACACCAGGCCCAACTGGCCGGTGACGAACTCGCTGGTGTCCTCGCCCTTGGCTGCTACGCCCCGGCTGTTGACCGTTGTCGAGCCGTCGGCGTTGTAACCACGGTACTCGGTGTCGAAATGGTCATAGCGCAGGCCCATGTTCAGCAACCACTGCGGGGTCAGTTCGAGGGTGTCGAACACGTAGATCGCGGCGGTGTTGCTACGCGTGGTGGTGCCTGCGTAGTTGCGCGAGATGGCGCCGTTCCACGGATCGTCCGGGTTCGGGTTGCCCAGCGAGGTGCAGTTGTAGCCGCTGCCCTGGCCGACGGAGCCTGGCGGGCAGGTACTGCTGGAGTTGCCGGGGGTGCCGGGCGTGGTGTCGGTGTTGACGTTGTAGGTGGAGCGCTGGCTCTGCTCGCGGCTCAGTTCGATGCCGGTGGAGAAACTGTTTTTCAGCCCGCCCAGGTAGAACTCGCCGAACAGGTCGGTCTGGTTGGTGGTGGTCGCGGTGTTGCCGACACGGGTGTTGGCGCGGCGCCAGACGGTGCCATTGCTGACGTTGCCCTTGCTGTCGTCGGGCTGGGTCAGGATGTAGTCCTGCATGCTGTTGCCGTGGCGCAGGGTGTTCTTGATGGTCAGCGTGTCGCTCAGGTCGTGTTCGATGGCAAAGGTTGCGATGTCGACCCGGCTCTTGCGGAAGTCGCGGCTGGTCAGACCATAGAAGTTGCTGCTGTCGCCGCCGGCGTACGGCTTGCTCGGGTTGGCCGAGGTGCGGTTGCCGGTGCCGCCGGCAGGCACGGTGTAGGGCACGCCGGAGTCGGGCAGGTCGTCGCTTTCGAGGTGGTAGTAATCGAGGTTGACCCGTGTAGGCGTGCCCAGGCCGAAAGCCAGCGACGGGGCGATGCCCCAGCGGTCGTAGTTGACTTTGTCGCGGCCGGCGACGTTGCTTTCGTGGGTCATCAGGTTCAGGCGCCCGGCCACGCTGTCGCTGAACTGGTAGTTGCCATCGAAGGTGTAGCGCTGGGTCTGGTCACTGCCCCAGGTCCAGGCGCCGTCCAGCGAGTTGCCCAGGTGCGCGCGCTTGCTCACCAGGTTGATGGTGCCGCCGGCAGCGCCTCGACCGCCAATGGCAGAGTTTGGGCCCTTGGCCACTTCTACCGATTCGACGGCGAAGATTTCACGGGTTTGCGCGCCGGTGTCACGCACCCCATCGAGGTAGGTGTCGCCTTGGGCGTCAAAGCCGCGAATGAATGGCCGGTCCCCTTGCGGGTTGCCGCCTTCGCCAGCGCCGAAGGTAATACCCGGCACGGTGCGCAGGGCATCCTGCAGGCTGAGGGCGCTGGTGTCCTTGATCACTTGTTGCGGGATGACGGTGACCGAGCGAGGGGTATCCACCAAGGGGGCGGTGTACTTCTGCGACGATGCCTTCTCGACTTTGTACTCGGTGCTGGCCTGCTCGGCCTTGCCATTGATGCTGGTGGCGTCGAGGGTAATGGCGGTGGCTGCAGGGTCTGCGGCATAGGCGGAGGTTGCGCTGATTGCCACGCCGATGGCAGAGGCGAGCAGGCGTGGTGAACTCACAGCAGTTGGCACGTGGCGCATGGTTTTGGCCTTCCCCAAGGTATCAAGGCGGCGGATGCTAATGTAATCGAATGTCAGTAACAATTGAGACTCGTTACCATTCGCTATAAATTTACATTCTTTACATCTTTGTCTCAGCGCTGAAACAAACCAGCGTTAAAGGTGGCAAGGCAAGCAAACCGATCAGGGGGGCTTGTGCCACGCAAAAGGGAATCAATATCATTGACACCCTTTCCGTTCAGGCGTCTCCACCATGCTGCTGCACATCCCCGGGCTGTTCGATGCTGACGAAATCAGCCGTATCCGCCAGGCCCTGGAGCAGGCTGATTGGGCCGACGGCAAGGTCACCGCTGGTTTCCAGTCCGCCAAGGCCAAGCACAACCTGCAATTACCCGAGGGCCACGCGCTTGCCAAAGAGCTGGGCGCGGCACTGATCGACCGCCTGTGGCGCAACCCGTTGTTCATGTCGGCGGCGCTGCCGCACAAGGTGTATCCGCCGTTGGTCAACTGCTACCGCGAAGGCGGCAACTTCGATTTCCATATCGATAATGCCCTGCGCCAGCCCAAGGGCAGCCCCGAGCGGGTACGCACCGACCTGTCTTCGACACTGTTTCTCAGCGACCCTGGCAGCTACGACGGTGGCGAGCTGGTGATTCAGGACACCTATGGCGTGCAACAGGTGAAGCTCGCGGCAGGTGACCTGGTGCTGTACCCCGGCACCAGCCTGCACAAGGTCAACCCGGTCACCCGCGGGGCGCGCTATGCCGCGTTTTTCTGGACCCAGAGCCTGGTCCGCGACGATGGCCAGCGTACGTTGCTGTTCGAGATGGACAACGCCATCCGCGCATTGGGCGCCGATGTGCCGGACCACCCCTCGTTGCTGCAGCTCACTGGCACCTACCACAACCTGCTGCGCCGCTGGGCCGAGGTCTGAGCCATGAGCTATCAATTGCGTCGTGAGCAGGCCGTGGATGTCGCAGGCCTGCAGGCCATGCTCGAACACAGCCCTGGCCAGGCCGCCCAGGCGATTCTGGCGGCGGCGGGGCAGGGCGTGGTGCAGGCGCAGCTGTTGCTGGGGCAGATCCTGCTCGATGGCCGCGGTATCGAGCAGGATGCCAGTGTTGCCCGGCGCTGGTTCGCCATCGCGGCCAAGGGCGGCAGCGCCATGGCGCAGAACATGCTCGGGCGTTGCCTTGAACACGGCTGGGGCGGGGAGGTGGACCTTACCGGTGCGGCCATCGAATATGCCAAGGCGGCGGACGCGGAGCTGGACTGGGGCATGTACAACCTTGGCAATCTGCTGGCCACCGGCCGTGGCGTGCCGCCTGATCAGGCCCAGGCGCTGGCCTGCTACACCCGTGCCGCGCACGCCGGGCACGCCCGTTCGATGAACATGCTGGGCCGCTATCTGGAAGCGGGTATTGCCTGTGAAGCGGATGCGCAAAAAGCCCGCCGCTGGTATCGGCGCTCGGCCAATGCGGGTGATTTTCGCGGCCAGTTCAGCCATGCCACGGTGCTGATCGAGCAGGGCGAAATGAGCGAGGCATTGACCTGGCTACGCCAGGCTGCAGAGAACGGGTCGGTGAGTTTTCTGCAAAGCAGTATCCAAACCCTGAGTTCGCAGAACGATCCGCGGCTGGCGCCGGTAATCGCGTTGTACCGCGAGCGAGTCGAGGCGCTGGTCGAGAGCTGACAGCACGTGCGCGCGCAGAGAATTGGGCTGCGGGGGGGCAAGTTCACCGGCACTTGGGCAAACCCGCTGTCACAGAATAAAAAGGCGCTGCAGTTCAGTTTCTGTACTGCAGCGCCTCGATAGCCTGGCTGAGCGTCAGGCCTTTACAGGTAGTAGGCTTTGAGCGGCGGGAAGCCGTTGAACTCTACGGCGCTGTAGCTGGTGGTGTAGGCGCCGGTGGACAGCCAGTACAGGCGGTCACCGATGGCCAGGTTCAGCGGCAGGCCGTACTTGTAGTGCTCGTACATGATGTCGGCGCTGTCGCAGGTCGGGCCGGCGATGACCACTTCTTCCATCTCGCCTTTCTTCTCGGTCCAGATCGGGAACTTGATCGACTCATCCATGGTTTCGATCAGGCCGGAGAACTTGCCCACGTCGGTGTACACCCAACGCTCGACGGCGGTACGCGACTTGCGCGCCACCAGCACCACTTCACTGACCAGAATACCGGCGTTGGCGATCAGCGAACGGCCTGGCTCAAGGATGATTTCCGGCAGGTCGTCACCGAAGTCTTCTTTCAGGAAGCGAATGATCTCTTCGGCGTAGGTTTCCAGGCTGTTGGTACGGGTGATGTAGTTGGCCGGGAAGCCGCCACCCATGTTGATCAGCTTGAGGACGATGCCGTCTTCTTCCTTCAGGCGCTCGAAGATCACCTTGACCTTGGCGATGGCGGCGTCCCAGACACTGATGTCGCGCTGCTGGGAGCCCACGTGGAAGGAGATGCCGTAAGGCACCAGGCCCAGGTCACGGGCGAGGATCAGCAGGTCCATGGCCATGTCGGTCTGGCAGCCGAATTTGCGCGACAGTGGCCAGTCGGCGGTGGTCGAGCCTTCGGTCAGGATACGCACGTAGACCTTCGAGCCTGGGGCGGCCTTGGCGATGTTGCGCAGGTCGGCCTCGGAGTCGGTCGCGTACAGGCGCACACCTTTCTCGTAGAAGTAGCGGATGTCCTTGGACTTCTTGATGGTGTTGCCGTAGCTGATACGGTCGGCGCTGACGCCTTGGTTCATCACCTTGTCCAGCTCGTAGATCGAGGCGATGTCGAAGTTCGAGCCTTTGTCTTTGAGCAGGTCGATGATTTCGACAGCCGGGTTGGCCTTGACCGCGTAGTACACCTTGGCGAATTCGAACCCGGCGCGCAGGTCGTCATAGGCCTTGCTGATCATCTGTGTGTCGATGAGTACGAAAGGGGTTTCTTGCTTGTCGGCGAACGCCTTCATTTTCTGGAAGGTGTCACGTGCGAAATAGTCTTCGACCTGGATCGACATGCTCAAGGGCTCCATGGGCAAACTGAAAGAATAAGTGGCTGCAAACTGAACGCCCTCCGTATCCCCACTTTGGTTCGCCTACTTCCCAAGGCATGTCGCCGAAAGCAAAAAGGTCAACCGTGCCTAGGGATGCGGCGGCGGGTGACCTTGCTGTCTCGTCGTCAGTACTTGAGCCGGATGGATCGTTTCCAGCATGGACGTTCGGCGCGCACTTTAGGGCGTGAAGACAGCAAGATCAACAGGTAATCCGAGCGTGTTCGTCGCGGATCGGCCACTCTGCATTTGAATAACCGACTCGTGTGACCGGCAGATGTTCCCCACGCTCTTTAGGGCGTAAAAAATTGTGGAATGCGCGTCGTTGGCCTGTTGGCGGTTGAGGCCGGCCACATGGGGATCGAGCGATTTTGATCGGCGCGCGATGAATGGCTGAAGCGGCTGAAGTGTTCATATTTATGGCCACACGTGCGTGGGACGCCCGTGCATGAAATCGCGCATAAATTTTTTGTTACCGACAGGTGGAAATGTTTGCTCAGGCATTGGCCGGCGCCTGGCTTGATCGGTCCGGGGCGCAAAGCGGCCCCGGCTATCTATCAGGAAGCCACCGCCTCAGCCGGCGACACGATGCTGGTCTTGGCCCCGCGTGAACGCCCGGAGCTCAGGTAAGCAGCAATCGACTCCTGGGTCACCTCGCCAAGGAACACCTGGTCGGCATCCAGCACCGGCAGCCAGGCGCGGTTGAACTCGTACATGCGCGACAGCAGGATGCGCAAATGCTCGTCGTGCGACGCCGTGGCGTTGAACGGGCGCAGGAAATCGGCACAGGTGCCCTGCTGGCGGTGCATGTCGCGACGGCGCACATAACCCAAGGCCTTGTTCTGCTCGTCGGTGACCACCACATAACGGCGGTCATGCTCATCGAGCAGCTCCAAGGCATCGCTGACCGGCGTTTGCGGGCTGACCGACGGCGCGTTGTCGGCAGCGTCTTCGGCGCGCACCAGCAGCAGGCGCTTGAGGGTGCTGTCCTGGCCGACGAAGTTGCTTACAAAATCATCCACCGGGTGTGCCAGCAGCGTGTCCGGGTGGTCCAGCTGCAGCAGTTTGCCAGCGCGGAAGATGGCGATCTTGTCGCCCAGTTTTATGGCCTCGTCGATGTCGTGGCTGACCATGATGACGGTCTTGTTCAGCGCCCGCTGCATCTCGAAGAACTCGTTCTGGATCATCTCGCGGTTGATCGGGTCGACCGCACCGAATGGCTCGTCCATCAGCAGTACCGGGGCCTCCGCCGCCAGGGCGCGGATCACGCCGATACGCTGCTGCTGGCCACCGGACAGCTCGCGCGGGTAACGCTGCAGGTACTGCTTGGGTTCGAGCTTGATCATGTGCATCAGCTCGCGGGCACGGTCGTGGCAGCGTTTCTTGTCCCAGCCCAGAAGGCGCGGCACCACGGTGATGTTCTCCTCGATGGTCATGTTGGGGAACAGGCCGATCTGCTGGATCACGTAGCCGATGTGGCGACGCAGGGTCACCTCATCCAGGGCGCTGGTGTCTTCGCCATTGATGAACACTTGGCCCGAGGTCGGCGTGATCAGGCGGTTGATCATCTTCAGTGTGGTGCTCTTGCCACAGCCCGATGGGCCGAGGAAGGTGCAGATTTCGCCTTCGTTGACCGTCAGGCTGACGGCGTCCACGGCTTTGACGTCTTTGCCGTTGACGTTGAAGGTCTTGCTGAGGTTCTTGAGTTCGATCATGAGCGCAGTCCTTCTGGAGTCAGGGCACGTTGCAGGGTTTGCAGCAGCAGGTCGGCGATGATGGCCAGCAGGCTCACCAGTACGGCGCCGACCAGCAGCATCGACATGTCGCTGCGGCTGATGGAGGTCAGAATGAGCACACCCAGGCCGCCGGCGCCGATGGTCGCGGCGATGGTCATCACGCCGATGTTCATCACCACGGCGGTACGCACGCCGGCGAGGATCACCGGTACTGCAATGGGCAACTCGACCATGCGCAGGCGCTGGCCGAAGGTCATGCCGATGCCGCGCGCCGCTTCACGGATGCCGGGCTCGACGCTGGTCAGCGCCAGGTAGGTGTTGCGCAGGATTGGCAGCAATGAATAAAGGAACACCGCCGTGATCGCCGGCAGCGGCCCGAGGCCCTGGCCGAACTTGCTGTAGAACGGCAGCAGCAGGCCGAACAAGGCAATCGAGGGGATGGTCAGCAGCACCGTGGCGCTGGCCTGCAGCGGGCCGGCAACGGCGGGGAAGCGGGTCATCAGAATGCCCAGCGGCACGCCTACCAGAATCGCCAGGGTGACCGCGACGCCAACCAGCATGATGTGTTGCCAGGTCAGTTGCAGCACCTGGGCCCAGTCCAGATGGGCGAAGGTATTGAGCAAGCTCATGGCTGTGCCTCCTTCAGCGGGTGTTCGCGCAAAAATGCTGCGGCCACGGCAGTGGGGTTCTGGTGTTCGACATCCACCTTGGCGTTGAGCTGGCGCATGGTTTCGTCATCGAGCTGCTCGGCCAACGGCTTGAGCAGTGCGGCCAGTTGCGGGTTGGCGTCGAGCACTTGCTTGCGCACCACGGGGGCTGCGGTGTAGTCGGGGAAGTAATGCTTGTCGTCTTCGAGCAGTTTCAGCTCGAAGGCGTTCAGGCGCCCGTCGGTGGTGTACACAAGGCCTGCGAACACTTGGTTGTTGTGCATCGCGGTGTAGACAAGGCCGGCATCCATCTGGCGGATGTTCGGGCGGCCCACTTGCAAGTCGTACATCTGCTTCAGGCCCACCAGGCCATCCGGGCGGTTGGCGAACTCGGTGTCCAGCGCCACCAGGTGGTTGCGCTCGCGTTCGTCACGCAGCACCTGGTTGAGGTCGCTGATGGTGTTGACCTGCGGGTAGGCCTTGGCGACTTCCTTGGGCAAGCCCAGGGCGTAGGTGTTGCTGAACTTGGAGGGCGTCAGCCAGATCAGGCCTTTCTGCGCATCCAGCGCCTTGACCCGTGCATAGGTCGCTTCGGCGCTGGGCATGCGCTCTTCGATGTGGTTGTAGGACACCAGCGACACGCCGGTGTATTCCCACATCAGGTCGAGCTGGCCGGTTTCCTGGGCCTGGCGGGCAATGTTGCTGCCAAGGCCTGAGGTCACGCGCACATCGAAGCCGTTGGCGCGCAGGTACTGGGCGGTGATTTCGGCCAGCACGGTCTGTTCGGTGAACACCCGCGCGCCGATGCGCACCAGCGGTTTTTCGGCTGCCTGGGCAAAACCTGCATATAGCAAGGCCGCGCCCAGCAGCAGGGCGATTGTCTTTTTCATGCTTTGCCTCTCGGTTATTGGGCCAGGCCACGTTCCAGCCAGCGCTTGCTGGAGAAACTCACCAACGCATCCAGTGCCAGCGCCAGCAGCGCCGTACAGGCCGCGCCAAGCAGCAACTGCGGTTGGTTGTTCAAGGCAATGCCGGGGAAGATCAGGCTGCCCAGGCTGTTGGCACCAATCAGAAACGCCAGTGGCGCAGTACCCACGTTCAGCGCCAGCGCCACGCGCACGCCGCCGACGATGATCGGCACCGCATTGGGCAATTCCACCTGCCACAGTTGCTGGCGCGGGGTCATGCCGATGCCGGTGGCGGCTTCCTTGAGCGAGGCGGGGACGTTTTTCAGGCCTTCGTAGGTGTTGCGCACGATAGGCAGCAATGAGGCGAGGAACAGGGCGAAGATCGCAGGGCCTGCGCCGATGCCCAGAATGCTCAGGGCGATGGCCAGAACGGCCAAGGGAGGAATGGTGTTGCCAACGTTGAACAACTGCATGAAACGCTCGGCTTTGTCGACCCGGTGCGGTCGACTCAGGGCAATGCCGGCAGGGATGCCCACGGCGAGCGCCGCCGCCATCGAAGCCAGCACCAGAACCAGGTGCGCTTGCAGATAGAAAGCCAGATCGTCGCGATAACGCACGATCGTGTCGATGCCGATCCAGTGGATCAGCAGGGCCAGGATGACGAGCACGGTGGCACATCCCAACAGCCCTTTACCGTAGCGTTTAGCCACAGGCGGACTCCTTGTGTTGTCGGCGAGCACACTTCTTGGTAGCCGGCCAATGCTGGCGGCGGGTGGTGTGTTCGCGAGTAGCAGCATGATGCAAGCCGAAGGCTGCGATCAGGCCATGAGCCGAACCCCGTCGGGCCCGAAATGCTGATGAAACCAATCCCCAACCGAAGCGGGTTGCAGGGGAGTGGACGTCTCCTGGGGCGCAAAGGTTCCCATCTGAGGCGGCATTTGGCCAGTGTTAATCACTGGGGGTGGGGAAAATTCACACGAGAATCAAGCGTAAAACCTACATCATGGCGCTGAATTGTCTGCTATCGACCGACCTGCGTTGATAGGCAAAATTTCCCGGTCGATTTCTTTAAGTATTCGCTTGAGGGAATATTCATCTGGAGGTATTTTGTCGGTGTGGACGATTAGATTCTGTGAGGAGTTCATCACTGAGTTCGATGCGTTGAGCGAAAGTACTCAGGATCGAATGTTGGGCTACCTACGGTTACTCCAGTCCTCAGGACCTGAGCTCGGTCGCCCTTATGTCGATACGCTTAATGGCTCTCGGCATTCGAACATGAAAGAGCTGAGGATCACCGAGC
The DNA here is from genome assembly GCF_014268805.2 of Pseudomonas farsensis. GTDB lineage: Bacteria > Pseudomonadota > Gammaproteobacteria > Pseudomonadales > Pseudomonadaceae > Aquipseudomonas > Aquipseudomonas farsensis. Next base: position 322,774 of record NZ_JABWRF020000001.1, read on the forward strand.
GAGCTGCAGTCTGGAGGATTGCGTTTGCATTCGACCCGAATCGGCATGCAGTCCTATTGGTGGCAGGCGACAAGGGTGGCCTGAAAGAACAGCGGTTCTATCAGGGGCTCATCAGGCGTGCAGATGCTCGTTTTGACAAGTACCTGTCCAAAGGAGAAAGCGATGTCCAAGACACTTGATGAGGTCATAAACGGGTTGCCCCCTGAACGCAGGGAGCGAGTCGAACAGTTGGGCTGCCAGTTGATCCGTGAAGAATTGACACTTCAGGCATTGCGAAGACAACTTGAATTCACTCAGGAAGGTTTGGCTGAGCGCCTGGACACGCGCCAGGGCACGATCTCCAAAGTGGAGAAACGCAATGACATGCTGATTTCGACCTTGCGCAGCTATGTGGAGGCACTGGGCGGTACGTTGGAGCTGATTGCGCACATGCCTGGCCGCCCGCCGGTCAGGCTTGATGGGTTTAGCGAGGAGCGGGCAAAACGCGCTTAATCTCCCACCATGACCAAAGGCCGGGGATCTGGTTTTGGTCCCCGTACAACTTCGGGTATGATACGGCCCCATTTTTAATCCCCCAGTCAGGCGATTTCCCATGACCAACCAGGCCGCCGAAGTCGCGAAGCGCCGCACTTTCGCAATTATTTCCCACCCCGACGCCGGTAAGACCACCATCACCGAGAAGCTGCTGCTGATGGGCAAGGCCATTGCCGTCGCCGGTACGGTGAAGTCGCGCAAGTCCGACCGCCACGCCACGTCCGACTGGATGGAAATGGAGAAGCAGCGCGGCATCTCCATCACCACCTCGGTGATGCAGTTCCCGTACCGCGAGCACATGATCAACCTGCTCGACACCCCCGGCCACGAAGACTTCTCCGAAGACACCTACCGCACCCTGACCGCGGTTGACTCGGCGCTGATGGTGCTCGACGGCGGTAAAGGTGTAGAGCCGCGCACCATCGCCCTGATGGACGTCTGCCGCCTGCGTGACACGCCCATCGTCAGCTTCATCAACAAACTCGACCGTGACATCCGCGACCCGATCGAACTGCTCGACGAAATCGAAGCGGTGCTGAAGATCAAGGCCGCGCCGATCACCTGGCCAATTGGTTGCTACCGCGACTTCAAGGGTGTTTACCACCTGGCCGGCGATTACATCATTGTCTACACCCCGGGCCACGGCCATGAGCGTACGGCGGTGAAAATCATCGAGAAGCTCGATTCCGACGAAGCGCGCGCGCACCTGGGTGATGAGTACGACCGCTTCATCGAACAGCTGGAACTGGTGCAGGGCGCCTGCCACGAGTTCGACCGTGACGAATTCATCAGTGGCCAGCTCACCCCAGTGTTCTTCGGCACTGCGCTGGGCAACTTCGGTGTCGACCATGTGCTCGACGCGGTGGTCGATTGGGCCCCGCGCCCACTGGCCCGTGTTGCCCACGAGCGTACCGTTGAACCGGTCGAAGACAAGTTCACAGGCTTCGTGTTCAAGATCCAGGCGAACATGGACCCGAAACACCGCGACCGTATCGCCTTCATGCGCATTTGCTCGGGCAAGTACGAAAAGGGCATGAAAATGCGCCATGTGCGCACCGGCAAGGACCTGCGCATCGGCGATGCACTGACGTTCTTCTCCTCCGAGCGCGAGCAGCTCGAAGAAGCCTTTGCCGGCGATATCATCGGCCTGCACAACCACGGCACCATCCAGATCGGTGACACCTTCACCGAAGGCGAGGCGCTGGGCTTCACGGGTATTCCGCACTTTGCCCCGGAGCTGTTCCGCCGCGTACGCCTGAAAGACCCCCTCAAGTCCAAGCAATTGCGTCAGGGCTTGCAGCAGTTGGCAGAAGAGGGCGCCACCCAGGTGTTCTTCCCGGAGCGCAGCAACGACATTATTCTCGGCGCGGTCGGTGTACTGCAGTTCGATGTGGTCGCCAGCCGCCTGAAAGAAGAATACAAGGTCGAGTGCGCCTACGAGCCGATCACCGTGTGGTCGGCACGCTGGATCACCTGCGACGACAAGAAGAAGCTTGAGGACTTCCAGGTCAAGGCCATGGAAAACCTGGCCATCGACGGTGGCGGCCACCTGACCTACCTGGCGCCGACCCGGGTCAACCTGGCATTGATGGAAGAACGCTGGCCTGATGTGAAATTCCGCGCTACCCGCGAGCATCACTGACAGCAGTTTTGTAGAGATTCCATGGTTTCAGGCAATTTGCTTTTGATTGTGTAGGAGCGGCCTTGTGTCGCGAAAGGGCTGCGTAGCAGCCCCAATAATTTTGCTTGAGACCGAGATCCTGGGGCTGCTACGCAGCCCTTTCGCGACACAAGGCCGCTCCTACAGAAAGCCGCGCCCAGCCGCAATGGCAATCCACTCACCACAGCCTGAGCAGGCCCTGCTCCATCTTGCCCCTCAATTGCCGGCCTTGATGCTGGTCCATATCCGCGTACGTACACGGTCGATCTTGGCCGGCATCGCTTCCAGCGCATACAGCTTGCCCAGCTCCTGATCCGTTGGGTAAATCATCGTGTTGTGCTTGAGCGCCGGGTCTACCAGCGCGTCTGCTTGCTGGTTGCCGTTGGCGTATTGCACGAAGTCACTGATGCCCGCCATCACCTCCGGCTGCAACAGGTAGTTCATGTAGGCGTAACCGGCTTTCTCATTCGGCGCATCGGCCGGCATCGCGACCATGTCGAACCACATCGGCGCGCCTTCCTTGGGGATGGTGTAACCCACCTTGACCCCGTTCTTCGCCTCTTCGGCGCGGTTCTTCGCCTGCAACACATCCCCCGAGAAGCCCACCACCACACAGATATCGCCGTTGGCCAGGTCGCCTGTGTACTTCGAGGAATGGAAGTAGCTGATGTACGGGCGCACCTTCATCAGCAGCGCCTTGGCCTTTTCATAGTCGGCCGGGTTCTGGCTGTGGGGCGGCAAGCCCAGGTAGTTCAGGGCAATCGGCAGCAGCTCCGGGCCGTTGTCGAGCACCGCCACTCCGCAGCTTTTCAGCTTGCTCATGTATTCGGGCTTGAATATCAAATCCCACGAGTCCACCGGCGCGTTGTCGCCCAGCACCGCCTTGACCTTGTCGATGTTGTAGCCGATGCCGGTGCTGCCCCACAGGTACGGGAAGCCGTACTGGTTGCCAGGGTCGTTCACTTCCAGCGCCTTGAGCAGCACGGGGTTGAGGTTCTTCCAGTTGGGCAACTGGCTCTTGTCGAGCTTCTTCAGGGCCTTGCCCTGGATCTGCCGGGCCATGAAGTGGTTGGACGGGAATACCACGTCGTAGCCCGAGTTACCCGTCATCAGCTTGCCGTCGAGGGTCTCGTTGCTGTCGTAGACGTCGTAGGTCGGGATGATGCCGGTGGCCTGCTGGAAGTTCTTCAGCGTGTCAGGGGCGACGTAGCTCGACCAGTTGTAGATCTTTACCGATTCGGCGGCGCCGGCCACGCTTGCGGCCAGCATCAGGGGAGCGAGAACGAGTGTGCGCATGTCGGGGTACCTTGCTTTGTCTGTTGTTATCGAAGGCAGGCGATCAGCGGATCAGAAAATCAATACGTAGGTCTTGCGCACGGTCTGTTCGATATCCCAGATGCCGGTGCTGTTGGCCGGTAGCATCAATGCGTCTCCGGCTTCTATGACCAGGGGCTCGCCACCGTCGGGGGTGAAGGTGCAGCGGCCCTTGATGAAATGGCAGAACTCCTGTTGCACGATCTGCCGGCGCCAGCGCCCTGGGGTGCACTCCCAGATGCCGGTTTCGACCCCGTCGCTGCGCTCGACGCAAGTGACTGACGTGACCGCGACCGGTTCGCCGAGCGGCACGGCTACCGGGTTGCTGCTGTCTAGCGTAACGCTGTCGGTGTGCTTGAACTGGGTGATGCTCATGGCGATGGGCCCTGTGTGGAAATAACGGCAAGTCAGTGCATGAAGCCTTCCATGAAGTCGGCGACGCCGCTGGCCAGGCGTCGGCGCCACGGCGCGGTGGCCGGGTTGGCCAGGGTGCGGTCTTCGTGCACGAAGCTCTGGATGATTGCGTTGTAGCCTAGCCAGCGGCAGGGCTCGGGCGGCCAGCTGGCCAGGCTCGACAGCGGACGGTTGTCGTATACCCAAGGCTGCGCGGTCAGTTCGTTGTGCTGGCCAAGAATCAACGCGGCCAAGGTGCGCCCGCCCAGGTTGGTGGCACCAACGCCTTCGCCGCCATAGCCGCCCGACAGGGCCAAACCGCGCTGCCGGTCGCATAGCATGTGCGGGTGGAAACGTCGGGCCATGCCCAGGTTGCCGCCCCAGGTGTGGGTGATGCGCACATGCCGCAGTTGCGGGAACAGCTCGCCGAACAGGTAGCGGCGCAGTTCCACTTCATGCTGCGCCAGGGTGAAGTCTTCGCGCAGGCGGCCGCCAAAACGGTAGCCACCCCGGGCGCCGAAGATCAGCCGGTTGTCGGCACTACGCTGGCCGTAGGTCACCTGGCGGCTGCTCTCGCTGAAGGCCTGGCCCTGGCTCAGGCCGATCTGTTCCCAGGTCGATTCGGGCAGCGGTTCGGTGGCCACCAGCAGGCTCTGCACCGGCAGTTGGTGGCGGCCCAGCGGCGGCAGGCTGGCGGCGTAGCCTTCGACGGCCGGCACCACCCAGTGGCTGCGGATACGCGCAAGTGGAGTGCGCACCTGGCCGGTTTGCCAGTCGATGGCCGGGGTGTTTTCGTAGATCGTCACGCCCATGCGTTCCACCACCCGTGCCAGGCCGCGCACCAGCTTGGCGGGTTGAATGGTGGCGGTGTGCGGGCTGTAGATCGCGCCATAGGGGTTGCTGATGCGCAGGTGTGCATCGAGTTGTTCAGGGCGCAGCCACTGGTAATCGTCCGGGGTCATGCCCTGGCGGTAAAGGTCATCGAGCCAGGCGCGCAGGCTGCGCTCCTGCTCGGGGTAGCGCGCCGCGCAGTACAGCACGCCGCCTTTGCGGTAGTCGCAGTCGATGCCCTCGCGCTGCAGTACCTGCTGGACCTCGTCGGGGATGCCATGCAGCAGGTCGATGCTGGCGCGGCGCTGGTGTGCCGACAAAGTGCCGAGCAGGCGGTTCTCGCCCAGCAGGTTGCCCATCAGCCAACCGCCGTTACGCCCCGAGGCGCCGAAGCCTGCGATATTGGCCTCGATCACCGCGATGTTCAGTTGCGGCGCCTGGCGCTTGAGATAATAGGCCGTCCACAGCCCGGTGTAGCCGGCGCCGATGATGCACACGTCGAGGTCCAGGTCCTGGCGCAGCGCCGGCCGCGCGCACAGCGGCTCATCGAGTTGGTCCATCCACAGGCTCAAGGTGCGCAGGGGTTGCATCGGGGCGTGCTCCACATCGGTATCGGTCTGGGGACGATCCTAGTGAAGCGAAGCGGGGCCTGTCCTACGTGCGTGCACGCAGGGAAATCTGCTTGAGGTAGGCCTTGGGGGTCAGGCCTGTGTGCTCGCGAAATGCCTTGTAGAAGGCTGACAGCGAATTGAAACCTGCGCTGAATGCCAGGTCATCGATGGACGCCTCGCCACGGCCGTCGCCAACACTTGCCAACAGGTGCTGCAAGCGGGCCTGGTTGACGTAGCGATAGAAGCTCTGGCCCAGCACCTGGTTGAGCAGGTAGGAAATCTGGTTACGGCTGTAACCGCTCGCATCGGCCACCTGTTGCAGGTCGAGTTCCGGGTCCAGGTAGGGGCGTTGCTGGTGGAAGTAGTGTTCCAGGTCCTGGGCCATGGTCGACAGCTGGCGCGGCGACAGGCCCAGGCGGCTGGTGGCCGGGCGCAAGCCGCCGGCGCTGGCACCCTTGCTGGCGTGGCGCACCAGCGTCGCGTACTCGTTGACCCGCCAGATCAGGCCGTCCTTGACGGTAATCGCCTCGCTCGACTGGAACGCGGCCAGCCCGTCGCCGCCCTGCACGGTGACCTGGTACTGAATGAACGCGGTGCAGCCATCGACGCGAATGCGGTCGCTGTGAACGATATCTTCGCCAGCCTCGTGGGGCAGGCAGGCGCGCACATAGTCGCGCAGCTCATCGTAACCAAGCACGCGGTTCTGGAAGAAATCGTGGTACTGCACCTGGGGGTGGTAGAGCGCCATTACGCCGTCGAGGTCGCGGTGCTTCCAGCACAGGTGGTAGCGCAGCACGGTATCGGCGGTCAGCGGGGTTTGCCCGGGGCCGTCAGGGGGGAGGTCGCAGCTCATGGCCCGATAGTGCCGGGGCGTTGGTTGCCAGGCAAGGGGCTGGGCGCAGCAGACATTGCATAAACCCGGAGCCAAACGGGTGTGTCCGGGTTTTTTGCACGATTCTAGGACTACGTCAATTTCCAACTTATTGATTTTCAAGGAAGTAATTTTTCGTCACAACTGGCATACGGCCTGCACCGGTCACAGCGTTGACTGCTCTGTCACCTCACAATAAAGGCGAACAACCATGATCCCGACTGCCGACTCTACCTATGTCGACTCCCAGGCTCGCTCAGGCGTGTCCTGGGGCGCCATCTTTGCTGGTGCTGCCGCTGCTGCGGCGCTCTCCCTGATCCTTGTGGTGCTGGGTGCCGGGCTTGGTTTTGCCGCAAGCTCCCCATGGGCCAACGAGGGTGCGAGCGCCAAGGCGCTGGGCATTTCGACGATTATCTGGCTGCTGCTGACGCAGATCCTGGCCTCGGGCCTTGGCGGTTACATCGCCGGTCGGCTGCGGGTGAAGTGGGCCAACCTGCATGGCGATGAAGTGTACTTCCGCGATACCGCCCATGGTTTCCTGTCGTGGGCCGTGGCAACCCTGGTGGCCGCCATGCTGATCGCCAGCACCGCCGGTGGCCTGCTCAGCGCCGGTGCGCAGGCAAGTGCCAGTGCCGTGGGTGCCGCGGCGAGCATGGCGCCCAAGGGCGAGCCAGACTCCTACTTTGTCGACACGTTGTTCCGTACCGATGGCCCTGCTGCGGTGGGTGAGGATGCAGCCAATGGCGTGGCTGCGCGCATTCTGGCCAAAGCGGTTGCCCAGGACGGGGCGCTGGAGCCAGGTGACCGTGCCTACCTTGCGCAACTGGTCGCCCAGCGCACGCGCCTGAGCCAGGCCGAGGCCGAAGCCCGTGTGGACCAGGTGTTCGCGCAGGTGCAACAAGTCAAGGTACAGGCCCAGCAAGCGGCTGACACCGCAGCCAAAGTAGCGGCCTGGACCGCGCTGTGGACCTTCGTCGCGCTGCTGTGCGGCGCGTTCTTCGCCAGCCTTGCAGCCCTGATGGGTGGCCGTCGCCGCGACAGCGTGCGCTGGTTGGAAACGGAAGGCCTGGAATATTCGGCGACTGCTCGTCGCACCGTTCAACACTAAGAAAGGAGAGACATCATGCGCTCGATTCTGCTTTGGATGCTTGGCGTACCGATCCCGGTGATTATCCTGATCGCGATCTTCATGCACTAAAACCTTGGCAGTGGTTCGGTTCGCCGAACCACTGCCAACGGCTTACCAAGTCTTACAGAAACTGCTCGGCGTAGTGGCAAGCCACTTGCCGAGTTCCTACCTGCCGGAACGCCGGCACTTCTTTGCCACAGCGCTCCGTCGCATAGGGGCAGCGCTTGTGAAATGCGCAGCCCTCTGGCGGGTTCAGCGGGTTGGGCAGCTCACCAACGATGCGGATCTTCGGCTTCAGCGGGTCTGGGTGAACCGCCGGTGTCGCTGACAGCAATGCCTGGGTGTAAGGATGCAGCGGCTTGGCATAGATGTCCTCTTTCGGGCCCATTTCCGCCGGGCGCCCCAGGTACATCACCAGCACCTGATCGGCCACATGGCGCACCACCGCCAGGTTGTGCGAAATGAACACGTAGGCGGTGTTGAATTCCTTTTGCAGGTCCATGAACAGGTTCAGCACCTGGGCCTGGATCGACACGTCCAGCGCGGACGTGGGCTCATCCGCTACCAGCACCTTCGGTTGCAGCATCATGGCGCGGGCCAGGGCGATGCGCTGGCGCTGGCCGCCGGAGAACATGTGCGGATAGCGCTGGTAATGCTCGGGGCGCAAGCCCACCTGCTCCATCATCTTCTGCACTTTTTCGCGGCGTTCGGCCTTGCTCAGCGAGGTGTTGATCAACAGCGGCTCGGCCAACTGGTCGCCGATCTTCTGCCGTGGGTTGAGGGAAGCGTAGGGGCTCTGGAACACCATCTGGACATCGCGGCGCAATTGCTTGCGCTGCTGCTTGCCGGCGCCGTTCACCTCAAGGCCTGCGATTTGCAGGGAGCCTGAGGTGGGCTCTTCGATCAGGGTCAGCGCGCGGGCCAGGGTGGACTTGCCGCAGCCGGACTCACCGACCACCGCCAGGGTCTTGCCGGCCTCCAGTTCGAACGTCACGCCATTGAGCGCACGTACCAGCGCATGGCCTTTGAACAGGCCACGGGACACTTCGTAATGACGGGTCAGCTCACGGGCTGAAAGTACGACGGTCATCACGCCACCTCCTGGTTGAGCGGGTAGAAGCAACGCGCCAGGCTATGGGCCTTGGGGTCTAGGGCCGGGCGCTGGCGCCGGCAGTGCTCTTGCACATACGGGCAGCGCGGCGACAGCAGGCAGCCTTGTGGGCGGTCGTAGCGGCCGGGGACGATGCCAGGCAGTGTGGCCAGGCGCTCGGCACCGATGCTGTGCTCGGGGATGGCCGCCAGCAGGGCTTCGCTGTAGGGGTGGGCGGGGACTTCGAACAGCTCTGGCACCTGGCCGACCTCTACCGCCTGGCCTGCGTACATCACGCACACGCGCCTGGCGGTTTCGGCAACCACGGCCAGATCGTGGGTAATCAGGATCAGCGCCATGTTGCGCTCTTTCTGCAGGTTGACCAGCAGTTCCATGATTTGCGCCTGAATGGTCACATCGAGCGCCGTGGTGGGCTCATCGGCAATCAGCAGTTTGGGCTCGCCGGCAATTGCCATGGCGATCGCCACCCGCTGGCTCATGCCGCCGGACAACTGGTGGGGGTAGGCGTCCAGGCGGCTTTCGGCCGCCGGAATCTCGACTTTTTGCAACAGCTCCAGCGCGCGCTGGCGCGCCGCCTTGCCCTTCAGACCCAGGTGTTGGCGCAGTACTTCCTCGATCTGGTAGCCCACGGTGAAGCTTGGGTTGAGCGCGGTCATCGGGTCCTGGAAAACCATGGCGATGTCCTTGCCGACTACCTTGCGCCGTTGCCGGGCGCTGAGCTTGAGCATGTCGGTGCCGGCAAAACGCAAGGTGTCGGCAGTGATGCGCCCAGGGGCGTCGATCAGGCCCATCAAGGCCATCATGGTGACTGATTTGCCCGAGCCGGACTCACCGACGATGGCGAGGATTTCGCCGGCATCGACTGCAAGGTCCAGGCCGTCCACCACGGGTACGGCATTGGCGTCGCCGAAGCGCACGTTCAGGTTGTCTATCTGCAACAGTGACATGGCGTTCTCCTCAGGCGGCGTTCTTGAGTTTCGGGTCCAGCGCATCGCGCAGGCCGTCGCCCATCAGGTTGATTGCCAGCACACTGAGCAATATGGTCAGGCCGGGCAGGCTCACTACCCACCAGGCGCGTTCGATGTAGTCGCGGGCCGAGGCCAGCATGGTGCCCCACTCCGGGGTGGGGGGCTGCACGCCGAGGCCCAGGAAGCCCAGCGCGGCGGCGTCGAGAATCGCCGAGGAGAAACTCAAGGTCGCCTGCACGATCAGCGGCGCCATGCAGTTGGGCAGCACGGTGACGAACATCAGGCGCGGCAGCCCGGCGCCGGCCAGGCGGGCGGCGGTGACGTAGTCGCGGTTCAGCTCACCCATGACGGCAGCGCGGGTCAGGCGCACGTAGGAGGGCAGCGACACGATGGCAATGGCGATCACGGTATTGATCAGGCCTGGGCCTAGGATGGCGACGATGGCCACGGCCAGCAGCAACGAGGGCAGTGCCAGCATCACGTCCATCAGGCGCATGATCGAGGGGCCCAGCAGCCGTGGGAAGAAGCCTGCGAACAGGCCCAGCAGGATGCCTGGGATCAGCGACATCACCACCGACGACAGGCCGATCAGCAGCGACAGGCGCGCGCCCTGGATCAGCCGGGAGAGCAGGTCGCGGCCCAGTTCGTCGGTGCCCAGCACGAACTGCCAGGTGCCGCCTTCGAGCCACACCGGTGGCGTGAGCAGGAAGTCGCGGTATTGCTCGCTGGGGTTGTGCGGCGCCACCCAAGGGGCAAACAGCGCGCAAAACACCACCAGCAGCATGAAGGCAAGGCCCGCTACCGCACCTTTGTTGCGTGAGAACGCCTGCCAGAATTCCTTGTAGGGCGAGGGGTACAGCGAGCTGTGGTCGACGGCGCCAGGCGCAGTGCCAGCTTTGGAAATAGGGCTAGTCATGGCTTGGGCCTCAGCGCTGATGACGGATGCGTGGGTTGGCCAGGCCGTAGAGGATATCCACGACGAAGTTGACCAGGATCACCAGGCAGGCGATCAACAGGATGCCGTTCTGCACCACCGGGTAGTCACGGGCACCGATGGCTTCGATCAGCCATTTGCCGATGCCCGGCCAGGAGAAGATGGTTTCGGTCAGCACCGCGCCACCGAGCAAGGTGCCGATCTGCAGGCCGAACACGGTCAACACCGGGATCAGCGCGTTGCGCAGGCCGTGGATGAACACGATGCGCGCCGGCGACAGGCCTTTGGCGCGGGCGGTGCGGATGTAGTCTTCGCGCAGCACTTCAAGCATGGAGGAGCGGGTCATGCGGGCGATGACCGCCAGCGGAATGGTGCCGAGCACGATGGACGGCAGGATCAGGTGCATCAGCGCATCCTTGAACGCGCCTTCTTCATCGCTGAGCAGGGTGTCGATGAGCATGAAGCCGGTGCGCGGCTCGATGTCCATCAGCACGTCGATACGCCCGGTCACCGGGGTCCAGCCAAGCTTGACCGAGAAGAACATGATCAGCACCAGGCCCCACCAGAAGATCGGCATGGAATAGCCCGTCAGCGAGATGCCCATGACCCCATGGTCGAACAGCGAACCGCGCTTGAGGGCTGCAATCACCCCGGCCAGCAGGCCGAACACCCCGGCGAACAGCAGGGCGCAAAACGCCAGCTCCACGGTGGCCGGGAACAGGGTCAGAAATTCGCTCCACACGCTTTCGCGGCTGCGCAGCGATTCACCGAGGTCGCCCTGGGCGAGCTTGCCGATGTAGTCCACGTACTGCGCAGGCAGCGGCTTGTTCAGCCCCAGGCGCTCCATGGCCTGGGCGTGCATTTCAGGGTCGACCCTGCGCTCACCCATCATCACTTCCACCGGGTCACCGGGGATCAGGCGTATCAGCGCAAAGGTCAGCAGGGTGATACCGAAAAAAGTCGGAATCAGCAGGCCCAGGCGCCGGGCAATAAAACTCAACATTGTCGGGGTTACCTCATCAGCCGTGGTACGGCGGTGCCGCCGGTGCCCGTGTGGGGTGTCGGCGGTCGTTGTTGTTCTACTTCACCTTGGTGGTGGCGAAGTTGTTGTTGGTCAGTGGGTTGATCACATAACCCTCCACGTTCTCGCGCATGGCGGTGAACAGTTTGGGGTGGGCCATGCTGATCCAGGGCTGGTCCTCATCGTACACCGCCAGGGCCTCGCTATAGAGCTTGGCGCGTTCATCGTTGTCGATCACTTCACGGGCACGCGTGATCAGTTGCTGGAACTTAGGGTTGCACCAGCGCGCATAGTTCTCGCCAGTTTTGACGGCATCGCAACTAAGCAGTGGGCTGAGGAAGTTGTCCGGGTCGCCGTTGTCGCCGCCCCAGCCTGTCGAAACCATGTCTGCCTCGCCTTTTTTAGCCCGGCGCAGCATCTCGGCCCACTCCATGACGCGAATATCGAGCTTCAGGCCGACCTTGGCCAGGTCCGCCTGCAGCATTTCGGCTGAAAGGCGCGGGTTGGGGTTGGTCGGGCCGCCGCCGTTGCGGGTGAACAGGGTAAAGGTCGTGCCATCCGGCACCCCAGCCAGGGCAAGCAGGGCGCGGGCCTTGGCAAGATCGCGGGGCGGGTTGCGGTTTTCGTGGTTGAAGCCGATCAGGGTGGGCGGGTAGGGGTTCACCGCAAGCTGCGCGTTGCCTTTGCCGAACAGTTGGTCGACGTGGGCCTGGCGGTCGAAGGCAAGGTTGATCGCCCGGCGCACGCGCACATCGCTGAGGTACGGGTGTTCGGTGTTCATGGCGATGTAGCCGGTCACCATCGCCTCGATTTCGGCGACTTTCAGCTTAGGGTCGGCCTTGATTGCCGGCACGTCCTCAGGCTTGGGGGACAGCGCCACCTGGCACTCGTTGGCGCGCAGCTTTTGCAGGCGCACGTTGTTGTCGGTGGCGATGGCGAAGATCAGCCCATCGCTGGGGGGCTTGCCGCGAAAGTAATCCGGGTTGGCCTTGAAGCGCACCTGCGCGTCCTTGTTGTAGCGCTGGAAAACAAACGGCCCGGTGCCCACCGGCTTGCTGTTGAGTTCGGCGGCTTTGCCGGCCTTGAGCAATTGGTCGCCATATTCGGCCGAGTAGATCGAGGTGAACCCCATGGCCATGTCGCGCAAGAACGGCGCCTCGGGGCGGTTCAAGGTGATGACCACGGTGTAGGGGCCGGTTTTTTCCACCGACTTGAGCAGGTCGCTGAACGCCATGCTCTCGAAATAGGGGTAGCCGACGCTGGTTTTGTCGTGCCATGGGTGGTCGCGGCGCAACTGGCGGTTGAGGCTCCACAGCACATCGTCGGCGTTGAATTCGCGGCTGGGCGTGAAGTAATCGGTGGTGTGGAACTTCACCCCTTGGCGCAGCTGGAAGGTGTAGCGCAGCCCGTCGGGGCTGATGTCCCAGTGGGTGGCTAGTGCCGGCTGGATGTCGGTGGTACCGGGCTTGAAGTCGACCAGGCGGTTGAACACGGTTTCGGAGGCGGCATCGGCGGTGACGGCAGTGGTGTACTGGACGATGTCGAAGCCTTCCGGGCTGGCTTCGGTGCAGACCACCAGCGGCTTGGCCGCAAGGTTCGAGGCTGCGCCGAAAATGAGTGCTGCCAGTGCCGCGCGTAGCGTGAGTGAGCTCATGGGACCTCCCTGCAGTGATTGTTCCAGCGTAGTTGCCATGGCCCGCAACACGGCGGGCCATGGCGCTAGTGGTCAGAGAATGTTGAATGGAATGGTGGTCACCAGGCGCAGTTCGTCCAGGCTGCCATCGGCCTGGGCCTTGCTGGCGCGGTGGGCGGTGTAGGTGGCGCGGATGGTGCTGTCCTTGAGAATGCCGCTCTGTACCGCATAGCTGGTGCCTACGCCCCACTCATAGTGGTTTTCGCCGTCCATGCCGCGCACGTCGTAGGCCGTGCCACGGTAATGGGTGCCGTCGATGCCCCAGCCACGGGCGTTGTACAGGTTGAACTTGAGCCCTGGCACGCCGTATTGCGCCATGTTCAGCACGTAGCTGATCTGCAGGGATTTCTCGTTGGGGCCGTTGAAGTCCGACAGCAACGAGTTGGCGAGGTAGATGCCGTTGGTTTCGTGCAGGTAGTCGAAGTACTCGTTGCCCATGACCTGCTGCCATGAGGCGCTGAGGGTGTGCCCCTGGTGGGTCAGGCCGAACGACAGGCTATAGGTGTCGTTGTCGATGTCGCCCAGCTTCTTGCTGCCGGCGTCGACGGTCTTGTAGTAGTTCAGGCCCGTGGTCAGGCTCAGCAGCGAGCTGTCCCCCAGCACGTGGCTGGCGCCGAAGTAGTACTGGTTCCAGAAGTCTTCGACGCTGCTGGCATAGAGGCTGGTGGTCAGGCTCTTGAACGGCTGGTAGTTCAGGCCGGCGGTGCTGGCGCGGTCGGTTTGCAGGCCCGCAGCGCCGTACTCGCTGCGAAACTTGCTCAGGCTCTGCTCGGTACGCGGCGAGACGCGGTCGAAGGTGCCCAGGTCGAAGGACAGGTTGTCGAACTCGGCGCTGTGCACAAACGCACCCTGGAAGCTCGACGGCAACGCGCGGTTACCGATGTAGGCGATCATGGGCGTATCGACCGACTGGCGGCCCAGGGTCAGCGTGGTGTTGGACACCCGTGCCTTGACGTTGCCCAGGCCCAGCTTGCTCCACTGGCCGATCGGGTCGCCGTCGCTGTGGGTAAGGGTGCGGTTGTTGGGGCCGGCTACAGCAGCGCGACCGCGCTCCAGAGCGATGACGTTGTAGGCGGCGGCCTCGACGGCAAAGCCGACCGTGCCCTGGGTGAACCCCGAGCTGTAATTGAGGATGTTGCCTTGCAGCCAGTTGTCGCGGCTGTGGGTGTCGTGGCGGCTGCCGTCGCTCTTGGTGTACTTCCACAGCGGTGCGCGGGTGGCACGTTCGCGGGCGTACCAGTTGCGGGTGCTGCCCGACAGGCTCTGGCCATCGACGAAGCCTGTGGCCTGGCTTTGTGCGCTGTCGGCCTTGAGTGCCAGCGGCACGAAGCCCTGGCTTTGCGGTTCGGCGTGGGCGAGCGAGCAGAGCGCGCCAATGGCCAAGGCCAGCGCGGTTTTATTCATCGGTTTCAAGTTGAAGCTCCCTTTGGTTCTTTTAGTTATGCCCGTGCCTTGTGGGCTCGGGGGTGGCTAGGTGCTGCGGGTGTTGCCAGGGCTGCCTGGGATCACCAGGCACAAGCGGGACGGCGCGGGCAGCGGTTGATGGCTTGCCCTGCGCCTGGGAGTTTCAGTCGACGGCGACGTCGGAAAACACGTTGCGCCCGAACGGGCTGACCTTGAAGTCATGCACCTTGAGGCTCAGCGGCTGGTTGACCGTGGAGTGGGCCACCGGCGTGATCGGCACCTGTTGCTTGAGGCGTTGCTGGGCTTGCTGGTAAAGCGCGGTGCGCTGCTTGCGGTCGGTGACCTGCTTGGCTTTTTTCACCAGCGCGTCGTACTGGGCGTCGCACCACAGCCGGCCTGGAGCATTTCGGCCATGAGCTTGGCGTTGGGGTTGTAGGGCCGCTGCACTGGCATGGCCCACAGGGTGATTTCGTGGCCAGGCTTGACCCCGGCCTGGTCCAGCAGTTGTTTGGCTTTCGCCGGGTCGTAGGGGGCGTCCTTGAGGGTTTCGTCATAGGACCACTGGGTCGGCGGCATGGCGTTTACCGCGATTTGCCCGGAGTCCTGGTAGACCGCCTGGAGAATGGCCTGCTTGTTCACCGCCATGTCCATGGCCTGGCGCACCTCAAGCCGGTCGAACGGTGGGTGCTGGGTGTTGTAGGCGATGTAGCCGAGGTTGAAACCGGGTTTTTGCAGCACCTGCAGGGTTTTGTCCTGGCGCAGGGCGGCGAGGTCTGCCGGGCGCGGGTGCAGGGTGACCTGGCACTCGTTGCGGCGCAGCTTCTGGATGCGCACCGAGGCGTCGACATTGATGGCGAACACCAGGTTGTCGACCTTGACCCGCTCTGGCGCCCAATACGCCGGGTTGCCTTTGTAGCGAATCTGGGTGTCCTTCTGGTACCGCTGGAACACGAACGGGCCAGTGCCGATGGGCTGCTGGTTGATGTGGCTGGGCTTGCCGCTGGCCATCAGATGCTCGGCGTATTCGGCCGAGAGGATCGAGGCGAAGGCCATGGCGATGTTCTGGATGAACGCGGCATCTACCTGGTTGAGGGTAAAGCGCACGGTGTGCGCGTCGACTTTCTCGATGCCGGCAATGTTCTTGTCCAGGCCCATGCTCACGAAGTATGGAAACTCGGTGGGGTAGGCCAGGCGGAACGGGTGCTGCTTGTCGAGCATGCGGTTGAAGGTGAACAGCACGTCGTCGGCGTTGAAGTCACGGCTTGGGGTGAATTGCTTGTTGCTGTGGAATTTCACCCCCTTGCGCAGGTGGAAGGTGTAGCGCAGGCCGTTGTCTGACACGTCCCAGTGCGTGGCAAGCCCCGGCTGCACGGCGGTGCCGCCGCGTTCGAACTCTACCAGGCGGTTATACAGCGGCTCGGCGGCGTCGTTATCGGTGGCCGAAGTGTACTGGGCGGTGTCGAACCCCGCCGGGCTGCCTTCGGAGCAGAACACCAGGCTGCTGGCGTGGCTGGGCAGGGCCGGTGCCAGCAAGGCGAGGGCGATCAGCGTTGGGCGTAGCAGGTGGTGGCGCATGGCAGTTCCTTTGTCCGTGTTGTTACCAGGCCGCAAAAAGGCAAAAAGCGGCAGCAGAATCCCGGTCCTGACGATAGGGGCGTCAGGAAGCGGGAGACAGACAGCTATTGCCTATAGGGCAGTGGGGCATTTCCGACTGAGCTGAAGGAAATGCCCTACAAGCGGTTCGGTCCTACCCGCCCCTCAGCCGCAGGCTGCGGCATAAGGGGCTGGGCCTTACTTGGACACGCTGACCCCGTAGAACGAGTTCAGGCCGAACGGGCTGATCTTGAAGCCCTGCACGGTGGTGCTCATGGGCTGGTACACGGTGGAGTGGGCGATCGGGGTGATCGGCACCTGCTCTTTGATGATGTGTTGCGCTTGCTGGTAAAGCTCGGTGCGACGGGCTTGGTCCGGGGTGGCCTTGGCCTGTTTGATCAGGTCGTCGTAGGGCTTGTAGCACCACTTGGAGAAGTTGTTGCCGTTCACCGCGTCGCAGCCGTACAAGGTGCCGAGCCAGTTGTCCGGGTCACCGTTATCACCGCTCCAGCCAATCAGCATGGCGCCGTTTTCGCCACCTTTGGAGCGCTTGATGTACTCGCCCCATTCATAGCTGACGATCTTGGCCTTGATGCCGACCTTGGCCCAGTCCGCTTGCAGCATTTCGGCCATCAGCTTGGCGTTGGGGTTGTAGGGGCGCTGCACTGGCATGGCCCACAGGGTGATCTCGGTGCCTTCCTTGATGCCGGCTTCCTTGAGCAGTTGCCGGGCTTTTTCGGGGTCGTACTTGGCGTCCTTGATGGTGGTGTCGTAGGACCATTGGGTCGGCGGCATGGCGTTCACCGCCAACTGGCCTGCGCCCTGGTACACCGACTCGATGATCTGCTGCTTGTTCACCGCCATGTCCAGGGCTTGGCGCACCTTGAGCTGCGCCAGCGGGTTGGGTTGGCTCTCGCCCTTGATCTTGTCCATCACGTTGTAGGCGATGTAGCCCAGGTTGAAGCCGGCCTGGTCAGGCATCTTCAGCTTCGGGTCCTGCTTCAACGGCTCGATGTCGGCCGGGCGCGGGAACAGCGTGACCTGGCATTCGTTCTTGCGCAGCTTCTGCATGCGTACCGACGCATCGGTGGTGATGGCGAAGATCAGGTTGTCGATCTTCACGTCATCGGGTTGCCAATACTCCTTGTTGCCCTTGTAGCGAATCTGCGCGTCCTTCTGGTACTTGCTGAACACGAACGGGCCGGTACCGATGGGCTTCTGGTTGATGTCGGTGGGTTTGCCCTGTTTGAGCAACTGGTCGGCGTATTCGGCGGACTGTATCGAGGCGAAGCTCATGGCCAGGTTCTGGATGAACGCGGCGTCCACCTGGTTGAGGGTGAAGCGCACGGTGTGCTCGTCGACCTTTTCGATGCGGGCGATGTTCTTGTCCATGCCCATGTCGGTGAAGTAGGGGAATTCGGTGGGGTACGCCTTACGGAACGGGTGGTTCTTGTCGAGCATGCGGTTGAAGGTGAACAGCACGTCGTCGGCGTTGAAGGTGCGGGTGGGCTTGAAATAGGCGGTGGTGTGGAACTTGACCCCTTCGCGCAGGTGGAAGGTGTAGGTCTTGCCGTCGTCGGCGACTTCCCACTGGGTGGCCAGGCCCGGCACCACCTGGGTGCCGCCGCGTTCGAACTGGGTCAGGCGGTTGAACATGGTTTCGGCCGAGGCGTCGAAGTCGGTGCCGGTGGTGTACTGGCCGGGGTCGAAGCCTGCCGGGCTGCCTTCGGAGCAGAACACCAGGTTGCTGGCAGCGAGCGCGGACGGTGCGCCGGCTAGCAAGCCTGCACCTAATAGGAACGGAATGACTGCGTGTTTGAGCATGATGGCCTCATTTTTTGTCATTTTTGAAGTGAGGTGGCCTCGTGAGCCGACCTGCGGATACTTATGCAGGCCCTGTTCCCATTGCAACCGTCAGCGGCGGGGTGAAGGTGCAAATGTGGAACGTTCGTACTCAGATGTCGCATTCATGTAATTTTTGATCGAGTTGATCGTTTGCGTGTCGAATTTGCGCTAGTTTTTCGAGGGTTTTCGGAACGGGAATTACAAGGGGATGCGCCTTAAAAGGGCGTAGGAAGGGTCTGAAATCTGGGTAGGCGATTGGAGTGTTGGGGCTTGGTCAAACCTGTTCCGCCCATATCGCAGGCTAGCGCCAGCTCCCACAGAGACCGTGCTCAACCGCAACATTGCTGGTTGGACCCCATCCTATGGGAAATGATGGCAGTTGTGGCGAGCGGGCTTGTCCCGCGTTGGGCTGCGCAGCAGCCCTGAGGTTTACCCTTGGGTTTTCAGGGGGCTGCTGCGCAGCCCAACGCGGGACAAGCCCGCTCGCCACAAGGAGATGTGTCTGGCGAGAACAGACTTGTACAAAACCATAGAATCTCCCACAGGGATCTGAGTCGGACTTCAATGTCGGTGCTCGGCGCGGTTTCTGTGGGAGCTGGCGCTAGCCTGCGATAAGGCCGGGGCAGGTGCCCGCGGCCTTGAACTCACAGTGCAAGCGGGCGCGCCCGCCAGGTTGGGCTCAGGGCACTTGCACTTCGATCAAGCCATCAGCACTCATGCTCACTTCGCTGGTGCCCGCCTCGATATCCGGCGCTGGCGCCGCTTCGTCGGCAGACTTGGCCATCATCGCCATGGGCGCGCTGCGCATGTAAGGACGTGGGTAGCCGCTGCTGTTGAGGTTCAGGCTGACTACCTTGTAGCCACTGCCGCCCAGCGCTTCGGTGGCAAGCTGCGCGCGGGCCTTGAAGGCTGCCACGGCATCCTTGAGCAGTTGGTCTTCGCTGGTCTTGCGCGTGCCTGGCGCAATCGAGAAGTCCATGCCGCCCATTTTCAGGTCCTGCAGCAGCTCGCCGGTGAGCTTGGACAGGGCCGGGAAGTCGGCACTTTCAAGGCGCAGCTCGGCGCGCTCGCGCCAGCCGGTGATCTTCTGCCCCTTGGTGTCGTAGATCGGGTAGCTGTTGCGGCTGCCCTGGCTGATCTTCACCTCTTTGGCATCACGGGCCTGTTGCACCGCCTTGTTCATGGTTTCGGTGATCTGCTTGGCCAGTTTGCCCGGGTCGGTGTTCTGCGCTTCGCTGTACAGGGTCACCACCATCAGGTCACGGGCGACTTCCTTGCTGACCTCTGCACGCAGCGAGACCTGGTTGTAACGCGGCTCATCGGCTGCCAGCGCGGGCAGGCTGGCGAGCAGGCCGCAGGACAGGGCGAGGGCTTTGCCGCGACGGGAAATGTGCATGTGTTGCTCCTTGGCAGGTAGGGGCGTGGCGACGATGCTCGTGCTACGCATGGCCGTTCAGACCGAGGACAGTGTAGTGGGTTCAAAAGTGCCATCATGAATGTGTGACAAACTGTGGCGCTTTGCCGCATCGCTGCAGCGAGGCCCCTGCCTTCGGTATACTCCAGCCGATTTTCCTGGAGCACTCATCGGGAGAGCTCATGCTCGCCGCCGTACATCCGCTATCCGCGACACGCCAGAACCTCTGGCGCCTGACCGTTATCCGCGTTCTCGTCCTGGCTGCCCAGGCAGGCTCGGTGGGGGTCGCCTACTGGACCGAGCTGTTGCCACTGCCGTGGTTCTCCCTGGCAGTCACCCTGGCCCTGTCATCGCTGCTGTGCGCGTTCACCGCGCTGCGCCTGCGCCTGTCGCTGCCGGTTACCGAACTGGAATACGCCCTGCAACTGGCCTGTGACCTGCTGATCCACAGCGCGCTGCTGTATTACTCGGGCGGCTCGACCAACCCGTTCGTCTCTTATTACCTGGTGCCGCTGGCCATCGCCGCCGTCACCTTGCCGTGGATCTACTCGCTGGTGCTGTCGGGCATTGCCTTGGTGGCCTACAGCATGCTGCTGGTGCAGTTCTACCCGCTCGAAACCCTGCCGCTGGCGCGCGACACCATGCAGGTCTATGGCATGTGGCTGAGTATTGCCTTGGCTGCGGGGGTGATCACCTTCTTTGCCGCGCGCATGGCCGAAGAGCTGCGCCGCCAGGAGCACTTGCGTGCCGAGCGCCGCGAAGAAAGCCTGCGCGATGAACAGCTGCTGGCCGTCGCCACCCAGGCCGCTGGTGCCGCCCATGAGCTGGGCACGCCGCTGGCGACCATGAGCGTGCTGATCAACGAAATGCGCCAGGACCACACCGACCCGCTGTTGCAGGAGGACCTGCAGATCCTCCAGGACCAGGTCAAGCTGTGCAAAGAGACCCTGCAGCAACTGGTGCGCGCCGCCGAGGCCAACCGCCGGCTGGCGATCGTCGAGCAGGAGGTCACCGCCTGGCTCGACGAGGCCCTCAACCGCTGGCACCTGATGCGCCCGGAGGCCAGCTACCGTTTCCAGCGCCTGCGTGACGGCGATGTGCCGCGGCTGACTCCGCCACCGGACCTTACCCAGGCCTTGCTGAACCTGCTGAACAACGCCGCCGATGCCTGCCCGGACGACCTGGAGGTGCGCCTGGACTGGGACCCTCAGGACATCGTCATCAGCATCCGCGACCACGGCCCCGGTGTGCCTGCGGCGATTGCCGAAGCCATTGGCAAGCCTTTCATTACCACCAAGGGCAAAGGCTTCGGCCTGGGCCTGTTCTTGAGCAAGGCCAGTGTGACCCGCGCAGGCGGTTCGGTGAAACTCTATAGTCATGAGCAGGGTGGCACCCTGACCGAATTGCGCCTGCCCCATGGCAAGCGAGGAGATTGAAGATGAGCGAAGAAAACCAGGTCGAAGGCGAAGAACTGCCGCACCTGCTGCTGGTGGACGATGACGCTACGTTCACCCGGGTAATGGCGCGCGCGATGAGCCGCCGCGGCTTTCGGGTGAGCACCGCAGGTTCTGCCGAAGAGGGCCTGAAACTGGCCGAGCAGGACCTGCCGGACTACGCCACGCTGGACCTGAAGATGGAAGGCGACTCGGGCTTGGTGTTGCTGCCCAAGTTGCTTGAGCTGGACCCGGAAATGCGCGTGGTGATCCTGACCGGTTACTCGAGCATTGCCACGGCGGTCGAGGCGGTCAAGCGTGGCGCCTGCAATTACCTGTGCAAGCCGGCCGACGCGGATGACGTGCTGGCCGCTCTGCTGTCGGAACACACCGACCTGGACTCGCTGGTGCCGGAGAACCCGATGTCGGTTGACCGCCTGCAGTGGGAGCACATCCAGCGCGTACTCGGCGAGCACGAGGGCAACATCTCGGCCACCGCGCGGGCGCTGGGCATGCACCGGCGCACCCTGCAGCGCAAACTGCAGAAGCGCCCGGTCCGGCGCTGAAGCCCGGACGTGGGTCTTCCATGGGTTTGTACAAGCCTGTGCTGGCCCCATCGCAGGCTGTCGCCAGCTCCCACAGGAATATGGGCCAGACCTTGATATTGCGGCTGTGCGCGGTTTCTGTGGGAGCTGGCGACAGCCTGCGATGAGGTCGGAACAGGCCGGCACGCAACGGTGCTCCAAAACTCAGTGTGGGGGCCAAGTAGACCATTAAAGTCCCCCTCGATCCCCGCATTTCCCGGCGTGTTGGCGTATCATTAGCCGCCTAACGGCCACTCCCTTCAGGATCGCTTGCGCATGCTCGCCCTTCTTATCCAGACGCTGAACATCACGGCCCCGGTCTTTGCCATGCTGTTCATGGGCATACTGCTCAAGCGCATCGGCCTGATCGACGACAATTTCAGCAAGGTCGCCTCATCGCTGGTGTTCAACGTGTGCATGCCGGCGCTGCTGTTTCTGGGCATCTATCACGCCGACCTTGCCGCTGCGGTAAAACCTGGGGTCATCCTGTATTTTGTCGCCTCCACACTGGCAGGTTTTGCCATTGCCTGGGGCCTGGCAATCTGGCGCAGCCCGCTGGCAGATCGCGGCATTTATACCCAAGGCGCATTTCGCGGCAACAACGGCGTAATCGGCCTTGCTCTGGCCGCCAGCCTGTACGGCGACTATGGTATTTCTCTCGGCGCAGTGCTGGCCGGGCTGGTGATCCTGTTGTACAACTCGCTGTCGGCGGTGGTGCTGGCGGTGTACAGCCCCGACCTCAAGTCCGACCCGTGGAGCATCTGCAAGAGCATTTTCAGCAACCCGTTGATCCTCAGCGTGCTGGCGGCTACTCCCATGGCCTACGGCCAGGTGCCGCTGCCGAACTGGCTGCTGACCTCCGGTGATTACCTGGCACAGATGACCTTGCCGCTGGCACTGATCTGCATCGGCGGAACCCTGTCGCTGTCAGCGCTGCGCGATAGCGGCAGGCTGGCGATGGACGTCAGCCTGGTGAAGATGGTCTGGCTGCCGATCCTGGGTACCCTTGGCGCCTGGCTTTGCGGTTTTCGTGGCGCCGAGCTTGGCATCCTGTTCCTGTACATCGGCAGCCCCACGGCGGCGGCCAGTTACGTGATGGCGCGGGCTGCCAATGGCAACCACGAGTTGGCGGCATCGATCATCGTGATCACCACGCTGATGGCGGCGATCACCACCAATATCGGCATTTTCGTCTTGCAGTGGGGCGGTTGGATCTAGACCCTTGCTGCACATAAAACCAATGACACTGCCACACCTAAAGGACACTTCATGCAAGACCAGAGCACGCCCGAGCGGTTGCAGCGCGGGCTGAAGAATCGCCATATCCAGCTGATCGCGCTGGGCGGCGCCATCGGCACCGGGCTGTTTCTGGGCATCGCCCAGACCATCCAGCTCGCCGGCCCCTCGGTATTGCTGGGCTATGCAGTTGCCGGCCTGATGGCCTTCCTGATCATGCGCCAGCTGGGTGAAATGGTCGTTGAAGAGCCGGTTGCCGGCAGCTTCAGCCACTTTGCCCACCAGTACTGGAGCGAGTTTGCAGGCTTCGTCTCAGGCTGGAACTACTGGGTGGTGTACGTGCTGGTTGGCATGGCCGAACTCACCGCCGTGGGTATCTACGTCAAGTACTGGTGGCCAGACTTCCCCACCTGGGCCACGGCTGCGATCTTCTTTGTGGTGATCAACGCCATCAACCTCACCCAGGTGAAGGTCTATGGCGAGTTGGAATTCTGGTTTGCGCTGATCAAGGTCGTGGCCATCGTCAGCATGATCGGCTTTGGTGCCTGGCTGCTCAGCAGTGGCCACGGCGGCCCCGACGCCAGTGTCGCCAACCTGTGGCAATACGGCGGCTTCTTCCCCAATGGCGTGACCGGGCTGGTGATGGCGCTGGCGGTGATCATGTTCAGTTTCGGTGGCCTGGAGTTGGTGGGTATCACGGCGGCCGAGGCTGCCAACCCGCGTGAAAGCATCCCTAAGGCGACCAATCAGGTGGTCTACCGCATCCTGATCTTCTACATCGGCGCCCTTGCCGTGCTGTTGTCGCTGTACCCCTGGCAGAAAGTGGTGCAGGGCGGCAGCCCGTTCGTGATGATCTTCCATGAGCTGGACAGCGATCTGGTGGCGACCATCCTCAACGTAGTGGTGCTGACTGCCGCGCTGTCGGTCTACAACAGCTGCGTGTACGCCAACAGCCGCATGCTGTTTGGTCTGGCTTCGCAGGGTGATGCACCGCGTCAGTTGCTCAAGGTCAGCCGTCGGGGTGTGCCATTGAATGCCTTGGGCGTGTCGGCGTTCGCCACCGGGCTGTGCGTGGTCATCAACTACCTGATGCCGGGCGAAGCCTTTGGCCTGCTGATGGCGCTGGCAGTGTCGGCGCTGGTGATCAACTGGGCGAGCATCAGCATTACCCACCTGAAGTTCCGCAGGGCCAAGCTTGCGGCAGGCATCACGCCGTTTTACCGCAGTTGGGGCCACCCGGTGAGCAACTACCTGTGCCTGGCGTTCATCGTGCTGATTCTGGTGGTGATGTACCTGACGCCGCCGATCCGCATCTCGGTGATGCTGATCCCGGCCTGGATTGCCGTGCTGTGGGTGGCGTTCAAGCTGAAGAAGAAGCGCCAGGCCTGAACAGTGCAAGGGCGGCCCTGTGTCGCCCGCGATTGTGTATGAAACCGGGGTTTGGTCTGCACTCAGTGCTGGCGACGCCACGCCCGTAGGGTGGTGTAAAGCAGGGCAAAACCCAGCACCGGCAGCACATAAAACAGCATCAGCCGCTCAAGCCGCCCGGCCAGTGGCAGGCCGGTGGTGAACGTGACTACATGCAGGCCGTAGGCCAGGTACAGGCACAGGAACACCACCCCTTCGGCGCGGGTGATGCGGTAGCCGGAGTAGAACACCGGCAGGCATAGCGCCGCCACGCCCAGCATCACCGGTAGGTCGAAAGCCAGCGCATTCGGTGAGATCGACAGCGGTTCCGGGGCCACCACGGCGGTCAGCCCAAGCACCGCCAGCAGGTTGAACAGGTTACTGCCGATCACCGTGCCCACGGCGATTTCGCGCTCCCCGCGCAAGGCGGCGATCAGCGCGGCAGCCAGCTCTGGCAGCGAGGTGCAGACTGCCACCACGGTTAGCCCGATGATACGCTCGGACAGCCCAAGGTCAGTCGCCACTTCCACAGAGGCTTCCAGCAGCAGGTGCCCGGCTACGCTGAGCAAGCCGAAGCCCAGCAGTGTCTGTAACGCCACGCCGGTCCAGAAGCGCCCGCCCGCCGACTGAACGCTGGGGGCCGGATAGGTACGTGCGTAGTGGCGGGACTGGTGCCAGAGCATCAACAGGTAACCGAGCAGGCCCAGCAGCAATACCACGCCCTCGAAGCGCCCCAGCAGGCCATTGCTGGCCAGCAGGTAAACCAGCCCACTGGCGGCGATCATCAGCGGAATATCCAGGCGCACCAGTTGCCGTGATACCCGCAGTGGAATGATCAGTGCGGCCAGGCCCAGAATTACCAGCACATTGAAGATGTTGCTGCCGATCACGCTGCCGACGGCCACATCGGGGGCGCCTTGATAGGCGGCCTGCAGGCTGACGGTGAGTTGTGGTGCGGTGCTGCCGAATGCCACCAGGCTCAAGCCGATGATCAATGGCCGCACGTGCAGGCGCGAAGCCAGGCGCAGGGCGACACGTACCAGCAGTTCGGCACCGATGATCAGCAGCAGCAGGCCGCTGGCCAGTTGCAGAAGGCTGAAGGTGGGGAGGGTGGCCAGGTCGAAAATGGCGAGGGCTCCAGTGGGGTCAGTCGCTCAAACCTTGTACCCGCACGCGCGCGGTTCCGCTACGCAGCATGCCGATTTTTTCGGCGGCAGCTCGGGACAGGTCGATGAGCCGGCCGCGCGTGTGCGGGCCGCGGTCGTTGATGCGCACGATGACGCTACGCTGATTGCTCAGGTTGGTGACCAGGACGCGTGTGCCGAAAGGCAGGCTGCGGTGTGCAGCGGTCAGGGCATGCTGGTCGAAAGGTTCGCCGCTGGCGGTACGCTTGCCGTGATAGCGGGCGCCATAATACGAAGCAGTGCCGGCCTGATCATAGCCGCGCGGGTCGATATCATGGCTGGCGCAGCCGGCCAGTAGCGAGAACAGGGCGAGGGTGGTGAGGGACCGTTTCAGCAATTGGGATGCTCCGTTGAGGCAGTTGGGGCTGCCTCGCAGCCCATCGCAGGGTGGCGCCAGCTCACAGTGAACTGGCCCAGCCTCGATAGTTGGGGCTGGCCCAGAACCTGTCGCAGCTGGCTAGCCCGCGATGGGCTGCAAGGCAGCCCCGCGACAGGGGTCACCCTTCGAGCTTGGCCTTGAGCAGTTGGTTCACCTGCCCAGGGTTGGCCTTGCCTTTGGAGGCTTTCATGGCCTGGCCGACGAAGAAGCCGAACATCTTGCCGCGCTTGGCCTCGTCGGCGGCGCGGTATTGCTCGACCTGCTCGGCGTTGGCGGCGAGTACTTCGTCCAGCACCTTCTCGATGGCGCCGCTATCAGTCACCTGCTTGAGGCCTTCGGCTTCGATGATCTGGTCGGCAGAGCCTTCGCCGGCAGCCATTTTCTCGAACACAACCTTGGCGATCTTGCCGCTGATGGTGTTGTCGCTGATGCGCAGCAGCATGCCGCCGAGCTGTTCGGCGCTGACCGGCGACTGGTCGATTTCCAGGCCCAGCTTGTTCAGCAGGCTGCCCAGCTCGACCATGACCCAGTTGGCAGCCAGTTTGGCGTCGCCACCAATGCTGACCACTTTCTCGAAGTATTCGGCCTGTTCACGGCTCGATGCCAGCACGTTGGCGTCATACGCTGACAGTGCGTACTGGCTCTGGAAACGCTTGACTTTTTGCGTCGGCAGTTCTGGCAGCGAGGCGCGCACGCTTTCCAGGAACGCAGGTTCGATGACCACCGGCAGCAGGTCTGGGTCCGGGAAGTAACGGTAGTCGTTGGCTTCCTCCTTGCTGCGCATGGAGCGGGTTTCGTCCTTGTTCGGGTCGTACAGGCGGGTTTCCTGCACGACTTTGCCGCCGTCTTCGATCAGGTCGATCTGGCGCTGGATCTCGCTGTTGATGGCGCGCTCGATGAAGCGGAACGAGTTGACGTTCTTGATCTCGCAGCGAGTACCGAACTCCACCTGGCCTTTGGGGCGAATCGACACGTTGCAGTCGCAGCGCAGCGAGCCCTCGGCCATGTTGCCGTCGCAGATGCCCAGGTAGCGCACCAGGGCGTGGATCGCCTTGACGTAGGCCACGGCCTCCTTGGCGCTGCGCATGTCCGGCTCGGAGACGATTTCCAGCAGTGGCGTGCCGGCGCGGTTGAGGTCGATGCCGGTGGCGCCATTGAAGTCTTCGTGCAGGCTTTTGCCGGCGTCTTCTTCAAGGTGCGCACGGGTGACGCCGACGCGCTTGATGGTGCCGTCTTCAAGGGCGATATCCAGGTGGCCCTTGCCGACGATCGGCAGGTCCATCTGGCTGATCTGGTAGCCCTTGGGCAGGTCGGGGTAGAAGTAGTTCTTGCGCGCGAACACGTTGCGCGGGCCGATTTCGGCATCGATGGCCAGGCCGAACATGCACGCCATGCGCACAGCTTCCTGGTTGAGCACCGGCAGCACGCCGGGCATGCCCAGGTCGACCAGGCTGGCCTGGGTGTTCGGCTCGGAGCCGAAGGTGGTGGCGCTGCCGGAGAAAATCTTCGACTGGGTGGCGAGCTGGGTATGAATTTCCAGGCCGATCACAACTTCCCATTGCATGTGTGAATTCCTCAGAAGCCGTTGGGGGCGCGGGTGTGCCAGTCGGTGACTTGCTGGTACTGGTGCGCGACGTTGAGCAGGCGGCCTTCCTGGAAATACGGGGCCAGCAATTGCACGCCCACCGGCAGGCCATCGACGAAACCGGCTGGCATCGACAGGCCCGGCAGGCCGGCCAGGTTGGCGGTGATGGTGTAGACGTCTTCGAGGTACGCGGCAACCGGGTCGCTGACTTTCGAGCCGAGCTTCCAGGCCGGGTTTGGCGTGGTCGGGCCGAGAATCACGTCGACGTCGTGGAACGCGGCCATGAAGTCGTTCTTGATCAGGCGGCGGATTTTCTGCGCTTGCAGGTAGTACGCATCGTAGTAGCCGGCCGACAGCGCGTAGGCGCCGACCATGATGCGGCGCTGCACTTCAACCCCGAAGCCTTCGCCGCGCGAACGCTCGTACAGGTCGGTGAGGTCCTTGGGGTCGGCGCAGCGGTGGCCGAAACGCACGCCATCGAAGCGCGACAGGTTCGAGGAGGCTTCGGCAGGGGCGATCACGTAGTAGGCCGGGATGGCGTGCTGCATGTTCGGCAGGCTGATTTCCTTGACCACGGCACCGAGCTTTTCCAGCTCCTTGACGCTGGCATGCACCAGGTCGGCAATGCGTGGGTCGAGGCCGGCGCCGAAGTATTCCTTCGGCAGGCCGATGCGCAGGCCTTGCAGCGAGGCGCCGAGGCTGGCGCTGTAGTCCGGCACCGGCTCATCCACACAGGTGGAGTCCTTGGCATCGAAACCGGCCATGCCTTGCAGCAGCAGCGCGCAGTCTTCGGCGGTGCGGGCCATCGGGCCGCCCTGGTCGAGGCTGGAGGCGTAGGCAATCATGCCCCAGCGCGAGACACGGCCGTAGGTCGGCTTGAGCCCGGTGAGGTTGGTCAGCGCCGCGGGCTGGCGGATCGAGCCGCCGGTATCGGTACCGGTGGCGACCGGCAGCAGGCGCGCAGCCACGGCTGCAGCCGAGCCACCGGAGGAGCCGCCGGGCACGTGTTCGAGGTTCCACGGGTTCTTTACCGCGCCGTAGTGGCTGGACTCGTTGGCCGAGCCCATGGCGAACTCGTCCATGTTGGTCTTGCCCAGGGTGACCATGCCGGCTTCGGCCAGCTTGGCGACCACGGTGGCGTCATACGGGGCGGTGAAGGTGTCGAGCATCTTCGAGCCGCAGCTGGTGCGTACGCCGTTGGTGCAGAACAGGTCCTTGTGGGCGATCGGGGCGCCCAGCAGCGCGCCGTTTTCGCCAGCTGCGCGGCGCGCGTCGGCGGCACGGGCCTGGTCCAGGGCTTGCTGTTCGGTCACGGTGATGAAGCTGTTGAGCTGCGGGTCGAGCTGCTTGATACGCGACAGCAGCGCGCCGGTCAGTTCTTGCGAAGAGAACGACTTGTCGGCGAGGCCGCGGGCGATCTCGGCGAGAGACAGTTGATGCATGGCAGGCGCTTTCCCTTAATCGATGACTTTCGGAACCAGGTACAGACCGTTTTCGGTCATCGGGGCGATGGCTTGGTAGCGATCGCGCTGGTTGCTTTCGGTGACCTGGTCGGGGCGCAGGCGCTGGGTGGTTTCCAGCGGGTGCGCGAGCGGTTCGATGCCAGTTGTGTCGACGGCCTGCATCTGGTCGACCAGCCCGAGAATACTGTTCAAGGCGTCGGTAATGCGTGGCAGCTCGCTGTCATTCAGGCCCAATCGGGCCAGATGGGCGATCTTTTCCACGTCGGAGCGTTGAAGCGCCATGGGGATCTCCAGGAGAAACGAAAAAGCGCAATGGCTGCGCAATTGAGGAACATGCCGGGCTTTTTACGGTCGAAGAGCCGCGATCACCGGCAGGCATGCTCGGAAAAACAGCCAATTTAACATATTGGCTCCTTGCCCAAAATCCCTGCCATTGTTAGAGTTTGCCGCACTTTTTTACCCACGCTTTCCCCAGGGTCACTTTCCCATGTTCAAGAAACTGCGTGGCATGTTTTCCAGCGATCTCTCCATCGACCTGGGTACTGCCAACACCCTTATTTACGTGCGTGAGCGCGGTATCGTTCTGAATGAGCCCTCGGTTGTTGCCATCCGTACCCACGGCAACCAGAAAAGCGTTGTCGCTGTCGGTACCGAAGCCAAGCGCATGCTGGGCCGTACGCCTGGCAACATTGCTGCCATTCGTCCGATGAAAGACGGCGTCATCGCCGACTTCAGCGTTTGTGAAAAAATGTTGCAGTACTTCATCAACAAGGTTCACGAAAACAGCTTCCTGCAGCCCAGCCCGCGTGTGCTGATCTGCGTGCCGTGCAAATCGACCCAGGTCGAGCGCCGTGCAATCCGTGAATCGCCCCTCGGTGCCGGTGCCCGCGAAGTGTTCCTGATCGAAGAACCCATGGCCGCCGCCATCGGTGCCGGCCTGCCGGTCGAAGAAGCCCGCGGTTCGATGGTTGTCGATATCGGCGGTGGTACCACCGAAATCGCGCTGATCTCGCTGAACGGCGTGGTCTACGCAGAATCCGTACGGGTTGGCGGCGACCGCTTCGATGAAGCCATCGTCACCTACGTGCGCCGCAACTACGGCAGCCTGATCGGCGAATCCACTGCCGAGCGCATCAAGCAGGAAATCGGTACTGCCTACCCAGGCGGCGAAGTACGCGAAGTCGACGTACGCGGCCGTAACCTGGCCGAAGGCGTACCGCGTGCCTTCACCTTGAACTCCAACGAAGTGCTCGAAGCGCTGCAGGAATCGCTGGCGACCATCGTCCAGGCGGTCAAGAGTGCACTGGAGCAGTCGCCGCCGGAGCTGGCCTCGGACATCGCCGAGCGTGGCCTGGTGCTGACCGGTGGTGGTGCGCTGCTGCGTGACCTCGACAAGCTGCTGGCCCAAGAAACCGGCCTGCCGGTGATCGTCGCCGAAGACCCGCTGACCTGCGTCGCTCGCGGCGGTGGCCGTGCGCTTGAGATGATGGACAAGCACGCCATGGACCTGCTCTCCAGCGAGTGATCGCGGTTGCAGCACAGCGCCCCGGTTTACAGGTAGCACGCACAGTGCTACCTGTATGCGCTTATCCGGCGTCATCGCGGCGCCGTTTCCGTCAATCTGCAAGCAGGCCGGTGCGTTGCCCCATGCCCTATGACTTCCTGAGTCGTCGTCCACGAGGAACGGCCCATTAAACCGCTTTTCTCCAAAGGCCCTTCGCTGGGCGTGCGCCTGCTCGTACTGGTAGTGATGTCGGTCGCGCTGATGGTGGTCGACTCGCGTTTTGACCTGCTCAAGCCTGTGCGCAGCCAGATGGGCCTGGTGCTGATGGAGTCCTACTGGATCACCGACCTGCCCCAGCGCATGTGGCAGGGTGTGGCCGGCCAGTTCGGCAGCCGCACCGAGCTGATCGCCGAGAACGAAAAACTCAAGACCGAAGCCCTGCTGTTGCAGGGGCGTCTGCAAAAACTGGCGGCCCTGACCGAGCAGAACGTGCGCCTGCGCGAATTGCTCAACTCTTCTGCGTTGGTCAACGAGAAGGTCGAAGTCGCCGAGCTGATCGGTGTCGACCCTAATCCGTTTACCCACCGCATCCTGATCAACAAGGGCGAGCGCGACGGCGTGTTCCTCGGCCAGCCGGTACTCGATGCCCGCGGCCTGATGGGCCAGGTGGTCGAGTTGATGCCATATACCTCGCGGGTGCTGCTGCTCACCGATACCACTCATAGCATTCCGGTACAGGTCAACCGCAACGGCCTGCGTGCCATCGCCAGCGGCACCGGCAACCCCGAGCGCCTGGAACTGCGCCACGTTGCCGATACCGCCGACATCAAGGAAGGCGACCTGCTGGTCAGTTCCGGCATGGGCCAGCGGTTCCCGGCCGGCTACCCGGTGGCCACGGTCAACGAAGTGATCCACGATTCCGGCCAGCCGTTCGCCATTGTGCGCGCCATCCCCACCGCCGCACTGAACCGCAGCCGCTACATGCTCCTGGTGTTCAGTGACCGGCGCACCCCGGAAGAACGTGCCACCGAAGCGGCCATGGCCCAGGAAGAAGCCGATCGCCAGGGCGCCACCCACGGCCAGGCCCCTGCCAGCCAGTCGGCACCTGCTGCCCCTGCGCCCCAGGCCGCCCCAGCGGCGGCGCCAGCGCAACCGGCTGCCACGCCTGCCCAACCCCGGAGACAATAATGGCCAGCACCCGTAGCAGAAACGGCTGGGTCATCTGGCTGACCTTCGCCATTGGCCTGTTGCTGAGCGTCTCGCCCATGCCACAGTTCATGGAAGTGTTCCGGCCAATGTGGCTGGCCCTGCTGCTGGCGTTCTGGACGCTGACCGTGCCGGGCAAGGTCGGCATGACCACCGCATTTATTCTCGGGCTCGCCGAGGACGTGCTGTACGGCACCCTGCTGGGCCAGAACGCCCTGATCCTGACCCTGATCACCTTCCTGGTGCTGTCGTTGCAACAGCGCCTGCGCATGTTCCCGATATGGCAGCAAAGCCTGGTCATCCTCGTGGTCTTCGGCATCGCCCAACTGATCCAGCTGTGGCTCAGCGCCCTGACCGGCAACCGCCTGCCAACGCTGGCGTTGGTGTGGTCGGCGGTGATCAGTGCGTTGCTCTGGCCGTGGGTGAGCTTCGCCCTGCGTGGCCTGCGCGTACGCCTGCACATTCACTGACGGCCCGCCACCACTGACAGGGAGATGTCCACATGACACAGTTGTACCTGGCCTCGGGCTCACCGCGCCGGCGCGAATTGCTGGCGCAGATTGGCGTGCCGTTTACGGTCGTCAGCGCCGCCATTGACGAAACACCGCTGCCCGGCGAAGCGCCAGGTGCCTATGTCGAACGCCTGGCCCGGGCCAAGGCTGTGGCTGGTTTCGGCGGCATCGAGGGCGCGGGTGTGGTGCTCGGTGCGGACACCACCGTGGTGCTCGACGGCACGATCCTGGGCAAACCCGCCGACCGCGAGCAGGCCCTGGCCATGCTCGGTGACCTGTCCGGCCGCGAGCACCAAGTGCTCACGGCGGTGGCATTGACCGATGGCCAGCGCAGCCTGAGCCTGTGTGTCACCAGCACCGTGCGCTTTCGCGCCATTTCTTTCGACGAAGCCTGGCGCTACTGGGCCAGTGGCGAGCCTGTGGACAAGGCTGGTGGCTACGCCATCCAGGGCTTGGGCGCAGTGTTTGTCAGCCATCTTCAGGGCAGCTATTCGGCCGTGGTCGGCCTGCCCCTCAGCGAGACGGCCGAGCTGCTTGAGCAGTTCGCCATCCCCTGCTGGCAGTCGCATGAGGATTCATTTACGCGCTAGCCAGCCACCGTGCGGCGATCCATCATTACCAGAGAACTTTGACGAGAGCCTGCCATGAGTGAAGAGATCCTGATCAACATCACCCCGATGGAGTCACGCGTGGCGGTGGTGGAGAACGGTGTTCTGCAGGAAGTGCACGTCGAGCGCACCCAGCGCCGCGGCATCGTCGGCAACATCTACAAGGGCAAGGTGGTGCGTGTGCTGCCGGGCATGCAGGCGGCATTCATCGACATCGGCCTTGAACGTGCGGCGTTCATCCATGCCTCCGAAATTTCCCAGCGCGAAGGTTCGGCGGTGGAGAGCATCAGTGCTCTGGTACACGAAGGCCAAGCCCTGGTGGTGCAGGTCACCAAGGACCCTATCGGCACCAAGGGCGCGCGCCTGACCACCCAGCTGTCAATTCCGTCGCGTTACCTGGTGTACATGCCGCGCAGCAGCCATGTCGGCATTTCGCTGAAAATCGAAGAAGAAGCCGAGCGCGACCGCCTCAAGCAAGTGGTCGCCGATTGCATGGCCCGCGAAGAGATGAAAGACGCCGGCGGCTTCATTCTGCGCACGGCTGCCGAAGGCGCCCGCGCCGAGGACATCCTTCAGGACATCCGTTACCTGCGCAGGCTGTGGGAGCAGATCGGCTCACAGATCCAGGTGTGCGGTGCCCCCACGGTCATCTACGAAGACCTGGGCCTTGCCTTGCGTACCCTGCGCGACCTGGTCAACGCCAAGATCGAGAAGATCCGCATCGACTCCCGGGAAACCTTCCAGAAAACCACGCAATTTGTCGCCGAGCTGATGCCGGAAATCGCCGATCGCCTTGAGCATTACCCCGGCGAGCGGCCTATTTTCGACTTGTATGGCGTCGAAGACGAGATTCAACGCGCGCTTGAGCGCAAGGTTCCGCTGAAGTCCGGTGGTTACCTGGTAGTGGACCCCGCCGAGGCGATGACCACCATCGACGTCAATACCGGCGCGTTTGTCGGCCATCGCAACCTTGAAGAAACCATCTTCAAGACCAACCTCGAGGCCGCCACCGCCATCGCTCGCCAGCTGCGCCTGCGCAACATTGGCGGCATCATCATCATCGACTTCATCGACATGGAAGACGAAGAGCACCAGCGCCAGGTGTTGCGCACCCTGGAAAAACAGCTCGAACGGGACCATGCCAAGACCAACATCATTGGCATCACCGAGCTTGGCCTGGTGCAGATGACCCGCAAGCGCACCCGCGAAAGCCTGGAGCAGGTGCTGTGTGAACCCTGTGCCGGTTGCCAGGGCCGCGGCAAGCTGAAAACCCCCGAGACCATCTGTTACGAAATCTTCCGCGAAATCCTCCGCGAGGCCCGGGCCTATCAGGCCGAGGGCTATCGTGTGCTGGCCAATCAGAAGGTGGTGGACCGCCTGCTCGATGAAGAATCGGGCAACGTCGCCGAACTTGAAGCCTTTATTGGCCGAACTATCCGTTTTCAGGTCGAATCCATGTACTCGCAAGAACAATACGATGTGGTGCTGCTCTGACTTTGCTCAAAAGCGGTCGCCCCATGGACGGGCTGGCAAAGCGCTATTCACCGGCCATAGTTAAGGGACGACTCGGAGGGCCTCGGCCATGGAACGTCTGAACCGCGTTCTGGGTGCCTTGACCCGGTGGGGCCTGGCAGCCTGCGCCTTGCTGGCGGTGTTGGTGGCGTTGTATGTCAGCATTGGCCGGCAACTTATCCCGCTGGTCGCCGAATATCGCGCAGACGTCGAGCTCAAGGCGCAGCAGGCCCTGGGGTTGCCGGTGCATATTGGCGCCCTCGAAGGCCGCTGGAGCGGCCTGGCCCCTGTGTTGAGCATTCGCGACCTGGAGCTGGGCGAAGGCGCAGACACCCTGCGCCTGGACGAAGTCAAAGCCGTGCCAGACCTCTGGGCCAGCCTCAAGGCACGCGAAGTGCGCCTGGCGCATATCCAGTTTGGCGGCTTGCAGTTGATCCTGCGTGAAGACGAGCAGGGCCAGTGGGCCCTTGAAGGCCTGCCGCACAAGGACGATAGCCCGCTCGACCCTGGTGAGGCGCTCAAGCGCCTGCGCCAGTTGGGGCGTCTGGACCTCTTCGACAGCCAGGTTACGCTGCAGCCCTGGCAGCGCGACCCGCTGACCCTCACTTATGTCAGCCTCGGTTTGCAGGCTGGGGCCTCGCGCCAGAGCCTGGATGTGCGTGCCACCTTGCCCGACGGCCAGCCGTTGGCAATCAGCCTGCGCACCCGCGCCACCGCCAAGGCTTGGCGTGATGGGCGGGTCGAGGCCTATGTGAGCTTGCCGCAAAGCGACTGGGCGCGTTGGCTGCCGCCGCGCCTGCTGGGCCAATGGCAAGCTGCCACGTTGCATGCAGGTGGCGAGTTCTGGGTCGACTGGAGCAAGGGCCAGTTGCAGCACGCTGTGGTACGCCTGAATGCCCCGCGCTTGAAGGGCGCCTACGCTGACCGCAAAGCCGTGACCTTGGATGATCTGGCCCTCAATGCCTGGTTCAAACGCAGCGGTGATGGCTTCGATGTCACCGTCGACTCCCTGGCCGCCAGCATCGGCAAGGACCGCTGGGAGTCCCACCTGCAACTGGCGCAACGGGCGGGCGACAGCCCGGCTGAAGAATCCTGGAAAATCCAGGCCGACCGCCTGGAGTTGACGCCGTTGACACCGCTGATCAACGGCCTGGCACCGCTGCCCGACAAGCTGCTGACCGTGGTCAATGCGCTCAAGGTCACCGGCAACCTGCGCAACGTGCAACTCGACCTGCACCCCAAAGCCGAAGGCGACCAGCGCGTGCAGTTCGCGGCAAACCTGGAGAAGGTCGGTTTTGACGCCTACCACGGTGCACCCGCTGCCGGGAATGTCAGCGGCGCCATCAGCGGCGACCTCGGGCATGGCGAGCTACGCCTCGATACCGATGCCTTCATGCTGCATCTTTACCCGATCTTCGGCAAACCGTGGCATTACCAAAAAGCCAATGCGCGCCTGACCTGGGCTATCGACAAGCAGACCTTCACCTTGGTGGCGCCGTACATCAAGGTGCTGGGCGAGGAAGGCAAGATTGCCGCCGACTTCCTTATTCGCCTGCACCTGGAGCCCGGCCACGAGGATTACATGGACCTGCGCGTCGGCCTCACCGAGGGTGATGGCCGTTACACCGCCAAGTACCTGCCAGAAGTGCTGAGCCCGGCGTTGGATGAATGGCTGCGCAGTGCCATCGTCAAGGGCAACGTCGATGAGGGCTATTTCCAGTACCAGGGTTCGCTCAACCATGGCGCACCGGCCCACGCCCGCGACATCAGCCTGTTCTTCAAGGTGCATGACGCTACCCTCGACTACCAGCCTGGTTGGCCGAAGGTCACCCAGGTTGAGGGCGACGTGTTCATCGAGGACACCGGTGTACGGGTCAAGGCTCGCCGCGGCGTGCTGCTCGACACCAAAGTCAGCAACGTCAACGTCGATATTCCGCATGTCGAGGCTGGCAAGGAAAGCCACCTGTATCTCGATGGCAGTTTCGACGGCAGCCTCGTCGATGGGCTGAAAATCCTCCAACAGGCGCCGATCGGCACTGGCGAGACGTTTGCAGCCTGGGAGGGCGAAGGCCCGCTCGCAGGCAAGGTCAAACTGGATATTCCATTGGCTCGCGGCCCGCGCCCGAAAGTGCTGGTGGACTTCGCCACCGCAGGCGCAACGCTCAAGATCGCGCCGCCAAGCCTGGAACTGACCGACCTTACCGGTGACTTCAGCTTCGATATCGAGAAGGGCTTGAGTGCCAAGGACCTGAGCCTGCAGGCGTTTGGCAAACCGCTCAGTGCGCAGATTGTCGCTGAAGGCAAGAATGGCCAGTTCCAGACGCGCGTCAGTGCCAGTGGCCAGATGCCAGTCAAGACACTCACCGAATGGCTGCAGGTGCAACAGGCGCTACCGGTCAGCGGTGAGGTGCCGTATCAGTTGCAGGTGAGCCTTGGCGCGCGGGATAACCGCCTGACCGTCAATTCATCGCTCAAGGGCGTAGCCATCGACCTGCCGGCGCCGTTCGGCAAGACCGCCGCACAAACCCGCGACAGCCGTTTCAGCATGACCTTGCAAGGCGCCGAGCGGCGCATTGATGCCGCCTATGCCGACCTTGCCCGCTTTGCCTACGCAGCGCCTGCCGACAAGCTTGGCCAAGGCCGTGGCGAGTTGATGCTGGGTACGGACGAGGCGATCCCGCCGAGCGGGCAGGGCCTGCGGGTGCGCGGCCGGCTCGACAGCCTGGACCTGGACCCCTGGCAGCAGAAGGCTGCACACCTTGCCGGCAACGACCCCGGTGGCAGCGCCCGGCAACTGTTGCAGAGCGTTGACCTGAGCATCGGCCAGCTCAAGGCTTATGGCGTTGACCTCAACCAGGCGGTAGTGCGCCTGGCGCGCGGCGGCCCGGCCTGGGACCTGCGGGTGGACAGCAAGGAGGTAGCGGGCAGTGCGCGCATCCCGGATGCCAAGGCTGCGCCGATGACCATCCGCCTGCAAACCTTGCGCTTGCCGCCTGCCGACCCTGCGCAAGAACAGGATGAAAACGCCCCGGACCCGCTGGCCAGCTTCGACCCACGCAAGATGCCGCCACTGGACCTTGCCATCGACAAGCTGTACCGCGGTGACGATCTGTACGGCAGCGCCAGCCTGAAACTGCGCCAGACCCCACGCGGCCTGGGCATGGACGACATCGACCTGAACTTCAAGGGCCTGCACCTTGACGGCAATGGTGGTTGGGAGGGCGTGCCTGGCAGTACCTCCAGCTGGTACAAGGGCCGCCTGGACGGCAAGGACCTGGGCGAAGTGCTCAAGGCCTGGGGCTTTGCGCCCACTGTCACCAGCCGTGATTTCCGCATGGACGTCGATGGGCGCTGGCCCGGTTCGCCCGCCTGGGTCAGCATCAACCGCTTCTCTGGCAGCATGAATGCGGCCCTGCGCTCGGGCCAGTTCGTCGAAGTTGAAGGCAGCGCCCAGGCGCTACGCGTGTTCGGCCTGCTCAACTTCAACTCGATTGGCCGGCGTCTGCGCCTGGACTTCTCCGACCTGTTCAGCAAAGGCCTGGCCTACGACCGGGTCAAAGGTTTGCTGGTGGCCAGTGAAGGGGTGTATGTGACCCGCGAGCCGATCAGTGTCACCGGGCCTTCGAGCAACTTCGAGCTGGACGGTACCCTGGACTTCGTGCGCGACCGCATCGATGCCAAGCTGCTGGTGACGTTGCCCGTCACCAACAACCTGCCGCTGGCGGCATTGATTGTCGGTGCGCCGGCTGTGGGTGGCGCGTTGTTTCTGGTCGATCGGCTGATCGGCGACCGCGTTTCGCGCTTCGCCAGTGTGCACTATCGGGTCGACGGCCCGATCAAAGAGCCTAAGATCACCTTTGTGAAGCCGTTCGACAAATAAGAGGTGGCGATGAAGTCAGCAGTGATTCAGATGGTCAGCCAGGATGACGTGGCGGCCAACCTGCAGCGCGCCACAGTGCTGCTGCAGCAGGCCGCCGCGGGCGGCGCACGGCTGGCGGTACTGCCGGAAAACTTCGCCGCAATGGGCCGGCGTGATGCCGCAGCCATTGGCCGTGCCGAGGCCTTGGGCCAAGGGCCGATCCTGCCATGGTTGAAACGCACCGCTCGCGACCTCAGGTTATGGATTGTTGCGGGCACGCTGCCGTTGCCACCGGTCGGTCAACCCGAGGCCAAGGCCAACGCCTGCTCACTATTGATTGACGAGCACGGCGAAATTGCCGCGCGCTATGACAAGTTGCACCTGTTCGACGTGGATGTGGCCGACAACCGTGGCCGCTACCGCGAATCGGACGATTACGCCCACGGCAGCCAAGTGGTGGTGGCGGATACGCCGGTTGGCCGCGTTGGCCTTTCGGTGTGCTATGACCTGCGTTTTCCCGAGTTGTACAGCGCGCTGCGCGCTGCCGGGGCCGAGTTGATCACCGCCCCCGCTGCGTTCACCGCAGTGACGGGCGCGGCACATTGGGAAATATTGATTCGCGCACGGGCCATCGAGACCCAGTGCTATGTACTGGCAGCCGCTCAGGGCGGCCTGCACCCGGGCCCGCGGGAAACCCACGGGCAAGCGGCGATCATCGACCCCTGGGGACGGATCGTTGCGCAACAGGCGCGCGGCGAAGCGGTATTGCTGGCCACGCGCGACATTGATGAACAGGCGTCCATCAGGGCGCGCATGCCGGTGCTCAACCATCGGCGCTTTTTCTCGCAGGACGCCTTGCGGCCTGCGCACACCTCGGAGTGACTATGAGCCAGATGTTAACCACCGTCAGCGAACAGCTCCTGGCCCCCGGCGGCCTCGGGCTGGAAAGCCTGCAGGCTGTGCTGGGCGAGTTGGCCGGGCCCGGCATCGACGCTGCCGACCTGTATTTCCAGGGCCAGATCTCGGAAACCTGGGCGCTCGAAGACGGCATCGTCAAAGAGGGCAGTTTCAACCTTGATCAAGGCGTTGGTGTCCGCGCCCAGTCTGGCGAAAAGACCGGCTTCGCCTACAGCAATGCGATCAACCTCGAGGCGCTGACTTCTGCCGCCCGCGCTGCCCGCTCCATCTCCCGCGCGGGCCAGAACGGCACCGTGCAGGCGTTCCGCAGCCAGGATGTCGCTGCGCTGTACGGCCAGGACAACCCGCTGGACGTGCTCAGCCGCGCCGAAAAGGTCGAGTTGCTCAAGCGCGTCGATGCCGCCACCCGTGCCCTCGACCCACGTATCCAGCAGGTCAGCGTGAGCATGGCCGGTGTTTATGAGCGCATCCTGATCGCAGCCACCGATGGCAGCCTGGCGGCGGATATACGCCCACTGGTGCGGTTCAACGTCAGCGTGATCGTCGAGCACAATGGCCGTCGCGAGCGCGGTGGGCACGGCGGTGGCGGGCGTACCGACTACCGGTTCTTCACCGAAGAGCGGGTAATGGGCTATGCGCGCGAGGCTCTGCGCCAGGCGTTGGTCAACCTCGAAGCAATCCCGGCCCCGGCGGGCACGTTGCCGGTGGTACTTGGCTCGGGTTGGTCGGGGGTGCTGCTGCACGAAGCGGTCGGCCATGGCCTGGAAGGCGATTTCAACCGCAAGGGCAGCTCGGCGTTCAGTGGCCGTATCGGCGAAAAAGTCGCATCGAGTCTGTGCACCATCGTTGATGACGGCACCCTTGAAGGCCGTCGTGGTTCGCTCAGCGTCGATGACGAAGGCACACCGACCGAGTGCACCACACTCATCGAGAACGGCATTCTCAAGGGCTACATGCAGGACAAGCTCAATGCCCGGCTGATGGGCATGGCCGTGACGGGCAACGGGCGCCGTGAATCCTACGCGCACCTGCCGATGCCACGCATGACCAACACCTATATGCGTGCCGGCGAAAGCGACCCGCAAGAGATCATCGCTTCGGTGAAAAAGGGCATCTACTGCGCCAACCTTGGCGGTGGGCAGGTGGACATCACCAGCGGCAAATTCGTGTTCTCCACCAGCGAGGCGTACCTGATCGAAGACGGCAAGATTACCGCGCCGGTCAAGGGCGCAACCCTGATTGGCAACGGGCCGGAAGCGATGAGCCGGGTGTCGATGGTCGGCAACGACCTGGCCCTGGACAGTGGCGTGGGCACGTGCGGCAAAGACGGGCAATCGGTGCCAGTCGGCGTTGGGCAGCCGACCTTGAAGCTGGACGCCATTACCGTGGGCGGTACCGGCGCTTGATGCACAACACGATCGCGGTTCAAGCCCACCCCCGCATGGGGGCTGGCTTGAACCGTGATGGCCTTAACGCAAGCCGCGCTGGCTTTCGTCGAGGTCGCGGATGTACTTGAACACCTTGCGCGCAGCGGCAGGCGGCTTGTTCCGCGCCTTTTCATGCTGGGCATGACGGATCAGCGAGCGCAGGTGCTGGCGATCGGTGTCGGGGAACTCGTTGACGAAACGTTCGAGGTCCTCGTCGTTACCGTCGATCAGCCGGTCGCGCCAGCGCTCCAGGCCGTGGAAACGCTCGTTGTACTGGCGGCTGGAGCTGTCGATCTGGTCGAGCACGGCATGAATGCCGTCCAGGTCCTGATCGCGCATCAGCTTGCCGACGAACGACATGTGGCGTTTACGGGCGCCGTGGGCGGTGTGCTTGCAGGCCTCGGCCAGCGCCTTGCGCAACTCGTCGGTGAGTGGCAGGCGGGCCAGGGTGTCGGCCTTGAGTGTGGTCAGGCGCTCACCGAGATCGACCAGCGCATGCAGCTCGCGCTTGATCTGGGTTTTGCTTTTTTCGCCATCGAAGGCGTCGTCGTAGGAATCAACCATGGGGGCAGCTCGCAGGAAATCGCCGCCATGATAACCAGTCGGGGGCCGCTTGTCCGGCCCGGTCGTAGAATGACCCAAGCCGTACGCAGAATTTTCAGTGGAGAGAACCATGAGTGCAGTCCAGAGCGTAGGTCCAAAGGACCTGCCGGCGTTGCAGGAACAGGTCGAAGCAATCGTCGCCGAAGCGCGGCGCCAAGGCGCCAGTGCCTGCGAAGTGGCCGTGTCGCTGGAGCAGGGCTTGTCCACCACGGTGCGCCAGCGCGAGGTCGAGACCGTCGAGTTCAACCGCGACCAGGGCTTTGGCATCACCCTCTACGTCGGCCAGCGCAAGGGCTCGGCCAGTACCTCCGCCAGTGGCCCTGAAGCCATTCGCGAAACCGTCGCGGCTGCGCTGGCAATTGCCAAGCACACGTCCGAGGATGACTGCTCGGGCCTGGCTGACGCAGCCTTGATGGCGCGTGACATTCCCGACCTTGACCTGTACCACGACTGGGGCATAGAACCTGAACAGGCGATTGAAATGGCGCTGGCCTGTGAGGCTGCGGCGTTCGAGGCCGACAAGCGTATCCTCAATGCCGACGGTACCTCGCTTAACACCCACCAGGGTGTACGCGTGTACGGCAACAGCCATGGCTTCATCGGCGGTTATGCCTCTACCCGTCACAGCTTGAGCTGCGTGATGATCGCCGAAGGTGACGGGCAGATGCAGCGCGACTACTGGTACGACGTCAACCGCCAAGGCCAGTTGCTGGCCGACCCGCGCAGCATCGGCCAGCGCGCCGCCCAGCGCGCTGCCAGCCGCCTGGGCGCACGCCCGGTGCCTACCTGCGAAGTGCCAGTGCTGTTCGCCGCCGAGCTTGCCGGGGGCTTGTTTGGCAGCTTCCTGTCGGCCATTTCCGGCGGCAACCTGTACCGCAAGTCGTCGTTCCTCGAAGGCACCCTGGGGCAGCGTCTGTTCCCCGCCTGGCTGACCCTCGACGAGCGCCCGCATATCCCGCGTGCTATGGCCAGCGCCGCGTTCGATGGTGACGGCCTGGCGACCTACGCCAAACCGTTCGTCGACAAAGGTGAGCTGGTCTCCTACGTGCTGGGCACCTACTCCGGGCGCAAACTGGGGTTGCCGAGCACCGCCAACTCGGGCGGTGTGCACAACCTGTTCGTCACCCATGGCGTCGAGGACCAACAGGCGTTGATCCGGCGGATGGGGCGCGGCCTGTTGGTCACCGAACTGATGGGGCACGGCCTGAATATGGTGACGGGTGACTATTCGCGCGGTGCTGCCGGTTTCTGGGTCGAGAACGGCGAAATTCAGTTCCCGGTTCAAGAAGTGACAATCGCCGGCAATATGAAAGACATGTTCCAGCAAATTGTTGCCATCGGTAGCGATGTCGAAACCCGCAGCAACATCCATACAGGCTCGGTGCTGATCGAGCGCATGACTGTAGCAGGCAGCTGACAACAGCTTTTGCAAGGAGGGGGGCTTGCCCCGCGATGGCCATGGCGGTCGATCGCGGGCAAGCCTGCTCCCACGCCTCTGACACACAACCCGGCCATCGCGCCGGGTTTTTTGTTTGCCTCGCTGCACTTGAAGTGATTCTGTTTATCAATTAATAATGAATATCATTACCCAGTAACCCGGCGAATGATGTTCATGAAATCCGTCCTCCACGAACTGCCCTACCTGGAAAACTGGCGCTGGCTCAGCCGCCGTATCCGCTGCGCCTTGGAGCCCGACGAGCCGCGTCTGATCGAGCATTACCTGGCCGAAGGTCGCTATCTGGTGTGCTGCACCGAGACCTCGCCATGGACGGTGGCGCTGACGTCCCTGCGCCTGCTGCTCGATACCGCCAGCGACCGCATGCTGCCCTGGCACTGGCGCTGCCTGTGCCTTGATCAAGCCTGGCGCCCGCTGCTGGACCTGCGCAACCTCGACCGCCGTGAGCAGAACCAGCGCTGGCAGCCCTATGCCATGCAGCTCGCCAATTGCGTGCTGCTGCCATCGATTTCCCCCGATGAACTGATGCAAGGATTAGACGATGAGTGATACCCGTATCGAGCGTGACAGCATGGGTGAGCTGCAGGTGCCGGCCCAGGCCCTGTACGGCGCCCAGACCCAGCGCGCGGTCGACAACTTCCCGGTCAGTGGCAAGCCGATGCCGGCGCAGTTCATTCGCGCCCTGCTGCTGGCCAAGGCCGCCGCTGCCAAGACCAACGTCGAGCTCAAGCAAATCAGCGCAGGGCAGGGCGAGGCCATCGTCAAGGCCGTGGAGCAACTGCTGGCCGAGGACTTCATCCAGCATTTCCCGGTAGATGTGTTCCAGACCGGCTCCGGCACCAGCTCGAACATGAACGCCAACGAGGTGATCGCCACCTTGGCCAGCCGCGTGCTGGGTGAGCCGGTCAATGCCAATGACCACGTCAACTGCGGCCAGAGCAGCAACGACATCATCCCCACCACCATCCATGTCAGCGCCGCGCTGGCCCTGCACGAGCAGTTGCTGCCGGCGCTGCGTCACCTGACCCAGGTGATCGACGCCAAGGCTGTGCAAGTACACCGTTACGTCAAGACTGGCCGCACCCACCTGATGGATGCCATGCCGGTGCGCATGAGCCAGGTGCTCGGTGGCTGGTCGGCGCAGATCAAGGCAGCCCAGGCGCATATCGAAGCCACCTTGCCGGCCTTGCAGGCCCTGGCCCAAGGCGGCACTGCGGTCGGCACCGGGATCAACGCGCACCCCGAATTTGCCAAGGGCTTTGCCCGCCAGTTGGGCGGCCTGACGCGGATCGAGTTCACCCCAGGCGAAAACCTGTTTGCCCTGATCGGCTCGCAGGACACTGCCGTGGCGTTGTCCGGCCAGCTCAAGACCGGCGCGGTGGCGTTGATGAAGATCGCCAACGACCTGCGCTGGATGAACTCCGGCCCACTGGCGGGCCTTGGCGAAATCGAGCTGCAAGGCTTGCAGCCTGGGTCTTCGATCATGCCAGGCAAGGTCAACCCGGTGATCCCGGAAGCCACCGCCATGGTCGCAGCCCAGGTGATTGGCAACGACGCCACCATCGCCGTGGCGGGCCAGTCCGGCAATTTCGAGCTGAACGTGATGCTGCCGGTGATCGCTCGCAACCTGCTGGAAAGCATTGAGCTGATGGCCAACGTCAGCCGCCTGCTGGCCGACAAGGCCATTGCGACCTTCACGGTCAATGAGGCCAAGCTCAAGGAGGCGCTGTCGCGCAACCCGATTCTGGTCACGGCCCTGAACCCGATCATCGGCTACCTGAAGGCTGCCGAGATCGCCAAGACCGCCTACAAGCAGGGCCGCCCGGTCATCGATGTCGCGCTTGAGCACACCGACCTGTCCCGCGACCAGCTCGAAGCACTGCTCGACCCTGAAAAACTCACCGCTGGCGGCATCTGAACACACCGCCGCACTGGAGGCACGTCATGCAGCACTGGAGACGCACCACGCAAAACGCCAATAGCCTGTTTGAGCTCGGCGAACTGGTCGATGCCCGGGAACACTATCTGCAAGCCCTGGCACTGGCCCAGGTGCTGTTCGAGCGCTGGCATGACGTCGACGAAGCGGTGGCCGCGCTGGTCATTGCCCACCATAACCTGGCCGACCTGCACCTGCGCCTGAACCAGCCACACGAAAGCGCCGATTACCTGTGCGCCGCCCACCAGCGGCTGCTACAAGCCAGCCAGGAGCTGCGTCTGCCGCAGC
Source organism: Pseudomonas farsensis (assembly GCF_014268805.2). Classification (GTDB taxonomy): domain Bacteria; phylum Pseudomonadota; class Gammaproteobacteria; order Pseudomonadales; family Pseudomonadaceae; genus Aquipseudomonas; species Aquipseudomonas farsensis. Next base: position 367,200 of record NZ_JABWRF020000001.1, read on the forward strand.
CGCTGCGTGGTGCCGCGTTGCGCCACAGCGCGCGCACCTACACCGAATTGCTGAGTTTCATTGCCGAGTACGGCCAGTACCCGCGGACCGAGCGCCTGCTCAATCGCCAGGCCCCGGCTGCCAGCGAACTGGTCGCACAAATCGGCATCAACGATCGCACCCCAGCCTACGGAATCCACTGATATGCCACATACCTTGCCTGCTCTGCCTTACGCCTACGATGCGCTGGAACCGCACATCGACACGGCCACCATGGAAATCCACCACACCAAGCACCACCAGACCTACGTCAACGGCTTGAACGCAGCCATCGAAGGTACCGAATGGGCTGATTGGCCGGTCGAAAAACTGGTGGGCGCGGTGCAGACGCTGCCTGAGAGCCTGCGCGGGGCGGTGATCAACCACGGCGGCGGCCACGCCAACCACTCGCTGTTCTGGACGGTCATGTCGCCCAAGGGCGGCGGCCAACCGCAGGGCGAGCTGAGTAAGGCAATCGACGCGCAGCTGGGCGGTTTCGAGGCGTTCAAAGAGGCATTCACCAAGGCTGCACTGACCCGCTTCGGCAGCGGCTGGGCCTGGCTCAGCGTCACCTCGCAGAACACGCTGGTGGTTGAAAGCAGCGGCAACCAGGACAGCCCGCTGATGCATGGCAACACGCCGATTCTGGGCCTGGACGTGTGGGAACACGCCTATTACCTGAAGTATCAGAACCGCCGCCCGGAATACATCGGCGCTTTCTACAACGTGGTCGATTGGGCCGAAGTGGAACGTCGCTACCATCAAGCCCTGAAGTGAGTCGAACCGGTATGCGCTCTGCCGTGATGTCTGTCAGCAGTGTTCGGCTGTTCCGCCTGGCGCTGGGCACCTTGCTGTTGTTGGTAGGCACCGCTTTGCTGGTGGCCCGCGGTCTTGCCTGGCTCGACCTCGAGCCACGCATGCTGCGCGCACTCGAGGGCGGCGCGCTGTGTGCGCTGGGCACGGCATTGGGCGCGGTACCGGTGCTGGTTATCCGTAACATGCCAGTGGCAGTAGCCGATACCCTTTTGGGTTTCGGCGCGGGGGTGATGCTGGCGGCTACGGCGTTTTCCCTGATCATGCCCGGGCTGGCTGCTGCCCAGGCCATCGGTTTCAGCCCCTGGGGGGCTGGCGGGCTTATAAGTAGCGGCTTGCTGTTCGGCGCCCTGTGCCTGTTTCTGATCGACCTGAAGGTTTCCGGCGCTTGCCCGCAGGTGCTGGTGGCGACGGGCGAGCAGCCTGTGATCGCCGCGCGCATCTGGCTGTTTGTCATTGCCATCATTGCCCACAACATTCCTGAAGGCATGGCGATCGGTGTGTCCGCAGGTGGCGGTATGCCGGATGCCGACAGCCTGGCAATGGGCATTGCCTTGCAGGACGTGCCGGAAGGCCTGGTGATCGCCTTGGTGCTGGCAGGGGCCGGCATGTCGCGTTTCAAGGCGTTTCTGATTGGCGCGGCTTCCGGCTTGGTCGAGCCCTTGGCGGCGGTGATCTGCGCGTGGCTGGTCAACATTGCAGAACTGCTATTGCCGCTAGGCCTGGCCTGCGCGGCGGGGGCCATGTTGCTGGTGGTGACCCAGGAGGTCATCCCTGAGTCGCGCAGCAATGGCCATCACCGTCTGGCCAGCTTGGGGCTGTGTATCGGTTTTTGCCTGATGATGGTGATGGATACGGCGATGTCTTGAAGGGCTGGGCGTGGGTAGGGCCACTGCCCTTTGCTTAAGCGAACACCACTTCTACGCGCCCCTGGGGCCGAGATCGCGGGGCCGCTTTGACCACGATCTGAACGTCGTGCCCCAGACGCGCCAGGCAATCGATCATCTTGCTCTCGCTAATGCCACGGAACTTGCCGCGAACCATATCGGAAACTTTCGGTTGCGGTAGGCCGAGAATTTCTGCTGCTTGAACCTGAGTCAGGTGGCGAGCTTTGATGATGCTGCATATCTTGCTGGCCAGACGAGCTTTGACCAGCATTTCGTCAGCAGCTGGGTGGCTGAGGTCGGCGTACAGGTTGCCGCTGCCTTCTTCGATCTCGCTCATGGGATTTGTCCTTCAGAATGTTGCTGTGCAAGCCGCAGCCTCATGCGGACCAAGGCGATATCCGATTCGGGCGTCTTGATGCCTGTCCTGGATTTCTTCTGGAAGCAGTGCAGTACATAGACAGCGTTGCCAAAGCGCACGGTGTATACCGCGCGGAACGTGTTGCCTTCATGATCCTCCACGACCTCAAGCACGCCAGCGCCGGAAAAGCCTTTCAGGATTTTACTGTGCACATGCCGCCCGCCCTCTTGGGCCAGGTGCAAGGCAAAACCAAACACATGCTGGACGTCTAACGGCAGTGCCATAAGGTCCTTTTTACTGCTTGCTACCCAGTACAGCTTTTTGTGTTGCCCGCTGAACGTCATGAAGCCACCCATCGAATCTATACCTGTATAGGTATAAACACAACAAGGTCATATTTCATCCTGGCAATTGGCAGAGAATGTTGCGGTGGGGCCTCTACTCGCCTTCGTCGAAGAAGTTGTTGATCAGTTCGACAATCGCATCCATGGCTTCGTCCTCCTGCTCACCTTCGGTAAACAGGTGCACTTGGGTGCCTTTGCCGGCGGCGAGCATCATGACGGCCATGATGCTCTTGCCGTCTACCAGTTTGTCCGGCGCGCGCCCCACGCGGACCTGGCAGGGGAAGCGCCCGGCCACTCCGACGAACTTTGCCGCCGCTCGGGCGTGCAGGCCCAGCTTGTTGATGATGGTGATTTCGCGGGCGGGCATGGTGGGGCGGATCCTGTGGCTAGAGGTCGCGGTGGCGGACCTGGACGTTTTTCAGGGTGGGCTGGAGCAACTGGCCGAGGCGTTCGGTGATATACACCGAGCGATGGTGGCCGCCTGTGCAGCCGATGGCGATGGTGACATAGGCACGGTTGCTGGCGGCAAAACGCGGAAGCCATTTGAGCAGGTAGCTGGAGATGTCCTGGAACATTTCCTCGACGTCCGGCTGCGCGGCCAGGTAGTCGATAACCGGCTGTTCGAGGCCAGAATGCTCACGAAGTTCCGGCTTCCAGTAGGGGTTGGGCAGGCAGCGCACATCGAACACAAGGTCGGCGTCCACCGGCATGCCGCGTTTGAAGCCGAATGATTCCACCAGAAACGCCGTACCCGGTTCGGGCTGGTTGAGCAGCCTCAGCTTGATCGAGTCGCGCAACTGATACAGGTTCAGGTTGGTGGTGTCGATCTTGAGGTCGGCCAGATCCGCGATGGGGCCAAGCAGCTCGCTTTCGACGCGAATGGCTTCGGCCAGCGAGCGGTTCTGGTTGGTCAGCGGGTGGCGCCGGCGTGTCTCGGAAAAGCGTTTGAGCAGGGTGTCTTCGTCGGCGTCCAGGTACAACACATCGCATTGGATGTGCCGGGCGCGGGCGTCCTCGAGCAGTTCCGGGAAGCGTGACAGGTGGCTGGGCAGGTTGCGCGCATCGATGGAAACAGCAACCTTGGGTTGCTGCAGCTCGGTGTTGATCAGCGCGTTTTCTGCCAACTGCGGCAACAGCCCGGCAGGCAGGTTGTCGATGCAGTAGTAGCCGTTGTCTTCCAGTACGTCGAGGGCGGTGCTCTTGCCGGAGCCGGAGCGGCCGCTGACGATGATCAGGCGCATGTTCAGTGCTCGTTCTGTACGTCCAGGACAACCTGGTACAGGGCCTCGTTGCTGCTTGCCGAGCGCAGGCGATCGCGTACGTCCTTGCGATCAAGCATGCTGGCGATCTGGCGCAGCAGTTCAAGGTGGGCATCGGTGGCAGCTTCTGGGACCAGCAGCACGAACAGCAGGTCGACCGGTGCGCCATCGATGGCGTCGTAATCGATAGGGGCGTCAAGATGCAGCAGGGCACTTACCGGCGCCGTGCAGCCTTCGAGCCGGCAGTGAGGAATGGCGATGCCATTGCCAAAGCCGGTTGAGCCGAGTTTTTCGCGAGCGACCAGCTTTTCGAAGACGTCTTGCATCTCCAGCTCTGGCACTTGGTCGGCGATCAGGGTGGCGACCTTTTCGAGGGCGCGTTTTTTACTGCCGCCCGGCACGTTCACGAGGGAACGGCCGGGGGTCAGGATGGTTTCAAGTCGGATCATGGATGAGGGGGATCAGCGGGCGGCTGCGCCTTGCAGCAAGCTTTGCTGTTTTTCCTTGTGTTTTTTCAGTTGGCGGTCGAGCTTGTCGGCCAAGGCATCGATCGCGGCATACATGTCTAGGTGTTCGGCATTGGCGACCACTTCGCCGCCGGGAATCTGGAGGGTTGCTTCAACCTTCTGCTGCAGCTTCTCGACTTTCATGATCACCGTTGCATTGGTGATCTTGTCGAAATGCCCTTCCACGCGGGCGAGCTTTTCAAGCACGTAATCGCGCAGTGGTTGGGTAACTTCTACATGCTGGCCACTGATGTTGACTTGCATACAGCTTCTCCTTTATTGCCCGTGCATAAAGAGGCAGGTGTTGCACCTGCCACTGAAACGCTGTGGCGGACCCCGGTGCTACATCAGTCGCTTGCGCTCACTCGATGGGGCTATGCCCAGCGATTCGCGGTACTTGGCGACGGTGCGACGGGCTACCTGGATACCTTGTGCCTCCAGTAAACCAGCGATCTTGCTGTCACTCAATGGCTTTTTCTGATTTTCCGCCGCAACCAGTTTTTTGATGATCGCGCGGATCGCCGTGGACGAGCATTCGCCGCCTTCCGCGGTGCTCACGTGGCTTGAGAAAAAGTATTTCAGTTCGTAGATGCCGCGCGGGGTGTGCATGTATTTCTGCGTGGTAACGCGGGAAATGGTCGACTCGTGCATGCCCACCGCCTCGGCGATATCGTGCAGCACCAGCGGCTTCATGGCCTCGTCGCCGTACTCGAGGAAATCGCGCTGGTGCTCGACGATCTGCGTGGCGACCTTCATCAGCGTTTCGTTGCGGCTCTGCAGGCTCTTGATGAACCAGCGCGCCTCCTGCAACTGGTTGCGCATGAAGGTGTTGTCGGCGCTGGTGTCGGCGCGGCGCACGAACCCTGCGTACTGCGGGTTGACCCGCAGGCGCGGCATCGCCTCCTGGTTAAGCTCGACCAGCCAGCGCTCGCTGTCCTTGCGCACGATCACGTCAGGTACCACGTACTCAGGCTCGCTCGACTCGATTTGCGAGCCGGGGCGCGGGTTGAGGCTCTGCACCAGCTCGATGACCTGGCGCAGCTCGTCTTCCTTGAGCTTCATGCGGCGCATCAGCTGGCTGTAGTCGCGCCCGCCGAGCAGGTCGATGAAGTCGGTGACCAGGCGCTGCGCCTCGGCCATCCATGGGGTGGAAGCCGGCAGTTGGCGCAATTGCAGCAGCAGGCATTCACCCAGGGTGCGAGCGCCGATGCCGGCCGGCTCGAACTGCTGGATGCGGTGCAATACGGCCTCGACCTCGTCCAGCTCGATGTCCAGCTCCGGGTCGAACCCTGCACAGATTTCTTCGAGGGAGTCTTCGAGGTAGCCCTGGCCGTTGATGCTGTCGATCAGTGTCACGGCGATCAGGCGGTCGGTGTCGGACATCGGCGCCAGGTTCAGTTGCCACAGCAGGTGGCTCTGCAGGCTCTCGCCGACCGAGGTGCGGGTGGTGAAATCCCACTCGTCATCGTCGTTGCTGGGCAGGCTGCTGGCGCTGGTCTGGTAGATATCTTCCCAGGCGGTATCGACCGGCAGCTCGTTGGGGATGCGTTCACCCCAGTCGCCGTCTTCGAGGTTTTCGCTGCTGCTGGCAGATTCCTGGAAGCTGTTGTCCTGAACTTCGGCGACCGGTTTGCTTTCGGCGTTGTCCGCCATCGGGTCGCTGTTGTCGAAATCTTCGCCGTCTTCCTGGCGTTCGAGCATCGGATTGGATTCCAGCGCTTCCTGAATCTCCTGCTGGAGGTCCAGGGTAGAAAGCTGGAGCAGACGAATGGCCTGTTGCAACTGCGGGGTCATCGTCAGTTGCTGGCCCATTTTTAGGACGAGCGATGGTTTCATGGCAGGGGCTTAATACCTTGTTCGCCGGCGCGCATGCGCCATCCACTACACGTAGGGCGCGTGGGCGCCGATTTTAAGCAAGTTATATGCCTGAAAATGCAGCGTTTGCCTAGAGCACTGTAACACTTAAGTCTTGATCGACTCGCGGCAACAGTGCTCCAGGCGGCCCGGATCAGAGGCGGAACTCGTGACCCAGGTAGACTTCCTTGACCAGCTGGTTGGCCAGGATGGTCTCGGCGTCGCCTTCGGCGATCAGCTGGCCGTCGTTGACGATGTACGCAGTTTCACAGATATCCAGGGTTTCGCGAACGTTGTGGTCGGTGATCAGTACGCCGATGCCCTTGTTCTTGAGGTGGTGGATGATCTGCTTGATGTCGCCCACCGAAATGGGGTCGACACCGGCAAAAGGTTCGTCCAGCAGGATGAACTTGGGTGCAGTCGCCAGCGCGCGGGCAATCTCGACGCGGCGGCGTTCGCCACCGGACAGGCTCATGCCGAGGTTGTCGCGGATGTGGCTGATGTGGAACTCCTGCAGCAGGCTTTCGAGCTCTTTGCGCCGGCCGTCGCGGTCGAGGTCCTTGCGGGTCTCGAGGATGGCCATGATGTTGTCGGCCACCGACAGCTTGCGGAAGATCGAGGCTTCCTGCGGCAGGTAGCCGATACCTGCCTGGGCGCGGCCGTGCATTGGCTGGTGGCTGACATCGAGGTTGTCGATGAGCACGCGGCCCTGATCAGCCTGGACCAGCCCGACGATCATGTAGAAGCAGGTGGTCTTGCCGGCGCCGTTAGGGCCGAGCAGGCCGACGATCTGGCCGCTGTCGATCGACAGGCTGACGTCACGCACGACTTGCCGGCTCTTGTAGCTCTTGGCCAGGTGCTGGGCTTTGAGGGTTGCCATTTACTCGGCCTTTTTCTTCGGTTGAATGACCATGTCGATACGCTGACGTGGTGCAGTCACGTTGCCACCGCGACCGGCGGTAGCCACTTGGGTCTTGGTGTTGTAGACGATTTTTTCGCCTTCGGTGGTGTTGCCTTCGTTCTCGACCTTGGCGCGGTCGGTGAGCACGACCAGGTCTTTTTGCGCCTGGTACTGGATGGTCACCGCCCAGCCTTTCATCTTGTCGGCCTTGGCTGCGCTTTGCTGCTGCTCGAAGTAGGCCAGGTTGCCCACCGAGGTGACCACGTCGATGTCGCCGTTGGCGGCACGGGTCATGGTCACGGTGTTGCCTTTGATCATCATCGAGCCTTGGGTGATGATGACATCGCCGGTATAGGTGGCCACGCCTTGCTTGTCGTCCAGGTGGGCGTTGTCCGCCTGGATGCGGATCGGCTGGTCACGGTCGTTCGGCAGGGCGAAGGCGCTCGCGCTTCCCAGTGCTACGCCCAGGCTGAGCAGAAGGGGGATGGTTTTAACGAGCCTCATACTGTCCTCTTACGTTAGAGAGCAGGTCCATCCTGCCTTCTTTCAAATACGCTTTCATTCCTTTGCCCGTAGTGGTGCCACCGGCGCCGTCGATTCTAACGGCTTGCTCGGTCTGCGCATATTCCTTCTGCGGGAACACGGTCATGCGGGTGGTGGTAATGATGGTGTCGCGCTTGCGTTCGTCGGTGCGGGCCACGCGGACCGCGTCGATCAGCTCGACCTCGGTGCCGTCCGGGTTGACCTCGGCGCGCTTGCTCTGCACGTGCCACGGGAACTGGGTGCCACGGTACAGGTGCAGGTCGGGCGTGGTCACCAGGGTGACGTCGCTGGCCTTCATGTGCTCGACCTTGTCGGCAGTCATTTCGTACTGCAGCTTGCCCTCAGGGGTGAACTGCACACTGTGGGCATTGACCGCGTAGTAGTCGATGGCACTTTCGTCGACCTGCGCCACGGGCTTGTCGAGGAAGCTTTCTGGGCTGACGTTCCAGTAGCCGACGGCCACCAGTACGGCAGCGATAGCCCCGAGCAGCGCAATGTTTTTAACTTTCTTGCTGAACATGTCCGGCCTTACAGGTAGTGAGCGTTGGCAGCGTCCAGGGTACCCTGGGCCTGCATGATCAGTTCGCAGAACTCGCGTGCAGCACCTTCGCCGCCGCGCGCCTGGGTGACGCCGTGGGCATGCTCGCGCACGAACGCCGCAGCGTTGTGCACCGCCATGCCCAGGCCGACCCGGCGAATGGCCGGCAGGTCAGGCAGGTCGTCGCCCAGGTAGGCAACCTGCTCGTAGCTTAGATTGAGTTCGGCGAGCAGGCCGTCCAGTACCACCATTTTGTCTTCGCGGCCCTGGAACAGGTGCGGGATGCCGAGGTTCCTGGCGCGGCGCTCCACCACCGGGGTCTTGCGGCCGCTGATGATGGCGGTGGTCACGCCCGAGGCCATGAGCATCTTGATGCCGTGGCCGTCGAGGGTGTTGAATGTCTTGAATTCGCTGCCATCTTCGAGGAAATACAGGCGCCCGTCGGTGAGCACGCCGTCGACGTCGAACACCGCAAGCTTGATGGCCTTGGCCCGTTGCATCAGGTCCTGGTTCATTTACATCACTCCGGCGCGCAGCAGGTCGTGCATGTTCAAGGCGCCGTTGGGGCGGCGGTCCTTGTCGATAACCACGAGAGCGCTGATCTTGTGGTCTTCCATGATTTTAAGTGCCTCGGCGGCGAGCATCTCGGCGCGGGCAGTCTTGCCATGGACGGTCATGACTTCATCGATGAGCGTGGCATGGATATCGATGTTGCGGTCCAGGCTGCGGCGCAGGTCGCCGTCAGTGAAGACGCCGGCCAGAGTACCATCGGCCTCCAGTACCACGGTCATGCCCAAGCCTTTGCGAGACATTTCAAGCAACGCGTCCTTGAGCAGCGTGCCGCGCTGAACCCGGGGCAGTTCGTCGCCAGCGTGCATCACGTTCTCGACCTTGAGCAGCAGGCGCCGGCCCAGTGCGCCGCCTGGGTGCGAGAAGGCGAAGTCTTCGGCGGTGAAGCCGCGGGCCTCCAGCAGGGCGATGGCCAGGGCGTCGCCCAATACCAGGGCGGCAGTGGTGGAGGAGGTCGGCGCCAGGTTCAGCGGGCAGGCCTCCTGGGCCACGCGCGCATCGAGGTTGACCTCGGCGGCCTGGGCCAGTGGCGAGTCGGGGTTGCCGGTCAGGCTGATCATCTGGATGCCGAGGCGCTTGATCAGCGGCAGCAGGGTGACGATTTCGGCGGTGCTGCCGGAGTTGGACAAGGCGAGGATCACGTCATCACGGGTGATCATGCCCATGTCGCCGTGGCTGGCTTCGGCTGGGTGCACGAAAAACGACGGCGTGCCGGTGCTTGCCAGGGTGGCGGCGATCTTGTTGCCGATATGCCCCGACTTGCCCATGCCGACCACCACGACCCGGCCCTTGCTGGCCAGGATCAACTCGCAGGCCTTGACGAAATTGGCGTCGATACGCGCCATCAGGCCCTCTACGGCCTCGAGTTCAAGGCGCAAGGTGCGCTGGGCGGATTGGATCAGCTCGCTGGATTGGCTCATGTCGAAAACGCAATGCCTGATGAAAAGGCGGCGATTATAGCGGCAAAGAGGCAATACCTCACCTCTTCGATGCGTGTAGGAAAACCCTCAAAGCCTGTCTGCTGGCTGAACGGCGCAGGCTCGGCCTTGGGCCGGCCTGTGCAGCGGTGGTATAGTTCGCCGCGATTCGGCCTGCCGGGGAACCAGTGTGCCTTCAAGATGGAATCACACGTCCATGGGACGAGGCTGCACTGCAAGGAGTCTAGATGAGTGTGGATAGCGCCTATGCGGTCGAATTGAAGGACCTGACCTTCAAACGCGGCACGCGTAGCATTTTCAGCAACGTGGACATCCGCATCCCCCGCGGCAAGGTCACAGGCATCATGGGCCCTTCGGGCTGCGGCAAGACTACGCTGCTGCGCCTGATGGGTGCACAGTTGCGCCCGACCGGTGGCGAGGTGTGGGTCAACGGCCAGAACCTGCCAAGCCTGTCGCGCAGTGACCTGTTCGATGCGCGCAAGCAGATGGGCGTGCTGTTCCAGAGCGGTGCACTGTTCACCGACCTCGATGTTTTCGAGAACGTCGCCTTTCCACTGCGCGTGCATACCCAGCTTTCGGAAGAGATGATCCGCGACATCGTGCTGATGAAGCTGCAGGCCGTCGGCTTGCGCGGCGCCATCGACCTGATGCCCGACGAGCTGTCTGGTGGCATGAAGCGCCGTGTGGCGCTGGCCCGCGCCATCGCCCTGGACCCGCAGATTCTGATGTATGACGAACCCTTCGTTGGCCAGGACCCGATCGCCATGGGCGTATTGGTACGCCTGATTCGCCTGCTCAACGATGCCCTGGGCATTACCAGCATCGTGGTTTCCCACGACCTGGCCGAGACCGCGAGCATTGCCGACTACATCTATGTAGTGGGCGATGGCCAGGTGTTGGGGCAGGGCACGCCGGCCGAACTGATGGGCTCGGAAAACCCGCGTATTCGCCAGTTCATGAAGGGCGACCCTGATGGCCCGGTGCCGTTCCACTTCCCTGCGCCTGACTACCGCGCCGACCTGCTGGGGGCGCGTTGATGCGCAGAAAATCCATTCTTGAACGAATCCGCCTGTTCGGCCGCGCTGCCATCGATGTGCTGGCTGTGCTGGGGCGTTCCTGCATTTTCCTGGGCCATGCGCTGATTGGCCGGGGCGGCATTGGCGGCAGCTTCCAGTTGCTGGTCAAGCAGCTTTATTCGGTTGGCGTGCTGTCGCTGGCGATCATTGCCGTGTCTGGCGTGTTCATCGGCATGGTGCTGGCGCTGCAGGGCTACAGCATCCTGACCAAGTACGGTTCGGAGCAGGCCGTGGGCCAGATGGTCGCGCTGACCTTGCTGCGCGAGCTGGGGCCGGTGGTTACCGCGCTGCTGTTCGCCGGGCGCGCAGGTTCTGCGCTGACCGCTGAAATCGGCAACATGAAGTCCACCGAGCAGTTGTCGAGCCTTGAAATGATCGGCGTCGACCCGCTCAAGTACATCGTCGCCCCGCGCCTTTGGGCCGGTTTCATCTCGCTGCCGCTGCTGGCGCTGATTTTCAGCGTGGTAGGCATCTGGGGTGGTTCGTGGGTGGCGGTAGACTGGCTTGGCGTGTACGAGGGCTCGTTCTGGGCCAATATGCAAAACAGTGTTTCTTTCACCGACGATGTGCTCAATGGGCTGATCAAAAGCCTGGTGTTTGCCTTCGTGGTGACCTGGATCGCCGTATTCCAGGGGTATGACTGCGAACCCACTTCAGAAGGGATCAGCCGTGCCACCACCAAGACCGTGGTCTATGCCTCGCTGGCAGTCCTGGGTCTGGACTTTATTCTGACCGCCTTGATGTTTGGAGATTTCTGATGCAAAACCGCACCCTGGAAATCGGTGTCGGCCTGTTTCTTCTGGCCGGGGTCCTGGCGCTGCTGCTGCTCGCCCTGCGTGTGAGCGGCCTGTCGGCCAGCCCGAGCAGTGATACCTATAAAGTTTATGCGTACTTCGACAATATCGCCGGTTTGACTGTCAGAGCTAAAGTGACCATGGCGGGTGTAACCATCGGCAAGGTCACGGCAATCGATCTGGACCGCGACTCGTACACCGGCCGGGTGACCTTGCAGTTGGACAAGCACGTCGACAACCTGCCGACCGACTCCACTGCCTCGATCCTGACCGCCGGCCTGCTGGGCGAGAAGTACATCGGTATCAGCGTGGGCGGCGAAGACGCGGTTCTCAAGGATGGCAGCACCATCCACGACACCCAGTCGGCGCTGGTACTGGAAGATCTGATTGGCAAGTTCCTGCTCAACTCGGTGGGCAAGGAACCGAAAGAAGCACAACCGGCTAATTAAGGAGTCTCCATGGTTTCCATCCTGCGACGCGGCCTGCTGGTACTGCTGGCGGCCTTTCCTCTGCTGAGCCTGGCGGCGCCCGGGCAGTCTGCCCGTGAGGTCATCCAGACCACCACGACCCAGCTGCTCAGTGACCTCAAGGCTAATAAAGAGCAGTACAAGGCCAACCCAGAGGCGTTCTACAACGCGCTCAACAATAATCTGGGCCCGGTTGTCGATGCCGACGGTATTTCCAAAAGCATCATGACCGTGAAGTATTCGCGCAAGGCGACCCCTGCGCAGATGCAGCGCTTCCAGGAAAACTTCAAGCGCAGCCTGATGCAGTTCTATGGCAATGCATTGCTTGAGTACAACAACCAGGGCATCACCGTCGACCCGGCCAAGGCTGAAGACGGCGACCGCGCAAGCGTCGGCATGAAAGTCACCGGCAACAACGGTGCGGTCTACCCAGTGCAATACACCATGCAGAAGCTCGACGGCGAATGGAAAGTGCGTAACGTCATCGTCAACGGCATCAACATCGGCAAGCTGTTCCGCGATCAGTTCGCCGATGCCATGCAGCGCAATGGCAATGACCTGGACAAGACCATCGACGGTTGGGCAGGCGAGGTGGCCAAGGCCAAGCAGACCGCCGACAGTTCGCCGGAGAAGGAAGTCAAATGACCGAAGCGGCCGTAAGCATGGCCGAGCCTGGCGTTTTGCGCCTGGCCGGTGTGCTGGACTACCGTAGCGGCCCGGCCCTGCGCAAGCAGGGCAAGGCGCTGATTGCAGCCAGTCGCGAGCAGCGGCTGGTGCTCGACTGCACCGCAGTGGTGAAGTCGAGCAGTGTCGGGCTGTCGCTGTTGCTGGCGTTCATGCGTGATGCCGAGGCCGCCGGCAAGGCGGTCGAAGTGCGCGCAATGCCTGACGATATGCGTGAAATCGCCGAGGTCTATGACCTCGATGAAGTACTTGCAGGCTGATGCCCTGCTTTATGGTGAAGGCCCCTCGGTCAGCAAGCCCCGTCTTGGGCTTCGCAGGCGAGGGGCTTTTTTGTATGATGGCCGACCCGCGCGCGTTGGGCGCCGATCGAGGTTGAGCATGCAGGCCGTAGAAGTCAAAAGCTTTCTGGAAGAAAAATTGCCGGGAACCCGGGTAGAAGTTGAAGGCGAAGGCTGCAACTTCCAGTTGAACGTGATCAGCGACGAGCTGGCCGGCCAGAGCCCGGTCAAGCGTCAGCAAGCGGTCTACGCTCACCTCAATCCGTGGATTGCCAACGGCGCAATCCACGCGGTAACCATGAAATTCTTCAGCAGCGCAGCCTGGGCTGAGCGCACCTGAGCCAACTTGGCGGCGAGATACCAATGGACAAACTGATTATTACTGGCGGCGCGCGTCTCGACGGCGAGATCCGCATTTCCGGCGCAAAAAACTCGGCCCTGCCGATTCTTGCGGCTACCTTGCTGTGCGATGGCCCGGTGACGGTCGGCAACCTGCCGCACCTGCACGACATTACCACCATGATCGAGCTGTTCGGGCGCATGGGCATCGAGCCTGTGATCGACGAGAAACTTTCGGTCGAAATCGACCCGCGTACCATCAAGACCCTGGTTGCGCCGTACGAGCTGGTGAAAACCATGCGTGCGTCGATCCTGGTGCTCGGCCCGATGGTCGCTCGCTTCGGTTATGCCGAAGTCGCACTGCCAGGCGGCTGCGCCATTGGCTCGCGTCCGGTCGACCTGCACATCCGTGGCCTCGAAGCCATGGGCGCGCACATCGAAGTCGAAGGCGGCTACATCAAGGCCAAGTCGCCTGAGGGCGGCCTGCGTGGTGCGCACTTCTTCTTCGATACCGTCAGCGTGACCGGTACCGAGAACATCATGATGGCAGCAGCGCTGGCCACCGGTCGCAGCGTGCTGCAAAACGCCGCTCGCGAACCGGAAGTGGTCGACCTCGCCAACTTCCTCAACGCCATGGGCGCCAACGTCCAAGGCGCCGGCACCGACACCATCACCATCGATGGCGTGCCTCGTCTGCACCCGGCTACCTACCGCGTAATGCCTGACCGCATCGAAACCGGTACCTACCTGGTTGCCGCTGCCGTGACCGGTGGCCGCGTCAAGGTCAAGGATACCGACCCGACCATCCTTGAAGCGGTTCTTGAAAAACTCAAGGAAGCCGGCGCCGACATCACCACTGGCGAAGACTGGATCGAGCTGAACATGCACGGCAAGCGGCCCAAGGCCGTGAACCTGCGTACCGCCCCGTACCCGGCGTTCCCGACCGACATGCAGGCGCAGTTCATCTCGCTCAACGCCATTGCCGAAGGCACCGGTGCTGTCATCGAGACCATCTTCGAAAACCGCTTCATGCACGTGTACGAAATGCACCGCATGGGCGCGCAGATCCAGGTCGAAGGCAACACCGCCATCGTCACCGGCACCAAGACGCTCAAAGGCGCGCCCGTCATGGCCACCGACCTGCGCGCCTCGGCGAGCCTGGTACTGTCGGCACTGGTCGCCGAAGGCGATACCCTGATCGACCGCATCTACCACATCGACCGTGGTTACGAGTGCATCGAAGAAAAACTGCAGATGCTCGGCGCGAAAATCCGCCGCGTACCAGGCTAACTGCCTGCCGGCGCAAGGACGCGCCCCCGAATTGAACACGGCCAGGTCCCCGACCTGGCTGGCAGTCGCTGCTTAAGGACCGACGTTTCCCATGTTGACCATCGCGCTATCCAAAGGCCGCATTCTCGACGATACCCTGCCCCTGCTGGCAGAGGCTGGCATCGTGCCTACCGAGAACCCGGACAAGAGCCGCAAGCTGATCATCCCGACGACCCAGGATGATGTGCGCCTGCTCATCGTACGTGCCACCGATGTGCCGACCTACGTCGAGCACGGCGCCGCAGACCTGGGCGTAGCCGGCAAGGACGTGCTGATGGAATACGGCGGTCAGGGCCTGTACGAGCCCCTCGACCTGCAGATTGCCCAGTGCAAACTGATGACTGCTGGCGTTACCGGCGCCCCTGAGCCCAAAGGCCGTCTGCGCGTGGCTACCAAGTTCGTCAATGTCGCCAAGCGCTACTATGCCGAGCAAGGCCGCCAGGTCGATATCATCAAGCTGTACGGCTCGATGGAACTGGCCCCACTGATCAACCTCGCCGACAAGATCATCGACGTGGTCGACACCGGTAACACGCTGCGCGCCAACGGCCTTGAGCCGCAAGACCTGATCGCCATGATCAGTTCGCGCCTGGTGGTCAACAAGGCCTCCATGAAAATGCAGCACGCCCGTATCCAGAGCCTGATCGACACCCTGCGTAACGCCGTCGAATCACGACACCGCGGCTGACTTCTGCGCGCGACCTTCGCTGTCGCGCCCGTCTATCCGCGTCATAGCCACTTTTCTCGGGTGCCCGCGCGGATCGACTGGTAGCTTAGGGCGCCTGAGCATTCGCTATCTACCGAGGCCCTCGCCATGACCGTGTCCACTGCAATTGCCCGTCTCAATGCCGCTGACCAGGATTTTGCCCGACATCTTGATCATCTGCTGAGCTGGGAAAGCGTGTCTGATGACGCGGTCAACCAGCGCGTGCTCGATATCATCAAGGCGGTGCGTGAACGTGGCGATGCCGCGCTGGTGGAGTTCACCCAGCGGTTCGATGGCGTCGATGCCAAGTCCATCGATGACCTGATTCTTGGTCGCGAACGCCTTGAGCTGGCGCTGACCCGCATCACCGCGCCCCAGCGCGAAGCCCTGGAAAAGGCCGCCAAGCGTGTGCGCGTCTACCACGAGCGGCAGAAGCAGGATTCCTGGCAATACACCGAAGCTGACGGCACGGTGCTCGGGCAGAAAGTTACTCCGCTGGACCGCGCAGGCCTGTACGTGCCGGGCGGCAAGGCGTCGTACCCGTCGTCCGTGTTGATGAACGCTATCCCTGCGAAAGTGGCGGGCGTGACCGAGGTGGTCATGGTCGTGCCGACCCCGCGTGGCGAGCTCAACGAGCTGGTGCTGGCCGCAGCTTGCATCGCCGGTGTCGACCGGGTGTTCACCGTGGGGGGCGCGCAAGCCGTTGCTGCCCTGGCCTACGGCACCGAAAGCGTGCCGAAGGTGGACAAGATCGTCGGCCCCGGCAACATCTATGTGGCCACTGCCAAGCGCCATGTGTTCGGCCAGGTGGGCATCGACATGATCGCCGGCCCTTCGGAAATTCTGGTGGTGTGCGACGGTCAGACTGACCCGGACTGGATCGCCATGGACCTGTTCTCGCAGGCTGAACACGATGAAGACGCCCAGGCGATTCTGGTCAGCCCCGATGCCGAATTCCTTGACCGTGTTGCCGCCAGCATCGACAAGCTGCTGCCGACCATGGAACGCGCCGAAATCATCGAAAAATCGATCAATGGCCGTGGTGCGCTGATTCAGGTGCGTGACATGCAGCAGGCCATCGAGGTGGCCAACCGCATCGCCCCTGAGCACCTTGAGTTGTCGGTGGCCGACCCGCAGGCCTGGCTTGGCCAGATCCGCCATGCCGGCGCAATTTTCATGGGCCGCCACACCAGCGAAGCGTTGGGCGATTACTGCGCTGGCCCGAACCACGTGCTGCCCACTTCCGGTACTGCGCGTTACTCCTCGCCGCTGGGTGTGTATGACTTCCAGAAGCGTTCGTCGATCATCTTCTGCTCCGAGCAGGGCGCATCCGACCTTGGCCAGACCGCCTCGGTACTGGCCCGAGGCGAGTCGCTGACTGCCCACGCCCGCAGCGCCGAATACCGCATCCTCACCGAGAAGGGGAATTGAGCATGAGTCGTTTCTGGAGCCCTTTCGTCAAGGACCTGGTGCCCTACGTGCCGGGCGAGCAGCCCAAGCTTGCGCGCCTGGTGAAGCTGAACACCAACGAAAACCCCTACGGCCCATCGCCCAAGGCGCTTGAGGCGATGCGCGGCGAGTTGAACGACAACCTGCGTCTGTACCCCGACCCAAACAGTGACCGGCTCAAACAGGCGGTTGCCGGCTATTACGGCGTCAACACCGCGCAGGTGTTTGTAGGTAACGGTTCCGATGAGGTGCTGGCACACATTTTCCACGGCCTGTTCCAGCATGACCGTGGCCCGCTGTTGTTCCCGGATGTGAGCTACAGCTTCTACCCGGTGTATTGCGGGCTGTACGGTATTGCCTACGAGCCGGTGGCGCTGGATGAGCAGTTCCAGATCCGTGTGGCTGACTACAGCAAGCCTAATGCGGGTGTCATTTTCCCCAACCCTAACGCGCCTACCGGTTGCCTGCTGCCCTTGGAGGCGGTTGAGCAGTTGTTGCAGGCCAACCGGGATTCGGTGGTGGTGGTGGATGAGGCCTACATCGACTTCGGCGGGCAGACGGCTATCAGCCTGGTCGACCGCTATGACAACCTGCTGGTCACCCAGACGCTGTCCAAGTCGCGTTCGCTGGCGGGGTTGCGGGTAGGTTTGGCGGTTGGCCACCCGGACCTGATCGAGGCGCTGGAGCGGATCAAGAACAGCTTCAACTCCTACCCACTGGACCGTGCGGCGATTGTCGGCGCGGCCGTGGCGTTCGAGGATCGCGAATATTTCGAGCAGACGTGCCGCAAGGTGATCGACAGCCGCGAGGTGTTGGTGGCGGCGCTTGAGGCCCGTGGGTTCGAGGTATTGCCTTCGGCGGCTAACTTCATCTTTGCTCGGCACCCGGGGCAGGATGCGGCAGGGATTGCGGCGCGGCTGCGCGAGCAAGGCGTGATTGTGCGGCACTTCAAGCAGGAGCGGATTGCGCAGTTCTTGCGGATTACGGTGGGGACGCCGGAGATGAACCAAGCGCTGTTGGATGCTTTGGGTTGATCGTGGGCCAGGCTTGAGCCGGGGGCGCTTTGCGCCCCTTTCGCGACACAAGGCCGCTCCTACAGGTGACCGCATTCCCCAGCAAGGATGCGGTCAATTTGTAGGAGCGGCCTTGTGTCGCGAAAGGGCTGCAAAGCAGCCCCAGGATCCCGAGGCAAATGCAGTCCTCCCTTGAAGCAGCGCAATTACGGTTGCCCGAACCCCGCCAACTCGTTACCCTTCTACGCCCTAATTCATCCGATGACTGGACGAAAACCGGTGTCTCAACTCATCAAACGCTCCCTGGTCGAACAAGCCGTCGACCAACTGCGCACCCGCATCGCCCAAGGCGCCTGGTCCGTCGGCCAGCGTCTGCCCACCGAACCGGAACTCGCCACCGACCTGGGCATCAGCCGTAACACCGTCCGCGAAGCCATGCGCGTGCTCGCCTTCAGCGGCTTGGTCGAAATCCGCCAAGGCGACGGCAGTTACCTGCGCACCGCCCAAGACCCGTTGCAAGCCGTACAAGCCATGGCCCAGTGCACCCTCGAACACGCCCGCGAAACCCGCCACATCCTCGAAGCCGAAGCCATCGGCCTGGCAGCGCAGCGCTGTACCCCCGAAGACCTCAAAGCCCTGCGCCAGGCGCTGCAGCAAAGCGGTGAGCACTTTCATGCCGACGTCGACGCCTACGTCGCCTGCGACATCAAGTTTCACCAGCGCCTGGTCGACGCCGCCCACAACCCTGCCCTCAGCGAGCTGTACCGCTACTTCTCAGGCGTGGTCGCCGCCGCCTTGCAGCACAACATGACCACCGTGCCCCGCTGCCAACGCGTATTCGACCTGCACGGGCAGATTCTCGACGCCCTCGAACAACGCGATCCGGAGCTCGCCAAGCGCCTGAGCCGGGCCCTCATCGAATCCTGATCGGAAACCCACCATGAGCGAACGTACAAGCCGCGAACTTGACGAACTGTTGATCGACGCCGAAGCCGACGACGAACAAGTGCAGCAGCAACCCGTAACGCTGCAGCGCCCCTGGCTGCTGTTGCTGGGCCTTGTGCTGGTGGCGCTGAACCTGCGCCCGGCACTGTCGAGCATGGCCCCGGTGCTTGGACAGGTCTCGGAAGGCCTGGGCCTCAGCGCCTCGGCCGCAGGCCTCTTGACCACCTTGCCCGTGCTTTGCCTGGGGCTGTTCGCGCCGCTGGCGCCGGTACTGGCGCGCCGGTTTGGCAGCGAGCGGGTGATCCTTGGCATCCTGCTGACCCTGGCTTTGGGCATCTTCCTGCGCAGTGCGCTGGGTATTGCCGGGCTTTTCCTCGGCAGCCTGGTGGCCGGTGCGAGTATCGGCATCATTGGCGTGCTGCTGCCGGGCATCGTCAAACGCGACTTCCCCCAGCATGCTGGCGCCCTGACCGGCGTCTACACCATGGCCCTGTGCCTCGGCGCGGCCATGGCGGCGGGCGCGACGGTGCCGCTGAGCCACCATTTTGAAGACAACTGGGCCCTGGGCCTCGGGTTCTGGATGGTGCCTGCGCTTTTGGCAATGCTGGTTTGGTTGCCCCAGGCACGCCAGGGCCACGGCCTGCACAAAGTGGCCTACCGGGTGCGCGGGCTGTGGCGCGACCCGCTGGCCTGGCAGGTGACCCTGTACATGGGCTTGCAGTCTTCCCTTGCCTACATCGTGTTCGGCTGGCTGCCGTCGATCCTCATTGGCCGCGGCTTGAGCGCAGTGGATGCGGGCCTGGTGCTGTCCGGCTCGGTGATCGTGCAGTTGATCAGCTCGCTCAGCGCCCCCTGGCTCGCCACCCGTGGCCGTGACCAGCGCCTGGCTATCGTGGTGGTGATGCTGGTGACCCTGGCCGGCCTGTTCGGCTGCCTGTATGCCCCGCTTGACGGGCTGTGGGGTTGGGCGGTGCTGCTGGGGCTGGGGCAGGGCGGTACCTTTGCGCTGGCGCTGACCTTGATCGTGTTGCGCTCCAAAGACGCCCATGTGGCCGCCAACCTTTCCAGCATGGCGCAAGGCGTGGGTTACACCCTGGCCTCCATGGGGCCGTTCGCGGTCGGCCTGGTGCATGACATCACCGGCGGCTGGCAGGCGGTGGGCTGGATCTTCGCCGTACTGGGCATTGGCGCCATCGGTTTCGGCCTTGGTGCCGGGCGGGCGCTGCATGTTCAGGTCAGCAGTGAGAAGGTCTGACAGTGGCATTGAGCCATTCAGCGTGTAAATGAAAGTGGCGTTGCCGCAGGCGGGGGATTATCGTGCGCTCTCAATCCAGTGGCAGGACCACCCCATGAGCGACGCCAACAGCGCCCTGATCACCCGTTTCTACCAAGCCTTCCAGCGCCTCGATGCCGAGGCCATGGTGGCCTGCTACAGCGCCGACATCGTGTTCAGCGACCCGGTGTTCGGCACCTTGCGGGGTGAAGACGCCAAGGACATGTGGCGCATGCTCATCACCCGCGCCAAGGACTTCACCCTGACCTTCGACAGCGTGCGCAGCGACGAGCGCGGCGGTGGTGCGCACTGGGTGGCGACCTATCTGTTCAGCCAGACCGGGCGCGTGGTGGTCAATGACATTCAGGCGCGGTTCGTCATTCGTGATGGCTTGATCTGCCAGCACGACGACACGTTCGACCTGTGGCGCTGGGCGCGACAGGCGTTGGGCCTGCCGGGTGTGTTGCTGGGCTGGACGCCGATGCTGCAGAACAAGGTCCGCGAGCAGGCCGCACGTGGCCTCAAGGCGTTTCAGCAGCGCTGAGGTGTTTCGGGGCTGACAAGGCTTGCCACGCTAATGAGGGAAAGGTCGGGTGTCGTGAAAGAAGACGTTCCAGAACAAGCCGGTAAACCCTGGTTCGTCTACCTGGTGCGCGCGGCCAATGGCTCGCTGTACTGCGGCATCAGTGATGACCCCCAGCGGCGGTTCATCAAGCACCAGAAAGGCCAGGGCGCGCGCTACTTCAAGACCAGCCCGGCGCAGGCGTTGGTGTACATCGAGCAATGGCCAGACAAGGGCGAGGCGTTGCGCCAGGAGCGGCTGGTGAAGAAGCTGCGCAAGAGCGCCAAGGAGGCGTTGGTCGCCTCCTATGCCGTGACGTCAGGCTGAGTCAGTCCTTGCGGCGCTTGAGCTGGTCGATCAGTTGCGTCGGCAGACCCTTGATCACCAGTGTGCCGGCTTCTTCGTCGTACTCCACCTTGGAGCCCAGCAAATGCGCCTCGAAGCTGATCGACAGGCCTTCGGCGCGGCCGGTGAAGCGGCGGAACTGGTTCAAGGTGCGTTTGTCGGCCGGAATCTCCGGCGACAGGCCATAGTCGCTGTTGCGGATGTGGTCGTAGAACGCCTCCGGGCGGTCCTCGTCGATCAGGCTGGACAGCTCTTGCAGGCCCATCGGCTCACCTAGCTTGGTCTGGCTGGTAGCGTAGTCGACCAGGGTCTGGGTCTTTTCGCGGGCGGCCTCTTCCGGCAGGTCCTCGCGCTCCACATAGTCGCTGAACGCCTTGAGCAGGGTGCGGGTCTCGCCGGGGCCGTCAACGCCTTCCTGGCAGCCGATGAAGTCGCGGAAGTAATCCGACACCTTCTTGCCATTCTTGCCCTTGATGAACGAAATGTACTGCTTGGAGTTCTGGTTGTTCTTCCACTCCGACAGGTTGACCCGAGCCGCCAGGTGCAACTGCCCCAGGTCCAGGTGGCGCGACGGCGTCACGTCCAGCTCGGCGTTCACCGCCACGCCTTCACTGTGGTGCAGCAGGGCGATGGCCAGGTATTCGGTCATGCCTTGCTGGTAGTGGGCGAACAGCACATGGCCGCCCGTCGACAGGTTGGATTCTTCCATGAGCTTTTGCAGGTGCTCGACGGCGGTGCGGCTGAACGCGGCGAAGGTGTTCTCGCCGTCCAGGTACTGCTTCAGCCAGCCGCTGAACGGGTAGGCACCCGACTCGCCATGGAAGAAACCCCAGGCTTTGCCTTGCTTGGCGTTGTAGCTGTCATTGAGGTCGGCCAGCATGTTTTCGATGGCGTCGGAGGTGGCCAGCTCGCTGTCGCGCGCATGCAGTACAGCGGGGCTGCCATCGGGCTTCTTGTCGATCAGGTGAACGATGCAATGTCGGATGGGCATGGAATTCTCGGTCTGTTGGGCGGTGTGGCACCGCGCTGCAAAAGGCGCCCAGTTTACCCCAGGGTGGGGGCGATGCAGTGGCCAGATATTGGCAGAAATGGCGGTTGTGCATTTTTTGTCCAAAATCGCCGGCTTTTTGCCTAAACCCCCGAAATACCTGCACAAAAACCAGGTCAAGGGCGGATATTTATCGATTCCTGTGGTAGCTTTGCGCCGTCTTGCGCCCCTTGGGTGGCGCATTGCTGGCAGCCAGGTTGGCGGGTGTCGAACCAAACGCCGATTTGCGTATCTACATACGCGATCGACGCGGCCTCTGGATTGTCCCGGGCTGGCCCGACCACCAACCGACCGAGCACGCTGCACAACCTCTGAATTTGATAGGGAAGGAACACCACCATGGCATTGACCAAAGACCAACTGATTGCCGACATCGCTGAAGCCATCGACGCGCCGAAAACCACCGCGCGTAACGCCCTGGAGCAACTGGGCCAGATCGTCGCCGACCAACTGGAAAACGGCGCCGAAATCACCCTGCCAGGCATCGGCAAGCTGAAAGTCTCCGAGCGTCCTGCCCGTACCGGCCGCAACCCTTCGACTGGCGCTGCCATCGAAATCGCTGCCAAGAAAGTCGTCAAGTTCGTACCGGCCAAAGGCCTGAGCGATGCCATCAACAAGTAATTGTTGATGCGTTGACCGAACCGCGCCCGGCTTGCCCTGGCGCGGTTTTTTTGTGCCTGCGTTTCATCAGGATCGGGCAGAGGTGATGGGCGCGGTGCCAGTTTTGTAAAAGCCTGCACTGGCCTCATCGCAGGCTGTCGCCAGCTCCCACAGAGACCGCTTCAACTGCAATGTGGGTGTCTGGCTCGATTCCTGTGGGAGATTCTATGGTTTTGTACAACCCTGTTCCCGGCAGACATACTCCTTGTGGCGAGCTCCTTTGTGGCGAGCGGGCTTGTCCCGCGTTGGGCTGCGCAGCAGCCCCTGGGGTTTTCAGGGCTGCTGCGCAGCCCAACGCGGGACAAGCCCGCTCGCCACGACTCTCTATCATTTCCCTCAGGATTGGGTCCAACCAGTAATGTTGCGGTTGAGCGCGGCCTGCGTGGGAGCTGGCGACAGCCTGCGATGAGGCCGGTACAGGCTTGCCTCGCAGTGGACCTCAGCCTCTTGCCTGCAGCCAGGCTATGCGCGCTTCGTCGTCGTGGAAGCTCCAGGCCACCAGGCGGCTCTGCTTCTGCCCCTGGCCCATCTCCAGGGTGCGCAGCGCCTTGGCGCCGACCTTCTTCAACGCCGCCTCGATGGCCGGCAGGTTGCTGGCCTTGGACACCAGGCTGCTGAACCACAGCACCTGCTGTGCATACTGCACGCTCTCATTGACCAGTTGCGTGACAAAGCGGATTTCACCACCTTCGCACCATAGCTCGTTGTTCTGCCCGCCAAAATTCAGCACCGGCAGTTTGCGCTTGGGGTCTTGCTTGCCAAGGTTCTTCCATTTGCGCTGGCTGCCACGGGTGGCTTCTTCGCGCGAGGCATGGAACGGCGGGTTGCACAGCGTCACCTCGAAGCGCTCGCCGTCCTGCAGCAAGCCGCTGAGGATGTGCCTGGGCTGCGCTTGCAGGCGCAGGCTGATGGCCTTGTCGAGTTTATTGGCCTGCACGATGGCATTGGCCGAGGCGAGCGCGACAGCGTCGATGTCCGTGCCAACGAAGCGCCAGCGGTAGTCGCTGTGGCCCAGCAACGGGTAGATGCAGTTGGCGCCAACGCCGATATCCAGTGCACGCACCTGCGCGCCACGCGGTACTTCGCCTGCGTTGTCCTCGCCCAGCAAGTCGGCAAGTACATGGATATAGTCCGCGCGCCCCGGGATCGGCGGGCACAGGTAGTCGGCCGGGATATCCCAGTGCGCAATACCGTACTGCGCCTTGAGCAGGGCGCGGTTGAACACCCGCACGGCTTCGGGGTTGGCGAAGTCGATGCTCGGGTTGCCATAGGGGTTGGTGATGGTGAAGCGGGCAAGGTCGGGGTGCGCCTTGATCAGCGCCGGGAAATCGTAGCGGCCCTGGTGGCGGTTGCGCGGGTGCAGGGTGGGTTTGTTCGGGGTCATTTGCCGGGTCCTGAAAGCATCGCGGGGCAAGCCCGCCCCCACAAGGCCAGTAGCGGGCCTGTGGGAGCGGGCTTGCCCCGCGAGCGCTTCACTGAATGTTACAGCGCTGCGATCCGCGCATGCTGCTCGGTAAAGTTGGCCAGCGCCTGCTCGGACTCGGCAAGCTTGGCGCGTTCCTTCTCGATTACCGCAGGCGGCGCCTTGTCGACGAAGGCGGCATTGGACAGCTTGCCACCGACACGCTGCACCTCGCCCTGCAAACGCTGGATCTCCTTGTTCAGGCGAGCCAGTTCTGCGTCCTTGTCGATCAGGCCGGCCATCGGCACCAGTACCTGCAAGTCACCCACCAGGGCTGTTGCCGACAGCGGCGCTTCATCCTGCTCGCCGAGCACGGTGAAGGTTTCGACCTTGGCCAGCTTTTTCAGCAGCGCTTCGTTTTCTTGCAGGCGGCGCTGGTCTTCGGCGTTGGCGTTCTTGAGGAACAGCGGCAGCGGCTTGCCCGGCCCGATGTTCATCTCGGCGCGGATGTTGCGCAGGCCGACCATCAGTTCCTTGAGCCACTCGATGTCGCCTTCTGCACCAGCGTCGATGCGGGCCTCGTTCGCCACCGGCCACGGTTGCAGCATGATGGTCTTGCCTTCGATACCGGCCAGCGGCGCGATGCGCTGCCAGATTTCTTCGGTAATGAACGGCATGAACGGGTGCGCCAGACGCAACGCCACTTCCAGCACGCGCACCAAGGTACGGCGGGTGCCACGGGCGCGTTCGACCGGGGCGTTCTCGTCCCACAGCACAGGCTTGGACAGCTCCAGGTACCAGTCGCAATACTGGTTCCAGATGAACTCGTAGAGCGCCTGGCTGGCCAGGTCGAAACGGAACTGTTCGAGCTGACGAGTGACTTCGGCTTCGGTGCGCTGCAACTGCGAAATGATCCAGCGGTCGGCCAGCGACAGCTCGTAGGCTTCGCCGTTCTGGCCGCAGTCCTCGCCCTTGTCCAGCACGTAGCGCGCGGCGTTCCAGATCTTGTTGCAGAAGTTGCGGTAGCCTTCGACGCGGCCCATGTCGAACTTGATGTCGCGGCCGGTGGAGGCCAGCGAGCAGAACGTGAAGCGCAGGGCGTCGGTGCCGTAGCTGGCGATGCCTTCAGGGAACTCGGCCTTGGTCTGCTTGGCGATTTTCTCGGCAAGTTTGGGCTGCATCAGGCCGCTGGTGCGTTTTTCCAGCAGGGCGTCGAAGGTGATGCCGTCGACGATGTCCAGCGGGTCAAGCACGTTGCCCTTGGACTTGGACATCTTCTGCCCCTGGCCATCACGCACCAGGCCGTGCACGTACACGGTCTTGAACGGCACCTGCGGGGTGCCGTCTTCGTTCTTGATCAGGTGCATGGTCAGCATGATCATCCGGGCAACCCAGAAGAAGATGATGTCGAAGCCCGTCACCAGAACGTCGGTGGAGTGGAATTTCTTCAGGAACTCGGTCTGCTCCGGCCAGCCCAGGGTGGAGAAGGTCCACAGGCCCGAACTGAACCAGGTGTCGAGTACGTCGTCGTCCTGGCGCAGCACCACGTCGGCGCCGAGCTTGTGCTTGGCACGCACTTCGGCTTCGTCGCGACCCACATACACCTGGCCGGCTTCGTCGTACCAGGCCGGGATGCGGTGGCCCCACCACAGCTGACGGCTGATGCACCAGTCCTGGATGTCACGCATCCACGAGAAGTACATGTTTTCGTACTGTTTCGGCACGAACTGGATACGGCCGTCTTCCACCGCTTCGATGGCAGGTTCTGCCAACGGCTTGGTCGATACGTACCACTGGTCGGTCAGCCACGGCTCGATTACGGTGCCGGAGCGGTCGCCCTTGGGCACTTTCAAGCCGTGGTCGTCGATGCTGACCAGCAGGCCCTGGGCGTCCAGATCGGCGACGATCTGCTTGCGCGCGGCAAAGCGGTCGAGGCCTGCGTACTGCGCAGGCAGCGAGGTATCCAGGCTGTCGTTGACGCTGCCGTCGAGGTTGAACGCCTGCACGGCGGCCAGCACTGCAGCATTTTTGTCGAAGATGTTCAGCAGCGGCAGGTTGTGCCGTTTGCCGACTTCATAGTCGTTGAAGTCGTGAGCCGGGGTGATCTTCACGCAGCCGGTGCCGAACTCGGGGTCGCAGTAGTCATCGGCGATGATCGGGATACGGCGGCCGACCAGCGGCAGTTCGACGAACTTGCCGATCAGGGCCTGGTAGCGCTCATCAGCCGGGTTGACCGCAACAGCGACGTCGCCAAGCAGGGTTTCCGGGCGGGTGGTGGCAACCACCAGGTGGTCCTTGCCTTCGGCGGTTTTCGCACCGTCCGCCAGCGGGTAGCGCAGGTTCCACAGGAAGCCTTTCTCGTCGTGGCTTTCCACTTCGAGGTCGGAGATTGCCGTGTGCAGCTTGGTGTCCCAGTTGACCAGGCGCTTGCCGCGGTAGATCAGGCCGTCTTCATGCAGGCGCACGAAGGCTTCCTTGACCGCGTCCGACAGGCCGTCGTCCATGGTGAAGCGTTCGCGGCTCCAGTCGACCGACGAGCCCAGGCGGCGGATCTGCCGGCTGATGTTGCCGCCGGACTGGTCCTTCCACTCCCAGATTTTCTCTAGGAACTTGTCGCGGCCCAGGTCGTGGCGGTTCTGGCCCTTGGCTTCGAGCTGGCGCTCTACCAGCATTTGCGTGGCGATACCGGCGTGGTCGGTGCCTGGCTGCCACAGGGTGTCGCGACCCTGCATGCGGCGGAAGCGAATCAGGGCGTCCATGATCGCGTTGTTGAACCCGTGGCCCATGTGCAGGCTGCCGGTCACGTTCGGTGGCGGGATCATGATGGTGTACGAATCGCCAGCACCTTGCGGGGCGAAGTAGTTCTCGGACTCCCAGGTGTTGTACCAGGAAGTTTCGATGGCGTGCGGCTGGTAGGTCTTGTCCATGCGCGGCGGGACCCTATGGCATTTGTTCGGGAAAGCCGGGAAGTATAACGAAGCTGCGAGCTTCAAGCGACAAGCTGCGAGAGGGAAGGGGTGTGGGGCAGGTTTTTGCAGTTATGGCCTCATCGCAGGCTGTCGCCAGCTCCCACAGAGCTCGCCCATCCCATATCGATGCCGTCTACGCGGTCAGTGTAGGAGCGGCCTTGTGTCGCGAAAGGGCTGCGGAGCAGCCCCAGCGATTTGGTGGGTGCACAGATCCTGGGGCTGCTTCGCAGCCCTTTCGCGACACAAGGCCGCTCCTACACAATCAAAAGCGACTTGCCCGAAGCCCTGTGGGAGCTGGCGACAGCCTGCGATGAGGCTTGTGCAGGGTTATAGACAACCGACGTGGGAGCGGGCTTGACCCGCGATGAGCAGGGGCGGCCTAGTCGGAGCGGTTGAGCAAGCGCTCCAGGCGGGCATCAAGCCGGCGCTTGATCTCGTTCTCGATATGCGGGGTAAAGTCCTTGATCACGTCTTGCATGATCGACTGCGCGGCAGCGCGCAGCTCGGCGTCCAGGTGCAGCAAGGTGTCCTGGCGGCGGGTCTGGGCATCTTCGCCGTCAGGCGCGGCAGGTGCTTCGGCTACCGGCGCGTTGCCGGCAGGTTCGTCGAGCAACAGCGGAATCTGCTCGACCGTCTCGGTCAGCAGGGGCGGTTGCAGGTCGGCGTCACCCAGCAGCTCACGGATCGATTCAAGATCGTCGAGCAGGTGGGCGGAATGGGTCAGGGAGTTCAGCTGCTTGTCCATCGTCGTCAAAGTCGCTGTAAGCGGTGGTCTTGCAGAGCATAGCCCTGTTCGCGGTAAAAACGGAACCGCTCGCGGGCGGCAAGGCGAATGGCCGGGTCCTCGACCACGATTTCGGCAACCCGCTCGAACGTGCCGACGAACCCCGGCACATCGCCGCCCAGGTTGATCAGCAGGTCGGTGTGGTCGCCGGCATCGTCGCCGATACCCAGCGCCACGCGGGCGTCGGCATGCTGTTCATGGTATTCGTGGGGCACGAAGGCTTCGCCCTTGAAGCGCCACAGGCGTTCGTCGAGCTCCAGGCGTTGCGCGTCATCCTGGCAGTGCAGGTACACACGGTGGCCGAGGCGCCAGGCTTTTTCGCACAGCTTGCAGGCGAAATCGAGCCGCGCCGACAGCGAGTCGGTGGGCAGGATATAAAAGTCGACTTTGCTCATATTCATATCGCCAGCCGGCGACGCCAACGCGCCACCGGCTGTGCGCCATCACGCGCCGGCGCGGTCCAGCAGGTATTGGGTGAGCAGCGGCACCGGGCGGCCCGAGGCGCCTTTGTCCTTGCCACCGCTGATCCAGGCGGTGCCGGCGATGTCCAGGTGCGCCCAGTGGTAGGCCTTGGCGAAGCGCGACAGGAAGCAGCCGGCAGTGATGGTGCCGGCCTTCGGCCCACCAATGTTGGCGATGTCGGCGAACGGGCTGTCCAGTTGCTCCTGGTACTCGTCGAACAGCGGCAGCTGCCAGGCACGATCGTCTGCGCGCTTGCCGGCATCGAGCAGTTGCCCGACCAGCTCGTCGTTGTTGCCCATCAGGCCCGAGGTGTGGCTGCCCAGAGCGACGATGCAGGCGCCGGTCAGGGTCGCCAGGTCGATGACGGCCTGCGGTTTGAAGCGCTCGGCGTAGGTCAGGGTATCGCACAGCACCAGGCGGCCTTCGGCGTCGGTGTTGAGAATTTCGACCGTTTGCCCGCTCATGGTGGTGACGATGTCGCCGGGACGGGTAGCGCCGCCGCTTGGCATGTTCTCGGCGCAGGCCAGCAGGCACACCAGGTTGATCGGCAGTTGCAGTTCGAGCACGGCCTTGAGGGTGCCGAACACGCTGGCCGCACCGCACATGTCGTACTTCATTTCGTCCATACCGGCACCAGGCTTGAGGCTGATGCCGCCGGTGTCGAAGGTGATGCCTTTGCCCACCAGCACGTAGGGCTTCTCGGTTTTCTTGCCGCCCTGGTAGTTGAGCACGATCAGCCGTGGTGGCTGGTCACTGCCTTGGCCGACGGCGTAGAACGCCCCCATGCCGAGGTCTTTGATCTTTTTCTCATCCAGCACTTCGACCTTCAGGCCCTTGTGCGCCTTGCCAAGGTCCTTGGCTTGTTCGGCCAGGAAGCTTGGGTGGCAGATATTCGGCGGCAGGTTGCCCAGGTCGCGGGTGTAGGCCATGCCGTTGGCAATGGCGGTGGCGTGCTTGACGGCGCGCTCGGTTTCGCTCTGGCCGGCTTTATCGGTCAGCAGGGTGATTTTCTTCAGGGCGCGAGGCTCGGCCTTCTTGCTTTTGAAGCGGTCGAAGACATAGGTGCCGTCGAGCAGGGTTTCGGCCAGCAGGCGGTATTTGCCGTAGTGGCCATCACGGGCGTTGATGGCGATATCGTCCAGTGCCAGCACCGCGTCGCCGCCGCCCAGGCCCTTGAGCACACCGGCAACGCTGCTCACCAGCTTGCGCCAGGCGCGGTCGCCCAGGGCTTCGTCGTTGCCGCTGCCCACCAGCAGCACGCGCTCGGCCTTGAGGCCCGGCAGGCTGTGCAGCAGCAGGGTCTGCCCGGCCTTGCCGGCCAGGTCGCCGCGCTTGAGCAGGGCACTGATGGCGCCTTCGCAGGCCTGGTCTACCGCCTTGGCGACATTGCCCAGCTTGCGCCCTTCGGCGACTGGAATGACCAGCGTGGCAGTTTTGACGGATACAGCGGCTACGCTTTTTACAACCAGTTCCATGTCAGGGTTCCCCGAATGATCTGTGGGTTGGCGCTGTCTTGTGCAGGCGCTCGAAATACCGGCCCGACCGCCTTGGCGGCCAGCGGAAAAGCTGCCAGTTTGAGCCTGCCGCGACCTCGCTGACAACCCCGATGTGTACTGTCATGCGCGGCCAAGTGACAGGCGCCTTCAATCACAGGATAATGCGCGCACTTTACATGGAGGTTCGCCTTGGCGAACCGGCATTGGTCCTGGCTTTTCGAATCGTTCGTATGGCTGTGTGCCCCTGACAACCCAGGAGTGTCTGGTTTGATCGTCTTTCGTTATCTGTCCCGCGAGGTCCTGCTGACCTTGAGTGCCGTCAGCGCTGTGCTGCTGGTGATCATCATGAGCGGGCGTTTCATCAAATACCTGGCCCAGGCCGCCCAAGGCGTGCTTGATCCGGGCGTGCTGTTCATGATCATGGGCTTCCGTCTGCCGGGCTTCCTGCAGCTGATCCTGCCCCTGGGCCTGTTCCTCGGCATCCTGCTCGCCTATGGCCGGCTTTATCTCGAAAGCGAGATGACCGTGCTGTCGGCCACCGGCATGAGCCAGCAACGCCTGCTGGCCATGACCATGGCTCCGGCTGCGCTGGTCGCCTTGCTGGTGGCCTGGCTGAGCCTGAGCCTGGCGCCCCAGGGCGTCTCTCAGGTGCAGCAGATCATCAACCAGCAGGACGCGCTCACCGAGTTCGACACCTTGGTGCCGGGGCGCTTTCAGACCCTGCGCGATGGTTCGCGGGTGACCTACACCGAGCAGTTGTCTGACGATCGGGTCAACCTGGCGGGGGTGTTCATCTCCGAGAAACGCTTCAACCAGGACAAGACCAAGGACCGTGCGCCTTCAGTATTGGTCGCCGAAAAGGGCTACCAGCAGGTGCAGGCCGACGGCAACCGCTACCTGGTATTGGAAAACGGCTACCGCTACGACGGTAACCCCGGCCAGGCCGACTATCGCGCCATCAAGTACGACACCTATGGCGTACTGCTGCCCAAGCCTGAGGTCAGCGAAGAGGTGACCGAGCGCGAAGCCATTCCGACCCTGCAACTGTTCGGTCAGGAAGGCGTGCGCGAGCGTGCCGAGCTGCAATGGCGCCTGTCGCTGCCCCTGCTGGTGTTCATCGTGACCCTGATGGCGGTGCCGTTGTCGCGGGTCAACCCGCGCCAGGGCCGCTTCCTCAAGCTGTTGCCTGCAATTCTTCTGTACATGGCGTATCTGACGATGCTGATTTCCGTTCGCGGCGCTCTGGAGAAGGGCAAGCTGCCCATCGCCCTGGGCATGTGGTGGGTCCACGGCCTGTTCCTGCTGATCGGCCTCGGCCTGATGTACTGGGAGCCGATGCGCCTCAAGCGTGCCGCACGCCGTGCGGAGGTGGCCCATGGCTAAGCTGGATCGCTACATCGGCCAAAGCGTATTGCTGGCTATTCTGGCGGTCCTGGGGATCATCCTCGGGCTGGCCTCGCTGTTCGCCTTCATCGACGAGATGGGCGACCTTAGCGCCACCTACAGCCTGCTCGACGCCGGCATCTATGTGCTGCTGACCGCACCGCGGCGGCTCTACGACATGTTGCCGATGGCCGCGCTGATCGGCTGCCTGATCGGCCTGGGCAGCCTGGCCAGCAGCAGCGAACTGACCATCATGCGCGCTGCCGGGGTGTCCATCGGCCGTATCGTCTGGGCGGTAATGAAGCCCATGCTGGTACTGATGCTGGTGGGCGTGCTGATTGGCGAATACGTCGCCCCCGTCACCGAGAACAAGGCCCAGGCCGACCGCTCGTTGGCCCAGGGTGGCGGCGAGGCGCAGAGCTCCAAGCGCGGCATGTGGCACCGCCAGGGCGAGGAATACGTGCATATCAACTCGGTGCAGCCAAGCGGCCTGCTGCTGGGTGTGACCCGCTACCGCTTCGATGACCAGCGCCAAATCGTCACTGCAAGCTTTGCGCGCAAGGCCCAGTACCGCGATACCCACTGGGTGCTGAGCGATGTGAGCACCACGCACTTCCGTGGCGACCACACCGAAGTGGTCAAGGCGCAAGAAGAACCGTGGGACGTTTCGGTCACCCCTGAGCTGCTCAACACTGTGGTGCTGGCGCCTGAGTCGCTGTCGATCACAGGCTTGTGGGATTACATCCACTACCTGGCCGATCAAGGCCTGAACAACGCCCGTTACTGGCTGGCATTCTGGACCAAGGTGCTGCAGCCTCTGGTAACCGCCGCCCTGGTGCTGATGGCGATTTCGTTCATCTTTGGCCCGCTGCGTTCGGTGACCTTGGGTCAGCGGGTGTTCACCGGCGTGCTGGTGGGCTTTGTATTCCGCATTGCTGGCGAGCTGCTTGGCCCGTCGAGCCAGGTATTCGGCTTCCCGCCGTTGCTGGCGGTGCTGATCCCCGCTGGGGTGTGCGCCCTGGCGGGCGCCTGGCTGTTGCGCCGGGCGGGTTAAGCTGGCAAGCCTGCTCCCACAACGGTGGGAGCAGGCTTGCAGCTAGATTCTGGCGACTCACTTCTTGCGCTTGGGCAGGCGTACCAGCTGAGTTTCGGAATAGATGTCATGCCAGCTGCGCTGGCGCTTGTCGAACAGCGACCAGATAAAGCCCAGCCCCAGGCACAGCCACGAAGCAATCGCCACCAAAAAACGCAGTAGTGCCTGCCACAGGCTGATGGCCGAGCCATCGGCGTTCTGCACGCGCATGCCCCACACCTGCATGCCCAGTGTCTGCCCGCCATGGGTCCAGAACTTGGCAAAAAAGCCGAACAGCACGAACAGCAGCAAGGTCGACAGCAGCGGGTCACCGTCCAGTGCCCCAGCTTCGGTCAGTTCGCGCATGCGCGCCTCGCCGATAATCGCCATCTGGATCATCTTGTAGGCGCCCGCGGTCACGATCAGCAGCGCCGTGCACAGCAGGAAGTCATAGAACATTGCGGCCAGGCGGCGACCCAGGCCAACCGGTGGAAAATCACCCTGGGGGTCGAGCAAAGGCTTTGGCATGCAGTACGGCTCCGTCTGGCAAAAGCGCCATTTTAAGGAATTGCGCGCATAAAAAAGCCCCTGCGGATCAATGCAGGGGCTTTTTTACCAAGAAATCAGCCTTCAGCCTGCACTTCGTCAGCCTGCATGCCTTTTTGCCCTTGGACGGCAACGAAGGTCACTTTCTGGCCTTCTTTCAGGCTTTTGAAGCCGTTGCCTTGAATGGCGCGAAAATGTACGAACAGGTCTGGGCCGCTTTCTGGAGTAATAAAGCCGAAACCTTTTTCGTCATTGAACCACTTGACGGTACCGCTCTGACGTTGAGCCATTTTCTACTTTCCTTTCGAACAATGAGAATGAGGACAGTGACTTGCACATTGCCATAGGCGTGTAAGTTCACTGGGCTGGTTGCAGGAAAGTAAGAGACGTCGAACGGGTTGTAGCAGACTGCGGCTACTGGCCCAGGTCACGAGCTGTTGCGACCCATGCAAACACAGTTCGCTGACTCTACGCCAACTCTCGAAGCGAAAACAAGCCCTCAGGCGCCGCTGCGATCGGGCTTTCTACAATGCCCGTAAATCCGGCTGGAAGCACCGTTTCGCGGGGGCTGTAGCGAGTGCGCAACGTTATCGGGCAGGTTCGAAAGCGCATAAGCGAACCCGCCCGTTGCCACACTCAGCCGCGATAGTAACGTTGCGCCACAAAAGGCATTTTGCTCACTTTAAGTGCAACTTGCTTGCCCCGTACCAGTGCAAATAGTGGCGTGTCCAACGCTGCATGTTCGTTATCGACATAACCCATTGCCAATGGCGCGCCCAGTGTTGGGCCGAACCCGCCGCTGCACACGTTGCCGACCGTATTACCTTGCGCATCGACAATATCGGCACCTTCGCGCACCGGCGTGCGTTCCTGCGGCAGCAGGCCAACGCGCTTGCGCGGTACGCCCTGTTGCTGCTGGGCGAATATACGTTCGGCACCCGGGAAGCCGCCGGCACGGGCGCCGTCAGCGCGGCGGACCTTGGAGATGGCCCACAGCAAGCTGGCTTCGATCGGCGTGGTTGTGCTGTTCATGTCGTGGCCATACAGGCACAGGCCAGCCTCAAGGCGCAGCGAATCACGGGCGCCCAAGCCTATCGGCTGCACTTCGGGCTCGGCCAGCAGGCGCCGGGCCAGGGCTTCTGCAGCGTCGGTGGGCACCGAGATTTCGTAGCCGTCTTCACCGGTGTAGCCCGAGCGGCTGACGTAGCAGTCATGGCCCAGCAGGTTGATGGCGCGCAATTGCATGAAGGTCATGCTGGCCACTTCCGGTGCCAGGCGCTGCAATACCGTAGCCGCCGCCGGGCCTTGCAGTGCCAGCAAGGCGCGTTGTTCGAACAGCGGTAGAATTTCGCAACGTTCGGCGAGGTGCTCGCGCAGGTGGGCCAGGTCCTGGTCCTTGCAAGCGGCGTTGACCACCAGGAACAGCGTGTCATTACCCAGGTTGGCGACCATCAGGTCGTCGAGGATGCCGCCTTGCGCGTTGGTGAACATGGCATAGCGTTGCATGCCCTGGGGCAGGTCGATGATGTCCACCGGCACCAGGGTTTCGAGGGCGCGGGCGGCATCGCTGCCGCGCAGGATGATCTGGCCCATATGGGAAACATCGAACAGGCCGGCCTGTTCGCGGGTGTGCAGGTGCTCCTTGAGCACACCCAGCGGGTACTGCACAGGCATGTCAAAGCCTGCGAACGGCACCATGCGAGCGCCGAGTTCCAGGTGCAGGGCGTGCAGCGGGGTCTTTTGCAGTGTTTCGGACATCGGGAACTCCTGGAGTTGTTGTTCGAGTCAACGTTCGATGAGGGTTTTGTGCAAGCCTGCTCTGGCCTCATCGCAGGCTGTCGCCAGCTCCCACAGGAATTCGGGCCAAGCCTCGATACTGTGGCCGGGCGCAGGTCTGTGTGGGAGCTGGCGACAGCCTGCGATGGGCCGCAAGGCGGCCCCGGGTTCAGCTGGCGCCATCAGGCGTCCTGATAGCTCTCGATGGGGGGGCAGGCGCAGACCAGGTTGCGGTCGCCGAACACGTTGTCGACCCGTCCAACCGGTGGCCAGTACTTGCCTTGCACCAGGCTTGCCAGCGGATACACCGCTTGCTGGCGGCTGTAGCCGTGAGCCCAGTCACCTGCCAGTTCCGCTGCGGTGTGCGGGGCGTTCTTCAGCGGGTTGTCGTCCTTGTCCAGGATGCCGTTCTCGACCGCGCGAATCTCTTCGCGGATGGCCACCATGGCGTCGCAGAAGCGGTCCAGCTCTTCCTTCGATTCGCTTTCGGTCGGCTCGATCATCAGCGTGCCTGCCACCGGGAACGACATGGTCGGGGCATGGAAGCCGAAGTCGATCAGGCGCTTGGCCACGTCATCGACGCTGATGCCGCTGCTGTCCTTGAGCGGGCGCAGGTCGAGGATGCATTCATGCGCGACCAGGCCATCACCGCCGCTGTACAGCACCGGGTAGTGCTCTTCAAGGCGGCGGGCGATGTAGTTGGCGTTGAGGATCGCCATCTGCGAGGCGCGCTTGAGCCCGGCGCCACCCATCATGCGGATGTACATCCAGGTGATTGGCAGAATGCTGGCGCTGCCGAACGGCGCCGCGCACACCGCGCCGCTGGTGTTTTCGAGTGCCGCGTGGCCTGGCAGGAACGGCGCCAGGTGCGCTTTCACGCCAATCGGGCCGACGCCCGGCCCACCGCCGCCGTGGGGGATGCAGAAGGTCTTGTGCAGGTTCAGGTGCGAGACGTCGCCGCCGAACTTGCCCGGTGCGCACAGGCCGACCATGGCGTTCATGTTGGCGCCGTCGATGTAAACCTGGCCGCCGTTGTCGTGAATGATCGCGCAGATTTCGCCGATGGCCTCCTCGAACACGCCGTGGGTGGACGGGTAGGTAATCATGATCGCGGCAAGCCGCTCGCGGTGCTCGACGGCCTTGGCGCGCAAATCTTCGACATCGACGTTGCCGCGCGCATCGCACGCCGTCACCACCACGCGCATACCAGCCATGTGCGCGGTGGCGGGGTTGGTGCCGTGGGCTGAGGACGGGATCAGGCAGATATCGCGGTGGCTGTCGCCGCGGCTGCGGTGGTAGGCGCGGATCGCCAGCAGGCCGGCGTACTCACCCTGGGAGCCGGCGTTGGGCTGCAGCGACACAGCGTCGTAGCCGGTGGCGGCGCAGAGCATGGCTTCCAGCTCGCGGGTCAGTTGCAGGTAACCCTGGCTTTGCGCCGCTGGTGCGAACGGGTGCAGGTTGCCGAACTCGGCCCAGGTCACCGGGATCATTTCACTGGCTGCGTTGAGCTTCATGGTGCACGAGCCCAGCGGGATCATCGTGCGGTCCAGCGCCAGGTCCTTGTCGGCCAGGCGGCGCAGGTAGCGCATCAGCTCGGTTTCGCTGTGGTAGCGGTTGAACACCGGGTGCTCGAGAATCGCCGATTCGCGCAGCAGTGCGTGTGGCAGGCGCAGCGCAGTGCTGGCGGCAAGGCTTGCGAAGTCAGGGGTGGCCTCGGCAAACAGTGCCCACAGCGCCTCGACGTCGGCCTGGCTGGTGGTTTCATCCAGCGAAAGGCCAAGGTGCGCGGCATCGATCTGGCGCAGGTTGATGCCTTGGTTGCGGGCTTTTTCGTGCAGCTTGGCAGTGTCGGCACCGGTGGCCAGGGTGAGGGTGTCGAAGAAGCTTTCGGTGACGACCTTGACGCCCATCTCACCCAGGCCTGCGGCAAGAATGGTGGTCAGCGCGTGGGTGCGCTCGGCAATGCGCTTGAGGCCTTCCGGCCCGTGGTACACGGCGTACATGCTGGCGATGTTGGCCAGCAGCACCTGGGCGGTGCAGATGTTGCTGGTGGCCTTCTCGCGGCGGATGTGTTGCTCGCGGGTCTGCATGGCCAGGCGTAGGGCGCTGTTGCCGAAACGGTCGATCGATACACCTACCAAACGGCCCGGCATGTCGCGCTTGTACGCATCGCGGGTGGCGAAGTAGGCCGCGTGCGGCCCGCCGAAGCCCAGCGGTACACCGAAGCGCTGGGCGCTGCCGATGGCGACGTCTGCGTCGAATTCACCTGGCGGGGCCAGCAGGGTCAGGGCCAGCAGGTCGGCGGCCACCGCCACCAGTGCGTTGGCGGCGTGCAGGCGTTGCACCAGCTCGCGGTAATCGAAGACATCACCGTTGCTGGCCGGGTATTGCAGCAGCGCGCCAAAGAAGGCGCTGACATCCCCCAGCTCACGCTCGTCGCCAACCACCACCTCGATACCCAGCGGCTCGGCGCGGGTGCGCAGCACATCAAGGGTTTGCGGGTGGCAGTGGGAGGAGGCGAAGAAGCTGTGGCTGGCTTTGTTTTTCGACAGGCGCTTGCAGAAGGTCATGGCCTCGGCGGCGGCGGTGGCTTCGTCGAGCAACGAGGCGTTGGCGATCGGCAGGCCGGTGAGGTCGCTGATCAGGGTCTGGAAGTTCAGCAACGCTTCCAGGCGGCCTTGGGAAATTTCTGGCTGATACGGGGTGTAGGCGGTGTACCAGGCTGGGTTTTCCAGCAGGTTGCGCAGGATCGGCGCCGGGGTGTGGGTGTTGTAGTAGCCCTGGCCAATGTAGCTCTTGAACAGCTGGTTCTTGCCGGCGATAGCCTTCAGCGCGGCGAGGGCATCGGCCTCGCTCTGGCCGTCCTGGCTGCCCAGTACGCTGGTGTTCTTGATGCTGTCGGGGATGACCGCTGCGGTCATGGCGTCGAGCGAGTCGAAACCGAGGGTGGCGAGCATGGCCTGCTCGTCAGCGGCGCGCGGGCCGATGTGACGGGCGATGAATTCGTTGGCGGTACCGAGATTGCGGGTCATGGTCATTCCTCAGGCGTCATCGTTGGCTTTGATCAGGCGGTCGTAGGCGTCCTGGTCGAGCAGGGCTGCCACTTCGTCGATATTTGCCGGGATGAAGCGCAAGAACCAGCCCTCGGCCAGCGGGTCTTCGTTGACCAGCTCCGGGCTGTCGTTGAGTGCTTCGTTGACCGCTACCACTTCACCGCTGAGGGGCATGTATATGCCACTGGCAGCTTTCACCGACTCGACGGTAGCAGCTTCGGCGCCTTTGTCGTAGTGCGCAAGCTCAGGCAGTTGCACGTACACCACATCGCCAAGGGCGTTCTGGGCGTAGGCGGTGATGCCGACCGTAACGCTGCCATCGCTTTCGACGCGCAGCCATTCGTGATCTTCAGTGAAACGCAACTCGCTCATGGGACATCCTCGGGAAGCAGGGTGTTGGGCGCGGTCGGGCCGCGCTCTTGGGTTGAGGTTTCCGTAGCAATAATGTGGCCATTATTTAAAAAGCCATATAAATCAATAACTTGATCGTGTGATGAGCAGGGTGGAATGAAAACCTCGGAATGAAATCGTTACAGGCGGCGCGCAGAGAAAAAAGGATGGAGTATCAAACCCTTGCAGACCCGCAGGAAAACGCACGTGTAGCGATTACGATACGGCGTATTTAATTCGTTACGGGTCAGTCGCGCTTTTTCCTCCAACCACCGAGCCCCGTCCAAGAACTGAAACTAAAAGTTTCTACAAAAGTCACTCAGGTGTTTTTCGTATAAAGATCAAATAAAGTACATGAATTAAGTTGCTTGAGAGTTTTTATGTGTTTGTAAGAATCGTACTGCGACTCCGAAGTTCAGCCGGGCCAGTGTCCATTGCGGATCGCTGCCCCGGCTGAATTGACGTCATCTTCAAACCGATAGAAATTCAGCCATCATCTTCCGCTTACAACGCCACAAAAAACGGCAGTGCCAGATACAGCTTGATCACGATCACATTAATGATGTCGATAAAGAACGCCCCGACCATCGGCACCACCAGAAACGCGATCTGCGAAGGCCCGTAGCGCTGCGTTACGGCCTGCATGTTGGCAATGGCGGTAGGCGTGGCACCGAGCCCGAAGCCGCAATGCCCGGCAGCCAGTACCGCAGCATCGTAGTTGCGGCCCATCACGCGGAAGGTGATAAAGATGGCGAACAGCGCCATCACCAGTGTTTGCGCGGCCAGCAATATGAAGAACGGCAGCGCCAGTGCCGCCAGGTCCCACAGCTTGAGCGACATCAGCGCAATCGCCAGAAACAGCGACAGACTGACGTTACCCAGCACCGAGACTTCCCGCTCGAACACGTGGTACATGCCCAGCGCCGACAGCCCATTGCGCAGCACCACGCCGACGAACAACACGCACACGAAGGTTGGCAGTTCGAATGCAGTACCCAGCAGCGCACCATTGAGCAGCGAGCCTGCCAGCAGGCTGACCGCAATCAGGGCCAAGGTTTCGACGAAGGAGAACGAGGTGATCAGGCGTTCGGTGTTCGGCTGTTCGAAGCCCTTGGGCAGAATTGCCGTTGACTCTCCGCTGCTGTGAAGCTTGGCGCGCTTGATCAACAGGCGTGCGACCGGGCCGCCAATCAACCCACCCAGCACCAGCCCGAAGGTTGCACAGGCCATGGCCAGTTCGGCGGCTGAGGCGAGCCCGTATTTGTCGCTGAACGTCGCGCTCCAGGCAGCCCCGGTGCCGTGGCCACCAGAGAGGGTGATCGAGCCTGCCAGCAGGCCCATCAATGGGTCGAGCCCAAGCGCTGTGGCCAAACCAATGCCCATGGCGTTCTGCACCAGCAGCAGGCCGGTTACCACCAGCAGAAACACCACAACTACCCGGCCGCCTTTTTTCAGGCTGCTGAAATCGGCGCTCAGGCCGATGGTGGCAAAGAATGCCAGCATCAGCGGGGTTTGCATGGACGTATCGAACTGAACCCGTATGTCGAAGCTGCGCAGTGCCAGCAGCACCAGGGCAACCAGCAGGCCGCCGGCAACCGGTTCGGGGATGTTGTAGGCGCGCAGAAAACCAACCCGCTGCACCAGGCCTCGGCCCAGCAGCAGTACCAATGAAGCGGCGACCAGTGTCCCGTAGAAATCGAGTTCAAACATCAGAGGGCTCTTTGTTGTTCTCGGAGGCGGGCCGGCCCTGAAT
Organism: Pseudomonas farsensis; assembly: GCF_014268805.2. Lineage (GTDB taxonomy): Bacteria > Pseudomonadota > Gammaproteobacteria > Pseudomonadales > Pseudomonadaceae > Aquipseudomonas > Aquipseudomonas farsensis. Next base: position 406,783 of record NZ_JABWRF020000001.1, read on the forward strand.
GACAGGAACGGGCCTGTGCCTCGTCGGTGACAGTTGAATTAAAGGGTCACCATTTTTGCAGCCATCTGTGTCCTAAAAGATTAGGAAAAGTCTGATTTTTCAGGGCTTGCCAGGGATACCGTACTTGCGCAGCCGCTGTGCGATAGCGGTGTGGGAGGTTTGCAGGCGCCCTGCCAGTTGCCGGGTCGAGGGGTAGCTGGCGTACAGCCGCTGCAGCAACTCACGCTCGAAATCGCCCACCGCCTGCTCCAGGCTGGCCACTTCGCCGTCGTGCCCACGGGCGACCGAGGTGCCGGCAATGTCCAGGTCGCCGATGTCCACCAGGGTGCTTTCGCAGATGGCGGCGGCGCGGAAGATCACGTTCTGCAACTGGCGCACGTTGCCAGGCCACGGGTTGGCCAGCAGCGCCGAATGGGTGGCGGGGGTCAGCCGGCAGGCCGGGCGCTGGATCTGGGTGCAGGCTTGCTGCATGAAAAAATGCGCCAGCATGAGGATGTCCTGGCCACGGTCGCGCAGTGGCGGCACCTGCAGGTTGAGCACGTTCAGGCGGTAGAACAGGTCTTCGCGGAACGTGCCGTCGGCGACCATGCGCTCAAGGTCGCGGTGGGTGGCACTGATGATCCGCACATCGACCTTGACCTCGCGGTCGCCGCCCACCCGGCGGAAGCTGCCGTCGCTTAAAAAACGCAGCAGCTTGGCTTGCAGGTACGGCGACATTTCGCCGATCTCGTCGAGAAACACGGTGCCCTGGTTGGCCAGCTCCATCAGCCCGGGTTTACCCCCGCGCTGGGCGCCGGTGAAGGCGCCGGGGGCGTAGCCGAACAGTTCGCTCTCGGCCAGGCTTTCGGGCAGCGCTGCGCAATTGAGGGCCAGAAACGGCGCGCCGCGCCGGCTGCTGATGGCGTGGCAGGCGCGCGCCACCAGCTCTTTGCCAGTGCCGGTTTCGCCGTGCACCAGCAGTGGCGCATCCAGGGCCGCCACCCGCAAGGCGCGGGCCTTGAGGGTGCGGATGGCCGGGGAGTCGCCAAGCATGGCGTCGAAGCCTTCGGCATGGTCGTGGTGCAGCGCCGATAGCCGCTCGCCCATGCGCGTGGGCGGGTACAGCGTCAGCAGGCCGCCTGCGTTGGTAATGGGCGTGGCGTCCAGCAGCAGGCTCTGGCCGTTGAGCTGCATTTCGCGCATGGGCAGGTGGAAGTTGTTGTCGCGCAGGGTTTGCAGCAGTTCGGGGTCGCCGAACAGCTCGCCGATCGAGCGCCCGGCCGATTCACGCCCGCACAGGGCGATCAGCGCCGGGTTGGCCAGCAGGACCTGGCCTGCGCTGTCGACGGCCAGCACCGGGTCGCTCATCGCCGCCAGCAGGGCGTCGAGTTGCAGGTGGCGGCGTTGGCCGGGAAGAATGTCGACCACTTCCACCGACTGCACGCCGCGCACCTCGAACAGCGCATCGTGCAGTTCTTCGAGCACGGCAGGGCTGAGGGTCGGGGCGTCGATATAGACGTTGGGCGGGACCATTTCCACGGCATCGAGGTTGAGGTTGCGGGCACCGAGCAGGGCCAGGACTTCCTGGGTAATGCCGACGCGGTCGATGAAGCTGACGTGGATGCGCATGGGGAGGCGAAGGTTGTGGCCGGGGAGGGCAGTAGTATGCCTTGGGGGCCGGGTTAAGCCTATTGCAGTGCCAATGCCGAGGGATGCGCGCAGCCTGTTCCGGCCTCATCGCAGGCTGGCGCCAGCTCCCACAGGGATCTCGGCCAGCCCTCAATATTGCGGCGATACGCGGTTTCTGTGGGAGATTCTATGGTTTTGTACAAGCCCGCTCGCCACAACTCTCTATCATTTCCCACAGGATTGGGTCCAACCCGCAATGTTGCGGTTGAACATGGCCTCTGTGGGAGCTGGCGCGAGCCTGCGATGAGGCTGGAACAGGCTTGCGCAAAGCATGGGGGTGAGGAGTGCCTGCCCTACTGCAAATGCTCAGGCTTGATCGGGTCGCCGGACTTCACATCCAGCTTGGCGCGGATATCCTCGAACATGGCGTCGTACAATTTGTGCGGCGAACCCAGGCTTTCGAACTTCTTGCCTTCGGGCAGGTAGGACTGAGCCTTGCGCGTGGTAATGCTGAGAAAGCTCGGCAACACCTGGTCCTTGGTCAGGAAGAACTTCTCATCCACCGGCTTGCCTTCGATGCTGCCATGCATGCGGAACTCGATGCCGCGGCCTTCCCTGGGGTCTTGGGCTACTTCGTAATTGATGTTGAGCTCGTAGCTGTAGTCGTTGCTGTTCAGCGCTGTGCGCATGATATGGACATGACCAGGTTGGAACTGCGCCACGGTGAAATCCTCCGCAAAGTGTGAAAACGGCCGGCGCCAGGCACCGGCCAACTGCATTCAACGGTAGCTGATCCCCGGCTGGGCCGTAGACACCCGCGTGCCGGCAGTGCCTTTGACGATAGCCTCGATGTTCTCCAACGAGCTGATCACCGCGACTTTGCCGGTGTGGCGCGCAAAGTCGCACGCAGCCTGTACCTTCGGCCCCATGGAACCTGCGGCAAAGCCGAGTTTTTCCAGCTCGTCGGGGTGAGCCTGGGCGATGGCCTTTTGTGTCGGCTTGCCAAAATCAATGTAGGCGGCATCCACGTCGGTGGCGATTATCAAAAGGTCGGCTTCCAGTTGCTCGGCCAGCAGCGCCGAGCACAGGTCCTTGTCGATCACCGCCTCGATGCCCTTGAGCTTGCGGTTCTCGTCGTACATGGTCGGAATGCCACCACCGCCTGCACAAATCACGATGCTGCTTTTTTCCAACAGCCACTTGATCGGGCGGATTTCGAAAATGCGCTTGGGTTTGGGGCTGGCGACCACACGCCGGTACTTGTCACCGTCTGGCTTGACCACCCAGCCCTTTTCCTTGGCCAGGCGTTCGGCTTCGTCCTTGCTGTAGACCGGGCCGATGAATTTGGTCGGGTCCTGGAATGCCGGGTCGTTGGCGTCGACCTCGACCTGGGTGAGCAGGGTGGCGAACGGCACTTCGAAGTCGAGCAGGTTGCCGAGTTCCTGTTCGATCATGTAGCCGATCATGCCTTCTGTTTCGGCGCCGAGCACGTCCAGCGGGTAGGCCTCATCGGGCTTGTAGGCCATGCCCTGCAGCGACAGCAGGCCCACTTGCGGGCCGTTGCCGTGGGCGATTACCAGCTCGTTGCCGGCATGGATTTTTGCGATCCGCTCGGCGGCGGTGCGGATATTGCTGCGCTGGTTGTCGGCGGTCATCGGCTCGCCGCGACGCAGCAGGGCGTTACCGCCCAAAGCAACCACGATACGCATGGGGAAGTCCTTCAGTGGGGCTGTGGGGCGGTTCCGTGGGAGCGGGCTTGCCCCGCGATGGCGTCGCAGCAGCAGACGCTATCGCGGGGCAGGCCCGCTCCCACAAGGAACCTGCCTTTGGCGTTACAGGTCTGCCAGGGTCGACACCAGGATCGCCTTGATCGTATGCATGCGGTTTTCTGCCTGCTCGAAGGCGATGCAGGCGGGCGACTCGAACACGTCGTCGGTGACTTCGATGCCGTTGGCCAAGTGCGGGTACTGTTCGGCGATCTGTTTGCCCACCTTGGTATCGCTGTTATGGAACGCCGGCAGGCAATGCATGAACTTGCTGCGCGGGTTGCCGGTGGCTTTCATCAGCTCCTTGTTGACCTGGTAGGGCAGCAGTTGCTGAATGCGCTCGCCCCACGCCTCGACCGGCTCGCCCATCGACACCCAGACATCGGTGTGCACAAAGTCCACCCCCTTGACCGCCGCTTTCGGGTCTTCAGTCAGGGTGATGCGCGCGCCGCTTTCTTCGGCGTACTTGTGGCAGCGTTCGACGAGGTCGTCATGGGGCCACAGCGCCTTGGGGGCGGCGATGCGCACGTCCATGCCCAGCTTGGCGCCGATCAACAGCAGCGAGTTGCCCATGTTGTTGCGTGCATCGCCCAGGTAGGCATAGCTGATGTCGTGCAGCGGCTTGTCGCTGTTTTCACGCATGGTCAGCACGTCGGCGATCATTTGCGTGGGGTGATACTCGTCGGTCAGGCCGTTGAATACCGGCACCCCGGCGAACTTGGCCAGCTCCTCGACGATTTCCTGCTTGAAGCCGCGATACTCGATGGCGTCATACATGCGCCCAAGTACCCGGGCGGTGTCCTTCATGCTTTCTTTGTGGCCGATCTGCGAGGAATTGGGGTCGATGTAGGTGACATTGGCGCCTTGGTCGTAGGCCGCCACCTCGAACGCGCAGCGGGTACGGGTGGAGGTTTTTTCAAAGATCAGGGCAATGTTGTTGCCCTTCAGGTGTTGCTGCTCGGTGCCGGTGTACTTGGCGCGCTTGAGGTCGCGCGACAGGTCCAGCAGGTAACGCAGCTCGCGGGTGGTGTGGTGTTCGAGGCTGAGCAGGTTACGGTTATGGATGTTGAACGCCATGATGATTCTCCTTAGGTTCGGTAATCGCCAGGCCGGCGCCGGGTGGGCGCCCGCCTGGGTCAGTGGACGTTAGTAATCGATAGGGTCGCGCACGATTGGGCAGGTCATGCAATGGCCGCCGCCACGGCCCCGGCCGAGTTCGCCGGCACTGATGGTGATGACCTCGATCCCGGCCTTGCGCAGCAGGGTGTTGGTGTAGGTGTTGCGGTCGTAGCCGATGACCACGCCCGGTTCCAGGGCCACCACGTTGTTGCCGTCATCCCACTGCTCGCGCTCGGCGGCAAAGCTGTTGCCGCCGGTCTCGACCACGCGCAGCTTGACGCCCAACTGCTCGCCCACCACCTCGATGAACGACTTGTTGATACGCCGCACATCCATGCCGTACGGCTTGGTTTCGTCCGGGCGAATGATGAACGGCACGATCTCGCTGACCACTTCCGGGAAGACCGTCACCAGGTCGCGGTCGCAGAAGCTGAACACGGTGTCCAGGTGCATCGCCGCACGGGATTTGGGCAGCCCGGCGACGATCACTTCCTTGACCGCGCCTTTCTCGAACAGGCTCTGCGCCAACTGGCCAATGGCCTGGCGCGAAGTGCGCTCGCCCATGCCGATCAGCACGATGCCGTTGCCGATCGGCATGACGTCACCGCCTTCGAGGGTGGCATTGCCGTGCTGCTTGTCCGGGTCGCCGTACCACACCTGGAAGTCGGCGCCGGTGAACTCGGGGTGGAACTTGTAGATGGCGGTGGTCAGCAGGGTTTCCTGGCGTCGCGCCGGCCAGTACATGGGGTTCAGGGTGACGCCGCCGTAGATCCAGCAGGTGGTGTCACGGGTGAACTGGGTGTTGGGCAGTGGCGGCAGGATGAAACTTGAGTGGCCGAGGTAGTCGTTGTACATCTTGACCACATCGGCGCCTTCGCTCTGCGGCAGGTCCTGGCCGGCGACACCGCCAATCAGGAACTCGGCCAGGTGGCGTGGCTCCAGGCCTTCGAGCCAACTGCGGACTTCGCTGGTCAAGCCCAGGCCGACGGTGTCGGCGGTGATCTTGCGGTCCAGAATCCACTTCAGCGCTTCGGGCTGGCGGACGATGTCGGTGAGCAGGTTGTGCATCTCCAGCACATCGACGCCGCGCTCGCGCATCTTGGTAACGAAGTCGAAGTGGTCGCGCTTGGCCTGGTCGACCCAGATCACATCGTCGAACAACAGTTCGTCGCAGTTGCTCGGGGTCAGGCGCTTGTGCGCCAGGCCCGGGGAGCACACCATCACTTTGCGCAGTTTGCCGGCCTCGGAGTGGACGCCGTATTTCTGTTTCTCAGTGGACATGGTCTATTCCTCCAGTAAAGGGGTCACAAGGTCAGGAAGCCGTCGTAGAGCCCATAGGCGGCTACCAGCGCGCCGATTACCACGGCGGCGAAAATGAGCTTTTCAAGGCTGGTGAAGATCGGCTGGCCCATCTCGTGCTTGGCCTTGGCGAACAGGATCGCGCCAGGGGCGTACAGCAGCGCCGACAGCAGCAGGTACTTAACGCCGCCCGCATACAGCAGCCAGATGGCGTACACCAGGGCGATGCCGCCGATGATCAGGTCCTTCTTGCGCTCGGCCAGGGCCTGTTCGTAGGTCTCGTTGCGCCAGGCAAGCAGCACCGCGTAGGCCGCCGACCACAGGTAAGGCACCAGGATCATCGAGGTGGCGAGGTAGATCAGCGACAGGTAGGTGCTGTTGGAGAACAGCGTGATCACCAGGAAGATCTGCACCATGGCGTTGGTCAGCCACAGGGCGTTGGCCGGCACCTGGTTGGCGTTCTCGCGGCGCAGGAACTCCGGCATGGTGTGGTCCTTGGCGGCGGCGAACATGATCTCGGCGCACAGCAGCACCCACGACAGCAGCGCCCCCAGCAGCGAGATGATCAGCCCCACGCTGATCAGCACCGCGCCCCAGTGGCCGACCACATGCTCAAGCACGGCGGCCATCGATGGGTTCTGCAGCTTGGCCAGTTCTGGCTGGGTCATCACCCCCAGCGACAGCACGTTCACCAGCACCAGGAACAGCAGCACGGTGACGAAGCCGATCACGGTCGCCTTGCCGACATCGGCGCGTTTCTCGGCGCGTGAAGAGAAGATGCTTGCGCCTTCGATGCCGATGAACACCCACACGGTGACCAGCATCATGTTGCGCACCTGGTCCATCACACTGCCCAGCTCCGGCGTGCCCACCGCCCAGATGTCGGCGGTGAAGATGTCGAGCCGGAAGGCAAACAGGCAGATCAGCGCGAACAGCGCCAGCGGCACCACTTTGGCCACGGTGGTGACCAGGTTGATGAACGCTGCTTCCTTGATGCCGCGCAGCACCAGAAAATGCACCGCCCACAGCAGCACCGAGGCGCCGATTACCGCTGCTGGGGTATTGCCTTCACCGAACACCGGGAAGAAATAGCCCAAGGTGCTGAACAACAGCACGAAGTAGCCGACGTTGCCCAGCCAGGCGCTGATCCAGTAGCCCCAGGCTGAGGAAAAGCCCATGTAGTCACCGAACCCGGCCTTGGCGTAGGCGTACACCCCGCCGTCCAGGTCAGGCTTGCGATTGGCCAGGGTCTGGAACACGAAGGCGAGGGTGAGCATGCCGACTGCGGTGATGGCCCAACCGATCAAGACAGCACCGACGCCTGCACTGGCGGCCATGTTTTGCGGCAGCGAGAAGATGCCGCCACCGATCATCGAGCCGACGACAAGTGCAACCAGTGCACCCAGTTTGAGTTTTCCGGGAGAATCAGACATTTATTGACTCCGTGCCAGGAGAAAGTTGACATCAGATTAAATCTGACGCCTTTACCATTCGCTGATTTAGATCAGGTCATGCCCACATGAAGGTACGGAAAAATCCTTCATGCGACTCCTGGAGGATGCCGACAGCTCTGCTGCAGGCCTTGTGCGCTGGCACCTCCATGTCTTTCCAAAGCAAACACTCCGTTTCACCTGCGAACTTTCAAACTAGTCGCTTTTGCCTGTTTCGCAAATTGTTCACTTAAAAACGCGGTGGACTGCGCAAGACCAACATTTATCGGCTAAAAACTCGGTAATTACCGCGTTTTTGATAGACGCTATGGCTATCAATACACCCGGTTTGATTGCCATTGGCGCTTGTTATCGCGCCGTTAGTTAACGTGCTGTTTCAGCGTTATTACAAATAGGCCTCAAGGAGGCGCAATGAGCGAACCCGGACATAAACTGCGCCTTGGTGCACTGATCGCGCTGGTGGTCGGCTCGATGATCGGTGGCGGCATCTTCTCGTTGCCGCAAAACATGGCCGCACGCGCAGATGTGGGCGCGGTGCTGATCGGCTGGGGTATCACTGCCGTCGGCATGCTGGCGCTGGCGTTCGTGTTCCAGACCTTGGCCAACCGCAAGCCCGAACTGGACTCGGGGGTGTATGCCTACGCCAAGGCCGGGTTTGGCGACTACATGGGGTTCTCGTCGGCATGGGGTTACTGGATCAGCGCCTGGATGGGCAATGTCGGTTACTTCGTGCTGTTGTTCAGCACCTTGGGTTTCTACTTTCCGGCTTTTGGCGAGGGCAACACGCCACTGGCCATCGGCTGCGCCTCGCTGCTGTTGTGGGCGGTGCACTTTCTGGTGCTGCGCGGCATCAAGGAGGCCGCGTTCATCAACCAGGTGACCACGGTGGCCAAGGTGCTGCCGTTACTGTTGTTCATCGTCATTGCCGCGTTTGCTTTCCGCGCCGATATCTTCACCCGCGATATCTGGGGCTTGAGCAACCCGCAGTTCGGCAGCGTGCTGGAGCAGGTGCGCAACATGATGCTGGTGACAGTCTTCGTGTTCATCGGCATCGAAGGCGCCAGCGTCTATTCAGGCCGGGCGCTGCGCCGCTCGGATGTCGGCAAGGCGACGGTGCTGGGGTTCCTCGGGGTGCTGGCGCTGCTGGTGCTGGTCAACGTGCTGTCGCTTGGGGTAATGACCCAGCCTGAGCTTGCCGGGTTACCGAACCCGTCGCTGGCCTCGGTGCTTGAGCATATCGTCGGGCCGTGGGGGGCGTTGCTGATCAGCATTGGGCTGGCGGTTTCGTTGCTTGGGGCACTGCTGTCGTGGGCGTTGCTTTGCGCTGAAATTCTGTTCGCTACCGCCCGCGACCGCACCATGCCGCGTTTTCTGGCCCGCGAGAACGCCAACCACGTACCGGCCAACGCACTATGGCTGACCAACAGCATGATCCAGGTGTTTCTGCTGATTACCTTGGTGTCGGCAGGCACCTATACCAGCCTGATCTACCTGGCGTCATCGATGATTCTGGTGCCGTATTTCTGGTCGGCGGCCTATGCGGTGTTGCTGGCGCTGCGCGGTGAAAGCTATGCCGGCCAGCCAGGTTTGCGCCGCAAGGACCTGCTGGTGGGGCTGGTTGCGTTGCTGTACGCGGTGTGGCTGCTGTATGCAGGCGGGCTCAAGTACGTCTTGCTGTCGGCGTTGTTGTACGCGCCTGGGGTGATCCTGTTTGCCCGGGCCAGGCATGAGCAGGGGCAGCGTTTGTTTACCGGGTGGGAAAAGCTGATTTTCGCCCTGGTGCTTGCCGGTGCCGGGGTGGCGGCATATGCGTTGTATAGCGGAGTGCTGAGCCTATAAGCAGGCTATTTGCCAGCGGCTTGGTCGATGCCTGTGGGGGTGGGTAGTTGTTCCGGGCGCGACCAGATCCACAGGTTACCCAGGGCCATACCGCCGATTGCCAGATACACCGGCCAGCGCAGGCCAAGCACAACCAGCATGATGCCGGCGCACAGCAGCATGCTCAGGGTGGCGCTGACCTTGGCCCGGCGCTTGATCACCTTGCCATTGCGCCAGTTGTAGATGATCGGCCCGAACAACCGGTGGTTCTCCAGCCACGCCGACAGGCGCGGGGAGCTACGTGTCGCGGCCCAGGCGGCCAGCAGAATGAACTCGGTGGTCGGCAAACCAGGGATGACGATGGCCACAAGGCCAATGCCCAGGCTCACATAGGCCAGGATCGCATACAGCAGGCGGGACAGTTTCGAGCGGGCTATTCGGGTCATGGTCTCACTGCAACAGTGCGGCCCCCCGCTGGGGGCCCGGGTAAAGCGTGTCAGGCCAGCGCGGCGTCTGCGGCGTAAGCCGCTTTGAGTAGTTCGGTGAAACGCTCGAAGGCGGCGACTGCGCCCCGTTCGGCGGCGGCGTCTTCTTCGGCCGACAGCTCCAGGCTGTCGAGAATACGGGTGAACTGTTTCCAGCCTTCAGCGCGGCCACCGGCCGGCTCACCGAGGTGACGGGCGCCGAACGTATCGGACAGCTCCAGCGCCACGGCGCGTTTGATCAAAAACGCGGCGCCCAGTTTGGAGCCTTCGGAGACGAAGATCCAGCCCAGCGCTTCACCCAGGCTTGGGCTGTGCAAGGCGCCGGGGTGTGCGGTGGGCACTTCGGTGCCGAGGTCGGCGAGGTCCAGGCGGGCCTGGTCGGCGCGGCAGCGCGCTGCCAGGTCCGGGATGATGGCGATCAGTTGCGGGGCGGTGTACAGCGCTTGCAGCTCGGACTGGAACAGGTACTGGGCGACGACAAAGCGGGCGAAGCTTTCGCGGCTGTCGAAAGGCTTGTGCGACTTCACCAGCGCATCCAGCTCGGTGTGCGGGGCGTGGGTCACCTGGTTGAGGCGTTGCGAGCGCAGGGTTGGGCGATCGGTCATGGGTAATCCTTGATTGATAGGGCGTCTAGTGACAAGACGAAGCAGCGGGTCAGGGACAGTAAAAAAACCGCCGGCAAAACCGGCGCGAGCCCGGCGATTCTTGATGGTGCGCACATCCTGGGGCCGCTTCGCGACACACAGGGCATGTCAGCGGGGATTTTCCTGTGGGAGATCCTATGGTTCTGTGCAAGCCTGCACCGGCCTCATCGCAGGCTGTCGCCAGCTCCCACAGGATCTGGGCAAGGCCTCAATACTGCGGCTGCGCGCGATCTCGGTGGGAGCTGGCGACAGCCTGCGATGAGGCCGGTGCAGGTTTGCAAAGAGCAGATGTAGATCAGATATCCCACACCACATTGACGGCGAAGTTGCGCCCCGGCATGGTCAGGCGATCAAGGTTGGCCGGTTGGGTCACCGAGGCTTCACCCTGGGCGTCATAGCCGCGCACGTCATCCCACTGCCAGTATTTCTTGTCGGTCAGGTTGTACAGGCCGGCATTGACGGTGACGTCGTCAGTGACCTTGTAGAAACCGCTCAGGTCGAGCACGCCGTAGCCCGGTGTGCGGAACCGCTTGCTGCTGCCGTCCGGGGCGAAGAAGCTGGTGTCGTCCACGCGGTCCTTGCGCTTGACCAGGGTCCAGCTCAGCAGGCCGCCGTAAGTCTGCTGTTCATAGCCCAGGCCGATCACGGCGGTCAGCGGGTTGACGCTGTTCAGCGGCTCGCCGCTATCGTCGTTGCGGCCCTGGGCGTAGGCCACCGAGCCTTGGGTGTACAGGCCCGGCAGCGCGCCGAAGTGCTCGAGGTTGAGGCGGCCCTTGGCCTCGGCGCCCTTGATGGTGGCGTGCTTGATGTTGCTGGCCTGGAACTCGGAGGTCAGGTCGGAGGCCTTGACCGCGTCCTCGTTGATGAAGTCGCGGTACTTGTTATAGAACACTGCCACATCGAAGTTGCCTGCCTCGAAGTTGCCGCGCAGGCCGGTCTCGTAGCTCTTGCTCTTTTCCGGCTCAAGGTTCGGGTTGGGCACAACGCTGTACCCCAGGGTCGTGTTCTCGAAGCGGCCGTACATAGACTTGGCGGTCGGCGTGCGGAAGCCTTCGGCATAGGAGCCGTACCAGGTGTAGTGGTCGTTGAACGCGTAGGTCACGCCGAACTTGGGTGACAAGCGGTGCCATTTCTTCGCGGAATCATCGAAATCGGTGGCGCCCGTGGCCAGGCCGGCTTGCACGCCTAGCAGGAATTCGTCGGTCATTTCCGGTTTCAGGTGGGTGTAGTCATAGCGGGCACCGGGCAGGAAGGTCCAGTTGTTCCAGCGGATTTCATCTTGGGCAAACAGGCTGTAGGTGTTGATGGTCGGGGCGGGGAAATCACTGACCGGTGCCTGGCTGTCGCGGGGCAGGACCTGGCCGATGGCAGTGCACAGCCCGCCGACGTTCAGGCAGGTGCCGGTGCCCTGGCGCAGGCCGGTGACTTTCTCGTGCTTGAGGGTGGTGCCGTAAGTCAGCAGGTGATCGGTGGCGCCAATGCTGAAGGCCTTGTCGAACTGGGCGTCGAGTACCCACTGGCGGTCTTTGTAGGTGGTCTGACGGTCGCGGAACATCTGCCGCCCGCCAGTGAAATACAGTTCCTCGGTGCGCTGATCGGTCTTGGCGATCTGGTAGTTCAGGCTCCACTTCATATGGTCGGCCAGCAGGCTGTCGAGGCCGAACTCCTGGTTGATACCCAGCCGCTCGCGGGTGATGGTGTCGCTGCCCTGGCGCATGCGGTACGAGTTGAAAGCAGGGAAGCCAGGAACGAATGGCCCGCCCACGGCGTTGAGCAGGTTCTGGTCGCGGTCGTCTTTGTAGTGCTCGTAAGTTAGCCCCAGGCGCGCGTCATCGGCGTAGTTCCAGCCGAGCTTGGCCAGCACGTTGGTGGTGCGCGCATCGGCCGGGTTGGCCGCGGTGCGCTCAAGGCCGGTGCCGCCGCGTTCACCATAGGACTCGGTCTCATGGCCCTTACGTTGGCTCAGGTGCAGCAAACCGTCGAAGTCGCCTTGGCGGCCGGCAACGGTGGCCGAGGTCAGCCAGCTTTCGTCGGCCGAGCTGTAGCCGGTTTTCAGGCGCGCACCGAGATCCTTGCCGGGCTTGATGATGTCCTCCGGGTCGAGGGTGAAGTAGCTGACGGCGCCGCCGATGGCATTGCTGCCGTACAGCACCGAAGCCGGGCCGCGCAGAATCTCCACGCGCTTGATGATCTCGGGGTCGACATAGTTGCGCTGTGTCTGGGCGTAAGGGCCGTAGAAGAAACTGTCAGGAATCGACACCCCATCGACCTGGGTGAGAATGCGTTCACCGTCGATACCGCGAATGTTGTAGCCGTTCAGGCCGCTGCGCTGGCCGACGCCACCCACCGACACGCCCGGTTCGTAGCGCACCAGTTGCTTGATGGAATTGACGTTCTGCCGGTCGAGCTGTTCGCGGCCCTGAACGCTGACGGTGCTTGGCACCTGGCTGACGTCCTGGGCACTGCGGGTGGCGCTGACGGTCATCTGTTGCAGGGCGATGACGTTGCCTGCCGTCTGACGCTCCAGCACCACATTGCCGTTGCCGATCTTGCGGTAGCCAAGGCCCGTGCCTTGCAACAGGCGCTGTAGTGCCGCTTCCGGCGTGAGCGCGCCGCGTACGCCCGGCGACGCTACCCCGTCGGCCAGCTCGGCGCTGAAGCCGACCTGCCAACCGGTCACCGCGCTGAACGCATTGACTGCCGACACCAGCGGCTGTTGGGCAATGGCGAAGCGGTAGTCGCCCATTCGCGGGCTGTTGGCCTGGGCGGGTTCGGCTGCTGCCGCGGGCAGGCTGCCAGCGGCGCTGGCGAGCAGCGCCAGGGTTAACAGCGAAAGCTGGCCGCAACGGGCAGTAATAGACGGGCGGGTTGGACCTGAGGACATCGAAAGCGCTCCCTGTCACGCAAGGTTATAGGCGTTGGTTGTTCCCGAATTCGAGGTTTCGAACGAGAATCAGTCGTATTGGCTATAACGAGACGGGCGGGGCGTGGTGATCGCGTAAAAAAACTTTGGGTCAGTTGAGAATGACCAGTGCGGGGTATTCGTGCAGCTGCGCCGAGGTGATGTGGGCGAGGGCGCGCAGGGTTTGCAGCGGCTGGTCGAGGCGGTAGTTGCCGGTGACGGCCACCTGTTCCAGCTGGGCGTTGCGGTTGATGATCCAGCCTGGGTAGTAGCGCTGCAGTTCGGCCAGCACCTGGCTCAGCGGGCAGTTCTCGAACACCAGCCGGCCATCGACCCAGGCCAGTTCCTGGCGCAGGTCCGGGCGCTGGCGCGGGCCGAAGCCCTGGGGGCCGACGCTGATGCTGTCGCCGGCACTGAGGCGGATGCGTTGGTCGGTGCTGCCTTGCAGGTCGACATCGCCACGCTGCACCCGCACCTGGGCTTCGCCGTCCAGGTAACGCACGGCAAAGTCGGTGTCGCTCACACGTGCGCGCAAGGGGCCAGCTTGCACTTCCAGCGGCGGCTGGCCATTGCCGGTCACTTCGAAATACGCCTCGCCTTGCAGCAACCGTGCAACCGGACGGGCGCCGTGCAGATCGCTGGCAAACGCCGAGTTGGTGTTGAGCAGCACGTTGACGCTGTCGCCCAGTTGCAGGCGCTGGCGCTCGCCGACCACGGTGAGATGGTCGGCCTGCAGGCGCACCGGCAGGTTGCCGAAGGTGAACAGCCCGACCAGCAACAAGGCGGCGGTGGCCAGCGGTTTCCAGTGGCGGCGTACGCGCCTGCCGAGCGAGCGGCGGCGGTTGTTGTGCAGCTCTACTGCAGCCTGGCGCAAAGGCGCGCCGTTCCACAGCGCTTCGGCCTCGACATAGGCTTCGGCGTTTTGCGGCTCTGCGCCCAGCCAATGCTCGAAGGCTTCGGTGTCCTGCTCGCTGGCGCACTGCAGGCGGATCAGCCAGTCCATCGCCTGTTCGCGGGCACGGGCGCGGGCTTGCGGCTCGGCAGGTGTCGGGCGAGAGGAGGGCTGGTCAGTCACGGGGAGTCCTTGGGCAGCATGTGCTGCGCATGATCAGTGCAGGCCCTGCGTATGGCAAGGCCTTTGCGGCGCGCGCGGGTCACTGGTGACGGTTGGCAACGCCCATGCAGATGGCCATGATCAGTTTCAATTCCTTCTGGACGGTGCTGGCCGAAACCTTCAGCTGTTCGGCAATTTCCAGGTAGCTGGCGCCGTGCAGGCGGCTCTGGATGAAAATCTGCTGCTGGCGTTCGCTCAACTGGCCGAGGCTGATGCTCAGGTGCTTGAGCAGTTGTTCGGCCGCGGCGGCGTCTTCGCTGCTGCCCGCCGGGGCGGCGACGTTGTGCAGCACCTGCTCGGGTAGGTCATCGACCAGCAAGCGTGCCTGCACCCGGCGGGCGCGCAGGTGGTCCAGCGCGAGGTTGCGCGCGGTCTGGAAAACGAAAGGTTCGAGGTGCTCGATGGGGCGCTCGCCCAAGGCGCGGGTGACCCGCAGATAGGTTTCCTGCAGCAGATCCTCGGCGGTGCTCGGGTTGCCCACCATACGTTGCAGGGTGCGCAACAGGCTGAGGCGCTGGGTGAGGAACACTGAATTGAAGCGAGACTGACTCACGGGGAAACCTGACCGTCCGGGGTTAATGATAATGCTTATCATCCGTAGGCGCGGTCAAGCGGGAATATGTCACAAAGGGATAATGGTTAAAGCACTCCGCGGGTTCTGGGTGCGCAGTTATGTGCAGAGCTGTTGCGGCCTCATCGCAGGCCCTGCTCAACCGCACATTGCTGGTTGGACCCAATCCTGTGGGAAATGACAGAGCGTTGTGGCGAGCGGGCTTGTCCCGCGTTGGGCTGCGCAGCAGCCCTGAAAACAAGGGCTGCTGCGCAGCCCAACGCGGGCAAGCCCGCTCGCCACAAGGAGATATATCTGGCGGGAACAGGCTTGTACAAAACCATAGAATCTCCCACAGGATAATTCCGGCCCGGCTACCTGGCCTGGAACAACGCCAGGCAGTTGTCGAGCATGCGGTTGGAGAAGCCCCACTCGTTGTCATACCAGGCCAGCACCTTGAGCATGCGCCCGTTGGCCTTGGTGTGGTTGGCATCGAAGATCGACGACAACGGGTTGTGGTTGAAGTCGCAAGACACCAGCGGCAGCGTGTTGTAGCCCAGCACACGGGAATGCCGGCTGGCTTCGAGCATCACCTGATTGACCTCTTCGGCGCTCGCCTCGCGCTTGAGGTTCACCGTCAAATCCACCAGCGACACATTGATCACCGGGACCCGCACCGCCATGCCGGTGAGTTTGCCTGCCAGCTCCGGCAGCACCAGGCCCACCGCCTCGGCAGCGCCGGTCTTGCTCGGGATCATCGACTGGGTGGCAGAGCGCGCCCGGTACGGGTCGCCGTGGTACACATCCGTCAGCACCTGGTCGTTGGTGTAGGCATGAATGGTGGTCATCAAGCCTTGCTCGATGCCGAACTCGCGGTGCAGCACCTGGGCCACCGGGGCCAGGCAGTTGGTGGTGCACGAGGCGTTGGAAATAACCTGGTGGCTGGCGCGCAGCACGTCGTGGTTGACGCCGTACACCACCGTGGCATCGGCGCCCTTGGCCGGCGCGCTGATGATCACCTTGCCGGCCCCGGCGCTGATGTGCGCGGCGGCCTTGGCGCGGTCGGTGAACAAGCCGGTGCACTCGAATACCACATCGATACCCAGGGCTTTCCAGGGCAGCTCTGCCGGGTTGCGGATGGCACTGACGGCAATGCGGTCACTGTTGACGGTGATGCTTTCATGGTCGGCTTCAACGTTTGCGTCGAAAATGCCGTGGACGCTGTCGTACTTGAGCAGGTGGGCGTTCATCGTGCTGTCGCCCAGGTCGTTGATGGCGACGACCTGCAGGTCCTGGCGATAGCCTTGCGTGTAGAGTGCGCGCAGGACATTGCGCCCGATGCGGCCGAATCCATTGATGGCGATGCGAAGGGTCATGGCGTTACCTCTGGCAGTCGGGTGAAGCCTGTGGCACAAAGAGCAGCTTCACTGAAACGGTTTTGTTATTGGAATTACAAGATTATGCACTGCTGG
This sequence comes from Pseudomonas farsensis, assembly GCF_014268805.2. Taxonomy (GTDB): domain Bacteria; phylum Pseudomonadota; class Gammaproteobacteria; order Pseudomonadales; family Pseudomonadaceae; genus Aquipseudomonas; species Aquipseudomonas farsensis. The sequence goes on from NZ_JABWRF020000001.1 coordinate 423,011, forward strand.
ATAGAAAACAAGCCTTTTTAGTGGCAGTATTTTGTTAAATCTACAACGAGTGGTCGGGAAGCCGCTCCACGGCTGCGCCAGGCATGCTGTTATTGAGCCTAGGCCGCAATCGTTTGGAGGGACAATTCCCCTGAGGCCCGCCCTTACCGTCAGCCTGGAGTCAGTACATGCACCCGCGCATCCTTGAGGTCACCGAACGGCTGATCGCCCGCAGCCGCCGTACCCGTGAACGCTACCTTGAGCTGATCCACGGCGCGGCCAGTGACGGCCCCATGCGTGCCAGCCTGCAATGCGCCAACTTCGCCCACGGCGTGGCCGGTTGCGGCGGCGAAGACAAGCAGACCCTGCGCCTGATGAACGCTGCCAACGTGGCCATCGTCTCGGCCTACAACGACATGCTCTCGGCCCACCAGCCGTACCAGCACTTCCCCGAACAGATCAAGCAGGCCCTGCGCGAAATTGGCTCGGTCGGCCAGTTTGCAGGTGGCGTGCCGGCGATGTGCGATGGCGTCACCCAGGGCGAGCCGGGCATGGAGCTGGCTATCGCCAGCCGCGAAGTGATCGCCATGTCCACCGCCATTGCACTGTCGCACAACATGTTCGATGCGGCATTGATGCTGGGCATCTGTGACAAGATCGTGCCGGGCCTGATGATGGGCGCGCTGCGCTTTGGCCACCTGCCGACCGTGTTCGTGCCGGGCGGGCCGATGGTGTCGGGCATTTCCAACAAGGAAAAAGCCGATGTACGCCAGCGTTACGCCGAGGGCAAGGCCACCCGCGAGCAACTGCTCGAATCGGAAATGAACAGCTATCACAGCCCCGGCACCTGCACCTTCTACGGCACCGCCAACACCAACCAGCTGGTGATGGAAGTGATGGGCCTGCACTTGCCCGGCGCCTCGTTCGTCAACCCTTACACGCCGCTGCGCGATGCCCTTACTGCCGAGGCGGCGCGCCAGGTCACGCGCATGACCAAGGCCAGCGGCAGCTTCATGCCGATTGGGCAGATCGTCGACGAAAAAGCGCTGGTCAACTCCATCGTGGCCCTGCACGCCACCGGCGGCTCGACCAACCACACCCTGCACATGCCGGCAATTGCCCAGGCTGCCGGCATCCAGCTGACCTGGCAGGACATGGCCGACCTGTCCGAGGTGGTGCCGACGCTGTCCCACGTCTACCCCAACGGCAAAGCTGACATCAATCACTTCCAGGCCTGTGGTGGCATGGCCTTCCTGATCCGCGAGCTGCTCGATGCCGGCCTGTTGCACGAGAACGTCAATACCGTCGCCGGGCCGGGCCTGCGCCGCTACACCCAGGAGCCCTTCCTCGAGGATGGCCAGTTGGTCTGGCGCGAAGGCACACCGCACAGCCTCGACGAGACCATCCTGCGCCCCGTGGCGCGGCCGTTCTCGGCTGAAGGCGGGCTGCGGGTGATGGAAGGCAACTTGGGGCGTGGGGTGATGAAGGTGTCTGCGGTGGCCCCCGAGCACCAGGTGGTCGAGGCCCCGGCGCGGGTGTTCCATGATCAGCAGTCGCTGGCCGATGCCTTCAAGGCCGGCGAGCTTGAGTGCGATTTCGTCGCCGTGGTGCGTTTCCAGGGCCCACGTTGCAATGGCATGCCCGAGCTGCACAAGCTCACGCCGTTCCTCGGCGTATTGCAGGACCGTGGCTTCAAGGTGGCGTTGGTGACCGATGGGCGTATGTCTGGCGCTTCGGGCAAGATTCCGGCAGCCATCCATGTGTGCCCTGAAGCCTTCGATGGCGGCCCGTTGGCACGGGTGCGCGATGGTGACAGAGTGCGTGTCGATGGTGTCGAAGGCACCTTGCAGATCATGGTGTCGGCTGAAGAACTAGCCGCCCGCGAGCTGCCGGCGCCGCCCCAGGGCAACGACCTGGGCTGCGGGCGCGAGCTGTTCGGCTTCATGCGGGTGGCGTTCAGCACCGCCGAAAAAGGCGCGAGCGCCTTCACTTCGGCACTGGAGAACCTTGAATGAAGGCTTTGCTGGTGGGTGACATTGGCGGTACCAACGCCCGTTTTGGCCTGTGGCAAGGCAACCAGCTGCATGCGGTGCAGGTGTTTGCCACCGCTGACTACACCAGCCCCGAGCAAGCCATCGGCGCCTACCTTGCCGACCAGCACATCGCCCCCGGCGGCCTTGCGGCGGTGTGCCTGGCAGTGGCGGGGCCGGTGGACGGCGATGAGTTTCGTTTTACCAACAACCATTGGCGCCTCAGCCGCACGGCGTTTTGCCGCACGCTGCAAGTCGAGCAACTGCTGCTGATCAACGACTTTACCGCGATGGCGCTGGGCATGACCCGCCTGAACGAAGGGGAGTATCGCGAAGTCTGCCCCGGCCAGCCCGACCCGTCGCGCCCAGCGCTGGTTATCGGCCCAGGCACCGGGCTGGGCGTCGGCAGCCTGCTGCGGCTGGGCGAGCGACACTGGATGGCGCTGCCGGGGGAGGGCGGGCATGTCGACTTGCCGGTCGGCAACCTGCGCGAGGCGGCGATCCATCAACAGATTCACCGCCAGATCGGCCATGTCAGCGCCGAAACGGTGCTCAGTGGTGGTGGCCTGGTGCGCTTGTACGAGGCCATGTGTGCGCTGGATGGCGACACCCCCACGCACCGTACTCCGGCGCAGATCACCGACGCAGCACTGGGCAACGAGCCGCGGGCGCTGGCGGTGGTGGAGCAGTTCTGCCGGTTTCTGGGGCGCGTGGCGGGCAACAACGTGCTGACGCTGGGTGCGCGCGGCGGGGTGTATATCGTCGGTGGAGTGATACCGCGTTTTGCCGAGCTGTTCCTGCGCAGCGGTTTTGCGGCTAGCTTTGCCGACAAAGGCTGCATGAGCGGTTACTTCAGCGGGGTGCCGGTGTGGCTGGTGACCGCTGAGTTTTCCGGGTTGCTGGGGGCGGGGGTGGCGTTGCAGCAGGCGTTGGATCAGTAAACCTCATCGCGGGGCAAGCCCGCTCCCACGGTCGGTGAGGGCGCCAACAGCAGACACAAAGATCTGCGATTACCAGAGGATGGACCATTGTGAGTACTGCCGGTAAATCGATCCTGATGGTCGATGACGATCAGGATATTCGTGAATTGCTGCAAACCTACCTCAGCCGCGCAGGCTTGCAGGTGCAGGCCGAAGCCGATGGCCAGGGCTTTCGCCGGGCGCTCGATGCTGGCAATTTCGACCTGCTGATTCTCGATGTGATGCTGCCCGACGAAGACGGCTTCAGCCTGTGCCGTTGGGTGCGCCAGCACCCGCGCCTGGCACGGGTACCGATCATCATGCTGACCGCAAGCTGCGATGAAGCCGACCGGGTCATCGGCCTTGAACTGGGTGCCGATGATTATCTGGGCAAACCCTTCAGCCCGCGCGAACTGCAGGCCCGCATCAAGGCTCTGCTGCGCCGCGCCGAGTTTGGCCAGGCGCTGGCGCCCAGTGCGGTGCTGGCATTCGATGACTGGCGCCTGGACACAGTCAGCCACCGGTTGTTCCACCGCGACGGCGAAGAGGTGATTCTGTCCGGTGCCGACTTTGCCCTGCTCAAGCTGTTTCTCGACCATCCGCAGCAGATTCTCGACCGCGACACCATCGGCAACGCCACCCGTGGCCGCGAACCGATGCCGCTGGACCGTATCGTCGACATGGCGGTCAGCCGCTTGCGCCAGCGCCTGCGCGATTGTGAAAAACCGCCCAGGCTGATCCGCACCGTGCGCGGCAGTGGCTACTTGCTGGCAGCCAATGTCTGCCCGGCCTAGCGAGGCGCGGCGGCGCCTGCTGCCGCGCTCGTTGCTGGGGCGCATGCTGCTGCTGACCTTGCTGGTGGTGGTACTGGCCCAAGGCCTTTCGAGCCTGATCTGGGTTGCACAACTGCGCGCCAGCCAGATGCAGGGGCTGCGCGCCAGCGCCAGCAGCCTGGCCCATTCCATGAGCGCCAGCGTCAGCTACTTCCGCTCGCTGCCGGTCGCCTACCGGCCACTGGTGCTGGACCAGTTGCGCAGCATGGGCGGCACGCGGTTTTTCGTATCGCTCAATGACAAGCCGCTGGATATGCCGGTGCTGCCGGTCACCCCGCGCAAGCGGGCGGTGATCGAGGTGTTCGAGCAGGTGCTGCATGAACGCCTGGGCGCGCAGATGGAAGTGTCGGTGGAGTTCGTCAGCCCCGACGACCTGCGTATTTTCAACAGCGGCCTGAAGCTCGACGAACTGCCGCGCTCGTGGGCGCACTATTCGCTTACCTTGGAGCCGCTCAACCCACCGGTGCTGGTGACTCAGATCCGCCTGGGCGAGGGCGAATGGCTATACATCGCCTCGCTGCTGCCCGAACCCTACACGGGCCTTGAGGCCGAACGCCTGCCGCGCCAGCAGATCGGTTTCATCGCCCTGACCACCTTGATGCTGCTGGTGTTCATCGGCCTGCTGGTGCACTGGCAAACCCGTCCGCTCAAGCGCCTGGCGCGGGCAGCGCGGGAAATGTCACTGGGCGCCGATGTTGCGCCGCTGGCCGAGGGGGGCGGCAGCGAAGTGGTGGAGGTGAGCCGGGCGTTCAACAGCATGCGCGAGCGCATCAGCCGCTACCTGACCGAGCGCGCCCAGTTGTTCAGTGCCGTATCACACGACCTGCGCACACCGATCACCCGCCTGCGCCTGCGCGTCGAGCTGCTGGAAGACGAGCAGTTGCAGGCCCGGTTCAGCCGCGACCTCGATGAGCTGGAGCTGCTGGTCAAAGGGGCGCTGCAATGTGTGAAGGACACCGATATCCACGAGAACATCGAACCGATCGACCTTAACCAGTTGCTCGATATCCTCGCCGAACCCTACCTGGGTGACGGCCGCATCACCCTTGAGGGCTGTGCGCTGGCGCCTTATCTGGGCAAGTCGCTGGCGCTGCGGCGCTGTATTGGCAACCTGATCGACAACGCAATCAAGTATGGCGAGCGGGCGCACTTGCGGGTGATCGATAGCCGCGAGAGCTTCGTGCTGCAAGTGGATGACCAAGGGCCGGGCGTTCCGGAGCAGCGCCTGGAGCAGGTGTTCGAGCCGCATTTCCGCTTGGCTGGGCAGCAGCAGGGTTATGGGCTGGGGCTAGGCATTGCGCGCAATATTGCCCATAGCCATGGCGGTGAGGTGAGTTTGCTGAACTTGCGTGGGGGAGGCTTGCGGGTGACCTTGTACTTGCCGCGCATGGCCGAGTGAGCGCTTGCCTGGATCACATCACTATCGCGTCTGCGCCTGATCCCTGTAGGAGCGGCCTTGTGTCGCGAAAGGGCTGCGTAGCGGCCCCGCCGATTTTGCATGATGCGCAGATCCTGGGGCCGCTACGCGCCCCGTTCGCGACGCAAGGCCGCTCCTACACAATCAACAGCGGATAGTGTCGTTTTGCAGGTCACTACCCGGTGACAATCCCGCCGGCCTTCGTGACATGCCAGCCAGGACGGCTGGTTAGAATCGGCTGACAACAACAAGGAAGCCCCGCCAATGGCCAACTACTGGCTCGATGCCCCCGCCCACCATGCCTGGCTTACCCGCGAGGCCCTGCGCCTGCTGGATTTCGCCCGCGCCTCCCGCCTGCCGCAGGGCTTTGGCAACCTCGACGACGCTGGCCGCCTGCCGCGCGGCGCAGTTGCCGAAACCTTGAACACCGCACGCATGACCCACAGCTTTGCCCTGGCCCATCTGCATGGCGTGCCTGGCTGCAAAGGGCTGGTCGAGCATGGCGTCGCCGCCCTGCAAGGGCCGTTGCACGATGCGCTGCATGGCGGCTGGCTGGCCGCCCCCGAAGGGCACGGCGACGGGCGCAAGGCGGCGTATCTGCATGCGTTTGTCGCCCTGGCGGCAAGCTCGGCCGTGGTGGCCGGGGTGATCGAGGCGCAGGCCTTGCTCGCTGACGCAATCGAGGTGATCGAACGGCATTTCTGGTGCGAAGAACAAGGCGCCCTGCGCGAATCGTTCAGCCGCGACTGGCAAAGCTGCGAAGCCTACCGTGGCGCCAACAGCAACATGCACGGGGTCGAGGCGTTTCTGGCGCTAGCCGATGTCACCGGCCAGCCACGCTGGCTGGAGCGTGCAGTGGCGGTGGTGCAACGGCTGATTCTGCGCCAGGCCGCCGGTGATGGTTTGCGTGTTACCGAGCACTTCGATAGCCACTGGCAGCCGCAGCCCGACTACAACCAAAACCTGCCCGCCGATGGTTTTCGCCCCTACGGCACCACCCCGGGCCATGCTTTCGAATGGGCGCGGCTGCTGCTGCACCTGGAGGCGTCGCTGCAACGGGCTGGGCTGCCTGCGCCAGACGGCTTGCTGCCGGCTGCGCGCGGGCTGTTCGACAGCGCCTGGCACAACGCCTGGCATGTCGATGGCGCGCCGGGGCTGGTCTACACCCTCGATTGGGGCAATCGCCCGGTAGTGCGCGAGCGCCTGCATTGGGTACACGCCGAGGCCAGTGCCACGGCGGCAGCGCTGCTCAAACGTACTGGTGAAGGCCAGTACGAGTGCTGTTATCGCCGCATCTGGGATTTTATCGCCGAGTACTTCATCGACCCTGTGCATGGCAGTTGGCACCACGAACTCGACCCCGCCAACTTGCCCGGCGCGCGTATCTGGGGCGGCAAGCCCGACCTGTATCACGCCCTGCAGGCGCTGCTGCTGCCGCGCCTGCCGCTGGCGCCAAGCCTGGCCAGCGCTCTCGCTTTGTAACCATTTGATGACATTCGCGCATCCGTTCGTTACCTGCCGGGCGGCGCGCGCTACTTACACTCCATGCAATGCAAGCGACAGTCTTGCCATGCATAACAACAAGAAAGGTATTCCCATGCACCCGACGCTCCGTCTCGCCGCTGCCGTTTCCCTCGCTTCCCTGTGCTCGCTCAGCGCCCATGCCGCCGACTCCAAAGGCAGCGTGGAAGTGGTCCATTGGTGGACGTCCGGCGGCGAAAAAGCCGCCGTCGATGTGCTCAAGGCCCAGGTCGAAAAAGACGGTTTCATCTGGAAGGATGGCGCCGTTGCCGGTGGTGGTGGCGCCACCGCGATGACCGTGCTCAAAAGCCGCGCAGTTGCCGGCAACCCGCCGGGCGTTGCGCAGATCAAGGGCCCCGACATCCAGGAATGGGCCGCAACCGGCCTGCTCGACGATGAAGTGCTCAAGGATGTGGCCAAGCAGGAACAGTGGGACGGCCTGCTCGACAAGAAAGTCGCCGACACCGTCAAGTACGAAGGCAACTACGTGGCCGTACCGGTGAACATCCACCGCATCAACTGGCTGTGGATCAACCCGGACGTATTCAAGAAGGCCGGCATCGCCAAGGCGCCGACCACCCTCGATGAGTTCTACGCCGCCGCCGACAAGCTCAAGGCAGCAGGCTTCATCCCACTCGCCCACGGCGGCCAGCCCTGGCAGGACAGCACCGTGTTCGAAAGCGTGGTGCTGGCGGTGATGGGCGTCGATGGCTACAAGAAGGCCCTGGTCGACCTGGACGAAGACGCCCTGACCGGCCCGGGCATGGTCAAGTCGCTGACCGAACTGAAAAGGGTCGCCACCTACATGGACCCGGACGGCAAGGGCCAGGACTGGAACCTGGAAGCGGCCAAGGTGATCAACGGCAAGGCCGGCATGCAGATCATGGGCGACTGGGCCAAGAGTGAATGGACCCTGGCCAGGAAAACCGCCGGCACCGACTACCAGTGCGTAGCGTTCCCCGGCACGCAAAACGCGTTCCTGTACAACATCGACTCGCTGGTGGTGTTCAAGCAGAAGGACGCCGGCACCGCAGCCGGCCAGCAGGACATCGCGCGCAAGGTGCTCGGCCAGGACTTCCAGAAGGTGTTCAGCATCAACAAGGGCTCGATACCGGTGCGTAACGACATGCTCGCCGACATGGGCAAATATGGCTTCGACAGCTGCGCGCAAACCGCCGCCAAGGACTTCCTCGCCGACGCCAAGAGCGGCGGCCTGCAGCCGAGCATGGCGCATAACATGGCCACCACCCTGGCGGTACAGGGCGCGTTCTTCGATGTGGTGACCAACTACATCAACGACCCCAAGGCTGACCCCGCCGATGCGGCGAAGAAGCTCTACGCCGCGGTCAAATCCGCCAAGTAAAGCCGACGCGAACCATTGTAGGGGCGGCCTTGCGCCGCGATGGGCTGCGCAGCAGCCCCTGAACCTGCGCACTCGATCTTTCAGGTAGGTGTTGGCTTTGCGCCCTTGGGCTGCTGTGCAGCCCATCGCGGCACAAGGCCGCTCCTACAGGGAGTGCAGCGCCTTTGAGGTGAACCATGACCGCAACAACCGCCCGCCTGCGGGCCTCACCCCTGGACGCGCTACAGCGCTGGCTACCGAAACTGGTGCTGGCGCCGAGCATGTTCATTGTGCTGGTGGGCTTCTACGGCTACATCCTGTGGACCTTTGTCCTCTCGTTCACCACCTCGACGTTCCTGCCCACCTACAAGTGGGCGGGGCTGGCGCAGTACGCACGCTTGTTCGACAACGACCGCTGGTGGGTGGCGAGCAAGAACCTGCTGCTGTTCGGTGGCCTGTTCATCGCCATCAGCCTGGCCATCGGCGTGCTGCTGGCGGTGCTGCTCGACCAGCGCATCCGCCGCGAAGGCTTCATCCGCACCATTTACCTGTACCCGATGGCGCTGTCGATGATCGTCACGGGCACCGCCTGGAAATGGCTGCTCAACCCCGGCATGGGGCTTGACAAGCTGCTGCGTGACTGGGGCTGGGAAGGGTTTCGCCTGGACTGGCTGATCGACCCCGACCGGGTGGTGTACTGCCTGGTGATCGCCGCTGTGTGGCAGGCCTCGGGCTTCATCATGGCGATGTTCCTCGCCGGCCTGCGCGGGGTCGATCAGTCGATCATCCGCGCCGCCCAGCTCGATGGTGCCAGCCTGCCGCGTATCTACTGGACCGTGGTGCTGCCCAGCCTGCGCCCGGTGTTCTTCAGCTCGCTGATGATCCTTTCGCACATCGCCATCAAGAGCTTCGACCTGGTGGCGGCGATGACCGCAGGCGGCCCTGGCTACTCCTCGGACCTGCCGGCGATGTTCATGTACTCGTTCACCTTCAGCCGAGGGCAGATGGGCATGGGCTCGGCCAGCGCCATCCTGATGCTCGGCGCCATCCTGGCGATCCTGGTGCCTTACCTGTACTCGGAACTGCGGGGCAAACGCCATGACTAGCCTGAACGCAAAACCTGCGCTGAACCTCAGCCGCCTGGCCATCTATGCGGTGCTGTTGCTGGCCGTGCTGGTGTACCTGGTGCCGCTGGTGGTGATGCTGCTGACCAGCTTCAAAACCCCCGAGGACATCAGTACGGGCAACCTGCTGAGCTGGCCGGTTCAGTTTACCGGCAGCGGCTGGAGCAAGGCCTGGGCGACGGTCAGTGGCTACTTCGTCAATTCGATCCTGATCACGGTGCCGGCGGTGCTGATCAGCACCAGCATCGGCGCGCTCAATGGCTATGTGCTGTCGATGTGGCGTTTCCGTGGCTCGCAGCTGTTCTTCGGGCTGTTGCTGTTCGGCTGCTTCCTGCCGTTCCAGACCGTATTGCTGCCGGCCTCGTTCACCCTCGGCAAGCTAGGCCTGGCCAGCACCACCACGGGCCTGGTGCTGGTGCATGTGGTCTACGGGCTGGCCTTTACCACGCTGTTTTTCCGCAACTACTACGTGAGCATTCCCGATGCGCTGGTCAAGGCTGCGCGCCTGGACGGTGCCGGGTTTTTCACCATTTTCGGGCGGATCATCCTGCCGATGTCGACGCCGATCATCATGGTCTGCCTGATCTGGCAGTTCACCCAGATCTGGAACGACTTCCTGTTCGGCGTGGTGTTTTCAAGTGGCGACTCGCAACCGATCACCGTGGCCCTGAACAACCTGGTCAACACCAGCACCGGGGCCAAGGAATACAACGTCGACATGGCCGCCGCGATGATCGCCGGGCTGCCGACGCTGCTGGTCTACGTGGTGGCAGGCAAGTATTTCGTGCGCGGCCTGACCGCCGGCGCAGTCAAGGGGTAAATCATGGCAACACTCGAACTACGCAATGTGCACAAGACCTACGGCAGCGGCCTGCCGGACACCCTCAAGGATATCCAGCTGGCCATCCGCGATGGCGAGTTCCTGATCCTGGTGGGGCCTTCGGGCTGCGGCAAGTCGACCCTGATGAACTGCATCGCCGGGCTTGAAAGCATCAGCGGCGGTGCGATCCTGATCGACGACGAGGACGTCAGCGGCATGAGCCCGAAGGATCGCGACATCGCCATGGTGTTCCAGTCCTATGCGCTGTACCCGACCATGAGCGTGCGCGACAACATCGCCTTCGGCCTGAAGATCCGCAAGCTGCCCCAGGCGGCCATCGACGAGGAAGTTGCACGGGTGGCCAAGCTGCTGCAGATCGAGCACCTGCTGGGGCGCAAGCCTGGGCAGCTGTCCGGTGGCCAGCAGCAGCGTGTGGCCATGGGCCGGGCGCTGGCGCGGCGGCCGAAGATCTACCTGTTCGACGAGCCGCTGTCGAACCTCGACGCCAAGCTGCGGGTGGAGATGCGCACCGAGATCAAGCTGATGCACCAACGCCTGAAGACCACCACGGTGTACGTCACCCATGACCAGATCGAGGCCATGACCCTGGGCGACAAGGTGGCGGTGATGAAGGACGGCATCATCCAGCAGTTCGGCACCCCGCAGCAGATCTACAACGACCCGGCCAACCTGTTCGTGGCGAGCTTCATCGGTTCACCGCCGATGAATTTCATCCCGGTGCGCCTGAGCCGCCAGGACGGCCGCGTGCTGGCGCTGCTCGACAGCGGCCAGGCGCGCTGCGAGCTGCCGCTGGGCAGCGCCGGTGATGGCCTTGAAGGGCGTGAGCTGATGCTTGGCGTGCGCCCCGAGCAGATCACCCTGGGCAGCGCGCCGGGCAATGGTTTGCCGGGTATCCGCGCCGAGGTGCAGGTGACCGAGCCGACCGGGCCGGACCTGTTGGTATTCGTCACCCTCAACCAGACCAAGGTCTGCTGTCGCCTGGCCCCGGATGTGGCATGCCGGGTGGGGGACAGCCTCGACCTGCAGTTCGACCCGGAGCGGGTGCTGCTGTTCGATGCCAGCACTGGCGAGCGGCTGGACCTTTCAAGGGCCGTCAAACCCGACGCGGTCCCTGTGTAGGAGCGGCCTTGTGCCGCGAAAGGCGCGCGTAGCGGGCCCACTGCCTGGGCCTCCTGCAAACCTGCCGGGGCTGCTTTGCAGCCGTTCGCGGCACAAGGCCGCTCCTGCAGAAGAGACGATTGATACACCGTTCTGTACAACCGATAACAAGAAAAGAGGACACAAAGGGATGGAACAGCGCAATCGCATCAGGACGCTGGGCTCGCTGGCTTTGTTGGCCATCGTGGGCAGCAGTGGCGCACAGGCTGGCGAAGCTTTCTCGTCGGAGTCCAAATGGATGACCGGCGACTGGGGCGGCACTCGCACCGAGTTGCTCGACAAAGGCTACGACTTCACCCTCGACTACGTCGGTGAAGTGGCCGGCAACCTCAACGGGGGCTACAACGACGACAAAACCGCACGCTACAGCGACCAGTTCGCCCTCGGCGCGCACCTGGACCTGCAAAAGATCTTCGGCTGGCATGATGCCGAATTCAAACTGGCGATCACCGAGCGTAGCGGCCGAAACCTGTCCAACGACCGCATCAGCGACCCGCGTGCCGGGCAGTTCAGCTCGGTGCAGGAAGTGTGGGGGCGTGGCCAGACCTGGCGCTTGACGCAGATGTGGGTCAAGCAGAAGTACTTCGACGGGGCGCTGGACGTCAAAGCCGGCCGCTTCGGCCCCGGCGAGGACTTCAACAGCTTCCCCTGCGACTTCCAGAACCTGGCGTTCTGCGGCTCGCAGGTGGGCAACTGGGTGGGCGGCATCTGGTACAACTGGCCCGTCAGCCAGTGGGCGCTGCGGGTTAAATACAACATCACCCCGGAATTCTTCGTCCAGGTGGGCGCCTTCGAACAGAACCCCTCCAACCTTGAAACCGGCAATGGCTTCAAGCTCAGCGGCAGCGGCACCAAGGGCACGATCCTGCCGGTGGAAATGGTCTGGTCGCCGCAGGTCAATGGCCTGCCCGGCGAATACCGCTTGGGTTACTACTACAGCACTGCCAAGGCCGAGGATGTCTACGACGACGTCAACGGCAACCCGCAGGGCCTGACCGGTGCAGGCTTCAAGTCGCATTCGAGCAAGCATGGCTGGTGGGTGGTGGCGCAGCAGCAGGTCACCTCGCACGCCAGCGATGCCAGCCGCGGCCTGAGCCTGTTCGCCAACTTCACCGTGCACGACAAGGCCACCAACGTGGTCGACAACTACCAACAGGTGGGCATGGTCTACAAGGGCGCCTTCGACAGCCGGCCCAAGGATGACATCGGTTTCGGCATCGCCCGCATCCACGTCAACGACGATGTGAAGAAGCGCGCCGAGCAGCTCAATGCCATCAGCGGTATCAACGATTACGACAACCCAAGCTTCGTGCCGCTGCAGCGCACCGAGTACAACGCCGAGCTGTATTACGGCTTCCACGTCACCAACTGGCTGACCGTGCGGCCCAACCTGCAGTACATCAAGAGCCCAGGTGGCGTTGACCAGGTGGACAACGCGTTGGTCGCAGGGCTGAAGATTCAGTCGTCATTCTGAGAAAAATTGTTGTAAATTTACGCCATCCATTTTCGGCCTACCGCTAACCACTGGTCTGCAGTGGTTAGCGCGCCGGGGTCGAGACAGCGCTATCTCAAACAACAATGAGCCTGGAACCATGCCTGAACATCCGCTACATCGCTTCTTCACCACGCAACGGCCACGGCCGACGTTCGAGTGGGAGCGTTACCAGCAGCGCGATGTCCTGATCATCGACCACCCTCGCTGCCAGGCGGTGTTCAGCCGTCAGGGCGGGCAGTTGCTGCACTTCCAGCCTGCTGGCGAAAAGCCTTGGTTGTGGTGCGCCGAACAGTGGCCGCAGGTGGGCGCTATCCGTGGCGGCGTGCCGGTGTGCTGGCCGTGGTACGGCCGCCACCCCAGCGAGGACTTGTGGCCGGCCCATGGCTGGGCACGGCTGCTGGACTGGAAGCTGGTCGAAAGTTCTGAAGACGAAGACGGCGTGAGCCTGAAGTGGCGCCTGGACCTGTGCGACTGGCAGGTTGACCTGCACGCGCGGCTGGGGGCGAGCATGGAGCTGAGCCTGAGCACCGAGCACCAGGACAGCGAACCCTGCCAGTTGAGCCATGCGCTGCTGGCTTACTGGCGTATCAGTGACGTGTCAAAGGTAGCGCTGTCCGGGCTTGAGGATATCGAAGGCTATGACCGTCTCAACCGCCAGGCCTGCCGTGAAGACGGTGCCCTGAAACTGCGCGGCGGCTGCCAGAAGGTGTACCCCGGCACGCCCAAGGTGCAGTTGCATGACCCGGCCTGGCAGCGCGAGCTGTGCATCGATACCGGCGACAGCGACGACACCGTGGTGTGGCACCCGGGCCGACGGCCGCTGATGGGTGTAAGCGGGCGCGAGTGCCAGGGGTTTGTCTGTGTCGAGGCGGCAAGCGGCAGCGATGCCGGCCTGAGCCTGGCGCCGGGTGAGCGCGCGCACCTGCGTTTGCAGGCGCACCGGCTCAGTTGAGGTCGTCGTCCTCGACGGGGTAGCGGCTGGCGTTGAGGCTTTCTTTGATTTTGCGCAGGTGCGGCTGGAAGTCCACGCCCCGGCGCAGGGTCATGCCGGTGGCCAGCACGTCGAGCACGGTGAGCTGGATGATCCGCGAGGTCATCGGCATATAAATGTCGGTGTCTTCGGGCAGCGGGATATGCAGGCTCATGCTGCAGGCCTGGGCCAATGGCGAGCCTGCTGCCGTCAGGCCCAGCACCGAGGCGCCGTTTTCGCGGGCCACGCGCGCAACTTCGACCAGCTCGCGGGTGCGCCCGGTGTAGGAAATGATCACGAACAGGTCGCCGGTGTGCGCCACCGAGGCCAGCATGCGCTGCATCAGCACATCGGCGTGGGCCGACACGGCAAGGTTGAAGCGGAAGAACTTGTGCTGCGCATCCAACGCCACGGGCGCCGAGGCGCCGAGGCCGAAGAAGTGGATCTGCCGGGCCTGGATCATCATGTCCACGGCGCGGCTGACCTGCTGCGGGTCGAGTTGCTGGCAGGCGCTGTCGAGCGAGGCGATGGCACTGCCGAAGATTTTCTGGGTGTAGGCTGCCGGGTCGTCGTCGGCTTCAACCGCACGGCTGACATAGGCTGCGCCGCTGGCCAGGCTTTGCGCCAGCTGTAGCTTGAGCTCGGGGTAGCCACTGACGCCGAACGAGCGGCAGAAGCGGTTGACGGTGGGTTCGCTGACCTTGGCGGCCTGGGCAAGGGCGGCGATGCTGAAGCGAGTGGCTTGTTGCGGGTTGAGCAGGATAACTTCGGCGACCTTGCGTTCGGCCTTGTTCAGCTCGTCCAGGCGGCCCTGGATTTGTTCCAGGAGGTTGCGCACGCGGTCCATGGTGGGTGTCCTTGGGTCGGAAAGTCGGCTCGGGCAGACAGCCGGCAGTGGTAACAGCAGGCTTTTTGCAAAGTTGTCTATCGTACTGTCGCCGTGGTTGTCACACCACTTGTCTGTACGGTACGTGGGTAATGTTGTTGTTTTTACTACATTGGCCCTTGAAAAACAGGGTTGAACGGGTTATTCCTAGGTTAACTTTATAAAAGAACCAACATCATGGTTGCGATCAGTGTAGAACCTTGCACCTTTGCCCTGTTTGGCGCGTTGGGCGACCTGGCATTGCGCAAGCTGTTTCCGGCGCTTTACCAGCTGGACCGCGCCAATTTGCTGCACGCCGATACCCGTCTGCTGGCCTTGGCCCGCGAGGCCGGCAGTGCGCAGGCGCATCTGGACAACATCGAGGCGCACCTGCGCCGCCATGTGCCCGAGGCCGATATCGACGCCGCCTCGCTGGGCCGCTTTCTGGCGCGCCTGGACTACCTGCACCTGGACTTCGTCGAGGCCGAGGGCTACCAGGCCCTGGCCGCACAAGCCCCGGCTGATGGGCCGCTGATTGCCTACTTTGCCACGGCCGCAGCGGTGTACGGCGCGATCTGCGAGAACCTCGACAAGGTTGGCCTGGCCGCGCGCACCCGGGTGGTACTGGAAAAACCCATTGGCCACGACCTTGAGTCGTCACGCCGGGTCAACGATGCGGTGGCGCGGTTCTTCCCCGAAAGCCGGGTTTACCGCATCGACCATTACCTGGGCAAAGAGACGGTGCAAAACCTCATCGCCCTGCGCTTTGCCAACAGCCTGTTCGAAACCCAGTGGAACCAGAATTCCATCTCCCATGTGGAGATCACCGTGGCCGAGAAAGTCGGCATCGAAGGCCGCTGGGGCTATTTCGACAAGGCCGGCCAGCTGCGCGACATGATCCAGAACCACCTGTTGCAGTTGCTCTGCCTGATTGCCATGGACCCGCCGAGCGACCTGTCCGCCGACAGTATTCGTGACGAGAAGGTCAAGGTGCTCAAGGCACTGGCACCGATCACCGGCGAAGGCCTGAGCACCCGTGTGGTGCGTGGTCAGTACATTGCTGGCTACAGCGATGGCAAACCGGTGCCCGGTTACCTGGAAGAAGACAACGCCAACGCCCAGAGCGACACCGAAACCTTCGTTGCCCTGCGCGCCGACATCCGCAACTGGCGCTGGTCGGGGGTGCCGTTCTATCTGCGCACCGGCAAGCGCATGCCGCAAAAACTGTCGCAGATCGTCATCCACTTCAAGGAAACCCCGCACTACATCTTCGCCCCGGAACAGCGTTTGCAAATCGGCAACAAGCTGATCATCCGCCTGCAACCGGACGAAGGCATCTCGCTGCGGGTGATGACCAAAGAGCAGGGCCTGGACAAAGGCATGCAACTGCGCAGCGGGCCGCTGCAACTTAATTTCTCCGATACCTGGCGCAGCGCGCGGATTCCGGATGCCTACGAGCGCCTGTTGCTGGAGGTGATGCGTGGCAACCAGAACCTGTTTGTGCGCAAGGACGAGATCGAATACGCCTGGACCTGGTGCGACCAGCTGATAGCCGGCTGGAAAAACAGCGGTGAGGCGCCCAAGCCCTATGCGGCAGGTTCCTGGGGGCCGATGAGCTCGATCGCATTGATTACACGAGATGGGAGGGCCTGGTATGGCGATATCTGAACTGCAACTGCCGACGAACGTGACGGTACATGCGTTGGCCAATGCCAGCCAATTGGCACAGGCCCAGGCCACGGACGTTGCCGAAAGCCTGCGCCAGGCGATTGCCAGCCAAGGCCAGGCCTGCCTGGTGTTGTCCGGCGGGCGTAGCCCGGTGCCGTTTCTGGAGGCCCTTGCGCAACAGCCGCTGGACTGGCCCAAGGTCACGGTGAGCCTGGCTGATGAGCGCTGGGTGCCAGTTGAGCACGCCGATAGCAACGCCGGCCTGCTGGCGCGTCATCTGTTCAAGGGGGCTGCGGCCAAGGCGCGCTTTATCGGGCTTTATCACCCTGCTGCCAGCCTGGGCATCGCGGCGGAGCTTGCTGATGAGGCTCTGGCGGGCTTGCCGCCTATCGACGTGCTGGTGTTGGGCATGGGCGACGATGGCCACACCGCCTCGCTGTTCCCGGCCAGCCCCAACCTTGCCCAAGGCCTGGACCTTGCCAATCGCCGTCGCTGCCTGGCCATGCTGGCGCCAAGCGTGCCGCACCAGCGCCTGTCGATGACCCGCGCACTGCTGGCCAGCGCCGGGCTGATCGTGCTGGCCGTGCAAGGGGCGGGCAAACTCGCTACCCTGCGCGCCGCGCTGGCAGGCGACGACCTTTCCGAAATGCCGATTCGCGCCTTTCTTCACGACCCCCTGAGCATCTACTGGTGCCCATGAGCCAAGGATCCACTGTCATGACCACCCTCGAACGCCCACAGCCTTTGCTCTCGATGGCCGAGAAAGCCGCCCGTATCGATGCCATCTGCGCCAAGGCGCGGATCCTCCCGGTGATCACCATCGCCCGCGAGCAGGACATCCTGCCGCTGGCCGATGCCCTGGCTGCAGGCGGCATCCGCACCCTGGAAGTCACCCTGCGCTCCGAGCACGGCCTCAAGGCCATCCAGGTGCTGCGTGAGCAGCGCCCAGAGCTGTGCGTCGGCGCCGGCACGGTGCTTGACCGCAGCATGTTCGCCGCTGTCGAGGCGGCCGGGGCGCAGTTCGTGGTCACCCCCGGCATTACCCCGGACATTCTGCAGGCCGGGGTGGACAGCGATATCCCGCTGCTGCCCGGCATCAGCACGCCATCGGAAATCATGCTGGGCTATGCCCTCGGTTACCGGCGTTTCAAGCTGTTCCCCGCCGAGATCAGCGGCGGCGTGGCGGCGATCAAGGCGTTTGGCGGCCCGTTCGGTGATATTCGTTTCTGCCCAACTGGCGGGGTCAACCCTGCCAATGTACGCAACTACATGGCCCTGCCCAACGTCATGTGCGTAGGCGGCACCTGGATGCTCGACAGCAGTTGGATCAAGAACGGTGACTGGGCGCGCATCGAGGCGTGCAGCGCCGAGGCGATGGCACTGCTGGACTGATCGTTTTCGTTGTGTGTTGCACGGCTTGTGGGGCGCTTGGTCGGCGCCCCTTTTTTTGTCCTCGGTTAAGCCCGCTTGCCGGCTCACTGCCTTTGCAGCGGCAAGGGCAGCCTGTCCCTCTGCGCTCGCCGGCGCCTGCGCTCTAGATTGGTGGCGGTCACTACCATTCCGATCAAGCAAGAGGACATTGGATCATGAGCAACAACGCAGAGCGCATCATTGCCGGTTTCGAGCATCTTGAGACCCCCGACGAAATCGAAAATCACCTGTTCCGCAGCACCAACGGTGTAATTCCCGGCTGTTGGATCAGCGCGGATACCGTCTGCGCTGACGTGCAAATCGGTGGGCAAGGCTGGGCAACCTACAGCGTGCCGGTCATGGCCTACCTGGTCCAGGTTGAAACCATCACGGTGCCCGGCAAGGCCAAGCATCAGCAGGAAATTTCGGCAGTCGAAGGCTACAGCAACGCCTTCTACTCAAACGTGAAAACCGAGGTGGGGCTGGGCAAGGACTTTAACCCGTTCATGGGCGAAAGTGGCAGGGTCCGCAACGGCGTTACTGAAGGCATCCATGGGTCGAATGCCCGCGTTCAGAAAGTGCAGGCGAAGGACTTTAACGAAGTCATGGGCGAAAGTGGCAGGGTCCGTAACGGCGTTACTGAAGGTATACATGGGTCCAATGCTCGCGTCCACAAAGTGGAAGTGGAGGGGCCGGGTGGTTTCAGCGTCTACCAACTGCACATCGTCCATGCTCACTGCGCCACGTCGGCCGCAGACCATGCCGGGTCTTTCAAGTACGCCAAGACCCTTGCCCGGCCGACAGAAGAGCACCCGGATCGCGTGGACCTTTACTTCATGACCTCGATTGCCACCGATACCCTCGTGCCGGTGTCTTCGGAGCACTGCGTGCCGATGTTGAGCTGGGAAGACATTCAGGAGGCTGCATTGATGAAAGGTTACGACCCTGAAACCAATGAAGGCCTGTGGTCTATCGACTACACCGCCTGCGATAGCACAGGCGCCCAGGACTGACCGCGCTGATCAGCCAAAAAAACCGGCAGGGTTTCTGAGCACGCCAAGTTTTGGGGCGCAGTTATGTGCAGGCTTGTTCCGGCCTCATCGCAGGCTATCGCCAGCTCCAACAGGAATCCGAGCCAGACCTCAATATTGCTGCGGCGCTCGGTCTCTGTGGGAGCTGGCGCCAGCCTGCGATGAGGCCAGCACTAGCTTGCGCAAAACATGGAATCTTACACGGTCAGCTTTTTTCAGCTCGGCGCGTTACTGCGCGGCTTTGGTCAGCAGTGCAGAGAACGCGCGCTTGGCATCCTCGACGGCGTCGGCAATTTCCTGTGCCGCTTTGCTCGACTCGGCGCGGTAGGTGGCGGTCAGGCCTTTCATGTCGCTCTGGAAGTCCAGGGTAGCCTGGGCCAGCGCGCGCACCGACTCCACCCGCAAGGTCGAACCGTAGCTGGCTTTCATGGCCGCGCCCAGCTGCTTGTTGCCCAACTCGCCCAGGGCTTCCAGGCCCTTGTTGATACCGTCGGTGGTGGCGTTGAGGGTGTGGGTGGCTTCGGCCATGCCCTGGTTGGCCGTGAACGACACCGCCAGGCTGGTGAGCACTACCTCGTTGGTGGCAAAGAACGACACCATGCGCTGGTACTGGCGCTCCTTGACCACATGCACCTGGCTGATGCGGGCAAACACCATCTCGGCGGTGTTGTAGCCCACGCGCAGGTCATCGGCGATGTCCTTGACGATCTGGTAGCTCTTGTCTTCGTTCTGCAGCGCCCGTACCGCTTCGTCGCGGCTCAGTTCCAGCGCGGCGCGGCTGGCGGGGTCTGCACCTTCGGCGGCCGCGACGCTGGCGTTGGCGGCGTCCAGCGCCTGGGTGCGCTCTTGCAGGGCGTTGCCGGCCAGGGCCAGCACTTGCTGTGCGTCCACTTCGGCGGTTTTCATCGCCAGGCGGAAATCCATGTACGACTCAAGAATCAGGCTTTCGCGGCGGATCTGGTCGCTGGCGGCCAGGCTGACATCCAGGTAGTGCTTGCGGATGTCCTCGAAGCGGCTCGGGATCGAGCCACGGACCATGTGCATCCAGGCCATCTTCAGGCGTTCGAGGGTATCCAGGCGGCCGTCATCCATCCACGACGCCATGGCCGCGGCATCTTCACGAATCGAGGTGAAGCTGTCGGTGATGTTCAGGTAGCGGTCGGAGATGTCCATGCCGGCGATCTGTTCACGCACGGTCTGGTTGAACAGCGTCGCCTGCTGCAACACCGCGGCGATGCCGGCGATGCGCTGGTTGTCATAGTGCGCGACCTTGTCCAGCAGCATCAGTACCGGCGCAGGTTGCGCGGGCTGGCCGAAGGAAATGCCGAGTTTGCGCAGGCCTTCGAGGGCGCGTTCGAGGTATTGGCTCATGGGAGTCCTTGCATGAGTAGGTGTCTGGATGGGATGGGCTTAGAAGCTGTCGGTAGTGCGGAACCCGCCACCACCGGAACTGCTGGTAGTTCGGAAACCGCTGCTGCTGCTTGAGCTGCTTGAGCTGCTTAAGCTGTCCGAGCTTGAGGAGCGCGTAGAGCCACGGTGGCGGGGCGTCACGTATTCGCGGGCTTCATTGAGTATTTTTTCAATCGCCTTTTGGTCCGCAGCGCCGCGCATGTATTCGCCGAGAATCTGCTCGATGGAGTGGCGCAGCGTGTACTCGTGGCGAGCGTCCTGGAAATGCTCGGTGCGCAGGGCGTGCTCGATGGCCTTGGCGCGTTCGTAGTACAAGCGGCGATTGGCTACCCGCTTCTGCAGGGTTTTCTGGCCCTTGCGTAGGTCTTCCAGGCGCGCGTGCAAAACCTGCAACTCGGCTGCCAGCACGTCGTCACGGGTGTCCGGGGTTTGTGCGGCGGCGGCCACGAGCTCGGCCAGGGGGCGAGCCTTGAGCCGTTCGGTGATGGTTTGGCGAATGCTCGACAGGTACGGGTCGCGCTGTTCGGCGAACTCGGTCAGCTGTGCCTGCAGCGACGCGGCGCGCACCTTGGATTCGCTCAACAGGGTGCTTAGCACCTGCTCCTCGGCTTGCAGTTTTGGCATGCCGAACAACTGGCGGGCCTGCTCCAGTAGTGGTTGGTATTGGGCCTCGAGTTGCTCGCGCAGCGTGCTGCGGGCCGGGCGCAACGATTCGTTGCGTGCCTGCATGGCCAGCAGCATCTGCTCATTGGCCAGGTTGGCATGAAAGTCGACGCGCCGGGCCAGGTAGTTGTCCAGCGGGCGCTGCAGTGGGTAGGGGCGGTAGTGTTGGGTGCCGTAGTGGCGGGCTTTGAGGAACGCGTACAGCGGGTTGCCGGCGTAGCCTTGCAACTTGCTCGCGCATTCATCGCGAATTTCCTGGTAGCCGCTGTGGGCGCTCTGTTCGGCCTGTTGGGCGGCTTCGAGCTGGCTGAGCAACTGGCGCGAGGCCGGGTCTTGTTCAAGGTGCTCCTGGGCCTGGGCATCCAGCTTGGCGATGTCCTGGCGCAGGGCATAGTGCTTGGTCAGCGTATTGCCGATGATCCGCTCGGCCTGCTCCAAGGTCTGCAGCAGTGCGGCCTGGGCCTGCTCGCGTTGCTCCAGCTGCTGGCGGGAGCGTTCATCCAAGGCGGCGGTGTCCTGCAGTTGCAGGCTGACGATATCGCCTAGCCTGGAGGCTATCCGCTGTTCCAGCCGGGCCTGTTGCTCGGACCCTTCATACAGCGCTTGCTCAGCCTCGCGCAGTTGCTGTTCGGCCTGGCGCGAGTTGTCTTCGAGGGCGCGAAAGAGTGCGCTCGGGGTCATGGGCTTACCACTCCAGGATCATGTCAGGGATACTGCTGGTGCGTTGATTGAAGAGGGGCATCAGGCTGTTGGCCGGTTTGTTGCCCATCATCCGCTCGCTGATATGGCCGTCGTCGAGCTTGTCCTGGCGCACCTTGAGATATTCCTCGCGGCTGACGCGTACGGCGAACAGGTCGGCCCACTGGGTCTGGCCGGTTTCCACGCTGGTAACCGGCATCCTCGTCGGCTTGCCCGTGGCGTCGAGCGGCTCGACCACCAGGTACCAGCTCTTGCCGCGGGTGCTGTTCTTGCTGCACCCGGCCGCCTCGTAGCAGCGCTCGACCCCGGACTTGACCCCGGGCCGATCAACCAGCTCGATGCTCAGCGGGCGCGCAGCATAATCAAGGTAGTCCTTGAGTACATTGAGGGTAGCGTTGGCTTTTTTCAGGCGTAGCGCGGCGATGTCGTTGCTGGCTTCTGTGTTCCAGGCGAGCAGTAGTTTGCGATCGGCGGCGGACAGCGGCATGGCGTCGAGGCGGGTGAGTACTTGCTGCTGGTAGTCCAGGCTCGCGTAGACGCTGTCCACTCGGTTCAAGCGGCGGGTCGCGGAAGTGACGTTCTCGCGCGCAGCGTTCAGCTCGGCCTGCGCCTGGCTGATGCGGGCCTTGAGCGGGCCGCGGTTGTCGCGGTCGATCGACGCCGGCAGCTCGATGGGCGCAGGCAAGGCCTTGGGCAGCCTGAGCTCGATCTTCTCGGCCAGGTCTGCCACCAGCGCCTGCGGCTTGGCTTTGAGGCGTGCCCGCACCTGCTCAAGGCGCTGGCGCTGGAGGGTGATGTCGTTTTGCAAGCTGCGGCTGTCGAGGATCAACTGGTGCGCGTTCTGCTCCACCATGAGGTTCTGACGCCGCTCCATCAGGGCGAAGCTACCCAGGCTCAGCAGTGCTGTCAGCAGCGCGGCGCCGGCCCAGCTCAGCAGCTTGCGGCGGGCCATGATCAGGCGCACCAGCAGGCGTTGCACGCGGCCCAGGGGCGGGGCTTCGAACATTAGCCGGCGCGAGAAGAACTGGTGCACGCCTTCTTCTATCTGCGCGTCGTCAAAGCTGATGCTGCTGTTCTGGTAATAGGTGCGGATGCGCTCGGCCACTTCGGCGCGGCGTTGCGGCAGGTCGAGGTGCTCCTGGATTTCCATCTCGCGATGGCGAAGCTGATCGACCAGGGCCATGGCACCGATCTGTTCGCTCAGCGAAACACTCATCGGGTGCAGTCCTGCAGGTGGCTCATGGGTGTCCTTGCATGAGGGGGGGAAGGGCTGGCGCAGTATATCCAGTCTGCGCGGCAAAATGATGGCCTTGGCGACAAAGCCTGCGCGCACAAAAAAGCCCGCATCGCTGCGGGCTTTTGCACAGGGGCTGGCCTTAGGCGGCTTTCGCCTCTTCCTGGCTCAGCGAGCGGTTCAGGGCACTGAACAGCGCCTTGAAGCTTGCCGTGGTGATGTTTTCATCGATGCCCACGCCATGCACCGGGCGGCCACCGGCAACGCGCAGCTCGATGTAGGCCGCAGCCTTGGCGTTGGTGCCGGCGCCAATGGCGTGCTCGTTGTAGTCCATGATTTCCACAGCTACCGGCATGCAGGCGGCCAGCGCTTCCAGGGCGCCGTTGCCCTTGCCGTGCCAGTGCAGGTTGGTTTCGCCTTCACCGGCCACTTCCACTTCCACCTTGCTGCTGCCGTTTTCTTCTTGCAGGCGATGGCTGACCAGGGCGTACGGGGCGTTGGCCTGCAGGTATTCCTTGTGCAGCAGCTTGTAGATTTGCTGGGCGGTCATTTCCAGGCCCAGGCGGTCGGTTTCACCCTGTACCACCTGGCTGAATTCGATCTGCATGCGGCGCGGCAGGCTGATGCCGTATTCCTGTTCGAGCAGGTAGGTGATGCCGCCTTTGCCCGACTGGCTGTTGACGCGGATGACCGCCTCGTAGCTGCGGCCGATGTCGGCCGGGTCGATCGGCAGGTACGGCACTTCCCACAGCTCGCCTTCTTGCTGCTTGGTGAGGCCTTTGCGAATGGCGTCCTGATGGGAGCCAGAGAATGCGGTGTGGACCAGGTCGCCCACGTACGGGTGACGCGGGTGCACCGGCAACTGGTTGCACTCCTCGACTACCTTGCGCACGCCGTCGATGTCGGAGAAGTCCAGTTGTGGGTCGATGCCTTGGGTGTAGAGGTTCAGCGCCAAGGTCACCAGGTCGACGTTGCCGGTACGCTCGCCGTTGCCGAACAGGCAGCCTTCGGCGCGGTCGGCACCGGCCATCAGGCCCAGCTCGGTGGCAGCGATGCCGGTGCCACGGTCGTTGTGGCAGTGCAGGCTGATGATCACGCTGTCGCGGCGGCTGACGTTGCGGCAGAACCACTCGATCTGGTCGGCGTAGACGTTCGGCGTGGCCACTTCAACGGTAGCCGGCAGGTTGAGGATGATCTTGTGGTCCGGGGTCGGGTTCCACACCTCGATCACCGCGTCACACACCTCTTTGGCGAACTCAAGCTCGGTGGCGCTGAAGGTTTCTGGCGAGTACTGGAACGTCCACTGGGTTTCTGGCTGCTGTGCTGCGTACTTGACGAACAGCTTGGCGGCGTTGACGGCGATGTCCTTGACGCCTTGCTTGTCCTGGTTGAAGACAATGCGGCGGAACGACGGGCAGGTGGCGTTGTACAGGTGGACGATGGCCTTCTTGGCCCCGCGCAGCGACTCGAAGGTGCGGGCAATCAGGTCTTCACGGGCCTGGGTGAGCACCTGGATGGTGGTGTCGTCAGGGATGTGGCCGTCTTCGATCAGGGTACGCACGAAGTCGAAGTCGGTTTGCGAGGCCGACGGGAACGAAGCTTCGATTTCTTTCACGCCCACTTGGACCAGCGTCTTCCAGAACCGCAGTTTCTTCTCTGCATCCATCGGCTCGATCAGCGACTGGTTGCCATCACGCAGGTCTGAGCTGCACCAGATTGGCGCCTCGGTGATGGCCTTGGACGGCCAGGTGCGGTCTGGCAGGTCGATGGTGGGGAAGGCGCGGTATTTCTTCGACGGGTCTTTGAGCATGGTCATGGAAGCAATCCTTTTGTGTGCGGCCTGAATCGGGCCTGCCGGGCAAAACGAGATGAAAGGCGGGGCGGCGGGATTCAGCCTGGTAGTCGTGCGCTGACCAGGTTGAGGCTGCGATGTTGTCGGAGCAGGATGAGGGTGCTGGAGGTTTTCATGTGCTCAACCCTAACCAGTGGGGTGAGGGATGGCAAGCACTGCGGAAAAATTGAGATAAATGCTTAAAAAAGCTATTTATGCGAGATTTTATGTCTGCTTTATGGGTTTTGTTGATTGCTCGTTGCTTGATGCTTTTTGATTGCGCAAATCGCGGGGCAAGCCTGCGCCCACTGGAAAACCCCGGGCCCCGCGCTGGTCAATCAGGGCTGGAATGCCCCAATGAAAATCGCCGGGTCGACCCGCGCATCATTCAGGCTGACGTTCCAGTGCATGTGCGGCCCGGTGGCACGGCCGGTCGAGCCCACGCGCCCTACCACATCGCCACGGCGCAGCACCTGGCCGGGCTTCACGTCGATCTTCGACATATGGCAGAACATGCTGATAAAACCTTGGCCATGGTCGACGAACACGGTGCGGCCATTGAAGAAGTAGTCGCCCACCAGCATCACTTTGCCATTGGCCGGGGTCTTGATCGGCGTGCCTGCGGGCACCGCGAAGTCCAGGCCGGCGTGCGGGTTGCGCTCCTCGCCATTGAAGAAACGGCGCACGCCGAACTTGCTCGACAGCGGCCCGTTGACCGGCTTGTCGAGGATCAGGTTACTGGGCAGCGCGGGGCTGAAACTACGGTAGGCCTTGATCTGCTCGGCCAGCTCCCGGTCGATGCGCTTGAGGTCATCAGGGTTCGGGTTGACCTGGCGCGTGTTCTTCAAGGTGATGTGCTGCTCGGGGTATTTCTTGCTGCCAACGGTGAACGGCAGCGAACGGCCGCCCTGTGTCAGCACCGCAGCGCCGGTTTTTTGCGTCAACGGGATACCGACGATTGCAAGCCAGGTGTCCTGCTCCTTGACCACCAGCACCGGCTTGCCATCAAAACGGGCACTGGGGGCGCTGGCCGCCGGGCCCAGGTCGACCACGGCAACGCCGCCGGGCACCGGCTTGTTCAGGGCGCGGGTGATATAGCTGGCCTGGGCAGCACTGAGTGGCAGCAGCAGGGCGAAGGCCAGCAGGGAGGCAAAGAGACGGGGCATGTGTCAGTCCAGTAGCGAAAGGGTGACCGGGGTCTGGTGGTTGTCTTCGACACGCACCTTGAGTTCGCCTTCGTTAAGGCGCGCCGTCAGGCGCTGGCCATTGTGCGTTTGCGCCGCGCTGCGCACCGCCTGGCCGTGCTCGTCGAGCAGGATGCTGTAGCCGCGCGCCAAGGTGGCCAAGGGGCTGACCACTTGCAGGGTTTGCAGTTGCGCTTGAAAGCGCTGGCGGCGGTCTTTGAGCAGCTCGCGCATGGCCCGTGGCAACCGCTCGCCGAGGGCGTCCAGGCGCTGCCTGAGCAGGGTCAGGTTGCGCCCTGGATGCTGCGCGGCCAGGCGCATGTCGAGCCGGCCGAGGCGGTCGTGGCGCTGCTTGAGGTCCTGGGCGAAGGCCCGGCGCAGGCGCATGTCCAGGTCGTCAAGACGCTGCGCCTGCTGGCGCAACCGCTCGCCGGGGTGGCGCAGGCGCCGGGCCAGGCCATCGACGCGCAGGCGGTCGTGCAACAGGCGGTTCTGGATGCGCAGCAGCAGGCGCCGCTGCAGGCTGTCGAGGCGCTGTTGCAGGCCGCTGCTGTCGGGCGCCAGCAGTTCGGCAGCAGCCGATGGCGTGGGGGCACGCACGTCGGCGACAAAGTCACTGATCGAAACGTCGGTTTCGTGGCCGACGGCGCTGACTATCGGGGTGACGCAGGCCGCTACAGCGCGGGCTACGGCTTCTTCGTTGAAGCACCAGAGGTCTTCCAGCGAGCCACCGCCGCGCGCCAGAATCAGCGCATCGAAGCCTTGCCGGTCGGCCATTTGCAGGGCCTGGACGATCTGCCGGATGGCTTCGCGGCCCTGCACCGCAGTGGGAATGAGGTTCAACTCGACCTGCGGCGCGCGGCGGCGGAACACGCTGATGATGTCGCGAATCACCGCCCCGGTGGGCGAGGTGATGATGCCGATGCGCTGCGGGTGGGCAGGCAATGGCCGCTTGCGCTCGGTGCTGAACAAGCCCTCGGCGCTGAGCTTTTCTTTCAGCGCTTCGAACGCCAGGCGCAGCGCGCCGTCGCCGGCAGGCTCGACGCTGTCGACGATCAACTGATAGTCGCCACGGCCCTCGAATAACGAAACCCGCCCACGCACCCGTACCGCCAGGCCATCACGCAGCGCCTGGCGCACACGGGCGGCGTTCTGGCGGAACAGCGCACAGCGGATCTGCGCGCCGCTGTCCTTGAGGGTGAAATACAGGTGGCCGGAGGCCGGGCGGGCGAGGTTGGAAATCTCGCCTTCCACCCAGACACTGCGGAACACATCTTCCAGCAGCACCCGGGCGCGGCCGTTGAGCTGGCTGACGGTGAGGACTTCGCGGTCCAGGCCGAGTCGTTCGAAGGGGTCTTTGATCATGCTGGGCACTATAAAGGAGGCGACGCGCAGATGCACCGTGCTGACGGCCGCAGGCCGATTTTCCCATGGCCTCGCAAGACTTGCCGGCGATCTTGACCGGACTTCGCCGCTTATTTGCCCAAGCGCCTGTGAGCACGCTGGTCAAACTTCTACAGCGAGGTTGACCATGTATACCATCGACTCCACCACCTACCGCTCCAAGGCTTTTAATCAGCGTAAGGGCGAGGTGCGCTTTCTGTTGCTTCATTACACGGCTGTCAATTTCAACGGCTCGATCAATGCCTTGGCCAAAGGCGATGCCGTTAGCGCTCACTACCTGGTGCCTGACCCTTTGGATGCCAGCTACCGCAAGGCGGGCTTTGACGAGGTACGCCTGTTCCAGCTGGTTGATGAGCCCCAGCGCGCCTGGCATGCCGGGGTCAGCGCCTGGGCCGGGCACAGTGGCCTGAACGACACCGCGATCGGCATCGAATTGGTCAATCAGGCTGCGGTTCGTAATGGCCAGTTTGTTTTCCCGGCCTATCCTGCGCAACAGATCGCCGCGCTGACGCAGTTGTGCCAGGAGATTTTGCAGCGCTACCCGGCCATCTCACCCACTGCGGTGTTGGCTCACAGCGATGTGTCCATCGGGCGCAAGAGCGACCCCGGTGCCGCGTTCCCTTGGCAGGCCCTGCATCAGGCGGGTATCGGCGCTTGGTATGAAGAAGCGCGCAAAGTGCACTATCAGGCGATTTTTGCGCAGCAAATGCCTGAGCTGGCACAGGTGCTCGATAGGCTTCGCCAGTACGGTTACAGCGTGCCCGAGCAGCCCGACGATGCCTTTGTTCGTGGGGTTTTGCGGGCGTTCCAGTTACACTTCCGGCCGGCCGATTACAGCGGCAGGCTCGACAGTGAAACCGCAGCGATCCTTTACGCACTGGTGGAGCGTTACCCCGTTTGAGCGTCCGCCCGCGCGGCTGGCGCAGGCCCCATCGCCTCGGCAAACTGTCGCGTCAAAGGGGCCGCATCGCGATGGCAGGCCAGTGCCACGCTGCTCTGGCAGGCCTCGGCCAGCGCGATGAAACGCACCGTCGGCGGGGCGATGTCCTGCATGCTGGCAGGCAGCAACGCCACCCCGAGACCGGCCTGGATGAGTTGCAATTGCGTGGTCTTGCGCGACACCACCTGCGCCGCCCGCGGAAAAAAACCAGCCTGCATGCAGAGCGATGCCGACAGATAGCTCAAACCGCCGCGCTGGCGGTGCGGCACAGAAATGAAGCGTTCTTCGCGCAACTGCTCAAGTTGCACCGAAGCCTCGGCGGCCAGCGGGTGCTGCGCTGCCACTGCCAGCAGCAGCGGCTCATCGAACAATGCATGCAGCACCACCCCCTCGTGCTGGCGCAGCACCGGCAGGCGCAGCAGGCCGATATCCAGGCGCCCTTCGGCGATGTCTTCGAGTTGCGCCTCTGATGACTGCTGGGCGATTTCCAGGGTTACGTCTGGGTTGGCACCCAGGTACCCGCTGAGCCGTTGCAGCAACTGGCCAGTCAGCGGCACTGTGCTGGAATGGCTCAGGCGCAGGTTGCCGCGCAGGCCTTGGCCAATTTCGCGGGCCAGGTGCTCGGCCTGGTCGAGGTCTGCCAGCAGCCGTCGGCAACGCTGCAAGAAGGCCTCGCCCGCCACGGTCAGCCGAGGCAGCCGGGCGGTGCGCTCGAATAATGCGGTACCCAGTTGGGTTTCCAGCTCCTTGATTTGCCGGCTTAGCGCCGATTGGGCAACGTACAGCCGCTCGGCGGCGGCGCTGAAACTGCCGCTTTCGGCGATTTCGACAAAATAGCGCAATTGGCGGATCGAACTCATGGCATGCCTTTTTGAGATGGCTTGTAGCGAAAAAGCATATTAGTCGGCATGGCTCGTCACTGGCTAACCTTCAGCTGTCTTTTCTGGAGCTGCCGCAATGCTTGCCCAACTGTCTTTTACCGGCCTCGACTGGTTGCCCATCCTGCTGGCCATCGCCGCGGCCTACATTGTCTTCGGTATCGCAGGGTTCGGCACCGCGCTGGTCGCCGGCCCCGTGTTGATCCACTTCATGCCGCTGTCGCAAATCATTCCGCTGCTGGTGCTGCTGGATTTTGTCGCAGCGTTTGGCAACCTGCTGCCGTCACGGCGCGATGTGGTGCGCAGCGAACTGCTGCGGTTGCTGCCCTGCATGGCGCTGGGCTGCACCCTTGGGGTGATCTTCTTGCTGCACTTGAAGTCCGACCTGCTGCTGTTGCTGATGGGCCTGTTCGTTACCGCCTATGCCATCTACAGCCTGGCGGTCAAAGCCCGGCCGGCGCAATTGTCCGGCCTGTGGGCGGTGCCAATGGGTACGGTAGGTGGCTTGTTCGGCGCGCTGTTCGGCAGCGGCGGTTTTTTGTATGCCATCTACCTCAGCGCGCGGCTTGAGGCGAAGGAGCAAGTGCGCGCCACGCAAAGTGCGCTGATCAGTTGCAGCACCTTGGTGCGGCTGTCGTTGTTCCTGATTG
The DNA here is from genome assembly GCF_014268805.2 of Pseudomonas farsensis. GTDB lineage: Bacteria > Pseudomonadota > Gammaproteobacteria > Pseudomonadales > Pseudomonadaceae > Aquipseudomonas > Aquipseudomonas farsensis. Next base: position 452,547 of record NZ_JABWRF020000001.1, read on the forward strand.
CCGGGGTGTATGCCGACACCGCGCTGCTGATGCTGGCGGCCTGCCTGCTGCCGGTGATGTTCCTCGGCTTGTGGGCTGGCCGGCGCCTGAGCCTGAAACTGTCGCGCGAGGCCTTCGTGCGGCTGGTCACCTGGCTGGTACTGGCCAGTGGCCTGGCACTGATCGGCCGCTACCTGAGCAGCTGAGCAGGGGGTAGAATTGCGCCATTACCGCAGTTCGCAGGCTCTTTTCGTTCATGAACACGCAAAGCATCATCGTCCCCAAACTGTCTACCGTGCCGTCGCATGAAGCCCGCGCCCGGGCCATCCTGCGCTGGCTGGTGCGCGAAAAAGTCGTCGAAGAGCAGCTGACCACCTGCGGGCGCACCGGCAACCGCATGGGTTACAGGCTGGCCCAGGGCGCCCGCAAGGTTGCCCTGCGCCCCGAGCTGCTGCCGTTTGGCGAGCCGGTCAACGGCCTTGAGGTGATGCTCAAGCGCTGCATCTATACCCCCACCGAAGGTTTTGTCGAAGAAGCCGGCTGCCCGGAGTGCCGGCGCGAGGTCGGCGAGCCCTTGTTCGAAAGCCTCGAAGAATGGATGCCGGGGGTGAGCGACAACTTCACCTGCCCGCTGTGCGGCTTCGAAGATGACATCAATGGCTTTCTTTACCTGCAGCCATGTGCCTTTTCCAACCTGGGGTTCATCTTCAACAACTGGGGCGAGGCCGGTTTTACCCAGGCCTTTCTCGACAGTTTTGCTGACTGGCTCGACCAGCCGGTGGCGGTGGTGCAGGTAAAACTGCCACACGGCTGACCGAAGGCCCTTATTTTGCATTGAGCGGCGCGCCGTGCATGAGTATAATGGCGCGCTTCCATTTTTCCCGCCCGGGAGCCCCCGCGATGCTGCGTATCAGCCAAGAAGCCCTGACCTTCGACGATATCCTCCTTGTACCTGGTTACTCCGAGGTATTGCCCAATGAAGTCAGTCTCAAGACCCGTTTGACTCGTGGCATCGAGCTGAACATTCCCCTGGTCTCCGCTGCCATGGATACCGTGACCGAAGCGCGTCTGGCCATTGCAATGGCCCAGGAAGGCGGCATCGGCATCATCCACAAGAACATGACCATCGAGCAGCAGGCCGGCGAAGTTCGCAAGGTCAAGAAGTTCGAGGCTGGCGTGGTCAAGGACCCGATCACCATCGAGGCCGACGCCACTGTGCGTGACCTGTTCGACCTGACCCGCCTGAACAACATCTCCGGCGTGCCGGTGCTGGCGAACGGCGACCTGGTCGGCATCGTCACCTCCCGTGACGTGCGTTTCGAAACCCGCCTGGATGCAAAAGTCCGCGACGTGATGACGCCTAAAGAGCGTCTGGTCACCGTCCGCGAAGGCGCCGACAAGAACGAAGTCCGCGAGCTGCTGCACAAGCACCGTCTGGAAAAAGTCCTGATCGTCGATGCCGCGTTCAACCTGAAGGGCATGATGACCGTCAAGGACATCGAAAAAGCCAAGGCCTACCCGCTGGCCAGCAAGGACGACCAAGGTCGTCTGCGTGTCGGCGCTGCGGTCGGTACTGGCAAAGATACCGGCGAACGTGTTGCAGCCCTGGTAGCTGCAGGCGTTGACGTTGTGGTCGTAGACACCGCCCATGGTCACTCCAAAGGCGTGATCGACCGCGTGCGCTGGGTCAAGGAAACCTACCCGCAAGTGCAGGTGATCGGCGGCAACATCGCCACCGGCGCTGCCGCCAAGGCCCTGGCCGACGCGGGGGCCGACGCCGTCAAGGTGGGTATCGGCCCAGGTTCCATCTGCACCACCCGCATCGTTGCCGGTGTCGGCGTGCCGCAGATCAGCGCCATCGCCAATGTTGCAGCTGCACTCGAAGGCACTGGCGTGCCATTGATCGCCGACGGCGGTATCCGCTTCTCCGGTGACCTGTCCAAGGCCATCGTCGCTGGCGCCTCGTGCGTGATGATGGGTTCGATGTTCGCCGGTACCGAAGAGGCCCCGGGTGAAGTCGAGCTGTTCCAGGGCCGTTCGTACAAGGCCTATCGCGGCATGGGCTCGCTGGGCGCCATGGCGCAGGCGCAAGGCTCCTCCGACCGTTACTTCCAGGACTCCTCGGCCGGTGCCGAGAAGCTGGTCCCGGAAGGCATCGAAGGCCGCGTACCCTACAAAGGCGCGCTGTCCGCGATCATCCACCAGTTGATGGGCGGCCTGCGTTCGTCGATGGGCTACACCGGCAGTGCCACCATCGAAGAAATGCGCACCAAGCCTGAATTCGTACGCATCACCGGTGCCGGCATGGCCGAGTCCCACGTGCATGACGTGCAGATCACCAAAGAAGCCCCTAACTACCGCGTAGGTTGAGCTTCCAGTTAAACCTTTGAAGCGGGGCTGTCATGACAGCCCCGCGTCGTTTCCGATTTCCACTGACGAGATTGAGTCATGGCCCTCGATATTCACGCTCACCGTATCCTGATCCTCGATTTCGGTTCCCAGTACACCCAGCTGATCGCCCGCCGCGTGCGCGAAATCGGCGTGTACTGCGAACTGCACCCGTTCGACATGGCCGATGAAGCGATCCGCGAATTCAATCCACGCGGCATCATCCTGGCCGGCGGTCCCGAGTCGGTCCACGAAGCCAACAGCCCGCGCGCGCCGCAGGCGGTGTTCGACCTGAAAGTCCCGGTTCTGGGTATCTGCTACGGCATGCAGACCATGGCCGAGCAGATGGGCGGCAAGGTCGAAGGCTCCGAGCTGCGCGAGTTCGGCTACGCCCGCGTTGATGTGGTCGGCAAGAGCCGCCTGCTCGACGGCATCGAAGACCATGTCGACGCAGACGGCGTACTGGGCCTGGACGTGTGGATGAGCCACGGCGACAAAGTCACCCAGATGCCAGCCGACTTCCATGTACTGGCCAGCACCCCAAGCTGCCCGATTGCCGGCATGTTCGACGATGCGCGCGGCTACTACGGCGTGCAGTTCCACCCGGAAGTCACCCACACCAAGCAAGGCGGTCGCATTCTGTCGCGCTTTGTGCAGGACATCTGTGGCTGCGAAGCCCTGTGGACGCCGTCCAACATCGTTGAAGATGCGATCGCCCAGGTGCGTGAACAAGTCGGTTCGGCCAACGTGTTGCTGGGCTTGTCCGGCGGCGTCGACAGCTCGGTGGTTGCCGCGCTGCTGCACCGCGCCATCGGCGACCAGCTGACGTGCGTATTCGTCGATAACGGCCTGCTGCGCCTGCACGAAGGCGACCAGGTGATGGCCATGTTCAAAGAGAACATGGGCGTCAAGGTGATCCGTGCCGATGCCGAGAAGCAGTTCCTCGATAACCTCGAAGGCGAAGCGGACCCGGAGAAGAAGCGCAAGATCATCGGCCGCACCTTCATCGACATCTTCGATGCCGAGGCCAGCAAGCTGGATAACATCCAGTTCCTCGCCCAGGGCACCATCTACCCTGACGTGATCGAGTCGGCTGGCGCCAAGAGCGGCAAGGCCCACGTGATCAAGTCGCACCACAACGTCGGTGGCCTGCCAGAGGAAATGAACCTCAAGCTGGTCGAACCGCTGCGTGAGCTGTTCAAGGACGAAGTGCGCCGCATCGGCCTGGAGCTGGGCCTGCCGTACGACATGGTCTACCGCCACCCGTTCCCGGGCCCAGGCCTGGGCGTGCGCATTCTGGGTGAAGTGAAGAAGGAATACGCCGACATTCTGCGTCGCGCCGACCATATCTTCATCGAAGAGCTGCGCAAGGCTGACTGGTACCACAAGACCAGCCAGGCTTTCGTTGTATTCCAGCCGGTCAAGTCGGTGGGTGTGGTCGGCGACGGCCGTCGCTACGCCTGGGTCGTGGCGCTGCGCGCCGTAGAGACTGTGGACTTCATGACCGCACGCTGGGCGCACCTGCCGTACGAACTGCTGGAAACCGTCAGCGGCCGTATCATCAACGAGATCGAAGGTATTTCGCGCGTTACTTACGACGTGTCGAGCAAGCCGCCGGCTACGATTGAGTGGGAATGATCTCAGTATTGCCCCGAATCCATAAGTGATGGATCCATAGAGCCCGCATAATTGCGGGCTTTTTTGTGGGAGGGCCTTCGTGGTAACGAAGTGGCTAGCGCGCGCGAAAAAATTTATCTCAAATAAAAATTGACAAAAAGTCAATAATCTATTTTTTATTCGGTCTTGATTTGGGCTTAATTTGCTGTATTTTTGCCCGTGACGTATCGATAAAACCGTCAGATATAATGAGTGTTTATGAGAAACACGATGGATATTCTGGGTATAGCGTCGCCCAGAATCGGTCCCTATATGGCGTAGCCCTCAAGATGGCCACGTCACCATGATGGAGGTTTCGCTCATGAGAGTTGAAACAGTTAGCTTTTTGAAAAAATACGCATCCGACCTGCCTCTTGATGAGCCAATGGTCGTTACGCAAAACGGTATTCCTGCCTATGTTGTTGAGTCTTACGCAGAGCGTAAACGTTGCGATGAAGCAATCGCCTTGGTGAAAATGCTTGCTCTGAGTTCCCGCGAGTATGCCCGAGGAAAACACTGTTCGGCTGATGACCTGAAAGCCCGCCTGAGCAGGAGGTTCGCCCACAAATGAGATAGGAACTCAAACGACCACATTGAACATCCGCTACACAGAAGTTGCGCAACAAAGCATCGAAGACCAGATCGAATATCTGGCACCCTATAGGGGATTCTCTTCCGCGTTCGAGCGAATTACTGACGAGATCCGCGTCATTGAGGGCGAGCTCCTTGGTGCTCCGTCAAGGTACCCAGTTAGCTCGCAAGCAGGGGAACTGGGCATTTCTCAATACCGAGAACTCAATTCGAACGGATACCGCGTTTTCTACGAGATTGTGGAGGACGATCAGGCCATCGTAGTTGCACTGGTATTGAGAGATAAGCAAAGTGTCGAAAAGGCACTGTTGGACTACTGCTTGTTTTATATCTCATAGCCCTGATCAGCGGGCCATCCGCTACGGTGATCGCGCTTGCCCGCTAATTGTCTTGCGGGCTTGTGGCGTTATGGCGCATGCGACGCATGTTCCGCAGTGATTGAGAACGCTCTTGCCCGACCAGCTTCAGCCATCCATTGAGCGAACTTTCACCACAACCTTCCCCCGAGCCCGCCCCTGGGCCAGGTAATCAAGCGCCTGCTGCGCCTGATCGAAGGCAAACACCTGATCAATCACCGGCTTGATCCGCTCCGCTTCAACCAACTTGCCTATCTCCCCAAGCTGCGCCCCATCAGGCCGAACGAACAAGAACGAATAGTCCACCTTGTTGCGCTTCGCCAGGCCCCTGATCTTGCGGCTCATCCAACCAAACAGCAGCACCAGCAACATGTTCATGTTACGAGCCTTGGCAAACGCCCGGTCCAGTGGGCCGACCAGGGACACGATCTTCCCGCCTGCTTTGACAATGCCCACCGCTTTTTCCAGTTCATCGCCACGGGTGGTGCCCAGTACCAGGTCGTAGCCGCTGAGCAGGCGTTCAAATGCCTGGTTCTTGTAGTCGATCACGTCGTCCGCACCCAGGCTGCGCACCAGTTCGGTGTTCTTGCTGCTGGTGGTGGTGCCAACGGTAGCGCCCAAGTGTTTTGCCAGTTGGATCGCGAAGGTGCCAATGCCGCCTGAGCCGGCCGGGATGAATACAGCCTGGCCGGGTTTTAGCTGTGCGCGTTCATGCAACGCCTGCCAGCTGGTCAAGCTGACCATCGGCAGCGATGCGGCCTGCACGAAGTTCAAGTTGGCTGGCTTGAGTGCGGCGCAGGCCTCGGGCACCGCGACAAACTCGGCGAGGGTGCCGGTGCCGCGATCGAACAGGCTGGCGTAGATCGCATCCCCCACCTTGAAGCGCGTTACTGCACTGCCTACCTCGGTTACCACCCCCGCCACGTCACTACCCAGGATCGCCGGCAGGCGGTATTTCAGGACCAGTTTGAACATGCCGGTCGGAATCATGTTGTCGATGGGGTTTATGCCTGCGGCGTAAACCTGCACCAGCAGTTGGTCAGGCTCAAGCGCGGGGCGGGGCAGTTGCTCGAACCCCAGACCTGGCGCTTTGCCGTAGCGTTTGAAGGTGAATGCTTTCATTGCGAGCAGGTTCCGGTTGCGGCGGGTAAGAGCAGCCTCAGGCCTGCGGCTGGTAGCGCTCGGCGGCGTGGGCCTGGCGGATGTCGGACAGCACGCCTTGGCGGGCCTGCTCCAAAGCCGCCCAGCGTGGTTCGGCATGCAGGGGCGGAATGGTCACGGGCTCGCGGCGGTCGTAGCCGATCAGTGCGGCGTCGACCAGCTCGTTGACGTCCATCACTTCGCTCAAGCTGTTGACGTCGATGCCTGCACGCTCCCAGATTTCGGTGCGGGTGGCTGCTGGCAGCACGGCCTGGACATAGACGCCTTTTGCCGCCAGCTCCACTTGCAGGCCTTGGGACAGGAACAATACGAAGGCTTTCGAGGCACCGTAGATCGACATGCCGAACTCCGGGGCAAAGCCCACCACCGACCCTATGTTGACGATCGAGCCGGCGCCTGCCTGGGCAAAGCGCGGCGCGGCGGCAGCGGCGAGGCGCGTCAGGGCGACCACGTTGAGCGCGACAAGCCGGTCGATGGCTTCGGCGCTTTGCTCGACGAAGGCGCCGGATTGCGCCAGCCCTGCGTTGTTGATCAGCACGCCAATGTGCGCGTCGTCGCGCAGGCGGGCTTCGACGGCGCTGAGGTCGTTGGCGTTGGTGAGGTCGGCTTGCAGCACGTCCACCGTGATGCCGTGCTGCTCTCGCAGTTGCGCTGCCAGGGCGTCCAGGCGCTGCTGGTCGCGGGCAACCAGCACCAGGTCGTGACCGCGGGCGGCAAAGCGTTTGGCGTAGGTGGCGCCGATGCCGCTGGAGGCGCCGGTGATCAGGACGGTTGGCAGCGTAGTCATGGTGAATCTCCGTGGATTGACAGCGTGGGGTGTTGGAATGGCGCTAATGATTGTGACCGAACTCTAAAAAAGTCAACGTTTTGATGTTGTGTGACATCAATGTATACTTCGGCGCAGATTCACAACGGGTGGGCAAACCATGAAAGTCACCAAGCAGCAGGCCCAGGCCAACCGCGCGCATATCGTTGAAACCGCCTCCACGCTGTTTCGCGAGCGTGGCTACGACGGTGTGGGCATCGCCGACCTGATGGCGGCCGCAGGCTTCACCCAAGGTGGGTTCTACAAGCATTTCCGCTCAAAAGCCGATCTGATGGCCGAGTCATCGGCATGCGGCATGGCGCAGTCGGCCGCGCTGACCGCTGGTGCGTCGATTGAAGCGTTTTTGCAGGTCTACCTCTCGCGCGAGCATCGCGATAATCGCGCAAGCGGCTGCACCTTGGCGGCGTTGTGTGCGGATGCGGCGCGCAAGGAAGATGAAGTGCGTGCGATGTTTGCGGCCGGCATAGAGGCGCAACTGAAGGTGTTGCACGGGGCCAAGGACCTGACTGCCGAGCAGGCAGGGCAGGTGCGGGCCAAGTCGCTGTCGATCATGGCCCAGGCGATGGGCGCCATCGTGATGTCGCGGGCATGCCCGGACGACTCACCACTGGCAGATGAAATTCTCGCGGCCAGCTACCGCTCGATCCTCAACTCCCTCAAGCCCTGACGGGCTCGGTTGCCCGGGCAGCGGTCGTTATTGCGGTTGCTGTCGGTCCTGCTCGAAGAACGCCTTTTGGTAGGCGTCATAGGACAACAGCCGGTTCCTGGTCGCGGTGAATTCGTCCCCCGTTACCTGTTGCGGGTTGGTTTCCTGCGGGTCCTGGTCGAGGTTGTATTTGACCAAGGTGTCCGGGCTGAAATCGTAAATGTACTTGTACGGGTGCTCCACCAGCGCCGACGACAGTTGATCGAAAAACGTCGACATATAGAAAGCGCGCTTGCCGTGGGGCCTGAGCAAGCTGATGCCCTGCACCTGGAACGAGGCATTGTGGACGCCGAAGAAGTCCGCGACGGTGGGGGCGATATCGGTTTGCTGGCTGGTGGTCGAGGCCGGTTTGGGTAATGGCTGCCCCTTGGCCCAGAATATTAGCGGCACCGTGACTTCCTCCTCGTACATCGAGGAGTTGTGGATGAACAACCCATGTTCGCCGAACGACTCGCCATGGTCGCCCACCAATACGAACAGGGTCGCGTCCAGCAGGCCATTTTTGTCGAACCCTTCCAGCATTTGCCCGATCAAGGCGTCGGTGGTTTCGATACAGGCCTCGTACTTGTCCAACTGGTTACGCGGCACGCGCTTGCCTGGGCAGTCGTACGGGTAGTGTGCGGCGCTTGGGAAGTACAAGGCAATAAACCCTTTGCCGCTCTGCTGTAGGGCCTTCAGGTCAGGAATGCTGGGTAGAAAAAGCTGTTCGTCGCTTGCGCCGAAACTGCTGTTGCCTTGCGCAAGGGCAGGCGACATGTCGGCAACCGAATACGCCTTGGAAACCCCGATCGAACTCAGAAAACCGTCCATGTTTTCAAATTGCAGAAACAACGAGCTGAAGGCCACGGCCTCCATGTTTCGCTGTTGTTTGAGTTCATGGATCACGCCGGGTTGATACAGCGGCATGGCTTCCTTGATTTCAACGCCGGGAAACGCATGCAGCCCGGTGAAAATCGAAAAGTACCCTTTGGAAGAATGTGGCACGGTCACATAGGCCTTGCTCAGCATGCCTTCGCGGGCCAGCCGGGCGAGTGTGGGGTAGCGCGCATCAGTGTCCGCACCCTCGGCAAAGGTGCTGTTCCAGCGCACCGACTCCATCACGATGAACACCAGGTTGGTGAAAGGCGGCGTAGGTTCTGGGCGGGGCAGGGCGTTGATCGCGGATATCGGGTAGGCGGGTTGTTCGAAGGGCAGCAGGTTGGGCTGCCGGGCAGTGTTGTTCAGGCCGGCGCTGCGCAGTGCATTGATCAGCGGGCTGGTGACGATGTTCTGGTTGAGGTGATAGCGGGCATCGTTGGCAAAGGGGGCGCCCAGCAGCAAGGCGGCACCTGCCGCGAGCGCCAACGTGCTGCGGGTTGCCAGCGGCTTGGCTGGGGTTCTGAGGGCCCGGTAGCTTGCCAGCCCCACCAGCGCCCAGGTTGCCAGATACGCCAGAAATAGTACGAAGACTATGAAGCGGAAGGTAAAACCGAAGCCGGCCAGTTGGTTGAAAAACACCTGTGCGCCAGACGTCAGGTTGCTCGCATGCTGCAGGCTGTAGGCGACCAGGGTGAGGTCCAGCGGCTTGAGCCACAGCTCACGCACACGCATGTCGATCAGCAGCAAGAGCAGCAGCGCGCCTGCCAGCACGCTCAGCGGCCAGAATGCGACCTTGTAGCGTGGTAGCAGGCTGACGCCCAGCACATACACCAAAGCTGCCAGCAGCAGGTCTTGCAGCAGGTACAGGGCGATACTGGCAGCGTCGGTGTCGACCCAACGGCTTGAAAAGTAACTGATCAGGATAATCTTCGGCACCAGTAACAGTGCCGCGGCCGGGAGTAGCGCAAGGCCAAGCAGGTGATTGTTTCGCCCCATGGCGCTTCGCTCGTTCGGGTCATTGAATGACGTCACTTAAACAGCGCGCCATGGTTTGGGCAAGCATGCCGTGGTGCGGCGCCCCTGCGGCAAGACTTCACTTAAAATTTCGCAAATGCAGGTGTATCGTAATCGCCCTTCATTGTCGGCCGATGCTGGCAGTTTGCTTGCGCAGAACACGAGGTACCCGCAGCGATGTCCTTTACCCGTCGACAAATGCTCCAAGGCCTGACCGGCTTGGTGGTGGTAGGCCTTGGCGCTGGTGGCGCGGCGCGTTACTGGCTGGGCAAGGTCGAAGACGACAACGCCGGGCATGACTACGAGCTGATCGCCGCCCCGCTGGATGTCGAGCTGGTTGCGGGCTTCAAGACCCAGGCCTGGGCTTTTGGCCCTTCGGCGCCGGGCACCGAGTTGCGAGTGCGCCAGGGCACCTGGCTGCGCGTGCGGTTCATCAACCACTTGCCGGTTGAAACCACCATTCATTGGCACGGCATCCGCCTGCCGCTGGAAATGGACGGCGTGCCCTATGTGTCCCAGTTGCCGGTCAAGCCGGGCGAATATTTCGACTACAAGTTCCGGGTGCCGGACGCCGGCAGTTACTGGTATCACCCGCACGTCAGCAGCTCCGAAGAACTGGGCCGTGGCCTGGTCGGCCCGCTGATCGTCGAGGAGCGCGAGCCCACCGGCTTCAACCATGAGCGCACCCTCAGCCTGAAAAACTGGCACGTCGATGAGCAAGGCGCCTGGCTGCCGTTCAGCATCCCGCGTGAAGCTGCGCGCAACGGCACGGCGGGCCGCTTGATCACCATCAACGGCCAGGCCGATTCGGTCACCGAGTTGCCCGCCGGGCAGGTGGTGCGTGTGCGCCTGCTGAACCTGGACAACACCTGGACCTACCGCATCAACCTCAAGGGCAACTGCGAGGCGATGATCTACGCGCTGGACGGCAACCCGGTCACCCCGCGCCCGCTGGACGATGATTACTGGCTCGGGCCGGGCATGCGCATTTGCCTGGCGATCCGCATTCCACAGGCGGGTGAAGAGGTTTCGCTGCGTGATGGTTTCGTGCGCCTGGGCACCCTGCGCTCGGTACCTAGCCAGGATGCGCCTGGCGACTGGCCCAAGGCGTTGCCGGCCAACCCTATCGCCGAGCCGGACCTGGAAAACGCCGAGAAGCTGAACTTCAATTTCGAATGGGTCGGCAAGGTGTCGGTGAATACCGACAACGGCAAGCCGCCGAGCCTGTGGCAGATCAACGGCCAGGCCTGGGACATCACCGACAAGACCTGCGCCGACCGGCCCATTGCCACGCTCAAGCGCGGCAACAGCTACATCTTCGAGCTGAAGAACATGACCCAGTACCAGCACCCGATCCACCTGCATGGCATGAGCTTCAAGGTGATCGCGTCCAATCGCCACAAGATCGTCGAACCGTGGTTCACCGACACCTACCTGCTGGGCAAGAACGAGCGTGCCCAAGTGGCGCTGGTGGCTGATAACCCAGGCACCTGGATGTTCCACTGCCATGTCATTGACCACATGGAAACCGGCCTGATGGCCGCGATTGCGGTGGTGTGATGCGGCCGTTGATCATCGATCGCAGCCGCGATCAGGAATTCATGCACATGGCACTGGAACTTGCGGCGCAAGGCGCTGCACGGGGTGAGGTCCCGGTGGGGGCGGTGCTGGTGCAGCATGGCCAGGTGCTGGGGCAGGGCTTCAATCGGCCGATCCTGGATAGCGACCCCAGCGCCCATGCTGAAATGGTGGCGATTCGCGCAGCGGCCCAGGCAGCCAGCAATTACCGGCTGCCGGGCAGCACGCTGTATGTCACGCTTGAGCCGTGCAGCATGTGCGCGGGGCTGATCGTGCATTCGCGGGTTGCGCGGGTGGTGTTTGGTGCGCTTGAACCCAAGGCTGGGGTTGTGCAGAGCCAGGGGCAGTTTTTCGCCCAGGGCTTCTTGAACCACCGGGTGGTGGTCGAGGGCGGGGTGCTGGCGCAGGAGTGCGGGGCGATTCTCAGCGAGTTCTTCAAGGCGCGCCGGGCCAAAGGCGCTTAGCCCAAGCGATTGCACTGCCTGCTCGGGCCTCATCGCAGGCTGGCGCCAGCTCCCACAGAGCTCGCCCATCCCCAATCGATGCCGTCTACACGGTCAGTGTAGGAGCGGCCTTGTGTCGCGAAAGGGCTGCGGAGCAGCCCCAGCGATTCTGGTGGGTGCTAAGATCCTGGGGCTGCTTCACAGCCCTTTCGCGACACAAGGCCGCTCCTACAGAGTCGGCGCACAGCCGCAGTATGGAGGTCTGGCCAAGATTCGTGTGGGAGATCACCCAGCCTTGCCGGGCTGCGCTGCCGCGCAGAGAACTGGGCAACGTGGGAGCAGGCTTGCCCCGCGATGCGATGTTGGCAGTGCTATCGCTATCGCGGGGCAAGCCCGCTCCCACGTTTCGATGTAAATCAGTTAGTTAGCGTTTGTTCTATGAGAGCCGGCGACCGCGTGCGATGAGGGCGGCGCAGGCCTTGTAAAAAAGCTGGAATCTGTACACAGACCGCGCCAGCGCCACCTCCTGCTCCTTACCGCACGATATGGCTCATCCCCCGCAGCGCCAGTAGCGTGTACAGCTCGGAAAGCTCAGCGAACCGGCGGCCATGCAGGTCAGGCCAGTCTGGGCGTTCTATATACAGGTAGCGGCCGTCGCGTTTTATCTGCGTGCGGCGCAGGCTGCCATCCCTGCTGCGGTTGACCAGGTAGCGCTTGCCATCGGCCTGCTCCTCGATGGCATAGTCTCCGGGCCGTCTCAGGTTGCTCTGCAGGTCCGGCGCGGTGGCACTCGCAGGCTTGACCGCCGCCCGCAGGCGCAGGTCGCTCTTGACATGGCGAGTGATACGTCTTTCGATAACATCCAGGCCTGGGTCGACCTCGACGGTATCAGGCTGGCCGATGGCAACGTCTTCTACGCGCAGGCCGATGGCACCTTGCAGTTCACTGATACCCGGCACCCCTTCGAAGCTGTTGGCGTGGGTGTTACCCACCAGTGCCACCCATTTACCCGCCCCGTGCAGCGCCTGGTCGGCGTCGATGATCAGCCCGGCGTAGAAGTTCATCATCCGGGTCCGCGCCAGCGGCGGCGGGACGTCCAACCAGGCTTGCCGGTAACTGGCCATGCAGTCTATGGACTGGATACGCAGGCCTTGCTGCTGCGCCTTGATCAGCACCTGGCGGAAGTTGTAACGCCCTGTAGGGTCGGTGAAATGCCCGCGGTCCTGGCTGCTGATATAGGCGTCCAGCGCCTCACTTAGCTTGCCTGTGCGGTTGAAAGTGTCCAGGTCGGGCTGCTGGAAGTCGGTTTGGTAGTGCTCCATGTACAGCGTCTTCACGTTCAGTTTGCGCAGCTCACGCATGTTGTCGATCAACAAGCGCTTGCTGCCGATGGCGCTGTGAGCTTCGCCAATGACCAGGCCGTCGCTATTGGCGTAGATGGCGCGCAGCAACTGTTTGGGGCTGGTGTTGGGGCTCAGTTCAGGAACGTTCGGCCTTGCTGGCAACTGCGCCGAGGCCAGGCCGCTGGCCGCGTCGGCGGCCAATTGGTCGCGGCGGTTGCGAAACTCCTGCTCGGCGCTTACGGCATCGTCTTCGTCTAAACTGGCGAGCTGGCCGGAGAGCGCATCGTCCGATACCGAGTGCAGCAAAGCGCGGGAAGGTTGCGCAATCTCGTAGACGTTTGGCGCAAGGGTTGGCAGTTGTGGGCCTGAGGGTTTTCGACCGAAGATTTTCAGAGTCTTCAACGGCCAACCGCCGTCCAGCCCCATGCGCTCGACCAGTTGCCACTGGCCTTGGCTGTCCAGGCGAATGGTTTGGGCGGTCGCCCACGAAAACTCATTTTCGGGGTCGACGATCACCCAGGTTTTCAGTTCGACCACATGGCGCACCTGGTACGCCTGTCCATCGATCTCCACATAAAATTTTTGCTGCTGGGAGTAGATGCCGGCCAGCGTGCCGCTGCCGGGTTCGCCAGTCAGGATCACGTTGCTTTCAAATCCATCCAGCGGATCGAGCGGGTTTAGCGGGCGCAGCGGTTGCGGCACCCATTCATCGATCTGCGCGGTACTTGCTTGAGCGCCTGAGTGTTCGGGTTCGGGGTTCTCGACATGTTCTGGCGCGCTTTCGTGCGTACCGATTTCACCCGCCTCGCCTACGACGGCTCCGTGCAGCAAGCCTGCATTGAACAGCACGTTGATGCCGGCGATGATCGCACCGCTTACGCCTTGTTGGCGTTCAGCGGTGGTGCGGCCGTTGAGCGCCTGGTCGACGTTCAGGCCCATCTCTGCCATACCTGCGCCAACCACTGCCAGTGCCACGTGCCAGTCCACCGCTGCCATTGGCCCGAACACCGTGCCGAACGCTTTCAGGTAGCCGATCCACAGTTGTTTGCGCAGGTCTTCATTGGAATGCAGTACCCACTGGGCATCGTCCTGCATGCGCTGGCGGGCCTTGTCGCGCAGCCAGCTGAAGGCGTCTTCGCCGATGGTGTGGTCATGCTGGTTGATGGCTGAGTAATCGCCTCTGCCCCACCCTTCGTACAGCAGGTCGATCAGGTGGTTCAGGCCGATGGCGCTGTCGCGCTCGCCGCGCTCTGGCAGGGCGAAGTGGCTGGCGAAGCGGGCGCGATTGTCGGCATGATTGTTGTGGTTGAGCACCCACAGATACAGCGCCGCCTTGTTTTCGAACAGCTGCAATCCGTCAGTTTCACCGGGCATATAGAGCATCAGCGCGCCGCTTTGCAGCTCGATGCGCAAAATGTCAGTGGCCACGTGCCCGCCTATGTCAAAGGTGCATAGGCGCACGCCGGGGCCAGGTGGTACCAGCTCACGCAGTTGTGCAAGGGTGGGTGGCCAATAGTGGCCGCCGACCAGCGCTTGGGCAGCCACTGCCGCGCTGCTGGCCAGTGCGCTACCAGGGTGGTCTTTGCACGCTTCCAAAGCCTTGCTCAGGAACATCGCCTTGGCCAAGGTGCGAAAGTCATCGTGATGCTTGAGCCAGAATTGCTCCATGTTCGCCTTGAACTGCTGGCTGAAGTCGATCTGCCAGAAGTACTCGAGTACCTGGCGCGGATCCAGCGCTACCTCGTTGTGCTCGTCGTACAGGTCCTTGTCCAGGCCGTCGCTGTAGAACCCGGTACGGTAACTGAGCAAGTCGGCGTTGTCGGCGCTTTGGGCGTCAAAGCGGTGCATCACCAGCTGGGGCAGGGTAAGCGATTGGAACGGCTTTTCATGGTGCTGCCAGCCGCTGAAGGTGCGCGGGCTGGTGGAGGCGTTGTCGAAGCTGTTCAGGTAGACATGATCCGGGTCCTGCGTGCCCAGGCTGTGCTGGTCGAGAATCTGCCGTGCGATCTGCCTTGCCTGCTGGCGCATGTCGGGGCAGTGTGCGGCAATCTCCAGCGCGAGGGCCTGCAGGGCTTGCTGGTCGTCTGCCTGGCTCTGGGTGAGAGGCATGGGGTGGCGCTCCGTTGTATTAGGAGCGCCGAGGTTGGCTGTGCCGGTGGTGCCCGGTGCAGTACATATCGCTTGTGGCGCCCTGCCGGGCACGGCGCTACATGGCCGGGGTCTGTTCCGCCGGTTTGTCTTTGTTCACCGCCGGCACATGCAGGTTACCTTCGGCTACCTGGCCTTCGAGCTGTGGCTGCGTCACCCAGGTCAGGATGTCGTAGTAGCGACGGATGTTGGCGACGAAATGCACAGGCTCGCCGCCACGGGCATAGCCGTATTTGGTCTTGCTGTACCACTGCTTCTGCGACAGGCGCGGCAGCATTTTCTTGACGTCCAGCCACTTGTTCGGGTCGAGCTTCTCGCGTTTGGCCAAGGTGCGGGCATCTTCCAGGTGGCCGCTGCCGACGTTATAGGCCGCCAGGGCGAACCAGGTGCGGTCCGGCTCCTGGATGCTGTCGTCCAGTTGTTCCTTGACCAGCATGAAGTACTTGGCACCGCCCATGATGCTCTGGCGCGGGTCGAGACGGTTGGACACGCCCATGGCCTGGGCAGTGCGCTGGGTCAGCATCATCAGGCCGCGTACGCCGGTCTTGGAGGTGACCTCGGGCTGCCACATCGACTCCTGATAGCCGATGGCGGCCAACAAGCGCCAGTCGATCTGCTCGACCTTGGCGTAACTCTTGAAGTGCTTCTCGTACTTGGGCAGGCGCTGCTGCAGGTGCTGGGCAAAGGTGTAGGCACCGACATAACCCAGTACATCGACATGCCCGTAGTAACGGTCTTTAAGGCGCTGCAAGGTGCCGTTTTTCTGGGATTTGTCGATAAATTCGTTGATTTCGTTGAGCAGGCTGTTGTCTTCGCCCGGTGCCACCGCCCAACGCTGGTCGCGGGCGTCGCCCAGGTCGAAGGCCACACGTACATTCGGGAAGTACACCTGGTTCATGGCCAGTTCGTTGGAGTCGACCAGGGTCAGGTCGATTTGCCCCTCATCGACCATGCGCAGCAGGTCGACCACCTCGACTGCGTCAGACTCTTCGTATTCAAGTGTCGGGAATTTCTTTTTCAACTCAGCCAACTGGTCGGCGTGGCTGCTGCCCTTGAGCACCATGATCTTTTTGCCTACCAAACCTTTCGCTTCGGTAGGGCGGGAGCGGCCATTTCGGTAGATGACCTGCGGCGTCACTTCAAGGTAAGGGTGGGAAAATTTCACCTGTGCAGCACGCCGTTCGCTGCTGACAAGCCCCGCTGCCGCGAGCACTGGGCCTGAGGGTTTGCCCAATTGGCCGAACAGGTCGTCAAGGTTGTCTGCCGTTTCGATTTGCAGCTTAACGCCTAGATCGTCGGCGAAACGCTTGACTAACTCGTACTCAAAACCAGTTTCGCCGTTGCGGTCCTGGAAGTAGGTGGCCGGGCTGTTGCGGGTAATTACGCGCAATACGCCGTCCTCCTTGACGCGTTCTAGGGTGCTGGGTTTTTCAACACAGGCACCGAGCATCAGGAAGAGTCCGGTTGCGATGAGCCATTTGGCGCAGCGCTGGCGTAGAGCAGTGTGGGCAAACATAGGGTGCAGTATACGCAAAGGACTGCTGGCGCCATATCTCGACAATAGGCGGGTTGTCTGGTAGCGGGTCCAGCCCCTGATCGACGCCCGCTGGCGCAACGTCGATCAGGGGCTGTTTTATTGCGGCATGTACAGTTTCGGCTTGGCAATGCGGTATTTGGAGGTCTCGGTGAAGCGTGGCTTGCAGAACATCCGCGTCCACAGCGATGCTTTGTAGATCGGCACATTGTTGCCGGCTAGTGCGTTGGGAGAAGCGCGCGGCATTTGCAATGAGGCTAGCCCCTTGATGAACACTTTTTCGCCAAAGGCTTCGACGGGGCGCCCCAGTTCATTGGCGATGCTCTGCGCGGCGCCACTCTTGCCGCCCCAGCAGGCGACCAGGATGAATTTCTTGCCTTCCGGGTAGCCCATCTGCGCAAGCCTGGGGGCGATGATGTCCTGGGCGATGCGCACTGCATCGTCAGCCACCCCTTGCGCATTCATCAGCATGCCCAGCGGGTGCCCGTGCGTCACCAATGCCGCATGCCCCTCGGCAAACAGGTCGGGTACAAAGGCGACGTCCTCAGCCCCGGCGTTTGCGCCAAACAGCACGCTGGCCGGGCGCGTTTTGCCGCCTGGGCCGATGTGATAGGGCTTGAATGGCTCCAGCTTGCTGGCCGCCCGGCCGGCTGAGTTGCGCAGGTTGACCACTGCCGTGGTGAGCTTGGGAGCAATGGCTGCAGCGGCGCTGGCAAGGCCTGTGCCTAGAGAAATCCAGCCCAGCACGCTGGCGGCCGTCTGGTGCTTGCCGTCGATCTCAAGCCCCAGCGCGGCAATGCCTGTGCCGATCGAAATGGCACTGAGGGCCGAACTGCTGATTGCCAGCATGCCGCTTGCGGTCAGCCCGCTGAGGCCTGCGGCCAGGACCACGCCGAGCGAGCCGAAGCTTGCCACGGTGACCACCGTCCCGATTGCCAGGCCGAGCCCGGCCACGGCCCAGGTGACCCAACTGTGGCCGTCCGGGTCGATGCGGTTGACGGGGTCGCCGGCGCAGTAGGCGTAGGGGTTGATGCCGCCACGCCCGAACGGGCTTTCGCTGTCGGGGCTGATAAAGCACATCAGCAGCGGGTCGTAGGGGCGGTAGCCGTTGGGGATGTACCAGCCGGTCAGCGGCTCGCGGCGCAGGCCGGTGTAGCCGAATGGCATTTTTTCATCGCCTTTCTGCTCGGCACCGTGAGTGGTGTAACGGAGTTGGCGGATGGTGTCATCGGCTTCGATACGCACGCTACCCTGGCCGTCGCAGCCGAGCAGGGTGGTCTTGGCGATGCCTTCGGCGACGCAGTTCAAGGCAAACAGATGCGCACCATCGCCGATCAGGTGCAGGCGGTCATCGCCACACTGTTCATGGGTTTGCTGACCGCCGCTGTAGAAACTGCGGGTGAGGGTGTCCTGCAACACTCGGTCACACAGCTTGCCGCTGGGGTCGTAGCGGTAGAGGCAGCTCTGGCCGTTGTAGTCGATGCGCTCCAGGCGGTCCTGGGCGTTCCAGGCCATGCTGCGGCCCAGGCTGTCGGAGATCACGCGGCCACAGGCGTCGTAGGTCAGGGTGATGGATTGTGGCCAACTGGCATGGGTATGGCTGATCGCAACCACTTGGGTTGGATCGTCATCGGCATAGGTGAAGCTCGCCTGATCCGTGGTGTCATCGAGAAAGCGAGTTTCGATGCTTTGGTAGCCATCGAGTGCATTGAAGGTGAAGCGCTGTTCGGCAATGGGGTTGCCGAATGGGTCGCGCGGAGCGGCGTCGGCGTTGGCGGTGTAGTGCACCAGGCGGCCACGGGGGTCGTAGGCGAAGGTTTCCGCGCCGTTTTGCTCGCCGTCCTGCCAGGTGCGCGAGAGCACCTGGTCAAGGTCGGAGTAGAGCAGCGTCTGCACGATGACCCGCTCTTCACCGACGCCGTTAACGGTGAAGGTGCAGGTATGTTCGCGGCCCATGGTGTCGTAGGTGATCTGCTTTTCAAGCGTGCGCCCATCGTGTTGCGTGGTCAGGCTGATGGGGCGGGAAAATGCGTCGTAGGCAAACTGCGTGGTCACCTCGCCAACCGTCAGTTCAGTGACCCGACCCTGGGCGTCGAAGCTGCGCTTGTGCGGGGTGCCGCTCGTATCGGTGAAACCGAGCAGGGTGCCACCCAGTGACTCCTGCCAAGTGGTGGTGTGGGTCTGGCCATCCACTGTCCAGCTGTCGGCAAGGGGCTTGCCGGCGGCAGTGAACTGCCATTTCTGGCTGCCCAGCGCATTGCTGGCAGCGACAGGGCGACCGAGCAGAGGGTGGTATTCAAGGCGCTCGGGTGTCTGATCCTGCGCTTCGGTACTGAGCAGTGCATTGCCCAGTACGCCTTCGTAGACAAAGTCGATGCGTTTGCCATCGGCCAGGGTGTTGGCCGTTGGCGGCACTTGCCCTGCGCGATAGTGGTATTGAGTGGTGCGCCCGGCAACCTGTACCGAGCGTTGGCGACCGAGCCCATCGAATGTCTGGCTGCCAATCAGTGTTGAAAGGGCGGGCACGGCGTTTCTCCTCAAAGGTATCTGATGCGGTTCACTGGGGGAAATACAGCCTGCCAGTGGCGAGCTCGTACCCTGGGTCCAAGGCCGACGGGCCTTTTTGCCCCATGAGCCAGCGCATGAACGGCATCTTCTGTAGCGGAATGTTGAAATCCTTGCCGGTGTTGAGTGTTTCCAGCGTTGAATGAGGGAACACCGCGATTTTCTTGTCGTAGCCATAGACGGGGCGTCTCAGCACGTCTGCCACCCGCTGTGCGGCACCGCTTTTTCCGCCATGGCAGGCCAGCAGCACGATCGGCTGGCCCTCGGCGATGCCGGCAGTGACCAGGCGCGGGGCGATTTCCTTTAACGCCACATATTCCGGTGCCGCCGCCGCGCCCATGGCATTCATCAGCATGCCCTCGCGGGTGCCATGGGTTTCGAACCCGGCAAAGCCCTGCCCCCACAGATTCTTGTGGAAGGCGACATCCCGGTCGTGGCTGAACTGCTCGAAAATGATCTCGGCGCCTTTGCGGTGCGTGAACGCCGGCGTCGGCCCGCCAAGTGATTCGGTACTGGGCGTGCGGTAAACCGGTTTGCCGCCGGCTCTGCCCGCTCTGCGCGGCAGTTGCGCACTGGCGCGCGCAGCGCCGGGGATGAGGTTGACGGCAAGGCTGGCCACGCCTGTGCCTAGCGATACCCACCCCAGGATGCTGGCGGCTTGGCGGTCCTTGCCAGTGGCTTCAAGCGCCAGCGCTGCCACGCCGGTGCCTAACGAGATGGCATTCAGTGCGGCGCTGGCAATGGCCGCGACGCCGCTGGCACTGAGTGCGCCGATGCCGGCGCTGAACAGCGTCGCGAAGGCGGGCATTGCGGTGCCCAGGCTTGCAACCGTGGTTACAGCGGCCACCGCAAGACCGATGCCGGCAACCGTCCAAGTGACCCAACTGTGGCCGTCCGGGTCGATGCGGTTGATCGGGTCGCCGGCGCAGTAGGCGTAGGGGTTGATGCCTCCGCGCCCGAACGGGCTTTCGCTGTCGGGGCTGAGGAAGCACATCAGCAGCGGGTCGTAGGGGCGGTAGCCGTTGGGGATGTACCAGCCGGTCAGCGGCTCGCGGCGCAGGCCGGTGTAGCCGAATGGCATTTTTTCATCGCCTTTCTGCTCGGCACCGTGAGTGGTGTAACGGAGTTGGCGGATGGTGTCATCGGCTTCGATACGCACGCTACCCTGGCCGTCGCAGCCGAGCAGGGTGGTCTTGGCGATACCTTCGGCGACGCGGTTCAAGGCAAACAGATGCGCACCATCGCCGATCAGGTGCAGGCGGTCATCGCCACACTGTTCATGGGTTTGCTGACCGCCGCTGTAGAAACTGCGGGTGAGGGTGTCCTGCAACACTCGGTCACACAGCTTGCCGCTGGGGTCGTAGCGGTAGAGGCAGCTCTGGCCGTTGTAGTCGATGCGCTCCAGGCGGTCCTGGGCGTTCCAGGCCATGCTGCGGCCCAGGCTGTCGGAGATCACGCGGCCACAGGCGTCGTAGGTGAGGGTGATGGTTTGCGGCCAACTGGCATGGGTATGGCTGATCGCAACCACTTGGGTCGGATCGTCATCGGCATGGGTGAAGCTCGCCTGATCCGTGGTGTCATCGAGAAAGCGAGTCTCGATGCTTTGGTAGCCATCGAGTGCATTGAAGGTGAAGCGCTGTTCGGCAATGGGGTTGCCGAATGGGTCGTGCGGAGCGGCGTCGGCGTTGGCGGAGTAGTGCACCAGGCGGCCACGGCTGTCGTAGGCAAAGGTTTCCGCGCCGTTTTGCTCGCCGTCCTGCCAGGTGCGCGAGAGCACCTGGTCAAGGTCGGAGTAGAGCAGCGTCTGCACGATGACCCGCTCTTCACCGACGCCGTTAACGGTGAAGGTGCTGGTATGTTCGCGGCCCATGGCGTCGTAGGTGATCTGCTTTTCAAGCGTGCGCCCATCGTGTTGCGTGGTCAGGCTGATGGGGCGGGAAAATGCGTCGTAGGCAAACTGCGTGGTCACCTCGCCAACCGTCAGTTCAGTGACCCGACCCTGGGCGTCGAAGCTGCGCTTGTGCGGGGTGCCGCTCGTATCGGTGAAACCGAGCAGGGTGCCACCCAGTGACTCCTGCCAAGTGGTGGTGTGGGTCTGGCCATCCACTGTCCAGCTGTCGGCAAGGGGCTTGCCGGCGGCAGTGAACTGCCATTTCTGGCTGCCCAGCGCATTGCTGGCAGCGACAGGGCGACCGAGCAGAGGGTGGTATTCAAGGCGCTCGGGTGTCTGATCCTGCGCTTCGGTACTGAGCAGTGCATTGCCCAGTACGCCTTCGTAGACAAAGTCGATGCGTTTGCCATCGGCCAGGGTGTTGGCCGTAGGTGGCAGTTGCCCTGCGCGGTAGTGATACCCGGTCGTGCGCCCGGCAACCTGCACCGAGCGTTGACGGCCAAGCCCATCGAACGTCTGCTGGCCGCAGGTGTATGTTCCGCTGCCCATTATTGATCCCCTCCCGTTACGGTCAGGGCTTCGGGATGGTGGTCGTCGCTGTGCGCTGCGAACGTCCAGTTGATCGTGGTGCCGTCCGGCAGGCGTTTCTCGATCACCCGGCCATAGTGGTCGTAGCCCATCTGCGTGACGATTTCATCCATGCCGTCGACCTTGACCCGGTTTTCGATCACCCGGTCCAGGCCGTCGCGTACCCGTTTCAGGGTGCGTACCAGGCGCCCGGCACTGTCGAAATCCTGTTGTTCGAGCGCGTTGCCGGCGGCATTGCTCAGCACCACTTGGCGCGGCCCAGTGAGTTCTCCTGCGCTCTGCCACTGCTCACTGCGCAGGGTAACCGGGTCCATGCGCGTGTGGCTGGTCACGCCGTCCGGGCTGACTGTGCGTTCGCTGTGGCCCCAGTCACTGTAGTGGGTGGTGCTGGTCTGCGTCAGCGAGGTGTCGGCGTCGAGCCAGTCAATCGCGGTTTGCCGCGTGACCCGACCCAGCGCATCGTATTCGCTAAGGGCCACCTCGCGGAACACGCCGGGGGCATTGTCCAGGTCTTCGACCTCGATGCGCACTACACGGCCGTCGCCATCCAGCCACTGGCGTTTGCGCTGCCCGGTCACCTCGACCTCCTCGATCATCACCGGATTGTCAGTGCGCCCTTCCAGCGCCTGGATCGCGACGTTGTCGGCCAGGTGATAGTGGGCGCGGCGTTCACTTTGGTAGGGGCTATCGGCACAGCTAATGGAGCACACTACTCGGCCCAGCAGGTCGTATTCGTAACGGCTGCATGCGCCGCTGGCGCTGAGTTCCCACAGCGTCTGGCCGCTGGTCAGCGACTGCGCACGGCTGCTGCTGGAGCGGTTTTCATCGTCGTTTTCGAAGCCAGTGATGGTGGTCTGGGTGATCAGCGCGCCGTCCTTGACCTCGTAGTGGTAGTCGGTGGTCGTGGCCTTGTCGTTGAGCGTGGTGACCACCTTGTCTTCACGCGCGTAGGCGGGGCCGGGGGTGGTGATGTAGGTCTGTTCGGTGCGCTCGAAGACCTCGCCGCTGGCGTGGATCACGCCTTCCTCGCACGCAACCACGCTCAGGGCCGGCGCGCCTACGATCAGCGACGGCAGGGCGGTGTAGGTGTAGCGGGTCGCCAGCGCCTGGGCATCGCCGCTGGCCGGGGCGGGGATCACCACTTTGCTGCGCAGGTAGCGCACCATGCCCAGCGCATCGGCCGGGCAGCCCTCGGCCCCGGCGGCAGGGTAGTACTCGCAGGTTTCCCTGACCCCGCTTGGGTGGGTGACTTCGC
Source organism: Pseudomonas farsensis (assembly GCF_014268805.2). Taxonomy (GTDB): domain Bacteria; phylum Pseudomonadota; class Gammaproteobacteria; order Pseudomonadales; family Pseudomonadaceae; genus Aquipseudomonas; species Aquipseudomonas farsensis. Next base: position 475,427 of record NZ_JABWRF020000001.1, read on the forward strand.
TGACGTTGCCCCATTCGTCATAGGCGTAGCGGGTGGTTTCGCTGCGGCTGGCCTTGTCGTTGGCGTGATCGACGTAGGTGGTGATGGTCTCATGGGGCAATTGGCACCAGGCCGGTTGCTGTTCCCAGGTGAGCGCAGGGTCGACGCCGTAGTGGGTCTGCTTGATGGTTTCGCAGGCCTGGTTGCGGCTGGTTTCGCTGATCAGCAGGTGGAAGCGATTCCACACACGATGCACGCTGCCCAGCGCCTGGCCGGCCCCGTCGCTGAGCGTCTCGACGACCTCATACTGGTATTGGGCGTTGACCTGGTAAAGGTTGTCGCGTCCGCTCTTCCACTCGAACGCCTGGTCGCTGCCATAGCCGAGGAAGTTGTGCTCGCCGATCCACGCATAGCCGCGGTTGATCTCGTTGTGTTTGCCGGCGCTGACATGCGTCCACGAAAGCACCCGTGGTAGGCGCTTGAGCGGTGCATCATCTGGCAGTTTGTGGCCGTTGTCAGCGTCGGACCAGTGGACGGTGTCACGGCCTCCGAGCGGCCCGTTGATTACAGTCGGTAACAGCAGCTGTGCGTCACCAGCCACAGGGTGCGTGCCGTACTCGATGTCGAATGGCTGCGGTACGTTGGGCAACTGGATGCTGTTCAGGCGGTCATTGCTCAGCAGCAGCGTCAGCGAAGTGGCTTCGGCGTGGCCGGGACGCAGGTTGATTTTCACCGTGCTGGCGCCGACGTCGATTGCCAGCAAGGTATCCTGCTCGTCACGCACCTGCTCCAGTATGAAACCATCGTTGCCAAACGGCGCCCAGTCGAAGTACAGCGAGCGACCCTCAGCCGAGCGTAATTGCGCCAGCAGGTAGCGGGCGCTGTCCGGGCTCGCAGGGTGCAGGATCTCGCTCTCACCGGACTTGCGATCGACCCGGATGTCGCCATCGGCCTGATGGGTGACGATGAACGTCTTGAGCTTCTGGTCTGGCAGGGCCAGTTGGCCTTCGCCGGACAGCGTGGAGGCGTTGAGGTCGATGGCGAACTGCTCGCCCGAGCCCAGGCTGATGCGTGGATTGTCCTGGCTCAGATCGATTTCGCTGAGCGCCAGGTTCCAGCCGAAACCGTAGCCCCGGTTGCTCATCGAACTCAGCGTGCTGAAGGCCAGGCTCAGCGTCAGCGAAGGCCCGCACAGTTGGTTGGCCGGTGGCATGGGGAGCGCGATGGCCAAGGTGAATTGGCCGGTGCGGTGATCCACCCCGGTCTTCACGAAATCAAGAAAGTTGCTCGCTTGGGTATGTATCTCGGACATGCGGATGATCCTTGTGGACAATCGTCGGACAGCACCCCGGGCGGGGCGCTGCGTGCGTCACCGGCGGTTTCAGTTGGCCCTGAACTTGATGATTCGGCCGGAATCCTCGGTGAAGAACTCGATGTCCTGTTCGTTGCCATGCCGGTCGACCACCGTCCACAGGCTCTTGTCTTCATTGATGGAGTTGGACCATGCGTCGTAGAACCGCTGGTGGTACACGCACACCGCCATGTTGCCGGCCCGCGGAGTGAAGCGTCTGCCGTTGTAGTTGATATCCATCGGCGCGCCTTCGGCATAGGTGGTGACCTGGCAGATCTGGCTGTAATCGTTGATCAGCTCAAAGGAAAAGATCACGTGATCCCAGTTATTGCGCGTGTAGAAGGGTTCGCCAGATGGCACGGCGTGGGGGATGGATTCGACGATGCTATTGTTGGGGTCCCTGAAACCGAAGTAGCCGACATCGCAGTTCGTTTCCGCGTCGCGCATCTTGCCGGTGGCTGTCCTGAAACTGACCCGCTCTTGCATGTCCAGCTTGAACGCCGCTTCCGGGTGTCGCAGCGGGGTGATCGACTCGATCACCACCGATGACTGGAACGGCCCTGTATTCGTCATGAAGTGATTGTCCGTGTCCTTCCTGATCCCGGCATATATGGTGGTGAGTGAGCCTCCAGGTAGCGTCGAACTGAGATAGAAGCGGCGGCGCGCGGTCCTTTGCGAGGAGTTCATCAGCGGGCTGGGGGCGCCGCCACTGGCTGCGTAGTATTCGAAGCGCGGGTCGCGCTCGCTGTCCACGTGCAATTCCCCATCTGGCTGGAGTTCATTGGCGTTGTCATCGAAGATGAACAATTCGATCGACGCGATGGCGTTTTCGTCCACCTCTTCGCCGTCGCGCGGCTCGACAGTGACGGTAATCTCAACTTGCTGACGGCCGTTGGCGAAAACCCGGTTGGAGCTGGAGGTAATGTCCAGGCGCAGGCGGCTCAGCCACTGGTTGACTTTGATGGTATTGCTCATAGGTACTTCCTCTGTCGTGGAAGTGCCCGAGTTAATCGCCTGGGGGCCGGGTTCAGGGCATAGATAGTTATGCAGTGGCCAGCGGCAGGCGAAAAAAAACCGCTCACTGGGAGCGGTTTTCGGGGCTGGACGGCGGGCTTACTTGACTTCCACCGCCAGGCTTTGGGCAATCTTGCCCTGCCAAAGCGCCGGGCCGGTGATGTGCACCGACTCACCGTTGCTGTCGACCGCAACGGTCACCGGCATGTCCTTGACGTCGAACTCGTAGACCGCTTCCATGCCCAGCTCGGCAAAGGCCAGGACCTTCGACTTGCGGATGGCCTGGGCCACCAGGTAGGCAGCGCCGCCAACGGCCATCAGGTAAACAGCCTTGTTGTCCTTGATCGCCTCGATGGCGGTCGGGCCGCGCTCGGACTTGCCGATCATGCCCAGCAGGCCGGTTTGCTCGAGGATCTGGCGGGTGAACTTGTCCATGCGCGTGGCGGTGGTCGGGCCGGCTGGGCCTACCACTTCGTCACCCACCGGGTCGACTGGGCCGACGTAGTAGATGAAGCGGCCTTTGAGGTCTACCGGCAGCTCTTCGCCACGGTTGAGCATCTCGACCATGCGCTTGTGCGCCGCATCACGGCCGGTGAGCATCTTGCCGTTGAGCAGGATGGTCTCGCCTGGCTTCCAGCTGGCGACTTCTTCCGGGGTGATGTCGTCGAGGTTGACGCGACGTGCGCTCGGGCCTGCTTCCCAGACGATTTCCGGGTAGGCGTCCAGCGACGGCGCTTCAAGTTCGGCCGGGCCGTTGCCGTCGAGCACGAAGTGGGCGTGACGGGTGGCGGCGCAGTTGGGGATCATGCACACCGGCAGCGAAGCGGCGTGGGTCGGGTAGTCCATGATCTTGACGTCGAGCACGGTGGTCAGGCCGCCCAGACCCTGGGCGCCGATGCCCAGCTGGTTGACCTTCTCGAACAGCTCCAGGCGGATCTCTTCGAGGCGGTTTTGCGGGCCACGGGCTTTGAGTTCATGGATGTCGATGGACTCCATGAGCACTTCCTTGGCCATGACCGCCGCTTTTTCAGCGGTGCCGCCGATACCGATGCCCAGCATGCCAGGCGGGCACCAGCCAGCGCCCATGGTCGGCACGGTCTTCAATACCCAGTCGACGATCGAGTCGGACGGGTTGAGCATGGCCATCTTCGACTTGTTCTCCGAGCCGCCGCCTTTGGCTGCGACATCGACCTCGACCTTGTCGCCGGGCACGATGGAGTAGTGGATGACGGCCGGGGTGTTGTCCTTGGTGTTCTTGCGGGCACCGGCCGGGTCGGCCAGGATCGAGGCGCGCAGGACGTTCTCGGGCAGGTTGTAGGCGCGACGCACACCTTCGTTGATCATGTCGTCGACACTCATGGTGGCGCCGTCCCAACGCACGTCCATACCGACGCGGATGAACACGGTGACGATGCCGGTGTCCTGGCAGATCGGGCGGTGGCCGGTGGCGCACATGCGCGAGTTGATCAGGATCTGGGCGATCGAGTCACGCGCGGCAGGCGATTCTTCACGCAGGTAGGCTTCGTGCATCGCCTGGATGAAGTCGACGGGGTGGTAGTACGAAATGAATTGCAGGGCGTCGGCGACGCTCTGAATCAGGTCGTCTTGCTTGATCACGGTCATGCAGCGCGCTCCTCTTAAAGACGGGAACATTCGTAAAGGCATACCGACAACGCACACCGGTATGTCGGCAATGCCTGGCAAGGCGTCGGCTGGTCAGGCCGGCGCAAAAAGGCGCGGCAGTATACCGCAGGCCCGCAGCTGAAACACCTGCGGCGGCGCGGGACCAAGGTCGGCAGGTGGGTGGGCATCCTTTTTGCTGGTAGCGTTAGAATGCAAGGGCCCGCTACGCGCGCCATCGCAGGCTGGCGCCAGCTCCCACAGAGCCTGGGTCAACCCACAATATCGAGGCTGGGCAAATTCTCTGTGGGAGCTGGCGACAGCCTGCGATGGCCCGCGCGGCGGGCCCCAGGCACATCAGTCACTGGAGTCCCCTGAATGCCCGAACTACGCGTGGGCGAGCGCTGTTTTACCGTGCCGCCTGGCAGCAACCTGCTCGATGTGCTCAATGGCGCAGGTTGCGCCGTGCCCTACAGCTGCCGCGCCGGCAGTTGCCATGCGTGCCTGGTGCGCTGCCTTGACGGCCTGCCTGACGACGCCCGCCCCGAGGCCCTGAGCGCCGCGCAGCGCGAGCAGGGCTGGCGGCTGGCCTGCCAGTGCTCGGTGACGGGGGACCTGCAACTGGCGTTGTTCGACCCTCTGCAAGATGGCCTGCCGGCCACGGTCGCCGGGCTTGACTGGTTCGGCGATATCCTGCGCTTGCGCTTGCGCCCGGGGCGCGCACTGCGTTATCAGGCGGGCCAGCACCTGGTGCTATGGTGCGCCGACGTGGCCCGCCCGTATTCACTGGCCAGCATGCCCGGAGACGATGAACTGCTGGAGTTCCACCTGGACTGCGCCCGCCCCGGCGCCTTCAGCGACCGCGCCCGCCACCTGCACCTTGGCGCCGAACTGCGCCTTGGCGAGCTGCGCGGTGGCGCCTTGCACTACGACCCCGACTGGCAGGCGCGGCCACTGTGGCTGCTGGCAGCCGGCACGGGCCTGGCGCCATTGTGGGGCATTTTGCGCGAGGCCTTGCGTCAGGGCCATCAAGGGGAAATCAGGGTGATGCACGTGGCGCACACCCGTGCCGGGCATTACCTGGCTGAGGCTTTAGAGGCGATGGCGGGGGTCAAGGTTGAACTGGTGCTGGCTGAGCAGTTGGATGACGCGCTGGCCGGGCTGAAACTTGCGTCGCGCCAGACCATGGCTTTGCTGTGCGGTGCGCCGAGCACGGTCGAGCGCTTCGCCCGGCGCCTGTTCATTGCCGGGGTGCCGCGTAATCAGGTGCTGGCGGATGTGTTTGCCGAGCATGCTTGAGGCCCTGTAACGATCGCGGGGCAAGCCCGCCCCCACACGCTGTAGACAGTCGTTGTGGGAGCGGGCTTGCCCCGCGATTTGTGCTACCGACTAATCAACCGACCAGCGGATCACCGACGTGCAGGATCTTCATGCCGTTGGTGCCACCAATGGTGTGGTAGCTGTCGCCCTTGGTCAGGATGACCCAGTCGCCCTGTTGCACCAGGCCGCGCTTGAGCAGTTCGTCCACAGCCGCCTGGCTGACCTTGTCGGCCGGCAGCGAAGCCGGGTCGAAGGCGATTGGATAGACGCCACGGAACATCGATGCACGGGCTTGGGTAGCGCGGTGCGGCGACAGGGCGAAGATCGGCACGTGCGAACGCAGGCGCGACATGATCAGCGGGGTGTAGCCACTTTCGGTAAGGGCGATGATCGCCTTGACGCCGGGGAAGTGGTTGGCGGTGTACATCGCGGCCAGGGCGATGCTCTCGTCGCAACGCTCGAAGGTGGTGTGCAGGCGGTGGCTGGACTTCTGGTTGGTCGGGTGCTTTTCAGCGCCCTGGCAGATGCGCGCCATGGCCTGTACGGCTTCGATCGGGTAGAGGCCAGCAGCACTTTCCGCCGACAGCATCACCGCATCGGTGTTGTCGAGCACGGCGTTGGCAACGTCCGACACTTCAGCGCGGGTCGGCATCGGGTTCTGGATCATCGACTCCATCATCTGGGTCGCCACGATTACCGCTTTATTGTTGCGGCGAGCGTGCTGGATGATCTTTTTCTGGATACCGATCAGCTCGGCGTCACCGATTTCCACGCCGAGGTCGCCACGGGCAACCATGACTGCGTCGGAAGCGGCGATCAGCGCGTCGAGGGTTTCGTCGTCGGCAACCGCTTCGGCGCGTTCGATCTTGGCCACCAGCCAGGCGCTGCCGCCGGACTCGTCACGCAGCTTGCGGGCGTATTCCATGTCCTTGGCATCACGCGGGAAGGAAACGGCCAGGTAGTCCAGGTCCATTTCGGCTGCCAGCTTGATGTCGGCCTTGTCTTTCTCGGTCAGGGCCGGTGCGGTCAGGCCGCCACCTTTGCGGTTGATGCCTTTGTGGTCGGACAGCGGGCCGCCGACCAGCACGACGCAGTGCAGGGCATCGCTGGTGGCCGTTTCAACGCGCATGACCACGCGGCCGTCGTCGAGCAGCAGCTCGTCGCCAACACCGCAGTCCTTGACCAGGTCGGGATAATCGATACCGACGATATCCTGGTTGCCTTCGGTGAGCGGGTGGGCGGTGGAGAAGGTGAAGGTGTCACCGATTTTCAGTTCGATGCGCTTGTTGCTGAACTTGGCGATGCGGATCTTCGGACCCTGCAGGTCGCCCAGCAGCGCGACGTGGCGGCCATTCTTGGCGGCGATCTCGCGGATCAGGCGGGCACGGGCCTTGTGCTCGTCCGGCGTGCCGTGGGAGAAGTTCAGACGTGCCACGTCGAGACCCGCAAGGATCAGCTGTTCGATCACTTCCGGCGAATTGCTGGCGGGGCCAAGGGTGGCAACGATTTTGGTACGGCGGATGGTCATGCACAGACTCCTATAGTGAAGCGCAGCGAAAGGCTACTCCTGAATCTCGCTGTAGTCATTGTTCCGTTGCACTACGTGGGCGCAGAATCAGCAGTCGGATGCACGCTTTGAGCTGCAAGCTACGAGCTTCACGCTACAAGCAGATGGCAGCGGCTTGGAGTCTTGCAGCTTGCAGCTTGAAACTTGCAGCTTTCACCGCGCCGCTGGAGAATTCGCGAAAGGCGCCGATACACCTGGTATCCAAGGAGAATTCCCATGCGCACCCTGATCGTTTTGACCATGGCGGCCAGTGTCGTCGGCTGTACCCGCTGGTCCATGGACCACCATCTGAACAACGCCTACCGCGCCTACGACCGCGGTGACTGCTCGCGGGTCATGCTGGAGCTGTCGCAGGTCGACCGCACCAGCCGCTCGCGGCCGTTCATCCACCCTGAGGTCTCGCTGCTGCGTGGCCAATGCCTGGAACGCCAGAAGCTGTACGTCGACGCGGCGCAGACCTACCAGTTCATGCTCCAGCAGTACCCGCGCAACGAGTACAGCTACCGCGCCCAGGCACGCCTGCAGACCCTTGAAAAACTCGGCCATCTGCGCGGTAACGAAGCGGCGGTCGCCAACCCGGTCAACGCAACACCTTGGCGTTAATCCCAAGGTGTTGATGATTTCATGGAAATCACGCACCGGGCTGCGCTAGTCTTCATATCAAGTAGTCATCATTACTGCCAGTTCCGTGTATTCCTGGCTCCAGGTACAGGATCGCGCTTATCCCATGTTTGTAGAACGCCATATAGAACGTCATCAACTGCCTTGTGTGCTGAAGGTATTCAACCGGTTTACCGACCAGCAGATCGGCTTGCTGGGCAATGCCTCGGAAGACGGGCTGATGGTTATCAGCCACCTGCCCATGCTGGTTGGCCCCGACTTCGAGCTGCAACTGCGCGTGCCGCTGGCCGGCGGCGGGGTGCAGTTCATCAACCTGACTGCCAGTTGCCTGTGGTGCCGTGAAGACGAGACCCCCGGGCATTACGATGCAGGCTTCATGCTGTTGCAGGCACCGCCCGAATACGACGCGTTCGTGCGTTCGCTGCGGGACTTTTTCAGCTTCAACCCCGCCAACGCATCTGCGTGAATGCTGGCCGCGGCCCGCCGTGGGCCGCTAGACTCTGGTCGACCTAGTTACAGGACGACCCCGTGAGCTCCAGCATTTTCTGGCACGACTACGAAACCACCGGTATCAACCCGCGCAACGACCGCCCGTTGCAGATGGCCGGTGTGCGCACCGACTTCGACCTCAACGAGATCGAGGCACCGGTCAACCTGTATTGCCGCCCAAGCGACGATATTCTGCCGCACCCGGCTGCGTGCCTGGTGACCGGCATTACCCCGCAACAATTGGCCAGCCACGGGCTGTGCGAAGCCGAGTTCATGACCCGCGTGCATGCCGAACTGGCTCGCCCAGGTACGTGCGGCGCGGGCTACAACACGCTGCGCTTCGACGATGAAGTGACCCGTTACAGTTTGTATCGCAACTTTTTCGACCCCTACGGGCGTGAATGGCAGGGCGGCAACAGCCGCTGGGACCTGATCGACATCGTGCGCACCGCCTACGCCCTGCGCCCCGAAGGCATCGTCTGGCCGCAACAGGATGGCCGCACCAGCCTGCGCCTGGAACTGCTGAGCAAGGCCAACGGCCTGGAGCACGGGCATGCCCACGAGGCACTTTCCGACGTACGGGCCACTATCGCTTTGGCACGCCTGATCCGCGACCGGCAGCCTAATTTGTATGACTGGCTGTTCCAGTTGCGCAGCAAACACAAAGTAATGGACCAGATTCGTTTGTTACAGCCTCTGGTACATGTGTCCGGGCGTTTCTCTGCACAACGCAGTTACATCGGTGTTGTCTTGCCGCTGGCGTGGCACCCGCGTAACCGTAATGCCCTGATTGTTTGCGACTTGGGCCAGCAGAGCGCACCGCTGTTGCATGAAAGTGCCGAAACATTGCGTGAGCGTTTGTACCAACGGCGTGAGGAAATGCCTGATGGACAATTGCCGGTTCCGCTGAAGTTGCTGCACATCAATCGTTGCCCGGTAGTGGCGCCCTTGTCGGTGATTCGCCCGGCCGACCAACAACGGCTGGGGCTGGATATGTCGGCATTGCAGGCACATGCCGAACAGCTAGCCAGCCAGCAATCGGTCTGGCTCGACAAGCTTGAAGTGATTTACCAAGAAGAAGGTTTTGCCCAAAGCGAAGACCCTGAGCAGCAACTGTATGACGGGTTTATCGGTGATCGCGACCGCCGCTTGTGCGAACAGGTGCGCACTGCCGACCCTGAGCAATTGGCCAGCGGGCAGTGGATGTTCGACGATGCCCGTTTGCCAGAGCTGTTGTTCCGTTATCGCGCCCGCAACTTTGCAGGCACCTTGAACGCGCCGGAGTTGGCGCGTTGGCAGCACTTCTGTGGGCAGCGCCTGAGCGACCCGCAGTGGGGCGCACCGAATACTATCGAGGCGTTCGAAGTGGCGTGCCAGAGCCGCTGGCAGGAGGCGGGTGACGCGGGACGGCAAGTATTGCAGGCGTGGCTTGCACACTGCGGGCAATTGAAAACCCGCTATGCCTTGTGAGTAAAACGGATAAATGGAAAACGCCGGCAAGTGCCGGCGTTTTCATGTTGATACCGAGGCGCTGAGGGCCTGGATCAGTCCAGCAGGGTCGCCCAGCCTTCAACGACGTCGCCGCCCCACTTGGCTTTCCACTCTTTCAGAGTTTTGTGGTTGCCACCCTTGGTTTCAATAACTTCGCCGTTGTGCGGGTTCTTGTACTGCTTGACCTTGCGCGCGCGCTTGGTGGTCACTGCCTTGGCGGCGCCACGTGGGCCTTTGCTCAGTTTGCTTTCTGGGTCGAGCAGGGCGATGACGTCGCGCAGCGACTTGGAGTATTCGCCCATCAGGGTGCGCAGTTTGCCTTCGAATTCCAGCTCTTTCTTCAGCTTGTCATCTTGCGACAGATTGGCCAGACGGGCCTGAAGTTCTTTGATGGCTTCTTCGGTGGCGCGGTATTCGTTGATCAGGGACATGGATGTTCCTATAAAGTCGTTAGAAGGAAGACAGTACCGGCAATAATAGACAGCCCCTACACCCAAGTAAACAATTAAACGTATTGATTCATTTAACAACCGCGTGGGCCAGACCTGTAATAGGTTAAGAAAAATTTACATACGGTTAAGGCCAATGGCCATATCCCTGTCAGCCATAGGGAAACGCCCGGGCCGACAGGGCCGAGGCAAATTAGCCGATGGCGTGGAGAACACTACTGCGTTTTTGCCGGCAGGCCGCTAGAATGTGCCCCTTTGCGAAGTTCTGGAGCTTTTCTCATGCGCACCTTTCGACTGGTGATTGCCTGCCCCGACCGCGTCGGCATCGTGGCAAAAGTCAGTAATTTCCTGGCCCTGTATAACGGCTGGATCAACGAAGCCAGCCATCATTCCGATGAGCAAAGCGGTTGGTTCTTCATGCGCCATGAAATCCGCGCTGAATCGCTGCCCTTCGGTCTTGAGGCATTGCGCGAAGCCTTTGCGCCAATCGCCGAAGAGTTCTCCATGACCTGGCGTATCACCGACTCTGCGCAGAAAAAGCGCGTGGTGCTGATGGCCAGCCGCGAGTCCCACTGCCTGGCCGACCTGCTGCACCGCTGGCATACCAACGAACTGGACTGCGAGATCCCTTGCGTGATCTCCAACCACAACGACCTGCGCAGCATGGTCGAGTGGCATGGCATTCCGTTCTTCCATGTGCCGGTTGACCCCAAGGACAAGGCCCCAGCCTTTGCCGAGGTGTCGCGCCTGGTCGAAGAGCACGGCGCCGATGTCGTGGTGCTGGCGCGCTACATGCAGATCCTGCCGCCACAGCTGTGCCGTGACTACGCCGAAAAAGTCATCAACATCCACCACAGCTTCCTGCCGTCGTTCGTTGGCGCCAAACCGTATCACCAGGCCTCCCTGCGCGGCGTCAAGCTGATCGGCGCGACTTGCCACTACGTGACTGAAGAACTCGACGCCGGCCCGATCATCGAGCAGGACGTGGTGCGCGTCAGCCACGCTGACAGCATTGAAGACATGGTGCGTTTCGGCCGTGACGTCGAGAAGATGGTGCTGGCCCGCGGCCTGCGCTACCACCTCGAAGACCGCGTGCTGGTGCACGGCAACAAGACTGTGGTGTTCGACTAAGCATGGCCGACCCTCGCGACAAGGCCGGCGCCTCGGTGCCGCCCACCGTGGGCGAGGGTTGCCTGGCGCGCTTCGACCCCGATGCCCTGGGCGAGGAAGACGGCACCGAGTTCCCCGGTGCCGCCGAACTGTGGCAAGCGCTCAACCCGCCTGGCCCCGCCAACGCGCCAGCAACGGGCGCGCCAGCAGGCAAACGAACACCGGCCCACCCGCCAGCAGATAAAAGTAGTACGTAACGGCCCGCCAGATGAGGATCGCCGCAGCGGCGGTCGAACTCCCCACCAGCGGCGCCAGCAAGGTCGCCGACGTCAGCTCCGCAGCCCCGGCACCGCCCGGTAGCAGGCTGAACTGGCCGGCACTGAGTGCCAGCATCTGCACCAGAAAGCTCGGGATCCACGCAAGGTCTACGCCCAACCCCTGCAACACCAGGTACAGCACGCTGTAGCGCAGGCTCCAGTGCGCGCACGTGAGCGTGAACACCAGGGCCAAGGTGCGTTTGGGCAGCCGCCAGGTGTCGGCCAGGGCGTGAATGAACCGCAACAGTTTGCGCGCCCAGCGCCGCCGCCTGTGCTCAGCTACGCCCAGGCGGCGCAGCAGGTTGCCGCTGGCGCGTATCAGTTGGCGGCGCCAGCGCAACAGGGCGAGCACGCATGCTAATGCCGCACACAGCAGCAGGGCACTGCCCAACAGCATGCTTTGCTGGCTGTGGCCCAGACGATGGAACAGCGCGTATCCGGCGATAGCCAGCATGGCGCAGAAGAAGAACACCAGGTCATTGAGTTGATCCATGGCGAATACCGCGCCACTGCGTGAAGCGGGGATGCGCTCGCGGTGCAGCAAGGCCATCAGCGTCAAGGGCCCGCCGCTGCCGCCAGGGGTGGTGCAGATGGCAAATTCGGTCGCCATCACCACCCCCAGGCTGCGCAACTGACCAACCCGTTCGCCCTGTTGGCCCAGCAGCAGGCGCAGGCGCTGCGCGTTGATCACCCAACACAGCACGATCATCCCCAGCAACAGCAGCATCAGGCCGGGGGAGAAGGTGGCAAGGCGCGGCAGCAACTCGCTGCCGCCGAGCAGCGCCGGCACCAGTAGCGCCAGCAGCAGCGCAAGCCCCAGCCAGGCGAAGCGGTTCACGACGCGACCTGACGGTCCAGCCAGGCCGACTTGGTCAGCGGCTCGCGGCCTTCGGCCAGCAGTGACTGCAAAGTTTCGAGCCAATAGTTGCGCGCGCTCGGGTGGCGCATGTCGACCGGGTGCAGCCCAAGGCGCAGAGTGTCGGCCTGCTGCCAGCGCCGAATCTGCCAGTCGCTGAGCACCTTCGACAGGCCGCGGCGCCATGCACTGCGCGCGCTCCAGACCAGCCCAGGGGCGTCGATGGCGGTGAACTCAGGTAGGCGATACAGATGCTGCGGCGTGCTGGTGTAGCGCAGCGGCAGTTGGCGCAGGGCCTGGCGCGTGCCTTCGCTCATCAGCCAGGCCGGGGCTACGAAGCCTGCTACTGGCCAGCCGTGGCTGTGGAACACCTCCAGCCCCGCTTGCAGGCGCTGTAGGGCCTGGTCTTGGTCCAGGCCGTAGAACTCGCCTTCGTGGGTGTACACCCGGCGCATGAAGAAATCCCGCGGCCCGCGCGGTAGCGGGCCGTCGTCTGCGTGGTAGTAGCCATGCAGGGCCAGTTCGTCACCCTGCGCCAGCCGCCGCTCCAGCAGGCGGCAGAAGGCGGGCGAATGCTTGAGCGCGTTGCGGTGGTGAAAGTCCGGCACCACCAGCCAGGTCATGGGCACATCGCCCAGTTGGTCCACCGCCTCCACGAACGGCTGGTAGTCCGGCCAGGTTTCCGGCGCCACATCGTGCAGCACCAGCATGACGCTGCGTTTGCGTTGGCTGGCTTCACGCATGGGCATGTACCAACGGCTGGTGGTGGCCGAGCACGGCCTGATAGTGCTGAAGCAGGCCGCTGACCACGGTGTCCCAGCTGTAGTGATGCTCGACGTGGCGCCTGGCCTGGTCGCCCAAGGTGCGCACGCCGGCTTCGAATACTTCGCGTACCGCCTGAGCCATGGCCTGCGCGTCGTTGGGCCGGCACAGGCGCCCGCATTGGTCGTTGACCAACTCGCCAAAGGCGCCGGCGTTGACCGCAACCACCGGGGTGGCGCTGGCCATGGCTTCGAGAATCACCAGGCCGAAGGTTTCCTGATCGCCGGCATGCACCAGCAGGTCGGCGCTGGCCAGCAGCCGGGCGACCTGGGCGGGCGGGCAGAAGTGGTCGATCACGCTGACGTTGGCCGGTACTGCAGCCGGCATGCTCGAGCCCACCAGCAGCAGATGGTAATCGGCGCCCAGCGCGCGCATGCAGTCGAGCAGCACGGGCAGGTTTTTCTCGCGCGAGCCGCGCCCTGCAAATACCAGCAGCCGGGTGCTGTCGGCAATGCCCAGCTCGGCCCGCAGGCCAGGGTCGCGCTGCTCGGGGTTGAACAGCGCAAGGTCCACGCCCAGACGCTGCACATGCACCTCTTTGACCCCCAGCCGGCGCAGCTTGTCGGCCATGACCTGGCTTGGCGCCAGCACCCGGTCGAAGTTGCCGTAGAGCTTGCTGACGTACGCCTCGACATTGGGCGTGAACCAGTTGCCCATGCGGTTGCTGACCAGCAACGGCAGGTCGGAGTGGTAGAAGCCGATCACCGGCACGTCGAGCTGGCGCCGCGCTTCAAGGGCGGCCCACGCCGTCAGGTAGGGGTCGCCCACCTCGATCAGGTCCGGTTGCAGGCGGCGCAGCTCTTTGCACCAGGGTGCCAGGCGCAGCGGAAAGCGGTAGCCGTTGCCGAAGGGCAGGGGAGGCGCGGGTACATGGTAGATGCCGTCGGCATGGCTGGCGCTACGGCCGGGTATCAGCAGGCTGTGGCGTACGCCGGGCATGGCATCGAGGCGGTGGTGTTTGGCATCAAGATAGGTACGTACGCCCCCACTGGCAGGGGCGTAGAACATGGTGATGTCGGCGATGTGCACGATCAGCGTCCCTCCGGGATCGTCTTCGGGTCTGTCATCCGGCTGCAACAAGCCGGAGTGACGCGCCTAAGGATTGACCTTTTGGAAGGATAGTTTGTTCGATCGGAAAGAAAGACAGCAGCTGTAAGCTTCGAGCTTCGAGCTGCAAGAAAAGGCGGCCGCGAACGCGTTCCGCCTCTTCTTGCAGCTGAAAGCTTGCCGCTTGTTAGATGCGGAAGCTGCCGACCAGATGCTTGAGGCGGCCGGCCTGTTGTTCGAGGTCCGAGCAGGCGCGCAAGGTGGCTTGCAGGTTCTCGACGCCTTCCTGGTTGAGCATGTTGATTTCGCTGATGTCCATGTTGATCGAGTCAACGACCGAGGTCTGCTCCTCGGTTGCCGTGGCCACCGACTGGTTCATGCCGTCGATTTCGCCGATACGCTGGGTCACGCTGCCCAGGCGCTCACCGGCCTGGTTGGCGATTTCCATGTTGTCCTGGCTGTGGCGCTGGCTCTGGCCCATGGTGTCCACCGATGCCCGGGCGCCGACCTGCAGCTCCTCGATCATGGTCTGCACTTGCTGCGCCGACTCCTGGGTGCGGTGCGCAAGGTTACGCACTTCATCGGCCACCACGGCAAACCCACGGCCCGCCTCACCGGCGCGCGCAGCCTCGATGGCCGCGTTGAGCGCCAGCAGGTTGGTCTGCTGGGAAATACTGGTGATCACCTCAAGAATCTGGCCGATGTTCACCGTCTTGCTGTTGAGCGTCTCGATATGGCTGCTGGAGCTGACGATCAGGTCCGACAGACGGCTCATTGCCTCGATGTTGCGCTGCACCACTTGCTGCCCTTCTTCAGCCAGCAGGCGCGCGGAGCTTGCGTGCTGCGAGGCTTGGGCAGCGTTGCCGGCGATTTCCTGGGCGGCAGCGCCGAGCTGGTTGATCGCGGCAGCAACACTGTTGGTGCGGTTGGCCTGCTCGTCGGAGTTGCTCATCGACGAGTTGGAGGCGCTGATCACCCGCAGCGCCACTTCGTTGACCTGCTCGGTGGCCGAGGACACTTCGCGGATCGAGCTGTGGATGCGCTCGACAAAGCGGTTGAAGGCGATACCCAATGTGCCGAACTCGTCATGGGTGTGGATATCCAGACGGCGGGTCAGGTCGCCTTCGCCTTCGGCGATGTTTTCCATTGCGCGGGTCATGGTGTGCAGCGGCTGCAGCAACACGCGGATCAGCAGGCCGAGCAGGCCGATGATAATCACCACCGCAACCAGCGTGGCGATCACCGCCGAGGTGCGGAACTGGCTGAGCATGCTGAAGGCTTTGTCTTTATCGACCGACAGGCCGATGTACCAGTTGGCCGACGGCAGGCCGGTTACCTTGGTGAAGGTCAGCAGGCGGGTCTGGCCATCGACTTGCACTTCGGTCAGCTCGCGGGACAGCGCCGGGGTGCGCTGCGGGAACAGGTCCGACAGCGATTTCATCACCAGATTCTGGTCGGGGTGCACCAGGATCTTGCCTTGGTCGTTGACCAGGAACGCATAGCCCATGCCGCCGAAGTTCAGCGAGTTGATGATTTGCACCAGGCCGTCCAGCGCCAGGTCGCCGCCCACTACGCCGACCGAGGGCGAAGCGGTGCTGATGATCGAAATGACCATCTTGCCGGTGGCCATGTCGATGTAGGGTTCGGTGAGGATCGTGCCGCTGGCGTTCAGGGCATCCTTGTACCAGGCGCGCACGCGGGGGTCGTAGCCATCGGGCATCTTGGCGTCGGGGCGGACGGTGAAGGTGCCATCTGGCTGGCCGAGGTAGGTGGTCAGGAAGCTTGAAGTCAGCGCCTTCTGGCCCAGCTGGGTGCCGATGTTCTGGGGGTTCTGCGCCAGGTTCTGGGCGACGTTCTCGACCAGTTTGATACGCCCTTCGAACAGGCTGCGAATATTGGTGGCCGTCGAATCGCCCATTTCACCGAGGTAGTTCTCAAGGTCGGCGCGGATGGCATTGCGTTGCAGGTAATCGTTGTAGAGCGTGAACAAGCTGAAGGCCAGAATCACGATCAGTGATGCTGCCAGAAGAATCTTGTGGCTGAAACGAAGGCTTTTATTCATGACGTGATTGCGTCCGCTAAGGTTTTATCGGGTCGTTCGCACAAAGCACGGGTTGAAATCAGTGCAACAGGTCCCGCGGATCCTTACGGGTGCTTACCGAAATTCAGGAATTACTCAAACCTGAATATCGGCAATCACTGGATAGAACTTGAGCGGAGGATGAAAGCTCGTGTCAGAAATTTCTCAGTTGATTGTAGGAATGTGCTCAGATGGACAGCCCGCATGCCAGAGCATGCGCCTGGCCAATCGACATGGATTGGTTGCCGGTGCCACGGGCACGGGCAAAACCGTTACATTGCAACGTTTGGCCGAGGTGTTCAGTGATGCCGGTGTTGCGGTTTTCGCCGCCGACGTGAAGGGTGACCTCTGTGGTTTGGGTGCTGTCGGTGCGCCGCAAGGTAAGGTGGCCGAGCGTATTGCCAGCATGCCTTGGCTGGCGCATCAGCCTAAGGCCTACCCGGTCAGCCTGTGGGATATTGCCGGCCAGTCTGGCCACCCTTTGCGTACGACCTTGAGCGAAATGGGCCCGTTGCTGCTGGGCAACCTGCTCGAACTCACCGACAGCCAGCAGGCTGCCTTGTACGCTGCCTTCAAGGTGGCTGACCGTGAAGGGTTGCTGCTGCTCGACCTCAAGGACCTCAAGGCCCTGCTGGCGCACCTCAAGGACAACCCGCAACTGCTGGGCGAGGACAGCGCGCTGATGACCACTGCCTCGACCCAGGCGTTGCTGCGCCGCCTGGCCACCCTTGAGCAGCAAGGCGCCGAGGCGTTGTTTGGCGAACCTGCGCTGCAACTTGAAGACCTGCTGCGCCCGGCCGAGGATGGCCGTGGGCGGATTCACCTGCTCGATGCCAGCCGGCTGGTGCACGAGGCGCCGAAGGTCTACGCGACCTTCCTGCTGTGGCTGCTGGCAGAGCTGTTCGAGCAGTTGCCCGAGCGCGGCGATGCCGACAAGCCGGTGCTGGCGCTGTTCTTCGACGAAGCCCATTTGCTGTTCAATGGCACGCCCAAGGCGTTGCAGGACCGGCTGGAGCAGGTGGTGCGGCTGATCCGCTCCAAAGGCGTTGGTGTGTATTTCGTGACCCAGTCGCCTGGCGACCTGCCCGATGCGGTGCTGGCGCAGTTGGGGTTGCGTATTCAGCATGGGCTGCGGGCCTATACCGCCAAGGAGCAGAAGTCGTTGCGCGCGGTGGCTGATGGTTTTCGCCCCAACCCCGGGTTCGACAGCCTGGCGGTGCTGACCGAGCTGGGTATTGGCGAGGCTTTGGTTGGCACCCTGGAAGACAAAGGCACTCCGGCAGTGGTCCGGCGCGTGCTGGTGGCGCCACCGCAGTCGCGCATCGGGCCGTTGAGCCCGGCCGAGCGTAGTGCGCTGATTGGCGCATCGCCATTGGCAGGGCGCTACGACAAGCCGATTGACCGCGAATCGGCGTATGAACTGCTGACCCAGCGCAAGGGTGAGCCGGTGGAGCCGGCGCCGCAGCCCAAGGCCGCTGAAGACAGTTTTGCCGATAAAGCCGGGGATTTTTTGCAGAGTGCGGCGGGGCAGGCGATCAAGTCGGCCGTGCGCCAGGCGGCTAATCAGCTGGGGCGGCAGTTGATGCGTGGGCTGATGGGGTCATTGTTGGGGGGGAAGAAAAGGTAAGCGGTCGGGCCTCATCGCAGGCTGTCGCCAGCTCCCACTGAGACCATGCGCAACCGCAACATTGCTGGTTGGACCCAATCCTCTGGGAAATGATAGACAGTTGTGGCAAGCCCGCTCGCCACAAGGAGATATATCTGGCGGGAACAGGCTTGTACAAAACCATAGAATCTCCCACAGAGACCGCGGGCTGCCGCAACATTGATGCATGACTACATATTCCTGTGGGAGCTGGCGATAGCCTGCGATGAGGCCCGAACGGCAGGCACAAAAAAGGCGCCCTGAAACAGGCGCCTTTTTCAATCCGGCAACAGCCCTTAGCCGATAGCCTTGGACGCCAGCCAGAACAGACCAGCGGCCAGGCCCATCGAGGTCGGCAGGGTCAGCACCCAGGCCAGCAGGATGGTTTTCACCGTGCCGCCTTGCAGGCCGCTCTTGTTAGCGACCATGGTGCCGGCAACACCCGACGACAACACGTGGGTAGTCGATACCGGCAGGCTGAACACGTTGGCCATGCCGATGGCGCAAGCTGCAGTGATCTGCGCCGACATGCCCTGGGCATAGGTCATGCCTTGCTTGCCGATTTTCTCGCCAACGGTCAGCACCACACGCTTCCAGCCCACCATGGTGCCCAGGCCCAAGGCCAGGGCAACGGCCACGATGACCCAGAACGGGGCGTATTCGGTGGTGGCGGTGAGGTCTTTGCGCAGCTTGTCGAGGTCCGACTTCTCGCGGGCTTCAAGGCCTGGCAGCTTGCCGACCTTTTTCGCGGTGTCGTCCAGGCACAGCAGGTAGCGACGCACTTCGACGCGCTTGTCGGCGCTCAGGTCGCGGTAGTCGGTCACGCCATTGAGCGAGCTCTGCAGGGCGGCGATGGTCGGCTCGGTCTGCTGCGGGTTGCAGCTGAACTGCTCCGGCAGGTCGTTGGACTTGGCCTTGCCCAGTGCCAGGAACTCGCCAAGGGTGGCGGCGTTGCGCTGGTAGAACTGGCTCATGTGCAGGGTGGCGTCGCGGGTGCGCTCGATCTGGTACGTGGTGCTGTTCAGGTCCAGGACGAACTTGGCCGGGACGATACCGATCAGCACCAGCATGATCAGGCCAATGCCCTTCTGGCCATCGTTGGAACCGTGCACGAAGCTCACGCCCATGGCCGAAACCACCAGTACCAAGCGGTTCCAGAACGGTGGGTGCTTCTTGTCGTCGAGCTTGCGGCGCTGCTCGGGGGTTTTGTGCATCTTCGACAGCGGGCGCCACCATTTGAGGCCCAGCAGCACCAGGGCGGCGACGGCGAAGCCGGCCATTGGTGAGACCACCAGCGACATGGCGATGTCGATCGCCTTCTGCCAGTTGACGCCATCACCCAACGGGATGTCGTTGATCATGGCATTGGCCAGGCCAACGCCGAGGATCGAGCCGATCAGCGTGTGCGAACTGGACGCCGGGATGCCGAAGTACCAGGTACCCAGGTTCCAGGTGATGGCCGCGGCCAGCAGCGAGAAAACCATGGCCAGGCCGTGCCCGGTGTTCACGTTGATCAGCAGCTCCACCGGCAGCAGGTGGACGATGGCGTAGGCCACCCCGACGCCGCCGAGCAGAACCCCGAGGAAGTTGAACACACCGGAGAAGAACACGGCCAGGTGTGGCGGCATGGCTTTGGTATAGATGACAGTGGCTACCGCGTTGGCGGTGTCATGAAAGCCATTGATGAACTCGAATGCGAGCACGAAGGTCAGGGCGAGCATCAGGCTCACGACAACCCAGGCATCCAGTCCGCTGAATAAATCGATCATGAAGGGTTTTCTGGCGGTCTTAGGGGGGGCGGATTATGCCAGAAAACCACGGCAATCGATGCACCTGCCGCAGACTGATGGGCAGCAGGAAACGCTGAACTTGGTGGGAGAAGGCAGGCAGTGAAGGCCTGAAAAAGCGCTGAAAATTCCTGAAAATCTAGAAATTTCAAGAAATTGCGCAGTAAATACCGGAAACTGTACGATTCAAACGGCCGTATGAAATTTGTGTAATTCCATTTCATCCGCCAGCGTTGAGTAACGATCGCTACACGCCACGACCCCTTAAGGGTGATGGCGCGGTAGTGGCAAGGTGCTCAATCGCCTTCTTGGCGCAGTTCCTTTTCCATCTTGTCCAGTTCCTGGGCGAACGCCTGGTCATGAACAGTGGCACGCTTGCGCCAGGGTTTGCGCTCCGGCTCGGGTTGCGCGGCATAGGTGGTGACTTCGCCACCGTAAACATCCTTGTAACGTTCGGCCTGGCGCTCGAGTTCTGCGCGCAGTTCTTCTTTCGTCACAGTTGGTACCTGAACTGGTTGAAGTTAAGGGCTGGCATTAATGCACACCGTCATTGTGTGAATGCAACGCCAGGGCCTGTTTACCAGCCTCGACAAGTATGCACAGGCCCATGAGCGCTGAGGATTTGCAGAGGACGATAAACTAGATTGGATCCGATTGATTATCGGGGGCAGTACAACGGGGCCGATTATAGCAACGCACTCGTAGAAGGCCACGGGCGGCGTTATCAGACTACAACGTTGTAATTGGCCGATAGTGGATTGATCCTCGCGGCGGTGCACAAGTTCAAACCCGAGGCGTCAGAAGTTTCAAGAGTGGGTTATACAAATGAAAACGGCCTCGCGGTTGGGCGAGGCCGTTGCCTAGGACTTCTACGGTGGGTACCTGACCAGTCTCTCCAAGAAGCCACATGTGGCAGAGCAAAAGGTATAAGCAAAAGTGTCGGCGGTCAATTGCGATTATCGCCCGTTCGTTCGATAATCGCACAAGCGACCGTTTTTTTTGAGGCATGCCCATGAACGAAGAAACCAGCAGCCCAGCCGAGCAGGAGCCGCCACGGGCCAGCAGCCCGGCGTTGGCGCCACCGATCGTGGCTTCACCCGCCAAGCGCATCCAGGCCTTGACCGGCGACCCGGATTTCATGACCTCGCTGGCCCGTGGCCTGGCGGTCATCCAGGCCTTCCAGGAACGCAAGCGCCACCTGACCATCGCCCAGGTCAGCCACCGCACCGAGATCCCTCGGGCAGCCGTGCGTCGTTGCCTGCATACGCTGATCAAGCTGGGCTACGCCACCACCGACGGGCGTACCTATTCGTTGCTGCCCAAGGTGCTGACCCTGGGCCACGCCTATCTGTCGTCAACCCCCTTGGCGGTATCGGCGCAGCCTTACCTGGACCGCATTAGCGACCAGTTGCACGAGGCGGCGAACATGGCCACCCTCGAAGGCGACGACATTCTTTATATAGCGCGCTCGGCCACGGTGGAGCGGCTGATCTCGGTCGACCTCTCGGTAGGTGGCCGCTTGCCGGCCTACTGCACCTCCATGGGCCGCATCCTGTTGGCGGCCCTGGACGACGCCAGCCTGCACGAGTACCTGGACCGCGCCGACCTCAAGCCGCGTACCAGCCGCACCCTGCATGACCACGACTCGTTGTTTGCCTGCATTCAGCAGGTGCGCGAGCAAGGCTGGTGCGTGGTGGACCAGGAACTGGAGCAAGGCCTGCGCTCGATTGCCGTGCCTATCTATGACGCCTCAGGCCAGGTGCTGGCGGCGCTGAACGTCAGCACCCATGTGGGCCGGGTCAGCCGCGGCGAGCTTGAGCAGCGCTTTTTGCCCATTCTGCTGGCCTCGAGCCGAGACCTTTGCCACCAGTTGTTCGGCTGATCGGGTGCGGGCCGCCAGGCGGCCCGGCACCCCACAAACGTTTAGCGACTGCTTTCTGTTCGATAAACGCACAGTGTCGTGCGCGGTGAATTGCGCCGCCAACGCCTGCTGATTAATGTCTGTCACACAAGTCGGCTGCGCCGACCGGACAATAAAAACACAGGGCACTTCCCATGACATCGCCTTCCTTGTTGCACCTTCCCGGCTGACGCCAGCCGCACCTTCCGATTTTTCCAGCTCCTGCACCTGAGCCGTACGCAGTAGCCTGTCTGCGCCTTGAATCCGGATAACAACAATGAACAAACTACAATCCACTGTCGGCAACTGCCTTGACGTCCAGTCGTTCATCAATGACCAGCCCCTGTCGCGGTTCCAGTGGCGGGTGGTGATCCTGTGCTTTCTGATTGTCTTCCTTGATGGCCTGGACACCGCCGCCATGGGCTTCATCGCCCCGGCGCTCTCGCAGGAATGGGGCATCGACCGTGCAAGCCTTGGCCCGGTGATGAGTGCAGCGCTGATCGGCATGGTATTCGGTGCCCTCGGTTCCGGGCCGCTGGCTGATCGCTTCGGGCGCCGCGGCGTGTTGATCGGGGCGGTGCTGGTGTTTGGCGGCTTCAGCCTGGCCTCGGCTTACGCCACCAACGTCGACCAACTGCTGGTGCTGCGCTTTCTGACCGGCCTGGGCCTTGGCGCCGGCATGCCCAACGCCACCACGCTGCTGTCCGAGTACACCCCGGAGCGCCTCAAGTCGCTGCTGGTAACCAGCATGTTCTGCGGCTTCAACCTTGGCATGGCCGGGGGCGGCTTTATCTCTGCCAAGTTGATCCCGGCCTATGGCTGGCACAGCCTGCTGGTGATCGGTGGCGTGCTGCCGCTGCTGCTGGCACTGGTGCTGTGGGTATGGCTGCCGGAGTCGGCGCGTTTTCTGGTGGTGCGCAACCGCGGCACTGACAGGGTGCGTAAAACCCTGGCCCCGATTGCGCCGGACGTAGTGGCCCAGGCCGCCAGCTTCAGCGTACCGGAGCAAAAGGCCGTGGCCGCCCGCAACGTCTTCGCGGTGATTTTCTCGGGCACCTACGGCGTGGGCACCGTGTTGCTGTGGCTGACCTACTTCATGGGCCTGGTGATCGTTTATCTGCTGACCAGCTGGCTGCCGACGCTGATGCGCGACAGTGGCGCGAGCATGGAGCAGGCCGCGTTCATCGGCGCGTTGTTCCAGTTTGGCGGCGTGCTCAGCGCGGTGTTCGTCGGCTGGGCGATGGACCGCTTCAACCCACACAAAGTGATCGGCACGTTCTACCTGCTGGCGGGTATTTTTGCCTACGCAGTGGGCCAGAGCCTGGGCAACATCACCCTTCTGGCCACCTTGGTACTGGTGGCGGGCATGTGCGTCAACGGCGCGCAATCGGCCATGCCGTCGCTTGCAGCGCGCTTCTACCCAACCCAAGGCCGCGCCACCGGTGTGTCGTGGATGCTCGGCATCGGCCGCTTCGGCGCGATTCTCGGCGCCTGGAGCGGGGCGACCCTGCTTGGCCTGGGCTGGAACTTCGAACAGGTACTGACGGCATTGCTGGTGCCCGCGGCGCTGGCGGCCGTTGCGGTGGTGATCAAAGGGCTGGTGAGCCACGCTGACGCGACCTGAGTTTGCCTGTTGCGGCCTCATCGCAGGCTGTCGCCAGCTCCCACAGAGTTCAAGTCAGACCTCTTATATCGCAGTACACATCGCCACTGTGGGAGCTGGCGACAGCCTGCGATTGGCCTTTTCAGGTGCAGAGGTTGGAGTAACAAGTTGTTCGGTAATCGAACGACAGTTCGATTATCGGATTGCCAGTGACCTGTAAGCCTACCTATTCTGGGCGTTGAAACCCGTACCGCCCACGGGCAAGTGGCAGGAGAAGCCTGATGCGTGACGTATTTATCTGTGATGCCATCCGTACCCCCATCGGCCGTTTTGGCGGCGCATTGGCGAGTGTGCGTGCCGACGACCTGGCCGCAGTGCCGCTGAAGGCGCTGATCGAGCGCAACCCGGGCGTGCAGTGGCAGCACCTGGACGAAGTGTTCTTCGGCTGTGCCAACCAGGCCGGCGAAGACAACCGCAACGTGGCGCGCATGGCGCTGCTGCTGGCCAGGCTGCCTGAAAGCGTGCCGGGCGTTACCCTCAACCGCCTGTGCGCCTCGGGTATGGACGCCATCGGCACGGCCTTCCGCGCCATCGCCAGCGGTGAAATGGAGCTGGCCATCGCCGGCGGTGTCGAATCGATGTCGCGCGCCCCGTTCGTGATGGGCAAGGCCGAGAGCGGCTATTCGCGCAACATGAAGCTTGAAGACACCACCATCGGCTGGCGTTTCATCAACCCGCTGATGAAGGCGCAGTACGGCGTCGATTCAATGCCGGAAACCGCCGACAACGTCGCCGACGATTACCAGGTCTCGCGCGCCGACCAGGACGCCTTCGCCCTGCGCAGCCAGCAAAAAGCGGCTGCCGCGCAGGCGGCGGGCTTCTTCGCCGAAGAGATCGTGCCGGTGCGCATTGCTCACAAAAAGGGCGAAACCGTGGTCGAGCAGGACGAGCACCTGCGCCCGGACACAACCCTTGAGGCGCTAACCCGGCTCAAGGCCGTCAACGGCCCGGACAAAACCGTCACCGCAGGCAATGCCTCCGGGGTCAACGATGGCGCTGCGGCGCTGATCCTGGCATCGGCAGAGGCGGTTGAAAAGCACGGCCTGACCCCACGCGCCCGAGTGCTTGGCATGGCCAGCGGCGGTGTTGCGCCACGGGTCATGGGCATCGGCCCGGTGCCTGCGGTACGCAAGCTGACCGAACGCCTGGGTGTGGCAGTAAGTGATTTCGATGTCATCGAGCTGAACGAAGCCTTTGCCAGCCAAGGCCTTGCGGTACTGCGCGAGCTGGGTGTGGCCGATGATGCGCCGCAGGTGAACCCCAACGGCGGGGCGATTGCGCTTGGCCACCCCCTGGGCATGAGCGGTGCGCGCTTGGTACTCACTGCGCTGCATCAGCTTGAGAAAAGCGGCGGGCGCAAAGGCCTGGCGACCATGTGTGTCGGTGTCGGCCAAGGGCTGGCGTTGGCGATCGAACGCGTCTGAGCAACACGGGCCCGCCCACGCCAGGTTGTGTGGGCGGGCTTGCAGTGGAACGAGTGTGTTACGGGGTATGTCTAGAATTACCTGTAACCCCTCCAGGAGCACACCCACCATGACCTCCAGCTACTACACCGGTGAAGAGCGCAGCAAGCGCATCTTCGCCATCGTCGGCGCCTCGTCGGGCAACTTGGTGGAATGGTTCGACTTCTACGTCTATGCCTTCTGCGCCATCTATTTTGCCCCGGCGTTCTTTCCCTCCGATGACCCCACGGTGCAGTTGCTCAACACCGCTGGCGTATTCGCCGCAGGCTTTCTGATGCGCCCCATCGGTGGCTGGATCTTCGGCCGCCTGGCGGATCGCCGCGGGCGCAAGAATTCGCTGATGATCTCGGTGCTGATGATGTGCGCAGGCTCGTTGATGATCGCCTGCCTGCCCACCTACGCCAGCATTGGCACCTGGGCGCCGGCGCTGCTGTTGCTGGCGCGGTTGATCCAGGGCCTGTCGGTGGGCGGTGAGTACGGCACCACGGCCACGTATATGAGTGAAGTGGCCTTGCGCGGCCAGCGCGGTTTCTATGCCTCGTTCCAGTACGTCACGCTGATTGGCGGCCAGTTGCTGGCGGTGTTGGTGGTGGTGATCCTGCAGCAGTTGCTCAGCGAAGAGGAACTGCGTGCCTGGGGCTGGCGCATCCCGTTCGTGGTCGGCGCCATCGCGGCGTTGATCTCGCTGATGCTGCGCCGCTCGCTGCACGAAACCAGCAGCGCCGAAACCCGCCAGGACAAAGACGCCGGTAGCGTCAAAGGGTTGTTCCGCAACCATGCGGCGGCATTCATCACCGTGCTCGGCTACACCGCCGGTGGCTCGCTGATCTTCTATACCTTCACCACCTACATGCAGAAATACCTGGTGAACACCGCTGGCATGCACGCCAAGAGCGCCAGTTTCGTGATGACGGGTGCGCTGTTCCTGTTCATGATCCTGCAGCCGGTGTTCGGCATGCTGTCCGACCGTATTGGCCGGCGCAACTCGATGCTGCTGTTCGGTGGCCTGGGTACGCTGTTTACCGTACCGCTGCTGATGGCGCTGAAAACCGTCACCAGCCCGTTCCTGGCCTTCGTGCTGGTGACCCTGGCGCTGTGCATCGTCAGTTTCTACACCTCCATCAGTGGCCTGGTGAAGGCCGAGATGTTCCCGCCGCAGGTGCGCGCGTTGGGGGTAGGGCTGGCCTATGCGGTGGCCAACGCGCTGTTTGGCGGTTCGGCCGAGTATGTCGCCCTGGGCTTGAAGAGCCTGGGCATGGAAAACACGTTCTACTGGTATGTGACCGCCATGATGGCGATCGCTTTCCTGTTCAGCCTGCGCCTGCCCAAGCAAGCGAAGTATCTGCACGATGATCACTAAGGACGTTGCATGAGCAATCAACTGTTCGACGCCTACTTCACCGCGCCTGCCATGCGCGAGGTGTTCTGCGACCGTGGCCGGCTGCAGGGCATGCTCGACTTCGAGGCCGCCTTGGCCCGTGCCGAAGCGGCTGCGGGCCTTGTGCCGCACGCGGCAGTGGTGGCTATCGAGGCGGCCTGCAAGGCCGAGCGCTACGATGTGCGGGCCTTGGCCGAGGCCATCGCCACGGCTGGCAACTCGGCCATTCCGCTGGTCAAGGCGTTGGGCAAGGTGATTGCCAGCGGCGTGCCCGAAGCCGAACGCTACGTGCACCTTGGCGCCACCAGCCAGGATGCGATGGACACCGGGCTGGTGCTGCAACTGCGTGACGCCCTCGGGCTGATCGACGCGGCGCTGGCCAAGCTGGCCGACACCCTGGCCCGCCAGGCGCTGCAACACGCCGACACGCCACTAGTCGGGCGCACCTGGCTGCAGCACGCCACCCCCGTGACCCTGGGCATGAAGCTGGCTGGGGTACTGGGGGCGCTGACGCGTCACCGCGAACGCCTCAAGGCCTTGCGCCCGCGCCTGCTGGTGCTGCAGTTCGGCGGCGCATCCGGCAGCCTTGCGGCGCTGGGCAGCAAGGCGCTGCCGGTGGCCGAGGCGCTTGCCGGGCAACTGCAACTGAACCTGCCAGAGCAGCCGTGGCATACCCAGCGCGACCGGCTGGTGGAGTTTGCCTCGGTGCTGGGCATGATCGCCGGCAGCCTGGGCAAGTTCGGTCGTGATATCAGCCTGCTGATGCAGACTGAGGCCGCCGAGCTGTTCGAGCCTTCGGCGCCGGGCAAGGGCGGTTCGTCGACCATGCCGCACAAGCGCAACCCGGTCGGCGCTGCGGTGCTGATCGGCGCTGCGACCCGCGTGCCGGGGCTGGTGGCGACGCTGTTCGCCGCCATGCCCCAGGAGCACGAGCGCAGCCTGGGCCTGTGGCACGCCGAGTGGGAAACCCTGCCAGACATCTGCTGCCTGGTGTCCGGCGCCTTGCACCACGCGCAGCAGATTGCCGAGGGCATGGAAGTGGACGCCGCACGCATGCGCCGTAACCTCGACCTGACCCAGGGCCTGGTGCTGGCTGAGGCAGTCAGCATCGTGCTGGCCCAGCGCCTTGGCCGCGACCGTGCCCACCATCTGCTCGAACTGTGCTGCCAACGCGCCGTCGCCGAGGGGCGCCACCTGCGTGCCGTGCTTGGCGACGAGCCGCAAGTCAGTGCCGAACTTGGCGACGAAGAACTCGACCGCCTGCTCGACCCTGCTCATTACCTCGGCCAGGCCCGCGTGTGGGTGGCGCGGGCGGTGGCCGAACATCAACGTTTCATTCCCTGAAAGGAGACCGCTGTGGCGCATGTGCAACTGGCCGATGGCGTACTGAATTACCAACTCGATGGCCCGGCCGATGCTCCGGTGCTGGTGTTGTCCAACTCATTGGGCACCGACCTTGCCATGTGGGACGCGCAGATCCCGGCGTGGAGCGAGCACTTTCGTGTGCTGCGTTACGACACCCGTGGCCACGGCGGCTCGCAGGTCACGCAAGGACCGTACACCATCGAGCAACTGGGCCGTGATGTGCTGGCGCTGCTGGATGCGTTGGGCATCCAGCACGTGCATTTTGTCGGGTTGTCGATGGGCGGGCTGATTGGCCAGTGGTTGGGCATCAATGCCGGCCAGCGCCTGCACAGCCTGACGCTGTGCAACACGGCGGCGAAGATTGGCAGCGACGAGGTGTGGAACCCGCGCATCGAAACGGTGCTCAGCGGCGGCCAGCAGGCCATGCAAGGCCTGCGCGACGGCGCCATTGCCCGTTGGTTCACCCCGGCCTTCGTCGACCAGCAGCCGGCCGAAACCCAGCGCATTTGCCAGATGCTGGCGCAGACCAGCCCCGAGGGCTATGCCGCCAATTGCGCGGCGGTGCGTGATGCCGATTTCCGTGAGCAACTGGGGCGTATCCAGGTGCCGACGTTGATCGTTGCCGGTAGCGCAGACCTGGTGACCACCCCGGAACATGGCCGTTTCATGCAGGCGGGCATCGTCGGTGCCACCTATGCCGAGTTCCCGGCGGCGCATCTTTCCAATGTCGAGATGGGCAACGCCTTCACCGCGCGTGTTCTCGATTTTCTGCTGGCCCGCTAAGGAGTTCGCCATGGATGAGAAACAACGTTACGACGCCGGCATGCAGGTACGCCGCGCGGTGCTGGGCGACGCCCACGTAGACCGCAGCCTGGAGAAGCTCAACGACTTCAATGGCGAGTTCCAGGAGATGATCACCCGCCACGCCTGGGGTGATATCTGGACGCGCCCGGGGTTGCCCCGGCATACCCGCAGCCTGATCACCATCGCCATGTTGATCGGCATGAACCGCACTGATGAGCTCAGGCTGCACCTGCGCGCGGCGGCCAGCAATGGCGTGACCCGTGAGGAGATCAAGGAAGTGCTGATGCAGAGCGCGATCTATTGCGGCATTCCGGCGGCCAATGCCACGTTCCACCTGGCGGAGTCGGTGTGGGATGAGCTTGGGGTTGAGTCGCGTCAGTAAGTGTGGCGAGTTTCCTTGTGGCGAGCGGGCTTGCCCCGCGTTGGGCTGCGCAGCAGCCCTGAGGATTACCCTTGGGTTTTCGGGGCTGCTGCGCAGCCCAACGCGGGGCAAGCCCGCTCGCCACAACTGTCAATCATTTCCCACAGGTTTGGGGCCGACCAGCAATGTTGTGGTTGGGCAGGACCTGCGTGGGAGCTGGCGACAGCCTGCGATGGGGCCAGAACAGGCCCGCCCATCACACCACTGCTTTGTGCCGCAGCGCCACAGGCCCCGCTTTGGCCTCCACGGCCCGCTTCAATTCGCCACATAGCCCGGCCATGAAGGCCAGCTCTGCTACCACGAACAGTGGCCCGATGATCAGCCCGCTGACATCGTCGACGAATGCCGGCTTGCGCCCTTCATACCAGTGCCCCACGAACTGGATGATCCAGCCCACCACGAACGCCCCCAGCCCGGCGCTCAACCACAGGCCGGTGGCCTGCACCGCCAGCGCTTGCCCGGCCCACAGGCACAGCCCCAGCAGCAACGCCATCAGCAGCCCGAAGCGCAGGTCCAGGCGCAGGTAGAACCACACCGAAGCGCCGGCCAGTAGCAGCGCCGGTGACAGCCAGACACCCGCCACCTCCCACCCCGGCCGTGACAGCAGGATGGCCACCGCCAGCACGATCAGCGGAATCCCGACAAAATGCGTGGCGATGTTGCGCGGGTCGCGGTGATAACCCGCGTACTGGCTCAGGTGTTCGACGAGGGTTTTCATTGTTGTTCCTCCCTGCTGGCGTTGTGTGGCCTGCACCGCCACCCCATCACTCGATATAGCTGAGCATAGCCCGCCATCACCACCATCATCAGTTCAGCGAATGGCGGCAACTTTGGGCGAGGCATCCAGCGCCATCAGGGTTTCGATCATCGCCCGCGCTGCTGGCGATAGCCGGTAACCGCTGCGGCTGACCACGCCGCAGCGCACGCTCAGCACGTCCAGCGCCGGGGGCAGGTTGCGCCAGTGCAGCCGCACCAGGCGCCCGGTGGCAAGGTCAGCGGCCACCGCTTCTTCACTGGCCGTGCCAATCGCATCGCTGGCCAGCACCACACTGCGCAGCACTGCCAGGTGCTCGGTTTGCAGGTGCGGGGTGAAGTCGTTGCGCCCGCTGAGGTTGGCCAGGCGCTTGCGCACGCCGGGCGCAAGCTGCGCACAGGCCAGTGGGTAGCGGAACAGGTCATTGGTCGACAGGCTGTCCTTGGCCAGCAGTGGGTGCCCGCTACGGCAGAAGAACAGGCCAGGGCGCGGTTTCAACTGCGCGGTGTGGAAGTTGGGGTCGGCCTCGAATGGGCGTACATCGTCGACGAAAAACTCGATCTGCTCGCGGCGCAGCGCCTGGCCGAGGCGCTCGGCGTTGTCCACCAGCAATTCGCTGTGGATGCCGGGGTGGCTGGTCAGCAGGTGCTGTAGCGCGTCGGGCACCAGGTGTACGGCCAGCGCCGGGCCGCAGCCGAAACGCAGTTCGCCGGCATCGAGCTTGGTCATCTGCAGCACATCGTTGTTCAGTTGCGCTGCGCCTTGCACCAGCCGGCGGGCGTGCTGCAGCACCATGTGCCCTTCCGGGGTCGGCGGCAGGGCCTTGTTGCCGCGTTCGATCAAGGTGCAGCCGAGGGTGTTTTCCAGGTTCTGGATGGCGCGGCTGAAGGCGGGTTGGGTAATGCCCATGGCTTCGGCGCCTCGGACAAAACTGCGGTACTCGGTGAGGGCGATGAAATAGCGCAGTTGGCGGAGGTCCATGCTCGGGCTCTGGTGCGGGGATCAGGGCTCGGTTTTAGCTTTTGTTACTTATAGCGTCAAAGAATGTTATTTGATTTGTATAGGTCTTTTGGTTCTTTAGGAGGGCTGCTGACCCTATCGCGGGGCAAGCCCGCTCCCACGTTGTGGGCTGCCCCCAAAGAAACTGGATGGGTGTGCAACTTTTTGGGGGCAGTCCATTGCGTGGGAGCAGGGGGTATCACAACAGGCTTAGCGGGTAGCTCACAATGACCCGGTTTTCATCGAACGAATTGGTGCTGAAGTCCCGGCGCATGGTCGAGTTGCGCCACTTCAGCGACAGGTCCTTGAAGGTGCCGGACTGGATGACGTAGGCAAGTTCGCTTTCCCGGGCCCATTCCTTGCCATCGTCGACGGTGGCGGTGTGCACGTTGTCGCCCTTGATGTAGCGGTTCATCAGGGTCAGCCCCGGCACACCGACGCTTGCGAAGTTGAAGTCGTGACGAAGCTGCCAGGAGCGCTCCTTGGCACTTTCGAAACTGGCGTTGTAGCTGTCGTTGGCCAGGGTGCCGCCGCTGGTGCCGTTGACGCGCATCCAGCCGTCATCGCCACTGACCTTCTGCAACCCTGCATAGAACGTGTGGCCTTTGTAGCGCGCCGACAGCAATGCCGATGCGGTGCGGTTGTCCAGTTCGCCTGCGCGTTCGCTGCCGTCTTCCTTGCCGATGAAGTAACCCAGGTTGGCGCCCAAGGTCCAGTCACCCAGAGGCTGGCTGTGGACCACGTTTAGGTACTGCTGGCGGTAGATGTCCTTGAGCTGCGCATCCCACAGGCCGACCAGGGTACGCTTGTCGTTGAAGGTGTATTCGCCGCCTGCGAAGTTGAAACGGTCGGAAGTGGCAGCAGGGCGGCCCTGCATGAACATGTCTTCCATGCTGGCGTCGTTGCGCGGGCTGTTGCCGCGGAACTGGCCGGCGTAAACGGTCAGCCCGTCGATTTCCTTGGAGGTTACCTGGCCGCCGCGGAAGGTCTGCGGCAACGAGCGGCCATCATCCGAGCGCAGGATCGGCAGCACCGGCATCCACTCGCCGACTTTCAGTTCGGTCTGCGACAGGCGCGCCTTGAATGCCACGCCCAGGCGCCCGAAGTCATCGGCGGGGCGCCCGTCATCATGCACCGGGAGCAGGTTGGTATTTGCCGTGCCTTTGCCGCCATCGAGCTTGACCGAGTACAGCCCGAGCACATCCACGCCGAAGCCGACGGTGCCCTGGGTGAAGCCTGAACGGGCGTCGAGGATGAAGCTCTGGGTCCACTCTTCGGCTTTGCCCTGGGCGTTGGCTGGGTCGACGAAGTTGCGGTTGATGTAGAAATTGCGCAGGTTGAGGGTGGCCTTGGCGTCTTCGAAAAAACCGCTTTCTGCGGCGAAGGCGGGCAGGGCGCAGGACATGGCCAACAGGCCGGGCAGCAGCTGGCGTGCAGGGGGCAAAGTGCTCATCTGTCGTGGATCTCTTGTTTTTATTGGGTGAGCCTCGGCGCTGCGGGTGCGGGCCGCGGGCTGGGCATCTTGTTGAGAGCTTGTGCAACGTTGCGTGAGCGATGGTGCGTGGCGAGGGCAGGGCGAGGCAATTCGTCGCAAGCGGAACGGGGCGATTATCGAACGAAATGTTCGCGGTGGTTAGTTTGGGGGGGCCGTGTGCAGGCTATCGCGGGGCAAGTCCGCTCCCACGCGCTTATCTCGGCGTCCCCGGGGCGTGGGAGCGGGCTTGCCCCGCGATGCGGCTACCACAAAAAAGCCCACCGCAAGGGTGGGCTCGATGTTGCCGGCTACGGTCAGCCTCGTGGTGCTTGCACCGAAGCCTGCTGCTGGGTCTGCTCGTACCAGCCGCCGCCGAGGGCCTTGTACAGGTTGACCTCGCTGACCAGCTGCGACAGCCGGTCGCTGATCAGCGACTGCTGGGCGCTGAACAGGTTGCGCTGGGCGTCGAGGAAGGTCAGGTTGCTGTCGATACCGATGCGGTAGCGGCGCTCGGCCAGGCGGTAGTAGTCCTGGTTGGCGGCCACCAGGTCACGCTGGGCCTGCAACTGCTCTTCGAACGTCTTGCGCGCGGCCAGGCCATCGGCGACTTCCTGGAAGGCCGTCTGGATGGTTTTTTCGTACCGGGCAACGTTGATGTCTTTCTGGATTTTCGAGTAATCCAGGCTGGCCTTCAGGCTACCGGCGTTGAAAATCGGCAGGTTGATCTGCGGCTGGAACAGCCAGGTGCCGGAGCCGCCCTTGAACAGCCCACCCATGTCCGGGCTCAGGGTACCGGCATTGGCGGTCAGGCTGATGCTTGGGAAGAACGCCGCACGCGCCGCGCCGATGTTGGCATTGGCCGCCTTGAGCAGGTGCTCGGCTTCCTGGATGTCAGGGCGCCGCTGCAGCACGTCGGACGGCAAGCCAGCCGGCACTTCGGCCAGTTGGTCGGCATCAAGCTTAAGCGGGGCTGGCAGGTTGCCAACGCCGGTACCGACCAGCACGGTCAGGCTGTTCAGGTCCTGGGCGACCAGGCGCTGATACTGCGCATGCTTGACCCGCGCGCCTTCGACGGCGGTGCGCGCCTGGCTCAGGTCCAGCGCCGAGGCTACCCCCACCTCATTGCTGCGGCGGGTCAGGTTGTAGCTCTCTTCGTAGGTTTTCAGCGTGTCTTCGGTCAGCTTCAGCAGGGCCTGGTCGGCCTGCCAGGTGTAGTAGGCGTTGGCAACGCTGGCCACCAGGCTGATCTGCGTGGAGCGGCGCGCCTGCTCGCTGGACAGGTAGGTTTCCAGCGCCTGTTGCGACAGGCTGCGCACACGGCCAAAGAGGTCCAGCTCGTAGGCGCTGACGCCAAGCGTGGCCGAGTACTGGCTGGTGATGTTGGCTTCACCGGTTTGCGAAAGGTCCGCCGGAACGCGCTGACGGCTGCCGCTGCCAGTGGCCGAAACCGCCGGGAACAGGTCGGCGCGCTGGATGCGGTACTGGGCGCGGTAGGCGTCGATGTTCAACGCGGCAACGCGCAGGTCGCGGTTGTTTTCCAGCGACGCCTGGATCAACTGCTGCAGCGCCGGGTCGTGGAAGAACTGGCGCCAGCCTTGCTCGGCGGCGGCCACGTTGGCGCTCTCGGTCGGCGAGTACGCAGGGCCTTGCGGCCACTGCGCAGCCACCGGCGCTTCCGGCGTCTGGTAGTCGGGGATCAGCGAGCAGCCGCCGAGAATGAAGGCGGTGACCGCCAGGGACAACAAAGACTTGGTCATTGCCCAGCCTCGATACGTGGGGTTTGAGGAGTGGCGTCCGTTTCTGGCTTTTTGCTGCCGAACAGCGACGACACGGCGACGAAGAACAGTGGTACCCAGAAGATGGCCAGCACGGTTGCACTGATCATGCCGCCGATCACACCGGTACCGATGGCGTGCTGGCTACCGGCGCCGGCGCCGCTGGCGATGGTCAACGGTACCACGCCGAGGATGAACGCCAGCGAGGTCATGATGATCGGGCGCAGACGCATGCGGCAGGCCTCGATGGCTGCGTCATACAGGCTGCGGCCCTGCTCGTGCAATTCCTTGGCGAACTCGACGATCAGGATGGCGTTTTTCGCCGCAAGGCCGATGGTGGTCAACAGGCCGACCAGGAAGTACACGTCGTTGGACAGCCCGCGCATGCTGGCTGCAATCAGCGCACCGATGATACCCAGCGGTACTACCAGCACCACGGCGATCGGGATCGACCAGCTTTCGTACAGCGCCGCCAGGCACAGGAACACGAACAGGATCGAGAGGGCGAACAGCGCCGGCATTTGCGAGCCGGAGAGTTTTTCCTCGTAGGACATGCCGGTCCAGGAGAAGCCGATGCCGTCCGGTAGTTCGCCGGCGATGCGCTCGACTTCGGCCATGGCTTCACCGGTGCTGTAGCCAGGGGCCGGGGCACCGAGAATTTCCATCGCCTCAACGCCGTTGTAGCGCGAAAGCTTCGGCGAGCCGTAGCTCCATTCACCTTTGGCGAAGGAGGAGAACGGCACCATTTCGCCAGCGCTGTTGCGCACGTACCACTTCTGCAGGTCTTCCGGGCTCATCCGCGAATTGGCTTCACCCTGAATGTAGACCTTCTTGACCCGACCACGGTCGATGAAGTCGTTGACGTAGCTGGCACCCAGGGCAATCGACAGGGTGTTGTTGATGTCGGAAATGGTCACGCCCAGAGCGCTGGCACGTTCGTCATCAATGGTCAGCTGGTACTGCGGCTCATCGTTCAGGCCGTTCGGGCGCACACCGGCGAGGATCTTGCTCTGCGCTGCAAGGCCGAGGAACTGGTTGCGCGCTTCCATCAGTTTTTCGTGGCCGACACCGCCGCGGTCCTGCAGGAACACGTCGAAGCCACTGGCGTTACCCAGCTCCAGGACCGCAGGTGGCGCGAAGGCGAACACCATGGCGTCACGGAAGGTGAAGAAGTGCTGCTGGGCGCGTTGGGCCAGGCCGAACACGCTGTTTTCCTTGGAGCGCTCGCCCCACGGCTTGAGCATGATGAACGCCATGCCCGAGCTCTGCCCACGGCCTGCGAAGTTGAAGCCGTTGACGGTAAACACCGACGACACGGTGTCGGCTTCATCCTTGAGCAGGTATTCACGCATCTGGTCGACCACGACCTGGGTGCGTTCGGCACTGGAGCCTGCCGGGGTCTGCACCTGGGCGAACAGTACGCCTTGGTCTTCTTCGGGCAGGAAGGCGGTCGGGATGCGCATGAACAGCCAGATCATGCCTACCACGATAAGCGCATAGGCCAGCAGGAACGGCGCCTTGTTGCGCAGGATGGTCCCGACGCTGCGCTCGTAGCCGACCACGGTCTTGTCGAAGCTGCGGTTGAACCAGCCGAAGAAACCACGCTTGGCGACATGGTGCTCGCCCTTCTTCACAGGCTTGAGCATGGTTGCGCACAGGGCCGGGGTGAACACCAGTGCTACCAGCACCGACAGGCCCATGGCCGAGACGATGGTGATCGAGAACTGGCGGTAGATCACGCCGGTGGAGCCGCCGAAGAACGCCATTGGCAGCAGTACCGCCGACAGCACCAGCGCAATACCCACCAGGGCGCCCTGGATCTGGGCCATGGAGCGCTTGGTGGCCTCCTTGGGTGGCAGCCCCTCCTCGGACATTACCCGCTCGACGTTCTCCACCACGACGATGGCATCGTCCACCAACAGACCGATGGCCAGCACCATGGCGAACATGGTCAGGGTGTTGATACTGAAGCCTGCGGCCGCCAGGATGCCGAAGGTACCCAGCAATACCACAGGTACGGTCATGGTGGTGATGACGGTGGCGCGGAAGTTCTGCAGGAACAGGTACATCACCAGGAACACCAGCACCACGGCCTCGATCAGGGTGTGGATGACCCCGCTGATCGATTCGGTGACAACCGGCGTGGTGTCATACGGGAATACCGCTTTCACCCCTGGCGGGAAGAACGGTTCGAGGTCGCTGATGGTGGTGCGCAGCGCCTTGGCGGTGTCCAGGGCGTTGGCGCCGGTGGCCAGTTTTACCGCCAGGCCCGAGGCGGGCTTGCCGTTGAACTGAGCGCTGACCGAGTAGTTTTCACCACCCAGGGCAACGTCGGCGACATCACGCAGGCGCACCTGCGAGCCATCCTTGTTGACCTTGAGCAGGATGTTCTGGAACTGCTCGGCAGTTTGCAGGCGGGTCTTGCCGATGATCGTGGCGTTGAGCTGGGTGCCAGGCATGGCCGGCAAACCGCCGAGCTGGCCGGACGACACCTGCACGTTCTGCGCGGCCACGGCGGTCTTGACGTCGACCGGGGTGAGCTGGAACTTGTTCAGCTTGGCCGGATCCAGCCAGATACGCATGGCGTACTGGGCACCGAACACCTGGAAGTCACCGACACCGGCCGTACGCGAGATCGAGTCCTGCATGTTGGAGACGATGTAGTTGGCCAGGTCGTCCTTGGTCATGCTGCCGTCTTCGGACACCAGGCCGATCACCATCAGGAAGTTTTTAACCGCCTTGGTGACCCGGATGCCTTGCTGCTGCACTTCTTGCGGCAGCAGCGGGGTGGCCAGGTTCAGCTTGTTCTGCACCTGCACCTGCGCGGTATCAGGGTTGGTGCCCTGCTCGAAGGTGGCGGTGATGGTCATGCTGCCGTCGGAGTTGCTCTCGGACGATACATAACGCAGGTTGTCGATACCGTTGAGCTGCTGCTCGATGACCTGCACCACGGTGTCCTGCACGGTCTGCGCCGAGGCGCCCGGGTAGGATACGGCGATGGCGATGGCCGGCGGCGCAATGCTGGGGTACTGGTTGATCGGCAACTTCAGGATCGACAGCGCCCCGACCAGCATGATCACCAAGGCGATCACCCAGGCGAAGATCGGGCGATCAATAAAGAACTTCGACATGGTTTACTCCGCTTTGGCGTCGGCTTTCGCGGCGCCCGCCTGATCAGGGCTGCCCGGCTTCTTGACGTTGGTGGCTTCGCTGACCTTGACCTCGACCCCTGGGCGCACGTATTGCAGGCCTTCGGTGATAAGGCGGTCGCCGGCCTTGAGGCCGTCTTCGATCAGCCAATCTGTGCCCAGGGTACGGCTGGCCTTGAGCTGACGCAGTTCGACCTTGTTGTCCGGGCCGACCACCAGGGCGGTAGGCGCGCCTTTGAGGTCGCGGGTCACACCTTGTTGCGGGGCCAGGATGGCGTTGGCGTTGACCCCAGCTTTGAGCCGCGCGTGGACGAACATGCCTGGCAGCAAGGTGTGCTCTGGGTTCGGGAAGATCGCACGCAGGGTCACGGAACCGGTGGTTTCGTCGACGGCAACTTCAGAGAACTCCAGGCGGCCCTGTTGCTTGAACAGGCTGCCGTCTTCGAGCACCAGTTGCACCTGGGCGGCGTTTTCGCCGGCCTTCTGCAATTGGCCGCTTTCCAGGTCACGGCGCAGCTTGAGCAGCTCGGCGGTGGACTGGGTCACGTCGACGTAGATCGGGTCGAGTTGCTGGATGGTAGCCATGGCGTTGGTCTGGCCATTGCTCACCAAGGCACCTTCGGTAAAGGCGGAGCGGCCGATACGGCCACTGATCGGGGCCAGCACCTTGGTGTAGCGCAGGTCGATCTGCGCGCTCTTGAGCGAAGCCTCGGCCTGCAATCGTTTGGCGTTGGCGTCGTCGTATTCCTGTTTGGAAACGGCTTGCTCATCGATCAACTGCTTGTAGCGTTCGGCCAGCGAGCGGGTGGCTTGCAGGTTGGCCTGGGCGTTGGCCAGGGTTGCCTCGTAGACGGCAGGGTCGATCTGGTAGAGCTGCTGCCCTTCCTTCACTTCGCTGCCTTCCTTGAACAGGCGCTTGAGAATGATGCCGTTGACCTGCGGGCGAACCTCGGCCACGCGGAAGGCGGTAGTACGCCCCGGCAGTTCCGAGGTAAGGGTGAAGGCTTGGGGTTGCAGGGTGACGACGCCGACCTGAGGAGCCTGCGCCGCGGGCGGCGCCTCTTCTTTCTTACAGCCGCTGAGCAGTGTGGCCAGGGCGATGGCGGAAACCAGAGCGGTAACAGCTGGCTTGAGTTGCATGAGGATCCTCGGGTCGCAGGAGCGGGGGAGCTCAAGAATAGATGAAGTGTTCTGTCAGAAAAATGCTATCAGTTGGATTAATAGCTTGCTAAGGAATATACTTACATTCATGGTTGTTTGTAAATACTACCAACCGGCCCTTTCTAGCGGTCAGGTGGTAAATAATTGTTACCGGCGGACGCCCTGAAGAGGCAGCTCCGGGTTGAATTCCGCCTGCCAACTGCGCAGGGCATGATGAGGTTGTGCTGCCATGGTCCGTCGAACCAAAGAAGAAGCCCAGGAAACCCGCGCCCAGATTATCGAGGCGGCGGAGAAGGCGTTCTACAAGCGCGGGGTTGCGCGCACCACTCTCACCGACATTGCCGAGCTGGCCGGGGTGACCCGCGGCGCCATCTACTGGCATTTCAGCAACAAGGCGGACTTGGTGCAGGCGCTGCTCGACAGCCTGCACGAAACCCATGACCACTTGGCGCGCGCCAGTGAAAGCGAAGACGAACTGGACCCGCTTGGCTGTATGCGCAAGCTGCTGCTGCAAGTGTTCAGCGACCTGGTACTCAACGCCCGGACCCGGCGGATCAATGAAATCCTGCACCATAAGTGCGAGTTCACCGATGACATGTGTGAGATTCGCCTGCAGCGCCAGAGTGCCGTGCTCGACTGCCATGAAGGCATAGCCTTGGCGATGAAAAATTCGGTACGCCGCGAACAGCTGCCGGCCGACCTTGATTGCGACCGCGCGGCCGTTGCGATGTTTGCCTATATCGACGGGTTGATCGGGCGCTGGCTGCTGCTGCCGGACAGCTTCGAACTGCTGCGCGATGCTGAAAAGTGGGTCGACGCCGGGCTGGATATGCTGCGCTTGAGCCCGGCACTACGCAAATAGCACTTTGTGAAGGTTTGTGAGCAAGTGTTGCCCTTGGTGCGTTAACGCAAGATTAAGCCCGTCTTTACCGGTTGGCGGGCGGCTTCAGTGCCCGCGTAGTTGTTTATCCGGCAGCGCCAGCGCCGCCAGCAGGCCCAGCAGGGCAACCCCGGCGCTGCCCAGCAGCAGATGGCGGAAGGTCTCCAGCAAGCGGCCCTGGGCCAGCAGGTCTGCCTGCCCGGCCTTGAGGCTACCCAGCAATGGGTTGCCAATCACGTCCAGGCCGCCGCTGTGCAGCAGCCCCAGCAACAGGCTGGACATGCACGCCACGCCCATCGCCCCGCCCAGTGAGCGGAACAGGTTGGTGGTGCTGGTCGCCACACCAATATCCTTCGCTTCGACCGCGCTCTGGGTGCCCACCAGCGAGGTCGGAAACTGCAGCCCGCAGGCAACCCCCGCCAACAACATGAACAAGCCGCTGAGCAGCGCCGACTGCGGCGGCGTCATGGCCATGGCAGCAATCGCCATGGGCATCAGCACGGCGCCGGCCAGAATCTGCGGTTTGTAGCGCCCGGTGCGGCTGGTCATGCGCCCGCCGGTGAACGCGCCCAGCGGCAGGCCCATGGCCAGTGGCAGCAGGTGCAACGCCGCCGCGTCGGCGCCGGCACCGGTGATGCTCTGGTAGCGCAGCGGCATCAGCATGGTCAGCGAAATGGACTGGAAGCTGGCAAAGAAAATCACCCCCCAGCACAGCACTGCCACGCGGTTGCCGAACAGGCTCATCGGCAGCAACGGCTCGCGGCAGCGCCGCTCATGGGCGATGAACACCAGCAGCCCGAGCAGCGCCGCGCCCATCAGTGCCAGCACCGGCTGCGACAGCCAGGCGTGGCCTTGGCCGACCAAGGTGATGCCCAGCAGCAAGCTGCCCAGGCCGATGATCATCAACACCGCGCCGGTATAATCCACCTGCGCCTGGCGGTGTTTGACCGGGATGCCCGCCAGGGCGCGGTGGATCACCCACAGCGCCACCACGCCGAGCGGCAGGTTGATCCAGAACACCCAGCGCCACGACAGGTACTCGGTCAGCCAGCCGCCCAGCACCGGCCCAGCTACGCTGGCCAAGGCATACATGCTGCTGAAATAGCCTTGGTAGCGGCCCCGCTCGCGGGGCGGCACGAAGTCGCCGATGATCGCCTGGCTGACCGAGACCATGCCGCCTGCACCTATGCCTTGCAGCACCCGCGCCAGTACCAGTTGCGGCATGTCCTGGGCCAGGGCGCAGCCGATGGAGGCCAGGGTGAACAGCGCGGTACCGGTCAGGATCATGCGCCGGCGGCCATACAGGTCGCCGAGCTTGCCGTAGATCGGCACGGCGATGGTCATGGCCACCATATAGCCGGAGATGACCCAGGCCAGCAGCCCGACATCGTTGAACTGGGCGGAAATGGCTGGCATCGACACGGCAACGATGGTCTGGTCGAGGGCGCCAAGGAAGATCGCCAGCATCAGGGCGGTCAATACACTGCGCAAGGCGTTGGGGGGCAGGGCGGCAGTCACGGCATACCTTCACGGTTGCAATCGCGGGCTTCTTGGCGCGATCAGTCAGTTTGTAATGCGCCGATTGTACCCTGACTTAGGTAGCTACCTATGTAGTACGTGCATCCCCTATGCAAGATCGGCATTAGCGCATTGGTCATTACCTGCATGGCAGCATGATATCGTGCGAGGGCCGCAGAGGCTGAAATCCGCGGGCTGCACCGACTTGGTGCAACCATTTGTCGCAGGGTTTCGCGTTGCAGTAAGTCCACACCTTCTATTCCTCTGCCTGCATGTCGAGCATGACCGCCCTGATGGCGACGGTTGGAACAGTCAGGTAGACCCGGTACAGGGGTCGGTTGTCAGCCGTTCAACATTTCTTATTACAAGCGGAGTGATCATGCCCAAGGCTTCCCACCAAGATCTGCGTTTTGCCTTCCGCGAGCTGCTTGCGTCAGGTTCGTGCTATCACACCGCGTCGGTGTTTGACCCCATGTCCGCGCGCATCGCCGCCGACCTGGGTTTTGAAGTTGGCATCCTCGGCGGCTCGGTCGCCTCCTTGCAGGTGCTGGCCGCTCCGGACTTTGCCCTGATTACCCTGAGCGAGTTCGTCGAGCAGGCCACCCGCATCGGCCGCGTCGCGCAGTTGCCGGTACTCGCCGATGCCGATCACGGTTACGGCAATGCCCTGAACGTGATGCGCACGGTGGTTGAACTGGAGCGCGCAGGCGTTGCGGCGCTGACCATCGAAGATACCTTGCTGCCGGCCCAGTTCGGGCGCAAATCCACTGACCTGATTTCGGTGGACGAAGGCGTGGGCAAGATCCGTGCAGCCCTGGAGGCGCGGGTTGACGCTTCGCTGGCCATTATTGCCCGGACCAACGCAGGCGTGCTCACCACCGAAGAAATCATCGTGCGCACGCAGAGCTACCAGAAGGCCGGGGCTGATGGTATCTGCATGGTGGGTGTGAAGGACTTCGATCACCTCGAACAGATCGCCGAGCACCTGACCGTGCCGCTGATGCTGGTGACCTACGGCAACCCGAACCTGCGCGACGACGAGCGCCTGGCGCGGCTTGGCGTGCGTATCGTGGTCGACGGCCACGCCGCTTACTTTGCAGCGATCAAAGCCACCTACGACTGCCTGCGCCTGCAGCGCGGCCAGCAGAACAAGTCGGAAAACCTCAGCGCTACCGAGCTTTCGCATACCTATACCCAGCCTGAGGACTACATCCGCTGGGCCAAGGAATACATGAGCGTCGAGGAGTAAGCGCCTCACCTGGCCCTGGGTGGCTGAGCCGTTCTCGGTAGCCCCCGCTCGGGCCTCATCGCAGGCTGTCGCCAGCTCCCACAGGAATCTGGGCCAGGCCTGGTGTTGGGGCGGTGCGCGATGTCTGTAGGAGCGGCCTCGTGTCGCGAAAGGGCTGCGTAGCAGCCCCGACGAATCTGCATGAGGCACAAATCCTGGGGCCGCTTCGCAGCCCTTTCGCGACACAAGGCCGCTCCTACACAATCAAAAGCGACTTGCCTGAAACCATAGAATCTCCCACAGAGGCCGCGTCAGGCTGCGATATTGATGTCTGGCTGAGGCCCCTGTGGGAGCTGGCGACAGCCTGCGATGAGGCCGGGACAGGCTTGCCCTGAAACACCGGCTATATCCCCAACCCCCGATCCCACTCCGGCTCCCCGGCAAACCGCTCCACCAGAAAATCCACCATGCTGCGCAGGCTTGCGGGCATGTGCTTGCGTGAGGTGTACACCGCACTCAAGGTCAGCTCTCGCGGCCGGGCACCAGGTAGCAAGCGCACAAGCTCGCCGCTGCGAATGGCACTGGCGGCCTGGTAACTGGGCAGCATGGCAATACCCACCCCAGCCAGCGCCGCACGCTGCAAGGTCATCGCCTCGTTCGCGCTGATGTTGCCCTGCACCGGTACCGCAAGTTCCACACCCTGCACCTCGAAATGCCACAGGTTATGGCCGAAATAGGCGTGGGTCAGGCAGTTGTGCAGGGCAAGGTCCGCCACCTGCTGCGGCGTGCCATGTTCATCGAGGTAGGCCGGGCTTGCGCATATCACCGAGCGGCATACGCTCAGGCGCCGGGCTATCAGGCTGGGGTCGATGTCGCTGCTGGTTCGAATAGCCAGGTCGATGCGCTCATCCACCAGGTTGACCGTGCGATCGAGCATCTGTAGCTCCACCTTCACCCCTGGGTAGCGCTTGATGTAGGCCGCCAGCGCATCCACCAACTGGGCCTGGCCGAATGAGGTGCTGACACTGATGCGCAGCTCGCCGCGTGGCGCATCGTCGGGCTGGCGCACGGCGTCTTGCAGGTCGCCTGCCAGCGCGAGCATCTGCCGGCACCGGGGCAGGGTTTCCTGGCCTGCGGCGGTCAGGCTGAGTTTGCGGGTGGTGCGCTGCATCAGCCGCGCGCCCACCCAGTCCTCAAGTTCTGCCAGATAGCGCGAGACCACGGGCCGTGAAAGCCCCAGATGATCGGCCGCCGCCGACTGGCTGCCGAGGTCGACGACGCTGACAAACACGCGCATGGCGTTGAGCCGGTCCATGATTTGCCCGATTTCAGAAATAAACTATGTCGAAGCATCGCATTTTTTGTATCGGATCGGGCAACTAAGCTGTGGTTCTTCGCATCGTTACTGGAACCGCCCATGTCTCTATTCACTCCGCTGCGCGGGCTGTTGCTGGCCAGTGTGCTGCTCACCGGCCCCGTTGCCGTTGCCGCCGAGCCGCTGTCGCTGGACGTCTACAACCCTGGCAGCGAGGCCATCTTCCCGGTCAGCTCGGTGGTGGTCAGTGGCCAGCATGACGCCATCCTGATCGACGCCCAGTTCGGCAAGGCCCAGGCCGCCCAGCTGGTGCAACGCCTGCGCGCCAGCGGCAAGCGCTTGACCACTATTTATATAAGCCATGGCGACCCGGACTATTACTTCGGCCTGGATACCATCACCCAGGCCTTCCCCCAGGCCCGTGTGGTCGCCTCGGCGGCAACCGTTGCCCACATTCGCCAGACCATGGACGCCAAGCTGGCGTACTGGGGCCCGCAGATGGGGACCGACCGCCCGGCAAAACTGCTGCTGCCTGCGGTACTGGAAGGCAATCGGCTGGAGCTGGAAGGCAAGGCTCTGGAGGTGGTCGGGCTGGATGGCCCGCAGCCTGAACGCAGTGTTGTCTGGATTCCCTCCATCAAAGCCGTGGTCGGTGGCGTGGTGGTGTCCGAGCATATTCATGTGTGGATGGCCGATACGCAAAGTGCCCAGTCGCATGCCGATTGGCTCGCCACCCTGGCCGCTATCGAGCGCCTGCAGCCGCGCACGGTGATCCCCGGCCACTACCTGGGTGACAGCAGCCGCAATGTGCAGGCGGTGCGTTTCACCGCCGATTACATCCGCGCCTTTGACGCAGAGGCTGCCAAGGCGGCCAACGCCGCCGAGCTGATCGCAGCGATGAAGCAGCGCTACCCGGGCCTTGCCGACGAGAGCTCGCTTGAGCTGAGCGCCAAGGTCGCCAAGGGCGAAATGAAGTGGTAACCCCTATTCACCTGACGGAGTATCTCCCATGAGCAAGATCGCAATTATCGGCGCCACCGGGCGTGCTGGCAGCCAACTGCTGGAAGAAGCGCTGCGCCGTGGCCACAGTGTCGTGGCCATCGCCCGCGACCCCTCGGTGTTGCAGGGGCGCGAAGGCGTAACCGTGAAGGCGCTGGACGCCAAGGACAGCGCGGCGCTGCAAGCGGCCATTGCCGGTACTGACGCCGTATTGAGCGCC
Source organism: Pseudomonas farsensis (assembly GCF_014268805.2). Taxonomy (GTDB): domain Bacteria; phylum Pseudomonadota; class Gammaproteobacteria; order Pseudomonadales; family Pseudomonadaceae; genus Aquipseudomonas; species Aquipseudomonas farsensis. The sequence continues at coordinate 519,458 of NZ_JABWRF020000001.1, forward strand.
GCGCATTTTGCCACCCTTGCGCCGCAGGCCATCATCGAGCCGGTCAAGCGTGCCGGCGTCAAGCGCCTGCTGGTGGTGGGCGGCGCCGGTAGCCTGTTGCTGCCGTCGGGGCAGCGGGTGATCGACAGTCCGGATTTCCCCGAGGCTTATAAAGCCGAAGCCACCGCCGGGGCGCAGTTTCTCGAGACGCTGCGCCAGGAGCCGGCGCTGGACTGGACCTTTCTCTCGCCGTCGGCAGAGTTTGTCGAAGGTGAACGCAGCGGGGGCTATGTGCTGGGCAAGGATCACTTGTTGATTGGCGCTGATGGTCGAAGCTGGATCACCTTTGCCGATTACGCCATTGCTTTGCTTGATGAGCTGGAAAAGCCGGCGCATTCGCGGGCGCGGTTTACCGTTGGGTATTGAGCCGGGCCACACATAGCCGGGGCCGCGTTGCGGCCATTCGCGGCGGGCGGGCATTCCAAGCAAGCCCGCTCCGAAAGAGATCGCGCATAGTCGCAATATTGAGGCCTTGCCCAGATCCTGTGGGAGATTCTATGGTTTTGTACAAGCCTGTTCCCGCCAGATATATCTCCTTGTGGCGAGCGGGCTTGCCCCGCGAAAACCGGCATAGCCGGTGCCAGCTACACCCCGGCACTGCGCGCCTGCAGCCACGCCATCAACTGCGCCAACCCCGGCGCCACGGCCTTGCCTGGGCTGACCAGGTAATAGCCTTTGCCCGTCATCACCTTCAGCGCAAACGGCATGCACAGCCGCCCACTGCGCAGGTCATCGCCGATCAGCGCCCAATCACCTATCGCCACGCCGGTGCCTTGCGAAGCCATGGCCATCGCCATGTCCAGGGTTTCAAAATGCTGCCTCGGCCCTTGCAGCTCGAAGTTGACACCCGCCGCTTGCAGCCACAACTGCCAGTCATGCTCGTCGCGCGAGGGGTGAAGCAGCATGTGCCGCGCCAGGTCTTGCAACTTGCGCAACGGCAGCGGGCCGTCGAGCAATGACGGGGCACAGACCGGTGTCAGTTGCTCATCGAACAGCTTGCAGACCTGTTGGCCTGCATTGGGCACCGCGCCATAGATGACGGCGGCATCGAAGCCCTCACGGCGAAAATCCACACCGTGCTGCACGGTGGTGGTGAGCTCGACCGGCACGTCCGGGCGCAGCGCCTGCCACTCCATCAAGCGTGGCAACAGCCAGCGCATCACACAGGTCGGCGCCTTGAGCTGCAACGTCGCGCTGCGCCCACCCACTTCCTGCACGCCTTGTTCGATCAGGGCAAACACCTGCTGCACGCGGGGCAACCAGTCCTGGCCCTCGCGGGTCAGCGCCAGCCCCCGCGCCTGGCGCAGAAATAACGGGTAACCCAGTTGCTCCTCCAGCGCGGCGATCTGGCGGCTGACCGCGCCCTGGGTGATGTGCAACTGCGCCGCCGCGCGGGTGAAGTTGCAGTGCCGGGCGGTGATCAGGAAGGTGTGCAGGGCAGGCAGCGGCGGCAGACGGGACATTGGTGTAAGCCATGATGTGAGGACATGGCGAGTATGTGTTTTTTTGCATTGTCGCGGTAGCAGCGGCTTGTTTCCATGAAGACTGATTTCAACAAGAATCGGGTATTGGATAATGGCAACCTGTGGCGAAGTGCTGGTCAAACTCCTCGAAGGCTATGGCGTGGAGCATGTCTTCGGTATTCCTGGTGTGCATACCGTGGAGCTGTATCGCGGGCTGGCGGGGTCGTCGATCCGCCATATCACCCCGCGCCACGAGCAGGGCGCCGGGTTCATGGCTGATGGCTATTCGCGCACCCGCGCCAAACCGGGTGTGTGTTTCATCATCACCGGCCCCGGCATGACCAACATCACCACCGCCATGGGCCAGGCCTATGCAGATTCCATCCCCATGCTGGTGATCTCCAGCGTGCAATCGTGCAGCCAGCTGGGCGGCGGGCGCGGCAAGCTGCACGAGTTGCCCAACCAGGCCGCGCTGGTCGCGGGGGTGGCTGCGTTTTCCCAGACCTTGATGAGCGCCGCTGACCTGCCGCAGATGCTGGCCAGGGCGTTCGCCGTATTCGACGGCGCCCGCCCGCGCCCGGTGCATATCGAGATTCCGCTGGATGTGCTGGTGGAGCCTGCCGACCACCTGTTGCCCGCACGCCCGGTGCGTACCGCTCGCGCCGGTGCTGCGCCGCACATGGTCGCGCAGATGGCGGCGTGCCTTGCTGCTGCGCAGCGACCGTTGATTCTGGCAGGTGGCGGTGCGCTGAATGCCGGCGCTGAAATTGCGCAGTTGGCCGAGCACCTGCAAGCGCCGGTAGCGCTGACCATCAACGCCAAGGGCCTGTTGCCGGCGAGCCACCCGCTGCAGATCGGCTCGACCCAGACCTTGCCCGCTACCCGCGAGTTGGTCGCCGAAGCCGATGTGGTGCTGGCCATCGGTACGGAGCTGGCAGAAACCGACTACGACGTGACCTTCAAGGGTGGTTTCGACATCCCCGGCAGCCTGTTGCGCGTCGATATCGACCCTGACCAGACGGTACGCAATTACTTGCCTGCGCTGGCGCTGGTTGCAGATGCCCAGCAAGCCGCACACGCTCTACTGATGGCTCTGCACGGCCACTCGCAGCCTGTGCGGCAGGGCGCCTGGGGCAGCCAGCGCGCCGCCCGCTTGCGGGAGGCCAATGCAGCGACCTGGGATGCTGCGACCTTGAGCCAGACAGCCCTGCTGAACGCGGTCCTGCACACGCTGCCGGAGGCCATCCTGGTGGGCGATTCGACGCAACCGGTCTACACCGGCAACCTGACCCTGGACATGCCTGCCCCCCGGCGCTGGTTCAATGCCTCCACCGGCTACGGCACGTTGGGCTATGCCTTGCCGGCGGCCATTGGTGCCTGGCTGGGCAGCGCCGAGGCCCCGGTGGTGTGCCTGATTGGCGACGGCGGCTTGCAGTTCACCCTGCCGGAGCTGGCCAGCGCGGTCGAGGCCCAAGTGCCGCTGATCGTGCTGCTGTGGAACAATCAGGGCTATGAGGAAATCAAGAAGTACATGCTTAACCGCGCCATCGAGCCGGTGGGCGTAGACATCCACACCCCCGACTTCATTGGCGTCGCCCGCGCGCTGGGCGCAGTTGCCGAGGAGGTAGCCGACGTGGCGCAGTTGCAGGCCGCGTTGCAACGCGCCCAGGGGCTGCGCCGGCCAACCCTGATCCAGGTCGACCAACACCAATGGCAGGCGGCCGTAACGAGCTGAATGCTTGCCGGTAGTCTCTAACGCGCTGTCGGCGCGGGTTTCAGGGCTGCTTTGCAGCCCTGCGCGGGGCAAGCCTGCTCGCCACAAGAGGCTCAACCGGCGCTGGCGCGCAGCCGTGCCACATCGCGCAGCGGTGGCGCGCCGTACAGTCGGCTGTATTCACGGCTGAACTGCGACGGGCTCTCGTAGCCCACCCGATAAGCCGCCACCGCTGCCTCCAGCCCGTCGTTGAGCATCAGCCGCCGCGCTTCTTGCAGGCGCAGCTGCTTCTGGTACTGCAACGGGCTCATCGAGGTCACCGCCTTGAAGCGGTGGTGCAGGGTCGAAGTGCTCAGGTTCACCTCGCGGGCCAGGTCTTCGATACGCAGTGGTTGCTGGTAATGCTGGTTGAGCCAGGCGATGGCTTGGCAAACGCGGTGCGTCTGGCTGTTGGCCAGGGCGATTTCATACAGCCGATGGCCCTGCGGCCCTCGCAATAATCGGTAAAGGATCTCGCGACGAAACAGCGGCGCCAGCATCGCGATATCGCGCGGCGTATCCAGCAAACGCACCAGCCGCAGCAGCGCATCGAGCAACTGCGGGTCGCTCCTTTCTACATACAGGCCGCGCCCCGATGGCCGGTTGGGCACCAGCATCGGCCCGTTTTCGGCAATCAGTTGGCTGATTTCAGCCGCGTCCAGGTCCAGGCGCAGGCCCAGGCTCGGGTTTTCCGGGGTAGCGTCCAGGCGCACGCCACTGAGCGGCAGCGTTACCGATACCACCATGTAGTGCAGCGGGTCATAGGCATATTGCTCATCGCCCAGAAACAGCGCCTTGCTGCCTTGGGCCAGGATGCACAGCGCCGGTTGCGCCAGGGTCGGCACCGAACGCACGTTCTCGCGATAGGCGGACAGGTACAGATCCTCGACCGCCGATACCGGGCCATGCGGGCCGCTGGCGTGGCGCAGAATCAGGCCGGCCAGTTCCTGGCGCTGAAGTTCGAGCGAGGGGTCAAGAGGCTGGGTCATGGCGGGGTTTCCTTGGCAGACCGGGCCAGCATAGGTTTGGGCAATGCCGGGCGCTAGTCGAAAGCTGCACGACGATTGCCTGATCCTGCCGTGGTGCAGGATCAGGCAATCGGCCGGCAGTAATGGCCTAACGGCACGCGCGGGGCAACGCCTAACCTTGGCTGCCTGGTTATCCCGTCCGCACCGCTTCAAGGAGATCGTTCATGACCCAGACTCAACCGGTCACCCACCTGGCTTTCATCCGCGCCAGCAACGGTCGCTCGGCAGAACTCGGCATGCGCCTGCGCGACTTGCTGGAGCCTTCGTTGCGCACGCCAGGTTGCCTGAGTTTCAACGTGCAGCGCTCGCAGGTCGATGCCGACCTGTGGCTGCTCAGCGGCAGCTGGAGCGACCAGCAGGCGATGCGCGGCTACTTTGCCTCACCCACCCTGCAAGCGTTTGGCGAACTGGTGCAGCAGCAGTTCGTCTCAAGCCTGGACCTGCACACCTTCGCCTAGGGTGTAGAATGCAGCCCCGATCACACAGGCGCAGCGCAGCATGGCACGTAGAGAATTCACCCACTTTGAAGCAGTTTCGGCAATGGTCCCGGCAGAGGGCGGCGGCTACCACGCGGCAATCGCCGTCAAAGCCTTGCGCGGTGGCGGTGCCCCGCGCTTTCACAAGGTGCTCGATGGCCAGCTGTTCAAAGGCGCGTTGGCGGCTGATGAGGCCGCTTGCGCCGAGCTTGAACGCCTGCAAGGCGTAAACGAAGACGGAGAGTTGCAGTACTGATCAGGCCTGCGGGCGGCCCATCTTGAACAATTCGCCCAGCGCGAAGTAGTCAGCCGGGCCGCCACCACGCAGAATCGGCTCAGCGGCGGCGGTGTCGTAGATACCGTCCTTGAGCAGATGCTCGGCGATATGCACCGCCACCACTTCACCCAGAATCAGCCAGCTTGGCACCGGCTGTTGATCAGCGCGGTTGAGCTGGATGATCTGGCTCACCTTGCACTCGAAACTCACCGGGCTCTCGCCCACGCGCGGCACCTTGACCACGTTCGAGGGTGCCGGGGTGAGGCCACTCAGAACGAATTCGTCGACGTCTGCGGCAACGGCTGCGCAGCTTTGGTTCATCTGCTCGGCCAGCGGCCGGGTGGCCAGGTTCCAGACGAACTCCCCGGTCTGCTCGATATTGTTCAGGCTGTCTTTGCGCCCGACGCTGCAGAAACCGATGATCGGTGGGATGTAGTTGAAGGCGTTGAAGAAACTGTACGGCGCAAGGTTCAGGCGCCCGTGGCTGTCGTGGCTGGAGATCCAGCCGATGGGCCGTGGGCCGACGATGGCGTTGAAGGGGTCGTGGGGCAGGCCGTGGCCTTTGGCGGGTTCGTAGTAGTACATCTGCGTAAGGCCGCAAGGCCCTTCCTGGTGGCGGACGAGGCGCCTAGTGTGCCAAGCCTTTGCCCGGCTGGAAATGATCAAGCCCGGCAAAAGCCGGGCTGGGTACGCGCATCAGTGATCAGCTGAAGCGGTGGGCGTTGGTGTTGTCGAAGCCGTTTTCGGCGAAGCGTTGGCCGTTGGTGCGGTCGGCGCCGTCTTCGGCAAAGCGTTGGCCGTTGGTGCGGTCGGCGCCGTCTTCGGCGAAACGTTGGCCGTTGGTGCGGTCGGAACCATCTTCTGCATAGCTGGCCGATTGGATTTGTACGGCGGCGAAGGTGTGGGCGTTGGTGTTGTCGAAGCCGTCTTCAGCGAAGGCGCCAGTAGCCAGAACCGAGAGGGCCAGGGTGAGGATCAGTTTGTTTTTCATGGTAGGTGCTCCAAGGGTTTTGTTGGGGTTGTTTGCTGCTGTGAGTCCCATGCTACGTCGATTAATTTGATTAAAAAGCGCATAAAATGGCTTATATAAATCGATTAATTGGATGTGTTTGGGCGCACTCTTGCGCTCTGTCTCAGCGCTATCCCATTGAAGGTTTTGAGTTATGGCTGAAGAACGCTCGACGAACGCCTGTCAGCCCTCCCACAACCCGCGTCGTCAGCCGCGACCTGCGGTGTCAAGCCGGGCACACGGCGTAGCGCGTGCTACGCCCGCCGCCTGGCAAGCGTACAAGGCAGCTTTTGGCCTGCAGGTCGGCCAGGTGGCGGGTGGCCGTGGCTTTCGAAACTTTGGCCACGGTTTGGTACTGGCTGGCGCTGATGCCGTCTTCGAAGCCCTTGGGGCCGCCGTCGAGCAGGCGGTTGAGCACTTTGACTTGCTCAGGCAGCAGCCCGTCGGCGCGGTGCGCCTGCCAGAAGCGCGCTTTGTTCAACACCCGGTCGATACGCAGCAACGCCTGTTCAAGGCTGCGCAGCAGTGTGGTCAGGAACCAGTGCAGCCATTCGGTGATGTCCAGGCTGCCTTTCTGGCTGCGTTCGAGTACGCGGTAATAGCCGACACGGTCCTCAAGAATGCTGGCAGACATTGCATAAAAGCGGATTGCCTGACGCTCGCCCTGGGCCAGGGCAAGGTCGGTCAGGGCGCGGGTCAGGCGGCCGTTGCCGTCAGCGAACGGGTGCAGGGTAACGAACCAGAAATGCGCAACCCCTGCACGTAGCAATGGGTCGAGCTGGTCGTCACTGCGGCTTGCTTGGAACCAGTCGAGAAACTGCTCAAGTTGCAACTCGAGCCCCGCACGCGGCGGAGCTTCGAAATGCACGGTAGGTTTGTCGATTCGCCCGGAAATGACTTGCATGGCCGCGGCGTCGCGCAGTTCACCCACAGCCAGTGGGGCAGTGAGCACCCCGGTGCTTTCTGGGAACAGCCAGCGGTGCCAGCGATACAGCCGCTGCTGGTCGAGAGGGTGGTCGTGGCCGGCGGTCGCGTCGAGCATCAGCTCAGCCAGGCCTTCACTGCGCGGGCTGGTCGGCCCCGGCTCTTCAATACCGAGGCGACGCGCAAGTGAAGAACGCACCGATTCGACATTGAGCTGTTCGCCTTCAATGGCCGATGAGGTGACGATGTTCTGCAGCAGCGTGTCGAGCAGGTCTTTGCCCGCCTCAAGGCCGGCCACCGCACCGGCTCTGCCCAGCAACAGGCCCTGGGTTTCCACGCATTCGCGCAGTAACCCAGCCAGATGTTGGCTGTTCCAGTGGAAGGTCGGCCAGCCTGGCTGCTGCCAGATCCAGAACGGGGATGAAGGAGTCATGAGCCGAATAATAACGCTATTCGGCTCATGCAGTGAGCCGAATAAACCCGCTATTCGGCTCACGACCCACAAAAAAGGGGGCGCCCCGCCAAGCGGAGCGCCCCCTTTGGGCCTTGCAGCCTGCGGATCAGTCAGTGGTGATACGCGAGTGTTGCTTGGTGTCCTTCATGGTGACGTAAACCAGCAGCGAGCACGCGATGCAGGCGGTGACGTACCAGTAGTAACCGGTTTCCAGGTGAATGCTCTTGAACCACAGTGCCACGTACTCAGCGGTGCCGCCGAAGATCGACACGGTCAAGGCATAGGGCAGGCCGACGCCCAGCGCGCGGATTTCGGTGGGGAACAGCTCGGCTTTGACCACCGCGTTGATCGAGGTGTAGCCGCTGACGATGATCAGCGCGGCCATGATCAGGAAGAACGCGCCCCACCAGGTCTGGATGGTGTGCAGGGTAGTCAGGATCGGCACTGTGAACAGCGTCCCCAGCACGCCGAAGGCGATCAGGATCGGGCGTCGGCCGATCTTGTCGGACAGCGCGCCGATCACTGGCTGCAAGCACATGAACAGGAACAGCGTGGCGGCCGAAATGGTGGTCGAGTCGCTGATGCTCATGCCCACCGTGTTGACCAGGTACTTCTGCATGTAGGTGGTGTAGGTGTAGAAGGCCAGGGTGCCGCCCATGGTCAGGCCGACAACGGTCAGCAGTTCCTTGGGGTGGCGCATCAAGGTGCGCATCATGCTTTCCTTGGCCTTTTCCTTCTTGGTGAAGGAAGCGGTTTCTTCCATGCCACGGCGCAGGTACAGCGCAACCACCGCGCACAGCGCGCCGATCACGAAGGGTACACGCCAGCCCCAGGCGTACAGCTCTTCGGTGGTCAGGGTGTTCTGCAGGATGATCAGCACGGCCAGGGCGATGAGCTGGCCCGAGATCAGCGTCACGTACTGGAAGCTTGAGAAGAAGCCACGGCGTTCCTTGGTGGCCATTTCGCTCAGGTAAGTGGCGGAGGTACCGTATTCACCGCCCACCGACAGGCCTTGCATCAGGCGCGCGATTACCAGCAACACGGGCGCGGCAACGCCGATGGTTTCGTAACCTGGGGTCAGGGCAATGACCAGCGAGCCTGCGCACATCAGCAGCACCGAGGCCATCAGCGCGGCCTTGCGGCCCTTGCGGTCGGCGTACAGGCCCATCAGCCAGCCACCGATCGGGCGCATCAGGAAGCCCACGGCGAAGATCGCGGCGGTGTTGAGCAGTTGTGCGGTGGTGTCGCCGGCGGGGAAGAAGGCCTTGGCGAAGTACAGGGAAAATGCGGCGTAGACGTACCAGTCGTACCACTCGACCATGTTGCCGATAGAGCCGCTGAAAATCGACTTGAGGCGGCTGGAGGTGGTTTTAGGCGCTGCAGACGCGGCGCCGGCTCCCGCGGGCAGGGGGCTGGTGTTATCCATCAGGGATACCTTCTCGTTGTTTTTGTGGGGCGCGCTGAGCGCAGCTTGAGAAGGCTTTTGCAGAACCTGTGCCAAATGAGGGCAAGGCGATCCGTTTGTGTGCACCGAAGCCCAGGCATCCCCGTTTTAACGGCCCGACAGGCTTAGCGCGTACGTTGTGGGAGCGGGCTGGCCCCGCGATGAGTCTGCAGTATTGCCCCCTCAATAGGCGATTTTCCGCTTATCCAAGCCGCCCAATAGGCAATAATCCGCTTATCAAGGCGCAAGAAAATCCTCACGCAACAGCCCATGGCGCTGCATCTTTTCGTTGAGCGTGCGCCTAGGCAGTTGCAACGCCTCCATCACCCCTTTGATTTCGCCCTGGTGCTGGCGCAAGGCTGCGCGCAGACACTGCGCTTCGAACGCCTCCATCTGCGCGGCCAGCGATTGCCCGTCGGCAGCCTGCGCCTGGTTCGGCGAGGCCAGCCCCAGCGCATGCCGTTCGGCGGCGTTGGCCAGCTCACGCACGTTGCCCGGCCAGTCGTGGGCCAGCAGTTGCGCCAGCTGCGCACCACTGACCGGCTGCGCCTCACGGCCCAGGCGCTCGGCGCAACTGCGGGCAAAATGCTCGAACAGCAGCGGGATGTCCTCGCGCCGCTCACGCAGCGGCGCCAGGCGCAGCTCGGCAACGTTCAGGCGGTAGGCGAGGTCTTCTCGGAAACGCCCGGCGCGGGCCTCTTCGAGCAGGTCGGGTTTGGTCGCGGCGACGATTCGCAGGTCCACCTCGATGCTCTGGTTGGCGCCCAGCCGTTCGAGTTTGTGCTCCTGGATGACGCGCAGCAGCTTGGCCTGCTGGGCCAGCGGCATGCTTTCGATCTCGTCGAGAAACACCGTACCGCCGTTGGCATATTCAAGCTTGCCGATACGTTTGCCCTGGGCGCCAGTAAAGGCGCCGCTTTCGTGGCCGAATAGCTCGGCTTCGAACAGCGCTTCGGGAATGGCCGCGCAGTTGAGGGCGACGAAGGGCTTGCCGGCGCGCGGGCCGAAGTCGTGCAGGCAGCGAGCAACGCGTTCCTTGCCGCTGCCGGTTTCACCACGGATCAGCACATTGACCGGCAGCGCCGCCAGCTCCAGCACTTGGCGGCGCAACTGTTGCAGGCCCTGGGACATACCGAGCAGGGTGCCTTCCAGCTGCACCTTGAGGTCGGCCTGCTCATGCAGGCGGCGGTTTTCCAGCACTAACTGGCGTTTTTCAAGGGCGCGGCCGAGGCTGCTCATCAGGTGCTGCGGGGTGAACGGTTTTTCCAGAAAATCGTAGGCGCCGTTGCGCATTGCCTCGACCGCCATCGGCACATCGCCGTGGCCGGTCAGCAGGATCACCGGCAGGCCGGCGTCGAGCTGCTGCAGGCGTTCGAGCAACTGCATGCCGGAAAGCCCGGGCATACGCACATCGCTGAGGATTACCCCGGGGAAGTCCGGCGGCAACTGCGCCAGGCATTCTTCGGCGCGGGCGAACAGCTGCACATTGAAGCCGGACAGGCTCAGCCACTGCTCAACGGCGTTGCGGATACTGGCTTCGTCATCGACGACGATCACGGAATTCAACATGCAGGCTCCAGGTCGCGCGGCAGGGTCAGGCTGAAGCGGGCGCCGCCAGGCAGGTTCTCGACCTGCAGAGCGCCGCCGGCATCGGCAACGATGCCATACGAGATGGCCAGGCCCAGGCCCAGGCCTTCGCCGACCGGTTTGGTGGTGAAGAACGGATCGAAGACTTTACCAAGGTCGGCCTCGGCAATGCCGCCCCCTGAGTCGAGCACGCTCAGGCGCCACAGCTCGGCATCGGACTCGATACGTATTTCCAGGCGTTTGTAGCGTTTATCGGCCATGGCGTCGAGGGCATTGCGCAACAGGTTGATCAGCACCTGCTCCAGGCGGATGGCATCGCCGCGCACCCAGGCCGGGCGTGCCAGGTACAGCGCCACTTCCACTTCTTCGTCGCGGATGCGCGGCTCCAGCAGGTGCAGCGCCTGATCGACAACCGTGGCCAAGTCCAGGCGCTCGCGCAGGCCGCCGGGGCTGTTGCGGGCGAACGTCTTCAGGTGGCCGGTGAGCGCGGCCATGCGCGTAAGCATCTGCTCCAGGGGTTCGAGGGCCTGGCGCGCCTGCTCATGGCGGCCATGGTCGAGCAGCAGGCGCAGGGTTTCGAGCTGCATGCGCTGGGTGGTCAGCGGCTGGTTGATTTCGTGGGCGAGGGCGGCGGACATCTGCCCCAGCGCCGCCAGCTTGGCCGACTGCACCAGGCCTTCCTGGGCGGTGCGCAATTCGCGGGTGCGCTCCTCGACCTGGCGCTTGAGCTCTTCGCGGCTGCGCTGGCGCATGCGGGCCAGGCGCATGCGCTGGCTGACAAACAGCGCGGCGAACACCAGGCTCAGCCAGACGGCAGCAGCGGCCAGGGCGGCGTTGCGCTCGTCCTCGGCAACCTGCGGCTTGCGCAGCAGGTGCAAGGTCCAGCCTTCGGCGGGCAATGGCAGGCTTTCCCACAGGTAGTCGACGCTGCCCTGCGGGCCTTGCACGCGGGACAGGTGGCTGTGCTCGGCAAAACGCGTCAGCACCTGGCTGTGCAGGGCCACCAGCGGTTGCTTGTCGTACTGGCGGGTCTGCTCAAGCTCGGCGCGGTCCGCAGGCGTCAGCGGTAGCAGTTCGCGATAGCGCCAGCCGTCCTGGTTGGCAATGAAGGTAATGCCGCGCGCGTCGCTGACCAGCAGGATATCGCTGCCCTGGCGCCACTCGCGCTCAAGCTCGGGGAACTCAAGCTTGACCACCATGGCACCCAAAAACTGCCCCTGTGCATTGCTCACGGCGCTGGATAAAAAGTAACCCGGTACGCCGCTGGTCACGCCGACAGCATAGAAACGCCCGCTGCCTTGGACGCGGGTCTGTTTGAAGTAGGGCCGGAAGCCATAGTTGGAGCCGACGTAGGTGGTGGGCAAGCGCCAGTTGCTGGCGGCAATGGCAAGGCCGCTGGCGTCGAGCAGCTCCAGGGTCGAGGAGTTGGCCGCGCCGTTGATACGTTCAAGCTTGAGGTTCAGCGCGTGCTGCACCGGCTCGCTCAGCGGCCTGCTCAGGGCATCGATGAGCTCGGGGTCCAGCGCCAGCACCGCAGGCAGGGCGCGATAGCGCTCGATCAGGGTGTGCAAGGCGTTGGCGTACAGGCCCAGTTGCTGGTTGGCGCGCTGCGCATCGAGTTGCATCGATTCGCGCTTGGCCTGGTGCATGGCCCAGCCGGCGCTGAGTACGGTACCGACCACGATCAGCAGGATGATCAGGCCCAGGCGCACAGCGCGGATGGGTGAGGGCATGGGCAAAGGTCCGCAGGTTCGGTGGTCGGTGGTGGTGCTTCGCGGAGCTCGCCCGCCCCACGGCGCGAGGGCGGTGGGGCGGGGCCTGGCGCGCTGGGTCAGAGCAGTTCGAAGCTTTGCTGCTGCACGTTCTGCGAGTCCAGGCCAACCTGGATATTGAACTGCCCAGGCTCGGCCACATGCTGCAGCTGGCTATTGTAGAACTTCAGGTCCTGCTCACTGATGTCGAAGGTCAAGGTCTTGGCTTCGCCGGCCTTGAGCAGCAGCTTCTGGAAGTTCTTCAGTTCTTTGACCGGGCGGCTCATCGAGGCGCTTTCGTCCTGCACATACAACTGCACCACGGTTTCGCCGTCGCGCTTGCCGGTGTTCTTCACCGTGACCTTGGCCTGCAGGGTGCCGCCGCGCTTGAGCGTGGCCTGGGAAAGCTGCAAGCCCGACAGCTCGAAGCTGGTGTAGCTCAAGCCGTAGCCGAACGGGTACAGCGGGCCGTTGGGCTCTTCGAAATACTGCGATGTGTAGTTGCCCGGCTTGCCTGGGGTGAACGGGCGGCCGATGCGCATGTGGTTGTAGTACATCGGGATCTGCCCGACCGAACGCGGGAAGGTGATGGCCAGGCGCCCGGATGGGTTGTAGTCGCCGAACAGCACGTCGGCAATGGCGTTGCCGCCTTCGGTGCCACTGAACCAGGTTTCCAGCAGGGCATCGGCCTGCTCGCGTTCCCAGGCAATCGACAGCGGGCGGCCGTTCATCAGCACCAGCACCAGCGGTTTGCCGGTGGCTTTGAGGGCCTTGATCAGGTCGCGCTGCACCGCCGGGATTTCCAGGGTGGTGCGGCTTGACGATTCATGGGACATGCCGCGCGATTCGCCAACCACCGCCACCACCACATCCGACTGCTGCGCGGCCTTGACCGCTTCGTCGATCAGCACCGCCGCTGGGCGCGGGTCGTTGATGATCTCGGGTGCGGCAAAGTTGAGGAAGTTGAGGTAATCGAACATCGCCTTGTCGCCGGTGACGTTCGAGCCTTTGGCGTAAACCAGCTTGGCCTTGCCGACGGTGGCGCGGACCAGGCCTTCACGCACGGTCACCGAGTGCTCGGGGCGGCCGTCGGCGGCCCAACTGCCCATCATGTCGATCGGGGCGTCGGCCAGCGGGCCGACCAGGGCGATGGTGCCGGCCTTTTTCAGCGGCAGGGTCTGTTTGTTGTTCTCAAGCAAAACCAGGCTGCGGCGCGCTACATCACGGGCGGCCTCGCGGTGCAGGCGGTCGTTGCCGTAGTAGTCGGCAAGGTCGGTGTCGGCTTTGCCGATGCGTACGTATGGGTCTTTGAACAGGCCCATGTCGTACTTGGCGCCGAGCACCTCGCGCACGGCCTGGTCGAGTTCGGCCTGGCTCACTTCACCGGACTTGAGCAGCCCCGGCAGCTCTTCGCCATACAGCGAGTCGTTCATGCTCATGTCGATACCGGCCTTGATCGCAAGCTTGGCCGCCTCGCGGCCGTCGCGGGCCACGCCATGGCGGATCAGCTCCTGGATGGCGCCGTGGTCACTGATGGTGACGCCCTTGAAACCCCAGTCCTTGCGCAGCAGGTCGTTCATCAGCCAGGTGTTGGAGGTGGCCGGTACGCCGTTGATCGAATTCAACGCCACCATCACCCCGCCCGCGCCGGCATCCAGTGCGGCGCGGTAGGGCGGCAGGTAGTCGTTGTACATCTTCACCGGGCTCATATCGACGGTGTTGTAGTCGCGCCCGCCTTCCACTGCGCCATACAGGGCGAAGTGCTTGACGATGGCCATGATGCTATCGGGGTTGGCCGGGCTTGAGCCCTGGAACGAACGGACCATCACCTGGCCGATCTTCGAGGTCAGGTAGGTATCCTCGCCAAAGCCTTCGCTGGTACGGCCCCAGCGTGGGTCGCGGGCGATGTCGACCATTGGCGCGAAGGTCATGTCCAGCGCATCGGCCGAGGCTTCGATGGCCGAGGTGCGGCCGACCTTGGCGATGGCGTCCATATCCCAGGTTGCGGCCAGGCCCAGGCTGATCGGGAAGATGGTGCGTTCGCCATGGATGGTGTCGTAGGCGAAGAACATCGGGATTTTCAGACGGCTGCGCATGGCAGCGTCCTGCATTGGCCGGTTTTCCGGGGCGGTGCGCGAGTTGAACGTACCGCCAATACGGCCAGCGGCGATTTCTTCGCGGATCTTCTCGCGGGGCATTTCCGGGCTGATGCTGATCAGACGCAACTGGCCGATTTTTTCGGCTTCGGTCATTTGCCCGAGCAGATGGGCGATGAAGGCCTGCTTGTCTTGCAGGGGCGGGGCGGTAGGGGCGGCTAGGGCCGCCTGGCTGGCGAGGGCCATGGCCAGGCCCAGCAAGGACAGTTTCATCGTCGATTCCGTTATAAAGGCGGGCACGAAGGCCGTGCGCGGCCGAAGTTGTTCAGGCAGCTGTTTATTGTTCAATGCCCCAGGCGTACGTCGTAGCCGGGCTGCACTGTTTTGAACCTGTGGCAGCCGGCGATTATGCCTTATCTACCGCCAATGTTGAGATACACTCTGCCCAGCCCGATGCCGGGATAACAATGATAAGAACGCCCGAGAGACGATGGCATGACCGAATACGAACAGCGCCAGATCGCCGAGGCGATCGCTCGCGCCGAGCGGCGTACCGACGCGGAACTGGTGACGGTACTTGCGCGCCGCGCCGACGATTACCCGTACCTGCCGCTGCTGTGGGCTGCACTGCTGGCATTGTTGATCCCGCTGCTGCTGCACCGCTGGCAGGGCGGCATCGGCCTGAATGCCTTGTTGCTGGCGCAGACCTTGACCTTCATCAGCCTGTGCCTGCTGTTGCGTCACCCGCGCCTGGCCTGTTGGCTGGTGCCGGCCATTCTGCGCCGCCGGCGCGCCTCGGGCCTGGCCCGCCAGCAGTTTCTCGAGCTCAACCTGCAACTGACTGCCGGCGCGACCGGTGTGCTGATATTCGTCAGCGAGGCTGAGCAGCATGTGGAAATCCTGGTAGATGAAGGCATCGCCCGGCACTTGCCGGCGCGCGCCCGCGAGGCGATGGTGGCGCGCTTTACCGAACAGGTCCGCCAGGGCAACACGCTGCAGGGCTTTGTCGAATGCATCGAAGCCTGCGGCGCGCTGCTCAGCGAGCATGTGCCGCCGACCCAGGCGCGCAACGAGCTGCCCAACCGGCTGGTGATCCTTGATTGAGCCGCGTCCATCGCCAAACCCTTCGCGCAGGGCGGTGCGCCACGTAGAATGCGCGGCATTGCGCACAGCGCTTCCCGTATTTCGAGGCACCTTTCCCCCATGTCGTCCGCCATTTCCGCCCCTGCCGCGCCCGATGCGCGTGCCCAGTTCCTGAGCCTGCTGGCCGATGCGCTGGGTGACGCCAGCCTGAGCAAACTGGTGCTGGCCCGCCACGTCGGCGCCGATGCCACGCTGCAGCGGATCATCGCCAAGCCTGTGCAGATCAAGGGCGAAGCCTATCTGCAACTGGTCTACCGCCATCAAACCCGCGACATCACCCGCAACCTGCCGTGGGCGGAGGTTGGGCAACTGGTGGCCGAGTTGCTGCCTGAGAGCTTTCGCAATGCCCACCTGTTCAGCGCTGCGGGCGAGGTGCAACTGAGCTTCAGCAAGAAGGGCAAGGCGTTGTTGCAGCGCCACCTGGCCCAGCAGCCGCAACGCGAAGCCAGCGCCGGGCATGACCGCGAGAAAAAACGCTACCTGGAGCTGAGCCGGCCGTTTTTGCGTGACCTCGGCGTGACCGACGCCCACGGCGCATTGATCCCGTCGATGTCGCGCAAGTGGAAGCAGATCAACAAGTTCATCGAAGTCTTCGACCATGCCCTGGCCGGCGCGCCGCTGGCGCCGGACCTGCCGCTGCGGGTGGCCGACTTTGGCTCGGGCAAAGGCTACCTGACCTTCGCCATGCATGATTACCTGCGCAACAGCCTGGGGCGCGAGGCCCAGGTGACTGGCGTTGAGTTGCGCGCAGACATGGTCGAGCTGTGCAACGGCGCGGCGGCGCGTCTGGAACACCCGGGCCTGGTGTTCGAGTGCGGCGATGTGCGCAGCGTGGTGCCCGAAGCCATCGAGGTGATGATTGCCCTGCATGCCTGCGACGTGGCCACCGACTACGCCATCCACACCGGTATCCGATGCAACGCCGCGATCATCATGTGCTCGCCGTGCTGCCACAAGCAGATCCGCCCGCAGTTGCAGAGCCCCGGGCTGCTGCAGCCGATGCTGCAGTACGGCCTGCACCTGGGCCAGCAGGCCGAGATGCTGACGGACAGCTTGCGTGCGCTGTACCTCGAGGCCTGCGGCTATGAAACCAAGGTGTTCGAGTTCATCTCCCTGGAACACACCAACAAGAACAAGATGATTCTTGCGGTGAAACGGCGCCAGCCTCAGGACAACAGCGCGTTGTTGGCAAAAATTGCCGAGCTGAAGGCGTTCTACGGGGTGCAGGCGCATTGCCTGGAGACGCTGTTGCGGGCTGATGGCTTGATTGCTGGCTGATATCTTTCGCGCATTATGTCGGGCGTTTCCTCATGCGCAGGGGAAACGTCTGAAGCGCCATTTATCAGGGAAGCACTGCCCCGAATCTATCTAGGCTGGCTTGGGATCGACGCAATCTGGCGTCACCGGGTTGTCACTTGACAACTTTTATCCCACGTTCATACTGGAGCACATTCGATGGCCCGCCCCGCGCACCCCAACAAGGAAGTCGAGCACGCCCTGAGGCATGCAGAGGAGCAGGGCTGGACCGTTGTGCCTGGGCGCGGCCATTGTTGGGGGCGCATGTATTGCCCCAGCAATGATCGCGAATGCCGTTGCGGTGAGTTCTGTATTACCAGCGTGTGGAGCACGCCACGCAATCCCGACACATTCGCCCGCCAGTTGCGGCGTGTTGTAGACAACTGCGCGGTGGAGCGCGGTCCCCTCATTCAGCCAGTGGAGTACCCATGATGGAGTACCAGTTCACGCTCAAGTATCAACTTGCCAGCGATGAAGACCTTGAGGCCTTGGTCGAGCGCCTGGGGGCGGCGGGTTGTGACGATGCCATGGTCGGCCTCGGCCAGCCAGGGCGCCTGGCGCTGGCCTTTGCCCGGGAGGCCGAAAGCGCGCAAGCCGCTTTGAACAGCGCGTTGGCAGATGTGCGCCAGGCATTGCCCGTGGCACAGCTGATCGAAGCAACCCCCGACCTGGTCGGCCTGACTGACGTGGCGCAGCGGGTAGGGGTAACCCGGCAGAACATGCGCAAGCTCATGCTTGCCCACTACCGCAGTTTTCCGCCACCGGTGCACGACGGCGGCACGGCGCTATGGCACCTGGCCGATGTGTTGGCCTGGATGCAGGCCCGTGGCGGTTATCCGGTGGCCGAGCCGGTGCTGGAACTGGCCCAGGCGGCGAGGCGGGTCAACGTGTGCAAGGCTTACGAGCGCCTTGCCCTCTGAGGCGGTTGCTTTCAGAGGGAGCAAGGCTGGCATGGTCTAGGCGGACTTGAGGCCGCTCCTACACAAGACCGCGCCGCTTGTGGGTTAGTGGCTGGCAATGCCTTCTTAATGCAACCCAAGCGGTGCATTGATCGCCAGCTCCGCGTGCCCCAATGGGTGGCTGCTGGCATCGAAAAAGTGCAGTGAAACCTGGTCAAGGTCGCCGAACCTGTCGATATAGTGCTGTTTCTGGTTAAGGATGGACGCTTCGTTCAGTGGCCTGATGGCAATCGCCAGGTGTTTGGGCCGCGCCTGGCGGATGGCATCGAGCAAGTGCTGGTCGCTGCTGTCCAGGTGCTGGCCGAACAGGCATAGCCCTTCATGCTCACGGGCCAGTTCGCCAAGGCTCCAGCTCAGGTAGTCCGAGTGGCGGATGGCGCGCAGCTTTTCGTCACTGCGGTCTTCGTTGACGAACAAAGGCACCTCGCCAGGAATGTTCACCGCAAAACCGTCCAACAATTCGGCGGCGTCTGCGCTGCGCTGGCGAGTAGTGCCGTCCGGAAGCTTCAGCAAGTGCAGCCCGCCGTGCAGGTGCAACACACGGATGCCGGTGGTGCGGGTGCGACGCACATCGAAAAAGCCCTGCTCATCGAACAGCTCGGCAAACCCCTGCGGGGCCTGTTGCACAGCCCAAGGCAGCAGCAGGTCGTAGTTGCTGGTGTAGACGCTGCGGAACTGGCGCAGCGCCTGGTTGATGCTGGTCAAGGTGGCTTGCGGCACCCGTGACCACGGCACATGTACGGTACGCACGGCGTGGATCAGTGCTTCCTTGATCGAGTAATAGCGGTTAAGGGGCGCGGTCGAGCTGATCGCCAGCGCCGCGTTAGCCCGCACCGTCTGATTCAAGGTGCTTAACACCGGCTCGAACAGTTCGGTCGCCAAGGCCTTGAACAGCGCCATGTCGCTGACGGCCAGGCCTTTTTTACGCCCGGCACGCTGGGCCTGCTCATGCAATGAGAAGTAACCGAACGGCTTCCACACGGCCCGGCTGGCGCCATTGCCCAGCAACAGGGCGCTGCACGGGTGGCGCTGGTTGAGGTCGGCCCAGGAGGGCAGGTCGTGTGCGGGCATCGGCAGGTCCATAGGTGTGGCGGAAAACGCCGCGACTTTAGCATGCAATGCTCAATGTGCGAGGCTTGTGGCCACACAGGGAAACAAAGCCCCCTGTGGACGCAGGGGCGAGATGGCGATGATGTGCGCCCGTTGGCTGCGGCCATGCAGCTGCCGCACACAAGAGGACTGCTCCATGCGCAACTGTTTCATGCATTCGTTCACCCTGGCCGCACTGTTATCCGTCGTGACCCTGGCATCTGCTGCGGTGAGTTCGCACGGCATCCCCAACCCCGCGGTCATCGCCCATCGCGGCGCTTCCTACGATGCACCGGAGTCGACCTTGCCCGCTTATCTGCTGGCTCGGGAGATCGGCGCCGACTACCTGGAAATGGACCTGCAGCGCACCCGCGACGGTGTATTGGTAGCCGTGCACGATGATGTACTCACCCGCACCAGCAACGTTGCCGAGCGCTTCCCCGAGCGGCAGGGCAGCCCGGTCAGCGCTTTCACCCTGGCCGAACTCAAGTCGCTGGATGTTGGCAGCTGGTTCAACCGCGTCTACCCCGAGCGCGCCCGTGCAGCGTACCGCAACCTGCGCATTCTCACGTTGGATGAGGTGATCGATATCGCTGAAGGCAACCCTGAGCGCCGGCCAGGGCTGTACATCGAGACCAAGCAACCCGCGCAGTTTCCAGGCATCGAGGAAGACCTCAAACAGCGCCTGGCCGCGCGCGGCTGGTTGGAGCAACCGGGCCGTGTAGTGTTGCAGACCTTCGACCGGCACAGCCTGGAGCTGCTGCACCAAGCCATGCCGCAAGCGCCGAAGATCTTGTTGCTGTGGGTTGGCAAAGGCGGCATCGAGCCTGCCTCGGGCAGAAGTTTCGCCGGTACCACCGATGACGACAAAGCGGCGTTCTACGCCCAGCAGCAACCCAAGGACCACGCCGAATTCGAGCGCTGGCTGGACTACGCCAAGGCGGGCGGCGCCATAGGCACCGGCCCTTCGGCCACGCGTAACGCGCTTGGCGAACAAAGCTACGCCGACCTGATTCAGCCTTGGATGATCGAGGATAACCATGCCCGCGGCTTGCTGGTGCACGCCTATACCCTGGACGACGCCGTGGACTTCGAGCGGGCGATGAAAGCCGGCGTGGACGGCATCTTTACCAACCGCGCCGGCGAGCTGATGCGTTTCTACGGGCGCCCAGTGGCGCAGAGCGAGGGGCAATTGCTGCGCACGTTGGGCTACTGATCGCGCCGCTTCTCACTGTTGCGCCACACCCGATACGCCCGGATACCGGCCCGCACCGAGCCGAACAGCAGCCGGTCTTCCATCTCCCGCGCCATGCCTGAACGCACCAGCATGCGCAGGAAGGTGCCGCGGGCGCGGGCGATGGCAAAGTGAATACCTTGGGCTGCCAAGGTGTCGCGCACCTCGCGCAGCGCAGCGATGCCGCTGACATCGATGCTGGTTACCGCCTCTGCATCGAACAGCACCACTTGCGTCTGCTCCTGGGCTTGCACCGCTTCGAGCAGGCGCATCTTGAAGTAGTCGGCGTTGAAGAACAGGATCGCGTCGTCGAAGCGGTACACCAGCAGGCCCGGCACGGTCCGGGCGTCCTGGTGCTGGCGCACGTCCACCTGGCCCTCGATGCCCGGCACCCAGCCCAACACGGCATCGGTCGGTTGGTAGATGCTATAGAGCAGGCGCAGGATGGCCAGGGTGACCGCGAACACGATGCCCGGCAGCACGCCCAGGCCCAGTACGCCAACGGTGGTCAGCAGGCACAGCCAGAACTCGAAACGGCTGAGGGTGTGGATGTACTTGAGCGATTTCACATCGATCAACCCCCAGCCGGCCATCAGCAACACTGCGCCGAGCGCCGCCTGCGGGATCCACGCCATGGGCGCGGTGAAAAACATCAGGATCAGCGCGATCACCAGGGCCGCGATGATGCCCACCAGTTGGCTCTTGCCGCCGACCATGTCGTTGACTGCCGTACGCGAGTCGGCGCCGCTGATGGCAAAGCCCTGGGACATCCCGGCGGCCAGGTTGCTGACGCCAAGGGCGACGAATTCATGATTGGCGTTGATCGCGTAGCCGTGCCGGGCTGCGAAGCTGCGGGCGGTCAGCATGGCGCTGCAGAAACTGATGGTGGCGATACCCAAGGCATCGCGTAGCAGGCTCTTGGTTTCGGCGAGGTTGCTTTGCGGCCAGGCAAGCTCCGGCATGCCCGCCGGCACCGGCCCGAGTATCGCCACGCCGAAGCGGTCCAGGCCAAACAGCCCGGCCAGCGCGGTGAACGCGACCACCGTCACCAGTGCGGCCGGCAAGCGCGGGTAGCGCCGTGGCAGCCAGATCAGCAGGGCCAGTGCCGCGGAACCGATGAACAAGGTCAGCCACTGGATTTCGCCCAGGCGCTGGACGAAGTTGATCAGGCTGAGAATGAAACCGTCGCCTTCTATCTTGAACCCCACCACCTTGGACAACTGCCCGGCAATCAGGCTGAGGCCGATGCCGTTGAGGTAGCCAATAAGAATCGGCCGCGAGAAGAAGCTGGCGATAAACCCGGCGCGGGCAAGCCCGGCAGCGATCAGCATCACCCCCACCAGCACCGTGACAATTACCGACAGTTCGGCGATGCGCTGCGGGTCGCCCATGGCCAAGGGCGCCACGGCGCCCGCGATCATGGCGCAGGTGGCCGCATCGGGCCCGACCATCAACTGGCGCGAGCTGCCGATCAGTGCGTAGACGATCATCGGCAGTACGCAGGCATACAGCCCGTATTGCGGCGGCAAGCCGACGATCTGGGCGTAGGCGATGGCGATCGGTATCTGGATGGCGGCGACCGAAAGCCCGGCTTGCAGGTCGGCGTGGAACCACTCGCGGCGGTAGTGCAGCAGGTTGGCAAGGCCCGGCAGCCAGCGGGAAAGAAACATGAACAGTCCTTTGGAAATGTTTCAGGGAACGTCGGCATTTATGCGCTGCAAGCCCCTTGGCTTGCAAGCGCGCAATCGGCCGGCATTCAACCCGATCAGCGCGCAGGTGGTGATGGGCCAGGTCAAGGAAGGTGCAGATACGGCCAAGCCAGCACGCGCGGCTACCTTGCCGGCTCTGTGCTTGGGCGCATGTAGATTGAAAAACAAAGGATGGCCAGTGCACATGCAGCGCTTTGGGTGATCCCCAGTACCACCGCAGGTGGGTATCCGGGGGTTGAAATGGCCCAGGTAGAAACGGCCCCAAGGCCCATGGTCAGAAAGCCCAGGAATGCTGACGCCAGGCCGGCCTCTTTGCCAAATGGACTCATGGTCAGTGCCGTTCCCAATGGGTTCGCAAGCCCCATGCCCCATAGGAACATGACCATTGACAAGGTGTACCACCCTAACCCCGGGTCGGCGGGGCCTGCAACAAGCAGTGCGCCTGCCACACATGCGATGACCAGCCCCAGCAGCGTGACGGGTTTGCTCCCGTAGCGATGCGCCAGGCGCGGCGCCGCCAGGCCTGCCGCAAAGACAATGAACACGGTTGCTGCAAAGTACAGCCCCATCTGTAGCGACGACAGGCCGATGCCAGCCATCAATAGCGACGGTGTGGCGGCAAAAGAGGCGAACAACCCGCTCATCAGCAAGCTGGTAGAGAGCGCAGGGAGTATGAAGCGTCTGTTGCCGGCGAGCCTTGTGTAGGTATTCAAGATGGCTGCCAACGACTGGGCGGTGCGGCGTGCTGGTGGCAGTGTTTCCCCTATGCCTTTGAGATAGAACACTGCGATGAGTAACGCAGCGATGGCTACGGTCACGAACAGCGCTCGCCACCCCAGTGCAGTGTTGAGCAGGCTGCCAAGCAAGGGTGAGAACCCTGGAGCTGTCGCGGTGGCGATCATGGTCAGCGACATCGCCCGGGCCAGCGCCTCACCTTCATAGAGGTCCCTTGCAATCGCGCGTGCCAAAACCGCAGCCGCGCAGACGCCGACCGCCTGAATCACCCGTCCCATGATCAGCATGTCCAAGGTCTGGGCGTTCGCCGCCCAGAACGTGCCCAGCACAAAAATCATCAAGCCGCCGAACACCAGCCGCCTGCGTCCATAGCGATCGGCAAGCGGGCCGACCACTAGCTGGGCAAAGGCAAAGGTGATGAAGAAACTGGAGAGCGTCAGCCCCAGTGCTTGCGGGGCAACCTTGAGTTGCCGAGCGATATCCGGAAAAGCGGGCAGGATGATGTTGGTCGACAGGTTACTGATCGCTGCCAGTGCTGCCAGCAGAATGATTACCCTGGCAGTGAGGCCGCCTGGGTTTTGCGCCTCGCCGTCATCAGTACGGGCTTGGTTGCCGCTGTGGCTGTTCAAGCGCCTGCCCCCCAGCGACGGAACAGCACGCTGGCGTTGACCCCGCCAAAGCCGAAGCCATTGGATAGCGCGTACTCGATGGTTTTTTTGCGGGCCTTGAGTGCAACCAGATCAAGCCCGCTGGCGGCATCGTCGGCGTGCGTCAGGTTCAACGTGGGCGGCATGACCTGATCTTGCAGCGCCAACACCGTGAAAATGGCCTCGATGCCACCTGCCGCACCGAGAAGATGGCCGGTTGCCGACTTCGTCGAAGTGATGGCTACGCCACTGCCACTGCCGAACACAGCGCGTATGGCGGCGAGTTCGCCAGCGTCACCCACCGGGGTCGAGGTTGCATGGGCATTGATGTGGTCCACCGCTTCAGGCGCCACGCCTGCCTGCTGCAAGGCAAGTTGCATGGCGCGCCTGGCGCCGCTTCCGTCCTCGGGGCCGGCAGTCAGGTGGTAGGCGTCAGCGCAGGTTCCGTAGCCGACCAGCTCGGCCAATGGCACCGCACCGCGGGCCAGGGCATGTTCCAGCGACTCGATCACCAACAGGCCAGCCCCTTCGGCCATGACGAAGCCTTCGCGCTCACGGTCGAAGGGGCGCGAAGCCTTTTGCGGGGCGTCTGCATGGCCGGTGCAAAGTGCGCGAGCTGCCGCAAAGCAACCCAAGGTCACGCGGTCGATTGCGGCTTCGGTGCCACCGCAGATGGCGATGTCCGCTTCACCGCTGCGGATCAGCCGAGCCGCATCGCCTATGGCCTGCACACTGGCTGCGCACGCGGTAACGGGTGCGCCCAGCGGCCCTTGGAAGCCGTAGCGGATCGAGACCTGCCCGGCGGCCATGTTGGCCAGAAACGCGGGCGCCGTGAACGGCGACAGCCTGCGCGGGCCGCGGGTGTCGGTGGTCCGTACTGCATCGGCGATGGCGCCGAAGCCGCCAACGCCCGAGGCGATGATGGTGGCGGTGCGCGCGCGCTCTGCCGCGCTCTCGGGGTGCCAGCCGGCTTGCTGCAATGCTTCATCGGCGGCAACCAGCGCGAACTCGATGAAGCGATCCATCTTCTTGCGTTCCTTGGCGGGGATCACGCGCTCTGGCTGATAGCCGGCCGCTGCGTCCTCATCCAGCGTAGGCACGCGGCCACCCACCGACACGCCTGTGCCGTCGACCACATCAGTGGGCAGGGCGCGGATGCCTGACTGGCCGGCCAGCAGCCGGCGCCACACTTCCTTGACGCCGCAACCCAGCGGGCTGACAACGCCCATACCGGTTACCACGATTCGTTTTTGCGACAGATTGGCAGCCATTTCGACCTCTCGTAGGACCATGCGCACCCCCTTCGGCTAGCGCCGGGAGTGCGCGGTTGGAATGTGAATTCAGGCAGGTTGTGCAGCGTCTGTGTGGGCCACCCGCGGGCGGATCTTGAACCAGATCGAATACATCGCCGGCAGGAACACCAGGGTCATGATGGTGCCCACGAGCGTGCCGCCAATCAGGGTGTAGGCCAAGGTGCCCCAGAACACCGAGTGGGTCAGCGGGATGAACGCCAGGATGGCGGCCAGCGCTGTGAGCAGCACTGGCCGTGCGCGTTGCACCGTGGCCTCCACCACAGCGTCGAAGGGCTCAAGGCCATCGAGTTGGTTGTGTTGAATCTGGCCAATCAGGATCAACGTGTTGCGCATCAGAATCCCGGAAAGCGCGATCAAGCCAACCAGCGCGTTGATCCCGAATGGCTGCCCGAACAGCAGCAATACCGGCACCACACCGATCAACCCCAGCGGCGAAGTCAGGAACACCATGGCCATGGCGGAGATCGAGCGAACCTGCAGGATGATGATCAGCAATGTCAGGGCAATCATGATCGGCAGCAGCGGAACGATTGCCTGGCTGGCCTTGCCCGATTCCTCGGTGGAACCCGCCATTTCGACTTTGTAGCCGCGCGGCAGCGAGCTGACGATCGGCTGCAGGTCTTTCCAGATGGCAGCGGATACATCAGGCGGTTGCAGCCCTTCGGCGATATCGCCGCGAACCGTCATGGTCGGCGTGCGGTCGCGGCGGCGCAGGATGGGGTCTTCCATGCGGATACTCACCTCGCCGATCTGTGAAACCGGCACCCGCTGGCCGCTCGCGCCCACCAAGGTAAAGTTTTCGATCTGCGCAGGGTCGAGCCTGATCTGGCCGGCGGCGCGGCCGACCACCTGCACCGAGCGGATGTCTTCCCTGACCGAGGTGATCGGCACGCCGCTCAGCAGAAACTGCAACTGCTGCGACACTGAGGCGGACGTCAGGCCAACCGCCTGCAAGCGGTCCTGGTCCAGGGCAAAATGCAGCGTAGGCACCCGTGGGCCCCAGTCGGTGTTGACGGTCTTCATCATCGGGCTGGCGTGCAGCACGGCCTCAACCCGTGCTGCAATCTGGCGCAGTTGCGCGGGGTCCGGGCCCATTACCCGGTACGCGACGGGGTAGGGGGAATACGGGCCAAACACCAGTTGCGCGACCCGCACTTGAGCTTGCGGCGCCAAACCTTCCGAGGCTGCCTCACGCAGGCGATGCTTGAGGCGTTCGCGAGCGTCCTGGTTTTCCGTCAGCACGACGATCTTGGCGAAGGACGGGTCTGGCAGCTCAGGTGCCATGGCCAGGAAGAAGCGCGGGGGGCCCTGGCCGATGTAACTGGTGACAATCTTGGCTTCTTCCTGCTTGCGCAGCCAGGCCTCGACCTTGATTGCGGTGGCATTGGTCTGCTCGATGGACGTGCCGTAGGGTAGCTGCAACTCCACCAGCACTTCGGGGCGGTCGGAGGTTGGGAAGAATTGTTTCTTCACCAGCCCCATGCCCAGCACGGCAATGACAAACGTGGACACCACCGTGCCTGCCACAAGCCATTTGTGGGCGATCACCCAGCCCAGCAATACGCGGAAGCGGTTGTAGTGGCGGGTGTTGTAGATAGCCGCGTGGCCGCCTTCGACTGTCTTGATCTGGGGCAGCAACTTCACCCCCAGGTAGGGCGTGAAGGCAACCGCC
This sequence comes from Pseudomonas farsensis, assembly GCF_014268805.2. Lineage (GTDB taxonomy): Bacteria > Pseudomonadota > Gammaproteobacteria > Pseudomonadales > Pseudomonadaceae > Aquipseudomonas > Aquipseudomonas farsensis. The sequence goes on from NZ_JABWRF020000001.1 coordinate 545,556, forward strand.
ACCACCCAGGATGCAATCAACGCGATGCCGACAATCCAGAACATGTTGCTGGTGTATTCGCCGGCGGTGGACTGGGCAAAACCGTTGGGCATAAAGCCGATTGCGGTGACCAGGGTGCCGGCGAGCATCGGGGCAGCGGTATGGCTCCAGGCATAGGCCGACGCCTTGATCCGGTCGTAGCCTTCCTCCATTTTCACTACCATCATTTCGATGGCGATGATTGCATCGTCGACCAGCAGCCCCAACGCCAGGATCAGCGAACCGAGGGTGATCCGGTCGAAGTTCTTGCCGGTTGCGGCCATCACCACGAACACGATCGCCAGGGTCAAGGGCACTGCCGCTGCAACCACGACGCCGACGCGCCAGCCCATGCTGACGAAGCAGACCAGCATCACCACCAGCAAGGCCACGAAGAACTTGACCATGAATTCGTCGACGGACGAGGTGATGTTTACCGCCTGGTCGGTCACTTTGCTCAGTGTCATGCCCAATGGCATGCCTGCGTTTATCCGGGCGGTTTCCAGCTCCAGGGCTTTGCCCAGGTCCAGGCCGTTCCAGCCTTCGCGCATGACGATGCCCAGCAGCAGCGCAGGCTCCCCGTCATGGCGTACCAGGAATGTCGCCGGGTCTTCGTAGCCGCGTTCGACGGTGGCCACATCCTCAAGCTTGAGCGTACGGCCCTGGGTCACCACCGGCGTTTCGCGGATTTTTGCCAGTTGGTCGAAGGCGCCATCGACCCGGACCACCACCTGTGGGCCGCTGGTTTCAACGGAGCCTGCCGGCGACAGCGCATTCTGGCTGCCCAGCGCGGCAAAAATGTCCTGCGGGGTGACCCCGAGCGTGGCCAGGCGGTCATGGGAAAACGACACGAAGATCCGCTCGGCCTGCTCGCCGATGATGTTGACCTTCTTGACGCCGGGCACATGCAGCAGTTGCTGGCGCAGGGTTTCGGCATCGCGTACCAGTTCGCGCTGGGGTTCGCCTTTGGCCTTCAGGGCGTACACGGCGAATGTGACGTCCGAAAACTCGTCATTGAGCATAGGGCCAACCACACCGGCAGGCATGAGCGTGGCTTGATCACCGACCTTCTTGCGGGCCTGGTAGAACTCTTCCTGCACGGCAGAAGGCGGGGTCTTGTCCAGCAGCGAAACCATGGTGAAGGCCAAGCCAGGCCGGGTATAGGTTTCGCTGCGGTCGTACCAGCGCAGTTCCTGCATGCGCTTTTCCAGAGGTTCGGCAACCAGGTCCTGCATCTGCTGCGCGGTGGCGCCGGGCCAGGCGGTGATGATGGTCATCTGCTTGACGGTGAAGGGCGGGTCTTCGGCGCGGCCCAGCTTGAAGAAGGCGAGGGTGCCGGCGAAGGCGATCAGCACGATGAGAAACAGGGTGATCGAGCGCTCGCGCACTGCCAGCGCCGACAGGTTGAAACGCGGCTGGCTCATCGCTGCTGCTCCGTGGCCTGGTTGACCTGAGGCTGCTCCATGACTTCGGCTCCGTCGCGCAGCAGGTGCGCACCCAGTGCCACCACCCGCTCGCCAGGGTTCAGCTCACCTTTCACGACCGCGTTTTCGTCACTGACACTCAGCACTTCGACCGCGCGCTGGGTCACCTTGGCCGGCTCGCCGGCAATCACCCACACACTTGCACCTGCGCCCTGGTCAAAGAGGGCACCGACGGGCACCTGTCTGGCCTGGGAAGTGCTGGTTGGCTTGGCAATATCAAGCGTGACGGTTGCCCCCAGTGGTGCGCTCGCCAACGCCCCGGTCAGCACGTACCTGGCCTCGAACGTGCGCGTGGTGGGGTCGGCGGCATCGGAAAGCAGGCGCAGTTTGGCGGGAAAGGGCTGCGCGGGCTTGCCGAACAGCGTTGCAAGGGCTGTGGAACCAGGCGCTGGGCGCAAGGTTTCGGGCAAGTGCACGACAGCTTCGCGTTGGCCGGCCTTGGCGACTCGCACTACGGCCTGGCCTGCAGCGACGACCTGGCCGGGTTCGGCGAAGGTGTCCATCACCACGCCGTCGACATCGGCCAGCAGTACGGCGTATTCAGTGGCGTTTCTGGCAACGTCAGCTTGTGCCTGGGCGGCACTGAGCTGGGCCTTTGCCGAGTCGGCCGCCGCTTTGAGCTGGTCGTAGGCCGAGGCCGAGACCGCGCCCTCGGCCACCAGCCCGCGATAGCGCGCTTCGTCGTCAGCGGTCTGCCGGGCCCTGGCCCGGGCCGCCGTCACCGCTTCCTGCTGGGCGCGTGCCTGCAGGTTCAAGTCCACCGGGTCCAGGCGCATCAAAGGTTGCCCGCGCTTGACGGTTTCGCCGGTGTCGACCAGGCGTTGCAGAACCTTGCCGGAGACGCGAAAGCCGAGGTCACTCTGGGTGCGAGCGACCACTACCCCAGTAAATGAACGTGCAGGCTCCACCGCGTCCTGCACGATCGCTGCCCTGACCACCGGCGGCTTGTCGCGCGGGTCTTTGGCAGGGGCTGAATCGCCGCAGGCGACGAGGGTGAGTGGCAGTAGGCAACCGACTATTGCGGCAGGACGCAGGCGCATGGGATCCCTTTCTCGAAAGGCGACATAGGAATCCCATTTTTATACTGGTGACCATTTCTGTCAATGGTCACGATCGTTCAAGGTGCGAGGCTTCTGAGTATCAAGGCCGGCAGCTGGATGATCGCGTCCTGCAGTGTGTCCAGGTTGTGTTGAAGCAGTGCGGCATTCACGTACGGCCGCATGATCAGAAAGATGCCCAAGGTCGATTCGTCCAGCGGGGTCTTGCGCTCGAACTCCCCGGCATCGCGCCCCTGTGCAAGGATGTGCTGGATGACCTGGCTGATGGTGGTTTCATGGGCTTTGACCGACGACCACTGGTCGCGCGATGCCACGGCGGCTATGTCATAGAGCTTGCGGTCGTGGAAGAAAAGGTCCGAGCCGCCCTCGGCAATGGCCCGGAACAGACGCCTTAGCTTTTCCGAGGCAGTGGGCGCATCGCCGGTGGCGACTTCGATGCGCTGCCTGATCAGCGCCAGTCGGCCGGAGCAGATCACCTCGCCGATGGCTTGCTTGGATTCAAAGAACTTGTAGATGTAGGCCTTTGAAAAGCCGATTGCCTTGGCCAGGTCCGAGACCGTGGTCTTGTCATAGCCATAATGGGCAAAGTGCTCCATGGCCGCCTGGATGATCTGATCCCTCACGTCGTGGTCAGCAGGCCCCCGCGCCGGCGAGGGTGGAGAAGATTTAGTCATTCTTGAAGCATCCTGGAACTGATTGACAGTTTGTGACCAAAATATAATATGGTCACAACCCTTCTTGGTCTACGAGAATCATCATGCTGCCCTATCGAACGCTTGCCCTGCTGTTGAGCGCCAGTCTCACCGCAGGGTGCATGGTTGGCCCGGATTATAAACAGCCAGAGCTCGCGCTGGCCGATCATTACATCACCGCGGCGCAGGTGGATGCCGCCAGTGGTGCCCCGCCCGTCAACCTCGATACCTGGTGGGAGGGCTTTGCCGACCCTGTGTTGACCGGGCTGGTCAACCAGGCGCTTGAGCAGAACCTGCAGTTGGCGCAGGCACAAGCCCGTGTCGTGCAGGCCCGCGCTGTACTAGGGGCCGCCAACGCCGCCCTGGTGCCTTCGGCGGCTATGGATGGCCAGGCTGCTCGCGCGCGCCAGTCGGTGGAAACGCCACTGGGCCAGGTGCTGAATTCAACGCCTGGCTATGACCGCTACGGCAACAGCTATGAACTCGACCTGGGTGCACGTTGGGAAATCGACCTGTTTGGCGGGCTGCGACGTGACCGTGAAGCGGCCTTTGGCGAGTACCAGGCGTCTGCAGCGGGGGCGGTTGCAACGCGTCTGGCCGTTGCGGCGCAAACCGCAGACATCTACACCACGGTGAGGGGGCTGCAAGCGCGGCTGGCGATTGCGCACAAGCAGGTGCAAACGCAACAGGACCTTCTGGCCAAAGTCAGCCTGCTCAACCGCAAAGGTGTGGCGGCCGATTTCGAGGTTCGCCAAACCGAGGGCGAACTGGCGCAGGTCGAGGCGACTGTGCCGGTTTTGCGCGCGGGCCTGGAGGCTGCACTGAATGCCTTGGATGTCATGCTGGGTAGTGCGCCGGGTACCCATCGAACGCTGATGGCAACTGAGTCGCCCATCCCACAGGTGCCTGCGCTTGCGCAAATCGGCGCACCGGCTGATCTGCTGCGTCGTCGCCCCGACCTGATAGCTGCCGAACGCAGGCTGATGTCGAGCAATGCCATGATCGGCAGTGCGATCAGCGAGTACTACCCCAAGTTCTCGTTAGGCGCCCTGATCGGCAGTGCCTCCACGTCCGCAGGAACGCTGTTCAGCGGCGATGCCAATCAATCAGCCGTTTTGCTCGGCCTGAGGTGGCGGCTGTTTGACTTTGGCCGCATCAACGCACAGATAGACCAAGCCAAAGGGCGCGAAGCTGAAGCGCTGGCCTTCTACAGGCAATCGGTGTTGAGTGCCTCGCAAGACGTCGAAACCGCCCTGTCTGCCTTGGTCAACCGCCAGGCCCAGGCCCGCACATTGCAAAGCGGCGAGTTGTCGCTGGAGCGCGCCCGGCGGTCGTCATTCGTTGCCTTCGAGAACGGCGCGGCAAGCCTCATAAACGTGTTGAACGCCGATCAACAGTTGCTCAGGGCTTCGGATGCGCGAGCGGTTGCGCAAACAGAAGCGGCGCGTGCTGCGATTGCGGCTTATCGTGCCCTGGGCGGTGGCTGGTCGGCCCATGCAGAAGTGGTGCAGCGGTGACCGGGCTGCGTCAGTGCTTTGGCTGTGCCCGGTCACTCCTGATGGTTTCTGGCTACATGCCCGTTTAATTGGGCTGATCCACAGCGCCAGTGGCGGGCGAAGGTTGCTGCTCATCCTTGGCGCTGATGTCGACGGCGACACCCATCACTTTGGCCAGCCCTGAAACCAGGTTTTCCTTGGCCCTCTTGGTGAATTCGTCTTGGGTGGCGCTGGATGCGGCGCCGAAGAGAATCAGTAGTACGAGCACGGTAGTGAACAGGTTACCCAAGACGCCTCCAGCGCCTCCATAGACCAAGCCTTTGAAGCCCCGCCATCCCCGTTTAATGAGGGTTTCGGGTTCGTGCCTGTCGATGAAGTCCCACAGTTGCTTCTTGAAATGCTTTTCGAGTTCTTCCTGCTTTTCCTGTGCAGCTTGGGCCAGGACTTCAGCCATCACTTGGGTCGCTTTGTCCCGGTAGTCATCGAGCGCTGGTATCTCGGCGCAACTCACGTGGATGCTAAGCTCGGCATCGGTAGGCCGCCTGTTGTGCAGGCGCTGGAATTCGCGGAGGTACTTTTGCTTGCTCTGCTTGTACAAGCAGTAGGCCAACTGGCCAACGATGTCAGTATCGTCAGGGACTAGCTTTTGATAGACAACGTTGTACTCCCCGTTGTGCTGAGGGGAAGGTGGGGCGGAGGTTGAAGGGGCTGCGCAGGCTGCTGGGGCCAGTTCGGGGGATTCCCCTCGGCTACCCACTATGCCTGCAGTTTACGCTTTGCGTTGGCAAAACGCTCGTTGATGGAAGCAGCATTCTCCGTGCTGAACAGGCCGCGAGCGAAGCTGCCCACAGCTTTCTTCGAGCTGTAGCGATTCAAAACTTTAGTGGTGAAGTCGCTTTTGCTGTTTGAGCGAAACGCTTTGATTAGACTGGTCATCCGCCCTCCGTTTGCTGCAGAAGTATACACCAGGCATGCCACACAACCACACACGCGGTTGATGACGTAGAGCTGATAGATGCGCCAGATTTGGCTGAAATTCTGGTTGAAATGTGGCAGGTCGACCAGGGGCTTGTAACGCGCGGCCAGGCATAGCATGGCGCTTGGCAAGAAATACGCTGGGTACTAGGGAGGCGAGCCGAGCGGCTCTAGATAGGCGGTTGGAGCGGGTAGAGGGAATCGAACCCTCAACTAAAGCTTGGGAAGCTTTCGTTTTGCCACTAAACTATACCCGCGTCAGCGAACGACTTTTTACCAGAACTCCCTTCGAAATAGAAGCCCACGTTATAAAAAAGCTTGTCGGCGAGCCTGCAGCCAGCGGGTAACTGTGGGCTGAAGGTCGCCGATGCGCTCAGATGGCCACTGCATGTTGGCCCTGTGTGTGGGCGTAGCGCGCGCGCGGCTGGCGCACGCTTGGCTTGAGGAAGCCCAGCATGGCGCTGCGGGTTTGCTCGCAGGCACCCTTGTGTTCCATGTCGAGGAAGTGCCCGGTCTCACGGATCACGCTGAAGTGACTCTGCCCGACATGCCGGGCGAACTGCCGGGCATCTTCGGCGGTGGTGTATTCGTCACGGTCACCGTTGATGAACAGCACCGGGATATTGATATTGCGCGCGCCGTTCAAGGCCCGCTCAAGGTCGTGCGCCAGCACCTGGTTGATGTGGTGCAGCATCTGCGCGTACTCGTGGCTGTCCAGGCTGCTCACGTGCCGATAGTTGAAGCGCTTGAACAGCGACGGCAGGTGCTTGCCAATGGTGTCGTTGACCAGGTTGCCCACCTGATAGCGGTCGCACGCAGCCAGATACTGGCAGCCACGCTCCAGATAGTCGCGCATGGGCTCGTTGATCACCGGCGAGAACGAGCTGACGATGGCCTTTTTCACCAGGCGTGGCTGATGCGCCAGCGCCAGCAGCGTGCAGGCGCCGCCCCATGAGAACGACATCACATGGTCGGCTGCAAAATGCTCGATCAGTTCGAGCAGGATGTGCGCCTCGGTTTCTTTGTCGAGCAGGCGTTCCTGGCGATTGTGCGGCTTGGACTTGCCGGCATACGGCTGGTCGTACAGCACCACGTTGAACTGCGGGTGCAGGCTGCGCACCGTCTGGGCAAAGGAGGCCGTGGTGGCCAGTGAGCCGTTGATCAGGATGATCGTCTTCTCGGCGCCTTCCGCGCGATGGAACTCCGTGTAAACCCGGTACTGGCCTTGGATATCAAGTACAGCGATTTCTGGCCTCATGTCATCGACTCCTGGCGCAAAAAGGGTATTCGCGTCACCTCGGTTTTGTACGAAAAGTCGCCGAGCGGCATGATCGTCGCGCAGGCACTTTCGAACAAAACCTAGGGTGCACGTGCTTTATGACAGGTAGGCATTCGCCTGGAATTGAAACCGGTGGGCCCTTGTGTCGATCCTTGACGCGTTGAGTCGACGGTATTGTTGTGGCGGGCAATTTGCCGTGCCCCAAGGCATCAAGGCCCTGGGTGGCCGGCAAAAGGTGTCTTGGACTGCATGCGTGACTGCTTGGTCACATGCGGACCGACAAGAGTGCAGTCAAGCAGTGGGGGGCGGCTCGCGCAAGGGGCTTCAGGGGGAATTTTTATCCCTGACCGCCGGGCGGTCGTGTAGTGCATGCGAAGGGAGGGCTACCCAATCGTTTGCGTGGCAGGCCTCGCCCATTGGGCTACAGAAAGTCAGATCGCCGCGATTTCATCGGGCCGCAAATCCCGGTATTGCCCTGGCAGCAGCCCGGCGTCGAGCTCGATAGGCCCCATGCGTTCGCGGTGCAGCGCGATGACCTTGTTCTGAAAGTGCCCGAACATGCGTTTGACCTGATGGTAGCGCCCCTCGACGATTGCCAGGCGCGCCTCGTGCGGGCCGAGGATGTCCAGCTGGGCGGGCTGTGTGGTGAGGTCCTCGAAGGCAAAATAGAACCCTTGAAGAAATTTCTCGACGTAATGCGCGCCGATTTCGTCCTCGGTGTGCACCCGGTAGATTTTCGCAAGCTTGGTGCGCGGCTGGGTAAGGCGCCGCGACCACTGACCGTCGTTGGTCAACAGCATCAGCCCGGTGGTGTTGTAGTCCAGCCGCCCGGCAATGTGCAACTCGTCGCGCAGTTCGGCCGGCAGCAGGTCGAGCACGGTGGGGTGCACCGGGTCGCGGGTCGCGCTGACGCAGCCGGCCGGCTTGTGCAGCATCAGGTAACGCGCCGCTCGGCCCGCTTGCAGCACGTGTTCATCGACCTCTACCCGGCTGAACTCACGCACTTCGTGCAGTGGGTCGGCGGTGACCACGCCATCGACGCGCACACGCCGTTGCACCAGCAGCAGGCGCACTTGCTGGCGGTTGTAGGCGGGCAGGTTGGTGAGAAAACGGTCGAGGCGCATGGGCTGCAGGTCGCTGGAATCGGCGCGCAGTTTACCGAACTGCAGGCGGGGGCGCTGCCTTGAGCTGCTCGTCCACCGCAGCGCACTGCGGGCACAGGCAGGCTTTGTTGCGCAGATGTGCAGGCAGGGCCTCGATAATGGCCGGGTCGATGGTCACTGCGAAGCACCAGCAGCCGCGGGTGGCAGTACCTGGGTCGGCCAGGCCGCACTGGTTGCGCGCGCCGCAGGCGGGGCAGGCCGTTTTGTCAGTCATGCAGGGTTCCGGGTGTTTCGCTGCAGACGCGGTTGCGCCCACCTTGCTTGGCACGATACAGCGCATGGTCGGCGCGGGTCAGCAGGCTGTGCAGCGTGTCGTCGGGTTGCAGGCCGGACAGGCCGATGCTCACGGTCAGGCGTAGCGGTTTGTCGGCGTAGCTGAAAATCAGCTGTTCGGTGCGCCGGCGAATTTTTTCGGCGACCTCGATGGCCTGGCGGCCTTCGGCTTCGCGCAGCAGCACGATGAATTCTTCACCGCCCCAGCGGCACAGGATGTCGGACTGGCGCAGGCTGCTTTGCAGCACGTTGGCGAACTGGCGTAGCACTTCATCGCCGGCCAGGTGGCCGTGGGTGTCGTTGAGCACCTTGAAATGGTCCAGGTCGATCAGCAGCGCGACCAGTGGTGCATTGTCGCGCTGGGCCTCGGTCAGTGCCTGGGCGGCCAGCAGGTCGAAACTTCGGCGGTTGGGCAGGCCGGTGAGGCTGTCCAGGGTGGCCAGCGCGGCAGTGTTGTCCTGATGGCGCTTGACCATGGCGTTGAGCAACGACAGCACCACCAAGGTGATCATCGCGCAGATGGCCAGGTTCAGGTACAGCGACTGGCGGATGCGGTCGAGGGCATCGCTCTCGCGCTTGTCGACCAGCAGGTACCAGTCCAGCTCCGGCAACTGGCGCACATTCAGGAAGTGGCTGTGGCCGTCGCTGTCGGTGTACTCGTGGCTGCCGGCGGTCGGTGTCGGCATGCGCGCCAGCAGCTCTTGCCACTCGGCGCTGTCGGCCAGTTGCTGGCCCGCGCGCAGGCCGTGCAGGCTGCCCTCGGAGCCGGTCAGCACCACTTTGCCTTGGGCATCGGTGAACAGGATCGAGCGCTGGAAGCGCCGCTCGTAATCGTCGATCAGCTTGACCACCGAGGCGACGCTCAGGCCTACACCGACCGCGCCGATGAAGCGCTGTTGGTAGTCGAGCACGCGGTGGTTGATGAACACCGTCAGGCTGTCATGGTTGGCCATGTCCAGGTCGACGTTGGTCTGGTAAGGCTCGGGCGAGGCGCGCAGGCGAAAGTACCAGGCATCGCGCCAGGCGTCGGGCTTGACCTGCTTGAGTACGCCCTTGGCCTGGTAATAGGTCAGGGTGCGATCAGAGACGAAAAAGCTGGTCCAGGTGCCTTGGCTGGCCATGACTTCGTTCAGGTAGCGGGTCATGCGCTCGGGGTTGTGTTCGCCTGCCAGCACCCAGTCACGCATAAAGGTGTCCTGGGCCATCATGGCCGAGATCTGTACCGGGCGGACCAGGTCCTTCTGGATTTCCGAATAGACCGTGTCAGAGGTCAGCGGCAGTTCGGTATTGATGATGCCGTCGCGAATCGCCCCGCGCGAGGCGTAGTAGCTCAGCAGCGAGGTAGCCAGAAACCCGCAGCCGAGCAATAGCAGCAGCGTCAGGAACAGCGAGCGGTGCGAAAACAGCGCGGAAGGCGAAGGCATGATCGTCCTGTGATATGTGCCGGTGGCCACATTCTAGAGAGGTGGCCAGTAAATAACTGCATGTTTTTCAAGGTCGGAGCAGCTGTTTCAAATTGTTGCCGAAATGGCACTGAATCCTGGCAGCGATGTCCTACCAGGTGTCGACGATCGCCTTGTCTCGACGCCCGTCAGCGCCGCTGATGCGGGCACCTCAGCGGTCCGGGAGGCCGCCATGTCCCCACGAATCCTTATCATCGTCCTGCTTGCTCTGTTAGCCACCGGCTGCGCGCCCTATTACGAGAGCGACAGCTATTACGGTAGCAACTATTACAGCAGTGAACGCTATGCGACTCCGGGCTATTACCGCCAGGAGCGTTACTACGTAACGCCGCAGCCGCGCTATTACTATCAACCGGCCCCGCGTTACTACAGCGCGCCGCCTGCGCCGCATTACCGCCCAGGCCCGCCTCCGGGTAGGCCGCCGCAGTGGCAGGGCAACCCACGGCATGACTACGGCAACCGCCAGCGCTATGACCATGGCCGCGACCGTGATCGGCAGGATTACCGTAGCCATCAGGGTGAACGGCGCGACTACCGTCAAGGCCCGCGCCCGACTCAGAGCGACCGCTGGCACTCCAACGGCCAAGGCAACCGCGACCGTGATCGTCGCCCCGACGGCGGGCGGGGTGGGGACCGTAACTGGCAGCGCTGAGCCGCTGCCCGTTAACGGTTGCGACCTTCATGCAAGGTCCGCCAGCGGATGGCGGCCCTCCCACGCCTTGGCAAAATGCGCCTGCACCACAGCCGTTGGCACTTGCGCCACATCCGGCCAGTGCCAGTGTGGCGTGTCGTCCTTGTCGAGCAGGCGCGCCCGTACCCCTTCGCTGAATTCGGGGTGACGGCAGCAGTTCAGGCTCAGGGTGTATTCCATCTGGAACACTTGCGCCAATGACAGGTGCCGCGCCCGCTCAAGCTGCGCCCACACCAGATGCGCGGTCAGCGGGCAGCCTTCGCGCAGTTGCTTGCCGGCGGCGGCCAGCACGGGGTCGGCATGCCGGGCCAGGCCGCACAAGGCGCGCCATGCCGATACCGGGTCGGCCACATCCAGCACGTCGTCGATCAACGTGCGCCGTGCCAGCCACTGGCCTTCGGGCAGTTGTGCCCAGGCGCGGTGCTGTTCGGCCTTGAGCAGGCTGTTGAGCTGCAAGGCGGTCTGCTCTTGCCAGTTGAGCTGCAACAACTCCTCGATCAGTGCTTGTTGCTGGTGCTCACCCAGGAAACGGTCGGCCAGGCCCAGGTCCAGTGCATCGCGGGCGTTGATCGGCGCGCCGGTCAGGGCCAGAAACAACCCGAGCTTGCCCGGCAGGCGGGACAGGAACCAACTGGCGCCGACATCCGGATACAGGCCAATGCTGACCTCGGGCATTGCCAGGCGGCTGCTGGGTGTGACGATGCGCACCGCCGAGCCTTGCAGCAAGCCCATGCCGCCGCCCAGCACATGGCCATGGCCCCAGCACAGCAGCGGCTTGGGGTAGGTGTGCAACAGATGGTCAAGGCGGTATTCGCTGGCGAAGAAGCTTGCGGCCAGCGGCGGCACGCTGCCTGGCTGCTCGCGGCAGGCCTGCGCCAGCGCGCGGACATCACCGCCTGCGCAGAACGCCTTGGGGCCATTGCCGCGCAGCATCACGCACACCACGCCAGGGTCGCGCGCCCAACTGCGCAAACGCTCATCGAGCTGCTCGATCATTGGCAACGTCAGGGCATTGAGTGTCAGGGCGGCATCGAGCGTGGCGATGCCGATACGGGCGCCATCGGCGCCGGTGAGTACCCCGCATTGGATGGACATGGACTACCTCGCGCAAGTCGTCCCACCAGTATGGCCTGCGCTTGCGAAGCTGCTGGTCGTCGGTCGGCTGGATTGACAAGCCGGTGCAGCTTTCCTAGTGTCGCGCCATTGTGCTTTTGGACTGCCCCATGACCGACGATGATCGCATCAAGCTCGAACCTAGCTGGAAAGCTGCCCTGCGCGAGGAATTCGACAAACCCTACATGCACCAACTACGCGAGTTCCTGCGTGCCGAGCACGCTGCCGGCAAGGAGATCTACCCACCGGGGCCGATGATCTTCAATGCCTTGAACTCGACGCCGCTGGGCCAGGTAAAAGTGGTGATCCTGGGCCAGGACCCGTATCACGGCCCAGGCCAGGCCCACGGCCTGTGCTTCTCGGTGCAACCGGGCGTTGCCACGCCGCCTTCGCTGGTGAACATCTATAAAGAGCTGCAGCGCGACCTCAATCTGCCGATTGCCAGCCATGGTTATCTGCAAAGCTGGGCGGAGCAGGGCGTGTTGCTGCTCAATACCACCATGACCGTTGAACGGGCCAACGCCGCTTCCCATGCGAAGAAGGGCTGGGAGTCGTTTACCGACCGGGTTATCGAGGTGGTCAGTGAGCAATGCCCGAACGTGGTGTTTCTGTTGTGGGGCGCCCACGCCCAGAGCAAGCAGAAACTGATCGACGCCAGCAAGCACCTGGTGCTGAAGTCGGTGCACCCCTCGCCGCTGTCGGCGTACCGCGGGTTCTTTGGTTGCGGGCATTTCAGCCGCGCCAACGGCTTCCTCGAGCAGCGCGGTATGGCGCCCATCAACTGGGCGCTGCCGCCGCTGGCGCAGTGAACCGGGGTTTCGAGCCAGCCTGCACGGGCCCTATCGCAGGCTGTCGCCAGCTCCCACAAAGACCGCGCACAGCCACAATAGCGAGGCCTGACCCGGTTTCTGTGGGAGATTCTATGGTTTCGGGCAAGTCGCTTTTGATTGTGTAGGAGCGGCCTTGTGTCGCGAAAGGGCTGACCGCGTAGACGGCATCGATATGGGATGGGCGAGCTTTGTGGGAGCTGGCGACAGCCTGCGATGGGGCCAGGACAGGGGGCTGAGCCAGGCGCCGTTAATGCGCCTGGCGGTAGTTATTGAGTGGCGCCTCGGTTCCAGCGCCTGAACAACGGCTCTGCCAAAAACAGCACCAACAGCAAGCGCAGCACTTGCAACGCTGTCACCAGCGGCACCGACAGTTGCAAGGTTTCGGCAGTCAGGCTCATTTCGGCAATGCCGCCTGGCATCATGCCCAGCGTCAACGAGCGCAGGTCCAGTTCGGTCAGCAGGCTCAGCACCCAGGCAGCGCCTGCGGCAATCAGCATGCACAGCAAGGTGGCCAGCAGCGTACGGCCGAGAAACGACGGTGCCCGGCGGAAGAACGCGCGGTTGAAGTGGCAGGCCAGGCCGCTGCCAATCAGCCATTGGCCAACCTGGCTGGCGCCGTCGGGCAGGCCAATTTGCAGGTTGCCGGCTAGGCTGATTGTGGCCGCTACCAGCAGTGGGCCGAACAGCCATGGGTTGGGCTGGCGCAGGCGTTGCCAGAGCAGCGCCATCAGTACCCCCAGCGGTGCCACCAGTGCCAGCCAGCCCCAACTGACGCTGCCGGCGTTGTGCAATGGCACGCCATCCCCAAGCAGCAGCTTGAACAGTGCCGGTACGCACAACACCACCGCCAGTACGCGCAGGCTCTGCGCCGCAGCCACCTGGCTGAGCACCGCGCCATTGCGCGCGCCAAGGTTGACCATTTCGCCCGAACCACCCGGCATGCTGGCAAAGAACGCGGTTGCGCGGTCTTCGCCGGTGCGCCTGAGTATCCACACGCTGATCACGCTGGAGACTGTGGTGAACAGCGCGCCAAACACGATGAGCATGAAATGATCGGCCACCTGCTCGATCACCGCCGGGGTGAAGTGCAGGCCAATGCCGATACCAATGATCCACTGCCCGCACTTGCGCCCGTTGGGGATTTCACTGAGCTGCCACGGGGTCAGGCAACGCACCAGGATGATCGCCAGCAACGAGCCGACCATCCACGGCAAAGGCCAGCCGACCTTGCTGGCGGCAAAACCGCCAGCAAGACCGACCAGCCCGGTAGCCCAGTACAGCGGCAACCTGCGCTCAGGCATCCGCCATCGCCCGGCGTTGCAGGGCACGGCGGCGCCAGATGCGCAGCAGCGGCAGGGTCAGCATGCACGCAGTCAGTACCCAGACCGACAGGCTGATCGGGCTCGACCAGAGGATGCCCAGCTCGCCGTTGGAGATCGACAGCGCACGGCGCAGGTTCTGCTCCATCAGGCCGCCAAGGATGAACCCCAGCAGGATCGGCGACAGCGGGAAGTCCAGCTTGCGCAGGATGTAGCCCATGATGCCGATGCCGACCATCAGGAACAGGTCGAAGGTGGTGGCATGCACGGCATAAACGCCGATTGCGGTGATGATTGCGATCACCGGCACGAGCGCCCAGTTCGGCACGGCAAGAATGCGGGTGAAGATGCGGATCATCGGGATGTTCAGGATCACCAGCATGATGTTGGCGATGAACAGCGAGGCGATCAGGCCCCAGACGATATCGGGCTGTTGTTCGAACAGCAGCGGGCCTGGGGTGATGTTGTACAGCGTCAGCGCGCCGATCATCACGGCAGTGGTGCCCGACCCCGGTACGCCCAAGGTCAGCATCGGCACCAGGGCGCCGCAGCAGGAGGCGCCGATGGCGGTTTCCGGTGCCGCCAGGCCACGGGCGTCACCCTTGCCGAACTTGCCGGAGGCGCCAGCGATGCGCTTTTCGGTCATGTAGGCAACGGCACTGGCCAGGGTCGCGCCGGCGCCGGGCAGTACACCCATGATGAAACCCAGCAGGCCGCATCGGATGTTGACCGTGAATACCGAAGCCGCCTCTTTCAAGTTGAACAGCATGCGCCCGGTGGCCTTGACCGCCTGGTGGCCATGGTGGGTCTTTTCCAGCAGCAGGAGGATTTCGCTGATGGAGAACAGGCCCAGCACCAACACCACGAACTGGATACCGTCGGCCAGGTGCACGCTGTCACCGGTAAAGCGGTACACGCCGCTGTTGGCGTCGATGCCGACCGCCGACAGGAACAGGCCGATCAGCGCCGCAATGAAGGTTTTGAGGGGTTTGTCGCCGGCCATGCCGCCCAGGCAGACAATCGCGAACACCATCAGCACGAAGTATTCCGCGGGGCCGAAGGCAATCGCCCATTTGGCCAGCAGCGGGGCGAACAGCACCATGCCGCAGGTGGCGATGAAGGCGCCGATGAACGAGCTCCACGCCGACAGCGACAGGGCAACGCCGGCCAGGCCTTGGCGGGCCATCGGGTAGCCGTCCAGGGTGGTCATCACGGTGGAGGCTTCGCCAGGGATGTTCAGCAGGATCGAGCTGATGCGCCCGCCGTATTCGCAGCCCAGGTACACCGCAGCCAGCAGGATCAGCGCCGACTCAGGCGGCAGCCCAAGGGCGAAAGCGATAGGGATCAGCAATGCAACGCCGTTGATCGGACCAAGGCCCGGCAGCAGGCCGACTACGGTGCCGATCAGGGTACCGCACAGGGCGGTGACCAGGTTGTAGGGGCTCAGGGCAACGCCGAAGCCCTGGCCCAGGTAGCTCATGGTATCCATGTGTCAGTTCTCCAGTACGCTCAGCAGGCCAAGGGGCAGGGGCACGTCCATCACGCGGTCGAACAGCCAGTAGAGGAAGATGCTCATTGCCACCACCACGATGGCGCTGTGCAGCCAACGGCCGCCGTACAGGCGTGCCATCGGCAGGCCAATGAGGATCGCGCTGACGATGAAGCCCAGCGATTCGAAGGTGGCGGCGAACACGATCAACAGGCCAACGCAGGCGGCGATCTTGATCAGGGTCGGGCGGTCGAGCGCCGGCTCGTCGTCCTTGTGCACGATCGGCGTGGGACGGAACACCAGGTACAGCAAGCCCAGGCCCATCAGACCGAGCATCAGCAACGGGTAGGCGCGCGGGCCTACCGGTTCATAGGAAAACGCGGCCTGGTAAGGCCAGGCCATCACGGCCAGGGCGATGCACACGGCCAGCAGCACGAGGGCAAAGATGCGTTGCAGGATCATTGGAGAAATCCTCATGGTCGAAGGCGGACCCTGTGGGAGCGGGCTTGCCCCGCGATTGCGATATCGCGCGGCAAGCCCGCTCCCACAGGGCGATGATCACTGAATCAGCTGGAACTCTTTGGCCAGGGTCTTGTAATCAGCAACCTGCTTCTTCACATAGGTGTCGAGTTCTTCACCGGTCATGGCGAACGGGAACAGCTCGCGCTGGTCACGCAGCTTGGCGAACTCTTCGGAGGCCAGCATCTTGTCGAACGATTCTTTCCACCAGGCGTAGTCTTCGTCGCTGACTTTTGGCCCCAGGTAGAAACCGCGTACCACGGGCCAGACGATGTCGTAGCCCTGCTCCTTGGCGGTCGGGATGTCCTTCATCTCTGGCTCATCCAGGCGTTTTTCGGAGAACACCGCCAGAATGCGCATGTTGCCGCTCTGGATGTGTGGCATGGAGTCGGAGATGTCGGTCGAACCCACCTGAATGTGCCCGCCCAGCAGGGCAGTGGCGATTTCGCCGCCGCCTTCGAGCGCCACGTAGCGCAGGTCGCGTGGGTTGATGCCGGCTGCCTTGGCGATGAGCGCGGTCTGCATCCAGTCCTGGCTGCCGACGGTGCCGCCGGAGCCGATCACCACTTTGCTCGGGTCTTTTTTCAGCGCCGCGACCAGATCGTCGAGGGTCTTGTAGGGCGAATCGCTTTTCACGGCGATGGCGCCATAGCTGGTACCCACGGCCGCCAGCCATTTCACTGCGTTCTCGTCAAAACGGCCGAACTTGCCCTGGGCCAGGTTGAGCAGCGAGCCGCTCGACCAGGCCACCAAAGTGCCGGCATCGCCCGGGCGCTGGGCGACCACGGCGTTGTAGGCCACTGCGCCGACGCCGCCGGGCATGTAGGTCACACGCATGGGCTTGCTGAGGATCTTCTCCTGCACCAGGGCGCTTTGCACCAGTTTGCAGGTCAGGTCGAAGCCGCCGCCAGGCGAGGCCGGGGCGATGCATTCAGGGCGTTTCGGCTCGGCGGCCAGCGCGTTGCCTGCCAGTAGCAGGCAGCCAGTGGCCAGAACCAGACGGCGCAGTGAAAAAGTCATAGGTCAGTCTCCGTGAGCATTGTTGTTATGGGTTACCACAGGGCCAGGCTGTAGCTCACCAGCAGCCGGACTTCGTCGGCATCGCGGGTGAAGTTGGAACGGAAGGTGGCATTGCGCAGGCGCACGGCGACGTTTTTCAGCGGGCCGGTTTGTACCACGTACTTCAGTTCCGTGTTGCGTTCCCACTCCTTGCCTTCACCGCCCGCCGCACGGCTGACGTTGTCGCCGTTGATGTAACGGGTCATGAAGGTCAGGCCGGGCACACCGAGCGCTGCGAAGTTGTAGTCGTAGCGCGCTTGCCAGGAGCGCTCGTCGGCCCCGGCGAAGTCGTTGATCTGGACGAAGTTGACCAGGTACGGGTCGGCGCCATCGACGTAGGGGAAGGCGCTGTCGCCGCTCAGTTGCTGCCAGCCGGCGCTGAGCTTGTGCCCGCCCAGGCCGTAGCTGAACATGCTGCTGAAGGTGGTGTTGTCGATGCGCCCGGCCTTGGCTTGGCCGGCTTCATCGCTGACCGCCAGGCGCAGGTCGGCGCCGAAGGCGCCCGGGCCCCAGGGTTGGGTGGCGACCAGGCCGATGAAGTGCTGGCGGTAGATGTCTTCGAGTTGAGCGAAGTGGTAGCTGGTGGTGATGCGGTCGGTGAGCTTGTAGTCGAGGCCGGCCACGTTCAGGTGATCGGAGGTGAACGTGCCGCCAAAACGGCCGTTCTTGTTGTTCAGCGCCAGCTCTTCCCAATTGGTGTCATTGCGGTCCTTGGCTCTGTCCAGGCGCCCGCCGGTGAAGGTCAGGTTCTTGATCTCCTGCGAGGTGAGCAGGCCACCTTCGAATGTCTGCGGCAGGATGCGCCCGTCGTTGGGCTGCAAGGTGGGCAGTTCGGGGATCAGGGTGCCGATCTTCAGTTCGGTCTTGGAGATCTTCACCTTGCCGGTCAGGCCGAGCTTGGCGTATTCGTCAGCAGCCTTGCCATCATCGTGGGTGGGCAGCAGGCCAGTGCCCGTGCGGTCGGGGCTGGAATCGAGCTTGACCCCGAGCATGCCCAGCGCGTCCAGGCCAAAGCCTACGGTGCCGTCGGTGTAGCCAGACTCGAAGTTGAGCATGAACCCCTGGGCCCATTCGTCGCGCTTTGACTGCTGCGCGCTGGTGCCATCGCGAAAATCGCGATTGAAGTACATGTTGCGGGTTTCGAAGGTGGCCGAGCTGTCTTCGAAGAAGCCGGCCTGGCTAAGCGGCGCGACACCGGCAAGGGCGACGGCGCAGGCAACTGCTGAGGGGCGTGCGGGGAGCGAACGGCTAGGCGCGAACGCCTGAGGCTGCAATGACAGCATCGGGATGACTCCGTTTTATTGTTCTTATTCGTTGCACCTTGCTGGTGCTTTTTTCGGCGCGTGGAGCGACCGTGGTGCGATGCTATGGCCTGAACCTTTCGCTAACCTTTCAACCAGAAAGGTTTGTTACAAGGGGCTTCACAGCCTCGATGACAGCGGTACACTCCGCGCCATTGCCCCACCCGAGCAGGGAGAATCCGATGCGTGTGTTGCTGGTCGAAGACCATTTGCAACTGGCCGAAAGCGTCGCCCAGGCCCTGAAAAGCCAGGGCTTGACCGTCGATGTGCTGCACGACGGCGTAGCGGCCGACCTGGCACTTGCCAGCGAGGACTACGCCGTGGCGGTGCTCGATGTCGGCCTGCCGCGGATGGACGGTTTCGAGGTGCTGGCGCGCCTGCGTGGGCGCGGCAAGACCCTGCCGGTGCTGATGCTGACCGCACGCAGCGACGTCAAGGACCGCGTTCATGGCCTGAACCTGGGCGCTGACGACTACCTGGCCAAGCCGTTCGAGCTGACCGAGCTTGAGGCGCGGGTCAAGGCTTTGCTGCGCCGCAGTGTGCTCGGAGGGGAGCGCCAGCAGCGCTGCGGGCCGCTGATCTACGACCTTGATACCCGGCGTTTCAGCCTGGAAGGGCAGCCACTGACCCTGACCCAGCGCGAACAAAGCGTGCTCGAAGCACTGATTGCCCGCCCAGGCCGGGTGATGAGCAAGGAGCAGTTGGCCGCCCAAGTGTTCGGCCTGGACGAGGAAGCCAGCCCCGACGCCATCGAAATCTACATCCACCGGCTGCGTAAAAAACTCGATGGCCACCCGATTGCCATCGTCACCTTCCGCGGCCTGGGCTACCTGCTTGAACACCGCGATGCGTGACAACGGCAGCTTGCGTGGGCGCCTGCTCGGCAACCTGGCGCTGTTGCTGGTGGTGTTGATGCTGGCAAGCGGCCTTAGCGCCTACTGGAACGGCCGCGAAGCCGCCGACACGGCCTACGACCGCACCTTGCTGGCTTCGGCGCGGACCATCGCCGCCGGCCTTTCGCAGCGTGACGGCACCCTCAGCGCCGATGTGCCTTACGTGGCCTTGGATACCTTCGCCTACGATAGCGCAGGGCGTATCTACTACCAGGTGCTGGACATCAACCAGAAGCTGATTTCCGGGTACGAGCACTTGCCGCCCCCGCCGCCCGACACCCCGCGCACCGATGACTACCCGGCGCTGGCGCGGTTCTACAACGCCACGTATCTGGGCCAGGACGTGCGCGTGGTCAGCCTGCTCAAGGCGGTCAGCGAGCCGAACATGAATGGCATGGCAGAAATTCGCGTGGCCGAAACCGAGGAGGCGCGGGTGCGCATGGCGCGCAGCCTGATGGCCGATACACTGCTGCGCCTTGGCATGCTGGCGCTGGGGGCGCTGGTGCTGGTGTGGTTTGCCGTCAGCGCCGCGCTGCGCCCGCTGGAACGCCTGCGCCGCGCTGTGGAGGAACGCCAGCCCGACGACCTGCGCGCCTTGCCGCTGGTGCAGGTGCAGCGCGAGCTGGGGCCGTTGGTGCGCGGGCTCAACCATTTCACCGAACGCTTGCGCGGACAGTTCGAACGCCAGGCGCAGTTCATCGCCGATGCCGCCCACGAATTGCGCACGCCATTGGCGGCGCTCAAGGCCCGGGTAGAGCTGGGGCTGCGCTCAAAGGAACCCGACGAATGGCACAAGACGCTTGAGTCCGCAGCCCAGGGCACCGACCGCCTGACGCACCTGGCCAACCAGTTGCTGTCGCTGGCGCGGGTCGAGAACGGCGCGCGAGCCATTGCCGAAGGCGGGGCTCAGCGGCTGGACTTGAGCCAGCTGGCCCGCGAGCTGGGCATGGCCATGGCGCCGCTGGCCCACGCCCGTGGGGTTTCCCTGGCGCTTGAAGCCCAAGCACCGGTGTGGCTCAAGGGCGAGCCGACCCTGCTTAACGAATTGCTCAGCAACTTGGTGGATAACGCCTTGGCCCACACCCCGGTCGGCGGCAATGTGATTTTGCGGGTGCTGACGCCGGCGGTGCTGGAGGTCGAAGACGACGGCCCCGGCATTCCCGAAGGCGAGCGCGAGCGGGTGTTCGAGCGCTTCTACCGGCGCAGCGCCCAGGGCAGCGGTTTGGGCCTGGCCATCGTTGGCGAGATCTGCCGCGCACACCTGGCGCAGATCAGCCTGCATGATGGCGAGCGCGGCGGTTTGAAGGTGAGAGTCAGCTTTATCGCTGATTAGCCCTAGGCTAGACCCTGGTCGGGCGCCGCTTCAGCGCAGCATGGTGCGGGCGTCGAGCAGTTCGTTGATATCCAGCTCGGTACCGAACGGCAGGCCCAGGTGACGATAGGCGGGCAGGGCTGCCAACGGTCGGCTGCGGCCGCGCTGGCTGATGCAGCGGGCAATCTGCACCACATCGATGTAGTCCACCTGGCTGGTTTGCCGGTCGAGGTCCTGGACCTGGCCTGGCAGCTTGACCAGTTGCTCGGGGAATTCCCAGGCGCTGAGGATCTTGTCGCCCAGCACTGGCTGAATCTGTTCGATCACATAGTGCAGGCAGACCGGGTCTGAGAGCAGCTCGTTGTGCTCCTGGGCGTAAATAAGCACCGGCAGGGCGCCGATCTGATGCACCAACCCGCCAAGGGTGGCCTGGTCGGGTTTGAGCTGGGTGTAGCGCCGGCACACTTCGTAGCTGATGCCGGCAACTTCCATGCTGTTTACCCAAATATCGCGCAGCTTGTGCTCGACTGCCGGCGCGCGGGCATGGAAGATCTGCTCGATCACCAAGCCAATGGCGAGGTTACAGCTGTAGTTGATGCCCAGCCGGGTGATGGCAGTGTGCAGGTCGGTGACTTCGGCGGCTGCACGCAGCAACGGGCTGTTCACCACCTTGATCAGGCGCGCCGACAGGGCCGCGTCACGGCCGATCACCTTGCTCAGGTCCAGGACGCTGATTTCGCTGTCCTCGGCTGCCTCGCGGATGCTCAAGGCGACCTCCGGCAGGGTCGGCAGGACCAGGTCATCGTTGTCGATGGCTGCCAGCAGTTGTGCTTGAACCGTCTCGGCCAGCTTGTTCATGAACTTCTCTACCGCAAAGGTGGTACGGCCCCGCAAACGCGGCGGGGCAGGCTGGTCAGCGCTGGATTTCCCGGTCGCGGTCCAGTTCGTAAGGCAGGTCGAGCAGGGTCAGGCGCGGGCCTTCCAGGCTACCCAGGTGCAGGTTGTCATCGGCCACTGCATCGGCGCTGAGCACGGCCAGCAGTTCGACATTGCTGCCGGTATCTGCGCCGAACACCACTTCGCCGACCGAAGAGCCATGGGGCGGCGAGAAAATGCCGGTGCCTGGCTGCGGCACGTCAGCGCCATCCAGGGCCAGGCGGTATTGGCGCCGTTTGAGCTTGCCCAGGTACTGCATGCGCGCAACGATTTCCTGGCCGGTATAACAGCCTTTCTTGAAACTGACGCCATCGACGGCCTGCAGGTTGATCATCTGCGGGATGAACAGCTCGCGGGTCGGGCCCATTACCTGGCCGATACCGGCCCGGACCTGGCCCAGCAGCCAATCGTTGAGCGAACCTTGCGCAAGCGTCGCGGCCAGCACCTGCGCGGTGCTGTCTGCCTGCGCAGCTGCAACCCACAGCTCGCAACGGCCACTGCTGACGCGCACGGCGATCAACCCGTCGCCGCGGGCGGTGGCCCCGGCGTGGTCTGCCGGTGCTACGCCGAGCGCCTGCAGGGCAGCGTCACCTTGCTGTACGCCAAAGCGCACCCAGGCAGCGCTTTCGTCGCTGAGGGTGGCCTTGGAGAACACGGCGTACTTCTTCAGGTCGGCCAGTTGCGCCTCAATCAGCTCAGAGGCCATGGCCAGCAGGTAGCCATCGCCCTGCGGCAGGATGCGGAAGCTGGACTGCATGCGCCCTTTGACCATGCAGCGGGCGCCAAGGCTCGCGTGCTCGTCGCTGAGGTAGTTGATGTTGCAGGTAAGCTGGCCTTGCAGGAACTTGCCGGCATCGGAGCCGCGGACAGCGAGAACGCCCTCGTGGGTGAGCGTGCAGAAAAAAGCGGAATCGGCCATGGGTCATCGCGGTAACTGGAGACTGGCGGCCATCATAGAACGCCAGTAACAAAATAGGTAGGTGACTAGACCAACGCCCGGTGTCGCCGTGTTCGCTGCGCGGTATACTGCGCGCCCATTCGAGGAGGGCCCCATGGTCGAACAAACTGAAATCAACCGGCTTTTCTGGCACAGCCGCCGCGGCATGCTGGAGCTCGACGTGCTGCTGGTACCTTTCACCCAGGAAGTTTATTCGACCCTGAGCGAAGCTGACCGCGAGCTGTACGTTCGCCTGCTGGCCTGCGAAGACCAGGACATGTTTGGCTGGTTCATGGGGCGTAGCGAATCCGAAGACCCTGAGCTGCAGCGCATGGTCCGCATCATCCTGGACCGTGTCCAGCCCAAGTAATGCCTTCGAGTGCCGCTGGCAGGGCTCACGGCTGCTGCTCGCGGCCTATTTCGCAGCCTTGCTGGCCGCCTGCGCAACCCTTCTGCTGATCGCCGTGCCGGGCTGGCTTCGTCTGCTGCTGCTTACTGGCTGCCTGGCCCACGCCTGTTGGGTCATACCCCGTCGCATCTTGCTTGGCCATGCCAGCGCGATCACCGGGCTGCGCCGTGATCCGCGGGGTTGGCAGTTGTTCAGCCGCGCGCAGGGCTGGCAACCGGTGAGGCTGTGCCGTGACAGCATGGCGCTGCCCGGGCTGGTGGTGTTGCGCTTCGTGCCCCAAGGGCGATGGTTGCCGCGTAGCCAGTGTATTGCCCGCGACGCGCTCGACCCCGAACAGCACCGCAGGCTCAGGGTCAGGCTGAAATTCAGCCGGCGCCGGTGGGCTGCAGCGGTGGGGCGATAAGCCAAGCCGTGTTCATGGGGTTGGAGTCTGCGTAACCCAGTGCCGGCCTCATCGCAGGCTGTCGCCAGCTCCCACAGTGACCGTGTCCGGTATCACTCTCGCGGCTGGGCGCGGTGACTGTGGGAGATTCTATGGTTTCGGGCAAGTCGCTTTTGATTGTGTAGGAGCGGCCTTGTGTCGCGAAGGGCTGCGAAGCAGCCCCAGGATCTGTGCAGCCACCAGAATCGCTGGGGCTGCTCCGCAGCCCTTCGCGACACAAGGCCGCTCCTACACTGACCGCGTAGACGGCACCGATACGGGATGGGCGAGCTCTGTGAGAGCTGGCGACAGCCTGCGATGAGGCCAGTGCAGGCATGCACGGCCTCAGGCCAACGCCTCAGCGCGGGCTTAGTATGGTATCCATCGCCTCGGGCAGCATCGCCGGGTAATCCAGGGTGTAATGCAGGCCACGGCTTTCCTTGCGTTGCATGGCCGAGCGAATCATCAGTTCGGCCACCTGCGCCAGGTTGCGCAGCTCGATCAGGTCGCGGCTGACCTTGTAGTTACTGTAGAACTCGTCGATCTCGTCCAGCAGCAGGCGCACCCGGTGTTCGGCCCGCTGCAGGCGCTTGCTGGTGCGCACGATACCGACGTAGTCCCACATGAAGCGCCGCAGTTCGTCCCAGTTGTGAGCGATGATCACATCTTCGTCGGAGTCGGTGACCTGGCTTGCGTCCCAGCAGGGCAGGGCAGTGGGCATGCCTACCTCGCCCAGCATCGCCTCGATGTCCGCAGCCGCCGCACGGCCATAGACGAAGCATTCAAGCAGTGAGTTGCTGGCCATGCGGTTGGCGCCGTGCAGCCCGGTGAAGCTGGTCTCGCCGATGGCGTACAGGCCTGGCACGTCGGTATGGCCGCGCTCGTCGACCATCACCCCGCCGCAGGTGTAGTGGGCAGCGGGCACTACCGGGATCGGCTGGCGGGTAATGTCGATGCCGAACGTCAGGCAGCGCTCGTAGACGGTGGGGAAGTGGGCCTTGATGAACTCGGCGGGCTTGTGGCTGATATCCAGGTATACGCAGTCCACGCCCAGGCGTTTCATTTCATGGTCGATGGCGCGGGCGACGATGTCGCGTGGGGCCAGCTCTTCGCGCGGGTCGAAGCGCGGCATGAAGCGCTCGCCGTTGGGCAGGCGCAGCAGGGCGCCTTCGCCACGCAGTGCTTCGGTCACCAGAAAACTCTTGGCCTGCGGGTGGTACAGGCAGGTCGGGTGGAACTGGTTGAACTCAAGGTTGGCCACCCTGCAGCCGGCGCGCCATGCCATGGCGATACCGTCGCCGCAAGCGCCGTCGGGGTTGCTGGTATAGAGGTACACCTTGGCCGCGCCGCCGGTGGCCAGCACCGTGAAGCGCGCGCCGAAGGTGTCGACTTCACCGGTGTTGCGGTCCAGCACGTAGGCCCCCAGGCAACGTTCACCATCAAGCCCCAGGCGCCGCTCGGTGATCAGGTCGACGGCTACGCGCTGTTCCAGCAATTCGATGTTGGGCCGGCGCCGCGCCTGCTCCAGCAGGGTCTTGAAGATTGCCGCCCCGGTGGCATCGGCGGCGTGGATGATGCGCCGATGGCTGTGGCCGCCTTCGCGGGTCAGGTGAAATTCGAAACCACCGTCCTCCACGCCATGCTGCTCGTCGCGGGTAAACGGCACGCCTTGCTCGATCAGCCACTCGATGGCTTCGCGGCTGTGCTCCACGGTAAAACGCACCGCGTCTTCATGGCACAAGCCGCCGCCGGCATTGAGCGTGTCTTCGACATGCGACTGCACGGTATCGGTGTTGTCCAGTACAGCGGCCACGCCGCCCTGGGCCCAGAACGTCGAGCCGTTGGCCAGGTCGCCCTTGCTCAGCACGGCAATACGCAGGTGGCCAGGAAGGTTCAGGGCAAGGCTCAGGCCCGCCGCGCCACTGCCGATCACCAGGACATCATGTTGGAATTGTTGGCTCATGTCGGGGCACTAGTAATCTTGAGGGGGGGCACGGCACAATAGTCGAGCGTAGATGGCAATGTGAAACTATCGTGAAATCGCCCAGGGACGCCTTTATAGCAGCCCTGAGTGGCAGATTTCCATTGGCGCTTGCGAGCTGCCGGTGATCTTCTTGGGAACTTTCCGACGCCCGTGGAAATCCTATGAAGGCTGCCCGTACGCCACATATTGTCGCGGCGACGCAGGGCGGCAGCTCTATCTTGGGCTGGCACCTGTGTAACGAAACCTGATTATTGACGCAGCCGGCAGTGATCGCGCTGCGACTTTCGTGCGAGCCGACCAAGGGCCGCAGGAAACTTGCTTGGAGGGGGAGAACTTTTGCGTAAAGCCCGAGTCTATGGTTGCAAGCCTGAACGATGGCAAGCGCAACGCTCCTTCGAGCTTACTGAGGAGTGTTCATGCTAACCCAGGAAGAGGATCAGCAGCTTGTCGAGCGCGTGCAGCGCGGCGACAGGCGAGCGTTCGATCTGTTGGTGCTGAAGTATCAGCACAAGATTCTCGGGTTGATCGTGCGTTTCGTACACGACACCCATGAGGCGCAGGACGTGGCGCAGGAAGCCTTTATCAAGGCATACCGGGCGCTCGGCAATTTCCGCGGTGACAGTGCGTTTTACACGTGGCTGTACCGCATCGCCATTAACACGGCGAAGAACTATCTGGTGTCCCGCGGTAGAAGGCCGCCAGACAGTGATGTGAGCTCCGAGGATGCGGAGTTTTACGACGGCGATCATGGCCTCAAGGATCTCGAGTCCCCAGAGCGCTCGTTGTTGCGGGATGAAATCGAAGGCACTGTCCATCGCACCATCCAGCAACTCCCGGAAGATTTGCGTACGGCCCTGACGCTGCGTGAGTTCGATGGTCTGAGTTACGAAGACATTGCCAGTGTCATGCAATGTCCGGTGGGCACCGTGCGCTCTCGAATTTTCCGCGCTCGGGAGGCCATTGACAAAGCCCTGCAACCGTTGTTGCAGGACACCTGAGACAGCGGCGACAGCCAAGAGAGGAACCGCCATGAGTCGTGAAGCTTTGCAGGAATCGCTGTCCGCAGTAATGGACAACCAAGCGGACGAACTGGAACTGCGCCGGGTGCTGAGTGCAGCCGACGATTCCGAAACCCGTGCCACCTGGGCGCGCTACCAGGTAGCCCGTGCAGCGATGCACAAGGAACTGCTGCTGCCCAAGCTGGATATCGCGGCGGCCGTGTCGGCTGCACTGGCTGATGAAGCCGTGCCGACCAAGGTCAAGCGAGGCCCATGGCGTAGCCTCGGCCGTCTGGCTGTTGCGGCATCGGTAACCGTTGCGGTGCTGGCAGGCGTGCGCTTGTACAACCAGGATGAAATCACCGGTGCCGAGCTTGCTGCTCAGCAGCCCGTGCAGCAAGGCGTGACCGTGCCTCAGGCACAGGGGCCGGCAGTGCTGGCCGGCTACAGCGAAAGCGCCGACCAGGCAACTGGCCCGATGGCCAACGGTGTACTGCAGAACCAGGCCGGCTGGGATCAGCGTCTGCCAGGTTACCTGCGCCAGCACGCTCAGGAATCTGCGCTCAAAGGCACCGAAACCGCACTGCCTTACGCCCGCGCTGCCAGCCTGGAAAACCGTTAAGTAAGGAAGATCATGCGCGCGCTACCTCTCCTGTCGCTGCTGCTGGCCAGCAGCTTCACGGTGCAGGCCTTGGCCGCCAACTCATCGCCTGAGGCGACTGAGTGGCTGAACAAGCTGGCCCGGGCCGAACAAGCGCAGAGCTACCAGGGTTCGTTCGTCTATGAACGCAATGGTAGCTTCTCGAGCCACGATATCTGGCACCGCGTCCAGAACGGCAAAATCAGCGAGCGGTTGTTGCAGCTCGATGGCAAAGCCCAGGAAATCGTGCGTGTCGATGGCAAGGTACAGTGCGTCAGTGGTGCGTTGGTGAGTGGCGTGGGTGCCCCTGCCGACACCACGCTGCGAGTGCTTGATCCTCTGAAACTCATCAGCTGGTACGACCTGAGCGTTGCGGGCAAGTCCCGCGTCGCCGGTCGTGATGCGGTGATCGTGACCCTCACGCCCCGTGACCAGCATCGCTACGCGTTCGAATTGCACCTGGACCGCAAGACCGGTCTGCCCCTGCGCTCGTTGATGCTCAACGACAAAGGGCAACTGCTTGAGCGCTTCCAGATGACCCGTCTCGATACCGACGACGCCCTCAGCGACAGCGACCTTGCCGGCAGTGATGCCTGCAAAGCGGTCGAGCCGGTCGCTACAACTACTGCTCAAGCCGTCGCCGGCTGGCGTTCGGACTGGCTTCCGCCAGGTTTCGAGCTGATCAACAGTGCTGTGCGCCGCGACCCTGCACGCAAGAGCACGGTCAGCAGCCTCATGTACGACGATGGCCTTGCCCGCTTCTCGGTGTTCCTTGAGCCCGTGCCGGAAGGCGCAGGCACCGATACTCGCGCCCAGTTAGGCCCCACCGTTGCAGTTTCACGCCACTTGACTACGCCTTCTGGCAAAGTGATGGTCACTGTGGTCGGCGAAATTCCATTGGGCACGGCCGAGCGCGTGGCGCTGTCGATCCGTGCACAAGATGCCCAGGCGCGCCAATGACGGTGGGCTTCCTGACAGCTCTTGTTACACACAGCTGACATGAAATTAACCCATTGTCATTTGCAATCCAGCCATAAATTTTCTATAGGTCAGGCTTCTTGAAGTCTGGCCTTTCCTGCGTTCGCAGGGGACTTTTGCCAACTACGCTCGTTGTGACGGGAGCCGTATGTCAATACCACGCTTGAAACCCTACCTATCGATGTTTGCCGCTGTGCTGATGCTGGGCCAGGTGCTCACCGCGCAGGCCGAGGAATCATTGCCGGACTTCACCACTCTGGTCGAGCAAGCCTCGCCGGCGGTGGTGAACATCAGTACCAAGCAGAAACTGCCGGACCGGCGCGTCGCTGCCGGGCAGATGCCTGACCTCGAAGGCCTGCCGCCGATGTTCCGCGAGTTCTTCGAGCGCAACATGCCGCAGCAACCCCGTTCGCCCCGTGGCGACCGTCAGCGTGAGGCGCAGTCGCTGGGTTCGGGCTTCATCATTTCCAGCGACGGCTACGTGTTGACCAACAACCACGTGGTCGCCGACGCCGACGAGATCATCGTCCGCCTGTCCGACCGCAGCGAGCTGCAAGCCAAGCTGGTCGGTACCGACCCGCGTACCGACGTGGCCTTGCTCAAGGTCGAAGGCAAGAACCTGCCGATCGTCAAGCTGGGCGACTCCGAGAAACTCAAAGTCGGTGAATGGGTGCTGGCCATTGGCTCGCCGTTCGGCTTCGACCATTCGGTGACCAAAGGTATCGTCAGTGCCAAGGGCCGTACGCTGCCCAACGACACCTATGTGCCGTTCATTCAGACCGACGTCGCCATCAACCCCGGTAACTCCGGTGGCCCGCTGTTCAACATGAAAGGCGAAGTGGTGGGTATCAACTCGCAGATCTTCACCCGTTCCGGCGGCTTCATGGGCCTGTCGTTCGCCATCCCGATCGACGTCGCCATCGATGTCTCCAACCAGCTGAAGAAAGACGGCAAGGTCAGCCGCGGCTGGCTGGGTGTGGTCATTCAGGAGGTCAACAAGGACCTCGCCGAGTCGTTCGGCCTGGAAAAACCCGCCGGTGCGCTGGTGGCGCAGGTGCTTGAAGACGGCCCGGCCGCCAAGGGTGGCTTGCAGGTCGGTGACGTGATCCTGAGCATGAACGGCCAGCCGATCGTCATGTCCGCTGACCTGCCGCACCTGGTGGGTAGCCTCAAGGATGGCGCCAAGGCCAAGCTGGACATCATCCGCAATGGCAAGCGCCAGACCCTGGATGTGACCATTGGCGCCTTGCCCGATGACGACGCCGACATCACCAGCGGCGCTCAAGGCAGCACCGAGCGCAGCAGCAACCGCCTGGGTGTTGCGGTCGCCGACCTTACCGCCGAGCAGAAGAAGGCCCTTGAGCTCAAAGGCGGCGTAGTCATCAAGGAAGTCCAGGACGGCCCGGCGGCGCTGATCGGCCTGCGCCCGGGTGATGTCATCAGCCACCTGAACAACCAGGCCATCGCTTCGGCCAAGGAGTTCACCGAGATTGCCAAGGAGCTGCCGAAGAACCGTTCGGTATCGATGCGCGTGCTGCGTCAAGGCCGTGCAAGCTTCATCACGTTCAAGCTCGCTGAATAAGCTGAGAGTGATGTAGGAAAAGGGCAGCTTCGGCTGCCCTTTTGCCGTAAGAACGGGCGCTCAACACCCCGCGTGAGAGCGGGCCTGCCCCGCGATAGGGCCCTGCCAGGCAATATCGTGCCTTGTAGCGCCCCATCGTAGGGCGCGCGCCGCTGCCACAGGGTTTGTATACAGGCCGACAGAGGAATCTCCCATATCCTTCCGGCTTGAGGTACAATTCCCGGCTATTTTTCGGCGGGCGTCCGGCTCGCAGCCTTTTCCGAGTGTTGACCCGTGAGTGATTTGAGTCATATCCGCAATTTCTCCATCATCGCCCACATCGACCATGGCAAGTCGACGCTGGCCGACCGTTTCATCCAGATGTGCGGTGGCCTGACTGCGCGTGAAATGGAAGCCCAGGTCCTCGATTCCATGGACCTGGAGCGCGAACGCGGGATCACCATCAAGGCCCACAGCGTCACGCTGCACTACAAGGCACAGGACGGTAAAACCTACCAGCTGAACTTCATCGATACCCCCGGCCACGTCGACTTCACCTACGAAGTCTCGCGTTCGCTGGCGGCGTGCGAGGGTGCACTGCTGGTGGTCGACGCCGGCCAGGGCGTCGAAGCCCAGTCCGTGGCCAACTGCTATACCGCCATCGAGCAGGGCCTGGAAGTCATGCCCGTACTCAACAAGATGGACCTGCCCCAGGCCGACCCGGACCGCGTCAAGGACGAGATCGAGAAGATCATCGGCATCGATGCCACCGACGCCGTGGCGTGCAGCGCCAAGAGCGGCATGGGTGTGGACGAGGTGCTCGAGCGCCTGGTGCAGACCATCCCCGCACCGGTTGGCGAAATCGACGCGCCGCTGCAAGCGCTGATCATCGACTCCTGGTTCGACAACTATCTGGGCGTGGTCTCGCTGGTGCGCGTGCGCCAGGGCCGGGTCAAGAAAGGCGACAAGATCCTGGTCAAGTCCACCGGCAAGCTGCACCTGGTCGACAGCGTCGGTGTCTTCACCCCCAAGCACACGCAAACTGCCGACCTCAAGGCCGGCGAAGTGGGCTTCATCATCGCCAGCATCAAGGACATTCACGGTGCGCCGGTCGGTGACACCCTGACCCTGTCCACGACCCCAGAGGTCGAGGTGCTGTCGGGCTTCAAGAAGATCCAGCCGCAGGTC
Organism: Pseudomonas farsensis; assembly: GCF_014268805.2. Taxonomy (GTDB): domain Bacteria; phylum Pseudomonadota; class Gammaproteobacteria; order Pseudomonadales; family Pseudomonadaceae; genus Aquipseudomonas; species Aquipseudomonas farsensis. Next base: position 576,035 of record NZ_JABWRF020000001.1, read on the forward strand.
TACGCCGGCCTGTTCCCGGTCAGCTCCGACGACTTCGAAGACTTCCGCGATGCCCTGCAGAAGCTCACCCTGAACGACTCGTCGCTGCAGTACATGCCAGAAAGCTCCGACGCCCTGGGCTTTGGCTTCCGTTGCGGCTTCCTCGGCATGCTGCACATGGAGATCATCCAGGAGCGCCTTGAGCGCGAGTACGACCTGGACCTGATCACCACTGCGCCAAGCGTGATCTTCGAGCTCGAACTCAAGACCGGCGAGACCATCACCGTCGACAACCCGTCGAAGTTGCCCGATGTGTCTGCGGTCACCGAATTCCGCGAGCCGATCGTCACTGCTACCATCCTGGTGCCGCAGGAGCACCTGGGTAACGTGATTACCCTGTGCATCGAAAAACGCGGTGTGCAGCGTGACATGCAGTTCCTCGGCAGCCAGGTGCAAGTGCGCTATGACATGCCGATGAACGAAGTGGTGCTGGACTTCTTCGACCGTCTCAAGTCCACCAGCCGTGGCTACGCCTCGCTGGACTACCATTTCGATCGCTACCAGCCGGCCAACCTGGTCAAGCTGGACGTGCTGATCAACGGTGACAAGGTCGACGCCCTGGCACTGATCGTGCACCGCGACAACGCGGCCTACAAAGGCCGTGCGCTGACCGAAAAAATGAAGGAACTGATCCCGCGGCAGATGTTCGATGTGGCGATCCAGGCAGCCATTGGCGGCCAGATCATCGCCCGGACAACCGTCAAGGCGCTCAGAAAGAACGTACTGGCCAAGTGTTACGGCGGCGACGTCAGCCGTAAGAAGAAGCTGCTCGAGAAGCAGAAGGCCGGTAAAAAACGCATGAAGCAGGTGGGTAACGTGGAAATTCCACAGGAAGCCTTCCTCGCCGTGCTCAGGTTGGATAGCTAGGTCCTATGTCGCTAAATTTCCCGCTGTTGCTCGTCATCGCCGTAGCCGTCTGTGGCCTGTTGGGCCTGATCGACCTGCTGTTCCTGGCCCCGCGCCGGCGGTCGGCAATCGCTACTTATCAGGGCAGCGTCACCCAGCCGGAAATGGCTGTGGTGGAGCGCCTGAACAAGGAGCCGTTGCTGGTCGAGTACGGCAAGTCGTTCTTCCCGGTGCTGTTCGTCGTGCTGGTGCTGCGTTCGTTCCTGGTTGAACCGTTCCAGATCCCCTCGGGGTCGATGAAACCGACCCTCGAAGTGGGCGATTTCATTCTGGTGAGCAAGTTCTCCTACGGCATTCGCCTGCCGGTGATCGACAAGAAAATCATCGAGATCGGCGACCCGCAGCGCGGCGATGTCATGGTGTTCCGGTATCCGAGCGACCCTAACGTCAACTACATCAAGCGTGTGGTTGGCCTGCCGGGCGATCAGATCCGCTACACCAACGACAAGCGCTTGTACGTCAATGGCCAGCCGGTTGCCGAGCAACTGGTTGGCAGCGAGCCAGGTACCTTGGGCAGCGCCGAGCTGTACAAGGAAAAACTCGGCGAAGCCGAGCACCTGATCCGCAAGGAAATGACCCGTTACCGCATGCCGCCGGACCAGCAATGGACCGTGCCGGCCGGGCACTACTTCATGATGGGCGACAACCGCGACAACTCCAACGACAGCCGCTTCTGGGATGACCCGAATATCCCTAAAGAGCTGCACGGCATGGTCCCAGACCACAATATCGTCGGCAAGGCGTTCGCGGTATGGATGAGCTGGCCAGAGCCCAAGCTCAGCCACTTCCCCAACCTGTCGCGGGTCGGCCTGATCCATTGAGCATCGACGGCGCTGTCTACAGACAGCGCCGATTGCATTTCTGACATAGGCTGTGTTCTCAGGGAGCGAGAGATTTCGCCGTTTCCGGCGACAGCACCGCCAAACCGTCTTTCAGGATGTTGATTTGAATAACGCGTTTAACACCGCAGGGGTGGCCCGATGAGTGCAACCCTGGCCCAACTGGAGCGCAAGCTCGGTTACACCTTCAAGGATCAGGAGCTGATGCTGCTGGCCTTGACCCATCGCAGCTATGCCGGGCGCAATAACGAGCGCCTGGAATTCCTCGGCGATGCCATTCTCAACTTCGTGGCCGGCGAAGCGCTGTTCGAGCGTTTCCCCCAGGCCCGCGAAGGCCAGCTATCGCGCCTGCGCGCACGCCTGGTGAAGGGTGAAACCCTGGCCCGCCTGGCCCGTGGTTTCGACCTGGGCGACTACCTGCGCCTGGGTTCGGGCGAACTCAAAAGCGGCGGTTTTCGCCGCGAGTCGATCCTGGCCGACGCCCTTGAGGCGTTGATCGGCGCGATCTACCAGGATGCCGACATGCAGACCGCGCGTGAGCGCGTTCTGGCGTGGCTGACCGACGAGTTCGACGGCCTGACCCTGGTCGATACCAACAAAGACCCCAAGACCCGCCTGCAGGAGTTTCTGCAGTCGCGCAGCTGCGACCTGCCGCGTTACGAGGTGGTGGACATCCAGGGCGAACCGCACTGCCGCACCTTCTTCGTCGAATGCGAAGTGGTGCTGCTGAACAACAAAAGCCGCGGCCAGGGCGTGAGCCGGCGTATCGCCGAGCAGGTAGCCGCCGCCGCTGCATTGATCGCCCTGGGCGTGGAGAATGGCAATGACTGAGAATACTGCGACCCGCTGTGGCTATGTGGCCATCGTCGGCCGCCCCAACGTGGGCAAGTCCACGCTGCTCAACCACATCCTCGGGCAGAAGCTTGCGATCACCTCGCGCAAGCCGCAAACCACCCGCCACAACATGCTCGGCATCAAGACCGAAGGCGACGTGCAGGCGATCTATGTCGACACCCCCGGCATGCACAAGGCCAACGACAAGGCCCTGAACCGCTACATGAACCGCAACGCCTCGGCAGCCTTGAAAGACGTGGATGTGGTGATCTTCGTGGTCGACCGTACCCGCTGGACCGACGAGGACCAACTGGTGCTCGAGCGCGTTCAGTACGTGACCGGCCCGCTGATCATCGCGGTCAACAAGACCGACCGCATGGAAGAAAAAGCCGACTTGATCCCGCATCTGCAGTGGCTGCAGGAGCAACTGCCGAACGCGCAGGTGATGCCGATTTCCGCGCAGCAGGGGCACAACCTCGAAGCGCTGGAAGCCCAGATCGCCAAGCACCTGCCGGAAAACGATCACTTCTTCCCCGAAGACCAGATCACCGACCGCAGCAGCCGTTTCCTGGCCGCCGAGCTGGTCCGCGAGAAAATCATGCGCCAGCTGGGCGCAGAGCTTCCGTACCAGATCACCGTCGAAATCGAAGAGTTCAAGCAACAGGGCCATGTGCTGCATATCCATGCGCTGATCCTGGTTGAACGCGACGGCCAGAAGAAAATCATCATTGGCGACAAGGGCGAGCGTATCAAGCGCATCGGCTCCGAGGCGCGCAAGGACATGGAAGTGCTGTTCGACTCCAAGGTCATGCTCAACCTGTGGGTGAAGGTCAAAGGCGGCTGGTCTGACGACGAACGCGCCCTGCGCTCGTTGGGCTACGGCGACCTGTAAGCTTTTCAGCCAGTTCGCTGTATCCCGTGGGAGCGGGCTTGCCCCGTGATTGCAATCGCGGGGCAAGCCCGCTCCCACAGTTCTTTCTGGCCCCGAGTGATTTCGCATGGACCAACCCACCCCCCAGCCGGCCTACGTGTTGCACAGCCGCGCCTACAAGGAAACCAGCGCGCTGGTGGACTTGCTCACCCCCCAGGGGCGGGTACGGGCGGTGCTGCGCCGGGCGCGGGGCAAGGGCGGTAGCCTGGTGCGCCCATTCGTGCCGCTTGAGGTTGAGCTGCGCGGGCGAGGGGAGCTGAAGAACGTCGGCCGTATGGACAGCAGCGGTATCGCCGCCTGGCTGCATGGCGATGCACTATTCAGCGGGTTGTACCTCAATGAGTTGCTGATGCGCCTGCTGCCAGCGGAGGCGCCGTACCCGGCGCTGTTCGAGCATTACACCCTGACCTTGCAGGCCCTGGCTGCCGGTCGCCCGTTGGAGCCTGCTGCGTGCGTTCGAATGGCGGCTGCTGGACGAGTTGGGCTACGCCTTTGCCCTGCACCATGACGTCAATGATGCCCCGGTGGTTGCCGATGGCCTGTACCGGTTGCTGGTCGATGCCGGGCTTGAGCGGGTCGAGCTGTTTCAGCCCGGGTTGTTCAAGGGCACCGAGCTGCTGGCATTGGCTGACGCGGACTGGGCCGCCCCGGTGCATTGCTTGCGGCCAAGCGCCTGATGCGCCAGGCGCTGGCGGTGCACCTGGGGCCCAAGCCGCTGGTCAGCCGGGAACTGTTTCGCAAGCGCTGATCACGACGTATGCTGTGTGGCTCAACTATCAGGAGAGCCTTTCGTGACTCACAGCAACCGCATGCTTCTTGGCGTCAACATCGACCACGTGGCCACCCTGCGCCAGGCACGCGGCACGCGTTACCCTGATCCGGTCAAGGCTGCGCTGGACGCCGAAGAGGCGGGCGCCGACGGCATTACCGTGCACCTGCGTGAAGACCGCCGGCATATTCAGGAACGTGATGTACTGCTGCTCAAGGACGTGTTGCAAACGCGCATGAACTTCGAGATGGGCGTCACCGAAGAGATGATGGCCTTCGCCGAAAAGGTCCGCCCTGCGCACATCTGCCTGGTGCCGGAAACCCGCCAGGAGCTGACCACCGAAGGTGGCCTGGACGTGGCTGGCCAAGAGGCGCGTATCAAGGCTGCCGTCGAGCGTCTGGCGCGCACCGGCGCCGAAGTGTCGCTGTTCATCGATGCTGACGAGCGCCAGATCGAAGCCTCGCGCCGCGTGGGTGCGCCGGCTATCGAGCTGCACACCGGGCGTTACGCGGATGCCGAAACGCCAGCCGAGGTGGCAGAAGAGCTGCAGCGCATCAAGGATGGCGTCGCCTTTGGCGTCGGCCAGGGCCTGATCGTGAACGCCGGCCATGGCCTGCACTACCACAACGTCGAGGCGGTGGCGGCAATCAAAGGCATCAATGAGCTGAACATCGGCCACGCCTTGGTGGCGCATGCCTTGTTTGTCGGCTTCAAGGCGGCAGTCGCCGAAATGAAAGCCCTGATCATCGCCGCTTCGCGCTGATCACCTCGTGCTGGTTCGGCACTCCGAGCCAGCTCGCCCCTACGCCCGGTTGGGCACTGTTTCGCGCAAGCCTGTGCTGGCCTCATCGCAGGCTGGCGCCAGCTCCCACAGAGGCCATGTTCAACCGCAACCTTGCCGGTTGGACCCAATCCTGTGGGAAATGATAGAGAGTTGTGGCGAGCGGGCTTGTCCCGCGTTGGGCTGCGCAGCAGCCCTGAAAACCCAAGGGGCTGCTGCGCAGCCCAACGCGGGGCAAGCCCGCTCGCCACAAGGATATATATCTGACGGGAACAGGCTTGTACAAAACCATAGAATCTCCCACAGGATTGGGTTCAACCAGCAATGTTGCGGTTGAGCACGGCCTGCGATCAGGTGAAGGGCCCTCAACGCCAGCCCATCACTGCGTCTGAAACACCAGGCTGAAGCGCGTAGGCCCTTGCACTGCGCTGCGCACTTCGACCCGCCCGCCATGCAGGCGCATGATCGACTGCACGATGGCAAGCCCCAGCCCGGTACCACCTTCCAGCCTGGAACGCCCGCTGCCTGCGCGGTAGAACCGTTCGAACAGGTGCGGCAGGTCTGCTTCAGCAATGCCCGGCCCGCAGTTTTCGACCCACACAGCCATGCCGTCCGCCACCCGCTCGACCCCAACCGTCACCGGCTGCCCTTCGGCGCCGTGCCGAATGGCATTGCTCAGCAGGTTGGACAGTGCCCGCTGGAACATCAGCTTGTCCGCAAGCGCGGTGCCCCAGCCTTGCAGTTGCAGCGAGATATCCTTGAGTTCGGCGCTGAAGGCAAACAACTCGCTGACCCGCGCCACCTCGTCTGCCAACGCCAGCGGCGCCAGGCCAACCTGGCTGTGGGGCTGGCTGACCTGGGCCAGAAACAGCATGTCATTGATGATCCGGCTGAGCCGCGTCAGTTCCTCCACGCTGTCTTCCAGCGCCTCACGGTAACGCCCGGCGTCGCGCTCGCGCGCCAGGGTGACTTGCGCCTTGCCCATCAGGTTACTCAGCGGGGTACGCAGTTCATGGGCCAGGTCATCGGAGAACTGCGACAGTTGGCTTACGCCGTGGTCGAGGCGGTCGAGCATCACGTTGATTGCCCGGGCAAGGTCCGCCAGCTCCAGCGGCAGCCCTTCATGGGGCAAGCGGTGGCCCAGGTCCTGGGCCGAGACCAACCCGGCAATTCTTCGAAAATGCCGTAAAGGCCGCAGGCCGCGCTGCACCAGCTTCCAGGCGGCAACGCCGATCAGCAGCAACACCAGCGGCAGGCCCAGCAAGGTTGAATGCAGGTACGCATCGAGCAGTGCGCTGTCATCGTTGCGGTTCAGCGACATCAGCACCTTCACCGGGGTGTCATCACGTAGTTGCATCACGCGGCTGGCGGTGAGCATCGGCGTGTCGCTGGCGTCGCGCCACTCATGGAAGGTGAGCTGCGCCTGTGCAGGCAGTGCTTGCAGATGCTGTGATTGCAGCGCCGGGCCCAGGCTCAGCAGGGCAGGGTGGCGGCTATTGATGGCCAGCACGCTGAGGCTGAGGTTGTCGTGGCCCATCACCAGGTCCAGCAGTGGGTGCGCCCGTACGCCGAGGTCGTCACTGCGCAGATCCACCCGCAGGTTGTGCTCGACCTGCAGCATCTTGCGGGTAAGGTCCTTGCGCGCCCGGCTGTCCAGCTCATGATCGAGGGCGAACACCGCCAGGGCTGCCAGCAGCAGTACCAGCGCCGCGCCCATCAGTATGACGGTAAGGCCAAGGCGCATGGACAGCGTGGCTGGCTTCACGCCCGCGCCTCCAGCACGTAGCCGACGCCGCGCAGGGTGTGGATGAGCTTGTCTTCGAACGGGTCGTCGATTTTTGCTCGCAAGCGGCGGATCGACACCTCGACCACGTTGGTGTCGCAATCGAAGTTCATGTCCCACACCAGCGAGATGATCTGCGTGCGCGACAATACCTCGCCGCTCTGGCGCATCAGCAGGTGCAGCAGGGTGAACTCCTTGGCGGTCAGGTCGATGCGCTGGCCGGCACGCCAGGCCCGATGCCGGCCAGGGTCAAGCTCCAGGTTGGCAACCTTCAGGGTGCTGGGCTGCAGGTTTTGTTCGGTGCGCCGCAGCAGGCTGCGGATGCGTGCCAGCAGCTCTGGAAACTCGAAGGGTTTGAGCAGGTAGTCATCGGCGCCCAGGTCCAGCCCCTTTACCCGGTCGGCCAGCCGCCCGTGGGCGGTGAGCATCATGATGCGCGTGGCGGATTCGGCGCGCAGGCGTTGCAGCACGCTCCAGCCGTCCAGCTCGGGCAGGTTGACGTCGAGGATCACCAGGTCGTAGGGCTGCTGGCGGGCCAGGTGCAGGCCATCGGTGCCGGTGTAGGCGCAGTCGACCACATAGCCGTTTTCACGCAGGCCCTGTTGCAGGTAGTCGGCGGTACGGGGTTCGTCCTCGATGATCAGTAGGCGCATGCTCAGGCTCGGTGGGGCGAAAGAAAGGGGGGGGCGATTCTCGACCCTGTAGCAGCATCAGGGTCAAGCGGGGGCATGTTACGGGATACGAGCAGCCAAGCGGCGTGGATAACGAATTTGTAATCTGCCGGCCATGTCGCTGACGGTGCTGTGCCTGAGCCCCCTCGCGGTGGTTCGGCATTCCGAGCAAGCCCGCCCCACAGCAATTCGAGATGCGGCTTTCAAGACTGTAATGCGCGGCTCACCTTGGTGTTAGCTAGCCCTTGGCAAGATTGCCTCAACTAAACGGTTACCACGAGGCAAGCACCATGAACCTGAGCAAGTACCTGCTGTTGGCAATCCTCGCCCTGGGCAGCACCAGCGTTTTCGCCGAAGGTGGCGCGGAGCGATCCAAGCAGTTCTGGCAGGCGTTTCGCGAAGATCAGGCGCGGCTGTATGGCAACGACCAGGCGCAGGCGGTTGCCGAGCGTGAGCGTGAAGCCAAGGCCCGCAAGGTTGCGAAGGATTGAGAGGCACTGCACCTGCGCCGCAACCGCTCCACGGCGCAGGTGACTTCAGGCGCCCGCAGCTTGGCTGCCGGCGCCTTTTTTACTTGCGCGCCAGCAACGTGGCGCGGCGCGGGGCCGGCAGGCCTTCGACGGTTTTACCGGGGTCGTTGGGGTCGAGGAAATCGCCCAGCGACTGGTAGCGCATCCACTCGGTACTGCGCTGCTCCTCAAGGCTGGTGACGCTGACATCGACGCAGCGCACATCGCTGAAACCTGCGCGGCGCAACCAGCGCGCCAAGGCCGGTACCGACGGCAGGTACCACACGTTGCGCATCTGCGCGTAACGGTCTTCGGGCACCAGCACCTGGTTCTCGTCGCCCTCGATGACCAGTGTCTCCAGCACCAGCTCCCCCCCTTTTACCAGGCAGTCCTTGAGCGCCAGCAGGTGCTCGATGGGCGAGCGGCGATGGTAGAACACGCCCATGGAGAACACCGTATCGAACCCCTCGAGGTTGGCCGGCAGGTCTTCCAGGGCGAAGGGCAGGTGCCAGGCCGGTAGCTGCGGCAGGTACTGCTGCACAGCCTGGAACTGGCAGAAGAACAGCCAGTTAGGGTCGACACCCACCACCATGTCGGCGCCAGCACCGAGCATGCGCCATTGGTAATAGCCATTGCCACAGCCGACATCGAGCACGCGCTTGCCCTTGAGGTCCAGGTGCGGGCCGACCCGCGACCATTTCCAGTCCGAGCGCCACTCGGTATCGACATGCACGCCGAACAGGTCGAACGGCCCTTTGCGCCACGGCGACAAGCCCATCAGTGCCTCGCGCATTTGTGCGCGGGTGGCCGGGTCGCAGTCGCAATCCAGGCGCAGGCCGTTGACCAGGTCGATTTCGCTCGGCACAAGCTTGGGCAGCGCCTCAAGTGCGCCGCGCCAGCGGTCGAGGTCGCCGTGGCCTTTTTCAAGCTTGGCGTCGAGTTGGGCCTGCAGGCCTTGCGACCAGGTAGCCAGCGGCGTACCCGCCAGGCGGCGGACGAGGGGGGAAAGATCGATCATGGCAGGGCTATCAGAGAGGCGAAGTTAAGGCACTGGAACCACGGCACGACCTTGGAGAAACCGGCCTCGCGCAAACGTTGCTCGTGGGCCTGCAAGGTGTCGGGCTTCATCACATGCTCGATGGCGCTGCGCTTCTGGGCAATTTCCAGCTCGCTGTAGCCATTGGCACGTTTGAAGTCCAGGTGCAGCTCGTTGAGCAGTTGCTGTTGCTGGTCATCGGCAAAGCACAGCTTTTCGGACAGAATCAGCGCGCCGCCCGGCAGCAAAGCCTGGCGAATTTGCGCCAGCAGCGCCAGGCGCTGCTCGGGCGCGATGAACTGCAAGGTGAAGTTCATCGCCACCACCGAGGCCGGTTGCAGGGCAAGGTTGAGGATGTCTGCCTCGACCACTTCAACCGGCAGCAGCTCCTGGAACATCGAGTCTTGGGCGTTGAGGTATTGCTGGCAGCGTTCGACCATGGCGGCGGAATTGTCCACCGCAATGACCCGGCAGCCGTCGACCCGCACATGGCGGCGCAGGGCCTGGGTAACGGCGCCCAGTGAGGCGCCGAGGTCATACAGCGCCGTATTGGGCTGGGCGAAGCGCGCCGCGAGCACACCGAGGTTCTCGACGATGGTCGGGTAGCCGGGTACCGAGCGCTTGATCATGTCCGGGAACACCCGCACCACGTCCTCGTTGAAGACGAAGTCGGGCACTTGTTCCAGAGGCTGGGCGAATAAACGGTCGGGGGGTTGGCTCACAGTTGGCTCGATGCGATGTCTTTCAAGGCCGGCATTTTATCCAAAGGTCGACAGCAAGCCAAATCGCTAACCGGTGGTGTGCCTGATCAACCACCCGTGACCCTGATCTGGCAATCGAATGTCTGCACCGGGCGTACCTCTGGGGCCCAGGGCTGTTGATAGACCAGCACCAGATGCCCGTCGCCGGCGGCCTTGGCCTGGAAACGCCATGAAGACACACCCGCGCTGCCGACGATGCCGGCGTCTTCGGGTGCGCTGTACACCTCTGGGCCAAGGCTTTGCAGGATATTCGAGGCCGGGTTCTGCAGCAGCCAGCGATAGCCCGTGGTGGGGTTGGCGGGCAGCGTCAAGGCCAGGGTCTGGCCTACTACCAGACGCTTGGGGCATTCGCTTTCGGCGTCGAGTTCTACCGGGCCTTTGGGTTGCTGGGCACAGGCGGCGAGCAGGGCAAGGCTAAAGGGAGCAAGCAAACGATGGGCGGTCATAAAGGCTCCGCAGGCGGAAGATAGCCGCAGAATACCCGAAGCGGCTGCTGATGTCGGCCCCTGGGCAAGCAGGCCCGCTTGCGCGGGCCGCTGTGTGTGGCAGGTGTCAGAACAACACTTTGGCAACGTCGGCATAGCGCCGTGCAAAGTGCACCGTCAGGCCCTCTTTCAGGTAATCAGGCAATTCCTCGAAGTCGCCACGGTTAGGCTCTGGCAGGATCAGCTCGAAGATCTTCTGCCGGCGCGCGGCGATCACTTTCTCGCGTACCCCGCCAATCGGCAGCACCTGGCCAGTAAGGGTCAGTTCGCCAGTCATGGCCACGCCTTTTTTCGGCGCCTGGTCACGGGCCAGCGAGAGCAGCGCACTGGCCATGGTCACCCCGGCGCTTGGGCCGTCTTTGGGGGTGGCACCCTCGGGCACGTGCAGGTGAATGAATGCCTCGTTGAAGAACGCCGGGTCCGCGCCGAATGCCTTGAGGTTGGAGCTGATATAGCTGTAGGCGATTTCGGCAGACTCCTTCATCACATCCCCCAGCTTGCCGGTGAGCTTGAAGCCGCGGTTGAGGGTATGAATGCGTGTGGCTTCGATGGGCAAGGTGGCGCCGCCCATGCTGGTCCAGGCAAGGCCGGTGATGACGCCTTTACCGGCCAGCACCTGTTCGCTGCGAAATACCGGCATGCCCAAGGCCGCTTCGAGGTCTTTATTGGCGATCTTGAGCTTGGCATCGGGGGCATCCAGCAGCTTGACCACGGCCTTGCGCACCAGCTTGCCGAGCTGCTTTTCCAACTGCCGCACGCCGGCTTCGCGGGCATAGCCCTCGATTACGGTACGCAGCGCGCCGTCGCTGATGGCCAGGCTGTTTTTCGATACGCCGGCTTTTTCCAGCTGCTTGGGCCACAGGTGGCGCTTGGCGATGGCCATCTTTTCTTCGGTGATGTAGCCAGACAGGCGGATCACCTCCATGCGGTCAAGCAACGGGCCGGGGATCGAGTCCAGGGTGTTGGCGGTGCACACGAACAGCACTTTCGACAGGTCCAGGCGCAGGTCGAGGTAGTGATCGAGGAAGTCGACGTTCTGCTCGGGGTCGAGGGTTTCGAGCAAGGCCGAGGCGGGGTCGCCCTGGTAGCTCTGGCCCATCTTGTCGATTTCGTCGAGCATGATCACCGGGTTCATCACCTCGACGTCCTTGAGCGCCTGCACCAACTTGCCCGGCTGGGCGCCAATGTAGGTGCGCCGGTGGCCTTTGATTTCGGCTTCGTCGCGCATGCCGCCGACACTGAAGCGATAGAACGGCCGGCCAAGGGATTCAGCGATGGACTTGCCGATACTGGTCTTGCCCACCCCCGGCGGGCCAACCAGCAGCACGATGGAGCCGCTGATTTCGCCCTTCCAGGCACCGACGGCGAGGAACTCAAGGATGCGCTCCTTGATGTCATCGAGCCCGGCGTGGTGGCGGTCGAGCACTTTGCGCGCATGCTTGAGGTCGAGCTTGTCAGCGCCGTACACGCCCCAGGGCAAGGCGGTGGCCCAGTCCAGGTAATTGCGCGTGACGGCGTACTCGGGCGAGCCGGTTTCCAGAATGCCAAGCTTGCCCATTTCTTCGTCGATGCGTTTTTTCGCTTGCTCGGGCAGGGTCTTGCCGACCAGGCGCTGCTGGAACTGCTCAAGGTCGGCGCTGCGGTCGTCCTTGGTCAGGCCCAGCTCCTGCTGGATGACCTTAAGCTGCTCCTTGAGGAAGAATTCGCGCTGGTGTTCCCCGATCTGGCGGTTCACCTCGGCAGAAATCTCGTTCTGCAGGCGGGCGACCTCGACCTCCTTGCGCAGCATCGGCAGGACCTTTTCCATGCGCTTGAGCATGGGCACGCAATCGAGCACTTCCTGCAACTGGCTGCCAGTGGCGGAGGTCAGTGCGGCGGCGAAGTCGGTGAGCGGCGAAGGGTCGTTGGGGCTGAAGCGGTTGAGGTAGTTTTTAAGCTCTTCGCTGTACAACGGGTTGAGCGGCAGCAGCTCTTTGATCGCGTTGATCAGGGCCATGCCGTAGGCCTTCACCTCGTCGGTGGGCTCGGTGGACTGGCGGGGGTATTCGACTTCAACCAGGTACGGCGGGCGGTGGTGCTTGAGCCAGGTGCGGATGCGCACGCGGGTCAGGCCCTGGGCGACGAATTGCAGCTTGCCGCCTTCACGGCTGGCGTGGTGCACCTTCACCAGGGTGCCGTATTCGGGCAGGGCCTTGGTGTCGAAATGGCGGTGATCTTCGGGCGGGCTGTCCATGTAGAACAGCGCCAGGCTGTGGTGCTCGGACTTGGCCACCAGGTCCAGGGTTTCGGCCCATGGCTCTTCGTTGACGATCACCGGCAGCACTTGTGCTGGGAAGAACGGGCGGTTGTGAATGGGGATCACATAGACCTTGTCCGGCAGTTGCTGGCCGGGCAGGGCAAGGAGGTGGCCGGTGCCGGGCGCTGCGGCCAGATGCTCGACTTCGCTGTGTTCGTCAGGGTGATCGGGAAAATCCTGCTGGTCGCTCATGGGGCACCTGCGTCAATGGCTATGGGTGCTTAGATGGGGCGGGGGGCAACAGGTTTCAATGGTAGATGACAGATGCCATCGCGGGGCACGCCCGCTCCCACACCAACCGGTGGGAGCGGGCTTGCCCCGCGATGCAGACTTACTCGCCGAGTTTGTAGGCGATGATGTAGTCGCCCATCTTGGTGCCCAGCGAGCCGTGGCCGCCGGCGACGATCAGTACGTACTGCTTGCCGTCCTTGCCGGTATAGGTCATCGGCGTGGCTTGGCCGCCGGCCGGCAGGCGGGCGCTCCACAGCTCTTTGCCGTTGCTCACGTCATAGGCGCGCAGGTACTGGTCCAGCGTGCCGCTGAGGAAGCCTACGCCACCTGCGGTGACAATCGAACCGCCCATGCTCGGCACGCCAACCGGCAGGCCGATCGGCACTGGCGTGCTGTCACGGGTGGTGCCGTTCTTGTGCTTCCACACCACCTTGTTGGTGAACAGGTCGATGGCGGCCACATAACCCCAGGCCGGGGCCTGGCACGGTACGCCCAGCGGCGACATGAACGGGTGCATGATCACCGCGTACGGTGCGCCGGTGTTGGGCTGCACGCCGCTGGTCTCGCTTTCGCGCTTGCTGCCTGCGGCAACTTGCTCGCGTGGCACCATCTTCGACACGAAGGCCATGTAGTTGGGCGAGGTGAACAGCAGCTGGCGCACCGGGTCGACTGAAACGCCGCCCCAGTTGAACACCCCGACGTTGCCTGGGTAGATCAGGCTGCCCTGTTCGGACGGCGGGGTGTACTGGCCTTCGTAACGCAGCTCGCGGAACTGGATGCGGCAGATCAGTTGGTCGAACGGCGTAGCGCCCCACATGGCCTGTTCGGTCAGCTCAGGGCCCAGCAGGTTCAGGTCGGAACGGGCCTGGGTCGGCGCGGTGTGGTCGCCCTTGACGGCGCCCTGTGGCACCGGGATCTCATGGATCGGCACGATCGGGGTGCCGTCGCGGCGGTCCAACACGTACAGGCTGCCCTGTTTGGTCGGCACGATCACGGCGGGTTTGACGCCATCGTCGGTCTTCAGGTGCACCAATGTTGGCTGGCTACCAACGTCCATGTCCCACAGGTCGTGGTGGGTGAACTGGTAGTTCCAGCGCACCTTGCCCGTGGCCAGGTCCAGGGCGACTACGCCTGCGCTGTACTTCTCGGCGCCTGGGGTGCGGTCGGCGCCCCACTGGTCGGGGGTCTGGTTGCCCAAAGGCAGGTAGACCATGCCCAGCTCTTCGTCGACGCTTGCCAGCGACCACATGTTGGCCGAGTTGCGGCTGTACTGCTTGCCGTCGGCCAGCGGCTTGGTGTCGTCCGGGTTGTTGCTGTCCCAGTTCCATACCAGGCGGCCGTCGTGCACGTCATAGGCGCGGATCACGCCGGATGGCTCGTTGGTCGACTCGTTGTCGGTAACGTGGCCGCCGATGATCACCAGGTCGCGGGTGATTGCCGCAGGCGAGGTGGAGTAGTAACCCCCCGCGGTGAACGGGCCGATGCCGCGGGTCAGGTCGATCTGGCCCTGGTTGGCGAAGCCTTCGCAAACCTTGCCGTTATCGGCATTGATGGCGATCAGGCGGGCGTCGGCGGTGGGCAGGTACAGGCGGCGTGGGCAGGCTTGGGCCACGGCCTGGCCGGCGTCGCTGATTTTCGGTGCCGGGCTGCCGTCGCGGCTGATGTAGCTGTTCTCGTCATAGAACGAGACGCCACGGCAGGTCATGTGGGCAAAACCCTTGAAGGTCTTGGTGGGGCTGGTGATCTGCGGGTCTAAACGCCAGATCTCGGCACCGGTGTCCGGGTCCAGCGCCAGCACTCGGCCATGTGGCGTGCACGCGTAGAGCATGCCGTTGGCCTTGAGCGGGGTGTTTTCGTTGGTCAGCTCGACCGGGTCGTTGTCGGTCGGCAGGTCACCGGTGCGGATGCGCCAGGCTTCGGTGAGCTGGTAGGCGTTCTGCGGGGTGATCTGGCGCAGCGGCGAGTAGCGGTCGCCGTGTTCGCTGCGCCCGTAGGCCTGCCAGTCGCCATCGGGCATGGCCGGTGCGGCACTGGCCATTTCGCTGCTGTCACGGGTGAACTGGCCGTGAATCTCGCCTGGGTGGGTGAACTGGCTGCCAATGGCGCTGGCGCCGGAGGCCACCACTGCAAGGCCGAGCAGTGCCGTATTGACCGTTGCTGCCGGGCCGCTGAGCGGGCGCCGTGCCCAGGGCAGCAGCAGGACCACGCCGAGGGCAAACCAGATGGCCAGGCGTGGCACCAATTGCCACCAGTCCAGGCCGACTTCCATCAGGGCCCACACTGTGCTGCCCAGCAGCACCAGGCCATACAGGCCCAGGGCGATGCGGCGCAGCGCCAGCAACAGCACGCCGGACAGGGCAAAGCCGATGCCTGCGATGAGGTAGTAGAGCGAGCCGCCCAGTTGGCTCAGTTTGATGCCGCCGGCCAACAGGGCCAGGCCCATCAGCAACAGCAGCACGCCCATCAGCCGGGGTAGCCAGCGGGTTCCAGTCTCGGCACCGTCAGTGCTCATGTCAGGTTCTCCGTGTAAGTGAAAGTGTCAGGTCAGAAAGTGCTTTGAATCTTCAGGCCGCCGATCAGCGCGTCATCGACCCGCGACACCCCGCCCGGATGGCGGATGTACTGCAGGTTCGGGCGCACGGTCAGCCAGTCGGCCAGGTGAACGCCGTAATACAGTTCGGCGCTGTATTCGGTGTCCTGCACCGGCAGGAAACCGGGGTTGTCGTAGTCGTCCAGGCCCGCGGCCTGGTTGCTGAGGCGGGCGTTCTTGCGGTACCCGGGGTTGACGTGCACGCGGGCAAGGGCGAAACCGATGTCGTCCTTGGCACGGGCATCGAAGGGCCCTTTGTAAACCACACCAGCCTGCACATAGTTGTCGATGGCATTGGTCTTCTTGTCATGCAACGTGGCATTGGCGAACAGGCTCAGGCCGCGCGAGGCGTCGGACGCCTGGGCGGTGACCTGCTGCTGGGCGCCCAGCCACAACCCATGCTTGCTCGAGCTGCTGCGGTAGGCGGCGCCACTGATTGCCGCAGGCTGGCCATTGCTGTCCTTGAGAACATCCTGTGCCTTGGCATTACTGTAGTAGTAGCCGGCGCGATATTCCCCTTCAAGGCCATTGACCCGCGGGCTCCACACCAGTTCGATCGGCATCACGGCGCCTTGCGTGCCACTGCCGCTGAGTTTGAAGCCGTTGCCGGATTCAAGGTTGGAGGGGTTCTGCTCGAACACCCCAACCTGTGCGTAAAGCTGATCGTTGAGGTTGTAGCGCACGCGCAGCGCCCACTGGCTGACCGGCCAGTTGTACCAGATGCCGCCCACCCAGTTGCCCACCTGCGAGCCGCAGAACGCCAGGTTCTGGAAGTCGCACGGGAAACTGTTGAAGTCCTCGCCTTCGCCGAAACGGCCGAATTTCACATCCAGTGCGCCGTCGAAGTATTTCTGCTTGATCCACATCTGGGTCAGCCGCCAGGTTTCGCCGCGGCCCCAGACTTCCTGGGCCGAGGTGAACCCGCCGACCCGTGGGTCGTTGATGCGGTCGTTGCTGATGTTGTCGCCGTGGCGCTCGGTCACGGTGAGCTGGAACTCGGTGTCGTGCCAGCCGAGGATCTTCTCCAGGTCCATGTGCGCGCCCAGGGTGAACTGGTCGCTGTAGCGTGCTGCGCGGTCGTGGCTGTAGCCGCCGTGCAGGTTGCTGCCCATTTCGCCGGTGTAGCCGAGGGTGAAGTCGTAGCCTTTTTCCAGCAACTCGGTGCGGGTGCCGCCCCAGTCGCCGAGCATCCACGGGGAGTCGTTGGCAAACATTTCGGCAGCGTTGGCGATGAGTGGCGAGCCCACCAGGGCGGCCAAGGCGCAATAACGAACAACAGGCAGTTGGAGCATGAGATAGCGCTATCTTTAATTTATTGAAGGAACGGCAAACCCTTCGAGGCAGGAATACTTCGAGGGTTATGGCAGCAAAGGTGTCTAGATGAAGCGTTTCAGCGTGCGGCGGGAGAATATAGGGGAATTTGTAAGAAAAAAAGACAAAATGTCGCAGGGGATTGTTGCCGTTGTTGTAACAGTCCTGCATCCATCGCGGGGCGGGTCAGGCCATGCCACGGGTGGATAGTGGCTTCATCGCGGTGCAAGCCCGCTCCCACCCTGTTCTCGGGGGCCATGTGCCTGCCACTGGCCTCTACACTGGTGTAAGGTGCGCACCTTCACGAACCTGGAGCACTGGCATGAGCACGGCCCAACACAATGCGCTGCACGGCAAGACCCTCGAGCAGATCCTCACCGAGCTGGTGGCGCACTACCAATGGCAGGGCCTGGCCGAGCGTGTCGATATCCGCTGCTTCAAGAGCGACCCGAGCATCAAGTCGAGCCTGACCTTCCTGCGCAAAACCCCGTGGGCCCGTGAGAAAGTCGAGCACCTGTACCTCAAGTTGCAGCGCAAAGGCTGATGCCGCAGCGCCCATGGCTGGCCGTGGCTGCCGTACTCGGCTGGACGGGCCTGGCGATCCAGATGTACCTGGTGCTGTGGGCGCGCTGGCAGGAACAGGCCAGCCTCATCGGCGGGCTGGTCAACTTGTTCTGTTTTTTTACCGTGCTCAGCAACACCCTGGTGGCCACGGTGCTGACCCATGCGGCGTTTGGCCGTGAGTCACGTGCGCGGCGCTGGTTTCTGTCGCCTGCGGTCAGCAGCTGCATCGCCACCAGTATCGTGCTGGTGGCGCTGGCCTACAGCGTGCTGCTGCGCCACTTGTGGCACCCCGAGGGCTGGCAGTGGCTGGCAGACGAGTTGCTGCACGACGTAATGCCGCTGGTGTTCGCGGTGTACTGGTGGTGCGAGGTGCCCAAGGGGCAGTTGCGCGTTTGGCACCTGGCTGCTTGGGCGCTGTACCCGGCGGGCTACTTTGCCCTGGTGCTGCTGCGCGGGCATGAGATCGGGGTGTATCCCTATCCGTTCGTGGATGTGGCGCAACTGGGCTATGGGCAGGCAATGCTCAATGCACTTGGCGTGCTTGCGGGGTTCTGGGGGATTGGGCTGGTGCTGCTGGGTGTGGACCGCTGGCGCGCTGGGCGATAAGTGTACAGGCCTCTGGCCTCATCGCAGGCTGGCGCCAGCTCCCACAGAAACCGCGCATCGCCGCAATTTTGAGGGCCGGCCGAGATCCCTGTGGGAGCTGGCGACAGCCTGCGATGGGGCCTGAGCAGGCGAGCATCAATCGTCGTCCGCCGTACCCTCAGCCCGCCAGTAGGCGGCGGCTTTCAATGCATCCTCCTGCACGCCTTTATCCAGCAGCAGCGCCTTGGCTTGGCGGGTCAGCGACTTTTCCAACGCTACCCAGCTGTACAGCCGCCCTTGCGGCAGGCTCAAGCCGCTGACCACCTGCAGAAGGTCCTGCTGATGCCGGAGCACCCAGGTCACCTCCACCTGCGCCTGGCTGGCCAGCACCTGGCGCTCCTGGTCGTCTTCGATCTGGATCACCGCCACCACCCGGCGCCCGGCAGGCAATGCTTCCAGGCGCCGGGCGATGGCCGGGATCGCCGTTTCATCGCCAATCAACAAATAGCTGTCGAAAATATCTGGAACCACCAGCGACGCTCTCGGCCCCGCGATATTCAGCGTTTGCCCAGGCGTCGCCTGCGCAGCCCAGGTGGACGCTGGGCCGTCGCCATGCAGCACGAAGTCGATATCCAGCTCCAGGTTGACCAGGTCGATGCGCCGCGGCGTGTACTCGCGCATGGTTGGCCGGGCGCCGTCGCGGTTCAGCTCGCGCGCATCGATGGCCTGTTGCTGCTCAGCCGTGGTGGCGAACAGCAGCTTGATGTGGTCGTCCGTGCCCAGGCTGCTGAAGCCGGCAAGCTCGGCGCCGCCCAAGGTAATGCGGCGCATGCGCGGGGTCAGCTCGGTGACCCGCAGCACTACCAAGCGGCGCTGGCGGATTTGATGGTTGACGCGGTGAATGCTGTCGCTCATGGCGTGTACTCCGTAATGGCGGGCCCAGCGGCGATGGCCTTGGCGGTGTCGTTGAGCAGGGTGCTGACCCGCGCGATCTCCTCCGGCGTCCAGTGGCCGCTGTGCATGTGCAAGGCGTGGCGCAGGTTGCCGACCGCCTGGTGAATTTCGGCGGGGCGGTCGTGGCCGCGCAGGGCGCGCTTGCTGACCTCGATACGCATGCGTACGCCGTCGAGGGCGACCGCCTGTTCGGCCAAGGCGTTGCGGCCGGCCTCGGTGATGGCATACAGGCGTTTGCTGCCCTGCACCTGGCCGCTGATCAGCTCGGCTTCTTCCAGGTAATTGAGGGTTGGGTAGATCACCCCTGGGCTTGGGCTGTAGCTGGCGTCGAAGAGGTTTTCGATCTGGCGGATCAGGTCGTAGCCATGGCCAGGCTGGCTGGCCAGCATCGACAGGATCAACAGCTTCAGGTCACCGGGGGCAAACACCCGAGGACCGCGCTCGCCCCGGACGGGGCGGCGTTCAAAAGGGTCATGGTCACGCATGGCGCTGGGGCTCCGTGTGTTTCGATATATCGCAAGATATTACTCAAGATATATCGTAAGACAAGCCCTCAAATGCAGATGATTATCATCTAATTGGCCGATAGGTCATGCCCGCCCACGGGCACCATGGCGACTTGCGGCGCCTTGCAGGCGTTCGGGTTACCGGGTTCCAGGTACGGCATCAGAATCGGCGCCATGCCCTTGAGCACCTGCACCGGCAGCGCCGAGGTAAAGGTGAAGGCTTCAGCCGAGCGCCCGGAGACGAACGCGGTAAGGGTGCCGAAGTGGTTGTCGCCCAGGTAGAACACAAAGGTGGCAGTGCGGTTGAGCGAGCGCGAACCGAGCAGCCGACCACCGGCCCCGTAGCTGGCGATACGGTTGTCGCCGGTGCCGGTCTTGCCGCCCATCACCAGCGGGGTGCCGTCGTGCAGCTTGAAGCTGCCGGAGATACGCCGCGCAGTACCGGCATCGACCACTTGCGACATGGCGCCTTTAAGCGCCCGCGCAACTTCTACCGGGAGGATCCGCTCGCCGCGGTCCGGGTCGCTGATCAACTGGGTTTCAAACGGGGTGCCTTGGGCAAAATGCAGGGTGTCGATGCGCAGGGTCGGCAGGCGCACGCCGTCGTTCTGGATGATCCCGACCAGCTCCGAGAGCGCCGCCGGGCGGTCGCCGGAGCTGCCGATGGCGGTCGCCAGCGACGGTACCAGGTGGTCGAACGGGTAGCCGACGCGCTTCCAGCGCTGGTGAATATCAGTGAACGCCTCGATTTCCACCATGGTGCGGATGCGGCTGTCACGGGCGCCCTGATGGCGGCTCTTGAACAGCCAGCCATACACTTCCTGGCGCTCGAAACGGCTGGCGTTGAGGGTGTCCCTCAGCGAAGCCCCCGGGTTTTTCAGCAGGTAGCCGAGCATCCACAGGTCCAGCGGGTGCACCTTGGCGATATAGCCTTGGTCGGGCAGGTCGTACTTGCCGGGGCCGTAGGCTGCGTACATCTCGACCAGGCGGCTGTCGGTGAGCTTGGCCATGGCCTGCTTGTCGCCCTTGCTGTGGGCGCGCACGAAGGCGTTGAAGGTTTCCTGGCTGGCTTCCGGGAACAGGTAGCGGTGCACCGCCGCCAGGCGCTGCGGGGTCACGCGCAGGCTGTCGAGGAAGGTGTCCAGGCGCTGCTGCGAGGTCTTGCGCTGGTACTTTTTCCAGAACCGCATCATGTAGTTGGTACCTTCGCGGTCGGCGAAGCGCGCCAGGTATTCCTGGCGGCGCGGGTCGCCATCGTCGCGCAGCAGCGGTTCGCGGTTGTACGGCTGCTGGTAGGTCACATAGCGCACAATGTCGCGCATCAGGCGAATGAACGGCAGGTTGATCGATTCGCGCAGGGCATCCTTGAGGGTTGGGTTGCGGCTGTTGTCTTCCTTGCGGAAGTTGTTGAACACATGCATGCCGCCGCCGGTGAAGAACGCCTCGCCGGTATTGGCCGAATACTTGCGCTCAAGCGCTGCATCGAGCATGGCATCCAGGCTTTGGTTCTTGCTGTTTTGCGCAAGCCACTCCAGCGACCACTGGGTCAGCCGGTCGAGTTCGGCCACTGGCACTTTTTTAAGCTCGGCGGGGGGCATGCCTGCGTACTTGTCGTGCAGCTCGGCGATGATTTCCAGGTAGGTCGTCAGCACCCGCAGCTTGGCGGTGGAACCCAGTTCCAGCTTGCTGCCTTCGTTGATGTCGAACGGCTGGTCGGTGCTGTCGGTCTGCACCCGCACCCGCGAGCCGTCGGCGGTGCGCTCGAACAGGGTAAAGCTGTAGCTCACCTGGTCGGTGGTCTTGCTGGTCAGCAGGCGCTCGCCGATCAGCCCCAGTTGCGCGGCGAAGGCCGGGTCGGAGAGGTTTTTCAGGTATTGGCTGACTTGCAGTTGCAGGTCGGCCTGCAGCGTACTGGTGGCCGACAGGTCGAGGCGGTCGAGGTCGTACAGCGGGCGGTTGAGCATCGCCGCCAGGCGGTTGCGTGCAAGGCTGATGCCCTTGTTGGTGATGATCGGCACGATGGTCGGCTGCGCCACCCAGTCGCGGTACACCGCCTTGCTGGCCAGTGCTGCATCGGCCAGCGGGCGGTCGATGACGCTGGCGCCTGCCAGCACGCGGATGTGCGAGTCGGTGAGTTCGGCAAGCTCGATACGGCCTTTGGACAGGTAATAGGAAGGCCGGCGCTGGGCGATCATCAGCGACAGCACCTGGCGCAGGGCCAGGCCACGCTGGGCCAGGCTTTGCTCATCGGTTGCGGTCGAGTTGAGCGCCCGGTTCACCTGGTCGAAGTCGGCGCCGTACCACACCCGCAGCCCTTCGGCCATGCCATGCACCTCTCCGTGGCCGGGTACTGCCGACAGCGGCACGCTGTTGAGGTAGTCACGCACGATACGCTCGCGGGCCAAGGTGGTGTCCGGCCCGCCAAGATAGGCCCGCACGCTGGCCGAGATCATCTGGCGGATTTTTTCGCTGCCCGAGACGGTCAGCCCGTCGGGGGAATGCCGGTACTTTTCCAGCTGCGTGGCCAAGGTACTGCCGCCGGCGGACTGGCCGGGCAGTGCCAGGTATTTGGCAACCTGGCTATAGGCGGCCTTGGCGAAGCGCGGCCAGTCCACGGCCGGGTTGTTCTGTGGGTCCTTCGGGTCGAGCAGGTCGCGGTTCTCGATGAACAGCAGGCTGTTGACCACCACCGGCGGGATCGCGGCAAAGTCGGGGTACAGGTGCTGCGGGTAGTTGTACTGGTACAACGCATCGCCACGGCAGTCGGTGATCGACAGCCCTGCCTGGATCTTTTCCACATAGGGCACGAACAGGCCGTGGTCGACGTAGCGCATCAACTCAGGCGAGAAACGCACCTGCTGGTTGATCAGGTAGTCGCGCTTGAGCAGCCGTGGCAAGAATTCACCCAGGCCGCTGTAGCCCAGGCGCTTGTCGAACGGGCCTTCGCCTGGGTAGACGATGGCGTCGCTTGGGCCGGGTTGCAGGCGGTAGGTGAGGGTACTGGCCAGGCGGCTGAACTCGCGTGACTGCAGGCGCGAGGTCTGGATTTCCTGCCAGGCGGCATAACCCACGGCGATCAAGGCCAGCACCAGCACCAGCAGTATCAGCCGCCACCACAGACGACGCTGGCGGGGCTGGATTGGCGGGGGAGTTTCAGCCTGGGGTGCGTTGGGTGCTTCCGTTCTGGTCTGTTCCGATTGCCACAGTGCGCCCATAGTCTTGAGTCCGGCCAGGGATTATCGTCTTGCTTGCCTGAAGCTTAGACGGTGGGCTGGCGTGGTGAAAAATTTGTGGCGCAGGCTTTGTACCTGGCCAATTGCCTGTGTTTTTAGGCCGGCCTGTACCGACCTCATCGCAGGCTGGCGCCAGCTCCCACAAAGTCCGCGCACAACTGTGGTATTGGAGGCTGGCTCAGATCCTGTGGGAGCTGGCGCCAGCCTGCGATGAGGCCGGTACAGGCCGGCTAGCTCAGGCCGCCACTTCGCTATGGGGCTCGAAACTGTCGGCGCGCGCCAATTGCCACATGCGCGAATAGAACTGCCCGTCGACCTCGCCAGTCAGCAGTTCGCCCGGCTTGAGGAACACGTGCATCTGCGAGAACAGCTTGATCTCGGTGGCAGAAATGCGCCGCACCAAGTGCTTGGCCTCCAGCTGCGCCGGGTGCTCAAGCCCGGCAGCTGCGAGCATTTCGGCCAAGGCGCGCAAGGTGTTGTGGTGGAAGTTGAACACCCGCTGGGCCTTGTCCGGCACCACCAGTGCACGCTGGCGCAGGGCGTCCTGGGTGGCGACGCCGGTTGGGCATTTGTTGGTGTGGCAGCTCTGCGACTGAATGCAGCCGATGGCGAACATGAAGCCGCGCGCCGAGTTGGCCCAGTCGGCGCCAATGGCCAGCACGCTGGCAATGTCGAAAGCGCTGACGATCTTGCCGCTGGCGCCAAGCTTGATCTTGTCGCGCAGGTTCAGCCCGACCAAGGTGTTGTGCACGAACAATAGCCCTTCGCGCAGCGGCACGCCCATGTGGTCGGTGAACTCCACCGGCGCCGCCCCCGTACCGCCCTCGGTGCCATCGACGACGATGAAGTCCGGCAGGATGCCGGTCTCAAGCATGGCCTTGGCAATGCCCATGAACTCCCACGGGTGGCCCAGGCAGAACTTGAAGCCCACCGGCTTGCCGCCGGACAACTCGCGCAGCTGGGCAATGAACTGCATCAGCTCGATGGGGGTGGAGAAGGCGCTGTGGCGCGATGGCGAGATGCAGTCCTCGCCCATGACGATGCCGCGGGTCTCGGCAATTTCCTCAGTCACCTTGTGCTTGGGCAAGATGCCGCCATGGCCCGGCTTGGCGCCCTGGCTCATCTTGATCTCGATCATGCGCACTTGCGGGTTTTGCGCCTGGGCGGCGAAGCGCTCAGGGTCGAAGCGCCCGTCCGGGGTGCGGCAGCCGAAATAGCCACTGCCCAGCTCCCAGGTCAGGTCGCCGCCATGTTCGCGGTGGTACGGGCTGATGCTGCCTTCGCCAGTGTCATGGGCAAAATTGCCCAGCTTGGCGCCCTGGTTGAGCGCGCGAATGGCGTTGGCGCTGAGCGAGCCGAAGCTCATCGCCGAAATATTGAAGATCGACGCCGAGTACGGCTGGGTGCACTGCGGCCCGCCCACCACCACGCGAAAACTGGCGGGGTCGGATAATGGCGCCGGGCGCATGGAGTGGCCGATGAACTCGAAGCCTGACTGGTAGACGTCGATCAGGGTGCCGAAGGGTTTGTCCGAGGCTTCGTTCTTGGCGCGTGCGTACACCAGCGAGCGCTGCGCACGGGAGAAGGGCAGGGCGTCGCTGTCGGATTCGAGCAGGTACTGGCGGATTTCCGGGCGGATGCCTTCGACCAGGTAGCGGATATTGCCCAGGATCGGGTAGTTGCGGCGTACCGCATGACGCGGCTGCAACAGGTCGAACACCCCGATCAGGCTGAGCACCCCGGTGGTCAGGGTGAACGGCCACAGCCATTCGTGGTGCAGAAACGGCAGGCTGGCCAAAGTGAACAACACACAGGCGGCAAAAAAGGCGTAGCGACTGAGAAGTGACAGGCTCATACGGGGTCCTTGCGGATGACTCGGTCAGGCTCGGGGCCTGAGGCAAACGCCGACCATAGCCCGGTTCGGCGGCACTTAGCCACCCTGGAACGGCACGCCAGAAACGAAAACTCCGGTATCGAAAATCATTCGCGCCAGTGTGCCGCGATGGGCAGCAAGCCATTCACGCCGGGCTGCGTTATTCTCGCCCGCTCATTTATTTGCGAGCCTGCCCATGTCCAACATCATTCGCATTGCCGCTGCGCTGCTTGTCGACCCGCAGGGGCGCACGCTGCTGGTACGCAAGCGCGGCACCGAGGCGTTCATGCAGCCGGGCGGCAAGATCGATGCCGGTGAAACGCCGGCCGCTGCGCTGGCGCGTGAGCTGCACGAAGAGCTGGGCCTGCGCATCGACCCGGCCCAGGCGGTGCACCTGGGCTGTTTCAGCGCGCCTGCGGCCAACGAGCCGGGCTGTGTGGTGCAGGCCGAGCTGTTTCGCGTGGGCTGCGCAGAGCCGGTGGCGCCGGCGGCTGAAATCGAGGAAGTGCTGTGGCTTGCCGCTAGCGCCACCGCTGCCATCAACCTGGCACCGCTGACCCGCGACCTGATCCTGCCGCTGTGGCGCGAAGGCCTCAACGCACCGCGCTGACGCCATCGAGGGTGGCGAACGAGGTGTCTTTGGCCGTGAGCAGAAAGTCGCGCATGTAGGGGGCATCGAGCATGTCGGTGCGCACCCCGGCGTACAGCGTGGCGAACAGGCCTTTCTCACCCAGGCGCTTGCCTTTGACGTAGCCGCGCGAGCTGTACTCGTGCAGCGCCCAGTGCGGCATGCCGCAGACGCCACGGCCGCTGGCGACCAGTTGCATCATCATCACGGTCAGTTCCGAGGTGCGCACCGCGGCCGGCTCGATGTCTGCCGGCTCCAGAAAGCGGGTGAAGATGTCCAGGCGGTCGCGTTCCACCGGGTAGGTGATCAAGGTCTGGTCCAGCAGGTCCTGCGGCACTACGAAAGGCTTGGCGGCCAGCGGGTGCTGGTTGGCCACGGCGAGCATGGCCTCGTAGGTGAACAGCGGCACGTAGGTGATGCCGGCCAGGTCCAGCGGGTCGGAGGTGACCACCAGGTCGAGGTCGCCACGCGCCAGGGCGGGTAGCGGCGCGAAGGCGAAACCTGAGGCAAGGTCGAGTTCGACTTCAGGCCAGGCATCGCGGAACTGGTCGATGGTCGGCATCAGCCACTGGAAGCAGCTGTGGCATTCGATAGCCATGTGCAAACGCCCGGCGGTGCCCCCGGCCAGGCGGGCGATATCGCGCTCGGCGCCGCGCAGCAGCGGCAGGGTCGCGTCGGCCAGTTGCAACAGGCGCAGGCCGGCGCTGGTAAAGCGCAGCGGCTTGGTCTTGCGCACGAACAGCGGCAGCCCCAGGCGCTCTTCCAGCTCTTTGAACTGGTGCGACAACGCTGATTGGGTCAGGTGCAGGCGCTCGGCGGCCTCCACCAGGCTATCGGCTTCGCGCAGGGCATGAAGGGTTTTCAGGTGGCGGATTTCAAGCACAGTGGCTCCGTGAACGATCTTTGAGGGTAAACACAGCGGTGTTGAGTTTCCCTCATGTTGCCATGGCCTGTCGACCACGACCACTCAGCAGCCTTCACGAAACTGTCACGGTTTTGTGGCAGCGCGACCGAAAGGATTTCATCAGACTCGCGCTCTACTGGGGATCTGCATTCTGGTGTTTCTTTCATGCGGGCTTTACTGCTTTTTCTGTTGCTGTCTTTCAGCGTGCCGGCAAGCTTTGCCGACGACCGCTGTAATCCACAAGTACCGGTGCAACGTGCCGAGCTGGGTGAACTGAGCCTGGTGTACCAAAGCGTTGGCGCGCCGCGCGACCCTGCGTTGCTGCTGGTCATGGGCCTGGGCGGGCAGCTTATCCATTGGCCCGATGACGTGGTCGAGGCCTTGTGCCGCCAGGGTTTTCGGGTAATTCGCTATGACAACCGCGATGTCGGCCTGTCGCGTTGGAACCAGCTACCGGCCAACGCCAACCTGACGCTCGAGCTGCTGCGCTACAAGCTCGGCCTGCCAGTGGCGGCGCCCTACACCCTGACTGACATGGCCGGCGATGGCATCGGCCTGATGGACGCCCTGGGCATTCGGCAGTTTCATGTACTGGGCGTCAGCATGGGCGGCATGATCGCCCAGCACATCGCCGCCATGGCCCCGCAGCGGGTACGTAGCCTGACCTTGGTCATGTCCAGTTCAGGGGCTGCCGGGCTGCCCGCGCCCAGCCCGGCGCTGGTGCAACTGCTGGCCCGGCGCAGTGCGCCAAACCGCGAGGTGGCCATCGAGCAGCAGGCCGACCTGCTGGCAGCGCTGGGCAGCCCGCAGGTCAAGGACGAGCGCGCGGGGTTGCTGCACCAGGCGGCGCAGTCGTATGACCGGGCGTTCAACCCTGATGGCGTCAAGCGCCAGATTATGGCGATCCTCGCCGAGCCCAGCCGGGTGGAGTTGCTCAACCAGCTACGGGTGCCGACGTTGGTGGTGCATGGTACGGCTGATCCGCTGCTACCGGTGATGCATGGCGTGCACCTGGCGGCGCATATCCAGGGCAGCCAGTTGCGGCTTATTCCGGGGCTGGCGCATCGTTTTCAGGAACCGTTCAAGCAGCCGCTGCTGGGGGCAGTGCTGCCGTATTTGCAGGCGCACCGCCAGGATGCGACGCATATCGCCGGGCTTTAGTGCGGCCTATCCTGTTCCGGCCTCATCGCAGGCCCTGCTCAACCGCAACATTGCTGATTGGACCCAATCCTGTGGGAAATGATAGGGAGTTGTGGCGAGCGGGCTTGCCCCGCGTTGGGCTGCGCAGCAGCCCCTTGGGTTTTCAGGGCCGCTGCGCAGCCCAACGCGGGGCAAGCCCGCTCGCCACAAGGAGATATGTCTGGCGAGAACAGGCTTGTACAAAACCATAGCATTTCCCACAGTGAACTTGCCCAGCCGCGATATTGGGCCGAACTCAGACCCTGTGGGAGCTGGCGCCAGCCTGCGATGAGGCCGGTACTTTGCAAATACTTACCCCAAGCCGTACTTCTTCACCTTGTCGAACAGCGTGGTCTTGGCCATGCCCAACTCCTGGCTAGCCTGGCTGAGGTTGCCACCGCTGCGCTGCAAGGCATCGGTCAGCAGGTTACGCTCGAACGCCTCCACCGCCTCGGCAAAACCCAGGCCTTGGCTGGCGCCGCCGCTCGGGCCTTTCTTGAAGGCCGGCAGGCCCAGGGCGTAACGCTCGGCGACATTGCGCAGTTCGCGCACGTTGCCCGGCCAGTCATGGGCCATCAGCCGCGACAAGGTCTGGCTGTCCAGCTCGGGGGTTTCGCGGTCGAAGCGCAGCGCCGACTGCTGCAGGAAGTGCTCGAACAGTTGCAGAATGTCTTCCCGGCGCTCACGCAGCGGGGGCAGCTCCAGGGTCACCACATTGAGGCGGTAATACAGGTCGCTACGAAACTGCCCGGTCTGCCCCAGTGCATCGAGGTCGGACTTGGTAGCGGCGATGACCCGGCAATCCACCGCAATGCTCTGGTTCGAACCCAGGCGCTCCAGCGTGCGTTCCTGCAACACACGCAGCAGCTTGATCTGCAGGTTGATCGGCATGCTCTCCACTTCATCGAGGAACAGCGTGCCGCCATTGGCGTGCTCGATCTTGCCGATACGGCGCTTGCCGGCGCCTGTAAACGCGTTGGCCTCGTGGCCGAAAATCTCGCTCTCGAACAGGTTTTCCGGCAGGCCGCCGCAGTTCAGTGCCACGAACGGCTGGCTCTGGCGCCGGCTGAAGTCGTGCAGGCAACGGGCGACCAGCTCCTTGCCGGTGCCCGTCTCGCCTTCGATCAACACGTTGGCCGAGGTATCGGCCACATTGCTGATCAGTTCTCGCAGCTGTTGCATGGCCGGCGAGCGGCCGATGATGCGCCCCTCCAGGCTGCTCTGTTCAGCCAGTTGCCGGCGCAAAGCGACCACTTCACGGGCCAGCCCACGCTGCTCCAGGGCGCGGCGCACCACATCCACCAGGCGCTCGGGGGAAAATGGCTTTTCCATGAAGTCGTAGGCGCCATTGCGCATCGCGCCCACCGCCATGTCGATGTCGCCGTGGCCGGTGATCAGTACCACCGGCAGGCTGCGGTCGCGGGCCTTGAGGCGGTTGAGCAGTTCCAGGCCGTCGATGCCAGGCAGGCGGATGTCGCTGACCACGATGCCGGCAAAGTTGTCGCCGATGCGCTCCAGCGCCTGTTCGGCACTGCCCACGCCTTCGCACGCGATGTCCTCCAGAGCCAGGGCCTGCTGGCAGCCGAGCAGCACATGCGGGTCGTCTTCGACGATCAGGACGGAGAGGGGCGCTTGGGTCATGGGGAATCTGCCGTTTCGCTGGGAGGGGTTACCAAGGGCAGGGCGAGGATAAACGCCGTGCCGCCATTGGCGGGGTCTTCGACGCTCAAGGTGCCCTTGGCGGCGGTGGCCAGGCTGGCCGACAAGGTCAGCCCCAGGCCCAGGCCGTGCTCGCCTGGTTTGGTGGTGAAGAACGGTTCGAACAAATGCTTGCGTGCCTCGGGGTCGATGCCGTGGCCATTGTCGCGCACCCGCAGGCGGTACTTGTCGCCCTGCACTTCGCCTTCTAGCCACAACTCGGCGTTTGGCTGGGTGGCCATGGCGTCCAGGGCGTTGCCGATCAGGTTGACCAGAATCTGCTCCAGGCGGGTTTGATCGATGGCCAGTTGCAGGTCCGCGAACTCGCGGTGCAGTTGCACGTGGCTGGCGCTGATACGTTCGCCCAGCACCTGCAAGGTGGCGTCGACGGCTTTTTCCAGCGAGGCCTGGCCACTGTCGTCACCGCGCCGGGCGAACGAGCGCAGGCTCGCGGTAATGCGCCCCATACGGTCGATCAGGTCGTTCATGGTGCGCAGGTTGGTGCTGGCGGTTTCCAGCGCGCCGCGTTCGAGAAACCGAACGGTGTTGCCGGACAGCGTGCGCAGCGCGGCCAGCGGCTGGTTGAGCTCGTGGGCAATGCTGGTCGACATCTGCCCGATCGCCGCCAGTTTACCCGCCTGGACCAGCTCGTCCTGGGCGTGGCGCAGGGTCTGTTCGGCGTGGCGGCGCTCGCGTATCTGGCCCTTGAGCCGTTCGTTGCTGGCGCGCAGGTCGGTGGTGCGCTCGGTGATGCGCCGTTCCAGCTGGCTGTTGGCCTCTTCCAGCGCTTCACGGGCCGCCAGGCGGGTGGCGATCACCTTGCGCCGCTCGTTCCAGGCGATGCCCAGGATCGCCAGCAAGGCAAACGCGACGCCGACCAGAATGCCTTGCACCATCGATTCGCGGCGCAGGTCCTGCAGCGGCGTCAGCAGGGTGAAGTTCCACGGTGTGTCAGCCAGGCGGCGGGTCTGCGCCAGGTAGGCGACCTCGTGCTGTTTACCCTTGTCGGTTTGGCGGTTGGCCGGGAAGGTGAGTTTTTCCACGCCATCGGCCAGGGTTTCGCGGCCCAGGGGCTGCAGCTCGTTAAGCGGCCACCAGTAGTACTGCAGGCTGCGCGCCAGGCGTTCCTTGATCTGCGGGGTCAGTGGGCGGACTGACTTGAGGCGCCGCGCCGGGTCGCTGGACAGAATGATGATGCCGTTCTCGTCGCTGACGAAGGCTTCCAGGCGGGCCCGTTGCCAGCGCTCTTCGAGGGTGTCCAGGCGCACTTTGATCACCGCAACGCCGATGATCTTGCCGTGTTCTTCCAGGCCATGGGCGAGGAAATACCCCGCTTCGCCGGTGGTGCTGCCGATGCCGTAGAAGCGCCCAGGTTCGCCGCGTACGGCATCCTGGAAGTAGGCACGGAAGGCCAGGTCTTCACCGAGGAACGAGTCGGCATCGCGCCAGTTGCTAGTGGCTTGCACCCGGCCGTTGGTGTCGAGCACGAAGATCGCTCGGCTGCGGCTGCGCCGGTTCAAGCCTTCGAGGTATTCGTTGACCGATTGGCGGTCGCCTGCCTCGGGGTCGGTGAGCAGTTGCGAGACGCTGTCTTCAAGCTCAAGCAGGCTGGGCAGGTAGGTGTACTTGCTGATTTCGCTCTCGACCGTGCGCGCGTGCAGCTCAAGCTGACGCTCGCCGTTTTCGCTGAGGGCGCGGATGCCGTTGCTTTCGCTGATCGAGAAACCGACGAAGCCCAAGCCAACCATCAGCAGGATGACCAGGGGGGGCAGCAACAATTGGCGGATCAGGCGGGATTTCACGGCGGGCTGGGCAGGGCGAAGGAGCGAGGGGTCGCATTTCATCACAGTGGCCTTGTCACGACCAGCATCCGCTGCCCGTAGGCAGCGGACACGGCGGCCTGCTTAGTGTTGCAGGATCTTGCTGAGGAAGTGCTGGGTGCGTTCGTGGCGGCCTTCGGGCTTGCCGAAGAAGTCTTCCTTCACGCAGTCCTCGATGATGTTGCCCTTGTCCATGAAGATCACCCGGTTGGCGACCTTGCGTGCAAAGCCCATTTCGTGGGTTACGCACATCATGGTCATGCCTTCGTGGGCAAGCTCCACCATCACGTCCAGTACTTCGTTGACCATTTCAGGGTCCAGCGCCGAGGTCGGTTCGTCGAACAGCATGACGATCGGGTCCATCGACAGCGCGCGGGCAATTGCCACACGCTGCTGCTGGCCACCGGACAACTGGCCCGGGTGCTTCTTGGCGTGGGCACTGAGGCCAACACGGTCGAGCAGGTCCAGGCCCTTCTTGGTGGCTTCGGCTTCGCTGCGGCCAAGCACCTTGCGCTGGGCAATGGTGAGGTTCTCGGTGATGGTCAGGTGCGGGAACAGCTCGAAGTGCTGGAACACCATGCCGACCCGCGAGCGCAGCTTGGGCAGGTTGGTCTTGGGGTCGGCAATCGAGGTGCCATCGACCACGATGTCGCCCTTCTGGAACGGTTCAAGGGCGTTGACGCACTTGATCAGGGTGGACTTGCCGGAACCGGACGGGCCGCAGACCACCACCACTTCGCCCTTCTTGACCTCGGTGCTGCAGTCGGTCAGCACCTGGAAGTCGCCGTACCACTTGTTGACGTTCTTGATGGAAATCATACGGTGATCCTTTTTTGCAGGCGCTTGACCAGCCACGAAGCGGAGAAGCTGATGATGAAGTAGACGACGCCGGCGAAGATCAGGAACTCATGGGAGCGCCCGATGATGTCGCCGTTGGCGCGCGACGAGTTGAGGAAGTCGACCAGGCCCACGGTATACACCAGCGAGGTGTCCTGGAACAGGATGATGCTCTGCTGCAGCAGCAGCGGGGTCATCTTGCGAAACGCCTGGGGCAGGATGATCAGGCGCATGGTCTGGCCATAGGTCATGCCCAGGGCCTGCGCGGCGCCCATCTGGCCCTTGGAGATCGACTGCACGCCGGCGCGGACGATTTCGCAGAAGTACGCCGCCTCGAACATCATGAATGCGACTACGCACGAAGTGAACGCACCCACTGGGGTGTCTTCGCCGGTGATCCAGCGCAGCACGAACGGCACCGCCAGGTAGAACCAGGTGATCACCAGCAGCAGCGGGATGGAGCGGAAGTAGTTGACGTAGGCGCCAGCCACATTCGACAGCAGCTTGTTCGACGACAGGCGCATCAGGGCCAGGATTGTACCCAGCGCGATACCGCCGACCACGCCCATGACCATCAGTTGCAGGGTAAGCACCATGCCGTCCCACAGGGCCGGAATGGCGGGGATGATTTCGCTGAAATCCAGTTCCATTTACTTGCCCCCCACGGAGATCAGGCCAGGTACCGCGACTTTCTTCTCCACCAGGCGCATCAGCAACATCAGGCCCATGTTCAGGGTGAAGTAGATCAGCGTGGCCAGGGTGAAGGCCTCGAACAGGTTGGCGGAGAACTCAGCCGTTTGCTTGGTCTGCGCCAGCAGCTCCATCAGACCGATCAGCGAGGCGACCGAGGAGTTCTTGAACACGTTCAGGAATTCGGAGGTAAGCGGCGGAATGATGATCCGGTAGGCTTGCGGCAGCAGCACATTGTTGTAGATCTGCGCCAGGCTGAAGCCCATGGCGCGGGCCGCGGCTTCCTGGCCGCGTGGCAGCGCCTGGATGCCGGTGCGCACCTGCTCACACACCCGTGCAGCGGTAAACAGGCCCAGGCACACCACCACGCTGATCAGCGCCGAGGTGGTCGGGTTGAGGTCTTGCTTGAACCATTCCTGCAGGCCTTCGGGCAGCAGATCGGGTACCAGGAAGTACCAGATGAACAGTTGCACCAGCAGCGGCACGTTGCGGAACAGCTCCACGTACGCGGTAGCGATACCCGATACCAGGCGGTTGGGCACGGTACGCATGACGCCCAGCAACGAGCCCAGCAGCAGTGCGATGATCCAGGCGCAAACGGCAATGGCGATCGTCCAGCCCAGACCGGTGATGTACCAGTCCAGATAGGTCTCGCTGCCCACGCCAGTGGACTTGAAGAACACGCCCCAGTCCCAGTTGTAATTCATCGGGATTTCCCCTCAGACGGTTGTTTCACGGGCACCTTCGAGCTTTCGGGGGCGCTGGGCGCCCTCGAAAGAAGGGTAGACACTTAATGAGTGGCCTGTCGGATGGAATCGCGCGTTAGCGCCAGGCCACTAGTTACGGCTGAGGATCAGGACTTCTTCTCGTCCGCGGCCTTGTCGGTAGGCTCGGCGATCAGCTTTTTCAGCTCGTCGCTCATCGGGAACTGCAGGTTCAGGCCCTTGGGCGGGATTGGCTGCTGGAACCACTTGTCGTAGCTCTTGTTGATTTCGCCCGACTTGTAATAGGCAACGATGGCGTCATCGACTGCTTTCTTGAACGCATCGTCACCCTTGCGCATCATGCAGCCGTAGATTTCGTACGACTTTGGGGTGCCTGTGATGACCCAGTCGGCAGGCTTGCGCGCCTTGGCCATTTCACCGGCCAGCAGGGCGTCGTCCATCATGAAGGCAACGGCACGGCCAGTTTCGAGCATGTGGAAGGCTTCACCGTGGTCCTTGGCGGAAATCACGTTCATCTTCATTTGATCGTCGGCATTCATGGTCTTGAGCAGGCGCTCGGAGGTGGTACCGGCGGTGGTCACCACGTTTTTGCCGGCCAGGTCGGCAAAGTCTTTGTATTCTGGCGCGCCATTTTTGACCTTGGTCAGCAGGCGGGTGCCCACTTCGAAGATGCCCACCGAGAAGGCGACCTGCTGTTGACGTTCGGCGTTGTTGGTGGTGGAGCCGCATTCCAGGTCAACGGTGCCGTTCTGCACCAGCGGGATACGGGTCTGCGAGGTAACCAGGTTGTACTTGACCTTGATGTCGGTACCCAGTTGCTTTTTCAGGGCATCGACCACAGCCAGCTGGATGTCGTGGGAGTAGCCCACAGGCTCCGGCTTGCCGGCCAGGTAGGAGAACGGAATGGAGGAGTCGCGGTGGCCCAGGGTGATGGTGCCGGATTCCTTGATCTTCTTCAGGGTGCCGGTCAGTTCTTCGGCCATGACTGGCGATGCGATGACTGCAGCCGCAATGGCGGCGCCCAGCAATTGACGAACGATGCGCATGAATTTTCCTCGACGTGTTTGTTTTTCTTATGGAGCCGGTTGGCGGACTCTTCGTTCAACGAATACAGCGTGAACTGTGCATTCGGCTTCCAAGTGTAGAGCATGACTCGTGCCAAGCCCCGCTATTGATCATAACGGCGCGAAATCATTGAGGATTAATCTTTTCTTACGATTGCTTTGTAAGATTTTTCGTGCGGGTTGCCGAACGAAGCGATACGCCATATTCGGAAATCCGAATGGGTGGCTTGTTGTCGGCTGTAGTGGACTACCGCACGGTATTGCTTGGAAGCGGGTCTGCTGGTGCTTTTGCATTCAGGAGAGTGTCGTGCCCGATATCCCCATTCCTGTCGACTCGATTGATGCCCTGATCGCCGACAGGCTGCCACGTTGGCTGGCTCACCCTAACCAGGATCGACTCAGTGCTTTGCACAGTGCCATGCGTGCTCAGCAGGCCCATGGCGTTGTTGTCAGCCAGTTGTTCGCCGACTTGCCGACACTGGACGACTATGCGACGCCTAAGCTGGTTCAGGCGCTGTCCGATGCCGGCCTTGATGCGCTCGACGTTCGAGCCTGCCAGGTGCGCATAGCGCGTATCGTAGAGCTGCCGACGGCTGCGCCCAACCTGCCGCCACCCCGGCATACCTTTCATTCCAGACAGAGCCTGCTTGGCGCCGCCTTGCATAACTTCCACCGTGAAGAGACACGACCGTCGGTGTTGCGCCGTGGCAGGCTGGTCGACGTCAATGGCCAACTGCTGGGTCTGGGCTTTGAAGTATTCGCCGGGCTGTGTCGCAAGTTGGATATCGGCGCAGGCTACCAGGCGCTGCTCAAGGAGCGTTTTCTGCCGGGCGAAGAAGGGAGTGCCGAACGTCAGATGGTGGAACAGGCCGTACAGGAGAACCTGCGCTTGCACCTGGAACTCGCGGTGCGCATTGCCTTGCTCAAGGGCGAATTGGACGAGCAGAGCTATCTACAACTGCTGGCGGTATTCAGCGCACGTCCGGTGGTCCCCGCGACGCCAGGCGAGCTTACGGCACGGCAGTTGTACCTACTGGGCAAGGAAGTTTGTGGCGTGGCTACGCTTGAGGTGCGCTCAGCAGATGGGCTTACGCTTGAGGCGGTGCTTCTATGGGTCGCCAAGGATCCGCATCGGCCGGTCTCCCGGCATGCCTCGTAGCAGGCTGTATATACAAGCCTGGCGGAGCGCCTGCGTGAGCGTGACTACCAAGACTTCTTTGCCCGGTTCATCAAGGAGCGCGACCGCGGCGCATTCTTCAGCACGCTGAAGCGGTTGTTGCGCGGCGTGCCACCGGGGCAGGCGGTCGAACTCGATGGCCGGCATCTGCCAGTGGCAGGTAGCCTGCTTGCACACCTGCGTGGGCTGCAGCTCAGCAAGCTGCTGGACGACGCTCAGGTACTGGCCGTGCCCACAGGAATGGAAGATGAAGCCGACCGCCGTGAGCGCTTGCAGGCGCAATTCGCCGCTGGTTTCGACCTGCTCGGCTTGGCCGGGATGTTCGTACCGGTACTGGGCGAATTGATGCTGGTGGTCAGCGCAGTCGAGCTTGGCGAACAGCTTTATGAGGGCTATCAAGATTGGCAGTTAGGTGATCGCCAGGGCGCCCTGGACCATTTGTTTAGCGTGGCACAGAGCCTGGCGTTGGGCGTCGTGGTGGGCGGGGTCAGTGGGGCAGCGGTGCAACTGGCCCGCGTTCCGTTTGTCGATGCCTTGGAGCCGGTGCGTACAGGAGCGGGCGTGGTGCGCTTGGCCGATGGGCAGTTGCGTGGCTATGCGGTCGCCGATCAAGGCATCGCCGTGGGCCATCAGGCGCTGCTCGACGGGCAATGGCACCTGCGTTTGCAGCAAGGTACGTTTCGGTTGTCAAGCGATGGCGACAATTGGTTGATCCGCCATCCGCAGCGTCAAGACGCCCATACCCCCTGGCTTGAACACAACGGTGTCGGCAGTTGGCGCCATCAGTTCGAGTCTGCGCAGCAATGGCGCGGGGCTGGCCAGTTGCCGCGCCGTCTGCATCGGCGCCTGGCCGCCGTGTCGGACGCTGATGCCCAGGTATTGTTGGACACCACGGCGTTTGATGAGGCGCGCGTGCGCCAGTTGCATCTTGAGAACGCCGATGCGCCTGCACGCCTGCTGGACGCCTATGAGCGTTACCAACTGCACTTGGAGTATCCGGCGCTGCGCGGTGCCGCGTTCGACAGCTACCTGGCTGAGCGCGAAGTGGTGCCGAGTGCGGCGGCAGGCCTGTTGCGCCGGGACTTTACAGGCCTGAGCGTGCGCTGTGCCGAGGAAATACTCGCCAGGGCCAGTAGTGCGCAGGTTGAGACCATGCTTGCCACCCAAAGGGTGCCACTGGAGCTGGCCGAGCAGGCACGTTGGCAATTGCGTGACAGCCGCCTGGACCGAGCCTGTGCGGGGCTGCGTCTGGCCCAGGCAGTCAACGAAGATAGCGAACGCCTGGTTCTGGGGCTGATTGACCGTTTGGCACCTTGGCCGGACTCCATGCGTATCGAACTGCGGCAAGACACGCTCGATGGGCCGCTGCTTGCTGCTCATGGAGCCGAGGCGGCCGACGAGGTGCGCAGCATTGTCCGCGGGCCGACAGGTTATCGGCTGGGCGCGGAGGCAGGGGGCGTCAACGCTCAAGGCAGCCTGATGGGCGCGGTGTGGCAGAGTCTGGACGAGGCGCAGAAAGGGATGCTGGGTAACGCCCAGCTCAGTTCGCAGGGGCTTGCCGATGTGCTGGTTGCCAACGCTGCAAGCGAGCGCCCCCTGGTTGCCGAACTGATCGGCATGGCGCCAATCGGGCGTGGCCTGCGACCGCCGGTGCGGCTCGGAGACGGTCGGGTCGGCTACATGCTCAGTGGCCGCGGCGTAGGAGGGCGAGCTGCTGTACGGCGCGGTATGCATCAATTGTTTCCAACCATGACCGATTTGCAGATGGAAGCCTATGTATTGGACTTGCTGCACCGGCGGGTGGACCTGTGGGCGCACTTCAATCGCTTGCAGTTGCAGATCGATGCACTTCGCCAGGGGTTGAGAAGCTGGCGTGACGCAACGCGTAACCCGCTTGAGCTGCTCAGCCGTCAGCGTGTGGTGCAGGCCATTCGCCGCAGTTGGCGGCGCAAGGTGGTTGATGCCGGCGGCGACTACGTACTGAGCATCGATGGCGAGCGGGTAGGGCACCTGCCCGCGCTGCCGACCGGGCTGGATTTTGTCCATGTGCGCCGGTTGATCTTGCGCAACATGGGGCTTGCCAGCCTGGATGCCGATTTCCTCGGTCGCTTTACTGGTCTTGTCGAGCTTGACCTCAGCCACAACCAACTGAGTGCCCTGCCGGCCGGGCTGGAGCTGCTGACCTCCCTGAGGCGCCTGCTGCTCAGCAGCAACCGGATAGCCCTGGACGCCGCCGGCAACGCGCGTCTGACAGCGTTGACTCGGCTGCACACCCTTGACCTGAGCCGTAATCCGCTCGGCCAGCCCCCTGCGCTAAGCGAGTTACGCCATCTGCGTCGGCTCGGGCTGCGTGCGACTGGGCTTGAGAACCTGCCTGAGCCGGCTGACCAGCTGTCATGGCGCGGTATCGCTGATCTGCGCGACAACAGCATCCGGCGGGTGCGGGGCGATTTAGGCAACCTGCGTCTGCGGATCGAGCGCTTGAGCTTGCACGACAACCCGCTGCAGGCCAGCAGTGAACAGTTGTTAGACCAGGCAGCCGGCCTCAGCCAGCAAAGGAGGCTCCATCATTCCAGGAGCGACGACCCGCTCAACCCATGGTTGGTGAGCCGCAGCAGTGAGCAGGGCCAGCGCCGCGAGGCGCTCTGGCAGAATGTTCAGGCGCAGGACGGCTCGGCGGACCTGTTCCGCTTTCTCGATGATTTCACCCAGACCGATGACTTTGAGGAAAACCCGGATTACTACCGGGCGCGCGTCTGGCACATCCTTGAGGCTGCCGAGCAACACCTGCCTTTGCGCGTGCGGCTGTTTCGCGAGGCAGGCGGGGTGCGCACGTGCGATGACCGGCTGTTGCTCATCCTCAGCCAGCTGGAGTTATCGGTGCTGGCTGAACAGGCGCTGTTCGACGGCCCTAGTGCCCAAGTCGAGCAGCGTCTGGTGCGTCTTGGACGTGCCTTGTGGCGCCTGGATGAGGTTGATGCGTTTGCCGCGCGGCATGTGCAACAAATGCGGCAGCAGGCGGGCAGTGCGGTTGACGAAATCGAGACTCGGCTGTTTTATCGTGTGCGTTTGGCCAGGGTATTGGCGCTGCCTGCACAGCCTGCAGAAATGCATTACGAAAGCTTTGCATCAGTTACCACCAGCGACCTGAAACGCGCGCAGGCGGCGGTCCTGCAGAATGAAACAGACGAGGTGCTGATTTCGTCGCTGGCGCAGCGGCCGTTCTGGCAAAACTATGTGCGTGATCGCCATGCGCAGCGCTTCGAAACCTTGGCCGAACCGTTCCATCTGCGCCTGGAGGACTTCGAGCGCGGCGCCGGTGAGGGTGGCGAACAACACTACCTTAAGCAGTGCAACGCATTAATGGTTGAGCTGGAGGAGGCGGAACGTGTTCTGACCCGGGACTTGGCCCGCGAAGCAGTCGGGCGAGCGGGCCATTAAGGCGCAGAGTGCGCTGGCCCGCTTGCAGGAGCTGCCTCAGGCGGCGCGGTCGCGCGTCGTACGGGCTTGTTGCAGGTAATCGGCCAACGCTTGTTGCTCCGCCGCATTGGTGAACAGGCCAAGCTTGGTGCGGCGCCAGAGGATGTCGTCGGCATCGACTGCCCACTCTTCGGCGCGCAGGTAATCCACCTCGCGGGTGAACAGCCCGCCACCCATCGCCTGGCCCAGATCCTCCGGCCCCTCTACGCCTTCAAGCAAACGCCATACGCGGTTGCCATAGGTCACCGACCAGCGCTTGGCGATATCCACCGGCAGCCAGCTGTGGCGGGCCAGCAGCTTGTCGACCAGTGCCTGCGCCGTGGTCATGTCTTCGCCACCTGGCAGAGGCGCGTCAGCCGTCCAACTGCCGCGCATCTGGGTGAAGTAAGGCTTGAGTTCGGCCATCGCCGATTCGGCCAGCTTGCGGTAGGTGGTGAGCTTGCCGCCGAACACCGACAACAAGGGAGCCTCGCCGGCAGCAGCCGACAGCGCCAGGGTGTAGTCGCGGGTCACGGCCGAGGGGTTGTCGGACTCGTCGTTGCACAGCGGGCGCACACCGGAATAGGTGTTGAGGATGTCCGCACGGCTGAGTAGTTGATTGAAGTGGTCGTTGACCACCTTGAGCATGTAGTCGGTTTCCTGCTCGGTGATCGCCACCTTGGCCGGGTCGCCGCTGTACTCGCGGTCGGTGGTGCCAACCAGGGTGAAACGGTCCAGGTAAGGGATGCAGAATACGATGCGCTGGTCTTCGTTCTGCAGAATGTAGGCGTGCTCGCCCTCGTACATGCGTGGCACGATCAGGTGGCTGCCTTGGATCAGGCGGATGCCGTAAGGGGCGTCCAGCTTGAGGTCGTCGCGGATGAAGCTTGCGACCCAAGGGCCAGCGGCATTGACCAGCGCACGGGCGCGGATGTTCTGGCGGCTGCCATCGGCATGCTCCAGCTCGACCTGCCACAGGCCGCCAACACGTTCGGCGCGCAGGCAGCGGGTGCGGGTGTGAATGTGCGCGCCGTTTTCGCGGGCGGACATGGCATTGACCACCACCAGGCGCGCGTCATCGACTGCGCAGTCGGCGTATTCAAAACCGCGTGTGATGGCCGGTTTGAGCGGGTAGCCGGGGCCAAAGCGCAGGCTGCGCGAGGCGCCCAGGCGCTTGCGCTTGCCCAGGTTGTCGTACAGGAACAGGCCGGCGCGGATCATCCAGGCCGGGCGCAGGTGCGGGCGGTGCGGCAACACGAAACGCATCGGCTTGACGATGTGCGGGGCCTTGGCCAGCAGCACTTCGCGCTCGGCCAGGGCTTCGCGTACCAAACGGAATTCGTAGTGCTCCAGGTAGCGCAGGCCGCCGTGGATCAGCTTGCTGCTGGCCGACGAGGTGTGGCGGGCGAGGTCGTCCTTTTCGCAAAGGAACACGCTAAGGCCGCGCCCGGCAGCGTCGGCCGCGATCCCCACGCCATTGATGCCGCCACCAATGACGGCAAGGTCGTAACAGTCGAGCGGTTGTGGCGAAACGGGCTGGGACACGGCAAGGCCTCCTGGTAGCTCACATCGAATGTGAACATTCATGTTCGAATTCGAAAATACTAGCGCAATGAACAGGCACTCGCCAGTCCGTCTTTATAGAAAAAACTGATCGGATGACAAACAAATGAACATTAACGAAAACAAAGCGGCCGCTGGCCTTGCCAGCCGCGGCCATTTTGCGCAGCGTGGATCACACCACGTCGAGGCGGATCTTGTGTTGGGTGAGCAGTTCGGTCAGGGCGGGCGAGGGGGGCTGGTCGGTCACCAGGCAATCGACCAGGCTGATCGAACCCAGGCGCACCATGGCGTTGCGCCCGAATTTGCTGGAGTCAGCGGCGAGGATCACCTGGCGTGCATTGGCGATGATCGCCTGGGACACCCGCACTTCCTGGTAATCGAAGTCCAGCAGGCTGCCATCTTCATCGATACCGCTGATACCCACCACCGCGAAATCGACCTTGAACTGGCTGATGAAGTCGACACTGGCCTGGCCCACCACGCCGCCGTCGCGGCGCACGGTGCCACCGGCCACCAGTACTTCAAAGTCATCCTTGGCGCTGAGGATCGCCGCCACATGCAGGTTATTGGTGATGATCTTCAGGTGGTTGTGGTTGAGCAGCGCGCGGGCGATGGATTCGGTGGTGGTGCCGATATTGATGAACAGCGAGGCGTGGTCGGGGATCTGCTGGGCCACGGTTTCGGCGATACGCTGCTTTTCGTCGCGCATCTGGTCGGCGCGCATGGCGTAGGCGGTGTTCTCGATGCTTGAGTCATAGGCCGCGCCGCCGTGGTAGCGGCGTAGCAGGTTGGCCTCGGCGAGCTGGTTGATGTCGCGGCGAATGGTTTGCGGCGTGACGACGAACAGCTGGGCCATTTCCTCGATGCTGACGTAGCCGCGTTCGCGGACCAGCTCAAGGATTTGTTGTTGGCGGGGGGGCAGATTCATGGGCGGTCCTTTTGGGCTGCCGGACAAATGCTGCAATGATGCCGCAGGAAGGGGGGCAGGACCAGCGTGCGCTTTGCGCAAACGACCATCGCGGCGCCTGCAGCACCGCGATGGTCGTTTGTGATGGCTGTCAGGCCTCGTGGTCTTCCCAGTCGCGGGTGCGATCAACGGCCTTGCGCCAGCCTTTGTAGAGCTTCTCCTTGGCGCCTTCATCAAGCTGCGGGCTGAACTCGCGCTCGATCACCGCCTTGTTGCGCAGCTCATCCAGGCTGCCCCAGAAGCCACAGGCCAGGCCCGCCAGGTAGGCAGCGCCCAATGCCGTGGTTTCGCGCATTTGCGGGCGCTCGACGCAGGTGCCGAGAATGTCGGCCTGGAACTGCATGAGGAAGTTGTTGGCCACCGCACCGCCGTCCACGCGCAGCGCGCTCAGGCGCTGGCCGCAGTCCTGCTGCATGGCATCGAGGACATCGCGGGTCTGGTAGGCGATCGACTCCAGCGCAGCGCGGATAATGTGATCGACCTTGACCCCACGGGTCAGGCCGAACAGCGCGCCGCGGGCGTACGGGTCCCAGTAGGGGGCGCCCAGGCCGGTGAAGGCGGGCACCAGGTACACGCCGTTGCTGTCCTTGACCTTGTTGGCGAAGTATTCGGTGTCGTGGGCATCGTTGACGATCTTGAGCTCGTCACGCAGCCATTGCACGGTCGAGCCGCCGTTGAATACCGCGCCTTCCAGGGCATAGGCCACTTCGCCACGTGGGCCGCAGGCAATGGTGGTTAGCAGGCCGTGGGAAGACTTGACCGCCTGGGCGCCGGTGTTCATCAGCAGGAAGCAGCCGGTGCCGTAGGTGTTCTTGGCCTGGCCCGCTTCAACGCACATCTGCCCGAACAGTGCCGATTGCTGGTCGCCGGCAATACCGGCGATGGCGATACCGCTCTTGGTGTGGCCGTACACTTCGGAGGAAGGGCGCACCTCGGGCAGCATCTGCCGTGGAATGCCGAGGATATCCAACAGTTTGTCGTCCCACTGCAGCGAGTGGATGTTGAACATCAGGGTGCGCGAGGCATTGGTGTAGTCGGTAACGTGCACCTTGCCGCCGGAAAACTTCCAGATCAGCCAGCTATCGATGGTGCCGAACAGCAATTCGCCGCGCTCGGCCCGCTCGCGCGCGCCTTCGACGTTGTCGAGGATCCACTTGAGCTTGGTGCCGGAGAAGTACGGGTCGGTGACCAGGCCCGTGGCTTCGCGAATGTAGTCTTCGTGGCCGTCGCGCTTGAGCTGGGCGCAGATCTCGGTGCTGCGTCGGCACTGCCAGACAATCGCGTTGTACACCGGGCGGCCGGTTTCCTTGTCCCACACCACTGTGGTTTCACGCTGGTTGGTAATGCCGATGGCGGCAACCTGGGCGTGGCTCAACCCAGCCTGGGCCAGGGCTTCGACCATGGTCGCGCTCTGGGTGGCGAAGATTTCCATCGGGTCGTGTTCGACCCAGCCGGCCTGCGGGTAATGCTGGGCGAACTCGCGCTGCGAGGTGCCGACCACATTGGCATCGCGGTCGAAAATGATGGCACGCGAACTGGTGGTGCCCTGGTCCAGGGCGATGATGTAGTTCTTGTCCAGAGTGTCTGTCATGTCGATGGCCTTGCACGAAATAGGGGTAGGTCAGGGTGTGGCGAGCGCCGGCACGCGGCGCTGGCGTCAGGAAACCTGGGTATTGCCCTGAGGATTATCGTCTGTCTGTTCGGGTGTGGCCGCAACGCTTGGCAGGTTGCGCGCAATCAGGCCGCGATAGATCGCCGCACCCAGGCTTGCGCCAAC
This sequence comes from Pseudomonas farsensis, assembly GCF_014268805.2. Classification (GTDB taxonomy): domain Bacteria; phylum Pseudomonadota; class Gammaproteobacteria; order Pseudomonadales; family Pseudomonadaceae; genus Aquipseudomonas; species Aquipseudomonas farsensis. The sequence goes on from NZ_JABWRF020000001.1 coordinate 619,010, forward strand.
AATGGGGGCGAATACCGGTACCAGGAAATACGGGATGTCGCGCCCGCCAGTAAAGGCAACTTCGCCCCAGCCGGCAAAAAAGGTCATGAGCTTGGGCCCGAAGTCACGCGCAGGGTTCATCGCAAAGCCGGTCAACGGGCCCATGGCGCTGCCGATCACGGCGATCAGCAGGCCGATCAGCAGCGGTGCTGCCGGGCCACGTGGCAGGCCGTTGTTGTCGTCGGTCAGGGCCATGATCACGGCCATCAGAATGGCAGTGATGATCACCTCCACCAGAAATGCCTGGCCGGTGGACAGTGACGGGTGCGGATAGGTCGAGAACACCGAGGCCAGCTCTAGGCTCGCCTGGCTGCCGCGCAGCATGGCGTGGGCTTGTTCGAAATCGAAGAACAGGTTGCTGTAAAGCGTGTAAACGAGCGCAGCGCCGCAGAACGCGCCGCCCACCTGGGCCAGGATGTAGAACGGCAGTTTGCGTTTTTCGAAGCCTGCGAATACGGCCAGCGCGATGCTTACCGCCGGGTTCAGGTGCGCACCGGATACTCCGGCTGTGAGGTAGATGGCCATGCTGACGCCCACCCCCCAGATGATGCTGATTTCCCACAGGCCAAAGCTTGCCCCCGCTACCTTGAGCGCGGCGACGCAGCCCGTACCGAAGAAGATCAGCAGCGCGGTGCCGAGAAATTCGGCCATGCATTGGGCGGATAGCGTGGGTTGTCGTAGAGCAGTCGTCATGTATGACCTCGGTTCTTGTTGTTGTGAGGCGCAGGGCGCTCGACAGCAAATAAGCCCGGCGTGAATCCCCATTGACGCCGGACGGGCAACAAGCGTGCACTCAATGGGTGCGGCGCTTATTCAGAAACGAAAAAATATAGACAAGAAACGCTGCTGTCAAAGGTCGAAAATGAACGTATAGCCACATTCTGACTGCAATGGTGCTGCGCGAATCCTTGGGCACCGCTCTGGTGCGGGCAGTATGCTGGCTGGGTGTGTTGATTTGTCCTACAGTAGCCGCCGACCTGTGATCGACTGGAGCCGTTGATGACCCCCGCTTTGGACCTGTTGAAAAAGGCGCGCGCCGAACACCGCGTGCACAGCTATGAACACGACCCAAAGAGCGCTTCCTATGGCCTGGAGGCCGCCGAGAAGCTTGGCCTCGACCCGCAGCGCGTGTTCAAGACCTTGCTCGCCAGCAGCGAGAAAGGCGAGTTGCTGGTGGCGGTGGTTCCGGTAGGCGGCACCCTTGACCTCAAAGCGTTGGCCCATGCGGCTGCGGTCAAGAAGTGCGAGATGGCCGACCCGCAAGCTGCCCAGCGTGCCACAGGGTATCTGGTAGGTGGCATCAGCCCGCTGGGCCAGAAAAAGCGCCTGCGCACGTTTATCGACAGCTCGGCGCAGGCGCATGACACCATTCATGTCAGCGCCGGCCGGCGGGGGCTTGAAGTAGAGCTGGCGGCGACGGTGCTGGCCGCCCATACCCAGGGGCAATTCGCGGCGATCGGTCGCAGCTGAAAACCGCATCTGTATGGTGGTAAATACTGCTGCTCTGTCACTGTACGGTCGGGGCCCGGTAGCCCATGCTCGGCCTTCGATAACAAGCTAGAAGGACCGTGTCATGCAGTTGCACTTCCACCAGGTCGACGCCTTCAGTGATCGCCCCTTCGCCGGTAACCCGGCAATGGTCTACCTCCTTGAGCAGTGGCTGGACGATGCGTTGATGCAGCGCATTGCCGCCGAACACAACCTGGCCGAGACGGCGTTTGTGGTCGCTCAAGGTGAGGCTTACGCGATCCGTTGGTTTACCCCGTCCACCGAGGTGCCGTTGTGTGGCCACGCCACCCTGGCCAGTGCTTATGTGTTGTTCGAGGTGTACGGCCAGGACAAGCCACGGCTTGATTTCCACAGCCAGTCTGGCCTTTTGAGCGTAAGCCGTGATGGCGACCTGTTGTGGCTGGACTTCCCGCGTATCGATGCGCAGCCGGCCACCGAGGTAACGGGGGTGGCCGAAGCGCTGGGTTGCGAGGTGCTGGAGGTGCGCCAGGGCAAGGAGTTGTTCGTGGTGTTGGCTTCTGAGCAGGCGGTGCTGGATTGCAAGCCGGATATGGCGGCCGTCGCGGCGTTGCCGGGGCTGGGCGTGATCATCACCGCGCCGGGTGTGGAGCATGACTTCGTATCGCGCTACTTCGCCCCTGCCATTGGCATTCCCGAAGACCCGGTCACAGGCTCCACCCACTGCTTGCTGATCCCGTACTGGGCGCAGCGGCTGGACAAGACCGAGTTGCGCGCGGCGCAGCGTTCGGCGCGTGGCGGCGAGTTGTACTGCAAACTGGAAGGGCAGCGGGTGAAGATCGGCGGGCATGCCACGCGGGTTGCCAGCGGGACGCTGATGCTCTGAGGTGTAATAGCCTTAGAGGGCCTCATCGCAGGCTGTCGCCAGCTCCCACAGAGACCGCCCATCCCCATATCGATGCCGTCTACGCGGTCAGTGTAGGAGCGGCCTTGTGCCGCGAAAGGGCTGCGAAGCAGCCCCAGGATCTGAGCATCCACCAGAATCGCGGGGCTGCTTCGCAGCCCTTTCGCGGCGCAAGGCCGCTCCTACACAATCAAAAGCGACTTGCCCGAAACCATAGAATCTCCCACAGAGACCGTGCGCAGTCGTAATAATGAGTCCTTGCCCAGACCCGGTGGGAGCTGGCGATAGCCTGCGATGAGGCCAGCACTGGCTGGCTCAGAGCAAAGGTCAATGCGCCGAGCTGTAGCGGCGCACGCCGTTCTCCTGGCGCGCCGCCACGCTACCAGGCACCGGGAACAACACCAGGTGATCGGCCGCTACGGCGATGCCGACATCCTGCCCGACCTGATGGTCGATATGGCTGGGGAAGATCGCTTCAAGCTGGCTGCCAGTCGGCAATTGCAGGCGATACAGCGTCGAGGCGCCGAGGAAGCTCTTGCCGACAATGCGCGCACGCAGCTCGCTTTCGGGCGCATGGATGATGTCATCCGGGCGCAACAGCACATCCACCGAACTGCCGACTGCCAAGGTATAGGCCCGGTTGCCGCGCAGCTCGCCAAGCTCGGTGCTGACCGACTCGTGGCTGCTCATCTGCCCACGAATGAAATAGCCCTGGCCAACAAAACTGGCGACGAACGGGGTCTGCGGCTCGTGGTAGAGGTTGTAAGGCGTATCCCACTGCTCCAGGCGGCCTTCCTTGAACACGCCCACCTGGTCGCTGACGGCGAAGGCTTCTTCCTGGTCGTGGGTGACCAGAATGGCGCTGGTGCCGCGGCTCTTGAGGATGTCGCGAACCTCATGGCTCAGGCGCCTGCGCAGCTCGACATCGAGGTTGGAGAACGGCTCGTCGAGCAGCAGCAGTTGCGGTTCTGGCGCCAGCGCGCGGGCCAGCGCTACACGTTGTTGCTGACCGCCGGACAGCTCATGCGGGTAACGCCCGCCGAGGCCGCCAAGCTTGACCAGCTCGAGCATTTCTTCGACCACTTCGGCTTGCTTGGGGTGTTTGCCGATACCGAAGGCGATGTTCTGCGCAACGGTAAGATGCGGAAACAGCGCGTAGTCCTGGAACACCATGCCGATGCGGCGCTTCTCCGGTGCCAGGGTGAAACCGGCACGGGATATCACCTCGCCAGCCAGCTGGATCTCGCCGTCATGCACAGGCTCAAAGCCTGCGATGGCGCGCAAGGTGGTGGTCTTGCCGCAACCGGACGAGCCCAGCAGGCAACCGATGTCGCCTGCGTTCAGGTGCAGGTTGAGGTTTTGCACGATGCGCTGGTCGCCATAGCCGCAGGCGAGGTTGCGCAGGTTCAGCAGTAGGGGTTGACTCATGCGTGGTGGTAAGCCGGTTCGACAAGGAATTCGAGAAGGGCCTTCTGTGCATGCAGGCGGTTTTCAGCTTCGTCCCAGGCGACAGACCGTGGGTCGTCGAGCAGGTCCTGGCTGATTTCCTCGCCGCGGTGGGCGGGCAGGCAGTGCATGAACAGGGCATCGGGTGCCGCCAGGTCGAGCAGTTCGCGGGTGACCTGGTAAGGCGCGAAGTGCGCCAGGCGCCGTGCAGTTTCCTCTTCCTGGCCCATGGAAGTCCAGACATCCGTGGTCACCAGGTGGGCGCCGCGCACGGCTTGCCTGGGGTCACGCACAATTTGTACGCGGTCACCGCCAAGCTGCAGGAAGCGGGCGTCGGGCTCGTAGCCTTCAGGGCAGGTGATGCGCAACTGGAAGTCGAACTGGCGGGCGGCCTCGATATACGAGTTGCACATATTGAAACCGTCGCCAATCCAGGTGACGGTCTTGCCCTGGATCGAGCCGCGGTGCTCGAAGAAGGTCTGCATGTCGGCCAGCAACTGGCAGGGGTGCAGGTCATCGGACAGGCCGTTGATCACCGGGACTTTCGAGTTGGCGGCGAACTCGGTAAGGGTGCTGTGGGCGTGGGTGCGGATCATCACCGCATCGACCATGCTCGATAGCACGATGGCGCTGTCGGCAATCGGCTCGCCACGGCCCAGTTGGGTGTCGCGCGGGGACAGGAAGATCGCCTGGCCACCGAGCTGGATCATGCCGGCTTCGAACGACACCCGGGTGCGGGTGGACGACTTTTCGAAGATCATGCCCAGGACACGGTTTTTCAGCGGTTCGAACAGCACGCCGCGCTTGCGCAGGTCCTTCAGCTCGATGCCTCGGCGGATCACCCCGAGCAATTCGTCGGTGGTGAAGTCCAGCAGGGAGAGAAAGTGCCTAGCGCTCATGATTGACTACCTTATCTGCAACAGTGTGCAGGTCGACCGTATGGGTTTTGTTGACAACGGGAGTGACCTGCGGCGTAAGCCGCACGGGGCGGACGGATTAGGGAAAGGCGCAATACTATAATTAAATGTCGCCTGAAACCAAGGGGAGAAACAGCGTCCGCGCCACGACAGGCGTGCTAAACCCCTGTGGGTGCGCTGTTTTTTATTTGCTACAGGGTTTGTACACGCCCTGGCGCAGCTTTGGCAAACCGGCTGTCGTGAATCGCCCGCCTGATGTCGCCCGATTCACGCCGCAAAGTGCGCTGGCCCGGCATGGGCCGGCAGCGCATAGTCGGGCGACCCATAACAAGGCAGAGGCGGCCATGACCAAGACCCTGCATCACCGAGCCTGTCACCTGTGCGAGGCCATCTGCGGCCTGAACATTGAAGTCAGCCACGACCCAGCGGGCGCCGCCCGGATCACCTCGATCAAAGGTGATGCCCTCGACCCGTTCAGCCGTGGGCATATCTGCCCGAAGGCGGTGGCGCTGCAGGATATTCAAGAGGACCCCGATCGCCTGCGCCAGCCGCACCGGCGTGTGGGCCAGGCGTGGCAGGCAATCAGTTGGGATGAAGCCTTTGCGCTGGCCGCCGAACGGTTGTGGGCGGTACAACAGGCTCACGGGCGCAATGCCGTAGCGGTGTATCAAGGCAACCCAAGCGTGCACAACTATGGGTTGATGACCCACAGCAACTATTTTCTGGGCCTGTTGAAAACGCGCAATCGCTTCTCGGCCACCTCGGTGGACCAGTTGCCCCAGCACCTGACGAGCCACCTGATGTACGGTCATGGCCTGTTGCTGCCGGTGCCGGACATCGATCACACCGGGTTCATGCTGATCCTGGGTGGCAACCCGCTGGCATCCAATGGCAGCATCATGACCGTGCCGGACGTCGAGAAGCGGCTCAAGGCCTTGCAGGCTCGCGGCGGGCGGCTGGTGGTGGTCGACCCACGGCGCAGTGAAACCGCCATGCTTGCCGACCAGCATCTGTTCATCCGCCCCGGCGGCGATGCGGCGTTGCTGGCCGGGCTGTTGCACACGCTGTTCGCCGAAGGCCTCGCCCGCGGCACCCACCTGCCGGTGACCGGCCTTGAGCAGGTGCGCGCAGCCATTGCGCCATTCGATGCCCAAGCGATGAGCGCGTTGTGCGGTATCGCTGCCGATGACATCCGCCACTTGGCGCGGGGCTTCGCCGCTGCCGACAAGGCCGTGTGCTATGGCCGCATGGGGGTTTCGACGCAGACGTTCGGCTCGTTGTGCCATTGGCTGGTGCAACTGATCAACCTGGTCACCGGCAACCTCGACCGTGAGGGTGGCGCGCTGTGCACTGAGCCTGCAGTCGATCTGGTCGCCACCACCTCTGGCGGGCATTTCAACCAGTGGCAGAGCCGCGTTTCCGGCCTGCCGGAGTATGCCGGCGAGCTGCCGGTCTCGGCCTTGGCAGAAGAAATGCTCACGCCGGGCGAAGGCCAGGTGCGGGCGTTGGTGACTGTGGCCGGCAACCCTGTGCTTTCCACCCCCAATGGGCGACGCCTGGACCAGGCCCTGGAGGGGTTGGATTTCATGCTCAGCATCGACTTGTACATTAATGAAACCACCCGCCATGCCGACCTGATCCTGCCGTCCACCTCGGCGCTTGAAAACGACCACTACGATTCGACCTTCAACCTGCTGGCGGTGCGCAACGTTACCCGCTTCAACCGGGCGATTCTGGCCAAGCCCGAGGGCGCGCTGCATGACTGGGAGATTTTCGTCGGCCTGGCCAAGGCGTTCGCCGCCCGCGCCCAGATGGAGCTGAAACCGACCATGGCTCCTGCGCAGATGATCGATTTCGCCCTGCGCAAGGGGCGCTACGGCGATGAGACTGAGCACCGGCTGTCGCTGGCAACGCTCGATCGGCATCCCCACGGCCTCGACCTGGGCCCATTGCGCGCCAATCTTGCCAAGCGCTTGCGCACTGCCGGGCAAGCGGTCGAGGCGGCGCCGCCGGCATTGCTCGCTGACCTTGAACGGCTGGCACAGCAGGCGCCCCCGGCGCGTGATCAATTGCTGCTGATCGGCCGTCGCCATGTGCGTAGCAACAACTCTTGGATGCATAACTATCATCGGCTGGTCAAAGGCAAGCCACGCCACCAGTTGCTGATGCACCCCGACGACCTGCGGCATCGCCAGTTACAGGACGGCCAGACGGTGAGGGTGCGTTCGCGCACTGGTGCGCTCGAAGTGCAGGTGCAGGCCTGTGAAGAAATGATGCGCGGGGTGGTCAGCCTGCCCCATGGCTACGGGCACAAGCGCCATGGCGCGCAGTTGCAGATTGCGGCCGCGCAGCCTGGGGTCAGCGCCAATGACCTGACCGACGAGCAACTGCGTGATGGCGTGTCTGGCAATGCGGCGCTCAATGGCGTGCCGGTGGATGTCGAGGCCGCGTGAAGCCGGGGCAGGGCGAGCACGTTGTCGAGCTTTTCGTTACAATGCGTCACCGTGCCGACGATCACGTCGCAAAGTTCAGCCGAGGTGCTTCATGGATATCATCGATACAATCAAAGAGCAGATCGCCAACAACACCATTCTGCTTTACATGAAAGGTTCGCCGAATGCCCCGCAGTGCGGTTTCTCGGCCAAGGCATCGCAAGCGGTGATGGGGTGTGGCGAGAAGTTCGCCTACGTCGACATCCTGCAGAACCCAGAAATCCGCGCCAACCTGCCCAAGTACGCCAACTGGCCGACCTTCCCGCAGCTGTGGGTAGCCGGTGAGCTGGTCGGCGGTAGCGACATCATGCTGGAAATGTTCGAAAACGGTGAACTGCAGACCCTGATCAAGGACGCAGCTGCCAAGGCCAAAGCCTGACTCAAGGCTGAAATCGCCGGGGCTGCTACGCACCCCTTTCGCGGCACAAGGCCGCTCCTACAGGTGACCGCAACCTCTTGTAGGAGCGGCCTTGTGCCGCGAAAGGGGTGCGTAGCGCCCCCAGACTTTCTGCAGACAATAAAAAAGGCCACTGTCGAAACAGTGGCCTTTTCTTGAATCTGGTTGCGGGAGCCGGATTTGAACCGACGACCTTCGGGTTATGAGCCCGACGAGCTACCAGGCTGCTCCATCCCGCGCCTGTGAGATCGAATTCTACGGAATTCCTTCCGCATGTCAAGTTTTAAATGGAAAAAACCTTTCTCGTTCAAACTCTTAGCATCCTTGGCCGGGCGGGAGGCCAGTATCGGCGGGGCTTGTAGGCCGATTGTCGCGCGCGGGCTGTTTCGCTGACAGGCGCATGGAGTACTATCTGTATGAATTTACAGTACTGGCTGTCGTCCATGCCTCAGCGCAAGATCATCCACATCGATTGTGACTGCTTCTACGCCGCCATCGAAATGCGCGACGACCCGCGTTTGGTGGGGCGCCCGATGGCTGTGGGCGGGCAACCGGGGCAGCGTGGCGTGATTGCCACCTGCAATTACGAAGCCCGCGCCTATGGGGTGCGCTCGGCAATGGCCTCAGGGCATGCCATGAAGCTGTGCCCGGACCTTGAGATCGTCAAGCCGCGCTTTGACGCTTATAAAGAGGCGTCGCGGGAAATCCATGCGATCTTTCGTGATTACACCGACCTTATCGAGCCGCTGTCCCTGGATGAAGCCTACCTGGATGTCACCGACAGTCAGTGGTTTGCCGGCAGTGCCACGCGCATCGCCGACGATATTCGCAAGCGTGTCGCCCAGCAGTTGCACATCACCGTTTCAGCTGGGGTGGCGCCGAACAAGTTCCTGGCCAAGATCGCCAGTGATTGGCGCAAGCCAAACGGGCTGTTTGTCATTACCCCTGATGAGGTGGAGGCGTTCGTTTCTGCACTGCCTGTAGCGCGCCTGCATGGGGTTGGCAAGGTCACGGCAGAGAAACTCGCCCGGCTGGGCATCGATACCTGCCTGTCGCTGCGCGATTGGCCGCGCCTGGCGCTGGTGCGCGAGTTCGGCAGCTTTGGCGAACGTTTATGGGGCTTGGCCCGTGGCATTGATGAGCGCCCGGTGCACAACGACAGCCGGCGGCAGTCGGTAAGCGTTGAAAACACCTACGACCAGGACCTGCCAGACCTGGACAGCTGCCTGGAGAAGCTACCCGAGCTGTTGGCCAGCCTGGACCAGCGCATTGCCCGCATGGACAGCAGCTACCGGCCTGAAAAGCCGTTCGTCAAGGTCAAGTTCCATGACTTCAGCCAGACCACCCTGGAGCAGGCTGGTGCGGGCCGCGACCTGGCCAGCTACAAGCATTTGCTCAGGCAGGCATTCGCCCGCGGCGGCAAGCCTGTGCGTTTGCTTGGGGTAGGGGTGAGGTTGCGCGATCTGCGCGGGGCGCATGAGCAGTTGGATCTGTTCAAGGATTTGTAACACTGGCTTTGGGTAAAGCAGGTTTCAGGGCCCGGCAAGCCCGTTTCGGCCTCATCGCAGCCTGGCGCCAGCTCCCACAGGGATCTGGGGCAAGCCTCGAAATTGCGACATTCTATGGTTTCGGGCAAGTCGCTTTTGATTGTGTAGGAGCGGCCTTGTGTCGCGAAAGGGCTGCGAAGCAGCCCCAGCGATTCTGGTGGGTGCTCAGATCCCGGGTCTGCTTCGCAGCCCTTTCGCGACACAAGGCCGCTCCTACACTTACCGCGTAGACGGCATCGATATGGGGATGGGCGAGCTCTGTGGGAGCTGGCGACAGCCTGCAGAGCAGGCCCGGTGGTTACAGGAGTGCCAGGCGCGCTCATTGCGCGCCCGGATCTACCACCACGCGGCCAGTTGCCTTGGTCAGGCTCTTGACGAATTCCTCTTGCAGTTCCGGATCGTTGCGGGTCAGCTCGATCAGGCTCTGCTCCAGTTCACTGGCTTCTTCTTCAAGGCCCAGCTCGGACAAACGCTTGACCCGATGCACCCACTGGCCGACCTCGTCGTCCTCAAGGTCGTCGAAAATCAGCTCGTGGGCTTCGAGCAGCTTGCCGCGCAGGCTGCTGCTGACCAGCAGGCTGGCATCGCCACGCACGCCGTTGTCTTCATCGACCACTTGCAGGTGCAAGGTGCCGACGTGCTTGAGGTTCTGTTCGGAAAACGGGCTGTCCAACAGGTTCAGGCGCAGTACGCCGTTCTTGTCGGTGGTCAGCTCGTGGGTCATCTTGCCGGCTTTGACCTCAACAAGGCGCTCGTTCCAAGGCAGGCTGGTGAACTCCTCGCGCTTGTCCTTCTCCACTTCGCTGATCCCGGCCAGGTTCTGCTGGGCGCGGCCGTTGGACTGCACGTTCATGAACGGGTTGAGCCCGGCCACGCCATAGCTGAGCCAGTCATGGGTAACGCTGGCAGGCAGGTTGCCCAGGGCGAACACGTTGACCACATTGGCGCCTACCCCTGCGACCACCGCGACCGCGCCCAGTGGGATCTCGTAGATCTCCCGCCAGGGTTGGTAAGGGGTGTAGCGGTCGTAGTGGCGGGTCACTTCGAACTCGGTGACCTCGAAACGCTTCTGTTCGTGAACGCGCACGCGCCGCTGCGCAAGCTCCATCACCTTTGGCTCGCCGACGTCGATCTGCAGGGTGTGTTCGAGCAGCTTGCGCTCGACGCGCTCCTCATGGTCGCTGCGCTGCGACATCTGGTTGGCGCAGCCGCTGAGGAGCAGGGCGCCGCACAGTGCGGCGCCCCCCAGGGTGTAGGTACTTCGCTTGGACATGGTCACTCGCGTAACGGGTTATCAGCGGCGGATGCGGGCCTGCAGGAAGGTCAGCACTTCGTTGAGCGGCAGCGCCTGGGCGTCCGACTCGGTGCGGTGCTTGTATTCCAGGTTGCCGTCGGCAAGACCGCGGTCGCTGACGACGATGCGGTGCGGGATGCCGATCAGCTCCATGTCGGCAAACTTGATGCCGGGGCTGGTCTTCTTGTCGCGGTCGTCCAGCAGTACTTCGAAGCCTGCGGCGGTCAGTTCGGCGTACAGCTTGTCGGTGGCTTCACGCACCACTTCGGTTTCGTAGCGCAGCGGCACCAGGGCGACCTGGAATGGCGCCAGTGCGTCGTTCCAGATGATGCCCTTGTCGTCGTGGTTCTGCTCGATGGCCGCAGCTACCACGCGCGAGACGCCGATACCGTAGCAGCCCATGGACAGCACCACCGGCTTGCCGTTTTCGCCCAGCACCTGGCACTTGAGTGCTTCGCTGTACTTGGTACCGAGCTGGAAGATGTGCCCCACTTCGATGCCGCGCTTGATCACCAGGGTGCCCTGGCCATCTGGGCTCGGGTCGCCGGCAACCACGTTACGCAGGTCTGCCACTTGTGGAACCGGAAGGTCACGCTCCCAGTTCACGCCGAAGTAGTGCTTGTCGTCGATGTTGGCACCGATGCCGAAGTCGCTCATCAGGGCAACCGAACGGTCGATGATGCATTCCAGCGGCAGGTTCAGCGGGCCCAACGAACCGGCACCGGCGCCAATGGCGTCACGCAGTTCGGCTTCGCTGGCCATGACCAGCGGGTCGGCAACCTGTTCCAGCTTGGTCGCCTTGATTTCGTTGAGCTCGTGGTCGCCGCGCACGATCAAGGCAACCAGCTTGCCCTCTTCGGCGCCGTGCACGATCAGGGTCTTGACGGTTTTCTCGATCGGCAGGCCGAAGTTCTCGACCAGTTGCGCGATGGTCTTGGCGTTCGGCGTGTCGACCAGGCGCAGCTCTTCGGTCGGTGCCGGGCGCACGCTTTCGCGTGGCATGGCTTCGGCCTTTTCGATGTTGGCGGCGTAGTCGGAGCTGTCGCTGAAGATCACGTCGTCTTCGCCGGAGGAGGCGAGTACGTGGAATTCGTGGGAGTAGCTACCACCGATGGAGCCGGTGTCGGCTTGCACTGGGCGGAAGTCCAGGCCCAGGCGGGTGAAGATATTGCTGTAGGCCTGGTGCATGCGGTCGTAGGTTTCTTGCAGGGAAGCCTGGTCGGCATGGAAGGAGTAGGCGTCCTTCATGATGAACTCGCGGCCACGCATCAGGCCGAAGCGCGGACGGATCTCGTCACGGAACTTGGTCTGGATCTGGTACATGTTGAGCGGCAGCTGTTTGTAGCTGGACAGCTCGTTGCGGGCCAGGTCGGTGATCACTTCTTCGTGGGTCGGGCCTACGCAGAATTCGCGCTGGTGGCGGTCTTTCAAACGCAGCAGCTCAGGGCCGTACTGTTCCCAGCGGCCGGATTCCTGCCACAGCTCTGCAGGCTGGATGCTCGGCATCAGCACTTCGAGGGCGCCGGCTGCGTTCATTTCTTCGCGGACCACGGCCTCGACCTTGCGCATTACCCGCAAGCCCATCGGCAGCCAGGTGTACAGGCCGGAGGCCAGCTTACGGATCATGCCGGCGCGCAGCATGAGCTGGTGGCTGATGACCACGGCGTCTGCCGGGGTTTCTTTCTGGGTGGCGAGCAAATATTGACTGGTGCGCATGGGGAGCCGTGTCGATTGCCTGAATGTGAAATGACCCCGCATTGTACGGGGGCGAAACGAAAGCGTACAGAATGCAGCAGTGGTGCGTTGCTGTCAGCCAAGAAAAAGCCCGGCATTCGCCGGGCTTTTTCAGGTGCAAAGCGCTGTAGGCGAGAGCTTACAGGATGCTCAGCGGGTACTCGACGATCAGGCGCAGTTCGTCCAGGGAGTTGGAGTACACGGCGTCCGAGGAGCGGTAGGTGGCCTGACGGACACGGAAGCTCAGGTCTTTGGCCGGGCCTTCCTGCAGGACGTACTTGATGTCGACGTCGCGTTCCCATTCCTGGCCATTGTTGGTGCCGGCCACGTTGGCATCGGTACCACGCACGTAGCGGGTCATGAAGCTCAGGCCTGGTACGCCGTACTCGGCGAAGTTCAGGTCGTAGCGCACTTGCCAGGATTTTTCGTCTTCGGCGTTGAAGTCCGAACGGGCGATGGAGTTGGCCAGGAAGATGCTGCCGCCGCCGTCCACGCCATAGGCATAGCCGCCGTCGCCGGTCATCTTCTGATAAGCCACGGTGAAGGTATGTGCGCCAATGTTGTAGGCGGCAGACAGGCTGAAGGCACGGCTGTCGATCTTGTCGCCATCGAACGCTCGGGCTTCGCTGCCTTCGCTCTTGGTGTCATAGATGTTGAAGTCGAACACCATGCCCTGGTTGTCGGACAGTGGCAGTGCCCAGTTCAGGTTGGCGTAGTACTTGCGCCAGTAGTCTTCGACCTTGGAGTAGTACAGGCTGCTCGACAGGGTGTCGGTGATGGCGTAGGTACCGCCGACGACGTTCGCCGATTTCAGGTGGGCGCTGTCGTGGTTGGTTTCTTCCTGGTTGGTCAGGCCGGTGAAGCGACCAGCATGCAGGGTCAGGCCCTTGATTTCATTGCTGGTGATCAACGCGCCCTGGGCAACTTCCGGCAGCAGACGGCTGTCGTCGGTGGCGAAGACTGGCAGTGCGGTGAACTGGTCGCCGACTTTCAGTACGGTGTCGGACATGCGGAACTTAACTGCTGCGCCGCCTTTGGAGTAATCATCCTGCGAGCGACCATCCGAACCGGTAGGGAACAGGCCGGTGCCCGAGTAGCCGCGGCCGCTGTCCAGTTTCAGGCCCAGCATGCCGATAGCGTCGACGCCGACGCCGATGGTGCCTTGGGTGAAGCCGGATTCGAAGGTGCCGATGAAGCCTTGGCCCCATTCACGCTGGTCGTGACGCAAACCGGCGGCGCGGTTAGCGGCCGACTCGGTGTTGCGGTAGTCACGGCTGAAGTACAGGTTACGCATTTTTACGTTGAGTTTGCTGTCTTCAACGAAACCTTTGGATTCGTCTTGCGAAGAGGCGACTGCGAACTGCGAAGTCCCTGCTGCAACGGCCAGGGCGATCATGCTCCACTTCATCACGCGCATCGTGATTTGCTCCTTTGGTTTTTAGGAAGAGTACCGCTGCGCCCAAGTGTTTTAGTTATAGGGGCAGCTCTTTCTTTTTATGTCGGCGAAAATTTATATCACGCTGACTATTCTTGGCGATACGGGTAAAAAACAACCTTTCGGTAACTTTATGGCCATGTCGCTAACGGCTATTTCCTTGTCGCAAATCACACCCCTTGTTACCAGGGGTGTACAACGCCAGCGCTGTCGCGCGCCCATCATTTATGTATAAACACAAAGTAGGGCGAGCAGACTCCCTGGTGATTCCGATGCCGCTGTTGTCCATTTGTCGCGTTCACCTGTCTTTGCAGGTGTCGTGCCGACTTGGCGTTTGAGGAATGCAACAAGCATGCTCAAATTCACATTCCTTTGATGAATTTTTCACAAGCTGGGGGCGACCTGGCGCAAAACCCCAGTAAACACGGGGTCGCGCATGTCTGATGGTGTGCCACCTCCCCGTCGTTGCGAGCTGCCTTGAAAGTCAAGGTGTTACCACTCTTTGTTGATCCTGCCTGTTTTGTGTGACCGGTTGATGGTGTCGCGGTGACGATCGGCCTCATTGTGGTGCGAAAAGTAGCGCGGTGTTACCGCAAGCGATCGTTTGCAGGGTGACGGGTGGGCCAATTTGGTGCGCGGGTGCTTCATTGCGTGCCGTGCGGGTGTGACGGCAGGCCAAGCAAGGTATCCTGCGCGCCCTGCGCCCGCACCTTGGGCGAGGCATCTGTTTAAGGAGGTTTGTCATGTTTACCCTCGATCCGCGTCTGCAACAGGACTCTGTGCTGTTGGGTGAGCTGCCGCTGTGCAGCCTGCTGCTGAGCAAGGACGCCAACTATCCCTGGTTCATCCTGGTGCCGCGCCGCGCTGATGTGAGCGAGCTGTTTGACCTCGACGAGGCGGACCAGCGCCAGCTGTGGGAAGAAACCACTGCCTTGGCCGAGGCGCTCAAGGATGCCTTCGCTGCCGACAAGATGAACGTTGCCACGCTGGGCAATATGGTCAGCCAGTTGCACATGCACGTTATCGTTCGTCGCCATGGCGATGCTGCCTGGCCGGCGCCGGTGTGGGGCAAGGTTGCCGCGTGCGACTATGAGCCGGGCGCAGTCGATGCGATCCGTCAGCGTGTTACCGCGCTGCTTGGCGAAAGTTTCAAGGGGGTTTGAGGTATGTCGCTAGAGCTGCGTATCGTCGAGCTGGAAACCCGGCAGGCGTTTCAGGACGACACCATTCAGGCACTCAATGACATGGTCTTTGAGCAAAACAAGATCATCGACCGCTTGCAGTTGCAGGTTGCCGAGCTGATCAAGCGCTACGAGGATATGGTCGGCCAGTACGGTGGCGGGGGAGAGGAGCCTCCACCACCTCATTATTAAAGGTGGTGGAGGGTGGTGGTCAGCGGCGCGAAACCGCGACCACGTCTTCGGCCTGCAGGCCTTTGTCGCGGTGCATCACCGAAAACTCCACGCGCTGGCCTTCGACCAGTACCCGGTGGCCTTCGCCGCGGATGGCGCGAAAGTGCACGAAGATATCGTCACCCGAATCGCGCGAGATGAAGCCAAAGCCCTTGGAGGTGTTGAACCACTTCACCGTGCCAGTATCGCGGTTACTGGTCTCCGTGGTGCTGCCTTGGCTGGCGCGGGCCCGGCGAGGGCTGCGTGCCAGGCCTGCGGCCAGGTGCAAGGCGGTAGCCAGGGCTGCGCAAGCCAGCGCAGGCAAATTGCCAAGCTCTGGGCGGGCGAGCAGGGTGATGGTCTGCAGAATTACCGCAGCCACCAGCAGGACGCTGGCGGTGTGCTGCAGTTGCTGGCGCATGCCTCGGTAATAAAGCGGCAGGGCAGGGGCGAGCAGCAGGTTCAGCAGGCCGAGCAAGGCCAGGTAAACGGCCTCGGGTTGTTGCAGCAACGGTGTGGCGTCGGTTCTGAGGCTGGGAATGAGCGATAGCAGCAAGGCAGCCACGCCCGTCACCAGATGGACGATTTTGAACATTTGGTTAGGCTCACATTGATAAGGCCAATCACAGGATGAGCGGGCTGCACGGTGCGCGTGAACAGAAGCGCGAAAACGCGGCAAGCCAGCCTATGCACCCGGCATTGACAATCCGCACGGGTGGCACGCTGCCTATTTAACAGCAAAGGCGCAGTCTTCTCAAACCGCAGGCGCGCTTGGGCGGCCATGCACGGTGGGGAAACTCTTGCTACAGTGGGTCGCGTCCGCTTGGTTATTCAGGCCTTTAGCAAAGGGGAACTTCATGGCAATCGATATCGGTATCAATGAAGAAGATCGCAAAGCCATCGTCGATGGGCTGTCGCGTCTTTTGTCCGACACTTATGTGCTGTATCTGAAAACCCACAACTTTCACTGGAACGTCACCGGTCCATCGTTTCGCACCCTGCACTTGATGTTCGAGGAGCAGTACAACGAATTGGCCCTGGCCGTGGATTCCATCGCCGAACGCATCCGCGCCCTGGGTTTCCCGGCGCCAGGTTCCTACGCTTTCTATGCCCGCCATTCGTCCATCAAGGAAGAAGAAGGGGTGCCGCATGCCGACGAAATGATCCGTCAACTGGTCCAGGGCCAGGAGGCGGTGGTGCGCACGGCGCGCAGCATTTTCCCGGATGTGGAAAAGGTCAGTGACGAGCCTACCGCCGACCTGCTGACCCAGCGCATGCAGGTGCATGAAAAAACCGCGTGGATGCTGAGGGTATTACTCGACGGGAAGTAATTGCCGGTTGAGTCGCTTGCAGCGCTTTGAATACGGGCCCGACGCCGTGGCAGGTGTCGGGCCCGTTCGCTTGCAGGGAAAACCTTGCTGCTGGGATGGTGCTTTGTTGCAGCGCTTGATGGTCGCCCTTGACCTGCTCGCCATGGCGAACGGGTTTTTCGTGACAGGGGGCGAGGCGATGGGCGAAGTGGTGCGTGTGGCGGGTGGGGGTGCGAAGCTGGGGCAGCGGGCAGGCAAGCCCGAACTCGACCCATTCAAGGTGGATTTCGACATGGACCAGGCGGGGCCGGTGTCGCGCTCGGTGCGCCTGAATGGCTTTGCTACCTGTCTGCGCCTGGAGGTGGTGTATTGGCGGATTCTCGAGCGCATCGCGCAGGCCAATGGCTGTTCGGTAAGCGCGGTGTTGTCCTATGTGGATCGCGAAGTGCACCTGCGCCATGGCGGGGTCAGGAATTTCAGCGGGCTGGTACGGGTCATTTGCGTGGCCTGGCTGCAGACGCTCCAGATATGCACTGATCGCCGGGCGGGCTGCACTGCTTCCGTTAACCATATATAATCCCGCTCTTTGCTGCGTTGGGCAGCGTGCGATGTGGTTGACGAGAGACACCCATGCCCCTTTACGACTATCAATGTGCATCCTGCGAGCACCAGTTTGAAGCCATGCAGAAAATCAGCGCCGCTGCGCTGACCGACTGTCCGGCCTGCCAGGCGCCGGCATTGAAGAAACTGCTGTCTGTCCCCGGTTTTCGCCTGAGTGGCAACGGCTGGTACGAGACCGACTTCAAGACCGGGGCGAAAAAGAACCTGGCAGGCGGCGACAAAGCCGACTGAATTGAATTGCCCTGATCGGGTCTTGCGCTGTTTGCCCCTGGCAAGCGAGACCTTCACCGACTACACGAATCACGAGAAGCGAACACCATCATGATGCGCAGCCATTATTGCGGCCAACTGAACGAGAGCCTGGACGGCCAGGAAGTCACCCTTTGCGGCTGGGTCCATCGTCGCCGCGACCACGGCGGGGTGATCTTCCTCGATATCCGTGACCGCGAAGGCATGGCCCAGGTCGTGTTCGACCCGGATCGCGCCGAGAGCTTCGCCAACGCCGACCGCGTGCGCAGCGAATACGTCGTACAGATCACCGGCAAGGTGCGCCTGCGTCCTGAAGGCGCGGTCAACCCGAACATGGCCTCCGGTGGCATCGAAGTACTGGGCTACGAGCTGACCGTACTCAACGAAGCCGAAACCCCGCCGTTCCCGCTGAACGAGTTCTCCGACGTTGGCGAAGAAACCCGCCTGCGCTATCGCTTCATCGACCTGCGTCGCCCGGAAATGGCCGACAAGCTGCGTCTGCGTTCGCGCATCACCAGCAGCATCCGTCGCTTCCTCGACGAAAACGGCTTCCTCGACGTCGAAACGCCAATCCTGACCCGTGCAACGCCTGAAGGCGCTCGCGACTACCTGGTACCTAGCCGTACCCACGCAGGCAGCTTCTTTGCCTTGCCGCAGTCGCCACAGCTGTTCAAGCAGTTGCTGATGGTCGCCGGCTTCGACCGCTACTACCAGATCGCCAAGTGCTTCCGCGACGAAGACCTGCGTGCTGACCGCCAGCCGGAATTCACCCAGATCGACATCGAGACCAGCTTCCTCGACGAAGCCGAGATCATGGGCCTGACCGAAGGCATGATCCGCAAGCTGTTCAAGGAAGTCCTGGACCTGGAGTTCGGTGAGTTCCCGCACATGACCTATGAAGAGGCCATGCGCCGCTACGGTTCGGACAAGCCGGACCTGCGCATCCCGCTGGAACTGGTGGACGTTGCCGACCAGCTCAAGGACGTCGACTTCAAGGTGTTCGCCGGCCCTGCCAACGATCCGAAGTGCCGCGTTACCGCCCTGCGCGTGCCTGGCGCTGCCAGCATGCCGCGCAGCAAGATCGACGAGTACACCAAGTTCGTCGGCATCTACGGCGCCAAGGGCCTGGCCTACATCAAGGTCAACGAGCGTGCCAAAGGTGTTGAAGGCCTGCAGTCGCCGATCGTCAAGAACATCCCTGAGGCCAACCTCAACGTCATCCTCGACCGCGTTGGCGCCGTAGACGGCGACATCGTGTTCTTCGGCGCCGACAAGGCCAAGATCGTCAGCGAAGCCCTGGGTGCGCTGCGTATTCGCCTGGGCCACGACCTTGAGCTGCTGACCTGCAAGTGGGCGCCGATGTGGGTTGTCGACTTCCCGATGTTCGAAGAAAACGAAGACGGCAGCTTCAGCGCGCTGCACCACCCGTTCACCGCACCGAAATGCTCGCCCGAAGAGCTTGAGGCCAATCCGGCTGGCGCGCTGTCGCGTGCCTACGACATGGTCCTCAACGGCACCGAACTGGGGGGCGGTTCGATCCGTATCCACCGCAAGGAAATGCAGCAAGCGGTCTTCCGCCTGCTGGGTATCGAGGCTGACGAGCAGCAAGAGAAGTTCGGCTTCCTGCTCGACGCCCTGAAGTTCGGTGCACCGCCCCACGGCGGCCTGGCCTTCGGCCTGGACCGTCTGGTCATGCTGATGACCGGCGCGCAGTCGATCCGCGAAGTGATCGCCTTCCCGAAAACCCAAAGCGCCGCCGACGTGATGACCCAGGCCCCAGGCCAGGTCGATGCCAAGGCACTGCGCGAGCTGCACATCCGTCTGCGCGAGCAGACCAAGGTCGAGTAATCGGCCCCGGGCACCTCGCCAACGGGGTGCCCCGCGCTTGCGCGCAGTTTTATCGCGTTCCGCCCTACGGGGCGGAACCTGTTTCTGTTTCAAGGATTTGGAGTGGTTATGGCCGGTCATTCGAAGTGGGCGAACATCAAGCACCGCAAAGAACGCCAGGATGCCAAGCGAGGCAAGATCTTCACCAAGTGGATCCGTGAACTGACCGTCGCGGCCAAGCAAGGTGGTGCAGACCCTGCCTCCAACCCGCGCCTGCGTCTGGCGCTGGACAAGGCCCTGGGCGCCAACATGAGCCGCGACATCATTGATCGCGCGGTCGCCCGTGGTGCGGGTACCAACGAAAACGACAACGTCGAAGAGCTCAGCTACGAGGGCTACGGCCCAGGCGGTGTGGCGATCATGGTCGAGACCATGACCGACAACCGCAACCGTACGGCGGCCGCCGTGCGCCATGCGTTCACCAAGTGCGGCGGCAACCTCGGTACCGACGGTTCAGTGGCCTACCTGTTCGAACGCAAGGGCCAGATCAGCTTTGCCGCCGAGCTTCAGGTCGACGAGGACGCGCTGATGGAAGCGGCCATGGAGGCCGATGCTGATGACGTGGTTGCCAATGGCGATGGCTCGTTCGAGGTGTTTACTTCGTTCAACAGTTTTTATGCGGTGCGCAACGCGCTCGAGGAGGCCGGCTTCAAGGCTTCTGATGCCGAGATCGTGATGCAGCCGACCACCAGTGCCGAGCTGGACCAGGACGGTGCTGAAAAGGTGCTCAAACTGATCGACATGCTCGAAGACCTGGACGATGTGCAGAACGTTTATTCCAATGCACAGATCTCCGACGAGATCATGGAAACGTTGGGCTGAGCAGTAGCGGGAAAATCCCCAAACATCCGTAGGCGCTATGACTCTGATTCTTGGTATCGACCCCGGCTCGCGCATCACCGGTTTCGGCGTCGTTCGCCATACTGCGCGCGGCTGCGAGTACGTCACCTCAGGTTGCATCCGTACCGGCGATGGCGAGCTGCACGACCGCTTGCTGGTGGTTTTTCGCGGCGTAAGCGAAATCATCCGTCAACATGGCCCGGTGACCATGGGCATCGAGCGGGTGTTCATGGCGCGCAATGCCGACTCTGCGCTCAAGCTTGGCCAGGCCCGCGGCGCTGCCATCGTCGCCGCCGCCGAGGCAGGCCTGGAAATCGCCGAATACACCGCCAGCCAGGTCAAGCAGGCGGTCGCCGGCAGCGGCGGGGCCAACAAGGAACAGGTCATGCTGATGGTCATGCACCTGCTCAAACTCACCAAAAAACCACAGATCGACGCTTCCGACGCCCTGGCCATTGCCCTGTGCCATGCCCATACCCGCTCCAGCCTGATTCCCCATGGGCTGAGCACGGCGCGGCGACGCGGCGGGCGCTTGCGTCTGTAGCGGCTTCATGCGCTGATACACATTTTGTCCGGGTGAAACATTCACCCTGCACATTTGCTGATAGGGTGAACCGGTTTTCGGCCGGCACCCGAGAGGAAGGATCGGAACGTGATTGGACGTTTGCGCGGCACCCTGGCGGAGAAACAGCCGCCGCACCTGATTATTGACGTGGGCGGTCTGGGCTATGAGCTCGAGGTCCCCATGACCACGCTGTATCGCCTGCCAAAGCTCGGCGAAACCGTCACGCTGCACACCCACCTTGTCGTGCGCGAAGACGCCCATCTGCTCTACGGCTTCTTCGAAAAGCGCGAGCGTGAGCTGTTCCGCGAGCTGATCCGTCTTAATGGCGTTGGCCCCAAGCTTGCGCTGGCCCTGATGTCCGGCCTTGAAGCCGATGAACTGGTGCGCTGCGTGCAGGCTCAGGATGCGTCGGCGCTGGTGCGTGTGCCGGGTGTCGGCAAGAAGACCGCCGAGCGGCTGCTGGTCGAGCTCAAGGACCGCTTCAAGGCCTGGGAAACCTCGCCTTCGATGTTCGCCCTGGTGTCTGATGGCCCGCTGCCGGTGGCCGGCGTTTCCAATGCCGAGGCCGATGCGGTCAGTGCCCTGGTTTCGCTGGGGTACAAGCCTCAAGAGGCGAGCAAGGCCATTTCGGCCATCGAGGGCAAGGCCAACCTCAGCAGTGAAGAGCTGATCCGCCGCAGCCTCAAAGGGATGATTACCAAGTGATCGAGACCGACCGCCTGATCGCCGCCTCCGGCCGCGACCGCGAAGAAGTCCAGGACCGGGCCATCCGCCCCCTGCGCCTGGAAGACTACATCGGCCAGCCGGTGGTCCGCGAGCAGATGGCGTTGTTCATCCAGGCGGCGCGGGGTCGCAGCGAGTCGCTCGACCACACCTTGATCTTCGGCCCGCCGGGCTTGGGCAAAACTACCCTGGCCAACATCATTGCCCACGAAATGGGCGTGTCGGTGAAAAGCACCTCGGGCCCGATCCTTGAGCGCCCAGGCGACCTGGCCGCCATGCTGACCAACCTTGAGCCCCACGATGTACTGTTCATCGACGAGATTCACCGGCTTTCCCCGGTGGTCGAAGAAGTGCTCTACCCGGCGATGGAAGACTTCCAGCTCGACATCATGATCGGCGAAGGCCCGGCGGCCCGTTCGATCAAGCTCGACCTGCCGCCGTTTACCTTGGTTGGCGCCACTACCCGTGCCGGCATGCTCACCAACCCGTTGCGCGACCGCTTCGGTATCGTCCAGCGCCTGGAGTTCTATAGCGACCGCGACCTGGCCACCATCGTCAGCCGTTCGGCGGGCATCCTGGGCCTTGCCATCGAAGACAAAGGCGCCTTCGAGATTGCGCGCCGTGCCCGTGGCACCCCACGTATCGCCAACCGCCTGCTGCGCCGTGTGCGTGACTACGCAGAGGTGCGCGGCAAGGGCGATATCACCAAGGCAGTGGCCGATATGGCACTGAACCTGCTGGATGTCGACGAGCGCGGCTTCGACCATTCCGACCGCCGCCTGCTGCTGACCATGATCGAGAAGTTCGATGGCGGCCCGGTGGGGGTCGACAACCTGGCCGCGGCCATCAGCGAAGAGCGCCACACCATCGAGGACGTGCTTGAGCCCTACCTCATTCAGCAGGGCTATATCATGCGCACCCCGCGCGGCCGGGTCGTCACCCGTCATGCCTACCTGCACTTTGGCCTGAACATTCCAGGGCGCTTCTGCGAGGGCGGGGAATATTCGGCGCAGGACGATGAATGACAGATCGAATCGGCGTTTTCGTGGTCCTACCGCAGGCACGCAGGTTCGCCGCTGGCAATAAGACACCATCGATGCAAAAACAGTTGCCGGGGCGGATTGGCAAGTACAGGAGTAAGCACTAGAGTATGCGCGCGCAAAATGGGCTGGAACCGTTCGCACACCGCTGTCGCGTCTATTACGAAGACACCGACGCAGGCGGGGTGGTGTACTACGTCAACTACCTCAAGTTCATGGAGCGTGCGCGTACCGAACGCCTGCGACACCTGGGGTTTTCCCAGTTGCAGCTGGCCGGGGACAACCTTTTGTTCGTCGTTCATTCCAGCGAAGCGCGCTACCACGCGCCGGCGCGGCTGGATGACGAGCTGCAGGTCACCGCGCAAGTAACCGAATTGAACCGTGCCAGCCTGCGCTTCGTGCAGCAGGTCTGGCGTACAAAAGATCAAACGCTGCTCTGCGAAGGGCAGTTTCTGGTGGCCGCAGTGCGTGCCGACACTTTCAAACCCCGAGCCATGCCCGCAGCACTGCGGGACGCCTTTCTGGCGGATGGCGCGGGTACTCAATCCAACGCAGGAGAATAAGCGTGGAAGCAAACGTCGTCGACCATACCTCCATGTGGAGCCTGGTCGCCAATGCCAGTGTCGTTGTTCAGTTGGTCATGTTGACTCTGGTGGCCGCTTCGGTGACTTCGTGGATCATGATCTTCCAGCGCAGCACCATGCTGCGCGCCGGTCGTCGTGCCCTCGAAGCCTTCGAAGAGCGCTTCTGGTCGGGTATCGACCTGTCCAAGCTGTACCGCCAGGCGGGCAGCAACCCAGACCCGGATTCGGGCGTAGAGCAGGTATTCCGCGCCGGCTTCAAGGAGTTCTCGCGTCTGCGCCAGCAGCCGGGCGTTGACCCTGATGCGGTCATGGAAGGCGTTGGCCGAGCCATGCGCGTGGCCATCTCCCGCGAGGAAGAAAAGCTCGAACAGAGCCTGCCATTCCTGGCGACTGTCGGTTCCACCAGCCCGTACATCGGCTTGTTCGGTACCGTATGGGGCATCATGAACTCGTTCCGCGGCCTGGCCAGTGCCCAGCAGGCGACCTTGGCCACCGTGGCCCCGGGTATTGCCGAGGCCCTGATCGCCACCGCGATCGGCCTGTTCGCAGCCATCCCTGCAGTAATCGCCTACAACCGTTTCGCGGCGCGCAGTGAAACGCTGATCGGCCGTTACTACACGTTCGCCGACGAGTTCCAGGCGATCCTGCACCGTAAAGTGCACACCAGCGAAGAGTGATCAGGTAGAAACCCATGGCCCGAGTTCGCCAAAAACGCAAGCCGGTCGCCGAGATGAACGTGGTGCCCTACATCGACGTGATGCTGGTGCTGCTGGTCATCTTCATGGTGACTGCCCCCATGCTCAACCAGGGCGTGAAGGTGGACCTGCCCAAGGTTTCCAGTGAAGCCTTGCCGCAGGATAACAACGTCCAGATCCTCACCATCTCGATCAAGGCCGACAAGACCTACTTCTGGAACCTCGGCAGTGAAGTCGATACCGACAAACAGATGGACAAGGCCATGACCTTGCCGGACATGACTGCCGCGGTGACTAAAATCATCGCCGCCGGTCGCGACCAGGGCAAGCAGACCCAAGTCTTCATTCGTGGCGACAAGTCCGTCGACTACGGTGCGGTAATGGGCGCCATGGGCGGGTTGCAGAAGGCTGGTGTCGGTAACGTTGGCCTGATTACCGAGGCGCCCTGATGCAACAGCGAGAGCCATCCGCCTCGGAAAGCTTCTTCTGGCCCAGTGTCTGGGCCATTGGCCTGCATGTGCTGGTGTTCGGTCTGCTGTTCGTCAGTTTCGCCATGACGCCGGAACTGCCGCCTTCCAAGCCCATCGTTCAGGCTACGCTCTATCAGCTCAAGTCCAAGAGTCAGGCGACCACCCAGACCAATCAGAAGATTGCCGGGGAAGCCAAGAAGACTGCAGCGCGCCAGACCGAGGTCGAGCAGCTTGAGCAGAAGAAGGTCGAGCAGGAAGCCGTGAAGGCTGCGGAACAAAAGAAAGCCGATGCCGCTCAAAAGGCCGAAGAGGCTCGCGAAGCCGCCGAAGCCAAAAAAGCCGATGACGCTGCCAAGGCTGCCGAGCAGAAAAAGGCCGCCGAAGCCAAAAAGGCCGAAGAAGCTAAAAAGCAGCAGGCTGACATCGCCAAGAAGAAGGCTGAAGAAGAGGCCAAGAAAGTAGCCGACGAAGAAGCCAAGAAACAAGCCGCGGAAGAGGCGAAGAAGAAAGCCGCCGAAGACGCGAAGAAAAAAGCAGCCGAGGACGCCAAGAAAAAAGCCGCGGCCGAGGATGCGAAGAAAAAAGCTGCTGAAGAGGCCAAGAAAAAGGCCGCTGCAGACGCCCAGAAGAAAAAGGCACAGGAAGCTGCACGCAAGTCGGCAGAAGACAAGAAAGCCCAGGCCCTGGCCGAGCTGTTGTCCGATTCGACCGAGCGTCAGCAAGCGCTGGCCGATGAGCAGGGTGACCAGGTAGCCGGCGACTTCGACGACCTGATCCGCATGCGAGCAGCCGAAGGCTGGGCGCGTCCGCCATCTGCGCGCAAGGGTATGACGGTAGTTCTGCAGATCAACATGCTGCCGGACGGCACCGTGACCAATGTGAGCGTTGCCAAATCCAGCGGCGACGGCCCGTTCGACAGCTCGGCAGTGGCCGCAGTGAAGAACATTGGCCGGTTGACCGAGATGCAGGGCTTGAAGCCGAGCGATTTCAATCCGTATCGTTCGTTCAAGATGACATTTACACCTGAGGATCTAGCGTTGTGATTAAACGTCTGAGAGGACTCCTGGTCTTGCTCTGCTGCGTAGCGGGCATGGCAATGGCGGAAGAAAAAAACATCCTGGTCACCAGTGGCAGTGACCGGGCAACCCCTATCGCGGTCGTGCCATTCGGTGTGCAGGGCGGCAGCGTGCTGCCCGAAGACATGGCCGACATTATCGGCAACGACCTGCGTAACTCCGGTTACTATGCGCCGATCCCGCGCCAGAACATGATCAGCCAGCCAAGCCAGGCCAGCGAAGTCATCTTCCGCGACTGGAAAGCACTGGGTGCACAGTACGTGATGGTGGGTAGCATCGTGCCAGCGGGCGGCCGCCTGCAGGTCACCTATGCGCTGTTCAACGTTGCCACCGAACAGCAAGTGCTGACCGGTAGCGTCGCTGGCGGGGTTGACCAACTGCGCGACATGTCGCACTACATTGCCGACCAGTCGTTCGAGAAACTCACCGGTATCAAGGGTGCGTTCTCCACGCGCATGCTGTACGTGACTGCCGAACGTTTCTCGACCAACAACACCCGCTACACCTTGCAACGTTCGGACTACGACGGTGCCCGTGCCGTAACGCTGCTGCAATCGCGCGAGCCGATCCTGTCGCCGCGTTTTGCACCGGATGGCAAGCGTATCGCCTATGTGTCGTTCGAGCAGAAGCGTCCGCGCATCTTTGTTCAACACATCGATACTGGGCGCCGCGAGCAGATCACTAACTTCGAAGGCCTCAATGGTGCACCCGCGTGGTCGCCAGATGGC
This sequence comes from Pseudomonas farsensis, assembly GCF_014268805.2. GTDB lineage: Bacteria > Pseudomonadota > Gammaproteobacteria > Pseudomonadales > Pseudomonadaceae > Aquipseudomonas > Aquipseudomonas farsensis. The sequence goes on from NZ_JABWRF020000001.1 coordinate 644,861, forward strand.
TCTCGCCTGGCGTTCGTGCTGTCCAAGGATGGCAACCCCGACATCTATGTAATGAATGTCGCCTCGCGCCAGATCAGCCGTGTCACTGCCGGCCCCGGTATCAACACCGAACCGTTCTGGGGCAAGGATGGCAACACGCTTTACTTCACCTCCGACCGTGGCGGCAAACCGCAGATCTATAAACAGTCGGTCAGCGGTGGTGGTGCCGAGCGCGTAACTTTCGTCGGTAACTACAACGCCAACCCTAAACTGTCGGCAGATGAAAAGACCTTGGTGATGATTCATCGCCAACAAGGCTTCACCAACTTCAAGGTGGCGGCCCAGGATCTGCAACGCGGAAGTGTAAAGATTCTCTCTGAGACCAGTCTTGATGAGTCTCCTACTGTTGCGCCCAACGGCACCATGCTAATCTACGCCACCCGCCAGCAGGGCCGGGGAGTCTTGATGCTCGTGTCGCTTAATGGCCGCGTGAGGCTCCCACTTCCTACCGCTCAAGGCGAAGTCAGAGAACCGTCCTGGTCCCCTTACCTGAACTGATTGCGGCGTAATACGTTTTGCTTAACACACTGGGGTTTCATTAGGAGTTTCACGATGGAAATGCTGAAGTTTGGTAAATTCGCTGCGCTGGCTCTGGCCATGGCTGTAGCTGTAGGTTGCTCCTCCAAAGGCGGCGATAACGCTGGCGAAGGCGCTGTTGATCCGAACGCTGGCTACGGTGCAAACACCGGCGCTGTCGACGGTTCCCTGAGCGAAGAAGCCGCCCTGCGCGCAATCACCACCTTCTACTTCGAATACGACAGCTCGGATCTGAAGCCAGAAGCCATGCGCGCCCTGGACGTTCACGCCAAGGACCTGAAGTCCAACGGCAACCGTGTTGTCCTGGAAGGCAACACCGACGAGCGCGGCACCCGCGAGTACAACATGGCTCTGGGTGAGCGTCGTGCCAAGGCTGTCCAGCGTTACCTGGTTCTGCAGGGCGTTTCCCCTGCTCAGCTGGAACTGGTTTCCTACGGCGAAGAGCGTCCAGTTGCTACCGGCAACGACGAGCAGTCCTGGGCTCAAAACCGTCGCGTAGAACTGCGTAAGTAAGTTCCTATGCGTATGTGCCGTCGTGCTGTAACCGTCCTCGCACTCAGCCTGCCGCTTTCGGCGTGGGCTGCGGTTCCCGTAGTAGATGACAACGCGGGTGGTTCGCCACCTGCGGGTTATGGCACGAGCGGCGCCTATGCCGGAGCAGGGGCTTCGGCCCCTGCTTCTGCAAATGGCCAGCTGTTCATGCAACTGCAACAGATGCAGGACCAGATTTCCCGCCAGCAAGGCATCATCGAAGAGCTGCAAAACGATGTGTCGCGCATGAAGCAGGAAAACCTCGAGCGCTATCAGGACCTGGACCGCCGAATCGGCACCGGTACACCTGCACCCGCGACTCCAGACAATTCTTCCACCGGTGGCGCCAACAGCGCAGCCACAGGTGCGGCCGCCGGTACCAACGCCGCGCAGCCACCGGCCGCCAACAGCGAGCCGGGTGATCCGGCGAAAGAAAAGCTCTATTACGATGCTGCTTTCGACCAGATCAAACAGAAAGACTTCGACAAGGCCAGCCAGGCGTTCAATGCCTTCCTGCGCAAATACCCCAACAGTCAGTACGCCGGCAATGCCCAGTACTGGCTTGGCGAAGTCAATTTGGCCAAGGGTGACCTGCAAGCTGCAGGGCAAGCCTTTGCCAAGGTCAGCCAGCAATACCCGCAGCACAGCAAAGTGCCAGATTCGCTGTACAAGCTGGCCGACGTCGAACGCCGTCTTGGCCACACCGACAAGGTCAAAGGTATCTTGCAACAGGTCGTCACCCAGTACCCCGGCACCTCTGCCGCGCAACTGGCGCAACGCGACCTGCAAAAGCTCTGAGCTGTACCGCCAAGACCAAACCCGCGCCTGTCGCGGGTTTTTTCGTTGTGGATACAGCCCATCGCGACACAAGGCCGCTCCTGATCCCGGTGCTTGTGGACTGAATAGGCGCTTTTCGTTACACTTGCCGCCCTTTTTTCACACGCTTTTGCGGATAACGCCATGTCGAGTCCGCGACAGTGCCTGACAGAGGCGAGCAGCCTGTTTAGCTGCCGCGCCCGAGGCGATCATGCAAGACACATTACGCATCACCGAAGTCTTTTACTCGTTGCAGGGTGAAACACGAACGGCGGGGCTGCCCACCGTATTTGTGCGCCTCACCGGTTGCCCCCTGCGCTGCCAGTACTGCGACAGTGCCTATGCCTTCACCGGCGGCACCCTTCGTACCCTCGATTCCATCCTGGAACAGGTGGCCGGCTTCAAGCCGCGTTACGTCTGTGTCACTGGTGGCGAACCACTGGCCCAGCCTAACGCCGTGCCGCTGTTGCAGCGCCTGTGCGACGCAGGTTACGAGGTATCGCTAGAGACCAGCGGCGCGCTGGATATCTCGGCGACCGATACCCGGGTGAGCCGTGTAGTCGACCTCAAGACCCCAGGTTCCCAGGAGTCGCATCGCAACCGTTACGAGAACATCGAGCTGCTGACCCGGAACGATCAGGTCAAGTTCGTCATCTGTTCGCGCGAAGACTACGACTGGGCAGTTTCCAAGTTGATCCAGTACAACCTGGCCGAGCGCGCCGGTGAAGTGCTGTTTTCGCCCAGCCACCAACAGGTGAGCGCCACTGACCTGGCCGACTGGATCGTTGCTGACAATCTGCCCGTGCGTTTCCAGATGCAGCTGCACAAGCTGCTGTGGAACGACGAACCTGGCCGTTGAGAGGAAAAGACATGACTGACAAACGTGCGGTAATTCTGCTGTCCGGTGGCCTTGATTCCGCCACTGTGGTTGCCATGGCCCAGGCCGACGGCTACGCCTGCTATACCATGAGCTTCGATTACGGCCAGCGCCACCGCGCCGAGCTGGATGCGGCAGAACGCGTGGCCCGCGAGATGCGTGTGGTCGAGCACAAGGTGATTGGCCTGAACCTCAACGGTATCGGCGGCTCGGCCCTGACCGACAGCAGCATCGCTGTGCCGGAGGCACCCGCTGAAGGCATCCCGGTCACTTATGTACCGGCGCGCAACACAGTGTTTCTGTCGTTGGCCCTGGGCTGGGCGGAAGTACTCGAAGCGCGCGATATCTTCATCGGTGTCAACGCGGTGGATTACTCCGGTTACCCGGACTGCCGCCCTGAGTTCGTTGAAGCGTTCGAGCGCATGGCCAACCTGGCCACCAAGGCCGGTGTCGAAGGCAATGGCTTCCGCATCCAGGCGCCGCTGCAGAACCTGAGCAAGGCGCAGATCGTGCAAGCCGGCATGGCGCGTGGCGTTGACTATAGCCTCACGGTGTCGTGCTACCAGGCCGACGATGCTGGCCGCGCCTGTGGCAAGTGCGACAGCTGCCGCCTGCGCGCCGATGGCTTCAAGGCGGCTGGCGTACCAGACCCGACGCGCTACTACTGAAAAATTTCCCGCAGGGTGTTGATTTCCTGTGGGAAATCAGTAATATACGCGCCATCCAACGGGTCGTTAGCTCAGTTGGTAGAGCAGTTGGCTTTTAACCAATTGGTCGTAGGTTCGAATCCTACACGACCCACCATACGCAACAAGAAAGAGCCCGCCTTCATGGCGGGCTTTTTTGTGCGCGCTTTTCGGTATTACTGCAGGCAAAAAACCTTGTAAAAGGGTTGTTCCTACTCGCCGCAAGATCAACTAGTCTGCTGGTTCATCGGCCTTGTCGCAGCCCTGTGCTGCCAGCCCGATCCCCTATCAACGGAATGAGCGACGCGACATGGCCACAATCACCTTATCCCGCACTTTCAGCTTTCTCGACGCGCAGGACTGGGGCTGGGATGTCACCCAGGCCACCAGCACCTCAATGGTCATCAGCGACGGCATTCACACCCAGACCTTTGGCGGCCGCTTCGTGTACTTCGGGGATATGGTCAGCGGCGTGGTGTCTACCAGCACATTCCGCATGAATGGCGCACTCGTCTATACCGTCACCGGTATGAACAAGAGCCTGGCGGAGCTGGCAGAGTTTGCCCTCACCGAGGGCGACACGCTGGAAACCTACGCCTATGTCCTCGACGGCGACGATACGTTGCTGGGCAGTGCGGGCAACGACACGTTGCTGGGTTTTGCCGGCAATGACCTGCTCGACGGGCGCGCGGGTGCCGACCTCATGCGTGGCGGGCAAGGCAACGACACCTATGTGGTGGACAATATCGCCGACCAGGTCGAGGAGCTGGCCAACGAAGGCACCGATACGGTCAAGGTCGCGATTGCCGCCAGCGGCAGCTACACCTTGGGCGCCAATATCGAAAACGGCACGCTCACCAACCGGGTTGCCTACGACCTTACTGGTAACGGGCTGGACAACATCCTCATCGGCAACGCTGCGGCCAACCGCCTCGATGGTGGTCTGGGCGCCGATACCATGGACGGTGGGGCAGGCAACGATACTTATGTGGTGGACAATGCCGATGACCGCATCATCGACAGCGCAGGCATCGACACCGTTGAGTCGTCCATCGCCTACAGCCTCGCCGCAGGCCTTGAAAACCTGACCCTGACCGGCAACGCCGCGATCAACGGCGGCGGCAACGACGCGGCCAATATTCTAGATGGCACCCGCAACAGCGCAGCCAACGTGCTGACCGGTGGCAAGGGCAATGACACCTACCTGCTGGGTGCCAACGACACCGCTGTCGAGGCGTTCAATGAAGGGGTTGACCTGGTCCAGACCAGCTTCAGTCGTACCTTGGGCGCCAACATCGAAAACCTCACCCTGCTCGGCAGTGCCGATATCAATGGCACTGGCAACGACCTGGCCAACATCATCATCGGCAACAGTGGCGACAACGTGCTGGACGGCGCCGGCGGCGTGGATACCTTGCAGGGTGGGGCTGGCGACGACACCTACATCGTTGCCCTGACCGCCACCAACGCGCTGCAAGACCGCGTCATCGAGGCTACCGCGGCCGGTACCGATACCCTGCGCCTTACCGGCGGCACCACTGGCATCAAGTTGGTGACGCAGGTGTTGGGCGCCAACCTTGAGCACCTCGACGCGCAGCAAACCGGCGCGGCGCTGCTGAACCTCACGGGTAACACCGCCGACAACGAAATCATCGGTAATGATGCCGATAACGTGATCCAGGGCCTGGCCGGCAATGACACCCTGCGCGGTGGCTTGGGCAACGATACCCTTGACGGCGGCCTTGGCGTCGACCAGATGTTCGGCGGTGAAGGTAACGACACCTACACCGTCGACAACGTTGCGGACACTGTGGTCGAGCTGGCCGACCAGGGCACCGACACGGTCAAGATCGCCATCGCGCTGGCCAAAGGCAGCTACACCCTCGGCGCCAACGTCGAGAATGGCACCTTGATCAACAAGGTAGCCTTTGACCTCACCGGTAATGCCCTGGACAACATCCTGACCGGCAACGCTGCCGCCAATGTGCTCAACGGCGGCGCGGGTGCGGACACCATGAACGGTGGTGCCGGTAACGACACGTACTACGTGGACAATACTGGCGATGTCATCATCGACAGCGCAGGAGTCGACACGGTCATCTCCAGCATCAGCTTCGACCTGCAGAATTCCACGCTGGAGAACGTGGTGCTCACCGGCAGTACAGCCATCAATGCCACCGGCAACGCCTTGGCCAACCTGCTCGACGGTTCGCAGAACAGCGCGGCAAACCAGTTGGCGGGCGGTAAAGGCAACGATACCTACGTGGTCGGCGCTGGCGACACCGTGGTCGAAGGTTTCAATGAAGGTATCGACCTGGTCCAGGCCAACGTCAGTTTCACCTTGGGTGCCAACGTTGAAAACCTCACTTTGCTAGGCTCCAGCGGCATCGACGGCACCGGCAATGGCCTGAAGAACATCATCATCGGCAACGACGGCGATAACCGCCTCGACGGCGGTGCGGGGGTGGACACGTTGCGCGGCGGGGACGGGAACGACAGCTATTTCGTTGACCTGACTGCGGCCAACGCGCTGGAGGACCAGGTTGTCGAACTGGCGGGGCAGGGCAGCGACACCTTGCATGTACGTGGCGGCACGGCCGGGCTTGCGAGCAAGACCATCGCCCTGGGCGCCAACCTTGAAAACCTCGACGTTAGCGCAACGGCAGCGGGTGTGCGCCTGAACCTGGTCGGCAACGCGTTGGACAACGTGCTCGTCGGCAACAGCGCCCAGAACGTGTTCACCGGGGGGCGTGGCAGCGATGTGTTCCGCTTTGATGCATTGGATCAGTTGGGCAAAGGTGTTGCTGGCCGAGACACCATCACCGACTTCAAAAGCGGCGAAGACTTGATCGATTTGAGTGCCATCGGCAACTTCCAGTTGATCGACAGCAGTGCGGATTTCACCGGCGCCTTCCAGGTCAAACTGGTGCAAGGCGTGCTGCAGGGCACCTTGGAGGGCAGCCTGGAGCCAGGCTTCGAGATCGCACTCACTGGGGTCAAGAGCCTGACCCAGGCAGACTTCCTGGCACTCACCTGACAGTTGGCATCGCTGTTTCGGGGCACCGGCTTCGCCGGTGTTCGCGGCACAAGGCCGCCCCTACATGATCACGCGGTACGTGTAGCCGGTGTTCGCGGCACAAGGCCGCCCCTGCATGATCACGCGGTACGTGTAGGAGCGGGCTTGCCCCGCGAAGGGCCGCGTGGCGGCCCCCATGGCGCCCAAGCCAAACCCCGCCTCAGGGCTCGACCAACCAGTCATTGGCCCGACGTATATCACTGTCGGTCAACTGCCCGCGCCAGCGGTGCAGGGTCAGCAGGCTGGTGATGAAGCGGTACTGCGCCTGCTGCAAATCGCGCCGTGCGCGAAACTCTTCGCGGATGTTGTACAGCACATCAGTGCTGGTGGTAATGCCGCGCTTGAACACTTCCTTGGACGACTCGGTAGCCTTGGCCGTCGACTCAACCGCCACCCGCGTCGCCTTGATGCGCTGCAACTCGGCGTTCATGGTCAGAAACGCCGTGGCCGTTTCGCGTTTGACTTCCCGGCGCAACGCTTCCAGTTCCTGCTCGGCCGCATCCCGATCCCCCATCGAACTTGCCACCCGTGCGCTGGTGGACCCACCGCTGTACAGCGGCACCTGCATGTCCAGCGAGGCGACATAGTTGTCCGAGCGCGGGGTCAGCGTGCCTTCATAGCCGATGTCGCTGCGTAGCGCGGTCAGGCTCAGCCCAAGGCGCGGCAAGTGGCCCGCCTTGGCCTCCGAGATAGCGGCTTGGGCGGCATCCAGGCTGCGTTCGCGGGCTTTGATGCCCGGGTTCTCACGCAGCGCGGTCTCTTCCCAGTACGCCCGTGACTGCGCCGGCAAGGTGTAGGTGGCGTTGCTCGCGATGCGCTTGAGCGGCTCCTGCACATCACGCCCGACCAGCTCGGAAATCGCCTCGCGGGCCACGGCCACGCGGTTGCTTGCCTCGATTTCATCGGCGATCAGGTTGTCTGCGCGGGCGCGCATCGCCTGCGAGTCCTGGGTGGTGGCCATGTGGTAGGCGAGCATGGCATCCAGGCGCTTGCTGTCTTTCTCGGTGGCTTCGAGCTCGGCACGCACCAGCTGCAGTTCGTCTTCGGCGGCCAGTACCGCAAAGTAGCGTTCGGCCAGGTCGATGCTGGCCTGGATACGGGTATCTTCGGCCTCGAAGGTGCGCTGGCGGGTCAGTTGCTGGAACTTCTGGTAGCTGCGCCACACCTGGGGGTCGTAGATCGCCTGGTTGATGCTCATGGCCACGCGCTTGCCGTTGTATTCGGTGCGGCTCAGCGCATCGTCACGGCGGCTGCGGTTGATGCTACCGGTGGCACTGATCTGCGGCAGCATCTGGCCCAGCGCCTCGCGTTCGCGGCCCGCGCCACTGCGGATTACCGCCTGGGCGCGCAGCACGCGGGGGTCGGCGCTGGCGGCTTCTTGCTGCAACTGCCACAGGTCGGTCGACGCAGGGCTGGCCATTGCCAAGCCGGGCAAGCCCAGCAGGAGGATGAACAAGTACTTCATGTCACTCCTCGATCAGCGAACGGGCAAAGGCGTTGCTGGCGGGCTGCATCAGATACTGCAGCAGCGTGCGTGCGCCGGTATTGACCAGCACTTCGGCCGGCATGCCCGGCAACAGTGCCAGGCGGCCCAGCGCCTTGTGGCCGTTGTCGGTCACCGCAACCCGCGCCAGGTAGTACGGTGCGCCGGTGTCCTTGTTGATCAGGCGGTCAGCCGAAACCTGCACCAGGCGGCCTTCGATGACCGGGGTGGTGCTGCTTTTGAAGGCGCTGAAGCGGATGTTGGCCAAGGTGCCGACGTTGATGCGGTCGATGTCCATGGGCGAGATCTGCGCCTCGACGATCAGCTCTTCATTGGCCGGCACGATATCCATCAGCGGGGTGCCAGGGCTGATGACCCCGCCCAGGGTGTGTACGGTCATGCCCATCACCATGCCCGCCTCGGGGGCCAGCACCTGGGTACGTTGCTCGCGGTCCTGCACGGCACCCAGGCGTTCACTGAGGTCGTAGACCTTGTTGCGAGTCTCGCCCAGAAGCCCAGCCACCTCACTGGCAAAAGCCTTGTTCAGTTGCAGGATTTTCAATTGCGCCTCGGCGATCTGCTGTTCAGCGCGGGCGGCGTCCGAGTGCAGTTCGGCCAGTTGCGCCTTCATGTTGCCCAGGTCCCGCTGGCGCTCTTGCAGGCGCTGGCTGTCGACATAGCCTTGCTTGAGCAGGTCGTCGAGGTTGGCGATTTCGCTGTCGTAGCCCGGCAACAGGCGCTCTTTCTCGGCGCGCACGGCTTTGTTGCCGGCAATCTGCGCGCGGATCTGCTGCATGGTCTTTTCTTGCAGGCTGATTTCGCCCAGCAGCGCAGCGCGACGGGCCTGGAAGATTCGCGCTTCGCTTTCGCGGGCTTCACGCACCCGCGGGTCGTCGGCGTTGAGCCGTGCTTGCAGGGCAGGGGCGGCGAGGCCGTCCCGTTCGGCCACCAGGCGCTCTTCCAGCGCCTGTGCGGCGATCAGCTGGCTGCGGATCATCTCGGCTTCGGCGCGGGCCTGGGTGTTGTCCAGCACCAGCAGCACATCGCCGGCCTTGACCTGATCGCCGTCATGCACGCGCAATTCGCGCACGATGCCGCCTTCGAGGTGCTGCACGGTCTTGCGGTAGCTTTTCACTGTGACCACGCCTGGGGCGAGGGCGGCGCTGTCGAGCGGGGCGAGGGCGGCCCAGCCGCCAAACAGGCCGAAGGTCACCAGCACGATCAGGTAGCCAATGCGCCGGGTCGGGCGGTCGTCCACCGGCAGTGGGGCGTCGGCGTCATCCGCCGAGGCCGGTGCTTGCAGGTTCAGGTTCATAGCGGGGTACCGATGGCCTGCGCATTCGGCGCGGGCGGGTTTGCAGCGTTCTGTAGATGGGCGAGCACCTTGTCGCGTGGGCCGTACAGGCTCAGCTCGCCCTGGTTCAGCACCAGCAGGCGATCGACGGCGGCCAGCACGCCGGAGCGGTGGGTGATGACAAACACCGTGGCGCCGCTCTGCTTGAGCTTGAGCAGCGCCTCGGCCAGCAACCGCTCGCCGGTTTCGTCCAGGTTGGAGTTGGGTTCGTCCAGCACCACCAGCCGCGGTTTTCGGTACAGCGCGCGGGCCAGGCCCACACGCTGGCGCTGGCCACCGGACAGGCCGCCGCCGTTGGCGCCGATCAGCGTGTCGTAGCCTTGGGGCAGTTGCAGGATCATCTCGTGCACCCCGGCCATGCGCGCCGCTTCCACCACGGCTGCGGCGTCGACACTGGCAAAGCGGGCGATGTTTTCGCTGATGCTGCCTTCGAACAATTCGATATCCTGCGGCAGATAGCCCAAGTGCGGGCCGAGCTCTTCGCGGCGCCACTGGGTGATATCGGCGCCGTCCAGGCGCACCGTGCCGGCAAGGCCTGGCCAGATACCCAACAGGGCGCGGGCCAGGGTCGATTTGCCCGCGCCGCTGGGGCCGATGATGCCGACGGTTTCGCCTGCGCCAACCTTGAAGCTCAGGTTGCGCAGCAGCGCCGTGCGGCTGCCGGGTGCGGCCACCGACAGGCCTTCGACGCTGATTGCACCCACCGGCGCCGGCAACGACATGCGCTCGGGCTGTGCGGCGATCTTCTCCAGCAGTTCGTGCAGGCGGGCATACTGGCCACGGGCGCCGACAAAGCCCTTCCATACCCCGATCAGCTGGTCGATGGGTGCCAGCGCCCGGCCCAGCAGGATTGAGCCTGCAATCATCAGCCCCGAGCTGATCTCATGCTTGATGGTCAGGTAAGCACCCAGGCCCAGTACCAGCGACTGCACGATTTGCCGGAAGGTGCGCGATACCGAAGCGATGGCCCCGGCGCGGTCGCTGGCCACGCTCTGCAGGCTCAGCACCTTGTGCACCCGCGCGCTCCAGCGCTGGCGCAGGTCGCCCAACATGCCCATCGACTCCACCACCTCGGCATTGCGCAGGCTCTTGTTGGTAAAGGCGGTGGCGGCCATGTGCTCGCGGTTGGCGTTGTGCAATGGCGCCTTGGTCATGCGCTCGTTGAACCAGGCCAGCAGGCCCAGCAGCAGCGCGCAAATCACGCCCATCCAGCCGTACCAGGGGTGGAACATGAACATCACGGCCAGGTAGATCGGAATCCACGGGGTGTCGAAGAAGGCGAACAGGCCATTGCCGGTCAAGAACTGGCGCAGGCTGCTGAGGTCGCTCAACGGCTGCGCCGAAGCGTTCATGCCGCCGCTGTCCAGGGCCTGGCGAAAGCTTGCATCGAACAGGCGCTTGCCCAGCAAGGTTTCCAGCCGGGTACTGATGCGCACCATGATGCGCGAGCGTACCCATTCAAGGGCGCCCAGGGTGCCCATCAACAGCAGCATGATCAGCGTCAGCATCAACAGGGTCGATTCGCTGGCGCTCCCCACTGCGCGGTCGTACACCTGCAGCATGTAGAACGACGGCACCAGCATCAGCAGGTTGACGAAGAAACTGAAGAAGCCGACCGAGAGGAAGCTGTTCTTGCAGGTGGCAAGCGCTTGCTCAAGTTCGGTTCGGGTGGGTGTCGCCATGGGTATGTGCCTGAAATTCGGGTGGTGATGCGTGAAAAAGTGAACGTTCGAACAGGCCAATGCCCATGGCTGCGAGGCAGGCATGGGCATTGGCAGGGTGCCCTGGCAGGCCAGGGCAGGGGGCGAGTATGCCTTACAGCGTCAACTGATCGGCATGCAGTTCGGTAACGCCGACCAGCTTGATCGAGAAATCTGGCGCGGTGTTGGCGTTGCTGTTGCCATACACCGTGATACCGCCGTCACCATCGACCTCGTAACGCAGCTGCTTGGCGCCGTCGAACGCCCCGGTGCCCTTGAAGGTGTAACCTTTGAGCGCCGAGAAATCGAGCGTGTCGTCGGTGCCGAAGTCATGGATCACATCCTGCTTGTCACCCAGGCCCAACTCGGTCAAGGCGTTGAACTTGAAGGTGTCCTTGCCCGAACCGCCATACATCGTGTCGGCACCGAGGCCGCCGATCAGCACATTGTTGCCGCCGTCCCCAGCATGCAGCGTGTCGTTGCCAGCGCCGCCGTTGAGCACGTTGTTGCCACCGCTGCCCCATATTTCGTTATCGGCCGCGTTGCCGGTGAGATTAATCGACAGGTTGCCCAGCTGACGAGCGTCGAGGTTCTCAAGGTTGGCGCCCAGGGTGATCGAGGCGCTGCCGGTGAAGCTGGCGATGCTGTTGGCGTCCAGGCGCAGTTCCACAATGTCGGTGCCTTGGCCGGCTTTCTCGACGATGGTGTCTTCAAGCGCCACGGTCGCCTTGGCGCCAGTGCCCTTGACCAGCAGGTCGACGACATAGGTGTCGTCGCCAGCGCCGCCAGTCAGGATATCCACGCCCTTGCCACCGTCCAGACGGTTGTTGCCGCTGTTGCCGGTGATGCTGTTTTTCAGGTCGTTGCCGGTGCCGTTGCTGGCGCCATCGAGCAGGATCAGGTTTTCGAGGTTATCGCCCAGGACGTAGTCGATGGACGACTTGACCGTGTCGATGCCTTCGTTCAACAGCTCGACCACCACGTCGCCTTCGTTATCGACGATATAGGTGTCGTTGCCCTTGCCACCAATCATGGTGTCGGCGCCAAGGCCGCCATCGAGGATGTTGGCGGCGGCGTTGCCCGTCAGGACGTTGTCCTGGCTGTTGCCGGTCAGGTTGATGGCAGCGGCCGAGTCGACGATGGCGTTTTCAACGTTGTCGGCCAGGGTGTAGCTGTTCTTGGCGTAGGACACCACGCGCACGGTGTCGATGCCGCCGGCCTCGGCGTTGTCCTCGATCACCTCGTCCTTGTCGCTGTAGACGTAGTAGGTGTCGTTGCCATTGCCGCCGACCAGGCGGTCGCCGCCGCCCTTGCCGTTGAGAGTGTCGTCGCCTTCGCCGGCAATGATGATGTTGCGCAGGGCATTGCCGATCAGCACGTTGTCGCCGTCATTGCCGGTGATGTTGAACAGGCCGGTGCCAGTAACGGTGACGTTCTCGACGTTCAGCAGCGAGGCCTGGGACAGGTCGACCTGCAACGCGGTGGTTTTCGACAGGTTGCGGTAGGTGATCTGCAGGGTGTCGATGCCTTCGTCGGCGTGTTCTACCAGCAGGTCGAGTTCCTGGGCGTCGTCGATCACATAGGTGTCGTTGCCTTTGCCGCCGATCAGGGTATCGATGCCGGCTTTGCCGTCGAGCACGTTGTCCGCGTCGTTGCCGGTGAGGGTGTTGTTGGCCGCGTTGCCGGTCAGGTTCAGCTTGAGCGCGCCGGTCAGGCTGGCGTCGAGGTTTTCCAGATTGGCGGCCAGGGTGAGTGCGGCGGTCCCGGCGAACGCTGCGATGGCATCGCTGCCCATGCGCAGGGTCAGGGTGTCGGTGCCTTCGTTGGCTTTCTCGGTGATGGTGTCTTCCAGCGCCACGGTCGCCTTGGCGCCGGTGCCCTTGACCAGCAGGTCGACGACATAGTTGTCATCGCCCGTGCCGCCGATCAGGGTATCGATGCCGGCGCCGCCGTCGAGGGTGTCATTGCCGGCGCCGCCGGTGAGCACGTTCCTGGCGCTGTTGCCGATCAGGATATTGTCACCTGCGTTGCCGGTGCCGTTGATTGCGGCGCTGCCGGTCAGGGTCAGGTGCTCAAGGTTGGCGCCCAAGGCCCAGGTGATCGACGACTGTACGGTGTCGGTCCCTTCGCCTTCGTTCTCGATGATCACGTCCTTGATGTTGTCGACGATGTAGGTGTCGTTGCCGGTGCCGCCAGCCAGGGTGTCGGCACCGGCACCGCCGTCGAGCACGTCATCGCCAGCACCGCCGATCAGGGTGTCGTTGCCTTTGCCGCCGACCAGGTGGTCGTCGCCTTCTTCACCGCTGAGAATCACCGCGCTGTCGCCAGTCCAGGTAATGGTGTTGTCGCCGCTGTCGCCGATCAGCTTGGTGGAGTTGCCGTTGGCGTCGAAGCGCTGGCTGTAGATGTCGCCGGAGTCGTTACGGCCGTTGGTGCGAGTAGGCGACAGCGCTTCCCAGGTAACGATGAAACCGCCATCGTCGGTGGCTGCAACCACCGGGAACAGGTCGTTGCTGTCGTCCGAAGCGATGGTCAACTGGCTGCCGACCTTGACGCCGTTCTTGTCGAACACCTGCGCGTACAGGTTGGCCGGGCCGCTGTGCGGGGCTTCATCGGAGGTGGCCCAGCTGATCACGTAGCCACCGCCCTTGAGCGCGGTGATTGCAGGTTCGCCCTGGATCTCGGTGCCTGCGGTGTTGACCTGGGTTTCGCCGCCCAGCTTGGCGCCGGTGGCGCTGTAGCGCTGCATGAACACATTGCCGCTGATGGCGTTTTCGTTCTTGTCCAGCTTGGTGCTGACCCAGGTCACCACGTAGCTGGTATCGTCCAGTACCGCGACCTCGGAGCCCGTCTGCCTGCCTGCGGTTGTGGTGTTGACGCGCACATTCGCGCCGATGGCCTTGCCGCTGTCGTCATAGCGCTGCATGTAGATATCGGCGTCATCGGTGGCGTCGATTTCACGCTCCCAGACCACCACGAAGCCGCCATTGGTCAGGGCGGTCACGCTCGGCTCTTCGGCGTAGATGAAATTGTCGCGGGTGGCGGAATCGACCGAAATGGGCTCGCCAATCAGCGCGTGGGTCACCGGGTTGACCAGTTGGATGAACACTTCACCGCCTTCGGAGAAGTGATTGTTACCCTGCTGGTCCACCCACGAATCACGCATCTCCTCGTTCCAGGCAAACACCCAGGTACCGTTCTTGAGCACGGTGATCGAGGCGTCTTCGACGCGCACGCTGGGGTTGTCGCTGTCTTGGGTGTGGATGGTGACCGGCGTGCCATTGGCCACACCTGCATTGGTGTAGGCCTGGACAGTGAAGGTGTAATCGGTGGCGGTCCAGCCGACCAGATAGCCACCGTCCTTGTCGGCGGTAACGATCGGGTTGCTGCCGTTGGCGCCGTCGAGCAGGACGTTTTTAACCAGGTCCTGGTCTTTGTCGTACTGCTGCAGCCAGATGCCGCTAGGCTGGCCAACGTCGCCGAGTTGTTCCCAGACGATCACGTAGCCACCATCGCTCAGCTTGGTCGAGGCCGGCTCCATGGTGATTGTGCTGCCGCTTTCGTTGGTAAAGCGGCCGGTGTCGAGGGTCAGGGTGGCGTCATCGAAGCGGATCTGTTCGATGCTTTCCAAGCTGGTGGTCTGCTGGCCCTTGACTGCGACATTGCCTTCTTTGTCGGTGCCAAAGGTGAAGTCAGCCAGGTTGCCGTCCAGCTGTGCGGTGTCGTTGCCGTCGCCGCCGTCGAGGGTGACGTCGTCGCTGCCGACCCAGTGCAGGGTGTTGTCGCCTTCGTCACCGCGGATTTCAGTAATCGTGCTATTACCGACCAGGAAGCCTTGCGCGTTGACATGTTGCACATGCACGACTTGAGAAAAACTATCATCGCTGTTGCCGGGCTCAGTGGAGGTCGACCAGCTCACGACCATGCTGTTGTCGGCGCGTACCAATACGGTCGGGGCGTCCCATAGCTGCTCGCCACTGGCCGACTTGCCGACCAGAATCGGCGTCTCATCCATGGCGCTGCCGTTGTAGTTGAAGCGTTGTACGTAGACATCGGCGCCATTTGGGTCGTAGACGTTCCAGGCTAGCAGGTATGCGCCGTCGGGGAGGGCGATGGCCGAAGAACCGTTGACACTGCTTCCCACCTCGAAAGCGTCGCCGCGCGGCTCGAAGTTCGATTCATAGGCTTGGGCGTGAATCACGCGCGAGGGGTCTGAACTGCCGGTGTCGACCCAGGTAACCAGAAACCCGGTAAAAGTCGGCACAACCTGGAAGTACTCGGCGTTGGCGGTACCGGTAGGCACCACCTCCTGCACGGTCACGGTGGTGCCAGCGATGGGCTTGCCATCGGCGGTCACTTTGGTGGCCATCAGCGTGGTCGGGGTCATTAACTGCTGGCCGTCGGTATCGAACTGGTATTTCTGCAGGGTGTAGGTCAGCCAGTAGTTACCGTCACCCGCCGAATGCAACGCCATGTCGTCGGCTTCACCTTTCTGGGCGTTGCCGGTCAGCAGCGTCTGTACCGCGCCGGCCTTGCCGTTGGTGTACACCACCGCTTTGACATTGGAGTAGAGATCGTCCTGGGTGCGGTCGTCGCCATGGGTTTCGCCCCACATGACAATATACTTGTTCGACCCCAGCACTGTGACGGTGGCGTCTTCGAGTTCGAAACCGGCGCTGGCGACTTTGACCGGGTTGCCGACCTTGCTGCCGTTAGCTGCAAACAGCTGGGTGTAGACGGTAGAAACGTCAGTTGCGTCATTCTCCGACGTCCAGGCCACGATGAACTGCCCATTGGGCAAGACCGTAACCGACGGGTCATCAACCTCGTCACTGGCGATTTCGGTACGCTGCAACAACTCGCCGCTGGCGCTGTAGCGCGCCACTACCACGCCTTCGAAGGTAGCGTCAGTAGAGCTCCACACCAGCGCATAGCCATCGTCCTGGCCATTGGCGGTCAGTGCGGCCATGGCTGGCCCATCGACGTTGCCCGAGGCCAGGGTGTTGTTGCTTTCGCGGATAATCTGCACGCTACCGCCATCGAGCTGAACACTCTGGCTGCCGCTGCCTTCGTACTTCACCGTAGCACCTTCTTTGATGACGATATTCTGGCCATCATTGCCGAAGGTGTATTGATCCAGAGTGCTCATGTCCATTTCCTTGCAGGATTGGCCAGGGCATTCGTGCCCTGGCAGCGGAAGGGGTGCAGCGGGGCGGCGTAAAGCAGTCACGCAGAGTTGTGGCATTCTGCCACCTTGTTACAGTATGTAAATAGGGCGATGAGCACTATCGTGCAGAGAATGCGCGGCCCGTATTTCAATCCAAGGTGCGGCTAAGGCCAATGGGTGCGTTCCAGGCAAGAAACCCCGTTTTTTTGCCTGATTGCCAACCCTGCTTGCGCTTCGCCTCGTGCAGCCGGTCCATCCAATGGGATATTCTTGGCGCCTGCGTAACACTGCGCATTCGCCCCTTATGGACAGCAACGGTTCCCATTCATGAAGAAATCAGTAGGCATCCTTTCCGGCCTGGCAGTTGCCATCGCCATCGCCGCCACCGCTGGCGCCTGGTACACCGGCCAGCAACTGCCGGCAGAGCTTGAGCGCTCGATCGCTGACGGCAACGCCGAGCTGAAAAAATCCCTGGCCGGCACGGGTGGCAGCATGACCATCGAGCTGGCCTCGCTGGAGCAGCGCTTCTTTACCAGCACAGCCCATTACCGCATCAAAGCCAAAGACATCCCGTTCGGTGAAGCCGAAGCGCTCAACTTCGAGGTTGGCGTGGTCGACAATATCGAACACGGGCCATTCCCATGGTCGCGGGTCAAGGCGTTCAAGCTGATGCCGGTCATGGCCACCAGCAACAGCGCGCTGGAAAAAGACGACTTCACCGCCGACTGGTTCGCCGCCGCTGGCGACAAGCCACCGGTTACTGCGCAGGTGAGCCTGGGTTACACCGGCAGCGTCGACAGCGATATCCGCCTGGCGCCGGTCAAGGTCGAAGAGGAAGGCGTCAAGGTGCTGGACTTCTCCGGCATGCAGTTGCTGGTCAGCGGTGACCGTGAAGGCAAGGCCGCCGAGGTGCACGGCAATATGGGCAGCCTGGAGCTGAACTTCGCCGATGCCCAGCAGGTGCCGGCCAAGGTCGAGCTCAAAGGCTTCAAGCTGGGCGGCAAGATGCGCCAGACCAGCCATGACATGATCTACGTCGGCAACATCGACCTGGCCCTGGCCGAGGCGCGCATCACCAGCGGCCTGACCCAGGACGTGCTGTTGATGACGGACCTGCAGCAGAACAACCTGTACACCGCTGAAGGCGACGCCGAGGACAAACTGTCTGGCCGCCTGGAGTACAAGGTCGGCGACATCACCTATGCCGGGCGCAAAGTGGGTAGCGGCGAGATGGTCTTCACCATGAAGTCCATCGATATCCCGGCCATGCAGGCGCTGGTGCAGTGGTACCAGACCAAGCTGCCAGAAATGCAGCAAGCTGCCGCTGAAGGCAACGGCCTGCCTCAGCTGAACTTGAGCGCAGAAGAAAAAGCCAAGGTGCAGGCCGATGTGCAGAAGCTGCTGGCTGGCAAGCCGCAGTTCGCACTGGAAAAGCTGGCGTTCAAGACGGCCAACGGCGAGAGCCACTTCAACCTGGCAATGGACTTCACCAACCCGAGCTCCTTCGACCTGCCGCCTGACCAGTTGGGCAAGCAATTGGTCAGCCGTATGCACAGCAAGCTCACCCTGTCCAAGCCGATGATTGGCGACCTGGCCACGCTGCAAGCGCTGCTGGGCGGTGAAACCGATGCCCAGGCCATTGCTCAGCAGTCCAGCCAGGCTGGTGAAATGGTCGGCATGATGGCGGTGCAGAGCGGCATGGCTACCGTGCAGGGCAACGACGTGGTGACCAGCCTGCAGTACGCCGATGGCATGGTCGACTTCAATGGCAAGAAAATGACCGTTGAAGAATTCGCCATGATGATCAGCTCGCAGGTAGCGGCGTTGCAGCCGCAGGGCTGATTCACCGCGCGGCACTTTAATCGCGGGGCCAGCGCGCTTGCACGCAAGCCTGATATACCGGGCAGCGTGGGGGCGGGCTGGCCCCGCGATTGCGTTGGGCAGCCCGGCGCAAAAACCCCTTTTGCATCGCCTCGATTGCCTGTAGCCTTCGCCGTCCGATAATAATCCGCGCCCGCAGAAGGGGCCGCGAGGGCCCGCCCCGGCTGGCCGTCCGGCGCCATTAGCCGATCTGCCAGGGCCGGGTGATACTCTCGACTGACGCGCCACGGCGCCCCGCAGGTCCAGCGATCATGACCCAGATTTCCGAACGCCTGTTGGTTCAGGCCCATCTCGACGCCAAGCAGCCCCAGCCGCTGACGCCCGCGCAAGAGGCCGAATACCGTGCGGCCATCGCTGCTGAGCTGAAAAAGCAGAACGCGGTACTAGTGGCCCACTTCTATTGCGACCCGATCATCCAGGCCTTGGCCGAGGAGACCGGCGGTTGCGTGTCCGACTCGCTGGAAATGGCCCGCTTCGGCAAGAACCACGCCGCAGACACCGTAGTGGTGGCGGGCGTGCGCTTCATGGGCGAAACCTCGAAAATCCTCACCCCAGAAAAGCGCGTGCTCATGCCCACGCTCGAGGCCACCTGCTCGCTCGACCTGGGTTGCCCGGTAGAGGCCTTCTCGGCGTTCTGCGACCAGCACCCCGAGCGCACCGTGGTGGTGTATGCCAATACCTCGGCAGCGGTCAAAGCCCGCGCCGACTGGGTGGTAACGTCAAGCTGCGCGCTCGAAATCGTCGAAAGCCTGATGGACAACGGCGAGACCATCATCTGGGGCCCGGACCAGCACCTTGGCCGTTACATCCAGAAAAAGACCGGCGCCGACATGCTGCTGTGGGATGGCGCCTGCATCGTTCACGAAGAGTTCAAGTCGCGCCAGTTGGCGGACATGAAGGCGCTGTACCCGGATGCAGCGATTCTGGTGCACCCGGAGTCGCCGGAGGCGGTGATCGACCTGGCCGATGCGGTGGGTTCCACCAGCCAGTTGATCAAGGCTGCGCAGACGTTGCCGAACAAGACTTTCATCGTCGCCACCGACCGCGGCATCTTCTACAAGATGCAGCAGCTGTGCCCGGACAAGGAGTTCGTCGAAGCGCCCACTGCCGGTAACGGCGCGGCATGCCGCAGTTGCGCGCATTGCCCGTGGATGGCGATGAACACCCTGGAGCGGGTGCTCGACTGCCTGCGCACTGGCAGCAACGAGATCTTCGTCGAACCGGCGCTGATCCCGAAGGCTGTGAAACCGTTGCAGCGCATGCTCGATTTCACCCAGGCAGCGCGCCTGAAGCTGTCTGGCAACGCCTGAGGCCAGACCGCGCCGGCCTCATCGCAGGCTGGCGCCAGCTCCCACGCAGGCCCTACTCAACCGCAACATTGCTGGTGGGACCCAATCCTGTGGGAACTGACAGACAGTTGTGGCGAGCGGGCTCGTCCCGCGTTGGGCTGCGCAGCAGCCCTGAAAACCCTAGGGGCTGCTGCGCAGCCCAACGCGGGACGAGCCCGCTCGCCACAAGGAGATATGTCTGGCGGGAACAGGTTTGTACAAAACCATAGAATCTCCCACAGCAATCGTGCCAGACGTCACTATCGCAACTGACGCTGCCTCTGTGGGAGCGGGCTTGCCCCGCGAGGGGCCCTAGCGCCCCATCATTTCCTTGACCATGCGCTGTTGCTCCATCACCTCACGCTGGCGCTGGTCGATCTGCGCGGCCAACGGGAAGTTGCTGCCGGCGCGGCGCTTGGCGTAATCCAACTGCTGCACCGCCTGGTCGAAATCGCCCACCAGGGTGAAATACTCGGCGCGGGCGCGGTGCAGGCCGATGGTATTGCCGGACAACCCGCGTACCTCGGCCACCTGATACCACACGTCCGGGTCGTCCGGGCGGCTCTTCACCAGGTCATCAAGCACCTTTTCCGCCTCGGCCGGCTTGCTCTGCTTGACCAGAAGGTCTGCCCGCACCTGCTTGAGCGGGTAACTACCGGGGTACAACTGCTGCATGCGCGTGGCGCGTTGCTGGGCGTCAGCCAGGCGGTTGTTGGTGATATCCAGGTCAATCTGCGCCAGGTTATAGGTGATGTCGTTGGGCGCCTTGGCCAGCAGCGGCTTGAGGCTCTCACGCGCTTCGTTGAGCTGGCCGCCCTTGATCTGCGCCAGTGCAAGGCCGTAACGGGCTGCGTCCAGATTGGGGTTTTCGTCCAGCTGGGCGCGGAAACGCTTGGCGGCAAGGCCCGGGGTGCCCTCATAGGTGAGCGCCACGCGAGCACGGATGAGCTGGTAGCGCAGGCTGTCCTCGATGCCGCCCTTGGGCGCCTGTTCGGCGCGGTTGCGGGTGTCGGCAACGCGTGATTCGCTGACCGGGTGAGTCAGCAAAAACTCCGGCGGCTTGGCATCGTAGCGGTACTGGCGGGCCAGTCGTTCGAACATGCTCGGCATGTTGCGCGGGTCATAGCCGGCCTTTTCCAGGTTCTGGATGCCGATGCGGTCGGCTTCCTGTTCGTTCTGCCTGGAAAAACGCCGCTGCTCCTGGATGGCCGCCGCCTGGGTGCCGGCAATCACGCCGATACCGGCATCGCCACCACCACCTGCCGCCAGCACGATACCGGCCAGCAGGGCCGCCATCATCGGCAGTTGCATGCGCTGCTGCGCCTCGACACCACGGGCGAAGTGGCGTTGCGAAAGGTGCGCCAGTTCGTGGGCCAGCACCGAGGCATACTCGCCTTCGGTCTGGGCGTTGAGGAACAGGCCGCCGTTGACCCCGATGATGCCGCCGGGCGCCGCGAAGGCGTTGAGCTCTTTGCTGTCGATCAGGATGAATTCGAGGCGCCGGTCCTGCAGCTGGCTGGTCTCGGCCAGCTTGTACACGCTGGTCTCGACGAAGTCCTTGAGCTGCGGGTCGTCGAGCTGGTTGACCTGGCCACGCAGCAGGCTCAGCCAGGCGCGGCCGAGCTGATGTTCCTGTTGCGGTGAAACGATCGCGGAGCTGGCATCGCCCAGTGACGGCAGGTCGTCGGCGTGGCCGGGCATGGCCATCAGGCAGGCCAGCGCGAGCAGGGTAGGGCGCAGTAGATTCATGCACAGGCTCGTGTTGGTGAAAAGGCTTACTGTAGCCGGGTCGCGCGATGCCGACCAGTGGCGGTATCCTAGCCCACTCTTTGTACCCGCCCTGGAGCTGCGCCCGATGAGTGACACCCCCAACTGTGACGCCGAGCTCGATACCAGCGGTCTCAATTGTCCGCTGCCGCTGCTCAAGGCCAAGATGGCGCTCAACCCTATGGCCAGCGGTGCGGTGCTCAAGGTAGTCGCCACCGATGCAGGTTCGCAACGCGATTTGCGCACCTTTGCGCAACTGGCGGGTCATACGCTGCTGCATGAAACCGCCGAAGCCGGTGTTTACACCTACTGGCTGCGCAAGGCCTGATTTCTTTTACCTAGGATCGTCAATGTTCAAAGTGCTACGCGACTGGATACAGCGCTACTTCTCCGATGAAGAAGCCGTGGTGCTGGCGGTCCTGCTGTTTCTGGCCTTTACCGTGGTGCTCACCCTCGGCGGCATGCTGGCGCCGGTGCTGGCGGGCATGGTGCTGGCGTTCCTGATGCAAGGGCTGGTCAACGCTCTGGAGCGCTTCAAGGTGCCGACCCGCGCGGCGGTGTGGCTGGTGTTCGCGCTGTTCATGGGGGCGCTGGGGGTGTTTCTGCTGGTGCTGGTGCCGCTGCTCTGGCACCAGCTTATTACCCTGTTCAACGAGTTGCCGGGCATGCTCGGCAAGTGGCAGTCGTTGTTGCTGCTGTTGCCTGAGCGCTACCCGCATCTGGTCTCGGACGAGCAGGTGTTGCGCGCCATCGAGTCGGTGCGCGGCGAAATCGGCAAGTTCGGCCAGTGGGCGCTGACATTCTCGCTGTCGAGCCTGCCGCTGCTGGTCAACGCCATGATCTACCTGGTGCTGGTGCCGATCCTGGTGTTCTTCTTCCTCAAGGACCGCGAACTGATCGGGCGCTGGGTCAGCGGCTACCTGCCACGCGAGCGCAACCTGCTCAACCGGGTGGGTAACGAGATGAATCGGCAGATCGCCAATTACATCCGCGGCAAGGGCATCGAGATTCTGATCTGCGGTATCGCGACCTACATCGCCTTCATCAGCCTGGGCCTCAACTACGCCGCCTTGCTGGCGCTGCTGGTGGGGCTGTCGGTGGTGGTGCCGTATGTCGGGGCTGTGGTGGTGACGGTGCCGGTGACGCTGATCGCGCTGTTTCAGTGGGGCTGGGGCGACCAGTTCATCTATTTCATGGCGGTGTACGCGATCATTCAGGCGCTGGACGGCAACGTACTGGTGCCGCTGCTGTTCTCGGAGGCGGTGAGCCTGCACCCGGTGGCGATCATCTGTGCGGTGCTGCTGTTTGGCGGGCTGTGGGGGTTCTGGGGGATTTTCTTTGCCATCCCGCTGGCGACGCTGTTCAAGGCCGTGCTCGATGCCTGGCCCAAGCATGAGCGCGAAAGCAGCGTTGCGCCGCTGCTTTAGTGCTTTTGATTGGGTAGAAGCGCCGCGTCGGTGATGTGCAGTCCTGCACCGTCCTCATCGCAGGCTCACACGCAGGCCGTACTCAACCGCAACATTGCTGGTTGTACCCAATCCTGAGGGAAACGATAGATAGTTGTGGCGAGCGGGCTTGTCCCGCGTTGGGCTGCGCAGCAGCCCCTTGGGTGTTCAGGGCTGCTGCGCAGCCCAGCGCGGGGCAAGCCCGCTCGCCACAAGGAGATATGTCTGGCGAAAACAGGGTTGTACAAAGCCATAGAATCTCCTTCAGAGACTGCTCAGCCTTTGTTCAGCGCCTGGGCCGCGGCCAGCACCGCTTCCACATGCCCCGGTACCTTCACGCCGCGCCATTCCTGGCGCAGCACGCCGTTGGCGTCGATCAGGAAGGTGCTGCGGTCAACGCCCATGTATTCCTTGCCATACAGCTTTTTGAGCTTGATCACGTCGAACAGCTGGCACAGGGCTTCGTCCTTGTCGCTGATCAGCTCGAACGGGAAGGCCTGCTTGGCCTTGAAGTTCTCGTGCGACTTGATGCCATCACGCGAAACCCCGAATACCACGGTGTTAGCCGCCTGGAACGCCGCGTACTGGTCGCGGAAACCCTGGCCTTCGGTGGTGCAGCCGGGGGTGCTGTCTTTCGGGTAGAAATACAACACCACTTGCTGGCCCTTGAGTTCAGCCAGGCTGACGGCCTGGCCGCTGGTGGCCTGGGCATTGAAATCGGCGACCGGTTGGTCGATAGCTACGGCCATGGGAGCTTCCTTAGACAGGGTTCTGTGGGCGCCACGGTTCGATCAGCGCGTCCAGGTTCAGGGCATCGGCAAAGTCCAGGAACTGGTCGCGCAACCAGCTGATCTGCGTGCCAGCCGGCAGGATCACAGTGAACTGGGCATTGAGCATGCTGCTGCCGGTTTGCGGCGCCAGGTAGGTGTCGCAGGTCATGGCGTCCAGCTCGACGTGGTGGTCGAGGAAGAACTGGCAGAGCTCGTTGACGATGTCCGGGCGATAGGCGGCGCTGACATAAGCGACGTACGGTAGTGCCTGCGGGCGTACTTCCTGCTCGGCGCTACGCACCACATCAAGGGTCAGGCCGTGTTTCTTGGCCAGGCCCGGCAGGGTGGTTTCGAGGCGTGCCAGGGCATCCCAGCTACCGCCGACTTGCAGCACCAGGGCGCTGGTTTCGCCGTGGCGGGTCAGGCGCGAGGACACTACCGCGCAGCGGTTTTCGAACGCTGCGCGGCTCAGCACATTGGCCAGCTCCATGGGGTTGGGCCCCAAGGCGCTGATGACGAGGAATTGTTCGCGGACGGTGGCGGTGGACATGCAGCATTCCTAAAGCGATGAGCGGTCGGCGCAGGACGTGGTGGGCGGCCTTGCAGGCAGGGCAGCGGGCACTGTCGACGGCCCGGCGGGCCGCGTTGCACCGATCAAAGGATCAAGGGTAGCGAAAAGCAGCGCGAAGGGGAATGCTCCGCCCGCCTGCTTCGCTTGTGCAAGGCCGATGGCGCCAGTACCATTACCGCTCTCTTTTTCCGGCAGGAGCAGTTACATGATTGCGGGCAGTATGGTGGCGTTGGTCACACCCATGGATGCACAAGGGCGTGTGGACTGGGGCAGCCTCGACAAACTTGTAGACTTCCACCTGAAAAACGGCACTCACGCCATCGTTGCGGTCGGCACCACGGGTGAGTCCGCTACCCTCGATGTCGAAGAGCACATTCTGGTCATCAAGCACGTGGTCGAGCGCGTCAAACGCAGCGACCACTCCGTGCCGGTGATCGCCGGTACCGGTGCCAACTCCACTGCCGAAGCGGTGCACCTGACGCAAAACGCCAAAAATGCCGGCGCCGACGCCTGCCTGCTGGTGGTGCCGTACTACAACAAGCCGACGCAAGAAGGCCTGTACCAGCACTTCAAGCTCATTGCCGAATCCGTCGACATCCCGCAGATCCTCTATAACGTGCCCGGCCGCACCTCCTGCGACATGCAGGCCGAAACCGTTATCCGCCTGTCGAGCGTGCCGAACATCATCGGCATCAAGGAAGCCACCGGCGACCTGGTGCGTGCCAAGGCCATCCTCGATGGCGTAGGCAGCGACTTCATCGTGCTGTCCGGCGACGATCCGACTGCCGTCGAGCTGATCCTGATGGGCGGCAAAGGCAATATCTCCGTGACTGCCAACGTCGCCCCGCGCGAAATGGCCGATCTGTGCGAGGCCGCCCTTGAGGGCAATGCCGAGAAGGCCCGCGCGATCAACGACAAACTCATGCCGCTTCACAAAGACCTGTTCTGCGAGGCCAACCCGATTCCGGTGAAGTGGGCACTCGTTGAAATGGGCCTGATGAAAAAAGGTATCCGCCTGCCGCTGACCTGGCTCAGTGAAGGCTGCCACGACAAAGTCCGTACTGCCTTGCGCCAGTCCGGCGTACTGGTTTAATCGAGGAAGTACACCGCATGAAGCGATTGGCTGGTCTTTCCACCCTTGCCCTGATCATCTCCAGCACCAGCGGTTGCGGCTGGCTATGGGGCGAGGACGGCTATTTCCGCGACCGCGGCAGCGACTACCTGGAAGCGCGCCCCACCGCTGCCATGCAGCTGCCCCCGGACGCCACCAACGTCAAGCGTCTCGACCCGTTGCTGCCGATTCCGCGCAACGTTGCCGACGACCGTGCCACCGGCGAGTTCGAAGTGCCACGCCCGCAGCCGCTTTCGGCCAGTGCCGATGTCAGCGACTTCACCCTGCAGCGCAGCGGCAGCAGCCGTTGGGTACTGGCCCAGCGTGCGCCGGCCGAAGTCTGGCCGGTGACTCACCAGTTCTTCGAAGACAACGGTTTCCGCATCGCTGAAGAGCGCCCGCAGACCGGCGAATTCACCACCACCTGGCAGCGTTTCGACGAGCTGTCGGCGTCGCTCGGCCAGCGTCTGGCCAGTGTCTCCAGCAGCCAGGACAGCGAAGTGCGGGTACGTGTACGCATGGAGCCCGGCGTGCAGCGCAACACCTCCGAGGTGTACGTGGTCACCGTCGAGCGCCCGGCAGGCAGCACGGCCCAGCCTGATTTCCCGTCCAACTCCACCAATGCCGGCGCCGACGCGTTGCTGGTCGACGAAATGCTCGCCAGCATGAACCGCAATGCCGAAAAGGGCGGTTCGGTGTCGTTGCTCGCCGCGCGTGATTTCGATGCCCCGAGCCAGGTCAGCCTGAGCGAAGACGGCAGCGGCAACCCGGTGCTCAACCTGGGCTCCGACCTCGACCGCGCCTGGTCCGGCGTTGGCCGTGCCCTGGAGCAAGGCGAGTGGCGCGTTGAAGACATCAACCGCAGCCTGGGCCTGTACTACATCAACCTGTCCGAAAAGCCTGACGACAAGCAGAAAGAGCCTGGCTTCTTCAGTCGCCTGTTCGGCAGCGAGCCGAGCAAGGAAGAGCGTGAAGCCCGCGCCGAGCGTTACCAGGTGCGTCTGAGCAAGGTGGGCGAAAACGTCCAGGTGACCGTCGAGAAGAACATCAACACCGTGGCCCCGGCCGATGTCGCCCGCCGCGTGCTGAGCGCCATCCAGGACCGTCTGGGTTAAGTGCGCTTCGCAGTTCTTGGAAGCGGTAGCCAGGGAAACGGCACGCTGATCGCCAGTGGTGACACGTTCATCCTGGTCGATTGCGGTTTTTCGCTACGTGAAACCGAGCGGCGCCTGGCGCTGCTCGGTGTGTCGGCGGCACAACTGAGCGCGGTGCTGGTGACCCACGAACATGCCGATCATGTGCATGGGGTGGGCTTGCTGGCGCGGCGCTACAACGTACCGGTGTACATGAGCCAAGGCACCCAGCGCGGCTTGCGCAAGCCGGTCGAGGTGGCGGGTTTTCTTGGCTGCGGCGACCTGCTGCACATTGGCGCGCTGCAAGTCAGTGCCGCCAGGGTCGAGCATGATGCCTACGAGCCGTTGCAATACGTGATCAGTGATGGTCGTCGGCGTTTTGGCATGCTCACCGACCTGGGCAGCTATGATTCACTGCTGCTGGAGCGCTACCAAGGGCTCGATGCGTTGCTGATCGAGGCCAACCACTGCCGCGACCTGCTTGCCCGCGGGCACTACCCACGCTTTCTCAAGCTGCGAGTGGGTGGTAGCCAAGGCCATTTGAACAACCACCAGGCCGCGAGCCTGGTGGCCGAGCTGGGCTGGAACAACCTGCAGCACCTGGTGCTGGCCCACCTCAGCAGCAAGAACAACCTGCCACAACTGGCGCTGCAGTGCTTCGTCGACACCCTCGGGTGCGACCCAGCCTGGCTCCAGGTGGCCAATCAGGACCATGGGCTCGACTGGCGCCACATCGCCTAGCCCACCAACTCAGCAAGCGGAGCCCATCATGGAAAAACGCGAAGAACTTTACCGCGGCAAGGCCAAATCGGTTTACAAGACTGACGACGCCGACCGCCTGATCCTGCTGTTCCGCAACGACACCTCGGCGTTCGACGGCAAGCGCATCGAACAGCTCGACCGCAAAGGCATGGTGAACAACAAGTTCAACGCCTTCATCATGCAGAAACTCGAAGAAGCGGGCGTTCCGACCCAGTTCGACAAGTTGCTGGGCGACAACGAGTGCCTGGTCAAGAAGCTCGACATGATCCCGGTCGAGTGCGTGGTGCGTAACTATGCTGCCGGCAGCCTGGTCAAGCGCCTGGGCGTCGAAGAAGGCATCCAGCTGACCCCATCGACCTTCGAGCTGTTCCTGAAGAACGACGAGAAGGGCGACCCGTTCATCAACGAGTCCCACGTGGTTGCATTCGGCTGGGGTACCGCCGAGCAGCTGGTCGAGATGAAAAAGCTGTCGCTCAAGGTCAACGAAGTGCTGGCCAAGCTGTTCGATGACGCCGGCCTGCTGCTGGTCGACTTCAAGCTCGAGTTCGGCGTATTCCACGGCCAGATCGTGCTGGGCGACGAGTTCAGCCCAGATGGCTGCCGCCTGTGGGACAAGGAAACCCGCAAGAAGATGGACAAGGACCGCTTCCGCCAGGGCCTGGGTGATGTCATCGAAGCTTACGAAGAAGTCGCCAAGCGTCTGGGCGTGCCGCTGTAACTCGCACGTTCACGCAAGCGCCTGATACCACGCGGATTTTTTTCAAAAAAAGTTTGCCTGAAACGAAAACGCTGGTATGATGCGCGCCACTGGAGAGATGCCGGAGTGGTCGAACGGGACGGATTCGAAATCCGTTGTACTGGCAACAGTACCTAGGGTTCAAATCCCTATCTCTCCGCCATATAAGTGAAAGCCCCTGAAGGCACTGCCTTCAGGGGCTTTTGCGTTGTGCGTTATTTAGTTTTGCTCACTTGGCTCAACGTGCAAAAGGCTGTAACTGACAGCGTAGTAGTTGCTGAATCGGTTGATGTCCAAGTTCGGGCTGCGCACGACCAGGAAGCTATTGCGCAGGCTGTCTTCGATCAATAGCGCCCTTGTGGCATCGACTGTTGTTAGGGCAGCTTTTCCCGTATTATCCCCGCGCCATCAGTGTGGTGGCGGATCAAGGACTTAAAGGACTTTTATGAAAAAGCTGATCAAAGCTACCGTAGCTATCGCTGTTGTTTCGGGCGTTGCCCTGCTGTCCGGCTGCACCGGCCAAGTCTACAACCAGCCTAAGAACTGCTCGTACGACTACCTGTTCCACCCAGCAGTTTCCATCTCCAAAATCATCGGCGGCTGCGGCCCGATCGACAAACTGCCTCAGCAGCAGTAATTTTGGAAATGCCCCGATCAGGCCACTAATGGCGTGATCCAAGACCCCCGACCATGGATATGGCCGGGGGTTTTTGTTATTGGGGTCAAGCGGGTTTACCAGCGCAGCGACACGGTACCCAGCAGCGTGCGCTCTTCGCCCCAGTAGCAACGCCCGGCGTTGTTGCAGCCGGCCACGTATTCCTGGTTGAACAGGTTGCGCGCGTTGACTTCAACCGACCAGTTTTCGTCGATGGTGTAGCCAACCTTGGCGTCCACCAAGGTGACATCACCGGTATCGAGCTTGCCGTACAGGGTTGCTGGTGTGTAGGCAAAGGTGCTGTCGAAGTGGCGCACGCCTGCGCCGAGCTGCAGCCCTTTAAGGAAGCCGTCACGCCAGCGGTAGGTGCTCCACACCGAGGCCTGGTTGCGCGGTACGCCGGTCATTTGATGGCCTTCGTACAGCGAGCCTGCTACGTCCTTGGTGATGCGCGAGTCGGTATAGGTGTAGGCCGCCGTGACGTTGAGGTTTTCGTTCAGGTCGCTGTTGAGTTCAAGCTCCACACCCTTGGAGCGGCTGGCGCCGACCTGGCGGTAGTCGCCCACTGAGCTGTCGAAAAGCACATCGTCTTTTTTGCGCAGGTCGTACACCGAGGCGGTGAAGGCGGTGTTCCAGCCTTTGGGCTCATACTTGAGGCCTACTTCGTACTGCTCGCTGGTGGTCGGGTCGAGCGCGCCACCCTTGCTCTCGGTCTGCTGGGTTGGGGCGAAGGCGGTGGAGTAGCTGACGTACGGCGTCAGGCCGTTTTCGAACTGGTACATCACCCCAGTCTGCCAGGTGAAGTCGCTGTCCCAGTTATCCATGTCGGCTCTCGTGCCGGCCTTGTTGGTGAACTGACTGTTGACCCGGTCCAGGCGCCCGCCCAACAGCAGCACCCATTGGTCGACCTTGGTTTGCCACTGGCCGTACAGGCCATACATGGTCTGGTCCAGCACCGCGTCCTGTACGTGCACGGTCATGCTGGGCACGACATTCCACACCGGGTTGAAGACGTTGCTGGTGCCGCCGCTGCCGGCGTACCAATCCTGGCTGAACGAGGTGCGGTCCAGGCTTGCGCCCATCAGCACGGTGTGTTCGGCCGACCCGCTTTCAAAGTGGCCTTCAAACTGGTTGTCCAGCGAATAGGCGCTGGATTTGTTGAAGCGGTCGTAGGCGGTGTTGAAGACCGTGGTGCCAAAACCGCCGTTATTCAGGCTGCCAGGCCACATTTCCTGGCGGTCGATGCGCGATTGCAGGTAGCGCGAGTTCTGTCGGAACTGCCAGGTGTCGTTGAAGCGGTGGCTGAACTCGTAGCCCAGGCTCCAGGTTTCGCGCTCGAAGTTGTCCCAGTCAGGGTTGCCCGACAGTTGGTCCTTGTCGATCTTGCCATTGGGGTTGTTCAGCAGCGTGCCGGCGGCGGGGTGGCCGAGTTCCATCAAGGTGCGGTCGCGCTGGTAGGTGGCCAGCAGCGTCAGGCTGTTGAAGTCGTCGAAGTCCAGGGTCAGCGACGGCGCTATGTAAAGGCGGTCGTCGGGCTGATGGTCGACTTGCGTGTCGGCGTTGCGGCCCATCATCACTACGCGCCCGAGAATATTGCCTTCATCGGTCAGTGGCCCAGAGACGTCCACGCCCAACTGGCGGCGGTTGTGCGAGCCGTAGCTGAGCTGCACCTCGCCGCGCGCTTCGGCGGTGGGGCGCTTGCTGACCAGGTTGACCACGCCACCTGGGGCGTTTTCGCCATACAGAATAGAGGTGGGGCCACGAAACACTTCCACCCGCTCAAGGCCGTAGGGCTCGCTGCTGGTGTCGTAGCGGTTGCCCTGCACGCGCAGGCCGTCGCGCAGCAGGCCATAGCCGTAGTCGGTGGCATTGAAACCGCGAATGAAGAACAAGTCGCCAGCCTGGCCGTCACCGCCGGCAAAGGGCGGCGAGAAGATGCCCGGTACATAGCCGAGCACCTCGGTGAGGGTCTGCGATTGCTGGTCGTCCATGCGCTGGCGGGTTACCACCGATACCGAGCGTGGCGTTTCGGCCAAGGCGGCGCCGGTTTTGCTCGCGGTATTGCTGGTTACGGCGCGGTAGCCGCTGTCGCTCTGGCCGTTGGCAGTCAGCAGCCCGGCGTTGATCGCGGTGGCGTCCAGTTGCAGCACGCCGTCTTGCGGGGCGGGTTGCAGCACATAGCCGGCGCTGCCCTGGGGCACGGCCTGCAAACCGCTGCCTTGCAGCAATAGTGCCAGGCCCTGGGCCACGCTGTAGCGGCCCTGCAAGCCCCGGCTGGTCTTGCCGGCAGCCAGTTCGTTGCTGCCAGCCAGGTAAATGCCGGCCTGGCCGCTGAACTGGTTGAGGGCGGCGGCCAGCGAGCCGGGGGCGATGTCGAAAGTCTGCTCTGCCGGGGTAGCCTGCGCAGCCTGCACAGTGGCTGCCGGCAGCAGTAGAGGGGCGGCGGCGCAAAGGGTGAGCGGCGCGGCGAGCGCCAGACGAAGCGCGGGGTGCAAAGGCGTCGGCATGCGGGTCCCTGAAGTCGGTACGGTAGGTTGAAGGGGGTTGCCAGGGGTAAACCGGACGAGACCGAGAAAAGGGAACTGCGCGTGCAACTTTATTTTTGCACCCCGGTAATCCTTACCTGGCCGCCCACTTCAAGCCGGCTCCACACTCACCCACCATGGCGTCAGCCGTTGTACCCGCACCGGCAATGCCGCCTGTAGCAGCGCCAATGCGCGGTCGGTGTCATCCAGCGGGAACGCGCCCATCACCGACAGCTGCGCCACCGACGGGTGCCAGCCCAGATGCCCGTGGCGGTAACGGCCCAGAGTGTGCAGCAGTTGCGCCAGGGGCATGTCCTCGGCGTTCAGGCGATGGTCGACCCACGATTGCCCGGCACTTTGCGCAGGCCCGCTGGCAGCGATGGCCTGGGCGTTGAACTCGACCCGCTGGCCGGCCTGCACGATGCGCCGCTCGCCGCCAAGGGCCGTGCACACTTCGACTGCGCCGGCGTACACGTTCAGCCGCGTAAGATCGCCCTGCTGGCACACCGCGAAGCGCGTACCCAGGGCCTGCATACGCCCTTGGGCGGTGTCGACGAAGAAGGGGCGGCGGGGGTCATGGGCGGTGTCCACCAGCATTTCGCCGAAGCGCAGGTGCAGTACCCGTGCCTGTGCGGTGAAGTCCAGGTCGATGGCGCTTTGCGCGCCCAGCCACAATTGGCTGCCATCAGCCAGGCGAGTGTGCCGGCTTTCGCCGATGCCGGTCGAAAGGTCTGCCGTCCACCCGGTCAAGGGCGCGCCGCGCCAGGCTTGCCAGCCGAGCATCGAGCTGGCGCCGAGCACCAGCAAGGTCTTCAGCCCGGCACGTCGGCTGAAACGCTGCGGCTGGTGCAGCACGCGGCCAGCGGCGCCGCCATCTTCGAGC
This sequence comes from Pseudomonas farsensis, assembly GCF_014268805.2. Classification (GTDB taxonomy): domain Bacteria; phylum Pseudomonadota; class Gammaproteobacteria; order Pseudomonadales; family Pseudomonadaceae; genus Aquipseudomonas; species Aquipseudomonas farsensis. Next base: position 676,694 of record NZ_JABWRF020000001.1, read on the forward strand.
AGTGGGGCGAAACGCTGGCCCACCCGTTGCACGTAATGCCAGGCCGCCTGGTGGTCGCCGTGCTGGTCAAGCCAGAGCTGCCATTGCTGCTGCAGGTGCGCAGGCACCGGTTCTTCCTGCAGTTGCACGTACCAGTGCGCGGCCTGCTGCAGGCTTTGGTGGCTGAGTTTGGGGGCGGGCAGGCTCATGGGTTATTCCACCAGCACGCCGTCGAGTTCGGCTTCGAGGATGGCGCAATGCAGCAACGCCTGGGCCAGGTACTTTTTGATCATGCGTTCGCTCACGCCAATGTGCGCCGCGATGTCGCGGTAGGCCATGCCATCGAGCTGGGCCAGTAGAAACGCCTGGCGCACCTTGCTCGGCAGGCGCAACAGCATGGCGTCGATCTCGTGCAGGGTTTCGACGATGATCGCGTGCTGTTCGGGGGAGGGCTGTACGGCTTCGGGCTGCAGCGCCAGTTGTTCCAGCCAGGCGCGCTCAAGGCGCTGGCGCCGCCAGGTGTCGATGCACAGGCCGCGGGCGATGGTTGCCAGGTAGGAGCGCTCGCCATTGGCGCCGTCGAAGCTGCGCGGGCGCTGGATAATGCGCACGAAAGTGTCCTGCACCAGGTCAGCCGCTTCGCAGCGGCAGCCCAGGCGTCGGTACAGAAAACCCAGCAGCCAGCGCGAATGGCTGCAATACAAGGTCTGGATCGAGGCATTCACTTCAGGTGTCGAAACCACGGCGGCATCCGGCGCAAGCGCTGACTTTTTGCGAATGAGAAATGCTCGCAATGGTAGTGCTGGCGGATGAATACTGCAATCGGCACCGACAAACTGTCGTGGTTGCCGGGTGGCCAGAACGTGCTGCTATTAAAAGGCGATTCGCAACACCTCGCGTTCTTGCTGAAGAACAGTGGGTGCAGTCCACGGTGCGTGCTGAACTGCGCCCGCAGCTTCAGCCTTGTGGGTGAACAAAATGATCAATGAAATTCTTGCCCCAGTAGTTGTTGGGTTGCAGCTCCAGCTCCCACCGGCTGGGGGGTTCGTCGTCATAATGCTGTGCCATGACGAACCACTCGTTGAACCCTGCGATACCTACCCAAGCGACCAGCCAGCCATTAGGCTTGCCGTTATTCTGATTGGGCTCCGGTATATCCGCTGAAAGCATCACAACCAGTGGTTGGCCGCTATTTTTCAGATCATCCAGGTTCCTGTACTCGCGGTGAACGACACCGAGGAGCTTGTGGGCCAGTTTGATTTCAAGGGTGTTGCCAGGCGGTAGTGCCGATGGGTCAGCGCAGCTGATCACCATTTCCATGTCGTGCATAGGCATATTGGTAACTCCTTTGGTCAGGGAGTTTGAGCATAAAGTGGCTGCGGCAATGGCCGTCGGTAGTTATCTACCACCTCCTTCCCGGTCTGTTGGCTCGCTCCTGAGACAACCTGCCGCGTTGCCTGTCGGGGCGGAATTTGTTTGTGCTGGCAATTCGGTTACAATCCGCCGCGAAACGTTTCAGCCATCAGTCAATTCGACAAAAGGCTGTGGCGTTTTCTGGTTCTCTGGCTGCCGAACAATGACCACAACAAGCCTGCGCTGAAGAACATGGAAATACCGGGCTAGCCACAGGCCCATCCTCCGTTCTACACACTGGATACGATCAATGTTCAAGAAAGCTGGCAAAACCTTGCTGGGCATGGCTGTTGCGGCGAGCTTCATGCACGCCCACGCCGAAGAGACCAAAAAAGTAGACGTGCTGCTGGTCGGTGGCGGCATCATGAGTTCCACCCTGGCTGTCTGGCTGCATGAGCTGGAGCCAAGCTGGTCGATGGAGATGGTCGAGCGCCTCGACGGCGTCGCCGAAGAAAGCTCCAACGGCTGGAACAACGCAGGTACCGGCCACTCCGCGCTGGCCGAGCTGAACTACACCCCGATGGACAAAGACGGCAACGTCAACATCTCCAAGGCCATCGAGATCAACGAGTCGTTCCAGATTTCGCGCCAGTTCTGGGCCTGGCAGGTTCGCCAGGGCGTGCTGAAGAACCCGCACTCGTTCATCAATACCACCCCGCACATGAGCTTCGTCTGGGGCGATGACAACATCAGCTTCCTGAAGAAGCGTTACGACGCGCTGCAAGCCAGCCCGCTGTTCCGCCCGATGCAGTTCTCCGAGGACCACGCGCAGATCGCCAAGTGGGTCCCGTTGATGATGGAAGGCCGCGACCCGAACCAGAAGCTGGCTGTGACCTGGACGCCAATCGGCACCGACGTCAACTTCGGTGAGATCACCCGCCAGTTCGTCGGCCACCTGAAGACCCAGAAGAACTTCGACCTGAAGCTGTCCAGCGAAGTGCAGGACATCACCCGCAACGAAGACGGCTCCTGGCACGTCGAGTACAAGAACCTGAAAGATGGCACCGAGTCTGCCACCGACGCCAAGTTCCTGTTCATCGGTGCCGGCGGCGGCGCGCTGAAACTGCTGCAAAAATCCGGTATCCCTGAAGCCAAGGAATACGCAGGCTTCCCGGTTGGCGGCTCGTTCCTGGTGACCGAGAACCCGACTGTTGCCATGCAGCACATGGCCAAGGCCTACGGCATTGCCTCCACTGGCGCGCCACCCATGTCGGTACCGCACCTGGACACCCGCGTGCTGGACGGCAAGCGCGTGATTCTGTTTGGCCCATTCGCCACCTTCTCGACCAAGTTCCTGAAGAACGGCTCGTACCTGGACCTGCTGAGCAGCACCACGATGCACAACGTATGGCCTATGACCAAGGTCGGCGTCGAGCAGTACCCGCTGGTGGAATACCTCGCTGGCCAGCTGATGCTGTCGGATGACGACCGCTTCGAAGCCCTGCGCACCTACTTCCCGAACGCCAAGAAAGAAGACTGGCGCCTGTGGCAGGCCGGTCAGCGCGTGCAGATCATCAAGCGTGACGAAGAGAAGGGCGGCGTGCTGAAACTGGGCACCGAAGTGGTTGCGTCCCAGGACCGTACCATTGCTGGCCTGCTGGGTGCCTCGCCAGGCGCCTCGACCGCAGCCCCGATCATGCTCAACGTGCTTGAGACTGTGTTCAAGGAAAAGGTTGCTACCCCAGAGTGGCAAGCCAAGATCAAAGAGATCGTGCCGAGCTATGGCACCAAGCTCAATGATTCGGCAGCCGCTACGCAGAAAGAGTGGAACTACACCGCTGAAGTGCTGCAGCTGGAGAAACCGCCGGTCATCGACCAGAGCGTCGGCACCAGCGTTGCGCCAAGCGCACCTGTCGAAAGCAAGCCTGCCAACGACATGGCGCTGTAAGCCAGACCGCTTGCCGGGTTCGCCCGGCAACACCAGCCACGAGTGCTGCCTGCGGCGGCCTCGTGGCTTTTTTGTGGGCGATTCCCGGTTCGCTTTTGCTTGTGTAGGAGCGGCCTTGTGTCGCGAAGGGGCGCGCAGCGGCCCCGGCAATCTTGCGTATGGCCGCGATTTTGGGGCCGCTGCGCGCCCCTTCGCGACACAAGGCCGCTCCTACACCAACAGTGATCGCGCCCAGACACGACTGCGCAGCGTCAGTGCTGGCGCAACACACACTCAAGCAAACCGGGAAAACGCACATCGAGAATATCGCTACGCAGCGAGTTCATGTGCGTGGTGCCGACGTTGCGGGTGTACACCAGCCCCGCCTCACGCAGCACGCGGAAGTGGTGGGACATGCTCGATTTCGGCCGGCCGCCGTCCAGCTCGCCGCAGCTGGCTTCGGCAACGCCTGCCAGGCGTCGGACGATGTCCAGGCGTACGGGGTCGCTCAAGGCGTAGAGCAGGCGCTCCAGGGAGAGGTGTTCGGGGGAGGGGTGGGTATAGGCTCGCATGCCGCACATGATAACGGGGTTTACCAAATTGCCATAGTTCGAATATGATCGAACAATCGTATTCAACCCATCCCTGGAGTTCCCATGTCTGCATTGTTCCAGCCCTACACCCTCAAAGATGTGACCCTGCGCAACCGCATTGCGATCCCGCCGATGTGTCAGTACATGGCCGAAGATGGCCTGATCAACGACTGGCACCATGTGCACCTGGCCGGCCTGGCCCGTGGTGGCGCTGGTCTTGTGGTGGTCGAGGCGACGGCCGTGGCACCGGAAGGCCGTATTACCCCCGGTTGCGCCGGTATCTGGAGCGACGCCCACGCCCAGGCTTTCGTGCCGGTGGTGCAGGCAATCAAGGCAGCCGGCTCGGTGCCGGGTATCCAGATCGCCCACGCCGGGCGCAAGGCCAGCGCCAACCGCCCTTGGGAAGGTGACGACCACATTGGCGCCGATGACCCTCGCGGTTGGGAAACCATCGCACCGTCGGCAATTGCCTTTGGTGCCAACCTGCCGAAAGTGCCACGGGCAATGACCCTGGATGACATCGCCCGGGTCAAGCAGGACTTCGTCGACGGCGCGCGCCGCGCCCGTGATGCCGGCTTCCAGTGGATCGAGCTGCACTTTGCCCACGGCTACCTGGGCCAGAGCTTCTTCTCCGAGCACTCCAACCAGCGCACCGACGCCTACGGCGGCAGCTTCGAAAACCGCATTCGCTTCCTGCTCGAAACCCTCGCCGCGGTGCGTGAGGTCTGGCCTGAGCATCTGCCGCTGACTGCGCGGTTTGGGGTGCTGGAGTATGACGGGCGCGATGAGCAGACCCTGCAAGAGTCCATCGACCTGGCGCGCCGCTTCAAGGCCGGTGGCCTGGACCTGCTCAGCGTCAGCGTCGGCTTTACCATTCCTGAAACCAACATCCCTTGGGGCCCGGCGTTCATGGGGCCGATTGCCGAACGGGTGCGCCGTGAAGCAAGCCTGCCGGTGACCTCGGCCTGGGGCTTCGGTACGCCGCAACTGGCTGAAGGCGCGTTGCAGGCCAACCAGCTAGACCTGGTGTCGGTAGGCCGCGCGCACCTGGCCGACCCGCACTGGCCATACGTTGCCGCCAAGGAACTGGGTGTCGACAAAGCTTCCTGGACGCTGCCGGCGCCGTATGCGCATTGGCTTGAGCGTTATCGCTGAGGCTGGCAGGGGCCGCAGTTGATCGCGCGCGCTTGAGCTCATACCCCCGCAAACAGCGCCCGCGCCTCATCGAAGCACTGCTCGGCCAGCGCCGAGCGTGGCTCGCTGCGGCGCAGCACCAGCCCCACCGGGCTGTGGATGGTGGCATCGAGGATGGGCAGCATGCGCATGTGCTCGCTCAAGTCTTCGAGCCCGCAATTGAGCGGCATGATCGCGCAGCACACGCCGGTATTGATGGCCTGGATCAGTTGGAAGGTCGAGTCGCTTTCCAGCACCGCGTTGGGCGCAAGGCTGCGGCTGCGGAAACTCAGGTCCAGCGACTGGCGGTAGTGCATGCCCTTGCTCAGCAGGCCCAACGGCAAGTCGCCGAGCTGGTCCCAGTTGAGGCTTTCAGTGTCGAAGGCAAAGTGCCGGGTATCGTGCAGCAGGCCCATGGTGGTGGTGCCCAGTTCAATTACCTCGAAGAAGCTGGCGTTGACCTGGTCGAGGTAGCAGATGCCTAGGTCAAGCTGGTTGCGGCTGAGCGCATCCATGATCTGCTCGGTACTGTGGGAGCTGAGCTGAAACTGCAAACCCGGGTATTTCTCGCGCAGCGGCAGCAGCAGTTGCATGGGGTTGAAACTGGCCAGCGGCACCGTGCCCAGGCGCAGGCTGCCGACCACCTGGCCCCTGCAACTGGCCGCCTCGGCCTGCAGCCCATCGTGGGCGGCGAGCAGGGTGCGCGCCCAGGCCAGAATGCGCTCTCCCGCTTCGGTAAAACCCTCGAAGCGCTGGCCGCGCTGGACCAGCACCAGGTCCAGTTCTTCCTCAAGGTTACGCAGGCGCATCGACAGTGTCGGCTGGGTGATGTGGCACAGCGCCGCCGCCTGGCCGAAGTGGCGGGTCTGGTCGAGGGCGATAAGGAACTTGAGTTGCTTGATATCCATGGTGCGGCCTGGAAGTGCTGGGTAGGTTGACCTTAACCAACTCCAGGCCGGCGCGATAGAGCGCATTGATCAGCTGGTTCGGGATATCTATGGGATGGAGCAGCCGGCGCCCTGGCGTTGGCCGTATCGCCGCAGGGGCATTGCGGTGATCGTCAGGTTTGCCGCACGGCGCTGTTCAACTCAACACATGCTCCACCGCCACCCACACCGGCGGCAGCGGCTCGTGCCCCAGCGCGGCCAGCACGTCACGTTCGATGGTGCGCACCATGGCATCGGTCGGCAGGTCGTTTTCATCGCGCCCGAACGGGTCTTCCAGCTCGTTGCCAATCGCATCCAGGCCAAAGAAGGTGTAGCTCACCAAGGTGGTAAACAAGGGCGCCAACCACCCAAGAGGCTCGGCCAGGGCAAATGGTAGCAGCAGGCAGAAGATATAAATGGTGCGGTGCAGCAGCAGGGTATAGGGGAACGGCAGCGGCGTGCCTTTGATCCGCTCGCACGTGGCCTGCACCTGGGCCAGCCCGCTCAGGCGCTGCTCCAGCTGGGTGTAGCGCAGGTCGCCGATGGGCAGTTGCGCGCACTGCCGGCCGACCTCGCGCAGAATGCTGTCGCAGACATTGTGCACGCTGATGCATTGCGCATCGTCCAGCCATGGTTTGGCGGCCTGCAGTTCGTCTTCGTTGCGCAGTTTGGCGTTCAGCGCGTGGGCAAAGCCGCACAGGCTGCGCAGCAGTTGCCCGCGCAGCTGTTCGTCGGCAATCACCACGCTCTGGCGGGTGAACGAACGCACCTCGACGATCATCTGGCCCCAGGCCTTGCGGCCTTCCCACCAGCGGTCGTAGCAGGCGTTGTTGCGAAAGCTCATGAAAATCGACAGCGACAGGCCGAGCAGGGTGAACGGGGTGGCGCTGACCGGGTAGAACAGCGCGGGGTAGTGCCGCTCGACCAGCACGATCAGCGCTGCCAGCAAGGTCACCCCGAGGCAGCGCAGGGCGATGCGCTTGATGATCGACCCTTTGAGGGTGAACAGCACACGCAGCATGTCGGTGTGGGGCGTGACGATCACGGCTCAGCCGCCGGTCATGTTCATGAAGCGCAGAATCTGCACCTCGCCGCCGACCTCGAAGTGGTGCCGGTAGGGCTTCAAGTGCATTGCATCGCGGATGGCGCTTTCGAGCCGTGCCGGGTCGTCGGGGTGTTCGCGCAGCACCTGCTTGAGGTCTGCCGAATGCTCGTTGCCCAGGCACAGCAACAAGCGGCCCTCGACGGTCAGGCGCACGCGGTTGCAGGTGGCGCAAAAATTGTGGCTGTGCGGCGAGATGAAGCCAACCCGGGTGGTCGGTGCTTCGGCCAGACGCCAGTAGCGCGCCGGGCCCTGGGAGGATTCGGCCGACTCGATCAGGCTGAAATGCTCGGCCAGGCGCGCGCGCACCTCATCGCTTGAGCAATACGACTCGTCGCGCTGGTGCTCGCTGATGACGCCAAGGGGCATTTCTTCGATAAAGGTGATGTCCAGTTCGCGCTCGATGGCAAAGCGCACCAGGTCGACGATTTCATCATCGTTGCGGCCTTTGAGCACCACAGCGTTGAGTTTGGTGCGGCGAAAGCCTGCAGCGCGCGCGGCGTCGATACCGGCGATCACCTGGGCCAGGTCGCCGGTGCGGGTCAGGGCGCGGAAGCGCTCGGGGTCGAGGCTGTCGAGGCTGATGTTCAGGCGGGTGACCCCGGCATCGAACAACGGCTGCGCCAGGCGGCTGAGCTGCGAGCCATTGCTGGTCAGGCACAGTTCACGCAGGCCGGGCAGGGCGGCGATGCGCCCGCACAGCTCGACGATGCCTTGGCGCACCAAGGGCTCGCCACCGGTCAGGCGGATTTTGCGGGTACCCAGGGCGACGAAGCGTTCGGCCACCTGGTAAAGCTCTTCGAGGCTGAGGATTTGCTGGCGCGGCAAAAATTGCATGTCTTCGGCCATGCAGTAGACGCAACGGAAATCACAGCGGTCGGTCACCGACATCCGCAGGTAGTCGACTTTGCGATTGAAACCGTCGATCAGGGCGGGAAGCTGTTCCACATTGGCGCTCGAAGGGCATTGGACTATGCGGTCCAAGCTATCCCTAGTGGCCAGCCCCGTCAAATTGCTTTGCCTGACCGCATCATCGACGCCCTCTATCACGGCTGCTGGCCAGCGTGCTGTCAATTTGTAGGAGCGGCCTTGTGCCGCGAAGGGCTGCGCAGCGGCCCCGGCAATTGTGCATGAGGTCGAGATCCTGGGGCCGCTGCGCAGCCCTTTCGCGACACAAGGCCGCTCCTACTCAACGGGCGCGAAAACTATGCAAGCCCGCTCAGCGATTCACCGGCAACGCCGTGGTGTACTTCATCTGTTCCATGGCAAAGCTGGAGGTGATGTTCGACAGCCCATCGGTGCTGGTAATCAGCCTTTTGTAGAAGTCGTCGTAGGCCTTGATGTCGCCCACTACCACCCGCAGCATGTAGTCCCAGTCGCCGGACATGCGGTACACCTCCATCACCTCCTCGAAGGCTGTCACGGTCGCCGCGAATTGCGCCAGCCACGCGCTGTCATGGCGCTGGGTCTTGAGCTGCACGAACACCGTCAGCCCCAGCCCGAGGCGTTCCGGGTCGAGCAGGGCGACGCGGCTGCGAATGTAGCCTTCCTCTTCCAGGCGCTTGACCCGTTTCCAGCACGGGGTGGTCGACAGGTTGACGGCTTCGGCCAGGTCTTTGAGCGACATCGACGCATCGCGCTGGAGCAAGGTGAGGATGTGCTGGTCGAAAATGTCCATGGCGCTTTTTGGCTCGAAAGGAGAAAAGTCACCCCGAGATTAACCGGTTGCCGCAACCGATGGAATGGCTGCGCACCTTCGCCGAGAAGAGCTTCCCCGCAGGCGCCAGCGCCGGGCGGATATGAGATAGTGACGCCTTTCCCCCGACACTCCACGAGCCTGAGCATGTCCGACAAGCCGCGCAATTTCGCCACCCGCACCATCCACGCCGGCGAGCAGTCCAGCGTTGCCGACAACGCCATCTTTCCGGCTATCGTGACCTCCAGCTCGTTCATCAAGCGCGGCCTGGACGATCACCCCGAATACGCCTACAGCCGGGTCGCCAACCCCACCCGCCACGCCTACGAAACCTGCGTCGCAGCCCTGGAAGAGGGCGTCGGTGCAGTGGCCTGCGCATCCGGCGTGGGTGCCACCGCCACGGTGCTCGAACTGCTCGACAAAGACGCCCATGTGGTGGTGATGAACGGCGTCTATGGCGGCACCTTCCGCTTGCTCGAAGACTACCGCGCGCGCACCTCGGGCCTGACCACCACCTACGTCGACCTCAACGACCTGGATGCAGTGGCCGCCGCCATCCGCCCGAACACGCAACTGATCTGGATCGAGTCGCCGACCAACCCGTTGCTGCACCTGGTCGATATCAAGCCGTTGTGCGACCTGGCCCGCGCCCGCGGCATCCTCACCTGCATCGACAACACCTTCTGCTCGCCGTGGAACCAGCAGCCGATCACCCTGGGTGTGGACCTGGTGATGCACTCGGCGAGCAAGTACATCGGCGGCCATTCCGACCTTACCGGCGGCCTGGTGGTGGCGGCCAACGAGGCGCTGTACAAGCGCCTGCGCCATATCAGCATGGCCGTGGGCGCGGTGCAGGGGCCGTTCGATTGCTACCTGGCGCTGCGCGGGCTGAAGACCCTCGATGTGCGTATGGAGCGCCAGAGCGCCAACGCCCTGCGCGTGGCGCAGTTCCTTGAAAGCCACCCGCAGGTGGAGCAGGTTTACTACCCAGGCCTGCCCAGCCACCCGCAACACGCGCTGTGCGAACGGCAGATGCGCACCGGCGGTGCGGTGGTGACGCTGCGGATCAAGGGCGACCGGGCGGCGGTCAACCGGCTGGTAGAAAGCCTGCAGATCTTTGTGCTGGCAGATTCGCTGGGCGGGGTGGAGAGCATGATCAACCACTCCTGGACCATGTCGCACAACTCGCTAAGCCCCGAGCAGAAGGGCGTGATGGGCATCAGCGAGAACCTGCTGCGGCTGTCGGTGGGGATCGAGGACTATCGCGACCTGATCGAAGACCTGGACACGGCACTCAAGGCTTCGGCCTAGAACAGGCGGTAACACCGGGGCTGCGCGCCAGCCCCGGTACAGGCAGCGTCAGAAGCGGAAGCGGCTGATCATCTGCTGCAAATCACCGCCCAGGCGTGCCAGCTCGACGCTGGACACCGAGGTCTGCTGGCTGGCTTCGGCGGTTTGTTCGGAAATATCCCGCACGGTCACCACGCTGCGGCTGATCTGCTCGGCCACTGCGCTCTGCTGCTCGGAAGCGGCGGCGATCTGCTGGTTCATCAGCTCGATGGCCGACACCCGGCGGGTAATGCCTTCCAGCGCCAAGCCGGCTTCGCGCACCAGCGCCACGCTGCTGCTGGTCAGGCTCTGGCTTTCCTCCATCAGGTCACTGACCGAGCGCGTGCCTTGCTCAAGGCTGCTGATCGCCGACTCGATTTCGGCGGTGGAGGCCTGGGTGCGTTGGGCCAGCCCGCGCACCTCATCGGCCACCACGGCAAAGCCACGCCCGGCTTCACCGGCGCGCGCAGCCTCGATGGCGGCGTTGAGCGCCAGCAGGTTGGTCTGCTCGGCCACCGCCTTGATCACATCCATCACCTTGCCGATACGCAGGCTTTCGCTACGCAGCGCATCCATGGCGGTGTTGGTCGAGCCGACTTGGTTGGCCAGGCGGTCGATTTGCGCCACGGCGCGGGTGACGACGCTGTCGCCTTCGCGGGCTTCCTGGTCGGTGGCACTGGCTGCCACCGAAGCCTCGCCGGCATTGCGCGCCACTTCCTGCACGGTGGCGGCCATCTCTTGCATGGCGGTGGCCACCTGGTCGGTCTCGATCTTCTGGTTGTTGGCCCCGGCGCTGGTCTGGGTGGTGATCGCCGACAACTCTTCGGTAGCGCTGGCGATCTGCCCGATACCGTCGCGCACACCGCTGATCAGCTCGCGCAGGTTTGCGGTCATGGCGCGCAGGCTGTTCTGCAACAGGCCCAGCTCATCGCGACGCGGGCTGGCCGGCTGCTCGCCGAGGTTGCCATCGGCCACTTGCTCCATGGCCTTGAGCACCCGCTGCAGCGGTTGGCTGATCTGCCGGGCGATGGTCAGCGCGGCGATGATGCCGAGCACCAGCGCCAGCAGCGTGGTGACGATCTGCAGGGTCTTGGCGAAGTGGCTGTCGTGCTCTACCGAGGCGGCCTGGTTGTCGAGCAACTGGCCGAGCTGGGTGTTCAAACCTTCGATATCGGCGCCCATCGCGGCGCGGTATTCGACCAGCTTGCTGGCCTGGCCCCGGAAGGTCTCGACCGCAGCGGCGTAGGCGCGCACCTGGGCCTGCAACTGCTCGACTTGTGTGGCATAGCTGCCGTTGAAGCGTGCAACCAGGGTCGGTAGGTCGCTGAGGGTTGTGGCCAACTGGGTGTTCACCAGCTTTTCAGTGTCGGCGTTGGTGTTGCTGGTGTAGCCGCGCACCTGGTAACGCAGCAGGATCAGGTTTTCCCGCAGCTGGTGCACGGCTTCGCTGCGCACATAGCGCTGCTCGGCATCGGGCAGGTTGCGTACCTGCTCGGCGATCTGGTCCAGGCTTGCAAAGGCGGTGCTGGCCAGGGTGCCCATCTGCTTTTGCGCCTCGCGCATCTGCTGGTAGGCGGCAAAGCTCAGTGCCTGATTGGCAGCGTAGGCTTGCAGGTGCTGTTCGGCCTTGCTCTGGATTTCGCGGTTTTCCGGGGCACGGACCACGGCGCGCAGTTGCGTCAGCGGCGTCTTGAACGCATCCATGGCCGCTTGCAGTGCCTTGCTCTCAGCTTCGCCGCCGCTGCTCATGGCATGGCGCAGACGTGCCTCGCGCAGGTCGCCCAAGGCGTTGTTCACCCCCGATACCGCGCTGACCACCTGGCTGCGCCGCACCAGGTTCGACAGCCCGTCCCAGCTCACCAGCGACTGCGCCAGGGCAAGGGTGAGCACCAGGCCGAAACCAACCGCGAGTTTGTGCGCGATCTTCAGATCGCCGAACCACCTGAACATTTGCTGTTGAGCTCCTTTTCCGTGCGCGGGGCACACTGCATGTGCCTTGGGTCAAATCATCTATATGAATGGTCGGCAGAGTACGCGAAATCTGAACGAAAGATTGTAAAAAGGTGATGTCGCAGTGATATCACTTTTGCCGGGTTGTGCATTGGCTGTTGCCTTGGGCAGGCGTTCCCGTGCAGATTTGTGGCTTTGCGCACTTCGCGTGCCTCCAATGACAAAGCCCAACCAGGTACACGGACGATGAGTCACCCCTCGCAATTCACCCTGCTCGGCAAGCGGCGCTTCTTGCCGTTCTTCATTACCCAGTCGCTGGGCGCTTTCAATGACAACCTGTTCAAGCAGTCGCTGATCCTGGCGATCCTCTACAAGCTGAGCCTGGAAGGCGACCGCTCGATCTGGGTCAACCTGTGCGCCTTGCTGTTCATCCTGCCGTTCTTCCTGTTCTCGGCGCTGGCCGGGCAGTTCGGCGAGAAGTTCGCCAAGGACCGTTTGATCCGCGTCATCAAGCTCGCCGAGATCGCCATCATGGCCATTGGCGGCGCAGGCTTTGTGACGGGCCACTTGGTGCTGATGCTGGTGGCGCTGTTCGCCATGGGCACCCATTCTGCGCTGTTCGGGCCGGTCAAGTATTCGATCCTGCCCCAGGCCCTGCGTGAAGAAGAGCTGGTGGGCGGCAACGGCCTTGTCGAGATGGGCACCTTTCTAGCAATCCTGGCCGGCACCATTGGCGCCGGTGTGATGATGTCCTCGGCCAGTTACGCCATGGTGGTGGCGGGCGGTGTGGTCGGCACGGCGGTGCTGGGCTACCTGGCCAGCCGCTGGATCCCGCGTGCGGCGGCGGTGGCGCCACAGATGAAGCTGGACTGGAACATCTTCACCCAATCCTGGGCCACCCTGCGCCTGGGCCTGGGGCAAACCCCCGCGGTGTCGCGCTCGATTGTCGGCAACTCGTGGTTCTGGTTCGTCGGCGCCATTTACCTCACGCAGATCCCGGCTTACGCCAAGGACTGGCTGCATGGCGACGAAACCGTTGTAACGCTGGTGTTGACGCTGTTCTCGGTGGGGATCGCGGTCGGCTCGTTGCTGTGCGAGCGCCTGAGCGGGCGCAAGGTCGAAATCGGCCTGGTGCCGTTCGGCTCGTTCGGCCTGACCCTGTTCGGGTTGCTCTGGTGGTGGCATTCCGGTGATGTGCCGACCACCGAGGTGGCGCACGACTGGCTGGCCTTGCTGGGCATGAGCCAGGCGTGGTGGATCATGCTGTCCATCGTCGGCCTTGGTGTGTTCGGCGGCTTTTATATCGTGCCGCTGTATGCGCTGATCCAGGCGCGCACCGCCGAGCATGAGCGGGCGCGGGTCATTGCCGCCAACAACATTCTCAATGCGCTGTTCATGGTGGTTTCGGCGTTGTTTACCATCGTGTTGATGAGTGTGGTCGAGCTCAGCATCCCGCAGCTGTTCCTGGTGGTGTCGCTGCTCAACGTCGCGGTCAATGCGTATATATTCCGCATCGTGCCGGAATTCACCATGCGCTTTCTCATCTGGCTGCTCAGCCACTCGATGTATCGGGTGGAACACCGCGAATTGCAGCGCATTCCAGATGAAGGCGCGGCGTTGCTGGTGTGCAACCATGTGTCGTTCGTCGATGCATTGTTGATTGGCGGGGCGATCCGCCGGCCGATTCGCTTTGTCACCTACTACAAGATCTACAACCTGCCGGTGCTGAACTTCATCTTCCGCACCGCTGGCGCCATTCCCATCGCCGGGCACAGTGAAGACGCGAAGGTGTACGAGCGCGCCTTCGAGCGGATTGCCCAGTATCTGGCCGACGGTGAGCTGGTGTGTATCTTCCCTGAGGGCAAGTTGAGTTCGGACGGTGAAATCGACGTGTTCAAGGCCGGCGTCAACCGCATCCTCAAGGACACGCCGGTGCCGGTGATTCCGCTGGCGTTGCAGGGTTTGTGGGGCAGTTTCTTCAGCCGTGACCCGAACAAGGGTGTGTTCAGGCGCCTGTGGTCGCGGGTAACGCTGGTGGCCGGCGAGGCCATCCCTGCCGAGATGGCCAAGCCAGGCACGCTGCGCGAGCAGGTGAGCCTGCTGCGTGGCGAGGTGCGTTAAGCGAGGAGGGTAATGAAGGTCAGCTGGCGCTGACCTTCAGGCCGATCAAGCCGCAGATGATCAGCGCAACGCTGACCAGCCGTACCAGTGCCATGGATTCACCGAACAGGATGATCCCGGCGATGACTGTGCCCACCGCGCCGACGCCGGTCCACACCGCGTAGGCGGTGCCCAGCGGCAGTTCCTTCACGGCAAGGCCGAGCAGGCCGAGGCTTACCGCCATGGCGGCGAGGGTGAGTACAGTTGGGAGTGGGCGGGTGAAGCCGTCGGTGTACTTCAGGCCAACGGCCCAGCCAACCTCGAACAGGCCGGCGAAAAACAGGATGATCCAGGACATGCTAAGCCTCCATCGAGAGTGAGATGGGGCCGTCCCCGAATGTCACGCGATGCGTCGTGAGGCCGTCCTCACTGTGCGTGCCATGGTGCCGATTAGTGGCTTGCCAGGCAAGCCGGCGCCATGAGGGACATTCTGGGGTTTGGTGTAAACCTGTTCCGGCCTCATCGCAGGCTAGCGCCAGCTCCCACAGAAATCTGGGGCAGGCCTCATTATTGCGATTGTGCGCGGTCTCTGTGGGAGCTGGCGCTAGCCTGCGATGAGGCCGCAACGGCAACCCTCAATCCTTGGCTGGCGCCGCCTGTTCCACTTGCGCCCCAGGCTCCTGCATCCGCCGGAACCAGGTAGAAAGCAGCGCCCCGGAGATGTTGTGCCACACGCTGAACAGCGCGCTAGGCACTGCCGCCAGCGGCGAGAAGTGCGCCGCCGCCAATGCTGCCCCCAACCCCGAGTTTTGCATGCCCACCTCCAGTGCCAGCGACTTGCGCTGCGCCAGCGGCAGCTTGCAGAACTTGCCGGTGAGGTAGCCGAGCAAGTAGCCAAAACTGTTGTGCAGTATCACCACCGCCATGATCAGCAGACCGGACTCGGCAATCTTCGCCTGGCTGGCTGCCACCACGGCGCAGACGATCATCACGATACTCACCACCGACACCAGCGGCAGCACTTGCACCGCCGCCTGCACCCGCGCCCCCAACAGACGCTGGGCGAGTACGCCGAGCACGATGGGCAGCATGACCAACTGCAGGATCGACCAGAACATGTCCATGAACGAAACCGGCAGCCAGGCCGAGGCGAGGAACCAGATCAGCGCGGGGGTCAGCAGCGGCGCCAGTAGCGTGGTCACCGCAGCGATGGCCACCGCCAGGGCCAGGTCGCCCTTGGACAGCCACACCATGACGTTGGAGGCCGTGCCGCTTGGGCAGCAGCCGACCAGAATCACGCCCACGGCAATTTCAGGCGGCAGGTGGAACAACTGGCACAACAGCCAGGCCATGCCTGGCATGATCACAAAATGCGCGACCACCCCCAGCGCCACCCGCCACGGCTGGCGGGCGAGGGCGGCGAAGTCGTCGAGCTTGAGGGTCAGGCCCATGCCGAACATCACCAGCCCCAGCAGCGGCACAATGGCCACCTTCAGGCCAATGAACCATTGCGGCATAAGGAAGGCCAGTACGGCGAACACCAGCACCCACAGGGCGAAAGTGTTGCCGACGAAGCGGCTCAGGGCGGCGAGGGCACGCATTGGGCAGGTCCTTTCAGGTTTTGTAGTGGATCAGGTGGTTAGCTGAGGTGGGAGCTTCCATGGTTTTGTACAAACCTGTTCCCGCCAGACATATCTCCTTGTGGCGATCTGCTTTGTGGCGAGCGGGCTTGTCCCGCGTTGGGCTGCGCAGCAGCCCCGGGGTTTTCAGGGCTGCTGCGCAGCCCAACGCGGGACAAGCCCGCTCGCTACGACTCTCTATCATTTCCCACAGGATTGGGTCCAACCAGCCATGTTGCGGTTGAGCACGGCCTGCGATGAGGCCGCCACAAGCGTGCACAAAACCATGGCATCTCCCAAGCACCCGCCTTGGTAATCGTGGCGTGATCAGACCCCTTGCGGAATATCCTCGCCACCCAGTGCCTCGAAAAGCGCCGGGAGGAATTCCTTGAAGGTCATCATCATCAGCAGGAAGCTGGCATCGAACTGCTGCGCCGCTTCGTCGCCGCCATCCTGCTCGGCCTGCTCTTGCAGCAGCTCCTCGAACTTCAAGCGCTTGATCACGGTTTTGTCGTCCAGCACGAACGACAGCTTGTCCTGCCAGGCCAGGGCCAGTTGCGTGACCACCTTGCCGGTGCTCAGGTGCAGTTGGATCTCTTCGCCGGTCAGGTCCTGACGCTTGCAGCGCACAATGCCGCCGTCTTCGGCGGTGTCGCGCAGCTCGCATTCATCGAGCACGAAGAAGTCGGCGGCAGGGGCCTGGGCCTTGACCCAGTCGGTCATGGTCGCAACAGGCGCAACTTTGACGGTGACCGGGCGCACGGGTAGCGAGCCCATGACTTCACGCAGGGTCGACAGCAGGTCTTCGGCGCGCTTGGCGCTGGCCGAGTTGACCAGGATCAGGCCCTGGCGCGGGGCGATGGCAGCGAAGATCATCGAGCGGCGGATGAACGCGCGCGGCAGGAAGGCCTGGATGATCTCGTCCTTGATCTGGTCGCGCTCCTTTTTATAGACCTTGCGCATTTGCTCGGCCTCAATCTCCTCGACCTTTTCCTTCACCGCATCGTTGACCACGCTGCTGGGCAGGATGCGCTCTTCTTTACGCGCCGCAATCAGCAGGAACTCGCCGCTGACGTGCACCAGGGGTGCGTCTTCGCCTTTGCCGAACGGGGCGACGAAACCGTAGGTGGTCAGTTCCTGGCTGGCGCAGGGGCGGGCCGGCTTGCTGGCCAGGGCGGTTTCCAGTGCTTCAGGCTCGAACGGGACATCCTGGGTCAGGCGGTAGGTCAGCAGGTTCTTGAACCACATGGGGTGAATCTCTCCTTAATGCATAAGGCGGGCATTATTCTCCGAGCAGAGGTTCCAGGCCAACCCTGTCATTGGGCCAGTAGCTGCTATTAAGGAAGAAAAGGGGGTGGCGCTAGGTCTTTGAAAAATATTCAAAATAATTTCAAAAAAGTGCTTGCCAGGGTGGGGTGTCGTCCGTAGAATGCGCGCCACACCGAGACGAAGGGTGATTAGCTCAGCCGGGAGAGCATCTGCCTTACAAGCAGAGGGTCGGCGGTTCGATCCCGTCATCACCCACCACTCGATGTATAGCGCGGCGGTAGTTCAGTCGGTTAGAATACCGGCCTGTCACGCCGGGGGTCGCGGGTTCGAGTCCCGTCCGCCGCGCCATATTATGCTTCAAGGCCCACTGAACACCTTGAAGCAACAGACAAAGCGACCCTAGGGTCGCTTTTTTTGTGTCTGGCTTTTTGTCAGAATGCCCCCTGTCCGCCGCCCGTGGCCAGCAGGCCGAGCGCCGGGTCTTTCCGCAAGCAAGAGACCGACCATGCAGGATGCCAGCTTCTCTACTCCCGCCGCACCGCTCCTGGGTATCGACCTGGGTACCACCAACAGCCTGATTGCCGTCTGGCAGCAAGGCGAAGCGCGCCTGATCGCCAACGCCTTGGGTGAAGTGCTGACCCCTTCGGTGGTCAGCGTCGATGACGACGGCAGCATTCTGGTCGGCCAGGCCGCCCGTGCCCGCCTGGCCACCCATCCTGAGCGCACTGTGGCTGCCTTCAAACGTTTCATGGGCAGCGACAAGCAGTACGTCCTCGGCGAACACCGTTTTTCCCCCGAAGAGCTGTCGGCGTTGGTGCTCGGTGCCCTGAAGCAGGACGCCGAGGCCTACCTCGGTTGCCCGGTCAGCGAGGCGGTCATCTCGGTGCCGGCCTATTTCAGCGACGAGCAGCGCAAGCGCACAGTGTTCGCGGCAGAACTTGCCGGGCTCAAGGTGCAGCGGCTGATCAACGAACCCACCGCCGCCGCCATGGCCTACGGCCTGCACGAGCAGAAGTGCGAGCGCACGCTGGTGTTCGACCTGGGCGGCGGCACTTTCGATGTGACCGTGCTGGAATACGCGCTGCCGCTGATCGAAGTACATGCGTCCACCGGCGACAACTACCTGGGCGGTGAAGACTTCACCGAAGCGCTGCTGCAAGCCTGCATGCGCGATTGGGGCTTGAAGCCCGAAACCATGCAGCCCCAGGCGCTGGCCAGCCTGTCCGATGCGCTCGAGCAGTTCAAGCGCGAGCTGGGCGAGAGCGGTGCCACGCTGCGCTGGAGCGGCGATGGCGAGCCCCGCGAATGGCCGGTGGACGAGCTCAAGTTGCAGTCGATCTGGGCGCCGTTGCTGGCGCGGGTCCGCGCCCCCATCGAACAGGCCCTGCGCGATGCGCGGCTGAGCCCGCGCGAGCTGGACAGCCTGGTGCTGGTGGGCGGCGCAACACGCATGCCGCAGGTGCAGCAACTGGTGGCCAAGCTGTTTGGTCGCCTGCCATACCGTCACCTCGACCCAGACACCATCGTCGCCCTCGGCGCCGCCAGCCAGGCAGCCTGCAAGGCGCGCGACGCCGCCATCGACGAGCTGATCCTGACCGATGTGTGCCCTTACACCTTGGGTATCGCCTCGTCCCGTGGCAGCGATGTCACCGGCGCTTTCTCGCCGATCATCGAGCGCAACACCATCATCCCGACCTCCAAGGTGCAGCGTTTCTACAGCACCCATGCCGAGCAGAAAGAAGTGCGCATCGCCGTTTACCAGGGCGAGCGCCCGTGGGTACGCGACAACATTCTGGTGGACAGCTTCGATGTGCCGTTGCGCCCGACCGGTGAGATCCAGTCGCTGGATGTGCGCTTCAGCTACGACATCAACGGCCTGCTGGAAGTGGACGTGACCTTCATTGAAAGTGGCCAGAAACACAGCCACAGCATTGACCGCAGCCCCACAGGGCTGGACGCCGATGCGCGCCAGGCCAGTGAACAGCGGCTGGCCAAGCTGAAGATCCACCCGCGCGACACCTTGCCCAACCGCACCCTGCTGGCGCGTCTTGAGCGCGCCTGGATGCAGAGCCTGGGTGATGAGCGCGAGTTGATCAGCAGCTGGCTGGACGCCTTCAATCAGGTGCTGGCAGGCCAGCAGGCCACTGATATCAACCGCGAGCGCCAGGCCTTGAGCCGGGCGCTCGACGACCTGCGTTACTGACCGTTGATGCGGCGCAAGGTGGCCTGCAGGCCGCCTTGCAACGGGTCGGCAACACCCGGCGGCGGGCCGTAGCGGTTCGGCAGCTTGTCGCCGGGGGCCACCAGCAGCAACAGCGGCAGGAACGGCACAACACGGCTCAGCGCCAGCAGCAACAGCAGCGACGGCACCCCGCGGCCCAGGTCGCGCAGGCGGCGCAGTGTGCCGCTGACCATTGCCAGCACCAGCACCACGGACATGGTCGCCATCATCCACGGTGACTGCAGCATCAACACGCCACTCAACACCACCGCCAGCAGGTGCAGGCTGTAGCCTGTGCGGTTCAGCCGGCTCTTGAGCTTCCAGAATGCCCAAGGTGCAGGTTGCGGCTGTAGCGGGTCGTTGTTGAGCATGCGCTCGCCCCAGGACAGCACGGCCATGGCCGCGCAGCGCAGCCCTGGGTCCTGGTTCGGGTCGTCCTTGACCTTTTGCAGTGCACGCAAGGCGCGGGTGCTGGGCAGGGTGCACTGCACCAGCAAGTGTTCCAGGGCATCTGTCAGCCCGTCGACCTGCGTCTTGTCCAGGCTGTACTCACGCAGCGCCGCGGCCGGTGGGGTGCGCAGCTTGCCGTTGACCAGGTCGCGCCGCCAAGGGTCGAACCAGGCGCCATGCAGATCGACCGCTTCAAGGCGATTGCGCAGGCGCGTGCGCCGCTCTTCGTCCAGCGAGCGGTCGTGGTACAGCGCTGCGCACAGCAGCAGGTAACCCAGCGCATTGTCTTCGAGCAGGCGGCCGTCGTCATTGTCCAGGCAGTCGGCCAGCAGCTCGGCCTGTGGCAGGCGCTCGCTTTCCAAGGCGCGCTGCAGGGTCGACAGGCGGGTGGCAAGGGTGGCCTGTGCGGCATCGCTGCGGTCCAGGCTGCCGAGCAATCCGCCGCCCTGATGGTTCAGCAACAGGTTGTGGGTGGCCGCAAACTGATGCTCCGGCGTGTACTGCAACTGGCCCGGCAGGGCTGGGTCGATCATGGCCAGCCAGCGGGTCGGCTGGTCGAGGGTGGCGAGCATGAACAACTGCTGGCGGTGCCATTGCCACAGCGCGTCGCCTTCAGGCATCGGCGGCAGGGTCACGCCATCTTCGGCCATTTGGCCCTGCAACTTCATGGCAAATGGCACGGTGAACATGCGCGGCATGTCGAAGTGGCGGTTGAGCTCGTACACCGCCTGGGCCGAATACTGGCGCATGCGCCGCAGCCATTCGCGGCACGCCGAGCGTACGGAATCTTCAAGCAGGCCGTCAGGCATTTCGGCACCCGGCTGGGTGTCCCGGCAATACTCTGCCAGCGCCAGGGCAACGGGATTGTGCTCAAGCCAGTGCAGTTGTTGCGCGGCCTGGCGCTGGAAGCCTTCGATGATCAAACCGTCCAGCGGGTCGTCGCTTGGGCGCTGTTCGAGTATCAGGCGCAGCAAGCCGCTTTCGCCGCGCTGCAGGGCCCAGGCCTGCCAGTACAGGCGGTGCAGTTCGCTGTCGTCCTGGATTTGCAGCAGCCAGGCCAGCAGCGGCAGTTCGTCGTCGCCGTCCAGCCGCCAGTCGATGAAGGTCGCGGCGATGCCACCCAACTGCCGGTGCGAAGCCTCCGCCCAGCGCGACAGGGTTTGCGGCGTCTGCCCGGGGCTGCCCCAGAGGTGCGCAGCGTCGTCAAGCTCTGCTGGCCAGCTGTCCGGGTTGCTCAGGCGGTCGAACGCCTGAATTAGCAATGGCAGGCGCTGCGGCTGATGATGCGCGCACAGCTCCAGCAGCCAGCGCTCGGCTTGCGGGTGTTGGTACTCTCGATACAGGCGCAGCCAGCATTCCAGCGCTTGCTCTTCGGCGCCCAAGGCATTGGCCTGGGTGGCAAGCATGTAGAGCAGGTCGGCGTTGTCTTCGCCTTGCTCCTGGCGCGCCTGCAGTTGCGCATAGAACGTCTGGTTGGGAATCGCGGCATGGCAGAACTGCTCGGTCAGCCGCTGGATGAGCACTGGGTCGTCCGGGATCGCCAGGCAGGTATGCGTGCTGACGAAATCGGCGTACTCGAACAACGGGCGCTGCTGGTAGGTGTATTCGAGGCTTCGGAAATACCACAGGGTTTCCATTTGCGCCGCGGGTGGCCAGTCGCGCATCAACCCGGTGTCGAACGGGTCGGGCTGTTCGAAGCGGTTGAGCAGAGCTTCGATCTGCTGCGGGTTGTCCAGGCGCAGCAACTGGTCCGCCCAGGCCATGCGCTTGGCCAGCAGGTTGACGCAGTTGTGCGACAGGGGGCCGGAGTCGTACAAGGCATGCAACAGGGGCTTGCTGATGTCGTCCAGCTCGTTGAGCGGCAGCTCGTCCAGCTCGGCGATGTAGGCCTGCCACACCGGTGGGTCGAAACGCAGGCTCGGTTCTTCGAGGATCGTATAGAAGCGCTGCAGCGCCGGGTGGGGCGGCGGCGGCTCGTGGTGGGTTTCAGGATCCGGGTCGAGATCGTCTTCGCGGGCCAGGCGCAGGGCTTGCTCGTAGGCTTCGCGCAGGGCCTGGAAGCCCTCCGGGTCGGTTTCCGGGTGGTGCGCCGGCAGCCGGCCACGGTAGGCCAGGCGGATGGCATCGAGGTCCTGGGTTGGCTCGATGCCCAGACGAATCCAGCAACTCATGACCAGCAGTCCTCTTCCAGGGTGTCGGGGCGGGGTGGCTCGGGTATGTCCAGATCCCACGGCAGGCTGGCAAACAGGTCAAGCGCGCCCATGCGCAGGTTGAGCTGGATGCAGCGGTTCCAGTGCTCGTTGCCTTGGCGTTCGAGGTTGGCGGCCAGGGTGTCGTCGCTGGAGTCGCCGACGTTCCACAGCGCCTTGCCGAACAGGTAGCCGGCCTGGTAGCTGCGCCAGCGGTTGTAGTAGTGGCGCGCGCGCAGGGCCAAGCGGTAGTGCAGGTAGAGGCTTTCGTCCAGGGTCACGAAACCCTTCTTGACCCCGGCGCGCAGCAAAAAGCCCATGCGCCCCAGGTCCCAGGCACGGGTGCCGCCCGGCCCGCAGTCGGGGTAGGTGCGCGCGGCATACTCGTGAAGGATGCGCTGGCGCGGGGTAAGGGTATCGAGCAGTGCCTGCCACTGGCTGGGCAGGCAGCGTTGGTATTGCCAGTAGGCGCCGCTGAGTTCGGTGGCGTGGCCGGTGTCGGCCATGCCCAGCATGTCGAGCAACTGCGCGCGGTTGGCGATGCCCCACCAGCGTTCAAGGTCGGTCTCGTCCTTGCCTTCGTAGTATTGCGGGGCGGTATAGCTGGCGCCGTTGAGCGCGGCCATGGGTGCTGAAAGCGCGTGCAGCCAGTTCTGCGCGGAGTCTTCCATGAACAGGGTCCTTGAGGCGCGGGAAATGGCGCGGATTGTAAAGCAATGGCCGGGGCAAGATAAATGTCGGGTGCGGGGTTTGCGGGGTGGCGCACGCCTTTACCGGCCTCGCTTTTGATTGTGTAGGAGCGGCCTTGTGTCGCGAATGGGGTGCGAAGCGCACCCAGCATTTGCGCACCATCCTGATATCGCAGGGGCTGCTACGCAGCCCTTTCGCGACACGAGGCCGCTCCTACAGAAAACCGCGCTCAGCTGCGACTGCGGGATCACTCGGCAGTTCAGCCCAACCTTGCCCGTTCTTCGGCGCGCAAGGTCAATACTTCGCACCCGCTCTCGGTCACCGCCACCGTATGCTCCCACTGCGCCGACAGGCAATGGTCGCGGGTGATCACCGTCCAGCCGTCGCGCAGGGTGCGGGTGCCGCGCCCGCCCTGGTTGATCATCGGCTCGATGGTAAACACCATCCCCGGCTGCAAGGTAAGGCCCAACCCACGCTGGCCGTAGTGCAGCACTTCGGGCGCTTCGTGCATCTGCTGGCCGATGCCATGCCCGCAGTACTCACGCACCACGCTGTAGCCTGCGGCCTCGGCATGGGCCTGGATGGCGTGGCCGATATCGCCCAGAGTCGCCCCGGGGCGCACCTGGGCGATACCCTTGAACAGCGCCTCATAGGTGGTGTCGACCAGCCGCCGAGCGTCTTCGCTGATAGCGCCGATGCAGTACATCTTCGATGAGTCTGCAATGTAGCCGCCTTGCTCCAGGGTGATGTCGACGTTGACGATCGAGCCTTCGGCGAGCACCTCGTCAACCTTTGGCATGCCGTGGCAGACCACGTGGTCGACCGAGGTATTCAGCGCATAGGGAAAGCCGTACTGGCCCTTGCTCGCCGGGCGTGCCTTGAGCTGCTCGACGATGAACGCTTCGGCGCGGTCATTGATCTGCAGGGTGGTCACGCCTGGGCCGATGAACCCGTCCAGGTGCTCGAACACCTGCGCCAGCAACTGCCCGGCACGGCGCATCAGGGCCAGTTGCGCGGCGTCCTTGAGAATGACCTGGCTCATTGCAGCAGTTCCT
Organism: Pseudomonas farsensis; assembly: GCF_014268805.2. Taxonomy (GTDB): domain Bacteria; phylum Pseudomonadota; class Gammaproteobacteria; order Pseudomonadales; family Pseudomonadaceae; genus Aquipseudomonas; species Aquipseudomonas farsensis. The sequence goes on from NZ_JABWRF020000001.1 coordinate 700,315, forward strand.
TGAGGTTGGCTTGCTCCTGGCGCAGCAACTGGCGCAGCAGGTCCTGGTAGGTGGCTTGCGGGTGCAGCTCGGCGAGCATGCCGAGGCGAATCCAGTGCTCGGCCTGGGCGTTGATCGAGCGCGACAGGGCAGCGCTGGCCACGCGCAGGTCTTCGTGGAGGGTGTCGCAGATCTTGACGATGCCCATGGCGGGTTGTACCTGTATATGAAACGTATACGGATCATATCCTCTTGTGCATGTGCTGTGCCACACCCCGGTGCGGGCGTGTGCAGTTTTGGGGCCGCTGCGCGCCCCATCGCAGGCTGTTGCCAGCTCGCACAGGGGCTGGGCAATGCCTCAATATTGCGACTGTGCGCGGTCTCTGTGGGAGCTGGCGACAGCCTGCGATGAGGCCAGCACAGGCTTGCGCAGAACCATGGAATCTCCCACAGAGTCAGCCCCTCTGGGCTGGCCCGGCTTTTGCTGTGACTCCTGCATCCAGGCCATCAACGTCGATGGCCGCTTTTTCATCACGACGAAGGCGCCGTGTTGCTTCGCTTGCTTGTGCAGGCGCGGCAGCCGGCGCCTTTGGCGTTTCATCAGCAGGAGATCGCCGATGAGCAGCAGCGAGGTGCGCAGCGTTTGCCCGTATTGCGGCGTAGGGTGCGGCATTGTCATGAGCGTGCGCGAAGGCAGGGTGGTCAAGGTTAGCGGCGACAAGCAGCACCCCAGCAACTTCGGGCGGCTGTGCACCAAGGGCCTCACTGCCCATGTGCCGCTCGAGGTCGGACGCATGGCCCACGCCTATGTGCGCCGCCGGCGCCAGCAGCCGCCGGTGCGTACCGGCATGGATGCCGCCATCGAAGACGCGGCAGCGCGGCTGCGGGCGATCATCGACCAGCATGGCGCCGACGCCGTGGCGCTGTATGTGTCCGGGCAGATGTCGCTGGAGGCGCAGTACCTGGCCAACAAACTAGCCAAGGGCTACATCCGCACCCGGCACATCGAGTCCAACTCGCGCCTGTGCATGGCCAGCGCCGGCAGCGGCTATAAGCAGTCGCTGGGCGCCGACGGCCCGCCCGGCAGCTACCAGGACTTCGAGCGTGCCGAGGTGTTTCTGGTGATCGGCGCGAATATGGCCGACTGTCACCCGATCCTCTTTCTGCGCCTGCTCGACCGGCTCAAGGCCGGCGCCCGGCTGATCGTTGTCGACCCTCGGCGTAGTGCGACTGCCGACAAGGCCGACCTGTTCCTGCAACTGCGCCCAGGCACCGACATGGCGCTGCTCAATGGCCTGCTGCACCTGTTGCACGTCAACGGCCATACCGACCCGGCGTTCATCACCCAGCACACCGAAGACTGGGCGCAGATGCCGGCGTTTCTGGCCGACTACACCCCCGAGCGCGTGGCGGCCATCACCGGCCTTGAGCCTGCCGCCATCCATCAGGCCGCGCGGCTGATCGGCGAGGCCGGTGACTGGATGAGCTGCTGGACCATGGGCCTGAACCAGAGCATCCACGGCACTTGGCACAGCAACGCATTGTGCAACCTGCACCTGGCCACCGGCGCCATCTGCCGCCCCGGCAGCGGGCCGTTTTCGCTGACCGGCCAGCCCAACGCCATGGGCGGGCGCGAGATGGGTTACATGGGCCCCGGGCTGCCGGGGCAGCGCTCGGCGCAGGTGGCCGCCGACCGCGCCTTCGTCGAGCAGCAGTGGCAATTGGCGCCGGGCACGTTGCGCAGCGAAGGCGGTGAAGGCACGGTGGCGCTGTTCGAGCAGATGAAAAGCGGTGAGGTCAAAGCCTGCTGGATTATCTGCAGCAACCCGGTGGCCAGCGTCGCCAACCGCCAGCAGGTGATCGACGGCCTGGCCCAGGCGCAATTGGTGATCAGCCAGGATGCGTTTCTGGACACTGAAAGCAACCGCTACGCCGACATTCTGCTGCCCGCTGCACTGTGGGCAGAAGGGGAGGGCGTGATGATCAACAGCGAGCGTAACCTGACGCTGATGCCGCGCGCCGTCGAGCCGCCGGGGCAGAGCCTGGAAGACTGGCGCATCATCGCCCGCATCGCCTGCGCCTTGGGCTACGGGCATGCGTTCGACTACCCCGATGCCGAGTCGGTATTCGAGGAAATCCGCCGTTTCTGCAACCCCGCCACCGGCTACGACCTGCGCGGCATCGGCTACCGCCAACTGCGCGAGCGCCCGCAGCAGTGGCCCAGCGCACCGGGGCGGGCCGATCACCGCAGCCCGCAGCGCTACCGCAACGATGGCATCAGCCAGCCGCTGTTGCGCGGCGCCAACGGCCAGGTGCCTGCGCTGGCGTTTCCCACTGCCAGCGGCAAGGCGCGCTTTTTCGCCAGGCCCTGGCTGCCACCTGCCGAACTGCCCGACCCGGACTTCCCGTTCGTGCTCAACACCGGGCGTGTGCAGCACCAGTGGCACACCCTGACCAAGACCGGCAAGGTGGCGAGCCTGAACAAGCTCGACCCTGGGCCTTTTGTCGAGATTCATCCCGACGACGCCCAGCGCCTGGGCATTGCCAACAAGGACCAGGTGGCGATTCGCTCGCGGCGTGGCCAGGCGCTGCTGCCGGCCAGGCTGAGCGACCGGGTACTGCCCGGCAGCTGCTTTGCGCCGTTCCACTGGAACGACCTGTATGGCGAGCAACTGGCAATCAACGCCGTTACCTGCGATGCGGTGGACCCCACCTCGTTGCAGCCGGCGTTCAAGCACTGCGCGGTGGCGCTGGAACGTGTGGCGGGGGAGCGTATCGAGGCGGTCGAGCTGGACCTTGCAGCGCCACCCGAGCCTGCACTTGCGCAAGCGCCGCGCCACCGCGTGCTCTGGGCTTCTCAGACCGGCAACGGCGAAGCGTTGGCCCAAAGCTGCGCCGAGCGCCTGCGCAGCGCCGGGCTTGCCGTTGAGCTGAGCTGCATGGAAGCGGTGAGCCCCCAGCAGTTGGCGGGCGCCGCCAGCGTGCTGCTGATCGCCAGTACCTTCGGCGATGGCGACGCCCCGGACAGCGGCGCGGCGTTCTGGCACGCCCTGCAAGGCGAGCAGGGCATGCACTGCGCCGCGCTGCCCTATGCGGTGCTGGCCCTTGGCGATTCGAGCTACGGCCAGTTTTGCGGCTTTGGGCGCAAGCTCGACCAGCGCTTGGCCGAACTCGGCGCCCACCGCTTGCTGGACCGGGTCGATTGCGAACCGGACTTCGACGAAGCCTTCGACAACTGGCTGGCCAGGCTGCTGGCACAGCTGGGCAGCGCTGCACCGCTTGCCGAGGCCGCGCCGCTGGCTGACGGCCACAGCCGCCGACAGCCATGGCGGGCTCCGCTGCTGGAAAATCGGCTGCTCAGCGGCCCCGGCTCCAGCAAGGAAACCCGGCAGATCGTGTTCGACCTCAGCGGCAGCGGCCTCACCTATCAGCCCGGCGATGCCTTGGGCGTATGGCCGCGCAACTGCCCGGCACTGGTCGATGAGGTGCTGGCGCTGATGCAGCTCGATGGCACCACCCAGGTGCAGCTCAAGAGCCAGCCGCCGATGACGCTTGCCTACGCATTGGCGCGCCATCTGGATATCACTCGGGTGACGCCCGCGCAGTTGGACGTGTTCAGCCAAACCAGCGCAGACCTGGCGGGCCTTGAGCCTGGCGAACTCAAGGCTTGGCTCTGGGGCCGGCAACTGGCCGATGTGCTGCGCGCCTTCCCCCAGCAGCTGGCGCTGGACACCTGGCTGGACCTGCTGAAACCGTTGCAGCCGCGCCTGTATTCGATCAGCTCAAGCCCTGCTGCGCATCCAGGCCAGGTGCACCTGACTACCTCGACGGTGCGCTATGGCGCGCGCAAAGGGGTGTGCTCGACGTTTCTGGCCGACCGTGCCGGTGCGCTTGATGTGGCGATTTTTGCGCAGCCCTCCAAGCATTTTCATCTTCCTGACGACGACGCCACGCCGATCATCATGATCGGCCCCGGCACAGGCATCGCGCCGTTTCGCGGTTTTCTCGAAGAGCGTGAAGTGCGCGGGGCCAGCGGGCGCAACTGGCTGTTTTTCGGCGAGCAGCAAGCGGCCTGCGACTTCTACTACCGCGACCAGTTGCAGGCCTGGGAGGCCAGTGGGCACCTGCGCCTGAGCACGGCGTTTTCCCGTGATCAGGCCGAGAAGATCTATGTGCAGCACCGCCTGCTGGAGCATGGCGCCGAGCTATGGCAATGGTTGCAGGCGGGGGCGGTGGTGTATGTGTGCGGCGACGCCCAGCGCATGGCCAGGGACGTCGATAGCGCGCTGCGCCAGTTGGTGGCCACGCATGGCGGCATGGATGACGCTGCGGCGGGCGCTTATGTCGAGGCGCTGGGGCGCGACAAGCGTTATCGCCGGGATGTGTATTGAGTGCACCAGAGTGGTGAGCGTTGCACTGGGTTGGTTCGTTTTCGGCGTGGTTCAACGGCTGCGCGGAAGTTGCTTTGATGGTGTAGGAGCGGCCTTGTGTCGCGAAAGGGGGGCGAAGCGCCCCCAGGATACGCGCACCACGCTCATAGGGCTGGGGCTGCTTCGCACCCCTTTCGCGACACAAGGCCGCTCCTACAGAGACCGCGCTTGCAAGGTTTGGCACAGTCCCTGCTTTGACCTTTGCACAACAGCCCCGCTGATCAACGGCGATCATCCACGGGCACACACTGATGAGTACAGGCAAAGGCGCCTGGAGCTTTAGCTCCAGGCGCCTTTTTTGTTTTCCGTGATCGAGGATCGGCTATGAAGGCAACAGCGAACGGCGCACCCAGAGAACGACTGGTCATTGTCGGCAACGGCATGGTTGGCCACCACTGTGTCGAACAACTGGTCGCACGCGGTGCGCTTGAGCGCTTCGAGCTGCATGTGTTCGGCGAAGAGCGCCAGCGCGCCTACGACCGTGTGCACCTCTCCGAATACTTTGCCGGCAGTTGCGCCGAAACCCTGGCCCTGTGCGACCAGGCGTTCTATGGCGACAACGGCGTGCACCTGCACCTGGGCGAGGCGGTGCTGGAAATCGACCGCGAGCGCCGCGAAGTGGTCACCGCCCAGGGCCGCTACGGCTATGCGCAGTTGGTACTGGCCACCGGTTCCTACCCGTTCGTGCCACCGGTTGAAGGTTCGGCGGGCGATGCGCGCCTGGTCTACCGCACCCTCGATGACTTGGACGCCATCCGCGCTGCCGCAAGCTCGGCGCGCCGTGGCGTGGTGGTCGGCGGTGGGCTGCTGGGGCTGGAGGCGGCCAATGCGCTGAAATCCCTCGGCCTGCAAGCCCATGTGGTGGAGTTCGCCCCACGGCTGATGCCGGTGCAGCTCGACATTGATGGCGGCGCCGCCCTGAAAGCGCAGATCGAAGCGCTGGGCGTGGGCGTGCACTTGTCCCGCGCTACCCAGTCGATCAGCGCCGGCGAGCACTACCGCTACCGCATGAACTTCGACGGCGGCGAACACCTGGAAACCGACCTTGTGGTGTTCTCGGCCGGCATCCGCCCCCAGGACGCCCTGGCCCGTGCCTGCGGCCTGGAAGTCGCCCCCCGTGGCGGGGTGGTGATCGACAACCACTGCACCAGCAGCGACCCGCAGATCTTCGCCATCGGCGAGTGCGCCTCGTGGAACGGCAGCGTTTTCGGCCTGGTTGCGCCGGGCTATGCCATGGCCCGTAACCTTGCGGCGTTGCTGATGGGCGAGGCAGCCCCGGCGTTCACCGGTGCCGACATGTCGACCAAACTCAAGCTGCTGGGCGTCGACGTCGGCTCCATCGGCGATGCCCATGGTGCCACGCCGGGTGCGCGCAGCTACCGCTTCATCGATGAAGCCAACGCTTCGTACCGGCGCCTGGTGGTCGATGCCAGCGGCAAGCATGTGATTGGTGCGGTGCTGGTGGGCGACAACAGCTATTACGACACCCTGCTGCAGTACGCCCAGAACGGCATCAAGCTGCCGGCCGACCCTGCGGCGTTGATTCTGCCGCAAGGCGCAGGTGCGCCAGCGCTTGGCGCCGATGCGTTGCCCGACAGCGCGACCATTTGCTCGTGCCACAACGTCAGCAAGGGCGCGGTGTGCGCCGCCATCGACGGGGGCTGTGCAGACCTGGGTTCGGTCAAGGCTTGCACCAAGGCTGCCAGTGGTTGCGGTGGTTGCTCGGCGCTGCTCAAGCAGGTGGTCGAGCACGAGCTCAGCGCCCGCGGGGTGGCCGTGGACAAGAGCCTGTGCGAGCACTTCGCCTACACCCGCCAGGAGCTTTACGCGCTGGTGCGGGTAGAGGGCATTCGCACCTTCGCCGACCTGCTGCAACGCCACGGCAAGGGCCATGTTGGGTGTGACCTGTGCAAGCCGGCAGTGGGCAACATTCTGGCCTCGTGCTGGAACCAGCCGATCATGGACCCGGCGCTTGTGCCGCTGCAGGACACCAACGACACCTTCATGGCCAACATGCAGAAAAACGGCACCTACTCAGTGGTGCCGCGCATTCCTGGTGGCGAAATCACCCCGGAAAAACTTATCGTCATCGGCCAGGTGGCAAAAAAATACGACCTCTACACCAAGATCACCGGCGGCCAGCGCATCGACCTGTTCGGCGCCCAGTTGCACGAACTGCCGCTGATCTGGGGCGAGCTGATCGAGGCTGGCTTCGAAACCGGCCACGCCTACGGCAAGTCCACCCGCACGGTAAAGTCCTGCGTCGGCAGCACCTGGTGCCGCTATGGCGTGCAGGACAGCGTGGCCATGGCGCTGCGCCTGGAAGACCGCTACAAGGGCCTGCGCTCGCCGCACAAGCTCAAGTTCGCGGTATCGGGCTGCACCCGCGAATGCGCCGAAGCGCAAAGCAAAGACATCGGCGTGATTGCAACCGACAAGGGCTGGAACCTCTACGTGTGCGGCAACGGCGGTATGCGCCCGCGCCACGCCGAGCTGTTCGCCACCGACCTTGACGACGAAACCCTGGTGCGCCTGATCGACCGTGTGCTGATGTTCTACATCCGTACCGCTGACAAGCTGCAGCGCACCTCGGTATGGCGCGAGAACCTCGAAGGCGGCCTGGACTACCTCAAGCAGGTGGTGCTGGACGACAGCCTCGGCATTGCTGCCGAGCTTGAAGCGCAGATGCAGCATGTGGTCGAGCAGTATGAATGCGAATGGGCCAACGCCCTGAGCGACCCGGAAAAACTCAAGCGTTTCCGCACCTTCGTCAACGACGAACGCCCCGACCCCGACGTGCACTTTGTCCGCGAACGCGGCCAACGCCGCCCGGCCGGCGCGCTGCACCTGATCCCGACCCATGAGGAGGCTGTGTGATGAACCTTTCCAATGCTGCTGTAAAGACGCAAAGCAACTGGCAAGCCGTGTGCACTGCGGCTGATCTGGTCGCCGATTCCGGGGTGGTGGTCTGGCACGAAGGCCAGCAGGTGGCGCTGTTCTACCTGCCGGGGCAGGGCGGTGAGCTGTTTGCCGTCGGCAACCGCGACCCGCGCTCGGGGGCCAACATCATCGGGCGTGGCTTGGTTGGCTCGGTACAAGGTGAGCTGGTGGTGGCCGCGCCGCTGTACAAACAGCACTTCTGCCTGGACAGCGGGCGTTGCCATGAGGACCCGCAACAGGCGCTGCCGGTGTGGGCAGCGCGGATCAGCGGCGGCCAGGTGGAGCTTGCCCGGCGCTAGGGTCTGTCTGAAATATGTCTGCGCGAAGGCCAGACAAGGCGAGACGGGGCAAGGCACGGCCGGGGTCGTGCTCGACTGTATTGGAGTACATGAGCATTCCGAGCCCCGTTTCAACGCCGTACGGGCGAGTGCAGATACACTTCAGACAGAGCCTGGCACTGCACGTCGATCAGCCCATGTGGGGCATTACGCTTTCCAGCGAGAAGTCGAAATCTTCACGGGGCAGGGTTGCGGGCAATTGCTGCACCGGCTTGAAGTGCAGGCCGTAGCCGAATGGATGCAGCGGCGCCCCTAGCCCGCTGTAGCCACTGATGTCGACCAGGTAATTGCCTGGGGCAACTTCAAGGTAATCATTGTTCTTCAGCCGGTCCTCATAGTTGGCGAGGTAATTTGTGAAAAACTGCGGGTCCCAAGCCATGAGTGCCCCGAGGTCGGCCACAATCAGTACCCCTGAGGTGATATGCAGCGGTGCACCGTGGTAGGTGAGGTGCCTGGTGGCACCTGTGGCCAAGGTGCCAGCATCGTCTACGAATACCGCATAGTCATCATCTGGAATTTGGTAGATGGGGAAGATCACTCCCTCGACGATGGCTTGGTTGCCTACCGCCTGATCATTGATGAACAGATCAAATACATCGTTGGAGCGGTAGTCGATGCGGCGCAGGAAGGCCTGCAAGGTGTGTGGGTCGAACAGCACGATCCCGGGAGCGTACAGCGTGATGTTGGCGATGTTCTTCATAGATCGCATCCTGGTGTTTTGCTGGAACCGATGATTTTTCGGAAGGCTTCGCCAATGGTCACGTCCTTGGCCAGAATTTGCCCAGTCCGGGGAATCTTCAGGAAGCCCTTTTCAGTGAACGGTTTATACGCTTTGTCGATCTTGCTCAGCAGGTCTGCCGTAGTTCCTTTGAACTTGCTCGAGAACGGTACCCCCTCCTTGGCGATTGCCTTGTGGAAATTCTCGTGCACTTTATCTGAGCCGTCGACCTCGTTCGGGTACCAGGAGGGTGAGTCCCACTTGCTCGAGAGTTCGGAGAAACCATGGTCATCGGCGTGCCCGCGAGGAAACGGGTGATGCCCCATGCCATCGTGCTTGAGTGGTTTCCAGAATGGCATCCAGCCGAATGGATCGATCCAGAGCAATGCGTTGGGCGCATAACGATAGAGGTTGGTACCGCCCGCCAAACCTATGGGGTCGGGCTGAGTGAAGCGGCCGATGTCCGGGTCGAAGTAGCGGAACGTGTTGTAGTGCAGGCCCGTCTCGCGGTCCAGGTACTGCCCTTGGTAGCGTAGATTTTGCGGCTGGGTCTCATCCGCGCTGTGTCGCTCATCCAGCGGGGCGCCCCAAGCGCTGTACTGGCACTGCCAGACAATTTCGCCATCCTCTGTGCTGAGCTGCTCAGGCAGGCCGGCCACATTGGTGTGGAAGTACCGCAGGCGTTCCTCGCCGGCACAACCATCGATGCGCGCCAACGGTTCATGGCCGTAAGCATCGGTGTACACGTACACACTCGCCCGACTATCAGTAATCTCCTGCAACAGGCGGAGCCCCTGCCATTGAAACTGCGTGTGGCTGAGCGCTTGGGCGACCCCTTCGCGATAGAGGGTCTTGCTGGTGCGGCGACCGAGTGGGTCGTAGGTGAACTCGATCCTCTCGCTGATCGGGCCACGCTGTTGATGCACCCGCGTCAGGCGGTCTTCTGCGTCGTACTCGAAACGCTGCGTCAACATGCTGGCGCAGCGCTTCTCGACCAGGCGCCCAAAACCGTCATAGCGATAGTGCTTGCCGTCGTGACTGAGCAACTGGTCATGCCTTACGGTGCGATTGACCTGATAACCGTCAAGCAGATTGCCGGCTTTGTCATAGGCATGAATTTCCACTCGCGGGCTTGGGTTGTCAGCGGTGGTGGATGTGACTGCATGCAGGCGCTCGGTGGGCCCATGGTCGTAGCGCCGCGTGGTTTGCGAGGGCAAGGTGAAGCCGGCCATGCCAGGCAACTGCGAAAGCCTGTCAGATGAGGTTGGCGGGCAGGGCTGGAATGGCGTCAGTGTCTCCGCGGCCAGGTTCCCGCCCGCGTCGTACTGGTAGTCTTTTTGCAACAACGCCAGCGAAGCGCTGGAGGCATCGGCGTTGTATATGGCCTTTTGCACGATGCGATTGGCGAAGTCATGGCGGGTGCGAGTAGCCAACTGTCCCTGGCTGCGCAGAACTTCGGCGTGCAAGTCGTTGCGCTCGAAGTCGCTGATGACTCGCCCGTCGAGGTTGATCTGGTGCAGATGGCCAGAACCGTAATACAGGTAGTTGATCCGCCGCAGGTCGTCGAGGATCACCGTCTGCAAGTTGCCGAGTTCATCGCGCTCCAGTTGCAGCGTACCCAGTTGGGCAGTTTCGCTGATTATCCGATCCAGCGGGTCGTAGCTGAAAGCTACCTGCTGCACTTCGCCTTTCAGGCTGGTGAATTGCACTGAAAGCAGATTATCGGCGTGATCATAGAGGTATTCGGTCAGCCCGTCGGCGGTACGTTTGCTTGCCAGGCGGCCTGCTGCATCCCTGCAATAATGCTGTATCTGCGCCGCCTGTTCCCCGTTTATCTGGCGAGGGTGGCGTAGCTGCGTCAGCTCACCGTTGGCCGCGTAGCGATAACTGGTTCCGCTGCCATCGAGATTTTGTTGCGCGACCAGCCGATCAAGGGCGTCCCATTCAAAATGGTAGTGCTCATTGTTTTCGTTGCTCAACTGGCGCATGCGCCCGTAGGCATCGTAGGTGTATCGAACGGTCAAACCCATTGCATCGGTGCGGCTGACCAGGCGCCCGCAACTGTCGTACTGCCATTGAGTAGCCTGGCCAGCCGGGTCGATATGCCTGGATAGCTGGCCTGAGCTGTCGAACACGTAGCGCTCGACGCGACCATCTGGGTGCTGGATGGAGATCGGGTTCGCGCACCCGTCGTGATCGAAGTGGGTCACTGCCCCCTGCGCATCTGTTGTTTGCTTCAGATTTCCGCGTGCGTCATAGCGGTAGGTGGTCTGCATCCCCGAGCAATCGCGATAGGCCAGCAGTTGACCATGGTCGTTCCATTGCAGGTGCCGTATTTTGCCCAGCGGGTCGGTGATACGGATGACGCGGCCATGTGCGTCGTGCTGATAGCGTGTCTGCCTGCCCAACGGGTCTGTTTCGCAGGTCAGGTTGCCTTTGCGGTCGTACTGGTATCTGCGAGTTCGGCCAGCGCCATCGGTCACGCTGGTTGGCAAGGACCAGTGCTCGGTGTAGAGGTAGGTGTGAGTGCGCCCCAGCGGGTCTTCACTGGCCACCATCCGGCCGATCGAGTCATAGCTATAACGCCAGGTGTTACCCAGCGGGTCCTGTGTCTCGACAAGCTGACCGTTCTCGATGGTTTCTCGCCAACAGTCTCCGTTGGGGTCGGTGTAGGCGTAAAGCTCGTACTGGGCGCCCCAAAGGAAGTGCTCTATCCGTCCCAAACTGTCGGTGACTTGTGTATGGCCGGTAGCAATATCGTACTCGAAATGGTATTCCTCGCCTGTGCCTCCCCAGTGACGCACCACTCTCCATTCATGATCTGGTTGGGTCTCGAGCAAGGTCGGCATCGAGGTGTTGCTGAGGCTTTCTCCGTGGGCGGGCCTGGAAAGTACCGGGTAGCGCTGCCACTGGTAATGGAAGACTCCGCCAGCCGGCAGTGTCTGACTGGCCATGTAGCCTTCAGCGGTGTAACTGAAACGCCTGACACATCGCCCCTCTCGGTCAGTGACTTCGCTGAGCTGCCCGCTTGCGGTGTAGCCGTAAGTGACCAGAGGCTCGTGGCTGAGCACATCGAACTCGTTGCCTGGGCGCAGATAAACCCGCCTGACCTGCGCAACTCGGCGAGGATGGACAGCGTCGTAGCACAGCTCGACAACCGTTCGGCCGAAGGTATCAACCAGATATTGGAGGCGGCCCGAAACATCATGCAAAAGGTCAAGACGATTGAGGTTGCGGTCGCCGAGTTGTACCAGTCGGGAACGCCGCTTGTTGAGCGGGTCAACGCTGAACACCTGATAGCGACCGCTATAGATGTCTTCAACCACAGTAATGCCAGAGTCCTGCTGAAAAAATGCCAGGCCGTCCATCGAGCTGACGAACGCGCTGCCCACCTGCAGCCGGCCTAGCTCCAGCCGGGTACCTTCCTCATCGACGTAGATCCACAGATCTCCGCCCTGAGGGTGTTCCACCCGTTGGACTTCAGCCTCATAGGGCAGGCTCCAGCCTTTGCCCAGCAGCCCCTCAGTGCGCATATCATTGCTGTCGTAGCGCCGAGTCCATTCGATTGGCAGCAGCCCCGGCACGGTGAAATCGTGATCCTCAGGGCCGTCGAGCAGCTTGCTGCCCGTTGACACCACCACCGGCCTCCCTTTGCAGCGCGGGATTTTCGAACCAGGCTTGGGGGCTTTGCCGGGGCGTGCACGCACACGTCCGCGGCGAGCGATGAGCATACCAGCGACCAAGCCGATGGCCTTCGCCAGCGCGCTTTTGCCATCGCGGATATCTCGCACCGTCAGCGTACCGCCGCCAATACGCACGTTCGGTGAGAAGGTCATGCCGATAGGGCCGTCGCAGGTAGTCTTGTCGCCTACCCTGGCGGCTGGTTGGCCATTGATGAAGACTTTGTCCGATCCTTGCGCCACGAACTGCTCTGGCATTGGCGGGTGCTTGCTGCACTGTGCCTTGTCGTGGTTTGCAGGCTGTGTTCCCGGGTCTGCGGCCTGGCTGATCGGGGGGTTGAAAATGCCGTTTATTTCCTGGGCCAGACCGATGATGGGCAGCATCATGGATGCCCCGAGCATGGCGTAGGCGCCGACGTTCTCCAGTATTGAGGGCTCCTCTTCGGGAGCCTCGGCGGTAACCGGGCCGGTACTGATACCTGCCGCCCGCGCTGCCGGTATCCCGTTGATATGGGTGTTGTCCGAACCTGTCTGGATCGCCCCATAAGGCTCCGGCGGGAACATCGAATTGCCGACCCAGTCGCTGAAGCCGCTGATCTGCTCGCCAATGCTCTTGTCTTCGCCGCCAGGCAACATGGCCGCAGCGCCCACCAGGGCACCGGCGATCAGTGGCGTCAGCACGGTGGCCGCACCGCCGGTGCCGACCACCGCTACCACCGCGCCGCCAATGGCTGCTGCTACCGCCGCCGTAGCGGCGGCGTAGACCACGGCCTCGGTGAGGGTGCTGACCAGTTCGGCCATCAAAGGTGGGTGCAGGATGAGGTCGCCCAGGCGGGCGGCGTGCAGGCTATCGTCCATGTGCCGTCTCTTTCGGGCGTGTCAGTTCAGTTGCAAACCGGCCTTGATGGCCTGCCAATGGGCCAGGTCGGCGGGCTCCAGCGGGGTTTCCTTGCTGTAGCTGATCGCCACGAAACGGGCCTGCCCGGCAGGGGCGTAGGCCAGCTGGCGCTGATAGGAGACCACTTCGCCGCGCTTGAACTGCAGGCTGATTTCCAACCCATGAATGTTCTGTGCAGCCCCGGCGCTGACTGGCTGCGGCTCGCTGATCACTGCGCCCAGGCGCTCGCGCAACTGCTCAAGCTGCTGTTGGTACAGGCTTTCAAGGGTTTGCCCGGCAGGCAACGGGCTGCGGGCGATTACAAGGCTGGTGCCACGCTCGCGGAAGGCGAGCATGTTCATGCTGGTGTCTTCGGGCGTTTCATTGCCCAGCTCCAGGGTCAGGTCCTGGGTCAGGTAGGCGGCCATAGCGCTGCTCCATGCGTCGAGGCCGAACACGCTAATGCTTCGCCGCGCAGCCTGCAAGCACCGGGCGACAGGCAAGTGACAGCGGTCACCGAATCGCCCGGTGCTGGGGGCTTCGAGCCTACTGCACCAGCCCTTGCGGCTGGCGCCCGGCGAATACATCGACCAGGCTGGCAACCACCATTTCGCCCATGCGCGTGCGGGTTTGCACGGTGGCGCTGGCGCGGTGCGGTTGCAGCACCACGTCCTCACGGGCGAACAACGCTTCGGGGACGCGCGGCTCGTCGGCGAATACATCCAGCGCGGCCCCGGCGATTTCGCCGGCTTCGAGCGCTGCCAGCAGGGCCGGCTCGTCGACCAGTTTGCCGCGGGCGATGTTGATCAGGTAACCCTCGCGGCCCAGCGCCTTGAGGACGTCGCGGGTGATCAGCGCCTCACCCTTGTCGGCGGCAGCGGCGAGGATCAGCGCATCGCTGTTGTGGGCCAGTTGCGCAAGGTCGGCCTCGAAGCTGTAGGGCACGTCCTGGGCGTGCAGGTCGGTGTAGCTGATCGGGCAGCCGAACGCGGCAGCGCGCTGGGCCACGGCGCGGCCCACCCGGCCCATGCCGACGATGCCCACGCGCATGCCCGATACCTGGCGCGCCAGTGGCAGCGGTGCCAGCGGGGTAGGGCTGGTGGCCCAGAGGCCGGCGCGCACGAAACGGTCGCCGGTACTGATGCCGCGGGCCACGCCAATCAATAGGCCGATGGCAAGGTCGGCGACGTCTTCGGTCAGCGCGCCAATGGTGGCGGTGACCGGGATGCCGCGGTCGCGGGCGTAGGCCAGGTCGACGGCATCGGTGCCGACACCGTTGACCGCGATCACTTCAAGGTTGGGCAGACGCGCCATCACCGCCTGGGTGATGCCGGTGTGGCCGCCGGTGATGACCCCGCGGATGCGGGCACCGTTGGCCTCCAGCCAGGCGTCCTTGTCGCTTTGCTCGAACAGACGATGGACCGTGAACAGGGTTTCCAGGCGCTCGCGGATCTGCGGGATCAGGATTGCGCTCAGTTGCAGGACTTCAGGTTTCATGGGGTACTCCAGGAACAATGATTAGGGTGTAGGCGATTGCCGAGAACCGGGGCGTGAGAGATTCTTTGGTTTAGTGCAAGCCTGTTATGGCCTCATCGCAGGCTGCCGCCAGCTCCCACAGAAACTGAGCCAGCCACCAATGTTGCGGTTGACGCGGGCCCTGTGGGAGCTGGCGGCAGCCTGCGATGAGGCCATAACAGGCATGCACAGAACTGCACCCCTGAATTCGGCATGCAGGCTTGCTAGTGCCCGCTCCCACGGAAGTTTTCAGCCACGGCCAACGAAGGGCATGTTGCTGGCCATCACGGTCATGTTCAGCACGTTCGCCTCAAGCGGCAGCGCGGCGATATAGCGCACCGCATCGGCCACGTGGCGCACATCGACCATGGGTTCGGGGGCGATATCGCCGTTGGCCTGACGCACGCCACGGGTCATGCGCTCGGACAGTTCGGTCAGGGCGTTGCCGATGTCCACCTGGCTGCAGACAATCTGATAAGGCCGGCCATCCAGCGCCAGGGCCTTGGTCAGGCCCAGCACCGCGTGCTTGCTGGCGGTGTAGGGCGCGGTGAACGGGCGCGGGGTATGCGCCGAGATCGAGCCGTTGTTGATGATGCGACCGCCTTGCGGCTGCTGGCGGCGCATCAGGCCGAAGGCTGCGCGGGCGCAGAGGAACACACCATCGATGTTGGTCGCGACCACATTGCGCCAGTTTTCCAGTGGCAGCTCGTCGATGGGCACCGCTGGGGCGTTGATGCCGGCGTTGTTGAAGATCAGGTCAAGGCGCCCGTGCACCTCTTCGATGGCGGCAAACAGGGCTGCGACGCTGTGCTCGTCGCGCACATCGGTCGGCACGGCCATGGCTTCGTGGCCTGCGGCGCGGGCCTGTTCGACCAGCGCTTGCAACGGCTCGGCGCGGCGCCCGGCGAGCACCAGGCTGAAGCCGTCTTCGAGCAGCGCCAGCGCGACGGCGCGGCCGATGCCGCTGCCGGCGCCGGTGACCAGGGCGATTTTCTTGGTAGGTGCGTGTGGCATGTGCGGCTCCGGTGTCAGGCGGCTTGGGAGGCGGGGCGCGGGCCCACCTGCAGGGTCAGTTCGGCGATACCGTCAATGCCGGCGTGGATCACATCGCCCGGCTCCAGCGTGGCGACGCCGGGCGGGCTGCCGGTCATGATCAGGTCGCCAGGGCGCAGCGGCAGCAGGCGCGACAGGCGCGCGATGACTTCATCCAGCGGCCAGGTCTGTTGCGACAGGTGAGCGCGCTGGCGCTCCTGGCCGTTGACCTTGAGCCACAGCTCGGCATCCAGCGGCCAACTGGCCTGCACGATGGCGGTCATCGGCGCAGCGGCTTCGAACACCTTGGCGCCTTCCCACGGCAGGCCCTGCTGCTTGGCCAGGCGCTGGTGGTCGCGGCGGGTCAGGTCCAGGCCTGCGGCGTAGCCGTACACGTGTTCCAGGGCATGGGCTGGGTCGATGTTGGCGCCGCCTTTGCCAATCGCCACCACCAGTTCGATCTCGTGGCAGAACTCGTCGGTGGCCGGTGCGAAGGGCAGCTCGCCCTTGGCCTCGACCACGTTGCAGGCAGGCTTCATGAAGAACACCGGCTCGCTCGGCGCTGGGTCGCTCGCCTGTGGCCACGGGTAGTTGCGGCCCAGGCAGAACACCCGGCCTACCGGGAAGCGTGCGTCAGTGCCCTGGATGGGCAGGCTGACCACGGCAGGTGGGCTGAAGAGGTACGTCATGGGGTGAATCCTCTGGTTGCGAGTGGCCAGCGTAATCAGCGCTGGCCGCTGGAAGTTGGACGAAAGCGGGGTGGTGTTGGACAAATCCGGGGTCTTTCGCTGGCTCAGGCGGCGGTCTTGAGCTCGATCCGGTACAGCTTGCCCAGCAGCAACGAGTAGGAAAGCGTGCCCATCAGCGCCACACCGCCGATGAACCAGAACGCCATGGCGAACGAGCCACTGGCATGCACGATGGCGCCGATCACGATGGGCGTGACGATGCCGCCTATATTGGCTGCCAGGCTGGTCACGCCACCGGTCAGGCCGATCAGTTCCTTGGGCGCCACTTCCGAAACCGCTGCCCACGACGACGAGGCGATGCCTTGGGCGAAGAAGGCCAGGGTGAGCACGGCAATGCACAGCACGTTGGAGTCGGTGAAGTTCACCAGCACGATCGACATGCCCAGCATCGACCCCACCACCAGCGGCAATTTGCGTGCGAACGACAGCGAGTAGCCCTTGCGGATCAGCAGGTCCGAAACAATGCCGGCGAGCAGGATGCCCACCGTGGCACCAATGAACGGCATGACCGCGAACACGCCGACCTTGATCAGGGTGAGTTGGCGTTCCTCGATCAGGTAGGTGGGGAACCAGGTCAGGAAGAAGTACAGCGCCGAGGTGCTGGCGAACTTGCCCAGGCAGATCGCCCAGATTTGCCGGTAGCGGAACAGCTCGGCGACCTGGCGCCAGTCGAAGCGGGTGCGTTGCTGGCTGCTCTTGACCAGCCCGCCGCCGTCTTCGATGTACGCCAGTTCTTCCTTGCTGACCTTCTTGCAGCTCAGCGGGTCGCGGTACAGGAACAGCCACACCACGCCGAACACGATGCCGACGATGCCGGTGCTGTAGAACACGTGGCGCCAGTCGTAGGTGGTCGCCAGCCACAGCAGGGCGCCGGTGAACAGTGCCGTGCCCAGGTATTGCCCGCACACATAGATACTGCTGGCCATGCCGCGTTCGCGGGCGGGGAACCACACGGTGACCGCACGGCTGTTGGCCGGAAACGCCGGCGCTTCCATGGCACCGACGGCCAGGCGCAGGCCGAACAGCGAAGCAAAACCGGTGGCCAGGCCTTGGGCGACGGTAACCGCCGACCAGCTGATCAGCGACACGCCGTAGGTCAGGCGTGAACCAAAGCGGTCGGCGATGAAACCGGCCGGCACCAATGCCAGGGCGTAGGTCCAGGCGAAGGCCGAGAAGATCAGGCCCATCTCCACTTTATCCAGGCCCAGGTCCTTGGCCATGAAGGGTGCGGCGATGGAAATATTGACCCGGTCGACGTAGTTGATGATGGTCGCCACCAGCAACAGGGCGAGCATGAACCACCGGCGCCGGGTGGGCAGACGGTGGGCGGGCGCGGCGTCCAGCGCGAACGGCGCCGACGCGGTACGGGAGTTTGGCGTGCTCGACATTGAGTCGACCTCGTTTGTTGTTTTTGGAGAGGTTGGGCTGCAGTCCGTGGCTAGAGTGGTCGTACAACTGGTTTGGATCAACGGGGTTTTTAGACCGTTTTTGCTGCTGTTTGAGGGGGGGGTCGGGTTTGTCCAAGAAATCGGCCGAACGGGGTTTCACGCTTGGGTTTGGCTTTTAGCCCCGGTTTGCAAGGCTTTGGCGGGAAATGGCGCACGGTGGTTTTTGAAATGCGACGTCTCCCGTGGAGTTTCGACGTCGTACAACTTCTTGCGATGATTCCGATGACAGGGGCAGAATTGCAGGGCAAGCCCGGCACAAGAACAAAGGAGCCCTCCACCATGCCGCCCAAGCTTCCGGTGCCCACCTACGTCATGCAGCAGCGCAGCGAGCTGATGGATTTTCACATCCGTGATGCGCGTGGCCGACCTGCTGAAACCGCGCCTCATCGGCACGAGTATTTCCAGATCCAGATCAACCTCGGTGGCGACACCCAGCAGCACATTGGCGCCGCGCAGCGCCCGTTCACCCGGCGCACCCTGGCGTTCATCCTGCCGCACCGTGTGCATGTGATCCCGCACCCGCCGGCCAGTGATTTCGTGGTGATCAACTTCTCCCAGACCTTCCTGCTGCCGCACTTGGACTGCGACCCGATGGACCTTGAGGACGTATCGATTCAACTGGCCCCGGAGCTGTCGCCGTTCCGTTTTCAGGAGCACCTGGACTACCACCTCGACGAGCAGCAGTTCGTCAAGGTGATGGGCCTTGTCGAGCAGATGCGCGACCTGGACGCCAACCGTGGCTTCGGCAGCCGCGAGATGCTCAAGGGCCTGCTGTTGCAACTGATCGGCACGGTTTGCAGCCACTACGCCGAACCCCTGCGCCAATTGGCCGAGAGCAACGCCGCCGAACAGAGCCGGCGTGCAGCCCTTGGGCGGATGAGCGACTACCTGCGCAGGCACATCGACGACCCCGACCTGAACCTGCCCAAGGTCGCCGCGGCCACCTACCTTGCGCCCAGCTACCTGACCCACTGGCTGCGCAAGGAGGTGGGCAAGACCTTCAGCGAACTGGTGCTTGAGCGGCGTATGCATGCGGCGCGCAATTACCTGCTCAATGGCAGTCGCCCGGTGGGGGAGGTGGCGCGTTTGTGCGGGTTTGCTGACGAGGCGTATTTCAGCCGGCGTTTCCGGCAGATTCACGGCCTGCCACCGGGCCAGTTTCGGCGCCAGCAGCGCGACCCGGACACGCCGCAGGCGATCACCCTGCAAAGCCCCGCTTGCAGGGCTGGCGCGCACGGATAAACTGCCGGGCATGAACCTCGATACCCGCATCAAGTTCCGCCACCTGTTGTGCTTCCTGGAAATCGCCCGTCAGGGCAGCCTGGCCAGGGCTGCCGACGTGCTTGCGATCAGCCAGCCGGCCATCTCCAAAACCCTCA
The DNA here is from genome assembly GCF_014268805.2 of Pseudomonas farsensis. Lineage (GTDB taxonomy): Bacteria > Pseudomonadota > Gammaproteobacteria > Pseudomonadales > Pseudomonadaceae > Aquipseudomonas > Aquipseudomonas farsensis. The sequence goes on from NZ_JABWRF020000001.1 coordinate 719,400, forward strand.
AAGAGCTCGAAGCGCTGCTGGAAACGCGGCTGTTCGAGCGCACCCGGCAAGGCGTCGAACTGACCCCGGCCGGCAGCCTGTTCATGCGTTATGCCGGGCCCAGCGTGCAGGCCCTGCGCGATGGCGTGGGCAGCGTACGCGGCGAGGCGCGGGCGCCATCGCAGGTGCGCATTGGCGTGCTGTCGACGGTGGAAGGGCTGCTGATGCCCGAGGTGCTGTGCCGCTTGCATCAGCGCCATGAGGCGCTGGTGATCAGCGTGGTCACCGGGGTCAGTGCGCAGTTGCTTGGCCAGTTGCACCTGGGCGAGCTGGAACTGGTGGTCGGGCGCATGACCGACAGCCCGCAGATTCAGGGGTTGTCGTTCGAGCACCTGTACAGTGAGTCGATGGCACTGGTGGTGCGCCCGGGGCACCCGCTGCTGGCGCGTCAGCCTGTCGAGCGGGCGCTGGTGGGGCGGTATCCACTGGTGCTGCCGCCGTCCGGCACGACCATCCGCCAGCATGCCGACAGCCTGTTCGTGCAGGCAGGCATGCAGATGCCTGCGCAGCGGCTGGAAACGCTTTCGCTGGCCTTGAGCCGGCGCTATCTGCTGGGCAGTGATGCCGTGTGGGTGGCGCCGCGGGATGCGGTGCTGATCGACCTTGGCTGTGGCGAGCTGGCGGAGCTGGACATCGGTGTGCGCGAGCCGGGCGGCTCGGTGGGCATCAGCCGCAACGCAGGGTTGGCGCAGAGCCTGCCGGCGCAATGGGTGTGCGAGGTGCTGCGCGAAGTGGCGGAGCTTTACCGGGCGGGGGAGTATCCATAAGCCAACGGGCCGCCCTCCAGGCACCCCGCTTGGCAACCCGCAATCCTGCGCCTCTCATGAACAAGCTTTCACGTAGGAACTATCTGCCGTCAACTGGCTCTTATGCCGGTAGCCATTGGTCCCGACCGCCTGCTAAGCTCGCGGCTTTACCCTGATTTGCCCTTATGGCGCATGAACAAGGAATCAGCATGAAACAACATCGTCTGGCGGCCGCGGTTGCCCTGGTAAGTCTGGTGCTGGCGGGCTGTGACGCCCAGACCAGCAGCGTCGAGCTGAAGACCCCGGCCCAGAAAGCCTCCTACGGCATCGGCCTGAACATGGGCAAGAGCCTGGCTCAGGAAGGCATGGACGACCTGGATTCGAAAGCTGTTGCCCAGGGCATCGAAGACGCCGTCGGCAAGAAAGAGCAGCGCCTGAAGGACGACGAACTGGTCGAAGCCTTCACCGCCCTGCAGAAGCGCGCCGAAGAACGCCTGGCCAAAGCCAGCGAAGAAGCCTCTGCTTCCGGCAAGAAATTCCTTGAAGAGAACGGCAAGAAGGCAGGCGTGGTCACCACCGCCTCCGGCCTGCAGTACGAAGTGGTCAAGAAAGCCGACGGCCCACAGCCTAAGCCGACTGACGTGGTTACCGTCCACTACGAAGGCAAGCTGATCGATGGCAAGGTGTTCGACAGCTCCGTCGAGCGCGGCAGCCCGATCGACCTGCCGGTCAGCGGCGTGATTCCAGGCTGGGTTGAAGGCCTGCAACTGATGCACGTTGGCGAGAAGTACAAGCTGTACATCCCGGCTGAGCTGGCCTACGGTGCGCAAAGCCCAAGCCCGTTGATCCCAGCCAACTCGGTGCTGGTGTTCGACCTCGAACTGCTGGGCATCAAAGACCCGGCCCAGCAGGACGCAGAACAGGCACCTGCGCAATAAGGTAGCCGTCTGCTGCATAAAACGCCCCGTTTCGACGGGGCGTTTTCATTTGTGCACGGCTTGACGCGAACCGCAGCCGTCATTCACTGTCGCAAGCAATGTGCATGTAGCACCGTCAACGCCTTCCCTGTCGCAAAACGTTTGCGGCTCTGAAACGACTGTGTAAAAAATGCCCGATCCGTGCCCGGCCCTTGCCGGGCGGGCGCGATATGGGCCAAAACACGGTCCTGTTCACAAGGTTATCCACAATAATTGTGGATAACCTACCGGCTCCTCTGGAGGTTGCATGAGCGCTCCCTGGAATTTCACCCGCTTTCTCCCCCTTGCCGAGCGCCTGCTCAGCCGTGGCCGCTTGCCTGCCTTGCTGTTCGCGGTGGCGCGCAAAGGCCCCAAGCTTGGGCAGTTGCGCGAGGACCTGCGGCTGATGCAGGCGCTCTGCCTGGCCTGGTGGCGGGGTGAGTACCGCGCCATCAGCCCCAAGGCACTGGTGACCATCGTTGCCGGCCTGCTGTATTTCGTAAGCCCGCTGGATGCGATCCCCGACTGGCTGCTGGGCGTTGGTTTTCTCGATGACATTGCCGTGTTGAGCTGGGTACTCAAGACCGTTGCCGATGAGCTGGGCCGCTTCAAGGACTGGCGCAGCAGCCAGGCGCCGGAGAAGCTTCGCGTGGTCGAGCGCCTGCCCGACAGCCCCGAAGCGCTGCGTCTGGAGCGCCTTGGGCATTGATTCCCGGCGAACCCCCGAGGTTGGTAATATAATTGGCATAAGCGTTATGCCTAGGGATTACATGCCGTAGTCCGAAGTTAAGGGGGTTGTATGGGTATTCAGGTCATAACCCGGGACGGTCAGCCCGAGTACGCAGTGGTTCCCTGGGAGCAGTATCAGGCCCTTCTGGCAGCAGCAGGGCAGGCGCCGGCCAGTGCGCCTGGCGCCGCCGAGCAAGCTCAAAGCCCGGCAAGCCCAAGCCTGCATGCGTTGAGTGAGCTTCAGGCATTGCGCACAGCCAAAGGCGTCGCGCCGGAGTTGCTGGCGCGCAATGTGGGCATCAGCCCTGCGTACCTGGCCATGATCGAATCAGGCGAGCGCCGCCCGGATGCGGCGATCTTGCGCGCCCTGGCCTGGCATTTGGGGGTGGGTGGCTGGAGCGATCCGTCATGAGTCAGGTCAGGATCAGCCGCCAGCAATGGGAAAGCCTGCTGACCGAGCTTGACCTGGCCCGCCGTCAACGCCACCTGCTCACCTACCGCGCGCTGCTTGAGCGCCTGCAATTGCCTAGCCCGGCGATGCAGACGCTAACCGCTGCGTTGGAATACCTGGCTGTGCTTGATGCCCGCGCCGAGCAGCCGCTGCGCAGCTCGCTGGTGATAAGCCAGGGTGCCAGCCGCCTTCCGCGTACCGGTTTTTTCGAGTGTGTGGAGCGGCTGGGGCGGTTTTCCGGGCCGGTAGATGGCATGGAGGCGGCGTCATGGCATGCTTCTGAGGTGGTGCGGGTGTTCGAATACCGTTACCCGGAAGAGGCCTGACCGGCTTCATCGCGGGTCAAGCCCGCTCCCACGCTGCCCAGTTCTCTGCTGCTTTACTGAATGAAAAAGGGCCGGACATTGGTATGTCCGGCCCTTCTGTTTCACGACAGCGCGATGACTGTTTGATAACAGGTCACACTACGCTGCCCTGACGTATGTGAACGGCTCAGTGCTTGGCCACCGACGTGCTCAAGCTCAAGTAATCGAGCAGGATGCGCCCGGTTTCGGACAGGTACGCGTCGTCTTCCGGTTTGGTATCGTCAGGCTCGGCTGGCAGCGCGTCCTCGTCTTCTTTCTTCAGCTCCTTGAGCGGCTCTTCGCCCTTGGCCTTGCGCCGTACGTTCTCAAGCGCCAACTGCTTGGCTTCGATCTCGTCGTGGCGAGCGCGGCGAACCTGCTCGTTGAGGCTGACGGTCTTTTCGTTCATCAGCTTTTGCGTCAGTGCCAGGCGATCGCGGATATAGGCGAACTCCGGGTCTTTGTCGCTACGCGCATCATGCTGCGCCTTGAGTTGGGCCAGGAACGGCTTGAACGGGTCGACCGCAGGCTTGACCACCGGGCGGATGGTGTCCCAAGGCATGGCCTCGGGCAGGGCGCTCTCGCCGATTTCCTTGGTGTCGATGATCGACGGGTAGTCGATATCCGGCAGTACGCCCTGGTGCTGGGTGCTCTGCCCGGAAACCCGGTAGAACTTGGCCAGGGTCAGCTTGAGCTCGCCGTGGTTGAGCGGCTGGATGGTCTGCACGGTGCCTTTGCCGAAGGTCTGGCCGCCGATGATCAGGCCGCGGTGGTAGTCCTGCATGGCGCCGGCAAAAATCTCCGACGCCGACGCCGACAGGCGGTTTACCAACAGTGCCAACGGGCCTTTGTAGAACGCGCCGGGGTTTTCATCCTCGAGCACATCGACGCGGCCGTCGGCGTTGCGTACCAGCACCGTCGGGCCTTTCTCGATAAACAGGCTGGTCAGTTCGGTGGCTTCCTGCAGCGAGCCACCGCCGTTGTTGCGCAGGTCGATGACCACGCCGTCGACCTTTTCCTTCTGCAGCTCGGTCAGCAGCTTCTTCACGTCGCGCGTGGTGCTCTTGTAGTCCGGGTCACCGGCGCGATAGGCCTTGAAGTCCAGGTAGAAGGCCGGAATCTCGATGATGCCGAGCTTGTAGTCGCGGCCATCCTGCTTGAGCTTGAGCACCGACTTTTTCGCCGCCTGCTCTTCAAGCTTCACGGCCTCGCGGGTGATCGAGACGATCTTGCTGGTCTGGTCGCTCGGCGCATTGCTGGCCGGGATCACCTCAAGGCGCACCACCGAGCCTTTCGGGCCACGGATCAGCTTGACCACTTCATCCAGGCGCCAGCCGACCACATCGACCATCTCTTTGTTGCCCTGGGCAACGCCGATGATCTTGTCGGCCGGTGCCACCTGCTTGGTCTTGGCCGCGGGGCCTGCCGGCACCAGACGTACGATCTTGACCTGGTCATTGTCGCTTTGCAGCACAGCACCAATGCCTTCGAGCGACAGGCTCATGTTGATGTCGAAGTTTTCGGCGTTATCCGGCGACAGGTAATTGGTGTGCGGGTCGTAGGACTGGGCGAAGGTGTTGATGTACGCCTGGAAGATATCTTCGGCGCGGGTCTGGTTCAGGCGCGCCAGTTGGTTCTTGTAGCGCTTGGTCAGGGTTTCCTGGATCTGCTTGGGATCCTTGCCGGAAATTTTCTGACGCAGCACTTCATCCTTGACGCGTTTGCGCCACAGCTCGTCCAGCTCGGCCTGGTTCTTCAGCCACGGGGCGTCCTTGCGGTCGACCAGCAGGTCTTCCTTGACGGTGAAGTCGATCTTGTCCGCGCCTTTGGCAAGCTCTGCCAGGGCGAAGTCCAGACGCTGTTTCACACGGTCCAGGTAGCGCTTGTAGATGGTGAAGCCGGGGTCGAGGTTGCCGCTTTTGAGGAAGTCGTCGAACTGCGTTTTCCACTTGTCGAACTCGGCGATGTCGGCGGCGGTGAAGTAGCTGCGCGAGGGGTCGAGCAACTTGATATAGCTGTCGTAGATGATCACCGAGCGGGCGTCATCCAGGGGCGGCTTGCTGTAGTGGTGGCGCTTGAGCAGCTCGACCACGTTCAGGCTGGCGACGATTTCGTCACGGTCCGGTTGCAGACTGTCCCACTTGTTGGCGGCGGCCGCAGTGCCGCCGAGCGTGAGGCTGCCAAGCCCGATTACAAGGGCGAGGCTGGTAGTTAGATGCTTCATGCTGATTCGACGTGTGGGCAATTGATCACGCATAGTAGGCCGTCTTTTCCTTCGCCGGTTCCATGAAGCCGGCCAAATACTGCAAAAAGCCTGGGGCAAGCGTTCCCCAGGCTCAGTCATGACTCAACTATGGAGGCACTGTGAAGGCATTGCAAGGCGTTGAAGGACATGTGAGCTGGGTCGAAGCCGAACGTCCGGCTTGCGACGCAGGGCAGGTACGCATTCGAGTGGCGGCTGCCGGGTTGAACCGCGCCGACCTGCTGCAAAAGGCCGGGCTATACCCCCCACCCCCTGGTGCCAGCCCTTATATGGGGCTGGAGTGCGCCGGGGTGATCGAGGAAGTCGGCGCAGGCGTTGCCTGGCGCGTTGGCGACCGGGTGTGCGCGCTGCTGGCCAGCGGCGCCATGGCGCAAGAGGTGGTGGTCGATGCACGTCATGTGCTGCCGGTGCCTGAAGGCCTGAGCCTGCACGAAGCGGCGGCGCTGCCGGAGGTGTATGCCACGGCGTGGTTGAACATCTTCCAGCTCGGCGCACTGAAACCGGGCGAGAAGGTGCTGGTGCATGCCGGCGCCAGCGGTGTGGGCTCGGCGGCCATCCAGCTGTGCAAGGCGTTTGGTAGCCCGGTGTGGGTCAGCGTCGGTTCCAAGGAGCGCCTGGCTTACTGCGAGGCGCTTGGGGCCGCAGGCGGGGTGGTGCGCAACGAGAACCTCGACGACCTCAAAGGCCTGGGCCCGTTTGACGTGGTGCTGGACCCGGTGGGCGCCAGTTATGGTGCGCTCAATCTGGAGGTGCTGTCGCGTGACGGGCGCTGGGTGATCATCGGCCTGATGGGCGGGCGCAAGGTCGAGTTGGACCTTGGCGTGGTGCTTGGCAAGCGCCTGGAGATCACCGGTTCGACTTTGCGCAATCGGGACGACAGCTTCAAGGCCGAGTTGCTGCGCGAGCTGGCTGTGCAGGTATGGCCGCTGTTCAGCGAAGGGCGCCTGTCGCCGCAATTGGTCGACACCTACCCAGTGGAGTTCGCCCAGGCAGCGTATGCCGCGCTCGAAAGCAACCAGGTCTCGGGCAAGCTGGTGATGGTCATCGACCCAAGCCTCAAGTAGGCAGGCCTGGCCCCATCGCAGGCCGAGCTCAAGCGCAACATTGCTCGTTGTACCCAATCCTGAGGGAAACGATAGAGAGTTGTGGCGAGCGGGCTTGTCCCGCGTTGGGCTGCGCAGCAGCCCTGAAAACAAGGGGCTGCTGCGCAGCCCAACGCGGGACAAGCCCGCTCGCCACAAGGAGATATGTCTGGCGAAAACAGGGTTGTACAAAACCATAGAATCTCCCACAGGGTCTCAGTCGGGCACATCTATCACGGCCCGGCACAGCTTTTGTGGGAGCTGGCGCCAGCCTGCGATGAGGCCGGCACCGGCAGACCCGCCGCTCAAACCCAGCTCAGCACCGGCCAGCCATGGGTCCGTGCATGTTCGTGCAACACCGGGTCAGGGTTAACCGCAACCGGGTGATCGACCTTTAGCAACAGCGGCAAGTCATTGCGCGAATCGGAGTAAAAACTCGCCCCCTCAAGGTTTTCCTGCTCCTGGTCCAGCCATTCCAGCAAACGGGTGATCTTGCCCTCGCGGTAGGTCAGCACGCCGTGGGTCCTGCCGGTATACACCCCGTTTATCGCCTCAAGCTCGATGGCCAGGTACTCCTCCACCCCAAGGCGCGCCGCAATCGGGCCCACCAGGTGCGTGCCGCTGGCCGAAATGATCAGGATGCGGTCACCGCGCTTGCGGTGTTCGGCAATGCAGCGGCAGGCATCGCCGAAGATGATCGGCTCGATCACCTCCTCGACCCACGGCTCGACCAGGTGCTCGACTTCCTCCAGGGTGCGGCCTGCAATCGGCTCCAGGCTGAACGCCATGTAGTCCTCCATTTGCAGGTGGCCCTTGCCATAGGCTTTCATCAGTTCATGGTCGCGCTTGAGGAATGCCTTGCCATCGACCCAGCCAAGCCGGGCCATCTGTTCGCTCCACAGCGACGCGCAGTCGCCGTGGATCAAGGTTTCATCCAGATCGAAAATTGCCAGTGCCATGTGCTGCGTCTCCTTAGGCCACTTCCCGTAGCGCCGTTGGGTCGATCGACAAGGATACGCGCTTGCCATCGGCGTGCAGGTCGGCTGCCGAGCGGTTGAGCACGTCCACCACCAGCTCGACCTCGCGCACCTGCACCCGGTAGCGGATCACGTTGCCGAGCAGGCTGTGGCTGCGCACCTCGGCGTCCAGCTCACCGTTCAGGCCCAGGGTGATCGACTCCGGGCGGATCGCCAGGCGCCCGCTGACCGGGCGTTGCAGCAAGCGGCTGGCGCGGTCGGCGTCGAGCAGGTTGTAGTTGCCGATAAAGCCTGCGGCAAACAGGTCGACCGGGGCGGTGTAGAGGGTTTCGGCATCGCCGCTCTGCACGATGCGCCCTTGGTTCATCAGCACGATGCGGTCCGACATGGTGAGCGCTTCTTCCTGATCGTGGGTGACGAAGATAGTCGTCAACCCCAGCTCGCGCTGGATGGCGCGGATCTGCTCGCGCAGGTGCTTGCGAATGCGTGCATCCAGCGCCGACAGCGGCTCGTCGAGCAGCAGCAGGCGCGGGCGGGTGACCAGCGAGCGGGCCAGCGCCACCCGCTGGCACTGCCCGCCAGAAAGCTGATGCGGGTAGCGCCCGGCAAAGCTGTTCAGCTCGACCAGCTCCAGCACTTCGCGCACCCGCACCTGGCTCTCGTCGGCCTTGACCTTCTGCATGCGCAGGCCAAAGGCGACGTTTTGTTCAACGGTCATGTTGGGGAACAGCGCGTAGCTCTGGAACACCATGCCGATGCCGCGTTTTTGCGGGGTCAGCGGCACGATGTCCTGGCCGTCGAGCAGGATCTGCCCGCTGTCTACCGGCGTCAGCCCGGCGATGCAGCGCAGCAAGGTCGACTTGCCGCAACCGGACGGGCCAAGCAGGGTGACGAACTCGCCGCGCTCGACCTGGCAGTCGATGTTTTCGAACACGGGGCTACCGGCGTAGCTTTTTTGCAGTTTCTGTACGCTGACAAAGCTCATCTCAGGTCTTGTCCTTGTTCAAACGGTTGGCCACCCAGGTGAGTACCAGCACGAAGGCGAAATAGGAGATCACCAGCGCGCTGTTGAAGTGGCCGCTGCTGTTGCGCATGTTGTTCAGGTAAACCTGCAGGGTTTCGTAGCGGGTGCCGACCAGCAGGTTGGCGAACACGAACTCGCCGAACAGGAACGAGAACGACAGCAGCAAGGCCACCATCAGCCCCTTGCGCAGGTTGGGCAGCACCACCAGCATCGCGGCCTGCCAGGTGCTGGCACCGAGCAGTTGGGCGGCGTCCATCAGGTCGCGCAGGTTGATGGCCTGCAGGTTGTTGGTGATGGCCCGGTACATGAACGGCAGGGCGATGGTGAAGTAGCAGCCGATGAGAATCCACGGCGTGCCGACCATCGCCATCGGCCCGCTGCCGTAAAGTTGCAGCAGCCCCACCGAGGACACCACCGGCGGTACCGCGAACGGCAGCAGGATCAGCACGTTCATGAACGCATCGAGCCTGGGGAAGTGGTAATGCACCACGAACAACAGCGGCAGAATCAACAGTACCGACAGCAGCAAGGCCCCCACGCACACCAGCAGGGACTGGCCAAAGGCTGCCAGAAAGCGCGGTTCGCTCCACAGCGCCACATACCATTTGAAGGTCAGCCCGCTGGGCAGCATGGTCGCCGACCAACTGGTGGCCAGCGAGTAGAGCAGGGTGCCGGCCAGCGGCAGCAGCAGAATCAGAAACAACAGGTACACCACCAGCTTGTGGTAGAGCCCGCCCTTGCCAGTTTCAGCGCGCATGGTAGCTCCTTCGCAACAGCCATTGATGAACCACGGTGACCAGCGTCATCAGCCCCACCAACACCATGGCCAAGGCGCTGGCCAGGTTCGGGTCAAGGCTGATATCACCTGCCACAAGCCCGGCGATGCGGATGGGCAGTACGTTGAAGTTGCCGGTGGTGAGGGCATAGACGGTGGCATAGGCGCCCAGGCGTTGGCCAGCAGAATCACGAAGGTGCCCAGCAACGCCGGGGCCAGCACCGGCAGGCCGATATGCCGCCAGAACTGCCATTGGCTGGCGCCCAGCAGCGCAGCGGATTCGCGCCAGTCTTCGCGCACCGCATCGAACGCGGGGAACAGCAGCAGCACCCCCAGCGGGATCTGGAAGTAGGTGTACACCAGGATCAACCCGGTCTTGGAATAGATGCTGAAGTCGCCGAGCAGGCCCATCTGCTTGAGCAGCAAGGTCAGCGCACCGTTGAAGCCCAGCAGAATGATGAAGGCGAACGCCAGCGGCACGCCGGCAAAGTTGCTGGTCATGTTGGCGAAGGCGGTAACGAAGTCGCGCAGGCGCGAGTCGACCTTGTGCAGCGAGTAGGCGCCCAGGGTGGCGATCACGATGCCGAACAGGCTCGACCAGAAGCTGATCTCAAGGCTGCGTTGCAGCGCTTGCAGATAGAACTTCGAGGCGAACACCTTGCTGAAGTTGGCCAAGCCCCAACCGCTGTCGCTTTGCAGGCTGTTGATCGCCACCCAGGCCAGCGGCGCAATCTGGAAAATGATGAAAAACACCGCGAACGGCAATAAACAGAGCAGGGCCAGGTAGCGGCCTCGGCGGCTGGAATTCACGTGAGCAGCTCCCGGCAGACGGTCTTGTCGTGGGCGGCGCCCAGCAGTTGGCAGATGGTGCCGCACAGCTCGGTCTGCAGTGGCTTGGCCGCAGGATCCAGGCTGAACGCCTTGCCGAACACGAACAGTGGCACCTCGCGCTCCTCGGCCAGCAGGCCGTTGTGCGAGCGGTCGTTGTTCATGCCGTGGTCGGCGGTTACCAGCACCTGATAGCCCTCTTCGAGCCAGCGCGGCAGGTAGTCGGCCAGCAGAATGTCAGCGCTGCGCGCAGCGTTGCGGTACTGGCTGCTGTCCAGGCCGTGGCGGTGGCCGGCGTCGTCTATGTTCATCGGGTGCACCAGCAGAAAGTTCGGTGCATGGCGCCGCCGCAGGTACTCGGCGTCGGCCAGCAGGTGCGAGTCGGGGTAGTGATCGGCGTAATAGAACAGCCCGTGCTGGATCGGCAACTTCGGCGCGTGGGTGTGGCGGTCGCGCAGCGGGTCGAACGGGGAGCGGTTGTACAGCTCGCTCATCCAGTGGTAGGCCGCCGCTGCCGTGCCTAGGCCAGCCTCGCGGGCGTAGTGGAACACGCTGCGTTGGTTGGACAGGCGGTTGACGTTGTTGTGCACGATACCGCTGTCGATGGGCGGCACCCCGGTCAAGATGCATTCGTAGAGCGGCCGCGACAGCGACGGCAACTCGCATTCGACCCGGTAAAGCGCGGCGCGGTCGGCCTCGACGTAGGCGTGCAGGTGGCCCATGGCGTGGTGAGCGACCTGGTAGTTGAGGCCGTCGAGCAGGACCAGAATGACGTTGTGTTGCATGTTCGCTCCAAGGGCATAGGGCGGGCAGGAGCGAGCAAGCCCGCTCCTGCCCGCAGACGGCGCTTATTCCATCTCGATGATCACCTGCTCCTGCCACTTCTGCGGCAGGGCCTTGGAGGTGGTTTCCCACACCTCGGCGTTCTTGATCGGCTGGGCCGCTTGGTACTGCTCGTTAGGCAGCAGCTTGGCCTGCACGTCGGCTGGCAGTTTCAGGTGCTCGGCGCGGATCGGGCGGGCGTGGCCGATAGCCAGGTTGGTCTGCCCGGCGTCGCTGAAGATGTACTCGCGGGCCAGCTTGGCGGCGTTCGGGTGCTTGGCGTACTTGTTGATGATGGTGGTGTAGCCCGAAGTGATCGAGCCGTCCGAGGGGATCAGCACCTCAAAGCGCTTGGGGTCGATCTGGTCGCGGTAGCTCAGGCCGTTGAAGTCCCACACCACGCCGACTTCCACTTCGCCCTTTTCGAGGGTCTGGATGGTCGGGTTGGCCAGCGACAGGCGCTTTTGCTGGGCCAGCTTGGTGAACAGCTGCAAGCCCGGCTCGATGTTGCTTTCGTCGCCCTTGTAGGCGATGGCCGCCGCCAGCACGCCGTTGGCCGCCTGGGCCGCAGTGCCGACGTCACCGATGGCAACCTTGTATTTGCCCTTTTCCAGGTCGTGCCAGGTTTTTGGCCGCTCGCCTTCCTTGACCAGGTCCTTGTTGATGATGAACGCGATGGTGCCGGTATAGGCCAGCGCCCAGTGGCCATCGGCGTCCTTGGCCCAGGTCGGGACCTGGTCCCAGGTGCTCGGCTTGTAAGGCTGCGTAACGCCCTTGGCGACGGCAATCGGCCCGAACGCTGCGCCAACGTCACCGATGTCGGCGCTGGCGTTGTCTTTCTCTGCGTCGAACTTGGCGATTCCTGGGCCGAACTCATGTCGGTGTCGCTGTGCTTGAGGCCGTATTTTTCGCAAGGACGTCCCAGGTGCCTTTCCAGTTGGCCCAGGCATCGGGCATGCCGACGCTGTTGACCGCGCCTTCTTTGCGCGCAGCGTCTTCGAGGGCCTTGAGGTCCTGGGCCATGGCCGAGGTGCCGAAAGCGATGGCGGAACCGAGCAGTGACGCCATGAACAACTTTTTCATCCGAAGCTCCTTGGGTGGGGTGCCTTGCATTCGTTGTGATGAGGAGAAGCCGTGCCTGCTTGACGTTGGTCTAGGTCAGCAAACCTTGAGCCAAGTTAGGCCGCTTGCATGACAATTTGATGTAAGGGGCGGGCGTGCACGGGTGCCACACGGCCCTGGCATTACAGCGTAGACCACAGGTGCTGCGTGGGCTGGCGCGGTTCTGGCAAGGGCTGGCGGGCAGCCGTTGTCACAGGATGTTCATCAGCCCTGCCTAGGCTTGCACTATTCTCCACCTGCCCTGTTATGGGGCTGGACTAGTCCAGATAGGTAACCTTTGATGCAAGCGACGCCACCGCGTGCGGTAACAGCCATCTGCCACGCCTTGCAGGAGCAGATAGAACACGGCCTGCTGGCGCCGGGCGGCAAGCTGCCGGCCGAGCGCAAGCTCAGCGAGGTGTTCGATACCACGCGTATCACCCTGCGTGAGGCACTGGTGCAGCTGGAAGCCCAAGGGTTGATCTACCGCGAGGAGCGGCGCGGCTGGTTCGTGGCCCCCGACCGGCTGACCTATGACCTGATCGAGCGCAGCCACTTCCACGCGATGGTCCGCAACCAGGGCCGCCAGCCTGCCACCGAGTTGCTGTCGGCGCGGCTGCAACCCGCCTCCGCCGCCATCTGCGCACGCCTGCGCCTGGCGCCGCTGTCGAGCGTGGTACGCATCTGCCGGCTACGGCGTATTGACGGCCGTGCGGTGCTGTATGCCGAGCACTACCTCAACCCGCAGTATTTTCCCGGCATTTTGCAGCTGGACCTTGCCCAGTCGCTGACCGAGATCTACGCCCGGCACTACCAGCTTGAATATGGGCAGGTGTGCTTCGAGATACTGCCGACGGCCTTGCCGGTGGAGGCGGCCAGCGCCCTGAAAGTCTCGGCCGGCAGCCCTGGGCTGCATATCACCCGGGTCAATAGCGATCAGCACGGGCATCTGATTGATTGTGATCTGGAGTATTGGCGGCATGATGCGATTCGCATACGGGCCGAGGCGGGGTGAGGGGTGTGGCTGGGCTGATTGCCTCCTGAGAATCCAAGTCAGGCAGTTGAACAAGCAGCACCAAGCCGATTACTCCCGTGATGAAGAATGTCGTAGCGAGACTCGCCATGACCTGGACGCCGGTGGTCGCAAGCACGGCGCCGAACAGTGCTCCGGTGCCGAATACTAAGGTACTACTTAGGGAGGCTGCAGCGCCCGCGCGTTCGGGGTGCCGGGCCAGAGCCAGGGACGTTGCCGCGGGCCTGATAATGGTGATGCCGGTGGCGCAGATGATCACAGGCAGCAAAACACTGGTAACCGACGCTTGTGCTGCAAGCCCCCATATAAATGAGGTAATACCCGAACAACCGACGAGCATGAAACCAATCCCGATTTGCGAGCCTGCACGCGCATGACGGCTCAGCCAGCGAGCGACCACACCGCCCAAGACATAGGCCGAGCCATAAGCGGTAAATACGACGCCGAAACCTGTCACCGAAAAATCCATATGGTCCATCAAGATCAAGGGCGCATTGATGATAAATGAAAAATGGCAGGCAAATGCCAGGCAGGAAAATAAAGTGAGGATTAAAAAAGCCCGTCCTTTGTGAGGGCCCTGTAGCTTGCAATGATGCCCTCCACCTTCGCAGGCGCCGGCTGCTCCTGTAGCACCGTAAAGGCCATTATCGCGCTGCAAGCTGCTAGCGCTGCATACACCCAAAAACTACCCTGCCAATCAAAGTGAACTTGGAGCATGCTTCCAACAAACGGGGATAAGGAAATAAACAGCCCGCTGGCACTTGTTAACAAGATTCGCATGTTATTTCGATCTTGCCCCCGTACAGATCTTGTACCAATGCGTGGGTGAGCACGAAGCAGCCACAGCCTAATGCTTGCAGCAAACGGAATAAAAGAAAAACTTCGAAACTGTCGGACAGCAGACAACCCGCCGCCCCGCTTGCTGATGCTAAAAGCCCGATGACGAGCAGGCGTTTGCGGCCTAGGGCATCCGACAACGGGCCTATGATGATTTGGGATGCCGACACTGCTAAGATGAACAGCGTTACGGAGTAGGCAATGCTTTGGGTTGAAGTATTGAACTCTACGGCGAGGGCGGGAAACGACGGGAGAATGACATCCAGTGGGAAAACACCAAGAAAGGTAACTAATAGGGTCAGGGAGGTTAGGGGTGGGGTGATGTTTGTTAATGTGGTTTGTCATGTTGGCAATCCGTTTTCACGGAACGCGTTAATGTAGGTATGATTTTTAAATAGGTCGGTACGTTTTATTGCTCTCATCGTTAGTGCCGTTGAGTCTGATATTCTATCCAGCCAATTGTTTTGCAGGGTTTTGATGGCATTTTCTATGACGGTCAGATGGGTGTCAGCGATTAATCGTATGAAGTGGATGTTCGGCCTTGAAAAAAAGGGATGGTTTTTATCAGGCAGGTTACCATGAAGTCTTTTTGAGAGTTGGACAGTCCTCCCCATAATGTTACGAACAGGTCTGAAAAGAAAATTGAGTGCCGTGACTCATCGATTAAGTGATCTTGAAACATGTGGAGTATCGGTGGTAGTAAGTCGCCGTGTGATAGCCATGAAAGTTCTCGGTGATGATGGTTTCTGATACAAAGGCAATTATAAATGCTGCGAGCTCTTGGTGTTTATGACGTTGCGTCGCGCGACTTCTGTCCAGATGGTGAAGCCTTGCAGATCGCATTCGAGGAAGAGAGAATCGATTTGTGACTTGATCTGATAGCTCTCTGGAAAATAGCGCGTGATATCCTTCGTCGGCGTAAAGTTTAAGGGCGCAGAAACGTTCTTGTGAGCTAAAATGTTGAGAGAGTGCCCCCTGGGTTATACAGCATATAGCACGGTTTACATAGGATATCTCTAGCTCGGTCGTGTAGTCCAGGAAATGAACTAAGTGGCCGATATGTATTCTCAGAAGAGCCGCCTCTGGCAGGATTTCCATTCCAGCTTGGTTGGCAAGCGGGATTAGAGCTTTGGGGAACCAGCGCTCAGGAGTGGTCTCGCTGAATTCGGTATCTGTAAACAAGTAACGGTTAGGGCGGGAACGAACGGTACTGGTTGTATCCCAGGTGGCAAAGTAGCGGCAGCTATCGGTTTTTTTCATGGTGCCTGCCCGTTGTCCGAATGAAGATATTTAAATTTTAATCATTGCTTGAAGTTCTGTAGGTGTGGGGGCTCCGTCCGTATAGCCGCATCCTACAAAAAAGAATACCTGCTCATCAGAATCTTTTATGCCTAGGAGAGGGTCGATAAGATTTTCGTTAAGTGCGCCAGTCGGCCAAGTTCCTAGGCCCAAGGAGGTCGCTGCGATTTGTAGAGTCTGTGCCACGTGCCCAATTTCAAGTAGCGCATTTCTATATGCTCGCGAATGTTCATACTTCCACCATAGCTTATCGAGCCTAGAGGTAAGGAAAAATCCTAACGCAAGATCGTCCGCAAAATGCTGCCCTGATAAAAGATTTCCCAAGGCAGGCAGTTCTGAGGAGGTTAAGTGCAAGCAGTGCTCAGTGGGGTTGTAATAGTAGATGCCTCGCTTGATGCCTTCAATGTTGTGGACGTAGACATACGCCTCCGTCGCATTAAGTCCTCCACCGGAAGGACTGCTGCGGCGGTTGCGAAACATCTCTGCAATGCCCGCTGTGTCAGGTAGCTTTCTTTCAGCATTGAAACTAAGAGAAGACTCTAGGAGTCTCGCGAAGATGTTGCGTTGCACAGGGTGGTCGGAGAAGACTCTAGATGTCGATCGGAGTTTAAGAGTGCTTTCCACTGTGCTTAGCTTTAATGATCTTGGTAAACTTACGGTGTCCTTGATATTCTGGCCTTGGCTGATTGTAGGTATTTCTTTGTTTGAAATATCTTCACAGTGTTCTAGATAGTGCGCTGCCCATTCGGATTTGTCACCCGGTTGAAAGTCGAGTGGGATGTTTTTAGTGCCAAAATGAAAAATGTGCGAAAGTATATCCCAGCCCCACGAGTTATACGGCGTTGAGTCTAAAATTCCGCTGCTTTTAAGTTCGCTGTCTAGTGGGTTGTTTTTGTCAGTTTTGTCTGGGTTGTAGGCCAAAAAGATAAGTCGTTGTGCATGTGCTAAAGTAAGTTCGTACTGTTTGTGACTCCTATAGTTCCAACAGATCAGTTTCTTTTCAAAAATTATAAAAAAGCAGCCATCGTTCATTACTAGTGCCTCCGGAGGGATGCTAGGCGCAGGCCGGCACTACGCCTAGAATTTTCAGCTAGCGCTTACTGCGCCTTACGCACCAGATGGGCCAGATTTGCTAGTTTGGATGACTCCATTTTCACTTCTTTCATTATTGTTCTCCGTTGATATCGCTTGATTGCGACATCTTCAGCTTAGGCAATATGGGAAGATGTACAAGCTTTGATTGTGCGGGAAAAGTCGATCAGTCATGTAGGAAAAGTCCTTGCGCGCAGCAGAAAACAGCTTCTGTCCTACACTCACTCGATTTTGACCCCGTAGGTCAGTTCCTAGCGGCGATGCTCAGGGTAATAGATCGACAATTTGTCGGTGGGGCTATTTTAATGATAGGAAGGCGTTATTTAGAATACAGCGGACTTTGTAAGGCACAGCTAGCAGGGGCTGTGTAATTAAAATACATACAGCCTCCCGTTTACCGTCTAGATACCGGGCAGCGATGCCCTGTTGGGGCGCCCGCACGTTGGTTATGTGCAACCCTGTACCGGCCTCATCGCAGTCTGACCTCTCGCACACGTGATCGCTGCAAACCTTTTCCTCGCAAATCACCCAGAAACACTGCGCTCCACAACATCCCCACCCCCGGCCGTGACCACCTGCACCGACAAGCGCGGTGTGGCAAGGTCCAGCCCGGCTTCGTCAAGCTGGCGCTTGAGCGCCAGGTTGAACGCCCGCGACACTTCCCACTGCTTGATCGGCGCGGTCTTGAAGCGGGCGCGCAGTACTGCCGAGCCTGACTCGAAACTCTCCACACCCTGCAACTCCAGCGGTGACCAGATGTTGCGGCGCATCAGCGGGTCGCTGCGCAGCTTCTGGCCCACCTCGCGCACCAGCGTGATGGCTTGGTCGATGTGCATGTTGTGCGGAATGGCGACGCGGAAGATCGCGTAGCCGAACTCGCGGGAGTAGTTCTTGATGCTCTTGATTTCGCTGAACGGGATGGTATGCACGATACCGTCGATATCACGCAGGCGCACGGTGCGGATGGTCAGGCCCTCGACCGTGCCTAGGTGGCCGCCGACATCGACATAATCGTCGATGGCCAGGCTGTCTTCGATGATGATGAACAGCCCGGTGATCAGGTCGGCAACCAACGATTGCGCGCCAAAACCGATCGCCAGGCCGATTACACCGGCACCGGCCAGCAGTGGCGTGACGTTCATGCCCATGTTGGCCAAGGCCACGATGACCGCAATGAGGAAGATCGCCACGAACAGCACGTTGCGGATCAGCGGCATCATGGTTTGTGCGCGGGCATTGGCCTGCCCGCGGCGTGAGCGCACCAACGCGTGGTGCACGGCGGTGTCGGCAAGAATCCACACCAGCCACGCCACAATCAAGGTGCCGGCCAGGCCCAGCAGGCGCAGGCTGATTTCGTGGCCGTCGCCCTCGGCGAAGCGGATCATCGACAGGCCCCAGACGCGCAGCCCGAGTTCGATGAAGAACAGCCACACCAGCAAGTGCGCCAGCGCGTAACCGAAGTTGCGCAGCCGCTCGGTGTACACCTCCTGGCGCCGGTTGACGCGCTTGGGGTTGGCGGCGTGGCGGCGCACCAGGCCGTTGAGCACCATGCACAGCACCACCAGCACCGTGCACATCAGCGACTGGCGCAGGGCGGTGCTGGTGTCGCCGGCCGAGACGAAGGTGGCGAACAGCGAAATGGCCACCAAAATCAGCGCCGGGATGTACCAGAAGCTGCCAAGGATCTCGATGGTGTCGCTCAGCGTGCGCCGGGTCAGGCGCCGGGACAGCGGCTGGTTACGGATCAGGTGGGCGATGGGGCGGCGAAAACGCAGGATGAACAGCCCGGTGCACAGTGCGGCGATGACGTTTGCCAGGGTGGCCAGGGCATGGGCCAGGTGGATACCCAAGGCTGCCGTCAGGCGCGGGTCGCTCAGCGCCTCGCCGAAGGCTGCAAAGCTGCCGATCAGCCACAGTGGCCGGAACGCCCGGTGCCGCAGGATGTAGAGCGCGCGGTGGCGGTGCGGGCCGTCGAGCAGCGAGAAGGCAATCACGCAGATCGCCGAGAACAGCGTACCGACCACCAAGGCGTAGGCCAGCACCATGGCCATGGATTTGCCCAGTGACGAAGGCAGGGCAAAGCTCAGGTAGACGGTAATGACCAGCGCCACCAGCCACGGCCCGAGCTTGCGCAGGGCAAAGCGCACCAGGTCCCAGGGCCGTGGATGCTGCGGCAGTTCCTCGGTCAGCCCAAAGCGCACCCGCACCCGGTGGCCGACCCAGTTGAAGGTGTAGGCCAGCACGCTCCACAGCGCAATCACGGCGGCAAAGCCGAACAGAATTGCCGGCCACTGATGCACCGGCACCACCAGGGCTGCCAGTTCATCCTGGGCCAGGTCGATTTCTTCGGACCAGCGCACGAACGGGCTGGCGTCACCGCTGAACTGCTGTTCGAAGTCATGCAGCGCACCGCCGATCAGCCCAAGCACGCCTTGCTCGACGCTGGGCTGCGATTGGCGGGTGGCATCGCGCAGCTTCTTGAGGTCGGCCAGCAGTTTTGCCCGTTGCTGGTCGTTCTCAAGGTTCTTGATCACCTCATCCAGCGATTTGCCCAACGGCTCGCTGGCTTGTGGCTGCGCGGGCGCGCTGCTACCCAGCAGCCCCGCAAGCCGGCGGCGTGGGTGGGGGTGACGAACAGCAGTAGCAGAAGGGCAAGGCAACGCAGAAATGCAGGCACCGGGAAATCTACCTCAGGCAAAACGTTTGCCCGAGTGTAGAGGTTTATGTGGGCAGTTTCTCCAGGATCTTCCAGCAGGTCAGGCCAAAGATGCCCAAGGTACCCAGCCACATCATCAGCACCCCGACATTGCGCTCACGCAGGCCGAAGCCGATGGTCAGCAGCATGAGGAACAGGAAAACCGGGACGAACAGTGACAGGAACGGGGACATGGCAGGGGTCCTTCTGCGGTATCGGAGTGTTTCTACAAGCTTAGCCCGCATGGGGTGGCAAAGGGGATGCGTCACAAATTATTTACTGTTTTGGGCTATGCGGGGAAATTTCCCACAACTTTCTCAGAATAATTTCCTATAGGAAAATCGGGCGGGGCCGATAAAGCGTTCACCACACATTGCATAGTGGTTGGCGCGAGCGAAGCAGCGTTTTAGAACACGCTATTTATTGGAGGATCTGCCATGAAAGTACTGCCTGTAACAGTTTCGCTTCCGGCACTGCCCGTCACTGTTTTACGTTCATCCCCAGTCAGCAGCAGTTGCCGGTCGTTGACGGCGATCAGGTCAGCCTCTCAGAACAGAGCCTTGCCACAGCCAAGACCAAGAATGAGATATGGGCGTTGCATGCGCGGATCTATGGCCCCAGAGGGCTGGATCAGCAAGTTGGGAATGAGTACCGTACTCTAGGTGAGCACGCGTTCAAAAGCTTGGCGCCTCCGGAGGATTATGGCCCCGTCGATGCACAGCGTTTCACCAAAACTCTGCGGTATCTCGACGGCATATATAAACTTTCGGGGTGGAGACCAAGTTTGATGAGAACCCATTCTGGGGAATGGGGCGGGGTGAACTAGCGGCCATTGAAATGGATGAGGCAGGCTACACTAAGGAAGAGCGTTATGCCGCTTTTAGGGCGAAAGGAGCGTTGGATAATATGTTCTTCACCCGTCTTGCTGAATATACGACTAGCACCCATGATCATAGGCCGATGGAAAAAGGCTATCTCGAATATCTGGATAACCTGACCCCCGTAGAGCGCCTCAATTATCCAGACAATGAACGGGCGGCCGTTGCCGCCAGGCTTGCCCATGCAGAGGAAGAGCAAGGCAGCCTCCCTCAGGCTTCTCTCTGTGGAAATATATTAATTGGGACCCAAAGGGCCGCTGTAACCGCGAGGTCTTAGCAGACGCGACGGTAGTTGAACCCACTTCTTCAGCCCAGTCACGCACGGACGTATAAGCAACCATTTGTATGCAGAAGTGTGGGCGAGGTAGAGGGTGCTAAATCTGACGCTTGCAGGTGAAACGTCCTACGCATTTATCAGACTCACGTCCTACACAGAAATACACACTCGAGTCGATACAGCGGTGAGTGCCGGCGGAATAACCCGCTCGGCTCGACTTAGGATGATTTATCATGCACAGAATGAAAGCTCTTACTTTGCTTGTACTATGGATTATCAGTGGCTACGCATTTGCTCAAAACACTACTACTACAAGGTGTCGATCGATAATCAGACTACAGGCACTGCGAAATTTACCCATGAATACCTACTTGGTGTGTCTGAACCGGGTATGGCTGAAGTGTTCTCGGGCGATACGCGCACTTTCGTGGTTACCAGTCTTGCTGATTCTGTATCTGGTATGCGGTTTGTTTATACATCAGGACAAAAACAATGCCGGTTTTCAGCCTCGCACTCTGCTCAGTTTCCGAATCCTGGGGCAGTATGGAAGAAAGAAGCCGCTTCAATAGGGAAAGTGCGCGCGACATGTTTGGCTCAGCTTGAGCAGGCAGATTTCAACATGCCGCACAACTACTCGGTTCGTTTCACTATCAAGTGACCCAACGCGGGGCATTTGTGCCCCGCCCTCTAATGACAGGTGAACCATGAAGATCAATCCATCTCCTCAAGGTGCAGTAACTTGGAAAGCCCCCGCGCAACCTCAATCACCTCCCGTCCAAGCCGATAGTCCCCACACTGCATCGGCTCAAAATGACGCAGTGATCATCTCCGAGCAGGGGCGGGCTCTGGCGGTTGGGCAGCAAAGTGCTGCCGACTCACGCGCCCTTTATGAAAACGTCTATGGGGCGGCTGGCTTGGGCCAACGAGTAACTGGGCGTTTCCATGAGGCGGGGCAGGGGGCATTCACTCAAACCGATGCTCCTGAGCACTACACGCCCGATGAGGCCGAGCGTTTTCGGGCCTCCCTGGCATTTCTTGCGGGCCGCTTCAGCAACGATCGCCAAGTGCAAAATCCGTTTGCCGGGCTGGACCGTGCTGGCCTCACCGACATAATCGAAAACGGCCAAGGGTTTTCTGATGAAGAGCGCTATACGGCGCTGTATGCCAGGGAGGATCTTGATGAGCAGTACTTTTCGGGCGTTATGGGCTATGCACTGGAAACATCGGATGTCCGCCCGCTACGCCGTGCCTATCTTGAATTACTCGACCAGATGTCCCCTGCCGAACGGCTGAAGTATCCGAGCAATGAGCGTGAGCAGGTTGCTGTGCGGCTAGCAGAATCGGAGCAGGCGCAGGGCACGTTACCGAGTGACTTCTCGGTCCTCGATTACATGCAATGGGCCCCCAAGGGCCGCCTGAACCTGGAAGCCTTGCTCGCCCCCACAAACCCCGAGCCTGCCCCGTCACCCGAGGCAGGCCCTGCGGGCGATCAGGGCAGTTCGCGGCTGCGGTAGAACGCGTCCAGCACTTTGACCAGGTGCGCCAGGTCATGGCTGCCGCACAGCTCGCGGATGGAGTGCATGGCAAAGGTCGGCAAGCCGATATCCACCGTGCGCACACCTAGGTGGCTGGCGGTGATTGGGCCGATGGTCGAGCCGCAGCCCATGTCGCTGCGCACCACGAAGCTTTGTACCGGGACTTCTTCGGCCATGCACAGATGGCGGAAGAAGCCGGCGGTTTCGCTGTTGGTGGCGTAGCGCTGGTTATTGTTGACCTTGATGACCGGGCCGGCGTTGAGCTTGGGGCCGTGGTTGCCGTCGTGCTTGTCGGCGTAGTTGGGGTGCACGCCGTGGGCGTTGTCAGCCGACACCAGCAGCGAGCGCTGGATGGTGCGCACGTAGTCGTCGTTGTCCGGCAGCAGGCGTTGCAGGGTCTGCTCGAGCATCGGGCCGTCGGCGCCACAGGCCGAGCAACTGCCGACCTCTTCATGGTCGGTGCACACCAGTACGCAGGTTTCGTCGGTGTCGGCCGCCAGCAGTGCCTGCAACCCGGCATAGCACGACAGCAGGTTGTCCAGGCGCGCGCCGGCGATGAAATCGCCGTTCAAGCCGATCAGTGCAGCGCCCTGGGTATCGTAGAAGCTCAGCTCGTAGTCGAGCACTACATCGGCGTTCAGGCCATGCTCGCGGGCCAGTTGCTCGGTCAGCAGCGCGCGGAAATCGACCCGTTCATCGCCTGCAACCTGGGCCAGAATAGGCGGTAGCTCGGTCTGCGGGTTGATCTGCCAGCCTTCGTTGGCGGTGCGGTTGAGGTGGATGGCCAGGTTGGGAATGATCGCGATCGGCAGCTTGAAGTCGACCAGCTGGCTTTCGACCTTGCCGTCGCGGCGAAAGGTCACGCGGCCGGCCAGCGACAGGTCGCGGTCGAACCAGGGCGCCAGCAGCGCGCCGCCATACACCTCGACACCCAGTTGCAAAAGCCTTGGCGCTGCAGCTCCGGTTGCGGCTTGACCCGCAGGCACGGGCTGTCGGTGTGGGCGCCGACCAGGCGAATGCCGCTGATCAGCGGGGAGTGCTTGCCCAGCCGAATGGCAATGATCGAGGAGTCGTTACGGGTTACGAAATAGCGCCCACCAGGCACGGTGGCCCAGCTGTCACGCTCGTCCAGGCGCTGGTAGCCTGCGGCTTCCAGGCGGTGCACGAGGCTTTGGGTGGCGTGGAAGGGCGTCGGGGAGGCCTTGAGGAATTCGATCAGGCCGGCGTTCAGGGCATCGCGCATAACTCACTCCAGATTGAGCTTCAAGCTGCAAGCCGCAAGCTTCAAGCAAAGGCAGCCCGCAGGGCAAGTGCTGCCGCGAACTACACGAGGTTTTGGGCGCTGCAAGCTTGGGCGAAGGCAGTCGGCGATGGGCCGGGCGTGGTTTGCCTGCGCTTTTTCTGGCCGCTTGCAGCTCGACACTTACCGCTCAGAACGGCGCAGGGCACTCGAACTTCACCCGCTGCCCGGACACCGGGTGGGTGAAACTCAGCATCGAGGCGTGCAGGCACAGCCTCTCATGGGCTGCCAGTGCTTGCGGGTTGGCGTACAGGCGGTCACCCAGCAGCGGGTGGCCGATAGACAGCATATGCACGCGCAACTGGTGCGAGCGGCCGGTGATGGGTGTCAGTTCCACGCGGCAGTAGTCGCCGCAGCGCTCGACGATACGCCAGAAGGTCAGTGCGTGTTTGCCCTGCTCGTGGTCGACCACGTGGCGGGGTTTGGTCGGCGGGTCGTAGCGCAGTGGCAGGTCGATGCTGCCGCTGTCCAGCGCCGGCTGGCCCCAGCACAGTGCGGTGTAGGCTTTTTCTGTTTCGCGGTCATGAAACTGGCGCGACAGCTCGCGGTGGCTGTCAGCATCACGGGCCAGCAGGATGATCCCGGAGGTTTCCCAGTCCAGGCGGTGCACGATCAGCGCATCGGGGTAGCCGTTTTCTTGCAGGCGGGTGATCAGGCAGTCCTTGTTGTCGTCGGCGCGGCCCGGCACCGACAGCAACAGGGTCGGCTTGTTGATCACCAGGATCGCGGCGTCTTCGTGAAGGATCTGGATGTTCGACAGCGGCATGTTCAGGTGTTCTCTGCAAAGCACTGTGGGAGCGGCCCTGGCCCGCGACAGCGTGGATACGCCATCGCGGGGCAAGCCCGCTCCCACAGGGTCAGCCTTGTAGCGCTGGAATATCAGCGATCAGGCAGGGTGATGTTCAGTTCGAGGATCGAGCAGCTGCCCTGGTTTTCCAGTGCGACCTGCACGTCATCGTTGCCGATGTTGACGTATTTGCGGATCACCTCGACCAGTTCCTTCTGCAAGGCAGGCAGGTAGTCCGGCGTGCTGCGCTGACCGCGTTCGTGCGCCACGATGATCTGTAGACGCTCTTTCGCTACCGACGCGCTGGTCTGTTTCTGTCTGCCGCGAAAGAAGTCAAAAGGTTCATGGTTTACTTGCCTCCAAACAGACGCGCGAAGAATCCTTGCTTCGGCACTTCGACGAAACGAAGTTTTACTTCCTTGCCCAACAAGCGGTCGATCGTGTCGTTGTACGCCTGGCCGGCATCGCTTTCGGTGTCGAGGATAACCGGCACACCTTGGTTGGAGGCCTTGAGCACGGCCTGCGACTCGGGGATCACGCCCTTGAGCTTGATGGCCAGGATGTCGGTGACGTCGTCGATGCTCAGCATTTCGCCGCCGGCCACACGCTCAGGGTTGTAGCGGGTGATCAGCAGGTGCTCGACGATCGGGTCTTCGTTGTTTTCGGAACGGCGCGATTTGCTCGACAGGATGCCCAGCATGCGGTCCGAGTCACGTACCGACGATACTTCGGGGTTGGTCACGACAATGGCTTCGTCGGCGAAATACATCGCCAGGTGCGCGCCTTTTTCGATACCGGCCGGGGAGTCGCAGATCACGTATTCGAACTGCTCTTTGAGTTCCATCAGGACTTTTTCGACGCCTTCGAGCGTCAGGGCGTCCTTGTCACGGGTCTGGCTTGCGGCCAGCACGTAGAGGTTCTCGAGACGCTTGTCCTTGATCAGGGCCTGCTGCAGGTTGGCTTCGCCATTGACCACGTTGACGAAGTCGTACACCACGCGGCGCTCGCAGCCCATGATCAGGTCGAGGTTACGCAGGCCGACGTCGAAGTCGACGATGACCGTCTTGTGGCCGCGCAGGGCGAAACCGGTACCGATGGCGGCGCTGGTGGTGGTCTTGCCCACACCCCCTTTGCCGGAAGTAACCACGATGATCTTGGACAAGGTGTTTCACCCTAAAATAGTCGGGACAGACGTCCCTGCAAATACATGAAACGGCAACGATAAAGAAGTTGCGCTAAAAATGCCGGCAAGTATCCGTTAAAGACGGGTGATGTTCAACACGTCGCCGGACAGGCTGAACTGCACGGCCGTACCCCACAGTGGTTCGCGGCGCAGGTCTTCGCAGACCCGGTACTGGCCGGCGATGGAGACCATTTCCGCGGTCATCTGCAGGCAGAAGACGCGGGCTTTGGTGTCGCCTTTGATGCCAGCCAGGGCTCGCCCGCGCATGGCGCCGTACACATGGATGTTGCCATCGGCCAGAAGTTCCGCACCGGGGCTTACCGAGCCGGTCACCACCAGGTCGCCACCGGGGCATAGACCTGCTGGCCGCCGCGCACGGGCGCTGTGATGATGCGCGTCGGGCGCACTTGCGGCTCGGCCGGCGCTGGCGCAGGTTCGGGCTTGCGCACCTCAGGCTCCGGCTCCAGCGGGCGCTCGCGCGCGCCGGAAGGCGGCAGCACCGGCAGGTCGATGGCGATCGCGGCGGCGATGTCCTCGATGCGGCTGGCACGGATCGCCAGGGTGCGCAGGCCGTGGTGGCGGCAGACGCGCATCAACCCGGGCAGGTCGATGGCGCCTTCACCACTTGGCAGCTTGTCCAGCGCCAGTACCAACGGCGTGTTACTGAAAAATTCGGCGCCTGAGCGACCTTGGCCGCCAGTTGGCGGTCGAGGGACTCGAGGTCGTTGCGCGCCAGTTCCAGCACGGTGATGGCAAGCATGCTGCCCTTGAGCTGGAACACGGGGGCGTTGTCGGGTGTCTGGTTGAGGCTCATGGTCTGCATAGACGGCTTGTTGCGAGAAAAGTGCCCTGACTTATAGCGATAAGACTGATTGGCCGCAACCGATGTAGAATGCCCGGCCCTCGTCTTGCCGGAAGCTTCAATGGAACGCCCGCGTTTTCGTACCTTCTATCTTCACCCGCAATTCTGGGCCCTGTGGCTTGGCCTTGGGCTGCTGTGGCTGATTGCCCAACTGCCTTACCGCGTGCTGCTGGGGCTGGGGCGTGGCCTGGGCGCAGTGATGTTCCGCCTGGCCGGTGAGCGCCGGCGCAGCTGCGCGCAACCTGGAGCTGTGCTTCCCGCAGCTTTCGGACGACGAACGGTTGCATTTGCTCAAAGAAAATTTTGCGTCCACCGGCATCGCCTTCTTCGAAATGGCCATGAGCTGGTGGTGGCCAAAGGCCCGGTTGGCTCGCCTGGCCCACATCGAAGGCATCGAGCACCTGCAGGCTGCCCAGCGCGAAGGCGAGGGCGCGATCTTGATGGCGGTGCATTTCACCACGCTTGAAATCGGCGCGGCGTTGCTTGGCCAGGTGCACACCATCGACGGCATGTACCGCGAGCATGGCAACGCGGTGTTCGACTTCATACAGCGCCGTGGCCGCGAGCGCCACAACCCCGATTCGCTGGCCGTCGAGCGCGAAGACGTGCGCGGCATGCTCAAGTTGCTGCGCAAGGGCCGGGCGATCTGGTACGCACCAGACCAGGACTACGGCAGCAAGCAGAGCATCTTCGTGCCGCTGTTCGGCATCCCGGCAGCAACGGTCACCGCGACCACCAAGTTCGCCCGCCTGGGCAAGGCGCGGGTCATCCCGTTCACCCAGAAGCGCCTTGAAGACGGCAGCGGTTACCGGCTGGTTGTTCACCCGGCGCTGGAAGGCTTCCCCGGCGAAAGCGAAGAGGCCGATTGCCTGCGTATCAACCAGTGGATCGAAGGTGTGTTGCGCGAGTGCCCCGAGCAGTATCTATGGGCACATCGGCGCTTCAAATCACGCCCTGATGGCGAGCCGCGGCTTTACGACAACAAGAAATAACCCCTATTGCGGCCGGCTTGCGAGCCCTGCGCCCGCGTGATCCAGGAAGGACCCATGACCCCAACTACTGGCCTGATCCTCTCTGGCGGCGGCGCCCGTGCCGCCTACCAGGTCGGCGTACTTGCCGGCATCGCCGACCTGCTTCCGGCCGGCGCGGCCAACCCGTTCCCGGTTATCGTCGGCACCTCGGCAGGCGCCATCAATGCCGTGAAGCTTGCCAGTGGCGCCACCCGCTTCGCCGAGTCGGTGCAGCAACTGACGCATTTCTGGCAGAACTTTCGCAGCCACCTGGTGCTGCAGCGACTGGCCCGGCGTCATTCGCCAGGCCAGCCGATTCTTCGGCCACAGCCTGCTTGGGCTCGGCAGCCAGGTGCCGGTGGCGCTGTTGGACAGCCGGCCATTGCGCGGGCTGCTGCACGAGCACCTGAACCTTGACGGTATCGCCGAATCACTGGCCTCCAAGCAACTACGGGCTATCGCCGTGACGGCCTTTGGTTACGAGTCCGGCCAGGCCGTGACCTTCTACCAGGGGCAAGGCACCATCGAACCCTGGCTGCGCCACCGGCGTATCGGCATGCCGACGCCACTTAGCGTCGATCACTTGTTGGCAAGTTCCGCTATCCCGTTGCTGTTCGCCCCGGTGCGCCTGGGCGAGGAGTACTTTGGTGATGGTGCGGTGCGCCAGTCGGCGCCGATCAGCCCGGCGTTGCACCTGGGGGCGAGCCGGGTGCTGGTGGTGGGGGTCAGCGGCAACCCGCAGCGCCCGGCCGTGCCGCAGCCGGCGACGCGCATATTCAGTGGCAGGCAGCCGAGCCTGGCGCAGATAGGCGGGCACATGCTCAACAGCACGTTCATCGACAGCCTCGAAGACGACATCGAGCTGTTGCAGCGCTTGAACCACCTGAGCCATCTGCTGCCCCCACACCTGGACACCCGGCGCCTGGGGCTGGCGCCTATCGAGGTGCTGGTGGTCGCGCCTAGCCAGCCTCTGGACGAGATCGCCGCCCGCCACCGCCGCGACCTGCCGGCGGCGCTGCGCATGTTCCTGCGCGGGCCTGGAGCGACCAAGACCAGTGGTGCGGGGGTGTTGAGTTACCTGCTGTTCGAGGCCAGCTACTGCAGCGAGCTGATCGAACTGGGGCGCAGGGACGCCTTGGCCAAGAAGCGCGAGCTGTGCCAGTTCCTGGGGCTTTGAGGCCGCTGCAAGCGCGAGGCTTGCAGCTGCCCCCAGCAATCACTCAGAGATTTGCAACTTGCGCGCCTGGGTATACACGTACCGCACTTTCTCGTACTCGAACGGCGAGTTGGTCTGGCCGTACCTGAAGTTGGTGGTATAGCGCTTGTCCACTGCGCGCAACAAGGTGATCTCGGGTGGTCGCTGGCTGTGTCCGGCACATCCAGGTAATTCACCGCCTGCTCACCGGCGTAATCCACCACAAGCCCTGTGGTATCGCGCAGGTTCGAAGGCCCGAAGATTGGCAGCACCAAATAGGGCCCTTCATGCACCCCGTAATAGCCCAGGGTCTGCCCAAAGTCCTCGCTCTGGCGCGCCAGCCCCATCTTGGTCGCCGGGTCCCACAGGCCGCCAACGCCAATGATGGTATTGAACATCAGCCGCGCGGTGATCTGCGCCGAGCGCTCTCCTTTAAGCTGCAGCACACTGTTGAACAGGTTCGGCACATCACCCAGGTTGTTGAAGAAGTTGCTCACCCCGGTACGCACGAAGCCCGGCGTCACGTAGCGGTAGCCGTCGACCACCGGCAGGAACACCCATTGGTCGAAGCGGTAGTTGAAGTGATAGATACGCCGGTTCATCGACTCCAGCGGGTCGTAGATATTCAGCGCCGCCAGCGTCGAGCGTTCGAACTCGCGCTGGTCCAGGCCTGGGTTGAATTTGAGCTCACGCAGTGGGTCGAGGAAGCCATCGGACTCTGCGGTCAGGCTGGCGGTGTTGTCAGCCTCGACCACGCTGGTGCGCGGCGCGACTTCCTCGGCCAGGGCATGGCCACTGGCGAGCAGGGCGGTGACGAGCAGCAGGCGGTTAACCACGGAAGAACTCCAGCATGGCGTCGCTGTTGACGCGGTAATTGAGGTTGCCGCAGTGGCCACCGTGAGGGTAAAGGGTCAGGCGATCCCCGAACACCCGGCGCAGGAAACCAATATCGCCAGGGCCCAGGATCAGGTCGTCGGCGTTATGCATCACGGCGATCTTCGGGCTGTTGTGCAGGTAGTCTTCAAGGCCGTACAGGCTCACCTGGTCGATGAGTTGCAGCAGGCTGTTGCCGTCGGTGCGCGCGCGCCACATCGGGATCACCTGCTCGGTCAGGTAGCAGTCGAAGTCGCACTGCAAGGCGCGCTTGAAGAACGGCGTCAGGCTGCTGCCTTCGGTGATCGGGTATTTCGGCGGAATGATCAGGCCGCGGCGGTTGATCAGGTCGGAGGTAAACGCGATATCGGCGGCCGAGAAGCGGAACGAGGTGCCGATCAGCATGGCCATCTGTTCGTTGGACAAATGCTGGCGCGACTTCTGGAAGTCATACAGCAGCGCCTCGTTGAGGTCGATGTAGCCCTTGTCCTGGAAATAACGGGTGAGTTTTTCCAGCATCAGCTCGTAGAAGGTGGTGCCGCGGTCGATGCCTTTGACCCGGGTCTGCACCAGCTTGTCCAGGTTGCTGATGGAGGTATACAGGTTGACCGGCGGGTTGAGCAGCAGCACGCGCTTGAAGTTGAAGCTGCGGCGGGTTTCGTCCAGGTGGCTGACGAACGCTGCGTCCAGGGCGCCGAGGCTGTAGCCGCTGAGGTAGTACTCGCTGACCGGCAGGCGCGGGTGCTGGGCACGCACCGCTTGCATGACCCGATACAGGTCTTCGGCGTCTTCGCGTGATACGCCAGGGGTGGCGAAGCGCGAGGCGGCGCTCATGAAGTCGTAGCTGGTGGGGGAGGACAGCTGCACGACATGGTAGCCAGCCTGGTAGAACAGCTTTTTCAGGTATTCGTTGATCGAGCTCGAATACGGCGCGCCGGTGCCGGCAATCAGGAAGATCAACGGCGCCTCGTGGTCCTGCTTGGCCAGACGGTAGCGCAGTTTTTCACCGCCCAGAAATTGTCCGGCAGGGTGAACTCGCGCTCCGGGCGCAGGGTGAGGCTGTAGTCGGACTGGTCGATTTCATCGTCCTCGGGCAGCGTCGGGCGTTGCTCCGGAGGCGTAGTGGCGATGGTCGCCTCGAACGGGTTGGTCAATGGGTAGCCGTAGCTGGCGGCGTCGATATCCCGCGCCGAGGCGGCCGCAGCCATAAGCAGGCCCCCTAGCAGGGCGACAAGGCGCAAAGATCGAAACATTCATTTCCCCAGAAATAGTAAGCAGGTGCGGTACCGGATTTAGGACCACAGCGCCCTTGCCAAAGTTGCCAGGTGCGCGGGTGTTTGTCGCCCCAGATGTTGTCGTGCGGGTGTTGCTGGTATTGAGCAACATAGCTGCATGGCCATGATTTTGCCTTAAGTCGGGCGCTGGGCGATCATGCATCGTTTCGATGACCGCTATTGGAGAACCGGATGTCTCGTCTGCTGCAGGGCTGTGTGCTGCTGGGTTTGCTGGTTGCGTGGCTGGCGGCCAGCTATGGCGTGCGCTACGGGCTGATGGAAGATGCCAGTTGGGTCGGGCTGTGCGCCGCCCCCGGCAGTACTGGCAATGCCAGGTGCGTTCGCAGCTGGGGCTGTTGATTCACTTCCAGGTTATTGCCTGGGCGGGGTTGGGTCTGGCACTGATCGCCCAGTGCGTCCCCGGCGGGCCGGTTGGTGGTTGGCGCTGGTGGCATTGCTCCTCGGTGTGCCGGCGCTGGTGCTGTATACCGCCAGCATTGCCGTGTTTACCGTGGTGTTGGCCGGGTTGCGTCTGGTCAGGGCGCGGCGCTGAACCTTGCCGGCCTAATCGCAGGCTGGCGCCGGCTCCCATAGAAAAACGCTAATTGACTGATTTACATCGAAACGTGGGAGCGGGCTTGCCCCGCGATAGCGATAGCACTGCCAACATCGCATCGCGGGCAAGCCCGCTCCCACGTTGCCCAGTTCTCTGCGCGGCAGCGCAGCCCGGAAGGGCTGGGTGATCTCCCACGATAGCGTGTGGGGGCTGGTTCAACTGGCTGTGCGCATGCGCAAACTGCGCCATAGCGCGGCCACCATCAGCACGCTGACCAGCGCCCAGCCCCACGCTTGCTGGTTGCTCAACCCTTCCTGATACAGCTGTGGCGCCACCCCGGCGCCAATGATCAACGCCAGCAAGGCCACCTCGGCACGCCGCGCCCGCACTGGCCGTACCGCATACACCAGCGCCGGCAACAGCAGTGCACTGGGGAAACTGCGGTAGCGCGGGTCGAAGACCATCGCCAGCATGCTCACCGCCGCCGCGAACCCCGCTGCCAACAGCCACTTGCCGGCATGCCCCTGCAACCAGGCGAATGCCCGCTGCCGCCAACCCTCGCGCTGGGCCAGGGCTAGCGCGCCGTGGGCCAGCACCAGCAGGTTGAGCCCGGCCAGCAGCGCGGCCCATAGCCACTCGCCGGCAAAACGTGCGTTCAGGCGCACCAACTCGCCCCACAGGCCCAGGCTGGCTGCGCCCAGCGCCGCCAGCAGCGGCAACAGCAGCGCCGCGCTGCTATCGGCCGGGCGCCCGGCGAAAATCAGGGTCGCCAGCCACAGCAGCCCCGAGGCCAGCAACCACTGCGGCCACAACGCCAGGTTGCTCACTGGGCCTTCGAGCACGCCCTTGTCATGCCGATCCGCGTCGTACAGCCCCCAATAACCACCCACCGCACCTTCGCTGGCGCGTTTCCATGGCTGGTCGAAGGCTTCGATCAGGTTGTAGCGCCAGCCGTTGGTCTCGGCCATGGCAACGAAGCCGCGGATGAACCGCGCTTCGTTGACCCGGCTGGGCACCGCGGTTTCACGTTGGCGGCCTTCACTCGGCCAGCCCGTCTCGCCAATCAGGATGTCCTTGGGGGCAAAGCGCTTGCCGAATACCTCGCGCACCTCGGCAACATGCGCCAAGGCCGCGTCTATGCCACGTGGGTCATCTTCCCAGTACGGCAGCAAGTGGATGGTCAGAAAGTCCACTTCAGGTGCTACCTGCGGGTGCTGCAGCCAGAATTCCCAGACATCGGCGTAGGTCACCGGCACCTTTACCTGGCCTTTGACCCGCTTGATCAACTGCGCCAGGCGCTCGCCGGTGACCTTTGCGCAGCAGCGACTCGTTACCGACGATCACCGCGCTGACCACATCCGGGTTGGCGTTGGCGGCGTCGATCAACAGCGCGATTTCCTTGTTGGTGTCGACCGGGTTGGCATTTGACCCACGCCCCCAGCATCACTTTCAGGCCATGCTTGCGCGCCAGCGCCGGGATGGCTTCAAGGCCGGTCTGCGAGTAGGTGCGGATACACTCGAAACGCTCGGCCAGCAATGCGAGGTCGGCGTCCATGCGTGCAGGGCGCAGGCGAAACGGCTGGTCGAACGGCGACTGGTCCTTGTCGAATGGGGTATAGGAGGCGCATTGCAGCTTGTGCGTGGGGCTGGCGGCATCGGGCAGGTGCACTGGTTTGCCGAGGCCATACCAGAGGGCCGCGAGGCCGGTGAGCGCGAGCAGGCAGCAGAGCAGGTAAAGAGGGCGAGGCATCGGGCGGTCCATCGTCTGATTCGGTGAAAGGCTTGGCCGTGGCCAACCAAAGCCTGTGATAGTAGCCCGGCGCCAAGCCTTTGGCATGCAAGGATCGCGCAGGCATCGGCGGCCAGATGGCGCTAATGGCACAGTGCTGTCGTTGATCGTACGCTGGAGGTCGCTGACAGAGCAGGTCGTGCGCCTTGGCAGGTCGATGATGCAATCTCCAAGACCTGACGAGGGGATGCTTTGATGAATAAGCGACGTTTCCTGGGCGTAAGTACTGCCCTGGTATTGGCCATGAGCACTGCGCAAGCAATGGCCAAAGAAGTTAGCATCGGTTATGTGGATGGTTGGTCGGACAGTGTCGCCACCACCAACGTAGCCGCCGTAGTGATCAAGCAGAAACTCGGCTACGACGTCAAGTTGCAGGCGGTGGCCACCGGCATCATGTGGCAAGGCGTTGCCACGGGCAAACTCGATGCCATGCTCTCCGCCTGGCTGCCGGTTACCCACGGCGAGTACTGGGCCAAGAACAAAGACAACGTGGTCGACTACGGCCCCAACTTCAAAGACGCCAAGATCGGCCTGATCGTCCCCGAATACGTCAAGGCCAACAGCATTGCAGACTTGAAAACCGATACCAGCTTCAAACAGAAGCTGGTCGGCATCGATGCCGGCTCCGGTGTAATGATCAAGACTGAACAAGCCATCAAGGACTACGACCTCACCGGTTACAAACTCCAGGCCAGCTCCGGCGCTGCAATGACTGCCGAACTGGGCCGCGCCTATGCCAAGCAGCAGTCCATTGCCGTTACCGGCTGGGTGCCGCACTGGATGTTCGCCAAGTGGAAGCTCAAGTTCCTCGAAGACCCTAAAGGCGTCTATGGCGCTGCTGAAACCGTAAACAGCATCGGCAGCAAGGAACTGGCGACCAAAGCCCCGGAAGTTGCCGAGTTCCTGAAGAAGTTCAGCTGGCAGTCCAAGGATGAGATCGGCGAAGTGATGCTGGCCATCCAGGAAGGCGCCAAGCCTGAAAAAGCCGCTGAAGACTGGGTTGCCAAGCACCCGGAGCGGGTCAAGGAGTGGACGGGTAAGTAACCGGTAGCATTCAAAGACTCATCGCGGGGCAAGCCCGCTCCCACGAGGCCTGTGTGGCTTTTGGGGGCGCTGCTTGCCCCTTGTGCTTTTAGGGTTTTTCCGAGGCAATTGGCCTCATGGGAGTTTCTATGGTTTTGTACAAACCTGTTCCCGCCAGATATATCTGCTTGTGGGGAGCTCCTTTGTGGCGAGCGGGCTTGTCCCGCGTTGGGCTGCGCAGCAGCCCCTGGGGTTTTCAGGGCTGCTGCGCAGCCCAACGCGGGACAAGCCCGCTCGCCACGACTCTCTATCATTTCCCACAGGATTGGGTCCAACCAGCAATATTGCGGTTGAGCACGGCCCCGCGATGTCTTCGAACTTTTGTTACGCAATCTGCAAAACACCGTTGCATCTAAGACTAAGGTCGTCTGGTTGGCGTTGTACGGCAGCATAAAGTGGAGTCGGGTTCTCCCTAATCTGTGCTGCTAGGACAAAAACAATGAACGACAGCATTTACCTCTCGATACAGAACAGTCCGCGCTTCAAGGAACTGGTCAGCAAGCGCGAGCGTTTTGCCTGGATTCTCTCGGCAATCATGCTCGGCCTCTACAGTGGTTTCATCCTCCTCATCGCCTATGGTCCGCACCTGCTTGGCACCAAGCTCAGCCCTGATTCGTCGATCACCTGGGGCATTCCCTGGGCGTTGGCCTGATCATCTCGGCCTTTGTGCTCACCGCCATCTACGTGCGTCGCGCCAACGGCGAGTTCGACGAGCTGAACAAGGCCATTCTCGAGGAGGCCAAACAATGATCCGACACGCCAAAACCCTGGCCGTCCTGGCCTGCGGGGCCTTTGCCCCCGCTGTGTGGGCCGCTGATGCGCTCACCGGCGAAGTGCACAAGCAGCCGCTGAACGTTGCCGCCATCGCCATGTTCGTCGCCTTTGTGGCTTTTACCCTGGGGATTACCTACTGGGCCTCGAAGCGCAACAAATCGGCCTCTGACTACTATGCAGCAGGCGGCCGTATTACCGGTTTCCAGAACGGCCTGGCGATTGCCGGCGACTACATGTCGGCGGCCTCGTTCCTGGGTATTTCCGCGCTGGTGTTCACCTCGGGCTATGACGGCCTGATCTACTCCATCGGTTTCTTGGTCGGCTGGCCGATCATTCTGTTCCTGATCGCCGAACGCCTGCGTAACCTCGGCAAGTACACCTTCGCCGACGTTGCCTCCTACCGCCTTGGGCAGAAAGAAATCCGCACCCTGTCGGCCTCCGGCTCGCTGGTGGTGGTGGCGTTCTACCTGATCGCGCAGATGGTCGGTGCCGGCAAGCTGATCCAGCTGCTGTTCGGCCTGGACTACCACGTTGCGGTGATCCTGGTGGGCATCCTGATGTGCATGTACGTGCTGTTCGGCGGCATGCTGGCCACCACTTGGGTGCAGATCATCAAAGCCGTGCTGTTGCTGTCTGGTGCCAGCTTCATGGCACTGATGGTGATGAAACACGTAGGCTTCGACTTCAACACCCTGTTCTCCGAAGCCATCAAGGTGCACAGCAAAGGCGAGGCCATCATGAGCCCGGGCGGTCTGGTCAAAGACCCGATCTCGGCGTTCTCCCTGGGCCTGGCGCTGATGTTCGGTACCGCTGGCCTGCCACACATCCTGATGCGCTTCTTCACCGTCAGTGATGCCAAGGAAGCGCGCAAGAGCGTGCTGTACGCCACTGGCTTCATCGGCTACTTCTACATCCTGACCTTCATCATCGGCTTCGGCGCGATCCTGCTGGTCAGCACCAACCCAGACTTCAAGGACGCTGCCGGCGCCCTGCTGGGCGGCAACAACATGGCGGCGGTGCACCTGGCCGATGCCGTGGGCGGCAGTATCTTCCTTGGCTTCATCTCGGCAGTGGCCTTTGCCACCATCCTGGCAGTGGTTGCCGGCCTGACCCTGGCAGGTGCCTCGGCGGTGTCCCACGACCTTTATGCCAGCGTATGGCGCAAGGGCAAGGCCAACGACAAGGATGAGATCCGCGTATCGAAGATCACCACCATCGCCCTGGGCGTACTGGCGATCGGCCTGGGCATCCTCTTCGAGAAGCAGAACATCGCGTTCATGGTGGGCCTGGCGTTCTCCATCGCGGCGAGCTGCAACTTCCCGGTACTGCTGCTCTCGATGTACTGGAAGAAACTCACCACCCGTGGCGCCATGATCGGCGGCTGGCTGGGGCTGGTCAGCGCGGTGGGCCTGATGGTCCTCGGCCCGACCATCTGGGTGCAGATCCTCGGCCACGAGAAAGCCATCTACCCGTACGAGTACCCGGCGCTGTTCTCCATGCTGATCGCCTTCGTCGGTATCTGGTTCTTCTCGGTCACCGACAAGTCCAAGGCAGCCGAAAACGAGCGCGCACTGTTCTACCCGCAGTTCGTCCGTTCGCAGACCGGTCTTGGCGCCAGCGGCGCGGTTTCCCACTGATCGCTTGAGGTTGAGCTGAACTGAAAACGCCCCGCAGATGCGGGGCGTTTTCGTTAGCGCGATGACTGCAGGCCTATATGCGGCCCAGCAACACCAGGATCAGCAGCACCACCAGCACCACACCGATGATACCCGACGGGCCATAGCCCCATGAACGGGAGTGAGGGAAGACCGGTAAGCCACCGACCAGCAGCAGGATGAGGATGATGATGAGGATCGTGGTCATGGCGGAATCCTTGCGTGATTGAGGGTCAAGCGCTGGGCGTTGCCAGCCGCTTACAGATTCCGACCGGTGCGGGTGAGCAAAGATTCCATCGATATTCGCCTGTTGTTGCCGTTTCGCTGTGCACGGCTGCGATACCCCCATATTCACCCTCCTGATGCCGCACCTGGCGCCCCTGAAGTCTGGCTAGACTCCAGCGATTCCCACAACAACCGGGCTGCACCCATGCATAACCGAATGATGATCACCGGGGCCGGGTCGGGCCTGGGCCGCGAAATTGCCGTGCGCTGGGCTGGTGACGGCTGGCAACTGGCGCTGGCCGACGTCAACGAGGCCGGCCTTCGAGAAACCCTGGACCTGGTGCGTACAGCCGGTGGCGACGGCTTCGTGCAGCGCTGCGATGTACGCGACTACAGCCAGCTGACCGCGCTGGCCCAGGCCTGCGAGGAACGCTTTGGCGGCTGCGATGTGATCGTCAACAATGCTGGCGTGGCCTCTGGCGGTTTTTTCGCCGAGCTGTCGCTGGAGGACTGGGACTGGCAGATCGCGGTCAACCTGATGGGCGTGGTCAAAGGCTGCAAGGCGTTCTTGCCGCTGCTTGAGCGCAGCCGCGGGCGGATTATCAACATTGCCTCCATGGCCGCGCTGATGCAGGGGCCGGGCATGAGCAACTACAACGTGGCCAAGGCCGGGGTACTGGCGCTGTCGGAAAGCCTTTTGGTGGAACTGCGCCAGGTCGAGGTGGCGGTGCACGTGGTGTGCCCGTCGTTCTTCCAGACCAACCTGCTGGATTCGTTCAGGGGCCGAACCCTGCCATGAAGGCGCAGGTTGGCAAGTTGCTGGAAGGCTCGCCCATTAGCGCTGCGGACATTGCCGAGCACATTCACCGCCAGGTCGAGGCGGGTGAATTTTGATTCTGCCCCACGAAGCGGGGCGCCAGGCCTGGCAACTGAAGTGCCAGGCGCCTGAGAAGCTGTATGACGAGATGGCCGATATGGCGCAGAAGATGCGCGCCAAGGCACGCAAACCGACAAATTGAGCTGACTGTTGCGGTGTGTAGGAATATTTACCCTTAGTTGTAGGCTTGGTCTATTTCGCCCGCAGAGGATTGTAGAGGCGAAGTGCCATGTAGCAGGCTCCGATTTTTCCTGTTGTGGAGGTACGGAGCATGCTGGTAATCGGACGTGAAGTCGGCGAGGTCATCCTCATCAGCGAGCACATCAGGATTCAGGTCGTGGCACTGGACAACGGCCAGGTGCGCCTGGGTATCACCGCCCCGCGTGATGTGCAGGTGCATCGCTCTGAGGTGTATCGGCGCATCAAGGAGCAGCAACGGCGCGAGGGCGAAAGCTAGGCGGTCAGCCCAGCAGTTCCCGAGGCACATCGTGCTTGGCCAGCAATTGGCACTGCTGGCTTTCCATATCGAACAGGATGAATGCCTGGCCCTTGGCTAGCGCCTGGCGCACGCGCAGCACGCGGGTTTCAAGCGGCGTGTCATCACCGTTGTCGGTGCCATCGCGGGTGACGAAGTCCTCGATCAGGCGGGTGAGGGTTTCGGCTTCGAGTTGGTCGTAGGGGATCAGCATGGTGGTGGTGAGGGTCTCGGCAAAGGTTGCTCGATGCTACGCGAAGCGCGGCGTACGTGCAGCACGCACGCCGCTCACTTCAGTCTTTGTTGCCCACCAGGCTGTCGACGGGCGGTACCCGTGTATCGCTTTCCATTTGCGCGTCGTGCTCCAACTGGTGGCTGAAGCGCTCAAGCGAGGCATTGCCCGGGTGCGAGTCGCTGGCAAACACCGGCGGGCTCAGCAGGTAGCCGCACAGCAGCCGGCTCAAAGCCGCCAGGCTGTCGATATGGGTGCGTTCGTAGCCATGGGTGGCATCGCAACCGAACGCCACCAGCGCGGTGCGGATGTCGTGGCCTGCAGTGACTGCCGAGTGGGCGTCGCTGAAGTAGTAGCGGAACAGGTCGCGGCGTACCGGTAGTTCCTGGTCGGCAGCAAGTTTGAGCAGGTGCCGGGACAGGTGGTAGTCATAGGGGCCGGAGGAGTCCTGCATGGCCACGCTCACTGCATGTTCACTGGACGACTGGCCGGGGGCCACCGGGGCGATGTCGATGCCGACGAATTCACTGACGTCCCAGGGCAGGGCGCCTGC
This sequence comes from Pseudomonas farsensis, assembly GCF_014268805.2. GTDB lineage: Bacteria > Pseudomonadota > Gammaproteobacteria > Pseudomonadales > Pseudomonadaceae > Aquipseudomonas > Aquipseudomonas farsensis. The sequence goes on from NZ_JABWRF020000001.1 coordinate 757,886, forward strand.
GGCACCAGAGCCGGTTTCTTCGGTGATGGTGAACAGCGGGTGGCAGTCGATCAGCGGTTGGTGGCCACTTTCGACCACGGCCTTGAGGGCCGCCAGCAGCGCAGCCACGCCGGCTTTGTCATCCAGGTGGCGGGCGCTGATATGGCCGCTGTCGGTGAACTCCGGCAGTGGGTCGAAGGCCACGAAGTCACCAATACCAATGCCCAGCGCCTCACAATCGGCGCGGTTGGTGCAGTAGGCATCCAGGCGCACCTCGACGTGGTCCCAGCTCACGGGCATCTGGTCGATTGCGGTGTTGAACGCATGCCCGCTGGCCATCAGTGGCAGCACGCTGCCGCGCAGTACGCCGGTGTCGGTGAAGACGCTGACCCGGCTGCCCTCGGCGAAGCGGCTCGACCAGCAGCCTACCGGCGCCAGTGCCAGCCGGCCGTTGTCCTGCAACTGCCGCACGCTGGCGCCGATGGTGTCAAAGTGCGCCGAGACGGCGCGGTCCGGGAGCTGCGTTGGCCCTTGAGGGTGGCGCGGATGGTGCCGCGCCGGGTCAGCTCGAAGGGGATGCCCAGCTCGTCTAGGCGTTCGGCGACGTAGCGCACGATGGTGTCGGTGAAGCCGGTGGGGCTGGGGATGGCGAGCATCTCCAGCAGGACTTTTTCATGTAGTCCAGATCGGGTTCGGGGTGTCGTTCAGGCATAGGGACTCCTCGATTGAGCACATGGTGGGGTGAATGGGGGCCGCGGTGGCCATCGCAGGCTGGCGCCAGCTCCCACAGAAACCGCACACAGCCCCAGTATTGAGGTGTGGCGCAGATCCCTGTGGGAGCTGGCGGCAGCCTGCGATGAGGCCCGGTCAGGCAAATCAGGCCCCGGTGCTCGGCTATGGGGGAACAGCAGGTCGATGAAGCGCTCGGCTGTCGGTTGCGGCTCGTGGTTGGCCAGGCCTGCACGTTCGTTGGCTTCGATGATCACGTAGTCCGGGCTCTGCGCATCGCTGACCATGAAGTCCAGCCCGACCACCGGTATTTCCAGCGCCCGTGCCGCACGCACGGCGGCGTCGGCCAGCACCGGGTGCAGGCAGGCGCCCGGTGACGTCCTCAAGGGTGCCACCGGTGTGCAGGTTGGCGGTGCGGCGAACGGCCAGGCGCTCACCGGCAGGCAGGATGTCGGCGTAACCAAAGCCTGCGCCCTTGAGCGTGCGCTCGGTTTCATCGTCCAGCGGAATGCGGCTTTCGCCACCGGTGGCCGCCATGCGCCGCCGGCTCTGCGCCTCGATCAGCTCGCGAATGCTGTGCTTGCCATCCCCGATCACCTGGGCCGGGTGGCGCACCGCAGCGGCCACCACTTCAAAACCGATCACCACGATGCGCAGGTCAAGGCCCGGGTGGAAGCTTTCCAGCAGCACCCGGCTATCGAACTGCCGGGCGTGCTCCACGGCACGGCCAAGTTCGTCGATGCAGGTGAGATTCACCGCCACCCCTGGCCCTGTTCACCGTCCACCGGCTTGACCACCACCGCGCCGTGCTCGTCGAGAAACGCCCAGGTTGTCATCGGCATTGCTCGCCAGTTGTTGCGCCGGCACTTGCAAACCAGCCTGGTCCAGCACCTTGCGGGTCAGGCGCTTGTCCTGGCACAGGGTCATGGTCACGGCGGTGGTGAGGTCGCTGAGCGACTCGCGGCAGCGGATTCGCCGCCCACCCAGGCTCAGGGTGAACAGCCCGGCAGTGGCGTCGTCGACCTGCACGTCGATGCCCCGGCGCAAGGCTTCGTCAACGATGATGCGCGCGTACGGGTTGAGCTCCGCTTCAGGCCCCGGGCCGAGGAACAGCGGCTGGTTGATGCCATTCTTGCGCTTGACCGCAAAGGTCGGCAGGTTGCGAAAACCCAGCTTGTGGTACAGGCGCTTGGCCTGGCGGTTGTCGTGCAGTACCGACAGATCCAGGTAGGCCAGCTCGCGGCTCATGAAGTGCTCGATCAGATGACGCACCAGCACTTCACCCACGCCTGGGCGGGTGCAGTGCGGGTCTACCGCCAGGCACCACAGGCTGCAACCGTGCTCGGGGTCGTCGAAGGCCTTGCTGTGGTTCAACCCCATGACGCTGCCGATCACTGCATGGGTGTCTTCGTCCTCGGCCAGCCAGTACACCGGGCCACCGAGGTGGCGCGGGGTCAGCAGGTCGGCGTCGACCGGCAGCATGCCGCGGGCCTGGTACAAGGTGTTGATGGCTTGCCAGTCGGCGGCCGTCTGCGCACGGCGGATACGAAACCCGCGAAACACCCGCTGCGCCGGGCGGTAGTCGGTAAACCACAGGCGCAGGGTGTCGGAGGGGTCCAGAAACAACTGTTGCGGTGCCTGGGCCAGCACCTGTTGCGGCGCCGCCACGTAGAGCGCGATATCACGTTCGCCGGGGCGTTCCTCAAGCAGCGCTTCGGCCAGGCATACCGGGTCTGGGTAGGTGTGCCCGATCAGCAGCCGGCCCCAGCCGCAGTGCACGGCACGCGGCTGGTCGTGCGGCTCGCTGCCGTCACCGGCCAGGCGCGCCTGCAGACGCTCGTAGGAGGGCGCCTGGCCGCGCAGAAGGCGCTGGCCGTAGGCGATTTCGTGGGCTTTCATCGATCAGATTCCTTGTTCGCTGAGCCACAGGTTCAGGGCCGCCAACTGCCACAGCTTGGAGCCGCGCAGTGGGGTGAGCTGGCCGTGGGGTTGCTCAGCAGTCGGTCGAGCATGGCCGGGTTGAACAGGCCACGGTCCTGGCTCGGGTCAGTCAGCAGATCGCGTACCCACCCAAGGGTGGCACCTTCGAGGTGCTTGAGCCCGGGCACCGGGAAATAGCCCTTCTTGCGGTCGATCACCTCATGCGGGATGACCCGGCGCGCGGCCTGCTTGAGCACCTGCTTGCCGCCATCGGGCAGCTTGAAGCGCGCCGGAATGCGCGCCGACAGCTCAACCAGGCGGTAGTCGAGGAACGGCGTGCGCGCTTCAAGGCCCCAAGCCATGGTCATGTTGTCGACACGTTTGACCGGGTCGTCGACCAGCATCACTGTGCTGTCCAGGCGCAGCGCCTTGTCCACAGCATCCGGCGCACCTGGGCGGGCGAAGTGCTCGCGCACGAAGTCGCCAGCGGCGTCGTTGTCCAGTAGCCACGGTGCCTGCACGGTTTCGCGGTATTCGGCATGGCTGCGGTCGAAGAATGCCTCGCGGTAGGCGCCAAAGGCATCGTCGGCGCCGTCGACTTTGGGGTACCAGTGGTAACCGGCAAACAGCTCGTCGGCACCCTGGCCGCTCTGCACGCCCTTGCAATGCTTGGCGACTTCGCGCGACAGCAGGTAGAAGGCGATGCAGTCATGGCTGACCATCGGCTCGCTCATCGCGCGGAAGGCGGCCGGCAGCTGGTCGATGATCTCGTGTTCGGCGATGCGCAACTGGTGGTGGCGAGTGCCGTAGTGGCGGGCGATCAGGTCGGAGTACTGGAACTCGTCGCCGCGTTCGCCGCCGGCATCTTCAAAGCCGATGGAGAAGGTCGACAGGTCCTCCACGCCAACTTCGCGCAACAACCCGACCAGCAGGCTCGAGTCGACGCCGCCAGACAGCAGCACGCCAACATCTACCGCCGCACGTTGGCGGATGGCCACTGCGTCACGGGTGGCGTCGAGCACACGAGTGGTCCAGCCTTCGAGGTCCAGATCCTTTTCATCGGCGCGAGGGCCGTATTGCAACTGCCACCAGGTCTGCTGCTCGACTTCGCCGTGGCGGTCGACGCGCATCCAGGTGCCGGGTTCGAGCTTTTGCACGTTGGCCAGCAGCGTACGCGGCGCGGGCACCACGGCGTGGAAGTTGAGGTAGTGGTTGAGTGCCACCGGGTCGATGACCGGGTCGATATCGCCGCCTTTGAGCAGCGCCGGCAGCGTCGAGGCGAAGCGCAGGCGTTCGCCGCTGCGCGACAGGTACAGCGGCTTGACGCCGAGGCGGTCGCGGGCCAGGAACAGGCGCTGGTTGTCGCGCTCCCAGATGGCCAGGGCGAACATGCCGTTGAGCTTGGGCAACAGCGCGGCGCCCCAGGCGTGATAACCCTTGAGCAGCACTTCGGTGTCGCCGTCGGACCAGAACGAGTAGCCCAGGTCGAGCAGCTCCTGGCGCAGTTCGGGGAAGTTGTAGATGGCCCCATTGAACGCCAGCGACAGGCCCAAGGTGTTGTCGACCATCGGCTGCGCCGAGCCGTCGGACAGATCCATGATCTTCAGCCGACGGTGGCCGAGGGCTATCGGCCCTTGGCTATGGAAGCCCCAGGCATCCGGGCCACGTGGCGCCAGATGGTGGGTGATGCGCTCCACGGCGGCGAGGTCCGCCGGGCGAGGCGCTTGGCCGAGGGGGGTGAAACGAAACTCTCCTGCTAATCCGCACATAAGTCCTTACCGGTTTTGCCGTTGAGGAAAGGGCGCCCTGAAATAGGCGCACTTAGGTAAGGACCGGGGTGGGTTGTGAGAGTTTTAGATCATTCTGTTATATACGACGGGCGGGCGTGGGAGCGTTCATGGTTTTGCAAAAGCCTGTACTGGCCTCATCGCAGGCTATCGCCAGCTCCCACAGAGACCGCGTGCAGCCGCAATATCAGGGCCGGGCCGAGATTCCTGTGGGAGCTGGCGCCAGCCTGCGATGAGGCCAGCAAGGCCCCTATTTCCCGCGAATCAACCTGCGCAGCCCAAACCGGTTCGGATGACAGCCCTCAGCCACGCCCCTCGGCACCGGCAGCGGCTCCCCGGTCACCCAGGCGGCAATCAGTTCCCCTGCCAACGGCGCTGTCACCAACCCCGCGACCCATGCCCGGTGTTCACATACAGCCCCTCCAGCCACGGGCAGTCGACCTGCGGCACCTGCCGCGCATCTTTACGCAGCGCAGCAAAGGCCGCCTCGAACGCCTGGGCATCGGCCAGGGGCCCGACAATCGGCAGGTAATCCGGGCTGGTGCAGCGGAACGCCGCGCGCCCCTCAAGCACAGCGGGGTCCAGCTCACCTGCGCCAAGGCGCCCGGCAAGGTCTGCCGATATTTCCTCCAGCAAGCGCAAGTTGCCCTGATGCTCGGCAACGGTCGGTTCGGTGTGCTGGCTGCTGAAATCAAAACTTGCACCGAGCGTGTGCTCATCGCCCCGTGGCGGCGCCACATAGCCCTCGGCACACACCACCGTGCTCAACGCCCGGCTGGCAGGGGTGGCTGGCAAGCGGGTGATCTGCCCGCGAATGCGCTTGAGCGGCAACTGCGCGCAGGCTGCAAAACTGCGCACATCGGCGGCACCGGCCAGCACCACCAGTGGCGCGCTGGCCAGCAATTGCCCGGCGTCCCAGGCCTGCCAGAGCCCCCGGCTTTGCGCAGCTCCAGCACATTGGCGTGGCTCAGCAGCCTGATACGCGGGTGCTCAAGCTGCGCCCGGCAAAGTGCCGGCGGGTGCGCCCAGCCGCCCTCGGGGTAGAACAACCCACCCGATGGCAGGCCGATACCGGCAAGGGTCTGCGCCTCTTCCTGGGTCAGCACATGCAGCAAGCTGGGGTCGAACGCCGCTGCGAGTTTGCCCTGGCGTGCCGCTTCCTGCTCATCGAAGGCCAGTTGCAGCACGCCGCAACCGTCCCAGTCGATGCCACGTTGCAGCCGGTGCAGCCAGCGGCGGGTGTAGCCAAAGCCTGCGAGGATCAACTGCGACAGCGCCGTGCCATGGGCAGACAGCTTCAGGTAGAGCACCCCTTGCGGGTTGCCGGACGCCTCTTGCGCAGGGCCTGCGTGGCGTTCCAGCACACTGACCTGCCAGCCACGGGCGGCAAGGCTGGCCGCAGTTGCGCTGCCGGCAAGGCCGGCGCCGATCACCAGCGCCTCACGCGGGCCGGGCAGGGCGGCGGGGCGTGCGTACCAGGGGCTGGTGCCGGGCTGGGCTCAGCCCTGAACACCCCATGCATGACTTCCCATTTTTCCCAAGCCCCGGCACTTTCTTCATGCTGAAGCCTGCCTCCACCAGCGAGCGGCGCACCCAGCCGGTGGTGGTAAAGGTGCCCAGCGTGGTGCCTGGGTGCGACAGCCGCGCCAGTTGCGCGAACAGCTCAGGGGTCCACATGTCCGGGTTCTTGGCCGGGGCAAAGCCGTCGAGAAACCAGGCATCGATGCGTGCGTCGAGCTGCGGCAGTTGCTCAAGCGCATCGCCGATCATCAACGTCAGCGTGACGCGCCCGCCATCGAGGCTGAACTGCTGAAAACCGGGGTGCACCGCCACGTACTGCGCCAGCAGCGGCTCGGTGAAGGCGGCCAGGTGCGGCCACAGTTGGGTGGCGCGGGTGAGGTCTTCGCGGGTCAGCGGGTATTTCTCGACGCTGACGAAGTGCAGGCGCGCCTCGGGCTGGGCAAGCTCGGCGAACAGCTGCCAGGCGCAGAAAAATTCATGCCGGTACCAAACCCGGTTTCGCCGATCACCAGGCATTGATGGGCGGCCAGGGCGGCGAAGCGCTGGCGCAACTGGTTCTGCTCGATGAACACATAGAGGGTTTCGTCCAGGCCTTGTTCCCTGGAGAAGTACACGTCGTCGTACTGGCGGGAATAAGGGCGGCCGTGGTCGTCCCAGTCGATCTGGGCGTATTCGTGTGGGGCGGACATGGCAGGCTCGGTAGCGGCGGATGGGCGATTTTACGCCATTGCCAGGATTACCGGGCAAGCGGGCCGCCACGCCGTTACAGGCAGGCAGGATTTCCGCTAGTCTTGGTTATCCAGTGAAGGAGCCATCCATGTTCGAATCCGCCGAAATCGGTCACAGCATCGACAAGGAAACCTTTGAAACCGAGGTGCCAGCCCTGCGCGAGGCACTGCTCGAAGCCCAGTACGAGCTCAAGCAGCAGTCGCGTTTCCCGGTGATCGTGCTGATCAACGGCATCGAAGGCGCCGGCAAGGGCGAGACGGTCAAGCTGCTCAACGAGTGGATGGACCCGCGCCTGATCGAGGTGCGCACTTTCGACCAGCAGACCGACGAAGAACTCGCCCGCCCGCCGGCCTGGCGCTACTGGCGCGCGCTGCCGCCGAAGGGGCGCATGGGCGTGTTCTTTGGCAACTGGTACAGCCAGATGCTCGAAGGCCGCGTGCATGGCCGCTTCAAGGACGCCGTGCTGGACCAGGCGATTGCCGGTGCCGAGCGCCTGGAGCAAATGCTCTGCGATGAAGGCGCGTTGATCATCAAGTTCTGGTTCCACCTGTCGAAAAACAGATGAAGGCGCGGCTCAAGGCCCTCAAGCAGGACCCGCTGCACAACTGGCGCATCAGCCCGCTGGACTGGCAGCAGTCCGAAACCTACGACCGTTTCGTGCGCTTTGGCGAGCGCGTGCTGCGCCGCACCAGCCGCGACTATGCGCCCTGGCATGTGGTTGAGGGCGTCGACCCGCATTACCGCAGCCTGGCGGTGGGGCGCATCCTGCTCGAAAGCCTGCAGGCGGCGCTTGCCAACAAACCGCGCAAACATGAAGGCAATGTGGCGCCGCTGGGGCGCAGTATCGACGACAAGAGCCTGCTCGGTGCGCTGGACATGACCCTGCGCCTGGACAAACGCGATTACGAAGAACAACTGGTCACCGAGCAGGCGCGCCTGGCCGGCCTGTTGCGCAACAAGCACATGCGCAAGCACGCCCTGGTGGCCGTGTTCGAAGGCAACGATGCCGCCGGCAAGGGCGGCGCGATCCGCCGCGTGGCGGCGGCGCTGGACCCGCGCCAATACCGCATCGTGCCGATTGCCGCGCCCACAGAAGAGGAGCGCGCGCAGCCTTACCTGTGGCGGTTCTGGCGGCATATCCCGGCGCGCGGCAAGTTCACCATCTTTGACCGCTCCTGGTATGGCCGGGTGCTGGTGGAGCGGGTCGAGGGGTTTTGCACGCCGGCGGACTGGATGCGTGCCTATGGCGAAATCAATGATTTCGAAGAGCAGTTACGCAATGCCGGCATTGTGGTGGTGAAGTTCTGGTTGTCGATCGACCAGCAGACCCAGCTTGAGCGCTTTGAGGAACGTGAGCAGATTCCGTTCAAACGCTACAAAATCACCGAGGAAGACTGGCGCAACCGCGAAAAGTGGGATGTGTATAGCGAGGCGGTAGGCGATATGGTCGACCGCACCAGCACCGAGATTGCACCCTGGACGCTGGTTGAGGCCAACGACAAGCGCTGGGCGCGGGTAAAAGTGCTGCGTACCATCAACCAGGCGCTGGAAGACGCATTCGCCAAGGACAAGAAGTAGGCCGCGATTTTCTGCCGTGAGCGGGCTTGTGGGGGCCGTCTTTGTGGGAGCGGGCTTGCCCCGCGATCAATGGTCCTGCCATCGCGGGGCAAGCCCGCTCCCACGTTTTGTTGCGGCCATGCCTTCAAGGAATGACCCAATGAATTCTTTTCCCGCATCCAGTCCCCAGCAACTTGCATCAAGCCCCTAGAATCAAGTCACCCCCACCCCGGGCCTGATCGAGGACACCATGCACACCACTTCTGGCCGTTGGGTCTTCGGCCTGCTGCTTGCCCTGCTGACTGCGCTGCTCTGGGGCATCTTGCCCATCAAGCTCAAACAGGTGCTGCAAGTGATGGACCCGGTGACCGTCACCTGGTACCGCCTGACGGTGTCTGGCACATTGCTGTTCGTATGGCTTGCGGCCAATCGGCGGCTGCCCTCGTTCAGCGCACTGGGCCACAAGCGCAAGGGTTTGGTGGTGGTGGCGATATTCGGGCTTTTGGGCAACTACGTGTTGTACCTGGTCGGCCTCAAGCTGCTCAGCCCCGGCACTGCACAACTGGTGGTGCAACTGGGGCCGGTGCTGTTGCTGGTGGCCAGCGTGTTTGTGTTCAAGGAGCGTTTCAGCGTCGGCCAAGGCATTGGTCTGGTGGTGTTGCTGGCGGGCTTCGGGCTGTTCTTCAATCAGCGCCTGGCAGAGTTGCTGGGCTCGCTCGGTACCTACACCACCGGGGTGCTGACGGTGGTGTTGGCCACCAGCATCTGGGTGTTCTATGCGCTGAGCCAGAAGCAGCTGCTGACGGTCTGGAACTCGCAGCAGGTGATGATGGTGATCTATATCGGCTGTGCGGCCCTGCTGACGCCGTGGGTACACCCGTTGGAGGCGTTGCAACTGAGCCCGTTGCAGGGTTGGCTGCTGCTGGCGTGCTGCCTGAATACCCTGGTGGCCTATGGCGCATTCGCCGAAGCCTTGGCGCACTGGGAAGCTTCGCGGGTCAGCGCGACCCTTGCCTTGACGCCGCTGGTGACCTTTGTGGCCGTGGCCATTGCGGCCTGGCTGTGGCCTGACTATGTGCATGCCGAGGACATCAACGCGCTGGGTTATTTCGGCGCGTTGACGGTGGTGCTCGGCTCGGCCTTGGTTGCCCTTGGGCCGTCGATTGTGGCCGGCTGGCGGGCGAGGGCGGCGCGGGCTGGGTGAAATATGGCGCCACTGTAGGAGCGGCCTTGTGTCGCGAAAGGGGGCGAAGCGCCCCTGAAATCTGTGCTTCACATTGATATCGCCGGGGCCGCTATACGGCCCTGTTCGCGACACAAGGCCGCTCCTACACCAACCGCGTAGAGCAGCCCCGGCACCGCAGGTCAGCCCTTGCCACCCGGCGCGAGCATATTCTCCGGCCTTACCCATTCATCGAACTGCTCATTGCTCAGGTAGCCGAGCGCAAGTGCGGCCTCGCGCAGGGTCTTGCCTTCGTTGTAAGCCTTCTTGGCGATTTCTGCTGCCTTGTCATAACCAATGTGCGGGTTCAGCGCCGTTACCAGCATCAACCCGCGCTCCAGGTGGGCGGCCATTTGCGCGGGGTCGGGCTCGATGCCGGCCACGCAATGCTCCTGGAAATTACGGCAGCCATCGGCGAGCAAGGTGATCGACTGCAACAGGTTGTGGATGATCACCGGCTTGAACACGTTCAACTGCAGGTGCCCCTGGCTTGCCGCAAAGGCAATCGCCGCATCGTTGCCAAGCACCTGGCAGGCCAGCATCGACAACGCCTCACACTGGGTCGGGTTGACCTTGCCAGGCATGATCGAGCTGCCCGGCTCGTTGGCCGGCAGGCGCACTTCGGCAAGCCCGGCGCGCGGGCCGGAGCCGAGCAGACGCAGGTCGTTGGCAATTTTCATCAGCGCCACGGCCAAGGTTTTGAGCGCACCGGCCAGGCTGGTGAGTGGCTCGTGCCCGGCGAGGGCGGCGAACTTGTTCGGCGCGGTGACGAAAGGCAGGCCCGACAGCGCCGCCAGCTCTGCGGCGATGGCTTCGGCAAACCCGTGCGGGGCATTCAGCCCGGTGCCCACCGCCGTACCGCCCTGGGCCAACTCGCACACCGCCGGCAAGGTGGCGCGGATAGCGCGCTGGGCGTAGTCGAGCTGGGCGACGAACGCCGAGACTTCCTGGCCGAAGGTGATGGGCGTGGCATCCATCATGTGTGTGCGGCCGGTTTTGACCAACTGGTGATGGCGGGCTGACAGCTCGGCCAGCCCGGAAGACAGCTCGGCGACCGCGGGCAGCAGTTGGTTGTGCACCGCTTGCACGGCTGCGATGTGCATGGCGGTAGGGAAGCAGTCGTTGGAACTTTGCGAGCGGTTGACGTGGTCGTTGGGGTGCACCGGCGCCTTACCGCCGCGGCCTTGGCCTGCCAGCTCGTTGGCACGCCCGGCAATCACCTCGTTGACGTTCATGTTGCTTTGCGTGCCGCTGCCGGTCTGCCATACCACCAGCGGGAATTGATCGTCGTGGGTGCCAGCGAGCACTTCATCGGCAGCCTGTTCGATCAGCCGGGCGATGTCGGCGGGCAGGTCGCCATTACGGTCGTTGACCCGGGCGGCGGCTTTCTTGATCAGCGCCAGGGCGTGCAGCACCGCCAGCGGCATGCGTTCGCTGCCGATGGCGAAGTTGATCAGCGAGCGCTGTGTCTGCGCGCCCCAGTAGGCCTGCTCAGGAACTTCGACCGGGCCCAGGCTGTCTGTCTCGATACGGCTCATGCTGCGCGCTCTCCTTGAATTAACCAGAACTCGCAGTTTAGGCCCTGAATCGACCGAGCGGTTCAGTCGCTCGTCGTGCCACTTGAGCACATCGCCACCACGGCGCAGAATGCTCTACTCTGAGGTACCCGCCTCCCTTTCTTGAAGGAAATGCAATGACCCGTCTCCGTGTCCTCTGTGCCGCCGTTGCCCTGGTTTGCGCCAGCGGCCAGGTACTCGCCGCAACTGCCAGCCACAACGCTGCCGCCGAGAAATTCCTGACCCTGGCCAATGCCGACAAGCTGGGTACCCCGGTGTACATGCAGGTCCAGCAGATGTTTGCCCAGCGCTTCGAGCAAACCAAGGCACCGGCCACCAAGAAGAACGTCCTCGACAGCTACACCGCCAAGGCCAATGCTGCCCTGGACAACGCCATTGGCTGGAAAAAGCTCAAGCCGCAAATGGTCAACCTGTACACCGCGACCTTCACCGAGGCCGAGCTCAACGACCTGGTCAAGTTCTACGAGTCGCCGCTGGGCAAGAAAGTCCTGCGTGAAATGCCCAAGGTTACCCAGCGTCGGCCCAGCTGACCCAGCAGAGCCTGGAACCTGCGGTACCTGTGGTCAACAAGCTGCTTGACGACATGACCAAGGAACTCGACCCGAACGCCGGCAAAGCCGTAGCGCCTGCCAAGAAGTGAGCCTGACGCGATGAGCATGCAGCAACGTATCGAGCAGCAACTGGCCGCGCTGGGTGACCAGCACCTTGAAGTGCACAACGAAAGCCACATGCATAGCCGTGGCCAGGAGTCGCACTACAAAGCCGTGCTGGTCAGCGCGCAGTTTGCCGGGCTCAACAGCGTCAAGCGCCACCAGAAGGTCTACGCCACCATGGGCGAGCTGATGGGGCAGATCCATGCCCTGGCCATCCACACCTACACCCCTGAAGAGTGGGCAGTGGTTGGGGTGGCGCCGGCTTCGCCGGTGTGCGCAGGCGGCGGGCACTGATTCCCGCCAGGGATTCTGCTAGACTTCGCCATCCTTCGGGGCCGCTGCGGGCCCATCGCGGCACCAGGCCGCTCCTGCACAGGCAGCAATGTCTTTGTGGGAGCGGCCTTTTGTCGCGAAAGCGGGGCAGCCCCAACCCTGTTCATGTAAACGCCCGGTTCGCCCCTTACGAGGGCAGCCACCTGGAGATTCAACGCAAATGACCCAACCGATCGTCGTGGCGGCGCTGTACAAATTCGTCACCCTCACAGACTACGTCGAACTGCGCGAGCCCCTGCTCAAGGCAATGCTCGACAACAACGTCAAAGGCACGCTGCTGCTGGCTGAAGAGGGTATCAACGGTACCGTGTCCGCCACCCGCGAAGGCATCGACGGCCTGCTGGCCTGGCTGCGCAACGACCCGCGCATGGTCGACATCGACCATAAAGAGTCGTACTGCGACGAACAACCGTTCTACCGCACCAAGGTCAAGCTGAAAAAGAGATCGTCACCCTGGGCGTGCCGGGCGTCGACCCGAACAAAGCCGTCGGCACCTACGTCGAGCCCAAGGATTGGAACGCGCTGATCAGCGACCCCGAAGTACTGCTGATCGACACCCGCAACGACTACGAAGTGGCCATCGGCACCTTCAAGGGCGCGGTCGACCCCAAGACCGAGACCTTCCGCGAGTTCCCCGAGTACATCAAGGCCAACTTCGACCCCGCCAAACACAAGAAGGTGGCGATGTTCTGCACCGGCGGTATCCGCTGCGAAAAAGCCTCCAGCTACATGCTCGGTGAGGGCTTCGAAGCCGTCTATCATCTCAAGGGTGGGGTGCTGAAGTACTTCGAAGAGGTGCCTCAGGAAGAAAGCCTGTGGGACGGCGACTGCTTCGTGTTCGACAACCGCGTCACCGTGCGCCACGACCTCAGCGAGGGCGAGTACGACCAGTGCCACGCCTGCCGCCACCCGGTCGATGCCAAGGACCGCGAGTCCGAGCATTACTCGCCTGGCGTGAGCTGCCCGCATTGCTGGGACACCCTCAGTGAGAAGACCCGCCGCAGTGCCATCGACCGGCAAAAGCAGATCGAACTGGCCAAGGCGCGCAACCTGCCACACCCGATCGGTTTCAACTACAAAGCCGAGGCCTGACCGATGTCCGCACGCCTGCTCTATGTGATGGACCCGATGTGCTCCTGGTGCTGGGGTTTTGCCCCAGTGGCCGAGGCCCTGTTCGCCCAGGCGCGCGAGGCCGGGGTGGCCACCCACCTGGTGCCAGGCGGGCTGCGCAGCGGCAGCAGTGCGCTGGATACCTCGACGCGCAAGTACATCCTTGAGCACTGGCAGGCGGTGCAGGATGCCACCGGGCAGCCGTTCAGCTTCGAAGGCGCGATGCCCGACGGTTTTGTCTACGACACCGAGCCTGCCTGCCGCGCCCTGGTAGCTGCCCGCGAGCTTGACGAGCCGCGCATGTGGGCGTTGCTCAAGCTGATCCAGCACGGGTTCTACGAGCAGGGCATCGACGTCACCCGCGCCCCGCAACTGGTCGACCTGGCCGAGCAGGCAGGCTTTGCCCGCGAGCCGTTTGCCCAGCAGTTCGCCTGCCCGCAGGTGCGTAAGGCCACGGTCGACGATATCGCCTGGGCCCGAGACCTGGGTATTGCCGGCTTCCCGACGCTGCTGGCCGAGCGCAACGGCCAGTTGGCGTTGGTGACCAATGGCTACCAACCCCTGGAGAGCCTGCAACCTTTGCTTGCTCGCTGGCTGCAGCAGGCCGCCTGTGCTTGATGCGCCAGGCTCGCCCGGCCCGACACCAGGGCAGCCGCCGGCGGCGCCAGATCGCCTGAGCTGGGCCGAAATCCGCCGCCTGGCGCTGCAGCATAAAAGGCCCTGTGGAGCGCCAACCTGGTAGCGGTGTTCGCCGCACTGTGCAGCGTGCCGATTCCGCTGTTGCTGCCGCTGCTGGTCGATGAAGTGCTGCTGGGCAATGGTGACGCGGCGCTGAAGTGGATGAACAACCTGCTGCCCGCTGGCTGGCAGGTGCCGGCCGGCTATATTGGCCTGATGCTCTGCGCCACCTTGTGCCTGCGCGTCTCGGCGCTGGCCTGCAACGTGGTGCAAGCCAGGTTGTTCGCGGGCCTGGCCAAGGACATCGTCTACCGCTTGCGCATCCGCCTGATCGAACGGCTCAAGCGCATCTCGCTCAAGGAATACGAAAGCCTGGGCAGCGGTACCGTGACCACCCATCTGGTCACCGACCTGGACACCCTCGACAAATTTGTCGGCGAAACCTTGAGCCGCTTCCTGGTGGCGATGCTGACCCTCACCGGCACCGCGGCCATCCTGATGTGGATGCACTGGAAGCTGGCGTTGCTGATTTTGCTGTTCAACCCGCTGGTGATCTTTTTCACCGTGCAGTTGGGCAAGCGCGTCAAGCACCTGAAAAAGCTCGAAAACGACAGCACCGGGCGCTTTACCCAGGCGTTGACCGAAACCCTCGATGCCATCCAGGAAATCCGCGCGAGCAACCGCCAGGGTTACTTCCTTGGCCGGCTTGGCCTGCGCGCCCGTGAAGTGCGCGACTATGCGGTGGCCTCGCAGTGGAAGAGCGACGCCAGCGGCCGCGCCCAGCGGGCTATTGTTCCAGTTCGGCATCGACATTTTCCGCGCGGCGGCCATGCTCACCGTGCTGTTTTCCGACCTGTCCATCGGCCAGATGCTGGCGGTGTTCAGCTACCTGTGGTTCATGATTGGCCCGGTGGAGCAACTGCTCAACCTGCAATACGCCTATTACGCCGCAGGTGGCGCCCTGAGCCGCCTCAACGAGCTGCTGTCGCGGGCTGACGAGCCGCAGTACGCCGCGGCCTGCGACCCGTTCAGCGCCCGCGAAACGGTCGGCATCGAAGTGCGTGACCTGCGCTTTGCCTATGCCGATGAACCGGTGCTGGACCAACTGAACCTGGCCATCGCCCCTGGCGAAAAGGTGGCAATCGTCGGCGCCAGTGGCGGCGGCAAGAGCACCTTGGTGCAGTTGCTGCTGGGGCTGTACAGCGCACAGGCCGGGACCATCCGCTTTGGCGGCGCCAGCCTTCAGGAAATCGGCCTGGAAACCCTGCGTGAAAACGTCGCAGTGGTGCTGCAGCACCCGTCGTTGTTCAACGACAGCGTGCGCGCCAACCTGACCATGGGCCGCGAGTGCAGCGACGAGGCCTGCTGGCAGGCGCTGCGTATCGCCCAGCTCGATGCGACCATCGCCGCACTGCCTCAGGGCCTGGACAGCATCGTCGGGCGCTCCGGCGTGCGCCTGTCGGGCGGGCAGCGCCAACGCCTGGCCATCGCCCGCATGGTACTGGCCGAGCCGAAGGTGGTGATCCTCGACGAAGCCACCTCGGCGCTGGATGCCGCCACCGAGTACAACCTGCACCAGGCGCTGGCGCGCTTTCTGAGCGGGCGCACCACCCTGATCATCGCCCACCGTCTGTCGGCCGTTAAACAGGCCGACCGTGTGCTGGTATTCGACGGCGGCCGCGTGGCGGAGGACGGCGACCATCAGCAGTTGATCGCCGACGGCGGGCTTTACGCCAAGCTCTACGGCCATCTGCAGCAGACCTGAGCGAATCGGCGGCAAACCTCCAACTGCAGCGGCACTGCTTTTTCTTGTCGCTTGCCGCTCGCCACTTGTCGCTGCTTCAGAGCAAATGGCCTACGCTGAGCGATGTCTAGGTCGATTCGTGCCTTATCTGCCGCAGTGACAGGGATTACATGAAGGGAAATCGGACTCTCGAAGCGCCACGGCTGCTGGGCATTATCTGGCCGTTTGTCGCCGTTGTAGCGTTCCAGGTGCTGCTGGGCAGCCTGAGCCTTTATGCCTTGTCTGCGATGCGCGCCTATGTTGCCGGCGAGAGCCTGTGGTCCAAGGCGCAGAAAGACGCCATCTACTACCTGAGCCTGTACGCCGACGACCGCCACCCGCTCACCTACCAGCGTTATCGCCAGGCCATTCTGGTGCCCCAGGGCGACCGCGAGCTGCGCGTTGCCCTCGATCAGCCGGTGCCCGACCTTGAGGCTGCACGCCAAGGCATCCTGCAAGGCGGCAACCACCCTGAGGATGTGGCCCGGATCATCTGGTTCTACCGCAACTTTCGCAATGTCAGCTACCTGCAGACGGCCATCGACTACTGGGACATCGGCGACGATTACCTGAGCCAGCTCGATGTGCTGGCCGGGCAGATGCGCCAGGGCTTTGCCACCGGCGCGGTCGATGCCCGCCAGGTGACCGACTGGAAGGCGCGCATCGTCGCCATCAACGACGGCGTAACGCCGGCGGCGAAAGCCTTCAGTGACGCCCTCGGTGAAGGCTCGCGGGTGCTGCTCAAGGTGCTGATGCTGACCAACCTGATCACCGCGTTGTTCTTGATTACCATGGCCTGGCGCCGCTCGAGCAAGCTGCTGGCCCAGCGCCAGGCATTTGCCAGTGCCCTGCAAGAGGAACAGGAGCGGGCGCAGATCACGCTCGGCTCGATTGGCGATGCGGTGATCACCACCGACGTCGACGGCTGCATCGCCTACATGAACCCAGCCGCCGAGCACCTCACCCACTGGCAGGCAGGCCAGGCCCAGGGCTTGCCGCTGTCGGCACTGTTCAGCCTGCTGGAGGAAGGCGCCGAGCGCGCAGCCCCACCTTGGTCGAGCAGGTGCTCAATGGCAGCCTCAAGGGTGGCGCCGAGCATGCCCGCTTGATCCAGCGTCTGGACGGCAGCACGGTGTCGGTCAACCTGGTCGGCTCGTCGATTCTGACCGATGGCCAGATCAGTGGCATGGTCATCGTGCTGCATGACATGACCCAGGAACGCCAGTACATCGCCAACCTGTCATGGCAGGCGACCCATGACGCCCTGACGGGCCTGGCCAACCGCCGCGAGTTCGAATACCGCCTGGAGCAGGCGCTCAATGTGCTGTCGCGCCAGGCAGGTCGGCATTCGCTGATGTTCCTGGACCTGGACCAGTTCAAGTTGGTAAACGACACCTGTGGCCATGCAGCAGGTGATGAACTGCTGCGTCATATTTGCGCGGTGTTGCAGTCAGGCTTGCGTGAGGGCGACACCCTGGCCCGGCTGGGCGGCGATGAGTTTGGCATCCTGCTCGAAAGCTGCGCGCCCGAGCAGGCCGAGCGCATCGCCGAGCAACTGCGCCAGGCGGTGCAGAGCCTGCACTTCGTGTGGAAGGGCAGGCCGTTCGTGACCACCGTCAGCATTGGCCTGGTGCATATTGCCCAGGCGCCGAACACGCTTGAAGCCTCGCTACGCGCCGCCGACATGGCCTGCTACATGGCCAAGGAAAGGGCCGCAACCGGGTACAGGTGTACCACGCCGACGATAGCGAATTGTCCATGCGCTTTGGCGAAATGGCCTGGATACAACGCCTGCACGTGGCGCTGGAAGAAAACCGCTTTTGCCTCTATGCCCAGGAAATCGCGCCGTTGCGCGGGCAGGATGAAACCGGCCATATCGAGATTCTGCTACGCCTGCACGATGAAAGCGGCCGCACCATCCTGCCGGACAGTTTCATCCCCGCTGCCGAGCGCTACGGCCTGATGACCGCGCTCGACCGTTGGGTGGTGCGCGGCGTGTTCCAGGTCATCCGGCAGTGCCTGGATGAAGGCCGTGAAGGGCCGTTGGCGGTCTGCGCGATCAACCTTTCGGGTACCAGTATTGGCGATGACAAGTTCCTTGAGTACCTGCACCGGCTGTTTGCCGAGTACGACATTCCGCCTCGCTTAATCTGTTTTGAAATAACCGAAACCAGCGCTATCGCCAATTTGGGAAGTGCGATTCGCTTTATTAATGAATTGAAAGGTTTGGGCTGCAAATTCTCGTTGGATGACTTCTGCGCCGGGATGTCGTCATTCGCCTATTTGAAACATTTGCCTGTAGACTTCCTGAAGATCGACGGAAGTTTCGTCAAAGACATGCTCGACGACCCGATCAACCGGGCGATGGTCGAAGTGATCAATCACATTGGCCACGTCATGGGCAAACGGACCATTGCCGAGTTTGTCGAGACGCCGCTCATCGAGCAGGCGTTGCAGGAAATCGGCGTTGACTACGCCCAGGGCTATCTCATCGAACGCCCGCAAGTGCTTACCTGCGACAGCTTGCAGCGCCAACGGATTGCGGCGAGGCCCCTGTTACACCGGGCGCCAGGGACCTTTCGCTAAGCTGCGCCCGGACTTCACAGGGAACCAAGGAGTCGACAGTGATTGATGCGTTCATAAGGATTGGACCATTGATGGATCCGGCCAGTTATCCAGACTGGGCCCAACAACTGATTAATGATTGTCGCGAAAGCAAGCGCCGGGTGGTGGAACATGAGTTCTATCAACGCCTGCGCGACGGGCAATTGCGCCCGGCGACCATTCGCCAATACTTGATTGGTGGCTGGCCGGTGGTTGAGCAGTTCTCGCTGTATATGGCCCATAACCTGACCAAGACCCGCTATGGCCGCCATGCGGGCGAGGATATGGCGCGGCGCTGGTTGATGCGCAATATCCGTGTTGAACTCAACCATGCCGATTACTGGGTGCACTGGTGTCAGGCCCATGGCATTCATTTGCATGAGTTGCAGGCCCAGGAAGTACCGCCCGAGCTCAATGGCCTCAATGATTGGTGCTGGCGCGTGTGCAGTACCGAGTCGCTGGCGATTGCCATGGCTGCGACCAATTACGCCATCGAGGGCGCCACGGGTGAGTGGTCGGCGGTGGTGTGTGCGGGGGGCTACGCCGAGGGCTTCCCGGAGGAGGGGCGCAAGCGCGCGATGAAGTGGCTGAAGATGCACGCGCAGTATGACGATGCGCACCCTTGGGAGGCGTTGGAGATCATCTGTACCTTGGTTGGTGAAAACCCAACCCTGGGGCTGCGTACCGAGCTGCGGCGAGCCATTTGCAAGAGCTACGACTGCATGTTCCTGTTCCTGGAACGCTGCATGCAGACCGAGGGCCGCCAGCAAGGGCGCCTGCGCCCGGCGTTGGCGGCGGGGTAAGTTACCGTGGGGATCCCCCCATGGTTTTGTACACCCCTGTTTTCGCCAGACATATCTCCTTGTGGCGAGCGGGCTTGTCCCGCGTTGGGCTGCGCAGCAGCCCTGAAAGCCAAGGGGCTGCTGCGCAGCCCAACGCGGGACAAGCCCGCTCGCCACAACTCTCTATCATTTCCCACAGGATTGGGTCCAACCAGCAATGGTGCGGTTGAGCGGGGCCTGCGATGGGCTGCATAGCAGCCCCGGCAATCACTCACCTTACTGCGCGTTCAGCGCCTGGCCATTCACTGCCTTGCTATCCGGCCCCATCAAATACAGGTAAACCGGCATGATTTCTTCAGGCAGCGGGTTGTTCTGCGGGTTCTCGCTCGGGTACGCCTGGGCGCGCATGGCGGTGCGGGTAGCGCCGGGGTTGATGCTGTTGGAGCGCACCGGCGCCACACCTTCGAGCTCGTCGGCCAAGGTCTGCATCAGGCCTTCGGTGGCGAACTTCGATACGCCGTAGGCGCCCCAGTAGGCCCGGCCCTTGCGCCCGACGCTGCTGGAGGTGAACACCACCGAGGCATCCTCGGACAGCTTGAGCAGCGGCAGCAGTGTGCTGGTCAGCATGAACGTGGCATTGACGTTGACGTGCATCACACGCATGAAGTTATCGCCCGACAACTGCTCGGTCGGCGTGCGTGGGCCGATGATCGAGGCATTGTTGAGCAGCCCGTCGAGGCGCCCGAACTGCTCCTCGATCATTACCGCCAACTCGTCGTACTGGTGGGGCAGGGCGGTTTCCAGGTTGAACGGGATCACCGCAGGCTGTGGATGGCCGGCGGCCTCGATCTGGTCGTAGACCTCGTTGAGGTTGGCTTCGGTCTTGCCCAGCAGCAGCACGGTGGCACCCAGTGCGGCATACGCCTTGGCGGCGGCAGCGCCGATGCCACGGCCGGCGCCGGTGACCAGGATGATGCGGCCTTTGAGCAGGTCGGGGCGGGCGGTGTAGTCGAACATTGAGATTTCCCTGTTTTCTCCGGGGGCTGCGGCTAACGCCTGCAGCCGTTGCAACTCAGCAGCCGCACAGCGCGCTGTCGATCACCTTGCGCAGGTCCAGCGGGTGGTCCACCACCACATCTGCCCCCCAGTTGTTGGGGTTGTCCTGCGGATGAATATAGCCATAGCGCACGGCGGCGGTGCGAGTGCCGGCGTCACGCCCGGACTCGATATCGCGCAGGTCGTCACCGACGAACAAGACGCTGGCCGGGTCCAGCTTGAGGGTGTTGCAGGCCAGGATCAGCGGCTCGGGGTCGGGCTTGCTGTTCTTCACGTGGTCCGGGCAGATCAGCAGCGCCGAGCGCTCGGCCAGGCCCAGGCGCTGCATGATCGGCTCGGCGAAGCGCAGCGGCTTGTTGGTGACCACGCCCCACAGCATATTGCCTTGCTCGATATCGGCGAGCAGCTCGGCCATACCGTCGAACAGCTTGCTGTGCACCGCGCAGTCGTGCTGATAGCGCTCCAGGAACTCCAGGCGCAGGGCCTCGAAACCTTCGGCCTCAGGGGCCATGTCGAAGGTGGCGGCGACCATGGCGCGGGCGCCACCGGAAATCACCCCGCGAATACGCGCGTCATCGACCGCAGGCAGGCCGCGCTCGGCAAGCATCGCCTGGCAGATGGCGATGAAGTCCGGCGCGGTGTCCAGCAGCGTGCCGTCCATGTCGAAGAGTACTGCTCGAAGGCGCATGCTCATTCCTCGCGCAGGGTCTGGATCATGTAGTTGACGTCAACGTCGTTGCTCAGCTTGTAGTGCTTGGTCAGCGGGTTGTAGGTCAAGCCGATGATGTCCTTCACTTCAAGGCCGGCCACACGGCTCCAGGCGCCAAGCTCGGAAGGGCGGATGAATTTCTTGAAGTCGTGGGTACCGCGCGGCAGCATCTTGAGGATGTACTCGGCGCCGATGATGGCCAGCAAGTACGCCTTGGGGTTGCGGTTGATAGTGGAGA
Organism: Pseudomonas farsensis; assembly: GCF_014268805.2. Taxonomy (GTDB): domain Bacteria; phylum Pseudomonadota; class Gammaproteobacteria; order Pseudomonadales; family Pseudomonadaceae; genus Aquipseudomonas; species Aquipseudomonas farsensis. The sequence continues at coordinate 778,853 of NZ_JABWRF020000001.1, forward strand.
AGAACACCTGGCCGCCCGGCTTGACCATGCGGTAGCAGGCGCGGATTACCGAAGACGGGTCGGGGACGTGTTCGAGCATTTCAAGGCAGGTGACCACGTCGAACTGCTCGGGCATTTCCTCGGCCAGGGCTTCGGCGGTGATCTGCCGGTACTCGACCTCGACGCCCGACTCCAACTGGTGCAGGCGGGCCACGGCCAGCGGTGCCTCGCCCATGTCGATGCCGGTGACGCTGGCGCCGCGCTGGGCCATGGCTTCGCTGAGAATGCCGCCGCCGCAACCGACGTCCAGCACCTTCTTGCCAGCCAGGCTGACCCGCTCATCGATCCAGTTGACCCGCAGCGGGTTGATGTCGTGCAGCGGCTTGAACTCGCTTTCGCGGTCCCACCAGCGGTGTGCCAGGGCTTCGAATTTGGCGATTTCGGCGTGGTCGACGTTGCTCATCTGAACAGTCCTCTGAAAGCTTCTATAAATACTGTCACAGCCACACGCCAAGGCGTGTGGCTGTTCATTCCTGGCGCCCGGCGATGCGCGCGCCCCAGGCGCGGGCATTGGCCGCAAGCGCCGCTTCATCCATTTGCGTCAGGTGGCGGTCCAGCAGCAAGGGCTGGCCGGCGACCCAGACGTCTTTGACGCAGTCGCGACCGGTCGCGTAGATCAATTGTGAGACCGGGTCATGCACCGGTTGTTGCAGCAGGCCCGACAAGTCGAACGCCACCACGTCGGCAGCCTTGCCGACCTCCAGCGAGCCGCATATTGCTTCAAGCCCCAGCGCCCGGGCGCCGTTGAGGGTGGCCATGCGCAAGGCGCGGTGGGCATCCAGTGCGGTGGCCGAACCTGCCACGGCCTTGGCCAGCAGGGCTGCGGTGCGGGTTTCGCCGAGCAGGTCGAGGTCGTTGTTGCTGGCCGCGCCGTCGGTGCCGACCGCCACGTTCACCCCGGCCTGCCACAGGCGCTCCACCGGGCAGAAGCCACTGGCCAGCTTGAGGTTGCTCTCGGGGCAGTGGACCACGCTGGTGTTGCTTTCTACCAGCAGCGCCAGATCATCGTCGCTGACCTGGGTCATGTGCACGGCCTGCAGGTTGGGGCCGAGCAAGCCAAGGCGGGCGAGGCGGGCCAGTGGCCGTTCGCCGCTGTCGGCAAGTGCCTGCTCGACTTCGCCGGCAGTCTCGTGGATGTGCATATGCACCGGCGCGTCCAGCTGGTCGGCGACGATGCGGATTTTCTCAAGGCTGGCATCGCTGAGCGTGTACGGCGCATGCGGGCCAAGGGCCATGCGGATGCGTGGGTGGTCACGCAGCTCGCCAAACAGCTCGATAGCCTGGTGCAGGCCCTCATCGACGCTGGCCGCCCCAGGGATGGGGAAGTCCAGCAAGGGCGCGGCGACCTGTGCGCGGATGCCGCTTTGCTGCACGCGTTCGCAAGCGACCCGCGGGAAGAAATACATGTCGGCAAAACAGGTGATGCCGCCCTTGAGCTGCTCGGCAATGGCAAGGTCGGTGCCGTCGCTGACGAAGATTTCGTCGACCCAGCGTGCCTCGGCCGGCCAGATGTGCTCTTTGAGCCAGGTCATCAGTGGCAGATCATCGGCAAGGCCGCGGAACAGGCTCATGGCGGCGTGGCCGTGGGCGTTGACCAGGCCCGGGGTCAGCAGGCAGCCCGGCAGCTCACGCACCTGCTGGGCCTGAGGCGCCCGTTCGCGCGGGCCCAGCCAGGCGATCTGGCCATCACTGATGCCCAGTGCGTGGCCCTCAAGCACCACGCCGGCAGGCTCGACCGGCACCAGCCATTGCGGTATCAGCAGCAGGTCGACAAGCAAGGTGGAGGTGGGCGTGCGTGGCATCTACCGGGCTCGGTTGGGCGAAACGCGCAGTATACCCGAGCGTCCAGGGCGCAGGGTCGCTATAATCGCCGGCTTTTGATGGCTGGGTGACGGGAGTGGCGATGCGCGAGCAACTATTGGCAGCGGAGACGGTGACCAGCATCGAGTGGCGTGATGGCGCGCTGCATTTGCTCGACCAGCGCCTGCTGCCGCTCGAGCAGCACTGGCTGGCCTGCACCGACGTGGCGCAGGTGGCCGAGGCCATCGGTGACATGGCCGTGCGCGGCGCCTCGGCCATTGGCATATGCGCAGCCTACGGCCTGGTGCTGGCCCTGCGTCAGCGCCTGGCCGAGGGCGATAGCTGGGAGGAGTCGCTGGAAGAGGACTTCCTGCTGCTTGGCGAAGCACGCCCAACCCCGGCCAACCTGTTCTGGGCGCTCAACCGCATGCGCGAGCGCTTGCAGCGCGTACGCCCAGGCGACGACCTGCTGGCGGTCATGGAGGCCGAGGCGGTGGCCATCCACCAGAGCGACCGTGAAGCCAACCTGACCATGGCGCAGTTTGGCCTGGAACAGATCCGCAAGCATCAAGGCAGCGAGCAGGCACTGTTGACCCACGGCAACGCTGGGGCGCTGGGCTCGGGGGGCTTCGGCACGGCGCTGGCGGTGATCCGCGCCGCCGCCATGGAAGGCATGGTCGAGCAGGTCTATGCCTGCGAGTCGCGCCCCTGGCTGCAGGGCTCGCGCCTGACCGCCTGGGAGTTGGCCGCAGACGGCGTGCCGGTGGCCATCGTCGCCGATGCCGCCGCCGGGCACCTGATGAAGACCAAAGGCATTACCTGGGTGGTGGTCGGCGTTGACTGTATCGCTGCCAATGGCGACGTGGCGGCGAAAATCGGCACTTATCAGATGGCAGTCGCTGCCATGCACCATGGCCTGCGCTTCATGGTGGTGGCGCCGAGCAGCAGCATCGACCTGAACCTGGCCACCGGCGAGGACATCCCGCTGGAGGTGCGCGGCGAAGAAGAGTTGCTGGAAGTTGCGGGCATCCAGGTGACCGCCGATATCGAGGCGTACAACCCGGTTGTCGACGTCACTCCGGCAGACCTCATTGATGTGATCGTCACCGAAAAAGGCATCGTCGAGCGCCCGGATGCGGCCAAACTTGCCCAGCTGATGTGCCGTAAACGCCTGCACTGACGGCGTTTGCCAGTGGCCTGGCGCGGCCCTTGCCATGGGGGCGCGCCAAGCGGGCCGATTGCACGATGCGGCGCCTTGCCATATCTCCCATGCGGGCGGCCTTTGTGGTAACATCCGGCAGTTTCCAAGGCCGCTCGTTATCGCGGCTTTCATTGCGCAGATCCATGGCACAACTCATTGATTTGTCGTATGTCGTCGCACCCCTTCACGCTGCGGCGGCGAGCTTCGTTCGTCCCAAGTGGGATCACGCGAAGTTTCACCAGAAAAAGGAATCAGGCTTCTCATGGGCGAACTGGCCAAAGAAATCCTACCGGTCAATATCGAAGACGAACTGAGACAGTCTTACCTCGACTACGCGATGAGCGTGATTGTCGGGCGAGCACTGCCCGATGCGCGCGACGGCTTGAAGCCCGTGCATCGTCGCGTGCTGTTCGCGATGAGCGAGCTGGGCAACGACTGGAACAAGCCGTACAAGAAATCCGCCCGTGTGGTCGGTGATGTGATCGGTAAGTACCACCCGCACGGCGATACGGCCGTGTACGACACCATCGTGCGCATGGCGCAGCCATTCTCGCTGCGCTACCTGCTGGTCGATGGTCAGGGCAACTTCGGTTCGGTCGACGGCGACAACGCCGCGGCCATGCGATACACCGAAGTGCGCATGACCAAGCTGGCCCACGAACTGCTGGCCGACCTGCACAAGGAAACGGTCGACTGGGTGCCCAACTACGACGGCACCGAGCAGATCCCTGCGGTCATGCCGACCCGTATCCCCAACCTGCTGGTCAACGGTTCCAGCGGTATTGCCGTGGGTATGGCGACCAACATCCCGCCGCACAACCTGGGTGAGGTCATCGACGGCTGCCTGGCGCTGATCGACAACGCCGAGATCACGGTCGATGAGCTGATGCAGTTCATCCCGGGTCCGGACTTCCCGACTGCCGGCCAGATCAACGGCCGCCAAGGCATCATCGAGGCCTACCGCACTGGCCGTGGCCGCATCTACATGCGCGCCCGCTCGAGCATCGAAGACATCGACAAGGTCGGTGGCCGCCAGCAGATCGTCATCACCGAGCTGCCGTACCAGCTGAACAAGGCGCGGCTGATCGAAAAGATCGCCGAGCTGGTCAAAGAGAAGAAGATCGAAGGCATCACCGAGCTGCGCGATGAGTCCGACAAGGACGGTATGCGCGTGGTCATCGAGCTGCGCCGCGGCGAGGTGCCGGAGGTGGTGCTCAACAACCTCTACCAGCAAACCCAGCTGCAGAGCGTGTTCGGCATCAACATCGTTGCCCTGATCGACGGCCGGCCGCGCCTGCTGAACCTCAAGGACCTGCTCGAAGCGTTCGTGCGTCACCGCCGCGAAGTCGTCACCCGGCGTACCGTGTTCGAACTGCGCAAGGCACGCGAGCGTGGCCACATCCTTGAAGGGCAGGCGGTTGCGCTGTCCAACATCGACCCGGTCATCGCCATGATCAAGGCTTCGCCGACGCCGTCCGAGGCCAAGGAAGCACTGGTCAGCACTGCCTGGGAGTCCAGCGCCGTGCAGGTGATGGTCGAGCGTGCCGGCGCCGAATCGTGCCGCCCGGAAGACCTGCCCGAGCAATACGGCCTGCGTGATGGCAAGTATTACCTGTCGCCGGAACAGGCCCAGGCCATTCTTGACCTGCGTCTGCACCGCCTGACCGGCCTTGAGCACGAAAAACTGCTGGCCGAGTACCAGGAAATCCTGGCGCAGATCGGCGAGCTGATCCGCATCCTCAGCAGCGCCACGCGCCTGATGGAAGTGATCCGCGAAGAGCTCGAGGCTATTCGTGCCGAGTACGGCGATGTGCGCCGCACCGAAATCCTCAATGCCAGCCACGACCTCAACTACGGCGACATGATCCCCGAAGAAGAGCGCGTGGTAACCATTTCCCATGGTGGCTATGCCAAGACCCAGCCGCTGTCCGCCTACCAGGCCCAGCGCCGTGGTGGTAAAGGCAAGTCGGCATCCGGCGTCAAGGACGAGGACTACATCGAGCACCTGTTGGTCGCCAACAGCCACGCCACCCTGTTGCTGTTCTCCAGCAAGGGCAAGGTGTACTGGAAGAAGACCTACGAAATCCCCGAGGCATCCCGCGCTGCCCGTGGCCGCCCGCTGGTGAACCTGCTGCCGCTTGAAGAAGGCGAGCGCATCACCGCCATGCTGCAGATCGACCTTGAAGCGCTGCAGCAGCACGCAGACCCCGACGAAGAGCTCGAGGACAGCGACGACACCGTGCTTGAGGGTGAGCTGGTCGAAGTCGACGAAATCGACGAAGAAGAAGGCGATACCCCTGAGTGGGCTGCCGAGCCGACCGGTGCGTACATCTTCATGGCCACTGCTTCCGGTACCGTCAAGAAGACCCCGCTGGCGCAGTTTGCCCGCCCACGTACCAGCGGCCTGATTGCCCTGAAGCTCAAAGAGGGTGACACCCTGATCGCCGCGGCCATCACCGACGGCGCCAAGGAGGTCATGATGTTCTCCGACGCCGGCAAGGTGATCCGCTTCGCCGAAAGCGTTGTGCGTGAAATGGGCCGTACCGCCCGTGGTGTGCGCGGCATGAAGCTCGGCAAGGGCCAGCAGATCATCTCGATGCTGATCCCGGAGTCCGGTGCGCAGATCCTCACCGCCTCCGAGCGTGGTTTTGGCAAGCGCACGCCGCTGTCCAAGTTCCCGCGTCGCGGCCGTGGTGGTCAGGGCGTTATCGCCATGGGTACCAAAGGGCGCAACGGCTTGCTGATCGGCGCTATCCAGGTGCAGGAAGGCGAGGAGATCATGCTGATCTCCGACCAGGGCACCTTGGTGCGCACACGGGTTGGTGAGGTTTCCAGCCTCAGCCGTAACACCCAGGGTGTTACGCTGATCAAGCTGGCAAGCGACGAGACGCTGGTGGGCCTTGAGCGTATCCAGGAGCCGTCCGAGGAAGAGCTCGACGACATTGTCGAGGGCGAAGACGCCGAGGTCGATGTGCTGGATGTAGCAGGCGACGACAACCTCGGCGCCGAAGAGGCGCCGCAAGAGTAAGCCTGTGCAACAACCCGAACGGGGCGACCAAGGTCGCCCCGTTTGACTGATTAAAGACGCAACGCCGGCCCTTCTTTAGGGGCGGCGGGGCGTTGAAGTTACGATTTGTCCTATTTGGCAGAGCGAGAGTGGATGTGAGCAAACGAGCCTTTAACTTCTGCGCAGGCCCTGCCGCGCTTCCCGACGCTGTGCTGCAGCGTGCCCAGGCCGAAATGCTGGACTGGAATGGCAAGGGTCTGTCGGTGATGGAAATGAGCCATCGCAGCGACGACTACGTGGCCATCGCCGAAAAGGCCGAGCAGGACCTGCGTGACCTGCTATCCATCCCCTCGAACTATAAAGTGCTGTTCCTGCAGGGCGGTGCCAGCCAGCAGTTCGCCGAGATTCCGCTGAACCTGCTGCCGGAAAACGCCACTGCCGACTACATCGAGACCGGCATCTGGTCGAAAAAGGCCATCGAAGAAGCGCGCCGTTTCGGCAATATCAACGTTGCCGCCAGCGCCAAGCCTTATGACTACCTGGCTATTCCCGGGCAGAACGAGTGGAAGCTGACCGAAGGCGCGGCTTATGTGCACTATGCGTCCAACGAGACCATTGGCGGCCTGCAGTTTGACTGGGTGCCCGAAACCGGTGACGTGCCATTGGTCGTCGACATGTCTTCGGACATTCTTTCGCGCCCGACCGATGTGTCGCAATTCGGCCTGATTTACGCCGGTGCCCAGAAGAACATCGGCCCAAGCGGGCTGGTGGTGGTCATTGTTCGCGAAGACCTGCTGGGCCACGCCCGCAGCAGCTGCCCGACCATGCTCGACTACAAGGTGTCGGCCGACAACGGCTCGATGTACAACACCCCGGCCACCTATTCCTGGTACCTCTCGGGTTTGGTGTTCGAGTGGCTCAAGGAGCAGGGCGGTGTCGCGGCCATGGAGCAGCGCAACCGCGCCAAGAAAGACCGTCTGTACGGCTTTATCGACGCCAGCGACTTCTACAGCAACCCGATCAGCCACAACGCCCGTTCGTGGATGAACGTGCCGTTCCGCCTGGCTGACGAACGCCTGGACAAGGCGTTTCTGGCCGGTGCCGACGCTCGCGGCCTGCTCAACCTCAAAGGCCACCGCTCGGTCGGCGGCATGCGCGCTTCCATCTACAACGCCCTGGGCCTGGATGCGGTCGAGTCGCTGGTGCAGTACATGGCTGAATTCGAGAAGGAGCACGGCTGATGGCCGAACAGGAACTCAAGGCGCTGCGTGTACGCATCGACAGCCTCGACGAGAAAATCCTCGAGCTGATCAGCGAGCGCGCCCGCTGCGCCCTGGAAGTCGCGCGGGTGAAAACCGCTGCGCTGGCCGAGGGCGAAACCCCGGTGTTCTACCGCCCCGAGCGTGAAGCGGCGGTGCTCAAGCGCGTCATGGAGCGCAACAAGGGGCCGTTGGGTAGCGAAGAGATGGCGCGGTTGTTCCGCGAGATCATGTCGGCGTGCCTGGCCCTTGAAGAGCCGCTCAAAGTTGCCTACCTGGGCCCGGAAGGCACCTTCACCCAGGCGGCAGCCATGAAGCACTTCGGTCACGCCGTGGTCAGCCGGCCAATGGCAGCTATCGACGAAGTGTTCCGCGAAGTGGCGGCAGGCGCCGTCAACTTCGGCGTGGTGCCGGTGGAAAACTCCACCGAGGGTGCGGTCAGCCATACGCTGGACAGCTTCCTTGAGCACGACATGGTCATCTGCGGCGAAGTCGAGTTGCGTATTCACCATCACCTGCTGGTGGGCGAAAGCACCAAGACCAACAGTATTACCCGCATCTACTCCCACGCGCAGTCGCTGGCCCAGTGCCGCAAGTGGCTGGACGCACACTACCCGAACGTCGAGCGCGTGGCGGTATCGAGCAACGCCGAGGCCGCCAAGCGGGTGAAGGGCGAGTGGAATTCTGCGGCGATCGCCGGTGATATGGCGGCCAACCTTTATGGTTTGACCCGCCTTGCCGAAAAAATCGAAGACCGCCCGGACAACGCCACGCGCTTCTTGATGATCGGCAGCCAGGAAGTGCCGCCAACCGGCGACGACAAGACCTCGATCATCGTTTCGATGAGCAACAAGCCCGGTGCGCTGCATGAGCTGCTGGTGCCTTTCCACGAGAACGGTATCGACCTCACTCGCATCGAGACGCGCCCCTCGCGCAGCGGCAAGTGGACCTATGTGTTCTTCATCGACTTCGTCGGCCATCACCGTGATCCGCTGATCAAGGCGGTGCTGGAGCAGATCAGCCAGGAGGCTGTGGCGCTGAAGGTGCTGGGTTCGTATCCGAAGGCGGTGCTCTGAGGTTGGCCTGATGGCCCATCCAGGTCGCCTGCGATGGGCTGCAAGACTCTCTTGATACATGAACAGGGTTCGCACTCGTGGTTAATGCTGTAACAAACAATCCTGCGCCGATCATCGGCCGCCTCGTCGTGGTGGGCCTGGGCCTGATCGGCGGCTCCTTTGCCAAGGGCCTGCGCGAAAGCGGGCTGTGCCGCGAAGTGGTGGGCGTCGATCTGGATGCCGAGTCGCGTCGCCAGGCCGTGGTGTTGGGCGTGGTCGACCGCTGCGAGGAAGACCTTGCCGCAGCGTGCGTCGGTGCTGACGTGATCCAGCTGGCAGTGCCGATCCTGGCCATGGAAAAGCTGCTGGCGCGGCTGGCGCAAATCGATTTGGGTAATGCGGTCATCACCGATGTCGGCAGCGCCAAAGGCAATGTGGTGCGCGCTGCACGCGAGGCGTTCGCCGCGCGCCTTACCCATTTTGTGCCCGGCCACCCGATTGCCGGGTCCGAGCAGAGCGGGGTAGAGGCCTCCAACGCCGCGCTGTTCCGCCGCCACAAAGTCATTCTGACGCCGCTGGCCGAAACCGACCCTGCCGCGCTGGCCGTGGTCGACCGCCTGTGGCGTGCGCTGGATGCCGATGTCGAGCACATGCCGGTGGAGCGCCACGACGAGGTGCTGGCAGCAACCAGTCACCTGCCGCACCTGCTGGCCTTTGGCTTGGTCGACTCGCTGGCCAAGCGCAATGAAAACCTGGATATCTTCCGGTACGCTGCGGGAGGCTTCCGCGATTTCACAAGAATCGCCGGCAGCGACCCGATCATGTGGCACGACATCTTCCTCGCCAACCGCGAGGCGGTCCTGCGCACACTCGATACATTTCGCAGTGACCTCGACGCCTTGCGCGACGCGGTCGATGCAGGGGATGGGCACCAACTGCTGGGTGTATTCACCCGCGCCCGGGTTGCCCGCGAGCATTTCAGTAAAATCCTGGCCCGCCGGGCCTATGTGGACGCTATGAACGCCAACGACCTGATTTTCCTGACCCAACCTGGTGGACGCGTGTCCGGACGGATTCGCGTACCGGGCGACAAGTCGATTTCGCACCGCTCGATCATGCTCGGCTCGCTGGCCGAAGGCACCACCGAAGTGGAAGGTTTCCTCGAGGGCGAAGACGCCCTGGCCACGCTGCAGGCCTTCCGCGACATGGGTGTGGTCATCGAAGGCCCGCACCATGGCCGCGTCACCATTCATGGTGTCGGCCTGCATGGCCTGAAGCCGCCACCTGGCCCGATCTACCTGGGCAACTCCGGCACCTCGATGCGCCTGCTGTCGGGCCTGCTGGCCGCCCAGCCGTTCGATGTGACCATGACTGGCGACGCTTCGCTGTCCAAACGCCCGATGAACCGCGTGGCCAACCCGCTGCGGGAAATGGGCGCAGTGGTCGAAACTGGCCCTGAAGGCCGCCCGCCGCTGACCATTCGTGGCGGCCAGAAGCTCAAGGCGCTCAACTACACGCTGCCGATGGCCAGTGCCCAGGTCAAATCCTGCCTGCTGCTGGCGGGCCTGTACGCTGAGGGCGTGACCACCGTCACCGAGCCTGCGCCAACCCGTGACCATACCGAACGCATGCTGCGTGGCTTCGGCTACCAGGTGCAGTCCAATGGCCCGGTGGCTTCGCTGCAGGCAGGTGGCAAGCTCAGCGCCACGCGCATCGAAGTGCCTGCGGATATTTCCTCGGCGGCGTTCTTCCTGGTGGCTGCGTCCATCGCCGAAGGCTCTGACCTGGTGCTTGAGCACGTTGGCATCAACCCGACCCGCACCGGGGTGATCGACATCCTGCGCCTGATGGGCGGCGACATCACCCTGGAAAACCAGCGTGAAGTCGGCGGTGAGCCGGTGGCCGATCTGCGCGTGCGCGGTGCCAGGCTCAAGGGGATCGAAATCCCCGAAAACCTGGTGCCACTGGCAATCGACGAATTCCCGGTGCTGTTCGTTGCCGCTGCCTGCGCCGAAGGGCGCACCGTGCTGCGCGGCGCGGAAGAGTTGCGGGTCAAGGAGTCCGACCGGATCCAGGTAATGGCTGATGGCCTGCTCGCGCTGGGCGTCAAATGCGAGCCAACCCCTGACGGCATCATCATCGATGGCGGCCAGATCGGCGGCGGTGAAGTGCACGGCCATGGCGATCACCGTATTTCCATGGCGTTCAGCATTGCCTCGCTGCGTGCCAACGCGCCGATTCGCATCCATGACTGCGCCAACGTCGCCACCTCGTTCCCTAACTTCCTGGCGCTTTGCGAGCAAGTCGGCATTCGCGTGGCAGAAGAGGCCAAGTCGTGAACGCGCAGGCGCCGGTCATCACCATTGACGGCCCAAGCGGCTCGGGCAAAGGTACCGTTGCAGGCCTGATCGCCCGCGAGCTTGGCTGGAAGCTGCTGGACTCTGGCGCGCTGTACCGGTTGCTGGCGTTCAACGCCACCAATCACGGCGTCGACCTGACCAACGAAGAGCTGCTCAAGGCGCTGGCTGCCCACCTCGATGTGCAGTTCATCGCGGCCGAGCCTGGCAAGTTGCAGCAGATCATTCTCGAAGGTGAGGATGTCAGTAATGTGATCCGTACCGAAACCGTCGGGGCCGGTGCCTCGATGGTTGCGTCGCTGCCCGCGGTGCGTGAAGCCCTGCTGCAGCGCCAGCGCGTCTTCCGCGAAGCGCCGGGCCTGATTGCAGACGGGCGCGACATGGGCACGGTGGTGTTCCCCGATGCCCCCCTGAAAGTCTTTTTGACCGCCAGCGCCGAGGAACGGGCGCGCCGCCGTTACCTGCAGTTGAAGGGCAAAGGCGAAGATGTTAGTCTGTCGAGTCTGCTAGATGAGATCCGTGCACGCGATGAGCGTGATACCCAGCGCGCAGTGGCCCCGCTCAAGCCGGCGGCCGATGCCATTCAGCTGGATTCCACGGAGCTGTCCATTGAACAGGTGTTGCAACGCATCAGAAGCGAGCTCGCTCAGCGCGATCTGGCCTGATGGAGAGGAGAGCAGGCAGGGGCACCAGTCAACGGCCTGTCCGCTTTTCTTTACTTAACGAAACCCACATTGTCTGGAATGTGGCTATGGGCGTTTTTTTGCGTCCGAATCTACAGGAATTAAAATGAGCGAAAGCTTTGCAGAACTCTTTGAAGAAAGCCTGAAAACCCTCAATCTTCAGCCGGGTGCGATCATCACCGGTATCGTTGTCGACATCGACGGCGACTGGGTTACCGTACACGCTGGCCTGAAGTCCGAGGGCGTCATCCCGCTCGAGCAGTTCTACAACGAAGCTGGCGAACTGACTATCAAAGTTGGTGACGAAGTTCACGTTGCGCTGGACGCGGTCGAAGACGGCTTTGGCGAAACCAAGCTGTCCCGTGAAAAAGCCAAGCGCGCCGAGTGCTGGATTGTTCTGGAAGCTGCTTTCGCTGCCGAAGAAGTGGTCAAGGGCGTTATCAACGGTAAGGTTAAAGGCGGCTTCACTGTCGACGTTAACGGCATCCGTGCGTTCCTGCCGGGCTCCCTGGTTGATGTCCGCCCAGTGCGCGACACCACCCACCTCGAAGGCAAAGAGCTGGAATTCAAGGTCATCAAGCTGGACCAGAAGCGCAACAACGTTGTCGTTTCCCGTCGCAGTGTCCTGGAAGCCGAAAACAGCGCCGAGCGCGAAGCTCTGCTGGAATCGCTGCAGGAAGGCCAGCAGGTCAAAGGTATCGTCAAGAACCTCACCGACTACGGTGCGTTCGTTGACCTGGGCGGCGTTGATGGTCTGCTGCACATCACCGACATGGCCTGGAAGCGTATCAAGCACCCGTCCGAAATCGTCAACGTTGGCGACGAGATCGACGTCAAGGTCCTGAAGTACGATCGCGAGCGCAACCGCGTTTCGCTGGGCCTGAAGCAACTGGGCGAAGATCCGTGGGTTGCTATCAAAGCCCGCTACCCAGAGAGCACTCGTGTGACTGCTCGCGTTACCAACCTGACCGACTACGGCTGCTTCGCTGAGCTGGAAGAAGGCGTTGAAGGTCTGGTACACGTTTCCGAAATGGACTGGACCAACAAGAACATCCACCCGTCGAAAGTCGTTCAGGTTGGCGACGAAGTGGAAGTCATGGTTCTGGACATCGACGAAGAGCGTCGTCGTATCTCCTTGGGCATCAAGCAGTGCAAATCGAACCCGTGGGAAGATTTCTCCGGCCAGTTCAACAAGGGTGACAAGATCTCCGGTACCATCAAGTCGATCACCGACTTCGGTATCTTCATCGGCCTGGACGGCGGCATCGACGGTCTGGTTCACCTGTCCGACATCTCCTGGAACGAAGCCGGCGAAGAAGCCGTGCGTCGCTTCAAGAAGGGCGACGAGCTGGAAACCGTCATCCTGTCGGTTGACCCAGAGCGCGAGCGCATCTCCCTGGGCATCAAGCAGCTGGAAGACGATCCGTTCTCCAACTTCGTTTCGATCAACGACAAAGGCGCTATCGTTAAAGGTATCGTCAAGGAAGTTGATGCCAAGGGCGCTATCGTGACCCTGGGCGACGACATCGAAGCTACTCTGAAGGCTTCCGAAATCAGCCGTGACCGCGTTGAAGACGCCCGTAACGTGCTGAAGGAAGGCGAAGAGATCGAAGCCAAGATCATCAGCGTCGACCGCAAATCCCGCGTTATCAGCCTGTCCATCAAGTCGAAGGACGATGCTGAAGAGCGCGAAGCCATCCAGAGCCTGAAAAACGCTCCGGAAGCGGCTGCCGATACCACCATGGCTGCGCTGCTGCGCGAAGCAATGGCCAAACAGAACTGAGTTCTGTTTGATCGGTAAAAAGGGGTGGCCTACGGGCCACCCTTTTTTTATGCCTGCTATTTACCGCTGCGCTGTTCGACGCTTCTCTGCGGCCCGCCTGGCTAATTGCAGATTTCCTGCCGTATCAATCTTGAATTTTTTTGTTTAGTCAAGAACCGCCCTGTTCAAATCTGCCGGGGCGTGCTACAAACTGATTAAGCAATGATCTAGCTGCTTGATAACGAAGGGAAAAATATGACGAAGTCGGAGCTGATCGAACGTATTGTCACCCATCAGGGGCTGCTCTCGTCCAAGGACGTAGAGCTTGCCATCAAGACCATGCTTGAACAGATGGCTCAATGCCTTGCCACCGGTGATCGCATCGAGATTCGCGGTTTTGGCAGCTTCTCGCTGCATTATCGTGCACCGCGCGTCGGGCGTAACCCCAAGACCGGCCAGTCGGTCAGCCTCGAAGGCAAGTACGTCCCTCACTTCAAGCCCGGCAAGGAATTGCGTGATCGGGTAAATGAAGATGAAGACGAGCATGAGTCAGTCTGAACCAAAGGATCCCTGCAATGCATAATCTGAAGCGCGCCGTGCTGGCGTTGTTTGTGCTGCTGCTGGCAGCCGTTGTGCTGTTCTTCGTGCTGGAAAACCAGCAAACCGTCGCCTTGGTGTTGTTCGGCTGGGCTGCGCCGGCCGTGCCTGTAGCGGTTGTGGTGCTCGTGGCTCTGGTATTGGGCCTTGCGGTGGGCCCGCTGCTCGGCGCCTACGGCTTGATGCGCGGCAAGCGCAAGATTCGCGCTTCGGCTCGCCAGCAGGCGTTGGCCGAAAACTAAAGAACTTTCCTACCGAGACTGGGGTTTTCATGCCCTGTGTCAGCGCAGGAAGGAGTGACTTAATAGTGCACTTCTTCCCTATGCTGCAAAGGACTCGGTGCTATGGCTTTTCCCTCCATTTCCCATCACGGTGGCGCGCGCGGCGTCACTGGTTCCTGTCACCAGCTTCATCTCGACAGCACCACCAGCCTGCTGATTGATTGCGGCCTGGAGCAGGGCGCGGATGCTGCGCACGCAGCGCCACGCGGTCAGCTTGGTTTCGATATCAGCGGCGTCCAGGCGCTGGTGGTCACCCACGTGCACCTTGATCATGTCGGCCGCATCCCGGCGCTGTTCGCCGCAGGCTTTCGCGGCCCGATCTACTGCAGCGAGCCCTCCGCCAAGCTATTGCCGCTGATACTCGAAGACGCCTACAAGCTGGAAGTCAGTAGCGACGCGGCCCAGGTGGCGCGCTACCTGGCGTTTCTGCAGCAACACATCGTAGTGCTGGCGTTCGAGCAGTGGTACACCGTCGTCGATCAGCCACAGGTGCACTGCGCCATCCGTTTGCAGCGCGCTGGCCACTTGCTCGGCTCGGCCTACGTCGAGTGCGAGGTAGGCGAGGGTGGCCGTAACACGCGCGTCGTGTTCTCAGGTGACCTCGGTGCGCCCGACAACCCCTTGCTGCGCCCGCTGCAGCCGCCTGAACGTGCCGACGTGCTGGTGCTCGAAAGCACCTACGGTGACCGCCTGCACGCCGACCGCAGCGACCGGCGCAAGGCGCTGGAAGCCGCCATCGACAGGGCACTGCTCGACCAAGGCACGGTTCTTATCCCTGCGTTCAGCCTGGGCCGTACGCAGGAGCTGCTGTATGACCTGGAAGACATCCTTCACCGCAAGTCCTTGTTGAACAAGCCTGGCGGTAGTGCTGCGGGCGACTTCCCTGACTGGTCGCAATTGCCGATCATCCTCGACTCGCCCCTGGCGCGGCGTATCACCGATGTGTACCGCGAACTGCACCAGTTCTGGCGCGCCGAGGCCCGCGACCGGGTCGTGCAGGGGCGCGAACCGCTAGGCTTTCGGCAGCTCATCAGCATCGACACCCATGCCCGCCACCAGCAGGTGGTGAACTACCTCAAGAGCACCGGGCGGCCAGCTATCGTGATTGCCGGCAATGGCATGTGTTCGGGTGGGCGCATCGTCAATTACCTCAAGGCCATGCTCGAGGACTCGCGGCATGAGGTGCTGTTTGTGGGGTATCAGGCCAAGGGCACGCCGGGGGCGGTGATTCAGGCGAGCGAGGGGGCGGAAGGGTTTGTGCAGATTGATCTGGATGGGCGGATGTATGACATCAGGGCCAAGGTGATGAGTTTGGGTGGGTATTCGGGGCATGCGGATCAGGCGGGGTTGGTGCAGTTTGCGTCGGGATCTGCCGCCGGGAAAATTCTGCTGGTGCATGGCGAGGCGAGGGCCAAGGCTGTGCTGAGCAATGCCCTGAAGCTCCGTTTTGCGGAGCTTGGGCGTGATGTTCAGTTTGAAATACCTTGACTGGGGTGCGCTCAGTGGCTGTCGGAGCGGCGCCGTTGGTAGGCCCAATCCACGATTTCCCCTTCAGGGGAGTAGCCGCTGACAGTTTCTCTCAATAGTTGGCGAACCCGGTTGAAATCCTCTCTGGCCACAGCGTCCAGCAGCAGTGACAGGTTGCCCTTGAGCGCCTCCCAGCCTATGTAATCCTCATTGGCGCTCATGATCATCGGGTGCTGGGTTGGCGAGACGTTGTCGCCGATCAGTAGTTCTTCATAGAGTTTTTCGCCAGGCCGCAAGCCGGTGAACTCGATGGCGATATCGCCGTGCGGGTTTTGCTCCGAGCGCACGCTCAGGCCGGAAAGCACGATCATCTTTTCGGCCAAGGTTGCTATGTTTACCGGGTCGCCCATGTCGAGTACGAACACGTCGCCACCTAGGCCCATGGAGCCGGCCTGGATAACCAGTTGTGCTGCCTCCGGAATGGTCATGAAATAACGAGTGATCTTCGGGTGGGTTACGGTGAGGGGGCCACCGGCCTTGATCTGCTTGTGGAACAAGGGGATCACTGAGCCGGACGATCCTAAAACATTTCCGAAACGCACCATGGTAAAGCGGGTCTTGTTGACTTGGGCTACGTTTGCAGAATCGCCATACAATGCGGGCGCGGTTTCTTTGCTCAATGCTTGAAGTGTCAGCTCTGCCAGGCGTTTAGTGCTGCCCATGACGTTGGTGGGGCGTACGGCCTTGTCGGTTGAGATGAGCACGAAGTTGGCAACGTTCGCCTGCAGGGCTGCTTGGGCTGTGTTGAGCGTGCCGATCACATTGTTGAGGATGCCTTCGGCAATATTGTGCTCAACCATGGGTACGTGCTTATAGGCGGCTGCGTGGTAGACGGTGTTGACATGCCACAGCAGCATGGTGTCGTGCAGGTGCTTCTGGTTGCGTACGGAGCCCAGAAATGGCAGCAGTTGCACGCGAAGGGCGTCGCGCTCGATGCGCTGTTCCAGCTCACTCTGAATGTTGTACAGGTTGAGCTCGCTATGCTCGAACAGCAGCAATGCCTTTGGCTTGAGAGTGACTATTTGGCGGCACAGCTCCGAGCCAATCGATCCCCCGGCGCCAGTTACCATCACAACCTTGTTGGTGATGCAGTGTGCCAGCAGGTCATTCTGTGCGGGTACGCTGTCGCGACCGAGCAGGTCGGCGATATCGACCTCCTGAATGTCGTCAACCTTTACCCGGCCGCTGGCCAGGTCCATGACGCTCGGTACGCTGCGTACATGCAGGGGGAAGTGTTCCAGCAAGTTGAGGATTTCCCGGCGCCGGGAGCGGCTGGCCGACGGAATCGCCAGTAAAATCTCGTCTGCGCCCGTTTCGTCGATCATGCGCTGGATGTCTTTGCGGCTGTAGACCTGGAGCCCGGAAATCACACGGTTTCTGAGGCTTTCGTCATCGTCGATGAATGCCACGGGGTACATCGTCCGGTCCAGGCGCAGGGCGGCCATCAGCTGGTTACCAGCGGTGCCTGCGCCGTAGATGGCTACCTTTGGCAGGCCGTGGTCACGGCTGGTGAACGGCATGTGTTGCTTGGTGGCGTACCAGTCGCCGAGGAAGTACTGGCGCATGATGAGCCGCAGGCCGCCGATCATCACGGTGCTTAGCCACCAGTAGTTGAATACGATGGAGCGCGGCACCACGGTCTCGTGGTTGCTGTACCAGTACACCACCAAGGCCAGCACCAAGGCCGAAAGCGTAACGGCCTTGGCGATGGTGATAAGGGCGTCGTTGCCGAAATAGCGTAGTACCGCCCGGTACATGCCGAAACGGATGAAGATAGGTATAGCCACCAAGGGAGCTGCTGCATACAGCCAGGGGTGAGCAAGCAGTGGGTTGCTCAGGTCATCGAAGCCAAGGCGCACGACGAACGACATGCTCAGCGCTAGCCAGAGCAGTAGCACGTCGGTGATCACTTGCAGTATCCGCTTGTAGCGGCGGGGGAGCGCCAGCATGCGCTTTCTAAAAAGTTCCATAACCCTCAGTGTTTCCTTTGAGCTCATGCTCTTGCGCGCAATGATCTCACAGCATTGGGTGATTTTGTTGTGCTGGCATGGAGTTGCCTGAAGGAGGAAGCCACCGCGCTGCTGAAGGATCATCCAGCGCGGGAGGGGGCTCAGTGTTGGCTTTTGTCGAAGGGTGCCAGTAAACCGTTCTCGATCAGCGGTTTGGCGATTCGCACCAGGTCTTGGAAGGGGTGATCTATTTTCTCCGCGATTTCCAGCAGGCTGAGGGTGCCATCACAGTACGAGATAAGCCCCATCATCGTACGGACCTTGCCGGCAGTATCCTTTGTGCTGATTGTAGGATAAAGACCGCGTTTTCCTAACTGAGGTTCACAGAGTACCGTGCACTTGAGTGTCTGATTGTTTTCGATGATTTCCAATGCGTCGCGAAGAGCGGCGAAGCCTCCGCCGAGCCCGGCAGGGGTGACCAGGGTGAGGTCATCCAGTGAGGTGTGGTACTCAGGGAACTCGCCGTATTTGCTGCGCATGATGGTGGCGATTGGCAAGTCGATGCCGGGGGCGCAGTACTGGCGTTCGTCGCTTCCGCGATCCATCCACGTGTAGCGTTTATAATTCCGGTCGATGTGCTGTAGGGCGTGTCTAGCGGCTTTGTCTGACAGCGTTTCGCCGTTGCGCGAGGGGAGGAATGAGTAGCAGCGATCATCGCCAACGCAGGAAATATTGAAGCCGGCGATCACCTGTTGTTTGAGTTGCGTATGGTGTTTGCTCAGATAGACGATTGAGCCAATTGTCTCGGGAATGAAGACAACCCTGTATGTGTACTTCCGTGAAGGCAGTGACATTAGCCAATTGATCAAGGCCGT
This sequence comes from Pseudomonas farsensis, assembly GCF_014268805.2. Classification (GTDB taxonomy): domain Bacteria; phylum Pseudomonadota; class Gammaproteobacteria; order Pseudomonadales; family Pseudomonadaceae; genus Aquipseudomonas; species Aquipseudomonas farsensis. The sequence continues at coordinate 797,245 of NZ_JABWRF020000001.1, forward strand.
TGTCACCACTGGGCCAGACAGCTCGTTGTTGGCCATGGATGGGTGGCACACGTAAGTGGACAGGAACACTTCTTGAGTGCTTTCTCCCGGGATTACGATGTGCGCATAGTTGAGAACGCCTGGCTTGAGTTCTGCGTCGATTACGGCGCGGTAGTTACCGGGTTTCAGGGCTAGGCGTTGCGTATGGGTCAGGCAGAAACCCCAGCGTCGGGAGTAGTAGGACGTGATGTAGGGAATCGCCTCCGGTTGCGCTGGGAGCGAATAAAGATGCTGTTGGAGTTCTTCCAGTGTCAAAACAGTGTCGATGGGCTCTGAATAGCCCAGGACGTGCAAGTTGTTGGTTTTGAAGTCGATAAGCCGGTTGCCGTTGGCGTCCTCGAGGTAGGCATCCTTGATATGCCATTCGTTCGGGACGTTCCAGTCGAATGCTTGATAGCCGCTCGGTACTTCTTCGATCTGAAGGCCGGGCAGGTGTTCGCCAATGATTGCAAGGGTTTCGCGCACGCCCGGACCCGTGAGGCTGCGGCAGATCGGGAACAAGCGTTGTGCCAAGGTATGGCAGTACTCGCCGACCTCAATGTCGGTAAAGTTACTGTTGTACTTCATAGAGAATGCCTTTTGCCTTTCCTTCCTTCAAAATCCTGGAAGCTTCATTGAAAACCGTGGCTGCTTTAACAACGCGCATGCCAGAACCTATACCTGGGCGGGTGCCGCTGTAGAAACCGTTCTCCCACAGCAGCTCGCCCATGGGGTTTACGTGTGTCAGTACGCCTTGCTCAATATCCCTTACAAAAAGGCCGTACCGCCTTTCGGAGGTAAGGCCTTCGGCATCGGTGTAGGGGCCGGAGAATGTCTTGTGATATCGATAAGGGGCGGATAATGACTCTTCTACATAATGGTAGAACGTCATGCTGTGTTGTTCAGGTAAGTCGATAACGCCAATTTTCCCATCCAGTTGGTGGAGTACGGCAAATGGCGAGTCCGCACCGTAACCGCTGAAATTATCAATGCCCGCAAAGGCGGGTGCGTGTTTGCCAACGATGGCGAACGAGTAGATGGGGTGGCCGGTGCGAACTGCGCCAGGCCATTGCCGGACACTTTCCGTCAGTGCGCCCATGGCGCTCTTTGAGGTTCGTATGTCGAACGCAATGCCTTGGGTAAAATCAAAGTTGAAGAGCGGGGCGACCAGCGTGCCTTCCTCTCCAAGCGCAATCAGCAGGCTTTGGACGATGAGGGCGGGGTCTGCTTTAGCACCCGACTTTACCAAGCGGCGCAAGAGCCTGGAAATACTGCTGTGGATGAGTATGATGTCGCCACGCTCGATACCTGCGGCTTGCCACTCACAGGCTAGCGTCTTAACGATCTTGTCACTCATTAGGAGGCCCTTTCATCAATAAGGCGCACACTTTGGATGAACGCCTCCTGCGTCGTCAAGCAAAGCACGGTGGCAGCTGCTGGCCCTAGGTTCTACTGCTTGTCACGCTTTGTTGTGTGTTGCTTCGGGTTTATCAATTGACTGCTCTGGAGCGATTGAGCGCTTATGTCAACGAGTTCGTAGCACCGCTAGTGGCTCGCCAGGCGCTGTGTAAAAAGGCAGGGTAGGTGAGGTTGCATTGAAATCATATCAGAATGGCTTCGTGCGTCAGCAACGATGGGCGAGATTCCGGTGCTATTCGGCTTGCATGACCTGCGTCTCGAGTTTTCGAGCCGTGCCCCGATATGGCTGTCGGCTGAGCTTGCTCAATCGTCGGATAGACAGAAAAGGATGAACGGCGGGGTTGATGGCGTTATAATCCTTCGATTTTGCTGTCGGGCAGTATTGGGGTTGGTGGCAAATTGCTGTAGCCCTCCTTTTCGAGAGCGTTTTCTGTATTGTGCGGATTCCAAGCTTGCTGCCTTTAATCAATATCTTCTTGCGTGCGTCGACCTTGCTGGCGAAATTCCTTTTGGTCTTCCTGCTCGCGCGTTTCCTGACGCCCGGGGAAGTGGGTATCTACGGGCTGCTGGCAGCGACGGTTGGCTATGCGCTGTATGCGGTAGGGCTTGATTTTCACGCCTACTCGACGCGCGAACTGCTCACGCGTGAGCGCACAGGGTGGGGTGGGTATCTCAAGTCTCAGGCCGTTCTCTGCGTGCTCCTTTATGGGGGGCTGGCGCCTGTGGCCCTTGTCGTGTTTGCAGCCGGGTGGCTACCTTGGGTCTTGCTCCCCTGGTTTGTTTGCCTATTGGTGCTGGAACATCTCAATCAGGAACTCATGCGCCTGCTGATTACCTGTGGCTATCAGCTGATTGCAACCCTCAGCCTGTTTTTGCGATCCGGGCTGTGGGCGATCGTGGTCGCGTTGATGATGATGCTCGACCCCGCATGGCGCACGCTTGAACATGTGCTCCAAGCGTGGGTCGCTGGGTCTGCATTCGGTGTTGTGGCGGCCGTTTGGCAATTGTCCAGGCTCGGTATCGGGGGCTGGCATGCGTCGGTGGACTGGCCCTGGCTGCGCCGTGGTATCGCCGTGGCTGCGCCGATGCTGGTCGCGACGTTGTCGCTTCGAGCGCTGTTCACCTTGGATCGGTATTGGTTTCAGGCGTTGGTCGATCTCGATACCCTTGGCGCCTATGTGCTGTTTGCCAGTATCAGTACCGCGCTAGTTGCATTTCTGGACGCCGGCGTATTCGCCTTTAGCTACCCGGCTCTGATCAAGGCCTACCACGCGCACGACCCGGTGGCTTTCGTGGCGCAACTGAAAAAGCTGTTCAGCCACACTGTATTGCTGTCGCTCGGTTTCGTGCTTTGCGCTCTGGCATTGATCTACCCGTTACTCTCCTGGCTCGACAAGCCGCTGTACGTCGAGCATGGGTCGCTGTTCCCGTGGTTGCTCGCGGGGACCTGCATCTATGGCCTGGGCATGGTTCCCCACTATGCCCTTTATGCGCAGTCGCTGGACAAGCCGATCATCCAGAGCCATGTGCTCGGCCTGGCCGTGTTCGTTATTTTAGGTGCCTCGCTGTCGCCATGGCTGGGTGGCCTGGCCGTTCCGGTGGGGGTGTGTTGTGCATTTGTTTTCATACTGTGCTGGAAGGTGTGGTCGTTCTTGCGGCTGACCCCGGCACCGTTTCGCTCATTCCGTCCTGTCGATCGCCAGGACGTCATCTAGGGAAGCCGTAACATGCTAACCAACAAGACCATTTTGATTACCGGTGGTACCGGCTCGTTCGGCAATACTTTTGTGCCAATGACCCTGGCCAAATACAACCCTAAAAAAATCATCATCTTTTCGCGCGATGAGATGAAGCAGTGGGACATGGCCAAGAAGTTCGAAGGTGATCCGCGCGTACGTTTCTTCATTGGTGATGTCCGCGACAAAGAGCGCCTTTACCGTGCCCTTGATGGCGTCGATTACGTGGTTCACGCCGCAGCCACGAAGATCGTGCCGACCGCCGAATACAACCCGTTCGAATGCATCAAGACCAACATCAACGGCGCCATGAACCTGATCGATGCCTGCATCGACCGTGGTATCAAGCGCGTTGTGGCGCTGTCCACCGACAAGGCCAGCAGCCCGGTCAACCTGTACGGGGCCACCAAACTGGCCTCCGACAAGCTGTTCGTTGCTGGTAACTCATACGCCGGTGGCCATGAGACCCGTATGGCGGTAGTGCGTTATGGCAACGTCATGGGCTCCCGTGGTTCGGTCATCCCGTTCTTCATGTCGATCAAGGACAAGGGCGAGCTGCCGATCACCGATGAGCGCATGACCCGCTTCATGATTTCGCTGGAAGAGGGCGTCGAGCTGGTGTGGCATGCCTTTGACGACATGGAAGGTGGTGAGATCTACGTCAAGAAGATCCCGTCCATGAAAGTCACCGACCTGGCGCGCGTAGTTGCCCCGGATGCTGCGCAGAAGGTTGTCGGCATTCGTCCGGGCGAAAAGCTGCATGAGCAGATGATCAGCGCCGAAGACTCGTACACCACCTATGAATACCCCGAGCACTTCAAGATCCTGCCGGTGATCAACGACTGGGCCACCTGCCCCAAACGCATCAAGGATGGCACCAAGGTCGCCGAGGGCTTCGTCTACGCCAGCGACAACAACAGCGAGTGGATGAGCGATGAGCAACTGCAGGCCTGGATCGACATCAACAAAGACAAGATCGGGAGCATCTGAGCCATGATCCCCTATGGTCGCCAGGACATCACCCAGGCCGATATCGACAGCGTGGTCGAAGTGCTGCAGTCCGATTTCCTGACCCAGGGGCCCATGGTCCCCCGGTTCGAGCAGCGGGTTGCCGGGCATGTCGGCGCGCGTCATGCCCTGGCGGTCAATAGCGCCACCTCGGCGCTGCATATCGCTTGCCTGGCGTTGGGGCTCGGGCCTGGCGACTGGCTGTGGACCACGCCTATAACTTTCGTTGCCTCTGCCAACTGCGGTTTGTACTGCGGTGCCCAGGTTGACTTCGTGGACATCGACCCACGCACTTACAACCTCTGCCCGAATGCCCTGGCGGCCAAGCTGGAGGTGGCAGAGCGCGAAGGTCGGCTGCCCAAAGTGGTTGTGCCTGTGCACCTGTGCGGGCAGCCGTGCGACATGCAGGCCATCCATGCACTGGCGCAGCGCTACGGCTTCCGGGTGATCGAGGATGCGTCCCACGCCATTGGCGGCAAGTACCGCGATGGCTTCATCGGTGATGGGCGTTACAGCGACATCACTGTGTTCAGCTTCCACCCGGTCAAGATCATCACTACCGCCGAGGGCGGCATGGCCGTCACCAATGATGACCAGTTGGCTGCGCGTATGGCATTGTTGCGCAGCCATGGGATTACCCGTGACCCGGCAGCGATGACTCATGAGGCCGATGGCCCGTGGTATTACCAGCAGATCGAACTGGGCTTCAATTACCGCATGACCGAGCTGCAGGCGGCTTTGGGGTTGAGCCAGATGGATCGACTGGACAGCTATGTGGCGCGCCGTCACGAGCTGGCTCGGCGTTACGATGAGAAACTTGCGCAGTTGCCGGTGCAGGCTCCCTGGCAGCACCCGGACAGCTATTCCGGGCTGCATCTTTATGTAATCCGGCTGGCTTCGGCGGGCGCTGGCAAGTCCCACCGTCAGGTGTTCGAAGCGCTGCGTGAGCAGGGCATTGGCGTCAACCTGCACTACATTCCAGTGCATCTGCAACCTTGGTATGCGCGCATGGGCTTCAAGGCCGGGGATTTCCCCCAAGCCGAAAACTACTACCGCGAGGCGATCAGCCTGCCAATGTTCCAGACCATGACTTTGGAACAGCAGGACGCGGTGCTGGCGGCCCTTGAGCACGTGCTGGCATGAGCTCGGTCGCAGTTCTGCAGGCTCGAACCACGTCTACGCGGTTGCCTGGCAAGGTATTGTTGCCCGTTGGCGGCATCCCGTTGGCGGTGCTGGCGGGGCTGCGGGCCGGTAATACAGGCCGCCCGGTCGTGCTGGCGACCTCCAGTGAGGCCAGCGACGATGCGCTCGCCGCCGCAGCGCTCAAGTACGGCCTGGCCTGCCATCGGGGCAGCCTGCAAAGCCCGCTGCAGCGCATGGTCGACAGCCTTGCCGGTTATCCGGACCGTACCGTGGTGTTTCGCCTGACCGGGGACAATGTATTCCCCGACGGTGCGCTGCTCGATGAGCTGGAGCAGGCCTTCCTCGACGGTGGCCAAGGCTATCTGTGCTGCAATGGTGAACAGTCCGGGCTGCCTTATGGGCTGAGTGCTGAGGTGTTCTGGCTCGAAGGGCTGCGCTGGACGCTGACCCAGTCACCGAGCGCCCATGACCACGAACATGTCACGCCGATGCTGCGTCGCAAGCACGGTGAGCGCTATTTTCAACGCTACCGTGACGCGGGCTGGAGTGCCGGGCGTTGCACGGTCGATTGCCTGGATGACTACCTGCTGGTAACGCGGGTGTTCGCCCAGGTGCAGGACCCGGTCGGGGTCAGTTGGAAAACCCTGTGCCAGCACCTGTTCGCCGACCCACAGACGCCGGCTATCAGAACGCTGTTGCACAAGCTGGTATTGGGCACGGTACAGCTGGGCATGCCTTATGGCATCAATAACGGTTCCGGCATGCCGTCGATCGAACAGGCGTGCGCGATCATTCGCGGCGCCATTCGCCACGGTGTGGCGTGCATCGACACCGCGCGAGCCTACGGGCATAGCGAGGCGGTGGTCGGCGCGGCGCTGGCCGATGGCTGGGCAGGGCGGGCCAAGGTCATCACCAAGCTCTCGCCGCTGGCCGAACTGCCGGAGGGTAGCCCGTCTGCGGTGGTCGCCGCAGCCGTACGCGCCAGTGTGTTCGAGTCGTGCCAGAAACTGGGGGTGGCCCGCCTCGATGTGCTGATGCTGCATCGCGCCGAGCATCTTCGAGCCTGTAATGGCCGGGTGTGGGCCGAGCTGCTTGAGCTGGTGCGGGCTGGCGTGGTGGCTGAGCTGGGCGTTTCGGTGCAGAACCCGGCCGAGCTGGAGCAGGCGCTGGAGCAGGCGGATGTGGCTTATGTTCAACTGCCGCTGAACCTGCTGGATGGTCGCTGGGACGCCCTGTTGCCCCGCATCGAGCGGGCGCGCGCCGAGCGCGGGCTCACTGTGCATGTGCGTAGTGCACTGCTGCAAGGCTTGCTGGTCAGCGCTGACGACAGCCAGTGGCAGCGCGCCCATGTGGCTGTTCCTGCGCAGGTGCGCGGGCAGTTGCTGGAGTGGTCTGGCCGTTTTGGCCGTGACGGCGTGGCTGACCTGTGCCTTGCGTATGTGCGTGGCCTGGCCTGGGTGGACGGGGTCTGCCTGGGCATGGAAACTCTGGCCCAGTTGCACGACAATGCCCGCCTGTTCCAGCACGCTGCGCTGCAGCCCGAGCAGATCCAGGCCATTGCCCTGGAGCGCCCGCTGCTCGACGAGCAGACCCTCAACCCTGCATCCTGGCAACGAGAGCGCCCATGAGCTGCATCGACAGATTCTCTCTTTCCGGCAAGACCGCGTTGATCACCGGCGCGGCGGGTTACCTGGGCAGCGCCATGGCCAAGGCACTGGCCGAAGCCGGTGCCCATGTCATCATCAACGTTCGCAGCAGTGCCCGCGGTGAGCCTCTGTTGCGTGAGATTCACGCCCAGGGCGGCTCGGCCGAGTTGCTTGTGCTGGATGTGAGTGACCAGCAGGCGGTTCAGGAGTACTTTGCCCATGGCGGCCCCGAAACCCTGCATGTCCTGGTGAACAACGCCTACAAGGGCAAAGGCGGCACCATCGAAAGCAGTGACGCCGGCGACTATATCGACAGCTATCAGGTTGCCGTGCTGGCTGCGCACAACATGCTCAAGGGTGCGCTGCCGGCATTGCGCCGCGCTGTGCGTGAAAGCGGCGATGCCTCGGTGATCAATGTTGGCTCCATGTACGGGGTGGTCAGCCCGGACCCGCGGGTGTACGACACGCCGGCCGGTACCAACCCACCGTTTTACGGTGCCACCAAAGCGGCGCTGATCCAGTGGTCGCGGTATGCCGCCTGTGAGTTCGGCGCCGAGGGCATTCGGGTCAATTCGATTTCGCCTGGGCCATTCCCGTCGGATAGCGTTCAACAGGATGCCCCGGCGTTCGTAGCCAAGCTGGCGGCGAAGGTGCCCATGGGCCGTATTGGCCAGGCTGGCGAGGTCGCCGGCCCGGTGCTGTTCCTGGCCTCGGCAGCGGCTTCGTTCGTCAATGGCGCGAATATTTGCGTCGACGGCGGGTGGACGGCATGGTGATGCGCGTGTTGTTTCGCGTCGATGCTTCGCTGGGTATGGGGTCGGGCCACGTGATGCGTTGCCTGACCCTGGCCCGGGCACTGGCCGCAGAGGGCCACCAGTGCCGTTTCATCAGCCGGGCACACCCCGGTCACTTGCACGAGCACATACGCGAGCAGGGCTTCGAACTGCACAGTCTGCCCATGGGCTGTGCCCACGACGAGGTGCTGTTCCATGGCCACTGGCTGGGCGCTTCCCAGGATGAAGACGTGCAGGCCTGCCGGCCGCTGATCGAAGCCTTCGAACCGGACTGGCTTGTTGTTGACCACTACGCCCTCGATCAGCGTTGGGAAAGCGCTGTAATGCCCGCCGATTGCCGATTGCTGGTGATCGACGATCTGGCCGACCGCGAGCATGTCTGCGACCTGTTGCTTGATCAGAACCTCGGCCGACTGGCTGAGGATTATCGCGACAAGGTGCCGGCGCACTGCCAACTGCTGACGGGGCCGCATAACGCTCTGCTCCGCCCTGAGTTCGCCCGCTTGCGCGAGGCCGCCCTCGCGCGGCGTGCCACGGCTGGCCTGCAGGAAGTGCTGATAGCGCTCGGAGGTGTCGACCAGCATAACCACAGTGGTGCAGTGCTCGAGGCCTTGCGTGGTTGTGAGCTGCCGGCTGACATCCGTTTCACGGTAGTGCTCGGTGCCAGTGCCCCGCACGTGGAGGTGCTGCGCGAGCAGGCTGCAGCGTACCCCTGGCCGGTGCAGGTGCTCAGCGCCACGCGCGACATGGCCGCGTTGATGGTCCGTGCCGACCTCGCCATCGGTGCGGGCGGGGGGACCTCCTGGGAGCGATGCTGCCTAGGGCTACCCACCTTGCTAATGGTGTTGGCGGAGAATCAGCTTCCTGCTGCGCTGGCGCTGGAGCGCAGCGGGGCCGCGCAGTTGCTTGAACTGTCTACCCCGCTGGCACCGCAGTTGCAGCTTGCTATCAGTGGTTTGCAGGAGCCGACTGCGTTGGCCGACCTGTCGCTGGCCGCCAGGGCGCTTACCGACGGGCAAGGGGTGGATCGCATGGTGTCTGCTATGGAGGCGCTCACATGAAAGGCGTCCTGCGGCCGATGGCCAGTACCGACCTGGAGCTGGTGCGAGCGTGGCGCAATCACGCGGATGTTCGCCGCTTCATGTATACCCAGCACGAAATTGCTCCCCAGGAACACCGCAAATGGTTTGAGAGCTGCCAGAGCGACCCGTGCAAGCACTTGATGGTTTTCGAGAAGGCGCAGGCACCGTTGGGTTTTGCCAATGTTACCGAGCGGGTGCCCGGACGTATCGCTGACTGGGGTTTCTACCTGGCACCGGACGTGCCGCGCGGGAGCGGTCGTGAACTGGGTCACGCCATCCTGGCGTTCGCATTCGCCAATCTCGGCCTGCACAAGCTCTGTGGCCAGGCACTGGCGTACAATGAGCGTTCGATTCGTTTTCACCTTGCCTTGGGCTTCGAGCAGGAGGGCGTCTTGCGGGACCAGCACTTCGACGGCCACGCGTACCATGGCATAGTTCAATTCGGCTTGTTGTTCGATGAATGGCAAGCCTTGCAGCGGGATGCACAATCATGAGTTCTCCACGTATCAGCATTGCCGGCCGCGCCATTGGCGCCAGCGAGCCGCCGTATATTATCGCCGAGCTCTCTGCCAACCATAACGGCAAGCTGGAAACTGCGCTGCGTATCGTTGAAGAGGCCAAGCGCGCTGGTGCCGATGCCATCAAGCTGCAAACCTACACCGCCGATACCATTACCCTGGACAGCGATGCCGAGGAATTCCAGATTCATGGTGGGCTGTGGGATGGTCGTACCCTCTACGAGCTGTATCAGCAGGCGCATATGCCGTGGGCCTGGCACGCGCCGCTGTTTCAGCGCGCACGCGAGCTGGGCATCACCCTGTTCAGCTCCCCATTCGATACCACCGCGGTCGACCTGCTTGAGTCGCTCAATGCGCCGGCCTACAAGATTGCCTCGTTCGAGGCCATCGACCTGCCGCTGATTCGCTATGTGGCGGCTACCGGCAAGCCGATGATCATCTCCACCGGCATGGCAGATGCCGAGGAAATTGCCGAAGCGGTACAGGCGGCAAGAGACGCCGGATGCCAGGAGCTGGCGGTGCTTCACTGTGTGAGCGGCTACCCGGCGCCAGCGGCTGATTACAATCTGCGCACCATCCCCGACATGATCGCCCGCCATGGCCTGGTCACAGGCCTTTCGGACCACACCCTGGACAACACTACAGCGATCACCAGTGTCGCGTTGGGTGCGTCGATCATCGAAAAGCACTTCACCCTTGATCGCAGTGGGGGCGGCCCTGATGACAGCTTCTCACTTGAACCCGCCGAGTTGCAGGCGCTGTGCCGTGACTCCAAGACGGCCTGGGCGGCGTTGGGCACGGTTGACTACGGGCGCAAGTCCAGCGAACAGGGCAATGCCAAGTTCCGTCGGTCTTTGTATTTCACCAAGGACCTGCAGGCGGGTGAGGTCGTCACTGCCGATGCAGTCCGCAGCGTACGCCCCGGGTACGGCTTACCGCCCAAGTACCTGCCTGTGGTAATCGGTCAACACTTGGCGGTGGCAGTCAAAGCCAACACAGCGGTGGCGCGGGAAGTGTTTCTCGGTGGGCTGGACATGGAGTTTCAATGAGCGCGACCGTACTTAGCTATGTACGCCCCTGGAACCGTGAGCAGTTCACCTTTTTGGCCGAGCAGTTGCTGCCTGGTGCCCGCGTGGTGCGTGCCAGCGAGCATGCCAGCATCGATGAGGCAGGGATCGTCAGACGCTACCATGCCTATCTACACGGGCCTCGGCATGCGCTAAATCTACCTGCAGCGGTCAGCGAGCCCGAAGCGCGCGATGTCATAGCCCGATGCCGGTTACTGCGCACGCTGTCAGATCAGCAGGCACGGCGGCACCTGTGTGCCATGGCCAGAGCGATCGAAGACGTGCTCGAGGAGCTGGCGCCCACGTTGGTCGTTTCATTGATCATCGACTCTTACGTCATGGATTTGCTGCACATACTGGTGCGTGCCCGCAGTATTCGGTTTGTGGCCTTTATTGGCACCTTCGTCAACGGCTGCTATCGCATCAGCGCACGTGGCGAGGCGAATTTCTTCGGTGATGCCGACCCTGCACTGGTTGAGGAACTGCGCCACAAGCTCCTTGCCGATAGCTATGCACCGGTGTTCAACAGCCAATCGATATCCAGCCCGCGAAAGTCGGTATATCGGCGTTGGGCTGCCAACATCGCTCGGGTTCCGTGGTTCTGGCTGAAACGTGTGCTGGGCGGCGACTATCACAACTATCACTACTGGGTGTCCCAGCAGCAGTCGCTCGAGCTACTGCACTGGCTGCCACCCACCGACCCAGGTGATCCCGGCTGGATGGACAAACTCAAGGCGTCATCGCGCCCCAAGGTGTTCATTCCATTGCAGATGTTCCCCGAGTGTACGGTGGACTACTGGTGCCAGGACCTGCGCGTCATCGACTACTACGCGGTTCTGGATCGGCTTCTGGACACGTTGTCGAAGCGCTTCAACGTGGTTATCAAAGAGCACCCCTCGGTGATGGGCAACCGTCCCACCGGCTTCTATTCGCGTTTGGCCAAAGATCCAAGGGTGACGGTAGTGCCGACCTACACGCCCTCCAACCTAGTGTTGAAAGAGGCAGATGCAGTACTGGTCTGGACAGGTTCGGTGGGGTTTGAATCGATCCTGCGGGGCAAACCGGTATTCGGCCTGGCCAAGCCGTTTTACGCCTCTGGCGAGCGCTTCATGACCATCGACATGGAACCCGACCTGGACGCGATGGCCGAGCATATCGCCCATTGCCAGGCCAACCCCATCAGCGTCGATGAGCAGAACGCCATACTAGGCCACCTGGCCAGTCAGTTGCTTCGCGGCGACTTTATCAATTTTGGTGCGTGGACGGCTGATAACCCAGAGCATCGAGCCCAGATCGAGGGCGTTGTGGCTTCCTATTTAAGCGTTCGCCCGATCAGCGCCGGCTGACCCAGGCTTTTCAATTTCTTAAGCTGCGCACGGGCCACAGGCTGCGGGTGCGGTCTAAACAAGGTACGTAGGACAGAGCATATGAAAAAGGCATTGATTACCGGGGTAACTGGCCAGGACGGCTCCTATCTCGCCGAGTTCCTGTTGGGCAAGGGCTACGAGGTACATGGCATCAAGCGCCGGGCGTCGTCCTTCAATACCCAGCGTGTGGACCACATTTACCAGGACCCGCACGTCGACAACCGCAACTTTGTCCTGCACTACGGTGACCTCAGCGATTCCTCCAACCTCACGCGTATCATCCAGGAAGTGCAGCCCGACGAGGTCTACAACCTGGGTGCGCAGTCCCACGTTGCCGTGAGCTTCGAGTCGCCGGAATACACTGCCGACGTAGACGCCATGGGTACCTTGCGTATCCTCGAGGCCATCCGCTTGCTCGGGCTGGAGAAGAAATGCCGCTTCTATCAGGCCTCCACCTCCGAGTTGTACGGGCTGGTGCAGGAAACCCCGCAAAAGGAAACCACGCCGTTCTACCCGCGCTCGCCCTACGCCGTGGCCAAGCTTTACGCCTACTGGATCACCGTCAACTACCGCGAGGCGTACGGTATGTACGCCTGCAACGGCATCCTGTTCAACCACGAGTCGCCGCGCCGTGGCGAAACCTTCGTGACGCGCAAGATCACCCGCGGTCTGGCCAACATCGCCCAAGGCCTGGAGCCTTGCCTGTTCCTCGGCAACATGGACGCCCTGCGCGACTGGGGCCACGCCAAAGACTACGTGCGCATGCAGTGGATGATGCTGCAGCAGGACACTCCGGAAGACTACGTGATTGCCACCGGTGTGCAGTATTCGGTGCGCGAGTTTGTGCGCTGGTCGGCCGAGGAGCTGGGTATCACCCTGCGTTTCGAGGGCACCGGCGTTGAGGAGCGGGGTATCGTCGAGTCGATTCGCGGCGATGCCGCCCCGGCGCTCAAGGTGGGTGACGTGATCGTGCGCGTCGACTCGCGCTACTTCCGTCCTGCCGAAGTGGAAACCCTGTTGGGCGACCCGACCAAAGCCAAGGAACAACTTGGCTGGGTCCCGGAAATCACCGTGCAGCAGATGTGTGCCGAGATGGTCCGTGAAGACCTCAAGGTTGCTCAGCGCCACGCGCTGCTCAAGCAGCACGGGCACGATATTCCCGTTTCGCTGGAGAACTGAGCCATGGCGCGTAACCTCGACCAGCGTATTTTCGTTGCCGGGCACCGGGGTATGGTCGGGTCGGCGATCGTTCGCCGCCTGGTTGCTTTGGGCTACAGCAACATCGTCAGCGCCGGCCGCGAACAGCTCGACCTGCTGGACCAGCAGGCGGTGCGGACGTTCTTTGCCGAACAAGGTATCGACCAGGTGTATCTGGCCGCAGCCAAAGTTGGCGGTATCCATGCCAACAACACGCTGCCGGCCGAGTTCATCCACGAGAACCTGCTGATTCAGGCCAATATCATCGACGCCGCCCATCGTAACGGCGTGCAACGCCTGCTGTTCCTCGGCTCGTCGTGCATCTATCCGAAGCTTGCGGCCCAGCCAATGCGCGAGGAAACCCTGCTGACCGGCACGCTGGAACCTACCAACGAGCCCTACGCGATTGCCAAGATCGCCGGCATCAAACTGTGCGAAAGCTATAATCGCCAGTACGGTCGCGACTACCGCAGTGTCATGCCCACCAACCTCTATGGCCCTGGTGACAATTATCACCCCGAGAACAGCCACGTTATTCCGGCTTTGCTGCGACGCTTCCACGAAGCGGTCCAGCAGGGTACCGAGGAAGTGGTGATCTGGGGCAGCGGCAAGCCCATGCGCGAGTTCCTGCACGTTGACGATATGGCTGCGGCCAGCGTGCACGTGATGGAGCTGGATGATCAGGTTTACCAGGCCAATACCCAGCCGATGCTTTCCCACATCAACGTCGGCACCGGCGTCGACTGCACCATTCGCGAACTGGCCGAGGCGGTGGCACGGGTCACCGGCTTCCAGGGGCGACTGAGCTTCGATGCCAGCAAGCCGGACGGCGCGCCACGCAAGCTGATGGATGTATCGCGGCTCAAAGCGCTTGGCTGGCAGGCCAGTATCGAACTGGATGCCGGGCTGGCCGATGCCTACCGCTGGTTTGTCGAGCATCGTCTGCAGGCGCGTGTCTGATGCGCCTGGGCACTCATTAAGGAATTACAGATGTTCGTACCCGTCATCATGGCGGGGGGCTCCGGCACTCGCCTCTGGCCTCTCTCCCGGCAGCTGAGCCCCAAGCAGTTCCTGCCCTTGGTCGATGCTCAGGCCACGATGTTGCAGGCTACCCTCGCGCGGCTGCGGGGCCTGGACAGCGGCGAGGCCATTGTCATCTGCAACGAAGAACATCGCTTCCTCGCCGCCGAACAATTGCGGGTCAGTGGCCACGAACAGGCGAGCATCCTGCTGGAGCCGGTAGGGCGCAACACAGCACCCGCTATCGCCCTGGCCGCGTTGCAGGCCATGGCCGGTGGCGATGACCCGATATTACTGGTGCTCGCTGCCGACCACCTGATTCCCGACGTTGAAGCGTTCCATGCCAGCATTCGTCAGGCTCAGCGCCTTGCCGAGGCCGGCCACTTGGTCACCTTCGGCATTGTGCCGACCCACGCGGAGACCGGCTACGGCTACCTGGAGCAAGGTGAAGTGCTCGCCGCGGGTGGCTTCAAGGTGCAGCGTTTCGTTGAAAAACCGGATGCCGAGAAGGCCCAGGAGTACCTCGACAGCGGGTGCTTCCTGTGGAACAGCGGTATGTTCATGTTCCGCGCCAGCCGCTACCTGGATGAGCTGGGGCGCCACGCCCCGGCCATTGCCCAAGCCTGCCAGGCAGCTTTTGCCAGCGCCGCCCACGACATGCATTTCACCCGGGTGGACGCGCAGTTGTTCGGGCGCTGCCCGGACGACTCCATCGATTACGCGGTGATGGAGCGGACCGATGGTGCTGTGCTGGTGCCTCTGGACGCTGGCTGGAGCGACATCGGCTCCTGGGCTGCCTTGTGGGATGCGAGCAGCAAAGACACCGAAGGCAACGTACAGCGGGGCGATGTGCTGTGCAGTGGCGTGCGCGACAGCTTTGTACAGTCGTCACATCGGTTGGTGGCGGCGGTCGGCGTCGAACATTTGGTGATTGTCGAGACCAAGGACGCCGTACTGGTGGCGCACAAGGACAATGTCCAGCAGGTAAAAGGCATTGTCGAACAGCTCAAGCAAGGCCAGCGCCCGGAGTTTTCGGTGCACCGCGAAGTTTATCGGCCTTGGGGCCGCTACGACTCTATCGACAGCGGGCCGCGTTACCAGGTCAAGCGCATTACGGTCGCTCCGGGGGCCAAGCTGTCCGTGCAGATGCATCACCACCGCGCCGAACACTGGATTGTGGTCAGCGGCGCGGCCAAAGTCACCCGCGGCGACAAGACCTACCTGGTGACTGAAAACGAGTCCACCTACATTCCGATCGGCCAGGTCCACGCCTTGGAAAACCCGGGCGTCATTGACCTTGAGTTGATCGAAGTACAGTCAGGCAGCTATCTGGGCGAGGACGACATCGTTCGTTTCGAAGACCGCTATGGCCGTGCCGAGGTAAGCGCAGAGTGAAGATTTCCCTGGTTACGGTCGCCTACAACAGCGCGGCGACCATTCGCGACACCATCGAGTCGGTACTGCGCCAGACCCACGACGACATCGAGTACATCATCATCGACGGTGCCTCGAAGGATGACACCATGGCCATCGTCAACGGCTACCGCGACCGGATTGCCACAGTTGTCAGCGAGCCGGACAAGGGCTTGTACGATGCGATGAACAAAGGCATCGCGTTGGCGACCGGTGATGTCATCGGCATTCTCAACTCCGACGACTTCCTCGAAACCGACGACGCCCTGGCCGCTGTCGCCCGGGCCTTCGCGGCCAACCCGCAGGCGCAGTTGGCGTACGGTGACATCGTCTTCGTCGAGCCGGACGACCTGGCCACCGTGACCCGCTATTACGATGCGGCAAACTTTCGGCCGTGGAAGCTGCGTTTCGGCTGGATGCCGCCGCACCCAGGTACCTACGTGCGCCGTGAGGCTTACGCCCAGGTCGGCGAGTATTCCACCCAGTACCGCATCTCCGCCGACTATGAAATGTTCGTACGCCTGTTGCTGGTAAAGAAATTGCCCTGGGCTCGCATCGACCAGGTGCTTGTGCGCATGCGCGCCGGCGGTGTCAGCACCTCCGGGTTGCGCAGCAGCATTCGGTTGAATGCCGAGATCGTTCAGGCTTGCCGACGCAACGGCGTCTATACCAACCTGCTGATGGTCTTGAGCAAGCTGCCGTTCAAGCTGCTTGAGTACATCCGTCGGCCACGGAGGGCGGTGCGTTGACCCGCCTGCTACTGACCGGTGCCAGCGGTTTCGTTGGCACCGGGCTGCTTCGCTACGCCCATGGTCGAGACGACTTGCAGTGGGTAGCTGCAGTGCGCCGCCCGATGCCCCTGGCGCAGTGCGAGCGGGTACACGTGGTGCCGGCTCTTGATGCCACTGCCGACTGGCGCGAGGCGCTGGCCGGGGTTGATGTGGTGGTACATGCGGCGGCCAGGGTGCACGTCATGCACGAAACCGCAGGCGACCCTTTGGCCGAGTTTCGCAAGGCCAATGTCGACGGCACCCTGGCCCTGGCCCGCCAGGCCGCCGAGGCTGGTGTACGGCGCTTTGTGTTCATTAGCTCGATCAAGGTCAACGGCGAGGCCAGTGCGCCAGGCCAGCCTATCACTGCTGATGACCCGGCGTGCCCGGTCGATCCGTACGGGGTCTCCAAGCAGGAAGCCGAACAGGCTCTGCGTGAGTTGGCGCAGGCCACTGGCATGGAGGTGGTGGTCGTGCGCCCGGTGCTGGTATACGGGCCGGGGGTCAAGGCCAATTTCCAGCGCATGATGCGCTGGCTGTGTGCCGGCGTCCCGCTGCCGTTCGGCGCCATCGACAATCGCCGCAGCCTGGTCGCCCTGGACAACCTTGCCGACCTGATTCTTACCTGTGTCGAACACCCTGGCGCGGCCAACCAGACCTTTTTGGCCAGCGACGGGGAAGACCTTTCCACTGCACAATTGTTGCGCCGCCTGGGCGCAGCACTAGGCCGCCCGGCACGGCTGCTACCGGTGCCGTCGGCCTGCCTGCAACTGGTTGCAAGCTGCCTCGGCCGGCGTGCCATGGCTCAGCGTCTGTGCGGCTCGCTGCAGGTGGACATTGCCAAGAATCATCGGCTGCTGAACTGGACACCGGTGGTTTCGGTCGACCAGGCCTTCCACCATACCGCCCGGCATTACCTGGACGAACGCTGAACATGAATTCCCCTTGGATTGTGCAAATTTCCCTGGCCGTGGGCCTGCTGGCTTTGGCCTTGACCTGGGTGCTGCGCCGCTATGCACTGGCTCGCAGTATTATCGACATCCCCAATGCCCGCAGCTCGCACAGCGTGCCGACGCCCCGCGGTGGCGGCGTCGCTATCGTTGTGGCATTTCTGGCCGCCTTGATGTGGTTGCACGGCACCGGTGCCATTGGCGCTGACGCCACCTGGGGCCTGTTTGGCGCCGGCGCGCTGACCGCAGTACTGGGCTTTCTCGATGACCACGGCCACATAGCCGCCCGCTGGCGGTTGCTGGGGCACTTCGCTGCTGCGGGCTGGGCGTTGTTCTGGCTCGGCGGCCTGGCGCCGCTGAGCGTATTCGGTACAGAGCTGCACATGGGCTGGTGGGGCCACGGGCTGGCGTTGTTCTACCTGGTTTGGCTGCTGAACCTGTACAACTTCATGGATGGCATTGATGGCATTGCCAGTGTCGAAGCAATCACCACCTGCCTGGGCGCGTGCGCGCTGTATGCGCTGACCGGCGCCGGGGCGCTGATCCCTGCGCCGCTGATTCTGGCTGCGGCAGTGGCGGGTTTTCTGTTCTGGAATTTCCCGCCTGCGCGCATTTTCATGGGCGACGCGGGCAGTGGTTTCCTCGGCATTGCCTTGGGCGTGCTGTCGCTGCAGGCGGCGTGGGTCTCGTCGGACCTGTTCTGTGCTTGGCTGGTGCTGCTGGGCGTGTTCATCGTCGATGCCACGGTAACCTTGCTGCGTCGCTTGCTGCGCGGCGACAAGGTCTACGAGGCACACCGCAGCCACGCCTATCAATATGCATCGCGCCGTTATGGCCGGCACTTGCCGGTGACCCTGGCTGTGTTACTGATCAACCTTTGTTGGCTGTGGCCTGTGGCTTATCTGATCGGCACCGGCAGGTTGGACGGCGGCGTTGGTGTGCTGCTGGCTTGGGCGCCTTTGTTGCTGTTGGCGTTGCGGTATCAGGCGGGGAAGGCTGAGGTAGTCTGAGCCTGGCTGCGGGAGCTTTTTTACAATTGCCATAGAGATGCTTGACCGCTCAGCTGAGCAGTCGCCTCAATTTGGCACCGCTGCGATTTTCACCGGGAAGATAATGGTATGGCTGATCAGCAAGGTTTTCGCAACGATATCAATGGACTACGTGGGTGGGCAGTGTTGGCCGTGGTGTTGTTCCACTTCGGTGTACCTGGGGTGCACGCGGGCTTTGTTGGCGTTGATATATTTTTCGTGATTTCCGGTTTCTTGATGACCGCGATCATTGTGAAGGGCACCGAAACACGCTTCAGCGTGTTGTCATTTTATTGGTCGCGCTTCAAGCGTATCGTGCCCGCCCTATTTACATTGTGCTTGGTATTATTGGCTCTGAGCTGGTTTTACATGCCGAGCGCCGACTTTTCTTTGCTCGGGAAACATGTATTCGCCAGTCTCTTGTTTATCTCCAACCTCATCTATTGGCGGGAGGCGGGTTACTTTGACGCTGCCTCTCATGAAAAGTGGCTGCTCCACACATGGTCGCTCTCAGTTGAATGGCAGTTCTATCTGCTTTATCCGCTGTTGATCCTGTCTGTTCTCAAGCTGCTTTCGCCTCGTTGGCTACTGCGCCTCTTGGCACTATGTACGTTAGTTTCGTTTGCCTGGTGCCTTTGGCTTAGCAGTAATCAGGGTGTTGCGGCATTTTACTCGTTGCCTAGCCGTGTCTGGGAGCTGACGCTGGGGGGCATGGTATTTGTGGCGTTCCGCCATAGGACTATAAGCAAGGTCGGCGCTCGTTTCTTGGAAGGGCTCGGTTTTCTTCTGATGGGTGCCAGCCTGTTGCTGATTGCTGATGGGCAAGGTTGGCCAGACAAGATGGCTCTGTTTCCGGTGCTGGGCGCAGCGGCCGTGCTTGCAGCTGCTCGTCAGGGGTCTTGGCTCACAGGCAACCGGGCGCTTCAATGGTTGGGGCTGAGGTCCTACTCGGTATATCTATGGCATTGGCCGATCGTCGTCGGTACGGTCTTTCTTGAAATCGAGCCGGGAGGTCTTTCGACGACAGTAGGTATTCTCCTTACCCTGGTACTCGGAGAGATATCTTATCGATGGGTGGAGCAACCTTCCCGCAGTATGCTGTCCAACGTGCGATGGCCTGTGACTGTATCTGTGTTGGCGAGCGTCCTGGCGGTCTCAGCCCTTGGCCTTCTCTTAAGGGTTGAGGGGGGCGCGGGTTGGCGCTTGCCGCCCATCGTCAAAAACCTCACTCAAGTGGATTTCGATCGCTCCTTGTATCGTGATGGGACATGCTTCCTGCGGCCAGAGCAAAAGGCCGACGCATTCTCGACCTGTGAGGATGGTAGCGGAGAAAAACAGTTGTTGTTATGGGGGGACTCCCACGCAGCCCACCTGTATGCAGGGCTGCTCGCGGCAAAGCCGGCCGGTGAGCAAATCATTCAGCGAACGGCCAATAGCTGCCCACCGATACTTGGCAAAAAATTCCCTGAGCGGCCCCATTGCAAAGCCACAAATGACGCCGTAATGGCTTCAATCATCGAGCATCGTCCACAAGCGGTGTTGTTGGCGGCTAATTGGGTGAATCATGACTGGAAGGAAGTGGCTGCAACACTTCAAGCGCTGAAAGATGCGGGAGTTGAAAGCGTTGCTTTGGTAGGGCCGGTGCCGCAGTGGCGCGGAAGCTTGCCTTCCTATCTGGAAAAGCACTACTTGGTATTCAAAAAGACCGAGTTTCCCGCGCGGGTGCCGACTGGCACGCGTCCAGAAATCTTCCGTCTGGACGCTGATATGCGAGCGTTCGCGGAACAGCAAAAGGTCACTTACATCTCCCCGACGTCGATTTTTTGTGACAACGCAGGCTGCTTGGCATTTGTGGATGCACTGAGTGGTAAGTATTCACTTACTGCTATGGACTATTCGCACCTGACAGTTGCAGGGTCTGAGTATCTGATTGCCAGGTTCCCCGAAGCTTTCCGGTAACCTGTAAAAGGCGCCAGGGCCCCCTCCTGGCGCAGTCATTCAAGGTTGCAGGTACAACCTGTTGATATAGCGATCGTGTTGCGCATGTGAGGCTGCACGTTGTTGGGGTGTGTACCGGTAGGCCGTGATTGGATGCAAGGAGTACTGAACTTGAAACGCCAGTCTCGGCTTTTGCGTTGGCATTCGGCCCTTGTGCAAGCCAAAGGTATTCTCTAAGAATGAACTTCCTTTGGCGCCGGTTATGTAGTGAATACTGTCGCTGCCGAAATGCTGCGCCACTTCATCGTCTGAATACCGTTTCATTTTGCTGAAGGCCGAAGAGTTCTGGCTGCCCGGTACGAATGCATGGGGCCCTGCGGACTCATCTACGTCGGTCAAGTAGACGAACAGTTTAATAAAGCGCAAGTCGTCTACGTCACGGTGGAAAAACTGCGCCTGTTCTGGGGTGTCGTGGCCCGGGTATGACCACCACAGCCCGATATTGGAAATCGTCGGTTTCGCGCCTAAAAAGTGTGAAACAATTTCTAGTACCTGCGGGTCGTTGGCGAATGCCAGCAAGTGGGGGGCGGAAAGGATGTCTTGTGCCGAAAAGTGAGCAGTATGGCAATCGTTTGGCGGTGTTTGGTGCGGGAACGCCTGGGCCGGCTTGTAAGGATTACGAACCTGTTTGTCCTCGATGTAACTGAGGATGTCGTCGATCTGAAGCTGGCTCGGCAGGTTCGGCAGAAACGCAATACCTTCGTGACGCAGCCGGTCAATGACTTCCGAAGCAGGGTCGGTTAACGGCCGCGCAGGAGCAGGAAGGCGCCTGGTGCTCAAGTTCGCAAGGCACTCTCTGACTTTCAGGCTCCTGATGCTGCGCTGTGCGTGGAATATCAATTTGCCTGCTAGGTTGCTTGTCATTTCAGGAAATGGTCCGTTTTCAGTGAGCTACATGATAAGTCGAGCAGGGCGAGGGTGCCAGCTGCAGATAAGTCGGTTAACTTCGTGGGCGGTGCGTAGGCTGGCGTTAGAGTTGTATTCGCGCTACGGAAAATACTCTTTCTTACAATAGCTTGGGGCATTGCTGTCAGCTGTTCCATTTAGAAATGATTTGCCCCACTTCTCGTGCTTTCACATTGAGCTAGTGCTGGCTAGTCTTCAGCTCGCAGCAACACCCATGCTGCGTAATGGAATGTCATCTACAAGGAGTTTCACCATGCGTAACACCCTGATCGCCAGCTTCCTTTTTCCGCTGATCGCCAGCTTCTCGCTGTCCGCCACTGCTGCACAAGCTGCTACTGCGTTACCTGTTGCCAGCATGCAGCAGCCAGCCATAACGGCTATGGCCGCCCAAGCCGAATTGATCCCTCTCAACCAGGCCGATGCGCAAACCTTGCAGGGCGGGCTCAATGGTATTGGCCATGCCAAGGCGCAGGCTATAGTCGCTTATCGTGAGGTCAATGGTCCATTCACATCGGTAGATGAGTTGCTTGAGGTCAAAGGAATCGGTAAGGCATTGCTTGATCGCAATCGCGACAGACTTACCGTGGAGTAAGCCCGCGCTGGCGGGAGCCGGGCTCAGGCCGGCTCCCGGCAACCAAGGTTCAGCGATCCCGCGCTTCCTTGGCGTCCATTTCGGCATTGCGCTCATGGACTTTCTTCAACTGCTCCTCGGTCAGCGGCAGTTTTTTTGCGGTATCGCGCAACATCATCAACCCGCCGACAATCGAGCCGAGCGCAACTAACAGTATCAACCAGGCATACCAAGGCATCGTCGTTCTCCTGCAAAGCGTATAGGGCAACGCTTTCATGGCATTCGAGCCATGTCCGCCTGCGATGGTTCCATTATAGGAGCCGTGTGCGGTCGGGCCAATTCTGCTGACCCGCGGGCCCCAAAGCGTGCGCCACTTCGTTTACAATGCGCGCCGTTCAAGACTTGCCAAGAGACCGCTGCCCATGTCCGTCTGCCAGACGCCCCTGATCGTCGCCCTGGATTTCCCCACCCGTGACGCTGCCCTGAAGCTGGCTGACCAGCTCGACCCCGCCCTGTGCCGGGTCAAGGTTGGCAAGGAACTGTTCACCAGCAGTGCATCGGGTATTGTCGAAACCCTCTGCAGCAAGGGTTTCGAGGTGTTTCTCGACCTGAAATTCCATGACATCCCCAACACCACAGCGATGGCGGTCAAGGCCGCTGCCGAGATGGGGGTGTGGATGGTCAATGTGCACTGCTCCGGTGGCCTGCGCATGATGTCGGCATGCCGTGAAGAGCTGGCCAAGCGCAGCGGCCCGCAGCCGCTGCTGATCGGCGTGACGGTGCTGACCAGCATGGAGCGTGAAGACCTGGCCGGTATCGGCCTGGATATCGAGCCGCAGGAGCAGGTGCTGCGCCTGGCAGCGCTGGCGCAGAAGGCGGGTATGGATGGCCTGGTGTGCTCGGCGCTCGAAGCGCCGGCGCTCAAGGCTGCCCACCCGTCGCTGCAACTGGTGACGCCGGGTATTCGCCCTGCGGGCAGTGCTCAGGATGACCAGCGCCGTATCCTCACCCCGCGCCAGGCGCTGGATGCAGGCTCTGATTACCTGGTGATCGGCCGCCCGATCAGCCAGGCCGCAAACCCGGGCCAGGCGCTGGCCGCCGTGGTTGCCGAAATTCGCGGTTAAGCTCAAGGCCGCGATAGCCTGCGCAGCAGCATGCGCACGTCACGCAATTAATGTAGGAGCGGCCTTGTGCCGCGAACGGGCTGCGCAGCAGCCCCCAGGAAACGCCGGGGCTGCTGCGCAGCCCGTTCGCGGCACAAGGCCGCTCCTACATTGCTCTGGCCTAACCCCGTCTCAGACCTTCAGCACCAGCTTGCCGAAGTTTTCCCCGCTGAACAGTTTGAGCAGCGTTTCCGGGAACGTCTCCAACCCTTCCACCACATCTTCCTTGCTCTTGACCTTGCCGCTGGCCAGCCAGCCGGCGATTTCTTGCGCGGCCTTGCCGTACTCCTTGGCGTGGTCCATAACCACGAAGCCTTCCATGCGCGCACGGTTGACCAGCAGCGACAGGTAATTGGCCGGGCCTTTTACTGCTTCCTTGTTGTTGTACTGGCTGATGGCGCCGCAAATCACTACGCGGGCCTTGAAATTCAGGCGTGACAGCACGGCATCGAGGATGTCGCCGCCCACGTTGTCGAAGTACACGTCCACACCTTTGGGGCATTCGCGCTTGAGCCCGGCCAGCACGTCTTCGGCCTTGTAGTCGATGACGCCGTCAAAGCCAAGCTCATCGACCAGGTATTGGCACTTCTGCGCGCCACCGGCAATACCGACTACGCGGCAGCCTTTGATTTTGGCAATCTGCCCGGCAATGCTGCCCACGGCGCCGGCTGCGCCGGAAATTACCACGGTGTCACCAGCTTTGGGCTGGCCGACGTCCAGCAGCGCGAAGTAGGCGGTCATGCCGGTCATGCCCAGTGCCGACAGGTAGCGCGGCAGCGGCGCAAGGCTCGGGTCGATCTTGTGCAGGCCTTGCGCGTCACCGGTGTAGTAGTCCTGCACGCCCAAGGCGCCGCCCACGTGGTCGCCTGGCTTGAAGTCGGGGTGGTTGGAGGCAACCACCTCGCCGACACCCAGCGCACGCATCACCTGGCCGAGCCCGACTGGCGGAATGTACGATTTGCCTTCGTTCATCCAGCCGCGCATGGCCGGGTCCAGCGATAGGTAAAGGTTCTTCACCAGCACCTGGCCCTCGCCCGGCTCGGTGGCGTGAACCTGCTCGTAACTAAAGTCATCGCGCCGCACGGCACCCACTGGGCGTTTGGCGAGCAGGAAGCGGCGGTTGGTATGGGGCATGACGAATTCTCCTGGACGAGGCTTTGAAAGATGCATGATCGACCCCGATGATGGGCCGCGTCACGCATGATCACCGCGAACGATAGTAGTACAACCGTGCCCCTGATGATGCTTCCTCGCTTTAACGCTGATAAGCAGGCTGGCGCAGACCGCCAGGCAGCCCAGCAGCAAGGCGGCGCCGAACACTTCGCATCAATGTCGCCTTTGGGCAGGACACCCGCGCACAGGCGTTCTTCCAGCTTGCAGGGCGACCTTGAGCAGCCTGAAAGCGACACGCTCATAGCTAAATGACACCACTTTGCCATTCAACCCTTGTGAGACCGGCGCAGGGGTTGTCACTCTTGCCTATCGCAGCAGCTCGACACGGCAAGGGGGATTCGGTGATGGCGACGACCAGGCACGGTGTTCTGGCAAACCTGGGCATGGCCCGCAAGCTTGGCCTGGGCTTCATGCTGGTGTTGCTGCTGACGTTGGTGGTGGCGGCCTTGGGCGTTTATTCGTTGAATCATGTCGGCCAGAGCTTTGCCGGCCTACGCCAGCTTGCCCAGTTCAATACCGACCTGCTGCGCCTGCGCCAGCACGAGCAGGCGTTTGCACTGCGCTCGGACATCAAGGAAGCCGATGCACTGCGCAGCGGCTTGCAGGCGTTGACCGAGCGCGCCCGCGGCTTGCCGGCGCTGGCGGGCGCCGAAGCCGACCTGGGCGCGTACGGCCAGGCATTCGAGCAGTTCGTCCAGGCGGTGCAAGCGAAGGAGCTGGCGTTGGACACCGCCAGTTGGTCGGTGTCCAGCGTTGCCAACAACCTCGACATGATGCAGGCGGGCCTCGCCGATGATGGCGCCTATACCCTCAAGCAGTCGCAAGGCCAGCAGGGCAGCGAATTCCTCGAGCAGTCCACCCAGGTCGCCCAGGTATCGCGCTTGATGCTGCAGGCCATGGATGAGGCCCGCGTGCGCCTTGACCAGAGCCGCAAGGGCAGCGAAGACGCGGGCCAGGGGCGAATCGCCCAAACTGTCGATGCAGCAGGCCTGGTCGAGCAGCTCAAAGGCAGCCTGGTCGACCCGGGTTACCTGAGCGTGCTGGGTGAGGTGGCCGGGCACATTGCCAGCTTCTCCGACAAACTCAACGAATACACCGACTTGCTCAGCCAGGAGCAGGGCATCAAGACGCAGTTGCAAAGCCGCGCCGAACAAGCGACTGCGCGGGTCGACCAGGCCTATGCGGCCCAGCAGCAGGCCATGCAGGGCGAGCTTGCGCGCAATGTCCTGGCCATTATCGTGGCCACTGGCCTTGCCTTGCTGGCAGGTGTGCTGGCGGCCTGGCTGATCACTCGCGCGGTGGTCGCGCCGCTGCGCCGGGTCATCGAGCGCGCCCGGCGCATTGCCGCAGGCGAGCTGGGCATCGAGGCCGAGGCGCCGCGCAAGGATGAAGTCGGCCAACTGCTGCACGCCATGCAACAGATGGCCGAAGGCCTGACCGGCATCGTCAGCGGTTTGCAGCAAGGTATCGAGCAATTGGCCGGCAGTGCCCAGTCGTTGTCGGCGGTGACCGAGCAGACCAACCGCGAGGTCGGCAGCCAGAAAGAAGAGACCGAGCAAGTGGCCACTGCCATGCAGCAGATGACCGCCACCGTGCACGATGTGGCGCGCAACGCAGAGCAGGCCGCGCAAGCCGCGCAGGCGGCTGACGACAAGGTCGGCTCCGGGCAGGAAGTGGTGCGCCAGAGCATGCAGCGCATCGAGCAACTGGCCACGGCGGCTGAAGCCGCCAGCAGTGGCATCGACAGCCTCAGTGCCGAAATCCAGACCATCGGCGGGGTGCTGGAGGTGATCAAGAGCGTGTCTGAGCAGACCAACCTGCTGGCGCTCAACGCCGCCATCGAAGCCGCCCGTGCTGGCGAGCAAGGCCGTGGCTTTGCCGTGGTGGCTGATGAGGTGCGGGCGCTGGCCCGGCGCACCCGGCAGTCCACCGAGGAGATCGAGCGGCTGGTGGCCAGCCTGCGCGGCAATGCCCAGCAATCGGTGGCGCAGATCCGTGGCAGCACTGAGCTGGTGCGCCTGGCGGTGGCCGATGCGCTGCAGACCGAAAGCGCGCTGGGCAGCATTGCTGCTGCGGTGTCGTTGATTCAGCAGATGAACCAGCAGATTGCCGCCGCCGCCGAGCAGCAGAGTTCGGTGGCCGAGGAAATTACCCGCAGCGTCACGCAGATCCGCGGCAGCGCCGATCAGGCGGCGCTGGCGATGGAGGGTAATGCCCGCTCGAGCATTGAGCTTGCACGCTTGGGTGATGACTTGAAGGGCATGGTGGGCCATTTCAGGCTGTGAGTGACCGAGGCCTTGCGCCCTTGCGCGGCACAAGGCCACAAGGGGATATGTCTGGCGAGAGCAGGGTTGTACAAAACCATAGAATCTCCTACAGCCCCGAATCGCCGGCCTGGCGCGATCGTTGTAGGAGCGGCCTTGCGCCGCGAACACCGGCGAAGCCGGTGCCATCCTCTGCGATCAACCCATCAACCCTTGCGCGGGCTAAGAATCAGCAAGGTAATCACCCCCGCCACAATCCCCCAGAACGCTGAACCAATCGAGAACAACGTCAGCCCCGAAGCCGTCACCATAAACGTGATCAACGCCGCCTCGCGCTCGCGGGCTTCACCCATGGCCACGCTCAGCCCATTCATGATCGAACCGAACAACGCCAGCGCCGCAATCGACAGCACCAGCTCTTTGGGCAGGGCGCCAAACAACGCAGCCAGCGTCGCCCCGAAAATACCGGCAATGCCGTAGAAAATCCCGCACCACACCGCTGCCGTGTAGCGTTTGCGCGGGTCTTCGTGGGCGTGCGGCCCGGTGCAGATCGCAGCGCTGATAGCCGCCAGGTTGATGCCGTGCGAGCCAAACGGCGCCAGCAGCAGCGAGGCCAGGCCTGTGGTCGAGATCAGCGGTGATGCCGGCACCTGATAACCGTCGGCGCGCAGCACGGCGACGCCGGGCATGTTCTGCGAGGTCATCGCTACCACAAAAAGCGGGATACCGATGCTGATGGCCGCCGCCAGCGAGAAGCTCGGCGTGGTCCACTCCGGTGTTGCCAGTTCCAGGTGGAAGCCGCTGAAGTCGAGCAGGCCCAAAGCGCCGGACAGCGCCGTGCCCACCACCAACGCCGCCAGCACGCAGTAACGCGGCGACAGGCGCTTGACCACCAGGTAGCTGATGAACATGGCCAGCACCAACAAGGTCTGGTGCTGCACGGCGACGAAGATTTCGCTGCAGATACGGAACAGGATACCGGCCAACAGGGCCGAGGCCAGCGATGCAGGGATGCGCCTGACCAGCCGCTCGAAGCTGCCGGTCACCCCGCACACCAGTACCAGCAGCGCGCAGATGATGTAGCCGCCAATCGCCTCACTGTAAGGCACCCCGCCCAGGCTTGTGATCAGCAACGCCGCGCCCGGCGTCGACCAGGCCACGGTGATGGGGGTGCGGTAGCGCAGTGACAGGCCGATGGTGCACACCGCCATGCCAATCGATAGCGCCCAGATCCACGAAGAAATCTGCCCCTGGGTCAAACCGGCAGCCTGGCCGGCCTGGAACATCAGCACCAGGGTGCTGGTGTAGCCGGTCAACATGGCGATAAAACCTGCCACCACGGCGGTGGGTGAACTGTCTGCCAGGGGCCGCAGCGGGGCGGTAGTGAGGTCGGTCATCAGGTCGTTCCTTGTACAGATGTAAGCAATTTTTGCAGGCTACCGCGTCATTCCCCGAGCCTTGTCATACAGCAGCCATTGCATTTGGCCGTACAGTCGCCAACTATTGGCTATTAACGCGCAACTGCGTCTGCAGGGGGAGGGCCGATGTACAAGGTGTATGGGGATTACCAGTCCGGTAACTGCTACAAGGTCAAGCTGATGCTCAGCCTGCTCGACCGCCCGTACGAGTGGCATGCGGTGGACATTCTCAAGGGCGAGACCGAGACCCCCGAGTTTCTGGCGATGAACCCCAACGGAAAGGTACCGGTGCTCAAGCTTGAGGATGGCACCTGCCTCTGGGAGTCCAACGCGATTCTGAACTTCCTTGCCGATGGCAGTGAGTTCCTGCCTACCGAGCCGCGCTTGCGTACCCAGGTGTTGCAGTGGCAGTTTTTCGAGCAGTACAGCCACGAGCCGTACATCGCCGTGGCGCGGTTCATCCAGTTTTATCTGGGGCTGCCGGATGATCGCCTGGAGGAATACCGCAAGCTGCACAAGGGCGGCTACAAGGCGCTGAGGGTGATGGAGCGGCAGTTGCAGATGACGCCGTACCTGGTCGGCGAGCAATATTCGATTGCCGACGTGGCACTGTATGCCTACACCCACGTGGCCCAACAGGGCGGTTTCGATTTGGCCGATTACCCGGCGGTGCGGGCGTGGCTGGAGCGAGTGGCCAGCCACCCGCGGCATGTGCCGATGGTGGGTTGACTAGCGCCATCGCGGGGCAAGCCCGCTCCCACAAGAGGCATGAAAGCTGCTTTTGTAGGAGCGGGCTTGCCCCGCGATGCAGGCGACAAATGCCTACCCGGCTTTACGCGAAGCGCTGGTCCAGGTAGGCAATGATCGCCTTGGATTCATACATCCAGTTCACCTTGCCATCTTCTTCGATACGCAAGCACGGCACCTTCACCCGGCCGCCGCCCTCAAGCAGCGCCTGGCGGTGTTGCGGGTCGTTCTTGGCATCGCGCAGAGCCACTGGCACATTCAGGCGGTGCAGGGTGCGGCGGGTTTTCACGCAGAACGGGCAGGCATGGAACTGGTACAGCGCAAGGCCCTTGGCCTGTTGCTCGACCGCAGCCTGAGCCGCAGCATCACGCTTCTTTTTGGCCGGGCGGCTGATCCAGTCGCCGAACACGATGATCTGGCCGAGGCCGACCCGCAGAGCTTTGACGATCATGGGCAACTCCTGAAATGAAAAAGCCGACCCCAAGGGGCCGGCTCGGAACCTGCGCCGATCACTTGATCAGGCTGAGGAACTCGCTGCGCGTGGCAGGGTTGTCGCGGAATTCGCCGAGCATCACCGAGGTGAGCATGGTGGAATTCTGCTTTTCGACACCGCGCATCATCATGCACATGTGCTTGGCCTCGATGACCACGGCAACGCCTGCGGCGCCGGTGACCTGCTGGACCGCTTCGGCGATCTGGCGGCTGAGGTTTTCCTGGATTTGCAGGCGGCGGGCGAACATGTCGACGATGCGCGCCACCTTGGACAGGCCGAGCACCTTGCCCTTGGGCAGGTAGGCGACGTGAGCCTTGCCGATGAACGGCAGCATGTGGTGTTCGCACATCGAATACAGCTCGATATCCCGGACCAGCACCATTTCGCTGTTGTCGGAGCTGAACAGCGCGTTGTTGGTGACTTCTTCGAGCGTCTGTTCATAACCGCGGCAAAGGTACTTCATGGCCTTCGCAGCCCGCTTGGGCGTGTCGAGCAGGCCCTCGCGGGAGACGTCCTCGCCCAGCTGGCTGAGGATCTCGGTGTAATTCTGTTCCAGGGACATGGATCTACCTGTGGAAATTGTTGCAAAGGCGAAGGGTACGGCGGCGGCGACTGCGCTGCAAGCGCGATATCACTCGTCGCGGCCTTCGAGCATGGTTCGTTTGAGCATCACATACACGGCACCGGTGCCGCCGTGGCGAGCTTGGCACGAGGCAAAGCCGAGCACCTGGGGGTGTTGGCGCAGCCAGGTATTGACGTGGCTCTTGATCATCGGGCGCTTGCCGTCGATGCGCGCGGCCTTGCCGTGGGTGACGCGCACGCAGCGCACTTCCAGGCGGGTGGCCTCATCGAAGAAGGCCCACAGGGTTTCGCGGGCTTTTTCGACGCTCATGCCGTGCAGGTCCAGGCTGCCTTCGAAGGCGATCTGGCCGAGCTTGAGCTTGCGGACCTGGCTTTCCTGCACACCGTCGCGGCGCCACATCAGCTCGTCTTCGGCGGCAACGTCGATGACGAACTGGTCGGACAGCCCGTCGATCACCAGCGGCTGGTCGCTGCGGATGGTCGCGGCCTGGCGCAGGCTGGCCAGCTTCTTGCGGTCGACCTTGGGTTTGCCGACCTCGGCGCGGTCGTGCTTGATCGGCTTGACGCCGCGCACCTCGGCGCTGAACAGGGAAAAGTCGTCGTCTTGCATGGAGCCTCCACATGTGCCGCGTAGTTTACGCGAGTGGGGCCGCTCTCGCCCAGAGAACTTCGGGCAGGCTGGGGCGCAGCTCTATGCTGGCTTTCCCGGCCTCATCGCAGGCTGTCGCCAGCTCCCACAGGGGCCGTGCACAGCCGCGATATTTATGCCTGGCTCAGATCACTGTGGGAGCTGGCGCTAGCCTGCGATGAGGCCAGTACAGGCTTATACACAAACATGGAATCTGTGACTGCTCAGTCGTGTTTCTTCATCAGATGCGGCGACATGTTCAGGCCTTGGGCTCGGCGCACGCGGCTGCGCCGCCACAGGCGCACACCGAGGTAAAGCACCAGCAGCCCGCCCACCGCCAAGGTGGCGGCCAGTGGCCGATTGGCATTGAGTTCGGTGAATGCCGGGTAGTGCCCCAGCAGGCCGGCGAGGCCGACGAAGGCAAGCCCCAGGCCCAAGGCGCACAGCACAAAGGCACAGGCCCCCGCCAGGCGTGCACCCCAGTTGCCGGGTTCACGCGGGCGCAGGCGCCTTGCATCGAAACTGCCTTTGAGCTTCATGGTCTTACCTCGGAATCTGCTGTCGCTGAATCCGCCGTTCGACCTTTGTGCGGCCTTCGGGTTCCGCCCGTCCGCCGGGCGGTAGCAGGCTTACACCAGGCTTGCGGTAGGGGCGACGCAGGCGAAGTTGTCGGCCATGACCGCCATTTCGCATTGGTGGATCTGTGCTGCCGGGATGACCGTGTCCTTGAAGGCCAGGTCGCGGGTCGCCGAGGCGTCTTCGACCAAGGTGCAGCGGTAGCCGTAGTCCTTGGCGCGGCGCACGGTGGTGCTGACGCTGGAGTGGCTCATGAAGCCGCAGACGATCAGGTCGAGGTGGCCGAGCTGCTGCAGGGTTTCGTGCAGCGAGGTGTTTTTGAATGCGTTGGGCATGCGTTTTTCGATGACGATTTCATCACCTTGCGGCTCGAGCCCCGGAATAAACTCGCCGCCTGCGCCCTGCGGGTCGAAGCGCCCGCCGACAGTGCCGAGGTGGCGAACATGCATGATCGGCCGGCCAGCCTTGCGCGCGGCGTCGAGCAACCGGGCGATGTTGGCCACGGCCTCGTCCATGCCCGACAACATCAACGGGCCGCTCAGGTATTCCTTTTGCGCGTCGATGACGATGAGGCTGGCCTGGCTCAGCCTGGCTGGCGGATAGTCGCGGCCAGTGAGGCGGAACATCGTGGTTGGAACGGACATCTAGGGCTCCTCGGATAGGGCTTTTGTATACCTATTGTCCTCTGCCTTGGCGTCAATGGGAATGGTTGACATTGCAGGCGACATGGTGCGTGGCCTTGGGCCAGGTGTTTGGCTATAGGAATAAGCATTTGTTGGGTGTGGGCTGTTAGACTTTTGTTCTGTCTTAAAAGGAGTCTTCCGTGATCACATCCCGTCTGCGCACTTTGCGCGACCATATCCGCTGGGCGGTCAGCCGCTTCCATGAGCATGAGCTGTTTTTCGGTCACGGTGCCGACAATGCCTGGGACGAGGCACGCCTGCTGGTACTGGGTGCGGTGCACCTGCCGTGGGAAGTGGCCGACAGCTACCTGGACTGCGCGCTCGAAGATGACGAGCGGGTACGCCTGATGCACCTGCTCAAGCGCCGTATCGAAGACCGCGTGCCTACCGCCTACCTGCTGGGCGAGGCCTGGTACTGCGGCATGTCGTTCATTGTCGATGAGCGCGTGCTGGTGCCACGTTCGCCAATCGGCCAACTGATCGAAAAACGCTTCGAGCCGTGGCTTGCCGCGGAGCCTGCGCGCATTCTGGACCTGTGCACCGGCTCAGGTTGCATCGGTTTGGTTGCCGCCGACGTGTTCCAGGAGGCCGAGGTGGTGCTGGCCGATCTGTCCTTCGACGCCCTTGAGGTGGCCAACCAGAACATCGAGCGCCACGGCCTGGACCAGCGCGTCTACACCGTGCAGGGCGATGGTTTCGCCGGGCTCCCGGGCCAGCGTTTCGACCTGATCCTGTCCAACCCGCCGTATGTCGACGCCGAAGACTTTGGCGATATGCCCGCTGAGTATCACCACGAGCCGGAGCTGGGCCTTGCCTGTGGCAACGATGGCCTGGACCTGGTGCGGCGCATGCTGGCCGAGGCGGCAGATCACCTGACCGAAAAGGGCCTGTTGATCGTCGAGGTGGGCAACAGCCAGGTGCATGTCGAGGCGTTGTACCCCGAGGTGGACTTCACCTGGCTTGAGTTCGAGCGCGGTGGGCATGGGGTGTTCATGCTCTCGGCCGAACAGTGCCGCAAGCACCAGGAGCTGTTTGCTTCGCGGGTTTGATCAGGGTTTGGCGCCATCACAGTCTTGTGTAGGAGCGGCCTTGTGTCGCGAATGGGCTGCGTAGCAGCCCCGGCGATTGCGCGTGAGGCCGATATCCTGGGGCTGCTACGCAGCCCTCTCGCGACACAAGGCCGCTCCTACACAGGCAGTGGCCTGCCGCGCCGGGGTGGCTTTAACGCAGCGCGATCCAGAATAGCAGCCCGGCCTGGAACACGGAAAAGGCCACCAGGCAGGCGATGGTGGAGCGCAGCCCGTTGTCTTCGCGTCGATATTTGGCCACGCGCTCATCGCGCTCGCGCAGTTGCGCCTCTTTCTCCATCAGGTTCTGCTCGGCCTGCTGCAGCATGCCGGCTGCTTCGAGGATATCGACGCGCTGGGCCTTGTCGGTATTCCAGCCGCCCTTGAGCTGGCCCACCGGGGTTTCTTTGATACGGCCTTTGAGCAACTGCCCGTCGAGGTATTCCACTTCAAGCCCGATGCTGCGCAGCACATGGTCACGGCGCAGGCGCGTGTCTTCGTTCAGCGCATCCTTGTTCGGCAGGCTCATGCCCTCGATGCGGTAATGCGAGCAACGGTGCTGTAGCCACTGCACCGCCTGCGCCAGCATGTACCTGCCAACGCCGCGGTTGAGCGGCTCCAGTTGCAGGCCAGCGTCATTGCCAATGCGCACCGTACGGTTCTGGTGGTCGACGCGCACATCCAGCAGGTTTTGCTCTTTGCGCACCTTTTGCCCCGGCAACTGAATCTGCATGCGCAGCAGGCTGTGCTCCTTGTCGTGGCGCTCGGCGTAGCCAAATTCGACGAAGCGCAGCGGCCGTGCACCGCTGTTGCGGTCGGTGTGCAGGGCGTTCAGGCGCAGCAGCTGGAAATGCTCCGGGGCCAGGTCCGCCCACGGCTGCGGAGCGCTCTGCGGGGCTTGTTCTTCGGGCGCCTCGGCGGCGGGGGCATCGGTCATCAGGCAATCCTCAAGTGCACGGCGGCCGGGTGATCGCAGGGCATACCCACGGTCACCGACGTGTTGGCTATTAGCCGCGTTATCGGCAGCGCGGCCCAAGACCTGAGTACGGCGCCCGGCAAAACCTCATGCCGCAGGCAGCGCCTGGATGAATGCGACGATGTGTTCGCCCAGCTCACGGGCCAGGGGCAGCTCGGGGTTGCGGTAACTGTCGCGCTGCTGGCTCATGTCGCGCGGGCTGATGCGCAGCACATGGTTCATGCCGTCGATAAGCACAAGCTCGGCATCCGGCTTGGCGGCCTTGAGCTGTTCGGCATCAGCCACCTCGACCTGCACGTCGTTGCGGCCCTGCACGATCAGCGCCGGCACCCGTAGCCGGGCGAACGCCGCGGCCGGGTCCTGGCGCAGCAGGGTGATCAGGTACGGCTGCACGCTGGGGCGAAATACCTGACGCAACATTGGCGGCACGTCCAGGCTGGTTTGCCCGGCCTGCAGCCGTGCAATCAGAGCCTCGCCGCTGGCCAACTGGGCGGGCGGCAGGCGCTGGGCCAGTTGCTCGCGCAGTACATCGCCAATCGGCCGGCCACTGCCCGCCAGGGTGATGACCGCGCTGGCGCCGGCGTCCTCGGCTGCCAGCGTTGCGATCAGCGCGCCTTCACTGTGGCCGACCAGAATCAGCGGCCCGAAGCGCGGGTCCTGGCGTAGCTTCTGCCCCCAGGCCACCACATCGGCGACATAGCGCTCGACGCTGAGGTCGCGCTCATCCGGGGTGGCCGGTTGGCTGGCGGCCACACCGCGCTTGTCGAAGCGCACGCTGGCGATGTGTTCGCCTGCCAGCAGCAGCGCCAGGCGCTTGAGGTTGTCGATGCGCCCGGAGGCTGGGTTGTTGCCATCGCGGTCAGTGGGGCCGGAGCCGGCAATGATCAGCACCACCGGTGGCGGGCTGTCCTGCTGCGGCAACAGCAGGCTGCCATGCAGCACACCTTGGCCTGTGTCCAGGTCGATGGGGCGTTGCAGCACAGTGGGGGCGGCGGCCTGGGCAAGGCTGGTGCACAGCAGCAGAAGCAGGGCAGCGAGGCGGGACTTCATGGACGGGATACTGCGTGGGGGAGGTGAAACTAAGACCGGGCCTGCGGGGTAAAGGTTCGCGCGCCTAGTGTTTGCCGGTGCGGGCAACCCATCCCTGCGCGTTTTCCGTATACTGCCGTTTTCGTTCACTTCAGGCTGATTCGCGGAGCGTCCATGTCCGGCAATACCTACGGCAAGCTGTTCACTGTCACCACCGCAGGCGAAAGCCATGGCCCGGCGTTGGTCGCCATTGTCGACGGCTGCCCGCCCGGCCTGGAAATCTCCCTGGCGGACCTGCAGCATGACCTCGACCGGCGCAAGCCCGGTACCAGCCGCCACACCACCCAGCGCCAGGAAGCCGATGAGGTCGAAATCCTCTCCGGCGTGTTCGAAGGCCGTACCACTGGGTGCTCGATTGGCCTGCTGATCCGCAACACCGACCAGAAGTCCAAGGACTACTCCTCCATCCAGGAGCTGTTCCGCCCGGCCCACGCCGACTACACCTACCACCACAAGTACGGCACCCGCGACTACCGCGGCGGTGGCCGCAGCTCCGCGCGCGAGACGGCCATGCGCGTGGCCGCGGGCGCCATCGCCAAGAAGTACCTGGCCACCCAGGGCATTCAGGTGCGCGGTTACATGAGCCAGTTGGGGCCGATCGAAATCCCGTTCAAAAGCTGGGACTCGGTCGAGCAGAATGCCTTCTTCAGCCCAGACCCGGCCAAGGTGCCGGAGCTTGAGGCCTACATGGACCAGCTGCGCCGTGACCAGGATTCGGTCGGGGCAAAAATCACCGTGGTTGCCGAAGGGGTGATGCCGGGCCTTGGCGAGCCAATCTTCGACCGTCTCGATGCCGAGCTTGCCCATGCGCTGATGAGCATCAACGCGGTCAAGGGTGTCGAGATCGGCGCAGGGTTTGCTAGTGTCGCCCAGCGCGGTACCGAGCACCGCGACGAACTCACCCCGGAAGGCTTCCTCAGCAACAATGCTGGCGGCATTCTGGGCGGCATTTCCTCGGGTCAGCCGATCGTCGCCCATCTGGCCCTCAAGCCGACCTCCAGCATCACCGTGCCGGGCCGTTCGATCGATGTGCATGGCAACCCGGTGGAGGTGATCACCAAGGGCCGCCATGACCCGTGCGTGGGCATCCGCGCCACGCCTATCGCCGAGGCGATGATGGCCATCGTGCTGATGGACCACCTGCTGCGCCACCGCGGCCAGAACGCCGATGTGAAGGTCAGCACGCCGGTGCTCGGCCAGCGCTGAGGCTTCAGCGCAGGTCTTTTCGCGGGCGTTGTTGCCCGCGCTGAGGCCTGCACACCGGCATACGACCCAGCGGACTCACTCCATGCCTTACTGGCGGCTGTCCAGCTTCTACCTGTTCTATTTCGCCCTGCTCGGTTCGACCGCGCCGTTTCTGGCGCTGTACCTCGACCACCTGGGCTTTTCCCCGGCGCGTATCGGCGAGCTGGTGGCGATCCCCATGCTGATGCGCTGCGTGGCGCCTAACCTGTGGGGCTGGCTGGGCGACCGCAGCGGCCGGCGGCTGCTGATCGTGAGGCTGGGGGCGCTGTCGACGCTGGCGACCTTTTCACTGATCTTCCTTGGCAAGAGCTACGCCTGGCTGGCGTTGGTCATGGCCCTGCATGCCTTCTTCTGGCACGCAGTGCTGCCACAGTTCGAGGTGATCACCCTGGCCCACCTGCACGGCCAGACCTCGCGCTACAGCCAGGTGCGGCTGTGGGGCTCGATTGGTTTCATCCTCGCCGTGGTCGGCCTTGGGCGACTGTTCGAATGGCTGAGCCTGGACATCTACCCCGTGGCGCTGATGGTAATCATGGCCGGTATCGTTGCTGCAAGCCTGTGGGTGCCCAATGCCCAGCCGGTGGAACATGCCGAGCGGCGCGGGGCAGGGGGCTTTCTCAAGCAGGTTGCGGCACCGGGGGTAATGGCGTTTTACCTGTGCGTGGCGTTGATGCAACTGAGCCATGGCCC
This sequence comes from Pseudomonas farsensis, assembly GCF_014268805.2. Lineage (GTDB taxonomy): Bacteria > Pseudomonadota > Gammaproteobacteria > Pseudomonadales > Pseudomonadaceae > Aquipseudomonas > Aquipseudomonas farsensis. Next base: position 833,690 of record NZ_JABWRF020000001.1, read on the forward strand.
GTATTACACCTTCCTCACCCTGCACCTGGAGCACTTGGGCTACAGCCGTGGCGCCATTGGCTTGCTGTGGGCGCTGGGTGTGGTGGCCGAGGTGCTGGTGTTCATGGCCATGAGTCGCATCTTTGCGCGTTTTCCGGTGCGCCTGGTGCTGCTGGCAAGTTTCCTGGTTGCGGCGCTGCGCTGGTTGCTGTTGGGTAGCCTGGCTGACATCCCCGGTGTGCTGGTGCTGGCGCAGGTGCTGCATGCCGCCACGTTCGGTTGCTTCCATGCGGCCAGTATCGCCTTCGTGCAATCAAGCTTCGGCCCCCGTCAGCAAGGCCAGGGGCAGGCGCTGTATGCGGCGTTGTCCGGCACGGGCGGGGCGCTGGGCGCCTTGTATTCAGGCCACAGCTGGAAGTTGCTGGGCCCACAGTTCACCTTTGGTATGGCCAGCGTTGCTGCACTGGCGGCAGCCGTTATCATTGCCCTCCGTTTGAAACACAGCAGGAACGACCCCTGATGAGCATTCTCAGCGTATTCCACACCGCCAGCCCCGAGCTTGCGCACAAGGTGCTGACCCACCACGAAGACATCGTTGCGACGCTGGCCGAGCAGGGCGTGCATTTTGCCCGCTGGGCATCCGGCGCCCGCCTGCGCCCTGGCTGCGCTGAGCAGGAGGTGCTCGACGCCTGCCGCGTGCCCCTGGACAACCTGATGACCGAACGCGGCAGCAAGGGCTTCAGTGTGCTGAGCCATGACGGTGTCGCCCCCGCACTGGCCGCGCTCGGTGAAGAGCACAGCCTCGATACCGAAGAAGTGCTGGCGATGGTCAGCGGCCGGGTGCAGGTAAGCCTGCATATTGGCGATTATGTTTATGCGGTGCTTTGCGAGAAGGACGATGTATTGCAGATACCGGCAGGCACGCCACGTTGGCTGAGCTTTGGCGACACACCGTTTTGCCTGGCGCTACGGCTGTTTGCAGACGCTCAAAAGGCTCAGGCGAAGCTGCGCGGCGAAGGTATTGCGGGGCGTTTTGCGGGGATGGACGAACTCTGAGCGCGTCGCGGGGTCAGTGTATTCGCTGGCCCCGCGAGCAAGTGCAGCAATCAACGGTAGGTCGGCAGGGCGAAGCGCTGCTGGCTCTGCAACATCGAGATCACTGGCAATTCGCTGGCTTGTTCTGCGATGTCACGGCGGATGGCGCTGATCGCCCAGGACAGCTGCTCGGCGCTGTGCAGTTGGCTGTAGGTCAGCACTCGGCGAGTCACTTTGCCGTCGGCTGCGCGCAGGGTAAGCAGGACACCGCCGTCTGGGCGGGGCTGGGTAGCAACCTGATAGGCACTGAAGACCGAGGCGAATTTTTCCTGGATAAGGTCCATATCAACTCCTGACTGAATATGTTGGCAAACGTGAGTTGATAGTTGCAGCGACCGTGCCAGTCTTCTGTTTCTACAAAAATCCTTTAAAAACAATGGTTTGCGATATTTGTTGGGCGTTGGGCTGTTGCATTCTGCAAGGTCGTGCATTTTGCATAGTGCAATTTGCACGGTCATAGCCTGGCTCTCTGTGGCCCATAGAATCTGAACCTTTGACCCGCTGGCGGTGCCTGACCAACACTTGGGCCCATTCATTTGCCAGGAGGTTCCCGATGACCGACACCCAGCCAGCCACCATGACCGCCGAAGAAAGCGCAGCCTTTGCCGACGAAGTCTTTGACCGTGCCCGCCGCGGCGATGCGCCAATGCTCGAACGCCTGCTTGCCAGCGGCCTGCCTGCGGACCTGCGCAACCACAAGGGCGACACCCTGCTGATGCTGGCCAGCTACCACGGCCACGCTGATGCCGTGAAGGTATTGCTGGCCCATGGCGCCGACCCTCTGATTGCCAACGACAATGGCCAACTGCCGATTGCTGGCGCTGCGTTCAAAGGCGACCTGCCGATGATCCGCCTGCTGCTCGAGCACGGCGTACCGGTGGACGCCTCGGCAGCCGACGGGCGCACAGCGTTGATGCTGGCGGCAATGTTCAACCGCCTGGAGATCATCGATTACCTGTTGGCCCAAGGCGCCGACCCAGCGCACCGCGACGCAGCCGGCGCCAATGCCGTGGCCGCAGCCCGCACCATGGGCGCGGTGGATGCCGCAGCACGCCTGGAAGCACTCGCGCGCTAACCGTCCGGGGGCGTTTGCGGCTATCCTTTGCGCCTTTTACGCCAATGCGCAGGGCCCCTAATGAAAGACCAATTGCTCGAACTCATCCGCCTCATTGGCGCCGGTTGCATACTTGATGAGGACATCGAGCGCATCGCTGACGAGGCCGCCCAGGCCTACGCTGACCCCGCCGCCTTCCTGGCGGCGAACCCTGACATCAACTACGACGACAGCTTCCCGATTCCGCTGGGCGAATGGGTGGTGGTCGGCAGCCTGCCCGACACTGTGCTGTTCCAGGCGGACAGCTATCAGGATCTGTTCCAGCAGATCAGCGATTCGTTCGACAAGAGCGTGCCGTTCACCCTCAAGGCCAAGCAGCTGGCACGCACCGAGGCGCTGACGGCGTTGAACCGTATCCAGGTGCAGATGGGCGCGCTGAACAAAGAGGCTGGCGGCTATGTGCTGCTCAATTTCAGCCAGTTGCTCGACGATGAGCTACAGATGGTCATGGTCGGCCAGCACCACCTGGTGCGGGTGCTGGAGCTTGGTGCGGCTGTTGGCATCAAGGTCGAACCGGCGCTGGAAGCATTGAAGGTGGCGGTGCACGTTTAAGGCAGTCAGCCTGTTCTGGCCAAGCATATCTCCTTGTGGCGAGCGGGCTTGTCCCGCGTTGGGCTGCGCAGCAGCCCCTTGGGTTTTCAGGGCTGCTGCGCAGCCCAACGCGGGGCAAGCCCGCTCGCCACAACGCTCATCATTTCCCACAGCATTGGGTCCAACCAGCAATGTTGCGGTTGAGCAGTGCATTGCACCTGTTTCGCCCTGCGCTTTGTCACCCCAACGCTGTATCCAGAAACATCATCACCGCAAAACCACCCATCAACCCCAGCGTGGCCGATGTCTGGTGCCCGTTGCGGTGGGTTTCCGGGATTACCTCGTGGGACACCACGAAAATCATCGCCCCCGCCGCCAGCCCCATGCTGATCGGGTAGGCCAGCGCAAAACCGGTGGAAATCCCCAGCCCGATCACCGCCCCCAGCGGCTCCATGAGCCCTGACCCCACCGCCACCAGCGCCGCCTTGAAGTTGCTCAGCCCGGTCGCGCGCAATGCCAGCGCCACCGCCAGGCCTTCGGGGATGTCCTGGATCGCGATGGCACTGGTCAGCGGCAGGCCGATGTTCATGTCGCCGTTGGCAAAGCTCACCCCAATGGCCATGCCTTCCGGCAAGTTGTGCAGGGTGATTGCCAGTACGAACAGCCACACCCGGTTGATGCGCTCGGCATCCGGGCCGCAGGGGCCGGTGCTTTCATGCTCGTGCGGGGTGAAGCGGTCCAGGCCCAGCATCAGCACCACGCCCAGAGCCATGCCCAGCACCACGGTAAACGCTGCCGCCGGGCCGTTGCCGGTTATTTCGCGGGCGGCATCCAGGCCTGGCAGAATCAGCGAAAACGAGCTGGCCGCGAGCATCATGCCGGCGGCGAAACCCAGCATCACATCCTGGCTACGCGAGCTGACATCACGCAGCACCACCGCCAGCACCGCGCCCAAAGCGGTGGCGGCAAAGCCTGCGAGGCCGCCAATCGCCGCCAGGTGCAGGTTGTCGGCGTGCTCGCCATTGACAGCGTTCCACACGCTGGCGGCCAGCAGGGCGATAATGGCAAGCAGGCTCAGGCCAAGCCCGGCGCTGAGCCATGGCGTATGCAGCACTTGGCGCCGCCAGGCGCCGAACAGCGAGGCGGGGGCGGCAGTGGGAGAGTGGGCAGGGGGCATGCGGACCTCGAAGCAATGAATGACGGCAGTCTATCCAGTGACCCGCGTGGCTGGCCAAGGATTCCCTTCTATCGCGGTCATAGCCAGCTATGCTGTGCGCATCACTCACCACGCAGGAGCACCGACATGGGCTCGACCTTCAATGGCCTGGTTGGCCTGATCATCCTTGCCCTGGATATCTGGGCGATCCTCAATGTGGTCAAGAGCGGTGCCGAGGTTGGCGTCAAGGTACTGTGGATTCTGCTGATCGTGCTGCTGCCGGTGCTCGGGTTGATCATCTGGGCGATTGCCGGGCCACGGGGCAATATCAGCCTCTGAGCACCATTGCCTGGCTACGTGACAAAATTTTCACACTCGATTTTCGAGAATCCGCGCCGCACAATGCTGCGTTGGTCCAAGCCCATCACAGCGGGCAGGGCCGTCCATGCACACGGCGCCCCGCCTTTAATCGCAACCCCGTCATCCTAGGACCCCTCCATTCATGGCTAACACGGATGCCCTGAAGCAACAGGGCGTGCGAGGCTCGTTCTCGCCAACCCTGAAATCCCACCTTGCCTACACGCTGCTCAGTGGCCTGGTGATCATGCTGATGCTCAGCCTGGTGCGCCTGGCGCTACTGGTCTACAACAGCGACATGATCGGCACCACGCCGTACTCGACGGTCGCCGAAGGCATGTTCAACGGCCTGCGCTTTGACCTGCGCGTAGTGGTGTACATCAGCATTCCGCTGCTGCTGGCCCTGCTCAGCCCCTGGGCGATGGCGCGGCGCGGCGTATTGCGCTGCTGGCTGACCCTCGCTTCCAGCGTGGTGATGTTCCTTGGCCTGATGGAGATGGACTTCTATCGCGAGTTCCACCAGCGCCTCAACGGCTTGGTGTTCCAGTACATCAACGAAGACCCGAAAACCGTCATGAGCATGCTCTGGTACGGTTTCCCGGTGGTGCGTTACCTGCTGGCCTGGCTGTTCGGCACCTGGCTGCTGAGCCTGCTGTTCAAGGGTATCGACCGTCTGACCCGTACTGAAGGCGTGCACCGCGTGGCACCGTGGTACAACCGCCTGGCGGTGTTCATGGTGATTCTGTTGCTGGCGGTGATTGCCGCCCGTGGCACTCTGCGCCAAGGCCCGCCGATGCGCTGGGGCGACGCTTTCACCACGGACTCGAACTTCGTCAACCAGTTGGGCCTCAATGGCACCCTTACCCTGATCGACGCTGCCAAGAGCCGCTATGGCGAAGACCGCGCCAACCTGTGGAAGCCGGTGCTTGACCAAGGCGTTGCCACCGAGACCGTGCGCCAGCAACTGCTGACCCCACACGACACCTTGGTCGATGCCGACGAAGCGGCGGTGCGTCGCGACTTCCTGCCGCCTGCCGAGCGCACGCTGCCGATCAAGAACGTCGTGGTAATCCTGATGGAAAGCTTCGCCGGCCATTCGGTCGGAGCCTTGGGTAGCCCGAACAACATCACGCCGTATTTCGACAAGCTGGCCAAGGAGGGTCTGCTGTTCGACCGCTTCTTCTCCAATGGCACCCATACCCATCAGGGCATGTTCGCGACCATGGGCTGCTTCCCCAACCTGCCAGGCTTCGAATACCTGATGCAGACCCCGGAAGGTGGCCATAAACTGTCGGGCTTGCCAGCGCTGCTCAGTGCTCGCAAGTATGACGATGTGTATGTCTACAACGGTGATTTTGCCTGGGATAACCAGTCCGGGTTCTTCGGCAACCAGGGCATGACCACGTTTATCGGCCGCAACGACTTCGTCAACCCGGTGTTCTCCGACCCGACCTGGGGTGTTTCCGACCAGGACATGTTCGACCGCGGTAACGAAGAACTGGCCAAGCACGACCCAAGCAAGCCTATCTATGCCTTGCTGCAGACCCTTTCCAACCACACCCCGTATGCACTGCCGAGCAATTTGCCGGTGGAGAAGGTGACGGGCCAGGGCCGTCTGGACGAGCACCTGACTGCAATGCGTTATTCGGACTGGGCGTTGGGCCAGTTCTTCGAGAAGGCGCGCAAGGAGCCGTACTTCAAGGACACCTTGTTCGTGATCGTCGGCGACCATGGTTTTGGCAACCATCAGCAGGTCACCGAACTGGACCTGGGCCGCTTCAACGTGCCGCTGCTGCTGATAGCGCCTGGCATCCAGGACAAGTTTGGTGCGGTCAGCCACACCGTCGGCACTCAGGTCGACATCGTGCCGACCATCATGGGCCGTCTTGGCGGGCAAACCCGTCATCAGTGCTGGGGGCGTGATTTGCTCAACCTGCCTGAGGGTGACCCTGGCGTTGGCATGATCAAGCCCTCGGGCAGTGAGCAGATTGTTGGCCTGGTGCAGGGTGACCGGCTGCTGATCGAGTCCAAGGACATGACCCCGCGTCTGTACCGCTACCAGCTGGGCCGCGAGTTCAAGGCGCAATTGATCGAAAGCCCGGACCAGGCGCAGATGCTCAAGCAGCTTGAGGCGTACATCCAGACGGCGACCAAGAGCCTGCTGGACAACACCGCAGGCGTGGTGCATGGCATACCGAAGTAAGCCGTAGCACTGTTGCCCAGCCCGCCGCTTGCCGGCGGGCTTTTTTGTGCCTGCGAAGTAACTGCGCTGAACAACATGCCTGCCGGGCGGTCAGCTATTACGGATGTCACTCACCGTTTTGCCACCGAGGGTAGATTCGATGAAGAAGTGGGAAGTCATCTTTGCCAAACAGACGGGCGAACCCGAGTCACTGCTGCTCGATGCCGAGCATTGCCCCAGCGAGGAAGACGCGGCGCGGGCCATACGCTCGCGGTTGTTCCCGATCATGGATCAGTTGGACCTCAACGATTTTCAGGGCCGTAGCCCTTCCCCCACGGCGCGCTGGCTCAAGGAGCAGAACGGCGTGACCATCAACGATATCCACGAGGTGCCTTGAGCCTCTGGTAAAGTGCCGGCGCAAGCACTACGCTGGAGCCAGGCACGGTTCTACTCTGCGGGCCTGCATCATCTTCACTTCGCGTCTTGTATCAAGCTCGAACCGCCGGCAGCGCTAATTCGCCGGCGGGTGCGTCATGCACGGAAAGTCTATCCATTGCAATTCAGGAGGACGATTCATGAGCAGCCAGAACGACGACATCAGCAGCAGTGTCCTTCGCCAGATGAAAGCTGGCGGTTTTGATTTCACCCGCATTCACCCCATCGAGTTTTACGCAGTGTTCCCCGATGAAGCCGGCGCTCGTCACGCGGCGCGGGAGTTTCGTGGCGAGTCGACCAATGCTCAGGTGAGCGAGCGCGACGATGGCGCCTGGCACCTTGAGTTAAGCAAAGTGATGTATGCCAGTTACGGCGGTATCGGCGCGTTCGAGGAAGATTTCGAGCGGGTGGTCGCACCCCATGGTGGCGAGGTAGAAGGGTGGGGCGTGCGCCAGGAGCGAGCGGTAGCCTGAGGTTGTGCCGGCGCCCGTCAGGGCCTTCTCCCTGGCTGGCGCCCTCATGCGCAAAAGCCCTTTACCAGTGAACAGCACCCGGTGGCCTCACGGCGTCTTGCGCGGGGCCATGTGCCGCAGATACGCCAGCAACGCATCCAGTTCTTTGTCATTCAACACCTGCACCGGGAAGCCCGGCATCCGTGCCTGTGGCCAGCGGCGCAGGCTCTGTGGGTCGCGGATGTACTGGCGCAGGAACGCCGGTTGGAAATACTCGGTCGGGTTGTGCGGCACATTCAGGTCCGGGCCGAACTGGGCATCCCCGGCGCCGTTCAGGCGGTGGCAGGCCAGGCAGTTCTGCTGGAACAGGGCAAAGCCTTCTCGGACCGGGTCGTCTTTTTTCAGCGCAGGGTCTGGCAGCAGCGCCGGAAAACGTTCTTCGACCGGCGCAAGGCGGCTCACCGTGCTTACTTGATAGGGCCACTGTTCCGGGCGTATGCCGCCTGCTTGCGGGTTGGTCCAGACCAGATAGAACGGCCCGGCGCTGGGTTTGCCTGGGGCAAGCCCAGCCCACGGCTGCTTGGGGTCCTCGACAGCCAGCCAAGCCTGAGCGGGGCCTGGCTGCAGCAGTGGGCCTGCCGGCATCTCAGCGGCAAAGCCGTCAAAGGATACGGCCTGCAGGTGGTCAGTCGGCCCGACACCTTCGAGCAGTACCGCCAATGGGACGGCGCGGTAATGCATGCTGCGCTTGTAGGCAACGTCCTGGTCGATGGTGATATCGCGGGCGTCAGGGTGCTCGAGCAGCTGCTCGCTTTGCCAGGTGCGCGAGTGCTCGCCGATTTTCAGGGTTAACGTGGCGCCCGTCGCAGACAGCGTCGAGAACAGGCACAGCAGTGCGATGAGAATGCGCATAGATAGCCTCCTGCCATCAAGACCGGCAGGGTACCTGCACAGTCTACGTAAACGCCACTTCCTGCATCAACCAAACAGCCGAGACAAGTTCGGCAAGATCAGCAGCAACGTGGTGGCGAAAAGGATGAGCCCCGCTTGGCGTACCTTGGATTGTCTGAACATGGCGGACCGCCTTCATTGTTGTTATTCCTGAAAACCCCTGAGCTTCCCTGCATGGCGTCGGGTCGATCGCAGCGGCGTTGTGCAGTGCCGTCCCTGCATACCTGATAACAACGGGTATACAACCAACAGTAGGGCGCCCGGCAACGATGTTTCAGAACTGTTTGTTCTAAGCCACTAAAAAATACCATCAGGGCGTTTTAAGGCCACTGGCCATCGCGCTGGCACGCTCTGCCTAGACAAGTGCGCGGCAGTGGTTACCGAGGGTTACAGCCCTTACCGTTCGTCTGGACTTGCTACTTGCTTGTACGTGGCTTTCGCGTCACGCTCTATAGCGAACCTTTACCTACGTCGTTCAGGACTATTCCCATGTCGTTACGCGTCTGCATCCTTGAAACCGATGTCCTGCGACCTGAGCTGGTCGCTCGCTATGAGGGCTACGGAAGGATGTTCGAACAGCTGTTTTCGCGTCAGCCGATCGCCGCCGAGTTTTGCGTGTACAACGTGATGAACGGCGACTACCCACCTGAAAACGAGCGCTTCGATGCCTACCTGGTGACGGGCAGCAAGGCCGATTCATTCGGTAGCGACCCGTGGATCCACACCCTCAAGGCCTATCTGCTGAAACTGTACGGCCGTGGCGAGAAGCTGCTTGGCGTGTGTTTCGGCCACCAATTGCTGGCCCTGACCTTGGGCGGCAAAGCCGAGCGCGCTGACAAGGGCTGGGGCGTCGGCATTCACCGCTACAGGCTCGCCGCCCATGCGCCGTGGATGGACCCGGAGGTTTGCGAACTGACCCTGTTGATCAGCCATCAGGACCAGGTGACCGCGCTACCTGAAGGTGCAACGGTTATCGCATCCAGCGATTTCTGCCCGAACGCGGCCTATCACATCGGCGACCAGGTGCTGTGCTTCCAGGGCCACCCTGAGTTTGTGCACGATTACTCCCGCGCGCTGCTCGATGCCCGCCAGCAGCATTTGGGCGATGAAGTGTACGAAAAAGCCGTCGCCAGCCTTGCCACCGACCATCAGGGCGATCTGGTAGGCGAATGGATGCTGCGTTTCATTGCCCAGCCGGGCAAAACCGATAGCAGCGCCGCGTAAGGCGCGCTACAGCCACCCGGAGCGCTTGAAGCTCGCGTACAGGCCGATACAGCCCAGCCCGATCACCCCAAGCACCGCGAAGTAGCCGTAGTGCCAGCCCAGCTCCGGCATGTTCTGGAAGTTCATGCCGTAGATCCCGGCAATTGCCGTCGGGAATGCCAGAATCGCTGCCCAGGCGGCGAACTTGCGCTGGGTAATGCTCTGGCGCGACGACTCCAGCAGCATGCCGATCTCGATGGTCTGGCTGGCGATGTCGCGGATGCCGGCGAGGTCTTCCATCTGCCGCGTGACGTGGATCTGCACATCGCGAAAGTACGGGCGCATGTTCTTGTCGATGAACGGAAAGCTCAGGCGCTGCAGTTCTTCGCTGATCTCAACCATCGGTGCCACGTAGCGGCGCAGGCGCAGGATGTCGCGGCGCAGGCTGTGCAGGCGGCGGATGTCTTGTTCACGCAGCGAATTGCCCAGCACGCTCTGCTCCAGCGCCTCGATTTCGCCGTGGATCGCCTCGCTGACGGGCTGGTAGTTCTCGGTAACGAAATCCAGCAGGGCGTACAGCACGAAGTCCTCGCCGTGCTCCAGCAGCAAGGGCCGGGCTTCGCAGCGCTGGCGCACCAGGGCATAGGATTTGGAGTGGCCATTGCGGCAGGTGATGATGTAGCCGCTGCCGGCAAAGATGTGGGTTTCGATGAACTCAAGCCGGCCCTGGTGGCGCACCGGCGAGTAGGTGACGATGAACAGCGCGTCGCCGAAGGTTTCAAGCTTTGGGCGGCTGTGTTTTTCCAGGGCATCTTCGATGGCCAGTTCGTGCAGGCCGAATTGGCACTGCAGGTTGGCCAGTGCCTCGGCGTCAGGCTCTTCCAGCCCGATCCAGACAAAATGCCCCGGTTTGCGCGCCCATTCGGCGCCTTGATCAATGCTGATGTTGGTGACCTTGCGGCCGGCGCTGTACACCGCCGCTGCGACGACTCGACCCATGTCTGTGCGCTTATCCAGTTGAACACTCGCACAGCTTGGGCCGTGTCGCGGCGCGGGGCAACCTTGGCCGGTGAAGATTCATTTGCCCGGCGCAGCCTCGGTGTCCATCTGGTCGATACAGCGCTGCATTTGCTCGCGGCACTGCTCCACCAGTGCCGGCAGGTCCTGCGCGGTCAGTCCGTCGGTCGCGATAGGTGCCAGCGCGCGAATGGTCACTGTGCGCCGCGCCCAGCTGTTCAGGCCCATGCGGCGACGGTAGCGGCTGACGCACACCGGAACGATCGGCGCGCCGGCGGCCACGGCCATGTGGAAGGCGCCTTTCTTGAATGCCCGCAGTTGCTCATCCTGGTTGCGCGTGCCCTCGGGGAAGATCCAGATCGAGGTGCCTTGCTGCAAGGTCTTGGTGGTGGCAAGCATTGCCCGGCGTGCCTTATAGGCGTTGCCACGGTCGATCAGCACGTTGCCGCCCAGCCAGAACAGCTGGCCGAACAGCGGAATCCAGCCGAGGCTTTTCTTGCCCACCGCCACCGTGCGCCGGGGTATCACCTGGCCGATGATGAACAGGTCGAAGTTGGACTGGTGGTTGCCAATGATCACGCTGCCTGGTGGCAGGTTGTCCAGAACAGTCATTTCGGCCTTGACCCGGATACCCAGAATCCACGCGGCGGGCACGCTGTAGAGGCGGGCGAACAGCGGGCTGTTGTCCGGATTGAAAGGGCGGCACACGCCAATGATCAGGCCAATGAGGCTGGCGAGCACGACATGCACCGACAGCAGGATAAAGCGCAGCACAGCAAGCATGGTACGACTCTCACCGCTATGAAAGAGGTTTGAGTGTACAAGTGTTCACTTAGGTGGGCAAACGGTGAGCCGTGTAGGAGCGGCCTTGTGTCGCGAACGGGCTGTGTAGCAGCCCCAGGATCTCGGCCCTATTCAAAAATTCTGGGGCCGCTACGCGACCCTTTCGCGACACAAGGCCGCTCCTACACAGAGCACGTTGCATCAGTGGGCTGTCTGATCCATCTCGATGGCCGTCGCCAAGGCCGACAGCAGGCCTTTACGCACTTTAAGCTTGGTGTTCTTGTGCGCCAGCATGTTGATCTTCTTGAGCTCGCGGGCTGCGTGCAAGGCCGCTTCCTGCAATTGCTCCACCGGTACCACCTTGTCCAGGAACCCCGCATCGACCGCCGCATGCGGGTCGAACACTTCAGCGTTGATCACCGAGCGGTGGAAGGCCGAGCGGCGCAGGCGGTCGCGGGCCAGTTCAATGCCGGCGTGGTGCATGGTCATGCCGATCTGCACCTCGTTCAGGCAGATCTTGTAGGGGCCTTCAACGCCGATGCGGTAGTCGGCCGAGAGCAGCAGGAAGGCGCCCTTGGCCACCGCATTGCCTGGGCAGGCAACGATGATCGGGAACGGGTGCGAGAGCATGCGATGGGCCAAGGTCGAGCCTGCTGTTACCAGCGCGATGGCCTCCTTGGGCCCAGCGGTCATCACTTTGAGGTCATAGCCGCCGGACAGAATGCCCGGCTGGCCGGTGATGATTACCACCGCGCGGTCTTGCACGGCGCGGTCCAGCGCCGCATTGAAGGCGGTGATGACATCGGGCGAGATGGCGTTGACCTTGCCGTTGTTCAGGGTCAGTGTGGCGATGCCGTCTTCGGCATGGTAGGTGATCAGCTCGCTCATGGCAGTGTCCTTTAAATGGCGTGGCGATGAACTTACCCAGCGCGCGAACCCAGGTAAAGCAGCAAGGCTGACTACTCGGTCAGCGATCGCCCGCCAGCGTGCGTGGCAGCGGGGCGGCGGATGGCGCGTGGGTAAAAGCGCAGGCGAGAATGGCAGCATTGCCCTTGAGCACCTCGCACAGACACGCAAAGGCTTAAGCGCATGAAAATTCTGAAAAAACTTCTTGCCAAAGAAAGGACCTTCGACTAAATTAGCGCGCCTCGACAGGCTGAATAGCTTGAAGAGAAACGGTGAAGTGTCCGAGTGGTCGAAGGAGCACGCCTGGAAAGTGTGTATACGAGAAATCGTATCAAGGGTTCAAATCCCTTCTTCACCGCCACATTCTACGAGAAGCCCCCGAATCGAAAGGTTCGGGGGCTTTTTGTTTTTGGCGTGTTCAGCGCTGGCGAGCCTGCCGGGCTTGCGCCCCGGCAGGCCCAGCCGGTCAGAAACTTACCGAAGCCGATAACCGAGCGGTGCGCGGTGCGCCTTGGAACAGGTAATTGTCGCCCAGGTAATCGCCCACATCGCGCCAGTAGCGCTTGTCGAAGACGTTGTCCACGGTCAGCCGCAGCACGGTGTCATAGCCGCTGATGCGGGTGCTGTAGCGGCTGCCGAGGTCGAACACGGTGTAGCCGCCAACCTCGACATTGCCGGCCTGGCTTGCGTATTTGCTGGCGCTGTAGCGTGCGCCGCCAAGCAGCGCCAGGCCTGGGACGGGCAGGGCGTAATCGGCTTGCAACGCAGCGCGCAGGCGCGGCACGTTGATTGCCTGATGGCCCTCATAGGCTTCGGTACCGCTGTTTTCGACCTGGGCGCGGATGGCGGCGGCGCTGGCATGGACCTGCAGGTTCGAGGTGACATGGCCGCTGGCGCCGAGCTCAAGGCCGGTGTTCTTCTGCTGGCCTTGCTGCACATAGGTGAAGCTGGTGCCCTCGGGGCGGGCGTATTCGTAAGCCTGGCGGATCTGGAACAGCGCAGCGCTGAAACTCATGCCTTGCCAGTCGCGCTTGATGCCCAGTTCCAGTTGGTGCGAGGCAGTGGGCGCAAGGATCTCCGACGCATTGTTTGCGTACCACGGCGCGGTGCCGCCGGCAGACAACCCTTTGGCATAGCTTGCGTACAGCGTGGTATCTGGCTGTGGTTTGTAGATCAGCGCAGCGTTGGGCAGCAGTTCGTATTGCTGGGTGTGACGGCCGGCTTCACCGCGTTCATTCCAGGTTTTTTCGTCCAGGCGCACCAGGCGTGCGCCCGTCACGGTCTGCCAGTTGTCATTGAAGGTGATGCGGTCGCTGACGAACACGCCGTACTGGCGGCTGTCCAGGCGGCGCTCGCTGCCGCCGATCGGGTCGCTGGAGGGTTCTACGGCAGGCGCATCGGTATTGATGTTGCCGCTGCCAACCCGCTCGTTGTAGTAAGGCCGCTGGTCCACGGTGCGCCGCTGCGCGCTGCTGCCGAGCGTCAGTTGATGGTCCACGCCCAATGCCTTGAAGCGGCCTTCAAGCGCCGCTTGCAGTTCGTCGGTACGCCGGGTGTCGTCGGGGCTGCGGAAATCGTAGATGTCGTAGTCGCCGGAGGGGCTGAAGTGCGAGGCGTTGCCGTCATCGCTACCCCACGCAAACGCGCTGTAATCGTCAATTACCACCTGGCTGCGTGAAGCGCTCAGGGTGCCGTTCCAGTCGTCACTGAACTGGTATTTGAAGCGCCCGCCCAGGTTCAACGCGTCATTCTGCACAGGCTTGGCCCAGCGCTGCCAGGCCAGGTGGTCGGTAGGGTCGACGCCATGGGGCAGGGCGCTGCCGCCGAGCAACTGGTAACCCGGCACCGAATACTGCTCGCGGTGCTGATAGTCGGCGTCCAGTTCAAGCACCGCGTCGGGGCTGAGCTGCCAGTCGAAGGCCAGCGATGCGAAGTCACGCTTGCCGTCGGCGTGGTCGACATAGGAGCGGATATCTTCATGGGCCAGGTTGACCCGCACGCCGAACTGGCGCTCGGCACCGAACCAGCCGCCCAGGTCGGTGGCGATATAGCGCTCGCCCTGGGCATTGGTCGAGACGCTGACGCTGCGCACGTCTTCGGCGCGTTTGGTCACGTAGTTGACCAGCCCGCCGGGCTCGGAAACCCCGCTCTGCAAGCCTGAAAGGCCCTTGAGCAACTCGACCTGCTGCTTGTTCTCCAGCGCCACATTCTGCTCGCCGGCGAGGGTCTGGCCGTTGATCTTGTAGCTGCTGGCGGCATTGAGCTCGAAGCCGCGCACGTTGAAGTTTTCGTAATAGCCGACCGGCGCATAGCTTTCGCCAACCGAGGCATCGCTTTGCAGCACCTCGCGCAGCGTGCGCACCTGGCGATCATCGAGCAACTGGCGGCTGAACACGCTCACCGCTGCCGGGGTATCGAGCAGTGGTGCGCTATGCAGCCCGGCGACCTGGGCTTCGCGCGCCTGGTAGCCGGCGTTGCCATACACCTCGGTAACGCGCAGTGGCGCCAGGGTTACGCTGTCATCGGCAAGGCCATGGCCGCTGTGCAGGGCCAGGCCCAGGCTGAGCAGGCCAAGCGGTAGGCGAGGGCGAAGCGGGGTCATGCAGGGCTCCTTGAGCGGGGTGCGCCTGTAACGGTCGATGGCCACCGGCATTGCGCCAGTCAGGCGGGCAAAAAGGGGCGCCATAGTAGCAGGCGCGCGCAGGGCGATGCCCGCTAAAAACGCGGGCACTCAAGCACAGGACGGATAGGCGGCGGGTAACTTCAGGCGGCGATCGGGCGTTGGCGGCGGCGCCAGCTGTCGTCGATTTTCGACCAGGTCTTGCCATCGGTGATGGCCATGAGTTTGCGGCCGTCCTTGAACGTCGCCAGGAAGGTAACTTCCTGTTCTTTGCCGCCCAGCAGCAGCCCCGCCAGCAAGCCAACTGGCCCGGCCACCAGCGCCCCGGCCATGCCCCAGCCGATGGCGCTGCCCAGGCTGCGGGTGGATTCGAGGTTGGCAAGCTTCAGGTCGCTGATGCGCGCCAGTGAAATACGCTCCCCAGGCGAGGGGCTGCGTGGGGTCTTGAGTGTGAGCGCTCCATTGCGATACTCGCCTTCACCTTGCAAGAAATCGCCGGATTGCACCGTGAGCCTTGTCATTGTGTCGTCCTGTCAGAAAGGGCTATGCGATCAGCGCTTACTGAGCGCTCCGGGCGTTATCAAGTCAACGCCCGTGCGACGGAGGGTCATGTGGCGGGTTGTCGCGCGCTCAGGCAGGCTGGCTGTGCAGCTTCAGCCGCTTGCGCTCGGCCAGCATCCACACCAGCAGGGCCAGTGCGCCGATGGCAAGGCCGGCTACCACAATCCCGTTCCAGCCATATCCCTCGAACAATTGGGTACCCAGCAGCGAGCCCAAGGCGCCGCCAATGAAGTAGCAGGTGATGTAGCCGGCGTTGAGCCGTGTACGCGCCTCGGGCCTGAGCACGATGACTGCGTTCTGGTTGCTCACGTGCACCAGTTGCACGGCAAGGTCGAGCAGCAGCACGCCCAGCAGCAATGCGGCCAGCGAACTCTGGGCAAAGGCCAGCGGTACCCACGACAGCATCAATGCCGCCAGTCCCACGGTGGTGCCCAACGCGCCGCGGCCACGGTCGGCCAGGCGCCCGGCCCAGTTGGCGGCCAGTGCGCCGGCAGCACCGGCCAGGCCGAACAGGCCGATCACCGCGTCCGAATAGTGGTAAGGCTCGCTGCTGAGCAGAAACGCCAGCGGGGTCCAGAACAGCGCGAACAGGCTGAACGACAGCAGCCCCAGCAGCGAACGCAGGCGCAGCACCGGTTCTTCGACGAACAGGCGGAACACCGAGCCGATCAGCGCCGGGTATTTCAGCCCGGCATGGCTGTGGTGCTGGGGCAGTGCGCGGTACAGCGCCAGCGCGGTGATCGCCATCAGCACTGCCGCCAGCACATAGATGCTGCGCCAGCCGCCAAGCTCTGCCATCAGCCCCGCAGCGGTGCGGGCCAGCAGAATGCCCAATAGCAGCCCACTCATCAGCGTACCCACCGCGCGGCCGCGTTGCTCGGGCGCGCTGAGGGCCGCAGCCATCGGCACCAGAATCTGCGCCACCACCGAAAACAGGCCGGTCAGTGCCGTGCCGAAAATCAGCCATGGCAGGTTTGGCGCGCAGGCGCTGATGACCAGCCCGGCGGTGGCGATCAGCACCATGGTCACGATCAGTCGGCGTTGCTCGAACAGGTCGCCGAGCGGTGCCAGCAACAGCAGGCCGGCACCGTAGCTCAGTTGGGCGGCGATCACGATGGTGCCGGCAGCGGTGGTGCTCAGGCCGAAGTTTTCGGCGATGCTGTGCAGCAATGGCTGGGCGTAATAGTTGCTGGCCACAGCCAGGCCGGTGGCGGTTGCCATCAGCAGGATCAGGGCGCGACCGAGAGTGGGGGAATTCATGGCAGATCTCGTGGCAGGCAAGGGGCTGGCCACAAGTATCAGGAAGTGTCATGCATGACGCCAATGTATAGTTTTCACTCTAATCATCTTGAAAACAGATAGATCGATGAATCTCAAACAATTGGAGTACGCACTGGCGGTGGCGGACACCGGCAGTTTTACCCGTGCCGCCGAGCGCTGCCATGTGGTGCAGTCGGCCCTCAGCCACCAGGTGGCAAGGCTTGAAGCGCAGTTGGGGGTGAGCCTGTTCGAGCGCACGTCGCGGCGCGTGCGCCTGACCAGTGCCGGCGAGGCCTTCGTGCTAAGCGCGCGGCCTGCGGTGGAGGCGGCGCGGCGCATTGCCGATGATGTGGCGGCAGCCTGCGGGCAGGTGCGCGGGCGCTTGGCGATTGGCGAGATCAGTTCGCTGACCGCGCTGGACCTGGTCGATGTGCTGCAAGTGTTCCACAGCCGCTATCCGCATGTGGATGTGCGCTGGCTGACTGCCAAAAGCGAAATGTTGATGGCCGATGTTACCGAGCGGCGCTTGGATGTGGGCTTTGTCGGCCTGTGGCAAGGCGAGGTGCTAAAGGGTGTGCAGCATCGGCTGCTGGCCCGTGAGGAGCTGGTGGCGGTGCTGCCACCCAGCCATGCGCTGGCCGGCAGTACGCAACTGGCGCTGGGGGACCTTGCCGGTGAGGTGCTGGTGGACTTCCCTGAAGGGACTGGCGCACGGCGGCAGACTGATGAGGCCTTTCAGGCTGCCGGGTTTGCGCGCAAGGTGCAGTTCGAGATTGGGCATATCGGCCTGGTGGAAAAATTCGTCCAGCGTGGCATGGCTGTTGGCCTTGTGCCCGAGCGGGTTGCCCGCGAATTTACCGGGGTGAGCCGGGTGCCCTTGCTCGATGCGCCTGTGCGGCACCTGTATGCCGTGTGGTCGCCCAGCCCAACCCCTGCGGCGCGGGCGTTTCTGGAGGTGATGGAGCAATGGCTGGCGAGCGCGTGAAGGCCATCGCCCCACCGTCCGGGCGGGCTGTGCACAGTCCCTGTAGGAGCGGCCTTGTGTCGCGAAAGGGCTGCGCAGCGGCCCCTGCGATGTTGCATGAGGCGTAGATCTTGGGGCCGCTACGCAGCCCTTTCGCGACACAAGGCCGCTCCCACAAGAGACCGCGTTGCTTGTGGTTTATGTCTCAGCTCGCAGCAATGATGAACTGCACCTGCACCACCCCATTGACCATCAGGCTGACCTCATCATCCACCCGCTTGCCCAGCAACTGCTGGCCCAGCGGCGCGCGCGGGGTGATGACGGTGACCCGGTCATCGTCATCACCGATCTTCAGCCCCGCACCCTCAGGCCCCAGAAACACCTGCCGCTGCTGCCCGTCCTCATCTTCCAGCCTGACCAGGCAGCCGACCTGCACCCCGCGCGCCGGGTCGTAATCGCGCAGTGCGAGCTGTTGATAGGTCAGCAGCGCCTGGCGAATCTCCGTCGTGCGTCGGGCTTGCCCGGTCGCCAGGTAGGATGCCTCCAGCCCCAGCGTGTCGTACTTGTTCTCGGCGATGTTTTCTTCGGCGGTGGCGGTTTCGTAGGCAGTCTGGGCGGCGCGGCGCAGCACCTCGGCGTCATGTTCGAGGGTGGTGATGATGCGTTGCAACAGGGTGGCTTTGTCCATGATCAGTAACAGAACTCCAGCACGTTGGCCTGGCTCTTGTCGGTCGGCGCGGTGCGGTTCTGCTGCAGCCAGAACTGGCACTTGGGGTTGTTCAGGTTGCGCGGGCTGCCTTGGGCGGCGTCGGCAGCCTGGTTCAACTCCTGTTTGTGCAGGATGTCCTTGTAGCGTTCGAACATCTGCGCCTGGGCGTCCCCAGCGGGGGCCGCAGGCTGGGCTGGCTGCACGCTGGCTGGTGCGACCGCCTGGGCCAGTGGTTGCACCTGTTCGGGCCATAATTGCAGGGCCAGCCACAGGCTCAGGGCGATGGCTACGGCACCCAGCCATAGGCCCAAAGCGATGCACAGGGTCAGTTGCACAGGCTTGAGGGCAATTTTCAGTTCGCGGCGGCGGGGCATGGCAGCCTCCTGGCAGGGCGGTAGGATGGCGGTATTGTCGCATGGCGTGGCAAGGTTTTTCAGTGGGGTGCTTTTTTTGCGCAGCATTTGTGCGCAGAATTCGCGCTCTTTGCTTGCAGGTACACCGATGAAAGTCACCTGGGACATCTTCTGCACGGTCGTCGACAACTACGGCGACATCGGCGTGACCTGGCGCCTGGCCCGTCAGTTGGCCGCCGAGCACAACCTCGCGGTGCGTCTGTGGGTGGATGATCTGGGGGCCTTCGTACGCTTGTGCCCAAGCGCCGCAGCCGCGGCCCCCGTGCAGTGGCAGCAGGGCGTCGAAGTTCGCCAATGGCCTGCGCAATGGCCGGCCGAGGCGGTGGGGCAGGTAGTAATCGGTGCATTCGCCTGCCAGTTGCCCCATGGGCTTGAGCAAGCCATGGCCGCGCAGCCCGCGCCGCCACTGTGGCTCAACCTTGACTACCTCAGCGCTGAACCTTGGGTCGAAGGCTGCCACGGCCTGCCATCGCCCCAAGCCAACGGGCTGCGCAAGATGTTCTTCTTTCCAGGCTTTACCGAGCGTACCGGCGGGCTGTTGCGCGAAGCGTCGTTGCTGGCCCGCCGTGAAGCCTTTGATGCCGAGGCACGCAATGGGTTTCTGCTGGCACTGGGCGTTGAGGTTGAGGCAGGTGCCAGGCTGATCTCGCTGTTCGCCTACGAAAACCCGCAGTTGGGCAGTTGGCTGGATGCCTTGGCGGTAGACCCGTGCCCCACGCAGCTGCTGGTGCCGCACGGGCGCATTCTTGGCGACCTCGGTCACTGGCTGGGTGAGGCGCAGCTTGCCGTGGGCGCAGTACACCGGCGTGGCGCGTTGACGGTGCAGGTGCTGCCCTTCGTCAGCCAGGATGACTACGACCGCCTGTTGTGGTGCTGCGATTTCAACGCCGTGCGCGGCGAAGACTCATTCGTGCGCGCCCAGTGGGCAGGGGCGCCGTTGCTGTGGCATATCTATATCCAGGAAGAAAACGCCCACTGGGAAAAACTGGAAGCTTTTCTGGCGCTTTATCGACAGGGTTTGTCGGAAGCTGCCGGCCATGCACTGACTGGGCTGTGGCGGGCGTGGAACATGGACCGGCCGATGGCTGAGGCCTGGCAGGCCCTGCAACCGCACTGGCAAGAAATCAGCGCGCATGCCCGCCACTGGTGCGCGGCACAGGCCGCTCAGCCGGACCTTGCGACGAAGCTGGTACAGTTTTATCGAAATTCGCTATGATATGCGGCCTCGATTTTTATAAATCCATCCAGATTCGGATACTTCGTAATGAAAACTGGTAAAGAGCTGAAACCCGGTACTGTACTGCGTATCGACAACGACCCGTGGCTGGTACAGAAAGCTGAGTTCACCAAGTCGGGCCGTAACAGCGCGATCATGAAGACCAAGCTGAAGAACCTGCTGACCGGCTACAAGACCGAAACCGTCTACGGTGCGGACGACAAGCTGGACGACGTGATCCTCGATCGCAAAGAAGCGACCCTGTCGTTCATCAGCGGTGACACCTACACCTTCATGGACACCACCGACTACACCATGTACGAGCTGAACGCCGAGGATATCGAAGCCGTTCTGCCGTTCATCGAAGAAGGCATGGAAGACATCTGCGAAGCCGTGTTCTTCGAAGACCGTCTGGTGTCGGTAGAGCTGCCGACCACCATCGTGCGTAAAGTTGCCTACACCGAAGGTTCGGCACGTGGCGACACTTCGGGCAAGGTCATGAAACCTGCCAAGCTGGCCAACGGTACCGAGCTGAGCGTTGCTGACTTCATCGAAATCGACGACCTGATCGAAATCGATACCCGCGACGGCGGTTCGTACAAAGGTCGCGCCAAGAAGTAATTCTGCTTCTGACGCACCTCAAAAACCCGGCCTAGGCCGGGTTTTTTCGTTTATGGGCCAACTGCGGCGGCTTCAGGCAGAGCCTAGACCGTAACGTGCAGGCGCACGTCTACGTTGCCGCGGGTGGCGTTGGAGTAAGGGCAGACCAGGTGGGCTTTTTCGACCAGTGCTTCAGCATCGGCCTGGGCCAGGCCTGGCAGGTTGATGTTCAGGTCGATGTCCAGGCCGAAGCCGCCGGGGATCTGGCCGATACCGACCTTGGCGGTAATCGAGGCGTCGGCGGGCAGGGCTTTTTTCTCCTGGCCGGCAACGAATTTCAGCGCGCCGATGAAGCAGGCCGAGTAGCCGGCGGCGAACATCTGCTCGGGGTTGGTGCCTTCACCGCCTGCGCCGCCGAGTTCTTTCGGGGTGCTCAACTTCACTTCCAGCTTGCCGTCACTGGAGCGGGACTTGCCGTCGCGACCGCCGGTAGAGGTGGCTTCTGCGATGTACAGCGGAGTGACCTTTTGCATCTTGATGCCTCGCGTTTGTGCTGAGCGCGCTGGGCGCTGGGTGGGTATGGGCTTAACTTAGCGTGCAATTATTTAGCGCGCAAGATAAATGTTTGACCATTGGTCGAAACGGCCACATCACAGCATAGACGTCAGAGGCTTTCTTGCAGATGTGTGCGCAGTTGCAGCAGGTCGGCTTGCAGTTTGCGCAACTGCTCGGCGCTGTGCCCGCTCGCTTGCAGGATGCAAGGCGGTACGCGCTGGGCCTGAGCTTGCAGTTCACGGCCTTTGTCGGTCAGTTGCACCAGCACCACGCGCTCGTCTTCGCGGCTGCGGCTGCGGCTTAATAGCCCCTCGCTCTCCAAGCGCTTGAGCAGCGGGGTGAGTGAACCTGGGTCGGTCAGCAGCCGCTGGCTGATTTCGCCGACGGTCAGGCCGTCCTGCTCCCACAGCACCAGCATGGCCAGGTACTGCGGGTAGGTCAGGCCCAAGGCTTGCAGCAGGGGCTTGTAGACCTTGGTCATCAGCAGTGACGTGGAGTGCAGGGCAAAGCAGACCTGGTTATCCAGCAGCAGTGCATCGCAGGGGGCTTTAGTGTCGGCGTTCATGCAGGTCCTTGAATTCGATCAAGTGGGAAATCTATCACGCTAATTAATTGTGCGCTCATTGCCAGCGTAGCTCGCTGCGCAGCGCCAAGTCCCAAGGCGGCATCGGGCAAAAGCGGCTCTTGAGGAATTCGAGCAGCAAACGGCTGCGAGAGTTCGTTTCATGTTCAAGGCGCAGGGCATAGATGCCGCTGGTCTCGGCCGCAGGCAGCCCGGCATCGCAGAAAAGCGGCACCAGTTCGCCGCGCAGCAGGTACTCGCTGATCAGCCAGGTCGGCAGGTGGGCGATACCAAGCCCCGCCAGCGCACCGCATAGCAGGGTTTCGGCGTTGTTGGCGCTCATGCGCATGCGCGCCGGGCGATACAGGCGCGACTGGCCTTGCACTTCAAAGCGCCAGGCGAAGGGCGGGGCCAGGCCGTCCCAGTCGAGGCCGGCGTGTGCCGGCAGCTCGCTGGGGCAGCTTGGCATGCCGTGCTCTGCAAGGTAGGTGGGGCTGGCGCAGGCGATGCGCACCATGTTGGCCAATGAGGTGGCTACCAGGCGGGTGTCGGCCAGCGGCCCTGCGCGCAGCACCAGGTCGACTTCGCCCAGGTGGCTGCCGTGCATGTCGACAAAGCTGTCGATCAGGCGCAGTTGCACGTCGAGCCCGGGGTATACCACAAGAAAGTCGGCAATCGCCGGCGCCAGGTGCCGGCGGCCGAAGGCTGCGGGGGCGTCGATGCGGATCAGCCCCTCCGGTGCGTTGCTCAAGGACACTGCCTCAGCCCGGGCCAGGCGCAGTTCTTCGATGATGCGCCGCGCGCGTTCGGCGAAGGCGAAGCCCGCCGGGGTGGCGCGGACAGCGTGGGTACTGCGCGAGAACAGGCGGCTGCCCACGGCGGCCTCCAGGCTGTCTATGCGCCGGGCCACTGCGGAGGGCGTGAGCGGGTGGCGGCGTGCGGCGGCAGAAAAACTGCCGGTGTCGAGCACGTCGAGAAACAGGCTCAGTTGTTCGGTAAGAAGGTCGGGGCTCATGCTCGGGCTCTGCTTGTGCGTAATGCGCATAGCCATTGTGCGCTGCTGTGCGTTTCCCCGCCAGCCACGACTGGGTAGCATGGGCGCATTGTTCGAACTGGCAGACGAGACGGTAATGATTGAGTGGTTGATGTATATCGCGCTGGGCGCAGCGCTGGGCACCCTGGGCGGGCTGTTCGGCATTGGTGGGGGGCTGATCGCCATCCCTGCGCTGGGTATTCTGTTTGGCCTTGACCAGCAGATGGCGCAGGGCACCGCCCTGGTAATGGTGGTGCCGAACGTGCTGCTGGCGCTGTGGCGCTATCACCAGCGCAACCGCATCGAGTTGCGTCATGCGCTGCCGTTGTCGCTGTGCAGCCTGCTGTTTGCCTGGCTGGGGTCGATGTGGGCGGTGGGCATCGATGCCCATTCGATGCGCCTGGGGTTCGTCGGTTTTCTGGTGGCGCTGGCTGTCTGGAACGTGGCGCGGATGTTCATGCGCCTGGCGCCGCCGAGCAATGAGCTGCGTTATTCGTGGCCTTGGCTTGGGGTGCTGGGGTCGTTCTCCGGCACCATGGGCGGTTTGTTCGGGGTGGGTGGCGCGGTGGTGGCCACGCCGATTCTGACCAGCGTGTTCGGCACCACTCAGGTGGTTGCCCAGGGCTTGTCACTGTCGCTGGCTGCGCCCAGTACTGCGGTGACGCTGTTGACCTATGGCTTGCACCACAGCGTTGACTGGTCCATCGGCATTGCGCTGGCGGTGGGCGGGTTGCTCAGCATCAGTTGGGGGGTCAAGCTCGCCCATGCGCTGCCGGAAAAGGTGCTGCGCGGCATGTTCTGCGTGTTTCTGGTGGTGTGCGCGGTGATGTTGGGGTTCGAGCTGTAGGCGAGATGCAATGGCGCGTGGACTCTGTGGGGCTGCTTTGCAGCCCTTTCGCGGCACAAGGCCGCGCCTGCAGAGGTGCGCATTGCAATGTTGCATGCTGCCTCGCCCACCAAGGCCTGCTAACCCCGAGCGTGCTTGAGGGTTTCGGCAATCATGAACGCCAGCTCCAGCGACTGGTCAGCGTTCATCCGCGGATCACAGTGCGTGTGGTAGCGGTCGGACAACGCGTCCTCGGTAATCGGCCGCGCCCCGCCAATGCACTCGGTCACGTTCTGCCCGGTCATCTCGATGTGAATGCCCCCCGCATGGCTGCCTTCGGCCTGGTGCACCTGGAAGAACTGCTTCACTTCATCGAGAATCTGCGCAAAATCCCGCGTCTTGTAACCGCTGCTGGCCTTGATGGTGTTGCCATGCATCGGGTCGGAACTCCACAGCACCTTGCGCCCCTCGCGCTCGACACTGCGGATCAGCGTCGGCAGATGGTCGCCGACCTTGCCGGCGCCCATGCGCACGATCAGGTTGAGCCTGCCAGGGTCGTTGGCTGGGTTGAGTACATCGATCAGCCGGATCAGCTCCTCGGGGTCCATGCTAGGCCCCACCTTGACCCCGATCGGGTTGTGCACGCCACGTAAAAACTCCACGTGAGCGCCGTCGAGCTGGCGGGTGCGGTCGCCAATCCACAACATATGCGCCGAGCAGTCGTAGTAGTCGCCGGTCAGGCTGTCACTGCGCACAAAGGCTTCTTCATAGTTGAGCAACAGCGCCTCGTGGGCGGTGAAGAAACTGGTTTCGCGTAGCTGCGGCGCGCTGTCCAGGCCGCAGGCGCGCATGAATGCCAAGGTTTCATCGATGCGGTTGGCCAGTTGGTGGTACTTGTCGGCCAGCGCTGAGTTGGCGATGAAGTCCAGGTTCCACTTGTGCACCTGATGCAGGTCGGCGAAGCCGCCTTGGGCGAAGGCGCGCAGCAGGTTGAGGCTGGCAGTTGACTGATGGTAGGCCTGCAGCAGGCGCTCGGGGTCTGGGATGCGGCTGGCGCTATCGAAACCGATGCCGTTGACGATGTCGCCGCGGTAGGCCGGCAGCGTCACGGTGCCTATGGTTTCGTCGTTGGCTGAGCGGGGCTTGGCGAACTGGCCGGCCATGCGCCCCACCTTGACCACCGGGCAGCCGGCAGCAAAGGTCATGACAATGGCCATCTGCAGCAGCACCTTGAAGGTGTCGCGGATCTTCGCTGCGGAAAATTCGGCAAAGCTTTCGGCGCAATCGCCGCCCTGCAAAAGAAATGCTCGGCCCTCGGTGACCTCGGCAAACTGGCGGCGCAGCTCGCGGGCTTCGCCGGCGAACACCAGAGGTGGGTAGCTGGCCAGGGTCTGCTCGACTTTGAGCAGGTGCGCGGCGTCGGGGTAGGCGGGTTGCTGCTGGATGGGCAGCGCGCGCCAGCTATCAGGGCTCCAGGGTCGGGTCATCACAGGCTCTATTATCGGTTGTCGTTCAGGCGTGCAGCCATGGTACAGCCGCTGGGGCGCTTGTTGCACCACTGGCATTGGCGGACAATGCGCGTTTTTGCGCAGGGTGGAGCAGATGGCAACGGAGCGGGGCGAGCGGCTGCTGGCGCGGGTCGAGGATGCATTCGGGGTAATCAGCGTGTATGAGGTCGAGGACTACCGCTTTCTCGAGTTCGGCGATGCCATCGAGCAGAGCTGCACCTTCACTGCCGACCCCAGCTGGCTCGAATACGACTACACCCGTGCCATGCTGGTCGGCGCGCTGTGCCATTCTGCGCCGGAAACCGCTCTGTTTCTGGGCCTTGGAGCCGGTACCCTGACCCAGGCGTGCCTGAAGTACCTGCCGCTGGATGACGTCGAGGCCATCGAGCTGCGTGCCGATGTGCCGCGCCTGGCCATGCAGTACATGGGCCTGGATGACGACCCGCGTTTGTATGTGCGCATTGGCGATGCCCTCGAGTTGCTGCCCACTGCCGAACAGGCCGACCTGGTGTTCGTCGACCTCTATACCGACCATGGCCCCGGTGTCGGGCACCTGGCCTGGACATTCCTCGGCGATTGCCAGAAGAAGCTCAACCCCGGCGGCTGGCTGGTGATCAACCAGTGGGCTGGCGATGATGGCCGGCCGCTGGGGGCCGCGCTGTTGCGCGGGTTGTACCATCGCCATTACTGGGAACTGCCGGTCAAGGAGGGCAACGTGATCCTGCTGGTGCCGTCCGATCTGGATCAGCACCTCGACATTGACGGGCTGCGGGCACGGGCCGAGGCGCTTGCCTCGCGGCTGGGGTATTCGCTGGAATATTTGATCAAGGACGTCAGGCCGGCCAGTTGAGACGCAGAGGGAGCAGCCTGTTCTGGCCCCATCGCAGGCTATCGCCAGCTCCTGCAAGGGCTGCGTCAGCTGCGATAGTGGGGGCTGGCTCAATTCGTGTGGGAGCTGGCGATAGCCTGCGATGAGGCCTTTGAAGGAAACGTTTCAGCCTATGTGGGCGGATGGCAACATACTGCCCCTTCTCGCTGAAATATTTCTCACGGTAATCAGCAAATTCGTATATAGTACGCGCCGGTCTTTTAGCGGGCCGCAAATCAGGTGGTGCAAATCCTCCGAATCCAGCTTCGGCTGCATGTCCGCTAGGCGGACCCTCTCACACGTTCATTATTTCAATCGTTTTCGCAAATCCCCGCCGCCAAAACTGCCTGGGTGACCTTCTGGTCTTTCAAGGCATGTGCAGTTTTGGAGCATGGGTCTTTGCGGATGCACTCTAGAGGCAGACCCATGACCCAGGAAACCGGCGGATTCGCCGCTCTCGATCTTAATCCGAATATCGTTGCTGCTGTGCTGGCCACAGGCTACGAAGAACCTTCGGCCATTCAGCATCAATCGATCCCGATCATCCTCGCCGGTCACGACATGATCGGCCAGGCGCAGACTGGCACCGGCAAGACCGCTGCCTTCGCCCTGCCGATCCTCAACAAGATCGATGTGAGCAAGCGCGAACCGCAAGCCCTGATCCTTGCGCCAACCCGTGAGTTGGCGCTGCAAGTTGCTACCGCTTTCGAAACCTACGCCAAGCAGATGCCGGGCGTTAACGTGGTGGCTGTCTACGGTGGTGCCCCGATGGGCCCACAACTGCGCGCCATTCGTAACGGCGCACAAATCGTCGTGGCCACTCCGGGCCGCCTGTGCGACCACCTGCGCCGCGACGAAAAAGTCCTGTCTACCGTGCAGTACCTGGTACTGGACGAAGCGGACGAGATGCTCAAGCTCGGCTTCATGGACGACCTCGAAGTCATCTTCGACGCCATCCCGGCCACCCGTCAGACCGTGCTGTTCTCCGCAACCCTGCCGTCGTCGATCCGTTCGATCGCCGAGCGTCACCTGCGTGAACCGAAGCACGTCAAGATCCAGACCAAGACCCAGACCGTTACCGCGATCGAGCAGGCCCACCTGATGGTCCACGCCGACCAGAAGATCCCGGCTGTGCTGCGTCTGCTGGAAGTCGAAGAGTTCGACGCGCTGATCGCCTTCGTGCGTACCAAGCAAGCCACCCTGGACCTGGCCGCCGCGCTGGAAGCCAAGGGCTACAAAGCGGCTGCGCTGAACGGTGACATCGCCCAGAACCAGCGTGAGCGCGTGATCGAATCGCTCAAGGATGGCCGCCTGGACATCGTCGTCGCCACCGACGTCGCTGCCCGTGGTCTGGACGTGCCGCGTATCACCCACGTGTTCAACGTCGACATGCCGTACGACCCAGAGTCCTACGTGCACCGTATCGGCCGTACCGGCCGTGCCGGTCGCGAAGGCCGCGCACTGCTGCTGGTTACCCCGCGTGAGCGCCGCATGCTGCAGGTCATCGAGCGTGTTACCGGCCAGAAAGTTGCCGAAGCCCGCCTGCCTGGCCCACAAGCCGTGCTGGACGCGCGCATCAAGAAGCTGACCAAGAGCCTGGCACCGCTGGTTGCCGAGTCCGAAGCCAGCCACGGCGAGCTGTTCGACCGTCTGACCGCCGACCTGGGCTGCAGTGCCCGCGCCCTGGCTTCGGCCCTGCTGCGCAAGGCCACCAACGGCCAGGCTCTGGACTTGGCTTCGGTCGAGCGTGAGCAGCCGCTGGTGCCAACCACCGGTCCGCGTGAGCGTACTGGCGAGCGCACCGAGCGTAGCGACCGTGGTGAGCGTACCGAGCGTAGCGGTGACCGTGAGCGTCGCGCGCCAATGCCACTGGCCGAAGGCCGTGTGCGTTGCCGTACTGCCCTGGGTGCCCGTGATGGCATCGCTGCCAAGAACCTGTTGGGTGCAATCCTCAACGAAGGTGGCCTGGCGCGTGATGCTATCGGCCGGATCCAGGTCCGTGACAGCTTCAGCCTGGTCGAGCTGCCAGAAGATGGCCTCGAGCGTCTGCTGACCAAGCTCAAGGACACCCGCGTAGCCGGCAAGCAGCTGAAGCTGCGTCGCTACCGCGAGGATTGATCCTGGCGCGGCAATAAAAAACCCAGACTTCGGTCTGGGTTTTTTTTGCGCGGCGAGCCTCAGTTTCAGGCAAGTCGCTTTTGAGTGTGTAGGAGCGGCCTTGTGTCGCGAAAGGGGCGCAGAGCGGCCCCAAGGTTCCTGCATCAAGGCTTGGCTCGCCGGGGCCGCTCTGCGGCCCTTTCGCGACACAAGGCCGCTCCTACAAAGACCGCGCCATGCCGCGATGGCGTCCTTCAGTCGAACCGGTAGATGTCCATCCCCAACGCCCCCAGGGTGAACCCCTGGTGGACGATGCTGAACCGCTCTCCCGCCCCCAGGGCAAAAAACAGCGGCAGCAAGTGCTCATCGCTCGGGTGACTGCGCACCGCAAACGGCGCCTGCTGGCGGTATTCCAGCAGCGCCTGGCGGTCATCGGCTTGCAGCTTTTCCACCACCCAATCGCGAAACGCCAGTGCCCACGGCTCGATGGTGTCGGGCCCTGCGTGCCAGTCCAGTTCGCCCAGGTTGTGGGTGATACTGCCCGAGCCGATCAACAGAATGCCTTCGCCGCGCAAGGCGGCCAGCGCAGCACCCACCTTTAACTGCAGTGCGGGGCCCGCTTGGCTGGGCAGCGACACCTGAATGACCGGGATTTCAGCCTGCGGGTACATCAGCGACAGCGGCACCCAGCTACCGTGGTCGAACGGGCGCTGGGCGTCGAGCTTGGCCCCGAGCAGGTCGGCGACGCGTTGCGCCAGCGCAGGCGCTCCTGGCGCTGGGTATTGCACCGCGTAAAGCGCCTGTGGGAAACCGCCGAAATCGTGCCAGGTAGCCGGTTGTGGGTTGCTCATCACTAGCAGGTCGCGGCTTTCCCAATGCGCCGACACCAGCACGACCGCCTTGGGCCGGGGCAGGGCGTTGGCCAGCCCGGCCAGTGCCGGCCCGCTGGCGCCGGGCTGCAAGGCGAGCATGGGCGATCCGTGGGAAATGAACAGGCTTGGCAGCATGGCAGGGGTCCCGAAGGTTAAGATGCAGTCATCTTCGATCAGGCGATGATCGAGTTCCAATATAAGTTTTTACGGCTATTTATCGAAAAAACTGGAGAAATCATGGAGTCGACGTTCTGGCACAAGCGATGGGCGGACAATCAGATCGGCTTTCACCAGCCCCAGGTCAACCCTTATCTGCAAACCCATTGGCCCACTTTGGGCCTGGAACCCGCTGCCCGTGTTCTGGTGCCGCTGTGTGGCAAGAGCCTGGATCTGCTCTGGCTGGCGGGCCAGGGCCATCGGGTGCTGGGTGTGGAGCTATCGGCCCAGGCGGTGAAGAGTTTGTTCAGCGAAAATGGGCTTGCGCCTGAAGTGACCCGCCAAGGTGCATTCGAGGTGTGGCGCAGTGGTGGGCTTGAGGTGTGGTGCGGGGATATTTTTGCGCTGCGTGCGAAGGATGTGGCCGGCTGCACTGCACTTTACGACCGCGCTGCGCTGATCGCGCTGCCATTGGCAATGCGCCAGCGCTATATGGCGTTGCTTGACGAGCTGCTGCCTGCCTGCAAAGGCTTGCTGGTGACGCTTGACTACGACCAGGCGCTGCTCGACGGCCCGCCATTTGCCGTGGCAGATGATGAAGTGCGCAGCGGCTTTGCACAGTGGCAGGTGCAGGAGGTTGAAGCGCAGCAGATTATCGACACAAGCCCGAAGTACCAGAAGGCAGGCGTTGGCAGCTTGATCGAGCGAGCCTACCTGCTACAACGCTGAGCCTGTGCAGGAGCGGCACGAGGCCGCTCCTACAGGGGCGTTGCAATCAACCGCGACGACGCAGTGCGTCGATGCGCTCTTCCAGCGGCGGGTGGCTCATCAGCAGACCGGCCAGGCCCTGCTTCAGGCCGCCATTGATACCGAAGGCCTTCAGGGTGTCTGGCATATGGACCGGCAAGCCCTGTTCCGAGCGCAGGCGCTGCAAGGCGCCGATCATCGCGCCCGTGCCGGCCAGCTGTGCACCGGCTTCGTCGGCGCGGAACTCGCGGCGGCGCGAGAACCACATGACGATGATGCTGGCCAGAATGCCAAGCACAAGTTCCGCGACGATGGTGGCGACGAAGTAGGCGATGCCGTGGCCGTTTTCGTTCTTGAAGATAACCCGGTCGACGAAGTTGCCGATGATGCGGGCAAAGAACATCACGAATGTGTTCACCACACCCTGCACCAGCGCCATGGTGACCATGTCGCCGTTGGCCACGTGGCCGATCTCGTGGGCCAGCACCGCCCGCACTTCATCGGGCGAAAACCGCTCGAGCAAACCTTGCGATACCGCTACCAAGGCATCGTTGCGGTTCCAGCCGGTGGCGAAGGCGTTGGCCTCGTAGGCCGGGAAAATACCCACCTCGGGCATCTTGATGCCGGCTTCGCGGGATAGCTGCTCGACGGTCTGCAGCAGCCATTGCTCATGGCGGGTGCGTGGCTGGGTAATGATCTGCGTACCGGTGCTCATCTTCGCCATCCACTTGGAGATGAACAGCGAGACCAGGGAACCGGCGAAACCGAACACGGCGCAGAACACCAGCAGCTTGCCAAGGTCGAGGTTGACCCCGTTGGCAGCCATGAACCCGTTGAAACCGAACAGGCTCAGGGTAATGCTTGCAACCAGCACCACCGCAAGGTTGGTGGCTAGAAACAGCAGAATGCGCATCATGGTTTTGACGATCTCCTGACGGATGAAATTGTTGCTTGCTGCGGGGGTATATAAGGGGGAGGTGCCGCCGATTCAATCGGGGGACTATTTCAAACTGTGTACGCGAGGAGTATGGCAGAGGATGCTGAAGCGGCTGTGGGATAGAGCGTTGCAGGATGTAAGAATAACCCCGGCTATCGCAGGCTGCCGCCCGTTTGCACAACATCGGCAGCGGCAGCTTGCGATAACGGCAACCGTTACTGCGAGTATGTGCGCAGGAAGTTGCCGATGCGGCCGATGGCCTGCTCGAGGTCGTCTACACGCGGCAGGGTGACCACGCGGAAGTGGTCTGGCCACGGCCAGTTGAACGCGGTGCCCTGAACAATCAGCAGCTTCTCGGACAGTAACAGGTCAAGGGCGAACTTCTCGTCGTTGAAGATTGGGCAGACCTTGGGGTCGATCCGCGGGAACGCATACAGCGCGCCCATCGGCTTGACGCAACTGACGCCCGGGATGTCGTTGAGCAGCTCGTAGGTGCGGTTGCGCTGCTCCAGCAGGCGCCCTGGCGGCAGCACCAGGTCGTTGATGCTCTGGTAACCGCCCAGTGCGGTCTGGATGGCGTGCTGGGCCGGCACGTTGGCGCACAGGCGCATGTTGGCCAGCATGTCGATGCCTTCGATATAGCTTTGCGCGTTGTGCTTGGGCCCGGAGATGATCAGCCAGCCGGAACGGAAGCCCGCCACCCGGTAAGACTTGGACAGCCCGTTGAAGGTCAGGCACAGCAGGTCGGGGGCCAGGGAGGCGGTGCTGATGTGCACGGCTTCGTCGTAGAGAATCTTGTCGTAGATCTCGTCGGAGAACACTACCAGGTTGTGCTGGCGGGCCAGCTCGAGCATGCCCAGCAGCAGCTCGGTGGAGTACACAGCGCCCGTCGGGTTGTTCGGGTTGATGATCACCAGGGCCTTGGTGTTCGGGGTGATCTTGGCCTTGATGTCGTCGAGGTCGGGGAACCAGTCGGCCTGCTCGTCGCACAGGTAGTGCACCGGCTTGCCGCCAGCCAGGCTCACCGCGGCGGTCCACAGCGGGTAGTCAGGCGCCGGGATCAGCACCTCGTCACCGTTGTTGAGCAGCGCCTGCATCGACATCACGATCAGCTCGGAGACGCCGTTGCCCAGGTAGATGTCCTCGATGCCGACGCCTTCGATCTGCTTCTGCTGGCAGTACTGCATGACCGCCTTGCGCGCACTGAACAGGCCTTTGGAGTCGCTGTAGCCCTGGGCGGTGGGCAGGTTGCGGATGACGTCCTGGAGGATTTCGTCCGGCGCCTCGAAACCAAACGGTGCCGGGTTGCCGATGTTCAGCTTGAGGATGCGATGGCCTTCCTCTTCCAGGCGTTTGGCGTGCTTGAGCACTGGGCCGCGAATGTCGTAGCAGACATTGGCGAGCTTGTTCGATTTGCTGAACTGCATGATGAGATCCCGATTGAGAATACGCGGCGCGCCGCCGTCTAAAGGTTTGAAAGGGCGGGGCGCGGATGCCAGACTTGGCCCCTTGCGCACGAAGCCAACTAATATACGTGCCACCCGCGCCAGGGAAAAGCCGGCGCGAGGTGAAATTCAGCCTGCCGAGGTGCTTATGCAAAAGATCGACAAGACACTGGACGAGTGGCGCGCCATGCTCGACCCCGAGCAATACCAGGTGTGCCGCCTGAAGGGCACGGAACGGCCGTTCAGTGGCAAGTACAACAGCGAGCGCCGCGACGGCGTGTATCACTGCATCTGCTGCGACCTTGCGTTGTTCGACGCCCACACCAAGTTCGACTCCGGCTGCGGCTGGCCAAGCTTCTACGCGCCGCTTGATCAAAGCGCGATGATCGAGATCCGCGATACCTCCCACGGCATGATCCGCACCGAAGTCACCTGCGCGCAGTGCGACGCGCACCTGGGCCATGTGTTCCCCGATGGCCCGCCGCCGACTGGCTTGCGCTACTGCATCAACTCGGTGTGCCTGGATTTCAAACCCCGCGACTAATCTGGAGAGCGCCCATGGCCGATGCACTGCTGGACACCCCCTGCATTACCCTTGGCGGGGAGCACAAGACCCTCGCCGACTTTGCTGGCAAGGCGCTGCTTGTGGTCAATACCGCCAGCCAGTGCGGTTTTACCCCGCAGTACCAAGGCCTGGAAGGGCTGTGGCAGCAGTATCAGGGCCAGGGCCTGGTGGTGTTGGGTTTCCCCTGCAACCAGTTCGGCAAGCAGGAACCAGGGGATGCGCGGGAAATCGCGCAGTTCTGCGAGCTCAACTTCGGCGTGACGTTTCCACTGTTTCGCAAGGTCGAGGTCAATGGCCCTGCGGCTCATCCGCTGTTTGCCGAGCTCAAGCGCCGCGCCCCAGGCGTGCTGGGCACGCAGAAGATCAAGTGGAACTTCACCAAGTTCCTCTTCGACCCGGCCACCGGCAAGGTCACCCGCTATGCGCCAGCGACCAAGCCGCAGGCACTCAAGGCCGATATCGAACGCCTGCTCAGCCGCTGATCGGCACCCAGTGCTCGATCAGCGCCAGTAGCTCTTCGCGCCGAAACGGCTTGGCCAGGTAGTCGTTCATGCCGGCGGCGCGGCAACGCTCACGCTCTTCGGGCATGGCGTTGGCGGTCAGGGCGACGATGGGCAGGTCGGGCCAGCGCCCGCCCTGGCGGATGCGCCGGCTGGCCTCATAGCCATCCATCACTGGCATGTTGCAGTCCATCAGCACCATGTCGAAGCACTCGCGCTCCAGGCACTCCAAGGCTTCTGCGCCTTGGGCGGCGATCTGCACCTGGCAGCCCAGTTTGATCAGCATGCCTTTGGCGACCATCTGGTTCACTGGGTTGTCCTCGACCAGCAAAATGCGCGCGCGCAGTGGCTGCTCGCCGGGGGCTGGGCTCGGCAAGGCCAAGCTCGGCTCGCCCAGCAGCGTGCGGCGCAGGGTCTGGTACAGGGCGTTGCGGGCCAATGGCCGGGCCAGTTGATACAGCGGCGCCAGTTGCGCTGTCTGCTCGCTTGGCAGAAAACTGCCATAGGCGGTGGCCAGCAGGATCGGCGCGGCGATGGCTGGGCGCAGTTGCAGCACCTGCTCCAGGTCATCGGTTATCAGCAGGTCAGGGGCTGCGCCGATGATGTCGGCGGCGCTGTCGAAATGTGCATGCTCAAGCCCCCAGCGGGGCAGCAGCGTCTGCAGCAGTTCGGTCAGGCCGCTTGTGCTGTTGCCCAGCGAAATCACGCGCCCGACCAATGGCGCAGGTGCAATTGCCTCGGTGTGTGGCGGCAGCGGCAGGTCGGCGCTGAAGCAGCTGCCGAAGCCGCTTCGCGACTGGATGTGCAGGTGACCCTGCATGGCCTTGCACAGGTTGCGCGTCAGCGCCAGGCCCAGCCCGGTGCCGCCGAACTGGCGGGTGATGCCGGCCCCAGCCTGGGTGAAAGGCTGGAAGATCCGCGCTTGCGCGTCCTCGGGGATGCCGATGCCAGTGTCGCTGACTTCGATGCGTACCCCGCCGACGATGCTGTGCAGGCGGATGTCCACCCGGCCGAAGCGGGTGAACTTGAGCGCATTGGACAGCAGGTTGCTGACAATTTGGCGCACCCGCGTGGGGTCGCCGAGCACGCTGCTGGGGAAGTCGGCATCAATCAGGCAGGTCAGCTCCACGCTGGCGGCAGCGTTCTGCGACAGCAGGTTGGCGGTGTCCTCCACCATCGCCCCGAGGTCAAAGGGGATGCGTTCGAGTTCAAGCTGGCCGGCGTCGAACTTGGACAGGTCGAGAATATCGTTGAGCAACTCGACCAGCACCTTGCCCGAATCGTGGGCAATCGCCAGCTGCTGGCGCTGCTCGGCGGCCAGCGGGCCGTCCACGGCCAGGGCGATCATGCCCAGCATGCCATTGAGTGGGGTGCGGATCTCGTGGCTCATGTTGGCCAGAAACGCTGCGCGCGCATGGGCCATGTCCAGGGCGCGCTGGCGGGCATCTTCGAGTTCCTGGTTGGACTGGCTCAGGCGGTGGTTGATGGCTTTGAGCTCGTCGGTGCGCGCCGAGACGATGTCTTCGAGTTCATTCAGGTACTGGGTCAGCCGGTTTTCTGCATTGCGCCGCTGCTGGATCTCGGTGGCCATGCTGACAAATTGCTGGTTGGCGACTTTGACCAGCACGCCGATCTCGTCGTTCTCGTGGCCGCTCGGGCACTCGACGCGGGTTTGCCTAGGTACGCGTGCATCGCCACCACTGAGGGCGCCGATGACCGTCACCAAGGGCTTGGTCAGCATCAGGTAGAACAGCCCAAGCAGGATGCCGGTGAGCACCAGGCTGCGGGCAAAACCGTTGAACAGGGTGATGCCGGCGCGGTCGAGAAAACGCCCGCCGAAGGCATAGGTGTCGACGTCCAGGTACAGCGTGCCGAGGTACTCGCCAGGCAGGTGCGCCAGGTACAGGCGGTCCTGGAACTGGCGCTGCTCACCGAACAGAAAGTCAGACAGCGGCCGGTAGCGGCTTTCCAGGCGCGGGCGCTGGACATCGGCCAGCACGGTGTCGTTGTTGTCGATCAGCCGGGCGCGGATCAGCGCCGGTGACTTGAGCAGGCCGCCGGTGAGCTCTTGGGCAAGTTCGGTGTCGATGTTGTAGGCAATGCGCGAGGCGGTGTCGTGGCTGATCTTCAGCAGCGTGCGAATTTCACGGTTGATGGACGCGTCTTCGCTGGCATAATCGATGCCGATCTGGATAAGGCTGAGCAATGTTCCCAGGATGAAGCCGACCAGGACTGTCAATCGGGCTTGCTTGTATGACAGACGATTGGTGAACTTTATATCCATGGGCCCCAAGCCAGTGGTTTGCTCCGTGCGCTGCGCAAGCATAGCCGATCAGCCCCCGCTACTGGCGTAAAGCTGTTCACTTCAGGAGCCTCAATGGAACCCCGCCTCATCGCTTTTCTCGACCGCGCCGAATCGGTACTGGCGCGCCTGGAGCCTTTGCTGCCTGCGCCACGCCCGCACATCGACTGGTCGCAAACCCTTGCCGCCCGTTGGCAGCGTGATGGCCGCAGCGGTTACCTGCTGCCCCTTGAGGTCAGCCTGGACATGCGCTTGTCCGACCTGATCGGCGTCGACAAACAGTGCGAACAGCTCGGCCGCAATACCCACCAGTTCATCAACGGCCTGCCGGCCAACCACGCGCTGCTGTGGGGCTCGCGTGGTACCGGCAAATCGTCGTTGGTGCGTGCCTTGCTGGCCGAGCACGCCGGCGCCGGCTTGCGCCTGATCGAAATCGAGCGCGATCACCTGGCCGACCTGCCGCGGGTGGTCGAGCAACTGCAAAAACTGCCGCAGCGCTTCATTCTGTTTTGCGACGACTTGTCGTTCGAAGCCGGGGAGGGCGACTACCGCGTGCTCAAGAGCGTGCTCGATGGCTCGCTTGAACAGGCGCCTGATAACGTGCTGCTGTACGCCACCTCCAACCGCCGCCACCTGGTGCCAGAAAAACAGAGCGACAACGAAAACTGGAAGATGGTCGACGGCGAGCTGCACCCCAATGAAGCGGTAGAAGACAAGATTGCCTTGTCCGACCGGTTTGGCCTGTGGCTGTCGTTCTACCCGTTCAGCCAAGAACACTTCCTGAATGTTGTCGAGCACTGGATAGGCCAGTTGGCGCGCCCGGCCGGGCTTGCCTGGGAACGTACCGAAGCACTCGAAATACTCGCCGTGCGCTGGGCTACCGGGCGCGGCAACCGTAATGGCCGCTGTGCCTATCAGTTCGCCCGCTACTGGGTCGGGCTGCAATTGCTGGAGCAGAAATAAATGATCGACCTCAACGCCAGTGGTAAAGGCCTCGATGGCTACGACCTGCTGGCTGCGCAAGTGCAGGCATTGTTCGCCGATGAGCGCGACTTCATTGCCAATGCCGCGCAGTTTTCAGCTTTTTTGTATAACCAGGTCGACGACCTGAATTGGGCGGGTTTCTACCTGAACCGCAACGAACAGTTAGTGCTGGGCCCATTCCAGGGGCAGGTGGCTTGTGTGCGTATTCCGTTCGGCAGGGGCGTATGCGGGGCGGCGGCGGCCACGCGGGTGACCCAGCGGGTTGAAGATGTGCATGCTTTCCCGGGGCATATCGCCTGTGACAGTGCGTCGAACAGCGAGCTGGTGATCCCGCTGCTGAAGGACGGCCGCTTGATCGGCGTACTTGACTTGGACAGCCCCAAGGTCGGCCGCTTCAGTGAAGCGGACCAGACAGGGCTGGAGCGTTTGGCGGCGGTCTTTCTGGAATTGACCGACTGCTGAAATGAAGAAGGGGCCGGATAACGGCCCCTTACTTGTATTGCGTTGCCTGCTCTGTGGGAGGCTCTATGGTTTTGTGCAAACCTGTTATGGCCTCATCGCAGGCTGTCGCCAGCTCTCATAGAACAAACGCTAACTGACTGATTTACATCGAAACGTGGGAGCGGGCTTGCCCCGCGATAGCGATAGCACTGCCAGCATCGCATCGCGGGGCAAGCCCGCTCCCACGGTGCCCAGTTCTCTGCGCGACAGCGCAGCCCGGAAGGGCTGGGTGATCTCCCACAGGCGTCGGGCCAAGCACCACTATCGCTGCTGACGCAGTCACTGTGGGAGCTGGCGACAGCCTGCGATGAGGCCGGTGCAGAATTGCGCTTAGCCGATGTGGCGGGCTTGACTCAGTCGTAGATAACCCGCTTTTTCCAGGTTTCTTCTTCGTCGGTCTTCAGCCCTTCGGTCAGCGCGTTCTGGTCGTTCTCGGCAGGCTCCATTTGGTCCAGCACCTGGGCGTTGGAGCGTGCCAGCAGTTTTTCCATGTAGGTCAACTGCTCTTCATACTGCTTGGGCTCGGGTTGCTTGCGCAGGTATTGCACGCCGCGTTCGAAGGCAAGGCGCGCCTGGCCCGGCTGGTTCTGCTGCAGGGCTTGCTGGCCGAGGTTGTTGAAGAACTCGATATGCAGCAACACCAGGATGTGGCGGATTTCCTTGACCCAGTACTTGCCCTCGTTGGTGTTCAGGAAGCCCTCCTGGGTGGCGCGCACGATCTGGTTATGCAGCAGTTCGAGCAAAAAGCGCACATCCTTGGCCTTGACCTCGGTGGTGATCGGCGCCGGTGGGTTGTTGACCGGCAACTTGTCGCCCTTGGCGATCAGGCCGTCGAGTTCGGCGATGCGCGTTTTCAGGGCTGCACTGTGCTTGTCGATTGCCAGCTGGCGCTGATTGAGGTTCAGCTCCAGGCGCGTCAGCAGCAGCTTGAGGGCGGGGGTCATGAACTGGCCGGGGAAGGTCTCGCTGATCTCGCCGCAGCGGCGCAGCCGGTCTGCCAGCTCGACCTTCAGGCGTGCCCGTTCGAGCTTGCCGTTTTCGACCATGTTGTTGAGGTAGCCGATCACGATCAGCAATGCGATACCCGCAACGACAAGCAGGGTGATCAGTAGTGGTGTCACCGTTAACGCCTCATCATGAAAAAGTTTTGCACCTGGCAAGAGTGTAGTGAGTTCGCCGGGGGGCGAACAGTGCTGCCCAGCGGATCGTGCCTTGCCTTTTATACGTATCGGCAATGGCTGGCCGATCTGCAACTATGATTCGGTGCTGGCACATTGCCGTGAGCTTGCCGAGGCGGCGCCAGAAAAGCAACGTCAAACCCCGGACGCATGCTCTACCCGCCATCTGTCGAACGGGAAGTCATTGATTTAAATAAATTTTGATAAAGGGCTTGACGCTTTGTCGAGCCATCCATAGAATGCGCGCCACTTGCAGCGTAAAGCACACAGCCGAACGCTTCAGGTAGTGAATGTTGTAGCGTGTCCCCTTCGTCTAGTGGCCTAGGACACCGCCCT
Organism: Pseudomonas farsensis; assembly: GCF_014268805.2. Lineage (GTDB taxonomy): Bacteria > Pseudomonadota > Gammaproteobacteria > Pseudomonadales > Pseudomonadaceae > Aquipseudomonas > Aquipseudomonas farsensis. The sequence goes on from NZ_JABWRF020000001.1 coordinate 872,166, forward strand.
TTCACGGCGGTAACAGGGGTTCGAGTCCCCTAGGGGACGCCATTGCGGGAATAGCTCAGTTGGTAGAGCACGACCTTGCCAAGGTCGGGGTCGCGAGTTCGAGTCTCGTTTCCCGCTCCAGTTTCTCCGGCACTGCTTCGGCAGGGCAGGAAAAGAAAATCCAGGCTGAATCGTGAGGTTCATAACTTGGTACGCTACCAAGCGTCGGGTATGTCCCCTTCGTCTAGTGGCCTAGGACACCGCCCTTTCACGGCGGTAACAGGGGTTCGAGTCCCCTAGGGGACGCCATATTGCGGGAATAGCTCAGTTGGTAGAGCACGACCTTGCCAAGGTCGGGGTCGCGAGTTCGAGTCTCGTTTCCCGCTCCAGTTACACGGTTATCGCCTTTGGCGGTACAGGTGGTGAAGGCCTTACGGCGCTTCACGCCCAATGCAGCAACGCTTCATCTTGCGGGAATAGCTCAGTTGGTAGAGCACGACCTTGCCAAGGTCGGGGTCGCGAGTTCGAGTCTCGTTTCCCGCTCCAAACATAGAAAACGCCACTCTTCGAGTGGCGTTTTTTTTTGCCGTTCGAAAAGTGCCTGCCTGCACTGTTAGCGGATTTGCGCCGGTTGGCGCCGGGCTTATTCGACGCTGCGGTAATAGAGCACTTGCGCCCTGGCATCTGGAAGGTTTTTCAGATGCCAGGGCGCCCAGCTTACTGGTAGCTGACAGTGAAATTCAGCGCACCTTCGGCAAGGCCAGGGGTTACCTTGGCCGCCGTCTGGTAGAAGCGCGCCTGGAAGTCCAGCTGGGTGATGCCGATGTTCAGCCGCTTGACCGGCACCTCTTGTTCCAGAGGCATGGGCGTGCCGTCGGCCCGCTGCATCTGTATACCAATACCGGTGGCCGTGGAGTTGCTGGTCAGGCTGAACACCCCGAGGGCTCGGTCCACGGGTGCCGAACCGCGGATGCCGTCGAGGCGGATGTAGGCCGTGGCGGCGCTGGCGTTGCTGTCGTCCTGGCAGTCATTCAGGCGGATGTGGAATGGCACCGTGCGGGCGTTGCCGGGTGGCGCGGGGAAGTCGGTCAGGCTGTAGTCGCCCAGTTGCACCGGGTCGGCACTCACCGCATCGGCACGCAGACTGCACTGGGCATGATTGACCGTGGTCTTGAGCCGGAAGTCCAGTACCTTGCCCATCTGGTCAAGGATGCCATGGAAGAGTTCTTCGTCGATGGTTTGTGGGCCCGGAGCGATCGGGCCGGTCTTGACCAAGGTGAGCTTGACACGCATGTCCCCCATTTGCGTGGCGAACACGGTCTGCCTGCGCAAACCGCCGCGATACGGGATTGCCGTCAGGGTGCCAGGGTCGGCAATGAAGCGGTTGCTGTTAGCCACCAATGCCCCGTCGTAGGGGGTACCTAGCGCGATGGTGACCCCGATACCGGGTACGCGGGTCTGCAGAATTGGGTATTGCATGCTGCGGTTGCGCGTCGCGGGGAGTGAATGCAGCACCATAGGCGCTGTGTTGATCAGTTCTGCCCGGACTTCACGTATTGCCTCGTAGAAACAGTTCGCCTTGTTGGGGCTGGAGACCGCTTTCTCGACCGATGCGATTTCCTGGCCGTCGGGCAGGTCGCGGGGCATCCACAGGGTGCCCATGTCCATGGCGAAACTGATCTGCCCTGAGTGCCCTGACTGAAACTCGCAATGGGCTTGAGCGTGGGGTGTGAGGGCAAGCAGCAGGGCCCCGGCAGCCAGTGCCGCACGGCACATACTGGGGTGGAAATAACAGGGCATCGCAGAAATATCCAGGCAAAGGCCCGCATGGCGGGCGTGATGGTCATCGGGGTTGGCAATGCAGGGTCTGCAGGTGGTAACCGCCGTCCTGGCGCATGTGGGCAACATCAATGTCGAACGCACATTGCTGGGGCCGTTGGTCGTGCCAGTCCACCCGCAGGGCTTGCTCTGAGGCGTCGATGGCGACCAGTGCCTGGCCCGCCTGGCCGACCACGGCAAGGGTCTGGCCCTGTTCATCCTTGACCGTGGCGCCGAACGGCAGGGGCCGGCCATCAGCCTGCATCAGGGTCAGCACCAGGCGCGTGACCTTGCGTGCCGCGAAGGTGGCCTTGACGATGGCGCCGCGCAGCGGCACTAGCTGCAACGTGCCGGTTTCGATCAGGGCATCGGGGCCAAGGTCGTCGGTGTCGAGGATCAGGGTGTTGTTGCGGTAGGGGCGCAGGTAAGGCACTAGCAGGTAACCCTGAGCGTTGGTGCGAGCTTTGCCAGCGTTCTGTACGCCCACACCCTCGACCCCGGGCACATGCACCAGCGCCGCGGTTTCACCAAGGTAGTTGCCCAGCGTCAGGCCCTGGCTGTGGGCCAGCAGCGTGCCGCTGGCGTTGAGCGAGACGCTGCGAAAATCGGCGCCCTGTGTGTAGCCGGCGCCCAGGCTGGCCAGTTCGCCCTGATAGCCTAACGACACGGCGCCGCTGGTGCGCCGCTGCTGGTCGCGGTTGGCCGAAACACGGTAGTTCAAACGGTTGTCCAGCAAATCGCCGCCCAGGCTCGCACGCTGGCTGGAGGCGCCGTTGGAATGCTGCATATCGAAGGTGGCAGTGCGGTAGCGTGGCGAGTCCAGGGGCAGCGACAGGCTCACCCCGAAAACCCGGCTTGGCCCTTGCTGGCTACTCAGCGCCTGAGAGGCGAACAGGTTGACACCCAACTGGCCGAAACGGGTGTTGTACTGAGCCTGGTACTGGCGTCGCTGGTAGCTGCTGTTCCAGTAGTCGTCTTGGGTCAGGGTCAGGCTCAGCGAACCGCTGCCAGTGAAGTTCTGGTACACCGAGGCCTCCAGGCGGCTGCGGCGGTTGCCCATGAAACCGCTGGCATCGTGGCGTTGCTGGATCACCTCGTCGAAGTCGCGGTAGCCCTCGGTGGAATAGCGGTAGCCGGCAAAGCGCAGGCTGGTGTTGCTGCTGAAACTCTTGCCATAGCGGGCGGCGAAGCTGTTGCCTGTCACCTTGCCATGGCGCTCGCCCAGGTCACTGCGAGCATGGGTGATGTCGAACGACACGCCACCAAGGCTACCAAGGTCGCGGCCGATACCGATGGCGCCGGCCTGGTAATGGTCGCTGCCCATCAGGCCGCCGTACAGGGTGGTACTCCAGCCCCCGCCACGGGCCAGGGTGGCCTGCCAGAAGTCGGGGCTGGCGAGTTGTTCGGCGCCCTTGTAGCGACCATAGCTTGCGTTGTAGCGCCACACCCCTTCGCGCAGCAGGTTGCCGAGCGAGGCGTAGGGTTGGATGAAGCGCCGTACCTGACCGTCGGCTTCGGTCAGGACGATTTCAAGCTCGCCGTGGCCGGCACCTAGGTTCAGGTCGTCGATTTCGTAAGGGCCGGGGGCAACATAGGTGGCGTAGATGGGGTAGCCGTTGTGCAGTACCTCAAGCTTCGCCCGGGTCTGCGCCACGCCGCGCACCACCGGGGCGTAACTTTGCAAGGTGTCGGGCAGCATGTCGTGCTCGGAAGCCAGCAGGGCGCCGGTGAACGGCAGGCTGCGGAACACTTCGCCATCGCTGAAGGTTTCGCCAAGGGTCAGGCTTGCGCGCAACCCGGGCAGGTCGCGCCGAGCGTACGTGTTGCTGCGGGTCCAACGGCGCTCGCCTTGCAGGCCCTGGCGCAGGGCCTGGGAGCTACGCAGTTGCCAGGCGCCGAGGTTGATGCCGCTGTTCAGGTACAGGTCCTGGCTGCTACGGCTGCTGTTCTGCCGGCTGCTGTGCTGGGCGTTGGCCTGATAGTTGATGAAGGCTGCGTTGATGCCCGGGTCCCACTGCTCGATCGGCACGCTGCCTGCGAGGTCGCGGCGCAGGGCGATTTGCGGAATCGACAGGCTCAGCCGCAGTTGCGCGGGGTCGAGTTGCGCTTGTGCCTGGGGTACCAGGTTTGGCAGGTCTACGCAGCGGGTGTCGTCCGGCAGCGGTTCGCGCAGGGCCTGTTCGCGCAGGCCCAGCACGCGTAGAAGGTCGGCGGTCAGGCAGGCTTGCAGGCCGCTGCCCTGGGGGGCACGGAGCAGCGCCAGCTCATAGGAACCGGCGGTAACGAGGTTGACCACCACTTCCACCTGGTAGCGCCCTGGCGCCAGTGGCGCGTTGGCAGCCAGGCCTTGCAGTGCCTGATGCCCGGCATCAATGGGCTGGCCGGCGGACTGACGCATGAATGCTGCATCGAACAGGGGGGATTGGGGGGCGGCCTGTACGGCGCTGGTTGCTGCGAGCAGCAGTGTGCTGCCGACCATTGGCATCAGCGCGTTAAAACGCGGGCACAGCTGCAGCGGCCTGCGTCGTTCAAACTGTGGCATTGGACATCCTGGTGGGTGTTGTCCGCTGCCAACAGAAGGCGACCGGCGGACGGAGTAGTTGCGAGGAGTGGACGTTGCCGGGCACTTCAGAAAGGTTGAAATGAGGGCACGAATCGAGGCGCTAGCGTAGGAGAAGGGGGTAGGGCTGGATGTAGGAGGATTCTTTCCCGTGGTCGGAAGAAATCATCGGTGCGAGCAGCGAGGTTAAGCGGGCAGGCTAGAGGGCTGGCACAACGCCCAAGGAGGGCGTCGTGCCAAGCTTCGGTAGGTTTAGTTGAGTGGCTAGAGGCGTGTTATCCACCAAAGTTGGGGGCGAATGAGTCCCTGGGCAGGGCGCACTGTGGGCCATTTTTGTACTCCTGTGAAGCCCAAGTCTACAGATGAAACGCTCCCGGGAGATGAGGGGGGAGCAACACTGACGCCATTGGTTACCGCAGCTTCCGCTACATTACTTATTCCTTCAGTAACTACAGATTGCGATGGCCTGGGGGTTGCGCTCTTGGAAACGTTTGCGCCAAGGGATCCTAGGCTCGGGGTTGCGCTGGCCCTTCGGATCAATGCTGGCGTGCTGGAGGAGGCTAACGAGCCTGCGGTTGAGCTTACTGGCGCTCGCTTACCGAGCGAGGCGATCCCGGCAGCGGTGTCCCGGAACGAAGTGAACATGCGCTTGGTCGCCTGCGCAAGACTCGCCGCTGCCTTTGTGGCCGCCGCTGCCTGTGTGGCCGCCGCGGCCTTCGTCAACATTGCCGCACCGGCAAAGCTCATCATCCCGCCCACCGTCCCCGCTCCGAATGACAGCATGCTGAACATATTACTTCTCTCGGGATCGTCCTCGAGCACGGCCATCACGCCAAACCCGACGCCCGCCGACTGTAAGAGAGCCCCCGCTACTCCGATGCCTACGCCGAGGCTGCTGCCGCCGGTCCAGGGTGTCGTTACCACCGAAACGACCAGGATCAGCACGCCGAGGGCCACACCAATCCAGCTGGTCCAATTCCTCTTGGGGGCCTCAGGTTGTTCGATAGGGTCCACATACTGCGCGTGAGGGCTGCGGTCGGTCGGGTTCTCTTTGCCATAACCGTAGGACGAACGGTGCCCGGTGGGGTCGCTCCAGTTGATCGGGTTGCCCAGGCAGTACAGGTACGGGTTGATTCCCGAGATCTCCTGGTCCATCGAATCGGGGCTGTGGAAGCGCATCAGGCTAGGGTTGAAGGCCCGGTAGCCGCGGCCCAGCAGGTACCAGCCAAACGCTTTCTCGCGTAACTCGCCGTTGAATGCCAGCAGGGTTTCCAGGCCATTGTTGTCGGGCCGCTCGCCATAGGCGCAGTAGCTGGCCGGGCGCAGCTCTTTGTCTTGGTTCGGGCGCAGGCCGGTGCCGTCGTACTCTCCGATAACGCTGCCTTGGCCATCGTTGAGTAGCAGGCGGCTACTCACCAGGGCTCCATCCCTCCACTGGTTCAAGCCCAGGGCTGTATCACCGTTGTAGAGGTACTGGGTCAGCAGGCCGTCCTGCAGGGTGCTATCTACCTGCAAACCCTGGTAGCGGCGCTGCACTTCGCTGCCGCTGTCGCTGCGTACTGCGCACAGCTGGTCATGGCCATCGTAGCGGTAGCTGGCCACTACCTTGTTATCGTCCTCGGCGGCGCGCACCTCCAGTAGGCGCCCGGCCTCGTCGTACACCAGGCGTCGGCCCATTTCATCGTTCAGCGCGTTGCCCAGTTCGTCATAGCTGAATCGCTGTAGGGCAGGGTAGTCGGTAATCAGGGTGTGGTTTACCGAGGCCAGTTGGAAGCTACCATCGTCCTTGTACTGGAAGTTGGCATCATCCTCTTTGTCATCGTCGAACCATGTACGGCAGCGGGTCAGGTTGTCCAGCTCGTCAAAGTCGAACTGCTGGCTGATGATCGCGCGGCCCTTGGTATTGCAGGGCAGGTTCGGCCCGAAGCTATCGTGGAATGCCAGGCGGTCGAGCGCGTCATACTCGAAGTACTCTGCGAGTAGCTCTTCGCCATTTCGTACAAGCCGGCGCTGCAGCAGCATGTCATCGTCCCGCCATACCAGGTGCAGCTCGTGGGGTATGCCAGCATCGACGCTCAGGGTGCGTTTTACCTCCCGCCCCAAGGCATCGTAGAACAGCTCGCAGCGCAGGTGCCGACCGCTGGCGTCATCCACAGTGTCGGTGGTGTGCAACAACCCGGCGCTGTTGTAGGCAAGGTTGGCCTGCAGTGGGCCCTGGCGGGTTTTGGCCAAGCGGCCGTGTTCATCGTAGCTGTGCTCGATGGGACGGGCATCGCTGGTTTCGCGTTGCAGCAGGAGCCCCTGCGTTGAATATCGATAGTTGCAGGTGTAGTTGCTGCCGTTGGCATCTTGCCAGTGCTCCTCCTCCAGTTGGCCCTGGTCGGTGTACAGATATTTGCGCAAACCTTCGGTATTGGTGGCGCTGGTGATGTTCGCGGTCTTTGGGTCGTAATCGAAGTTGGCCATGCTATCTGCCGACGTCCCGCCCTTGTGCATGCGCTGCGATTTGATGCTTTGTGCCTGTACGGTACGATTGGGGTCGTAGGTATACGTAAGGGTCCGTCGGTCCGGGCCGGGCCCGCTGCCTTCCGTGCGGTACGTGGTGTGCTGGAGCAGCAGCTCCGTATCGGGTTGATAGCGGTAGGTCTGGACCCGTGGCCCGATGTCGAGCCGCGCCAGGCGCTCCATTTCATCGAACTCGCGCTTGCAAACAGTCTTGGTGGCTCGTCCTTGGGCGTTGCTCACTTGAAACAGGGTGGTCAGCTGATTGATGCTGCTCTCGGCGAACTGGCGCAGCAACACGCTGCCGTCGGGCCGGCGCGTTTCATACATGCGGCCCATGACGTCGTAGCGCATACGCGTGGTGCGTTTGACGGCTGTGGGGGTTGCACGCGGCTGCCGCTGCGGCCGGTGATGGTGTGGCATGCGGGCAAGGGCCGACTCGGCCATGGTCAGGGTCTGTTCGATGCATTGGCCCAGGCCATCGTAACGGTAATCCTGCCGACCTACCTCACGCTGCCCGTCCAGGCGGTATTCGTGCACTGGCTTGTCGAAGAGGTTGTACTCGCTAAATTGCTCTTCACGTCTTTGATCCGGTGCATTGGGGGTGCTGACCCAGGTCGTGACCTGGTTGCCGTTCGCGCCGAATGGCGAGAACAGCCGGTGTTCGCGGGTGCCATCCGGGTGCAGCACGGTGCAACGCTGGCCCCATCCGTCATAGGTATAGCTGTAGTCCAGCTTCAGGCTGCGCTCGGCGGCATTTTCCAGGTACTGGTCCAGGTAGGTTTCGCCGCTCAGGTTGCCCAGGCTGTCGTAGCGGGCCTCGTAGTGGACCGGCAATTCTTGGCCATCACTGCTGATGCGCAGCTGGCGCAGGGGGCGGCTGGCGCCGTCAAGGTAAGTGCGGGTCCTCACGCCCTGGGCGTCGATGACATCTTCCAAGGCCGCGCCACGTTGATCCCCATACAACATCTTGTAGTCGTAGCGGCGTGAGGCCTTGCTGCTGGGGTCGTCAGGGGCCACCGTTTCTTCCACAAGGCGGTTGAGCACGTCGTATCGGTAGCCGCTAATGACGCCATTAAGGTCCTGCTCCTGCAACAGACCGGCGGTGTGGATGTTGTGGACCTGTTCGACACGCCGTTGCAGGGTGCCACCCTGTACGGTGTGGGTCTGGGTAATCGACAGCCGGTTCGGCGTGCCTGCGTCGTCCTGCTCCAGCTTGTAATGCCAGACGTCCCTGCTCTTGCCTGGCCCGTATTCGGTTGTCTGATAATTCATGCGCCCATGCAGCAACGCATTTTGGGGGGTAATGTAGTGCTCGCGTTCGGTGAGTTGCAGCGGGATTTCAAGTTCTCCGCCAGCGGGCTCCTCCTGCACCTTGAGCATGCGCTCCACGCTTCGTTCCAGCCATCCGGGTTGAGGCTTTTCGCCCTCTCTTTTGGGGGGCAGGGCCGGTAGGAAGCGGTAGCCGTAGCGCAGGCGGACGGGCTGTGCAGGCTCCTCGTCAGGCTTGAGCGGCACGACGGCTGGGTATACGGTCAGGCTTTCAAGCTGGCGCACGAAACCTTCCGGGTCCTCCGGGCAGTCACTGCCGGCTTCGGGTTTGGCAGGGTAGTAGGTGTAGACCCTGAGCGTTCCGTTGGCCAAGGACTCTTGCAGCAGGTTGCCGAATGAGTCGTAGCGCATGCTGACCTGTTCTTCGCGGAACTTTCTGGGGTCTGACGTGAGGCGCCACTGCTTGGTAACGGCCTTGGGTAACTGGAGTGTGGATGGCTGATGCTTGAATGCAACGCCTTCAATTTCGTGATACACGGTTTTGACTGTTTCTTCGCAGCCGTCCTGCAGGGTGACCTGCTTGGTCAGCAGGTGGAAGCGGTTGAACGAACGGACGACGCTGCGCACTAGAACTTCCGCTGACTCGCCCGCCTGGCCCGGGCGCACGTATTCGGCGGTGGAACCATAGGTGTACGTGTAGTCGGTCAGCTTGTACAGGTTGTCCAGGCCATCCTCGCTCCAAGTGACGCCTTTGCCGCCGTAACCGAGGAAGTTTCCTGAGGTATAGGTGTAGCGGGTAACCATCTGGGGTTGGCCGACGAGGGGCTCCACGATGTGGCGCGCGACACGGGGCAGGGAACCCACGATATTGTTGCTGTCGGGCGGTAACAGGTGCGGGTTGGCGTCGTAAACGATACGTTCGACGCCACCAAGGGGGTTTTTGACCTCGCTCACGCAGAGCGCCCGTTCAAATGTCGCGTACTGGAAGCTCCAGGAGGCTTGGTCGTCGGTGGGTAGCACGACCTCTCGCAGCTGGTTGCCCGAGCGCTTGAGGATGTAGCCTGCCTTTTCCGGCTGCTGGGGGTGCACGGTGATCAGCACCATGTTATTGCTGTCGTGGTTGATACTCAGTAACTGGCGGTGGGTGTCGTCGCTCACCGATACCAGGCAGGTCTTCTGCCTGATGCGGTCGTAGGTCAGGGTGAGGCCGTGCCCCGAAGGGGCCAGCATGCGTACTGGCAGGGCTACGTCGGGGTCGCCTGGATGCGGCTCGAGCACCTCCACCAAGCCCGACTTGTGTACCACGCGGTAGCGCACCAGCTTCTTGTTTGGGTCGCCTTCATTGTGCAGGTGAAAGCTTTCGAGCTTGCGTTCGGCAATGACCGGCGTCTGGCCGGGGCCGTTGTCGGCTACCTTGAAGCTCTCGCCGGTGGCCAGGCTGAGCATGCCAGTGTTTATGGCTAACTGGGTCAGGTTCAGGCTCCAGCCGGTCCCAAAGCCAGCATCCTTGTCGTTCATCGGGCTGAAACTCAGACGCAGCGGCAGGTGCGGGCCGCTCAGGTTGTTGCCGATCAACTGGGGCAGCTCTATGGCCATTGTGTACTGGCCAGTACGCGGATCGACGCTGTTCTGCACGAAGCTCATGAAGTTGAGTGCGTTGGAATTCACAGACATTATCTTCGCCTCCGGGTTACTTGAGGGGGGGGGCTCGGTCATGCGGGGGCTGCCGAGGTAGTCACGCGGATGCTGCCCAACTGGTCCCTGGCGATGGTGCCGTGCTTGTCGACCACCATCACGCCGATGCCATACTCGATAAAGTCGTTTTTGGCGTATGCATTCAGGGCTACGACTTCCTCGCCACTCAAGGCCGCCATCTGCCTGGTGGTCTTGAGTTCGATCCAGAAGGAGGCATTGGTCTTGGTGCCGTCTTTGTTCTGGGTCAGCAGAATGGTGGTTGCCGATGCGAAAGAGTTGATTTCCCAGAAACGAGGCGCCAGTCCAGCGCAATCGCCGGTTCTCATTACCATCAAAGCGGTGGTGCCAGTACCTTCTCCCGGCATATGCATGGAACAGCTCGCTCCACCTCCCCCGCCACCTGAGTCGACTCGATCTCGGATGTTTATTACGGGGTTGGCCAATACGGGGGGCGGCAACTCTTGGCTTTCGTTCATAGGGATGCTCCTTGTCTGACCACGGCACGGGCACGCCATGGGCTGTGCCTTCACGCTAAGTCAAGCGAGCCTGCTGCGCACCTGACAGAAGTGACAGGTAGCGCTTTTGCCCCATGGTGTACCTAGTAATTCTGTCAGTTGCGGCTGGCGGGCCCCGGGCTGAAACTTTGCTCAACGCAGTTCCAATGGCATGGCAACAGTGTTGCCCACGCCGAGCAGGCAGGCGCTGACCATTCTGAGCCCCGAGGAGCCCCGCATGAGCCGATCAAGATCCGCACCCTCACCCTTCGCTCTGGAAAAGCCCGTCATCGATGGCCTCACGGCAAATGATGAGATCGACCTCGACGAGCTGGGTAGCGCTGCGCTGGTCACTTACATTCGCTATCCAGGCATGGCGGCGGGGGACGAAGTATTCCCGCGCTGGGTGGGTGCAGCTCCTGACGGCTCGGCCTTCGACGACGTGCTGTCGAGTTTTTTCGTCCCAGGAGGGGTCGATCCTGCGAAGGGGGTCAGGCTCGACATCGACAACCAACTGGTGCAGAACGCCAGTGGCGGCTGGGCGTTCTACTCCTACTCGGTAACCTTGGTAAGGGCAGGTAAGAAGGCCAAGAAATCGAAGAAAGCGAGGGCTGCCAAAAAGGCAAAGTTACAGTTATTGGAGTCCCTGCGTCAGTTCTGCTTCATCGGCGTACGCCCACCTGCAGCGAATGAGACCTTGTCAATATTGCTGGCTGCCAGTGCCCATGACATGACCATCAAGCCGAGTGCGCTGGGCAGCACGATGGCGCTGCTGGTGCCGCCCTACCAGGCCATGCAGGCCGGCGACACTGTCATGGTGACGCTCAATGGCGTGGACGACCGGGGTTCTACCTATCTCTGGGAGCGGCTCTTGACGGTCGCCAACCCGGGTGAGTTGCTGCAGACCGCTGTCGAGAGGAGCTGGCTGCGCCGCCTGGATCGTGGGTATCTGGATGCCCATTACACCATCCGCTTTCTCAATGGCGGCACTGCCCCATCACCGGTACAGCGATATCGTGTCGATAGCAACGCAGCTTTGCCCAACTATCTGCCCGAGCCCACCATCGACGGCCTGCGGCCCGGCGAACAGCTGGATCCGGCCAGGTATCGCGACGGTATCACTGTGCGGGTTCCACCCTATATCAACGAAGGCATGGCGCTTTCCGACCGAGTGTTGATGCACTGGATGTCGAACGACCGTGTCTATGAGGTGTTGCGCGTAGACCCCAGCACATTGGCCAGTGGCAGCCTGCTGTTCAACTTGCCTGTGCGCTGGCTCACCAGCAGCGAAGGGCGCGATGTGAAGCTCGGTTACCAGTTTGCCCGGGCTGGCCGAAATCTGTCGTCGCATGATTTGACCGTTTCTGTTGTGAAGTCGCGGGAGTTGTCCCCGCCGCTGGTAATCAATGCAATAGGCGAGACGGGGGGCGGCAGGTTGCCTGCCATGGGGGCCCTTAACGGTGTACTGGTGGATGTGCCTGACGACGCGGATGTGAAGGCTGATGAGCGTATCGAGATGCATTGGTGGGGCCATCCCGAACAAGGGCGGCAAGTGGTCCTGGAGCCTATCAGGCCGGATCGGCCACGTCGCTTTCGGGTGAGTGCCGATTATGTCGCCGCGAACATGGAGCGCAATGACGACGCCGTCGCGAAACGGTTCAAGGTGTTCTATCGCCTGGTGCGCAAGGATGACGCCAGCAGTTTCGTCGATTCCGAACCCTTCATGCTACGGATACTGCCTCTGGCTGTTACCAGTTACCCGCGGCTGACCTGCCAGGAGGCCGATGGCCTGGACCTGTTGCTGCGCAAGGTCCCCTCGCGTGGGGCCACATTCTACCTTCCGCCCTGGCCTTTCATCGCCAACCAGCAATGGGTGTCGGTATCGGTTCAGGGGGTATGGAAAGGCGAAGTGGACGAGGGGCTGTGGGAGGGGCGCATCAGTGAGCTGCAGACCAGCCGAGGCATCGAGGTGTTGTTGCCCAGGGCCACGCTGGAGCAGCAGGTCATCAACCAGAGCTTTACCGTGAGTGCGCGGGTGAGTTTCGACGGCGGGCATAACTACTTTGCGCTGCGTGCGTTGAGCCTGACATTGCGTTAATTCCCTTGAACCCGAAGTTTTTGTGGCGTGTTGCTGCAGGGCTTCTTGCACCCAGCAATCGCTGTTTACGCGTGGAGACACGGCAATGAGCAGAAAGAATGATGGCGAAACTCTGACTTACATCGGTGAGCCGCCTCGTACCCTCGGGTATGGGGCCAGCGACACCGATTTTGGCTCCTGCGGGGCCCTGGACCATTTTCGCGTCGACAACAGCAAAGAGGCACTGTTGCAGCGCCTGCGCGAAGGCACTGTGATGAACGGTTGGGGGGCGATTATGGCCCTGGGGCGCAAGCCTCTGGACGAGTTGTTGATGGCGCATTTTCTGGAGCGTTTTGCACGATCGGAGTTCTTTGCGCCCATTAGTGGCCGTTACTTCAGCGACGGGCAGCGCAACAACGAAGTCGTGTTCGACGGGCTCGAATTTGGCGCCCCCAGGTTGTCCTTTGCCGGCGTTTCAGGAGGGTCGGCCAGGGTGACGGTGATCCTACCGTTCATCGCTGGCGAGTATTACGTCTACTCGCAGCTCGTAGGGCAATCGCCCTGCCTGAAAAGCAGCCATGGCCTGCGCGAGGAACTGGGTTACCACCTACGCATGTCAGTGGATCTGGAGGTGGTCCAGGACGACTTGCTGAACCAGAGTCAGTTGCTGCTTGATCTGAGCAAAGCCGACAAGTTCACTAGCAACTTGGGCGAGAATGAGACCGCCCAGCAGGCGATGGGAAACTTCATCGCAACACACATCAAAAACAGCGAGGTATTCACCCATCGGTTCGTGCTACTGAGGGCCGAGCTTGGCGGGATGGATGCGATTTCGCTGCGTGGACTGGCAGTGCGCACCATGTCAGCGCCCACGGGCGCTGATGAGGATGGCGCTGCCGTCATAATGCTGGACCTCAGGGGGCGGCGTTACGGTGGCGTATCGCCGTCACCTGGGCAGTTTCCCTATCTGCTGCCCGATGGCAGCGCCGGTGTGACGTTGCTGGTTGAAAAGCTACGGGTGCCGCTGCTCGATAAGTCGAACCGCAGACTGCTTGCACGTCTGAGCATGCCGGGCTCGTTGAGCTTTTACATGCCCGAACAGCATGACCCTTTGGACAAGGTCATGTTCGGGGCCGTTGTCGCCTCTGGGGCAACGGGGCACGTCGAGCCGGGCATGGCGCGCCTGGTCGCTGGGCAGGCCCTGGACTTCAAACTGGCTGGCCAGCCGGTATCTGGCTGGGTTGCCCGAAATATCCGTCACCCAAGGTCAGCCGGCAGCATCGATGGAAAGGGCCTTTACCAGGGTTCGTCGTTGACGCACTTTGCCCGCGAGACCCAGGTCGTACTGGTGAGTGCCCAATTGCCGGATGCCGACTCGGGCGTAGCACCTTCGGCGCTGGTGGTCGAATCCACAAGCGGCATGGCGATCTCGCCGCGGGTTCACGTGTGGCGGCCGGCAGAGCCGGCAGTCGAGCTTTTGGCCTCGGGGCAAGGCAACTGCAAGTGGTCATTGGTCCCCGTAGCTGACGGCGCGAGCGCGCAGGGCGAGCCCATGAACCATGGGCAGTTGGAGGACCTGGGTGGGGGGCGTGCGCGCTTCACCCCCCATGCACCGGGGCCTTTACCGCAAGTATTGGTGCAGCGTATTCGTGCTACCGATGATTTCACCGGGCAGCACGGGGAAGCCACGGTGGTCATACTGGCCTACGGGGCGACGCTGAACGTGTTGCCTTTCCATTCAGGTAGGGTCCCTCGCTCGCGCGTGCAGTTTGAAGTGGAAGGATATAAGGACGCTACGTGGCAGCTGTTCGGCGAAGGCACTCTCGACCCGAAGACAGGGGTCTATGAGGTGCCGCCATCGCCTGCCTTACCTGTTGCCGTGGTAATGGCTGTCATCAATAACCGTTATGCAGGCTACGGCATCATCGAACTCATGCGTGAAAACGCACGGGCGGCTATGTACTCCGAGCGTTACCAGAGCTTGAAACACTTCACCTTGACCAAGGTGCCTGCCAACGCCGGCAACCTTTACGCCAATGGGCTGCAGCAGTTTGCCGTGGATATCATGATCGAGACCAATGATTTCAAGAACAGTGACGGTGACACTGTCTCTGACCGGGTCAGTGATCTGGAACTGTCAACACTGAAGATTCTTGGGAGTAACGGCCAGCCGATCGAGTACATCCTGGACGGGGCTGAGGGGCTGGCCCCCGACCTGTCCGTGCGGCCGGTCTATCGCTGGGGCTGGAGCAGGAGCCGTAACCGCTACGACTACCTTTGGAGTGGGAAGGGCGCGGAGCAGGTGCGGCGTGCCGATGACGAGCGCACGGTCAACCTAAGGCTGTGGCTCCACACCACCGAGGCAGAAACCCGTAAGTTCCACGCCGCATTTACCGGGCCCAACAACACGGCGTACGTCTCTATAGACGTTTCCGGGGAGGATCAAGGGCAGGTTGAGCTCACCGGCCTGGCCCCGCCGGGGGCCAACACGAAAAGCTTCGAGGTGACGAACCAAACTCGAGTGGCTAACACCGGAGGCAAGACTGTCGGTTCAGACAGCTTCAACTATTACCGGTACACCACCGATTACTGGGAGTTAACCGGAAAAACCGAGGCGTATGGCCGGCTCTCTTTCTACGGGGTCAAACCTAGCCATTGCTCGATGATCTGGTACGAAAGCGAACAGCTCGACGAAACGTTCTGCAGCTACACGGGGCTGGCGATGAAGCCAGGTTCACGCCTGGGTAAGGCCGACGACGAGATCTCCATCGAATATGACGCGGCGCTGCAGCTACTGACACTCGAGCCCCTGATCAACTACCACCACAACCTCGAATATCTGTTCTCCCGAACCCAAAGCCTCGCTCCGGGCCAGGTCAAATTCAGCCTTGACCGCGTTTCAGACATCCCGTTCTGGTTCGACGGAAAAGGGGGGCCGGGAAGTGATTATCGCCAAACCCTGGATATGCCCATGACATTGACGCTGACCGACCAGTACGGAAACACGCATCGCGTCAGGGTCGGGTTTGGGTCAGGCGATCTGGACAGCCGCAACCGGCTGACAGTGCAGGACAGCTAGCCCAATACGATAACCACGTTTCCATTTTCTGAAGGACTCTTGATTATGGCTATTCAATCTGTGGTGCATTCCAACGCGTTTAACTTCGTCAGTTTCATGCAGAACAGCGTCGACCCGCGTACCGGTCAGTATACGCTGGGCATCGAACTCCCCGAGCTGATCGGCAACAACCTCAACGGCCCGCGGCTGCCGCTGAACCTGAGTTTCAGCCCCATGAATGGTGAGGATGCTGGCTTTGGCATCGGCTGGAGCCTGAACCTGAGCCAGTATGCCATCCAGACGCAAATGCTCAGCCTGGCCACTGGCGAAAGTTTCAAGGTGGCCGACAATGGCCCCGGCCAGACGCCGATCATTGCCGAGCGCAAGCTCGAAAGTTTTCACCTGCACAACGAAAGCGACCCAGGCACGAAGCTGGTGCGTTACCGCGTGGTACACAAGTCGGGCTTGGTGGAGGTGCTCGAGCCGCATCCCGGCGACCTCAAGGTGGCCCTGCCAGTGCGCGTGCTTGCCCCTTCGGGGCACAGCCTCACTCTGACCTACGAGCGCATCAGGCAGAAGACCTGCCTGGTATCGGTGAGCGACGACACTGGTCGCTATCTGCTAGCCATCAGCTATGCCAGCAACAGTCAAGTGCTCATCGACCTGCACCCCGGTCAACCGGCCATGGCGCGCTACACCCTTGAGCGCAGCGGCGATGACCTGACCAAGGTAGTGCTGCCTTCGGACGAGCAGGCCAGTTGGCGTTTCACTTACCAAACCTATGAGGGGGTACGCTGCGTGACCGGCGTCGAAACCCCGCTGGGCGGCGTTGAGCGGATTCATTACCAAGCCCAGGGGCATCAGTTGCCTCGCGACGCGCAGAACAATACGCGTTACCTGCCCCGTGTCGTACGGCATGTTGTGGAGCCCCGCGCCGGCCAACCCGAGATGGTTACCCTCTACTCCTATAGCCCGGAAAATTTCCTCGGTTACAACGGCGCCGGCGTCATCTGGAGCGATGATGGGCAGGACAATCTCTACAAGCTGACCGACTTCAGCTACCGCTACACCTCAACTGCCCACTACATGCGCCCTGGTCAGGCGGGTGAGGCAGCGGAAGTTGAAGTACGCAGCATCAAGCGCTGGTTCAACCGCTTCCACCTGGTCACCGAAGAAGCCACCACCCAGGGCGATTGTGTGGCCACGGTCAGCACCCTGTACCACGAAAATCCAAGGTATGACTTCGTGTACCAGCCAAACAACTTTCAGTTGCCCAGGGAGGTCACCCGCCAGTGGCGCCTGATCAGCGACCCGAATGAGGTCCGAGAGGAGAAAGTACTCACTGACTTCGACGATTTCGGCAACCTGACCGACGAGACACAGGCCAATGGGGTTCGCACCAGGTACGAATACCTGGCCGACCCCGAAGGGTTCAGGAGCCAACCGCGAATGCGGCGGGTGGATCCCGCCAGCGAGGTCGATACCGAGCCTGGTGCACGGGTGTTGCGCACGGACTACACCTATGTACTGCTGGCTCCGTTGAGCCCGCTGACACGGGGTGAGCTGCTGGCCGAGACCGAGACGTTGACTCAGGAGGCCGATGGCGCCGTTCTGCGCAAGACCACCGTAACCTACCACCAGTCAGCTACGCAGCGGTTGACTTACGGGCGGCGCAAGCTCGAGCAAGTGGAGCTTGGGGGGCGTACCACCCAGGTCCAGTATTCGTACGCTCTTGCCACGGACAAATACCCGGCGGAAATAGCCAAGGAGCTGACCCAGATAGCCAAGCACCTGGCGAAAATAGCCGACCATCTGCCGGTGGTTACCGTTGAGATCATTACCGGTTTTGACCATGGTCAGCCCGATGAGTTGGGGCGACCGCGCGATACCATGAAGACCATCACGCTGGTGCACTCGGCGCTGATCGGTGAGCCGTTGCTCAACCGTGACGATAATGATGTAGAAATCGCCTACGAGTACGATCGGCTGCTGCGGGTTACCCAAGAGACCGTGGCGCCCAACCAGCCTGATTACACGGCGAGCCGCAAGTACACCTACCAGCTGGCGACGGCGGCTGGGGCAGCGGTGGTGCAGACGCGTACCGACGTGAAGGGGGTGCTCACCATGACCTACCTCGACGGCCTTGGACGCGATGTACGTGAAGAACGCCAGGACAGTGACTTCGGGCTGACCAAGTCCGCTCGCCGGGCGCTTCGCCCCAGCTATACGGCCAAGTATGACGCCTTGGGCAATCGGGTCGAAGAAACCGAATATGACTGGCTCGAACGCGTGGACCAGACGCTGACCACCACATTCGACTATGACGACTGGGGCCAGCAATGCTGTGTAACCGGCCCGGACGGTGTGCGTAACTACGAGCAGAGCGCTCTGAACGGTAGCAGGGCTTGGCGCCGCGGGCCGGTAGTCACTCAATGGCGTGAGAGCGCAGATGGCAAGGCGCGCACCGGCAGCACCGTCAGTTTGCTGAACCGTTTCGAGGAGCCGAGCAAGGTAACCCGCTTCGACATCCAGGGCCGCGAGTACAGCACCCACCATTATTTTCTCGATGGCTTGGGCCGGACCGCGCGCGAAATCGAGGCACGCGGCGAGCAGACCAAGTTCTCCCATGACGCCTTCGACCGCCTGGTAGACCACACCCTTGCCGACGGGGCGGTGGTGCACCGTGACTACGCGAAACACAGCAGCGAGGACTTGCCGACTCGGATTGAGGTCGTGCATCAAAAGGCAAGCACCGTAAGCCTGTTGGGCGAACAGCGCTTCGATGGCCTGGACCGAATGGTCGAATCCATCACGGGTGGGCGCAGGCGGGTGATGGTCTACCAGCCAGGGCAGCGTCAGCCGCATGAGGTGATAACACCGCGCAATCAACACATTGCTTATGAGTATGTGCCGGCGCTCGGCGAGGAACCCATGAGGCGTAGTTTGCTTGATGCCGATGTGATGGCCACTTATGACTATGACCGGAGCAATGCACGGCTGACTTCTTGCACCGAGCAGCAGAGGGGCGACGGTCGTGCCGACGAGTTCCAGGGGCTTAGCCGTGAGTATTTCTCCACGGGTGAGTTGCGCTCTGAAAAGCGCACGCTGGGCGTGGGTCGGGAAGAGTTCGAGATGAGCTATGTGCACAGCCTGCGAGGCCGTTTGCTGGCATATACCGATGTGCAGGGGCAGTTGCAGAGCTACGAATATGACGGTGCCGGGCGCCTGACGTTCACAGCACTAGGAACGGTCTCAAGCGCCTTCAGCTACGACGCCCTGGGGCGTATGTCCAAGATCGAGACGGTCGACAAGGCAACTCGCCCAGCCAATAGCCTGGTTACCGAACTGGAGTACGACGAGTTTGATCGTGAAGTACTGCGGCGCTTCATTTTTGCCGATGATTCCAGCCAGGAGTTGCGCCAGGACTACAACGTGATAGATGGCATCGTGCGCAAGGAGTTGATTGAACTGTCGGCAAATTCGGTGAACAGCGAGTTGCTGCGCCTGGAACATTTCGAATACGACAGGCGCGCCAGGCTTGAGTACTACGAAAGCGAGGGCCCGTTGTCGCCACAGGACCCGAGCGGGGTGACCATGGAGGCCCAGGCGTTCTACCTCGACGACCTGGACAACATCGAAGAGGTGCGAACCTGGCACGCCGAGGGACGTATCGATGCGCGGTATAGCTTTGACAACCCGGATGACCCAGCCCAACTGACCGGGGTGGAGTTGTTGACGCTGCGCACGATCACGCCACAGACGCCAGCAGCACCTGGTGAGGAGCCGCAGTTGGAGGAGGTATCGCGGCGAATGATGCCTCTCTACTACGACGAAGACGGCAACATGACCCAAGACGAAGCTGGGCGCACCCTGGTCTACGACGCGCTGGGCCGGTTGGCCAGCGTCAAGGTACCGGGGGCGGCAGAGCATGGCACCTATGGCTACGACCCGCTTGACCGCCTGGCGGTGCAGACCGGGGAAGGAGGTTTGGAAATGAACACAGACCAAGATCGGGTATCAAGGTCCGAACAAGTGCGCAAGGACGTTATTGCACAACGGTCGGGTCGCAACAGATCGGCCCCGCTAGGGCCCATTCAGATCGATACCACCCTTATTGCCGACCCCACTGACAATACCCTGAGCGCCCGGTATTTCCAGACAGTTGGCCAACCATTACGGTTTGAAATTCCCGCTTGGGATTTTGCCTTCATTGGCGAAGACAAGCTTGAAATTCAGCTCTCCCGTGGGGGAGGAGAATTCTTTACCGAGAAAACCGTGGTACTGCCGGCGCCGCAAGATCCCGCCACCTTCCCGTACGTCTTTGAACTCCCGCGCCAAGACGTCGACCTGCTGGGCGAGGGGGTCCATCGTTTCAGATACAAGGTTACCGACTGGACCGGGGATTCAGCCACCTCAGCTGAGTTGTCCTTGCGCTTCGACCTGCTCCCGCCCTATCGCACGGAAAAACCCGCTGCCTTTGCAACGCTGGCCAATGTTACCGATGCCACCCTGGCGGCTGCTGGCGACAAGGTGGTGCTGGACTTGCCCCCCTATTTCGACTGGGAAGCGGGTGACAAGGTGCGCTGGTACTGGTTCAACGCCCTGCCCGAAGGCGGCGTGGCAATGCAGCCTCTGGGTGAATTGCCTGTGCCGAAGGATGGCTTGGCACTGGAGGTGCCAGGCAGCCATGTGCGCAAGATCGGCGACGGCGGCAGCTACGCTTGGTATGAGCTGGAGGACAAGGCCGGGTATGTCAGCAAGATGTCTCACCACATCGCAATTGGCGTGGCGCTAGGAGTGCTGCCTACGGTTCTGCCGCCGCCTGAAGTTAACCTGGCAACAGCGCAGGATGGGTACCTGATTGATACGGCCGATGCCGCCCTGGGGGTGGAGGTGGAGGTAACCCTGGCCCCGCAGGTCAAGTACACCGATTGGATCAATGTGCATTGGGGCCAGGCCGACCTGGGCTGGATGCCGGTGGGGCCTGGGCCCAGGCTGCGCAGCTTTTCCGTTCCGCTCAGTATGCTCAGAAGCCAGTATTTCGATGATCCGGTGGGGGCAGTGGGCAGAACCACTGGCGACAAGGATACCCTGGTAGCTTACGAGCTGATGCGTGGGTCGGTGCCGCTGGGCGGGGGGGCGCGCGACATCACTGTGAACTTCGAAACTGTCGGCCCCCTCGACCCCGACTGGCCGTCACCTATCAATGCTGCATTGCTGGCGCCGACAGTCCTTGGGCGCGTATCGCAAATACCCAATGAGCTGACCGAGGACGATCGCGACGAGCCGGCCAGCTTGACCTTCACGTTGTTTGAAAACGTTCGCGAAGGCGATGCCTTCACGTTTTACTGGGGCACGGAATTGATCGCTGGCACCGACTACACCGCAGGTCCCGGTGATGTCGAGGGGAAGACGGTCACTGTGGACGTGCCATGGGATGCCATTGCCCGTGGAGGCAACGGCACTATCAAGGTGCACTACCGGGTCAATCGGCCGGGGGTACCGAACCCGTCAGGCTCGATTGCGCAGGATGTCAACGTCGACGCCATCGTCGAAACGGCTGCCCCTGTCATCTTCCTGGGGGCGATGGCAGGCGGACTGGTGCTGGCCTGCTTGTCACTCTACGAAAACCCTGCCGTGCCACACGCCAAGGAGCCGGCATTTCGTATCAAGGTTCCGCCACTCAACCCGGCCCTGGCTATCGGTACCTCCCTGACGTTGACCTGGCGTGTGTTGCAGAGGCTCGACGGGTCGGGGGGAGCAATTCCGGAAGTGGACTTCGACGAGGCGATAACCTTGACCGATGCTCAGATCCGGGAAGGTTTCACTTGGTACGTGCCATGGGATCGATATATCCAGCCCATCTATGGGATTTCCCAGGATGGTTTCGCGACGGTGCAGTACTCGTACATGTCCGGCAAGCTGGTTACATCGCAGGCCGCCAGCATCATGGTCTCCCCGCGAAACCCCGGTGGTATCTGCCCAATCCCACCTGACACTTCTGCGCTGGGAGAAAGCGAGACGTGAAGTTCCGCGTAGGAATATGCGCCGACTGATGTAGGAGTATTCCTACATTTTAGTGGGAGGTATCTCTGTAGTTTGTTCGTAACTCAAAGTTTCATGTCATTTGGAACTTGGTATTTGAATCTACAGAGGACCATCAGCATGAGAACCCGCCTGGGTATGCGAGCTCACCTTACGGCCCTGGCGGTTGCCTTGGCGACCTTGCCGGTACTGCTCGGTACCGGCAAGGCGCATGCCTTGACCATCGTCGTCGGTGACGAGGCAATTGGCAGCACTGACTTGCCCGATAGTTACCGGCTCAACTCGGGGGCAAAGTTGACTGCCACCGGGGCCCAACTCTTGGGTGTCGATATGAACCCCGATTCCACGCTGGTGCTGGACCACAGCGCCGTCTCGAGCACCACCTCCGACGGTGTTGCAGTGGCCAACGGTGGACAGGTGATCGTCGGGAACAATTCGACGGTCTTCGGTATCAACCAGGGCTTGTCATTGCAGCGCTCTGGCACCAATGGCTCCAGTGCTCAGGTCAGTGACAGCCGTATCGAAGGGGTGCGCGTGGGTGTAGGGATCTCTGCCGAGTCGCAGTTGCGGCTGGACAACAGTGAGGTGGTCGGTAGCGGAGCGGGCAGCACCGCCATCCGCATGGTTGGCTCCGGTCAACTCGATGCCAGCGGCAGTCGAATGGTAGGTGACCGCCACGGTATCCAGGTGTACGCCGACCCTACGCTTGCGGGGGTTGCGCGCATCGACCTGGATGGCAGTCATGTCGAAGGTGTTACCGGCTCCGCCATCCTGGTGGGCAATGCCGCGTTGCCTCCCACGCTGGTCGATATCAGCCTCGTTAATGGCTCAACGTTGAAGGGAGGCGATGGCGTGCTGCTGGACGTTCAGGGGCTTTCCACAGCGAACATGCGGGTCGATGCAAGCCATCTTGTGGGGGATGTGCGGGTCGAGGCCGGCAGCAGCGCGAACCTTGACCTGGACAACAACGCCAGCCTGACGGGCAAGCTGGACAACGTGACCAGCCTGGCACTGGCCGGTGCGTCGCAGTGGCACATGACCGGCGACTCGACGGTAGGCAGCCTGTCGTTGAGTGACGGCTCGGTACACTTTGGCGCTGCCACCGACTACCAGCGCCTGACTCTGGGCGGTTTGTCTGGTAACGGCACGTTCTTCATGGATGCCGACTTCGTCACCGGCCAGACCGATTTTCTGGACATCACCGGCGTGGCTGAGGGCGATCATTCGGTGCTGGTCGGCAGCAGTGGCAGTGAACCTGTTACCGCCAACGCCTTGCACCTGATCCATGCCGCAGCAGGTAGTGCCAGTTTTTCCTTGCTCGGCGGGCCGGTGGATATCGGCGCGTTCTCCTATGAGCTGGTACAGCGTGGCCAGGACTGGTTCCTGGATGCCTCAGGCAGCCAGGCAAGCACCGGGACAGTGGCGCTCATGGGACTTCACAGCGCCATGCCGACCGTCTGGTATGGCGAGCTGAGCAGCTTGCGCAGCCGCATGGGCGAACTGCGCCTGAGCGAAGGCAATGCCGGAGGCTGGATGCGCGCCTATGGCAACAAGTACAACGTCGCGGCGGCGGCCGGCGCCGCTTACCAGCAGGTGCAAAGCGGGTTTTCGCTGGGTGCCGATGCGCCCTTGCCGTTCGGTGATGGCCAATGGTTGGGTGGTGTGTTGGCCGGTTACAGCCGTTCCGGGCTGAACTTCGAGCGTAATGCCTCCGGTGAGGTGGACAGCTACTACCTGGGGGCGTACGCCACTTGGCTGGATGTGGACAGTGGCTACTATTTCGATGGCGTGGCCAAGCTCAATCGTTTTGACAACAGCGCCGATGTGACGCTGAGCGACGGTACGCGCACCAAGGGCGACTACCGCGCCACCGGTATCGGCCTGTCGGCCAAGTTCGGGCGCCATATTGCCCTGCAGGATGGTTACTTTATCGAGCCGTTCACACAGTGGTCGACGGTTCATGTCAAGGACAAGGACCACAAGCTGGACAATGGCCTCAAAGCCGAAGGCCGCGACGTCGGCTCATTGCTCGGCAAGGCCGGGGCAACCGTCGGGCGCACCATTCAAACCGATGGCGGTGGCATGCTTCAACCCTACCTGCGCTTGGCCTATGTCCACGAGTTCGCAGAGGGCAATCAGGTGAAGGTCAATGGCCACCGTTTTGACAACGACCTTTCCGGGGGGCGCATGGAGGCAGGGGCGGGTATTGCCGCCACGCTGAGCGACCGTCTGCAGTTGCATGTCGACCTGGATTACGGCAAAGGCTCGAAACTTGAACAGCCCTGGGGAGCCAATGTGGGGCTGCGCTACAGCTGGTAATGACTCGAAGGAAGGCGCAAGCCTTCCTTTTTTTTGCCACCGATACAGAGGAAATGCCCATGGCCATCCTGAAGTCTGCGCTTGAAATTCCGAAGGTCGAAGCGGCCCTGGAAGATATCGAGGGCGGCTTGCCCAACCTCTTGCCCCTGACTGCTCTAGTGTGGAACCTGCAGGTCGAAGTGCCCATGTGGCGTGAGTCCTTCCCGCTGCCCGGCCTGCCGGAATGGTTGGGTTTGTTCTGGGACGGTACGAAGGTCGATGAGGCTTTCTGGAATGGCCCCGTTCCGCCCTCAGACTTGATCCGCCATGTGCCGCTGCACCTGTTGACAGAGGGGCGTCACCAACTGCACTACGAGGTGAGGATTTTTAACGGCGAATATGGCGTGTCCCCCTCGATGATCGTGTCAATCGACAGGACCCCCCCTTACCTGGGCGCGAACGAGGGCAAGTTGCAGTTTGCTGATGAGGTGGAGCTGAACGGGGTCACGGCGCGGTACCTGGAGCTCAATGATGACGTGTTGGTCGCCACGCTTCCCGAGTATCTGGTGATGGCGCCTGGGGATCGGGTTGTCTGGTACTGGGACGAGGTGCCGTTCGACGACAATTTGGTCAGCCAGCGCACGTTGGCCCTTGAGGATATCGGCAAGCCGCTGACCATCGAGTTTGCGGGCGACATAATCCGCGCACGTGGCGATGGCAGGCGCTACGCGTACTACCGTGTTTACGACCGCGCCGGCAATGGCAGCATGCGGGCGCGGCCAGCGGTGATCGAGACCGACGTAACGCCGATACCCAGGCTCTTGCCTTGGCCCCATGTGCCCAAGGCTGAAGGAACGGCACAGAACGTCCGGCTGGCGCTTGAGGGCATAGGCGCGCCGTTGCTGGTGACGCTGCCAGCCGGTGCGGTGATCAACCCCGGTGAGGCGGTCAGCGTGGAGTGGGGCGTGCCGGGTACTTTCGGCTACCACCTGGCCGAGCAGCCGTATCAGGGCCAGATCGGCCGTTACGAGACGCCGTTGGCCAAGGTGGTGGCCCAGGCCGGCAAGACCGTTCAGGTGCGCTATCTGGTGCAGGCACCGGAAGGGCGCTTGTCGTCTCAGTTGCTGCACATCGCGGTGCAAAAGTTGGCTACCACGAGCCTACCGCGGCCCTACCTGGAAGGGGCGGGCGTCGCTGGCACGCAGATCAGTCTGGGTAGGGTAGGTGCCCGTACCGACGTGCGGCTGGACCCTTGGTTCCTGATGGCGGCGGGGCAAAAGGTGACTGTAATGGTCTCCGGGGTGTCGCCGCAGGGAGCGGCGGTGCAGGAAACCTTGCTGGATAGCTACCCGGTGCGTTCTGGCAACGAGCACGTCGTAACCAGCCTGACCAAGGCTTTCCTGCAGCGCCTTCAGGTGAACAGCTCGTTTACCATCACAGCGAGGTTGAGCTTCGATGGCGGCGAGAGCTGGTCTCATCAGCGGACACTCAGCATGGTGCTGATCGCCTGACGGCCCTGTTCAGCGAACAGGGGCTGTACGCGTGAGAGCAGGCGTTACCCCGCCGTGGTCATTGATGATGTTGAAGGTGACGTCGATCTTTTTGCTATCGGTAAGCGGTGCCGGCAACGGATAGTGCTGGCGCCCCAGGGGAATGGCCATTTCCTTCGGGTCCAGGGCTATGCCGTTGACCTCCAGGCGGCCGAAGGTGAAGTGGAAGGGCGACGGGTTGTCGACCACTAGCAGGGGCTTGCCATCAAGGCGCTGCACGGACCATTCCAGGTCGCCGAGCCGGCTTTGCGGCAGCTCCTTGAGCTGGGTGGGGCGATAAAACACTTTGATCCGGGTGCGCAAGGCGATGTTCAGCACATTGCGGGCCTCAGGGGCGCGCTCGGGCAGTTCCTGGACGTTGAAGTAGAACAGCGACTCGCGATCATCGGGCAGCTCATTGGGCAGCACGTTGATCTGCACCACTTGTTCGCCACCCGGCTCCAGGCGGAACAGGTTGGGTGCGGTGAGCATGGGGACTGCGGTGGTGGTGTCGTCGGCGGCTGTGTTGACCCAGACCTGCGCGGCAAAGACGCTCTTGCTGGGGTTGGCGACCACCAGCGAAGAGCTGCGCTTGTTGCTTGGGTGTACCACGCGTGTACTGTCGATGGTCAGTGCCGCGTGCGCGGACTGCGCGAACAGCGGCAGGCACGTGGCGAGCACTGCCGCACGCATGGAGTGGCGGCGAATCGGAGTGGGCATTGCGCTGGACCTGGCAGAAGGAAAACGGTGTCCAGGCACCCGAAGGTGCCTGGCGCGGAAGATCAGCGAATATCGACCAGGAAGTCGACGCTGGTCTCGATCTGCCCTTCAGTGACTGTGGCGGCAGTGGTCTGCAGCGCGGCAATGAAGCTCATGTCGGTGGGGGCGGTGGCGCTCAGGTCGAACGGAGCAGATTCCTTGCCTGGTTCGACCAGGGCGTTTTTACGGTCCTTGATTTCCATGACCATGCCGGTGGTGTAGCCGAGGCCGCTTTGCAGCGAATACAGCTTGCCGCTCGGGTCGGCGCCAAAACGTGGCGAGAAGGTGACGTAGGCTTTTTTGGCCGGGTCAATCAAGCAGGTGGCATCTGGAGTGACACGCAGGCCGAAATGCACGGCTGGCGTCTTCTGGCCGACGGCGGTGAAGTCTTTGGTGCGGAAGTCGCCCAGGTGGACACGTGGCAGGGCAGGGCCGCCCGGGGTGACGACATCAATGGGGCAGGTGCCGCCAGTACTAACGGTACCTTGGAAATTGATGATGCCGGTTTCAGCCATGGCGGCGCCGGCGCTGAGGCTGAGGGCCAGTGCAGCGATAGTCTTCTTGATCACGATGTAATTCCGAATGAAGTGGTCGAGGTTTGACTGCCCTCAGGCTCGGTGTTTGAGCCTGACAGCAGAGGCCGGCAGATTAGAGGGAGGCCCCGGTAGGGTATGTAGGCTAAGTTCCTCGGCGCTGTCGGCAATGTCGGCACTTCATTCGGCAGGGTCAGTGAGCGCTGCCTGGGGCCGGCTGGCTGAGCATCTGTTTGTGCTGGTGCCAATCGAATGGCTGGCCGTTCTGCTCAGCCTCGTAGCGCAGTTCTTCGAGCTGCTGGTACACAGCCAGTTCATCGTCCGGCATGAAGTGCAGGCAGTCACCGGCGAAGAACCACAGCAGGTCGCGGGGAACCAGGTGGGCGATCTGCGGGTAGCGCTGGATCACCTGGCAGATCAGGTCCTGGCCAAGGTACTGGCTTTCGAGCGGGTCCTGTGGCAGCAGGGTCAGCAGTTCATCGAAGCGGTCGAGGAACAGGCTGTGGCTCTCCTCCGGTACCTGCTCTGCTTCGCCCAGTGCGACCAGGATGGTGCGCAGGTGTTGCAGCAGTTGCAGGTGGTATTGCAGGTGGGGGTTGGCCATGGAGAGGCTCCTCGGTGGTTGAAACAGGGGGGCGCAGTATACGCCAATCGCGGGGCAAGCCCGCTCGCCACCCCTGTGCGGTTTTCACCGTTCAGCCGTAGTTGCCTGGATACCCATGCTCATCACCCACAGGGTTGGGCCCAATCAACAATGCGGCTGAGCGCGATCACCGAACCTTGCCCGGCTCAGCCAGCAGTTGCTCCTTGTCGAACGCATCGACATCGATCACCACCCGTCGGGCATGCTCGGCGCCCTGCAATTGCTGGGCTTCAGCCGGCTGTAATACGCCAGCCTGCAGCGCCGCATCGAGCACTGGCTGGCCAGGCTGCGGCGTGACGGTGCCGTCCTTGAGCGCCTGGTGCAGGCGTGCCTGCAGCGGAGCCACTTCATCGAGCAGGTCGCAAGCCCGTTGCAGCGCCGCTACCGGGTCGCCCTCGGCTTGCGGGCGGAAGCAGCCGTCCAGCAGCTCTTCCAGCGCTGCATCGCCCTGCTTGCGCCCGATCAGCTCGGCAACCTCAGCGTCCAGCTCATCGCTTGGCCCGGCGTGGCGACGGCCAAGGGGGAACACCAGCACCCGCAGGGCGCAGCCGATAAAGCGGTTGGGGAAGTTGTCCAGTAGCGCGTCCAGCGCCTGCTCGGCCTTGCCCAGGCTCTCTTCCAGCGCCCAGCGCAACAGCGGTTGCAGGTGCGCAGGCGACCCTTGGTCGTGGTAACGCTTGAGCGCAGCCGATGCCAGGTACAGGTAGCTCAGCACATCGCCCAGCCGCGCACTCAGGCGCTCGCGGCGTTTCAGCGCACCGCCGAGCAGCATCATCGAAAGGTCTGCCAGCAAGGCAAAGGCGGCCGCCTGGCGGTTCAGTGCACGGAAGTAACCCTGGCTCAAGGAGTCGCCCGGCACTTTCTCGAAACGCCCGAGGCCCAGCCCGAGCACCAGCGTGCTCGCAGCGTTACCCGTCGCGAACATGATGTGCTGCATCAACAGCTCATCGAACTCCTTCAGCGCCTGGTCGTGGTCCTGGCGCCCGGCCAAGGCCATTTCCTTCAGCACGAACGGGTGGCAACGGATCGCGCCCTGGCCGAAGATCATCAGGTTGCGCGACAGGATATTGGCGCCCTCCACGGTAATGAAGATCGGTGCTCCTTGCCAGTTACGGCCCAGGTAGTTGTTGGGGCCCATGATGATGCCCTTGCCGCCGTGCACGTCCATGGCGTGCTGGATGCACTCGCGCCCGCGCTCGGTGAGGTGGTACTTGAGGATCGCCGACAGCACCGAGGGTTTTTCGCCCAAGTCCACCGCCTTGGCGGTGAGCAAGCGCGCGCTGTCCATCAGCCAGGCGTTGCCGCCGATACGCGCCAGCGACTCTTGAATACCCTCGAAGGCGTTCAGTGGTACGTTGAATTGCTCGCGCACCCGCGCGTACTGACCGGTCACAAGGCTCGTGTACTTGGCCGCACCCGTGCCCACCGCCGGCAGCGAAATGGAGCGTCCCACCGACAGGCAGTTCATCAGCATCATCCAGCCCTGGCCGAGGCGGTCCCGGCCGCCAATCAGGTAGTCCAGAGGGACGAACACGTCCTTGCCGCTGTTGGGCCCGTTCATGAACGCCGCACCCAGCGGCAGGTGGCGCTTGCCAATCTCAACGCCCGGCGTATCGGTGGGAATCAACGCCAGGCTGATACCCAGCTCGGTCTGCTCGCCCAGCAGGTGGTCCGGGTCGTAGGCCTTGAAGGCCAGGCCCAGCAAGGTCGCCACAGGGCCCAGGGTGATATAGCGTTTTTCCCAGTTCAGGCGCAGGCCGAGCACTTCTTCGCCGTTCCACTGGCCTTTGCAGACGATGCCGGTGTCGGGCATGGCGCCAGCATCGGAACCTGCCAGGGGGCCTGTGAGCGCGAAGCAGGGGATGTCGTCGCCACGGGCCAGGCGCGGCAGGTAATGATCGCGCTGTTCGTCGGTGCCGTAGTGCAGCAACAGTTCAGCCGGGCCAAGGGAGTTGGGCACCATTACCGTCGAGGCCAGGTCGCCGCTACGGGTGGCCAGTTTCATCGCCACCTGCGAGTGGGCATAGGCGCTGAAGCCTTTGCCACCGTATTGCTTGGGGATGATCAGGGCGAAGAAGCCGTGCTGCTTGATATGCGCCCAGGCTTCAGGTGGCAGGTCGAGGTCCTGGCCGATCCGCCAGTCGCTGACCATGGCGCACAGTTCTTCGGTGGGGCCGTCGATGAACGCTTGCTCTTGCTCGGTAAGTTTCGGCGCCGGGTAGTCGAGCAGCGTGTCCCAGTGTGGGCGGCCGCTGAACAGCTGCCCATCCCACCAGACGGTGCCGGCATCGATCGCTTCGCGTTCGGTCTGCGACATGGGCGGCAGGGTGCGCTGGAACCACTTGAACACTGGCGCTGTGAATACTTGGCGGCGCCAGTCGGGCAGGGCGATGAATCCTGCCTTGACCGCGACCAGCGCCCAGATCAGCACCAGCAGCCAGCCCGGTGCGCTGCTGAAGATGCCCATCAGCAAGGTGAAGGCGGCGACCGCACCCAGAATCTGCATGGGCGGCAGGCGCCGGTGGGTCAGGTAGAGGGCGCCGAATAACAGGACCAGCAACCACAACAGCAACATAAGTCTTCCTCCATGGAACCTTAAAGGCATACAGCCGAAACCATAGAGCTTAGACGCACTGCGGTGGACGGCCCGGTCTGACAGTGACCTATGGAACAGCGCGCAAGTTCGATGGTTGCTGCACGTGGCCATTGCGATGGTTCGGCATTCCGAGCAAGCACGCCCCCATGCCGCACAGTTCTGCGCAGGCTTGTGCTGGCCTAGTCGCAGGCTGTCGCCAGCTCCCACAAAGACCTGCGCACGGCCACAATCTCGAGGCCTGCCCGGATCCCTGTGGGAGCTGGCGACAGCCTGCGATGAGGCCGGCACAAGCGTGCGCAAAACCCTGGAATCACCTACGGTGGTGTGCTCGTGGAAGGGCCTGCACGCAGGCCGACGCTGGAGTAGACTGTCCACCCTCTGCATTCACAAGGGACGCTGTCATGCTGAAAATCTGGGGTCGCAAGAATTCAAGCAACGTACGCAAGGCACTGTGGATCGCCCACGAGCTTGGGCTGGAATTCGAGTCCATCGATGCTGGCGGCGCCTTTGGCCGGGTCAACGAGCCGGACTACCGCGCCCGCAACCCCAACGGCCTGGTACCGATGCTCGAAGACGGCGACCTGACCCTGTGGGAGTCCAACACCATCGTGCGCTACCTGTGCGCCGAGTACGGCGCAGAACAGGGCTGGTACCTGAGCGACCCTCGCCAGCGGGCCAAGGCCGACAAGTGGATGGACTGGACCACCTCGTCATTCGCCACGCCGTTTCGCCCGCTGTTCTGGGGCCTGCTGCGCACCCCCGAAGACCAGCGCGACTGGGTGGCCATCAATGCCGCGCACAAGCAGTGCGCGCAGTTGCTGAGCATTGCCGACCAGACGTTGAGCACACAGCCCTACCTGAGCGGTGAGCACATCGGCATGGGCGACATCCCCCTGGGCAGTTTTATCTATGCCTGGTTCGAAATGCCCATCGAACGCCCCGACATGCCCCACCTGCGGGCCTGGTACGAGCGCCTCAAGCAGCGCCCGGCCTATCAGGCGGCGGTAATGACCGCCCTGACCTGATCGAACACCACGGGTGCTTCGATAGTCACTATCACTACGCGTGACTGTACTTGTGCGGCCTGGCCTTGCACCATGGCCGCATCCACTGCGCCAGTGACTGTGCCTGGCGTGCCTCGACCCTTTTATTTCGGTACCTGACCCGCTATGAGTTCTGCCCTGTCCATCCGACAGCTGACCAAGACCTACGGCAACGGCTTCCAGGCCCTCAAGGGCATCGACCTGGACGTCGCCGAAGGGGACTTCTTCGCCTTGCTCGGCCCCAACGGTGCCGGCAAATCCACCACCATCGGCATTCTCTCCACCCTGGTGAACAAGAGCGGCGGCACGGTCAACGTGTTTGGCCACGACCTGGACCGCGAGCCTGCCGCGCTCAAGCGTTGCCTGGGCGTGGTGCCGCAGGAGTTCAACTTCAACCAGTTCGAGAAGGTGTTCGACATCGTCGTCACCCAGGCCGGCTACTACGGCATCCCGCCCAAAGTGGCCAAGGAACGCGCCGAGCAGTACCTGACCCAGCTGGGCCTGTGGGACAAACGTGATGTACCGTCACGAGCGTTGTCAGGTGGCATGAAGCGCCGGCTGATGATCGCCCGGGCGCTGATCCATGAACCGCGCCTGCTGATCCTCGACGAACCGACCGCAGGCGTGGACATTGAACTGCGCCGTTCGATGTGGAGCTTTCTGACCGAGCTTAACCAGAAAGGCATCACCATCATCCTCACCACCCACTACCTCGAAGAGGCCGAGCAGCTGTGCCGCAACATCGGCATCATCGACCACGGCACCATCGTCGAGAACACCAGCATGCGTCAGTTGCTGGGCAAACTGCATGTCGAGACCTTCGTACTGGACCTCAAGCATGACTTGCTGGCTGCCCCGCAGTTGCAGGGTTATCCGTGCCGCTTGATCACCCCGCACACGCTGGAGGTGCAGGTGGACAAAGACATCGGCATTACCGCGCTGTTCGGCCAATTGGCCTTGAGCAACATCGAAGTGCAGAGCTTGCGCAACAAGACCAACCGGCTTGAGGAGTTGTTTGTGGCCCTGGTGGAAAAGAACCTGTCGAAGGTGGCCGTATGAGCGTAGAGCTGCGCACCAACTGGGTAGCCCTGAACACCATCGTCTACCGCGAAGTGCGGCGGTTTTTGCGGATCTGGCCGCAAACCCTGCTGCCGCCGGCGATCACCATGGTGCTGTACTTCGTGATCTTCGGGAACCTGATCGGCCGGCAGATCGGCGACATGGGCGGGTTCACCTATATGGAGTACATCGTGCCGGGGCTGATCATGATGTCGGTGATCACCAACTCGTACGGTAACGTGGTGTCGAGCTTCTTCGGCAGTAAGTTCCAGCGCTCCATCGAGGAGCTGATGGTGTCGCCGGTGTCGCCGCACACCATTCTCATCGGCTATGTGCTCGGCGGCGTGCTGCGCGGGCTGGCGGTCGGGGCGATCGTCACCTGCCTGTCGCTGTTCTTCACCCACCTGCAGGTGCATCACATGGGCGTGACAGTGATCGTGGTGTTGCTCACTGCGACCATTTTCTCGCTGCTGGGCTTCGTAAACGCGGTGTTTGCGCGCAATTTTGACGATATTTCGATTATCCCGACCTTCGTTCTGACCCCGCTGACCTACCTGGGCGGAGTGTTCTACTCGATCACGCTGTTGCCGCCGTTCTGGCAGACCGTGTCGATGGCCAACCCCGTGTTGCACATGGTCAACTCGTTCCGCTACGGCATTCTAGGGGTGTCGGATATCAGCATCGGTACGGCGATCACCTTCATGCTGGTGGCCACTGCCGTGCTCTACGTGCTGTGTGTGCGCCTGCTGGTCAGCGGCCGCGGCATGCGCGCCTGAGGCTTTGGCCAGGGCGCAGCGACATTGGCGCCGGCGCCACTGCCGGCCCACCCACCAGCGCCAGTAGAGCAGGGTGGTGCAGTAGGCCAGCAACCCCAGCAGTACGCCACAAACCACCGAACCCAGCAGAAACGGCTGCCAGATCGTTGCCAGCTGGCCGGTCACCCAGTCGACGGTGATTTCGTCGGGCAAGGTGCGCGGCGGCACCTGCATCAGCCACGCACCGGTCATGTAGGTGACGAAGAACACCGGCGGCATGGTCAGCGGGTTGGTCAGCCATACCAGGCTGACGGCAATCGGCAGGTTGCCGCGCACCGGAATCGCCAGCGCGGCAGCCAGCAGCATCTGCATGGGGATGGGGATCAACGCCGCGAACAGGCCCACGCCCATGGCCCGCGCTACCGAGTGCCGGTTGAGGTGCCAGAGGTTGGGGTCGTGCAGCAGCTTGCCAAAGAAGCGTAACGACTTGTGTTCCCGGATGCTGCTCGGGTCCGGCATGTAGCGTTTGAACATACGGCGCGGCATGTGGGCTCCCGGCGGGGTTGAAGGGGCTCAGTATGCCTTCATTGAAACGCGGCCTTGTTCAGAGTTTGTGACAATTGTTGAGCAAGGTTTTCCCCAGCATCCGCTATGCCTAGAGACGATATTGGTTTCTGGAGCTCTATCTCATGCGCAAAGGGATGCTTGCGCTGGTGCTCGGCCTGTTGTGCCTGCGGCTGTTGCCTGCGCTGCCATCGGTCGGATGGCTGGTGGCGCTGGCGCTGCTGGGCCTGGCGGCGCTGGGGACCCGCCTGCGGCTGCTGGGTTGGTTCATGCTTGGGGCGTGTTGGGCTTGCTGGTCAGCGCAGTTGGCGCTGGATGATCGTCTGTACGCGGCGCTAGATGGCCGTACCCTGTGGCTGGAGGGGCAGGTAGTTGGCCTGCCGACGCGGGGCGAGCGCGGCGTGCGTTTTGAGCTGGCGCAGCCCCAGTCGCGGCGCGCCGAGCTGCCGCAGCGCCTGCAGCTGAGCTGGTTCGAAGGCCCAGAGCTACGTGCTGGCGAGCGCTGGCGGCTGGCTGTCAGCCTGCGCCGCCCGAGCGGCCTGCTCAACCCCCACGGCCCGGATCGCGAGGCGGCCTTGCTGGCGCGGCGCATTGGCGCCACCGGCACCGTCAAGCACGGTGAACGCCTGGGCGAGGCGGCTATAAGCTGGCGAGACGGCATTCGCCAGCGGCTGCTGGCCAGCGACGCCTATGGTCGTGAAGCGGTCATCGCAGCGCTGGTGCTCGGCGATGGCGGCGGTCTTTCGCGCCAGGATTGGACCACCCTGCAGGCCACCGGCACGGTGCACCTGATGGTGATTTCCGGGCAGCACATCGGTTTGCTGGCCGGTTTGGTCTACGCCTTGGTGGCGGGGCTGGCGCGGCGTGGCCTCTGGCCCCGGCAACTGCCGTGGTTGTACTCGGCCTGCGTATTGTCGATGGCGGCTGCCTTGACCTACGGCTGGCTGGCGGGGTTCGGCGTGCCGGTGCAGCGAGCCTGCCTGATGCTTGCTGTGGTGCTGGTGTGGCGCCTGCGCTTTCGCCATATGGGCGCTGCCACGCCGTTGCTGCTGGCGCTGTCGGCGGTGTTGCTGGTCGAGCCACTGGCCAGCCTGTTACCCGGTTTGTGGCTGTCGTTTGGCGCCGTTGCAGTGCTGGTGCTGTGCTTCACCGCGCGCCTCGGCGCCTGGCGGCCTTGGCAAGCCTGGACGCGCGCGCAGTGGGTAATCGCCATCGGCTTGCTGCCGCTGCTGCTGGCGCTGGGCTTGCCGGTCAGCCTCAGTGCACCGTTGGCCAACCTGCTGGCGGTGCCCTGGCTAAGCCTTGCGGTGTTGCCGTTGGCGCTGCTTGGTACCGCGTTGCTTGGCGTGCCGGTGCTCGGCGAGGCGCTGTTGTGGCTTGCCGGTGTGTCGCTGCACGGGCTGTTCGCGGTGCTGGCCTGGGTTGCCGCGCTGCAACCTGCCTGGCTGCCCGAGCCGCTGCCTGTATGGGCGTGGTTGCTGGTTTGTGTTGGTGCGCTGCTGTTGCTGCTGCCGGCCGGTCTGCCGCTGCGCCTGCCCGGGGCGTTGCTGTTATTGGCCTTGTGGGCACCGCGCGAGCCCATCCCGCATGGGCAGGTGCAGGTTTGGCAACTGGATGTCGGCCAAGGGTTGGCGGTACTGTTGCGCACCCGCCACCACAGCCTTTTGTACGACGCAGGCCCCGCGCAGGGCGCCAGTGATCTGGGCCAAAGCGTAGTGCTGCCGACCCTGCGCAAGTTAGGCGTCCAGCAGTTGGACCT
Organism: Pseudomonas farsensis; assembly: GCF_014268805.2. Lineage (GTDB taxonomy): Bacteria > Pseudomonadota > Gammaproteobacteria > Pseudomonadales > Pseudomonadaceae > Aquipseudomonas > Aquipseudomonas farsensis. The sequence goes on from NZ_JABWRF020000001.1 coordinate 907,204, forward strand.
GCTGTTGATCAGCCATGCCCATGCCGATCACGCTGGTGGAGCTGGCGCGGTGCGCAGCGGCTTGCCGGTGCTGCGGGAACTGGGCGGCGAGGACACCGGCCCCGCGCTGTGCGCCAGTGGCGAGCGCTGGCAGTGGGATGGGGTGGATTTCGAGCTGTGGCACTGGCCAGGAGGGCCGTCGAGCAACGAGCGCTCCTGTGTGTTATGGGTGCAGGCCAACGGTGAGCGCCTACTGTTGGCCGGCGATATGGAGGCCGGTGCCGAACGGGCCTGGCTGGCGAGTACCGAAGACCCGCGTATCGACTGGCTGCAGTCGCCGCACCATGGCAGTCGCTCGTCTTCGAGCGAAGCGTTCATAAAGGCGCTTGCGCCGCGTGGGGTGCTGATTTCGCGGGGGCGACATAATGGTTTTGGCCACCCGCACCCGCAGGTGCTCGAGCGCTACCGGCGGCATGCGCTGCTGGTGCATGACACCGCGCTGGAAGGGGCGCTGGGGCTGCGCTTGGGGAGTCACGCAGGCGTGGAGGGGGAGCGTGCAGGGCGCAGGTTTTGGCGTTAGGGTTGTTCTATCCCAGGGGGCGTGAGGGCTGACAGGTGTTCGCCGAAAGGTGTCTGGCGCCTATGAGATCGAACATTTGCCAGCCTCCCCCTCCGGCACCTGATTCCCTGACCTTCGGCAGATGAGCCCTCAGCGTGCCTATGGTAGAGTGGCGGCCTTTTTCCAGGGGGATGTTAACTGTGTGGGAATTGGTCAAATCGGGTGGCTGGATGATGCTGCCGATCATTCTGAGCTCCATCGTCGCCATGGCGATCGTCGTCGAACGGCTGTGGACCCTGCGTGCCAGCCGTGTCACCCCGCCACACCTGCTTGGGCAGGTGTGGATGTGGATCAAGGACAAGCAGCTCACCAGCGACAAGCTCAAGGCCCTGCGCGCCGATTCGCCGCTGGGAGAAATCCTTGCAGCGGGCCTGGCCAACTCGCGTCATGGCCGCGAAATCATGAAAGAGTGCATCGAGGAGGCCGCCTCCCGGGTCATCCACGAACTCGAACGCTACATCAGCACCCTCGGCACCATTGCCGCCATGGCCCCGCTGCTGGGCTTGCTGGGTACAGTGCTGGGCATGATCGACATTTTCAGCGCCTTCATGGGCTCGCAGATGACCGCCAACGCCTCGGTGCTGGCCGGTGGTATCTCCAAGGCGCTGGTCACCACGGCCGCAGGCCTGATGGTGGGCATCCCGGCCGTGTTCTTCCATCGCTTCCTGCTGCGCCGCATCGACGAACTGGTGGTCGGCATGGAGCAAGAGGCCATCAAGCTGGTCGAAGTGCTGCAAGGTGACCGTGAAGTGGAAGTGGCCGGAGGCAAGGCGTGAAGTTTCGGCGCAATCGTCAGCGTGAAAACGTCGATATCAACCTGGCGTCGTTGATCGACGTGGTGTTCGTGTTGCTGCTGTTCTTTGTCGTCACCACCACCTTCACCCGCGAGACGCAGTTGCGCGTCGAGCTGCCAGAGGCCGCCAGTGCCGCGCCCGGGCAGCCCGATGAGGCCAAGCTGATCGAGGTCACCATCAGTGCTGATGGCGTGTACTCGGTGAACAATCACTTGCTGCCCAAAAGCGACCTGGACACCCTGACCGAAGCCATCGAAAAAGAGTCCGGCGGTGATACTACGCTGCCACTGGCAATCAGCGCCGACGGCAAGACCCCGCATCAGGCTGTGATCACCGCGATGGATGCGGCCGGCAAGCTCGGCTTCAGCAAGTTGCGCATGACCACCGTCGAGGCTGCGCAGGGCACTCCCTGATGGCCTTCGCTGAGCGTTTGCTCGCCGCTTGGTACAACGGGCACCCGGCCCTTGTGCTGCTGCGCCCGCTGGAGGCCTTGTACCGACGTGTGGTCACGCGCAAGCGCGCCCGTTTTTTAAGCGGCGAAAGCGCCAGCTACCGCGCGCCGGTGCCGGTTATCGTGGTAGGCAATATCACTGTGGGCGGCACCGGCAAGACCCCCATGATTCTCTGGCTGATCGAGCATTGCCGCCGCCAGGGGCTCAAGGTCGGCGTGGTCAGCCGCGGCTATGGCGCCAAGCCGCCGCAATTTCCTTGGCATGTGACGCCCGCGCAGTCGGCCGAGCAGGCCGGTGATGAACCCTTGCTGATCGTCCAGCGCACCGGCGTGCCGCTGGTGATCGACCCCGACCGTTCCCGCGCCGTGCAGGCTTTGTTAGCCAGCGATGCCCCTGACGTCATTCTGTGTGATGACGGCATGCAGCATTACCGCCTGGCCCGGGATCTGGAGCTGGTTCTGATCGATGCCGCGCGCGGCCTGGGCAACCGCCGCTGCCTGCCGGCAGGCCCGCTGCGCGAACCCGCCGAGCGCCTGCTGGAAGCGGATGCGGTGCTGTTCAACGGCGCCAATGGTGACCGCAACGACGGTTTTGCTTTCCAGTTGCAGCCATCTGCGCTGATCAACCTGCGCAGCGGCGAGCGCCGCGCACTCGACCTGTTTCCCGCCGGCCAGGCGTTGCATGCGGTGGCCGGCATTGGTAACCCGCAACGTTTCTTCAACACCCTGCTGGGGCTAAACTGGCAGCCTGTGCCGCACCCCTTCGCCGACCATGCGCCCTACAGCCGCGAAGTGCTGGCGTTCAGCCCGCCGCTGCCGCTGGTCATGACCGAGAAGGATGCGGTGAAGTGCCGGCCGTTCGCCGCCGATGACTGGTGGTACCTGGCGGTCGATGCGGCGCCGTCGCCGGCCTTCGTTACCTGGTTCGACGCCCAGCTTGCCCGCCTGTTGCCAGGGCGGGGCTGAGCCTTTTTCCCATTTTCTCGGCCTCTGGCCCCAAGGAACCCCCATGGACACCAAACTGCTCGACATCCTGGCCTGCCCGATCACCAAGGGCCCGCTCAAGCTCAGCGCCGACAAGACCGAGCTGATCAGCAAGGGTGCAGGCCTGGCCTATCCGATCCGTGATGGCATTCCGGTCATGCTGGAAACCGAAGCCCGCACCTTGACCGACGACGAGCGTCTGGACAAATGAGCCTGGACTTCACTGTGGTGATTCCGGCCCGGCTGCGCTCCACGCGCCTGCCGGGCAAGCCGCTGCTGCCGATTGCCGGTAAGCCGATGGTCCAGCATGTGTGGGAGCAGGCGCGTAAAAGTGGCGCCAGCCGGGTGGTCATCGCCACCGACGATGCCAGCATCGTCGCAGCCTGCAGAGCATTCGGCGCCGAGGTGCTGCTGACCCGTGCCGACCACGAATCGGGCACTGATCGCCTGGCCGAAGTTGCCGAGCAGCTCGGCCTTGCCGCCGATGCCATCGTGGTCAACGTGCAGGGTGACGAGCCGCTGATTCCACCGGTGATCATCGACCAGGTGGCGGCCAACCTTGCCGAGCACCCCGAGGCCGGTATCGCCACCCTGGCGGAGCCTATCGACGAGCCGCACACGGTGTTCAACCCCAATGCGGTCAAGGTCACCAGCGACAAAAATGGCCTTGCCCTGACCTTCAGCCGTGCGCCGCTGCCGTGGGCGCGTGATGCCTTCGCAGCCAGCCGCGAGCAGATCCCGGCTGGCGTGCCATACCGTCGCCATATCGGCATGTACGCCTACCGCGTAGGGTTCTTGCAGGACTTCGTCGGCTGGGGCCCATGCTGGCTTGAGCAAACCGAAGCCCTGGAGCAACTGCGCGCGCTGTGGCACGGCGTACGCATTCACGTTGCCGATGCCATCGAGGCCCCGGCTGTGGGTGTCGATACCCCCGAAGACCTGGAGCGCGTGCGGCGCTTGCTGGAGGCCTGATGCGCGTTCTGTTCGTCTGCCTGGGCAATATTTGCCGTTCACCCACCGCTGAAGCGGTGCTGCGCCACCAGCTTGAAGCCGAAGGCCTGGGCGAGCGCGTGCAGGTCGCCTCTGCCGGGACCGGTGACTGGCACGTCGGCAAGGCGCCCGACAGCCGCACCTGCAAGGCCGCACGGGCCCGCGGCTATGACCTGTCTCGCCAGCGCGCACAGCAGGTCAAGGCCGCCCACTTTGGCGAGTACGACCTGATTCTGGCCATGGACAAGAGCAACCTGGGCAACTTGCAGGCATTGCGCCCACACACCGCCCGTGGTGAGCTTGACCTGTTTCTGCGCCGCTACGGCGCGGCCCTGGATGAAGTGCCCGACCCTTATTACGGCGGGGCGGAGGGCTTTGAGCAGGTGCTCGACCTGATCGAGGCGGCCTGTCGCGAGCTGGTAATCGAAATCAAGGGGCGCTTATGACCGGCAACTGGCAAGAGCAGGTCTCGCTCAAGCCTTACAACACGTTCGCCATCGACGTGCGGGCGCGTTATTTCACCCAGGCCAGTAACGACGATCAGGTGCGTGAAGCCTTGGCTCAGGCCGCTGCACGGCAGGTGCCGGTGTTTGTGATCGGCGGCGGCAGCAACCTGCTGCTGACCCGTGATATCGACGCACTGGTGCTGCACATGGCCAGCCACGGCCGGCGCGTGCTGAGCGACGATGGTGCGCAGGTTGTGGTCGAGGCTGAAGCCGGTGAACCCTGGCACCCTTTCGTGCAGTGGAGCCTGGAGCAGGGCCTGTGCGGCCTGGAAAACCTTAGCTTGATCCCTGGCACCGTCGGCGCCGCCCCCATGCAGAACGTCGGCGCTTATGGTGTGGAGATCAAGGACGTCTTTGCCGGCTTGACCGCGCTGGACCGCCAGAGCGGCGAGCTGCGCGATTTTTCGCTGGTTGAGTGCGCCTTTGGCTACCGCGACAGCCTGTTCAAGCGTGAGCCCGGCCGCTGGTTGATCCTGCGCGTACGCTTTGCCCTCAGCCGTTCGCTGCTGCCCCACCTGGACTACGGCCCGGTGCGTCAGCGCCTGGTGGAGCAAGGTGTCGAGCAGGTCACGGCCAAGGCCATCAGTGCGGCCATTTGCAGCATTCGCCGTGAGAAGCTGCCGGACCCTGCAGAGCTGGGCAATGCCGGGAGTTTCTTCAAGAACCCGGTGGTGCCAGCGGCACTGGTCGAGCAGATCCGCGCAGGTTTTCCGCAAGTGGTCGCCTATCCGCAGGCTGATGGGCTGGTCAAGCTGGCCGCTGGCTGGCTGATCGAGCAGGCCGGCTGGAAAGGCTTTCGCGAGGGCGATGCCGGCGTGCATCGCCTGCAGTCCCTGGTGTTGGTGAACTACGGCCAGGCGAGCGGGGTGCAGTTGCACACGCTGGCCCAGCGCATCCAGGCGGATGTGCTGGCACGCTTTGGGGTGTCGCTTGAAATGGAGCCTAACCTGTACTGAGGCTGTTATCGGCCTTGGCAGCGATAATGATGGCTGCCTGCGAGCCTGTGGGAGCACGTGAGGGCTGGCTTGCTCGCACACGGTTCTGTGCAGGCTTGTTCTGGCCCTATCGCAGGCCCTGCTCAACCGCAACATTGCTGGTTGGTCCCAATCCTGTGGGAAATGATAGATAGTTGTGGCGAGCGGGCTTGTCCCGCGTTGGGCTGCGCAGCAGCCCCTGGGTTTTCAGGGCTGCTGCGCAGCCCAACGCGGGACAAGCCCGCTCGCCACGAGCAGATATGTCTGGCCAGAACAGGCTTGTACAAACCATAGACTCTTCCATGCCCTTCACGCCCCATTCCTGAAGGCAAAGAAAAAGCCCCGCCAGTTCGCACTGGCGGGGCTTTTTCATTCAGCGGGTGGAATCAACCGTGATGAGGCTTGTGCTCGTCTTCGGCAGTTTCCAGTGCTGGGGCTGCTTCAGCGGCGGCCTGAGCTGCAGCGGCGGCTGCAGCTTCGGCTTCACGCTTGCGGCGGCGTACTTCACGCGGGTCGTTCGGGGCGCGGCCGTTCGACGGCTGGGCGGCTGGTTGCTCCGCGACCGGGACAGGCTCGGCAACCACTTCCGCTGGCTGCTCGACAACCGGCGCTTCTACCGCTTCGGGCGTGGCGTCGACCAACTGTGGCTCGGCCACTGGCGCAGGCTGTTCGACAGCAGGGGCCTCGACAACTTCGGCGTGGACAACAGGTGCCTGTTCGATTTCACCCGCTTCAACAGCAGGCGCTTCGATGGCAGGTTGCACTTCGGCGGCAGGTTGCTCGGCCACTGCGGCTTGCACCGGCGCGACTTCAACAACGGGCTCCACGCTCGGCTCGACCGCGGCCGGGGCGTTGAACGGCTGCTCTACCACAGGCTCGATAGCCACTGGCTGAGCCTGCTCGGCTGCTTCGGTAACCTCGGCAACTACCTGGCTTTCGGCCGGGGCCTCTGCCGCTGCGGCGTTGGCGCGTTCAGCCTGCTGGTTGGCCTGGGCCTCGGCTTCGCTGCTGATGTTGCTGGTAGCGACAGCTGCGGTCACGGTAACGCCTGCCGCCAGTTCAGCACCCAGCTCGGTGGCCTGGTGTTGTTGTGGCTGCTGCTCGTCATTGCCTTCTTCATCGCCATCGATCAGCTCGCCATTGGCATTGCGCTGACGTTCACGACGGTTGCTGCGACGGCGCTGACCACGGGAGCGGCGGCGAGGGCGCTCGCCATCTGCGCCTTCCTGCTCATCCTGCAGCAGTTCTTCGTTCGGCAGTTGCTCTTCGGCCTGCTCGGCAGCGTGTTCGGCTACCTGCTCGTCCGGGCGCGGCTGACGCTCTTCGCGTGGTGGGCGTGGGGCACGTTCTTCACGCGGTGCACGCTCTTCGCGTGGGGCGCGTTCCTCGCGAGGTGCACGCTCTTCACGTGGCGCACGTTCTTCACGAGGTGCGCGTTCTTCGCGTGGAGCGCGTTCTTCACGCGGGGCGCGCTCTTCACGTTCTACCGGGGTAGCGTCGAGAGGCTCGCGCAGTTCACGTACGCGCTCTTCGCGGTTGCCGCGGCGGTCTTCGCGTGGCTGACGCGGTGCACGTTCTTCACGCGGTGCGCGTTCTTCACGTGGAGCACGTTCTTCACGCGGTGCGCGTTCTTCACGCGGTGCGCGTTCTTCACGTGGAGCACGTTCTTCGCGAGGTGCGCGTTCTTCGCGTGGAGCACGTTCTTCACGTGGAGCACGTTCTTCGCGTGGGGCACGCTCGCTGCGCTCTTCACGTGGTTTGCGCTCTTCATCGCGACGGCCACCGCGGTTGCGGCTCTGCTGGCGGCCGTTACGGCGTTCCTCGTTGCGCGGGGTGCGCTCGGCGGCAGGCTTCTCGGTGCTCACGGCAGGCGCGGCAACAGGCTCGTCCTTGCCGGCAAACAGGCTGACCAGCGACTTCACCAGGCCTTTGAACAGGCTTGGCTCCGGTACGCTCGGCGCTGCCGCTACCGGGGCAGTAGGCTGCTGCTCTTCGGCGGATGCCGGTACCGGTGCGTTGGCGCGGGCCGGTGCGGTTTTCACAGCGGCTTCCTGGCGAACCAGGGTGCGGGTGGCGGTTGGCTGTGGCGCTTCTTCGGTCTCGCTGGTGGCGATCTCGTAGCTGGACAGGTTGTTCAGCACTTCCGGGTTGTCGTCACGCAGGCGCTGGACTTCGAAGTGCGGGGTTTCGAGGTGATCGTTCGGCAGGATGATGATCCGCGCACGGGTACGCAGTTCGATCTTGGTGATCGAGTTGCGCTTCTCGTTGAGCAGGAAGGCCGCTACCGGGATTGGCACCTGGGCACGTACCTCGGCGGTACGGTCTTTCAGGGCTTCTTCTTCGATCAGGCGCAGGATGGCCAGCGACAGCGACTCGACGTCGCGGATGATGCCGGTACCCGAGCAGCGTGGGCAGACGATGCCGCTGCTCTCGCCCAGCGATGGGCGCAGGCGCTGACGGGACATTTCCAGCAGGCCGAAGCGCGAGATGCGACCCACCTGAACGCGGGCACGGTCAGCCTCGAGGCACTCGCGCACGCGCTCTTCGACGGCGCGCTGGTTTTTCGCAGGCGTCATGTCGATGAAGTCGATGACGATCAGACCGCCGATATCACGCAGACGCAGCTGTCGAGCGATCTCTTCGGCCGCTTCCAGGTTGGTCTGCAGGGCGGTTTCCTCGATGTCGCTGCCTTTGGTGGCGCGCGCCGAGTTGATGTCGATAGAAACCAGTGCTTCGGTAGGGTCGATCACGATCGAGCCGCCCGATGGCAGGTCGACGACGCGCTGGAAGGCGGTCTCGATCTGGCTTTCGATCTGGAAACGGTTGAACAGCGGTACGCTGTCTTCGTACAGCTTGACCTTGCTGGCGTACTGCGGCATCACCTGGCGGATGAAGGTCAGGGCTTCTTCCTGTGCGTCGATGCTGTCGATCAGCACTTCGCCGATGTCCTGGCGCAGGTAATCGCGGATGGCGCGGATGATGACGTTGCTTTCCTGGTAGATCAGGAACGGCGCGGTGCGGTCCAGCGAGGCTTCCTTGATGGCGGTCCACAGCTGCAGCAGGTAGTCGAGGTCCCACTGCATTTCTTCGCTGCTGCGGCCAAGGCCTGCGGTGCGCACGATCAGGCCCATGTCGCCTGGAACGGTCAGGCCGTTCAGGGCTTCACGCAGCTCGTTGCGCTCTTCGCCTTCGATGCGGCGGGAGATGCCACCGGCGCGCGGGTTGTTTGGCATCAGAACCAGGTAACGGCCTGCCAGGCTGATGAAGGTGGTCAGGGCGGCGCCTTTGTTGCCGCGCTCTTCCTTCTCGACCTGGACAATGACTTCCTGGCCTTCGGTCAGCACTTCTTTAATGTTGACGCGGCCTTCGGGGGCCTTCTTGAAGTACTCGCGGGAGATTTCCTTCAGCGGCAGGAAGCCGTGACGGTCGGAGCCGAAGTCGACGAAGGCGGCTTCAAGGCTGGGCTCGATACGGGTGATCTTGCCTTTGTAGATGTTGGCCTTCTTCTGCTCGCGGGCGCCGGATTCGATATCCAGGTCATAGAGGCGCTGGCCATCAACCAGTGCTACACGCAACTCTTCGGGTTGAGTTGCGTTAATCAGCATTCTTTTCATGTTGTACCGTCGGTTTCCGGGCTGCCGGAAACGGCGTTTGGCACACACGACTTGCCATGATAGGTGCCAAGGTGCGCAAAGGGTGGCGGGCCACCCCCGTGTCGAGCAACGTTCGGCACCAGCCGGTTGCCCAGCCTGCCGTTGTCGCGACGACGCGTCCTGTGTGCTGCGGTGCAAACCGGGCCTGGGGCATGTGTGGCAACCGCCAGGCTTGGTGCACTCAGTCAGGAGGAGGAATCAACCGTCGGCCGTGGATGCTCTGTGAGCGTCTGTTCAGGACATTGTCCGCTTGCCAGCCAAACAGTGGGCTGGTTGCCGGACGCTGTGCCACACGTTCCGAAGGCTGTGCATCTCCACCCTGCACGTATCCCTGATAATTCGGTGCTGCCGCGCGCTGAATCCGCAACGGGTTGCATTTTTCGCCAGCCCCGTCACGAGCTGGCGCCATAACATATTCAAGGCAGGTATTTCCGGAACACTGGCCCGAATGCGCGCAAACGTCGATGGCGGGCAGAGGTGCAGCGAAAAGAAGCGGGTAAGCAGGCTAAAACACCGGACTTGTCGTTTTTTTTCGGTCTTCTCTACACAGCGCTGGTGGCGATTTCAGGCATTCACTAAACTGGCTAGCACCCCGTAGGACGGCCTCGCGTCCTTGGGAATTGCGAAGGTCAGGGCCGGCGTAGAGCCTGTTGCCGCTGGCCTGCCGCTTTTGGCGGCGTTCGCGACTATAGCAGTAATGATTAAGTGCTTCAATTCCATAAAAAATTGTTATCATCGCGGCCATGACGACCAATACCCCCCCGACTTCCGGCGTAAAGCTGATCGAAGTCGCGCCTGAGCTTGCCGGCCAGCGCATCGACAATTTCCTTATCACGGCGCTCAAGGGCGTACCTAAAACCCTGGTTTACCGCATCCTGCGCAAGGGTGAAGTGCGGGTGAACAAGGGGCGGGTAAAGCCCGAGTACAAGCTTCAGGCCGGCGACGTGGTGCGCGTGCCGCCCGTGCGGCTGCCGGAGCGCGACGAGCCGGCACCAGTCGCCCAGGGCCTGTTGCAGCGTCTGGAGGCGGCGATTGTCTACGAAGACAAAGCCCTTATCGTGATGAACAAGCCGGCTGGCATCGCTGTGCATGGCGGCAGTGGCCTGAGCTTCGGTGTCATCGAGGCGCTGCGCCAGTTGCGCCCGGATGCCAAGGAGCTGGAGCTGGTGCACCGCCTTGACCGCGATACTTCCGGCCTGCTGATGATCGCCAAGAAACGCAGCATGCTGCGCCATCTGCATGCCGCGCTGCGCGGTGATGGTGTCGACAAGCGTTATATGGCGCTGGTGCGTGGGCATTGGCCGACTGCCAAAAAGCAGGTCAATGCGCCGTTGCAAAAGAGCAACCTGCGCTCCGGCGAGCGCATGGTCGAAGTCAATGACGAGGGCAAGGAGGCGCTGACCCTGTTCCGCGTCCTGCGCCGCTTCGGCGAGTTTGCCACCTTGGTCGAGGCGCGCCCGATCACCGGTCGTACCCATCAGATCCGCGTGCACACCTTGCATGCCGGGCACATGATCGCCGGTGACAATAAATACGGCGACGAAGATTTCTCCCGCGAGATTCGCGAGCTGGGCGGCAAGCGCCTGTTCCTGCATGCCTACCAGTTGACCGTGCCGCTGCCTGATGGTGGTGAGCTCAAGCTTGAGGCGCCGGTAGACGAAATGTGGGCCAAGGCCGTCGAGCGGCTGGCGTCCTGAGTGATGAGTAAAAAATACGACCTGCTGATTTTCGACTGGGACGGCACCCTGGCTGACTCCATTGGCCGCATTGTCGAAGCCATGAATATGGCTGCCGAGCTCGCGGGTGAGGCCCCCAGCAGTGACCAGGCGATCAAGGGCATCATCGGCCTGGCGCTGGTGGAGGCGATCGCGACGCTGTATCCGCATTTGTCTCCCGCCCGGCTCGAGGTGTTCCGCCAGCATTACGCGGACGTGTACACGGCACTGGATCAGCAGCCATCGCCGCTGTTCGAAGGTGTTGTGGAATCGCTCGAAGCGTTTCGCCAGGAGGGCTATCGCATGGCGGTGGCAACCGGCAAGGCGCGCCGCGGGCTGGACCGTGTGCTCAAGGCCAATGGCTTGCAGGCGTTTTTCGACATTACCCGCGCTGCCGACGAAACCCGCGGCAAGCCTCACCCACTGATGCTTGAGGAAATTCTCGCGCATTGCCAGGTAGAACCGGGGCGGGCATTGATGGTCGGAGATTCTGCATTCGATCTGTTAATGGCCAGCAATGCTGGCATGCACTCGGTGGCGGTCGGCTATGGTGCCATGTCGCTGCAGGCGTTGGCCGAGTTCGGCCCGCAGCTGTGCATCGAGCATTTTTCTCAATTGCGCCAGTGGCTGGGCCCTGCGCAGTTTACATTCCAGGGTAGGTGAGCATGGCTGACGAGTGGAAAGCACCCGAGTCCGAAGTTGTGGATAACGAAGACCGCAAAAGCTGGAAGCTGCTGGAGAAGACGCTGCTTGCCGGTGTTCAGGAGCAGCGCCGGGCGCGGCGCTGGGGGATTTTCTTCAAGTTGCTGACCTTTATCTACCTGTTCGGCATGATTGCGTTGTTTACGCCCTTGCTGGATGTAGACAAGGCCGCATCGCGCAGCACCAACCATACGGCGCTGGTCGAATTGCGCGGGGTGATCGCCGATCAGGAGCCGGCAGGCGCCGACAATCTGGTCAAGAGCTTGCGTGAGGCGTTCAAGGACCCGAAAACCAAGGCCGTGGTGCTGCGCATCAACAGCCCTGGCGGCAGCCCGGTGCAGTCCGGCTATGTCTATGATGAAATCCGCCGCCTGCGTGGCGAATACCCGGCTATCAAACTGTATGCGGTGATCGCCGACCTGGGTGCCTCGGGTGCTTACTACATCGCCAGTGCCGCCGATGAAATCTATGCCGACAAGGCCAGCCTGGTCGGTTCCATTGGCGTCACCGCGGCCGGTTACGGCTTTGTCGGCGCCATGGAAAAGCTCGGCGTGGAGCGGCGTACCTACACCGCAGGCGAGCACAAGGCGTTCCTCGACCCGTTCTCGCCGCAAAAGCCTGAAGAGACGGCGTTCTGGCAGGGTGTACTGGACACTACCCACAAGCAGTTCATCGCGATGGTCAAGCAGGGGCGGGGAGAGCGCCTGAGGGACAAAGAGCACCCTGAGCTGTTCAGTGGCCTGATCTGGTCGGGCGAGCAGGCCAAGGAGCTCGGTTTGATCGATGGCCTTGGCAGTGCCAGCTATGTGGCTCGCGAGATCGTCGGTGAGAAGGATCTGGTTGACTTCACTGTGCAGGAGTCGCCGTTCGATCGCTTCTCCAAGCGCATTGGTGCAAGCGTAGCCGAGCGCCTGGCCCTGTACATGGGTCTGCAGGCGCCCGCGCTGCGCTGATCTGGTGGTTGCGCTGCGCCATGCGGGGTTTGGCCTCCCGTCGCGCTCAGGGTATCTGCACGCCTTCTTTGTGTAGCATGTCGACCAGCCTGATCAGGGGTAGCCCGATCAGGCTGGTTGCGTCCGGGCCATGTGTGCTCTGGAACAGGCTCACGCCAAGCCCCTCTGCCTTGAAGCTTCCGGCGCAATCAAGCGGCTGCTCGGCGGCTACATAGCGCTCGACGCGCTCGCGGTCCAGTTCGCGCATGGTCACCGTGAATGGCACGCAGTCGACCTGGCAAGCCCCGGTAGCACTGTTCAATAGCGCAATACCGGTCAGAAAGGAGACCTGCTGCCCGCTGGCTTCAAGCAGTTGCTCGCAGGCACGCTCGAAGGTATGCGGCTTGCCGAGTATCTGTTCGCCCAGTACCGCCACCTGGTCGGAGCCAATGATCAGGTGGCTGGGGTGGCTGCCTGCCAGTGCTTCGGCCTTTTGTCTGGCCAGGCGCCTGACCAGTTCGGCGGCGGGCTCCTCGCCCAGGCGGCGCTCGTCAAGGTCTGGGCTGGCCCAGGTGAAGGGCAGGCGCAGGCGGGTGAGCAGTTCACGCCGGTAAGGGGAGCTGGAGGCCAGTAATAAAGGAAGCATGGTTGACTCCTGGTCGGATGCGGCAATTCTGTGGCCTGTCGCAACGCTGTTTTTGCTACGACGAGGCCAGGTGCAAGGCCGATTGTACTGCAGTAAACGGGTGTTCCCGGCCCTGTTTCAGAGCCTTGCGAGTGGGTGCAGATATCCTCTGGTCAGCCCCTTGTGTACCAAGTGCTGAATTTCCTTTGACAGGGCGGGGGTCCATCCCTAGAATGCTGCGCCTATGTTGAATGACCCGATTCCACCTCACGTTGACCCGCGCAAATTGGCCGATCGCGGCGTAACCCTAAACGGTTCGCTGTCACTCGCCGATTTGGAAAGACTCTGCGACCCGCTTTCCGACAATGTCGGTATGGTGCAGGCGAAGTTCGATTTTGAGCGAGACGAACAGCACACTGTGGTTATCCACAGCGAGCTCGACGTCGAGGTCAAAATGGTTTGCCAGCGTTGTCTTGAGCTGGTCACCCTTCCAATCCACAGCGAGTGTTCGTACGCGGTGGTAAAGGAGGGTGCGAATACCCAGTCGTTGCCGAAAGGCTATGACGTGCTGGAACTGGGCGAAGATCCTTTGGATCTGCAGGCGCTGATCGAGGAAGAGCTGCTGCTCGCCCTGCCGATCGTACCTGCTCATCATCCGGAAGAATGCCAGCAGCCGGCGGGAGCAAATGAGCCCGAACCGAGCAAGGACGAGGTATCACGGTCCAACCCGTTCAGTGTATTGGCGCAGTTAAAGCGTGACCCAAACGTTTAGGAGTTAATCAATTATGGCTGTTCAGCAGAACAAAAAATCCCGCTCTGCCCGTGACATGCGCCGTTCGCACGACGCTCTGTCGGAAAACGCGCTGTCGGTCGAAAAGACCACCGGTGAAGTACACCTGCGTCACCACGTTTCGCCAGAAGGCGTATACCGTGGTCGCAAAGTCGTCGACAAGGGCGCTGACGAGTAATCCTTGTCCGCTCAGATCATCGCGATCGACGCAATGGGCGGGGACTTCGGTCCCCGCAACATTGTCCAGGCTAGCATTGCCTGCCTTTCGGCTACACCCTCGCTCCACCTGACCCTCGTCGGTCAACCCTCCCTCCTAGAAGATCTGCTCAGTGGCCTTTCGGCTGCGGATCGCGCGCGCCTGCAAATTGTTGCGGCCAGCGAGGTGGTGGGCATGGACGAGAAGCCTTCGCAGGCGCTGCGAGGCAAGCCCGATTCGTCGATGCGCGTCGCCCTTGAACTGGTGCGTGATGGCAAGGCGCATGCCTGCGTGAGTGCTGGTAATACCGGCGCGCTGATGGCGCTGTCGCGGTTCGTGCTTAAAACCCTGCCTGGCATCGATCGCCCGGCCATGGTGGCAGCCATTCCAACCCAGGCGGGTTATTGCCAGTTGCTCGACCTGGGGGCCAATGTCGATTGCACCGCGCAGAACCTCGTCGAGTTCGCTGTAATGGGGTCGGTGGCTGCGCAAGCACTGGGCGTCAATCGCCCGCGGGTGGCGTTGCTCAATATCGGTACCGAAGACATCAAGGGCAACCAGCAGGTCAAGCTGGCGGCCACGCTGCTGCAGAACGCCCGCGGCCTCAACTATGTCGGTTTCGTCGAGGGTGACGGGCTGTACCGTGGCGAGGCCGATGTGGTGGTGTGCGACGGGTTTGTCGGCAACATCCTGCTCAAATCCAGCGAAGGCCTGGCGTTGATGATTGCTGCACGTATCGAGAAGCTGTTCAAGGGCGGCGTCATGTCGCGGCTTGCCGGGGCGGTGGCGATGCCCCTGCTCAAGCGCTTGCAGGCAGACCTTGCGCCGGCGCGGCACAACGGTGCGAGTTTTCTGGGCCTGCAGGGGATTGTGGTCAAGAGCCATGGCTCGGCAGGCGTGCAAGGTTTGCAGAGCGCCATTCAGCGCGCGCTGATCGAGATTCAGGAAAACCTCCCGCAGCGCTTGCATGGGCGGCTGGAAGATCTGCTGCCGTAACCGGCTGTTGCGGTAAAGCTGCGTAAAACAAACGCTTTGGGCATAGCGCCCGCTAAATGCTTAAATGTGACCGCTTGGCCCCCGTACTCATCCAAGTGTTCAGATTGCGCGCCCGGCATGCAGCCTGGCGTACCCATCCGACGACAAGATCATAAGGGCTTGTTCAATGTCTGCATCCCTCGCATTCGTGTTTCCCGGCCAAGGCTCCCAGTCGCTGGGCATGCTCGCCGAGCTCGGCGCCGAAAAGCCGGTGATCGTCGAAACCTTCAAGGAAGCCTCCGAGGCCCTGGGCTACGACCTGTGGAAACTGGTCCAGGAAGGCCCGGAAGAACAACTCAACCAAACCGACAAGACCCAGCCGGCCATTCTGACCGCCTCCATCGCTCTGTGGCGCCTTTGGCTCGAAGAGGGCGGCGCACAGCCGGCCTTCGTCGCCGGCCACAGCCTTGGCGAGTACAGTGCTTTGGTAGCCGCAGGCAGCCTGTCGCTCAAGGACGCCGTGCGTCTGGTCGAGCGTCGTGGCCAGCTGATGCAGGAAGCGGTGCCGGCAGGTCATGGCGCCATGGCCGCCATTCTCGGCCTGGACGACGCGGTAGTCGTTGAAATCTGCGCTGAAGCTGCCGAAGACCAAGTGGTCAGTGCGGTCAACTTCAACTCCCCAGGCCAGGTGGTTATCGCCGGCAACAAGGCGGCTGTCGATCGTGCCGTCGAGTTGTGCAAAGCCAAGGGCGCCAAGCGCGCCCTGCCGCTGGCGGTCAGTGTGCCGTCGCATTGTGCCCTGATGAAGCCGGCCGCCGAGCGTTTTGCCGAGTCGGTCAACGCCATCGACTGGAAGGCCCCGCAAATTCCGGTGGTGCAGAACGTCAGCGCCGCCGTCGCCGGTAGCCTGGATTCACTCAAGCAAGACCTGCTGGCCCAGTTGCACCAGCCAGTGCTCTGGGTTGAATGCGTACAGGCGCTGGCTGCCAATGGTGCGGTCAACCTGGTCGAGTGCGGCCCGGGCAAAGTGCTTGCTGGCCTGAACAAGCGTTGCGCCGACGGCGTGACCACCTACAACCTCAATACCCCTGACGCCGTCGCCGCCACCCGTGCGGCGCTGGCCTGAATCTGGAGACGCTTGCATGAGTCTGCAAGGTAAAGTTGCACTGGTGACCGGCGCCAGCCGCGGCATCGGCCAAGCCATCGCCCTCGAACTGGGCCGCCAGGGCGCTATCGTGATCGGTACCGCCACCTCGGCATCCGGCGCCGAGCGCATTGCTGCCACGCTCAAGGAGCACGGCATCGACGGTACTGGCATGGAGCTGAACGTCACCAGCGCCGAGTCCGTTGAAACAGTACTGGGTGCAATTGGCGCCCAGTTCGGTGCGCCGACCATTCTGGTCAACAACGCCGGCATCACCCGCGACAACCTCATGCTGCGCATGAAGGACGACGAGTGGTTCGATGTGATCGATACCAACCTGAACAGCCTCTACCGTTTGTCCAAGGGCGTGCTGCGTGGCATGACCAAGGCGCGTTGGGGTCGTATCATCAGTATCGGCTCGGTGGTGGGTGCCATGGGCAACGCCGGCCAGGCCAACTACGCCGCCGCCAAGGCCGGCCTCGAAGGTTTCAGCCGTGCACTGGCGCGTGAAGTCGGTTCGCGTGGTATCACCGTCAACTCGGTGACCCCAGGCTTCATTGACACCGACATGACTCGCGAGCTGCCAGAAGCGCAGCGCGAAGCCCTGCAAACCCAGATTCCACTGGGCCGCCTGGGCCAGGCCGACGAAATCGCCAAGGTGGTTTCGTTCCTGGCATCGGACGGTGCAGCCTACGTTACCGGTGCCACCGTGCCGGTCAACGGCGGGATGTACATGTAAAAAATGCAGTGCAATGTGACGGATTGCTTCAAAAAATAGTCATACTGCGAGCCTAAAATCCGTTATAAAGCTGCAATCAGATTCCAGGCGGCGGACACGTTGGCCAGTCGGAAGGTTCGTTTCGCTTGAAAAGCAGACGTCTTTCTATAAAATTGGGCGCCGGTCAGTTGCCTGACATATATCCATTAGGAGTGAAAACTAGGTATGAGCACCATCGAAGAACGCGTCAAGAAAATCGTCGCCGAGCAACTGGGCGTCAAAGTAGAAGAAGTGAACAATGCCTCTTCCTTCGTCGAAGACCTGGGTGCCGATTCGCTTGACACCGTTGAGCTGGTGATGGCCCTGGAAGAGGAATTCGAGACCGAAATCCCTGACGAAGAAGCCGAGAAGATCACTACCGTTCAAGCAGCCATCGACTACGTCAACAGCCACAAGGCCTAAGACGCTTTAGTCGACGCTTCTTGTCGGGGAAAACCGCACTACCGTTGCCGGAGTGCGGTTTTTTCTTTGCAAGGACCGGGGTTTGCTGCCATTCCATTCGCCATGGCAAGTGCACTGGCAAGAAACTCTGTTATCAGGAAAGAGGAGAGTACTGTGTCGCGTAGACGCGTCGTGGTCACCGGTATGGGCATGCTGTCGCCGCTTGGTACCGATGTACCGAGCACCTGGCAGGGCATTCTGGCTGGCCGCAGTGGCATCGGTCCTATCGAACATACGGACTTGTCTGCCTACTCCACCCGTTTCGGCGGCTCGGTGAAAGGCTTTGAGGTCGAGCAATACCTGTCGGCCAAAGAGGCTCGCAAGCTCGATCTGTTCATTCAGTACGGCCTGGCGGCCGGTTTTCAGGCGGTGCGCAACGCCGGCCTGGAAGTTACCGACGCCAACCGTGAACGCATTGGCGTGGCCATGGGTTCGGGTATCGGTGGGCTGACCAATATCGAAGAAACCAGCCGCACGCTCCATGAGCAGGGGCCACGGCGCATTTCGCCGTTCTTCGTGCCAGGCTCGATCATCAACATGATCTCGGGCTTCCTGTCGATCCATCTCGGTATGCAAGGCCCGAACTATGCGATCGCCACTGCCTGCACCACTGGCACCCACTGCATCGGCATGGCCGCGCGCAACATTGCCTACGGCGAAGCCGACGTGATGATTGCCGGTGGCGCCGAAATGGCTGCTTGCGGCCTGGGCATGGGCGGCTTCGGGGCTTCCCGTGCGCTGTCCACCCGCAACGACGAGCCAGCCCGCGCCAGCCGTCCATGGGACAAGGGCCGTGATGGCTTTGTGCTGTCCGATGGCGCAGGTGCCCTGGTGCTCGAAGAGCTGGAGCACGCCAAGGCGCGCGGTGCGACCATTTATGCCGAGCTGGTTGGCTTTGGCATGAGCGGTGATGCGTATCACATGACGTCGCCACCCGACACCGGTGAGGGCGCGGCACGTTGCATGGTCAACGCCCTGCGCGATGCGGGCATCGAGCCTTCCGAGGTCAGCTATATCAACGCCCACGGCACTTCCACACCCGCAGGCGACATCGCGGAAGTGGCGGCCATCAAGCGGGTGTTTGGCGAGCATGCCTACAAGCTGGCTGTCAGCTCGACAAAGTCGATGACTGGCCACCTGTTGGGGGCTGCAGGCGCAGTAGAGGCTATCTTCAGCGTGCTGGCGATCAACAGCCAGATGGCGCCACCGACCATCAACCTCGACGAGCCCGACGAAGGCTGCGACCTGGACTTCGTACCGCATCAGGCGCGCAGCATGCCTATCGATGTGGTGCTGTCCAACTCGTTCGGCTTTGGTGGCACCAACGGCTCGCTGGTGTTCCGCAGGTTCCCTGGCTGATGCATAGCTGGGTCGACGGCCAGGAGGCGTCTGCACTGAACCTGCAGAATCGCGGCCTGGCTTACGGCGATGGCGTGTTCGAAACCATCGCCGTGCGCGACGGCAGGCCCAGCCTGCTGTCGCTGCACCTCGACCGCCTGGCGCTGGGTTGCCGGCGCCTGGCAATCGACGCCGATCAGGCACTGATTCACGATGAACTGTTGCGCTATGCCGCGCGTTTACGCGATGGCGTGACCAAACTCATCGTCACCCGTGGTGATAGCCAACGCGGCTACGCGCCTGCCTCAGGTGCCCCGGCACGGCGCATTCTGCAAGGCAGTCCGCTGCCCGCATACCCGCAAGCCAACGCTACCGATGGCGTGCGGCTGTTCCCCTGTCAGACCCGCCTTGCCCAGCAGCCGCTGCTGGCCGGCCTCAAGCACCTTAATCGTCTCGAACAAGTACTGGCCCGCGCCGAGTGGCAGGACAGCAGCTATGCCGAGGGTTTGATGCGCGATACAGACGGGCGTGTAATCGAAGGGGTCTACAGCAATCTGTTCTTGCTGAAGGGGGGCACGTTGCTGACTGCTGACCTGAGCCGTTGCGGTGTGGCGGGGGTCATGCGTGATGCCTTGCTCGCTCAGGCCCCAGCGCTTGGCCTGGACGCCCAAGTGCGTGACCTTGGCCTTGATGACCTGCAGCAGGCCGACGAGGTATTTGTCTGCAACAGTGTCTACGGCGTCTGGCCCGTGCGTGAATTCGCAGCGTCGAACTGGCCGGCAGGCCCAGTCACCCGTAAACTGCAGGCCGTTGCCCGTACGTTACTGGATACCTGATTCGTGAGACGCAAATTCCTGCTGCTGCTGGAAATGGGCTTGATCCTTGCCGGCCTGGCCCTGGGTTGGTCGGCCTGGAAGGTCTACTCGGTGCTTGAGCAGCCTCTGCAAGTGGCGCAAGAGCGCATGCTCGATGTGCCCGCCGGCGCTACCCCAAACCGCATGTTCTATCGCATGCAGACCGACGGCCTGCTGGACGATGCTGTCTGGTTGCGCCTGTACTGGCGCTTCAACATGGCCGGCACACCGCTGCACACCGGCGAATACCGCATCACCCCGGGCATGACCGTTGGCCAGTTGTTCGATGCCTGGCGCCGTGGTGACGTCGTGCAATACAACATCACCTTGGTCGAGGGCTGGACGTTCCGCCAGGTGCGCGCGGCCGTGGCCAGGCATGAAAAGCTCGGCCACACCATCGATGGGCTCAGCGACGCCGAGGTCATGGACAAGCTTGGTCATACCGGGGTGCATCCTGAAGGGCGGTTCTTCCCGGACACCTATCGCTTCGTGCGCGGCATGAGCGATGTGGAGTTGTTGCAGCAAGCGTACATGCGCCTGGACGAAGTGCTGGCCAAGGAGTGGGCTGCGCGCAGCGAAGGCCTGCCGTATCGCGACCCTTACCAGGCGCTGATCATGGCCTCGCTGGTCGAGAAAGAGACCGGCGTACCCCAGGAGCGCGGTCAGATTGCCGGCGTGTTCGTACGCCGGCTGCGTCTGGGCATGATGCTGCAGACCGACCCTACGGTCATCTACGGCATGGGTGAGCGCTACAACGGCCGCATCACCCGTGCCGACCTGCGCGCACCCACCCCGTACAACACCTACACCATGAGCGGCCTGCCGCCGACGCCGATTGCCATGGTCGGGCGCGAGGCCATCCATGCAGCGCTCAACCCAAGCGACGGTACCAGCCTGTACTTCGTCGCCCGCGGCGATGGCAGCCATGTGTTTTCCGATGACCTGGACGACCACAACAGTGCGGTGCGTGAATTCCAGCTCAAACGCCGTGCCGACTACCGCTCAAGCCCCGCGCCGCAAGCGCAGCCCGGGGCAGGCGAGGCGCCGGCGGCCGCGCCAGACGCAGCAGGCCCGGCACCGGCAGATGATCAAACTGTACCGGCCGAAACGCCGGCACCTGAACAACAGTAAGGAACGCCTGTGAGCGGCTTGTTTATCACCCTGGAAGGCCCCGAAGGCGCCGGCAAGAGCACCAACCGCGAGTACCTGGCCGCACGCCTGCGTGAACACGGTATCGATGTGCTCATGACCCGCGAGCCAGGTGGCACGCCGCTGGCCGAGCGCATCCGCGAACTGCTGCTGGCGCCGAGCGACGAAACCATGGCCGCCGACACCGAACTGCTGCTGATGTTCGCCGCCCGTGCCCAGCACTTGGCCCAGGTGATTCGCCCGGCCCTGGCACGTGGCACTGTGGTGCTTTGCGATCGTTTTACCGACGCTACCTACGCGTACCAGGGCGGTGGCCGCGGGCTGTGCGTCGAGCGCATCGCGACCCTTGAGACTTTCGTCCAGGGTACGCTGCGCCCCGACCTGACCCTGGTCTTCGATTTACCCATTGAAATTGGCCTGGCCCGCGCTGCGGCCCGTGGCCGGCTGGACCGTTTCGAGCAAGAAGGGCATGCGTTCTTCGAAGCCGTCCGCCAGGCCTACCTGCAGCGTGCAGCCCAGCATCCGCAGCGCTACAGCCTGCTTGATGCCGGCCAGCCGCTAGAGGCCGTACAGCGCGCCATCGATGGGCTGGTGCCGGGCATCGTGGAGCGTTGCCGTGGCTGAAGCCTACCCCTGGCAGCAGGCGCTTTGGCAGCAACTGGCCGGGCGCAGCCAGCATGCCCACGCTTACTTGCTGCACGGGCCGCAGGGTATCGGCAAGCGCGCCATCGCCGAGCGGCTGATGGCACTGCTGCTGTGCCAGCGGCCCCAGGCGCTTGAGGCGTGCGGGCAGTGCAAGGCATGCCTGCTGCTCAAGGCCGGTAGCCACCCGGACAACTTCATCCTCGAACCCGAAGAAGCCGACAAGCCCATCAAGGTCGACCAGGTGCGCGAGCTGGTCTCGTTCGTGGTGCAGACGGCCCAGCAGGGCGGGCGCAAGGTCGTGCTGATCGAGCCCGTCGAGGCGATGAACATCAACGCCGCCAACGCCTTGCTCAAAAGCCTCGAAGAGCCGTCGGGCGATACCGTCCTGCTGCTGGTCAGCCATCAGCCAAGCCGTTTGCTGCCGACCATCAAGAGCCGCTGCCAACAGGTGGCCTGCCCGCAGCCGAGCCTGGGGCAAAGCACTGCCTGGCTGGCCGAGGCCTTGGCCGAAACCAGCGAGCAGGACCGCGAAGAGCTGCTGACCCTGGCAGCCGGCTCGCCGCTGCTGGCGGTGAAGCTGCAGGCCCAAGGTGTGCGCGAGCAGCGCGCGCTGGTTACCGAGGGCGTGAAAAAGCTGCTCAAGCAGCAACAGTCGCCTACCCAGTTGGCCGAAGCCTGGAACACTGTGCCGCTGCTGCTGCTGTTCGACTGGTTCTTCAACTGGTCGCAGTTGATCCTGCGCTATCAGTTGACCCAGGACGAGGACGGGTTAGGCTTGGCCGATATGCGCAAGGTGGTGCAGTACCTGGCGCAGAAGAGCCGCCAAGGCAAAGTGCTCGAGGTCCAGGCGTGGATCCTCGAACAACGCCAGAAAGTGCTCGGCAAGGCCAATCTCAACCGTGTGTTGCTGCTCGAGGCATTGCTCGCCCACTGGGTGCAACTGCCGGGCAGCCGCTGACTTTCATTTTATTCATGTGTGCCGCGTCCCCATGCTCGTAGATTCCCATTGCCACCTCGACCGTCTTGACCTCAGCGCCCACCACGGCTCCCTCGATGCTGCCCTGCAGGCCGCCCGTGCGCGTGGCGTCGGGCACTTTCTGTGCATTGGCGTCAGCGCCGAGAACGCAGGCGCGGTAAAGGCGCTGAGTGAACGCTATGCCGATGTCGATTGCTCGGTGGGCGTACACCCACTTGACCTGGCGCCGGGTGAAACCCCGGCGCTGGAATGGCTGCTGCGTGAACTGGCCCATCCGCATGTGGTGGCCATTGGCGAAACCGGCCTCGATTACCACTACGAGCCGGAGGCTGCCGAGCTGCAGCAGGCCTCGTTCCGCTTGCATCTGGAGGCTTCTCGGCAGACCGGCAAGCCGGTGATCGTGCACACCCGCGCCGCCCGCGCCGATACCCTGGCGTTGCTGCGCGAGGCCAACCTGCCCCAGGCCGGCGTGCTGCACTGCTTCACCGAAGACTGGGAAATGGCCAAGGCCGCACTGGACCTTGGCTACTACATTTCGCTGTCGGGCATCGTCACGTTCCGCAATGCCGACGCATTGCGTGACGTGGCCCGGCAGGTGCCGGTCGACCGTCTGCTGGTCGAAACCGACTCGCCGTACCTTGCGCCGATTCCCTATCGCGGCAAGCCCAACTTGCCGCAGTACGTGCGTGAGGTGGCTGAGTACGTCGCCTCGCTGCGTGGCGCCAGCTACGAGCAACTGGCCGCGCAGACCACTGCCAACTTCAAGCGCCTGTTCCCCCTGGCGCGGGTCGCCTGAGGGCAGTTGGCAACGCGGTGACAAAAAAAACCCGGGTTCTGGGGGGGAATCCGGGTTAAGACCATTAGGAGTAAAACAAAGGTACGCGGTCCCTGGCACCTTTATTGGCACGCCGCTAGGGGGGATGCGCTATGCCAACACTTCTAGTATTGGTCAGCTTTACCGGGCTGCCAGTCTGAATTGGTCGTTTTTTAAACAGATTTGGAATACGTCAGCCATCTGTTTGCGATTGCCAGCATGGCAGGGTGGCGGATGCGCCATGTGCAAGGCCAAGTCCGCCCGAACGTATCGTGAAACACACCTGAGAGTGGAAGATCCGTGCAATTTGCCAACACTTAGGCATAATCATCCGCTTCGAATGTCATCCCAGTCCTTCCCATGCAGAAAGAACCTCGTAAGGTCCGTGAATTTCGCCGCCGCGAGCAGGAAATCCTCGATACCGCGCTCAAACTGTTCCTTGAACAGGGTGAGGACAGCGTTACCGTTGAGATGATCGCCGACGCCGTAGGCATTGGCAAAGGCACGATCTACAAGCACTTCAAGTCCAAGGCCGAGATTTACCTGCGCCTGATGCTCGACTACGAGCGCGACCTGAACGAGCTGTTGCACTCGGCTGATGTCGACCGTGACAAAGAAGCCCTGTCGCGTGCCTATTTCGAATTCCGCATGCGCGACCCGCAGCGCTACCGGCTGTTCGACCGCCTTGAAGAAAAGGTAGTCAAGGGCAACCAGGTGCCAGAGATGGTCGAGCAACTGCACAGCATTCGTGCCTCCAACTTCGACCGACTGACCCAGCTCATCAAGGGCCGCATCAGCGAAGGCAAGCTCGAAGATGTGCCGCCGTACTTCCATTACTGCGCCGCCTGGGCGCTGGTGCACGGTGCGGTGGCCCTGTACCACTCGCCGTTCTGGAGCAACGTGCTGGAAGATCAGGAAGGCTTCTTCCAGTTCCTCATGGACATCGGCGTGCGCATGGGTAACAAGCGCAAGCGCGACCCAGAACCCGCCAACTGACGCAACTTTGCCGGCAGGGCTTGCCAAAACCTGATTTATAAGTCAGGTTTTGCCGGCCCGATTCTTCCATGCCGGAGTCCCCATGATCGTCGACCGTCAAGGCAGGCGCTTTCGCAACCTGCGCGTCAGCCTGACTGCTGCCTGCAATTACGCCTGCACGTATTGCGTACCCGATGGCAAACGCCTGGTGGCTGCGCAGGACGAGTTGTCTGCGCAAGCGCTAGTGCGCGGGGTGGCGTATCTGGTGGAGGCGGCGGGCGTCGAGCGCTTGCGTATTACCGGCGGCGAACCCTTGCTCAGCCCACGCCTCGACGCATTTGTGCAAGGCGTTGCAGGCCTTGGCCTGAGCGATATCAGCCTGACCACCAACGGCCAGTTGCTAGAGCGCAAACTGCCGTTGCTGCGCGATGCCGGCATCCGCCGCTTGAATGTGTCGCTCGACACCCTCGACCCAACGGCCTTTCGCCGCATTGCTCGCGGCGGTGACCTGGCCACTGTGTTGGCCGGCATGGAGCAGGCGAGGGCGGCGGGCATGGCAATCAAGGTCAATATGGTGCCGATGCGCGGGCAAAATCTCGACCAGGTGCTGCCGCTGCTCGGCTACTGCCTTGAGCGCGGCTACGAGCTGCGCTTTATCGAGCTGATGCGCATGGGCCATTTGGCCCGTGACGGGGCCGCCTTCCTGCAACAGTTTGTCAGCCTTGAGCAGTTGCTGGGGTTGATTGGCCAACGTCATGTCTTCGAACAGGCGCCCCGCCCGCTGGATGCTACCGCGCTGCGCTACAGCATTCCCGGCAAGGGCCACTTCGGGGTCATTGCCAACGAAAGCGTGCCGTTTTGCCGTACCTGCTCGCGCCTGCGCCTGTCCTCCACCGGCTGGCTGCATGGCTGCTTGTCGTCGGGCAGCCGCCATTATGTCGCCGACCTGCTCGACAAGCCGCGTCATCAAGCTCTTCCCGGGTTGCAGCGGTTGTTGGTCAAAGCCTTGGCCGACAAGCAGGAAGTGGCGTTTTCCGGGGATGTCATGGTGATGAAGGTGATCGGCGGCTGACTCTGGCGCAAAAGCTGCATCTGGCGGCTATTCGCCGGTTTTTCGTCACCGGCCTCTGGAGGAAAGATGCGTAGCCTGGTCTTGCTGCTGGCGCTGATGGCGCTGGGCGGCTGCATGAATGTCAGCGATATGGGCGAAGGCGTCCGTTACCACATGAGCGATGCGGGCTTGCTGGATCACAGCGACACCACCCGGACCCTGTCGGTGCGCCTGCAGCCGGACTCGTTCATCTTCATCGGCCAGGGTGCGTTCATGCCGCCCGGCAAAGGCCCGCTGCCCAAGCAGAATGCCGTAGCCGAAGAAGCCTTCAAGAGTTTCGTCGAGTACTTCCCGCTGGTGCGCCGTGCACAAGGCCCGTTGGGCCTGGAACAGGCCATCGCCGAGGCGCGCTCGGTGGGCGCCGACTATGTGCTGTACACCCGCTTCGCGCGGACCGACGACCGTATAAGCAACGGCGATGAGTGGTACGACGACCAGGCCGTCGACCGCCTGGGTTGGGATACCGGTGTGGTGCAGATGATGCTGATCGAGACCAGCACCCGCTACCTGATCGACACTGCACGCATCAAAAGCCGTGGCGGTTTGTTGACGTTCCACGACAACACGCCGCAGGATTTGCTTGGTGCGCCCATGCGCGAGTACGCTCGTAGCCTTCTGGGCATGAGCCGCTGAGCGAGCAACCGATGACTGAATCCGGCAAGGCCAACGATCTGTTGGCACAAATCCCAAGTGCCAAAGGGCTACCGCCGGTGCACCTGTGGAACCCGGATTTCTGCGGTGATATCGACATGCGCATCGCCCGGGACGGTACCTGGTACTACCTGGGCACGCCCATTGGGCGCAAGCCGATGGTACGGTTGTTTTCCACCATCATTCGCCGCGACGGCGATGCCTATTTCCTGGTAACCCCGGTTGAAAAAGTCGGTATCCAGGTGGATGACGCCCCCTTTGTGGCGGTGCTGGTCGATGTGCAAGGGCAGGGCGAGCAGCAGGTGCTGAGCTTTACCACCAATGTCGACGAGCAGGTGCTGGCTGGCCCCGACCACCCACTGCGGGTCGTCACCGACCCCGTCACGGGCGAGCCCTCGCCCTATGTGCGGGTTCGCAGCAACCTTGAAGCGTTGGTGCACCGCAACGTGTTCTACCAGTTGGTCGAGCTGGCAGTCCCGCGCCTGATCGATGGCCAGGAGTGGCTTGGTGTATGGAGCGCGGGCGAGTTCTACCCGATCGGGCCTAGCGCCTGAGGTACCAGCGGCCAGTTACCTGTGTAGCGCTTTGGCCAAGCGCTGCATGGCTGCTTGTATTTCATGGGCGGCCAGCGACGAATAACCCAACAGCCAGCCTTGTTTCTTCTCCTCGCCTGCGTACAGGCGGCTGAGGCCAGGCAGTTGCACGCCTGCGCTGGCAGCCTGGCGAATGGTCTTTTCCTCCGCCCAGCCTTCGGCCAACAGGCATGGAATCTGTAGCCCGCCCTGGGGCCGCAGGGCGGTGACAATACCGCTCAGATGCTCGCCGATGGCATCGAGCATTGCCACGCGCCGGCCGGCGTAGAGCTTGCGCATGGCGCGCACGTGGGCGTTGTAATGGCCGTCGTCCATGAAGCGCGCAAGGGTCAGCTGAAGAATCTGCGGCGTATGGCCATCCATGATGCTGCGCGCGTAGGTGAAGGCCTTCACCAACTCTGCGGGCAACACCATGTAGCCTATGCGCAACCCCGGAGAGAGCGTCTTGCTGAAGGTGCCGATGTAGATCGTGCGTTGGTGCTTGTCCAGGCCTTGCACGCACGCGGTCGGCAGGCCGTCATAGTGGAATTCGCTGTCGTAGTCATCCTCGATGATCCACTTGCCATGTTGATGGGCCCAGCGGATCAGCTCCAGCCTGCGCTCCAGGGGCAGTGTTGCGCCGGTCGGGTATTGATGGGACGGCGTGACGTACACACAATTGGCCCCGCTGCGGTCAGCCTGTAGCAGGTCGGTGCGGATGCCCTGCGCATCCACTTCTATGGGTACGACCTTGGCCTCAGCGGCTTCGAACGCTTTTTTTGCGCCGAAGTAGCCCGGGTTCTCCAGCAGGATCGGCTTGCCGGCGTCCACCAGCAACTGGGCGCACAGGAACAGGGCCTGGCGTGTGCTGCTCAACACCAGAACCTGCTCGGGGCAACACTTGGCGCCCCGTTCGAGGTTCAGGTAGGTGGCGATAGCCTTGCGCAGGGGCGCGGCGCCTTGCGGGTCGCCATGCAGCAGTACGCTGGCGCGGTAGTCCTTCATGACTTGGCGCTGCAAACGCTCCCAAACATCTGCCGGAAACGTCCGGGTTTCTGGCAGGCCTGTGGCAAAAGCCTTGACCACTTGTTGGTCGCTGATGCCGCCGCTATCCAGAAGCATCTGCCCGCGTCGGCTCAGGCCTGCTTCGGGCGCCGTCTCGCGGCGCGTTGCCTGTTGCAGCTTCACCCGTTGCGGCTCTGCGCCGCGTAACACGGCGCCCAATGTTTCGGCGACATAGCTGCCAGAGCCTGCGCGGCGCACGATAAAGCCATCGCGGTGCAGTTGCACGTAGGCGTTCTCGACCGTGTCGCGGGCAACGCCGAGTGACTTGGCCAAGGCGCGAGTGGCCGGCAGCTTCAGTGCCGGGGCCAGGTTGCCGTCCAGAATCATGCCGCGCAGGGCACGCTGAATGCGCTGGTGCAGGTCGAGCACCTGCAATTCGCCGTCGTGAACGCGCATCTTCAGCGTATCGAACTCGAAGGTTTTCGCCATGTGGTCTGCTCACATTCCTTGAATTGGCCTGAAGCGGCAGGCCATTTTATTCGTAGACTCGTTCCCTCGCCAACACCTGAATGCAGGGAGCAACCCGCGCAATGTCTTCTACAGCCGTTCGTTCACGTATCCGCCCAAACGACCTGATTCACCCGATTGTCGCCGGGCTGATCTCGGTCATTGTCAACTATGGCGGCACCTTCATCCTGGTATTCCAGGCCGCCAAGGTCGCAGGGCTCAGCCCTGAGCTGACCGCCTCCTGGGTGTGGTCTGTGTCGATTGGCGTAGGGGTTACCGGGCTGCTGTTGAGCTGGGTGACGCGTGTGCCGATCATCACCGCCTGGTCGACCCCTGCGGCTGCGTTTCTGGTGGTAGCCCTGGGCAGCACGCCGTATGCCGAGGCAGTGGGCGCCTACATGATCTCGGCAGCAGCCTTCGTGCTGCTGGGGTTGTCCGGGTGCTTCGAAAAACTCATCCGGCTGATCCCGCAGGGCGTGGCCGCAGGGCTGTTGGCCGGCATCCTGCTGCAATTTGGCATTGGTGCTTTTGGCGGCATGAGCCTCGACCCGCTGCTGGTCGGTTTGCTGATCGCGGCCTACATGCTGTTCAAGCGGTTCAGTGCGCGCTACGCCGTGGTGGGGATTCTCGGGTTGGGGCTGGCCTTTCTGCTGGTTCAGGGGCGTGTCGACATGTCTGGGCTGGCCCTGCAATTTGCGGCGCCGGTATTCACGCGCCCGGAGTTTTCCGTCAATGCCCTGCTCAGCGTGGCGTTGCCGCTGTTTCTGATCACCCTTACGGGCCAGTACATGCCGGGCATGCTGGTGTTGCGCAATGATGGCTTCAACACCAGTGCCAACCCCATCGTGACCCTGACTGGGCTGGGGTCGCTGCTGATGGCGCCGTTCGGTTCCCATGCCTTCAACATCGCCGCGATCACCGCCGCCATCTGCACCGGCAAAGAGGCCCATGAGGTGCCATCCAAACGCTGGATCGCAGGCATTGCCGCGGGTGTGTTCTATATCCTGGTCGGGGTGTTCGGGGTAACCCTTGCCGCCGTGTTCATGGCGTTTCCGGCCACTTTCATCACTACATTGGCGGGCCTTGCCTTGCTGGGTACCATTGGCGGTAGCCTGGCGAGCGCCATGGCCGAGGGCAAAACCCGGGACGCGGCGTTGATTACTTTTCTGGCAGCTGCTGCCAACATCAACTTGCTCGGCGTTGGCGGGGCGTTCTGGGGCCTGGTGATCGGCCTGCTGGCCTATGGGGTGCTCAACGGGCGTTTGCCAATTCGGCTGCCAAGGCGGTAGCGCTGAAATAAAAAAACCGCCAGGAAGGCGGTTTTCGAAGATTTGGCTCCGCGACCTGGACTCGAACCAGGGACCCAATGATTAACAGTCATTTGCTCTACCGACTGAGCTATCGCGGAATCTGCCGCTATCTTATTCGCGGCCTTGAGAAAGTCAAGCTTCCTCAAGGTAATCAACGAGTTACAGTACCGCTACGATGGCCTTGCAGACCACATGGATGTTGCTCTGGTTCAGGGCAGCGACCGCAATACGGCCGGTGTCCAGGGCATAGATACCGAACTCGTTCTTCAGGCGTGCGACCTGCTCGCAGGTCAAGCCCGAGTAGGAGAACATGCCGACCTGGCGGCCAACGAAGCTGAAGTCGCGGTTGGCGCCGTACTCGGCCAGCAATTGCACCATTTGCTTGCGCATGCCGTGGATGCGGGTACGCATCTCGCCAAGCTCGGTTTCCCACATCTGGCGCAGCTCATCGCTGTTCAGGACTGCGGCAACGATGCTGGCACCGTGGGTGGGCGGGTTGGAATAGGTAGTGCGGATCACGCGCTTGACCTGCGACAGCACGCGGGTGCTCTCGTCTTTCGAAGCGGTCACGATCGACAGTGCGCCTACGCGCTCGCCGTACAGCGAGAACGACTTGGAGAACGAACTCGAAACGAAGAACTCCAGGCCCGACTCGGCAAACAGGCGCACGGCAAAGGCGTCTTCGGCGATGCCGTCGCCAAAGCCCTGGTAGGCCATGTCGAGGAACGGCACGTGGCCCTTGGCCTTGACCACTTCAAGCACGTTTTTCCAGTCGTCCAGCGACAGGTCGACGCCGGTCGGGTTGTGGCAGCAGGCGTGCAGGACGATGACCGAACCCGATGGCAGGTTGTTGAGGTCTTCGAGCATGCCGGCACGGTTGACGTCGTGGCTGGCGGCATCGTAATAGCGGTAGTTGTGCACCGGGAAACCAGCCGCTTCAAACAGTGCACGGTGGTTTTCCCAGCTTGGGTCGCTGATCGCGACGACCGCGCCAGGTGCCACGCGCTTGAGGAAGTCGGCGCCGATCTTCAGTGCGCCAGTGCCGCCCACGGCCTGCACGGTGACCACGCGGCCAGCGGCCAGCAGCGGCGAATCAGCGCCGAACAGCAGCTTTTGCACGGCCTGGTCGTACTGCGCGATACCGTCGATCGGCAGGTAGC
The DNA here is from genome assembly GCF_014268805.2 of Pseudomonas farsensis. GTDB lineage: Bacteria > Pseudomonadota > Gammaproteobacteria > Pseudomonadales > Pseudomonadaceae > Aquipseudomonas > Aquipseudomonas farsensis. The sequence goes on from NZ_JABWRF020000001.1 coordinate 937,519, forward strand.
CGCGCGATGCGTGCTGTGCAGCACGAGCGGTTTCGGCTTCGATCACTGCGCGCAGCAGTGGAATGCGGCCTTCCTCGTTGCAGTACACGCCCACACCGAGGTTCACCTTGTCGGTGCGCGGATCGGCGTTGAAGGCTTCGTTCAGGCCCAGGATAGGGTCGCGGGGTGCCAGCTCGACAGCGGAAAACAGGCTCATTGTTACATTGGCTCTGATAGGAGAGTGATAGGGGTTGCACGCTCCAGCCGAATGCACTGAAGCGGTGCACAAACGGGGAGTCAGTATAGTGATACCGACCGGTCACTGCGACAGTTGGGCGCGCCTTTTGCTGCCGTTTGCGCAAATATTTTTCAACCATTGGTCGAATTGCCCGGTCCATTGAAACAGGCGTTCACAGCTCGGGGTCGGATGCGTCGCCCGGGCAGCGCTTTTAGGTATAGACTACTGGCTAAATTTACAGTTACTGCAGCGCCCGAGAGGTCCGTCATGTCCGAGTTCCAGCTCGTCACCCGCTTTCAGCCGGCCGGCGACCAGCCTGAGGCCATCCGTCAAATGGTCGAGGGCATCAATGCCGGCCTTTCGCACCAGACGCTGCTGGGGGTAACCGGCTCGGGCAAGACGTTCAGCATCGCCAACGTCATCCAGCAGGTGCAGCGCCCGACCATGGTGCTGGCGCCCAACAAAACCCTGGCAGCGCAGTTGTATGGCGAGTTCAAGGCGTTCTTCCCCAACAACGCGGTCGAGTACTTCGTCTCCTACTACGACTACTACCAGCCAGAAGCCTACGTGCCGTCATCGGACACCTTCATCGAGAAGGACGCCTCGATCAACGACCATATCGAGCAGATGCGCCTGTCGGCCACCAAGGCCCTGCTGGAGCGGCGCGATGCGATCATCGTCACCACGGTTTCGTGCATCTATGGTCTGGGTAGCCCCGAGACATACCTGAAAATGGTGCTGCACGTCGACCGTGGCGACAAACTCGACCAGCGCGAACTGCTACGCCGCCTTGCCGACCTGCAGTACACCCGCAACGAGATGGACTTCGCCCGTGCCACGTTCCGCGTGCGTGGCGATGTGATCGACGTGTTCCCCGCCGAGTCGGACCTTGAGGCCATCCGTATCGAGCTGTTCGATGACGAGGTCGAGAACATTGCCGCCTTCGACCCGCTGACGGGCGAGGTCATCCGCAAACTGCCGCGCTTCACTTTCTACCCCAAGTCGCACTACGTCACCCCGCGCGAGACATTGTTGGGGGCAGTGGAGGGCATCAAGGAAGAACTCAAGGACCGCCTTGAGTACCTGCACAAGCACAACAAACTGGTCGAGGCCCAGCGTCTCGAACAGCGTACCCGGTTTGACCTTGAGATGATCCTCGAGCTGGGTTACTGCAACGGCATCGAGAACTACTCCCGCTACCTGTCCGGGCGCCCGGCCGGCGCTCCGCCGCCCACGTTGTATGACTACCTGCCGCCAGATGCGCTGCTGGTCATCGACGAATCCCACGTCAGCGTTCCCCAGGTGGGCGCCATGTACAAGGGCGACCGCTCACGCAAGGAAACCCTGGTCGAGTACGGCTTCCGCATGCCCTCGGCGCTGGACAACCGGCCAATGCGTTTCGATGAGTGGGAGGCGGTCAGCCCGCAGACCATTTTCGTCTCGGCCACGCCTGGCCCGTACGAGGCCGAACACGCCGGCCGCATCATCGAGCAGGTGGTGCGCCCCACCGGGCTGATCGACCCCGAGGTCGAGGTTCGCCCCGCGCTTACCCAGGTCGACGACCTGCTTTCGGAAATCGGCAAGCGTGTGGCGGTGGGGGAGCGGGTGTTGGCCACCACACTGACCAAACGCATGGCCGAGGACCTTACTGATTACCTGGCCGACCACGACGTGCGGGTGCGTTACCTGCACTCGGACATCGACACGGTCGAGCGGGTGGAAATCATCCGCGACCTGCGCCTGGGGACCTTCGATGTGTTGGTGGGCATCAACCTGCTGCGCGAGGGCCTGGACATGCCAGAAGTTTCCTTGGTGGCGATTCTTGACGCCGACAAGGAAGGCTTCCTGCGCTCGGAGCGTTCGCTTATCCAGACCATCGGCCGTGCGGCGCGTAACCTCAATGGCAAGGCGATCCTGTACGGCGACAGCATCACCGGCTCGATGCAGCGCGCCATCGACGAAACCGACCGGCGCCGCACCAAGCAGGTGGCCCATAACGAAGCCCACGGCATTGTGCCCAAGGGCGTGGTCAAGGACATCACCGACATTCTCGAAGGCGCCACGGTGCCGGGGGCGCGCAGCAAGAAGCGCAAGGGCCAGGCCAAAGCTGCCCAGGAAGCCGAGCGTCTTGAGGCCGAGCTGCAGACGCCTGCCGATGTCACCAAGCGCATCAAGCAACTGGAAGAGAAAATGTTCCAGTTTGCCCGCGACCTCGAGTTCGAGGCCGCCGCACAGCTGCGGGACGACATCGGCAAGCTGCGCGAGCGCCTGCTGACCCTCTGACCGCTCACAGCAGAGTGCTGAAAGCTGCTTTCGTCGGAGCAGGCTTGCTCGGAGTGCAGAACCACCGCGATGGGGCGCAAAGCGGCCCCGCCGTTCCAGCGCAAAACCTGCATCACTGGAGCCAAGTGCCCGCTCCCTGCTAACATCCGGCCTTTGTTTCAATCTTCGTCCGAGACCCTCAATGACCACCGTTCGCACGCGTATCGCGCCATCGCCCACTGGCGACCCCCATGTCGGCACCGCCTACATCGCCTTGTTCAACTACTGCTTCGCCAAGCAGCATGGCGGTGAGTTCATCCTGCGTATCGAAGACACGGACCAACTGCGCTCCACGCGCGAGTCGGAGCAGCAGATCTTCGACGCCCTGCGCTGGCTCGGTATCGAGTGGAACGAAGGCCCGGACGTCGGCGGCCCACACGGCCCCTACCGGCAGAGCGAGCGTGGCGAAATCTACGCAAAATACGCCAAGCAACTGGTCGATGCCGGCCATGCCTTCTATTGCTTCTGCACCGCCGAAGAGCTGGAGCAGATGCGCGCCGAGCAGATGGCCCGCGGTGAAACCCCTCGTTACGACGGCCGTGCGCTGCTGCTGAGCGACGAGGAAGTGCAGCGCCGCCTGGCAGCAGGCGAGCCGCATGTGATCCGCATGAAGGTGCCAAGCGAAGGCGTATGCGTGGTGCCGGACATGCTGCGCGGTGATGTCGAAATTCCATGGGACCGCATGGACATGCAGGTGCTGATGAAAAATGACGGCCTGCCGACCTACTTCCTGGCCAACGTGGTCGATGACCATCTGATGGGCATCACCCACGTGCTGCGTGGCGAAGAGTGGCTGCCGTCGGCGCCCAAGCTGATCAAGCTGTACGAGTACTTCGGTTGGGAGCAGCCCAAGCTGTGCTACATGCCACTGCTGCGCAACCCCGACAAGAGTAAGCTGTCCAAGCGCAAGAACCCGACCTCGGTGACCTTCTACGAGCGCATGGGGTTCATGCCTGAGGCGATGCTCAACTACCTGGGCCGCATGGGCTGGTCGATGCCCGATGAACGCGAGAAGTTCTCCCTGGCCGAAATGGTCGAGCACTTCGACCTGTCGCGTGTCTCGCTCGGCGGGCCGATTTTCGACATCGAAAAACTCAGCTGGCTCAACGGCCAATGGCTGCGCGAATTGCCGGTGCACGAATTTGCCGAACGCGTGCAGAAGTGGGCGTTCAACAGCGACTACATGATGAAAATCGCCCCCCATGTTCAAGGCCGGGTCGAGACCTTCAGCCAGATCGCACCCCTGGGCGGCTTCTTCTTCGAAGGCGCGCTGAAGCTCGATGCGAAGCTGTTCGAAAGCAAAAAACTGTCTGCTGACCAGGTGCGTCAGGTCATGCAGTTGATTTTGTGGAAGCTCGAAAGCCTGCGCCAGTGGGAAAAGGACCGCATCACCGGTTGCATTCAGGCGGTAGTCGAGTCGCTGGAGCTCAAGCTGCGTGACGCCATGCCGCTGATGTTCGCTGCCATTTCCGGCCAGGCGAGCTCGGTTTCTGTGCTTGATGCCATGGAAATTCTTGGCCCCGACCTGACCCGTTTCCGTCTGCGCCAGGCCCTCGACTTGCTCGGCGGTGTGTCGAAGAAAGAAAACAAGGAATGGGAAAAACTGCTGGCCAACATTGCTTGAGCCAGCTGTCGGAGCGCCGCAGCGAGGCTGCGACGCTCCGAGCCAACAGGGCAGGGCGGTAAGTGATTGTTATCTGTGAAAAAGTTTTTGGTTTTTTTCAAGAATTCGTTTGACAGCCCCGCAATCGGATCTTAATATGCGCCCCGTCCACAGCGATGAACAAAAACGAGTTGCCAGGCACCCAGCCAGTAATTCTGTTCAAAGCGACATTGTGGGGCTATAGCTCAGCTGGGAGAGCGCCTGCATGGCATGCAGGAGGTCAGCGGTTCGATCCCGCTTAGCTCCACCAAATTCCGCTTAACAGCCAAGGCTGGTAAGCAAGATCGGGTACAGCACCGGGTCTTGAAGGTAAGAAGGTTCGTCCCCTTCGTCTAGTGGCCTAGGACACCGCCCTTTCACGGCGGTAACAGGGGTTCGAGTCCCCTAGGGGACGCCAGTTTTACACAAGCGATGTTTAAGTATGTCGCTGGGCCGCGAGGCTAAAAATCCGGGGCTATAGCTCAGCTGGGAGAGCGCCTGCATGGCATGCAGGAGGTCAGCGGTTCGATCCCGCTTAGCTCCACCAATTTTGCCGCGGTTCGTTTTAAACGAATCGGCACGAAGGTTACGTCCCCTTCGTCTAGTGGCCTAGGACACCGCCCTTTCACGGCGGTAACAGGGGTTCGAGTCCCCTAGGGGACGCCATTTTTACCCGCGTCTTGCGGGAGTTGAAAGGCTCATCATTAGTTAGATGAGCCTTTTGTTTTACCTCGGGGCTATAGCTCAGCTGGGAGAGCGCCTGCATGGCATGCAGGAGGTCAGCGGTTCGATCCCGCTTAGCTCCACCAATCCGCCACGGTTCGTTTTGAACGTACCGGCACGAAGGTTAAAGTCCCCTTCGTCTAGTGGCCTAGGACACCGCCCTTTCACGGCGGTAACAGGGGTTCGAGTCCCCTAGGGGACGCCAATTTTTTACCCGCGTTTTGCGGGACTTATAAGGCTCATTCGCTTATTGAATGAGCCTTTTGTTTTTTCTGCCCTCCAAAAAATAGCCCAGCCGATCAGCGGCTGCAGTTTCTGCTTGCCAGAAAATATTATGCGCATAATATGTTGTTCATAATATTTCGAGGCGCGCATGAACGATAAAAAAGCCAAAACCCGCGAACGTATCCTTGATGCTGCTCGCAGCGCGCTCATCCAGCACGGCCCCGCCGAGCCGAGCGTCAGCCAGGTAATGGGGGCTGCCGGGCTTACCGTAGGTGGGTTCTACGCGCATTTCGACAGCAAGGACGAGCTGATGCTCGAGGCCTTCAGCCAACTGCTTGCCGAGCGCCGCGCGCTGCTCGCCAGTGCTGACGCAAACCTCGACGGCGCAGCGCGACGCGCGTTGGTGGCGGCGTTCTACCTGTCGCGCAAACACCGCGATGCTCAGGTGCAAGCCTGCCCGATCCCCAATGCCCTCAGCGAACTCGCGCGTCTGCCCCAAGCTTTCCGCGACGTATTGGTCGAGCACATCGAGCTGATGACCGCGCAAATGGTCGACTCCCCGGAGGACATCGACAAGGCGCTTGCCGATTTCGCTCTCATGGTTGGCGGCCTGGCCGTCGCCCGTGCGCTGGGCGACGGCGAGTTGTCCGACCGTGTTCTGCGCGCCGCCAAAACGGCAGTTATCTGAACTGAAGCACCTTTTGGAGCATGACGATGGCTACCCTGACCTGGATTCGCGGCGTCAACGGCACCCTTGGCCACTTTGCCCCCGAACATATTGCCGGGCGTATGCGGCGCGCCTTCATGACGCCGCGTAACCTGCCGCCGAGGCAGTGGGAGCTACCTCTGTTAGCCACGGCCGAGCGTATTACCCTGCGCTTTGGCTTGTCGGCGCTGCGCTGGGGCCAGGGCCCTACGGTATTGCTGATGCATGGTTGGGAAGGGCGGCCGACCCAGTTTGCTGCGCTGATCGACACTTTGGTCGTGGCCGGGCACACCGTGGTGGCACTGGAAGGTCCAGCCCATGGCCGCTCTCCTGGGCAACAGGCGCATGTGGTGTTGTTTGCCCGAGCCCTGCTGGAGGCAGCGGCGGAGCTGCCGCCATTGCGCGCTGTGATCGGCCATTCGATGGGCGGCGCCAGTGTGTTGCTGGCATTGCAGTGGGGGCTGCGCGCAGAGGCTGCGGTGAGTATTGCCGCGCCTGCGCAACTGCTCGGGGTATTGCGCGGCTTTGCCCGGCACCTGGGCATGCCGGCGCGAGCGCGCGCCGCATTCATTCGTCAAGTGGAGCGCGATGTCGGGGTGCAGGTGGCGCGCCTTGATGTGAGCCGCTACCAGCTCGACCTTCCGGGGTTGGTGGTACACGCCGCTGATGATTCACTGGTGTCAGCCGGTGAGTCGCAGCTCATTCACAAGGCCTGGTTCGACAGCCAACTGATGCTGCTCGAAGAGGGCGGCCACCAGCGCGTGCTGGCCGACCCGCGCCTTGGCCAGGCGGTGCTTGAGTTGCTGGCGCGCGCCGTGCAGCGTGTCCGGCAAAGCGCCTGAGCATCCGTTACACTCTGCCCGTTGACTGACGCCGGGAGCGGGCATGAACTGGGATCTGGAAGCACCATTCGTTATCGACCTGCGCGTCGGCGGCGAAGACATCGATGGCCTTGGCCATGCCAACAATGCCGTGTACGTGACCTGGCTTGAGCGCTGCGCCTGGCGCCACTCGCAGCGTCTGGGCCTGGACCTTGCCGAATATCGCCGCCTGGACCGAGCGATGGCGGTAGTACGTCACGAAATCGATTACCTTGCAGCGGCGTACCAGGATGATGAATTGCAATTGGCCACCTGGATCGTCGATTGGGACATGCGCCTGCGCATGACCCGGCGTTTCCAGCTCAAGCGCCCAAGCGATGGCGTGACCCTGTTGCGCGCGCAAACCACCTTTGCCTGTATTGAACTGTCCACGGGCAAGCCCCGCCGGATGCCGGCCGAGTTCATCGAAGGTTATGCACCGGCGCTGATCGGCAACTGAGCGCTGGCGAAACTTTGCTAGACTGCCGCCTTTTGCGCCCCGAGACCCTCAAATGCAAATTGCTCTGGCCCCGATGGAGGGGCTGGTCGACAACATCCTGCGTGATGTCCTCACTCGCGTGGGTGGCATCGACTGGTGCGTGACCGAGTTCATCCGCGTCTGCGACCGCCTGCTGCCTGAGTCCTCCTTCGACAAACTTGCACCCGAGCTGCGCCATGGCGCACGCACGGCGGCAGGCGTGCCGATGCGCGTGCAGTTGCTTGGTTCGGACCCGGTATGCCTGGCAGAAAACGCAGCCCTTGCCTGCGAGTTGGGCGCACCGGTGATCGACCTTAATTTCGGTTGCCCGGCCAAGACCGTGAACAAATCCCGTGGCGGGGCCGTGTTGCTCAAAGAGCCCGAGCTGCTGCATGCCATCGTGCGTGAAGTGCGTCGCCAGGTCCCTGCGCATATCCCGGTCACCGCAAAAATGCGCCTGGGCTTTGATAGCCCCGATGGCGCGCTGGACTGCGGCATCGCCTTGGCCGAAGGTGGCGCCGAGCACCTGGTGGTGCATGCCCGCACCAAGGTCGAAGGCTACAAGCCGCCAGCCCACTGGGAGTGGGTGGCGCGGGTGCAGGATGTGGTCAAGGTGCCGGTGTTCGCCAATGGTGAAATCTGGACCGTTGACGACTGGCGGCGTTGCCGCGAAGTCAGCGGCGCCGAGCACATCATGCTGGGCCGCGGGCTGGTATCGCGCCCAGACCTTGCCCTGCAGATTGCCGCTGCCCGCGATGGCCGTGACTACACGCCCATGAGCTGGGGCGAAATGCTGCCGTTGCTGCGCGAGTTCTGGCGGCAGGCCCAAGCCAAGTTGTCGCCGCGCTATGCGCCGGGGCGCATGAAACAGTGGGTAGCGATGCTGACCCGCGGTTATCCCGAGGCGGTCACCTTGTTCGCCGAACTGCGCCGCGAAGATGACTGCCAACGCATCAGCGCATTGCTGGGCGTGTCCGCGCTGCCGTTGCAGGCTTCGGTTGCCTGAAATTGCACCCCGAAAAAATTTTGCAGGTGGGCCTTGAAAGCGTTTTGGCGGCCCCTATCTCTTTGAGTACGCGATGCCGAAGTCGGGTCGCGCAGTGACTTACTTGCTGATTCTCAGGAGTTTATGACTATGACTACTGCTTTCTCCCTCGCTCCACTGTTCCGTAATTCCGTGGGCTTCGACCGTTTCAACGACTTGTTCGAATCGGCCGCCCGCAATGAGGCAGGTAGCAGCTACCCGCCCTACAACGTGGAGAAACACGGCGAAGACAAGTATCGCATCGTGGTTGCCGCGGCCGGCTTCCAGGATCAGGACCTCGACTTGCAGGTCGAGAAGGGTGTTCTGACGGTTACCGGTGGCAAGCGCGAAAACGATACGGCCAATAGCGTCACTTATCTGCACCAGGGCATTGCCCAGCGCGCCTTCAAGCTGTCGTTCCGCCTGGCGGACCACATCGAGGTACAAGGCGCAGGTCTTGCCAACGGCCTGCTCAGCATCGAACTGCTGCGCATCGTGCCGGAAGAGGCCAAGGCCAAACGCATCCCGATCAACGGCGAAAAGCCTGCGCTGAACTAAGTTCGGTAGGATGCACAAAGAGGGCACCTTCGGGTGCCCTTTTTCATGCACGTGTTTCAGTAGTCTGCTGGAGCTTCCAGCAACATCTGCCTGAACTCCAGCAGTGGCAGGGGCCTGCTGTGCAGGTAGCCTTGGTAAAGGTGGCAGCCCAGCTGTTCCAGAAACGCCAGTTGCTCGGTCAGCTCGACCCCTTCGGCTATCACTGCCAGGTCAAGGCTGCGCGCCATGGCCACGATGGCGCGGACGATTTCGGCGTCGTTAGGGTCGATGGGGGCATCGCGCACGAAGGTCTGATCGATCTTCAGGGCATCCACCGGCAGCCGCTTGAGGTAGGTCAATGACGAATAGCCAGTGCCAAAGTCGTCCATGGCAAAGCTCACCCCATAACGCTTGAGTTCGCGCATCTTGCTGATGGTGTCCTCAAGGTTCTGGATGACGATGCCTTCGGTGATCTCAAGCTTGAGCATGTGCCGGGGCAGGTGAAAGTCGTCCAGGCTGCGCAGCACCCGCGCGACGAAATCGTTTTGGCGAAACTGGCGCGGGCTTATGTTTACGCACAGGCTGAAATCTTCGGCATCGATCAGCCCGTCGGCCAGCATGCGCGCGCAGGCATCGCAGGCTTCGTCGAGGATCCAGCTGCCAACTTCAAGAATCAGACCGCTTTCTTCCAGTACCTGAATGAACTGGGACGGCGCTTGCTGGCCCAGTTGCGGGTGGTGCCAGCGCAGCAGCACTTCGGCCCCGATGATGCGGTTTTCCCGCGCATCGACCTGGGGCTGGAAGTGCAGCGCAAGTTCCCCCCGGGCCAGGGCCATGCGCAGGTCGTTTTCCATGCGCAGGCGCTCGCTGGCGGCCTTTTGCATGGTTGTGTGGAACAGTTGCGTGGTGTTGCGCCCCGAATCCTTGGCGCGGTACAGCGCGATGTCGGCGCGCTTGAGCAGGTCAGCTGGGGTCACGCCGTGGTCCGGGATCAGCGCCACGCCAATACTGGGTGTTACCTGCAGGCGCTGGCCGTCCAGCGACATTGGCTCTGCCAGCAACTCGCGCAGGGTGTCTGCCAGCTCGCGCACCTTGCTCTCCACCAGTTCGCGGCTACCCTCCAGGCCACTGAGCAACACCACGAACTCATCGCCACCCAGGCGCGCCACGGTGTCTTCAAGACGTACGCTGGCCTCAAGGCGGGCGGTGATGATTTTCAGCACCGTGTCGCCCACCGGGTGGCCAAGCGAGTCGTTGATGTGCTTGAAGTGGTCCAGGTCGAGAAACAGCAGGGCGCCGCGCAGGTTGTGGCGCTTGAGCAGGGCGATCTGCTGGCTCAGGCGGTCCATCAGCAACGCGCGGTTGGGCAGGTTGGTCAGCGGGTCGTGGTAGGCGAGGTGGCGGATCTGCGCCTGGGCGTTCTTCAGCAGGCTCACATCGCGTGCGGTCAGCAGCAGGCAGTCGGTTTCGTTGAGGCTGATCGGCTCGACCGATACCTCGACGGTAAGAATATCGCCCTGCTTGTTGCGCCCGAGCATTTCCCGATGGTGCACCCGCCCGTGCTCACGCAGCTCGGTCAGCAACGCCGTGCGCTGCTTGTCGTCGGCCCAGATGCCGATATCGTGAACCGATTGCCCGATCACTTCATCGGCGCTATAGCCGGTCAGGCGGGTAAAACCGTCATTGATTTCCAGATACCGACCGCTCTCGCACTCGGTTATGGTGATGGCATCAGGGCTTGAATGAAACGCCTTGGCGAATTTTTCCTCGCTAGCCTTCAACGCAGCTTCGGCGCGCTGCTGCTGGGTGATGTCACGCAGGGTGGTGACGCTGCATGGCTGATTGTCGACACTGATCAGGCGACTGGAAATGACACACGTCAGCGGTGTGCCGTTACGATGATTGACGCCCACCGCGACGTTGCTCAACGCCTGTTCGCGGATCACCCGTTCGATGCGTTGGGCGCGTTCGACAGACTCAGCCCACAGGCCCAGCTGCTGGGCGGTATTGCCCAGCACCTGCTCGGCGGTCCAGCCAAAAGTCAGGCTGAACGCCGGGTTGATCTCGATGAACTGGCCGGTGTCCTGGCGAGTGACGAATATCGGGTCGGTACTGACCTGGAACAGGCTGGCGAACTTTTCTTCCGAGGCGCTCAGGCGCTGCTCGCGCTCTACCTGGTCGGTGATGTCGAGCAGAGTCCCGGCCATGCGCAGGGGGTTGCCTTGTTCGTCGCGGTAAAGCCGGGCTCGGCTTTCGATGTAGCGCGAGCCGCCGTTTTCCAGCTCTACCCGGTAGGTAATCTGGTAATTGCCCGCTGGCCCTTCGCGCAGGCTGCGGTAGGCGTGGCGCATGACCTCGCGCTCGTTCTCAGGCATGCCCTCGAAAAACGCTTCGAACGACTCGTGGAACGGCGCCGGGTCCAGGCCGTGCAACTGCGCCGCGCGGGCCGAGCCGTAAAGCATGCCACTTGGAATGTGCCAGTCCCAGGTGCCCAGCTGGGCGGAGTCCAGCGCCAGGTCCAGGCGCTCCTGGCTGTCTTTCAGGGCAAGCTCGGCGCGCTTGCGCTCGCTGGTGTCGACGAAAGTGCTGATCAGGTACGTGACGCCCTCAATTTCCACCCCCTGCGTGCACAGAATGCCATCGTGGACCTTGCCGCTGGTGGCGCGGAACTGCACCTCCATGGTCAGCGGCCCGCTGCCCCCGCGTGTGGCTTCAAGCACTTGGTGGCGCTGCTCGGGGTTGACCCACAAGCCCAGCTCGATGCTGGTCTTGCCGATCACCAGCGGCCCGGCCCAGCCGAACAGGTGTTCGAAGTGCTGGTTGACTTCAATGATCAACCCGTCGTGGCGGCGGGTCAGCAAGACCGCGTTGGGGCTCAGGTGAAACAGGGTGGCAAAGCGCTTTTCCGAGTTGATCAACGCGGTTTCCCGTTCCCGCTGCCGGGTTATCTCGCGGATCACGCCGATCATCTGCCGCCGCCCTTGGGCGTCGTGGGTGAGGCTGCCGTTTATCTCCAGCCAGTGCAGGCTGCCATCAGGCCAGCGGATGCGGTGGCGCATGGCCTGTTCGACGGGTTCACCGTTGACCACCGCCTGGAAAGCCTGGCGGGTGCGGGCGCGGTCCTCGTCAGGCAGCAGGTCGAGATAGTCGACATCGTTGGGCAATGCACGCTGTGGATCGAAACCGAATAGCGCCTGGGTGCCGCGCGACCAGCTGACCCTGCCGGTTTCGATGTCCCATAGCCAGGCGCCCAGGCGTGCGCCATTGAGTGCGGCCAGCAACTGCGGTGCGTTCTGCCAGGCCTGCTCGGAGGCTTGTGGGTCGGCAGCGGGTATGCGCGGCAGGCGCGGAAAACGGTTCGCTGATTTGGGCATCGGTACCAGACCTTTGGCGGATATCGCGTCCTTGTGGGGTAAGGCCGCCCAGGCTCCTTGTCAGGTAGCCCCGGCGTGGCTGTCGAGCAGGGCCATGAAGGCCCTGGCCGCGTTCGATAACGTGCGTTCGGTGTGCAGAATGTAGCCTAGCTGGCGCGACAGCTGTATGCCCGGCAGGGCGATGGGTGCCACCTGCTCATCGAGCATAGTCCGTGGCAGCACACTCCACGCCAGGCCAATGGAAACCATCATCTTGATGGTTTCGAGGTAATTGGTGCTCATGGCGATGTTCGGCGTCAGCCCCTGGCTTTCGAACAGCCGCTGCACAATATGGTGGGTAAAGGTATTGCCGCCGGGAAAGACCGCCGGATGGCGCGCCACATCTGCCAGGCTGACACCGCCAGTGCGCGCCAGCGGATGCTCGGGGGCGGCGACGAAATCCAGCGCGTCGTCCCATACCGGGGTGGCGCGGACCAGGTGGTGAGGCTCTGGGGCAAGGGTGATTACGGCAATTTCTGCGCGGCCATGGAGAATTTCATCGTAGGCCGCTTCCGAATCCATGAACTGAATATCCAGCGCCACGGCCGGATACTGCCGGGTAAAAGCCCGAAGCAGCGGGGGCAGGCGGTGCAGGCCGATGTGGTGGCTTGTTGCCAGGGTCAGCCGACCACTCACCTGGCCAGTCAAATTGGTCAGTGCGCGTCGGGTATCATCAAGCACGTTGAGGATCTGATAGGCCCGTGGCAGCAGGGCCCGGCCGGCTTCGGTCAGGGTCACTTCCCGGCCCAGGCGGTCGAACAGGCGCACGTCCAGTTGTTGCTCAAGGCCGGCGATGCGCTTGCTGATGGCAGGCTGGGTCAGGTGTAACCGTTCGCCTGCCCCTGAAAAGCTTCCCGTCTCGGCAATCGCGATAAACGCACTAAGGTTGGCAAGATCCAAGGTTCAGATTCCTAGTGGTTATGCAAAGCATGAAAATTATGAATTTGAGTTATTCAATCTATCGCCATAGCATCGTCCGTACAAGCCAAGGGGTCTTTGGCATAGAAAGACGCTGATGAGGAAACAGTCTGATGGCTGGCAAAACGCTCTACGACAAACTCTGGGACGCTCATGAAGTCAAGCGCCGTGATGACGGCTCTTCGCTGATCTACATCGACCGTCACATCATCCACGAAGTGACCTCGCCCCAGGCTTTCGAGGGCCTGCGCCTGGCCAGCCGCAAACCGTGGCGCATCGACACCAACATCGCCACCCCCGACCACAACGTGCCGACCACCCCGGAACGCAAGGGCGGTATCGAAGCCATCGCCGATGAAGTTTCGCGCCTTCAGGTGCAGACCCTCGACGAAAACTGCGACGAATACGGCATCGTCGAATTCAAGATGAACGACGAACGTCAGGGCATCGTGCACGTGATCAGCCCCGAGCAGGGCGCAACCTTGCCGGGCATGACCGTGGTCTGCGGCGACTCGCACACCTCCACCCACGGCGCATTCGGCGCACTGGCCCACGGCATCGGCACCTCCGAGGTTGAGCACGTGCTCGCCACCCAGTGCCTGGTCGCCAAAAAAATGAAGAACATGCTGGTGCGCGTCGAAGGCCAGTTGCCTGCAGGCGTTACCGCCAAGGACATCGTCCTGGCCGTAATCGGCAAGATCGGCACCGCCGGTGGCAACGGCCATGCCATGGAGTTCGCCGGCAGCGCCATTCGCGAGCTGTCGATGGAAGGCCGCATGACCATCTGCAACATGTCCATCGAGGCCGGTGCCCGGGTGGGCCTGGTCGCCACCGATGCCACCACCATCGCCTATGTAGAAGGCCGCCCGTACGCGCCTAAAGGCGAGCAGTGGAAGCTTGCAGTAGAAGCCTGGAAAGACCTGGTGTCTGACGACGACGCCGTGTTCGACACCGTTGTCGAGTTGGACGCTTCGCAAATCAAGCCGCAGGTGAGCTGGGGCACTTCGCCTGAAATGGTCCTGGCGGTCGATCAGCGCGTGCCGGACCCGGCTGCCGAAGCCGACCTGATCAAGCGCGGCTCCATCGAACGTGCCCTGAAGTACATGGGTTTGAGTGCCAACCAGGCGATCATCGACATCCGCCTTGATCGCGTGTTCATCGGCTCGTGCACCAACTCGCGCATTGAAGACCTGCGCGCCGCCGCCGAAATCGCCAAGGGCCGCAAGGTTGCCGCCAGCGTCAAGCAGGCCATCGTTGTGCCGGGCTCGGGCCTGGTCAAGGCTCAAGCCGAGCGTGAAGGGCTGGACAAAATCTTCCTCGAAGCCGGTTTTGAATGGCGTGAGCCTGGCTGCTCGATGTGCCTGGCCATGAACCCGGACCGCCTCGAAAGCGGCGAGCACTGCGCATCTACTTCCAACCGTAACTTCGAAGGCCGCCAGGGCGCCGGTGGCCGTACCCACCTGGTGAGCCCGGCCATGGCCGCCGCCGCCGCCGTAACCGGCCACTTCATCGATGTTCGCGAGTTGATCCAAGGGAGCGCAGCATGAAAGCCTTTACCCAGCACATTGGTCTCGTCGCGCCGTTGGATCGTGCCAACGTCGATACCGACCAGATCATCCCCAAGCAGTTTCTCAAGTCGATCAAACGCACAGGCTTTGGCCCCAATTTGTTCGACGAGTGGCGTTACCTGGATGTTGGCCAGCCGTACCAGGACAACAGCAAGCGCCCGCTCAACCATGACTTCGTGCTCAACCACGACCGTTACCAAGGTGCCAGCGTGTTGCTGGCGCGGGAAAACTTCGGTTGCGGTTCCAGCCGTGAGCATGCGCCGTGGGCCTTGGATGAGTACGGTTTCCGCAGTGTGATCGCGCCAAGCTTTGCCGACATCTTCTTCAACAACAGCTTCAAGAACGGCCTGTTGCCCATCATCCTTGACGCCGCTGAAGTAGACGAGCTGTTCAAGCAGGTCGAGGCCAACCCGGGTTACCAGTTGACCATCGACCTTGAAGCCCAGGCGGTGACCCGCCCGGACGGCAAAGTGCTGAAGTTCGAGATCGACGCATTCCGCAAGCACTGCCTGCTCAATGGCCTGGACGATATCGGCCTGACCCTGCAGGACCAGGAAGCCATCAAGGCTTTCGAAGGCAAGCATCGCGCAAGCCAGCCATGGCTGTTCCGCGACGCCTGAGCTGAACGCACTGACCCGGCCCCATACAAGGATTGAAGCCATGACCAGCAGCACCCACAACGACGTGGTCCAACGCCAGTTCGGCGAGCAGGCCAATGCCTACCTGAGCAGCGCCGTGCATGCCCAAGGCCGCGAGTTTGCGCTGCTGCAGGAAGCATTGGCAGGGCGGGGCGATGCGCGTGTGCTGGACCTGGGTTGCGGTGCCGGGCATGTCAGTTTCCATGTGGCGCCACAGGCTGGCGAAGTGGTGGCTTATGACCTGTCGCAGTCGATGCTCGATGTGGTCGCAGCTGCGGCCGATGCGCGCGGTCTTGCCAACATCCGCACCGAGTGTGGCGCTGCCGAGCATCTGCCGTTTGCCGATCAGTCGTTCGACTTTGTCTTCAGCCGTTATTCGGCGCACCACTGGAGCGACCTGGGCCTGGCCCTGCGCGAGGTGCGCCGGGTGCTCAAGCCGGGTGGGGTGGCAGCGTTCATCGACGTGATGTCGCCGGGCAGCCCGTTGCTCGACACTTACTTGCAAAGCGTCGAGTTGCTGCGCGACACCAGCCATGTGCGCGACTACAGCGTCGCCCAATGGCAGCGTCTGGTCAGCGAAGCCGGGTTGCACGTCACTGGCCACAGCCGCCAGCGCCTGCGTCTTGAATGGCAGTCGTGGGTCGAGCGCATGCGCACCCCTGAAGCGCTGCGCGTAGCCATACGCCAGTTGCAGCAAGCCATGGGCGAGGAAGTACGGCAGTATTACCAGATTGAAGCCGATGGCTCGTTCAGCACTGACGTGCTGGTGCTTTGGGCTGAACGTTGATTATCTACGGTGTGGCCGAACCGGCCGCACCGCTTGAATGAATAGAGGAAAGCATGAGCAAGCAGATTCTGATTCTCCCAGGCGATGGTATTGGCCCGGAAATCATGGCCGAAGCGGTCAAGGTACTGGAGCTGGCCAACGACAAGTTCCAGCTTGGTTTCAGCCTGGCCCATGATGTGATCGGCGGCGCAGCCATCGACAAACACGGCGTACCGCTGGCTGACGAAACCCTCGAGCGCGCGCGCAAGGCCGACGCCGTGCTGCTGGGCGCCGTGGGTGGCCCGAAGTGGGACAAGATCGAGCGCGATATCCGCCCGGAGCGCGGCCTGCTGAAAATCCGTTCGCAACTGGGCCTGTTCGCCAACCTGCGTCCAGCCATTCTCTATCCGCAACTGGCGGACGCATCCTCGCTCAAGCCAGAAATCGTTTCTGGCCTGGACATCCTCATCGTCCGTGAACTCACCGGCGGCATCTACTTTGGTGCTCCGCGCGGTCAGCGCGAGCTCGAAGGCGGCGAGCGCCAGGCTTACGACACCCTGCCGTACAGCGAAAGCGAAGTGCGCCGCATCGCCCGCGTCGGCTTCGACATGGCCCGTGTGCGCGGCAAGAAGCTGTGCTCGGTCGACAAGGCCAACGTACTGGCCTCCAGCCAACTGTGGCGTGAAGTGGTCGAAGAAGTGGCCAAGGACTACCCGGATGTCGAGCTGAGCCACATGTACGTGGACAACGCCGCCATGCAGTTGGTCCGCGCACCGAAGCAGTTCGACGTTGTAGTGACTGACAACATGTTCGGCGACATCCTGTCCGATGAAGCCTCCATGCTCACCGGCTCCATTGGCATGCTGCCGTCGGCGTCGCTGGATGCCGACAACAAGGGTATGTACGAGCCTTGCCACGGCTCGGCACCGGACATTGCCGGGCAGGGCATTGCCAACCCGCTGGCGACCATTCTGTCGGTGTCGATGATGCTGCGTTACAGCTTCAACCAGGTGGCCGCTGCCGAAGCGATCGAACGGGCGGTAAGCCTGGTCCTGGACCAGGGCCTGCGCACGGGTGATATCTTCTCGTCGGGTTGCCGCAAGGTTGGTACGCAGGAAATGGGCGATGCAGTAGTCGCAGCGCTGCGGAATCTGTAATCTCTCTGGCCCGCCACCACTAACTCCCGGTGGCGGCCCACTTTTTAGCAAAGGTGTAGTTGCGATGAAACGTGTAGGTCTGATCGGTTGGCGTGGAATGGTCGGTTCCGTGCTCATGCAGCGGATGCTCGAAGAGCAGGACTTCGATCTGATCGAGCCGGTGTTCTTTACCACTTCCAATGTGGGCGGCCAGGGGCCGAACGTGGGCAAGGACATTGCCCCGCTCAAGGATGCCTACAACATCGACGAGCTCAAGACCCTCGATGTCATCCTGACTTGCCAGGGCGGCGACTACACCAACGAAGTCTTCCCCAAGCTGCGCGAAGCCGGCTGGCAGGGCTACTGGATCGACGCGGCCTCGTCACTGCGCATGCAGGATGATGCGGTGATCGTACTAGACCCGGTCAACCGCAAGGTGATCGACCAGCAGCTGGACGCCGGTACCAAGAACTACATCGGCGGCAACTGCACCGTCAGCCTGATGCTGATGGGCCTGGGTGGCTTGTTCGAAGCAGGTCTGGTGGAATGGATGAGCGCCATGACCTATCAGGCAGCCTCCGGCGCCGGTGCGCAGAACATGCGCGAGCTGATCCGTCAGATGGGCGCAACCCACGCCGCTGTCGCCGACGACCTGGCCAACCCGGCCAGCGCCATCCTCGATATCGACCGCAAGGTTGCCGAAGCCATGCGCGGCGAGGCGTTCCCTACCGAAAACTTCGGCGTGCCGCTGGCTGGCAGCCTGATCCCGTGGATCGACAAAGAGCTGCCGAACGGTCAAAGCCGTGAAGAATGGAAAGCCCAGGCCGAGACCAACAAGATCCTCGGTCGCTTCAAAAGCCCGATCCCGGTCGACGGTATCTGCGTGCGCATCGGCGCCATGCGTTGCCACAGCCAGGCATTGACCATCAAGCTGAACAAGGACGTGCCGCTGGCCGATATCGAAGGCATGATCAGCCAGCACAACCCATGGGTGAAGCTGGTGCCGAACCAGCGCGAGGCCACCATGCAGGAGCTGAGCCCGGCGCGTGTTACCGGCACCCTGAACGTGCCGGTCGGTCGTCTGCGCAAGCTGAACATGGGCTCGCAGTACCTGGGCGCATTCACGGTCGGCGACCAACTGCTGTGGGGTGCTGCCGAACCGCTGCGCCGCATGCTGCGGATTCTGCTGGAGCGCTGATTGCCCAGGGTTGATCCTTAGCTCTGCCGAGCCCGCGCCGCGAAAGTGGCGCGGGCTTTTTATTGGGCGGGGCAGCAACGCTGCGCGCTGCCCTATCTCCCGCCCGGTAATCCAAGTAAAGTGCCGCTCCCGCGCCGTCCCCCCGAAGCAGAAGGACCCAAGCCATGACCGTACCGCTAGATATCGCCGTAGTTGGCGCCACCGGCAACGTAGGCGAAGCACTCGTGCAGATCCTCGAAGAGCTGAGCTTTCCGGTTGCCACCCTGCATCTGCTGGCCAGCATGGAATCAGCGGGCAGCAGCGTGATGTTCGCCGGCAAGAAGATCAAGGTTCGCGAGGTCGACAGTTTTGACTTTGCCCAGGCAAAACTGGTGTTTTTCGCTGCAAGCCCCGCCGTTAGCCGTAGCTTCGCGCCCAAGGCCCAGGCTGCCGGCTGTGCCGTTATCGACTTGTCCGGTGCGCTCGATGGCGCGTACGCCGTGGTGCCAGAGGCCAATGCAGAGCGCGCGGGCCAGTTGCCGCAGCCGGCAGTGATCACGAGCCCCACCGCAGGTGCCGTGGCCCTGGCCGTTGCGCTGGCGCCGCTCAAAGGGCTACTTGATATCGAGCGCATCCAGGTCAATGCCTGCCTGGCGGTATCGGCTCAGGGTAAAGAAGCCGTTGGTGAGTTGGCCCGGCAGACCGCCGAGCTGCTCAACGCTCGCCCATTGGAGCCGCGCATCTTTGACCGCCAGGTGGCGTTCAACCTGCTGGCGCAGGTCGGCACGCCAGACGAGCAGGGCCATACTGGTGTTGAACGGCGCCTGGTCAGCGAACTGCGCCAACTGCTGGGCCTGCCAGACCTGAAGATTTCGGTCACCTGCATTCAAGTCCCGGTGTTTTTCGGCGATAGCTTCAGTGTGGCGGTGCAGAGCCGTTGCCCGGTGGATCTGGCAGCCGTCAGCCGCGCTCTGGACAGCGCCGCCAGCGTGGAGTTGGTCGAACCCGGCGATTATCCGACCCCGGTCGGTGACGCAGTGGGGCAGGACGTGGTCTATGTTGGACGTGTACGCCGTGGAATCGATGAGGATGAACAGCTCAATCTCTGGCTGACCACCGACAATGTGCGCAAAGGTGGGGCGCTCAACGCTGTGCAAGTGGCGCAATTGTTGATTAAACACATGGCGTAAAAGATACTGGCCAGTAATTTTGTCCTACACCGCAACAGGTTTTTTGGGACGGTTCATACAAGGGAAGAGTTCATGCTTCGAATTCGCAAACTGGTTTTGGCTATCGCGGCCGCCTCGGCACTGTCGTCGGGCGTCGCGAACGCGCTGGGGTTGGGGGAGCTGACCTTGAAGTCGGCGCAGAACCAGCCGCTGGATGCCGAGATCGAACTGCTCGACGTGCGCGACCTCGCCGCCACCGAAATGGCCCCAAGCCTCGCTTCGCCAGAAGATTTCGCCAAGGCCGGCGTGGCATTGCCTGCCTACCTTGAGGACCTGACCTTCACCCCAGTGATCAACCCCAACGGCCGCAGTGTGCTGCGGGTAACCTCCAGCAAGCCGCTGCCGGAACCTGTGATCAAGTTCCTGGTGCAGGTGATGTGGCCCCAGGGCCGCCTGTTGCGTGACTACAATGTGCTGCTCGACCAGGCTCAGGCCCAGGACAGCAAGGCCGCCCAGGCCAACATCGCCCCGGCGGTCAGCGCGGGCAGCTACACCACCAAGCGTCGCGATACGCTCTGGCAGATCGCCGCGCGCAATACCCAGGGTGGTACCGTCCAGCAGACCATGCTGGCAATCCAGGCGCTGAACCCCGACGCCTTCATTGGCAACAACATCAACCAACTGAAGGTCGGCCAGGTGCTGCGCCTGCCTGACCAGCAGCAGGTGCAGAGCATTGCGCGCCCTGAAGCCAACCGCGAAGTGGCCGAGCAATACGCCGCCTGGCGTGAAGGCCGGCGTCTCGGCCCGCGTGCCCGTCAGCTCGACGCCACGCGTCGCGGCGAGGCGGGCGCTACGCCCTCGCGCATCGCCCAGGGCGACAATTTGAAGCTGGTTTCGCCAGGTGGCAAAGGCGCTGCCGGCGAAGCCAAGGCGTTGAACGACAAGCTGGCGGTGGCTCAGGAAAGCCTCGATACCAGTCGTCGTGACAACGACGAACTGAAAAGCCGCATGACCGACCTGCAGAGCCAGTTGGACAAGCTGCAGCGCTTGATCGACCTGAAAAACGACCAGTTGGCGCGCCTGGAGGCGCAGGGTGCTGCTGCGCCTGCCGCACAAACGCCGCCGGCAGCATTGCCGGGGGAACCTGTGCCCGCGCAACCTGCGGTCAATGCCCAATTGACCCCTGCCGAGCCTGTGGTGGCGCCTGCGCCGGCCGCGGCCGACACCGCGCCAGTGGTTACCGAGGAGCCCGCTGCGCAAGCGCCGAGCATGCTCGATCAATTGCTTGGCAACCCGCTGCTGCTGGCGCTGATCGCAGGTTCCGCGTTCCTGGTGCTGTTGCTGCTGTTGCTGCTGTTGGCGCGCAAACGCAAGGCCGACCAGGAGGCTGAAAAGCACCTGCGCATGGCACGCGCGCTTTCCGAGGAGGGCGATCGCGGCCCTGATCTGGAGCTGCCCGCCGACAGTTTCGGTGACCTGGAAATCGCCGCGCCGACCGTCAGCCTGTCGCCTGCCGTGGTCGCAGCGTCTGCGGCTGCCGCTACTGCCGCTGAAAAGCCCCAGGCCGCGCCTGCTCCGGCAGTCGACCCGCGCGCCGCGCTGTTTGCTGAAGTTGACGAGAGCCTGGCCCGTGGCCGCCTGAACCACGCTGCCGACCTGCTTGAGGCGGCGGTGGCTTCGGAGCCCCAGCGTAGCGACCTGCGCCTGAAACTGATGGAAGTGTACGCACGCCAAGGTGATCAGGATGCCTTCGTTGTGCAGGAGCGCAAGTTGGCGCCGAGCCCGCAGACCGAAGCTGAAGTCGCCTCGCTTAAAGAACGCTTCCCGGCCATGCTGGGTGTGGCGGCAGTGGCCGTGGCCGCTGGCAGTGCTGCGCTGGCTTCGGGCCTTGATGAACAGTATGTCCAAGAGCTGCTGCAAGAACCCGAGCCGCAAGCTGCGCCGGAGCCCGAGCCGCAACTGGCGCCTGAGCCTGAGCCGGTTGTAGAGCTTGAGCCTGAGCCGTCCCTGGAAGACACCGATCTGAACAGCGACTTTGACCTGAGCCTGGATGACGATCTGCCGGTAGACGATGCCTTCGATCTGCCTGTGCTGGACGAGCCTGCGCCGGTCGCAGCCGCTGAGCCCGTGCAAGCGGCCCCGGCAATTGCCGAAACCGACGCCGACGACGACTTCGAAGCGCTGCTGGCCCAGGCGCAAGCCCAATCCGCGCCCGCCGAAGTTGACGATCTGGCGGATTTCGACCTGGATATCGCTGAACCCGCTGCTGGCGGCAGCGATGCGCCGGTGGATGTCGCCGCTGAACTGGCAGCGTTCGAGGCAATGCCTGAGTTCGACCCTATGTCCGAGCTTGAGCTGCCGCAAGACTTCGACCTGTCGCTGTCGCTGGACGACGATTCGCCGGCGGCGCAGAACTTCGCCTCGGAACTCGACGACGTCAACGCAGAGCTCGACAAGCTGTCGCAGAACCTCGAAACCCCGTCGCTTGAGCCGCAGTTCACTGCCGAAGATGCAGCGCTCGACCCAGAGCCGCTGGACGACCTGGACTTCGACTTCTTCTCCGGCACCGACGAAGTGGCGACCAAGCTGGACCTGGCCCGCGCCTACATCGACATGGGCGACCACGATGGCGCCCGCGACATCCTCGACGAAGTGGTCAAGGACGGCGACGACACCCAGCGCCTGGAAGCCAGCGACATGCTCTCGCGCCTGGTCTAAGCCCTCGCGGGGCCTGTCGGCGGCTTCAGGTAGAACCTGGAGCAGTCGGCAGGCCCTGATCGTTTCGGCGGTAGCAGGGTTTGCCGGTATACTTCCCGCCTTTCGTGACTGCATCAGGTTTTCCCCTTTTGGATATCATCGACACCGCCGCCGCCGAATCGGCTGCCGAAGGCTTCTCCCGCATCGCCCTGGGCGTGGAATACAAAGGTGCCCGCTACCGCGGCTGGCAGCGCCAGAGCAGTGGTGTGCCCAGCGTCCAGGAAGCGCTGGAGAAAGCCTTGTCGAAGGTGGCCAACGAGCCCATCAGCGTGCTGTGCGCCGGGCGCACCGATGCCGGCGTGCATGGTTGCGGGCAGGTCGTGCACTTTGACACCCGCGCTGTGCGTGACGAGCGCGCCTGGACCTTGGGCAGCAACTACAACCTGCCCCACGATATCAGCGTGGTCTGGTCGCGGCCCATGCCTGCGCACTTCCATGCGCGCTTCAAGGCCACCGCCCGGCGCTACCGCTACGTCATCTACAACGACCCTATCCGCCCGGCGCACATGGCCGAGGAAGTGACCTGGAACCACCGCCCGCTGGATGTCGAGCGCATGGCCCTGGCTGCGCAGTATCTGCTGGGCACCCACGACTTCAGCGCATTTCGCGCCAGCCAGTGCCAGGCCAAATCGCCGATCAAGCATATCTATCACCTGCGCGTGACCCGTCATGGCCAGATGATCGTACTGGACGTGCGCGCCACCGCCTTCCTGCACCACATGGTGCGCAACATTGCCGGTGTGCTGATGACCATTGGTGCCGGCGAGCGCCCGGTGGAATGGGCGCGTCAGGTGCTGGAGGGGCGCAATCGCCGCGAGGGCGGGGTGACTGCGCATCCATACGGGTTGTATCTGGTGCAGGTGGAGTATCCACCGGAGTACCCACTGCCTGAGCGTTACATTGGCCCACACTTTCTTGGCGGATACGAGGGCTTGGCGGACTGACGCAGCAAAGGTCATTTGCTAACATCCGCCCCTTACCGATCACTCAAGGTTCGCCACCCATGAGCAACGTTCGCAGCAAGATCTGCGGCATCACCCGCATCGAAGACGCCCTGGCGGCAGTCGAGGCTGGCGCTGATGCGCTGGGCTTTGTGTTCTACGCCAAGAGCCCGCGCGCCGTAGATGTGCGCCAGGCGCGGGCGATCATCGCCGAGCTGCCGCCGTTCGTGACTACGGTCGGGTTGTTCGTCAATGCCTCGCGCTGCGAGCTCAACGAGATCCTCGAAGTGGTCCCGCTGGACCTGCTACAGTTCCACGGCGATGAAACCCCGGCTGACTGCGAAGGCTATCATCGGCCCTGGATCAAAGCCCTGCGGGTTCGCCCAGGCGATGACCTGGAAGCCGCATGCCGCTACTATGCAGGCGCTCGGGGCATTCTGCTCGATACCTTCGTTGCCGGCGTTCCGGGCGGTACTGGTGAAGCCTTCGACTGGTCGCTGGTACCGGCAACGCTGAGCAAGCCGATCATCCTTGCAGGCGGCCTTTCTGCCAGCAACGTGGCCCAGGCCATCGCCCAGGTGCGGCCTTACGCGGTCGATGTCAGCGGTGGGGTAGAGCAAGCCAAGGGCATCAAGGATGCCGCCAAAATTGCCGCCTTCATGCAGGCTGTGAGGCAGGCTTGAGGGCGGATGTGACGGCTGGCCGCGCGCCATCGTCCATAGCTTTCGCAGCCCGATGCGGCCAGGCAGCGCCTGAGGCGCGCATCGGCGTAAATATTGGAGGTGGCGCGGCAGGTGGTAAAACCACTGCCGGGCCATCGTCGTTTCAAAGCAGAATTTGAGCTCAAGGGCTGGGCCAGGCGCATAACGCCTGTTCCCGGCCAATACTGGAGAAAGAAAGCATGAGCAACTGGTTGGTAGACAAACTGATCCCTTCGATCATGCGTTCCGAGGTGAAGAAAAGCTCGGTTCCCGAAGGTCTGTGGCACAAATGCCCGTCCTGCGAGGCCGTGCTGTACCGTCCGGAGCTGGAAAAGACCCTCGATGTCTGCCCTAAGTGCAACCACCACATGCGCATTGGCGCCCGTGCGCGTATCGATATTTTCCTCGACCAGGACGGCCGCGCCGAGTTGGGTGCCGACCTTGAGCCAGTCGACCGTCTGAAATTCCGTGACGGCAAGAAGTACAAGGACCGCCTGACCGGCGCGCAGAAGCAGACCGGCGAAAAAGACGCGCTGATTTCCATGAGCGGCACCCTCATGGGCCTGCCGGTTGTGGTCAGTGCCTTCGAGTTCTCGTTCATGGGCGGCTCGATGGGCGCTATCGTTGGTGAGCGTTTCGTACGTGCCGCCAACTATGCGCTCGAGCACCGTTGCCCGATGATCTGCTTCTCGGCCTCGGGCGGTGCGCGCATGCAGGAAGCCCTGATCTCGCTGATGCAGATGGCCAAGACCTCGGCGGTGCTGGCACGTCTGCGCGAAGAAGGCATTCCGTTCATCTCGGTGCTGACCGACCCGGTCTACGGCGGCGTATCGGCAAGCCTGGCAATGCTCGGCGATGTCATCGTCGGCGAGCCCAAGGCACTGATCGGCTTTGCTGGCCCGCGCGTTATCGAGCAGACCGTGCGTGAAAAACTGCCAGAAGGTTTCCAGCGCAGCGAGTTCCTGCTGGAGCACGGCGCGATCGACCTGATCATCTCCCGTGACGAGCTGCGTCCGCGCCTGGCGCGCCTGCTGGCACAGATGACTGGCCAGGCAACCCCGGCAGAAGCCAAAGAAGTCGCTGCGGTCGCGTGATGAACCCGCGCAGCCTGGGCGAGTGGCTCGCCTACCTCGAACAACTGCACCCCTCGGCCATCGACATGGGCCTGGCTCGCTCGCAACAGGTGCTGTCGCGCCTGGCGCTGGGCGCGCTGGCACCCCGGGTGGTCACGGTGACCGGCACCAATGGCAAGGGCTCGACCTGCGCTTTTGTGGCTGCGTTGCTGCAGGCGCAGGGGCTCAAGGTTGGGGTGTACAGCTCGCCGCATTTGCTGCGCTACAACGAACGGGTGCTCATTGACGGCGTTGAAGCCAGTGATGAGCAACTGTGCGAAGCCTTTGCAGCCGTAGAGGCTGCGCGAGGCGAAGTTTCCCTTACCTATTTTGAAATGGGCACCCTGGCGGCGTTCTGGCTGTTCAAACAGTCGGCACTCGATGCCGTGGTGCTTGAAGTCGGCCTGGGCGGTCGCCTGGATACCGTCAACCTGGTAGATGCCGATATCTC
Source organism: Pseudomonas farsensis (assembly GCF_014268805.2). Classification (GTDB taxonomy): domain Bacteria; phylum Pseudomonadota; class Gammaproteobacteria; order Pseudomonadales; family Pseudomonadaceae; genus Aquipseudomonas; species Aquipseudomonas farsensis. The sequence continues at coordinate 963,000 of NZ_JABWRF020000001.1, forward strand.
GCTGGTGACCAGCATTGGCGTGGACCACATCGATTACCTGGGTGATACCCGCGAGTCAGTCGCCTTCGAAAAAGCCGGTATTTTCCGCCAGGGCAAGCCTGCCTTGTGCGGCGACCTCGATCCGCCACAGCCGCTGCTCGACAAAGCGCGCGAGCTGGCTTGCCCGTTGTTCCTGCGCGGGCGCGATTTCGACCTGTCGAGCACGGATACGCACTGGCTCTGGCGCGGTAGCACAGGTGATGGTGCGGTGGTCGAGCTGCATGATCTGCCGTTGCTCGACTTGCCAATGGAAAACGCGGCCCTGGCATTGCAGGCATACCTGCTGACCGGCTTGCCATGGGATGCCGGGCAGGTTCGCCAGGCGCTGCTGGAGACGCGTATTACCGGTCGCCTCGACCGCCGTGTGGTGCAGTTCGCCGGCAAGTCGGTGCAGTTGCTGCTGGACGTCGGGCACAACCCGCACGCGGCCCAGTACCTGGCCCAGCGCCTGGCAACTCGCCCGGTCAAGGGGCGGCGCCTGGCGGTGTTCGGGCTGCTGGTCGACAAGGACCTCGACGGCGTGCTGGCCCCGCTTGCGGGTCTTGTCGACGACTGGGCAGTGGCGCCCCTGGATACGCCACGCAGCCGCCCGGCAGAGGAGCTTGCACAGGCATTGACGAACCTTGGTGCGACAGTGAAGTCTCACCCAAGCGTCGATGCTGCCCTTGAAGGGCAGTGTGCCAAGGCGACGGCGGATGATCAGATCCTGCTGTTCGGTTCGTTTTTCTGCGTCGGCGAGGCTCTGGCCTGGCTCGAACGGCAGGCCCTCGAGGATGGAGTAGATGGCAGTGCTGGATAAAGGGATGAAACAGCGCATGGTCGGTGCGCTGGTGCTGGTGGCACTGGCGGTGATTTTCCTGCCGATGCTCTTTACCCGCGAGGACGAGATGCGCCAGGTGCGTGTCGAGGCGCCGCAGGCACCGGCCATGCCGAGCCTGCCGCAAGTGCAGGTCGAGCCGGTGCAGGTGCCCGAGCCTGCGCCTGTGGTGGTGCAGGAAGACCAGCCGCCCGTGGTGGTTGATGAGTCGACCGCACCGGCCAGCACGCCAAGCCAGCCCATTACCCCCTCGCCGCAGGTTCAGGCCCAGGCGCAGCCCAAACCGCAGACACCAGTGCCTGCGCCCAAGGTCGAAGCTCGCCCGGCACCGGCTGCCAAGCCTGCCGCGCCTGCCGCGCCTGCCAAGATAGACGTCAATGGCCTGCCGGTCAGCTGGTCAATCCAGTTGGCCAGCCTGTCCAATCGTGCAGGTGCCGACAACCTGCAGAAAACCCTGCGCAGCCAAGGCTACAACGCCTACATTCGCTCGGCCGATGGCATGAACCGGGTGTTCGTCGGGCCACTGATCGAGCGTGCCGAGGCCGAGCGTCTGCGTGATGTGATCAACCGCCAGCAGAACCTCAAAGGTTTCGTGGTGCGTTTCCAGCCTGAGCGCGGCTAGCTGCAGCCGGCCGTTAGTGGCCTGGGTGGGTCTGATTCCAAGGGTAAAGCTGTCCCCGGAGTCAGCCTGCAGCCCTTCAACGACGTGACATTCCGCTTACCCCCGGCCCGCCGCTCTGCTAAAATGCGCCGCCTCAAACGTCGGCAGGCACACCGTGGCATTTACCTGGGTTGATTGGGCGATCATCGCGATCATCGCCATTTCCTCATTGATCAGTCTCAAGCGCGGCTTCGTCAAGGAAGCCTTGTCACTGCTCATCTGGATAGTCGCAGGCGCAGTTGCCTGGATGTTTGGCGGCTCTCTGGCGCAATACCTGGAAAGCTACATCCAAACGCCATCGGCCCGCGTCATCGCCGGCTGCGCCATTCTTTTCGTCGCCACCTTGCTGGTGGGGGCTATGCTCAATTTCCTTATCGGCGAGCTGATTCGAGTGACCGGGCTGTCCGGCACCGACCGTTTCCTCGGCATGGCCTTCGGCGCCGCCAGGGGCGGGCTGCTGGTGGTAGTGGCCGTCGGGCTGCTTAGCCTGGGCCCGGTACAACAGGATCCGTGGTGGCAGGAATCTCGCCTGATACCACAATTTCTATTGGTCGCAGACTGGTCAAAAAACCTGATTCTGGGGTTCACCGGCCAGTGGATGTCCAGTGGGGTCAGCGCACCCGTTGACCTTCCGTTCAAGGAACAGCTGCTCGGGCCAACCAAGCCCTGAGTGCTTTTCAATCAAGTTTCATCAAAGTAGGGGTTGCGTCGCATGTGTGGCATCGTCGGTATCGTCGGTAAGTCGAACGTCAATCAGGCGCTGTATGACGCGCTTACGGTCCTCCAGCACCGCGGCCAGGACGCTGCCGGTATCGTGACCAGCCATGACGGCCGGTTGTTCCTGCGCAAGGATAATGGCCTGGTGCGCGACGTCTTCCAGCAGCGCCACATGCAGCGCCTGGTCGGCAGCATGGGCATTGGCCATGTGCGTTATCCAACCGCGGGCAGCTCGACCTCGGCCGAGGCCCAGCCGTTCTACGTCAACTCGCCGTATGGCATTACCCTGGCGCACAACGGCAATCTGACCAACGTCGAGCAGCTGGCCAAGGAGATCTACGAGTCGGATCTGCGTCACGTCAACACCAACTCGGACTCCGAAGTGCTGCTGAACGTGTTCGCCCATGAGCTGGCCGTGCGCGGCAAGCTGCAGCCGACCGAAGAAGACGTGTTTGCCGCCGTTTCCCACGTGCACAGCCGTTGCGTCGGTGGCTACGCGGTGGTGGCGATGATCACCGGCTACGGTATCGTCGGTTTCCGCGACCCTAACGGCATCCGCCCGGTGGTGTTCGGCCAGCGTCACACCGACGAAGGCGTCGAATACATGATTGCCTCGGAAAGCGTAGCATTGGATGTGCTCGGGTTCACCCTGATCCGCGACCTGGCGCCAGGCGAAGCGGTGTACATCACTGAAGAAGGCCAGCTTAAAACCAAACAGTGCGCCGATGCGCCTAAGCTGCAGCCGTGCATTTTCGAACACGTCTACCTGGCCCGCCCAGACTCGATCATCGATGGCGTCTCGGTCTACAAGGCGCGTTTGCGCATGGGTGAGAAACTCGCCGACAAGATCATGCGCGAGCGCCCTGAGCACGATATCGACGTGGTCATCCCGATCCCGGACACCAGCCGCACCGCAGCGCTGGAGCTGGCTAACCACCTGGGTGTGAAGTTCCGCGAAGGCTTCGTCAAGAACCGCTACATCGGCCGTACCTTCATCATGCCTGGCCAGGCTGCACGCAAAAAATCCGTGCGCCAGAAGCTCAACGCCATCGAGCTTGAGTTCCGCGGCAAGAACGTGATGCTGGTGGACGACTCCATCGTGCGCGGCACCACCTGCAAGCAGATCATCCAGATGGCCCGCGAAGCCGGCGCCAAGAATGTCTACTTCTGCTCCGCGGCCCCCGCGGTGCGTTACCCCAACGTCTACGGCATCGACATGCCGAGCGCTCACGAGCTGATCGCCCACAACCGTACCACTGATCAAGTGGCCGAGTTGATAGGCGCCGACTGGCTGATCTATCAGGACCTCCCGGACCTGATCGAATCGGTCGGTGGCGGCAAGATCAAGATCGAGCATTTCGATTGCGCAGTGTTCAACGGTGAGTACGTCACCGGCGACATCGATGAGGCCTACCTGGACCGCATCGAACAAGCCCGTAACGACCTCGCCAAGGTCAAGACTCAGGCTGTCAGCGCGATCATCGACCTCTATAACAACTGATTGGGAGCGACGGCATGACGGATCAATGGGATGCCGGGCGACTGGACAGTGACCTCGAGGGTGTCGGCTTCGACACCCTGGCGGTACGCGCCGGTCAGAACCGTACACCGGAGGCCGAGCACAGCGAAGCGCTGTTCCTGACCTCCAGCTATGTCTTCCGCACGGCTGCCGATGCCGCCGCGCGTTTTGCTGGCGAAACGCCGGGTAACGTCTACTCGCGTTACACCAACCCCACCGTACGCGCCTTCGAAGAGCGCCTGGCGGCCATGGAAGGCGCCGAGCAGGCCGTCGCCACCTCCACCGGCATGGCGGCTATTCTCGCCATAGTCATGTCGCTGTGCAGCGCGGGCGACCACGTGCTGGTGTCGCAGAGCGTGTTTGGCTCGACCATCAGCCTGTTCGAAAAGTACCTCAAGCGCTTCGGCCTGCAGGTGGACTACGTGCCACTGGTCGAGCTCGCAGGCTGGGAAGCGGCCATCAAGGCCAATACCAAGCTGCTGATTCTCGAGTCGCCGTCCAACCCGCTGGCCGAGCTTGTCGATATCGCCGCCTTGGCCGAAATCGCCCATGCCCGTGGCGCGATGCTGGTGGTGGACAACTGCTTCAGTACCCCGGCCTTGCAGCAGCCGCTCAAACTGGGTGCTGATATCGTGTTCCACTCGGCGACCAAGTTCATCGACGGCCAAGGCCGTTGCATGGGCGGCGTGGTGGCTGGGCGTGCCGAACAGATGAAAGAAGTGGTGGGTTTCCTGCGCACCGCCGGCCCGACGCTTAGCCCGTTCAACGCCTGGATCTTCACCAAGGGCCTGGAAACGCTCAAGCTGCGCATGCGTGCGCACTGCGAGAGCGCCCAGGCCTTGGCCCAGTGGCTTGAGCAGCAAGAGGGCATCGAGAAGGTGCACTACGCCGGCCTGCCAAGCCACCCGCAGCACGAACTGGCCAAGCGCCAGATGAGCGGCTTCGGTGCAGTGGTCAGCTTCGAGGTCAAGGGCGGCAAAGAGGGCGCCTGGCGCTTCATCGATGCCACCCGGGTGATTTCGATTACCACCAACCTGGGTGACAGCAAGACCACCATCGCCCACCCGGCGACCACCTCCCATGGCCGTTTGACGCCACAGGAACGTGAAGCGGCGGGTATCCGCGACAGCCTGATCCGCGTTGCCGTGGGCTTGGAAGACGTCGCCGACCTGCAGGCGGACCTCGCCCGTGGGCTGGCGGCGCTGTGATGGAAATCCGCGGCGCTGCGCCAGGCCATAACGGCCGGGTAGCTCTGGTTACCGGTGCCGCCCGCGGTATCGGCCTGGGCATCGCCGCCTGGTTGATTTGTGAAGGTTGGCAGGTGGTGCTGAGCGATCTTGATCGCCAGCGCGGCGCCAAGGTGGCCAAGGCGTTGGGGGACAACGCCTGGTTCATCACCATGGATGTCGCTGATGAGGCGCAGGTCAGCGCCGGGGTGTCAGAGGTGCTTGGCCAATTTGGCCGGCTGGATGCACTGGTGTGCAACGCAGCCGTGGCCAACCCGCACAATCAGACGCTGGAGAGCTTGTCGCTGGCGCAATGGAACCGGGTGCTTGCGGTCAACCTCAATGGCCCAATGCTGCTGGCCAAGCACTGCGCCCCGTATCTGCGTGCCCATGGCGGCGCGATCGTCAACCTCACCTCGACCCGCGCACGGCAATCAGAGCCTGATACCGAGGCCTATGCCGCGAGCAAGGGCGGGTTGATGGCGCTGACCCACGCCTTGGCCATGAGCCTCGGCCCGGAGATCCGGGTCAATGCCGTGAGCCCGGGCTGGATCGATGCCCGTGACCCCTCCCAGCGCCGCGCCGAGCCCCTGACCGATGCTGACCACGCGCAGCATCCGACGGGCAGGGTAGGGACGGTCGAAGATGTAGCCGCGTTGGTGGCCTGGCTGCTGTCGCGCCAGGCAGGCTTCGTCACTGGCCAGGAGTTTGTGGTCGACGGCGGCATGACCCGCAAGATGATCTACGCCTGAACCGCTAGCTTTCAGCTACAAGCAGCAAGAAGGGGCCGTGAGGTCCCTTTGTCGTATCTTCCGGGTGGGACACACGCTTTTTCTTGCAGGTCGAAGCTAGCCCCTTGCAGCTATTTTTAAAAAAACTTCAATGGGGCTATTGACTTAGCATCGGTACCTGCGTAAATTTCGCGGCCTCAGCGAAGCAAACGCAACAAGCAACATCGCGGGGGTGATTAGCTCAGCCGGGAGAGCATCTGCCTTACAAGCAGAGGGTCGGCGGTTCGATCCCGTCATCACCCACCACTTCCTGAGACGTTCCTGGCTCAACCACTTCGCAAGACGCCGGTTGGCAGAGAGGAACAGGACGCAAGTCCAGCTATGCGCGGCGGTAGTTCAGTCGGTTAGAATACCGGCCTGTCACGCCGGGGGTCGCGGGTTCGAGTCCCGTCCGCCGCGCCATTTTTCTCCAGATGGGTGCTTGCACCGGTCTGAGGCCGAAAGGCCAGATCCCAGTTTCAATCAGGCGCAAGCCTGAACGATACGCAGCGGTAGTTCAGTCGGTTAGAATACCGGCCTGTCACGCCGGGGGTCGCGGGTTCGAGTCCCGTCCGCTGCGCCATCTTCTGCATCAAGCCCCTTGAACAGCTTGAAGCAAACCAGAAAAGGCGATCACAAGTCGCCTTTTTTGTGCCTGGCTTTCGCGTTTAGACGCTTGAAAGCTCAGATCCCAGTTTCAATCGGGTGCAAGCCCGAACGATACGCAGCGGTAGTTCAGTCGGTTAGAATACCGGCCTGTCACGCCGGGGGTCGCGGGTTCGAGTCCCGTCCGCTGCGCCATCTCTGGTACCAAGCCCCTTGAACAGCTTGGTACAACGCAAAAAGCGACCTCAGGGTCGCTTTTTGCGTTTCAGCGTTTGATAAGCGTAAGGTTTGCCGGACTTTACATGAACCTTGCACGCTCAAGGTTTCGATCGATCGCGGATCTGTTGCACAATACCCACCGTTCGATTTTCCCCGGAATTCACGATGTCCAGATCATCCGTCTATGGTGCGCTCGGGCTGGCCCTTGTGCTGGCAGGCGTGTCCGGTTGTTCCTCGAAGAAGCCTGCCATGTACGAGCACGAGAACTTCGACGACTCAGGCACCTTCTCGCGCAGCTTCTCGGTGAGCGAAGCCGGCTCCTGCGAGGCGGCGCGCCGTGCGCTGCTCAGCCAGGGCTACATCATCACCAGCAGTGATGCCAACCAGGTCGCCGGCAACAAGAGTTTTCAGCAAAGCGCCGAAAACCACATGCAGATCAGCTTCAACATCACCTGCGTGCCGGACATGAGCGATAAACAGCGCTCCACCATGTTTGCCAACGCCTTGCAGGACCGCTACACCCTGAAAAAGTCCAACACTTCGGCAAGCCTGGGTGTGGGCGTGCTCGGTTCGGTGTCGATGCCCATTGGCTCGAGCGACGATTCCATGGTCAAGGTCGCCAGCGAGACGGTCACCGCGCCGCAGTTCTACGACCGTTATTTCGCCCTGGTCGAAAGCTATCTGCCGAAGCCAAAAAAGGTGAAAAAGCCTGAAGCGCCGGTAGAGCCGGCCAAGGCCGAGCCACCTGCACAAGACTTGGGCCTGCCCGAGCCTGTGCCAGCGCCACAAGCCTCGGCAGAGGCGGCACCCGCGCCGGCGAGCGCGGCCCAGAGCCCTGCTGCCAGCCAGCCAGCGGCATTTGCCCCTGCCACAGAGGCGCCTGCTGCGCCTGTGGTCGACGATAGCCATAGCTCGCAGCCTGTGGCGCCACCGGTGGAGGCGGCGCCCATTCAGGTGCAGCAGCCAGAAGCGCCAGCCGAACCTGCCCCAGCGGGCTCTTGAGGCCTCGATAACTTATGCAAGGCCTGCTACGTTTATCGTTCATGGGGCTGTAATCAAGCCGTAACGCCTACGGCTTAGGTTGGCCCCAGACCCTTGAGACGATAAACGCAGAAAGAGGATGCAGGCCATGGATGACTATCAGGAAGAGTTGCTCGATTTTCAGGCCTTCGAGCTGGACCCGCCAGAACCTGCCGATGATGCCACCGAGCTTTAAACCGCCAGCCGCTGTTGCCGGCGGTACTCCCCCGGCGTGACGCCTGTCCAGCGCTTGAATGCGCGCTGGAAGGCCTCGGCCGACGCAAACCCCAGCAAATAGGCGATTTCGCCAAACGCCAGCTCGGTATCGCGGATATACGCTTCGGCGAGGTCGCGCCGTGTGTCATTGAGCAGGTCGCGAAAGCGCGTGCCTTCTTCGGCCAGTTTGCGCCGTAGCGTCCAGGTCGGCATGTGCAGGTGCCGCGCCACCTCCTCGAGATCCGGTTCACGCCCGCCGTTGAGCAACGGCCCTAGCAGATGAATGATACGTTCGCCCAGGCTGCGTACCCGAGTGCGCTGGGCAAGCTCGGCTTCGCACAGCTGCAGCAGGTGCTGCCAGGTGCTGGGGCAGTGCTGCGGGTTGGCCAGAGCCAGTGTTGCCGGGCCCAGGCGCAACTGGTTGGCGCCGGCCGCGAACTGCACAGGGCTGCTGCTCAAGGCTTGGTAATGGTCGGCATAGCACGGGGCGGTGAATTCGATTTCCAGGCGTTCGGCCTTTATCGGCTGGCCTGCCAATGCGCCCAGCTGCGCAAGCCAGCCGCCGAGCAGCGAATCGACCACGAACCGGTTGTAGCGGTTATACGGGCTAATGGAGTAGAAGCGCAGCCAGGCGCCTTGGGCATCTTCTTCGAAGCTCGACTGGCCCCGGTAGTTGGCCGCATACAAGGGCTCGAAGCGCAGCAGCGTGCGGGCGGCTTCGCCCAGCGTCGGCGCTTGCGCCGCTGTTACGCCGGCAAGCCCCGCCTGCGGCAGGCGGCCCAGGCGGCCCATGTGCAGCCCCAGCGCCGGGTCGGCGCACAGCTCGATGGCGGCATGCCCCAGGTGCATGTAGCGCGGAATCGACAGCCGCGCGCTGGGTTCGGCCAGGCGCCGATCATCAAGGCCGTAGCGCAGCAGCAGGGGTTGCGGGTTGTGGCCGCGCTCGCGCAGGGCTTGCGCCAACGGCTGGACCAGGCCCACCGACAGGTCGCCCAGGCGCACCCGTGCGCGGTTCATGCGGTTACAACCACAGGTTGAGCAGGCGCGCGCCATTGCTGGCGCTGCCGGCCCACAGTGCATCGCCCTGATGGGCAAAGCCTTGGCCATCACCGGCCTGTTCCCAGAACTGGCCGCGCATGAACACGCTCATGCTGCTCAGGCCGCCACCTGCGCTGCGGGTAAGGTGGTGCCAGGCGTCCTGCTCGCTGGCTTCGCCGCGTTGCAATGGCAGGCCATCGGCCACAGGCTGGTGGCGGTTGCCGCGCCATGGGGTGTGCCATGCCTGTTTGCCGCTGAGGAACACCGGGTTGGCGATCAGTTGCACCGATTGCTCGGCCAGTTGCTCGACATTGGCCGGGTACCAGCTGTCGCTGCCCACCAGCACGCCCAAGCGCCCGGCGGGGGTCTGCAGCACCTGCAATTTATGTTGCTGACCACCCTGCACGTAGCGGCGGAACTCGCTGTCGGGGTATTGCTGGAACTGCGGCTGGCCAATGATCAACCCTTGGCCATTGAACACCAGGCTTGTATTAAACAGCGGGCCGTTGCCGGGCAGGAGCACGCCATTGTCGACATGCGGGGCGGGCAAGATAATCGAGCCGGCCACCAGGGTTACGTCAAACTCGCGCGCCAGGCCCCCGAACACCTGTTGATAGTCCGCCGCCATTTGCGCAGCCTTCATGCGCAGGTGGGCGTCGCTGCGCCGGTCATCGCCGGTGGCGGCAAGCATTGCCAGGCCGTAGCGCACCGGGTTGCTCAGCTCAAGCCACTGCCAGGCCTCGCGGCGCTGGGTGACCTGGTACAGCTCTTTCTTCTCGCCACGGGCCCACAGCCAGGTGCCGACATGCTCAGGCAGCACCACCACTGTGCGCGGGTTGACCAGGCCCTGGGCCTTGGCCTGTTCGAGGTAGGCCGACAGCTTGCGGTGCAGGCGGTTGAGGTTCTGGTAGTCGCCTGGATACAACAGCGGCTCGATACCCAGCAGGTTGCCTTGCTCGCCCGGTGTGCCTTGGTTCAGCGCGACTTCTATGCGCAGGTCGGAAAGATAGTGGCCCTGCGGCCGTTGCAAGGTCCAGAAGCCGTAACCGCAGAGGCCGGCAAGAATGACCAGCGCCACGGCGCCGGCAAGCAGTTTTCGCATGGAAGGGGCAATCAATGTGGGAAGGATGAATGTGGTCTAGGGTAAGCCTGCTGTGCAGCCGGATCAATAAGTTGTCAGTTTCGATCATTGAGCAGGTTCAAACGCTTGTTTAATGTCCAGTACCTATAAGCGACAGGCCCCCGCCGTAGCGGTGCAGGTGCCTGCATTCATCCGTGATCACGCCACATGTGGAGCGCCTGCATGGCTAGCAACCCTTACCCGCATCTCCTGGCCCCGCTGGACCTGGGCTTCACTACCTTGCGCAACCGCACCCTGATGGGCTCGATGCACACAGGCCTCGAGGAACGCCCAGGCGGGTTCGAGCGCATGGCCGTGTATTTTGCCGAGCGCGCCCGCGGCGGCGTCGGGCTGATGGTAACCGGTGGCATTGCGCCGAACGAGGAGGGCGGGGTGTATTCCGGTGCGGCCAAGCTCAGCACCGAGGCCGAAGCTGAGCAGCACCGCACCGTGACTGAGGCGGTGCATGCTGCAGGCGGCAAGATCTGCCTGCAGATTCTGCACGCCGGGCGCTACGCCTACAGCCCCAAGCAAGTCGCGCCCAGCGCCATCCAGGCACCGATCAACCCGTTCAAGCCCCGTGAACTGGACGAAGAGGGCATCGAGAAGCAGATCCGCGATTTCGTCACCTGCGCAAGCCTGGCCCAGCGTGCCGGCTACGATGGCGTCGAGGTGATGGGCTCGGAAGGCTACTTCATCAATCAGTTCCTGGTCGCCCATACCAACCAGCGCACTGACCGCTGGGGTGGCAGCTACCAGAACCGCATGCGCCTGGCGGTGGAGATCGTGCGCCGGGTGCGTGAAGCGGTGGGACCAAACTTCATCATCATTTTCCGCCTGTCGATGCTCGACCTGGTCGAAGGCGGCAGCACCTGGGACGAGATCGTGATGCTGGCCAAGGCGATCGAGCGCGCCGGCGCCACGCTGATCAACACCGGTATCGGCTGGCACGAGGCGCGTATTCCGACCATCGCGACCAAGGTCCCGCGCGCCGCGTTCACCAAGGTCACCGCCAAACTGCGCGGGGCGGTCAGTATCCCGTTGATTACCACCAACCGCATCAATACCCCGGAGGTGGCCGAGGCGGTGCTGGTCGAGGGTGACGCCGATATGGTGTCGATGGCCCGGCCGTTCCTCGCCGACCCTGAGTTCGTCAACAAGGCCGCCCAAGGCCGAGGTGACGAGATCAACACCTGCATCGGCTGCAACCAGGCCTGCCTCGACCATACCTTCGGTGGCAAACTCACCAGTTGCCTGGTCAACCCGCGTGCCTGCCACGAAACCGAGCTCAATTACCTGCCGGTGCGCATCGTCAAGCGTATTGCCGTGGTCGGCGCAGGCCCTGCCGGCCTGGCTGCCGCCACGGTGGCGGCTGAGCGCGGCCACCAGGTAACGCTGTTCGATGGTGCCGCACAGATCGGTGGCCAGTTCAACGTGGCCAAGCGGGTACCGGGCAAGGAAGAATTCTTCGAAACCCTGCGCTATTTCGCCAACAAGCTGCGCAGCACGGGCGTGGATGTGCGCCTGAACACTCGCGTTGATGCCCAGGCGCTGGTGGCCGGCAAGTACGACGAGATCATCCTGGCCACCGGTATCGCCCCGCGTACCCCGGCTATTCCCGGCATCGACAACCCCAAGGTGCTCAGCTACCTGGACGTGCTGCTCGAGCGCAAGCCGGTCGGGCTGCGGGTGGCGGTGATTGGCGCTGGCGGGATCGGTTTCGATGTATCGGAGTTCCTGGTGCACCAAGGCGTTGCCACCAGCCAGGACCGCGAGGCGTTCTGGAAAGAGTGGGGGATCGACACGCAGCTTGAGGCCCGTGGCGGCGTTGCCGGCATCAAGCCCGAACCGCATGCTCCGGCGCGCCAGGTGTACCTGTTGCAGCGCAAGAAAACCAAGGTGGGCGACGGCCTGGGCAAGACCACCGGCTGGATCCACCGCACGGGCCTGAAAAACAAGCAGGTGCAGATGCTCAACAGCGTCGAGTACCTGAGCGTGGACGATGCCGGCCTGCATGTGCGCATCGCTGACGGCGAGCCGCAACTGCTGGCCGTGGACAATATCGTCATCTGTGCAGGCCAGGACCCACTGCGCGACCTGCAACAGGGGTTACTGGACGCCGGTCAGTCCGTACACCTGATCGGCGGCGCTGATGTGGCGGCGGAACTGGATGCCAAACGCGCCATCGACCAAGGCTCGAGGCTGGCTGCGCAGTTGTAAGGTAGTGCTCCAATAGCGCCTGTCTGTGAACCTGAGTGGGCATCTTCCGGTTTTCCCTGGAGGACGTCCGCCATGCAAGAATCCACTCCAACCCCGCCGTTTACGGCAAGCCTGCCCGAGGGCATGCTGGACCTGACCGGCCTGCCCACGCTGGCCGGGGCTGCCCGTACCCTGTTCGCACAAGCCTGCCCCGACTTGCCAGAAGGCCCGTGGTATGTGCTTGAGTATGCCGAGCAAGAGGGAACCCAGGAGCTGCTCGCCAGCCACCCGCTCGACACGCTGCTCATGCAAAACATGCGCGGTGAGCCTGGCTCAAACGAGTTGCTCGACGCGCAGCGCAGTGTGTTATCTGCGTCCAGCACCTCGCTCGACGCTGCCGATCAATACACAGCTGTCCCGTTGACGGATATCCGTGACGCACTGGCCGGCATTACCCCGCAGACGGTTGCGGCGCAGTTCGAGGTCGACCAGACGACCTTCTGGGAGGTCCCCGAGCAGCTATCGCTGCCAAACAGGCGGCTTGGGCAGGAACTGCAGATGCGCGCCAGCCTGGCTGACCATGCGGGCCTGCTTCAGCAGGTTGGGGCGCTGACCCCGGCCGCGACAGCCCTCATCGCTGATATCGTCGCCCACCCGAGCTGGTCGAACCGGTTGCTTGCCCGAGGTGTCTACCGCCTGGATGTCTACCTGGCGGGCTCCGGTGCGGTCGTCGGCTTGCCAGGCCTGCTGGTGCTGAGTACCGCGCCTGGCGGCTACTCCCCAGCGCTTGGCTACGTGACTGAACGCAAAGACACTACGGGCGAGTGCGTGCTCTACTGCCCCGGTTATCTGGGATTCGTGCGCCGCTACGATTCGCTCGAAGAGGTGCTGTACGCCGTGCGTGCAGACTTGACCGGTGGCTATGCGCCAACGTGGCTGCGCCGCCTTGGCCCCGTTGCCCAGGCAGCACTGCTGGAAGAAGAGCAGCGGCCGGAGTACGGGTATGAGGTCCGCGCCACGCCGATCGAGGGCAACCCGTTCGAGGCGCAGGTGCAGCAACAGCTCGACGCTTGGCGCGAAAATGCCCTGGCCGGCGCCGAGTCCTTCTGGAGCAACCCCATCGGCCTGGATGCCTCGCTGTGCAAGGCCGTGCGCCAGTTGCATGCTTTTGCCCAGCAACACCAGGCAGCCCGGCAGGCGCTGTGGCAAGACAAGGTAGGCCTTGACGCGCAGCAGCAGGTTCAGCAGGACCAGTGGTTAGAACTGCTGCATAACCAACAGATTGTTGCAGGCCGCTATTTTGCCGAATTACCGGCCTTCGACTCGTTCGCGCGCGAGCAGATCCAGGCCAGCCTCAGGACGCAAGACTGGGATGTGGACCCTGCTACTGTCGACCTCACGATCAGCATCGCCAGTTACCGGCCGGACGTTGTCGAGTCGGAGCTTGCACCGGGCGCGGTCGCGGTAGACCCGGAACCACAAGTCACGACCCATACCTGCTCGTTGCTCGAGTACATCGCCATGCGCCTGGACAAGGCCAGCGATGCCAATTGGACGGTCGAGCTGGCCGAGGACGACGCGCGTTCGCCAGGGCTGAAAGCCTTGGCCACGCTGGCCGAACAGCTCAATCTGCAGGAAAGCTATGAACAGGCGCTGCGCGCGCGCCTGCGTCGCCCTGAGGATGAAGAGGCCGCAGCGCTGCATGACGAGGGCCGGCAAGCCGCGCAGGAGGTATTCATTACTCGGTTGCGTATCGATGCGCTGCTGGCAGTGGCCAAGGGCGAGCTGCAACAGGATGATTGCGATCACGTGTTGAGCGTGCTTGAAACGGCGCAGGCGCAGGCAAGCGGCAGCCCCGCCGGGCATGTCGAAGCGCTGGTACTCAGCGGCAATACGTTGCGCGATCTGCTGTTGTTCACCCTCGATGATGACGCGTCGCTGATCTTTTACACGCCGGGCCATCCCAGTGGCCGGGCATTCGAGCGGTTTGCCTCTGCCGGGGCCTTGCGGTCTGCCATGACTGCACAATTGGCAGGTGTCGACGGGCCACCCGGTACGTTGAGCGATTCTCCGAGGTATTGGCTGGCGCGCTTTGGCAAGCACCAGCTCGATGCTGCAGGCGCCGGGCTGAGGTCGCTGGCGAAGGGGCGGGGCGGCAGTTTGCTGGCCACTTTGCGAGTACCTGAACCCTTGGGCAAGGCGATGTTCGACCAGCGTGTGAGGTTTCTGCTGGCCGAAGGCGATGCCTCGGCGGTGTCCGATACCGAGCTGCTGCTCGAACAGGGGCTTGATTACGCATTGCTGGCATTTCGTGTGTTAAGCCTTCTGGTGCCCGGGCGGGTCATGACCATGCTCGACCTCACCGAAGTCGCGATTCACCTGTTCAACGGCTATGCCAGCTATTCGGCAGGGCAGCGGCACGCCGCCGGCGAACACCTGTTGGAAATGCTCAGCAGCCTCAGTGGCCTGGCCAACGCTCGCGCGCCCAGGCTGCGGGCGGTGGGCAAGGCCAGCGCGCCAATGCACGTGCAGCTTGACGCCGGGCGCTTGAACATCACACCCGTAGCAAAAGCTGCTGAGCCGTCTGGCGAAATGTTCCGCTTCACCACTGGCGAGCGCGCAGGCTTGTATGTAGCCGAGCAGCGGCTATATGTCGAACTGGCAGACGGCCAGCGCTATCCGCTGCGTGAAGTGATCGACCTGCTGGATGGCAGCATTGCCCGCTACCTTGATGACGGTGAGCCAGTTGCCGCACCAGCGACCGTAGAGATGCTCGGCCTGCGTGTGGTTCGTGAGCCTGATACTGAGCAATGGCGGGTGGCGCCACGGTTGCGCCTGCTGGGCGGTGCCGACGAGCCGGCCCGCGCCGGTGCGGGCCAGACCCTGGGCATGGACGGAGTCACCATAAAGCGTGGGCGGGGCGGCGAGGAGTTCTTCGTATTCGAAGGCGCGCAGCGGCGACGCGTCGAGTTCGAGCTATGGACATGCAGTTGGTTCGCTCCCGAGCGCGATGTGTACCTGCGCTACGACCCGGCGCTTGGGTATCACGTCGAGCAGCCGATCCCTACGGAGCCGGCCGGCCCGCAGCGGCGACAGCAGTATCGTGAACAGTTTGGCTTGCCGTTCTATCCGCCGCTTCCAGCCCCGCGTCGCCCAGACAGTGCCGAGGCGTTACCCAAGCAGCTGCATCAGGTGTGGATCGGTTCCCACGCATCATTGATCGAGCATCACGAGCTCACCCTTGCCCATAATGCGAAATTGGCCAAGCAAAGTGGCTACCGCTTGGAGCTGCATTTTTACAAGGACGCCGGCTTGCTGCCCGAATCGTTGCAATTGCTGACCCTTCGCAAGATGTTTCCTGACGTGACGTTCACCGCCCTCAGCGGCGAGCCATTCTTCAAGACGTTCATCGCCGATGCTGCCGGTGAAGCTTTCACCCATTACCTGAAGAAGAAAACCCGTAACTACGCTGCGGCCTGTGATTCGATACGCTACCGCTTGGTCAGGGAGCTGGGCGGCATCTACATGGATGTCGATGACCAACTAAGCAAACCTCTGCCCAGCCTGACCCTGAGCCCCGGGCAGTTGGCGGTGGGCGCT
This sequence comes from Pseudomonas farsensis, assembly GCF_014268805.2. Classification (GTDB taxonomy): domain Bacteria; phylum Pseudomonadota; class Gammaproteobacteria; order Pseudomonadales; family Pseudomonadaceae; genus Aquipseudomonas; species Aquipseudomonas farsensis. The sequence continues at coordinate 978,767 of NZ_JABWRF020000001.1, forward strand.
GTGGTGGAAAGCATTGCGTTGAACTTTACCGGCTACAACAACAGCCACTTCGCAAGCCTCAAGGGCAACGCGCTGCTCGATGCGGTAGAGCGGGAAATGGTGACGCGGTTCAAGACCACGCGCTGGGCGGCGCAGCGGCCGAAAAAGGACGACGAGGGTTTCTGGCCCTATATGCGCGATATTTCGCGGGTGACCGGGCCGCGCCTGTTCACTGACGTCTACTCCAAGGCCAACCCGCGTGCCGATGCCATGCGCTATGCAGGGCCATATGTCCATGAGCTGCGACGCTCCTCGGTAATACCCGAACCGCAGATCCGCGAATGGGTGGCGCAGGTTCAAGAGGAAGTGACACTGCTGGCTAATTATTTCGAGGGCGGTAGTACGTCGAGCTGGATGACGACGCGGCGTTAGGTTGCTACGGTAGCGGATGATTTTCGACAACCTTCCTAAAGCTCCCCTGCAACCCTTGCAACTGCCCTGGCTGGAAACAGCCGGGGTGGCATGCGCAGTGTTGCGCCTGGACCTGATCGACCCGCTGTTAAGCGGCAACAAATGGTTCAAGTTGCAGCATCACCTGCTGGCTGCCCGGCAGCAGGGCGCGGCCGGCTTGATCAGCCTGGGCGGCAATCATTCCAACCACCTGCATGCCCTGGCCGCCGCCGGCAAGCGCTTTGGCTTCGCCACCGCCGGGCTGTTGCGCGGCCATGAACAGGACACCCCCACCGTACGCGATCTCAAGGCCATGGGCATGCAACTGCACTGGCTTGGCTTTGCCGGGTATCGGGCGCGCCACGCGGTGGATTTCTGGGCGCCCTGGCAGGCGCGTTACCCGGGTTGGTACTGCATCGCCGAGGGGGGTGGCGGTCTCGAAGGCGCCCGCGGCTGTGCGGCGATCATCGAGCAGTGCCGGGCGCAACTTGCGGCGCTGGGCTGGGAGGATTACCACGCCTGGTGGTTGGCTGCCGGTACTGGCACCACACTGGCCGGGCTGGTGCTTGCCGAGGCCGGTGAGCACCCTGTGCATGGTGCCGTTGCGGTGCCGGCTGACCACGGCGTCGAGCAAAACGTCACGGCGCTGGTTGGCGCCCACGGCTACCACTTGCATGACGCTGCCCGTGGTGGCTTTGCCCGCATTGACAGTGAGTTGCTGGCGTTCATCGAACAGACCGAACGCCAGTGCGCCGTGCCGCTGGAGGCGTTGTATACCGGCAAGGCGTTGCTGGCCCTGCGCGATCAGGTTCAGGCGGGGCGTTTTGCCCGTGGCAGCCGCCTGGTGTTCGTGCATACAGGCGGCCTGCAAGGGCGGCGCGGTTACTTGTAGGGCAGCATGCGCAGCAGCGTGTTGTCGCGGCGTACATAGTGGTGATAGAGCCCGGCCAGTGCATGCACGCCGATCAGCCAATAGCCCCAGGTGCCGATGCGTTCGTGCCAGCCCTTGATGAACTTGGCCAGGTCTGCGTCCGCGCCGACGATGTGCGGCAGCTCCAGCCCATAGAACGGCACCGGCTTGTCGGCGGCGCTGAGGATCGCCCAGCCCGCCAGCGGCAGGCCGATCATCATCAGGTACAGCAACAGGTGCACAAGGTGCGCAAGGCCAGTCTGCCAGGCCGGCGCCTTGGGCACGATCGGCGGCGCCGGGCGCAGCAGGCGCATCGCCAGGCGTAGCCACACCAGCACGAACACACTCAGCCCGAGCATGAAGTGCAGGTCTTTCATCAGGTCGCGCTCGGCGCTGCCCTTGGGGAACTGGCCACGCAGCTCGATGCAGGCGTAGACGGCCGCCAGCAGTACCAGCATCAACCAGTGCAGCACGATCGAGGGGCGCGCGTAGCGGGTTGCGGGGGTGGATGAAACCATGGCGGATCCTCTTCATCAGGTAGGGAAGGGCGCTCTATCCGGCACCTCTGCTTGCACTTTAATCGCTCTGTAGCGAAACAGTGCGCTTAAGATCAATTCACATTTGCCGACACAGCTGATCAGGTGGTGGCGCAAAGCCTCTATCGATCTTCAATCGCACAAGGATTCTGTGTCAATGAAACTGCTTTCTAGCGCGCCGCGTGTGGCGCTGTTCTCTGCCTTGACGGCTGTCCTGGCTGGCTGCGGCCAGACCTCGGCGGTCAAGACCCCTGCCATCGCCCAGATGACCATCCCGCTGTGCGTCAACGAACAGTGCGCGGTGCTCGACCAGACCGGCGCCCTGCGTGTCGGCCCCGACAACGATTACGCGCAGATCTACACCCAGCCGTTCACCAATGCCTTCATCTTTGCCCGTGGCGATTACTGGAACCTGGCCAGTGGCGATGGCAAGCAGGTGCTGCGCGCCGACCTCACGGATGAGGTGTTCACCCTGACCCCAGGCCTGTTCGGCTTTGTTCGTGACGGCAAGGTCGGGGTGATGGACGAGCAGGGCAAGGAAGTCCAGCCAGCCATCTACGACAACGTCTTTGTGGGCGGCAATGACCAGTTCATCGTTGCCGAGGTCGGCGAGTTGCGCGGCTTCCTGACGCCCACTGGCGAGAAGATCAGCGAGCCGGTATTCGACTCGATGTATGTGCGCGACGACTTTGCCAAGCGCGGCAACTGGGTGCTGGCTGAGCGCGATGGCCAGAGCTGGGGCTACAACCTGCAGACCAAGGTGCTGCGCAAGCTCGACTTCGACACCATTGTCAGTGCTGCCGACGGCCAACTGGTGGTGTCCCGCGAAGGCACCGCCGGCAAGGGCCTGGCCAATGCCGCAGGCGATGTGGTCATTGCCCTTGGCAAGGACTGGCTGGGTACCCCAGGCGGAGGCCTGGTGGCGTTCCGTGACGGTTACGACCAACCTTGTGGCTACCTCGACTATCAGGGCAAGGTGGTTATCGCCGCGCAGTACCAGAGCTGCGAAAGCTTCGGCAAGGCCGGTGGCATGGTGCAGTTGCCACGTACCGAGCAGGACCGTGGCAAGGCCGGCATGATCGACCGCAGCGGCAAGTGGCTGATCGAACCTGAGTACGATTCTGTCGGTGATGCAGGCCTGGGCCTGATGGGCATGAGCGGCCACCGCGACGGCTTCAACCACATCGGCAAGCTGCAGAACGCCTTCCTGGCCACCTACGGCGTGGTTGACCTGGACCAAGGCAAAGTCGTGCTGGCCCCGACCTATCAGCAGGTCGGCGTGCTCACCGCCAAGCGCTTTGCCTTCACCGAGCTGAAGTCGCCGCGCAAGACTGTCAGCATGATGGGCATGCCGACCGAGACGGCCACCGTTGGCCTGATGGACGAGCAGGGCAAGGTGCTGATCAAGCCCGAGCAGTTCATCGGCCTGACCTTGCTGCCAGACGGCGAGCACCTGCTGGCCAGCGAAGGCAGCACCTCGGACGCCCCGCGCGCGCTGTACAACCTCGATGGCAAGCTGCTGGTGCCGGCCAAATGGCAGGACGTGCAGGTGGACACCGCGCGCGGCGCGATCTTCGGCTACCGCGTCGAAGGCAATGGCGATGACGCTGTGCGCACGCTGCGGGCCTTGTATCGCCTGGACGGCAGCGTAGTGTTCGACACCAACACCTTGCCGTGTGGTGCCGAGCAAGTGGTCGACGGCAAGGGCCAGGTACTCTGGCCCAAGGATGCCCAGGCCCATTGCCCGGCGCCAGAGCCGGTCGCTGCAGCATCCTGAATTGAGCGGGGCTGCTTTGCAGCCCGCTTTTGTGCAAGCCTGCTCGGGCCTCACGCAATCCGTGTAGGAGCGGCCTTGTGCCGCGAAGGGGGGCGAAGCGCCCCCTGGATTTGTGCTTCAAGCTGATATCGGTGGGGGCGCTTCGCCCCCTTCGCGGCACAAGGCCGCTCCTACACGGGATCGCGTGGCTTGTGCCTTTGCATAAAAGCTTACCGCTCCGGCAGATACGGCCAGCTGTCTGCCACCAGAAACACCCGCTCTACCTCTTCCCAGTCGCCGTCTTCGCGTTCCTGCATGCGTGTCAGCAGCTGCGCGGGCGCATGCGCCTCCAGCCCTTTACGCCAAGCCTCCAGGCGCGCCGGGCTCCACAATTGATCGACTGTCACCCGCGCTGGCGCCAGCCAGGCCTGACGCGGTTGTGGCTGCCAATGCTGGCTTGCGTCCGCTGCCCATTGCCGCTGGTGCAGCCAGCCCCCGCGCAGGTGTTGGGGATGGCTGCCGAGCGGCGCCTCGGCGCAACCTTGCGGATAAAACAGGTAGCCACCCAGCCACAGGTGGGCCTGCACCTGCGTCACCCCCACGCTAGCCAGTACCTCGCGGCCTTGCGCTGCGTCCGACATCGGCAACTGATGGCCAAGCAGGTGGGCAAGCTTGTGCCCCAGCCGATCATGGCAGCCTGGCCCCAACCAATTGTCCGGATCGCTGCCGGGGCAACGGGGCGGCCCGAGGTAGAGCTTTATCGCAAGCTCCAGATGATGGTCGCCCTCACGGTCACGCAGCACGATATCCAGCTCGCCCAAGGTATGCCCACCATTGCGGATAGCAAGGTTGGCGGCCAGCAACTCGACCCCTGGCGCTTGCTGTAACGCAAACTGCCATAACCGTTCGTAATACAGCCCGAGGCGGCGGCTGCTCAGGCGCACCAGCCAGTTGAGCAGTGGCGCTGGGTCATGGTCCAGGGCCAGCAGCCAGTCGGCCAGGCGCGCCGGATCGTCGGCCCAGGCGCTGGCGGCAAGCGGGTGGCGCTGCGGGCAGGGGGCTGCGCCGAGCAGCGGCGCAGACAGCATCACCCAGGCCAGATCGCGTACGGCGGGGTGGCGCAGGCGGGGGAGCAAGGGCGCAAGGTCGGCGAAGGGCATCATCCCGCGAGCATAGCCGGTTTGCCGCTGGCCGGTGGTTTCGCCCATAATCGCGCTATCGTCACCCCGCCGCAGAGCCTTGCAGGAGCACCATGGAGCAATTTCGCAATATCGGTATCATCGGACGCCTTGGCAGCTCCCAGGTGCTCGACACCATCCGCCGACTGAAAAAATTCCTCCTCGAGCGCCATCTGCACGTGATCCTCGAGGACACCATCGCCGAAGTGCTGCCCGGCCACGGCTTGCAAACCTCCACCCGCAAACTGCTCGGTGAAGTGTGCGACCTGGTAATCGTGGTCGGTGGCGACGGCAGCCTGCTGGGCGCCGCCCGCGCCTTGGCCCGGCACAACATCCCGGTGCTGGGTATCAACCGCGGCAACCTCGGTTTTCTGACCGACATTCGCCCCGACGAGCTGGAAGAAAAAGTCGCCGAGGTGCTCGACGGCCATTACCTGGTCGAGAACCGCTTCCTGCTGCAGGCCGAGGTGCGCCGCCATCACGAGGCCATTGGCCAAGGCGATGCCCTCAACGATGTGGTGCTGCACCCTGGCAAATCGACGCGGATGATCGAGTTCGAGATCTATATCGATGGCCAGTTCGTCTGCAGCCAGAAGGCCGACGGCCTGATCGTCGCCACCCCGACCGGCTCCACCGCCTACGCGCTTTCGGCCGGTGGCCCGATCATGCACCCCAAGCTCGACGCCATCGTCATCGTGCCGATGTACCCGCATACCTTGTCGGGCCGGCCCATCGTGGTCGACGGCAACAGCGAGCTGAAAATCGTCGTGGCCAACGACCTGCAGATCTACCCCCAGGTTTCGTGCGACGGCCAGAACCACTTCACCTGCGCCCCCGGTGACACCATCACGGTCAGCAAGAAACCGCAGAAGCTGCGCCTGATCCACCCGCTGGGGCACAACTACTACGAAGTCTGCCGCACCAAGCTCGGCTGGGGCAGCCGCCTGGGAGGCAGGGACGACTGATGCTCGATCCGGCCCGAAGTTTCGACATCATCGGCGATGTGCACGGCTGCGCGCACACCTTGGAGCGCCTGCTCGATGCCCTCGGTTACAAGCGGGTCGCCGGTGTCTGGCGCCACCCACGGCGTCAGGCGTTGTTTCTGGGCGACATCGTCGACCGCGGCCCGCGCATTCGCGAGGCTTTGCACATCGTCCATGACATGGTCGAGGCTGGCCAGGCCTTCTGCATCATGGGCAACCACGAGTACAACGCGCTCGGCTGGGTGACCCCGGCGCTGCCAGGCAGCGGCCAGACCTTCGTGCGCGAGCACACTCCGCGCCATGCCCGGCTGATCGACGAAACCCTTACCCAGTTCGCCCACCACCCGGGCGACTGGCACGACTTTTTGCGCTGGTTCTACGAAATGCCGCTGTTCGTCGATGCCGGGCGGTTCCGTCTGGTGCACGCCTGCTGGGACCGGCAACTGATCGAGCCGCTGCGCAAGCAGTTCCCCAACGGCTGTGTCGATGAGCACTTCATCCAGGCTTCGGCGGTGCCCGGAAGCTTTGCCGGCAACGTCTGCAACCGCCTGTTGCGTGGCACCGACATGCGCCTGCCAGACGGCCTGACGCTGACCGGCGGCGACGGCCTGACCCGCGCGTTCTTCCGCACCAAGTTCTGGGAAGAAGACCCGCAGACCTACGGCGATGTGGTGTTCCAGCCCGATGCACTGCCCGACGACGTGGCCCGCGCGCCGCTCAGCCACAGCCAGAAGAACGCGCTGCTGCGCTATGGCCCTGACGAGCCCTTGCTGTTCGTCGGCCACTACTGGCGCAGTGGCCGGCCCGCGCCGATCCGCGGCAACCTGGCCTGCCTCGACTACAGCGCCGTGCTGTACGGCAAGCTGGTCGCCTACCGGCTGGATGATGAAACCGCGATCGACCCGCACAAGTTCGTTTGGGTCGACGTCGAACGCCCCCAGGACAGCCAATGAACGTGATCGAAGTGATGCGCTTGCCGGTGACCGTCGACCTTGGCGGTTTTGTTGCGCTGCTGCGCCGCTTGCAAGTGCCGCACCGGGTGGTGGAGGAGGGCGAGGAACAGGTGCTGTGGGCGCCACCGGCAATGGCCGAAGACGTGCTTGAACTGTACCGCCGCTACCCCGAGGGCAACGAGCAGATCCAGCTCGCCGAACCTCTGCCCGAAACCGCACGGCCATCGCTCAAGGACCAGGCCCGGGCCTGCAAGGTAACGGCTGCGGTGCTGTTGCTGAGCCTGCTGGTGGCCGGCATCACCAGCCTTGGCGATAACCTCGCCACCATCGCCTGGTTCAGCTTCCTGCCGTTTCAGGTGCAGGGCGAGTACCTGTACTTCACCGGCTTCGCCCAGAGCCTGGCCGAGGGCCAGTGGTGGCGCCTGGTGTCGCCGATGCTGCTGCATTTTGGCGTGCTGCACCTGGCCATGAACGGCATGTGGTACTGGGAACTTGGGCGGCGCATCGAACTGCGCCAAGGCCCGTGGGTGCTGCTTGGGCTGACGCTGCTGTTCAGCCTGGTGTCCAACCTGGCCCAGCACTTGAGCAGCGGGCCTGGTTTGTTCGGTGGCCTGTCAGGTGTGCTCTATGGTTTGCTCGGGCATGTCTGGCTGTACCAGTGGCTGGCGCCCAATCCGCTGTTCAAGCTGCCCCGTGGCGTATTGGCAATGATGCTGATCTGGCTGCTGGTGTGCCTGAGCGGGGTGGTCGGCAAGCTCGGCTTCGGCGAAATCGCCAATGCCGCCCATGTGGGCGGCCTGCTCATCGGATGCGTCACCGGGCTCTTGGGTGGAATGATCGGCAAGCGTAAACTGTCCGCCTGACTGAGGAGGATTCATGTCCACGTTCGCCCAAATGATCGAAAACATCACCCCGGAAATCTACCAAAGCCTGAAAACGGCCGTAGAAATCGGCAAATGGTCCGATGGCCGCAAGCTCACCGCCGAGCAGAAAGAGCTGTCGCTGCAGGCCGTGATCGCCTGGGAAATGCAGAACCTTCCCGAAGACCAGCGCACCGGCTACATGGGCCCGCAGGAATGCGCCTCGAAGTCCGCGCCGATTGCCAACATCCTGTTCAAGTCGGACTCGGTACATTGATCGAACTCGCTCGTGGCTCGTTGAGCAAGATGTCGGTGCGCCTTGATGGCCAGGTTGCCCAGTACAGCTTTCGCCTGGATGACACGCAGGTGCCGGTCAACCCGCTGATTGGCCAGTCGCTGCGCCTGGAATACCTCGGCGCCATCCATTGCAGCCACTGCGGCAAGCGCACCAAGACCAGCTTCAGCCAGGGTTACTGCTACCCGTGCATGACCAAGCTGGCGCAGTGCGATATCTGCATCATGGCCCCGGAACGCTGCCACTATGACGCCGGCACCTGCCGCGAGCCGTCGTGGGGCGAGCAGTTCTGCATGACCGACCATGTGGTGTACCTGGCCAATTCTTCGGGTATCAAGGTGGGCATCACCCGCGCCACTCAGTTGCCGACCCGCTGGCTTGACCAGGGCGCCAGCCAGGCGCTGCCGATCATGCGCGTGGCTACCCGTCAGCAATCGGGCCTGGTCGAAGACCTGCTGCGCAGCCAGGTGCCAGACCGCACCAACTGGCGCACGCTGCTCAAGGGCAGTGCCGAAGTGCTCGACCTGGTAGCCGTGCGTGAGCAGATTTTCGACGCTTGCGCCGATGGCCTGCGTGAATTGCAAGGTCGCTTTGGCCTGCAGGCTATCCAGCCGCTGGCCGATGCCGAGGTTGTGCAGATCGACTACCCGGTGCAGGCCTACCCGCAAAAGATCGTCAGCTTCAACCTCGACAAAAACCCGGTAGTGGAAGGCACACTGCTGGGCATCAAGGGCCAGTACCTGATCTTCGATACCGGCGTGATCAATATTCGCAAGTACACGGCCTATCAACTGGCCGTGCTCCAGTAAAGGATCGTCACCATGCGCACCGAACAACCGCAAGTGATCTACCTGAAGGATTATCAGGCGCCCGAGTACCTGATCGACGAGACGCACCTGACCTTCGAGCTGTTCGAGGACCATAGCCTGGTCCATGCGCAACTGGTCATGCGCCGCAACCCCGAGCGCGGTGCCGGCCTGCCGCCGCTGGTGCTCGACGGCCAGCAACTGCAACTGCTGCGCGCGGCCCTGGACGATAAGGAACTGGCCGCAGGCGAGTACACGCTCGACGACAGCACGCTGACCGTGCAACCCACCGCCGAGCACTTTACCCTCGACACCAGCGTGAAGATTCACCCCGAGAGCAACACCGCACTCGAAGGCCTGTACAAGTCCGGCAAGATGTTCTGCACCCAGTGCGAGGCCGAGGGCTTTCGCAAGATTACCTATTACCTCGACCGCCCGGATGTGATGAGCCGCTTCACCACCACGGTGATCGCCGAGCAACATCGCTACCCGGTGTTGCTGTCCAACGGCAACGAGGTCGGCAGCGGCCCGGCCGAAGACGGTCGGCACTGGGCCACTTGGGAAGACCCGTTCGTAAAACCTGCGTACCTGTTCGCGCTGGTGGCCGGTGACTTGTGGTGCGTCGAAAGCAGCTTTACCCGCCAGTCTGGCCGCGACGTGGTGCTGCGCATCTACGTCGAGGAAGAAAACCTCGACAAGTGCGACCACGCCATGGTCAGCCTGAAGAAGTCGATGCGCTGGGACGAGGAAGTCTATGGCCGTGAGTACGACCTGGACATCTTCATGATCGTCGCGGTCAACGACTTCAACATGGGCGCCATGGAAAACAAGGGCCTGAACATCTTCAACTCCAGTTGTGTGCTGGCCCGCGCCGAAACCGCCACCGATGCCGCCCACCAGCGCGTCGAAGGCGTGGTCGCCCATGAGTACTTCCACAACTGGTCGGGCAACCGCGTCACCTGCCGCGACTGGTTCCAGCTGTCGCTCAAGGAAGGCTTCACGGTGTTCCGCGATGCCGAGTTCAGCGCGGACATGAACTCGCGCACGGTCAAGCGCATCGAGGATGTGGCCTACCTGCGCACTCACCAGTTCGCCGAAGACGCAGGCCCCATGGCGCACCCGGTGCGCCCGGACAGCTTCATCGAAATTTCCAACTTCTACACCCTCACAGTGTACGAGAAGGGCGCAGAAGTGGTCGGCATGGTCCGTACCCTGCTGGGCCACGAAGGTTTCCGCAAGGGCAGCGACCTGTACTTCGAGCGCCACGATGGCCAGGCGGTGACCACCGACGACTTCATCAAGGCCATGGAAGACGCCAATGGCGTTGACCTGACCCAGTTCAAGCGCTGGTACAGCCAGGCTGGCACGCCGCGCCTGGCGGTCAGCGAGGCCTATGACCCGGCAGCCCGCACCTACAGCCTGACGTTCCGCCAGAGCTGCCCGGCGACGCCTGGCCAGGCCGAGAAACTGCCCTTCGTCATCCCGGTGGCGCTGGGCTTGCTCGACGGCGCAGGCCAGGACCTGCCGTTGCAACTGGCCGGCGAAAGCGCAGCCTTGGGCACCAGCCGCGTGCTGTCGGTGACCGAAGCCGAGCAGACGTTCGTGTTCCAAGGCATCGACGCCAAGCCGCTGCCATCGCTGCTGCGTGGCTTCAGCGCGCCGGTAAAACTGAGCTTCCCCTACGACCGCGATCAGTTGATGTTCCTCATGCAGAACGACAGCGACGGCTTCAACCGCTGGGAAGCGGGGCAGCAGTTGTCGGTGCAGGTGCTGCAAGAGCTGATTGGCCAGTACCAGCGTGGCGAAGCGCTTGCACTCGACCAGCGCCTGCTCGCAGCCCTGGGCGCCGTGCTGGGCAACGCATCGCTCGACCCGGCCATGGTCGCCGAGATGCTGTCGCTGCCGGGTGAGGCGTATCTCACCGAAATCAGCCAGGTAGCCGACGTCGACGCCATTCATGCGGCGCGCGATTTCGCCCGTCAGCAGATCGCCGAACACCTGTTCGACGGCCTGTGGGCGCGCTACCAGGCCAACCGCGAAGTGTCGCGGGCAACGCCTTATGTGGCCGCAGCCGAACACTTTGCCCGGCGCAGCCTGCAGAACATCGCGCTGTCGTACCTGATGCTCACCGGCAAGCCGCAGGCGCTGGAAGCGGCGCTTGAGCAGTTCGAGCACAGCGACAACATGACCGAGCGCCTTACCGCGCTGGCGGTGTTGGTCAACTCGCCGTTCGAGGCTGAACGCGCCAAGGCGCTGCAAGCCTTTGCCGAGCACTTCAAGGACAACCCGCTGGTCATGGACCAGTGGTTCAGCGTGCAGGCGGCCAGCAGCCAGCCGGGCGGGCTGGCGCGGGTCAAGGCGCTGATGCAGCACCCGGCCTTTACCTTGAAGAACCCGAACAAGGTGCGGGCGGTGGTCGGTGCGTTTGCCGGGCAGAACCTGGTCAACTTCCATGCCGCCGACGGTTCGGGCTATCGCTTCCTGGCCGACCTTGTGATCGAGCTTAACGCGCTGAACCCGCAGATCGCCTCGCGCCAGCTGGCGCCGCTGACCCGCTGGCGCAAGTATGACGATGCTCGTCAGGCGTTGATGAAGGGCGAGCTGGAGCGCATTCGTGCTTCTGGTGAGCTGTCCAGCGATGTGTATGAAGTGGTGAGCAAGAGCCTGGCTTGAGCTTGATGGGGCTGCTGCGCAGCCCGTTCGCGACACAAGGCCGCTCCTACAACGGAATGCGATCCTCTGTAGGAGCGGCCTTGTGCCGCGAACGGGCCGCAAAGCGGCCCCAGCCATTTTTGCCGGTTAACAAAACATAACGTCCCGCTCGTTGTTTTCTGTCGGACAATCCCGCTAGCATGACGAAAAGCTATTCCAGGGCTCTGGAACAGGGTTTTCGCAGCACCTGGCAATAGATTGACCCGCGACAAGAACATAACAGGGGGCAGTCATGACACAGCGAATCAGGCCACGCGGCCGGTTTGCCACCAGCGCCATGCTGGCGCTGGTACTGGGCATCGGTGCCAGCGACGTGCAAGCGGCGGTGGCCGCCGAGCAATACTCGGTCGAGTCGGCCAAAGCCGCACAAAGCCTGCTGATCGCAGCCACCCACGCCGGCAAGCGCCTGGTGGTGGTCGGCGACCGCGGCCACATCCTGTTCTCCGACGACCAAGGCAAGACCTGGACTCAGGCCCGGGTGCCCACCCGGCAACTGCTCACTGCAGTGTTCTTCCTCGACGACAAGCGCGGCTGGGCCGTTGGCCACGATGCGCAGATTCTTGCCAGCAGCGATGGCGGCGCCACCTGGAGCAAGCAGTTCGAAGACCTGTCCCGTGAAGCCCCGCTGCTCGATGTGCGTTTTCTCGATGCCCAGCACGGCTTTGCCGTGGGCGCCTATGGCGCATTGCTCGAAACCACGGACGGCGGCCAGCACTGGCAGGACGTCGCCGAGCGCCTGGACAACCCCGACCAACTGCACCTGAACGCCATCACCGAGGTCAAGGGTGCAGGCCTGTTCATCGTTGGCGAGCAGGGCAGCATGTTCCGTTCAAGCGACGCAGGCCAGGCCTGGAGCACGGTGCAAAGCCCTTACCAGGGCTCGCTGTTCGGCGTCATCGGCACCGCCCAGCCCAACACCCTGCTGGCCTACGGGCTGCGCGGCAACCTGCTGCGCTCGACTGACTTTGGCGACACCTGGCAGCCCATCGCGCTCAATGCCGAGCGTGGCCCGCTCGAATTCGGCCTGGCAAGCGCTACGCTGTTGCAGGACGCCAGCCTGGTGCTGGTCGGCAACGGCGGCAGCGTGCTGCGCAGCAACGATGGTGGCCAGACCTTCAGCGTGCGCAACCGCGCCGACCGCATCGCTCTGGCCGGTGTCAGCGGCCTGGCCAATGGTGGCCTGCTGCTGGTAGGGCAGGGCGGTGTGCACCTGGCCAGCGCCGATGGCCTGCAGGAGGCACGCCCATGAGCAGCCGGGAGAGTTTCGACATGCAGCACAAGGACAAGCCTACCCTGCTCGAACGGCTGATCTTCAACAACCGCCCGGCAGTCATCGCCATCTGCATCTTCGTGAGCATTTTCCTGTTCTGGCAGGCTACGCAGATTCGCCCCTCTACCAGCTTCGAGAAGATGATCCCGCTGCAACACCCGTTCATCGAACAGATGATGGAGCACCGCAACGACCTGGCCAACCTGGGCAACACCGTGCGCATTTCGGTGGAAGCGGTGAACGGTGACATCTTCGACAAGGACTACATGGAGACCCTGCGCCAGATCCATGACGAGGTGTTCTACATTCCCGGCATCGACCGCGCCGGGCTCAAGTCGCTGTGGAGCCCCAGCGTGCGCTGGAGCGAAGTCACCGAAGAGGGCTTTTCTGGCGGCGAGGTGATCCCCAACACCTACGACGGCTCCCAGGACAGCCTCGATACCCTGCGTGACAACGTGCTCAAGTCCGGCCAGGTGGGGCGCCTGGTGGCCAACAACTTCAAGTCCAGCATCGTTGATATCCCGCTGCTGGAAAGCTACCCCGACCCGCAGGACCCAGGGCGTCAGGTCAAACTCGACTACCAGCAGTTCTCTCACCAGCTCGAAGAAAAGATCCGCGACAAGTTCCAGGCGCAGAACCCCAACGTGAAGATCCACATCGTCGGTTTTGCAAAAAAGGTCGGCGACCTGATCGACGGCCTGGTGATGGTGGTGATGTTCTTTGGCGTGGCGTTGCTGATCACCTGGGCACTGCTGTACTGGTTCACCTGGTGCATCCGCAGCACCATCGCCGTGCTGGTTACCACGCTGGTGGCGGTGGTCTGGCAGTTGGGGCTGATGCACGCGGTCGGCTTTGGCCTGGACCCGTATTCGATGCTGGTGCCGTTTCTGATCTTCGCCATCGGTATTTCCCACGGGGTGCAGAAAATCAACGGCATCGCCTTGCAGTCCAGCGACGCCGACAACGCCCTTACCGCTGCCCGGCGCACCTTCCGCCAGCTGTTCCTGCCCGGCATGATCGCCATCCTGGCCGATGCGGTGGGCTTCATCACCCTGCTGATCATCGATATCGGCGTTATTCGCGAGCTGGCCATCGGCGCGTCCATTGGCGTTGCAGTGATCGTGTTCACCAACCTGATCCTGCTGCCGGTAGCTATCAGCTATGTCGGCATCAGCCAGAAGGCCATCGCCCGCAGCAAGAAGGACGCGACCTGCGAGCACCCGTTTTGGCGCTTGCTGTCCAACTTTGCCAGCCCCAAGGTGGCGCCGGTTTCCATCGTGCTGGCGCTGCTGGCCTTCGGCGGCGGGCTCTGGTACAGCCAGAACCTCAAGATCGGCGACCTCGACCAGGGCGCCCCGGAGCTGCGCCCGGACTCGCGTTACAACCAGGACAACGCCTTCATCATCAACAACTACTCGACCAGTTCCGATGTGCTGGTGATCATGGTCAAGACGCCTGCCGAGCAGTGTTCGGTGCATTCCACCCTGGCGCCCATCGATGAGCTGATGTGGACCATGAACAACACCCCAGGGGTGCAGTCGACCATCTCGCTGGTAACGGTGTCCAAGCAGGTCATCAAGGGCATGAACGAGGGCAGCCTGAAGTGGGAGACGCTGTCGCGCAACCCGGACGTGCTCAACAACTCCATCGCCCGCGCCGACGGCCTGTACAACGCCGATTGCTCGCTGGCACCGGTGCTGGTGTTCCTCAACGACCACAAGGCCGAAACCCTTGAACGGGTCACCGCAGCGGCCAAGGCCTTCGCCGACAGCCACAGCAAGGATGGCCTGCAGTTCCTGCTGGCCGCAGGCAACGCCGGTATCGAGGCCGCCACCAACGAGGTCATCAAGTCAGCCGAGCTGACCATCCTGATCCTTGTGTACCTGTGTGTCGGGGTGATGTGCATGATCACCTTCCGCTCGTTTGCCGCAACCTTGTGCATCGTGCTGCCGCTGGTGCTGACGTCGGTGCTGGGCAACGCGCTGATGGCGTACATGGGCATCGGCGTGAAGGTGGCGACGCTGCCGGTGGTGGCCTTGGGGGTGGGTATCGGCGTGGACTACGGCATCTACATCTACAGCCGCCTGGAAAGCTTCCTGCGCGCCGGCCTGCCATTGCAGCAGGCCTATTACGAAACCCTGCGCTCTACCGGCAAGGCGGTGCTGTTCACCGGGCTGTGCCTGGCCATCGGGGTGTGCACCTGGATATTCTCGGCGATCAAGTTCCAGGCCGACATGGGCCTGATGCTGACCTTCATGCTGCTGTGGAACATGTTTGGCGCGCTGTGGTTGTTGCCGGCGTTGGCACGGTTCCTGATCAAGCCGCAGAAGCTTGCGGGCAAGCAGGGCGGTTCGATCTTCGCCCATTGAGCAAAGGTCGGGGCCGCAATGCGGCCCCGCTGGGTATAATGCCCGGCCTATTGTTCTGGAGGCCACCATGACCCTCGCCAACGCCCTCGCAACCTGCGACATGCTTCTGATCGACGGCCTGCACGCCTTCGATTTCACCTTCGACGATGCCGGCCTGACCATCGAATGCATGGACGGCCGCCAACTGCGCCGCTGGGTGTTCAGCGCCGAGCAGGTGGGGGCCGCCAGCGTTGCAGGTGATACCTGGACCCTGGACTCTGCCGACGGCGAGCATCGTCTAGTCTGTATGAGTGCCTTTCGTGCCCCGGATGAAGACGACGATGAAGAACCGCTGGACGAACCTGTTGACCGCTAGCCTGATGAGCCTTTCGCTGGGCGCCAACGCCGCAACCTTGCTGGTGGGCAGCTACACCGATGGCGCCAGCCAAGGGATCTACCGCTATACCTTCGACCCGCGCAGCGGCCATATCGGTGCCAAGCCGCAGCAGGTGGTCGAGGCCGTCAGCCCCTCGTGGCTGGTGCTGTCTGCCGACCAGCGCCTGCTGTTCGCAGTCAATGAAACCGCCCGGGGCCATGCCAGCAGTTTTGCCATCGACGCCAAGGGCCAGCTAAGCCCCCTCAGCCAGGTGCCCAGCGACGGCGACGAGCCGACCCATGCCAGCTTGAGCCGCGATCAGCGTTACCTGTTCGTGGCCAACTACGCCGTTGCCCCAGACCCGGGGGGTAGCCTGGTGGTGCTGCCGGTGGACAAGGACGGCAAGCTGCAGCCAGCGGTGCAACAGCTGCGCCATGCGCCGAGCAAGGTCAACCCCGAGCGCCAGGCCGGTGCCCATGTGCACTCGGTGGTGCTGTCGCCCGATGGCAGCCACCTGTATGCCAGCGATCTGGGCGCTGACAAGGTGTTCATTTACCGCTACGACGGCGCCAGCCCCGAGCACCCCTTGAGCCCCGCGTTGCCCGCCTCGGTCAGCTTGCCGCCCGGCAGTGGGCCGCGCCATCTGCTGTTTGATGCCAAGGGGCAGCATGCCTACCTGACCTTGGAGATGTCTGCCGAAGTGGTGGTGTTCGAGGTCAAGGACGGTGCCCTTGTCGAGCGTCAGCGGCTGCCACTGACCGAGCACACGCAAGCTGCAGCCAAGGCCGCCGGCGGCCTGCATCTGTCAGCGGACGGGCGTTTTTTGTACGTCAGTAACCGGGGTACGGCCAACCAGATCGTGGTGTTCGCGGTGGACAAGGCTGACGGCCAGTTGAGCCTGGTGCAACGGCGCTCCGTGGACGGTGACCACCCCCGCGAATTTGCCCTGGCCCCAGGCGGGAAGTTCTTGCTGGTGGCCAACCAGAAAAGCGACCAGGTCGTAGTCATGCAGCGTGACCCGCGCAGCGGCAAACTGGGCGATACGGTGCAGAAGTTCGATCAGCCAGCGCCTTCGGATTTGAAGTTTCTCGACTGATGGCGCTTTGCTTCGGTGAAATGCGTTAGTAGTGGCACTGCGCCATATGTTTTAATTGACGCTGTATTTTTGACTCATCGAGGGGCTGAGCATGATGTGGCGTATTACAGCAGTAGTGCTATTGGTGATGTCTGCGCCGATCCTGGCGATCTGAGAGCTCAACCGGTGGTGGCGCAGGCTTGATCACTTCGCCATCACCGCCTTGAACAACGCTGATTCCAGCCAGTGCTCCAGCCAGGTGCGCAAGCGCGGGTAGGGCGCTTGGGCGAACCACGCAGGTTCTACCCCGGCAAACTGGCGCAGCAGAGGCAGCAGCGCCGCATCGGCCAGGCTGGGGTGGTTGGCTAGCAGGTACGGGCTCCCTTCGAGCAGGCTTTCCAGCCTCGCCAGCCAGGTTTCGGCGTCCTGCCGATAATAGTCGCGAGAATGCTGCGGGTATCGCTCGGCGTATTTGTACAGGTTCACCTGCGCCTTGAAGGTGCTGTCGTTGCAGGCAATCAACGCTTCGGCTTGCTCGGCGCCAGCCGCGTCTGCCATCAGGCGCCAATCGTCGGGGTCATGCCGGGCCAAGGCCCAGCGCATGATCTCAAGGCTCTCTTCCAGCACTTGAGCACCGGTATCGAGCACCGGCACTGTGCCCTTGGGCGACAGTGCCAGCAGCTCGGCCGGCTTGTTCTTCATCGCCACTTCACACACCTGCACGTCACACTCGGCGTAGCGCAGTGCCAGGCGTGCGCGCATCGCCCAGGGGCAGCGGCGGAACGAGTACAGGATCAACCGCACACCTCGACATCACTCAGGCCGTTACCTTGGCGCCGAACCTGGATCTGCACCGGGATCCGCTCGTGCATTTCTTGCACGTGGGAAATGACCGCCACCTTGCGGCCTTGGGCCTGCAGGCCGTCCAGCGCGTCCATCGCCAGTTGCAGCGACTCGGGGTCGAGGCTGCCGAAGCCCTCGTCGATGAACAGCGACTCGATGCGCAAGGTGCTGGAGGCCATCGACGCCAGGCCTAGGGCCAGGGCCAGCGATACCAGGAAGGTTTCACCGCCCGACAGCGAGTGCACCGAGCGCATCTCGTCCCCCATCTCGGTGTCCAGCACCAGCAGGCCAAGGGCACTGCCGCCGCGCTTGAGGCGGTAGCGCCTGGCCAGCTGGCGCAGTTGGCTGTTGGCATGGTGCAGCAGCAGGTCGAGGTTGTAGCCTTGGGCGATCTTGCGGAACACATCGCCTGAGGCCGAGCCGATCAGGCTGTTCAGCCGCGCCCAGCGCTGCCATTGCTGGTAGGCTTGGTCGATCTGTTCGTTGAGTGCGGCACAGGCCTGCTGACGACGTTGGTCGTCGGCCTGGCGGGCACGCAGTTCGGCGCATTGCTGCTCCTGGCCGGCCAGTTGCTGCTGCAGGTCGGCAAGGCTCTGTTCGAGGGTTTCGACCGGCAGTTCGGCGTGGGCCTGGGCGCTGTGCTGTTGCAGGCGTTGTTCACGCTCTTGCAACAACACGCGGCCCTGCTCGATGGCCTTGTCGGCGTTGTGCAACTGCTGGCGCAGCTCGGCCAGTTGCGTGTCGTCTATGGCCAGCAGGCGGTCAAGGCCGGCATCGTCAAGCTCGGGGTGTTCTGCTCGCCACTGCGCGATCTGCGCTTGCAGTTGCTGGTGCTCCTGCTCCAGTGCTTGCTGGCGCTGATGATTGGCTTTGAGCTCACCGGCCAGTTGCACACCCTGGGTGCGCAGGTCCTGCACGTGTTGGGCGCTCTCGGCCTGGGCGCTGCGCGCTTGTTCCAGTTGTGTGTCGACGTGCTGCTGCCAGGCTTCGGCACTGGGGTGTTCACCGAGCAATTCGGCCAGCGCGGCCTGCGCTTGCTGGCGCTGCGCCTCGGTGGTGGCGAGTTTTTGCTGCGCTTGTTGCAGGCTGAGCTGGCGGCTTTGCTGTTGGTCGCGCAGCTTGTCCAGTTGCTGCTGACGGGCCTGTTGTTCCTGCTGCTCGTCCTTGCGCTGGTCCAGTTGCTGGCGGCGCAGGACAATCTGCTGGTCGAGGCTGAGGAAGGCGTTGGCCGGGTCGTCGCGCAGCGCCTGGAGGATCTCGGCTGGCAGCACGCTGGCCAAGTCGTTCAGGCCTTGTTCGAGCTGCTGCTGATCGGCAGCCAGCGCCTGGTGCTGCTGGTCCAGATGGCGTTGGGCCTGCTGCTGCGCCTCGTTGGCCGCTTGCAGGCGCTGGCTGAGGCTGGCGGCTTCGCGTTGCAGTGCCAGCAGCGCGCTCTGGCGTTTCTCATCGCGGTCGATTTCTTCGCCCAGGCGCCGTAGCTGGCCATCGAGCCAGCTGCTACGGGCCTTGTCGTCCTGCGGCGCGAGGGCGGGCCACAGGGCGTGGGCCTGGAGTTGGCCTGCAAGCGGTTGCAACTGTTCACCCAGTTGCAGTTGTTGCTGCTGGTATTCCTTGAGCTGGGCATTGATCACGCCCAGTTGGGTGCGCAGTTCGACCAGCTTGCCGTTGAGCTGCTCAACCTGCTTTTGCGCGGCGTCTTCTTCGGCCTGATCGTGCCGGCCCAGGCTCTGCAGCAAGGCCTCGGGCTGATGGAATGGGTGCTCGGCACTGCCGCACACCGGGCAGGCTTCGCCGTCACGCAGCTGTGCGCGCAGGTCCTCGACGCTGCTGGTGCGCGCCAGGCGCTGGCGCTCGAGCAACTGCCGGGTCAGGGCCAGGGCTTGCTCGGCGGCTTGCAGTTCGGTTTTGGCTGCGGTGCCTTCGCCGATCAGTTGCTGGCGCTGCTGCATGGCCTGCTGTTGGCGCTCACGCAGGCTATCGAGGGTTTGGCGCAGTTCCAGGTCGCGGGCGTGCAGGCGCGACAGCTCTTCGACGGCGCGTTGCTGCTTGCGGTTGTCTTGCAGCATGCCGCCGAGCAGGTCGATCTGCTCGGCCAGGGCATGGGGTTCGGCGCCTGCTTCGCGAAAGAGCAGCTCGAAGCTGTCGCGTTGCGCTTGCAACTGCGCATTGGCCTGGCTGACCTGGGCTTGCAGGCCCGGCAGTTCTTCATGGCCTTTGCTCAGGCGCCCGCCAATCAGCATCACTTGCTTGAGCTGCGGCAGGTAGGCCTGCCAGGCGTCGGCCAGGCTTGCCAAGTGCGTGCTCTGGGCGAGGGCTGCGTCGATCTGCGCCAATTGTTGCAGGCTGCGCTGTTGGTTTTCGTCCAGTTGCTGAACCTGTTGCTGGGCTTCTTCGACAGCGGTGGCGGCTTGCTGGCAGGCCACGTTTTGCTCGGCAAGGTCGTTGTCGAGGCGGGCCAGATCGGCTTGGCCGGCAAAGGCCAGGCGTAGCTTCGGGGCGTCCTCGGCGTGTTTGGTCTGGTGTTGCTCAAGCGCCTGGCGAGCGCCGGCCAGGGCCTGCTCCTGTTCTTCGGTGCGCAGTTGCAGGGCAGACTGCTGCTGCTGTTGCTGGTCGATCTCGGCCAGCAACGGCAGCAATTGCGCCGCCAGGCTTTGCAGGCGATGGAACTGGTGGCGTTGCGGCGCCAGGCGTTCGAGGCGCTGCAGGTCCAGGCGTTGCCCGGCCATTTGCTGCCATTGCTGTTCGGCGCTTTCCAGCGCCTGGTGGGCCTCGCTGTGCTGGGCCTGCAATTGCTGTTGTTCATTCAGCCAGGCGCGTTGCTGTTCAAGCTGGCGCTGGCGCGCCTGGCCGGCCTTGAACTGCTGCTGCGCCTGCTCCAGCTCCAGGTCGAGCGCGGCGCGTGCTTCGGCATCCATCGGCAGCAGGTGCTCGGCCTGTTTTTTCAGGTCGCTGTGCGCTTCAGCGGTTTCGCGTGCCTTGCTGAATGCGCGTTGGCCCAGGCGGGTGTAGATCGCGGTATTGGTAAGCTTTTCCAGCAGTTCGCTGCGCTCACGGTCATCGGCCTTGAGGAAGGCGCCGAATTCGCTCTGGGCCAACATCACCGCACGGGTGAACTGCTCGAAGTTCAGGCCCAGGCGCGCTTCGACCAGTTGCTTGTATTCGTTTTTGCCGCTGCCCAGCAGTTGCTCGGCGTCCAGGTCGTACAGGCTCTGGCGGCTGTGCTGCAACTTGCCGTTGGCTTTCTCGCGGGCGCGGTTGGCTTCCCAGCGGGCGCGGTAACGGCGCCCGTCGATACCGATGAAATCCACCTCGGCGAACCCGCTGCCGGTACCGCGCCGCAACAGGTTGCGCGGGTCGGAGGTGGGGATGTCGCCATCGGCGTCGGGCACCTTGGCTTCGCGGCCAATGTCGTTGAGCCTCGGCACGGTGCCGAACAGCGCCAGGCACAGGGCGTCGAGCAAGGTGCTCTTGCCGGCGCCGGTGGGGCCGGTGATGGCGAACAGCCCGGCGCTGGCCAGGGGCTCGGCAGTGAAGTCGATATCGACGGGGCCGGCAAGGGAGGCCAGGTTCTTCAGGCGGATGGCGAGAATCTTCATGGCTGTTCCTCTTCTTGCAGCACGTCCTGCAGCAGCTCGGCGAAGTCGGCCAGGGCCTGCTCATCGGCGGGGCTGCCGTAGGCCTGCTCCCAGGCGCGGCCAAACAGGTCGTGCGGGGTCATCTGGGAAAGCTCGACAAAGGCTTGTGCGTCGTCTGTATCACGGCCTGCGCCTGCGTATTCGGCGCTGATGCGCACCAGCCGCACGGCTTTGCCTTGCAGGGCGTTTTCCAGTTGCAGGCGCAGGTCTGGCTGCGGTTCGTCCAGGCGTACCCGGACCTCAAGCCACGGCTGGCGGTTGGGGTCATCGAGCAGGTCGATCACCGGCAGTTCGGCGAGCTGTTCGAGCAGCTCGCTCAGCGGTGCCGGGCCCAGCCGTTGCAGGGCTACGGCGCGCGGCACCAGGCGCGGCTCAACGCTGACCAGTTCGCTGCCGTCGAGCTCGACCTCCAGCACCTGGTGCGGGTAGTTGATTTCGGCGAACGACAGCGGGATCGGCGCGCCGCTGTAGCGGATGCGCGCCTCGCGGTTGACCTTCTGCGGTTTGTGCAGATGGCCCAGGGCGACGTAAGCGATGGCCTTGTCGAACAAGCGCGCCGGCAGAGCCTCGGCGTTGCCGATGATCAGGCTGCGCTCGGAGTCTTCGCTGATGCTGCCGCCGGCCATGTGCGCATGGCTGATGGCAACCAACGCCTGGTCTTTCTTGCGTTTTTTCAGCGCCGCCTGGATAAGTTGCTCGTGCACCTGGGTGATGCCTTGCAGGTAGTCATCGCCAAGAGTGGGGCCGGTGACTTCGGCGGGGCGCAGGAAGGGCAGGGCCAGGCACCAGGCGCTGACTTTGCCACGGGCGTTGGTGAGTGGGATCAACAGGCGCTCGGCATCGAGCTGGCCCTCGTCGAGCCAGTGCACGCGGCCCAGCGCATGGGTGCGCAGGCGACGCATCAAAGGCGCAGGCAGCTCGATGCGCGAACCGGAGTCGTGGTTGCCGGCAATCATCACGATGTCGAGTTTGGGCTGTTGCTCGTGGGCCTGGACGATAAAGTCGTATAGCCGTTCCTGGGCTTTGACCGGCGGGTTGACGGTGTCGAAGATATCGCCGGCGATCAGCAGGGCATCGGGGTTGCGCAGGCGCAGTTGGCCGAGCAGCCAGTCCAGGAAGCAATTGTGTTCGAAGTCGCGTTCCTGGCCGTGCAGGCTCTGGCCCAGGTGCCAGTCGGAGGTGTGAAACAGACGCATGGGTGACCTGTAGGTGTCGAGTCGTTGCTTTTAAGGGGCACTCGCAGAGGGCGGCTATGGTAACCCAACTGGGCCGGTTGCAGCGCCTGAGCGATGGCAGCTTGTCCGCTCTGCGTGGGGGTGATTAAATATTTGGAAACAAGGATGTTGAATGAACCCCGCCTCTTGCCTGCCCCCACCTGCCTGCCCGTGGATGCCATTGCCGTTGCCTTGGCCCGGGGATTGCGCGTGGGCGCAGGCCGGGCGCGTTTTTTGACCCTGCTTGCGGCGGCATGGATGCGCGCACCGCTTGCCTACTCGAAAGCCCCGAAGGAACGAAAATGGACAATATTTCGCTGAGCAAAGTTGATTTGAGCGGTTACAAGCCGAAATGGCAGGAGCGCTTCGCGTTCTTCGAGAAGAACGGCGGCCCGTTCAGCGAGACGTTCAAGGAGGCGTTCAAGGCATTGCCAACGGGCAAGCGCATGCTGATCAACATGAACTTCCTGGCCTTCTTCTTTGGGCCGATCTACCTGTTCGTGCTGGGGCTGTGGAAGAAGAACCTGGCGCTGCTGGGGATTTCCGTGGGCGTGGGCGTGGTATTGGCCATTTATGAAACAGTGACCGGCACGCTGCTGCCGCGTGCACTGGATACCGGCATCAATTGTGGCCTGGCGGTGCTGTGGGCGATGACCACCAACTACGCCTACTACCTGAAAGAAGTGAAAGGCCAGCAGGGCTGGAACCCGTTCGAGAAATAAGGGGTTGGCCTGCGATGGCTAAAGGCCAGGCAACGCCGCTGTGTTTGCTGGCCTCATCGCAGGCTAGCGCCAGCTCCCACAAATACTACGCCAGCCTGTGATATAGAGGTCTGACACAGATCCTGTGGGAGATTCTATGGTTTTGTACGAACCTGTTCCCGCCAGACATATCTCCTTGTGGCGAGCTCCTTTGTGGCGAGCGGGCTTGTCCCGCGTTGGGCTGCGCCGCAGCCCTTGAGGTTTTCAGGGCTGCTGCGCAGCCCAACGCGGGACAAGCCCGCTCGCCACGACTGTCTATCATTTCCCACAGGATTGGGTCCAACCAGCCTTGGTGCGGTTGAGCGCGGCCTGCGGGGTAGCTGGCGCTAGCCTGCGATGAGGCCACCACCCGCTTCACGCAATAAGACGCCGATCAATACTCGCTAAGCGAAAACTCGGTCAGGCAGAAGGTCGGCACGCCCGCCGCCTGCAAGCGCTGCGAACCCTCAAGCTCAGGCAGGTCGATGATTGCCGCTGCTTCAAACACCTGCGCGCCGGTGCGGCGGATCAGGTTGGCCGCCGCCAGCAGCGTGCCACCCGTGGCAATCAGGTCATCGAACAGCAACACCGAATCGCCATCGCACAGACTGTCGGCATGCACTTCCAGGAAGGCCTCGCCGTATTCGGTCTGGTAACCCTCAGACAGCACGTCAGCCGGCAGCTTGCCCTGTTTACGGAACAGGATCAGCGGCTTGTTCAGTTGGTGGGCGATGATCGAGCCAATCAGAAAGCCCCGCGCGTCCATTGCACCGATGTGGCTGAATTCAGCTTCGACATAGCGCTCGATGAACTGGTCGGCCACATAGCGCAGCCCGCGTGGTGACTGGAACAGCGGGGTGATGTCGCGGAAGATGACGCCCGGTTTCGGGAAGTCCACTACCGGGCGGATCAGGGCTTTGAGGTCGAACGTGTCGCTGTGCATGGGGCAGGTATCCTGGAAAAACCAAGGCGCCAGTATACCTGTTCCGGCGGTCAGGCTTCTATGGCGCCGCCTGCCAGCGCGCACAGCTGGATCGGGTCGAGGATGTGCACTTCCTTGCCCTCGGCCTTGAGCAGGCCATTCTGCTGGAAGCGGGTAAACACCCGCGATACGGTCTCGACCGCCAGGCCCAGGTAGTTGCCGATTTCGTTGCGCGACATGCTCAGGCGGAACTGGTTGGCCGAATAGCCGCGTGCGCGGAAGCGCGCCGACAGGTTGACCAGGAAGGTGGCGATGCGCTCATCGGCGGTCTTTTTCGACAGCAGCAGCATCATTTGCTGGTCATCGCGGATTTCGCGGCTCATCACCCGCATCAACTGGCGGCGCAGTTGCGGCAACTGCACCGACAACTCATCAAGCCGTTCGAAGGGGATTTCGCACACCGAGGTGGTTTCCTGGGCCTGGGCCGACACCGGGTAGGCTTCGGTGTCCATGCCGGACAGGCCGACCAGCTCGCTGGGCAGGTGGAAACCGGTGATTTGTTCTTCACCACTGTCGCTCAGGCTGAAGGTTTTCAGCGCGCCAGAGCGGACTGCGTAAACCGAGCCGAAATCGTCACCTTGGCGGAACAGGAACTCGCCTTTTTTCAGTGGGCGGCCGCGTTTGACGATGTCATCCAGTGCGTCCATATCCTCAAGGTTGAGCGACAGCGGCAGGCACAGGGGGGCCAGGCTGCAATCCTTGCAATGGGCCTGGTTGTGTGGGCGCAGTTTTACTGGCTCAGACATTTCTTCGATCCTTGTGAGAAAGCACACATAAGTCGTAAGGGTAACCCACGACAAGGTCGGTAAGCCAGCGTGCGCTGTTCTGGTGCGTGCTGACGGCGTTAGCCTCTACTGTCCATAGTGTGCCTGCCAAGGCAAGCTGTCCATGTGGTCAAACGTCTCTATCTGTTCAGATTACCCTCGAAAAGCGCTGACGATTTTGTTGAGCCAGGTACGCATCGAACACCATGCACACCGAGCGCACCAGCAGGCGCCCGGCCGGCAGGACGCGGATGCCCTTGGCGTCCAGGCTGATCAGGCCGTCGCGTTGCATGGCTTGAAGCTGCGGCCATTGCTCGTTGAAGTAGCCGCGGAAATCGATCAGGAAGGCGCGTTCGATCTGCTCGAAGTCCAGTTCGAAATGGCAGATCAACTGCTGGATCACCGCGCGGCGCAGGCGATCGTCCTCATTGCAAAGCAGGCCGCGCTGGGTGGCCAGTTGGGCGTGGGAGAGGGCGTCCTGGTAGGTGTTGAGGTCGCTGCTGTTCTGGCAGTACAGGTCGCCGATCTGGCTGATCGACGACACCCCGAGGCCGATCAGGTCGCAGTGGCCATGGGTGGTGTAACCCTGGAAATTACGCTGCAGGGTGCCTTCTTCCTGGGCGATGGCCAGCTCGTCGTCGGGCAGGGCGAAGTGGTCCATACCGATGTAGCGATAGCCTGCAGCGGTGAGCTGTTCGATGGTGGCGTGGAGCATTTCAAGCTTGGCTGCCGGGCCCGGCAGGTCGTTGCTGTCGATGCGCCGCTGCGGCATGAAACGCTCGGGCAGGTGGGCATAGTTGAACACTGAAAGGCGGTCCGGTTGCAGGCGGATCACCTCCTCGACGGTGCGTGCAAAGCCTTCTGGCGTCTGCTTGGGCAGGCCGTAGATCAGGTCAAGGTTGACCGAGCGGAACTGCAGCGTGCGCGCCGCTTCAATCAGGGCGCGGGTCTGCTCCAGGCTTTGCAGGCGGTTGACCGCGCGCTGTACGGCCGGGTCGAGGTCCTGCACACCGAGGCTGACGCGGTTGAAGCCCAGTTCGCGCAGCAGGCCCATGGTCGACCAGTCGGCCTCACGCGGGTCCAGTTCGATGCCATAGTCGCCAGAGTCGTCGTCCAGCAGGTTGAAATGCTGGCGCAGCGTGGCCATCAACTGGCGCAATTCGGCATGGCTGAGAAAAGTCGGCGTGCCGCCGCCAAAGTGCAACTGCTCGACGCGCTGTTTGGGGTCGAGGTGGCAGGCGATCAGCTGGATTTCCTGCTCCAGGCGTTGCAGGTAAGGTGCGGCGCGGCCGCGGTCCTTGGTGATGACTTTGTTGCAGGCGCAGTAGTAGCAGATGTTGGCGCAGAACGGCACATGCACGTACAGCGACAGCGGACGTGCCGCCCGGCGGCTTTCGCGCAGCGCGTGGAGCAGGTCGAACGAGCCCACCTCGCTGTGCAGTTGCACGGCGGTCGGGTAAGAGGTGTAGCGTGGCCCGGCCAGATCGTAGCGGCGGATCAGGTCGGGGTCCCAGTGAAGTTCTTCGAGCATGTGGGCAGTCCCCGGATAGAGCAGCAGTACCCGGAGTCTAGGGATGGATGTAAGTTTCTATGTTGATTTGTATCAAGCTGCAAGCGCCTGCAGCGAGCTGCAAGCTTTTAGCTGCCCCTAGGGATGGTCTGAAATAGCCGGATATTTTCCGGCTATCGAACGATCAGCACTTCAAAAAACGACGCACGTCGAAATTTGACCAATCCTCTTCGACTTTTCAGGCTCATCGGCCACTGCAAGCCACTGCAAGCCACTGCAAGCCACTGCGCCGCAGCCATTTCCCGTATTACACGCGCACTTCTCCTGCGTTCGCCAACAAATGTCGGCGTGCCATCCACAGGTTCGACAGAGCGAACAGCGTCACCATCTGTGCAGTGTTCTTCACCAAGCCTCGCAAGCGCACCTTCGTATAACCGAACTGGCGCTTGCTTACCCGAAACGGGTGCTCGACCTTGGCGCGAACCTGAGCCTTGGCCTTCTCGATCTTGCGTATCGCCTTGTACAGGGCACTGCGTTTTCCATGCTTTTTGTAAGTGCTGCGTCGGGCTGCAATTTGCCAGATGACCTCGCGCCCCGCGTGCTCTTCGCGCTTCTCGGCCTCGGTGTAACCCGCATCGGCGCACACCACGTTTTCCTCACCGTGCAGCAGTTTGCCGACCTGCGTGACGTCCGCAACATTGGCCGCCGTGACCACCACGCTGTGCACCAGGCCCGACTCATCATCGACACCAATATGTGCTTTGGCCACGAAGTAATACTGGTTTCCCTTCTTCGTCTGGTGCATCTCGGGATCGCGCTTGCCGTCCTTGTTCTTGGTCGAGCTGGGGGCATGAATCAGGGTGGCATCGACGATGGTGCCCTGACGCAACGACAGGCCACGGTCGCCCAGATAACCATTGATGACGCCGAGAATCCCGGTCGCCAAGTCGTGCTTTTCCAGCAATCGGCGGAAATTGAGAATGGTAGTTTCGTCCGGGATTCGCTCAAGGCTCAGACCAGAAAACTGACGCAGAATGGTCGTCTCATACAAAGCCTCTTCCATCGCCGGATCGCTGTAGCCGAACCAGTTCTGCATCAGATGTACACGCAGCATCGCCATCAATGGGTAGGCCGGACGACCACCTTCACCCTTTGGATAATGCGGCTCGATCAGCGCAATCAAACCCTTCCAGGGCACCACCTGATCCATCTCGATCAGGAACAACTCCTTACGGGTCTGCTTGCGCTTGCCGGCGTACTCGGCGTCGGCGAAGGACATCTGTTTCATCATCGAAAAGCTCGGCGACTGGTATCCGGAGATTTTGCCAAATCAGGAAGCCTTTTTCAGAATTTCCCTAACAGGCCTCTGAGCAATGCCTGATCATTATGAGATTTCGTGCACATCAGCAAGCCCAGGATACTCCAAGGGCGCTACGGCAAGCTGGCCTTGGCATCGCGATCATTCACAATGTTTTTTTGTGACTGCCCATGCTCGTTTCAGGGCGCTTCGCTGCCGCGGACAAACACGCCATGACCAATGCAGCTGCATAAGGAAAACTGCGGGTAATCAACATCACGCTCCACACCACAGAGGACAATGTCAGTGCTGGCAAGCACATGACCAGTAATGCACAAGCCATCAACATGGCAAATAATAACGCCTCTCCAGCACAGCTACTCAGAACTCTGCCTAGAGAGCTGCTAGCCGTCTGCTTGGGCGTCACGATAAACCTCGTCGACTTCGACCAAATCGAATAAAACACCGCCTGTGCGACGACATGATTCAATGCATGACTTGCAAGAATCGACAGCCACGCATTGGAAGTTCCATCCGGGCTGTAACGCACATAAAGGACTGTTTGAGCGAACAGCGTAACCAGAAAGGCTCCGACCAGTGAGCCCGATATAAGCAGAGGGTAGGAGGACGCGGCCGAAGGTGCCACCAAGGAAAGTGCCGACCATCCAATAAGCGCACTTGTCATCAATAGTCCTCCCGCTTGGGACAGCCAGTGCATCCACCCGATGACGAATTGATAGCGTTGTGTCCATGAGAGCTGTTCATTTTTTAGGAAAATTATTTTCGCATGGCCTCTCAGGATCTGTACTGCCCCCCTCACCCAGCGGAAACGTTGGCGCTTGTAGTCATAGAAATTATCCGGCATCAGGCCTTTCCCGTAAGAAACCGGAATATATCTCATCTTGTGCCCCTGTTGAAGAATCCTCAATCCAAGCTCGGCATCCTCACAGACACATTGCTCCGACCATCGGAGCGTCCTCAGTACCCGCGCGCGGATCAACGTCATGGTGCCATGAAGGATGATGGCATTGAAATTGTTTCGAATCAGCATGCCGACATTGAAGAAACTCTTATATTCGTAATAGCACAACCTCTTGAACAGCGAAACTTGGTCACGATAATCCTGCGGCGACTGCAGAACAGCGACTTCAGGATCATAAAATAGAGAAGTAAGCCCTAGCCAGTCCTGCTCGACCTGATAATCCGAATCAACCACAGCAATTATATCAACGTCATCAGACGTCTTATCCAGCAAGAAATTTAATGCCCCACCCTTATTACCGGCAATCCTCTCAACCCGCCAGAACTTGAATTTACTCCCTAAGGCGAGGCAGTGTGCCTGGACCGGCATCCAGAAACTTTCCTGATCCGTATTATTGTCAATAACATGAACCTCATAATCCCCATGGAACAGCTCGCTTATCCGGGACAATGTATCTTTCACCATAGTGGGCGGCTCATTTCTGCACGCGATGTGGATAGCGACTTTGTAGGAAACCTGGCCCTCGCTGTCAGGCGCTGAAAAAAAAGTGTTGTTCCGTGGCATCAAGTACCCGTCGACTGTTTCGTGTAGCGAGATCAAGAGCACGCAGATACACCACGCGCACCATACATTGATCGCAACCAATTGATCGACCGGAGACAAAGTCGAAAGCCCGTACCATACCCTTTCGGCGAGCGCAAGCAACATGGCGAACCCGCTGCAAAGTAGTAATGCTCGACCTAGCGCGCCTCTAAAGAATTCGTACAAGAATACTTGAATCCCTTTAACAGGGACTGAGGTTTTTCCGCCGAGTACAAACTTTACCCTCCCGTCACTCCTGAACATCCCCCAATGCCGGCCCACCGTGCCTTCCGAGCGTTTCCAACGCTGATCGAATGCTTCGATCACATTGTAATCCACCCCCATGCTGTTGAACTCACTGATCACGCCTCTAATATATTCCGCTTGTTGATACTCATCTGCAGGCATTGTATTCAGTGCATGCCCACCAGAGGGCCACCCTACTTCGCCGACATAGATCTTTCGGCCCGGAAATGCTGAAATCACCTTGCCCACCGCGCTCACCGTGTGGTTCACCGCATCAGCAAGGCACACGCCTTCCCAGAACGGAAGCGTATGTATGGTTATTTCATCTACGTAATCGGACAAGGAGGGATGGCTCAACCATATGTGCCAAAGCTCCGCAGTTGTCACCGGAAGCTCTGTTATCAACTTCACTTCGCGCATATATTCCTTGAGTCGCCCCAATGGCAAATCATGCCTAAACAAAACCTCATTACCTACCACAACCCGCACAATGTTATTACACTTACGCAAGATCACTACTGCCCGGGCAATCTCCATTGCATTCTTTCTTTCGTCATCACAAATCCAAATACCCAAACTGACCTTCATGCCCAACGAACCAGCAATACGTGGTATCCATGCCTGAACACCAGAAACGGAGTAAGTCCGAATGTGTGGTAGGTAGCGACTGAGCACCGTCAGCTCTCGAGTCATTTGCTTGACTGTTACACGACTGCGCTTTTCGAAAGACGAACTATTTGAATACGGCGCATAGGATGCACTTCTGATGGAATACATCGACTGGATGACTTTTGATTTACGCGCCTGCAGCAACGCTTTAAACATGACCACTAAAAACAACGCTATTCCATTGATAACCAACCCCCAGTGCATCACACTCATCGTCGCACCTCATTATTCAGGCGGATAAGCAGAACAGCGCTCGCTGTCGTGGCATGTTCAAGTGATCCCACGCTAAGGCATCACTGATATTGATCATGACCCCGTAGCACTACTCACACAGCTGGCATTTTTGCCAGTTGACAATTGAAAGTAGCGTTTGGCGCTTGCCTAAAATAATCGTACGGTGCAGGACCGCGTTGAGAACGATGACAGGTAGGCAGTCGGTGGGCTAGGGATGGTCTGAAATGGCCGGATATTTTCCGGCTATCGAACGATCAGCACTTCAAAAAACGACGCACGTCGAAATTTGACCAATCCTCTTCGACTTTTCAGGCTCATCGGCCAGTGCAAGCCACTGCGCCGCAGCCATTTCCTGTATTACACGCGCACTTCTCCTGCGTTCGCCAACAAGTGTCGGCGTGCCATCCACAGGTTCGACAGAGCGAACAGCGTCACCATCTGTGCAGTGTTCTTCACCAAGCCTCGCAAGCGCACCTTCGTATAACCGAACTGGCGCTTGATCACCCGAAGCGGGTGCTCGACCTTGGCGCGAACCTGAGCCTTGGCCTTCTCGATCTTGCGTATCGCCTTGTACAGGGCACTGCGTTTTCCATGCTTTTTGTAAGTGCTGCGTCGGGCTGAAATTTGCCAGATTACCTCGCGCCCCGCGTGCTCTTCGCGCTTCTCGGCCCCGGTGTAACCCGCATCGGCGCACACCACGTCTTCCTCAACATTGGCCGCCGTGACCACCACGCTGTGCGCCAGGCCCGACTCATCATCGACACCGATATGTGCTTTGGCCCCGAAGTAATACTGGTTTCCCTTCTTTGTCTGGTGCATCTCGGGATCGCGCTTGCCGTCCTTGTTCTTGGTCGAACTGGGGGCATGAATCAGGGTGGCATCGACGATGGTGCCCTGACGCAACGACAGGCCACGGTCGCCCAGATAACCATTGATGACGCCGAGAATTCCGGTCGCCAAGTCGTGCTTTTCCAGCAATCGGCGGAAATTGAGAATGGTAGTTTCGTCCGGGATTCGCTCAAGGCTCAGACCAGAAAACTGACGCAGAATGGTCGTCTCATACAAAGCCTCTTCCATCGCCGGATCGCTGTAGCCGAACCAGTTCTGCATCAGATGTACACGCAGCATCGCCATCAATGGGTAGGCCGGACGACCACCTTCACCCTTTGGATAATGCGGCTCGATCAGCGCAATCAAACCCTTCCAGGGCACCACCTGATCCATCTCGATCAGGAACAACTCCTTACGGGTCTGCTTGCGCTTGCCGGCTTACTCGGCGTCGGCGAAGGACATCTGTTTCATCATCGAAAAGCTCGGCGACTGGTATCCGGAGATTTTGCCAAATCAGGAAGCCTTTTTCAGAATTTCCCTAGTGCCCCATCAGCCAGTGCTGATGCGGCCCCGGCAGGGTCCATAGCCCGAACAGTATCACCAGCACGCCTCCGGCCATGCGTACCCCGCGCCTGCGGATCACTGCACCAACGCGCTCAGCCGCCAGCCCCGTCGCCAGCAGTACCGGCCAGGTGCCGGCGCCGAACGCCAGCATCAACGCTGCGCTGTGCAGCGCATTGCCTTGGCTGGCCGCCCACAGCAGCGTGCTGTAGACCAGCCCGCACGGCAGCCAGCCCCACAACGCACCCAGCAGCAGCGCACGGGGCACGCTGGACACCGGCAACAATCGGCTCGCCACTGGCTGCACCCGGCGCCACAGCCCGCGGCCCAGCGCTTCGATGCGGGTCAGACCACTCCACCAGCCGGCCAGGTACAGGCCCATGGTGATCAGCAGCAGTGCGGCCACCACCCGCAGCACAGCGGCCAGCGGGCTGCTGGCCAAGGCCACGCCGGCCAGGCCGAGCAACAGGCCGGCGCAGGCATAACTGAGCACCCTGCCGAGGTTGTAGGCGAGCAACAAGCGCAAGCGGCGGGCGCGTTGCTCGGCGGGGATGGCCATGGTCAGTGCGCCCATCAAACCGCCGCACATGCCCAGGCAGTGGCCACCGCCTAGCAGGCCAAGCACCAGGGCAGAGCCCAGCAGTGGCAGCAGGTCAGGCATTTGGCGGCGGCGCCTGGTCGTCGTGCTTGGCGTCCCCGGCCTTGACCGCGGCCTGGTGGCGTGGGTCCTGGTCATCGAACAGAATGCTGTGCGCCGGGCTTTCAAGGTCTTCGTACTGGCCGCTGTCCACCGCCCAGAAGAAAATGTACACGGCAACGCCCACCAGCAGCAGGGCTGCGGGGATCATCACGTAGAGGGCGGGCATAGGGTGTTCCTTGCAAGTGGCGCTGCTGCCGGTTCGGGCTGGGCCTTGGCTTGACGGGTCAGGCGCAGCGCATTGAGCACGACGATCAGCGAGCTGAGCGACATGCCGACCGCCGCCCATGCCGGGGTGACCCAGCCAAGCGCTGCGAACGGCAACATGAGGCCATTGTACAGGCTCGCCCAGAGCAGGTTTTCGACAATGTTGCGCCGCGTGCGCCGGGCAAGCGTGAAGGCCTGCACCAACGCATTGAGGTTGTTCGACAGCAGCACCGCATCGGCGCTGGTCTTGGCCAGGTCCGTGGCGCTGCCCATGGCGATACTGATGTCGGCGGCAGCCAGTACCGGCACGTCGTTGACCCCATCGCCGAGCATCAGTACCTTGCGCCCTGCGGCCTGTAGTTGTTTCAGGCGGGCCAGTTTGTCGTCCGGGCGCATGCCGCCTACAGCCTGGTCGATGCCCAGTTGCTGGGCCACCTCGGCGACCATCGGCGAGCTGTCGCCGGACAACAGCAGGGTCTGCCAGCCGCGCGCCTTGCAGGCTGCGACCAGGCCTGCGGCATCTTCGCGCAGGCGGTCATCCATGCCGAACCAGGCCAGCGGGCCTTGGCGGTCGCCCAGCAGCAGCCATTGCCCGCGTTGTTCGGGCACCGCTGGTATTTCGGCGCCGCTCAGGGCGCAGACGAAGGTGGCCTGGCCGATGCGCAGGCGCAAGTCGTCGACCACCCCCTCAAGCCCGAGCCCGGGCACGGCATTGACCGCGTCGGCGGGGCGGGCGGCGCGGCCGAAGGCGCGGGCGATGGGGTGCTCGGAGCGGTTTTCCAGGGCGGCGGCCAGGGCCAGGCACTGGTCGCTATCGAGGCGCCCCAGGGGGCGGATGCTGCGCAGTGCCAGGCGGCCTTCGGTGAGGGTGCCGGTCTTGTCGAAAATGACCGTATCGACCTGGTTCAGGCCTTCCAGCACATGGCCCCGGGTCACCAGCAAGCCAAGCTTGTGCAAGGTGCCGGTGGCGGCCGTGAGCGCCGTGGGGGTGGCCAGTGACAGCGCGCAAGGGCAGGTGGCAACCAGCATCGCCAGCACGATCCAGAACGCGCGCCCGGCATCCAGTTGCCACCACACAATGCCGATCACTGCTGCCGCAACCAGGGTGAACAGCAGGAACCACTGCGAGGCGCGGTCGGCGATTTCGGCCAGGCGCGGTTTTTCTGATTGCGCCCGCTCCAGCAGGCGGACGATGGCTGACAGGCGCGAGTCCTGGCCGAGCGCCTGCACTTGCACGGTCAGTGCGCTTTCGACATTGAGCGTGCCGCCGGTAACCCGGTCGCCAGCGCGCCGGGGCTGTGGCAGGTATTCGCCGGTCAACAGCGACTCATCGACGCTGGAGCGCCCCTCGACAATGCAACCATCCGCAGGAATGACCGCCCCAGGCAGCACCTGCACATGGTCGCCACACTGCAATTCGCCCAGCAGAATGCGTTCGGCCTGGCCATCGCTACCCACCCGCAGGCACGAGGCTGGCAGCAGGTTGACCAGTTGCGCGGTGGCCGCCGCCGTGCGCTCGCGGGCGCGCCGTTCGAGGTAGCGGCCGGTGAGCAGGAACAGCGCGAACATGCCCACGGTGTCGAAATACAGCTCGCCGCTGCCGGTGATCGCTGTCCAGATACCGGCACCGAAGGCCAGGCCGATGGCCAGCGATACCGAGACATCCATGGTCAGGTGGCGCGTACGCAGGTCGCGGGCGGCGCCTTTGAAAAACGGCGCGCAGCTGTAGAACACGATAGGGATGGTCAGGAACAGCGCCACCCAGCGCAGGATGGTGTGCAGTTCGGGTGACAGGTCGATGTTGAATTCCGGCCAGGTGGCCATGGTTGCCATCATTGCCTGGAACCACAACAGCCCGGCCACACCCAGCCGGCGCAAGGCGCTGCGGTTTTCCTGGGCCAGTTGCTCGGCGGCTTTGTCCGGCTGATAGGGGTGTGCGGCGTAGCCGATGTGGCGCAGCTCGGCCAGCAGCGTTGACAGCGGCAGCTCGGCGTCGGCCCAACTGAGCAGCAGGCGGTGGTTGGACAGGTTCAGGCGTGCTTCGCTGACCCCTGGCAGGTTGCGCAGGTGTTTTTCGATCAGCCAGCCACATGCGGCGCAACTGATGCCTTCGACCAACAAGGTGGCTTCGGCCAGTTCACCTGCGTGGCGCACGAAGTTGCGTTGCACATCGTCACGGTCATACAGCGCCAGTTCGTCCTGTAGCTGCCGGGGCAGGGCCTCGGGGTTGGCGCTGCTGTCGCTGCGGTGCTGGTAATAGTGCTCAAGGCCCCCCGCGACAATGGACTCGGCCACCGCCTGGCAGCCTGGGCAGCAGAACGCCCGCGGCTCGCCAAGCACCACGGCGGTGAAGCGGCTGCCGGCAGGTACGGGCAGGGCGCAGTGATAGCAGGGGGTTGGGTGGTTCATCTACATCTCTTCTGGCTGACGCGGGCCCTTTGGCGGCACAAGGCCGCTGCTACAGGCGTTCGGCGCCTTGGATGGCTTCATCACCCAGTTGCAAGGCCACGCCGTGCTCGACCTTTTCTTCCTCGAACAAGCGCCATACGTGGCCGTCCTGGCTGCCGAGCAGCTCGACGAAACGCCGCCCTTCGACTTTGTCGTCGAGCTGGCCAACGTAACGGCCCGGCTCGCTGCGCGCCAGTTGCACCTTGCGGTCGCGGTCCGGCTGGGTTGGCGAAATCAGGTTCAGCTCCAGGGTTTGCGGGCTGCTGTTGCCGCTCAGGCGCACCTGGACCTCACCGGTCAACTCGTCCAGGTAGATGCTGGCCTTGAGGTTCAGGGTCTGCGCCAGCAGCTCGCGGTCGAGCGAGCGGTTGATGCCTTTACCAGCCTCATAATAGTTGTCGTTGACCAGGTTGTCGGGGTTGCGCACGGCGATGCTGACCATGGTCAGGCTCAGGCACACGGAGGTGGTGAGGATACCGATGATGATCCAGGGCCAGAGGTGTTTGTACCAAGGGCTGACGGCGGTGGCGGCAGGCATTGTGCAGGTTCTCTCTTAACGGATCTGTGGGCCGATGAAGCGGCTCTTGGCTTCGACCTGGCTGGCGCTGTCGTCGGCGTCTTTCAGGGTGAAGGTGATTTCGTTGGTGGTCGACGGCAGGCTTTGCGGGGCGACCGACAGCTGCACCGGCAGGCTGACGATGTCGCCTGCTGCCACGCGGATCTCGCGCTGGCCGGTCAGTTGCAGGTCTGGCACGCCGGTGGCGTCGAGCAGGTAGACGTGGTCGCGCTGGTCCTTGTTCATCACTTTGAGGCTGTACACGTTCTCGATCCGCCCTTGGGCGTTTTCGCGGTACAGCACGCGGTCCTTGGCGACGTCGAAGCCGACCAGCGGGCGGATGGCGAAGGCGGTGGCCAGGGCGCCGATCATCACCAGCAGCACCAAGGCGTAGCCGATCAGGCGTGGTCGCAGCATGTTGGTTTTCTGACCGGACAGGTTGTGCTCGGTGGTATAGCTGATCAGGCCTTTGGGGTAGTTCATCTTGTCCATGATGGTGTCGCAGGCATCGATGCACGCGGCGCAGCCAATGCACTCGACCTGCAGGCCGTCGCGGATGTCGATGCCGGTGGGGCAGACCTGCACGCACATGGTGCAGTCGATGCAGTCGCCCAAGCCCTGGGCCTTGTAGTCGGCATCTTTTTTGCGCGGGCCGCGGGTTTCGCCGCGGCGCGGGTCGTAGGAGACGATCAGTGTGTCTTTGTCGAACATTACGCTCTGGAAGCGGGCGTAGGGGCACATGTAGATGCACACCTGCTCGCGCAGCCAGCCGGCGTTGCCGTAGGTGGCCAGGGTGAAGAAGCCAACCCAGAAGTAGGCCCAGCCGTCGGCTTGGCCGGTGAAGAATTCGTACACCAGTTCGCGAATCGGGGCGAAGTAGCCGACGAAGGTCATGCCAGTGACGAAGCCGATCAGCAGCCATAGGCTGTGCTTGGCCAGCTTGCGCACGAACTTGTTGGCGCTCATGGGCGCCTTGTCGAGTTTCATGCGCTGGTTGCGGTCGCCTTCGGTGACTTTTTCGCACCACATGAACACCCAGGTCCAGACGCTCTGCGGGCAGGTGTAGCCGCACCAGACGCGCCCGGCGTAGACGGTGATGAAGAACAAGCCAAAGGCTGCGACGATGAGGATGCCGGACAGCAGGATGAAGTCTTGCGGCCAGATGGTGGCGCCGAAGATGTAGAACTTGCGCTCGGGCAGGTTCCACCATACGGCCTGGTGGCCGCCCCAGTTCAGCCATACGGTGCCGAAGTAGAGCAGGAACAGGCCGGCGCCGCCGACCATGCGCAGGCGGCGGAAAAGGCCGGTGAAGGCGCGGGTGTAGATTTTTTCGCGCGAGGCGTAGAGGTCGACGGAATCCTTCCCTTTGCTGGCAGGCGGGGTTACATCATGTACCGGTATTTGCTTGCTCATCATCTAGTCCCACGGCAGTGGAGAAACGCCGCGGCCTGTGCGTGCTGGCCGCGGTCATGCGCGTTGTGCTAGCGCTATGCGGCCCATGATACGCCGCTGATGGCAGCTCGGGGCCTTGCTGCGACACTTAGTCGCGTTGGGGGCTTTGAATAAACGTGATATGGCGGGTGTCAATTGATCCAGGTCAGGTGGGGCTGTTTTTCTCTGGCTTCGATTCTTTGGTGGCTGTCACTATGGGAGATCACCCAGCCCTTCCGGGCTGCGCTGTCGCGCAGAGAACTGGGCACCGTGGGAGCGGGCTTGCCCCGCGATACCGGCGTCGCCGGTGCCATCCATCGCGGGGCAAGCCCGCTCCCACGTTATCTATGTAAATCAGATAGTTAGCGTTTGTTCTATGAGAGCTGGCGATAGTCTGCGATGAGGCCGGTACAGGCTAGCGATGGTTCTTACAGGTGTATGCGCATTCATTGGTGATGTCGACGCTTAGTCACCTTTCCGCCCTTACGGCGGGTTACTTTGGTCATGGCCAAAGTAACCAAAGCCGCTCGCTCCCATCATCCGGCCCCTACGCTTCGCTTCGGGGTTCCCTCACTCCGGGCTTGCTCCGGGAGGGCGCGCCGACGGGCCGTCCCTGGCCCGATCGGCGCTTGACGGCCATCCATGGCCGTCACCTCCCTACGCAAGCCCTGCGTTCGGCCTCCTGAAGTCGCACTCTGCGTCGCCTGATCTATCGCGCGCTTAGAAGCAAGATCAAGATCAACGTCAAAAGCGAGTGGCTTACTTCTGCGCTTGTTCCTCTGGCTGCTGCTCCTTCTGCTGCGACAGGCTGTACACATACGCTGCCAGCAGGTGCACTTTGTCGTTGCCTTGCAGTTGTTCCTGCGCGGGCATCTGGCCCTGGCGGCCGTAGCGGATGGTTTGTTGCAGCTGGGCGAAGCTAGAGCCGTAGATGAACGCCTGCGGGTGGGTCAGGTTAGGGGCGCCCATCGCCGGGGTGCCTTTGCCTTCGGGGCCGTGGCAGGCCACGCAGTTGGTCGCGAAAATCTGCTGGCCTTTGACCGGGTCGGCCTTGGCGCCTTCTGGCAGTTTGCGGCCGTCCAGATTGGTCAGCACGAATGCCGCCACATCAGCCACACCCTGCTCGCCGATCACCGTGCCCCAGCCCGGCATCACGCCGTGGCGCCCACCCATGATGGTGGTCTTGATGGTTTCCGGCTCGCCGCCCCAGCGCCAGTCGCTGTCGGTAAGGTTGGGGAAACCGTAGGCGCCCTTGGCGTCCGAGCCGTGGCACACCGAGCAGTTGGAGGCGAACAGGCGCGCGCCCATCTTCAAGGCCTGCGGGTCCTTGGCCACTTCTTCCAGCGGCATGGCGGCGAACTTGGCGAAGATCGGCCCGAAGCGGGCATCGGCCTTGGCCATTTCCTTTTCCCACTCATGCACACCGGTCCAGCCGGCCTGGCCGTTGGAAAATTCCGTCTGTTTGTCGTTGTCCAGGTACGAATAGCCCGGCAGCACGCCTTTCCAGTTGCCCAGGCCCGGGTACAGCACCAGGTAGCCGAGGGCGAAGACGATGGTGCCGACGAACAGCCAGAACCACCATTGTGGCAGCGGGTTGTCGTATTCCTCGATGCCGTCGAAGGCATGGCCCACGGTCTCGTCGGTGATTTCCTCGCGCTGGCCCTTGCGGGTCGACAGCAGCAGCCAGGTCAAGGCGAAGATGGTGCCTAGTGTCAGTACGGTGACGTACAAACTCCAGAAGGTTGTCATTGTTGTTTGCTCCCTGAAGCGTTTTGCGCTTTCGCTTGCTCGACGTGCCGGGTGGCGTCGGGGTCATCGGCGAACGGCAGTTGCGTTGCCTCATCGAAGTCCTGCTTGCGCCGCGGGCTGAACACCCACAGCGCCAGGCCAATGAATGCCACCAGCACCACCACGGTGCCGAGGCCGCGAATCATCCCGATATCCATCAGCGTCACCGTTTGCTCTTGATGAGGGTGCCAAGGCCTTGCAGGTACGCCACCAAGGCGTCCATCTCGGTCTTGCCCTTGACCGCGTCGCGGGCCCCGGCGATGTCTTCGTCGGTGTAGGGCGTACCGAGGGTGCGCAGCACTTCGAGCTTCTTGGCGGTGTCCTTGCCATCGAGCTGGTTTTCCACCAGCCACGGGTAGGCCGGCATTTTCGACTCAGGCACCACGTTGCGCGGGTTGTACAGGTGCGCACGGTGCCAGTCATCGGAGTAGCGGCCACCGACGCGGGCCAGGTCCGGCCCAGTGCGCTTGGAGCCCCACAGGAACGGGTGGTCCCAGACGCTTTCGCCGGCTACCGAGTAGTGGCCGTAACGTTCGGTTTCGGCGCGGAACGGCCGGATCATCTGCGAGTGGCAACCCACGCAGCCTTCGCGGATGTAGATATCGCGGCCTTCTACCTCCAGCGCGGTGCGCGGCTTCATGCCTTCGACCGGCTTGTTGGTCACGTCCTGGAAAAACAGCGGGACGATCTGGGTAAGGCCACCAACGCTGACGGCGATGACCATGAAGAAGGCCAGCAGGCCAATGTTCTTCTCGACGGCTTCATGCTTCATCAGTGCGCTCCCACGACAACGATCTTGGCGGCTTCGTCAGCCTCTGCCGGGTTGGCGGCGCGCACGGTACGCAGCACGTTGTAGGCCATCAGCAGCATGCCTGAGGCGAAGAATGCACCGCCGACGGCGCGCACGATGTAGCCGGGGTGGCTGGCCTGCAGCGCTTCGACGAACGAGTAGGTGAGCGTGCCGTCGTCGTTGATGGCGCGCCACATCAGGCCTTGGGTGATGCCGTTGACCCACATCGAGGCGATGTAGAGCACGGTGCCGATGGTCGCCAGCCAGAAGTGCGCGTTGATCAGCCCGACGCTGTGCATCTGCACGCGCCCGTACAGTTTCGGGATCATGTGGTACACCGCGCCGATCGAGATCATCGCCACCCAGCCGAGGGCGCCGGCGTGCACGTGGCCGATGGTCCAGTCGGTGTAGTGCGACAGCGAGTTGACCGTCTTGATGGCCATCATCGGGCCTTCGAAGGTGGACATGCCGTAGAACGCCAGCGATACCACGAGGAAGCGCAGGATCGGGTCGGTGCGCAGCTTATGCCAGGCCCCCGACAGGGTCATCATGCCGTTGATCATGCCGCCCCAGCTTGGCGCCAGCAGGATGATCGACATCACCATGCCCAGTGATTGCGCCCAGTCGGGCAAGGCTGTGTAGTGCAGATGGTGCGGGCCGGCCCAGATATACAGGGTGATCAGCGCCCAGAAGTGCACGATTGACAGGCGATAGGAGTAGATCGGCCGTTCGGCCTGCTTGGGCACGAAGTAATACATCATGCCGAGGAAACCGGTGGTCAGGAAAAAGCCCACCGCGTTATGCCCGTACCACCACTGGATCATTGCGTCGGTGGCACCGGCGTAGGCCGAGTACGACTTGAACAGGCTCACCGGCAGCGAGATGTGGTTGACGATGTGCAGCATCGCGGTGACCACGATGAAGGCGCCGTAGAACCAGTTGCCGACATAGATGTGCTTGGTCTTGCGCTTGACGATGGTGCCGAAGAACACCAGCCCGTAGGTGACCCAGACGATGGCCAGCAGAATCGCCAGCGGCCATTCGAGCTCGGCGTATTCCTTGGTGGTGGTGTAGCCCATCGGCAGGGTAATTAGCGCGCCGACGATCACCGCTTGCCAACCCCAGAAGGTAAAGGCGGCCATGCTGTCGGAGATCAGGCGGGCCTGGCAGGTGCGCTGCACCACGTAGTAGCTGGTGCCGAACAGGGCACAGCCGCCGAAGGCGAAGATCACCAGGTTGGTATGCAGCGGGCGCAGGCGGCCGAAGCTCGTCCATGGCAGGTCCAGGTTGAGCTGGGGCCAAACCAGTTGCGAGGCGATGAAGACGCCGAGGCCCATGCCAAGGATCCCCCAGACCACCGTCATGATGGCGAACTGGCGGACGACCTTATAGTTATAAGCAGTCGGGCTGATTACAGTGCTCATTCTAAGGTTCCACGGTTTTGGTCTTTCTTGTTGGTTGAAATCGGCGCCAGTGTCGATAGCCACATGGCTGTGGCAACGCAAGGCGACCTGTGCCGACCCGTGTCCAGGCCCTCTTTTACCCCGTCCCGGGGTGATTGGGCTGAACGATTGTACACAAATAAATCTTTGTAATGTGTACCGTTTTTCGCCTTTTTCTGATCGTTCGGTCAAGCTTTTTTTGTCAGGCGGCGCCAGGCTACGCGCCACCTGCGCTGCGCTCAAGGCCTGGCGCAGCGGCTTTGGCAACAAGCT
Source organism: Pseudomonas farsensis (assembly GCF_014268805.2). Classification (GTDB taxonomy): domain Bacteria; phylum Pseudomonadota; class Gammaproteobacteria; order Pseudomonadales; family Pseudomonadaceae; genus Aquipseudomonas; species Aquipseudomonas farsensis. The sequence goes on from NZ_JABWRF020000001.1 coordinate 1,019,976, forward strand.
TAGTTGTGTTCAAGGGGTGTGCAAGATGGGCGGTTGCGGGGCTTGAGTTGTGCGGGTCATCAGGGGCCTGTTTCTGAGACGTTTTTGAACAGGCGCCCCAGGGGTTTTATCTGCCTGTATCTGGTTCGGGCGCTTTTTTGATTCGCGGTTTGCGCGGTTTTTTCTCCGGGCGCTTGCCTGGTTTCAGTGCCCAGCGGTCAGCGTTGGCGAGCAGGCGTTTTTGAATCTCTGGCGGGTAGTCGCTGAGCGTGGTCAGCGGCGGGATCGGTTTGCCCGGCTGGCCGGCCTCGCGGATGATTTTTGGCCAGCGTGGGCGCCAGCACAGCATCAGGCTGACCCAGTGGCAGGTGCCGAGCACGACGAAAGCTGGCCAGACCATCAGCATGGCGACTTTGAATAGCCAGCTGCTTTTACGGAAGAAGCGGCCAATGCCTTCGAATTGGGCGCTGAAGGCCTGGATTGGGGAGGGGAAGCGAGTGCTCAGGCGAGGGCGGGGCAGGCCCTCGGGGCCTTCTTCCATGAAGCGGCGAATGAACTCCCATTCATCGCGCAGTTCGCTGCCGCCTTGGCCTTGTTTGCCCACAAAAACCATTTCAGGATAGGGCAAGCCCGTATGTAATGGGTGCCACGCTAATACAAGCCTCATGCCATTAGTGGCACTATCTTCTTTAGGACTGATGGCGGAGCTGGCAGTCATTCGCCATGAAAAGGTGGCGACGCCACCGCAAGATCGAGGTCGGTGCAGGTGAACTTGCTGGGTTTTACGGTTGAAACGAATCAGCAGGTGACGGCTTGTGAGTATCTCCATTCGGGTGAATTTAAAAACATACTTAATATAAAAGGTCGCTACTGCAATGTCGAACAACAGCATCAGGAAGGTCAGAAGTAAGGAAAGTAGAGGTGTGTGCGTGAAGTTGGTGATGCCTGTAAAAACATCTGCCAACGTGATTGTCGCGCTGGTATAGATAAACGGTGTGAGGCCGCCAAGAGTCATCAAAGTTATGGCGCCACGTTTTTCTACCGCCCCGCCGCAGCGTATTTCCAATTGAGTTTCGTTGAATTCGAATATCGGGCTCTGCGTCTTTGGATGGTCGCTAGCGGAGTCGAAATTAATTGAGGGCGATACCTCGTCTTCAAATAAATCCATGCACAAGTTGTGTGTGTTTGACGCTGTTATTTTTTGCGTATGTGTTCGCCACAGCATCCATTCTATGAGGTGCATTAAATTACCTCACTTAAAGCTGAGTATAGTTCGGGAAGTTCATCGGAGGGTTCGTAAGGTTTAGTGCCTTTGTTGATTCTGAAGCTACTTCGTCTGCACCATTTTTCGAATGAGTCATCGTCAAAAATTATAACTATCACCGTTGAGATAAGGGTGATTAAAAACGCGACCACTATTATTCGGGATAGTAGGGCGCCCAGGCCCGGCGCTAGTAGCCACCCTGTCCCAGTCAGCATAATTCTGCCTAGGATCGACAATAACCTTGAACTACTTGAGCGCGCTAGATAATTAAACAACGGTCTAGCCGCAGCCAGTGCAGCGCCTACTTCAGCGGTTGATAGGGCGATGGTCGCAACTGCACGGGTTCGATACGCATATGCCAAACCCTGCGCTCTGATACGCGCTGGTTGCACCGACGCTGCACTGCTCTGAGCGGACCACTCCCTGGCGTCAGCAAAATCCCACCAAGCCCACACGGAGCCTGCTGTTCCCGCCAACGTCGCCCCCCACAACTTCAACCTCCCTAAAACAACCGCAGCCCCACCCCCCGTCACACTCCTGGCGCCATACCGCGACACCACCAAATCCACATAACTCGCCCCAAGCTCGAACCCTGCCGCAGCCGTGGTCATCGCCGCTGCCAGCAACTCGGTTTTCAACCTTGTGTCGCTATCCGGCAGTTGGCGCGCCTTGAACGTCATCAACATGCCTTCAATCAGGCAAATGACCCCAGCTATCCGAACCTTGAAAAACTCGTTCTGGCTCGACTGCATCAGCCCCTCTGCCCAGGCCTGATCCAGGTAACGGGTAACTTGCGCGCCACTGCGGTTCGGATTTATCGACTCGCCTAGATTTGCCGCCTGGGCCAGGCGCACATTCACCGCCGACTCATGCACCGAGGCAAACAGCGTCAACCGCAGCCCGTGGTGCAAAGCCCGGTCCACGCTGTTGGGCGCCGCGGTACGTAGCACCTGCCGCCCCAGCAACACATACCAGGCATACAAACCGATACTGCCGTTGCGGTTCTGCTCTGGCAGTTGCTCATAAAGGGTGTTGATGCGCGCAAACGCATTGGCCGCAGCGTGTGCCTGGCGGGCGAGCGCTTCGGGCAGGTCAAAGGATGTGGAGGATGGCGGCATGGCCTTGGCGGCTTCGCGCAGTTGCGCCAGTTCTTCACGCAGCGCCTGCTGGTTGAATGCGACGCCGCGCATGGCCAGGTTGTCCCGTTGCGATGGGTCGCTGCGCCACCAGTCATCCAGCACTTGCATGCCCAACTCGCTGAGCTCCATGCCGATTACGCACTGGCCGGTGTGTTCGGCGAATGCCAGGCCGTCCTCGGAGTCGGCATCGTCGTAGCGGTCGAGTGCCCGCAATAAGCGCTCGCTGGTAACCCACACCAAGTGGTCCCTGGCCCGCGCTTCGGCGTTTTCCTGTGCCGACTGCATCACCTGCTCGAACGTATCCAACTGCAGGCGCATCGCTGCGCGGTCTACCAGATGCCCGTACTTTTCATCGAAGTGCTTGCTGAACTCGCCCGACTCTACACGCGCCCTGACTCTGGCCCGTGTTTCCCGCTCGTACTGATCAAAGTGTGGTTTGAGCTGGGCGTCACGTGCGTCGGCATCTTCCCTGGCCTGTTTGTGAAAGGCGTAGTACTCCAGATGCATGTGCGGGTTATGGCGCATCTTCTCGGCCATGACCTTGTTGTTGACGATCTGTTCGGCACGCATTTCGGGATAAAGCTTTTCAATCTCCAGAAACGACTGCGCCACCAGCAACCGCCGCTCATTGTCCACGCCCGGCTCCACGCTGCGTTGCAGCCAGCGGCTGCGCACCTCTTCAACTGCCGCATTGCGCCAGGCATTGAGTTCCTGGGTAATGCCAATGGCATCGTCAATGAGGATGCCGACACCTCGGGGTTTGTCCTGCGCAGGCAGCGGCGCGAAGGCCTGTTGCGTGGCTTGCAGCGACAGCACCTGGCCGTGATTGAACGGCTGTTGCTCAAGCAATGCTTGCAGCTGTGGGTCGTGCTGGGCTGCGAAGTCGGCTACGCAATTCAACTGCTTGTAAGGAAGCACCGCCGGTTGGGGCGGCGCGTCGGGCCGGATGAGTTGTTGGACGTCGATGCTCGGCAAACTATTGCGGTATTCGTCGTCGACCAGCCGGTAGGTGTCGAGCATGCGCGGGGTCAGGGGCGTCGGGCTGTACAGCGGGCGCAGTTCCTCGATGTCGTCGAGGTCGTGCAGGGTGATGGTCCAGCCGAAGCTTTTGATCAGCTCATCCAGGGTTGCACTGGGCAAACTCTGCCATGGGTCCTCAGCGCTGACCGCCCGTAGCGAACCATTGGCGGCCACTCGGTATTGGCTGTGCCAGTGATAGGCCGACTCCCCGCGCCGCTTGAGCAACAGGTAAAAGAACCCTTCACGCAGTGGGCGGATGGCGTAGGAAGAATGGCTGAGCCGCGCCACATCGGGGTAGGGCGCAAACCCGCTCGGCAGCGCTGGCAACTGCGCGCGCTGGGCCGCGTCGCCGCCAACGGCTGCGAAACGCAGGGGCAGCAGTTCGAAGCGGCGCGTGCAGGCAGCCACCGGGCTATTGCTCAGGGCCGGTTTGTAGTCGGCGTTGATGCGTTTGCATAGGTCGAGCAGGGTGCTCATCGGTGTGCCTCGGCGACGTAGGTTTGCAGGTTTTCGATCAGAGGCGTTCGTTGCTCGCACGTGGCCTTCAAGGCTTGCTGCCAGCCAGGTGTGCTGGCGAACGTTTCGCCATTGCGCGCCATCACCAGCACATAGGTAATCTGGTCCTGTTCGCGCAGCAGGCCATGCTCGCGGGCCTGGGCCAGGTACAGGTCGATAAGGCCGACCCGCGTGCCATGGCAGGCTTGCTCGAACAGCGGCAGGTGCGGTTCATCGCGTAGCAGCTCGGCCAGGCGATAACTCAACGGGTCACCCGCCAGCGCAGTCCAGCACGCGTGATCGAGCCTGAAGCGCGGTAGCGGGGTCATTTCGGGCCTGTCGTCGCCGAGTATCGGGGCCCAAAGGCGCTGCTTGGGTTTTGCCGATGGCTGCTGCACCCACCATTGGTGTACCGGCGCGAGCCATTGCTTGACCCCAGGCAAGTCGCGGCGCTGGTCCAGCACCTGGAGCGAGGCTGCGGTGTGATAACGCAGCAGGTATGAGTGGCCGTCTGGCCCGACCACCACGCCGGCCTGGCTGAGGTGCCGCGCCAGCAGGTCAGGCGCCAGCGCGCTGATGATCCAGCCACAGACCGCGCCTTCGCTATAGCGCTCAAGCAGGCCTTGGAATTCGTATTGCGCGTTCACACCGGCATCGGGCCGAGTGGCGAACAGCCATGGGCTGACGGCTTGCAGGTTGCCAAGCTCCGGGTGTTGCTGCAGGGGCCAGCGATAGGTTGCGTAGTGTTTGTTGAGCATGCGTTGGGCCGAGGGCGACAGCGTGGCCATTTCAATGATGGCGCTGAGCCGGTAGCTGGGGGCTTTTTCCAGTTCGGTGACCAGCGCATTGACGAACGGGCTGAGCATCAGTCAGTGCCCTCCATACGAACCAAGCTGCGCCCATCGGCAATCGCCTTGCGCATGCAGCTCACGCAGACCGCTTCACCGGGTTCGGCCACACCCGAAACCGAGATCGAATGCTCACTGCCGGTCAGTTGCTGGCTGATCGGCCCTTTGAAGAGCAGGGCAATGCCGTCAAGGGTGATGCCTGCGCCATCTATTCGCAGCAGCCCCGCAGGGCTGCGGATGGTCAGGCTTTCGCTGACGTCGATGGTGTAGGTTCTGGTGCTGTGGCTGATGGTTTGTGCGCTGCGCAAGGTGCTGTGGCCAGCAACCGTTTGCTGCAGGTCGCCACCGATGTCCATGCAGTGATTGGCTTTGGTGCTGTCGTGCCTGTGGTTGCCTACGGTTTCGATGCGGTCCTTGCCGGTGGTGATGGTCTGCGAGCCTTCGATGGCCAACTGATCGTCGTTACCCACGGTATGGGTGCGGTTGTGCCCGATGCTTGAGCATTCATTGCGGCCGATTTCATCCGAGCGGTCCTGGCCGATCGCGAGTTTCTCGTCACGCCCAACCTGTTCGCTGCGGTCGTTGCCCACTTGCGTGGTCTGGTCGTGCTTGACCACGGTGTTGTGATCGCGCTGGGCATGCATGAACACTTCTTCGCGGCCTAGTTCGTCCTCGAAGCGCAGCTCATTGAAGCCATCGCCCTTGTGGGTTTGGCTTTTAATGGTCATGCGTGTCTTGTGCTCGGGCAGGTCATACGGGGGCAACTGGTTACCGCAATAAGTGCGGCCGGTGATCATGGGTTGATCGGGGTCGCCATTGACGTACTGGATGACCACGTCATTGCCGATGCGCGGGATGGCCATCGAGCCCCAGCTGCCACCGGCCCAGCCTTGCGCCACCCGCACCCAGCACGAACTGAACGCATCGTCGCGGCTCTCGCGGTCCCAGGGAAAGCTGACTTTCACCCGGCCCCAGCGGTCGCAATGGATCTCTTCGCCAGGCGGCCCGACCACGGTGGCCATGTGCGGGCCGTCGACGTGCGGCTTGTCTGGCGGGGCAGGGCGCCATTGGGCCATGCCGGGCACCAGAAGCGCGGTTTGCTGATAGGTGGTGCCCTGTTCATCGCCTGCGGCTTCTTCTTCCAGGCTGCTGAACTGGGTGCCGCAGTGGCACAGGCTGACGACCCGCCAGTGCACGTTGAAATCGTCACGCGGGTGTTCGACGAGGGTGAACCCCAAGCCCGGTTGCAGGCGTACGTCGTCACCTTCCACCTCGGCCAGGTGGGTGTCATGGCGCAGGGCGGCGATGCGCGTTTCGGTAAAGGGTTTGCCGACCACGTCGCGCTTGTAACGCCCTGGGTACTCGAAGCGCTCGTAGTCTTGCGCATGGTGTTTCAGGCTTGCGGCCGAGCCGCTGGCGCTGTGTTGCTGGCGGTAGCCTGGGTGGGTGAACGTGTAGTCGCGCTGCACCAGCCGGGCGCTGCGCACTTGCTCGCTGTAGCGCAGCCTGCGCAGGCATGGCCGCGCCGGGGTGCCACCGCTGGCATGGCGGTACAGCACGGTATCAGCTGCGCTATCGGGGCCGACATCGTCCGGCTCGGCGCATGGGATGGCACCTCGACTAAGTGTGCCCATCGCCAGCAGGCAGTCGCTGATCAGCAATGTGTGCCGGCGGGCGGCGTGCTCGAAGCGGTAGATGAACCCCTCTTCGGCGGCCAGGCGGGTGATGAAGTCGAGGTCGGTTTCACCGGCCTGTACGCAAAATTCGCGCACCTGGTGATCACGCCTTGCCACCAGATTGAACTGGGCAATGCCCTGGCGCTTGAGCATGATTGCGAGAATTTCGGGGGCGGTCTTGTTCTGGAAGATGCGCCAGTTCGAGCGCAGCCCGGCCCGGGCGAGTTGCGGTTCGACCAGCGCGTGGTAACCGGTGCGGCGAAAGCCACTTTCGCTTTGGCTGAATGTGCTCACCAAACCATGCACGTAACGCACGGGCCGCCCGCCCCGGCTGATCGTGAACAGCACCGGCTGGTCGAGCAGGTTGCCGAAGTCGACGTCACGCTGGTGGCTCACCAGGTCCAGCTTGAGCTGGAATGGGGTACTGAGGGCTTCGTCGAGGGTGAACGACACCACTTCGAATTCGGCATCGCCAACCAGTGGCGTGAAGGTGTAACGCAGATCGGCGTGGCGCGGCATGGAGCTCCCTGTCCGTACCTGTTCAACGCTCCAGGGGCGGAGCGTGCGAGGCACGTGAAACACGGGAGTGACCGTAAGGGATGAGGCCGAGAGATATTGTCAGCAGGTTCCGACAGTGGTGCAGGAAAGTTCGGGTCTAAGACCTGAGTGCCTGGGAGGGAAGCAGGGGATACGGGGGAGGGAGGTCGGAGCGGCTGATCGCCGCTCCGACTGGGGCGCTACTTATTTGGCAGAAACGGTTTCCGGTGCCTGGTCTTGCGACAGGCTGTACACGTACGCCGCCAGCAGGTGCACCTTGTCGTTGCCCTGGATGTCGGCCTGGGCCGGCATCTGGCCCTGACGGCCGTAGCGGATGGTCTGCTGCAGCTGGGCAAAGCTTGAGCCGTAGATGAACGCCTGTGGGTGGGTCAGGTCAGGTGCACCCATGGCTGGGGTACCTTTGCCTTCCGGCCCGTGGCAGGCGACGCAGTTGGTGGCAAAGATTTCCTTGCCCTTGGCCGGGTCTGCCTTGCTGCCTTCGGGCAGGCTGCGGCCGTCCAGGCCGGTGAGCACGAACGCTGCCACATCGGCCACGCCTTGCTCGCCAATCACAGTCGACCAGCCTGGCATTACGCCATGGCGGCCGTTCATGATCGAGGCCTTGATGGTTTCAGGCTCACCGCCCCAACGCCAGTCCTTGTCGGTGAGGTTGGGGAAACCGTAGGCGCCTTTGGCGTCGGAGCCGTGGCAGACCGAGCAGTTGGAGGCGAACAGGCGGCTGCCCATTTTCAGGGCCTGCGGGTCCTTGGCCACTTCTTCAACCGGCATGGCTGCGTACTTGGCGAAGATCGGCCCGAACCTGGCGTCAGCCTTGTCCATTTCCTTCTGCCACTCGTTGACTCCGGTCCAGCCGTCTTCGTAGCCGGGCAGAATGCCTTTCCAGTTGCCAAGGCCCGGGTAGAGGATCAGGTAGCCGACCGAAAACACCAGGGTGCCGACGAACAACCAGAACCACCACTTGGGCAGCGGGTTGTCGTACTCCTCGATGCCATCGAAGCTGTGGCCCATGGTCTGGTCGGTGGTGTTGTTGCTCTGGCCCTTGCGGGTGCCGAGCAGCAGCCAGGTCAGGCCGATCAGGCTGCCGATGGTCAGTACGCTGATGTACGTACTCCAGAAGGTGGTCATTGCCCATTACTCCTCATGGCAGGTTCCTGCCCGCTTGGGGGCAGGTGGTCGTCGACGAAGGGCAGCAGGCGCGCCTCGTCGAAATCACGGTCGCGGCGACGGTTGAACACCCAGAGCGACAAGCCGATGAAGGCGATCATCACCACCAAGGTGCCCAGGCCACGGATCATGCCGATGTCCATTTCCATCGCACTTACCTCTTGTTCTTGATCGCGGTGCCGAGCACCTGCAGGTAGGCGACCAGCGCGTCCATCTCGGTCTTGCCCTTGACCGCGTCGCGGGCACCGGCGATGTCCTCGTCGGTGTAGGGCACGCCGAGGGTGCGCAGGGCGCGCAGCTTGGTGTCGGTGTGGCTGTTGTCGACTTGCGCCGAGACCAGCCACGGGTAGGACGGCATTTTCGACTCAGGCACCACGTTGCGCGGGTTGTACAGGTGCGCACGGTGCCAGTCATCGGAGTAGCGGCCACCGACACGGGCCAGGTCCGGCCCGGTGCGCTTGGAGCCCCACAGGAACGGGTGGTCCCAGACGCTTTCGCCGGCTACAGAGTAGTGGCCATAGCGTTCGGTTTCGGCACGGAACGGCCGGATCATCTGCGAGTGGCAGCCTACGCAGCCTTCGCGGATGTAGATATCGCGGCCTTCCAGCTGCAGTGCGGTGTAGGGCTTCATGCCTTCGACCGGCTTGTTGGTGACGTCCTGGAAGAACAGCGGGACGATCTGAGTCAGGCCGCCGATGCTGACGGCAAAGACCATCAGCAAGGCCAGCAGACCGACGTTTTTCTCAATGGCTTCATGTTTCATCAGGCAGGTCTCCTCAAGCCAGCTGGGCGTTCGCAGGGGCGACGTCAAGGGCTGGCGAACGCACGGTGCGCCAGGTGTTCCAGGCCATCAGGAACATGCCGGTAAGGAAGATCGCACCGCCCACGAAGCGCACTACGAAGCCTGGGTGGCTGGCCACCAGGGTTTCCACGAACGAGTAGGTGAGCGTGCCGTCGCTGTTGACTGCGCGCCACATCAGGCCCTGGGCGATGCCGTTGACCCACATCGAGGCGATGTAGAGCACGGTGCCGATGGTGGCCAGCCAGAAGTGCGCGTTGATCAGCCCGATGCTGTACATGCGCTCTTTGCCGAACACTTTGGGGATGGTGTGGTACAGCGCACCGATGGAGATCATCGCAACCCAGCCGAGGGCGCCAGCGTGCACGTGGCCGATGGTCCAGTCGGTGTAGTGGGAGAGGGCGTTGACCGTCTTGATGGCCATCATCGGGCCTTCGAAGGTGGACATGCCGTAGAACGCCAGCGACACCACCAGGAAACGCAGGATCGGGTCGCTGCGCAGCTTATGCCAGGCCCCCGACAGCGTCATCATGCCGTTGATCATGCCGCCCCAGCTCGGTGCCAGCAGCACCAGCGACATCACCATGCCCAGCGACTGCGCCCAATCCGGCAGCGCGGTGTAGTGCAGGTGGTGCGGGCCGGCCCAGATGTACAGGGTGATCAGTGCCCAGAAGTGCACGATCGACAGGCGATACGAATACACCGGGCGCTCTGCCTGCTTGGGCACGTAGTAGTACATCATGCCGAGGAAGCCTGCGGTGAGGAAGAAACCTACCGCGTTGTGGCCGTACCACCATTGCACCATGGCATCGGTAGCGCCGGCATAGACCGAGTACGACTTGGTCAGGCTGACTGGCACTTCAAGGTTGTTGACGATATGCAGCAGCGCCACGGTGAGGATGAACGCACCGAAGAACCAGTTGCCCACGTAGATATGCTTGGTGGTGCGCTTCATCAGTGTGCCGAAGAACACGATGGCGTAAGCCACCCAGACGATGGTGATCAGAATGTCGATCGGCCATTCCAGCTCGGCGTATTCCTTGGAGCTGGTGTAACCCATCGGCAGGCTGATGGCTGCAAGCAGAATCACCAGTTGCCAGCCCCAGAACGTGAACGCCGCCAGTCGCGGCGAGAACAGGGTGGTCTGGCAGGTGCGTTGCACCGAATAATAGGAGGTGGCGAACAGTGCACAGCCACCGAACGCGAAGATCACGGCGTTGGTGTGCAGGGGCCGCAGGCGGCCGAAACTGGTCCACGGCAGGTCCAGGTTGAGTGAAGGCCAGGCGAGCTGGGCGGCGATGAATACGCCGAGCCCCATCCCGACGATACCCCACACCACCGTCATGATGGCGAATTGGCGGACCACCTTGTAGTTATAGGCGGTACTGCTGGTTGTGTTCATGTATGGGTTCCCATCCACGGTTATTGGCAGGCTATAAAACGAGGCAAGCATGAAAGATGGGCTAAATGCCGGTATTGATTGGGATCAATGGGCGAAGATCGCAAATGTCCCAGGCTTGCAGTGCGATGCTGCGCAAGTCAGCGCCGATTGCAGCTATGCGGGGTGCCTGATCCTGGCCCATGGGGCCGGCGCGCCGATGGACAGCGGGTTCATGCAGGATATGGCGCAAAGGCTCGCAGGGCTTGGCGTTGCGGTGCTGCGCTTCGAGTTCCCTTACATGGCCCAGCGCAGGCTTGACGGCGGCCGTCGGCCACCCAATCCGCAGCCGGTTTTGCTCGATACCTGGCGTGCGGTGTTTGCCCAGGTGCGACCATTAGTCGCAGGGCCGCTGGCGATTGGCGGCAAGTCGATGGGCGGGCGCATGGCCAGCCTTGTGGCAGATGAGCTTGGGGCAGATGCGCTGGTGTGCCTGGGCTACCCGTTCTATGCAGCGGGCAAGCCGGAAAAACCGCGGGTGGCGCACCTGGCGGATTTGCGTACGCGTACCTTGATCGTGCAGGGCGAGCGCGATGCGCTAGGCAATCGCGAGACGGTGCAGGGCTATGAGCTGGCGCCCGGGGTTGAGGTCAGCTGGCTGGTGGCGGGGGATCATGACCTGAAGCCATTGAAGGCGTCGGGGTTCAGCCATGAGCAGCATATGCAGGCTGCGGCGCAGAAGGTGGCGGGTTTTTTGCGGGGGTAAACAATCAAAAGCCACGCGGTCTCGTGTAGGAGCGGCCTCGTGTCGCGAAAGGGCTGCACAGCAGCCCCGGCGATTTGGCATGAGGCAGAGATCTTGGGGCTGCTACGCAGCCCTTTCGCGACGCAAGGCCGCTCCTACACAAAATGCCGGCGCAGAAAGCAGCTCGCCAAAGCTGCCGCTTAGTCGAGGTACTCGCACAGGTAAGCGGTATCAACGGCTACTTTCAGCTGGAACTTGCTGTCGGCCGCCACATTGAACCTGGCACCGGCTTCGAAGGTTTCCCAGGCATCGCTACCCGGCAGCTTGACCGTCAGAGCACCCGACACCACATGCATGACTTCACGCTTGGCGGTGCCGAATTCGTATTCGCCCGGGGCCATGACGCCGACGGTGGCCGGACCTTCTTTGCCCTCGAAGGCGATCGACTTGACGGTGCCATCGAAGTACTCGTTGACCTTGAACATGGGCGACTCCTGAAAAAAGCATGGAAAAAAGGGCTGGCCAGTATGCCCAAGGCCAACCCGTGCGTCATCTGTTTCAGGCGCCACCCGGCGGCAGGCTCAAAGGCAGCAGCCGCGCGGTGTTGCGTGCATCCTCAAGCGCCCGATGCTGCTGCCCGTTGAAGTGCATGCCGGCCAGTTGCAAGGCGCTGTTGAGGCCCGCCGGGCGTTGCAGGTGGCGCGCCTTGGCGAAACGCTGCTTGAGGTTGATGTGCGGCACCTGCGCCAGCACGCTGCCTACCTGATGCAACTGCCATTCCTGAAGCAACTGCTTGCGGTCGTAGTCGCCCCAACTGACCCACGCCTGCAACTGCGCCTGATGCGTGCCCAGCCAGTGCTCGAACTGCGCCCATACCTCGGCGAACGGTTCGGCGCTATCGACGCTGGCCTGGTCGATGTGCGTCAATTCACGGCAGAACGGCGTCAGTTGCGGCCGCCGGCGCGGCCGCACGAAGCGCTGGAAGTGGTCGACCTCGCGGCCTTCGCGGGTCACCAGGCTAGCGCCGATTTCAATGATTTCCATCTCCGTGACCGGCCAGCCACCGTCATCGGTGGTGGCTTCCAGGTCGATCACCAACCAGTGGCCCATGCCAGGCTCCCTCTCTGTAGCAGTGGTTTGCGCCGCACGGACCGCGCAGGCCCGTAGAGCGTAGCCAAAGTCGCGCGCCATGGCATCCTGTGGCACTTTGGCATATCCAACGGTTGTGCCGGTTTTGGAAAACGCCTAGCTTAAGCGCATATTTGTGACGAGTGTCCCATCTTGACTTCACTGCCCAGCCCAAAACTGTCATCCCTGCTGTTGCTGCTGGGCGCATCGCTGGTCACGGTATTCACCCAGGCAGGCGAGGCGCTTGAGGTCAGAATCGGCGCGGCGCATTTCCCGCCCTACACCGTGCGCCCCGAGCAAGGCGCCGACACTGGCCTGCTGCCGCAACTGGCCGAGGCCCTCAACCGTTTGCAGCCGCGTTATCGATTCATTCTGGTGCCCACTTCCATTCCCCGGCGTTTTGGTGATTTCCAGCAGGGCCGCACTGACATGGCCATCTTCGAGAACCCGAAATGGGGTTGGCAGGGTATTGCCTACCGGGCAGTGGACATGGGCCTGGAAGACGCCGAAGTATTTGTAGCCCACGCCCAGTCAGGGCGCGACCAGCGCTACTTCGATGCCATCGAGGGCAAGCGCCTGGCGCTGTTCAACGGCTACCACTATGCATTCGCCAATTTCAATGCAGACCCAGGCTTCCTGAAACAGCGCTACCACGCGACGCTCACCTATTCCCACGACAGCAACCTGTCGATGGTCGAACGCGGGCGGGCCGACGTTGCCTTGGTTACCCGGTCGTACCTGAGTGATTTTCTCCGGCGCAACCCCGACAGCCGCCCGGAGCTGATGGCTTCGGAGCGGGTTGATCAGGTCTACCACCATTACGCGCTGCTGCGCCCGGACGCGCCGATCAGCGCCGAGGCATTCGCCAGCCTGATGCGCCAACTGCGTGACAACGGCGAACTGGCACGCATTTTCCAGCCTTACCGCATCACCGTTCAGGCACCGCGCGACTAAATTGCGCAAGGGCGGCCACGTTTTTGAAAAGTGAGCTTTTCTTTCATTTTTCGTGAGCCCTGACCATGCCGTTCGATGCCGCTTCGCCGCCCCTGAACGTTCCCCGCTGGCACAACCTGCAGGCCGACGAAGTCGACCAGCGCCTGAGCCTGACCCTGGAAGGCCGCCCGCTGATCACCGTCCGCCTGGCGCGGGGGGACTCTGTTGAGGTGCACCTTGAGCAGCTCTGCCCCGAGCGCCCGCAGCAGGCGCTGTGGGCGGCCTGTTACTGGCTGCTGTCACGCGACCCTGCCTGCCAGCGCCTGGCCTGGCACCTGCCGCAGCCGGTGCTGCAAGCGGTTGCCAGTGGCCTGCTGCTGCCGGGGGCCGCGCCGGGGCGGTATGTCTGCGAGCGCACCTTGTTCTGGCAGTTGCCGCAGCCCTGGCTGGGCGAATCGCCCAGTGGCGTTTACCCGCAGCAGATGCTGCTGACCGACGGCAAGCGCCACCCGCGCCGCGCCCCTAAACCTCGCGGCGAGGTGTACCGGCGTTTCGATGCACGGCTGGGCGCGTGGGTCTCGCTGCGCACCCTTGAGGTGGAACAGGACCTGGAACGCTTCAATCGCTGGCAGAACAACCCGCGTGTGGTGCACTTCTGGCAGGAAGGCGGCTCGCTGGCGCAGCACCGTGAGTACCTCGACAAACTTGCCGCCGACCCGCACACCCTCACCTTGATCGGCTGCTTCGATGACCAGCCGTTCGCCTACTTCGAGGCTTACTGGGCCAAGGAGGACCGCATTGCGCCGTTCTATCCGGCAGGCGACTACGACCGCGGCATCCATATGCTGGTGGGTGAAGAGGCCCATCGCGGCCCGCATAAAGTGGCCAGTTGGCTATCGGCGCTGGTGCATTACCTGTTCCTGGATGACCCGCGCACCCAGCGCGTGGTGGCCGAGCCGCGTGCCGACAATGCCAAGATGATCGGCTACATGCAGGACCAGTGCTTCCACTGCGAGAAAGAGTTCGATTTCCCGCACAAGCGGGCGGCGCTGATGATCATTGGCCGGGAGCGGTTCTTCGAGCGTTGCGAACTGGCGTGATGGGCAAGCTACGCGGTCCCGTGTAGGAGCGGCCTTGTGTCGCGAAAGGGCTGCGTAGCGGCCCCTGGATTTGTGCACCACCCTGATATCGGCGGGGCTGCTACGCAGCCCTTTCGCGACACAAGGCCGCTCCTACAGAGGCTGACCCGGCCGCGATTTTGATGCTGCTCACAGCCTGCGATGGGCCCAGCACTGCCCGTTTAGAAGCTCAACCCTGTTGGCCGCGTTTGCGGCAGTGAATCATGGCATCGCGAATCATGAAGTTGACCAGCGTCGGCGACACCCCCAGCTCCTTGGCGATGTCTTTCTGCGGCACCCCATGCAGGCGGTACATCTCGAACGCATAGCGGGTGCGCTGGGGCAGCTCGTTGAGCGCTGCGGCGATGTCTTCCAGGGCCGCCAGGTTGATATGCGTGGCTTCCGGGGACGCATTCTGCAACACCACGTTCAAGCCTTCTTCCTCGGTGCCCGAGTACTTGAGCTCCATGGCCTGCTTGCGGTAATGGTCGATGGCCAGGTTACGCACGATCTGGAACAGGTAGCTCAACTGCGCCTTGAACGATGAAGTGATCTGCGGCGCAGCACCCAGCCGGAAGAAAGCGTCCTGCACCACATCCTCGGCACGGGAGCGGCAGCCGGTGATGCGCGCGGCGATCTTCACCAAAATGCTGCGATTGTCGACGAAGGCCTGGAGCAGTGGTGAATCGCACTTACTTGTGGACAGTTGTTCCGCCATGGAATTTTCACCTTGTCTCAGAATGGAAAGGGAGCACATCCGATTCGGAGGCTTCCTACGACGTGCGACAAACTATTCAAGATGATAATGATTGTCAAATGCAGAAGTTAATGATTCTTCATTTGTTTGGTTCTAAGCGAAATGCCATGACGGTTGCAACCGTGTGCGCCTGCCCACGCTTCGGCGAGGGCGTCCTGACCTTCTAATTTCTGCTCCTGCCCATCCGTTCCCTTGTGTACATCCGGCTGCCCATCGCTGCCCGCCCCAGTGGCGCGGCCCGCACGGGCACGACTCACCCAGACACTGGCAGGAACATTCCATGACGGACGCCTTCGAACTCCCGCACTCGCTGGTCCAGGCCCTGGCGCAGCGCGCCGCTCGCACCCCGGAGCGCATTGCCTTGCGCTTTCTGGCCGATGCGCCCAGCGATCAGGCCGTGCTCAGCTACCGGGATCTCGACCAACGCGCGCGCACCATCGCCGCTGCGTTGCAGGCCCGTTGCAGCTTCGGCGACCGCGCCGTACTGCTGTTCCCCAGCGGCCCGGACTATGTGGCGGCGTTCTTCGGCTGCCTGTACGCAGGGGTGATCGCGGTGCCGGCGTATCCGCCAGAGTCTGCGCGCCAGCACCACCAGGAACGCCTGCTGTCGATCATCGACGACGCCGAGCCGCGCCTGCTGCTGACGGTTCAGGCGCTGCATGACAGTTTGCAGGGGCTTGATGCCTTGGCCGGTGACCACGCACCCGGCCTGCTGGTGGTGGACGGCCTCGATGCGGCGTTGGCCGAGCGCTGGCAACAGCCGCAACTGGCAAGCGATGACATTGCCTTTTTGCAGTACACCTCTGGCTCCACCGCGCTGCCCAAGGGCGTGCAGGTCAGCCACGGCAACCTGGTAGCCAACGAACAGCTGATCCGCCACGGCTTTGGCATCGACCTGAACCCTGACGATGTGATCGTCAGCTGGCTGCCGCTGTACCACGACATGGGCCTGATCGGCGGCCTGCTGCAACCCATTTTCAGCGGTGTGCCGTGTGTGCTGATGTCGCCGGGCTACTTCCTCGCCCGCCCGCAACGCTGGCTGCAAGCGATCAGCGAGTACGGCGGCACCATCAGTGGCGGCCCCGACTTTGCCTACCGCCTGTGCAGCGAGCGGGTCAGCGCGGCGGCCATGGCCGGGCTCGACCTGAGCCGCTGGCGCGTCGCCTATTCAGGCTCCGAGCCGATCCGCCAGGACAGCCTGGACACCTTCGCCGAAAAGTTCGCCCCCTGCGGTTTCGCCGCCAGCAGCTTCTTTGCAAGCTACGGCCTGGCCGAAGCCACCTTGTTCGTCAGCGGTAGCCGCCGTGGCCAAGGCATCGGTGCGCTCGAAGTGGACGCCGAGGCGTTTGCCGCCAACCGCGCCGAGCCGGGCTCCGGCAGCGTGTTGATGAGCTGCGGCTACCCGCAGCCAGGGCATGCGTTGCGCATTGTCGAGCCGCAGCAATTACAGGCCCTCGACGACAACCAGGTCGGTGAAGTCTGGGCTGCCGGCCCCAGCATCGCCCATGGCTACTGGCGCAACCCCGAAGCCAGCGCGCGCACTTTCGTGCAGATGGACGGCCAGACCTGGCTGCGCACCGGCGACCTGGGTTTCATGCGCGATGGCGAGGTGTTCGTGACCGGGCGCCTGAAAGACATGCTGATTGTGCGCGGCCAGAACCTCTACCCGCAGGACCTGGAAAAAACCCTCGAGCGCGAAATCGAGCTGCTGCGCAAAGGCCGCGTGGCAGTATTCGCAGTCGATGACCAAGGCGAGGAGGGCATTGGCGTTGCGGTGGAAATCAGCCGCAACGTGCAGAAGGCGCACAGCGCCGAAGCGCTGATCAACACCCTGCGCCGGGTGATTGCCGACGCCTGCCGCCAGGCCCCGGCGGTGGTGCTGCTGCTCAACCCCGGTGCGCTGCCCAAGACATCCAGCGGCAAGTTGCAGCGCTCGGCCTGCCGCCTGCGCATGCACGACCCAAGCCTGGACTGCTATGCGCGTTTCCCGGCCACTGCCCCGGCCCAAAGCCGCGAGCTGGCAGGCGATGCGCTGCAAACCCGCATCGCCGCTGTGTGGCGCGAAGTACTCAAGGTTCAAGCGCTGGCCGCCGACGACCACTTCCTGTTGCTGGGCGGCAACTCCATCGCCGCTACCCAGGTGACTGCGCGGCTGGCTGACGAGCTGGGCATCCCGCTCAGCCTGCGCACCTTGTTCGAGGCCCCGACCCTGGCCGAGTACAGCACTGCCGTAGCGGCCGTTATCGCCGAAGGGGCCAGTGCGGTCGGCAGCATTGCCAGCCAGGGCCGTGACCAGGCACTGGCGCAGTCGCTGGCGCAAAACCGTCTGTGGCTGATGTGGCAACTGGAGCCGCAGTCGGCTGCCTACAACATTCCCGCCGGCCTGCACCTGCGCGGCGAGCTGGATGAAGCCGCCGTGGCTGCCAGCTTCCAGGCCTTGATTACGCGCCACGAATCGCTGCGCACGCTGTTCGATGAAGTCGATGGCCAGGCGCTGCAACGCATTCTGCCGAGCCTGCCGTTCACCCTGCAGCACCAGGACCTCGAAGGCCTGGAGCCGGCTGAGGTGGCCGCGCGCCGTGAGCACGAGGCCCGCCAGCCGTTCGACCTGCGTCAGGGGCCGCTGCTGCGCGTCACCCTGGCCCGCCTTGGCGATGAAGAGCACCAGTTGTGGGTGACCCTGCACCATATCGTCGCCGACGGTTGGTCGCTGAACATTTTGCTAGATGAGTTTGCTCGCCTGTACGTCGCAGGTGGCCAGGCGGCGCAATTGCCCGAGCTGGCCCTAGGCTACGCCGACTACGGCAACTGGCAGCGCGAGTGGCTGGCCGCAGGCGAGGGCGCCCGCCAGCTCGATTACTGGATGGCGCGCCTTGGCGATGACCTGCCGGTGCTCGACCTGTGCACCGACCAGCCGCGTGCCGCGCAGCAACACAACCTTGCGGCACGGCACAGCGTCAAGGTGCCGGCTGCGCTGGCAAGTGCCCTCAAGGGCCTGGCCCGCGACCAGCAGGCCAGCTTGTTCATGGTGTTGCTGGCAGGCCTGCAGGCGCTGCTGCACCGCTACAGCGGCCAGGGCGATATCCGTGTCGGTGTGCCCAACGCCAATCGCCCGCGCCTTGAAACCCAAGGCATGGTGGGCTTCTTCATCAACACCCAGGTGCTGCGCGCTGCGTTGCATGGCCGCCTGCCGTTCGCGCAACTGCTCAGCCAGGTTCGCCAAGCCACGCTCGAGGCCCAGGCCCATCAGGACCTGCCGTTCGAGCAACTAGTCGAGGCGCTGCCGCAGGCCCGTGAACAAGGCCTGTTCCAGGTCATGTTCAACCACCAGCAACGCGACCTTTCGGCGCTGCGCCGCCTGCCTGGGCTGCTTGCCGAGGAACTGCCTTGGCACAGCCGTGAAGCCAAGTTCGACCTGCAACTGCACAGCGAAGAAGACCACCAAGGCCGCATTACGCTGGCCTTCGACTACGCAGCCGGTTTGTTCGAGGCCAATACGGTCAAGCGCCTGGCCGGCCACTTGCTGGCCTTGCTTGAACAGGTCAGCGCCCAGCCGCAACTGGCGGTGGGCGAGGTGCAACTGCTCGATGCCCAGGCCCAGGCACAATTGCTCGCCTGGGGCCAAGCCCCGCAGCCGACCCCCCAGCGGCTGCTGGTCGAGCAGCTCAATGAGCAGGCGCGCCTGACCCCCGAGCGCACTGCACTGGTGTGGCAAGGCGGTCAACTCGACTACGCAACGTTGCACCAGCAAGCCAACCGCCTGGCGCACTACCTGCGTGACAAAGGCGTAGGCCCCGACACCTGCGTTGCTATCGCCCTGGAGCGATCGCCGCAACTGTTGGTCGGCCTGCTGGCCATTCTCAAGGCCGGCGGCGCCTACGTGCCGCTGGACGTCGACTACCCGCCCGAGCGCCTGGCCTACATGCTCGGCGACTGCAAGGCCGCGCTGCTGCTCAGCCACAGCGACCTGCTGCACAGCCTGCCGCAGGTGGCGGGCGTCACGGCCCTGGCGCTTGATCAGTTGCACCTGGAGAGCTGGCCGAGCCAGCCACCGGGGCTGCACTTGCACGGCGACAACCTCGCCTATGTGATCTACACCTCAGGCTCGACCGGCCAGCCCAAAGGCGTGGGCAACACCCACGCAGCCGTTGCCGAGCGGCTGCACTGGATGCAGCAGCAATACGCGCTGGATGACAGCGATGTGCTGATGCAGAAGGCGCCGATCAGCTTCGATGTCTCGGTGTGGGAATGCTTCTGGCCGTTGCTCAACGGCTGCAAGCTGGTGCTGGCCGGCCCTGGCGAGCACCGCGACCCACAGCGCATCGCGCAACTGGTGCAGCAGCACCAGGTGACCACGCTGCACTTCGTGCCGCCGCTGTTGCAGGTCTTTGTGCAGGAGCCGTTGGCAGGCCACTGCAGCAGCCTGCGCCGGCTGTTCTCGGGCGGTGAGGCGCTCAGCGCGGCGCTGCGTGACCGCGTGCTGCAACTGCTGCCGCAGGTGCAGCTGCACAACCGTTACGGCCCGACCGAAACTGCCATCAACGTCACCCACTGGCACTGCCAGGCCACCGACGGCGTGCGTTCACCCATCGGCAACCCCCTGGGCAACGTGCTGTGCCGGGTGCTTGATGAGGAGTTTCAGCTGTCTGCACCGGGTGTGCCGGGTGAGCTGTGCCTGGGCGGCGCGGGCCTGGCCCGAGGCTACCTGGGCCGCCCAGGGCTGACCGCCGAGCGCTTCGTGCCGCAACCCGATGGCAATGGCGCGCGCTTGTATCGCAGTGGCGACCGTGCGCGCTGGCATGTACCCAGCCAATCGCTGGATTACCTCGGGCGCCTCGACCAGCAGGTCAAGGTACGCGGCTTCCGTGTCGAGCCTGAAGAAGTGCAGGCGGTGCTGTTGGCCCAGCCCGGCGTCGAACAAGCGCTGGTGATGATCCACCACGATGCCGTAGGGGCGCAGTTGGTCGGCTATTACAGCGGGGTCGAGCAGAGCACCCACTTGCTTGCCGCCCTTGGCCAGCGCCTGCCGGCTTATATGGTGCCGGCGCAGTTGATCCACCTGGCGCAGATGCCGCTGGGCCCAAGCGGCAAGGTCGAGCGCAATGCACTGCCCGCGCCGGTATGGCAACAACGCGAGCATGTGGCGCCGCAAACCGAGCTGCAGCAGCAGGTGGCGGCGATCTGGTGCGAGGTACTCAACCTGGCTCAGGTCGGCCTGAACGACGACTTCTTTGCCTTGGGCGGCCACTCGCTGCTGGCCACGCAGATCGTCTCGCGTACCCGCCAGGCGGTGGATGTCGACCTGCCGCTCAAGGCCTTGTTCGACGCCAGCGAGCTGGGTGCGTTCTGCGCCGAAGTGGCGCGCCTGCGCGACAGCGGTGCGCGCAACCAGCAAGGTGAGATCGCCCGTGTCGACCGCCGCCAGGCGGTAGCGCTTTCGTATTCGCAACAGCGCATGTGGTTCCTCTGGCAGATGGAACCAGACAGCCCCGCCTATAACGTCGGCGGCATGGCGCGCTTTACCGGGGTGCTGCATGTCGAGGCCTTCGAGCGTGCCTTGCAGGCCCTGCTGGTGCGCCATGAAACCCTGCGCACCACCTTCCCCAGCATCGGCGGCAAGCCTTACCAATGCGTGGCCGATGACGCCAACCTGCAGCTGCAATGGCACGACTTCAGCAGCCTGGGCGCCGAGGCTCGGGGGCTGAGCCTGCAGCAACTGGCCGATGATCAGGCACACCAGCCGTTCGACCTGGAACGTGGGCCGCTGCTGCGCGCCTGTCTGGTCAAGGCCGCTGAGCGCGAGCACTACTTTGTGCTGACCCTGCACCATATCGTCACCGAAGGCTGGGCCATGGACATCTTTGCCCGCGAGCTGGGCGAGCTGTACGAAGCCTTCGTCGATGAGCGCGAATCGCCCTTGGCGCCGCTGCCGGTGCAGTACCTCGATTACAGCGTGTGGCAGCGTCAGTGGCTCGAAGGCGGCGAAGGCGCACGCCAGCTGGCCTACTGGAAAACGCGGCTGGGCGATGAGCACCCGGTGCTGGCGCTACCGACCGACCGCCCACGCCCGCTGGTGCAAAGCCACCGTGGCGGGCTATACCGCTTTGACCTGGACCCTGCGCTGGTCGCACGGGTGCATGCCTTCAACAGCCAGCGCGGCCTGACCCTGTTCATGACCATGACTGCGACCCTGGCAGCCTTGCTGCACCGCTACAGCGGCCAGCGCGACCTGCGTATCGGTGCGCCGGTGGCAGGGCGCGTGCGCCCGGAAAGCGAAGGCCTGATTGGCGCCTTCCTCAACACCCAGGTGCTGCGCTGCGAGCTGGACGGACAGATGAGCGCCGCCGCCTTGCTCGACCAGGTGCGCGGCACGCTGGTCGATGCCCAGTCGCACCAGGACCTGCCGTTCGACCAACTGGTCGAAGCGCTGCAACCACCGCGGTCGAGCGCCTACAACCCGCTGTTCCAGGTGATGTGCAACGTTCAGCGCTGGGCCTTCCAGCAAAGTCGCGAACTGGTCGGCATGCAGGTGGACTACCTGGTCAACGATGCCAGCGCTACCAAGTTCGACTTGTACCTTGAAGTCACCGACCTCGATGGCCGCCTGGGCTGCTGCTTTACCTACAGCCGTGACCTGTTCGACGAGCCGCGCATCGCGCGCATGGCCGAGCATTGGCAGCAGTTGCTGGTGGCGCTGCTGGACAACCCGCAGCAACGTCTGTGCGAACTGCCGATGCTGGCCGAGGCCGAACAGCAGGTGCTGGCCGGCCAGTTGCAGGGCCAGCAGGACTACGAACTGAACAACACCCTGCATGGGCTGTTCGCCGCCCAGGCCCTGCGTACCCCCGAGGCGTTGGCGCTGACCTTCGCCGGGCGCCACCTGAGCTACGCCGAACTCGACCAACAAGCCAACCGCCTGGCCCGCGCCCTGCGCGAGCGCGGCGTCGGCCCGCAAGTGCGGGTAGGCCTTGCGCTTGAGCGTTCGCTGGACATGGTGGTCGGCCTGCTGGCGATTCTCAAGGCCGGCGGCGCCTACGTGCCGCTGGACCCGGAATACCCGCTGGACCGCCTGCGCTACATGATCGAAGACAGCCGCCTGGGCCTGCTGATTGGCCACGGTGCGCTGCTCGACACCCTTGGCGAGCTGCCCAGCGGTGTCGCCACCTGGCGCCTTGAAGCTGATGGCGCAAGTTTGAGTGGCTACAGCGATGCGCCGTTGGACAACCTCAACCTGCCGCAGCACCAGGCGTACCTGATCTACACCTCTGGCTCCACCGGCAAGCCCAAAGGCGTGGTGGTCAGCCACGGTGAGATCGCCATGCATTGCCAGGCGGTGATCGCCGAGTTCGGCATGCGCAGCGACGACTGCGAGCTGCACTTCTATTCCATCAACTTCGACGCTGCCAGCGAGCGCCTGCTGGTGCCGCTGCTGTGCGGCGCCCGCGTGGTGCTGCGCGCCCAGGGCCAGTGGGGTGCCGAGGACATCTGCCAACTGGTGCGCGAGCAGCAGGTGACGGTTGTTGGCTTTACCCCAAGCTACGGCAGCCAGTTGGCCCAGTACCTTGCAGGCCGTGGCGAGCAGTTGCCTGTGCGGCTGGTGATCACCGGTGGCGAGGCGCTGACTGGCGAACACCTGCAACGCATCCGCCAGGCCTTTGCGCCGCAGCAGTTCTTCAATGCCTACGGCCCCACCGAAACCGTGGTCATGCCGCTGGCGTGCCTGGCGCCCGACACGCTGCCTGCTGATGCCGGCAGCGTGCCAATTGGCCGGGTGATCGGTAACCGCAGCGGCTACATTCTCGATGAGGACCTGGCGCTGTTGCCCCAGGGCGGCATCGGTGAGTTGTATGTGGGCGGGGCCGGCCTTGCCCAGGGCTACCACGACCGCCCGGGGCTCAGTGCCGAGCGCTTTGTCGCCGACCCGTTCAGCCGCGACGGCGGGCGGTTGTACCGCACCGGCGACCTGGTGCGCCTGCGCGCCGACGGGCTGGTGGAATACGTTGGCCGCGCCGACCAGCAGGTGAAGATTCGCGGCTTCCGTATCGAGCTGGGCGAAATCGAAAGCCGCCTGCAAGAGCACCCCAGTGTCGATGAGGCCGTGGTGCTGGCGCTGGACCTGCCCGGCGGCAAGCAACTGGTGGGTTACCTGGTGTGCCAACAGGCCGCCGAAGGCAGCCAGGCGCAGGCCGCGCTGCGTGAAGCGGTCAAGGCCGATGCCCGCCAGCACCTGCCTGATTACATGGTGCCGGCGCACCTGGTGCTGTTGAGCAGCCTGCCGCTGATGGGCAATGGCAAGCTCGACCGCCGCGCGCTGCCAGCACCGGACCTTGCGCAGGCGCGCCAGCATTACCATGCCCCGGCCAACGCGCTGGAAGAGCAACTGGCGCAGATCTGGCGCGAGGTGCTGAATGTTTCGCGCATTGGTGTGCAGGACAACTTCTTCGAGCTGGGCGGCGACTCGATCCTGTCCATCCAGGTGGTCAGCCGCGCGCGCCAGCTGGGGCTGCAGTTCACCCCGCGTGACCTGTTCCAGCACCAGACTATCCAGACCCTCGCAGGCGTGGTCACCCACAGCGATGCGCCGGGCGATATCGAGCAGGGGCCGCGCCATGGCAGTACCCGCCTGACGCCGATCCAGCACTGGTTCTTCGAAAACGATGTGCCGCAGCCGCAACACTGGAACCAGGCCGTGCTGCTTGAGATGCGCAAGCCGCTGCAGGCCGAGGCCTTGGAACAGGCGCTGGGCGCATTGGTGCAGCACCATGACAGCCTGGGCCTGCGCTTTGGCCAGGTGCACGGCCGTTGGCAGGGCGAGTACGCCCAGCCGGGCGTTCAGCCGCTGCTGTGGACGGCAACCGTTGCCAGCTTTGCCGACTGCCAGGCGCTGTACACCGATGTCCAGCGCAGCCTCGACCTCAGTGAAGGCCCGCTGCTGCGCGCGTTACTGGTCAGTGACGGGGAGGGCGCCCAGCGCCTGCTGCTGGCCATCCACCACTTGGTGGTGGATGGCGTGTCCTGGCGCGTGCTGCTCGAAGACTTGCAAGCGCTGTACCGCGGCGAAACACTCGCAGCCAAGACCCACAGCATGGGCGATTGGGCTGCGCGCTTGGCCACCTACGCCGGCAGTGACTCGCTGCGCGACGAGCTGGGCTGGTGGGAAACCCAGCTGGGTAACGTGCGCCACGAACTGCCTTGCGATCACCCGCAGGGCGGCAATCTGCACCGGCATGCTCGCACGCTGGCCATCGAGCTTGACGCGCAGCACACCCAGCAGTTGCTGCAACAGGCCCCGGCCGCCTATCACACCCAGGTCAACGACCTGCTGCTGACGGCGCTGGCGCGTACCCTGTGCCGCTGGAGCGGCGATCAGCAGGTGCTGGTGCAACTGGAAGGCCATGGCCGCGACGGGTTGTTCGAAGACATGGACCTGACCCGCAGCGTCGGCTGGTTCACCAATGCCTACCCGCTGAGCCTGACGCCCCAGCTGGGCGATGACGATGCCGCCCGCGCAGCATCGATAAAGTGCATCAAGGAGCAACTGCGCCAGGTGCCGCACAAGGGCCAGGGTTATGGTGTGCTGCGTTATCTGGCCGACGAAGCCGGGCGCGAGCGCATGGCGGCGCTGCCGCAGGCGCGTATCACCTTCAACTACCTTGGCCAGTTCGACCAGCAGTTCGATGCCGCTGCGTTGTTCCAGCCACTGGATGCACCGGCAGGCCTGGCCCACGACCCGGATGCGCCGCTGCCGAACTGGCTCAGCGTCGATGGCCAGGTGTACGGCGGCGCGCTGCAACTGCGGTTCAGCTTCAGCGCCGAGCGTTATCAGCAGGCAACCATTGCCGAGCTGGCCGAGGCCTACCGCCAGGAGCTGGTTGCGCTGGTCGGCCACTGCCTGGCCGAAGGCAACGGCAGCTTCACGCCGTCGGACTTCCCGCTGGCGCAACTGACTCAGGAGCAGATCGACACGCTGCCGATCCCGGCTGCCGAGATCGAGGACGTCTACCCGCTGACGCCCATGCAGGAAGGCCTGCTGCTGCACACCCTGCTTGAACCCGGCACCGGCATTTACTACATGCAGGACCGCTACCGCATCAACAGCGCCCTGGACCCGGAGCGCTTCGCCCAGGCGTGGCAGGCGGTGGTGGCGCGCCACGAGGCGTTGCGCGCATCGTTCAGTTGGAACGCAGGCGAAGCGATGCTGCAGATCATCCATAAACCCGGCAAGACCCAGGTTGACTACCAGGACTGGCGTGGCCTGGACGAAGCCGCGCAAGAGCTGCGCCTGCAAAGCCTGCACAAGCAGGAACGCGAGGCCGGTTTCGAGCTGCTGCGCGAAGCGCCGTTCCATCTGCGCCTGGTGCGTGTTGCCGATGAGCGCTACTGGTTCATGATGAGCAACCACCACATCCTCATCGATGCCTGGTGCCGTTCGCTGCTGATGAACGACTTCTTCGAGCTGTACCAGGCCCTCGGCGAGGGCCGTCAGGCCCAGTTGCCGGTGCCGCCGCGCTACCGTGACTATATTGGCTGGCTGCAACGCCAGGACCTGGGCGAGGCGCGCCAGTGGTGGCAGGACAACCTGGCCGGTTTCGAACGCGCCACGGCAATCCCAAGCGACCGCCCGCTGCGCCATGACCACACTGGCGATGGCATGCTGGTCGGCGATTGCTACACCCGCCTCGACGCCACTGAAGGGGCGCGCCTGCGCGAGTTGGCCCAGGCCCATCAGTTGACCGTCAACACCTTCGCCCAGGCGGCCTGGGCCTTGACCCTGGCACGTTGCAGCGGTGAGCGCGACGTGGTGTTCGGGGTAACGGTGGCCGGGCGGCCAGTGAGCCTGCCGCAGATGCAACGCACGGTCGGGCTGTTCATCAACAGTGTCGCCTTGCGTGTCGAGCTGCCGCAGCCGGGCGAACGACGCAGCGTGCGCCAGTGGCTGCAAGGCTTGCTCGAGCGCAACATGCAACTGCGCGAATACGAGTACCTGCCGCTGGTGGCGATCCAGGAATGCAGCGAGCTGCCCAAGGGCCAGCCGTTGTTCGACAGCCTGTTCGTGTTTGAGAACGCACCGGTTGAAAGCGCTGTGCTCGACCATGCCCAGCACCTTAACGCCAGCTCCGATTCCGGCCGCACCCACACCAACTTCCCGCTGACGGCGGTGTGCTACCCAGGCGATGACCTTGGCCTGCACCTGTCGTTCGACCAGCGTTATTTCGACTATTCCACGGTCGAGCGCCTGCTGGGCGAATTCAAGCGCCTGTTGCTGGCGCTGGTGCAAGGCTTCGACGGCCAGGTCAACGACTTGCCGCTGCTGGGCGCGGACGAGCAGCGTTTCCTGCTCGAAGACTGCAACCGCACCGAGCATGCCTATCCGCTCGAACGCAGCTATGTCGAGCTGTTCGAAGCACAGGTGGCGGCGCACCCCGAGCGCACTGTCGCCCGTTGCGAGCAGGCATCGTTCGATTACGCAGGCCTGAACCTTGCCGCCAACCGCCTCGGCCACGCCTTGATTGCAGCCGGCGTCGGGCTCGACCAGCCGGTGGCATTGCTGGCCGAGCGCGGGCTGGCCTTGCTGGGCATGATCGTCGGTACGTTCAAGGCCGGCGCCGGTTACCTGCCGCTAGACCCGGCACTGCCAGCGGCGCGCCTGCAACGCATCGTCGAGCTCAGCCGCACGCAGGTGCTGGTGTGCACAGCGGCCTGCGCCGAGCAGGCGCGCCAGTTGCTGGATGAAGTGGCTGGCGCGGTACGGCCGAGGCTGCTGGTGTGGGAAGAGGTGCAGGCGAGCAATGTGGCCAGCGCCAACCCCGGCATCTACAGCGGCGCGGATAATCTTGCCTACGTTATCTATACGTCCGGCTCCACCGGCCTGCCCAAAGGGGTGATGGTCGAGCAGCGCGGCATGCTCAACAACCAGTTGAGCAAGCAGCCCTACCTGGCCTTGAGCGAGCGAGACGTCATCGCCCAGACCGCCTCGCAGAGCTTCGATATTTCGGTTTGGCAGTTCCTTGCCGCGCCGCTGTTCGGCGCCACGGTGCAGATCGTGCCTAACGCCATTGCCCACGACCCGCAAGGCCTGCTGGCCCATGTGCAGGCCACCGGCATTACCGTGCTGGAAAGCGTGCCGTCGCTGATCCAGGGCATGCTGGCAAGCGACCATCAGGCGCTGGACGGCCTGCGCTGGATGCTGCCGACCGGCGAGGCGATGCCGCCTGAGCTGGCTGCACAGTGGTTGCAGCGCTACCCCGATATCGGCCTGGTCAATGCCTACGGCCCGGCTGAATGCTCGGACGATGTGGCGTTCTTCCGCGTCGATGCTGCCTCCACCGAAGGCAGCTACTTGCCGATCGGCACCCCGACCGACAACAACCGCCTGTACCTGTTGGGTGAGGACCAGGCGCTGGTGCCGCTGGGCGCGGTCGGTGAGCTGTGCGTCGCCGGCACGGGCGTTGGCCGGGGTTACGTCGGTGACCCGCTGCGTACGGCCCAGGCATTCATTCCGCACCCGTTCGGCGCACCAGGCGAGCGCCTGTACCGCACCGGCGACCTGGCTCGGCGCCGCGTTGACGGGGTGCTGGAATACGTCGGGCGGATCGATCACCAGGTAAAAATTCGCGGCTATCGCATCGAGCTTGGCGAAATCGAAGCGCGCCTGCACGAGCAACCCGAGCTGCTCGATGCAGCGGTGGGCGTGCAGGAGGGTGTCAATGGCAAGCACCTGGTGGGCTACCTGGTAGCGCATCAGGGCATCAACGCCGATTCGGCGCTGCTCGATCAGCTCAAGCAACGGTTGCGTGCGGACTTGCCCGAATACATGGTGCCGTTGCACTGGGGCTGGTTCGAACGCCTGCCGCACAACGCCAACGGCAAGCTGGACCGCAAGGCCCTGCCAGCCATCGACATCGGCGGCCAGCACAGCCAGGCCTACCTGGCGCCGCGCAACGAGCTTGAGCAGACGTTGTCCGGCATCTGGGCCGATGTGCTCAAGGCCGAGCGCGTGGGTGTGCGCGACAACTTCTTCGAGCTTGGCGGGCATTCGCTGCTGGCCACGCAGATTGCCTCTCGGGTGCAGAAGGCCCTGGCGTTGAATGTGCCGCTGCGTGCGATGTTCGAGTGCAGCACGGTGGAGGAGTTGGCGGTGTATGTGACCGGGTTGCAGGACAGCGCGCTGGATGAAGACAAGGTGGACCGGTTGAGCGATTTGATGGCGGAGTTGGAGGCGCTGTAGGCGGGGCAGAGCAACACTGAATGCGCCGCGGTCCCTGTAGGAGCGGCCTTGTGTCGCGAAAGGGGCGCGCAGCGGCCCCAGTATTTCGGATGCCAGCAAAATCGCCGGGGCTGCTGCGCAGCCCTTTCGCGACACAAGGCCGCTCCTACAAAGACCGAGCCCGGCCGCGATAGCGCTTATTGGCACTTCGCCACCATGTGCCGCTGATGCCCACGATGCTAATCTGCGCCGCTTCACAGCCCCACCGCGCAAGGACTTGAGCTTTCATGGACGACAGCCTGCACGCCGCCCGTGAGGGCGATCTCATTCTGCACCCGCCGCTGGCCGCCGAACTGGTCAGTGGCCTGGTCGAGGCTGTCGTCTATGGCGTGGCCGTCGCGGCAGTCGGTGCTGCCATCGGCGGCGCAGTCGTCGCCGTGGTGGGTACCGGCGGCGCAGCAACCCTGCTCACCCCTTTGATCGCCGGTGCCATGGTCAGCGCCGCCGCCATGCTGCCGGCTGGCGAAGACAAAAGCATTGGCGAGCATATCAGCGGCTTCAGCGACTGGGTCGGCAACTCGATGTTCCCGCCAGAGCCCTACGGCACGGTCAGCAGCGGCTCCGCCGATACCCGCATCAACGGCAAGCCTGCCGCGCGCGCCGCGGGCATGCCCGGCCCGGCCGGCGCGCAACCCGCCCCCGCAGAAGAGCCGTCCATTCTGGAAAACATCGGCAGTTACGCCATGGTCGCGGCCGGCATGCTGGTGCCCTTCGTGGGCCTTGCCGAGGAAATCCGCAGCATCTTCAACCCCCCGGTGACCACCCCCGCGGCGCCCGGTGCAATAGAGGCGATGCAGGATACAGTCAAGTGCAGCAAGCACCCGCCGGCGCCGGATCAGTTCGTCGCCCAAGGCTCGGACAAGGTCTTCATCAACGGCCAGCCGGCTGCGCGGGTAGGCGACAAGAGCACCTGCGATGGCCCCATCGGCATGACGTTTTCGCCTGATGTGCGTATTGGTGGCGCAACACTCACGGTGCGCGACATTCGCGACGGCAAAAGCGCAGCGGCGAAAATCATCGGCCTGGTGGCCGGCATGCTCTTGACTCGTCGCGGCGGCAAGGCCCGGCCCAAACCCAAGAAAGCGCCCCGGCCGCCCTCGAAAATCCCCCGCTGCAAGGGCCACCCGGTGGTCGTTTCCAGTGGTGCCAAGCTGCTCGACGGTGGCAATGATCTGGACTTCAGCCTGCCGGGCCTGCTGCCCATCGACTGGGCGCGGCGCTACGACAGCAACGACCTGCGTGATGACGGCGTGTTCGGCAAGGGCTGGAGCGTGCCGTTCGAGGTGCGTATCGAGCGGGTCGCCCACCCCGAGGGTGGCGAGTTGTGGGTGTATATCGACGAAGAAGGCATTCGCATCGAACTGGGCCGCCTGCAATTGGGCAGCGCGTTCGTCAGCAGCCTGGACGGCTTGGCCTTTTTCCATCAAGACCACGGCATTACGGTGGTCGAGGACATCTACAGCGGCCAGTACCAGGTGTTCAAGACCGACCCGCACGATGCGCGCCGCTCGCGCCTGGTGCAAGTGGGCGACCGCAACCGTAACCGTATAGAAGTGCTGTACGACGCCGAGGGCCGGCTGCAGTATCTGGCGGACACCTTCGGGCGCACGGCGGTCGAGCTTTGCTATGGGGGCGCGCAGCGGCGCCGGGTCAGCGAGATACGCAGGCTGTACCTGGCCCCCGGCAGCGACTTTGAAGTGCTGCGCCATGAAGTGCTGGTGAGCTACGCACACACGCCTGGCGGGCAACTCTGCGAGGTGCGCGGGCCCGCTGGCGAGGTGTTGCGGCAGTTTGCCTACACAAGCGATGGTTTGATGGCCAGCCAGACGCTGAGCAGTGGCGCACAACTGCACTACCAATGGCAACGCTACGCCACCCAGCCCCGGCCAATGCCGGGTTTGCCGCCGTTGCTCGAACCGCAGCCCGACCATGAATGGCGGGTGGTGCGGCACTGGAGTGATGACGGTGAAGACTATCGCTTCAGCTATGACCTCGCCGCCGGCCACACCGAGGTGGTCGATAGCCTGGGCCGGCGCGAGCATTACCAGTGGGGGCCGCTGCACGAGGTGTTGGCCTATGTCGACCCGCTCGGGCATCGCTGGCAAGAAGAGGTGGTCAACGGCCAACTGCTGGCCAGCATCGACCCGCAAGGTGCCCAATGGCGTTATGGCTACGATGATCTGGGGCGGCTGGTCAGCGTTGAGGACCCGCTGGGGCGTAGCGAGCTGATCCGTTACACCGAGCACTGGGCCTTGCCGTTGCAGGTTACCGACTTCGCCGGGCGCACCCGGCGCTTCAATTACGACCGCAGCGGCAACCTGGTGCGCGATACCGACCCGCTGGGGCGCAGCACGCAACTGGCCTACGACGAGCGCGGTCGCCTGCAACACAGCACAGACCCGCAGGGCAAGGTCCGCCGCCTGCAGTGGAATGACCGGGGCCAGTTGTGCGGCTATCAGGATTGCTCCGAGCGCAGCACGCGCTACGTGTATGACGAGCGCGGCCACTTGAGCGATGTCTACGATGCCAAGGGGGCGCGCACCCGATATCGCTTCGATGCGCGTGGGCACCTGCTTGAATGCGTGCGCCCGGACGGGCGGGTCGACAGCTACCTGGTCGATGCTGGCGGGCGGCTGCTGCGCCATACCGACCCTGCGCAACACGTCACCCAGTGGCAATACGACGCTCGCGGGCGCCTGGCCCGGCGAGTCGATGCCATGGGCTTGAACCTCGGCTTTGCCTGGGACGCCTACGGCCGTTTGCTGCAACTGCAGAACGAAAACGGTGAGCAATACCGCTTTCAATGGGATGCCCGCGACCGTCTGAGCGCCCAGCGCAACCTGGATGGCGGCGGGCAGCGCTACCACTACGATGCTGTCGGCAACCTGATCCAGCGTGACCTGCATCCAGCCAGCACGGTGGAACCGCCGCTTGCTGGCAGCGCGCCTGAGCCGCACGCTGCGGTGCAGAGCCGCCATTACCACTACGACCGCGCCGGTCGCGTGCTGCGCAAGCAGACCGCTGATGGCACTACCGCCTATGTTTACGACCAGGCAGACAACCTGCTGTCGGTCACGTTCACCGGCGTGCAGGGCGAGCCGCAGCGTCTGGCATTCAGCTACGACCTGCTCGGTCAGATGGTCGGCGAAACCTGCGCCGATGGCGAGCTACATTACCAGCACGACGAACTGGGCAACCTGCAAACCCTGACCTTGCCGGATCAGCGGCGCATCAATTACCTGCATTACGGCAGCGGCCATCTGCACCAGATCAACCTCGATGGGCGGCTGATCTGCGACTTCGAGCGCGACGAGCTGCACGCCGAGGTGCTGCGTACCCAGGGGCGCCTGCATACCCGCACCCGCTACGACAGTTGCGGGCGTCTGCTGCAAAAGGCCCTGCACCCTGACGACGCCACGCTTGCAACGCTGCCGCTATTGCAGAAGGACTACCGCTACGACGATGCCGATAACCTGATCGGCGAAGTCCTGACCCAGACCCAGCGGCCTGGCGTGGGCGGCAGTGTCGAACCCTGCGAGGTAATTGGCCGCTTGCAGGCCACCGCGCGGGGGGATGGCAGCCTGCAAGCCACGGTGCGCTACGACCACGGGCCCACCGAGCGCATCCATGGTTTGATCCGCCAGTTGCCTGGCAGCACCCTCACCGAGCACTACAGCTATGACAAGGCCGGGAACCTGCTTGATGGCTTTGGCCAGGGTGGTGCGGCCAGACATAACCGGGTCACCGTGTATCAGGACAAGCGTTACCGGTATGACGCCTTCGGCCGCCTGAGTGAAAAACGCAGCGCCAGCCGCTTGGTTCAGCGCTTCGAATACGACGCCGAACACCGGCTGATCTGCGTCCATCAGCAGCGTGGGCAGATCAGCGAACGGGTCGAGTTCAGCTACGACCCCCTGGGCCGTCGCACCCACAAGCGGCTGTACCGCGAAGGCCATGGGCAGCCGCTGAGCCAGACCACGTTCTGCTGGCAAGGGCTGCGGTTGCTGCAAGAGGTGCAGGACGGCAAGCCGAGCCTCTACCTTTATCGCGACGCCGTCAGCCACGAGCCGTTGGCCCGTATCGACGGCGCACCCGGGCACGAGGCGCTGTATTACTTCCACACCAACCTGGCTGGGCTGCCTGAACAGCTGACCGATGAGCAAGGGCAGAGCGTCTGGCACAGTGACTACCAGGCCTGGGGTAACAGCCGTGAGGAATGGCACGCACCGGGGCAGAACCGCCAGCAGAACCTGAGGTTCCAGGGCCAGTATCTGGACCGCGAGACGGGGCTGCATTACAACACGTTCCGCTTTTATGACCCCGATATCGGGCGCTTTACCCAGCAGGATCCGATTGGCTTGGCGGGTGGCAGCAACCCATACCTCTATGGGCCTAACGCGCTTGCCTGGGTCGACCCGCTTGGGCTTACCGCCGAAGATATCTTCATCCATTACACCAACAAGGCGGGGTTTGAGGGTGTCATGAACAGCGGGGTGCTCAAGGCCAACGCCAGCGGTAAAGTCTATGTCACCGATCTGCTGATGACGCCGGATGATGTCTATCGGGATATTCTCATCAACAACCCCATTCACAAGGGGCGTGGCGACTACGCGGTTATCTTCAAGGTCGATTCGGTACAGAAAACCAATATCAGCCTGTCGAGCAGGCTGGAATATATACATGCCGGGAACCTGAGGTTGAAGGATGTCTTGTTTGCGGGCAAGAACCCCTACTCGACCCTGTCCGGACTGGACTACGAAACGCGCCTGCGCCTGACCGATGTGCAGGTGGCTTCAAGAGGGTGTGATTTATGAATGCCGAGGATGTGCCGATGTTGTCGAGGGAAGAGGCGAATGCCTTGATCAAGGCGATTCTGTATTTGAAGTTCGACTGCGCCGATGCACAGTCACTGACGTATGCGGCAAGCCCGTTGATCAACAGCTCGCTGGATAAGCTCGTGGCGATGCACGGCTATGGGGAGGATTGGGCCAAGGTGTTTGCGGCACTACCGCCAGCCTACACCGAATTGGTAAAGCGCAAAATTGACGCTTCTGAGCAAGATAACGGCAGCGAATATGACGATGAAGTTCGGCAACTGGTAACGGAGTATTCCGTTTACCCCTACACGCTTTGAGAGGGCGGGCCAGTTAATGGCGCTGAGCATGGAAAAGTTTGTTCAAGGGCCCACGGACGACTTGGCGTCTGGTTGTGTTTTCAGATTTGCCGGTCAGTGGCCACATGAGGCTTGCGTGGACCTGATGCTGGTCAGCATGCCCGATGACTTCTCTGAATTCGGACTTGTGGTCACCACCGGCCACAAGGCAGGGCTTGTGCTGGTGCGTTTGCCCGAAGAGTGCGAATCAACGCGTTCGCGGGGGGTACGACACGACTGGTTGGTGAACAACTGGAGCAAATGGGTTTACCCGGAGTGCGATGTCGCCGATGTGTGGCTGCTTCGCCGATACGCGGTTCCCGACCTGCCTTGATAGCGGCCTGGCCATCGGCCAGGCCTCACGGCTGCTAGCGCTTGCCGAGAATCTCCCCGAGCATTTCCGGGCGCGGGGCCCCTTGCTGGCTTTGCACGTTGCCTTGCTCGTCCTGGTAGAAGATCGCAGGCGTCGCTGCCAGGCCCAGTTCTTCCATCAGCGCCGCATTGCGCTCAAGCTTTTCCTGCACAGCTTGCGGCACCGCGGTGAGCGCCTTGAGCGTGCTGCCCTTGCCGGCCTTTTCGTGGGCCTGCAACGCAGCCGCCGGGTCTTTGGCAGCCAGCAAGGCGGCTGATTTGCCAGGGCTGTAGGGGCGGATGATGCCGACCATGATATGGCGCAACTGCACCTTGCCCGACTCGACCCAAGGCCGCGCCTGTTGCCAGAACATGTTGCAGTACGGGCAGTTCGGGTCGCTGAATACATAGACGATGCGTGCGGCATCAGGCTTGCCGTCGGCGATCCAGGCGCTGTTGTGCATTTTTGCCCAGATGGCCTTGCTCATCGGCGCGTAGACCAGCTTTTGCAAAGGCTCGGCGCTCAGGTCCTGGCCGTTCGCGTCGAACAGGCTGCCCACCAGCACGTGCTTGCCGTCGGCGGTCAGGTACAGCGCGATGCCGTTGTTCTGGTACTCGGCGGCATAGCCGCGCAGGCCGTCGGGGGCATCGAAACTGCCTTTGATCACCGCGCCCTTGGCTTGCAGTTGCTGGATTGGCTTGGGCAGTTCTTCGGCGTGCAGCAGGGGCGCGGCGAGCAGGGCAACGGTGAGGGGCAGCAGGGCTTTGAAGCGCATGTCAGGGTCCTTGTGGGGCGGGCGAGCTTTCGAACGGCTCCAGGGCGCGGTGCAGGCTGGCCCGGGACAGCTCGCCCAGATGACTGCCGATCAGGCGGCCGTCGGCGTTGTAGAAAAGCGTGGTGGGCAGGGCCATGGAGCCAACCGTGCGGGCTAGCTCGCCGGTGCCGTCGAACAGCACGTGGGACAGCATCAGGCCGGTGGTGGCCATGAAGGTGCTGACGTTCTCGGGCGTTTCGCCCTGGTTGACGAACAGGAACGTCACATTTGGGTAGTCGTGCTGGGCTTGTTGCAGCACCGGCATTTCGCGTCGGCATGGCGGGCACCAGGTGGCCCAGATATTGATGACCAGCGGGCGGCCTTTGTAGGCGTGCAAGGCAACCGCCTGGCCGCTTTTGTCGCGCAGGCTCAAGGCCGGCAGTTCGGTACCCTTGCTGTACAGGTGGCTGGCAAAACTTGCCAGCACCCAGAACAACCCGCCGCTGAACAGCGCCCAGCCCAGCGGGCGGCGCAGGCCAGGGCGGCGCCAGCCTTGCCAGGCGGTGGCCAACGCCATGCCCAGCAGGCCGCTCCACAGCGAGAAGCCGCCGTCGCGGATGTCGATGATTTCAAGCGGGGCATCGCGGTACATCGGCCAGTAGGCCAGCACGAAGCCTGCGCGGGCGAACAGCACCCCGAGCAGGAACAGGTTGAACAGCGCCGACTCCGGGTTTTCGCCGCCACGCTTGGCCACGCGCCAGCCCACCAGGCTGGCGATACCCAGGGCTGCCAGCAGCAGCAAGTGGTTCAAGGCCATGGTCAGTGGCCCCAGGGTGACGGTGAGCATCAGCCTTGGCTCCTGGTCTGGGCCCAGTGTTGCAGGAAGGTGGCAGCGTCCACTTCACCCGTAATGCGCCGGGCGCGGCGCTCGTCGCCTTCCGGGCCGACCCAGACCAGGCTTGGCGGGCCGGGCACCTGGTAACGCTGCAGCAAGGCCTTGCTGTCGGGGGCATCCAGGGTGACATCCAGGCGCAGCAGGTGCACGCCATCGAGCGCCGCTTGCACGTCCGCGCGGGCGAAGACTTCGTTCTCCATGACCTTGCAGGCCACGCACCAGTCGGCGTAGTAGTCCACCAGCACCCACTGGCCACGGGCCTTGGCGGCGTCCAGCTCACGCTGCAAGGCGGCGGGAGTGCTGACGGTGGTGAAAGCGTCATGTTTTGCAGCAGATGTTGCAGGGGGGCCGTTGCCTGCGAAAGGTTGCAGTGGCTGCCACAGGTCGTTGCCCCCGGCAGCGGCGCCGATCAGCAACAGGCCGCCCCACAACGCCCCGAGCATTGGCAGCACGCGTAGTACGGGGCGGGTGTGCAGGGTAAGCCAGGCGGCCCATGCCAGGGCGATCAGCCAGGCGCCGGCCAGGGCCAACAGCAGGGGCGCTGGCAGCAGGCTGCGCACGGTATACAGCGCCATGGCCAGGAACACGAAGCCGAATACACCCTTGACCGCGTTCATCCAGGCCCCAGGGCGCGGCAGGTAGCGGTTGCCCAGGGTAACCAGCAACAGCAGCGGCAGGCCCATGCCCAGGCCAAGGCTGAACAGCACCAGCGCGCCTTGCAACACATCCCCGCTCTGCGCGATATACAGCAAGGCGCCCGCCAGCGGCGCCGTCATGCAGGGGCCCAGCAGCAGCCCGGACAAGGCTCCAAGCAGCGCCGCACCATACAGGTTGCCGCCACGGGTGCCCTGGCCGGCGCGGTCAAGGCGGTCGCGCAGGGCAGCGGGCAATTGCAGCTCGAAGGCGCCGAACATCGGCAGGGCGAGGGCGACGAACAGCGCAGCCAGGCTGCCGAGCAGCCAGGGTTGCTGCAGCCAGGCCTGCAGGCTGGCGCCGAGCAGCGCGGCGACCACCCCCAGTGCGGCGTACACCAGCGCCATGCTCAGCACATAGACGCCGGCCAGAAGCCAGCCGCGGCGAGCACTGGCGCCGTTGCCCAGTACCAGCCCGGCCAGAATCGGCAGCATCGGCAGTGAACAAGGGGTAAACGCCAGCAGCAGGCCCAGGCCAAAGAATGCCAACAGGCTCCAGGCCAGGCTGGCTTGTTGCAGGCCGCTGGCCAGGGCTTGATCGCTGGCCTGCTCGGCAGTGGCCGGCGGCTTGCCGCCGAGGTCGATGACCGTGGTTTGTGGTGGGTAGCACAAACCTGCGTCAGCACAGCCTTGCCAGCCCAGGCGCAGCTCGCCTGTGGCGCTGGCGGGGATCAGCAGTTCAAGCTGCTGGCGGTAGACACCGCTGTCGCCGAAGAACTCGTCGTGATGGTTATCGGCCTCGGGCAACTGCGGCTGCTGGCTGGGTTCGATACCGTCGAACTTGAGGCGTTTCTGATACAGGTAATAACCCTGCTGAATCTGGAAGAACAGACGCATCTGGCCGTCAGGAAGGCGGTCGTGGGTCAGCACGAAGGCTTGCTCGACCGGCAGAAAGTCCGGTTTGACCGCAAACGGGTTGGCCTGCAGGGGGCCGGATAGCAGAAGTGTCAGCAAGATCAGAAAAACACGCATGTCGACGCCTTTGTCACGCTTGGAGTGAGGCCATGCTGGCCGGGGCTTATTAACTGAAGGTTAACCTGTGCTCGCGGCGGGTGTGGCGTTTATACGCGGGACAAGCCTGCTCGCCACAACTATCGCTGGGGCGACTCTATGGTTTTGTGCAAGCTTGTGCAGGCCTCATCGCAGGCAATCGCCAGCTCCCACAGAGGCCATGTTCAACCGCAACCTTGCTGGTTGGACCCAATCCTGTGGGAAATGATAGAGAGTTGTGGCGAGCGGGCTTGCCCCGCGTTGGGCTGCGCAGCAGCCCTGAAAACCCAAGGGGCTGCTGCGCAGCCCAACGCGGGCAAGCCCGCTCGCCACAAGGAGATAGCCTGCGATCAGGCCGGAGCAGGCCTGCACATGACTGTGTCCCCCAAAACTGCCGGGTCAGGTGAATTTCCAGCTGTTGGCATGGCCCATTTCGGCAACCTGGTCCAAAGGGACGTTGTTACGGATGGCGCGGCTGAACGCCGAAAGGTTCATCGCCGAATGAATGTCATGTACCGGTGAAACCAGCAGTACACACAGTTCGCGCAGTTGCTTGAGCCATGGCAGGTGCTGGTCGATCACATCGTTGAACACGCCAGGCCCGGTCAGTTGGCTCAGCTTGCGGGCATAGGCGTCAAAACCCACCGGGTCGTCGAGGTAGTCCGGCCGCTGCAGGTAGAAATCTCCGGCACTGCCATAGCGTTTGAGAATTTCGTCGGAAATGGCATCCAGTGTCGGGTTGCCCGCATGGCTGCCGATCAGGCTGATGTTGTACTTGATGTACATGCCCAGTTGATCGTTGGACACCGGCGCTGCCAGCAGCAAGCCATCGGTGGTGGTGCTCAGTGGTGCACTGGCCAGTGGCGGCTGGCTGGGTGCACTGGCTGCCAGCAGGCGGTCGTCCGCGTCCATATAGATACCGCCATAATGTTTGAGCAGCCGGTAGCGCAGAATGTCGGTGGCCGAACTGAAGTTGCTCGCGCCGCCGCCGTTGCCGATGATGGCTGCCTGATATTGAGGGTAATAGGGCGATGCCTTGAACTCGGTGAAAAAGCCCTGTTCTTCAAGGTTCAGCACCTTCAACCCATGGGCACGAGCCCGCAGCAGGTTGATGTTCTGCTGGTAAATGCCTGACGACTGCCCCGACAACAACAGCTGGTAGCGAAAACCGCTGCCCTTGAGCACCGTGCTGTTGTGCTCAAGGGCGGCGAGATACTCCGGCTGGATCACCCGATCGCCAACCCAGACGCTTGAAATCAGGCGCTCGATGGGGGTGCGCACCAACCGCTCGTACTGGCCGAAGTCCACTGGCAAGCGCAGGTCAATGCCCAGCGCGCGCAGGGTAGCCATGCGTTGTTCATCGGTAACGGTGCGGTCGGTTTGAGCCAGCCGCGCCAGGGCGCTGGTGCTGTGCTCGCTGACTATCCAGCGTGGTGGCTCGCTAAGGTCCTGGTCGCTGATGCGAATGAAGCAGTCATTGACGTAGTCATACTCCACCCATTCGCTGGTAACCTGGCCATTCTCGCTGATCCAAGCGGCAAAGCGGTGCCCGAGGTTTTCGTCGATGCGCGCTACCAGTGCCGACACCAAGGTGGAGGACACCACTACGTCCTCGCGAAAGGCCGTTTCAGCTGGCAACAGGTTGACTTCGGGAGGTTGCACTGCGCTGCCGACCAGCTCGGTGATACGGGTGCTGGCGACAAAGCCTGGGCGGCAGTAGCGGAACAGCATGTCGGGGCGCGCGGCGACGCTGCCGAGCAACTGCGAGGCGTTGAACAGCCCGAAAACCTGCTCGTTGACGCCTGCGGTGCGTATGTCCAGCGTCTTGCCGTTTACCGTCTTGTCCATGCCCAGGCTGAACTGGATCAATCCGCCGACGGCCAGCAGCGGGGTCAGTTCCGGTAGCACCATGCACACCGGCAGCAGCAGGGTTACCGCCGCATTGAGATAGCTGCTCCAGCGCGATTTATCGATTTCGTGGTTGCTGGTGATCAGCGCGTCGGCGTCCTCATAGGAGCGTTGCAGGTGACGCAGGGTGAGGTACTCGAAAAGGTCGCTGGTGATCGGTTCGAGGTATTTGTCCGACTTGTAGTCGATCATGTGTTGCGGGTCCCACACGCCACTCGTGGCAAAGCCGGGGTGGTTTGGGGAGAAACGGTGCGGCTCGGGGAAAAGGCCCAGACCGGCGAGTGCTGTACGCAGGCCGCTGAAGTCCAGGCCGTCGGGCCAGTCGGCGGGCGAAAACATGTGCAACAGCACCTCGCGCCGACGGCTGTCGCGGCACTGTTCGGCAAACCAGGTCTTCATCACGGCAAGGCTGCTGAACTCGTGGAGCGGCGAGGCGTTACCCGGTACATAAAGTACGCAGTGCCCTGACTCGCGCTCCAGCAGCACCATCGAAGTCGAGTGGTAGCCATAGACATTGAGCATCGACGCTTTGAGCGGCTGCATATCGATGGAAACCAGGCCTGCGGCTTGCCACACCATCATGCGCCCGGCCAGGCTCAGGGTGCCGGCAAACGCCTGGCGGTTGGCCGCCGCGATGAAGTTGATCTTGATCGCACGTTGATACAGCGCCTGGCTCTTTTTCCAGTAGGTGTCCAAGCTATGTTTGTAGAGGTGGTGAAAGTGCTGCTTCCAGATGAACGCCTGGAAGTCTTCGGCGCGAATGTCCACGCGCGTCTGCGCGCTGTAGACCTGCGGCTGTGTGCGTCGATACAGGCCGTTGAACACCAGGTAGCCGGAGGTGTTCGAAAGCGCCGCAGGTGGCTCAAGCTGGCTGACGATGGTGAGGATACCGTCAGGCTCGATGCCTGCCCAGTCGCCATAGTGAAACCCTTCATAGCCTGCGGCTGTTTCGCCTTGCCAGTTGCCCAGCATCGCTTCGACCAGGGTCATCTTCTGGCGGATCAGCGCCTGGTTGGGATGCCCAGCGGGCTTTTGCGCTGAAGGGTCGGATTGGTAGCGCAAGGTGACAATGTCGATGTCGTTGGCCGAAATGTTCACACCTTTGGCCGATAGCCATTCGGTCAGCACGCTTTCGGCGAGGCTGTCCGGGCGCGGGAAGTCAGCCAGGGCTGCACGCACCAGGTGCAGGTTGTTTTCCGGGATCGATTGCATGGGGCAGGGCCTTTCAGAAGGGGAAAGGCCAGAGGGTCAACCAATCGGCAGGCGGCGGGGGCTACATATCGCTCGGGGGTGGCAGCAGCAGCTTGCCGGGAGTAACGTCGCGCGCTGACGGGGCACTGTCGTCAAAGCCTGCTGGCACCTTGCCGCGCAGTTGCCACGCGAAGGCGATGATTTCGGCGATGGTCAGGTACAGCGCTTCGGGGATCTGCTCGCCCAGCTCAAGGCGCGCCAGCAGGCGCACCAGCTCGGCGTTTTCGTAGATGGGCACTTCGTGCTCGCGGGCCAGGGCCAGGATCGCTTCGGCGAGTTCATCGTCGCCCTTGGCGCTGAGTGTCGGGGCCTGTTGCCCGTCGTAGCTCAGGGCGATGGCCTGGCGTGGTTGCGTGTATTTCATGCGTTTTCATCCACCCAACGTTGTTCCAGGCGCGTCCGGGGGCCTTGTGGCGGGGTGCCGGGGTGACATTCCAGGTCGCCAACATCCAGGCCACGGGCCAGCAGGCGCTCACGCAGGGCGCTCAGTTGGCTGTCGATGAGCCGCGCCGTGCGTTCCTGCTCGGCCCACAGCTGCCCCGACAGGCGCCCCTGTGCCAACTGCGCCTGCACCTGTAGCGGGCCGAGCGGGGCCAGGTCGAAGGCAAGCTCGATGCGCCACAGCGCTGCCAGCGCATCGTGGTCATCCCGGGCACGTTCGCGGCCAGCTTGCTGCTCGGGGGTTTCCTCACGTTGCAGCTTGAGCTGCAACGGCACGAACTCCTGGCCGTGGCGGATGGGCACCTCGGTTTGCCAGCTGGTTTGCAGGTTGCCGTTTTCCAGGGTGCCGGTCTGTTGCAGGCTCGACAGGGCGTGGCTCTGCAGACGTGAAACCGCGCTGGCCGCCAGGCGCAGCAACTGCTGCAGGTCTGCTTCGTCTTCCAGGCTTTGCAGCAGGCGCGAGGGCAGCGGGAAAGCGCCGGGTTGTTGCCGTGGGGTCACCTGGCCAAGCATGCCCAGGGCGCTGCG
The DNA here is from genome assembly GCF_014268805.2 of Pseudomonas farsensis. Classification (GTDB taxonomy): domain Bacteria; phylum Pseudomonadota; class Gammaproteobacteria; order Pseudomonadales; family Pseudomonadaceae; genus Aquipseudomonas; species Aquipseudomonas farsensis. Next base: position 1,061,207 of record NZ_JABWRF020000001.1, read on the forward strand.
GGCAAAGCCGGGCAACGCCTGTGGCAGGGCACTGGCGAGCAGCGCCGGGTTCGCCGCGATGCCGCCCGGGGGGGTTGGCAGTTGTGTTATCAGGCGCAGCAGTTGTGCCTTGAGGTCCGGCGCAAGCGAGCTGCCCAAACCACCGAGCAGCTTGGCTTCCAGAAACGCACCGCTGTTGTTCACCGCCTGCGCCAAGGTTTTTGGGTCACTCAACTGGCGGGCGTCCGGCAGGCCCGCCAGCAGGCGCTCGGCGCTGGCGCGCAGTTCGGCCCCAGTGTCGGGCGAGCGCGCCGTCTGTTGCAGTGCTGCCAGCAGGCCCGGCAGGGAAGCCTGCTGGCTTTGTTGGTTGAGCAAATGCTGAGCGACCGCCAACTGGTCCTGGCGGCCACTGAGCGGTACAAAGCGTAATGACTGGTCGCCCTGTACCGAGGCGCTGAGCAGGCTGCCTACCGCCAACGGCCGCGGGCTGTCGACGGTCAGCGTAGCGCCGGCCTGGCTGCTGTTGAGCAACGTCACCAGCGAGCGGTAGCTGGCCGGCTCACCTGGGGTCTGCGCAAGCGCCTGGGTGGTGACGACCTTGCCTTGCAGCAGGGTACCCACCGGGGTCTGGCTGGTATCGAGGCGGGTGAGCGTGGCTACGTTGTTGGCCCTGGTGGTCTGCACCAGCACCGCCAGTTCGTTGCTTTGGGTTTGCGTGACGCTGATCTGGCTGCCCAGCGGAAAAGGGCTGCTGGAGCTGGCCTGCACCTGCAACTGGGCACCGTTGCCCTGGGTCAGGCGCAGCATCATCTGGAAGTCCTGGCCGACCTGGCGCAACGACATCACCTCGGCGCGCGCCGTCTCGCCGTTGGCGACCACCGGTTGCGGTTGCAGCAGGCGCAGCAGCTCGCCGGTCATGGCAGCTTTGGCTGCTGGTGCGCTTAGCGCAGTTTGTGCGCCGAGACTATTGATTTCAGTCATGATTGTATACAACCTGTCGAACCAGCTCTCGTGGCAGCGGGGCACCCGTGCAATAATGCCGCCCGCCCGCCTGCCAGTATAACGGCAGTGCGTGGAGCGACTTGAGACACTGGGCTCATTGGCGCTGGCGTGCAACCGCGATGAAGACGCCAGCGACGGTGACCCGACACAGCATAAGGCGATACCGTGACCCTTCATCTTCAAGCCGTGGACCTTGCCTGCGAGCGCGACTGGCGGCTGCTGTTCGAGCACCTCGACCTTGAACTGCGCCCTGGCGATATGCTGCAGATCGCCGGCCCCAATGGTAGCGGCAAGACCAGCCTGTTGCGCCTGCTGGCCGGGCTGATGCAGCCGACCGAGGGGCACATTCTATTCAATGGCAGCCCACTGGCCGAGCAACGCCATGCCTTGGCCAGTACCCTGTTGTGGATCGGCCACGCGGCCGGCATCAAAGAGCTGCTCAGCGCCGAAGAAAACCTCACCTGGCTATGCGCGCTGCATCAGCCCGCCAGCACCGAAGTCATTTACCAGGCGCTGGAAGCGGTAGGCCTGCGCGGCTTCGAAGACGTCCCTTGCCACACCTTGTCTGCCGGCCAGCAGCGCCGCGTGGCGCTGGCCCGCTTGTACCTGCACAGCCCGCCGCTGTGGATTCTCGACGAACCGTTCACCGCCCTGGACAAACAAGGCGTGGCGCAGCTTGAAGCGCACCTGGCTGCGCATTGCGAGCAGGGCGGTACGGTCGTGCTGACCACCCACCACAGCCTGGAGCTCAAGCCTTCGGGTTACCGTGAACTGAACCTGGGGCAATGGGCGGCATGAGCGTATTTGTTCTGTTGTTGCGCCGTGAAGCGCGCTTGTTGTTTCGCCGCCCGGCCGAGCTTGCCAACCCGCTGGTGTTCTTTGCCATCGTCGTGGCGCTGTTCCCGCTGGCGGTCGGCCCGGAAAGCCAATTGTTGCAAACCTTGTCGCCGGGGCTGGTGTGGGTGGCAGCACTATTGGCCGTTCTGCTCTCGCTGGATGGGCTGTTTCGCAGCGATTTCGAGGACGGGTCCCTTGAGCAATGGGTGTTGTCGCCGCATCCGCTGGCCATGCTGGTGCTGGCCAAGGTGCTTGCCCACTGGATCTTTTCCGGCCTTGCGCTGGTATTGTTGGCGCCGTTGCTGGCGTTGATGCTGGGCCTGCCGGCCAGTTGCCTGCCCGTGCTGCTAGCCTCTTTATTGTTAGGTACCCCGGTGCTGAGCCTGCTGGGCGCGGTGGGTGCTGCCTTGACCGTTGGGCTCAAGCGAGGCGGGTTGCTGTTGGCGCTACTGATTCTGCCTTTGTATATCCCTGTATTGATCCTGGGCAGTGGAGCGTTGCAGGCGGCGTTGCAGAATATGCCCGCCACCGGCCAACTGCTCTGGCTCGCCAGCCTGACTGCCCTGACCGTGACACTTGCACCCTTTGCGATCGCCGCCGGCCTGAAGATCAGCGTCGGCGAATAACGAGTTTCGGGCACCGCAGCCCGGCCAATACCCTGGATACACCCTGATGAAAATAAGCTGGACGTGGTTCCACAAACTGGGTTCGCCCAAATGGTTCTATGCCATCAGCGGCCGCATGCTGCCGTGGCTTGCCGTTGCCGCCGCGGTGCTGTTGCTGGTCGGCATGGTCTGGGGCCTGGCCTTCGCGCCGCAGGACTACCAGCAGGGCAATAGCTTCCGCATCATTTATATCCATGTGCCAGCGGCGATGTTGGCGCAGTCCTGCTACGTGATGCTGGCGGTGGCCGGCGTGGTGGGCCTGGTGTGGAAAATGAAACTGGCCGACGTCGCCCTGCGCTGCGCTGCGCCCATCGGCGCCTGGATGACCGCCATCGCGCTGGTCACTGGCGCCGTCTGGGGCAAGCCGACCTGGGGCAGTTGGTGGGTGTGGGATGCCCGGCTCACCTCGATGCTGATCCTGCTGTTCCTGTACTTCGGCATCATCGTGCTGGGGCTTGCCATCAGCAACCGCGACAGCGCCGCCAAGGCCTGTGCGGTGCTGTCCATCGTCGGGGTGATCAACGTACCGATCATCAAGTACTCGGTGGAGTGGTGGAACACCCTGCATCAAGGCTCCACCTTCACCCTGACCGAAAAACCGGCCATGCCCGCCGAAATGTGGCTGCCGCTGCTGTGCACTGCATTGGGCTTCTACTGCTTCTTCGGCGCGGTGCTGCTGATGCGCATGCGCCTTGAGGTGCTCAAGCGCGAAGCACGCGCCAGTTGGGTCAAGGAAGAAGTGCTGAACAGCCTTGGGCGGGAGAAAACCAAATGAGCTTCACCTCCTTCAGTGATTTCCTCGCCATGGGCCACCATGGCCTGTACGTCTGGTCGGCCTATGGCTTCTGCCTGTTGGTGCTGGCGCTGAATGTCGACCTGCCTCTGCGCGCTCGTCGTCGCTATCTGCAACATGAGGCGCGACGTCTGCGCCGGGAGAGCAAACCGTGAATCCGCAGCGCAAGAAACGCCTGTTCATCATCCTCGGCCTGCTGGCCGGTGTCGGCGTGGCCGTTGGCTTTGCCCTGAGCGCCCTGCAACAGAACATCAACCTGTTCTATACCCCGACCCAGATCGCCAACGGCGAAGCGCCGCTGGACACCCGCATCCGCGCAGGCGGCATGGTCGAGAAAGGCTCTGTGCAGCGCTCGGGCGATTCGCTGGATGTGCGTTTTGTGGTGACCGACTACAGCAAGTCGGTGCCCATTACCTACCGCGGCATTCTCCCCGACCTGTTCCGCGAAGGGCAGGGCATCGTCGCTTTGGGCAAGCTCAACGCCGAAGGTGTGGTGGTGGCCGATGAGGTATTGGCCAAGCACGACGAAAAGTACATGCCACCTGAAGTGACCAAGGCGCTCAACGACAGCGCCCAGGCCGCCAGCGACGCGCAGGCCAAGCCATGAACGCTGCGTTGGTAATCCCCGAACTCGGCCAGTTGGCGATGATCCTGGCCATCTGCTTTGCCGCCGTGCAGGCCACGGTGCCGATGCTTGGCGCCTGGCGGGGCGACAGCCTGTGGATGGGGCTGGCACGCCCGGCGGCGTGGGGCCAGTTCGCGTTTCTGGCGTTCGCCTTCGCCTGCCTGACCCACGCCTTCATGACCGACAACTTCTCGGTGGCGTATGTCGCCAGCAATTCCAACAGCGCCTTGCCCTGGTACTACAAGTTCAGCGCGGTGTGGGGCGCCCACGAAGGCTCGCTGCTGCTCTGGGCGTTGATTCTTGGCGGTTGGACCTTCGCCGTGTCGGTATTCTCGCGGCAATTGCCACAAGTGATGCTGGCCCGCGTGCTGGCGGTGATGGGCATGATCAGCGTCGGTTTTCTGAGCTTCCTGATCATCACCTCCAACCCGTTCGCGCGCCTGCTGCCGCAGGTGCCCACCGATGGCCGTGACCTTAACCCGCTGTTGCAGGACTTCGGCCTGATCGTCCACCCGCCGATGCTGTACATGGGCTATGTGGGCTTTTCGGTGGCCTTTGCCTTTGCCATTGCGGCGCTGCTTGGCGGGCGCCTGGATGCGGCCTGGGCGCGCTGGTCGCGGCCGTGGACCATCATCGCCTGGGCGTTTCTGGGGGTGGGTATCACCCTTGGCTCGTGGTGGGCCTATTACGAATTGGGCTGGGGCGGCTGGTGGTTCTGGGACCCGGTGGAAAACGCCTCGTTCATGCCTTGGCTGGTGGGCACGGCGCTGATCCACTCGCTGGCTGTGACGGAAAAACGCGGCGTGTTCAAAAGCTGGACCGTACTGTTGGCCATTGCCGCGTTCTCGCTGAGCCTGCTGGGCACCTTCCTGGTGCGCTCCGGCGTGCTGACCTCGGTGCACGCGTTTGCCGCGGACCCTGAGCGTGGTGTGTTCATCCTGATTTTCCTGTTGTTCGTGGTCGGCGGCTCGCTGACCCTGTTTGCCCTGCGCGCGCCGGTGGTCAAGAGCCAGGTGGGGTTTGCCCTGTGGTCGCGCGAGACGCTGCTGCTGGCCAACAACCTGGTGCTGGTGGTGGCCGCGTCGATGATCCTGCTCGGCACGCTGTACCCACTGGTGCTCGATGCCCTGACCGGGGCCAAGCTGTCGGTCGGCCCGCCGTACTTCGACGCGTTGTTCCTGCCGCTGATGGCATTGCTGATGCTGGTGCTTGGCGTGGGCGTGCTGGTGCGCTGGAAGGACACGCCGACCAAGTGGCTGGCGGGCATGCTGACCCCGGTGCTGATCGGCAGCGCCGTGCTGGCACCACTGGCCGGCCTGCTGCTGGATGACTTCGACTGGCCGGCGCTGAGTGTGTTTGCCCTGGCTGCGTGGGTGGTGCTCAGTGGTGTGCGCGACCTTCTCGACAAAACCCGCCACAAAGGCCTGGCCAAGGGTATCGGCAGCCTGACCCGCAGCTACTGGGGTATGCAGTTGGCGCACCTGGGGCTGGTGGTGTGCGCCTTGGGTGTGGTGCTGTCGAGCAACAACAGTGCCGAGCGCGACCTGCGCATGGCGCCAGGGGAAACCGTCGAGCTTGGCGGTTACCACTTCCTGTTCGAGGGTGCCAAGCACTTCGAGGGGCCGAACTTCATTTCTGATCGGGGCACCATTCGGGTCTCGCGCAATGGCCGCGAAGTGTCGGTGCTGCACCCGGAAAAACGCCTGTACACCGTGCAGCAGTCGATGATGACCGAAGCCGGTATCGATGCAGGCTTTACCCGCGACCTGTATGTGGCACTGGGCGAGCCGCTTGCAAACGGCGCCTGGGCTGTGCGCTTGCATATCAAACCTTACGTGCGCTGGATCTGGCTGGGCGGTCTGCTGACTGGCCTGGGTGGCCTGCTGGCGGCGTGCGACCGGCGCTACCGCGTCAAGGTCAAGACCCGGGTGCGTGAGGCCCTGGGCGTGTCTGGAGCAACGGCATGAAGCGTTGGATCATGGTCGTGCCACTGGCAGTGTTCCTGCTGATGGCCGTGTTTCTGTACAAAGGGTTGTTCCTCAAGCCCGATGAGCTGCCCTCGGCGATGATTGGCAAGCCGTTCCCCGCCTTTGCCCTGCAGACGGTGCAGGGTGACCGCAGCCTGACCCAGGCCGACCTGCTTGGCCGCCCGTCGCTGGTCAACGTGTGGGGCACCTGGTGCCCGTCGTGCAAAGTCGAGCACCCCTACCTGAACCAGTTGGCCGGGCAGGGCGTGGTGATCCACGGCGTCAACTACAAGGACGACAGCGCCGCGGCGCTGAAATGGCTGGCCGAGTTCCACAACCCGTACCAGCTCAACATCGCCGACCCGCAGGGCACCCTGGGCCTGGACCTTGGTGTATATGGCGCGCCGGAAACCTTCCTGGTCGATGCCAAGGGCATCATCCGCTACAAACACGTCGGCGTGGTCGATGCCACTGTGTGGCGCGAGCAGTTGGCGCCTTTGTACCAGGGCCTGGTCGATGAGGCGCGGCCATGAAGCGTTGGCTTGCCGCCGCCGTGCTGGGGCTTGGCCTGGCCGGCATGGCCCATGCGGCCATCGACACCTATCAGTTCCGCGATGAAGCCGAGCGCGAGCGCTATCAGCAACTTACCAAAGAGCTGCGTTGCCCCAAGTGCCAGAACCAGGACATCGCCGACTCCAATGCCCCGATTGCCGCTGACCTGCGCCGCGAAATCTTCCGCATGCTCGGCGAAAACCAGAGCAACCAGCAAATTGTCGATTTCATGGTCGACCGCTATGGCGACTTCGTACGCTACAAACCGGCCTTGAGTGGGCGCACCTGGCTGCTCTGGTTCGGGCCGGGGTTGCTGTTGGCCGGTGGTTTCGTGGTGCTGGCGCTGATTGTGCGCCGCCGCCGTGGGCCTGCGGGTGACGATGGCACCGAACTGTCCGCCGCTGAACGCGAGCGGCTTGCCAAATTGCTCAACAAAGAAGCTTCCCATGACTGATTTCTGGCTTAGCGCAGGCCTGCTGCTGCTCGCAGCCCTGGCGTTTCTGCTCGTTCCGATCCTGCGCGGGCGCCGCCAGCAGGCCGAGCAAGACCGTACCGCACTGAACGTTGCCCTGTATGAAGAGCGTGTAGCCGAGCTTGCCGGCCAACAGGCGGCCGGCGTGCTCGATGCCGAGCAACTGGCCAAGGGCCGTGATGAGGCTGCCCGTGAGCTGTTGGCCGACACCGAGCGCGACGATGCCGCGCGCCAGGGCCAGCTCGGCAAGGCCGTGCCGCTGTTGGCGGCAGTGCTGGTACCGGCATTGGCGTTGGGCTTGTACCTGCACTATGGTGCGGCAGACAAAGTCGCCCTGACCCAGGAATTTGCCAGCGCGCCGAAGAACATGCAGGACATGACCGCCCGCCTTGAGCGCGCCGTGCAAGCCCAGCCGGATTCGGCCGAGGGCGTGTATTTTCTGGGCCGCGCCTATATGGCCGAGCAGCGCCCGGCGGATGCGGCCAAGGCGTTCGCGCGCGCCGTGGCGCTGGCGGGGCGTCAGCCCGAGCTGCTTGGACAATGGGCTCAGGCGCAGTACTTTGCCGCTGACAAGCAGTGGTCGGCGCAGTTGCAGGCGTTGACCGATGAAGCCCTCAAGGCCGACCCCAACGAGGTCACCAGCCTGGGCTTGCGCGGTATCGCCGCGTTCGAGGGTGAGCGTTTCGACGAAGCCATCGGCTACTGGCAGCGCCTGCTGGCGCAACTGCCCGAGGGCGACGCCTCGCGCGCCGCGCTGCAGGGCGGTATCGACCGCGCCGCCGACAAACTCAAGGCTGGCGGCGGCAAGGTGGTTGCCACGGCGCGGCTGAAAGTGCGGGTTGAGCTGGCGGCCGAACTCAAGGGCAAGGTGCGCCCTGACGACACCGTGTTCATCTTTGCCCGCGCCAGCAATGGCCCGCCGATGCCGTTGGCGGCCAAGCGGGTGACAGTGGCGCAGTTGCCCATCGAGGTGGAGCTGTCGGATGCCGACGCGATGATGCCGCAGATGAAACTGTCAGACTTCAGCGAAGTCCAACTTGTTGCCCGCGTTTCCCGTGCCGGGCAGCCCACCAAAGGTGAATGGAAAGCGCAAAGCGCGCCGCTGGCCACCGCGACCCAGGCCACCCAGCACCTGACCATCGACAGCCCAGACTCATAAGAGAGCGCCGCCATGAACAGCACCGTCCGCCTGACCCTGATTACCCTGGCATTGGGTCTGAGCGCGTGTACGGTGCACCAGCCGGCGCAGCGCGAACCGCTGCCGCCGCTTGAAACCACGCCAACCCCGCAGGGGCCGGTGGTCAAGCCGCTGCCGAGCAACAAGCCCAGCACCCCGGCGGCGATCCCCAAGCCCATGCCGCGCACCTCGGCAAGCTTTGCGCCGCCACCGGGCGGCGCCAGCCATTGGGACCCGAAGCTGGGTGTGTACGTGCTTGATAAGCAGCCCAACACGTTTTATCGCCAGCGCACCTACTACCGCTGGAACAGCGGCTGGAGCTGGTCGCTGAGCCCCAATGGCCCATGGCAGGACACCGACAGCAGCGGTGTGCCGGGCGGCCTGGGCCGCGCCTTCGCCCAGTAGCCCCAAGCCTGGGCCGCGATGGCATCCGCCGGGTAGCCTCTGCATAATGCCGGTTCACATGGAGCCGGAGGTGGCATGCACAAGACAGTCCTGGTGTTGGTCGAAACCGTCGACGATTACCTGCCCTTGCTGGAACAGGCCGGCTACCGGCTGATACGCGCACCGTCGCCGCAAATGCGCGCCGCCGCCATCGCCCGGCATGCCGGCGAGATCGACGCCGTGCTCACCCGTGGCCCGCTGGGCCTGACCGCTGCCGAAATCGACGCGTTGCCTGCGCTGCAGATCATCTGCGTGATCGGCGCCGGTTACGAGCAGGTCGACCTGGCTGCCGCCGCCGCCCGGGGCATCATCGTGACCAATGGCGCTGGCGCCAACGCAGGCCCTGTTGCCGACCATGCCATGGCGTTGCTGCTGGCCCTGCTACGGGACATCCCGCGTGCCGATGCCAGCACCCGGCGCGGTGAGTGGAACCGGGTGATCAGCCCTTCGGTCAGCGGCAAGCGCCTGGGCATCATTGGCCTTGGCGCAGTCGGCCAGGCCATTGCCCGGCGGGCCGCGCAAGGCTTTGACATGAATGTGAGCTACCACAGCCGCACCCCGCGCGCAGATGTGGCCTACACCTGGTACGACACGCCGCTGCACCTGGCCGATGCGGTGGACATCCTGGTGGTGGCAACCCCCGGGGGGCCTGGTACGCGGCACCTGGTGGATGCTCGGGTTCTTGAGGCGCTGGGCGCTGAGGGTTACCTGGTCAATATTGCCCGGGCCAGCGTGGTGGATACCGATGCGCTGGTGGTCGCGTTGCAGCAGGGCGTGATTGCCGGTGCCGCGCTGGATGTGTTCGATGACGAACCCCAAGTGCCCGAGGCGCTGCGGGCACTGCACAATACTGTGCTTACCCCGCACGTAGCCGGCCAGTCGCCGGAGGCTGCGCGGGATACGGTGGGCCTGGTGTTGCTTAACTTGCAGCGCTTTTTTGCCGGTGAAGGGGTGCTGACGCAGGTTCATGGCTAGGCCGCGCTGCTGCGCACTTGCCAATGTTGGCTATTCCTGAGAAAACGACGCCCCCGCAACCCACCTGGAAACTGCGCATGGACAACGAGCTGCACATCACTGACCTGCACGAAGGCGACGGCAAAGCCGTGGTCAAGGGCGCCCTGATCACCACCCAGTACACCGGCTGGCTCGCCGATGGCAGCGAGTTCGACTCGTCCTGGTCGCGCGGCAAGCCGTTCCAGTGCGTGATCGGCAGCGGCCGCGTGATCAAAGGCTGGGACCTCGGCCTGATGGGCATGCGCGTTGGCGGCAAGCGCAGGCTGAAAGTGCCTGCGCATCTGGGCTACGGTGAGCGCAGCGTGGGCTCCATCCCACCGAACTCGGACCTTGAATTCGAAATCGAACTGCTCGAAGTGCTCACCCGCGACGACTAAGCGCTGCGAGCCCTCAGTTGGCGGCGTCGAACTGGCGGCTGCTGGCGTTCCATTCGAACGTTTTGCCCAGGCAGCCTCGGGTGGGCGGCACCACCAGTTGCAAGCGCCCGCCACTGAGCTGCACCTGCACCGCGTCCAGGCCATCGGCGATACACCCGGTGGCTGCGACATCCAGCGCCTGCACCTGCTTGCCGCTGGTTTTGTCCATGACCAGAATCTCGCGCATGGGCATCCATGACTTTTCCATCGGCAACATGAAGTACAACCGCTCGCTGGACTGCGCCTGCAGCACGGCAAGGGTTGCGCCCTTGGGGAACGCATCGTCGCTGCGCAGCTCGCCGGTCAGGTGCAATGACAGCTTCAACTGCTTGCTGGTGGCGTAGGCCGTCCAGGTGCCTTCAAGCACCGGGGTGCTCCGGGAAAACTGGTTCGAGGCAAAGTGCAGCCTTGCGCTCGGCAGCCCGGCGCTGTCCAGTTCATCCATGGCGATGCGGTCGTAGTGGTAGGCAGTGGTGGGTTTCAGGCGGATCGGCGTGCGGTAGCGAGTGTAGGCATACACCCCCTCCATCTGCCCGTTCTGGTTTTTCAGCACCAAGGTGATCGGCGCCTTGCCCAAGGTGCCTTCGTAGATCATCACACTGGCTTGAACGCAGGGTGTAGCGCCTAGCAGCAATGCCAGGCCAAGCATCAGGGTACGCATCAGAACCTCGTCTCGAAGCTGTTGGTCTGGGTCAGTTGCCGAGGGCCTTCGAACTGCCAGGTTTCCCACTGCTCGGTACTGGTGTCGAAGCGCCGCCCGGTGAGCACCTGAATCGGGCCGTTTTGCGAATGACGCAGGTCGCCGCGTTGGGCCAGTTGTTCGAGCGGTTCGCAGCGCTCATAGCGCTGGGTATCGGCCTGGTACAGGAAGTACTGGCGAACCTTCGGTGCGCCTTCAGCCTCGCGTACCCAGGCGCTGAAATCGATGACGCCATCGTTGTTGTAGTCATCGAAGGTCAGGCTGCGGCTGCCGTCGAATTGCAGTTGCAGGTTGTCCAGTGGCGCCAGGTCCTGGCCGCTTTGCAGGTCATGCACGGTGATGCGGTCGATGGTGCCGACGGCGGTGTCGACGGGCTTGCTGGCGTGCACGCGCACGCTCATGCGCGGCCCGGCATCGGGCTGCTGCAGTTCACCGTCCCAGGCCCGGTCGCGGTCGCTGCGAAAGAGGATCGAGTCCTGCAGCTTCACCGCCTGCCGGGTTCGGTCACGCAGGTCGATGCGCGCGCCTTGGATGCGATAGGGCGCGTCCAGCCGAAACGGCGCCAGCTGCAGGGTTGCGCTGGGCATTTTCGGGTCGTCCATGAGGTTGAGCAGCACGCCCTCGTCGGGGTGCCACGGCGTCTCCTCGAACAGGGTGACGCGCTGGCTGTCGCGCTCCAGCAGGTAGCCGCTCAGGGTGTCCTTGCCATGGTAAAGCGCGACTTCCAGCGGGCGGCCATCGAGGGTGCCCTGGAATACCCGCAGCGGCAGGTCGCCAGCTGAGGCGGGGAGGGCTAGCGCAAACAGGCCAAGGCCTGCGAGCAGATGAAACGGGTTGGGCATGATGGGCGTCCGTGCTGGCAAAAAGTGGGCAGATTAGGCGCCGCCAGCCTGGGCTGCAAGGTCAGGGATGAACCAAATGCGCCGGGAGGACTCTGACCCTCACTCGCTGCCAGGGACGGCGATTCACTCAAGGAGGGCTTTGCCGTTGGCGGCAGGGCGTGGTGGCGGGGACTCAGAACCGTTTGCCACAAGAGCCTGCCCCATGAAGTTGCCGACTTTCCTGCGCCGCCGCCACCTGCTGCTTGGTCTGGCCCTCGCCTGCGCCGCCATACCACCGGCACTGGTCGTGGTCGAGAGCCGGGCGCAACCAGTCGATGGCACGCAGACCCTGGTGTTTCTGCGCCACGCCGAAAAACCCGGTGAAGGCCTGGGCCAGCTCAACTGCCAGGGCCTGAACCGTGCGCTGGACCTGGCGACCGTACTGCCCGAGCGCTTCGGCGATGCCGACTATGTGTTCGCCGCCAACCCGTCGCGGCATGTCGAAGAAGGTAGCCAGGACCTGCGCTACAGCTACATTCGCCCGCTGATGACCATCACCCCCAGCGCAATTCGCCTGGGCCTGCCGGTGAACATCGACTACAGCGCCAACGACACTGACGCACTGGCCGATGAGCTGCTCAGCAACAAGTATCGTAATGCAACGGTTTACACCGCCTGGTCCCACGGTTACCTGCCAGAGCTGATCAATACGGTGGCGGGCAAGGCGCTGGGGGAGGAGCGGGTGATCACCGAAGACTGGAGCGGCGATGACTTCGATACCTTGTATGTGCTCACCTTGACCTGGCACGACGGCAAGGCCACGCTGCTCAGCCGCAATGTGCGCCAGCAGCTCGATGGCGGATCGAAAGCCTGCCCGACGTGAGGCTCAGGCTTCACGCGGTTACCTGGTAGGAGCGGCCTTGTGTCGCGAAAGGGCTGCGCAGCAGCCCCGAATCCTGGCCGCAAGCCAAATCGCCGGGGCCGCTGCGCAGCCCTTTCGCGGCACAAGGCCGCTCCTACAGGTGACCGCGTCGTTTTGGGTTTGGCTGGAGGCCTCAGCGCCCCAGGCGCATCGGCCAACCCACGACTTTCTTGGCTCTGGGCGTTGCGTAGGTGCGCACCTTCGAGGTGCTCAACCCCAGCCGCACCAGCGACTCGGCAATGGTCACCGCCGCGCTCACGCCGTCGACCACCGGCACGCCGGTGCGCTGGCGGATCTCCTCGTCAAGCCCGGCCATGCCGCCGCAGCCCAGGCAGATCACCTCCGCCTTGTCATCGCGCACGGCGCGCTCGGCCTGCTCGACGATGGCCTGTACCGCACGCTGCGGGTCAGCCTCAAGCTCCAGCACCGCAAGGCCACTGGCGCGCACCGAAGCACAGCGATCGTACAGGCCGGAAAGCTTGAGGCGGTCCTCGATCAGCGGCACGGTGCGGTCCAGGGTAGTCACCACCGAATAGGCGTGGCCCAGGTACATCGCGGTGCTGGCAGCGGCATCGGTGATGTCCACCACCGGTACATCGAGCAGCTCTTGCAAGCCCTCACGCCCGTGCTCGCCGTAGCCGGCCTGGATCACCGCGTCGTACGGCTGGTCGTAGGACAGCACGCGGTCCATGACCGCGATGGCTGCAAGATAACTCTCGAAATTACCCTCCACCGATTCGGCACCGAACCACGGCGTCAGGCCGACGATCTCGGTGCCCGGCGCTGCGACACGGCGTGCCTGCTCGGCGATGGCCTCGGTAATGGCTTCGGTAGTGTTGACGTTGACGATCAGAATACGCATGGCAAAGCTCCGCAAATCAATGGCTGCTGTGGTCGACGGCGATGCATTCGCCGCTCACATCGAGGTAATGGCGGTTGCGCGGGGCAATCAGCAGGTAGACGGCGGCGGCAATGCCGGCACCGATCAGCCACGAGAACGGCGCGACGCTGTGGAAGTGCGGCACCAGCGCCAGCACGATGGCCAGCAGTGCGGCCGGCAAGAAGGCGGCGACGGCGCGCAGGTTGATGCCGCGGCTGTAGTGGTAGGCGCCGGCCGGGTTCTCGCTGTACAGCTCCGGCACGTTGATGCAGCCCTTACGCAGCAGCCAGTAGTCAGCCATGATCACGCCGTACAGAGGGCCAAGCAGGGCACCCAGGCCGGACAGGAAGTACACGATCACCAGCGGGCTGTTGTAGAGGTTCCATGGCAGGATCAGTACCGCCAGGGTGGCGCTGATCAAGCCGGCGCGGCGGAAGTTGAGGTGGCGTGGCGCCAGGTTGCTGAGCACGAACGCAGGGGCGACGAAGTTGGCCATGATGTTCACCGCCACGGTGACGATCAGGAAGGCCAGGCAGCCGAGTACCAGGAACGCGGTATTAGGGATGCTGGCGACGATCTGCGTCGGGCTGTCGATGATCTGGCCGTTGATCTGGAACTGCGCGCCGCACAGCACCACGGTAATGGCCGCGAATACCAGGATGTTTACCGGCAGGCCCCAGAAATTGCCGACGCGGATGGTCTTGCGGCAGGGCGAGCTGCGTGCGAAGTCGCAGAAGTTCAGCACCAGGGTGCCGTAGATGGCCAGCCACAGTGCGCCGCCGGCAAAGATGTTGCGCCACATCTCGTAGCCCGTCAGCGGCTCGGCCACCGACCAGGCGATGCGTGCATCGGCCTTGAAGTACATGAACACCGCAAGGCTTGCGACGGTGAGCAGAATCACCGGCCCCGCGAAGCCTTCGTAGCGGCGCACCATTTCCATGCCATAGGCAAGAATCACCAGTTGCACCAGCCAGATCGACACGAAGCACACCCAGCCCAGGCTTGAGAGCCCAAGGATGCTGTCGTGGTCATAGGCTGCGACCTGCGGCCACATGGCGGTCAGCAGCACGCGCAACACCACCGACGCCAGGTAGGTCTGGATGCCGAACCAGGCGATGGCGATGATCGCGCGGATCAGTGCCGGAATCTGCGCGCCGTGGATACCGAAGGCGATGCGGCTGATAACCGGGAAGGGTACGCCGGTTTTGTGCCCCATGTAGCCGGACAGGTTCATGAAGAAGTACACCAGCGCCGCGCCGATGGCCAGCGACAGCAGGATCTGCCAGCCGCCCAGGCCCAAGGCGAACAGGCCCATGGCGAAGGAGTAGTTGGCGATGTTGTGCACATCGTTGGTCCACAACGCGAAGATGCTGTAGCCGCCCCAACGGCGGCCTTCGCTCTTGGTCGGTGCCAGGTCGCGGTTGTGCAGGCGCGGGCTCAGTTCGAGCGGCGCGGGTTGGCCCTCCAGCGTAGTACTGGCGGGGTGGGTGCTGGCAACGGAAAGTTCAGGGGCAAGGTCGACGCTGCTACTCATTCCGGCGGCTCCTGATGCGTGACTGCGATGAGCGGGCGCTGGCGCACGGGCTCGCCATCTCGTCGGTGCAGGCGTTGGCATCACTGGGTTCTGGGCGCAGCGGTCGTTTCAGGGCGACGCTGCGAGTTATTGTGTATTTATGTTTTGCTCAACGTGTATACAAAACATGAACACACAAAAGCCAGTTCCGTGCCAGCGTGAGTGCAAGTTGTTAGGGTTGCTGAGTTGGTTATCCGTTTTTATTAATATAAGTCTATGAATATCAATGTTTATTATCTGACCGATAAAACAGGTTTTATTTTTGTCTAGTTCAGTTAACTGAGTGGTCGGTCAGATTTGGCCATAAATCCCGTGTAACTTAATGGGGCGTTACCTTTTGTGAGTGCACACAAAAATGGCACCTAAGGTGACATTTCTGTGTACAAGATTTGGCCGGCGCAAGTTTGCGCTCGGCACAGGCTCAGGCCATTGGCGGCAGCCTGCGCTTGACCGGGCTTTTCTTGATGATTGCGGTATTGGTTTCGGCCAACGTATTGAGCCGGTCCAGCAAGGTGTCCAACTGCTCCATCGAGCGCACGTGCAGGCGGGCGATAAAACAGTCCTCACCGGTAACCTTGTCGCATTCGGTGAACTCGGGGATGGCAATGATCTGCCGCTCCACCTCTTGCAACTGCCCAGGCAAAGGACGGATACGCACGATGGCCTGCAACTGGTAACCAAAGCAGCGCGGATCGATGTCCACGGTGTACCCGCGCAGTACGCCGCGCTCTTCAAGGCGGCGCAGGCGCTCGCTGACACTGGGTGCAGACAATCCGCTGATTTGCGCCAACGCTTTGAGCGAGCGACGCGAGTCTTCCATCAGGGCGTTGATCAGCAATTGGTCGATATCGTCGGTCATGGTTGCCTCGAAGGTGATGGCAGGGGTTTGCCTTGATAGTAAAGGCAGAACCTGTAATACGCCTTGGTTATCCGCTGGAGAGTGCCGTTAGCGGCTGCGCATACTGTGCCCATCGTCTACGGAGGTGTGAGATGGACAATTCGCTACGCCGCGGTTCGCTGGAAATGATTGCCGCCATGCTGATTTCCGGGACCATTGGCTGGTTCGTGCTGGCATCGGGGCTTGCAGTAACCGAGGTGGTGTTCTGGCGCTGCGTGTTCGGCGCGGCCACCTTGCTGGTGGTCTGCGCGCTATTGGGTTATTTGAAACCGGGGGTAATAAGCCGTACCGCGTTGTTACTGGCCATCGCCAGCGGTGTGGCCATTGTCGGTAACTGGTTGCTGCTGTTCGCCTCGTATTCGCGCGCCTCCATCGCTATCGGCACGGCGGTGTACAACGTGCAGCCGTTCATGCTGGTGGGGCTGGCGGCGTTGTTTCTGGGTGAGAAGCTGACCGTGGCCAAGCTGACGTGGCTTAGCGTGGCCTTCGCCGGCATGCTGGCGATTGTCAGCGCCCATGGCACCGCGCAGGGTAGCGGGGGTGAGTACCTGGTCGGCATTGCCATGGCGTTGGGGGCGGCGCTGCTGTACGCCATCGCCGCGCTGATCATCAAGCGCTTGAGCGGCACGCCACCGCATTTGATTGCGCTGATCCAGGTGAGCACCGGGGTGCTGTTGCTGGCGCTGTGGGTGCGCCCGAGCGGGTTGCCGAGCGAGCCGGGGGCGCTCGGCAGCCTGCTGACCTTGGGCATTGTGCATACGGGCTTGATGTACGTGCTGTTGTATGGCGCGATTCAGCGTTTACCCACGGCGTTGACCGGGGCGCTGTCATTTATCTACCCGATTGCGGCCATTCTGGTTGATTGGGTTGCCTTTGGGCATCGGCTGGCGCCGCTGCAATGGCTGGGGGTTGGGCTGATTTTGTTGGCGGCGGCAGGGATGCAGCAGGGCTGGTGGTTCAGGTCGCGGCGGGTGGTGGCCGGGCATTGAGGGGATGATGGGGCCGCTTTGCGGCCCTTCGCGGCGCAAGGCCGCTCCTACACAGGTAGAATGGCGGTTTTCCCAGCTTGCGACCTGCCATGACTTCGCCGATTCAGACCCTCGAGCAGCACCTGCTCGCAGCCCTCGACCCCGCCCCTGAAGAGACCCGCCGCCTGTTCCACGGCCGCGGCCGTTGCTGGCCCGGGCTTGAGCAGATCACCGTCGACTGGCTGCAGGGCGTGCTGTCGGTGGCGCTGTTCCGCGAACTGGCACCGCCGCAGCAGGCCGAGCTTGAAAGCATGCTGCGCACCCTGGCCGGGCGCCCGCAATGGTGCGGCCAGGCGATCATCATCCAGCACCGTTACCTGCCTGACAGCCCTGGGCAGTGGTTGGTCGGCGAGCCGTGTCAGCAGCGCGAAGTGATCGAAGACGGCCTGACTTACCTGCTCGACCTGGGCGTGCGGCAGAACACCGGCTTGTTCCTCGACATGCGCTACGGCCGTCGCTGGGTGCGTGAACAGGCGGCGGGCAAGCGTGTGCTCAACTTGTTCGCCTACACCTGCGGGTTTTCCGTGGCGGCCATTGCCGGCGGTGCCGAGCAGGTGGTCAACCTGGATATGGCCAAGTCGGCGTTATCGCGTGGGCGCGACAATCATCGGCTGAACGGCCACGATGCGTCGCGGGTGGCGTACCTGGGCCATGAGCTGTTCAAGTCCTGGGGCAAGGTGCGCAAGTACGGGCCCTACGACCTGATCATCATCGACCCGCCGACCTTCCAGCGGGGGAGCTTCGTGCTGACCCAGGATTACGGCAAGATCTTGCGTCGCCTGCCGGAGCTGTTGAGCGAAGGTGGCACGGTGCTGGCGTGTGTCAATGATCCGGGTATCGGGCCGCAGTTCCTCATCGATGGCATGGCTGAACATGCGCCAGGGTTGGGGTTTGTCGAGCGTTTGGCAAACCCGCCGGAGTTTCCTGATGCGGACCCGCAGGGTGGGCTGAAGGCCCTGGTGTTTCGGGCGGTTTGAGCCCGCCTGGGCGGCCGTATCGCAGGCTGTCGCCAGCTCCCACAGAGATCGCGCAAAGTCGCAATATTGAGGCCTTGCCCAGATCCTGTGGGAGATTCTATGGTTTTGTACAAACCTGTTCCCGGCAGACATATCTCCTTGTGGCAAGCTCCTTTGTGGCGAGCGGGCTTGTCCCGCGTTGGGCTGCGCAGCAGCCCTGAAAACCCCAGGGGCTGCTGCGCAGCCCAACGCGGGACAAGCCCGCTCGCCACGACGCTCTATCATTTCCCACAGGATTGGGTCCAACCAGCCATGTTGCGGTTGAGCACGGCCTGCGTGGGAGCTGGCGCGAGCCTGCGATGAGGCCGGTACAGGTTGCACAAATCCCCCTCGGGTCATCAGGCTGGCACTTGCAGCGGTAGCGGGTACACCTGGGCAAAGCTGACATTGGCGGTCTGGTCCACGCGTTTTTTCAGGCGCTCGTTGAAGGCACGGCTGACCGCATACTGCCCACCCGATATGGTGCGGAACTGCGCGGTCAGGACAAACCCGTTGAGGTCCATGCGGTCCACCCCGAACACTTGCAACGGCCCTTGCAGGTTGATGCGCAGCAGCGGGTCTTCGCTGATCGATTGGCCCACCTCGTGGATCAGCCCAAGCGAGGTATCGACGTCACTGTCATAGGTGAACTGCACCGAGAAGAACGCATAGGCGAACTGCCGCGACTGGTTGGTGACCGCCTTGATCTGCCCGAACGGCACCGAATGCACGAAGCCCTTGCCGTCGCGCAGGCGCAGGGTACGGATGGTCAGGCTCTCGACAGTGCCGGCGTGGCCTGAGTCGAGCACCACCCAGTCGCCGATGGAGATGGTGTCTTCGATCAGGATGAACAACCCGGTGATCACATCCTGCACCAGTTGCTGCGAACCGAAGCCGATGGCCAGGCCGATCACCCCGGCGCCGGCCAGCAACGGTGCGACGTTGATGCCGAGGTTGGCCATGGTGGTGATGGTGCAGATCACCACCAGAATCACCTTAACGGCGTTGCGCAGCATGGGCAGGATGGTACGCACCCGGGTGCTCGGCTGGCGGGCTTTGCTGCGCCCGACCGCTGGTTTGAGCGCTTCCTGGATGGCGGTGTCGAGCACCACCCACAG
The DNA here is from genome assembly GCF_014268805.2 of Pseudomonas farsensis. Lineage (GTDB taxonomy): Bacteria > Pseudomonadota > Gammaproteobacteria > Pseudomonadales > Pseudomonadaceae > Aquipseudomonas > Aquipseudomonas farsensis. The sequence goes on from NZ_JABWRF020000001.1 coordinate 1,080,085, forward strand.
TAGCCAGGTGACCAGCAGGATCAGGCCGATGCTCGACAGCGAGTCGCTGATCGCCCGACCCAGCGCATTGCGCAGGGCAAAATCGAACACCGAAAAGCCCCAGATGCGCCCGAGCAGTTCGATAAACGCCACGGCCATGCTGATGCGCAGCAGCGCATGGGCCAGTGAGCGCAGCAGTTCCTTGTAGGGGCGCACGCGCGTATTGGCGTCGGTTTGGCGTGGCGCCAGCAGGTGCTGCAACACGGTGCTGGCAAATACCCCCGCCACCAGCAGCACAGTGGTCAAAAGGGCATTTTGCAGGGCCTTCTGGCTTTCTTCACCCGCGCCGATCAGGTGCACCGCCGAGACCAGAATCATCAGCAGGATCGGCAGGTACCACAGCGCCGAGAAAATCCGCAGGGTTTCCTGTACGGCGCGGTGTTGCAGGCGGTCCTTGAGCGAGCGGTTGCGGATCAGGTGCGCCACGGGCCGGCGCAGGCGCAGCACCAAGGTTGCGAAAATCGCGGTAGCCGCAAGGCCGGTGAACACCGCCACGCTGGCGGTGATATTGCCGCCCAGCTGCCTGGCGATCTGTGGGCTGGTCAGGGCATCGCTCCAGGCTGCCAGAAAGCCGATCATGAAGAGCGGGCGGGGTGCCAGGCGGCGGATCGCGGCCACTGCGCGGCGTTTGTGGCCCGCATCGAACAGGGTGATCAGGCACAGGATGATCGAGGTCGAGAACAGGCCGCTGCTGGTGGCATACGCCAGGCTCAAGCCGAGGGCGCGGGCAATCGAGGGGTCGAGAAAACGGCTGGCGTAGAGAGTCAGCGGCAGGCTTGCGAGGGCCGGCAGCGTATAGGGCAGCAGGTAGCCGAGCAGGCCTTGGGCGCGCTGGCGCTGGCGCAACATCGCGGTGCCGATACTGCGCCGCCAAAGCACGCGGCCCAGGCAGGTGAGCAGGGCGAAGCTGGCGGCCCAGGTCACCGTCAGCAACAGAAAATCACCTGCCAGGTACCAGGTATCGTGTCCGGAATGGCGATCGACCAGGCGCTCCATCTCGTTGGCGGCGCGGTCGGCGCGCAGGCGCCAGGCGTCCATCAGGTGGGCGTCCAGGTCCAGGTCCGTGGCGGCGCTGTCCAGGCCATCGGCCAGTGCACCGAGCAGGCCGCCTTGCAGCACCGGGGCGGGTTCTGCCGGTTGCTCTTCGGCGGGGGCTGGGTCGGCGGCAAGCAAGTGGGTGCTCAGCAGGCAGCCGAGCAGCAGGGTGAAGAGAACGCGCAGCACTGGAGTACTCCTTAAGCCGGTGAGGGGCAGGGGTTACTCAAGGAACTGATTGGTGCAGGTGGGGGAAAGTTCGATGGGGTGTGGGCCATCTGCACCGACCTCATCGCAGGCTTGCGCCTGCTCCCACAGAGGTGGTGCCCAACCGCAACATTGCTGGTTGGCCCCAATCCTGCGGGAAACGATAGTTAGTTGTGGCGAGCGGGCTTGTCCCGCGTTGGGCTGCGCAGCAGCCCTGAAAACCCAAGGGTAATCCTCAGGGCTGCTGCGCAGCCCAACGCGGGACAAGCCCGCTCGCCACAAGGAGATATGTCTGGCCAGTGCAGGCTTGCCGCGAACTGCCTGAAGCGGTTACTGCCCGCTGTAGATCTGGTCGAACACGCCACCATCGTTGAAGTGGGTCTTCTGCACGGTACGCCAGTCACCGAAGGTTTTTTCTACCGACAGGAAGTCCACCTTGGGGAAACGGTCGGTGTACTTGGCAAGCACTGTGGCGTCACGGGGGCGCAGGTAGTTCTGCGCAGCGATCTCCTGAGCCGCCGGCGACCACAGGTACTTCAGGTATTCCTCGGCCACCGCCTGGGTACCTTTTTTCGCCACTACCTTGTCGACGACGCTCACAGGCGGTTCAGCTTCGGCCGACACGCTCGGGTACACCACTTCGAACTGATCACGGCCAAACTCGCGGGCGATCATTTCTGCTTCGTTCTCGAAGGTCACCAGCACATCGCCAATCTGGTTGGTCATGAAGGTGGTCGTGGCGGCGCGGCCACCGGTATCGAGCACCGGCGCCTGCTTGAACAGCTTGCCGACGAAATCGCGCGCCTTGCTCTCGTCACCGCCCTGCTTGAGCACATAGCCCCACGCCGAGAGGTAGGTGTAGCGGCCATTACCCGAAGTCTTGGGGTTGGGTACGATCACCTGCACGCCGTCCTTGAGCAGGTCTGGCCAGTCCTTCAGCGCCTTGGGGTTGCCCTTGCGCACGATGAACACCGTGGCCGAGGTGAACGGCGCGCTGTTGTTCGACAGGCGGGTTACCCAATTGTCTGGCACCAGCTTGCCGTTGTCGGCCAGGGCATTGATGTCGGTGGCCATGTTCATGGTGATGACATCCGCCGGCAGCCCGTCGATGACCGCCCGGGCCTGCTTGCTCGAACCGCCGAACGACATCTGCACGTTGACCTTTTCCTTGTGCTCGGCCTCCCAGTGCTTCTGGAAGGCCGGGTTGTAGTCCTTGTAGAAGTCGCGCATCACGTCGTAGGAAACGTTAAGCAGGGTCGGGGCGGCCTGGGCCAGGTTGCCCAAGGCCAGGCCTGCGGCGAGCAGCGAGGCGCTGAAGAGTTTTTTCACGTGGCGTCCTTGTTATTGAAAGGAGGTGGCAGAGTGCCTGCGACTATAGCGGGTGGCGGTTGGGCAATTAAAGATCAAATGGGTCTTTGCTTATGCGCGGCGCGGTAGGCCTGACATTTTTGCCAGTTGCGCGGCGAGCTTTGGGGGCGTGCAATGAGAATGAGTTAAGAGGGCTGGGTGATGGGTATGCCGCAATCAGGACAATCATTTTGGCTGCTGTCTACTGACAGGGCGGGGTCGGTTTTGGCCGCGCAGGCTGCGACTTTACTGCACGAGCGCGCCCACTGTGCATATGGTTACCACCAGGCAGATGCGGGTCCTTCTGCCGGCTTCAACGGCGAATGGCTCGCCGGTTTGGCTTCAGGATACCTGCTGGGCAACGGCTATCGGCTGTATAGCCCAGTGCTGATGCGCTTCCTCAGTGCTGATGGCTCGAGCCCTTTCGCTGAAGGCGGATTCAATGCGTACGGATACTGCGAGGGCGACCCGGTAAACAGGGCCGACCCAACCGGTCACGGTTTTAGCTGGACTGGGATGCTTAAACGTATAGGTGTCATGAAGCGGACCGGCCAACACCAACGAAAAGCTGAAATTGGTAAGCGGATGCATCGGGACGCTGAAGCCGATGAATCGTTGCGCTTGAGCAGACAACTGGCCGCTGATAATAACTACAAAGACCAGCAAATAGCTGATCAGCGTAACGTGATTGCTAAACAAGATGATCAGCTAAATGCGAACGGGCAGGTAATTGCCCGCCTCCAGGACGAGCTAGAGGTTAGTGGTGCCCAGGTGTCTGTGTTGCGCGTTGCCTTGGGTGAGCTTCAAGGGGTCAATTCAACCATGTTGACGGCACTGGGTTACTCTGCGCAGAGCGTCAAAACAATCATACATACCGACCTCGCACGTCTTGGACGCAACGTCATCCGCAGAGGTCGGGGCACGCGTGCTCAAACCCGCTGACGTCTCTCAAACAAAGCATTGCCACACCGCGAACAAAACGCCGCCCCATGCTCATGGCTCTTCTTGGCGCACACCGGGCAATCATGCTGCAACTGCTCGCCGCGCATGGCATTGGCAAGTTCGGCGGTGAAAATGCCGGTAGGCACGGCAATGATCGAATAACCGGTAATCATCACCAGTGAGGACAGCACCTGCCCCAGCGGCGTCTTCGGCACGATGTCGCCAAAGCCCACTGTGGTGAGGGTGACGATGGCCCAGTAGATGCCCTTGGGGATGCTGGTAAATCCATGCTCCGGCCCTTCGACGACATACATCAAGGTGCCGAACACCGTCACCAGGGTCGAGACGCTGACCAGAAACACGATGATCTTCTGCTTGCTGCCCTGCAATGCCGCCAGCAGGTAGTGGGCCTGTTTGAGGTAAGGGCTGAGTTTGAGCACACGGAAAATCCGCAGCATGCGGATCACGCGGATGATCAGCAGGTATTGGGCGTCGCTGTAATACAGCGCGATGATGCCCGGCACAATGGCCAGTAAATCCACCAGCCCGTAGAAACTGAACGCATAGCGCAGCGGCTTGGGCGAGCAGTACAGGCGGGTCAGGTATTCAGCCAGAAAGATCGCGGTGAAACCCCACTCGATCATCGCCAGCAGCCGTGCGTAGCTCTGGTGCACGTCATCGATGCTATCGAGGATCACCGTGACCAGGCTGGCCAGGATGATCAGCAGCAGGGCTTTGTCGAAACGCCGGCCGGCGATGGTGTCGGTTTGGAATACGATGACATAGAGCCGCTGGCGCAGGCTCTCGGGGGTGTTCATAGGCTTTGTCCGTTTTGCGATGGGCAGAGCCTAGGGCTTGGGTTTCAGCTGTGCAAGCCGGTTGCATTACGCTTTTGCTGGGCTTGGGTCAGGTGGTCGCGAACATGCATCAACCAGCACGCCACCACAAAGGGTGCCGTCAAGCCTGCCACCGGCATCAGGTTGAACAAGGGTTGCAGCAGCAATGCCAGGCCAACAGCCAACAACGTCACCCAAGGCCGTTCCCCTTGCCGGCTGAACGCCAAAGCCGCCAGCGCTGCATTGAACCCGTACAGGCCCATCCATACCGCTTGGCCTTCACCGGCCAGCAGCGCCGCGCCGCCCCCGAGCATCGAGCCGATCACCGCCCAAGTGGCGGCATAGGGGTTGGCGAAGTACATGCCGACAATGATCAACAAGCCCGCCATCGGCTTGTCGAGCAAGAAGATCTGCCCCACGCCACGCAGCACGGCATCCAGGGGGGCAGCCTCGACATGCACCACAGCCGAAGGCTCAGCCAGCAGCAGTGTGGCCCAGCCTAGCAGCACGAACGGTGCGGTATAGGCCACCAGCAGTTTGCCGCCGCGCTTGCGCCACTGGTGGGTGAGCATGCTCGAAAGCCCCCCGGCTGCGATGATCAGGGGCGGCAGGATGGCTGACCAGGGCAGCACCGCGCTGATCAGGATGCCGACCAGCACGCCGTTGTAGCAGTACAGGCCGGCCTGGCGGTCGGCGCGGTCATAGCCGCGCCGCTGGGCGGTGAGCAGCCCGGCCAGCGCACCCAGCAGGGCGCCGCCGACCAGCGCCGGGGCTGTCAGCAAGATGGCCAGCAGGCAGCACAGGCCGCACAAGGGGTTGCGCAGCAGCAGCACCTGGCTGAAGCCGTTGAGCAAAGCCGTGGCCCAGTCGGGGCACGGGTTGACGAAGTTTTTGGTGTACATGGGCAGTCTGTAAGGTGAGTGGTAAGCGCTGGGCCTCTTCGGGCCTCGGTTTTGCGCAGGGTTTGTAGTGCGATGTACGGGGAGGGCTTCGCCCTCCAATCGCAGGCTGTCGCCACACACAGAAATGTGTAGGAGCGGCCTTGCGTCGCGAAAGGGCTGCGTAGCGGCCCCAGAATCTATGCATCATGGACAATTGCTGGGGCTGCTACGCAGCCCTTTCGCGACACGAGGCCGCTCCTACAGAGACCGCGCCCGCTGTAGCTGCCGTTCAAACCAACGTTTCGATACGCAAGGTATTGGTCGAGCCCGGTTTGCCGAACGGCACCCCGGCGGTTATCAGCAGGGTATCGCCGCGGCTGGCCATGCCTTGGGCCTGGGCGATCTCAAGCGCCGTCGAGCAGATTTCATCGACCTGGCGCAGGCGGTCGTTGACCACCGAATGCACGCCCCAGGCCACGCTCAAGCGCCGTGCGGTGTGCAGGTTCGGGGTCAGGTTCAGGATTGGCGCGCGCGGCCGCTCGCGGGCAGCGCGCAGGGTCGAGGCCCCCGATTCGCTGTAGTTGACCAGCACCGCCACCGGCAAGATGCCACTGATGCGGCGGATCGCACAGCTGATGGCGTCCGACACCGTGGCTTCGGCCTTGGGCCGGCTGACATCGAGCTGCGCCTGGTAGTCCGGGCCGTTTTCCACCTGGCGGATGATCTTGCTCATCATCTGCACCGCTTCCAGCGGGTAGTCGCCTGAGGCGGTTTCAGCCGACAGCATGACGGCGTCGGCGCCTTCGGCCACGGCGTTGGCCACATCCGTGACTTCGGCGCGGGTCGGTGCCGGCGAGAAACGCATCGACTCCAGCATCTGCGTGGCCACCACGACGGGTTTGCCGAGCTGACGGCAGGTGCCGATGATGCGTTTCTGGATCTGCGGCACGCTTTCTGCCGGCACTTCCACACCCAAGTCGCCACGGGCGACCATGATCGCATCGCAAAGCTCGGCAATCGCCTGCAGCTGCTCCACTGCCGAAGGCTTTTCGATCTTGGCCATCAGGTAGGCGCGGTCACCGATCAGGGCGCGGGCTTCGACAATGTCCTCGGGGCGCTGCACGAAGGACAGCGCGACCCAGTCTACGCCCAGCGCCAGGCCGAAGCTCAGGTCGCGGCGGTCCTTCTCGGTCAGCGGCGACAGTTCGAGCACGGCCTGGGGCACATTGACGCCTTTACGGTCGGACAACTCGCCGCCGGCCAGCACTTCGGTGTCGATGGCCTCGGCATGCTTGGCGGTGACGCGCAGGCGCAGCTTGCCATCGTCCAGCAGCAGGTCCATGCCAGGCTCCAGGGCGGCGATGATTTCCGGGTGCGGCAGGTTGACCCGCTGGCTATCGCCAGGGGTGCTGTCCAGGTCCAGGCGCAGGGCCTGGCCGCGTTGCAACTGCACCTTGCCTTCGGCAAAGCGGCCAACGCGCAGCTTGGGGCCTTGCAGGTCCATGAGGATGCCCAGTGGCCGGTTCAGCTGTTGCTCGACATCGCGAATCCACTGGTAGCGCAAGGCGTGGTCGGCGTGTTCGCCATGGCTGAAGTTCAGGCGAAAGATGTTCACTCCGGCTTCGACCAGTTGGCGGATGTCGTCGATGCCTTCGATCGCAGGGCCGAGGGTGGCGAGGATCTTCACTTTTTTGTCAGGCGTCATGATTGGGCAGTCTCAAGAATCGAAAACGCCCCCGGAACGGCCTCCGTGCAGGCCGAACCAGGGGCGGGTGTTGCTCGGGGTTGCCTCTGGCGCCTTTTACAGGGTCAGAGGTTCATGTGTTTGAAGCGCCAGGGGTGCTGCGCACCCCTTTCGCGACACAAGGCCGCTCCTACGGCAGACCGCGATCCTCTGTAGGAGCGGCCTTGTGTCGCGATGGGCTGCGTAGCAGCCCAGGGGCTCAGGTCATTGGTCGTCGCGGATCGAGAAGTTGGCCATGTGTTCCAGGCCTTTGATCAGCGCCGAGTGGTCCCAGTTACCGCCGCCCAGGGCCACGCAGGTGCTGAAAACTTGCTGGGCGTTGGAGGTGTTGGGCAGGTTGATGCCCAGCTCCTTGGCGCCTTGCAGGGCGAGGTTCAGGTCTTTTTGATGCAGGTTGATGCGGAAACCCGGGTCAAAGGTGCCTTTGATCATGCGTTCGGCATGCACTTCGAGGATTTTCGACGAAGCAAAGCCGCCCATCAGCGCTTCACGTACCTTGGCCGGGTCTGCGCCATTCTTGGCGGCGAACAGCAGCGCCTCGGCAACGGCCTGGATATTCAGCGCCACGATGATCTGGTTGGCCACCTTGGCGGTCTGGCCGTCGCCATTGCCACCGACGCGGGTGATGTTCTTGCCCATGGCTTGGAACAGCGGCAGGGCGCGCTCGAAGGCTTTCGGGCAACCGCCGATCATGATGCTCAGGGTGCCGGCTTTGGCGCCCACTTCACCGCCGGACACCGGGGCGTCCAGGTAAGCGGCGCCGGTGGCGTTGATTTTCTCGGCAAACGCCTTGGTGGCGGTGGGCGAGATCGAGCTCATGTCGATCACCACCTTGTTCGGGCCGACGCCTTCGGCCACGCCGTTTTCACCGAACAGCACCGCGTCGACCTGCGGGGTGTCGGGGACCATGACAATGATGAATTCGGCTTCCTGGGCTACCTCTTTCGGGTTGGCCAGGGCCACGGCGCCGGCGGCGATCAGGTCGGCCGGGGCTGCGTCGTGGTGGGTCGAAACGAACAGGGTGTGACCTGCCTTTTGCAGGTTCTGCGCCATGGGCTTGCCCATGATGCCGGTGCCGATGAAACCGATTTTAGCCATGAGAGATTACCTCGTTGTAATTGTTGGATCTCTGTAGGAGCGGCCTTGCGCCGCGAAGGGCTGCGTAGCGGCCCCAGTATTTGTGCCAAGGCAAAGATCGCCGGGGCTGCTACGCACCCCTTCGCGGCGCAAGGCCGCTCCTGCAAGGTGCGTGTGCGGCCTTATATAGCGTTGTGCGTCTTCAGCCAGCCCAGGCCTGCTTCGGTGGTGGTCAGCGGCTTGTACTCGGCGCCCACCCAACCCTGGTAGCCAATGCGGTCCAGGTGCTCGAACAGGAAGCGGTAGTTGATCTCGCCGGTGCCCGGCTCGTTGCGCCCAGGGTTGTCGGCCAGCTGGATATGGTTGATCAATGCAAGGTTGGTTTGCATTGTGCGCGCCAGGTCACCTTCCATGATCTGCATGTGGTAGATGTCGTACTGCAGGAACAGGTTGTCACTGCCCACTTCGGCCTGGATGTCCAGGGCCTGCTGGGTGGTGTTCAGGTAGAAGCCTGGGATGTCGCGGGTGTTGATCATTTCCATGACCAGGCGAATCCCGGCGGCCTTGAGCTTGTCGGCGGCAAACCTGAGGTTGTCGACGAAGGTCTTGCGCACATCGGCGCACTGCAGGCCTTGCGGGCGGATGCCGGCCAGGGCGTTGACCTGGGTATTGCCCAGCACCTTGGCGTACTCGATGGCCTTGTCGACGCCGGCGCGAAACTCCTCGATGCGGTCCGGGTGGCAGGCGATGCCGCGCTCACCCTTGCCCCAATCACCGGCAGGCAAGTTGAACAGCACCTGGGTCAGGCCATTGGCTTGCAGGTGCTGCTTGATCACGGCTGCATCGAAGTCATACGGGAACAGGTATTCGACACCGGTGAAGCCGGCATCGGCAGCGGCCTTGAAGCGGGCCAGGAAGTCCTGTTCGGTGAACAGCATGGACAGGTTGGCAGCGAAGCGAGGCATGGTTGTCTCCTTGCAGATTAAAGCCCCCGACACACGCGGCGCGGGGGCGTCAGGCGATCAGTCGAGCAGCGAGATGGCGGTTGGGGCGTCGTTGCCGACCAGGGCGAGGTCTTCGAATTCGTTGACCGCGTTGATCTCGGTGCCCATGGAAATATTGGTGACACGTTCGAGAATCACCTCGACCACCACCGGCACACGGAACTCTTCGGCCATCTTCTGCGCCTTGAGCAGGGCAGGGGCGATTTCGGCCGGTTCGAACACGCGGATAGCCTTGCACCCAAGGCCTTCGACCACCGCGACGTGGTCCACGCCATAGCTGGCAGCGTCGGTGGCGTTGATGTTCTCGAACGCCAGTTGTACACAGTAATCCATGTCGAAGCCACGCTGCGCCTGGCGGATCAGGCCAAGGTAGGCGTTGTTCACCAGCACATGGACATAGGGCAGGTTGAACTGCGCGCCCACGGCCAGCTCTTCGATCATGAACTGGAAGTCGTAGTCACCGGACAGCGCCACTACCTTGCGTTTCGGGTCGGCCTTGACCACGCCCAGGGCCGCCGGGATGGTCCAGCCGAGCGGGCCTGCCTGGCCGCAGTTGATCCAGTGGCGCGGCTTGTAGACGTGCAGGAACTGCGCCCCGGCGATTTGCGAAAGGCCGATGGTGCTGACGTAGCAGGTGTCCTTGCCGAAGACCTGGTTCATTTCCTGGTACACGCGTTGCGGTTTGACCGGCACGTTGTCGAAGTGGGTCTTGCGCTGCAGGCTGGCCTTGCGCTGCTGGCAGTCTTCAAGCCAGGCCTTGCGGCACTTGAGCTTGCCGGCGGCCTGCCACTCGCGGGCAACTTCCAGGAACACGTCCAGGGCGTGGCCAGCATCGGACACGATGCCCAGGTCCGGGGTGAATACCCGGCCGATCTGGGTTGGCTCGATGTCGACGTGCACGAACTTGCGGTCTTCGGTGTACACATCCACGGAGCCGGTGTGGCGGTTGGCCCAGCGGTTGCCGATGCCGAACACCAGGTCGGACTTGAGCAGCGTCGCGTTGCCGTAGCGGTGCGAGGTCTGCAGGCCGACCATGCCGACCATCAATGGGTGGTCGTCAGGCAGGGTGCCCCAGCCCATCAGGGTCGGGATCACCGGCACGCCGGTCAGTTCGGCGAATTCGACCAGTTTGTCGCTGGCATCGGCATTAATGATGCCGCCGCCGGCTACCAGCAGCGGGCGCTCGGCGTCATTGAGCATGGCCAGGGCTTTTTCGGCCTGGGTACGGGTGGCCGACGGCTTGTTGACCTGCAGCGGCTCGTAGGCGTCGATGTCGAATTCGATCTCGGCCATCTGCACATCGAACGGCAGGTCGATCAGTACCGGGCCTGGGCGGCCGCTGCGCATTTCGAAGAAGGCCTTCTGGAAGGCATACGGCACCTGGCCTGGCTCAAGCACCGTGGTTGCCCACTTGGTCACCGGCTTGACGATGCTGGTGATGTCCACCGCCTGGAAGTCTTCTTTATGCAGGCGCGCACGGGGGGCTTGGCCGGTGATGCACAGAATCGGGATGGAGTCGGCCGATGCGCTGTAGAGCCCGGTGACCATGTCGGTGCCGGCAGGGCCGGAGGTGCCGATGCACACCCCGATATTGCCTGGGTTGGCGCGGGTGTAGCCCTCTGCCATGTGCGAGGCACCTTCGACATGGCGAGCGAGGACGTGATCGATGCCACCGACTTTTTTCAGCGCCGAGTACAGCGGGTTGATGGCGGCCCCCGGAATGCCGAATGCGGTCTGTACACCTTCACGGCGCATGACCAGAACGGCTGCATCGATTGCTCTCATTTTGCTCATGACTTGTGCCTCATCTATTTTGTAATTGTATACAACTTGTGTTGGGGTGGAGTGTATTCATGCTTTGCCCCTGAGGTCAATTCCTTTTCGTCGGCAGGGCCGGAGGGGATTTTTGGGCAGTTAAAAGCGGCATTTCGTCGCATCAGCAGTAAATGAATCAGAAAATTGTATACAAAGCGATTGGTTGTTGTGTTCTATCTGCTCTATCGGTTTTCAACTGCCCTCGGGCTTCTCACAACAAAAAGAGGACCTTTAGATGAACGCTTTGAACCTGAAAGTGGCTGTGGCCGTGGTCAACGCCGCGCTTGCCGCAGGCCGTACCATCAATGCGGCGCCCTTGACCGTGGCGGTGCTGGATACCGGCGGGCACCTGCTGGCCTTGCAGCGTGAGGATGGCGCCAGCCTGTTGCGGCCGCAGGTGGCCATTGGCAAAGCGTGGGGGGCGGTGGCGTTGGGCAAGGGCTCACGCTTGCTGGCGCTGGATTCGCAGCAGCGCCCGGCGTTTTTTGCTGCGCTCAATGGCTTGGGCGAGCGGCCGGTGGTGCCGGCGCCTGGCGGGGTGCTGATTCGTGATCAGGACGGCAAGGTGCTGGGAGCGGTCGGGATCAGCGGGGATACGTCGGATATCGACGAGCAGTGTGCGATCAGTGCCATCGAGGAGGTGGGGTTGACGGCGGATGCGGGGGTGGCGGCGTAAGCTTTAGCGTTTTTGGGGCCGCTTTGCGGCCCTTTCGCGACACAAGGCCGCTCCTGCAAGGAGGCCTCGATCGCCTGTAGGAGCGGCCTTGTGTCGCGAAAGGGCTGCGGAGCAGCCCCATTGGCCAGGTCAGGCTGCCTCTGGCTCGCAGCCCTTCAATACCAGGCGGATGATGGTCTCGGCCGCCGCTTCGTAATCACTGTCGGCAAGCTTGGCCTTGCCGGTAATCACTGCAATCTGCCAGTCGAAATCGGCGTAGGTCTGGGTCGCCGCCCAGATGCTGAACATCAGGTGGTGCGGGTCGACATGGGCGATCTGCCCGCGCTCGATCCAGCGCTGGATGCACTCGATGTTATGCCGGGCCTGCTCGTTGAGCTGCTCGACCTGGCTGGACGACAGGTGCGGCGCGCCGTGCATGATCTCGCTGGCGAACACCTTGGAGGCATGCGGCAGGTCGCGGGAGATGCGGATTTTGGAGCGGATGTAGGCGCTCAGCACTTCCTTGGGGTCGCCATCGGCGTTGAACGGCGTGGAAGCCTGCATGATCGGCGCAATGATGCTCTCAAGCACCTCGCGATACAGGTTGTCCTTGGACTTGAAGTAGTAATACACGTTCGGCTTGGGCAAACCCGCCTTGGCCGCAATATCACTGGTTTTGGTGGCGGCGAAGCCCTTGTCGGCGAATTCTTCACTGGCCGCGCGCAGGATCAGTTCCTTGTTGCGCTCGCGAATGGTGCTCATTGTCAGGGGTCTTCCTCGTGTCTGGCCCCCTGCATACGGGGTCCGGCATGGTAGCACCCGCCCGGACGGGCGCTCAAGGCAGCGTCTTTGGGCTAGAATTGCGCCCATTCGACTCTCTCTGGATGCAAACGAACATGGCAGCAAGCAGCTTACTGGTACTGATCGACGATATCGCCACGGTGCTCGACGATGTTTCGTTGATGACCAAGGTGGCCGCGAAGAAGACCGCAGGGGTGCTTGGCGACGACCTGGCGCTCAATGCCCAACAGGTTACCGGGGTGCGCGCAGAGCGGGAAATCCCGGTGGTGTGGGCGGTGGCCAAGGGCTCGCTGCTGAACAAGGCGATCCTGGTGCCCGCAGCGCTGTTGATCAGCGCGTTCATCCCTTGGGCGGTAACGCCATTGCTGATGGTCGGCGGTGCCTACCTGTGCTTTGAAGGTTTCGAAAAGCTTGCGCACAAGTTTCTGCACAAAAAGGACGATGACGCCGCCCAGCATGAGGCGCGCAAACAGGCGTTGGCCGACGCCAAGGTCGACCTGGTGGCGCTCGAGAAGGACAAGATCAAGGGCGCGGTGCGTACCGACTTCATTCTTTCGGCAGAAATCATCGCCATTACCCTGGGCACGGTCGCCGATGCCCCGCTGACCCAGCAGATCATCGTGCTGTCGGGCATTGCGGTGGTGATGACCATCGGCGTGTATGGGCTGGTAGCCGGTATCGTCAAGCTCGACGACCTTGGCCTGTGGATGACGCAGAAGGCCTCGAAGCTGAGCCGCAGCATCGGCAACGGCATCCTGCATGCGGCGCCGTACATGATGAAGACGCTGTCGGTAGTGGGCACTGCGGCGATGTTCCTGGTCGGTGGCGGCATTCTGGTGCACGGCATCGCGCCGCTGCATCACGCCATTGAAGCGTTCGCCGATGGCCGGGGTGGGGCGATGACCGGGGCGCTGCTCAATGGCGTGGCCGGGGTGATTGCGGGGGCTGTGGTGCTGGCGGTGGTTACAGTGGCTGGCAAGCTATGGAAGGCGCTGCGACCTGGCGCCTGACGCCCTCGCGGTATGTAGGCGCGGCCTTGGGCCGCGAAGGGGGGGCGTAAGCGCCGCCAAGATTTGCGCTTCAAGCTGATATCGCTGGGGCCGCTCTGCGGCCCTTTCGCGACACAAGGCCGCTCCTACACAAGGGCGGCGGTTGTGCTTAGAAGTGCACTTTCACCAGGAAACTCATGGTGTTCTGGTCGGTGGTGAACGCGTCGCTGTCTTTGATGCCGTACTTGTTCTTCCAGTAGTCGTATTCCACACCCACGTACAACTGCTTCTCGCCCAGGTGCAATGCCTTGCCCAGGTCATATTTGATCTGCGGGTTGAAGTGCAGGTTGGCCTGGTAAGTGCCACGGCGGTTCTCGTCGTTGTCCACCACCCAGTCCATGAAACCGTCGATGAGGATGTCGGACGAACCGACCGGCACGGTGTACGACCACACCGGGGTGATCTGCCAGACGTTGTCGCCGGCGCGGCTGCCGTCGGTGGTGCGCTGGTAGAAGTTCAACTGGAAATAGTCGAAACCAGGGATCGCCAGGTCGAAACCTGGGCCAATCAGGTAAGACTCGGTATCACCCTCGCCAAACTCGTAGGTCATTGCCAACAGCACGTCCTTGACCGGGCCGAATTCGATCTTCTGGTCGAAGATCTTGCCGAACGACAGGCGTGGGCTGAATTCGCCGTAGTAGGTGTTCGGGCCGTTGCCGGCGTCTTTCTTGCCCTGGTAGAAGATCTTGTCGACGAACAGGAAGTTGTCGCCGTATTTCCAAGCGTCGGCGTGCTCGAAGGTCACGGTCTGCTGGATGGCCGGGTTGACCTTGAAGTTCTTGCCCCACAGGTAGGTCAGGCTGTTGTTCTGCCACTGCAGCAGGTCATCGGCCTGGGCAGCGCCACAGGCCAGCAGGCCGCCGGCGAGGATAAGGCTGTTGGTGATACGCATGTTTCGCTCCCTTGAGTTGGATCTGTTGTCAGCGCTCGAGCGCTGTTTTTGTCTTTTGAGTCAGCTTTTTTCGATTGGCCACAGCTGTTTGGCAAGCGTTGCGCGGGCCTCTTTCCGGGCCTGCTGCAACGGTCCTGCTCGACGGCTTTCTGAACGGATGAAAATGGCTATTTCAGGCTGGCAACACGTTGGCCGACTGCCTGTTTTTATTGACCGGGCAGTCAGTAAACGCGGGCAGGTTCCGTCCTGCCCCGATCGAGGGGGCGCGCAGATTACTCACTTGCGCGCCGGGCCTCAAGTGCTCCGTCCTGGAGCGGGGTATTTCGGGCTTGCGATGCTTCAAAAATGCACTTTCACCAAGGCACTGGCGACGCTCTGGTTGCTTTGCAGGCTGCCACGGCTGTCGATGCCGTACTTGTCCTTCCAGTAGCTGTACTCAAAGCCCACATACAGCTGCTTGGCGCCGATGTTCAGCGCCTTGCCCAGGTCGTATTTGACCTGCGGGTTGAAGTGCAGGTTGGCGTGATAGGTGCCCCGGCGGTTCTGGTCGTTGTCGGTCACCCAGTCCATGTAGCCGTCGATGAGAATGTCCGACTTGCCCACCGGCACCGTATACGACCAGGCCGGGGTGATTTGCCAGACATTGTCGCCAGGGCGCGCGCCTTCGGTGTTGCGCAGGTAGAAGTTCAGGGTGAAATAGTTGAAGCCGGGCACGCTCAGGTCGAAACCCGGGCCGATCAGGTAGGCCTCGTTGTCGCCTTCGCCGCGCTCGTAGGTCATCGCCAGCAGCACATCCTTGACCGGGCCGAAAGCGAACTTACGGTCGAAGATCTTGCCCAGCGACAGGCGCGGGCTGAACTCGCCGTAATAGGTGGTCACGCCTTTGCCTGGGTCGGCCTTGCCGTTGTAGAAAATCTTGTCGATGAACAGGAACGTGTCACCGTACTTCCACTTGTTGGCGTGTTCGAAGGTGATGGTTTGCTGGATGTCGGGGTTGACCTTGAAGTCCTTGCCGTACAGGTACGTCAGGCTTTCGCCGTGCCACTGCAGCCATTCACCGGCATGCGAGGGGAGGGTGGCCAGCAGGCTGCTGCCCAGAACGAAAGACGTTGTCATACGCTTCATGTGATGAGTCCCTGCTTATTGTTTTTGTGCGTTGGGCCTTTTGCGGGGCGCAGCCACCCCCACGCGGTCAGGCGTGCGGGCGGTTTACGCGGCAAAGGGCGTCAGTGCTGGTGACAGGCGTCGTTGTGGGCCGCGCGGCCGGCGCCGCCAAGAATGTTGAACAGCACGTTCAACACCAAGGCGCTGAGGGTCGCCATGGCGATGCCGCTGTGGGTGATCGGCTCCATCCACTGCGGCATCTGCGCGAAGAAGTCCGGGCGCACCACCGGAATCAAGCCAAAGCCCACGCTCACCGCCACCAGCAGCTGGTTGCGCCGGTCGCTGATGTCGGCCTCCTGGAGGATCTTGATGCCGGTGGCGGTGACCATGCCGAACATGGCGATGGAAGCCCCGCCCAGCACGGCCGGTGGGATGGAGGCAATCAGGTAGGCGGCCTTGGGCAGCAGGCTGAGCAGAATCAGCAGGGCGCCGGCAACCACAGTGACGTAGCGGCAGCGCACCCCGGTCATCTGCACCAGCCCGATGTTCTGGGCGAAGGAGGAGTGGGTGAAGGTGTTGAAGAAGCCGGCCACGAACGAGGCACCGGCATCGCACAGCAGGCCACGGCGCAGCATGCCAGGGGTGACTTCACGGTCGGTGACCTTGCCCAGGGCCAGGAACATGCCGGTGGACTCGACGAAGATGATCACCACCACCAGGCACATCGACAGGATCGGCGCCAGGCTGAAGGTCGGCATACCGAAGTGCAGCGGGGTCACCACCTGCAGCCAGGGCGCCTGCGCAAGGCCCGACAGGTCGACCATGCCGATCGAGCCTGCCAGCACGTAGCCCAGGCCCATGCCCAGCAACACCGAGACATTGACCCAGAAGCCGCGCATGAAGCGGTTGATCAGCAGAATCACCGCCAGTACCAGGCCTGCGACCATCAGGTATATCGGCGAGCCGAAGGTTTGTGCCTCGTGCCCGCCACCGGCCCAGTTGACGGCAACCGGGAACAGCGAAAGGCCAATCGAGGTAATCACGGTGCCGGTGACCAGTGGCGGGAAGAAACGCACCACTTTGGACATGAACGGTGCGATCAGCATGCCGAAGAAGCCGGCCGCAATGGTCGCGCCAAAGATGCCCTGCAGGCCAACGCCGGGCATGCCGGCCATGGCTACCATGCTGCCAACGGCCGCGAAGCTGGCGCCCATCATCACCGGCATGCGGATGCCGACCGCACCGATGCCGAAGGATTGCACCAAGGTGGCGACGCCCGCGACCAGCAGGTCGGCGTTGATCAGAAAGGCGACTTCTTCGCGGGAAAGGCCCGCGGCCTGGCCGATGATCAGCGGCACGGCAATGGCGCCGCCGTACATCAGCAGAACATGTTGCAGGCCTACCAGAAACAGTTGGAACAGGGGCAGGGGCTGTCGCGGCGGCGCAACCGGAATGTACGCCTTGGGTGACTCGGACATGCAGCACCTCGAGTTTTGTTTTTATTCTCGGATCCAAGCGGCAAGCTTCAGGCGCCAGGCTTCGATGGGAAGCCTGTGGTGCGCGCCTGAAGCCTGGGCTCGATGCTTGCTTGTTGCTTAGGCTCTGTCTGAAATGTATCTGCACTCGCCCATACTGCGTTGAAACGGGGCTCGGAATGCTCATGTACTCCAGTACACTCCGCTTCCTCGCCCCGTTTCGCCTTGTCTGGCCTTCGCGCAGACACATTTCAGACAGACCCTAGAGCTTGCGGGCATTTCGCGGGGCAAGCCCGCTCCTACAGAAAGCGGGCTTGGCCGACGGGCGTGGTCAGTTGACCTGGGCGCCTTTGGCGATCCAGTCGCCGACCAGCTTGCGTTCCTCGACAGTCATCTGGGTGATGTTGCCCAGCGGCATGATCTGGCTGGCCACGGCCTGGGCCTGGATGCGTGCGGCCTGGGCCTGGATCTGCTGCGGGGTGTCGAACATCACGCCGCCCGGCGCTGCGCTGAACAGTGGGCTGGTGGGTTTTGACGAGTGGCACACCGTGCAGCGTTCCTGGATCACATTGTGGATCTTGTCAAAGCCTGCGCTGGCTACCGGAGCGCTGGCCTGGGCTGGCGGCTCGGGCTGCGTGGCAGGTTTGGCCGCTTCCTCGGCGCGCAGTTCGGCGGCGGTCTTGCCGCCGACGGCGGTGGCCGGCAGGGGCTGGTACTCGACCTTGGCGGCGGCCTGTTCGGGGGCGGTTGGCAGCGGCTTGGGGCCGGTGACATAGGCCAGGCAGATCATCGCCAGGGCACCGACTGGCAGGGTCCAGGCGTACTTGTTGCTGTCGTGGCGGGTGTTGAAGTAGTGGCGGATCAATACCGCCGCTACCGCAATGCCAGCCAGGATCAGCCAGTTGTACTGGCTACCGTAGGTGCTCGGGAAATGGTTGCTGATCATGATGAACAGCACCGGCAGGGTGAAGTAGTTGTTGTGGCGCGAGCGCAGCAGCCCTTTGGCCGGCAGCAGCGGGTCCGGGGTCTGGTTGTTCTCGATTGCCGCCACCAGTTGGCGCTGCGCCGGCATGATGATGCGGAACACGTTGCCGACCATGATGGTGCCGATGATCGCGCCGGTATGCAGGTAGGCGCCACGGCCGCTGAACACCAGGCTGAAACCCCAGCATGCGGCGATGATCAGCACGAACAGCACGGCGCCGAGCAGTGCCGGGCGCTTGCCCAGGGGCGAGTCGCAGAGCAGGTCGTAGATGAACCAGCCGGCGATCAACGAGCCAATACCAATGGCCACGCCTTCGGCACCGCTCAGGGTGCTGCCGGGGGCGAGCAGGTACAGGGTCGGATTCCAGTAGAACACCACGCACAGCAGGGCGATCCCGGACATCCAGGTGAAGTAGGCTTCCCATTTGAACCAGTGCAGGTTCTCGGGCATTTTCGGTGGAGCGAGCTTGTATTTCTCCAGGTGGTAGATACCACCGCCGTGGATGGCCCAGAGATCACCCGACAACCCATCGCGCGGGTTGCTGCGGTTCAGGTGGTTCTCCAGCCAGACGAAGTAGAACGATGCGCCGATCCAGGCGACACCAGTGATCATGTGAACCCAGCGAATGCTCAGGTTCAGCCATTCGTGAAGGTGTGCTTCCACAGTATGTACCTCTTGCCGGGCACCCGTTCAGGCATTGCAGGCAGGCGTGCGCGCAACTACAGGGCAGCGAACAGTCTGACCTGGCCGCTGCTGCAAACCGTGCTTGCCGCCTCTGGATGACCGACCTTCTCTTATTGGTGGGGATTGAGGATCAACATCTGTTCCTCGGGGAAGTAATGCTCATCGCAGTTGTTGCCAGAACCACTGCGATCAACCACCAGGAAGTCATCCCGCTTTTCGATCGTCAGCACCGGGTGGTGCCAGACGCCGCGATGGTAATTGATGCCCTGCCTGCCGTTACTGCGGAAGGCTCGGACCAAACCTGATACAGGTGCATCGCCAAGTGGCGCGACCACGATCAGAAAGGGGTTGCCGAGCAGCGGAATGAAAGCCTGGCTGCCCAGCGGATGGCGTTCAAGCATGCGTACTGTCAGCGGCATGTCCAACGCGTCGGCGCGGAAGATGCTGATGATCGCCTTGTCTTCAGGCTCGGCGGTTTCGACCGTGGCGAGCTTGTGAAAGCGCATGGTCGAGCCGTTGTTGATCATGAAGTGGTCGCTGCCATCGGTTTCGATCACGTCACCGAACGGGGCGAAAGCTTCTTTGGTCAGGGGCTCGATCATCAGGGTGCGCATGGGGTTATCTCTTCTATGTTCGTTGTTTTTCTGGTTTGGGTCGGGGCGAGGTGGCCTGGACCTTACAGCTGCAGCAGGCGGAACAGCGCGATCAGGTTGATCTGCGCCAGGGCTTCCTTGAATTCGGCATCCTGG
This sequence comes from Pseudomonas farsensis, assembly GCF_014268805.2. Lineage (GTDB taxonomy): Bacteria > Pseudomonadota > Gammaproteobacteria > Pseudomonadales > Pseudomonadaceae > Aquipseudomonas > Aquipseudomonas farsensis. Next base: position 1,099,406 of record NZ_JABWRF020000001.1, read on the forward strand.
TCGTTATGGATGCGCTTTTCGAAGGCGGCAAGGATCTGATGCCGGTTGCTGCCCTTGACCGCCATGATGAACGGGAAGCGGAACTTGGCCTTGTAGCTGTCGTTGAGCTCGGTGAAGCGGGCGAATTCTTCGGCGGTGCACTGATGGATGCCGGCGCCGGCCTGCTCGTTGGTGCTCGATTCGGTCAGCTCGCCCTGTACCGCCGCTTTGCCGGCGAGGTCCGGGTGGGCGTTGATCAACGCCAATTGCTCGGCTTGGCTTGCGCTGAGCAGGATGTCGCTCATGCGCTGGTGCAGTACCTCGATTTCGTCCAGTTCGGCCAGTTGCCCCAGGTCATAGGCTTTTTCGGCAACCCACGGCGAATGCTCGTAGATGTCGGCAAAGGCCTCGACGAAGGCGGCGCGGTCGAGGGTGGAAGGCTTGAGGGTCTTGAAGGCGGTCATCAGGCGTTCTCTTTCTTGTACGGTTGGGTTGCGTGCCAGTGGCGGGCGATGTCGGCGCGACGGGCGAACCACACCTGCTCGTGGCTTTTTGCGTAGTCGACGAAGCGCTTGAGCGCGGCCAGGCGTGCCGGGCGGCCGACCAGGCGGCAGTGCAGGCCGATGGAGAGCATCTTCGGCGCCTCGGCGCCTTCTTCGTAGAGCACGTCGAAGGCATCCTTTAGATACTGGAAGAACTGCTCGCCGCAGTTGAAGCCCTGCACCTGGGTGAAGCGCATGTCGTTGGTGTCCAGGGTGTAGGGGATCACCAGGTGCGGCTTGCCGGTGGGGTTGTTCGGTTCCCAGTAGGGCAGGTCGTCGTCGTAGGTGTCGCTGTCGTACAGAAAACCGCCTTCTTCCATGACCAGCCGGCGGGTATTCGGGCCGGTGCGGCCGGTGTACCAGCCGACCGGGCGCTCGCCGGTGATTTCGGTGAGGATGCGGATGGCTTCGAGCATGTGCTCGCGCTCCTGGGCCTCGTCCATGTACTGGTAGTCGATCCAGCGATAGCCGTGGCTGCAGATTTCGTGGCCAGCCTCGGCCATGGCGCGGATGACATCCGGGTGGCGCTGGGCGGCCATGGCCACGGCAAACACGGTCAGCGGCACGCCGCTGTCCTTGAACAGCTTGAGCAGGCGCCACACGCCTGCGCGGCTGCCGTATTCGTAGAGCGATTCCATGCTCATGTTGCGCACACCCTGCAGGGGCTGGGCCGCGACCATTTCAGAGAGGAAGGCTTCGGACTCTTTGTCGCCGTGCAGCACGTTGCGCTCGCCGCCTTCTTCGTAATTGAGCACGAAAGACAGCGCAATGCGGGCATTCCCCGGCCATTGCGGGTGAGGAGGGTTGTTGCCGTAACCGATCAGGTCGCGAGGATAGTCAGCGCTCACTGCAGTCTTCCTTCTTGTGCGTTGGGGCGGGGTGGGCGTGCCGCGTCGGGATGTCGCACCACCGGATGGGTTGATTGTATACAACTTCTGAAATCATTTGTAATCCTGTTTTTCAGCATTTCTTCCCATCTGTCGCGCAGAAAAGCCTTGCAAGAAACCTGCCCGGTTGGTCAGATAAAGGGGCTGACTGTGCCATGGCGCCTGCATTGGCGATGTTCGGCACCTTTATAGGGCGAGGCTGCTGCAGGGCGGTGCAGGGTTCAGAAAATTGTGTACAATCTAAATCGAAACTGTCTTAATGATGCCATTCCCGCACACCACAGGCCCCGTGCCCGTTGGCTGGCGTGTATTTTTTGCCCACGCATACGACTAGAGGCGACAAGCAAATGGGACGTTTGACCACACACGTACTGGATGCCGCGCATGGCTGCCCGGGCAGCTCGATCAAGGTTGAGCTGTACCGTGTCGAAGGCCAGCAACTGGAGCTGGTAAATAGTGCGCTGACCAACAGTGACGGCCGTGTCGACGCGCCGCTGTTGCAGGGTGACGACTACCGCACCGGTGTCTATCAATTGCAGTTCAGTGCCGGCGACTACTACCGCGCCCGTGGCGTTGCGCTGCCGGGCACGGCGTTTCTGGACGTGGTCGTGCTGCGTTTTGGCATCGATGCCGAGCAGGAGCACTACCACGTGCCGCTGCTGATCTCGCCGTACAGTTACTCGACCTATCGGGGAAGCTAGTTGGTCGCTAGAAGAATCTTCGTAGGTCTTTAGCCCGCCCCCACACTGGCGGGCTTTTTTTCGTCTGGGGTTTTGTAGAGCTAACCACTCGCTCTTGATCTTGATCTTGATCTTGATCTTGCTTCTAAGCGCGCGGTAGCTCAGGCAACGCAGAGTGCGACTTCAGGAGGCCGGAGTGAATGAATCGCGCCACGGGCGGGACTGATGATGGGAGCAGGCGGTTTTGCCTACTTTGGCCGGGGGCGCCTAGCCAAGACCAAAGGAGGCCGCCGTAAGGGCGCAAAGATGACTAAGCGTCGGCATCACAAATGAATGCGCATCAAAACCTCAAAAGCACAGCAAAAAAACACAGACTTCAGCAAGCCTGCACCGGCCTCATCGCAGGCTGTCGCCAGCTCCTACAGGGACCGTGCAGAGCCGCGACATAGATGCCTGGCTCAATTCCTGTGGGAGCTGGCGACAGCCTGCGATGAGGCCAGCACCAGCTTGCGCAAAACCATAGAATCTCCCACAAAGACCGCGTCCGGGCGGTATCCATGCCGGACTCAAACCGTCTATGACCGGCTTTCACAGCAGGCCTGCGTCAAAGAAACACAAACTTGGCAATGAAGATCCCACACAGCACCCAAAGGCTCGCCGAGATTTCCTTGTACTTGCCGGTTCCCGCCTTCAACACCACATAGCTGATAAAGCCCAGGGCAATACCATCGGCCACCGAGAAGGTCAGCGGCATCATGATCAACGTGACGATGGCCGGAATGCTGTCGGTGGCCTCATCCCAATGAATGTGCGCCATGCTGCCCATCATCAACATTGCAACGTAGATCAGGGCACCTGCCGTGGCATACGCCGGGATCATCCCCGCCAGCGGCGCGAAGAACATCGCCGCAACGAACAGCACGCCCACCACCACTGCAGTGAGGCCGGTACGCCCGCCGGCTGCCACACCAGCTGCGCTCTCTACATAACTGGTGACCGGCGGCACGCCCACTGCGGCGCCGAACACGCTCGATGCGCTGTCGGCCTTGAGCGCGCGCGACAGGTTCTCGATACGCCCGTCAGCGCTCACCAACCCTGCGCGCTGGGCAACCCCCATCAACGTGCCTGCGGTGTCGAACATGTGCACGAACAGAAACGCCAGCACCACGCTGATCATGCTGACGTTGAACACACCGGCTACATCCATGGCCATCCAGGTGGGCGCAAGGCTCGGCGGCATCGACATCACGCCGTTGAACTGCACCAGGCCCAGGCCCCAGCCGGCCACGGTCACGCCGATGATGCTGATGAGAATGGCGCCAAACACCCGTTTGTAGCTGAGGATCGCGATCAACAGGAAGCACGCCGCCGCCAGCAGCGGCGCCGGCTCGTGCAAGGAGCCCAGCTTGATCAGCGTGGCCTCGCTGGCAACGATGATGCCGGCGGTCTTCAGCCCGATCAGCCCGAGAAACAGGCCAACCCCGGCACCCATGGCATGGCGCAAGCTGACCGGGATGCTGTTGAGCAGCCATTCACGCACCCGCGAGAGGGTCAGGAACATGAACAATACGCCCGAGATGAACACCGCGCCAAGCGCCGCTTGCCAGGTGTAGCCCATGGTGCCAACCACGGTATAGGTAAAGAAGGCGTTGAGCCCCATGCCCGGCGCCAGGCCCACCGGCCAATTGGCGTACAGCCCCATCAGCAGGCAGCCCAGGGCGGCGGCGATGCAGGTGGCGACGAACGCTGCGCCATGGTCGATGCCGGCGTCGGCCATGATGTTGGGGTTGACGAAGATGATGTACGCCATGGTGATGAAAGTGGTCACCCCGGCGATCAATTCGGTCCTTACAGTGCTGCCGTGTTGCTTGATTTTGAAGATCCGCTCCAGCCAGCTGGTTTTGAGCGGCGGGGCGAGATCCAGTGCGGGGGCTTCGGATTTGCGGCTTTCCACAGCGAGTACTCCTCAATCTTTCTTGTTGTGCGAAGCCTGGTCCTGAGCGGGGCACTTGGGGGCTTCGTGGGAGAGGTGTGGCAAACGACCGACCACTTTGTTGACTTATGGGTCAGGAAGTCGCTCGATGGATTATGCTTTTGTGTACAAAGAATGCAAATAATGTTTTATCTTTCCTGCGCACAATTGCCCGTACAACGGCTATATAGCTAAAAGGCCCCCTGCAGAAACGGGTCAGCCTGTGTACAATGGCGCCATACCTTGGCCAGTAATCCATCCCCGGACTTGCCAGCCACCCGTTGACTGGCGTTACAGTCACGGTCCGATTGGCAGATCCTTCGTGCTCGAGAGCCCATGAACGAACAGCTGCAACCTCTGAAAAAACCTGCGCGCCCTGGCAAGGCCGGCCGCAGCGGTACCCAGGACGACATCGTCTACGCGCACATCTTCGAGGCGATTCTCGAACAGCGCCTTGCGCCGGGCACCAAGTTGAGCGAGGAAGCGCTGGGTGAAATCTTTGGCGTAAGCCGCACCATCATTCGCCGTGCGCTGTCGCGCCTGGCCCATGAAAGCGTGGTGCTGCTGCGGCCCAATCGCGGTGCTGTGGTGGCCAGCCCTACGGTGGAGGAGGCGCGCCAGGTGTTCTTCTCCCGGCGCATGGTCGAGCGCGCCATTACCGAGCTTGCCGTGCAGCACGCCACCCATGAGCAGCTCAACGAACTGCGCCAGATGGTTCAAGAGGAGCGCGACAGCTTCTCGCGGGGTGACCGCGGTGCGGGTATCCGCCTGTCCGGCGAGTTCCACCTGAAGCTGGCCGAGGCCGCCGGCAATGCGCCGCTGGTGAGCTTCCAGCGCAGCCTGGTGTCGCAGACTTCGCTGATCATTGCCCAATACGAAAGCGGCAACCGCTCGCACTGCTCGTATGACGAGCACATGCAGCTGATCGACGCCATCGAGGCCCGGGATGCGCAGCAGGCGGTTAGCCTGATGATGCACCACATGGACCACATCGACAGCAAGCTCAACCTTGACGAAGAAAGCGCCTCCGATGACCTGCACGCGGTGTTCTCGCACCTGCTGAAAAAGCCCAAGGCTTCTGCCAAGGGTTGATCGTTTGCCTGGCCCCGGCTTTGCCGGTGGTCGCGGCACAAGGCCGCTCCTACAGCAGGGCGCAGGTGGCACGGCACAAACCCATTCCGGTGTAGGAGCGGCCTTGCGCCGCGAACACCGGCAGAGCCGGTGCCAGCCTGCCCTATGTCAGCGCTGGTGCACGCAGCGCCCAGCAGCGTAGGTTTCGCGTACGGTGCGGTCATCGCCCAGCGTGGTGAGCACGAACAACGTCTCTTCAATGCTGGTGGACTGCTGGATGCGGTAGTCCAGTAGCGGCGTAGCCTTGTAATCCAACACCACGAAATCGGCATCGTTGCCAGGGCGCAGGCTGCCGATACGGTCGTCCAGGCGCAGCGCACGCGCGCCACCCAAGGTGGCCAGGTACAGCGACTTGAACGGGTGCAGGCGCGCGCCCTGCAGCTGCATCACCTTGTAGGCCTCGTTCAACGTATTGAGCAACGAGAAGCTGGTGCCGGCGCCGACGTCAGTGCCCAGGCCCACATTGACCTTGAACCGCTCAGCCTGCGGCAGGTTGAATAGCCCGCTGCCCAGGAACAAGTTGGAGGTGGGGCAGAACGCGACCGCTGAGCCGGTCTCGGCCAGGCGCTGGCACTCCTCGTCGCACAGGTGCACGCCGTGGGCGAACACCGAGCGCTCGCCGAGCAATTCGAAGTGGTCGTACACATCCAGGTAGCCGCGCTGCTCGGGGAACAGTTCTTTTACCCAGTCGATTTCCTTGAGGTTTTCGGACAGGTGCGTGTGCAGGTACACGCCCGGATGCTCCTTGAGCAACCGGCCCGCCATGCGCAATTGCTCTGCGGTGCTGGTGGGGGCAAAGCGCGGCGTCACGGCATAGTGCATGCGGCCCTTGCCGTGCCAGCGCTGGATCAGCGCCTTGCTGTCGACGTAGCTGCTTTCGGCGGTGTCGGTCAGGTAGTCGGGGGCGTTGCGGTCCATCATCACCTTGCCGGCGATCAGGCGCAGGTCCAGGCGCTCGGCTTCTTCGAACAACGCATTCACCGACTCCGGGTGCACGCTGCCAAATACCAGGGCAGTGGTGGTGCCGTTGCGCAGCAGCTCCTGGAGGAAGATCTTCGCGACTTTGTCGGCGTGGGCCTTGTCGGCGAACTGCTTTTCGCAGGGGAAGGTGTAGGTATTGAGCCAATCCAGCAGTTGCTCGCCATAGGAGCCGATCATGCCGGTCTGCGGAAAGTGGATATGCGTGTCGATGAAGCCTGGGGTGATCAAGGCGTCCTGGTAGTGCACCACGTCGATGTCGGCATCCAGCGTTGGCAGCAGGTCGGCGGCATGGCCCAGGGCCTTGATGCGGCCATCGTCAATCACCAGCAGGCCGTCCTCGAAGTATTGCTGCGAGGCCTCAAGGCCCACTTCGGCAGGGTCGGCAATGCTGTGCAGGATGGCGGCGCGGTAGGCTTTGCGTGTAGCGGTCATTGAATACGCTCGTCAGAGTGCTTGGCTGCGCCGGGACGGCGGCAGCAGTTGGGCAATGGGGCCTGCGTTGGCGCCAGCGTCATGCTGGCCGAAGCAGGCGTTGTAGGTGGCGATGATTTCGCCGGCGATGGACACGGCGATCTCGATGGGCAGCTTGCCTTTGACCTCGGCCAGGCCCATGGGGCAGCGCATGCGTGCCAGCAGCGCATCTTCGAAGCCGCGTTCGCGCAGGCGGTGCTCGAACTTGGCGCGCTTGGTCTTCGAGCCGATCAGGCCGAACCAGGTGAAGGCGTTGCGCTTGAGAATGGCGGCGGTGAGTTCCAGGTCGAGCGCATGGTTGTGGGTCATGACGATGCAGTAGCTGCCGGCTGGCAGCGTGGCGACTTCGTCGACCGGCTCTTCGCTGATGACCTTGCTGACCCCGGCGGGGATGTGCTCGGGGAACTCCTGCTCGCGCGAATCGATCCAGCGCACCCGGCAGGGCAGCGCGGCGAGCAAGGGTACCAGAGCCCGGCCGACATGGCCCGCACCGAACACGGCGATCTCGGCCTGTATGCCGGTCATCGGCTCGAACAGCAGCACGGTCAAGCCACCGCAGCACTGTCCCAGGCTTGCGCCCAGGCTGAAGCGCTCCAGGTGTGGCGTGCTGCGCCGTTCTGCGAGCATCTGCCGGGCGATGTGCAGCGCCTTGAATTCCAGGTGACCGCCGCCGATGGTGTCGAACAAGGCGCTTGCGCTGACCACCATCTTGGAGCCTGCATTGCGCGGGGTGGAGCCGCGCTCTTCGATGATGGTCACCAATACGCAAGCTTCGCCACGGGCTTGGTGGTCGGCGAGGGCGTTGATCCATTGGTGCATGTTATGAGTCCTCGGCGTGATCTGGCGTGGGAGGGGGCTTGCCCCGCGATTACCGAGGCCGGCATCGCGCGGCAAGCCCGCTTCCACGGTGCCGTTATTGGGGAACGGTTTCTGTTTCTGGTTCGATCAACTGCGCTGTGGCCACCGCCTTGCGCATCTGCTCGCAGCCCCACAACACCCGCTCCGGGGTCGACGGCGCGTCGATGTTCGGCTGCACCCGGTAGTCGGCGATGCTGGCCACGGCGTCCTTGATCGCACACCAGGCGGCAATGCCCAGCATGAACGGCGGCTCACCCACGGCCTTGGAATGGAACACCGTGTCCTCGGGGTTCTTGCGGTTTTCCACCAGTTTTACCCGCATGTCGATGGGCATGTCGGCCACCGCCGGAATCTTGTAGCTGGCCGGGCCGTTGGTCATCAGCTTGCCCTTGGCGTTCCACACCAGCTCTTCGGTGGTCAGCCAGCCCATGCCCTGGACGAAACCGCCTTCCACCTGGCCAATGTCGATGGCCGGGTTCAGCGAGTCGCCCACGTCATGCAGGATGTCGGCGCGCAGCATCTTGTACTCGCCGGTCAGGGTGTCGACGATCACTTCCACGCACGCAGCGCCGAAGGCGTAGTAATAGAACGGCCGGCCACGCGCCTGGCTGCGGTCGTAGAAGATCTTCGGCGTGCGGTAGAAGCCTGTGGTCGACAGCGACACCTGGGCAAAGTAGGCCTGTTGCACCAGGTACTCGAAGCTTGCGATCTGGTCGCGGGCGCGCACATGGCCGTTGCGCCACTCCACATCTTCTTCGGTCACGTTGAAGTGCCGCGCAGCAAACTCGGTCAGGCGTTTTTTAAGAATTTCAGCAGCGTTCTGCGCGGCCTTGCCGTTCAGGTCGGCGCCGCTGGATGCTGCAGTCGGCGAGGTGTTGGGCACCTTGTCGGTATTGGTGGCGGTGATCTGGATGCGCTTGATATCCACCTGGAACACCTGCGCCACGACCTGCGCGACCTTGGTGTTCAGGCCCTGGCCCATCTCGGTGCCGCCGTGGTTGAGGTGGATACTGCCGTCGGTGTAGATGTGGATCAGCGCACCGGCCTGGTTGAGGAAGGTGGCGGTAAACGAGATACCGAACTTCACCGGGGTCAGCGCCAGGCCTTTTTTCAGCACCGGGCTGTTGGCGTTGAAGCGGCGGATGGATTCGCGGCGCTCATGGTAGTCGCTGCTGGCCTCAAGCTCGGCTGTCATCTCCTCGAGCATGTTGTGCTCGACGGTCTGGTAGTAGTGGGTGATGTTGCGCTCGGTCTTGCCGTAGTAGTTGGCCTTGCGCACCGCCAGCGGGTCCAGTGCCAGGTAGCGGGCGATGTGGTCCATAACCTGCTCGATGGCAACCATGCCCTGCGGCCCGCCAAAGCCGCGATAGGCAGTATTGGAGGCGGTGTTGGTCTTGCAGCGGTGGCCGTGCACGGTGGCATCGCCCAGGTAGTAGGCGTTGTCGGAGTGGAACATGGCGCGGTCGACGATCGAGCCGGACAGGTCGGGCGAATAACCGCAGTTGCCGGCCAGGTCCAGGTTGACCCCGTGCAGGCGGCCGCTGTCATCGAAGCCCACGTCATATTCGACGTAGAACGGGTGGCGCTTGCCGGTCATGGCCATGTCTTCGACGCGCGGCAGGCGCATCTTGGTCGGCTGGCCGGTCAGGTGGGCGATGACTGCGCACAGGCATGCGGGGCTGGCCGCCTGGGTCTCTTTGCCACCGAAGCCGCCGCCCATGCGGCGCATGTCGACCACGACCTTGTGCATCGGCACATTCAGCACCTCGGCCACCAGCTTCTGCACCTCGGTCGGGTTTTGCGTGGAGCAGTAGACGATCATGCCGCCATCTTCGCCGGGCATTACCGAGCTGATCTGGGTTTCCAGGTAGAAGTGTTCCTGCCCGCCAATGTGCAGCGTGCCTTGAATGCGGTGCGGGGCAGTGGCCAGGGCTGCGGCGGCGTCACCGCGCTGATGGGTGTGGCTGTCGAGCACGAAGTGCTTCTTGCGTAGCGCCTCGACCACATCGAGCACCGGCTCCAGGTCTTCGTACTCGATGATGGCGGCCATGGCCGCACGGCGCGCCGTGTCCAGGTCGCAGGCAGCGACGGCAAGCACCGGCTGGCCGAAGAATTCGACCTTGTCGATAGCCAGCAGTGGGTCGCCGGCTACCACCGGGCCGATGTCCTTGAGGCCTGGAATATCCTCGTGGGTGATGACGATGCGCACGCCCGCGATCTGGTAACAGGGCGTGGTGTCGATGCGCAGGATGCGCGCATGGGCGCGGTCTGCGGTGCGGGCGTAGACGTGCAATTGGTTAGGGAATTCGAGGCGGTCGTCGATGTACACCGCTTCGCCGGCCACATGCTTGTCGGCGCTGTCGTGCTTGAGGCTGCGGCCGACCCCGGTGGCCAGGTCCTGGCTGAACAGTTCGGCCATTTCAGCCTGGGTTTTGACGGCGTGATGGTTAGACATAGTCGGTCACCCGGGTCTCGATGTGCGGCGATTGCAGTTCGATGAAGTACTTGCGCAGCAGGTTCTGTGCGGTCAGCAGGCGGTACTCGCGGCTGGCGCGGAAATCGCTCAACGGGCTGAAGTCTTCGGCCAGCGCCTGGCAGGCGCGCTCGACGCTAGCCTGGTTCCACGGCTTGCCGCGCAGCGCGGCCTCGCAGGCGCGGGCGCGCTTGGGGATTGCCGCCATGCCGCCAAAGGCGATGCGCACGCCACTGACCACGCCGTCTTCCAGGCTCAGGTTGAACGCGGCACACACCGCCGAAATATCATCGTCCAGGCGCTTGGAGACTTTGTAGGCGCGGAACGTCCAGTCGTTGCTGGCGCGGGGCACGATGATCTTCTCGATGAACTCGCTGTCCTGGCGCGCGGTGATGCGGTAATCGATGAAGTAGTCCTCCAGCGCCAAGGTGCGCTGGCGTTGGCCCTGGCGCAGGACAATCTGCGCATCCAAGGCGATCAGCAGGGGCGGGGAGTCGCCAATCGGCGAGGCGTTGCCGATGTTGCCGCCCAGCGTGCCCTGGTTGCGGATCTGTAGCGAGGCGAAGCGGTGCAGCAGTTCGCCGAAATCCGGGTACTCGTCGTTCAGCGCGCCGTAGCAGTCGGTGAGCGGGGTGGCAGCGCCGATCTCAAGGTGGGTTGTGGTCTTGTCGATGCGCTTGAGCTCGGCCACGTGGCCGACGTAGATCATCACCGGCAAGGTGCGGTGGAACTGCATCACTTCCAGGGCCAGGTCGGTGCCGCCGGCCAGCAGGCGCGCTTCGGGGTGCGAGCTGTACAGCTCGGCAAGGTCGGCCACGGTCAGCGGCACCAGGCAGCGCTTGTCGCCGCTGTTGAGCTCGCCGGTCTGTTGTGGGGCTATGGCCTTCAGGCGGGCGATGGTCTGGGCTTGCTGCGCATCGAACTGGTCGCGACAGGGGCGTGCGCAGCTTTGTGCGGCGGCGTCGAGGATCGGCCGGTAGCCGGTGCAGCGGCACAGGTTGCCGGCCAGGGCTTCCTGGGCCTTATGCAAGTCAGGGCCTTGGCTGTTTTTCTGCAAGGCGAACAGCGACATGACAAAACCTGGCGTGCAGAACCCGCATTGCGAACCGTGGCAGTCAGCCATTGCCTGCTGCACGCTATGCAGCTCGCCCTGGTGCTTGAGGCCTTCGACGCTGATCAGTTGCTTGCCGTGCAGCGATGACACGAACGTCAGGCAGGAGTTGAGGCTGCGGTAGCGGATGCTGTCAGTGCCCGACTCGTCGGCGACCAGTTCGCCCACCACCACGGTGCAGGCGCCGCAGTCGCCGCTGGCGCAGCCTTCCTTGGTGCCGGGTTTGCCCAGGTGCTCGCGCAGGTATTGCAGCACCGTCATGTTCGGGTCCAGGGCGTGCTCGCTGTGCAGCGCCTGGTTGACGAGAAACTGGATCACGGGGAAGGCCTCGCAATGATTTTATTGTTGTTCGGGCGGACTCTAAGCAACGCTCGGCCCCATGGTCAATAATTTTCTGACTCTGAGGTCAAGATTCCGCTCAAGGGTCGCCCCAACCGAAGTCGTGCGCGTTATACCAAGCATAGTTCGGGCCGCTTGCTTATGTTGACCTGGCGGTCACACAAAGCGCATCGCCACTACGGCAAGTGCGCTACAATCGCGCGCTTGTGCATAGCCCCCCGATTTTGAAGGAAAACCATGACGTTCAAGGCGCCGGACAGTCTCTGCGAGCAGATAGCCGACCACCTGGCCGAGCGGATCATCCGCGGCGAACTTGCGCCCGGCGAACGTATCCAGGAGCAGAAAGTCACCCAGGCCCTCAATGTCAGCCGGGGTTCGGTGCGTGAAGCGCTGCTGATCCTCGAGCGCCGCCACCTGGTGGCGATTCTGCCGCGCCGCGGCGCGCATGTGACCGAACTCGATGAGCACAACATCCGCAGCCTGTGCACCATGATGGGCGAGCTGTACATCCTGCTGGGCAATGCCGTTGCCCAACATTGGCGCACCGAGGCCGACCTGCGCCCGTTTCTGGAGATCCAGCAGCGCCTGCACGGCGCCCACGCCCGCCAGGATATAAAAGCCTTCGTCGCCGACAGTTTTGCGGTGATGCGCGCTGCTTACCCGTTCGCCAACAACCCGTACCTGCAGGAAACCGTTGAAAACCTGCACCCGGCCATGAGCCGCGCCTATTACCTGGCGCTGGACCAGCGCCAGGCGAACATGACCGATTACCTCAGTCTGTTCGCGCGCCTGCTCGAAGTCGTCGTGTCGCGCGATTTGGCGGGCATCCGCGAAGTCCTCTCCGCCTATTGCCAGCGCAGTTGCGAGCTGGTGCTGGCCGCCATGGCGCGAAGCTGACCGATGCGTCTCAAGTGCATTCGCCTGGCCGGGTTCAAGTCGTTCGTCGACCCCACCACGGTCAATTTCCCCAGCAACATGGCCGCCGTGGTGGGCCCCAACGGCTGTGGCAAATCCAACATCATCGACGCGGTGCGCTGGGTGATGGGCGAGAGCTCGGCAAAGAACTTGCGCGGCGAGTCGATGACCGACGTCATCTTCAATGGCTCTACCAGCCGTAAGCCGGTGAGCCAGGCCAGCATCGAGCTGGTGTTCGACAACAGCGATGCAACCTTGGTCGGTGAATACGCCGCCTACGCCGAGATTTCGATCCGCCGCAAGGTCACCCGCGATGCGCAGAACACCTACTACCTGAACGGCACCAAGTGTCGGCGCCGCGACATTACCGACATCTTCCTCGGCACCGGCCTTGGCCCGCGCAGCTACTCGATCATCGAGCAGGGCATGATCAGCAAGCTGATCGAGGCCAAGCCCGAAGAACTGCGCAACTTCATCGAAGAGGCGGCTGGCATCTCCAAGTACAAGGAGCGCCGCCGCGAAACCGAAAGCCGCATCCGCCGCACCCAGGAAAACCTCGCGCGCCTGACCGACCTGCGCGAAGAGCTTGAACGCCAGCTCGAGCGCCTGCATCGCCAGGCCCAGGCGGCCGAGAAGTACCGCGAATACAAAGCCCATGAGCGCCAACTCAAGGCGCGCCTGTCTGCCTTGCGCTGGCGCGACCTGGACGCCCGCGTGCGCCAGCGCGAAACGGTCATTGGCGACCAGGAGGTTGCCTTCGAGGCGCTGGTGGCCGAGCAGCGCAACGCCGACGCCAGCATCGAGCGCTTGCGTGACGGCCACCATGAACTGTCCGAGCGCTTTAACCAGGTGCAGGGCCGCTTCTATTCGGTAGCCGGTGACATCGCCCGGGTCGAGCAGAGCATTCAGCACGGCCAGCAGCGCCTGCGCCAGTTGCAGGACGACCTCAAGGAAGCCGAACGCACGCGCCTTGAAACCGAGTCGCACCTGGGCCACGACCGCACCTTGCTGGCAACCCTCGGCGAAGAGCTGGCCATGCTCGAACCCGAGCAGGAAATGTCCCTGGCCGCCGCCGAAGAAGCCGCCGCCACCCTTGAAGAAGCCGAGCAGGGCATGCACGGCTGGCAGGAGCAGTGGGACGCGTTCAACACCCGCTCCGCCGAGCCGCGCCGCCAGGCCGAAGTCCAGCAGGCGCGCCTGGCGCAGCTCGAATCCGGCCTTGAGCGCCTGGCCGAGCGCCAGCGCAAGTTGGCCGAGGAGCGTGAGCAACTGGGCGCCGACCCGCACGATGCGCAGATGGAGGAGCTGGCCGAGCAATTGGCCGCCACCGAGCTGTCGCTGGATGACCTGCAGGTGCAGGAGCAGCAGGTGGTCGAGCAGCTCGAAACGGCGCGTGAGCAGTTGCAGCAGGCCTCCCAGGCGCAACAACAACAGCAGGGCGAGCTGCAACGGATGGGTGGGCGCCTTGCCTCGCTCGAAGCCTTGCAGCAGGCGGCGCTTGAGCCTGGCGCCGGGGCTGCCGACTGGCTGCGCGGGCAAGGCCTCGCTCAGCGCCCAAGGCTGGCCGAAGGGCTGCGGGTACAGGCGGGTTGGGAGCTGGCGGTCGAAACCGTGCTGGGCGCCGACCTGCAAGCCGTGCTGGTCGATGCGCTGGAGCCGTTGGACTTTGCCGCGCTGGAGCAAGGCGAACTGCGCCTGTTGCTGGGCTCTGGTGAAGGGCCGCGCATCGCCGGCAGCCTGCTCGACAAGGTTGAAGGCCCGAGCGACCTGTCGCCGTGGCTGGGATTGGTAAAACCGGTCGAAAGCCTGGAGCAGGCGCTGGCCTTGCGCGCGACGCTGGGCGCGGGCGAGAGCCTGATCAGCCGTGACGGCTACTGGGTCGGTCGGCACTTTCTGCGGGTCAGCCGCGGCGCCGAGGCCGAAGGCGGCGTGCTCGCCCGTGGCCAGGAAATCGAGCGCCTGGCCGCCCAGCAGGGTGAGCAGCAAGCCCAACTCGACCAGCTTGATGAGCAGTTGCAGGGTTTGCGCGAGCAGCAGTTGGGCCTGGAGCAACAGCGCGAACAGCTGCGCCGCCGCAGCCAGGACGAGAACCGCCAGCACGGCGAACTGAAGGCGCGCTTGTCGGCCGCCAGTGCCCGCGCCGAACAGCTCGATCTGCGCCGCCGCCGATTGCAGGAAGAGCTGCACGAACTCGAAGAGCAACGCGCCATCGAGCACGAACAGCTCGGTGAGTCGCGCCTGCTGCTGCAGGATGCCCTGGACCTGATGGCCCAGGACACAGAGCAGCGCGAGCAATTGATGGCGCGCCGCGACACCCTGCGCGAAGGCCTCGACCGCATCCGCCAGGAGAGCCGCCAGCACAAGGATCACGCTCATCAGTTGGCCGTGCGCCTGGGCTCGCTGCGCGCCCAGCACGACTCCACGCGCCAGGCGCTGGAGCGCCTTGAACAGCAGGCGGCGCGCCTCAACGAGCGCCAGGAACAACTGCACCTGAACCTCGAAGAGGGCGAGGCGCCGCTTGAAGAGCTGCGCCTGAAACTTGAAGAATTACTTGAGCGGCGCATGGGCGTCGATGAAGAAATGCGCCAGGCGCGCTTGCACATGGATGAAGCCGACCGCGAACTGCGTGACGCTGAGCGCCGTCGCACCCAGGCTGAGCAACAGGCGCAAATGCTGCGCGGCCAGCTGGAGCAGCAGCGTCTGGAGTCCCAAGGCCTGGACGTACGCCGTAACACTTTGCAGGAACAATTGCTGGCAGACGGCTACGATCTTCAGGGGGTGCTGGCAACGCTTGAGGCCGAGGCCAGCGAGCAGGGCACCGAACAGGAACTGGAGCAGGTCGAGGCGCGTATTCAGCGCCTGGGCGCAATCAACCTGGCGGCCATCGAAGAGTATGAGCAGCAGTCCGAACGCAAGCGTTACCTGGATGCGCAGAACGCCGATCTGGTTGAGGCGCTCGATACCCTCGAGAATGTGATTCGCAAGATCGACAAAGAAACCCGCAACCGCTTCAAAGATACCTTTGATCAGATAAATGCCGGATTACAGGCACTTTTCCCAAAAGTTTTCGGTGGTGGCAGCGCGTATCTGGAACTGACGGGCGAAGATCTACTCGATACAGGGGTGACGATTATGGCGCGCCCGCCGGGCAAGAAGAACAGCACGATCCATTTGCTGTCCGGCGGCGAAAAAGCACTGACTGCCTTGGCACTGGTGTTTGCCATCTTCAAATTGAACCCGGCGCCGTTCTGCATGCTCGACGAAGTCGATGCACCGCTGGACGACGCCAACGTCGGGCGCTATGCGCGCCTGGTAAAGGAAATGAGCGAGACCGTGCAGTTCATCTACATCACCCACAACAAGATCGCCATGGAAATGGCCGACCAGTTGATGGGGGTGACCATGCACGAGCCGGGGTGTTCGCGCCTCGTTGCAGTTGATGTTGAGGCCGCCATGGCCATGGTCGACGGTTAAAACACGCGAACCTGCCGCTATTTACCCCTGGCAGGAGCGACAGACGGTGTAAAGTTGCCTTTGGTCGTGCTAGCTTTACGTCACTTGTTTTTGCGTGGGTAAAACGCCTGTCAGAACATAGAGTTGGCGCCACGTGTTAAAGGCCTTTGAAGCCTTTGTTTTCAAGCATAATTTTTTATAGAGGCACGGGATTACATGGAAATCGGTCTGCGCGAGTGGCTGATCGTCATCGGCATCATTGTCATCGCCGGTATTCTTTTCGACGGCTGGCGTCGCATGCGCGGCGGCAAGGGCAAGTTGAAATTCCGTCTGGATCGCAGCTATGCCAACGTTTCCGACGACGAGGGTGGCGCCGAGGTGCTCGGGCCGCCCCGTGTGCTGGATACGCATAAAGAGCCTGAGCTCGACGAAACCGACTTGCCGTCGATGAGCGCCCCTGCGCGCGAACGCGAGCGCGAAGCCAAGCCAGTCAAACCGCCCAAGCGCAGCAAACGCGGTAACAGCGACCAGCACCAGGGTGACCTGAAGCTGTCTGCCGAGCCGCGTGAAGCTGACCTGTTCGCCGAAAGTGATGAAGAGCTGGCTGCCGACACCGGCCGTAACAGCGATTTCAACACCTCGGGCAACAGCAACACGCAAAAAGAGCTGCCGCCTGCCGAAGAAGTGCTGGTGATCAGCGTTATTTCCCGCGACGAAAGCGGCTTCAAAGGCCCGGCGCTGCTGCAGAACATCCTCGAAAGCGGCCTGCGCTTCGGCGACATGGATATCTTCCACCGCCACGAAAGCATGGCTGGCCACGGTGAAGTGCTGTTCTCGATGGCCAATGCGGTCAAGCCCGGGGTGTTCGACCTGGACGATATCGACCATTTCAGCACCCGCGCCGTGAGCTTCTTCCTCGGTTTGCCAGGCCCGCGTCACCCCAAGCAGGCCTTCGACGTGATGGTCGCCGCCGCCCGCAAGCTCGCCCACGAGCTCAACGGTGAGCTCAAGGACGACCAGCGCAGCGTGCTGACCGCGCAAACCATCGAGCACTACCGCCAGCGCATCGTCGAATTCGAACGCCGTGCCTTGACCCAGAAGCGCTAAAGGCCCATCGGGGCAAGTGCTGTTGAAGACTGGGGCCGCTTAGCGGCCCTAGTCGTTTGTGTGACCCGGATGCTGGCCTTCAGGCTGCTCTATCTGCTTTGCAAGAGATGACAAATGACCGCCGAAACCCGAATTCACCAGCTGCGCGCCGAGCTCGACCAGCACAACTACCGCTACTATGTGCTCGACGAGCCTAGTGTGCCTGACGCCGAATACGACCGGCTGTTCAACGAGCTGAAGGCCCTCGAAGCCGAAAACCCGCACCTGGTCACCCCCGACTCGCCGACCCAGCGCGTCGGGGGGGCGGCGCTGTCGGCGTTCAGTCAGGTGCGCCATGAAGTGCCGATGCTCAGCCTCGGCAACGCCTTCGAAGAAGACGACCTGCGCGATTTCGACCGCCGTGTGCTGGAAGGCCTGGATTTGCCAACCGGTGATTTGTTCGGCGCTGGCGGGGCGGTGGATTACAGCTGTGAGCCCAAGCTCGACGGCCTGGCTGTCAGTCTGCTGTACCGCGACGGCCTACTGGTGCAAGGCGCGACCCGTGGCGACGGCACCACCGGCGAGGACATCAGCAGCAACGTGCGCACCGTGCGCAACATCCCGCTGAAGCTGCAGGGCGAGGGCTGGCCGGCCGTGCTTGAGGTGCGCGGTGAGGTGTACATGAGCAAGGCCGGCTTCGACCGGCTCAACGCCGCGCAAGCCGAAGCCGGTGGCAAGACGTTCGCCAACCCGCGCAATGCTGCCGCCGGCAGCCTGCGCCAGCTCGATTCGAAAATCACCGCCAGCCGCCCGCTGGAGTTCTGCTGCTATGGCGTGGGGCAGGTTTCCGAGGCCTTCGGCGACAGCCACATTGGCATTCTCGAAAAGCTCAAGGCCTGGGGCCTGCCGATCAGCCGCGAGCTGCGCCACGCAGCCGGCATCGAACAGTGCCTGGAGTACTACCGCGACATCGGCGCCCGGCGTAACGAGCTGCCGTACGAGATCGACGGCGTGGTATTCAAGGTCAATAGCCTGGCCTCACAGCGCGAGCTGGGCTTTCGCGCCCGCGAGCCACGCTGGGCCATTGCGCACAAGTTCCCGGCCATGGAAGAGCTCACCGAGGTGCTCGACGTGGAATTCCAGGTCGGCCGTACCGGTGCGGTAACCCCGGTGGCGCGCTTGCAGCCGGTCAAGGTTGCCGGCGTGACGGTGTCCAACGCGACCCTGCACAACATGGACGAAATCGCCCGCCTGGGCCTGCGCATTGGTGACACGGTGATCATCCGCCGCGCCGGTGACGTGATCCCGCAGGTGATGCAAGTGGTTACCGAGCGCCGCCCCGAACATGCGCGCCCGGTCGAGGTGCCAAGCGCGTGCCCGGTGTGTGGCTCGCAGGTTGAGCGCACCCAGTTGGTCAAACGCAGCAAAGGCAAGGCCACTACCAGCGAAGGCGCGGTGTACCGCTGCGTTGGCCGCTTGAGCTGCGCTGCGCAGCTCAAGCAGGCGATCATTCATTACGTGTCGCGCCGCGCCATGGATATCGACGGGCTGGGCGAGAAAAGCGTCGAGCAGTTGGTCGATGAAGGGCTGATCCGCTCGCCTGCCGACCTGTACAAGCTGCAGTTCGAGCAAATCGTCGACCTTGAAGGTTTTGCCGAAGTCTCCAGTAACAAGCTGCTGGCCGCCATCGAAGCCAGCAAGCGCCCAAGCCTTGCACGTTTCATCTATGCCCTGGGCATTCCCGACGTGGGCGAGGAGACCGCCAAGGTGCTGGCGCGCTCGCTGGGCAGCCTGGCGCGGGTGCAGGTGGCGCTGCCGCAGGTGCTGACTTACCTGCCGGACATCGGCCTGGAAGTTGCCTTCGAGATTCACAACTTCTTTGAAGATGCACACAACCGCGAGGTTATCCGGGCGTTGCTCGATAGCGGCATGCAGTTGCAGGACGAAGGCGAGTTGGCCGCAGAGTTTGCGGCCAGCACCACGCTGGCCGATATGCTGGCCAAGCTCGATATCCCCTCGGTGGGCCCGACCGGCGCACAGAAGCTGGTGGATAAGCTCGGCACCCTGGACAAGATCATCGCCGCTGACGGCATCGACCTGCGCCAGGCCCTGAATACCAAGCAGGCAGAAGGTGTGCGCGAGTTCTTCAAGGTTGAGGCTAACCAGCAACTGGCGCGTGCGATCGAGGCGCAGTTGCTTGAGTTCGGCATGCACTGGTCGTGCGAGAAGAAGGCTGCTGAAGGGCTGCCACTGGCTGGCCAGACCTGGGTGTTGACCGGTAGCCTGGAGCGCATGAGCCGCGATGTGGCCAAGGAGAAGCTTGAGGGCCTGGGGGCGAAGGTAGCGGGCTCTGTATCCAGTAAAACCCACTACGTGGTCGCAGGCCCTGGTGCGGGCTCCAAGTTGGCTAAGGCCAATGAGCTTGGGGTGAAGGTGCTGGATGAGGAACAGTTTGTCGAGTTTATGGCGGGGCAGGGTATTAGCCTCTGAGGGGTGGTCTTTCGAGGTGGGCGATGGCTGCCATATGTTCGCCGACAGTCCTTCAATGCCTATGAGATCGAGCGCCGCGCGGGCGGCGCTCGATCTCACAGGCGCTGAACCCCTCCCGGCGAACCCCTCTCAGCCCCCACACAACCCCCGACACCTCAATCCCTCACCACAAGTCATTGAGAAATGATGCTTTTTTCTTGATCAGAGGTTGTAACTTCGCTGTGGAGCGGTACAATGGCGCGGCTCGTTACCTGACGAGCTGCGTTATGGTGGCCCCATCGGTCCCCCCGCATTGATTACCCGTTTACCTGGTCAGGCCCGGAAGGGAGCAGCCAAGGCGGGGACATTGAGTGCCGGGGTGTGGCTGGTGGGGCCGCCTCCATTTCAGGCCCAGCAAAATCCCCGCAATACCCTTCCCGCACCACCTCCCTCGCTTCACCCATACCGCACCCAGCACAGCAAATGCCAGCTCCATCGCACCTCGCCAATCCGCCTCTGGACAACTCAAAAGCGCCTTGCTAGTTTGCCCTCCGCCACATGTTTCAGAATATGACTGTGGCAGTTAGATGATATTAATGTGATATCACTTCGCTCACTGACAAGGATGTACTGCAATGAAAAGCCTGCAAGGTTTGCCCAGTCTTATCACGGCTTCGGTAGGGTCTCCAGGCAAGGCGCGCAACTTGCCCGCCGATGTTCAATGCATTCAGTACCTGTTCAACTTGATCATTCCACGGCCCGGCCTGCCTTTGCCTGAAGATGGCCGCTGCGACCCGCAGTTGGTGAAGTGCATCAGCCAATACCAGTTCCGGCAGCTCAAATATGCGCACCCCGACGGCGTGGTCGACCCCGGTGGGCGCACGTTCAACAGCCTGATCGAAGAGGCCATTCGCGTGCCGGTCAAGCAGCACCCGACGCTGCGCCTGCCGACCTTCTTCAACGCCTTCAACAACAAAGGCCCGGACATGGTTCAGGCCACGGTCAACAACTACCTGGCGCGGGCGCGGGCGGTCATCGAGGCCGAGCGGCGCAACCGCCAGATGGTGCTGCAGTCTACCTGTGACGGCGGCATGACCCTGACCGACGCCGATTACCAGTACGCCGCCACCCAGCTGGGCAATGGTATTTCGGCCAACCTGATCAAGGCTTTCGCCCAGGTTGAGTCGGGCGGTAAATCCGGCTTCGGGCCGGCGCGCCTGCCGATGATTGCCTTCGAAGGGCACTGGTTCCAGCGCTATACCAAGCACAAGTACGACGTGACTCATCCGTTGCTGTCGTACAAGTACAAGAAGAAAGCCGGCCCACAGTGGCAGATCAACAACAAGGACCAGGACAAAGCCTGGGAAACTATGGCCACTGCCTTTGCCCTGGACCAGCAAGCGGCGTTGCAGTCGGCGTCCTGGGGTATGTTCCAGGTTATGGGTTTCAACTATGCCAATTGCGGTTACAAGAACGTCTTCGAGTTCGTCGCAGCACTGAAACTCAATGCCAGCGAGCAGTTGAAAGCCTTCCTCAACTATTGCAAGAAGAACCCAGGCTTTATCACGGCGGCCAAGAACAAGGACTATGCCGGGATGGCCAGCAGTTACAACGGCGATGACTACGGCAACTACGACGTGCTCATCAAGCAGGCCTACGAAGCACTGGAAAGGAAGCGATAACATGGCAACAACCATTCGTGCAGCAGGGTTTGCGTTTGCGGCGTTGGTGCAGGCCTTCGCGGCCCCGTCGTTTGCGGCCAATTTAGAGGCGGGGCGCTACGATGCGCTGATGCTGGCGGTCACGCCGGACCACCAGGTCGAAGGCTACTACCTCGAAGAACTGGGCGAGGGCGTCAGCCGGCGCTGCACCTTTTATCTGCAAGGCCAGGTCACCGATGGCAAGCCTGCGCCGATCACTACCTGGCGCAAGCAGGCGTTTGCCGGCACCCTCGCGGCATCTGACTACGGCGTAGTGCTGACGGTGGCGCAGGGGCGTGATCACCCAGGCTGCATGAGTGTGATGGCGCCGCAGATCACCAGCGGCCTTGAGCTTGGGCGGATTGAAAGCAAACCGTGGATTGGCCTGGTCAGCGTGTCTGCCGACAAGGCTTACTTGCAGAAGAGTGCAGGCGCCAAGGCGACCAAGCGCCCGTACATCGTCAAAAATGACGTGGTCGGGGTGCTGGCCTACAAGGATGGCTGGGCGCGGGTCGAGTACGTCAACGCTGATGACCGCTCGTTCACCGGCTGGATTCGCCAGGACCAGTACAGCCGCCTGACCCCGCCCAAGCACTGACGCTTTTGGTTGTGTAGGAGCGTCCGCTCCTACATCGACCGCACCCAGACGCGATGGTGATGCCAGGTGCGGGCTTTGTGGGAGATCACCCAGCCCTTCCGGGCTGCGCTGTCGCGCAGAGAACTGGGCACCGTGGGAGCGGGCTTGCCCCGCGATGGCCTTCAACCCGCATTCGTACACCACGCGCCGCCACTGCCTGCACCTTCCCGGGGTTTTATTTCCAGCACAATCGCCGCTGGCGCCTTATCATGCACCTCCGTGCGTTCGGCCAGGAGACAGCGATCGTGGAACACGTCGACGACCTTACCCGTCAAAAAATCCGTGAGTGGCAAATGCGCCGCCTGGAAATCAAGGACCAGATGGCCAACCACCCCGAGCAGGTGCTGGCCCTGTCCCGCGTGCTCGACCAGATGGAAGAAGAACACGAACGGATTCTTGCCCAGGCAACGCCGCAGCCTGCGGCCCTGCCCGCTGCAGCGGCGTTCGAGTTGCAGTTGAGCGTGTCGGCCGCCAGCCGGCGCGACCTGCGCAAACTGCTGGAACTGGCCCTGCACGAACTCGACGGGGCGCTGGACGCACCCCAGGCCCATGCCAGCCACCCCGGTGGCATGGCCGGCTCGCTCGGCGCCTATCGCTTCGAGCTGACCGTGGGCGATGTGCCCGCCAACGCTCATTAACCCCCTGTATTTCGAGCGCCCATGCAGCCTGAACACTTCGACTTTGCCCGCCCGGTGTACCTGCCCATCACCCCCGAACTGTGCCAAGGGTTGCTGCAGGCAGAAGGCGCGCCGCCGCTCGAAACCCTGAGCCAGGCACAGTTGGCAGCGCTGCTGGTGATCCAGAGCCTTGCCCAGAGCCAAGGCCCGGTGGACGCACGGGGTGCAGAGAAGGTGCTCGGCAAGCTGCTGGCCTGGGCCATCGATGGGCCGCATTCGCCGGATGTGGGGCTGTTGTCCGAAGCGCGGCGGCTGTTCGATGCGCGCAAGTTGTACTTTGGCCTTGAGGTGATCAAGGGCTCCAAGCTGCGCCTGCTGGATGCCGAAGCGCTGGAGGCGGGCGATTACCTGCTGCCCGACGGCAAGTGGGACTTCGATTACCGCATTCGCCGCCAGCAAGGCGGCAGCCCTTTCAGCCAGCAGGTGACCACAGGTTTTGACAAGGAACGCTGGCTCACCGTCGAGCAGGACAAACTGCTCAAGGTGATCCGCGCCGACCTGGATGAAGACATCCATGTGCAGGGCTATGCCGGTATCGGCAAAAGCTACCTGCTCGGCGCATTGATGGATTGCTTGCCGCGCGGGCGGGTGCTGGCGCTGGCACGCACCCCGGCCAAGCTCGGCGCATTGCGCCAACGCATGGGCCTGGACCCGCAGGCCAAGGTCGGCATGACCTTCGGCCAGTTCGCTGCGGCCTTGCTGAAAAATGCCCGCCCGGCCAATACCCGGGCGCCGCAGCCCGGTAAGCGCCGGGTAGCCGAAGAACTGGGCATCCATGGCGTGCTGCAGTACGACGCCGAGCACGCGCTGGATATCTGCCTTGAAGTGCTGCAAAGCTACTGCCTGAGCCGCGACTACAGTTTGTCCAGCCAGCACCTGCCATTCTTTCGCAAGGCCCTGAGCGCGGTGGATGCACAGGCGCTGCTCGAATATGCCAGCCGGCTGTGGCGCTACCTTGAAAGCAACCCAGCGTGGGCCTCGCAGACCGGTTTCGAGGCGCTGCTGCTGATCAAGCGCGCCAGCCTTGGCGGTTGCAGCGTACCCGGCCGTTACAGCCATGTGATCATCGATGAAAGCCAGGACGTCCCGGCGCCGCTGCTGCAGATCATCGAGCGCGGCCGCCAGGTGCTGATCACCCTGGGCGACGAATACCAGAAAGCCACCGGCGAGGTGGTGCGGCGCGGGCGCCAGGTGCGGCACAAGGACATGGCTTTCGCGGTACGCTCGGGGCCGCAGGTCGAGCGCCTGATCAACCCGCTGATCGGCATGCATTCGCGTAAGTCCAAGGTGCCATTCGAGGCCGCGCGCAGCGTGGATGTGGGCATCGAGCATTACCCCGAGGGTTTTGTGCCGCCCGAAGGCTGCGTGGTGCTCAGCGCCTCGCGCTGGGACACCATGCGCTGGGCGATGGAGCTGGCCGGGCGCAACTGCTTGCTGACGTTCCCCGACTGGCCCGACATGCGGCGTTTCATGGCCAGCGCTGTGGGGCTGTTCCGCGCAGCCTTCCATGGTGGCGGGCAAGATGGCGCCGATATCCATCCGTACTTTGCCCACCTGCCCGACTGGCAGCAGGTGCGTGATGCCGAGCGTTTCGATGAATCGTTCCTGTGGGTCGAGGCGCGGCTGCAAACCGGCTTCAAGATGGCCGACCTCACCGGCCTGGATGCGCGGGTCAGTGCGCAGCCCGCAAGCCTGCTGCTGATGATGGCGCAAGACGCCGGTGGCCTTGAATTCAACCAGGTGCTGCTCACGCCCGAACTGATGAGTACCCAGCCGTTTCGCGATGCCTACGCGTTCGATGAGCGCATTTGCGCGGTGTACATCGCGCTGTCACGGGCGCGCCGGCAGCTGTATCTGCCGTACGATGTGCAGGAATGGATCGATTATCACAAGGGCCAGAAATTCCGCGAACTGCACGGCTACTGATCGGCCTGCGCAGCGCGGCAACGGTGCATAATCCTCCCTTAATGGCTGTGTTGTGCAATGCCGGCTTGCCCACCCGAGGAGACCACCCCATGCACGTTCTGCTCTGCGAGGATGACGACCTGATCGCCAGCGGCATTTGTGCAGGGCTTGGCGCCCAGGGCCTGACCGTCGACCGCGTGGCCAGCGCCTCGCAGGCCCGGCAGATGCTGCAGACCGCGCAGTTCGACGTGATGATCCTCGACCTTGGCCTGCCGGATGAAGACGGCCTGAAGCTGCTGCGCCGCCTGCGCCAGCAGGGCGAAACCTTGCCGGTGCTGGTGCTCACCGCCCGCGATGCGATCACCGACCGTGTCGACGGCCTGCAAGCCGGCGCCGATGACTACCTGCTCAAGCCCTTCGACCTGCGTGAACTGGCCGCACGCCTGCACACCTTGCTGCGCCGGGCCGCTGGCCGGGCCGTCAACCTTGTCGAGCACGGCGCGCTGGTGTACGACCCCAGCAGTTGCGCGGCAACGCTGGCCGGACAACCGGTCGACCTGTCGCGCCGCGAACAGGCGCTGTTGCAGGCATTGCTGCAGAACCCTGGCCGGGTGCTGTCCAGCGACCAGCTCAAGGACTGTGTCTATGGCTTTAGCGATGAGGTCGAAAGCAACGCCCTGAACGTGCATATCCACCACCTGCGGCGCAAGCTCGGCAATGGCATCGTCGAGACGGTGCGCGGGCTGGGTTACCGCCTGGGGCCGGCACAGGCGCCAGAGGGGCCGACGTCATGAGCTTGCGGGTACGTCTTTCGCTGATTCTGGGCAGCGCATTCATCGTCATCTGGGCGTTGGCGGCGGCGTGGATGCTGCGCGACCTGCGCCAGCAGATGATGTTCTCCCTCGACCAGCGGCTAGTGGCGTCGGCGCGCATGGTGGCGGGGTTGATCGACCAATTGCCGCAACCGTTGGCGGCCAAGGGCGAGGACGCACACTTTGCTGCCGACCAGCTCAGCGTGCCGGACGGCATGGCCTGTCAGGTCAGCTCGTTGCGTGGTGAAATCCTGGCCAGCAACCACAAGCACGACGGCGCCATGGACGATCAGCGCAGCGGTTTCCGCGACCAGACCATCGACGGCGCCTCGTGGCGCACCTTCACCTACAGCCATGGCGATGTACGTATTACCACCGCCGACCGGCATATGGAACGCGAGGCGCTGAACCAGTCGATTCTGCTGGCAGCCTCTGCGCCGGTATTGATGGCGCTGCTCGGTAGTTTGGGGCTGTTGTGGATCGGCCTGGGCAAAGGCCTGGCGCCGTTGAACCGCATGCGCGATGCCCTGCGCAAGCGCCGCGCCGACAGTGTCGAGCCGTTGCAGGTGGGGCGCCTGCCCAGCGAGCTGCAGCCGTTGCTCGATACCCAGAACCAGCTGTTTCTGCGGATTGCCCAGACCATCGAGCGCGAGCGCCGGCTGACCGACGATGCGGCGCACGAACTGCGCAGCCCGCTGACCGCGATCAAGACCCACCTGCAGGTGGCGCGAATGACCGATGGCGCCGTGCGAGAGCAGGCCCTGGAGCATGCCGAGCAGGGTACTGATCGTATGCACCGCACCCTGGAACAACTGCTGATGCTGGCCCGCGTCGAAGGCAGCCTGTCGTTCGATGACGGCGTGCAATGCAGTGCCGAGCAGGTGGCGTTGCAGGCCATCGAGGATGCTGGTGGCGGCGACAACCGGCGCATTCTGCTGCACCTGCCGGATGAGGCGGCCAAGGTGTACCTCGGCATGCCCGCGCCGCTGGCGGTGGCGGCCTTGCGCAACCTGCTGGACAACGCCTTGCGCCATGGCGGCGATGCGGCGGTCGAGCTGGATGTGCAGGCGGCGGACGGGCAGGTGGACTTTGTCGTGCGTGACCATGGGCCCGGCATTCCCCAGGCCGACCTTGCGCACCTGACCGAGCGGTTCTGGCGCAATAGCCAGAGCGGTGGCTGCGGCCTGGGGCTGGCGATTGTCCAGGCCATCGTCCAGCGCTGCGCCGGGAGCTTGCGTTTCGACAGCCAGGCCGATGGCTTGCGTGTGAGCCTGCAGGTGCCAGCGCGCGTGGCCGCTTCAGGGCTCTGAGCAGGCCTGTTCCGGCCACATCGCAGGCTGTCGCCAGCTCCCACAGGGATCCGGGCCAGACTCGGATATTGCGGCGATGCGTGGTCTTTGTGGGAGATTCTATGGTTTGGTACAAGCCTGTTCCCGCCAGATATATCTCCTTGTGGCGAGCGGGCTTGCCCCGCGTTGGGCTGCGCAGCAGGCCCTTGGGTTTTCAGGGCTGCTGCGCAGCCCAACGCGGGACAAGCCCGCTCGCCACAACTGTCTACCATTTCCCACAGGGTTGGGTCCAACCAGCAAGGTTGCGGTTGAACATGGCCTCTGTGGGAGCTGGCGACAGCCTGCGATGAGGCCTCAGCGGGCTTGCACCGGGTTCACACCAAACAAATCCTCCCCATGCGCTAAATCCGCAGCTCGCCCAAGCGTTTTCCAAGCACTAACAACCCGACACACATCCAGTTACAGGAGGCGTGACGGGTACATTCGCTTGCTTGCGAGGGTACGTACGATGTCGACCGCTTCCAGCCTTGCCCGGGCCCTGCCGGCCAATGAGCCCCAGGCCCTTTACGAGTTTGCCAACTCGCCCTTGCTGCTGCGCCAGCAGCAACAAGAGTCCAACGCGCGCAGCTACCCACGGCGCATCCCGCTGGCCCTCAAACGCGCCCGTGGCATCTACGTGGAAGACGTCGAAGGCCGCCAGTTCATCGACTGCCTGGCAGGTGCTGGCACGTTGGCCCTGGGGCACAACCACCCGGTTGTGGTCGAGGCCATCCAGCGCGTGCTGGCTGACGAACTGCCGCTGCATACCCTCGACCTGACCACGCCGGTGAAGGACCAGTTCGTTCAGGACTTGTTCGGCATTCTGCCTGAGGCCCTGCGCCGCGAAGCAAAGATCCAGTTCTGCGGGCCGACCGGCACCGATGCGGTGGAAGCGGCGCTGAAACTGGTGCGCACCGCAACTGGGCGCAGCACCGTGCTGGCGTTCCAGGGCGGTTACCACGGCATGACCCAGGGCGCCTTGAGCCTGATGGGCAGCCTGGGCCCGAAAAAACCGCTGGGCGCGCTGCTGAGCAGCGGCGTGCAGTTCATGCCGTACCCCTACGACTACCGATGCCCGTTCGGCCTGGGTGGCGAGGTCGGTGTGCGCGCCAACCTGCATTACCTGGAGAACCTGCTTAACGACCCCGAAGCCGGCGTGGCCTTGCCTGCGGCAGTGATCGTAGAGGTGGTGCAGGGTGAGGGCGGCGTGATCCCGGCTGACGTCGAGTGGCTGCGTGGCCTGCGCCGTATTACCGAGCAGGCAGGTGTTGCACTGATCGTTGATGAAATCCAGAGCGGCTTTGCCCGCACCGGCAAGATGTTCGCCTTCGAGCACGCCGGCATCCTGCCGGATGTGGTGACACTGTCCAAGGCCATTGGCGGTAGCCTGCCGCTGGCGGTGATGGTCTATCGCGATTGGCTGGACCAATGGTCGCCGGGTGCCCATGCCGGTACGTTCCGGGGTAACCAGATGGCCATGGCGGCGGGCTCGGCGGTCATCAATTATCTGGTAGAGCACCGTCTGTGCGAGCACGCCGAAGCCATGGGTCAACGGCTGCGTGGGCATTTGCTGCGTCTGCAGCAGGATTACCCGCAGTTGGGCGATATTCGTGGACGCGGCTTGATGCTGGGTGTGGAACTGGTGGACCCGACGGGCGAGCGCGATACTCTGGGCCACCCGCCGGCGTGCCGCACCCTGGCGCCAAAGGTGCAGCGTGAGTGCCTGCGCCGTGGCTTGATTCTGGAGTTGGGTGGGCGCCATGGCGCGGTGGTGCGCTTCCTGCCGCCGCTGATCATCAGCGCCGAGCAGATCGACGACGTCGCCGGGCGTTTTGCCGAGGCGCTGCGCGCGGCGATCGGCTAAGCCCCCACCCTGTAGGAGCGGCCCCCGCTAATCCAGCGTGCGCCCCGCCCGCCAATAGCCCATCAACGTCAGGCTTTCCCGCGCCAGCCCACGCTCCCTGATCAGATACCGACGAATGTCCATCACGGTGCCGGACTCCCCGGCAACCCAGGCGTAAAACTCGCCCTGCGCATCGCTGGCCAGTTCCCACACAATGCGCTGGTCGATGTCGATGTCTTCAAGCTCCGTTGGCCTTGCCACCTGCACGCCTGGAAGGCCGGCCAGTTCGTGCACCGCATGGTGCATGCCCTGGCCATGCTCGCACCGCAGCACGTCGCGGGGCAGCCAGTGCAGCCGCGTCGCCGGGCTGTGGCGCAGCGCCAGGCAGTCGCTTTCAAACGGCACCTCGATAAACGCCTCGACCGCAAGCTCAGGGGCGTCATCGGCCAGTTGCTCAAGAATGCCGGCAATCGCCGGCAGCGCGGTTTCGTCGCCCAACAGCAAGATGCGCCGGGCACTGCGCGGCGGTTTCCATTCATAGCCCCCGGGGTCGGCGCTGTAGGCCAGGTTGGGCGCGACCATCTGCAGGCGATCACCCACCTGCGCGCGCGTGGCCCATGCCGAGGCAGGGCCGTTGATGCCGTGCAGCACGAAGTCCACCTCCACCTCCAGCGCCTCTCGGCGCAGGGCGCGGATGGTGTAGGTGCGCATCGGCGGGGTGTGCTGCGGCGCAAGGTCGCGGCGCGCGTGTTGCCATTCGCCGGTCTTGGGCAGGGCCGGGGGCGCGCCTGCCGGGGTTGGGAAGAACAGTTTGACGCGCTGGTCCGGGGCCAGGGTTTTCATGTGCGCCACATCGCTGCCGGTGAAAACGAAGCGACACATCGACGTGCTCAGGCGTTCGATGGTTTTAACGTCAATATCGAAGACGCGGTAGGCGGTGGCCTTGCTCGGGCGGATCAGCCGGGAAAGCAGGGAGGTCATGGTTCTACCTCTGTTGAAGGGGGATACCTGACAGACGAGTGCTGCACCGGCTGAATTACCCAAGCGCGGCCTGGCGCTAAATTTCCCGCCTCAGCCTACGTCCTAGCTTGGATAGAAGCCGCGTCACGCGGAGACGGATTGAGGCGCAATGACAATTTCTCGACGAGGATTCATCGCAGGCCTGGCAGTGGCTGGCGCCACCGGTACGGCGGCCTACTACGCCCACAAGCAACTGACCCACGACCCCGAGGACGATATCGTCACGCCCGGGGAGGCCAGCGTGGACCTTGCCGACTACAACGGCCAGGTGCTGGCCGACTTGTTGCGCGGGGTGTGGGACATCCGCTTCGAGGGCGCAGATGCAGGCCTTGAAGGGCTGGGGCAGCAGGGCATCGAGATGTTCCTCGACGTCGCCACCAAAGGCCGCGGCTTGCGCGGCTTTGTCGATAGCGGTGCCAGCCTGCGCGGCGCTGACCAGCCTGCGTATCGGGTATTGGGCGACCTGGTGGGGGCCAGCACTGCCGAGGTGCGCTGGCGCCTGGTCGGCCGCAACGGCGGCCCTGGCTACGAGTGTGTGGCTAGCCTCGATGAGGTCTGGGGCGAGTTTTCCAACGCCGGCAGCGGCAGCTTGAGCGTGCGCCTGTACCGCCTGGACCGGCCGCTTACGCTTGCGCTGCAGGACAACCGCATGGTCGCGGTCAAGCGCCCGTTCCCCGAGGCCCGCGAGCGCCTGCCCTACACGCCGCTGATGCAAGCCTGGGTGATCGGCGCCGAGCACCGGTTGTTCCACCAGCTCTGGCATGCCACCCGCGACCAATGGCACA
Organism: Pseudomonas farsensis; assembly: GCF_014268805.2. Classification (GTDB taxonomy): domain Bacteria; phylum Pseudomonadota; class Gammaproteobacteria; order Pseudomonadales; family Pseudomonadaceae; genus Aquipseudomonas; species Aquipseudomonas farsensis. The sequence goes on from NZ_JABWRF020000001.1 coordinate 1,129,460, forward strand.
AACTGGCCAAACCCAAGCAGGACGCGCTGCGTGGCCTGGGCTGGCAGCCTGGCCCGCGTGACCGTGAGCGTGACGCCCGGGGGCCGCGCAAGCATCGCAATGGCTCGGGCATCGATTTCCTGTTCATGCACCGGCACATGCTGATGCATGCCCGCACCCTGCAGGACCTGCCGTCCTGGCAGCGCTTCCCATTGCCACAGCCCAGCGTCGAGGTCGACCGCGCAGGCTTTGCCCGCTTTTACGACAACCACGACGGCTGCTGCGTGCCGCCTGCCTGGCAGGCGCCGGGCGATGAGGCGTATGGGCAGTGGGTAGGCGCGATCAAGGCCGGCGAGACGTTCTGCAGTAATTTCCAGGTGTGGGAATCGCAGTACCAGGACCCGCACTACCTGGCCAAGCTGTCGCTGGGGGAGTTGGGGTCGGAGCTTGAGATGAACCTGCACGACTGGCTGCACATGTGCTGGGCCTCGGTGCCCCGTGACCCCAGCAGTGGTGCCCCAGTGCCCTTTGCGCGAGACCCTGCGGACTTTGCCGCGCGCTGGTTCGAGCGTGAGAACGACTTCCTTGGCGACCCGTTTTCATCCCATGTGCACCCGGTGTTCTGGGGCTTCCATGGCTGGATCGATGACCGCATCGACGACTGGTTCCGCGCCCATGAGCGCTATCACCCAGGCCAAGTGCGGCGCCATGAGGCCAACGGTGTGCCGTGGTTTGCACCGGGGCGTTGGGTGGAAGTCGATGACCCGTGGCTGGGGCCTGATACCCATGGTTGCAGCACCCAGCCGGGGACGCGGCCTGGCAAGTCGGTGGAGATGGATGTCGAGGTGATGAAGCTGGCCTTGCGTATCACCTTTGGCGAAGACGACAAGATCGGCGATCTTGTGCGCAAGGTCCCGCAGCGGCCCTGGTATGCGCGGCATCTGTCGATGAAGAATATCAGTGCTTGAGTGGCGGTGGGTTGGGTGAATTGGGGCCGCTTTGCGGCCCATCACGGCGGTCGGTATTCCGGGCAATCCCGCCAATGCCGAGTCTTGGGGCTCAGCTTTGTGCAAGCTTGATCCGGCCTCATCGCAGGCTGTCGCCAGCTCTCATAGAGGTCATGCTCAACCGCAACATTGCTGGTTGGACCCAATCCTGTGGGGAATCATAGATAGTTGTGGCGAGCGGGCTTGTCCCGCGTTGGGCTGCGCAGCAGCCCTGAAAACAAGGGCTGCTGCGCAGCCCAACGCGGGACAAGCCCGCTCGCCACAAGCAGATATGTCTGGCGAGAACAGGCTTGTACAAAAACCATAGAATCTCCCACCGGATCTGGGCAAGGTCTCAATTCTGCGACTGTCCGCGATCTCTGTGGGAGCTGGCGACAGCCTGCGATGAGGCCGGCACAGGTTTGCGCAGAACCGTGGATGCCCAACCACCGCGACAGGCTACATTGCCCCAGCCTGCCACCCGCCGCCCAACGCCTTGTACAACGCCACGCTGCCTTGCAGGCGCGCCAGGCGCAATTGCGCTTGCTCATCCTCGGCCAGGTACAGCGTGCGCTGGGTTTCCAGGACGCTTAGCAGCGTCTCGGCACCGGCCCGATAGCGTTGCTCGGCCAGGTCGAAGGCGATGCGCGCCTGGGCGACTTCTTCGTCTTGCCATTGGCGCTGGCGTTCCACCCCGCTGATCGCGTTCAGGGCTTTTTCTACATCGGCAAAACCATTGACGATACTGGCGCGGTAATCCTCCAGCAGTTCCTGCTGCTCGGCACTTGCCAGCTCGCGCTCGGCGCGCAGGCGGCCGTTGTTGAAGATCGGCGCGGTAAGGCCTGCGGTCAGGGTGTAATAGGGGCTGTCGAGCACATTGGCTAGCGTGCGCGCACCGCTGCCCAGGTTGGCGCCGAGCACCAGGCGCGGCAGCATCGCTGCGCGGGCCACCTGCACGTTGGCACTGGCTGCCGCCAGCCGCGCCTCGGCTGCGGCGATGTCCGGGCGCCGGCCGAGCAGCTCGCTGGGCACGCCACTGCCAATGCCGGGCCAGCGCAGGGTGTTGATCGACTGCTGGGTTGCAGGCAACTGTTGCACCGGGTCACCGAGCAAGGTCGCGAGGGTAACGCGGTTGTCCTGCACGCGCTGCGCAAGCAGCGGCAACTGGCGCTGCTGGGCGGCCACCAGGCTGCGCTGCTGCGCAAGCTCAAGGCGTGTTGCAGAGCCTGCGCGCTCGCGCGCCTCGACCACGCCCAGCACGTCTTGGGCGTTTTCAAGGTTAAGCCGGGCGATGCGCAGTTGTTCGTCCAGCGCCAGGCCCTGCAGGTAACTTTCGGCAACGGCGCCAAGCAGGGTCAGCTCCACGGTCTGGCGGTCGAAGCGGCTGGCATCAAGGCTGCGTAACGCGCTGGCACGGGTGGCGCGCAGGCCGCCCCAGAAGTCGATTTCGTAGCTGGCAGCCAGTTGCATATCGAACGAGGTGCTGGTGCGCTCGCTGCTGCTTGCATCGAGCTGGTCGTTACCCTCGCCACGTAGCAGGCGCTGGCGGCTGCCATCCAGGCCCAGTTGCAGTTCAGGCAGCAGCGGCGCGCCGGCGATCACCGCGTTGGCCTGGGCCTGGCGCACCCGCGCCGTAGCGGCTGCGAGGTCGTGGCTGTTAAGCCGGGCACGCTCGATCAGGCGGTCAAGTTCGGGGCTGGCGAAGGCCTGCCACCACTGTGTATCTGGCAGCGCCTGGGTGGGCTGTGCCGGGCCTTGCCAGGCCTGCGGCGGGGTAATGTCGCTGGCGGGTGGCGCAGGGGTGCTGCACGCGGCCAGGCACAGGCTCAAGGTCAACAGGCTGATACGGCTTGGGATTGGCATGGATTATTCGCTGGTAAGGGCTTTGACCGGGTCGAGTCGGGCGGCTTTGCGCGCCGGCATGAAGCCGAACAGCACGCCGGTAATCACCGCGCAGGCGAAGGCGCCTGCGATGGCGGGCAGGGCAAAGGCCACGGCGATACCGGCCAGCAGCAAGGCGCCGCCGATACCCAAGGCCAGCACGATGCCGGTGACCCCGCCGACCATCGACAGCATCACCGCCTCGGTGAGGAACTGGCGCAGGATGTCGCGCTGGCGGGCGCCGGTGGCCATGCGGATACCGATCTCCCGGGTGCGCTCGCGCACGGTCATCAGCATGATGTTCATCACCCCGATACCGCCCACCAGCAGCGATATCGCCGCAATCGCACCCAGCATCAGCGACAGGCTGTTCTGCGTGCGCGCCTCGGCCTGGATCAGGGCGGCGTCGTTGGTCAGTTCGAAGTCGTGGCGGCCTTGATGGCGCTGGCGCAGCAGGCGGTCGATTGCCTGTTCGGTCTCGCCCACGCGGCTGGAGTCCTGGGCGGCGACGGCGATGTATTCAGGGTCGCGGCTGCCGAACAGGCGGATGGCCGCGGCGGAGTAGGGCACCGCGATGCGCTCGTCGCTGTCTTCGCTGCCAGAGCTTGCGCCTTTGCTGGCGAGGATGCCGATCACCTGGAACGGCACGTTGCCGATCAGCAGGTACTGCCCCAGCGGGTTGCTGTTCTCGCCGAACATCTTGCTGCGCACCTTCTGCCCGATGACCGCCACTGCCGCGCCGCTGGCTTCGTCGGCTTCGGTGTAGAAGCTGCCTTCGACCACCGGCCAGTTGAAGATCTGCGGGAACCAGGTGTTGTTGCCGCCGACATAGAATTCCTGGCTGTTGTTGCCTTGGCGCACCATCAGCTTGTCGCCGATGACAGGCATCGCGTGCAACACTTGCGGCAGCTCGGCGATGGCGGCGACATCGTCGAGGCTGACCACTCCGGCCGGTTCCCGGTCGGTGGCGTGCTTGCCGTTGAGGTAGAGGATGTTGGAGCCGAACGCGGCCATCTGCGCCATCACCTGGCGCTTGCTGCCTTCGCCCACGGCCAGCATGACCACCACCGAAGCAACGCCGATGACGATGCCGAGCAGGGTCAGGGCAGTGCGAAAGCGATTGATCCACATCACTCGCCAGGCCGCCTGCAGGGCTTCGAGCACTTCGCCTTTCCAGGCGCCCTTGAGTGTGGCTCCGCTGTCCAGGCGCTGGCGCAGGTCGTCGGCTTGCAGTTGTTCGCCGGGCGCGGTTCGCGCCTGTTCGCCAGCCGAGTCGCTGACGATCTGGCCATCGCGGATTTCGATGATGCGCTGCGCCCGGGCCGCGACTTCGCGGTCGTGGGTGATCAGGATGATCACGTGCCCTTGGCTGGCCAGTTCGTCGAGCAGCGCCATGACCTCGGTGCCGCTGTGGCTGTCCAAAGCGCCGGTAGGTTCGTCGGCAAGGATGATGTGGCCGCCGTTCATCAATGCACGGGCGATCGACACCCGTTGCTGCTGGCCACCGGAAAGCTGGTGCGGGCGGTTGCCGGTGCGGCTGGCCAGGCCCAGGCGTTCAAGCAGGGCGCGGGCGCGGGCGTGGCGTTCGGCGGGTGGGATGCCGGCATAGATCGCCGGCATTTCGACGTTTTCCTGGGCTGAACCCGAGGGGATCAGATGGTAGCCCTGGAACACGAAGCCAAACGCCTCGCGGCGCAGCCAGGCCAGTTCGTCGCTGCCAAGCTCGGCCACGTCACGGCCGGCGAAGCGGTAGCTGCCAGAACTTGGGCGGTCGAGGCAGCCGAGGATGTTCATCAGGGTCGACTTGCCCGAGCCCGAGGCGCCGACGATGGCCACGAACTCGCCGGGCTGGATGCTCAGGCTGATGCCGCGCAGCACTTCAACAGTGGGGGAGTCGACCCCGCCGTAGACCTTGCGGATGTCGCATAGCTCAATCAGTGGAGTGCTCATTTCAGCTCCCGCTGGCCGCGGGGGTGCCGATGACCAGCCGCTCGCCTTCACGCAGGCCGTCGAGAATCTGCACGCGCAGGCGGTCGCTCAGGCCCGTGCGCACCTGGCGCGGTTCGATCTTGCCGTCGCTGCCCAGCACCTGGGCCAAGCGCAGGCCGTCTTCGGCGGTGTCGTCCAGCGCCGCTAGCGGCACGCTGAGCACCTGGCTGGCCTGGCCTGCAACGAAGAACACCTGGGTGGTCATCTCCGCCATCAGTGCGCCATCAGGGTTTTCGACGTCCAGCAACACGGTGTACTGCACCACCTTGCTGCCGGTGGCACCGGCCGTCGCGCTGGCCGGGCTGCCGCCGCCCTGGCTGGATTGTTCCAAGGGTTGCGGCGGAATCGGCAGGATCTGCCGCACACTGCTGGCCCAGCGCCGTTTGCCGCCCGCGAGGGTGGTGAAGTAGGCGTTCATGCCAGGCTTGACCTTGCCGATGTCGGCTTCTGAAACCTGTGCCCAGACGGTCATCGGCGACAGTTTGGCGATGCGCAGGATCAACGGCGTCTGTTGCTGGGCGTTGAGGGTCTGGCCTTCGCGGGCATCGACTGCGACCACGGTGCCGCTCATGGGGGCATAAATGCGTGTGTAGCCAAGCTCGGCCTCGGCGCTGCGCAGGCTGGCCTGGGCCTGGAGAATCTGCGCCTGGTACATGTCGATGCGGGCCTTGGTCACTTTCAACTGCGCCTGGGCGGCCTGCAGGTCTTCCTGGCGGGTCGCGCCGGAGGCTGCCAGGTCGCGCTGGCGCTGGTGTTGCTGACTGGCCAGTTGGTACTGCGCGCGCTGCTCGGCAAGCTGGGCCTTGAGGTTTTCGATGGAGTAGCGCCCGGCGTCGAGGTTGGCCTGTTGCGTCGAGGGGTCGATTTCCACAAGCAACTGGCCTTCGCGTACCTGATCGCCCGCCTCGACGTGCAGTTTGCGGATCTGCCCCGAGGCCTGTGCGCCGACGTCCACATAGCGGCGCGGTTGCAGCGTGCCCAGTGCGGTAACGCTGCTTTCGATGTCGTGGCGCGTCACCGGCACTGTGCTCACCGGCGCCCCTCCAAGGGGCAGGGCTTTCCAGGCGAGCAGGCTGCCCAGGCCAAGCACGCCCAGGGCGGCGAACAGCAGGCGGCGACGGGGGTTGGATGTGCGAGTCATGCGGGCTTCCAGCCGGGAATAGTGGCCGAGCGCAGCCAGTGGCGATGCGCTCGGGGGCTCCAGATAAACGAAAGGGCGGCGTTACGATTTAGCAGGTTGGATGGTAAGGCTTAAGGTTGCTGAGAATCATTATAATTTGTAAGATCGCACGTTGATATCATTCAGATACGCTGCCGACCTTGGGCAGTGCTTGCGCAGGTAGGCGCCAGGTGCCGTCGTGGAACATTACTATCGCGAATTGGTGAGTTTTCTCTGCGCTCGCCTAGGCAACCGCCAGGCCGCCGAAGACGTCGCCCATGACGCTTACTTGCGCGTGCTCGAACGCACTGCTGGCGAGCAGATCGAGCACCCGCGCGCGTTTCTCTACCGCACTGCACTCAATCTGGTGGTCGACCGCCATCGGCGCCATCTGGTGCGTCAGGCTGAACCTCTGGAGGCGATCGAGAACGACGAGCGTTGGCAGACACCGGCGCTGTCGCAGGCAGTGCAGCATGATCAGCGTCTGGCCTTGATCCAGCAGGCATTGAACGAACTGCCTGCGACTTGCCGCGACTGCTTTGTGCTACGCAAACTTGATGGCTTGTCGCACCCGCAGATCGCCGAACGCCTTGGCATATCGCGCAGCCTGGTGGAGAAACACATCGTCAATGCCATGAAGCATTGCCGCCAGCGCATGCGCCAGTGGGAAGGCTGATTGCAGGGTGTTGCGCGGCCGGTGAAAATTTCCACTGATGGCAACTTGATTTCCCGGCATTTACCGACAACTATCAAACAAGACCGCCCGGGCTGCCTGCCTGCGGCTTGCCTGTACCGGCGCAGTAATGGTCATGGAGTCAATTTCCGCTTGCTGCCAAGGTCAGGACGATGCCGAACAAATCCCTGCGCATCCTTATCGCTGATGAGCACCCCGAACAAAGGCTGCAGCTGGAACGGCTGCTCAACGGCCTGGGGTACTTCCGAATTGCTCCGGTAGAGAGCTTCGATGAGTTGCAGCGTCTGGTGCACAGCGCCTTGCAACCGTTCAACCTGTTGCTGGGCAATATCGAGCTGGCAAGCCACGCCGGGGTCGACCTGGCGCGGTTCTGCCAGGTCAGCACGCAGATTCAGCACGCCTTGCTGTACCACTCGCGTCAACTGAGGGTTCCGGTTGTGCCGCCGGGCGAGCGCCAGGCGGTGAGCGTCAGCCTGCCGCGCGCACCGGACAACGAAGCGCTCGAGTCCTTCATGGCAATCATCGACCTGCCGGTAGTGGTGGGGCAGTTGGCGCTGCCAGACTCGCTCGTGGGCCGGGGAGGGCCGGCTATGCGCCCGCGCAACTTCGGCCACACGGTGTTCAGCCGCAGTTCATGAGGCGCAGCTTTTGCTATCCTCTTGGCCCCTTGTCGAGCTAGCGGACCTGCCATGACTGCCATCGATCCCGCCCGCGCGCCGCGTTTGTGCCGCGGTGACCACCGCACCCTGGGCCTGGCGGCGCTGGGCGGTGCCTTGGAGATCTACGACTTCATCATTTTCGTGTTCTTCACTTTGACGTTGAGCAAGCTGTTCTTTCCGCCTGAAATGCCGGAGTGGCTGCGCCTGTTGCAGAGTTTCGGGATTTTCGTCACCGGCTACCTGGCGCGGCCGCTGGGCGGCATCCTGATGGCGCATTTTGCCGACCACCTGGGACGCAAGCGGGTGTTCAGCCTGAGCATCCTGATGATGGCGTTGCCGTGCCTGCTGATCGGGGTAATGCCGACTTACGCCGATATCGGCTACGCGGCGCCGCTGATTTTGCTGGCGCTGCGTATCCTGCAGGGTGCTGCGGTGGGGGGCGAGGTGCCCAGCGCCTGGACCTTTGTTGCTGAACACGCTCCGGCAGGGCGGCGCGGCTATGCGCTGGGGTTTCTTCAGGCGGGGTTGACCTTCGGCTATCTGCTCGGCGCGCTGACCGCGACGCTGCTGGCGCAGGTCTTCACCCCCCAGGAAATCCTCGATTACGCCTGGCGTTACCCGTTCCTGCTGGGTGGGGTGTTCGGTGTGATTGGCGTGTGGCTGCGCCGCTGGCTCAGCGAAACGCCGGTGTTTCTGGCCCTGCGTGAGCGCAAGGAGCAGCCGGTGAGCTTTCCACTGCGCAGCGTGTTGCGCGAGCATCGCCGCGCACTGCTGCCGGCCGCGCTGCTGACCTGCGTGCTTACCTCGGCAGTGGTGGTGCTGGTAGTGATCACCCCGACCGTCATGCAGCAGCGCTTCGGCATGAGCGCGGGGCACACCTTCGCCTTGAGCAGCGTCGGCATCGTGTTTCTCAATATTGGTTGCGTGCTGGCCGGCTTGTTGGTCGACCGCATCGGTGCGTGGCGTGCGCTGATGATCTACAGCCTGCTGCTGCCGCTGGGCATCGGCGCGCTGTATGCGAGCCTGGTGGGGCAGTGGGATGCTATCTGGCTGGCGTATGCCTTGGCGGGTTTGTGCTGCGGCGTTGTGGGGGTGGTGCCGTCGGTGATGGTTGGCTTGTTCCCGGCGCAGATTCGCGTGTCGGGTATTTCCTTTACCTATAACGTTGCCTACGCGCTGTGGGCCAGTATTACGCCGCTGGCACTGATCGCGCTGATGCCGTGGAGCCCATGGGTGTGTGTCGTGTTTTGTCTGATCATGGGCATGGTCGGGGCGCTTACCGCCGTGTATTTCGGGCGGCGCGAGCCCCTGATGTTTGCTACCCAGGCGACGCCGGTCCTGTGCGGTGACAAATGAAGGGCTAGCCCCCTGACACCAAAAAGCCCCCGGGCCTTGCGGCCAGGGGGCTTTTTGTTGGGGCTGAGACTTACATGTTCGGGTAAGTCGGCCCGCCGGCACCTTCAGGGGTGACCCAGGTGATGTTCTGGGCTGGGTCCTTGATGTCGCAGGTCTTGCAGTGCACGCAGTTCTGCGCGTTGATCTGGAAGCGTTTGCTGCCGTCTTCCTGGGCGACGACCTCGTACACACCGGCCGGGCAGTAGCGCTGCGCCGGTTCATCGTACAGCGGCAGGTTGCTGGCGATCGGGATGCTCGGGTCGGCGAGCTTCAGGTGGCAAGGTTGTTCCTCTTCATGGTTGGTGCTGGAGAGGAACACCGAGCTGAGCTTGTCGAAGCTGAGCTTGCCGTCGGGCTTGGGGTAATCGATCTTTTTCGAGTCGGCGGCTAGCTTGAGGCAGGCGTAGTCAGGCTTGGTGTCGCGCAGGGTGAACGGCAGCTTGCCGCCGAACCAGTTCTGGTCCACGTAGTTGAACGCAGCGCCCAGCAGCGGGCCGAACTTGTGCATGGCCGGGCCGAAGTTACGGCTGGCGAACAGTTCTTCATACAGCCAGCTGGCTTTGAATGCAGCCACGTAGCCGTTGAGTTGGTCGCCGCCTTCGCTGCCGGCGAACAACGCCTCGGCCACCGCTTCGGCGGCGAGCATGCCAGACTTCATCGCGGTGTGGCTGCCCTTGATCTTGGCCACGTTCATGGTGCCCAGGTCGCAACCGATCAGCGCGCCGCCGTTGAAGATCATTTTCGGCAGCGAGTTGATGCCGCCTTTGGCCAGGGCGCGGGCGCCATAGCTGATGCGCTTGCCGCCTTCGAGGTACTGGCTGATCACCGGGTGGTGCTTGAGGCGCTGGAATTCGTCGAACGGCGACAGATACGGGTTGGCGTAGGAGAGGTCGACGATCAGGCCGACCACCACCTGGTTGTTCTCCAGGTGATACAGGAACGAGCCGCCGGTGTTGTCCTTGCTGACCACATCCAGCGGCCAGCCCGCGGTATGCACCACCAGGCCCTGCTCATGCTTGGCCGGGTCGATTTCCCAGATTTCCTTGAGGCCGATGCCGTAGTGCTGCACATCGGCTTCGTTGTCCAGGTCGAAGCGCTTGATCAACTGCTTGCCGATATGGCCGCGGCAACCTTCGGCAAACAGGGTGTACTTGGCACGCAGTTCCATGCCCGGGGTGTACAGGCCGTCCTTTGGATTGCCTTCGCGGTCTACGCCCAGGTCGCCAGTGATGATGCCGCGTACTACGCCGTTTTCGTCGAACAGCGCTTCCTGGGCGGCGAAGCCTGGGTAGATTTCTACGCCAAGGTTTTCGGCCTGTTGCGCCAGCCAGCGGCACAGGTTGCCCAGCGAAATAATGTAGTTGCCTTCGTTGTGCATGGTTTTGGGCACGAACAGGTCAGGCACTTTGGTAGCACTGCCGGCGTCCCGTAGCACATAAATGTCGTCGCGCTTCACTTCGGTATTGAGCGGCGCGCCGAGGGCTTTCCAGTCGGGGAACAGCTCGTTCAGGGCGCGCGGCTCGAACACCGCGCCAGAGAGGATGTGGGCGCCGACTTCGGAGCCTTTTTCGACCACGCAGACGCTGATCTCGTTACCGGCTTCGGCGGCCTTCTGCTTCAGGCGGCAGGCGGCGGACAGGCCCGCCGGGCCTGCGCCGACGATGACCACGTCGAATTCCATGTATTCGCGTTCCACAGGTTCTCTCCTACTCATCAAGGCTCGTGCTGTTGCTTGGTCTTTTTTTAGATGCATGGCGGTCATGCGCAACTGGCTTTGCTGTAGCTGCGCAAATGACGGACTACACCGTTTTGTCTTGGCCGCGCATTATATCTACACCACTTGGCCGGTCCAATACAAACGTTCGTTTGAATTTGCCGCAGCCCAGTAAAATCAAAGGAACGCGGCTTGAGGCTGGCCAATTTGCCGTATTGACCCGATTGGGTGATGCGGTCAAGATACGAGCGCTTTTGCGTTCGCCGTAGGCTGTCCGTCGGGCGCAGGTGCACCCCTAAAGACCAGGCGTGGAGCAGGGTTTACGGGCTGAATCAGGTTTTGTAGTGGAGTCTACACGCCACGACAGAAAATGACCCGCGGGTTTTGCCCGCCGGGTCGCAGCAAGACTGATCGGTCATCTGCCGTTTGTGCTGAATCCGGCCCGCTCCGGTACGTTTTTAGAGGTGCCCTTGTACCCACGCGCATTCGCCGGGCAGTCCCCAGGCGATCTTCTTTTCACCGGAGAGTAACGAGGAATCCATGAAGGTTCTTGTAGCTGTCAAACGAGTGGTCGACTACAACGTCAAGGTTCGCGTCAAGGCGGACAACTCCGGCGTCGACCTTGCTAACGTCAAGATGTCCATGAACCCCTTCTGCGAAATTGCCGTGGAAGAGGCCGTGCGCCTGAAGGAAAAAGGCGTTGCTTCCGAAATCGTCGTTGTCTCGGTAGGCCCGACCACCGCTCAGGAGCAGTTGCGTACTGCCTTGGCGCTGGGTGCCGACCGCGCCATCTTGGTCGAAGCCGCCGATGAGCTTAACTCGCTCGCCGTGGCCAAGGCGCTCAAGGCCATTGTCGACAAGGAACAGCCGCAGCTGGTGATCCTGGGCAAGCAGGCCATCGACAGCGACAACAACCAGACCGGCCAGATGCTGGCTGCGTTGACCGGTTTCGCCCAGGGCACCTTCGCCTCCAAGGTAGAAGTGGCTGGCGACAAGCTCAACGTCACCCGCGAAATCGACGGCGGCCTGCAAACCGTTGCGCTGAACCTGCCGGCCATCGTCACCACCGACCTGCGCCTGAACGAGCCGCGCTATGCGTCGCTGCCGAACATCATGAAGGCCAAGAAAAAGCCGCTGGAGACTGTGACTCCGGACGCGCTGGGCGTATCGCTCGCCTCTACCACCAAGACCATCAAGGTTGAAGCGCCGGCTGCACGCAGCGCAGGTATCAAGGTCAAGTCGGTGGCCGAACTGGTCGAGAAGCTGAAGAACGAAGCGAAGGTAATCTAAATGACTATCCTGGTTGTCGCTGAACACGAAAACGGTGCCGTAGCCCCGGCCACCCTGAACACTGTCGCCGCTGCTGCCAAAGTCGGCGGTGACATCCACGTACTGGTCGCCGGCCAGAACGTAGGTGGCGTGGCTGAGTCCGCCGCCAAGATTGCCGGTGTAGCCAAGGTGCTGGTGGCGGACAACGCCGCCTACGCCAATACCCTGCCGGAAAACGTCGCGCCGCTGATCGTCGAGCTGGCCAAGGGCTACAGCCACGTGCTGGCCCCGGCTACTACCAACGGCAAGAACATCCTGCCGCGGGTTGCGGCGCTGCTGGATGTCGACCAGATCTCCGAGATCATCACGGTCGAGTCTGCCGACACCTTCAAGCGCCCGATCTACGCCGGTAACGCCATTGCCACCGTGCAGTCCAGCGCTGCGGTCAAGGTGATCACCGTGCGTACCACCGGCTTCGATGCGGTGGCCGCAGAAGGCGGCTCCGCTGCCGTCGAAGCTGTGGCTGCTGCCCACGACGCCGGTATTTCCGCGTTCGTTGGCGAAGAGCTGGCCAAGTCTGACCGCCCTGAGCTGACCGCTGCCAAGATCGTCGTTTCCGGCGGCCGTGGCATGGGTAACGGTGACAACTTCAAGCATCTGTACACCCTGGCCGACAAGCTTGGCGCTGCGGTAGGTGCCTCGCGCGCCGCCGTCGACGCAGGCTTCGTGCCCAACGACATGCAGGTCGGCCAGACCGGCAAGATCGTTGCGCCACAGCTGTACATCGCCGTCGGTATCTCCGGTGCGATCCAGCACCTGGCCGGCATGAAAGACTCCAGGGTGATCGTTGCGATCAACAAGGACGAAGAGGCGCCGATCTTCCAGGTTGCCGATTACGGCCTGGTGGCCGACCTGTTCGAAGCCGTTCCAGAGCTGGAAAAGCTGGTCTGATCCAGCGGCTTCACTTATAAAGAAGCCCGGCCCCGTCATGGGGGTCGGGCTTTTTTTATGCAAGGCAGGGAGTGGTGTGCATGGCGTTTGGTTCGAGCAAGAAGGTGCTGGCCTGTGTGTTGGCGTTACTGTCCACGCCCGTGTGGGCGGTAGGCAAGTGCGAGCGCCTGGTGGTCACCGGTAGCCCCGATGCGCCGCCGTATTCCTGGCAGGACCCGCAAGACCCCAAGCACCTGATCGGCGCCAATGTCGACCTGCTGCGCCAAGTGGCTGGCGAGCTGGGGCTCAAGGTCGAAGTTCTGCACGCCGGCAGGCGCGAACAGGCCCTCGAAGAGGTGCGCAGCGGGCGCATGGACCTGCTGCTCGATACACCGATGCAGGTCGCTCAGCTGACTGCGCTGGACTACATCCACCCGCCGCTGCAGCTTAACGAATACCTGGTCTGGACCCGTCACGACGCGGTACTGGAGTTCAACGGCCCAGCCGACCTTGCCCGCTACCAGGGCAGCGTTTCGCAGAAGGCACGCCTGACCCCGGCCTTCGATGCCTTCGCCAAGGCTCAGCTCAAGCTGGACCGTGCGCAAAACCTTACCCAAGCCTTCCAGAAGCTGGTGCTGGGTCAGGTCGATTACGTGCTGGCCGGGCGCTATTCAGGCATGGCCCTGACGCAAAGCCTGGGGGTTGGCAACGATGTGATCGCCCGTGGCCTGCCCGTGGACCGCCCGGGGTTGTACCTGGCGGTTTCGCACAACTCGGCCTGCAACGACAGCTGGTTGCGCGGCCAGTTGGCCAGCAAGCTCGCACAGTTGCCGCTTTCCGGTACCTCCGAGGCGGTGTTGCAGCGCAACGTGGAGCGCTGGAAGGCCCAGATGCAGCCCGCTGCCCAGTAGTTTCTCGCCGTTACGCCGCGAATTGGCGGGCAAGGGAAACACTTCCCCCCGTCAGGTGCTCAAATGCAGCGCAAACACGTTACTATTGCCGCTTTGCGCGCGAGCCTCAGCCCTGAGCGTTCGTGGCTCTCACCCAGTCATTCGGCGTAAGAGGCTCATTCGGCTTGAATATACGTTTCTCAATAATTGCCCTTGGCATGCTTGGCCTGGCCGGTTGCGCCAGCGACCCGGCGCCTGTCGAGCAGCTGCGCCTTTCCGAGCAGGCGCTGGAACAGGCCAAGGCGGTCGGGGCAACCGAGCAGGTGCCGGAATACAAACTGGCCGAAGACAAACTCACCCGCGCCAAGGCCAACATGGCCAGCGAAAGCTATCGCGATGCGCGCATGCGCGCCGAGCAGGCTGAACTTGATGCGCGCCTGGCCGAGGCCCGCGTGTTGACGCAAAAAAGCGAAGAGCAACTGCAGGTGCTGCAATCACGGGTCAAGCGCCTGCGTAAACAGCTGGAGGTGCAGCCATGAAGCGCAGCAAGCCAATGGCGGCACTGGCCCTGGTGGCCCTGGTCGGTTTGCAAGGTTGCGCCAGCCAGCGCAGCGAGTCGGCGCTCGATGACGCCACCGCGGCCTACCAGAAGGTCAAGGACAACTCCGATGTGCTGCGCAGTGCGCCGCGCGATGTGATCCGGGCCGGCGAGTCGCTGGGCCGTGCCGAGCGCCTGGCCGGTTATATCGGCACGGGCCCCGACGTGCGCCACTATGCCTACCTGAGCCAGCGCTACAGCGAAATCGCTGCCGAGCACGCCAAGCTTGCGCTCAACCAGGAGCGCGTGACCAAGCTTGACCTCGACCGCCAGCGGCTGCAATTGGCGCTGCGTGAAGCCAAGCTTGCCAGTGTGCAGCAACAGGGCAAATTCATCGAGGCGCAAATTTCTGCGCTGGCATCTCAGCAGAGCGACCGGGGCCTGGTAATGACCCTGGGTGATGTGCTGTTCGATACCGGCCAGGCGGACCTCAAAAACACTGCCAGCCGCACCGTGCTCAAGCTGGTGCAGTTCCTCCAGCTCAACCCGCGTCGCGTGGTGCGCATCGAGGGCTACACCGACAGCACCGGCACCCCGGAAGACAACCTGCGGCTGTCGCGCGAGCGTGCGCAATCGGTCGGCGACATGCTGGTCGACCTAGGCGTGAAGGAAGAACGCATCGAGGTGGTCGGTTATGGCGACCAGTATCCGGTCGAGGCCAATGCCTCGGAGCGGGGCAGGGCGCAGAACCGTCGGGTCGAGATCGTCTTCTCGGACGATAAAGGCAAGCTGTCTCCCGCACGCTAAGCGTAAAGGGCCCCGCGATCGGCTGCAGTCGATCAGCGGGGCTTTTTGTAAGCGCGGCTGTTCACCGTTTCGCTGTCACGCAACTGTATTGTTGACTAATCTCTGATCTGTCCCAGTACACTTTGCAACTGTTACGGTATTCTGACTTGGCTGTAGGCCACACAAGAACAATGACCTGTCCGCGCTTCGAGAACACGCCATGACCAACCTGCTGCTGTACCAGCGCATCGCCCAGCAACTGGCCGAAGACATCCGTCGCGGTGTCTACCAGCCGGGCGAGCGAGTGCCCTCGGTACGCAAGATGAGCGCGCAGCTCAACGTCAGCCACGCCACCGTGCTGCAGGCTTACGCCAATCTCGAGGACCAGGGCCTGATTCGCGCGCGCCCGCAGTCGGGCTACTACGTGCACCAGACGCCCGCCCTGACTGCGCTCACCCCCGATATCGCCCGCGTCGAGCGGCCGGGCCTGGTGACTCGCGCCAGTATCATCCAGCAGGTGCTGACCGAGGCTCGCCGTGACGGGGTGTTCCCGTTCGGCGCGGCGGTCCCGCACGTGGACTATTTGCCGGTGCGCGCCTTGCACCAGCAGTTGGCCAAGGTCACTCGGTTCCATAGCCCTCGCGCCTTCAGCTACATGTTCAGCCCAGGTTTCGAGCCGTTGCGCCGGCAAGTGGCCATTCGCATGCGCGACGCCGGTGTGCTGGTAGACCCGCGCGAGGTAGTGATCACCCATGGCTGCGTCGATGCGCTGCAAATGGCGCTGCGGGTACTGACCCGGCCGGGGGACCTGATTGCTGCTGAGTCGCCGACTTATTACGGCCTGTTGCAGCTTGCTGACCTGCTGGGCCTGAAAGTCATCGAGATTCCCAGCGACCCGTCCACCGGTGTCAGCCTTGAGGCGTTGCAACTGGCGGCCAATCAATGGTCGATCAAGGCCCTGGTGCTGACCGCGCGGCTGAGCAACCCACTGGGCGGCACTATCCCGGAAGACCGCCAGAAGCAGTTGCTGCGTTTGGCCTCGGACTTCGATATCCAGATCGTCGAAGATGATATCTATGGCGAATTGATGTTCGAGCAGGGCCGTACCAAGGCGCTCAAGGCTTACGATCGACTGGACCGGGTGATCTACTGCTCGAGTTTTTCCAAGACCCTGTCGCCGGGTGTGCGGGTGGGCTGGATGATCGCGGGGCGTTACCAGGATGAGATCCAGCGCTTGCAGACTTTCACCACCCATTCGGCGTGCAGCGTGACGCAAATGGCCGTGGCGGCTTATCTGGAGAACGGCGGCTACGATCGCCACCTGCGTTTCATTCGCCAGGAATACCGCAAGAACCTGACCGCCTACCAGTTGGCTGTCCAGCAGCACTTCCCTGACGGCACGCAGATGACGCGCCCAACCGGTGGCTTCATCCTGTGGGTCAGCCTGCCGGGCAGGGTCAACACCCAGGACCTGCACGTGCGGGCGCTGGAGCAGGGCATCAGCATCGCCCCTGGGCTGATATTCAGTAACACCGAGCAATTCAATCACTGTATCCGGCTAAATTGCGGCATTCCGTGGAATAAAGAGGCCGAACGTGCCGTGATTACGCTCGGTCTGCTGGCTCATCAATTGTGCAGAGACACGACCCCATCACTTTTGTAGGCTTGTCAGAGCGGCAGGGAAAAGGGAGCATACGCACCTCTGACTCTGCCTGCGGTGGCCCTCAACGTGTTTCGTCCTCTTGTCCTTGCCTTGTGTCTAGCGCTGCCTTGGCTGCCGGCAGGCATGGCGGCGGCTGCGGAGCCGGTAAGCAAAGCCCAGGTAAAGCCCTCGGCCAAGCCTGTGACCAAGGCCAAGCCCAAGGCGGCCAGCAAGGCCAAGCCAAAGGCCAGGCGCGCTGCCCGTAACACGGCAGTGGCCAAACCATTGCCCAAGCCCAAGCTGGACCTCTCGCTACCCAAAAGCATGGTCAACCAGCTTGAGCCTG
Organism: Pseudomonas farsensis; assembly: GCF_014268805.2. Lineage (GTDB taxonomy): Bacteria > Pseudomonadota > Gammaproteobacteria > Pseudomonadales > Pseudomonadaceae > Aquipseudomonas > Aquipseudomonas farsensis. The sequence goes on from NZ_JABWRF020000001.1 coordinate 1,146,317, forward strand.
ATGTCGGTGATGGGCCTGTGGTGCGCAAGCCGATATTGCCATCCATGTTCCCCGCAAAGCCGGAGTCAGACGGTAGCCCGTTCCAGCTCAACGGCCGGCTGATCAGCAACGAAATGCAGTTGCAGATGCGCAATGACAGCCGCCGCGATGTTGACGGCGCTGCCCTCGATTTCGAATTCCGTAACTGACTACCGGGTCACTGTCGATTTCATCTGCCTGGTAATTTCAAACGTATGTTTGAGCGGTTAGTATCCAGGGACGTTCGTCCCGTCTTGCTTCTGGGAGTCCTGTTTTCATGAATTGCCGTGAGGGTTGTGGTGCTTGCTGCATCGCCCCATCCATCAGCTCTGCCATTCCTGGCATGCCTCTGGGCAAGCCGGCGGGGGAGCGCTGCCTGCACCTGAACCTAGATAACCTCTGCGCCCTGTTCGGCAAGCCCGAGCGGCCCAAAGTGTGTGGTGGTTTCAAGGCGGAGGTGGCGGTGTGCGGCAATGATCGGGATGAAGCCATACGCATCATTGGCTGGCTGGAGCAAGTGACGGCGGCGTGACAGGTTGGATCTTCGACAACAAGGAACAAGATGATGAGATCGATCAAGCGTATTGCTCTGCTGTGTAGCCTGGGTGCGGTGCTGGCGCCGAGCGCCTGGGCCGAGAACTGGCAGGTGGCCAAGGATGAAGACGGCATCAAGGTGTCGCTCAGTGAAGTGGCGGGTTCCAAGTACAAGGCGTATCGCGGCGTTACCCTGATCAAGGCGCCGCTGGCCAAGGTCAAGGCGTTGCAGGAGGACGTAGCCGGCGCCTGTGCCTGGGTGCACGAGTGCAAGTCGCAGAAGCTGCTCAAGCACGAAGGCGCGCAGAGCTGGACCTACACCCAGTTCAATACCCCATGGCCAGTCACCCCGCGCGATTCGGTGCTGCAGGTGACCACCGTGCAGGAGGCTGACGGCAGCGTCACGCGCACGCTCAAAGAGGTGCCTACGTATCTGCCTGAAGAGAGCGGTTATGTGCGGGTGGTGCAGGTCGAAGGCTTCTGGAAGCTGGTGCCCAAGGGTGATAGCACCGAGGTCACGTATCAGGTGCATACCGAGCCGGGTGGCAGCGTGCCTTCGTGGCTGGCCAACAAGTTTGTGGTGGATGCGCCATTCAATACCTTGAAGGCCTTGCGCGAACGCGCCGAACGGCCTTGATCGCGCTGCCGACCAGAAGCCGCCGAGGCGCTTCTGGTCGGTGCGGTTAATTAAGGGGGTAGATTCTCTCAATCTCCTTGCTGTAATGGTTCCCTAAGGCGTCGGTCACCTTGCGGTCTTTCGGGGGGGCATATGTCTCTGGTGCCATGATGACGTGATGATCTATCGCCACCGTGAGGGGGTCGCGGCTGCAACTTTCAAACCGCGCTGCCAGGCATGCGCCCGAGGGCGAACTGGCAATGAATGACACTATTGTCAGGTCTAGTAATCCGTTGTCAGCAATCACCCCCAGACCAACGCGAATGGCTGTGTTTCCATTCTCTAGAGGCAAAATGCAGTGTGCGCATAATGCATTGGATTGTGCTGTTGTGAGCCTTCGAAGGCAGTGTTGCAGGGTCGGTTTTCCTAGGTTTGGCTCTCTGGCAAGCAAGTCCCCCAGGGTAAAGGGCGTCTTTTGAGTGACGTGTCGACTGCTGGACGTCGTGACGAGCCAGCCTAATTTTGCAAATGCTGTCAGCAGGGTGTGTTGCCACTCCTTGGGGGTGTCGACCTTGTGTTGCTGATTTGCAATTAGTTGGGCGAGCAAAATCGAGCTCATGTACCCCTGTTGCGGTTCGCTTGCAGGTGTGTGGTCGATGAGTACTATTCCGGCGTTGCGGTAGAGGCTGGGAAACGTATCCACAGTGGGAGCCCTTTTTGGGGGTGGCCATGTCGCTCAGAGGTCGAGTTCATCGAAGAAATCGGATGAATGCTTGCCAATTTTGGCCTTTATTTGTGCCTCCAGTGCCTGGTAGTGGTCAAAGTTGAGCTCCCACTTGTTGGCGACTTGTTCCAGGTTGATGTCTGACGATTTCCATGACCAGAACCAGAAACCGCCGCTGTTACTTCTCCTTTGGTACGTCATGGCTTGGTCGTACATCACTACGTCCTTACCCTGCTGCAGGCACGGCAAGATGTTGAATGACCCGCTCTCGCCTTGGGGTGCTGATTTCTGCAGTTTCGCCGTCAGTTCGGTGTTCGCCTTCAGGGCCTGGATCGCAGCGATGGTAACGTCCAGGACGCGTGAGATAGTAGGGCCCATGGCGAGCTTGAGGAGTTCGATCGCTACAAGCTCCATGTTCACTTCGGCTTCGGCTTCTTTATATTTGACAAAGTTGTTGGATGTGCCGATCCAGCCGCAATGCCTCAGCGCCTCTGAGTACGCCCCGTGCCATTCCAGGCGTTGCGTTATTTGGTTGAACGATTTGTTGGCGGCTGCTTGAGAGATCTGCACGCTGTATTTGGCGGCTTCCTTGAACTTGGATTCGAGGTTGTCGGTGAAGGTGATGATTTTGTTGTCCATGACGCCAGCGAGTGAGGGTGCGTCAGCGGGTAGGGAGGGGGCAAACGAGTCTGGCATCGCCAGGCCAGGTTGTGGGGCGGGGGCGAGCAGCTCGAGGTTGTCGAAGAATTCGTAGCTTTGGTCTATTGGCATGTTTTGCATCTCACGTGATGATTGGGTTGCACGATGGCCGTGCCGATCATCTTGAAATGCGCTGCGGGGTGTAAGGCGGAGTTGGTTCCCGGTAGCGGGAGGAGGGGGCTGCCTCAGCGTTGTGCCGAGGCAGTCCGGATAGTGCGAAAGGCTTACTTGCGGTCTTTCAGCTCGACGATGTCGCGCTGCGGCTCGCCGGTGTACAGCTGGCGCGGGCGGCCAATCTTGTACGGGCCGGAAAGCATTTCCTTCCAGTGCGAGATCCAGCCCACGGTACGTGCCAGGGCGAAGATCACGGTGAACATGCTGGTCGGAATGCCGATAGCCTTGAGGATGATGCCCGAGTAGAAGTCCACGTTCGGGTACAGCGAGCGCTCGATGAAGTACGGATCGGTCAGTGCGATCTCTTCGAGGCGCATGGCCAGTTCCAGCTGCGGATCGTTCTTGATGCCCAGCTCGCCCAGGACTTCGTCGCAGGTCTGCTTCATCACGGTGGCGCGCGGGTCGCGGTTTTTGTAAACGCGGTGACCGAAGCCCATCAGCTTGAACGGGTCGTTCTTGTCCTTGGCCTTGGCGATGAATGTGTCGATGTTGGAAACATCGCCGATTTCATCAAGCATGGTCAGTACGGCTTCGTTCGCGCCGCCGTGGGCCGGGCCCCAGAGTGCGGCGATACCGGCAGCGATACAGGCGAACGGGTTGGCACCCGAAGAGCCTGCCAGGCGCACGGTGGAAGTGGAGGCGTTCTGCTCGTGGTCGGCATGGAGGATGAAGATCCGGTCCATGGCCTTGGCCAGCGTCGGGCTGATCGGTTTGATCTCGCACGGCGTGTTGAACATCATGTGCAGGAAGTTTTCTGCGTACGTCAGGTCGTTACGCGGGTACATCATGGGCTGGCCCATGGAGTACTTGTAGACCATCGCTGCCAGGGTCGGCATTTTAGCGACCAGGCGCACCGCGGAGATTTCGCGGTGTTGCGGGTTATTGATGTCCAGCGAGTCGTGGTAGAACGCCGACAGTGCGCCGACTACGCCGCACATCACGGCCATCGGGTGGGCGTCGCGACGGAAACCGTTGAAGAAGGTCTTCAGCTGTTCGTGGACCATGGTGTGGTTCTTCACGGTGCTGACGAACTGGGCTTTCTGCTCGGCGTTCGGCAGTTCGCCGTTCAGCAGCAGGTAGCAGGTTTCGAGGTAGTCGGACTGTTCGGCGAGCTGCTCGATCGGGTAGCCGCGATGCAGCAGGATGCCTTTATCACCGTCGATGTAGGTGATCTTCGACTCGCACGAGGCGGTCGCCATGAAGCCGGGGTCGAAGGTGAAGTGACCGGATGCCCCCAACCCGCGGACGTCGATGACATCGGGACCAACGGTGCCGGTTAAAATGGGCAGTTCGACGGGGGCATTGCCCTCGATGATCAACTGCGCTTTTTTGTCAGCCATGTGGCCTCCTATTAATGCTTGAAATCATCAGACAGACCCCCCACGCAGGGCCCGCACCACTATAGAGGGATAAATTCAGATGTCAATTTGCCTAAAGGCTGGTTGAAACACCCCTTGAAGCCTGATTTTTCGAGAAATTATCGCCCGTTTACGCCTTTTGTTCGCCAAAGGCAATGCGCTATTCGGGCTAGCCCCCTGCGTTGTCATGAGCAACCTAACTGTCTATACTCGGCAGCCGACTCCCAGAGGCTTTCTTGCCTGACCCGCTGGGTGTCGTCGCTCTCTCCGATGGTGGGTACCTGACCAGTACACTTACCAACAACTTTGCCCTGCTTGCTAGGGGCTCTTCAGTGTGAAAAAAGCCGTGAAAAGCCAACGACCTGTAAACCTAGACTTAAGGACCATCAAACTCCCCATTACCGGCGTAACGTCATTCCTGCACCGTGTCTCCGGCATCATTCTTTTCCTCGGCCTGGCCATCATGCTTTATGCATTGAGCAAGTCCCTGGAATCGGCTGAAGGTTTCGGTGAAGTGAAGGCGTGCTTGACCAGCCCGCTGGCCAAGTTCATCGCATGGGGTCTGCTGTCTGCCTTGCTGTATCACCTGGTTGCCGGAGTGCGCCACTTGATCATGGACATGGGCGTCGGCGAGACGCTTGAAGGCGGACGACTGGGCTCGAAAATCATCATCGCTGTGTCTGTAGTGGTGATCGTTCTGGCAGGAGTTTGGATATGGTAACTAACGTCACGAACCTTTCGCGTTCGGGCCTCTATGACTGGATGGCGCAGCGTGTTTCTGCGGTCGTTCTCGCGGCTTACTTCATCTTCCTGATCGGCTACCTCGTCGCCCATCCAGGGATCGACTATGCCCAGTGGCACGGTCTGTTCTCCAACAACGCGATGCGTATCTTCAGTCTGCTGGCCCTGGTGGCCCTGGGCGCTCACGCCTGGGTCGGCATGTGGACCATTGCCACCGACTACCTGACGCCGATGGCGCTGGGCAAGTCGGCCACTGCGGTACGTTTCCTGTTCCAGGCGGTATGCGGCGTTGCGATGTTCGCTTACTTCGTCTGGGGTGTGCAGATTCTCTGGGGTATCTGATTCATGGCTAGCATTCCAACGATTTCCTTCGACGCCATCATCATTGGTGGTGGCGGCGCCGGCATGCGCGCAGCGCTGCAACTGGCTCAAGGCGGCCACAAGACCGCAGTAGTCACCAAGGTGTTCCCGACCCGTTCGCACACCGTTTCCGCCCAGGGCGGCATCACCTGTGCCATCGCTTCGGCCGACCCGAACGATGACTGGCGCTGGCACATGTACGATACCGTCAAGGGCTCCGACTACATCGGTGACCAGGACGCTATTGAATACATGTGTCAGGAAGGCCCGGCTGCGGTCTTCGAACTGGATCACATGGGTCTGCCGTTCTCGCGTACCGAAACCGGCCGTATCTACCAGCGTCCGTTCGGTGGCCAGTCCAAGGACTTCGGCAAGGGTGGCCAGGCTGCCCGTACGTGCGCCGCGTCCGACCGTACCGGTCACGCACTGCTGCACACCCTGTACCAGGGCAACCTGAAGGCAGGCACCACCTTCCTTAACGAGTACTACGCGGTTGACCTGGTGAAGAACCAGGACGGCGCGTTCGTCGGTGTGATCGCAATCTGCATCGAAACCGGCGAAACCATGTACATCAAGTCCAAGGCCACCGTTCTGGCCACTGGCGGTGCTGGCCGTATCTACGCCTCCACCACCAACGCCCTGATCAATACCGGCGACGGTATCGGCATGGCCCTGCGTGCCGGCGTGCCGGTGCAGGACATCGAAATGTGGCAGTTCCACCCAACCGGCATCGCCGGCGCTGGCGTACTGGTCACCGAAGGTTGCCGTGGTGAAGGTGGTTACCTGATCAACGCCCACGGTGAGCGTTTCATGGAGCGTTACGCGCCGAACGCCAAAGACCTTGCAGGTCGCGACGTGGTTGCCCGTTCCATGGTCAAAGAGATCATCGCCGGCAACGGCGTGGGTCCGAACAAGGACCACGTGCTGCTCAAGCTCGACCACCTTGGCGAGGAAGTGCTGCACAGCCGCCTGCCAGGTATCTGCGAGCTGTCCAAGACCTTTGCCCACGTCGACCCAGTGGTCGCGCCGGTACCGGTCGTTCCAACCTGCCACTACATGATGGGCGGCGTTGCCACCAACATCCATGGCCAGGCCATCACCATGGACACCGAAGGCAAGGACCAGATCATCCCTGGCCTGTTCGCCGTAGGTGAAGTGGCGTGCGTATCGGTTCACGGTGCCAACCGCCTGGGCGGCAACTCGCTGCTCGACCTCGTGGTATTCGGTCGCGCCGCTGGCCTGCACCTGGAAAAGGCCCTGAGCGACGGCGTCAGCTACAACGATGCCAGCGACACCGACATCGACGTTGCCCTGAACCGCCTGAACAAGCTCAACGAGCGCACCACCGGCGAAGACGTTGCAAGCCTGCGCCGCGAACTGCAGAGCTGCATGCAGAACTACTTCGGTGTGTTCCGTACCGGCGAATACATGCAGAAGGGCATCGAGCAGTTGGCTGGCCTGCGTGACCGTATCGCCAACGTCAAGATCAACGACAAGTCCCAGGCCTTCAACACCGCGCGTATCGAAGCGCTGGAGCTGCAGAACCTGCTGGAAGTCGCTGAAGCTACCGCCATCGCGGCCGAAACCCGTAAAGAGTCCCGCGGCGCTCACGCCCGTGAAGACTTCGAAGACCGTGACGACGAGAACTGGCTGTGCCACACCCTGTACTACCCGGGTGAGAAGCGCGTAGCCAAGCGTGGCGTCAACTTTGCGCCGAAGACCGTTCCGGCCTTCGAGCCGAAAATCCGGACTTACTAAGGGTGGCTGCTATGTTGAAAGTCGAAGTTTATCGCTACAACCCCGACACCGACGCGGCCCCCAAGATGGAGTCGTTCGACGTCGATACCGGCGGCAAGGACCTGATGGTTCTGGACGTGCTGGCACTGATCAAGGAAAAGGACGAGGGCTTCTCGTACCGTCGCTCGTGCCGTGAAGGCGTGTGCGGTTCCGACGGCATGAACATGAACGGCAAGAACGGCCTGGCCTGCATCACCCCGCTGTCGGGTGTGGTGAAGAAGGGCAAGCTGGTTCTGCGTCCGCTGCCGGGCCTGCCAGTCATTCGTGACTTGGTCGTCGATATGAGCATCTTCTACAAGCAGTACGAGAAGGTGAAGCCATTCCTGCAGAACGACACGCCGGCTCCGGCCATCGAGCGTCTGCAGTCGCCAGAAGAGCGCGAGAAGCTGGACGGTCTGTACGAGTGCATCCTGTGCGCTTGCTGCTCGACTTCCTGCCCGTCGTTCTGGTGGAACCCTGACAAGTTCCTCGGCCCGGCTGCGCTGCTGCAGGCCTACCGTTTCCTGGCCGACAGCCGTGACACCAAAACTCAGGAGCGCCTGGCGTCCCTGGATGACCCGTTCAGCGTATTCCGCTGCCGCGGGATCATGAACTGCGTGAACGTTTGCCCCAAGGGTCTGAACCCGACCAAGGCTATCGGCCACGTGCGTAACATGCTGCTGCAAAGCGGCACCTGATTCAAAAAGTTGTAACTGCAGTATGCCAAGGTGCGGGTGGTGAGCCCGCACCAAGGCAATAATCGAGCAGGGCTTACAAGGCCCTCGCTCATTACCTATGAAGATATGAGACCAGCAGGGGCTTTCCGGGCTGGTACCCGGAAGATCAGCAAGATCCAAGTGGCGTGGTTCAGTCGCTGTGTTCGGACTTTTCCATGTTTTCTGAGGTTCTCGCCGATTAGTCCCCTAACCGAGGGTGACCAAGCATGCAAGAAAGCGTGATGCAGCGCATGTGGGAAAGCGCCCACCTTTCAGGTGGTAACGCTGCATATGTGGAAGAGCTCTACGAACTCTACCTGCACGACCCTAACGCTGTGCCAGAAGAGTGGCGCACCTACTTCCAGAAGTTGCCCGCCGACGGCAGCACCGCTACTGATGTATCGCACTCGACAATCCGCGACCATTTCGTACTGCTGGCAAAGAACCAGCGCCGCGCCCAACCGGTTTCCGCCGGGAGCGTGAGCAGTGAACACGAGAAGAAGCAGGTTGAAGTTCTGCGACTGATCCAGGCCTATCGTATGCGCGGCCATCAGGCTGCCAAGCTCGACCCGTTGGGGTTGTGGCAGCGCCCTGCGCCCGTAGACCTGTCGATCAATCACTACGGCTTGACCAATGCCGATCTTGATACGACCTTCCGTGCCGGCGACCTGTTCATCGGCAAAGAGGAAGCGAGCCTACGCGAAATTTTCGAGGCGCTCGAGAAGACATATTGTCGCACCATCGGTGCCGAGTTCACCCACATCGTCGATTCCGAGCAGCGCAGCTGGTTCCAGCAGCGTCTGGAAAGCGTCCGTGGCCGCCCTGATTTTTCCGCCGATGTGCAATCGCACCTGCTCGAGCGTGTCACCGCCGGTGAAGGCCTTGAGAAGTACCTGGGCACCAAGTACCCCGGCACCAAGCGCTTCGGCCTTGAAGGCGGCGAGAGCCTGATTCCGATGCTGGACGAAATGATCCAGCGTTCTGGCTCCTATGGCGTCAAGGAAGTCGTTATCGGCATGGCCCACCGTGGCCGTCTGAACGTGCTGGTCAACACCTTCGGCAAGAACCCGCGCGAGCTGTTCGACGAGTTCGAAGGCAAGAAGATGAACGAGCTGGGCTCCGGTGACGTCAAGTACCACCAGGGCTTCTCCTCGAACGTGATGACTCCAGGCGGCGAAGTCCACCTGGCCATGGCGTTCAACCCGTCCCACCTGGAAATCGTCTCGCCAGTTGTGGAAGGCTCGGTTCGCGCCCGTCAGGACCGTCGCAACGATGCTGTTGGCGACAAGGTACTGCCGATATCGATCCACGGTGACGCGGCATTCGCCGGCCAAGGCGTGGTGCTCGAAACCTTCCAGATGTCGCAGACCCGCGGTTTCAAGACCGGCGGTACCGTGCACATCGTGATCAACAACCAGGTTGGTTTCACCATCAGCAACCCGCTGGACGCGCGCTCCACCGAGTATGCGACCGACGTTGCCAAGATGATTCAGGCGCCGATCCTGCACGTCAACGGCGATGACCCCGAAGCGGTGCTGTTCGTTACCCAGCTGGCCATCGATTACCGCATGCAGTTCAAGCGTGACGTGGTAGTCGACCTGGTTTGCTACCGCCGCCGTGGCCACAACGAAGCTGACGAGCCTAACGGCACCCAGCCATTGATGTATCAGCAGATCAGCAAGCAGCGCACTACTCGCGAGCTGTATGCCGAGGCATTGATCCAGGCTGGCCGTATCGACGCCGAACGCGCCCAGGCCAAGATCGACGACTACCGCAATGCGCTGGATAACGGCCTGCATGTGGTCAAGAGCCTGGTCAAGGAGCCGAACCGCGAGCTGTTCGTCGACTGGCGTCCATACCTGGGCCATGCCTGGACTGCGCGTCACGACACCCGCTTCGACCTCAAGACCTTGCAGGACTTGTCCGCCAAGCTGCTCGAGCTGCCGGAAGGCTTCGTCGTCCAGCGCCAGGTTGCCAAAATCTACGAAGATCGCCAGAAGATGCAGGCCGGTGGCTTGCCGATCAACTGGGGTTATGCAGAGACCATGGCCTACGCCACCCTGCAGTTCGAAGGTCACCCGATCCGCATGACCGGCCAGGACATCGGCCGTGGCACCTTCTCCCACCGCCACGCGGTACTGCACAACCAGAAGGACGCCAGCACCTATATTCCGCTGCAGAATCTGTTCCCGGGTCAGCCGCGTTTCGACCTGTACGATTCCTTCCTCTCGGAGGAAGCGGTACTGGCCTTCGAATACGGCTACTCCACCACCACGCCAAACGCGCTGGTGATCTGGGAAGCCCAGTTCGGCGACTTCGCCAACGGTGCGCAAGTGGTGATCGACCAGTTCATCACCAGCGGCGAGCACAAGTGGGGCCGCCTGTGCGGTCTGACCATGCTGCTGCCGCACGGTTATGAAGGGCAGGGCCCGGAGCACTCCTCCGCGCGTCTGGAGCGTTACCTGCAGCTGTGCGCCGAGCACAACATTCAGGTGTGCGTACCGACCACCCCGGCACAGATCTACCACCTGCTGCGTCGCCAGGTGATCCGCCCGCTGCGCAAGCCGCTGGTCGTGCTCACGCCGAAGTCGTTGCTGCGCCACAAGCTGGCCATTTCGACCCTCGAAGACCTGGCCGAAGGTTCGTTCCAGACCGTGATCCCGGAAATCGATGCAATCGATCCGGCCAAGGTCGAGCGCCTGGTGCTGTGCAGCGGCAAGGTCTACTACGACCTGCTGGAAAAACGCCGTGCCGAGGGCCGTGAAGACATCGCCATCCTGCGTCTGGAACAGCTGTATCCGTTCCCTGAGGATGACCTGGTCGAGATCCTGGCTCAGTACACCAACCTCAAAGCTGCAGTCTGGTGTCAGGAAGAGCCGATGAACCAGGGTGCCTGGTACAGCAGCCAGCACCACATGCGCCGTATTCTGGGTCGCCACAACAAGGCACTGAACCTCGAATACGCCGGCCGCGACGCTTCCGCCGCGCCAGCCTGTGGTTACGCATCGAAGCACGCCGAACAGCAGGAAAAACTGCTGCAAGACGCCTTCACTGTTTAACGCCTTCGTGCACCTGAAACCGAATTTAAGGAAACACTGCTAATGGCTATCGAGATCAAAGCCCCAACCTTCCCGGAATCGGTCGCCGACGGCACCGTCGCCACCTGGCACAAAAAGCCGGGCGAAGCCGTCAAGCGTGACGAGCTGATCGTTGACATCGAGACCGACAAGGTCGTCCTGGAAGTCCTGGCCACCGCTGATGGCGTGCTGGGTGACATCGTCAAGGGCGAGGGCGAAACCGTCCTGTCCGACGAAGTCCTGGGTTCGATCGTGGAAGGCGGTGCTGCCGCCGCGCCAGCCGCTGCCGCCCCGGCCGCAGCCCCGGCTGCCGCTGCCGCTGGCGCTGCCGATGCGGGCGAAGACGACCCAGTCGCCGCACCTGCTGCACGCAAGCTGGCTGAAGAAAACGGTATCGACCTGGCCTCTGTTGCCGGTACCGGCAAAGGCGGTCGCGTGACCAAGGAAGACGTCGTCGCCGCCGTCGCCAACAAGAAGTCGGCACCTGCTGCCGCTGCCAAGCCGGCTGCTGCCGCTGCTGCCCAGGTTGTCGTCGCCGCTGGCGACCGCACCGAGAAGCGCGTGCCGATGACCCGCCTGCGCGCCAAGATCGCCGAGCGTCTGGTCGAAGCCCAGTCGAACATGGCCATGCTGACCACCTTCAACGAAGTCGACATGACCGAAGTCATGGCCCTGCGTTCGAAGTACAAGGACCTGTTCGAGAAGACCCACAACGGCGTACGCCTGGGCTTCATGTCGTTCTTCGTCAAGGCCGCTACCGAGGCGCTGAAGCGCTACCCGGCAGTCAACGCTTCGATCGATGGCAATGACATCGTCTACCACGGCTTTGCCGACGTCGGCGTTGCCGTCTCCAGCGACCGTGGTCTGGTAGTACCGGTACTGCGTAACGCCGAATCGATGTCGCTGGCCGAAATCGAAAACGGCATCGCTACCTTCGGCAAGAAGGCCCGTGACGGCAAGCTGTCGATCGAAGAAATGACCGGTGGTACCTTCACCATCACCAACGGTGGTACCTTCGGTTCGATGATGTCTACCCCGATCGTCAACCCGCCGCAGGCTGCGATTCTGGGTATGCACAACATCATTCAGCGCCCGATGGCCATTAATGGCCAAGTGGTAATTCGCCCGATGATGTACCTGGCGCTGTCGTACGATCACCGCCTGATCGATGGTAAGGAAGCCGTGACCTTCCTGGTGACTATCAAGAACCTGCTGGAAGATCCGTCCCGCCTGCTGCTGGACATCTAATCGCGCGGCTGTAAGCTGCGAGCGGCAAGCTTCGAGTCGAGGCTTGCCGGCTTGCGGCTTACAGCTTGCAGCTTGAAGCTAAAAAGGAATCTTTTATGACCCAGAAATTCGACGTAGTGGTGATTGGTGCAGGTCCTGGCGGCTATGTCGCTGCCATCAAGGCCGCCCAACTCGGTCTGAAGACTGCCTGCATCGAGAAGTACACTGACGGCGAGGGCAAGCTGGCCCTTGGCGGTACCTGCCTGAACGTAGGTTGCATCCCGTCCAAGGCGCTGCTGGACAGCTCCTGGAAGTACAAGGAAGCCAAAGAGAGCTTCAACGTCCACGGCATCTCCACGGGTGAAGTGAAGATGGACGTGGCTGCGATGGTTGGCCGCAAGGCTGGCATCGTCAAGAACCTGACCGGCGGTGTTGCCACCCTGTTCAAGGCCAACGGCGTTACTTCGATCCAAGGCCACGGCAAACTGCTGGCCGGCAAGAAAGTCGAAGTCACCAAGGCCGACGGCACCACCGAAATCATCGAAGCCGAGAACGTGATCCTGGCTTCCGGTTCGCGCCCAATCGACATTCCGCCGGCTCCGGTCGACCAGAACGTCATCGTCGACTCCACCGGCGCCCTGGAATTCCAATCGGTACCCAAGCGCCTGGGCGTGATCGGTGCCGGTGTCATCGGCCTGGAGCTGGGTTCGGTCTGGGCTCGCCTGGGCGCTGAAGTCACCGTGCTCGAAGCGCTGGACACCTTCCTGATGGCTGCCGACACCGCGGTGTCGAAAGAAGCTCAGAAGACCCTTACCAAGCAAGGCCTGGACATCAAGCTGGGCGCTCGCGTCACCGGCTCGAAAGTCAACGGCAATGAAGTCGAAGTCACCTACACCAACGCTGAAGGCGAGCAGAAGATCACCTTCGACAAGCTGATCGTTGCGGTCGGCCGTCGTCCGGTGACCACCGACCTGCTGGCCGCCGACAGTGGCGTGACCATCGATGAGCGTGGCTACATCTTCGTCGACGATCACTGCGCTACCAGCGTTCCTGGCGTGTTCGCCATCGGCGACGTGGTACGCGGCATGATGCTGGCGCACAAGGCCTCGGAAGAGGGCATCATGGTTGTCGAGCGCATCAAGGGCCACAAGGCCCAGATGAACTACGACCTGATTCCTTCGGTTATCTACACCCACCCGGAAATCGCATGGGTCGGCAAGACCGAACAGGCGTTGAAAGCTGAAGGCGTTGAGGTTAACGTGGGCACCTTCCCGTTCGCCGCCAGCGGCCGTGCGATGGCAGCCAACGACACCGGTGGTTTCGTCAAGGTTATCGCCGATGCGAAAACCGACCGCGTACTGGGTGTGCACGTCATCGGCCCATCCGCTGCCGAGCTGGTACAGCAGGGCGCGATCGCAATGGAATTCGGCACCAGTGCCGAGGATCTGGGCATGATGGTCTTCAGCCATCCAACCCTGTCCGAAGCGTTGCACGAAGCAGCGCTGGCAGTGAATGGCGGTGCCATTCACGTTGCCAACCGTAAGAAGCGTTAATTATAAGAAACCACGGCGGGCTGCCCGTCGTGAGTCTTGCGTGCATGACTCACCGCGGAACGTCCGCCGGACCGGATCACATGGGATAACCCGGGGTCAACGGTCACAGGTGGTGCGGCGCCGGTAATGGCGCAGCGCCGAAGCGCAGTACCTAACGAAGACGGTAAAAAGCATGAATCTTCACGAGTATCAGGGCAAGCAGCTGTTCGCTGAATACGGCCTGCCAGTTTCCAAGGGTTTCGCAGTCGACACCCCTGAAGCTGCAGCAGAAGCCTGCGACAAGATTGGTGGTTCGGAGTGGGTCGTCAAGGCCCAGGTCCACGCTGGTGGTCGCGGTAAAGCGGGCGGCGTCAAGCTGGTTCGCAGCAAGGAAGACGCCAAGGCGTTCGCTGCACAATGGCTGGGCAAGCGCCTGGTAACCTACCAGACCGACGCCAACGGTCAGCCAGTGACCAAGATCCTGGTCGAATCCTGCACCGACATCGCCAAAGAGCTGTACCTGGGCGCTGTGGTCGATCGTTCGAGCCGCCGCATCGTGTTCATGGCCTCCACCGAAGGTGGCGTGGACATCGAGAAAGTTGCGCACGACACCCCCGAGAAGATCATCAAGGCAACCATCGATCCGCTGGTCGGCGCTCAGCCGTTCCAGGGTCGTGAACTGGCATTCCAGCTGGGTCTGGAAGGCAAGCAAGTTGCTCAGTTCGCCAAGATTTTCGTAGGCCTGGCCAAGCTCTTCAAAGAGCACGACCTGGCCCTGCTGGAAGTCAACCCGCTGGTGATCAAGGCCGACGGCGATCTGCACTGCCTCGATGCCAAGATCAACATCGACGCCAACGCAATGTACCGTCAGCCTAAGCTGAAAACCTTCCACGACCCGTCCCAGGACGATCCTCGTGAAGCCCACGCAGCCAGCTTCGAGCTGAACTACGTGGCGCTGGAAGGCAACATTGGCTGCATGGTCAACGGTGCTGGCCTGGCCATGGGTACCATGGACATCGTCAACCTGCATGGCGGCAAGCCAGCCAACTTCCTCGACGTGGGCGGCGGCGCTACCAAAGAACGCGTTACCGAAGCGTTCAAGATCATTCTGTCCGACAGCAATGTCGCGGCCGTACTGGTCAACATCTTCGGCGGCATCGTTCGCTGCGACATGATTGCCGAAGGCATCATCGGCGCTGTGAAAGAAGTTGGCGTTAAAGTGCCGGTTGTTGTTCGCCTTGAAGGCAACAACGCTGAACTGGGCGCTAAAGTACTGGCAGAAAGCGGTTTGAACATCATTGCGGCAACCAGCCTGACCGACGCTGCTCAACAAGTTGTCAAAGCTGCGGAGGGCAAGTAATGAGCGTCCTGATCAATAAAGACACCAAAGTCATCTGCCAGGGCTTCACCGGCTCGCAAGGTACTTTCCACTCCGAGCAAGCCATCGCCTACGGCACCAAGATGGTTGGCGGCGTGACCCCAGGCAAAGGCGGCACCACTCACCTGGGCCTGCCGGTGTTCAACACCGTGAAAGAAGCTGTAGAAGCTACCGGCGCTGACGCTTCGGTCATCTACGTTCCAGCTCCTTTCTGCAAGGACTCCATCCTTGAAGCCGCTTTCGGTGGCATCAAGCTGATCGTCTGCATCACCGAAGGTATTCCTACCCTCGACATGCTGGACGCCAAGGTCAAGTGCGACGAGCTGGGCGTTACCCTGATCGGTCCTAACTGCCCAGGTGTCATCACCCCGGGCGAGTGCAAGATCGGCATCATGCCAGGCCACATCCACTTGCCAGGCAAGGTCGGTATCGTTTCGCGTTCCGGCACCCTGACCTACGAAGCTGTCAAGCAGACCACCGACGCCGGCTTCGGCCAGTCGACCTGTGTCGGCATCGGCGGTGACCCGATCCCGGGCTCCAACTTCATCGACATCCTGAAGCTGTTCCAGGAAGACCCGAAGACCGAAGCGATCGTCATGATCGGTGAGATCGGCGGTTCGGCTGAAGAAGAAGCCGCGGCCTACATCAAGGCCCACGTCACCAAGCCAGTGGTTTCCTACATTGCCGGTGTGACTGCACCAGCGGGCAAGCGTATGGGCCACGCAGGCGCCATCATCTCCGGCGGCAAAGGCACTGCGGACGAGAAGTTCGCCGCACTGCAAGACGCTGGCGTGAAGACCGTGCGTTCGCTGGCTGACATCGGCAAGGCCCTGGCCGAGCTGACTGGCTGGGAAGCCAAGAAGTAATACTGCGACACCCCCCCACGCGCACAGAGGCCACCTTCGGGTGGCCTTTGTCGTTTTTGGGTTGTGGACCCCATCGCGGGGCAAGCCCGCTCCCACGCAGAGTTTAGGGGGCACTTGCGTGCGGCCTCATCGCAGGCTTGCACAGAACCATGGGATCTCCCCCAGAGCCTGGTCAAAGTCACTGTTGGAACGGGCTTGCCCCGCGATGGCTATCTGCTACAGCGAGAATTATCGGCGGCATCACTAGGATTTTTCACACAGACTAATTCCCGCACCCTGCGATAATTCCACCTGTCCACGGTCAGCAAGACGACAAACCGCTACGTACATCGGACAAACAGCACCGTTACAGTGCGCTTGCCCGGCAAAACGGTTAATCTACGCGCTCACTTTGTGCCCGTGCCCCAAAAGGGAACGACACGCTAAACGGGTCTGGCTCATCAAGCCGGGCAACATTTCCCTCATTCATGGGGAAATTCCCTCTCGAATCCCGATTTCAGCAGTGTGGTACTACCCCAAATGAAAGTTTTGAAAGGCCAGGATATCCTGGCACTTGGCTTTATGACGTTTGCGCTTTTCGTCGGCGCGGGCAACATCATCTTCCCGCCTATCGTTGGCCTGCAGTCCGGGCCGCACGTATGGATGGCAGCCCTGGGCTTTTTGGTAACGGCCGTTGGCCTGCCCGTCATCACCGTGGTCGCACTGGCCAAGGTCGGTGGCGGCATGGACGCCCTGAGCAGCCCCATTGGCAAGTTCTTCGGCGGCCTGCTGGCGGCGGTGTGCTACCTCTCGGTAGGCCCGCTGTTCGCGACCCCGCGCACGGCCACCGTGTCGTTCGAGGTAGGTGTGGCGCCGCTGACCGGTGAAAGCCCGACTGCGCTGTTCATCTACAGCCTTGTGTACTTCCTCGTGGTGCTGGCTGTCTCGATGTACCCAGGCAAGCTGCTCGACACCGTCGGCCGCTTCCTCGCGCCGTTGAAGATCATCGCCCTGGCGGTGCTCGGCATTGCTGCGTTTGCGCTGCCTGCCGGGACCATCGGCGAGGCTCAGCCACAGTACGTAGCCGCGCCGTTCTCGCAGGGGTTCATCAATGGCTACCTGACCATGGACACCCTGGGGGCGCTGGTCTTCGGTATTGTCATCGTCAACGCGATCCGCTCGCGCGGTGTGGAATCGCCGCAACTGATCACCCGCTATGCCATCATTGCCGGGCTGATTGCCGGTGTGGGCCTGGCGCTGGTGTACATCAGCCTGTTCCGCCTGGGCGCCGGCAGCCATGAAATCGCCGCCAATGCCAGCAACGGCGCTGCAGTTCTGCATGCCTATGTGCAGCACACCTTCGGTTCGCTTGGCAGTGGTTTCCTGGCCGTGCTGATCGCCCTGGCATGCCTGGTGACCGCAGTGGGCCTGACCTGCGCGTGCGCCGAGTACTTCAGCCAGATTCTGCCGCTGTCGTATCGTGCGCTGGTGGTCATTCTGGCCGGCTTCTCGCTGGTGGTGTCCAACCTGGGCTTGACCAAGCTGATCATGTTCTCGATCCCCGTGCTCACGGCCATCTATCCGCCGTGCATCGTGGTCGTGGCGCTGAGCTTCGTCAAAGAGCTGTGGAACTCGCCGGTGCGCATCCTGGCGCCGGTGATGCTGGTCTCGCTGCTGTTCGGCCTGGTTGACGCAATCAAGACCACCAGCCTTGCCGATAAGCTGCCGGAGGTGGTCGCCCACCTGCCGTTGAGCGAGCAGGGCCTTGCCTGGCTGGTGCCTTCGGTCATCATGCTGGTCGCCGCTGCTGCCTTCGACCACTTGGTCGGTAAGCCGCGCGAGGCGCTGGCCTGACAGGTTGAACCCCGTGCGCTGACGCCGGCCACAAGCCTAATGGCGCAGCGACGGGGGCCAATCCGAAACCCCACTCCTGTTCAGGGGGTGGGGTTTTTTATTGCCATCAGCCAGCGGCAGAGCGGGTGGTAGATTTCGCCATCGCTCTGTGCCTTTTACTGCTTGCCAGCGTCGAATCCCGGTCGCCATTATCTGTGCATCTGGCCCTCGGGAACCCTGCATGAACGTTATCCAAAGTAATCTTCCTAACCTGCTGGCAGCGTGCTGGTTCGTCATCTGCTGGGGCGGCTATACCCGCTACGCCATCTGGAAGGGCCGCGACACCGCCTGCCTTGCCAGTGTGCTGCACTTGTACCGCGAGGACTGGATGCGGCGCATGCTGTTGCGCGACAACCGTATCGCCGATGCCAGCGTGATCGGCAACCTGGAGCGCAATGCATCGTTCTTTGCCTCCAGCACGCTGATTATTCTGGCCGGTATCCTCACGGTGCTTGGTGCTTCGGACCGCGCGCTGTCATTGCTTGCAGACCTGCCGTTGGTGCAGCAGGCGTCCCAGGGCATGTCGGAGATCAAGTTGCTGTGCCTGGCAACGGTCTTTGTCTACGCCTTCTTCACCTTTAGCTGGTGCATGCGTCAGTACAACTTTGCTGCTGTGCTGGTGGGGTCGGCGCCGATGATTGGCGAGCGCCAGGTGACCGAACTCGAACGTAATGCATTTGCCCAGCGGGCCTCGCGGGTGTTGTCGCTTGCGGCCAACCAGTTCAACCTCGGTTTGCGCGCTTACTACTTCGGTATGGCCATGCTCAGTTGGTTCATCAACCCGTGGTTGTTCATGGGCGTTAGCGTGGGCGTGGTGTTTATTCTGTACCAGCGTGAGTTCCACTCCGATGTGCTCGAAGTGATGGTGTTTACCCCCACGCCGCAATTACCGCCCGAGGCGGGCAAAGACACTACGGCGGCAGTTAACTGAAGCGTTTCACCCTTAACTAACAGGCACAAAAAAACCCGACAGCGTCGGGTTTTTTTGTTTTAAGCAATTACTGCTTGGCAGGCTCGCTCGGCGCAGTGCCTGGTGCCGGGGTAGCAGGGGCTGCCTCGTCAGCGGCTTCTTCAGCGGCTTTTTGCTGCGCTTCAGCCTGATCTTTGGCGGCTTCGGCGTTTTCCTTGGCAGCGTCGTTCATCTTATCCTGAGCTTCGCCCATTTTTTCCTGGGCTTGTTCAGCATGTTGCTGTGCGTCTTGGGCCTTGTCTTCGCTCGCTTTATCGCAAGCGGCCAGGCCCATGGTAGCGGCCAGCATCAGAGCAAAAGCAAAAGGTTTACGCATGGGGTGTTTCTCCTGGGTGGAATAATCGACTTGTACCTTCGAACACAGCCCCGTGGCATTAGTTCCACAGAAGTTACAGATATATAACCCATGGGCCTATATAGACTTTTTTGCGATTTTATGCGGCGAGGAAGATGAACCAGACGCCTTTGATTGCCATGGCCGAACGCTTTCTCTCGGCGCTCAGGCATTGCCAGCTATTGCAGATGCGCGTGGTCGATGCCGATGACCAAGGCATCACGTTGATCTTGCCGTGGTCCCAGGCCATTGTCGGCAACCCGCAAACGGGCGCCGTGCACGGCGGGGCGCTGACAACGTTGCTCGATACCACCTGCGGCATGGCCACATTGTGCGTGCTGCCGCGCTTCGAGGTGTGCCCAACGCTCGACCTGCGTATCGACTACATGCACGCGGCGCAGCCGCACAAGGCCATCTATGCCCATGCCCACTGCTACAGGGTCACCCATGATGTCATCTTCACCCGCGCCAGCGCCTACCAGGACGACGCCACGCAGCCCATCTGCCAGGTAGTGGGCACGTTCATGCGCCTGGGGGGCGACATCAAGGGTGGCCTGGATGTTGGCAAGCACCTCAGTGAGCCGCGCCGATGATCCCGTTAGCCGTGCGCCAGCAACTGAACGAAGCCCACGCCCGTGGCGACTACGGCCCGTTGCTTGGGTTGATCCCTTATGCGGGGTTGATCGGCATCGAGTGCCAGCGCCAGGGTGACGAGTTGCTGTTCCGCTTGCCGGCGAACCCGGACAACATCGGCAACCCCTTGTTGCCGGCTATCCATGGCGGGGTAGTGGCAGGTTTCATGGAGCTGTCGGCGGCGCTCTATCTGCTTATCCATAGCGATAGCGTGAGCATTCCCAAGATCATCGACTTTTCCATCGACTACCTGCGCGCGGCCCACCTGCGCGATACCTTCGCCCACTGCCAGCTGTGGCGCCAGGGCCGGCGGGTGACCAATGTCGCCATCACCGCCTGGCAAGCCGAGCGCGACACTCCAGTGGCCACCGCCCGTGCGCATTTCAAGATCGAGCCGCAAAAGCCCTTGAAATAGCCTGGCCTGCCCCCATCTGTTGCTCATCCGCCGTTAAATGCAGGCCGTACGGTCGCCCGGCGTCACCAACCAACAGATCGGAGTGTGAAGACGATGAGTGTGGAGACTCAAAAAGAAACCCTGGGCTTCCAGACCGAGGTAAAGCAGCTGCTGCACCTCATGATTCATTCGCTCTATTCGAACAAGGAAATCTTCCTTCGCGAGCTGATCTCCAACGCCTCCGACGCTGCTGACAAGCTGCGCTTCGAAGCGCTGGCCAAGCCCGAGCTGCTCGAGGGCGACGCAGACCTGAAGATCCGCCTGAGCTTCGACAAGGCCGCCAATACCGTCACCCTCGAAGACAACGGTATCGGCATGAGCCGCGAGGACGTCATTGCGCACTTGGGCACCATCGCCAAGTCCGGCACCGCCGACTTCATGAAAAACCTCACCGGCGACCAGAAGAAAGACTCGCACCTGATCGGCCAATTCGGTGTCGGCTTCTACTCGGCCTTCATCGTTGCCGACAAAGTCGACGTGTTCAGCCGTCGTGCAGGCCTGCCAGCAGCCGAAGGCGTGCACTGGTCGTCCAAAGGCGAGGGCGATTTTGAAGTCGCCACCGTCGAAAAGCCGCAGCGCGGCACCCGTATTGTCCTGCACCTTAAAAGCGGTGAGGACGAGTTCGCCGATGGTTGGCGCCTGCGCAACATCGTCAAGAAGTACTCCGACCACATCGCCTTGCCTATCCAGCTGCCCAAAGAGCAGCCTGAGGCAGCCGAAGGCGAAGAAGCGCCTGCGCAGGAATGGGAAACCGTCAACCGCGCCAGCGCCTTGTGGACCCGTTCGCGTTCCGAGGTCAAGGACGAGGAATACCAGGAGTTCTACAAGCACATCGGCCATGACTTCGAGAATCCGCTTGCCTGGAGCCACAACAAGGTCGAAGGCAAGCTCGAATACAACTCGCTGCTGTATGTGCCGGCCCGCGCCCCGTTCGACCTGTACCAGCGCGAAGCGCCACGCGGCCTGAAGCTCTACGTGCAGCGTGTGTTCATCATGGACCAGGCTGAGTCGTTCCTGCCCCTGTACCTGCGTTTTATCAAGGGCGTGGTCGATTCCAACGACCTGTCGCTGAACGTTTCCCGCGAAATCCTGCAGAAAGACCCGATCATCGACTCGATGAAGACCGCGCTGACCAAGCGCGTGCTGGACATGCTGGAAAAACTCGCCAAGAACGAGCCTGAGCAGTACAAAGGCTTCTGGAAGAACTTCGGCCAGGTGCTGAAGGAAGGCCCGGCCGAAGATTTCGCCAACAAGGAAAAAATCGCCGGCCTGCTGCGCTTTGCTTCCACCCATGATGAAAGCGGCGAGCAGAGCGTTTCGCTGGCCGACTACCTGGCCCGTGCCAAAGAAGGCCAGGACAAGATCTACTTCCTCACCGGCGAGACCTACGCGCAGGTCAAGAACAGCCCGCACCTGGAAGTCTTCCGCAAGAAAGGCATCGAAGTGCTGCTGCTGACCGACCGTATCGACGAGTGGCTGATGAGCTATCTCAGCGAGTTCGACGGCAAGACCTTCGCCGACGTCGCCCGTGGCGACCTGGACCTGGGCAAGCTGGACTCCGAAGAGGACAAGAAAGCCCAGGAAGAAGTGGCCAAGGAAAAAGAAGGCTTGGTCGAGCGTCTGAAAACCGCCTTGGGCGACAGCGTTGCCGAAGTGCGTGTTTCGCACCGCCTGACCGATTCGCCAGCCATTCTCGCCATTGGCGAACAGGACCTTGGCCTGCAAATGCGCCAGATCCTCGAAGCCAGCGGGCAGAAAGTGCCGGAGTCCAAGCCGATCTTCGAGTTCAACCCGTCTCACCCGCTGATTGGCAAGCTGGACAACGAGCAGAGCGAAGACCGCTTTGCCGAGCTGTCGCACATCCTGTTCGATCAGGCGGCGCTGGCGGCCGGTGACAGCCTCAAGGACCCGGCGGCCTACGTTCGTCGCCTGAACAAGCTGCTGGTCGAGCTATCTGCTTGAGTTGATGCACAGCAAAGCCCGCTTCGGCGGGCTTTTTTCATGGTGAAGCTTGAGGAGTTTGCATGAGCAAGGTAATCGTCGAATCGCTGGTCTATCACCTGTCCGGCAAAACCTACGAAAGCCGTCTGGTCTATGAGCCAGGAGCGCTGGGCAAGCCTGGCCTGGTGATGGCGCCGAACTGGATGGGTATCAGTGAAGGTGCCGAGCGCATCGCCAAGGAAGTAGCCGAGCAGGGCTATGTGGTGCTGATCGCCGACCTGTATGGGCAATCGCTGCGCCCGTCCAATGCCGACGAGGCTGGCGCTGCGATGATGCCGCTGAAAAATGACCGCGGTGAACTGCGCAAGCGCATGCAGGAAGCCCTGGCGCAGTTGCTGGGCCAGTCCAGGGCGCTGCTGGAGCCCGGCAAGGTGGGCGCGTTTGGCTTCTGCTTTGGTGGTTGCTGTGCGCTGGAGCTGGCCCGCAGCGGCGCTGATCTGCGCGCCACGGTGTCGTTCCACGGCACGCTGGATACGCCGAACGCCGAAGACGCCAAGCGTATCCAGGGCTCGGTGTTGGTGTTGCATGGTGCGTCCGATCCGCTGGTGCCTAAAGAGCAGTTGCCCGCCTTCGAAGCCGAAATGGACGCCGCCAGGGTTGATTGGCAGCTTCTGAGCTACGGCGGCGCGGTGCACTCGTTCACCGACCCGAACGCCAACGTGCCGGGCAAGATGCAGTATGACCGCCGCACCTCCGAGCGCGCGTTCCGCGCCATGCACAACCTGCTCAAGGAAGTGTTCCAGCGCTGAACCGCCGCGAGCGCTCGCGGGTCTATTCAGTTCTGGATCCCCAAGGAACTGACCATGATCGCCCGAGCGCTCGCTTGCCTGTTGTTGAGCAGTTGCCTGCACCCGGCCGCCCAGGCCCGAGACTACCGTTACAGCGACGCCCATCTGCACTATGTGGATTTCTTCCAGGAAACCGAAGGCATGCCGGCGCTGCTCAAGGCCATGGATGCCGCAGGCGTTGAGCAGTCGATGATCTCCGGCGTTTCGGTGGCCAAGAAGTGGCACGAGGATGAGCCCAAGCGCCCGCGTTACTACGCAGGCGACGATGCCGATGCCTACTGGTACAGCGCCACCGACGTTTACGTAGCTGCTGCCCTGCAAAAGCTCACCCCAGCGCAGCGCAGCCGCTTTCACCCGTTTCTCACCGGTTTCAACCCGGTGGACAAGAACGCTGCCAGCCATATCGAGCGCATGCTCGAACTCTACCCAGGCTTGTGGCAGGGCATCGGCGAGGTGTTCACCCGCCATGATGACCTGACCGCCCTGACCAGCGGCGATACGCCGCGGGCCAACAACGAGGCCATGACGCGCATCTACCACCTGGCCGCCGAGCACGACCTGCCGGTGTTGCTGCACTCCAATATCACCTCCAAGCGCGAGCGCAACCCGCTGTACCTGGCGGAGATCGAAGAGCCGTTGCGCAACCACCCGCACACCCGGTTCATCTGGGCCCATGCGGGCAGCAGCATGGAAATCCACCGCCACCAGACACAGATGGATTTCCTCCTGCCGGTGTTGAGCAGGCTGCTGGCGGATTACCCGAACCTGTATGTAGACCTGTCCTGGAGCGTGCTAAGGCCGTATCTGCTGGATGAGCACGGTGTGCCGCGCAAGGCCTGGGTTGAACTGGTCGAGCGCTTCCCGGAGCGCTTCATGCTGGGCTCTGACGTGGTTGGTCGCTTTGACAGCATTGGCGAGCAAATGCACGGTTTCAAGCCGTTCCTCGATGCATTGCCGCAGGAGGTGGCCCGCAAGGTGGCGCGGGATAATTTCCTGGCGGTGTTGCCAAAAGCGGCGAAGCCTGGGAACTAGGGTTTTGATATCGCGTTTTCGTCTTACGCAAATTCTGGATGGCCCGATACCTTCTATTAGCGGTGGATGATCGTTTTTGGGAGGGAACCCGAATGAACCTGAGACGCTTGAACATTGCCCCGCGCGCAGGCCTTGGTTTTGGCATCATGGCGCTGTTGGTGGTGGCCCTGGGCAGCCTTGCCCTGAAGCAGATGACCGACATGCGCCAGCAGGCCGAGCAGGTCGATGACAACTGGCTGCCCAGTATCATCTCGGTCGCCAGTATGACCCAGGACATGCTGCGCATCCGCGCCCTGACCCTGCGCCTGCTGGTCAACACCGATGCCACTGCCCAGCAGCAGAACAGCGCCCGTATCGATGAAATCAAAGGCCGGCTGACCAGGGCTCAGGCCCATTACGATGAATTGATCGTGCTGCCTGAAGAGCGCGAGCTGTTCGCCCGCTATCAGGCCCTGGAGAAGCAGTACATGGCCTTGCAGGCGCAAGTCGTGCAGTTGGCCACCCAGGGCCGTATAGACGCTGCTGCGACCATGGTCAACGGTGAAATGAACCACATCGCCGACCAGGTGACCGCCACCCTCAATGAACTGATCGCACTTAACAACCAGCATGCCGGGCTTGCCACGGCCATGGCCGAGGCGGTCTACAGTGGTGCGCGGGTATGGGTGTTGGGGCTGCTGGTGGCCGCGTTGACCCTTACCGTGGTGCTGGCGCTAGCCCTGACGCGCAGCATCGTGCGCCCGCTCGGGCAGTCGCTGCAGGTGGCCGAAACGGTCGCCACGGGCGATCTGACGCCGCAGATCAACGTGCAGGGCGAGGACGAGCCTGCCCGCTTGCTGGCTGCGCTCAAACGCATGCAAACCAGCCTGCGCGAGACCATCGCGCGGATTTCAGACTCCGCCGGCCAACTGGCCTCTGCCTCGGAGGAACTCAGTGCCGTCACCGATGACGCGACCCGTGGTTTGCAGCAGCAGAGCATGGAAATCGACCAGGCGGCCACCGCGGTGAACCAGATGAGCGCAGCGGTGGAGGAGGTGGCCCGTAACGCCGTAGCGACCTCCGAGGCGTCGCGCGAGTCGGACCGCATCGCCCGCCAGGGCCGCGAGCAGGTGCAGGCCACTGTCAGCGCCATTGAGGCCCTGGCCAGTGGCGTTGCCGGCAATGCCGAGGAAGTCGGTCAATTGGCGCAACAGGTGCGTGATATCAGCAAGGTGCTGGATGTAATCGGTGCGATTGCCGGGCAGACCAACCTGCTGGCTCTCAACGCTGCCATCGAGGCAGCGCGAGCCGGGGAGGCCGGGCGCGGTTTTGCGGTGGTGGCCGATGAGGTGCGGGCGCTGGCCCACCGTACGCAGACGTCTACCCGCGAGATCGAGCAGATGATCACCGCCATCCAGGGTGGCGCCGAGCGCGCGGTGCTGGGCATGCAGCACAGCGATGCCCAGGCCCGTTCGACCCTGGACGGGGCGCATGCCGCTGGCGCTGCGCTGGAGGCGATTGCCGCAGCCATCGGGCAGATCAACGAACGCAACCTGGTAATCGCCAGCGCTTCGGAGCAGCAGGCCCAGGTGGCGCGGGAGGTGGACCGTAACATCACCACTATCCGCGACCTCGCCCTGCAGTCATCGGCCGGTGCCGAGCAAACCTCGGCGGCCAGTCAGGCGCTGTCGCGGCTGGCGGTTGACCTCAATACCTTGGTGCAACGGTTTTCGGTATAGCGCGGCGGGGCTTGAGGATTCCTCTGGGGGCACCTTTACGTGCAGGCCTGCTTCGGCCTCATCGCAGGCTATCGCCAGCTCCCACAGGGGCTGGGCAAGGCCTCTATATTGCGACTGTGCGCGGTTTCTGTGGGAGATTCTATGGTTTTGTACAAGCCCGCTCGCCACAACTGTCTATCATTTCCCACAGGATTGGGTCCAACCAGCAAGGTTGCGGTTGAACATGGCCTCTGTGGGAGCTGGCGATAGCCTGCGATGAGGCCAACCCAGGCTTGCACAAAACCATAGAACCTCCCAAGAAGTCGTTCAAGGCCACAGCCAAGCATTCCCCGCACCACAAACAAAAACGCCCCGGCAAAAGCCGGGGCATTTCAGGCAAGCGTGTCAGGCGATCACTTGCCGGCCCAGCGCTTGAGCACCAAGGTAGCGTTGGTGCCGCCGAAGCCGAAGCTGTTGCTCATGACGGTATCGAGCTTGGCGTTCTCTTCGGTTTTGGTCAGGACCGGCAGGTCGGCAACTTCCGGGTCCAGCTCGTCGATGTTGGCGGAGCCGGCGATGAAGTTGTTTTCCATCATCAGCAGGCAGTAGATCGCCTCGTGCACGCCAGCAGCGCCCAGCGAGTGGCCCGACAGGCTCTTGGTCGAGCTGATCTTCGGAGCCTTGTCGCCGAACACTGCACGCACACCTTTCATTTCGGCGACATCGCCGACTGGGGTCGAGGTGCCGTGGGTGTTCAGGTAGTCGATCGGGGTGTCGACGGTGGCCAGCGCCTGCTGCATGCAGCGGATGGCGCCTTCGCCGCTCGGGGCGACCATGTCGTAGCCGTCGGACGTCGCGCCGTAGCCGACGATTTCGGCGTAGATCTTGGCGCCACGGGCCAGAGCGTGCTCCAGCTCCTCGACCACCACCATGCCGCCGCCGCCAGCGATGACGAAGCCATCACGGTCAGCGTCGTAGGCGCGCGAGGCCAGCTCAGGGGTTTCGTTGCGCTTGGTCGACAGGGCGCCCATGGCATCGAACAAGAACGACTGGCTCCAGTGCTCTTCTTCACCGCCGCCAGCGAACACGATGTCCTGCTTGCCCCACTGGATCTGCTCCATGGCGGTGCCGATGCAGTGTGCCGAGGTCGCGCAGGCCGACGAGATCGAGTAGTTCAGGCCCTTGATCTTGAACGGTGTGGCCAGGCACGCCGAAACGGTGCTTCCCATGGTGCGGGTTACGCGGTATGGGCCGACACGCTTGACGCCTTTTTCGCGCAGGGTGTCCAGGGCTTCCATCTGGTTCAGCGTGGAAGCGCCACCGGAGCCGGCAACCAGGCCGGTACGCGGGTTCGACACTTGCTCTTCAGTCAGCCCGGAGTCCTTGATCGCGTCCTGCATCGCCAGGTAGGCGTAGGCAGCGGCGTGACCAACGAAGCGATAGACCTTGCGGTCGATCAGTTCTTCGAGGTTCAGGTCGATGGAGCCGGAAACCTGGCTGCGCAGCCCCATTTCCTTGTATTCCGGGTTGAAACGGATACCCGGACGGCTGTTGCGCAGGTTTTCGGTGACAGTACCTTTGTCATTGCCCAGGCACGACACGATGCCCAGACCAGTGATAACGACGCGGCGCATGCGAATAACCCTTAGAAGTTTTCAGTGGAGGTGAACACGCCGACCCGCAGGCCTTCGGCGGTGTAGATCTCGCGGCCGTCGACGCTGACCGAACCATCGGCGATGGCCATGTTCAGCTTGCCCTTCAGGACGCGCTTGATATGAATGTTGTAGGTGACTTTCTTGGCAGTAGGGAGAACCTGGCCAAAGAATTTCACTTCGCCCGAACCCAGGGCACGACCACGGCCTGGCAAGCCCTGCCAGCCGAGGAAGAAGCCTACCAGCTGCCACATGGCATCGAGGCCCAGGCAGCCTGGCATCACCGGGTCACCTTCGAAGTGACAGGCGAAGAACCACAGGTCCGGGTTGATATCCAGCTCGGCGACCAATTCACCTTTGCCGTACTTGCCGCCTTCTTCACTGATATGGGTGATGCGATCGACCATCAGCATGTTCGGCGCGGGCAGTTGCGCATTACCTGGGCCGAACAGCTCACCGCGACTGCAGCGCAGCAGGTCTTCCCGAGTAAAGGCGTGTTGTTTGGTCATGCGAGCTCCTCAATAACCCCCTGTGGCAGGGGACGAATCTTCCCGGCCGGCCCGAATGCTTGGCATCCGAGGCGGCAGCCTACAGGTAGACTATTGCGTTGTGGTGAAAGTCACAGCGCACCTGGCAAATGAGTACAGGTGTGCACTGAAATGCATTTTCAGGGCCTGCGTCGGTCCTGTCCAGTCTTTAAGACTGCCGCACTTTAGCATTTATCGCCAGTCGCAGCTTCCTGACCGGGCAACCAGCGGCGCAGGGTGAGCTGCAAGTCAGTGCGTTTGAACGGTTTGCTCAGGTAATCGTTCATTCCTGCAGCCAGGCAACGCTCGCGATCGCCCTCCAGTACATTGGCGGTCAGGGCGATGATCGGCAGCCCTTCGCCCTGTGGCAACTGGCGGATACGCCGGGTGGCCTCATAGCCATCGACCAGTGGCAGGCGGCAGTCCATCAGCACCGCATCGAACGGCTGCTGGCTGATCAGCTCGACCGCCTCTGCGGCGTCGGTGGCCAGCCCCACGTCAAAGCCAAGGCTGCGCAGCATGGCCTCCATCACGCTTTGATTGACCAGGTTATCCTCCACCAGCAGTATCCGCCCGCCGTGTTTGCCCGTGGTCATGGGGCTGGCTGCGCCTGACAGGCGCGGCGCCGGGCTGCTGGACAGCGCCAGCGGCATTTCCAAGGTAAAGGTCGAGCCAATGCCCACGCGGCTCGTGCCCTTTAGCTGGCCGCCCATGCGCTCGGCCAGGGTGCGCGCGATCGACAGGCCAAGGCCGGTGCCACCATAGCGCCGCGAAATCGAACTGTCGGCCTGCTGAAAGGCCACGAACATGGTTTCCAGGCGAGCGCTGTCAATGCCGATGCCGGTATCGCGCACTGCGCAACTGAACCACAACACCTGGCGCTCGAGCAGTTGCCAGCGCGCCTGCACGGTAACTTCGCCTTGTTCGGTGAACTTCAGCGCATTGCCCACCAGGTTGAGCAGTATTTGCCGGATGCGCGTCGGGTCGCCGACCACCCGCGTGGGCGCTGCATCCTCGGGCAGTTGCAGGCGCAGTTGCAGGCCGCGCTGCTGGGCGGTGTGCTGGAACGACTGCACGCAACTGCTGATCAGCTGGGCCAGGTTGAAGTCGATGTGCTCAAGCTCAAGGGTGGTGCGCTCGATGCGCGAGAAATCGAGAATGTCGTTGATCACCTTGAGCAAATGGCCGGTGGATTCGCTGGCCACGGCGGTGTACTCGGCCTGCTCGCCGGTCAATCGGGTGGTTTCCAGCAGTTGCAGCATGCCCAGCACGCCATTCATGGGGGTGCGCAGCTCATGGCTCATCATCGCCAGGAAGTCGGATTTGGCCCGGTTGGCCTGCTCGGCCTCTTCGCGGGCCTGAATCAGCTGGCCCATGGCCTGCTGCTGCTCGTGGGCTGCGAGGTTCAGGGCGCTGGCCAGGTTGTTGATGTGCCGCGCCAGATGGCCCAGCTCGGTGTCGTCAACCTCAGGTAGCGGCGCGTTGAAGTCGCCTTGCTGGATGGCCTTTACGGCATGGCCCATATCGCTGATGGGCCGCGACAGGCTCATGGCCAGGCGCCGCGCCAGCAGGAAAGTGAACACCAGGGCGAAGAGGGCGAGAATGCCGGCCTTGATCACGATTTCCTGCTGACGCTCGCTGAAGGCATCGTCGGACATGCCGACGATTACCCGCCCCAAGTAGTCATCGCCCAGGCTCGGTAGTTGCGGCTTACCCTGCAGAAAATCGGCGTCAAGGCGGATCTGCTGCAAGCGGATCGGCGCCTGGAACACCTCGACGCGCTGCGCCCGGTTGGCGCTTTCATCGGCTT
This sequence comes from Pseudomonas farsensis, assembly GCF_014268805.2. Taxonomy (GTDB): domain Bacteria; phylum Pseudomonadota; class Gammaproteobacteria; order Pseudomonadales; family Pseudomonadaceae; genus Aquipseudomonas; species Aquipseudomonas farsensis. Next base: position 1,175,883 of record NZ_JABWRF020000001.1, read on the forward strand.
GCTCGACATACACCAGAATATGGTTGCGGCTGTCCTGCACCTCCAGAAAGCGCACGTGGGGGATGCTCAACGTAGCGCGCATGAGGCTGTCGAGCACCTCGTTGTTGCCCGAGATCACCCCGTACTCCGAGGCCGGCGCCAGCTGGTTGGCAATCAGTTGCCCGGTATGGTTCAGCTCCTGGCGCAAATCCTGGATGCGCACGAAGGTGAAGAAACCGATCAGCAACAGCGTCAGCAGCAGCGCCGGGCCAAGGCTGATGATCTGCGTGCGGGTATGGATGTCCCAGCTCAGGCGTTTGCTCATGGGGTGGGTTCTCCTGCGGCAATGACCGCAGCGGCGGCCTCGGCAGCGATGGCTTCAAGGCCCAGGGCGCGGGCAACCTGCTGGTTGCCGCTGACACCGAAGCGTGCGGGGTAGAGGCTGCGCGGCCAGTGTGCCGGCGGCTGGTCGAGCAACTCGTCGAGCACCGCCAGCCAGTCGTCCTGGTCGCTATAGGTGCTGGCCAGGGCGCCGGCGCGGACAAACCCTGCGTTCGGACCGATCAGCGCCATTTGCCGGCCGTAGCTGCTCAGCAGTACGTTCTTGGCGGATTTGGAGTTGTACAGTTCAGGGTCGTCGAGGCCCAGCAGCACGTCACTGTTGGCCAGCAGTTGCTGCAACGGGCGGCTGTCGCGCAGGTCGTGCCAGCTCTGGGCGACGATTTCCAGGCCCATCGGGCGTGCGGCCTGGCGCAGTTCATCGAGCAGGAAGGCGCTGTGCTCGCCGTACAGCACACCGATGCGGCGCGCCTGTGGCAGCAGGTAGCGGGCCAAACGCAATTGCCGGGCCAGTGGCGGGTCGCTCCACAGCAAGCTGAGATAGGCCGGGCGCGACGAGCCCAAACGCCGCTCGGCCTGGACCCGGCTGACGCGCAGGGCCAGGGCAGGTGGGCCGGCGCTCTCGCTCAGGCGCCATTCCAGGGCCGGGGTGTCCAGCAGCACCAGGCGCGTGCCGGCCTTCAACTGCCCCGGTTTAGGCATTTGCTCCACCGCGCGAAACTGCACCTGGTCGTCGGCGCGGCGCTGTTGCAGGGCGCTGACGAAGCTGCGGATACCAGGCTGGTCGTCGGCGCCCACCAGCAGCACTTCGCTGGCAGACAACGAGCCCAGGGGCAGCAGGCACAGCAGCAATAAACGCAGCAGTATCAGCATCAGAATTCCAGCTCCGCGCTGACGCTCAGGCGTTGGCGGCTGTCGTAGCGGTTCTGCGCCACCGTGGTTGGCTCGTCATCCAGGCGCTGCTGCCATAGCGCTGCCAGCTCAAGGTTGCTGCCTTGTACCTTGAAGCGTTTGGCCAGGCGCAGGTCGATGCGCTCGTAGCGGTAAGCGTTGAGCGCGTCGTCGCCGTAATAGAAGAGCGCGCTCGACCAGCCTTGGCCCCATTCACGCATCCAGCCTGCCGAGCCGCTGTTGCGCGCGGTCAGGCGGCTGTCGGCGGGGTTACTGGCCCAGGCATCGACATAAGCGTAGGTCAGGCGCAGGCGGTCGCGGCGGCTCAGTTGCCAGTCGAACTGCGCCTCGCTGCCACTGAAGCGAGCCTTGTTGGCGTTGCTGGCAATGAACTGGTTGTTCTTCAACGGTTCGCTGATCATCCCGGTGATCTCGTCGTAGAACAACTTGATATCCATGCTCAAGTCGAGGTCGCTGAAATAGCCGTTGTAGCCCAGCTCGCGCGAGCGCATGCGCTCCTGGTCGAGGTTGCCCGGGCCGCGGGTCTTGACGAAGAACTGGCCGTTTTGCACACCGGGCTGGCGCGGCGTGAGGTTTTTGACCGTGTAGCTCCAGTTCACATTGTTCTCGAACATGTCCGGCGAACGGATCGCCTCGGAATACACCGCGCGCAGGCCGTGGCGCGGTGTGATCAGGTAGTTCACTGCAACCCGAGGGGTGAGCGAGTTGCCCGACAGTTGCGAGCGCTCGTGCATTGCGCCGCCCTGGACGATCCAGTGTTCGTCCAGGCGCCATTCAAGCTGGCCGAACAGGCGCCAGGTCTGGTCGTCGATGCTGCCATTGAAGTAGGTCTGCGAATCGGCCTTGTCGTAGCGGTAGTTCATGCCGCTGACCATGCGCAAGCTGTCGGTCAGGTTGAGGGTGTCCTGGATTTCAAGGTCGTAGCGGGTTTCCCGGGTGCTCTGGTCGACGTCACCGCACACCGGGCTGCTGCCGCCTGCCGCCCAGCTTGCCTGAACCTGCTGGCCCAGGGCATTGAGTACCGGGTCGGCGCTGGCCGGCACGCTGCCGGTCCACAGGTTGCGGGCAACGGTTTCGGCGTAGGCGGGGCTGAGCTGCCACAGCCGGGTGAGGTCTGGGTTGAAGGCGATGGCCGCGTCGCACGCCCTCCACACCTGCTGGCGGTCGAAGTGCTGGGCCGAGCCTTGCACGTACAGGCTGTGATCCGGGTTGAGATCGATGCTCCAGCGCATGGAGCCTGCGTAGTCCTTGGCATCGACGTCGGCATCGTTGCCCAGGCTGTAGGCGCCGAATATTGGCTGGTAGGTATACGGGCGCTGGTTGCTGCCTTCCTTGGCCGCCAGTTGCCAGTCCAGGGTCTGGTCGTGGCTCAGGTAATGGCTGGCGCTGAGGTTGATGCGGTTCAGGCGGCGGCTGTCGCGGTAGTCATGGCCGACGGCGTCTTTGTCAAAGCCGTCGTCCTGCTGGCCCGACACCGACAGGCGCAGGTCGCCGTCAGCCCAGCCCAGGCCGTGGCTGGCATAGTAGTCGTTGATGCCGTCTGCACCGCGGGTCAGCTTGAGCCGCGTGCCGTGGCTGTCGGCGGGGTTGCGGGTGAGAATGTTGACCACCGCCATCAGCGCGTTGGCGCCATAGCTGACGGTGTTGGGGCCGCGGAATACCTCGATACGCTCGATGTCCTCGAGCGCCACCGGAATATCGCTCCAGTCAACCGTTGCAAGGCCTGCGCGATACACCGAGCGGCCGTCGATCAATACCTGCATGCGCCGGGCGTCGTTGACGTTGCTGCCATGGTAATTGACCGTTGGCTGGTTGCCGGCGCCGTAGCCGACCATCATGCCCGGCACCAGGCGCAGCACTTCGGGGATGTCGCGCGCGCCGCTGGCGCGGATCAGCTCGCGGTCGAGCACGGTCATGCTGCCCGGTACTGCGGCTGGGGATTGTTTCAGGCGTGTGGCGGTCAGAACCTGCGGCAGGTCCTGGTTGTCGATAAACAGGTCGTCGGCCATGGCAGGCCCGCCGAGCAGGGCTGTAAGCAGCAGCAGGCGAGGGTAGGGGGGCGTGCCTGGGAACACGGTACGACCTTGTTTCAAAATTGAGCCGGCATGTTACCCGAGCAGCCAAGTTGCAGGCTATAAGCGGCCAAGGCGTTGCCGGTGTTGTTGCTTTTCTTGTCTCTGGTAGCTTGAGGCTCGCGGCTTGCCCCTATAATGCCCCGGTCGCCACTTTTTATGGGTAAACGGACTGGATATGACTGAACAGCAACCTGTTGCAGTTCTGGGTGGAGGTAGCTTCGGCACCGCCGTGGCGAACCTGCTGGCCGAAAACGGCCACCCCGTGCGGCAGTGGATGCGTGACCCGGCCCAGGCCGAGGCAATGCGCAACAACCGCGAGAACCCGCGCTATCTCAAAGGTATTCGCCTGCATGATGGGGTAACGCCGGTCAACGACCTGCTGGCCACGTTGCAGGGGAGTGACCTGGTGTTTGTCGCCTTGCCATCGAGCGCGCTGCGCAGCGTGCTGGCGCCGCATGCCGAGCTGCTGGGCGGCAAGTGCCTGGTGAGCCTGACCAAGGGCATCGAGGCGCAGAGCTTCAAGCTGATGAGCCAGATCGTCGAAGAAATCGCACCCAAAGCGCGAATCGGCGTGCTGTCTGGCCCCAACCTCGCCCGCGAGATCGCCGAGCACGCCCTGACCGCCACCGTGGTCGCCAGCGAAGACGAGCAACTGTGCCAGCGCGTGCAGGCGGTGCTGCATGGGCGCACGTTCCGCGTCTATGCCAGTGCCGACCGCTTCGGGGTTGAGCTTGGCGGTGCGCTGAAGAACGTCTACGCGATCATTTCCGGCATGGCCGTCGCCCTGGAAATGGGCGAGAACACCAAGAGCATGCTGATCACCCGCGCCTTGGCCGAAATGACCCGCTTTGCGGTAAGCCTTGGCGCCAACCCGATGACTTTCCTCGGCCTCGCCGGTGTGGGCGACCTGATCGTTACCTGTTCGTCGCCCAAAAGCCGCAACTACCAGGTGGGCCACGCCCTGGGCCAGGGTCTCACCCTTGAAGAGGCGGTCAACCGCCTGGGCGAGGTGGCCGAAGGGGTCAACACCCTCAAGGTGCTCAAGGCCAAGGCGCAGGAGGTGGGTGTGTACATGCCGCTGGTCGCCGGGCTGCACGCCATTCTCTTCGAAGGCCGGACCTTGACCCAGGTGATCGAACACCTGATGCGCGCCGAGCCCAAGACCGACGTCGATTTCATTTCTACCAGCGGTTTCAACTGACACGAAGGAGCGACACATGAACGATACGCCGGAAAACGCCCAGCGTGAGTCGATCATCCTGCGGATACTGTGGATGCTCATGTTCCTGGTGATCTGGCAACTGGCCGAGCTGCTGCTGGGCGGGCTGGTGCTGGTGCAACTGGTTTACCGCATTATCTACGGCGCGCCGAGTGCCAGCCTGATGAACTTTGGCGACAGCCTGAGCCAGTATCTGGCACAGATCGGCCGCTTCGGCACCTTCCACACCGAGCAGAAGCCCTGGCCGTTCGCCGACTGGCCGGCGCCGCGTGCTGCCGAGGGCGAAGCCCCGCACACCGTGGCCCCGGCGCCGCACCCGGTGCGTGACGAAGAGCCCAAGCTGTGAAGCTGTGGGTGCTGCGCCACGGCGAGGCGCAGCCACGTGCCAACACCGACGCTGAACGGCGGTTGACCGAGCACGGCCGTGAGCAGGTGCTGTTCAGCGCCGCACGCCTGCTTGGCCAGCCGTTACAGGCAATCATCGCCAGCCCGTATGTTCGCGCCCAGCAGACCGCAGCCTTGGTGCGTGAGGCCCTCGGCTTTACCGAACCGGTGCGCACGGCGCCTTGGCTGACCCCGGAAAGCGACCCGCAGCAGGTCATTACCGAGCTTGAGCGGCTGGGCCTGGAGCAGGTGCTGCTGGTCAGCCATCAGCCTCTGGTGGGGGTGCTGGTCAGCCTGCTGGAGCACGGCCACCGCCAGCAGCCGGCACCCATGAGCACCGCAAGCCTTGCGCAACTCGACGGTGAATGGCCGTTGGCGGGGTTGATGACACTTCAGGGCCTTCACCACTGCGGTTGAGCTTGGCAACTGATACTTTTGCCAGTTGTGGCGCTGTTCATGCCCTTGCTAGCGTTATTGCCAGGAAGCAATAACGCGATGCTTGGAGAAGTGGCATGAGCAACCGATGGATGGACCTTGTGTGTTCGGTTGATCTGCAGCCCACGCTTGAGAAAGTGCAGGATGACCGCGTACTGGGTTTCGCCGAATACAGCCTGTTGCGCGATTCGGCGGATGCCAAGATGTATCAGTTGATGGCCTCGGTGCGCAGGCAGCTAGGCACCGAACAGGGCGTTCAGTTCGACGGCGAAGACGAGCTGATGCGCCTGCAAGACGCGTGTGTGGGTATGGCGCATCTGCTGCAGACCAGCTGCCTGGCGCTGCGCCGGCTCAAGCTCCAGCAACAGGAGCAACGCCTGGCGCGCGAGGCGCTGGAGCACCAGATGGCCTATGTGCAGGCTTGCCTGCGCCGCTCACTGGACAGTTTCACGTCCCCTGGGATGACCTGAACGCCCTCTGCGATGACCTTTCCGGACGTTGCCGCCAGTGCCTGGCTTGTCGACAATGGGGCAACCTTTCCCCGTGCAGAGCAGGCGGCCATGTCGCAGCAGATATTCTTCGCCCACGCCAACGGCTTTCCGTCTGCCACCTACGGCAAGCTGTTCGCCGCGCTGGCGCCTACCTATGCGGTGCAGCACCTGGGTCAGCACGGCCATGACCCGCGCTTTCCGGTGAACGACAACTGGCAGAACCTCGTGGACGAGCTGCTGCACCACCTGGAGCAGCAGGATGCCCCGGTATGGGGGGTTGGCCACTCCTTGGGCGGCGTGCTGCACCTGCACGCCGCGCTGCGCTGCCCGCAGTATTACCGCGGCGTGGTGATGCTCGACTCGCCGGTGCTGACCCGCGCCGATCAGTGGCTGATCCAGGCGGCCAAGCGCTGGGGTTTTATCGACCGCATCACGCCTGCCGGGCGCACCCTGGGCCGGCGCGAGGCATTTGCCGACCTGGACAGCGCCCGGCGCTATTTCGCCGGCAAAGCGTTGTTCCGCCACTTCGACCCAGAATGCCTCGAAGCCTATCTGCAGCATGGCCTGGAACAGGCCGACGGCGGTCTGCGCCTGCGCTTTGACCCGGCCACCGAAATCAGCATCTACCGCAATATCCCCCACGCCAGCCCGCTGCCCCCGCGCCAGTTGCAGGTACCACTGGCGATGGTGCGTGGCGCCCAAAGCCGGGTGATCCGCCGCCACCACGCCCTAGGCGTGCGCGGCATGGCGCGTGGCGAGTACCACAGCCTGCCGGGTGGGCACATGTTCCCGCTGGAGCGCCCGCTGGACACCGCCAGCCTGCTCATGAACCTGTTCGAACGTTGGAGCCAGGCATGAGCCAGCCGGTTGAAGAAGTGCGTCTGTCGCTGGGCCATATCGAGCTGGCCGCGCACCTGTTCGGCCCGCACGAAGGCCTGCCGGTGATTGCCTTGCACGGCTGGCTGGACAACGCCAACAGCTTCGCGCGCCTGGCACCGCAGTTAAAAGGCCTGCGTATCGTCGCCCTGGACCTGGCCGGGCATGGCTATTCCGAACATCGCCCGCCGGGCGCCAGCTACGCCCTGGCGGACTATGCCCATGATGTGCTGCGGGTTGCCGAACAGCTCGGCTGGCAGCGTTTTGCCCTGCTTGGCCATTCCCTCGGGGCGGTTATCAGCGTCCAGCTGGCAGGCGCCTTGCCCGAACGGGTCAGCCACCTGGCATTGATCGACGGCGTGCTGCCGCCGACTGCCGCCGAGCAAGACCCGGCCGAGCGCCTGGGCATGGCGCTACGCGCGCAGTTGCGCCTGGAGGGCAAACGCAAGAGTGTCTACGCCACCCAGGCACAAGGGGTTGAAGCACGCATGAAAGGCATGGTGGCCGTCAGCCGCGAGGCCGCGCAGTTGTTGGCCCAGCGCGGGCTGATGCCGGTGCCTGGCGGTTACAGTTGGCGCAGTGACAGCCGTCTGACGCTGCCGTCGCCACAACGCCTGAGCCAGGCCCAGGCCATGGCCTTCGTAAAACGGGTGCAATGCCCGACCTGCCTGGTGGTCGCGGCAGACGGCATGCTGGCGCGCCACACGCAGTTGCTGGAGCAGCTACCCTTCGAGCAGGTGGTGTTGCCAGGTGGTCATCACCTGCACCTGAATGATGAGGGCGGTGCAGCCCTTGTTGCAGACTGTTTCAATCGCTTCTTTGGCTTTCCTTGACTTGCACCGGGCAAGTGTCGAGGCTTGGCGGGTTGAAAGGGAGACAACCATGTACATGCCAGACATTCATGCATCCGCGCAGCGCAGCCACGAGGGCTGCCGATGACTACAACGCCAGTGTTACGTGGCGCCATCGCTGCCTGCCTAGTTCTCGCAAGCCCCTTGCTGTGGGCGGGCACCTTGCCGGTTCCGGTCGACGCCAAGGTGGTCGACCAACGCCCGGCGGTCGAGCAGGAGCGTATTTACCCCATGGGCCCGCTGCGCAAGATCAGCGGCCGCCTGCGGGTCGAAGAAAAAGTCGAAAGCCGCGGCCAGGTCAGTTCGGTCACCTACGAACTGCCGGTAGAGCGCAGCGCCCGCGAAGCGTTCACCAGTGCCCGTGAGGCCCTGCAGCACGACGGCGGCTATCCGCTGTTCTGGTGCCAGGGCCGCGACTGCGGCGAGGCCAGCATCTGGGCCAACGATGTGTTTGCCAACGCCCGGCTCAATGGCGGCGACGAACAGCAGGCATTTATTCTGCTGCGCCGTTCCGCCGAGCAGGCCGACACGCTGGTGGCCTTGTACAGCGTCACCCGTGGCAACCGCCGCGCCTACCTGCACGTCGAAGAGTTCGTCGCCGCAAGCCCGCTGGGCGACATTCTGCCCACCGCCGCCACGGTGCTGCGCGAGCTGCGCGATACCGGCAAGCTCGACTACCCTGACCTGGCACGGCCGCAGCCCGCCTGGGCCACGTTGCTGGCGCGCAGCCTGAACCTGGACAGTACCTTGCGCGCCAGCCTCAGCGGCGAAGGCGCCGAGGCCTGGCGTGAGCAACTGGTCAAGGCCGGTGTGCGCAGCAGCAGGCTGGAGGTCGGCAACGCGCCGACCGAAGGCTTGCACCTGGAACTGATCCGTTAAGTGAGCGCCGCCATGGTCAACAATGATCGCCTGCTGGTCCAGATCCTGCTGCTGGTGCTGCTTGGCGCCGCGTTATGGGTGATGGCGCCGTTCATCTCGGCGCTGCTGTGGGGGGCAATCCTGGCGTTTGCCAGTTGGCCGTTGATGCGCCTGCTGACCCGCGTGCTGCGCGGGCGCGAAACCCTCGCGGCGAGCCTGTTGACCTGCGCCTGGATCCTGATCGTGGCGCTGCCGCTGGTGTGGCTGGGGTTCAACCTGGCCGACCATGTGCGCGATGCCACCGCCTTTGTGCGCGACATCCAGGTCGAAGGCCTGCCGGATGCACCGGCCTGGGTCAGCGGCATTCCGTTCATTGGTGAGCGGCTGGTCAGTTGGTGGCAGTCGCTCGATCAGCAGGGCGCCGCGTTGCTGGCCTCGGCCAAGCCGTATTTCGGCCAGGTCGGCAACTGGCTGCTGGCGCGCAGCGCGCAGATTGGCAGCGGTGTGCTGGAACTGACTCTGAGCTTGGTGTTCGTGTTCTTCTTCTACCGTGACGGCCCGCGGCTGGCTGCCTTCGTGCGGCGTTTGCTGCAACGGCTGGTGGGCGAGCGCGCCGAGTACTACGTCGAGCTGGTGGCCGGCACCGTGCAGCGCGTGGTCAACGGGGTGATCGGCACTGCGGCGGCGCAGGGCGTGCTGGCGCTGATCGGTTTTCTGATTGCCGGCGTGCCGGGGGCCATCGTGCTGGGGCTGGTGACGTTCATGCTCAGCCTGATCCCCATGGGCCCGCCGCTGGCCTGGATCCCGGCCACCGCGTGGCTGGTGTGGAAGGGCGACTACGGCATGGCGGTGTTTCTGGGCGTGTGGGGCACCTTCATCATCAGCGGCGTGGACAACGTGCTCAAACCCTACCTGATCAGCCGCGGCGGCAACTTGCCGCTGGTCATCGTGCTGCTTGGGGTGTTTGGCGGGTTGCTGGCGTTTGGGTTCATCGGGCTGTTCATCGGGCCGACCCTGTTGGCGGTGGGGTACAGCCTGCTGCTGGATTGGAGCCGCAACTCCGGGGCGGATGTGGTGCAGCGCTAACCACATAAACCCCAAGCGGCGCAGTCATTGTGTAGGAGCGGCCTTGTGTCGCGAAGCTGGCCCTGTGATATCAGGGGGGCGCAAATGCTGGGGGGCGCTGCGCGCCCCTTTCGCGACACGAGGCCGCTCCTACATTGACCGCGGGCGATCCGGTAGCGGCATGGCGCGGTCCGTGGGGCGGGCTCATCCGCGAAGCGCCGCTAGCTCCCCCCTAACAACACCCCCTGCAAAACTTTACGATTCCTTTATTGGCAACCGCCGCCCCATATCTCGCCCCTTTACGCCCACCCCTCCGACAATCTCCCCATCAGCGCCCTCCAACCCGCGCGCCAAGGGAGATCCCCCATGTACATCCTCGACACCCTGTCACTGCTGCTGGCAGTGGCCCTGGCGGTTTACCTGCTAACGGCGCTACTGCGCGCCGACCGCAGCTAAGGAGCCACCATGCACAGCTACGACTACCTCCTGCTGCTGGCATTCTTCGCCCTGGTGCTGCTTCCAGCCCCCTGGCTCGGCCGCTTTTACTACAACGTCATGGAAGGCCAGAGCACCTGGCTGTCGCCGCTGCTTAGGCCCATCGAACGGGGTTGCTACCGCCTGGCCGGCGTCAAACCGGCGCAGGAACACAACTGGAAGCAGTACACCTTTGCTCTGTTGGCCTTCAACTTGGCCGGCGGTGCGCTGCTGTTCGCCGTCCTGCTGCTGCAAGGCAGCCTGCCGCTGAACCCGCAACACCTGCCGGGCCAGGAATGGTCGTTAGCGCTCAACACTGCGGTCAGCTTCATGACCAACACCAACTGGCAGGCCTATAGCGGCGAAGCTTCGCTCAGCTACCTGAGCCAGATGCTCGGCCTTACCGTGCAGAACTTCGTCAGCGCCGCCACCGGCCTTGCCGTACTGGTCGCCCTGTGTCGCGGTATTGCCCGCCGCTCCACCACGCAACTGGGTAACTTCTGGGTCGACCTGACCCGCGCCACCCTCTACGGGCTGCTACCGCTGTGCCTGGTGTTGGCGCTGCTACTGGTGTGGCAAGGCGTGCCGCAAACCTTCGCCGACTACGCCAACGCCATCACCCTGCAAGGCGCCGAGCAAACCATCCCGCTCGGCCCTGCGGCTAGCCAGATTGCCATCAAGCAACTGGGTACCAATGGCGGCGGTTTCTTCGGCGTCAACTCGGCGCACCCGTTCGAAAACCCCACGGCATGGAGCAACCTGTTCGAGGTGGCGTCGATCATTCTGATCCCGGTGGCACTGGTGTTCACCTTCGGCCACTACGTCAAGGACCTGCGCCAGAGCCGCGCGATCCTGGCCTGCATGCTGGCGTTGTTCCTGATCGGCGGCGCTACCGCGCTGTGGACCGAACAGCAGCCCAACCCTGCGCTGGACAACCCACAGGTACAGCTCGGCGCACCGCTGGAAGGCAAGGAAAGCCGCTTCGGCACCACCGGCTCGGTGCTGTGGACGGTGACCACCACCGCCGCCTCCAATGGTTCGGTGAACGCCATGCATGACAGCCTCAATCCGCTGACCGGCATGGTCGCGATGGTCAACATGATGGTCGGCGAAGTGATCTTCGGCGGCGTCGGCGCAGGCCTCTACGGCATGCTGCTGTTCGTGCTGATTGCGGTGTTCCTGGCGGGGCTGATGATCGGGCGCACCCCGGAATACCTGGGCAAGAAGCTGCAGGCCCGCGAGGTGCAGTTGCTGGTGGCGACGCTGCTGGTGATGCCGGTCGGGGTACTGGTGCTCGGCGCCATCGCTGCCAGCCTGCCAGGCCCCGCTGCTGCGGTCAGCAACCCCGGCCCGCATGGCTTCAGCCAGCTGCTGTATGCCTATACCTCAGGCACCGCCAACAACGGCTCGGCCTTCGCAGGCTTTGGCGCCAACACAGTGTTCCACAACCTGATGATCGCCCTGGCCATGTTGATCGGCCGCTTCGGCTACATCCTGCCGGTGCTGGCGCTGGCCGGCAGCCTTGCGGCAAAAAACAGCGCGCCCCAAGGGCTGAACAGCTTTCCCACCCACGGCCCGCTGTTCACCAGCCTGCTGCTGATGACCATCTTGCTGGCGGGCGGCCTGACCTTCCTGCCGACCTTGGCCCTGGGGCCTATTGCCGAACACCTGAGCCTGGGTTTCTGAGGAGTTGACCATGAACATGCCCATTCCTGATGTGCAAGCCGCAACCGGCGCCAAGGACCAGACCCGCTTGGCCAACCTGTGGCGCCCGGCGCTGCTGCAGGCGCTGCTCAAGCTCGACCCGCGCCAGCTCAGGCGCTCGCCGGTGATGCTGGTGGTGGCCCTGACCGCTGCGCTGACCACGCTGCTGTGCCTGGACCCGAACAGTGGCGTAAGCACTGGCGTCGCTGTGCAAATCGCCGTGTGGTTGTGGTTCACCGTGCTGTTTGCCAACTTCGCAGAGGCGCTGGCGGAGGGCCGTGGCAAGGCTCGGGCCGACAGCCTCAAGGCCGGCAGCCAGGGCCTGCAGGCCCTGCGCCGCAAGGCCGATGGCAGTTTCGAAACGGTGGCTGCCAGCCAGTTGCGCAAGGACGATGTGGTGCGGGTGGTGGCAGGCGAGATGATCCCGGCAGACGGCGAGGTGCTCGAAGGCATCGCAGCGGTCAACGAGGCCGCCATTACCGGCGAATCCGCGCCGGTTATCCGCGAATCCGGCGGCGACCGTTCGGCGGTCACCGGCAATACCCGGCTGGTCTCGGACCAGTTGTTGATTCGCGTCACCAGCAACCCCGGTGAGTCGACCCTGGACCGCATGATCGCGCTGGTCGAAGGCGCCAAGCGGCAGAAGACCCCCAACGAAATTGCCCTGGATATCCTGCTGATCGGCCTGACCCTGATCTTCCTGGTCGTGGTGGTGACGCTGCAGCCGTTCGCCCACTTTGCCGGCGGCAGCCTGCCGCTGATCTTCCTGGCAGCGTTGCTGGTCACGTTGATCCCCACCACCATCGGCGGCCTGCTCTCGGCCATCGGCATTGCTGGCATGGACCGCCTGGTACGGCTTAATGTGATAGCCCGTTCTGGCCGGGCGGTGGAGGCGGCGGGTGACGTACACACGCTGCTGCTCGACAAGACCGGCACCATCACGTTCGGCAACCGCCGTTGCAGCGCGCTGCACGCCGCACCCGGTATCACCGCCAAGGAGCTGGGGGAGGGCGCGTTGCTCGCCTCGCTGGCCGATGACACTGCCGAGGGTAAATCCATCGTCGAGTTTCTGCGCCAGTTGCACGACTTTGTCGAGCCGGCCGCCGGGCAGTACGACGCCATTGCCTTCAGCGCCGAAACGCGCCTGTCGGGCATCGATCTGCAACAGCGCCGCTATCGCAAAGGTGCGGTGGATGCGGTGCTGGCTTTCGTCGGCCTGCAGCGCCTGGAAATGCCCCTGCCGCTGGCCCGAGAAGTGGAGCGCATCGCACAAAGCGGCGGCACGCCGTTGCTGGTCTGTGTCGACAAGCGCCTGCTCGGTGTGATCCACCTCAAGGATGTGGTCAAACCGGGTATTCGCGAGCGTTTTGCCGAGCTGCGCAAGCTGGGCATTCGCACTGTGATGGTCACCGGCGACAACCCGCTGACGGCGGCTGCCATTGCCGCCGAGGCTGGCGTGGATGACGTGCTGGCCGAGGCCACGCCTGAGAAAAAACTGGCGCGCATCCGCCAGGAGCAGAACGACGGCCGGCTGGTGGCGATGTGCGGCGACGGCGCCAACGATGCCCCGGCCCTGGCCCAGGCTGACGTCGGCATGGCCATGAACGATGGCACCCAGGCCGCCCGCGAGGCCGCCAACATGGTCGACCTGGACAGCGACCCGACCAAGTTGCTCGACGTGGTGCAGGTGGGCAAGGAACTGCTGGTGACACGCGGCGCGCTGACCACCTTTTCCATCGCCAACGACGTGGCCAAGTACTTCGCCATTCTGCCGGCGCTGTTCGCGGCCATCTACCCGCAATTGGGCGTGCTCAACCTGATGCACCTGGCCAGCCCGCAAAGCGCGATCCTGTCGGCCATCGTGTTCAACGCACTGATCATCATCGTGCTGATTCCGCTGGCCCTGCGCGGGGTACGCGTGCAAGCCGCAAGCGCCGCCCAACTGCTACGGCGCAACCTGCTGATCTACGGCCTTGGCGGCATTCTGGTGCCGTTTGCCGGGATCAAGCTGATCGACGTCGTGCTCAATGCCCTGCACCTGGTCTGAAGGAGAACCATCATGACTGCTTACCTACGCCCGGCCCTGAGCCTGGTGATGCTGATGACCCTGGTCACCGGCGCGCTGTACCCGCTGGCGGTGACGGGCATCGCCCAACTGGCCTTCCCCGAGCAGGCCAACGGCAGCCTGGTGCGCGACGGCCAAGGCCAGGTGCGTGGCTCGGCGTTGATTGCACAGGGTTTCAGCGGCGATGGCTGGTTCCACCCGCGGCCCTCGGCCGGCGCGTACGCCACGGTCGCCAGCGGCGCGAGCAACCTGGGGCCGGGTAACCCGGCGCTGGCCGAGCGGGTCAGCGCCGATGCGGCAACGCTGTACCAAGCCAGCCTTGGCCCAGTGCCCCAGGCGCTGCTGACCACCTCCGCCAGCGGCCTGGACCCGCATCTGCCACCTGCGGCCATCGCCTACCAGCTGCCGCGGGTGGCGGCTGCGCGCCAGGTGCCTGAAGCGCGCTTGCAAGCGCTGGTGGATGAGGCCACCCTGCAGCCATTGGTCGGCCCAGCGGTGGTCAATGTGCTGGTGCTGAACCAGGCGTTGCAGCGCCTGGCGCCGCTGCCAGGCAACTAAGCGCCCCAGCACGTGCCCCGCGATGGCCCATACCCGACACAAGGACCCGACATGAGTAACCCCACCCGCGCCGATGCCCTGCTGGCCGGCCTGCCGCGTGCAGGCCGTGGCAGGTTGAAGGTGTTTCTCGGCGCAGCGCCTGGGGTCGGCAAGACCTTCGCCATGCTCCAGGCCGCCCACGCGCAGCTGCGTCAGGGCGTGCACATATTAGTGGGCATTGTCGAAACCCATGGCCGCGCCGAAACCGAAGCCCTGCTTGGCGGCCTGCCCCAGCAACCGTTGCTGCGCAGCCAATACCGTGGCGTGCAACTTGAAGAAATGGACCTCGATGGCCTGCTCAAGGCCGCGCCTGCGTTGGTGCTGGTCGATGAGCTGGCGCACAGCAACGCCCCCGGCAGCCGCCACGCCAAGCGTTGGCAGGATGTGCAGGAGTTGCTGGCCGCAGGCATCGACGTGTACACCACGGTCAACGTGCAGCACCTGGAGAGCCTCAACGACAAGGTCCGCGACATCACCGGTGTGCAAGTGCGTGAAACCCTGCCGGACTGGGTGCTGCAGGAGGCCTTCGAGCTGGTATTGATCGACCTGCCGCCACGCGAGCTGCTTGAGCGCCTGCGCGAGGGCAAGGTGTATGTGCCCGAGCAGGCCCGGGCGGCTATCGATGCCTATTTCTCCCAGACCAACCTCACCGCCTTGCGTGAGCTGGCCATGCACACCGCCGCCGCCCAGGTGGACGCCGACCTTGCCAGTGGCTACCGCCAGCGCGGCGAGGAGGCCCCGGCCCTGCGTGGCCGGCTGCTGGTGGGGATCGACGGCGACGATCAGGCCGAGCGTCTTGTGCGCCATGCCAGCCGCGTTGCCCAGCGCCGCCACTTGCCATGGAGTGTGGTGCATGTGGACAACGGCCGTCTGCGTGACGAAAGCGCCCGCCATCGCCTGCAAGCGGCTCAGCAGTTGGCCGAGCGCCTGGGCGGTGAGGTGGTGTTGCTGCGTGCCGGTGAAGTGGCACGCACGCTCATCCAGCATGCCGGCGAGCGTCGCGCCAGCCTGGTGCTGGTTGGCCAGTCCCGCGACCTGCTGCGTCGGCGCCTGTTGGGGGCAGGGGTGGCGGCGCGCTTGCTGCGCGAAAGCCATGGCCTGGAAATCAACGTGCTCGACCGCGATGCCCTGCCGCAACCTGCGCGTACTGCGGTCAGGCGCGTGTGGGTGTGGCGGCATTACCTGTTGGCGCTGATGGCAACGCTGCTGGCGGCAGGGCTGGCCTGGGCGGTTGCCAGCGTGCTGGCGCTGCCGAACATCTCCCTGGTGTTCCTGGCAGCGGTATTGCTGGTGGCGGTGCGCAGCAGCCTGGGCCCGGCGCTGGCGTGTGCAGCACTGTCGTTTCTGGCCTACGACTTTCTGTTCGTCCCGCCCAACTTCTCGCTGAGTATCCAGCGCGAAGAAGACGTGCTGACCCTGGTGTTCTTCCTGTTGATGGCCGCGCTCACCGGCAACCTTGCTGCGCGCCAGCGCCGCCAGTTACAGGCGCTGCGCGAGACCCAGGCACAGACCAGCCAACTGCTCGACCTGTCGCGCCGCCTGACCGTGGCCGCTGATCGCCAGGCGGTGTTCAACGCTGCCGGCCAGCACCTGGACGGCTGGCAGGATGTCCAGGTGTGCCTGCTCGAACGCAGCGCCGATGGCTCGCTGCAGGTTGCCAGCGGCGCTGCCCCGGCGTTTACCGACAACGAACGCGCTGCTGCACAATGGGCCTGGCAGCATGGTCAGGGCGCAGGCTTTGGCAGTGACACCTTGCCCCATGGCCGCTGGTGGTGGTGGCCGTTGGCAGTGGATGAGCAGCCGCTGGCGTTGCTAGGCGTGCGCCCACGCGATGGCGCGCCGTTGGCCGCCCCCCGGCGGCGCTTGCTGATGGCGCTGGCGCAACCCTTGGCTCAGGCGTTGGCCAGGGCACGCTTGGCCGAGCAACTTGAAGCGGCGCGCCTGCATGGCGAGACCGAGCAGCTGCGCAGCGCCTTGCTGGCTTCGGTATCCCACGACTTGCGCACGCCATTGACGGCCATGCGCGGCAGCATCGACAGCCTGCTGGCATTGGGCGACGCCATTGCGGCCGATGACCGCCGCGAGCTGCTTGAGGGCACCCGTAACGAAGCCGAGCGGCTGGACCGCTATATCCAGAACCTGCTGGACATGACCCGCCTTGGCCATGGCAGCCTCAAGCTTGCCCGTGACTGGGTGGCACCGGCCGATATCGTGGGCAGCGCACTGCAACGCCTGCGCGCCGTGCTGGCGCCGCTGCAGGTGCACACCGAGGTGCCCGCCGAGTTGCCGCTGCTGTATGTGCATGCCGCGCTGATCGAGCAAGCCTTGGTCAACGTGCTGGAGAACGCCGCACGCTTTTCGCCGGTGAACGGGCGTTTGCTCATGCAGGTGTCAGTGCACAACGACCAGTTGCATCTGGCCGTCAGCGACCAAGGCCCTGGCATCCCTGCCGAGGACCGCGAGAGAATCTTCGACATGTTCTACACCGCGGCCCGTGGCGACAGGGGCGGGCAGGGCACGGGCCTTGGCCTGGCGATCTGCCAGGGCATGATCGGCGCCCATGGCGGGCGCATTCTGGTGGGCGAGGGCATCGATGGCCAGGGCACTTGCATCACACTATGCTTGCCGCTGCCTACTCAACCAGACGCCGAAAGTGAAATGCCATGAGCCAAGCTGCGACCCTGTTGGTGATCGACGACGAACCGCAGATCCGCAAGTTTCTGCGCATCAGCCTGGTGTCCCAAGGCTACAAGGTGCTCGAAGCCGCCACTGGCGCCGAAGGCCTGGCCCAGGCCGCGCTGGGCAAGCCGGACCTGGTGGTGCTCGACCTTGGCCTGCCGGACATGGACGGCCAGCAGGTACTGCGCGAGCTGCGCGAGTGGAGCGCGGTGCCGGTGATGGTGCTGTCGGTGCGGGCCAGCGAGGTGCAGAAGGTCGACGCGCTGGATGGCGGTGCCAACGATTACGTGACCAAGCCGTTCGGCATTCAGGAGTTCCTCGCCCGCGTTCGCGCCCTGCTGCGCCAGGTGCCACAGGCTGGCAATACCCCGGCTGCGGCCAGCTTCGGCCCGCTGCGGGTGGACTTTGCCTACCGCCGGGTGCTGCTCGACGGGGAGGAGGTGGGGCTGACACGCAAGGAATATGCGCTGCTGGCGCAATTGGCCGCGCACCCGGGGCGGGTGATCACCCAGCAGCAGTTGCTCAAGGACATCTGGGGCCCGACCCATGTCGATGACACCCATTACCTGCGCATTGTGGTGGGGCACTTGCGGCAGAAACTTGGCGATGACCCCACTGCGCCTCGGTTCATCATCACCGAGGCGGGGGTGGGGTATCGGCTGGTGGCGCCGGGCGGGTAGGAAGCTCCTGGGGCAGTAGGAGCGGCCTTGTGTCGCGAACGGGCTGCGCAGCAGCCCCGAAAATTTTGCATGAGCCCGAGATCCCGGGGCTGCTGCGCAGCCCTTTCGCGACACAAGGCCGCTCCTACAGAGGCCGTGCTCAGCACAGCCTGGCTACCTGCCAATGGCAGGCTATTTCAGAGCCCCAACTCCAAGGCCAACAGCGCCTGCACACTCTGGCGACGGCGAATCATGCGCAGTGCGCCTTGCTCGATCAGAAACTCCGGCAGCAGCGGCCGGCTGTTGTAGTTCGACGACATCGACGCGCCGTAGGCCCCGGCGTCATGAATTACCAACAGGTCGCCGACTTTGGCCTGGGGCAGTTGCTGCGGGGTCAGTTCCTGATCGTCCTGGGTAAACACATCGCCCGACTCGCACAGCGGCCCTGCAACCACGGTGGCTTGCAGCGCACCGTCCAGCGGCTGGCCGTTGGCGTCGCACAGGCTCATGCGGTGGTAGGCGCCGTACATGGCCGGGCGCATCAGGTCATTGAAACCCGCATCGACCAGAATGTAATTGCGCTCGCCCATTTGCTTGACCGCACGGACCTCGGCCACCAGGTAACCGCACTCGGCCACCACATACCGGCCCGGCTCGATCTCCATGCGTACGGCATGGCCGAGCATCGCTTCGACCTCGGCCCTTGCCACCGCCCAGGTGCGGGCATAGCGCGCCAGGTCTACCGGCTGGTCGCCCTCGCGGTATGGCGTGGACAGCCCGCCGCCGATGGAAAATGCCTCGATATCCATGCCCAGCTTGCCGATCAGCCCGACCATGGCGCTGGCCACCGCTTCCAGGTGCTGGTAATCGACCCCGGAGCCTATGTGCATGTGCACGCCCACCAAATGCAGACCGTACTGTTCGATGCAGGCCAGCGCCTCGGGCAGCTGTTGGTGCCAGATGCCGTGCTTGCTGTTTTCACCGCCGGTGTTGGTCTTGCGGCTGTGGCCATGGCCGAAGCCTGGGTTGATGCGCAGCCACACCCGATGCCCCGGTGAGTGCTCGCCCAACTGGCGGAGCATGTCGATGGAACCCGCGTTAACCTCGATGCCAGTCTCTACCGCACGCGCCAAAGTGGGTTGATCGAGCACGTCGCAGGTCAGCACCACGCCGGCCGGCTCGCCGCCAACCTCGGCACCGGCGGCGAAGGCCCGCTCCATTTCACCCAGCGACACCGCATCGAGCTTCAGGCCGCGCTCGCGAATCAGGCGCAGCACGTGCAGGTTCGGGTTGGCTTTCTGCGCGAAACGCACCGTGTCGAAGTGCTGCAGCAACTGGTCGATGCGCTGGTTGATGATGTGGCTGTCGTAGGCCCAGAGGGGCGAGCCGTGCTGGCGAATAGCGGTGGCCAGGAGAGGGAAGTTCATCGGGGTGGTCCTTTGATGGAATGCTTCAAGCTTGATTGAAATGGACAATTCAGAAAAATAGCTATTTTTGTGTAGGGAATTCATATTTGATATGGGCTGAGCCCCTGCACCGCTTTGTGTAAACCCGCAGCTGCCCTATCGCAGGCTGGCGCCACAGGTTCTCAGTCAGGCATCTCTATTACGGGCTGGCGAAGTCTTTGTAGGAGCTGGCGCCAGCCTGCGATGAGGCCAGCACAGAATGGCGCCTTCCATGACCCTTGCGGTGAGCCCCCCATGAAACTGACCCTGCGCCACCTAGAAGTCTTCCGCGCCATCATGGCTGCCGGCAGCGTCACCGGTGCCGCGCGCCTGCTGTTCACCTCGCAGCCCACTGTCAGCCGTGAGCTGGCACGCATGGAGCAGGTCACGGGCCTGAACCTGTTCGAGCGCGAAGGCGGGCGCCTGGTGGCCACGGCCCAGGCCTTGCTGCTGGTGGATGAAGTCGAACGGGCCTTCATCGGCCTTGAGCGCATAGACCGCTTCGCCCAGGCCATCCGTAACTTCGAGCAAGGCCGGTTGTCTGTCACCTGCCTGCCACTGTTCTCGCAAACTCTCCTGCCGCTTGCCTGCCAGCGCTTCTATCAGCAGCACAAGGGCGTCAGCGTGTGTATCACCGCGCAGGAATCGCCGCTGCTTGAGGAATCGCTGGTGGCCCAGCAGCACGACCTTGGCCTCACCGAAGTCGAACAGGTGCCGCGGGGTGCCGTGGGCGAGTTGCTGTTCAGCGCCGACATGGTCTGCGTGCTGCCCCAAGGCCATCCATTACGGGCCAAGGCGGTGCTGCAGTTGAGCGACTTCCACGAGGTCGACTTCATCAACCTGGCAAGCCTGGACACCTATCGGCAGCAACTCGACCAGCAGTTTCGGGCGGCCGGGGTAAACCGGCGCACAGTGATCGAAACCACCAGCGCAGCGTCGGTGTGTGCGATGGTCCGTCAGGGTCTGGGGGTGGCGATTATCAACCCGCTCAGCGGGCTGGAAGCGGGGCAGGCTGGCCTGGTGATGCGCAGGCTGAATATTTCGGTGCCGTACCGTGTCATGCTGATTCGCCCAGAGCACCGCCCGGCGTCGGCGGTAGTAGCGCCATTTTGTACCGCGCTACGCGCCCAGGCCCAGGCAATGATGGCCGCGCTGACGCCCCCTGAACTTTGACGCGCGCGAAGCTTGTACAACTCAGGCGGCGATCAACAACCCCCTGTAGGAGCGGCCTTGCGCCGCGAAATGGCCGCGGGGCGGCCACCGATCCGCAATTCAAAGCGTGTTATCCTAATCACGATACTTGTACAAATTCCTATCCTTGTACAAATATATGCGCTACCGTTCAGCCATTACTTGCTCCATAGCGGAACCGTTTGTCTGTACACCAGTCTCATTGATAGCAAAGTGCTATATCTTCGTGCTTAACACCCTCTTCAGGGCAGGCAAAACACCATGAAAACCGCTCCCGTGCCCATCAATGAGAAAGACCGCCTGGCTCAGGTCGTCGAATGGTGTGTCGCCCAGCAAGACCAGAACCACGAACTCCAGGCGCTGGTAAAGCTTGCTTCCAGCTATTTTTCCGCGCCTATCTGCCTGGTGTCGATCGTCAGCGAATGCCAGCAATGGTTCATGGCCAGGACTGGCCTGGACAGTGCCAGCACCTCCCGCGATGTGTCGTTCTGCGCCCACACCATCCTGCAGGCCCAGCCACTGGAGGTAACCGATGCGTGCGAGGACCCGCGCTTTGCCGACAATCCGCTGGTAACCGGCGAGCCGGGTATCCGCTACTACTGCGGGGCGCCGCTGGTGGTCGAGCAGCGTATAGCCATCGGCAGCCTGTGCATCATCGATACCGTGCCACGCCCACCGATGGCGCCAGAGCAAAAGGCCATGCTGGTCGCGTTCGCCGACATGGTGATGAAAATCCTCGCCAGTGTGCGGCGCAGCAACTTTTTCGACCAACCGACCGGCCTGTTCAACCGGCTCAAGCTGGAGTGCGACGTCGAGGCCCATTTCGACCGCGGCCAGGCCCTGACCCTGCTGGCCATCGATATCCTGCCCGCCGCAACCTTGAACGACATCACCCAGGCGCTGGGCTACAACTTTGCCCACGACCTCACGTTGCAGGTCAAGGCGCGCATCGTTGCGCAGCTGCCTTTTAGCCAGTCGCTGTACAAGATCAGCCCGACGCGTTTTGCCACCATCGTCGACGACCCCGAACAGGTTCAGCCACTGTGTGCGGGCATTATCGAAGCGTTACAGGCGCCGGTGCAGTGCCACCAGATCCCTGTGCTGCTCGATGCCGGCATCGGCATTACCGCGCTGAGTGCGCGCAGCGATGATCGAGAAGGCCTGGAGTGGCTGCGCCGGGTGGTCAGTGCAGCGGATGCCGCACGCCGTAGCCACGGCCGCTGCGCCTTGTACCAGCCAGAGGTTGACGCCGCCCAGCGCCGCGCCTTTACCTTGCTGGCGGCGCTGACCGTGGCCTTGCAGCATGACGGCGAACTCAGCCTGCATCTGCAGCCACGCCTGCACCTTCCCGGCGGCGATTGCCGTTCGGCCGAGGCGCTATTGCGCTGGCACCACCCGGAGCTGGGCGAGATCTCCCCGGCGGAGTTCATCCCTTTGGCCGAAAAGACCGCGCTGATCACCCAGATCAGCTTGTGGGTGATGCGTGCGGTGCTGCGTTTGTTGCAGCAGACCGAGATGCTGGATTTAAGCATCGGCATGAACATCACGGCCCGTGACCTTGAAAGCCCGGCTTTCATGGATGCACTGCTTGGCGAACTGCACCGCCTGGACATCAACCCGGCGCGGCTGCAGCTGGAATTCACCGAAAGCGCACTGATCGAGCAACTCGAAGAAGTGCAGCAGCAACTGCAACGTGCGCGCCTGGCCGGTATCGATATCGCCATTGACGACTTCGGCACCGGTTACAGCAACTGGGCCTACCTCAGCCGCATCCCCGCCACGCTGGTCAAGCTGGACCGCTCGCTGGTGCACAAGGGCTGCGTCGATGCCCGTGATAACCAGTTGGTGCGTTCATTGGTAGAGCTGGCCTCGCGCCTGGGCTACCGGGTGGCTGCCGAGGGCATCGAAAGTGCCGCGCAGTTGGAACAGGTGGCCGCCTGGGGCTGCCATGAGGCACAGGGTTTTTATCTGGGCCGGCCGATGCCGGTGGCAACCTTCGAACATTGGTTTGGTGCTACCCGGCGCATAGGGTCGGTGGCCTGAACTCCCGTTTTCATTTCGATCTACCCTCCTCAAGCAGGTGTGTCATGTTCAACCGGCAATTGAAGGCCACGCTCGCTGCGCGTGAAGCCGAGCTCGTCGTTTTGCGTCAACGTCTGGCCCAGCAGGAGCAAGCCGGGATTTTTCTGTTGCTCGATGCCAGCATGCGCGTGGTTCAAGGCAACGCCGCAACTGCTGCGGCGTTGGGGCTGGCGCAAGAAGCCATGGCCGGCAAGGCATTGACGCATTGGCTGGCGCAGCCGCACTACGGCACGCTGGCGCAAGCGCTGGGCCGCGGCGAGGTGCAGCAGGGTGATTACCTGCTGCGCCACGCCGATGGCCGTGATGCCTGGCTGCGCCTGAGCTGGTACCCGCAAATGGACGCCCAGGGGCGTTTGGCGCAGGTCGTCGGCCAAGGCCGCGATGTCACCCAGGAGCTGGATGCCGGGCAGCAGAGCCAGTCGCTGCTGCAGGCGTTGCTGCGCTCCACGGCGGTGATCCAGTTCGACCTGAGCGGCAAGGTGCTCGATGCCAACCCGATCTTCCTCGCCGCCATGGGGTATCGGCTGGACCAGGTCGTGGGCAAGCACCACCGGATTTTCTGCAGCCCTGATTTCGTCAACAGCCCGGCTTACGCCGACCTGTGGCGGACGCTCAATGCCGGCCAGTACATGACCGGCCGCTTCCTGCGCCTGGACAGCCAGGGCCGTGATGTGTGGCTTGAAGCCAGCTACAACCCGGTGATCGACGCCCAGGGCCGGCTGCTGCGGGTGGTGAAATTTGCCTCGGTAGTGACCGATCAGGTGCAGCGCGAGGAGGCGGTCAAGCAGGCCGCGCAGATGGCGCTGGAGGTTTCGCAGACCACCGACACCGGTGCCAGCGAGGGCGTCGCGGTGGTGCAGCAGGTCGAGCAGACCATGCAGGCGGTCAGCGCCCAGCTGCATTCGGCGGGGACCACCATCGATGCGCTGGGCAAGCAATCGGTGGTGATCAGTTCGATCGTGCAGACCATTGGCGGCATCGCCGCGCAGACTAACCTGCTGGCGCTCAACGCCGCCATTGAAGCGGCGCGTGCCGGCGAGCAGGGCCGAGGTTTTGCGGTTGTTGCCGACGAAGTGCGTCAACTGGCCGCGCGCACCAGCAGCGCGACCGAGGAAATCGTCGCGGTGGTTGCGCATAACCAGACCTTGGCCAACCAGGCGGTGAACGAGATCGAAAGCAGCCGCGGGCAAGCGGCCCATGGCCTGCAACTGGCCACCCAGGCCGGCGGTGCAATTGGCGCGATCCAGTCTGGGGCGCGGCGCGTGGTCGAGGCGGTGGGCCGGGTGAGCCAGGACCTCGCGTGACAGGTGTGGCCCGCCCGGGCCAGTGAAAAACCATTGGGCTCGCTTTGCGAGCCATCGCGGTGGTTCGGCATTCCGAGCAAGCCCGCTCCCACGCTGAATTTTGCCGCACAGTCAGGTGCAGACCTGTGCCGGCTTCATCGCAGGCTGGCGCCAGCTCCCACAGAGACCGCGTAAAATCGCGATACTACGGCCTTGCCCAGATCCTGTGGGAGCTGGCGCCAGCCTGCGATGAGGCAGGCACAGGCTTGCGCAAAATCATGGAATCTCCCGTTGGAATCAAGGTCAGGCCTTGGTAGGAGCGGCTCCGGGGTCTGACTGACAGGCATGTTGAATACCTCTCCTTTGCGGCATTGGCTGCAATGGCAGTGGCTAACAGCCTTTGGTGTTGCCAGCAGCTCATAGCCGATGGCGGCACATAGGCAACTGCCTTGGTAGCGTTCGCTCATCTACTAGTTCCCCTGCGTTGGGATAAGCGCGGCTTCATCCTGGCCTGACTGCCAACCTTCATAAGCTGTGCGCATGGCGTGCCAGGTGTCGTCGTCCGCTGGCAGCAGATGCTCGATGCGCAGTGAGGCAACGGTGATGTCCAGCGGCATGCCGAAGGTTGTAAAGGTGGATAGAAACCGCAACTCAGAGCCACCGACGCGAACCTTGGTCAACACAACCGGTGCCAACTGCCCATCCGCCGCTACCGCAGTCGGCACCGGCAAACCTTTGAGTCGGTCTGCCAGTTCAGCGTTGCCCAACGCCTCCCTGGCTGCCCGCTGCCAAGCAATAGCGCGAATCTCATCGGCGTTCACCAAGTGGTCGCCCAGCCCGCCTGGGCGCAGCAGGGTGTCCAGCAAGTTCAACCCCGCATGGCCGTTTGCCGGTACGCCGGCCATGGCGAACAGCAGGCCAGCGCTGGTATTGGCGGCGATGATGTCCCAGTTGCTGGCGATGACGATGGCTGGCGCGGGGTTGTTGGCCTGGAGGATATGCCGCACCGCGTCGTTGACCATCTTCAGTGCCGGGGCGTCGGGCGCGCAGGCGCCATAGCGCGGTGCGTAGCCTGCGGCGAGGAACACTGCGTTGCATTGCTCCAGTGGCACTTGCAGGGCGCTGAGTAGCGCATGCAGGGTGCTCGGGCTGGCCTTGGCGCGGCCGGTTTCCACGCAGCTCAGGTGGCGCTGTGACACGCCGGCAAGCAGCGCCAGGTCCATTTGGCTGAGCCGGGCTTGCTGGCGCAGTCGGCGCAGGTGCTCGCCCGCTTCGGTCGCGGCAGGCGGGTGCGCAGGATGAAAGGGGAGAGTGCTCATGCTTCGACTCTGGCTGTCCTTGGGGGAAGCGTCCATGACCTGTGAGGTCATTGAGGCGGGGAGACTCTACCACTAGTGTGCAGGGAGGTTGGCCAAGGAGGCGAGCATGAACGATGGCACGGCAACAGAAAACCTCAGGCGGTATTCGGCAGGGCGCTGGCTGGCGTTGTTGGTACTGCTTGGGTTCGCAGCTTATACCGGCTGGACGATGCTCATCGCCCAGCAGTCGCTCATCGCCTTCGGCCTGCAACTGATGGCCCGGCCCGACACGGCGCAGGTTGTGATCGACCTGTATGTGATGGCCGGGTTGGGCTGCATGTGGATGGTGAGCGACCATCGTGCCCGGGGCGGGTCGTGGGTTGGCGTGCTGCCATATCTGCTGCTGACGGCGGCGTTCGTTTCGATGGGGCCGCTGTTGTACATCGTGGTCAAGGGCTTTGCCCGCAGGGATGCAGCATGAGTTTGGCCATGGCGATGTACGCGGGGTGTGTGGTGCTGTTGATGATCAAGATGCTGGCGATTTCTTGTTATCAGGGGTATTTCCGCATGCGGTTCCGGGCGTTTGTGAATGTGGAGGATGCGGCGGTTTTTGGCCGCCCTGCGCAGGTTGCGGAGCGGCCTGAAGTTCTTCGAGGGATGCAGGCTTGGCGCAATGATCTGGAGAACATCCCGTTGTTCATGGCGTTGGGCGGGCTGGCGGTTGCGTTGCACGTGCCTGGGGTGACCATGGCCTGGCTTTGTGGTGTGTTCACGGTTGCACGGGTGCTGCATACCGTGACCTATCTCGCTGGGCTACAACCTTGGCGGACGCTGTGTTACGCGATTGGGGTGGCGTGCTTGATCGGGTTGGGTGGGCTGGTGGGCGATGAGGTCACCACAAGCTTGCACCACCATGGAATGTCCCGCCTCCCCCTGTAGGAGCGGCCTTGTGCCGCGAAAGGGCTGCGTAGCAGCCCCGGCGATATGAGGGTGGAGCGCAAAACCTGGGGGCGCTTCGCACCCCTTTCGCGACACAAGGCCGCTCCTACAGGCCGGTTGACTAGTATCTCAAGCTCAGGAAGCGCACAAGAACGCCGCCTCCAGCAGCTGTCGGGTATACCCCGCCTGAGGCGCCCTGAATATCTCCCCGGCATCCCCTTGCTCGACAACCTGCCCCTGCTTGATCACCATCAACTGATGGCTCAATGCTTTGACCACCGCCAGGTCATGGCTGATGAACAGATAGGTCAGGTTGTACTTCACCTGCAAGTTGCGCAGCAGCTCTACCACCTGCCGCTGTACCGTGCGGTCCAGCGCCGAGGTGGGTTCGTCCAGCAGAATCAGCGCAGGTTTCAACACCAACGCCCGGGCAATGGCAATGCGCTGGCGCTGGCCGCCGGAGAATTCGTGGGGGTAACGATGCCGGCTCTTCGGGTCCAGCCCCACTTCCTCCAGCGCGGCAATAATCGCCGCCTCCTGCTCTTCGGGCGTGCCGATCTTGTGAATCCGCAAGCCCTCGCCGACGATATCCGCCACGCACATGCGCGGGCTCAAACTGCCGAAGGGGTCCTGGAACACCACCTGCATTTCACGGCGCAGGGGCCGCACTTCTTTCTGGTTCAAACCCTCCAGCGCCTGGCCATGGAAGCGAATGCCGCCCTGGCTTGCAATCAGCCGCAGGATGGCCAGGCCCAAGGTGGATTTGCCTGAGCCGCTTTCACCGACGATACCCAAGGTCTGGCCTTGGGGCAGGCTGAAGTTGATGCCGTCCACCGCCTTCACATGGTCCACGGTACGGCGCAGCAGGCCTTTCTTGATCGGGAACCACACCTTCAGGTCCTTGACCTCCAGCAGCGGCGCGCCTTGCGGGTTGGCAGCCGGGGCGCCGCTGGGTTCGGCGTTGATCAGCATTTGCGTGTACGGGTGCTGCGGCGCGCTGAACAGCGTGGCGCAATCGGCTTGTTCGACTATTTTGCCGCTTTGCATTACGCACACACGGTGGGCGATGCGGCGTACCAAGTTAAGGTCGTGGCTGATCAGCAACAGGGCCATGCCCAGGCGTGCCTGCAGTTCCTTGAGCAGGTCGAGAATCTTCAACTGCACGGTCACGTCGAGCGCGGTGGTGGGCTCGTCGGCAATCAGCAGTTCAGGCTCGTTGGCCAGCGCCATGGCGATCATCACCCGCTGCCGCTGGCCGCCGGACAGCTCATGGGGCAGGGCCTTGAGGCGTTTATGCGGCTCAGGGATACCCACCAGGTCGAGCAGTTCGAGCGTGCGCGCGGTAGCTTGCTTGCCGGTCAGGCCTTTGTGCAGCAACAGAATCTCGTTGATCTGCTTTTCAATGCTGTGCAGCGGGTTCAGCGAGGTCATCGGCTCCTGGAAGATCATCGCAATACGGTTGCCGCGGATACGCTGCATGGGCTTCTCGCCCAGTTGCAGCAGGTCCTTGCCTTCGTACTGGATGCTGCCGCTCGGGTGGCGCGCCAGCGGGTAGGGCAGCAGGCGCAGGATCGAGTGCGCCGTCACCGACTTGCCCGAGCCACTTTCGCCCACCAATGCCAGGGTTTCGCCTTTGCGGATGTCGAAGCTGATGCCGTCGACCACGCGGTTGACTTGGTCGCCGGTGACGAACTCCACTGCCAGGTCGCGCACTTCGATCAGGGTACTTTGGCTCATGTCATTTCCTCGGGTCGAAGGCATCGCGGGCGGACTCGCCGATGAATACCAGCAGGCTCAGCATCACTGCCAGTACGGCGAAGGCGCTGATGCCCAGCCACGGGGCCTGCAGGTTGGACTTGCCTTGGGCAACCAGCTCGCCCAGCGACGGCGAACCTGCCGGCAGGCCGAAGCCGAGGAAGTCCAGGGCGGTCAGGGTGCCGATGGCGCCGGTCAGGATGAACGGCATGAACGTCATGGTCGAAATCATCGCGTTGGGCAGGATGTGCCGGTACATGATTGCGCCATTGCGCATGCCAAGGGCCCGCGCCGCGCGCACGTACTCAAGGTTGCGCCCACGCAAAAACTCGGCGCGCACGACATCCACCAGGCTCATCCACGAGAACAGCAGCATGATGCCCAGCAACCACCAGAAATTCGGCTGTACGAAGCTTGCCAGGATGATCAGCAGGTACAGCACCGGCAGCCCCGACCAGATCTCCAGAAAGCGCTGCCCGGCAAGGTCTACCCAGCCGCCATAGAAGCCCTGCAGGGCGCCGGCAATCACGCCGATGATGGAGCTTGCGATCGTCAGCGTCAGGGCGAACAACACCGAGACGCGGAAGCCGTAGATCACCCGTGCCAGCACATCGCGGCCCTGGTCGTCGGTACCCAGCAGGTTATCTGCCGAGGGCGGCGCGGGTGCCGGGACTTTCAGGTCGTAGTTGATGCTCTGGTAGCTGAACGGGATCGGCGCCCACAGCACGAAGGCGTCTTTTTTCGCCAGCAGTTCGCGGATGTACGGGCTCTTGTAGTTGGCCTCCAGCGGGAACTCGCCGCCGAAGGTGGTCTCGGGGTAGCGCTTGAATGCCGGGAAATACCATTCGCCGTCATAGCGCACCGCCACGGGTTTGTCGTTGGCGATAAGCTCGGCACCCAGGCTCAGGCCGAACAGTACGATGAACAGCCACAGCGACCACCAGCCGCGACGGTTGGCCTTGAAACGCTCGAAGCGCCGGCGGTTGAGGGGGGAGAGGGCCATGTCAGTGCTCCCGGCTGGAGAAGTCGATACGCGGATCGACCAAGGTGTAGGTAAGGTCGCCGATCAGCTTCACCACCAACCCCAGCAGGGTGAAGATGAACAAGGTGCCGAACACCACCGGGTAATCGCGGTTGATCGCCGCCTCGAAACTCATCAGGCCCAGGCCGTCGAGTGAGAAAATCACCTCGATCAGCAGCGAGCCGGTAAAGAAGATGCCGATGAACGCCGACGGGAACCCAGCGATCACCAGCAGCATGGCGTTGCGAAATACATGGCCATACAGCACCCGGTTGCGGCTCAGGCCCTTGGCCTTTGCGGTGACCACGTACTGCTTGTTGATCTCGTCGAGGAAGCTGTTTTTGGTCAGCAGGGTCATGGTGGCGAAGTTACCGATCACCAGCGCGGTGATCGGCAGCACCAGGTGCCAGAAGTAGTCCAGCACCTTGCCGGTGGTGGACAGCTCGTCGAAGTTGTTGGAGGTGAGCCCGCGCAACGGGAACCAGTCGAAATAGCTGCCGCCGGCAAACAGCACGATCAGCAGGATGGCGAACAGGAACGCCGGGATGGCATAGCCGACGACGATGGCGGAACTGGTCCACACATCGAAATGGCTGCCGTGGCGCACGGCCTTGGCGATCCCCAGCGGGATCGACACCAGGTACATGATCAGCGTGCTCCACAGCCCGAGGGAAATCGACACGGGCATTTTCTCGACGATCAGGTCGATGACCTTGGCATCGCGAAAGAAGCTGTCGCCAAAGTCCAGCTGGGCGTAGTTCTTGACCATGATCCACAGGCGCTCGGGGGCGGACTTGTCGAAGCCGTACATGCGCTCGATTTCCGCCACCAGCGCCGGGTCCAGGCCTTGGGCGCCGCGGTAGTTGGAGCCGGCCACCGACACTTCGGCGCCGCCACCGGCAATGCGGCTGGTGGCGCCGTCGAAGCCTTCGAGCTTGGCGATCATCTGCTCCACCGGCCCGCCGGGGGCGGCCTGGACGATGATGAAGTTGATCACCAGGATGCCGAACAAGGTCGGAATGATCAGCAGCAGACGGCGCAGGATGTAGGCCAGCATGTCAGTTGGCCTCGCCGGCTGGGGCTGCGCTTGGCGCCGGGGTGACATCGGGCTTTACCCACCAGGTGTCGATGCCAACGTCGTACTTGGGCGACTTCTGCGGGTGGCCGATGTGGTTCCAGTAGGCCACGCGGTTGGTCTTGATGTGCCAGTTGGGCACCACGTAGTAGCCCCATTGCAGCACCCGGTCGAGGGCGCGGCAGTGGTCGATCAGGCTCTGGCGCGAATCGGCGTTGATCAACTGTTCGACCAGCTGGTCGATGGCGGGGTCGCGCAGGCCGATGAAGTTGCGGCTCCCGGGGTTGTCGGCGGCAGAACTGGACCAGAACTCGCGCTGCTCGTTGCCCGGCGAGTTGGATTGCGGGAAGCCGCTGACGATCATGTCGAAGTCGCGCGAACGCAGGCGGTTGATGTACTGCGAGACATCCACGCGGCGGATTTCAAGGCCAATGCCCAGGTCTGCCAGGTTGCGCTTGAACGGCAGCAGGACGCGCTCGAACTGGGTTTGCGCGAGCAAGAACTCGATGTTCACCGGCTTGCCGTCCTTGTCGACCATCTTGTCGTCGACGATCTTCCAGCCCGCCTCTTGCAGCAGCTTGTAGGCCTGGCGCTGGTGCTCGCGAATCATGCCACTGGCGTCAGTGACCGGGTTGTGGAAGGCTTCGCTGAACACCTGGTCGGGGACCTTGCCGCGCAGCGGTTCGAGGATTTTCAGCTCGGCTGGCGAGGGCAGCCCGCGGGCGGCCATTTCGGAGTTTTCGAAGTAACTGCCGGTGCGTATGTAGGCACCATTGAACAGTTGCTTGTTGGTCCATTCGAAGTCGAACAAAAGGCTCAGCGCCTGGCGTACCCGCACGTCCTGAAACACCGGTTTGCGCAGGTTGAAAATGAAGCCTTGCATGCCCACCGGGTTGCCGTTGGGCAGCTCTTCCTTGATCAGCCGGCCCTCGCGCACGGCGGGGGTATTGTAGGCCGTCGCCCAGTTCTTCGCGCTGACCTCAAGTTCATAGTCGAAAGCGCCGGCCTTGAGCGCTTCAAGCGCCACGTTGTTGTCGCGATAGACATCGAACGTCATGGCATCGAAGTTGTAGAAGCCGCGATTGATCGGCAGATCCTTGCCCCAGTAGTCCTTGACCCGCTCGTAGCGGATCGAGCGCCCAGCCTTCACTTCGGCGACTTTATACGGGCCACTGCCCAGCGGGATTTCCAGGTTGCCACGGGTGAACTCGCGGTTTGCATACCAGTGTTTGGGCAGCACCGGCAGTTGCCCGAGAATCAGCGGCAGCTCGCGGTTGTTCTTGTGCTTGAACTTGAACAGCACCTTGAGCGGGTCTTCGGCCAGCACTTCGGACACGTCGGCGTAATACTGACGGTACAGCGGCGCGCCGTCCTTGATCAGGGTGTTGAAGGTGAACACCACGTCTTCGGCGCGCAGCGCGTGGCCGTCGTGAAAGCGGGCTTCGGGGCGCAGGTAGAAGCGCACCCAGCTGTTGTCGGGGGCCTTTTCGATCTTGCTGGCCACCAGCCCGTACTCGGTGAACGGCTCGTCCAGGCTCTGGCGCATCAGGGTGTCGTAGATGATGCTGAGGTTGTCTGCGGCCACGCCTTTGTTGATGAACGGGTTAAGGCTGTCGAAGCCACCGAAGCTTGCCTGGCGGAAGGTGCCGCCCTTGGGCGCGTCGGGGTTCACGAAGTCGAAATGCTTGAAGTTGGCCGGGTATTTCGGCGCCTCGTCATACAGGGTCAGCGCGTGTTGCGGGGCCGCCAGGGTGGGCAGGCTGATACAGGCAAGCAGCAGGCTGGCGGTTAGCGTGCGCAGCGTCGAGGTCATTGGGCTTTCTCCGAAGGCTTGATCCACCAGCTGTTCAGCCCGAGGGTGTAGGGCGGGGTGGCGACGAAGCCGAAGCGGTTGCGGTAGGCCAGGCGGTGGTTGTCCAGGTACCAGTTGGGAATCATGTAGTTGTGCCACGACAGTACCCGGTCCAGGGCCCGTGCGGCGGCCACCTGGTCGTCACGGGTGCGCGCAGCCAGCAAGGTGTCGAGCAGGTGGTCGACCACGGGGTCGTCAATGCCTGCGTAGTTTTTGCTGCCTTTGACGGCGGCCTGGCTTGAGTGGAAATACAGCCACTGCTCAAGGCCCGGGCTCAGGGTCTGGTTGAGGGTCATCAGAATCATGTCGAAATCGAACTGGTCGAGGCGTTGTTTGTACTGGGCACGGTCGACGGTGCGCAGGCGCGCGTCGATGCCGATGCTGCCGAGGTTTTCGACATACGGTTGCAGGATGCGTTCGAGGTTCGGGTTCACCAGCAGCAACTCGAGGGTGAACGGCTTGCCGTTGCTGTCGACAAGGCGCTGGCCGTTGAGTTTCCAGCCGGCCTCGGCCAGCAGCGCCAGGGCCTTGCGCAGGGTCGCGCGGCTGACGCCGCTGCCGTCGGTGTGGCTGACCTGGTAGGGCTCGGTGAACAGCGCCGGGGGCAGTTGGTCACGGAACGGCTTGAGCAGCAGCCACTCCTTGCCGGTGGGCAGGCCGCTGGCGGTGAACTCGCTGTTCGGGTAGTAGCTGGTGGCCCGCCGGTAGGCGCCGTTGAACAGCGCGCGGTTGGCCCACTCGAAGTCGAGCATCAGGCCCAGCGCCTGGCGCACGCGCGGGTCATGGAAGGCCGCGCGGCGGCTGTTCATGAACAGGCCCTGGGTCTGAGTGGGGATCTGGTGCGGGATCTGCGCTTTGATCACTTCGCCACGGCGAATGGCCGGGAAGTTGTAGCCATTGGCCCAGTTCTTGGCCTGGTGCTCGATGTAGATGTCGAACTCGCCGGCCTTGAACGCTTCGAAGGCCACCGTGGCGTCACGGTAGAACTCATACTCGACACGCTTGAAGTTGTATTTGCCGCGGTTGACCGCCAGGTCCTTGCCCCAGTAGTTCTTCACCCGCTCGAACACCACACGCCGGCCGGGCTGCACCTCGGTGATGCGGTACGGGCCGCTGCCCAGCGGTGGTTCGAAGGTAGTGGCCTTGAAATCGCGCTTTTGCCAGTAGTGCTTGGGCAGCACCGGCATTTCGCCCAGGCGCAGGATCAACAGCGGGTTGCCGGCGCGTTTGAACACGAAGCGGATGCGCAGGGGGCCGAGAATATCGACCCGCTGCACTTCCTGCAGGTTGGTGCGATACAGCGGGTGGCCGTCTTTGAGCAGGGTACGGTAGCTGAACGCGACGTCAGCCGAGGTGATCGGCGTGCCATCGTGAAAGCGTGCTTCGGGGCGCAGGTTGAACACCACCCAGCTGCGGTCTTCGCTGTACTCGACCGAACGGGCGATCAGGCCGTAGCTTGAGGTTGGCTCATCACCTGAGGGGTCGTACATGCCGGTACCAACCATCAGTGGCTCGTTCAGCTCATTGATGCCGTACTGCAGGAAATTGGGCGTAGTGACCGGGCTTGAACCCTTGAACGTGTAAGGGTTGAGTGTGTCGAAGGTGCCGAACGCCATGGCCCGCAAGGTACCGCCCTTGGGCGCTTGCGGGTTGACCCAATCGAAATGGGTGAAGGTGGCCGGGTACTTGAGCGTGCCGAATTGCGCGTATCCGTGGCTTTCGCTCACCATCGCGACGGCGGGGAAGCTCAAGGCCAGGCTGAGAGACAGCAGGAGGGGACGTATCAAGTCGGCATCCGATCCAGGGGCATTGGGCTTGGGTCGGAGTACAGTAACAGCTTGTCTGGGTTGGAAAAAGAGTGCCGGCAAGCGTTTCGCTGCAAGGGCTTGGATGTCGATTCTAACCTCACGCGGTCAGCGTGTAGGAGCGGCCTTGTGTCGCGAAAGGGGGCGTAGCTCCCCCGACTATTTTGCATGAGGCCGAAATAGTGGGGCTGCTACGCAGCCCATTCGCGACACAAGGCCGCTCCTACAGGAGATCGTGGCGCTGGGGCCGGTTCCGATCAGTGACCCAGATAGACGGTCAAGGTTTGCCCAGGCTTGAGGGCGTGGCCGCTGCGGGGGTTCCAACGCTTGAGGTGTTTCATCTCGACGTTGAAACGCTTGGCCACCAGGTAATAAGAATCGCCCTTGCGCACCTTGTACTGGGTAGAACGCTGTTTTGCGTCCGCTACCCGGTTGCCGGCTGCACTGCCGCCACGCAGGGCCAGCACCTGGCCAACGCGCAGGCTGTTGCCGCGCAGGCTGTTCCAGCTTTGCAACTGCTTGACCGACACTCGGTTGGCCTTGGCGATGCTGCCCAGGTTGTCGCCACGCTTGACCCGGTAGCTGCGCGCCGCCGGCGCCTTGGCTTCGGCAAGCGCTGCCTGGAACACGGCCTTGTTCGGTTGCAGGCTGACCAGTTCCTCAGGCTTGAGGTTGGACATGCGCGCAGACAGCAGTTGCGCCTTGGCGGTGGGCACCAGCAGTTGCTTGGGGCCGTCCACGGTCATGCGCTTTTTGAAGGCCGGGTTGAGCTGGATCAGCTCGTCTTCGTCGATATCGGCGAAGGCTGCGACCCGCGACAGGTCGAGGCGCTCGTTGATGGCAATGGCTTCGAAATACGGTTCGTTGGCGATCGGGTTGAGGTTCACGCCGTAGGCCTGCGGGGTGTTGACCACTTGCGACAGGGCCAGCAGCTTGGGCACGTAGTCGCGGGTTTCCTGCGGCAGTGGCAGGTTCCAGTAGTCGGTGGGCAGGCCGAGTTTTTCGTTGCGTTCGATGGCGCGGCTGACCGTGCCCTCACCTGAGTTGTACGCCGCAAGCGCCAGCAGCCAGTCACCGTTGAACATGTCGTGCAGGCGGTTGAGGTAGTCCAGCGCTGCGTTGGTCGAGGCGGTGACATCGCGCCGGCCATCGTAGAAATTGGTTTGCCGCAGGTTGAAGTGGCGCCCGGTGGCCGGCATGAACTGCCACATGCCCGCAGCGCTTGCTCGCGAGTAGGCCATCGGGTTGTAAGCGCTTTCGATGGCGGGCAGCAGGGCCAGTTCAAGCGGCATGTTGCGCTCTTCCAGGCGCTCGACGATGTAGTGCAGGTAGAGGCTGCCGCGCTCGCCGGCGTTCTCGAGGAACGACGGGTTGCTGGCGAACCACAGGCGCTGCTGCTCGATGCGCGGGTTGACGTCCATGTTTTCCTGCAGGGCGAAGCCTTGGCGCATACGCTCCCAGACGTCTTGCGGCGCCTGCGGTTGCTCCTTGGCCTTGACCACTACCGGCGCCGGCTTGTGTTTGATCCGCGCCTGATAGCTGTGTGCGCGAACACTGTCGGATTCGTCGAGCTGACGGGTGCTCTGGCAGCCCACCAGTGTGGCGGCCAGCGCCAGTGCACTGATCTGTGCCAGTCGCGTCAGGGCGACCGAATGAGAGGTTCTGCGGCTACGGGAAGACATCGGCTGGAAGGGTTATCCGGGCAAAAAAGTTGGGCGATTCTAGGAACCGGCCCCCTCCGGGTCAACCTTTGCTGCAACCTCTCGATATATCTTGGGGTTATCAGAACCCGTCTTTCCATGACCTCAAGGCAGCAAAAACAGTGGCTTGGGTTGGGTTGCAATGCCCCTTCCATTCGTCTGCTTTTTCTTTAACGGATGTTTCAGCGGTGCGCAAAAACGGGTTGGTTTGCAGCTCCAGGCCAATACTTGAAGGCAGGCTGATGCGGTTGTCGGCACGCAGCTGGGTCACCTCGGCAAAGCGCTGCTGCAGCCGCTGGTTTTCAGGCTCTACGGCGCAGGCAAAGCGCAGGTTGCTCAAGGTGTATTCGTGGGCGCAGTACACGGCCGTTGCAGCAGGCAGGGCAGCCAGGCGCTGCAGCGAATGGTGCATCTGCTCAGGGGTGCCCTCGAACAGCCGTCCACAGCCCCCGGCGAACAGCGTGTCGCCGCTGAACAGCAATGGGGCAGGGGTTTGCTCGGTGTAGAAGGCAATGTGGCCAAGGGTGTGGCCGGGCACGGCGATCACTTCAAACTGCATGCCCAGCACCTGGACGCAGGCGTTGTCTTCAAGGGCCAGGTCCCGGGCCGGGATGGTTTCATTGGCCGGGCCGCATACCCGTGCCCCGGTCAGTGCCTTGAGCGCCTCGACGCCGCCGACGTGGTCGTGGTGATGGTGGGTGATCAGGATATCTTCCAGCACCCAGCCTGGGTTGTCGGCCAGCCACTGGCGCACCGGCGTGGCATCACCGGGGTCGACCACCGCGCAGCGGCGATTGGCAGTATCCTGTAACAACCAGATGTAGTTGTCGGAGAAAGCGGGTAGGGCAACGATCTGTATCATGGTGCGGATTCGCCAAGCCTGGACATGGCTTCATCTTAGCCGCGATGGCGCGGCCGGAGAACCTTCCGAGGGAGAACGCAATGACCGATCAAGCCTTCGCCCAGGCCGACCCCGAGTGGGTCGAGCTGATTCGTCTGGCCCGTGACTGGTTCGACGGGCCGTTGGGCCAACTGATGCTCAAAGAAGAAGAAAAGCTGCTGGCCGAAGAGCTCGGGCGCTTCTTTGGCGGCTACCTGGTGCATTACGGCCCCGGCAGCGAGGCGCCGCCCAGCGCACCACAGGTGCAGCGCAATGTGCGCCTTGGCGCGCCGTTGCCGGGTGTCGAGATCGTCTGTGAGGAACAAGCCTGGCCATTGTCCGAGCATGCCGCCGATGTAGTAGTGCTGCAGCATGGCCTGGACTTCAGCCTGTCGCCCCACGGTTTGCTGCGCGAGGCGGCAAGTTCGGTGCGCCCTGGGGGGCATCTGCTGATTGTCGGCATCAACCCTTGGAGCAGCTGGGGCATGCGCCATCTGTTCAGCCGCGGGGCGCTGCGCAAGGCGCGCTGCATCTCGGCGTCGCGGGTGGGCGACTGGCTCAACCTGCTGGGCTTTGCGCTGGAGAAACGCAGGTACGGGTGCTATCGTCCGCCGCTTGCATCGCCTGCCTGGCAACAGCGCCTGGCGGGCTGGGAGCGGGTTGCTGGTGGCTGGCAAAGTGCCGGCGGCGGCGTTTACGTGCTGGTGGCGCGCAAGATGGTCGTGGGCCTGCGCCCGCTGCGCCCAGCGCGCCGCGAACCCATGGGCAAGCTGCTGCCGCTGCCGCTGGCCAAGGTCAACCGCAGCGCTACCCACCCTGACACTGACAAGCATTGAACACGAGTGGTACATGAGCGATAGCGTCGAGATTTACACCGATGGTGCCTGCAAGGGCAACCCTGGCCCCGGCGGCTGGGGCGTGTTGATGGTCTGCAAGGGCGTCGAAAAAGAGCTGTGGGGCGGCGAGCGCGAAACCACCAACAACCGTATGGAGCTGATGGCTGCCATCCAGGGGCTGATGGCGCTCAAGCGCGAATGCGACGTGGTGCTGACCACCGACTCGCAGTACGTGATGAAAGGCATCAACGAGTGGATGGTCAACTGGAAGAAACGCGGCTGGAAAACCGCGTCCAAAGAACCTGTGAAAAACGCCGACCTGTGGGTGATGCTCGATGAACAGGTCAACCGTCACAAGGTGACCTGGAAGTGGGTCCGCGGCCATATCGGCCACCCAGGCAACGAACGCGCCGACCAGTTGGCCAACCGCGGCGTCGACGAAGTGCGCAAACAGCGCTAGGGCAGCCGCGAGGCGGCGCCAAGCTACTGGCCGCTGAGTTATACTCCCGGCCTAGAATTCAGGCAGCAGCAGTTGGAGTACCGCGTGGAGCAGCAGCAAGACAAACGGTTCGTAGTGCTCGATACCGAAACCACCGGTATGCCGGTGGGCGAAGGCCACCGCATCATCGAGATCGGTTGTGTCGAAGTCATGGGCCGGCGCCTGACCGGGCGGCATTTTCACGTCTACCTGCAGCCAGACCGCGAGAGTGATGAAGGCGCGATCAACGTGCACGGCATCACCGACGCATTCCTCATTGGCAAGCCGCGTTTTGCCGAGGTGGCCGACGAGTTCTTCGAATTTATCCAGGGCTCCACGCTGGTCATCCACAACGCAGCGTTCGACGTTGGGTTCATCAACAACGAATTTGCCCTGATCGGCCAGCGCGACCGCGCCGATATCTCCCAGCACTGCCCGATCCTCGACACCCTGATGATGGCGCGCTCGCGCCACCCGGGGCAGCGCAACAGCCTGGATGCGCTGTGCAAACGCTACGGTATCGACAACTCCGGCCGTGAGCTGCACGGCGCCTTGCTCGACTCCGAACTGCTGGCTGACGTTTATCTAGCCATGACCGGTGGGCAGACCAGCCTGTCCCTGGCCGCTGACGGCGCGGTGGGTGAGGACGGCCAAGCCGCGCGCGGCAGCGAGATTCGCCGCATTACCGGGCGCACACCGGGGCGGGTGATCATGGCGAGCGAGGAAGAACTGCAGGCCCATGCCGAGCGTCTGGCGGCGGTGGCCAAGTCGGCCGGCGGGCCGTCGATGTGGCAGGCGTTGACCGAGCCTGCTGCCGGTTGATGCACCGGGCCTGCCGCGCAGGCCCTTGAAGCAGGCTCAGGGAATACGGACGATCTCGATTCCGGTCTGGGCCAGTTCGAAGCGGTCTTCACCCAGATAATTGACCCGGTCGCCAATGGCCAGGCGATAGGTGGTGATCGGCGCACCGAGGGTGCTGCCATCTGCCTGGAGCGTGGACTCCTGGAATTCATGCACGGGGTAGATACGGCCTTCGGCGTCGCGGGCGTGGAACTGGCCGACCATTACTGCTGCCATTTTGGGTGGAACCCTCTGAAACGTGTAGGAAATGTCTGTAGCCATAGACCAGCAATAGGTGCGGGAAGTTTTCTGCTGTATGGAAAAAAACCAAAGCACCGAGGAACGGTCATCTATAACTACTGACGTCCCTTTACTTCGCAGAGGATGCATTCCCCATGAGTCAGGTTTATTCGGTAGCGGTTGTCGTCGGCAGCTTGCGCAAAGACTCCTACAACCGCAAGGTGGCCCGCGCCTTGTCCGAGCTGGCTTCGTCCAGCCTGGCCCTGAAGATCATCGAGATCGGCGACCTGCCGTTGTACAACGAGGACATTGAAACCGACACCCCGCCTGCGGCCTGGCAGCGCTTTCGCAACGAGATCAGCAAAAGCGACGCGGTGTTGTTCGTGACGCCCGAGTACAACCGCACGGTGCCTGGTTGCCTTAAAAACGCCATCGATGTGGGCTCGCGGCCTTACGGCAAAAGTGCCTGGAGCGGCAAGCCGACCGCCGTGGTGAGTGTCTCGCCTGGGGCGATTGGCGGCTTTGGCGCCAACCATGCCGTGCGCCAGTCACTGGTGTTTCTGGATATGCCCTGCATGCAAATGCCCGAGGCCTATATCGGTGGTGCCGCGTCGTTGTTCGACGAACACGACAAGCTCAACGAAAAGACCCGGCCGTTTCTGCAGGCGTTCATCGACAAATTCGCCTCTTGGGTGAAGCTGAACCGCTCGGTATAAAGGCTGTACCCGGCTCCGCCGCTAGCTGTGCGTACCCGACCGGCCTAAGATGCATCCCCTTGAGCATGCGAGGCGAGCTAAAACCGCGCAGGCTTGAGGTGAATGTTTCAAGGAACGGCCGATGAGCGAAAAAGACACCATCTCCATGCACCTGGTACGTGAGGCGTTGCTGCAGGCGTGTCCTGAGCCTCAGGCGGCCGCTGCGTTGCTGGCACGCGCCGGGATCGATGCCGAGCGGCTTGAGCTTCCCGAGGCGCGGGTCAGTGCCGAGGCTTATGCAAGGCTCTGGCGCCTGCTGGCCCGGTATTGCAATGACGAGTTCTTCGCCATGGACCCCCGCGGCCTCCGCCGCGGCAGCCTGGCGTTCCTGTGCCGGGCAGCGATGGCCCAGCCGACCTTGGGCGAAGGCCTGGATACCGCGCTGACCTTTCTCGGGTTGATGCTCGAAGATTTGCAGCCGGCCCTGGTGCGCCAGCAAAGTCTTGCCGAAATTGTCATCAGCGAGCCCCGCCAGGCGCCACGCCGCGCCTTCACCTATTTCACCTTGTGGATGATCGTGCACGGCGTGGGCTGCTGGCTCGCCGGGCGGCGCCTGCCGATCATGGCTGTCGAACTGCGCTGCGCCGAGCCACAGTTCTGCGACGATTACCGGGTAATGTTCTCGCAGACCCTGCATTTCTGCCGGTCGCGCACGCGGATGATCATCGCCGCTGATTGCCTGGACATGCCGCTGCGGCGTGCGCCCGAAGAACTGCAGCGTTTTCTCGCCGAAGCACCTGGCAACATCCTGGTCAAATACCGCGACCCAACCAGCTTTGGCTGGCGCATCCGCAACGACTTACTGCGTGGCGACCCCTGCACCTGGCCGGACGTCGACACGGTTGCGCGTCAATTATGTGTGTCGCCGGCTACCCTGCGCCGGCGCTTGGCCGACGAGGGGCAGACCGTCCAGGGGCTCAAGGACAGCGTGCGCCGAGAGTTGGCCGTCGCCTGGCTGGCGCAGAACGAGCCTAGCCTTGGCGAAGTCGCCGAGCGCCTCGGCTTTGCCGACAGCAGTTCTTTCTACAAGGCGTTTCGCAAATGGTTCGGTTGCAATCCCGGAGCTTATCGAGCGCTGATCCATGCACCGGATGCATTGCACCGGGAGGTACTTCCGGCTCGTTGAATGGGGAGGGCAGGGGCAATCTGCCGGGCTTTTCAGCCCGAGACTGCTGCCATGACCAACCCCGCGGAATCCGAAAAAATCACCCATGCCACTGATCAGTTTATTGCTGAAATTCTGCCTGACTGGCTCAAACGCGCGAGCGCTGCGCAAGTTCGGCTTTTGCGCGAACAGGCAGCGGCGCTGCGCGTCTCCCAGCAGCAAGTGCACGAAGCGCTCAAGCCGCTAAAACCCCTCGACGACTACGCAACTGCTGCGCTTGAGTCCGCGCTGGCATCCGAGCTTGGCATTGCTGTCGATCTGCGCACTGCCCAATGGCGCGATGAGCGGCGGCGGCTGAAGGTTTTTCAAGGCCAGGTGCAGGAATTCAGCGCTTACTTCGTACGCACCCCGGCGTTGCAGCACCTGATGCAGAATTTCAAGGAGAACGAATCCTTCTTCGAGGAAACCGCCTTGGTGCACCCGGCTGACCCGGTATCGGGTGAGATGGAACGGGTAGTGTCCAGTGCGAGCCAAAAAATCGCCGAAGTCTGCCGCAAGGTTGACGTCGGCGCCGGGTATCGCGCCCACCTGGACAGCGTCCTGGATGACGCATTCACAACCAGCCTGGCCGATGACAGGCGGCGGCAGCTGGGGTTCGACGTTGAGGTTGCTGCTATCAAGGGCCAGCACAGTGCTTTCGACCTGAGCATGTTGCGCACTGCCGCCGACGGCAAGGCCATAACCCACAGCCTCGGCCAGCAGGTGCTCTGCGGCCCCTTGCGATTGCTGGGGTGTGCGCTGGATGGTGCACTGGCGTTCAGCATCAGCGGCACTTGGTTGGGCGGTACTCGTGGCCCGGTTACTTCAATGCCGCAGCTCATGGGTGTTGTGCTGTATATGCCTGATGACCACGAACAGCCCCTGCGCCAATTTCGGGACTTTTCGGCTGCTAACCGACACCTGGCAGTCAAGATGGCGCAGCCCGCGTTCAGCGCCGCCGTGCTGAGACGGGTTGCGATAAAGGAACGCGCCGCCTTCATGACCACACTAGCAACGCGCCTGATGGACTCGGTGCCTGACATGCAAGCGAACGTGCAGGCAATTGACGGCGATCTATTTGTCGGTGTGGCGCGTGGCCATGTACAGCGTATCAAGGAGAATGCTGCCGAGTTAGCAGTACCGACTGCGCAAGCAGACCGTACCGCCACTACCGAACGGACGGAGGCTTTGGAGGCCGTGGGCCTGACATTGCTCAACCTGGCAGGTCTGTTCGTGCCGGTGGTGGGCGCTTTGCTGCTGGCTGATATGGTCCGCCAAACCCTGGTGCAGGTGTGTGAAGGCGTCGAGGACTGGGGCTTGGGGCATCAACACGAAGCGCTGGAGCACTTCCTGGGGGTAGCTGAAACCGTGGTGGTGACGGCCGCGGTAGCCGGCGGCGCGACGCTGGCGGCGCGTAGTTTCGCCCGAAGTGCATTTGTCGACGAATTGCAGCCGGTGCTCAACGCCCAGGGCCAGCAACGGTTTTATGCCAACACCTTGGTTCCCTATCGATCAGGTGTTCAGGTGGCCGATGCGCCGCTGTGTGACGACGGTCTGTTCGAAGATGGCGACCGGCGTTGGTGGGAGCATGAGGGCCATCGCTATCAGGTGCGCCCGGTTGCGCAGCGCAGCAGTTGGCAGTTAGTGCACCCAACGCGCGACGATGCCTTTGCCCCCGAGCTTGAGTCCAATGGCGAGCAGGCTTGGTGCTTGAGCCATGAACGGCCGCTGGAATGGCAGGGCGCCAGCCTGTTGCTTGGGCGCCTATGGCCTGCGTCGGCGGC
The DNA here is from genome assembly GCF_014268805.2 of Pseudomonas farsensis. Classification (GTDB taxonomy): domain Bacteria; phylum Pseudomonadota; class Gammaproteobacteria; order Pseudomonadales; family Pseudomonadaceae; genus Aquipseudomonas; species Aquipseudomonas farsensis. The sequence continues at coordinate 1,217,948 of NZ_JABWRF020000001.1, forward strand.
ACTTGAGGCGTCGCGAGTGGAGCAGATCCTGCGGGTGGCGGATGTGGATGAAGATGCCCTGCGTGGCTTGCTGGTCGAACGCCGACCGTTGCCGGTGGCGCTGCGTGATACGTTGCAGCGTTTTGCCATCGATGCCCGTATCAGCGCCCTGTTCGAGCAGCTTGGCACAGGCGTCGCTGCGGGCATCGACCGCGAACTGTTTGACTGGTGCATTGAACGTGAGGCACTGCTAGGCACGCCTTGGGCCGAGCAGGCTGAACACCTGCTGGAAAACGCGCCAGCCCTGGGCGAGGCGCTGCTCGAACACTTTGCCAGCAGCGCGGCCGGTGCAGACGACCTGCTGTGGCTGGTCAAACGTGATTTCCCAGGCCTGCCGGATGCCTATGCGCTGCACCTGCTGGACCGGGCAGACGCGGCGCAGCGCCTGCGCATGTCAAGCGAGTCACGTATTCCCCTGGCGTTGAGCCAGCAGGCGCGGCAATTGCTGCTGGAGGCCAAGCTGGTGCGCATACGCGAGAGCCTGTTCCTTGAGCACAGCTATCGCGACGAGACGGTGGAAGTGGTGTTCAGCCTCCTGCGGCGGCACGCCAACTGGCCCGCTTCAGTCAATCTCGAATTGCGTGACGACCCAATTGCCGGTCGCCTGTTGTCGCGGTATGACCCGGCGCCGCAAGCAGAGGCCACGCTCAACGTGATGGTGCGCCGCGAAGGGCGCTTTGCGCTTTATGGCAGCAATGGACAGGCGCTTGAGATGCAGCCCGCAGAGCCTTGCGGGCTGGCCGAGGTGCTGCTGGCGGTGCTCCCTGATAGCCGCCTGCAGGCGCTTGGCTGGGACGGGGCCGAGGGTGCTGCGCGGGTGCACGCCGACTTGCAGCGTTGGCTGCCAGCCACCCGCGCGGGGCTGCTCAACGATGCCGGGCTGCGTGAGGCGGGCGTGCAGCCCAGCCCCATGCAGCGCCTGCCTGACGGGCGCGTTGGCTATCAGATGAGCGGGCGCGGATCGGGGTTCGGGACCCTGCTGCGTTTGCGTGATCGTGTGCGTGCTCTATATCCCGGCTTCACTAACCAGGAAGTTGAGGGGTACGTGAACGCACTGATGACGCGGCCGCGTTCGGCGTTCGCCAACCTACTCATCCAGGAGCAACAATATCGACGCCTGGATGTCGCACTGCAAACCTGGGTCAGCGATAGTGCAGTGGTGAGTGTCGTCGTTGCACGCCGGCGTTGCGCCAATGAATTTCGACGTTGCTGGCGGATGATTGGCGAGCTGGACCCAAACGCACATGGCCCAGCACTAGGGATGCGTTTGACCTTGATCGGTTCGCATATTGGAAGTTTGCCGGAACTGCCCGCAGATTGTGACTTCAGCCACATCACCACGCTAACACTGGTGGGGCTCGGGCTCGACCGCATACCCGCAAGCTTTCCTCGGGCTTTTCGCCGTCTTCGGGCGCTGGACCTGAGCAACAACGCCCTGACTACCTGGCCTTCGATGTTCTTGCGTGCACCGCGCTTGCGGATATTGCGCATGGCTCGTAACCAGCTAAGCATCACGGCGACCAGTTCGGCGTTATTGAGCGAACTTAGCGGGGTGCATGAGCTTGATCTGAGCTACAACCCGCTCGGCGCGATCAGTCTGGAATTCGGGCGCCTGTCGCGGCTGCGCAGGTTGAACCTGCGTAGCACCGGCTTGCTGACCATGCCGTCTGGGCTTGAGTGGTGTGGTTTCCTGGAAACCGCCGACCTGCGCAACAACAGTATTTCGACCATGCCACAGATCTGGCTCAATGCCACACCGTCGTTACGCCAGAGCTTGCGTTTGTCAGGTAATCCTCTGCCACCGGCCATCACCGCTCAACTGCGAGCGCCAGCCGTGGACGAACTGGCAGTACCGAGTGACGTTCCCACGGTAGTAGAGGCGCGCAGCCTGTGGCTCAGTGGTCTGGACGAGGCCGACACCGAAATACGTGGGGCGTTGTGGGACGCCTTGCAGGCTGAGCCTGGCAGCGAGCACTTCATGCAGATGATGGCTGAGCTCACCTGCACCAGCGACTACCGGCAAGCTCAAACGGCCCTGGCCGAACGGGTCTGGGGCCTTATGGCGCAAGCGCGCGGCGACACTGCACTGCGCGAGGAGTTGTTCAGCCTGGCCGCCAACCCGCGCACGTGTGTGGACAGCGTGCTGTCGTGCTATAGCGTGCTGGAGGTGCGTGGGCTGGTCGCCAAAGCGCTGCACGACGCGTCGGTCGAGCAGGCCCAGGCGGCGCGTTTGAGTTTGGCGCGGCGTTTGTTTCGCCTGGACCGTGTCGAGCGCATCGCCACGGAGGCCATGGCATCGGCTCGTGCACTAGGGCGTGAGGTAGATGAAATCGAGGTCAGCCTGGCCTACCGCACCGGGCTTGCCGACGAACTGGACCTGCCGGGGCAGCCCCGCACCATGCAGTTCGGCGCCATCGCCGGGGTCACCCGCGCGCAGCTGGATGCAGCAGCTGCAACGGTGCGCAGCGAGGAGGCCGGTAAAGGTCTGGCGGAGTACATCAGCCAGCGCGATTTCTGGGTGCAGTACCTGGAGGCGCAGCATACCGAGGCTTTCACAGCGGCGGAGCAAGCGTCTTGGGACGGCCTGGAAAAGCTCGATGACGAGCGTGAAAAACTGGACGACAAGCAGTACGTCACACGCGCCAACCAGTTGGCGGCGGACCGCAACAAAGCCCGTCAGGACCTGATCCTGCGCCTGACCCGCGAAGCACTCACGGCGTAGAAATCTACACAGTTTCTCTGACCCAGGCATTCCTCTTGTAGCGCGCGGGCTTTGTGCCACTAACACGCTATCTGCCAGTGTTGCGCGCAAGTTGCGCAGTTACCTCTGCCCTCAAGGCCAAGCCTGACCAGTCTTGAGCCAGGCCGGCCAAACCGATCATGGCAATTGATCGGTTTGGCCATTGCCCGGCCGCCCTGGCCGCGTGAACATCGAAGCATGCCTGGCATCCAGCCAGATCGCCCGACCGTAAGCTGCGCAGCCTGGTGTGCGCGGCATCAATGGGAGCTTCGACATGCTTATCGCTCAGCACAATTTCATCGTCAGTGGCGCCGCCTCAGGGCTGGGTGCTGCGACTGCCCAGATGCTCATCGAGGCCGGTGCCCGGGTCATGCTGGTTGACCTCAATGCGGCGGCTGTACAGGCCAAGGCCGAAGAATTGGGCCGCAACGCCCGTTTTGCCGTGGCCGACATCAGTGATGAACAGGCTGCCCAAGCGGCGGTGGATGCCACCCTCGAAGCGTTCGGCAGCCTGCACGGGCTGGTCAATTGCGCCGGTATCGTCGGCGCCGAGAAAGTGCTGGGCAAGCATGGCCCGCACGCACTCGGCAGCTTTGCCAAGGTCATCAACGTCAACTTGATTGGCAGCTTCAACTTGCTGCGCCTGGCCGCTGCGGCCATGGCCGAAGGCCCGGCCAATGAAGGTGGCGAGCGCGGGGTGATCATCAACACCGCCTCGGTCGCCGCCTACGACGGCCAGATCGGCCAGGCCGCCTATGCCGCTTCCAAAGGTGCCATCGCCAGCCTGACGCTGCCCGCAGCCCGCGAGCTGGCGCGCTTCGGCATCCGTGTGATGACCATCGCCCCAGGTATTTTCGAAACCCCGATGATGGCCGGCATGACCGAAGAAGTACGCGCTTCACTGTGCGCCGGTGTGCCGTTCCCGCCGCGCCTCGGCCGCCCGCAGGAATACGCAGCCCTGGCCCGCCATATCATCGAGAACAGCATGCTCAACGGCGAGGTGATCCGCCTTGACGGCGCGCTGCGCATGGCAGCCAAGTAAAGGAGCGAACACATGACATTGGCCAATGACCCCATCGTAATCGTCAGCGCCGTGCGCACGCCCATGGGCGGGCTGCAGGGCGACCTCAGCAGCCTCACTGCGCCGCAACTGGGCAGCGCGGCGATCCGCGCCGCCGTCGAGCGCGCCGGCATCGATGCCGCCAGCGTCGACCAAGTGTTGTTTGGTTGCGTGCTGCCCGCAGGCCTGGGCCAGGCACCGGCGCGCCAGGCGGCGCTGGGCGCAGGGCTTGGCAAGCACACCCCGTGCACCACGTTGAACAAGATGTGCGGCTCTGGCATGCAGGCGGCCATCATCGCCCATGACCAGTTGCTGGCCGGCAGCGCCGAGGTGATCGTCGCCGGTGGCATGGAGAGCATGAGCAACGCTCCGTATCTGCTGGACAAGGCCCGCGGCGGCTACCGCATGGGCCATGGCAAGGTCATTGACCATATGTTCATGGATGGCTTGGAAGATGCCTATGACAAAGGCCGCCTGATGGGCACCTTTGCCGAGGACTGCGCGCAGAATGGCGGCTTTAGCCGTGAAGCCCAGGACGCCTTCGCCATCGCCTCGCTGACCCGTGCCCAGCAGGCCATCAGCAGTGGCCGTTTTGCGGCCGAGATCGCCCCGGTGCAAGTGACCGAAGGCAAGCAGCAGCGCCTGATCGAGCACGACGAGCAGCCGCCCAAGGCGCGGCTGGACAAGATCGCCCAGTTGCGACCGGCGTTCCGCGAGGGCGGCACGGTCACGGCAGCCAACTCCAGTTCCATTTCCGACGGCGCCGCTGCCTTGGTGCTGATGCGCCGCTCGCAGGCGGAACAACGGGGCTTGAAGCCGCTGGCGCTGATCCATGGCCATGCGGCATTTGCCGACACGCCTGCGTTGTTTCCCACAGCCCCCATCGGTGCCATCGAAAAACTGCTGCAACGCACCGGCTGGGCGCTTGGCGATGTCGACCTGTTCGAGATCAACGAGGCGTTTGCTGTGGTTACCCTGGCGGCCATGCAGCAGCTCGACCTGCCCCACGACAAGGTCAACATCCATGGCGGTGCGTGCGCTCTGGGCCACCCGATTGGCGCCTCGGGCGCGCGGATTCTGGTGACGCTGCTGTCGGCCTTGCGCCAGAACAACCTGCGCCGTGGCGTGGCGGCCATCTGCATTGGCGGCGGCGAGGCCACGGCCATGGCCGTTGAATGCCTGTACTGAGGTGAAGCATGCTGGTAACTGACGAACAACAACAGATCGCCGACGCTGTGCGCGGGTTTGCCCAGGAGCGCCTGAAGCCCTTTGCCGAGCAATGGGACAAAGAGCACCGCTTTCCCAAGGAGGCCATCGCAGAAATGGCCGAGATGGGCCTGTTTGGCATGTTGGTGCCGGAGCAGTGGGGCGGCAGCGACACCGGCTACGTGGCTTATGCCATGGCCCTTGAAGAAATCGCCGCCGGCGATGGCGCCTGCTCGACCATCATGAGCGTGCACAACTCGGTGGGTTGCGTGCCGATCCTGCGCTTTGGCACGGACGCGCAGAAACAGCAGTTTCTAACGCCGCTGGCCACCGGCAGCATGCTCGGTGCCTTCGCCCTGACCGAACCCCAGGCCGGTTCCGACGCCAGCGGCCTCAAAGCGCGTGCCCGGCTCGATGGCGACCATTACGTGCTCACTGGCAGCAAGCAGTTCATCACCTCCGGGCAGACCGCCGGGGTGGTGATCGTGTTTGCCGTCACTGACCCCGAGGCTGGCAAGCGCGGTATCAGCGCCTTCATCGTGCCCACCGATAGCCCTGGTTACCAAGTGGCGCGTGTTGAAGACAAACTGGGCCAGCATGCTTCCGATACCTGCCAGATCGTCTTTGACAACGTCCGTGTGCCGCTGGCCAATCGCCTGGGTGACGAAGGCCAAGGCTACAAGATTGCCCTGGCCAACCTTGAGGGCGGGCGTATTGGCATCGCTGCCCAGTCGGTGGGCATGGCCCGCGCGGCGTTCGAGGTGGCGCGCGACTACGCCAAAGAGCGCCAGAGCTTCGGCAAACCCCTGGTGGAGCACCAGGCAGTGGCCTTCCGCCTGGCCGATATGGCTACGCGCATTGCCGTTGCCCGGCAGATGGTGCTGCACGCCGCGGCCTTGCGCGATGCCGGGCGCCCGGCGCTGGTGGAGGCGTCGATGGCCAAGCTGTTTGCCTCGGAAATGGCCGAAAAGGTCTGTTCGGATGCCTTGCAGACGCTCGGCGGATATGGCTATCTGAGCGACTTCCCGCTCGAACGCATCTACCGCGACGTGCGGGTGTGCCAGATCTACGAAGGCACCAGTGACATTCAGCGCATGGTCATTGCGCGCAACCTTTGAAGGAGCAACCCGCATGGCATTCGAAACCATCCTGCTGGACATCCACGGCAAGGTCGGCCTGATCACCCTCAACCGCCCGCAGGCGCTGAACGCGCTGAACGCGCAGATCGTCGCCGAGATCAACCAGGCGCTCGACCAGCTCGAGCGTGATGCCAATATTGGTTGCGTGGTGTTGACCGGTTCCGCCAAAGCCTTTGCCGCTGGCGCGGACATCAAGGAAATGGCCGAGCTGCAATACCCGCAAATCTACGTCGACGACCTGTTCAGCGACGCCGACCGCATCGCCAACCGGCGCAAGCCGATCATCGCCGCAGTGTCGGGCTTTGCCCTGGGCGGTGGCTGTGAACTGGCCATGATGTGCGACTTCATCCTGGCCGCCGACAACGCCAAGTTCGGCCAGCCTGAGATCAACCTGGGCGTGCTGCCGGGCATGGGTGGCACCCAGCGCCTGACCCGCGCGGTGGGCAAGGCCAAGGCCATGGAGCTGTGTTTGAGTGGCCGCCTGATGGGCGCTGAAGAAGCCGAGCGCGCAGGCCTTGTAGCCCGCGTCGTACCGCAGGCAGAGCTGCTTGAAGAGGCGCTGAAAGTCGCCGCCAGCATCGCTGCCAAGTCGGTGCCGGTGAGCATGATGGTCAAGGAGAGCGTCAACCGCGCCTTCGAAGTCACCCTCAGCGAGGGCGTGCGTTTCGAGCGCCGTGTGTTCCACGCAGCCTTCGCCACCGAAGACCAGAAAGAAGGCATGGCCGCGTTCATTGCCAAACGCGAGGCGCAGTTCAAGGACCGCTAAAGGGGAGGGCCGGGCGCGGCATGGTCACGCCCGGCGTGATGGCCTTCAGAGGTTGAAGAACACTTTCTGTGCGGCAGCGTGGGTGATGCCGTAGTAATACACTTCTGGGCCCTTTATCAGCCGTTGTTCGGCCGTTTTGAGGTGCCCTTCGGTGAAGCCTTCTCGCGCGGTATTCTGCGCCGGGTAGTGGAAGTGCGCATACCACAGCACCTGGCCGTTGTGGCTGATGCTGTACTCGTCGATGAAGTCAGCCGGGCGTCCGGCAACCTTGGTCAGGAGCACCCGCATGCGATCTGGCTGGATCTGCACTTGTTTGTGCTCGAGCAGAAACTGCACCTCACCCATGCGCGGCGCTTGCTTGAGCGCAGCCTCTATGCGCAGTTCAGTGGCTTGGGTCTGCAATGTTGCGGACAATTCGCGCAAGCTGCGCGCCACCCCTTCCGCGTCGAGCCCCTGGGCGGCTTCATCGGTTTCATTATCGGCGGTCAGGCGCGCCTCGATGGCATTTGCCCTGGCCCCAAGCAAATCGCGGTGGTGCTGCAGCGACTCTTCAAGCTCCACCGGCAGGTAGCGGGTAATGTTCTTGCGCAGTTTGCCAAGCTCGGCATTGGCATTGGCAAGCAGGGTGGTGCTGCCTTTGAGCAGATGCTTGAGGGATGCCTGCGGGGCAGCCGGCTGCGCTGGCTTTGCCGTCTGCACCTCGACCCAACTGCCGTGCTTGAGGTGGTAGGTGCGTGAGGCGCTCTTGTTATCGGGGCCTGGAACGTCAACCGTATTGGCATCGTCTGCGCGTGGTTCGGCCAGTAGCAGCCCGTGGTCACTGGTTTCGATCAGCCCCGGTACCTTGCTTCGCAGTTGCGTGAGTGTGCAAGTTGGTGGGTAGTCCGGTAGCTCGGCCAAGTCATGTTCGGTCTGGCCGCTCAGCCATTCGACTTCCGTTTTCATCTGCAACAGGGTCGCCTGGGCGGCCTCTGCCGGCAGCAGCGATGCAAGTACCGCCAATTGCCGCTCGCCGGCCTTGAATTGCTCCCTGATGCTGCGCAGCAGCCGCGCACTGACTTCCTCGTCGGCATCGGTGAGCTTGTACAGCCGGGCGCGCTGGGCGATGGCCATCTCTATGCTGCCCCAGAATCGTTTGCGCCATGGCACCGCCTCGTCGCTTATGCCATGGACCAGGGTGACGCGGTTGAGCATGCCCTCAAGGCGCAGGAAGCGCAGCACCAGCTCCTTGGTCGGGCTGGCGGGCGTGGTCGCAGATAGTTCATGCCAGCGCTTGATGTCAGCTTGCTGGGTACTGGCCAGCTTGCCCAGCTCGTCGCGGATCTGCTGCAAGACGGTGTTGTTGGCAAGCATGTCGTCGAGCAGGGGGGCGATGTTGTCCAGGCGCTCTTTGACGATGCGGACATCGCTTGCGGTGAGTTCTACCCCGCGCTGTTGTTGGCGGCCAATCTCTAACAGTTGCTCGCGTTGCGGGCGATAGCGCTCGTGAAGGATCTTGTGCAACGTGCGTTGGCAATAGCCGTCCTGGTACAGGGCGTACGCGTGCACCTGCTTGAAGTCTTTGACGGGCTGCAGTTGGTTGCGCTGCTTGAGGTGTTCCAGATGCGTATTCCAGAACACCGAAATCGCCTGCATCTTGGTTTGCAGGCGCTGCAAGGTGGCATCATCGCTGCTGGCACCGACCAGATTATCTATGGTCTGCATTTCCTTGTGTTTGGCATCCATGAGCTCTTTTTCGGCTTTTAGTTGCCCGTTGACCGTCTCCATGGCAGCGTTTTTGTCCAGCGCCAACTTGCGCAGTCTGCTGGACAGTGGTTGCCCCCCGCGCAGGCGCAGATGCAGGTCCAATTGCCAGCGGCCAGCCTCATCCATGCGCAGCCAAGGCCCCAGGCTCTTGTCTGGGCCCATGATACGCGCCTTGTCCTGAGTACGGTCCAGCGCGACCTCGAATACCTTGCCATCGAGCAGTGTGTACGCGCTGGCCCCATACAGGTAAAGGCCGCGCAGGTTGCCCACTTCAATAGGCGAGCTGAGCACCTCGGCTTTGACGCTGGCCTGAAGCGCATCCAGTGCGGCGCGGTGCACGGCGCCAAGTTGTTGGCCGGCACTGGTCCAGCTGAAGTCCAGGTGGGTCATGCTGTCAGTGGTGCTCACTGTCAGCGCGGGCACGGGCTCATTGGGGGTAGCGGGGAGCGCGGGTTCGACTTCAGGCTCGATCACCTCGCCGTGTTCCAGCTGCAGGCGGAACATCGAGTGAGTAAACAGCAGCATGGCGATGTTCAGCAGCAGGTTGATCATCGTCAGCCGGTGTTGCAGCGGGTCGCTTTCGGCATCTGTGTTGACGTACTCGGCCAGTGCCACTTCCATCTGAGCAAGCCAGGCCACTTTGCCAAGGGTGCTGCCCGCCAGTGGCAACAAACTGTTAAACAGCAGCCAGCCGAGGGTTTTCCAGCTGTCCCAGCGGGCTTGCGCAGTGCTGGTGGCGTGTTCGGAAAACCGCGCGATGGCTTCATTTACGCAGGCCAGATACAGGCCTTTGGCCGGCGCCAGTAACGCATCGTTGACCGCTATGCGGGCCGGGGCAGGTGTGCCGAAGGGGATTGCGCTGGTGTCATCCAGCGGCACGAACAGGTGCGGTTCCTGGAAGCCCCCATGGTTATAGAAACGCCGGTCTTCGGCTGGCAAACGTTCCAGAATGTCCGCCTGCAAGTCGCCTGGCGTGCTGATGGCGACGAACAGCGCCAGGCGATCACGGAAGGACAGCAGCGAGTCCTCATGCAGTGGTCTGTACAGCAGGACCGGGCCGGCCCCCGGATGCTGCGCCTCGATCAACCAGGTATTGCGCGGGTGGTCGATGTCAGCGCCAGGGGCCTTGATGAAGCCAAGCGCGCGCATCACCCAGCGTTGCCCGGCATCAGCGGTGAACAGCTCGCTGATGCGGCGTGCGGCGTCGCCATCGTCGAGCTTGCCGCGCATATGCAACTCCATGGCCAGGGCAGGCAACTGCGACTGCAGTTGCTCGGCCAGCAACCGCTCGCGGACGGCGCGTTCGTCTTTAGCGTCGAGCAGCTTCGCCCGCAGCATGGCTGGGTAGCGGGTGGCGGCATCGAGCTCGCTGACCAGGCGCCTTATGTAGGTTTCGTTCAGCCAATCAGGCAGCGGTGTGTCGGTGGTCGAGCGCAGTTCTACCCGGCCAGGTTTGAGTAGCCCGATGTTGGCGATTGCAAGCTGGGCGAGGGAATAGGTAACGGGCTCGACCGCCCCAGACACCACGGCCCCTTCGGCACCTGGCAGCGCCGCAGCGGTGACCACGTAGTTGACCACTTCAACGGTTTCCGGCGCAGGTGTGCTGCTCTGGTGGTCAACGCTGAAACGCGCGGCCAGTTGCCGGTTGACGAAAGCCTCGGCGGTGTCGACGTCGTCCAGCCAAAAGCGCCCGTCGCTGTCGTGATAGCCCTGGGCGACGTCAATGAGCAGGTTGCTGTAGCGCAGCAGCGACTGGCTCGACGCATTGCGTAGCCATTCTGGCAATTGCCGGGACAGTGGTTCGCGGCGGCTTGCCTCATTTTTGTCGCATTGCTCGATCATCGAGCTGAGGCGATCCAGGTCCAGGCCCAGGGCAACGGCCTGGGCGCGGCTGCGGTACGAAGCGCTGATCTGTTCGATAAGGTGCAGCTGCTGGTCCAGTACGCCGCCGGCCATGGTTTCGAACACGTCCTCTGCCAGGGGCTCGATGTTGACCTGGCGCGGGCTGGCGACGGCATCCTCAGGCCAGCTGCGGCTGAGCGCAGCGAGCATCGCCTCGCGCGAGGTGAAGCTGAGCAGCCGGCCGGTGAGGGTGAACACCAAGACTACCTGGGGCGATGGGCCTTCTTCGCTACGCTCGATCAGCAGGGCGCTTGTGAGGTCGACGTCCAGTTCGCCGTCGGCAGAAAAATCGATGCTCAGCCGCGCTACGCTCAAGCCCTGGGTGTTAGGCCATGTGCTGCGTTCGGCGGCGCTGGGGTAGTCATGGACCATTTTCGCTGCGGCCTGGGCTGCGCTCGGCAGGTGCGTGCTGGCGCGAATGCTGGTGTCCAGTTGCCCGCGCAGAAAGGTTGCGTACCACTGCCACGGTGTTTCGCCGCTTGCGTTGAATTCACTCCAGAACGCGGTCAAGTTCTCGCGATAGGCCTCAAGCAGCACCGGCGCGGTTTCGTTGATCAGCACCTCCAATGCATGCAGGTCGATGTCCACTTGCGCAGCCTGGTCGGGCTGAGGGGTGGCAGTGACGAAGTCGGCTTGGGCGGTAAGGTTCAAGGTTTCACCTTGGCAATACCGCTCGACCAGCACCTCGGCCAGCGGGCGAACCCACAGGTCACCGTCCACTGTGGGGGTGGCAAGGTAAAGCGTGCGCAGGTTGTGCGAGCTGCCGCGTTGGCGTCTCTGCCATTGCTCCATCAGCAGGTTTGCGGCGGTATCGAGCAGCACAGGGCGTTGGTTGAAGCGTTTGGCGACCTGGCAATCGAGGGCGCTGAGTTGGGCCAGGCGTTGGTGCAGGTTATCGTTCATGGGCTCTATCCATTGCGGGTAAAGCGCCATCAGATGCCGGTTCTGCCTGCCCTTGGTGCTAGCCGGTTAACGCCGACCGGGGGGTGAAATAGGCGGTATTCGGTCAGAAGCGCTGTCATTTATGTTGCCCCATGTCGCCCGGCACCTTAGACTGCCGCCCCCTGTAAAAGAGTGCCGATTGGCGCTTGAAAAATTCCGCGGTCGGTGATGCGTCGCCGATGGCACCCGAAACGCCCAATGCACATTTTTTCATAGAGAAATCGATGACCAAGGAACAGTTGCTGGCCATGTCGGCCGATGACTACATGAATGCCGAACAGTTGGCGTTCTTCACCGCGCTGTTGCAGGCGATGAAAGTCGAAACCCATGAGCGCATCGAGCTGAGCCGCAGCACCATCGAGAGCCTGGACACTCCGTCCGACCCGGCGGACGTGGCTTCGGTCGAAGAGGAGCGGCACTGGCTGGTGAACGCCATCGAGCGCGATCAACGCCTGCTGCCGCAGCTGGAAATGGCCCTCGGCCGTATCGGCGACGAAAGCTTTGGCTGGTGTGATGACAGCGGTGAGCCTATCGGCCTGCAGCGTCTGCTGATCAGCCCGACCACCAAGTACTGCATCGAAGCGCAGGAACGCCACGAACAGCTCGACCGCCATCAGCGCCAAATCTGACCGGTCCGCTGTACACGAGGCCCCATGGAGCGATCCCTGGGGCCTTTGTGTTTTCTTGCCTTGCATCAAGCGTGACCGCCTTACATCCAAGGAAGTATGGATAGTGGCGTTGTAGTGGCGTTTAATGGCGTCACAATAACGACATGCGGATGGATCACCCGATGATGCGAGAAGGAACTCTGCCGGCTGCCGAGCTGCCGCGCCCGGCGTCTGCACGTAACCTTGCCGTTTTGCAGGGCGTTGCGATGTGCGCACTGTTGTGCGCCAGTGCCTTTGTCGAAGGGGCGCTCTACCTTGCCATACCCGTGGCACTATTGGTGCTGTGGCTGCCGCGAGTGCGCCAGGCCTCACCCACTGTCGCCCAGCCGGCGCCATCGGCCCACGATGAACTGATCCGCCAGCTGGCCCGAGGCACCAGCCACAATGCCCTGTCGGCAGCCTCGGTGGCCCATGCCGTGCAGCAACTGGCGGCGCGGGTTGAGTCGCAGTTGGGCGCCGCACAAGAAATTGTCGGCAGTGCCGAAGTCATGATCGTTACCGAGCAGGCCAGCGCCAGGCTCAGCCAGCAGGCGCTGGAAGCTGCGCGGTCGGCCCACGGCAGCAGCGTGACCGGCAGCGCGGTGCTGGCTGAGTCGATCCAGCGCATGCGCGACCTCAGCGTGCGCGCAAGCTCCAGCCGCGAACTGATCGAAGCGCTGCATCAGCGCAGTGAAGACATTGCCCGAGTGACCTTGGTCATTCAATCCATTGCCAGCCAGACCAACCTGCTGGCATTGAACGCGGCCATCGAAGCGGCCCGTGCCGGCGACCATGGCCGCGGCTTCGCCGTGGTGGCCGATGAGGTGCGTGGGCTGGCCGGGCGCACTGCCAGCGCCACCGAGGAGGTCGGGCAAATGGTGGCAGACATCCAGGCGCGCACCGCGCAGGTCGTTGCGCAGATACGCGAGTTGGCTGACGATTTGGGCAGTGGCGTTGTGCAGGTGGAAGAAACCGGCGCGCAGCTGGCGCAGATCGCAGGGCTGGCGGCCAGTGTCGAGGGCCAGGTGAGCGAAATTGCCGATGGCACCGAGAATAACCGTACCCAGCTCGATACCCTGTTCCAGGCGGTGGCCCAGGTGCGCAGCGACCTGCAAGTCAGCGATCAGCAGACTCGGCGCCTGGCCAAGGCCGCGGTGCAAATGGAAGGGCAGGTCGAAAGCCTCAGCGAGCGCCTGGCCGAGGTGGGGCTCGATGCCTATCACCAGCGCGTGTTCGAGCTGGCCCAGGCGGGCGCGCGGCAGATTGCCGAGCGTTTCGAGGCTGATGTCGAACAGGGCAGGGTAACGCTGGAAGACCTGTTCGACCGCCAGTACCGGCCTATCCAGGGTATGCAGCCGCCACGCTTTACCACCTGCTTCGATCATTACACCGACACGGTACTGCCGTCGATTCAGGAGCCGCTGCTGAGCCAGCATGACGGCCTGGTCTACGCCATCGCTTGCACCCAGCAGGGCTATGTGCCCACCCATAACAGCGCGTTCAATCAGCCGCTGACGGGCGATACGGTGCATGACACGGCGCATAACCGCAGCAAGCGCATCTTCGATGACCGTACCGGGGTTCGCTGCGGCAGCCACCAACAACGGGTGCTACTGCAAACCTACACCCGCGACACCGGTGAGCTGATGCACGACCTGTCGGTGCCGATCATGGTCAAGGGCCGCCACTGGGGTGGCTTGCGCCTGGGCTATCGGCCCGAGTCCGGGCTTGGCTAAGCCCTCATCGCTCAAGATGACGGGCCAGCTCGCAGGCGTCCTGATGGCGCCTGCGAAAGCCGAGCACCCTGCCGGTGTCGCTGTCGGCGACGTGAAAAAACGCGATGCCGGCCGGAATAACGATGAATCGAGGCCTGGCAGCACATGAAATGTGTCGTGGCTCTCGACGGATTTCACTGTTTTCGTGCATATTTGCTCCCCTGTAATACGTATATGTAGATCGCGGCCCGTCATGCCAACAGCGCTGACGCAGTCTGCCGCATCTCTGCTGGCCGATTTTCCGTCAGATATGACGTATCCCTGATACCGAATCACGCCCAAGAGTACCCCGCGCAACAAGGCGATGGACTGGAGAACAATTTCCGGTTGCCGTGCCGACTGCGTTGGTTGGAGTCTTTGTCGCGTGGTTCCCGGGTCTTTGACTTGAAGTGATGGTCACCTCCGCGCAGCAGGCGCAGGGGAGTGGCCGCATGCTATTGATGTGAGGAGTTTTCATTGGCAGTCAGTACTCTTGATACCCATGCGTTGTTCGCCCTGGGCGATTTGCGCGCCAAGCTGGTAAAGCTGTTTCAAGGTCGTTTCGTCTACGTCACCGAGCAAAGCCCTGACGGGCTGTACATGGCCGAAATCGACACCGAAGAGGCGCTGGTGGTCGATGACAAGCCACGCCTTGAGCTGAAGGTTGGCGACCACTTCCGAGCCGCGGTGCTGCCCAGCCGTGAAGGCGGCAAGCTGGAACTGCGTTATCGCGATATCAAGTTCAATGTGTATGGGCAGGGCGACTACGCGTTCGTTTCGGTGCCCGAGGGCGATGGCATCGTGTTCCGCGAGGGCCACGGTGTGATGTTGGTGTTCGCAGCGCACCAGCAAGTGCCAGAGGGCCTGGGCAAGTTGCTCAAGGCCGTAACCGGCAAAGTCGCCAAATGGCGCAAAGGCGAGCTGACGACCTTCAAGGCCAGCGAGTGAGCGAGCCGCTACCTCGGGGTTCGCGGGCGGACCTGCATCGTCAGTACCAGGCCCAGGCTGTGCAGCAGGCCGAGCGCCTGCTGGCGCGCCGCGATGAGCTGCAAGGCGACTGGCTGGCGTGGGTAGCGGGGCAGATCTATCAGCTGAGCCCGCCGCCGTTTGCGGCCATGGTGCGCCGTGAACTGCAGCGCCTGAGCCAGGGGTGAACGTCAGTTACCGCGGTCATTGCCGCTACTGACTTCGTCCGGCACCGCTTCCCCGGAGGTGCGCTTGCGAAACAGCGCAGCCCGTGCCAGCAGCAGGGTGGTCACCGGCACCGTGATCGACAGCAGGATCGGGATCAGCCAAGCGTGCAAGACAGGGCTTTGCTTGAGCGCCGAAAAATACAGGATCGACGCCAGTGCCACGCACCACGCACCGATGGTGGAAGCCAGGGCTGGCGGGTGCATGCGCTGGAAGTAATCTTTCAGCCGTACCAGGCCAAGCGCGCCGATCAGCGCGAACAGGCTGCCAATCAGCAACAGGGCTGCTACCGAGAACTCAAGCCAAAACGGCAGTTGAACTGCTCCGTTCATTCGATTACCTCGCCGCGCAGCAGGAATTTGGCCAAGGCGAACGACCCGACGAAGCCGAACAGTGCAATGAGCAGCGCCCCCTCGAAGTAGGTGTCACTGGCATAGCGTATGCCTAGCACCAGCATCATCAGCATGGCCAGGATGTACAGGTAGTCCAGTGCCAGCACTCGGTCCTGGGCCGACGGGCCGCGAAACAGCCGGATCAGTGCCAGGGCCATGGCCGTGGCAAAGATGAACAGGCTGGCAAGAATGGCGTTGGCAAGCAGGCCGCTCATTCGAAGATCTCCATCAGCGGGCGTTCGTAGGTGTGCTTGAAATGCTCGATGAAGGCCGCTTCGTCTTCCAGGTCGAACACGTGCAGCAACAGCACGCTACGGTCCAGGGCAAGCTCTGACCAGACCGTACCGGGCACCACCGTGGTGATCATCGACAGCGCTGCCAGGCCGTGTGCGTCGCGCATCGCCAGCGGAATATGGACGAATGCCGAGCGGGGCGGGCGGCTGCCTGCGCGCAGTACGCCCCGGGCCACCAGTAGGTTGGACACGATGACATCCAGCCCAACCCTGGCGATCAGCCGCGTAACAACCAGCGGGCGCCGTATATGGGCGTGCTGCGGCCGTAGCGGCGCCATCAGGATCGGCGCAAGCACGCCCAGTGCGGCGCCCAGCAGCAGGTTGCCAGGGCTGACGGACAGGTTGAGCAGCAGCCACAGAACAAACAGAGCCACCGACAGCAGCGGCGCGGGGAACAAGCGGTTCATGGCTGCACCTCGCTCTTGGCGGTGGTGGGCCCAGGCAGCGGCCGTGTGGCCATCACCGCGTTGATATAGTCCTCAGGCGCCTGCAAGCCGGCGGCGGTGTCCTGGGTGTAGCGCAGCAGCGGTTCGGCCTTGAGGCTGAGGAAGATACACAAGCCGAGCAACACCGCGACCGGCAGGCATTCATAGGCACGCAGTAGCGGCGACGGGCGCTCCTCGGGCTTCCAGAAGCGCTGGATGCCCACGCGGCCAAAGGCAATCAGCGACGCCATGCCCGACAGCACCAGCATGCTCACCAGGGCCCAGCCGGCAGCCCCGAGAGGCTGCTCGCGCGGTACGCCCAGGCCCAATGGATTGAACAGTGCGCTGATCAGGTTGAGCTTGCCGATGAACCCCGACAGCGGCGGCATGCCGATGATCAGCAGGGCGCAGGCGATAAAGCTCAGGCCGAGAAATGCCATGGTCCACGGGATGATCTGGCCAATTACTGCCTTTTGCTCATCGTCCAGGTTGATGCCCTTCGGCGGGTGCAGTGATTCGAGAAGAGGCGGCATCGCGCCTTCTTCATCTTCAAGGGGCGCTTCATTGGCTGAGCGCGAGCGCTCGATCAACTCGGCCAGCAAAAACAGTGCGCACAGTGCCAGGGTGGAGCTTGCCAAGTAGAACAGCGCGGCCCCGGTCAGAACCGACTGGCCGAACCCGATGGCAGCTAGCAACGTGCCAGCCGATACCAGGATGCTCAGCGCTGCCATGCGCTCCAGGCGCTGCGCGGCAAGGATCGACACCGCCGCCACCGCAAGCGTTGCCAGCCCGCCATAGACCAGCCAGTCGCCGCCAAAATGCGCAGACGCCCCTGCCTGGCCGGAGAACAGCAGGCTCCACAGGCGCAGCACGGCATATAGCCCAACCTTGGTCATGATCGCAAACAACGCGGCCACCGGTGCGCAGGCCGATGAATAGGCCGGAACCAGCCAGAAGTTCAGCGGCCAGATACCGGCCTTGGCCAGAAACGCCATGGCCAGAATCGCAGCGCCGGCATGCAGCAAGCCACGGTCGCCTTCAGGTACCAGCGGTATTTTCAGGGCCAGGTCGGCCATGTTCAGGGTGCCGGTAACCCCGTAGAGCATGGCCGCGCCCACCAGAAACAGCGAGGAGGCAAACAGGTTGACGGCGATGTAATGCAGGCCTGCCCTTACCCGCGCCCGCCCCGAGCCGTGTAACAGCAGGCCGTAGGAGGCCGCCAGCAACACTTCGAAAAACACGAACAGATTGAACAGGTCGGCGGTGAGGAAGGCGCCGTACAAGCCCATCAGTTGGATCTGGAACAGCGCGTGGAAGCTGGCGCCAGCGCCGTCCCAGCGGGCTCGGGCGAACAGCATGGCGCAACTGCCGACGATGCCAGTGAGCACCAGCATCAGCGCGCTGAGGTGGTCGACCACCAGCACGATGCCGAACGGCGCTGGCCAGTTGCCGGGCAGGTACACGCCAATGGACTCGGCTTGCCCCTGGCTACGCACCCATAACAGCAACGATACAGCGATGCCAAGGCCGGCAAAGGTGGACAGCAGGTTGAGCCGTGCCTTCAGCCAGCGGTGTTTCTCGCCAATCAGCAGCATCAGTGCCGCAGTGATCAAGGGCAGCAGGATGGGGGCGATGATCAGTTGGCTCATGCCGTTCATTCATCACGCTCCCGGCCGTCAACGTGGTCAGTACCGGTCAGCCCGCGCGAGGCCAGCATCACCACCAGGAACAACGCGGTCATGGCAAAGCTGATGACGATTGCGGTGAGCACCAGTGCCTGTGGCAGCGGGTCGGTGTAGTGCAGCAGGTCCTGGGTTACGCCGTCCTTGATGATCGGCTCCTTGCCGATGAACAGGCTACCCATGCTGAAGATGAACAGGTTGACCCCGTACGACAGCAGGCACAGGCCCATGATCACCTGGTAGGTCCGTGGGCGCAGGATCAACCACACCCCGGAGGCGGCCAGTACGCCGATGGCGACTGCGATGACTTCTTCCATCAGGCGGCTCCTGCTTGGCTGGGCTTGGCAGGATTGCCAGGACGATAAGCGCGCACCGACTGGTGCGCCAGTGCGGTCAGGATAAGCAGCGTCGAGCCGACCACCACTGTGTAAACGCCAATGTCGAAGAACAGCGCGCTGGCCACGTGCAGATCGCCCAGCAGCGGCAGGTTCAAATGGGCGGTGTGGGTGGTCAGGAACGGGTAGCCAAGCAGGATGGCGCCGGCACCGGTGAGGGTGGCGCAGAGCAGCCCGGTACCCATCCAGCGTAGCGGGCGCAGGCTCATCTGCGCCTCGACCCATTGGGTGCCAGCGACCATGTATTGCAGGATGAACGCCACCGACATCACCAAGCCTGCGACAAAGCCGCCGCCTGGCTGGTTGTGGCCGCGCATGAACAGGTACATCGACACCAGCAGGGCAATCGGCAGCAGCAGGCGCACCAGCGCTGCTGGCACCATCATGAAGCCTAGCGCCGTGTCGGTGGCATGGCGTGGGTTGACCAGGTCAGTGACCACATCTGGCGCCAGCTGGCGTTGCTGGGCGGGCAACTGCATGCTTTCTTTCGGGGGGCGGAAGCGGCGCAACAGGGCGAAGACGGTCAGCGCCACGGCAACCAGTACGGTGATTTCACCCAGGGTGTCGAAGCCGCGGAAGTCGACCAGCATCACATTGACGACATTGGTGCCGCCACCTTCAGGCAGCGAGCGGCTGAGGTAGAACGACGAAATGACGTTTGGCGTCGGGCGCGTCAGCATGGCGTAAGACAGCAGGGCCATGCCGCCGCCGACCAGCACCGCCAGCACCAGGTCGCGCAGCCGGCGCAGGCGTGCGCGGTCCTGGCTGCCTGGCAGTGGTGAAACCCCCTCGAGCCGCCGTGGCAGCCACCGCAGGCCAAGCAGGATGAGCACTGTTGTGACCACCTCGACCGCCAACTGGGTCAGCGCAAGGTCAGGGGCGGAGAACCAGACGAAAGTGATGCAGGTCATCAGGCCGCACACGCTGACCATGATCAGCGCGGCCAGGCGGTGATACTTGGCTTGATAGGCGGCGCTGATGGCGCAGGCAATGGCGATCAGCCATAGCGCGACGAACACGCCGGACCCCGGAATCTTGGGGCGATCGCCCCAGCTCAGGCCGCTGTACAGCAGAGGGGTGAGGCCTGCCAGGAACGCCGCCAGCACCAGCATGAACAGCTGCATCTGCAGGCGCCGTGAGGTCAGCCGGTCCTCGATGTGCCGGGCCAGCAGCATCAGGCGCACCAGGCCATGCTCGAACAAGCGCTTGCCGTTGAAGCGCTCGATCAATGGCGGGTAGGGGAAGCGGCCCAGGCGCAGTTGCTTGCGCAGTAGCAGATAAAGCACCACGCCGCCGCACATGGCCACCAGGCTCATGATCAACGGCGCATTCCAGCCGTGCCAGATAGCCAGGCTGTACTCGGGGAGCGTGCCGCCGACTACCGGCAATGCCGCCGCCGCCAGCAATGGCCCGACTGATTGCGCCGGGAAAATACCCACCACCAGGCAAGTCAGCACCAGCAGCTCGACCGGTGCGCGCATCCAGCGTGGCGGTTCGTGGGGGATGTGCGGCAAGTCTTTCGCGGGGGGGCCGAAGAACACATCGACGGTGAAACGTAGCGCGTAGGCAACGCTGAAAGTCCCCGCCAGTGTGGCGATTACTGGCAGCGCTGCTTCGACCCAGGCAGTGGAACTGATGAATACGGTCTCGGCAAAGAACATTTCCTTGGAGAGGAAACCGTTCATCAAAGGCACGCCTGCCATTGAGGCACTGGCGACCATGGCTAATGTGGCAGTGAACGGAATCAACCGGAACAACCCGCTCAGGCGGCGTATGTCGCGGGTGCCGCTCTCGTGGTCGATGATGCCTGCGGCCATGAACAGCGAGGCCTTGAACGTGGCGTGGTTGAGGATGTGAAACACGGCGGCGACGGCGGCCAGGGGGCTGTTCAGGCCCAGCAGCAGTGTGATCAGGCCCAGATGGCTGATGGTGGAATACGCCAGCAAGCCTTTGAGGTCGTTCTGAAACATGGCGGCGAAGGCGCCAAGCAGCAACGTGGCGGCGCCAGCACCGCCAACGATCCAGAACCATTCCTCGCTACCCGAGAGCACCGGCCACAGCCTCGCCAGCAGAAATACGCCGGCTTTGACCATCGTCGCCGAGTGCAGGTAAGCCGACACCGGCGTGGGCGCAGCCATGGCGTGAGGTAGCCAGAAGTGGAACGGAAACTGCGCGCTCTTGCTCAGCGCGCCGATCAGGATCAGTGGCAGCAGCACCGGGTACAGCGCGTGCTGGCGAACGGTGTCGCCAGCTGCGAGCACCTTGTCCAGGTCATAGCTGCCGACCACATGGCCAAGCAGCAGGGCGCCGACCAGCAGGCACAGACCGCCCGCCCCGGTGACCATTAGCGCCATATAGGCGCCGCGGCGCGCATCGGCGCGGTGGTGCCAGTAACCGATCAGCAGAAACGAGAACAGGCTGGTGAGTTCCCAGAAGAACACCAACTGAATGAGGTTGCCAGAGATCACCACACCCAACATGGCGCCCATGAACGCCAGGAAGAACGCGAAGAACCGCGGCACTGGGTCTTGCGGCGACATGTAGTAGCGGGCGTACAGCGACACCAAGGTGCCGATGCCCAGCACCAGCAAACTGAACAGCCACGCGAAGCCGTCCATGCGCAGCACCAGATTCATGCCCAGGCTCGGCAACCAGAGGATTTCTTCGCGGATAACGCCGCCATCGGCAATTTGCGGATACAGCAACGCGACCTGGACAGTGCCGACCAAGGCCACGAGCCCGGCAAGAATGGACTCGGCGTTACGTGCGTTGTGCGGCAGGACGGCCGCCAGGCAGCTGCCTACGAAGGGCAGAAGCAATAGCACAATCAATGACATAGCGGTTTGATCTGGAAGGTTTGCCAAGGATCATACGTGCCGGGGGAGGTATCACCAACACGCAAGCGGTTGCGAAATCCTACAAATATGCTGTGACAAGCTGTTTTTTTATAACAGTTTTTTACAAAGCACGGTGAAGGAATGCACGACCGGCGCCAGGCTTGGCGTATCGATCGCAGGACTACCCAGCCTCGCGCTGACGCGCTTGCTCGTCCTCTGCGGTGCCCGGGTTACCCTGCCGGCGCACCTTCAGTTCACTGACCACTACCGCCAGCACGATCAACAACGCGCCGAACAAGGCGACGCCGGGCAGGCGCTCGCCGGCGATACGACCGACTACCCCGGCCCAGACAGGCTCGCCTGCGTAGATCAACGTCGCGCGGGTAGGGGAGACGGATCGCTGTGCCCAGTTCATCGCTACCTGGATCACCGCGCTCATCGCCCCCAGGCCAAGAGCGCTGGCCAGCAGCAGCCAGGAGAAATCGGGCAAGCGCTCCTGGGTCGGCACGATCATCAGAAACGCCAGCGCCGACGCTGTCGCCAGTTGCACCACGGTCACCCGGCGTACATCCACTTTGCCGGCATAGCGGCTGATCAGGATGATTTCGGCGGCAATTGCCACGGCGCTGACCAGCGTGACCACTTCGCCTTCGCTGAAATGCAAGGTGCCGCCTTCAGGGCCGGCCAGTAGCATCAGGCCGACGAACGCCAGGCAGATACCCAGGCTTGGCATCAGCCCTGGTCGGCGCCCCAACACCAGCCATTGCAGCAGTGGCACGAAGGGCACATAGAGTGCGGTAATGAACGCCGACTGGCTACTGTTGATGGTTTGCAGGCCCATGGTCTGCAGGCCATAGCCCAGCATGATAGTGACGCCGATGAGCATCCCGGCCTTGAGTTCGGTAAGCGTCAGGCCTGGCAAGGCGCGAGTGGACAATGCGCCGACAAACAGGGCGGCCGCGGCAAAGCGCAAACCGACGAAAAACATCGGCCCGCTCACGGTCATGACATTGTGCACGATCAGGAAAGTGCCGCCCCAGAGCATGGTGATGAACACCAGCACCAGTTCGGCCTTGCTCAGGCGAAAGGTGACGGTGGGTTTGCCCGGGATGGTCTGGCTCATGCGCTTGCGTGCTCGGCTGGGGCGGCGCACAATTCGCCGCAAAGTGGGCAGTATACTGCGCAAACTCCAGCCTGTGAGCAATATAGTGCACAAAGACTCCGCGCACCGCGCCTCGGTGCTGCAACACGTCAGCCAGAACGTACGCCGCCTGCGTGGTGATGCCGGGCTGAGCCAGACGGCGCTGGCCGAGCGCTCCGGGGTCAGTCGGCGCATGCTGGTGGCCATCGAGGCCGGCGAGAACAACGTGAGCCTTACCACCTTGGACCTGATCGCCGACGCCCTCGATGTGGCCTTCAGCACCTTGATTCAGGCGCCTGATCAGCGTGACCTCAGCCGCATCGACGAACTGGCCTGGGCCGGAGAGCAGCCTGGCAGCCGCGCGATGTTGCTTGGGCGCAGTCCGGCGCGGCGTGAAGTCGAGCTGTGGGAGTGGACCTTGGCCCCTGGCGAGTACTACCTCAGCGAAGCCGATGCGGCAGGTTGGAGCGAACAGATCTACGTCAGCGAGGGGCAATTGACCTTGCTGATCGAGGGCACTGAACACCATCTGCAGAGCGGCCAGTTTCACGTGTTTGCCAGCGACTGCCGCTACGCCTATCGCAATGATGGCCAGACGCCCGTGCGGTTTGTACGCAACGTGGTGATCTGAGCCTGGGCTGCTCAGGCCGGATGTGGCCCAGGGCCGTGCTCGGCCAGACGGTCGTGATAGTTGCGCAGCGGGCATTCCTTGAGTGACAGGCAGCCGCAGCCGATGCAGCCATCGAGCTGGTCGCGCAACATGGTCATTTCTTCTATTCGCCGGTCAAGATCGGCACGCCAGTGCAGCGACAGGTGTTGCCAGTCCTCGGCGCTTGGCGTGTGGTCGCGGGGCAAGGCGGCCAGCGCCTGGGCAATTTCGGCCAACGGGATGCCTAGGCGCTGCGCGGTCTTGATCACCGCAACCCTGCGCAGCACTGCACGGGGGTAGCGGCGCTGATTGCCGCTGTTGCGCGTGCTGTGGATCAGCCCCTTGGTTTCGTAGAAGTGCAGGGCGGTCACCGCCACACCGCTGCGTGCCGCCAATTGGCCAACACTGAGCATTCGTTCTTCACCTGGGGGCGTCTTCATGCAGATTGTCCTTGACCTTGAGTTAGCTAGAGGTTTTACCCTGCCCGCCAATTGGCTGCAACTGCCCCAAGCGAGGAGACGGACCATGTCGCACTACGCCCATTCCCTGTGGTTCACCCAAATGATCGAATATGACGTGCCGCCGGAGCGTCAGGCGGCGCTGGCCCAGGCATTGGTGTCGCGCAGCGAGCAGTTGGCGCAGCGCTGCGAGGGGCTGGAAGGGGTGAGTGTCCAGGCCAGCGAGGACGGCTGCAGGGTTTTACAGTATTTGCAGTGGCGTTCGCGCACCGCGTGGGCTGCAGCCTCGCATGCGTTCGTCGAGGAGCCTTTCATGGCATTGCTGCGTCAGCATCAGGCGCGCGGGGTGAACTTCGCCGCCTACCAGGCTCTGCGCAGCCTGGTGCGTGGCGCTGATGGCGGGCTACATTGCCAGGTCGGCACGGCTCAGGCATACCAAGGCGCATAATGCGGGTAGCGGTCGAGCCGGGCGCCGATGACCATTTCGCTGATCCAGGCCGTGAGCATCGCGCTGTAGGCCTTCTGGCTCTGTTCGCTGGAAAGCGCATGGTCGGCGCCGTCGACGATGCGGTGGGTCAGCGAGTGCGCACTGCCGAACGCCGAGCGATAGCTCATCAGCGTGCTGTGCGGCACATAGTCATCCTGTTCCGATTCCACCAGCAGTACGTCGCCGCTGAACTCGGCGCAGGCCGCCAGAGCCCGGTTGTCGCTTGGGCTCAGCGCACGTTGGCGGTAGTCGTTCAGGCGTTGGCGGTCGAGGCTTTGCTTGGGCATGTTCCATTCATCGTCCCAGTACAATGCCGGCACCCGTAGCGCCAGCCACTTCACTGCACGCCGAGCAGTCAGCAAGGTCGCCAGATAACCGCCGTAACTGCTGCCGATAACTGCAATCGCTGCAGGGTCGACGGAGGGGTGGTTGGCCAGCAGATCGTACGCGGCCAGCAGGTCGTCGAGGTTCTGTTCGCGCGTGACCGTCAGCCGCTGGCTTGCGGTTTTCTCGTGGCCGCGCAGGTCGAAGGTCATGCACACACAACCTAGCCCGGTGATCTGTCGGGCCCGCGCCAGGTCGCGCTGCTGGCTGCCGCCCCAGCCATGCACGAACAAGATCCCAGGCATGCGGCTGCCGGGGCTGACCAGGGTGCAGGCGATGCTCTCACCTTGCACTTGCAGGTCGATGTTTTCACTCTCGATGGTCATGTTCGCGGATCCGCGCGAATTTGCTGAGCTGTCCAAGTTCACTGTCGTCCCCTTGATAAAAGAGCGTGGCGTCGGCGGGCAGTTGCGCAGCGCCAAATATTTCATGGGTGGAGGCACGCAGCCGCTGCAGGCTCGGCTCGTCGCGGAACGCCTGCAATGCCAGCACCTCGGCGCTGCTGGCGCCGCCGATGCGCCACGATTGTTCGAGCACGCCGCTGCGCAGGTGGCCTTGCGGGTTGCGCCCGCGGGCAATGTCGTAGTTGCGGCGCGAGGCAATAAAACCGGGGAAATGCTGCTCGGCGGCCTGTTCATATGCCATCGCCTGGGTGACCGCCAAGCGCAGGTGATCCTCCAGCGGCAACTGCAGCAAGGCGTCGTAACCCCCGCGCACCACGATCAGGTCGGAGCCGCCGTATACTTCGCAACCTTGGTTGTCGCGGGTCAACTGCTGCGTGCCGTGGTAGCTCAGGGTCATCCCCGCGACGCGAACCTGGCCAACGCTGAGGGTCTGTACTTCAACGAGGTTTTCCTCCAGAACCAGGCCCCAAACCCCAAGTTGGTGGTCATCCATCTGCTGGAGCAGGGGTTCGAGCTGCTCAATGTGGTCTATCACCGTTTGGCCGCGGCCGGCCTTGGCCAGCACCGGCTTTACCCGCACCGGCCCATCGCGCAGCAGCAAGCTGGCGGCATGCCTGGCATCGGCCTTGGAAAACACGCTATAGCCGCGCAGCAGGGCGTCACTGGCCTGGCGGGCAAAACTGTCGGTCCAGCCGGCAGGGGAATTGCCGCCGGCGGGCAGAGGGTGGGAGATGGCTTTGGTCGCCATGTAGGGCTGGCTGACCTTGCCGCCAAACAGGTCCTGGTCGCTGCGTATGGGCAGTTCGTGCTGCTGGTGAGCATCGATCAGTGTGTCGGTAGGCATATAGTAGAAGCAGTGGGCGCCTTGCCGCGTCGCCGGGTGCTCGATGTGCTCGATCCCCAGCAGCGCCGCCAGCCGCTCGGCCAGCTTCAGGTGCACGGCGTGTTCATGTTCAGGAGTGTGCTCGCGGATGTCGAGCAGCACCACGGCGGTTTTTGGCTCGTCGGGGCTGGGCATGACGGTCTCTCGTGGGCGGCCTGGGTAAAGTTGTGAAGGCCTGCGCGCAGCCAAGTTCAGCACGGTTGACCGGCGGTCGCTGGCGGGGTGTGGCAAAAGCGGGCGTTGATGTCGCCTGCGTGATTGCGGGCGCTGGGCGGCTGTTTCATTATCGGCGGTCTGGATCCGTCGAGATTAGCCGCAGGAGAGCGCATGAACAGTCAGTCCACCGTTTCGCAAAGTGTCCCGGCCCGCCTGAGCCGAGTGCGTGCGCTGATGGCCCGTGAGGGCGTCGATGCTCTGCTGGTACCTTCGGCCGATCCGCATTTGTCGGAGTACCTGCCGGGCTATTGGCAAGGCCGGCAGTGGCTGTCGGGCTTTCAGGGTTCGGTGGGCACCTTGGTCGTGACCGCGCAGTTTGCTGGGCTGTGGGTCGATAGCCGTTACTGGGAACAGGCTGAGAACGAGCTTGCGGGCAGCAGCATCGAGCTGATGAAGCTGCGCCCGGGGCAGCCAGGAGCCCTGGAGTGGCTGGGCGAGCACGCACCGGCCAACGGCGTGGTCGCAGTCGATGGGGCGGTAATGGCATTGGCGCCAGCGCGGCAGCTCGAGAGCCGCTTGAGCACGCGCGGGGTACGGTTGCTGACACACCTCGACCTGCTTGCCGAAGCCTGGCCTGAGCGCCCGGCGCTGCCAGGCAACCCTGTGTATCAGCATCTGCCGCCGCATGCATCGGTCAATCGGGCACAAAAACTCGCCGAGCTTCGCGCCACGCTGCGCGAAAAAGGCGCCGACTGGCACTTCATCGCCACGCTCGACGACATTGCCTGGCTGTTCAATCTGCGGGGCAGTGATGTTTCGTACAATCCGGTGTTCGTTGCTTTCGCATTGATCAGTCAGACGCGTGCCTTGCTGTTCGTGGGCGAGGGCAAGGTCGATGAGCATCTGCGCCAGGTGTTGGCGGCAGATGGCATTGAGGTGTGTGGGTATGCAACGGTAACGGCCGCGCTGGCGGCAATCGAGCCTGATACCGCGCTCCTGCTGGACCCGGCGCGGGTCACTCGTGGGCTGTTGGAGGCTGTCGATACACGCGTGCGCCTGATTGAGACGATCAACCCCACCACGTTGCGCAAGTCGCGCAAGGACGAAGCGGATTTGGTACATGTTCGTCAGGCTATGGAGCAGGACGGCGCGGCGTTATGTGAGTTCTTCGCCTGGTTTGAAGCCAATTTGGGTGCCCAGCGCATCACCGAGCTTAGCGTTGACGAGCAATTGACTGCCGCACGTGCTCGACGCCCGGGGTACGTGTCGCTGAGCTTTTCCACTATCGCGGCGTTCAACGCCAATGGCGCCATGCCTCATTACCGGGCCACCGAGCAGTCCCATGCGGTGATCGAGGGCGACGGCCTGTTGCTGATCGACTCGGGAGGCCAATATGTGGGCGGCACCACTGATATCACGCGGATGGTGCCGATTGGCGAGCCCAGCCATGCACAGAAGGCTGACTGCACCCGCGTGCTCAAGGGCATGATCGCGCTATCCCGGGCGCGCTTCCCACGGGGCATTCTTTCACCGTTGCTGGATGCCATCGCACGTGCGCCCATCTGGGCCGATGAGGTGGACTATGGTCATGGCACAGGGCATGGCGTGGGCTACTTCATGAATGTGCATGAGGGCCCGCAAGTAATTGCCTACCAAGCGGCGGCGACGCCACAGACGGCGATGCAGCCGGGTATGATCAGTTCGATCGAACCGGGCACCTACAGGCCCGGGCAGTGGGGGGTACGCATCGAAAACCTGGTGGTCAATCGCGAAGCGGGCAGCACTGCGTTCGGTGATTTTCTACAGTTCGAAACCTTGACCCTGTGCCCCATCGACACGCGCTGCCTGCTGCCGGAGCTGCTTGGGCGCGAAGACATCGCCTGGCTCAACGCTTATCACAACACTGTGCGCGAGCGGCTGGCCCCGTTGTTGGCAGGTGACGCCTTGCAATGGTTGGAGCAGCGCACCCGCGCAATCTGATTGCGTAGCGCATAAAAAAGGGCGGCCCGTGGGTCGCCCTTTTTGCTGTTATTTGCAGATGACAATCATGCTGCGGCTGGTATACCCAGCTGGGTTGATACCAAAAATGTAGTCACCGGGTTCTTCGTCGGTGTCGCCGGAGCGGGCAATGACTTTATAGCCCTTGCCGGTGCAGGAGCTGGCGGCCTTGCTGTAGCACTTGTCCCACGATGAAGAGAGGCCCGAGCAATTGATATGCAGGCCCTTTTTCCCTCGTTTGACCTCGGTCTTGGCTGTCGCGGCACATCCAGCAATAGCCAAGATGGCCAGGATGAGCAAAATACGTTTCATTCCTGTCCTTATGCAGGCCCGGCGGTATAGGCGGGCCTGTCGTCAGCGCTTCGAGTCTTCCTTGAGATTCCTCAGCATCCCTTTGTCACCAAGTAGATAGCGTCTTGATTATGATTATGTGACAGCTTAAGTCAGCCACGACCCTAGGTACAAGGCGGCTGTGACTCAAATGCAAGCATTTCTCAAGTCAGTCGGCCGCAACCGGTGGTACAGCATCGCGCTTCATCGAGAGCGTTGCCCCAACCGATGCGCAAATGATGGCCAGGATCGCCAGCCATTGCCACAGCGTGAGCTTTTCGCCAAGGAACAACAAGCCTGACAGCGCGCCGAAGGCCGGCTCGATGCTCATCAGCGTGCCGAAGGTGCGCGCGGGCATGCGCGTCAGTGCCACCATCTCCAGGCTATACGGAAGGGCGGTTGAAAGAATCGCTACTGCAAGCGCGACGGGAAGCAGGGCGGGGCTCAGTAGCGCCGCCCCTGCATGGACGATCCCGATGGGAGCCACGAACAGCGCTGCGATCACCACGCCCAGCGCTGCCGTCTGGATGCCATTTTCGGCGCCTGCGCGCTGCCCATATAGAATGTACAGCGCCCAGCACACGCCCGCGCCCAGCGCGTAAAGGGCGCCCACCAGGTCAAGCCCGGTATCTGTCTGCCCAACAGGGATAAGCAGCAACAGGCCTGCAACGGCCAGTGCGATCCAGACAAAGTCCAGTGCCCTGCGCGAGGCCAGCAGCGCGACTGTCAGGGGGCCGGTGAACTCAAGGGCCACGGCCACCCCAAGGGGCACGCTGCGCAATGACATATAGAAGAGGAAGTTCATGCCGCCCAACGCCATCCCATAGATGATCACGTTGCGCAGCGTGCTGGCATCGAGCCGCGCGCGCCAAGGGCGCAGGATCAACAGCATGAGTACGCTGGCAAAGATCAGTCGCAGCGCGGTAGTACCTTGGGCACCCACGATTGGGAACATGCCTTTGGCCAGCGATGCACCGGATTGAATGGACGCCATGGCAATGAGCAGCAGTGCGATGGGGAACAGGGTAGAGGCCAGGCTGCGGTGCGGGGTGTTCATCAGAGGGGCGTGATCCGTGGTTATGCGTGCGGTGTGAGCAATATAGTGCGCAGTTTGCCTGCGCATGCGCAAGGATGATGGGGATCTGCAGGTATTTGAAATAAAGGGTTGACGCCGTTTCAGATTCCCTTATAATGCGCCCCACTTCCAGCGACAACGGAACGCGAAACTCCTTGAAAATCAACGAGTTAAGCGAAACGAAAGGTCCTGGTGGTGCTTCGGTCTTCTGATCGGCAGCGGTGAAAAAGGTGGTTGACAGCAGGTTGTAACGCTGTAGAATTCGCCTCCCGCTACGAGAGATCGCAGCGAGTTAAGCGGTTGAAGTTGAACGAAAAACTTCAAAATAAACGCTTGACAGTAGATGAGGAAGGCGTAGAATGTGCGCCTCGGTTGAGACGAATAGCTCTTAACCAACCGCTCTTTAACAAATTGAATCAAGCAATTCGTGTG
>NZ_JABWRF020000001.1:1250000-2087791 GCF_014268805.2 Pseudomonas farsensis
CGTACACGAAAATCTCTTGCCAGTGAAATCGAGTAGGACGGAGCACGAGAAACTTTGTCTGAACATGGGGGGACCATCCTCCAAGGCTAAATACTACTGACTGACCGATAGTGAACTAGTACCGTGAGGGAAAGGCGAAAAGAACCCCGGAGAGGGGAGTGAAATAGATCCTGAAACCGTATGCGTACAAGCAGTGGGAGCCTACTTTGTTAGGTGACTGCGTACCTTTTGTATAATGGGTCAGCGACTTATATTCAGTGGCGAGCTTAACCGAATAGGGGAGGCGTAGCGAAAGCGAGTCTTAATAGGGCGCTTTAGTCGCTGGGTATAGACCCGAAACCGGGCGATCTATCCATGGGCAGGTTGAAGGTTAGGTAACACTGACTGGAGGACCGAACCGACTACCGTTGAAAAGTTAGCGGATGACCTGTGGATCGGAGTGAAAGGCTAATCAAGCTCGGAGATAGCTGGTTCTCCTCGAAAGCTATTTAGGTAGCGCCTCATGTATCACTGTAGGGGGTAGAGCACTGTTTCGGCTAGGGGGTCATCCCGACTTACCAAACCGATGCAAACTCCGAATACCTACAAGTGCCGAGCATGGGAGACACACGGCGGGTGCTAACGTCCGTCGTGAAAAGGGAAACAACCCAGACCGTCAGCTAAGGTCCCAAAGTCATGGTTAAGTGGGAAACGATGTGGGAAGGCTTAGACAGCTAGGAGGTTGGCTTAGAAGCAGCCACCCTTTAAAGAAAGCGTAATAGCTCACTAGTCGAGTCGGCCTGCGCGGAAGATGTAACGGGGCTCAAACCATGCACCGAAGCTACGGGTATCATCTTATGATGATGCGGTAGAGGAGCGTTCTGTAAGCCTGTGAAGGTGAGTTGAGAAGCTTGCTGGAGGTATCAGAAGTGCGAATGCTGACATGAGTAACGACAATGGGAGTGAAAAACTCCCACGCCGAAAGACCAAGGTTTCCTGCGCAACGTTAATCGACGCAGGGTTAGTCGGTCCCTAAGGCGAGGCTGAAAAGCGTAGTCGATGGAAAACAGGTTAATATTCCTGTACTTCTAGTTATTGCGATGGAGGGACGGAGAAGGCTAGGCCAGCTTGGCGTTGGTTGTCCAAGTTTAAGGTGGTAGGCTGAGATCTTAGGCAAATCCGGGATCTCAAGGCCGAGAGCTGATGACGAGTGCTCATTAGAGCGCGAAGTGGTTGATGCCATGCTTCCAAGAAAAGCTCCTAAGCTTCAGATAACTAGGAACCGTACCCCAAACCGACACAGGTGGTTAGGTAGAGAATACCAAGGCGCTTGAGAGAACTCGGGTGAAGGAACTAGGCAAAATGGCACCGTAACTTCGGGAGAAGGTGCGCCGGCGAGGGTCAAGGACTTGCTCCGTAAGCCCATGCCGGTCGAAGATACCAGGCCGCTGCGACTGTTTATTAAAAACACAGCACTCTGCAAACACGAAAGTGGACGTATAGGGTGTGACGCCTGCCCGGTGCCGGAAGGTTAATTGATGGGGTTAGCGCAAGCGAAGCTCTTGATCGAAGCCCCGGTAAACGGCGGCCGTAACTATAACGGTCCTAAGGTAGCGAAATTCCTTGTCGGGTAAGTTCCGACCTGCACGAATGGCGTAACGATGGCGGCGCTGTCTCCACCCGAGACTCAGTGAAATTGAAATCGCTGTGAAGATGCAGTGTATCCGCGGCTAGACGGAAAGACCCCGTGAACCTTTACTATAGCTTTGCACTGGACTTTGAGCTTGCTTGTGTAGGATAGGTGGGAGGCTTTGAAGTGGGGACGCCAGTTCTCATGGAGCCATCCTTGAAATACCACCCTGGCAACCTTGAGGTTCTAACTCAGGTCCGTTATCCGGATCGAGGACAGTGTATGGTGGGTAGTTTGACTGGGGCGGTCTCCTCCCAAAGAGTAACGGAGGAGTACGAAGGTGCGCTCAGACCGGTCGGAAATCGGTCGTAGAGTATAAAGGCAAAAGCGCGCTTGACTGCGAGACAAACACGTCGAGCAGGTACGAAAGTAGGTCTTAGTGATCCGGTGGTTCTGTATGGAAGGGCCATCGCTCAACGGATAAAAGGTACTCCGGGGATAACAGGCTGATACCGCCCAAGAGTTCATATCGACGGCGGTGTTTGGCACCTCGATGTCGGCTCATCACATCCTGGGGCTGAAGCCGGTCCCAAGGGTATGGCTGTTCGCCATTTAAAGTGGTACGCGAGCTGGGTTTAGAACGTCGTGAGACAGTTCGGTCCCTATCTGCCGTGGACGTTTGAGATTTGAGAGGGGCTGCTCCTAGTACGAGAGGACCGGAGTGGACGAACCTCTGGTGTTCCGGTTGTCACGCCAGTGGCATTGCCGGGTAGCTATGTTCGGAAGAGATAACCGCTGAAAGCATCTAAGCGGGAAACTTGCCTCAAGATGAGATCTCACTGGGATCTTGAATCCCCTAAAGGGCCGTCGAAGACTACGACGTTGATAGGTTGGGTGTGTAAGCGCTGTGAGGCGTTGAGCTAACCAATACTAATTGCCCGTGAGGCTTGACCATATAACACCCAAGCAATTTGCGCGTAAGCCGAATTGTGGTGGTGAAGACGCATGAACCGAAAGTTCGCGGCACACACAAATCACATATCCGAATTCGCTGGGCTGTTCATCTGAACGGACTGGCTACCGAATTTCTTGACGACCATAGAGCATTGGAACCACCTGATCCCATCCCGAACTCAGTAGTGAAACGATGCATCGCCGATGGTAGTGTGGGGTTTCCCCATGTGAGAGTAGGTCATCGTCAAGATTCATTTCGCAAAACCCCTATCTGCGCATGCAGGTAGGGGTTTTGTCTTTGTGGCGCAAGAACATCTAGGCTTGTGCCAGCTCGGCCAGGTGCTTTACCGCCTTTTCGCTTTTGAGCACCAGCACGTCGCCCTCCAGGGCATCGAGCACCACCTCCGCCGTATTACCGATCAATGCTCCGGAGATACCGGTGCGGCTAACGGTGCCGATAATGGTGACCACTGCGTCGTACTTCTGTTCGGTATAGGGAATCAGCACATCTGCTGGCCCTTCTGCGACGTGCAGCCTGTCGTCACTGATATCGAACTCGGCTTGGAAGGCCTTGCAGGCTTCTCGGTAGCGTCGTTCGATCGATTCGCTCAGTTGCAGAACAGGGTCTGATGCCGAGAGCATGGGGGAGGGGTGCGCACTGATCACATGCAATTCACCCTTGGTCAGACCGGCAATGGCGAAGCCGTGGTCGATGATGCTGGCGTGCAGGTGAAGATGATCCTCATCCTGGTTACCCACATCCACGGCCGCCAGGACAACGCCGCCCGTCCAGGGGCGTTCGCTCTTGACCATCAGCACGGCGCTTGGGCATAGACGCAGCAGTTTCCAGTCACTGGGGGTGAGCAATGCCTTGCGCAGAGGGTTATCAGGGGAATGCTCCTTGATTACCAGCTCGCATCCTTCGGCCTGCTGCACGGCGATGATCGACTCATGCAGGCTGTCTTTCCAGATTTGTTCATGGCTGACGTTGTCGTACCCGTCGTCGTGCAACTGGCTGCTAAGCAAGCTCAGCAATGCACTGTGTTCCTGCTTCTTGTCACACATCAGCAAGTGCAGGCGTGCGCCGGTCACCCCGGCGATAAGCTTGGCGCGGGTCAGGGCACGGCTGTGGGCGTGGTGCGGGTCGAGAACGACCAGAATGCTGCGAACGGCTTGCATGGCTGAAACTCCGTTGTGAATGACGACCGATGGCTGACTATAGCCAGCGCTGCTCGTGACGCCGCTTGACGTGAATCAAGCATAGACACTGGCACCTGCCGCTGCCGCCGGTATAATCCACGGCCCCTGAGGATGCCTGTCTGATTGTGAGTGCCATGTCCCTGATTCCTGAAATCGAAGCCTTTCTCGGTTGCCGCACCCCCGATGCCTGGATCGAAGCGGCGCTCGCCGATCAGCAAACGCTGTTGATCGACCACAAGAATTGCGAGTTCAAGGCGGCCAGTACCGCGCTCAGCTTGATCGCCAAATACAACGCGCATCCAGAGCTGATCAATATGATGTCGCGCCTGGCCCGTGAAGAGCTGGTCCACCACGAGCAGGTATTGCGCATCATGAAGCGCCGTGGTGTGCCGCTACGCCCTGTTTCAGCCGGGCGCTATGCATCGGGCCTGCGCCGCCTTGTGCGTGCTCACGAGCCGGTGAAGTTGGTAGACACGCTGGTGGTGGGGGCATTTATTGAAGCGCGCAGTTGCGAGCGTTTTGCGGCGATTGCGCCGCATCTGGACGAGGAGCTAGGCAAGTTCTACAACGGTTTGCTCAAGAGCGAAGCGCGGCATTATCAGGGGTATCTTAAGCTTGCCCACCAATATGGCGATGCACAGGACATCGCCTTGGTGGTGGAGAGGGTGCGTCAGGCTGAGGTGGAGCTGATTACCTCGCCCGACCAAGAGATGCGCTTTCACAGCGGCATCCCCTTGGCATTGGCTGCCTGAGCGTCGCTGCCGTTACTGGCGGCGCCCCAGCAGCAAGCCTACTACCAGGCCAAAACCTGCAGAAATGGCCACCGTCTGCCACGGATGGCCGCCAATGTATTCCTGGGTGGCATCGACCACCGGCTGCGCACGTTGGCCAAGGCGGGTGGTAGCCTGACGGGCCTGGCTCAGTTTCTGGCCAATTTGCGCGCGCAGGGTTTCGGCCTCTTCGCCCACCAGCGCAGCACTGTCGCTGAGCAGTTTTTCCGACTCTTCGATCAATGCCTGCAGCTCGCTGAATACCTGATCCTTGATCTGGTCGCTGTTCGATTGCGCGCCGTTTTTCCTGGCCATGTGAACATCCTCATGAAAGGTTTGGGTCAACAGTTGATGCCGTTGCGTCTGGAAAGTTGCAGCAGACTGCCGATGGCTTCGCGGCACGGTGTAAGATAGCGCCCATTTTTCAGTGGCAGGTATTTCCCCATGAGTTTCAATCTGGCCAACATGAGCTACCAGGAAAGGGCGCAGATCGAGGCAGAAAAGGCGCGTTTATTCGCCTATTGGCAAGCCAACCTCGGCAAGGCCAAAGCCGAAGCCGGCCGCTTGATTGCCGAGAAGCCGCGGCGCAAGGGCAAATGGGCGGAATGGGTGCGGGGCGAGTTCGAAAGCATGTCGCCACCTGAATTCACGAGCCTGGTGCGCAGCGAAGTGAACAAGATGATGGCCGCCGCCAACTCAGGCCGCTAATCACTGTCCAAAGCCGTTGCCGGCTGTGCGTTGAAACATCACGAAAGCATTCCCTCATTCGCATCGAACCCAGCGCGCCTTAGGCTATCCAACGCCCAGGCGCGCTTTTTCGTGGAGGAGGTGAAGCATGAACCTGTTGCCAACACTGGCCCTTGGCTTGCTGCTGAGCCTGCCCCTGCACGCCGCGCCTGTGGCGCCACCGCTGCTGCTTGCCGCCAGCGACAGCAACAACCCCTACAACAGCCCGATTCAACGCGCCAACCCCAACAGTCGTCAGGGCAGCGTCCCGGCCACCCCAGCGGTACGCGGCCCCGGCACCCAGCCCAATCCACGGCCGCCGACGCTTGAAAATCGCGGCATTGGCAACGGTGATAACCTGCGCCGCCAACCACAGGCCCCCAACCTCGAACCTACCCGCCCACCACGCGATTCGCAGCGTGCGCCCTGAGCCCTTTCGAAGGAACCGAGCATGACGTTACGTACCTGGCTGTCCACCCTGGCTGCGGCCAGCCTTTTCCCGTTGCTGGCCACGGCCGCAGTCGAACAGCAGTTCCCCAGTGAAGAAGGCATGCTGACGGTCAAAACCGTCGCTAATGGCTTGCGCAACCCGTGGGCGCTGGCCTTTCTGCCGGGTGGCCAAGACATGCTGGTCACCGAGCGCTCCGGCAACCTGCGCATCGTCAACACCGACGGCAAGGTCGGGCCGCCCTTGAACGGTGTGCCCAAGGTTTGGGCCGAAGGGCAGGGCGGGCTGCTGGATGTTGCGCTGTCGCCGCAGTTCGACAAGGACCGCACGGTGTACCTGTCGTTTGCTGAGGAGGGCAGCGACGGCAAAGCCGGTACTGCGGTCGGCCGTGGCCAATTGTCCGAGGACAAAACCCGTCTGGAAAACTTCACGGTGATTTTCCGCCAGCAACCGAAGCTGTCGGTCGGTAATCACTTTGGCTCGCGGTTGGTCTTCGACCGTGATGGCTACCTGTTTATCGCCTTGGGTGAGAACAACCAGCGCGCCACCGCCCAAGACCTGGACAAGCTTCAGGGTAAGGTGGTGCGCATTCTCCCGGACGGCGAAGTTCCCAAGGACAACCCTTTTGTTGGTCGCGACAATGTGCAGCCGCAGATCTGGTCGTTCGGCCACCGCAACCAGCAGGGCGCTGCGCTGAACCCGTGGACAGGTGAACTATGGACTAACGAGCACGGCCCGCGTGGCGGCGACGAGATCAACATTCCCAAGCCCGGCAAGAACTACGGCTGGCCGGTTGCGACCCACGGCATCAACTATTCGATGCTGCCAATCCCGGAAGCGAAGGGTAAACACGTCGATGGCATGGTCGACCCGCATCACGTCTGGGAAAAATCGCCCGGCGTCAGCGGCATGGCCTTCTATGACAACCCCACTTTCACCGAGTGGGACCACAACCTGTTCATTGGCGCATTGGCGACCCAGGAACTGATCCGGCTGCAACTCGACGGCGACAAGGTGGTGCATGAGGAGCGCCTGCTCGGCGACCTGAAAGCGCGTATCCGTGACGTGCGGGTCGGCCCGGACGGCTACCTGTATGTATTGACGGACGACAAGGACGGCGCGCTGCTCAAGGTTGGCCTGCGCAAGGACTCATAGCCCATCCTGCGCAGCAGCTGCCAACTGGCGTACCATGCCGGCCATGAATCCCCAATCGCTCTACCACCAGGCGCTCAGCGAGCGCGGGTTTGCTCTGGACCCGGCCCAGGCCGCCGCTGTCGCCGCCTTGCAGGCTTGCTTCGAGGCGTTGCAGTGCGGTGGCCGCCCCCAGGGGCTGTACCTCTGGGGGCCGGTTGGCCGTGGCAAGACCTGGCTGATGGACCTGTTCCACCGCTGCCTGCCCACCGCTGCCCGCCGCCAGCACTTTCACCACTTCATGGCCTGGGTGCACCAGCGGCTGTTTCAGCTCAATGGCACCGCAGACCCGCTCAAGGCCCTGGCTCGTGAACTTGCCAGGCAAATCCGTGTGTTGTGCTTCGACGAGCTGTTCGTCAGCGACATAGGCGATGCGATCATTCTTGGTCGGCTGTTTCAGGTGCTGTTCGAGGAAGGCGTGGTGATTGTCGCCACCTCCAACCAGCCGCCCGACCAACTGTACCGCGATGGCTTCAACCGCGAACGCTTCCTCCCAGCTATCGCCGCCATCCAACAGCATATGCAGGTGATACCAGTGGCTGGCGGGCAGGACCATCGCTTGCACCCCGGCGCTCAGCAGCAGCGTTACTGGGTGGCACAGCCCGATGCGCTACAGCGTGTGTTCAAACAATTGAGCCCGAGCGATGCTGGCAGCACGCAACCGGTGCAATTGGGTTCGCGCCTGATCCCTGTGCTGCGCCACAGCCCGCAGGCCCTTTGGTGCCGCTTTGCCGACCTGTGCGAGCAACCATTGGCCGCTATCGACTTCATGGGGCTGTGCGACCGCTTCCCGGCCATCTTGCTGGGCGGTATTCCGGCGCTGAGCGGCGAGCAAGCCGCGGGGCGTATTGCCCGTGGTACTGAGGACGGCGCAGCGCGTGTGCTGGCCGGCGACCGCGAACTGCCGACGTTGGCGCCGAAGGATGACAGCGTACGCCGCTTCATCGCCTTGGTAGACGAATGCTACGACCGGCGGGTGCCGTTGTACCTGGAGGCCGAAGTGCCGCTGGAAGCGCTGTACACCAAAGGCTATCTGGCGTTCCCTTACCAGCGCACCCTCAGCCGGCTGCGGGAGATGCAATTGCAGCGCTTTGCCTGAATACGCGAGACCGGGTTGAAGCGTCGGCATTCTAGACGTTACCCGCTGTGAACCCAGCCCAAGGTCAATATGGCCACCACCAGGTAGCGCCCGGCCTTGGCCATGCTGACCAGCAGCAGGAAGCGCCAGAAGGGTTCGCGCATGATACCGGCAATCAGCGTAAGCGGGTCGCCGATCACCGGCATCCAGCTTAGCAGCAACGACCATTTGCCCCAGCGCTGGTAGCGCTGCTGGGCACGCACCAGTTGCCTGGGGCTGAAAGGGAACCAGCGGCGGTCACGCAGCCGTTCGATACCCCGCCCCAGCAACCAGTTGACCACCGAGCCGAGCACATTGCCGACGGTGGCGACCAACAGCAATATCGCCCAGGCGTGCGGCTCGCGCAGCAGCAGGCCGACCAGTACCGCTTCGGACTGCAACGGCAACAAGGTGGCTGCGCCGAAGGCGCTGAGGAACAACGCCCAGAGGCTGAGCATCAGTATTGGGCGACTACAGTGTCCTGGCCTGCGTTAGTCACCCCGATCACCTGGTAGGCATCCTTGCGATCACCCATTTCCATGCCCGGCGAGCCCATGGGCATACCCGGCACTGCCATGCCCTTGAGGTCGTCGCGCTCGGCCAGCAGCCGTACCTGCTCAGCCGGCACATGGCCTTCGACGAACTTGCCGTTGATCACGCCGGTGTGGCATGAAGCCAGGCGCGGAGCCACGCCGAGGCGTTGCTTGACCGCGCTCATGTTCGGCTCGACATGGTCATTGACGGTGAAGCCGTTGTCGCTCAAGTGCTTGATCCAGGCCTTGCAGCAACCGCAGCTAGGGTCGCGATACACATCGATGGTTTCGGCGGCCTGCGCCAACCCGCTAATGGCCAGCAGGGCGAAGGTCAGCAGATGTTTGCGCGGCATGGTGAGGCTCCTGTGAAACTGCACACTATTGAGTTGGGCTGGGGAACGCGGGTTGCCCCGTAGTCACTTTATCTGGCGCAGCTGTCAGGGGCCTGACGCACAGATTACAGGTCTGTCAGGCAGGCGTCTCGTCGTTGCCGAGGTCGCGCATCAACAGGCCGTATTCCAGCACCACCTGCTCAGGGATGGGCAGGTACACCACGTGGCCATCGCCGGGTGCCACCTCGATAGCCTGCTGCTGGCGGTTATGCAAGCGCTGCAGGTCGAAGTGATAGTTGCCCTGTGGCGTCATCAGCTCCAGATGGTCGCCGATGGCGAAGCGGTTCTTCACCTTGACCTCCGCCAGGCCATCTGCACGTACCCCGGTCAGTTCGCCAACGAACTGCTGGCGCTCGGATACCGAATTACCACGCTGGTAGTTCTGGTATTCGTCATGCACGTGGCGACGCAGGAAGCCTTCGGTGTAGCCGCGCTGGGCGAGGGATTCCAGGTTGTCCATCAGGCCGCGGTCGAACGGCCGGCCAGCCTGGGCATCGTCGATCGCCTTACGATAGGACTGCACGGCGCGCGCGCAGTAGAAGTGCGATTTGGTACGGCCTTCGATCTTCAGCGAGTGCACACCCATGCGGCTCAGGCGCTCGACGTGCTGGATGGCGCGCAGGTCCTTGGCATTCATGATGTAGGTGCCGTGCTCATCTTCGAACGCCGGCATTTCCTCGCCAGGGCGGTTGCTTTCCTGGAGCAGGAACACTTGGCTGGTGGGGCTGCCGAGCCCAAGCGTTGGCTCGTACTCGCGCACGATATCGCCGGTGGCATTTTCGTTGGCGGGGTTGGCCTGGTACTTCCAGCGGCAGGCGTTGGTGCAACTGCCTTGGTTGGCATCGCGCTTGTTCAGGTAGCCCGACAGCAAGCAGCGGCCTGAATAGGCCATGCACAAGGCGCCGTGCACGAATACCTCCAGTTGCATGTCTGGCACCTGTTCGCGGATCTGCTCGATCTCTTCGAGGGACAGTTCACGCGACAGGATCACCCGGGTCAGGCCCATGCGCTGCCAGAACTGCACGCTGGCCCAGTTGACCGTATTGGCCTGCACAGACAAGTGCACCGGCATCTGCGGGAAATGTTCGCGCACCAGCATGATCAGCCCGGGGTCGGACATGATCAGCGCGTCCGGGCCCATGGCGATCACCGGCGCGATGTCCTTGAGAAAGGTCTTGAGCTTGGCGTTGTGCGGGGCAATGTTGACCACCACATAAAAGCGCTTGCCCAAGGCATGGGCCTCGTCGATGCCTTGGGCCAGGGTTGCGTGGTCGAATTCATTGTTGCGCACCCGCAGGCTGTAGCGCGGCTGGCCGGCGTATACCGCATCGGCGCCATAGGCGAAGGCGTAGCGCATGCTTTTGAGGGTGCCGGCAGGGGCCAGCAGTTCGGGTGGGGTGGGGGAGGTCATGGGGCGCACCGTGGGCAAAAGGCGCGGATGCTAGAACGGCGCGGCAATACCAGTATTGACCTGAATCAACGGCACTTTTGCCACTGCCTGGAGCACTAAGCTTTTGAACCCCTGAGGATTGCCCATGAACCAAACCGTATTACAGAACAAAGCCCTGACTGTGCTGCTTGCAGTGGTCACCATCGCGTTCATCTGGATCCTGCTGCCGTACTTCGGGGCGATTTTCTGGGCAGTCATTCTGGCCATCCTCTTCGCGCCATTGCAGCGCCGTTTAGTGATGCGCTTCGAGCGTAGACGCAACCTGGCAACCGCCACCACGCTGGCTATCTGCCTGCTGATCGCGATCCTGCCGGTCATCGTCATCAGTGCCTTGCTGGTGCAGGAGGGCGCCTCGCTCTACCAGCGCATCGAAAGTGGCCAGTTGGACATTGCCGGCTATATCGAGCGCGGCAAGGACATGTTGCCCGGCTACGCCCAGCATGCACTGGACCGGGTTGGCATGGGCAACCTCGACGGGCTGCGCGACAAGATCACCAAGTGGGCGACCCAGGGTAGCCAGTTTCTCGCCAGCCAAGCCTTCAGCTTCGGCCAGGGCACGTTCGATTTTCTGGTGAGCTTCGGCATCATGTTGTACGTGTTGTTCTTCTTCCTGCGCGAAGGCGCAGAAGTTGCGCGCAAAGTGCGCCAGGCAGTACCGCTGCCCGAGCACCAGAAGCGCCGCCTGCAATTGAAGTTCAAGCGTGTGGTGCGTGCGACGGTCAAGGGCAACCTGCTGGTGGCGATCACCCAAGGGGCGCTGGGTGGCTTGATCTTCTGGGTGCTGGGTATTCCCAGTGCGCTGGTATGGGCGGTGTTGATGGCGTTTCTGTCGCTGTTGCCGGCTGTGGGCGCGGGGATCGTCTGGGCGCCTGTGGCGGCGTACTTCCTGCTGACCGGTTCGACCTGGCAAGGCATCGTGCTGACTGCGTTCGGGGTGCTGGTAATCGGCATGGTCGACAACGTGCTGCGCCCGATCCTGGTCGGCAAGGACACGCGCATGCCCGACTACCTGATTCTGGTGTCCACCCTCGGCGGGCTTTCGGTATTCGGCCTCAATGGCTTTGTGATCGGGCCGCTTATCGCCGCGCTGTTCATTTCCAGCTGGGCAATCCTTGCCTCGAACAAGCAACAGGTGCAGTTGCCGTCGTGAACAGGGCCGCGAGGTTGCCCCGCGGCCCGTCCCTCAACGGAAGCTGTAGGACACCCCGGCGTATACGCCAAACCCTTCGCCCGGTGTCGAGCGGGCCACGTCCAGCCCTGCATCGTTGTAGCCTGGCGTAACTGTCGCTGCGTAGCGTTTGTTGGTCAGGTTGCGCAGGTCCAGCCAGGTTTGCCAGTCCTGCTTCGGCGAGTCCCAGCCAAGGCGCGCGCCAAGCAGGGCATAGGCATCGGCGTGATAGCTGTTGGCGTAGTCGGTCTGCACCTTGGAAGCCAGTTGCGTGTTGACCCCGGCATACAGCCCGCTCGGCCAGCCGTAGCGCAGTTCGGCCTGGTAGTAGTGCATCGGGATGCCGGGCAGGCGGTTGCCGCCGAACTCGTCGTCGTCGCGGTAGTGGAAGTCGCTGAAGGTGTAGGCCTGACGCAGGCTCAACTTGCCGGTGCCCGCTTGCTCCCAGAGGGTGCTGTCCAAGCCTGCTTCGACGCCCTGGTGCACGGTGGGGCTGGCGTTGGATTCCTTGGCAGGCAGGCCGGCGACGATCTCGACTGCGAGCAGCTCATGGCGTACCTGCGAGTAGTACCAGGTGAGGTCCCAACGGCCGATAGCCGAATCGCCGCGGGCGCCGAGTTCCAGGGTAGTTGCTGTCTGGTTCTGCAGCTCGATGGGCTGGGTAGCGACCGTAGACCCCCAGATCAGCGACCATGGATGCGGCGGTTCCACCGAGCGGCTGAGGTTCCCGTACACCTGCAACTGTGGGTTGATGTCGTAACGCAGGCCCACCCGCGGGGCATAGTCCCAGTCGTGCTGGCTGACTTTGCCGCCACTAGCCGGATAAGTCACAGCGCTCTCACGCCGGGTGTAGATCATCGCCATGCCGGTGGTGAGCCACAGGTCAGGGACCAACTCAAGGTCGTTGCTGGCGTGCAGTACGGTGTCCGAGCCCTGATAACTGAAGTCGCGAGTGCGCGCGCCGACAATATCGTCAACCCGCGAAAACTGCGACGCGCCACTGTTGGGCAGATGCTTGGTGGTGCGCCAGCCGA
Source organism: Pseudomonas farsensis (assembly GCF_014268805.2). Taxonomy (GTDB): domain Bacteria; phylum Pseudomonadota; class Gammaproteobacteria; order Pseudomonadales; family Pseudomonadaceae; genus Aquipseudomonas; species Aquipseudomonas farsensis. Next base: position 1,262,593 of record NZ_JABWRF020000001.1, read on the forward strand.
CGGTGGTTTTGCTCTCGTGACCAAACAGCGTGTCGCGCCGGATGTAGTTCAGCGTGCCGCTGATATCGGTGTATGCAACCTTCAGTCGCATTGCACCTTCACGCAAGTCCATGGGGAAGTCGTGATACACAAGGCCCGCTTCCAGGCGTGAATCGTCGTCCAGGAAGAATGTGGTCTTGTTGCCCACCCATGTGCTGCCTGGTTGTGGGCGGCTGTCGTTGCGGGCCAGGTAGGCAGAGTTCGCCGCGCGCGGATCGTGTTTGATCTGCGCCTTGGTCAAGCGCCCGGCCAGCTCGTTCTCGGTTTCGCGGTAGCGCAGATAGAAGCGTGTTTCCAGGTTCGGGTTGAAGCGATAGCCAACGTTGGCAGCAATACCTTTGGCGCTGCCGCTGCTGTGTTTCTGGTAACCGTCGTATTCGGAGTCGGTGAGGGCAACGTAGTAATCGAGGTTGCCCAGCACCTGACCGGAGCTCACATGCCGGTGCTGATAGCCACGGCTGCCGACCTCGTAGCGCACCTGCAGGGGCGCGGCGTCGTAGCCGGTGTGCGTGACGTAATTAATCGCCCCACCCAGCGCCAGCGAGCCCTGCTCGAAGCCGTTGGCACCGCGCAGCACCTCGGCGCGGCTCAGCCACAGAGGCTCGAACAGCTCGTATGGGGTGCCACCGGGGCCGGTCAACGGCAGCCCGTCGAACATCGTGTAAACCCCCGAGCCGTGGGCGCCGGGGGCACGGTTGATGCCCGAGCCACGGATCGACAGCTTGATGCCATCGTTGCCGGCCGACTGGGCAAACACCCCCGGCTGATAGGCCAAGACATCCTGATTGCTCGCCACCCGGCCCTGGCCAACCTCGTTCATGTCCACCAGGTTGCTGGCGCCGGGGATTTCGCGCAGGCGCTGGGCGGCAGCTTCCTGTTCGCTCTGCGGTTGGTCGCGGATCACGACTTCGTCGAGTTCGACGCGGCCAGCGGCCTGGGTGGTGCCAGCGACCAACAGGGCCAGCAAGGAATAGGGCAGGGTGGGGCGCATGGGGCGGGTTCCAGATCGAGTGCGGGAGTCTGACGCTTCGAAGAGCAGATGAAGCACAGTGACGCGTATGACATCACTATCGCGTCCGGACATGGTCTGTGTAGGAGCGGCCTTGTGTCGCGAAAGGGTCGCAACGCGGCCCCGGCCGTATCAGCTTGATTCAAATATCCTGGGGGCGCTTCGCACCCCTTTCGCGACACAAGGCCGCTCCTACACAGACTGTGTTCAACGGTATTTCGGGGCAAAAAGAAACCCCGCCGAGGCGGGGTTTGTTTTACATCAGCCAGCCAATCAGCCGACCAGGTGCAAACCAGCCTGCTGCACCAGCTCCAGCAGGGGTTGCGGGTACACACCCAGCACGAACGCAAGAATGGCGACGGCCAGCAGCATGACGCCACCGGTACGCTGTTCCCACTTCAGCGGGGCATCGTGGCGGCGCAGGTTCGGCTCCACCAGGTACAGCGTGACCATTACGCGCAGGTAGTAGTAGACACCGATGGCGCTACCCACCACCAAGGCGCCGACCAGCCACCACAGGTGCGACTCGACGCCAGTGGCGATGATGTAGAACTTGCCGATGAAGCCAGCAGTGAGCGGGATGCCCGCCAGCGACAGCATCATCACGGTCAGCACGGCGGTCAGGTACGGGCGGCGCCAGAACAGGCCGCGGTACTCGTACAGCGCGTCGGCGTCACGGCCCGCGTATGGCGAGGACATCAGCGTGATCACACCGAAGGCGCCAAGGCTGGTGATCACGTAGGTGACCAGGTACACGCCCATTGCTTCCATGGCCATGCCCTTGCTGGCAACCAGGGCGATGACCAGGTAGCCGAAGTGGGCGATGGAGGAGTAACCGAGCAGACGCTTGAGGTTGCTCTGGGTCAGCGCCAGCAGGTTGCCGACCAGGATCGAGGCCACTGCGATGACGGCCAGTACGGTGCTCAGCACACCGCTGCTGGCAGCCGGGGAGAGCATGTACAGGCGCACCAGCACAGCGAACACCGCTACCTTGCTGGCGGTTGCCAGGAACGCGGCGACAGGTGCCGGAGCACCTTCATACACGTCCGGCGTCCACAGGTGGAATGGCACCAGCGACAGTTTGAAGGCCAGACCTACCAGCATCATGCCCAGGCCCAGCTGTGCCAGCAGGCTCGGCATGCTGGTGGTCGCCAGGGCCTTGCCCAGCTGGTCGAAGGTCAGGCTGCCGGCATCGGCGTACAGCAGCGCCATGCCGAACAGCAGGAACGCAGAACCTGCTGCCGACAGCACCATGTACTTGATGCCAGCTTCGAGCGAGCGCTTGTTGAAGAACGCGTACGCCACCAGCCCGTAGACCGGCACCGACAGCAGCTCCAGGCCGATGAACAGGCCAGCCAGGTGGTTGGCGCTGACCAGCACCAGGCCGCCCAGTGCCGACATCAGCAGCAGCAGGTAAAGCTCTTCACGGTTGCCCGGGAAGCCCTTGGAGCCTTCACCCAGATAAGCATGAGCAAGGGTTACGCAGGCCAGCGTGGCGATCAGGATGACCGCCATGTACAGGCAGGCGAACTTGTCGATGGTCACAAGCGTTGTGACCGCCAGCGGTGCAACCTTGAGTGCCGGCAGGATCGACAGCAGGGCCAGGTTCAGCCCCACGGTGGACAGCAGGAAGGTCTGCGAGTGGTTGCGCTTCCAGGCGATCGCCAGCATCACCACCACCGTGGTGATGGTGGTGATCAGCATCGGCGCCAATGCGATGAAGTGTTGAGTGGTGAATTCCATAGCGCTCTTACCGGGCCGAAGCGAGTTGAGTGAAAGCGGAACCGAGCCACTGCTGCACACCACTCATGGTGGCGGCAGAGGTGTCGAGGAACGGCTGCGGGTACACGCCCAGCACGATCAGCAGCACGGCCAGGCCCAGCACCATGATCAGCTCGCGCGCGTCCATGCCGGCCAGCACGGTATCGGCCTTGGACGGGCCGAAGTAGGCGCGGTGGATCATGATCAGCGAGTACACCGAACCGAACACCAGGCCAGTGGTGGCAATCACGGTGATCCAAGGCACGTGGGCGAAGCTGCCGATCAGGATCAGGAACTCGCCGACGAAGTTGCCGGTACCCGGAAGGCCCAGCGAGGCCGCGGCGAAGAACAGGCTGATGGCCGGCAGGTACGCGATGCGGTGCCACAGGCCGCCCATCTGGCGCATGTCACGGGTGTGCAGGCGCTCGTACAGTTGGCCGGAGAGGATGAACAGCGCTGCTGCCGATACACCGTGGGCGAGCATCTGGATCACGGCGCCTTGCAGGGCTTGCTGGCTGCCGGAGTAGATACCGATCAGCACGAAGCCCATGTGCGAGACGCTGGAGAACGCGATCAGGCGCTTGATGTCGCTTTGAGCGAAGGCCAGGAAGGCGCCGTAGAAGATGCCGATCAGACCCAGGGTCATGGCGATTGGCGCGAACTCGGCCGAGGCGTTCGGGAACAGCGGCAGGGCAAAGCGCAGCAGGCCGTAGGCGGCGGTCTTCAGCAGGATACCTGCCAGGTCCACGGAACCTGCGGTCGGTGCCTGGGCATGGGCGTCTGGCAGCCAGGAGTGGAACGGTACCACTGGCAGCTTCACCGCGAAAGCAATGAAGAAGCCCAGCATCAGCACGTATTCCACGCCAGGCGGCAGTTCGGCCTTGAGCAGGTCGCTGTAGTTGAAGGTCAGCACGCCGGTGGTGTTGTAGTTCACCAGCACCAGGCCAAGGATCGCCACCAACATGATCAGGCCGCTGGCCTGGGTGAAGATGAAGAACTTGGTGGCAGCGTAGATCCGGGTCTTCTTGCCGTCTGCCGAGCTATGGCCCCAGAGCGCGATGAGGAAATACATCGGCACCAGCATCATTTCCCAGAAGAAGAAGAACAGGAACAGGTCCAGGGCCAGGAACACACCGACCACACCGCCCAGGATCCACATCAGGTTGAGGTGGAAGAAGCCGACGTGGCGCTGGATCTCTTTCCACGAGCACAACACCGACAGCACGCCGAGCAGGCCGGTCAGCAGGATCATCAGCAGCGACAGGCCATCCAGCGCCAGGTGGATGCTGATGCCGAAGCGCTTGATCCACTCGACTTTGTATTCCAGCGCCCAGGCAGGTTCTGCGCCAGGGGCCGGGGCCAGGGTGTAGTCACCGTTCGCCCACAGCCACAGGCCGATGCCGAGCAGCAGGGACATGGTCAGCAGCGCGATCCAGCGCGGCAGGGTAGAGCCGAAGCGCTCACCCAGCCAGCACAGGAAGCCGCCGATGAAAGGAATCAGGATCAGCCAAGGCAAAATCATGACGGGTTCGTTTCCTTTTGCAGAGTCGCAAGGTTCGCAACGTTCATGGTCATACCGCCGCCACTACCACAGCGCCAAGTACCAGTACGGCACCGATGGCGATGGACGCGGTGTACCAGCGCAGTTGTCCGGTCTCGGTCTTGCTCATGGCGACGTGGCCGCCACGCGCCAGGCGCGGGATCAGGCCGATACCGTGGTCAACCGGGTCCTTGCGCAGAAGGTGGCTGATCAAGAGGTAAGGCTTGACGAACAGCTTGTCGTAGATCCAGTCGAAGCCCCAGGCGGCGAACCACCAGGCCGACAGCACACGGCCGATGCCGCTGTTGGCGATGCTGCTGACGAAGCGGCGCTTGCCCAGGAACAGCATGGCCGACAGCAGGATACCGGCGATGGCGATAGCGCCCGAAGCGATCTCCAGCGAGTGCTTGGCTTCGCCACCGGCGTGGCCTGCGCTCTGCGGCAGTACGCCTGCCAGTGGCGGGTGAATCCATGCACCGATGAAGGTCGACAGCACGATCAGCACACCCAGCGGCAGCCAGTGGCTGATGCCGTGGCCAGCATGGGCTTCGGTCTTGGCTTCGCCGTGGAAGGCGATGAAGATCAGGCGGAAGGTGTACAGCGAGGTCATGAAGGCGCCCAGCAGGCCGGCATACAGCAGGCCGCTGTTACCGCTGGCGAAGGCTTCCCAGAGGATTTCATCCTTGGAATAGAAGCCCACGGTCAGGATCGGCAGGGCGGCCAAGGCAGCACCACCGACCACGAAGCTTGCGTAGGCCAGCGGCAGTTTCTTCCACAGGCCGCCCATCTTGAAGATGTTCTGCTCGTGGTGGCAGGCAACGATCACCGCACCGGAGGCAAGGAACAGCAGGGCCTTGAAGAACGCGTGGGTCATCAGGTGGAAGATTGCCGCGTCCCAGGCACCTACGCCCAAGGCCAGGAACATGTAGCCGATCTGGCTCATGGTCGAGTAGGCGAGGATACGCTTGATGTCGGTCTGCACCAGCGCGGCGAAGCCGGCCAGTACCAGGGTCACGCCACCCACCACACCCACAAGGTGCAGGATGTCCGGTGCCAACAGGAACAGGCCGTTGGTACGGGCGATCAGGTAGACACCTGCGGTGACCATGGTTGCGGCGTGGATCAGTGCCGAAACCGGGGTCGGGCCTGCCATCGCGTCGGCCAGCCAGGTCTGCAGCGGCAATTGCGCCGATTTACCGACCGCACCACCGAGCAGCATCAGGGTCGCCAGCACCATCCAGGTGTCACCAGCCTTGAACTTCTGCGGTGCCAGCACCAGCAGTTCCTGCACATTCAGCGTACCCAGCTGGGCGAACAGAATGAACAGGCCAATGGCCATGAACACGTCGCCGATACGGGTGACGATGAACGCCTTGAGCGCTGCGTTACCGTTGTTGCGGTTGCTGTAGTAGAAACCGATCAACAGGTACGAGCACAGGCCCACGCCTTCCCAGCCGAAGTAGATGAACAGCAGGTTATCGCCCAGGATCAGGAACAGCATGCTGGCGATGAACAGGTTGGTGTACGAGAAGAAGCGCGAGTAACCGGCTTCGCCACGCATGTACCAGGACGCGAACAGGTGGATCAGGAAGCCGACACCGGTCACCACACCGAGCATGGTGACCGACAGGCCATCCAGGTACAGGGTGAAGTTAGGTGCAAAGCCGTCAACCGACATCCACTGCCACAGCAGTTGGCTGTAGGCGCCGCCTTCAGGTGGAGCCACGTTGAACTGCCAGATCACGTAGGCGGAGGTGGCGGCCGAAAGGCCTACCGAACCCACGCCGATGAGCGCCGACAGGTTCTCCGAGAAGCGCCCGCGCGAGAACGACAGCAGCAGGAAGCCGATCAGGGGGAAGACGAAAGTCAGGAAGAGTAGGTTCATCCGCGCATCTCACTGGCAGCATCGATGTCGAGAGTGTGGAAGCGGCGATACAGCTGCAGCAGGATCGCCAGGCCAATGCTGGCCTCGGCGGCTGCCAGGCTGATCACCAGAATGAACATCACCTGGCCGTCGGGTTGTACCCAACGGGCACCGGCGACGATGAACGCCAGGGCAGCAGCGTTCATCATGACTTCCAGGCTCATGAGCACGAAGAGGATGTTGCGGCGGACCATCAGGCCAACCAGACCTAAGCAGAACAGGATGCCGGCGACCGCCAGACCATGCTCGAGAGGGATAGCACCCATGATTTACTCCTTCGCCTCGTTGCGGCCCAGGTGGAAGGCGGTGACGGCTGCAGCGAGCAGCAGCATCGAGGCCAGTTCGACCACCAGCAGATAAGGGCCGAACAGGCTGATGCCCACGGCCTTGGCGTCCACGGTGGTGCCGCTGATGGCAGCGCCGCTCGGGCTGGCGAACAGCACGTAGAGCAGTTCGAGCAGCAGCAGCGCGCCCAGCAGCACTGGCCCCGCCCAGATGCCCGGCTTGAGCCAGCCACGTTCCTGGGCGACCGAAGCCGGCCCAAGGTTCAGCATCATCACCACGAACACGAACAGCACCATGATGGCGCCGGCGTAGGCGATCACTTCCAGGGCGCCAGCAAACGGTGCACCGAGGGAGAAGAAGATCATTGCCACGGAAATCAGCGAAATGATCAGGTAGAGCAGGGCGTGCACGGGGTTGGTGCCGGTAACCACCCGAAGGGTGGAGACCACGGCGATCCCGGATGCAAAGTAGAAAGCGAATTCCATCTTTCTGTCCTTATGGGAGCAAGCTCTTCACGTTGATCGGCTCGGCTTCGTTCTGTGCAGCGCCTTTCGGCTTGCCAGCGATGGCCATGCCCGCAACACGGTAGAAGTTGTAGTCAGGGTTCTTGCCGGGGCCGGAGATCAACAGATCTTCTTTCTCGTACACCAGGTCCTGACGCTTGAACTCGGCCATTTCGAAATCCGGGGTGAGCTGGATTGCGGTGGTCGGGCACGCTTCTTCACACAGGCCGCAGAAGATGCAACGCGAGAAGTTGATGCGGAAGAACTCGGGGTACCAACGGCCGTCCTCGGTTTCGGCCTTCTGCAGCGAGATGCAGCCGACCGGGCAGGCTACCGCGCAGAGGTTGCACGCCACGCAGCGCTCTTCACCGTCGGGGTCGCGCGTGAGCACGATGCGGCCGCGATAGCGCGGCGGCAGGTATACCGCTTCTTCCGGGTATTGCAGGGTGTCGCGCTTGCGGAACCCGTGGGAGAACACCATGGCCAGGCTGCGCAGCTGAGTGCCGGTGCCCTTAACGATGTCGCCGATATATTTGAACATGGGTCAAATCCTCACTGGGCCGCGACGGCTGGCGTGTTGTAAAGCACGATCGCAGCGGTCACCAGCAAATTGATCAAGGTCAGCGGCAGGCAGAACTTCCAGCTGAAGTCCATCACCTGGTCATAGCGTGGGCGCGGGATCGAGGCGCGCAGCAGGATGAACAGCATGATGAAGAAGCCGGTCTTCAGTGCGAACCACAGGAACGACAGTTGCGGCAAAATGCCGAACGGGCCGTGCCAGCCGCCGAAGAACAGGGTTACCAGCAGCGCCGAGATGAGGATGATGCCGATGTACTCACCCACGAAGAACATGCCCCATTTCATGCCGGCATATTCAATGTGGTAGCCGTCGGCCAGTTCCTGCTCCGCTTCGGGCTGGTCGAACGGGTGACGGTGAGTCACGGCGACGCCGGCGATGAAGAAGGTGCAGAAGCCGAAGAACTGCGGAATGATGAACCACAGGTTCTGGGCCTGGTATTCAACGATGTCGCGCATGTTGAACGAGCCCACCTGGACCACCACACCCATCAGCGCCAGGCCCAGGAACACCTCGTAGGAGACGGTCTGCGCCGAGGCCCGCAAGCTGCCCAGCAGGGCGTACTTGTTGTTCGACGACCAGCCGGCGAACAGCACCGCGTACACCGAGAGGCCCGCCATGGCGAAGAAGAACAGCAGGCCGATGTTCAGGTCTGCCACGCCCCACAGCGGGGTGATCGGGATCACGCAGAAGGCGATCAGCAGGGCGCTCATGGCCACGACCGGTGCCAGGGTGAAGATCATGCGGTCGACGAAAGGTGGGTTCCAGTCTTCCTTGAAGAACATCTTCAGCATGTCGGCAGCGATCTGGAACATGCCGAACGGGCCTACGCGGTTCGGGCCGTAACGGTCCTGCCACCAGCCCAGCAGACGGCGCTCGACGAAGCTGAGCAAGGCGCCGCACACCACCACCGCCAGCAACACCACGATGGCGCGCACGACGGTGAGGATCACGTCGATCACTTCGGGGGTGAACCAGCTCATTGTGCTGCCTCCTGCAGGCCTTCGACGGGTGCACCGAAGATGGCTGGTGGGATGCCGGCCAGGCCTTTGGGCAACGCAACCAGGCCTGCGCCCAGCTCTTCATTGATACGCAGCGGCAGGCGCAGCGAAACGCCGGCCACCGACAGGCTCAGCAACGCGCCTTCGTTGACACCCAGGCGGTCGGCTTCGGCCTTGGCCAGGGCCACGTATGGCGCAGGGATGCGCTCCTGCACCGGGGCTGCGCGCGAGGAGTTCTCTTCGCTGCCGAACAGGTGGAAGAACGGTACGGCGGTCCAGGTGCCACGGGCCGGGTTGAACGCACCGGGAATGGCGTTGAACCAGCTCAGGCGGTCGCCTTGGCTTTCGATCAGGCGCACGCCCGGGTCACCTGCACGCAGATGGCCACCCACCTCGTCCTGGAACTTGTTCCAGGCCTGCGGCGAGTTCCAGCCCGGCGACCAGGCGAACGGCACCTGCTGGCGCGGTTCGGCCGAACCCGAATAGCCTTCCATGGAGAAGGCGAACGCGGTGTCCTTGTCTTGCGGGGTACGTGGCTCGTGCACGCTGATATTGGCGCGCATGGCGGTACGGCCGGAGTAACGCAGCGGCTCACGGGCAAGCTTCATGCCCTTGATGCGGAATGCCGCGCTTGGCGCTGCGTTGACGATGCCGGCCAGTTGCGGGGCGGCTTCGGCGCACGCGCTGGTGACCTGGTCAAGCTGCGTCCAGTCCACCGGTTTGTTGAGCAGGGTGGCACGCAGGGCGTGCATCCAGCGCCAGCCTTCATGGATCTGGATGCTGCTGTCCAGGTACTGCGGGTCGAACACCTGGAAGAAACGCTGGGCGCGGCCTTCGAGGCTGACCAAGGTGCCGTCGCCTTCGGCGAACGACGCCGCTGGCAGCACCAGGTGGGCGCGGTCCAGGGTGGCAGTCTTGGTGTGGTCGGCAACGATGACCACTTTGGCAGCCGCCAGGGCCGCGTCGACCTTGGCCGCCGGCAGGCGCGCGTACAGGTCGTTTTCCAACACCACGATGGCATCGGCCTTGCCGCTGATGACCGCATCCAGCGCGGCATCGGCGGAGTCGCCACCCAACATGGCCAGGCCCAGGCTGTTGGCCTCAGGTACGACCAGGGTCAGCGAACCGTTCTTCTCGCGCAGCTTGAGGGCCTTGGCGATGTTGGCAGCGGCTTCGATCAGGGCGGGGTCGGCCAGCGAGGTGCCTGCAACCACCAATGGGCGGTTGGCGGCAACCAGTGCATCGGCGATGCGTTGGGCCAGGGCCTTGGCTTCGTCGTCCAGGCCGGCAACGGCAGGGGCGCTCGGGTCGATGGCGTGGGCCACGGCGAAACCGATGCGGGCGAGGTCCGCAGGGGCTGCGTGGACGCATTCCTCGGCGACGTCGTCGAGCTTGGTTTCAGCCAGCGAGGCGATGAACAGCGGGTACAGCGCGTGCTGGCCGATGTTCTTCACGGCGGCGTCCAGCCATGGCTGCACGCGCATGGCATCGGCCATTGCCTCGGCCTTGCCCTTGGTCGCCTGGCGCACGGCCAGTGCTACGCGGGCGGCGGTCTGGGTCAGGTCTTCGCCGAGCACGAACACAGCGTCGTGGTCTTCGATGTCGCGCAAGGTAGGCACGGGCAGCGGGCTGTTGTTCAGCACATCGAGCACCAGGCGTACGCGGGCCAGCTCCCCGGCTTCCATGCCCGAGTAGAAGTACTCGGTGCCGACCAGCTCACGCAGGCCGTAGTTGCTCTCGAGGCTGGCGCGTGGCGAGCCGATACCGACGATGGTGCGGCCGCGCAGCAGGTCGGCAGCCTTGTCCAGGGCGGCGTCCAGCGACAGCTTGCTGCCGTCGGCCAGCAGTGGCTGGCGTGGGCGGTCGCTGCGGTTGACGTAGCCATAGCCGAAGCGGCCACGGTCGCACAGGAAGTACTGGTTCACCGAGCCGTTGAAACGGTTCTCGATGCGGCGCAGTTCACCGTAACGCTCGCCGGGGCTGATGTTGCAGCCGCTGGAGCAGCCATGGCAGATGCTGGGGGCAAACTGCATGTCCCACTTGCGGTTGTAGCGCTCGGAGTGGGTCTTGTCGGTGAACACACCGGTCGGGCAGACCTCGGTGAGGTTGCCGGAGAACTCGCTTTCCAGCACGCCGTCTTCAACGCGACCGAAGTACACGTTGTCGTGGGCGCCGTACACACCCAGGTCGGTGCCGCCGGCGTAGTCCTTGTAGTAGCGCACGCAGCGGTAGCAGGCGATGCAGCGGTTCATTTCGTGGGAAATGAACGGGCCGAGGTCCTGGTTCTGGTGGGTACGCTTGGTGAAGCGGTAACGGCGCTCGTTGTGGCCGGTCATTACCGTCATGTCTTGCAGGTGGCAGTGGCCGCCTTCCTCACACACGGGGCAATCGTGTGGGTGGTTGGTCATCAGCCATTCGACGACGCTGGCGCGAAACGCCTTGGACTCTTCGTCTTCGATGGAGATCCAGGTGCCGTCGGAGGCAGGGGTCATGCAGGACATGACGATGCGACCACGGGTGTCGTTCTCGTCGGTGTACTGCTTGACCGCGCACTGCCGGCAGGCACCGACGCTTCCGAGCGCCGGGTGCCAGCAGAAATAAGGGATGTCGAGGCCGAGCGACAGACAGGCCTGTAACAGGTTGTCTGCACCGTTGACTTCGAGCGCTTTGCCGTCTACGTGGATAGTGGCCATGGTTCAAAGTTCTTCGTTGGCCCGCGTGAGCGGGCGTGGCTAATGGAAATCGGTGAGCCCGCGGCCGGCCTCGAATCGTTCGGGCTGGCCTGCAGGCTGGCGAGTGGCACGGACCACCCGCTGTCTATCTTGTTATGCGCCGACCACAACCGGCCCGGACGCGATCGGCTTGGCCAGGTTCGGGCGCAGGGTGTCGGCAGCGCTTGCTGGCGCGACACCGGCCTCGAATTCGGAGCGGAAGTACTTGATGGCACTGCCCAGCGGCTCGACGGCACCTGGTGCGTGAGCACAGAAGGTACGGCCTGGGCCGAGGAAGTTGACCAGCCCCAGCAGGGTCTCGATGTCTTCGGCTCGGCCTTGGCCGGCTTCCAGCGAGCGCAGCATCTTCACGCTCCATGGCAGACCGTCACGGCACGGGGTGCACCAGCCGCACGACTCACGGGCGAAGAACTCTTCCATGTTGCGCAGCAGCGAGACCATGTTGACGCTGTCGTCCACGGCCATGGCCAGGCCCGTACCCATACGGGTGCCGACCTTGGCGATGCCGCCTGCGTACATTTGTGCGTCCAGGTGCTCAGGCAGCAGGAAGCCAGTACCGGCGCCGCCTGGCTGCCAGCACTTGAGCTTGAAGCCGTCGCGCATGCCGCCGGCGTAGTCTTCGAACAGCTCGCGTGCGGTCACGCCGAATGGCAGCTCCCACAGGCCGGGGTTTTTTACCTTGCCAGAGAAGCCCATCAGCTTGGTGCCGTGGTCTTCACTGCCTTCACGGGCCAGCGACTTGTACCAGTCGTTGCCGTTGGCGACGATGGCCGGCACGTTGCACAGGGTTTCGACGTTGTTCACACACGTCGGTTTGCCCCACACACCAACGGCGGCAGGGAAGGGCGGCTTGGAGCGCGGGTTGGCGCGGCGGCCTTCGAGGGAGTTGATCAGTGCGGTTTCTTCACCGCAGATGTAACGCCCGGCGCCGGTGTGCACGAACAGCTCGAAGTCAAAGCCCGAACCCAGGATGTTCTTGCCCAACAGGCCAGCGGCCTTGGCTTCATCGATGGCACGGTTGAGGTTCTTGGCTGCAGTGGTGTATTCGCCACGCAGGAAGATGTAGCCGCGGTAGGCCTTCAGCGCGCGGGCGCTGATCAGCATGCCTTCGATCAGCAGATGGGGCTGTTGCTCCATCAGCATGCGGTCTTTCCAGGTGTTCGGCTCCATTTCATCCGCGTTGCACAGCAGGTAGCGGATGTTCATGGATTCGTCTTTGGGCATCAGCCCCCACTTCACGCCGGTGGGGAAGCCTGCGCCGCCACGGCCCTTCAGGCCCGAGTCCTTGACGCTCTGCACGATGTCGTCCTGCGACATCTCGGCCAGGGCTTTGCGCGCCGCCGCGTAGCCGTTCTTGGTTTGGTACTCGGCCAACCAGACCGGCTCGCCGTCGTCACGCAGGCGCCAGGTCAGCGGGTGGGTTTCGGCCGAGCGCGCAATGCGGTTGGCCGGGCCGAAGGAAGTAATGGTCATACGTAACCCTCCAGCAGCTTGGAAACGCCAGCAGGCTGCACGTCGCCAAAGGTGTCGTCGTCGATCATCAGCGCCGGGGCCTTGTCGCAGTTGCCCAGGCAGCACACTGGCAGCAGGGTGAAGCGCCCGTCAGTGGTGGTCTGGCCCAGGCCGATGCCCAGCTCGCTCTGGATCTGGCTGACCACCGATTCGTGGCCGCCGATGTAGCAGACCATGCTGTCGCACACACGGATGATGTGGCGGCCAACTGGCTGGCGGAAAATCTGGCTGTAGAAGGTGGCCACACCTTCGACATCGCTGGCAGGGATGCCCAGCACTTCGCCGATGGCATAAATCGCGCCGTCCGGCACCCAGCCGCGCGACTTTTGCACGATCTTGAGGGCTTCGATGGACGCCGCGCGCGGGTCCTCGTAGTGATGCATCTCGTGCTCGATGGCCGAGCGCTCGGTTTCGCTCAGGGCGAAACGGTCGGTTTGGATAAGCGTGTTGTTCATGCTTAGCGGTCCACGTCAGCCATAACGAAGTCGATACTGCCCAGGTACGCAATGAGGTCCGCGACCATGCTGCCTTTGATCACCGAAGGGATCTGCTGCAGGTGCGGGTAGCTCGGGGTGCGGATCCGGGTGCGGTAGCTCATGGTGCCGCCGTCGCTCGTCAGGTAGTAACTGTTGATGCCCTTGGTCGCCTCGATCATCTGGAACGACTCGTTGGCCGGCATGACCGGGCCCCACGAGACTTGCAGGAAGTGAGTGATCAAGGTCTCGATGTGCTGCAGGGTGCGCTCTTTGGGCGGCGGCGTGGTCAGCGGGTGATCCGCCTTGTACGGGCCTTCCGGCATGTTGCGCAGGCACTGGTCGATGATGCGGATACTCTGGCGCATCTCCTCGACCCGGACCATGCAGCGATCGTAGGCATCGCCGTTGTGGGCCAGCGGTACTTCGAACTCGAAGTTCTCGTAGCCGGAGTAGGGGCGCGCTTTACGCAGGTCGAAGTCGCAACCGGTGGAGCGCAGGCCGGCACCGGTGGTGCCCCATTCCAGGGCCTCTTTGGTGTTGTACGCGGCAACGCCGATGGTACGGCCCTTGAGGATGCTGTTCTGCAGCGCAGCCTTGGTGTATTCGTCCAGGCGCTTTGGCAGCCAATCGACGAAGTCCTTGACCAGTTTTTCCCAACCGCGTGGCAGGTCGTGGGCGACGCCACCGATGCGGTACCAGGCCGGGTGCAGGCGGAAACCGGTGATCGCTTCGATCACGGTGTAGGCGCGCTGGCGGTCGGTGAAGGTGAAGAACACCGGGGTCATGGCGCCCACGTCCTGGATATAGGTACCCAGGAACAGCAGGTGGCTGGTGATGCGGAAGAATTCTGCAAGCATGACGCGGATAACGTCGACTTTCTGCGGCACCTTGATGCCCGCCAGCTTCTCGACGGCCAACACGTACGGCAGGTTATTCATCACCCCGCCGAGGTAGTCGATACGGTCGGTGTAGGGGATGAAGCTGTGCCACGACTGGCGCTCGGCCATTTTTTCGGCTCCACGGTGGTGGTAGCCGATGTCCGGGACGCAGTCGACGATTTCTTCGCCGTCCAATTGCAGCACGATACGGAACGCACCGTGGGCCGAAGGGTGGTTGGGGCCAAGGTTGAGGAACATGTAGTCCTCGTTGGCGCCCTGGCGTTTCATGCCCCAGGCTTCGGGGTTGAAGCGCGCCGACTCTTCTTCGAGCTGCTGCTTGGCAAGGGTCAGGCTGAACGGGTCGAACTCGGTGGCGCGGGCAGGGTAGTCCTTGCGCAGCGGGTGACCTTCCCAGGTGGGCGGCATCATGATGCGGCTCAGGTGCGGGTGGCCGGCAAAATCGATGCCGAACATGTCCCACACTTCACGCTCGTACCAGTTGGCGTTCGGCCAGATGCTGGTCACGGTCGGCAGGTTGAGGTCGCCTTCGCTGAGCGACACCTTGATCATCACGTCGCTGTTACGTTCGATCGACAGCAGGTGGTAGAACACGCTGAAGTCGGCGGCGGGCAGGCCACGGCGCTGGGTGCGCAGGCGCTCGTCGACGCCGTGCAGGTCGTACAGCATGCTGTAGGGCTTGGCGACGCCACGCAGGAAGCTCAGCACTTCCTTGAGTTGTGCGCGCTTGACCCACAGTACCGGCATGCCGGTGCGGGTTTCCTGGGCGACGAATGCTTCGGCGCCAAAGCGGTTGTTCAGTTCGACGACCACATCTTGGTCGTCAGCCTTGTAAGGCGGAATGAAAATAGCGTTGTCCGCTGTCATGGTCTCGGTCGCTTTGGGTCAACGTTAAGAATGAAGCCAGGCCGCCGGCTCCATGGGAGCGGGCGGCAGGTCGCTGGATCAGACTTCGTCGGGGCTGCGCAGGTTGGTTACCGCGATACGCTGTTCGCGACGCAGGTCTTTCTGGGCGGGCATCTCGGCACGGTAAATGCCTTGATCACCGACAACCCAGGAAAGCGGGCGTCGCTCCTGGCCGATGGATTCCTGCAGCAGCATCAAGCCTTGCAGGAATGCTTCGGGGCGTGGCGGGCAGCCAGGCACGTACACGTCCACGGGGAGGAACTTGTCGACCCCCTGAACGACCGAGTAGATGTCGTACATGCCGCCGGAGTTGGCGCACGAACCCATGGAGATGACCCATTTGGGCTCGAGCATCTGCTCATAGAGGCGCTGGATGATCGGCGCCATCTTGATGAAGCAGGTACCGGCGATGACCATGAAGTCGGCCTGACGCGGCGATGCCCGGATGACTTCGGCGCCGAAGCGGGCGATGTCGTGGGGCGCCGTGAAGGCCGTGGTCATTTCCACGTAACAGCAGGACAGGCCGAAGTTGTACGGCCAGAGGGAGTTCTTGCGACCCCAGTTGACTGCCCCACGCAGAACATCTTCGAGTTTCCCCATGTAGATGTTCTTGTGGACCTGGTCCTCTAGCAGTTGATCGGTGACGGTTTCCCGTTCACCGACCGGGTACTGCTCGTTGGGTGCATCCGGATCGATTCTGGTGAGATTGTATTGCATGCCAAAGCCTCATTGTTTCAGCTTCGCTTGCCGCTTGCGACGACCTTCGGGAGCCCAATCGAGCGCCCCGACGCGCCAAAGGTAGACAAGACCTGCCAACAGAATTGCTATGAAAACGAGTGCTTCGACGAATCCGGTCCAGCCGCTTTCGCGGACGGACACAGACCATGCATACAGGAAGAGGGCTTCGATATCGAAGATCACGAACAGCATCGCGACCAGATAGAATTTTGCGGACAGGCGCAGGCGGGCGCTGCCAGTAGGCAGCATGCCGGATTCGAAGGGTTCGTTCTTGGCGCGGCCCCAGGCTTTGCTACCGAGCAGGCTGGACAGGCCGAGCATGAAGGCACACAGGCCGACGACACCCAGGAGGAAGATGGCAAAGCCCCAGTTGTGGGCCATGAGTCCTGCTGAATCGGACATGCTGAAATCCTTATACAGAGACCCAGCTCTGCAGTCTGAAATAAGTAGAGCGGCGACGCGGTGTCGCAGAAGCAGTGACCAAATGTCGCAGCTGAATCAATCGCGCTGATTTTATGGGTAAACCCTCAGCAAGTAAAATTTCCGAAGCAAATTTATTCGTAGATTTAAGAACAAAAAACCTTTGTAACTGGCTGAAAGCCTTGTAGTTCGGGCATTGCGTGCGGTTTTGTTAATTATGTTTCTTACCTGGCGTAATGGCGGCTTAGTTGCGGAATGATAATTAATATCATTTGAACTGCGCCGTATTCATTTGCCCCTTCTACGCCTTGTAAAGTTCGTCTGGCGAGCGACACCAATTGCAAATGGGAAAACCCCTCGTTCTAGCAGCTTCTTAGAATGCCTGCACTGCTCTGAGTCAACGCTTTGTCGGTTTTGCCGCTGCCGCGGCAGGCCGAGGTGCGGCAGAGCATGGCGCCGATGGCAAGGGCGTACAGCTCCACCGGTATAAACCGCGGGTCGAGCCCTTTGCTGGCAATCAAGCAGAGTACGCCGCCGCCGACCAGCACGGCGAACGCCAGCGCCGACACCGCGGGGCTCGGGTTGAGATTGCAGTAGCCGCGCAGGTAGGCCGGGCGTGCGCACAGGAAAGCAGCCAGGCCGCATAGGAACAGATCCTTCGGCCTGGCCAGCAGGGGCGGCGATGGCCAGTGCATATAAAGAGCAGTGGTGGCCAGGACGAGAATCATTGAGTGGCTTGGACATGGCATGGGCGGTCCTTGCTGGCGATGCTGCCTCAAGGATAGACCTAATCCGCAATGTTGCCTGTGCCGCCGATGAGGCCTTACAGGCAAAACAAAGCTCTGACAGTGGAACTGCTCGTCCTCTGTCGAACCAGTCAGTGCGGTCACCGACGATGCGCCACCTTAAATCACGATGGTCATGTGATCGACGTAGCCCGTGCCCACTTCCTGCTGGTGCGCCACCAAGGTGTAACCCTTGCTCGCGTCTCGTCGGCGAACGCCTGCTCCTGCAGCTTCACGTAGGCGGTCATGTCGTTGCGGGCGTAGTCGTGCGCCAGGTTGAACATGCCGTGTCACATGTGTGGATGCCGGCCATGGTGATGAACTGGTGCTTGTGGCCCGGCGCCCGCGGCTCGCGCTGGAATTTGGAAATGGTGGCGTCGTCCAGGTTCTTCTTTCAGTTGAGGGGCGGCGAGCAGTTCTGCGACAGCAGTTGGTCCGGGTATTTCTTCTAGATCGCCTCGGCGAAGTGGCGTGCTTCGTCCAGGTCGGGCCTGGCAGTTTCGCACCAGATCATGTCGGCGTACCAGAGGTCACGGGTAGTGGCCCGGCCAGAGCTGTGGGGTGGCTGGTGGGAAGATGTGCTAAAAAATGGCGTGAATATATCTGGCCAATTTCAGATGCGGGGGAGAGGCTTTAGATGGGGCCAAGGTGAAGTGCAACAAACAGTTTCTGAGCGGGTACCGTTCTGGCTTAGATTGTTTAGGCGCTTTTGGGTGTGGGTTGGTTGTTTGATCTTTTCACTGGATATCACCTGAGGCATGAGTTTTCGCGTGTCTGGATGCTCTGCTTTTCTCTTGGGGTTGACCTTCCTGGTTGTAGGGTGTTGGTATTGCATCCGACCTTTGGATTGTTGAAAGGCAGCAAGTAATAATTTGTATTGGCTGCTGTAGGAAGTTTCCTTTTTCTTTGTAAGTAAAGTGTGCGTGCATGCTTAAGGGAGTGCTATGTCCGAGCAAAGGAATTTTTTCATCAATACCGCCCGCACTGTTGAGTTGGGGAGCGCGGCTTGGGAGCTCGCTCAAGATTCTGGCCTGACAGATCGCAGTGTGGCCCACTATCCATCCGGTCGCCTGCGTGACCAGGACGGGCATGTCTTCATGAATATGTGCTCATGCTCCTATCTGGGGCTGGAGACTGATAAGCGACTGGTCCAGCGGGCGGCTCGCTATGTATTGGAGAGTGGTACTGTCAACCTGCCGACCTCGCGCATTCGTATCCGTCTTCGTGAATTGGATGAACTGGAAGAGGCATTGTCATCGCATTTCAGTTGTCAAGCATTTACAGCTACATCCTGTAGTGCCGGAATTGTAGCTTCATTACCGTTACTCGCTGCCGGCATATTCACCAATGGAGTACGGCCCTATCTGGTTTTTGACAAGAATGCGCATTTTGCATTGAATCAGATGAAGGCTGTGTGCGGTGATGAAACACAGGTCGCTACATGCGAACATAATGATGTGCAGTTTTTGGAAGATATGTGCCGGCGTCATCGTCAGGTGGCTTATGTTGCCGATGGAGCTTATAGTATGGGTGGTGCTGCGCCCATTGAGCAGTTGCTTGGCTTGCAAGATAAGTACGGGCTGTTTCTTTATTTTGATGACTCTCATTCATTGAGCGCTTATGGAGAACAGGGCGAAGGTATTGTCCGCGCGCTAATGCCAGAAATAAACAGCAGGACTATTCTGGTTTATTCGTTGGCTAAGGCATTTGCTGCCAATGGCGGTGGCATCTTTATGTCTAAGCAGGCACCGTATCTAAAGGAGTTTCGTCGGTTTGGCGGGCCGATGTCCTATTCGCAGTATCTAAATCCAGCTGCGATCGGTGCAGCGATGGCCTCGCTGGAAATTCACCATAGTACCGAACTAGCAATCTTGCAGTGCAGGCTGGCCGACAATATCACGTTGTTCGACCAGCTAGTGCCAACCGAGTATACCGGCACACCATCGCCCATTCGTGTAATCCCGATGGCGAGTCCTGGCATGGCTGTCAAGGTATCCGAGGCTGTGTTCCAGAAAGGCTATTACACCTCCGCGGTCTTTTTTCCGATCGTCGCAAGGAATAAATCCGGCCTGCGGGTCATGCTGCGTGCAGACATGACCGAGCTAGACATCCACAGTTTCTGTTCGATCGTTGCGCAGCAGGTTCAGCAGTGGGGCGAGGCGCAGGAAGAACAGATGGAGGTGCATCCATGAGTTCATCCACCCCCCGGAGCCTGCTCTACTGCTCTGCCCTCTACCCAGGCCAATACTGCAAACGTGGGTTGAGCGACGTCATGGTCTTGGATATGGAGGATGGTGTGCCCCTTGGGCGGAAGGCTGAAGCACGGGAAAACCTTGAGCGATTTTTTGCCGAGCAGCCATCGGTCAGCACGGCGGTGCGCATCAACTCCCTGCGCAACAACGAGGGGTTGCGGGACCTGCTCTTGCTTAAGCGGTTGGAGCACCAGCCACAACAAGTAGTTATGACCATGCTTGAGTGTGCAAGCGAAATTGATGTCGTGCGCGCCAACGTAGCCCGCGAGGAAGGTATATCTCCCTTGGTGTTGGTCACAGTGGAGACCCCTTTATGCATACGTGACATCCACGCGGTGGCCCATCGTGCCGATGGTTTGATCTTCGGTTCCGCAGATTACGCGGCTAGTATGGGTGTGGATATTGGTGGTTGGGAGAACATGCTGCATGCACGTTCTTGCATTGTCGCCGCAGCGGCAGCAGCCAGCATTCCTGCATTCGATACTGCTTACTTTCATCTGGATGACGAGCCTGGGCTGTTGTGGGAAAGCTCGGCTGTCCGGGGGTTGGGCTTTAGCGGCAAGACCGCGATCCATCCGCGTCAGGTGGCTACCATCAACCAGGTCTTCAGTCCTTCGCCAGAGGAAATCCAAAGAGCCCGCGAAATTATCGAGGCTTCCCGCAGCAATGGCGACAAGATTACTCGGTTGAATGCGCGGATGATCGGGCCTCCGTTCGTCAAACAATCCACCAAGGTCATGCAGCGAGCCCAAGAACTGGGGCTCTTTGGAGTTTGGTAATGGAACCGATGATCACCGGGTATCAGCGAATTGCAGCAAACCGCTATCGGGAAGCCCTAGGTTTGTACTACGAGGCGTTCGTTGTCGGCGACCTGTTTGAGCATCGGCCAGGTCGGACCGTCACGGAGTTAGACAATATTTGGCAGTCCCTGATCAACATGAACAACCACCCCTCCCATGTCGATGCTCACTATGCACAGCATACCGAGTTCGGTCGTCTACTGGTCAACAGTTCGGTGACTTTGGCCATCATCAGTGGGATGACTGTCTCGACTTTAAGTGCGCGTGCGATCGCTAACTTGGGTTGGGACGAAATTCGCCTGCCGAACCCGGTGTTTGCAGGTGACACTCTCTATGCCGAGAGCGAAGTGCTGACAAAGCGACTTTCGGTCTCGCGGCCAGGACAAGGCATCGTTACGGTGCGGGTGACCGGTCGCAACCAAGATGGCTTGTCAGTTATTACCTACAGGCGAACTTTCCTGGTGCCGTGCGAAGCAAGTTCGCAGAGTTGCCAGATTGGTTGAGTCATAATGGTCGAGGATTCGGGCATGCTTCTACTTAATGCGCAAGATATTCGCGACTGCACTGATATCAAGGAGCTCTTGGCTGTGCTGGCAAGGGATTACCGAGCAAGCGCGCGCACGCCGGATAAGGTGCCTCCGCGGCATGTTATTGAGCATCCTGCGCACAAGGCTTTCTCCTTGTTCATGCCTGCTGTTCTCACTGATAGAAAGGTGATGGGGGTCAAGGTGTCGTCTTTCTTCCCAGGCAATGTCAATCGAGGGCTGCCGGCTATAAACGGCGCGGTTTTGCTACTCGATTCCTGTACCGGGCAGTTGCAAGCTATGCTCGATAGCTGTGCGCTTACGGCACTCCGCACTGCTGCCATGAGTGCGCTGGCCACCGACCGTCTCTGCCCAATCGCGCAACCAACACTGGCGATAATCGGGGCAGGGGTGCAGGCCAAGGCCCATATAGAGGCTATGGCTGCGATCCGAACATTGCGTAGGGTCAAGGTAGTGGCCAGAGACCTGGATCGCTGCCATGCCTTCGCTGTCTCCATGAGCGAACAGATTGGCGTGCCGGTAGAGGCTGTCAAGTCAGTCAAGCAGGCACTGCTTGATGCGGATATCGTCTGCACCACCACTTCCCACGATAAGCCATCCCCCCTGGTCCACCCTCATCAACTTAAGCGTGGGGTGCACATCAACGCTATCGGGGGCAGCACGCTGCAAGCCTGTGAAGTTGATCCTTGTTTGCTCAGTCAGGCGCTTATCCATGTTGACGACCCGCAGGCGGCAATGCATGAGTCAGGGGAAATCAGTCAGGCTCTGGCGCGTTCGCTCATCACTTCTGAGCAGGTCGTAGGGCTGGAGGTGGCGCTGCGAGAGCCTGCACTCCCATGGCAGGCGGCAACCAGCTACTTCCGATGTGTGGGTCATGCCAGTCAGGACATGATTGTTGCTATGCACCTGTACACCACTGCGTTGGAGCGGCAGTTGGGGCAGCGCTGCGACTACTTCCTCAGTTCCATGAAGAACCTTACCTAAGCGCACGGCAAATATGATTCCAATGGAAAAGGATAGGCACGTGAGAATTCTAATGATCGATTCATTACAGGTGAACTACCTCGAGCACAACGAGTTCGATGGTCTGCACGATGATGGCTGCGAGATCAAGGTGACCTGTACCCCAACGCCCGGGCAACTGGCATGGGCAGATGGCATCGTTGCATTCCATTCCGTAAGGGTTGATAACGCGCTGTTGGCTCAGGCGTCGCGATGTCGGGCGCTGGTGAAGGCAACCACGGGGGTGGATGATGTGGATATGGCTGCCTTAAGGGCTAAGGGGATCCGCTTTGCCAACGTCGGCCAGGTGGGGGTTGAGGAGGTGGCCGAACACAGCTTGGCGCTTGTGCTGCTAGCTCAGCGCAGGCTGCTTGAATACTTTCGACATACCCAGATGGGGGGGTGGTGCTGGCGTGAGTGCAATACACAGGCGCCAGGTGAGTTGCTCAAGTCATGCCATGAGACTGTGCTCGGCGTGTTGGGTTATGGCGCCATCGGCCAGGCAGTGGCCCGGCGTGCTGCTGTGTTTGGCTACCAAGTGAAATTCCATGATCCAGCGTTTGCGAACTGTCCTAATGGGGTGGCGCAGGCTTGTTCGTTTGAGGCCGTGCTGGCGCAAGCCGACATTCTGACGTTGCACCTACCGCTGACGCCGACGACTTACCATCTGTTCAATGAGTGCAATCTGGCCAGGCTCAAACCTGGCGCGGTACTGGTTAACACATCCCGAGGTGGGCTGATTGACACCGATAGTTTGTTGTCAGCACTGGATAGTGGGCAATTGAGGCAGGCCCTGCTTGATGTCGTCGAGCACGAGCCGGCGATCCCGTCAGCGCTGCGTGCACATGCGCGCGTGGCGCTGACGCCTCATGCGGCGTTTTGCAGCCAGCGGTCATTGTCGACCCTAAAGGCAAGGGCACTCAAAACTCTGCTGACGATGCTCGAGAAAGCACCGTCAGTGACCGACCAAGAGTGGTGGCCCCAAAATCAGGAGGGCGAAGCACATGTCTGAACCGATCAACGAGCGTAATCCTGAGGGGAATAGCGAGTTACCCGTCTGGTTCGAACGGAAAATCGCTCAAGACATACTGCTGTACGGGCAACGGTTGGCTGCTCGGCAACTGCTTATGAATACCCTTGGAAATATCGCGGTGCGGCGCCCATGCCCGCATCGTCGGCGCGATGTCATTTACACCAAGCACCTTGGTCTGTCACTGGAGGAGTGTGGGTTGGAGCATATTGTGGTGCTCGACTTGCTTACAGATGAGTTGATACACGGTGTGACAAGGCCAAGCGTGGGACACCGGATGCACCGAGAGATTTTCAGTTGTCGCCCAGACATAAATGCTACCGTGCACCTACACCCAAATGAAGTTCTGGCGTTCTTCTCGGTCATGCGATGGCGGGCAATGAAGTATGTCTCCAATGACACGGCCCTGGTGCTGGGCAAACCCCCTCGCATACTTGACGAGGGTGTGAATATCGAACTGGACATACATGCCATTTCTCAATGCGTGACTGAGACTAACTGCATCGTCATGCCAGGCCATGGCATCACCACCTTTGGGCGTAATCTCTCTGAAGCGTTTCATCGCGCCTTAGCCTTCACGGCGGAGGTCGGGCGTCTAATTGTTAGCCAGCAGTTGGCTGTCGCGAGTGGTTGCTCCGTGGTCTTTGCAAGTGAGGAGGAGGTTCGGCTCATGTATCGAAAGGGAGAGGAAATTATTTATGGAGGAGGTAACTTGTGAAGCTGCATTCGCACACCCTGGCTGCAGGGCACTGGAAAGCACCGGAGCGGGACTTCTCTTCTATTTTGCTCGATCTCAACGAGAATCAGTTTCTCGAGTCCTTCCTTGAGAAGTTTCTATCCGAAGCTTTGGCTCCTAGGGATCTATATACCTACCCTAACTACCGACAACTGCTCGACGCGCTCAGTGACTACTGTCAGGTCCCTCGCCAGAACCTTCTGTTGACCAATGGGGCCGATCAGGCTATCGATCTGGTGGTCCGTCTGGTGTTCGAGCCAGGCGCGCAGGTGGTTGTTCCATCCCCCGTTTTTTCGTTCTATTACCAGATGTTAGACGTCAATGGCGTGGAGGCGGTCATTGTGCCATACGAGCGGCGCGGGAAATTATTTCATCTTCCTTGCGATGTAGTGCTCGAAGCTTTGTCAGGTCGAGATGGGTTGATTTTGTGTAATCCGAATAATCCGTTGGGTGTGCAGATTGACCCTGATGATCTACAGCGCTTGATAGCTCGCTGCGTTGAACTGAATAAACCAGTGATTGTTGATGAGTGCTATTATGAGTACCTCCGCCATTCTTGCCTTGGTATCTTCAGCGGCCTTGAGCAGTTGTTCGTTATCCGCTCGTTTTCCAAATATTTCGGATTGGCAGGTCTGCGTGTCGGCTATGTGGTGGCCAGCACGCATGCTGTCAGTCAGTTGCTCAAATTGCGTGGCCCTTGGGATATCAACCACGCGGCAGTCAAGGCAGCTCAGCATTGTCTAGCCAATCAGCCAGAACTCGCAGCGGCGCATGATCGCCAAGATATAGTGCGTACGCGGATTGTTGAGTGCTGCCAAGGCTTTGGAATCGGCGTTATCGATACCCTTGCCAACTTCTTGCTGCTCGATGACGGCCCCGATCAGCGTTTGGCCAAAGCATTGCACAAGGCGGGGATACGTTTCAGCGATTGCTCACAATATCCCCATGCTGGTTCATTGCTGACCAATGTGCTGCGAGTGGCAATTCCAAAGGGAGACGATCTGCAATCGTTCATCCAGGCTTTGAAAGAAGCATGAAACTAGCGTTAGGGGCAGGGATGCCCTGCACCAACAGTCACCGGCGTTAGCCTAGAAGTCGCAGGATGCAGATATGCCCATACAACAACAATATTCTTTGATCAGAAAACTCTATACCTCCCAACCGCGCGAGATGTTGCTCGACCTAAGTACGTTGCAACGCATTGGGATATCGAGCCAGAGGGCCGCCAGCTATGCCAGGAATGGTTGGCTGAATCGTGTGGCTCGAGGTATTTATGCCTTTCCAGATAATGAGCTGAGCCTTGCGGTGGGCTGCTGCTATCTGGAGCGTCAGATAACCTGCCTACATTTAGGCGGTGGCAGTGCGCTTCGCGAAGTATATGGGAGTGATACTTCACTAGTATTGTGGGGCGATGACCGGGCCTCATTGCCTCGTTGGTTTGTCGAGCGTTATTCGGTGCGTTATGTATATGCGGGATTATTTGATTGGCGCGGCGATATAAAACTGCGCACTACGACACTTGAACGGCGGGACGGTGTGCTCAGGTCAATGCCTGAGCGTGCGTTGCTGGAGATGCTATATGAAGTCGGTAGCAATCGTGATTTATTGAAGGCTAGGGAGTATTTCTATGTCGTTGGCGAGGTCTGTCCTTTGGCCACTGGCCAACTACTCCAGTGTTGCACCAGCGTGAAGGCTGTGCGCTTATACCTGCGCTTGGCTCGTCAGGCGCAATTACTGGATGTCGATAAGTTACTGGGGCTCTGGAACATTCGAGTTGGAAGTGAGCGTCGCTGGATTTCAAGGCTGAAGGATGGCACGACATTGTGCCTCGGCCCTCATGGATAGTGTCGTAGGCCATAGCATTAAGCGAATGACTCCGATGATGCATAAGGTGGCACTGCTAAAGTCGCTATTTGTCCTGACCAACGGAGTCGGTTCGTTTGCGGCGTTATTCATGAGTCGGCACTTCGCTTTGGCAGATGCTGAATTGGCGACAATGGTGTCGCTGATGATCATCAGCTATCTGGCCGGAAACCTGCTTGGTGGCCAACTGCCGGGGCGTATGGGTAGCCGAATTCTTTTGTTGGGCTGCTCGTCAACGGCGCTACTCGCGCTGTTGGGTAGCTTACTGCCGATTTTACCCATCGCTATGGGGATGATTTTGCTTTTTATGTTCAATGCGGGTGCTATCACACCGCTTTTCAGTGTGATGACGGCCCAGGCGGCACCGTCCGGCGATCAGGTGGGGGCCTTTGCATATCTCCATCTCGCCAGTAATGCGGGTGGTGTCTTACTGTTTGTCGTAGGAGGCGTCCTGCTTAGTTTGCAGAGCCAGTATCTCTTGTGGTTTACCGCAGTGATTAGCCTGGTTTGCCTGGTGACGAGCGCTGTCTTGACCCTGCCGATGGTTGAGAGTCATCTCGATACTCATAAGGATGCGCAGTTTGAGTCAAAGAGTGTGCCCATACCTGCGGTGGTGATCTTGGCGGGTGTGATGTTCTTCGTATTGTCCTTGCTCGATGGCCAGCGCGAATACCAGTTTCCGCTCTGGTTAGGAGCATTGGGGGTAGGTGATGCGGCTCATTTGTTTGGAGTAGCAGGTATTGTCAATGGGTTACTAGTCATCGTACTAACTCGACCGTTGATCGCCTTGAGTCGCCGTTGCTCTGCCATGGCCAACATGGCGCTAGCTGCGATCTGCTACGGCATTGGTTTCGGCGCCTATGCTTTGCTCGAGACTTGGCCAGCAATATTGCTGATGGTGGTGGTCTGGACCCTGGGCGAAATCATCGGCATCACGTACATGGCGACCTTGATTGCCCAGCGAGCGCCGCGGTTGCAACAAGGTTTTTTGTTTTCATTGATACCTGTGATTCAAGCTGCTGCACGAGTGCTATGCGTGACCCTAGCTGTGCCGATGCTGGATGGCCTTGGCTTCAATGTTACTTGGGCAAGTTTTGGTTGCGCTGGTGTGATTTTTGGCGTGGCCTGTCTATTTCTTCAGCGTGCAAGACTTGATCAATGACAGAGAGGCTTGAAGGTATGAGCAAGGTGGTTGTTATTACTGGTGGCAACTCCGGTATCGGAGAGGCGTGTGCTTGGAAATTTGCCAGAGAGCAATGCACAGTTATTGTGTGCGGACGAGATCATGTTAGGAACGTCCGTGTATGTGAGAGTATCAACAGGGGAGCGGGGTGTGCGCATCCATACTCGGTTGATTTGCGTAGCCCCATCGAGTTGGCCGATCTCTTCAAGCAACTGGCTCTCGATCATCCACCTATAAATTGTCTCGTAAATAGCATTGGTATTGATGGTCGATCGTTTACAATGACCGAGGATTATCCCGATGCTGATTTCGAAGATGTCATGTCCACCAATGTAAGTGCGCCATGGCGATGCATGAAGGCTGTGTTGCCTGCAATGCGTGAAGCGGGGTATGGCAGTATTGTCAATGTCGCCTCGCTGGCAGGCCTGAATGCCAGTGTGACGGGTGGTTCTGTATACACCGCCAGCAAGCACGCCCTAGTTGGAATTACCAAGGCCGTTGCAAAGGAATATGCCCCTTATGGTGTGCGGGTCAGTGCCGTTTGCCCGGGGTTTGTGTCAACGCCATTGGCAAGGCATGTGTTGGGAAGCCAGTTTGATGACGTGTGCGCATCGCAGCCCATGGGACGAGTCTGTGAAGCTTATGAAGTTGCTGAGCTTGTGTACTG
The DNA here is from genome assembly GCF_014268805.2 of Pseudomonas farsensis. Taxonomy (GTDB): domain Bacteria; phylum Pseudomonadota; class Gammaproteobacteria; order Pseudomonadales; family Pseudomonadaceae; genus Aquipseudomonas; species Aquipseudomonas farsensis. Next base: position 1,289,775 of record NZ_JABWRF020000001.1, read on the forward strand.
GCTTAGCTCCGACGCAGCTTCTTACGTAACTGGTGTGGCGGTACCAATCGATGGTGGATTCCGTGCTTAGGATTTGCTTGGAGTTTTGATGGGCGTCTGTAATGCCTTATTTCATCTGGGTAGTGTTGCATGAAAGAGGCCCGGGGCTTTTACAAGCTCCGGGCCTTCGTCTAACCGCAACCCACCATCAGTGGAACTGCTCTTCCTCGGTAGAGCCGGTCAGCGCCGTCACCGACGATGCGCCACCTTGAATCACGGTGGTCATGTCATCGAAGTAGCCCGTGCCTACTTCCTGCTGGTGCGCAACGAAGGTGTAACCCTTGCTCGCGTCGGCGAACTCCTGCTCTTGCAGCTTCACGTAGGCGGTCATGTCGTTGCGGGCGTAGTCGTGCGCCAGGTTGAACATGCCGTGCCACATGTTGTGGATGCCGGCCAGGGTGATGAACTGGTGCTTGTAGCCCATCGCCGACAGCTCGCGCTGGAATTTGGCAATGGTGGCGTCGTCCAGGTTCTTCTTCCAGTTGAAGGACGGCGAGCAGTTGTACGACAGCAGTTGGTCCGGGTATTCCTTCTTGATCGCCTCGGCGAAGCGGCGTGCTTCATCAAGGTCGGGCTTGGCGGTTTCGCACCAGATCAGGTCGGCATACGGGGCGTAGGCCAGGCCGCGGGAGATTGCCTGGTCGAGGCCTGCGCGTACCTTGTAGAAGCCCTCACGGGTGCGCTCGCCATTGACGAATGGCTGGTCGTACGGGTCGCAGTCGCTTGTCAGCAGGTCGGCGGCGTTGGCATCGGTACGGGCCAGGATGATGGTTGGCACCCCGGCAACGTCCGCAGCCAGTCGCGCGGCGATCAGCTTCTGTACAGCTTCCTGGGTGGGTACCAGCACCTTGCCACCCATGTGGCCGCATTTCTTGACAGAGGCCAGCTGGTCTTCGAAGTGCACGCCGGCAGCACCTGCCTCGATCATGTTCTTCATCAGTTCGTAGGCGTTGAGCACGCCGCCGAAACCGGCTTCGGCGTCAGCCACGATGGGCGCGAAGTAGTCGATGTAGCCTTCGTCGCCCGGGTTCTTGCCGGCTTTCCACTGGATCTGGTCGGCGCGGCGGAACGAGTTGTTGATGCGCTTGACCACGGTCGGTACGGAGTCGACCGGATACAGCGACTGGTCGGGGTACATGGACTCGGCCGAGTTGTTGTCGGCGGCCACCTGCCAGCCCGACAGATAAATAGCCTGGATACCGGCCTTGACCTGCTGCACGGCTTGGCCGCCGGTCAGGGCGCCCATGCAGTTGACGAAGTCTTTGTCAGGGCGGAAAGACGGGTGGGCACCCTGGGTGACCAGCTTCCACAGTTTCTCTGCGCCATGGCGCGCCAGGGTGTGCTCTGGCTGCATCGAGCCACGCAGACGAACGACATCGGCGGCGGTGTAGGTACGAGTCACGCCTTTCCAGCGCGGGTTTTCGGCCCAGTCTTTCTCGAGGGCTGCAATTTGCTGTTCGCGTGTCAGTGCCATGGAAATAAACCTCGTCGCATCGATCTTGAGATAGTTGTGCTGATGCCCGAAAACGCGGTTCAGAGTGCCTGACGGCTGGAGGAGGGTGCGGCGGCGACGGGAAGGTGCGAAGGGGAAGGGTGAGCAGTCGGGCGTGGCGGTGCAGTGCAGGTTGGCTCGTGGATGCCGTGCTGCCTTGCGACGCGGTTGCCAGTGCTGCGGTAATGCGCTTCCGTCCCTCGGGACAACTTCTTCGTTGCAGTCGCAACCTTGTCGAACCGCCTTGTGGGCTGTATGGACACGAAGCGCCTGCGCAGGTGGTGGCAGGACGCTCCGAAGACCCTTGCCAGGGCCTCTGATCAGCGGGAGCGGGGCCATCATGCCCTTGGGAAAAACACCCTGTCAAACGTTTTGTAGTGCTTTTATGGGTCTACTACATCTTTGGTCTAATACGACTTGGCAGTCAGTTTAGAGGCCTCTGGTCGAGGCCTTGAGTTGCCTGGATTCACTCCATCAGGTCGACTTTTACCCGCAAAGTCATGTTTTCACCGCGCTGGGTGCTGTAACTCAGGCTGGAGGCACTGCGCCCGGCCTGGCTTTGCTGATTGAAGCCCGCCAGCGTGATCCACTCGCCCAGGCGCCCGGTGACGGTTGTGTCGGTGCTTTGCACTTTCACTACATCCTGGCGTTCCTGGCTCATTCGGTCATTATTGGTGCTTATTTGCAGACGAACCGTGTCGCCGCTCAGGCTGGGAGTTACGTAGAAGCCCTGGGTCACGTTGCGGTATTCGGTGTTGCTCTGCACCCGCCCGTAGCCATCGGTGGAGCTGCTGGTGACGGGCACGCTCTGGCCCACCTGGATCAGCGCCGGCTGGCCTTCGCTGGCCTGAACCTGTTGCATGCCACCTTCGCGGTTGGCCGTGCCGTAGCGGATCACCCGGGCGTTGCCGCGGTTGTCCTGGAAGTTGCTGTCGTCGTTGTCGACGCTTATCAGCAGGCGTTTGGGCGCGGTGTCGAGCTGTTGCAGCAAGGTGCGCAGGTCGTCGATGCGCTGCTGCGGCGCGTTGACGATGAGCTTGTTCTCGAAGGTGCTGACGGTGCCATCCTTGCCGATGAACGACTGGGCGGTGGGCAGCAGTTCGGCGCTGGCTCGATGTTGTAGCGGGATGACCTCGGTGGCGGCCTGCGCGGTGAGGCTTGCAGTGAGGAGCAGCGAGGCGAAAAGAGGGCGTAGCGGCATGTCCATGATCTCCGCGGGTTGAACATGCATGATGGCAAATTTGTCAGCATCTTGCCGGTTGTGAATCACAACGGCGCAAATCAATGGGTGATGGTTGCCGCCTGACAAATTCCGTAACATCGCGCCCTCGATTTCAAGCCACCCCACACGTCACGCTCCAGCGCGCCGTGCTGCTCACAGGACCTTCATGAAACCCGCTCGTCTACGCGCCGACCTGCTCGCCGGCCTTACCACCTCGTTTGCGCTCGTGCCCGAGTGCATCGCCTTTGCCCTGGTGGCGCACCTCAACCCGCTGATGGGCCTTTATGGGGCCTTCATCATTTGCACCCTGACAGCGCTGTTTGGTGGCCGCCCCGGCATGATCAGCGGCGCTGCTGGCTCCATGGCGGTGGTGATCGTGGCGCTGGTGGTCCAGCACGGCGTGCAGTACCTGCTGGCCACGGTGCTCTTGGGCGGGGTGGTGATGATGCTGTTCGGCGCCCTGCGCCTGGGCAAGCTGGTGCGGTTGGTGCCGTACCCGGTGATGCTCGGCTTCGTCAACGGCTTGGCCATTGTCATCGCCCTGGCCCAGCTTGAGCATTTCAAGGAGGGCGAGCATTGGCTCAGCGGCATGCCGCTGTACCTGATGATTGGACTGGTGGCGCTGACCATGCTGGTGGTCTATGTGCTACCCAGGCTCACCCGTGCGGTGCCGCCGGCTTTGGTGGCAATCCTGGGGGTTGGCCTGGCGGTGTATCTGCTCGGCCTGCCAACGCGAACCCTTGGCGACATGGCCCACATCGCCGGCGGCCTGCCGGCACTCAAGCTGCCGGACGTTGCCTGGAATCTCGAGACCCTGAAGATCATCGCGCCCTATGCCCTGCTGATGGCAATGGTCGGCCTGCTGGAAACCCTGCTGACGCTCAACCTGACCGACGAAATCACCGAAAGCCGGGGCTTCCCTGACCGTGAGTGCGTGGCGCTGGGGGCGGCGAATATGGTTTCGGGGTTGTGTGGCGGCATGGGCGGCTGCGCGATGATTGGCCAGACGGTGATCAACCTCAGTTCCAACGGGCGCGGGCGGTTGTCCGGCGTGGTCGCAGGGGTGATGATCCTGCTGTTCGTGTTGTTCTTGTCGCCGCTGATCGAGCGCATACCGCTGGCTGCACTGGTTGGGGTGATGTTCGTGGTCGCCCAGCAGACATTCGCCTGGGCCTCGTTGCGGGTGCTGCACAAGGTGCCGGTCAGCGATGTGCTGGCGATCATCGCGGTGACCGTGGTGACGGTGTTCACGGACCTTGCCACCGCCGTGCTGTTCGGCATCGTTATCGCGGCGGTCAATTTCGCCTGGCAGCATGCACGCGAGCTGTACGCAGACAGCCACGAAGATGCCGAGGGCAGCAAGCACTACCACGTACATGGCACGCTATTCTTTGCCTCGACCACGCCGTTTCTGAACCAGTTCGACCCCGCGGCAGACCCGGCCAACGTCACCTTGGACTGCCAGCACCTGAGTTTCGTCGATTATTCGGCGGTGGCGGCGTTGCAGACCCTGCGTGAGCGTTATGCCAAAGCGGGCAAGCATCTGCGTGTGGTGCATTTGTCCGAACGCTGCAAGAAGCTGCTGAAGCGGGCAGGGGAGCAGCACTAGGGTCTGTCCGGCCAACTCCGAAGTCACCCTGGCCAGCCCGGAGCAGCCTTGCCTGGGCCTGCGCGCGAGATCATGGTTTTGCGGGAGCGGGCGCTGGTGTCCTGACGCCGGGCGAGGGCGCCGCTACCTCACTGAACACCACCCCCATCTCGGTCAGCAACTCGGCGCGGGTGGCGGCCGAAGAGTCGCGGTAACCGCTCAGGTCACGGTATGCCGTCAGCGCCTGGGTTGTGGCCAGATCCCTTGTCCCTTGGCGCCATAGCCAGGGCAGCAACTGCAATCGTGCCCGGATCTGGTCAGAGGGGCTGTCGGCCGGCAGATGGTCGATCATGGCCACCGCTTGGTCCAGCAGTGCTGGCTCGGGTTGTTTCAGGCCCGCTTGCCGGGCCAGGTCCAGGAGCTTGGCCAGGGTGCTGATGTCCTCAAGGCTGCGCGGCGTGCCGGCGGCGGGTTCCAGGGCCTGGAATGCCTGCCGGTAGCTGGCGCTGAAGTCCTGGTGGGCTTGCCACTGCAGTTGAGCCACCTGCTGCCAGGCGCTGGCCTGCTCCAGCGCAGATTGCTCGATCGGGCGTTCGGCGAAATAGCGCGCGGTGGGCAGGTCATTACGCTGGCTGGCATCCTCGATCAGCTTTGGCCACAGGCGGGCGCCGTAATGGGTGTTGCCGTCCTGGGGCGCGGCGGCGAGCAGCGCATAGGCTTGGTCCGGGGCGCCAGTGATAGCCAGGCGGGTCATGTTCAGATAGGGCGTCAAGGGCTCTGGCAGCGAGGCTCTGCCGGCCTTGAGCGCCAACAAATTGAGCTGGCTGAGGACGTAGCCATTGCGCGAGTCGCGCAGTTGACCGGTGGCCTCGATCCCTTGGTCGACAAAACCCAGAGCCTGGGTCTTGTCGCCCATTTTCAAGGCCAGCTCGGCCAGGCCGAGCCAGTTGAAGGCGGCATTTTCTCGATCGCGCGCAAGGGCCTGGGTCACCGGGCTGATCATCCAGCTGCGGGTATGTTGCGGGCTGCGCTGCATCGCGTAGATCATCCGGTCGTAACTGCCGAGCTTGTGCGCATACTCCAGCGCCAAAGCAAGCAACGCACGGGCCTGTGTCTCGTCGCCCGCGCCGCAGTAGTGCAGTGCCAGCCACATGAAGGCTCCGGTGCTGGCGGTGCTGTCACGCTCGGCCTGTTGCCGGGCAATGTCCAGCGCCTGACCCAGCAACGCTTCACGGCGCGCCGCGCTTACCTGTGGCAGCTCTGCCACTTCCACCAGCCGATAGGGCTGCGAGCCAGCATAAAGACCGGCGATGGTGTTGAGGGCGTCATCGACAAAACCGGCCCTGGCCTGGGCCAGCGGGAGTGATGAATCAATATTTTTCTCCTGGCCGGCCTCGAGCAGCACGGCACGGGCCGCCTGGTGCCAGTCGTGGCGGGCGATCAGGGTCTCGGCATTGCTGGCATGGGCAAGCAGTGGCAGGCAGGTGAGCAGCAGGGTGGTCAGCGTCCGTGCGAGGGGGTTCAATAGCGGGTCTCCGAAGGTTTAACGAGTAGGGTGGCAGGCTAGGTTTTGTACGTAAAGTGCCTGCACTCGGCCATGCTGCGTTAAAAACCAACTTGTCTGGCCGTCGCGCAGACACATTTCAGACAGACCCTAAGGTCAGTCATCCATGCGGTTACTGGCAAAACGACTGGGCTCGGTTTCTTTCGCCACGATCGCCGTAGCAATGATGGGGCCGACACCGCGATTGCGTCTTCCTTGGCTGTCGTTTTGAGCCGCCTGCTCAGACCTGCTGTGGAAGGCAGAGGATTGTGCTTTGAACTATGCTTTTTCATGGACTCGCCCCCGCTGCCGTTGGTTTCTTCGAACGCCACCGTGGCACTGTGATGCCTCGGCGGGGGCGAGTCCATCGATTACAGGGGCGTCAAGGCGCGATATAGAGCAGGCAAACATCACTCCCCACGGTTCTTCTTCACAATCCCCTCGGCAATGTTCGCCGGGGCCTCGGCATAGCGGGTGAACTCCATCGAGAAGCTCGCCCGGCCCTGGCTCATCGAGCGCATCGAAGTGGCATAACCAAACATCTCGCCAAGCGGCACCTCGGCCCGGATCACCTTGCCTGCGGGGGTCTCGTCGCCGTCCTGAATAATCCCGCGGCGGCGGCTCAGGTCACCCAGGATATCGCCCTGGTATTCCTCGGGTGTGACCACTTCGACCTTCATCACCGGCTCAAGCAGCACCGCGCCGCCTTTCTGTGACAGTTGCTTGGTGGCCATGGAGGCAGCGATCTTGTAGGCCATTTCGTTGGAGTCGACGTCGTGGTAAGAGCCGTCGAACACCGCAGCCTTGAGGTTGATCAGCGGGTAGCCGGCGAGCACGCCGTTCTTCATCTGCTCCTCGATGCCTTTCTGGATGGCCGGGATGTATTCGCGCGGCACCACGCCGCCGACAATCTCGTTGACGAACTCCAAGCCTTCCTTGCCCTCGTCGCCCGGTGCGAAACGGATCCAGCAATGGCCATACTGGCCGCGCCCGCCCGACTGGCGCACGAAGCGCCCCTCGATCTCGCAGGTATTGCGGATCTTCTCGCGGTACGCCACCTGTGGCTTGCCGATATTGGCTTCGACGCTGAACTCGCGGCGCATGCGGTCGACGATGATGTCCAGGTGCAGCTCACCCATGCCAGAGATGATGGTCTGCCCGGTCTCTTCGTCGGTGCGCACGCGAAACGAAGGGTCCTCCTGGGCCAGTTTGCCCAAGGCGATGCCCATCTTTTCCTGATCGGCCTTGGTTTTGGGTTCCACCGCCACTGAAATGACCGGGTCCGGGAAGTCCATGCGCTCAAGGATGATCGGTTTTTCCAGGTCGCACAGGGTGTCGCCGGTGGTCACATCTTTCATGCCGATCAGTGCGGCGATGTCGCCTGCGCACACGTCCTTGATCTCGGCGCGCTGGTTGGCGTGCATTTGCACCATGCGGCCGATGCGCTCCTTCTTGCCTTTGACCGAGTTGAGCACTGCATTGCCTGAACTGAGTACGCCGGAATACACCCGGGCGAAGGTCAGGGTGCCGACGAACGGGTCGGTGGCGATCTTGAACGCCAGGGCTGAAAACGGCTCGTGGTCGTCGGCATGGCGTTCCAGGTGCCGGCTTTCGTCGTCGGGGTCGGTGCCCTTGACCGCCGGGATCTCCGAGGGCGCGGGCAGGTAGTCGATGACCGCGTCGAGCATCAGCGGCACGCCCTTGTTCTTGAACGACGAGCCGAGGATGGTCGGCACGATTTCATTGGCGAGGGTGCGCTGGCGCAGGGCCGCTTTTATTTCCTCCGTGGTCAGCTCTTCACCTTCGAGGTACTTGGCGGTCAGCACGTCGTTAGCCTCGGCGGCGGCTTCGACCATATGGTCGCGCCATTCATCAGCCAGTGCCTGAAGCTCTGCAGGGATGGCCTCTTCGCGGTAGCTGGTGCCGTTATCGGCATCGTTCCAGTAGATGGCTTTCATCTTCACCAGGTCGATCTGCCCAACGAAGTGTTCTTCACTGCCGATAGCCAGCTGGATCGGCACCGGGTGATGGCCCAGGCGCTGGTCGATCTGCTTGACCACCCGCAGAAAGTCCGCACCCTGGCGGTCCATCTTGTTGATGTAGGCCAGGCGCGGCACGTTGTATTTGTTGGCCTGGCGCCAGACCGTCTCGGATTGCGGCTCCACCCCGTCGGCACCGCTGAACACCACGACCGCGCCGTCGAGCACGCGCAGCGAGCGCTCTACCTCGATGGTGAAATCGACGTGGCCGGGGGTATCGATGATGTTGAAACGGTATTTGTCGGCGAACTGCTTGGTCGAGCCTTGCCAGAACGCCGTGGTAGCCGCAGAGGTGATGGTGATGCCGCGTTCCTGCTCCTGCGCCATCCAGTCCATGGTCGCTGCACCGTCATGCACTTCGCCCATCTTGTGGTTGACCCCGGTGTAGAACAGGATCCGCTCGGTGGTAGTGGTCTTGCCGGCATCGACGTGGGCGACGATGCCGATGTTGCGGTACAGCTCGATGGGGGTTGTGCGGGCCATGGCGGGTCACCTGCAGGTGAGGATTAACCCACGGTAGCAGAGCCGGGGAATCCTGCCGTGGCCGCCGTCGGTCAGTCGGCGAGCAGCTGTAAATGCCACTGGCCATCGCTTTCGCGGGCCAGGCCACTGGCTGGCAGCAGCGCCAGCAGGCGCGCGTGCAGGGAGGGCTCGGTGAACGACGTGAGTGTGTTCATGTCGAGTGGGCCGACAGTGACCAGGTCGGCCTTGGTGTACGACAACCAGGCTTTTTTCAGCATCAGCAGCACATCGCTGCCGGCGGTATTGGCAAAGCGCCGGTTCAGCGTGCGGCCTTCGATTTCGAAGGTGTGGCGGTGGGTGTAGCCGGCTTCGTCGCCTGCGCGTTCGATGCAGCGGTGGCAGCGGCAGGCGCCATCGGCAAAGGCATTGCGCAGGTAATTGTTGAAGTCCACGACGGGCTTGAGGGTCAGGCGTTTGTCGACCTCGAACAGGTCGGCGATCATGGGTTGTTCGGCGCTCACTCGGTATCCTCGCGTGGTGGGGCATGCATCGGCGGGCACAATACCAGCCGACGCACGCTTGGACCAACGCTGATTGAGGCTGCTAGCCCCTGGTAATACCAGCTTTGATCACTTGAAGGTGCAGTCCGCAGGGTTGGCAGACTTGCAGAAGTTGTTACTCCAGTTACCTTTTGCCGGTTGTTTGGACGCTTTGAGCTGCATGCGAGCGCCGCCACGTTCATCGGCTTCGTAATCGCAGAGCACGGCACCCTCTTTGATTTTTACAGCGGTGAACTTGAACGTCTTCAGGTCGTGTTCGTCGGCCATCGGGTTTTCGCCCGTCCAGCCCCCGGCTGCCATGTAGGCAAAGCCGGTGCCCTCGGGCTTCTGGGTGACTGTCGAGGCTTCAGGGCAGGATTGGGCGACGGCCTGGCCGGCAACCAGCAGCAGGGCGACAGCAGGGAACAGCGTGAACTTGAGCATTTACGGATACCTTGGCGATTGGATGAGGTAGCCATGCTATTGAAACGGCTGTCCCGCCATAATTGGCAGTTGCGCATAGAGGCTGTGGGACGAGTCGCCAGCACAGGTCAGGCAGGGCCTTTAAATCAGGGGAGTTGGTTTTTTTTCTCGCAGCGGCGCCAGCACTGCCTTACTCTGGCGGCCTTATTGGCACATGCCGTTTTGTCGAGGACACAGAGTTTGAGCAACAAGTACCCCTACACCGCCACCGTCACTGTTAGCTGCGAGGACCGTGGTGGCGACGTCGAGGCTTCGGAAAACACCAACCAGCGCATAGGCCTGGAGGCGGTGACCGAAACCCTGAAAAAGGTGCATTTCGTCGGTACGCTCGCGGCCCCGGAAAAACCCGCCTCGCACATCTGCGTCACCTTGGACAACGGCCTCACCTATTACGGCCCGATCGTCAACGGCCATGCCGAGCTCGAAGGCGGCTGGATCGCCTTTGAATGCGACATGCTGACCCCCGAAGAGCTGGGCCTGTAACGCCTAACCCAGTTCTGCCAGGCACTGTTCGAGGATATCCAGGCCTTCCTCGAGCACCTGCGGCTCGGTGGTCAGCGGCGCCAACAGGCGGATGATATGCCGCGCCTTGCCGCTTGGCATCAGCAACAAACCCTTGCTGCGAGCGCTTTCCAGCACCTTCGCCAATTGCGCGGGCGCCGGGCTGCCGTCGGCGTTGACCAATTCGATACCGCGCATCGCGCCAATGCCGGTCAAGCGCCCGACAAAGCGGCTCAGCCCTGAAGCCTTCCAGTGCGCATGGCGCCTGACGATGGCTTGTTCCTGGCGTTCTCCCCAGGTGGCAAGGTTGGCATCGGTCATCTGCGCAAGGCTGGCCAGCGCTGCTGCACAGGCAATCGGGTTGCCCGAATAGGTGCCACCCAGCCCGCCCTTGGGCAACGCGCCCATCAGTTCTGTGCGCCCCACCAATGCCCCCAGCGGCATGCCGCCAGCGATGCTCTTGGCCAGCAATAGTAGGTCAGGCTCGATGCCAAGCCGAGGGAAGGCGAAGCGCTGGCCGGTGCGGCCGAAGCCGGACTGGATCTCGTCGATGATGATCAGGATGCCGTGCTCGTCGCAAAAGCGCCGCAGCGCCTGGGCGAACGCCGGGTCCAGGGCGAGGAAGCCGCCTTCGCCCTGGACCGGTTCAACAATGAACGCAGCCACGTCTTCCACCGCCAATTCCACGCTGAACAGGCGCTCCATGGCCTTGAGCGCCTGTTCGCAGGTGACCCCGGTGTCGGCACTGGGGTAGGGCAGGTGATAGACCGGCCCGGGCAGCTCGCCGACGCGCTGCTTATAGGGCGCGACCTTGCCATTGAGGTTGAGGGTGGCCAGGGTGCGGCCGTGGAAAGCGCCGTCAAAGGCGATGATGGCGCGCTTGCCGGTGGCGCCGCGGGCGACCTTCAGGGCGTTTTCTGCCGCTTCGGCACCGCTATTGGTGAGCATGCCCGCCAGCGGGTAGCTCAACGGCACGAAGCTGCGCAGTTGCTCCATCAGGTCCAGATAAGGGCCGTGGGGCGCTGCGTTGAAGGCGTAGTGGGTCAGGCGCGTGGCCTGTTGCTGGATGGCTTCGACCACAGCCGGGTTGCAGTGGCCCAGGTTGAGTACCCCGATACCGCCAACAAAGTCGATGTAACGCTTGCCGGTCGTGTCCCAGACTTCGGCATTGCGGCCATGGGAAAGTGTGATTGGGTGAACGATGGCGATGGATTGACTGATACTTTCCTGGTTCATGTGCACGCGGGCCTTGTTCGAGTTTGTTTATATCCAAACGCGCGGCGGGGTTGCACTGCAAACGAATTAATGGATTGCGATCATTCCTTGGATTCGCGAAGTTGTGCTTGCTGTTGATCATTGGTGCAAGCCTGTACCGCCCCCATCGCAGGCTGGCGCCAGCTCCCACAGGAATCTGCAGGCATCAATATCGCGGCTCTGCACGGCCCCTGTGGGAGCTGGCGCCAGCCTGCGATGAGGGCGGTACAGGCTTATGCGTACTCGTCCGCCACCCGTTCGCCAATCCACTGCACGAATGCGCGCACCTTGGGCACTTCGGCAGCGTGTTCGGCATGGGCCATGAAATGCCGGCCATTGCTGGCCACCGGGTGGTCCCAGGCGATCACCAGCTTGCCTTCGGCAAGCTCCTCGGCCACCAGGTAGCGCGGGATGAGCGCAATACCGCAGCCGGCAATAGCGGCGCGGATGCACAGGTAGAACGTGTCGAAGCGTGGCCCGTGGTAGCTGTTCTGGCTATGCAGGCCCAAACCCAGAAACCACTCATGCCAGGCCTCGGGGCGCGAAGCGCATTGCAGCAGGCGGTGCGCAGTCAGCGCCTCGGCGCTGGTAAAGCGTTGCTGGGCCAGCACCCCAGGCGCGCACACCGGCACCACGGTTTCGCTGAACAGCTCGATGCAAGTTGCCCCCGGCCAGGTGCCCTGGCCAAAAAAGAAGGCGATGTCGGCCTTGGCCTGCACCAGGTCGAACGGCTCCAGTTCGTTGCGAATGTCCAGGTGAATGCGTGGGTGGCGCTCGCCAAAGCCCTTGAGCCGAGGTACCAGCCAACGCGCTCCGAAGGTTGGCTGGGTGGCGATGCGCAGCACTTCGGTCTCATCGCCGTAGCTGAGGATGTAGCGGCTGGAAATATCGATCTGGGTGAGGATCTTGTTCACTTCGGCCAGGTACAGCGCACCAGCCGGCGTCAGGTGCAGGCGCCGGCGGATTCGCTGGAACAGCGGGTGCGCAAGCATGTCCTCCAGTTGCGCCACCTGCTTGCTCACCGCGCTCTGGGTCAGGTGCAGTTCCTGGGCTGCGCGGGTGAAGCTCAGGTGCCGGGCAGCGGCTTCGAAGCACTGCAGGGCGGTGGTGGACGGCATCAGGCGTTTGGACATGGCAGTGCGTTAACCCGGCAAAATGGAAGGAGTTCATTCGCTATTGGAATGATGTGCTTCGAAAAGGTCGTTTGTTGACCTTGCCTCATAGATTAATACTGATCTGCGTCAACAATGACAACCGGTCATGCGAAGAGGAGGGCAACACCGCTACCGGCGTTATACAAAAACAACAAAGTAGTTATCCGACTTACAGAATTCTGCTTCAACTTTCAGCCGTCGGTACGGCGGCCGACCCATTCGAGGGTTCCCCATGGTATCGCCCAACAACAAGAAACAGCGTTCCCTGCAACATGGCCTGACCTCCCGTCAGGTGTCGATGATTTCCATCGCCGGCATCATTGGCGCGGGGTTGTTCATCGGCTCCTCCAATGCCATCGCCACCGCTGGCCCGGCCATCCTGATCTCCTACGCAATGACCGGCCTGCTGGTGCTGCTGGTAATGCGCATGCTCGGCGAAATGGCCATCGCCAACCCCAACAGCGGCTCGTTCTCCACCTACGCATCCGAAGCCATCGGCCCATGGGCCGGGTTCACCATTGGCTGGCTGTACTGGTGGTTCTGGGTGTTGATCATCCCGGTCGAGGCCATTGCCGGCGCTGACATTCTTCACGCCTGGTTCCCTGAAGTGCCGTCGTGGCTGTTCGCATTCCTGATCATGCTGGTGCTGTCGTGCACCAACCTGATCAGCGTGAAGAACTTCGGTGCCTTCGAGTACTGGTTCGCATTGGTCAAGGTGGTTGCGATCATCGCCTTCATCGTGGTCTGCAGCCTGGCAGTGTTAGGTTTCTGGCCGCTGGCCGAGGTGTCGGGCGTCAGCCGGCTGTGGGATAGCGGCGGGTTCATGCCCAATGGCTTTGGCACGGTGCTGGGTGGGGTGCTGATCACCATCTTCTCGTTCTTTGGTGCCGAGATCGTCACCATCGCCGCAGACGAAACCGCCAACCCGAAAGAGAAGATTCGCCGCGCCACCAACCTTGTGGTGTATCGCATTGCCATCTTCTACCTGGCGTCCATCTTCCTGGTGGTATCGCTGGTGGCCTGGAACGATCCCGAACTCAAGGCGGTAGGTTCGTTCCAGCGTGTGCTCGAGGTGCTCAACGTGCCGGGTGCCAAGCTGCTGGTGGATATCGTGGTGCTGGTGGCGGTAACCAGTTGCATGAACTCGGGGTTGTACACGGCTTCGCGGATGCTCTATTCGCTGGGTGCGCGCGGGCAGGCGTTGAGCATGACCAAACGTATCTCCGGCGCTGGCGTGCCCACGGTGGCGGTGATTTTCTCGACCTTGGCAGGCTTTGCCGGGTGCCTGGTGAACTATGTGTTCCCTGGCAAGGTGTTTGGCTTCCTGCTGTCGACCACAGGCGCCATCGCTTTGCTGGTGTACCTGGTGATCGCGGTGTCGCAACTGCGCATGCGTGCCCGTGCAGAGCGTGAAGGGCGTACGCCTGAGCTGAAGATGTGGCTGTTCCCGTGGCTGACGTGGCTGGTGATCGGCACGATTGTCATGGTGCTGGGCTACATGCTGTTCAGCGATGCGTACCGCTATGAAACGCTGATGACTGCCGGGGTGACGTTGTTCATCTTGCTGGTGTCGTTGACCCAGCGGCGGGGCAAGGTGGGGGCAGTGCAGGCCGTTTGAGACAGCGGGGGCCGCTTTGCGGCCCATCGCGGCACAAGGCCGCTCCTACAGGGGAATGCGTTTTCTGTGGGAGATCACCCAGCCCTTCCGGGCTGCGCTGCCGCGCAGAGAACCGGGCAACGTGGGAACGGGCTTGCCCCGCGATGCGATGTTGGCAGTGCTATCGCTATCGCGGGGCAAGCCCGCTCCCACGTTTCGATGTAAATCAGTCAGTTAGCGTTTTTTCTGTGGGGGCGGCCTTGTGCCGCGATGGGCTGCAAGGCAGCCCCAATTGCTATCAAGCGGTACGGAACCGGCCAACCAGCTTCTGCTGATGTTCCGCCAGGCGCGCAAGCTCCTGGCTGGTTACCGCCGTCTGCTGCGCACCGGCACTGACCTGAATTACCAGATCATTGATCTCGTTGACGTTGCGGTTGATGTCCTCGGACACCGCGCTTTGCTCCTCGGCTGCCGACGCGATCTGGATATTGCGGTCGCTGATGCGTGCCACCCCTTCGGTTATCGACGCCAGCAACTCGCCGGCACGGCCAATACGGCTGGCCCCGGACTGCGCCTTGCCCAGTGTTTCGAGCATCGAGCTGCTGGCGCGGTCGGAGCCTGCCTGCAGGTTGGTGATCATCTGCTGGATATTGCCGGTCGATTCCTGGGTGCGCTGTGCCAGCGTGCGGACTTCGGAGGCCACTACCGCAAAACCTCGGCCATGATCACCGGCACGGGCGGCTTCGATGGCCGCGTTCAGCGCCAGCAGGTTGGTCTGCTCGGCAATGCCGCGGATGACGTCGAGCACCGACGAAATGGCATCACTTTCATGCTTCAGGTCGTCGATAATCGCGGCTGTCTGCTCAGCCTGGGTCGACAGTTCGCGAATCAGCTCGATGGTGCCATCGACTTCGATGCGCCCCTGTGTCGTGCTGGCGTGGATCTGCTGCGACAGGCTTGCCGCATCGGTGGTGCTTTGCGCCACCTCGCGCACCGTGGCGCTCATTTCGTTGATGGCGGTGGCCACCAACTCCGTGCTCTGGCGCTGCTGCTCGACGCTGCGGCTGGTTTGCAGGGTCACTGCCGAGGACTCTTCAGCCGCGGTGGCCACCTGCGCTGTGGCGTTGCCGATTTCCTGGACGATCTCGGTCAGCTCGTTGGCCATGCGGTTGAGGTTCTCGGCGATCTGGCCGAATTCATCCTTGCTGCGGTAGCCGGTGCGGGCGGTCAGGTCGCGGCGCGCCAGCCCTTCGAGGGCAGCATTGATGTCTTTGACCGCCTTGCCGATGCTGCCGATGATCAGCCACGACAACAGCGCCACCATGGCCAGGGCCAGCAATGCGCCGCCCAGGGTCAGCCACAGCGCCTGGTTGGCTTCGCCACGGGCGTCAGCGGCCAGCCGGGCGACGCTCTGCGCCAGGGCCTGCTCGACATCGGTCATCTGGTCTATGCGTTGGGTTGCAGTCTCGAACCAAGCCTCAGGCTTGATGCCCAGCGCATCGCCCAATGGCAGCTCGAAGGCCAGGCGTTGCAGCTTGCCCACTTCGCTTGCGGCCGCGGTCTGCTGGCTTTGCTGGTATTGGCTGAGCACCGCTGCCGGGGCCTTGCGCAGGAAGCCTTCGGCGTAGGCGGTGAACTCGCCCAGGTTGCGGCTGAAGCGCGACAGCAGCGAAGCGTCGAAGTGGCCCTGGTTGAAGGCAAGGCCGAGCAGCACGCGCTCGCGGCCAGCGCGCTCTTTCAGTTCGATGAACTGGTTCAAGGCATTCAGGGCATGGACGACGCCGGTATTGTTGACGCGGTTTTCCAGCGAGTGGGTGTAGCCGACCAAGGTCTTGATGATCTCGGTGTAGCGGGCGCCCGATTCGCCGCTGTCGATGGCCAACTTGTCGACACCCTCGCGCAAGGCGGCCAGGGTATCGAGGGTGCTGCGGACCTTGCCGATGTCGGCATCGTTCTGCGTCGGCAGGCGGTGTACGGCATCGATGGCTGCGTCGCTTTCGCTGCGCATCTGGGTAAGGCGATTGCCCATGCTTGTGCCGCGGCTGCCGATGAACACGCCGCTTGCGCCACGCTCACGTTGCAGCAGGGTAATCAGTTGGCTCAACGCCTGCGCGTTGCTACTGGCGGCGACGGTGTTTTCCATATCGCGCAGCGTGCGATAGTTGTCGGAAATATAAACACCGGCCAGTGCCAGAAAACCAAGTAATGGGAAAAAAAGAATCAACAGTAATTTCAGGCGAAGCGGCGCATTGGTCAGCATCCTTCTGGCCTCTTAGTTAGTGGAAATACGGGAGGGACGGGCGTGCGCCGCAGCACTGATCGGGTGGTGGCTCACTGCTATTATTGTACGGTCATTCAATTAACAATCAAAAGCCGAAAGCGTGTGTTGTTACAAATATTAACGCCCCATAAGTATGCGTTTGAAGTGTGTATTGATCCAAGTCAGTGCAGAGTTAAATAATTAATAAATAAAACTTGCTAATCAGCGGGGCTGGCAGCGCTGATGCGGTGATGGTCAGGCTGCCCGCAAGCCATTAGGCTGGTACCTTTTCCACTGCCAGGGTGTGCATCATGACTGACCTGTCCGCTTTTCCGATTACCCGCAAATGGCCGGCGCAGCACCCGGAGCGCCTGCAGCTCTACTCGCTGCCGACCCCCAATGGGGTCAAGGTATCGATCATGCTCGAAGAGCTCGGCATGCCCTATGAGGCGCACCGGGTCAACTTCGACGATAACGAGCAGATGAGCCCCGAGTTCGTCTCGCTCAGCGCCAATAACAAAATCCCGGCGATTCTTGACCCAGCCGGCCCAGGTGGCCAGCCGTTGGCGCTGTTCGAGTCCGGCGCCATCTTGCAGTACCTGGCCGAGAAAAGCGGCAAGCTGCTCAGCCAGGACCCGGCACAGCGCTACCAGACGCTGCAATGGTTGATGTTCCAGATGGGCGGCATCGGGCCAATGTTTGGCCAGGTGGGGTTCTTCCATTTCTTCGCCGGCAAAGACTATGAAGACAAACGCCCGCGCGATCGTTACGTCAATGAGGCCAAGCGCCTGCTCGGCGTACTTGATCGCCACCTGCAAGGCCGTGAGTGGATGGTCGATGACTACAGCATCGCCGATATCGCCATCTTGCCGTGGGTGCGCAACCTGGTGGAGCGCTACAACGCCCGTGAGCTGGTGGGTTTCGATGAGTTCAAACAGGTGCAGCGGGTGCTGGCACGCTTCCTCGAGCGCCCAGCCGTTCAGCGTGGGCTGGCCATCCCCGGCTGAGCTTGCTGAACGCGGTGCGTCGCGGCAGCCGGCTCAGAGAACCTGGTTAAGCACCCAGTACAGGCAGCCCGACAGCAGCATCGCTGCGGGCAGGGTCAGTACCCACGCCATCAGCAGGTTGACCAAGGTGCGCCGCTGCAGGCCCGAACCATTGGCAACCATGGTGCCGGCCACCCCCGAACTCAGCACGTGGGTGGTCGAGACCGGCAGGCCGAACATGTCTGCCGCACCGATGGTGCACATGGCAACGACCTCCGCCGAGGCCCCTTGTGCGTAGCTCAGGTGGGTCTTGCCGATCTTCTCGCCCACGGTCACCACGATGCGCCGCCAGCCGACCATGGTGCCAAGGCCCAGGGCGATGGCCACCGCCACCTTGACCCACAGCGGAATGTAACGGGTGGCGTCGTCGAGTTGGCGCTTGAACAGTTGCACGTGGCTGGCGGTGTCGGCATCGAAGGTCACCAGCGGGTTTTTCTCGAGCAGGCGAATCACTTCGCTGGCCAGGTACATGTCGTTGCGCACGTTGGCCATGGCTTCGGCGGGAACCCGGTTGAGCGAGCCGTAACCTTTGACCTCTTCGCCAATCATGCCGCTCAGGGCGGCCAAGGCCGGCACCAGCTCCGGGCTGGCCTGGGGCTCGGTGATGAATGCGGTCAGCACCTGGCGTGGGTCGGCCGGCGGGGCTTGTGGCGCACTGCGCACCAGTGCCTGGCGGGTCACCTCGGCGACTGCCGAGAACTGCAGGGCCTGTTCGGCGGGCATGGTCTTGTTCAGTGCGTATGCCATCGGTAGCGTGCCAACCAGAATCAGCATGATCAGCCCCATGCCTTTTTGCCCGTCATTGGAGCCGTGGGCAAACGACACGCCGGTGCAGGTGATGATCAGCAGGCCGCGGATCCACCACGGCGGCGGGGTTTGCCCTTTGGGCGCCTCGTACAGCTCGCGGCGTTTGACCAGTGCCTTCACTGCCACCAGCAACAGCGCGGCGCAGGCAAAACCGATCAATGGCGAGAACAGCAGGGCATAGCCGACTTTGCTCGCCTGGCCCCAGTCGACACCGCTGGTGCCGTCGCGCCCGTGCATCAGGGCGTTGGCGACGCCCACACCAATGATCGAGCCAATCAGCGTATGCGAGGACGAGGCGGGCAGCCCCAGCCACCAAGTGCCGAGGTTCCAGATAATCGCCGCCAGCAGTAGCGCGAAGACCATGGCAAAGCCTGCGCTGGAGCCGACCTGCAGAATCAGCTCCACCGGTAGCAGCGCGATGATGCCAAAGGCCACTGCGCCACTTGAAAGCAGCACCCCAAGGAAGTTGCACAGCCCCGACCAGACCACCGCCACCGAGGCCGGCAAAGAGTGGGTGTAGATCACGGTAGCCACGGCGTTTGCGGTGTCGTGGAAGCCATTGACGAACTCGAAACCGAGCGCGATCAGCAGTGCCAGGCCTAACAGCAAAAAGGGTGTAACCGTGGTCACGACGGTGCCGCTGGCGCTGACATCCTGCTTGAGGCTGTAGAAGGTGTAGGCCAAGCCTGCCAGCAGCAGGCCGATAAACAAGGTCAAGGTGGCGCGGCCGGGGCGCTGCGACAGTTGCGGGCGTGGGGCGAGGGCGGTCAGGGCGTCCTGGCTGACCATCGAGGGGGTTGTCATGGTGACTCCGGAAGCGTCGACGCGAAGGGGGAGGTTTCCCATCCTAGAAACAATCCATGACCGGGGCGTGACCTCGATCAAAGGAGCTTCTATTCTGCAGCCACTACTCAACCCAGCGAGTTGCCATGCCCCTTGAACTGACGGCTGCCGGTGATGCCCACTGTGCGTTCGCCCGTGACCTGACCCGGCGCGCGATGCTGCCGTACTACCAGCAGTTCGGCCTGCTGTGGGTGGAGGAGGCGTTCGACCAAGCCTGGAGCTGGCGTGAGCAATGGCTGATTCAGGACCAAGACGAGGTGCTGGGCTATTGCAGCCTGAGCC
Organism: Pseudomonas farsensis; assembly: GCF_014268805.2. Lineage (GTDB taxonomy): Bacteria > Pseudomonadota > Gammaproteobacteria > Pseudomonadales > Pseudomonadaceae > Aquipseudomonas > Aquipseudomonas farsensis. The sequence goes on from NZ_JABWRF020000001.1 coordinate 1,308,926, forward strand.
AGGACCGCCAAGCACTGTTCATCCGCGAGCTGCACCTGCTGCCCGAGCATCGAGGCCGGGGCGTGGGTAGCTGGGTGCTGGAGCAGTTGGCCGAGTGGGCGCAGCAGCGGCGCTTGCCACTGCTGCGGTTGATGGTGTTTCGCAGCAACCCGGCCCGGCAGCTTTATTTGCGCCGGGGGTTTGCCGAAATAGGCGAGGACGACTGTTTTGTGCGCATGCAGCGCCAACTGCCGTGATGCACGCGTCGGAGAGCGGCTTGAGCCGCTTGCAGTCATTGGATCCAATAGGCATAGTGCCAGCTGAGTGCGAGAGCATTCGCTCGGGTGCGGGATGCACCCGGTTTTCAGCCATCAAGGAGGCACGACATGACAGCATTTGGCCCACGTCTGAGGGAAGAGCGCGAGCGTCTGGGTATGACCCAGCGCGTATTCGGTGACGTAGGGGGTGTCGAGCCCAACGCTCAAGGCAAGTACGAGAGCGGTGAGCGCACCCCGCGCATGGACTACCTGGCGGCGGTTGCTGCTCGCGGTGTCGATGCGTTGTATGTGCTGACCGGCAAACATACCCCCGCGCCGCTCGATAGCCTGAGTGCTGACGAAGACCAGATGATCGGTGCGTTTCGCCGGCTGCCAGCTGCTGATCAGGCTGCCGTGTGGCATTTGCTCAATCGTCTGGCCGGGGAGGCCGCTGCGGACGCACCCCAGGGTATTCGTCAGCCCGAGCGGCAGATGCGCTTTCGCAACGAATTGTGCCAATAGGCCACGGGGCAACTTTTACCTGCGCGGCTTGTTGAAATAACTGCTAACACCTTCAGGACCCTAGGTCGCCATTGAAAATTTTTGTTAAGGTGGCGGGATCCAATCGCCCCCACTGACGAGGTGTCTGCTTGATAAGGGTCCTGGTGGTCGACGATCACGATCTGGTGCGTACTGGAATTACGCGCATGCTGGCCGATATCGACGGTCTGCAGGTGGTAGGTGAGGCTGACTCCGGTGAGTCCTCCCTCAAGCTTGCCCGCGAGCTGAAGCCGGACGTGGTTCTGATGGACGTGAAAATGCCAGGGATTGGTGGTCTGGAAGCAACCCGCAAGTTGCTGCGCAGTCACCCCGATATCAAAGTGGTGGCGGTGACCGTGTGTGAGGAAGACCCGTTTCCGACCCGTTTGCTGCAGGCCGGTGCCGCGGGCTACCTGACCAAAGGTGCCGGGCTCGATGAAATGGTCCAGGCCATTCGCCTGGCCTTTGCCGGGCAACGCTACATCAGCCCGCAGATCGCCCAGCAGTTGGCGCTCAAATCGTTCCAGCCACAGGGTTCGCCGTTCGACTCGCTGTCGGAGCGCGAAATCCAGATCGCGCTGATGATCGTCGGCTGCCAGAAAGTGCAGATCATCTCGGACAAGTTGTGCCTGTCCCCCAAGACCGTCAATACTTACCGTTATCGAATTTTCGAAAAACTCTCGGTCACCAGCGATGTCGAACTGACGCTGCTGGCAGTCCGCCACGGTATGGTTGACGCAAGTCTTTAAGCACCCCAATGTCTCAGACCTTTGATTCAAGCGCATTCCTGGCGACCTGCAGTGGTCGCCCGGGCGTCTATCGGATGTTCGACGCCGAAGCCCGGTTGCTTTATGTGGGCAAGGCCAAGAACCTCAAGAAACGCCTGGCCAGCTACTTCCGCAAAACCGGCCTGGCGCCCAAGACCGCTGCGCTGGTAGGCCGCATTGCGCAGGTCGAAACCACCATTACCGGTAACGAGACCGAAGCGCTGCTGCTTGAGCAGACACTGATCAAGGAATGGCGGCCGCCGTACAACATCCTGTTGCGCGATGATAAGTCCTACCCGTACGTATTCCTGTCTGACGGCCAGTTCCCACGCCTTGGCATCCACCGCGGCGCCAAGAAGGCCAAGGGCCGCTATTTCGGTCCGTACCCCAGTGCTGGCGCCATCCGTGAAAGCCTGAGCCTGCTGCAAAAAGCCTTTTCGGTGCGCCAGTGCGAGGACAGCTACTACGCCAACCGCACCCGCCCGTGCCTGCAATACCAGATCAAACGCTGCAAAGGCCCTTGCGTGGGGTTGGTGGAGCCGACCGATTACGCCGAGGACGTTCGCCATTCGGTGATGTTCCTTGAGGGGCGTAGCCAGCAACTGGGCAATGAGCTCAACGCCGAGATGGAAGCGGCCGCCATGGCCTTGAATTTCGAGAAGGCCGCCGAATTGCGTGACCAGGTGGCGTTGTTGCGCCGCGTGCAGGACCAGCAGTACATGGAAGGCGGCTCGGGCGATGTCGACGTAGTGGCCGCGTTCACCAACCCCGGCGGCGCTTGCGTGCACCTGATCAGCGTACGGGGCGGCCGGGTGTTGGGCAGCAAGAACTTCTTTCCGCAAGTTGGCATCGAGGAGGAGGTGGCCGAGGTCATGTCGGCCTTCCTGTCGCAGTACTACCTGGGCAACGCCGAGCGCGAGCTGCCAGGCGAGCTGATCGTCAACGTGGTGCATGAAGACTTCGCTGTTATCACCGAGGCCGTGCAGGCCTTGCGCGGGCTCGATCTGACCATCAGCCATCGGGTGCGCGGCACCCGTGCGCGCTGGCAGCAATTGGCGGTCACCAACGCCGAGCAAGCGCTCAATGCCCGCCTGGCCAACCGCCAGCACATGGCCGCGCGCTTCGAAGCCCTAGCCCAGGTACTGGAGCTCGACGAGGTGCCACAGCGCCTGGAGTGCTACGACATCAGCCATTCCAGCGGTGAAGCTACCGTGGCTTCTTGCGTAGTGTTCGGCCCTGAAGGTGCGCTGAAGTCCGATTACCGGCGCTTCAACATCGAGGGCGTGACTGCCGGTGACGACTACGCCGCCATGCACCAGGCCCTGCTGCGCCGCTACGGCCGTATCAAGGACGGTGAAGGCAAGCTGCCAGATGTGCTGCTGGTGGACGGCGGCAAGGGCCAGTTGAACATGGCGCGTGAGGTCATGCAGGAACTGGGCTTTACCGACCTCACCCTGCTTGGCGTGGCCAAGGGCGTGACGCGCAAGGCCGGTTTCGAAACCCTGTACCTCAATGATGTCGCCCACGAGTTCACGCTCAAGGGCGACAACCCGGCGCTGCACCTGATCCAGCAGATCCGCGACGAAGCCCACCGCTTTGCCATTACCGGCCACCGCGCCCGCCGCGGCAAAGCCCGCAACACGTCGAGCCTTGAGGGTGTCGCGGGGGTAGGGCCAAAGCGCCGACGCGAGTTGCTGAAACATTTCGGCGGGCTGCAAGAGCTCAACCGCGCCAGTATCGAAGAGATCGCCAAGGCACCCGGTATCAGTAAAAAGCTTGCCGAGTCGATTTATGCCAGCCTGCATAGCGAGTAGAATGCCGGGTTCAACTCGCAGCCAGTCGTACCGATGAATATTCCAAACCTGCTCACCGTTCTACGCGTCCTGCTCATCCCGATCTTCATCCTGCTGTTCTATGTGCCCTATCACTGGAGCTACATGGCCGCCAGCACGGTGTTCGCGATCGCCGCCGCCACCGACTGGCTCGATGGCTACCTGGCCCGTCGGCTGCAGCAGAGCACCCCCTTCGGCGCCTTCCTCGACCCCGTGGCCGACAAGCTGATGGTGGCTGTGGCCCTGGTGCTGCTGGTGCAGGTGCACGCGAACTTCTGGCTGACGCTGCCTGCGGCGGTCATCATTGGCCGCGAGATCGTGGTGTCGGCGTTGCGCGAATGGATGGCAGAGCTGGGGGCGAGGGCGCATGTGGCGGTTTCGAGCCTGGGCAAATGGAAAACTGCCGCGCAGATGCTCGCCTTGGTAATCCTGCTGGCCAACCCGCCGCTGCTGACCTTCTGGGTGGTGCTGGGTTATGGGCTGCTGCTGGTCGCTGCCGGGCTGACGCTGTGGTCGATGGCGCATTACCTGCTGGCGGCCTGGCCACATCTTCGCGAAGGCTCTGAACAGAAATAAAACTTTTTTGAATCAAGGGGTTGACGCCGTTCGGCAAATCGCTAAAATGGCGCCTATCACGACGCGGGAATAGCTCAGTTGGTAGAGCACGACCTTGCCAAGGTCGGGGTCGCGAGTTCGAGTCTCGTTTCCCGCTCCAAAATTCGATTCCCAGTGCGTCGCTGGGAATCAAAAAGAAAGAGGCCGAAAGGCCTCTTTTTTTGTGCCTGCGTTTTTATCGGCGTTTAACCCCGTGCCAAGTTCTGGCAGCATTTACCTGATGTGCGCCGGCTCGCGTAACATGGCCAAGCGTGCCTCACCCTCTTCTTTCTCCCTCGACGGCAAGTATGTCGTGGCCATCACCGCCTTCAACAAAGAGGGGAGAGTGCCGCAGCAGAGGCCCTCAACACGTTGTTGTATTGGCCTGTGGATCGCCCGGATGCTGCGCGTATCTTTGCAGCAGAGCTTGACCATTTGTTGACGCGCTTCACTATCGCTCATGTCTGCGTGCACGTTACGTGGCCGCTAGCGATAGCGGCCACCGTCATGTCAAACAGGCTGTTTGGGCGCAAAACGCAAGATGGCGCAGGCGATCACCGCAGATAACAACGAACCCAGCAAGATTCCGATTTTTGCCGCCTCGACCTTCTCAGGCTGGCCGGGGAATGCCAGTTCGCCGATGAACAGGCTCATGGTGAAACCAATCCCGCACAGCATCGCCACCCCATATATCTGCAGCCAACTGGCGCCTTGGGGCTTGCTGGCAAGGCCGGTCTTGACCGCCAGCAGTACGCCGCCGAACACGCCCAGTTGCTTGCCAAGCAGCAGGCCCAGGGCAATCGCTAGCGGCAGCGGCGCAAAAATGTCGCTCAAGCCCAGGCTGCCGAACGAAACGCCGGCATTGGCAAAGCCAAAGGCCGGTACGATCAGCCACGTCACCCAAGGCGCCAGGCCATGTTCCAGGCGCAGCAGTGGGCTGGCGGCAGCAGGCTTGCCGGCACCTGCGCTGTAGGGAATAAGCAGGGCACCAACCACGCCTGCGATGGTGGCGTGCACCCCCGACAACAAGGTGACGTACCACAATGCCACAACGCCCAGCAGATAGGGCCATAGCACAACGACGCGCAGGCGGTTGCAGGCCAGCAGCGCAGCAACGATGCCGGCGGCGGCAGCCAATGCCACAAGGTCGATCGAGGAGGTGTAGAACACCGCAATGATTGCCACCGCGCCCATATCGTCGATGATCGCCACCGATACCAGCATCACCTTCAAAGACAGCGGGGCATGGCGGCCAAGCAGCGCCAAGGCACCGACGGCAAAGGCGATATCGGTCGCTGCCGGAATGGCCCAGCCAGCGGCGAGGCCGGGCGTACCGTTGGACAGCGCCAGGTAGATAAGGGCCGGGGCGGCCATGCCCATCAGCGCCGGCAAGGCGGGCAGGCGGCGTTGCTCCCAGCTGGCCAGACGGCCGTCGACCAGTTCGCGCTTGATCTCAAGGCCCACCAGCAGGAAGAAGATAGCCATCAGGCCATCGTTGATCCACATGTGTACGGTCATCGGCCCGAGCTTGTCGGTCAGGGTGGGACCAACGGCGAAGTGCAGCAGGTGGCGATAGCCCTCAGCCCAGGGGCTGTTGGCGATGATGATGGCCAGGGTGGCGGTGATCATCAGCAGTACGCCGCCAGTGGCTTCGCTGGCGAGCACGCGTTGCAGCAGCGAGCGCTGGGTCTGTTTGGCAAGGGGGGCATTCATGCACGGGTCCTCGTTCATTGCGTCGCCCTCGCACGGGCTGGGCGGCGAACAGCGGGCACGGCAAAGCGCGGGCTCCGATGATGGCGGGCCAGGGCGGCGATGGGCGAAAGTATGGCTGGGTAAAACGGCGCGACATCCCACGATGCAAAAGCACGGGACGGGAGCGGCCAGAGGGAATGGTGGCATGCGTGCAACATGGACGAATCTCTACGGAAAACAAATGAATGTTCTCCGTATTCGGGAAGGCTCCCGGGCGCACGCAGCACACGCCAGGCGCGGATTCTAACCACCCTGGCGCGGCGCTGCACGGCAGATTTGCATCGAGATATTGCCGGGGGGCTGCCAGATTATTGCAGGTTGAGCGCACGTGGGGATGCCAAGGTTTTGTTGGACCCAATCCTGTGGGAAATGATAGACAGTTGTGGCGAGCGGGCTTGTCCCGCGTTGGGCTGCGCAGCAGCCCTGAAAACCCAAGGGGCTGCTGCGCAGCCCAACGCGGGGCAAGCCCGCTCGCCACAAGTGAACTCGCCCCAAGGAAATATGTCTGGCGAGAACAGGCTTGTACAAAACCATAGAATCTCCCACTTGAACCGCGCGCAGCCGCTCTATTGAGGCCTGGCCCGGATTCCCGTGGGAGCTGGCGACAGCCTGCGATGAGGCCGCAACAGGCCTGCACAGAACTGATAGCCTCGCAGCATTCAGGCCTTGCTGCGCCCACCCAGCCAAACCAGCAGCAAGCCAGCTGCCGCCAGCACCCCACCAGCCATAGGTACCGCCGCGTAACCCAGGTTGAGGCTGATGACTGCGCCGCCGAGCGCAGCACCTAGCGCGTTGCCCAGGTTGAACGCGCCGACGTTGATTGACGATGCAAGCCCCGGCGCTTCGATGGCAGCGGTCATTACCCGCATTTGCAGCGGCGGAACCACGGCGAAGGTGAATACTCCCCAAACCAGCAAAGCGATAGCGGCTCCGACATGGCTGCCGAGCACCAGCGGCATCAGCAGCATGATCACCGCCAGTGTGCCGAGGAAGATCCGCGCTGCGCCGTCCAGCGACCAGTCCGCCAGCTTGCCGCCCAGGCTGTTGCCCAAGGTGAAACCCACCCCGATCAGCACCAGGCCGAGTGTCACAAACCCATCGCCGGCGCCGGTCAGCTCGGCGAGCACCGGCGCGATGTAGGTGTACAAGGTGAACATGGCGCCGGCACCGAGCACTGTGGTGGCCATGGCCAGCAGCACGCGCGGCCGGGCGATCACCGCCAGCTCCTTGCGCACATGCGGCACCTGGCCGCGCTCGCCCTTGGGCAGGGCGTACCAAAGTGCGGTAATCGCCACCACGCCCAACACCGCCGTGCCTGCAAAGGCCATGCGCCAGCCCACCTGCTGCCCCAGCCAGGTGGCGGCCGGCACGCCGCCGATGTTGGCGATGGTCAGGCCCATGAACATGGTGGCCACGGCACTGGCCTGTTTGTCCTTGGGTACCACGCTGGCTGCCACCACCGCACCCAGGCCAAAGAATGCACCGTGGTTGAGGCTGGTGATCAACCGGGAAGCGAGCAGGGTGTAGTAGTCCGGCGCAAACGCCGAGAGCAGGTTGCCGACAGTGAAGATGCCCATCAGCATTATCAGCGCCGCCCGCTTGCCAAAGCGGCTGAACAGCAAGGTCATGATCGGTGCGCCGACCATGACCCCAATGGCGTACGCGGTGATCAACATGCCGGCGCTGGGGATGCTCGCCCCGACACCATCGGCAATCACCGGCAACAGGCCCATGGGCGTGAACTCGGTGGTGCCGATACCGAAGGCGCCGATGGCCAGGGCGAACAGCACCCGCTTGGGTGAGGGCGTGCTCATCGGGCGCTCCAGGGTGCGGGTTTCAGAGGGGGCGTGTGTTCCATGGCCGTCGCTCAGTCCCACTCCGGCGCCAGGCCGTCCGGGCTCACTTCACGGCCGTTACGTTCCAGGCTGGCGATCTGCGCCATGTCGTCTGCATCCAGGTGCAGGCCCTGCGCCAGCAGGTTGCTGGCAAGGTTTTCGCGCTTGGTCGATGACGGGATCACCGCGTAACCGAGCTGCAAGGCCCAGGCCAGTGCTACTTGCGCAACGGTGGCTTTGTGCTTGGCAGCAATTTTGGCCAGCAGCGGGTCCTTGAGCACCTTGCCGTAGGCCAGGGTCATGTAGGAGGTGACTGTGATGCCGTGGTCATTCAGGTAGGCGGCCAGCTTGCTGTTTTGCAGGTAGGGGCTGAGTTCGACCTGGTTGGTGGCAATCTCGCCTTTACCTACCACCTCAATGGCTTGGCGGGTCAGTTCGATATTGAAGTTGGACACGCCGATCTGGCGGGTCAGGCCCAGTTGCTTGGCCTCTGCCATTGCCGTCATGTACTCGCCCAGTGCAACGCCGTTGCCCGGCGCGGGCCAGTGGATCAGCAGCAGGTCGACGTGGTCGGTGCGCAGCTTGGCGAGGCTTTCGCGCAGGCTTGGGATGAGTTTGTCGGCGGCGTAGTTGTCGACCCAGATCTTGGTGGTAATAAACAGCTCGCTGCGCGGCACGCCGCTCTCGGCAATGGCCTGGCCAACTTCGCCTTCATTCTTGTAGATCTGCGCTGTGTCGATGGCGCGATAGCCCAGTTCAAGTGCAGCCTTGACCGAATCAATGACGGTTTGCCCGGTAAGACGGAAGGTGCCGAGGCCAAACGAAGGAATGCTCATGGGTATGCTCCTGCCGGATGTGAAAAGTTATGACCGGCAGTCTGCGTGTTTTACTCCGAGGGATTAAGGCGCGCATGCGCCAAGGTCTTTTGCCTTGCAGTCACGAATCCGGCTCAAAAACCCCGTGCTGCCTGCGCTAATCCATAGGGTCGGGATACGTTCATCAGTTTGCTGCAAAGCGCTCATGGCATAGTCATCACTGGCGGTTGCAATGCGGGTATTGGCCCGTGTTCACGGGCTGATGCGCGTGCCTGAGCTGTCCGATGGGCGCAATATTTACGATCCCTTGGAACTAACTACACTGGGATATCTCTATCATGGCATCGGTCGTACGAGGGCGGGGCATTGTAAGGTGACCGCCGCCTGATTAGACTGCGCCGAAATTCGTACGCAAAGCCCTTCGTTAAGGACGTATATGATCAAGAAATGCTTGTTCCCGGCAGCCGGTTACGGCACCCGCTTCCTGCCCGCTACCAAAGCCATGCCCAAGGAAATGCTGCCGGTGGTGAACAAGCCACTGATCCAGTATGGCGTTGAAGAGGCCCTGGACGCCGGCCTGAGCGAGATTTCCATCGTCACCGGCCGCGGCAAGCGCGCCCTGGAAGACCACTTCGACATCAGCTACGAGCTGGAAAACCAGATCAAGGGCACCGACAAAGAGAAGTACCTGGTCGGTATCCGTCGCCTGCTTGATGAGTGCTCGTTCTCCTACACCCGCCAGACCGAGATGAAAGGCCTGGGCCACGCGATTCTGACCGGCCGCCCGCTGATCGGCGACGAGCCGTTCGCCGTGGTGCTGGCGGACGACCTGTGCGTCAACCCGGATGGTGATGGCGTACTGACCCAGATGGTCAAGCTGTACAACCAGTTCCGCTGCTCGATCATCGCCATCCAGGAAGTCGATCCGCAGGAAACCAACAAGTATGGTGTTATTGCCGGCGACATGATCCGCGACGATATCTTCCGTGTGACCAACATGGTCGAGAAACCGGCGCCGGAAGATGCTCCGTCGAACCTGGCCATCATCGGGCGTTACATCCTGACCCCGGATATCTTCGATATCATCCAGAACACCCCGCCTGGCAAAGGTGGCGAGATTCAGATCACCGACGCACTGATGCAGCAGGCGCAGGCCGGTTGCGTGATTGCCTACAAGTTCAAGGGCCAGCGCTTTGACTGCGGCGGCGCCGAGGGTTACATCGACGCTACCAACTTCTGCTTCGAGAACTACTACAAGACCGGCAAGGCTTACTGATAAGCCACTGCCAGGTTGAACCGGGGCCGCGCTGCGGCCCATCGCGGGGCAAGCCCGCTCCCACGTAGTTGTGGGGGTGGGCATGTAGCGCGATGGGCCGCAGCGCGGCCTTTGCGTTTCAGCGGTTTTTTGTTTGCTGCCGGCAACGGCGCTATGCTGGGCGTCTGCCCAGGAGACTCATTGCATGGCTTACGATTTTGATCTGTTCGTGATTGGCGCCGGTTCCGGCGGTGTACGCGCCGCGCGCTTTGCCGCAGGCTTCGGTGCCAAGGTGGCGGTGGCTGAAAGCCGCTACCTCGGAGGCACCTGCGTCAACGTTGGCTGCGTGCCGAAAAAACTGTTGGTGTACGGCGCCCACGTTGCCGACGAGCTCGAGCAGGCCGCAGGCTTCGGCTGGACCCTCGAAGAGGGCCATTTCGACTGGGGCACGCTGATTGCCAACAAAAACCGCGAGATCGAGCGGCTCAACGGCATCTACCGCAACTTGCTGGTCAACAGTGGCGTGACCCTGCTGCAGGGGCACGCGCGCATCACCGGGGCCAACGAAGTCGATGTCGACGGCCAGCGCTACAGCGCTGCCAACATCCTGATCGCCACCGGCGGCTGGCCGCAGGTGCCGGATATTCCGGGCAAGGAGCTGGCCATCACCTCCAACGAGGCCTTTTACCTCAAAGCATTGCCGCGCCGCGTGCTGGTAGTCGGTGGCGGTTACATCGCCGTGGAGTTTGCGGGTATCTTCCAAGGCCTCGGTGCTGCCACCTCGCTGCTGTACCGCGGTGACCTGTTCCTGCGCGGTTTCGATGGCTCGGTGCGCACCCACCTCAAGGAAGAGCTGGAAAAACGCGGCCTCGATCTGCAGTTCAATGCCGACATCCAGCGTATCGACAAGCTACCTGACGGCAGCCTCAAGGCCACGCTCAAGGATGGCCGCGAGCTGGTTGCCGACTGCGTGTTCTATGCGACCGGGCGCCGGCCGATGCTGGATAACCTCGGCCTTGAAAACACCGGTGTCGAGCTGGACGAGCGGGGTTATATCCGCGTCGATGAGCAATACCAGACTACCGCGCCGTCGATTTTGGCCATTGGCGATGTGATTGGTCGTGTGCAGCTGACCCCGGTCGCCCTCGCCGAAGGCATGGCCGTGGCCCGGCGCTTGTTCAAGCCCGAGCAGTACCGCCCGGTGGACTACCAGAACATCCCTACCGCGGTATTCAGCCAGCCGCCGATCGGTACGGTCGGCCTGACCGAGGAGCAGGCACTGGAGGCGGGGCACAAGGTGCAGATCTTCGAAAGCCGCTTCCGCGCCATGAAGCTGACCTTGACCGACATCCAGGAGAAAACCCTGATGAAGCTTGTTGTCGATGCCGACACCGACAAAGTACTGGGCTGCCACATGGTTGGCCCGGACGCCGGTGAAATCATCCAGGGCCTGGGCATCGCGCTCAAGGCCGGGGCAACCAAGCAGCAGTTCGACGATACCATTGGCGTGCACCCTACGGCCGCCGAAGAGTTCGTGACCATGCGCACCGTGACCCGCTGACGCAACGTTCGGCAGTGGCCTCAGGGCACTGCCGAGAACACCGACCCGGTCATCCGCTCACTGAGCAACTCCAGCGCCCGCAAGCCTGCCAGCGAGTTGCCCGACGCATTGAGCTCCGGTGACCACACGCAGATGCTGTAGCGCCCCGGCACGACCGCAACGATGCCACCCCCGACACCGCTTTTGCCCGGCAAACCAACCCGATAGGCGAAGTTGCCGGCCTCATCGTACAGGCCGCTAGTGGCCATGATGGCGTTAACCTGTTGCGCCTGGCGCTGACTCAGCACCTGCTCGCCGCTGTGCGGGCAGTAGCCGCTGTTGGCCAGGAAGGCAAAGGCCCGGGCAACGTCGGCGCAGCTCATCGACAGTGCGCAGTGGTGGAAGTAGCTGCGTAGCACTGCATCGACATCGTTGTGGAAGTTACCGAACGCCTGCATCAGGTAAGCCATGGCGGCGTTGCGGGCGCGGTGCTGGTATTCCGACTCGGCAACCACTGCATCGCTGACGATGCGTGGGTTGGCCGCCAGGCGCCGGACAAAATCGCGCATCGACAGGGCAGGGGTGGCGTAGCGCGACTGGTTGATGTCGCAGATCACCAGGGCGCCGGCGTTGATGAACGGGTTGCGTGGCCGGCCCTTTTCCACCTCAAGTTGCACCAGCGAGTTGAACGCCTGCCCAGAGGGCTCGTAACCGAGGCGCTGCCAGATGTCCTCGCCGCTGTGGCCAATGGCCTGCACCAGGCTGAACACCTTGGAAATACTCTGGATCGAGAACGGCGTGCGCGCATCCCCGGCGCAGTGCAACTGGCCATCCAGGCTTTGCACGGCGATGCCCAGTTGGTCAGGGGCGACCTGGGCCAGTGCCGGGATGTATTGCGCCACCTGGCCGTGGCCGAGCAAGGGGCGAACGTGGTCGAGGATTTCTTGCAGGAGTGCTTGCATGGAGAGTCCTGGTGCGAAAGCAGGGCGCATTCGGGAAGTCCTGATAGACGCTGGCAGCCGGCCGTGAAGCACATCGTTTGCATGTCTGTGTGCGAGCCGTTAGAGTCCGCCACAAGGCGCCTGCTGCGCCCGCGGTCCGCGCGAAGGGGTTGCCCAGGCACTTGAAGCTTTCATTACATTCCAGCTCCCGGCTTGTCGGCGGACCGAGCCCTGAAAGGAGTTGGCATGCCTGCCATTCATGCATCCCGTCACCACGGCCTGATCGACCTGCCGGCGTTGCGCAAACACGCCAAGCGCCTGCTCAAGCACCTCGACCACGACACCCGCGCCCAGTTGCGCAGCCTCGGCCTGCCTGGCCCCGACTACCGCCTGGCCGATACCCAGTGGCTGCTGGCGCGCCAGGTTGGCTTTGCCAGCTGGCCTAAGCTCAAGGCCCACGCCGATGCCGTGGCGTTCGCCGCCCGCCACCCAGGCTTTGCCACCGAAGGCGAGGCGCAAGTGCAGCATTGGCGCTGCGGTAACGATATCGAGCACAGCTTGCGGGTGGCAGGCTTTACCGGCACGTTTCAGATGTTCGACGACCCCATGGTCATGGGTCCGGTGCCCGCCCATGACTACTGGCCGGCACGTAGCGCCTACATAGCGCGTGTATTCGGCATGTCCATGCACGACGTCGAGCAGCGCCAGGCGCGCCTGCGTTCGGCGCTGGAGCAACTGAGCGCTGACAGCCAACTGGTGCTGTGGTGTGAAGCCGATGCCTATGATCAGCTGTTCCTGATTCGCGTCTTTGCCAGCCTGCCCTGTGTACCGCGCCGTCTTGAGTTGATCGAAATCGACCGGGTGCCGGGTGTGCAGCGTTTTATCGGGATCGGCCAGTTGGCCCCGGACCTGCTTGCCTGGCTGTGGCCACAGCGCCGCAGCGTGGGCGAGGAGGCTTTGTTGCTGGCGCGTCAGGCCTGGGCTGCCTATACCGCGCCCGACCCCCGGGCCTGGGCCGCACTCGCAGCCACTGCCCATGCGCCGTTGCCTTTGCTGCAAGGCGCGCTGGCTCGGCAGCTGCAAGAGCTCCCCGGGGCGGTTGATGGCCTGAGCCTGACCGAGCGCCTGACGCTGCGCATTGTCGCGCGCCTGGGCGAGCAGCCGGCCGCACGCGTGTTTGCCGAACTGATGGCGCGGGACGAGCCACTGCCGTATCTGGGGGACCTGATGTTCAGTGTGCTGTTGCGCCCGCTGATCGATACGCCGCGCCCGCTGTTGCACGAAGGGCCGGGCGATGGCTGGCAGCAACGCACGCTGCGCCTGACGACGCTGGGCGAACAGGTGCTGGCCGGGCATGCAAACTGGCTGGATCATACACCTGCCGAGCGCTGGGTCGGTGGCGTGCGCGTTGCCGATGGGCAGGTTTGGGTGGTCAATAACGCGGGGCAGGTCGAGCTGCGCCGGGTGCGTGCCTGATCATTTTTCAGCTAGCGACAGCTCGGTGCGGTCGTGGCCAAGCAGTTCGCACAGTGCGTCGATAACCAGCTGGTGGTCCTGGCGCTCAGGCAGCCCAGAGACCGTTATGCAGCCGATCACCCCGGCGCCTTTCACGCTAAGCGGGAAGCTTCCGCCAGCACTGGCATAGTCGCTGGCGGGAAGGTTGTAGCGCTGGGTGATGTCCTTCTGGTCAATGGCCAGTTGGTGGCCGATTCGATAAGAACTGCACAGGAAGCGCTGTACCGTGTTGCTCTTGCGGCGCACCCAGTCGTGGTGGTGTGGGGTGACGCCGGGGCGGCTGGCGGTGAACAGCACGCGCTCGAAGCGGCGTATCTCGACCAGCACCGGCCAGCCCTCGCTCTGGGCGCGTTGTACAAGCCACGAACCGAGCTGCCAGGCAATGTCTTCGTCGAAATGCTCGAACTGCAGCAACTGTTCCTGGCGGATCAGCAGGGCCAGGTCGTCGCAGAGGGCCATGGGTACACTCCTGAGTAGAGAATCTCGCCCGGATCAACGCCCGGTATCTGGCAAGCGTAGCAGTGGCCAGTCGGTACTGACCTCCCCACACAGTCCGGATATGATCATTGGCTTGTCCAGCTACGCATTAAAACAGCAGGTGACTGAAGGGTACACTTCAGTCTCTAGGTTGTTACCGATCAGCAAAGGAGCTTTCTGCCTGCATGGATATTGAAACGATCAAACAGCGCCTGGCGCGGCCAGCCAGCAAATTCGTGGCAGGCGGTTTTCGGCCCACTCATGCCGATGATGAAAGCTGGTTGGGGCGTGTGTTTCTGTTCCGCCCCGATGAGGACATCCCGCTCAATGCGGCGGGCGACCAGATGCTGCCCTATGCACAGTTTTACCTGCCAGCACTGCCGTTCTCCAGCCCAATGCTGGCTGGGGTGCGCGTGCTTACGGTGTTCATCAGTGCAGCCTTCCCCGATGAATTCGAGCCGATGGGCGGCAACTGGCTGATTCGCGAGTACAGCACTGACGAGCCTTTGGTACGCAAGGAGCTGGCAGTGCCCGGTTCTTTCCTCAAGCCATTCCCGCTGAAGGTCGAAGCGGTCGCTGAGGATTACCCATTATGGGATGGCGGCGGTGTGCCGTGTGATCTGGAGCGCGAAGTGCTGGCGCTGGAACGGGCCGGGCACATCGAAAGCTATTACGACATGGTCACACACTGCTACGAGCATAAGATCGGCGGCTATCCCTCGTTCTGCCAGTCCGGGGTCTACCCTGGCGACGACTTCGAGTTCGTGTTTCAGATATCGTCTGACGGCAAGATCGGCCTCAACGTGGTGGACAGCGGCAGCCTGATGTTCTGGAAGCACCGGGTTACCGGAGAGTGGGCGATCTACTACGACTTCTATTGAAAAATTGGGGGCGGGCCTGTAGTGGGGCGGCCCCCAGGTTCTGCAATTTGCTGTATCGTGCGCGCCGACCCGCCCGATGGAAGCACCCCCCATGAACCGCCGCAAAAAGATCAATCAGTTGCTCAAGGCCAACGCCAAGAAAGCCAGCGCCAAGCTCGCGCCGAAGAGTAAAGACAAGTACATCTGCAAAGCCGAGCGCCAGCGCCTGGCCGACGAAGCCGCGCAGCAGGCGACCCTGGCCGCCGAGGGCTAAAAACCGAACCGCGCCAGTGCGCTGAGCATTTGCTGGCTGGCAGGGTTTGAGTTAAGGGTCTTTGGCACGCCACGACAAGGACATGAATGCCCGCCATGGAAATCCACTTTATCGGCAGCGAAACCACCGACAACTTCAGTGGTGGGCTCTGCGACGAATATCGCCTGAGCGCCATCGGCAGCCTGAGCGAGCTGGCAGCTGCTGCCCGCACTATCAGCGCCAACCACCCCGGTTGCAGGGCGCTGTTCACCCTCGATGATCGCCATCAGGCCCGCTATACCTCAGGCCATGCCGCAAACAACCTCGACCTTGCCGATGCTTGCGAAGAGGAGCTGGCGGCATTGCCAGCGGAGTGTTTCGAAGGCGGCGAATACCTGGGCTACCTGTGCACCAAGGCCGAGTTTGCTATCTGTCTGCGCAATTTCAGGGCTGCGGTGGCGCCGGCCACCTTCGAAGGGGCGTGCGCCCACGGTTTGGCCCTGGACGAGCAGGCGTTGCAGGAGTGGCTGGATTACCAGCAGCACCCGGTGACCTTGCTTGATCAGCCAGTTTCGGCGCTGGTGGTGCCTGTAGAGCAGAGTTATGACACGTTGGCGGCCTTCCCCAATGGCTACTTCACCAGCGATCTTGACCCTGCGCAGAACCACGCTGTTGCTCGGCAGTTGGCGCAGAACCATGGCTATGAGCTGATGGGGGTTGGGGCGTCATATCTGGGCTTTTGGCGGGCCCAGGCTGCTGACGCGGCGCTGGCTCAGGCGCTGGCGCAAGACTTGTGTGCGCTTTACAACGTTGCAGACCGGCCACGCATGGCTGCGGTGTTTGCCGAGGCGATCATCGGGCGCGCACATGTATGGCTGCGTTACACCGAGTGAGAACAGGGCTTGGCCTGGTTTCGGTTAGTGCGAATAGAAAAAACGTACCAACAGAAATGCCACTGCGAGCGCCCAGCCGAGCACCAATACAGCACCCGTTTTGCCAGTGGTGAAGCGCCCGCCGGTGACAAACGCGATGATCAAGGCGATCTGTACCAACACATACGACACTACCGCTGCCGGTACAGCCAGCAGATACAGGTATGGATTATCCTGGCCCAGAGCCAGCGTGAGATAAACATCGATACCCACAATCGGCATTACCAACGCGGCCGCAACCAGCAGCAAGCTCTGTGTGGTGAGTCTGGGGGTGAGCATGGTTAAGGGCCTTGCATGCTGAAAGAGCTGACGCCAAAGGGCGGCTGCCACGCCACGCTACGATAGTGGAATTTGCTCTTGCCAGACAGAGCCTGCCGCCAGGGCGCGCTGGCGGCAGATCCGATCAGTGTGCGCCAACCTGCCGTGGCGCGCGGTGTGCGGGGAGCGCACGTGGCTGAGGGCGTGTGCGGGTGGGGTGAGGGTGGGCATGCCGGCGCACGATACGCAGAACACCCCAGAGCATGGCCGCTGCAACGCTAAGCCACATACCTACCAACATCAGAATTGCCATAGTCAGGCTCATGTGTGCCTCCATTTCTGCGGCAAGCCAGGCTTGCCTTCCAGACACATCATTAGTCTAGCCGGTAGTGTGTGACGTTCAATTGACCTTAGGTCTATGCCTTGCGTTATTTCCTGACATGCCTGCGCCGGGCTATACCCGCGCGGCCTGGGGACCTATCATCGCAGCTCAAAGCCGGGCGTTGGCTGCCCGGCAGTGGATCAAGCGAGAGCCCATGTTGCCAACACCTTCCAAACCTTTGCGTTACGGCCCACGTCGTCTGTTAACCGCGTGCCTGGTGGCGGCTGTCTTGAGCGGCTGCGCCAGTGCCCCGGCGCCTGCGGTCAAAGGCGAGCCGCAACGTACCGAAATCAGCAGCGTGCCGTTCTACCGCGGCAATGCCAACCACAGCGGTTCCATGGCGCTGGCCGCGGTACTGTCACAGCAGGGCGCCCCTATTACGCCAGGCCTGCTCGACAAAGCCCTCGGCCTGCCCGAGGCCGCAGGCTCGCTGGATACCGGCATACCGCGCGTGGCCCGTGAGTACGGTAGGGTGGTCTACCCGCTCGACAAACACTTGGACGCCTTGCTCAGCCAGGTCGCCGCCGGTTACCCGGTGCTGGTGCGTTATCAGGAAGGGTCTATCTGGTGGAGCGAGCCGCGCTATGCAGTACTGATCGGCTATGACCGCTACAAGCATCGGGTGCTACTGCGCAGCGGCATGCATCGGCGGCAGTTGATGAGCTTCGATGCGTTTGCTTCGGCGTGGGCCAAGGATGGCAGTTGGGCAGTGCTGGTGCAGTCGCCGCGTCAGTTGCCGGCGCAGGTGGACCGCAAGCGCTGGCTGCAGGCTGCAGATGAGCTGGCCCGGTCCGGGCAGGAAATTGCTGCCAAGCAAGCGCTCAACAGCCTCGGGCAGTGACCCCGGCTTGCTCCCCCGCATAGGGGGACCAAGCCGGCGCTGTAGTAACGATCAGAAGCCCAGGCGGTCTCGCAGGCTGTAGTACCAGGCGCCAATAGCGCTGAACGGTACGCGCAGCATTTGCCCGCCGGGGAACGGGTAGTGCGGCAAGCCGGCGAAGGCGTCGAAGCGTTCGGCTTGGCCACGCAGTGCTTCGGCCAGCACCTTGCCCGCCAGGTGGGTATAGGTCACACCATGGCCGGAGCAGCCTTGCGAGTAATAGATGTTGTCGCCGATGCGGCCCACTTGCGGCAGGCGCGATAGCGTCAGCAGGAAGTTGCCGGTCCAGGCGTAGTCGATTTTCACGTCCTTGAGCTGCGGGAAGGCCTTGAGCATCTTCGGGCGAATGATCGCTTCGATGTTGGCCGGGTCACGCGCCCCGTAGACCACGCCACCACCGAAGATCAGGCGCTTGTCGCTGGTCAGGCGGTAGTAGTCGAGCAGGTAGTTGCAGTCTTCGACGCAGTAGTCTTGCGGCAACAGGGTGCGGGCCAGCTCTTCGCCCAGCGGCTCGGTGGTGATCACCTGGGTACCGCACGGCATGGACTTGGCGGCCAGTTCCGGTACCAGGTTGCCCAGGTAGGCGTTGCCGGCAACGATGATGAATTTGGCGCGTACCTTGCCCTGCGGGGTATGCACGACCGGGTTGGCGCCGCGCTCGATGCGCACAGCCGGGGATTGTTCGTAAATGACGCCGCCCAGCGACTCCACGGCTGCTGCTTCGCCCAGGGCGAGGTTCAGTGGGTGGATGTGGCCGCCGCTCATATCGAGCATGCCGCCTATATAGCTGTCGCAGGCAACCACTTCGCGGATACGCTTCTGGTCCATCAGCTCAAGCTGGGTGTGGCCAAAGCGTTCCCACAGGCGTTGTTGCGACTCCAGGTGGCCCATCTGCTTGCTGGTCAGGGCTGCGAAGACACCGCCGTCTTTCAGGTCGCACTGGATGTTGTACTTGGCTACCCGCTCACGAATGATTCGCGCGCCCTCAAAAGCCATCTGACCCAGCAGTTGTGCCTCTTTCGGGCCGACAGTGCGTTCGATCACGTCGATGTCGCGGCTGTAGCTGTTGACGATTTGGCCGCCGTTGCGCCCGGAAGCGCCAAAACCCACCTTCGCCGCTTCCAGAACGGTGACCTTGAAGCCGTTTTCGAGCAGGAACAGGGCGCTCGACAGGCCGGTGTAGCCGGCACCGATGATGCAAACGTCGGTTTCCACCTCACCCTGCAGCGCCGGACGTGGCGGCACCGGGTTGGCCGAGGCGGCGTAGTAGGACTGGGGGTAGGGGGTGTTAGCCATGCTCGAGAGACCTCGTGTTTTATATTTTTAACGAATGTACCGATGCTATCAATAATAATAAACACCCGCTAGTCGTCCGGCGAAAATCCTTTACGCGCTCCTTGTTCAGGTTCTTCTCTAAATATTTTTAAGATTCAGTAGGTTAGCGTTAAAAAAATAGTTGACAGCGGTTTTCCAGCAGGTAGAATGCGCCCCACACGACAGGCACATAGCTCAGTTGGTTAGAGCACCACCTTGACATGGTGGGGGTCGTTGGTTCGAGTCCAATTGTGCCTACCAAACATCAGAAGGGGCGATCCGAAAGGGTCGCCCTTTTTGCATTTGCAAGGTCGCAAAGGTTTTGATTTTTTTGAAAAAAACGCTTTACAGGTGTGGGCTTGATCTCTAATATGCGCCCCACACGACAGGCACATAGCTCAGTTGGTTAGAGCACCACCTTGACATGGTGGGGGTCGTTGGTTCGAGTCCAATTGTGCCTACCAAATATCAGAAGGGGCGATCCGAAAGGGTCGCCCTTTTTGCATTCTGCTCTCCAGGCCGTGGAGAGCCACAATTGGCAACACATGCCTTGCACTATCGCCGCGCCCTCGCCGAATCCCATCCCTCGCCATGTTAGACTTCGCCCCTTCGAATCTGGAGGTACACGCGTGCGCAATCTGGCTGTGGTAATGGCAGTGCTGGCTCTGGCGGGCTGCAACAACGAGGTTGAAGGGGTGCATAACCAGGTCGCCCAGCACCTGAGCAATCCCAAGACTGCCAAGTTCGCTAACGTGCGCTTCGACACCGCTGGCTCCATCTGTGGTCAGGTGCGCGGCAAGGACAGTGCCGGCCAATACGAGGCCTACCGCAGCTATGTCGCTATCAAGCGTGATGGCCAGTACGAAATCCTCATCGACGATGCCGGCAACAACATGCGCATCCGTGAAATCTGCGGCGGGGCTGATCTGCAACGCCGCGCCGACGAGCTCGCCGGCCAGCCTGCGCCAGAGGGCTGGGACGTTGAGGTGATCCAGGGGCCGAACATGGGTGCCTTGACCGACATGACGGCGCGCTTGATCGAAAAAGGCATCCCTTCCTGGGTCGAGTATCGCGAGGGCAAGCCTGTGGTGCTCGTCGGCCCGTATCCAACCCGTGCCGAAGCCGAGGCACGCAAGGCTGAGGTAATGGCCAAGCTGGGTACTGACTCGGTTGTCATCCAGCATGGGGTCAAGCGCTGAATTAGAGCGGAACAGACACCCCCATCCGGCGGTCACAGCTATGCTTGCGAGGGAGGATGGAGATTAGGGGAGGCCTCATGGCAACGTTGGAACGCGCCATTTCGGTGGCGACCCGAGCCCATGAAGGGCAGGTCGATAAAGGTGGGGCTGACTATATTCTTCACCCGTTGCGGGTGATGGCGCGTGTACATACCCCTGAGCAGCGCATCGTTGCCGTATTGCACGATGTGCTGGAAGACACCTCTTTAACCCTCTCAGACCTGGCCCGCGAAGGCTTCCCGCTGAAGATCCTGGCCGCGTTGCTGGCGCTGAGCCGCCGCCATGACGAAAGCTATGAGGCTTTCGTGGTCCGCCTAGGTGTTGATCCGCTCGCGCGCGAGGTCAAGCTGGCCGACCTTGCCGACAACAGTGACATCACCCGCATCGCTCGCCCGGGCCCGGCCGACCTGGCCAGGCTGGTGCGTTACCAGCAGGCAAGTGCCTACCTGCAGACCTTGGCCTGAGCGCGTTCAATCTTCCTGAGGGACCGTCCAGAAAATCTGGATGCCGCCATCGTCGCGGTGGGCGAGGGTGACATTGTCGTTTTCGTCGATTTCTTCGAGCAACGTTGCCCAGTCGTCGGGCGACTCTTGTTCGAGCTTGAAGATCAATGCGGCGCGGCTGCGCTGGGCGGTGGGGCTATTGATGATCTTCTGGATGCGCTGAGCCATCTGCTCATAGTTGCCGGTTGTTGCGGCGGAAGTGCTGGCCACGGGGTTGTCCTTTTTTTGCTGTATGTGCGTACAGTATTTGACTGCGCCCCGTTTCGCAATATCAGGAACCAAGCTTTTCGTGTGCTGAGGCCAGCCTCCCCGCAAAGGGAGGCTGGGCGGGCTATCAGTATTCCCAGAAAATGCGCTGCAGCTCCTTGCTGTCCTGGGTCTTGGTCATTGCAACCATTGCCAGGATTCGTGCTTTTTGCGGGTTCAGGTCGTGGGCGACGACCCAGTCATTCTTGTCATCAGGTTGTTCTGCGTTGCGCAGTACGAAACCACCCTGGTTGACGTGGGACGAACGAATGATCTGTACGCCATTCTTGCGCAGTTCCTGCAGGGCAGGCACGACGCGTGACGAAACCGAACCGTTGCCGGTGCCGGCGTGGATCACAGCCTTGGCGCCGCCTTGGGCCAGAGCCTTGTAGGCGGTGTCGGTCACGTTGCCGTAGCCGTAGGCGATATCCACTTGCGGCAGGCTGGAGATCTGCTTGATGTCGAATTCCGAGTTGGCGGTGTGGCGCTTGGCCGGCAGGCGGAACCAGTAGGATTTGCCTTCGACGACCATGCCCATCGGGCCCCAGGCGCTCTTGAAAGCTTCAGTCTTGATGTTGACCGCTTTGCTGACATCGCGGCCGGACTGAATCTCGTCGTTCATCGTTACCAATACGCCTTTGCCGCGCGACTGCTTGTCACTGGCGACGGCGACGGCGTTGTACAGGTTGAGCATACCGTCTGCGGACATTGCAGTGCCTGGGCGCATCGAACCCACCACAACGATTGGCTTGTCGGTTTTCTCGACCAGGTTGAGGAAGTAGGCGGTCTCTTCCAGGGTGTCTGTGCCGTGAGTGATGACGATGCCATCTACATCCTTGCTCTCGGCCAGTTCCGCGACGCGCTTGCCCAGCTTGAGCAGGTCATCGTTGCTGATGCTTTCAGAGGCGATCTGCATCACCTGTTCGCCACGAACGTTGGCGATATCGGCAAGCTCCGGCACGCCGGCGATGAGTTTGTCGACACCCAGCTTGGCAGCCTGGTAGGTGGCGCTGTTGGCGGCGCTGGCGCCTGCGCCGGCGATAGTGCCGCCGGTGGCGAGAATGACCACATTGGCCAGCTTCTGTTGTTGCGCAACTTCCTTCGCGCTGGCCATGGTTGGCAGTGCCAGCAGCAGGGCCAGGGTGGCCGGGGCGAAGGTTTTCAGGGCGGTATCGATCATTTCTTCTTCTCTCTTCCAAATGAGATGTTTGCTGTGTCGCACACCAGCTGACGCAGGTTTCGTACCACCGGCGGCCGTTCGTCGCGTTTTGCCTTTAACTTGTTGATATTCATGAAGAGTATTTCCCTAGCGTATTTCTCAGATACTTCCTACAGTTCGGCTTTCCGAATACCTACAGTAGAGCGGTTCGGTTTTTCGGATACATTGCGCATAATCCGAAGCGCTCAGGTAAAAAGGATGAAACGCGCTGGTGAGGCAAATTTGACAAATGCCGGGCCTGTTTCCATAGTGGGTTACCGCAAACGTTTGCATCCGATAAAAAACACAACATTCGGAGTCAACTTCATGAAACTGCCGTTCCCCGGTCGCCCCCTGGCCGTTGCCGTACTTTCTTCGCTGATGATGGTGTTGCCAATCGCTGGCGCCCATGCCGAAGACAAACCCAAGGTTGCATTGGTCATGAAGTCGCTGGCCAATGAGTTCTTCCGCACCATGGAAGACGGCGCCAAGGCCTACCAGAAAGAACACCCTGACGATTTCGACCTGGTCGCCAACGGCATCAAGGACGAAACCGACACCGGCAATCAGATCCGCATCGTCGAGCAGATGATCGCCACCGGCGCCAAGGCGCTGGTCATTGCGCCTGCTGACTCCAAGGCATTGGTGCCGGTGATCAAGAAGGCCATGGACGCGGGTATTACCGTGGTCAACATCGACAACCGCCTCGACCCTGATGTGCTCAAGAGCAAGGGCATCAGCGTGCCCTTCGTAGGCCCAGACAACCGCAAGGGTGCGTCTTTGGTGGGTGAATACCTGGCCAAGGAGAAGCTCAAGGCGGGTGACCAGGTCGGCATCATCGAAGGCGTGTCCACCACCACCAACGCCCAGCAACGTACCGCCGGTTTCAAGGACGCGATGGAAGAGGCGAAGATGAAAATCGTCTCGGTGCAGTCTGGTAACTGGGAGATCGACAAGGGCAATGCGGTCGCCGCTTCGATGCTCAATGAGTACCCCGACCTGAAGGCGCTGCTGGCCGGCAATGACAGCATGGCACTGGGTGCGGTTTCTGCCGTGCGTGCTGCCGGCAAGACTGGCCAGGTGCAGGTGGTTGGCTATGACAACATCAATGCCATCAAGCCAATGCTCGCCGATGGCCGTGTACTCGCCACCCTCGATCAGGCTGCAAGCCAGCAGGCTGTGTTTGGCATCCAGGCGGCCCTGAAGATGATCAAGGGCGAGAAGCCCGATGTGAACGCCGATAACGTGATCCAGACGCCGGTCAAGCTGATCACCAAGTGACGCCAAGCCCGCCCCCTCTGGGGGCGGGCCAGATTATTCGCTGTAACTCGCACCCTTAGAGAGGTGGCCATGTCGGCCCATGAAACCGTGCTGAGTGTTACCGGCCTGGGCAAGACCTATGCCCAGCCGGTACTCGGTGATATCACGCTCGAATTGCGCGGTGGTGAAGTGCTGGCGCTGACCGGAGAGAACGGCGCCGGCAAGTCGACCCTGTCCAAGCTGATCAGTGGGCTGGAAACGCCCACTGTCGGGCACATGCTTTACCGTGGCCAGCCTTATGGGCCTGCCAGCCGCGCCGAGGCCGAAAGTTTGGGCGTGCGCATGGTGATGCAGGAACTCAACCTGCTCCCGACCCTGACCGTTGCGCAAAACCTGTTTCTCGACAATTTGCCCAGCCGGCTGGGCTGGATCAACCACAAGCGCTTGCGCCAGTTGGCGACGGCCGCCATGGCCCAGGTTGGTCTTGATGCCATAGACCCTGACACCCCGGTGGGTGAGCTGGGTATTGGCCATCAACAGATGGTCGAAATCGCCCGTAACCTTATCGGCGACTGCCACGTGCTGATTTTCGACGAGCCCACCGCGATGCTGACCGCGCGCGAAGTCGAATTGCTGTTTACCCAGATCGACCGGTTACGCCAGCGCGGTGTTGCCATTGTCTATATTTCGCACCGCCTCGAAGAGCT
Source organism: Pseudomonas farsensis (assembly GCF_014268805.2). Taxonomy (GTDB): domain Bacteria; phylum Pseudomonadota; class Gammaproteobacteria; order Pseudomonadales; family Pseudomonadaceae; genus Aquipseudomonas; species Aquipseudomonas farsensis. Next base: position 1,333,056 of record NZ_JABWRF020000001.1, read on the forward strand.
ACAGCGCGTTGCCCAGCGCATTGCCGTGCTGCGCGATGGCAAGCTGGTCTGCGCCGAGCCCATCGCACGTTACAGCAGCAACGAGTTGGTCAACCTGATGGTTGGTCGCGAGCTGGGCGAGCATATCGACCTTGGCCGCCGGCAGATCGGTGCGCCGCTGCTTAAAGTCGACAAGCTCAGCCGCGCCGACAAGGTGCGCGAGGTGTCGTTCGAGGTCAGGGCGGGGGAGATCTTCGGGGTTTCCGGGCTGATTGGCGCTGGGCGCACCGAGTTGCTGCGCTTGATCTACGGTGCCGATCAGGCTGACAGTGGCCAGATCGCCCTCGGCCAGCCGCCCGTGCCGGTCACCATCGATTCCCCAAGGGCCGCGGTCAAGGCCGGCATCGCGCTGATAACCGAAGACCGCAAGGGCGAAGGCCTGCTGTTGACCCAGTCGATAAGCGCCAATATCGCCTTGGGCAATCTCGGTGCTGTTTCGCGAGCCGGTGTGCTCGATAGCGCTGCCGAGCGCAGCCTGGCCGAGCGCCAGATCAACGCCATGCGCATCCGCAGTGCCAGCCCTGCACAGGCAGTATCGGAGCTTTCCGGTGGCAACCAGCAGAAAGTGGTGATTGGCCGGTGGCTGGAGCGCGACTGCCAGGTGCTGCTGTTTGACGAGCCCACCCGTGGCATCGATGTTGGTGCCAAGTTCGATATCTACGGCCTGCTGGCTGAACTGGCGCGCCAGGGCAAGGCCCTGGTGGTGGTGTCCAGCGACCTGCGCGAACTGATGCTGATCTGTGATCGTATCGCTGTGCTGTCCGCCGGGCGCTTGATCGACACCTTCGACCGTGTCAATTGGAGCCAGGACCAGCTGCTTGCTGCCGCCTTTGCCGGCTACCAGAAACGCGATGCTTTGCTGCACGACGCAGCTCCCAGGATGGATGCATGAAAACCACACCTCTCGACACCTCCGGCGCCAAGCCCGTTCGCCGCAGCGGCACTTATCTGGGCCTGGGCACCTACCTGGGCCTGGCGGGCGCCTTGCTGGCAATGATCGTGCTGTTCTCGCTGCTCAGCAGCCATTTTCTGTCTTACGCAACCTTCAGCACCTTGGCCAACCAGATACCTGACCTGATGGTGCTGGCGGTTGGCATGACGTTCATTCTGATTATCGGCGGCATCGATTTGTCGGTCGGCTCGGTGTTGGCGTTGGCCGCATCGGCAGTTAGCGTGGCAATTCTGGGTTGGGGCTGGAGCGTAGTGCCGGCCGCGTTGCTGGGGATGGCGGTAGCGGCGCTGGCCGGCAGCATCACTGGCAGTATTACCGTGGCCTGGCGCATTCCCTCGTTTATCGTTTCCCTCGGTGTGCTGGAAATGGCCAGGGGCCTTGCGTACCAGTTCACCGATTCACGCACCGCTTATATTGGCGACGCGTTCGCCTGGTTCTCCAACCCCATTGCCTTTGGCATTTCGCCTGCATTCATCATCGCCCTGCTGGTGATCGTGCTGGCGCAGTTGGTACTGACCCGTACCGTGTTCGGTCGCTATCTGATCGGCATTGGCACCAACGAAGAGGCAGTGCGCCTGGCTGGCATCGACCCGCGCCCTTACAAGATCCTGGTCTTCACCATGATGGGGCTGCTGGCGGGCCTGGCGGCGTTGTTCCAGATTTCCCGCCTGGAAGCTGCCGACCCCAACGCAGGTTCCGGCCTTGAGCTGCAGGTCATCGCTGCAGTGGTGATCGGCGGCACCAGCCTGATGGGTGGGCGAGGCTCTGTCATCAGCACTTTCTTTGGCGTGCTGATCATCTCGGTGCTCGCCGCAGGGCTGGCCCAGATCGGCGCTTCGGAGCCAACTAAACGTATTATCACCGGGGCCGTGATTGTCATCGCCGTGGTGCTCGACACTTACCGCAGCCGGCGTGCGAACCGGCGGAACTGAACCCATGGCAACCATCAAAGATGTCGCGGCAATGGCGGGTATTTCCTATACCACCGTTTCCCATGTACTGAACAAGACCCGACCGGTCAGCGAGCATGTACGGCTGAAGGTCGAGGCGGCCATCGCCGAGCTGGACTACGTGCCGAGTGCCGTGGCTCGCTCGCTGAAGGCGCGCAGCACGGCCACCATTGGCCTGCTGGTGCCCAACAGCGTCAACCCGTACTTCGCCGAGCTGGCCCGGGGCATCGAAGATGCCTGCGAGCGTAACGGTTATTGCGTGATCCTGTGTAACTCCGACGACGATCCACAAAAGCAGCGCAGCTACCTGCGTGTGCTGCTCGAAAAGCGCATTGATGGCTTGGTAGTGGCTTCGGTGGGTGAAGACCGCGATTTGCTCGAAAGCCTGAGCTGCGTGCGCACCCCGATGGTCATCGTTGATCGCGCCCTGGAGGGCGTGGAGGCTGACTTGGTGCGCATCGATCACGAGCACGGCGCCTACCTTGCCACCCGCCATCTGCTCGAGCTTGGTCATCGCGATATCGCCACAATCGCAGGGCCGGTGGATACCGGCGTCGGCCAGCTACGGTTGGCCGGTTTTCAACGGGCGATGGCCGAAGCAGGCATTCAGGTCGCTGATGGTCGTGTCGTCCATAGCGACTTCACCAGCCCCGGCGGGCATGCCGCAGCGGCGCGCCTGCTCGATGGCAAACGCCCCACGGCGATTTTTGCCAGTAACGACATGATCGGTTTCGGCGTGCTGCGTGCGGCGGCCGAACGCAATATCAATGTGCCCGGCGAACTGTCGGTGATCGGCTTCGACGATATCGAACTTAGCCGCTACGTCTATCCGGCGCTGACCACGGTCGGCCAGTCGATTCGCGAGCTGGGCGAGAGTGCGGCGGCATTGCTGCTATCGCGTATCGCCACTGCGCGTCAGGGCAATGCCGAGCATCGAATTGTCGCGCCTCGTATCGTGCTGCGCGAATCCACCGGGCCGCGCCCGGACCTGTTCAACGATTACCGTTAAGGAAATACCCATGGATGCCAAGGTTGTAGTGGTCGGCAGCCTCAATATGGACCTGGTGGCGCGCGCTCAGCGCTTGCCACGCGGCGGGGAAACCTTGCCCGGTGAGCGCTTCTTTACTGTACCGGGTGGCAAGGGCGCCAATCAGGCGGTGGCCGTGGCCAGGCTCGGTGCCAGTGTGGCGATGATCGGCAACGTAGGGGATGACGCCTACGGCCCACAGTTGCGCCAAGCTCTGGAGGTGGAGGGGGTCGACTGCCAGGGGGTAGGGGAATGTGCCGGTGTATCCAGCGGCGTGGCACTGATTGTGGTGGATGCTGCAAGCCAGAACGCGATCGTTGTGGTTCCGGGTAGTAATGGCTTGCTAAGCCCGGAAGCGGTGCAGCGCTACGATGCGTTGCTGCAAGGCGCTGATGTGCTCATTTGCCAGCTTGAGGTGCCTGCAGACACCGTAGCCTGGGCGCTGGCACGGGGACGTGAGCTGGACAAGACGGTAATCCTCAACCCGGCGCCGGCTACCGGGCCGTTGCCACAGTCCTGGTATGCCCACATCGACTACCTGATTCCCAATGAAAGCGAGGCGCAGGCGTTGACGGGCTTGCCGGTGAGCGACCTGGCCAGCGCTCAGCTTGCCGCCGAACGTTTGCGCGAACTGGGCGCAGGGCAGGTGATCGTCACCCTTGGCGCCCAGGGCGCGCTGTATGTGAGTGAGCAGGGCGCCCAGCATTTTCCGGTGGCTGCGGTCACGGCGCTGGATACAACCGCGGCAGGCGACACCTTCGTTGGCGGCTTTGCTGCCAGCCTGGCGCGCGGCATGGCGCTGCCTGAGGCGATTGTTTTCGGCCAGCAGGCCGCAGCTATTTCCGTCACACGTGCAGGCGCTCAGCCGTCCATACCTTACTTGGCGGAGCTCGCCCCGTGAAAAAGACCGCACTGTTGAATATTGCCCTTTCGCGCACCATCGCAGGCCTGGGTCATGGCGACATTCTGGTGATCGGCGATGCCGGCCTGCCAGTGCCGCCGGGCGTCGAGCTTATTGACCTGGCGCTGACACCGGGGATTCCGGATTTTGCGAGTGTGGTGCGCGTGGTGCTGACTGAAATGCAGGTGGAGCGGCACGTCCTCGCCGAAGAAATGTTCGAAGTTGCACCGCCTGGGCTGGCGCAGGTCGAGCAGTTGCATGCCCAGGGCCAGATCGGCCAGCGTGAGAACATCAGCCACGCAGCGTTCAAGGCCTTGTGCCATGAGGCACGGGCGGTGGTCCGCACTGGCGAATGCCAGCCGTACAGCAACATAGCGCTGGTCGCTGGCGTCACGTTCTGAGGCATGGGCCTCTACCCCGTGCGGCGGGGGTAGTGGGCCTAATGGCTCGGGCCTCATACCGCCTATGACAACAAGGAGTGATCACCCATGTCGTTCAAAGCCGCAAAGCGACTGCTGCAAGGAGTCATCATGGTGTCTGCATTCGCCTCTAGTAGCCTGATGGCCGCTCCCCGCGACCTGATCATCGACACCGACCCTGGGGCCGACGATGTCGTCGCTCTGCTGTTGGCCATGGCTTCCCCTGAGCAACTCAACATCCGCGCCATCACCACGGTTGCTGGCAATGTGCGCCTGGAGAAAACCTCGCGCAATGCCCGGCTGGCCAGGGAGTGGGGTGGGCGCGAGGATATCCCGGTGTATGCCGGGGCAGGGCGCCCGCTGGTCCGTGCGCCCATTTATGCAGCCGAGGTCCACGGTGAGGAGGGCTTGACTGGGGTTCAGGTGCACGAGCCCAGAGCGCCGCTTGCCAAAGGTAATGCTGTTCAGTACCTGGTCGAAACGCTCGGCTCAGCGCCGCCGCACAGCATCACCATCGCCATGCTCGGCCCGCAGACCAATCTGGCCCTGGCGCTGGCTCAGCAGCCTGACATCGCCAAGGGCATCAAAGAAGTGGTGGTGATGGGTGGCGCGCACTTCAATGGCGGCAACATCACCCCGGCGGCAGAATTCAACCTGTTTGCCGACCCTCATGCTGCAGAAGTGGTACTCGCCAGTGGCGTCAAGCTGACCTACCTGCCGCTCGATGTAACCCACAAGGTGCTCACCAGCGAAGCGCGCCTCAAGCAGTTGTCGGCGGTGGGTAACAAGGCCAGTAAACGGGTCGTGGACATCCTCAATGCCTACGTTCAACACGACATGCAGCAGTACGGTATGCCTGGCGGCCCGGTGCACGATGCCAGTGTCATTGCCTATCTGCTTGAGCCGTCCCTGTTCAAGGGGCGCGACATACACTTGGTGGTCGACAGCCGCGAGGGCCCGACTTTTGGCCAGACCGTAGCTGACTGGTACGGAGTACTCAAGCAGCCAGCAAACGTCACCTGGATCGAAGAGGGCGATGCCCAGGGATTTTTCGATCTGCTCAGCGCCCGCTTGGCTCGACTGCAATAGCGCCGTGGGGCGCGTAGCGTTCGAACACCTGGTCGATAAAGCCGCGTGCGGCTTCGCTGCCGCGGTCACGTACCAGCAGGTCGATGGCAATCAGCAGGAGTTCCTCGGGTGTGCTGGGGCTGTAGGCGCTTTGGCCCTCGGCCCATTTGACCTTGATATCGGCATCGATGCTGTGGCTGCTCATAAATGGCTCTCGTGGCGCCTGGGTAGAGGGTCGAATACCGAATCCTGGTGTTCGAAAGGAGCCGTTGCGCGCTCCGCTCCTTGGAGTAAATCATGCCTTGCGCAGTGCGGCCCTGCGACTTAAGCATAAGCACGGCCCCGGCCCAAACCTGTGGTTTGGTGCAAAATCCGGTCACGATTGCGTTTAGCGTCTAGCGTGGGGTTCAGGCAGAATCTTCCGGTTTTGCAACAAAACTGTAGGCGGGGTTGTCGCATGGACAATGCCCAGACCGTTTTTTAGGAGGATTCATGTTCCGTACTCGCGCATCCCTGGCGACCTTGCTGGTGGCTACCGTTCTTGCAGGCTGCAGCTCTAACGGCGCCTCGAGCGGCAATTCCGCCCCGGCTGCTGCGGCCAACAATGACGGCCGCTGCGAAGCCAGTGGTGCCGACTTTACCCTCGGCAAGCAGGCCACCCCTGAGCTGCTTGAGCAGGCTCGCAAGGCCAGCGGTTCGCAGATGGGGCGTATTCTCAAGCCGACCGACGTCATCACCCTTGAGTACCGCTCCGAGCGCCTGAACCTGAACGTCGATGAAAAAGGCGTGGTTAGCCGCGTCAACTGTGGCTGATGGCCTAACCTGCAGCGCTGCTTGGGCTGAAGGCTCGCGGCGCTTTTGCAGCGCCCAATAAAAAAACCGCCACAAGTGGCGGGTTTTTTACAACTATCCGAATTACTCCGGACGAACCTGTGCAGCCTGCATGCCCTTCTGGCCGCGCTCGGCGACGAAGGAAACAGTCTGGCCTTCTTTCAGGCTCTTGAAGCCGTCGGATTCGATGGCCTTGAAATGTACGAACAGGTCGTCGCCGCCGCCTTGTGGGGTGATGAAGCCGAAGCCTTTTTCATCATTGAACCATTTGACGGTACCGGTTTGGCGATTGGACATGGGGTGACTCTCCAGAAACATGATTTTTTTTCGAGGTGCTTGTAACCAATGTTACGAAGCACGGGGGACATCATAGTGCATTTCTACGCATCTAGCGCTAATTACATTCACTGGATGTTGATCCAGCGCAAATAATGCTTCGTTTGGCCGAACCGCCCTCATTATTTGGGCTTGCAAGCGCTCTGTACGACTGTCTGGGCGCGCTGCATCAGCGTGGCGTCGACGCCATCCTTGCTGTCGAGGTCTTTGATCTCCTTGTCGCTGAAATTCTTTTTGATGGCTTGAGCGCCGCAATCGCAGTGCTTTTTCGCCGCCGCCGCGTCAACGCCTTGGCCGGTCGCCACTTGTGTGCATTGAGCCATATAGGCTGCCTCCTTGCCCGCTGGGAAACTACCTGCCTGGGCGGCCATCGGCAGCAGCAGGGCGCTCGCGGCAAAGGCGGCCAGAAGGGACTGAAGTCGCATAACCGAACACTCCTTGGGTTAAGGTCTCATCAAGAGTAGGTTGCTTCACCACGTCTGATCGGTTTTTTTCCGCACAAGTTCAGCCCGCTTGGGTAATTGCCAAATATTTCTGCCGGCCGCTCTAGCCCCGTGCTAGCATGGCCGGCTTGTGGTTGCACCTGCAGCCGCAACTCTTTTTACCTTCCAGTCACTCTGGTTCGTCGCTGACAGGCCGAAAGGTCTCTGCCAATGTGAGGCAGGCTTTCCGTATGGAAAGGCAGGTCGGATCTTGTACTGGCTCATCCCAACCCACGTGACCTTTGGTAGGGGTCACCACTAGGAGAGGAGGCGCCATGCCCACTATTACTCTTCCCGATGGCAGTCAACGCGCGTTCGACAAGCCGGTATCCGTAGCCGAAGTCGCCGCCTCGATCGGTGCAGGCCTTGCCAAGGCGACCCTCGCCGGCAAAGTCGACGGCAAGCTGGTAGATGCCTGCGACCTGATCGCACACGACGCCACCCTGCAGATCATCACCCCCAAAGATGCAGAGGGACTGGAGATCATCCGCCACTCGTGTGCCCACCTGGTGGGTCACGCAGTGAAGCAGCTGTACCCGACCGCCAAGATGGTGATCGGCCCGGTGATCGACGAAGGCTTCTATTACGACATCGCCTACGAGCGCCCCTTCACCCCCGACGATCTGGTCGCCATCGAGAAGCGCATGCAGCAGCTGATCGACACCGATTACGACGTGGTCAAGAAGGTGACCCCGCGCGCCGAAGTCATCGACGTGTTCACCCAGCGTGGCGAAGACTACAAGCTGCGCCTGGTCGAGGACATGCCGAACGAGCAGGCCATGGGCCTGTACTATCACGAAGAATATGTCGACATGTGCCGTGGCCCGCACGTGCCGAACACGCGCTTCCTCAAGGCGTTCAAGCTGACCAAGCTGTCCGGCGCCTACTGGCGCGGCGATGCCAAAAACGAGCAGCTGCAACGCGTATACGGCACCGCCTGGGCTGACAAGAAGCAACTGGCGGCGTATATCCAGCGCATCGAAGAAGCCGAAAAACGCGATCACCGCAAAATCGGCAAGCAGCTCGACCTGTTCCACCTCCAGGAAGAAGCACCCGGCATGGTGTTCTGGCACGCCAACGGCTGGACCGTGTACCAGGTGCTCGAGCAGTACATGCGTCAGGTCCAGCGTGAAAACGGCTACCAGGAAATCAAGACCCCGCAGGTTGTCGACCGTATTCTCTGGGAGCGTTCCGGCCACTGGTCCAACTACGCCGAGAATATGTTCACCACTTCGTCGGAAAGCCGCGACTACGCGGTAAAACCGATGAACTGCCCGTGCCACGTGCAGGTGTTCAACCAGGGTCTGAAGTCCTACCGCGATCTGCCGCTGCGTCTGGCCGAGTTCGGTGCCTGCCACCGTAACGAGCCGTCCGGCGCGCTGCACGGCATCATGCGTGTGCGTGGTTTCGTGCAGGACGATGCACACATCTTCTGCACGGAAGACCAGGTCAAGAAAGAAGCCGCCGACTTCATCAAGCTGACCCTCGACGTTTACAAGAACTTCGGTTTCACCGACGTCGCCATGAAGCTTTCGACCCGTCCGGCCAAGCGCGTCGGCTCCGAAGAGCTGTGGGATCGCGCCGAAGGTGCGTTGGCCGATGCCTTGAACGAATCGGGCCTGGAGTGGGAATACCAGCCAGGCGAGGGCGCCTTCTATGGCCCGAAGATCGAATTCACCCTGCGTGACTGCCTCGGCCGTAACTGGCAGTGCGGCACCCTGCAGTACGATCCGAACCTGCCCGAGCGCCTGGACGCCAGCTACATTGCCGAAGACAACGCGCGCAAGCGCCCGGTAATGCTGCACCGCGCCATCCTTGGTTCGTTCGAACGCTTCATCGGCATGCTCATCGAACACTACGCGGGTGTGTTCCCGGCTTGGCTCGCGCCAACCCAGGCGGTGATCATGAATATCACCGATAAACAGGCCGATTTCGCCCTCGAGGTTGAAAAATCTCTGAACGGTAGCGGTTTCCGTGCCAAGTCGGACTTGAGAAATGAGAAGATCGGCTTTAAAATCCGCGAGCATACTTTGCTCAAGGTCCCGTACCTTTTGGTTATAGGGGATCGTGAAGTCGAGACGCAAACCGTCGCTGTGCGTACTCGCGAAGGCGCAGACCTGGGCTCCATGCCCGTCGCCCAATTCGCAGAGCTACTGACGCAAGCGGTTTCCCGGCGTGGTCGCCAAGAATCGGAGTAAATGACTATTAAGCGTGAAATGAGAAACGATAAACGTGCTGCACCGAAAGCCCCGATCAACGAGAATATCTCGGCTCAAGAGGTTAGGTTAATCGGTGCTGATGGTGAACAGCTGGGCATCGTCTCGATCCACGAAGCGCTTCGTATCGCTGAAGAAGCGAAGCTGGATCTGGTAGAAATTTCTGCTGATGCCGTACCGCCTGTGTGTAAAGTCTTGGACTACGGCAAAAGCCTGTTCGAGAAGAAAAAGCAGCAGGCCGCAGCGAAGAAAAACCAGAAGATCATCCAGATCAAAGAAATCAAGTTTCGTCCAGGGACGGAGGATGGGGATTATCAGGTAAAACTACGCAACCTGATACGTTTCCTAAGTGATGGGGACAAGGCCAAGATCTCTTTGAGATTCCGTGGTCGTGAGATGGCCCACCAGGAGCTGGGCATGGAGCTGTTGAAGCGGGTTGAAGCTGACCTCGTCGAATACGGCACCGTTGAGCAGCATCCTAAGATGGAAGGACGCCAGCTTATGATGGTCATCGCCCCCAAGAAAAAGAAGTAATCTCCCGGGCACGGCAGGCCTGATGATTATGTGTAATTTTAACGAATGCGGAGTTCCAACATGCCAAAAATGAAAACCAAAAGCGGTGCTGCGAAGCGTTTCCTGAAAACGGCTACCGGCTTCAAGCACAAGCACGCTTTCAAGAGCCACATCCTGACCAAAATGTCGACCAAGCGTAAGCGTCAACTGCGCGGTAGCAGCATGCTGCATCCGTCTGACGTGGCGAAAGTCGCGCGCATGCTGCGCGTTCGTTAATTCTGGTTAAGATAGAGGAAGTTACTCATGGCTCGTGTTAAGCGCGGCGTTATCGCTCGTAAGCGTCACAAAAAAATTCTGAAACTGGCTAAAGGTTACTACGGTGCTCGTTCGCGCGTATTCCGTGTAGCCAAGCAGGCTGTTATCAAGGCAGGCCAATACGCCTACCGCGACCGTCGTCAGAAAAAACGTCAGTTCCGCGCACTGTGGATCGCTCGTATCAACGCCGGTGCACGCAACAACGGTCTGTCCTACAGCCGTCTGATTGCTGGCCTGAAAAAGGCTTCGATCGAAATCGACCGTAAGGTTCTGGCTGATCTGGCAGTGAACGAAAAAGCGGCGTTTGCTGCGATTGTCGAGAAAGCTAAAGCCGTTCTGGCTTAAGTACCCGCGACAATCACCCGGTGGTGCCAGCACCGCCGGGCATTGAACGTCATCGATAGGGGAAGAGCCTTCAAAGCTCTTCCCCTATTTTCGTATCTGGAGTCTGTACATGGAAAACCTGGATGCGCTGGTCTCCCAAGCCCTTGAAGCTGTGGAGCGCGCTGAAGACATCAATACCCTGGAACAGATCCGGGTTCAGTATCTCGGCAAGAAGGGCGAACTGACCCAGGTGATGAAGACCCTGGGCAATCTGCCAGCCGAAGAGCGCCCCAAGGTTGGCGCGCTGATCAACGACGCCAAGGAACGCGTCACCGAGGTGCTCAACGCACGCAAGGCCGCCTTCGAAGAGGCCGAGCTCAACGCTCGTCTGGCCGCAGAATGCATCGACGTCACCCTGCCAGGCCGTGGCCAGACCACCGGCGGGCTGCACCCGATCACCCGTACCCTCGAACGCATCGAACAGTTCTTCACTCACATCGGCTACGGCATCGCCGAAGGCCCGGAAGTGGAAGACGATTACCACAACTTCGAAGCGCTCAACATCCCAGGCCACCACCCGGCCCGGGCAATGCACGATACCTTCTATTTCAATGCCAACATGCTGCTGCGCACCCACACCTCGCCGGTACAGGTCCGCACCATGGAATCGAGCCAGCCGCCGATTCGCATTGTCTGCCCGGGGCGCGTCTATCGCTGCGACTCCGATATTACCCACTCGCCGATGTTCCACCAGGTCGAAGGCCTGCTGATCGACCGCGGCATCAACTTCGCCGACCTCAAGGGCACCATCGAGGAATTCCTGCGGGTGTTCTTCGAGAAAGAACTGGCCGTGCGCTTCCGCCCGTCGTTCTTCCCCTTCACCGAGCCGTCCGCTGAAGTCGATATCCAGTGTGTAATGTGCTCGGGCAAAGGCTGCCGCGTCTGCAAACAGACCGGCTGGCTCGAAGTCATGGGCTGCGGCATGGTCCACCCAAGCGTGCTGCGCATGTCCGGCATCGACCCTGAGGAATTCCAGGGCTTTGCATTCGGCATGGGTGCCGAGCGCTTGGCCATGCTGCGCTATGGCGTCAACGATTTGCGTCTGTTCTTCGACAACGACCTGCGGTTCCTCGCCCAATTCCGCTAGGCCAATCGACGCAACTTTCAGGAGAACAGCATGAAATTCAGTGAACAATGGCTGCGCGGTTGGGTAAACCCGCAAGTCTCCCGCGATGAACTGGTCGCCCGCCTGTCCATGGCCGGCCTCGAAGTCGACAGCGTAACCCCAGCTGCCGGCCAGTTCAGCGGCATCGTGGTAGGCGAAATTCTCGCTACCGAGCAACACCCGGACGCCGACAAGCTGCGCGTTTGCCAAGTCAGCAATGGCCAGGAAACCTTCCAGGTCGTGTGCGGCGCTCCGAATGCGCGCCCAGGCATTAAAATCCCGTTCGCCATGATCGGCGCGGAGCTGCCAGGCGACTTCAAGATCAAAAAAGCCAAGCTGCGCGGCGTCGAGTCGTTCGGCATGCTCTGCTCGGCCGCCGAGCTGCAGATCAGCGAAGAGAACGATGGCCTGCTTGAACTGGCTGCCGACGCCCCGGTTGGCCAGGACATCCGGCAGTACCTGAACCTTGACGACGCCAGCATCGAGATCGGCCTCACCCCGAACCGTGGTGACTGCCTGTCCCTGGCCGGCCTTGCCCGCGATGTCAGCGCACTGTACGACGTGCCGGTCACGCGCCCGGTGGTGCCCGCGGTGCCTGCCGTCCATGACGAAGTACGCCCGGTGGAAGTTTCGGCCCCAGCCGCATGCCCACGTTACCTTGGCCGCGTTATCCGTAACGTTGACCTGAGCAAGCCGACCCCGTTGTGGATGGTAGAGCGCCTGCGCCGCAGCGACGTGCGCAGCATCGACGCTGCCGTTGACGTCACCAACTACGTGATGCTCGAACTCGGCCAGCCCATGCATGCGTTCGATCTTGCCGAAATCAACGGTGGCATTCGCGTACGTATGGCCGAGGAGGGTGAAAAGCTCGTCCTGCTTGATGGCCAGGAAGTCGCCCTGCGTGCAGATACCCTGGTCATTGCCGACCATAGCCGCGCCTTGGCGATTGCTGGCGTGATGGGTGGCGAGCACAGTGGCGTCAACACCGAGAAGACCCGCGACCTGTTCCTTGAAAGCGCCTTCTTCGAGCCCATTTCTGTAGCTGGCAAGGCCCGTTCCTACGGCCTGCACACCGATGCCTCGCACCGCTACGAGCGCGGCGTCGACTCGCAGTTGGCCCGCGAAGCCATCGAGCGCGCCACAGCACTGTTGCTGGAAATCGTCGGTGGTGAAGCCGGCCCGGTCGTCGAGGCCGTCAGCGAGCAATACCTGCCAAACATTGCGCCGATCACGCTGCGTGCCGACCGCATCGACCAGATGCTCGGCATGCAGATGGACCCTGCTCAAGTCGAGCAATTGCTCAACGCCCTGGAACTGAAAACCAGCGCCAATGGGGCAGGGCAGTGGACTGTCAGCGTGCCAAGCCATCGTTTCGATATCAGCCTTGAAGTCGACCTGATCGAAGAGCTGGCCCGCCTGTACGGTTACAACAACCTGCCGGTTCGTTACCCGCAGGCGCGTCTGGCGCCGCAGGGCAAGCCTGAAACCCGTGGTGAGCTGCCGACCCTGCGTCGCCTGCTGGTCGCTCGCGGCTACCAGGAAGCCATTACCTACAGCTTCATCGACCCTAAGCTGTTCGAGCTGTTCACCCCGGGCGTCGAGCCGCTGCTGCTGGCTAACCCTATCTCCAGCGACATGGCCGCCATGCGCGCCTCGCTGTGGCCGGGCCTGGTCAAGGCGTTGCAGCACAACCTCAACCGCCAGCAAGACCGTGTTCGCCTGTTCGAAAGTGGCCTGCGTTTCGTCGGCCAGTTAGGCAACCTGCAGCAACAGCCGATGATCGCTGGCGTGGTAACTGGCAGCCGCCTGCCAGAAGGTTGGGCCAACGGCCGTGACGCCATCGACTTCTTCGATGTGAAAGCTGACGTTGAAGCGCTGCTCGGTTACTCAGGTGCCCTGGACGCGTTCACCTTCACAAGTGGCAAGCACCCAGCCCTGCACCCTGGCCAGACCGCCCGTATCGAGCGCGATGGCAAGGAAGTCGGCTACCTCGGTGCCATTCACCCAGAGCTTGCCAAGACCCTGGGCCTGGAGCGCCCGGTGTATGTGTTCGAACTGGTGTTGGGCGACGTGGTGGAAGGGCGCCTGCCCAAGTTCAGCGAATTGTCCAAGTTCCCCGAAACCCGTCGTGACCTGGCGCTGATCGCTGGCCGGGATGTGGCTTCGAATGCGGTGCTTGAAGTAATTCGTGACAATGCTGGCGAATGGCTCACAGACCTCAGGCTGTTTGACGTCTACCAGGGTAAAGGCATTGATCCTGATAGAAAAAGCCTGGCCGTCGGCTTGACCTGGCAGCATCCATCGCGCACTCTTAACGACGATGAGGTGAACACTACCCTGCAAAATATCCTCACCTCGCTCGAACAAAGGTTGAACACCACGTTAAGGAAATAACGGCATGGGTGCTCTGACGAAAGCTGAGATGGCCGAAAGGCTGTACGAGGAGCTGGGGCTCAACAAGCGAGAGGCCAAGGAGCTGGTCGAGCTGTTTTTCGAAGAAATTCGGCACGCGCTTGAAGATAACGAGCAGGTCAAGTTGTCAGGCTTTGGCAACTTTGACCTTCGCGACAAACGCCAGCGGCCGGGCCGCAACCCCAAAACCGGGGAAGAGATCCCGATCACCGCACGGCGCGTCGTCACCTTTCGTCCAGGGCAGAAGTTGAAAGCCCGGGTAGAGGCCTATGCTGGAACCAAGCCATAACGACGAGCTGCCCCCCATCCCGGGCAAACGCTACTTCACCATCGGTGAAGTCAGCGAGCTCTGTGCGGTCAAGCCGCACGTGCTACGTTACTGGGAGCAGGAGTTTCCGCAGCTCAACCCGGTAAAGCGCCGTGGCAACCGGCGGTATTATCAGCGCCAGGATGTGCTGATGATTCGCCAGATCCGCGCTTTGCTCTACGATCAGGGCTTCACCATTGGCGGTGCGCGTTTACGCATGTCCAGCGATGAGGTGAAGGATGAGTCCAGCCAGTACAAGCAGATGCTGCGGCAGATGATTACTGAGCTGGAGGATGTGTTGGTGGTTTTGAAGAAGTAGCTATTACCCGATGAGCGGAAGTTTTTTAAAAAAAGCTTCCAATATTCAAAAGGTTAGGTTAAATTCTCAAGCGTTCTCAGCGGTATCGAGAACAGTGTCGGGGCGTAGCGCAGCCCGGTAGCGCACTTGCATGGGGTGCAAGGGGTCGAGTGTTCGAATCACTCCGTCCCGACCAATAATCCCAATGACTTAGGCCATTTCCGAAAGGAGTGGCCTTTTTCATGTGCGTGACTTTTGCGTGACTTCTTAGGTTTTACGCCTGCCTCCTCTTCAAAATGGTCAGCACCGGCCCACGCGAGTCCGTCGCTGAAACTTTGTTTGCCGCCTCTATCAACTGTCCCAGCTCCGCGCCAGAATAGTGGCTGGTCACGCTTCCGTTCTTGTGGCCAAGTAGCGACTTCCGATCTTCCTCTGTAACACCCGCTGCTTTTAGGCGCCTGCCGAAAGTGTGCTTGAGATCGTGAATCCTGATTGAAGCGAACCCAGGGTGTGCCGGCCGCAAGTGTTGCTCCTGCCAGAGCTTTGCCGCGCGCACCCTCGCTTTCTTCCAGGCCGAGTCGTTCATCCTGTGCATCCCGGTGCCGTTGTACGGGAATACCCACTCCCGACTGATCCCGCGCTGCCCGTCGATGACCGATTTGGCCACGCTGTTCAGCACCACCAACCGCTCGTCTCGGTTCTTGACGCCTGAGTTCTCGTGCCGACCACCAAAGTCGGCAGGGATCAGAAACACACTGGTGCCCAGCTCGGGGACCGAAATCTCCCATTCCCACCTCAGCTTGCAGACCTCTTGCTCACGACAGCCCGTGTTCACCTTGAACAAGGCCATCTTGTGCAAATGGTCCGGCAGCTCCCCGAAGAGAATCGATTGCTCATCCCATGACAATGGATAGGGCTTTCGGCTTGACCTCTTTTCCTCCAGCTTGGACAGTAGCGGGATACTGTCGAGCCAGGGCCTGCGCTCTTCATCCCGCCACTTTCGGCAAGCCAGCGACAGCACGCGAATTACCCGCTCTATGGCGATATTCACCGTTCTGTTGCTGACCGCCTTCCGCACCTTTCCATTCGGCAGGTCTTCGTCTGTTTGTCGGTCCCGAATGAATGGGGCCAGCGCTTGGTCATCAATGTGCGTCAGTGGTAGCGCGCCCAAGTACGGATCAAGCTGCTGCAGACACAGCGCGGTCAGCTTAATCGAAGGCTGATCCTTGTGCTCGAGCAGATACCTGGTAGCAGCCTCGCGGAACGTTCGCACCTGCCGAACGCCGAACACCTTGCGCTGGCGGATCTGCTCCAGTCGGTGAATCAGGTACTTTTCTGCTTCCGCCCGGTCACCAACTCCAGTGCTTTCGTAAAGTCTCTCTCCGTTGATTTTCTTGTCGATGTGCCAAATGCCGTTTCTCTGCGAGAGGCCCGTGATTGTCTTTCGCGCCATCCTTTGTCTCCTGATTGGCGCTCGCTGCCGGGCGATTGTCGACCCTGGGCGCCATCTTTAGCAATTGCCATGGCCTGGATGTAGTCATTCACCCAGGCATCAAGTTCTTCACGGTCAAAGCCGATGCCGCGCTCTCCGATCGGAAATTCGCTGACATGAGGCCTGACGGTCTTGTTGAATTCGGCTCGGCACATGCCGAGGTAATGCGGGGCTTCGCCGGCGCGGATGATGCGCGGCAGAATTCGTGCGGCCGGTGCCGCGCTGGCGGTTGCCATTTAGCTCTCCACGCCGCCGGTAGCGGCAGGTTGTTGGTCAATCGACCTGGTAGTAGACGTAGCATTCGACGCCCTGGGCCTGGAGTGATACGTGCATCGCTTGCACGCCGGCGCTGTGCTGATTGCCGATGCCTGGCCAAGGGGTATCGAGATGGATGCCCTGTTGGTGGTAGCCGCTCCTCTTTTGCAAATAGCCGGGCAGGGTGGGCAACTGGCTGGCGCGCAGGCCAGGCACTGGAATGACGACGCGGTCGAGGTTGGCGCTGCCCCCGTCATTGGTGCAGGCAGCCGCAGCTGCTTTCCCGGCCTCGATGGCGACGCGCACTTTCTCGGGCAGTGCCGCCAGTTCTTCTTTTGTCATGGCGATAGTTCTCCATGCCCGCGCGTGCCGGCGGGCTTGAGTTGTAAGGGGGAGGGGTTAGCGCTTTTCGAGGTCGGTAGTTACGGCTTCGACGATCACTGGGCCAAGGATGCGGGTGGTGGCGACATGGTCCTTGAACACTCTGTTCAGTCGGCCGATAGCCGCTTCGCGTGCCTGGCGGTAGACCTGATCCAGGGTGCAGTCAGGCCCCCAGGAGCCAAGGTTAGTCAGCTCGACGGTGATAGTGACTTTCGCGCCGGTTTGAGTTTTTGCGCGCGGCTTGGTCATCGCGGCCACCTGTCATAGAAGTTACCGCCCCGTCGCTGGTAGTTAAGGTGCGCCCAAGACGAGGCAGCGCTCCCGGCTTCGCGAAGGCTCACCGCCTCGGCTGCGTAGCCAACATGCAGTACCTCGTCTCCTGCAGCGCTGCTGAGCACAACCATTGCTGCCAGCGGCTCGCGCTCTACCTCGTTGCCCTCGATGTGCTGTGCGATGGTTCGGAACCAGTCGGCCAGCTTCTTGCGTTCGGCTTGGTTGGCTGTCACCTGGTTGTTATGCGCCCGACGCGTCGCTGGGAACTGGAAGATTTCAGCTGTCATCGCGGCCCCCTGCAGATCAGGTAGGCCATGTAGGCGAGGGCGATCATGGCTTGACCTCCAGCGGTGGGTGGGTAGGGCACGGCCAGCGCAGTGAGCCGTCGCCGGTTGGGCAGGTGCACAGCGCTTCCTCAGGCACATCAAAAAAACCCAATCGCCCCTTCACTGGGGTGAACGGCAGGGGCTTAGGATCGCGCAACACGAACCCTTTCTCACCCATGTACCAAGGCGACTCGCTGTGATCGACGCTGTCGACGAGTTCAACTGAGCCGATGATTCCGCCACGCAACAGGTTGTCAGGTGGCACCGGGAATGGCGGCTTGATTCCCCTTTGGGCCATGAAATCGAACGCCGTAAGAAACTCACGGCGAGTCATACCGGCAGCGGCGTGCACCAAGAAACGACCTCGAAACTTCGTGTGCCAGGTGCGATTTTCGATATCTTTGCCACCGCTCATGATCAGCCAGGCCCACGGCTGGCGAATCGAAAGTGCCTTCACAGCGAATACCTCTCTTCGGTCCAGTGCGCCTGGGTGCCGGCTGGAGTTGGCCCGTTGTCGTTCTGTTCGTGCGGGGAGAGCTGACGCTCGTTGCCGGCCTGCAGCTGGCTGTCGGGGATGCAGCTGATGCCGACCCCGTTGAGCACGTAGCAGGTGACGCCGCGCTGGCTGTCGTGCTGCACGTCGATGACGTTGTCTTGGGGCTGGGGTGCTGCGCTGGCGCCGGTGGCCAGCAGCAGGAGGCAGAGGGCGAGGCGGGTCATGGCTGCACCTCGGCGTTGTAGCGCTTGTAGTCCTCGCCGAACTCCCAGCAGTAGGTGGCCGGCCAGGCACCTGGTGTGCCTTGATTGACGAACACGTACCGGGATGAAAACTCGCCGGAGCGGTCCGGAACCGACTTGCACCACATATGCTGCGGGCCACCCAGGAACCAGCCTGGGCATTCCTTCACAGCTGCGGCCATGAACGTTTCAAGGTCGTGATGGCCCTTGCTCATCGCGATGTAGGTGTCGCTGCCGACGCTCTGTATGTCGAGCGGATACTGTTTCAGTCTCATGGCCGCACCTTGTGGCGGACCCACACGCAGATCGGGCCATCTTCTGTGTCATGGATAGAAAAGATGAACCAGCCATCACCAGCCGGCTGAGTAGGGTTCCAGCTGGTGCAGTCTGCCGCGCCGTCGTGGTACCAGGCCGCCTGCAGTGTTTCGGGGGCGTCGTACTCAAACTCAACCTGCTTTACGTCCAGACCTCGATCATAGAACCAGGCATAGGGAATCAACTCCTCGTCCGTGGATGGCCACGCAGGGTGAGTCCAGAAGCCGTGCTCATCACGCTCGATGACTACCGGCTGAATCAGTTGCTTTTTTTCAGGCATGACTTCGTCCTTGGCCGCCATATCGCGGCAGTGAATAGAGGGGAGAGGGAGTTAAAGCTGGGTGGGGTACAAATGTGCTCTACAGTGCGAGTTCTGCCTGCAGTTCGCGTTGCCAAGTCGGTGCGCTGGTGTGCGCTTCGATGCGATCCGCGATCACACTGGCACGCTGGCCGGCGGATGGCGGGGTGTACATGCCGAACCGGCTGATGCTGCCGCCATTCACGGCGGCGTTCGTGCTGTCAGCCGATGCCAACGGCAGGCTCTGGAAGATTGCCGGGTCAAGCATCCGCAGGCCGTGCAGCCGGCATTGCGGCCGGCCCTGGCCATCGCAGATAGCATCCATCGCTGAACCCATCCGCTTCCACCACGCCGCTGTCCCGGGTGATCGCCATTGTCCGGAACTGCCCATGGCAACCATGCGCCAGGACTGGGCCAGACGCTGCAGGCGCTCTATCGATTCATGCATGTGCCAGACCGGAACCCCCAGTAGGTGGCCGGGCCATTTTTCGAGCAGCAGGTCATTGGCGTCTTCATCCCCATCGATCACGTCGGGGATAAGGGCCCAGTCAAAACCGGGGTGCCGGTGCCAGTCATCCACCCAGCGGATGTATCCCTCCACATCGACCTGGCCGCCTTTCTTCCAAACGGTGAACGCGCCGTTGTCGAAGACGAAGGACTGGCAGGCCTCGGCGACTATGCCCATGTCGTCTTGGCGCGGGAACGGCACCAAGGCGTGCCGGCCGGCCAGCAACCGTGCAGCATCCTTCCGCGTGCCTCCGATGGGTGTGCCGTGGTAGTGGATCATCCGCTCAGCCTCACCGTTTCGATCTCAACGCCATCGTGTACGGCCTCGATCACCTGATCGCCACCGAATTGCTCGGCCAATTGGTCGGCGATCTGCTCGTGCCAGCCCTGCTTGATCAGTGCCGTGGCAGTCCTGATGTGCTCGACGCGGATCATCGACTGGCTGCGGATCTCCAGGGTGTAGACGATCACCTCTCCGTCACTAGGGCAGTTTGCGGCGAACGTTTGCCTGTAGGTATTGCTGGATCGGTTTTCTGTGGGCATGGGGATACCTCGCGGCTTATAGTTTGCCGAAATCGAAAAGGAGGTTGAGATGCGCTGCTTTATTTGCAATGGGAATGCGACCGACACCCCGTTCACTCATGGCGGAATATCGTTTGACTGTACGGGCTGCGGTGCTTACAGCATCTCGGGAACAGCCCTGCATCTTTGCCAGAATGATCTCCTGGCATTTCATGTTGAGCGGTCTCGGGAATGGTTGGCTGAACGTCGAGAAGAAGGCGAGGAGCGCCCGATCATCTATGCGCTGGATGATCTATTGATTTTGCCTCGCTAGGCTGCTTTCAGTAACGCTTCAATCACGCGCTGGCCAGCTAGTGGCGGCACAGCGTTGCCTGCCATATGCATGGTCAGCCGATGGTTGTCCGGGCGCAGGATGTCCGCCGGGAACGACATGGCGGCCAGGGCCTCGCTGGCGCTGAGCATCCGCATCCGGTCGCCGTCGACCAATGCCCAGCGGTCAAGGGTGGTGATGGTGCCGATCGGCCTGTTTATATCGCGGCCGGTGGTGCCGGAGCCTTTGCCGTAGTAGGGCATGATGAATCGCTCACCGAAGCGCTGGCGGCCGTTGCGTACCCGGTCGAGCGTGGCCTGTGCCCGGCCTGGCTTTTCGATATGCGACCAGCGCCCAGCCTCGAAGTCGAGAAAACTGGCGGCTGACACATGCCGCTCTTGCGGGAGCTGCAGCATCAACGGCGCCTTGCTGCGGGTCAGCACAATGAACAGACGCACCCGGTGCTGCGGTACGCCGAGGTCGGCGCAGTCTACGATGTGCGGCGCTGCCTGGTACCCCAAGGCCTGAACCGCTTGCAGCCATGCCGGGTAGAGCACCCAGTCGGTGAACTCCGGCACGTTCTCGATCACTGCCGCCTGCGGGCGGTGATACTCAAGGGCCGATACGGGCGCCCAAGCCGTCGAGCGAGATGCGTCATGTTCGGGGTTACCCGACTTTTTGCCCCGGGCCTTGGCATGGCCCTGGCAGCAGGGAGAGGCGAGCAGGATGTCGTGTGCCGGCACTTGCTCCCAGCGTGCCTGGTGCAGGTCTTGGCAGACATGTTGCGTGTCTGGGTGGTTGGCGCTGTGCCATTCAACGGCTACCGGCCAGTGGTTTGCCGCCCAGAGAACCTGGACGCCAGCGGCGCGCGCGCCAGTGCTCCATCCGCCGAGGCCGGCGAATAGGTCGATTGCTGATGTCATGATGTTTTTTGATTTAACCCGTTGAATACTCTGAAGAAAGCGATCGGCCGCATAGGGCCAAGCGACCCTTTACCGTTGCAAGGAATTTCGCTAGAGTCTCCTCTCTCTAATGGTGGCAAAATAATAACAGCAAACTAATTGTGCGCGGGGTTGAAATGGATGCAGATGAATTGACCGCTACAAACCAGGAAAGGAAATGGCCTGGGAATAGAGATTCTTATTTTAATAAGATGTTCTATGTGGTGTGCGCTTACGTTTTTATTGGGCTTCTGGTTTATTGTGCGTCTTCAATAATTCCTCCAATCAAAGCTATTTTGATGAAGAAGGAGGAAATAATGGCTGCGCAGCTCGTAGGGTTGCAAAGGATACCAAAAATGGAAGAGGCCATCCAGAGGATGGAGGAGAGGCAGGTGGCATTGACTTCGAAATCAATGGATGACCGCCTGTCTAAAATAGAAAGTGCCGTAACTAGTGGCGATCTGAGTGTCGAAGAAATCAAGGAGCTTTCTCAGCTTGCTGAAGAGGTTAAAAGCTTGAAAGGATTTCTCGTTAAGGATCCATCGGCTTTCTTCGAGCTAAAAGAATTGCAATCTAATTACAAGGCTCTGGTTTCTGATCAGGCCAAATATGCGGTTAAAGACGTAGTGGACTCCCAGATCACCACGATGCAGTGGGTTGGTGGTATTTTTATGACTATTGTCCTTGCCGTATTATTTAGCCCTCTTGCAACGAAAACCAAAGCTACAAGGCCCCTCAAGAAGAGTCGTGCTAGCGAAGGCGAAGGTGATGCGGCGGAGGAGGAGTCGCCATGATAGCATTTGTGACATTGATATTTTCGGTCAGCGATATCAGTGCAGAACGTAAGAATAACTTGAGAAATCTAGCTTTGGGTTTAGGTTTCGATACCCATGTTGATAGTGATCAAGGGAAGAGGTTGTCTCTGCCGGAAATGGTTTTTTGCGGCAAATTTGAGGGTGAAACTGCTGCAAAAATAAGAGACGATGTAAATCAGCAGGTTTCCTATGCGATGGATGTGACCGCGGCGAAGATTAGATATATGGTTTTAGTTAGTAACGGATATGCCTGGGCGTTAAAAACTATATGATTAGATACTGAGTGCAGTTCACGCCCTATATTTTTGCCCTGTGCTGAGCGCAAGCTCCAACGGCAGCAACAATCTTGGCGGCCTCTGCTTCGTCGAGCGTGGTGTTGGTGGAGGTGGCGATCCAGCCAACCGCCACTAGATAGGAAGGTCAGCTTCTCGCTGCGGTTACCGCGGACTCATCGGGATATTCGGTTTGACGCTGTAGGCCAGTACCTTGCGTGATGCACGGATCATGAGTTTCTTAATACTGTCAGCGCCATTGCCGGGCTGGCGTGATTCGTTGAAGTGGGGAGGGCGCTGACGGGCAGCGTCCGATGGTCAGGCCAGGTCAGCGAGAGGAAGCGGCACCTGGGCCTGATCGGTGGAACCGGCAGGGCGAACGGTGTTGAACCCTTTCTCAACCGCCGCCAGGTTTTTGATCCAGTGACTTTCTCGCTGGGTGATGTAGGCCGTTCGATTGGTGCAACTCTCCGGGTAGGCGATCACGTCGAGCACGGAGAACTCCCAGTCGGTGATTTCGGATCCGCCGAGCGCTGCGTGGAACTTGCAGCTGGTTGGGTTGCTCAAGTGCTGCCACCACCGCAGCGTGAATGGCTGCGTGGTCTGCCCAATGTAGACGCGGCCGCTGGACTTCTGGCGCACCTGGTAAATCACCGGCGGCGAACGACCCTCGCTGGCTAGGCGGAACTCTGAAAGATCACGAAACTTGGCAGTCGCCTGGCACGCCTCGGTGCAGTAGTCATGGCTTTTCGTTTCGGTGTGCGGGTCGTTGTACTTGTCGATCAACTTGAAGGCGGTGCCGCACTCCTTGCACGGTCTGTTCTCGAAGCGCCCCAGCAGGTAGCTGTCGTTCTCGTCGATCGGCTGGATGTGCAGCAAATACTCGTGCGCGTCCATGTCCTTGCGGAGCACGCGCGAGGGAAACTGGCGCTCGTATTGCTCCTCGACAACGGCTTTCGCTGTTTTGCGGTCGGTCGCTTCAACCATTCCGCTGAACACTGGTGGCCACGCCCATCCAGCCTCCCCATGTGCGCTGGTAGCCGGGCGGCGCCCCTTTATCTGGTAGTAGAACTTCGCCATGGCTCTCTCCATGCTTACGCGCCCCTGGCGGGCTGGCGTGATTCGTTGGGGTGAATGACGGGTGGCCGCTTGTGCTCGCCGTTGTGACCTACGCTCTATGGGCTGAACCCATAAACGTGGAGATCATCATGTCCAAAGGTGGAGGCAGTAAAAGCTCGGGCGGCTCGGGTAAAGGCTCGAGCGGATCAGGTCGCGGACAGTCGAGTCATCCGGGGCCAGGTGGAAACTGGCCGAGCACAACCGGGAAAGTTTCCGGCGACAACCGGGGCAATGCAGCCCCAGGCGGAAAGAAGGGCTGATCAGTCCTTAACTGATCGCTTGATCTGATCGACCAACTGAGTCGGCACGCCCTTGATCATGAGCGTGCCGGCATCCTGGTCAAACTCGATCTTGTTGCCCAGCAGGTGCGCTTCGAAGCTGATCGACAAACCCTCTGCACGCCCGGTGAAGCGTCGGAACTGGTTGATGGTGCGCTTGTCGGCCGGGATCTCGCTCGACAGACCATAGTCGGCGCCCTGGACGAACTCTGCGAAGTTCTGTGGTCGCTCTTCATCGAGCAGCTCGGACAGTTCTTTCAGCGCGACCGGCTCGCCGAGCTTGGTCTGGGCCGCTGTATATTCAACCAGGGTGTGCGTCTTCTCGCGCGCCAAATCTTCCGGCAGATCCTCACGCTCAACGTAGTCGCTGAACGCCTTGAGCAGCGTCCGGGTTTCGCCGGGGCCGTCGACGCCTTCCTGGCAGCCGATGAAATCCCGGAAGTAGTCCGAGATCTTCCGGCCACCCTTACCCTTGATGAACGACACGTACTGCTTGGAAACTGGATTGTTGCGCCATTCCGAGAGGTTGATGCGAGCGGCCAGGTTCAGCTGGGACAGGTCCAGGTGCCGGGATGGCTTCACCTCCAGCTCGGCGCTCACCGAAACGCTGTCACTGTGCTGCAGCAGGGCAATGGCCAGGTAATCGGTCATGCCTTGCTGGTAGTGGGCAAACAGGACGTGGCCACCGGTGGTTAGGTTCGACTCTTCCATCAGCTTGGTCAGGTGCTCGACAGACTCGCGGGTGAATTCCACGAAGTCGGTTTTGCCGTCTACGAACGAGCGGAGCCAGCCGCTGAACGGGTAGGCACCGGACTCGTCGTGGAAGAAGCCCCAGGCCTTGCCCTGTTTCGCGTTGTAGGCGTCGTTGAGGTCGAACAGCAGGTTGTCGGTGGCTTCGCTTGGCGCAAGCGTTGCCTGGGCCTTATGCAGCACTGCCGGGCTGCCGTCTGGCTTCTTGTCGATGAAGTGCATCACTGCGTTGCGGATAGGCATGGTGAATCCTCCGTGGCCGGCTGGCGGCATGGTGGCAATTTGGTTTGGGATGGGATATCAAAGGCGTACGGCGCGGTGCCGAGGAAGGAGCAACTAATGAACGCTACGGATTTCGATTTAGACGTACTTGGATTTAGGCAGCGCTTAGCGGCACGCAAATTTGATGTTCAGAGTGCTCAGGATTACATAAATGAACTGGGCAAGCGCTGGGCTGAATCAGCGCAAAGCTACTTCAAGGATGTCGTCTCAGTAACACTTAACGCTGGCGAATCCAGATTTGAAGGTGATGTACTAGGTAGAAAATTCTCAATCCATTACGCGCCGATCGGCTCAGAAGGTGAGGGAGTGATTGAGGCCGTTCTTTGTACACGAGATCTAATCAATGGACAGCCTATAGCTATTGCTAGCTTTTTTGTGACGGCCCGCGGCTGCATCTTCTCGATGGATGGGAAGAAACACCTGGATTTGGCAGATCGAGGCGCCGACCTCACGTTGCTAGCGACTATAGCCAAGCGCGTGATCAACGCTTCCTCAAGAGCGTAGGGGGCTGATTACTTCGTCGCCAGGGTCTCGGCGCAGTTCTCGCAAGCTATTTTCTGCGAACTGATGCGCGAGCTTCGGTGAAATGTAGAAAGCTGGCGCGTCAGGCCGTTCAAGTCGACGCGCCCGCTCATCAGGCTCTTGCGCAATCCACGACAGGGCCAGATCCTGCCAGAGCTCCTGCACCTGGTCGTAGCCGTACCGATCGATCTCGGCAGCCAGTGCAGCCTTGATCCCTGCAGGCATGTTGAAGAACACCTTCTCGATACCCAGCCTCTCGGCCTGCTGCTTCTGGCGCTCCCGGTAGTCCGCCGAGTGCTTGGCACCTCCCGTCTTCTTCTCGGCCATGGCCGATACCTCCCAAGCCGCTGGGCGGCAGATTAATGTGCTGCTGGCGCCGGCCATGCCGAACGCGTGCTCTGATGCGGCTCAAGGTCGATCCCCGTAAAGCGGAAAGTCGAGGCCGTTCTCCTCGATGATCTTTTTGAGATATCCGTCGCTGATGCCAAGACGGCCAGCGACAAAGTGCCGGCTCAACCCCTTGCCGCTGTTGGCGCGCACCAGGTCTACTATCCGCGCCTTTTCTGCGGCTCTCGCCTGGCGAGCAATCTCGCGCTGCTGGCGCTCTTTGTTGTTCGATCTGAACAGGAAGCCGTGGGCCTTCGACATGCGGTGGAGCTCTGTGCGGCCGATACCCAGTTCACGGACAGCCTCACCAAGTGTCATCGTCTTGGCCGCTTCCTTGACCCGCTGGAGCAGCTCGCGCTCAGCACGTAGGCGCTCAGTGATAGAATGATCACCTGCAGCCAGATCGGCAGCGTGATGAGGACGGCGTGGCACCGGCTCAAAGCCTCGCAGCACCTGGACGCTGCCACCACTGCCGAAGAAGTTGTCGATGCTCGCATTGAGCTGGGCCAGCACCGCCTCGCGCGGGTCATGAGTGGGTGCGCCGTTCATTGCAGTGCGCCTCGCTTGCTGGCTATTCCAGCTTCCATTGCATCGACGAAGCGCATCGCTGCGCGATGACTGAAGCAGAAGCCCTTTGTCAGCCCCGTGGAAATCTCGATGACATGCCAAGCTTTGCCTTTGGCGACCGCCTGGAAGCGAGGCCCCTGCGGTGGAGCAGGGCGCCCGATCTTCTCGTAGAACTCGGTAGTGGCCATGACGGTACGAGCACGCATATCAGCCAAAACGGCCGCGCGTTCTTGAAGGCGTGGGTGCATGGTGTGCTCCTTTTGGGTGTTATACGTAGTGTTCGAAGGATTCGGCTTTGCGGGCTATGCGGAACACCGCTTCACGGCGTTCTGCTGCGCGACGATCGCGGCGTATCGGGTCGCTGTCGCTGATGGCGGAATGCATGGCGATCAGCCCGGCGAGCGCGATGCACAGCGGGCTGATGATCTGCTGGCGCATGGCTTTGGTGACCGCCTCGATGCGCCGGCCGGCTTCCAGCTTGAAGAGAGCGGCCTCGATGCGATTGGCGACGGTGCCTGGGCTGACTGTCATCTGGCGGGCGATTTCTTTAGTGGTTAGGCCTTGGGCCACCCACAGCAGCGCTTCAAGCTCACGGGGAGCCAGCGCCTTACCGAGCTGGCCAATCCATGAGCCGCAGGTGATCGTGTCCATGATTCATCTCGGTAGGGCGCCGTCCAAGGCTTTGCGCAGCTCAAGGACAAGCGCGGTGGGTAAGGTGAGGGATCTGCTGTCTTCGTCGACTGCACCGAGCGATGCAATCAAATTGCGAGAGGCGGTGTGCACTGCTTCGAGTCGTGGCTTAGGGATCGTCGGACCTTTCATCGTGCCCGCCGTTACCTTCTTCTTGCCGCTGGCCTGGGCTTTCTCCAGCTCGACACCAAGCACCTTGCCGGCGCCGTCGCCGTGCTCGCGAACCACCTGTGCGGCGGTCGTGGCGGATACATGGCCGGCAGCGACCAGGTTCTGCACGTCGGTGTTTGCGTTACCTACGGTGAGCACCTGCTCCACGTGCTGCCGCGTCTTGCCGACCTTCTTTGCGATCTGTTCGGGCGCCCAACCGAAGGCCCGCAACCGCTTGTAGCCCTCTGCCAGCTCAAGCGGGGAGAGCTTTTCGTTCTCCTGACTCGAGATGATCCGAGCAACGCGGTCGGCATCGCTGCCTTCGAACGCGACCACTGGCACCCAAGCTTCGAGTACCTCGGGGTTGTCCCTGTTAGGCGTCCTGGGCAGGCGACCGGCTTTATCCAGTTTGAGCATTGCGCGGCGTCGGCGGTGCCCATCCACAATCCAAACGCCGCCCGCAGGCCGAGGTCGCACTTCGAGCGGGGGGATCTGGCCGCCGTTCGCAATGAACTCAGCCAGAAGCTCAATGCTTGCTTCGAGGGCATCACCCTCAATGCGCAAGTTAAAGCCGGGTTCCTCGTAGAGGTCTTCCAGCTTCACTCGCATGGCGTCTGCGCGGCGCACATCGCCATCCTTGATCATTTGCTTGAATGACTTGGTCATCGCAATTCACTTCCGTTGGGGCTGCATTGGTCGTGACGCTCGCTGCCGTGAATCCTCCCGGACCAAGGGGAGGGCGAACGTCACGACCGATGCAGCCTGGTGCTGGGGAGTACCAGGTGAATCGGGCAGTTAACGTCAGGCTGACGTGGCGCTGGTTGTTCAGTGGTCATCGCCTTGAGTCAGCATCTTCTCGATGTCGGCTGCGGCCGGCTTCTTCCAGTTCTTGATCTGGCCGGTTTCCAAGTCGATGTTCAGCATCAAGTAGTCGCCGTAGTGATCACCGGGGAAGAAGTCGGGCACGTACCCCTCGTAGCTACCCACCTCGTCGCCCTGCGCGTCCTGCAATCCTGCGGTAAAGCCGTCGCGCACTTTGATGTGAAGGCGAAGCTCGGTCACGTCGACCTGAACCGTTTTCTGTTGGTTGATCAGCATGCTGGTTCCTCAGTTGATTTCCCGTCTGGCCCTGTCTCTAAGGCCGGCTAGTGAAATCAGGCAGCGCGAGCCAGCTCCGCCTGTGCCAGCAGCTCAGTCACAGCCTCGTCGGGCGTGCAGCCGTCGGCGTAGAAGTCATGTAGATCGCTTTCTTCCCGCGAGCCCAAAGTAACCTGGTGACCGAGCAGATCGGACGCCTTTTCGATCCAGCGGTAGTAGGCGCGATCTTGAGCGTCCTCGCGGCACTCATCAGCGGCCATGGTTGCCATGTTGAACATCGTGAATCCCTCCGGTTGATTTCCCAGATGCCACTCACTGAATGGCATCTGGTGAAATCCCAGCCTCGCTACTGGCGACAGGCCGGGGTATTGCATCAGCGGTGATCGCTCGAGCTCAGCCGCCGACGGCCTTGCTCTCAATACGGCTGGCCTTGAGCTTCCCTATCACCTCGCTTCGATCGGCCTCGACGGGGCGGTCATGGGGTCAGGTGTTCGCTACACGACTGCCAACTGCAGCTCTGTGGCCCTTTGAGTGGGGCAGTTCGTCGTGGGGTGCCGGTCCGTGTTCCGGCTGGGCTTGCTACTTCAAGGGCTGGTTCCTCCTGTGGGTGTTTGTTCTCCACCACGCATCGGTACGAGTCATCTCTCACCGGCGCCGCACATTTCGTGTTCGATGCATTGCCAGTTTGTGTGCGTGGTTTCGCGTGCCTACATGGGGAGACACGGCAGCTATCCAGAGGCTGCATGGACGACGATTTAGCTTTCTCACCACCGGGGTTGCCGGTACGTCGTTGGGTCACGTCTGGTTGTGTAAAGAGCGGTCGTCTGTGTCGGCCTAGGCAGCCACTTGTAGCGGCTGCCAGGTGAAACAAATATCACGCAACGTGCTTTTAAAGTCAACACGAATCGTGATTTGTTTATTGGCTCCGCGCTGGAAATTCCCCTGCAGCCCGGGTTCACGTTTCACGGATCGTGAGGTATTCTTCCTACATATACTGGATATAAATACAGTAAAGGAGAGTGTTCATGTCCAAGAAAAGTAAGGCCGTGCCGAAGCAGCGCCATGAAATGAACGGGCTAGAACGCCTGAGCCTGCGGGTCTCGTCGATGATCAATCATCCTCTAGCGCAGACGCAGCGCTGGGTGACGATCCATCGTCTCGACACTGACGGGGAGGCTGAATGGGAGGAGGTGATGGGGTTGTTGTTAGAAATGCCGGAGCTTGATCTGACGTTCAATGACGACAATAGCGTGACGGTCCGGTGGGAGCAGAGTGCCGCTCAAGATCGCGACGACTTCATCCTCGAGGAGGACAGTGAGGTGGAGGTTGAGGAGGAGGCGCCTTTCTGACGGCCATTAAAAAGCCCGCCATATGGCGGGCCTCATGATGGCTTAACGATTTTAGTACTGCGACTCGATCAGCTTGCACTCAAGCACGCCTGCCTTGCCCTCGGCAGCATCCACGACCCTCATACCGCTGCGGGCAACTGCGAACCCCATCTTCACTTCCTGATGGATGAAAATGGTTTGGCCGGCACGGGTCTCAACCTTCAGAAGGTCGGTGTTCTCGCCGTCGGCGGTGATGATGTGCTTGCCCGGAGGGACTTCCTTGTACAGGTAGCTATGGGCGACTGTTTTCCCAAGCTGTCTGCCATCGAGCACAACCGGCATCTTGATGGCTGCGCCGACGAACTCATTTCTATAGATATAGATGGCAGACATATCCGAGGCAGGGGAAAAGCGCTTGGCGTCACGGTCATCCTGGGTGTTGGCCATGGGAACAGATGCACAGCCGACAAGTGACAGGCAGAGCATGGCGGTTGCAGCGAGTGAGCGCATTAGTAGAATCCATTCGGTGAGGGTGCTGCTAATGATATCAAAACGCCAACCGAACGACCCACAGAAAGGTGCATGCAGGCGCCCGGACGCACCTCATCCGCGATGTGCGTCAAAGTACCGCTTACTCTATGAGTTACTGATTTGAGGTCTCAACACCGACGAGCTCCCGTAGACAGCCATTTGATTTTCCCAGTAGCTGTTTTCTCTACCTCCAGCAGAAAGGTTTGACCGTCGATCTGAATCGCCCGATCGCCCAGGCTCAGCGGTGGGTGACGATCCATCGGCTGGACACAGGTGAAGACATGGCGTGGGAGCAGGCGATGGAGCTGGCGGCTGAAACGCCGGAATTGGACATGACGCTCAACGACCACGGAAGCGTGACGGTTAGGCGGGAAGCGGAGAACGCAGTTGATCGCGAGGACTTGGCTGGGGAGAAAGACTGGTAGAGGAGGCGTCTTTCTGAAGAGCATGACAAAGCCCGCTCAACGGCGGGCATGCGTCGGCATTTAGGTGCTGTCTAACGGCTATCCGCCGCCTGTGGGAACGACACATCATCGACTGCCAAGACGTCAGTTCTGACGATCTTGTTCTTTTGCTCTGACGAGTAATGAAATAGCCGTATCGGGCTAGAGTCACGCAGGGCGTCAAACAGCCGATTAACATTCTGCTGATCAAATTTTGATAAATCAACGCGCCCTGGGAAGGTGTAGTCTTGGCCAGGTAGCCTTAGGGTCAGTGATAGGTAGTCCCGATGGCGCCTCACCATTTCGATGTAGACGTCTTCCCTGCGTTCTTGACGGGTTTTAGGTAAAGATTCTTGTGCCCGAATCTTCTCTAGTTCGTCAGCGTTGAAATGTTCGCCCTGAATGTCGATCGACGTAGCGTCCGGAGCGCCGGCCACGATCGCTCTGTAGCCCTCATCGGCACGATCTTTGAGGGCGACAGCCTCTTGGGGAAGTCGTTGGGATGCTAAAGCATCAGCAAGTTTAGCTACGAGAGCTGCTTGAGCTTGAGAGTCTCTTTCCGCACTTGCCAGCTTCGCCTTTTCAAGGTCGGATTGGTTCCATCCAGAAAAAACCATGTACCCAGCAAAACACAGCACCGCGATGATAAGCAGCGCGGTGACGTTTCCTCCGCTCATCTTGTTCATTGGGAGAGCCGCGATGATCTTGTTGAGAACTTCATCCAATAGTCCTTGGCCATTAGTGCTTCCTTGCGTAATTTGGAAAACGATCTCAAGCTCAGTCCTTTCGCCTGGGCTTAGTTTAGCAAGAGATGGAGTACCATAACGAATCTCGGCATAGGCACGCAGCATCTGATCCTGGAACTCAATGAGGCCAGCCATGAGCTTAGGCGTCAGCGTGCCGTTGTAGCGATCCCCTTCGACTTTCACGTGGAACTTAGGCCAGCCCCTGAAGATCGGGATGGACTCACCAAGGTCGCCGATCTGATCTAGGGCGCGCAAGAATGTTTCAGGCCCATCAACGACAACCATGTCACTCATCAGATACTTTCCATAATCATTTTCTGAAGCTAGGCCCAAGCCTGTTGATGATTTTTCTCAGCAAGGTTGGCGTGGAGGTTTTTTAACATTGCAGCGGCAAAGGCCGCCTGCTCGACGGTCAGAAGCCTTTCCAGTCAAACCAAATGCGCATTCCAAACCAGCAGCACCCGAGCTTGGATGTAAGTCTCGTCAACCCGAATATCCTCAGGGGGATGATTGGTATTGTCAGAAATCATTTTGAAATGTTCACGGCCTTTCTTCTGTAGACGCTTGATGTACTGGTGACCATGATGTGAGAAGTAGTAGATCCCGTCTCCCACGAACTCACGGATGCTGATATCAACGACCAGCGGGTCTCGACTCTTGATTGTGGGAGCCATTGACTGACCCACACCCGTTATGAGCTTCAGATGGAAATGCTCTTTGAACTCGACCCCCATCTCACGCAGGTGAGTGGGGCTAACGCGAATGTCCTGCAGCATCTCAGGAAAGTCGTGAGCTACCTCGCCATCGCCCATTGCTCCGCGCACATCGTAGTGGGCAATCCATACCTCGTCGCCAACCTGGCCTGGGCGGCTGAAATTGGTTGCTGCGACACCAATAGGATCTGAATTGGTGTTTTGGGCAGGATCTTCAGCGGCGGCCAGAAGCCTTTGCCTGGCTTCCTCTGGTATGCCTTTTCCGCTCTTGGCGAGCATCTGCTTGACCAAATCAGCAGTCGTTCGGCCGTTCGCAGGCTCGATATCTACGACCGGGTCATTCAGAAGCAGCTCAGATTGGTCCACGCCCAAGGCTGAGGCGATGGAGGCGATGTCCGCCAGAGTTGGCTCGCGGGTCCCTGCTTCGTAGTTGCCCACGCGGGACTGTGATTTCCAGCCACAGGCGTCGGCCAGTTGAGCTTGGGACATCCCGGTCGCTTTTCTAAGGCGCTTGATGCGCTGGCTCAATGATTCGTTCATGCGCGGGATTTCATCACGAAACGTAATACCCGGCTTTCACTTATTGTGATTGATATTAACACGATGCGTGTTTATCCTAATTCCAAGTCATTGAGGATCTTCAAATGAACAACGTACGCAAGATCCGAGCGGGGGCAGGCATCAGTCAGGCCAGCCTCTGTCGGAAGCTCGACTGGAATCAGTCGCGACTGGCCAATTATGAGGCGGGGAGGCGAAGCCCGGGGCTGGAGGAGGCCAGGTTGATAGTCGGCGCCCTTAACTTGTGCGGTGCGAAATGCAGTCTCGACGAAGTATTTCCGCCGCCTGGGAAAGACCGTTCAGCCGCCTGACGATCAAATCATCCCTGATATGTCCAGCCGCCGGTAGATGGCCGAAACACCTGCTGATCCATCCAGCACCTGAATTGCAGACGAAAAAAAACCGCCTGGCAGG
This sequence comes from Pseudomonas farsensis, assembly GCF_014268805.2. Lineage (GTDB taxonomy): Bacteria > Pseudomonadota > Gammaproteobacteria > Pseudomonadales > Pseudomonadaceae > Aquipseudomonas > Aquipseudomonas farsensis. The sequence continues at coordinate 1,365,632 of NZ_JABWRF020000001.1, forward strand.
GCGGCTTCTTCAACAACATAACGAGGTCGATTATGCACCGCCAAGTCGATGCAGGCAACACCGCGCACTCGGCGTCAGTTTCCGGTTTCTCGCTAAAACTGGCGCGTCAGGATTTCCGTCAGGGAGGGCGCCTGTAATGGCTCGAATCCGCACCATCAAGCCCGAGTTCTGGACGAGCGAGCAAGTCATGGAGTGCTCGGCGATGGCTCGACTCCTCTTCATCGGCATCTGGAACTTCTGCGACGACGCAGGCAACCACCCGATGTCTCCAAAGACCATTAAGGCGCTCGTTTTCCCTGGTGACGACATCACTGCACTGGCGGTCGAGGCTTTGCTCGCCGAACTGGTGGAGAACCGCCTGATCGCACTCTACGAGTCTGCGTCGAAGCAGTATCTGCACGTCAACGGCTGGCACCACCAGAAGATCGATCGTCCGACTTACAAGCACCCTGAATTCGTGGAGCCCTCGCCGAGTGATCCCCGACCCCTAGAAGAATGCTCGTCTAGCGATGATCGATCCCTCACCCCCGGAAGGGAAGGGAAGGGAAGTAATACACACTCTCCACGCGAGCCGTTCGCGATGCATTTGGATTGGATTCCTGACGCGGTGCAGCTTCAGGCGTATGCCATGCGCTCAGGGGTTCCCCTCTCTGAACTATCGACAGACGCCATCGCTGGCTTCGTCGTTCATCACGACGCCAAGGGCTTGGCTAAGACCGAGAGCCAGTGGATTGCCGACCTGATCGCCTGGAGAAAGCGGGATCTCGCAAATGCCGCAAAGGTGGTTCCGTTGCGTGCTGGCGCGGGTGGTTCGCCACTGGATGATAGCGACACGTCGTGGAACGACACGGGAGTTGCCCGATGAATCCAGTTGCCGTTGTGACGCACGGCTTGTGGGCCAAGGTGCAGGCCGGCCAGCAGATCTCGACTGGCTACGAGCTCCCGGAGGATGTTAGGGCGGAGCTCAATCGAAAGACCGCGGCGGTGATCAACGACCTTTTCCGTGACCTGCGCTCGATCTGTACCGCCTGGAAACAGGCCTGGCCTGACCAAGCCACCTACAACGCATCCAAGCAGCAGTGGCTCACCGCTTTCCTTGAGGCCGGCATCAGCAGTCCAGAGCAGTTGCAGTTCGGCTTGATGCGCTGCCGCCAGTCAGGGGCTGCCTTCATCCCGCCGCCCGGTGAGTTCATCCAGTGGTGCCAGCCATCCCCGGAAATGCTCGGTTTGCCGCCGCTGCGCGCTGCGTTCCGCGAGGCCTGCCGGAATGCTCATCCCGCCATGGCAGGGAAGGGCAAGTGGAGCCATGACGCGGTATGGCATGCGGCGAAGGAGTGCGGCTTCGAAAGCCTGAACAAGCTCGCCGAGAACCTGAGCAGCAAATTGTTCGAGCGGAACTACACCATCGCTGTCCGCCGGCTGATGGCAGGCGAGCCGTTGCAAAAGATGCCGCTGGCACTCCCGGCCGAGGCTGCCGCCCGAAGCACGCCCGAAGTTGGCCGCGCCGCCCTGGCCTCCCTCCGCGCCCGGATGGCAGGCCAATGATCAAGCTTCCAGCGCCCGACCTCGTCGAGTACCGCTGGGCCCTGTACTGCCGTGGCGATCTGTTCGGCCTCGCAGTTGCCGAGCGCCCACCCATCGCGCTTTACCGGGATGAGGCTTCGGCCATTGCCCATGGCCAACACATGTGGCCGAGCGCCTACACCGTTATCGATCTTCACGGAGAAGACAGCCCATGCGGCAATCGAAACTGACCAAGGCCGCGCGTGGCCGGGAGTGCCAGGTGCGCATCCCGGACATTTGCAACGGCAATCCCGAAACCACCGTTCTCGCTCATTACCGACTGTCTGGCACCTGTGGTGTCGGCAAAAAGCCGCACGACATACAGGGTGCTTGGTCCTGCAGCTCCTGCCACGACGCCTGCGACGGCCGCAGCAGGGCGATTGATCGTGAAACAGCCCGCCAGTACCACGCAGAGGGCGTAATGCGTACTCAGGCGGTACTGCTCAACGAAGGGGTGCTGGTTGCATGAATTCTCAAAAGCCGCCGTTTCGTAATCCGACGATTCGAAAGCCCCGAACCCCTCGCGCCAAGCCCGTCGACCGCGAGGGCCAGGAGCAGGCCGCGTTGATGACCGAGATCCGGCTCAAGCACCCAGGCGTGCACGAGCTGATCTACCACGTCCCGAACGGCGGGCATCGCGTGAAGGCCGTCGCCGCCAAGCTAAAAGCCCAGGGCGTGAAGGCTGGCATCCCTGACCTGGTGCTGCCGATGGCCCGTGGCGGCTACTTCGGCCTGTACATCGAATTCAAAGCGACGGTTGAGCCGGCGCCCGTTTCGGAGAGCCAGCGTGATTGCTTGCGCCGCCTGAACGAGCAGGGCTACCTCGCCATCGTGTGCCGTGGGCACTTCGACGCCATGGAGCAGCTTAGGGCTTACCTGATACTGCCGGTTACGGTGGCTGCATGAGTGCGACGCGGGAAGTGAAGTTCAGTGAGGCTGAGGTACGCCGGCAGGCCGCCGACAAGTCGGTTCGGGATCTGCGCGACCCGCGCCACCCTGGCCTGTACCTGCGCTTTTGGAGCAACCGCGAGCGCGGCACCTGGCACCTAGTGCGCGGCAAAAAGTGGGTTCCGGTAGCCCGCTGGCCTGAGCTGAGCGTGTCGGCAGTGCTTGCCGAGCTGCCCGCGCTGCGTCAGCGCCTGCTGCGATCCCCGGCCACGGCGCCGGTTGTATCGGGCATGGACACCGTGGGCCTACTGCTCGACTGGTACGCCGACCGGATGTGGCTTGATCGCTCGCTGTCTGCAAAGCGCAAGGCTGCCGTCCGCGCAGCCATCAGGCAGCACCTGCATCCGTGCCTGGGCGATCTGCCAGTCAAATACGTAACCGCCGAGCTGATCGACAAGCACCTGATCTGGCCAGCCCAGACCAAGCTCTCGTTGTCCTATCTGCGACAGATGTTCGGCATGCTTCTGACCGCCTTCCGCCAAGCCCTGAAGCTGAAAATGGTCGACAGCAATCCCTTGGCTGGAGTGCGCTTCAGTGACTTCACCAAGGCACGAATTGCCCCGAAGGCTGCTCGCTTGCGTGGTGTGCACCTGCCCGAACTGATGCAGCAACTGGCCCAGGCATTTGAGGCGGCCCCACACGACGCCATGCTGGCCCTGATGATGCTGGCCCACGGTACCCGGGTCGGCGAAACCCGCCTGGCCCGCTGGAGTGACGTCACCCTAGCTGCTGCCGAGTGGTTCATCCCAGCGGCCCACACCAAGACCCGCACCGAGCACCGCCTGCCCCTCACTGCCCAGTTGCGGGCGCTGCTGGTTCGGTACCGGGCTATCCAGCAGGCGCACGGCTATGAGGGCGCTTACCTGTTCCCGAACCGTCGCGGGCACTGCCTGAGCGAAACCCAAGCCAGCATGGTGTTCACCCGACTGGGGCAGGGGCAGTGGACCAGTCACGATCTGCGTAAGGTGTCTCGCACCACCTGGACCGACCTCGGCATTGACGGCCACATCGGCGAGATGCTGCTGAACCACACGCTGGGCAAGATCGCCAGCACCTACATCCACACTCAAGCCATGGAACAGCGCAAGTTGGCCTTGGAGAAGTGGCACGCGTGGCTTGACCGGATCGGTTTCGCGGCCATCCACGGCCTTAAAGAGGCCTTATTTGAAATCCCGCAGAACTCGCCGCAGACCAATGGCGGCGTGGTCTCGGGCAACCTTAGCGAATTAGTTATTAGCGAGGATTCGAAATGAGTATTTCCGAGTACGGCACCCTCGCAGTCTCGTGGAATGTGAGCGCGCCAAAGGCTTATGCGCCGGCCTTTGACCGATCGAAGGTGTTCATGGTGCGCATCCAGAACTACGACGATCACCGGCGCCTCAGCGTGACCATGCTCGGCGGCGCTCGCTTCGAGGTGGACAGCCGCACGTTCCCTTACGACATCGACAAGGCTGCCGACTGGCTGGTAGGTGGTGAATGAGGAAGAGCCACGGCCCAGCCTTCAAGAAGGCCGTGATCGAGCTGGACAAGTGCCCTTTGTGCCGTGGGAGAGCGGTCACCCAGGGCGTGTTTCACGAACTGCCATGCGACCACTGCAACGCCTCGGGCTGGGTAGTTGCTGCAACCGGCGAGGCGCTGGCCTTGGATGAACTGGTGACCCAGCTCAGCATGGCCCTGCAGGTCGCGACACGGCAGATCGAACAGTTGAAAAGACCCCAGGCCGGCGGGCCTGAGGCTGGATATCAGGGAAGCAACCGGCGCGGCGCCGGCGGCATCAACTACACCGGGGATTGAGGGGAGAGACATGAGCCATTTGGAAAGAAGTGCCGAAGAACTGCTAGAGCATTGGGGCAGATGGGTAGTGCTGGGATCAGGCGTTTCGTGCTGCGCATCGCGCGAGAACACGGTTCTTGATCCGATAATCACAGACGACGAGGCGCTTTTTGTTGATCGATTGGTCGGCCGGCTGCTGCAGCGCTATGCCGAATGCGGGGCTGTGATCATGAAGTATTACACCTCGCGGGATACCTCTCTGCGTGATGTGGGTAAGAAGCTGGGGTTCGGCGAGGAGAAGACCCGCCAGTTGTGGAAGGCTGGCGTCGCATGGGTTGATGGTGCACTGGACGTTCGGCGTGAGGCCGCTTGACATCCCCGGTCCTGACTCGTATATTTCGTGTTACTTTGCGGTAGGTGCGCGGGAGCAAACTCGCCACCACCGGAAACCATCATTGAGCCTCGGCATTTGCCGGGGCTTTTTCGTTTGTGCTCCCCGGAACGGGAGGAATCGAGATGGCAAACATGCCCGAGAAGGATCCTGGCCTCTGGGCCGCTGTGCTCGCCTGGGTGCTCGCTCATCAGCCTCAGCTGTATGCCGCTGGCCTATCGGTTGCTATCGCTGCCCTGCGGGTGGTGTATGGCGGCGGGACGCGTCGACAGATGATCTTGGAGGGAGCGCTCTGCGGTCTCATCACTCTGGCCTTGGTACCGCTGCTTGAATGGATGGGGTTGCCGCAAGGTATGGCCACTTTCGCTGGTGGGGCCGTCGGCTTCATGGGTGTGGAGAAGCTTCGCGGCTACTCCGATCTGTTCCTGTCTCGCAAGGCTCAGGGGTAGCCAATGAATCGAAACCAGATCGCCACGGCGAACAGCCTCTTCTTCACGCGAGACCAAGTTCAGCGTCGCCTAGACACCGTACTGAGTGGCTCAGGTGTCGCGCTGGCGATAACTGGTGACTACCAGCAGCCAGACGTTCTGGCTGCGGTTTTGGAGCCCCTGTCGGAACACTTCAGAAAAGAGATTGCAGCCATCAATGATCAGCTCAAGCTGATGGGCTGGAGCGGCGAGTAACGCGCTCGCGCCACAAACTCAACATGCGCCGGTTCGTGGCGCGCCCACATGAGGATTCACCATGGACAACCAGCACAAGAAGATCACCGGCTACCGCGACCTCACCCAGAGCGAGATCAATGGCATGAACTCCATCAAGGCCCTGGAGGCCGACGCCGGCGAACTCTTCAAGCAGATCAGTGCGATCGAGGGTGTGGACCAGCGCACCTTGGCTTTGGCTAAGACCAACCTGCAGCAGGGCTTCATGTGGTTCGTGCGCTCGATCGCCAAGCCTGCCGACCCGTTCGCCTAATGGCCTGCAGCGGCTGCGCTGCACGGCGCGAGTGGATCAACAAATGGATGAGGGTAGCCCGTGAACGAGCAAGCAATCTCTTTGCTCCAGCAGATCCTGGACCAGCAACAGAAACAGACCAGCCTTCTCGAGCAGATCGCAACCCAGAACCTGGCGCTGATCGAAGCGCTGGCGGATGACCAGGGCCTGGAGCCTGACGCAGCCCCTCGGACCTACCTTAGCGGTGCGCCCGTCCTCGGTGGCCGGTGATGGCTCGACTCAAGACGCTCAGTCCGCGCATCAAAGAAGGCGCAGGGTTGCGGCTAAAGGTTGTGACACCAGGAAGCTGGCGGAGCGGGATGACCAGCACCCAGCGGGGCTACGACTATCGATGGCAGAAGGCGCGCGACCGACACCTGCGAGCCAACCCGCTTTGCGTCTACTGCGCCAAGGTGGGTAAGACTGCTGCGGCCAGCGTGGTCGACCACATCATCCCTCACCGCGGTGATCAGGCTCTGTTCTGGGATGAGGGCAACTGGCAGTCGCTATGCGGACCATGCCATAGCTCTGTGAAGCAGGCGGAGGAGGCGGTAGGCGCGTCGTGATGGCTACCGGCGGGTTAGTTCTCGTCTTAAGCACGTCAACTGCGTGCCTCAAATTGGTTAGTGGCACGCTATAAGCGTGCCTCAAGGGTAGGGGGTGTGAAAGTCTGAAGTCTCTGCGCTTCTAGACCACCACCGACCCCACGCAGACATTTTTCTCCCCCCTCAAGGTTTTTGTTAATGGTGTTAACAGACAAACAGCGACAGTTTGTTGACGCTAAGGCACGAGGAGCGTCCAACAAGGAAGCGGCCGAAGCCGCGGGCAGCAAGCCTTCGACCGCTGCTGCCGCAGGTTCGCGCTGGGCAAATGATCCGAAGATTGCATCCGCAATCCTGGCTAGAAGAGCAGAACTCAGTGTTAACCCTGGGCCTAAAAAACGCCGAGGAAATGTTAAGGCTGAGGAAGCCACCGAAGACCCTGTAGAGATCAGCGAGGCGGACGGCGAGTTTCTCAGTTGCCTGCCCTCGACCGATGATCCCCTCGTTTGGCTGCTCGCTCTCATGAACGAGCCCAGGGCAAAGGTGTTCGATCGGCGCAACGCCGCACAGACCGCCGTCCCCTACATCCATGGGAAGAAGGCCGAGGCGGGCAAGAAAGAGCAGAAGGCGGAGGCCGCGAAAGAGGCGGGCAAGGGCAAATACTCCCAGAGCAAGCCGCCCCTCACTGTCGTCAAGGGGTAACAAATGCTTTGGACCACTGCCTGCCCAGACTGGTGGCGGCGCCTGGCTGCCAGTGAATCCATCATCCCTGAGCCGCTATTCCCGCAGGAAGCCGAAGAAAGCCTTGAGGTGTTCAAGGGGCTTCGCATCGTTGACGCCCCAGGCAGCCCAACCATCGAAACTGCATGTGCCCCATGGGTGCTCGCTTTCGCAGGGGCCGTGTTTGGCAGCTACAACAGCGAAACCGGCGAACGCCTAATTCGGGAGTTCATGCTCTGCATCCCGAAAAAGAACAGCAAGTCGACCATCGCTGCCGCGATCATGCTGACAGCTTTGGTGCGCAACTGGCGACTGTCGGCCGAGTTCATCATCCTGGCGCCGACCAAAGAGATTGCCGACAACGCTTTCGTTCCAGCCAAGGACATGGTCAGCAAAGACGAGGAGCTGAAAGATCTGCTGCATGTGCAGCCTCACCTCCGGCTGATCACCCACCGAGAAACAGGGGCCACGCTGAAGGTTGTCGCGGCAGACAGCGACGTGGTCGGCGGCAAGAAAGCAGTAGGCGTGCTGATCGACGAGGCCTGGCTGTTCGGCAAGAACCCTAAAGCAGCTGACATGATCAGGGAAGCCACTGGCGGCTTGCTGTCCAGGCCCGAAGGCTTTGTCATTTGGCTTACCACGCAGTCGAACGAGCCACCTGCTGGTGTGTTCAGGTCGAAGCTCAGTTATGCCCGCGGCGTGCGGGATGGGCGCATCAACGACAATCGCTTCTTGCCGGTCATCTACGAGTTCCCCAAGGAGATGATCGACAGCGGCGATGCCCGCAAGCCCGAGAACTTCCACTTGGTGAACCCCAACATGGGATTCTCGGTTGATCGCCCGACGCTTGAACGCTTGTTCATGCAGGCGGAAATCGACGGGGAAGCAGAGTTACGAGGATTCCTGGCCAAGCATCTCAATATCGAGATCGGTTTGGCGCTCATGTCGGATGCCTGGGTCGGCGCCGAGTTCTGGGAAGCCCAGGCGGCCACCTGGCTCAATCTCGATGAGATTCTGGTTCGCTGCGAGGTCATTGATGTTGGTGGTGACGGCGGCGGCTTGGACGATTTGCTTGGCCTTGCAGTCATTGGCCGTGAATCTGGAACCCGCCGCTGGTTCCACTGGGCCCATGCTTGGGCACACCCATCAGTACTTGAACGACGCAAGTCCGAGGCACCACGCCTTAAAGACCTTGAAGCTATTGGTGACTTGACCATCGTCAAGCGGATTGGCGACGACGTTGAGCAATTCGCTGCCATCGTCAAACGCATCAACGAGACGGGCTTGCTGGACAAGGTCGGCCTCGACCCGGCGGGAATTGGCTCTGTTCTCGATGCGCTGGCTGATGCCGGTGTAGAGGAGGACAAGGTCGTTGGCATTTCTCAGGGCTGGAAGCTCACCGGCGCAATCAAGACCACTGAGCGCAAGCTTGCGGAAGGCGCGCTGCTTCATTGCGGGCAGCCGCTTATGGCCTGGTCATGTGGCAACGCCAAAGGCGTGCCATCGGCCAACGCTTTCTTGATCACCAAGCAGGCCTCCGGCACAGCCAAGATCGACCCGCTTATGGCTACTTTCAACGCCGTTTCTCTGATCAGCCTCAATCCTGAAGGTCGCGGAGGAATGGACAACTTCATGGCTGGCATTCGGGACCCACTGATCGCATGAACGCACTTCATATTTACATCGCTTGCGCTCTGGTGGCTTTCTGCCTGGCATGTTCCGGGGTATGGGTACTGGCCGGTACAGGCTGGGCCTTGCTGGCAGGGTCGGTGAGTTTCTTCTGCATCGCCGGCTTCCTTCGCCGAGGGCTGACCAGTGATTAAAACCTTATCCCAGGCATTGGGCGCTGCAGCCACCAAGCCGTCAGCCAGTGTGGGAGAGTGGCTGGGCAGGACCATCAAGCTGTCGGATGGCGGGTTCTGGAGCGCCTTCTCTGGTGCCCAGTCCAGCAGCGGCAAGTCAGTCAGTGTGGACAAGGCGATGCGTCTTTCCACGGTTTGGGCATGTGTCCGCATCATCTCGACCTCGGTGGCTGGCCTGCCGTTGAGTATTTACAGGCGGATGCCAGATGGTAGCCGCGAGAGTGCGCGGGATTTCCCGCTTTATGACGTGGTGCACACCAGCCCGAACGAAGACATGGCCGCCTTCCATTTCTGGCAGGCAGTCGTTGCCTCGATGTTGCTGTGGGGCAACGCCTACTGCGAAATCCACCGATCCGCAGGCCGCGTCATCGCGCTGGACTTTCTGATGCCGTCCAGAGTCGACCTCGAATTCGATGATGATGGTCGGCTGAGGTACTTCTTCAGGCCTAGGAAGGGCGCGCGTCGAGAGATTGTTCGGCAGAACATGCTGCACATCCCGGCATTCACGCTGGATGGCCGGGTAGGGCTTTCCGCCATTCGTTACGGCGCGGATGTGTTCGGTTCGGCGATGTCAGCCGACGACGCGGCGAATAGCACCTTCCGTAACGGCATGATGCCAACGGTGGCGTTTTCGGTGGACAAGACGCTGAATCCGGCCCAGCGCGTTGAGTTCCGCGAGTACGTCAAGACCATCTCAGGGGCGCTCAACGCCGGGAAAAGCCCCGTGCTCGAGCAAGGCGTAAAGCCTGAGATGATCGGCATCAATCCTGCCGACGCCCAGTTGCTGGAGTCCAGAGGACACAGTGTCGAGGAAATCTGCCGTTGGTTCGGTGTTCCGCCCTGGATGGTGATGAAGACGGACAAGGGCAGCAACTGGGGAACCGGTCTGGAGCAGCAGCAGATCGCATTCCTCACCTACTGCATCATGTCTTTCACATCGCCTATCGAGCAGTGCGTAAACAAGTGGTGCATGACGGCGGTAGACCGCATCAACTTCTATTCGGAATTCTCGCTTGAGGCGTTCTTGAGGGCAGACAGCACCGGACGCGCGGCGTACCTGAGCACCATGGCTCAGAACGGTTTCATCACTCGCAACGAAGGGCGGCGCAAAGACAACATGCCTCATATGCCTGGAGGGGACGTGCTCACGGTTCAGTCCAACCTGGTGCCGCTGGAGCAGCTGGGCAAGCAAAACGATGGGCAGGCCGTTCGGGCCGCACTGATGAACTGGCTGCAAGAGCCGGACAGCACCTCACCGGAGTAATCCATGAAACACAAAATTCAGTCTCGCGGCCTGCGCAGCGAGATGAGCCCGCGCGCGCTCGATAAATGGAACCCCGCCATCCAAGCGGCCGTTGAGAACACCTCAGACACCATCACGGTGTATGGGGTGATCGGCGAAGACTGGTACGGCGAGGGCGTCACGCTCAAGCGGATCGATGCAGCGCTGCGCGCCATCGGTGAGCGCGATGTCACCGTCTATATCAACTCGCCAGGCGGCGACATGTTTGAAGGCATCGCCATTTACCACCGCCTTCAGGAGCACAGTCACCAGGTCACCACCAAGGTGCTCGGCATGGCGGCTAGCGCTGCTTCGATCGTTTTCCTCGCAGGCAAGAAACGAGAGGTGGCCAGCAGTGCCTTCCTGATGATCCACAACTGCTGGACCTGGCTCGCCGGCAATCGTCACTACCTTCGCGACATCGCCGATGACATGGAAGAGTTCGATGCCGCCATGGCCGACCTCTACGCCGAGACCAGCGGGCAGCCGGCTGAAGACATGGCCGAGCTGATGGACGACGAAACCTACATTCGCGGCAAGCGTGCCGTTGAGCTGGGCCTGGCCACAGGGCTGCTGTCGTCCAGCGAAGTCACCGAGCGTGAGACCGAAGACGCAGCCCAGGCCAATGCGCTCAAGGCCATGGATGTTGCCTTGGCCAAGGGCGGCATGCCTCGTTCTGAGCGCCGTGAACTGTTCGCCAGTTTCAAGTCCGGTATGCCTCGCGCTGCCGGCGGGGGCACGCATAACGCTGCCTCGACCGATAAGCCCCGCGCTGTCGCGCCAGACCTCTCCGCCTCTCTGAGCGCGGCAACCAATCTACTCAATTCTTTGCAAGGACAGTGACCATGGACTTTGAAGCCCAAGTCAAGGAACTCAACGCCAGCCTCAAGGGCATTGGCGATCAAATCAAGAGCCAGGCCGAGGCGGTCGAGAAGCAGATCAAGGCGTCCGGTGATATGAATACCGAAACTCGCGCCAAGGTCGACGAGCTGCTGACCAAGCAAGGCGAACTCAACGCTCGCCTGGGTGAAGCCGAGCAAAAGCTCGTCAACGCCAATCGCGACCGCAATCACCAAGAGGAGCCTCAAAAGTCGGTCGGCGCTTTGGTGATCGAAAGCGAAGAAATGAAGGACATGAGCGCCTCCTTCCGTGGTTCGCGACGCGTATCCGTGCCGCGCGCCGCCATCACCACTGCTACCGGCGGTGACCTGGTTCCTGCCCAGCGCCTGGCCGGTGTTGTGGCGCCGCCACAGCGTCGATTGACGATTCGCGACCTGGTGGCGCCTGGCGAGACGGAGTCGAACTCCATCGAGTACATCCGTGAGACTGGCTACACCAACAACGCGCGCACGGTCGCGGAAGGAACCGCCAAGCCGTACTCCGACATCACCTTCGCCCTGGCGACCGCGAACGTCCGCACTATTGCTCACCTGTTCAAGGCGAGCCGCCAGATGCTTGATGACGCCAAAGCACTGCAGAGTTACATCGACGCGCGTGCCCGCTATGGCCTGAACATGGCAGAAGAAGCTCAACTGCTCTACGGCAACGGCTCCGGTGCGAATTTGCAGGGCCTCATGACTGTTGCCCAGCTGTACGCCCAGCCCGCTGGCGTATCCGTTGTGGGTGAGCAGCGTATCGACCGACTGCGCCTGGCGCTCTTGCAAGCCGAACTGGCGGAGTTCCCCTCGGACGGTATCGTCCTCAACCCAATCGACTGGGCGGCCATCGAGCTGACCAAAGACGGGGAGGGGCGTTACATCATTGGCCAGCCTCAGGAAGGAACCAGTGCAAAGCTCTGGAATCGCCCGGTGGTTTCCACTCAGGCCATGACTCAAGACGACTTCCTTGTCGGTGCGTTCAAGCTCGGCGCGCAGATCTTCGATCGCATGGAAATTGAAGTGTTGATCTCCACCGAGAACGACAAGGATTTCGAGAACAACATGGCGACTATCCGCGCCGAGGAGCGCCTTGCCTTCGCCATCTACCGCGACGAGGCCTTCGTCACCGGCCAACTGACCGGCACGCCTTAACTTCCCCGCACAACGGCGTCAGCAATGGCGCCTGACTGGAGTATTCCTATGGCACGTAAACAGGAAAAACCAGAGGCCGCGGTTGAGGTGCAAGACGCTGCTTCAGCCTCTCAACCCGTCAACGGCAAGTCTGAGGGTGGTGTTTTGCCGCTTCCGACTGAGGTCACGCTTTCACCGGGCACTGGCGAGGACGGCGCTTCCGTAGCGGCTCCAGCCCTTGCAGCGAACTTAGCTCCGCAGCAGCAGGAAATTGCGGGGCGTGAGCCAAATGTTGGGGCAGAGGGTCTGGTCGCCGCCTCCAATCCTTCTGCCGTGGTAGCGGGCGATCCTGCTGAATCCGTCCGGGACGAACCAGTGGAGGGCATTGCCGGGGATGGCCTCGATGAGTCGGTAGTCGAGGAGCGGGTGCTGGACAACCTCAATCCTGTGGCGCTCCAGATTTACCCGATGCGGTCCTACATGGATGAAGGTGAGTTGCGTCGTCGCGGTGGTCCGGCCTATTCGGTTCCTCGTCGCCATGCTGAAGAGCTGATGGAGCGAAAGCTGGCGTCCCTACATCCTCTGAAGGAGTGACGGCATGCCAGTAATTGCAATCGACTTGGCCATGCATCACCTGTTGGCAGAGCCAGAAGATCAGGCACTAGTCGAAGCACAGCTTGGTGCTGCGGAGGATGCGGCGATGAATTTTCTAAACCGCCGCTTCTACCTGGATCAGGTTGTCCTCGATGCTGCTCGCGCTGGCGTGCAGGAAATGATGCAGGAAGCCAAGGAAGCGAACGCTGCGGCTGTAGATGCTGCTGACGCGGAGCAGGATCACACCATACGCTGCCGTCTGCTTGAGCACGCCAGAAAGGCGCTGGCCGCCGCCTACGACCAGGCCGACGCTATCGCCTATGGCATGGTTATAAACCCTTCGATCCAGGCTGCCTGTCTGCTCAAGCTTGGCCATCTGTTCGCCAATCGCGAGGAGGTTGTCACCGGAGCGACTGCGGTCGAGCTTCCGTTGGCGTCTCAGCACCTGCTGATGCCGTACCGCATCCGGATGGGTGTGTAATGCAGGCCGGCAAGCTCCGGCATCGCATCGACATCGAGGAGAAAACCACTCCCCGAGACCCGAAAACCGGTGCGTTCGGCGAGCCGCAATGGACTGTGCGCTGGCCCAAGTGCCCCGCCCGCGTCGAGCCGCTTTCAGCTCGCGATCTGGTCGCGGCCCAGGCCGCGCAATCCGAGGCCACCGCGCGAATGGTCATCCGGTACCGCGCCGGAGTGCTCCCAACCATGCGGGCGATCTACCGCGGCGAGGTGTACAGCTTCGAAGGTCCGCCCCTCGAGGATCCGAAGTCCGGTTTGGAGTATCTGACGATCCTCGTTTCGAAGGGGGTGAAAGATGGCTGACGAGATCTCGGCACGCCTGCAGGGCGCGAAACCAATCATCGAGACGATGCTCGGTCTAGCGCCAAAGCTGCGTAGAAAGGGGCTGCGTAAGGCTGCCCGTCAGGCAATGAACGTCGTCCGGGACGATGCGCGAGCCCGCGCGAAGGCAATCGATGATCCTGAAACCGCCGAGAAGATCTGGAAGAACATCGTCACCCAAGAATCAGGTCGGCAGGGCCGCAGTGAGGGCGGGGTGGTGATGAAAGTGGGTATTCGCGGCGGCGCTGGCTCGAACCAGCACAGCAAGGATGCAGGCGGGAATCCTGGTGGCGACACCCGGCACTGGCGCTACCTCGAGTTCGGTACCCAGCACACGCCGCCGGCACCGTTCATGCGTCCGGCATTTTCGAGCAACGTCACAGCGGTAACCGATCGCTTCATTCAGGTGCTCGGTCAAGAAGTCGATGCGGCATTGAGAGGGTCTTGATGGAGGCGCCAATTTTCGCAGTCTGCTCTGCTGATCCCGGTGTAGCAGCGCTGATCGGTGCTGGCATCGACTGCCGGCTCTACTCGTTCGGCGAAGCGCCGGAAAAGCCCGTGAAGCCGTACGTCGTCTGGAGCGTAATCAACGGCAGCCCTGAGAACTACCTGGCGGGGCGACCCGACTCAGACAGGTTCACCCTGCAACTCGACGTGTATGCGGCCACTGCCGACCCGGTACAGGCAGTGACCAAAGCGCTGTGTGACGCCATTGAGCCGATCGCCTATGTCGTGCGCTGGGGCGCGACCGATCGCGACCCCAAGACGAAGGACTGCCACCGAAGCTTTGATGTGGATTGGATAGTCCGCCGATGAAACAACCCAGCCCGCCCAGTGCGGGCTTTTCTTTGCCCGACAGGAGATAACCATGTCGATTTTGACCCAAGGAACCCAGGTATTTTCCCTGATGCCGCCGCTTAGCGGCACCGGCCCTTTCACCGTGGTGGAAGTCGAGTGCGCCACAGCCTTCAACCCCGGCGGCGCGCCGAAAGAGCAGATCGAGGACACCTGCCTCAGCTCCAACGAGCGCACTTACAAGCCCGGCCTGCGCACCCCCGGCCAAGCCTCCCTGACCATCAACGCCGATCCCAACAGCGCCAGTCACGTTCGCCTGCACCAGCTTTCCGAAGCGAACGGTGATACCACCATGAAGTGGGCGGTTGGCTGGTCCGATGGCACCGCAGCGCCGACGCTGAACGCCGAAGGCGATGACTTCGAGCTGCCGGACAGCCGCACCTGGTTCGTGTTCGAGGGCTATGTCGCTGACTTCCCGTTCGACTTCGCCGCCAACGCCGTGGTCAGCACCGCAGTATCCATCCAACGCTCAGGCGGTTCTGCCTGGATCAAGAAAACCGCCTAAGGGGGCGCCATGAATCTCGCGCAACTGAAAAAGAAAGGGGGCGTCATCCTTGATGCCCTGGTGGCCAAAAAGATCGAGTGGAAGCATCTCGACGTGGCGGGCAAGGAAGTTACCGACGAGTTCACCGTGCACGTCCGCCGACACTCCTTTGGCGCAATGGAGCAGATGTATGCCGCCGACGAGTCGAAGGCGTCCCGGAATGCTCGTTACCTGGCTGATTCGATCATGCTGGGTAAGGATGGTGACGAGCCACTGCCATATGAAGACGCTGTCAACCTCGACCAAGCGCTTGGCCTGCTGTTGCTCAAAGCCGTCAATGAAGTGAATAACCCCGAAGCAAAGAGCTAACCTCGGCCGACGAGCTGTGGCATGAACTGGTGCTGAACGGGATCGGCGGCAAATCAATTGCTGAGGCCAAAGCAGCACTTTCCTACGCGGAGGTGCTGGCTTGGGTGGCTTACCGCGACAAGCATGGATCGCTCAACTTGGCGTATCGAGGGGAGCTGGCCGCAGCAATCGTTGCGCAGCAGGTCAATCGAGGCGCAGGCGGCAAGGCCGATGTTCAAGATTTCATGCCACATCGAGTTCAGCCGGGGACTGCGCTTGAGCAGGCGATGGCCGAGTGGGCGTGATCTGCAGGCTGTCCTGTTCAGTAGCGATAGCGTCCATTTTCCAGTGGCTTAGCACTGCTAGACAAACCGTAAGGCCCGCTTCGGCGGGCCTTTTGCGACATGGAGAAAAGCAATGGCGAGCCGCTCGCTTGGCACCCTGACTCTGGACCTAATTGCCAGGATCGGTGGGTTTCAACAGGGCATGGACCAGGCTTCGCGGTCCCTGTCCCGAACCGGCAGTGCGGCAGACTCTGCTGCGGCGCGGGTCTCCGCGATGCAGGGCAGTTTTACGTCCCTTTCCGGGGTTGCGGCTACGGTTTCAGCGTCATTGGCCTCCGCCTTTAGCCTCCAAGCCGTTTATGCGGCATCGGAGGCCTACACCACTCTCACCAGCCGCATGTTGCTGGTGACCGAGGGTTCTGCTCAGCTTGCTGCTGCCCAGAAAGCGGTGTTCTCGATCGCGCAGAGCTCGTATCAGCCGCTGACCGCGACGGCGGAGCTTTATCAGCGCATTGCGACCAACCAAAAAGAATTGAAGCTCTCTGGTGAGGGCGTCGCCGGCATCGTGGGCACCATCAGTAAGACGATGGCCATTTCTGGCGCTAACGCGGCATCGGCAAACGCCGCTTTGATCCAGCTGGGTCAGGCATTTGCCTCTGGCACGCTGCGTGGCGAGGAACTGAACTCGGTCATGGAGCAGGCGCCGGCCCTGGCGCAGGCTATTGCGGCAGGCATGGGCAAGACAGTCGGCGAGCTGCGCACCCTCGGCGCCGCTGGCCTACTTACCGCCGACGCAGTGGTAAAAGCACTCCAGGCGCAGCAGCAGGCTGTCGATGAGCTTTTCGGCAAAACTGCCGTCACGATCGGCAACAGCCTCACGGCGCTGGAAAACTCGTTCACTCAGGTCGTGGGTAGGCTGGATCAGGCGTCTGGTGTCAGCGCAACGATCTCCTCGAGCATCGTGAGCGCATCCAAGGCACTTGACGGCTTCACATCCAATGCGACAACGACTGCGAAGACGATCCAGAGCTTTTCGAGCGCGGCAGAAACTCTGGCTTATGTGTTCGGGGCTCGACTGGCGCTATCCGGCGCCCAGGCTGCCAGCAGCTTTGCGCTCGCAACGAAAGCCTCGATCCAGCAGGCGGCTGCATTGGTCGCGACCACAGCGGCCCAATGGGGCGCGGTCAATGCTGATTCCGCTGCCTCTCGGCAGGCGCTGGAAACAGCGAAATCTCGACAGGCCGATGCACTGGCGCTGATGGAGCGAGCTAGGCTTGAAGTCGTCACGGCAGAACAGAAGATCGCGGCTGATCGCATGCGGCAGACGTCGGAGATCAACAATCTCAAGTCGGTTCAGGCCACGTTGGCCGCCGAAAGGAGCCTTGAAGGACAGCGGCTCAAGGCGCAAATCAACGAGCAGGGGCGGGCACTGGCCATCGCGCGAATGGCTGCGGCCCGGCTGGACGAAGTGGCCATCATCAGGCAGATCCAGGCCGCCGAAGCGCAGCTTGCTGCAACGACAGCTGCAACATCCGCTGAGATGCAGGCGGCTTACGCCGTCAGAACCGCAGCGGTTGCGGCGTATGGGGAAACAACGCTCGCCGTGAATGCTGCGGTTCGCACTTCCGATGCTGCAACTGCTGCTGCATCTAACGCCAGCAAGGCCATCCTGCTCACCGCCGCGGCAGGCCGGGGTCTGCTCGCGCTGCTCACCGGCCCAGTCGGCCTCATCGTCGCAACTGGTCTCGTTGCGGCCAGCTTCTTTTCGATGCGCACCAGTGCCGACGAGGCGACACAGGCACTGAGCGCTCACGGGGCGACAGTCGATGAAGTCCGGGAGAAGTACGAGAAGCTCAGCGGCGCCCAGCAGCGCGTGAAGCGCCTGGAATGGATCGATGAGCAGCAACAGGCACTGAGCACCGCCAGCTCTGCACTGGATAACTACGCGTTCAAGATTGAACGCGGCATTGACCTGGGGCCTCAGACCAAACAGTTCCGCACGATGATTGAAGAAGTCGAGCGCGGGCAAAGGACTCTCGATAGCGTTACGACCTGGATCGAGTCGCAGGCGAGCCTGTATCCCGAGTTCCGCAAGGAAATTGCGGGGCTGACGAGGGACTATGACAACAACGTGCAGAAGGCCGACGAGCTCAAGGCTGTGCTCCGTGGGCTGGATGGCGAGACGAAAAAGGTTTCACAAAGCACCGAGCAGATGCGAGCTGCCCTGAATGCCAGTCAGGAACAGACCAAGGGGCAGGTGGCCAAATGGGAAGAGTACATCGGCAAGCTGCGCGAGACCCGTGACCTGTTTGGCGCAAACAAGAAAGCCCAGGCTGAGTTCGAAGCCAGCAAGATGGGGCTCAACGACAAGCAGCGAGAGGAAGCCAGGCTTGTCGCATCGCAGATCGATGTGATGGACAAGTACAAAGACGCTGTAAAAGCTGGTGATAAGGCGAAACAGCAGTCGCTGCGCAAAGAGCTGGAGGCCATTTACGCCCGGCAGCAAGCGCTTGCCGATGCAGCTGCTGCCGAGAAAAAGCTGCAGGACGCTGCGAACAAGGCGGCAGAAGAGTCAGCGAACAAGAAGATTTCGGAAATGCAGCGTGTGCTGGAGGCGGCGAACAAGGTGTTCAACGCCGCTGCTGGTTTCTCAGCCAAATCCAGCTTTCTCACAGGGCGGAACATGCTCCTGGCGTCACCTGAGCAGCAGAGCATTACCGGAAGATCAATGGTGGCACCGGGCTCCCCAACGCCGTCTGTTGGCGTTGCTCCGCGCAAAAGTCCCCAGCAGCTCGCGGCTGAGCGTCTCGCGCAGATTGAGGCAACCACCGACAGGAACAAGACTGCGGGTGACAAAGCCGCCAATGCGCTCAAAAAGCGCTTCGAGACCATGGAGGAGGGGTACAAGCGTCAGATCGAGCTGATCAACACCTCGACCGACAAGCGCAAGAATGCCACCGAGGTCGAGAAGCTGGCCTTCGAGCTGGCGAGCGGGAAGCTTGAAGGCGTGAATGCCAAGCAGCGCAAAGTGCTAGAGGGGCTCGCTGCCGAACTCGATGCAAAAAAGGCGCTGTTGAAGGCCGACCAAGATGCCAAGAAGCTCGCTGCGCTGAAATTCAACCTCGCCGAGGATAACCGCACCACGCAGGATGGGTTTGAGCAGGAACTTGCCGGCGCCGGCAGGGGTGAAAAATACCGAGCGCAGCTTCGGGAGAAGCTCTCCATTGAGCAGGATTTCAACAAGCAACGTCGCGAGATGTACAAGGAATACAAGGAGGCTGTTCTCGCGAACGACCCAGACGCTGAAGCCAACTATAAAAAAGAAACACAGATGTTGGACGAGGCTTTGGCTGAGCGCCTGGCGATACAACAGGATTACTACGACAAGAAAGATGAAATGCAGAGCAACTGGCTCGATGGTGCCAAGGATGCCTGGCAGGACTATTCGGATCATGCTCGCGACTTGTCTTCGCAGATGTACGACGTGACCAGCAATGCCTTGAGTAGCCTGGAGGACGAGCTGGTCAACTTCGTGAAGACCGGCAAATTCAACTTCGAAGAATTCGCCGCAGGCATTGCCGAGGATCTACTGCGCATGCTGGTAAGAATCGGCCTGCAAATGGCTGTTAACGCGGCAATCGGTAATACAGCCGCTGCCGCTTCCTCGGCGCTTGCAGTCGCGACTGGTACAGCAATGGCCACGGCCTACGCCCCCGCTGCGGCGCTCGCGTCTCTGGCGTCGTTTGGTGCCAACGCTGCGCCGGCCTCTGCCGCCCTGACCACTACCACAGGCTTGGCCTCGAGCCTGGCACTGGTGGGCATGGCGCATGATGGTATCGACAGCGTTCCGCGAGAAGGTACCTGGTTGTTGCAAAAAGGTGAGCGGGTAACCACAGCCGGTACCAGTGCGAAGCTCGACAAGACCCTCGAAAGCATCCAGTCCCAGGGCGGTGATCAGGGGCAATGGAACTCCATGCCGCCCATACAGCAGCACATCAGCGTGCAAGGGGCTGCCGATGAGGCGACCTTGTCTCGCATCCAGGAGGCCGCCAAACAGGGGGCTCAGATGGGCTATCAAATGGTCCTTCGGGACTTCCGCACCAATGGTCCTGCGCGTCAGCAACTGCGCAAGGCTTAATCGACTACCAGGAGTGACACATGGCAATCGCTTGGCCGGAGGGGTTGTGCCCGACTGAAATGACCTGGGGCGTCGTTTACAACAACCGGGCATTTACCTCGACGCTGTCTAACGCTCAGCAAATCGTCGGCTATCCGGGGGCATATTGGCAGTGCCAGGTGACCTTCGGCGCACTGTCGCGGGCCGAGGAGCGTGTTCTCACGTCCTTCATCGGGCGCCTACAGGGCATGTTTGGTACTTTCCACCTTCCGGCGTTCACTCGCACGCGCACTGACTCCATCGGGGCGCCGGTCGTGGTTAGTGCGCTCGCCCAGGCTTCTGCCATGAGACTGGGAGGGGTTACGCCGGACGCGAAAGTGTTCTCAATGGGCGATTACATTAGCATCGAGGGTGTCATGTTCGAGGTCATTGATGACGCTGTTGCGGACGCAGAGGGCCAGGTGCAGGTGCTCGTCAACAAGCCCATCCGAAAGACCATTCGAGCCGGCGCCGCGATTGAGTATCGAGCGCCGTATGCGGAGATGCGGCGTACCAGCGATTCGCACACGGTGACTATCCGGCCGGTGGTGTCGAACGGCTCGCTTGAATTCCGGGAGGCGTTCTAATGGCAGCGGCATTCCCATTTAGTCAGCGAGTAGTCGACATCATCACTCAGGGCAACTTCATGGCGGTTTATGCATGCGAGCTGGACTTCCCTGGCGGCATGGTATTCGCGCATACCGGCACCGGTGATTTGGTAATCGACGGAATCACCTACCTTGGTGTCGGTAGTTTCGGCGAAATCAGCCAGGCGCAGGAGAGCAGCAGCTCCAGCTCGCCGATGAGTGTCGAACTTACCCTCAGCGGGCTGAACACTACCATCATCACAGAAACCAGTCTCAAGGGCTGTCGGGGGCGGAACGCCAAGCTCATGTTCGTGGTGTTCAGCCAGTCGGGCGAATCTGCCGCCGATATCTTGTTCAGCGGTCGAATGGATGCGGCGCAGTTCTCATACAGCGGCAACGGCGACAATGGCAACCATATCAAGGTACCTATCGTCGACCGTATGGCGGAGTGGAGCCGCACGGCGACCGAGCGCTGGACCGACGAGAATCACCGAGCTCGGCACCAGGATGACCGATTCTTCTACGCGGTCGCCCAGATGGCGGATTGGCCGATCTACTGGGGCGCGAGCAAGGACGCCCCTTCCTTCAGCTACGAGTAGACCATGAGAAATCGAAACTGGACCACGCAGCTCGCCCACACGATCAAGGCCGCCACTGAGCGGCCTTTTTCATGGGGCGAGTTTGATTGCTGCCTGTTCGCTGCTGATTGCTCAATGGCGATTTGCGGCGTAGACCCGGCGGCGTCATACCGAGGGCGCTACACCACAGAGACGGGGGCCAAGCGCCTGCTCAAGAGGAACCACGGGTCACTCGAAGGCGCGTGGGACGCGTGTTTTTCTCGGGTTGAGCCGGCTTATACCCAGCGTGGCGACGTGGCGCTCTATGACGGACCGAATGGCCGAGGTGTCGCCGTGTACTGGGCCGGTGACTTCTGGTCTGCGTCGGAGGAGGGCGTGGGGCGTATCGATTGCGCACCGCTGGTGGTCTGGAGGATCGAATGAGCAAGGCGGTCAAGAAAATTGCGTTGGTGGCCGCCGGTGCCGCGCTCGGATTCGTTACCGGCGGTGTCGGCTTTGCCATTCTCGGCGGGGCGGTTGGGCTGTTTATCGGGTCGCAGCAAACTGCGGCGTTGAAAAGCGATGTTGCGTCCAGCAGCGGTCCGTCGGCACAAACTGTTCGGTCATCAAAAGCACCAGTGCGGTTCATCCTCGGTCGGGTCAGCACTGGCGGCGTCTTGGTGTGGGCGCAGGAGCAGTCCGGAAGCCAGACCGATGGTGAGTGGGTGCATCTGGTGTATGTGCTCAGCGAAGGCGCTGTTGATGCGCTGGAGGCGATCTACCTGGGCGAGGAGGACATCAAGACCTACGGTGGCTATGCCAGTTATGAGCTGGTGGTCGATCCGACCAAGGTGAACGCCTTCCTCAAAGCCAACTGTCGGGATTGGAGGGACGTGCAGATCGGTCGCGGCCTGTCCTTTGTGCGTCTTTCGTTAAAGCACAGTGCCGAGAAATTCCCGTCGGGCATCCCAGATGTCCGATTCGTGGTGCGTGGCCGAAAGGACATGTACGACCCGCGCAGCGGCTTGACCGGCTACAGCGGTAACACAGCCCTGCACCTGCTGTGGTACCTGCGCGTGCGGTGCAAGGTGCCGGATGACGAGATTTTGTTTCAGTCATTCGCTAGCGCGGCAAACGTGTGTGACGAGGCGGTCACCAACCCCGATGATACTGCCGGTGTGCGTTATCAAACCGGCTGCGTGATTGGCGCCGACGAACAGCGGACCCAGGTGCTGCAGAAGCTGGAGGAGTCTTGCGCTGGGCAACTGATCCGCGTGGGCGGGAAATGGATGCTGCAAGCGGGCGCCTACTATGGGCCGCATGACTTTGAAATCACCGAAGACATGATTATCGGCACGGTGTCTGGATCTACCGAGGTGAACAATGACGCCGCGATCAACGTCGTGACCGGCACCTTTGTCGACCCCTCTCAGACATGGGCCGAGACCGACTTCCCAGAGGTGCGCATTCAGCAGTGGGTGGACGAGGATGGAGGCGAGTCCTCCGAGTCCATGACGCTGAGCTACGTCACCAATGCCTACCAGGCTCAGCGTCTGGCCAACATCAAGTTACGCCGCACACGGGCCGGCGGCTCCCTACAGTTCCCGATGAGCTTTATGGGTTACAACTGTCGTCCCGGGCGTGTGGTATGGGTCAACCTGCCTTCGTTGAATATCGTCGGCGAGTTCATCGTAACTGACTGGGGGATGGCTGCCGACGACGGATGTACGGTGACTGTCACCCAGTACAGCGAGGATCTTTTCGACGACGCGGTGGGTGAGCCGTACGACCCTATCGGTATCATCGATCTACCATCGGGAGGGCTCGGGTCACCTACAGATTTGGTGTGGGCTCGGGACGAATCTGCTGAGGTTGTCCAGGGGCTGCTGAGCTGGGTTCCACCATTCGGGGTCGTCACCGGATACGCAGTCACGGTGCGCCAGAGCGGCACTGCGGTTCAGGCGCAGCAAGTTCCCGACACCACGCTCCAGTTACCTATCGGCGGACTTCCGTCCGGTCGCTACACCATTGCCGTAGCTGCCCTCGGTCCTCTCACCCGTTCCGGGGAGGCGAGCATCACGGTGAACATCGACGGGCCAGCGGCGCCCGAGACGTGCACGGTGCAGTCGACCGTCGAGAGCATCACCCTGTTGCCGCGTAATGTGCAGCACGGCCTCAATGGTGGGACCTACGAGTATTTCTACAGCCTGGATCCTCAGGCGACTGTCGAACAGGCTGAATACCTCGGGCAGGGCTTAAGCCTGACACACACCGGCTTGGCATTTTTCACTAACTATTACTACTTCATACGCTCGCGCAACGCCTATGGGGTAAGCAGTTTCCTGCGAGTGCCTGCGTCCACATCCACCAACGTGACAACCATGCTGGAGGCGCTGAAGGACAAGATCGAGCGCAGCCAGCTCGGCCCTGAGCTTGGGAAGGAGATCGACGACCTCCAAGACCAAATCGCTGCATTGGACGGGCTGAAGGCGTATGACCCTGATCAGGCATATGAGCAGGGTCAACTGGTGGTCGTGGATGGTCGGATCTATCAAGCCTTGCATGAGGTGGCCGCCGATCCTGAGGGCGGGAACACGCCGCCCAACAACAGCCTTTGGGCGGACGTTGGTCAGACACTGGAGACTGCCAACGGCCTGGTCCAGCAGGTGCAGCTCATTACCGCACGAATCGAAGAGGTTGACGGTCGCGTTACTGCATCGGCTGATCAGCTTAGCCTCCTCCAAGCGGCCTGGCGCCCGGATAGCGCTGACGGCGACCTTGCCGACGCGCTGGCCGGCTGGGAGACGAAGGCCCGGATCAAGGTTGAGGAACGGGTCAGGGCAAGCGAAACGGAGGCGCTCGCTCGCAGGGCTGAGGAGCTAAATGTCTCGATCGGGGACACCAGCGCCGCCGTGGGAATAGTTAGCGAGGCAGTTGTCCGGCTCGATGGCAAAGTCGGGGCACAGGTGACTATCAAGGCCGAGACCACAGTGGGCGGGCAGACGGTCCAGGCCGGCCTGCTGCTCGGGAGCGACGGGGAAACCAGCCAAATCCTTAACTTTGCTCAGCGCTGGGCAATTGTGGACGAGGTGTCGGGAGTAATGACCACTCCGGTCGTGGTTGAGGGCGGACAGATGTTCATCAACACCGCTCTCATCAACAAGGCGTTTATCCAGGAACTGGTCTTGAGCATGTCGCTCAAGTCCCAGGCCGTTGACCCACAAGGCAGGCCCTTGATCGAGATCGACATGGTCAATGGCACCTTTGCAGTGCGCGGCCATGATGGCGACGGCTCTACGTTGCTCAACAATGGCGGCGTCTACGTTTATGACGTGAACGACGTTGAGCGCGCCGCTATCGGGAGGCTCACCTGATGGCGGCCCTTTATGGATTGCGCACACGAGATGAACTGAGCCGGATTACGCTCGACACCACAGTCACGCCGATCCGGTCCATAAAAATGATGACGGTGAGAGGCAATGGGGCATTCGATCAGTACATCTCGATTCCGGAGATCAAGGCCGAATCTTTTGTGGTGGTCGATGCCTTGACCAATCGCAATGAGTACACGTCTTCACCGCAGGCCTGGTATTCGCCGGGCCGGCTGCACCTGCGGCAGCCGCAAACCGAGCCGTGGCAGGTGATGATCTTGTCTCAGGGCGGAGAGCCATTTGAGGCGCCTGGAACCTACGGCATCCGGACCCGGAACAACGATGTCCGCACGCAGATCGACTCGGTCAACCGAGTGTTGACGATCCGTCACAGCGGTGCGTTTCAGATCGGCCTTTACTGGCGTCCAGGTATGGAGGTAATCGTCCGGGATTGGGCTACTGTGGCCTTCCCCAGTCCGATCAAGACATACGAGAGGCCGCTGATTTTCCTGAATGCGGTCAATTACATGATGGTCGGCAGATTCTATGTAACGGGCGGCCCTGGGAACTGGACGGGCTTCCGCCTCAAACAGTTTGCAAACAGCAAGCACCATGGTGGTGCAGCAAACGACTATATGCAGATCCGCTGGTTCTGCGCGAGCTACATGACGCCGAACTCGCCCGCTGGGGAATACGGCGCTTCGGTGCGTGATGCCGATGGCAATCGGACGTTCGTTACCACTGCGAACTTGGCCTTACTCAACGGTCAGCCGTCTGCGTCGGGTTTCTATCGTGCGGGCACTCCCATTGAGGGTGTGAGTTATTACGCATCCAGCAATCGGATGGCCTGGACCGGCAGTTATGACGATTACGTGCTCGCCAATGCGTTGTTCTCGTGTACCAACGTGATAGGCACCACGAACCCGATCAGGCCAAATTTCGGCGGCTTCCTGCCAGGCAATCGGTCCGTGCTGCAGATCTACTGCGAGAACAATTCAGGGGCGAATCCCCTAAGCCCGAATGGCCGGACGCTGTTCGCTTCGCGTCCAATGAAACCACTCTGAGGAACAACACATGCCGTGGTACAGACAGGGCACGGTGGCGATTGCTGCCGGCCAGACGACGGTCGCCGGTACCGGGACCAATTTCGCACTTAACGCCCGCGTGGGTGATGCCTTTCTTGGGCCTGACGGGCGCTGGTATGAGGTCGCCAACATCACCAGTTCCACGGTGCTGAGCATCCTTCCAGCCTACCTGGGCGAGAACGTGGCCAGCGGCACCTACGCCATCACCCCGGTGCAGGGCTATGTAAAAGAATCGGCCGACCGCTTGCGAGCGGTGACGGACGGTTTGGGTGAGATCACTAAGGACGTGGAGGCTGCCAGTAAGTCGGCCGAGGCGGCAGAAGCGTCAGCTGGTGCGGCAAGCGATTCAGCCGACAAGGCCAGTGGCGACCGCGCTGCGGCTGAAAGTGCAGCAGAGGGCGCTCAGGCCTCTCGCATCGAAGCGAGTCAGCACGAGGAAGCAGCGGAGCAGGCCGCTGCCGAAGCGCTGAGCTATCGCGACTCCACTGGAGCTTTGGCCGACCGCGTCGAGGAGTCAGCAGAGGCTGCGCGCGTATCTGCTGAGGCAGCCGCCCAATCCGAGCACAACGTGTCGCACAAAGCGAACAGTGGAGCTAACAGCGATATTACCTCGCTGTCTGGGCTTACTACCCCTCTGTCGCTGGAGCAGGGCGGTACCGGCTATAAGACCGGTGTACCGATCATGAAAGGGGCTACGCAGACGACGGCGGGAGAAAAAGGGTTGGCGCCGGCACCAGGCCCTGGCGAGCCTAACCGTGTGCTACTGGCAAACGGGGAGTGGGGGCCAGGGGGAGCGGGGCGATTCTTTGGCGAGTTGGTGATGCTACCAAACCGACGTAATAGCCCGACCGGTGTGGTCAAAGCGGATGGGCAGTGGCTGAACAACGCGACAGCGCAATTTCCTGCGGTCGTCGCTGACTTGGGTAGCGCTACGCCGAGCGTCCCTGTGACAACCGCTGAAAATTGGGAGGTTGATCCGCTCAGCCGTGCCTGCTGGGTTTGGGACGCTGTTAACGACCGTATCCGGGTACCGGATTGGAACGGGATGCAGGGCGGCTCTCTCGGTCCGCTGATGTTCCGTGGTGACGGTACTCTAGGCTTTGCACCCGGCACGGTGCGGCAGGACCAGTTGGGCCCAATGATGTACGTCAACAGTACGCTTGCAACCGCCACGAATGCTTACATGCAGAACGTGGTCGCCGCTCCCTACGCAGCACTTCCACGTTTAGGTACTGCATCGTCCGCTCCAGTGTCTGGGACCTCAACGGGGGAGAAGTGGATTACTAACACCGGGTCCGAGACCTTCGGCAAACACGGTGTAGGCTCTTGGGGCGTGGTTCTGTTTGGCGCGATGAGCAATCCCGGTTCTGCTGATGCCGCTGCGCTAGCCACCAGCTATGCGGACCTCTCCGGTCGACTGAGCGCGCTGGAGAGCTCGTTCGGTTTCGCCTATCTGTATCCCAACGGCGGCACTGAGGCGGCGCCGGCAAACGTGGCGGTGAACTCACGCTACGAAATGGCGAATCCGTTCCCGGGTCATGAGGTGATTGTCGTAGCCGAGATCCTGATTGGCGGGAAATGGGGCGATGCCGGCTGGTTTTATTCCAGTGGTGGCTACGGCACTAAAGGTGCCCAGCTGGACCTCAACACGATTGTTGTCCAGACGGGTAATAGTCGGGTGGCCTACACATCGTTTGCGAGCGGTGACCCCTTCGGTCAGACAAACACCGCCCAAACATCGGTCCCGTGCCGGGTGAAAGTATGGAGAGCAAGAGCATGAGCGTTTACGCCGAAGTCGGCGGCAATTTCCAGCAGGTTGGTGGCACTTGTCCAGATGGGTGGGTCGAAATGTCCGGCCAGCGACCAGATGATGAAGACGCGCTGCTGTACACGGCCACCCAGGCCGGAGAGTGGGTGATCTCCGACGAAACCCTAGCTCGCATCGGCTCAGAACGTGAGGTGGCTTGGGTGGAGGAGGAAATGCCAGTAGCCGCTGAGCAGTTGATCATGCTTGAGGACGAAGACCCCGCTGCGCTGCCTGGTACCGCCCGGCAGTGGCGCGATTATCGAATTGCTTTGCGCGCCTGGAAGGACGGCGCCGCCGGCTATCCGCAGGCTGAACTGCGCCCCGTGCGGCCCGCCTGATCAGCACCTACGCACACCCAGCCGGCCATGAGCCGGTATTTTTTTGCCTGGAGAAACGCATGACGCCCATCACTGAGCAGCAGTTGCTGCAGATCCTTCCCAAAGCCCGCCCCGTTGCGGGTATTTTTCTGCCCGCGCTCAACCGCGCCGCGCTGCGCTGGAAGATCGATAGCCGGGTGCGTATGGCCGCATTCCTTGCGCAGGTCGGCCACGAATCAGGCCAGCTGCGCAACCTGGTGGAGAACCTGAACTACAGCGCCGAGGCGCTGGTGCGCACCTGGCCAAGCCGGTTCACTTCGCAGACCGCTGGCGCATACGCCCGCCAGCCGGAAAAGATTGCGAACCGCGTGTACGGCGGCCGTATGGGCAATGGCCCCGAATCCTCGGGCCACGGCTGGCGGTTCCGTGGCCGTGGGCTGATCCAGCTTACCGGCCGCGACAATTACCGCGCCGCCGGCCTGGCCCTAGGCTTGCCGCTGGAGGACCAGCCCGAGCTGCTCGAACAAGCCGAGTACGCCGCCCAGTCTGCCGCCTGGTGGTGGTCGAAGCGCGGCCTGAACGAGCTGGCCGACGCCGGACGCATTCAGGATATCGGCAGCATCATCAACACTGGCCAGCCTGGTCGGGTTCCGCACGGCGCCCCCGAGCGAAAGGCAATCTATGACCTGGCTTTGAAGGTGCTTGCGTGAGCGGCTGGGGCGTTCGCGTGATCGCGCTGCTGCTGGTCGTGGCGTCCTACTGGGGCGCATATGAGCATGGCCGGTCAGTCGAGCGGGCTACAGCGGAGACAGCGGCCGCGACCCGCGACAGCGGCGATCGATTGGCCGAGGTGTTGGGCGAGCGAGATGCCCGCCAGGAAGAACAACGACGCGCGGAAGCGCAGAACGATGCGAGGGCCGAAGCTCATGAACAACGTATTGTTGCAGATAACGCTGCTTTGGATGCTGCTGCTGCAGGCCAGCGGCTGCGTGATGAAGCCACCAAGCTTGCCGCCACCGTCGGTTGCCCCGGCCCGGATCCCTCCGTTGCCGCCCGAAGCCAAGCAGCCAGCCGCGCCGCCTTGGTGCTCTCCGACTTGCTCCAGCGGGCTGACCGTCGAGCGGGAGAACTGGCGGAGGCTTATGATAAAGCAAGAATAGCAGGGGTGTTGTGCGAGGCGGCCTACTATTCCTTGCGTAAATCAGGCCCATCTGAGAATTTAAACGTTGATGCCAAAATTCCCGCGAAGTTGTAGATGCTATTCCGAGATGTCAAGTTCGCTGGGGATGTTTTTTGATGAGCTCACATTGTAAGTGTAAACGTCGGAGTAAAGCTCGCCGCTAGCATCCTTACCTTTTATCTTGATTTCGAAGGAGAGGTGCTGTTTCTTTAAATTTGGTGTGATTTGTCTTGTGAATATAACTGTTTTTGTTTCTTGCGGATTTAATTCCGCTGACGTGCTTTTCCAGAAATTATCCGGCACGCTATATTTAACTCTGAGCGATCGCTCCTCTGCATCCCCCGCAGTGCTAACGCTAGATAATTTGTTGGCGCGTTCGTAGTAATCCCTATCAATTCCATTTTCACGAATTTCAATCCTCTGCGGGCTTTTTTCTGTGTTTGTGATCTGTATGGGGAAGTGAATATATCCCTTTTTCACGTATAGTGAATCGACGCTCACAGGGTATTTTTTTTCAAATATGGATTTCTGAGATATTAGATAGTTATCCGAATCAAAACTAGGGGTGAATCCCTGTTCGAGAAATTTGTGGTATCGAACGCTATAGTAAACTTTGTCTGGGCTGCCAGCTTTCCAGACTATAAAAAACAATAGCGATGTGATGCTTAGAGCCAGTGAAGCTGTTACTACTACTGGTCCCAAACTCGGCCATACATTCGCCTTTCCCCAGAAAGACCTTCCTGTGACATCTTCGGACTTTACTAATGGAAGCTTATTTTTGCTCAGCTTCGTTCTGCCACTTATGAATACGCTGAGTGAGATGCTCTCCCCAGGTGCGAGTCGATCGATCTTAATAGTGTTTTCAGTATGCGATGAGCCCGGCTGGCTTTGAGCCAAAATTTGACAGTGAGTCGTCTCGGGAAATATGACTTCGATTCCCTTCTCTTTGTCTTTTCCTCGGTTGAATACTGTTACGATGGCAGTGTAGCCGTTAACGGTCTTTTCATGACAATCAAGTACTTCGTCAACAGCCACGTATAGCTGTCTCACTCTAAATGCAGAGAGAAATTTATTAATAAAAAGTGTGATCATAAGCGTTACAATCGCCTTTAGTGCTATGTCAAACATTTGTCTGCCGTTTGTTTTATATGCTTCTGATTTGGCTGGGTAAGCTCACTGCCCGCATGAACTCTGCTATCATTTGCAACTGGCGAATCGAGCGTTCCCGATTCTAGTGAGCGGACACGTCTTTCAGTTTAACCGAAGCGATAAGCACGCGGATAGTTTGATGAAACGAAGCATCGAAGGGATGATCGAGGCGGGCGAGCCCCTGATTCAGGAGGCTATCGCCGCGCTTCGCCAGTACCACGAAGCGCAGGCCGCTGGCGTTGCGCCCGACCAGGTGGAGCGCCTCCGCTTAATCGCTGAGTCAGCCTACCAGGCCGTGACTGACTACCAGCTATATACGCTTGGCCACCAGTCGCTGAATCGTCACTGAATTGGCTCAATCAACTCTGGTCCCTGGTTTCGTACGTTGCCCACCGATTTGCCCACCGCGTACCACCTGAAGTCCGCAGCCGACCGACACCCGCTTTCCACGATCGCTGTGGCGCGTTCCAGTGACGTGGCTGGGTCCATCCATTCCCTAGCCACTTCAGGGGGCAGCACCAAGGGTTTGCGATCGTGAATGTCGACCAGCCCTAGGTCAACTGCAGCAGTGATAATCACGAACCCGTCCAGATCATCTGGCTCGATGCCTTGATGTGCTTTGACCAGCGCTGTGGCCCGAGCACCGATCCGGGCGGGACGCTTCCCCTTCGTCCAGAGCGGCGACCATCCTTAACTCGTATTTGTTTTTTGACGTCAGAATGACGACGATGTACATTGCGCGCCACTATTTGGCCACTACTCGTCTCTTTACTGTAAATGTCCTCCTTTCTCTGCAAAGCGTCGTTGCTCGGTATCCTGTTGAGCCTCACCCCACTGCGTATTGCTGTCGGTGCGCCAACGCCCGGTGAAACGGATCTGATTCGTGATCGCCAGGAGCGTCTGCTTGAAGAGCAACGCCGACGCTTGGAGGACCTCAAGGAACTACCGGGTTCTCCGTCTCAATCGCCAGATCACACGGCCCCCGCTGACGTCAGGTGTTTCCCTGTTCAAGAAATAGAGATCAAAGGCGCCGACAATCTATCGGAGCCTGAGCGCGACCGACTGTTGAGGCCATACATCAATCAATGCCTCGGTGTTTCGCAACTCAACGCATTGCTCAAGGCGATTACAGCCCGGTACATCGAGAGGGGCCTGGTCACGAGCCGGGCGTATCTGCCTCAGCAAAAGCTGACCACTGGACATTTACAGATTCTTGTCGTTGAGGGGCGACTGGAGCAGGTCAAAGTTGCCCCCGATAGCCATCTCTCGGATCGCGAGATTTCACTGGCTTTTCCGGGGCATGTCGGCGATTTGGTTAATCTGCGCGAGCTGGAGCAAATGGTCGACCAACTCAATCGCCTGCCTTCGAACAAGGCGAAAATGGAGCTCAAGCCGGGCAGGAATGTTGGCGGTAGTGAGGTCGAGGTCACCAATACCCCACAGAAACCTTGGCGTGCCGGGCTGACACGAAACAATGGCGGGCAGCGCAGCACTGGCGAACAGCAGATGGGCCTGACCTTCGACTGGGACAACCCGCTGGGGCTGGCCGACCAGTTGTCGTTGCGAGGCAACCACGATGCGATGACCGACCATCAACATACCTCGCGCAGCACGGCGCTTTACTACAACGTGCCCTGGGGATGGTGGAACTTCACCTACAGCCTGAGCCAGAGCGAGTACCGTTCGCAGATTCCGGTCAATGGCTACAACTTCAAGCAAACCGGTGATACCCAGACCCACGCCTTCCTGGCCGAGCGGGTCGTCCATCGTGATGCACTGAGCAAGACGTCCCTGAGTAGCGGCATTTCCTACCTGCGAACCAACAATTACATCGAAGACAGCAAGCTCACGTTCAGCAGCAATCGGATCAGCGAAGCGCAGTTCGGCATCAATCACGGCCGCCGTATCGGCAACGCGTTCGTCAACTTCGACCTGGGCATGCAGCAAGGTATTGGCCTGCTTGATGCTCAGGATAACGGCCATCCGCGTGCAGGTGAGCCGGTCGCGCGCTACCGCAAGTACAGCGCCACCGCGACCTACCAGCAACCTTTCGAGCTGTGGGGCGAGTCATTCAGTTTGACCAGCCTGATGACCGGCCAGCGCAGCGAAGATGTGCTGTTCAGCTCCCAGCGCACCAGCCTGGGTGGGCAGTCGTCGATCCGTGGGTACAAGGACCAGTCGCTGTCGGGAGACAGCGGCGGTTACTGGCGCACCGACCTGCGCTGGACCCGGCCGGTGTCGCTGGCATGGCTACGGCCGGTGATCGCCGAGTACGGCACCAGCCTTGGCTACGACCTGGGCGTGATTCGCGGCGATCAATACAACGCAGACCAGCATGGGCGCATGTCCAGCCATTCGCTGGAGCTGTTCGCCCGCGGTCAACACGTGGCCACCAGCGTGACATTCGCACGCTCACTCGAACGCCCCGATGCACTGACCGAGCGTGAAGCGCCGATTTATTTCCGCCTTGACCTGTTCTTCTGAACCAACTCTACCGAGATCTCCTGCATGGATGCCCGTTCTCATTTCCCGTTCGCACGCCTTTTGACTGCGGCCGAGCAACCCCGCGACCGATTCTGGGGTATCCCTACTCGGGCGCTCGCTTTCCTGTTGGCCAACGTCATGTTCTGGCAGCCCCTCTGGGCGCAGGCCGAGGGCATCGTCGTGGTGACGCCGGGCGTCAAGCTCGACCATTCGGCCAATGGCGTGCAGGTCATCAACATTGCCACGCCGAACGGCACAGGGCTGTCTCATAACGTCTTCCATGACTACAACGTCGGCACACAAGGGCTCATCCTCAACAACGGGTCGACGCAAACGTCCCATACGCAGTTGGGCGGCCATGTCATCGGCAACCCGAACTTGACCAAAAGCGGCTCGGCACAGGTCATCCTCAACGAAGTTATCGGCGGCAGCCCCAGCCAGCTCAAGGGCTACACCGAGGTGGCCGGGCAGTCTGCCCGGGTCATCGTCGCCAACCCCTACGGCATCACCTGCAGCGGCTGCGGCTTCATCAATACACCCCAGGCGACCTTGACCACGGGCAAGCCTGTGATCGGCAAGGGAGGGCGGCTGGAGCGCTTCCAGGTCGATGACGGTGCGGTCGCCATCGAGGGGGCTGGTCTGAACGCCAGCAACATCGACAGCGTCGAGATCATCACGCGGTCTGCGCAGATCAATGCCCAGATCCATGCGAAGAAGTTGACCATCGTCGCCGGGCGCAACGATGTCGATGCCAAGACCCTCGATGCGGTTGCCCGCGCGGATGACGGCAGCACCAAGCCGCAGTTGGCCATCGATGCCTCAGCGCTTGGCGGCATGTACGCAGGCGCCATCCGCCTGGTCGGCACCGAGGAAGGCGTCGGGGTCAAGACGGCGGGCGACCTGGTTGCCAGCGCGGGTGACATTCAGATCGACGCCAATGGCGAGGTAACGACCGCTCGCATATCGGCAAGTGGCAACCTCGACATCCAGGCCCAGGACATTACGCTCACCGACAGCGCCTATGCCGGCGGCAAGGCCAACGTGCAAGCACAAGACAAGCTGACCTTGGAGCAGGACAAAAGCCTGGCAGCCCGCGATGAAGTGCGCCTGGGCGGCCAGCACATCGTCAACCAAGGCAGCGTGCAAGCCGGTGTCAATGCCGACGGTAGCAGCAACATTCACGGCGCCCTTGAGATCAACGGCGGCGAGTTGACCAACCGCGGCAAGATTGTCGCCACTGACGCCCTCAGCACCGACCTGCAGTCGCTCGACAATACGGGCGCTCAGATAGCAGCAGGCCAGGCAACGATCAAGGCCGGTTCGCTGACGAACCTTGGCGGTGTGCTGCTCAGTCAGCAGGCGATGGAGATCACCGTTGAGCAGGCGCTGAACAACAGCGACGACGGTTTGATCCTGAGCAAGGCCGGCACCCTGACGGTACGGGCAGAGAGCCTGGACAACCAGGGCGGCACCTTGCAGGCCAGTAAAGCAGGCGTGGACGTCACGACCACCAAAGCGCTCGACAATACCCTCGGTAAAGTCATCGCCGGTAGCGGCCAACTCGACCTGAAAGCGGGTGAACTGATCAACCAGCAAGGCGTGCTGCAGGCCCAGGATGGGCCGCTCAAGGTAACGGCGGCTTCGCTCGACAACCGCAAGGGCACCGTCAATGGCCAGCAGATCGTCCTGGCCCTCGAAGGCGCCCTGAACAACGACGAGGGCTTGGTCGAAGCAGCGGACAGCCTAGAGATCAATGCAGGCTCAGCAAGCAACACCAAGGGGCAACTGCGGGCGCTGGGGAGCGATGGCAAGAGCCAATTCACCTTGGGCGGCCTGTTCAACAACGACGCCGGCCTTGTGGAAATCAACAACGCCAGTTTCGCTTTGAACAGCAAGGGGCTGAGCAACCAAGGTGGCGCTCTGCGCCATGCCGGCGATCAGGGTTTTGACGTCAGCCTCGCCGATGCCGGCCAGGCAGGTGGCAGTTTCATTACCAACGGCGCGCTCAGCCTGGAGGTTGACGACTGGACTAACACCAGCGTCCTACAGGCAAAAAAACTGACGCTCAAGGTTGGCAAACTGATTCAGACCGCCGACGGCAAGCTGCTTTCGGCTGAGTCGATCGAAGCCAGCGGCGGCAGTTGGGTCAATGACGGGCACATCGAAACCAATGGCTCGCTGGAGCTGATCCTGACCGGCACCTACAGCGGCGACGGCAGCCTGCTGAGCCAGGGCGGCATGACCATCAGCGCGACCAGCGCGAGATTCGGTGAACATGCCGAAGTTCGAAGCGCCGGCGAGGGCACCTACCACCTTGGCACCAGCCTGGTGAACGCCGGGCGCATCACCGCCGCCAACGACCTCGTACTGCAGGTCGACAACCTGACCAACACCGGCACCCTCGGGGCTGGCCAGCAGTTGAGCGTCGAGTCGCAAACGCTGCTCAACCAGGATGGCTTGATCTTCAGTGGCGCCGATATGCTGGTGCATACCGACAGCCTGACCAACCTGCGCGGCACCCTGTACAGCCTCGGCTCCCTGGACATCGCCAAGGACGCCAGCCAGCAGCGGGCAAGCCTGATCGAGAATATCTCCGGCACGCTGGAAAGCGCCGGCGACATGCGCCTGCTGGCCGACAGCCTGATCAACCGCAAGGAAGTGTTCAAAACCAGCCTGCAGCAGGTGTCAGGTTCGATCAGGCTGATGAATACTGACGACTGCAAAGGCGAACACTGTGAAGCCGACTACCGTGTGGTTGAGGTCTACGGTACCCAGATAACCGAAGACTCTGCGCGTGCAAATCTGGTCGCTGGTGGCTACCTCAGCTTCAGCGGCGAGTCTTTCGACAACCAATACAGCACCGTTTCAGCGGTGAACGACCTGTCCATCACCGCCAGCAACTTCTGGAACACGGGCGCCGGTGGTGGTGAGCAGCGTACCTCCGGTTATTACGTCTACACCAAAGACCGCAACGAGTACTACGGCTTCGTCGCCCGTATCCCCACCTACAACAATTATCACAACCCGGATTCGGCGAGTTACAAGCCCACCACGATGCCACTGAGTTCGATCAGGATCGGCGTGCGCACTGGCTACAGCGTCGTCCAGACATCAGGCGATGTTGCCACCCAGGCGGTGGTTCAGGCCGGCGGTGACGTCAGTATCACTGGCACCCAGACCCTCAGTAATGCGGTCGTCCGGCCGGGTGAAAGCATCACCCGCAGCCCAGACGTGAAGGTTGACACCGACGTCAGTCTGACTGAGAAGAACGTGTCGCACCTCAACAGTCAATTGCCGCCTGATCTTGCCCAGCAGGCGGTCGATCCAGTGAACCTGCCAGGCTTCGATTTACCGCAAGGGACTAACGGCCTGTTCCAGGTCAGCAATAACCCAAGCCACCCGTACTTGGTCGAAACCAACCCACGATTTGCTGACCTCAAGACCTTCCTAAGCTCCGACTATTTGCTCAACGCCCTGGGTTATGAGCCTGATCAGTCCATGCGTCGCCTGGGTGATGGGTTATACGAGCAGCGCCTGATCCGAGAAGCGGTGGTCGAGCGGACCGGCAAGCGTTTCCTGGAGGGGTTGACCAGCGACGAAGAGATGTTCCGCTACTTGATGGACAACTCCATCGCCAGCAAGGATGAGCTGAACCTCTCGCCGGGTGTCGGGCTGACGGCTGAACAGGTCGCCGCGCTGACCCATGACATCGTGTGGATGGAACCGCGCGAGGTGAATGGCCAGCAGGTGCTGGTGCCGGTGCTGTACCTGGCCCATGCCAATGATCGTTTGGCTCCTAATGGGGCATTGATCCAGGGGCAGGACGTTGCGCTGATAACCGGTGGTAATCTGAAGAACCAAGGGACGTTGAGGGCCAACAGAGACTTGCAGGCCGTGGCAGGCAATGCCCAGAACACCGGCTTGATGGAGGCTAACGAGCACTTGTCGCTGTTGGCGACTAAAAGTATTCGTAACGCCATGGGCGGGATCATCAAGGGTCAGGATGTCAGCGCCAACGCGCTCACTGGCAATCTGATCAATGAACGCACTATCGGTACGACCAAGGGCCAAAACGGTATTTTCAAGTGGAGCCTGAGCACGGCGGATAATGCGGCGCGTATAGAAGCGGGCAATAGCCTGGAACTTAATGCCGGACTAAACGTGCAGAACGTTGGTGGTGCACTGCAGGCCGGTGGCGATGCCAGCGTGACCGCCGGTGCCAGTTTGCTGATCGTCTCCGCCGAAGAGAAGGACAGCAGCAGCGCGGTATTCAAGAAATCGAGTTCCAGCTACAGCCGGGTCACCCAACATCGCAGTGATGTGCAAGTGGGTGGCAGCCTCACGGCCACTGCAGGTGGTGATCTCTCAGTACTCGCCAGCACCGTCACGGCTGGTAAAAATCTGGAACTTTCTGCCGGCGGTAACGTGAACGTCGCTTCAGCGGCCAACGAGCTACATACCGAGTATCACAGCAAGCGTCGAGGAAAGAAGGTAAATCAGCAAGACGATACAGTTCGTCAGCAATCATCTGTGATCGAGGCCGGGGGCGATCTATACGTCGACGCCGGCAATAATTTGAGTATTACCTCCAGTCATTTGAAGTCGGGTGGCGAGGCCTACCTGTACGCGGGGGAGGAGCTTTCGTTAGAGGCGGCGCGGGACAGCGACTACCACCTTTACGACTACAAGAAGAAGGGCAGCCTCGGTAGTAAGAAGACCCAGCGCGATGAAGTGACCGATATCAAGCACATTGGCAGCACCATCACTACGGGTGGTGACCTGACGCTTGTGAGTGAAGGCAGCCAGCTGTATCAGGCGGCAAAGCTCGACAGTGGCAATGACATCACGCTGGACAGCGGCGGCAGTATTACCTTCGAGGCAGTCAAGGATCTGCATCAGGAAAGTCACGAGAAGAGTAAAACCAGTTGGGCTTGGACTTCCGCTGAGGGCAAGGGCACGACGGATGAAACCCTGCACCAAAGCCGACTGATCGCTAAAGGTGATCTGGTGATTCAGGCAGTGGATGGCTTAAAGATTGATCTTAAGGAGGTCACCCAACAGTCCGTCAGTCAGACCATAGACGCGATGGTCAAGGTAGACCCTAGCTTAGCTTGGCTGAAGGAGATGGAACAGCGCAACGATGTCGATTGGCGAAGAGTGAAGGAGGTACACGACTCCTTCAAGTACAAACATTCTTCTCTGGGCGGGCCGGCCGCAATGATCATTGCGATCGTCGTCACCTACCTTACGTGGGGCGCTGGTTCTGGACTGGCTGGCCTTGCGCAAGGGACTTGGCAGGCCGCGGTAGCAGATACAATTACGAGTGCTGTCTTGTCGAATGCTGCCACTAGCACGATCAATAACCGCGGCGACTTGGGCGCTGTAGTTGAAGATGTTACTTCTCCAGAGGCTATTCGGGGCTATATCGTTGCAGGCATTACAGCTGGGCTTACAAAAGGGCTCTTTGATGGAATACTAAAAACAAATACGGACCCGCTCACCAAAGCTATTAAGGTTGACCTCACCAGCCTGGAAGGGATCGGCCGTTTTGCTGGCAACCAAATCTTGCAAAACGGAACATCTACGATCCTTGATCGCGCTCTAGGTGGAGATAGCTCGTTGAGCAGTATCTTGCGGAGCAGCGTCGCCAGTACTTTCGCTGCTGTCGGCTTCAATTGGGTGGGGGATCAGACCAGTCCCGATAAATGGGATCTGAAAGACGGTAGCGTCGCAAAAGTTGGCCTGCATGCCATCATGGGCGGTCTCGCGGCGGAGGCCGCTGGTGGTGATTTCAAAACCGGCGCCTTGGCTGCTGGCGTTAACGAACTGCTAGTCGACGCTCTAGCCAAGCAATACAGCGAGATGCCCAAGGAGGAAAGAGACAGGCTTTTGGTAATGAACTCCCAAGTAATAGGAGTTCTTACGGCCACAGTGCAAGGAGGAGACCCAGCCAGCCTACAGACTGGTGCGTGGGTCGCTGCAAACGCAACGTCCTATAACCGGCTGTTGCACGATGAGGAAAAGAAGTCCTTAACTCAAGAGGCTGAAGCGCTTGAAGTACAGTTTGGCAAGCCGTCCTCCGACCTGTCTTGGGAGGAGGTCCTGCTTCTTGCCGCTAGTGCTCAAATGGATGCAGTAGAGAATGCACGATTACAGGCTCTTCTGGCGAGTTATCCTCCGGGAAGCCCTGAGTTGCAGCATTTTGAAGAAGATTTGTTGACCGCGACAGCCAGCATTCAGCGTCTAGCCTCTCAAAACAAAGTCCTTACTTGGAGTGACAAAAAGGCGATAACCGCCAATGGGTCAGAGGTTTATGCATTCCAATCCACTACTGAGCAGTTCCTCGATCATGGGTTGTTTAACACAGACTCGCAGTGGTCTCAGAGCGGTGGTAACAATTGGGCCGATGATCAAAGTGTTATTCCTGATAGTTGGAGAGAGCAATTTGGTGAAAAAAATGCTGCTATTTATTTAAGAGAAATCGCTGGTGTTTCTAGCAGCCCTGCAGAGCTCGACGATCTGGTGCAAAGGGTGTCGATTGTACTGGGTGGGGGGGTTGGCAATGTCACATGGGATCTGGATGCCGCGCTTGCTCTTATAGGTGCCCCCGCTATACTAAGGGCTTTGTTGTCGAAAAGGCTTGCTGCGGCTGGCGTTGATGTTGCAGTGGTCGGTGCAAAAGAATTTGGAGGTGCAATTGATGCTGGTTTTGACACGTCTACCCTGCGGAGTAAATTGCAGGGATACCTCCTTGATGTAGGGCACCCTCAAAACCAAACCAAAGCCACTTGGTTTCAGCAGGCTCTTGGCTTTGACAAAAATAATTGGGAGGCGTTGGCTTCGCAGATTAAATTTAACGAAGCAAAGGCGGTGTTGACAAAGACAAATAAATATGGGCAAACATTTGAGCAGAAAATTCCTATTGTCGGGACTAATGGGCGAATCATTGAAGTTCCATTTGTGTTTTTGAAAGAAAGCTCAGGTAATGTTCGTTTTGTAACAGGGAAGCCGGCAAAAAAATGAACACATTTTGCGAAAATGATGTAGTTACTCTCCGGGAAGGAGTAGAGGCAAAAATAATTGATGGAGATGTTGTATTTATGCCCGAAGGGACTGAGGGCACCATTGTTATGGTGTATGGTCGCGCTGAACAGCCCTCGGCCTACGAGGTTGAATTTTTTATTTCGAAGCAAAACGATTTTGCTTTAGCAACGGTGGATGCAGGTTTGCTGTGTAAGGACTGATTGTTCCAAGCGGTGACGGACTATCAGCTAGACGCGCTGGGCCATCAGCTTCTGACGCGGTACTGACCTCTGGGGCCGCCAAGCGGTGCTGGCTGGGGTGCGCTTTAAAGGATCGAATTCTGGATATATGTACAGCACTGATGCCGGATGTATTATCTCCTTCGCCGATGTGAGCGCGGCGTTCCCATTCCGAACTATAAGCTTCGGCACGTCCGACCACTGCGTGTCGACGTGCATATTGAATATCGCAACAGCTCAGCCCGCGGGCGCCCGAGCATTGAGACGTGGGTGTTCAACCGACGCCAGGGCCAGGCGTGATTCCGAGGCTGCAAGATGCCTGAGTGGACAGCATGGCGCAGGGCGGGATGAACCTGACGGGTTTTGAAGAAGTCGACGGTGTGCTGTATGCGCAGGCGTGGTGGTGCGGGCAGACTGATGACCGGACTGGCTAAGGCCTGGCTGGCTGAGCTAAACGACCTTAGCGAACTGATCACCGATCCTGATGTACCGGCGGCGGTTCTTTGCGAGATGGCGGGCGCGGCTCCTCGACGGAGGAGGTCGACAGCGCGCAGCTATCAGAAGTGCTGGAATTTGCTGATTCGGCGCGGTTATGGGCGCTCACGGAGAACGAGAAGGGATGGGGCTTGGGATGGCGCTCGAGTACCCGGCGGATAAATTGCTGATGTCCGGTACCGGCAACGCGCCACCTAGCTGTTAGTGCTTGCGTAAAGGAAGGGAATGGTCGGCAGAGCGCCGGAGGAGTGATAGGAAATCTGCGTGAGATTTGCGTGACTCTTGGAAACCTTTGAAAACACCTATGAGCAGTCGATTGCAGCGAGCGCCGAGTTAAGTGCCGTGTTTACAGGGGTTCCATAATTACTGCACGCATGGGGTGCAAGGGGTCGAGTGTTCGAATCACTCCGTCCCGACCAAAATACTCCAAGAAATCCAGTCACTTAACGGTGACTGGATTTTTTTATGGGCGACCGTGCGCAAAATACGCGCAAAACCATCCGGCGTTTTCCCGATATCAAGGTCGGCTTCCACTTCTGACCACACCCCATCTCCGTGCCCCTTCAGGTAGTTTCTGGTCATGCTTTTGGTGGTGTGCCGGCGATTTTCTGTCCATCTTTCCCGGCCCGCTTGCACAAGTGGAGGGAGAGAGCGCACCCCTCATGGAACCCGGCATTTCTTCCTCGTTGATGCCGAGATAGCAGCCAGCGGCATCCCCATCCCACCCAATCGACTCCCAGATGCATAATGGCAGCGCGTTCACCGACCGCCTTCGGAGCCAACATGCTGCGTAATGAATCAAACGCCCCACCTAATCGTTCTCGCTGGAGCGGCGAGCTATGGCTGGGTAATTACTATGCTTTGTTCCATGGCGTGGCTGGGCATTCCAGTGTGCATCGTCACTATGCGCACCAAGGCATCAGCCTGCAGATACCTGGTGAAGCCAACCCCTGGACGTGGGTAGGTTCGCTGAATCCGCATCGTGTCGATGAGCCCAGCGTGAGTATGTTGGCGGTCTATGCCGAGCCCATGGTTTACAACCTAAGCGACCTTCAGGCGGTCGCTGGTTACAACCCAACAGCGCTATCAGCCCTGGCGCAGGCCATGCTGCACATTCCTCGTACTGAGGTGTCAGTACGTTTACAGCGGGCCTTGCAGCGAGTCGATGAACAGTTGGATGGCAAGATCAGCGCTGCTGATCTCGCGCATCAGGCACAGGTGTCGCAAAGCCACCTACACCGTTTGTTCAGCGCGCGGCTGGGCCTGTCCATACGCCGCATGGTGCTTTGGCGTCGCCTCCGGCGGGCGCTGTGTCTTGTCTTTGAGGGGCACTCGTTGACTCAAGCTGCGCATGGGGCCGGCTTCGCCGATTCAGCGCATCTGTCACGCACCCTGCGCAATATGTTCGGTATCAGCGGGCAGCAGGATCTTGGTCAGGTCCGTCTACGCGTGTTGCCATCCGATGATGGACCAAGTGCGGGGGTAACTGCGGGTCCTTGAGTGTCTTGTTCTTGGCTCTGAAAGGGTGAAGCAACTGGTCAAGGTAAGCATCGGGATAATCGGGTTGTGAGCCAATGCCTAAATCGTCAGGCTGCACTCTGGCATCTGGGTGTTTGAAAGCTGTACCGAAAAGGTGATCCCAGAAACTGAAGAACAGCGCAAAGTTCACGTCGCCGGCACGACCATATTTGATGTGGTGGTAGCGGTGTACCGGGGCCCAGGCGAACAATCGATTGAGCATTCCCACACGAATATCCACGTTGCTATGTTGCAGTAGCAGCTGAATACCGATCGCGAAGGCGAGAAGGCTGGCGATTGAAACAGGCAGCCCGATAAGAAGCAGGGGGCCAAGGCCAGCCAGCGCTTCCAAGGATTGGTGCAGAGGGTGCTTCATCAGGCCGTTGAATCCATACAGTCGCTTGGGGCTGTGATGAACGGCGTGGAGTCGCCACAGCAAGGCATAGCGATGGCTTGCCCGGTGCATCAGCGTGATGCCCAGGTCCGCCCAGCCGATCGCCAACAGCAGTTGCAAGAGCACTGGCCAATGGTGGGGCCAGACATCCAGTGTGGGCAGCACGACCGCAAGCCAAGGCAGCGCCATCAGGCTCAGGCCGTTGAGGCTTTCATTGATGAGCGCATGCAAAGTATCGCGTTGGCTGTCGCCTCGCGCTCTATTCCAGTCAGCTTCGAAAGGGCAATAGTGCTCGGCGGCGAAAGAGACCCCAATGGCGAGCCCCAACAGCGGTATCAGCGTCCACAAAGGCGCATTGAGCCAGTGGGTCATGCAACAAGCGACGCCGACAAAACCGGCGAAGAAAAGCGGGGCGTACGAAAGGCGAAATAGGGATGTCATGAGGGGCTCCTGGTTGCAGAGCCCCATGGTCAGGTGGCATGCCGTCTTGAAGCTTGAACAAATCGCTCCTTGACCGAGGTGAAGAGGCTGAGCCTCTTCACTGTGCTTGCCCAGCAACCCGCGCGGTAGATCACCAGGTGAAGTTCACCGAGGTCAGCAGCGTGCGCTCGTCACCGTAGTGGCAGGTAGAGAAACTGCACTGCGCATAGCGTTTGTCGGTCAGGTTGTTGGCGTTGACGGTCACATCCCAGTGCTCGTCGATCTGGTAGCGCGCCATGGCGTCGAACAGGGTATAGGCTGGCATGGCCGAATCCATGCCCGAGGCCTGGGTTGTGCCCATGTAGCGAGCACCGGCGCCCACGGTCAGCTGCGGGGTGCCCCAGTGGATGAAGTCGTAGCGGGTCCACAGGGCTGCCTGGTGGTAGGGCGTTTCGTCGGTACGTTGGCCCACTTCAGCGGCAATAGCGCTCTTGGTGGTGCGTGCGTCGGTATAGGCGTAGGTGGCGATCACGCTGAGTGCCTGGGTGACATCCGCCTTGGCTTCCAGCTCCAGGCCGCGGGAACGTACCTCGCCGGTTTGGCGGTACTCGTCGGTAATGGGGTCCTGCTTGAGCACGTCGGTCTGGGTCAGCTCGTAGACGGCTGCGCTCAGCAGCAGGTTGCTGTCCTTGGGCTGATAGCGTACGCCCACTTCGTATTGCTTACCTTCGGTGGGGGTGAAGGTCTGGCCGGTGACTTCGGCAACGGAAACCGGGAAGAACGATTCGCTGTAGCTGATATAGGGCGCCAAGCCGTTGTCCGCCAGGTACACCAGGCCCGCGCGCCAGGTGGTGGCTTCGTCGCTTTGGCTGGCCTTGGCGCCATTGCGATGCGCCGTCTGCTGCTGGTCAGCCC
Source organism: Pseudomonas farsensis (assembly GCF_014268805.2). Classification (GTDB taxonomy): domain Bacteria; phylum Pseudomonadota; class Gammaproteobacteria; order Pseudomonadales; family Pseudomonadaceae; genus Aquipseudomonas; species Aquipseudomonas farsensis. The sequence goes on from NZ_JABWRF020000001.1 coordinate 1,408,817, forward strand.
AGTCGTGGCGGCCACCCAGCTGCAAGACCCACTTGTCGTCGAACTTGATCTGGTCCTGGAAATAGACACCTTTCTGCAGCATATCGAGCTGCGAGCCACGGTCCAAGCTACGGTCTCTGACGACATTTACAGGCTGACCATAGTTGTAGCGACTCAGGTCCAGGTCGGTGGTTCTGCCTCGAAAGTTGTGGGAGTCGTAAGACGTGTCATAGCCGTCGAAACCAACCAGGAAGGTTTGCTCAACGCTGCCAAGCTGCCATTTCGATACGACATTGGTATCGCTGCCCAGGGTGCGGGCACGCTCCTGGCGATCACTGTATTGCCTTTGCAGAATGCCGGTGGTGGCCGCCTGATTGATCACTGCAGCGGTAACTGCCGGGTTGCCGGTCCTGACCTGCAGGTATCTCCACTTCACATCGGACTCGGAGTAACGCAACTTGTGGTTAACCGTGAAGTGCTCGTTGAAGTTGTGGGTAAATTCGTACCCTAGGGCCGACATCTCGCCATTCATGTCGTCGTAGTCTGGCTCGCCGATAAAGTCGTGGCGGCCGATCTTGAACGCGCCGTCACCCGCACCTTTGACCAACTGATAGGGCAGGGGCGCGGGGAAACGCGTATCGGTCTTCTGGTAGAAGGACAGCAGGGTCAGCGATGTGTCTTCGTCAGGGCGCCAGGTCAGCGCCGGGGCGATATAGAACTTGTCGTCGTTGAGATAATCCTGCTGGGTGTCGCTGTTGCGGCTGAGCAGGGTCAGGCGATAGCTCAGGGTGTCGCTACCGGCCAGTGGTCCGCTGAAATCGGCGGCGAGTTGCTTGCGGTCGTTGGAGCCCGCCTGCAGTTGCAACTGATGAAACGGCGTCTCGGTTGGGCGCTTGCTGACGCCGTTTACCATGCCGCCTGGCGAGAGCTGGCCATACAGCACCGAGGCCGCGCCGCGAATGACCTCCACGCGCTCCAGGCCATAAGGTTCCTGAATGCCGTCGTAGGAATTGTTTTGCAGGCGCAGGCCGTCGCGCAGCGAGCCGCCGGTGGCGGATTCGACCGAGAAGCCGCGGATGCGGAAGCGGTCTGCAGTGCGGTTGAAGGCGGTGGAGCTGGCGGTGAACCCTGGGGTGTAACTCAGCGCCTGGGCCATGGTTTCTGCCTGGCGGTCGCGCATCTCGTCGCTTGTCACCACCGACAGCGACTGGGGCGTCTCGATGATTGGCGTATCGGTCTTGGTAGCGCTCATGTTGCGTTTGGCGACATAGCCGACCACATGCTCGGTGGGCTGTTCGACGCTTTGCCCGGTAACGTTGGTGGCTTCGATTTCCACCGGCACAGTTGCGGGGGCCCGGTTGGCCTCAGCGGCATGCAGGCTGCCTGAGCCCAGGCTGGCCATGGCCAGCGCTAGTGCGGTAAGGCTGAAGGCGGGGCGTTGTGTGAAACGTTCGGGGCTTGGGTGTGTAACCTGGCGCATGACGAAGGAACATCCTTTGATCTTCTTGTGTGTGCGCAAGGCGGAGGACTTTCTGTGATCCTTCACGCTAGCGCGCCGTGGCAGTCAGCAGTAGCGCGCGAACTGTACATTTGAATGAGAAGGATTTGTACTAGCGCAATATTTATTGTTATCAGATGAATGCTGCCGACAAGATGTTCAATGCCTGGGTGTTTCCCCGGCAAAGCTGATTGCAGAAGTGGAATGAGCCCTGCCAGGTTGGCAGCGAAGAGGTCGACGGGTTGGCCGAAAAGCTGCAACGGACGTTGCGCGGGAATTGGATGTGGCAACTGTTTGCTACCGAGATCGAGCCGCTAGGCGGCCCGATCTCGGCATCATGGGCCTCTTTATCGAGGCCTGTTACGGCTCTTGGGCCAGGCGTCCGAGCAGCGCCTTGGCGGTGTCTTCAGACGAGGCCGGGTTCTGCCCGGTGATCAGGTGGCCATCTTCGACCACGTGGACAGCCCAGTCCGCTTCCTTGCTGTACACCCCACCGTTGGCCTTGAGCATATCTTCGACCAGAAACGGCACCACTTGCGTCAGGCCCACGGCCTCTTCCTCGGTATTGGTGAACCCGGTAACGCGCTTGCCTTGGACCACCGGATGGCCTTCGGGGGCATGCACGTTTTTCAGCACCCCTGGCGCGTGGCAAACCGCTGCAATGGGCTTGTTGGCCGCGTAGAACGCTTCGAGCAAGGTGATGGAATGCTTGTCCTCGGCCAGGTCCCACAGTGGGCCGTGGCCGCCTGGGTAGAACACGGCATCGAAATCGTAGGGGTCGATTTGCGCCAGGGGCAGGGTGTTGGCGAGTGCGTTTTGCGCGGCGGGGTCGGAGCGGAAGCGGTCGGTGGCGTCGGTCTGGGCGTCCGGCTCGTCACTCTTTGGGTCCAGCGGCGGCTGGCCGCCCTTGGGCGAGGCGAGGGTGACTTTGGCATTGGCGTCGATGAACGCGAAATAAGGCGCTGCAAACTCCTCGAGCCAGAACCCGGTTTTCTTGCCGGTATCGCCGAGTCGGTCGTGGGAAGTCAGCACCATCAGGATTTTGTTCATGCGGGTCGGTCCTCCTAGTGTTTCAATGCAGCGCGATTCGCGCTGCATTGTTGTGGGAGGGCGCCACGGCGCGGATGTTCCATCGGCTGCGTGTAACTTTTGCCGGTAGCTCAGCCCATGTAGGCATTGAGCACATAGCCGAGCAACGCCAGCACCTCGGCGCACGCATGAATCAGTACCGGCACCAGCAAGCCACCGCTCGCGATGCGTGCCACGGCCAGCACGAAGCCGACCGCCACCAGCGCCATCATGGTGATCGCCTGCTCGTACTGGGTGTGAATGGCGGCAAACAACACGGTGCTCAGCACGATGCTCAGCCATTTCCATACGGTACTGCGCTCCCACGGCAGCAAACGCATGAGGAAGTGGCGGAACAGCAGCTCTTCGGCCAATGGCGGGAAGATCACCAGGCTGATGCACAGCAGTACGATCTGGCTGCGATCGAGGCCATCGAAGAAGGTCAGCATGAAGCTTTCGTCGGGGATATCGAACAGCGCCATCACCACCCCACACAGCACGTAGACCGCCGTGGTGGCCAGCAGCCCGTTGCGCAGGGGCCGTTGCAGCGTGTGCCCGGCAAAGGCGCGAGTAAAGCCCTGGCGACGATTTTGCAGGTAGTACAGCAGCAGTAATCCAACGCCGGCGTAGGCGATGCCGTTGAGCAGTTGCTGGTTGCTGAATTGCGCGTTGCCGCTGAGGGCGCCGGCCTGCACCGCAGCCAGCAGATTGCCCAGCACGTAGAGGCCGACTGCCAAGACGAACATGCCAAGGCGTTTGAACAAGTTGTAGGGCGATTGCGTGGAGCACGGTGGGGCAACGGCGTGCACGGAGGGGGCCTTGCAGGGCAGTGGTGTGGTCATTGTATGGTTCCGATCAATGGGCGGCGCGGCGCTTGCGCAACAGGGTCGCCAGCGCCACCGTCAGGGCGACGGCCAGAGCAACGGCGAGGGGGATGGTGAGCGCGATACCGGTGCTTTCGAGCATCCCCGCCACGGTCAGGTAGAACGCGATCACGCCGACGGCGCCGATGGCGTTGCCCCGAATCATCATCGCCATGCCGGGGCGCCCGTTTTGTAGTTGGGCGAAAACCACCAGCGGCCACGCGATGACTGGGATCGGCGCCAGAATGCCGCTGGCGGCAGGCCCCAACCAGCTGGCGAGGCTGGTTGTGACCATCAGCAGGGTAGTAGCGGCGACCATGCGCAGGGGGATTTCCCAGTAGCGGTGGCGCGGTGTGGCCAGGGCGTCGGGGCCAGGCTCGCGGCCGGTGGCGCGGATCAGCACGACAATCAGCAGCAGGGCCACGGCAACCGACAGGTACGGGCTGCCCCAATGGGTAAAGGCATACCCGGCCACGGCGTAGAACATCAGTGACAGCAGCGCCGCGCCAGCAATCCCGAGACGGCGGGTGGCATATAGATAGCAGGTGTAGGTGGCCTGCACGGCCGCGAGGCCGCCGAGTGCGCCGGGAACAGCGCCAAGGGCGAAGCCGTTGCCCTGTTCCAGGCACAGAAAAGTCATGACCAGCGCCGAGGTAATCGGCAACCCTGATAGCAGCCCACCCAGTAAACCGCCCCAACGGCGCGAGGCGAGGGACACCGCCCACATCAATAAAGGGGTGACGACGAGCTTGAGGTAGAGCAGGGTCATTGCGGGACGATCCGTGTTGAGGTGGCGCGGGGGCTGGCATCTTGCAGGAGCAAGCATGGGTGGGCGAGCGCGGTGGGTCAAGCGGCGCGCAGGCTCTGGATCTTGATCTGGCTTCTAAGCGCGCGATAGCTCCCACGGAGGCTGTGCTCAACCGCAACATTGCTGGTTGGACCCAATCCTGTGGGAAACGATAGAGAGTTGTGGCGAGCGGGCTTGTCCCGCGTTGGGCTGCGCAGCAGTCCTGAAAACCCAAGGGTAATCCTCAGGGCTGCTACGCAGCCCAACGCGGGACAAGCCCGCTCGCCACAAAGAGATATGTCAGGCGAGAGGAGGCTTGTACAAAACCATGGAATCTCCCAAAGAGCCCTTTTGCAGCCGCGATATTGAGGTTTGACGCAGATTCCTGTGGAAGCTGGCAACAGCCCGCGACAAGGGCCGCCGGGGCCGCCACCCTGGGGACCCCGTCCGCCACCGCGATCAACCCTTGGCGTTTCGCCCCCGCCGTGCTCTGATGAGTTATCCCTACCCGAGGAGTGTGCACATGGAACAGGCCCGTCATTTCCCACGGAACCCATCGACGCTCGGCACGATACTGCTCACGTCCTACGACCATTTTGCCCACGAGAACATCATCGCCCGCCCGCGTGCCGAAGAGGCCCTGCAGCATGGCAGCAAGATCGCCGCCTCGGTCGAGGATGCGGCCCGCCATCTGCACACCCTGACGCTGCTGCTGTCCGACGCCCCCGAAGAACCCCTGCTACGCGCCAGCGCCGCGCAGAAGGGCTCTGTGCTCGGCCTGGTGGCGCTGGGCTATCTCATCACCCACGCCCCGTTTGCAGCCACCGCGCGGGAGATCGTGCGCAAAGGTGAGGGGGTGATCCTGCTCAACATCACCGCAGACGGCGAGGACTTCATCCCCCATACGGCGCTGTTCGAAACCTGGGACGACTACCAGGTGTACCTGCAACCGATCCTCGCAGCAGGGGACTTCGCGGCCGAGCACCACACCATCTTCTCCTGATCCACCCCGGCATCAGCATCCATGGCAGAGCGGGGAAAGCTTGCCCCCGCCTGCCGTTCTTGGCACCCTTTGCCAGCCATTACGTTTCAATCACCGCCAGACAAACAAGGAACCCCAAGGTGAGCTGGGAAAAAGTCGGGAAAGCCCTCGTTGCTTTGTTGGTCGTCGCGGCCAGCGCTGGCGTGGTCTACGGGCTGTCGAGCAAGGACGACCGCCTGCAAGCGCGCCTCACCTACACCCATCTGACTTACCCTGGGCAGTTCAACGAGCGCATCAGCCAGGCCAATGACTTGCTCAAGTACGAGCGTCTGCAGGCCCGTATCGGCGATATCGGCGGCGCTGCCCTTGACCACGGCCAGCTCGAAAAACTGGTCGAACTGGCCCAGGCGCCCTACCTGCAACTGTTCGCCAGGCCGTTCGAAGCCGGGCTTGTGGATCACCGCACAGGGCTCTTGATCGAGCTGGTCAACCCTCGCCAGGCGCCGGTGACAGCCGTGCAGATCCGCCTGCCGGCCAAAGGCTTGGTACAGGTGCGCGACGATACCGGCAATGACACGCTGATCCAGGCGCCAGTCAACAGCGTCGAGATTCCAGCCATTGCCGCGGCAGGCACTGCGCGGGTGTGGGTGTACTTCGACGCGGACTACTCACAGATCCGCCAGGGCGGCATCGGTATTCACGATGCAAACGGCAATGCGGATATCCAGGTCTATCGCGAGGTGGTGGGCCTGCCGGCGTGGGCTGCGCGCTACAGCCGTGAATTGGTAGCGCTACTGGTAGTGCTGGCACTGGCTGTGCTCGGCCTGGGTTATCGCAGCCTGGGGCGACGCCAGGCTGTGCACCTGCCGCGCTAGAGCATTGTTCAACTGCGCGGCGTCATGACCCCCTCGCGCGGCATGCGAACGATCTTGTAACAGGCCTTGCCAGTAGCCAGCAGATTGCCCGCTTCATCGAGCAGCATGCCGCTGGTGTAGCGCCGGTCCTTGAGTTTCTTGGTGACCTTGCCCACGCCTGCGATATGCCCTGGAAATGCCGGGCGCAGCAACTGTGTTTCGATCCGCACCACCAAGCCCACATCGTGCGCCCCAAGCGCTGCAAAGACCGCCGAGCCCATGCAGTCATCCAGCATGGCACCGAGCATGCCGCCTTGAATGCACTCAAGTGGGGTAGTCAGGGCTTTGGAGGCATGGAAACGCACTCTGACCTGGTTCTTTTCCCGCTCATAGAGAATGAACTCCCAGCCCAGCAGTGACGATGCATGGGGGCAGGCATGCTCACCCTCGGCAATCTTCCAGAACAGCGTTGCGTCTTCCATTGCCAGGTCCTTGGTAGGGAAGCTGTTATTACGCGGGTGAAAGGGCACTCCGTCTACTGGCAATAATGATAGGCGTTCTTGCTACTGGCTGCCTAAGTGCTGCGAACTTCTCAGCCCACCCGCAACCATATCGCCGAAGCGTCATCACTCATCTTGAACCGTGGGTAGCGCACACAGGCTGCGTCTTGCTGTTCGATATCGCGCAGGGTGCGGGCCAGGTCATCCAGGCCGCAGGCCAGCAAGCGCTCGACGAAACCCGCCGGGTCAAAGGCCTGGTAGGTGTCGAACAGCGCCGCAAAACCGTCGCTCATCAGCAGCACATCATCGCCAAGCGCAACCGCCACGCGGCTATAGAGCGTGCCTGAACGTGCCAACTGTGGGTCAACCCCAAGGACCGCCCGAGGCCGCTCGCGGGCTGCGCGGCGGTCGGCCAGTACGGCGGGTGTGCGGACCCCGTAGGCGCCGGTGCCGGGGCCCAGTGCCGCAGCTTCGGCACGTTCTGCCTGGCGGTCTGGCTCCGGGGTGAGGAAGGCGATACCGCTGGCGCTGCGGTGCAGTACCACGCAGTCGGCCAAGTGCGCGCAGACCAACTGCTGGTCTTCCAGCGCCACAGCGGCAAAGGCTGCACGCGGAAGTTCCCAGGCTGCCAGTGGCTCGCGCTGACGGTCGCGGGCAAAGTCCTCGGCCAGGCGCTCGAACACGCTGTCGCACATACTCGGCAAAGGCCCGGATGCGCCGCTGAAGGCGCGTTGTGCAGCGCTGGCCAGCCAGGCAGCGCCGCCGCGTGCGCCGAGCAGGCCGGGTTCGCCCAGGTCGGTGGCGCCGTCAATCACCCAGGCATGGTGTTCGCCACAGCCGATGCGGTCGTCATTGGGCACATCGCGCTTGCCGGCCAGGCTCAGGCTCTGGATCAGGTCGAAATGCATGTCGCTCTCCGTGTCAGGGGGGCTGGTGTCCAGCACGAAGGGTCGACCTTGAACGTTACGCTGGCGCGCGTCAAACCCTACGGCTGCGGCGCTCTGTCCCAGCAGTCCGGGTCTTTTGCGCAAACGCCGTAGTGGCGGTCCATCAGCGCCATGCGTTGCAGGTGTGCGTCGATGATCGGGCGGTCCAGTTCGGAGTCGATGATGTAGCGCGAGTAGCGCTCGATCAGGCGGTTCTTCCAGGCGCGGCTGCTGGCCGGGTCGAGGTCGCCGGGGGCTTCGGCGAGCCGCTCCAGGGTCAGGTCGTCAGCGCGGTTGAGCTGGTCGATGAAGGTGCTGATGTAGCGCTGGCGCTGGGCCTCTTTGTGCTGCGCAGCATCGGCGTTGAACGCATCGAGGTTGTCCTTCCACGTCGCCCAGTAGGCATCCGGCAAGTCGAGGCTGCGCTCGGCACGGTGCTTGGCGACGATCTGCGCGTTGCTTTGGCGCGGTGCTGGCTGGCTGGTCTGGGTGTACAGCGGGTCTTGGGCCAGAATGCGTGCGATCCAGGCCTGGCGAGCTTCGCTCAGGGGCAGGCGTGGGCCTAGCGCGGGTGTAGCTTCAGCTTGAGGGTTGGTGGTGCTGCAGCCAACGGCCAGCAGGGCTAGCAGCAGCGTCAGGATGGCGGGCAGGGTGCGGCGCAACATGGTTCATCCTTGAAATGTCAGAAACGGAGGCGCCCATCAGGGCTTGGGCCTGTATCGGCGCGTGCGCTTCGGACTTGAGGGCAGGCGCGTCCATGCGCCTGGCAGGCCTCAGAAGGTGTACTTGGCGGTCAGCATGAAGTTGCGTGGGTCGCCAAAAACGTCACCGCCGTAGACGATCGACTTGGAGATAGCCGAGTAGTACTTCCTGTCGAAGATATTGTTGGCGTTGAGCTGCAGGTCCAGGTGCTGGCTGACCTGATAGCCGGCCATCAGGTCGGTGACCGCATACGCGCCCTGTTTGAGGCGGTAGGTGCTGCCATCGTTGACCGCGAAATCGTTGTACATGCGGCTTTGCCAGGTCATTCCGCCACCCACGCGCAGCTTCTCCAGCGGGCCTTGGAAGCGGTAGGTGGTGAACAGCTTGAACTGGTGCTCCGGGGTATCGGAGTTCAGCGGTTTGTGCACCGAATCTGGGTTTGAGCTGTCCTTGATGGTGTGCACGCGGGCGTAGGTGTAGCCCGCGCCCAGTTGCCAGTTCTCGGTCAGTGCGCCTTGCAGTTCGGCATCTATACCTTGGCTTCTGACTTCACCCGAGGCGCGGTAGCAGGTTTGCTGCGGGCAGCGCGGTATCGTGACTTCCACCTGGCGGTTTTCCTGATCGATGCGGAACACCGCCAGGCTGGCGTTGAGTGCGCCGTCGAAATACTCGCCTTTGATGCCCACCTCGTAGTTCTTGCCTACGATCGGCACGATCGGCGTGCCACTGCCATCCCTGCCGCTTTGCGGAGTGAAGATGTCGGTGTAACTCATGTACACCGAGTGGTGGTCGTCCAGCTCGTAGATCAGGCCGCCGTAACGGGTGATATTGCGGGTTACCTTGTAGTCGGCACGGCCGTCGCCGTCATGTTGGTCGTAGTCGTACCAGTCCACACGGCCGCCGAGGATCAGCTTCAGCGGGTCGGCCAGGCTCAACCGGGTGGTGGCGTAGACGCCTTCCTGGTCGATGACGGAGCGGCTGTTGCCAACATGCTTGAAGTTGGGCTTGGCGCCGTTGAGTGGGTAGTTGCGAAGGTACTTGTCGTAGTCGTGCATATTAACGTCGTAGACGCGCTTGCTGCTGCCTAGTACCAGTTCATGGGTGCGGCCAAAGGCCTGGAACGGGCCGCTGGCAAAGGCGTCCAGGCCCAGTTGGGTTTCATCGTAGCCAGACTGGTAGACCGTGCGGCTTAGCGCAGGCCCCGACCAACGTGACTGATACGAGCCGCGGAACAGCGCATGTTGCTGGCTGTAGGTGGTGTTGACCTGCAGCTTCCAGTCATTGACCAACTGATGGCGCAGCTCGGCGAACAGGGTGTTGATCTCCTGGTCTTTCTTTTCCCAGTCGGTGGCCGGGTTGTACGAACGCGGCAGGTCCTGGTGATGGCCGTCCAGGCCGACCGGGATGGAACCCCAGAAGGAATTGGTCTTGTCCTTCTGATGGGAGAAGCCAAGGGTCAGGGTGGTGTCGTCGCTCAGGTCGGCTTCGGTCACGGCGTAGAACAGGCCGTGGTCCTCTTTCTGCCCGTCACGGAAGCTGTTGCTCGGGTTGTACGAGAGCACCACGCGGCCACGCAGGGTGCCCTCGTCGTTGAGTGGGCTGGAGGCATCCAGCTCGCCACGGTAGTTGTCCCAGCTGCCGGCGGCGCCGGTGAGGGTGACTTTCTGTTCTGCCAACGGGCGCTTGCGCACCAGGTTGATGGCCGCCGAAGGGGTGCCGGCGCCGGTAACAAGGCCCGTCGAGCCACGCACGACTTCGACGCGGTCGAACATTGCAAGGTTGGGCTGCGCGCCGACTTCCCAGCCGGAGTACGAGCTGGGAATGCCGTCGTACATGATGTTGTCGACGTCAAAGCCACGGGCGGTGTAGGTCTGCCGGCCGGGGCCGCTGGACTGGTTGAGGAACAATCCCGGCGTGTACTTGGCCACGTCGTTGATGCTCCTCATGTTCTGGTCATCCATGCGCTGGCGCGTGATGACGGTGACCGCCTGCGGAGTCTCGCGCATGCTCAGTGGCAGCTTGGTGGCGGTGGACATATTGCCGGTGGTGTACGACTGCGACCCTTCGGTGGTGCTGCCCAGGCTGCTGTCGTTGATCGCGGTGGCGCCGAGTTCGAGCACGCCTGGTGCGTTGCCGTTGGCGGGTTCGTCGGCCATTACCGAGGTGATGGTTGCCATGCAGATTGCCATGGCCAGCAGGCTGCGTGCGGGCGTGCAACGGCGGGAAGTGGGGCGGGACATGCCGGACGTATCCTTATTGCTAGTGCGTATGAGAACGATTGGCAATAAGTTTGTCAGGAAAGGACCGGCTGGAACAGTCCAGTCGACTGGAAAATTTACAAAATTTTCACAATCGGTATTCGAATGGGGGGGATGGCGCTTGGAGCGCCTTGAGGTCACTGGCTTGAGGGGCGCGAAAAGGGTTTCGCCGATCATCTTCTAGCCCCTGTGAACAGTCAGAAGCTGGCTTCCTGCCTCCTCCTCCCTTCAAGTTTTACCCTACAAGTTGGCGCCAGCCTGCGATGAGGTCTTCACAGGCTTGTGCATGAGCAAAGCCTCATGATTACCCCAACCAGCTACGGATCTGCCCAAGTGTCGCCGTAGCCCCCCCGCAAACAATCACCAGCACCCGCCGATACCCGGCCAGCACCTCAGGCCGCTCCAGCAAGGCCAAGGCCGCGCCGCATGCAGGCTCCACCAGCAAGCGGTGGTCATGCAGCAGCCGCTCACAGGCCAGCAGCGCCTCACGGTCACTGACCAGGTGGCTGTGAACCGGGTGTTCGCGGGTGCACGCCAGCGCCTGTTCGGCGACCCGCTTGGCGCCCAGCGAGGTAGCCACAGAGCTTAGACACGGCAGTTGCACCGTGTGCCCGGCAGCCATCGCGGCATGCAGCGAGGCGGCGCCTTCAGTCTCCACCGCAAGCACCGGCACATCGTGCCAGCCATTACGCTGCAAACCCTGCACCACGCCGCTGAGCAACCCGCCGCCGCCCACCGACAGCACCACTGCGTCGGGCTTGAGGCCAGCGGCTGCCACTTCATCGACCATGCTGGCATGCCCGGCCCACAGCAGTGGGTCGTCGAATGGATGAATGAACGCATCGCCCGGGCCCAGCAGCGTTTGCGCGTGAGCGTTGGCCTCTTGCCATGAGCTGCCGTGCACCACCAGCTTGGCTTCTTCCAGGCGCAGCAGTTCGCGTGCCCGTTCGCTGGTGGTTTCCGGCACCACCACCGTGACAGCCATGCCCAGTTGGCGCCCGGCGTAGGCCACCGCCAGCCCGGCATTTCCACCCGAAGACGACACCAGGTGACGCGCACCACGGGCGTGGTGCACTTCGCAGGCGTGGCCGACCCCGCGCAACTTGAACGAGCCGCACGGTTGCAGAGCTTCGAGCTTCAGCCAGACGGCGCTACCGGCAGTCAACGACAGCGGGCGGGATTCGATCAATGGCGTTTGGATGTGCAAGGGCATGAAGCTTCAATCCTTATGTACGATCTGCCGGCGCACATTCGCCGCGCAGCTGTTCCAGGTAGTTGTAGATGGTGTAGCGCGTCACGCCGAGCGCCTCGGCGGCTTTCTCGACGCCGCCTTTGACGATGAACAGGCCGCGGTCCTGCATCACCCGCACGGCCTCGACCTTGGCCTGCTTGTTCATGCGCCCCTGGCCGCTGCTGTGCAGCGAGGCCTGGATGATCTCGGCCATCAGCTCAGCCATATCAGCCGGCTCGTTGGCCGCTGCCGCAGGTGCAGCGCCGAGTGGTTCGAAGTGCTGCAGGAACGCCTTGGCAGCCTCGAGCCCGGTGATGTCGGTGTTGATGCACAGGCTGGCGAACGGGTGGCCGCTGCTATCGCGGAAAATCGCCGTGGCGCTACGCAGGCTGCGGCCTTTGACGGTGGTGGGGTAGTCGGGCAACACCACCGGGCCGTCACCGGGCTCGCCGTGGCCCGCCTGCATCAAGGCCTTGAAGCCTTGGTCCTGCTCCGGGGCCGCGAGGATCGGGCTGCCGACCTGGCGGCCGGAAAGATGGCCATTGGCAATTGCCACCACCGAATGTTCGGGGTTGTCCAGGTCGTGTAGAAGAATTTCGACGTTGCGCGGCGCAACACTGCCCAAGGCCTGAAGGCTGGCCTTGAGCACAGTGAAGGTGAGGTGGCGTTGTTCGGCGGGGGACATGCGGGCTAGCCCAGTTCAACATTTTGGTGATTATTCCACCATTTGTTGATTATTCCAACTGGGCCAGCCGACGCCGGTTTATGCCAGCTTGGGCGTGCGCGGTGGGATCATGCGCCGCGAGCCGGTGGCCTCGAAGCCAGCGGCAAATTTCAACAGATTGTTGTCGCTATAGGCGCGGCCAGCGAAGGTCAGGCCAACCGGCATGCCAATATCGGCCATGACGCCCATTGGCACGGTGACGGTCGGTACGCCCAGGTGGCGGATCGCCAGGTTACCGTTGGCCACCCACACCCCGTTGCTCCAGGCGATATCGGCCGAGGCGGGGTTCACATCGGCGTCGGCGGGGCCGACGTCGGCCACGGTTGGGAATAGCACCGCATCCAAGCCGTGGGCGTCCATCCAGGCTTCGAGGTCGAGCTGGCGCGTAGCCTCAAGGCCCCGCAGGCCGTCGGCCAGGGTTTCAATCTGGTCCCAGCGCTTCAGGCCGCGCTTGGCCATGTTGACGTACTCGTCCATGCCGGCGGCCAGGTCGTCTTCACGGTTGGGCAAAGTGCCTGGGTCGTGGGGGAAGATCTGCGGGCCGTCGACGTCCGCCAGGCGGTTCAGGGCCGGGTCGTTGTTGGCGCGCAGAAAGTCATCGAAGGCCCAGCCGGACAATTCCCACAGTTCGTCATGCAGGAAGGCTTTGCTGACCATGCCACGGTTGTACACGGTAGGGGCGCCCGGGCGGTCGCCCTCGCAGTTGGACACCAGCGGGAAGTCGGTTTCAACCACCTCGGCGCCTGCTGCTTCCAGCGCCTGGCGCGCCTGCTGCCACAGCTCGATAACGCTGGCGCGGGTGTGTATGCGCTGGCCGGTCGGGCCGCCGATGCCGGGTTTTTCGGCGGTGCCAGCTTCTGGGTCGGCGTTGATGTACATGCGCGGTACCGCAAAGCGCTTGCCCTTGAGCGGCTCGGTGCCCGCCGCAAGCTCCGGGTAGGAAGCAGGGCGCACACTGGATGCCGACGGGATCGGCACCCATGGCTGCAAGCGCCACAAATCGCCGCGGTTGTCGGCGTCGTCGGCCACCACCACGTCGAGGATTTCCAACAGGTCGGCCATGGTGCGGGCGAACGGCACCACCACATCCATGGTCGGCGTCAGTGGCCAGTTGCCGCGCACCGAGATTACGCCACGCGACGGAGTATAGGCGCACAGGCCGTTGTTCGAGGCAGGGCCGCGGCCGCTGGACCAGGTTTCTTCAGCCAGGCCAAAGGCACTGAAGCTTGCGGCGGTCGCGGTGCCGGCGCCATTAGAGGAGCCGGAGGCGAACGGTGCGGTCAGGTAGGCGGCGTTGTACGGGCTTTCGGCGCGGCCATAGACGCCGCGTTGCATGCCGCCGTTGGCCATCGGCGGCATGTTGGTCTTGCCCAGGCAAATGGCGCCGCCAGCGCGCAGGCGCTCGACCGTGAATGCGTCGCGCTGGGCCACCAGGTTTTTGAATGCCGGGCTGCCGGATGCCGCAGTCAGGCCCTTGACCAGGTAGCTGTCCTTGGCGGTGTAGGGGATGCCGTCCAGCGGCCCGAGGGTCTTGCCCTGAGCGCGACGGGCGTCGGAGGCCTGGGCCTCTTCGAGCGCCTGTGGGTTGCGCACCACCACCGCGTTGAGTGCGGTCGGTGTGTTTATGCCGTCGTAGGCGTCGATGCGCGCCTGGTAGGCCTTGACCAGTTCAACGGCTGTCGTGCGCCCGCTCTGCAGCGCCTCGCGCAGTTCGGCGATGGAAACCTCGGTTACCTCGATCATGCTGTCACCACAGTTGTGCAGGTGGAAAATCATGGCGGCGAGTGTAGCAAGAAGGCCCTGTCGAACGCAGGCATGCAGGGGGGAAATGCTTCGTTGCAGCGCGGCATTGCTGGGCTGCGGCGCGCTGCGTTAGCCGCGCCGCTGGCCGCTTGCCGGGTTAGCCCAGGTCGGCCGCCGAGTGGCGTTCCGGCACCTGGCTTTGCTCATCGCCCCAGGTGCGGTTGACCCGCGTACCGCGTTGCACTGCCGGGCGTTGCGCGATGGTATTGGCCCAGCGCTGCACGTTGGGGTACTCGTGTACCGCAAGGAACTCAGCCGCGCCATACAGGTTGCCAAGCACCAGCTGACCGTACCATGACCACACGGCGATATCGGCAATGCTGTAGTGCTCGCCGCCCAGGTACGGGCTTTCTACAAGGCGCCGTTCGAGGACATGGAGCTGACGCTTGGCTTCCATGCTGAAGCGGTTGATGGCGTATTCGATCTTCTCGGGCGCGTACACATAGAAGTGGCCAAAACCACCCCCCAGGTAGGGCGCCGCGCCCATCTGCCAGAACAGCCAGTTGAGGGTTTCGGTGCGTGCGGCAAGGTCGGTGGGCAGCAGCTCGCCGAACTTTTCGGCCAGGTACAGCAGGATCGAGCCCGACTCGAACACCCGGACCGCTGGCTGCACGCTGCTGTCGAGCAGGGCAGGGATCTTCGAGTTCGGGTTGACCCCGACAAAGCCGCTGCCGAACTGATCGCCATCACCGATGCGGATCAGCCAGGCGTCGTATTCTGCGCCGCTATGGCCAAGGGCGAGCAGCTCTTCAAGCAAGATGGTGACTTTGACCCCGTTGGGTGTTGCCAACGAGTACAGCTGCAGCGGCTGCTTGCCGACCGGCAACGGTTTTTCATGGGTGGGGCCGGCAACGGGGCGGTTGATGCTGGCGAACTGGCCACCGGCGGTCGCTTCGTTACGCCAGACCTTGGGCGGGACGTAGGGGGAATTACTCATGGGGCGGGCTCCTGAAAGACAAGGTGCAGGCGGGGTGGGCAGCTATCTATGCCACGGGTTCGCAGCGATGGGCAATGTGTAAAGAGGCCCGACGCCAGTACGCCAGACACAAATATGTGACACAGCAATGATTTATCGGCTTTTGCTGAATTTTTTCCGAACTTTTTCAAGTTGTGTGGTCTCGAAGCGCTCGTTCGTCAAACCTTTACCGTCATGGAGACCGTCGCCAATGCTTACCCGCAACCCGCTGCGTCACGCCTGCCTGCTCGCGCTGCTCGGCGCCCCACTGGCCGCCAGCGCCGCCCCAACCGACCCGCTGTTCACCTTCGGCCTGCTCGGCTCGTATGACACGTTCAAGTTCGAAGGCGGTAGCGAGTCCGACAAATCCCACATGGGCCAGGGCGGGGTGTTCGCCAACTTCGGCAACAAGATGACTGCCGAATCGGGGTTGATCTACCAATTGGGCGGCGAAGCCAAGTTCGGCAAGAAAAACGACAACAAGCTCAAAGAAGCCCAGGTTGACGTGGACCTCGGCTGGCGTGCTGCGCTGGATACGCGCAACGCTGTCGATGTGGTGGTGGGCGGTGGCTATAGCTGGACGCGCTTCGAGCCCGAGATCAACGACCTGGATACACGCCTGACCTACAAATCGCCGTTTGCCAAGGCCGCGCTGGGCTACAACCACCAGTTCGACACCTCGACCCTGCGTGTCGAAGTGGGCGCGCGCCGCAGCATCGACGGTCGGGCACGTTTGAAAGTGGATGACTTCGGCAGCGACAGCGTCGATACCAAGGACCGCACCAACCCGTACGCTGAAGTCAGCCTGCTGATGAACCGCCAGGGCGGCATGCCGGTGCAGGCGGGCGTGTATTACACCCGCACCGAATACAAGGCTGACGGTGATTCGCCGGTGCTGGACAACACCACCCTCAAGCGCGACGAGTTCGGCGTCAAAGTCGGCCTGGCGTTCTAAGGCCATTGCACACGGGCCTGCTGTTCACTGCAGAGGCCCGCGTGTTATCGCAGCCCTAGCGCCCGCGGCGGCGCGACACCCGCGCTTCAATGTTCTTGCGCCCGATCAGCAGCGCAGGCTTTTCCACCACCGGCTCGTCGGCCAGCCACTTGTACATCACCAGGCAGTCCACCAGCCCTAGCTGGGCATGCCGGTAGGCTTTGGGCAGGCGCCCGACCGTTTCGAAGCCAAGCTTGTGCCACAGCGCCACGGCCACCTCATTGCTGGCCACCACCGAGTTGAACTGCAACGCCAGAAACCCTTCCTGGCGCGCCAGCTTCTGCGAGTGTTCGCACATGATGCGGGCCACACCGCGCCCACGCGCGTTCTCGCACACCATGTAGCCGCAGTTGCCGACATGGCTGCCGGGGCCGGCAGCGTTGGCCTTCAGGTAGTACGAACCCAGCAATTCGCCGTCATCTTCCGCCACCCAGGTATGCAGAGGCGCATCCAGCCACAGCTGGCGGGCTTGCTCCTGGTTCAGGGTGGGGTCGAAGGCGTAGGTCTGGCGGGCTTGGACGATGGCCTCAAAGGTGGGCCAGAAACGCGGAAAGTCGTCCGCGGTCATTGGGCGTATGTGGATCATGGGGCTACCTGTGCGGGCGGGGCCGTGCAGTCTGGGCCGCACTGCGGCCCATCGCAAGCTTGTGGGCAGGCTCAGATGTAAATGAACACCAGCACCAGGGCTGCGACCACTGCCCATTTCTCCAGGTAGTAACGGGTGCGGTTGCGCTTCTTCAACGCTTTGCCACGCTCGCGGATCTTGTAGATGCGCGTGAACAGGCGGTTGATGCCGCCGGTCTTGTCATTGGCGTCGTTGGGTGCGGCGGCAGCGGCCATGACGTTGCGGCTGAACCAGCGGTTGAACGCCGTGGCCCAGCGGTACTTGAGCGGGCGTTCGATGTCGCAGAACAGGATGATGCGGTTGTGCTCGGTGGTGTTGGCGGCGTAGTGGATGTAGGTTTCATCGAACATCACCGCTTCGCCATCGCGCCAGGCGTATTTTTCGCCATCGACATTGATGTAACAGCCGTCGTCATTCGGCGTGTCCAGGCCCAGGTGGTACCGATAGGAGCCTGCGTAAGGGTCGCGATGGCGGACCAGTTTGGCGCCGGGCGGCAGGGTGGCGAACATCGCCGCCTTGACCGTGCCGATGCCCTGCAGCAGCTCTGTGGTGCGTGGGCACAGGGTGGTGGCCGAAGGGTGGCTCTCGCCGTACCATTTCAGGTAAAAGCGCTTCCAGCCAGTCTTGAAGAACGAGTTGAAGCCAACGTCGTCATAGTTCTCGGACTTCTTGATTTCGCCTGCCTGCAGCAGTTGCTGGGCTTCTGCACGGATTTCCTGCCAGTTGTCCTTGAGCGGCTGCAGCTCGGGGAACGCCTCGACCGGCAGGTAAGGCTTGGCCGGCAGCTTGGAAAACAGGTAGAGGAAGCTGTTGATCGGGGCGAGGAAGCTTGAATGGTCACCGAGCTGGCGGGTCAGCTTGTGCCGCACCCGGCCGCGCAAGTGAACATAGGCGATGGAGAGGGCGAAGATCAGTACGAGTGCAATTTTCATGGACGTTTACTTGTCAAAAAATGGCCATGCGCCATGGCTCTAGCCCGCCAGCATAAACTTCGAGTTGGGTCTTGTTAAGATAAATCCGGGCGACTTAGGGCTAATGGCCTACAGATAGCGCAATCGTTTCAACCCCCACGCCCTAAAGGAGCAACCGATGGCTCAGGAGCAACGTCCCAGCGGCGCCCCCTTCAAACGGCTGTTTTTTGCACTGCCCATCAGTGATGCCCAGCGCCGCGACCTGGCCCATTGGCGCCGCGGTCTGGCCTTGCGCAGTGGCAAGCCCGTGCCGGCTGACAATTTCCATGTGACCTTGCTGTTTCTGGGCGATATCGACGCGGCGCAGGTGCCGGCGATTTGTGCGGCGGTAGAGCTGCTGGAGCGCCGCCCGCCGCCCGTGCGCCTGGTGCTCGACCGCCTGCAGGCATGGCCACGCGCTGGCGCGTTGGTGTTGGCGCCACAGCAGAACCCGCCGGCCTTGCTGCAACTGGTGTATGCGCTACAGCAGGCACTGCTGCCGCTGGGGTTTGCGGTTGCCAGTCGCGAGTACCGGCCGCACCTGACCTTGTCGCGCGACTATCGCGGCGAGCCGCCCGAGGCCGCAGAAGCGCCGGTGTTCTTTCTCAATGCGCGGCGCTTTGCCTTGTATGAGTCGCGCAAGGGGAGTTATTTGCCGTTGGCCGAGTGGGCGTTGGATGGCTGAGTGGCGTTGAAACCGCGCCGCAACTCGCACTTTGGAGAAGCTGAGTTAGACCGGCAAACTCTGATACGGCTGCTCTTCCCCCGGGCTACGTTGAAACTCGCGCTTGTACTCGCGGCTGAACTGCGAGGTGCTCTGGTAACCCACGCGGTGCGCCACCTGCGCCACGCCCAGCCCTTCACCGATCAGCATCTGCTGCGCCTTGAGCAAGCGCAGGCGCTTGAGGTACTGCATGGGGGCCAGGTCGGTGGCGCGTTTGAAATGTTCGTGGAAGGTCGACACGCTCATGTTGGCGCGCCCAGCCAGTTCGTCCACACCCAGCGGTTCGGCGTAGTGAGCGCGTAGGTAGGCCATGGCGGCGCCGATGCGGGCAAAGTGCCCCTGCTGTTCTACCAGCGCGCGCAACACCCCGGCCTGCGGGCCGCGCAGGGCGGTATAGAGCACCTCGCGGACCCGCGCAGCGCCCAGCACCTTGGCATCGAGCGGGTCTTGCAAGCAGTGCAACAGGCGCTCGACGCTGGCGCGCATGGCGCCATCCAGCGCTGCCGAGCTCATCGACTGCGGCGTTTGCACCTGCACCGCTGGGTCTGGCGCCAGGTTCATGCTTTGCACCAGTTCGCCCAGCATGGCGCGGTCGATGGCCACGGCGACGCCCAGCAGCGGCGCCTCGCGGGTGGCAAAGGTTTCGCACATGAACGGCACTGACAACGCCTGCACCAGATAATGCCCGGCGCCGTACTCGAGGGTGCGCGGCCCCAGGCGCGCCAACTTGCTGCCCTGGGCGAGGATGATCAGGCTGGGTTCGTAGATCTGCGGGCTGCTGGCCACGTAATGGTCCCAAGTCAGTACCTGGACTTCGGGCAGCGCCGTGGGCACGAAGCCGGGGCGGGTGGCGAGGCTGCGGATCAGGGTGCAGAGTGTGGCGTTGGCATCCACGTGGCGAGTCAGGTGCATGGTCTACCTGGGGCAGAGAATCGGACAGTGCGATCTTCGCAGAATAGCCGGTCAGCGCCAGCAGCTTTTAGCTGGTTCGGAGAATCAGGCATGCATACCGGAGAATCGGCGGTGGGCGAGGGCGGCTTGATTGCGCAAAATGGTTTGCCTGAACCGTTTCACTTTAGGAGGCCCTGCATGTACACAGCCATCGGTTATGCCGCGCAAACCCCAACCAGCCCTCTGGCTCCCATGACCTTCGAACGCCGCAGCCCGCGCGCCGACGATGTGGCCATCGAAATTCTCTACTGTGGCGTATGTCACTCTGACATCCACCAGGCCCGCAACGAGTGGGGCATCGCGGTGTACCCGCTGATGCCGGGCCACGAGATCGTTGGCCGGGTTACCGCTGTGGGCGCCGAAGTCAGCCGCTACAAGGTTGGCGACCTGGTTGGCGTCGGCTGCATGGTCGACTCGTGCCGCCAGTGCGCAGCCTGCCGCCAGGATGAGGAGCAGTACTGCCTTGAAGGCCCGACCATGACCTATGCCACCCCCGACCGGGTCGATGGCAGCAACACCATGGGCGGCTACTCCAACAGCATCGTGGTCAGCGAGCACTTCGTGCTACGCATCCCGCAGGGCCTGGACCTGGCCAGCGCCGCGCCTATTCTATGCGCCGGCATTACCACCTATTCGCCGCTCAAGGCCCATGGTGTAGGCCCTGGCCACAAGGTCGGTGTGCTTGGCATGGGTGGCCTGGGCCACATGGGCATCAAGTTCGCCAAGGCGCTGGGCGCCGAGGTGACGCTGTTCACCCGTTCGGCAAGCAAGGCCGAAGAGGCGCGCCGCCAAGGTGCGGACCATGTGATCGTGTCCAGCGACGAAGCGCAGATGCGCGCTGCGGCCGGGCGTTTTGATTTCCTGCTCGATACCATCCCGGTGCAACACGATCTGAACCCATACCTGCAAACCCTGGCGTTTGGTGGCGTGCACATTCTGGTGGGCCTGATCGAGCCGATCGAGCCGCCGGTGCATGCCGCTAACCTGGTGATGCAGCGCCGGGTGCTGGCCGGGTCGTTGATCGGTGGTGTGGCCGAGACCCAGGAAGTGCTGGAATTCTGCGCCGAGCACGGCATTACCTGCGATATCGAGATGCTGGATATCCGCCAGATCAACGAAGCCTACGAACGCATGATTGCCGGTGATGTGAAGTACCGCTTCGTCATCGACATGGCAACCCTGCAGGCCTGATCGCGAGGCCGAGTGCGCCTGTGATGGCCCTATCGCAGGCTGGCGCCACAAAGAGGTGTGTCTGGCGAGAACAGGCTTGTACATAACCACAGAATTTCCCACAGAGACCGCGTCAGCTGCGATATTGGCGTCTTGCCCAGATCCCTGTGGGAGATCACCCAGCCCTTCCGGGCTGCGCTGTCGCGCAGAGAACTGGGCACCGTGGGAGCGGGCTTGCCCCGCGATGCGATGCTGGCAGTGCTATCGCTATCGCGGGGCAAGCCCGCTCCCACGTTTCGATGTAAATCAGTCAGTTAGCGTTTGTCCTATGAGAGCTGGCGACAGCCTGCGATAGGGCCATCACAGGCTGCCCCACCCTCACGGCTTACCAAGCCAGTGGCTGTTCGAACCCTTTCCAGCACAGCCAGCGCCGCACCTCGGTGTGGTTGCCGGTGCCGATCTGCCACGCAGGCCGGCCGCGATCCAGCGCGATGACCGAGATGAACCCGGCGTAACTGGCGGCCACCAGGGTGCGGCCATCAGCGCTGATGTCCATGGCACTGATGGTCGACCCCAGGTAATGCTGCCAGTGCTCGGTGCCGTCCTCGCCGAAGGCGCGCAGGTAACCGTGGGCATCGCCAACGATGTATTCGTCCTGGCGCGCCACCCCCGCATACAGCCGCGCCCCGTCCTGCAACAGCGGTGCTCGGGCATCTTCACTGTAGTAGTCGGTATCCAGCCCTGGCAGGTCAGCCACCCGCACGCCGACGCTGGCGCCATGGTAGAAATGGCAGGCATTCAACAGCACCTGGTCGCCGGCCTGGTTGAACAGCGCGAAGTGCGGGTACTCGCTGGCCGGGCCAATCACCGCCAGACGCTGCAACTGTTCACCCAGCACCAGATGCCGCCCGCACTGTTCGCCCAGTGCAATCAGGCGCCCGTCCGGCGACATCGCCACATGCTCCATGCTCAGGCCAAGGCCGACGTCATCCGGGTCGGTGCCGTTGTTGAGCTCTTCGAGAATATCGTCACCCCTGGGCAGCAGCCGGGTCGCGCCGTGGGCTTCAAGTACGAAGATGCCATCGCTGCTGGCCAGCAACACCCGCTGCCCATCGGGGAAGGGAATCAGCGCGCTGGGGCGTGGCGGCATGTCCAGCGGCTCGAACGGGTAGCCGGCCGGCAAACCTTCGAGCCCATTTGGCCAAGGCAGTCGCGTTACCAGCTTGCCGCCCCAGCCGTCGGTGACACGAATGCCCTCATCGTTGGCCAGCGCATAGAACCGACGCTGTGGGCAGCGGCCGAAGTGCTCGACGCCGATCAGGGGGGTGACCACATCGCCATCGATGCGCAGCACCTGGCCTCTTTCGTAGGGCATGCCGACCCGCGCCAGCAGGCTGCCGTCATCGAGCATCAGCACCTGGCTGATGCCTTGGCCGTGTTCGTCCAGCAGGGGCACCAGCGGTTGGTGCGCCGGTGGCCAGGCTTCGCGGAACTGTTGGCGCTGCGCCGCGCTGGTGCCAGGCTGGTTGATCGCCTCGAGCGCCTCGCGCCAGGCTGGGAGCAAGTGCTCGGTATTGGCGTGGCTGGGCTCTTTGAGATTATCCCAGCCTTGGCTGCGGCCTTGCTCGACATAGTGGTTGATGGCTTCGGCGTAGGCCAGTACGGCTTCGCGCCACTGCTGCTGCGGGTGTTGCTTGTCCATGGGCGGATCGCGCTCCTTGTTCCGCGTTGTTACCAGGGGGTGTTGCCATGCAAACGTGCATGTTACTCCGTCTGCGCGCGCGGTTGTGAGGCCCAGGCTTGATGCGTACCATGCGGGCATCCTTCCAACAATAAACCGTGCGTCGACCAGGCTGAATCATCGCCTGGGGTGCGCGTTCTGTTGCCCTGTCTGTGGAGAAAAGCCTTTACCCATGAATGGTCCGATTCCAACCCAAATGCCGCCCACCGCCGGTGGCGGCAGCTGGCTTAGCGTCATCGCCCTGGCGTTGGCGGCGTTCATCTTCAATACCACCGAGTTTGTACCGGTCGCGCTGCTTAGCGATATCGGCCGCAGCTTCGACATGAGCACCGCCCAGGTCGGCCTGATGCTGACCATCTACGCCTGGGTGGTGGCGCTGGCCTCGTTGCCGATGATGCTGATGACGCGCAACATCGAGCGGCGGCGCCTGCTGCTGTTCGTGTTCGTGGTGTTCATCGTCAGCCACTTGTTGTCGTGGGTGTCGCAGAGTTTCGCCATGCTGCTGGTAAGCCGCATCGGTATCGCGTTGTCCCATGCCGTGTTCTGGGCCATCACGGCCTCGCTCGCGGTGCGGGTGGCACCGCCCGGCCAGCAGGCCAAGGCCCTGGGGCTGCTGGCCACCGGCACAACCCTGGCGATGGTCCTGGGTATCCCGTTGGGCCGGGTCGTGGGCGAAGCGCTGGGCTGGCGGGTGACGTTCCTGTGCATTGCCGGGGTGGCGCTGGCCACCATGCTGTGCCTGATGAAGTCGCTACCGTTGTTGCCCAGCCAGAACTCAGGCTCGCTGCGCAGCCTGCCGGTATTGTTCAAACGCCCGGCGCTGGTGATTACTTATTTGCTGGTAACGCTGGTGATCACCGCGCAATTTACCGCCTACAGCTACATCGAGCCGTTCGCGCTGCACGTGGCGCAGATTGGCGGCGATCGCACCACACTGCTGCTATTGCTGTTCGGCGGTGCCGGGGTAGTGGGCTCGGTGCTGTTCAGCCGCTACAGCGAGCGTTTCCCACAGGGTTTTCTGGTGGGTTCGATTGGCGCGCTGGCGGCATGCCTGCTTTTGCTCCTGCCGCTGTCGGGCAACTTCTACCTGTTCGCCGGCCTGAGCATGGTGTGGGGTATCGCGATTCTAAGCTTCAGCCTGGCGCTGCAATCGAAGACGCTGAAGCTGGCTTGCGATGCCACCGATGTGGCCATGGCCTTGTTCTCGGGCATCTACAACATCGGCATTGGGGGCGGGGCGTTGCTGGGCAGTATTGTCAGCAGCCAGTTGGGCGTGGCTGATATTGGCCTGGTGGGCGGCAGCGTTGCAGTGGTGGGGCTGGTGCTGGCGCTAGCCAGCAGCGGGCGTTTTCGCCAAGCGCTGGGCTGACAACTCAGCAGCCATCTGCCCGGCTGTCTTGGCCACCTGTTTGCCGCGCTGCATGCCGACTTCCAGCGCTTGCCCGTCGCGCTGTTTGCCGTGGCGGGCCTGGCCGACCAGTTGCGGTATCAACGGCCCTTCGGGCAAGTTGCGCCAGAAGCGCCCAGGCAAGTGCTGGCGCAGGGCGTCGGGGTTGAGCCGGGCCGGGTTGAAGATATTGCGGTAGTAGGTAAGCCACAGTTCGGCGCCTGGGTCTTCGGCGTTGCGCGCCCAGTCTTGCCACTGGGGCGGGCAGTTGCGCTGGTAATCCAGCGCCTTGCCGTCGTAGCGAATGCCATCACGCGGCGTTGCGATCAGCCAGCGCTGGCGGCCTAGGCGCTCGGCAAAATGGCCGCTGGCGCTGTCGAGAATGTCATGGGCCGGCTCATGCCAGGCGATCAGGTCCAGTTGTAGCGTTTCGGCCAAGGCCTCGGGCAGCGGCACGAAACGCACGAAGGCATGCAAGTGATGAGCTTCGCGGCTGACCTGCTTGATACGCCGATGCAGCTCGCTGCCCAGGCGCTCACCCGCCAGCATGGCAGTGCGGTCGCCGTGGGCGACGCGCCACAGCACCTCATACAACAGGTTCCAGCGTTGCTCGCCACGGTAACGGCTGGCCTGTTCCAGTTGCGCAAGCAATGCCGCCGGAATGCGGGCACGAAACGGCCCGTCGCCTTCGGGCAAAGGCGCGGGTACGGCCAGCAGGTCGTCCATCGGCCCTTGGCCCCAGGTGACTTCGGCAGGGTCGATGCCATGGCCGAGCAGGCGCCGGGCCTGGTCGCGCCAGGTGGCGAAGCAGTCTTCGCAGTCGAGTGCTATCACCCCCACAACCCCATCTGCACCGGGGCCTGCGGCTCGCGCAGCCTTGCGCGCAACAGGCCGCTGCGCAGTTCTGCCTGCGCCGGGCGATAGTCGCTGGTGACGATAAAGGGCCGGGCTTTGTCCAGCACGCAGCGCAGTTGAATCAAATCGTCGTAACGGATACGCCGCTCGCGACGCAATGCCACCAGGCGCTGCACGCTGCGCAGGCCGATGCCCGGGATGCGCGCCAGCAGCGCCGGCTCGGCGCGGTTTACATCCAGCGGGAAGACTTCGCGGTTGGCCAGCGCCCAGGCAAGCTTTGGGTCGATGTCCAGCGCCAGGTTGCCCACTTCACCGAGTAACTCACCGGCCTTGTAGCCATAACCGCGCAGCAGGAAGTCGGCCTGGTACAGGCGGTGTTCGCGTAGCAGCGGCGGGGCGGCCAACGGCACACTGCCGGGGCTGTCGGGGATCGGACTGAAGGCTGAGTAATACACGCGCTTGAGGCCAAACCCTTGGTACAGCGATTCAGCGTTGCGCAGCAGGGTGCTGTCATCGGTGGCGTCGGCGCCGACAATTACTTGGGTGCTTTGCCCGGCAGGCGTGAAGCGCGGTGCGCGCGGCTCATTGGCCACCGCCTGCTGGCCCTGATAGATCACGCCCATGGCCTGGCGAATGGTGCTGGCTTGTTTTTCCGGCGCCAGCAGTTTGAGGCTGGCATCGGTGGGCAATTCGATATTGACACTGAGCCGGTCGGCCAGGCGGCCGGCTTCTTCAATCAGCAGCGGGTCGGCGTCGGGGATGGTCTTGAGGTGGATGTAGCCGCGGAAGTTGTGTTCCTCGCGCAGCAGCCGGGCCACGCGAATCAGCTGTTCCATGGTGTAGTCGGCCGAGCGGATGATGCCGGAGCTCAAGAACAGGCCGCTGATGCAATTGCGCCGGTAGAAGTCCAGCGTCAGGCGGACCACCTCTTCGGGGGTGAAACGTGCCCTGGGGACGTTGCTGGAGCGGCGGTTGACGCAATACTGGCAGTCGTACAGGCAAAAGTTGGTCAGCAGCACTTTGAGCAGCGAAACACAGCGCCCATCGGGGGTATAGCTGTGGCAGATGCCCATGCCGTCGGTAGCGCCAAGGCCATCACGCCCGCGCGAACTACGCTTGGGCGCGCCGCTGCTGGCGCAGGAGGCGTCGTACTTGGCGGCGTCGGCGAGGATGCCGAGTTTGGCGATAAGTTGCATGGGCGCAATCCAGTAATACTGAGTATTCATACAGTATTTCGAGATTGTTCTGATAGCAAGCGCCAGTTGTCGAAATGCCTGACTGATTCAGTAGGCCAACGGCATCGCCAATTTGTTTGTCGAGTGTGTGAATTCTAACGAGTCAGCGATCTTCTTCAGGGTGAGATGGGCTGGGGAGCTGGGACCTTCTTAAGATGAGGCTGTGGTCCAGACCGGGCTTTTCTTCGCTCTATGTAGGCCACATCCTATGAGTTTATCTCGCGCTGCTTACTGCCTATCCCCAGCGCCCCTGTCAGCCGCCGAGCCCGCCAGCGCCACCCCAGCCGCCCCAGGCTGATCGCCCAATTGATCAGTGCCAGCAGCAGTACCACCTCAAGCAACCCAGCCACCCCAGCCTGCTCGATGACCTGCCCGGCCAGCCACGGAAAACCGAATACACCGATAAAGTACGCCAGGCTGAACAGCACCAATGCCTGGGCCATATGACCAGCCGGTGCCTGATTGGCAGCCTGGCCGTTGATTACCGAGTAGGTCAGCCCGTAGCCCACCCCCAGCACCGCTGCGGCCAGCACATACGCGGCGCCGCTGTACACGGTAAAGCTCAGCATCAAGACCGCCAGCACCATCAGCCCGCTGAGCAGGCAGGCAAACAGGTACGGGTCGCGCTTGACGATCAGCCCCGCTACCAGCAGGCGGCAGCTGATGGCGGCGCAGGTAAAACCCACGAAGAACAGCGAATAGTCGAGTTGCCGCGCGGCTGCATAACTGGTCTGAAAACTCGACAACCCAGCAAAAATGGCGCCGCCCAGGCCGACCATGATGATCGGGAACACTGCCGGTGACGCCAGCACCCGCAGTACCGCGCGCAGGCTCAGCCGGCTCGCACCAAGCGGCCCCACGCCGGCCTGGGCCTGGCGCAGCGGCGCGGCGATGGCAACGAACAGCAGCCCGCCCAGCACGCTGGCACAAGCGGCGCTGACGAACGCAGTTTCGAGGGGCAGGCCGAGGGCTTCGAAGATACGCCCGGTCAGTGGCCCGCTGCCGATGCCGGTCATCATGCTGCCCGAAAGCAGGGCGAAGTACTTCATCCGTTGCGACGGCTCGATGGTCATCGCTACGATGATTGGGCCGAGGGTGTAGAACGTGCCCCAGCCAAACCCCAGCAGCACGCCGAACGGCAGCAGCACGTTGGCCTGCGCCGGTGCCCAGGCAAAGCCCAGGCAGGCCCCGGCCAGCAACAGTGCCGCGCCGGCGACGGTGCGGGGTGCGCCGATGCGGTCGCTGAGGTGCCCGCAGGAAACCACCGCCACGAAGGTGCTGAGCATGGCACTGGCAATCACCTTTCCGGCATCCGACTCGCCGCCGCCGTGGGCGGCCATTAGTTTGGCCAGCAGGAAGGTGCAGCCGTATGACAGCGAAAGCAGGAAACTGGCCAGGCAGAACAGCGCGAACAGGCGCTGCGGGGCAGGGGTAGGCGCGGTCATACAGGCGTCTCTTTTTATAGGTGTGGCAGCTATAACAGAGCGTGCAGCCGTTTCAGGTATGAACATCGCGACCTTGAGGTTAGCGCCCGATCACCTTATTCAGCTTTGTGGCTTTTTCAGGCCTGTCCACAGCAGCACACCGGCACCGGCCATGATCGCAATGTCGGCGAGGTTGAACACGCCGGTGTGCAGCGGCCCGAGGTTGAGCACCAGGTAGTCGACCACATGGCCGTCGCGGGTCACCCGGTCGATCAGGTTGGCAATACCGCCCATGGCGATGAAATACGCCGCACCTGCCTTGAGGGGGGTGGCTGCCCAGTTGCGCAGTGCCCAGACAATCGCCCAGCAGCACACCACGCCAACCATGGCCACGAAGATCAATTGCTTTACCAGCGGCGACAGGCCGGCGCCCAGGCTCAGGAAGGCGCCGGGGTTCAGGCTCAGCGCCACATCCAGCCAGGCATGCTGGTTGCCGAACACATAGCTGTGGGACTTGAGGCCTACCAGGGCGATGAGCTTGACCCACTGGTCGAGCATGATGAAAGCGACACCCAGGATCAGGGTGAGGGTACGGCTGGAAAGCATGCAGGCGGTTCCTTCGCTGCGCAGGTCATGGCGGGGTTGCCGGCAGCGCGGCGAAGATAGCGCAGGCGTGGCCTGAACGAAAGGTCCGAGCGCCAGGGCAGTGGCTGGCCTATAGATGCAGAAAGGGCGCCAGATGGCGCCCTTGCGGTGTGTTACTCAGGCTTCAGCGTCCCACGGACGGTCGCCTTTTTCATCTTTGACACGGGTCGGCAGGCCCATTACATCAAGCGCCCTGAGGAACGGCTCGGCTGGCAGTTCCTCGACGTTGACCATGCGCCCGGCATCCCACTCGCCGCGGGCAACCAACAGCGCCGCAGCGACTGGCGGCACGCCAGCGGTGTAGGAAATGCCCTGGCTGTCGGTTTCGGCGTAGGCCTCTTCGTGGTCAGCCACGTTGTAGATGAACACCTCGCGCGGCTGGCCGTCCTTGGTGCCTTTGACCAGGTCGCCGATGCAGGTCTTGCCGGTGTAGCCCGGGGCCAGCGAGGCTGGGTCCGGCAGCACGGCCTTGACCACTTTCAGCGGTACCACTTCCAGGCCTTCGGCGGTCTTGACCGGTTGCTCGCTGAGCAGGCCGAGGTTTTTCAGCACGGTGAACACATTGATGTAGTGCTCGCCAAAGCTCATCCAGAACCGCACGTTCGGCACGCCGAGATTCTTCGAGATCGAGTGCACTTCGTCGTGGCCGGTCAGGTACAGGTTCTGCGAACCCACTACCGGCAGGTCGTCGGTGCGCTTGACCTCGAACATGCTGTTGCTGGTCCACTGGCTGTTCTGCCAGCTCCAGACTTGCCCGGTAAACTCACGGAAGTTGATTTCCGGGTCGAAGTTGGTGGCGAAGTACTTGCCGTGGGACCCGGCATTGACGTCGAGAATGTCGATCGAATCAATGCGGTCGAAATACTGCTGCTGCGCAAGTTTTGCGTAGCTGTTCACCACACCCGGGTCGAAACCGACGCCGAGAATGGCGGTAATGTTCTTCTGCTGGCATTCCTCGAGGTGTTTCCACTCGTAGTTGCCGTACCAGGGCGGGGTTTCGCAGATCTTGCCCGGTTCTTCGTGAATTGCGGTGTCCAGATAAGCCACACCGGTATCGATGCAGGCACGCAGCACCGACATGTTAAGGAACGCTGAGCCTACGTTGATCACGATCTGCGATTCGGTTTCGCGGATCAGTGCCTTGGTTGCCTCGACATCGAGGGCGTTTAGCGAGAAGGCCTGGATGTCGGCGGGTACCTTGAGGCTACCCTTGGCCTTGACGCTGTCGATGATGGCCTGGCATTTGGAGATGTTCCGTGACGCAATCGCAATACGACCCAGTTCGTCGTTATGCTGTGCGCACTTGTGGGCCACCACCTTGGCGACACCTCCTGCACCAATGATAAGAACGTTCTTCTTCAATTTATCCCATGCTCCTTACTGTGGTAGCCGTCTTAGGACAGGCTGGAAACGTAGTCGTCGAAACCGAACTCGCGCACTACTTCGACGCTGCCGTCGAGTTGCTTGACCGCGATGGAAGGCATTTTCAGACCGTTGAACCAGTTTTTCTTGACCATGGTGTAGCCCGCCGTGTCGATGAACGACAGGCGATCGCCGATGGCCAGGGGTTTGTCGAACTGGTACTCGCCGAAGATGTCACCGGCCAGGCACGATTTGCCGCAGACCATATAGGTGTGCTCGCCATCGTTGGGGGCCATCTTGGCGTTGAGGCGGTAGATCAGCAGGTCGAGCAGGTGTGCTTCGATCGAGCTGTCGACTACGGCCAGGTGCTTGCCGTTGTACAGGGTGTCGAGCACTGTCACTTCCAGCGAGGCGCTGTTGGTGATGGCCGCTTCGCCAGGCTCCAGGTAAACCTGCACGCCGTACTGCTCGGAGAATGCCTTCAGGCGCGCGCAGAACGCCTCCACGGCATAGTCTTCGCCGGTGAAGTGGATGCCGCCACCCAGGCTTACCCATTCGACCTTGTGCAGCAGGTGGCCGAAGCGCTCTTCGATGTGGCTGAGCATTTTGTCGAACAGGCCGAAGTCGCCGTTCTCGCAGTTGTTGTGGAACATGAAACCGGAAATCTGCTCGATGACCTGCTCGATTTTCACCGGGTCCCATTCGCCCAGACGGCTGAAGGGGCGCGCAGGGTCTGCCAGCAGGTAATCGGAGCTGCTGACCTGTGGGTTGACACGCAGGCCGCGGACCTTGCCTTGGGACTGTTCGGCGAAGCGTTGCAGCTGGCCGATCGAGTTGAAGATGATCTTGTCGCAGTTTTCGAGCATCTCTTCGACTTCATCGTCGGCCCAGGCCACGCTGTAGGCGTGGGTTTCGCCGGCAAACTTCTGGCGGCCGAGCTTGAGCTCGAACAGCGAAGACGACGTGGTGCCGTCCATGTACTGCTGCATCAGGTCGAACACCGACCAGGTGGCGAAGCACTTGAGGGCAAGCAGGGCCTTGGCACCGGATTTTTCGCGCACGTAGGCGATTTTTTCCATGTTGCCCAGCAGCTTTTGTTTATCGATGAGGTAGTACGGCGTTTTGATCATCTAATAGGCCCCCGGCCAGGCCGGCCAAAAAAAGGACACGCATTGTGCCTTCACTTGCCACAGTTCGAAAGGGCGCAGGGCGCTTTTCGTCGAGTTGCGTAGGATTTGCGCCGGTGGCGTCTTCAGCAAAACGGCGGGTGCAGTTGAACAGAGGATTGTGACCGTACAACTGTTCAGGGAATCATCGAGCTTTTGAGTGGTCTTTGCTGGCACACAAGTCAAGGGACCCGACCATGCGTCTGCACGTCTATTTACTCGCCTTGCCGCTGTTGGCCGGCTGTCAGTACTTGCCCCGTACCGAGTATTTCACCGCACCGCAAAACGAGCCGAACCCGGCGTTCATACGCATCATCAACTTCACCCAGCATGCCAGCATCTATCAGTACAGCAATGGCGTGCGCTCAGGCGGGGTGGTGCGTACCGGGCCCTTGCCGTTCATTCACACCCAGGACATCGGCATGCCCAAAGCCGGCCAGGACCTGACCTTCGACTTTTATGAAACCGCTGTGCACCCAGGTAAAGAAACCGAGGTTTACATGAGCTGGGAAGGCGAAAAAACGCGTTATTGCTTCGTCACCGCCAAGTTCACACCCCAGCCCGGTCGTTATTATCAGTTCCGCATGACGTCCGGCGACGAGGGGTCTTGCAAGCTTTTCCCGACAACCGTTGAACAGGGTGCTGACGGGGCCTGGACGCTCAAGCCAAACCCCGATGTGACCTACCCCGATGGCGGCCCGGAGAGAACAACCTCATACGGCAACGACCTGTACCGCGACCCGAACTACAAGCCGTTCGTGCCACCTACCTGATCCCTTGGCCTTCCCATGGGGCAAGCGTGGCGTTAGCCTGCTGTGACCTCAGCCAATAGAATTTGCACCCCATGCCTGCCGGATTCCCAGCGCTGCCGTCGCTCAATGCGCTGCGCATGTTCGAGGTGGCCGCCCGCCAGCTCAATTTTCGCCTTGCCGCCGAGGAACTGGGTGTGACCCAGGCTGCCGTGGCGCAGCAGATTCGGGGCCTGGAGGCGAGCCTGCAAGTGCGCCTGTTCGAGCGTCTGCCGCGTGGCCTGGGCCTGACCGATGCTGGGCGCGCCTATAGCACCAGCGTGCGTAGCGGCCTGGCGATAATCGATGAGGCAACCCAGTTGCTGCGGCCGCAGCCATTGCAACTGACCGTCAGCGTGACCCCCACCTTTGCCTCGAAGTGGCTGATCCCAAGGCTTGGCCATTTTGCCGATGCCCACCCCGATATCGACCTGCGGCTGCTGGCCACCGACCGGCTCTCGCACTTTCACACCGATGCGGTAGACCTGGCTGTACGCTACGGCACACCGCCGTTCGGCGCCGGCTTGAACGTCGAGATGTTGATGCAGCCGCACGTGGTGGCGGTCGCGAGCCCCGGATTGCTGGGCGAGAAGGGCCGTCCCGATAGCTTCGAAGCCCTGCAACGTTTCGTAGCCTTGCACGATGCCCATGACTATTGGCCCGCGTTCAGCGCTGCGGTGTTTCCCGGCCACCCGCCGGCAACGGCACGCAATGTGCGTTTCAACCAGACGTCGCTGGCCATCGAGGCCGCTGTGGCCGGGCAAGGTATTACCTTGGCCAGCCGTGCTTTCGTCGAGGCCGACCTGGCGGCGGGCAGGCTTGAGCAGGTATTCAGCTTGCAGTGGCGGCTGGACAAGGCGTTTTACCTGGTCTGGCCACGCAAGGCTCAGGCTGGGGATGCGCTGCGGGTGGTCAGGGATTGGCTCCGGCAGCAGGCAGCCAATAGCTGAGCTACTGGCTGACGCTTGCTGCGCTGTCTGCCTGCCTCTGCACCTGGCTGCTAGGGTGACTGCACTCGAACGCAGTTCATCAGGAGGCAGCATGTCAGTTCAGAAAGTGGCAATCATCACCGCCGGCGGCAGCGGCATGGGCGCAGCAGCGGCGCGGCGCCTGGCCGCCGATGGCTTCAAGGTGGGCATTCTGTCGTCCTCGGGCAAAGGCGAGGCGCTGGCGGCCGAGCTGGGCGGCATTGGTGTCACGGGCAGCAACCAGTCGGTCGACGACCTGCAACGCCTGGTCGATGCGGTAATGGCCAAGTGGGGGCGGGTGGATGTGCTGGTCAATAGCGCAGGCCACGGCCCGCGCGCACCGATTCTGCAGATCAGCGATGATGACTGGCATACGGGCATGGAGGTGTACTTGCTCAATGTAATCCGCCCGGCGCGGCTGGTAACGCCGATCATGCAGCAGCAAAAGGGCGGGGTGATCATCAACATCTCGACCGCCTGGGCCTTCGAACCCAGCGAGATGTTCCCCACATCGGCCGTGTTCCGTGCGGGGCTTGCGGCATTCAGCAAGATATTCGCCGACACCTACGCGGCCGACAATGTGCGCATCAACAACGTATTGCCGGGCTGGATCGACAGCTTGCCGGCCACCGAGCAACGCCGCGACATGGTGCCGCTCAAGCGCTATGGCACCAGCGAGGAAATTGCTGCGACGGTAGCGTTCCTGGCAAGCGATGGGGCGGCGTATATCACCGGCCAGAACCTTAAGGTCGATGGCGGGCTGACTCGAAGCGTTTAATGCAACCTAATGCAGATTCCGTGGTCCGACGACTCCGAGGCCGCAATCGGCCTCGTTCATTTTCGGGAAAAGGAGTTTTGCATGTTCTCAGCACGGATCAGCGCTGCGGCGCTCTGCGTGGCAACACTTGGCCTTGGCAACGTCGCTCTGGCCAGCTCGCAGGCAGAGAACCACCAGGTAGCGGTCACCATCGTTGCCATGGAGCAGGTCTGCAACAAGGCCGTACCCGGCCTGAATGGCACAGTCGCCAACCTGCTGGCCAAGGAGCCTGTCGAGGCGCCGCTGAAGGCCGAGATTCTGAAAGTGCAGTCCGAGCCGCAGTACAAGGCTGAAGTTGACGGCATGGTTACTCAACTCTCTGGCTCGCCGCTGGGCAAAATGGCGGTGGAGAAGGGTACCTGCAACGGCTACGCCGCCAAGTAAGGCCTATGTCTGGCCAGGCACCTAAATTGTAGGAGCGGCCTTGCGCCGCGATGGGCTGCGAAGCGGCCCCAGGATATGTGCACCCAGCTGATATCGCCGGGGCCGCAAAGCGGCCCTTTCGCGACACAAGGCCGCTCCTACAGCGCATAGCGTTCGCATCGACCGTCCAAGCCCGGAGCCTATCTAGCCTCGGGCGCTATACCTGCGGCGTTTTTTCTCATACATGTCGCCATCGGCATGGCTGAGCAGCGCGTCTGCATCCAAGCCATCTGCCGGGTAGCAGGCCACGCCAATGCTGCACGATGGCATTGCCAGGCCGCCAAACGCATCGCCCAGCGGCTCGGCCATTACCGCCAGAATCTGCGCCATGCGCTCGCTCACCGCGGCAGCGGTGTAGCTGTCGGTGAGCAATATGGTGAACTCGTCGCCGCCCATCCGCGCCACAGTGCCCGAGCGGCCCACGCAGCTTTCCAGGCGCCGCGCCACCGCGCACAGCACGCGGTCGCCCAAGGCATGGCCGTACAGGTCGTTGATTGCCTTGAAGCCGTTGACATCCAGAAACAACAGCGCAAGTGGCTGCTGTTGGCGCTGCGCTGCCTGCAACGCAGCCGCCAGGCGCTGATTGAACAGCGAACGGTTGCTCAGCCTTGTCAGCGGGTCGTGATGGGCAAGAAAACGTAGCTCCTGCTCGGCCTCGGTCAGTGCTGTTACGTTGCGCGCCACGCCAATGCGCGCGCCTACTTCGTCCGACCAGAACGCCGCCCAGAGGATGTGCACCACCGCGCCGTCCTTGCGGATATAACGGTTGCGAAAGTCAAAGTGGGGCTGGCCGTTCATCACCCGCACAATCGATGCGCGGGTGGCTTCGAGGTCGTCGGGGTGCATGTAGCGGGTGATCGGTGTGCCGATCAGCTCGCTGGCCTGATAGCCGAGCAGGGCCTCGCAGGCATCGCTGACGAAGACGATGGCGTTGTCCCGGTCGACCACGAAAACGGCGTCCAGCATCAGGTGGATCAGCCTTGGGTAGAGGGCTTGCAGGTCAACGGGCATGGGAGAGGAACGTCCGGTACATGGGGCGCGAGCAGCATACACAGGGCAGGGGCGGTTTCACCATGGGCGAAATAGCCGTGCGTCGGCGTCCGGGACAGGTGTCGGCTGGTTAATGATATTCGGGAGACGAATATGGAGAGTGCACATTTTCGATTTCCATCCATGATGGCTATGCGGGATCGTCTGCCAACCACTTTTATGCAGAGGCAGACCATGTTCAGCAAAGCCACTTTTTTTGCGTTCCTTCCGGCAGGCCTGGCCTTGCTGGCCGGCGCAGCACTTCCGTTCCAGGCCGCCAGCAATGCCGCCGTGGGCCGTGCGCTTGGGCACCCATTGTGGGGCGCGCTGACATCGTTGCTGGTCAGTACCGTGGTTGTGGTGGCGGCGTTGTTGGTGCTGCGGGTTGCGGCGCCCAACCTGGGCAAGGCGCTACAAGGCCCTTGGTGGCTGTGGATCGGCGGCGTGCTGGGTGCATTGTATGTGGCGGGTGCGGCCGCGCTGACACCCAAGCTTGGCGCTGGCGGCTTCTTGATGCTGGTCGTTGCCGGACAGATATTCACGGCAGTGGCGGTGGATCACTTCGGTTTGATGGGGCTTGCCGAGAAAGCGGTCAGCATCGCCAAGGTGTCGGGTGTGCTGTTGATTATGGGTGGCGTGCTGCTGGTGCAGGGCGTCGGCACTTCTGCGCCGGCAGCTGTCGCGGTGCCCGGCGGCAAGTAGGCCGGCCTAGCCCTGCTGCGGCTGGCTGCAGGCGTATAGCGCTTCGCGCAGCCAGCGGTGCGCGGGGTCGTTGTCCTTGCGCGCGTGCCAGGCCTGCTGATACGCGATGCGTGGCGCGGTAAAGGGCGGGGCGAAGCGGGCGAGGGTGTCGTAGCGCTCGACCGAGGCTGCCGCGCGGCTGGCGACGGTCAGCACCAGGTCGGTGCCTGGCAGCACCTCAAGGGCTGCGCTCCAGTGCGGCAACACCAGCGCGATATGGCGGCTGAGCCCGAGGGCGGCGAGGGCGCGCTCGATCTCATCGAAGGCATCCGGGCGCATCGCCAAAAGCACATGGGGGCGCGCCAGCCATTGCTCGA
The DNA here is from genome assembly GCF_014268805.2 of Pseudomonas farsensis. Taxonomy (GTDB): domain Bacteria; phylum Pseudomonadota; class Gammaproteobacteria; order Pseudomonadales; family Pseudomonadaceae; genus Aquipseudomonas; species Aquipseudomonas farsensis. The sequence goes on from NZ_JABWRF020000001.1 coordinate 1,444,259, forward strand.
GCGGCAGCGCGCCACTGGCTGGCAAGCTGTTGCGGTCTGCCACGCTGATGAAGTCCTCGCTGAACAGCGCTTGCAAGGTGATGCCTTCGGGCACGTCGTTGAATACCCCAAGCGCCAGGTCCAGTTCGCCGTCCTGCAACTGCGCCATCATGACCTCGCGGCTGGCCTGGCTGATGGCCAGGTCGATGCCGGGGGCGTTGCGCCGCAGGAATTTCACCAGCGGCGGCAGGATGATCCGCGAGGCATAGTCAGACAGCGACAGCCGAAAGCGCCGCTGCGCCGAGGCCGGGTCGAAGTTGGGCGCAGCGAGCAGGCCATTGAGGCTGGCCAGCGCATCCTGCAGTGGCTTGGCCAGCGACTGGGCACGCGCCGTAAGGACCATGCGGCCTTGCTGGCGCACCAGCAGCGGGTCGTCAAAATGCGTGCGCAACTGCGCCAGCGCGTGGCTGACAGCGGGCTGGCTGCGGTGCAGGCGAACGGCTGCGCGGGTGACATGCTTTTCGCTGAGCAGCGCGTTGAGCGCCAGCAGCAGGTTCAGGTCGATCTTGCGCAGTTCGTCCATGGCGGGGCCTGAGTGGGTATCGGGCCGGCTTATCGGCCTACGGCCTGCTCGATGAGCAGTTTCCAGTTTTGCGCTTCTTGCCAGTCGGCGCCGAAGGGCATTTCCACCCAGAACGGGTGCTGGCCTTCGCACTGCAACTGCACCTGCAGGGTGAAGCTGCGCACCGTGGTGCTGGTGGTCGTGGTGGTCGAGCGTGACTTGCCGCCGCCGAGCATGCCCCAGTTGTTGGTAAAACCGTAGACGTGGCGGCTGCTGTGGGTGGTGGTGGTATTGCTGGTGACGTTGGTTTGCGCCTGTTCATCGACGCGCACCTGCTTGACCACGCGGGTGGCGTCCATCAACGCATGGCGTTCACCGCTGTGGTCGGCCAGCAGGTAGAGCATGCCGCTGTCGGGGTAAACGCCGAGCATGCGCCCGTTGCGGGTGATCCAGCGGTAGGCGCCGAGGGCCTGGCTTTGCATGAACGCCTTGCCGGCCTCGCGGCGCACGTCATCGGCATGCTTCCAGGCTTTGTCGACCGCCCATTGCTGCGGGCGCCACAGCAGCGACACCGGCCCATAAAGAAAGCCCAGTACCCACCAGATGATGCCAGCGAGGATTGGCCCGCCGAAGTAGTGCCCGGCCCATACCCACTTGACCAGCAAGAAGGCACAGAACACCGAAATAACGGCCAGGAACCCGCGGCTGATGGTGCGCACTCGCTCGGCCAGCCGTGCCTGTGCCTGCTGCAGCAGGTTCAGAGCCTCAGTGAGCGGCGCGGGGGTGGCGGTGAGGGTGGTGTCGGGGAGGGGGGCGATTTGCTGGCTCGACATGGTGCATCCTGCAGAAGTTGGGCAACGCAGCGCTCAAGGGCGCGACGGTTGGGGAGTATACCTTGGGTTCGTCGCGAGTTCATTTGCTGGGTCTTTCCAGTGGGCGGTTCCATGGTTTTGTACAAGCCCGCTCGCCACAACGGTTTGGCTTCCAGCATCCAGCCGGAGTCGCATGGGTACCCATGCTCATCGCGGGGCAGTAACCCTAAAACGCTTGCTCCTTTCAAATTCTGTAATACCCTGCGCCAGCCAGCGTGCAAATCCACAAGGAAGTCGATGATCCCAGTAAACCCCGCAGGCATGCTTGTCGCCTTCCTGCTTCTGCTGCTATCCCTGCAATGCCTGCTGGCGCTGACGGTAGGCCTGGTCGCCCTGTGCATCCCTCGCCGGCGAGCCTATTTCTGGTCGCTGCGCCGCCGCTTCATCCCCTTGGCCGTGCTCTTGCTGCTGGGCAGCTTGCCGATGCTGAGCTTGTTCTATCAGTGGTTTGAAGACTGGCAGCAAAGCCAGGCGCTGAACCCGACGCTCAAGCAGCCGCAAACCTTGGGCGACCTGCACCTGCCAGCGGGAACCAACGTCTGGCTGCAGCGCCTTGCGCCACTCAGCGACCTCAGCGGCAACCCACTGCCGTACGGCTTGGCAAGCCTGAAACGCGCCGAATTCAAACGCACTCCCGGCCAGATTCTCGGCATGCAGGTGAGCCGCCTGGAGCTTGATGACGCCCGTGGCCTGGCTGACCTGAGCATCGAGGCCCCAGCCTGGATTGAAGGCTGGCAATGCTCGCCACAAAGCGAGGTGCACATGGTCTACCCCTTCAACGCGCCGTTCGTATTCGCTGACTGGCGCCTGGGGCGCTGCACGCTCGCCGCTGGCAGCCACGCGGGCGGCATCCAGTGGCCGGACGCGGTCACGTTGAATGCCATCGGCAAGGACGGGTGGCAGTTACAGGCCGATGAGTCACAAACGCCCATCCGCCTGGGCCGCATGAGCGTGCTGGCGCTGCGCCTGGTGCTCGATAGCGAGCGCCGTGAGGTTTTCTCTTGGTCGGCACAGCTTGCCCAGGCGCTGCAACTCCAGGGCATGGAGTACCCGGCCGGCACGGTGGTCAAGGGCAGGCAAGGCAGGCTGATTTTCGCCGCCAATGACAAGGCGCCCGCCAAGGACCTTACCACCGGCAATGCGCTACCGGCACGCCAGGCCGTGGCCCACGACGAGGTCACCGGCAAGCGGCTGGGCATCTACCCGATCAGTCAGGTGGGCATCTACCCGCTGGAGGTCAGCGACGACTACGAGTGACCCAGTGCTTCGGGGTTGGCCACCTGGGTCGGGGCTCCGGCGCAATAGGCCAGCACGTTGTTGAACGCATCGCCGAAGTACAGTTCATAGCCGTTTTTTTCCACATAGCCCAGGTGCGGCGTGCACAGCACGCGCGGGTTACGCAGCAGCGGGTGGTCAGGGTTCAGCAGCGGTTCTTGCTCGAACACATCCAGCGCCGCAAACCCCGGCCTGCCGGCATCCAATGCCTGCTCCAGGGCGCCCGGTGTGATCAGTTCGGCGCGGCTGACGTTGACCAGCAGCGCGTCGGCTTTCATCCGCCCAAGGTCATCCAGCGTCACCAGGTGGCGAGTGCTGTCGGACAGCCGCAGGTTGAGGCTGAGGATATCCGCCTCGGCAAAAAACGCCTCGCGCGAGCCCGCCGCCCGGTGCCCGTCAGCCTGGGCAGCGGCGCGGCTGGCCTCGCTGCCCCACACCAGTACTTGCATATCGAATGCCTGGGCATAGCGCGCCAGCCGTTGGCCGATCTTGCCGTAGCCCCAGATGCCCAGCACCTGACCGGCAACGGCCTGGCCCAGATTGACCTGCCACAGCCCCTGGCGCATTGCGTCGATGGCGGGCACCAGTTGGCGACGGGCGTTGAGGATCAGCGCCCAGGCCAGTTCTGCCGGGGCCACGGGTGAGCCGCGCCCCTCGGTCACCACCACACCGTGCGCGGTGCAGGCAGCAAGGTCGAGGTGGCCGGCGATCTTGCCAGTCTGGCTGATCAGTTTGAGCCGCGGCAGGCGTTGCAGCAGGGCCGCGTCGATACGCGTGCGCTCCCGGGTCAGTACCAGTGCATCGGCATTGGCAAAGCGTGCGGCCAGTTCATCAAGCGAGGCAGGTTCGCGGTCATGCAGCACGGTGACTTCGTGGCCAGCCAGGCGGCGGTAGCAGTCGAGGGTACGGATGACGTTCTGGTAGTCGTCTGGGATGACTATGTGCATGCGGGTGGGCTCGGGCGTGGCGCAGGTTACGGATTGTAGCTCCAGATTAGAGCCTGACGCGCTCCTGCACGCGAACGCGTCGCTTGTGATTTTGCGGGAGGCTGGCCCAGGTGCTGATCACTTCACCACACGCGCCACGCATCCCCGCTCGATAAGCCCGGATGCAGCCAGGCCCTTGAGCGTCTGCTCCAGCGCCTCACGCTCGGCAACTGGCGTTACCGGGTCGACTATCCGGTACTGGCGGTTGCACCAGCGGGTGATTTCCTGCAACCAGAAATCCTCAAGCACAGGCTCTGCCTGCATCCGCTTGACGAGGTAGGCAGCTTGTTGCCACGGCGACATCAACCCCAGCACCTGGCGCCGGCGCTGCTCTGGCAAACGCTGCCAGTGCGTGTCCAGGCTCGCGCTGACCGGCGCGTTGAGCGCAGCCCAGGGCAGCTTCCCAAGGCGCGCGATCACTGCATCGAAGACCTTGTCGGCGTCATCTTCGAGCAGCCCGAGCAGGGTGCCCGCCGATGCATCATCCTGTAGGTGCACGGCGGCAAGCCGCACCGACGGATAGCCAGCCAACAATGCCGCACTGCGCCAGGCTTCGGGCAGCTCGCCGCCAATCTCCCCGGCAAGCCCCAGTAGCCCCAGCCAGTGTTTTTTAAGGCTCGGCATAGGCTGTGCCAGTTGCGCGGCCAGCACGGCGTGAGCGTCCACCCCATGGCGTGGCGCTTCCCAACGCGCAAAGCTGCGTACCGCCGGGGAGGCATCCAGCAGCGCCGCCTGCAGCACCGCCTTCGGGTCTTCGAGCAGGGGCACCAGGGCGCGCAGCAGCCGCACCCGCACACGGGCAATCGAGCGTGGCAGCGCAGCTTCCAGCAGTGCCACGGCTTGGGCTCCGGCGCTGGCTTCGCAGGCCGCAATCGCCGCCAGGCGCACGTTCAGTTCACGGTGGGCCAGGCCATCACGCAGCAGTGGCCCAGTCGGCTCGACCACCTCCAGCAACAGCGCGAACAAGTAGCACGCGGCTTTGCCATGGCGAACCTGGAAACACGCGTAGACCACCTCGCGCACATCGGCGCCTTGCAGCACCGCGCGCACCTTGGCCAGCGTCGGGCCGTGGTCGGCACGCTGGCGAGCAGCTAGCGCCATGAGTGGGTCGAGGGCGCAAAGCAATGCGGGTGCACCGGGGCTGTTGAGGTAGGCCTTGATGCCAGCGGCGGCCAGCTCCCGCACTTGCGGCACCCAGTCATTGAGCCGCTCGATCAGTTCAACCAGTGCTTCAGGCGATGGCGTGCTGGCCAGTTCACGCACCGCCACTTCACGCACAAAGCCATTGTGATGCCGGCTCAACTGCGCCCAACTGCCGCTTTGCGCGGTGCTGGCGATCAGCTCCAATGCCTCGTTGCGGCGCTGGTCAGCCCATGACGCGGCGGGTGTCTGTTTTGCCTTTAGCCAATCCAGCCAGCTTCCAGTGGGTGCCACATTTATTCCTTTGAATGTGCTTGCTTGCGCAGTTGCCGTGAATGCTACCTGATCGGGCCGAGCCTGGCATATGCCCTGCTGAGTGCGGTGCTACCCGGCAGAGCGATACATCCATTACCATCGGGCCGTTATTCGACGGTTTTCTGCGGATCATGGAAGGTGAAAAAACATGCATGAAAGAACAGCGACGCACCTGTTGCTCATAAGCCCGCATCATCAGGTCGGGCTTCACGCTCAGCCACCTCAAGCCGAGCAGTGCGCATGAACCCTTCAAGTGCACTGCAGCTCACCCGTTGTATTGGCTACCTTTCGGTTGCTGCGTTGATCCTGGGGCTCGGCTTGGCGCTTTACGCCCTGCAGATGAACAGTTCATCGCCGGTCGACCTGTCGGGCGCCCTCGCGCTGGTGGTGCTTTGGCTCACCAACCTGGTAACGCTCATCCTCAACGCTATCTACTGGTGGGTCCGCAGGTGGCCGAAATGGCTGCTGGCCACTGTGGTAGTCCAGGCTTGTGCAGCCGTTGCGGCGCTGATACCCATGCTGACTTCCTGAGCACTCAGGGCTCGAACGTCCAGTACTTGCCGCCTTTGGCTTTCGTCGCCTTCAGCTTGGCTCGCTGCGCGGCCCTTGCGTGGGACTGAATCAGCGTCGACAGGTCCATCACCACCGACTTGCTGTTGCCCACATAGGAATGGGCATAGAAGTCAGTGTCCACATTCGAGGCATCGATGGTCTCGATGCCGGGTATCACGGGGACCCCGCCTCGGGTATCGCCCAGGCGGTACTCACCATTGAAGTAGTGCGACAGGGTCATGGTGACATCCCGGGATGACGCGTACAGCGTGATATTTTGCGCTGCCGCCACCAGGCCAGGGGCGATCTGCTCCTTGAACACGGCGGTGTCGATATCGGGGGCGGCGATGATCAGCTCCTTGAGCTTGCTCTTGATGCCGGGGTCTTCTTCGCGCAGCTCGGCCAGGGCTTTGGTCAGCCCCTGATTGCCCATGCTGTGCGCCACGATATAAACGTTCTCGGCATTCGATTGCGCGAACACATCGGCCAGAAACGCCTTGAGCCGGGGCGTGGAGCGCTCGAGCGTCTGGCGGTCGACGAAGTACAGGGACTCGCGGGCTTTCGAGGGCCAGCTGTAGAACACCGGCGCGCCATCAAAATTGAGGTCATTGGCCATTTGCGCGGTGCGCCGCGCGGCATCTTCGAACGACACGTTGTAGCCATGCACGAACACCAGCAGGTTCTTGCCCTGGCTTTGCGCAACGCGATTGGCAAGGCCTGCGTAGAACTCGTTCCTGGGTTTGACCCAGGTGTCGAGCAACACCACATGCCGGTCAGGGTTTTCCTTGAACTCGAGCCGCCATACCGAAGGCGACTCCAGGCGCCCGACATCGTGGTCGGGCGGAATGCTGACCTCGCATACGCCGTAGCTGATTTCGCTGCCTGCCTCGGTGAACATCTTGCGCGGGTCCGGATCGTGGGTGAGCATCCGGTCGGTGGCGAAGTAGGTACGCACGACTTTATGGCCCACCGTGCCGGCAAGGCCATCCCCACGGTCGTAGCCGCTTGATGCGCAACCGACCAAGCCTGCGCCCACGGCGATCAACACCAGAAGAGCCAGCCGTTTGCCAGCGGCCGCTATCGAACTACGTTCCATTGTGTGGTGCATTGCCGCCATCCTGTCTTCGCCGCTTTATTCGCCTGATCCCTCAAGGGGCGGACGGCAAGATATCCCATGGCGAGCGACGGATCACGCTTTTCCGAGGCGCACAGCTGCACAGCTGCTGGGCGCCGGGCTTGGGTTAGAAGGCGTAGACCAACGTAGCCGTGGCACTGCGTGGGGTGCCGTACCAACCACGCGCGCCAATTGCCGTGTAGTAGGTCTTGTCCAGGGCGTTGTTGAGGTTCAGCGAGACGCTGGTTTGCGGGGTGAACGCATACTGCGCCATCAGGTCGACGATGCTGTAGGCGTCCTGGTAAAACGTCTCTTTATTTGGCCCAGAGTTTCTGTAGGACTCGGCGCCCTGCCAGCGCACCCCACCGCCAACCTTCAACTGCGGCAGCGATTGCAAGCGATAGCTGGTGAACAGCTTGAACGTGTCGCGCGGGACTTCGGTGAGCAGGCGCTTGTCATCGGCGTCTCGGGCTTCGGCATAGGTGTAGCTGGCCGAAGCCTGCCAGCCCGGCATGATTTCCCCGGCCATTTCCATCTCGAAACCACGGGTTTTCGTGCCGGATTCCGAGCGGTAGGTCTGCTCGCCGTTCGGCCCCGGCGGGAGGCCGTCGGGGACTGCCAGGTTGTCCTGATGCACCTCGAACACACTGAGTGCGCCAGTCAGGCGCTTGTCCCAGAACTCGCTCTTGAGGCCCAGTTCGTAGTTCACGCCTTCCAGCGGGTCGAGGTAGCTGCCGGCCGCGGTTTTGTTGCTCTGCGGCTTGAAGATAGTGGTGTAGCTGGCATAGGCCGACCAGTTGTCGTCAATGTCATACACCAGCCCCAGGTAAGGCGTGACAACGCCGGTTTCGCTGCGCGACGTGCGTTGTGTTTCTCCAGTCGAGTAACGATAGTGTGACTCGTCCCGTTGCCAGTCGATGACCCGTGCCCCGGTGATCAGCGAAAGGTCGTCGGCCAGGCTCCAGCGCACCGACGCCACCAGGCCGTCCTGGGTTTCATCCAGTGCGTCCTTGGTGGTCTTCGCGTAGATGGAGGCCGGTATTGGCAGCGAGCCGTCCCAGTTGTTGATGTCGTCGATGCTTTGCCTAGTCCACAAATCAAACCCATCGTTGCGGTAGTAGGACCGGTAGTGGCTGGCGCCCACGTAGAGCTGGTGCTCGCGCGACAGCAGCTCGAACGGGCCGTTTGCCGACAGGTCGAAGGAGGTCTGCCGAGGCGCGCCGGCCCAGCGGCCAGTCCAGGTGTTGATGCCGCTGCCATCGGGGTTGACCGTGCCTTCGGCCGCAGTGGCAAACGCATCGTCATAGCTGCGCCGGTTATGCTCGGCGCTAAGCTTGAGCTGCCAGCCATCGTCCAGTTGCTGCTCCAGGGTGGTGAACAGCGTCTTGGTGCGGCGCTTGTGGTAACTCCAGTCTGCGGCCGAGTTGAATGAGCGCGAAGGCCTGAAGTGGCTGCCGTCGGTATTGAACATCGGGAAGCCGTGGTTGCCAGCGCCCTGGTTGTCCATTTCCTGGTATTCGGCACCCACCGTCAGCAGTGTGCTGTCGGTAAGGTCCCATTCGACCACACCGTAGCCCACCTGCTGTTCCAGGCTCTGGCGGTCGACATGGCTTTTATTGTCGGTGGTCGAGGCGACCAGGCGGCCACGTACGTGACCGCTTTCCGACAATTTGCCGGAGACGTCCAACTCGGTGCGGTAGCTGTCCCAGGAACCCGCCTGAAGGGTTAGCTTGCGCTGGGTCTCGAAGGTTGGTTTCTTGCGGATCAGGTTGACGGTAGCGCCTGGGTCACCGGTGCCGGACATCAGCCCTGTTGCGCCGCGCACCACCTCGACGCGGTCATAGGTTGCCATGTCGGCGAGGTCGTCCTTGGCGCCAAAGCTAGTGGGCCGGTTGATGCCGTCGACCTGAATGCTGTTTACCTCGAAGCCCCGTACGTAGATGTGGTTGGCGTCACTGCCGGCCGGGCCCATGCTGTCGACCACCACGCCCGGGGTTTGCTCCAGCACCTGGGTAACGTTGGTGAGGTTCTGGTCTTCGATCTGCTGACGGGTTACCACGCTGACCGACTGCGGGGTTTCACGCGCCGAGAGCCGCAGCCCGGTAGCGGTGCTGGCCGAGCCTGTGGTGTAGCTGCCGGTGCCCTCGGTGGTGGCGCCCAGTTGCACGCTGGAGACCGTAGTTGCGCCCAGCTCCAAGGCTGCGCCACTGCTGGGGCGGGCCAGCAAATAGTGGTTTTCGGCGGCTTGCTGGGCCTGCAGGCCGGTGCCTTGTAGCAGTTGCGCCAGGCCCTGTTCGGGCTCGAAGCTCCCCTGCAGTCCTTCGCTGTGCAGGCCGGCGCTATCCTCGCTGCTGAAGCTGACGACGACGCCGCTGGCCTTGGCGAACGCGTTGATGGCCGTTGCCAGCGAGCCCGCCGGGATGCTGTAGCTGACGGGCGCTGCCCAAGCGCTGCCTAGCAGCGATCCAGAAAGGCCGATTGCCAGTGCGGCTTGGCGAACGTTGACAGCGAGGGGAGTGAAGCGAGCGGACATCCATTGACTCCTGATTGTTCGATAAGGCGTACTCATTAGCAATAATAGTAATGCTAATGATAATCCATCGCATAAAGAGGGGCGGGATGGTGGCCGCTCTATCTCGGGGTTGTCAACAGATGTTTGGGCGAGAGTGGGGTGTCAGATAATGGCAAAATGCCCGCAATCCGCGTGAGAGTACGATCACTACAGCCCTGTTCTGGTTTGCTTTGCCGAGCCAGCTTTCGGGTGCGCTCCACACCCTGTTCTGCAAAACTGGAAAGCGTTTCGCTAGCCTGCGCGTGCAGGGTGTATGGCGTAAAAACGAGCGCTCTGTATCTGTTGCCGGCAGTGGGGTGTGGGTACGTTTGGCCACCTGTCATTGCATGAGGCAACCATGGAAATCAACGCCATCCCGTTCGGTATCACCGACTGGTCGCAGATCGAACGCACCGAGCACCCCGGCGAGCAAGGCGTGGCCCATTGGCGGACTTGCCAGTTTGGCGCTGTGCGTGTGCGCCAGGTGCAATACAGCGCTGGATATCTCGCTGACCACTGGTGCAGCAAGGGGCATATCCTGCTGTGCCTTGAGGGCCAACTGGACACCGAGCTTGATGATGGCCGGCAGTTCACGCTCACCGCAGGCATGAGCTATCAGGTGGCCGACAATGCCGAGGCGCATCGCTCTTCGACGGCGAGCGGCGCCAAGTTGTTCATCGTCGACTGAACGCAGCTTGTTATAGAACCCCCAGCGCTTGTGGAACGGGCTGGGGCCCTTGCGCAATTGAGGGCGGCCAGTGGCCGCTGCTTACACCTGCGGCCAATCGGCCCCTTGGCTGAAGAACGCGCGCAGGTGTTCGATGAAAAACGATACCTTCGCCGACAAGTTCAGCCGTTCCAGATACACCGCATAGATATCCGCAGGCGGTGTGTCGTAGTCCTTCAATACCTCTATCAGCCGCCCACTGCGCAGGTGTTCTGCCAGATTCCATTCGGCGCGCATAAGAATGCCCTGGCCATCCAGCGCCCAGTTCAACGCCACCTCGCCATCGTTTGTACTCAGCCGGCCATGCACCTTTACCGACTCGCTCTGCTTGCCGCGGGCGAAACGCCACAGGCCGAAGGCTGCATCGTTCTGGCGCAGCACGATGCAGTTGTGCTGTGCCAGGTCTTTGGGGGCCTGTGGCGTACCGCAGGCGGCCAGGTAATCCGGGCTTGCGCATAGCCGCCTGCGGTTGACGGCGATACGGCGGGCAATCAGGCGCGAGTCAGGCAGCTCGCCAAAGCGGATGGCGACATCGATGGCATCGTCGGGCAGGTTGATCGGCCGGTCGGTCAGGTGCAACTGCACTTCGACCTGCGGATGGCGCCGGGCGAACGAGGCAATGGCCGGTGCCACATGGGTGCGGCCAAAGCCCAGCGGTGCATTGACCCGCAGCAGCCCCTTGGGCTCGGCCCGGCTGCTGGACACCTGGCGCTCAAGCTCGGCAATTTCCTCGAGGATGCGCCGGGCGTTGACCAGGTAGGTCTCGCCTTCGGCGGTCAGGCTGATGCTGCGCGTGGTGCGGTTGAGCAGCCGTACACCCAGGCGTTGTTCCAGCTGCGCCAGGCGCTTGGAAACCGCAGGCGGGGTGAGATTCAGTTCGCGCGCGGTGGCCGCCAGGCTCCCTAGGCGCACCAGCTGGGCAAAGAAAGCCAGTTCCGAGACCGGGTTCATTGGTAACTCCAGGGAACTAATGATGTGAATTCGATTGTATTACAGCTTTCTGGAAAAACCATTACCGTTGCCTGGCGTGATTAACCACAAAAAAACTGGGCTAACCAGCTGCCTGCCGGGGCTGCCCAGACGCCAATCAATCCGACTCACAACAATAATTCGGAGACGGCAATGGCCAAGCGATACCTTGGAAAACTGTATGTACAAGTGCTCATCGGGGTGACCCTGGGCATTCTGCTCGGGGTGCTCTGGCCCCAGTTCGCAACCGACCTCAAGCCGTTGGGCGATGCCTTCATCAAGCTGATCAAGATGGTCTTCGCCCCGGTGATCTTTGCCACCGTGGTGCTGGGCATTGCGCGCATGGAAAACATGAAGGAGTTGGGCCGTGTTGGCTCGCGTGCGCTGATTTACTTCGAAGTGCTGTCCACCTTCGCCTTGGTACTGGGCCTTGTGGTCGTCAACCTGGTGCAGCCGGGGCAGGGCATGAATGTCGACCCGGCGACTCTTGATGCCAAGAGCATTGCCACCTACACAAGCGCTGCGGCAGGCGGCACTGGCAGTTTCACCGACTTCATGCTGCACCTGATTCCGGCCAGTGTCACCGACGCCTTCGCCAAAAACGAAATTCTGCAGATCCTGCTGTTCTCCAGCCTGTTCGGTATTGCCTTGGCGCACCTTGGGCCACGTGGCAAGCCGGTGGTGGATGTACTTGAATCCTTCTCCCACGGCATGTTCCACATCGTTGGCATGGTCATGCGCCTGGCACCGCTGGCGGCTTGTGGCGCCATGGCGTTCACCGTGGGCAAGTACGGCCTGGGCTCTATCGTGTCGCTGGGCAAGTTGATGGCAACCATGTACCTGACCTGCTTCCTGTTCGTGGTCATCGTGCTCGGGTTCATTGCGCGGCTTTCGGGGTTCAGTCTGTGGAAGCTGCTCAAGTACCTCAAGGAAGAGCTGTTCACGGTGCTGGGTACCAGTTCGTCCGAATCGGTCGTGCCGCAGTTGATGACCAAGCTTGAGCGCGTCGGTGTATCCAAGCCTGTAGTTGGTTTGGTGATCCCCTCAGGGCTGACTTTCAACCCCGACGGGCAGTGCATCTACTACACCATGGCCGCGATCTTCATTGCCCAGGCCACCAACACCCCGCTGACCTTGATGGACCAACTGATCGTGCTCGGGGTGCTGCTGCTCACCTCCAAGGGCTCGGCTGGCGTTACAGGTTCAGGCTTCATCACCTTGGCCGCGACCCTCGCGACCATGGACAACATTCCGGTGGCGGGCATGGTCCTGCTGCTTGGGGTTGACCGCTTCATGTCAGAGGCACGCGCCATCACCAACACCATTGGCAACGCCGTCGGCACTGTGGCCATCGCCCGCTGGGTCGGCGCCCTTGACCAGCACCGCATGACCCAGGTGCTCGACGGCCAAGTGCCGGACGATCCGCAGTCTGAGCCAGAACCCGAAGCGCCTGTGAGCGCCGTGATCTTTCCCCGAAACGCCTGACCAAAGCCTTGTGATGCAAAGAGGAGACAACACCGTGGATAGCACCCTGGATAAAGAAGCCGCCGTAGCAACGCTCACTGATGTACTGGCCAAGTTTACGGCTTATATCGGCAAGCGCCTGCCCAAGGACGTCAAAGAAAAAACTGCCAAGCTGCGCGCAGCTGAAACCAACCCGTTGGCGATCGCCGTATACGACTCCATGGCCGATAACCAGGAGTACGCTGACAAGCTCAACCGCCCCAGTTGCCAGGACACCGGGGTGATCCAGTACTTCATCTCGGCCGGTGCGCGTTTTCCGCTGCTCGGTGAGATGGAAGGCATCCTTGAGGACGCCACCAAGGAAGCGACCATTCAGGGCCCGCTGCGCCATAACGCCGTGGAAACTTTCATCGAGAAGAACACCGGTACCAACACCGGCTCGAAAATCCCCTGGCTGGACTGGGAGATCATCCCCGATGCCGACTACGCCATCGTCGATGTGTACATGGCCGGTGGCGGTTGCACCTTGCCGGGCTCGGCCAAGGTGCTGATGCCGGGGCAAGGCTATGAGGGGGTGACCGAGTTCGTGTTCGATGTGATTACCTCGCGCGGGGTCAATGCTTGCCCACCTTTGCTGGTCGGGGTGGGTGTCTCGACCTCGGTGGAAACCGCAGCGCGGCTGTCGAAGAAAGCCATCCTGCGCCCGGTGGACTCGGCCCACCCCAACGAAAGCGCGGCCATGATGGAGAAGCTGCTCGAAGACGGCCTCAATGAGATCGGGATCGGCCCGCAGGGCCTGACCGGCAACAGCAGCGTCATGGGTGTGAACATCGAGTCCTCGGCGCGGCACCCTTCGACCATCGGCGTAGCGGTGTCCACCGGTTGCTGGGCGCACCGACGCGGCAAGATCCGCATCAATGCCGATCTCTCCTATGACATCCTCTCCCATGAAGGTGTAGTCCTGTGAAAAAGATCATCAACACTCCAATCAGCGACGAAGACCTGGCCGACCTCAATGTGGGTGATGTGGTGTATCTCACCGGGCAGTTGGTGACCTGCCGTGACGTCGCCCACCGGCGCTTGATCGAGCTGGGGCGCGAGTTACCCGTCGACTTGCGCGGCGGGGCGATCTTCCATGCCGGGCCGATCGTGCGCAAGAAGGACGATGGCAGCTTCGAGATGGTCTCCATCGGCCCGACCACCAGCATGCGCATGGAAAAGTTCGAGAAACAGTTCATCGAGCAGACCGGCGTCAAACTGATTGTTGGCAAAGGAGGCATGGGCCCGGAAACCACCACCGGCTGCTTGGAAAACAAAGCCGTGCATGCGGTGTTTCCGGGAGGGTGTGCGGTGTTGGCGGCCACCCAGGTGGAAGAGATCGAGCGGGCCGAATGGCAAGACCTGGGCATGCCGGAAACCCTCTGGGTGAACCGGGTGCGCGAGTTCGGGCCGCTGATCATCTCGATCGATACCAAGGGGAACAACCTGTTCGAGCAGAACAAGGCCCGTTTCAATGAACGTAAAGGTGCGGTGATCGAGAAGATCAACAGCCAGGTGCGGTTTATCAAATAAAGCGTTGGGTGCGCGGCACGCCCGAGCACACTGGCCCCGCTGGCCTATTCGAAATACCATTGATGCATATTTTCGATCAAACCAGCGGAGCCACCCCCAGGTGAGCATCAACTTCGACCTCAACGACCTGCAAGCCTTCCGCGCCGTGGTCGAGCAGGGCAGCTTTCGGCGTGCCGCCGATGCCATTCGCATTACCCAGTCGGCGCTAAGCCGGCGTATCGAGAAGCTTGAGTCGGCGCTTGGCGTCAAGCTGCTGGAACGCACCACCCGAAAAGTCTCCCTGACCAACGTCGGCCGCTCGTTCCTGCCCCAGGTCGAGCGCCTGCTCGACGACCTGGACCTGGCGCTGCTCAGCGTCGGGGATGGCGGTGCACTGCGTACCGGCAGCCTGACCATCGCCTGCGTGCCGTCGGCTGCGTACTACTTCATGCCCGATGCCATTCGCAGCTTTCACAGCCAATACCCGCGCATCAAGATCCACCTGTTCGACGCCTCGGCCAACGAAGTGGCCGCTACGGTAGCCTCGGGCGAGGCCGATTTCGGCTTGAGCTTTACCGGCAACCTGGCTCCGGAAATCGAGTTCAGCCCGCTGCTCGAAGAGCGCTACGTGATGGCCTGCCGCAAGGATCACCCGCTGGCGCAGGAGGCCTGCGTGACGTGGGCGCAGGTTTACCAGCATGCCTACATCACCCTGGGTCGCTCGTCAGGCAACCGGCTTGTGCTCGACAGGGCGTTGAGTGGTGTGTCGGCGGGGCGCGAGAGCGTGTGTGAAGCGCGGCATGTGACTACCGTGCTGGGGCTGATCGAGGCAGGGTTGGGGGTGGCGGCGGTGCCGTCGATTGCGATGCCGGGGGCTGCGCATCCGGTATTGACCCAAGTGGCCTTGGTGGAACCCGAAGTGCGGCGGCAGATGGGCTTGCTCAAGCGCCGCGGGCGTACATTGACACCGGCGGCGCTGGAAATGGAGCGGTTGATTCGCGAACTGCCCGGGACCTTAGCGCGCAACTGAGTCCAGGCCGCTGGCGCGCACATCTGCCTGGGCGCCAGGGGAGGCGAGGTAGTCAAGCAGTTGCCTGGCCTCAGCCGGGTGCTCGGCGCCGACAGGGATGCCGGCAGCGAAGCGGGTCACCGATTGCAGCTCTTCGGGGATTTTTCCAACGAAGGTCACGCCCGGCACTGGCAGCAGCTCGGCCACCTGTTGCAAGCCGATCTGGTACTCACCCTTGGCAACCTGCTCTGCCACAGGCAGGCGCTCTACCATGGTGCTCTTGGGGGCCATTTGCGGCTGGATGCCAAGCTTTTTGTACAGCTCGTTTTCCACGTACACGCCGCTGGCGCTGTCGGAGTAGGCCACCGATTTGGCGGCCAGCAGCGTTTGCTTGAACTGCGCGGCGGTGGCGATGGCAGGCTTGGGCGCGCCTTGCTTGACCACCATGCCGATGCGCGAGTCGGCCAGTTCAACCCGTGAAGCCGGGTCAACCTTGCCTTGCTTGATCAGCTCATCGAGGGCGTAGCCAACCATGATGACCACGTCGGCGTGCTCGCCCCGGGCCAGGCGATTGGGGATGGCCTGGGGTGCCTTGCCCATCGAGGGGCCGAGCACGGTGGTCAAGGTGTCGCCGCTCTTGGCGGCGTATTGCGGGCCGAGGCGCTGGTAGGCGGCGGTGAAGCCGCCGGAGGTCATGACAGTCAGGTCGGCGGCCTGGGTCAGGCTGCAGCAGGCGGCAAGCGCAAGGGCCAGTACTGGCTTGAACGATACTTTCATAGGGCTACTTCCAAATCTGAGTGTAACGGGGCAGTGGCGTCATGCCTGGGCAGTAACTGGCGCACGCGTAGCCAAGTGGCGGTACATCACCAGCGTGGCGGTGCAGGCACACAGCGCTGCGAACATCATCCAGTAGGCGGGGGCGGCTTTGTCGCCGGTCTCGTGGATCAACCAGGTGGAGATCGCCGGGGTGAAGCCGCCGAAGACAGCGGTCGCCAGGCTGTAGGCCAGGGAGAAGCCAGCCACACGCACCTCGACCGGCATGATTTCGGTCAGCGCCGGGATCATCGCGCCGTTGTACAGGCCGTACAGCAGCGAGAACCACAGCAGCACTTCGAGCATGTGCGCAAAGCTTGGCGCCTGGGCCAGGAACGACAACGCAGGGTAGGCAGTGAGCAGGGTCAGCGCCGACATGGCCACCAGCAGCGTTTTACGGCCGTAACGGTCGCTCAGGGCGCCGCCGATTGGCAGCCAGATGAAGTTCGATACACCCACCAGCAGGGTCACGATCAGCGCATCGCTGGTGCTCAGTTGCAGCACGGTCTTGCCGAAGGTAGGTGCGTACACGGTGATCATGTAGAAAGCGGTGGTGGTCATGGCCACCATCAGCATGCCCAGCAGCACAATGCCGGCGTTGCTGAGCAAGGTTGCCATCACTTCTTTCATGCTTGGGCGGTGCTTGCGGGCCGTGAACTCTTCGGTTTCCTGCAGGTTACGGCGCAGGATGAAGATCATTGGGATGATCAGGCAGCCAATGGCGAACGGCACGCGCCAGCCCCAGTCGGCAATTTCGGCGGTGGAGAGCCACTGGTTCAGGGCAAAACCAAGGCCTGCGGCGACCACGATGGCGACCTGTTGGCTGGCGGACTGCCAGCTTGCGTAGAAGCCCTTGCGGCCCGGCGTGGCCATTTCAGCCAGGTAGACCGACACACCGCCAAGCTCGGCGCCGGCCGAGAAACCTTGCAGCAGGCGCCCGATCAGCACCAGTGCAGGGGCCCACAGGCCGATGGTGTTGTAACCAGGTACCAGCACGATGAGTAAAGTACCGCTGGCCATGATCGCCAGGGTGACGATCAGGCCTTTGCGCCGGCCGACGTCATCGATGTACGCCCCCAGCAGCACGGCGCCCAGTGGGCGCATCAGGAAGCCTGCGCCGAATACGGCGAAGGTCATCATCAGTGAGGCGAATTCGTTGGCGGCAGGGAAGAAGGCAGCCGCGATGTAGGTGGCGTAGAAGCCGAACAGGAAGAAGTCGAACTGTTCAAGGAAGTTACCGGACGTAACCCGGAACACCATCCCGGCTTTGGATTTGCCCTGGGGCACCGGATGTGAAGGCAGACTCATGGTGGATCTCCAGCGTTTTTTAAAATTTGTAAGTGCTTGTTACCTGGATTCTCGACCAAAGCAGGGCTGGGGATAATCGTTGTTTTTTCATCAATTGATGCGCGGATGCGATCAATCGTGGGCTGCATGGGTTGATTGCGGGATTAATAGAGGGGCAGGCGGGCGCGCATTTGCGGGTTGCGCAGTGCTCGGCTGCTCAATTAACATTGGTAACAATTCTCACTTGCAGAAAGCATCGCCCCATGAGCGAAGTGCTGCCCGTCAGCGGCAACCACGTGCGTAGCGTCGAACAACTCTATAGCGGCCACCATGGCTGGCTGTACGCCAAGTTGCGCAGGCGGCTGGGCAACGCCATGGATGCGGCGGACCTTGCCCAAGACACCTTCGCCCGCATTCTTGCCTCGAAGGTGGATGTGTTCGAGGAGCCACGCGCCTACCTTAGTTGCGTCGCTGGCGGGATTCTGGCCAATTGGTGCAAGCGTAAATCCCTTGAGCGCGCCTATCTGGCTGCCATTGTGCAACTGCCGGCCCCCGAAGCACCGTCGCCGGAAACCCGGCTGATCATTCTTGAAACGCTGCATGAACTCGACGCGATGCTCGATACCTTGCCGCCGCTGGTGCGGCGTACGTTTTTGCTGTCGCAGCTCAGTGGCATGAAGTACCAGGCCATTGCCGACCAGCTTGATGTCTCGCTGATCACCGTCAAACGCTACATGAAGCAGGCCTTTCTTCAGTGCCTGCAGTTGCTCGATTAAATGCGCCCCATTGCCCGGCAGGCGCCGGATACCCAGGCGTTGGAAGAAGCCGCTGAGTGGCTGATGTGCCTGAGCGCAGGCGAGGTCAGTGAGGCCGAGCAGGCCGGGTTGGCCAGTTGGCGCGCCAGCAGCCCCGAGCGTGAGCGTGCCTGGCAACGTGCCGAGCGCTTGCTGGGCAAGCTTGGAGGGCTGCCGCCAGAGCTTGCGCTGTCGGCCCTTGAGCGCCCGGCTGACCCCGCTCGGCGAGCGGCGATCACGCGCCTGGCACTGTTGCTGGCGCTGGCGCCTACGGGCTGGCTGGGCTGGCGTCAGTATCAGCAGCAGGGGTGGGCGGCCGATTACCGCACCACTGTTGGCGAGCGCCGGCAATTGACGCTGGCGGACGGCACACGGGTGTATCTGAATACCGACTCGGCAATCGATGTGCGTTACGACGCGGCCCAGCGCTATATCCACCTGCTGCGCGGGGAAATTCTGGTGCAGAGCGGCGCCGACAACCTGCAACGGCCACTGCGCGTGGGCACTGCCGAAGGCCGTGTGCAGGCGTTGGGTACGCGTTTCACAGTGCGCGAGCGTGAAGGGCGCACCTACCTTGCGGTGCTTGAAGGTGCTGTGCGTATCGAGCCAGGCGCCGTTGGCGAGGGTGCGTTTCAGGTGGTCCGCGCCGGTGAGCGTGCCGACTTTGATGCGCACACCGTGGGCGTGTTGCAGCCCACAGACGACAGCCTCAGCGCCTGGACCCAAGGCATGCTGCTGGCCGACCGCATGCGCCTTGACCAGGTGCTCGGCGAACTCTCGCGCTACCACCGCGGCGTTATCCGCTGCGCCCCGCAGGTTGCCGGCGTGCGGGTGTCCGGTGCGTTCCCGGTTGCTGATCGCCAGCAGACGCTGGGCATGCTGGCGGCCACCTACGGGCTGAGCGTGGAGCAGCACATGGGCGGTTATTGGACGCTGGTTTCCGCGCGCTGAGGGTGGCGGCGAAAATAAATGGCGTCAGGGCTGATACTTTTTTCGGGCTCGGCTGGCAACAGGTGTGAAAACCCCTTATTCCGGCTTAAAGGACCCTTCAGTCATGCCTGTTGCAAGACGTCGCACCGCCTTGGTGCTCAGCATTGCCCTGGTGGCAGGTGGCACCAGCCCGTTGCTGCTGGCCCAGCCTCTGGACACCGTAGCTGTGCGCAACTACACCATCGCCCCCGGCCCGCTCGGCCACGCGCTGGCAAGCTTTGCCGTAGCTTCAGGCGTTGCCCTGTCGTTCGACCCGGCGCTGACCGATGGCCTGCACAGCCCTGGCCTTGACGGCGCTTATTCGCCAGCCAGCGGCATGCAGCAACTGCTCATGGGCAGCGGGCTGCAACTGGTCGAGCGCAGCGATGGCAGCTACCAATTGATGCGACCGCAAGTGGGAGATGGCATTACCCTGGACGCCACCAACATCGAGGCCAGCACGCAGCGACAGGACAGCCTGCCCGCTGAGTTCGCCGGCGGCCAGGTGGCGCGGGGCGGGCGCCTGGGCATGCTCGGCAACAAGGATGTGATGGACACCCCGTTCAGTGTCACCAGCTACACCGCCAAGACCCTCGCCGACCTGCAGACCGTGACTGTGGCCGACGCCCTGGAACGTGACCCATCGGTGCGCTCAACCGGGCAGACCGGCGGCATCGTCGACTCGTTCTTCATTCGCGGCTTCCCGGTGGGCGAGGGCAACCTTGGCGAGCTGGCTTTCGATGGTGTGTACGGGGTGGCGCCGAACTATCGGGTATTCACCGAATATGCCGAGCGCGTCGAAGTGCTCAAGGGGCCGGGCGCGCTGATGTACGGCATCTCGCCCAACAGCGGCGTGGGCGGGGTGATCAATATCGTGCCCAAGCGCCCGTTGGCCGAGGACCTGACCCGCCTGACCGCCAGCTACAGCTCTGCCAGCCAGACCGGCGGACACGTTGATATCAGCCGCCGCTTCGGTGAAGACCGCCAGTGGGGCGTGCGTTTCAATGGCAGCCTTGCCCAGGGCGACACCGCCATCGACGAGCAGAAGCGTGAGCTGGACATCGGCGCCATCGCTTTGGACTACCAAGGCGAACGCCTGCGCCTGAACCTTGATTTCATCAGCCAGAAGGAGCACTGGGATGGCGCTTCACGGCCATTCGCCGTTGCCCCTGGCTTCGGCGTGCCTGATGCCCCCAACGGGCGCACCAACCTGCCACAGAGCTGGGGCTGGTCGCGTACCCGCGAGCAGTCGGCGCTGCTGGGCGGCGAATACGATGTGAGCGATTCGCTGACGGTGTTCGCCCATGCCGGCGGCGGGCGCGCAGACGTGGCACGGTTGTCCGACCAGGTGCCCAGAATCCTCGATGCGGCGGGTAATACCAGCAACAAGCCGGGCTATTACAAGTTCAACGTTGACCGCTCCACGGTGGACGTTGGCCTGCGCAGCTTGTTCGAGACGGGGCCGGTAAACCATACGGTTACAGCCATGGCTACGCGGTATCAGGATGAGCTGTCACGCGGCATTACCACCGGCACGGACGTGCTGTCGAATATCTACCATCCGGTTGACACGCCGCAGCAGTACCTGAGTGCACCAAAAGTGCTGCGGGTTTCAGAATCGGAGCTTTCCGGTGTCGCGCTCACCGATACGCTGTCTGTGCTGGATGACCGCGCGCAACTGACCCTGGGCCTGCGCCGCCAGCAAATCGAATCGCGCAACTATGGCGCCACGCCCGCCACATCCACCCGCTACAAGGACAGTGCCATCACCCCGGTTGTCGGTGTCGTGGTCAAACCCTGGGATAACGTCTCGCTTTACTACAACTATGTCGAAGGCCTGAGCAAAGGTGATATCGCGCCGGCTACGGCCGACAATGGCGGCCTGTCCTTCGCCCCCTATGAGACCCGCCAGCACGAGCTGGGGGTGAAGTTCGAGCGCGACACCTTCATGACCACCCTGGCGCTGTTCCAGATCGAGAAACCCAGTGGTGAGGTGGGGGCGGACAACCTGTTCTCGGTGCAAGCCAAGCAGCGCAACCGTGGTGTCGAACTGAGCATGTTCGGCGAAGTGACGCCTGGTGTGAGGTTGATGGGCGGAGTGACTGCGCTTGACGGCACCTTGACCGATTCGGCCAAGGCCGCCAACAAGGGCAACAAACCGGTGGGTGTGCCGCAGGCCCAGGCCAATCTGTGGGGTGAGTGGGACACACCATGGTTGAACGGTTTCACCCTGACGGGCGGGGCGATATACACTGCCCGGCAGTACGTCGACCAGGCCAATACGCAGTCGCTCGATGCCTGGACGCGCTTCGATGTGGGGGCGCGCTACGCGACGCGTATCGAAGGCCGCCCAACTACCTTCCGGGCCACGGTGCAGAACGTGCTGGACCATGAGTACTGGTCGGGGGTGGCTTCGTACGGGGCGATCTCGCCAGGTTATCCGCGGTCGTTGCAATTGTCGGCAACGGTCGATTTCTAAGGGGAGCGGGGCGCGAATGACCAAGCTGTTCAACAGTTCGGCGCAGGCCGATGCGGCATGGCCGGGGCCGGCAGAGGTGGACGAGTTGCTTGGCTATCTGCCCCTGTTGTACCCAGGCGGCGTCGCTATCAAGGCCAGCGAGGTGCGCGGCGATAATCCGTGGCCGCTCTATGTGCCGTTGGTGCAGGCATTCTTTGCCGTACTCGACCGCCCGTGCTGGACCGATGTCAACTACAGCATCCAGGCCGGCAATGCCCTGCGCGACGACCCTCAGGCCATTGCCCACATGGACCTGGCGCAGCTACGCGGGCTGCTGACCTATTGCAAGCGTGGAGAACGTTTTTGCGATGGCCACTGGGCCGCGATGATTGAGCAAGGGCAGGTGCTGGCGATACTGCGCCGCCTGGCGCAATTGCATCAGAAGTTCTGAGCGAGTGCCTGGCGGTAAAAATCAAAAGCGTCCCGAGCGCCCTGGATGGCGGCTTGGTTCTGCCTGTCGTCCAGAGCCAGCCCGTCCAGCAGCGCGACGAAATGGCGCCAGTGCAAGGCTCGGCCCTCGGGGTGTGCAGCCAGGTGGCGGGCGCCGTGGGTCTCGCTCAGGCCAATCAGCTGGCTTTGCTTGAACAGAAACGCGGCCCCCAGGTTCGAGCCTTCGCTGCAGTACAACCAGCCGATGGCGTGCCAGGCATCGGCTGGCGCCACAGGCGCAGGCTTGGCCGGTACTTCAAGGCCGAGGTCTGCCAGGTCGGCGCATACAGCCTGATAGCGGGGCAAGTCGCGCAGGCCCGGCAGCAGCAGGTTCAGTGGCGTCTGCTGGTACAGGGCGTCGATGGCGCCATGGAAGGCGTGCTGCACACGCAGAAAGCAGCCGTAGCGCTGAAGGCTTGCGAACGGGCGCGCGGCCATGACCAGGTTGTCGACGCTGTCGTGGTCACTGCTGGAACCGGCCTTCAGGCGCTTGCTCAGAGGCAGTTCAACGGTGGGTTGCGCAATGGCATTCATCGGGGGTTCCGGGTGGTTTCGGGTTGCAAGCGCCAGCGAACAAGGCACTGTGAGTGCACAGTCAGGTAACGGCCATCTGCATGTGGAGTTTAGGGGAAGGCTGAAAGTTTGCGCTTGGCCTGCGGTATGATGCCCGCCCTCGACAGGAACGACCATGGCCAAAGACATCGAAAACCCCTGCGTGTCGCTATGCCAGCTCAACAGCGAGCTGTGCGTGAGCTGCGGCCGCACCCGTGAGGAAATCCGCAAATGGCGCGGCATGAAGCGCCCCGAAAAAATGGCCACCGTGCAGCGCGCGGCCGCGCGGGTGAAGGCTTTGCTGAAAAAAAGCGCCAAGCGCGGGTGTGGTGCCTGATCTGACGCTGTCGCGGGGTTCTCAGCCAGGCATCTCTATCGCGGCGGGTGTTCCCGGATCGAACCATTCAATGGACATTCCTCCCTCAGAAGGATTTTTTATGAGTCTACATATTCGACCTGCCACCGCCAGCGATTCAAAACTGATTTTGCGTTTCATCACCGAGCTTGCTCGGTACGAAAATGCTGAGCATGAGGTAACGGCTGACGTAGCGGATATCGAACGCGACCTAAGCAATGAGGCCTCCCCGGCAAAGGCCCTGATATGCATGCAGGGTGAGGAGCCGGTGGGCTTCGCACTGTACTTTCTGAGCTATTCCACGTGGATAGGACGCCAATGCATGTATCTAGAGGATCTGTATGTCTCTAACCAGCACAGGGGCTTGGGGGCAGGCAAAGCGCTGCTGAAGCATCTGGCCAGCTTGGCCGTGGAAAAAGGCTGTGGGCGTCTGGAGTGGAGCGTCCTGGACTGGAATACGCCTGCCATAAAGTTCTACGAGTTAATCGGTGCAAAAGCGCAACCGGAATGGATTCGCTACCGGTTGGCCGGGGAGGAATTGGAACAACTGGCAAGCAGCCTTTGAGAGATTGCCAATGTGACTGCAGATACAGTCCAGGCAGAGCCGCGCTGCATTGTTGATGCCGTTCGCCTTGGGGCTTGCAGTAGTAGTGGGTGTCTATCGGTACGGATCCTGAGAACTACCCTCAGAAAAAGCTCCGCTGCGCCTTGAGCGTCAGCATGCCCTCGCAATAGGTATTGATGCCGGAATATGCCGCACAGCCGCCGCCTTGCAAGTCAGAGCTGCTGTAGATCAAATCCAGGTCAATGCCCTGCCAAGGCCGTGACAACTGCAAGGTCCAGTCGTTGAATGTGTCTACCTGGCTACCATCGCCGATGGTGTAGGGCGTGCCGAGCTGGTGATGGGCAAGCTTGACGGTCAGGTCGAGCCCCAGCAGCGGCAACCGCCCAAGGTTGGCAAACAAAGTACCGGTGCGGTTGTCCGGGTTGTCGCGCCAGGCCCCACCAAAACGGCTGCCCAGCACCGAAACCCCGCCATACAGGGCGTAGCTGTCGTTGCCCGCCAGAGTCGGCTGGCTGTAATGAATCAACCCGGCCTCAAGGCCCAGGCTGTCGTGAAAGCGCCGCTTGTAGCCCATGTAGCTGTCCAGGCGCAGCGTCGAGGCAGGCGACAACCCCATGCTCGGGGCGTATTGGCCCACGTACCAGCCACTGGCGTGACTGACATCCAGGCCACCATGGAAGGCGCCCGTGGCGCTCGGCGAAATCAGCCCTTGGGCCATGCTGCGCGAGGAACTGGTGCCGAGTTTGAGATCGTAATCGCCCAACTGGCGTTGCATCTGTTGAGCCTGCGGCGCAGTACTCATTGTCAAGGCTGCCGTCAGCAGCAAAAGGGGCCTGACCATGGGCGCCATCCTGCAAAATCTGCTTAGGGGCCATAAAGGATAACGGCATGGCCTGCCGCTGAAAACCTTGCGCGGCCAGCACCCGCCGCCAATGCACGCTACCATGGCAGCCCAATCCACTTTGATTGCCCAGGAACTTACGTGACTACCGCGCTTTTTCGCTCACCCACCCTGCAAGACGCCGAACGCTGCTACGCCATTGAAATTGGCGCCTACGAAGGCGACGAAGCTGCCACGCTTGAAAAGATCCGCACGCGTATTGCGCAGTACCCCGAGGGTTTTCTGCTGCTTGAGGCGCAGGGCGGTATCGTTGGGTTCATCAACAGCGGCTGTGCCTTCGAGGTGGTGATGTCCGATGAAGCGTTCAAGGAGCTGGTCGGCCATGACCCGCAGGCGCCCAACGTGGTGATCATGTCGGTGGTGGTGGATACCGAGCATCAGGGCAAGGGTTATGCCAGGCAACTGATGGAGGAATTCATCCAGCGCATGCGCGCGCTGCACAAACAGACCATCCACCTGATGTGCAAAGAGCAGCATGTGGAGCTGTACCGCAAGATGGGCTACCAGTACGTGCGCCCGTCGCCGTCTGAACACGGCGGCATGGCCTGGCACGAGATGGTCATGGCCCTCTGAGTGCAGGCTTTAGCCGGGCTTGTTGTCCAATACCTTGCTGAGCACCTCGCACACCTGTTCAGCCGAGTACGGCTTGGCGAGGAACTCGAAGCCTTGGTGGCCGCCCTCGGCTATCGCCTCGCTGTAGCCGGAGGTCAGGATCACTGGCAACTGCGGGTGGCTGCGGCGCAGCTCGCGGCCCAGGGCCAGGCCGCCGATACCTGGCATCAGCACATCTGAAAACACAGCGTCGAAGCCTTCGTGGGCATTGATGATCTGCTCAAGTGCATCCTCGGCGCTGGTTGCCCAACTGATTTGGTAGCCGTGGTCGCGCAGGATCTGCGCGGTGAAGCTGCCGACATCGACATTGTCTTCCACTACCAGGATCCGCCGCCGCTGGCCGTGGTGCGCAGGCGAGAGGGGCTCGCTATCGGGCTCGCTGCCACCACTACCAACCTGCGGCAGGTACAGGGTGAAGGTGGTGCCTTGGCCTTCGGTGCTGATGACCTGAACGTCGCCGCCGGACTGCTTGGCAAAACCGAATACCTGGGAAAGACCGAGCCCGGTACCTTGGCCCGCCGCTTTGGTGGTGAAAAACGGGTCGAAGATGCGTTCGAGCAAGTGCGCTGGAATACCTGCGCCGCCGTCGATGACCGAAATGGCGGCGAATGGCCCGGGTTGCGCGGGCACGCCTGGTGGCTGGGGCATGCGCTGGTTGGCTTGCAGACGCAGGCGCAAGGTACCTTCGCCGGCCATCGCGTCACGGCCGTTGATCATGAGGTTGATCACCGCTGTTTCCAGCTGGCCAAGGTCTGCCAGCACGTGGCATGGCTCGCTGGGCAGTTCGAGCAGCACCTGGATCTGCGCACCGGTTACGCTGTCGAGCATCTCGGCCATCGCTTGCAGCCGCGGGCCTGCTTCGAACACCTGCGGCGTGAGGGCCTGGCGGCGGGCGAACGCCAGCAACTGGCCAGTGAGTTTGGCACCTCGGTCGACGGTGTCGGACATGGTCTTGAGGTACCGCTTGCGCCGTGTTTCGTCCAGGTCCGGGCGCTGCAGAAAGTGCAGCGACGAGCGAATGATAGTCAGCAGGTTGTTGAAGTCGTGGGCCACCCCCCCGGTCAACTGGCCGATCGCCTCAAGCTTCTGGGTCTGGCGCAGCACGGCTTCGGTGTGCTGCAACTGGCCAGTACGTTCTTCGACGCGCTGTTCTAGGGTGGCGTTGAGCGCTTCGAGCGCCGACAGGGTTTCGCGCACTTCGGCGTGAGCCTGTACCCGCTGGATGTGCGCCCAGCAGCGTTCGGTGACTTCGCTGATCAGGGTCTGCTCGTAGCGGGTCCAGGTACGCGGGGCCTTGTCGTGGATCGCCATCAGCGCGGTCAGGCGCCCGTCCTTGATCAGTGGCATGCAAATGGTGGCGGTGATGCCGATTGCCTGGAAGGTGGCCGACTCACGGGGCGGTAGCTGGGTGAGGTTGTTGTCGATCACCAGTGGCAACCCTGCGCGCAGGCGGCTGACCGCCAGGCGGCCGAAGTCGGCCAGGCGGTATTGGCCCAGCAGGCGCGGCGAGCCGGGCGCGACCCAGTCGCCACAGATAGTAAAGCCGTCCTGGTCGACGTCCATCACCGCGTAGCCGCAACTGGACAATTGCAGGTGCTCCCCCAGCAGTTGCGTAGTGGTGGCCATGATCCGTTCGGGGTCGGTGGCATTGGCGGCGGCGCGCCCAAGGCTGTCGAGAAAATTCAGGCGGCGGTTGGCGACTACGCTTGCGGTGGTTTCAGTCACTGTATCGAGCATGCCCACCACGCGGCCGTCATGGTCACGGATAGGGCTGTAGCAGAACGTGAAATAAGCGCGTTCCGGCGCACCGTTGCGCGCGATCAGCAGCGGGAAGTCTTCGATGAACACCGCTTCGCCGCCAAAGGCGCGCAGGACCATGTGTTCGATGTCGTCCCAGGCCTCCAGCCAGACATCGCTGAATGGCCGGCCGAGGGCAGGTGGCTTGTCGCCGAGAATCTGCGCGAAGGCGTCGTTGTGCAAGGTGAGCATTTGCTCACCCCACAGGATCGCCTGGGGAAAACGCGAGGCCAGGCACAGGGCGACAGTGGTCTTGAGCACATCGGGCCAGGTGTCCAGCGCGCCTAGTGGGGTATTGGCCCAGTCGTGGGTGCGGATGCGCTCGGCCATGAGCCCGCCGCCTTGTAGCCATTTCGCCATGGTCGATGTGCCGGTCCTTTTTGCTGAGGGGTGAAGCGTGCGCCATGGCGCTGCCGATGGCGAGCAATTTGTGGGGAATACCCCGGTTGTGGCCTAGTGCTATTACTGGTGGACGGGCGGTCACGGTAAACCGTTCTAAACCCCGAAGGGCTCGTGTACTCTCCCGCCCCCGTTAACCAGGCTCCGGGTATACGGGCCAATCACCTGGGTTGGAGTCGATGAGCACTGTGGAATGCAACGAAGGCAATGCTGCAATGTTGGAGTGGCGCAATCGCTTCTTGAGTGAGGGCGTGCTGCAAGAGGATGACTACGATCAGGCATTACGCAACGCCGAGGCGTTGGAGCACGCCGGTGTCATCAGCACCCGTGAATGGGTCGAATTGGTCAGGCTGGCCAACGCTGCGTTGTTGCGCCTGTAAAAATTCCTGCAAGCGCTGCTGAAACTGTCCACAAAAATCGTGGGTAGGTCTGTGGATAAAACGCTACAGGCCAGGCTTCACGGGGCCTCTGTTGGATTGAGCAGAAAATGAACACGGTTGCTCAGGGCTTTTTCGACTGCTGTGGCCGGGCCGCACGGACCGCTTGCAGCAGCTCTCGCACCCGGGCAGGGACCTCGCCCGTCGGGTACACCGCATGCATTTGTGGGTCCTGGCCGCTGCTGGAGGTGAGGTGGTAGTCCGGGCACACCCGCACCAGCCGCCCGGCCTGCACTTCTGGCTCTGCCAGCCAGTCTGCCAGGCGGGCGATGCCGGCTCCCGCCAGGGTACTGTGCAGCACGGCAACACCGGAGCCCAGGCGTAGCCGCGGTTGTGGTC
Source organism: Pseudomonas farsensis (assembly GCF_014268805.2). Classification (GTDB taxonomy): domain Bacteria; phylum Pseudomonadota; class Gammaproteobacteria; order Pseudomonadales; family Pseudomonadaceae; genus Aquipseudomonas; species Aquipseudomonas farsensis. Next base: position 1,472,092 of record NZ_JABWRF020000001.1, read on the forward strand.
GGAAGCTGCTGATGCTGCCCTCACGGCAGAAGTGCCAGGCTTTGAGGATGCGCGGTGCGGTGTGCAGGATCAGCGCGTGCCCCTGCAGCGCATCGATACCCTCGGGCGTCCCCTCGCGCGCCAGGTACTCGGGGCTGGCGTAAAGGTGGCGGCGGTAACCCCAAAGCGGGTAGCCGATCAGTTCGCTGGACTGCGCAAACGCGCCGCGTATCACGAAATCAAAGCGCCCCTGTAGCGGGTCCAGGGCCTCGTCGCTGTATTGCACATCGACTGTCACCTGGCGGTGCTTGGCGCAAAACCCGCTGAGTACCTGTGGCAACACCCGACAAGCCAGCGTTTCAGGCGCCGCGATGCGGATCCAGCCTTGCGCGGTGCCCGTCAGCGCCGCCAATTCGTCGGCGGCATCACGTTGCACATCCAGCAACCGTTCGGCATGAGGTAACAACCGTTCACCGGCTTCGGTCAGCGTCACGGCACTGGCGCTGCGGTTGAACAGCTTGGTCCCGGTGTGGTCTTCAAGCGCCTGTATTGCGCGGGTCACCGCACTGGGTGAGCGGCCTAGTGCGCGGGCGGCGGTGACGAAGCTGCGCTTGTGCGCCACGCTGACGAAGGCATCCATCTCTCGTAACATATCCAAGGCCATACCCACTCCAGATTGCAGTTTTTGCAATGTGGCATTTCAACATAAAGCGGGGCCTTTGATTAGTCTTGCCGGCAGTACTGCTCAACCTGGACCTCGCCCCATGATGGATATAGCCCTGCTTTCGCTGTTCGCCTTCGCCGCTGGCCTGATTGACGCTGCCGTTGGCGGTGGCGGGCTGATCCAGATCCCTGCGCTGTTCAACGTGCTACCCAGCGCACAGCCTGCGGCCCTGCTTGGCAGCAACAAGCTGGCGTCGGTGTGCGGCACGGCGTTTGCGGCGCGCTCGTTCATCCGCAAGGTCAAGCTCGATTGGGGGCTGATCGTGCCGGCGATGCTCAGCGCGTTCGTCATGTCTTTTTTGGGCGCGGCCACTGTGTCGCTGGTGCCTGCCGGGCTGATGCGCCCGCTGGTGCTGGTGATGATCGTGCTGATGGCGGTGTACACCTTCTGCAAGAAAGACTTCGGTACCTTGCACACCCCGCGTGTGGTTGGCCGGCGCGAGCAGTGCCTGGCGGTGCTGATCGGCGGCGCTATCGGCTTTTACGATGGGTTGTTCGGGCCGGGCACCGGCAGTTTCCTGATCTTTCTGTTCATCCGCTTTTTCGCCCTGGATTTCCTTCACGCCTCGGCCTCGGCAAAGCTGGTCAACATCGCCACCAACCTGGCCGCACTGGTGTTCTTCATTCCTTCGGGCAACGTGCTTTGGGCGATAGCCTTGCCCATGGCGGTGTTCAATATTCTCGGGGCGCTTACCGGCACCTGGCTTGCGGTACGCAAAGGCGCGGGGTTCGTCCGCGGGCTGTTCCTGGTGCTGCTGTGCGTACTGATTGCCAAGCTGACCTGGGACTTGCTGGCCAGTTGAGTCAGCCGCGCTGGCGCAGCCCTTCGGCGTGTTCGATGCGGTTGCGCCCTTGCGCCTTGGCCCGATACAGCGCTTGGTCTGCCTGAGCCAGCAGTACATCCAGCGGCGGTGATTGGGTGGCGTCTGTGCAGCCGGCCAGGCCAATGCTGACCGTAATCGTCAGTTGCAGCTCGGCCTGGCTGACCCGCAGGTCCTGCACGGCGCGGCGCACGCGTTCGGCGCTGAACTGGGCAAGCTCCGGGGCAAGGCCTGGCACGATGATGGCAAATTCCTCGCCACCCAGCCGGGCGAACAGCTCGCCCTCGTGCAACTGTTCTTGCAGGGTGAGCGCAAACTGCTGCAGCACCTGGTCGCCCACCGCGTGGCCGTGCTGGTCGTTGATGTGCTTGAAATGGTCAATGTCGAGCATCATCAGGGTCAACGGCGCGTGCGGAGTGTGCAGCACGCGGCTATCGAGCAGCGCATTCGCCCGCCGGGTAAAGGCGCTGCGGGTGAGGGCGCCGGTCAGGTGGTCGATGGTCGCCTGATGCTCAAGGCGCGCCATCAGGCCCCGATTGGCGTGGCTCACGCAGGCAACCACCAACGGGCCGAGCACCAGCATGGCGATACCCAGGCGCGCCGACATCAGCGTGGTCACCCCAGGTTCGCTCTGCGGCACAATGAAATGCACCAGGTTCTGCGCCACCGCCACGATCAACGTGCTGCCGGCGATCAGGGTCAGTACCGAGACAAAAAACGGCGAATAGATCAGCGCACACCACAGCAGCGCCGCAATCGGGAAGGCGATGGCGCCAGGCCCGCCGAAGCCGATGCTCAGCGCCAGTGACAGCAGCAGTACCAACAGCGGCGCCAGGCGAATCGGCTGGGCATTACTGCGGCCCAGCGCTCGTGGGGAGGGCGCGGTGAGCAGCAGCGGCAACACCAGCACGCTGGTGGAGAACTGCTCGCTGAACCAGGCAAGCCAGGTTGCCCGCACCGATTGCTCGAACCAGGGGGCGGCCACGACGCACGCCAGGCTTGCCGCGACCATCGCCCCCGCGCCGCAGGCGGCGAACAGGCACAGGGTGCCATGGGGTGTACGCAGCCGGCGGTGGATGCGCGGCAGGCGTGACATCAGGTACCAGATACTGACGATTGCGCCGAGGTTGCACAGGTTGAACCACAGCGCCGGCTTCCAACTGCTGCCACAGGCAAAGTCCGCTGCCACCATGCCCAGGTACACCAGCGCGAAGCCGCCTGTGCTGGCATGGCGCGGGTTGCGCAGCAGTACCCCGGCCAGCACGGCATTGACCGGCCAGAACAGCGACAGCGATTCGATTGGCCGAGCCAGAATCCCAGCCAAGGTAAGGCCGAAGGTCAGACCGAACAGGGTGAGCAGTGGCAACAGGCGCGAGGGAACGGGAAACACCATGGGGTCGACCGGCAGGCTAGAACGAAAATCCCGGAAAACAGCCGCAGGCACTTGGGACGATGTCGCGCCAGTGTGTTTCATGTCTGTAATTGATGTCAAATCGCCGCAGGGCGCTTGTCAGAGCCCGAACACCCACGGCACCATCACCACGGTAACCACCATCACCAGCAGCGTGAATGGCACGCCGACTTTGACGAAATCTGCAAAGCGGTACTGGCCAGGCCCCAGCACCAAGGTATTGACCGGGGATGACACCGGCGTCATGAACGCCGCCGAGGCGGCCAGGGCCACGGTCATGGCGAACGGGTAGGGCGACAGCCCGAGCTGCTGCGCGGTGCTGATTGCCACCGGCGCCATCAACACGGCAGTGGCGGTATTGGAAATGAACAGGCCAATCACGGCGGTCAGGGCGAACAGGCACGCCAGCATCGCGCTCGGGCCAGCGCCCCCGAGCAGCTCGACCAGCCCGCTGACCACCAGGTCGATACCGCCGGTCTTCTGCAGCGCCAGGGCAAACGGCAGCATACCGACGATCAACACCAGGCTTGGCCAGTGAATGGCGCGATAGGCGCTGTTCATGTCGATGCACCGCCCGGCGCCCATCAGCAGGCAGCCGATCAGCGCCGCGACCACGTTGGGCACCACGCCGCTGACCATCAGCCCGACCATCACCGCCAGGCTAAGCAGCGCATAAGGGGCGCGGGCGCGTGCTGGCGCGACCTGGTCGATTTCGGCTGGCAGGCTCAGTACCAGGAAGTCCCGCGGTTTGGATTGCAGCAGGCGTACCGCCTTCCACGGCCCGACCACCAGCAAGGTGTCGCCCAGGCGCAGCTTTTCTTCGACCAGTTGCTCCTCGATGGCCTCCTGGTCGCGGCGCAGGCCGACCACGTTAAGGTCGTAACGGCTGCGAAAGGCCAGCTCCAGGATGCTCTTGCCGATCAGTTGCGAGCCCGGCGGCAGGGACACTTCGGCCATGCCCAGCTCTTGGGACTGGTCGATGAAATACGCAGCCTTGAAGTGCAAGGGCTCAAGTTGCATGGCCTGGCACAGGCTGCGCAGGTCGTCGCGGTTGGCGAACAGGTCGAGCAGCAGAATATCGCCCTGTTGCAGCACCGTGCCGGAATCGGCGGTGATCACCCGGGTGGTGAACTTGTGCTGACGCTCGATGCCGACCACGTTGGCGCCATGGCGGGTGCGCAGTTCCAGCTCACCCAGGGTGTGGCCGATCAGCGGGGAATGCGGGCGGATGCGCAGGCGCCGTTCACGGCCGTTGAGCTTGTAGTCGAGCACAAGGTCCAGCAGCGTGCGCCGGGTTTCGGCGCGGCCGTCCTTGCGCACTTCGCCGTTGAGCCAGTGGCGGGTCAGCAGCATGTAGCCGATGCCGAGCACCAGCACCACCAGGCCGAACGGGGTAAAGCTGAAAAAGGTAAAGCCGCTTTCGCCGTGGCGCACCAACTCGCTGTGCACCACGACGTTGGGCGGTGTCGCCACCAGGCTGAGCATGCCGCTGATCAGGCCGGCGAAGCTCAGGGGCATCATCAGCCGGCTGGGCGACAGTTTCATGCGCGCGGCAATGCTCAGCACCACCGGGATGAAAATCGCCACCACGCCGGTCGAACTCATCACCGAACCGAGCCCGGCCACCGAAACCATCAGCAACACAATGAGGCGCGCTTCGCTGTTGCCGGCCCGCTCGCTCATCCAGTCGCCGATGCGCAGGGCAATGCCGGTGCGTACCAAGCCTTCGCCGATCACGAACAAGGCGGCAATCAGTACTACGTTGGGGTCGCTGAAGCCGGCCAGGGCCTGCTCTACGCTGAGGATGCCGGACAACGGCAGGGCGAGGATCACCAGCAAGGCGACCACGTCCATGCGTGGGCGGTTGATGATGAACAGGACGATGACGACGGCCAGCAGGCCAAGGACCCAGAGCAACTCATGGTTCATGGGGAGGGGGTGTTCCTTCACACAGGGGCACGAACGGCAGTTGCACCAGTGTGGCAGCTTGCGCGACAAACGTCGTTGACGTGCTGCAATGTTTTTGTGCGCCAAGCGACCGCGGGCAAGCCCCGCAGTCGTGGCGTGACTTGTCAGTGGCGGTGGCGACGCTTGTGTTTCTTGCTCTTGCCGCTGTCGCCCATGTGGTTGCCGATTGCGCCACCGGCCGCACCGCCCAGGCCTGCGCCGATGGTCGAGCCGTTGCTGCCGCCCAGCTTGCCGCCCAGCAGCGAGCCGCCTGCCGAACCCAGCCCGCCGCCGAGGGCCGCTTCGGTGCGGTTGCCCTTGCGCGCGCCCACGGCGCTGCCGGCTGCACCACCCAGACCCGCGCCGATGGCAGCACCGGTGCTGCCGCCGATCTGCTGGCCGACCACGTTGCCCAGGGCGCCGCCGAGGCCGCCGCCAATTGCTGCAGTGCCGTCACCGGCAAAGGCACCCTGGCACAGCAGCAGGCCGAGGGCGAGGGAGGGCAGAGTCAGACGCATGTTGTGAAACCTCAAGTCAGGGAAGGTGCCGCGCTATAAAGCGGCCAGTCAGGCAGTGAAAGACGCGTTAGCGGTAGCCGCGGTCACGGTACTGGCGATTGTCGTCATCACGGTCACGGTCATGGCGCGAAGAGTGGCGGTGATCGCGATCACGCCAGCCGTCATCGCGGTCATGGTGATGGTGGTGAGAGCAACCGCCGAGCAGCAGCATGGCGGCGATCAGAGAAACGCTGGCGATACGTGGAAACATTGGCTAGGTCCATGATCGGTAACGGTTTACCGGGCAGTTTCTAGGACCTGAGACGTTCATTTTGGTTCTCTGTTGCGCAAAATATTGCCGTGCTTTTGACCGTTGCCGGGTTTGATAGCTGCTGTTCTGTCCCGCTGGGCCATGGCTGCCTGCGGACATGCGCCCTAGACTTGCTCTCAGGCTGCAACCAAGACGGCCACTGCCTGCACGGTGAATCACGATGATCGCCCATACCCCGACGCTGTTCGCCGCTGTTGCCCTGGTTGCGACCATCCTGGCTTTTTGCCTGTTGCTGGTCGGCCAGCTCAACCGCCGCGACAACTTGCTGTTGACCGGCTGCGGGCTGCTCGCCCACGCCTTGGCCTATGTCTGCTACACGCTGTACGACCACGCGCCACTGTGGCTGACCTACCTTGCCGGCAACAGCCTGTTATCACTGGCGCTGGCGTTCTATTCGGCCAGCCTGTTCCGCTTGCGCGAGCAGCCTGTGCCGTGGCGCCTAGTGTTTGCCATCCCGCTCTGCATGCTGCTGGGGTTGAGCCTGTTGCTCGATACCCTCGAGCCGCGCATGTTGTTGGCAACCCTGGTGCTGATGCTGCAATGCGCCTTGTTGCTAGTGTGGGCGCAGCGCCATGCCGAGCGGCCAGGGCGTGCGCACCTGTTGGTGTCGATCGGCGCGGGTATCAGCCTGATCGGGCTCGGTATGCGGGTGGTGGCGGTGCTTGCAGGCGGCGCGGGCGAAATGCGCTACGACATCAGCAACCTCAAGCAAACGGTTTCGGTCAGTATCGGCACAGTCACGGTGATGATGTTCTCCATCGGCCTGGTGCTGATGGCCAAGGAGCGCAGCGAAGCGCGGCTGCAACACCTGGCGCTGCACGATGTGCTGACCGGCACCTATAACCGTCGGGCCATTCTGGATAATTTTGCCCAGGCGCTGGAGCAGGCACGCAGCGCCCAGGCGAGCCTTGCGCTGGCGATGATCGATATCGACCACTTCAAGCGCATCAACGATATGCATGGCCATCTGGCGGGTGATGAGGTGCTGTGCCACTGCGTTCGCCAATTGCAGCAGCAACTGCGGCTCCAAGACCAGCTGGGGCGCTATGGCGGCGAAGAGTTTCTGGTGTTGCTGCCCGGTGTACCACTGGCGCAGGCACTGGATACGTTGCAACGCATGCGCGAGGCCATTGCGGCCGACCCTGCGCACTTTGCCGGCCGTGAAATCGGCCTGCGCTTCAGTGTCGGGCTTTGGTGCGCGGTGCCTGGGCCTGCAGACACCGTCGCCAGTGTGCTGGCCCAGGCCGACGCTGCGCTTTATCAGGCCAAGGCCGGTGGGCGCAACGCGGTGCGGCTGGTGGCCCTGGCGGGCGCCGGTTGATCAGGACCCAGGCTGGATTGCCAGCACTACGCCATTGGTGATCTGCACCAGCACATACTGTTTGCCCATGAGCACCCAGTGGCTTTCTTTCTCAGGAGCCGGCAGGCCCTTGGCGCGCCAGTCCTTGATGGCCTTGTCCTCACGCTTGTACTCGTCGGGCGCCTTGTCGCCGACTTTCAGCTCCCGGTTGTGGGTTTCCGGGGCCTGGACGCTTTCCTGCTTTGACTCGGCAGCCGTGGCGGCGAGGGGCAGGGCGCTGGTGAGCAGCAGGGCGCAGAACAGGGGGCGAAGGTTCATGGAGTGTCCTCAGGTTATCTACGGTGTCTTGTTCTGCGACAACGGCTTGGGGCGCAGAATTCACTCTGCTACTCAGCAATGCTAGAGTCGCGTTCTTTTTTGCCCCGAGGATGGAACATGCGAGCGATTCTGCCGATGACTGTGGCGCTGCTGTTGGTGGGTTGCGCATCGTCAACCATGGAAGCGGCGCGCAACGGCGCACCGACCGCGCAGTTGGCCTCGCACAAGGCCCCGGACCTGGTCGCCCAGTGCATCCAGTTCAGCTGGCAGGAAGAGCGGGCCTTTGGCGTGGACGCCAGCGGCTACCTGCAAGCGCGTAAAACCGGAGGCTTCACGGTATACACCCGCGAAGCCGAGTCGTTCGTCGATGTTTACGCCCAGGCCGGCGGTACGCGGGTGGACTACTACGCGCAGAAAGACGACCAGGTGGCCCTGCAGCGCAAGGCGGCAGCGGCTACGTGCCTGTAGCGCTCAGGACAGGAAGCCGCCATCGACATTGAGCGCAGTGCCGGTGGTATAGCTGGAGGCTGCGCTGGCCAGGTACAGCACCGCACCTGCCATTTCGCCAGGCTGCGCCACGCGCTTGAGCGGGATTTGCTGCAGGGCGGTGTTGAGAATGGCGTCGTTCTTGACCAAGGCCGAGGCGAACTTGGTGTCGGTCAGGCCCGGCAGCAGGGCGTTGCAGCGGATACCAAACTGCGCGCATTCCTTGGCGAACACCTTGGTCATGTTGATCACCGCCGCCTTGGTGATCGAATAAACGCCCTGAAACACACCCGGTGACACGCCGTTGATCGACGCCACGTTGATGATGCTGCCGCCGCCATGCTCGCGCATCAGCTTGCCGGCCTCCACCGACATGAAGAAGTAACCGCGAATATTCACATCCACGGTCTTCTGGAACGCCCCAAGGTCGGTGTCCAGCACATTGCAGAATTGCGGGTTGGTGGCGGCGTTGTTGACCAGGATATCCAGGCGCCCGAACTGTTCGCGAATGTTGGCGAACACCTGGCCAATCTGCTCCATTTCACCAATATGGCAGGCTACTGCAGTGGCCTTGCCCCCGGCCGCGATAATTGCATCGGCCACCGGCTGGCAGCCGTCGAGCTTGCGGCTGGAGACGATCACATGGGCGCCTTGCTGGGCCAGCAGGTGGGCGATGGCCTCGCCGATGCCGCGGCTGGCACCGGAAACGAAGGCAATTTTGCCGTCGAGGTCGAACAGCTGGGTCTTGGACATGCCGGTTTTCCTTATGGTCGGGCGTTGCCAGGGTTACAGGGGAGACCTGCCGATCAGTTGCAGGCTCATCTGTTCAAGCAAGCGGTTCATCTGGATGAACTGGGCAAAGCGCTTGTCCTGTGTCTGGCCGTGGAAGAAACGGTAGTAGATTTGCTGCACGATGCCGGCCAGGCGAAACAGCCCGTAGCAGTAATAAAAGTCGAAGTTGTCGATGTGGATGCCGGCACATTCTGCGTAATGGTCGACGAATTGCCGGCGGCTCAGCATGCCGGGAGCATTGCTCGGTTGGCGGCGCATCAATTGCACCGGGGCCGGGTCGCCCGCCTCGATCCAGTAGGCCAGGCTATTGCCCAGGTCCATCAGCGGGTCGCCCAGGGTGGCCATCTCCCAATCCAGTACGCCGATGATGCGCATCGGGTTGGCGCTGTCGAGGATGACATTGTCGAAGCGGTAATCGTTGTGCACGATGGCCGGGCGCGGGTGATCGGCGGGCATCTTGTCGTGCAGCCAGGTGATTACCTGCTGCCAGTGCGGGGCATCAGGGGTCAGGGCTTTTTCGTAGCGTGCGCTCCAGCCTTCGATCTGGCGCTGCACATAGCCCTCGGGTTTGCCAAGATCGGCCAGCCCGCACGCGTTGTAGTCCACTTGGTGCAGCTCGACCATGCGCTCGATGAAGCTCTTGCACAGGGCTTCGGTGCGGCTGGCGTCCAGGTCAAGCTCAGCGGGTATGTCCGAGCGCAGGATGATGCCCTTGACCCGCTCCATGACATAGAACTCGCTGCCGATCAGGCTGGCGTCGGTGCAGTGGGCATACGCCTTGGGGCAGTACGGGAAGCCGTCGTTGAGCTGGGTAAGAATGCGAAACTCGCGGCCCATGTCGTGGGCCGACTTGGCCTTTTGCCCGAACGGTGGGCGGCGCAGCACGAATTCCTTGCCGGGGTAGGTCACCAGGTACGTCAGGTTGGAGGCGCCGCCCGGGAACTGGCTGACGGCCGGGTTGCCGATCAAGCCCGGAATGTGAGCTTTGAGGTAAGGGTCGATGACACTGGCATCAAGCTCCTCGCCGGGGCGCACCTGGGTGGACTGGTCGGTCAGCGTCATGCGGTTTCCTTATGGGCCAGGGCGGAGACTATTGGTTAATCTAATTTCCCGTCGTTATTGGTACAAGCGTGCCAGGCGTATATAGGCTCGGGTGTTGCCGAGCGATCACTGGGCTTGATAACCGCATAACCACAGGCCAGGCGAAAAAAAACCGAAGCGCATCAGGCTTCGGTTTTTTGGTGGCGGTGACTGCGTCGATCAGGACGGGAACAGTTCGCTGAGTTTCATCGACAGCATCATGTCGCCTTCAACACGCAGCTTGCCGCCCATGAACGCTTGCATGCCATCGGTTTCACCGCTGACGATGCCTTTGAGGGTTTCGCTGTCCATGACCAAGGTGCAGTTGGCGTCTGGGTTCTCGCCTTCTTGCAGGTCGCAGGTGCCGTCCTTGACGATCAGCGCGTACTGCTTGTCTTCATCGGTGATGTTGAAGCCGAACACCAGGTCCAGGCCAGCAGCGGCGGATGGGTTGAACTTCTCTTGCATCTTTTTCACGGCATCGGCGACGGAGGTCATGGTGTATTCCTTATTAAGTGATTTTTGTGTCCCGGGGGGACTAAACAGGCCGGGCTCATCGGTAGGTGATGAGCTCCGGCGCCTGCAACAGCTGCACATGGGCTTGGCTGTTGAAGGAAGCCAGTGCCACGTCGCGCCCGCGGAACTTCAGCTGGCTGAGCGACGTGTTGATGATTTGCCAGTTCAGGGCAAAAGCCTGCGCTGGGGTAATGCCGGTAGTCAGGTGGAGCAGGGCAGCGATGGTGCCGCCTGAGGTGAAGACCGCTATGTCGTCACCGCTGGCAGCCTGGGCCAGCAAGCGTTGCAGGCCAGCGCCGACACGGCTGGTGAAGGCTTGCCAGGTTTCCAGATGCGCATCCGTGGCATGGTCGCCGGCGTGCCAGCGTTGTACCAGCAAGGCGAACAGACGCTGAAACTCGCTGCGGTGCTGGGCACCGTTGCGCAGGATGTGTAGCGCTTCGGGCTCATCGGGCAGCAATGCGGGCAGCAGCGCGCGAATCACGCCGTCGGCATCGAATTCGTTGAATGCAGTATCGGTGTCTATGGCCGGAACGTTGGTGCCATTGCCTTGCATGGCCTGCAGCGCCAGGCGCGCGGTGTCTTGCTGGCGGCGCAGGCTACCGGCGACACAGCGCTGCAATTGCAACCCTAGCTGAGCCATGTGCTCACCGAGGGCGACACTCTGGCGCTCGCCGATGGGCGAGAGCACGTCGTAATCGTCGGCACCAAATGAGGCTTGGCCATGTCGGATCAGGTAGAGGTTGCCCACAAAGATGTCCGGCCTGGGTGGAGTTGCTGCGAGGTTAGGACGCCCCAGTCGGGCTGTCAACGAAAAAACATACAAGCGTTTGAAAAGGTTGTTTGAACTGTGTTGCCAGCGTTTTCCCTGGCTGGCAGTGGGGTTTGCGCACCGGTATGCTTGGCACTGTTTCGCGCCGATGGGGCGCAGGTCTATCAAGGAGTCACTGTGGAGTTTCTTGCCGAATACGCAAGCTTTCTCGCCAAAACCGCAACGCTGGTCATCGCCATTCTGGTGGTGCTGTCGGCGATTGCCGGCCTGCGCGGCAAAGGGCGGCGCAAGCAGGGTGGACAGTTGCAGGTCACACGCCTGAACGAAGTGTATAAAGAGCTGCGTGAGCGGCTGGAGTCGGGCCTGTTCGACAAGGCCGAGCTCAAGGCGCTGCGCAAGCAGCAGGCGAAGGCCGACAAGGCACAGAAAAAGAAAAAGCCCGAAGATAAGCGCCGGGTGTTCGTGCTCGACTTCAACGGCGATATCAAAGCCTCTGCCACAGAAAGCCTACGCCACGAAATAACTGCGCTGCTCACCCTCGCCACCCCGCGTGACGAAGTGGTGCTGCGCCTCGAAAGCGGTGGTGGCCTGGTGCACAGCTACGGCCTTGCCGCCTCGCAGCTGGCGCGCATCCGCGAGGCGGGTATTGCGCTCACCATCTGCATCGACAAAGTCGCCGCCAGCGGCGGTTACATGATGGCGTGCATCGGCCAGAAGATTGTCAGCGCGCCATTTGCCGTGCTCGGCTCTATCGGCGTGGTCGCCCAACTGCCGAACGTAAATCGCCTTCTTAAGAAGCACGACATCGACGTCGAGGTGCTCACCGCCGGTGAGTACAAACGCACGCTCACCGTGTTTGGCGAAAACACCGAGAAGGGCCGTGAGAAATTCCAGGAAGACCTGGACGTGACTCACCAGCTGTTCAAGGATTTCGTAGCCCGCTATCGCCCACAGCTGCATATCGATGAGGTCGCCACCGGCGAAGTCTGGCTCGGCATTGCTGCGTTGAACATGCAGTTGGTTGACCAACTGGGCACCAGCGATGAGTACCTCAGCCAGCGTGCCAGCGAAGCCAACGTCTTCCACTTGCATTACGCCGAACGCAAGAGCCTGCAGGAGCGAATTGGGGTGGCAGCCAGCGCAGCGGTGGAAAACACCGTAGTGGGTTTGTGGAGCAAGCTTGGGCGGCTGCGCTAACACCTTGAACCTCTTGAAGAATTTTTTCTTTAAGGGGGTTGCAAGGTGAAACGATTGCCGACATAATGGCGTCCATTGAAACGCAGCTGGTTTGAAAAAGCGCAGCAGTTTCAAGGAGATAGCGAAAGCTCGCTCCAACTTGAGGCCGAGTAGCAAAGTGGTTATGCTCCGGATTGCAAATCCGTCTACGCCGGTTCGATTCCGACCTCGGCCTCCACATTCGAAAGCCCCGCAGATTAACGTCTGCGGGGTTTTTATTTGTGGGTCTAAAAAGCCATGGGTTCCGAAACTAAAGGGGTGGAGTTCCGAACCTTCAGCTTTTTGAAGGCTTGGCGATAGCTCCGACGCGGCGATAGCCGCGCTCTGTGATTCCCTCTTTCGAGTGCCCCAGAAGCAGGCTTGCTTCATTCAGATCGTTGATCTCCGAAGCTGCCTTCGGTCGGATATCTCGGAACTGGAACTGGAACTGGAACTGGAACTGGGACTGGGACTGGGACTGGAACTGAGCGATTCGATTTGCCAGGTCTGGCTTCTTCTCGACTTCAGCCTTCGTCCTGGCAGCCTCGCGAGCGTCCGCCCACCCGTTGCGTAACATCGGCCAGCTCATGCGCTTCCCGTAGTTGTCGACCCATTCGCCCGCATCGCTTCCAGCTGCTGCCCCGAACATGTGGTTGAGCAGCTCATCGCCATCCGTGAGGAATACGGCAGGGTCGGCCTTGCAGACGGTGCCGGAATGTACGGTATCGCCCACCTTGAGGCCATTGCCAAGGCCTGGGCCGAAGCTTGTGCCTTCCGCGGCGCTGCCGAAGTTGTCGCGGATCAGAGCGGTAAGGTTCGGGTAATCCCACGATCCGTCGACGCCATTCAGTGACCAAGCTTCCTCGGCCTTGCGCCGAACCCAGCTAACGCACGGCCCTTCCTCGGTATCGAAAATTCCAAGCAGAAACCACTCTGGCCCTGGGCATTCCGGCTTCCACCCGAGGCAATGGCAATCCCCATCGGCGTAGGGGTGCTGCTCACCGATATCTGAGTCCATGTGCCACTGTTGTAACTCAAGGCCCTGCTGTACAAGCCAGGCCTTAAAGGCTGCCACGTCCTCTTCGAACTCCGGTCCGTCGGGATGGTGCCACCAGCCGTCTTGATCGCGCTCAATAGGCGCTCGTTGGATTAGTTTCAATGCTTCGGACATAGAAATTCCTTCGTCGCAATTATGTGGAAGCAGTTATACAAAGGAAGTTGTGCGTACAGTTTTAAATGCCGTTGGTCTAGTCAGGAAATATGTGCCGCTTAAATAGATAGCCCAGTACATCTGGTGAGCTATCTTTAATCGCCTTAATTACCTCAACGGTTTATTCAAGGATGGCTGTATGAGAATTCGCGGAGATATCTTTTGGGAATGGGCCGATCCTTCGCTGCATCACCGAACCCATGAAGAAACCCTCAATGACGGCACTTTCATCGACGTACAGGTACGGTTATCGCGGACGGGCACAACTCAGTTGTTCTTGGGCGTGTACTCGCCTTCAGGCATGGCATTGGACGAGGAGGCCTATGACTCACGCCCTGGTGAGTCAATGACGCGCGCGCTGGCCTGGGGCGTAGGGCGAGCTCGCCATATGGCCGTGGCTCCTGCGGCATCTAAGCGAGGAGCGAAGTCGTAGCCGAAAGCTCGTTTTCTGGTTGGGGTACAAATGTGCGCTTGGCGTCAGGATGGCGTGGTCAGGCTTCCACAACGTTGGTTTCACCGATCGGCTCGCACTGGCAGATCGTGTCGGTCAGCTTCTCGAACAGTTCGCTGTCCATATGCTCCACCACCTCAGCACGTGACACGCTGACGGAGCGGCGCTCGCCGTCGGGGTGTACGCGAACGTCATCTGCGATGCCCCCACGGCAGATGGCGACTGGAGTGCGAGGCCCTTCACGGCTTCGCTGTAGATGAACTTGATCTGGTTCCACGGGATCGTGTGGCGCTGAGCATATTCACCCTCGCCATCGCAGATTTCGCAGCCCTCTGTGGGCCCGACCAGTTCGCGCGCAGCGAGGCGATGAGGTTTTTTTACTGATCTACAACTGTGCGCAGCCGCTCGGCTCTCGCATTCCACAGCTCGATCGCCTTGTCGCGGCCTGGCTGCTCTTCGCCCTCATCCTGTGCCACGCTAACTGGGCCACGGGCCAGGCAAGCCTCATGCGGCCCAGTCAGGCCTTGGCAGATCACCACTGTGGCGTCGCTGTCTAGGCGCTCGATGAGAAAGTCCTGCTGGCCGCAGAAGGGGCACGGCAGCATCTCGCTGACAGCTCAGCCTTATCGAGGCTGGTGGTGTAAAACCACTTGTCGATCCAGGTGAGCTTCGCAGATGTCATGGGTTCTTAAGAGCTACCTACCACTGCAAGCGAGGGATAGATCATGGCAACTCCAAAGGAAAACCTACTGGACTGGCTACGTGACGCACACGCGATGGAGCAACAGGCAGAAAGCATGCTTAAGGGCCAGGCAGAGCGCTTGGAGCACTACCCAGAACTCAAGGGGCGAATTGTCAGGCATATCGAGGAGACACAAGGCCAGCAGCGCGCACTGGTGGAGTGCATCGAACGCCTGGGGGGCAGCACGTCTACATTCAAGGACCTGGCAGGCAAATTGATGGCGTTTGGCCAAGCGGTAGGCGGCATGACCATGAGCGACGAGGTGGTCAAAGGCGCGATGGCAGGTTACGTCTTCGAGAATATGGAAATTGCTTCATACACCGTGCTCATCGAAGCAGCGCAGATGGCCGGTGACAGCGCCACGGAGCAAGCTTGTCGCTCGATTCTCGAGGAAGAAGTCGCCATGGCGCAGTGGCTGAAGGAGCATCTGCCGGAGGTAACCCGCGCGTTCCTGACGCGGTCGGCTGACCCTGACGCTGAAGCCAAGCGCTAGGCGGTGAGGCGCCGCGCCGGGAATTCCGGCGCGGTCTTTTCTCATTGTTGGCCAGTATTCACCTTGCCCAGTTCGGCTCCTGTCAGCGGCTGGGCATCAGGATCCGATTGAGTGCGCAGCTTCATTGCCTCCACTGTCTGCGCGCCGACCTCGTCGAGCTGGACACTGGCCGAGCCATCACCACCGTCCACCGCTGGCTGAGGCTCGTCCACGTAAATCCAGTGCTCCCCTTCATTCCATGCGCCGCGCATTTCCTCCCCTTGGGACAGATTGAAGTAGGTCCGATTGAACTCAGGGTCACCCGGCAATTTACCCTGCGGGAAATTAGGCTGGATGGCGTGCAGCGCCTTCTCGAAGGACATCTGGTGGGCAATCTCCCGGCTCATGAGGAAACCCAGGGCGTCCTTGATGCCGGGGTCATCCGTCACGTTTATCAGCCGTTCATAAACGATCTTGGCCCTTGCCTCGGCGGCAATGTTTGAGCGCAGATCCGCAGTAGGTTCACCGATGGTGTCGATGTAAGCAGCGCTCCAGGGTACGCCTGCAGAATTTATCAACGGTGCGCCGGCCCCATACAACAGGCTGGTAACATGCGAGTCGTTGCCTGCGCCTGTCAGAGAGCGGTACAGCTCTCCTTCTGCTTCAACGCCTTCTGCCAAACTGCCTTTGGCACCTTTATTCAGCATCACCACGATCGAACCGATGATTTCCAGATGACTCAGTTCTTCGGTGGCGATGTCGTAGAGCATGTCCTTGCGTCCTGGATCATCCTCGCTGACGGCCTGGGTGAAGTAGCGCATGGCGGCCGCCAACTCGCCCTGCGGCCCGCCGAACTGTTCCAACAGCAAGTTCGCCAAGCCTGGGTTGGGCTGCGCCACGCGGACGGTGTATTGCAATCGCTTGTTGTGCATGAACATAAACTTTCCTCATCAGTGTGCAGAGGCAGCAGAACTGCCCCTGCGCGTTTCACGGATGACTAGCGGTTGTCGTCACTTTTACGACCGCCGCCATGGCTATGTTGGCCACCGACCCGCCCGGCTTCGGAGGCTTTCTCACGGTCATTGGCAAAGTTGCCCCCGGAAGCCTGACCCCCTTTATGGCCAGCCTCGGAAGCTCGCTCAGGGTCGTTCTTGAAATTCCCCCCCGACGCTTCACCGCCTTTTTTCCCAGCTTCGGAGGCGCGCTCCGGGTCGTTCTTGAAGTTGCCGCCAGACATCTGGCCGCCCTTGTGCCCGGCCTCGGATGCTTTATCGCGGTCGTTGGCGAAGTTGCCTGGATTGGTGTTGGCGTTGCCGCCTTGGTTACCGCGGTCGTCTTGATTGCTAGCCATGATTGACACCTCATGTCGGTAGTTACACAGGAAGGTCTGTGTTCATCAGTGACCGAGGTCAAGCGGCATGATGTGCAAAGAATTCTGGATTGATCGACGGAATGCACTAAAGAGCTGGGCTCGTTTTTCTAGAGGAGTTGAACAACACGCGCGGGCATTCAAACCACTATTAACCGCGGTGCAGAAAGCAACGGCACAGGCATTTAGTACCGAGTGCGATAAAGGACTTTTTCAACCAGTTATCAATTGGGCTGAACGGATGCGATGAGATTGGTATCCATCCAACTAAGCCCCCAGCGCACAGGATGTTCGTCATGTCCCATCACCTGTATTTAATCAGCTACATCCTCGACAACCAGCCTGGTACGTGCGAGTTACGTTGCGACCAGGAAAATCTGAGCCGTGAGGACGCCCGCGCGTACCTTCAAGGCCTCCATAGAAACGAAGCGACTTCTTTCACCGATGTTCAAGTACAGCGTATCGAGCATGAACACGTGCGTGGCACGTCACCAGGTCACTATCAGCAGCCCTAGGTGCTATCGGTATGAACGCAATCACAGAGCAGATAGCCCAAGAGCAGTGCCGTTGTCTTGCGCTCAATGACTGGTTTGCGCTCTACGATGACGTAGCGCGAATGCCCGAGCACGCACCACGACGAGCTACTCAGTCTTGCCGACGAGATGGATCGGGTCGGGCTTATTGACTGGCGCGAATGTCGAGACCTGAAACAACTTGCTGGCCGCGGGTACCTTCTGGCCATTGCAGGCGGTGATTATCACGCTATTGGGACAGGCGCCTCATCTATGGATGGCGGTGGGGCTTAACGACGTAATTTGGGATCCGATGCCGCTGCTGTGCGGGTCAAGGTCCGTCCGCATGCGTCGCATCCTGGCCACCACAGTCGGCACTGTTTGGTGCTGCTGAACACATGAGCGGCGGCAGCGGTCTACTGGCGCCATCTGAATTGACGAGGAATGGCCATGGAGATCTTGCCTTTACTGGAGGCGTTACTGCACGCCCGTGGGCCTGGCGGCCAGGAAGACGAGGTGCGGGTGGTCGCACGACAGATGCTGGCAGAAGTTTGCGATGAGATTTTCACCGACAATGCCGGCAACCTGGTGGGAGTTGTTCGGGGTGCCGATAAAGGCAGCCCCGATGCAGCGATACGAGTCATGGCCCATCTCGACGAGATCGCGATGATCGTCAAGAAAGTTAGGCAGGACGGTACGCTGGAAGTCATGGCACTGGGCGGCGCGCAGCCGATCTGCTTCGGAGTATGCCCCGTTGACATCCTCGGCGACGCCCTAGTGTTACCAGGGGTGTTGTCATACGGGTCGATGCATAACAGCGGGCATAGCGCCAATGGGCGTGACGTGCTTTCCGGTGCGGTGAAGTGGCAGGATGTCTACGTCGTGACCCGCCAATCCAAGCAGGCGCTGGAACATGCAGGCGTTCGCCCTGGCACCAGGGTGGTGCTCAGCCAGCACTGGCGTAAACCGTTCAAAGTGCATGATTGCATCGCTGCACACTTTCTTGATGACCGAGCCCCGCTGGCGGCGGCACTTCACTGCGCACACCTGCTACAAAACCGGCGCAGCGAACTGCACCAAGATGTGTGGTTCGTCCTGACAACGCTCGAGGAGGAGTCCAATGCCGGCGCTATGTATGCAGCCGCCAGGCTGCCAGGTGATACGACGATAGCCGTGGAGGTCGGGCCAGTACTGGACGAGTACGGCACCCAGCTATCGGCCGACCCTATCATCAACACCGGTGACCAGAAGGGATACTACAGCCGCAGTGTGGTGCAGGCCTTGATGGCGGCAACGCGCAGAGCCGGCTTCACGCCGCAGCCAGCATTGCTAGCCGACTTTGCGTCTGATGCGAGTGCTGTGCTCAGTACTGGTACTGATGCCTGGGCGGGGTGTATCGCGATTCCGACAGAAAATACCCATGGTTTCGAGATGGTACTGGTCGAGGGAATCACAGCCTGCTCACTCAGTCTGACGGAGTATCTCCTGCGGCCGGATGCGGATGTCACTCCTTGGGGATGACTGAAATCTTGCCGTTGCGCTCAACAATGGCGAACTTGATCTGCTCGACATGTTCGATGCCTTGGCTGTCCCGTGCCGACTCCAAGATGTCATCTTCTGTCAGCCGCGCCCGGCGCATACGCTGGTGCAGGAAGCGGCCCTGTTCGACCACTAGGGTTGCATGACCATCCAGCAATCGCGCTAGCGGTTTCGAATTGAGCTTCGCCAGCGACAGACCGACGTCCAGAACAATCAGGGTTGCGATCACCAGCATGGCATTGATGAAGGAAAAGTCGTCGCCGAGCAGCGCCTGCTGGGTTGCCTCGCCAATTATCAGCAAGAGGACAAAGTCGAAGGTGGTCAGGTCTGCCAGCGAGCGTCGACCGGCAACGCGAAACAGTAGCATGAGAGCGACGTACATACCCGCCGCGCGAAGGATGGAGTCCATAGCTCGTTCCTACGGATAAAGGAAGGTGGAGAAACTTACTGCGCTGGTCGGACTAGTCCTGACGATACCTTCCAGGGTGCCGACAGATTCACTGCGCAAGGTCAGGTAGAGCGTGGCGATACCGTCTCGACTGGTGCCGAGCTGCAGTAGCAGCGCCTCGCCGTGAGAAATGGATGACTGCGGCTCGGGTTGCATTGTTTCGATACTGGCTTCACGCAGCAGGCTTCCTCCGAGCATTACTTTCACAGGTTTCCCGGCTATACCGTGAACGGTGATGCGCAGGTCGTCCGTGGTGCCACTGCGGCTGAGGCGCTGGTACTCTACTTGTATACGCCCGTCAGTGCTGGTGACCTGGGCGTCGCTGAGCGGGCCGTTGCCGAAGGCCCCGGCCAGGGCCAGTAGGATAATCACTACCAAGACATACCAGCCCACCCGCTCGAAACGCCATACCCGCTCCTGCATGCGTATGTCCTCTTCTACCGGCTCATGCCTTGAAAGCAACTCGTCTTCATTCATGTCCCTGTCCTCAGGCTGATTCCCCGCGCAGCCAGCGTCGGCGGTAAAGTGCCAGGCGCGACAGCTCGTAGTGCGCACCTTGGCGCATGGCATCGGCACGTTCGCCAAAGGAGCGCTGAATACGGCCAGCGGGCCCGGTCGTGGCGAGGGCTACTGCTGCATCACTGCCTTTTAGAGCGCCTAAGGCCATTTCCCACGTGACGGCTTCGCTAGTCAGGCCGTAATGCTCGATAGTCAGCGGGCTCACTCCGATCAGGCGCTGCTTGGCTTGAGGCGAATACACCCCGTAGCCGCTTTCCAATACCTCGCCGGTACCGGGAAGATCTGCCAGTAGCGTGACCATTGCGCCGGCCCTGCAGGATTCGGCTGTGGTGAGCAGTAATTTATGGGTTTTGGGGTATCCCAGTGCGTCGATAACAGGGTCCGCGTCCATGACACGTCCTCCTCTGGATGTTATGTGGTGGACGCGTTTGCGCTTGGGTTGGTTCAGAGTTAGAAGCCTCGCCTGTCCAGGCCAAGGGAAATGTCCTGAACTTAGATGAGCTGAGCGGCTTCTTCAGGGTAACTGGGCTGCGGTGAAACCGAGTCGCTGCAGCCGCCTAGTACCCAACGAGGAGAAAGAATCATGACTGATCCGGTGACGTACTTCTGGATCGCTGTTTCGGTGATCATCTTGCTGGTCGATTTGTGGGCAATCATCAGTGTGTTTCGCAGCGACAAGGCCGACGTGACAAAGGCCATGTGGCGCTCATGTTGCTCGCGTTGCCTGTCGTCGGCTTGGCTATTTGGGCCGCCATGGTTGGGCTCACAACGAGCGGGAGGAGGGGGCGCCATGGGGTTGCTCTGGTTCGAGTCAGAAGCAGAGTGGGAGTGACGCCAGCCAGGACGGCGGGCGTGTAGGTAGGGTGCCGAGAAGGGTAAAAATCGGTTCCAAAACTGAAACACCGACCCTTGTAGAATGCGGCCTGTAGCCGCTCCGTTTCGACTTTGTTTGGGAACTGATAACGTGCTGCAAGCCGCATTAGCGGGGCTTTTTAAGCCTGCAGATTGCCCAAACCCCTGCATTTGGGACAAAAAGGGGACGGCCAAGCAAATTGCGTGTCCGCCAGTGTTCACTCCGCAGGCAGTGTCAAGCCGTAGCAGGCCAGCACCAGTATCAGCGCACCAATCACCATTAGCACGTAGTTGAGCGGCGTGAAGCGCGCGTTGCTGCGACCCTCAGGATCCCCAGCGGCAGCGTTCAGCCCGCGCTGGCCCAGCCAGGCGATCCAACCGGTGACCGGCAGGATCCCCAGGCTGACCATGTCAGCAATGGGGAAACCGATGTTCCGCCGCGCCAGAGTGTCGGCAAGGTTGCTGATGAGCAGGCCAATCACGAACAGCGTCGCCAGCCCGACAGGGCGCCACTGGAAGTCGCTGCCGTCACGCTTGAGCTGGTTATCGGCTTCGCGGTACAGGGCGTGGGTAAAAAACAGCGCGAAGAATGCCCTGGCTATCGGCCACAGTTTTTCGCCTTTGCTGCGTTCCAACTGCTTCCAGTTCTTGTAAGCCCAGTAGATCTGGTACAGGCCTATAGACAAAACCCAGAGGGTGAGGAATTTGCCTTTGGACACCACGTAGAAAGGACGGTGTTTGTTTAACGGGTGTGCGGTGGTCGGGCCTGGTTGGTTTGGGGTGTAGGTGGTTTCGGGCACGCGCAGTCCTTTGATTGGCCGGAACAGGGCGGCGGACATTAGCGCATGTCGAGTGCTAACGCCAACTTCAACCCGGCGCTGCCGGCATTTCTCTCCATGACGGGTTTGTCCTTTACGACGATGTCGCGCGAAGATGCGACTGCCCATGTGCGCACCACGACGGGTTGCTGCGGCTCGCCGATGAGTTACCCGCGCGTCGTTGGGGCTTCGGGGGCTGGATGATATAGGTCATCCTCGCCCGGGCATGTCGGCGGGCTCATGTGGTAAAAGAGGGTGTCAACTAGGAGATTCGATATGGGCAAGACAGCCAAACCCTTTTACTTCGCGGGTTTACCGCTTGTTGCGATAGGCACTGCCTTCGCCGCCGTTGGCGCTTCGGGGCAGGAAGCCTTCGGGTACACCGCAGTTGGTCTGCTCGTGCCTGGCCTGGTGCTGCTTGTCACGGCCTACTGGTCAAGACGCCGGGGGTCTTGAGTTGTAGGGGAGGAGTTGGCTGATGAACCTTCTGCCGAGCCGTGCCTTAGTCAGCGGCGCTTACGCAGCCATTCATCTGCGACGTCGCCCATGGTGACAGGTGCGCCGCTCTTGATCCAAGCCATGAAGGCACGATCGAACTTGAATGCCTCGCCACATTCGCGGGCCAGGAACTGTCTGACTTTCTGAGTGTTGCGGTAGTTGCTATCGAGTGGGGTGGTTCGGGTAATCGGCCCTGAGTGCCAGTTGACGCTCATCTCCATATCCTTTGCTTGCGGATTCGCATGAAGGCTAACACCGCTCGCACCACATGGCACTACCGCGGGCACCGTCGACCAGGTGATTGGGGCTCTTGACGTTAGCCCGCCGCGGCGCTGGTTGTTCAGGTTGGTTCAGGGGCCGTATGATCTGAACGGTTTCGCAGTTTGTTACTGAGCCTCACCCCATTGAAGGACATGAGCATGGGAAAGTATTTCGATAATTCAGGCCTGTTCAAGGCTGCTTCGTATTCCTGCAACGTGCTTCCGGCCAGCGGCATCGCCAGCTGGGAGCGGAAAAATAGTTCGCTGAATACGAAGGAATTTTTGATATGTCCAAAGAACTACTCGGAGTTTCTGCTCTAGGCTTGATGGTGGTCGGTGAGTTCTGTGCAATCTACAGTGAAGTGGTTGTCGCCAAGCTCGCCCAAACAGGAAGTGCTTCGTGGGAGACACTCTTTCTTCCCTTGGTACTGATGTGTTTTGCAGGTATTTGCCTACTGGCAGCATACTGGCTTGGATACGTTGCAGTCGGTGATATCTGGATCGTCACCGTGGTGTCAGTGACCTCTTTGTTGCTTCTTGAGCCCGTCGTTGTCTGGGCTCTGTTTCATGAGTCACCTGGGCGGGGAGCGCTCATTGGCTTCACGCTAGGTGCCTTAGGCATGCTGGCCACTGTAGTGCTGTAACTTGCCGTTCCGGCCCAGCATTCAATTGCTGGGCCAATCGCAGGGTCTTCCTGAGCTTGAACCAGCCAATCAGCGCGCTTCGCACTGCGAGGCGGTGAAGGTGCCGTCCTCCGCTCGGCGGGCGCTATAACCACCGCAGCGGAGCTGGGGCCCTTCTGATCGGGCACATATCCTTGACCTGCCCACCTATCCAGCATGGATGGAAAGCCAGTGGCGAGCTCTGTAGTGTCGTAGTACGGTCCGCCTTCAACTCACCCCCGGCACCTTACCTCTAATCCCACGGACCGGGGCTCTCATGACCTGGGAGGTCGAATGGACGTCGCACAGAAGATCAGCCAACAAGAATTGGATAACGCCTTGGTGGCTTTTGCTCGTTACAAAATCGGAGAAATCAAGGTCTTCGACTTGGAACAGGTAATGAGCTTCGAGGCTGGCCAAGCCTTGTCCGAAAGTGGGCTGGTCCGGTTCTCGATAACCAAGATGGTGTCAGGCCGGTATCGCATTAGCGATGAAGGGGAGAACGCCATCACACAGGCTGGTCGAGATCGCCTGCAGTTGATCCGCACAGTGGCACCGTGGCAGAAATAGTGTACACCCATAGGGGAGAAATCGAGGTAGTGTCCACCGTGGAGCAAGGCACGGTATTCAAGGTGCTGCTTCCGATTACCTAGGTGCTGTCTGTACTGATGGAGAAACGATCATGCAATACGACGACAAACTGATTGAAGATGCGGTGCTTGCTTTGTTGGCTATCTACAGTTTCGACGAAGGTACGGCGTGGAAAGGGTTCGACTTCGAGATCATGAATCGGCTGCATGAGCATGGTTTCATCAGTAATCCAGTTAACAAAAAAAAATCCGTCTGGTTGACGGAAGAGGGGTTGGAGCGAGGGCGAGAGGTAGCGGCCCGGCTGTTTCGGACAGGGGCTGAAACGGAGCAGGTACCCGACTCGCAAACCTGATTTAGTACCTGTAAACGTGGATAGGTGGATATCAAGCAAAGCGATGAACATCCGAGCAACGACCGAGAAAGACTGGAGGCTACTGAAGCAGGTCAGGCTCGCCGCGCTGCTGGACGCGCCAACGGCTTTCGGCGTCAGTTACACAACTGCTGCGGGCTACGACAGCGACCAGTGGAAACAAAGAGCCTCTTGCGCGGGTACCGAATTCTGGCTGGCGTTCCAGGAAGGGCAGCCCATTGGAATGGTCGGTGCAACAGTCAGCGAATCAAACCGCTTTAATTTGATCGGGATGTGGGTTGAG
The DNA here is from genome assembly GCF_014268805.2 of Pseudomonas farsensis. GTDB lineage: Bacteria > Pseudomonadota > Gammaproteobacteria > Pseudomonadales > Pseudomonadaceae > Aquipseudomonas > Aquipseudomonas farsensis. Next base: position 1,495,876 of record NZ_JABWRF020000001.1, read on the forward strand.
CCCGCTGCTCGTGGTTGTGGCATCGCAAAACAGTTGGTCGATGTCGTCAAGGCTCGGTCTTCAGCGCGAGGTTTTGACGGCGTTTTCCTGGATGTTTCCCCTGGCAACACTACAGCCTCAAGCTTCTACTTAAAGCAGGGCTTTGTCTTCCTGGGTGAATGGGAAGCCTTGGAAAGCCACCCGCATATCACTGTCCAGACAATGCAATGGATGCCGCGCTGAACCCATCAGTTCGCTTTGCTGCGCATTTCGTGGGCTCGCTGCGCAGTTCGGTGGTCTAGGCGCCGACAAAAAGGTACTGCATGCTCAATGAAACAGTTCGCCCTCTGGAAGACCCCGTCCACCTGTTCGCCACGGTACGGCAACCTTGTGAATATCGTCCCAACGTTACGGCCATTGTGCTGTTTGGCCTGAGGGTCGAAGGCGCGGGCGAACCGCCGGTTTATCTGGAGATTCGGTTCATCGATTATCACAGTCTGCAGGTTGAAGGCGACCACCTGATGTTGTCACTGCAGGATGCGGTGGCGTCCGCGCATGTCGATTACGGTATCTTGCCAAGTGATTGGCGTGTGATGAGCCAAGATGAGATTGACCGTATTGACGGCTAGCGGGCTATATGGAGTTCTTGATGTCCTGATGGCTGCTATTTTTGCCTGCATGCCCAAGCGCATCTAGCTTCTTCGAAACCTCCCAGTACTCGGCCTGGTAATGAAAGGTCATTCGCTCCATGGCGGTGGCTCTCTTGAATGCCAAGCCTGTCGCGATGATTGCCAAAAGGTTGACCACGCTCACCCCATGCAGCAGCAAATCCCCCGCCGCGAAAGAGCCGATGTACAGAAAGGCCAACAGTATCGCTACATAAAACTTTCTCTTGCTGTGCCAACCAAGCCTATACAGCTCATTCTTTGTCTCTATAAGCCTTTCGATTTCGGCAGTGGTGCTTTCTGGTGCCGCAGCGTCCATGTTTCAGTACTTCCTTGTCAGCACAGGTCAGGTGGTGTCAGCGGCGGCGAGCATATGGCCTGAGCAAAGCCAAGTAAAGCAATGCAACCTGGGGTTGCCGGCTGTGCAGAACGCCCCCCGGTTCAGGGCTAGGGAGGCGTGCTGCTCGACAAGCTACTAATCGTAGGTTACCTTTGGTAGGTAGTAGGCTATTCTCTTTTGCCGAGAGAGCCTTATCTGGTATCTGGAGAGCTAACCATGCACAGCTTGATTGTCGTTGCCCACCCCGAGCCCCATTCACTCACCCATGCCATCGCCCAGCGCATCGTGGGCGGTATCACCGCCTCAGGCTCGCAGCACACCATTGAGTTGGCTGACCTTTTTGAAGAGGGCTTCGACCCGCGTTTCAACCCGTCGGACCGCGCATTGTTTCTCAAGCAGTCTGCACCGCCTGCTGACGTTGCTGCTGAGCAAGAGCGGGTGGATCGTGCTGATGCGCTGGTTTTGGTTTTTCCGATCTACTGGTGGTCTTTCCCGGCATTGCTCAAAGGCTGGATTGATCGCGTCTTCAGTCAAGGCTGGGCTTACGAAGACAGTAGTGACGGCCGGGTGCAGAAGAAACTGCAGCGTTTGCAGGTGCATCTGGTCGCCATAGGCGCCGCTGACGAATGCTCCTTCACCCGGCATGGCTATGCGTCTGCCATGAAAACGCAGATCGATCACGGGATTTTTGACTACTGTGGTGCCGAGGTCCGCAGTTCGTCCGTGCTGTTACCGGCTGATAGCGACTACCCGCTGGCCTACCTGGAAAGGGCGCACGCTATCGGTACGCGCATCTTCGCTTCACAGGTGTAAGGCGCAGTGGGACAATGCGGCCCATGAACTCGTCTACTTCCGTGCCTTCACGCCGACGCCTGACCCGAGAAGCCCGCGCCCGCCAGTTGCTGGAGGCTTCCTGGGCGTTGATCGCCGAGGAGGGCACGGATGCGCTCAGCCTCGGCCGCCTGGCTGAGGCCGCGGGCGTTACCAAACCTGTGGTCTATGACCATTTCGGCACGCGTAACGGCCTGTTGGCCGCGCTGTACGAAGACTACGACATTCGCCAAACCGCGCTTTTCGATGCTGCGATAGCCGCCGTCGAGCCCACCTTGCAGGCCAAGGCTCGTGCGTGTGCCAACGCCTACGTGGATTGTGTGATGGCCCAGGGGCGCGAGATCCAGGGTGTCCTAGCCGCACTTAGTGGCTCGCCAGAGTTGGCGATGGTCAAGCGCGAGTATCAAAAGGCGTTCATCGGCAAGTGTGCCGGGATATTCGCCCCGTTTTCCGGGCCTGGTGGTGCTTCCAGCTCCAGTCTTTGGGCCATCCTAGGGGCAGCCGAGGCGCTGTCGGATGCTGCACTGGCAGCAGATATCACCCAAGAGCAGGCAAAAGAAGAGTTGCGGCTGACGATTGTGGCGGCGGTTCAGCGCAGCCATTAACGCCAAACGGCGACGGCAGCCGCTATCGGGCTTTTAACAGCGGTATAGCCACCGGCATATCGTGCGGGCAAAAGAAAGCCCACCGAGGCGGGCAAGGTCTATCACGTAGGGATGAGTTCATAGTGCCGGGGCCAAGGTGAAAAAAGGGTGAAAGAAACATCTTCGTCATGTGATCATTTCGATCAACTGCACCTTCGTGCATATATCACTCTTGAACGGATCTTTTGTGCGAGATGCTTCTGATAGATGACGATGCTTGGGACTTTCACCTGTTCGGCGCGAACTTCGAAAGTGAAGAACACGCCCAGCTGTACATCTTCGAGCAGTGGGAAGCAGAGCCGCCCGCCACAGCCAGTGACGATGAATACAGTGCCTGGGAAGAGCGTAATCCGACTTGGCGATTGGCTGAAGACCTTGAGTTCCATATGGACTCTGACTTTGTCGAGTATCCAGGCGGGATAGAGGGTGTTCTGTCGCAGATGCGTTGCCCAGCTGAACGGGCTCAGGTAATCGCCAAAGGCTCAGCGTTTACCCACTTCATCATGATTGGCAGCAACCCGTCAGCCATATGGTGCGACCGTCGCTCGCTTTCCGATCAAGTTGAGCCGGTGACGCGCCTGCCCGAAAGCACCGCAACCATCACCTATCTGGGCAAATACAGCACGTAACGGCGAGCCCCGGCGCTGCGTGGCTTCAAGCCGTTTCGGTTTGGCGTGGGGGCGGATATAGTGGTCTCGCCCCGGGCACATTGATTGCCCAACACCGAGATCGGTATGTCCCTGCAAAAACGTAACAATGTGCACGTTGCCGGAAGTGGCACCGCGACGTTGATCCTGTCCCACGGGTTTGGCTGCGACCAGTCGATGTGGAAGTTTCTGCTGCCGCATTTGCTCACCCGCTTTCGCGTCGTGACCTATGACCTTGTAGGCGCTGGCCAATCTGATACTCAAGCCTACGACCGCGACAAGTACGCGTCATTGTGGGGCTATGCGTCTGACCTCAACGAATTGATCGACGAATTCGCCCAAGGGCCGATTATCGTCGTTGGCCATTCGGTTAGCGCAATGGTCGGCGCCTTGGCTGAGCGCCAGAGTGCCGGGCGAATCGCTGCGCTGATAATGATTGGCGGCTCGCCTTGCTATATCAATTCGCCAGGGTATACAGGCGGCTTCTCGGCAGAAGAAGTGCACTCATTGCTGCATACCATTGATGAGAACTTCAAAGGTTGGTCCAGCAGCATGGCCCCGGTACTGATGGGCACGCCTGGGCAGCCGGCGCTTGGCGAGGAGCTGGTCAGCAGCTTTTGCCGCACCGATGCGCAGATCGCCAGGCACTTCGCCCGCGTGATCTTTTTGTCCGATCACCGCGCTGACATAGCTGGGCTTCAGTTACCGACACTGATCTTGCAATCCACAGGTGACCCGGTCGTGCCCGTGGCGGTGGGTGATTATCTGCACGCCGCACTACCTAACAGCCATTTGAGCCTTATTGATAACATGGGCCATTACCCGCAGATGAGCGCGCCCAGTGCCTGTTCGGCGGCGATGGATGTGTTTTTTGCGAGTTGCCAGCTGGGATAAGCCTGCCGCAAGCGCCTGGGCCAGGCCAGAAAAGAAAACCCGCCACGGTGGGCGGGTTTGAATTAGAACGTATCAAAGCCAGGCCAGTGTGCCGCTCGCTTTGTCAGAATTTCGTGAAAGTGCCTGGATACAGCGTTGAACAAACGTTACCGGATTTTTCGCAGCGCATCGCGAGGGGCTCCGCTAACAAAAAAAGCCCGCCGGTAAAGGCGGGCCAAGGACGTTTTGAAGGGAGAGCCTTTACCTTGCGCCTGCGTGGTTAACTCAAGGTTAACGCTCGCGCGCATTGACCCTTGGCACGCTTGGGCCTATATAGGCGGGGTTGAGGTGAAAGGAGCCTGCCATGCGTGACGAAGACGATCTGCACGAACCCGAGCACGACCACCTGCTCGACCATGAATTCCACGACGGCTTTGACCCCGAGGCAGATGCCCAAGGCGTGCTGGATGAAGTCGAGGAGGATGAAGACCTGCTCGATGACTTCGACGATGACGATAATCCCCCGGCCTGGCACGACGACTGCGACGACTGACGCCGCAGCCGCAGTCGGCTTAGCGCCGGTCCAGTGAAATGCGCCCAGGGCCTGCGACGGCCAGCGCCAGCAGGCCGCCGATGATGCTCATGTTTTTCAGAAACTGGGTCATGTTGGCGCTGCGCTCGGGGTCGACCATGTTCCAGAACGGGTGGCCGATCAGCGCCGTGCCCAGCACGAACAGCGCGAACAGCAACGCCAGCGGCCGGGTGTAGAAGCCCAGGATCAGCAGGATGGCGACTGCGAACTCCATGACCACTGCCACCGCAGCGGCCAAGGTCGGGGCAGGGGCGCCGAGTGAGGTCATATAGGCTACCGTGCCGTCGAAGCCGGTCAGCTTTCCCCAGCCGGCGAGCACGAACAGGACCATCAACAGAATGCGGGCGAGCAGCAGGATGATGTCGCGTTGCCCTTCGAGCAGTGCATAGCGCATGGCGGCGCTCCAATGAACAGTGACACTGTCCACTCTAGCAGCTAGCTGGCGAATGACTGGCGGGCGGATAAGGCGGGGAGCAGCAATGGTGCCTCGACCCGGACTCGAACCGGGATGCCTTGCGGCGGCGCATTTTAAGTGCGATGTGTCTACCAATTTCACCATCGAGGCCGATGTGAAGCAGCCGATTAGACACGAAAATATTGCGCAAATCAACGATTTAGGGTGCCTGCTGGCACGAGCTGCCCGCCATGGGCGTGTTGAATACGCGGCCTTGAGGCTCTAGGTTTCCCCCGTGGCCACCTCTTTGTGTATAGCGAAGTGGCCAGGGTGGGTGTTACAGGTAGTCAGGTGTTTCCCGGTACGTCAGACCACAAAACGCGTGACCAATTGGTTGAGGTTGATGGCCAATTGCGACACTTCCCCGCAAGCACTGGCTGTCTGGCTTGCCCCGGCAGCACTCTGCGAGGCGAGGTCGCGGATACGCAAAAGGTTCTGGTCCACTTCACGCGCGACATGGGACTGCTCTTCAGACGCCGTGGCGATTTGCATGTTACGCTCATTGATTTGCGTGATCGCAGTGGCGATCTGGTCCAGCGAAGTGCTGGCTTCCTGAGCAATGTCCAAGGACTGGTTGGCCAAATCACGGCTAGTGGTCATCGCCTGTACCGCCTGCTCGGAATCGGTCTGAATCGTTGCAATCATCTGCTCGATCTCTTGCGTCGACAGTTGAGTGCGATGCGCCAACGCCCTGACCTCGTCAGCGACCACAGCAAAGCCTCGCCCCTGTTCACCTGCCCGCGCAGCTTCGATTGCGGCGTTCAGCGCCAGCAAGTTGGTTTGCTCGGCAATGCCCCGGATAACCTCCACGACTTTGGAGATAGCCTGCGCACGGTTCGACAACCCTTGGATCTGTTCGCTTGTTTGCTCCACGTTGCCGCTGAGCCGCTGGATCGACTTCAAGGTCTGCGCCACCCGGTCCAGCCCGCTCTCGGTAAAGCCTTGCGTGCGTTTCGAGTCCTGGGAGGCGGACTCGGCACTGCGAGCCACTTCATCCACGGCGGCGCTCATCTCGGTAACCGCGGTGGCAGCCTGGTTGACTTCATCATTTTGGGACACCAGGCCACGGCTCGATGCTTCCGTGACGGCGGTCATTTCCTCGGCTGCCGAGGCCAACTGAGTGGAGGAATCGGATATCTGCACAATCGTATCGCGCAGATTGTGTTGCATTTGCGCCAAGGCCTTGAGCAGCCTGGCGGCTTCATCGGTTCCGATAACCTGCACTTCCTTCGACAAGTCGCTGCTCGCGATCCGCTCGGCCACAGACAATGCATTACTGATGGGCGAGGTGATGCTCTTGGTCAGCAGGACTGCCAGGGCAATGGTCAGCAGCACGACAACGGCAATGATGCTTACGACAAGCGTGCGGCCTGATGAATAGATGCTGGTTGCCATTTCGCCCGCTGCTGCCGCCCCGCTGTTGTTGAAGTCGGTGAGGTCCTTGATCTGCTGTTCCATCTTGCTGGTCAGCGGACGAATGCTCGCGGCAACCAGGCGTACTGCTGAGGGGATGTCGCCTGCCTTCATCATGGGTTCCAGCAGTTCCAACTGCTGTTGATAAGCTTGCGCGCTGTTTTTAACTTCAGAGAACAAGGCGCGCTCTTTGTCGCTGGCAATAAGTGCCTCATAACCCGCTACGGTGTCGGCCAGGACCTTGCGGTAGGCAGGGAAGCTTTCGATGGTTTTCTGCAGGCTTTGTGGGTCTGCCAGCCCGCGCTGGGTTTCCAGCCTCAGGCGAAGCGTCGCAGCGTTCATCATCGCGGTTTGGCGGATACTGGCCATCCAGTTCTGTTCGACGTCCTTTTCGATATCGCGCAGCTTGCCCATCTGGACCACTGCAAAAATACCCAGCACCACAACGAGCCCTACGATCAGGGAGAAGAAGAGCGCGGCACGCGGCGCCAGGTTCAGGTTTCTTAGATTCACGGGCGGACTCCGAAGGGGATGATGGCTGCATGCCTAATCATCATATCGGCCCTGAATGAAAAAAAATGAGATGCCTCACGAGGCTTTACTGAAGGCTTGAACCTGCCCCGATGTCCGAGCTTTGCAGAGCAAAGACTTCAGGGCGCAAGGTCAAGAATTGATCGTGGCCGCCAGGTCGCGCATGTCACCTGCCGAGTCCCGCAGGCCTTGGGCATGGTCATCCAGCGCAGGGGCGTCGTCCTTGTGGATGGAGTGGCGCAAATAACGGGCGTGGCCGTCGAGGGCTTCAGACAAGGTGTCCAGGTCGGCGGCGGTGCGCAAAAGGTCGTCTTGCAAGCCTTGCATACGGGGTGTGGCGGGCATGTGGCGTCCTTAACGCTGAAGCGGGCGCCTCTACTATAGGGCATGCCGGGCGGGTTGGTCACGGTCCGACGACAGCCCCGGTAATGGGCGCAGGTTTTAGCTAAGCTGATGATGTCTTTCGCGCCGCTTGTGGAGATCCCATGGTTTCAGCGGACCGCCCGACCCCTCCCGCAACACCCGATACGCGCTATGAACGGCTGGTGCAGTCGGTGGTGGACTACGCCATCTACATGCTCGACCCCACAGGCCACGTGGTGTCTTGGAACGCCGGTGCCCAGCGCATCAAGGGCTATTGCGCCGACGAGGTAATCGGCCAGCATTTTTCGTTGTTCTTTACCGACCAGGACTGCGCGCAAGGTCGCCCCGCACGCATTCTGCAGCAGGCCCTCGAAGAGGGTGTGGCGCAGGATGAAGGCTGGCGCGTGCGCAAGGACGGTACGCAGTTCTGGGCGTTGGCAGCGCTGGATGTGATCCGTGATGAGCAGGGTGAGGTGATAGGCCTGGCCAAGGTGACTCGCGATATTACCGACCGTCGCGATTCGGCCCTGCAGCTCGATGCCATGCGTGCGCAGCTATTCCAGGCACAGAAGCTTGAAGCGCTGGGGCAGTTGACCGGTGGCCTGGCCCATGATTTCAACAACCTGCTGACGATCATTCTAAGCTCCGCGCGGCTGGCCCTCGGCAGCCAGGACCCCGTGCGCACGCAGCGCCTGCTCGAACATATCCTCGATGCCGGCCAGCGGGGCACCCAGCTGACCCAGCAACTCCTCAGTTTTGCCCGGCACCGCCAACTGAGCCATGCACGCATCACCCCGGCGCAGGTGATCGAGTCCACCCGCAGCCTGCTTGAGCACGCCTTGCCCCGTGGTATCGTACTGGTCCAGGAGGTTCAGCCTGATCTGCCGCTGATAGAGGTGGACGCCGGGCAGTTGCAGATGGTGCTGCTTAACCTGATGTTCAACGCGCGCGATGCCATTGCCGAGACAGGGCAGATACGCCTGGTGGTGGCCAGCGCGCTGTTGGCAGGCGAGGTTGAAGGCCTGCACGGCCTGTTCGTGCGCTTTGACGTGCAGGATGATGGCCAAGGGATCGACCCCCAGGTGCTCCCGAGAATCTTCGAGCCTTTCTTTACCACCAAGGCTTTCGGCAAGGGCACCGGCCTGGGCCTTAGCCAAGTGTATGGGTTCGCCAAGCAAAGCAATGGTGCAATAGCCGTGGCCAGCCAGCCGGGTGAGGGCTGCTGCATGAGCCTGTACCTGCCAGCCTGCGCCGACCATCCATCGCCCTCAATCGACTGACGGATAACCCTCATGGTTGAACAACTCAAGCGCCTGCGTACAGGTATCGCCGGACTGGATGCCCTGCTCAAGGGCGGGCTGGTCATCGGGTCTTCGTATATCGTCCAGGGTCACCCTGGCTCGGGCAAGACCATCCTGGCCAACCAGCTGGCCTGTAATCACGTGCGCGACGGCGGCCGAGTGCTGGTTGCCACGTTGCTCAGCGAATCCCACGAGCGCTTGTTCCAGTACCTGTCGACCTTGAGCTTCTTCGACCGCGAAATGGTCGGTGACACGCTTCAGTTCCTCAGCGCATTCGACACCCTGGAGCAGGACGGGCTGGATGCCGTGGTGCGCCTGCTGCGCGAGGAAATCGCCCGGCACCATGCCAGCCTGCTGATCGTCGATGGCCTGCTCAACGCCCGAGCACAGGCTGCAACCCCCATCGATACCAAGAAGTTCGTCTCTGAACTGCAAGGGCACGCTGCGTTCGCAGGCTGCACGGTGCTGCTGTTGACCAGTTCCAGGCTGGAGGAGGGCAGCCCCGAGCACACCATGGTCGATGGGGTGATCGAACTGAGCGAGCAAATGGCCGGCAATGCCGCTGTGCGCCATGTTCACCTGCGCAAAACCCGAGGTAGCGCAGCACTGTCGGGGCGCCATGAGTGCCTGATCGGTGAGGATGGTTTGCAGGTCTTTCCGCGGCTTGAAGCGTTATACAGCCGCCCCACCCAACTGGGGTCACAGGTGCTGGAGAAAGTCGGTACCGGTGTGCCGGATCTGGACCGCATGCTGGGCGGTGGCCTGGCGCAAGGTTCTGTCACTCTGTTGATGGGGCCTTCCGGGGTTGGCAAGACGGCATTGGGCATCGCGTTTCTGGCGGCATCGAGCCGTGAGTCACCGGGCCTGCACTTTGGCTTCTACGAAACCCCGACTCGGTTGCGCCTCAAGGCGCAGGCGCTGGGCCTGGGCATTGATGAGTTGGAGCGCAGCGGCGCTGTGCAGCTGTGCTGGCAGCCCACCACTGAAGGCTTGTTGGATCAGGTAGGTGCACGGCTGCTGGAGCAGGTGCAGGCTTCGGGCGCACGGCGGGTGGTGATCGATAGCCTGGGCGCCTTTGGCAGGCTGGCGCAGGACCCGGCAAGGCTCAATGCGTTCTTTCGCGCCTTGACGGGCGAGTTGCGCGCGCGGGATGTGACGGTGCTGCTGACTTGGGAAATGCGCGACATCTTCGGTGCAGAAATCACCGCCCCCGCGCCTGACCTCTCCAGCTTGGTCGACAACCTGGTGTTGATGCGCCTCGCCGAACTCGATGCTTGTGTCCACCGAGTGCTATCGGTCATCAAAGTGCGCGACAGCGACCATGATCCATCGCTGCAATCGCTGACCCTGAGCCCGCAAGGTATCCGCCTTGGGCGGGCATTTGAAGGCGCGGCAGGGGTGCTCAGCGGAACTGCGGTGCAGCAGGATGACCGGTGATAGGATAGGGCCATGAACACCATTCTGGTCGTCGACGACGAATACCTGATTGCCGACATCCTGGGTTTTGCCTTGGAGGACGCAGGCTTTCTGGTATTAAAGGCCAGTAACGGCACTAGCGCCCTTGAGGCTTTGCGCGACAGGCACGTCGACCTGGTGATCACCGACTACATGATGCCCCGACAGAACGGCGAAGAGCTGGCCCAGGCCATTCGCAATGACGTGCGCCTCGTCCACCTGCCAGTGGTACTGATGAGTGGCGCGCAGGCGGGCCGGGGGCGTGACAGCCCGATGCTGTTCGCCGCAGTGTTCGACAAGCCATTCGACATAGACAGGATGATCGCCAAGGTGCGCGAACTGCTTGGCACCTGAGGGCTGCAAGGCTCCCCGCATGGGCGGGCATGGATCAGTCGCGTCCGTGCGGCTCGATGCTGATGGGCGCGCCGTTACTGATCGTTGTGTTTTTCTGGCGCCGGGCTGCCGGCCTGGATACGTTTGAAAATCTCCTCGCGGTGCACCTGGACATCCTTGGGTGCATCGATACCGATCCTCACTTGCATCCCTTTGACGCCCAGAATGGTGACCTTGATGTCATCGTTGATGACGATGCTTTCGCCGACCTTGCGGGTGAGTATCAGCATGTAGTTCTCCTTGGTGTTGTAGAAAACCGAGGGGCATTTGCCCGGCGGTTGGGAGCGAGTCCCTCTTCCTTCTCATTAAAGACGCTTTCAGCGCTCAGGAATTCCCCGGCGCAGAAATTCTGTTACCGGTTCTGGCGGTGCAGCTACAGGTACGAACCGCTGATGTCCATCAGCGAAGGCGCTTGTTGGCAAGGATAGGGGGATTGGCACGATATGGGAAATTTCCTTGTGTGATGGGGTAAATAGTCGCAGTCAATGGTCGTCAAGGCGCCAGCGCCTGCAGAAAACGCAACAACGTCACTTCGTCGGCCTCCAAACCCTTGCGCTGACGAGCACGGGGCAAGGTCGGCAGGCGGCCGAGGTGGAAGTGGTCGATCACCGCTGGGTGGATGTAGCAACGCCGGCATACCGCCGGCGTGTTGCCCAGCCGCGCCGCCACTTGGCGCACGATGCTCGCCACCTGGCGTTTGGCTTCGCTGTCCGGCTCCCAGGCCAGCGGCTTTAGCAGGCTTAGCGCCAGGCTGCTGCCGGCCCAGGTGCGGTAGTCCTTAGCAGTAAAGTCGGCGCCAGTGAGTTGCTGGATGAACTGGTTGATCTCGGTGGAACCCACACTGTGGCGCTGGCCGTCCTCGTCCAGGTATTGGAACAGCGCCTGGCCAGGCAGCTCCATGCAGCGCTTGAGCAGCCGTGCCAGGCGTCGGTCCTGTAGCGTCACGTCATGTTCGACGCCGCGTTTGCCGCGGAACTGGAAGCGAATGGTGCTGCCGCGCACCTGCACGTGGCGGTTGTTCAGGGTGGTCAGGCCATAGGAGCGGTTGTCGCGCAGGTACTGGCGGTTGCCGATGCGGATCAGCGTGGCGTCGAGCAGCGTGACCACCAGGGCCATCACCTTTTCCCGGTCCAGGCCTGGCCGCGCCAGATGCGCCTCCAACTGTTTGCGCAAACGCGGCAGTGCCCCTGCGAAGGCCAGCATGCGACCGTACTTGTGCTGGTCGCGTAGCTCGCGCCACTGCGTGTGGTAACGGTACTGCTTGCGGCCCCGGGCATCGCGCCCAGTGGCTTGCAGATGGCCCTGCGGGTCGGCGCAGATCCACACGTCGGTGTAGGCTGGCGGAATCACCAGCGCGTTGATACGCGCCAGGGTGTCGGCATCGCGGATGCGTTCGCCCTGGGTGTCGAAGTAGTGAAAGCGGTCGCGCCAGCGGCGGCGGCTGAAGCCGGGCTGGGTGTCGTCGACATAGTGCAGGCTGGCGGGCAACGGGCAGTCGGTCATCGGCGCAGTCCAATCCAATGGTTCTGCATCAATGGACAACAGCCGCTTCGCTGTTGCTCAGCCCAGTAATGCCACCGATTTGATTTGCGCCCACAGCTGTTGCCCCGGCTGTACGCCGAGCTGCTCGGCCGAAAAGCGCGTGACCCGCGCCAGCAGCGCGTTGCCGCCTGCATCCAGGCTAACCAGAACGTGGGCCGGGTTGTCCGCCGCACGGCATTCCAGCACCCGTACCGGCAGCCGGTTGAGGATGCTCGACACGTTGTCGGCAGCCAGCGTCAGGCTTACATCGCGAGCCTGAACCTTCAGGCGCAGCGTGCTGCCCACATGCAGGTCAGGATGGGCGATACGCAGCAGCGGGCCGTCGCCGCCCGGCAGGCGCAGGTCGAACAGCCCATAGTGCGGGTCGTGGTCGACGACCACCCCTTCAAGCACCACGCCTGCGTCTTCGCCTTGGGCCAATGGCAGGTCAAGGCGCGCCAAGGTCTGCCCGATCGGGCCGCTGGCAATTGCCTTGCCGTTATCCAGCAGCACCAGATGGTCGGCCAGGCGTGCCACCTCGTCCTGGGCATGGCTAACGTAGATCAGCGGAATGTCCAGCTCGTCATGCAGGCGCTCAAGGTACGGCAGGATTTCGCGCTTGCGGGCGCTGTCCAGTGCGGCCAGTGGCTCGTCCATCAGTAGCAGCCGGGGGCTGCTGAGCAGGGCGCGGGCGATACCCACCCGCTGCGCTTCGCCACCGGAAAGGGTGGCCGGCTTGCGTGCCAGCAAGTGGCTGATGCCGAGCAATTGGCAGGCTTGCTCCTGGCTGATCTTGCGCTCGCTGGCAGCCACCCGGCGCCAGCCGAACTCAAGGTTGCCACGCACCGATAGGTGCGGGAACAAGCTGGCCTCCTGGAACACATAGCCCACCGGACGTTTGTGCGGGGCCAGAAAATGACCGCGTGCGCTGTCTTCCCAGACCTCGCCGTTAACCTCGATATAGGCGTGGCTCGCTTGCTCAAGCCCAGCCAAGCAGCGCAGGCAGGAGGTCTTGCCTGAGCCTGAGTGGCCAAACAAGGCACTGACGCCGCGCCCCGGCAATTGCAGGTCGACATCCAGCGTGAAGTCGTCGCGCCGCAGTTGCAGGCGCGCCTGGATCAGTTTGCTCATTTCAGCTCCAGCCTGTCCTGCCGCGGCGGCCGGCATACAGCATCAGCAGCACCAGGAAGGAGAAAACCAGCATAGCGCCAGCCAGCCAATGGGCCTGTGCGTATTCCATGGCCTCGACGTGATCGAAGATCTGCACTGAAACCACGCGGGTTTTATCGGGAATATTGCCGCCGATCATCAGCACCACGCCGAACTCGCCCACGGTATGGGCAAAACCAAGAATGCTGGCGGTGACAAAGCCCGGGCGTGCCAGCGGCAGTACCACATGGACGAACGTATCCCAAGGGCTGGCGCGCAGCGTGGCGGCCACTTCCAGCGGGCGCTGGCCAATGACCGCAAAGGCGTTTTGCAGCGGTTGCACTACGAATGGCATCGAATACACCACCGAGCCGATCACCAACCCGGTAAAGCTGAACACCACCGTCCCCAGGCCCAGCGCCTGCAGCCCCTGGCCGATCCAGCCATTGGGCCCCAGGGCCAGCAGCAGGTAGAAGCCGATCACCGTCGGTGGCAGCACCAGCGGCAGTGCCACCACGGCGCCAACTGGCCCGCGCAGCCAGGAGCGCGTGCGCGCCAGCCACCAGGCAATGGGCGTGCCGACCAGCAGCAGGATTGCCGTGGTAAGGCTGGCCAGCTTGATGGTCAGCCAGACGGCGCCCAGTTCACCGGCGTCGAGCGGCATCAGATTTGGTAGCCGTAGGATTTGATCAGCGCGGCAGCTTCAGGGCCTTTGAGGTAGTCCACCAATGCCTTGGCTGCCGGGTTGTCCTTACCCTTGTTGAGAATGACCGCGTCCTGGCGGATGGGCTCATGCAGCTCGGCCGGCACGATCCACGCCGAGCCCTCGCTGACTTTGCCGTCCTTGTACACCTGCGACAGGGCGACGAAGCCAAGCTCGGCATTGCCGGTGGAGACGAACTGGTACGCCTGGGTAATGTTCTGCCCCTCGACGATCTTGGTTTTGGTGGCGTCGGTCAGCTTGAGTTTGTCCAGCACCTGGGTTGCCGCCAGGCCGTATGGCGCAGCTTTGGGGTTGGCGATGGCCAGGTGTTTGAATGCGTTTGCCCTTAGCACCTCGCCCTTGGCGTCCACATAGCCGGGCTTGGCCGACCACAAAGCCAGGGTGCCGACGGCGTAGGTGAAGCGCGAACCGGCGACGATCTGGTTTTCCTGCTCAAGCTTGGCCGGGGTGCTGTCGTCGGCGGCGAGGAACACTTCGAACGGTGCGCCGTTTTTGATCTGTGCGTAGAACTGCCCCGTGGCGCCGAACGCTGCGACCAGCTTGTGGCCGGTGTCCTTTTCGAAACCCTTGGCAATGGCCTGGATAGGCGCTGTGAAGTTGGCCGCGACGGCGACCTGAACTTCATCGGCCCATGCGCTGTTGGCCAGCATCAGGCTGAAGAGGGCAGTTACGACCACGTGGGGCGGGCGAATACGCATGAAAACGGCTCCTTGGGGTTATCGTTATAGCATTTACTATATAGCGATAACCCATTGCCAGGATAGAGGTGCTGCCAAGATCGCCGGGGCCGCTTAGCGGCCCATCGCGGCGCAAGGCCGCTCCCACATCGGCCGCGCTTAGCCAGGCGCTACGCGGTCGATGTAGGAGCGGCCTTGTGCCGCGATGGGCTGCAAAGCAGCCCCAAACTATCGAAAGAGCGTGCGCAGCGCTTTGCCAGCGATGTCCCGCGTCAAAACCTCAGCCCCCATAGGGCGCCCCAGGCGCAGCGCCTGCCCGGCCCACAGGTTGCTGAAATCGCTCTTGCCCTGCGGGTCGGTGATTGCCCGCAGCGGTATCAGCGCGCCCCCGGCCAGCGGAAAGCTCGGCGCCAGCGGGCTCATCGGCCCAAGCTCACGCATGATGCGGTTGTTGATCCCGCGCGCAGGCCGCCCGGTGAACAGGTTGGTCAGCGCCGTATCGCTGGCTGAGGCGGTGTCCAATGCACGCCGGTGCGCCGGTGAAACCTTGGCTTCGGGGCAGAACAGGTACGCGGTACCGATCTGCACCGCCGACGCCCCCAGCGCAAGGGCTGCAAGCAGGCCTCGGTGGTCAGCGATGCCCCCCGCGGCAATCACCGGCACCTTTACCGCATCGGCGATCTGCGGAACCAGCGCAAAGGTGCCGATCTGGCTGGTGATGTCACGGCTCAGGAACATGCCGCGGTGCCCGCCGGCCTCGTAGCCCATGGCGATGATCGCGTCGCAGCCCTGTTGTTCGAGCCAGACAGCTTCCTCGACCGTGGTCGCGCTGGACAGCACCTTGGCGCCACTCGCCTTGACCCGCTGCAACAGCGTGGCCTCGGGCAGGCCAAAGTGAAAGCTGACCACTTCAGGGCGCAGTTCTTCAATAAGGCTGCAGGCCTGTTCGTCGAACGGTGCCCGGTTGGACACCGGCGTCGGCGCCTCGAAATCAGCGCCCACCTCGTCGTAGTAAGGCTTGAGCGCCTGCTTCCAGCGCGCATCGTGCTCGGGAGCAGGCTGCGGCGGCTGGTGGCAGAAGAAATTCAGATTGAGCGGGCCCTGGCAGGCACTGCGCAAGGTGGCTATTTCGGCGCGCACCTGCGCTTCGGTGAGCATGGCGCAGGGCAGGGCGCCCAACCCGCCGGCATTACCCACGGCAATGGCCATGGCTGCACCGCTGGCACCCGCCATGGGCGCCTGCAGGATGGGCAACTCGATACCGAGCAGGTCGAGGATGCGGCGGTCGTGCCAGGTGCTCATGGGCAGCTCCTTGAGTGCAGCGGGCTCGGGGCGTTACAGGGCCTTGCTGACCTGGATGTCGCTGATCTTGTCGGCGTCGTCGCCGTGAATTTTGCGCAACGCAGCTTGCGCCTGTTCGAGCGAGGCATCGGCCATGAGTGCGAAGTCCCAGCGGCGCTCGCCGTCGAGCTTGTATTTGATGACGTACTTGATGGTCTGGCTCATGCGTGGCTTATCCGAGTTTCGTCGACGAGCGTCGAATGATTTTGATCTTGGGGGTGAAGGCCGGCTTGCGGGTCACCGAAATCGGCCGTGTGGTGACGGTGTCGACGGTGATGTTCCAGAAGCCTGTGCTCGGCACGGTGATGCGTGCTGGCAGTTTTTCGAAATGCCCGCCGTGATAGGTGTGGCGCCCGCCATTCTTGAAGCTGCGGAAGTTGGCGTCGTTCATCAGGCGGATGTTGCAGCGCTGGGAGCCTTCGACGACGACGATATCGTCTTCGTTGAGGTGCTCGCGCTGGTGTACGAATTTCATGGGGTGCTCCGCAAGGATTGGTTCAGCAAACCGGAAAGATATCACGATGTGAGGGTACACTTGCCCCCTTGCCTGGCCCGGGCCATGAGATTTCTGCCAGATAGGGGAGTAAATCCGCCCGGGCGTGGTCACAGCATGCATTTGAAGCAGGAGAGCGTTTACATGAGATGGCTGGTAGTAATGGTGTCGCTGATGATGGGCGGCTGCGCGAGCGTGACGGACCTGGAGCAGACCCACGAAACCATGGATGTGAAGTCCGGCAAATCACCGCGCGAATACGCCGACTGCGTGAAAGGCAAGCTTCAAGGCAGCCGCGACCCGTTGCAGGAAGTGGCGCGTGGCGAGGACCTGCGCCTGATCGTGCCGCAGAAGCTCTCCGCCACCGGCGGCCCGGCAGCGCTGGTCGATATTGACAAGCGTGGCGATGGCAGTGCCATCAAGGTGCACGAGCGCCTCAGCAACTTCCCATTGCGCCCAGGTGATGTGCGCGACGCCGCGACGGTGTGCATTTCCGGGAATTGATTTAGCGCAGTTCCTTGGCAATTAGCTAGCAGATTGCCACTTTCCTTGCCCGTGACAGGTTGTCGCGTCGCGTGGGTGAGCCCTAGTATCCAATGGCTTATGTCGTTTGGATCTAAGCTTATAACAAGGAAATGGAGTCTCCGTGATGAATCATCTGAGTCGCGTTGCGATCAGCAGCTTGCTGTTCGTAGCCTGGCCCTTGGCGCATGCTGCCGACGGTCAGGCGATCTTCAACAAAGGTGGCGCCAACCCGGCTGCAATGGCCTGCATGGGCTGCCACGGGCCTGACGGCAAGGGCATCGCTGCTGCCGGCTTTCCGCGCCTGGCGGGCCTGCCAGCGGGTTATCTGGCCAAGCAACTGCACGATTTTCGCCAAGGCAGCCGCAAGCAGGCGGTGATGGAGCCCCTGGCCAAGGCGCTGGACGACGCTGAAATCGAAGCGGTCAGTAGCTACCTTGCGCAGTTGCCCAGCGATGCGGTGCCAGACCTGCGTCGCCAGCAGATAGCCACCGACCCGACCGCGCGCCTGGCCCTTTATGGCGACTGGAGCCGCCAGGTGCCCGGTTGTGTGCAATGCCACGGGCCGGGTGGCAGTGGTGTGGGCGAGCATTTCCCGCCTTTGGCCCACCAGCCTGCGGCGTACCTGGTTGCGCAGTTGCAGGCCTGGCGCGACGGTAGCCGTAGCAACGACCCCAATCAGCTGATGGTAGGCGTGGCCAAGGCGCTGAGCGAGAGCGAAATCCAGGCCGTGGCCAACTACTTTGCCCAGCCGGCAGCCCAGGAGGCCACGCCATGAAAGCTCTGTTGCCACTTTTGCTGATGTCTGCGGCCAGCGCCCAGGCCGCACCCGTTGTCATGCCCGACCAATCCCAGCTCAAGGTCCCCGGCGTGCAGGCTGTCCCGCAGTTCGTGCCGCCTGCCGAAAGCGCGATTCCCGACAATGCCTTCGGCCAGATGGTGCGCGAAGGCCATGCCCTGTTTGTCGACACGCGGCGGCTGATGCCGGATGCGGTGGGTAATGGCATGAACTGCAGCAATTGCCACCTCGACCAGGGACGCATGGCGCATTCGGCGCCGCTGTGGGGCGCGTACCCTATGTACCCCGCCTATCGCAAGAAAAACGACAAGGTGAACACCTTCGCCGAGCGTATCCAGGGCTGCTTCCAGTTCAGCATGAACGGCCGCCCACCCGCAGCAGAAAGCCGCCAGATGACCGCCTTGAGCGTGTACTCATACTGGTTGTCGACCCAGGCACCCACTGGCGTCGAGATCGCCGGGCGCGGCTACCCCGAGGTCCCGCAGCCGGCTGCAGGCTATGATTTCAAGCGTGGCCAGCAGGTGTACAGCGAGCAGTGCGCCATTTGCCATGGCAAGGAAGGCGAGGGGCAGAAGGTGGCGGGCGAGTACGTGATGCCGCCGCTGTGGGGCAAGGACTCGTATAACTGGGGGGCGGGCATGCACCGCATCAACACGGCCGCGTCGTTCATCAAATACAACATGCCGCTTGGCCGGCCTGGCAGCCTGAGCGACCAGCAGGCTTGGGATGTGGCCGCCTGGATCAACCGCCATGAGCGCCCGCAGGATCCGCGCCTGGTGCAAGGCTCGATTGAAAAGACGCGGCTCAAGTTCCACGCCAATGATGGCGTCAACCTGTATGGGCAGAAGGTCGACGGAGTGCTGATCGGGCAGGGCAGCGGTAGCTGAAACAGGGGCTTTCAGCGCCCGGCGAAGGGCACTGAAAGCCTGTTTTCAGATGCGCGAAGGGTCGCTTTGCAGCAGCCAGGCGCTGCTCTTGTCGGCCATTTGCTGCTCGAAGGTCGAAATGCCGCTTTGGCGGCGCGACTTGGCGTCGTTGTCCAGCAGGGTGGTGATCAGCGCAAGCTGGTCACGGGATTTGCGCTCTGACGCGGACGTGGTGTTGTCCGATTCCAGCACGCCTTCCTGGTAGACCCGAACGCGCTCGCTGCGGCTGGCTTGCTGCGTCGAGCTGGCTTCGGTCAGCGCGCCGTTGACCACCGAGGCCCGCGTGCTGCTGCTCGCTTCGTCGTTGACCTGATGGTAGCGGTAGTTCTGCGAGGCGTTGTCACGGGATAACTGCAACCCCACCAGCGGGTTCAGGCTTGAGTGCCAGGACGCCTTGAGGCTCGATTGCTGCTCTTGTTGCAGCGAGAAGCTGTTGCCCTTGCCGTCCTTGCTGGTCGATTGCGACACGCTGTAGTCGAAGCGGTCAATCTCTTCGGGGCGCATCGGGTTGCTGGCCTTCACGGTTTCGCTGATCGAAGCCGTGAAGTCGGCCACGCCGCTCAGCAGCGAACGGCTGAGGGTGTTCATGGCTGAGCTGTGGCGGGCCGGGCGGGCGCTGTCGTCATCCACGCTGTTGAGCTGGCTGAAGGCGTCCTTGAACAACGTAGCGAGTTGCTCATCACCCTTGCCGCGCTGACGGGCGGCATCGAACTGCGTCAGGTAATTGCCGATGGCGGCCTCACGCTGGGCTTTGCCGCCCAGCAGGGCGCCGCCTTTGCTGTCCAGTTCCAACTGCACTTGGCCGCTTGGGCCTTGCAGGCTCAGGCTGCGGGTTGAACCGTTCAGGCGCAGGTCGAAGGTCTGCTGTTCGCCGCTGGCAAGTTCCAGCTTGGCGCTCATCTGCAGGCCGCTGAACAGGCTCTGGTCAACCTTGAGCAGATCACCCAGTTGCAGGCTCGGCTTTTCCTGGTTCAGGCCATCGACTGCCTTTTGGAAACCGTCGGCCATGGCTGCCAGTGCCTTGAGCTCATCGTCGTTGAGCTCGCCATTGCTGACCGAGGCTTCGACCGCCAGGCCCTGTTCGCCGCTGTACAGGCCGATGTTCACCGTTGCGCCGGAGGCGGTCGTGAGGCTAAGGGTGACGCTGTTGCTGGCATGTTCGCGCAAGTTGGCGCGCTGCAGGTCAAGGATGCCGGGCTCGGTGGAGCCGTTGACGCCCACGGCCAGGGCCGATTGCGAAACCCGCTGGCCGCCATTGGCTGCCAGTTGCTCGATCAGCGACGCGCCCAGCCCTTGGAAGCGTGCACCGATGTTGGTGCTGGCGGCGCTGGTGAACATCTGCGTGCTGAGTTTGTCCTGCGCGCCCTCGTTTTCCCAGACCAGGCGCACCACCGGGGTGCCCAGGGTGCCTTTGGACGAATAGGTTTCGGCATTGGCGACGCGGGTGTCCTGGCCAAGGGTGACCTGGGTGGCCGGGGCGTCGGCAACGGCGCTGGCGGCCTGGCGCACGCTGGCGATCTGCAAAGGTGCAGGCGGGGTGTAAACGGGTGTGAACCGTAGCGCGGAGGTGACGGGGTTCATCATCGCTGTCCTTGCGTAAGTCATGAATACAGCCATGATATCGGCGTGGTGGCAGCGAACATGAGCGGCAAAATGAAATAACCCGCCATACAGGCGGGTTATTCGTTTTAGCGCACGCTGATCAGCGGCGGCGGAACAGCGGCAGCGGCTCGTCGGTGGCACCTTGGTAGGTCACCGAGAAATCCTTCAGGCTTTGCAGCGCGTCTTCCGGGTCCTTGTCGGCACGGATGGCGAATGCATCGAAGCCACAGCGGGCCATGAAGAACAGTTGGTCACGCAGCACATCGCCAATGGCGCGCAGCTCACCTTTGAACTTGTAGCGGTCACGCAGCAGGCGCGCGTTGGAGTAACTGCGCCCGTCGGTAAAGGCCGGGAAGTTCAGGGCGATGACCTGGAAGTGCTGAACGTCTTCGCCGATTTCTTCGGCTTCTTCATCGCTGTCCAGCCAAATGCCCAGGCCGCCATCGCGAGCCTTTAGCACATGGGCGTGGTCGCGCCACATTTGCAGCGGGACGATGTAGTCGTCGCAGTTGGTCAGCTCGTCGAACGAGGTTTCCTTGGGCAGCAGGTGCCAGGTTTCGTCGACGATCTGGTTGTTCTTAATGATTCGCTGCATAGACGCGCTCCTTGAAGGGGTCGATGCCAATACGCTGGTAGGTGTCGATGAAACGCTCTTCCTCGGTACGTTGTTCAACGTACACCGCGATCAGCTTCTCGATCACATCGGCCATGGCGTCCTGGGCGAAGGACGGGCCGAGGATCTTGCCCAACGAGGCGTCGCGCGCGGCGTTGCCGCCCAGCGAAACCTGGTAGAACTCTTCGCCCTTCTTGTCTACCCCGAGGATGCCGATGTGACCAACGTGGTGGTGGCCGCAGGCATTCATGCAACCCGAAATATTCAGGTCGATCTCACCGATATCGAACAGGTAGTCCAGGTCGTCGAAA
Organism: Pseudomonas farsensis; assembly: GCF_014268805.2. Classification (GTDB taxonomy): domain Bacteria; phylum Pseudomonadota; class Gammaproteobacteria; order Pseudomonadales; family Pseudomonadaceae; genus Aquipseudomonas; species Aquipseudomonas farsensis. The sequence continues at coordinate 1,517,035 of NZ_JABWRF020000001.1, forward strand.
CGGCGCTGGATGGATTCTGCGATCGGGATCGACTTGGCGTTGGCCAGCGAGCAGTAGTCACCGCCTGGGCAGCAGATGATGTCGGTCAGCAGGCCGATGTTCGGCGTGGCAAAGCCGCTTTCACGCAGTTCCAGCCACAGCGCATGCAACTGGCGCTGCTCGACGTCGGCAAGGATGATGTTCTGCTCGTGGGAGGTGCGCAGGAAACCAAAGCTGTAGCGCTCGGCAAGGTCTGCTACCGCATCGAGCTGCTTGTCGGTCAGGTCGCCAGGGGCAACGCCGGTTGGCTTGAGCGACAGGGTTACAGCAACGTAGCCCGGGCGCTTGTGGGCGCGGGTGTTGCGCGAGCGCCAGCGGGCAAAGCCTGGGTTCTCGGCGTCCAAAGCGCTGTAATCGACGTTTTCCAGCGCCAGGTACTCGGGGTCGATGAAATGGCGCGATACGCGCTGCACTTCGGCCTCGGTCAGGGTGCTGCTGCCGCCGCGCAGGTGGACCATTTCGGCCTCGACCTTTTCGGCGAACACTTCAGGGGTAAGGGCCTTGACCAGGATCTTGATCCGCGCCTTGTACTTGTTGTCACGGCGCCCGTAACGGTTGTACACGCGCAGGATGGCGTCGAGGTAGCTGATCAGGTCTTGCCACGGCAGGAACTCGTTGATGAACGAGCCCACCACGGGGGTACGGCCCAGGCCGCCGCCGACCAGCACGCGGAAGCCCAGTTCGCCGGCCTCGTTGTACACCGGCTCCAGGCCGATATCGTGCACTTCGATGGCGGCGCGGTCTTGCTTCGAGCCATTGATGGCAATTTTGAACTTGCGCGGCAGGAAGGCGAATTCGGGGTGGAAAGTGGTCCATTGACGGACGATTTCACACCACGGGCGCGGGTCGATGATTTCGTCGGCCGCTACACCTGCGAACTGGTCGGTGGTGGTGTTGCGCAGGCAGTTGCCGCTGGTCTGGATGGCGTGCATCTGCACGGTGGCCAGTTCAGCGAGGATGTCCGGGACGTCCTCCAGTGCCGGCCAGTTGTACTGCACGTTCTGGCGGGTGGAGATGTGCGCGTAGCCCTTGTCGTAGTCGCGGGCGATCTTGGCCAGCGTGCGGACCTGGCGCGCGTTCAGCTGGCCGTAGGGCACGGCGACGCGCAGCATCGGGGCGAAGCGTTGGACATAAAGGCCGTTCTGCAGGCGCAGAGGGCGGAATTCTTCTTCGCTCAGCTCACCGGCCAGGTAGCGGCGGGTCTGATCACGAAACTGCTTGACGCGGTCCTCGATGATCCGCTGATCGTACTCGTCGTATACGTACATAAAAGTCCTGTCTCAGGCTGCATGCAGCTATTCGCGCGCACGGCCGCGCACTCCGGTTCGGAGCCGGGGAACGATAGCAGGTTGGGTTTATGCGCTAAAGTGATGTTTTTGCATATGAAAAGAACCAAACGGACTAAGTGAGACTGACTGCCATTTGTTCGTCGCGCCGCCGGACGGGTTTATACTGGTGCATTTGTTTCAAGGGGTGTTATCGCATGCTCAAGGCGCTGTGCCAAAGCTTGTGCCTGAGCCTGCCACTGGCAGCCAACGTGCACGCAGCTTCAGTAGTGTTTCTTAACCCAGGCTCCTCCAGTGAGGTGTTCTGGAGCAGCTACAGCCGTTTCATGCAGGCAGCCGCGCAGGACCTGGGCATGAGCCTGAAGGTTGAATACAGCGAGCGCAGCCCGGAACGGACACTGTCCCAGGCCCGCGATATTCTGCAGGGGCCGAAGCGGCCGGACTACCTGGTGCTGGTCAACGAACAGTACATCGCCCCCGAGATCATCCGCTTGTCGCAGGGCACCGGGGTCAAGCTGTTTCTGGTCAACAACGGCCTGACGGCCAGCCAGGCTCGTAGCATTCAGGCCCAGCCGGGTAAGTACGCACAGGTGCTCGGCACCCTGACGGTCAACGACGAGCAGGCTGGTTACCAGATGCTGCGCGAGATGGTCGCCTTGTTGCCCAAAGACAGCGGCCCTGTCGACCTGGTGGCGTTCGTCGGGGTCAAGACCACGCCAGCCTCGCTGTTGCGCGAGCAGGGCATGCGCCGCGCCCTTGCCGACTTCCCTCAGGTGCGCCTGCGCCAAGTGGTATACGGCGGCTGGAGTCGTGAGCGTGCCTACGAACAGGCAGGCATGCTTGTGCAGCGTTATCCCGACACCCGCCTGGTATGGTCGGCCAACGACGAAATGGCCTTCGGCGCCATGCGTGCTTTCGAAGAGGCCGGCCGCGTGCCTGGCCGGGACGTGGTGTTCAGCGCTGTCAACAGCTCGCCCGAAGCGCTGCGCGCGCGTATCGATGGTCGCCTGGGTGTGCTTATGGGCGGGCACTTCAGCCTTGGCGGCTGGGCCATGGTCATGCTGCATGATGATGCCCATGGTGTGAGCCTTGCCCGCGACGGGGTGCGCGAACATCAGGTGCCGGTGCTGCAATCGGTCGATGGCGCCAAGGCACAGCGCTGGCTGAAGTTGCTTGAGCACAGTGACTACGGTATCGATTTCAAGCGCTACAGCGCCGAAGGCAGGCCGTCGGACTTCCGTTACCCGTTTCTTGCGTCACCCGTCGACTATTGAAAGACCCTGCTTGAGCAAAGGGCATTGCTGGACTTAACTGCTGCTGGTGAAGTGCATTCCCATAATCACTACAAGAGGCAATGCAATGGGTAACTTGACCAAGGTCCGCAAAGCAGACAGCAGTGTCGATGCCTGGGCGATTCTGTGCCTGATCGTGCTGGTGGTGGTCACCGCCGTGTACTGGGTCAGCCACCAGTAGCCAGTTGTGCAAACCGTGATACAGCAGGGCGCCTGCCGGAGCCATTCGGCAGGCGTTTTTGCCTGGGCGCTCAGCGCGCGGTCAGGTGCATGGCCAACTGGACCAGGCCGATCAGTACCAGAATGAACAACAGCGTGAAGACGGCGCCCATGGCGATGAAATGGCTGGCTTTGCCATGGGTAAAGTCGCGGGCGCGGTTCTTGCCGCTTTGCACGCCCAGTGCGGCGGCGAGGATGCTGTGCAACATTTGCCAGAAGGTGGGTGGTTTACCCTGAGGTTGGTCGTCCATGCCAGGCTCCTGATGATCAGAGGCAACCTGCACAGTGTAGGTGGTGTAGGACCGGTGAAGCGGACTTCACGCGGTCGGTGTAAGAGCATCGCGGTTGATTCAGGTGGATGCCGGCATTCAGGAAAACTCAAACGGCGCCAAGGCAAAGCCTTGTTCGTCCACCTGCAGCGCCCAGCCGCGGCGGTCCCAGTCACCCAGCACTATCCGCCGTGCTGGCTGGTCATCGACCACCAGCTTGTGAATTGCCGGGCGGTGGGTATGGCCGTGCACCAGCGTGCGAACACCATGGGCGGCCATCACCTTGGGCACTTCCTCGGGCGTTACATCGACGATTTCGGTCGCCTTCATGCGCGTCTGTGCACGGCTTTCGCTGCGCAGCTTGCGCGCCAGCCGGCGGCGAGCAGCCAACGGCAGGTGGCGCAAAACCCACAGGGTTACCGGGTGACGCAGGTAGCGGCGCATCTTCATGTAGCCGACATCGCGGGTGCACAACGTGTCGCCATGCATCAGCAAGACTGGCTCGCCGCCAAGCTGGACCACGCTGGGGTCGGCCAGCAGGGTGCAGCCAGCGGCCTGGCAAAAGGCCTTGCCGATCAGGAAATCGCGGTTGCCATGCATCAGGTACACCGCCGTGCCGCTATCGCTCAACCGGCGCAGGGCCTGGCAGATCGATTGCTGGAACGGCGTCATGGCATCGTCACCGATCCATGCCTCGAAGAAGTCGCCGAGAATGTACAGCGCCCTGGCGTGGCGGGCGCGGCCGTCGAGCAGATCAACAAACGCCCGGGTAATGTCCGGGCGCTCTTCTTGCAGGTGCAGATCGGAGATCAGCAGAATCACTCAATGATCTCGGCTTTCTCGATGATCACGTCTTCTTTAGGTACGTCCTGGTGGCCTGCTTTGGAACCGGTGGCGACCTTTTCGATAGCGTCGACCACTTCACGGCCTTCGATCACTTCGCCAAACACCGCATAGCCCCAGCCCTGGGTGTTCTTGCCGCTGTGGTTGAGGAAGTCGTTGTCGGAAGCATTGATGAAGAACTGGGCAGACGCGGAGTGCGGGTCCATGGTGCGGGCCATGGCGATGCTGTACTTGGTGTTTTTCAGGCCGTTGTCGGCTTCGTTCTGGATGCTGGCACGCTTGTCACGCTTTTCATTCATGCCAGGCTCGAAACCGCCGCCCTGGATCATGAAGCCCTTGATCACGCGGTGGAACACGGTGTTGCTGTAGTGGCCAGCTTCGACGTAGGCCAGGAAGTTGGCAACGGTGATCGGTGCTTTTTCGGCGTTCAGTTGCAGGACGATGTCGCCGTGGTTGGTGCTCAGTTTGACTTTGGACATGCTTAAGTTCGCTCTCAAGGCATCGGAAATAGGGGGCGGCAGGCGCCGGGCGGCCATTCTGCCGGTTTCGACCCGCGCAGGCGACAAAATGCTGCTACAAATCACGTGAGATTGTACGTGCGCGGGTGTCAGCGGCTTGACTGCTTCGGCTATGATAGGCCCTTTGATTCAATCGGCCTACCCGGCCGGCTACCTGCATTCAAGGACCCTATGAGCAAGCCCACTGCCGAAAACGCGCCAAACGCCGCTGCCAAAGGCGCCCCCGCCGTCCCTGCAAACTTCCTGCGGCCGATCATCCAGGCCGACCTGGACTCGGGCAAGCACTCCAGCATCGTCACCCGCTTCCCGCCAGAGCCCAACGGCTATCTGCACATCGGCCACGCCAAGTCGATCTGCGTGAACTTCGGCCTGGCCAAAGAGTTCGGCGGTGTCTGCCACCTGCGTTTCGACGACACCAACCCGGCCAAGGAAGACCAGGAATACATCGACGCCATCCAGAGCGATGTGAAATGGCTGGGCTTCGACTGGGCCGGTGACGTGCGTTACGCCTCCGACTATTTCGACCAGTTGCACGACTGGGCAGTCGAGCTGATCAAGCGTGGCAAGGCCTATGTCTGCGACCTGACCCCTGATCAGGCCAAGGAATACCGCGGCAACCTCACCGAGCCTGGCAAGAACAGCCCGTTCCGCGAGCGCAGCGTCGAGGAAAACCTGGACCTGTTCGCCCGCATGAAAGCCGGCGAGTTCAAGGACGGTGAGCGCGTGCTGCGCGCCAAGATCGACATGGCGTCGCCGAACATGAACCTGCGCGACCCGATCCTGTACCGCATCCGCCACGCCCACCACCACCAGACCGGTGACAAGTGGTGCATCTACCCCAACTACGACTTCACCCACGGTCAGTCGGATGCCATCGAAGGCATCACCCACTCGATCTGCACCCTGGAGTTCGAAGGCCACCGCCCGTTGTACGACTGGTTCCTCGACAACCTGCCGGTCCCGGCGCACCCGCGCCAGTACGAGTTCAGCCGCCTGAACCTCAACTACACCATCACCTCCAAGCGCAAGCTCAAGCAATTGGTAGATGAAGGCCACGTGCAGGCGTGGGACGACCCGCGCATGTCGACCCTGTCGGGATTCCGCCGTCGTGGCTACACCCCGGCCTCGATCCGCAATTTCTGCGACATGGTCGGTACCAACCGCTCCGACGGTGTGGTCGACATGTCGATGCTCGAGTTCAGCATCCGTGACGACCTCGACCGCAGCGCCCCGCGCGCCATGTGCGTGCTGCGCCCGCTGAAAGTGGTCATCACCAACTACCCCGAAGGCCAGGTCGAGCAGCTTGAACTGCCGCGCCACCCGAAGGAAGACATGGGCGTGCGCGTGCTGCCGTTCGCGCGCGAGCTGTACATCGACCGCGACGACTTCATGGAAGAGCCGCCAAAGGGCTACAAGCGCCTGGAGCCGGCCGGTGAAGTGCGCCTGCGCGGCAGCTACGTGATCCGCGCCGACGAAGCCATCAAGGACGCCGACGGCAACATCGTCGAGCTGCGTTGCTCGTACGACCCGGACACCCTGGGCAAAAACCCTGAAGGCCGCAAGGTCAAGGGCGTGATCCACTGGGTGCCAGCGGCAGCCAGCGTAGAGTGCGAAGTGCGTTTGTACGACCGCCTGTTCCGCTCCGCCAACCCGGAAAAAACCGAAGACGGCGGCAGCTTCCTCGACAACATCAACCCCGATTCGTTGCAAGTGCTGACCGGCTGCCGTGCCGAGCCTTCGCTGGGCCAGGCGCAGCCTGAAGACCGCTTCCAGTTCGAGCGTGAAGGCTACTTCTGCGCCGACCTGAAAGACAGCCAGCCGGGCCGCCCGGTGTTCAACCGCACTGTCACCCTGCGTGACTCCTGGGGCAGCTGAGGAAACACCGTGCTTAACATCTACAACACGCTGAGCAAGACCAAGGAACCCTTCAAGCCGCTCGATGGCAACAAGGTGCGCATGTATGTCTGCGGCATGACCGTGTACGACTACTGCCACCTCGGCCACGGCCGCAGCATGGTGGCCTTCGACCTGGTGACCCGCTGGCTGCGCAAGAGTGGCTACGACCTGACCTACGTGCGCAACATCACCGATATCGATGACAAAATCATCAATCGGGCCAACGAGAACGGCGAAGCGTTCGACGCACTGACCGCGCGCATGATCGATGCGATGCACGAAGACGAGCGTCGCCTGAACATCCTGCCGCCCGATCAGGAGCCGCGTGCCACCGATCATATCGCCGGCATGCACGCCATGATCCAGACCCTGATCGACAAGGGCTATGCCTATGCGCCAGGCAATGGTGACGTGTACTACCGGGTCGGCAAGTTCGTCGGCTACGGCAAGCTGTCGCGCAAGAAAATCGAAGACCTGCGCATCGGTGCGCGCATCGAGGTCGACGAGGCCAAGCAGGACCCACTGGATTTCGTGCTGTGGAAGGGCGTCAAGCCTGGCGAGCCGCACTGGCAATCGCCATGGGGCCCTGGCCGTCCGGGCTGGCACATCGAGTGCTCGGTGATGTCCACCTGCTGCCTGGGCGAGAGCTTCGACATTCATGGCGGTGGCAGCGACCTCGAGTTCCCGCACCACGAAAACGAGATCGCGCAAAGCGAGGCGGCCACTGGCAAGCAGTACGCAGCTTCGTGGATGCACTGCGGCATGATCCGGATCAACGGCGAGAAGATGTCCAAGTCGTTGAACAACTTCTTCACCATTCGTGACGTACTGGAGAAGTACCACCCGGAGGTGGTGCGTTACCTGCTGGTGGCCAGCCACTATCGCAGCGCTATCAACTACTCGGAAGACAGCCTGCGTGACGCCAAAGGCGCCCTGGAGCGCTTCTACCATGCGCTGCGTGGCCTGCCACGGGTCGCCGCACTAGGTGGCGAGGCCTATGTCGAGCGTTTTGCCGCAGCGATGAACGACGACTTCGGCACCCCTGAAGCCTGCGCCGTGCTGTTCGACCTGGTGCGCGAGATCAACCGCGTGCGCGAGAGCGATGCGCAGGCTGCTGCTGGCCTTGCCGGCCGTCTGCGTGAGCTGGGCGATGTGCTGGGCGTGTTGCAGCTGGATGCTGATGACTTCCTGCGTGCAGGGGCCGAGGGCAAGGTCGATGCTGCCGAGGTGGAGGCGCTGATCCAGGCGCGTCTGCAGGCGCGTGCCGACAGGAACTGGGCTGAGTCCGACCGCATCCGTGACCAGATCACTGCCATGGGCGTGGTGCTGGAAGACAGCAAAGGCGCGACTACCTGGCGCCTGGCTGACTAATCAGCACTTACGCGCCCCTGTAGGAGCGGCCTTGTGCCGCGAAAGGGCTGCGTAGCAGCCCCATGATTTTGTGTCAGACAGAGATCTTGGGGGCTGCTATGCAGCCCTTTCGCGACACAAGGCCGCTCCTACACGGGAGTTCGGCAGGGGCTACCTGCCGGCCCCACCCAGCGGGCAGTGCAGCACCAGTTTCGCGCCCCCCAGCTCACTGCTGCCCACCTCAAGCCCGAACCCGTGAAGGTCGACGATCGCCGCGACGATCGACAACCCCAGCCCGAACCCTGCATGGCGATGGCCCTCTTCACTGCGGTAAAAACGCTTGAGCACCGCCTCGCGCTCATCCACTGGAATCCCCGGCCCGCTGTCCTCGATGGCAATGTGCACTGCAGCCTCGTCCTGGCGTGCGGTCACACGCACCTGCCCACCTTCGGGGGTGAACTTGATCGCGTTGCCCACCAGGTTAGCCAGCGCTTCGAACAACAGTTCGCGGTCCCCATGCAGCGTGCTCAACTGTTCAGGCTGTACGAGCGCCAGGCGGATACCGCCGTCCTCGGCCAGCGGCAGGTAGAAGTCATGCAGTTCGGCCAGCAAGGCTTGTGGGTCTAGCTGCTGGAAACCTGCTCGACGGCGGCGGTCTTCCAGCTCGCTGATGCGCAGCAAGCCCCGAAAACGCGCCATCAGCGTGTCGGTTTCACTGATCGCCTGGTCCAGCGCCTCGCCTTCGGCAGAACCTGCCGGGCTTTGCTGGCGAATCCGGTACAACTGTGCACGCAGCCGCGTCAACGGGGTGCGCAGGTCGTGGGCAATGTTGTCGCACACGCCTTTGACCTCGTGCATCAGCCGCTCGATACGGTCGAGCATGGCGTTGACGATGGCCGCCAGCATGTCCAGTTCGTCGCGCCGGCTCGACAGCGGCAAGCGGTGGGTGAGGTCGCCAGCCACGATCAGGTCGGCCTGCGCCTGGATGGCGCGGATACGCTTGAGCGGGCGACGCCGCAGCAGGTACCAGCCGGCAAAACCCGGTATCAAGGTCAGCGAGATGCCCCACAGCAAGGCGTGCAGAATGATCCGCGTGACCACGAACAGCGAACCGTTGTCGCGCACCAGCACCAGCCAGCGGCCATCCTGGGCGCGGATCGCCACCGCGTCGCAGCTGTCGCGGGGCAGGTGAGGGTCATCGGCATCCAGGCAGCGCTTGAGTTCGTGAATCTTGCCGTCCAGGCCAAGTTCCGGTGGAATGCTGCGGATGCGCCCACCAATGGGGTTGAGCTGCGCGTCGAACAAACCGTAAGCGTCGAAGCTGCGCTCCTCGAAGGCCTGGCTTGCCACCAGGGCATCGTCCAGCTGCTTGCCGCTCATATGGGTGAACAGGTGCTGGCGTTGCAGCATTGAGTGGCGGGTGAGCTTGTTCAGGTAGCTGGACACCTCGAAGTACAGCACCCCCATGAGAATGCTGCTCCAGGCCACGAACAGAAAGCTGTACAGCGCCAGCAGGCGGCTGGTGGAGGAGCTCCAGCCTTTAGACGGGTTCGGCAATGGCATAGCCGGAACCCCGTACGGTACGGATCAGCGGGGTCTGGCCGGGGGAGTCGATCTTCTTGCGCAGGCGGCCGATGTGCACGTCAATCAGGTTGGTACCAGGGTCGAAGTGGTAACCCCAGACTTCCTCGAAGATCATCATGCGGGTGATCACCTGGCCGGAGTGGCGCATCAGGTATTCCAGCAGCTTGTATTCGGTGGGCAGCAGGTTCAGCGAGCTCTCGCCGCGCCGGGCTTCATGGCTGATCAGGTCCAGCTCGAGGTCGGCGACTTGCAGGCGGGTCTGGGTCATCGGTGTGCTGTTGCGGCGCAACAATACCTCGACGCGGGCAGCCATTTCGTCAGAGGCGAAGGGTTTGGTCAGGTAGTCATCGCCACCGGCGCGCAGGCCACGCACGCGCTCGTCGACGTCCGACAGTGCGCTGATCATCAGAATGGGCGTGGCGATTTTCAGGTTGCGCAGGGTGGTTACGATGGTGAGGCCATCGACTTCGGGCAGCATGCGGTCCAGGGTGATCAGGTCGTAACCCCCGGCGATGGCCTTGGCCAACCCCTCACGGCCATTGTCGGCCCAGTCCACATCCAGGCCGTGGCTGGTAAGTTCGGCGACGATTTCCTGGCCGGTGACGGCGTCGTCTTCAATGGTCAGTACGCGAGGCATGCTGGTTCCTGGGCGGCGGATTGAGGCTTGATTGTGCCAAAGAATAGCGGAGCTGCGATTTAAGAAAAATTCATCTGGGTCAAGGAACCTGGCTGAAACAAGCCGGGGCCGCAATGGCGGCCCCGGTATAGGTCAGGTCACGACCTGATAACACGGCACGTAGGCCGCACCGCCAGGCAGTTTCATCCGGTGCTGGTCGACGAATGCCTGCAGCAGCCGGCCGAGCGGGTCGAGGATCGCTGCGTCGCCGCGAATCTGGTATGGGCCGTGCTCTTCGATCAGGCGGATGCCTTTGTCCTTGACGTTGCCGGCAACAATGCCGGAGAACGCCCGGCGCAGGTTGGCCGCCAGTTCGTGCGGCGGCAGGTTGCGGCGCAGGGCCAGCGCGGCCATGTTTTCGTGGGTCGGATCGAACGGGTGCTGGAAGCCCTCGTCGATTTTCAACAGCCAGTTGAAGTGGAAGGCGTCGTTGCGCTCGCGGCGGAACTGCTTGACCTCCTTGAGGCCCTCGACCATATGCCGGGCGACTTCTGCCGGGTCATCGATGATGATCTGGTAGTGGCGCTGTGCTTCTTCACCCAAGGTGGCGCCCACGAAGGCGTGCAGTTGCAGCAGGAAAGCCTCGGCGCTGCGCGGCCCGGTGAGGACGACCGGGAACGGCAGGTCGCGGTTGTCCGGGTGCATCAGGATACCCAGCAGGTACAGGAACTCTTCGGCCGTACCGGCGCCGCCTGGGAAGATGATGATGCCGTGGCCGACGCGCACGAACGCTTCAAGGCGCTTTTCGATGTCGGGCAAGATCACCAGTTCGTTGACGATGGGGTTCGGCGCTTCGGCGGCGATGATGCCGGGTTCGGTCAGGCCCAGGTAGCGGCTGCCATGCATGCGCTGCTTGGCGTGGGCGATGGTCGCGCCCTTCATCGGGCCTTTCATCACGCCGGGGCCGCAACCGGTGCAGATATCCAGTTTGCGCAGGCCCAATTCGTGGCCGACTTTCTTGGTGTACTGGTATTCCTCGCTGCTGATCGAGTGCCCACCCCAGCACACCACCACTTTGGGCTCCACGCCCGGGCGCAGGGTGCGTGCGTTGCGCAGCAGGTGGAAGACGTAGTCGGTGAGGCCTTGCGAGCTTTCCAGGTCGATGCGTTGGCTGGCCAGTTCGCTTTCGGTGTAGACGATGTCGCGCAGGGCGCTGAAGAGCATTTCGCGGGTGCTGGCGATCATCTCGCCATCAACGAAGGCATCGGCGGGGGCGTTGAGCAGTTCGAGGCGTACGCCGCGATCCTGTTGGTGGATGCGCACCTCGAAGTCCTTGTAGGCCTCGAGAATGGTCTTGGCGTTGTCGACATGGGCGCCGGTGTTGAGGATGGCCAGGGCGCACTGGCGAAACAGAGTGTAGAGGCTGCCGGTACCGACTTCGCTCAGTTGCTGGACTTCACGTTGCGACAGCGTCTCCAGGCTACCCTTGGGGCTGACCGAGGCGTTGATGACATTGCGTTGGGGCATCTAAGTCTTTCCTGTGCGGGTAAAACATCCTTCTTTGCCAACACCATACAAGCAAAAACGCGCGGCAACGAGGGGGCAACGGAAAAACGTCGGTGGGTTGGCGCAGGCCCTCCATCTTTGAGCAGGCTTGTGCTGGCCTCATCGCAGGCTATCGCCAGCTCCCACAGAGCTCGCCCATCCCCATATCGATGCCGTCTACGCGGTCAGTGTAGGAGCGGCCTTGTGTCGCGAAAGGGCTGCGAAGCAGCCCCAGGATCTGAGCAACCACCAGGATCGCCGGGGCTGCTTCGCAGCCCTTTCGCGACACAAGGCCGCTCCTACACAATCAAAAGCGACTTGCCCGAAACCATAGAATCTCCCACAGAGGCGGTGCTCAATCGCAATATTGCTCGTGGGACCCAATCCTGTGGGAAACGATAGAGAGTTGTGGCGAGCGGGCTTGCCACAAGGAGATATGTCTGGCGGGAACAGGCTTGTACAAAACCATGGCATCTCAGCAGCCCCGGCTCTCATTCCCCGAGCCTTTGCTCACGCGAAGGCGGGTAGCCGAAGTAGGCCGCATAGCACTTGCTGAAGTGCGACACCGAGACGAACCCGCAAGCCACCGCCACCTCCATCACCGATAGGTCCGAATACTGCAGCAGCCGCCGGCTCTTGGTAATGCGCAACTCCATGTAATAACGCCGCGGCGAGGTGCCCAGCTGTGCCTGGAACAAACGGTCGATCTGCCGCCGTGAGCGCCCGGAGTAGGCGGCAAGCTGGTCCAGGCTGAGGGTTTCTTCGAGGTTGTTTTCCATCAGCTCGACGATGGTGCGCAAATGCAAGCTCATGGACTTTTTCGCCCCCGGCCCCACCTGGCGATACCGGGCGCCCGAGAACGAGAGGATTTCTTCGACCCCTTCGGCCAGCGCATCACCATGCAGGCGCCGCACCAGGCCGAGCATCAGCTCCATGGCGCCGTTGGGGCTGGCGGCGGTGAGGCGGTCGCGGTCGAGGGTGAAACTGGCCGGGGTGATGCGTGTTTGCGGGCTGCACTCGGCAAGGCTTGCCCGTTGCTCGGGGTGCACGCTGCAGCCGTAGTCGGCGAGCACACCGGCGCGGCCCAGGAACCAGGCGCCGTTCCACAGCCCGCCCAAGGTCATGCCGTGGCTGGCGCAGTCGGCCAGAAGACGGTCGAGGATCGGGTATTTCAGGGCCGTGCGCAGGCCGCCGCAGACCACCAGCAGATCGACGTCGCGCAGGCCCTGCGGGGCGAGCGGGGTGGCCACCAGCTCCAGGCCCAGGTCGCTGATGATGCGGTCGCCCGCCAGCGACAGCGGCGTGAAGGCAAAACTGTCCGCACGCAGCAGGTTGGCCGTTACCAGTACATCCATCGCTACAGTGAAACTGGCCATGGAAAAATGCTCCAGCAGCACGAAGTCGACGCGAAACGGGCGCTGGGCGCTGCCGTCGGTGTTCTTCAGGCGCAGCATGTTGCTGGTGCTGGTCTTCTTGCTGAACTGGCGTGGTGTTGGCACTGCGGACTCCGTTTCCTGGCTGGCGCGATGAGTGTGCGGCGCGGCGTCGGGAAAGACAACACTGGCCATGGCGGCACGCAAACCCCAGGCATTGGGCTATGCTGGCCGCCTTTCCAACCAGGATCCACCGTCATGAAATATGTTGCCGCACTCGCATTCAGCCTGCTGCCCCTGCTTGCCCACGCCGTAGAGCCTGGCCAGCGGCTGGCGCCGTGGACGCTGAATGATCAGTACGATCAGCCCTATACCTTGAACGAAGAGGTGCGGGTACTGCTGGTGGCCCGCGACATGGACGGCGCCAAGCTGGTCAAGGCGGCACTGGCCGACGCGCCGAAAGGCTACTTGGAAGCGCGCAAAGCGGTGTTCGTTGCCGATATCCAGCGGATGCCCGCGATCATCAGCAAATTGTTCGCCGTGCCGGCCATGCGCGACTATAGCTACCGGGTGATGCTGGACCGCGAAGGCCACGTCGCCAGCCAGTATGCTGGCGCCGAGGGCAAGGTGCTGTGGCTGACCCTGGACAGGGGCAACCTGGTGCAGCAGCGCGAGTTCGCCGACCCTGCGCAGTTGAAGGCGGCACTTGAAGCGGCAACCCAGAAGTGACCCCCAACCCACCCCAGTGACGTTGTCCGCCATATCCGTTTGAACCCTTGGCCAGTGCAGCTACCCAAAGCTGTACATGCCAACGGGAGAATGCTCATGGAAATCGGAACGATCTGGTTCTTCGTCGCCCTTGTGGTGATCGCGCTTGAGGTATGGGCCATCTGGCACATCATCGGCAGCGACCGGCGCGCCGAGCGCAAGATGCTGTGGGTGGTGTTCGTGGTCTATGCACCGTTCCCCGGCTTGCTGTTCTGGGCCTGGCGCGGGCCAAAGGCGGTGAAGGGGCGGGCGGTGCTCGAAGAAAAGTAAGCAGGGCTTGACCTCGAGTTAACCCAAGGTTTGATACTCCGGCGCTCTATCTACCCTGACGGAGCGCCCGCATGACCAAACCAGCCGTTATTACCCTGTCCAACCCCGAGGGGCTTTACGACCCCAGCGCCAACGCCTATTCCCATGTTGCTGAAGTGCAGGCGGGCAGCCGCCTGTTATCGATTGCAGGGCAGGGCGGCGAAGATGCCCAAGGCACGCTTGCCCCCGAGTTTGCCGAGCAGGCCCGGCAGGCGCTGGTCAACCTGCAGACTGCTTTGGCATCCAAAGGCGCGGGCCTTGGCGACGTCTACAAACTGACGCTGCTGATCGTCGATCACAGTGAGGCGCGCCTGCAGCAATGGGTCGCTGCCGCCAGCCAAGCCTGGGGTTCAGCCATGACGCCCACGTGCACCTTGATCCCGGTGCCGCGCCTTGCGCTCGATGGCATGCTGATCGAAATCGACGCCATGGCCGCCTTGCCAGCGCGCTGATCGGGCAACCCTTGGTGGGGGCGGGCCGCCCGGCTACAATCGCCCCCCGTTCACCTATCGAGCCCGCTATGCCAGCCCCCATCGAGCTGCTCAAGACCCACCCCGAGCAGGCGGACCTGATCCGCAACCTCTACCAGTTCTATGCCTATGAGTCGTCTGACTGGGAGCAGGAAGATGTCGAGGTAGACGGGCGCTTCTATATTCATGAGCCGCACTTGCAGCGTTACTGGCACTCGCCCGGCTGGGGCGCGCACTTGGTGCTGGTCGACGGGTTTATCGCAGGTTTCGTGCTGATCGAGGCCAGCGAGGTGCCCGGCATCAATGCGCTGGAGCTGGCTGACCTGTTCATCCTCAAGCGTTACCGCCGTCAGGGCATCGGCAGCGTCGTGGCGGGGCAGTTCCTCGCGGACACCCGCACCGCTTGGCTGCTGCGCTATCACGCACAAGACTCAGCCGCGGCAGGCTTTTGCCAGGCGCTGCTGGCAGGCCTTGCACGCGCCTTTGAAGAGGTTGCCCTGGATGACGAGCCGCAGCTGCGCAACTTTTTGGTCGGCGGCCTACGACATTAGTCGCAACGCAGGTTTTTTCGTGACCAAACGCACAAAAACCGTCCGTCAACCGGCATAATGCCACCATCGTCAAGTACCCACCCGGACCGACACAGAGGGTAGGTAGCTTTTCCTTTTGGTGCTGTCTGCAGGTTCAGGTAACCCCCCATGTCGTTAGCTGCAAGCTCTGACGCGATGTACCGGCTATTGATCCAGAGCGTGGTGGATTACGCCATTTATCTGCTCACCCCTGATGGCCATGTTGCCAACTGGAACCCCGGGGCACAGCGCGCCAAGGGCTATACCGCCAATGAGATCGTCGGCCAGCACTACTCGTTGTTCTACAGCGAGGCAGAACGCGCGGCGGGGGTGCCTGCGCGCAACCTTGAGCAGGCCCGTAGCACCGGGCGCTTCGAAGAGCATGGCTGGCGCCTGCGCAAGGATGGCTCGGCGTTTCGCGCCCATGTGCTGATCGAGGCGGTGCGCGATGAAGCAGGGCAACTGGTGGGCTTTGCCAAGATCACCCGCGACTGCACCGAGCAGTACCGCGCGCAATTGGCCCAACGTGAGCAGGAGCGCCACTTCCGTCTGTTGGTGCAAGGGGTGCGTGACTACGCCATCTATATGCTCGACACCAAGGGCCACGTGGTCAATTGGAATGCTGGCGCCGAGCGCGCCAAGGGCTACTGCAGCGACGAGATCGTCGGCCAGCACTTCTCGGTGTTCTACACCCAGACCGACCGCGACGCCGGGCTACCCGCCCTGAGCCTTGCCACTGCACGCCTTGAAGGGCGGTTCCAGGCTGATGGCATTCGCCAGCGCAAGGACGGCTCGCATTTCTGGACCAGTGTGGTAATCGAGCCGATCCGCGACGAAGACAGCGGCCAGTTGATTGGCTACGCCAAGATCACCCGCGATATCTCCGAGCGCCGTCATCAGGAGCTTGAGCTGCTCAAGGCCAAGGAGCTTGCCGAGCAATACAGCCAGGAAATGACCACGCTGTCGCAGTTCCTCGACTCGGTCATCGCCAATATCCCGGCCAGCGTGATTGTGCAGGACCTGCAAAGCCGCGAGATCCTGCTGGCCAACCAGCAAGCCGAGCGCCTGTTCGGCGGCCAGGGCGTGAGCATGATCGGCAAATTGCCGGGCCAGGGCCTGCCGGCGGCCGCTGCCGACTACCTGCAACAACAGCTTGGCCGTGGTGCGCGCAGCACCAAGGGCTACAGCGCAGAAACCCGCGTCGATACCGCCGCCGGTGCGCGCACCTTGCGCAGCCGCGCCATGCTTTGCCAGAACCGCGAAGGGCAGGGCGACTACGTGCTGTTCGTCGCTGAGGATGCCACCGAAGAGCTGGCCGCCCACGCCCAGATTCACCACATGGCCCACCACGATGCGCTGACCGGCCTGCCCAACCGCACCCTGTTCCACGAGCGGCTCAAGCAGGCCTTGCTGCGTGGTGAAGACAGCGGCAGGCTGACCGCCGCGCTGTGCCTGGACCTGGATAACTTCAAGAATATCAACGACACCCTCGGCCACGCCTTTGGTGACAAGCTGCTGCGCGCCCTGGGCAAGCGCCTGCGCCGCGAGCTGCGCGAGCACGACACCCTGGCAAGGCTGGGTGGCGACGAGTTTGCCATCGTGCTCACCGGCCTTGAAAGCCGTGACGCTGCGCGCAACACCGCGCAGCGCCTGATCGCGGCCATCAGCCCGCCATTTCGCATCGAAGGCCACCAGTTCACGGTGGGGGCAAGCATTGGCGTGGCCATCGCGCCCGGTGACCACGAACACGCCGAGCAATTGCTGGGCTACGCCGACATGGCCTTGTACGAGGCCAAGCGCAACGGGCGTAACCGCTTCGAATGTTTCCATGTGGAGCTCGATGTTGCCGCCCGTCAGCGGCGCCTGGTCGAGACCGACCTGCGCACCGCGCTGCACTTGGGCCAGTTGCAACTGCACTACCAGCCAGTGGTCGACCCGCAAAATAACGCGATCACCGGTTACGAAGCGCTGATGCGCTGGGAGCACCCATCGCGCGGCATGATCATGCCTATGGACTTTATTCCGATCGCCGAAGAAACCGGGCTTATCCACGAACTTGGCACCCGCGCGCTCAACCTTGCCTGCCAGGAAGCAGCGGGTTGGGACTCCGATCAAACCGTCTCGGTGAACCTGTCGCCGGTGCAGTTCAAGAACGCGAACCTGGTCGATATCGTCGCCTTGGCCCTGGCCGATTCGGGGCTGCCGGCCACGCGCCTTGAGTTGGAAATCACCGAGTCCGTGCTGCTGGGCAATAGCGACGAAAACATCCGCATGCTGCGTGCGCTCAAAGACCTCGGCGTGGCGATTTCGCTGGACGACTTCGGCACCGGCTATTCGTCGCTGGGCTACCTGCGTTCGTTCCCGTTCGACCGGATCAAGATCGACAAGTCGTTCGTCCACGACATGTGCGACAGCCGCGAGGCGATGTCGATCATCCGCGCCATCACCGAGCTGTCCAACAGCCTGATGATCAAGACCACCGCCGAGGGCGTGGAGTCGCCAGAGCAGATGGAGCGGCTGATGGCCGAAGGCTGTTCCAACTTCCAGGGCTACCTGTATGGCCGCCCGGTGCCAGCCAGCGAGCGGCTCAAACAGGTCGGGCCGTTGGGCGAATGAGTGGGACCGTGGCACTTGCGGGTGTAAAAGTGGTCGATAAGCGCACAAAATGAACCACCCGGAACATTGTCCCGGTGTGGCGCAATGTTCAACCCGGCCGTTGTCTTCTAGAATCGGCCCATGCCCAGGTGCCTGGCCTGGGCCATCGCCTGAGGGCCGCATGAGTTCCAGTACGCCGCTGTCCGGAGTCAACCAGCCGCTGCGCGGGATCGTCCTGGTCGTGGTCGCCACTTTCCTGTTCGCCAGCCACGATGGGCTGTCGAAGTTTCTCGGCGGCATCTACCCGGTAATCATGGTGGTCTGGGCACGCTACGTCGTGCATACCTTGCTGATGGCAGGGATTTTCCTGCCCAAGGCTGGCCTTGCGGTGCTGCGCACCCGCCGTCCACTGTTGCAGACCCTGCGCGCCTTGAGCCTGCTCAGTACCAGCCTGCTGTTTACCGCAGGGCTGCAATACCTGCCCTTGGCCGAGGCCACCTCGGTCAACTTCCTCGCCCCGGTGATGGTCACGGCGCTGTCGGTGCCGTTGCTCAAGGAGCGCGTCAGCGCCGGGCAATGGGCGGCGGTGGTAATGGGCTTCATAGGCGTGCTGGTGGTGGTGCACCCCGGCGGGGCGATGTTCACCCCGGCCATCCTGTTCCCGTTGGGCTCGGCTTTAGGCTTTTGCTTCTACCAGTTGCTCACGCGCATTCTGGCCGCCCACGACAGCCCGACCACCAGCAATTTCTATGCAGGGCTGTGCAATACCCTGGTGATGACCGCGCTGGTGCCGTTTTTCTGGCAGACGCCGCAGTGGTCGCACGTGCTGCTGATGCTTGGCCTTGGCGGCTGCGGCATGACCGCGCACCTGCTGCTGACCCAGGCGTTTCGCTACGCAGCGCCGGCCTTGCTGGCGCCATTCAGCTATTGCCAGATCGTGTTCGCCGGCTTGCTGGGCTGGGCGGTGTTTGGCCAGGTGCCGGATGGCACCACGCAAGTGGGGATTGGCGTGATCTGCCTGAGCGGCCTGGGTGCGGCCTGGTTGCAGCGCCGCCGATGAGGCGGCTGCACGATTTGTTGTCGAACGCAGGCGCGAGGGCGTATAAACTCTCCCCACTTTTTTGGCCGGTCGCTTCCTGAACCGGCCCCTGAAACAAGAGAGCTGAAATGGGCGCACAGTGGAAAGCCAAGCATAGAGAGACCGCGGCCAACGCCAAGGGCAAGATCATGGGCAAACTGGCCAAGGAGATCCAGATCGCCGCCAAATCCGGCGCCGACCCGGACATGAACCCGCGCCTTCGCCTGGCCGTCGAACAGGCCAAGAAAGCCTCGATGACCCGTGAAACCCTCGAGCGCGCCATCCGTAAGGGTGCGGGCCTGGACGGCGATGCCATCCAGTACACCGCCGTCACCTACGAAGGTTTCGCCCCGCACCAGGTGCCGCTGATCGTCGAGTGCCAGACCGACAACGTCAACCGCACCGTTGCGCAAATCCGCGTGTTGTTCCGCAAGGGCCAACTGGGCGCCAGCGGTTCGGTTGCCTGGGACTTCAACCATGTGGGCCTGATCGAAGCCACTGGCGACGGCGACCGTGACGAAGCGGCCATCGAAGCCGGCGCCCAGGATTGCGAAGAAGGCGAAGAGCCGGGCTCGGCGCTGTTCATCACCGATACCACCGACCTTGACGCTGTACAGAAGGCGCTGCCGGCGCAAGGCTTCACCGTCACGTCGGCAAAGATCGGCTATACGCCTAAAAACCCCGTCAGCGCGGCCAGCCTGAGCGCCGAAGCCCTGGCCGAAGTCGAAGCCTTCCTCGAAGCCATCGACGAAAACGAAGACGTGCAGAACGTCTATGTCGGCCTGACGGACTGATCTGTACCTAGCTTCCACAGAGGCCGCATTTAGCATCACTATCGCGGCTGGACGCGATCTCTGTAGGAGCGGCCTTGTGCCGCGATGGGGCGCGCAGCGGCCCTGAAATCCAGGCCTCATGCAGAATTGCCGGGGCTGCTGCGCAGCCCTTTCGCGACACAAGGCCGCTCCTACACCTGGCCGCCTACCTTAGGTTACCGTGGGCTGGGACAGCCCTCGCCAGCGTCCGGGACCCAGCGCCGATGACCCCAACCTTCGCCTCCCTCAGCCTTGCCCACCTGCGTACCCTCGACTGCCTGCTGCAACTGAAAAACCTCAGCCACGCCGCAGAGCGCCTGGGTTGCAGCCAGAGTGCCCTGAGCCGCCAACTGGCCAGCCTGCGCGAAGCCTTCGGCGACCCCTTGCTGATCCGCCAGGGCCGCAGCTATGTGCTCAGTGAACATGCCGAAACCCTGGTGGAGCCGCTACGCCAGGTGCTCGACGAACTCATCGCCCTGCGCCAACCCGCAGCCTTTGACCCGGCACGCTGTGAGCGGCGCTTCTGTCTGGCCGCCTCCGACTATGTTGCCGAGCACATGCTGCCGCTGCTGGTCAGTGCCCTGGAACGCGAAGCCCCCGGCGTATCGCTGGAATACCGCACTTGGCAGGCCGGGCAGTACGCGCTGCTGGCCAGCGGCGAGATCGATCTGGCGACCACGCTGTTCGATGAGTCGCCGCCCAACCTGCACGGGCGGCTGCTGGGCGAAGACCATGCGGTGGCGCTAATGTGCCATGACCATCCGCTGACTGCCCGCAGCACCCTCAGCCAGGACGATTACCTGGCCTACAAGCATGTGCGCGTATCCGGTGGCGGCGACAAGGACAGCTTCATCGACCGCCATCTGCGCAGCCAGGGGCTACAGCGCCGGGTGAGCCTCGAAGTGCCGTTTTTCAGCGCCATGGTGCAGGTACTGGGCAACGGCCAGGCGCTGGCTACGGTGCCGGAACACATCGCTTGCCAGCTCGCCCGCCTGCATGGCCTGGCCTGGCGGCCCCTGGGCTTTGTTCAGCACACCCAGCGCTACTGGGTGGTGTGGCATCAGCGCTTGCAGGCCTCGGCCGAGCACCGCTGGCTGCGTAACCGGGTCTACGAGCTGTGGCGCCAGTCGCAGTTCGGCGTGCACGGCGGGCATGCGTCTTTGCCATAGCAGCTATGCATGAAGTGGGGTTATTGCCGGCGGTGCAGGGTTCTAGACTGCTGGCACTGTGTCGGCTGAGCCGGCCTCACCCCAGGAGCACCTTCGTGACCCCCGAACAATTCCGCCAGCATGGCCACCAACTGATCGATCTGATCGCCGATTACCGCCAGAACATTGCCCAGCGCCCGGTGATGGCTCAGGTCGAACCCGGCTATCTCAAAGCTGCGTTGCCCGGCGGCGCCCCGCAGCAGGGCGAGCCCTTCGAGGCGATTCTGCAGGATGTCGACCAGCTACTGATGCCGGGCCTGTCCCATTGGCAGCACCCGGATTTCTATGGTTATTTCCCCTCCAATGGCACGCTGTCTTCGGTGCTGGGTGACTTTCTCAGCACCGGGCTTGGCGTGTTGGGGCTGTCGTGGCAGTCCAGCCCGGCGCTGAGTGAGCTGGAGGAAACCACCCTGGATTGGCTGCGCCAGTTGCTGGGCTTGTCGGCCCAGTGGAGCGGGGTGATGCAGGACACCGCCTCCAGCAGCACCTTGGTTGCGCTGATCTGCGCCCGTGAACGGGCGACCGATTACGCCCTGGTGCGCGGTGGCCTGCAGTCCCAAGCCAAGCCACTGATCGTCTACATCAGCGCCCAAGCCCATAGCTCGGTGGACAAAGCCGCGCTGCTGGCAGGTTTTGGCCGCGACAACATTCGCCTGATCGCCACCGACGAGCAGTTCGCCATGCGCCCTGACGCCCTGCGCGAGGCCATCGCCCAAGACCTGGCGGTGGGCAACCAGCCGTGCGCGGTGGTGGCCACTACCGGCACCACCGCCACCACTGCACTGGACCCGCTGCGCCCGGTCGGCGAAATCGCCCAGGCTTACCAGTTGTGGCTGCATGTGGACTCGGCCATGGCAGGCTCGGCGATGATTCTGCCGGAGTGCCGCTGGATGTGGGACGGCATCGAGCTTGCGGATTCGGTGGTGGTCAACGCGCACAAGTGGTTGGGGGTGGCGTTCGACTGTTCGATTTATTACGTGCGCGATTCGCAGCACCTGATCCGGGTGATGAGCACCAACCCCAGCTACCTGCAATCGGCGGTGGATGGTGAGGTGAAGAACCTGCGTGATTGGGGTATTCCGCTTGGGCGCAGGTTCCGCGCGCTGAAACTGTGGTTCATGCTGCGCTGCGAGGGGGTCGAGGCGTTGCAGCAGCGGCTGCGACGTGACTTGGACAATGCCCACTGGCTGGCCGAGCAGGTGCAGGCTGCGGCAGATTGGGAGCTACTGGCGCCGGTGCCGTTGCAAACCCTCTGTATCCGCCATCGCCCGGCTGGGCTGGCGGGGGCGCAGTTGGATGCGCATACCCGCAGTTGGGCGGACCGGCTCAATGCGTCGGGCGATGCCTATGTGACGCCGGCGACCTTGCAGGGGGAATGGATGGTGCGGGTATCGGTTGGGGCGCTGCCGACCGAGCGTGAGCATGTGCAGCGCTTGTGGGAGCGGTTGCAGGGCGTTGTTTTGGGGTGAGATGGAGCTGGTCTGATGGGCGCCTTTGTGGCGAGCGGGCTTGCCCCGCGTTGGGCTGCGTCGCAGCCCTCAGGGTTACCTTTTGAATTGAAGGTTTTAGGGCTGCTTCGCAGCCCAACGCGGGGCAAGCCCGCTCGCCACGAGGAGATATGTCTGGCGAGAATTGGTTTGTACAGAACCATGGAATCACCCCCCATTGGCCTGATTCCCAGCCCGTTTACGGCTGCTTGCGATACATCCCGGTCATCATTTGCGGGTTGTCGGGGGCGGCGTTGTACTTCACCACCGCAAAGCCTTTGACCAACTGAATGTGGTAAGCCCCATTGCCTTTGGACGCCTGCGCCTCACGCACGATGATCAGGTTGTCAGCCTCCATCGGCACACGGTGCTGCTCGCTGATGATCGGCGCGCCGGTCTTGCTGTCTTCAAGGCGCAGGCTGAACTGGGCGATCTCGCGCCCTTCGGCATCGCGCTCTGGTAGCACGGCGAGGTCCAGGTAACCGTTGCGGCCGAGGAAATCATCCAGCATCTGGTAGCGCCCGCTGCGCTGGTCGGGCGCAACATCGCCCAGTTGCGTGGCCGCAGGTTCCGGGCCGCCATGGCGCAGGTGCAGGGCCAGCTCGGGCTTTTTGCTGTACACCTTGTCGATCCAGGTGCCGGTGTAGGCGCCTGGGTCGCCCATGTCGGCAGTCATGCGCCAGATGCCGGTCTGGCGGCCATCGTCGGCGAACTCGAAGAGGTACACATTGGGTTTGTCGTCGTAGTCGTCACGCTCACCGACCAACTGGATGGGCGCGCCGCTGCCGCTTTGGGTGTAGCGCAGCTCGCCGATGATCACCGCGCCCTGGTCCTGGAACCACAGCTGCACCGGTAGCTTGCCGTCCAGGGTGCCAGTGAGCATTTGCGGGCTTTCAATGATCGGCCCTTCGATACGCGTCTGCTCCTGCCACGTGCCGTCGTGCCGCGCGCCGCGGGTGCGCTGCACGTAGCCACGGGGCATGCTGGTGCCCTGGCTTTCGTTGGGCGGGATTTCTTCTTCGGTGACGGCGCTGGCCAGCAGCAGTTCGCCGCCCTTGAACTGCCAGTTGGCGTCGCGGCGCCAGCAGCAGCCGCGCTGGGTTTGCACGCGCAAGGTGCGCGTGGCGCTGTCGAGCTGGAACAGGCCCAGCGGTGTATCACGGGCAAGCTCGGTCAGGGCAGGGTGCAAGGCCCAGGTACGCTGCTGGGCATCCTGCAGATAGACGTTGTAGCGGTAGGTGCCAATCTCCATCACTTCGCTGGCATCGCGAATGGCGACATCCTGGCGGCCATCGAAGTTGAAGTCGCCAAAGTTGAGCACGCCATACGGGCCGCTGAGCCAGTCGCTGGTGCCTTCGGCGCCAGGTTCGGGCGGGTCGTCCATTTGCGTCTGCAACTGCTGCAAGGTTTCCAGCGTCTGCCGATCGCGCACGGTGATCAGCACCGGGGCCAGGTGCTCGGGCTCCTTGGGCAGTTCGGCGAACAACACCTCCAGCAGAAATTGGCCGCTGGGGTCGGTAACCGCGAATGACCGGGGCTCGGCCATCGCCAGCGGGGCCATGGCCAGGCTCAGGGCTGCACCGCTGAGGAACGTGCGCATTCAACGCTTCCTTGCTTGAAAAGGCCGCGAGTATAGCGGCAACTCTGGGGCTGGGTGGCAATCAATACAGGCTTCACGCACGCCCGGCAACGCCTTTGCGGTACGCCCCAGGCTGCACGCCGACGGCCTTGGCAAAGGCTCGGGTAAAGGCTGCAACCGACTGATAACCCACGCGCGCGCCTACCTGCTCGACGGTGTTGCCCGCCTTGAGCAGCTGGCAGGCATGGCGCATGCGCAGCGCCAGCAATACCTGGCCGGGCGATTCGCCGGCCAGTTCATTGAAACGCTTGAAAAACGCCGACCGCGAAAGTCCGGTGCAGGCGGCCATGCTTTCAAGGGTCCAAGGCTGGCCCGGGTCCTCGATCAATTGTTCGAGCAGCCCGGCAAAGGCCGGCTGACGCGCCAGCGCTACCAGCCCGCCAAGCGGTTGGCCGGCATGCACCTGCTGGCGCAGCACATACAGGAACAGCAGATGGGTCAGGCGTTCGAGCAGGGTTTGCGAAGGCTGCGGCAGGCGCCGGCACTCTTCGAGGATCAGCCCGAACAATGCCCGCGCAGCGCTCCCGGCCGGGTCTTCGGCGCGCAGCACAATCCAGCTGGCCAGGCCCTCGACCACCAGCGACGACAGGCCCGAGTTGAAATCGAAGAACCCGCACACCAGCCCCACGCCATCGCCGGCTTGCAGGTCCAGTGGCTCCATGGCCCGCCGGGGCAGGGCGCACGCGTCGTCGGCGGCATCGGCGCTGGACAGCCGATAGGCCAGGTCGCGCAGCAGGAACACCGCATCGCCGCTGCGCAGTTGCAGTGGCTGCTCCTGGCCGTCGATGTGCAGCCAGCAGTGCCCCTGCACCACCAGGTGAAAACTGGCCCGGCCCATGCCCTGGGTGCTGGCATGCCAGCCGCCGCAGTAGCGCCCGACATGGAACAGGCTGGCGTCGAGCTCCAGGCCTTCTAATAACCAATCAACGAGGTGGCTGGAAGAAATCATCTAATGCAAACACTCAGGAGCAAGGAAAGGCGACTGATGAATATGGATGCTACTTCTTATAACCAACAGACTGTAGCGACTTACATCAAAGGAGGTCACCCATGTCCGCGCGCATTACTCTACACAGCCTGCAGACCGCTCCGGAAGCCGCTCGGCCGTTCCTTGAAAACGCGCAGAAGAACTCAGGCTTCATCCCCAACCTGCTCGGCATCCTGGCCAACGCCCCGGCGGCGCTTGAAACCTACGTGACGGTGTCGGCGCTCAATGGCAAATCCGAGCTCAACCTGGCCGAGCGCGAAGTGGTGCAACTGATTGCCGCCACCCAGCATGGCTGTGATTTCTGCGTTGCCGGCCACACCGCCGTGGCCCTGAACAAAGCCAAGCTGCCCCAGGAAGTGGTCGATGCGCTGCGTGCCCGTGGCGAGCTGCCCGACGCCCGCTATGAAACCTTGGCCGCATTCACCCGCGAAGTGATCGCCACCCGTGGCAATGTCAGCGACGCCACTTACCAGGCTTTGCGCGACGCCGGCTTCAGCGAGGGCAACGCCCTGGAAGTGATTCTCGGGGTGAGCCTCGCAACCTTGTGCAACTTTGCTAATGTGTTCGCCCAGACGCCGCTCAATGAAGAGCTTGGCAAGTACCGCTGGCAGCCTTCGGCTTAACCGCCCGATGCCGGCCGGTCCGGCGTATCTAAGGAGTAGGGACATGCTTGATAGCGCTTTTCGCCAATGGCTGGATGCCAACGCCGAAGCCATCGACCAGGGCCAGTGCGACCCGCACCAGGTGCTGGCACATATCGCCGAATCACAGCTGCTGCGCGTTGGCGTGGCCGCAGAACTCGGCGGTTCGGGCGGTGAGGTGAGCGATGGGGTCGAAGCCATCGCGGCCATCGCCAACCGCTCGCTGGCTGCTGCGTTTGTCTGCTGGGGCCAGCGCGCCTTCATCGAATACCTGCTGCACAGCCCCAACCAGGCCCTGCGCGAGCGCCTGCTGCCGAGCTTGCTCAAAGGCGAACTGGCCGGTGCCACCGGGCTTTCCAATGCCATGAAGTTTCTTTCCGGCATCGAGGCCTTGCAAGTGCGTGGCCGGCCGCAGGCAGAGGGGTGGGCCCTCGAAGGCCGCCTGCATTGGGTGACAAACCTGCGCAAGTGCGGCTTCGTGGTGGCTGCCGCCATCGAGTGCGATGCCGGTGGTGCGCCGTTCGTGCTGGCCATTCCGTCTGACGCCAAGGGGCTCGAACGCTCCGATGACCTGCAATTGATGGGCTTGCAATCGAGCAACACCGCAGCGTTGGCTTTCCATCAGGTGGAGCTGGCCCGCGACTGGCTGCTGCATGAGAACGCCCGCGAGTTCCTGCCCCGCGTCCGCCCGGCGTTCCTTGCCTTGCAATGCGGCATGGCAATTGGCTTGGCACGGCGTTCGTTGAGCGAGGTGCAGGAGCATCTCAATGGCCGAGGCTCGTTCCTTGAAGAGGCCCGCCAAGTGCTGCACGAGCGCCTGGAAAACACCGTCGGCGAACTCAAGCAAGGCTTGCACGAGGGGCGCTTCCTGGCCCAGCCGGCGGCGCTGTTCAAGTTGCGCATCACCTTGGCCGAATGCGCTGCCGATGCCGTGCAACTTGAGTTGCAGGCAAGCGGCGGCAAGGCCTACTTGAATGCCTACGGCGAGGGTTTCGCGCGGCGCTGGCGCGAGTCGGCATTCGTGCCCATCGTCACCCCTAGCCTTGTGCAACTGCGCGCCGAGCTGCACCGCCAGGCGGCCTCGGCATGACCGAGGTGTTACTGCAGGCCCGCGACATCAGCCTGGGCTACCCCCGCGAGGGTGGCTGGCAGGCTGTGCTTGAGCAGTTTGACCTGGCCCTGGCGCCGGGGGAGGTGGTGACGATTCTGGGCCCCAGCGGGGTTGGCAAATCGAGCCTGTTACGGGTGCTTGCCGGTTTGCAGCAGCCGCGTGGCGGCAGCGTCATGCTGCATGGCGAGGTCCTTGCCGGGCCGCACCCGCGCCTGGCGGTGGCGTTTCAGGACCCAAGCCTGTTGCCTTGGCTGAGCCTTGAGAAGAACGTCGCCTTCGGCCTGGACTTTGCGCGCCAACCCAAGCTCTCTGCCGGTGAGCGGCGCGCCCGCATCGACCATGCAATTGCCGCGGTGGGCCTTGCCCACGCCCGTGGCCAGTATCCGGCGCAGCTTTCCGGCGGCATGGCCCAGCGCACGGCGCTGGCCCGCTGTCTGGCCCGCCAGCCCGAAGTACTACTGCTTGATGAACCGTTCGGGGCGCTGGATGAAGTCACCCGCGCCGATATGCAGCAACTGCTGTTGCAACTGATCGCCACCCACAACACCGCGGCGGTGCTGATCACCCACGACATCGACGAAGCCTTGCTGCTGTCCGATCGCGTGCTGCTACTGGGCAACCACCCGGCGCGCACCCTCGGGCAATGGCACATCGACCTGCCGCAGCCACGGGCGCAGCGGGTCGAGGAGCTTGGCGCGTTGCGTATCGACATCCTCAAAACCCTACGGCGGGCAAGCCGCACAGCCGAACCCACCCCATCTCCCTTGCCCTCGGAGGCTGTCCATGTGCATGGATGACTGCTGTTCCACCACCTCGCGTCGCGATTTCCTCAAGCTCAGCGCCATGCTGACCGCAGCCGGCGCCGTGCCGTTGCTGGCCAGTTTGCAGGCGCGCGCTGCCGCCGAACCCGACGCGCCCGTGCGTATCGGCTACCTGCCGATCACCGACGCGACGCCGCTGCTGGTGGCGCACAACAATGGCCTGTTCGAGGCCGAAGGCATCAAGGCCGAACGCCCGGTGCTGCTGCGCAGTTGGGCGCAGGTCATCGAAGCGTTCATCTCCGGGCAGGTCAACGTGATCCACCTGCTGTCGCCGATGACCGTGTGGGCGCGCTATGGCAGCAAGGTTCCAGCCAAAGTGGTGGCGTGGAACCACGTCGGCGGCTCGGGCTTGACCGTAGCCCCGGATATCAGCGACATGCGCCAGCTCGGCGGCAAGACGGTGGCGATACCGTTCTGGTACTCGATCCACAACGTGGTGCTGCAACAGATGCTCAGTGATAACGGCCTCAAGGCGGTTTCCAAACCTGCCAGCGCCACGCTCGCGGCCAACGAAGTCAATCTTTTGGTGCTGCCACCATCGGACATGCCGCCGGCCCTGGCCAGCAAGCGCATCGCCGGCTACATCGTTGCAGAGCCCTTCAACGCCCTGGCCGAAAACCTCAAGGTTGGGCGGGTGCAGCGCTTTACGGGCGATGTGTGGCGTAACCATGCCTGTTGCGTGGTGTTCATGCACGAGCATGACCTGAACAACCGCCCAGAGTGGTCGCAGAAAGTGGTCAATGCCATCGTCAAGGCCCAGCAATGGATCCGCGAGCACCGCGCCGAGGCCGCAGCCTTGTTGTCCAAGGCCGGCCCCAACCGCTACACCCCCCATGAAGCGGCCGTGCTCAGCAAGGTGCTAGCGCCCGCTGCCGAAGACCGCGCGGCCTACATCGCCAGTGGCGCCATCCAGCACCAGCAGTGGGATGAAAAGCGCATCGATTTTCAGCCTTACCCGTTCCCAAGCTATACCGAAGAACTGGTCAAGCGCCTGAAGAACACCTTGATCGAGGGCGAAAACGGCTTTCTTGCCGGGCTCGACCCGGCCCACGTGGCACGCGATCTGGTGGATGACCGCTTTGTGCGCAACGCCATTGCCGCCGTGGGCGGGCCTGCGACCTTTGGCATCGCCGAGAACTTCCAGCGTAGCGAGGAGTTTGCGGTTTGATGCGCAGGCACATCGTGCATGGCGCGCTGGGTCTGGCTGGCCTGGCAGCGTTGCTGTTGTTGTGGTGGGCCGGCGTGCGCCTGTTTGGCGCCGCAGACGGGCTGTCGGCGCGTTTCGCGCCGCAGGCCACCTTGCACAGCCTGGTCGAGCTATTGGCCCAGGGCGAGGTTTACGGGCACATCTGGGTGAGCCTCAAGCGCATCCTGATTGGCTTGCTGCTGGCACTGCTGATCGGGGTGCCGCTGGGCCTTTTGGTGGGCAGTTATCGGCATCTGGAGGCAGCGACCACGCCCGCGTTCCAATTTTTGCGCATGATTTCGCCGTTGTCGTGGATGCCGGTGGTGGTGATGTTGATGGGCGTGGGCGACCAGCCGATCTATTTCTTGCTGGCGTTTGCCGCGTTGTGGCCGATCTTGCTCAATACCGCCGCTGGCGTGCGCCAGCTTGATCCGCGCTGGTTGCAACTGAGCCGTAGCCTGAGTGCGACGCGTTGGGAGACGCTGTGCAAGGTGATTTTGCCGGGGGTGATCGGCCATGTTCTGACCGGCGTGCGTCTGGCCATCGGCATCTTGTGGATCGTGCTGGTGCCGTGCGAGATGCTGGGGGTCAGTGCGGGGCTGGGCTACTTTATTCTCGATACCCGCGACCGGCTGGCATACTCGGAACTGATGGCCATGGTGCTGCTGATCGGGGTGCTGGGGTTCATGCTCGATGCGCTTGCCCGTGGCTTGCACCGGCGTTGGGTGCATGGCTGAGTAGGGCAGGTTAGCCATCTGGGGTCGCTGTGCGACCCTTCGCGGGGCAAGCCCGCTCCTACAGAGACCGCGCACAGGCGCGATATTGAACTCTGGCCAGACCCTGTTGGAGCTGGCGACAGCCTGCGATGCGCCGTGCAAACGGCGCTTGATCTCAGTGGCGCATCAGGCGCTGGGCAACACAGGCCTTGGCTTCTTCGGTCAGGCTGTCCAGGCGCTCGTCACGCAGCCGCTCGGCCTCGATCATCGCTTCATCGCCCTGATGCTTGAGCAGATACGCGTGAATTTGCATGACCTCCAGCGTCTGGTAGATCGGCGCGACATCCAACCGACCGATCAACGCCCCGCTGGGGCGCCCGGTGCTGCTCATCAACACCTGCGGTCCGGCGCTGGCAACCACCTGCAAGCCCATCGCCTCGAACCACGGCACTTGCCCGGCGAACGTGCTCAGCTCGACGCAGGCATAGCGGCTGCGCAGGTCATCGACCAGGGCGCGGGCAATGCCCTGGCGCCGGTGGCTGGGCGCCACCGCAAGGTAGGCCAGGGCACAGGCCTCTGGGTCGTCCTGGGCAGGCAGCGTCAAGGCGAAACCCAGCAGTTGGTCCGGGGCATCGGCATCCAACGCCAGGGTCAGTTGCACGGCAAGGCCACGGGTGCCGTCCAGGGCCATCAGGTACTGGTGCACTTCAAGGCCCACGCCGTACTGATACAGCGGGTACAGCGCGTTGTCCTGGCTGATGCCGACACTGCTGAGCTGGCCTACATGCTCGATCACCAACTGGCGGATCTGGTTCTGGAAGGATTCAGGTGGCACGCCGTCGAGGCGGCGAAGGATGAACATCGCGGGTAAGGCTCCGGGTGGGCTGAAACGCCCCGTCTCGAACAAGGCGGGGCCACAGTCTACCCGGAGTCTTCAGCGCAGCCCAGTCAACAACAGGTCGAGGTTCTGCACGGCAGCGCCCGATGCGCCTTTGCCGAGGTTGTCGAACACCGCGGTCAGCAACACCTGGCCGTGCTCGGGGTTGGCGTACAGCGCCAGGCGCAGGTCGTTGCTGTCGTTCAGGGCTTGTGGGTCCAGCGCCGGGGCAGGGCCTTGCTGGTACAACGGCATTACCTGTACGTAGCGCGAGCCTTGGTAATGCTGCTCCAGGCATGCTTGCAACTGCTCGGCGGTGACCCCCGGTAGCAGGCGCAGTTGCAGCGGGATGCTCAACACGATGCCTTGGCGATAGGCGCCGTAGCCCGGCACGAACACCGGGCGGGCGCTGAGCCCTGCATGCTGCTGGATTTCCGGCACATGCTTGTGGGCAAGCTCCAGCCCATACAACTGCAAGGCTGGCAGTGCTGCGTCAGTGGCCTGCTCAAAGCGTTGCACGGCAGCCCGGCCACCGCCGGAATAGCCTGAAATGGCGTGAATGCTCAGTGGGTAGTCGGCAGGCAGCAGCCCGGTTTCGACCAACGGGCGCAGCAAGGCGATGGCGCCGGTTGGGTAGCAGCCGGGGTTGCTGATGCGGGTGCTCTGGGCAATGCGCGCGGCTTGCTGGGCATCCAGCTCCGGCAGGCCGTAGACCCAGCCCGGCGTGGTGCGGTGCGCGGAGCTTGCATCGATCACCCGGACCGCCGGGTTGTGCAGGGTTGCCACCGCATCGCGCGCGGCGTCGTCGGGCAGGCACAGCAGGGCAATGTCGGCGCTGTTGATGGCCTCGGCGCGGCGCTTGGGGTCTTTGCGCTCGGCGTCGGGCAGGGTGAGCAGGCGCAAGTCCTGGCGGCCATGCAGGCGGGCGTGGATCTGCAGGCCGGTGGTGCCTTGGTCACCATCGATGAAGACAAGTGGCTGGTGCATGGGAATGTCCGTGGAGGAGGAGTCGGGGTTATCCTCGCTTGTCGCTGGACTAAAGAAAATTTGAATATCATGATGCTGACGTTCATGAAAACTGATGTACTTTCCGGGTGCCCCAATGCGAGAAATCAGCCTCGACCGCCTGCGTACCCTGGTGGTGATTGCCGAGCATGGCTCGTTTGCCGGCGCCGCCCGTCAGCTCAACCTGGCGCCGCCGACCATCAGCCTGCATGTCGCCGACCTTGAGGCGCGTATCGGCGCACCGCTGCTCACCCGCACCCGTGGCCAGGTGCGCGCCACGGCCATCGGTGAAACCCTGCTGGCCCGTGCCCGGCAGTTGCTGGCCGACGCAGACCAGGCTCTCGAAGAAGTGCACCGTCAGGTAGCAGGCCTGGCCGGCAGGGTGCGCCTGGGCGCCTCGACCGGGGCCATTGCCCACTTGTTGCCGCAGGCCTTGCAAGCCCTGCGGGTGGAGCACCCCGGGATCGATGTGCAGGTGCAGGTGCTGACCTCGCAGGCCTCGCTCGAGCAACTGCGCCAGGGCAGCCTGGATATCGCCTTGGTGGCCTTACCGCAGGTGGCGGGCAAGGGGTTGCGGGTGACCGAGTGGCGGCGTGACCCCATCATGGCGTACCTGCCCTGCGACTGGCAGGCGCCGGCGCGCATCACCCCGGCCTGGCTTGCCGGGCAGGCGTTGATTCTCAATGACAGCACCACGCAGTTGTCGCGGGTGACCTCAGAGTGGTTTGCCGGCGCCGGGCTTTACCCCGAGGCGCGCATCGAGTTGAACTTCAACGATGCGATCAAGAGCCTGGTGGCGGCGGGTTACGGGGCGACCCTGCTGCCGCAGGAGGGCGAAGAGCAGCCGCATGATCCGCGCATCATTCGCCGGCCGTTGCGCCCCGGCTTGTGGCGCCAGCTGGGCATCGCCTGCCGCGAAGGGGCGCTGGAGCAGGCCACCGGGCATGTGCTGGCGGCGCTTGGCAAGCTGCGCCAGTGAATAAGGATTTGTGCTTCAAGCTGATATTGCCGGGGGCGCTTTGCGGCCCTTTCGCGACACAAGGCCGCCCCTACAGGGGCTGCGACACGCCCCGGCGGGCTTGTCCTGTAACGGCGCTGGTGTACTCTGCCCACACCTCTTGCACAAGGACCGCAGCATGCCCTTCGAACTGGACGACCGCCTGGTCATCGGTGTTGCCTCAAGCGCCGTTTTCGACCTCAGCGAGTCAGATGCAGTGTTCCGCCGTGACGGCGAAGCGCAATACCGCAAATACCAGGAGCAACACCTGGACGTCCCGCTGGGCAAGGGCATCGCCTATCCGTTCATCAAGCGCCTGCTGGCCCTCAACAACCTGCGCGATGACCCCGAGGACCCGCTGGTCGAGGTGGTGCTGCTGTCGCAGAACGACCCCGATACTGGCCTGCGCGTGATGAAGACCATCAACCACTACGGCCTGAACATGACCCGGGCGATCTTCACCCAGGGCCGCTCGCCGTACGAGTACATTCCGGCGCTGAACATCGCCCTGTTTCTCTCCGCCGACAAGGGCCACGTGGACGCCGCGATCCAGGCCGGCTACCCGGCAGGGCAGGTGCTCGATTCGCAGTTCGACGATGACGAAAGCGACGACAACCTGCGCATCGCCTTCGACTTCGATGGTGTGCTGGCCGGCGATGAGTCGGAAGCGGTGATGCAGTCTGGCGGGCTGGACCGTTTCCATGCACACGAGGTGAAGAACGTCGCCCAGCCACACAACCCAGGGCCGCTGAAGGAGTTCTTCGTCCGCATCGCGCGCATCCAGGCAGCAGAGGAGCAGTTCCGCCTCGAACACCCCGAGTACCTGAACCGCCTGCGCGTATCGATTGTGACCGCACGCAATGCGCCGTCCCACGAACGGGCGCTCAATACCCTGAAAAGCTGGGGCGTGATGGCCAACGATGCGTTTTTTCTGGGGGGGATCGAAAAACGCCGGGTGTTGCGCGTGCTCAAGCCGCATATCTTTTTCGATGACCAGTCAGGGCATCTGAAGAGCACCAGCACCGTGGTGCCCTCGGTGCATGTGCCGTTTGGCGTGACCAACCGCTCGGCCTGAGTGCCGGCCATGGGCAAACCTGACCATCCGACCAACAGCGTGCTTCCCTGCATCGCCCGGCTCACGGATAATCGGCCCATTCCAATAATGAGCCTGTGAGTCGGTATGAGTGATCCGGTAGTCAAGCCTGAAGCCGAGGGGGCGCGCAAGGCGCGCAAGAACAACCCCGAGAAAACCCGCGAGAATATCCTCCAGGCTGCCATCACCGAGTTTGTCCAGCAGGGCCTGGCCGGTGCCCGGGTCGATGCCATCGCCGAGCGCACCGCCACCTCCAAGCGCATGATCTACTACTACTTCGGCAGCAAGGAGCAGTTGTACGTCGAGTGTCTGGTGAAGCTTTATGGCGATATCCGCAAGACCGAACACAGCCTGGAGCTTGAGTCGCTGCCGGCCGACCAGGCGATCAGGCGGTTGGTGGAGTTCACCTTCGATCACCACGACCGCAACGTCGATTTCGTGCGTATCGTCTGTACCGAAAACATCCATTACGGCGAGTATGTGAAGCAGTCGCCAGCGATCCGCGAAATGAGCAGCCTGGTGCTGCAGGCGCTGGGCCGCACCCTGGAACGTGGCGTGGCCGAGGGCGTTTTCCGCCCGGGCATCGAGGTCATCGACCTGCACATGCTGATGAGTTCGTTCTGTTTCTACCGGGTTTCCAACCGGCACACCTTTGGCGATATCTTCCAGATCGACCTGGCCGATGAGCAGGTCAAGGCGCGCCACAAGCAGATGATCTGCGAGTCGGTGATGGGCTACATCAAGGCGTAACGGGTCTTACCCTGCAAACACCACTCCGGTACGCGCAGCGGCATTGCGGATGTGCTCCTGCATGGCCCGCTGCGCAGCCGCCTGCGAGCGGCGGGTAAGGGCGCGCAGGATCTTGCGATGCTCCTGCCAGGTTTCCATGGCCCGCTCGGGGCGAATGAACGGCAGTTTCTGGCTTTCCAGAAAAATATCCTGGCTGGCTGTGATCACCTGCAGCATCGCGCGGTTGCCGCTAGCCTGCAGCAGTTTCTGATGGAACGCGAAATCCAGCCGCGCCGCCGCTTCGAAGCGCCCAGCCCGAAGCTCGAGGGCCATCGCCTCGACATTGGCTTGCAGTTCGTCCAGGTCGTCAGCGGTCAGTGCCAGCGCCGCCTGGCCTGCGGCAAAGCCTTCAAGGGCGTAGCGCAACTGGAAGGTATCGGCCGCCGACACCTGCTCGGCATAGGGCCAGGCAAAGCCGCTCGGCACGCCGCCCGGTGCCACGGGCGTTTGCACGAACACGCCTTTGCCCGGTTGTACGCTTATCAGCCCCAAGGCGCTCAGCGTGGACAGCGCCTCACGCAGCGAGGCACGGCTGACCCCGAGGCGCTCGGCCAGGTCGCGCTGTGAGGGCAGCGCGTCACCGGGCAGGTAGCCGTCTTCCTCGATCAGTTTGCGGATCGCCTGCAAGGCGATTTCCGGGACGGGGCGGGCAGGGGTGGCAAGCATGCTGGGCAGACCGGTCTGAGAGCGATGGGCACCGTTTTACGGTGAATTGGCCTGTGCTGGCAAGCCTTGCTTCGTTGTGGCGCAGGCTGTGGCGGCACTGCGCGAAAGCGGGGCGTGGCGCGGCAACTGTTCAGACCAGTAAGACCTTGAAATAGCCGCGCACCCTGCGAGCTACGGGGTTTTAGCCAAGGCTGGCATGACCCGTGCACTGGCCCAGCAGCCCATTTTCGGACCCTGTGCGAGGCCTTTCGATGAAAACGTTCCGTCCCCTGCTGCTGGCAACCCTGTTCTGCACCGGCGCCCTGACCCTTGCCCAGGCCCAGGCCGACGCGCTGGCCGACATCACCGCCCGTGGCGTGCTGAAGGTCGCCGTGCCTCAGGACTTCCCACCGTTCGGCTCGGTTGGCCCTGACCTCAAACCGCGCGGCCTGGACATCGACACCGCGCAGCTGCTGGCCGACCGTTTGGGCGTGAAGCTTGCGCTGACGCCAGTCAACAGCACCAACCGTATTCCGTTTCTGACCACCGGCAAGGTGGACCTGGTGATCTCAAGCCTGGGCAAGAACCCGGAGCGGGTGGCCGTGATCGACTTCTCGCGCCCCTACGCGCCGTTCTACCTGGCAGTGTTCGGCCCGGCCGAGGCGCAGATTAGCGACATCAACGCCATTGCCGGCAAGACCATCAGCGTCACCCGCGGCGCCATCGAAGACATGGAACTCAGCGCCGTGGCGCCCAAAGGCACCATCATCAAGCGCTTTGAAGACAACAATTCGACCATCGCCGCCTACCTGTCCGGCCAGGTCGAGCTGATTGCCAGCGGCAGTGTGGTCATGGCGGCCATCGCCGAGAAAAACCCATCCAAGGTCCCGGTGATGAAGGTCAAGCTCAAGGATTCGCCCGTTTATGTGGGCCTGGCCAAACAGGAGCCGGCGCTGCTGGAAAAGGTCAACGCCACGCTGGATGCGGCCAAGGCCGACGGTAGCCTGAACCGCAACGCTGAAAAATGGCTGAAGCAGCCGCTGCCGGCCGACCTCTGAGCGCCTGACTGATGGCTTATCAATTTGATTTCGCCCCGGTGCTGGCGCAGGGCGACCTGCTGTTCAAGGGCGCACTGTTCACCTTGCAACTGACCCTGATCGGCACCGTGCTCGGGGTCGCCATTGGTGTCGTCGGCGCGGTTACCCGCGCCTGGCGCCTGCGGCCTTTCGATGCGCTGTTCGGGCTGTACGTGGAGCTGATCCGCAACACGCCGTTCATCGTCCAGCTGTTTTTCATCTTTTTCGGCTTGCCCGCGCTTGGCGTGCGCCTGACCGAGTGGCAGGCGGCGGTGTTGGCCATGGTGATCAACCTGGGGGCCTATTCCACCGAGATCATCCGTGCCGGCATTCAGGCTGTGCCCAAGGGCCAGTTGGAGGCGGCGGCGGCACTGGCCATGAGCCGCTTCGAGGCGTTTCGCTACGTGGTGCTGCAGCCGGCGTTGGCCAAGGTATGGCCGGCGCTGTCGAGCCAGATCGTGATTGTGATGCTTGGTTCGGCGGTGTGTTCGCAGATCGCCACCGAGGAGCTGTCGTTCGCCGCCAACTTCATTCAGTCGCGCAATTTCCGTGCGTTCGAAACCTACCTGCTGACCACGCTGCTGTATCTGCTGATGGCGATTGTGGTGCGCCAGTTGCTGGCGTGGATCGGCCAGCGCCTGTTGATGGGGAGACGCTGAATGGACTTCACCCTGTGGGATATCGTGCGCAACCTGCTGACCGGGTTGCAGTGGACCTTGCTGCTGTCGCTGGTGGCGTTTGTCTGTGGTAGCGCCGCTGGCCTGTTGCTGCTGGTGGCGCGGATCAGCGAGCAGCCGCTGCTGCGCGGCGCCGCCCGTGGCTATATCGAGCTGTTCCAGGGCACGCCGCTGTTGATGCAGCTGTTCATGGTGTTCTTCGGCCTGGCGCTGTTTGGGCTGGACGTGTCGGCGTGGATGGCGGCGGCCATTGCCCTGACCTTGTTCAGCAGCGCGTTCCTGGCTGAAATCTGGCGCGGTTGCGTGGAGTCGATCCCGCGTGGCCAGTGGGAGGCCTCTGGCAGCCTGGCGCTGACCCGATTTGAGCAACTGCGCCATGTGATCCTGCCGCAGGCGCTGCGTATTGCCGTAGCGCCTACCGTTGGTTTTTCGGTGCAGGTGGTCAAAGGCACGGCGGTCACCTCGATCATCGGCTTCACCGAGCTGACCAAGACCGGCGGCATGCTGGCCAACGCCACGTTCGAGCCCTTTTTGATCTACGGCCTGGTGGCCGTGGGCTATTTCATCCTTTGCTACCCGCTCTCGCTGAGCGCCCGTTATCTGGAAAGGAGGCTGCATGCCCCTGCTTAGAGTGTCCGCGCTGCACAAGTATTACGGCGACAACCATGTGCTCAAGGGCGTTGACCTGAGCATCGAGGAGGGCGAGGTGGTGGCGATTATCGGCCGCAGCGGCTCGGGCAAATCCACCTTGCTGCGCACCTTGAATGGCCTGGAGTCGATCAGCGACGGGGTCATCGAGGTGGACGGCGAGTACCTGGACGCCGCCCGCGCCGACCTGCGCGCGCTGCGCCAGAAGGTTGGCATGGTGTTCCAGCAGTTCAACCTGTTCCCGCACCTGACCGTGGGCGAAAACGTGATGCTGGCCCCGCAAGTGGTGAAGAAGGCCGGCAAGGCCGAGGCACGCTATCTTGCCGAGCAGATGCTGGCGCGGGTGGGGCTGAGCGACAAGGTCGATGCCTACCCGGACCGGTTGTCTGGCGGGCAGCAGCAACGGGTGGCAATTGCCCGGGCCTTGGCGATGTCGCCCAAGGTGCTGCTGTGCGACGAAATCACCTCGGCGCTGGACCCGGAGCTGGTCAACGAAGTGCTCAGCGTGGTGCGCCAACTGGCCCGTGAAGGCATGACCCTGATCATGGTCACCCACGAAATGCGCTTTGCCCGTGAGGTTGGCGACAAGCTTGTGTTCATGCATCAGGGCAAGGTGCACGAAGTCGGCCACCCGCGCGAGGTGTTCGCCGCACCGCAGACGGCAGAGCTTGCCAATTTCATTGGCGCGGTGGCGGGGGGCTGAGGACCCCTGTGGGGGATACGATGGCTTTGTGCAAACCTGCTCCGGCCTCATCGCAGGCTGGCGCCAGCTCCCACAGAGCTCGCCCATCCCCATATCGATGTCGTCTACGCGGTCAGTGTAGGAGCGGCCTTGTGCCGCGAAAGGGCTGCTCCTACATAATCAAAAGCGACTTGCCCGAAACCATAGAATCTCCCACAGTGACCACGCACAGCCGCGATATCCGAGTCTGGCCCGGATCCCTGTGGGAGCTGGCGCCAGCCTGCGATGAGGCCCTGGCAGGCTGGCGCTACAGCGCGCTAGAAATGCACTTTCAGCAACAAGCTGATCGCGCTCTGGTCAGTCCCGCCCAGCACTTCCTTGCCCAGGAAGCTGTCGTTGTCGATGCCGTACTTGTCGCTCCAGTAGTCATACTCCACACCCACATAGAATTTCTCGCCCCAGCCCATGGCCTTGGCCAGGTCGTATTTTATCTGCGGGTTGAAGTGGAAGTTGGCGTGGTAGCTCTTGTCGTTGTCGACCACCCAGTCGATGAACCCATCGATGACCACGTTGGAATTGCCCACCGGGATGGTGTAGCTCCAGGCCGGGGTGATCTGCCAGACGTTCTTGCCGTCGCGCTTGCCATCGGGGGTGCGCAGGTAGGTGTTGAGCTGGAAGTAGTCGAAGCCTGGAATGTTCAGGTCTACCGCCGGGCCGATCAGATACGCATCGACGTCATCCTCGCCAAACTCCCAGGTGGCGGCAATCAGCACATCCTTGATCGGGCCGAACGACAGGTCGGTGTTGCTGATTTTGCCCAGCGACAGCCGCGGGCTCAGCTCGCCATAGAAGCTGTGGCCGTCACCTGCGCCGTTGGTGGCCTTGGTGTTGTACTTGATGCCATCGACGAAGAAGAACAGGTCGCCGAAGCTCCAGCCGCTGGCGTGCTCGAACGTGACGGTCTGCTGCCTGGGCGGGTCGACCTTGAAGTCGATGCCGTTCAGGTAGGTCAGGCTGTTGTCCTGCCACAGCAGCAGGTCGCCGGCCAGGGCCTGACCGGTTGCCAGCAAACCGCCTGCCAGCAGCAGCGAAGGGGTGGTGCGCGTCATCTGAAGCTCCTTGGTTGTTGTCGTTATCGAGTGCTGAACCTGTCGTGTTGGTCAGGCTTTCAGAGCAGAGCAAGAACGGCGCCAATTCTTGTCTGCGCAGACAGATATCTGCACGGCTGCGGGTTTACCGGGCGCAGATGCCAAGACGCCGCGCAGCGGTGAAGCTGCGCGGCGTCGAGGTGCTTCAGGATGGCGCGGCGTTGCGCCATCACAGGGCTCAGCCAGCGGCCTGCTCGCGGCGGTAGGCGTAGGTTTGGGCGAAGCGCGAGAGCATATAGGCGCTGCACGAAACCGCCGGGTAGCGCGGCGGGTTGTCAGTGCCCGAGCAATTCGGCAGGCAGCTGATCTCGGTGTCGGGATGGGGCTCGGCGAAGAATGGCATCGAGTAGCGGTCTACCCCCAGCGGGCTGATCACCCGGTGCGGGGTCGAGGTGTAACGGTCGTTGCTCCAGCGCGCCATCATGTCGCCGATGTTGACCACGTAGGTGCCTTCGATGGGCGGCGCATCAATCCACTCCCCACTGCGGCTCTGCACCTGCAGGCCACCGGCGTCGTCCTGGTAAAGCAGGGTGATGCAGCCGTAGTCGGTGTGGGCGCCGGCACCTTGCTGCTCGGCACTGCTGGCCGCCTGGCGCGGCGGGTAGTGGATCATGCGCAGTACGCTGATCG
Source organism: Pseudomonas farsensis (assembly GCF_014268805.2). Lineage (GTDB taxonomy): Bacteria > Pseudomonadota > Gammaproteobacteria > Pseudomonadales > Pseudomonadaceae > Aquipseudomonas > Aquipseudomonas farsensis. Next base: position 1,556,530 of record NZ_JABWRF020000001.1, read on the forward strand.
GCTGGTCGAAGCGCTGCTCGAAAAAGTCCGGGGCGATGCCCAGTGCCTCGGCCATGGCTTGCAGCAGGGTCAGCGACAACTGATGCATGTCCTCATAGTGCTGTTGCAGCAGCACCTCCCAACCGGGGATGTCCGGGTGGCGGTTGGGGCCGCGCAACGGCTTGCCCGCGAGCACTTCGGGGTGGTCGGCGGCCAGGTGCAGGCCCATGTCGAAGGTTTCTTTAAGGTCGCTTGGGCGGCTGGGGTCGAGTTGCTCGGTGGCAATTGCACCGTAGCCACGATGGTGCTGGCTTTGGGTGATGTCGATCCGCAGTTTTTCGCCAGCTGAGCGGGCAAAGAAGTCTACTGCGGCGGCCTTCAGGGCAGCGATACGCGCAGGGGCAATCGGGTGGCCCTTGATGTAGTAGAAACCCCAGGTACGGCAGGCGGCGTCGATTTGCCGGGCCACTGCCTGGCGGGCGCCGGGGTCGGGTTGGTAAAGCGCGGTGATGTCGATGATCGGCAGGGTGTCCATGTGTGGCTCCGGGTGTCCGGGCCGCCGCTACGGGCGGCCCGGTTAGCTGCGAGTCTTCTCGTACCCAGGCAGCGAAACGACCGGCTCAGCCGGCCTTGTGCGCGGTTCTCCGAAGCGGAGGGACGGCGCACCGGGTTGCAGTTACTTGGGCAACTGGGCAGTGATGCCTTTGACGTAGTAGTTCATGCCGGCAAGTTCAGCGTTGCTGGCAACGGCGCCTGCGGCGATCCGCACAGTGCCGCTCTGGTCGGCAATCGGGCCGGTGAAGGGGTGGAACGAGCCATCCTTGATGCTGGCGATGATCTGTTCGGCGCCGCCTTTGATATCGGCGGGTACCAGGTCGCTGATGGGCAGCTCAACGGTGCCATCTGCCAGGCCGCCCCAGTAGTCCTGCGATTTCCAGGTGCCATCGATGACTGCCTGGGTGCTCTTGATGTAGTGCGGGCCCCAGTTATTGACGATCGAGGTCAGCACTGCCTTGGGGCCGAAGTGGGCCATGTCCGAGGCGTAGCCCACCGCATAGACGCCGCGCCGTTCGGCGGTCTGGATCGGCGCCGGGCTATCGGTGTGCTGGAACATCACATCGACACCTTGGTCGATGAGCGCGTTGGCAGCGTCGGCCTCTTTGCCCGGGTCGAACCACGAATTGACCCACACCACCTTGATTTCGGTGCCGGGGTTGTACTTGTCCAGCGCCAGCTGGATGGCGTTGATATCGCGCAGCACTTCAGGGATAGGGAACGAGGCGACGTAGCCGACTTTCTTGGTCTTGGTCATTTTTGCGGCCAGATAGCCGCCGACATAACGGCCTTCGTAGGAAGTGGCCAGGTAGGTGCCGAGGTTCTTGTCCTGTTTGTAGCCGGTGGCGTGCTCGAAGGTGACCTTGGGGAACTGCTTGGCCACCTTGGCGGTGGGGTTCATGTAGCCGAAGGAGGTCGCGAACACCAGGTCGTAGCCGCCTTTGGCCATGTTGCGGATGACTCGCTCGGCGTCTGCGCCTTCCGGGACGTTCTCGACGAAGCTGGTGTCGACCTTGTCGCCGAACTGCTTGATCAGCGCCTGGCGGCCTTGTTCGTGCTGGTAGGTCCAGCCGTGGTCGCCGATGGGGCCGATATAGACGAAACCGACCTTGAGTGGGTCGGCGGCGCTGGCGGACATGACGCTGGCAAGGCCTATGGCCGCGGCCAGGGTGCGCAGCAGGTGCTTGGTCTTGTTGTGGGGCATCTGGGGTGGGCTCCTGTTGGTCTTGTGGTGTGGCGAAGGGAGTACTGCAAAAAGCTGACCATGTGGGCAAAAACAGCATTTGGTGGGGGATCGTTGCGGCAACGGCGCCGGGGTGGTGCGCCGGGGCGTTGCCACCGCCACTTGCTGGTGCGCGGCGGATGGTCTTGCCGTAAGCGACGCCACCTCGTGTAGGAGCGGCCTTGTGTCGCGAAAGGGCTGCGCAGCGGCCCCAGGATCTCGGCTTCATGCGAGATCGCAGGGGGCCGCTGCGCAGCCCTTTCGCGACACAAGGCCGCTCCTACACAGGGTTGCGTGAAGTCAGTACACGCCAGCAGATCAGTGCCCGGCCTTCCACGGTTGCCCAAGCGAAACCGGCGCATACAGGCGGGTTTTCAGGGCATCGCGCGACAGCACCACCAGCACCACGATGGTTGCCACATAGGGCAGCATCGCCAGCAGATTGGCCGGGAAGCTCACGCCGATGCCTTGGGCAACCAGGTGCAGAATGCTGGCCAGCCCAAACAGGTAGGCCCCAAGCAACACCCGCAGCACCCGCCAGCTGGCAAACACCACCAGCGCCAAGGCAATCCAGCCGCGCCCAGCGGTCATGTTTTCAGCCCACATCGGGGTGTAGGCCAATGACAGGTAGCCACCGGCAAGCCCGGCCATGGCGCCGCCGAACAGCACCGCCAGGGTGCGCACGCGCAGTACCGGCAAGCCCATGGCGCTGGCGGCGTCGGGGTTCTCACCGACCGCTTGCAGCACCAGCCCCGGGCGGCTTTTGAGCAGCAGCCAGGTGATTAGCCCGAACAGCGCAAACGACAGGTAAACCAGTACATCCTGGTTGAACAGCATGTGGCCGATCAGCGGAATGTCTGCCAGCAACGGGATGGCCACGGGCTCGAAACCGCTCAGTGGCTTGCCCACCCAGGCAGTGCCGACAAAGGAAGAAAGCCCGACGCCAAATATGGTCAGGGCCAGCCCGGTGGCTACCTGGTTGGCCTGGCAGCCCAGCGCCACCAAGGCAAACAACGCCGCCAGCAGCATGCCGGCCAGGCACGCCATCAACACCCCAAGCCACAGGTTGCCCGTGGCGTAGGCGGCGATGAACCCCACCACTGCGCCAAACAGCATCATGCCTTCCTGGCCCAGATTGAGTACGCCGCTCTTTTCGCACACCAGCTCGCCCAGCGCCACCAGCAGCAGCGGGGTGCCGCAGCGCACCATGGCGTAGAGGATATTGCCCAGTAGATCGAGATCCATAATCCAAGCCTCAGCCTGCGCGCCAGCGGCGCCAGGCATACGTAAAAAGTCAGGGGAATTCAGGCGCTGGCAGCCGCCAGCGCTGCCCGGCGCCGCCAGTCAAGCGTCAGCCGTGGCCGGTAGAGAATCAGCACGTCGCAGGCAAGCAGATAGAACAGCATCATTCCCTGGAACAGGCCGGTCAGCGATTGCGGCAGGTTCAGGGTCATCTGCGCGTTTTCACCGCCCAGGTACAGCAGTGCCATCAACAGCCCGGCGAGCAGAATGCCGAACGGGTTGAGGCGCCCCAGAAACGCCACGGTAATCGCCGCATAGCCGTAGCCGGGCGACACCTGCGGCACCAACTGGCCAATCGGCCCGCTGACTTCACTGACCCCGGCCAGCCCCGCCAGCCCGCCGCTGATCAGCAGCGCCAGCCAAACCAGGCGCTTTTCGCGAAAGCCGACAAAGCCTGCGGCGCGGCGGTCCAGGCCCAGCACCTTGATCTGAAAGCCCAGAAAACTCTTGTGCAGCAGCACCCATACCGCCACCAATGCCAGCAGCACGAAGTACAGCCCCACATGCACGCGGCCGTCTTCGAACAGCGCCGGCAGCCGGCTGGCATCACCGAACATCGCCGACTGCGGAAAACTGAAACCGTCCGGGTCTTTCAGCGGGCCGTGCACGAAGTACAGCAACAGGTTCAGGGCGATGTAGTTGAGCATGATGGTGGTGAGGATTTCATTGGCGTTGAAGTGGGTGCGCAGCCAGGCGGCCAGCGCCCCCCACAGCGCCCCGGCCAAGGTGCCGGCCAGTAGCACCCACAGCAGCGCCCAGCGGCTGTCCCAGTCGATCAGTTGAATCGCCAGCGCGCTGCCGGCCAGGGCACCTATCAGTAATTGGCCTTCCGCGCCGATGTTCCAGATGCGCGCCTGATAGGCGACTGCCAGGCCCAGGGCGCAGAGCAGAATCGGCAGGGCCTTGAGCAGCAGCTCGGACACGCCGTAAAGGTCGCTTATCGGCTCGATCAGCAGGGTATGCAAGGTTGCCAGCGGGGCATGCCCCAGGGCGCTGAACAGCAAGGCGCCGCTGAACAGGGTCAGCAGCCCGGCCAGCAGCGGTGAGAGCAGCAGCATGGCGCGCGACTGCCGGGTACGGGGTTCGAGGGATAGCAACATGGCAGGGTCTCGTCAGGCAGCGTGATGCGCGGTATCGAATTGGCCGGCCATCCAGCCGCCGACCTCTACGGTGTGGGTCTGGGCGGTGGCCTTGAGCGGCGACAGGCGCCCGCTGCACAGCGCGCCGATGCGGTCGCTGATCTGCAGCAGTTCGTCGAGGTCCTCGGAGACCACCAGAATGGCTGCGCCGGCATCGCGCAGGGCGATCAGTGCCCGGTGGATCGCCGCTGCCGCGCCTACGTCCACGCCCCAGGTCGGGTGCGCCGCCACCAGCAGTTTTGGCTGTTGCAGGATTTCGCGGCCAAGGATGAATTTCTGCAGGTTGCCCCCCGACAGGCTGCGGGCGCGGGCCTGGGTGTCCGGGGTCTTGACGGCGAAGCGCTGGATGATCTGCTCGGCCAGCGCCTGTACCTTACTGGCGCGGATCAAGCCACGTCTGACCAAGCCCTGCTCAAAGGCGGTGAGCAAGGCGTTGTCGGCAAGCGTCATGTCTGGCACCGCGCCATGGCCCAGGCGTTCGGCCGGAACAAAGGCAAGGCCCAGGGCGCGGCGCGCGTCGGGGTAAAGATGAGCCATCGGCTGGTTGTCCAGGGTAATGCGCTCGCGCTCGCCTGCCGGCAGCCGGGTTTCCCCGCTGAGCAGCGCCAGCAGCTCATCCTGGCCGTTGCCGGCCACTCCGGCGATACCGACGATTTCGCCGCTGCGCACTTCCAGGCGCAGATGCTCGAAGGAGGTACCGAACGGGTCCTTGCTACGCCAGGTCAGGTCGTCGACCCGCAGCCGGGGCAGCCCGCCGGCCCGTTTCGGGTAGCTGGCCTCAAGCCCCTCGGCATCGCCGACCATCAGCCGCGCCAGTTCCAGGTCGCTGCACTGGGCCGGCACGCAGGCGCCGGACACGCGCCCGCTGCGCAGCACCGTGGCGCTGTGGCACAGGGCGCGCACCTCACCGAGCTTGTGGCTGATGAACAAGATGCTGCAGCCCTCGGCGGCCAGTGCCCGCAAGGTGACGAACAGCTCATCGACTTCAGGCGGGGTGAGCACCGAGGTGGGCTCATCGAGAATCAGCAGTTTGATGTCCTGCATCAGGCAGCGCACGATCTCGACCCGCTGGCGCTCGCCAATCGACAGGCTGTGCACCAGGCGCTGCGGCTCAAGGCCCATGCCGTAGCGCTGCGACACCTCGGCGATGCGCGGTGCCAGTTGCTGCGGGCTGCCGGCAGCTCGGCCTAGCGCCAGGGCGATGTTTTCGGCAACGGTGAGGGTTTCGAACAACGAAAAGTGCTGGAACACCATGCCGATACCGAGCTGGCGCGCCTGCGCCGGGTCGCGTATCTGCACCGGTTGGCCTTGCCAGAGCACCTGGCCGCTGTCTTGGGCGGTGACGCCATAAATGATTTTCATCAGCGTGCTTTTGCCGGCGCCGTTCTCACCGAGCAGGGCGTGAATTTCACCGGTGCCGATGCGCAAGTCGAGACGGTCGTTGGCCAGCGTGCCTGGATAGCGCTTGGTGATAGCGCGAAGCTCCAGACGCAGCGGCGAGGGGGATTCGGACATGGGCTGCTCGGGTGTGGGTGATGAGCAGGTTACAAAGCAAAAACATGGCCAAGTGGTCAGATAATTGCGCAGGGCCCGTGCTTGAAGGGCTGGGGCTGTTCAAGGTTGGGCCGCCGCGCGGTGCGATGGTGGTTCATGGGGCAGTGTCGGCGCCAAAGTGGGGCGCCTGTGCATCTGGAATGAACTGCGGCGCGGCTGGTTGAGTCGCATCCTTGAACCCTTCACTAAAAGGAAGTTGGCAATGAAAGCGATGACTCGTTTGTTCACAGGCCTTGCGCTGGCCGGTGCCTTGGGTGCTTCAGCGGCGTGGGCTGACCAGCCCGGTGCGGACTGGAAGGTCAACAAGGACCAGGCAGAAGCTGCGCTCAAGGGCGCGGGCTACACGCAGATCACCAAGATTGAGGCCGATGATGGCCATTGGGAAGGCGAAGGCCTCAAGGCCGATGGCAAGCAGTATGAATTCCAGGTAGATCCGCAGACCGGCAAGATCATCAAGGATCAGCTGGATAATTGATCTTCAAACGCGCTGTAGGAGCGGCCTTGTGTCGCGAAGGGCTGCGCAGCAGCCCCTAGATATCCGCCTTATGCAAGATCGCCGGGGCTGCTGCGCAGCCCCTCGCGACACAAGGCCGCTCCTACAGCGGCGCTGCACACGCGCTTACTGCGCAAGCTCCCTGATCATCGCCACGCTCAGGTACAGCCGCGGGGCGACGCTTTTTATTTCCATGTATTCGTCATCGCCATGCAGCCCCGCACCGACCACCCCCAGGGTTTCCAGCACCGCAGGCTTGGCGCTGCCCGGCACATAGGCGTAGCCGGCATCGGTGCCAAAGCGCATGGCAATCGGCTCCAGGCGCTGGTCGATCTTGCCGTAGAGCTGCTGCGCGGTCTTGGCCAACTGCGCCGACCCTTCATTTTTAGCCAGCGGTGGCCGGCCCTTTTCCAGCGTGACGGTGGCTTGCGTATCGGGCACCAGGCCCTTCTTGATGATGCGCTGGGCATCGGCCTCGACCCGCGCGCTTTCGCTAAGGTCGCTGTAGCGCATGTCGGCCTCGGCGCTGGCCAGGGCAGGGATGATATTGGCTTTTTCCCCCGCCTTGGCCAGGGTCCAGTTGACCGTGGTACCTTTGCTCTTGTCACCCAGCGCGTTCAGTTGCAGCAACTGGTGCGAAAGCTCGACCAGCGCATTGCGGCCTTCGTCGGGGGCGGAGCCTGCGTGGGATGCGCGGCCTTTAACCTCGAGTTTCAGCCGGTTGATGCCGTTGGTGGCGACAGTCACGGCGTCTTTGTCAGGCGGCTCGTAGGAGAAAACGTAATCATGCTTGCGGGCCAGCTCGGCGATGATCTGCCGGGAGCCTGCCGAGCCCATTTCTTCATCTGGGTTGAACAGCACGGTCAAGGTCCGGTAACCCTTGAACTGCTGGTCCTGGAGCAGCTTCACCGCGTGCAGGATCATCGCCACACCGCCCTTGGCATCAGCCACACCTGGGCCGTAGGCGCGGTCGCCGTCAATACGGAACGGCCGCTTGGCGGCAGTGCCAGGCCCGAACACCGTGTCGTAGTGCACCATCAGCAGGAAATCCTTGCTGCCGGTACCTTTGAACGTGCCGACGATGTTGTCGCCCACCGACGGCTTGGCCGGGTGGGTCTGCACCTGGGCGCCTAGCGCCTTGAGGCGCTTGACCAGTTCGGCGCTGACCTGGCTGATGCCGGCTTCGGTGCCGGTGCCGGTATCCACCGAAACCAGGGCTTTGAGGGTGTCGAGGTAGTGCTGCTGTTCAGCCTGGGCCTGCTTGAGCAGCTCTTGTGGCGAGGGCTCGGCGGCCTGGGTGCTGGCGCAGGCCAGGGTCAGGGCAATGGCAAGGGAAGGGCGGAGCAAATGCATGGGCAGGGCCTCGTTCCATGATGAATTTCAAAGTCATGAACACTCAAGCGTAGACCTTGTGCGGCATATCCCTCAGCATCGCTGCCATGAATATCAACGGGTTGTGAGCCCCTTCATGAAAAAACTCGTGCGTATGGACGATTTGCAGGTGTTCGTCTGCACCGTCGACAGCGGCAGTTTCTCCGCCGCTGCACGTCAGCTGGATATCTCCCCGGCCCTTGCCAGCGCCGCTGTGCAGCGCCTTGAGCGCAGCCTCGGGATCCGCCTGCTGGTGCGTTCCACCCGGCGCCTGCGCCTGTCCGATGAAGGCCTGCGCTACCTGCCCCATGCGCGCCAGGTGCTGGCGGCGCTGGTGGACGGCGAGGTAGCGCTGGAGCAGGGCCGTGGCGAAATCACCGGCCCCTTGCGCCTGTCGACCTCATCGGACCTTGGGCGCAACACCTTGCTGCCGTGGCTTGACCAGTTCCAGGCCGAGCACCCCGGCATCACGCTGGAACTGCGCCTGAGTGACCAGGTGGCCGACCTGTTCGGGGACCGCCTCGATGCCAGCATCCGCTATGGCCAGATGGCCGATTCAAGCCTGGTGGCACTGCCGCTGGCACCGGACAACCGTCGCACGCTGTGCGCAGCGCCTGCCTATATCGCCCGGCACGGCGCCCCGCGCACGCCGCAGGAACTGGCCGGGCACAACTGCCTGCGCTATGTGATGGGCGAGCAGACTTACGAGCGTTGGGGGTTCATTACCCCGCAGGGGCTACAGACCGTGGCGGTGACCGGCGACCGGGTCAGTGACGATGCCGATGTGGTGCGACGCTGGGCCGTGGCTGGGCTGGGGGTTGTCTACAAGTCGCGGTTGGATGTGTATGAAGACCTGCGCACCGGGCGCCTGGTGGAACTGTTCCCGCAAGGCTACGGGCTGCCAGCGCCGTTGCACCTGGTGTGCGTGCATCGCCAGGCGTTGACCCCGGCGTTGCAGGCGTTGCGGGCGTTTCTGCAAGCCCGGTTCGCCCAGCTTCAACCACTGCCGGGCGCCCCGTAGCCGCCGTTTAGAACCCTTCGAGGACGATTTTGCCGCGAGCCTTGCCGCTTTCGATCAAGGCATGGGCGCGGCGCAGATTGGCGGCGTTGATTTCGCCAAAGTGCTCACCCAAGGTGGTTCGCAGCACGCCACCCTCGATAAGCCCGGCAACCCGCTCCAGCAATTGGTGCTGCTTGATCATGTCGTCGGTCTGGTACAGCGAGCGGGTGAACATCAACTCCCAGTGCAGCGACAGCGATTTGCGCTTGAGCGGCACCACATCGAGGCTGGCGGGGTCGTCGATCAGCGCCAGCCGGCCTTGGGGGCGCAGTGCGTCGATCAACTGGGCAAAATGCCGGTCGGTGTGGGTCAGGCTGATCACCAGGTCCACCTCGCCGACACCCGCAGCCTGCAACTGCTCGCCCAGGGGTTGGCTATGGTCGATGACATGATGGGCGCCAAGCTCGCGCACCCAGCTTTGGGTTTCTGGGCGCGACGCGGTGCCGATGACGGTGAGGCGGGTCAGTTTGCGCGCCAGTTGCACAAGCATCGAGCCCACACCCCCTGCGGCGCCGACGATCAGCAGGCTTTGCCCCTCGCCACCCCCTTCGGCAACGCCCAGGCGGTCGAACAGCAGCTCCCAGGCGGTGATGGAGGTCAGCGGCAGCGCAGCGGCGCTGGCGTCGTCGAGGCTGCGTGGTTTGTGCCCGACAATGCGTTCATCCACCAGGTGCAGCTCGCTGTAGCTGCCTGGGCGGTCGATGGCGCCGGCGTAGAACACCTCATCGCCTGGCTGGAACAGGCTGACCTGGTCGCCAACTGCGCGCACCACGCCCACGGCGTCCCAACCCAGCACTTTCGGCGCTGCTGTGCTGCCGCTGCCGGCCCGGACCTTGGTGTCGACTGGGTTGACTGCAATGGCGCGCACTTGCACCAGCAAATCCCGCGGCCCTGGGGTTGGGTCGGGCAAGTCGGTTTGGTAGAGGGCGGCAGGGTCGTCGATGGGCAGGCCGTGCTCGGTGAAGACAATCGCTTTCATGGTGAAGGTTCCTCGGTAGGGATGGAGAAACCTTAGCCGTGTGGGGGCACGGGTAAAACAGGGTAATCAGCGCAAGAGTTTCGCCGATTCATTGAAAATGCCGACCAACCCCATCGCCGCTCAGCCGGCGATGGGGTGGTGGGTTTCACTGGGGTGCCAGCGGGTCGTCCTGCGACAGCAGTGCCCGGGCCAGTTCTTCGTCGCTGACTTGCATGCCAGGGTTGTCCTGGCGGGCCTGTTGCAGCGCGGACTCCAGATAGACACCACGGATGGCACCGCCACTGGCGACAAAGGCGCTGAGCTCGTCACGGGCAGGGATGACCCGTTTGTCGTCCTTGAAGGTCGAATACAGCGAAGCGGAAACCCCGGCCGACGTGGCGACATCACCAGCATCGACGCGGGCGAGGGCGGCGCCGGCAGGGAGCAGGAGCAGCAACGAGGGGACGAGCAGTAAGTGGCGCATGGGTAAACCTCCGGTTGGGTGAAGCCAGGGGAACTACTGCACGAGATTTGAGCAGTGCGCGCGGGGCGGAGTTCCATCGCTGTGCCGGGTGGCGGCAGACCGCGCTGGCAGCGCAACCGGGCTGCAGGGTGCAGCCCGGCCCGAGGTTCAGTCTAGCTGCAGCCAGATCGGCGCGTGGTCCGATGGCTTTTCCATGCCGCGCAGTTCGTAGTCGATGCCTGCTGCGCGCACCCGTGGCAGCAGCCCTTGCGAGGCCATGATCAGGTCGATGCGCAGGCCGCGCTTGGGCTCATCCTCGAAGCCACGGCTGCGGTAGTCGAACCAGCTGAAGCGGTCGGCGACCTCCGGGTGCAAGTGGCGGAAGCTGTCCACCAGGCCCCAGGCTTTCAGGCGCTCCATCCATTCGCGCTCTTCAGGCAAGAAGCTGCATTTGCCAGTCTTCAGCCAGCGCTTGGCGTTATCGGCGCCAATGCCGATGTCGCAGTCTTGCGGCGAGATGTTCACATCGCCCATCACCAGCAGTGGCTGGTCGTTGCTGAAGCGGGTTTCAAGCAGGGTTTGCAGATCGCTGTAGAAACGCTGCTTGGCCGGGAACTTGGTGGGGTGGTCGCGGCTTTCGCCCTGCGGGAAGTAGCCGTTCATCACGGTGATCGGGGTGCCGTTGGCATCGGCGAAGGTGCCCCAGATGAACCGCCGCTGGGCGTGTTCTTCATCGCTGGCGAAGCCTTTGTGCAGCTCCAGCGGGGCGTTGCGCGACAGCAGTGCGACGCCGTAATGGCCCTTCTGGCCGTGGTAGTGTACGTGATAGCCGAGCGCCTCGACGTCTGCCAGCGGGAACTGCTCGTCGCTGACCTTGGTTTCCTGCAGGCCAATCACGTCTGGCTGATGCTTTTCGATCAGTGCCGCCAGCTGGTGCGGGCGGGCGCGCAGGCCGTTGATGTTGAACGAGACGACTTTCATGGAAAGGCAATCCTGGTAAAAGCCGCCGATGCTAGCCGACATCGGCGCCTGCGGCCAGCGTGGCGGGCGCAGGCGGGCGCTGCTAACGTGCTCAAAGAGGTGAACCAAGCAGGGTCTTGCACCTCCAAGGGACACACGCCATTCCAGGAGGATAGCCCGCAATGCCCCAAGCCCCTGCCCGTATCTGCATGCTCGACGAGGGCTACGCCCGCGAAGCGCGCTCGTTGCTGTACCACGCTTACCGGCATGAGCCCACTTATGCCTGGCTGTTCGAGGGCCAGCGCCCCGGGTTCGAACGGCGCTTGCGGGTGGTCATCCGCGAATGGCTGCGCCAGCATTTCTATTTGCAGTTGCCGGCCATCGGCCTGCTGGTCGACGACCGCCTGGTGGGCGTCGCGCTGATCGTGCCGCCGCAGCGCAGGCTGGGTGTTGCCGACAGCTGGGCCTGGCGCCTGCGCATGATGCTGGGCACCGGCCTGCGCTGCACGCGGCGCTATCTGGATTACCAGGCGGCACTGGCCAGTTGCCTGCCGGCTGAGCAGGTGCACATGCTGCCGCTGCTGGGTGTGCACCCGCAGTTTCAGGGCCAGCATTACGGTGAGCAACTGTTGCAGGCCGTTCACAACTGGTGCGCCGAAGACCCCGGCACCCAAGGGGTGGTGCTGGATACCGGCAATGCCCATTACCTGGGCTTCTACGAGCGCCAGGGCTATGAAGAGATCGGCGAAATTGCTGTGGGGCCTATTCGCGAGCGGGTGTTTTTTCACCCCAACCCGGCCTATGCCGCGGCGACGATAGTGTGACTGAAATCTCCGGCGGCGCCTTTGCCCGCCTCGCTCTGGTAGCATGCGCCGCATGACGTATTCAGGAAGACTTGGCTGGGGCCTGTTGTTACTGGCCGCCAGCTCCATGGCATGGGCCCAGAGCGAATTGCTGGTGCGGGTAAAACCGGCCAACAAGGCGCTCAAAGGCAATATCGAAAACTACATCGGCAGCTTGGGCGAGCGCGACGAAGACGCGTTGCTGCGCTTCAGCCGTGGTGCCGAAGAGCAGGCGCGCAAGGCTGCCCAGGCGCTGGGGTATTACCAGGCGCAGATCGAGACCGCAGTGCATCCCCCGGCCGAGGCCGGCAAAGGCCCGCAGTTGGTGATCCGGGTGCAGGCGGGCGAGCCTGTGCGCCTGCGCAATGTCATCGTGCGCATCGAGGGGCCGGCAAGCGAGCTCAAGGCGTTTCGCATTCCTGACAGCAAGGCGCTGCGCCCCGGAACGCCGCTTAACCATGGGCGCTACGAAGATGCCAAGCGGTTGATCCAGAACCAGGCCTCGCGCTACGGGTTCTTCAGTGGCCGCTTCGAACGTCAGCGTCTGGCGGTAGACCCCAAGGCGGGCGTTGCCGATATCGAACTGGTCTACCAGAGCGGCCCGCGCTACCGGCTGGGCGCGGTCACCTTTGGTGGCGATACGCCACTCGATGATGACCTGCTGCAGCGCATGGTGCCATTCAAGCCGGGCACCCCGTATGACTCCGAGCTGATCGCCGAGCTTAACAACGACCTGCAATCGAGCGGCTATTTCGAAGGCGTGCGGGTGGATGCGGCCCCCACCGCGGCGGTGGGCGAGCAGATCCCGGTAGAGGTCCGGCTGGATACCCGCAAACCGCGCACCATGGGCCTGGGCCTGGGGTTTTCGACCGACGTCGGACCGCGCGCCAAGGCCAACTGGACGCGCCACTGGGTCAACGCCCAAGGCCACAGCTATGGCTGGGAAACCGAGCTGTCGGCGCCCCGGCAGAACCTCGGGCTGTGGTACGACATTCCCCTGGACCCACCGCTCACCGACAAGCTGCGCTTCGCCGGCGGCTACCAGAACGAAGAAATCTCCGGCACCGACACCTTGAGCAAACTGCTGACCGTCGGCCCGGAATGGCACAGCAAGCTGCCCAGCGGCTGGCAGCGCGTGGTGTCGCTGAAGTTCCAGCGCGAGGAATATCGGCTGGGCGACGACTCGGGGCTGAGTACCTTGTTGATGCCTGGGGTGAGTTATTCCTACCTGCGCAGCGACAACCGCATCGACCCGCACAATGGCTACCGGCTGCAATTCGACATGCAGGTGGCCAAGGAAGGCCTGGCCTCCGACACCAACCTGGTGCACGGCAATGTGCTGCTCAAGGGCCTGACCACCCTGGGCCAGCGCCATCGCTTTCTGGGCCGCGTGCAGTTCGGCGGCAGCGCCACCAACGGCTACCAGCAGAATATCCCGCCGTCGCTGCGCTTCTTTGCCGGTGGTGACCAGAGCGTGCGCGGCTACGACTATCAATCGCTGTCGCCGGAAAACAACAAAGGCGACCGCATTGGCGGGCGCTACATGGTAGCTGGCAGCGCCGAGTATCAGTACTCGGTTGCAGAGAAGTGGCGTGTAGCCACCTTTATCGACGAGGGCAACTCGTTCAATTCGCTGGAGCTGCCCAGCCTCAAGACCGGCGTCGGTATCGGCGTGCGCTGGGTGTCGCCGGTCGGGCCGTTACGCCTGGACCTGGCCCGGGCACTGGATGGCGACGGTGGTTTTCGTTTGCACTTCTCCATGGGGCCCGAGCTGTGATGCGCGTGTTCAGATACACCCTGTTCGGCCTTGGCGCACTGGTGCTGCTGGTGGTTGTGGCGCTGGCTGCGGTATTGGGCACACAGGCCGGCAGCCGCTGGGCGCTGGGCCTGGTGCCCGGGCTTGAGGTCAGCGAATTTTCCGGGCGCCTGGGCGGCACTTGGCAGGCCAGCGCGTTGCGCTGGCGCAGTGGCGAAGACCAGATCGAACTGCTGCAGCCTTCGCTGAGCTGGTCTGCGGCCTGCTTGCTGCGTGGTGCGCTGTGCATCGACGCATTGCAGGCCACCCGCATCGACATGGCTTTTGCGCCAAGTGAAGAACCGGCGGATGACACCCCGTTCAGCCTGCCGCAACTGAACCTGCCGCTGTCTATTGAAGTCAGCGAGGTGAAAGTCGGCCAGTTGCGCCTGGATGGCAGCGACCTGCTGGGCGACCTGCAACTGGCGGCGCACTGGACCACGGCCGGCCTGCGCATCGACAGCCTGCAACTGCGCCGCGACGACTTGCTATTGAACCTTGAAGGCGACCTGCAGCCACAGGGCGACTGGCCGCTGCAACTGCAAGGCTCGCTGCAGTTGCCCCCGGTGGATGGCCAGCCCTGGCAACTGGCGCTTGGCCTGAAGGGCGAGCTGCAGAAAACCCTGGAACTGGATGCAACCAGCAGTGGCTACCTCAATGCCCGGCTCACCGGCCAATTGCAGGCCCTGGCCAAGCACCTGCCAGCTCAGCTCAATATTCGCGCCGATGCCTTCAAGCCGGCAGCAAGCCTGCCCGACACCTTGGCGTTGAACCACATAAACCTGGATGCCAAAGGCGATCTGCAACAAGGCTATAAATTGTCTGGCGCCGCGGCGCTGCCGGCCGAGCAAGGCGCGATCGCCTTGCTGTTGGCCGGCAAGGTCGACGCCAAAGGCGCGCAACTCGACGCCCTTGACCTTACCGCCAGCGAGTCCCAGCACCTTAAGCTGCAAGCCAGCGTTGACTGGCAGCAAGGGCTTAGCGCTGAGGCGACTGCCGACTGGCTGGACTTCCCCTGGCTGCGGCTGTACCCGCTGCAAACCCCGCCACAGGTCACCCTCAAGCGCTTCAGCGCCCAGGTGAAATACCGCGACGGCAACTACAACGGCACCTTCGATGGCGACCTCGACGGCCCTGCTGGCGCGTTCAAGCTGGTCAGCCCGTTCGAAGGCGATCTGGCCCAGGTGCGCCTGCCGCAACTGGCCCTGACCGCAGGGCAGGGCAAGGCGGCGGGCAGCGTTGCGCTGCGCTTTGCCGATACCTTGGCGTGGGATGTCGACATGCAGCTGTCGGCGCTGGACCCTTCGTACTGGCTGGCCGAGTTGCCGGGCACACTGGCAGGCCCGCTGCGCAGCCAAGGTGAGTTCAAGGCCGAGCGCTTGCAGCTCAAGGCCCAGCTCGACCTCAAAGGCCGCCTGCGCGGTCAGCCTGCGCTACTCAAGGTGGATGCCGATGGGGCAGGCGAAAACTGGACGCTCGGCAGCCTGGCTGTGCAACTGGGCGACAACCGCATCAACGGCAGCGCCAGCTTGCAGCAACGCCTGGCCGGTCGCGTCGACCTCGACCTGCCGCGCCTCGGCCAGCTGTGGCCGCAACTGCAAGGCCAGCTCAAGGGCCGCCTGGACCTGGCCGGCACCCTGGCAGCACCGCAGGGCAGCCTTACCGTGCAAGGCCAGCAGTTGGCGCAGGCCGATAACCGCGTGCAGCAACTGAACCTGGATGCGCGGCTGGACAGCGCCCAGCGCGGTCAACTGGCCCTCAAGGCCGGCGCCATCCGTTTGGGCGAAACCGCCTTGGGCACGCTCAATGTGCAAGGCAAGGGCGATATCCGCCAGCAAGCTGCAACCCTTGCGCTGGACGGCCCGAAGCTCAAGCTGGACCTGGCACTGGATGGCACCCTGGCCAAGGGCGATTGGCGCGGCCGCCTGGCCAGTGGCCGTATCCAGGCTGGCGGCCAGGACTGGCAATTGCAGGCGCCGGCCAAGCTGCAGCGCCTGGCCAGCGGCCAGCTGGACTTTGGCGCGCACTGCTGGCGCTCGGGGCAGGCCAGCCTGTGTGGCGAAGACCAGCGCCTGGCGCCGGAACCTCGCCTGCGCTATCACCTCAAGCAGTTCCCGCTGGACAGCCTGGCGCAATGGTTCCCCAAAGACTTTGCCTGGGAAGGGCTGCTTAATGCCGACGTCAACCTGGACATCCCCGCCAGCGGCCCCAAAGGCAGCGTGCGCATCGATGCCGGTGGCGGCACGCTGCGCATCCGCGACAACGGTCGCTGGGTCGACCTGCCGTACCAAGTGTTGCGCCTGGACAGCACCCTGGCCCCGCGCCGGGTCGATACCCGCCTGGACTTCCGTGGCGAGCGCCTGGGTGAGCTGGCGCTGAACACGCGGCTGGACCCGCTTGGGCGCAACAAGCCGTTGTCGGGTGACTTCCGCCTGGCCGGGCTCGACCTGTCGATTGCGCGGCCGTTCCTGCCGATGGTCGAGCGCCTGGCCGGGCAACTCAATGGTAGCGGCCAACTGTCGGGCAGCCTGATGGCCCCGCAGGTCACCGGCAACCTGGCACTCACCGGGGGTGAAGTCAGTGGCGCTGAGCTGCCGGTCAGCCTTGAAGGGCTTGCAGTGCAGGCGCAGATCGCCGGCGAGCGCGTACAACTCAACGGCGACTGGCGCAGCGGCAGCGCCGGGCGTGGCCAGCTGTCAGGGTATTTGACCTGGGGCCAGGCGCTGGGCATGGACCTGCGCCTTCAGGGCCAACAGTTGCCGGTCAGCGTCGAGCCGTACGCCACCCTTGAAGTGGCCCCGGACCTTGCCATCCGCCTGGTCAACGACCGCCTGGCAATCACCGGCAAAGTGCTGGTGCCCAAAGGCAAGATCGTGGTCCGCGAGCTGCCGCCTTCAACGGTCAAGGTCTCGGATGACACGGTTATCGTCGGCCAGCAGACCGAAGAGGGCAAAGCGCCCATGGCGATGGCCATGGACATTGACGTCGAGGTGGGGCGCGACAAGTTGTCGTTCAGTGGCTTCGGCTTGACCGCCAACCTGCTCGGCCATGTGCACATCGGTGACAACCTCGATACCCGTGGCGAGCTGAGCCTGGCCGACGGCCGCTACCGCGCCTACGGCCAGCGCCTGACCATCCGCCGCGCCCGGCTGCTGTTCGCCGGCCCCATCGACCAGCCGTATCTGGATATCGAAGCCATTCGCCAGGTCGATGATGTGATTGCCGGTATTCGCCTGACCGGTAGCGCCGAGCAACCGACCACGCAAGTGTTCTCGGAGCCTGCCATGAGCCAGGAGCAGGCCTTGTCGTACCTGGTGATGGGGCGCCCGCTGGGGGCATCGGGGGAAGACAGCAACATGCTTGCGGAGGCTGCGTTGGGCCTGGGGTTGGCGGGCAGTGCCGGGCTTACGGGCAGCTTGGCATCAAACCTGGGTATCGATGATTTCCAACTGGATACCGAAGGTTCGGGCACCAGCACCAGCGTGGTCGCCAGCGGTAACCTTACCGAGCGCCTGAGCCTGCGTTATGGGGTAGGGGTGTTCGAGCCGGCCAACACCATTGCCTTGCGCTACAAGCTTAGCCGCAAGGTGTACCTGGAAGCAGCAAGCGGGTTGGCCAGCTCGCTGGATATCTTCTACAAGCGCGATTTCTGATCGTACTTTCGGTTCGCGCCGGCCATTGCTGGCCGGCTGCGAATCTTCTTTGCCAGCGTGAGTACAAGCCCTGAAGCTGTCTCGGGGCGCTTGGCGTTGCTGCATCCCCTTCAGCGCGCAGGGCATTCCAGGCGGCGAATATTGCCGATCTGGCGCAAGCTCAAGCCGTACTTGTCAGCCAACAGGCTGCGCGACAGGCCGTCGGCGCTCTCTTTCTGAATCTGCTGGTTGCGCAACTGGCGCTGGAAGTGGTCGGCCTTGGGGATCTCCAGCGCCATGCCCGCGTAACGTTTGATCAGTGAGTCGAGTGCATCTGCCGGCAGTACATCGGCCAGTTTGGTGCGTTCGCGGTGCTTGGGAATGTACTTCGGCCGCCCGCCAAAGGCGCAAGTCAGGTGATAAGCGTTTTCCAGGCCGATGCATTCGATCAGCGATTGCAGGGAGTGCGGCAGTTGGTTGATTTCGATGTTGCTGAGGTCTGGCATTTCCATACGAGGCTTCCTTTTGCGGGAGTGGTTTGACGCCACCGCCTTTTGGCGGGTGTGCGTCGCAAAGGCTCCAAGGGGATGTCCCTGTGACCTGGCTCGATTTTCGACCAGCACCAGAAAGCCTCGCTAGGCGCGATACGGACCGGGAGTTGTAGCCTCTGGGGCCCACTGTTCGCAGGGATTTGTTTCTCATCGTGTAGGAAATGCACCGGCCTCCATGGCTACAGGCACCGGAGCGTCAGGGAGAAGGTGTTCCATGATGGCGGATAGGGTGCATTACCCTTGGTGGACAGTCGTCCAGGGGATTTTGTGTGTTTCTTTGACGTCATAAATCAGGCGCTATAATATTAATGGCCATCATATAGCCAGTATTCATTTGTCATCGCATGCCGTCACCCCTTCGTATAACCAGCCTCCTAATTATTTTGTTCAGCGTCCACCCATTGCGCGTCGCCCACGGTGCGCCCACACCGGGTGATACAGATCTGATTCGTGAACGGCAGGAGCGTCTGCTTGAAGAGCAACGCCGACGCTTGGAAGACCTCAAGGAACTACCGGGTTCTCCGTCTCATTCGCCAGATCACACGGCTCCCGCTGAGGCCAGGTGTTTACCTGTTCAAGAAATAGAGATCAAAGGCGCCGACAATCTATCGGAGCCTGAGCGCGACCGACTGTTGAGGCCATACATCAATCAATGCCTCGGTGTTTCGCAACTCAACGCATTGCTCAAGGCGATTACAGCCCGGTACATCGAGAGGGGCCTGGTCACGAGCCGGGCGTATTTGCCTCAGCAAAAGCTGACCACTGGACATTTACAGATTCTTGTCGTTGAGGGGCGACTGGAGCAGGTCAAAGTTGCCCCTGATAGCCATCTCTCGGATCGCGAGATTTCAATGGCTTTTCCGGGGCGTGTCGGCGATTTGGTTAATCTGCGCGAGCTGGAGCAAATGGTCGACCAGCTCAATCGCCTGCCTTCGAACAAGGCGAAAATGGAGCTCAAGCCGGGCAGGAATGTTGGCGGTAGTGAGGTCGAGGTCACCAATACCCCCCAGAAGCCTTGGCGTGCCGGGCTGACGCGAAACAATGGCGGGCAGCGCAGCACTGGCGAAAGCCTTGGCGTGCCGGGCTGACGCGAAACAATGGCGGGCAGCGCAGCACTGGCGAGCAACAGATGGGGCTGACCTTCGACTGGGACAACCCGCTGGGGCTGGCCGACCAGTTGTCGTTGCGAGGCAACCACGATGCGATGACCGACCATCAACATACCTCGCGCAGCACGGCGCTTTACTACAACGTGCCCTGGGGATGGTGGAACTTCACCTACAGCTTGAGCCAGAGCGAGTACCGTTCGCAGATTCCGGTCAATGGCTACAACTTCAAGCAGACCGGCGATACCCAGACCCACGCCTTCCAGGCCGAGCGGGTCGTGCACCGCGATGCGGTGAGCAAGACGTCCCTGAGCAGCGGCATTTCCTACCTGCGAACCAACAATTTCATCGAAGACAGCAAGCTCACGTTCAGCAGCAATCGGATCAGCGAAGCGCAGTTCGGCATCAATCACGGCCGCCGCATCGGCAACGCGTTCGTCAACTTCGACCTGGGCATGCAGCAAGGTATTGGCCTGCTTGATGCTCAGGATAACGGCCATCCGCGTGCAGGTGAGCCGGTCGCGCGCTACCGCAAGTACAGCGCCACCGCGACCTACCAGCAGCCTTTCGAGCTGTGGGGCGAGTCATTCAGTTTGACCAGCCTGATGACCGGCCAGCGCAGCGAAGATGTGCTGTTCAGCTCCCAGCGCACCAGCCTGGGTGGGCAGTCGTCGATCCGTGGGTACAAGGACCAGTCGCTGTCGGGAGACAGCGGCGGTTACTGGCGCACCGACCTGCGTTGGACCCGGCCGGTGTCGCTGGCATGGCTACGGCCGGTGATCGCCGAGTACGGCACCAGCCTTGGCTACGACCTGGGCGTGATTCGCGGCGATCAATACAACGCAGACCAGCATGGGCGCATGTCCAGCCATTCGCTGGAACTGTTCGCCCGCGGTCAACACGTGGCCACAAGCGTGACATTCGCACGCTCCGTTGAGCGCCCCGATGCACTGACCGAGCGTGAAGCGCCGATTTATTTCCGCCTTGACCTGTTCTTCTGAACCAACTCTACCGAGATCTCCTGCATGGATGCCCGTTCTCATTTCCCGTTCGCACGCCTTTTGACTGCGGCCGAGCAACCCCGCGACCGATTCTGGGGTATCCCTACTCGGGCGCTCGCTTTCCTGTTGGCCAACGTCATGTTCTGGCAGCCCCTCTGGGCGCAGGCCGAGGGCATCGTCGTGGTGACGCCGGGCGTCAAGCTCGACCATTCGGCCAATGGCGTGCAGGTCATCAACATTGCCACGCCGAACGGCACAGGGCTGTCTCATAACGTCTTCCATGACTACAACGTCGGCACACAAGGGCTCATCCTCAACAACGGGTCGACGCAAACGTCCCATACGCAGTTGGGCGGCCATGTCATCGGCAACCCGAACTTGACCAAAAGCGGCTCGGCACAGGTCATCCTCAACGAAGTTATCGGCGGCAGCCCCAGCCAGCTCAAGGGCTACACCGAGGTGGCCGGGCAGTCTGCCCGGGTCATCGTCGCCAACCCCTACGGCATCACCTGCAGCGGCTGCGGCTTCATCAATACACCCCAGGCGACCTTGACCACGGGCAAGCCTGTGATCGGCAAGGGAGGGCGGCTGGAGCGCTTCCAGGTCGATGACGGTGCGGTCGCCATCGAGGGGGCTGGTCTGAACGCCAGCAACATCGACAGCGTCGAGATCATCACGCGGTCTGCGCAGATCAATGCCCAGATCCATGCGAAGAAGTTGACCATCGTCGCCGGGCGCAACGATGTCGATGCCAAGACCCTCGATGCGGTTGCCCGCGCGGATGACGGCAGCACCAAGCCGCAGTTGGCCATCGATGCCTCAGCGCTTGGCGGCATGTACGCAGGCGCCATCCGCCTGGTCGGCACCGAGGAAGGCGTCGGGGTCAAGACGGCGGGCGACCTGGTTGCCAGCGCGGGTGACATTCAGATCGACGCCAATGGCGAGGTAACGACCGCTCGCATATCGGCAAGTGGCAACCTCGACATCCAGGCCCAGGACATTACGCTCACCGACAGCGCCTATGCCGGCGGCAAGGCCAACGTGCAAGCACAAGACAAGCTGACCTTGGAGCAGGACAAAAGCCTGGCAGCCCGCGATGAAGTGCGCCTGGGCGGCCAGCACATCGTCAACCAAGGCAGCGTGCAAGCCGGTGTCAATGCCGACGGTAGCAGCAACATCCACGGCGCCCTTGAGATCAACGGCGGCGAGCTGACCAACCGCGGCAAGATTGTCGCCACTGGCGCCCTCAGCACCGACCTGCAGTCGCTCGACAATACGGGCGCTCAGATAGCAGCAGGCCAGGCAACGATCAAGGCCGGTTCGCTGACGAACCTTGGCGGTGTGCTGCTTAGTCAGCAGGCGATGGAGATCACGGTTGAGCAGGCGCTGAACAACAGCGACGACGGTTTGATACTGAGCAAGGCCGGCACCCTGACGGTTCGAGCAGAGAGCCTGGACAACCAGAGCGGCACATTGCAGGCCAGTAAAGCAGGCGTGGACGTCACGACCACCAAAGCGCTCGACAATACCCTCGGTAAAGTCATCGCCGGTAGCGGCCAACTCGACCTGAAAGCGGGTGAACTGATCAACCAGCAAGGCGTGCTGCAGGCCCAGGAAGGGCCGCTCAAGGTAACGGCGGCTTCGCTCGACAACCGCAAGGGCACCGTCAATGGCCAGCAGATCGTCCTGGCCCTCGAAGGCGCCCTGAACAACGACGAGGGCTTGGTCGAAGCAGCGGACAGCCTAGAGATCAATGCAGGCTCAGCAAGCAACACCAAGGGGCAACTGCGGGCGCTGGGGAGCGATGGCAAGAGCCAATTCACCTTGGGCGGCCTGTTCAACAACGACGCCGGCCTTGTGGAAATCAACAACGCCAGTTTCGCTTTGAACAGCAAGGGGCTGAGCAACCAAGGTGGCGCTCTGCGCCATGCCGGCGATCAGGGTTTTGACGTCAGCCTCGCCGATGCCGGCCAGGCAGGTGGCAGTTTCATTACCAACGGCGCGCTCAGCCTGGAGGTTGACGACTGGACTAACACCAGCGTCCTACAGGCAAAAAAACTGACGCTCAAGGTTGGCAAACTGATTCAGACCGCCGACGGCAAGCTGCTTTCGGCTGAGTCGATCGAAGCCAGCGGCGGCAGTTGGGTCAATGACGGGCACATCGAAACCAATGGCTCGCTGGAGCTGATCCTGACCGGCACCTACAGCGGCGACGGCAGCCTGCTGAGCCAGGGCGGCATGACCATCAGCGCGACCAGCGCGAGATTCGGTGAACATGCCGAAGTTCGAAGCGCCGGCGAGGGCACCTACCACCTTGGCACCAGCCTGGTGAACGCCGGGCGCATCACCGCCGCCAACGACCTCGTACTGCAGGTCGACAACCTGACCAACACCGGCACCCTCGGGGCTGGCCAGCAGTTGAGCGTCGAGTCGCAAACGCTGCTCAACCAGGATGGCTTGATCTTCAGTGGCGCCGATATGCTGGTGCATACCGACAGCCTGACCAACCTGCGCGGCACCCTGTACAGCCTCGGCTCCCTGGACATCGCCAAGGACGCCAGCCAGCAGCGGGCAAGCCTGATCGAGAATATCTCCGGCACGCTGGAAAGCGCCGGCGACATGCGCCTGCTGGCCGACAGCCTGATCAACCGCAAGGAAGTGTTCAAAACCAGCCTGCAGCAGGTGTCAGGTTCGATCAGGCTGATGAATACTGACGACTGCAAAGGCGAACACTGTGAAGCCGACTACCGTGTGGTTGAGGTCTACGGTACCCAGATAACCGAAGACTCTGCGCGTGCAAATCTGGTCGCTGGTGGCTACCTCAGCTTCAGCGGCGAGTCTTTCGACAACCAATACAGCACCGTTTCAGCGGTGAACGACCTGTCCATCACCGCCAGCAACTTCTGGAACACGGGCGCCGGTGGTGGTGAGCAGCGTACCTCCGGTTATTACGTCTACACCAAAGACCGCAACGAGTACTACGGCTTCGTCGCCCGTATCCCCACCTACAACAATTATCACAACCCGGATTCGGCGAGTTACAAGCCCACCACGATGCCACTGAGTTCGATCAGGATCGGCGTGCGCACTGGCTACAGCGTCGTCCAGACATCAGGCGATGTTGCCACCCAGGCGGTGGTTCAGGCCGGCGGTGACGTCAGTATCACTGGCACCCAGACCCTCAGTAATGCGGTCGTCCGGCCGGGTGAAAGCATCACCCGCAGCCCAGACGTGAAGGTTGACACCGACGTCAGTCTGACTGAGAAGAACGTGTCGCACCTCAACAGTCAATTGCCGCCTGATCTTGCCCAGCAGGCGGTCGATCCAGTGAACCTGCCAGGCTTCGATTTACCGCAAGGGACTAACGGCCTGTTCCAGGTCAGCAATAACCCAAGCCACCCGTACTTGGTCGAAACCAACCCACGATTTGCTGACCTCAAGACCTTCCTAAGCTCCGACTATTTGCTCAACGCCCTGGGTTATGAGCCTGATCAGTCCATGCGTCGCCTGGGTGATGGGTTATACGAGCAACGCCTGATCCGAGAAGCGGTGGTCGAGCGGACCGGCAAGCGTTTCCTGGAGGGGTTGACCAGCGACGAAGAGATGTTCCGCTACTTGATGGACAACTCCATCGCCAGCAAGGATGAGCTGAACCTCTCGCCGGGTGTCGGGCTGACGGCTGAACAGGTCGCCGCGCTGACCCATGACATCGTGTGGATGGAACCGCGCGAGGTGAATGGCCAGCAGGTGCTGGTTCCAGTGCTGTACCTGGCCCATGCCAATGATCGTTTGGCTCCTAATGGGGCATTGATCCAAGGGCAGGACGTTGCGCTGATAACCGGGGGGGACCTGAAGAACCAAGGGACGTTGAGGGCCGACAGAGACTTGCAGGCCGTGGCAGGCAATGCCCAGAACACCGGCTTGATGGAGGCTAACGAGCACTTGTCGCTGTTGGCGTCCCAAAGCATCCGCAACGCGATGGGAGGAATCATCAAGGGCGAGGATGTCAGCGTCAATGCGCTTACTGGCAACCTGACCAACGAACGCACTATCGGCACCACCAAGGGCCAGAACGCTGTCTTCAAATGGAGTTCCAGCACGGCGGACAACGCGGCGCGTATCGAAGCAGGCAATAACCTCGACCTCGCTGCCGGCCTCAATGTGTTGAACATCGGTGGCGCTTTGCAAGCCGGTGGTGATGCTATCGTGACGGCCGGCGCCAACTTGCTGATCGTATCTGCCGAGGAAAGGGACAGCAGCAGCGCAGTCTTCAAACGATCAAGCTTCAGCCGAAGCCAGGTTACCCAGCATGGCAGTGATGTGCTGGTAGATGGCAACTTAACCGCTAGTGCAGGCGGTGATCTCTCTGTGGTCGCCAGTACCGTCAAGGCTGGTGAGGATTTGCAACTCTATGCAGGAGGCAACGTAGGAATCACTGCTGCAGCTAATGAGCTTCATGCTGAGTACCACAGCAAGCGCAGGGGGAAGAAGGTCGACCAGCAGGACGATACAGTACGTCAGCAGTCATCAATAATTGAGGCTGGTGGTGATCTATTCATCGATGCCGAGAAGAATGTACGCGTCGGTGCCAGCCATCTGACCGCTGATAACGAAGCATACGTTTATGCAGGCGAGAAGCTATCGCTTGAAGCCGCCCAGAATAGTGATTACCACCTTTATAACTACAACAAGAAAGGCAGCTTTGGCAGCAAGAAGACCCAGCGTGATGAAGTGACCGATATCAAACATGTCGGCAGCACGATCACCTCCGGCGGCGACCTGGTACTGGTCAGTGAAGGCAACCAGCTTTATCAGGCTGCCAAGTTAGATAGTGGCAACGACCTGAAGTTGGAAAGTGGGGGCAGTATCACCTTCGAGGCAGTGAAAGATCTGCATCAGGAGAGCCACGAAAAGAGCAAGAGTAACGTGGTGTGGCAGTCCGCTGAGGGTGAAGGTTGGACCGATGAAACACTTCGTCAGACACAGCTTTTGGCTCAGGGGAATGTGGCTATCAAAGCGGTGGAAGGCCTGCAGATCGATATCCGCCAGCTTGATCAGAAAGGTGTACGTCAAGCAATCGACGCCATGGTCAAAGCTGATCCAAACCTGGCTTGGCTGAAGACCGCGGAAGAGCAGGGGAAGGTCGATTGGCGACAGGTCCGCGAGCTCCACGACAGCTGGAAATACAGCAGCTCTGGCATGGGGCCTGCCATGCAAATAGCCATCGCGATCGCAGCGGCAGCCATCGGCGGCATGGCGGCGGCAAGTGTGCTAAGCGGCTCAGGAGCCGGCTTGGCGGCTACAGGTGCTGGCGTCGGTGCGGCCGGCAGTTTATCGAGCAAGGTGTCGGTTAGCCTGATCAACAATCAGGGTGACTTGGGCAAAGTGCTCAAAGACACTTTCAGTAGTGACAGCCTGAAACAGTTGGCCATTACCGCAATAGTCGGTGGACTTACCGCAGGCTATTTCGACGCGTGGACAGGTACGGAAACCCAACTGCCTACCGACAAAATTCTCTCGCCGCTAAATAGCGTTGGTGACATCAGCCGATTTGCGGCCAATCAGGCACTGCAAAATATCACCAGCACGGCGTTGAGCAAAGCGCTGGGCCAGGGTGGAAGTTTTGGTAGTGCATTGAAAGACTCGCTTTATAACACCCTTGCTGCCACAGCGTTCAACGCCGTGGGTAATCTGAAGCTCGAAAGCGGGAGCGCCACGAAGATTGCGACTCACGCGTTAGTGGGTGGGCTGGTGGCGGAGGCTGCAGGGAGGGACTTCACCAGCGGTGCCGTTGCCGCTGGCGCCAACGAAGCACTGGCTAGCCAATTGCGGCAGCTTGTGACACAAATCAGCCCCAAGAACAGAGATGCTCTGCTCGTCATGTCTTCTCAGCTAGTGGGGCTGGTGGCAGCTACGCTGGTGAGTTCAGATGCCAAAGACCTGGAAACGGGCGCGTGGATCGCGAAAAACGCTACCCAGTACAATTTCCTGAACCATGAGCGCACTGAGTATTTTGTTGAGGATATCCAGGGATGCAAAGGAAATCTTGATTGTGAGGCCGGCGTCTGGGAAGGCGCTGGATACAACAAGGAAAGCCAGGAGAATCTCGAAGACGCATTAAAGACCATGGGCCCGGCGCGCGCGAAGGACCTGATGCTTC
Source organism: Pseudomonas farsensis (assembly GCF_014268805.2). GTDB lineage: Bacteria > Pseudomonadota > Gammaproteobacteria > Pseudomonadales > Pseudomonadaceae > Aquipseudomonas > Aquipseudomonas farsensis. Next base: position 1,582,673 of record NZ_JABWRF020000001.1, read on the forward strand.
AGGTCGAGGGCGGGCTGGCTGCTCTTGGGCAGTTGCAGTGTGCGACAGCCAGCTGCGAGGGCTATAAATTCGAACTTATCGATCGAAGCCTCAAGGCCTTGAAATCCCTGGAGGAGGTGTATGGCTACGGTTCTGTCATAATCGGCGGTATAGCCGGGATGGCTGGAACAGGTGGCAGCCGGCCTGGGGTAGGGCCAGGGGTTTCATCTAATGCAAATAAGGCGTATGAGTACTGGGCGGCTGTCAGGGCTGAGCGGGTAGGTGGTGCAAAAGGAATACTTACACCTAAAGACTTTCCTGAGGTCTCAACAAAAATAAGCCAGAGGCAGAATCGTCATACTTCAGGGACACAGCAGCTTGAGGAGCGGGGGAGCGTTGGTTTCTTGAACAGTGTTTCAGATGCTCAAAAAGTGCTTGACGCTTACCACTCCGGCCAAGTGAAAATCCTAGGAAAGAATAGTCAAGGTTTTCCAGTGGTTAAATTTGAGGGTGTTACTGGAACTAACGTTAATCTCGGCGTTGGTATAACTGGTCAGCCGACTAACGTATTTATTATCAAGGGAACAAAAAAGCCGAGCATTGTCCCCACCAATCCAAACTGGAGTCAGAAATGAGTGATCAGCCTGTGCTGGAAGATTGGAACTTTCAAGTGCTAATGCTTGTTCAGGCGTTGGTAGGGGCGGTTTCTGCCAACTTTAGAATGGTCGCATTGCTGTGGTGTGGTGATGAGTGGGTATTGAGGTTCTATCTTGAAGAGAACCTTGAGGATGACGTCGAGGAGATTGAAGATATTGTTTGTCAATATACGGCATATCAAAATTCTAGCTTGAGATGCCGTTCTGAATTGATTGTGGGTGGCGAAAGACTTCCGGTGTTATCTGAGCTTGGGCGGGTCGTGTACCGTCGCAGAGAGGCCCTTGGCAGTTAGTTGGTGCAAAAGCCACAGGTGCCTTGCTGGACAACGTAGCCAGCAACATTCATGCTGGGCAGCAAGGCAAGCATGTTCTGGGGCATAACAATTTTATTCCCGGACGCAGTTATTTTGATGAGGGTGTGGATCCTCAAAAACCGTTGAATGGTGCTCATGCAGGAGAGTTTCCTGTCGTAGGTTATGGTTCCCGAGGTCAGCCAATAGTTGATTTTGGTAAAATATTGGTGTTGATGGCTCCTCTGGTTTGGCGACGGGATATGGAACAATGCATTCAGGCAAGAACGGAGCGCATATTGTTCCGACAAATCCTGTTGCTGTTAGAGCGGAGTCACGAAAGTTTTACCTGATTGGTTGGTTTTATGTGTTTGGCGCGCTCTGATTGGTGAGATATATCCTTCAATAAGAGCGATCGCTCTTTCTCTGGCGGATGATCGGACGTTGCTTATTTGCTACTACCTTGACAGGCAACCTACAGACTTTGACTGGGAGAGCTTAGAGGTTGTTGCTACAAATATTTCAGCCTCAATTGGTCAAGACAAAATTCTTCGCATAGATTTGCAATGCAAGTTTGAGTCGGATCCGATTGGAAGACTTGAGTGCTTGGGAGGTTTTGTCTACTGTCGTCGAGAGTATGATTTGTAGGTGCAAAAGAGATGCCCGCTGTTAAATAAAGTGCTCAAGATAAGCACTTTCCAGGTCATAATTCGTACAAGCCAGGCCGTAGTGTTTTGAGCAGTGACCCCCGCGAGCTTGCCGAAAGTGCTGGAACTGGACAGCAGGTCGGTAATATTCCAGTTGGCATGCCAGGCTCGAAAGAAAGGGTGAATTTTGGGGGCTATAGCGACGTATATAGATGGAGCAGGCGTGGCAACACCTACAGCTAATGGGATAATTCACTACTCAAAGTATGGTATCCGCATTGTGCCAGCGAGGCCGTAAATAATGTGTTCTCTTGATGATGTGATCGTGATGGCCCGTCTGAATATTCAAAGGGCATTGTTAGGTGAGGTTTCAGGGAAGCTTCGTGCTGTTATATTTTCAGTATCGGGACTGATTCTGGATATTAGATTCTATTTTGACGGAGAAATCGATGATGATGATTTTGAGTCTGCCTACTGCGTTGAAACTGAGGTGATTGCTGATTACGAGGGTGACTGGACGGTTACAGTGAAGTGCTTGCGGCTAGATGCCTCGGAGCCGATACTTGATCAGGGAGTTTGGGTATTTAAACGGCGTGAAATTTAAGAGTAATTAGGTTGGTACAAAAGGGTTAGAGATAGCACCGGGTAAGTTTGACTTTCTGTTTGGACGTGTGGCTAGCAGCTCTCACAACGCAGCTCGTTCTAATCAGCTCGCCCTTGAAATGAAGAGGCTCGGTGTTCCAGATAACGCAAGTGGTCGCCAAATGCTGGCCGAGCACTTGGCCCTCGCGGCTGAAACTGAAGGCAACGTGGTGAACACGTTCACTAACCAGTTCGGAAAATTTGAGGTTAGGAAACCATTGTTTATGAGGCTATCTGGTAAGGTCGCGAATTTTCAGAGTACGTTTTAAGTTATTGAAGATGGAACTCGAAAGCTTAACGCAATCATACCTATTCGCTAAGGGGGCTTTGATGGACTTCCCAAATGCCAATGATTTTTTGGAGGAATTTGGTATTGAGCCGGTCGAGGTTGATCCAGGTTTGTCGTTATATCGCTACATAAAAAATCTCATAGCAGTGATCTGGAGGTTGATTTTTCTTTCAGCGCTATAATGGGGTCGTTTCAGGTCATGCTGCGGTTTGCTGAGCAGGAGTTGGCCGTTGTTTCTTCGGAAAGTGTAAAGTTTATTGGATTTATTCGGGATGACGCGGGAGCAGGGGTTCATGTTGTTTTTGATATCTGTAACTCGACATCAGAGGCTTGGGTGATGCTTGAGCCTGACGTAAGTTGCCGATGGTGGACGTTGCGTAAAGCGTAGCAGGGACGTATTAGCCCCAAGAACAGAGATGCTCTGCTCGTCATGTCTTCTCAGCTAGTGGGACGGGTGGCAGCTACGCTGCTGAGTTCCGATGCCAAAGACCTGGAAACGGGCGCGTGGATCGCGAAAAACGCTACCCAGTACAATTTCCTGAACCATGAGCGCACTGAGTATTTTGTTGAGGATATCCAGGGATGCAAAGGAAATCTTGAGTGTGAGGCCGGCGTCTGGGAAGGCGCTGGATACAACAAGGAAAGCCAGGAGAATCTCGAAGACGCATTAAAGACCATGGGCCCGGCGCGCGCGAAGGACCTGATGCTTCAGGTCGAGGGCGGGCTGGCTGCTCTTGGGCAGTTGCAGTGTGCGACAGCCAGCTGCGAGGGCTATAAATTCGAACTTATCGATCGAAGCCTCAAGGCCTTGAAATCCCTGGAGGAGGTGTATGGCTACGGTTCTGTCATAATCGGCGGTATAGCCGGGATGGCTGGAACAGGTGGCAGCCGGTCTGGGGTAGGGCCAGGGGTTTCATCTAATGCAAATAAGGCGTATGAGTACTGGGCTGCTGTCAGGGCTGAGCGGGTAGGTGGTCCAAAAGGGGATGTGTCCGGTCTTCTTCCAAAACCAGGTGCCACATCTCTTCCTGCAAGTGGCGTAGGTGCTGGTGCAGCATTTAAAGTAGATTCGAAGCAGCTAGGCAAAAAACTCGGTAAGCACGTCGAAGATTTCGGAGGCAACGCGGCAAGCTCAGCAGATCGTAAAATGGTACTCGATAAAATTCATGGCATTGGGAGTAACCCTGAAAAAGTAATCCCTGGGACTTTTGCTGGGCAAGGAGTAAATGGCGCACGAGGTGATGTGTTTTTCAGAGTTAAGGGTAATGATGTGGTTGTTACCAAGCCTGATGGAACGTCCGTTACTATCCTGAAAGATGGGGTAACTCAAAATCCATCTGTACAGAGCGCATTAAAGGGAGGTGTTAGGCAATGAATTATCCTGGACTTATGATTGCCTGGCTTTTAACAGTGCTCAGTAAGAAACTACTGTCAGTAAATGCTCTATGCCATGTTTTCTCTTCCGAGAGGGATTCTGCGCCTCAAGAGCTCGAACTTTTATTTGAAAATTCTGAAATCGGGAAATTCTATGGCGGACCTGATGGTGCGTCTATATATTTTTCTTTAAGTCCGATTTCAAGCTGTGATCTAGGTGAATACGGTAGGCAAGATATTTTTAATATTTCTGGTGAACGTTATTTTTCCGATGTTGTAGGAAGGAGGTTAGTGTCTGCGTCGCTTGTTCAGTCCTTAGCAGAAGATGTAGTGATAGGTGTTGCTCTCTCGTTTGATAATGGTTTTTGCCTATCCATTTTAAACTTAGGTGATGAGATTTTTGTCTATAATGAGATCCCAGAGGAAGTAGTCATCAGTGAGGGGGTGAGCCTTATCTCTGTGAGTTGATGGTGCAAAAGGAATTTCAATTACGATTGAACCAAAAATTGCTGACCAAATGGGTAAGCGGGGCTGGACGGAAAGCTCTATACAGTCAGTAATCGATGATCCAATCAAAACGGTTGTGATGAAAGATACTCGTTTTGATACTCCGTCAGGATGCCGTCCTAATGATCCAGCTACTGGGTATATCGCTAAGGATGGTTCTTGTGTGGTAAGGAATGATCGCACGGGAGCGATTGTCCAAGTCTAAAATAGAAATGATCCTAATTGGGTTGCGACATGGGGCTGATTAAAGTTGAGGTGTCTGTAGAGGATTTACCCATAACTCCAAAATTAATGTGGAGTGGTTCTCCTTTATTTGATGTGGGTGATGGAGTTAGTCTGATCGACTATTGCAAAAATAATGATATTGCAGCTCTTGGTATTGAAGGTTTTGGAATCAAGGGGGTAAGAGAATTTCATGCATGGATTGTATTATTGATTTTTCCGCGTCATTAAATGAAATGGATTTCGCTGTGAAGTCGAAAGGTTATTGAGAGCATGATCGGTAGCGACATATTGATGGAGTTTGTGTTCGTTAGATTTTAAATGGTGCAAAAGTAAACGCTCACGCCCCAGGCACACCAAGGTTCATTACGGACTCCGCCGATAATACTATTGATTTATATTGCACCAGGGGGATTAGGGGGCGAATGTTACGGTTACGGGAGCGCGTGGTGGTGTTCAGTATCCGTTGCAAAGGAAAACTCCCGATTCTGTTAATCTGGGGGCGGATATGTTGTTGTCTACGGTCCCGAGGGCGCGCACTATATGATGTGTCAGCTCTCGGATTAAGGTGATCGAATGGCATCAAACTCCGAATGGCACATATTTCTCCAAGAAGGGAAGTGATACGAAAGTTTTTGAGGGGGATGTTCCTCGTTCGGTTCTTGATAGCTTGGGGTTGAAATGATGAAGATTTGTCAGGGTGATATTTCAAAAAAAACGTTGGGTCTGTTTGTTTCAGATATTGGCTCTGGGGAGTTTTTTTCATATGTAGGGCACTTGGTTTCATTAGAGCAGGCAGTTTCTGTTCTGGGTTTGCTCTCTCCCGATTTTATTGAGGTCGATGGTCATATTTTCTGGCTGCCTGACGCTCAGCAATACGATTCAAAAAAAATTAATTTGAACGGGCTGGTTGAGATCGAACCTGGTGTGTTGGGGAAAAGTACATCGCGTAGAGACGTTGAGCGATACAGGAATATTTTTTCAATAAATCAGTTCTTTTCAAAGTGGGAGGGTGGTCCAGGTCGACCCGTGTTTAAAGTGGGTCTATCAGAAGAAGATTATCGTCTTTGTCATTTGTTTGCCGAGCAGATCACTAAGTATTGGGGGCGCGCTTTATCCGACTCTTTTCCAGGTAAAGTATTTCAGTTTGAAGTTTCTGATGATCTTCTAGATGAATATGGCGTTTGTCTAACATTCTGGCAGGCGTAATTTAATGCCGCGCACTGCAAAACATCACCGGCAGAGCATTGAGTAAGGCGTTGGGCTAGGTGGAAGTTTTGGCAGTGCGCTGAAAGACTCGCTTTACAAGCTGGCGAGCCTGGATTAAAAATTACATACAAAGATGGCGCGGAATTTGACATGACTAAAGCCCGAATTAACGAGACTAAAGCTAACCGCTACGCCCCTGTAACAGCACGCCCAGTTAAGTGCAGCGATGCACTTGACGATAGAGACACTAAGCGGGCTCCTACTCAACAGGAGTTGAGTTGGTTTAACAGTGTTATCTGGTAAGATCAGCCACGATTGATTTAAGAGCCGGAGAAAAAATCAAGGTTCTCGTTCACCAAGAATATGGGCTTTATATAAGGATTTCAACATATGAGGATGCAGGTGCGTTAGAGGACCTGCTAGACGGACAGTATTTCGTTCTATATTGGAAGGCGGCGCTAGTGAGCTTGTCAACGATGGAGGTAATGAATATTACTTTGGGAATGCGGCAGACCCTGAGACACTCGCGTGTTCTTGTGATACAGGCGGATGGTCGTAGTCCTCAACGAGCGTCATTTGAAGATGCAAGTGGCGGGCCAATAGACCTGGCGACGGGTATGTCACCGCAGCCACCGAAAGGCCTTTCTAAAGCTGAAAGGAAAAAGTGGATTAGAGAAAGAACTCATATTGAGCAGGTAGACTGATGTTTGATTTTTTAAGGCTTGTCTTACCTTTTCTCCCACTTTGCATTAAGAATGTTGAGTGGGGTGGTGATTCCTTGGTTATCTCCGGCGATAATTGGAGGTTTGTCACTAGTAGTGCTTGGAGAGTATCTCAAGGTAAAGAGCTCTTATTTGCATGTTGGGATGATCAGATAAATACACGTACAGAGGATTTGGTAGGGCTGTCAGTTGTTGATATGTCATGGATCGCGAGTGGTCAGCCTATTGATCCGTTATTCATTTTTTCTGATGGTAGAAGGTTAGATGTGTTCTGTTCTTCCTTTTCTGAGCCTTGGGTGATGAGTCTTCCAGATAATAGTATTTACGTTGGAAACTCATAGGTACAAATAGAATTTCAATTACGATTGAACTAAAAATTGCCAGCCAAGGGGGTAAGCGGGGCCGCAGGGAAAACTCTATGTAGTAAGTAATCGATAATCCAATCAAAGCGGTTGTGACGAAAGATACTCGTTTTGATGCTCTGTCAGGAAGCCGTCTTAATGATCCAGCTAGTGGGTAGGTCGCTAAGGATGGTTCTTATGTTGTAAGGAATGATCGCGCGGGAGCGATTGTCCAAGTCTCAAATAAAGATGATCCTAATTGGGTTGCGCCATGGGACATGTCACATGGGATCTGGATGCCGCGCTTGCTCTTACAGGTGCCCCCGCTATACTAAGGGCTTTGTTAGCAAAAAGGCTTGCTGCGGCTGGTGTTGATGTTACAGTGGCCATTGAGGTTTCTGGACGCGTTCAGTCACGTATCAACTTGAGGACCGGTGACAAAAAATCAGGTTGGGAGCACGTTATAAGTCGTCACTATAATTCTGAGGTGAATGCAAGTCAGTTTACTATAGGGCAGGCAGAACTTCGCACTTTGCTTCAAAGTAAAGAGGTGGTGAGTTCGCCTGTAGCACGAACTTTAGATAGTGCAGATGGGATTCGATATGTTCGAGAGGTGAATCTCGGTCATTCTATTGGTATTGATAAATTCAGTGGTCAGCCTACTTCTACTATGAGCATTCTTACTGATAGGTTTGGTAATTTGATAACGACTACTCCGGGGGTTATTAAATGAAACTAATAGGGAGCCTTGCGGAACAATATTTTCGTGAAGAGCTATCTAAGTCATGGAGCGGGCTTAGAGAGCCGGGAAATCAGTTGTTCTCTGTCTTGGCGGGCAGGCTTGGCTTGATCGGTAGCGCATTTGTGTTGAATTGGACGCCTGAGCAAGCTGAGGATTTATATGCGGTCCTGGTTAATGGGGAGGAAGTGGTTTGGCTTGAGATTTCAAGGCCGAGTGGGGAGGTAGTGGATTTTCAAACTACTAGTGTGAAGGAGTACGGAAAGTCGCTTCGCTCACGACAGAGTAGGATCCAGTTGGCGGTTGCTCTTGATCTAGCACGTCAGCATTGAGCTTAGCACTCGACAGTGGTGGGGCTGTTTGTTTACTCCGCGATAATAACCAAACACCCCTTGATGACGCGGATTCTGATCCTCCAGTTGACCTCGAACCCGGCATGTTGCGGCCAGTTGAGTAGCGCGAGGGTGGACGGCATCCCGCGCTCCAGGCTCTACGAGATCGGCGATCGGGTGGAGCTCATGGCCGATCGTGATGGACGGCCCCAGGTGTTCAAATGGATGCAGTAGAGAATGCACGATTACAGGCTCTTCTGGCGAGTTATCCTCCGGGAAGCCCTGAGTTGCTGCACTTTCAGAAGATTTGTTGATCGCGACAGCCAGTATTCAGCGTCTAGCCTCTCAAAACAATGTACTTACTTGGAGTGTTAGAAATGCGATAACCGCCAATGGGTCAGATGTTTAAGCATTCCAATCGACTACTGAACAGTTCCTCGATCATGGGTTATTTAATACAAACTCGCAATGGTCTCAGAGCGGCGGCAGCGACTGGGCCGACGAGCCAAGTCTTATTCCTGAAGCTTGGAAGGAACAATTTGGCGAAAGCTGCTGCTATTTATTTGAGAGAAATTGCTGGTGTTTCGAGCAGCCCTGCAGAACTCAACGATCTGGTGCAAAGATTTTCGATTGTATTGGGCGGTGGGATTACTGGTGTCACTTGGGATCTGGATGCAGCGCTTGCCCTTAAAGGCGCTCCTGCGGTACTAAGGGTATTGTTAGGTAAAAGGCGTGCTGCGGCTGGTGTCGATGCTACGATAGCCGGTGCACAGAACCGCGAAACTGCTGAGCTTCTTGATGAAGCTGCTCTAAAACTTGAGCAATACATTCAACATTCAACATTCAACATTCAACATTCAAAAAGCACAAACCGGCTACAGTTGTCGGCGCTATAGATCCGCTGACAGGAAAAATAGCCACCACATCTAATGGGGTAGTTCCAAGTACGATTGCCCCCGAGCTGCAAGCTTATGCAGACAGCCTTGGGGGCTTGGGTGTGAAGACAGCATGTGGAAATACGTTGGGTCGTTGTGCTGAGTTCAGAGCTGCTAACGAATTGCTTTTGAGCAATCCTAAGCTTAGACTCGACGATATAAATTCACTTCCGCCATTCGTCCTCGAACAGGAGAAGTGGTTCCACGCTGCGAAAACTGTACAAATATCTTTGGAGCAGAATAATGGAGATGGATGAAGATTTTTTGGAAGCTCATGATTTAGATTTCTTTGCATATTTTGAAGATGGGCTGCTTGGGCACTTTGCGACTGCCGGACAAGGTTTTGTACCTGAGTTAGTCAAAAGCTCTATCGAGAATTATGAGAGGGTGTATGACTATGTAGACTCGTTAGGCGAAAATTTTGGATTTAAAGTAATTGACCGCAATGTTCCAGAGTTCAATGCTACTGCGCAGAGAGATCGCTACTTAAAGTCATTTTCCATCATGGCAAAAAAAGGCTTCTTTAGTTATGACTATAGAGGCGACCGCTACAAGCTAATCGTCGCACCTCAAATAGGACGGCGCATCTCCGAAGTGCCCAGTGATATTGGGTCGGCCCTTGCCGCTCTATCATTGAGCACTAGCGAAAACATAGAGCTTATTAGCAGTAATTTCTTTAAGTTAGAATTGAATTGATTGGTGAATTTATTCCACCAGAAGCTATTGGGGTGAATGAAGCAGGTGCTCAGGTGGAGGTAGTTGCGACACTGAGAGTGACTCGCCGGGTAATGGGTCGAAGGTCCAATGAGTGTGGTTGCTTGGCACATTCATTCGCGGTGACTGCACGCCTGTGGAGTGTTAATCGTGACTTTAAAAACTCGTTTGCTTAGAGTGCGTGTTTAGGCAGTCTGTTCGGAACTCCCTTACTTTTACTACAGGTGTACCTTTGGCGAGGATCAGCAATGACCCTGCTTCGGAGCAACAAGCGGCGGGCGAAAAGCTTGGGCGGTGGCAAGCAATTTCATTTCCAGGTTCTGTACGAAATACCGAGAAACCGAAGCAGCACCGGCCCAAGGCTGATTTTTTGTAGAGTTCTCAACCATCTACGAAAAGGAATTCTGTGATGGCAAAGCGTTATGAACTCTCGGAAGATGCCTGGACGGTGGTCGCGGACCTGTTCACTGAAGGCCAGCGCAAAGGCCGACCACGGCTTAGTGAACGTTTGATGCTGGATGGTGTGCTGTGGGTGCTTTGCTCCGGCGCTACTTGGCGTGACATGCCTGAGCGTTTCGGTCCTTGGTCAACGGTCTACCAGCGATTTCGTGACTGGCGAAACCGAGGCACTTTTGACCACATGCTCAAGCGGCTTCACATCAGACTGAACGAGCATGGCCTGATTGACCTGCAGACCTGGATGATTGACTCGACGACAGTACGCGCAACCCGAGCCTCTGCAGGCGCCGGGAAAAAGGGGGGCCTGATGAACCCGTTGACCATGCGATAGGCCGTAGCCGAGGCGGACTGACAACCAAGATCCATATGCTTTGCGACTCCAACGGCGTGCCGTTGCGCTTCCTTCTCTCTGGCGGTCAAGCCAGTGATATCAGCTACGCCCAGCCCTTGCTCGATGATGTCAGCATTCCCGGCAAACGCGGTCGCCCCCGGAAACGGTGCCGATGGCTTCTCGCTGACAAAGGCTATGACGCCGAAGCTTTGCGGCAGTACTGCGATCGCTATCGCATGCAGCCGGTGATCCAATTACGGAAAATGAAGCGCAAGCCGAAGCCTGGTTTGCCACGACTGTTTGACCGCCCAAAATACCGGCAGCGAAACATCATCGAGCGAATGTTCGGCTGGCTGAAAGAGAACCGACGTATCGTGACTCGCTTCGACAAGCTCGCGAAAAGCTACTCCGCGATGGTCTCACTGGCTTGCGCTATGCGGCGTTTGCGACATCTCTTTTCGTACAGAGCCTAACACTGCCACTTCACCTCGATTCATCCCTCATTCCGCGGGTAACATTTCGATGCGCAGAGGGTTTAGCCTGGCCTTTGGTTAAAGGCTCACAAATAGCCCCGAGGAAAATCAGCGTCTTCAGCCCTTGCGAGGTATCATGCCGCAGGCTTCGCCATAGCCCCATGTCCCTGATGTCGCAAGGAAACTCCCATGACACACGTGCAGCGCCTGAAATATTCGATCCTGATCATCCTGGTAGTGCTGGGCCTCATGCTCGGCCTGAGCCACCTGCAGAAGCAGGGCACCATCAGCGAGCAGACGTTCCAGTACCTGGCCATCGGCATTGCGGTTGTGGTGGTAGTGATCAACGGCCTGCTGCGGCGCAAAGTCAAACCCTGAAGGGCTTGGGCCGGCGGGCTGCGGCCGGCCAGGCGCTCAGCGTGCGGCGTGCTGGTCGAGCACGGCCCGGGCCTGTGGGTCGAGGGTGTAGCACTTGTCGCTACCCAGGGTGATCACCCCTTCTGCGCACAGGCGTTTGAGCACTTCGCGCACGCTGAGGAACGACAGCGGAATATCCAGTTGTTCAAGCTGCGCATGCACGCCACGCACGCCGATGCTGCGGCCATTGCGGTCGGCGGCGTGCAAGGCGTCGATGACCTTCAGGCGGATCAGGCTGGTGCGCAGGCCGAACACGCGCAGCAGCTCGCGGATCTGCTCATTGCCGACTCGCTCATGCTCGCCGAACGGCGCACCGGCCTGGGGCGGCGGCGTCTGCGTCGAGGGTTGCGGGTTGTACATGTGAATGCTCCTTTTCGTGGACCGTCCAGAAAACAGGTTGCCTCACTGGATAAGACGGATGAGCGCGGCAAATCTGCAGCCCTCGGCGAAAAAAAACTCACATCACCTGAATGAAAGCGTCGCGCGCCCGACAACACCGTAAAATTTCCGGCAGGCCAATCGTTTGATCGGGATGACCCCCGATTCGCACGAGGAGTGCCTGTGACCTTTTCATCACGTCCTGTCATGCAGCTGAGCCTGGCTGCGGTGCTGGCCGCTGCGAGCCTGGCCAGCCAGGCCCACGAGGTGGCGGCTGACGCTACTGCGCAGATCCGCCGCACCAGCTTCGGCACCCCGCACATCCTGGCCGAAAACGAGCGCGGCCTTGGCTACGGCATCGGTTACGCCTACGCGCAGGACAACCTGTGCTTGCTGGCCAACGAGGTGCTGACGGTCAATGGCGAGCGTTCACGTTACTTCGGCGCCGCTGGCAAAACAGCCGATGAGCGCGAAAACCTGCCCAGCGACGTGTTTTTCACCTGGTTCAACAACCGTGCGGCGGTCGAAGGTTTTTGGCAGGCGCAATCCCCTGAAATGCGTGACCGCCTCGAAGGCTATGCCAGCGGCTACAACCGCGCGCTGGCCGAGCGCCGCAGCCAAGGCTTGCCTGCCGAGTGCGGGGCCGGGGACTGGGTGCGGCCGATCGACAGCCTCGATCTGGTCAAGCTGACCCGCCGCCTGCTTGCCGAAGGCGGCCTTGGCCAGTTTGCCGAAGCAGTAGTCGCAGCGGCGCCGCCTGAGCTTGCGGCAGCGGCACCGCGGGTTGATTACAGCCAAGTGCTGGCGCGCCAGGAGCAGTTTGCCCAGACCCGTGGCAGCAACGCGGTGGCGGTGGGCGCCGAGCGTTCGGCCAGTGGCCGCGCGCTATTGTTGGCCAACCCGCATTTCCCGTGGATTGGCGGCATGCGTTTTTACCAGATGCAGCTGACCATCCCTGGCAAGCTGAATGTGATGGGCGCGGCGCTGCCGGGCCTGCCGGTGGTCAATATCGGCTTCAACCAGCACCTGGCGTGGACCCACACCGTCGACACCTCGAAACACTTCACCTTGTACCGCCTGCAACTGGACCCGAAAGACCCGACCCGCTACCTGCTCGACGGCGAGTCACTGGCGCTTGAAAAGTACCCGGTCAGCATCACTGTCAAGGGTGATGACGGCGCCTTGCAGCAGGTTGAGCGGCCGCTGTACCTGTCCAGGTTCGGCCCGGTGGTGCAATGGCCTGGGCGGCTGGACTGGGACCGGCAGGCGGCCTTCAGCCTGCGCGATGCCAACCTCGACAACACCCGGGTATTGGAGCAGTGGTATCAGGTCAATCGGGCCGACAGTGTGCAGGCACTCAAGGCGTCGGTGGGCAAACTGCAAGGTATACCGTGGGTCAACACCTTGGCCGTGGATGAATCGGGCGCAGCGCTGTACCTGAACCAATCGGTGGTGCCGTATGTGGACCAGGCGTTGTTGGCGCAGTGCAGCAACCCGCAGGCGAGCGGCCCCATGGTCGTGCTGGACGGCTCGCGTAGCGCTTGCCAGTGGAAGGTCGACCCGCAGGCTGCGCAGCCGGGCATCTTCCCGCCCAGCCTGCTGCCAAGCCTTGAGCGCCGCGATTATGTGCAGCATGCCAATGACTCTGCCTGGCAGGTCAACCCGGCAGCGCCGCTGACGGGCTTCTCGCCACTGGTCAGCCGCGCCGACGAGCCGCTGCGCATGCGTACACGCTTTGCCCTGAATCGCCTGCAGGGCAGCGCCAAGCTCGGCGTGGCTGAGCTGCAGCAGATGGTGTTCGATGACGAGGTGTACCTGGCCCGTGTATTGCGCCAGGACTTGCTGCAGTGGTGCCAAGGGGTCGAAGCCGACCTCAAGGCGTTGTGCGCCAGTTTGCAGGCGTGGGATGGCAAGGCCGGGCTCGAGGCGGGCATTGGCCTGGTGCACTTCGAGAACATCGCGGCGGTGCTGGCCGAACACCCCGAAACCTGGCGTGTGGCGTTTGACCCTGCCGACCCGCAGCACACCCCGCGCGGCCTTGCCGTCGAGCAGGCGGCGGTGCGCAAGGTGCTGCGCGAGGCAGCGCTGGCATCGTTGGCGCAGGTCAAGGAAGCGGGCCTGGCCGATGATATGCGCTGGGGGCAGGTGCAGCAGGGCATGAACGGTGTGCCGGTTGCGGGTGGGCCGCAGGAGCTGGGTGTTTACAACGCCATGCTCAGCGTACCGGTGGCGCCCGGCAAGCGTCTGGTGGTCAGCGGCACCAGCTATTTGCAGGTGGTCAGTTTCACCGAGCACGGGCCTAAGGCCGAGGGGTTGCTGGCGTTTTCGCTGTCGAGCGAGGCGGGGTCAAGCCATGCTGCGGACCAGACCAAGGCCTTTGCCGCTGGCAAGCTTGCGCCGATCCCGTTTACCGAAGCGCAGATAAAAGCCGACCCGCAGTATCGCCAGGTGGTGATCAGTGAGCGGGACAAGCCCGCTCACCACAAGGAGATATGTCTGGCGAAAACAGGGTTGTACAAAACCATAGAATTTCCCACGGCGACCGCGAGGTGCTGCCCCGCTGGCACTGAGCGCCGTGGGAGCGTCAGTTGTCGTAACCCAGGTTAGGCGCCAGCCAACGTTCGCTGACACTCAGGTCCTGCCCTTTGCGTGCGCTGTATTGCTCGATCTGGTCTTTGTCCACCTTGCCCACGGCAAAGTACTGCGCTTGCGGGTGGGCGAAATACCAGCCGCTCACTGCTGCGGCCGGGAACATCGCGAAGTGCTCGGTCAGGAACACGCCGCTTGGGCCGGTTTCGCCAATCGCGCTGCCGTCCAGCAGGCGGAACAGCGTTTCTTTTTCGGTATGGTCCGGGCACGCCGGGTAGCCTGGGGCAGGGCGGATACCACGGTACTGCTCCTTGATAAGCGCCTCGTTGTCCAGGTGCTCGTCGCGGGCATAGCCCCAGTAGTCCTTGCGCACGCGCTCGTGCAGCCACTCGGCGCAGGCCTCGGCAAGGCGGTCGGCCAAGGCCTTGACCATGATCGAGCTGTAGTCGTCGCCTTTGTCCTGGTAAGCCTTGGCCACCTCCTCGGCGCCGATGCCGGCGGTGGTGATGAACCCGCCCACATAGTCGGTCACGCCGCTGTCCTTGGGCGCCACGAAGTCGGCCAGCGACCAGTTCGGCTTGCCGTCAGGCTTGATGGTCTGCTGGCGCAGGTGGTGCAGGGTGGCCAGTGCTTCACCGTTGTCGCCGTAAACCTCGATATCGTCGTGGTTGACCTGGTTGGCTGGCCAGAAACCGAACACCGCACGGGCGCTGATCAGCTTCTCGTTGATCAGCTTGTCGAGCATTTCGCGGGCGTCCTGGTACAGCGCCGTTGCCGCTTCACCCACCACCTCGTCAGTGAGGATGCGCGGGAACTTGCCGGCCAGGTCCCAGGAGATGAAGAACGGCGTCCAGTCGATGTACTCGGCAAGCTCGCGCAGGTCGATGTTGTCCAACACCTTCACGCCCGTGAACGAAGGCTTGGCCGCCTGGTAGCTGGCCCAGTCGTAGCCAGGCTTGGCGGCGATGGCCTGGGCGTAGCTCAGGCGCTCGGTGCGGGCGCTGCGGTTGGCGGTGCGCTCGCGCACCTCGACGTACTCGGCGCGGGTCTTCTCGACAAATGCCGGCTTGAGTTCCTTGGACAGCAACTGGGTCGCCACGCCCACCGCACGGGAAGCGTCGGTCACGTAGATCACCGCGTCATTGCTGTACTTGGGCTCGATCTTCACCGCCGTATGGGCCTTGGAGGTGGTGGCGCCGCCGATCATCAGCGGCAGCTCGAAGCCCTGGCGCTGCATTTCGCGGGCGACATGCACCATTTCGTCCAGCGACGGGGTAATCAGGCCCGACAACCCGATGATGTCGCATTTCTGCTCGCGGGCGGTCTGCAGGATCTTCTCGGCCGGCACCATGACGCCCAGGTCGACGATGTCATAGCCGTTACAGCCCAGCACCACGCCAACGATGTTCTTGCCAATGTCGTGCACGTCACCCTTGACTGTCGCCATGAGGATCTTGCCCTTGGCCTCGGGCTTATCGCCTTTTTCAAGCTCGATGAACGGGATCAAGTGGGCCACGGCCTGTTTCATCACCCGCGCCGACTTGACCACCTGGGGCAGGAACATCTTGCCGGCGCCGAACAGGTCGCCGACTACGTTCATGCCGCTCATCAGCGGCCCTTCGATGACCTCGATAGGGCGCGCGCATTGCTGGCGGCACTCTTCGGTGTCCTCGACGATGAACGCGGTGATGCCCTTGACCAGCGCGTGCTCCAGGCGTTTGCCTACCGGCAGCGAGCGCCAGGCCTCGTTCTCGACTTCCTTGACGGCGCCGCCGCCGCGGTAGTCTTCGGCGATCGCCAGCAGCGCATCGGTGCCCTCGGGGGTGCGGTTGAGCACCACGTCCTCGACCTTGTTGCGCAGGTCGGCCGGGATCTCGTCGTAAATCTCGAGCTGGCCGGCGTTGACGATACCCATGGTCAAGCCATTGCGGATGGCGTGGAACAGGAACACCGAGTGGATCGCCTCGCGCACCGGGTTGTTGCCACGGAACGAGAACGACACGTTGGACACGCCACCGGAGCTCAGCGCGTAGGGCAGGTGGTCGCGGATGTAGGCGCAGGCCTCGATGAAATCGACGGCGTAGTTGTTGTGCTCTTCGATGCCGGTGGCAACTGCGAAGATGTTCGGGTCGAAGATGATGTCTTCGGGCGGAAAGCCCACTTCGTTGACCAGGATGTCGTAGCTGCGCTTGCAGATTTCCTTTTTGCGCGCGGCGGTATCGGCCTGGCCGACTTCATCGAATGCCATGACCACAACGGCTGCGCCATAGCGCTTGCACAGGCGAGCGTGGTGCTTGAACTGCTCGACGCCTTCCTTCATGGAAATCGAGTTGACGATGCCCTTGCCCTGGATGCACTTGAGGCCTGCTTCGATGACCTCCCACTTGGAGGAGTCGATCATGATCGGCACCCGCGAGATATCGGGCTCGCCGGCGATCATGTTGAGGAAGCGCACCATGGCCGCCTGGGAGTCGAGCATCCCTTCGTCCATGTTGATGTCGATCACCTGGGCGCCGGCCTCGACCTGTTGCAGCGCCACTTCCAGGGCCTCGGTGTAGTTTTCTTCGCGGATCAGCCGGGCGAAGCGAGCGGAACCTGTGATGTTGGTACGCTCACCGACGTTGACGAACAACGACTGGCGGTCGATGGTGAACGGCTCCAGGCCCGACAGGCGGCAGGCCTTGGGGATCTCGGGGATGACCCGTGGCGGGTATTTGGCAACGGCTTCGGCAATGGCCTGGATATGCCCAGGCGTGGTGCCGCAGCAGCCGCCGATAATGTTCAGAAAACCGCTGGCGGCGAACTCTTCGACCACCGCAGCCATTTCTGCCGGGGTTTCGTCGTATTCACCGAAGGCGTTGGGCAGGCCTGCGTTGGGGTGCGCCGAAACAAAGGTGTCGGCTTTGCTTGCGAGCTCTTCGAGGTACGGGCGCAGGTCTTTGGCGCCCAAGGCGCAGTTCAGGCCGATGGAAATCGGCTTGGCATGGCGCACCGAGTTCCAGAACGCCTCGGTGGTCTGCCCCGACAGGGTGCGGCCGGAGGCGTCGGTGATGGTGCCGGAAATCATGATCGGCAGTTCGACCTGGTCTTCTTCGAACACCTGCTGCACGGCAAAGATGGCCGCCTTGGCATTGAGGGTGTCGAAGATGGTTTCGATCAGGATCAGGTCGGCGCCGCCTTCGATCAGGCCGCGAGTGGCCTCGATGTAGTTGACCACCAGCTCATCAAAGGTGACGTTGCGATAGCCTGGGTCGTTGACGTCGGGGGAGATCGAGCAGGTGCGGCTGGTCGGGCCGAGTACGCCGGCGACGAAGCGCGGGCGGTCCGGGGTTTCGAGGGTCTTGGCGTCCGCCACCTGGCGGGCAATGCGCGCGCCTTCGACGTTCAGCTCGTAGGCCAGCCCTTGCATGCCGTAGTCGGCCTGGGAAATCTGCGTGGCGTTGAAGGTGTTGGTTTCAAGAATATCGGCGCCGGCGTCCAGGTAGGCTTTTTCGATGGCGGCGATGATATCCGGGCGGCTGAGCAGCAGCAGGTCGTTGTTGCCCTTAACATCGGTTGGCCAATCAGCGAAGCGCGTGCCACGATAGTCGCCTTCCTCGAGGCGGTAACTCTGGATCATAGTGCCCATGCCGCCGTCGAGAATCAGGATGCGCTCTTTGAGTGCGTTCTGGAGTGCTTGGTAACGAGCGCTGCGGTCGGACATAGGACTACCTGGTCGGGCGAATATCAGAAGGTGCGGATAATAACAAAGCTGCATGGATTTTAGGGCTGCTGCCACTTTGCATGAATTTCCTTCATGTTGGCGCGGCTGACGCACCCAACGCCCGATTCGGCATATCGTGATGCTTCAAGAACCAGGACATTCGGCACATGCTGCTCCGTTTACTTGCCAGCGCCTGCGCACTGCTGCTCAGTGCACAGGTGCTTGCGCAGGCCCCCCTCTCCAGCCCGACGATTTCGTATACCCGGGATATCCAGCCGATCTTCACCGAGAAGTGCGTGGCCTGCCACGCCTGTAACGATGCGGCCTGTCAGCTCAACCTGGGCAGTGCCGAAGGTGCCGAGCGTGGCGCCTCCAAGGTGCCGGTGTACCAGGGCGATCGCACCGCTGCGGTGGCCACCACGCGGCTGTTCTATGACGCCCGTGACGTGGCTGGCTGGCGCAAGGACGGCTTCTATTCGGTGCTCGACCAGCAGGGCAGCCAGGCCGCGCTGATGGCGCGCATGCTCGAACTTGGCCATTCGACGCCCCTGGTGCCCAATGCCAAGCTGCCCGAGGAAATCGTGCTGGGGCTCAACCGCAACAACATGTGCCCGTTGCCCCATGAGTTCGATGCCTATGCCGGCGCACATCCCAAAGAGGGCATGCCGCTTGCCGTCACCGGGCTGACTGACCAGCAATACCGCACTTTGCAGCGCTGGCTGGCAGCCGGCGCACCGGTCGAGAAAGTTGCGATCCAGGCCAATGCCAGCGAGATGCAGCAGATTGGCGAATGGGAAGAGCTGTTGAACCGCCCGGGCTCCACCGAGGCCTTGGTGGCGCGCTGGCTGTACGAGCACCTGTTCCTGGCGCATATCTATTTTGTCGGCGGCGAGCCGGGCCACTACTTCCAGTGGGTGCGCTCGCGTACGCCCAGTGGCCAGCCCGTCGACCTGATCGCCACCCGCCGCCCCAACGACCCGCCCGGCACCGACTTCTACTACCGCCTGGTGCCGGTACAGGGTGTGATCGTGCACAAGACCCACATCAGCTACCCGATGGGCCCGCAGAAGCTCAAGCGGGTCAAGCAGCTGTTCTACAGCGGCGACTGGCATGCCAGCGCGCTGCCCGGCTACGGCCCGCGCCACCGCGCTAACCCGTTTGAAACCTTCGAGGCCATCCCGGCGGTGGCCCGTTACCAGTTCATGCTGGACAACGCCGAGTACTTCGTGCGCACGTTCATTCGTGGCCCGGTGTGCCGTGGGCAGATTGCCACCGATGTGATTCGCGACAACTTCTGGGCGCTGTTCCAGGAGCCGGCCCACGACCGCTATATCACCGATGCCGCCTACCGCGGCGAGGCAACGCCACTGCTGGCCATGCCGGGGCAGATCGACGATGTGGGCAGCGTGTTGAGCCTTTGGCACGCCTACCGCGACAAGCGCAACCAGTATGAAAGCCTGCGCCGCGACGCCTATGCCGAATTGCCGCCGCCGAGCTGGTCGACCCTGTGGGCGGGCAATGACAATGCGCTGTTGAGCATTTTCCGCCACTTCGACAGCGCTTCGGTGAACAAGGGCCTGATCGGTGACGTGCCGCTGACCATCTGGTTGTTCGACTACCCGCTGCTTGAACGCACCTATTATCAGTTGGCGGTGAATTTCGACGTGTACGGCAATGTTTCCCACCAGTTGCAGACGCGCTTGTACTTCGACTTGATCCGCAACGGCGCAGAGGTCAACTTCCTGCGCCTGATGCCGGCCAGCCAGCGCGGGCATATTCTCAGCGACTGGTACCAGAACAGCGGCAAGGTGAAGATGTGGATGGACTACGAGGACATCGACACCGATACCCCGAGCGGGCTGAAACTGGACAAGCACGACCCTAAGCGTGACTTCGGCCTGCAATTGCTGCAGCGCACCGCCAGCCTGAATGCCGCGCCCGACCCCATCAACCGCTGCCAGGGCGCGTACTGTTCACGGCCGCAGATGAGCGAAGAGTTCCGCGATGCCGAGCAGTCTTTGAGCCGCCTGGTGTCACGCCCGGCGGCGGGCCTGAAGGTGATCGGGCAGTTGCCTGAGGCAAGCATGCTGCGCATCGAGGGCAAGGACGGTCAGCGCCAGGTCTATAGCCTGTTGCGCAACCGTGCCCACAGCAATGTGGCGTTCCTGCTGGGCGAGGCCTACCGCTACCAGCCGGGACTGGACACCCTGACGCTGTACCCCGGCGTGCTCAGCAGCTACCCCAACTTCATGTTCAACGTGCCGGCAGGCGAGGTGGCCGAGTTTGTCGAAAGCCTGGAAGCGGCACGCGATGACAAGGCAAGCTTCGAACGCATCGTCACGCGCTGGGGCATACGCCGCAGCCACCCCGAGTTCTGGCGCTATTTCCATGATTTGAACAGCTTCCTCCTGGAAACTGACCCGCGCGAGGCCGGGGTGCTGGACATGAACCGCTACGAGAACCTCTGATCGGGCCGGCGGATCTTTGCCGGCCACCTGCGGTCGGACACGGTGAATGGGGCCTTGGCGGGTGAGCCTGCCAGGGTCTGAAATGCACCGAAAACCGCAGGAACCGGCATGCTGTATTCGCTTCAGGCTCTCCGGGCATTCGCCGCCTGGGTGGTGGTCTGCCACCACTTCATGCAAATCTTCTTCGACTTCCACGCCACCGGGCCGATTGGCCAACTGCTCGCCGACCGTGGCGCGGTGGGGGTGGATATTTTCTTCGTGATCAGCGGGCTGGTGATTTACCTTTCGACCCGTGACAAGGACATCGCGCCGGGCGAGTTCTTGCTCAACCGCGCACTGCGAATCGTCCCCGCCTATTGGTTCTATACCTTGCTGATGGCCGTGCTGATGCTGATCGCCAGCCGCTGGATGCCGCACCAAGTGTTCGAATGGCAGCACTTGCTGCTGTCGCTGTTGTTCATCCCGGCAGAAAACCCAGGTGGCTATGGCCTGTATCCAACCCTGAACGTTGGCTGGACGCTGAATTTCGAGATGTTTTTCTACTTGCTGTTTGGCCTGGCATTCATGGTGCGCCAGCGCCATCACTTGCTTATGGTTACCGCAGCACTGCTGCTAGTCAGCGAAGTGCTTGGCCGGCTTGGCGTGCTCAGCCGCTTCTACAACAACGACATCGTCTATGAGTTCTTGCTCGGCATTGGCCTGGGTGTGCTGTATCGCCGGGGGTTGATCCGCGAGGGGTTGTGGCTGCCGCTCGGGCTGCTGGGCCTGGCCGGCTTTGCCCTGTACCACCTCGACGCCACGCAGCGCCTGTTGCACTGGGGCCTGCCCAGCGCGCTGGTGGTGCTGGCGTTCATCGCCCTTGAACCGTACTTCAAGGGCAACCGCCTGCTCAAGTCGTTGGGCGATTGTTCGTACTCGGTGTACCTGATTCACGTGCTGGTACTGTACGCCGGGCTGTTCGCCAGCGAGCGCCTGCACCTGAACCCGTACCTGGTGTTCGCCATCTGCGTGCCGTCAATCGGACTAATGTCGTGGCTCAGCTACCACTGGCTGGAACGCGGCCTGTATTGGCGGCTCAAGGCCTGGATGGCGCCGGCAGAGGGCAGGGCGCCTGCCTTGGCGCTATCCCGAGTCAAATGCTAGGACTTTGTTCGGGGCACAGGTTGGCGTACACTGCCGGCAAGTCTGTGAGGAACTTACATGAGCGCTATAACCATTACCGACGCCGCCCATGACTACCTGGCCGATCTGCTTTCCAAGCAGAACACGCCTGGCATTGGCATCCGCGTTTTCATTACCCAGCCGGGCACCCAGTACGCCGAGACCTGCATCGCCTACTGCAAGCCCGGTGAAGAGAAACCCGACGACCAGCCGGTCGGCCTGAAAAGCTTCACCGCCTACCTGGATGCGGTCAGCGTGCCGTTTCTGGAGGACGCGCTGGTCGACTACGCAACCGACCGCATGGGCGGCCAGCTGACCATCAAGGCACCCAATGCGAAGGTGCCGATGGTCAACGAAGACAGCCCGGTCAACGAGCGTATCAACTACTACCTGCAGACCGAGATCAACCCCGGTCTTGCCAGTCACGGCGGCGCCGTGAGCCTGGTCGACGTAGTCGAGGACGGCATTGCCGTGCTGCAGTTCGGCGGCGGCTGCCAAGGTTGCGGCCAGGCTGACGTAACCCTCAAGGACGGCATCGAGCGCACCTTGCTCGAACGCATCCCGGAGCTCAAGGGTGTACGTGACGTGACCGACCACAGCCAGAAAGAAAACGCCTACTACTAATGCGTTTCAACATCGCGGGGCAGCTCTTCCCACAGCGCAAAGCCCGCGTGGGAGCGGGCTTGCCCCGCGATGTTTTTTTGCACTGTGCATTGATCCATAGCAACAAACTGTTACGGATTCAACCCCTGCGACAACAGGTCGCGCCCCGTATTCAAAGGGCTGCAGGCCGGTGCTGCTTCAGTCGGGTAGATGATGCAGGGGTGTCATGCCAGAATGCGCCGGTTTTCTGGCCGGCCCACGCCAAGGGTCGGCACCTTCCCTGTAAAGGATGGTTCCATGACTGATCTGTTGACCCGGCGCGCCGTTGTGGCCGGGATGGGCGTTCTGGGGCTCGGCCTGCTGGCCGGTTGCAACCCGGCCCGTGGCCTTGACTTCAAGTACGGCAAGAACATGAGCAATGAGATCCTTGGGCGCAAGTTCAAGCTCAAGGACACTCAAGGCAATGAACGCAGCCTGTCGAGCTTCTACGGCAGCATGCCGATGATCTTCTTCGGCTTCACCCAGTGCCCGGCGGTCTGCCCGACTGCATTGGCGCGCGCGGTGCAGATCCGCAACATGCTCAAGGGCCGTGACCGCGAGCTGTTCCAAGTGGTGTTCATCACCCTGGACCCGGAGCGCGATACCCCTGAAGTGCTCGATGCCTACGTCAAGGCGTTTGACCCGTCGTTCACCGCGCTCACCGGCACCCCCGAGGAAATCGACGCGGTCGCCCGCGAGTTCAAGGTGTTTTACGAGAAGGTTCCGGCTGGCGACACCTATACCATCTCGCACTCGTCCACCAGCTACGTCTACGATACCCGTGGCACGCTGCGCCTGAGCCTGGGCCATTCCCTGAACGCCAAGGAATGTACCGAGGACCTGCTTACCCTGATGGAGATCTGCTGAATGTCGATGCAACCGATCAAACGCGCCCTGGCTGCCGTGGCCCTGTGCGGCCTGGCATTGCCGGCCCTGGCCCAGACCACCGTCAGCGACGCTTGGGTGCGTGCCAGCGTGCCGCAGCAGCAGGCCACCGGCGCCTTCATGACCCTGACCGCCAGCAGCGACAGCAAGCTGGTGAGCGTCGCTTCGCCGGTTGCCAAGACCGTGCAGGTGCATGAAATGACCATGAAGGGCGATGTGATGGGCATGCGTGAGGTCAAGTCGGTGGACCTGCCGGCCGGCAAGCCGGTGACCCTCGACCCGAATGGCTACCACGTCATGCTTATTGGCCTTGGGCAACAGGTGAAGGAGGGCGACCATGTGCCGCTGACTCTGACCATCGAAGACGCCAAGGGCGCCAAGGAAACCGTGCAGGTCGAGGCTGAAGTCCGCGCCCTGACTGCGGGTGCCGGGCACGATCACGCGCATCAGCACTGATTGGCGGGCAAGCGAGGGCCGCGTTGCGGCCCTTCGCGGCGCATTCCTTTGTAGGAGCGGCCTTGTGCCGCGATCACCGGCGAAGCCGGTGCCAGGCGACTCACCCGCGCAACTTGCGGTATTCCCCAGGCGGCATGCCGAACCAGCGCAGGCAGGCTTTGTGAAAACTGCTGGGGTCGCGAAAACCCAAGCTGGCGCCAATGTATTTGACGCTGCGCACCGAATCGCGCAGCAAGCTATGGGCCTGGGTCAGGCGGGCTTCATCCAGCAGTGCGGTAAAACTCACGCCGTCGCGCTCCAAGGCGTTTTGCAGGCTGCGCCGGCTCAGGCGTAGATGCGCGGACAGGCTCTCGAGTGCAGTAGGCTGCCCCATGGTCAGTTGCTCGGTGAGCGCGCGGCGCACCCGCGAGGTGGTAGAGCCTTCGATCCGCTCTTCAAGCCGCGCGGCTGCGTACTCGCCATGCAACCGGTCCAGTTCCGGCGAAGCCGTCGGCAGCGCCAGCCGGCACACCTCTTCGGGCAAGCGCAGGCTGTTGTAAGGCCGGCCGAACACTAGCCGTTCACCGAACAGGCTGCGTAACACGCGTGTATCGGCAGGTTCCGGGTAGGCCAGTTCCACTTCCAGCGGCGTAACCGTGTGCCCCGGCGTCAGCCACTGCAGAAGGCCCAGGGTCATCGCGGCGCCCGCATCGATGAACACCCGCGGCGCAGGCGGGCCGACCTCGAAGCCAATCAAACGCACTTCACCTGGGTGTTGCTCCAGGCGCAGGATCGAGCCGTTGGTGGTCAGCGGATGAAAGCACACCAACCGCTGCAGGGCATCGCCCAAGGTCGCGCAGGACATTACCGCATAGCCAAGCTGGCCGAGCATTGCCGGGTGTGCATGGGCAAGCACGCGCAGGCCGATGTCGGCATCGCCTGTGCGCCGGACGACCTCTTCCAGCCATTCGTAGACCTTGACCAGGCGAATATGCCGGCCGCTTTCAGCCAGGATCGGGTCGTGTGGGTCGATGTCGGCGCCAGCACGGATCAACGCCTGGGCCAGGGTGGTGAAGTAACTGCGAGAAACGGTATGCATGAAGCTGTCCTGAAGCGCGAAGGGCGGTAACTTGCTGTGCCGGGTCTGACGCCGGCCGGGGGCAGAGGGTCAGTCGTCCGGGTCAGGGGACAACCAAAGGGAGCCGGAGGACACTGTTCGGCGTGTCGGGCGGGTGGGACCATGCGCGCCTCCATGAGGAGGTGATCGCCAGCAGGATGCCGGCCAAGCGATGGAGCGAACAGACCGATGAATCATCCACTGGATGCAGACCCTGCACAAGAGCGGGATGACCTGCACCGTGCCCGCCTTGTCTACCAGGACCTTGCCCTGGGCCACTTTCTGCTGGCTTTTCAGCCCGTGGTTGACGCGCGTGATCCGGCCCGAGTGCTCTACCACGAAAGCCTGTTGCGCCACGACGGCCCGGAACTGGGCTTCAACCCGATCATGGCGCTTGAACGCAAGCACGCCATGGGCCTGCTCGACCGCAGCGTGATGGCCTGCGTCATCAGCGCGCTTGAGGAGCACCCCGAACTGCGCCTGGGGTGCAACCTGTCGGCGCAAAGTGCCTATGACAGCACGGCCTGGCACCCGCTCTGGGCACGCTTGCGCCAGCGCCCAGAGGTAGCCGCGCGGCTGGTGCTGGAAATCACCGAAAGCGCAACGCCTGCGGACCCGCAGCGCACGCTGGCATTCATTGCCCAGGTACAGGCGCTGGGCTGCCAGCTGGCCATCGATGATTTTGGTGCAGGCTTTGCGAGCCTTGCGTTCGTGCGCCAGGCGCGCCCGGATGTGCTCAAGGTCGACCGTGGTTATTTGCACCGGGCCCGAGAAGCGGGGCCCGATGCCCAGGTGTTCCATCATCTGCTGCGGCTGTGCCAAGGGTTAGCCGCGCAGGTGGTAGTCGAAGGGGTTGAAGATGAGCAGGACCATGAGCGCGCTCTGGCGAGCGGCGCCACATGGCTGCAGGGTTTCCACTTTGCCCGGCCGTCGGTGCTGACGCCGGTAGCGCAATGGCGCGTAGTGCTGGAGCGCTAGCCGACGCTCGCTGGACAAGGCACAGGCAGCTCAGCGAAAACGCGGTAACGGCCGGTCAACGGTCAGCGACGTCAGGGTCCTGCGGACTCTTGCCTCGTCCGCCTCAAGGGCCTTGAGGCTCTCGCGGATCTTGCCGGCAACGGGCATGTCGCCCTGGCGGTCGATCCAGTCGGCGATTTCCTTGCAAGCGCTGCTCAGGCAGGCCTGGCGTTGATTCATCAGCGACAGCAGGTGGGTGATTTCTCGCTCGGACATGATGGCATCCTCCGTTCAGCCATCTGAGTGTAGCAGCCAGGGCCAAGGCTGCCTGAGACACGCTTCAGCGCGGCTGACAGGCCTGGCGAAAGGCGCCTGGGGTTACGCCGTAGGCTTGCTTGAACTGCCGGCTCAAATGGCTCTGGTCGGCAAAACCAAGCCTCAGTGCAACCTCCAGGGCCGACAGCCCGCTGCGTAGCAGCTCGCGGGCGCGGCTCAGCCGGCGCTGTTTGAGCCAGGCATGGGGCGGTAAACCGGTGGCCTGGCGAAACACGCGGGCAAAGTGAAACGGCGAGAGGTTTACCGCCGCTGCCAGCGCTTCCAGTGATGGCGGGTCGGCTAATTGGCTTTCGAGTAAGTCGCGAGCGCGTCTGACCGCCAGCGGCTCATTGCCAGGCGCCGCCGGCTCGCGGCAATGGCCATGGCGCTGCACCAGCGCCAGCACGGCATGGCGCCAGGCAGTTTGCTGCTCAAGGACGCTGGCGCCGGCCTCGCACCCCTGGTTGAGCTGGCTGAAGGCCGCCGCCAGTGCGGGGTCGTGGATAACGCTGTCCTTGAACAACGGCAACCCACGGCCACCGATCTGCAGTTCATCGAGCACGCTGCTGACCCGGTCGGTTTCAGGATAGAAGCCCCGGTAGCGCCAGCCGCTCTCATGGGCGGTAGCGCCGGTATGCAGCTCGTCGGGGTTGATCAGCACCATGCTGCCGACCGGCGCCAGGTGTTCGCTGCCACGGTGCCAGAAACGCTGGGCGCCGGCCTCGATCACGGTGAACACGTAGCCATCGTGCACATGCGGGGCGAAGCGTTGCTGCACGTAGCGCGCATGCAACAGCTCGACATCGCCGAGCGCGGCTGCCTGCCACAAGTGAGCCTGTTCACGCAGGGGCGTGGTCATGCCAGCCAGCTGCGCAAAAGAAAGAAGATCAACATGCTTGCCAGCATGCTCAGCAGCACGCTGCGGGTCAACAGCACCAGCGCGATGGCTACCAACGAGCCCAGCAAATACGGGTTGAACAGGCTGAGGGTCAATTGATGGCCCGGCATGAAGATGATCGGCCCGCAAATCGCCGTGAGCATGCCAGGCACGGCAAAACCGAGAAACTGCCGGGCGTTGGAGCTCAACCGCAGGGGCAGGCGCGGCTCGAGAAAGGCGTAGCGATTGAGAAATACCACCGCGCCCATGGCGACTATCAACAGCCAGATCATGCGCGGCCTCCCCAGCATTTAAGGCAGATGAACCCGGCGGCCATGCCGAGCAGGCCCGCGGCAACCAGCGCGGTTTCCCACTGCCAATGGCTGAACAGCACCGAGCAGAACAGTGACACCGCGACGCACACCACGGTGGGTACGTTGCGCACCAGCGGGGCGATCAGCGCCACGAAGGTGGCGACGATGGAAAAGTCCAGGCCAAGGCGGTCCAGATGCGGGATGTTCTGGCCGAGCACGATACCGGCCAGGGTAAACAGGTTCCACGCCACATAGAACGTCAGGCCGACGCCCAAGGCATACCAGCGGTTGAACTGTTGCTGGTCATGCTGGCTGGTGAGGGCAAAGAATTCGTCGGTGAGCAGAAAGCCCAGCCCCAGCCGCCAGCGCGCGGGCAGCCCCGACAGCACTGGGCGCATCGACAGGCCGTAGAGCAGGTGTTGCGAGGTCAGCAGCAAAGTGGTCAGGAGGATCGAGAACAGGTTGGCGCCACCTTTGAGCATGCCGATCGCCACCAGTTGTGCAGCCCCTGCAAAGACGATGGCAGACAGGCCCTGGCCTTGCAGCGGGCTGAGGTTGGCCTCGATGGCCATGGAGCCTGCCAGCAGCCCCCATGGGGCGACCGCCAGTGACAATGGCAAGCTGGCAATGGCGCCGTGGACAAAGGCTTGGCGGGCAACGGGCGGGCTAGGCATGGGCAGTGCAACGTATCGACCAGGCAGGCCAGCATGGCAGAGGGCAGGGGCTGTTGGCTTGAACGATCTTGCTCAGCGGCTGCTGGTCAGGCGCTGCGCCGCGGCCACACAGCCGTTGATGTCCACGGCCTTCTGCAACAGTGCCTGGCGGTGTTGTGGGTCTAGATCGCCCAGCAGGCGGTACACCTCGGCCTGATAATCGCGCTGGCGCCCCCACTGCATTTGCAGCCCTTGCGGGCTTGCACGGTTGCACGCCAGGCGTGCGGCAGGTTGCGGGTAGTAGGGTGCATACAGCGTGGCCATGCCCGGCACTGCCTCCAGCGCCTCGCGGTAAGCGGGGCTGGCGTTGTACGGCTGGCACCAGCGGGCAATCGCCAGGGCGGGCGGTGCGAAGCCCTGCTTGAGGCTGGCTTGCAGCAGCGGGCAGGCCGCATCGGCGATCTGCGTGGCGGGCAAGTAGGTGGTGTAGTAGAGCGCCAGGCGGTACTGCGCAACCGGGTGGCCCAGCGCCACCGACTTTTCCAGCAACGCCACCGCCGTGGGCAAGGTGCGCGCCATAGCCTGGCCCTGGCGGCTCAGCTCGGGGTCGGTAGCCACTGCACGGATGGGGCTTGGGGTGTCTATGCCTACCACTTCGTCGGCCTGCTCCAGCAGCGGCAGGGCCTGGCGGTACAGCAGGTCGGCGTGAGGGTCGATGCTCACTTCCAGTGCCTGCGCGGCGAAGGCTGTCAGCAGCAGCGGCAGGGCTGCGGCAGGAAGAATGCGCGAGCGAATGTGGACAGCTAGGCAAGTCATGGTGGGTACGCGTATGTCTCTGGCGAGTCAGGGGCGACGACGGCCTATTCTAGCCAGCCTGCACGGTTTGCCGAAACCCCATGCCTGACCTATCTGACGACCGCCTGTTAAAGCTGCTTGATGGGCGCGACATTGCGCAGCGCCTGCTTGTCCTGGGCCAGGCCAAGTTTTGCGGTGATCACCTTGGCCAGCGCATTGTTGCCCCGGTCGTTGAAGTGCAGGCGGTCGACGAACAGATGCTCGCCAAATACCAGTGAGCTGCTGAGCATGCCGTTCATGTCGTAGCAGGGGATGGGCTCGGCATGGCCTTTGATGCGCCGGAAAAAAGCCGGGTGCAACTGGCGGTCAAAGGTGCTGCCCAGTAGCCGGTCGAAATTGCTCGGCTGCTGTTCAAGCCCTTGCAGCATGCGCTGTTCCGCGGCAGGCACCTGTTCCCGGCACCAAGGCAGCAATGGCTGCAGAATGAAGGTGAAGGTGGTGTGGCTGTTGGCTAGCAGTCGCTCCCACTGGCACAGCGTGCGGCCAATGCAGTCGGCAGCCCGGGCCAGGCGTTTGTCGGCAGGCGCCAAGGCATCCAGCGCTGACCACGGCTCGGGCTGTGGCGCCAAAAAGGCGTGGGTCAGGCGTTGCCATAGCGATTCGCGGCGCGGTTGTTCGCTGTGCTGTACGCCTTCGTTGAAGCGGTTGAGCAGCGCCTGATAGGCGTGCGCCTTGTGCGGCTCGGGGCTTGCGGCCAACAACTCGCCAAGGGTTTCCTGGGCGACGGTGTTAAGGCCGCTAAGCACCACAACATGGCCCACCTGGCCCAGGCGGTGCTGGTGGGTCAGGTACAGCAGCAATTCCTGGGTAGCGCTGAGCCCACAACCGGCTAGGGTCAACCACACTTCGCCGGTCAGTGCCGACAGGTACGAGGCCACGGTGTGCTCGTCGGAACTCGCGCCGATGCCCATCGCACTGGACCCGCCCACCAGCAGGTTGACCCGCGCCGCGCCGCCTCGTTCGGCCAGCGAATAACGCTTGCCGGCCAGGTAGCTATAGCGCATGCCCAGCGCATCGGTATTGATGGTGCCGGAGCGGTAGCCGCGCTCGTGCACGTACAGCGTCTGTGGCGCGCGGCGGCTGCCCAGTTGCAGAAAACGCTGGTAGTCGAGCGGCAAGGGGAGCGCCTCACCCTTGATGCCGGGCTGGGAGGTGTTACGGGGGCTCATCGGCGCTCCTTGTTATTGTCGTTGCTCAGGCTTCAGGCAGCCAGTTCGCGCAGGTTGTAGGCCAGCCCGACTAGTGCGATCAGCAGCAGTGCAACCCCTGAAGCCAGGCTGATGATGCGGCTACTGCGCTGCGAGGCGATGCGCCCGATGGCGAAGATGTACAGGCTCAGCACGGCGAAATCGATGGCGACCCACAGCAACGACAGCACCACCATGCTCTTGCCGAACGACTCGGTGATCTGGATGAACTGCGGGAAGAACGAGATAAAGAAGATGATGTCCTTGGGGTTGGAAATACCCACCATGAACCCCTGCAACAAGCCCCCGCGCGGCGCTTGCTGGGCTGGCTGCTCGGCCTGCGTCGGTGCCGGCGCCTGCAGTGCTTCACGCAGGGTACCGACGGCGATGTAGCCGATGAACAGGCAGCCCAGCAGGCTCATGCCGTTGAGCCAGGACTTGTCGATGGCCGCGCTGGTCATGATGATCCAGGCCGCAGCGCCAATCAGTACCAGCGAGGCCCAGTTGGTGCCGATGGCGGTGAACACCGCCTTGCGCGAGCCAGAAGCCGCAGCGGTGTTGACGATCAATGCGACAACCGGCCCCGGCGTTGCGATCAGCAGCAGGACGGTGAGGGCATAGGTGGCGGTGAGGGCGGTATTCACGTTCAGTTCTCGATCAGTGAGTCGGGTGCCGCAGGGGCGTGGAAGGGGCACCGGGCCGGGTTCAGCGAGCCAGGTTCCTGCAGTTGGTACTGCTTCCATTCATAGTTGTCGTGCTGGCCGAAGAAGCCTAGCGAGTCGGGCATGACGCCGTCGTTGTAGTGCCGTACACGGTCGCGAATGCGCTCGCGGATGCGCTGGCCGCTCGCGGTTTCGGCGCTGGCAACCTCGTCGAAGCTTTCCCGTGGGTTGACCACCCAGGCAATGTGCTTGCCCAGGTTGCGGCTTTTCATCTGCTGGTGGCCGGGGAAGTTCATGTTGATGAACAGCGGCATGCCGGCAAAGCAGAAGGCCCACTGGTGGTCGTGGGGGTCTTGCGGGATATCGGCAGGCCAGGGTTGCGGGTCGCGGGCATGCACTTCGCCCAGCACCTCCCAGGCCAAGGCTTGCTGCGCCTGTAGCGAGGTATTGGGGGCGGTTTCGAGAAACACCAGCAGGGGGTTGCCGACCCGTTGCTTGAGCGGGATAGGTTCGATGGTGCGGATGTACTCGGCCATGCCACGGGCGATGTCGGCCGCCAGGCACTCGGCCCGGGCGAAAATGATATGGCAGGTACGCGCCTTTACCGCCTTGCGCCCGAACAGGCATGGGAAGTCGGGGTTGGCGAGGGTTTCCTTGAATTGTTCTATGGTCTTGTGTGTCCAGTGGTGACGGTTCTGGACATGTTCATCGGCAAGCTCTAGCGCATCCAGGCGATAGCAGTTTCCATAACCCGTAAACATGATTTCCCCTGGGGTTTCAAACCAGCTGTAAAAGAGAATTTCCCGGCATATCCATACGGTTAGGCTCTCTGTGGTTATTGTTTAACGGCATTTTCAGCGGTGCCCCCGGCGTTGTAAAACGCCTGGAACTATGACCTACTATTAGTCTCGCTCATGCTTTGAAGGCATTTTGATGTCGGAACGGATTCAAGCCCTGCATGCCCTGCGCGCCTTCGAAGTCGCATCGCGCTACGGTTCATTTACCCGTGCGGCGCAGGAACTGGCCCTGACCCAGGGGGCGGTCAGCCATCACATCAAGACCCTCGAGGCGCTGTTTGGCTGCGACCTGTTCGAGCGTCGTGGCCCGAGACTGCGGCTCACCGAGCACGGCAGCCTGCTGGCTCAAGAGCTCAAGGTGGGCTTCAAGATCATCGAAAACGCCTGCGCATTGCTGCGCCAGGACCGCTACGGCCTGCGTATCAAGGCGCCGTCGACGCTTACCGTCCGCTGGCTGCTGCGCGCGCTGGACGGCTTCAAGAAAGTCGAAAACAACTACCCGGTGCAGTTGTCTAGCGTGTGGATGGACATCGACGCCGTGGACTTCTATTCCGAGCCCTACGACTGCGCCATCCTGTTGGGCGATGGCCGCTGCGAGGCGGACGTCGAAAGCTTGAAGCTGTTCGATGAATGGCTGATCCCGGTGTGCCACCCCAACTACCTTGCCCAGCCAGCGGCGGATATGTCGGCGTTGGACGGCTGCGAGTTTCTCCACCCCTCGCCCGACCGCCGCGACTGGCGGCGGTGGCTGGCCCGGCTCGGCGCGCCGCACATCAGCATCGACCAAGGCCAGGTCTTCGACACCCTCGACCAAGGCATATCCGCCGCTCAGCAGGGCCTGGGCATCTCGGTGGTGGACCTGGTTCTGGCCAGCGCCGACCTTGCGGCGGGCAACCTGGTCACGCCGTTCCCCCAGGCGGTGGCCACTGGCGACGGCTATTACATGAGCTGGCTCAAGACCAGCCCCAAGGCACGGCAGATGCACAAGCTGCGCGACTACCTGCTGGCGCAGGTGCCGGTGCTGCCGGAAAAAACCATCAGCTACCTGTACTGACCCGCCGCTTTGGGCCTTGCCGAGGTTTAGGTACACTGCAACCGGTCACTTTTCCCTCTCAGAGGTTCACGCAGTGCAGCTTCAACAGGGCTTCGTCCTGACCCGCCATTGGCACGACACCCCCGAAGGCACCTGCGTGGAATTCTGGCTGGCTACCGACCAGGGGCCGCGCCGTCTGCGCTTGCCTGCGCAGACCTCGGTCGCCTTCATCCCGGCTGTGCAGGCCGAGCACGCCCGCTTACTGCTGGCGGGCGAGCAGGGCGTCGAACTGCACCCGCTGCAGTTGCGCGATTTCGATCAGCGCCCGGTGCTCGGCCTTTACTGCCAGCAGCACCGGCAGATGATCGCTATTGAAAAACGCCTGCGGGCGGCCGGGGTCGAGGTTTTCGAGGCCGATATACGCCCGCCGGAACGCTACCTGATGGAGCGTTTCATCACCGCGCCCGTGCAGTTCAGTGGCCGCAGCGACGAGCAGGGCACGCTGTGCGACGCGCAGCTCAAGCCCGATCCACACTACCGCCCGCCGCTGCGGCTGGTGTCCCTGGATATCGAAACCAGCGAGCGCGGCGAGCTGTACAGCATCGGCCTGCAAGGCTGCGGCCAGCGCACGGTGTACATGCTTGGCCCGGCCAACGGCGATGACGCCGAAGTGGACTTCGACCTGCACTACTGTGCCAGCCGCACAGGGTTGATCGAGGGCCTGAACCACTGGCTGGCACTGCACGACCCGGACGCGATCATCGGCTGGAACCTGGTGCAGTTTGACCTGCGCCTGCTGCACGAGCATGCCAAGCGCCTCAATGTGCCGCTTTACCTGGGCCGTGGCGGCGCGCCGCTGCACCTGCGCGAGCACGGCAGCGGCAAGCACTTTTTTGCTGAGGCGCCAGGGCGGCTGCTGATCGATGGTATCGAGGCGCTGCGCTCGGCCACCTGGAGCTTCCCCTCGTTCAGCTTGGAGAGCGTGGCGCGGCAGTTGCTGGGGGAGGGCAAGGCTATATCGACCCCGTACCAGCGCATGGATGAAATCAACCGCCAGTTCGCCGAGGACAAGCCGGCACTAGCGCGTTACAACATCAAGGACTGCGAGCTGGTCACGCGGATCTTCGCCCATACCCGGCTGCTGGAGTTCCTGCTGGAGCGCGCAAGCGTCACGGGCCTGCCGGTAGACCGCAGCGGCGGTTCGGTGGCGGCGTTCTGCCACCTTTATATACCGCCAATGCATCGCCTGGGCTTTGTCGCCCCCAACCTGGGCAGCCGCCCGGACGAGGCCAGCCCTGGTGGCTTTGTGATGGATTCACGGCCAGGGCTTTACGACTCGGTGCTGGTGCTGGACTACAAAAGCCTGTACCCCTCGATCATCCGCACCTTTCTGATCGACCCGGTGGGCCTGGTGCAGGGCCTGCGCCAGCCGGACGATGCCCATTCGGTCGAAGGTTTTCGCGGTGGCCGTTTCTCGCGCAGCGATCATTGCCTGCCGGCCATTGTCGAGCGCGTATGGCAAGGGCGCGAGGCGGCCAAGCGGGCGGGCAACGCGCCGCTGTCGCAGGCGCTGAAAATCATCATGAATGCCTTCTATGGCGTGCTTGGTTCAAGCGGCTGCCGGTTTTTCGACCCGCGCCTGGCGTCCTCGATCACCATGCGCGGCCACCAGATCATGCACCAGACCCGTCTGCTGATCGAAGCGCGTGGCTACGACGTGATCTACGGCGATACCGACTCCACCTTCGTCTGGCTCAAGGGCGCCCACGCCGAAGCCGATGCTGCACGCATTGGCCGGGAACTGGTGGCTGAGGTCAACCAGTGGTGGGCGCACCATCTGCAACAAACCATGGGCCTTGCGTGCGCGCTTGAGCTGCAGTTCGAGACCCATTACCGGCGTTTTCTGATGCCGACCATTCGTGGCACCGACGAGGGCAGCAAGAAGCGCTACGCAGGGCTGGTGCAGCGCGAAGACGGCACTGAGGACATGGTCTACAAGGGCCTGGAGTCAGTGCGCACCGACTGGTCGCCGCTGGCCCGGCAGTTCCAGCAGGAACTGTACGGCCGGGTGTTCCGCAACCAGCCGTACCGCGATTATGTGTGCGATACCGTACGCGGCCTGCTGGCCGGCGAACACGATGCGCTACTGGTGTACCGCAAGCGCCTGCGCCGCCCGCTCGCCGACTACCAGCGCAACGTTCCGCCGCATGTACGTGCAGCGCGGCTAGCCGACGAGTACAACGCCCGCCTCGGCCGCCCGCGGCAGTACCAGAACGGCGGCTGGATCAGCTACCTGATCACCACCAGCGGCCCGGAACCGCTGGAAAACCTGCAGTCGCCGATCGATCACCAGCATTACCTGAGCCGGCAGTTGCAGCCGGTGGCCGATGGCATCCTGCCGTTTGTGGGCGATGACTTCAGCGCCTTGGTCGATCAGCAGTTGCCGTTGTTCTGAGGACGCTGGGCAAATTGCCCTGGGCCAAGGAACCAGATGGGCATTGGCGAATCAGAGCAACGGGCCTGAACGTCGCCATGTGTCCCGCGCGACCTCCGACAGAAATCGCCGGGCCTGTTAAAACATGGCGTTGGACTATGCTTTCGGTAATGTAGGGCTTGCGTGTCGGACCTTTCGCCAAGGCCCGTAGTATTAAGAAATGAAAAGGAGATGCCCATGCTCGTCAGGTCACTGACACTCGCCACTCTGTTCGCTTGCGCCGGCCCGTTGCTTGCCGCCGACAGCGATGCGCCCTTGGCCAAAGAGCAGGGCAAGGCACGGCCGCTGGTGGTGATTGCGCCCAGCAGCGCCGACCCGACCCTGCGCGGCCTGGAGGCAGCGATCAAAGACCCGGCCACCGAGGCTGGTTTCAAAGAGCGCGGGCTGGTGCTTTATAGCGTTGCGCAAATGATGGGCAAGCGCGAAGACAAGAACCTTGAGCAGCAAACCACCATGGCGTTGATCCGCGAGCTGAAGCTTGGGGCAAGCAAGGGCACCAAGGTGATTCTGGTGGGCAAGGACGGCGAGCGTCATGTGCTTAAGGATGACGACAGTGGCGAGAAGCTCGACCCGCAGGTGATCTTCAAGGCCGTTGACGCACTGCCCGCCAGCGAGCAGGCAGTCACCACGCCAGAGCCGGTGGCTGCAGCACCGGCCGAACCTAAGAGCAAGGCCAAGGACAGCAAGCCTGCGAAACCGGCCAAACCTGCGGCGCCGCCCAAACCGCTGGAAGACTGAGCAACCCCGATTGGGCTGGGTTCTTGCCAGCGCGGGCGCTGCCCGTATCTGCTTGAACCCTGCTCCCGCACACCTGTCCACCAGAATGGAACCCTCGGACTCCATGGTGACTGAATGGACGCAGCGACCTACAGCGGCCTCGAGCCGCCCCGCAAAAGTCGTAACCAGGTCGTACGCAGGCTGACCCTGGCCTTTGTCGGCCTGCTGGGGCTGGCTTTATTGATCGGCTTGCTGGCCTTTTTACGCATTGCCCAAGGGCTGGATGAGCGTGAAGCAGCGCAAAGCCGCTTCCATGCAGAATCCGCCTTGGCGCAGTTGCAGAAGAACGAGCGCACCTTCCTCCTTACCCATGCCTTCTGGCAAGCGGCCTACGATCACCTCAGCGGCACGGTCGATACCCGCTGGGCCTACGATGAGGACAATATCGGCGCCAGCCTTTACCGCGATGACGGCTATCAAGGCGTGTTCGTGCTCGACGACGAGGGCACCCATTACGCGATGGTCGATGGTCAACTGACCGACCAACCCCTTGCCCACTACAGTGCCAACAGCGGCCGTATTGTCGAACTGGCGCACAAGGCTGGCCAGCGGGACCAGGCCAGCTCTGGGTACATGCTGTTTGCCGGCCAGCCGTCGCTGTTCACAGCAGCGGTAATCCGCGCGCCCTCGCAGCCGCACCATCTGCCCGGCTCGCGGGCGGTGCTGGTGTTCGTGCGGGTGCTCGATGCCAGCTTGCTCGAATCGCTAGGGCGCAGTGCGGGGTTGTCAGGCTTTGCCACCAGTGCCAGCCCGCCGACCGGGGACGGGCAGGGCATGCTGGCGCTCGAAGGCAGCGGCCATGTGCTCACCTGGTATATCGAGGCGCCGGGTACGCAGTTGCTGCGCACGGTGCTGCCACCGCTGGTGCTCGGCGTGCTGCTGATGCTGGTGTTCGTCGCGCTCATCGCCCGCCAGGCCATGCGCACCAGCGGCGAGATCGACCGCAGCCACCAGCAGTTGGCATTGTCGCGCAGCGCCCTGCAAATCAGCGAGGAGCGTTTCAAGGCGGTAGCCGAGGCTGCCTCGGACTGGATCTGGGAAACCGACGCCGAGCTGCGCGTAAGCTATTTGTCCGACCGCTTCAGCGAGCTTACCGGGCTGCAGGTAACGGCCTGGCTAGGCCAGCCGGTTACCGAGCTGCTCGATTGCGACACCGGCAAGATTGAGCACTGGCTGCAGGGCCTTGCCGCCACCGCTGCCACCGGTAGCCTGCGTTGCCAATACCACGACCACCTAGGCCAGCAGCGTATCTGTCGCCTTTCGGCGCGGGCTATCCTGCGCGACGGGCGTTGCCACGGCTATCGCGGCACCAGCAGTGACATCACCGACGAAGTGGCCGCCCATGCGCAGATCCAGCATTTGTCGCTGCACGACGCCCTGACCGGCCTGCCCAATCGCAACAAACTGTTCCGTTACCTTGAAAGCAGTGAAAACGCCAAAGCTTTGCTGATGCTCGACCTGGACAACTTCAAGCCGATCAACGACAGCCTCGGTCACCCAGCGGGCGACGCGGTGCTGATCGAAGTGGCCGGCCGCCTGGGGCGCATCACCCGCGACTGCGACCTGGTCGCGCGTCTTGGCGGTGATGAGTTCATCGTGGTACTGGCCCGCCCAGGAAAGCAGCCTGAAGTCGACCGCTTTTGCGCCCGCCTGGTACAGGCGCTGGAGCAACCCATGCTGGTCGAGGGCCATACAGTGCGCATTGGCGTCAGCGTTGGCGTGGTCCTTGCATCCGACTACCCAGGCCCCGCCAGTGACCTGATTCGCTATGCAGACGTCGCCTTGCTCAGCGCCAAACAGGCCGGCAAGCACACCTGGCGCTATTTCTCGGCGCAGCTCAACGCGGCAGTGCTGGAAAAACGTACCCTTGAGCGCGAACTGCGCGAGGGCATCGACCGTGGCGAACTGGTGCTGCACTTTCAGCCCCGCTATAGCGTCGATGGCGTGCAGGTGGCGTCGGTCGAGGCTCTGGTGCGCTGGCAGCACCCCCAGCATGGCCTGATGCGGCCTGACCAGTTCATCGGCTTGGCTGAGGAGTCCGACCTGATCGTGCTGCTAGGCAACCAGGTGCTGCTTGATGCCTGCACCAGCGCCCGTCACTGGCCGCTGGCGGTGACCGTGTCGGTGAACATGTCGCCTGCGCAGTTCAGCCGCAGCGATGTGGTCCGTGATGTGGCTGATGCCCTGCGTGCCAGCGGGCTGCCGGCGCACCGCCTGGAGCTGGAAATCACCGAAGGGGTCATGCTCAACGACGTCGAGGGCGCCTTGCATACCATGAATGCGCTCAAGGAACTGGGCGTGCGGCTGAACATGGACGACTTCGGCACGGGTTATTCCTCGCTTGGCTACCTGCGCACTTACCCGTTCGACAGTATCAAGATCGACAAGCGCTTCATCCAGTCGCTGGGCCGCAGCGCCAGCGACCGCAGTGTGGTGCAGGCCATCATCAACCTGGGTAACGCCATGGGCATGACGGTCACCGCTGAAGGTGTGGAGACTGTCGAGCAGTTGGCGCTGCTAAACGACGACCAGTGCCATGAAGTGCAGGGCTTCCTCCTTAGCCACCCGTTGGAAGAGGGTGCACTGGTGCTGCTGATGCAAGAGCAGATGGCCATGCTGCCCTGACCGCGTGTGCAGGCCCTGTCGCCGGTTTATTTCTCACCCACAGCGCGCCAGCACTGGCTTTGCGCACATTCCCCGGTATGCTGTCGCGCCCGCGCACTCGAGTGAATAGGTTTCCCGACGGGGTGCCATCATTTAGATATCATTCGGCGCAGCTAAAATCCCTCCCAGCGCTTACAATCACCCACCGCACCAAACGTTACAGGCAGCTCTTTCCATGGCGTTCGACGCTTTCACCATGCTCACGCTCACTATCGCCCTGGCGGCCGCTGCAGCTTTGTACCTGGCCGTTGAGTGGGGCAGTGTGCGCGAGCCTTCGCTGCTGTGCTGGAGCGCAGGTTTTGCCACTATCAGCATCGGATCAAGCCTGGCGCTGATGCGTGGCAGCGGCTATTTGTTCATCGGTATCTGGTTTGCCAACGGCATGTTGGTGTGCGCCCATTGGCTGTTTCTGCTGGGCGTTTCAAGGTTTACCGAGACGCGCTTGTCCAGGGCCTGGTACCTGGCGATACCCGCATGGGGCGGTTTGTTGCTGCTGCCGGACTGGGCGCAGTGGTCGAAGACGTTTCTGGTGGTCAACTCGCTGCTGGTGGCGCTGTTGACGCTGCATGCCAGTGTGCTTTTGCGCCCGCATGGCAAGTCGCTAAGCGTGGGGGCAGTGCAGTTGCGCTATGTGTTGCTGTTGCACGGCTCGTTTTACCTGGCCAAGACCTTGCCACCGCTGGTGCCTGGCACCTTCATAGATTTGATGGCGTTCCGCGGGCTGATCATCCAGATATCGCTGGTCGAAGGGGCCATGGCGATCATGCTGATCGCGCTGTCGATGACCGGCACTGTGCGTTACCGCCGCGAGGAGCGTATCGAGCGTTTGGCAGCGCGTGACCCGCTGACCGCGCTGTACAACCGCCGCGCCCTTGAAGTCCGGGCGCCCAGCCTGCTTGCCACGGTGACCCCGGTAAGCCCGGGGGCATTGTTGCTGATCGATATCGACCATTTCAAACTGGTCAACGACTATCACGGCCACCCTGCGGGGGACCGCTTGCTGATTGCCTTGAGCGAGATGATTCGCAGCCTGTTGCCGGAGCGGGCGATTGCTGCGCGGCTGGGGGGTGATGAGTTCGTAATCTTGGTTGGCGGTGCTTCGCGGGTGCAGATCGAGGCGCTGGCAACCACCTTGCGCCGCCAATTCCAGCAGTTGGCGGCGCAAACCTGTATTACGCCGGAACCTGTGACCTTGAGTATTGGCGCCAACCTGTTCGACCGTCCTCCGGCAAGCCTGGCTGCGTTGATCGAACAGGGCGACGTGCTGCTGTATGCCTCCAAGCGCAGCGGGCGTGACAGCCTGCAGTTGGTGGACAGCCTGTAGAACGCTGCTGTATTTGGCATCGGAGGCTGATCAATACTGTCCAGGCCTCATCGCAGGCTGTCGCCAGCTCCCACAGAGACCGCGTCAGTGCGATATCGGCGTCTGGCTCAACGCCTGTAGGAGCTGGCGACAGCCTGCGATGAGGCCCGAACAGGCGTGCACCAGCCTTGAGACCCTAGCGATCAACCATCCGACTGCTCTTCAGGCGGCACCTGGCCCTCGGGCCACTCCGGTGCTTCTGTTTCAGGCGCAGGTTTGGGCACAGGCTCACCAGGGTCTTGCGGGACGTCATCAACATACGGGTCGGGGTGCTTGGGGT
The DNA here is from genome assembly GCF_014268805.2 of Pseudomonas farsensis. Classification (GTDB taxonomy): domain Bacteria; phylum Pseudomonadota; class Gammaproteobacteria; order Pseudomonadales; family Pseudomonadaceae; genus Aquipseudomonas; species Aquipseudomonas farsensis. The sequence continues at coordinate 1,622,557 of NZ_JABWRF020000001.1, forward strand.
CGGCCATGATCGGCTCCTCGGTGGGCGGCATTCAGGGTTGGCTCAGGCGGCGCGTTGCTCGCCCTTGAGCAGTTTTTTCTGCGCCTCCATGGCCTGGCCCATTGCCTCCAGCGCGTCCTTGCCCAACAGCTTGCGGGCCGTTGGGAACAACTCGCTTTCCTCTTCCTCGATATGGTGTTCGAGCAGCTCCTTCATTACCTTGACGCGGCCGGCAAATTCCACGGTGCCCGTGTCAGTTTCCAGCAGGTCCGGCATCACCAGCGAATCGACGGTGCGGTGTTCTTCCTTGGCTTCGTAGTACATCTTGGCTTCTTCCTTGCCACCGGCCTGTTTGATCGCCGGGTACAGGATCTCTTCTTCAAGTTGCGTGTGAATGCGCACTTCCTGCTCGATACGCTGCAGCAACTCGGCGCGTTTCTTTACGGCGCGCTCGGTAGTGGCCGACAATTCTTCGAGCAGTTTCTTCACCAGCTTGTGGTCGTTGGTCAGCAGTTCGATAGCATTCATGAAGCACCTCTGCGGGCTGGGTTGAAATCACGGTTGCCTAGGGTGGAGTTGGGTGCAAACAGCAAGGTTCAAAAAGGATGATCACCGGCAGGCGTCTGGTGCGCAGTCGCCCGGGCAAGAACCCGCGGTGGCAAAATGCCGTATGACCGATTGGTCAAATTAAGTGAATTTTTTCTGCACACGCCTGCTCCATTGACCGTGAATCGATGGAGGAGAGTCCGATGGCGGGACAGCAACTGTATGTGATCGAGTACGAGCTACATGGGGAATTCCGGACTTTCATCATCCGGCTGGAGCGCATGGACAATGCCGAAGCCTGGCATTGGGCAAGTTGTGACGCCGGGGTGGGGATCATTCCCAGGTTCGGTCAGCACAAGATCAAAAAGGTCAGCCGGCCCATGGCCGAGCGCTATGGTTTAGCCAATGTGCGTTGGCGCCCATCAGGGCAGGGCCCGGAGTTCGTGGCGCCACCGGTGGATGTGAGGAAATTCTCTACCACCACGGATGACGCCTGAGTCAATCCCGTGCCGGGGGATGCGCAATCCCCTGGCCTTGTGACTACCGCTGCATCACGCCCGTTCACCGCGCAGCCAGCGCTGGTGGTAATGGGCAAGCTTGCCTAGCCCGTACAGTGCACCTTGGTGCATGACTTCTTCGCGTGTGCCAAAAAACCGCTGAGTGCGAGTAAACACCGCCAGTGGCTCCCCGGCGAATGCCCAGGCAAAACACAGGGTGCCCGGCGCCACGCCACCTTCGGGCGCAGGCCCGGAGACGCCTGTTGTGGCAATGGCAACCGTTGCCTGGCTGTCCTTTAGCGCGCCCAGCGCCATCTCCCACGCCACCGCCTCGCTGGTCAGGCCGTATCGCTCGATGGTGACCGGGCTGACTCCGAGCAGGCGCTGCTTGGCGCTGGGGGCGTACACCACATAGCCACTCTCAAGCACCTCACCGGTGCCGGGCACCTGCGCCAGCAGCGCGACCATGCTGCCGGCGGTGCAGGATTCTGCGGTGGTCAGCAGCAGTTTGTTGGCTTTGAGGTAGTCGAGTGTTTGCAGTACGGGTGCCGGCGCCATGGTGCGTTCTCGCGAGTTGTTTTGCGATGGACGTGGGATTCGGGGCAATGGTTCAGTGCAGATGGGTGGCGGCAGATGACCCATGGGCAGTTGCGCTGAACTTTGTGCAGAGCGGTGGCTTCCTCTAATGACAGAGGCAAAACCCCTGAGCAGGAGCAAAGAGCATGAATGAACCCGTGACGTATTTCTGGATCGCCCTGGTGGTGATCATTTTGTTGATCGATGTGTGGGCAATTGTCAGCGTGTTTCGCAGTGACAAGTCCGACGCTACCAAGATCATGTGGGCGTTGGTGCTGGTTGCGTTGCCTGTGGTCGGCCTGGGTATCTGGGGCATCGCAGGGCCACGCGGCATCAAGCGCGGCACCGGGCCGACGTCGCCAGAACACAGCAAAGGGTAGGAGGGCACCATGAGCAAGCCAGACCAGAAACCAGACACACAAGGTGAGCAGGAGCGAGACAACGACGCCCGGCGCCCGGACGGCTCTACCGGTACGGGCCATGATTCCACCGCGCAGAAAGCTGCGCGAGGGCACGGCGAGCGCAAGCCGAAGGATCCGGACCGGGCTTGGGAGGGGTAGGCTGTGCCCAATCTCAGGCCCATACATCCCCCTGTGGCAAACGTGCTGTTTGTGGCGAGCGGGCTTGCCCCGCGTTGGGCTGCGAAGCAGCCCTCGCACAGCTCTATTGCGAGATCTATGCCGACAATTGAGTATTCAGGGCTGCTTTGCAGCCCAACGCGGGGCAAGACCGCTCGCCGCGACGACTGCGCTAGGCTCTCAGCGATAAGGGCGGATCACGTTGCAGACGAGGATGGAGTACCGTCACAGAGGGTGTAGCGGCTTACCTCCAAGGTTAGCGAAATTCTTATTTAGCGGCTTGTAGTCAGCGGCTATCGCGGGCAAAGCGAGATAAAAATTAAAATCCATCCGAATATATATGTAGGTCATCAGGTTTCCAACTGAGTGTAATTTCTGATCTGGTTAAATTGTGGTTTTCGGCGGCGTCTACGTCATTGAAATAATTTGAAAAATTGTTCTTCTGAAAAAAAGGTATTCCGATACGTTTCAATGTGCGCGTGCGGTGCGCGAAAGGTATTGGAAGGCACCCTTGGAAAGCGTTGCCTTGGAGGTCTGATTAGTCGTTGCGCCAGCGGACTTAATGGCTGCGGTTCCAGGTATATGAGAAAGTGAATTCTGTGGTGAACTGATAGTTGCTGTGTATGGGGGTTCAAGTATGAAGGGCGGATTAGTATACTTTTATTTTGTGGTTGCGATGGTGTTCTGTGGAAATTTACAGGCAGGTGTTGGGATGTTTTCCCGCGCGAACTGTGTGGCTGGTTTCAATGAGTCGGTCAGTTGGGATCCTATACAAATGTGGATGTTGGCTACAGACTCGATGCAAACCAACGAGCTTACTGGTGAGTATCGTTTCTTCGAGGCCGAGGAAACGTTGACTGGCCGCTCGTACGCAGGCTGCGGGTTTTGCGGTAATAGTGGTTGGTATGTGGAGGGTACCCACTGGGCGGGTATGCAAGATAAAGAGAGCGATAATAAATATCTGACGGAGGAGATCTGTGAGAATGGATGGACGCCGCAAAGTATAGCTCATGTAACGCCATGTAAGAGTACCGAGGCTACGTCCTGTAACTTGTCGGAGTGGTGATATGAGAAATAAGTTGTTTGTTGTGCTGTTTGTTGTGCTGTTTGTTTTTGTTCCATCGTTTGCTTTTGCTAAGTTAGAGATTGAGCCGCTTACCGGCAACGCAAGGTTTGAGAAGCGCCTCGAGGCTATGCGCTCTTCGGTAAGCGCAAGGTCGGTTAAAGCACCTGAGTTCCCAACTTTTGAACAATTTAATGAAGCGGTATCTAAGGCAAAATTTGAGTCTGGGAGGCGGAATGAACAAGTGGTTCTAGAGTCTCCTTCTAGGACGATGATCGAGAAACTGGGTTGTAAGCTTGAGAATCAGGCGCCCTCTGGCGTGGAGAAAAAAGGAGGGGGATTGAATGGTGTGATGTCTGTATATTTGTGTGCGAACAGCTATTTGGTTAGCTATGAAAGCGATTATAAAGTGCCGTTGACTCAGAAAGTAATAATTTTTGATGATGATTATGTGAAGAAGCAAGAGCGTGGCAGTCCCTTGATAAAAGAGGCTGTGGCGACGCGTGGAAATACTAGGTTTACTAGTATCCGATGGCTGAACGCTGATAATGAGATCAAGTATGAGATTTTTGCGGATCTTGGAAAATCTAATGATGCCAAGCTTGAAAAATCTTTGAAAGACGGCCTAAAGGAAATTGCCATTAAACTCAGTCCAGTAGAGTAAGTGCTGCTGAGAGCTACGAGGTGTGCGGGCGGGGGTGTCAAAGCACCTTTTTATTGCCGATCAGGTATCCCGACCAGTCTTGGGAGGGAGGAGGCCAGGCCTGCTGTGCCCATTCTCAGGTTCGGGCATACCCTTTTGGCGAGCGGGCTGTTTGTGGCGAGCGAGGCAAGCCCGCTCGCCACGAAAGCAGGGCTCCGCACGATAACCAGAGAGTGAGGGGTTAACCACTGAGTCGATTGCACTGAATCTTTGCCACTGCCCATGCTTCTACTCCAGGTCACCCTGTCACTGGAGCCTGCGCGTGCCGCGGATCATCACCCCGACCACCCCCGAAGAGGAGGTCAACGAACACAATGCCCGGATGTTTGGCTCGCCCAAGGAGCGGCTGGACTTCTATCGGCGCGAGATCCAATACGAAACCAGCATCCTGGCCAACCGCACTGACGCCTACCTTGCCGCGCAGTCCTTCCTGGTCATCGCCTTTGTGTCGGCCATGGGCAACCTCAACGAAAGCTGGGGCGAGATGTTCACCCTGATGGTTCCAGCGTTCCTGGCAGCGCTCGGCGTGCTCAGCTCGCTCAACGCCTGGCCAGGCATCCGCGCGGCCTACCGCATCATCGATCACTGGCAGGTCAAGCAAAGCAACCTGCTGCGCAGCGAGCCGCTGATGGGGCTTGCGTATGATGAATCGCCGTTGTTCAGCGAAGCCGAAACCTCCCGCGACGGGCACCGCAAGTCGCTGATGTTCTCGCTGCGCACGCCGTGGATCTTCCTTGGTTTCTGGGTGCTGTTGGGCGGCTATGCAGTGTTCATTCAGCTGGCCTGAGTGCTCGGCAGCCTTGCGCCGCGCGTATTGACGTACAGCGCATAGATCGAGCGGGAACTGGCCATGAACAGGCGGTTGCCAGCAGCGCCGCCGAAGCACAGGTTCGCGCAGCGCTCCGGCAAGTGGATATGGCCGATAGCGACCCCTTGCGGGTTGAATACCCGTACCCCATCGAGCAGCTCCGGGTTGGCTTCTTTAACGCCCGGGCTGCCCCAGCCGCACCACAGGTTGCCGTCTTCATCGCACTTCATGCCGTCCAGCGCGCCGAAACCTGTGCCCTCGATGTGCTTGCGGCGCTCGCCCAGCGTGCCGTCGGCATTGACCGTATAAGCCCACACCAGCCGATTGGGCTTGGCGCGTGCCTCGATCACATACAAGCTTTTTTCGTCAGGCGAGAAACACAGGCCGTTCGGCCCGGAGAAGTCCTTGATGACCTGCGTCACCTTCAGGCTCTGGCCGTCAATCCGGTACACAGCGTCCGGCAGCTCTGGCTTGAGCTTGTGGCCCTCATAGTTGTTGCCCATCTGGAACGGCGGGTCGGTAAACCACACCGAACCATCGCTCTTGACTACCACGTCGTTGGGCGAGTTGAAGCGTTTGCCTTCGAAATGGTCGGCCAGCACCGTAATGCTGCCATCGTGCTCGGTGCGAGTGACGCGGCGCCCTTCGCTGCTGGTGGTGGAGCCTTCGCAGACGATCAGGCGGCCCTGCAGGTCGCGCGCAAGGCCATTGGAATAGTTGGAATTGTGCCGGTAGACGCCCAGGCTTTCGCTGATTTCGTCCCAACGCATGATGCGGTTGTTGGGTACGTCGCTGAACAGCAGGTAACGTCCGTCGCCCACCCACAATGGGCCTTCGGCCCAGTACATGCCGGTGGCCAGGCGCTCGACGCCTGCGTTGAAGATGCGGTACTGGGTGAAGCTGTCGTCTATCACCTCGATCATCGGATCGGGGTAGCGCTGGCTGATGGCCTCGCCTGCAAGGGCGATACGCGGCAGGCTGGCAGCGCCAGCAGCAACGGCTGCCAGGGTCAACGATTGCTTCAGGAAGTGACGGCGGTCTGGGGACTGTGACGGGCGAGAGGGCATTGGGAAATCCTGATTGTTCTTATAGGGACGCTCCGGCGCAGGCGCGCGGCTAGCCAGCCGGGTGCGCGAGCAATCATCAGGATTTTTGCAAGTCGCGTCAAATGACGTCGTACAACTATGGGCTGGACTGGGGTTTGCTACCGCTCATCCACAGCCCGCCCGGCAGGCCGCCGCTCAGCACCACCAACCATGGTCGCAGCCTCCAGAACATCAAGGCAACCAAGGCCAGCAGCGCCAGGGCAGCGTCTTGCGGTGTGTGATTCATCGAGGCTCCGAGAAAGGCTGCAAAAAAGTGAGCAGCGGCCCAGGGACCGCCTGCGCTGCGCGCACTCAGCCACTTGCGCCTGGCCAGGAACTCTTCGCGAAAATAGCCCAGGTGTGTAACGGGGGGCGGGCAAGCGGTCAGCCCCAGGCGCAGGAAGATCAGAAAAACCGCCCAAGGGTTAATGCTAGTCAGTTAGGCCCATCGCGGGGCAAGCCCGCTCCCACGAAGGCACTGTTCATACATTCTGTGGGAGCGGGCTTGCCCCGCGATGGGCCGCGAAGCGGCCCCTATGGGCTTAATTGACTGGCATTAGCCCATAGGGCTGTGTTGCGCATCGGTCATGGGGCACCTGAGAAGTCATGCCGTTAGTAAGACTTAAAGCTGCGCAGATCCGGGGAGACGAGCGGGCGCGTCTTTGCCTGCGTGGATCTGCAATTCCTGCGCGATGAACGCAGCGATCAGCGCCCGATATACTTTTTCAACCACGTCTGAACTGGCCCCGGATTCCACGGCCATTGCGCGAACTTTGCCGATCACCTGCTCAACCCGAGCCGGCGCCCGCACGTCATCGGTGGTCTGCTTGAAGGCCGCAGCCTGGTTGACCAGATTGCCGCGTCTTGCGAGTAGGGCGACGATCGAACGGTCGATTTCATCGATGTGTTGCCGGACTTCGTCCAGCGAGGTGCAACGTACTTCCATGTGCAGGGCTCCGTTTCGAGTGTCTGTGCGCTTGGGAGAGTGCCACAGTGTGACGTATTCTGCGCACGTTCCACATCTCAGGTCCGAGGGATCGAGCCATGCCTGTTTGGCTGCCACTGTAGCGCGCAGTTGTACGCTTCATCCCCCACGCGCAGCACCCAGCTGATCTGCAATTTCGTTCCACAGGTGCATCGCCACATAAGCCCGCCAAGGCCGCCAGCTTTCGGCATGCCGGGCCTGGCTGGCCTTGCTTGCAAGCGCGGGCAGGCGTCTGCTGATGGCCTGCATCAGCACCAGGTCGGTGCCTGGCCATGCGTCTGTGTCGCGCCAGGCGCGCATCGCCACATATTCCACGGTCCACGGGCCGATGCCGGGCAGGCCGAGCAGTTGGCGGCGCAGGGTTTGCGTGTCGGGTTGCTCGCTGTCGATCAGTAATTCGCCCTGGGCAACCACACTGGCAAAATTCTGCAGTGCAGCGACACGCCGCGTCGGCATGCCGATACGGTCCAGATTGGCTTCAGCGACCGCCTGCGGGGTGGGGAAGTGCCAGGGGATGCCCAGGTGGGCGGGGGCGTTGGCCGGTATGCCGGTGCGTTCGACCAGGCGGCCGGTGATGGTGGTCGCGGCCTTGACGCTGACCTGTTGGCCGATGATGGTGCGCACCACCAGCTCAAAGCCTGACCAGGCACCTGGCACGCGCAGGCCGGGCGCTGCGTCCACCAGCCCGGCCAGCCAAGGGTCCTGGGCCAGGCCCTGGCGCACCGCCTGCGGCTGGGTGTGCAGGTCGAACAGCCGCGCCAGGCGTGGCTGCAGCTCGGCCAAGGCGCGGCTGGCTTCGCCGTCGACGCGTACGATCAGGCAGTCGCGGGCAGGGTCTCGGTGCACGCTGAGCAGGCCATCGCCGCTGGCAAGCCTGAGGGTGCGGTAGTAGACCTCGCCCTGCACGGTCTCCACGCCGCCGGTGGCGCGGCCGGTGAAAAAGCGCAGCATGCGCGCCCAGTCCAGTGGCGGGGTGAAGGGTAGCTCCAGTTCGTCGGTGGGCTGGCCGGCGATGATCTTCATCAGTGCCTCGGGTCAGTGGCGAGCGTGGCGTTGACCATGCAGCGGTTCAACGGCGATTGCAACCGCAGCTAAGCGCTGGCATTGCTGCGCAGCATCGCGTAGGCCTGGCGGACCAGCGGGTTGACCGTGTTGGCCCGTACCCAAAGGTAATAGGTAACGTCCGGCAGCGGCGGCAGCCCATCGCTTTGCCCCAGCACGCGCATGTCCGGCCCGACCATTTCCTGGCTGCGTGCCGTGATGCCCAAGCCTGCGCGAACCGCCGCCTTGACGCCAATCAGGTTGGATGCCCGATAGGCCTGGCGCCAGGCGATGCCGGCCTGCTCCAGCGCCTCCAGCGCAAGCTTGCGATACAGGCTGGGCTCGTCCACCAGCACCAGTGGCAGAGGCTCGCCGGGGAGATGCTGGTACTGCGCTGCGCAAACCCACCACACCGGCGAGGTGCGCAAGGCAAAACCCTCAAGCCCAGGCGCGGTGCGGGTCGATATCACCATGTCGATCTTGCCGCGTTGCAGGTCGTCCATCAGAAAGGGGCTGCGACCGACGTCGATTTCCAGGCGCAACCTGGGCGCCGAGCGGGCGATATGGCTGAGCAAAGGGGGCAGGATGGTGTCGGCGATATCGTGCGGTGAGCCGATCCGCAATACGCCGCTTGGCCCGTCCTGGCGCAGGCCAGCCAGGGCTTCGTCGTTGAGCGCGAGCATTTGCCGGGCATGGCGCAGCAGTTGCCGGCCAGCATCGGTCAGCGACTTGTGGCGGCCTTGCTTGCGCAACAGCGTTACGCCCACCTGTTGTTCCAGGCGCTGCATGTGCTGGCTCACCGAGGCCTGGGTGCGCGCCAGGTGGCGGCCGGCTTCGGCAAAGCTTGGGTGGTCGGCGATGGCGACAAAGGTGCGTAGCAGTTCAAGGTCCAGGGCGGGTTCGGTCATTGGGTGGGGCCTGTGGTTATTTTGGCTCGCTATCGCGGGGCAAGCCCGCTCCCACGTTTTACATCACGGGGTAGCGCTAAAGCATAAAGATTTGTTATGTGTTTGTCGGCGCTTGTGGAATGGATCAATAGTGGAAGCCTTTATTTACCGGCTTATAACCGGATTTTTTAATGGCTATAACCTGACAGTTATAACGATAGTCGTTATTTGAATTTCCCCTTGCCCCGGCAACTTCCTAGCATGCGCCCTCATTGGCCGGATGTTCCGGCTGCCGGGATGAGGAACCCCACCATGTCGCTGTCCACCGTCGCCCGTCGCGGGTTGTTCGCCACGCTGCTCGCCAGCTCCACCTTGGCCGCCAGCGGCCTGGCCCAGGCCGATGCCACCCTGGACAAGATCCAGCAGCGTCACAAATTGTCGGTGGGCGTGGTGCTGTCGGGCGGGCCGTTCGGCGCTATCGACCCGGCCACCCGTGAGCCGGTGGGCTTCAGTGTTGACTTGGCGCGCGATCTGGCCCGCCAGCTCGGCGTGCCAGTAGACCTGGTTGCCGTGCAGCCTGCCAACCGCGTGCAGTTTTTGCAGCAGGGCAAGGTCGACCTGCTGATCGCCAACATGGAATGGACGCCAGAGCGCGACAAGCTGCTAGGCCACGTGCCGACGCCGTTCTACCGCGTCGGCGGCACCGCCGCGCTGGCCAAGGGCAGCCCGGTAAAAACCTGGGCCGACCTCAAAGGCCAGCCGGTGTGCACCTCCCAGGGCAGCAGCTACACCCAGGCGTTGCTCGACCTGGGCGCTGACCTGAAAGCCTTCAAGACCTCCGCCGAATCGCTGTTGGCCCTGCGCGGCAACAACTGCGTAGCTGCCGTGCACGATGCCACGCTGATCAACCCGCTACTGGCAAAGGGCGGCGAGTGGAGCGGTTACCGCGCCCTGGCCCCTGAGCTGAACCCGGCGCCATCGGTTATCTGGACCCGTCTGGGCGAAACCGACACCCAGCAACGCCTGGACCCGTTCGTCAAGCAATGGCACCGCAGCGGCTGGCTGATCGAGCGTGAGCAGGCCAACCACATCACCCCAGCATCGCCTGCGCTGGTTGAACTGCGCGCCAAGCTGCAGGGCGAAGGCGCCTGATGAGCGAGCTTTTGCACGTTCTGGTCGGGCAGTTGGCCCGGCTCGGACTGAACTACAGCTTTCTGCTCGAAAGCCATGCCAGCGGCAAGCTGCTGGACGGCGCGCTGACCACGCTGTGGCTGTGCCTGTGGAGCATTGTCGGCAGCCTGCTGGTGGGCGTGCTGCTGGCGGCGGCCGTGACCTCGGCGCGGCGCTGGTTGCAGTGGCCGGCGCGGGCGTTTATCGAAGTCACGCGCAATACGCCAACTTTGGTGCAGCTGTACTGCGCGTTTCTGGTGCTTAACATGCTGATCAACCAGAGCCTGGGCAACGCCAACCCGATGACACCTTTCGCCTGGGTGGTGCTGGTGATTTCGCTGCACAAGGGCGCGTTCCATGCCGAAGCGCTACGTGCAGGTATCGAGGCAGTGCCTGCGGTAACCCTGGAAGCCGCCAGCTCACTGGCCTTCAGCCGCCGCCAGCAGTTGTTCCAGGTGCAGTTGCCGCTGGCGGTGCGTTTTGCCTTGCCGGCGCTGGTCAACAACCTGATCGACCTGGTGAAAATGACCGCCGTGGCCTCGGCCATCGCCGTCAACGACATCACCTACGCCTCGATCATGATCTGGACCCAGGGCGATAACGTCATCGAGCTGATGATCCTCATTCTGGCCTTCTACGGGCTGCTGAGTTTTGCCGTCAACTGTGCCGGCCGCGCTGTGGAAGCGCGCCTGAGGATGCCTGGCTATGGCAACTGAACACCTTGCCACCTTGTGGCACTGGGCACCAACGCTGGGCATGGGCCTGCTGCAGAATATCCAGATGAGCGTCGGCGCCATCGGCCTGGGCACGCTGCTGGGGCTGCTGGTGGGCCTGCTGTTGCTCTCGCCATTGGCGCCAGTGCGGGCGCTGGCACGGCTGTGGGTGCAAGTGTTTCGCAATGCGCCTTGGCTGGTGCTGATCTATTTCACGTCTTACGTATTCCCGTTCGATATCCAGGTCGGCAGCACCTGGGTGGCCTTCCCTGATTGGCTCAAGGTCACCGTGGGCCTGGCATTGCCAGCCAGCGCCAACGTGGCAGAGATTTTTCGCGGTGCGGTGGCCTCAATCCCGGCCACCCAGTGGGAGGCTGCGCGTTCGCTGGCCTTCAGCCGTGGGCAGATCTTGCGCTCGATCATTTTGCCGCAATGCCTGCGGCGCATGCTGCCGCCTTGGATGAACCTGTACGCGGTGGTGACCATGGGCACGGCGCTGGCCTCGCTGGTGGGTGTACACGACCTGATCGACAGCGCGCAGATTGCCGCCAACACCGTCAACCGCAGCGGCTTCACAGTGCTGGTGTACTTCAGCGTGCTGGCGTTGTTCTTTGCTTATTGCTACCCGATCGCCCGCCTGACCCAACGCCTGGAGCGCCGCTATGCCTTCTGAACCTTTGATCCAGCTGCGTGACGTGCACCTGGCATTTGCTGACAACCCAGTGCTGCGGGGCATCGACCTTGACGTGCATAAAGGCCAGGCGGTATCGATCATCGGCCCGTCGGGGTCGGGCAAGTCGACCATTCTGCGTTGCCTGACCGGCTTGTTGCGGCCCCAGCTTGGCAGCATCCGCATTGGCCAGACCCAGGTCGATCAATTGCGCGGTGAGGCCGAGCTGATCGCATTGCGCAAGCAGGTTGGCTTTGTGTTCCAGCAGTACAACCTGTTCCCGCACCTGAGCGTGCTCGAAAACCTGCTGATCGCCCCGACCAAGGTGCTTGGCCGCAACCGCAACGAGGCCCGTGAGCAGGCCTTGGCGTTGCTCGACAAAGTGCGGCTGGGCCACAAGGCAGCGGCCTTTCCCGGTGAGCTGTCGGGCGGGCAGCAGCAGCGCGTGGCAATTGCCCGGGCGTTGGCGATGCGGCCAGAGCTGATCCTGTTCGACGAGGTCACCTCGGCGCTGGACCCGGAGATGGTTGGCGAGGTGCTGGCGGTGATCCGCGAGCTCACCGAAGAGGGCATGACCTGCGTGCTGGTCACCCATGAGATGCGCTTTGCCGAGGAGATCAGCGACCAGGTGTATTTCACCGAGCATGGCCGCATCGTCGAGCACGGCAGCGCTGCACAGATATTTGGCGACCCGGTCCACGAGCGTACCCGCACCTTCCTGCAGCATGCGCTGGGGCAGGGCGGCCAACGCCCGAGCCGCCCGGCGCCCGATGTGTACCGCAACCTGGGGCGCTACAGCCTCAGCGTATGACCCCATAACCAGAGAACCCCAGCTATGTCCCGTGAATCCGTGATTCAGCCGTTTCTGGCGCAGGTGCGCGCCATCCATGAGCGTGGCGTCGACCGCGCGGCCTTGCAGCAGATTGTCAGCCTGCTCGAGGGGCTTGCCGAGCACCGCGAGCTGTTCAACTTCGAACGCTTCCCGGCGCCGGATGCCGCGACCGGCGAAACGCAGTTTCGCTACCGGTTGAACGACGACGGCGAGTCGCCAACGCTGTATGTCAACTCGCTGCTGCCCGGCAAGGCGACCCTGCCGCACAACCATGAAACCTGGGCGATTATCGTGGCCGTGGAGGGCCAGGAGCTGAACCGCGTGTACCGCCGCGAAGACGATGGCCGGGACCCAGCCCGGGCAAGCCTTGTGCTGGAGCGCGAGGTGGTGGTGCAGCCGGGTACGCCGGTGGCGTTTCTCGGTGAAGACCTGCACGGCATCCGCGTGGAAGGCGACAGCCCGACCTTGCACTTTCACCTGTACGGGCGGCCGCTGGAGTCGCTGGAAAACCGCTACGGGGTCAAGGACGACGGCAGCGTGGTGAACTACAACAAATCGCATATGGCGCCCTCGATTGCTGCATACGGGCTGTGAAGCATCGCGGGGCAAGCCCGCTCCCACAGGATGGCGTGAAGTCTGCGCCTTGCGCTGTCCCTGTAGGAGCGGGCTTGCCCCGCGAAGAGGCCGGCCCAGCCACAACAGTCTACCAACTTGAACCCCACCCCCCCAACGACCACGGACTGCGTCCCATGACCCCGAGCATCACCCCCGCGCTGCTGCACACCTGGCTATTCGACGACCAGGAAATCGCCCTGTTCGACCTGCGCGAGCATGGCCAGTACGGCGAAGCTCACCTGTTCTATGCCGTCAACCTGCCGTACAGCCGGCTGGAAATCGAAGCACCGCGCCTGGCGCCGAACCCTGCGGTGCGGGTGGTGATCTACGACGCTGACGGCGGCGAGCTTGCCCGGCGCGGCGCCGAGCGTCTGCAGGCGCTGGGCTACAGCGCCGTGCACAGGCTCGAGGGGGGCAGCGAGGGCTGGCAGGCGGCGGGGTTCGAACTGTTTGCAGGGGTGCACCTGCCATCGAAGGCCTTTGGCGAGCTGATCGAGCATGCCTGCCATACGCCGCGCATCAGTGCGCAGGAACTGGCCGAATGGCAGCGCCAAGGCAAGCCGCTGGTGCTGCTTGACGGCCGGCCGCTGGAGGAGTTCGCCAAGATGAACATCCCAGGTGCCACGTGCTGCCCAAACGGTGAACTCGCTTATCGACTGGACGACCTGGTCAGCGACCCGCACACGCCAGTGGTGATCAACTGCGCCGGGCGAACACGCAGCATCATTGGTGCGCAGACGTTGCTCAACCTGGGTATCGACAACCCCGTATATGCCCTGGAAAACGGCACCCAGGGCTGGTACCTGGTGGACCTGCCGCTGGAACACGGCAGCGCTCGCGCTTACCCCGCGCACAGCGGCGCGGCGCTGGCGCGACAGCAGGCGCGGGCCGATGCTTTGGCGCGCAAAGCCGGTGTGCAATGGGTGACGGCTGCGCAAGTGCGCCAGTGGCAGCAGCACGCGCAGCGCACGCTGTTTCTGTGCGATGTGCGTACCCCTGAGGAATTCGCCGCCGGCAGCCTGCCGGGCGCCCAGCATTGCCCTGGCGGGCAGTTGATCCAGGGCACTGACCTGTACCTGGGTGTGCGCAAGGCGCAGGTGGTGCTTTTTGATGACGATGGCGTGCGAGCACCGGTAGTGGCCAGTTGGTTGCGGCAGATGGGCCACGAGGCGTATGTGCTGCAAGAGGGGCTGGCCAGCGGGCTGGCGTTACCGGTGGCACCGGCGCTTGCGGTAACGTTGGCCGAGGCCAGCGCCGGCGAATTGGACAGTGCTTTGCTGCTGGATCTGCGCCCGAGCACGGCGTTCCGCAAAAGCCACTTGCAAGGCGCGCAGTGGGCCATCCGCCCGCATTTGGCGGCGCAGGTCAGTGCAGAAACACGACGCCTGGTACTGATCGCCGATGACCCGCGCGTGGCTGAGCTGGCCATTAGCGAGTTGCCTGACGCCCAGCGCCAGTCAGCGCGGCTGTTCCCACGGTCGCTGCTGGCCGACTGGCCGTCCGTCGAGGGCGATGATTCACTCCCGGACGCCGCCTGCATCGACTTCCTGTTTTTCGTGCACGACCGCCATGCCGGTAACAAGGACGCCGCTCGCCGCTATCTGGCGTGGGAAACCGGGTTGATCGCGCAAATGAACGCCGCCGAGACGGCCAGCTTCAGCCCTTTGACCGAAGGCGACCCTGTCGCTACCCGCCTGGTGCATGGCGGGCGTGGCGAACCGGGGCAGGGGGCGCACCCGGTAAACGTTCCAGTCAGCCGCATGAGCACGGTGTTGTTCGACAGCGTCGCCGACCTGCGTGCGGCACGTGGCCGGCGTGACCAGGAGCGGGTGCTCAGTTACGGCGCCCGAGGCAACCCCACCGCCTTTGCATTGGAGGACCTGGTCAGTGAGCTTGAGGGCGGCCACCGCACCAAGCTGTTTGCAACCGGGCTTCAGGCAATCACCCAGACGTTCCTCGCCTACCTGCGCCCCGGCGACCACTTGCTGATCAGCGATGGCGTGTATGGCCCGGTGCGACGCCTGGCCCGCGAGCTGCTGCAGCCGTTCGGCGTGCAGGTGGAGTACTTCGCAGCAGACGGCCAAGGCCTGGAGGCCGCATTGCGCGCCAACACCCGCATGGTTTACAGCGAGAGCCCCAGTTCGTTGCTGTACGAGCTCAATGACTTGCCAGCCATGGCGGCCTTGTGCAAACCCCGCGGCATTCTGCTTGCCGTAGACAACACCTGGGGTTCGGGCTACCTGTACCAGCCGCTGGCCTTGGGCGCAGATATTTCGGTGATGGCGCTGACCAAGTATCTGGCGGGTCATAGCGATGTGATGATGGGGAGTGTGTGTACTACCGCAGACGCATTTGCTGCCTTATCGCGCAGCAGCGACACGTGTGGTTGCACGGTCAGCCCGGATGATGCCTGGCTGGTGCTGCGCGGTGCGCGCAGCCTGGCTAGCCGCATGGCGGTGCATGAGCGCCAGGCACTGGAAATCGCCAGTTGGTTGCAGGGCCATGAGCAGGTCGCGCGGGTTTATCACCCGGCCTTGCCTGGTCACCCGGGGCACGCGCTGTGGCAACGCGACTTCAAGGGCAGCAACGGGCTGCTGAGTTTCGAGCTGGCAAGCAACCGCCCCGGCTGCGCTGAAGCCTTCGCTGATGGTTTGCGCTTGTTCGGCATTGGCGCCTCGTGGGGCGGCTTCGAAAGCCTGGTAATGCTCGCAGAGCCAGGTGATCGGCAGTTCGCTGCGCCGCTGCACGGCCCGTTGCTGCGCCTGCATGTGGGGTTGGAGGAGGTGGGGTCGTTGCGAAGGGACCTGCAGCAGGCGTTGGCGCGGGCGCGCTGAGGCGCCTTGGCATCGCGCTGTTTGAGCCGCTCTACAACGGCAGCCGGATGCTGAAGGTCGTGCCATACACCGCACAGGAACGCACGCTGACCTCACCGCCGTGGGCCTCGCTGAGCTCCCTGACGATAAACAGCCCCAGCCCAACCGAACGCACAGTGTCGGCGCGGTCGCTGGCGCGGGTCATGGGTTCGAACAGGCTTGGCAGCAGGTCCTGGGGGATGCTTAGACCGTGGTTGTGCACGGTGATCAGCGCCGCGTCAGCACGCAGGTCGGTGGTCAGGGTGATCGGGTAGCTCAGGTCGCCGTAGCTCACGCCGTTGGCGACCAGGTTGCCGACCATCTGCTGCAAGCGGTCCGGGTCCAGGTTGACCTGGCCTTGCCCGCGAGCCAGATGGCGGATCGAGGCATGGGCAAAGGCCACGCGCAGCTCGCCCAGGCCCTGCTCGACGGTTGCTTGCAAGTCGACCCGTTCGCGGCGAATGCTGATGCCTTGGCCGATTCGGGCCGAAGCGAAGTCGAGCAGGTCGGCGATCATCCTCTGGGCACGTTGCGAGGAACTGGCAATGCTCTCCAGCAGGCGTCGGTCCCGCTCGCGGTGTTCCGAACGCTCCAAAAGCTGTGTGGCCATGCGGATGGCGGTCAGTGGGTTCTTCAGGTCATGGCTGGCAATGGCCACCATTTGCTCGGCAAACACGGCGCGGCGCTCGGCGCTCTGGTAGGCGGCGGCCAGCTCTTGCTGGGCCTGCTGCAGCGCGCCTTCGGCCAGGGTCTTCTGCGAAAGCAGCTCTTCGGCGCGGCGGCGCGCGTTGAGCAGTTCGCGCTCGTAGCGGTCGCGTTCCTGGGTGCCGAACAGCGCCAGTTCGTAATACACCCCGTGCTCATCGTCGCGGCGCACGCCGTTGAGCAGCATGGTGATGATCTGGCCGTCACGGTGTATCAGGTCGAGCTTCACCTCAGCCACCGAGCCCTGCATCTTCATCAGCGGCGCCCAGTGGGTCTGATGGAAAATGCGCCCGCCCATGGTCAGCAATTCCTGGAACCTGCGCCCCAGCAGCGTTGCGCGCTCAGTGCCGAGCCAATTGTTGAAGGTGTCGTTGCTGCGCAGGATGGTGCCATCTTCTGTGGTCACCACCAGGCCGCAGGGGGCCCGTTCGAACAGGGCGTCGGCACTTGGCAGGTGGCTATCCATGGGCATGCGCCCATTGCGCCAGGAACCCGTCCATGGCCTCTGAACACGCGGTCGGTGCGCTCATGTGCGGGCAATGGCCAATATTGTCGATCATGCACAGTTGGCTGTTTGGCAACACCCCGTGCAGGTAGTGGCCGACGGCAACCGGGGCGATCATGTCTTCGGTCGATTGCAGGATCAGCACCGGAGTTTCAAGGCCGGCGATATCCTGGCGGTTGTCCGATAGGAAGGTCACGCGGGCAAACTGGCGGGCGATTTCCGGGTCGGTCCGGCAAAAGCTGTTAGCCAGCTCGTCGCTGAGCGCCGGCTGCCCAGGGGCGCCCATGATCACCGGGGCCATGGTGCTTGACCAGCCAAGGTAGTTGCTGTCCAAGGTCTCCAGCAGCGAGTGGATGTCGGCCTGGGTGAAACCGCCGACGTAGCCGTCGGAGTCGATGTAGCACGGCGAGGGCCCGACCATCACATGGGCGGCGATGCGCCCAGGCTGCAGGCGGTCGGCGAGGGCGCCGATCATGGCGCTGACCGAATGCCCCACCACGATCACCGGGCCCACGGCAAAGGCGTCGATGAGTTCGTTGAGGTCCCGCGCGTAGCCGTCCAGCGCTGCGTACTTGATGCGGTCGTAGGCGCTGAGTTCGGAGCGGCCGGAGCCGACCAGGTCATAGGCGACAACGCGAAAATGCTGGCGAAAATGCGGCAGCAGGTAGCTCCACATCGACTGGTCGCAGCCAAAACCGTGGGAAAAGATCAAGGTTGCACTGCCGGTACCCGATACCTGCACGTTGTTTCGCTGCTGTAGATTCATGCCGGTTCCAAGGGTGGAGCAATGTGAAATGCCGCGTGGGGCGCTGCTGCGGTGTTTGTGGGAGTGGGCTTGCGTCGGTTATGTGCAACCCCCGCACCGGCCTCATCGCAGGCTGGCGCCATATCGATGCCGTCTACGCGGTCAGTGTAGGAGCGGCCTTGTGCCGCGAAAGGGCTGCGAAGCAGCCCCAGCGATTCTGGTGGGTGCACAGATCCTGGGGCTGCTTCGCAGCCCTTTCGCGACACAAGGCCGCTCCTACACAATCAAAAGCGACTTGCCCGAAACCATAGAATCCCACAGCGAACTTGCCCAGCCCCAAGCTTAACGCTGCCAAATGATGGCAACAGGACATAGTGCCCCGCTTCCGGCACCCGTAGCAAGCGGCGTCATCAGGCGTGCCCGCTGCTGTTGACGATCCGCAGGCACAGCGCCTCGTAAGGGTCGAGGTTGATAAGCAACTGGCCGTCTTCAGTCAGGTCGCCCTCGACCGTCTCGTTGATCATGTCAACCACTGGCCCCGGCGTGAAGCCCGCCAACAGCAGCGTTTCGCTGATCGGCTCGGCACCGAAGTTCAGCGCGCTGATCTGCGTGCCACGCCCCGCTGGCAGCTCGTGCACCATCACCAGCAGCCCAGGGCTGACCACCTCTGGCACCAGCACCTGACGGCTGGCAGCAATCCCGTAGGCCTGGCGCACGGCCAGCAGCTTTTTCACCTGGCTGGCAAACGAATCGGGCCGCTCCAACTGTTCTTCCAGGCTGCCGTACAGGCTTTGCGCGCGCGGCATGCCGCGCAGCGAGGCTTCGGCCTCGGGCGCAAGGTTTGCCAGGTCATAGCCGCCGCGGTGGATCCAGCGCGTATCGCCATCAGCCATGCGCTCGGCCACCGCCTGCGCCGGCAAGGGCAGGGCGCCTACCAGGTCCCAGCCCGACAGCGCGACCACACCCGGCTGCATGGCGTTGTACATCACCAGCAGCAGGTGCACCTTCTGGATGAGGTCGCGGTCAGCGGCGCTGATCTGGTCAAGGTCGCGGATGCCCAGGGCTGCGGTGATCAGGCTGGCCGTGGTACAGGAGATGCCGTTGGTCACGAAACGCAGGTTGTAGGGTGCGTGCTCGCCCGACAGGCGCTCGTAGATTTCCTCGCGCACGTGCTCGCGCAGCACGCTGCCGGGAAGGCTTTGGCCCTTGTAGAGGTACATGTCGTGGGCGTGCAGGGTCCAGAAGTGCACCAACTCGACGGTCAGTTCGTCATGGTTTTGCAGCGCATGGATCAACGAGGCGGGGTCGATGCCAAAGCTGTGCATCTCTTTGAGCATCAGGCGCAGGAACTCGGTATCACCGGTCAGCAGGGCATGTTGATAGGCCGGGCGGGTAATAAAGTCGTAGGACAGGTCGGCGCCGCCCTTGGACATCTGGGCGATGTCATCCAGGGTCAGGTTCAGTTCCTGGAAGCTGAAGCCGCCGGCCTTGCGGATCATGCCGCCAATCAGCTGGTTGCCGGTGATCGACAGCGGATGGCTCTCGGACCACGCCGGGCCGTTGGCACGCGCCTCGACGCCCAGAAAGCCGTTGGCGTCCAGGCGCAGCCCGCGGGCGCCGAGGCAGTCCAGGGCATGCAGGGCATCGCCGATGATCATCTGCTGGGCGCTGAAGGTCGGGTCGAGCCAGTTCAACGAGGGCTGGCCCTCCTTGAAATAGTGCAGGTACACCCAGCGCCGGGTCTTGCCATCGACGCCGACGATGGGCGGCGTGGCGCTCCAGTCGGTGTCCTTGATGCCGGGTTCGAAGAAAATCACCCGTTGCAACTGGCCGACGATGTAGTGGCGCAGCTTGAGCTCGTCGCAGGTGGCCGGTGGCAGGTTTACCGCATCGCGCCCGGCGGGTACGTCTGGCAGCAGGGGCCAGTCTTCCTCACGGATTTCGACCATGTGGTAGAGCCCGGGGTAACAACCATGGGCGAGTTCCGCCAGGCGAAAATCGGCGCCCTTGCCGGTGTGCGAGGGGATCAGGTCGTCGATGGTCACGGCGTTGTGCGCCGCGGCCAGGCGGCTCATTTGCACCAGTTCCTGTTCGCTGCCGTAAAGCGGGTCGATGTCAAAGCTGATGCGGTCGAAGTTGCCGTCGATGCTTGGCGTGGTCTGGCGCCCGCTGGTGCCCCCGGATTGCTTGATCGGCCCGGTGTGTACGCCCTGGATGCCCAGCTCCGACAGCCGCTTCCACAGCGTTTCATTGCCGAGGGCCGCCAGCACGCTGCTGCCTGCTGGCGCGATGATGGCGTCGGGGTAGACCGTCAGCCACACCGAGGCGATTTCGGTGGCGCGGCGCGGCTGAGCCTCGGCATAGGCGTTCTGCCACAACCGCGGCTGGCCGGCGTAGGTGAGGGCGCGTTGCTGCGAGGCACGCAGCATCGAGCGCGCTTCGAGCCATTCGATATAGGCGTCATCGGGTCGGGTCATGCGGGATACCTCGGCATCGTCCGTGGGCTGTGTGGTTATGATGGCCTGGCGCTGGAATCGTTCTGCCGGCGCGTGGTCTTCATGCGCCTCGAAGCGCTTTGAACCACTCCCCCGGGCGACGCCTCCAAACTGAACACCAGCAGGAGGATTGCACCATGCAGCCCAAAACCGAAGGCCTTGAAGAGCAGGGCCCCAGTGGCGTGCCTTATATCAACGACCCGCAAAAACCCACCTCGCCGCCGCTGAATGATGCAGATGCCACCGAGGCGGCAGAGGCCGAGGAGGGCATCGAGGAGGATGGTGATGTGCTGTGACACTGCGCCTTGGCTGTAAATGAAGGCCGTTACTGCGGCAAGCCTGGGGATCGATCTGGACGAGGCAGGTGGGTATGGCTTGTATAAATGGCTGCTGGCAAGCTTTCTGATCGGCAAACGAATACGCTCAAGCGTTGCGGTTGAGGCCTATCGTAGCCTGGTTGTACACGGTGGCCTGGATACGCCAGGCAAACTTGCGCGGTGCCCGCATTCGAGATTAGTCAGCCTGCTAGGTCAGGCGGGCTACGCCCGCTATGACGAGTCCACAGCCAGGCGGTTACACGCGCTTGGCCGCAGGCTGGAGCTGGAGATGGCACAGTATCTGGACCATGGGGGCATTACCCAAGGCGAGGAGCTTGGCCCATGGCTTTTGAGCTTTGAGGGCATTGGGCCGAAAACGCTGGAGATTTTCATGCGTGAGCGGGTTGATGGCTAAAGCCATCAAGGCTATCAACCAGCTTCGAGCGCAGGGCCTGGCCCGCCCGGCTCATGGAATTCGCACGCCCAGGGCATTCAGTGTTGCTGTATCCATTCGTCCATTGACTGTGAGCGAGCTGTCCGACTGAAACGCCATCAGCGCCCCTCGGGTGGCGTTGCCCATCACTCCGTCGACAGCGCCCTGGTAATACCTGCGTACGGCCAGAGCTGTCTGAACCCTCATCACCAGGTTGCTTTTCTGATCGTTGCTCGGGCGTTTACGGGTGGCACTGGCGGCTGGTGTGGCGCTGCCTGGTGGGGAGTAGGCCGAGCTGCCAGTCGATGCGCTCGGTGCGCTATAGCTGCGTGTGGTGGTAGCAGGAGGGCTGTAGTAGCGCGGTGCGCTATAACCGCCTGAACCGCTGTAATGCGAGCTGTGCGAGCTATGTGAACGGTGCGAACTATGCGAGCGATGGGCGGCGTAGATGTTCACTGCATCGGCAGCATTGAGCGTGTCGGCAAATACCGGCGGCTGGAGCTTGTCACTTGGCTGCCAGTCTGCGTTAGCCAATGGCAATGGGTTGGCTTGGGCGAAAGCCGCGCCGGGTAACAGGGTGATGCCGCCCAGCAGAATTTTCCAGCGTTCAAGCAGTTTCAAAGCGCGCTCCTTGCGTAGGCTTCATAGGCCACGGTCGACAGGGGGTGGATACCGCGGCTTTGCCAGCGGTCGGTATGGGATTTGAAAAATCCAGAGCAGCTATCGATGGCTGCACACTGCTGGCAGGCATCGATGAACAGGTTTTTCCAGTCTGAGATGCTCTGGCGGGCAAAGCGCGACAGGTGAGGTGGTATCAGACAAAGCGGCAGGTTATAGATTGAAACCGGCACGCCACGGTTGAACAGGAACCATGCGGCCTGGCTGAGCGGCTCCTGGTAGTCCAGTGGGTCTATCCAAAGCGCTTCATGGTGCTTTCTGGCAAGGCCAGTGCTTTCAATGCCCATCAGGGCCACATGGCGCACGAACGGCAAATTGCGGAACACATAGTGCGCAAGCTCTGGCAGCCGTGGGGCAGTCAGGCGGCTGAGCACCACGCGGATCTCGATGATCTGCTTGGCCCGTGCAAGGTTGTAGAGGCCTTGGAGGGTCTCGCTGTAAGCCCCGGCCGCTTGCACGACATGATCATGATCGGCGGCATTGTCGGCATACAGCGGGATACCCCAGCTCAATTGTGGATGACCGAGGCTGGACAGGGCCGCGATCCAACTGGGGTCCTTGAACAACCTGCCGTTGCTCAGCACATGAATGGATTTTTCGGGCAGTACCGCTTTGCATTTGGCAAGGATTTCCAGCAACCCATCGCGATAGAGCGTTGGCTCACCGCCACTGATGCCGAGGTTTTCCTCACCCGCATCCATCAGGTCAATGAGCCGCAGGTTTTCCTCGATGTGCCAACGGTCATCGATATCCTTGGGTGGCTGTGAACACATCAGGCACAGGCTGTTACAGCGGTCGGTCATGAACAGCAAATTGCTGTCCGAGCCGCGGCGGTACAGCACCCGAACCAAGGTACTGCTTGGCGTCAGCGCAATAACATCGCCTGGTTGTACGACCTGCTGATCGCTTGGGGAATGCAGGTGCAAGGGCGCGCTCTGGGCGCCTTCTGGCAACGTGCCCGGAGTTATGAAGCCAGCAACTGGCAGCGACAACAGGTGCGGGTTCTGCAACAGCATGTCGCTCGGTAGCCACACCAGCAGATCACTCAGGCATGCATCTCCGGCACAGACTGCGAGACCTTTTTCAATGAATTCTTCAACGCTGATGACCTTGAGCAGCCGGGGTTCGGTGATGGCATGGGGGGCGAAGTGGGTTTCTTTGGCTAGCATCGTCGTCAGCCCCTGTAGCCGGCAACGGGGACATCGCTGACGGCGCGCCGGTTGAGCCAGGAAAGTAGCACCCGTTGAATGCCGTCATCCGCGTCATGCAACAGCCCGAACAGGTGCTGAAGCAGGCCCATGTTCTTTTTGCAGTAGCTGCTGAAGGCCCGATGACCAATGGGGTCGCGCTGGCGCGCATAGTGTTCGACCGGGTCGGCGCCGCAATAGGGCACCAACGCACAGTCTGCGCAACCTGGCAGTGCTTCGGCAACGCCACTGGCCAGCAACGCAGCCATCACTGGAGAACCCAGCAGCTCATGCAAGGGTTGATGAACCGTGCCCAGGCGCAAGCCGTCTTCGCCCATTTCCAGCAGCATCCGAGCTTCGTCCGAGGGGTAGACATGCCCGTCGTAGTTGTACACCAGCGCAGCAGTGCCTGCGCCCGCCGGGGAGCGCAGGTCGACATAGCCCGAGGAGAATGGCGTGAGGATATTTTTCAAAAGCAAGGCTGCGTAGCTTTCCGCCAGATAGACACCTTTCTGGTTGATCTGCAGCAGGTAATCCAGCGCTTCTTTATAGAATTCAAGGTAGCGATGCATCGGATAATCAAGGCGCTGGGCGCTTTTCGAGGCAAAACCGTAGGGGCTCAGGGGGCGCAGCGAGATGCTTGAGAAGCCGAGTTTCACATATTCATCGATGATCGCGCGGGGCTGCTCCAGGCTTCTGGAGGTTAACGTGGTCAGCGCCGATACGGCGTCATGCCCCAGATGCTCTCGGACTCGGTGAATACCTTCGACGGTCTTTTCGTAAGCGTCGCGCGATGGCGTGGGGCGGTTGGCGTTGTGCAGCGACGCGGGGCCGTCAAGTGAAGTGGAGAATTGAATCTGGTGCTGTTTGGCGAAATCGAGGACCTCGTCCGTCAGATGATGCAGCGTGGTGGTAATCACGAACTGGATATCACGACGTTCAATGGCATTGCGCTGCACCACCTGCTCGACGATCTGCCGCACTCGCGCAAACGCCAGAAGCGGTTCGCCACCCTGGAATTCGACGGTGAGGGCTGGCGCGTTCGACTCGAACAGGCGATCGACCGCCGCCAAGGCGTCGGCCTCGCAGAGGTCATGCCCTTCGCCGGCAAGTGGGGCGCGGGAAACCTGGCAATACTGGCAGGTGTGGTTGCAGCGCAGCGTCACCACGAACAGGTGCAGCGCGGGGCCTTGAAACAGAAAGTCTTTGCGGCTGCGTAATTGCGCTGCCATTTCCGGCAGGGGGTTGTGGCCGCCTGGCTCATAGATGAAGTGTCGGGCAAGCAAGTCCTTGTAAAGCGGTGTGGCAGGCTGCAGCGTGCGGCGGCTGATGGCCTGCAATTGAGCATCGGTCACGCGCAGGTATTCGCCTGTGTCGCAAGTCAGCAGTACATCACGGTCACTTTTTGAGCCAATGCGCATGAAGCGAAAAGGCAGTAGGCGGTATGCGCCGGCGTCGCTGGCAATGACGGTCAATGGGTGAGCTCGCACCCGGTGAGTGCGGCGCGTACCAGCGCTTCGCGCAGCCCTGCCGTCTCTCGGTCGATCTGATCGCGCAAGGCGAAATCGTTAAGGTGCTGGAGTACCAGCGCGCGTGCCTGGCCTTCGGGCAAGGTCAGGTTGGCGTGAGCTGGAAACACCTGAAGGCTTATACAGTCCGGTTCGACGGCTACCTGGACGGCCACAGACTCGGCGAGGTGGTATACGGTTCGCTGCACAACGCTCAGGGGGTAGGCTGCAGGGCTGAGGCTTAAGTTGATTGGCCATGACATCGGGTTCTGTCCTTGAAAGCCCTTGGATATGTAGGGATTTTGCCGGCTTTTAAGGCATTTTGCTATCACGGGCAGTTACCTATTTTAATGCCGCTCTCAGAGTGTTGTTTTAGAGCCTTCCAAAACATCAGCTAGCCAGGAAGATCATGACAGCCTGGTACTTACCTCGCCGGCCTCATCGCGGGGCAAGCCCGCTCCCACGGTGCCCAGTTCTCTGCGCGACAGCGCAGCCCACTCGCTCTTGATCTTGCTTCTGAGCGCGCGATAGCCCGGGCGACGCAAAGTGCGACTTCAGGAGGCCGAACGCAGGGCTTGCGCAGGGAGGTGATGGCCATGGATGGCCATCAAGCGCCGATCGGGCCAGGGACGGCGCCGTCGGCGCGTCCTCCCGGAGCAAGCCCGGAGTGAGGGTACCCCGGAGCGAAGCGTAGGGGCCGGATGATGGGAGCGAGGATTTTTTGGTGACTTTTTGATCCTTCAAAAAGTTACCCGCCGTAAGGGCGGAACGGTGACTAAGCGTCGCCCAAGCAAATGAATGCGGATAAACCCATCAATACCACCGCTAAAACCTCACAGTTCTCAGCAAGCCTGCACCGGCCTCATCGCAGGCTGTCGCCAGCTCACACAGAGCTCGCCCATCCCCAAATCGATGCCGTCTACGCGGGCAGCGCTTTCGCGGCACAAGGCCGCTCATACACAATCAAAAGCGACTTGCCCGAAACCATAGAGTCTCCCACAGGGACCGGGCCCAGCCGCAGTATTGAGGTCTGGCCCTAATTGCTGTGTGGCTAAAGCTTGCGATAGCAAATGCCCACAAAAACAAAAGGGGCCCTCACGGCCCCTTCAGTTGATTCAACTTCAACCCTCAGTTAACAGCCACCTTGGCACTTTCCCTGCGGCTCGCCTCATACGCCTCGCGCTCCATTGGCTTGGCCTTAGGGTTACCGAGGTCTTCCATGGCCAACCGATGGGTCTCCGGCGCCAGGTATGCCGCAAGCGCGCATACGCAGGTAATGAAGAACGCCAGCCCACCCACCACCAGCGGAATGTTGTCCGAGCCAGGCGGTGCAACCGCGGCGAACAGCGCCGGCAGCATGGCGGTGAACATGGTGCCGATGTTCTGCGCAATGGCCATCGCCGACACCCGGTAGCGGGTCTGGAACAGCTCAGGGTAGAAGCTTGGGAACACCGCGTTGTACCCCTGGTACACCAGGCCCCACATCACTATCGAAGCCGCGAATGCCAGCGGCACGCTCTGAATGCTGATCGCGTAGAGATAGACGAACGCCAATAGCCCAGAGCCCAGGCAGCCGGCGATCATGGTCGGCCGGCGGCCAATCTTGTCCGACAGGTTGCCCACGAACGGAATCACCAGCACCGCGACGATGTTGCCCACCACCGGGATCCACAGGTACACGCTCTTGTCGAAGCCGATACCATAGGCCGGCTGCACCGCGTAGGCTGCGCCGAAAATGGTCGCCACCACCGGGATCACGTTCATCAAGGCCATGAACATCACCAGCACCATGTGCCGGCTGCTGTGTCGCAGCGCTTCGCTGACCGGCGACTTGGCCACCTTCTCCTGCTTCTCCTCTTTGACGAAGGCCGGCGTCTCGTGCACTTCCTTACGGATGATGAAGCCTGCAATCAGCACCACCGCGCTCATCAGGAACGGAATGCGCCAGCCCCAGTCGTTGAACGCCTCGCTCGGCATGAAGTAGGCCAACGGCAGGAACACCGCCGCCGCCATCACTTGGCCGGCCTGAACCCCCTGCAAGGTGAAGCTTGCGTAGTAGCCACGGCGCCCGAACGGCGCGTGCTCCATGATCATGGAGCTCGCCCCGGAAATCTCGCCGGCCACCGCAAAGCCCTGCACCAGACGCAGCACAACCAACAGCGCTGGGGCCAGCAGGCCGATGTCCTTGTAGGTCGGCAGCAAGCCAACCGCCATGGTCGAGATGCCCATCAGGAACATGCACAGCAGCAGTACGTTCTTGCGTCCGCGGGTATCACCCCAGTGGCCGAGCACGATGGCGCCAACCGGGCGGGCCAGGTAGCCCACGCCGTAGGTGGCCAGCGAAGCGATGATGGCCATTTTCGGGTCAGTGGAGGGGAAGAAGATCTGCGGGAAGATCAGCGCCGCCGCCTGGGCGTAGATAAAGAAGTCGTAGTACTCGAGGGCAGAGCCGATCCAGCCGCTGGCAGTGGCTTTCTTGGCTTGGGAACTTGATTTGGCCATGTTGTCTCCGTTGTTCTTGTCAGGTTCCGGGTATCAGCGGGCGCGTCGGCTGTGCGGCGCGGCTGGGCCCGGGCTGTGGGGAGAAGACGAACGAGGCGAGGCGAAGCGCAGGGCGAGGGAGGTGTGCATAGGTCGGTACCCGTTTTTATTGAACTTATTATGTGGTGAAACTGGGCCTTGCGTCACAGGCCCTGCCCAGTACCTGCGTGGCAGCAAATTGGGCGAGGGGCCTGCAACTGGTGATCATGGTTGTTCACGGGGATGAGTGAATCAATTCGTTGAAACCGGTTTTGTGCGGTTATCGAACAAAAACTAACTGTTTCGTACAAAGTGCATTGCGAGGGTGACTTTACCTGCGAATAATCGATCTTGCCAGGTGACAAGGCCCGGTCCGCGCGCACGTGTGCGGCGCCGTGCGACTCCCAATAACAAGGAACTCCCCCATGCAGCGTTCGATTGCCACCGTGTCCCTCAGCGGCACCCTGCCAGAGAAGCTCGAAGCCATCGCCGCCGCAGGCTTTGACGGCGTCGAGATTTTCGAAAATGACCTGCTGTACTACGCCGGCAGCCCCCGCGAAATCCGCCAGATGTGCGCCGACCTTGGCATCGCCATCACTTTGTTCCAGCCGTTTCGTGACTTCGAGGGTTGCCGGCGCGACCGCCTGCAGAAAAACCTCGACCGCGCCGAACGCAAGTTCGACCTGATGCAGGAGCTGGGCACGGACCTCGTGCTGGTGTGCAGCAACGTGCAGCCCGATGCCCTTGGCGATGAACAGCTGTTGGTGGATGACCTGCGTCTGCTGGGCGAACATGCCGGCAAGCGCGGCCTGCGGATTGGCTACGAAGCGCTCGCCTGGGGCCGCCACGTCAATACCTACCAGCAGGTGTGGAACCTGGTGCGCCAGGCGGACCACCCCGCGCTGGGGGTGATTCTGGACAGCTTCCACACCTTGTCGCTCAAGGGCGACCCGGCGGCCATTCGCGACATCCCCGGCGACAAGATCTTCTTTGTGCAGATGGCCGATGCGCCGATCCTGGCCATGGACGTACTGGAGTGGAGCCGGCATTTCCGTTGCTTCCCTGGCCAGGGCGAAATGGACCTGGCGGGCTTTTTGGCGCCGATTCTGCAAACCGGCTACCGTGGGCCGCTGTCGCTGGAAATCTTCAATGATGGTTTCCGTGCCGCGCCCCCTCGGCAAAATGCCGCCGACGGCTTGCGCTCGTTGCTGTACCTGGAAGAAAAGACCCGTTTGCAACTGCAACGCGAAGCCCATCAGGTCGAGGCGGGCGTGCTGTTCGCCCCGGCTGCGGCCAGCAGTTACGACGGCGTCGAGTTTCTGGAGTTTGCCGTCGATGAGGCGGTGGGTGCGCGGTTGGGGTCATGGCTCAAGCGCCTGGGCTTTGCCGAGGCCGGCGGGCACCGCAGCAAGGCCGTGAGCTTGCTGCGCCAGGGTGATATCAATATCGTGCTCAATGCAGAACCCTATTCGTTTGCCCACAACTTCTTCGAAGCCCATGGCCCGTCGCTGTGCGCCACCGCGTTGCGGGTCAAGGACGGCAACGCCGCGCTGCAACGCGCGACTGCCTACCGGGGGCAGCCGTTCCGGGGCCTAGTTGGCCCTAACGAGCGTGAGATCCCAGCAGTGCGTGCCCCGGATGGCAGCCTGTTGTACTTGGTGCAGCCTGACGGCAGTGGCCCGACCATCTACGACACCGACTTCCGCCTGGACACCGCAGCCCCTGCAAGCGGCGGGTTGCAGCGTATCGACCATATGGCGCTGGCGCTGCCTGCTGAAGCGCTGGACAGTTGGGTGCTGTTCTACAAGAGCCTGTTTGACTTCACCGCCGACGATGAAGTGGTGCTGCCTGACCCGTACGGGCTGGTAAAGAGCCGAGCCCTGCGCAGCCACTGCGGCACGTTGCGGGTGCCGCTGAACATTTCGGAGAACCGCAATACCGCCATCGCCCACGCGCTGAACAGCTACCGGGGCTCGGGCGTACACCATATCGCCTTCGATTGTGCTGATATCTTCCGCGAAGTGGCACGGGCCAAAGAGGCCGGGGTGCCGTTGCTGGAGATCCCTCTGAATTACTACGATGACCTGGCCGCACGCTTTGATTTCGATGACGAGTTTCTCAGCGAACTGGCGTACTACAACGTGCTGTATGACCGTGACGCCCAAGGCGGCGAACTGTTCCACGTCTATACCGAGCCGTTCGAGGGGCGGTTCTTCTTCGAGATCTTGCAACGTAAAGGCGGGTATGCAGGTTATGGGGCGGCCAACGTAGCGGTGCGCTTGGCCGCCATGGCCAAGGCACGCAGTGGGGCTGCGCGCTCGACCAAGCTCTGACAGGCCCTTTCAGCCCTGGGGCGAGCGGCGCAACATCGCCCCGGTGAAGTTGAACAGCCGCAGGTCATCCAGGTGCCCGAGGCTGTGCTCGACCCGCCCGATCAGCGCCGCGCGCTGGCGAACCGGGTCGAAGCCCCTGCGCAGTAGCGGCGTGCAGGCATCCTGCGCCCGCTGCCACAGGCCTTGATCGGCATACAACTGTGCAGCGGCCTTGGCCAGCCCTTCGGCGGTGCCTTCGATGCTGCCAGGCCATGCTTGCTGGCCGCCAAAACCCTGCGCCCCAAGTGGGGTGGTCACGCTCGGCGTCGCGCAGCGCAACGCCTCAAGTAATTGCCTGTCAACTCCGGCGCCAAAGCGTAGCGGCGCCAGGCACACCTTTGCCTGGCTCATCACGTCGGTTGCATCGGCCAGCGGGCCCAGCACATGCAAGCCATCATCGGGATGATGCAGCGCCAGTGCCTTGGCGGATGGATTGGCGCCATATAGATGAAGCTGCGCCTGCGGCAACTGCCTGCGCAGCATCGGCCACAGGTTGTGGCGGATCCACAACAGGGCATCAAAGTGCGCAGGGTCGGCGAAGTCGCCCACGCTGACGAAATTCGCCCGCTCGGCATACGGGCGAGGGTTGGAAGGCGCTTCAACCACCGGTGGGCAGTGGTGCAGCAGATATTCCGGTACGCCAAAGCCGTTGATCAGCAGGTCGATCTCGACCTCGCTGCCGACCAGTGCAAGGTCGCAGCGCCAGACCGCCGCCAGCTCGCGCTGGGTGGTCGCAGAGGGCGCCATATGCCGGTACAGCTCGGGCCCTGGGGTTGCGAACAGGGTGCGGAAATCATTCGGGTCCAAGCCTTCGACCAGGCGCGTGCGCAGCAACTGCTGGCGCGCCTGGCACAGGCTTTCAAGGCCGCTGGTCAGCAGCATGCACAGTGCGTTGGGGTATTGTTGGCGCACCTGCTGGCCGAAGCGCTCTTCGCCTGAGAAGCGGTCGAACAGTACCGCATCAGCAGCCGGTAAGCGGGCCCAAGCGCTGTCATCCATGCAGTCTTCCGTGTTGATGCCCAGCTCTGCGAGGCCCACGTGGTGTGCTGCAGGCTCGGCAGGGCAGGTAAAGCTTACGTACCAGCCTTGAGCGATAAAGCCTTTGAGGATGTCGAGCAAGTGCCCGCTTGCACTGCAAGCCTGCAGCTCGGGCCAACGATGGCCGATGGCCAGAAGATGGGGCATGTAGAAGGGCCTCGCGCGAAAAGGCCCTTATTTAAGCATGAGTTTGCGGCGTCAGGCCGCGGCGAGAATACCGACCACCTTGTCGCGCAGCTGATCGATGGTGAAAGGTTTGCCGATGACGTGCATACCATCGGCAGCATTGACGTTCTCGGCATAGCCGCTGGCAAACAGTACAGGTAGCGACGGCCGCAGCTGGCGTGCCCGCGCGGCCAGCTCGTGGCCGGACATGTCGGGCAACCCGATGTCTGTCATCAGCAGGGCCAGTGGCTGGTCCGGGTCCTGCAGAATAGTCAGCGCCGCGCCCGCATTTTCAGCCTCAAGCACCGTGTAGTCCAGCTCTTCAAGCACTTCGACAATCAGCATGCGAACGATGTCGTCATCCTCGACTACCAGTAGAAGCATGTTTGGGTCCTGTATCAATGAATGGTCTCTACTCTGTGCACACCGCGCGGGCATAAGTTCCCAAGCTTACCGGGCCATGCAAATAGATGGAACGATTGCCTCACACCACATTCAAATACTGGCTAAATGCCCTGTCAGCACCGGCAAAGCTGGTTAAACTCGCTGTATTCACCGGCCGGTGTGGCGTGGGGCAATTCATACAAGAAGTAACCGCCAACACTGTTCAACGGACTTTTTCGCTCGGGCGTCAATCAGATGATTCAAGCAGCCTCGATGGATCAACGCAGCTTTCGCAAGCTGCTCAGCCGCAACGTCGGCCTGCCCCTGGGAGTGGGGCTTCTGGGGGCCGTGGCGTTTGTCGCGGTCATCAACTACCTGCTGTCGGCCATGCAATGGGTCGAGCATACCGATCGAGTGATCGGCAATGCCAACGAGACGGTCAAGCTGTCGATCGATATGGAAACCGGCATGCGTGGCTTCCTGATTACCGGCGACGAGCGCTTTCTCGACCCCTACGAGGTGGCCAAACCGCGTATTTTCAGCAGCCTCGACAGTTTGCGCGGTCTGGTTATCGATAACCCGCAGCAGGTCGACCGTATCGACCGCCTGGTGGCGTTGCAGCGCGCCTGGAACGAATTTGGCAGCGAGATGATCGCCCAGCGCCGCACCAACGGCGATTATCAGGCGTCCATCGGCAATGGCCGCGGCAAGCGCATTACCGATGAAATCCGCAAGGAGTTCGACGGCCTGATCGATACCGAGCAACAGCTGCGCATGTCGCGCAACCAGACGGTAAACAACGTCACCGTCACCGCCATGACCGGTTTCGTGCTGTTTATCGTTACGCTGAGTGCTTTGCTGGCTTACCTGGGCCGGCGCGACTTGCTGGCGCTGTCCGACAGCTATGTGGCGAACATGCAGGCCCAGCAGCGCGCAGCCGAGCGCCTGGAGCACCAGGCCTGGCTGCGCGCCGGGCAAACCCAGCTTGCCGAGCAGGTATTGGGCCAGCAGACCCTGCCGTTGCTGGGCGAAAGCGTGCTGCGGTTCTTTGCAAGCTACCTGGGCAGTGTGGTCGGTGCGCTGTATGTGCGGGACGACCACGGCAAACTGGTGCGGGTGGCCAGTTACGGCCTGGACCCCGAACAGCAGACGCGCAACCAGCAAGTGGGTGAACACGCAGGCCTGTTGGGCCAGGCAGCAACGCAGGGGCGCCTGCTGCGCCTGGAGAACCTGCCAGAAGATTACTACCGCCTGAGCACGGGCCTGGGGTCGGGCCTGCCACGCAGCGGCTTGCTGATGCCGGTGCAGGAAAACGGCCGCATCAACGGTGTGTTGGAGCTTGGCCTGTTGCGCCCGCTGCACGAGCGCGATGGCGAGCTGCTTGAGCGGGTTTCCGACAACATTGGCCTGTCGATAGAAAGCGCGCGCTACCGCCAGCGCCTGCAAGAAGTGCTCGCCGAAACCCAGCAGCTCAACGAAGAGCTGCAAGTGCAGCAGGAAGAGCTCAAAACTGCCAACGAAGAGCTTGAGGAACAGTCGCGGGTGCTCAAGGAATCTCAAGCCTACCTGGAAACCCAGCAGGCCGAGCTTGAGCAGACCAACGAGCAACTGGCCGAGCGCACCGAGGCGCTGGACCGCAAGAACAGCGAGCTGAACAGCGCCCAGGTCGAGCTGCAGGCCCGCGCCGACGACCTGCAACGCTCCAGCAAGTACAAGTCTGAATTCCTTGCCAACATGTCCCACGAGCTGCGCACGCCGCTGAACAGTTCGCTGATTCTGGCCAAGCTGCTGGCCGAGAACGGCGAGGGCAACCTGAGCCAGGAGCAGATCAAGTTCGCCGAGTCGATCTACTCGGCCGGCAACGACCTGCTCAACCTGATCAACGATATTCTCGACATCGCCAAAGTCGAAGCCGGCAAGCTTGAGGTACGCCCCGAAACCACGCCGCTGCAGCGCCTGGTCGAAGGCCTGCAGAGCATGTTCCTGCCGCTGGCCCGCGACAAAGGCCTGAACTTTGCCGTGCAGCTGGAACAGCCGCTGCCGGCTACCTTGTTCACCGACCGCCAGCGCCTGGAGCAGATCCTCAAGAACCTGCTGTCCAACGCCATCAAGTTCACCGAGCGTGGCCAGGTCAGCCTGCATATCAGCCACCAGGTGGGCCACGGCTTGGTGTTTGCCGTGCGCGACACCGGCATTGGCATCGCAGCCGACCAGCATGAAGCCGTGTTCGGCGCTTTCCACCAAGTCGATGGCACCAGCAACCGCCGTTATGGCGGTACCGGCCTTGGCTTGTCGATCTCCCGAGACCTGGCGCACTTGCTGGGCGGGCAGATCAACGTCGACAGCAGCCCCGGCCAAGGCAGTGTGTTCAGCCTGGTATTGCCAGAACGCTACGAAGCAGGCGATGAAGCCAACGAGGTGCTGAGCCTGCGCCCAGCAGTGGACACGCTGCCGCCGGCGCCGCAGGTCACCCAGCCTGCGCGCACCGAGCGAGTGGCCCCAGCCTTTGCCGATGACCGGGAACTGGCGCCTTTCAGCAACCGCTGCATCCTGGTAATCGAGGACGAGCCGAATTTTGCCCGCATCCTCTACGACCTGGCCCACGAACTGGGCTACAGCTGCCTGGTGGCGCACGCCGCCGACGACGGTTTCGAGCTGGCCGCACAATACCTGCCGGATGCGATCCTGCTGGATATGCGCCTGCCGGACCACTCCGGCCTGACCGTGCTGCAACGTCTGAAAGAGCAGGCCGGCACCCGGCACATTCCGGTGCATATCATCTCGGTCGAGGACCGCGTCGAGGCCGCCATGCACATGGGCGCGGTCGGCTATGCGGTCAAGCCCACCAGCCGCGAAGAGCTCAAGGAAGTGTTCGCGCGTCTGGAAGCCAAGCTTACCCAGAAGCTCAAGCGTATCCTGCTGGTCGAGGACGATGACCTGCAGCGCGAAAGCATCGCCCGCCTGATTGGCGACGATGACATCGAGATCACCGCCGTGGGTATGGCCCAGGACGCGCTGGACCTGCTGCGCGAGAACATTTACGACTGCATGATCATCGACCTCAAGCTGCCGGACATGCTCGGCAACGAGCTGCTCAAGCGCATGACGGCCGAAGACATCCGCAGTTTCCCGCCGGTGATCGTCTATACCGGGCGCAACCTGACCCGTGAAGAAGAAACCGACCTGCTGAAATACTCGCGGTCGATCATCATCAAGGGCGCACGCTCGCCGGAGCGGCTGCTCGATGAAGTGACGTTGTTCCTGCACAAGGTCGAGGCGCAGTTGTCCAACGAACGCCAGCGCATGCTCAAGACCGCGCGCAGCCGTGACAAGGTGTTTGAAGGGCGCAAGATTCTGCTGGTGGACGACGATGTACGCAACATCTTCGCCCTGACCAGCGCGCTGGAGCACAAAGGCGCCATCGTCGAAATCGGCCGTAACGGCCGCGAGGCCATTGAAGTGCTGGAGGCCAATGATGATATCGACCTGGTGCTGATGGATGTGATGATGCCGGAAATGGACGGCTACGAGGCCACCCGGCTTATCCGCCAGCAACCGCGCTGGCGCAAGCTGCCGATCATCGCGGTAACCGCCAAGGCGATGAAAGACGACCAGCAACGCTGCCTGCAGGCTGGCGCCAATGATTACCTGGCCAAACCGATCGACCTGGACCGCTTGTTCTCGTTGATCCGCGTGTGGCTGCCGCAATTGGAGCGAATTTGAAATCTTGACCAGTGAACGCAATACCGACATTGAAATCCGGCTGTTGATCGAGGCGATCTACCTCAAGTACAGCTACGATTTTCGCGATTACTCCGGCGCTTCGATCAAGCGCCGGATCCTTCACGCGCTGCGCCAGTTCGATTGCCGCACAGTGACTGCGTTGCAAGAGAAGGTGCTGCACGACCCGGGCATGTTCATGGAGCTGCTGCAGTACCTGACGATCCCGGTCAGCGAGATGTTCCGCGACCCCGGGCATTTTCTGGCGCTGCGCAACGAAGTGGTGCCGCTGCTGCGCACCTGGCCTTCGATCAAGGTGTGGATTGCCGGCTGCAGCACGGGCGAGGAGGTGTACTCGATGGCCATCCTGCTGCGCGAGGAAGGGCTGCTCGAACGCACCATCATCTATGCCACCGACATCAACCCGCACTCGCTGGAGCGTGCCAAGCAAGGCATCTATTCACTGGAGCGCATGGGCGAGTACGAGGAAAACTACCGCAAGGCCGGCGGCCGTCGCGACTTTGCCGAGTACTACACGGCCGCTTATGGCAACGCCATCATGGACAGCACGCTGCGCGAAAACGTGACCTTCGCCGACCACAGCCTGGCCACCGACAGCGTGTTTTCCGAAACCCAGCTGGTGTCGTGCCGCAATGTGCTGATTTATTTCAACAAGGCGTTGCAGGACCGCGCGTTCGGGCTGTTCCATGAATCGCTGTGCCACCGTGGCTTTCTGGTGCTGGGCAGCAAGGAGTCGGTGGATTTCTCGGCCTATGGCGAGCGCTTCGAGCCGCTGGTCAGGCCTGAACGGATCTACCGCAAGTCATGAACGGCATTCGCGCGGTGGTGATCGGCGCCTCGGCGGGTGGCGTCTCGGCGTTGTTCAGCGTGCTTGGCGCGCTGCCTCAGGGCTTCAGCCTGCCGGTACTGTGTGTGCTGCACCTGCCTGAGGGCCGCGACAGCCAGCTTGCCGAGGTGCTGCAGCGGCGCCTGGCGCGACCGGTGCTTGAGGCCGTGGACAAGGCACGTATTGAAAACGGTGTGGTCTATGTAGCCGGGCCGGGTTATCACCTGTCGGTGGAGCGTGACTTCACCCTGTCGCTAAGCCAGGAAGACCCGGTGCATTTTTCGCGACCGGCGATTGATTTTCTGTTTGAATCCGCAGCCGACGCGTATGGCCCAAGCCTGCTTGGCGTGCTGCTGACCGGGGCCAACGAAGACGGCGCCCGAGGGCTTTTGTACATCAAACAAAGCGGCGGCCGGACTATCGTCCAAGACCCCCGCGACGCACAGGTTGCGCTGATGCCGGAGGCCGCACTGGCCCTGCACAGCCCGGACCATATACTTTCATTGAGCGGTATCGGGCAGTTGCTCGCTACTCTGGACCCAAGCGCATGCTGAGTCATACTATCGCCAAACTGCTGATCGTCGACGACCTGCCAGAGAACCTGCTGGCCCTCGACGCCTTGATCCAGGGGCCTGACCGCGAAGTGCACCAGGCCCTGTCGGCAGAGCAAGCGCTGTCGTTGTTGCTCGAGCACGAGTTCGCCCTGGCCATCCTTGATGTGCAGATGCCGGGCATGAACGGCTTCGAGCTGGCAGAGCTGATGCGTGGCACGGAGAAAACCCGCAACATCCCCATCGTGTTCGTCAGTGCTGCCGGGCGCGAAATGAACTACGCGTTCAAAGGCTACGAGAGCGGCGCGGTCGACTTTCTGCATAAGCCCTTGGATACCCTGGCGGTGAAGAGCAAGGTATCGGTGTTCGTCGACCTGTTCCGCCAGCGCAAGGCCCTTGACCGTCAGTTGCAAGACCTTGAGCGCAGCCGCGCCGAGCAGGAAAAGCTGCTGGCCCAGTTGCAGACCGCCCGTGGTGAGCTGGAGCATGCGGTGCGCATGCGCGACGACTTCATGTCGATCGTCTCGCACGAGGTACGTACGCCGCTCAACGGGCTGATTCTGGAAGCCCAGCTGCGGCGTATGCACCTGTCGCGGGGCAATCTGGCGGCGTTCAGTGAGGACAAGCTGCGGGCCATGGTCGAGCGTGACGAGCGGCAGATCAATAGCCTGATTCGCCTGGTCGAGGACATGCTCGATGTGTCGCGCATCCGCACTGGCAAGCTGTCTATCCGGCCCAAGGCGTTCGACCTTGCCCAACTGGTAAAAGGGCTGGTGGCCAACTTCGCCGCCCAGGCCGGCGCGCTGGATACCTACATCGAGCTGACCCAGTGCGAGGCGTTGCAGGGCGAGTGGGATGAATTTCGCATTGAGCAGGTGCTCGCCAACCTGTTGTCCAACGCCCTGCGCTATGGCGACCGCAAACCTGTGCAAGTGCGCGTGTTCGAAGAGGGTGGCATGGCCTGCGTTCAGGTCAAGGATTCGGGCATTGGCATCAGCGCGCACAACCAGCAGCGGATTTTCCAGCAGTTCGAGCGGGTTGCCGCCCATCAGGCCAGTGGCGGGCTGGGCCTGGGCTTGTACATTTCCGAGCAGATCGTGCTGGCACACGGCGGCCGTATTCAGGTGGACAGCGCCGAGGGGCAGGGCTCCACGTTCAGTGTCTACCTGCCGCGGCCGGTGTTGCTGCAGCAAAGCGACCAGGCCCAGGCAACCTCTGTGTAAGCCTGGGGTCTGATAGCCATCCTTTTGAATTCGAAGGCGTTGTCATGAGTGAAGATGCACAAGATGTGGTCCTGATCGTCGAAGACGAGCCAGCGATACGCATGATTTTGCGGGATTACCTGGCGGGTGAGGGTTACCACGTGCTGGTGGCCGAAAACGGCGAAGAAGCGTTCGCCATTCTGGCCAGCAAGCCGCACCTGGACCTTATGGTCACCGACTTTCGCTTGCCAGGCGGTATTTCCGGGGTCGAGATTGCCGAGCCTGCGGTCAAGTTGCGCCCAGACCTCAAGGTGATTTTCATCAGCGGTTACCCGGCTGAAATCCTTGAGTCCGCAAGCCCCATTGCCAAGCGTGCGCCCATTCTGGCCAAACCGTTCGACCTGGATACGTTGACGGCGAAAATCCAGGAACTGCTGCGCTAGTCCTTGTTCAGGCGGCCCGCTCCAGCACGTCCAGCAGTTGCACGAACTCCAGGGCCAGGCGATGCCGTGGCGCCAGATGCACCAGCGGTACGCCGGCCTGGTGCGATTCGCGCATCTTGATCGAGCTGCTCAGGTACACCGGCAGTACCGGCAGGCCCTCGGCACGTAGCTGCTCGACCAAGGTCTTGTGCAGGGCGGTGCGCGCGGCGAACTGGTTGACAACGATGCCTTCTACCTCAAGCGCCGGGTTGTGGTCCTGGCGCAGTTCCTCGACCTCGCTCATCACGCTGAGCAGGGCCTGGCGCGAGAAACTGTCGCAGTCGTAGGGGATCAGCAAGCGCTCAGCGGCAACCAGCGCACTGAAGGTATAGAAATTCAGCGCTGGCGGGGTGTCGATGTAGATGCGTTCGTAGTCCGCCGACAACTCCACCAGCAGCTTGCGCAGCTTGTTGATCTTGTATTTGCTCTCAAGCTTGCCTTGCAGGTCGGCAAGCTCGGCGCTGGCGCTGATCAGGTGCAGGTTGGCGTAGCGGGTTTCGGTGATTATCGCGCGGTGCTTCTTGCCGGTGGCGGGGTTCGGCGCAAGCGTCTGGCGGAAGAAGTCGGCAATGCCAGGGCCAATGGCGTCGGCGCCGAGGCCTGTCAGGTAGTAGCTGGCGTTGGCTTGTGGGTCGAGGTCCACCAGCAGGGTTCGATAGCCCTCGGCTGCACTGGCGGCTGCCAGGTTGCAGGCGATG
This sequence comes from Pseudomonas farsensis, assembly GCF_014268805.2. Classification (GTDB taxonomy): domain Bacteria; phylum Pseudomonadota; class Gammaproteobacteria; order Pseudomonadales; family Pseudomonadaceae; genus Aquipseudomonas; species Aquipseudomonas farsensis. The sequence continues at coordinate 1,660,709 of NZ_JABWRF020000001.1, forward strand.
CTGGACTTGCCTACACCGCCTTTCTGGTTGAATACGACGCGACGCATGGGGCAGTCATCCTTGAAGAAAATGTCAGATCAAGGTCAATCCTATGACTGCAACATGACATTAATAAGACATTGATTGCCTTTCGCGACACAAGGCCGCTCCCGCAGCGTGGACCGTAGGATGCCCCGGCACTATGCTAGCGCTCTATTACCCACCAAGGAGGCCGCCATGGGCCAGCGAGGCAAGGACCAGCAGATCGACAACATCGAATTCAACGTGGCCGATATCCCCCGTAGCAAGGCGTTTTACGGCGCTGTATTTGGTTGGCGCTTCACCGACTACGGGCCGACCTACTGTGAATTCAGCGATGGCCGGCTTACCGGTGGTTTCACTACGGGTGAGCCGGTGCGCCCAGGCGGGCCTTTGGTCATTCTTTACGCCGCAGACCTGGCCGCGGCCCAGCGCCGGGTCGAGGCCGCTCGGGCGCGGATCAGCCGAGAGATATTCGCCTTCCCTGGCGGGCGGCGTTTCCAGTTCATCGACCCCGATGGCTATGAGCTTGCCGTGTGGTCCGCCGAGCCTGAATAAACTCTAGCCTCCACCGCCAGTCCCCCCGGAAGAGCCTAGCGTGGCCGGGGTGCCACGGCCCGTGCCGGGGTTGCCGGCGTCAGGTGTGGTACGCATGCCGCCGGGGTTGCCTACATCCGGAGCGGTACGCCCCGTCCCCGGGTTGCCCACGCCATTGCGGGTGTCATCGTTGCCAGGGTTGACGGTGCCGTCGCCTGTGCCCATGCCATCGCCCGGCACCCCCGAACCGCTTGGGCCGCGTTGGTCAAGGGTGCCCGTACCAGGTTGTTGCTGGCCGGGCAGGGGCGGGTTGTCGTTCATGTCCGTCGCCGCCAGGGCGAGCGGGGCGCCGGTGCTCAGGCACAAAGCCAGGCACAGGCCATGCAGTTGATTGCGGTTCATGTCGGTCTCCCGATCGGGTGATTACCTAAGTGTTGGCAAGTCACCAGCGGCGCGGGTGCCCGCGCCGCGACGGGCGGTGGCGACAGTCAGCCCTGCGGCTGGCCCATCTGTTCCAGCTCGATATTCACCTGGCGCATGCGCTGCTCGACGATGGCCTGCACCTTGGGGTCGTTGGCGCTTTCGCGCATCAAGTTGGAAAGCTTGTCGCCCAGGCGCTTGCCTTCTTCGGTCTCGCCCATTGCCTTGGCTTTGGCCGGGTCACGGGTCGCCTCGATGATCAGCGCGAACTCCTGGTCGTTGAAATTCTTCTTGCTGTACAGGCGGTAGAGGTCCTCGCGCTGGTCATCGACCGTGAGGTGCTTGCGCAGCACTTCGCGGATTTTCTCCTGCGGCACCTGGCGGTGGGTCATCGCCAACAGCTGCGCCATGCGGTCGATATTGTGGTCGTAGGCTTCCTGCAGTGGCAGGCTCGCGACGATCTGCTCCTCGCGCGAAGGCTGCTGGTCGCAGGCGGTGAGGGCGGTGAGCAGCAGCAGGGGGAGCAGCAATGCAGACAAACGGGGCATGGTCGGGGGCCTTGAGCGCTTTGGAGGCGGCAGTTTACTGCAAGTGGGATAGGCGGTGGGTGGATGTCAGAAGCGCCTTACCTTCGGGTTTGCTGAATAAACACCTAGTTTTTGACAGGTCTTTCGGAGGGTGTCATTTATGAGTGGGAAAACACCAAAACGCCACTATGGAAGAGCTCATGTACAACCAAGACGTCATTGCATATGCCAGGCACCAGGAGGCTCTTGTGGCCAAGCTGGAGTACAGGGTCGACCCGAATGAGCACGGCCGCTCCGAGGGCCGTGAAACGCTGATGCGTGATTACGCCCGCATTCTGTACTCGTCATCGTTCCGGCGACTGCAGGGCAAGATGCAACTGCTGGGCATCGACGCCGGACGCTTCAATCGCAATCGGCTCACCCATAGCCTGGAGGTTGCGCAGATTGCTCGCAGTATCGCCAGCGACTTGAAACTCGATGTCACCGTGGTTGCCGAAGCGGCGGCGCTTGCCCATGACATCGGTAACCCGCCATTCGGCCACCATGGCGAGACTGTGCTCGACGAACTGTGCAAGCCCTGCGGCGGTTATGAGGGTAACGCCCAAGCGTTTCGTATTCTGCGAACCTTGGAACGCAAGCATCATGCCTATGATGGCCTGAACCTGAATGTGCGCACGCTGATGGGGGTGACCAAGTACTTCCATCTGCGAGCCAATAACCCGAAAAAATTCCTCTATGACGATGATCACGAGTTTCTGAGTCGAGAGCTGCGCCAGCATGACCTGCAGATCACCAAGAGCATCGACGCCGAGATAATGGACTTGGCTGACGAGATCGCTTATGCCGCTCATGATCTGGAAGACGCGCTGAGCTTCGGCCTGATTAGCCTGGACGAGATCCTTCATGAGTTCCGGATCAGCCCGAAATTCAATTGCGCATACGATGCCCTCGCGGACTTGGCCAACAAAGTGCGCGATGACGCCATGCAGGCCAACCGTCTGGGGTCATCCGAGGAATTCGCCATGGTGCTGAAAAAGGAACTCACTTCCCAAATTGTCTACACCCTGTGTTCGGATATCGACTTGGTCAATGGGCAGCTAGGCTACCGGCAGCATGCCAAGCTCGCGGAGGGCCTCAAAAAGCTGCTGTTCAAAGCGATTCTGCGCAAAAAAGACGTGCAGCTTTACGAAAAGAAGGGCGCTCATGTGATCCGTAAGCTGTTCGAGGTTTACAGCGACCCGAAATACAACCGCGACAACATGCTGTTGCCGGCAGAGTTGCGCTCGATTGACGCAAGTACCGAGCGCAAGGTAACCGACTACATCGCCGGCATGATGGACCTGTACGCCATCCAGGAGTACGAACGCTACTTCGGCAAAGGCAGCCTTGACCGCTATTACTTTGCTCAGCCCTAAACCAGCACCGCCGACCACGCCGATACCAGAAGCAACCCCGCCAAGCTCTGGTTGAACCAGCGCAGCACGCGTGGTGAACGCAGCCAGCGGGCGCTGCCGACACCCAGCAGCACCCAGGTGGTCATGCACGGTATCGCCACCAGCAAGAACACCAGCGACAAGCGCCACACCGGCAGCATGGGTGTGGCGAACACCCCGATCATCGCCACTGCCATCAGCCAGACCTTGGGGTTGACCAACTGCAGTGTGGCCGCGCTCCAGGCGCTGAAGCCGCTGTTGGCCTGGGCCTGCAAGGGTTCACCGGCAGCGCGCAGCATGCGCCAGGCCAGCCAGCTCAGCCACAACGCACCGCCCCAGCTCATCACCTGCTGGGCCAGTGGGTAGCTCAACAGCAACTCACCCAGCCCCAGCCCGACCAGCAGCACGATCAGCGTTGCTGCGCTACAGGCCGCGAGCATCGGCGCCAGGCTTGCGCGCAGGCCGTGACGGGCGCTATGCGCCAGGATCAGCAGGTTGGTCGGCCCTGGGCTGATACTGCCGGCCAGGGCAAAGAGCATAAAGGGCAACAACGTGTGTGACATGGGCAAAGGCTCCGGTTGAACGAAACCCATGTTCGCGGCTGGGGTTGCCTCAGTCTGGAAGGTTTGAGCAGCGCTTGCGGTAGTCGGCCGGGGTCAGCCGGAAGGCGCGGCGGAACCAGCGGCCCAAGTGGCTCTGGTCGGCAAAACCCAAGGCCATGGCGACTTCTGCCGGGGTGTCGCCCCGGGCCAGCAACTGCCGCGCACGGGCCAGGCGCAGCTGGATGAGGTAGGCGTGCGGGGCCAGGCCGAAGGCCGCCTTGAACGCGCGGGTGAGGCGAAAGCGATCGACCCCGCAGACCTGCGCCAGCTCCACCAGGCCGATGTCCTGGTCCAAATGGGCATGCAGGTAATCGCGGGCGATCTGCGCGGTCAGCGGCAGCCGTGGGTCGGGGTCCAGCCGTTTGCGCCATTGCAGGTGGCCCGTCAGGCAGGCGAGCAGGTCGTCCAGCGCGGTCTGGCGCACGATGCGCAGTTCTTGCTGGTGCACCGAATGAAAGGCCCGCGCCGTCGCCCCCGCCAGCCGTGCATCGCAATGCAGGGTAGCGGCAAAGCTGGGCAGGGCGCTGGCGGGGGCGTGTTCGAACAGCGCGCGCAGTTCGGCCTCAAGCCAGGCGGCCTCAAGGTACAGGGTTGAGTAGGTAAAGCCCTCGGCGGTGGGGGCCAGGCCGTCGTGGAGGTCGCCGGGTTCGAGCAGAAAGACCTGCCCGGGCGTGCTGTGATAGCGCACCCGGCGGCAGTGGAACTGCTGCACGCCCTGTTCGGTGCAACCCACCAGAAAGCTATCGTGCCAGTGCGGGTCGTAGGCGTGGCCGGTGAAATGCGCGCGGACCGACTCGATGCCGGTGTCGGCGTCCTGTCTGAGGTCAATCCAGTGGCTCATGGGGCAGCCCTTGCAGAGAAAGCGCCTACCTTAACCCAGCTGCACGGGCAGGTCTGGAACGAATGTGCAGCGCGAAGGACGGGATTTTCGCCGTTGCGCTGAAAGTGTTGCTCGATTGCGCGGGTTTTCTTTTATCGGCGTATCACTAAGATGCGCCTCACCCCTCGATCCCACAGGAATTTGCATTGATGGATACTGTTGCCCTGGCCAAGCGCCGCTACACCACCAAAGCCTACGATGCCAGCCGCCGCATCCCCCAGGCCACTGTCGATGCGTTGCTCGAACAACTGCGCCACAGCCCGTCCTCGGTCAACTCGCAGCCTTGGCATTTCATTGTCGCCGACAGCGCCGAGGGCAAGGCGCGCCTTGCCAAGAGCACCGAGGCCGATTACGCCTACAACACGGCGAAGATCCTCAACGCCTCCCATGTGATCGTATTCGCGGCACGTACCGACATGACAGATGCCCACCTGCAGGCGGTGCTGGCCCAGGAAGACAAAGACGGCCGCTACCGCGACGAGCAGGCCAAGGCCACCGGTGACCAGACCCGGCGCTTCTACGCCGACCTGCACCGTTACAACTACAAGGACCTGCAGCATTGGATGGAGAAGCAGGTGTACCTGGCCTTGGGCACCGCGCTGCTGGGCGCTGCGGCCTATGACCTTGATGCCACGCCCATCGAAGGGTTCGACTTCAAGGTGATGGACGCAGAACTCGGCCTGCGTGAGCGCGGTTTGACCAGCGTCGTGGTCATGGCGCTGGGCTACCGCAGCAGCGAAGACTTCAACGCAGGGCTTGGCAAGTCGCGCCTGCCGGCTGAGCAGGTCTTCACGTTCCTGTAACCTGCCTGACGCTACCTGATCACCGCTGCCAGGCGCTCGCCCAAGGCGTGCACCAGCCCGCTGACTTTGGGCAGATGCCCGCGGTTGCGGCGCCAGGCGAGGTTGATGGGCAGCCCTTGAACCTCGCACTCGGGCAGTATCTGTTGCAAGCTGCCGTCATCCAGTTGCCGCTGCACCAGCCAGGTCGGCAACTGGGCGATGCCAAGCCCGGCCACCACAGCCATGGCCTGGCCTTCACCATCACCAATCGCCAGCCGCCCGGGCATCGCCCTTAGCTGGTCCACCCCTTGGCGCGAGCCGGTGAAGTGCAGCGGCGGGGTGCTGCCGTCGGTGTTGGCATACAGCACGCAGCCGTGGGCGTGTAACTGCTGTTCGTTGCGCGGCGTGCCATGGCGGGCCAGGTAGGCGGGAGATGCGCAGAACACCAGGCGCTGGTTGCCCAGGTAGTGGTGCTCGATGCCGGGCTGCCAGGTGTCTGGCCCGCCGATACGTACCACAACGTCGATACCTTGTTCGGCCAGGTCAACAAAGCGGTCTGACATTGTGATGTGTGGCTGTACCTTGGGATGCTGCGCGGCAAACGCCAGCACCGCCGGCAGCGCATGCAGGCGACCGAAGCTGGCCGGCAGGTCGATGCGCAAGGTGCCGCTGGGCGTCTGGTGCTCATCGTTCAGCGCTAGCTCGGCATCTTCCAGCTCGCCCAGCACCCGGCTGCAGGTGCGGTAGTAGGCCGCGCCTCCGTCGGTCAGCGCCAGGCGCCGGGTGGTGCGCTCGAACAGGCGTACCTGCAGGCGCCGCTCCAGCCGCGCGATGCCTTTGCTGACAGCCGAGGCGGTAAGGTTCAGGCGCTCGGCAGCGGCGTTGAAGCTGCCAGCATTGGCCACGCTGACGAACAGGTCGATATCCTTGAGGCGTTCGGAGGCGCTCATGTTCGGCTCGCTATTAGTGAATTCTGTTCTGCTTATATCGGAATAAGTGCCAGCAATCGGAATATAGTTCCCGATTAAACTGGCCCGTCGTTTATACAGGATTGTTTAGCTATGCCAACCTCTGCTGTGATCTGTGAAGCCGAGCGCCCGGCCAGCCGCGCCGGGCTGCCCATTGCACTGCTCGCAATCGGCGGCTTTGCCGTGCTGACCACCGAATTTCTGATTCTTGGCCTGTTGCCGGCACTGGCGCGGGACTTGGGCCTGTCCGTAGCCGGTGCCGGCCAGTTGGTCACCCTGTTCGCGGTGACAGTCATGCTGTTCGGCCCGCCGCTGACCGCCTGGCTGTCACCGCTGCCGCGCAAACCGCTGTTCATCGGCATTCTGCTGGTGTTTGCCGCAGCCAATGTACTCTCGGCAGTGGCGCCCAGCCTTTGGGTGCTGGCCCTGTCGCGGTTCATCGCCGCGTTGGCGTTGCCGGTGTTCTGGGGCACCGCCAGCGAAAGCGCAGGGCAACTGGCCGGCAAAGGCCGCGAGGGTTGGGCGGTGTCGCGGGTCTACCTGGGCATCACCGCTGCATTCGTGTTCGGTATCCCATTGGGCACCGTGGCGGCGGGGCTGGTGGGGTGGCGCGGCAGTTTCTGGCTGTTGTCAGGCCTGTGCCTGTTGGTGGCGCTGCTGATGTCGGCGTGCCTGCCGAGCATGCCGGCGGTGCCCAAGCGGGCCAGCGGCGAGCGGCAGACGGTAATCCTCAAGGACCGGCGCTTCATTGCCCATGTGCTGTTGTCGGCGCTGGTGTTCAGTGCGATGTTCACCGCCTACACCTACCTGGCCGAGATCCTCGAGCAGGTGGCCGGGGTGCCGGCCAGCCAGGTCGGCTGGTGGCTGATGGGCTTTGGCGTGGTCGGTATGCTGGGTAACGCCTTGGCCGGGCGCATCACTGACCGCAGCCCGCTGCGTGCCACCGTACTGTTGCTGGTAATGCTGGCCTTGGGCATGGGCGCGGCAGTGCCGCTGGCCGCGAACACGCCATTGCTGATCGCCGCCCTGGTGCTCTGGGGCATTGCCTACACAGCGTTGTTCCCGGTGTGCCAGGTGCGGGTGATGCAGGCCGGGGCCAAGGCCCAGGCGCTGGCGGGGACGTTGAATGTGTCGGCGGCCAACGGCGGTATTGCCGCAGGCGCCGCGCTGGGGGGCGTGGCGATCCAGACCTTGGGCCTGGGCGCCTTGGGTTATGTCGCTTGTGTGTTTGCCCTGCTGGCAATCATCGCGGCCTTGCTGCTCAAGGCCGGCGAATAGCGCTCAGACCGCCTTGGTGTTGAGCAGGCGCACACCCAGCCCGATGAAGAGGGCGCCGGTAGCGCGCTTGCACCAGGCGGCAACCCGCGATGCCTTGAGGCGCTGGCCGAAGCGGTAGGCGGTAAAGCAATACACCGAGTGCACCAGGCAGACAATCAGCGCCATGCTCAGGTACATGGCCGCGAACTGGCCAAAAATGGGCCGGCCTGGCTCGAGAAATTGCGGCAGGAAGGCGCAGAAGAACACCAAGGTCTTGGGGTTGCTGACCGATACCAGAAACGCCTCAAGGCCAATGCGCCATTTGCTGTGGTTGCTGACCCGTGCGACCCGCTCGGCAGGGATGCTGGCGGGGCGACGTGCCAGTAGCTGACGCAGGCCGAGATAGATCAGGTACCCCGCGCCGACCAGTTTGAGCGCAAGAAACGCCGCTGGCAGCGACACCAGCAGGGCGCCCACGCCCATCGCCACTGCGCTGATTGCCAGCAATTGCGCGGCGAGGTTGCCAAACAGGGTCATGCCCATTCCCGACGGGCCGTAGCGCAGCGCGTTGCGCACGGTCAGCAGCACATTGGGGCCGGGGCTGAGTGAGGTGATCAGGTAGGCGAGGGAGAAAGTCAGCCAGAGGTGCAAAGCCATTGGGCGCGTCCTGTTGCGCGGGGGAAGGCGTCAAGATGCCAGCTCTGCAGCCGCTCCGCCAGCCCCCATGCACTCATTTGGCGCGCCAAGGCGAGCAGTCACCCAGCCATCCCATCCACCCGGGGTTGGGTCAATATCGCCCAGTAGTGCCAAACGAACAGCCCCAGGCCTGTGGCTGCAAGCAGCACCGATAGACCCAACGCCTGCGCCGTGAATGGCACAAAGGCCACGCGGACCAAGGCTGCCAGTTGGATAAATGCAAACGCCCAACCTACGCTGCGCGGCACTTCCAGCGCCCGCCCGGTATGCCCCAGGCTCACCCGTGCCATCATCGCCACGATCAAACCGGTCATGCCGCCCACGCTCAAGGCATGCACCGCGAGGCTCGGGCTGACCTCGACCCCGGCATGCCACAACGCCAACCCAAGGCAGGCCGGGACCAGCCACGCGTAGGCCACATGCAGCGACCACAGCAGCGGTACCCGCCAGATGCCGCGGTCATGCCACAACGCCAATCGCACCACGTGCAGTGCACCCAGCCCGGCGAACAGCACCGCCATCAGCGGTTGTGGAGTGTCGTTGAGGCCCAGCGCATAGGTCGCCGGCAATGCGATGCTGCCCAGCAGGCAAGCTCGGTCCAGCCAAGGGCGCGGTATCGCAGGGGCCATGTTGCCCAGCCCGCGACGGGTGAAGAACGGAATCACCCGGCCGCCGATCACGCTCATCATCGCCGCTACCAGCCATAGCCCGGCCAGCACGCCATGGCGCTGCCAGCGCTCGTCCTGGTTCAGCCAGCCCAGCAGGGTCAGCCACTGGCAGCCCGCCAGCAGCATCACCAGCACCACGATCGGGTAGTTGTTACGCAGCCGCCGGATGACGATCGGCCGCGCCAAGGCCAGCGCCACCAGCGGCAGGAATGCGCCGTGCAGTGTTATCAGCAACCAAGAGGGCAGTGGCACGAACCAGCTCACTCGGCCCAGCAGCCACAGCAGAAACAACCCTTGCAGCGGCCGCCCGGACAACCCCGGCATGCCGCTCCAGGTTTGCACGGCCGTCAGCAGAAACCCCGCGACAATCGCCACGGCAAAGCCAAACAGCATCTCGTGCCGGTGCCAGGCGAGCATGCCGCCGGCGGGCGTTGGCTGCACGATGCCGGTCAGCACCGCCCCCCACAACAGCAGGGCGACCAGTGCGAAGGCACTGCCGGCCAGAAAGAACGGGCGAAAACCCAGCGCCCAGAGGGCTTGGCGCGGGCGGGCGCTGATCGGCTGAACGAGCATTAGGGCGGACCTCGGTTCGATTCCGGAAGAGTGATGGGGTACCATCACGATTCGTGCCATCGCGCAAAGCCTTGAATATCAAGGTGATGGCAGCCTTTGCGGTCACAATGACTCATGCCGGATGCTGTCGTTACGACAGCATTAAGAGTCATATTGACCCGCTCCACGCTACAGGACTTTCGTTGTGACCGACCTTCTGCGCAATCCGCTGCTGCAGTACCTGGCTCGCTTGGCCCCCTCCAGCCAGCTGACCATGCGCTACATCCTGCAGGACGCCGCCGATCGCCTGGGCTTTGTCGAGGTCGACATTGCCGATGTGCCCTGGCACCACCTTGAGCCCGGCCACGTGGTTGCATTGGTCGCCGCGCTGCGCACCGATGGCTACGCCCCGAACACCTCCTCGCTGTACGTGAATGCTGTGCGAGGGGTTATGAACGAGGCATGGCGCCAGGGGCTGATTGAGCATGAGCAACTGCTGAAGATCCGCGAGATCAAGCCGGCCAGCGGCAGCCGCCTGCCGCCGGGGCGCAACCTGCGGCGCAGCTTGATCCGCGAATTGATGGATGTCTGTGCGGCCGACCCGCGCCCGCAGGGCGTGCGCGATGCGGCAATACTGGCGCTGTTGTACGGCACCGGCATGCGCAAGTCAGAGTCGGTGGACGTCGACCTGGCTCAGGTCGATTTTGCCGAACGCAGCGTGGTGGTGCTGGGCAAAGGCAACCGGCAGTTGCTCAAATACGCCCCGGCATGGGCGTTCGAGAAGTTGCAAGCCTGGCTGGACCTGCGCCGCCAGCAATTGCCGGCCGGCGTGGAGGACGATGGGTTTCTGTTCAATCGCATCCGCCGGGGCAACCACATCACCCGCGCACGCATCACCAAGCATGCGATCTACTACATTGCTCGCCAGCGCGGCGCACAGGTAGGCGCGAAGATCATGCCGCATGACTTCCGCCGCGCGTTCATCACCCGGGTGATCGAGGAGCATGACCTGTCGATTGCCCAAAAGCTTGCGCACCACGCCAATATCCAGACCACCGCTGCGTATGACCGGCGCGATGACAACGAGCGGCGGCGGGCGGTGGAACGGTTGGATTACTGATCACGCTGACGTTGCTGCGCAGGCTTGGACCGGCCTCATCGCAGGCTGGCGCCAGCTCCCACAAGAATTGAGCCAGGCACCCATATCGCAGCTGACGCGGTCCTGGTGGGAGATTCTATGGTTTTGTACAAGCCTCTTCCCGCCAGACATATCTCCTTGTGGCGAGCGGGCTTGCCCCGCGTTGGGCTGCGCAGCAGCCCCTTGGGTTGTTAGGGCTGCTGCGCAGCCCAACGCGGGACAAGCCCGCTCGCCACAACTCTCTATCATTTCCACAGGGTTGGGTCCAACCAGCAGTGTTGCGGTTAAACATGGCCTCTGTGGGAGCTGGCGCCAGCCTGCGATGAGGCCATGACATTGTACAAACCTGTCATGGCTTGCCAGCGTTGCCTGAGCCACCACCATCACGCCCCATCCCTTCAGACCCACTACCGCCGTTCATCCCCGGCAGGTCGCGGCTGTCGTTTTGCTTGCTCGGCGGGCTGTCCGGGTCGTTGCCTTGGATACGCGGGTCGGTGTCACGTGGCATCGGCTTTTCGATGGGGTTAAGGGTGCTGTCCACGCCAGGTTGTGGGGCCGGGTTGTGCGGGTCGTCCGGGTAGGTAGTCCCGGTGCCGACGGCAAACGCCAGTGGCGAGGCGAGCAGGGCTGCTAGCAAATAAGCACGTTTCATAGGGCAGACTCCTTTGCGATGACTGAGGCCGGACAGCGCAGGGCGCAAAATACACCCCACGCCGTCTTTCCCATTAGGGCCTGCGCCCCTTCATCAAGGTGCCATCGCCCCGATCAACGGTTACACCACCATCGACAGCAACATGATGAAGATGATGCCGACCACCGAAAGAATGGTCTCCATCATGCTCCAGGTCTTGAAGGTTTCGGCCACAGTCATGTTGAAGTACTGCTTGACCAGCCAGAAGCCTGCGTCGTTCACGTGGGACAGGATCAGCGAGCCTGCGCCCGTGGCCAGTACCAGCAACTCGCGGTTGACGCCGGGTACCAGGTCGATCACCGGGGCGACGATGCCGGCGCCGGTGATGGTAGCCACGGTTGCAGAGCCGGTGGCAATGCGGATCACAGCTGCCACCAGCCAGGCCAGCATGATTGGCGAGATTTCAGCCTGCACGGCCATCTGCCCGATGACATTGCCCACGCCGGTGTCTACCAGCATCTGCTTGAAGCCGCCGCCGGCCCCGACGATCAGCACGATGGCAGCCGTGGGCGCCAGGCTTTGGTCGAGCATCTTCATGATTTGCTGGCGGCTGAAACCGCGAGCCGAACCAAAGGTGTAGAACGCCAGCAGCAGGGCCGCGAGCAGGGCGGTGATCGGGTGGCCGATCAGGTCCATCCATTGGCGCACGATGTGCTCGGCAGGCAGCACCACGTCAGCGAAGGTCTTGAGCAGCATCAGCACCACCGGCAGCAGCACGGTAGCCAGGGTGACGGTAAAGCTTGGCAGGTTGTCGCGGCTGGAGTCGCGGGCAATCTGGTCCATCAGCTCCTGCGACGGGTTGCCGGGGATGTAGCGCGAGATGAAGTTGCCGAACAGCGGCCCTGCGATAACCGCCGTGGGCAGCGCCACCAGCAGGCCGTAGAAGATGGTCTTGCCGATGTCGGCGTTGAAGATGCCAATAGCCAGCAGCGGCCCCGGATGGGGCGGCACCAGGCCGTGGACCACCGAAAGCCCGGCCAGCAGGGGGATGCCGATTTTCACCAGCGACACCCCCGAGCGGCGGGCGACGATGAACACCAGCGGGATCAGCAGCACGAAGCCGATCTCGAAGAACAGCGGGATGCCTACCAGAAATGCGGCGAACATCATCGCCCAGTGCACCTTCTGTTTGCCGAAGGCGCGGATCAGCGTTTGCGCGATCTGGTCGGCACCGCCGGAATCGGCCATCAGCTTGCCGAGCATGGTGCCCAGCGCCAGGACGATGCCGACAAAGCCCAGCACCCCGCCAAAGCCGTCCTGGAACGACTTCATGACCTTGGCCACTGGCATGCCGGAAGTCAGGCCGAGAAAGCCTGCGGCCAGGGTAAGGGCAACGAAGGGGTGGACCTTGAAATGGGTGATCAGCAGGATCAGCCCGACGATGGTGACCAGCGCGTCGAGCAACAGGAAGGTATCAGTAGCCAGTCCGAACATGGTTCTTATGCCTCGGTCTTGTCGTTGTTGTTAGTGGCGTAGCGTTTTCAGGTGCAGCGTATTGCAAAGGGTGAAGTCTTGAGACAGCGCTATCTTTGGTGAGCCGGGTAACCGCCTGTTCAGGCGATACGCGCCAAGCTCCGCTCACCGTCGCGCTTTAGCCAGGTGTCCACGCTCTCGGCCAGCGCTGCAATTGGGCGCGTGGCGTCGAGCGCCAGGGTGTGCGGCTCGCCCTCAGGGGTTTCCAGGGCGGCGAACTGGCTTTCGATCAGGCTGGCGGGCATGAAATGCCCAGGCCTGGCCAGCACGCGCTTTTCGGCTTCTTCCGGGGTCAGTTCAAGGAATACGAACGCCAGGGTGGGCACGGCGTCGCGCAGGGTCTGGCGATAGCGGCGCTTGAGCGCCGAGCAGGTCAGGATCGGGCGCTCGCCTGCAGCCAGCGTGGCCTGCAGCTCTTCGCCAAGACGCAGCAGCCAGCCGGCGCGGTCGTCGTCGTCAAGGGGGATGCCGGCGCTCATCTTTTCGATATTGGCGGCAGGGTGGAAGGCATCGCCTTCGATCAGGCGGCCGCCGCTGCGCGCGGCGATGGCAGCGCCGATGCAGCTCTTGCCGCAACCAGCCACGCCCATTACTACGATCGCGGTCAGGGAAGGGTTCATCAGTACCTCCTGCTCGGTGAGATAGCGCTGTCTCGACTACGGCGAGTCGAAGGTACCGGCGCCACCCTCCGGGGTGTTATTGATCTTGTTTTGGGCAGTATGGACGCTCTGCACATGCCTGTTGCCACGTTTGCATTGCTTGCGTCCTGAGACAGCGCTACCTTAGTGACCGTTCCCCATTCCTGCAAGTAGTAAAATTACAACATCCATGTCCCGTACCGGCTCCCGCACTACAGGTCGTCCCACGCTGGCAGAAGTCGCCAGGCTTTCCGGGGTTTCCCCGATTACCGCTTCGCGCGCCTTGCGTGGCGTGAGCACAGTTGCGCCCGCGCTGGCCGAAAAAGTCATGGCCGCTGCCGCGAGCCTGGGCTATATCGCCAACCCTGCTGCCCGCGCGCTGGCCTCGGCGCGCAGCCATTCGGTGGTGGTGCTGATTCCGTCGCTGTCCAACCAGCTGTTCATCGACACCTTGGAGGCCATCCACGAGGTCATGCGCCCGCGTGGCCTTGAGGTGCTGATCGGCAACTATCACTACGATATCGCCGAAGAAGAGAACCTGATCCGCAATTACCTGGCCTATCAGCCCTGCGGCATGCTGCTGACCGGCTTTGAGCGCAGCGAAGGCTCGCGCCTGCTGCTTAACGCAAGCCAGGTGCCGCGCGTGCACATGATGGAACTGGGTGGCGAGGCGGGTGCCTTGTCGGTCGGTTTTTCCCAGTTCGAAGCAGGCCGGGCCGCCGCACGCCACCTACTGCAGCGCGGCCGGCGGCGCCTGGCGTTCATTGCCGCGCAGTTGGACCCACGGGTCATGCAGCGTGCCGAAGGTTTCCGCCAGGCGCTGGTCGAGGCCGGCTTGCAGGCCACCGAGCTGGAAGTGCTCGACCCGCAGCCGTCGTCCATTGGCCTTGGCGGTGAGCTTTTCAGCCGCCTGCTGGCCAAGGCACCGGATGTCGACGGGATTTTCTTCTGTAATGACGACCTGGCCCAGGGTGCGGTATTGCAGGCGCTGCGCGAAGGCATCGAAGTGCCCCGACGAGTGGCGATGGTCGGTTTCAACGATTTGCCGGCCTCGGCGCACATGGTCCCGCCACTCACGTCCATTCGCACGCCGCGCGCTGCGGTGGGGCGCAGCGCAGCGCAGGCGCTGTTGGGGCTGCTCGACGGCAAGCGCGTAGGTGCAGAGCAGCAGGACCTGGGCTTCGAGCTGATGGTGCGCGAGAGTTCCTGAGCGGTAAATGCCTGGTCCGCGGTGATAGCAGATCGCTTGCACGGATACGGCTCCGATCTATGCTCCTTGAGACCCCGTGGCGCTCAAGGAGGCACGCTCATGTTCGAGTATCACCGCAAGTCCGATCTGGTCGAGATTCAGCGCTGCCGCGACGCGCTGGCAGGGATGCAGGCCAAACTTGCGGCGATCAGCCGTTCGATGGCAATGATCGAGTTCGCTCCCGACGGTACGATCCTCGCTGCCAACGAGCACTTCTGCAACACCATGGGCTACAGCCTTGACGATATTCTCGGCAAACACCATCGAATTTTCTGCGACCCAGGTTATGCCAAGAGCGCGGAGTATCAGCAGCTGTGGCGAGAGCTGCGGGAGGGCAAGGCCATAAGCGGCACCTTCGAGCGGCTCGACAAGGCCGGGCGCGAAGTCTGGCTGGAAGCGAGCTACATGCCGGTGCTCAATGAACAGCAGCAGGTTACCAGCGTGATCAAAGTGGCGTCCGACATCACCCGCCATGTGATCGAGGAGCACGAGAGCGAAAGCTTGCTCAAGGCCATTGGCCGCTCCATGGCAGTCGTGGAGTTCACCCCGGCAGGCCGGGTAATCAAGGCCAACCAGAATTTTCTCGACACCTTGGGCTACCGCCTGGATGAAGTGGTTGGCCGCCATCACGGGCTGTTCTGCCTGCCCCATGAGCGTGAATCGGCCGAATACCGCGAGTTCTGGGCTTCGCTCAATCGTGGCGAATACCATTCGCACCGCTTCGAAAGGGTCGATAAACATGGACGTACCGTCTACCTGGAAGCGTCGTACAACCCGATTTTCGACAACAAGGGCCGCCTGTGCAAAGTGGTGAAGTTCGCCAGCGACATCACCGGCCAGATCAGCACCCAGCAGACCGCCGCCGATGCCGCCCATGCAAGCTCCGTGCAAACCGATGCCTGCGCGCGCAAAGGCAGCCAGGTGGTGCAACAGGCGGTGCAGGTTATCGAACAGATTTCCGCCGAACTCAATCAAGCTGCGCAAACCATCGATGCGGTCAGCCGCCAATCAGAGGTCATCGGGCAGATCGTCGCGACCATTCGCGGCATCGCCGACCAGACCAACCTGCTTGCGCTCAACGCTGCCATCGAGGCGGCACGGGCAGGTGAGCATGGGCGTGGTTTTGCGGTGGTGGCCGACGAGGTGCGCACCCTCGCTGCGCGCACCAGCAAGGCGACCGTGGAAATTGTCGAGGTGGTGCGGCAGAACCACGACCTGTCGTTGACGGCGGTGGCAAGCATGCAGTCGAGCTTGTCGCGTACTTGCATTGGCGTGGAACTGGCCAATGAAGCGGGCACGGTGATCCTGGAAATTCAGCAAGGCTCACGGCATGTGGTCGACGCCATCAGCCAGATCAGTTCGACCCTTCAATTGCATTGAAACTCTCGCGCAGCTCGCGCTCGAGGCCCTGCAAGCTGGCTAACAGCGTCAGCAGCAGGGACTCGCAGGCGTGCCCTTGGGCGAGGGCATGTTCGATTGCTTCGCAGTCGCGCACCACCACGCTGACCTTGAGCATCTTCGCGCCACCTTTGATGCGGTGCACCGCCATCGCCAAAGCGTAGGGTTCGGCATCCGCACCCAGCTCGCGCAGTGAGTGCAAGTCTTCTGCGGTGCTGTCGGCCAGTTGGCTGAGCAGGGTCAAGGTCAACTGGTGGTCGTCCTGGGTCAGGTGCCGAAGCTTGGCCAGCTCGAAGCCACTGGCGCGCAAGGCCGGCTCACCCGTTTGTACAGCGTCGGCAAATGCCAGCGCTGCGGCCTGCGCCAGGCCAGCCTGCAAGGCGCGCAACCCCAGCGGCTTGAACAGGCAGTCGTCCATGCCGCTGGCTAGGCAGCGTTCGCGCTCTTCGGCCATTGCGTTGGCGGTGACACCGATGATGCGGCAGGGTGGCAGTTGCCGTGCCTGCTCCAGCTCGCGGATCCGCCGAGCCAAGGTGTGGCCGTCCATCACGGGCATGTTGCAGTCGGTAATCACTACATCGAAACGGCCACCTTGCCACAGTGTCAATGCCGCTTCGCCGTGTTCGGCGCTGGTGACCCGGTGGCCGAGCGAGCTCAGTTGCTTGTCTAGCAACAGCAGGTTGGCGGGGTAGTCGTCGACCACCAGAATATTGAGCGCCCGGCTGTCGGTTAGCGAATCTGAGCCGCTGGGTGCTGCCTTGCTGGGCGGCAATGCGTGGGGCAGCGTCAGTTGCACGTCAACCTGGGTGCCCAGGCCCTCCAGGCTTTGCAACGTGAGCGCGCCGCCCATCAGCTCGCTCAGGCTGCGGCTGATCACCAGGCCCAGCCCTGCGCCTTGGCGCCCTTGGCGGTCATTCGCCTGGACGAAGGCGCTGAACAGCCGCTGCTGGTCGGCTGCACTGATGCCGACACCGCTGTCCTTGACCTGCAGCATGACATCGAGCTTGCCCTCGGCCGCAGGCGCGGTGCGCAGCGATACATCTACTTGGCCGCGCTGGGTGAACTTGATCGCGTTGCTGACCAGGTTGGCCAGCACCTGCTTGAGCCGCAGTGGGTCGGCCTCGACCCAGCAGGGGCTGCCGGGAAGCACTGCGTGCAGCGCGATGCCCTTGGCCCTGGCGTTGCCTTCGAACATGCGCAAGGTTGCCTGCACCAGCGCGGTCAGGTCGCAGGTCACCGGGTTAAGGGTCATGCGGCCCGACTCGATGCGCGAGATATCCAGCACATCGCCAATCAGATCCAGCAGGCCGATCGCCGAGGTGTGGGCGGTTTCCAGGGCCTGGCTGTCGCTGCGCCCACGCAGGCTTTCTTGCAGAGCCATCTCCAGCAGCCCGATGACGGCGTTCATCGGGGTGCGGATCTCGTGGCTCATCACCGCCAGGAAGGTGCTTTTGGCCTGGCTGGCCTGTTCGGCCTCATTCTTGGCCTGGTGCAGTTGTTCGAGCAGCGCGCGGCTCAGCCCCAGTTGCTTTTGCAGAGCTTCCTGGGCCTCGCTGCGGTGCTGGATCAGCCTGCGCAGGTAACGGTTCCAGAACGCCACGCCAATCAGCAGCACTGCCGCCAGTGCCAGTATTTGCAGGGCCAGGGTACGGTAATTGCGCCACGGGCTGTCGCTGGCCACCGCGCTGATGCGCCAGCGGTCGATCATCTGGTCGAGCTCATCGGGCGGCAGGCTCAACAGTGCTTTGTCCAGGATCGCCTGCAACTGCGGCTGCGCCGGGTTGACGGCAAAGCTTGCAGGTATGGGTTCATCCGCCAGCTGCGCGGCGATCTTGAGTTTGCCGTTGGCGATCTGGTTGATGAAGTAGCTGGCGTTGACGCCGTTGCTAAGTGCCACGTCGACCTTGCCGTCAATCACCGCCTGCAACAGCTGTAACGGGTTCTGCGCTTCAAGCGTTGCAGGCTGCGCAAGGTCCGAGCGCAACGGTGAGCCTTGCAACACTGCCACGCGCATGCCGTGCAGCGGGGCGCGGTCGTCCAGGGGCGGGGCATCGCTACGGGTTACCAGCACCCGTGGGCTGATCATGAACGGGCGGCTGTAGCGCACGCGTGCGGCCTGCTGCGGGTCGACCCCTATGGCGCCAAGCATGTCGACCTTGCCTTGGGTTACCGCGTCCAGCATTGCGTCGAAGGAATCGGCGAACACGATTTCGAAGTGCAACCCGGTGCGCCGAGTTATCTGCTCCAGCACATCGATGGCGATGCCGCGCGGCTGTTGCAAGGCATCGGTGAACGACACTGGTGCCAGTTGGGTGTTGATCATGACCCGTATATTGGGGTGCTGGCTGATCCAGTTGCGCTCTTCGGGGGTCAGGGCGTCCAGGCGTCGGTCGAGCAACGTGCCGCTGCTGCCACGGGTCCAGCGGCGCAGAATGTTCAGGCGTTCGCTGTCGGCAATGCGTTGCAACGCCTGATTGACCAGTTGCTGCAGGCGCAGGTTGTCGCGGTCCATGGCAAACGAAAAGGTGCTGGCGGGCGCTTTGACGAAATGATCGATGCCTGCGAGGCCTTGGTAACCCTTGGCAAGCACGTAATCGGTACTGATGGCATCGCCAAGGTACGCGTCTGCCTGGCCCAGCGCCACCGCCGCGACGCCGGCCAAGGTGGAACGATACAAGCGCAGTTGAGCTTCGGGGTACAACCGTTGCACCGCCTCAAGCGGTACGTAGTGGTCGACCATGGCCAGGCGCTTGCCAGCAAGGTCGCCGGCATCGCGCAACGAATAGCCGCGGCGGCTGACCACTACGGGCAAGTCGTCTGCGTAGGGCTGGCTGAGGGCAAGCTCGGCGTCGGCGGCTTCGAAAGCGTTGGAGGTGCCCAGCAGGTCGATTTCGCCCCGGTGCAGGGCGGCAATGGCCAGCTCGCGGGTGGCATAGCGCCAGACTTTTACCGGCACGCCAAGCTGCTCGCCAATCAAGCCGGCGTAGTCGGCGCTCAGGCCTTCATAGTCGGACTGGCTGGTATTGATATCAAAAGGCGGGTAGTCGGGGCGCGAGGTGCCCAGGCGCAGGCTTTCACGCGTTGCAAGCCACTCGCGGTCGGGCAATGACAGTTTCAGGGGCGGCCCGGCACTTTGTGACCGAGCCAGCAGGTTTCGGCTTTCGCCAGAGGGTTCTGCCCACGAAGGCAGGCAGGCGGTGAGCAGCAGGCACAGCAACGTGCCCCGATACACGGTCAGACCACGTTGTTGCGTTTGGCGAGGTCGACCATCTCGACCAGCGACTCGGCCTTGAGCTTCTCCAGAATGCGGCCGCGGTAGGTGCTGATGGTCTTGGCGCTCAGATTCATCTGCTCGCCGATGAGTTTGTTGCTTTGCCCGGCACACAGCCTGCGCAGTACTTCCATCTCACGGTTGGACAGGCACTGCAGGCGTTCGCTTTCGCTTTCCAGCGTATTGATGTTGACGGCCATTTGCGGAAAGGTCGAATAGCCTTTGACCAGTGCCTTTAGAGCAAATACCAAGGCGTCGAGGTCTTCGTCCTTGTTGACGAAGGCGCTGATGCCTGCATCCATGCAACGGCGCACGTACAGGTCGGCAGGTTGGCCGGTCAGGGCCATGATCTTGGGGGGCGGGTCGAGCAGCTTGAGGCGTTTGATCACCTCCATGCCGTCAAGGTCGGGTAGGCCTATGTCGAGGATCACCACATCTGCCCGGGTTTCCGCCGCGAGGCGGGCTGCTTCTTTGCCTTTTCCGGTTTCGCCGACAACGGCGAAGCGCTCGCGCTCCAGCAGCACGCGCACGGCAAGGCGCACGATGGAGTGGTCATCGACCAGCAGCACGGTTGTCATTGGGTAACTCCTGTAGAAATGAGCCCGCTTGTTGTTGTCTTGAAACCTCGAGCCTGAGAGCCACAGAACCGAGCAGCGGGCACATTACGTACATTCAGATCCTTTGGTAATAGGGGAGTATAGGCATGTTGAAAAGGCAACGGCACTTTGTTGAAAAGGACTACAAAAGGTCCTAGGACGGAGCTTCCAAGGTTGTTTCAGGCGCAGCCTGGGTGCGGCTTGAGGGTGCGCTGGGTCGTGGCGGGGTTATTCTGCAGTGCGCTACCCACGCGCGTGGGGCGCGGGCTCAGCTGGCCTGCGCAGTTCGGGCAGTGCCCATGCAGATGTTTTTGGTTGCACACTCGACAGAACGTGCACTCAAACGAACAGATCAGCGCGTCCGGGCTGTCTGGCGGCAGGTCGCAGTCGCAGCATTCGCAGTTGGGGCGTAGCTCAAGCATGGGCGAGGTTCCGGTGGGCTTAAAACAGCAGTGTGCTACGCCGCCGACAGGTGCTGCAATCGGTTCAAGGGCCAGGGCGGTAAAGGTGTGCGTGGCCTGCGCGGTAAAGCGCCGAGTCAGCGAACGGGGCATCGCCCAGCACATGGCCTACCAGGATCAACGCCGTGCGCCTGAAACCCTTGCGCTCCACCTGTTCGACAATATCGGCCAGCGTGCCGCGGGCCCAGTCCTGGTCGGGCCAAGTGGCGCGGTGTACCACGGCCACCGGGCAGTCGGCGCCATAGTGGGGCACCAGCTCTGCAACGATACGTGCCAGGTTGCGAATGCCTAGGTGAATTGCAAGCGTGCAGCCGTGGCGCGCCAAATCATTCAATTGTTCGCCGGCCGGCATGGGTGAGCTGTCGCCATAGCGGGTCAGGATCACCGTTTGTGCGACGTCCGGCAGGGTCAGCTCGCAGCCAAGCAGCGCGGCACTGGCGGCCGTGGCGGTTACCCCTGGAATGATCTGGTAGTCGATGCCCAGTTCGCGCAGATGGCGGATCTGTTCGCCGATGGCGCCATACAGGCTGGGGTCGCCGCTGTGCACGCGCGCGACGTCCTGGCCATCGGCATGGGCCTGGCGCATGGCGTCGATGATCTGTTCCAGGTGCAGCTCGGCGCTGTTGATCACGCGTTCGGCGGTGTTGCCGGCCAGTACCGCTGGGGGGACCAGAGAGCCTGCATAGATGATCACTGGGCACTGGTTGATCAGCCGCTGGCCCTTGACCGTGATCAGCTCGGGGTCGCCGGGGCCGGCACCGATGAAATAGACCGTCATGAAAAATCCTTGCGGGTAAAAGGAGGCATTATCTGCCGCACGCCAGCGCCAGGGTAGCGCCATCAAGCACTTGGCGTGTAACCCGCAAGTGAGGCTGCAGGCTGTGGCCTTCGGCCAGCGCCAGCGCGGCGCTTTCGGCAACGCCCCAGCAACCGGTGTGTGCGAAGGCGCTGGCTGACCGCTGGCTGAGCAGGTGCTCAACCCTCGCCAACTGGCTGACTTCGAAGCAGATCAAAGGCAACCCGAGTGCCTCGGCCAGCGCCAGCAGCCCAGGCTCGTCGGCCTTGGCCTGAATGCTGGCGATGCCGCGCACGGCGTGCAAGGGCAGGTCATGCTCGGCAAGGGTCTGGTGCAGCAGCGCTGTCAGGGTTTGCTGCGAGCAGCCGCGCCGGCAGCCGAAGCCTGCGAACAGCACAGGCTCGGAGTGGGGGCAGGCCATCAGGCGTCGCTGGAGCGGCGGTACAGCCACGCACTGAGCAGGCCCAGCGCAAGCCAGAACGCCGCGTTGGTCAGCCACGACGCAATCTTGAACTGGGTCTCCAGTGCGGCGGGTGCCAGGCTTTCGTGCACCTCTGGCTGTGGAGCGCCGATCACGTGGGGGATGGCCAGCAGCACGGCGCCAAGCACCTTGAGCAACCAGTGCCGGGCGAACACCAGCAGTGCCAGGCCGACAGCGGTGGCGGCAGCGGTGCCGACCCACCAGTTTTGACGCAGGCCCAGGTCGGCAGCGGCCGTGCCGGGCAGCTCGGGCGGCAGGCCCAGTGTCGGCGCCAGGCAGAACACCGCAAAGCCTGCCAGGCCCCACCAGGCGCCGCTGCTGACCCTGCCCGGTGCGCGCAGGCTGTAGAGCGCTGCGAGAATCAGGGCAAAGCCGACGGCTACCACCAAATTGCCACCGGTGGTGGACAGCACGCGCTGCCAGCCATCTTCAGGCTCCCAGGCTTCGGCACTGTGTTCATGTTCATGCGCGGCGACAGCTTCACCTTCAGCATGGTGGCCTGCCGCGGGGGCGGCGCTTTCATAGGTTTCGGCCTGCAGAATCAGCGGGGCTACCCAGAAACTTTGCAGCAACGTCAGCAGCAAGGCTGCAAGCAGCCCGCTGAAGCCCGCGGTACGGGCGATACGGGTAATCATGCTGGGCTACTCAGTGGCAGGGGAAGGCGGCGCTGTGGCGGGTATCGTGGGCAGCGTTGTGCACCGCTTCGATATGCGAAAAACCGGCGAAGTACACCAGGGACAGGCCCAGCACGCTGGCGCCAATGGCAACCATCAGGCGCTGGCTGAGTGTGGCGGGTGTGGCAATGCTGTGTTTGGCGGTGCTGATAGGCATGACGCGTTCCTCTGCTGCTTTTGTTGTGGCAACGGGCAAGCGCGGCGACCCCGGGCACCAGGGCCCAGGGTATACGACAGCGCCCGCCCACCGCGGGGTGTTGAGTTGACGTCAGGCCGGTCTCCGGGCTGGCGAGGCGGAGCAGGGCTCCGTTCAAGTGTCACCTTCCCATGCCAATGCGTGGCACAGTGGTCTGGACACTTCTCTCGCTTACCGTTGCGGGGGCAGCACCGGATTTGCCTGGCCCTTTTGTAAAGGCTCAAGGCGCACCGGTTTCCCGTTTCACCCCCTAAGGGGCACCTGGACGCAGTTCGCTAGCAAATCACGGGGCAGGGCGGGCGTCAATCGCCACGGCTGTTGACCGGATTGCGGGCACTGCGTAGCCTTGCCGTTTCGAGGTTCTCCAGCGGTGCTGGAGCTAAGACGGGAACGCGGTCAAGCCGCGGCTGCCCCCGCAACTGTAAGCACATCTGAAAAGGTTGGCATGGCCACTGCGAATGCGGGAAGGCGCCCACCTGCTGGCTTAGCGGCCGGCACTGTGCAAGCCAGGAGACCTGCCTCGCAACTTTTCGACTTTAAACCGGGCGGGGTGATCCGGTGGCGAACACGCCCGGCCATCAGCGCCCGTGGCGGTCCCGCCGCATGCCCGCGCCATTGCAGCCAAGGGCACTCGCATGAAAACACTGGCCAAGCTCCCCGTCACCATCGTTACCGGTTTTCTCGGTTCGGGTAAAACCACGTTGCTGCGGCACATGCTCGACAACGCCCAAGGCCGCCGCATTGCGGTCATCGTCAACGAGTTCGGTGAGCTGGGCATCGATGGCGAAATCCTCAAGCAATGCAGCATCGGCTGCAGCGAAGAAGAGGCCAATGGCCGCGTCTATGAGCTGGCCAACGGCTGCCTGTGCTGCACCGTGCAGGAAGAATTCTTCCCGGTGATGCGTGAACTGGTTGCCCGCCGTGGCGACCTTGACCACATTCTTATCGAAACCAGTGGCCTGGCGCTGCCCAAGCCTTTGGTGCAGGCCTTCCAGTGGCCAGAAATCCGTAACGCCTGTACGGTCGATGCGGTCATTACCGTAGTCGACAGCCCGGCCGTGGCCGCCGGCACGTTCGCCGCCTACCCGGATCAGGTCGACGCCCAGCGCAAGCTCGACCCCAACCTGGACCACGAGTCGCCCCTGCACGAGCTGTTCGCCGACCAACTGGCCAGCGCCGACCTGGTGGTGCTGAACAAAGCCGACCTGATCGACGCCGAAGGCCTGGCCAAGGTCCGCGCAGAAGTCGCGCAAGAGCTGCCGCCAGCGGTCAAGGTGATCGAGGCCAGCAGTGGCCGGCTGCCGCTGGACGTGCTGCTGGGTGTCGGCGCCGAATCCGAAGCGCACATCGATGGCCGGCGCACTCACCACGATTCGCACCACGACGGCGACGACCATGATGACCATGATCATGACGCCTTCGACTCCATCTCCATCGACCTGCCTGAAGCCGACGAAAGCCTGCTGATGGGCGCCCTCACGCAACTGGTCACCGAGTTCGGCATTCTGCGCGCCAAAGGCTTCGCGGCCATCCCTGGCAAGCCGATGCGCCTGTTGATCCAAGGTGTCGGCACCCGTTTCGACAAACACTTCGACCGCGCCTGGCGCAGCGAAGAACCACGCATCACCCGCATGGTGCTGATCGGTCAGGACCTCGATGCCGTGCACCTGGAAGCCCGCCTGCGCCAGGCGCTGGGCGCCTGACCGATGCACCTGCTGCGCACCCAGCCCGGTGGCTTCGTGCCGGACGACAGTATCGCTGACCTTGGCCAGACCCCAGCGGAACTGGTGATTCTGTGCAGCGGCGATTCGCACTTGGCGCTGCTCGCCGAAACCGCCGAGCAGTTGCCTGAACACTTCCCCAGCCTGCGCCTGGCCAACCCCATGCAGGTGCAGAACCACGCCTCGGTCGACCTGTATGTCGACGAGGTGCTGCGCCATGCCAAGGTGATTCTGGTGTCGTTGCACGGCGGGGTCGGTTACTGGCGCTATGGCGTCGAGCAACTGGTCGAGCTGGCCAGCCGCGGCGTGCAACTGATCATGGTGCCGGGCGATGACCGCCCGGACCCGGAGCTCACCGGCCTGGGCAATGTCACCGGGGCGCAGGCCGAGCGCCTTTGGCATTACCTGCGCCAAGGCGGCAAGGCCAATGCGCTCAACCTGTTCAACTGCCTCGCAAGCCTTTGGCTGGGGCGCGATTACGCTTGGGACGAACCCCAGCCGCTGCCGCGCACGGCGGTTTACCACCCAACACTGCCCAGTGCGGTGCTGCAGGACTGGTACGCCGAATGGAACCCGCAGTGGCCAGTGGCGCCGCTGCTGTTCTACCGCTCGCACCTGCAGGCGGCCAACACCGGGTTCATCGATGTGTTCTGCCAGCGCCTGCAGGCCTGCGGGCTGAACCCGTTGCCGATCGCCGTGGCCAGCCTGAAGGAGGCAGCATGCCTTGAACAGGTCGAGGCGTGGATGGACGAGGTCGAGGCCGAGGTCATCATCAATACCACAGGCTTTGCCCTGTCCAGCCCCGAACGCCCCAACCTGCGCCCGCTGCGCCGTGACGTGCCGGTGTTGCAGGCGATCTGCGCCCAGGACAACCAGCCGGCGTGGCAGCAGAGCGAGCAGGGCCTGGGCGCCCGTGACCTGGCCATGCACATTGCCTTGCCGGAGCTGGACGGGCGCATCATCACCCGCCCGGTGAGTTTCAAAGACCTTGCCTGGCGCAGCGAGCGCAGCCAGTCCGACGTGGTGTGTTACCGCGCGCACCCTGAGCGCATGGACTTTGTCGCTGAACTTGCGCGCCGCTGGGTCGAACTGGCACGGCTGGACAACCCGCAAAAGCGCGTCGCCCTGGTGCTGGCCAACTACCCGACCCGCGATGGGCGCATCGGCAACGGTGTCGGCCTGGATACGCCGGGGGCGGCGCTGAATATCCTGCAGGCCATGCAGGGGCAGGGCTACCCGGTTGCCGGGCTGCCGGACAGCGGCACTGCGCTCATTCAGCAACTGCTCGGCGGCGTAACCAACGACCTTGATCACCTCGACCAACGCCCCTGCGCCCAAAGCCTGAGCCTGGACGACTATCAAGCCGCCTTTGCCCAGTTGCCGCAGGCCAACCAGCGCGCCGTGCTGGAACGTTGGGGCGCCCCCGAGCAGGACCCGATGCACCGTAACGGCCGGCTGATGGTTGCCGGGCTGCGCTATGGCCTGACCTTTGTCGGCATTCAGCCTGCGCGGGGCTACCAGGTCGACCCGAGTGCGGTGTACCACGACCCGGACTTGGTGCCCCCCCATGGTTACCTGGCGTTTCACTTCTGGCTGCGCAACAGCTACGCCGCCGATGCGGTTATCCACGTCGGCAAGCACGGCAACCTTGAGTGGCTGCCGGGCAAGGGTGTGGGCCTGTCGCGTGAATGCTGGCCGGACGCATTGCTCGGGCCACTGCCGAACATCTATCCGTTCATCGTCAACGACCCGGGTGAGGGCGCCCAAGCCAAGCGCCGTACCCAGGCGGTGATCATCGACCACTTGATGCCGCCACTGACCCGCGCCGAATCCTACGGCCCGCTGCGCGATCTGGAGCAACTGGCCGACGAATATTATGAAGCGCAATTGCTCGACCCGCGCCGAGCACGTGAGCTGCAGCGGGACATTCTGGAACTGGTCAAGGCCAACCACATCGACCGCGAGCTGCAACTCGAGGGCCAGCTGGACGATGCGGCGGTGTGGTTGCCGCGGCTCGACACCTATCTGTGCGACCTCAAGGAATCGCAGATCCGCGATGGCCTGCACGTGTTCGGCGAGTCGCCTCAGGGCCGCCTGCGCAGTGACACGCTGCTGGCGTTGCTGCGGGTCGAGCGTGGCGACGGTCGCGGCGGCAATGCAAGTTTGATTCGCACCTTGGCCAAGGCCATGGTGCTGGGCTTCGACCCGCTTGACTGCGACCTCGGCGAGCCCTGGCAAGGGCCGCGCCCGGCGCTGCTGCAAGCGGTAGACAGCGCGCCCTGGCGCATCACTGGTGACACCCGCGAGCGCCTTGAGCAGCTTGCGCTGACGCTGATCGGCCACGCCCTGGAGGCAACCTTGGCATTGCCGGACGACAGTAGCTGGCAGCCGGTCATAGACGTGCTGCACGCCCTGCGCAACGAGGTGGCGCCGCGCCTGGACGCCTGCGGCCCTGCCGAAATCGACGCGTTGCTGGCGGCACTGGCCGGGCGCTTCGTGCCGGCCGGCCCCAGTGGCGCGCCCAGCCGTGGGCGCCTGGATGTGCTGCCGACCGGGCGCAACTTCTACACCGTGGATGTGCGCAACCTGCCCACCACCACCGCCTGGCGCCTGGGCTTTGCCTCGGCCAACCTGATCCTTGAACGCCATCTGCAAGATCACGGCGACCACCTGCGCCAGCTCGGCCTTTCGGTGTGGGGCACCGCGACCATGCGTACCGGCGGCGATGATATCGCCCAGGCCATGGCGCTGATGGGCGTGCGCCCGGTATGGGCTACCGGCAGTCAGCGTGTCGATGATTTCGAAATCTTGCCGCTGAGCTTGCTCGACCGCCCTCGGGTCGACGTTACGCTGCGGGTGTCGGGGTTCTTCCGTGACGCGTTCGGCAACCTGATTCGCCTGTTCGATGCGGCGGTGCAGGCGGTTGCCGCGCTGGACGAGCCAGATGACCTCAACCCCCTTGCCGCCCGCGTGCGCGCCGAGCGCCAGGCGCTGGTCGGTGAGGGCATGGACGCCGAACTTGCAGCACGCCAGGCCGGCTGGCGTGTTTTCGGCGCCAAGCCCGGTGCTTACGGCGCGGGGGTGCAGAACGCTATCGACGGGCGCCTTTGGAACAGCCGCGACGACCTGGCCGAGGTGTACCTCAACCACGGTGGCTACGCCTATGGCACCGCCGACGAAGGCACCCCGGCCCGCGAGCGTTTCGCCCAGCGCCTGAGCCAGGTGCAGGCGGTGCTGCAGAACCAGGACAACCACGAGCATGACCTGCTCGATTCCAACGATTACTACCAGTTCCAGGGCGGCATGCTGGCCGCCGCCGAAACCCTGGCCGGCAGTACCCGCGCCAGTTACCACGGTGACCACAGCCAGGCCGACCGCCCGCGTATCCGCACCCTTAAAGAGGAACTCAACCGGGTAATACGCGCCCGCGCCCTCAACCCAAAGTGGATCGACGGCGCCAAGCGGCATGGCTATAAAGGTGCTTTCGAGCTGGCGGCCACGGTGGACAACCTGTTCGCCTTCGATGCCACCACCCACCTGATCGACGACCACCATTACCAGGGCCTGGCCGACGCCTACGTGCTCGACCCGGCCACCCGTGATTTCATGCGTGAACACAACCCCGAAGCCCTGCGCGACCTTACCGAGCGCTTGCTGGAAGCCCAGCAACGCGGGCTCTGGCAGGAACCGGGCGACTACCGCGAAAGCCTTGAGCAACAGTTGCTCGAGGGCGAGGAAGACTGCTGACCATGACCGAACCCGTGCAATTTCCCCTGGCCGCCGTGGTCGGGGCCGACGACCTCAAACTGGCACTGTGCCTGACCGCCATCGACCCTAAAATCGGTGGTGTGCTGATCGAAGGCCCACGCGGCATGGCCAAGAGCACCCTGGCCCGAGGCTTGGCTGACCTGCTCGGCGACGGGCCGTTCGTCACCTTGCCCTTGGGCGCCACCGAAGAACGCCTGGTGGGCACGCTGGACCTCGATGCGGCCCTGGGACAGGGCCAGGCGAAGTTCTCGCCGGGGGTGCTGGCCCATGCCGATGGCGGGGTGCTTTACGTCGATGAAGTGAATCTGCTGCCCGACCCGCTGGTCGACCTGTTGCTGGATGTGGCGGCAAGTGGCACCAACCGTGTCGAGCGCGATGGTATTTCCCATCGCCACCCGGCGCGTTTCGTGCTGATCGGCACCATGAACCCAGAAGAAGGCGAGTTGCGCCCGCAGTTGCTCGACCGTTTCGGCCTGAATGTCGCACTGCAGGGTTTGCCGGCGCCTGAAGCGCGCCAGCAGATCATTCGCCGCCGGCTGGCGTTCGACAGCGACCCGCACGCTTTCTGCGCTGAGTGGGCAGCGCCCCAGGCGCAACTGCGCGAGCGCTGCCACGGCGCCCGGGAGCGCCTGGCCGCTATTGCACTGGATGACCAGGCCTTGGCTTGGATCACCGAGCGATGTTTTGCCGCAGGGGTCGACGGCTTGCGCGCCGACCTTGTCTGGCTGCGCGCCGCCCGTGCCCACGCCGCGTGGCGTGGCGCCGGGCACATTTGCGAAGAGGATGTCGAGGCGGTCGCCGAATTCGCCCTGCGCCATCGCCGCAACACCGACGCCCCGCAGGCGCAAAGCCAACAGCCGCCACCAGTAAGTGGCGGGCAGCCCGATCAGCCCCAGCAAGGCGCAGGGCAGGGCAACTGGGGGGCCATGGCGCCACAGCCAGTGGCTACCGGCGCCCGGCGTGAGGTGCCGAACTGGGCAAAAAAGCCCTGAGCATCCGCCGCAGCCAAGCGCTGGATGCCAGACCTCGCCCAGGCCGTGTGCAAGGTGCGCCCCGTGGGCGCGCCACGGCTGCCGGGCGCGGGCGCATCGCCTGGCTGGCGACACTGCTCAAGGGGCGCCCACGCACACAGCGCGACCTGTGCTGGCAGCAGCGCCAGGCGCAGGCGCCGCAGTTGTGGCTGATTATCGTCGATGCCTCGGCTTCGACCCGCCGTCAGCACGCCTTGAGCCAGGCCAAAGGCCTGCTGGCCGGGGTGTTCGACCAGGCCTATCGGCAACGGGCGCGGCTGGCACTGCTGACCGCAAGCGGCGACACACCGCGCTGGCAGCGCCATGGCCTGAAGGCGTCAGCTGCGTTGCAGCCGTGGCTTGATGGGTTGGGCGCAGGTGGCGGCACGCCGATCTTGGCAGCGCTGGATGAGGCGCGAACCTGGCTGCAAACCAGGGCCAGGCGGCTGCCCCACGAAACCCAGCGCTGCCTGATCCTGACCGACGGTCGGCTGACGCCATGGGCTGGCTTGCAGCCTCTGCCCTGCGCCACCTTAGTGGTAGATATAGAGCGGGCCGCAGTGCGGGTCGGGCGTGCGCAGCAACTTGCCGAGCAACTTTGTGCCGAATACCGGCATATAGATCAGTTTCAGAAAGTTAACTAAGGCGGCCGGCTGCGACACAATGCCGCTACCGTAAAAGTTG
Source organism: Pseudomonas farsensis (assembly GCF_014268805.2). Lineage (GTDB taxonomy): Bacteria > Pseudomonadota > Gammaproteobacteria > Pseudomonadales > Pseudomonadaceae > Aquipseudomonas > Aquipseudomonas farsensis. Next base: position 1,690,294 of record NZ_JABWRF020000001.1, read on the forward strand.
CAGGCCAAGTTGCAACACGTGCGTGGCGGCCACGCACGTGTGGTGGCGGGCGTACTTACTTGGGCATCGACCAGGGCTGCAGGTCGTAGCCTTTCTGGCACAGTTCGGCGCGCACTTCTTCGATCAGGCAGGCCCACTGCGCAGGGTCGGAATAGACCCGCGAGGAGACTTGCTTGGCGCCAATGCGGGTGCTGGTCCGGTCAATCACTGCCAGCGTCAGCTCACCGGTACCGTTGGGTGCATCCCAGGCAACGCACTGGAACGGTTCGAAGGCGTGGTCGGCAATCAGCAGGGCTTCGTTGACGCGCAACGGGGCATTCATGGCTCGGTCTCTCTATGGTCCCAAACAGCGAAAAGTAGTTTCCGCGATGTTGTTCCGGCATAGCGTACAGCGCGGGGTTATTCGTACTGATGCTCCAGGTCAGGGGTGAAGTCACATAACAACTGAAAATTTTAAGTTAAGGGTATTTAACATTGCCGGTGCTGCGGCGTGTGACGCCGATATGCGATGAAAATTCGCGGCGAGTAAAACGGGCTGACCAACGGTAGTCGAGCGCGTCAAGTTAATTGCTACTGTTATTTCTGGCGTCGCAACTTACTGTTTATTCGAAAAAAAGCCGATTACCGGCGCCAAGGAACGGTCATGCTCGAGCCTGCTTCCCATCGCCGCCTGCTGATTGTCGACCCCTGCGAAGACTGCCACCGCTTGTTGCCTGGGTTGCGCGGTGTCGGCTGGGAGGTGCGCACCTGCACGCTGGATACCGCCCTTGAGCACCCGTGCGATGTTGGCTTGCTGCGCCTGCAGGCTTCGCACTTGCGTCACCCCGATGCGGTCAGGGACCTCATCCAGCGCAGCAAGACCGAGTGGATCGCCGTGCTAAGCGCTGAAGAACTGCGCATGCAAAATGTCGGTGACTTCGTTTGCGAGTGGTTTTTCGACTTTCACACGCTGCCCTTCGACGTCTCGCGGGTCCAGGTGACGCTGGGGCGCGCCTTCGGCATGGCGCGGCTGCGCGGCAAAGGTGCGGTGCGGGTGGATGAGCATGAGCACGAACTGCTCGGCGAAAGTCGGCCGATCCGCGAGTTGCGCAAGCTGTTGGGCAAGCTGGCGCCCACCGAGTCACCGGTGCTCATACGCGGGGAAAGCGGCACGGGTAAAGAGCTGGTGGCGCGCACGCTACATCGCCTGTCGCAGCGCCATGACCAGCCGTTTATCGCCATCAACTGCGGGGCAATCCCCGAGCACCTTATTCAATCCGAGTTGTTTGGCCATGAAAAAGGCGCCTTCACCGGTGCGCACCAGCGCAAGGTCGGGCGTATCGAGGCGGCCCATGGTGGCACGTTGTTTCTAGACGAGATCGGCGATCTTCCCCTCGAACTTCAAGCAAATCTGCTGCGCTTTCTTCAGGAAAAACACATCGAGCGCGTGGGTGGCAACCAGCCTATCCCGGTAGATGTGCGGGTGCTGGCGGCGACCCATGTCGACCTCGAAAAGGCTATCGGCCTTGGGCGCTTTCGCGAAGACCTGTACTACCGGCTGAACGTGCTGCAGGTAGTCACGGCACCGCTGCGTGACCGGCACGGCGACCTGTCGTTGCTGGCCAGCCATTTTGCCCATTTCTACAGCATTGAAACGGGGCGCCGGCCCCGCTCGTTCAGCGATGGCGCCCTGGCTGCCATGGGCCTGCACGACTGGCCGGGCAACGTGCGTGAGCTGGCCAACCGCGTGCGCCGTGGCCTGGTGCTTGCCGAGGGCCGGCAGATCGAAGCGCAAGACCTTGGTCTTCAGGACACTCAGGAGCAAGACCTGCCGCTGGGCACGCTGGAAGATTACAAGCACCGCGCCGAGCGCCAGGCGCTGTGCGATGTGCTGGACCGGCATAGCGACAACATGAGCATTGCGGCAAAAGTGCTGGGCATTTCAAGGCCCACCTTCTACCGCCTGCTACACAAGCACCAGATTCGCTGACGCCTACGTGCGCTCAAAGACCACGGCGATGCCTTGCCCGCCACCGATGCACATGGTGGCAAGGGCGTAGCGGCCCTGTATCCGTTGCAGCTCATGGATGGCCTTGGTGGCGATGATAGCGCCGGTAGCACCGACCGGGTGCCCCAACGAAATGCCCGAGCCGTTGGGGTTGACCTTGTCCGGGTCAAACCCCAATGCGCGGGCCACGGCGCAGGCCTGTGCGGCGAAGGCTTCATTGGACTCGATCACATCCAGGTCGGCGACCGTCAGGCCGGCCTTTTCCAACACCTTGCGCGTGGCCGGGATTGGCCCCAGGCCCATCCATGCGGGCTCCACGCCGGCGTGGGCGTACGCCACCAGGCGTGCCAGCGGTTTGAGGCCCAGGCGGCGCACGGCATCGCCGGTAGCCAGCACCAGGCCTGCGGCGCCGTCGTTGATGCTGCTGGCGTTGCCGGCGGTTACCGTGCCGTCTTTCTTGAATACGGCTTTCATGCCCGCCAGTTGTTCGGTGGTAAGTTCCGCGCGCACGTTCTCATCAACGGCAAACTGCACGGAGCCTTTGCGGGTAGGGACCTCAATCGGCACGATCTGCCCGTTGAAGCGGCGTTCGGCTATCGCCCGGGCGGCCCGCTGCTGACTGGCCAGCGCGGTTTCGTCCTGCATCTGGCGGGTGATGCCGTGGCCTGCAGCGACGTTCTCGGCAGTGATGCCCATGTGAAAGTGCTCGAATGGGTCCTGCAACACACCGACCATAATCGATACCTTGCAGGTCGCCCATGCGCGCGCCCCAGCGTGCCTGAGGCAGCAGATACGGGCTGCGGCTCATGGCTTCGGCGCCCGCCGCCAGGGCAATATCGCTATCACCCAGCAACAGCCCCTGGGCTGCCGAAACAATGGCTTGCAGCCCCGAGCCACACAGGCGGTTGACGTTGAATGCCGGGGTTTCTTTGGGGATGCCGGCCTTGATAGCCGCAACGCGGCCCAGGTAGGCGTCACGTGGTTCGGTGGGGATCACGTTGCCCATGACCAGATGGCCGATTTGTGCGGCATCCACCCCGGAGCGCTCGAGGGCTGCACGGGTGACTTGGGTGGCGAGGTCGGCCAGTGGCAGGTCTTTGAGTGACCCGCCGAAACTGCCGATGGCCGAACGTACTGCGCTGACGATGTAGATTTGCGTGCTGCTCATGGTTGCTCCTTGTGCGACGTCGTAGCGGGGCGCCCTCTGCGAGCTACCACCGCTACCTGTGTGCAAGGAGTCTAGGCAAAGACCTGCAAAGCGCTGCTCGCTCAGCTCGCAGGTTTGGCTTCAGTGCGCGGGACATCAGCCTGGCGGTTGGCTTGCTCGGCCTGGCGCTTGGCGACGGCCTCTTGCGCCTGCTGGCGTTGCACGGCCCATTGGTCGCTGCGCTCGCGCAGGCGGTCGGCGCCGCCTTCGGCAAAGGCCGACGTCACGGTGGTGGTGGCCAGCAGGGCAAGGGCGATGGCGAGGGTTTTCATTGTTGCAGTCTCCAGTGGGTTAGGCAGGTGGCCAATGGCCGATTGCCACGCATGATGAAGACCGCAGATTTTGCCAACGTTAACGGTTTGGTCGTTTTGCGCCGGCCAGGGTTTTCGCTCAGGTTGCCTGCACCAATACGCCGTCGCGGCCCAGATGGTAGCGCTGCAAGTCGCGGGCGAGTGTCAGGTTGCCGTGGTAGCCGGCCAGGGCTTCCTGGCGGATTTCCTCGATGCTGTTGCCGCGACCGGGCGCGCACTGGTAGCGGGCGCTGAAGTGGGTCAGCACCAGGTTTTTCACCGCAGCCTGCTCGGCGAAGAGCGCTACGGCCGCTGCAGTGCTGTGACCGAAACTGGTCTGGCTGCGGTCGATCACAGGCTGGGTGAAGGTGGCTTCGTGGACCAGCACGTCAACGCCCTTGGCAACACCTGCCAGCAGCTCGGGCCGGTCGTTGTCGCCGCAGACGATTACCCGCTGTGGAGCGCGTGTGGGCTGCAGGTAGGCAAGCGGATCGAGCTGGCGGCCCTGATGCTCTACCGCCTGGCCATGGGCCAGTTGCCCCCACAGTGGCCCGGCGGGAATGCCATCGGCTTTGAGCCGTTCGGTATCGAGCCGGGGGGAGGGGTCGCGCTCTTCGAAGACATACGCCCAGGAGCGTACCCGGTGCGAAAGCTCCACGGTGCACACGCAGATATTGCCGTTTTGCAGGCCGCTGAAGGTCTCCAACGTCTGTATTTGCAGTTCGAAGGGCAGGTAGGTCTCGCTTACGGCGAGGGTCTGTTGCACCCAACCCTGCAAGGCCGCTGGCAGGACCAGTGTGAGCGGCTCGCTGCGCCCGGACATGCCGGCGCTGGCCAGCAGCCCAGGCAAGCCGAAGCAGTGATCGCCGTGCACATGGGTGATGAGAATGGCGCGCAGGTCGCGGACCGACAGCGGGCTGCGCAGCAACTGGTGCTGTGTGCCTTCGCCACAGTCGACCAGGTACCAACCGTGGCCGGCGGATTCGATGACGGCGGTCGCGCTGACGTTGCGGGCCTTGGTAGGCACCCCTGATGAGGTGCCCAGAAACTGCAGGTCCATGCCTGACTCCTTGCCTGAAGACTGTCCAGCCTCGCAGGGCGAGGCGCGCGGAGGCTAGCATGGTCGTCGGGGCGGGAACAGGGCCCCGTTGCGAGCCAGGCCAGCGCGGCCTGCGCAGGAGCGGCCTTGTGCCGCGAAAGGGCTGCGAAGCAGCCCGAGGATCCATGCATCATGCAAGATCGTCGGGGCTGCTGCGCAGCCCTTTCGCGACGCAAGGCCGCTCCTACAATCAGCCGTAGCCGGGAGTGCTCGGGCAACTAACCTTAGAAGGTGTAAGCCACCCCAGCTTGTACAGTGCGCGGCTCGCCTGGGTAGACGTAGGCGTTGAACGCACCTTCGTCATACCCTTTGTTGAACACGTTCTTTACATCCAGGTTCAGGCGCACGTGCTCGTTGACCTTGTAGAAGCTCAGCAGGTCAACAACGCTGTAGCGTTCCATGGTGTAGGTCGTCGCGGCCGTTTGCCCGGCGCGGTCATCCACGTACTTCACGCCCATGCCCAGACCCAGGCCTTTGACCAAGCCGTCCTGGAACTCGTAGGTGTTCAGCAGGCTGAAGGTGTTACGCGGAATATTGGCCAGGCGCGTGCCTTTTTCCAGCATGTTGTCCTTGGTGACCATGGCATCGACATAGCCGTAGCCGCCGATCATGCGCCACTCGGGGGTGATGTTACCGGCGATGTTGATATCCAGGCCACGGCTGCGCACTTCCCCTGCCGCTACCTTGAAGGTGTTGGTGAGGTCGTTTGGATCGTTGGTCAGCACGTTTTCCTTGACGATGTGGTAGATCGCCGCATCGACCGTCAGTTGGCGGTCGAGGGCTTCCCACTTCATGCCCAGCTCGTACGACTTGCCCTTTTCCGGGTCGAAGCCACTGCCTGCTTGCGGGGTTCCGCTGTTGGGCTTGAAGGAACGTGCGGTGTTGGCGTAGACCGCGACGGTGTCGGTCAGGTCGTAGATCAGGCCGAAGCGTGGGGTAACGGCGTTTTGGCCTTTGGTGAAGTCGCCCTTGTCATCGAGCTTGTTGACGTAGTCGTGCTCGAAGCGCTCAAGGCGGACTCCAGCAAGCGCTTTCAAACGTTCAGTCAAGGCCACCTGATCCTGGATGAAGAACGCCCAGGTTTTCAGGTTTTCCTTATCGTGGGTGGTGGTCCGGGTCAGAGCAGGGCGCGGCTGCCCCAGCACCGGATCTAGAATGTCGATCGGGTAGGCGGCCGAAGAGCGGCGGATGATCGAGTTGTAATCGTAATCCTCGTACTCCACGCCGGTCAGCAACGTATGGTTGAACCTGCCTGTGTCAAAGTGGCCGGTCAGGTTGAGCTGCCAGTCCTGGTCGGCCCACTCCAGCTTGCGGTAGTTGAAGTTGCGGTTCAGCGTTCGGCCATCGGCCTGTACGCCGTTAGCTTCAACCGCATTGCCCTTGAGCGAGCCATCCAGCCACTGCGCACCGCCGCCCAGTGTCCAGTCCTCATTCAGCGCGTGCTCAAAGCGCAACTGAGCCATGTTGTTGTCGTTGTGCAGCAAGTTGTCGCTGCCTTTTTCCCACAGATAGGTGTCGCGGGAGGCACTGGCTCGTTGCGTCGGGTAGCGCGTCAAACCCCGATCCAACGGGTGGTTATTGCGCATGAAATCGCCTTCAAAGACGATCTTGGTGCTGTCGTTGACCTGCCAGCTGAGCACCGGCGCCACGTCGTAGCGCTCGGTCTGCACGTCATCGCGGAATGTCTCGCCACCTTCACCCAGCACGTTGAGGCGATACGCCAGGCTGCCGTCCTGGTTGAGCGGGCCGGTGGCATCGAGGGTGGCGCGGTGCATGCCTTGGTCAGTGAACTGGCTGCCAAGGGTGACCTTCTGCTCCGGCAGCGACTGCTTGCTGACGATGTTGAAGGTGCCGCCCGGGTCGCCACGCCCATACAGGCTGGTGGCCGGGCCGCGGATCACTTCCAGGCGCTCGACGGTGTTGGCATCCGGGGCGTTGGGGTAGCCTCGGTTGATCGGGAAGCCGTTGCGGTAGAACTCACCCGTGGTGAAGCCGCGCACGGTGAACGTGGTCAGGCCCTGGCCGCCGAAATTGTTGGCACGGCCCACACCGCCTGCGTAGTCCAGGCCGTCCTGCAGACGGGTGGCGCTGGTGTCTTCCAGGACATCCTTGGGCACGACGCTGACCGACTGCGGTGTTTCATGCAGGGCCGTGTCGGTGCGCGTGGCGCTGGCCGAGCGGGTGGCGCGGTAGCCTTGTACCGGGCTGTCGGCGCGCTCGTAGTCGGCGTCGGCGTTGATGTTCACCGCTTCAAGCTGAATGCCTGCCGAGGTATCGACGGGGGTGGTTGCCGCCCAAGTGAGCATTGGGGCAGCGTGTAGCAGGCACAGCGAAACAATCCTGTAACGCATCGGTTCAGGTCCTGGAAGAAAGGTCACGGAGAGGGTGTAAACGCGGCGCGATATTATCTGGTAACAATTCCCATTACCAGATGTTTTGGCATACTGGATGCCGGCTGTGACGGGCGTACCAGGTTGTTGCAGGTGTGCCTGGCGCAGCGCGTGTCGCTGCGCCAGGCAGGGGCGGGTCAGTGGCCGCCTTTCATGCGCCGGGCAATCAAGTAGATCACCAGCCCCGCAAGCGCTGCGCCAGCGCCGATGTAGCCGGTGCTGGTCCAGCCCAGGCCTGCGCTGATGGCCATGCCGCCAAACCACGGGCCTAGGGCGTTGGCCAGGTTGAACGCAGCGTGGTTGGAGGCAGCTGCCAGGCTTGGGGCTTCATGGGCGATGTCCATCAGGCGGATCTGCAGCGGTGCGGCCAGCGCGATCATGGTGCCGACCAGCGCTACTGCAGGCAGCAGCGTCCACAGCGAATGCGCGGCGAAGGAGAAGAACACCAGCACCGCCATCGACCACACCAGCACAATACCGACGGCGCGGAACTGCAGGCGGTCGAACAGCTTGCCGCCGACGATATTGCCAACGATGCCGCCAATGCCAAAAGCCGCCAGGCCGAAGGGAATCCACTGTGGCGAGGCCTTGGTCACCTGCAGCATGGTCGGCGCCAGGTAGCTGAACACACAGAACATGCCGGCAAACCCGATGGAGGCGATGGCCAGCGCCATCCACACCTGCGGCAGGGCAAAGGCGCGCAGCTCCTTGCGCGGGTCACTGCGAGGCTCATCGTGTGGCTGCGGCACATAGCGCCACACCAGGGCGATGGTGCACAGCGCGATGGCGGCCACCAGCACGAACGCCGAACGCCAGCCGAACCACTGCCCGAGTAGCGTGGCCACCGGATTGCCCAGCAACATCGCCAAGGTGAGCCCCATCATCACCCGCGCGACGGCCCCGGCGCGCTGGTTGCTGGCCACCATGCTCGATGCCACCACGGCGGCGATACCAAAATAAGCGCCATGGGGCAGGCCGCTGATGAAGCGGAACGCCACCAGCCCGCCGAACGACGGGGCGAAGGCGGTTGCCAGGTTGCCGATGGCGTACAGCGCCATCAGCAGCAACAACATGTGCTTGCGCAGCAGCTTGGCGCCAAGAATCGCCAGCGCCGGCGCGCCGACCATCACCCCCAGTGCATAGGCACTGATGGCATGGCCCACCTGGGGTTCGGTCAGGTTCAGGTTGCTGGCAATATCGGGCATCAGGCCCATGATGGCGAACTCGCCGGTGCCGATGGCGAAGCTGCCAAGGGCCATGGCGGCTTCCATTTTCACGACGGTGGATTTGGCGGGGAGTTGCGGGGGAGATTGGGGGAGAGACATCTATATCCTTGCGAAACATGCTGAAACGTTTGATGCAGGATGATAGACAATTGCCGGCAGGGGCGTCGAGCTTGGTGATCCGAGGCTGGCACCGGGCGCGACCAGCTTGCTGGGTCCAAACCCACACAAATCCTTGTGGCAATCGGGCTTGCCCCGCGTTGGGCTGCGAAGCGGCCCTGGACCTTACCCATTTACGGTATTTGAGCGAATACCTAGGTGAGTTTCAGGGCTGCTTCGCAGCCCAACGCGGGGCAAGCCCGCTCGCCACAACAGCCCTATCTGACGGGGGCTCTGCGTGGAGCCGCTACGATGAGTCAGGCCACATCATGCAGCCCCGTGCAGCTCCTCCAGCAGGCTGCGCAGCGTGGCCTTGCCGCTGCCATCGAGCCCGAACACCGGCCGGCGTGGCTCGCCAACGGGGAGCCCGGTCAGCGCTAGCCCTGCCTTGATCGTTGCCGGCAAACCGCCCTTGAGAATGAAGTCCAGCAGCGGCAACTGCCGGTAGAACAGCGCCCGCGCCTGTTGCAGATCGCCGGCTGCAACCGCCTGGTAAAGGCTCAGGTTGAGCTCGGGAATCAGGTTTGCCGCTGCCGTGCACCAGCCGCTCGCCCCGGCAACGAAGGCTTCCAGCGCCAAAGGATTACAGCCGTTGTAGAACGGCACCTGGCCTTCGCCGAGCACCTGCAGTTTGTGCATGCGCTGAATATCGCCCGTGCTCTCCTTGACCATGGTGACGTTATCGACCTCGCCAACGATGCGCAGGATCAGCTCCACCGGCATGTCGGTGCCGCTGGTGGCGGGGTTGTTATAGAGCATGATCGGCAAATCGATAGCCGCGCCGATGCTGCGGTAGTGCTGGATAATTTCCGCCTCGCTCAGCTTCCAGTACGCGCACGGCAGCACCATGACTGCATCGGCGCCGTGCTGTTGGGCGTAGCGAGCGCGGCGCACGGCACCGGCGGTGGTGAGGTCGGACACACTGACGATGCTCGGCACGCGCTTGTCGATGCACTCAAGGCTGTGCCGGGCTACCTGCTGCCATTCGGTGTCGCTCAGGTAGGCACCTTCACCGGTGCTGCCCAATGGCGCGATGCTGTGCACGCCGCTTTCGATCAGGCGCTCGATGGACTGGCCCAGCGCTGGCAGGTCAAGCTGTTCGCCGCAAGGGCTGAACGGGGTAATGGTGTAGCCGATGATGCCGTGAAATGGGGTGGTCATGGGGTAACGCTCCGCAGGCAAGGCAAAAGAGGGGGTCAGGCAAGGCAGTCGGCATGCTTGCGCAAGGCCTGCCGGGCGTAATAGCTGAATGCTGCGCTATGGCGCTTTGGTCGGTCGATCCAGTTGTGGGCGTCGCGGCCAAGCTCAGGGGAAATCGGCTTGATGCTGCCAGCGGCCATGGCCAGCAATTGCAGGCGCGCGGCGCGTTCGATCAGTTGCGCGTAAACGCACGCTTGTTCAACGCTGGTCCCGGTCGACAACTGGCCGTGATGCGCGAGCAGAATCGCCCGTTTGTCGCCCAGTGCCGCGCTGATGATCTCACCTTCCTCATTGCCCACCGGCACGCCAGGCCAGGCTTGCAGGAATGCGCAATCCTCGTACAGCGGGCAAAGGTCCATGTGCGATACCTGCAACGGCACTTCGAGCATGGACAACGCGGCAACGTGGGTGGGGTGGGTGTGGATGATGCAATTTACATCAGGCCGTGCCCGGTACACCCAGGTGTGAAAGCGATTGGCCGGGTTGGGCATGCCCTGGCCTTCGAGCACTTCGAGGTCTTCGTTGACCAATAGCAGGTTGGTGGCGGTAATCTCGTCGAAACCCAGGCCCAACTGCTGGGTATAGAACGTGCCTGGCTGCGGCCCGCGCGCACTGATCTGGCCGGCCAGGCCCGAGTCATGGCCGTTGTCGAACAGAATTCGGCAGGTCAGGGCCAGCTTTTCGCGCACGGTCCACGTATTATCCGCAAGCGCGCCTTGCATCTGCGTCAGTGCCGCTTGCACCAGCTGCGCTTTGCTGTGTGTCAGGGTATTGGCCATTGGGGGTTATCCTCGGTGGCGTGATGGTAGAGGTCATGGCCGGGCCGCCCTTCAGCTTTCGACGGTGGAGGGGTGGCCACTTCGATGACACACAAAACATTACATGACACAAAGTGTCATAAGCAAGTGCGTACGTCCGGGAAACCTGCTTTAAATGTCTATCCGACTGAAATTGCTGCGTAAAAAACTGGGAGTCACCCTTGAGCTGCTGGCTGAAAAGTCCGGCATGACCAAGAGCTACCTGTCCAAGGTCGAGCGTGGCTTGAACACGCCGTCGATTGCGGCGGCGCTCAAGCTTGCGCGGGCGTTGAACGTCAATGTCGAGGAGCTGTTTGCAGACGAGGCCGAAGGCCAGGCGCGCTACAGCCTGGTGCGTCAGGGCGAGCGGCAGGCGCTGGTGGGCAGCGGCGAGGGGCCGGGCTACGCGGTGCTGACCTCCCAGGTGGGCCAGCGCAGCCTGTTGCCGTTTCTCATTCAACCGCCTACCGAGTTCAGCGACCCGACGTTCAAGGAACACGAGGGCGAAGAATTCCTGTTCGTTCATGCAGGCCAGGTCGAAGTCGACTTCATGAGCGAACGGGTGTTGCTGCAAGCAGGTGACGCCTTGCACTTCAACGCCCAGACCCCGCACCGCCTGCGCTCGGTGGGCGAGCAGCAGGCGCAGTTGCTGGTAGTGGTGCAGGGCGGGGAAGGGTGAGGGCAGGGCGATGACCACCGGTGATTATGCCTAGGGAAAACTCTCGTGGGAGCGCGCGGCGTAGCACACCTGGCGGCCGTCGGCCACGCAGCGGGCTTCGACGAAGGGTAATGCCGGATCGCGCTAGAACGGCTTGTCACGCGGGCACTACCGTGACGCCCAGAGCTAGGCGCAATTGCACAAATCCACCCGCGCCACCGCACTTTTTCAAGGTTTCGTGTTCTATCAAGCGTTGGGCTGCGCCGACCCCCGGCTGGGCCGCTGACATTTTCCGGTGCAGATGGCTGCAACACGACTCCCCATCCTCCCGCGTTGCCTGCTGCTTGCAGGTGTATTGCTGTGCCTCGCCGCCTGCACCCAGCAGCAGAGCCGCGACATGCTCAACCAGTTCGGCAAGGGCAAGCCTGACGAACTGTTCCAGACCAGCGTCGACCGCATGGCGACCCTGGCCATGCGCGACAACCTGCGTAGCCTGTACCTGTTGATGGACAAACTCTACCTGCGCAACCCCAACCAGTGGAAACAGTCTGGCTACCTCGATGCCACCACCGCGGCGCGGCAGATCCGTATTGCCATCGAGCAGCGCCAGCCGTTGGCGCAACTGGGTGACCGGCGTGACCTGGCGGCGCTGAGCTACGCACTTGACCCGCAGTTCAAAGGCGACCGCGTCGGCGCATTCATCTACGCCATCGGCAGCATGATCGTCACCGCCCACGGCGGGCGTACCGAGTTCTACATGACCGATACCATCGACCCGCTGTTCGTCAACAACGCTGCGCGCAATATCGAAAAAGCCACCTGGATGCTCAGCCAGCGCCAGGATGCCAACGGCGTACTGCTGCTGTTTTCCAACGAAATTTCCGAGCAGGGCAGCAACCTGAGTTTTGCCGTGGAGTTCGGCAAGATCGTCGCCCGCCTGGACCTGCTGGCGCAGATGCTCGACGAGCGCTACCGGCGCATCGGGCTCAACTATGCGCAGAGCCTGTTGCTGATGAACTTCCTGCCGGTGCAGTGAACGGGCCGCACGCGCTTCCCGTCACCGCACCGTGCATTCAGCCCTTGGCGGCCATCGCCGTGACTTCCACGCGCATGCCTGGGAAGGCCAGCGCGGCAACGCCCACTGCCGCGCGCACCGGCCAGGGCTTGCTGAAGAAGCGCTGGTAAACCTCGTTGAACACGGCGCGGTCGGCCATATCGGTCAGGTAGATGGTCAGGTGCAGCACGCGGCCCATGGAGCTGCCGGCGCGCTCCAGCGCATCTTTGAGTGCCTGCAGGGTGGCTTCGCACTGGGTGGTGATATCGCCCAGCTCCAGTTCACCATCGGCCCGGATCGGGATTTGCGTGGTGACCAGCACGCCGTTGTATTCAGCGACGTCCGAAGAGATGGAGCCGGCGTCAGAGTCTGGGGTGAAGATGATATCTGCGTTTGCCATGGGTGCTTCGCCTTGCAACGGAGGGAAAGCGGCCAAGCCTACTCCAGACGTTGCCCCAATTGCATCTTCACGCGCCCGCTCGGTCGTGCGGATTTGAAAAGGGCCGCGGCGACGGGCAAAATCGCGCCCCCAACCGGGCGCAAGCGCCGGGCTCGCTGTAGAACGAGGCAACCGTTGAACCAGAACACATTGTCCATGCGCCTTGAACGGGTCGCAGCGCACATCCCGGCCGGCGCACGGCTGGCTGACATCGGCTCGGACCACGGCTACTTGCCGGTGGCGCTGCTGCTGCGCGGGGCGATTGCGTCGGCGCTGGCCGGCGAGGTGGCCCTGACCCCGTACCATGCGGCCATGCGCAGCGTGCGCGACAACGGCCTTGAGCAACAGGCCACGGTGCGCTTGGCCAACGGGCTGGCGGCCATCGAACCGGGTGACGACATTACGGTTGTGAGCCTGTGCGGCATGGGCGGTGAGACCATTCGCGACATCCTCGACGCCGGCAAGGCGTACCTCAGCGGCCACGAGCGCCTGGTGCTGCAGCCCAATGGCGGCGAGCAACCGCTGCGTCAGTGGCTGATGGACAACGGCTACGGCATCGTCTGCGAAGAAGTCCTGCGGGAAAACCGCTTCGACTACGAAATCATCGTCGCCGAACCAGGCCAGGCGGCCGTTTACAGCCCGGAGCAGCTGTATTTCGGCCCCTGCCTGCTCGCGGCCCGTAGCCCGGCGTTTCTGTTCAAGTGGCAGCGCATGCTGCGCCAGAAGCAACAGACCCTGGCCAACTTTGGCCGTGCCCGCGAGGCGGTGGCGCAAGAGAAGATCGAAGATTTCCAGCGCCAGATCGAGTGGATCAGCACGGTGCTGGCCTGACTCACTCCTTGGCGTTTCACAATAAAAGGGCAGGGCCGTGCTAGATTCTTGCCTTTGACGCAGGAGTGAGACCCCCGCCCATGGACATGCTGCACGCAATGCGCACCTTCGCCCGCGTAGTGGAATGCGGCAGTTTTGCCGCTGCCGCCAATGCCCTGGACATCTCGGCGGCGCAGGTGTCGCGCATTGTCGCAGAGCTGGAAAACCAGTTGCAGACCCGTCTGCTGCATCGCACCACTAGGCGCTTGCGCATGAGCGAGGCGGGTGAGCGTTTTCTGGAGCGTTCGCGGCAGATCCTGCTGCTGACCAACGAAGCCATGGACGAAGCTCGCGGGGCGCACCTCACGCCCCGAGGCCGGCTGCGTGTGCACTGCACCCACGGCCTGGGCCTGTTGATGATGCCGCTGGTGGCGCGCTACAACGCTGCGTGCCCTGAAGTGGTCATGGAACTGACGCTGTCACAGCGCAACCCCGACCCGCTTGCCGAAGGCCACGATGTAGTGATCGCCATCGGCCAGGGCCTGCCAGACTCGCAACTGATCGCCATCCCGCTGGGCGGGATCCACAGCATCCTGTGTGCCTCGCCCGATTACCTGGCCCGCAAAGGTGTGCCGCAGTCCCCGCAAGACCTGCGCCAGCATGTCTGCCTGCGCACTGTCGACCCCTTGTTCGAAGAGGACTGGTCGTTTGGCCAGGCACCGGAAAACTGCGTGATCGAGCCGCAGGATACGTTCTTGACCAACGTCGCCGACGCCATGGTCAGGGCCACTGAGCTGGGGATGGGGGTTGGCCTGCTGCCTTATTATTCGGCAAGCCAGGCGCTGGAGGACGGGCGCTTGTGCCGGCTGTTGGCACCGCACCGGCTGCGCCAGCGCGAAATCTACGCGATCTACCCCTCGCGGCATTATCTGGATGCCAAGGTGCGCACCTGGATCGACTACCTCAAAGAGCAATTGCCGCTGGTGTTTGCCGCGCACATGCAGGTTGTCGAGCAGCCCCAGTACTGGCGCTGAGTGACCGCCGGGCATATCGATCAAACTTTGCCGGCCTGCGCGTGTTCTCTTCAGGACACCCTAAGGAGAAACTGTCATGCCGCAAGCCGCGAACGACAAGCACGACAAAGGCCCGCACTCTTCAGAGCATGCAACCGAGCCTGAGAATCCGGGTTTCGACCCGGATTCCCCAGATGTCGATGACCCGCAGGTCGACCCGCAAGGGCCAGCCAAACCGCCGCGGGACGTTGAAAAGCAACAGTAAAGGCCAATCGCTGTGTTGGGGCCCATCGCAGGCTGGCGCCAGCTCCCACAAGATCAAAAGCAACGCGGTCCCTGTGGGAGCTGGCGCCAGCCTGCGATGAGGCCGGCACAGCCCTGTACATAGCTGTGCCGCCAACCTCGGCGTGGGAGCAGGCTTGCTCGAAATGCCGAACCACCGCGATGGGCCGCAAAGCGGCCCTGATAGCTCAACCGATGGGTCTTACGCCTCAGCTCTTTTCGCCGCTTCCACGCCCGCCGACGACAGCTTGATCGGGTAGCTCACGCTTAGCTCGTGACTGTCATCGACACTCACGCTGCCGTCATGGATAAGGCCCTGCTCCTGCAGGGTCTTGAGCATGCCGGCAACCGCCCGCTCACCGCGATAGTTGTCGAGGATTTCCTTGCCCAGGCCCTGTGGGTGGGCGTGCAGCAGGCGGGTCAGTAGCTCGTTTTGCAGATCGGTATTGCTCATCGGTGCACCTCTTTTACTTGCTGTGGGTGGCCTGGAGTTTCTTGGCCTCTTGCAGATGGTGCTCAAGGGCTGGGAGCTTTTCCTTGGCGAAGGCCTTCAGTTCGGCCTTGTCGGAGGACTCAGCCTCACGTTTGAACAGTTCGATGGTTTTTTCGTGGGCATCGACCTGATTGTTGGCGTAGGCGCGGTCGAACGACTCCTCGCGCATGTCCAGGATCATCTTGCGCGCCTTGTCGGTCAGGCTGGCTTCATCTGGCACGTCGATATTCAGGCGCTTGGCCAGTGCCATCAGCTCCTGATTCACCTTGGTATGGTCGTTGACCATTTGCTCGGCGAATTTGCGCACCTCGGCATTCTGGCTTTTTTCCAGTGCCAACTTGCCCGTGACCACTTCGGCGATACCGCCTTCGGCTGCGCTGTCGACAAAATCGTCGGAGGCCGCGAACGCGGCCGGCACAGCGCCGATGGACATGGCAATGGCCAGGGACAGTGATTTGAAGGTCATGGCGAACTCCTTAACGGGTGGCGCGACGTCAGTGTCGCGTACGGTTGAGCCTCGCCCCTGGCCAAAGGTTTGATTTGATTGCAACGGCGGCGCCGTATGGCAATCCGGTTGAACAACGCCTGGCGTCCAGGCTCAGATGCCTGTACACCGACAGCCCTTGGAGAAACGCCATGAGCATCGAGCGCAGCATCCCGGAACTTGCAGCCTGGTACGCCCAGTACGACGACGAAAGCTACCGCCGCGAAGCCCCCGACGCTTACCACCATGAGCTTGTGCGCACGGCCGAAGCGCTGCGCGACGATGGCGCTATCGAGTGGGACGATTGGCTGGCGCTGAAGGCCTTGGCCGACGACGCGCATGTGCTCGCCTTGCAGGCGGCAGTGCGGGCGCGCGTCGATGATCCCGATGCGTGAGCATTTGGACGTTGTGGCGCCGCATCCTTGGCTCTACAATCCGCGCGCCGGCGCCCCGGGCCCTGCGCAACTACGTGCTGGACTATCGTCATGGGCGGCAAACACTCGATGACAAGGGATTTCAATGTGTGCAGCCCGCAAACAGACTGACGACAGTCTATTGGCGCCGACCAGCGAACAACGCGCTGTAGCGCTGTTTCGCCTGGTGCTGGGGTTTATGGCTGCGGTGATGATCGCCTTTGTGCTGATCGAGGGTTGGCGCGTCTGGCGCGACTATCGCCAGGCATTCCTGACTGCCGAAAATGCCGTGACCAACCTGGCCCGGGCCACCGCCCAGCACGCTGAAGATGCTATCCGGCAGGTCGATGCAATGACCGCGGCCTTGGCCGAACGCCTAGAGGGCGATGGTTTCGACCATATCGACAAGGCACGCTTGCACGCGCTGCTCAAGCAGCAGGCGCGCATCATGCCGCAGTTGCACGGCCTGTTCGTGTATGCCCCGGACGGCAGTTGGATCGTCACCGACCAGGACGCGGTGCCGCCGGATGCCAACAACGCCGACCGCGACTACTTCATCTATCACCGCACCCATACTGGCCGCCAGGTTCTGATCAGCTCGGTGGTGCGCAGCCGCTCCACCGGCGACCTGATCATCCCCATTTCACGCCGTCTGGAATACCCCGATGGCCGCTTTGCCGGTGTGCTGCTGGGTACCATCAAGGTCGACTGGTTCGTGCGCTATTACGGCGACTTCAAGATCGACGAGCGTGGCGCCCTGGTGCTGGCCAAGCGCGACGGGACCATCCTGGTGCGCAGGCCCTCGGTTGAACGGGTGATCGGCAACAGCCTGGCCGACAGCGAAATCTTCCGCAAATACCTGCCGTTCGCCAGCGAAGGCGTGGCGCAGGCGGTGGCGGTCGTTGACGGCACCCCGCGGCTGTATGGCTACCGTGCGCTGTCGAGCTACCCGCTGGTGGTAGAGGCGGGGCTGTCGCGCGAGTCGATCATCGCCCCATGGCGGCACGACATGATCCGTTCGCTGGTGGTGTTGCTGCTGTTGCTGGTGGGCCTTGCCGCGTTCGGTTGGGTGGTACTGCGCCAACTGCGCGAACGTATCGCCATCGAGCGCGCCCTGCATCAGGCGCACCAGACGCTCAAGGCCCTGGCGCTGACGGACAGCCTGACCGGTCTTGGCAACCGCCGCCGCCTGGATGGGGTGTTGGAGGCTGAGATCGGTCGCGCCCGGCGCCAAGGCTACCCGCTGGCGCTGGTGATGCTCGACCTCGACTACTTCAAGGCCTACAACGACCGCTATGGCCACTTGGTCGGTGACCAGTGCCTGCGGCGTTTCGCCGAGGTACTCAAGCAAGTGCTCAAGCGCCCCGGTGACCTGGCCGTACGGTATGGCGGCGAGGAGTTCACGGTATTGCTGCCGGACACCGACGCCCAAGGCGCCAGCCAGCTGGTGCAGGAGATTCTGCAACTGCTGCGCCGCCAGGCCATCGAGCATGGCGGCAGCCCGCTTGGGCATGTGACGGTCAGCGCAGGCCTTGC
This sequence comes from Pseudomonas farsensis, assembly GCF_014268805.2. Taxonomy (GTDB): domain Bacteria; phylum Pseudomonadota; class Gammaproteobacteria; order Pseudomonadales; family Pseudomonadaceae; genus Aquipseudomonas; species Aquipseudomonas farsensis. Next base: position 1,707,828 of record NZ_JABWRF020000001.1, read on the forward strand.
GATGGGGGCGCCGACGCTTGAGACGGTATCCCCAGAAAACCTCATGGCAGCTGCGGACGCCGCGCTTTATCAAGCCAAGCGCCAGGGGCGCGACCGCTACTGCCTGGCCGGCGCCGTGGACGCCGGTGCTGGGCAGGGGCAGTTGAACCCGACCGCCTAGTCGGCCGTCATTGGCTCAGCCAGCAACTGCCAGCGCACCGCACTCACGCCTTTTTCAAGGCTGACCCGGCTTACCAGCCGCTCCAGCGAGGTGTGCGCTTGTGCTGTGCCGAGCAGCTCGGCGCGCACTTCCAAGCGCGCCGCGTCGTCCAGGTCTTCGCTGTGCAGCGATTGCAGGCGCAGGCAGGGGTCGCTCAGGCTATGCAGCATCAGGCTACGCACCTGGATCTCGTCCTCGGCGCGGCAGACGATACGCACGCCAAAGCGTTGCTCGACTTCACTTGCCGGCAGTACCTCCTGACGGTCCAAACGCTGGGCGATGTCGCGCAGCAGAATGTTGGCGCACAGCACCACCAGGCTGCCGATAGCGGCCTCCAGCAACAGGCCCAGGCTGCACAGCACGCCAACTGCGGCGGTGCACCACAGCGTTGCAGCGGTGTTCAGGCCGCGCACATTGAAGCCATCACGCATGATCACGCCACCGCCCAGAAAGCCGATGCCGGACACCACGTAGGCAGCCACCCGCGAGGCATCGGCGGGCAGCATGCCCGGCACTGCCTGGGTCATCAGTACGAAAAGGCAGGCGCCGGTGCTGACCAGGGCATTGGTGCGCAGGCCGGTCATGCGCTGGCGCAGTTGACGTTCTGCGCCGATCAGCGCGCCGAGTACCAGAGCCACGCTTACGCGCAGCAGAAAAATTTTCCAATCCATCGCAAACCTCGTTGCACGGGCCTGTGCCCGTTCAAGCGTCGCCAGCGGGCGGCGCAAAAGCAAAAACGGTGAATGCGCAGGGCCACATGCCATACGCCAAGGGCGTAAAGGCTGGGAATAGAAGAGGAGGGGTCAGCCGTGTGAGGCTGAAAAACCACCGTCTACCGTAAGGCGGCCAGACAGTGGCAGGGACGCTGCCGGACTAGCTCGCCGTGTGGGCCTGTCGCAATCGACTGGGGCTACTGTCCAATGCAGGGTTCTCCGTAGGGGGCAAGAGTGCGACGCGGACGTTACGCCGCAGCTTCGCCGGGGTCAAGGGCAGGATCATGACAATTGCGTCATGGCGAACTTTCCTGCAACAAACCCGGCAATGTTAACCTTAGTGCCCGTTATCGCCTTTGCCGGACCGTCCCATGTTGCTCAATCTCGCCGTGCTTTTTGGCACACTGGTGGCCATGGAGGGCGTCGGTACGCTGGCCCACAAGTACGTCATGCACGGCTGGGGCTGGTGGCTGCATCGCTCGCACCATGAACCCCAACTTGGGGTGCTGGAAACCAACGATATCTACCTGGCGGCGCTGGCCGTGATTGCCGCTGCACTGGTGGCGCTCGGCAAGGCCGGGCACGCGCCATTGCAGTGGGTGGGCGGCGGGGTGGCGGCCTATGGTGTGGCCTATGTGCTGGCGCATGACGGGCTGTTCCACCGCCACTGGCCGCGCGCGCCCAGGCCGGTCAACCGTTACCTCAAGCGCTTGTATCGCGCGCACCGGCTGCACCATGCGGTCAAGGGGCGGCAGGGCGGTGTGTCGTTCGGCTTTTTTTACGCCCCGCCCATGCCGGTGCTCAAGCGGCAGTTGAGGCAGCTTCGGACGCCCGCCCACGGCTCACCCACCAGCCAAACCCCGCAGCCGTGAAGAACATGATCAGGCTGTAGATCGCGGCTGGCACCGCCATGGTGGCGTTATTGAGCAAGCTTGGGCTCAGTGCCAGGGCAATCGCCAGCGTGCCATTGTGGATGCCGATCTCCATGCCAATGGCAATCGCCTGACGCTTGGGGATGCTCAGCAGGCGCGGTACCCAATAGCCCACCGCCAGGCTCAACAGGTTGAACAGCAGCGCCGCGCCGCCGACGATGGGCGCGTACTCGACCACGGTTTGCCAGTCCTTGGCCAGTGCCAGGACGATGGTGAAGGCCAGGAACAACGCTGCTACAAGCTTCATTGGTTTTTCCATGCGCGCGGCAAAGCCTGCGGCAAAATGGCGGATCAGCATGCCCAGTGCCACCGGCAGCAGGACGATGGCGAAGACTTGCATGACCTTGGCAAACTGCAGCGGGATGGCCTGGTCAGAGGCCATGAACCACATCAACGAAAGGTTTACCAGCAGCGGCATGGTCAGAATGGCGATCAGCGAGTTGACTGCCGTGAGGGTGATGTTCAGCGCCACATCGCCATGGGCCAGGTGGCTGAACAGGTTGGCCGTGGTGCCGCCGGGGGAGGCTGCGAGCAGCATCAGGCCGACCGCGAGCGCCGACTCCAGGCCAAAGCCGTTGGCAATCATGAAGCACACCAACGGCAGCAGCAGGATCTGGCAGGCCAACCCGATCACCACCGGTTTTGGGTATTTCACCACCCTTGCGAAATCCGCCAGGGTCAGCGACAGGCCGAGGCCCAGCATGATGATGCCCAGGGCAAGCGGCAGAAGGGCGGTGAGCAGCGGGGATGCGGTCATGAAGGCGCTCTCGACGAAGGATCTTGCGCAGTCTAGGTGGCGTGGAATCGATAGCTAATCGCAATAGGCCATACTTGGTAACTGTTTGTTACGACAAGCCCGACGGGCAGCGGCCACGCGCCGCGTTGCGGTACAGCGCCTGGCGCAGTAGCATTCGCGCTTTTGCCGAAGGATTAGCCCACCATGCCGTTCCAGCAAGGCCTGCTCGCCACCCCGGTGCCGACCCACGCGCGTCACCTGTTCTTTGCCCTCGACGTGGTCGAGGCCTTGCCCGGCGTACTCGACCCGTTGCTTGCCGAGGTTGACGGGCGCAGCCTGCTGCTGGCCATCGGCGCGCCGTTGGCCAAAGCCCTGGGCCGTGAAGTGCCGGGCCTGCGCAGCTTCCCGCAGCTTGAGGCAGTGGTGGAAAACCCGGCTACCCAGCACGCCTTGTGGCTGTGGTTGCGGGGCGAGGAGCGTGGCGAGCTGTTCTTGCGTGCTCAGGCGCTGCAGCAACGGCTGGCCCCGGCGTTGCGGCTGGTGGACAGCGTTGACGGTTTTCTGCACGACGGCGGGCGCGACCTGACCGGCTATGAAGACGGCACCGAAAACCCCGCCGATGATGATGCGGTGCAGGCTGCTATCGTGCCGGGCGAGGTTGCCGGGCTGTCTGGCTCAAGCTTTGCTGCCTTCCAGCTGTGGAAGCACGACCTGAACTACTTCAAGTCTTTGCCGCAGGCTGAGCAGGACGACATCATTGGCCGTCGGCTGAGCGACAACGAAGAGCTGGAGGATGCGCCGGAGTCTGCCCACGTCAAACGTACCGCCCAGGAGAGCTATGACCCTGAGGCGTTCATGGTGCGGCGTTCGGTATCCTGGGCTGATGAGCGTGGCGCGGGCCTGGCATTTGTTGCCTTGGGCTTTTCGCTTGAGGCGTTTGAGGTTCAACTGCGGCGCATGAGCGGCCTGGAAGATGGGGTGGTCGATGCCTTGTACCGCTTCAGCCGGCCGCTTAGCGGGGGGTATTACTGGTTCCCGCCGATGGGCGAGGGTGGGGCTGATTTGCGCTTGTTGCTTGGCGACTGCTGACAATTACGGGTTTTTAGCAGTGGTCAAATGCGTGCGACTCGGCTGTGTTGTTGCGCAGGGCGCGCGCTTTTTGTGGGAGCGGGCTAGCCCCGCGATGCGGATTAAACCGGTATAAGCTGTCATTGGCCCCCAGGGCATGGTAGAAATCGGCACTATCATTCAAAAGTTGAATAACCCGATGTCCATCAGCTTGAAATCGAATAGAGCCCTGTTCGACCTCGACCTGCTGCGTGCCATCGTGGTGGTTGCCGATTGCGGTAGCTTCACCACGGCGGCGGCGCGGCTGCATTCTACGCAGTCGACCATCAGCCAGAAGGTGCGCCGCCTCGAAGACATGGTCGGCCACCGCCTGCTGGTTCGCGGCAACCGCGATGTGCTGGCCACCGATGCCGGGCAAACCTTGCTGGGCTATGCGCGGCACATGTTGGCCCTGAACGACCAGATGCTCGAAGCGCTGGCGGGGGCGATGGTGGGTGTCACCGTGCGCCTGGGTGTGCCGGAAGACTTTGTCGGCGGGCGGACCACCAATGCGTTGTCGGCGTTCAGCCGCCAGTACCCGCAGGTCAAGCTGGAGGTTACCAGCGGCCTGTGCCGCGATCTCAGCCAGGCTTACGACAACGGCGAGCTCGACCTGGTGCTGCTCAAGCAGCGGCGCAACAGCCGCGAAGGCGTCGCCTGCTGGCCGGAGCGGTTGCAGTGGATCGACAGTGCGCGCCTGCCAGCCTTCGAGCTGGACCCGGTGCCGCTGGTGACCTTTCCGCCCCGTGGGCTGTACCGCGATGACATGATCAGCGCCATCGAAGGCATGGGCCGGCGCTGGCGCATCAGCTTCACCAGTTCTAGCCTGAGTGGCATCCAGGCGGCCGTGGCTGACGGAATGGGCATCAGCCTGCTGCCGCCGCGTGCGGCGACGGCGGAGCACCGGGTATTGGGTGTGGGCCAAGGGCTACCGGAGGTGGACAGCTATGAGATTGTCATCGTCTGCCGGCCGACTGCCGACCTGATGGTCAAGGCGCTGGCTGAGGTGCTGACCGAGTTGCTGGCTGAGCAGGTGATTTGAACGATTGGTTCTGTGGGCTTGTGGGAAACTCCAGGGTTTTGTACAACCCTGGCCTGGCCTCATCGCAGGCTGTCGCCAGCTCCCACAAAGATTGCGCACAGCCACAATATCGAGGCCTCCCCGGATCCCTGTGGGAGCTGGCGACAGCCTGCGATGAGGCCGGAGCATGCGTGCACAGAAGTGTGCGGCCCCGGAATTCGGCGCTGGCTACCGGCCCGGGTTTTCCATGCGGCCAATGTAGGTCAGTTGATTATCGAAAAAACGCGCGCCCGCCCGCGGGTTCTGCGCGCCGCTGGCCAGTTTGTCGTCACTGTCCAGCAGCACGATCACATCGGGCCTGTCGCCCAGCAGGGTATCGAGGTCTTCATAGAAGGTCACTTCTGCGAAGTTCTGGCTCAGTGAGTCAGCCAGCCAGGCATAGGCCTGATTGCCACCCAGGGTGGCCACCGGCGTCGCCTGGCCATTGGCCGCAGCGCCGCGGTCGTGGCGATGTTGCAGGTAGTCCATGGTCGATGCGCTGTCGCGGCCCAGCAGTACCGCCACGTGCTGGCCATGGCTCAGGGTGACGCTGGAGAGGGCGGTGGCCGAATAGAAGTGGCCCGCGGGCTGGCTGCCAGGTTGGCTGGCGCAGCCGGTGAGGGTGGCGAGCAGGGCCAGCAGGGCGGCAAACATGCCGGTTTTCATGGGAAGTGCCTCGTCGAAGATCCAATGGCGCCATTCTGGCCAAGCCGTTACGGCGAGGGAACTCGATGGCAGGCATGGTAGCTATCGACGGGGTTGATGGTTCACTGGGTGCTCATGAACTGCAAAATACGCTCGCGCAGCCAGCGTTCGGCAGGGTCGTTGTCATGGGCGCTGCTCCAAGCCATCGACAGCTCAGCTTCGCTGATTTCGAACGGCGCAGGGTCTGCGCGCAAGCTGCCGTCATCGGCCAGTGCGCAGGCAGCGTAGTCGGGCACGGTGGCAATCATCTCGGTATTACGCAGCAGCGCCCGCAGGCTGCCGAACTGCGGCACCGCCAGCACCACCTTGCGGCAGCGCCCGATGCGTGCAAGGTCCAGGTCGATGTTGCCGCTCATATCGCCTGAGAACGACACCATGACGTGCGGGCGGCTGCAGTATTCATCCAGCGTCAAGGGCCCCGGCCGATCATCGGCGCGCAGCACGCGCACGCCGATATCGCGCAGCTTGCGGCGCTTGGCATTGGCCGGCAGGTCGGTGGTGTAGCTGACCCCCACCGAAATTTCACCCGATGCCAACAGTGCCGGCATCAGCAGAAAGTTTGCCCGGCGCACCACCACGCTGATCTGCGGTGCTTCGTTGCGCAGCGCTTCAAGCAGTGGCGGGAACAGGCCGAACTCGGCGTCGTCCGACAGCCCCAGGCGGAACACGTTGCAACTGCTTGCCGGCTCGAAGGTCTTGGCACGGCTGATGGCCGCCGAGATGACATCCATGGCTGGCCCCAGCTCGTGGAAGATCTGCATTGCCCGGGGCGTAGGCTCCATGGCCCGGCCATTGCGGATAAGCAACGGGTCGTCGAACAGGTCGCGCAGGCGGGCGAGGGCGGCACTGACCGTGGGCTGGGTGATGAACAGTTTTTCGCCAACGCGGGTCAGGTTGCGTTCGATCATCAACGCCTCGAACACTACCAGCAGGTTCATGTCGACGCGGCGCAGGTCGTTGCGGTTCATGCACGGGGGCCTTGCAGCAGGAAGGGGGCAGCAGATTCAAGCACAGATCATGGCGTCTGGCTTGTACCGATGTGCGCAGGCTATTGGCGCTCAATAGCGGCTCTATTAGACCTCTGCGCAAGGTCGGCTAGTCTTCTGCGTGGCAGCTTCGGATGCCCGCCGCGTTAGGCCCCTGAGCACCCTGGTGCAAGACGCAGGCCCCGCCGCCCTGACACCTTGGCAACCCGGATGTCGGCACAGACCGACGACACCTGATGAGCAGACCCGACCCAAAGGTAGAAACAGATGTCGAACGAATCGAAATGCCCGTTCCATCACACTGCCGGCAGCGGCACCAGCAACCGTGACTGGTGGCCCGACCAGCTCAATCTGAGAATCCTCCACCAGCACTCTGCAAAGGCCAGCCCAGACCCGGACTTCGACTACGCCAAGGCATTCAAGAGCCTCGATTTCCAAGCCTTGAAGCAAGACCTGACGGCGCTGATGACCGACTCCCAGGACTGGTGGCCGGCCGATTTCGGCCACTATGGCCCGCTGTTCGTGCGCATGGCTTGGCACAGTGCAGGCACCTATCGCATTGGCGATGGCCGTGGCGGCGCAGGCTCCGGCCAGCAACGCTTTGCACCGCTCAACAGCTGGCCGGATAACGTCAGCCTGGACAAGGCCCGGCGCCTTTTGTGGCCGATCAAGCAAAAATACGGCAACAAGATTTCCTGGGCCGACCTGATCGTGCTCACCGGCAACGTCGCGCTGGAATCCATGGGCTTCAAGACCTTCGGTTTCTCTGGCGGGCGGGCTGATGTGTGGGAGCCGGATGAAGACGTGTACTGGGGTTCGGAGAAGGTCTGGCTGGGTGGCGATACCCGTTACGCGAAGGCGCAGGCGCCGGGCCAGGGCGACCTGGTAGCCGAACCCGCCAAGCATGGCGAGGAGCAGAGCCGCACCTTGGCCGGGGAGCGTAACCTTGAGAACCCGCTGGCGGCCGTGCAGATGGGGCTGATCTACGTAAACCCCGAAGGCCCGGAAGGCAACCCTGACCCGGCGGCATCCGCCAAGGATATCCGCGAAACCTTCGGCCGCATGGCCATGAACGATGAAGAAACCGTGGCACTGATCGCCGGTGGCCATGCCTTCGGCAAGACCCACGGCGCAGGCCCTGCCGACAATGTCGGCGCCGAGCCAGAAGCTGCCGGGCTGGAAATGCAGGGCCTTGGCTGGAGCAACAAGTTTGGTACTGGCAAGGGCGGCGACACCATTACCAGCGGCCTGGAAGTGACCTGGACCTCGACGCCGACGCGCTGGAGCAATGAGTACCTGGAGAACCTCTTCAACTTTGACTGGGAACTGACCAAAAGCCCCGCCGGGGCACACCAGTGGCGGCCCAAGGACGGCAAAGGCGCCGGCAGCGTGCCGGACGCCCATGACCCCGCCAAACGCCATGCCCCGTCGATGCTGACCTCTGACCTGGCGCTGCGCTTCGACCCGATCTACGAGCCCATCGCCCGGCATTTCAAGGAAAACCCTGAGCAGTTGGCAGACGCATTTGCCCGTGCCTGGTACAAGCTGATCCATCGCGACATGGGCCCGTTGGCACGTTACCTGGGCCCGGAAATGCCCCAGGAGGAGCTGTTGTGGCAAGACCCGCTGCCCAAGGCCGATGGCCCCCTGCTGGGTGAGGCCGATATTGCCTCGCTCAAGGCCAAGGTGCTGGCTTCGGGCCTGAGTGTCGGCGAGCTGGTCTCGGCCGCCTGGGCCGCCGCGTCTACCTTCCGCGGGTCAGACAAGCGCGGCGGCGCCAATGGCGCGCGTATCCGTCTGGCACCGCAGAAGGACTGGGACGCAAACAAGGGCGTGTACAAGGTGCTCAGGGTGCTGGAGCAGATCCAGGACGGCTTCAAGGCCGGCGGCCAGCATATTTCCCTGGCTGACCTGATCGTCCTGGCCGGCAGCGCCGCAGTGGAAAAAGCGGCTGCAGAGGGGGGCCATCCGATCAAGGTGGCATTCCGTCCAGGCCGGGTAGATGCCTCCCAGGAACAGACCGATGTCGAGTCGTTCGCCGTGCTCGAACCGTTGGCCGATGGCTTTCGCAACTTCAGCAAGGCGCGCTACAGCGTCAAGGCTGAGAAACTGCTGCTGGACAAGGCCCAGTTGCTGACGCTCACGGCGCCGGAGCTGACCGTGCTGATAGGTGGCCTGCGCGTGCTTGGCGCCAACCACGGCGGCAGCACTCAGGGCGTTTTCACTGAGCGGCCCGGCGTACTGACCAACGACTTCTTCCGCAACCTGCTGGATATGCGCATCGAATGGAAGCCGACCTCGGCCGACAACGAAGCCTTCGAAGGCCGTGACCGCGCCACCGGCCAGCGGCAGTGGAGTGCCAGCCGGGTAGACCTGGTAATGGGCTCGCACGCGCAGTTGCGTGCACTGAGCGAGGTCTATGGCAGCAGTGACGCGGGCGAGAAGTTCGTACGGGACTTTGCCAGGGCGTGGACAAAAGTCATGGAGTTGGACCGGTTCGATCTGGACCAACACCGCGACCCATCCGCAGCGCGCTAGATAAACCCCAAGCGACGCGGCCCGGTGTAGGAGCGGCCTTGCGCCGCGATGGGCTGCGAAGCAGACCCAGGATCTGCGCCTCATGCAGAATCGCTGGGCCTGCTTCGCAGCCCATCGCTGCATAAGGCCGCTCTCATAGAACAAACGCTAACTAACTGATTTTATTAGAAAAGTTGGAGCGGGCTTGCTCGGAATGCCGAACCACCGCGATGGATGGCACCGGCTACGCCGGTATCGCGGGGCAAGCCCGCTCCCACGCTGCCCAGTTCTCTGCGCGACAGCGCAGCCCGAAGGGCTGGGCGATCTCCCACAATGATGTCCATCACCAGCCAGTGCGGTGCCCCCTTGAATCGTGCTCAAGGCGTTGTGCTAGGCTGCTGCAAACGCAGCCGAAGGAAACGCTACCTATGGAACAGGTCATCAACGAGTTTATGCAGGCCGCTATCGATGAAGCCCAGAAAGGGCTTGCCGAGGGCGGTATTCCGATCGGCTCTGTGCTGGTACACGACGGCAGGATTCTCGGCCGTGGCCACAACCGCCGCGTGCAACAAGGCAGCGCGATTCTGCATGGCGAGATGGACGCCCTGGAAAACGCAGGCCGCCAGCCCGCAAGCGTTTACCGCGAGGCCACCCTCTACACCACCCTGTCGCCCTGTGCCATGTGCAGCGGTGCGATTCTGCTGTACGGCATCAAGCATGTGGTAATCGGCGAGAACGTGACCTTCATGGGCGAAGAGAAGCTGCTGAAAAGCCGCGACGTAAGGCTTGAGGTGTTGCACAACGAAACCTGCCAAAACATGATGCGCCGGTTTATCACAGAGCAACCAAAGCTCTGGAATGAAGACATTGGCTGCTGATGACCTGGCGATGGAAAACAACATTCAAGTCATCCATCTGGCGCCGCTGCCTGCCGCCAACGAGTCGATTGCCGGCACCGACTGGAGCCGCACGCCGCTAGGCCCGCTGGCCAAGTGGTCGGCAACGCTGCGCATTGCCGTCGACATGCTGCACTTGTCGCCATTTCCCTGTGCACTGGTGTGGGGCTCGGACCTGAGTGTCATCCATAACGATGCCTATCCAATCCAGGCACGCCAAGGCTGTGCCTTTCATGGGCTGTGGGGCAACGCCTGGGCGGTGATGGGCGCTGCGGTGTTCCAGGCGCTGGAGGGGCAGGGCAGTATTACCGAAGTGTTGCTGCCTATAGACCAGCAGCAAACCCGCTTCACCTGCTGTTATTCGCCGATTCGCGACGAGCAAGGCGCGGTGGCGGGCTTTGTTCATACCTTGATTGCTGCTTCAGCCAGCGCGGAGGCTGCCAGCGAATGGCGTGAGCGGGCGCTGTCGTTCGAGGCGCAGCTGGCCAGCTACCTGGCTGACAGCCAGCATACCTGGCAGCTATCGCCCGATGTCATGCTGATGCTCGATGACAACCAGCAGGTGCGCATGGCCAACCCGGCATGGCAGCGGTTGCTAGGCTGGACCGCGCAAAGCCAGCCGGCAACGCCCCTTTCCGAGCTGGTGCACCCTGCCGAGCGGACCGACTGCATATTGGCCCTTACGGCGCTGTACAAGGGTGGTGCGGCTTCGACCTTCGAGGCGCGCATGCGCCATGCCGAGGGCCACTACTGCTGGTTCAGCTGGACCACGCTGGCGGGGCAAACCATGCCGATGCTGGTCGGGCGCGATATTACCGAAACGCGCAAGTCCATACAGCGCCTGGCCGAGGCGGCGGTGCGCGACAGCCAGCGCATGGAGTCGGTGGTCAAGGTTGCGGGCAGTTACGGCCATCAGATGAACAACGTCCTCAGCGGCGTCAGCAGCAGCCTTGAGTGGCTCGAGCGGCGGTTGTTGCAGGGCCGCACCGAGCGCCTGGAAGACTATGTGAAGATGGCCCGCGACTGCGCCGAGCGCGCCATCGGGCTGACCCACAACCTGCTGGCGTTCGCCCGCAGCCAGCCGCTGTCGCCTAGCCCGTTGGATGTCAGCCGGCTGATGCGTGAGGCCGAACCGATGCTGCGCCAGGCACTGAGTGGGGACATTCACCTGGAGTGGCAGCTCGACAGCGCGCCGTGGCCGGTCCAGCTCGACCCGGACCAGTTGCGCAATGCTCTGATGCACCTTTGCGCCAACGCAAGCGAGGCGTGCCTGGGGCGCGGCAAGGTGCAGATCCGCAGCTACAACGAACGCCTCAGCTACACCGCCGAGCAGCCCTCAGGCTTGCCAGCAGGGGATTATGTGGTCATTCAGGTCGAGGACGACGGGCACGGTATGTCCGGCGGGACCTCTGCCCACGCCTTCGAGCCGTTCTTCACCACCAAGGAAATGGGGCATGGCGTAGGGCTGGGCTTGGCCATGGTGCATGGTTTCGTGCACCAGTCCGGCGGCCAGGTGTGGCTGGAGTCGAAGCTCGGCCACGGTACGCGGGTGGTGATGATGTTCCCCAGATACCAAGGCAGCGTGCCGGTGCAGCCGGAGCTTCAGCCCAAGCCCATGCAGGCCCATGGTGAGCGCTTGTTGCTGATCGATGACGAGGTCAACCTGCGCGCCCTGATGAAAGAGGCTTTGGTTGACCGTGGCTACGAGGTGAGTGACGCCCCTGACGCCAATACGGCGCTGGGCGCTTATCGCAGTGCCGGCCCCTTCGAGCTGGTGATCACAGATATCGGCTTGCCAGGCGGCTTCAATGGCCGCCAGGTGGCCAGGGCGCTGCGCATGCTGGACCCTGGGCAGAAAATTCTGTTTATAACCGGCTACACCGAAGAGCCGGTCGAGCAACACGTACTCGACCAGCCCGGCACTGCCTTGCTGTACAAACCTTTCAGTCTGGACACGCTCTGCCGCCAGGTGCAGCACATGCTGCACGAGTGAGCCACGCTTGGCTTACAGCCCTTGTTGCAGCGCCGGGTCGTCAGGGTTTTGCTGCTCAAGTTCGGCCAGCAACACCTGCACATTTTGCAACTGGCCGGTTTCTTTCCAGTACTGGATCAGCAGCACCCGTGCGCGGCGATTGGCTGGTTGGTGGTTGAGCAGCGTCTCCAACTGCTGCTGCGCGGCCTGCACCTGGTCGAGCTGGTGCAGGGTTACCGCCAGAGTGTAACGGTAGTCGCTGTTGTCCGGCTCAAGCTCGACGGCGCGGGACAGCGCCAGCAGTGCGTACTCTTGCTGCTGGTGGCGGGTCAGCCACAAACCCAGCTGGTATTGCAGAAATGCCGAGTCTGGGCGTATGGCCAGCGCTTTGGCCAGCACCTGGCGTGAAGCATCCTGCTGACCCTGCTGCTCCAGCAGGTGAACCTGCGCTGCCAGTGCGTCGAGCCCCTCGGGTGCCAGCGCCAGGCTGCGCTGCAGGGCGGTATTCGCTTGCTCGTAAGCTTGCTCGTGCATGTAAAGGCGTGCCAGGTGCACTTGCGCCTCGGCGTCATCCTGCTGTTGTTCCAGGGTTTGCTGGTAGTTCTCCAGCGCTTCCTGGAACGGCCCGAAGTACAACCCGATGGCATCCGGGTCCAGGCCCAGCAACGCATCGACGGCAGCAAAGCGTACGCTTTGTTCGTCATCTTCGAGCAGTGGGCCGAGTACCAGGCTGCGCTGCGCCGCAGGCACCAGGCGGCGGATACTGGCGATGGCGGCGCGGCGTACCAATGGGTCATCGTGCTCAAGGTCCAGGCGCGCCAGTTTGAGCGCTTGCGGCGAAGGGTAGTTGGGCAACTCTGCATACAGCGCGGCACGGCGGATGGGCTGCAGATCGTCGCGCTGCAACTGCTGGTACAACACCCGTGCAGCGCCGGGCAGGCCATCGTGGGCCTGGCGCAGCGCCTTGGCGTAACTGTGCGGTGGCAGTGTCGGCGCAGGCGTTTGCTGCGGGCGCCACATATAGCTGAGCACGCCCGGCACCAGGATCAACAGCAAAAGGGCGATCAACAGGTGGTGGGGTCTTGACATTGTGCGATCCGTGGCGGCGTGGAGGGCAAAGCTTGGGACAGCCCGGCGGCAAATGCAACGGTCTGGCCGATGAGGTGCGTCTGGCTCGGGTATGATGCCAACCTTTCATCCTTCAAGAGGCCTGCCCCCATGTCCCTGAGCGCCGAACAGATTGGCCAGTTGCGCATCTTTGCCGAAGAGCTGGCCGAGGCTGCGGCGGCGGCGATAAAACCCTGGTTTCGCGCGCCGCTTGCGGTCGAGGACAAGGGCGGGCGGCTGTATGACCCAGTCACCGTGGCCGACAAGGCCGCCGAAGAAGCCATGCGGGCGTTGATCCAGGCGCGTTACCCCGAGCACGGTATTCTCGGTGAAGAACACGGCGTTGCAGTCGGAAGCAGCCCGCTGACCTGGGTGCTCGACCCCATCGACGGTACGCGCGCGTTCATTACCGGCCTGCCGCTGTGGGGCACCTTGATTGCGCTGAACGATGGCACTGCGCCGCGCATCGGGGTGATGAACCAGCCGTTCACCGCTGAACGCTTCGTCGGCACGCCGCAGGGCGCCTGGTGCAATGGCGCGCCATTGCAGACCCGCCGCTGCGCCGACCTGAGCTCGGCCACGCTGATGTGCACCACGCCGGACATGTTCGACACCGAGGCGCGCAAGCAGGCCTTCACCCAAGTGGCCGAGCAGGCCCGGCTGTTGCGTTATGGCGGCGACTGCTATGCCTACTGCATGCTTGCTTCGGGCTTTGTCGATGTGATCGTCGAGGCGAGCCTGCAACCCTACGATGTGCAGGCGCTTATACCCATCATCGAAGGCGCAGGCGGTGTGATTACCGCGTGGGACGGCAGCTCGGCGCACAACGGCGGTTGCGTGGTTGCCTGCGGCGACCCCGCCCTGCATGCGCAACTGCTGCAGATGCTGCGTCACGCCCTGTAGGCAACACTGCGGCCTGGCGCCGCCCGTTCTGTTTTATGCTAGCTGCATCGCCATTCAAGGAGCCCGCACATGGCCTGGTCCGCCACCCAATATTCGCTATTCGAAGCTGAACGCACCCGCGCCGTACGCGATCTGCTTGCTGCCGTGCCGCCACGGCCTGTGCGCAATGCCACCGACCTTGGCTGTGGCCCGGGCAACTCCACCGAAGTATTGTTGCAGCGCCACACAGATGCCCAGGTAATGGCGCTGGACAGCGACCCGGACATGATCGGCCAGGCCCGCCAACGCCCGCGTCTGAGCATCCCCCGAGTGCGCTTCGAGATCGCTGACATCGCCACTTGGACGGCCGCGGTGCCCCAGGACCTGATTCTCGCCAACGCCTCGTTGCAGTGGGTGGCCGACCACGGCACCTTGTACCCGCACCTGGTGCGCCAGCTCAGCGACGGCGCCAGCCTTGCCGTGCAAACCCCCGACAACCTCGACGAGCCCGCCCATCGCCAATTGCGCGAGATCGCCGCGTGCGGCCCATGGGCGGAGCGTTTCGCCGACTTCAGCCTGCCGCCACGGCACAGTGCCGCGTTCTATTACGACCTGCTCAGCCCGTTGTGCGCGCGGGTTGAAGTGTGGCGCACCACCTATCACCATCCACTCGAAGGCGGCGCGCAAGCGGTAGTGGAGTGGTTCAAGGGTTCGGCACTGCGCCCTTACCTGGCCCGCCTGGATGCCCAGGAGCAGGAAGATTTCCTGCAGTTGTACCAGCAGGCCATGCAGAACGACTACCCGGCCGCCAGTGACGGCAAGGTGCTGCTGCCGTTCCCGCGGTTATTCGTGGTGGCGACGCGTTAAGCGCCACAGCACATAGGCATAGACGCCCAGGTTGAGCAGCGCGACGAAGCTGCCCAGCCAGAGCTGGATGTGCGGGGTAAGGCCTGCCGGGTAGATCATCGGCCAGATGTAGTGTTCGACAAAACCGCCAGGGTAGCCCTGGTCGCCGGCAGCAAAGCGCAGGCGGTTTTCCCATTCGGTGAGTGGGCACTGCAAATGCAACCCTTCCACCGCCAGGCCCCAGGCCAGGGCCGGCAGGTGCAAGATGACGGCGCGGCGCCGCCACAGCACCAACAGGCCGCCGAACAGCACCAGAAGAATGAACGACAGGTGAAACAGAACCAACGCGTCTGCGGCCAGGCGATAGAGCATGAGAGTGTGCTGCTGGAGGTGGAAAGGCGCGTATTAGAGCAGGTTTCACCGAGCAGTACACGTTGTTGCAGGCGCGCATGCGGCGCCTGCAACAACTGGTCATCTCAACCCGCAGCGCCTCAGTGCGCGCCGGCAGACTTGCTCAAATCGCTTTCTGCCCATTCGGTGTAGATGCACGCATCGGCCACTGCCCAGCGCACTTTCACCTGCTCCCCCGGCCGCATGGGCATGCCCGCCGCAGACAATGCCTTGACCGTCAGTTCGGTGCCGCCCTGGGTAACAACATGGCAGGTCTGGCTTTCGCCGAGGAACAAGACCTCGCCAACGGTCGCGCCGACTTCGTTCCAGCCCGCCGGCAACGGCTCGCGGGCAGCCTGTTCGGCGCTCAGCGCCAGGGCTTTCTCTGGGCGGACCATGATCAGTGCCTGCTGCTCGGCGGCCAGCCCCGGGGTCAGGCGAATGGCCAACTGCTGGCCTTCGAAGCTGCCGGCGCCGTTGCTGCTGGCTTTGATGCGCAGGAAGTTCGAATTGCCCAGGAACGAGGCGACAAAGGCATTGGGCGGGTTCTGGTACAGGTCGAAACCGGTGCCCAGGCCGACGATCTTGCCGTGGCTGAAAATCGCGATACGCTGCGACAGGCGCATGGCTTCTTCCTGGTCGTGGGTCACGTAGACGATGGTGATGCCGAGCCTGCGGTGCAGTTGGCGCAGTTCATCCTGCAGGTCTTCACGCAGTTTTTTGTCCAGCGCGCCGAGCGGCTCGTCCATCAGCAGGATACGCGGCTCGTACACCAGCGCGCGGGCGATTGCCACACGCTGCTGTTGGCCACCGGACATCTGCGAAGGCTTGCGGTGCGCGAACGGGTCCAGTTGCACCAGTTTGAGCATGGCGTCGACGCGCTTTTTGGTCTCGGCACTGGACAGCTTGCGGATGGCCAGCGGGAAGGCGATGTTGTCGCGCACGTTCAGGTGCGGGAACAGCGAGTAGCGCTGGAACACCATGCCGATGTCACGCTTGTGCGGTGGCACATTCACCAGCGACTGGCCATCGACCAGAATCTCGCCGCTGCTTGGGGTTTCAAAGCCTGCCAGCATCGACAGCGTGGTGGACTTGCCCGAGCCGCTGGAGCCGAGGAAGGTCAGAAACTCCCCGTCCTGGATTTCCAGGTCGAGGTTGTCTACGGCGGTAAAGTCGCCGTAGTGCTTGTTCAGGCCGCGCAGGCTGACCAGGGTCTTGTTCGGCGCGTTTTCTTTGATCACTGCACTCATTTTTTATTCTCTCCGGGCACTCAGGCGTTTTCGGCGCGGCGGCGCAGGGCGGCGGCAATTACCATGACCAGCAGCGACAGGCCGATCAGCAGGGTCGAGGCGACTGCGATGACCGGGCTCAGGTCCTGGCGCAGGGTGGTCCACATCTTGACCGGCAGGGTCTGCAGGTCGGGGCTGGCCATCATCACGCTCAGTACCACTTCATCCCACGACACCAGAAACGCGAACAGGCCGCCGGCGATCATGCCTGGGCGAATGGCCGGGAAGGTCACCTTGAAGATGGCTTGCAGGCGCGAAGCTCCGCAGATCACCGCAGCGTCCTCGATGGACTGGTCGAACAGCTTCAACGAATTGATGATGGAAATGATGGTAAAGGGCAGGGCGACGATCACGTGGCTGACCACAAACGCGAACAGCGTGCCGGTGTAGCCGAGCTTCAGAAACAGCGCGTACACGGCAACGGCGATGATCACCAGCGGCACGATCATCGGCATGGTGAACAGGCCATAGAGCATTTCACGGCCCGGGAAGCGGCCGCGTACCAGGGCAAACGCGGTGGGCAGGCCCAGCGCTACGGCCGCGACGGTGGTGAGTATCGCCACCTTCAGGCTGGCCAGCGCTGCGTCCATCCACTCTGGGTTGGAGAAGAACTGCTCGTACCACTTGAGCGTCCAGCCCGGTGGCGGGAACACCAGCCACTGCGAGGAGCCGAACGACAGCAGAATGATGAACACCACCGGCAGCAGCAGAAAGGCTGCAATAACCCCGGTGGTTACATAAAGGCCGGTGCGCAGCGGGCGACCCATGGCATTGGGGGACAGAAGCATGGCGGATTACCTCGCGTTGCCGACCGGGGATTCCGGCTGCAGCTTCAGGTACAGGTAGAAGAGCACCAGGGTGATGATCACCAGCAGTGCCGCGGCGGCGCTGGCCAGGCCCCAGTTCAGGAACGACTGCACCTGCTGGATGATGAATTCGGGCAGCATCATGTTCTGCGCGCCGCCCAGCAGTGCCGGCGTCACGTAGTAGCCCAGAGACATGACGAAAACCATCAGTGCCCCGGAGAACAGGCCCGAGCGGCACAGTGGCAGGAACACCTTCCAGAAATTGGTCCAGGGGCTTGCGCCGCAGATGGAGCCGGCCTGCAGCACCATTGGGTCGATGGCATGCATGGTCGCCTGCAACGGCAGCACGATGAACGGGATCATGATGTAGCTCATGCCGATCACCACGCCCGTGAGGTTGTGCACCATTTCGATCGGGGCATCGATGATGCCCATGGCCATCAACGCCTTGTTGATCACCCCCGAACCCTGCAGCAACACCAGCCACGAGTAGGTCCGCGCCAGCAGGCTGGTCCACATCGACAGCAGCACGATGTTCAGCAGCCAGCGGCCCCAGCCCTTAGGCACCAGGGTAATCGCCCAAGCCAGCGGGAAGCCCAGCAGTACGCTGATCAGCGTCACCAGGCCGGCCACCGAGAAGGTGTTGAACAGCACCCGTGCATAGGCCGAGTTGGCGAACAGCTGCTCGTAGTTGCCCAGCCCTGGCACCGGCTCCAGCACGCCGCGCAGCAGCAGGCTGATCAGCGGGGCAAAGAAGAACAGGCCAAGAAAGAGCAGGGCCGGC
This sequence comes from Pseudomonas farsensis, assembly GCF_014268805.2. Lineage (GTDB taxonomy): Bacteria > Pseudomonadota > Gammaproteobacteria > Pseudomonadales > Pseudomonadaceae > Aquipseudomonas > Aquipseudomonas farsensis. The sequence continues at coordinate 1,725,755 of NZ_JABWRF020000001.1, forward strand.
AGCAGGTTACGGCTGCCTTTCCAGCGCTGGCTCAGGGCTGGGCGGCGTTCGGCCGCCGGTGGTGCGCCGGCCCCCGAAGGGGCTCCTTGCGCATTGTGCAGGGCGTTGATGGCGACTTTCATTTGACCAGCCACTCATTCCAGCGGGCGGCGATGGCCGGGCCGTTTTTTGCCCAGTAGGCGAAGTCCAGGGTGACCTGGTCGGCGGCGTGGGCGGTGGGCAGGTTCGGGGCGAGCTGCTCGTCCAGCATGGGCACGCTATCGACGTTGACCGGCGCATAGGCCGTGGCGTTGGCAAAATCAGCCTGACCTTTGGCGCTGCTGGCATTGGCGATAAATTTCATGGCCGCATCCTTGTTCCTGGCGCCTTTGGGGACGACCAGGAAATCAGCCATGACCAGGTTCTGCTTCCAGCTCACGCCCACCGGGGCGCCATCTTGCTGAAGGGCGTAGACGCGGCCGTTCCAGAACTGGCCAAGCGTTGCTTCACCGGATGCCAGCAGTTGCTGGGACTGGGCGCCGCCGCCCCACCAGACGATGTCTTTCTTGATGGTGTCGAGCTTCTTGAAGGCGCGGTCCAGGTCCAGCGGGTAGAGCTTGTCAGGGGTTACGCCGTCCGCCAGTAGGGCAAGTTCCAGCACGCCGGGGCTTGGCCATTTGTACAGGGCGCGTTTGCCGGGGTAAGCCTTGGTGTCGAACAGCGCGGACCAGTCCACAGGCTTGTTGGCGCCGAGCTTGCCTTCGTTGTAACCGAGTACGAAGGAGAAGAAGAACGAGCCGACGCCGTGATCGGACGCAAAGCGTGGGTCGATCTTGTCGCGCTTGATCTGGTTGAAATCGAGGGGCTCGAGCAGGCCTTCGCTGGCGGCGCGCAGGGCAAAGTCGGCTTCGACATCGACCACATCCCACTGCACATTGCCGCTCTCGACCATGGCTTTGAGTTTGCCGTAGTCGGTGGGGCCGTCCTGGACGACTTTTATCCCGGTTGCTTTGCTGAATGGGGTAGCCCAGCTGTCTTTCTGCGCATCCTGGGTGCTACCACCCCAGCTTACGAAGTTGACGTTATCAGCGGCCTGCGCGGCCTGGCAGGCCAAGGTCAGCAGGCTGGCAGACAGCACTGCGGTTACACGTTTGCTCAACAGCATGGTTACGCCCTCGTTGCTTTTGTTATTCGAGGCGGGGCTGGTAGTGCGCCCGCCAACTGTGTTCGGGGAGCAGAAATCAATGTGCGTCGTGTGGTCGCCCTATGAGTGTAGGTACGGCCGGGGAATTCAAGGTCTACGGGATATCATATTATGGTATTCCAAACTTTTCGCAAGGGGGAGTGGGCGACCGGCCATCACTCTTTTCCTGGCGGCAAGCTTCAAGCGGCAAGCTGAAGGAAAAAAGCGGACCGCGTGGCTACGCAGATCCGCTTTTCACTTGCCGCTTGCCGCTTGCCGCTTTCAGCTTGCGAAAGGGATGCTTTGCACCACTTCCAGCTCGTAGCCCGCAAGCCCTGCGTACTTCAGTGGCGGGCCAAGGTGGCGCAGCTTGCCTACGCCCAGGTCCTGCAGAATCTGCGCGCCGGTACCGACTTGCGAGTACACCTTCGACTGGCCGCGTTGGTACGGGCGCTGCGGCTGGGTGAGGTGGGGTACCCGCTCGAGCAGCGCCTGCGAGGACTCATGGTTGGCCAGAATCACCACCACCCCGGCGCCTTCGGCGGCGACCCGCTCCAGCGCTGCCCACAGCGTCCAGTTGGCGGGGCCTGCATATTCGGCGCCGACCAGGTCGCGCAACGGGTCGATCACATGCACCCGCACCAGCGTCGGCTGTTCGCGACGAATGTCGCCCATCACCATGGCCATGTGCACGCCGCCTTCGATGCGGTCTTCGTAGGTCACCAGGCGGAACGTGCCATGCACGGTGGGCATTTCGCGCTCGCCAATACGCTTGACGGTCTGCTCGGTGCTCAGGCGATAGTGGATCAGGTCGGCAATGGTGCCGATCTTGATGCCGTGACGCGCGGCGAATACTTCAAGGTCGGGGCGCCGCGCCATGGTGCCGTCATCGTTGAGCACCTCGACAATCACCGACGCCGGACTGAAGCCCGCCAGGCGCGCCAGGTCGCAGCCGGCCTCAGTGTGCCCGGCGCGGGTCAGCACGCCGCCTTCGCGGGCGCGCAGGGGGAAAATATGCCCCGGCTGCACCAGGTCTTCAGGGCGGGCGTCGGCGGCCATGGCGGCAGCCACGGTGCGCGCCCGGTCAGCGGCGGAAATACCCGTGGTAACGCCGCTGGCTGCCTCGATCGATACAGTGAAGGCGGTGCTGAACGCGCTGCCATTGGCCGGTACCATCTGCTCAAGGCCCAGGCGCTGGCAATGCTCGTCGGTCAACGTCAGGCAGATCAAACCGCGCGCCTCGCGCGCCATGAAATTGATGGCTGCGGCGTCGCAATGCTCTGCGGCGATCAGCAGGTCGCCCTCGTTTTCGCGGTCTTCGTCATCGACCAGCAGGACCATCTTGCCTTGGCGATAGTCCTCGAGAAGTTCTTCGATGCTGTTGAATGCCATGCTGCACGCTCCCGGTGGTTGGGTGATTTTTATGGTATACCATCATACACAATAACCCTGAAGCAGGAGCATGACCCATGAAGGCTTACTGGATCGCCCACGTCGATGTCAGCGACCTTGAGCAATACCAGCAATACACCCAGCGTGCTCCGGCGGCGTTCGTGGCCTTTGGCGGGCGCTTTCTGGCCCGGGGCGGGCGCAGCCAGGCCATGGAGGGGAGGGAAACACCTCAGCGTAGCGTGGTGATCGAATTCGACTCCTATGAACAGGCGTTGGCCTGCTACCGTTCGGACCTCTACCAAGAGGCGTGCAAGCATCGCCAAGGGGTGGCCAAGGCCGAGGTGATCATCGTCGAAGGCGTCGCACCCTGAAGCCTCAGTACACCCAGACCTCCACACGGCGGTTGCGTAACCGCCCCTGTTCCAGCTCATTGCCCGCTACCGGCAGCTCGTCACCGAGCCCGGTGACGTCCTTGACCTCGACCCCGGCCCGCGCCAACTCGCGGCGTACCGCCATGGCCCGCAGGCGCGAGAGCAGGGCAGCGCGCCCTGGGGTTGCCTTGGGGTCGCCGAAGCCTACCAGCACGGCCTTGCCCTGCAACTTGCCAGCCTGGCGCAAGTAGTCGCTGACCCGCTGCACATCGCGCAGGGCCTTATTGTCGAGGCTGGCGCTGCCTTGCTGGAAACGAAAATTCACCGTCAGCCGCTGCGCTTGGGCACTGAGTGCTCGATAGCCTGGCGGCAGGTCGGCCTGCGCGGGTACCGGCAGCGCCTTGATCTGCTGCGAGACAAACCCCTGCTCAGCGACAATCGCCTGCCCGGCCGGGCTCTGCGCAAATTCAACCAGCGCGCGCGCCTGCGGCCGGGCATGGGCTGGCAGGTAAAGGTAGAGCCTGCGAGACAGCGGGTAATCTTCGCTGGCCACCAGTGCCCGGCTTGGCGGCAGTGCCGTGGCATCGCCCTCGGCGACCGCCAGCACCTTGGCCCCGTGCACCGTGGCCAGGCCGCTGAAGCCAATGGCCTGGCGGTCAAGCTTGACCCGCTCGGCCAGTTCATCTGCCGACTCGAAGCGCTGGGTATCGGCGGCCAGCCGGCGCTGTTGCGGGTCTAGCACCAATGCCTTGAAGGTTTCGAAGGTGCCTGAGCGATCATCGCGGGCATAAAGGTGGATGTTGCCGCCTTGCACGCCCAACTGTTCCCAGCGCTGCACCTGGCCTGAAAACACCTGCGCCAGTTGCGCGGTGGTCAGTTGGCCCAGTGGGTTGTCGGAGTGGACGATGATTGCCACACCATCCAGGCCAATCACCTGTTCAGCGCTGGCGCCGCGCATGTCGCCGAACGCTTGCAGTTGCTGTACTTCGCTGTCGTTGATCGGCCGCGAAGCCGCTGCCAGGTCGGCATTGCCTGACGCCAGCGCGGCGAAGCCAGTGCTTGTGCCGTGGGCGGCTATTTCGGTGCGTAGCGGCTGGTTGTCGCGGCTGCGGGCGAGAACCTGGGTTTCGTTTGCCGCAGTGCCCGGGGTGGTTTCGATTGCGCTGGCGCCTTGGCTTTGCAGCAAGCCGCGCACCAGTGCCGGGGCCAGTGCAGCGCCAATGGTGTTGGAACCCTGGATACGCAGTTGTGCGGGCTCGGCCAAGGCCAGGCTTGAGAGCAGGCAAAGCAGGAGAGCGAAGGGGCGGTGCATGCCGGATAACCTCTGGCACGGAGATGCGCCGCAGATTACGACAGTTGCGTGACTGTTCGATGACGCAGGCCTGCTGCGGCCTCATCGCAGGCTGGCGCCAGCTCCCACAGTGAATGTGTCCAGCCTCGATATTGGGGTTGACCCACCCCCTGTGGGAGCTGGCGCCAGCCTGCGATGAGGCCAGTGCGGGCTTGCACAAAACCACGGAATCTCCCGCAGGTGCCCAAGCCAACCACCCAGGTAGTGGCCGGGCGCAGCCTTGTGGGGGCAGGGCGTTACACCCGACTGTTATGCAATGCGTACGCGGAACTGTATCGGTCTGATCCGGGGGTATAACCTTATGCTGTTACGAAATATGTCGAATAGAAGCCTGAAGAAGGAATGCGTGCAATGCCAGTCAAGGACCTGCTGATCGCCCTGGTGGTGATCATCGCCTGGGGCGTCAATTTTGTAGTGATCAAGGTCGGCCTCGACGGCCTGCCGCCGATGCTGCTCGGTGCCTTGCGTTTCACCTTGGTGGCATTCCCTGCGGTATTGCTGGTCAAGCGCCCGAACCTGCCGTGGCGCTGGCTGATTGCCTATGGCGCCACCATTTCCTTGGGCCAGTTCGCGTTCCTGTTCCAGGCCATGTACAGCGGCATGCCGCCAGGGCTGGCCTCGCTGGTGCTGCAATCCCAGGCGTTCTTCACCCTAGGTTTTGCTGCGCTGTTCCTCGGGGAGCGCTTGCGTGTGGCCAGTGTTCTCGGGCTGTTGGTGGCGGCAGCGGGGCTTGCCGTCATTGGCAGCGAAAACAGCAGCCACGTTCCGCTGATCGCCTTGCTGCTGACCCTGTGCGGCGGCGCGATGTGGGGTATGGGCAATATCATCACCCGGCGTTTTGGCCAGGTCGATCTGGTGGCGTTGGTGATCTGGGGCGGGCTGATTCCGCCGTTGCCGTTTCTGGCTTTGTCGTGGTGGCTGGAGGGGCCGCAGGTCATCAGCCATGCGCTGTTGAACATCAGCTGGGCTTCGGTGCTGGCGCTGATCTACCTGGCGTTCGTTGCCACCATGCTCGGCTACAGCCTGTGGAGCACGCTGCTGTCGCGCCACCCGGCAGGCAAGGTGGCGCCATTTTCGCTGCTGGTGCCAGTGATCGGCCTGAGTTCATCGGCGCTGCTGCTTGGCGAACGCCTGAGTGTGGCGCAGTGCTGGGGTGCCGTTCTGGTGATGCTCGGTTTGCTCATCAATGTGTTCGGGCCACGTTTGCGCCAGCGCTTGCGTAGTGCCACGGCGCGTTGACACAGACGCAAACACCCCCGCTCAGCTGTTTAGCCTGGCTCTGTTAGACTCGGCCCCTCTTTGCCAGGCCAACGGAGCCATCGCCATGATCATTTCCACCACCAGCCAACTCGAAGGTCGGCCCGTCGCTGAATACCTGGGTGTCGTCAGCGCCGAATCGGTGCAGGGTATCAACTTCGTGCGCGATTTCTTCGCGCGTTTTCGCGACTTCTTCGGGGGCCGCTCGCAAACCCTGGAGAGCGCGCTAAAGCTGGCGCGTGAGCAGGCCACCGAAGAACTCAAGGCCCGGGCACGGCAGTTGCAAGCTGATGCCGTGCTGGGCGTCGACTTTGAAATCAGCATGCCCTCGGTGCAGGGTGGCATGGTTGTAGTGTTCGCCACCGGCACGGCGGTGCGGCTCAGATAAGGCAATGTGCCATTGGTCGGGCAGCGGTTTATTGCCCGACTGGTCTGCAAATGACCGGCTAGTCTCATTTCATCGGGGCCGCTGCTAATTCTGGGCAAACAGGTTGTTTGCCGGCACGGTCATCAGTTGAGGGAGACAAGGGCATGAGCGAATCCTACTTCGAAGACTTGAACGATTCATTTCCGATCAACAGTCAGGTGCGCTGTGGCCAGGCGGCGGTACGGCTGGGCTTTGCCAACATGACTCTGGACGATTCCGAACAGCTGCAGCCGGCACATTTGCAGCGCAGCAAGAAGGGCCGCTTCACGCCGCGCCTGCCCGCTAAAAAGTAACCGTTCATTCCACACCCACTTGGGGCTGCCTCTGCAGCCCCAGTTGCATATGGGGTGCACAAAACCGCCCAACGGCAGGTTTTCCAACGGTTTGTTGACCCTGCGCAGGTTTTTTGCGGGTCGCGCTCGCGGCGCGTTGGCAACTGTGCTCTCCTTGCGCGGCATTCGATCAAATGGAGCAGTGACGCCGATGCGAATCAGGGAAGAAACCTACTGGCAGTGGGCTGATGCACACTTGCATAGCCGCTGCCACGATGAAGAACTCAGCGATGGCACCAGCATAGATGTGCAGGTGCGGCTGTCGCGGCTGGGCGCCACCCAGCTGTTTCTGGGGATCTACGCACGAGGGGGCGGGGCGCTGCTCGAGGAGTACTACCCAGCTCGCCCAGGCGAAACCATGACCCGCGCGCTGGTATGGGGCGTCAACCGGGCACGCGCACTGGCCACGGGTGCATTGCCGCTGCCCAGCACATTGCCGCAAAGGCGCCAGGCATGAAAAAGCCCGGCCTTTTGGGCCGGGCTGATGTGCTGTGCGAAAGGCCGGGTCAGTTCAAGGTTTCGATCACCTTCACTGCCTGATGCTCACAGGCGTCGGGCCATTCCTGTTGCAGGGTTTGCAGCACGCGGCCTACAAAACCGGTGTCGGCGGCTGCTTTCTTGCCGACGTAGCCTTGGCCGCGGCGGTACACCTTGAAGCGGGCGCGCATGCTCGGCATGTGCGATTCGAACTCGTCCTCGACCGTGTTAGGCGGCAGGCGGTCCAGACGGACTTCGCCAGACTGGCTAACCCACAGCAGGTGGTCGTCGAGGCTGTCCTTGCGTGCAGCGAACAGCTCAGCCAATTGGTCGATGGTTGGTTTGTCGTTCAAGTTCATCATAAAGCCCCCATTACGCTCATTTGTTGGTGAAGTTCGAAGGTGAAGTTCACATTGGCGCCACCTATGTAGCGCACTACCAAGGCTGCTACAGCAGCATTGCAACAGGGGCTTTCACACGCTGCCTTCTGGGCAGATTCCCTCTCCACGAACGGCCTGCGTTACCGCGCAAGCCGTCTGGAACACCCTTGCCACTGCTCCCGATCAGGGAGACGGCCTCATCATGCACAAGCTGTGAGAAAGGCGTCAATGGTTTTGTAGTGAATATTTTTAGTCACTACATCTTGTCGGACAATCCATCAGTGCCTATCAGACCAAACCGTTGTCGCCGTGCTCGAGATAGCCTGGGCGTTCGCGCAGACGGGCGTGATAAGCCTCAAGCGCCGGCAGGTGCGGGCGCTCTGTCAGCGTGCGCCGCCAGCGGTTGAGCGACAGCCCGATCACCACATCGGCAAGGCTGAAATCGGCACCGGCAACGTAGGCACCGGTGGCCTGCAGGCGGCTTTCCAGCAGCTCCATCCTGGCGTTCCACAACGCGCAGCCGGCAGCCAGCAGGTTGGGGTCCTGATGGGCCGGTGACTGGCGCGCCAGAGACATGAACGGGTAGCGCCAGGCGTCGTTGAGGTCGGTGGCCTGCCAGTCCAGCCACTGGTCCACGGCTGCGCGGGCGCGAGGGGCGGCCGGGTACAAGTGCGCGCCGCCGTGCTGGTTGGCCAGGTAGCGCAGGATGGTGTTGGACTCCCACAGCACGAAATAGCCATCGACGATGACTGGCACCATGGCGTTTGGGTTCAAGGCCAGGAAGGCAGGCGTGTCTGTGGGCTGAAAGCCGCTACCCCAGTCCTCGCGTTCGTAGCCCAGGCCTAGTTCGCTGCACGCCCACAACACCTTGCGCACGTTGATCGACGAGGCCTTGCCGAGAATCTTCAACATCTTCATTGCTCCATGCTGGACAGAATGCGATAGGCGGCGCGTACGCGTGCCTCGTTGGGGTAGTTGCGGTTCGCCAGGATGACGATGCCTACCTGCCGGGCTGGCACAAATGCGACATAGGCGCCAAAGCCATTGGTGGCGCCGGTCTTGTTGTACCAGGCGGCAGGCTCTGCGGGCAGCGCCGGGGTGATGGGGCGAGTGGCCTGGGGTTCCCGGATCATTGCCGCGCTGTTGCCGACAAGCAAGGTCTCCAGGCTGACCGGGTAGGGGTAGCGCTCCCAGCCCAGGCCTTGAGTCATGGCGCCCACTTCGAAATAACCGCCTTGGGTGATGGCAATTGCCTGGCGCACGGCGGCATCGCGCGGGGCGGGCTGCAGTTGCAACTGCACGAAGTGCAACAGGTCGCTGGCGCTGGTCTTGATGCCGTAGGCTTGCTCGGCGTAAGGGCCTGGCCCCACGCGCACGGGCTTGTTATCGGCGTCATAGCCTTGGGCATACAGCCCGCGGTCGTTTGCCGGTACTTCCAGCCAGGTGTGCTGCAGGCCTAGGCGCGGCAGCACATTCTCTGTCATCACCTGGGCGAAAGGTTGTTGCTGGGCACGGGCAGCCAAGTCGCCAAACAGCCCCAGGCTCGGGTTGGAATAGCAACGCTGGCTGCCGCGCTCGCTACGTCGCTGCCAGTGTTGGAAAAAGGCCAATGTCTGCTCTGGCGTCTGCACCGTATCGGGGAACTGCAAGGGCAGGCAGTCGCCGCTGTACGCGCCAAGCTCACGCACCGTGGCACTGCCAATGGCGCTGCCGGCCAGGGCTGGCTGGTATTGGCTGGCGGGGGCATCGAGGTCCAGCTTGCCTTCGACGCTGGCCATGGCAACAAGGGTGGCGGTGAAGATCTTGCTCACCGAACCCACCTCGAACAGCGTATCGCGGGTCACCGCGACCTTGTCGCGCTTGCTGGCCCAGCCGTAGTTGAAATAGTGGGCCTGGCCGTTGTCGTAGATCGCAACTGCCATGCCGGCAATGCCATGTTCGCGCATCAGCGGCTCAATGGCCGCATCGACCTCGCTTTGCAGGTCGGCGGCCAGCAGCGGCGGGGCAGCCAGCACTGCGGCAAGGGCTAGCAGCATGGCGTTGGGGCGGGGCATGGGCAGTGGTCCTTGTGTCAGCGGCAGGGCAGTTGCCGACCATAGCGCCGGTATCGGCCCCAAACAAGGCCGCGATGGCTCTCCCGTGGCGTATTCAAGGCGTGTAGCATTCGCCCCCGCCACCCTTCAACGGACTGAAACCCACCCATGAACGACTACCCTTTGCACAGCTACCTGGCCATGTTGGCCGACCGCGACCTGTTCGGCAGCCTGGCGCTGTTCAACCTGGCGGTGTTGATTGCCGGCCTTTACGGGCCGCTGCGCCGGGCGCGGGCGTACCGCGTGCTGTGCGTGCTGGCCATGTTGTGCATGCCGGTGTTGCATGCCGTGGGCACCTATTACCTCAACCAGCGGGTGGCCTGATGACAGCGTTGGCATTGCGGGCCAAGGCGTGTTTCGTACGTATGCCGTGGTTGGCTCGGGCGGCTGGCCATGTGCTGGCGTGCATTGCCTACCCACTCCTGTGGGGCCTGGCCTGGGATATCTACACCGGCATCTACGGTGTGCCACGGCGCACCGGCTATGCCTTGGGCATGACCCTGCATTTTTTGCTCAACCTCTTCGTGGTGCTTAACCTGGCGCTGATTTTCGTCAGTAACCTCAAGGCGCGCCTGGTCGCCACTGTGCTGATGACCGCGCTGGTGCTCGTCTGGCTGTTGCCTGACCACCCTCTGCGCGGCACGCTGACCGCAGGGCTCAATGGTGGCCTGATGTTGCTCGCCGTTGCACTGGATATCGCCTACCGCGCCATGTTGCGCCCCAGGGAGCCGCGATGACCCTCCGCCGTAAACTGATCCTCTGGTTGCAAGCCGTTGCGGTTTTGCATCTGCTGGGTGGCCTGCTGCTGACCTGGGCCGGCAATACAGGCCTGCTCAGCGGTTACCTGCTGTCGCTTGAGCTGGCGTTCTGGGGCCAGGCGGCGCCGGCAGCGGGCCACAGCCAGCAAGTCTGGTGGGTGGCACTGTTTGGGGCCACGCTGCAAAGCTACGCGTTGTACATGCTGGCGCTGGTCCGGCTGGCCGACCGCTACCGCAGCAGCGCCGCCTGGGGCTGGCTGATGGCTGGCCTGTTGCTGTGGGCGCCACAGGACATCGTGGTGTCGTTGCAGGTGGGCATGTGGTCGCACCTGCTGGTCGACGGCCTGGCACTGCTGGCCTTGCTGCCACCGCTTTACTGGTTGCGCCGCCATGACCGTGTCGCCTGAGCCAAAGGATGTGATCGTGCCGATGAGCAAGCCCTTGATGTACCTGCTGGCCGGTAACGGCAGTGCCGCCGATTGGTGGGACGACGCGTTGGTGCATTTTCACACGTACCGGGTGCAGCCATTGGAGCTGCCGGGGTTCGGCGATAACCCGCAGCCGCCTTGTGATGACCTGGGGGGCTACGCCGATGCGCTACTGGCGCTGACCGAGCCTGGGCAGGCGATCATGGCCGTGGGGGTCGGCGGGCTGATCGTGCTGCACGCCCTGCAACGGCGCCCTGGGCACTTCGCGCGCAGTGTGCTGCTGGCGCCAGTGGGGGCGTTTTTGTGGCAGCGCAGGCTGCCGGCACTGATGTCGCCGCGGCCTTTGCGTACGGCCATTCATTGGTTGTTGAGCCACTATCCAGAGCGGTTTGCCCATAAGTTTTCACGCCTGCGCTGGACCCCTGGGCAATACCTGCGCATGGGGCGCGGTTATGCGCGGTGCCGTGCGTTTGTGCCGTCCTGGGAGCAGTTGCGAGCGGACAACGCGCTGACCCTGCTTGAGTGGGTGACAGACCCGGTCGAGTTGGTCTGGGGAGACCAGGACAGGCTGCTGGGCATTGCCCAGGCTGCGGCGTGGTCGGCAATCCTTGCGCGGGCAGACCTGCGGGTAAGCTTGCAACCTGGCTGGGGGCATTATCCGTGGATCGATGCACCCGCAACCTTTGCCGCTTGGCTGGACTCGGCTGAGGCCGGCTTCGTCGCCCACACCAAGGGCGGGCGGCTGCGTCTGGCGCAGCTTGCCGGGCAGCCGGTGCCGCAGGCGCTGACCTTGGAAGACCCTGCCGACCCGCGTTTGAGCGCGTTGCTTGCAGCCACGCCCGGCGTCACTTGGGCGGTGCGCTCATCGAGCTACGGCGAGGATCAAGCCGATGCCGCCAATGCAGGCCTTAGCACCACCTACCTGCGTGTGCCCGCCGTTGAAGTGGCGCCACGGGTCGCCGACCTGCGTGGCATGGGCGTCGAAGAAGTCGTGGTGCAGCGCTTTATCAACCCGCAGGTCTCCGGCATTGCCTTCGTGCGCCACTTGGCCGTTGAGCTGGAATGGGTCGAAGGCCACCTTGAGGCGCTTGCTGATGGCCGTGCTTCGCCGCAGCGCGCGGTCCTTTCACGCCTTGGCAGCGCATGGCAGAGCGGGCGCTTTGCAACGCTGCAGGGTTTGAGCGCAGAGCGGCTGTGGGGCTTCCTGCAAGGTGTGCTCAAGGTGTTTCATTACGTGCCCGGCGATGTCGAGTGGGCGTGGGATGGCCAACAGCTGTGGCTGCTGCAATACCGCCCGATCAGCGAACACGGCTGGCGTCGCCACCTGACGGCGGCCAATATCGGCGAAATTCTGCCGCCGCAACCCAGCCGTTTCGTCGAATATGCCCAGCGCCGCGCTGCCGCCAGTATTCCCGCGGTGATGGCGCGTTGGGACAGCCGTGTCTTGCAGGACAATGAACCCTTCACGGCGCTGTATGACGGCGCCTCCTACATCAACAACGATCTGTTCCTGGCCCGTCTGGCTGACTGGGGCATCGCCTCGGCCAGCTATGCCGGTGAGGTGGGCGGGGCCGCGCCGCATCTGCCTTGGCGCCCGTTGCGCCTGCTCAGGGCTGCGCCGCGCTTGCTGCGCATGCAGCACAAGGCGCGTGCGCACCTGCAAACGCTCGCGCCTGGCTTGCAGCGTTTCGACCAGGAGCTGGCACAACTGTGCAAGGACGGCGCCGATGGCCAGCAGTTGGCTGATTGGTTCTGCCGCTTCTACGTGTTCGTGGTACAGGGCAACCTGTGCATCGCTACTGCGCTTGCCAGCAGCGGCGGGCCGTTGCTTGGGCGACCGCCAACCGCTTATGACAATGTGCATCAGCAGCCCCACCGCCTGCCGTGGGAGACCGACCCGGCCACGCCACGCCCGGTGACTGCAGAACTGCCACTGCAAGCGCTGCCGGCGTGGCCGCGCCGGGCGAGGCTTGCCCATCGCCTGGGCCTGCCGGGCATGCGCGGCTACTACTTGCAGGTGCGTGAGTGGTACCGCGACAACCTCATGCGCATCTTCATGCGCCTGCACCACGCCATGCCCCAGGCCGACCGAGGGTACTGGTTCGGCCCGCATCCGCAGGCGCGCAGCCGCACCGGCAGTTTCTGGCAGGACGGGCGCGACGGCGCCGAGCAGGCCAGCGGCTTCATGATCTACCCGGGCCAGGTGCAAGGCGTTCTGGGCCAGGACATCCTGCTTGAGGATGCCCTTGATCCGGGCCGGCATGCCGACTACCAGGCGGCTCGGGCGGTGATCGCGCGCATGGGCGGGCGTTTGTCCCATGGCTCCACGCTGCTGCGCGAGTTGCGCAAGCCCTCGGCGGTGCTGCCACAGGTTGACGCCAGTTGGGTTGGGCGTGAAGTGCTGTACCGCGACGGTGAACTGCATTTGCTGGGCGATCAGTGATTACGCCTTGTGCCCGGCCCCCAGGCCTCGGCACACTGGCGCTCCCTCGCGAAGGAGCACGGCATGGCACTTGCGAAAGCTGATTTCACCACGCGCTTGCTGCAGGACGCGCAGATCGGCCCAGGCATGCGTGTGCTCGATGTCGGCTGTGGCAGTGGTGATGTCAGTTGGTTGCTGGCACGCCTGGTGGGGCTTGATGGTGCTGTGGTCGGTATCGACCAGGCTGAATCCGCGCTGTATCAGGCGCGGCAGCGGCAGACGCCCAAGGGCGCCAGGCCGCCTGAGTTCATCGCCTGCGACCTGCATGCGCTGCCAGCCAGCCTTGGGCTGTTCGACGCCATCGTCGGGCGCCGGGTGCTGATGTATCAGGCGGACCCGGTGAAGGCTGTGCGCGGTTTGGCCAAGTACCTGCTGCCCGGTGGGGTGATGGTCTTCCAGGAACATGACAGCACCCTCACGCCGGCCAGCCTTGCACCGTTCCCGCTGCACCGCAAAGCGCAAAAATGGCTGCAGGGCATGCTGGCCAAAGAGGGCGCCGACCTGCATATCGGCTTCAACCTTCAGCCTGTTTTTGCCGATGCCGGGCTGGACATCGAAGACCTGCGCGCCGAGGCGCTGGTGCAAACCCCCGAAATTGCCTACGCCTTGGCTGACATCGTCCGGGCATGCCTGCCGCGCATCATCGCCCATGGTGTGGCGACGGCGCGGCAAGTAGCGATTGATACCCTGCAGGCGCGCCTCGATGCGGAGCGCCGTCAGTCCAAGGGTATCTACATCGGTGACATGGCCTTTGGGGTGGTTGCGCGCAAACGCTGAAATCATTAGTGCGGGCAGTGCACGAATGATCTGCAGCAGCCCTGATTGTTCGCTTTGGTGCAGCAGCCTAGGCTGAGCCCACTGATCGAACGTTGAGGAAACCACCATGGCAAAGCGAATCGTGCTGCAGCAAACCGGCGGCGTTGAAGTGTTGCAGTTGCAGGACACCCCCGTTCAGCAGCCCGGCCCCGGCGAAGTCTGGCTGGAGCAGAGTGCTATCGGCGTCAACCCGCTGGACGTCCTGCAGCGCAAGGGCGGTGCGGCATTGCCCTTGCCTTGCGGGCTGGGCCTTGAAGGGGCAGGCCGGGTAAGCGCAGTAGGCGCTGGCGTGACAAGCGTGCAGGCCGGTGACCGGGTGGGTTACGCCACCGGGCCTGTGGGTGGCTACGCCAGTGGCCGGCTGTTTCCGGCCGAGCGCCTGGTGAAGCTGCCCGATGGGGTGAGCGACGAGCAGGCAGCGGCGGTGTTGTTCAAGGGCATTACTGCGCAATACCTGCTGACCAGCACCTACCCGGTCGGGCCCGGTACGCGGGTGTTGATCTACGGCGCGGCCGGTGCGCTGGGGCAGTTGATGGTGCCGTGGGCCAAGCACCTTGGGGCAAGCGTGATCGGTGTGGTATCGCGCCCGCAAAGCGTTGCCCGCGCCCAGGCCGCCGGTTGCGACCATGTGCTGGTGTTCGACGCGGTGACCTTGGCCGCGCAAGTGCGCGAGCTGACTGCGGGGCAGGGTGTGGACGTGGTTTACGACAGCGTTGGCCGAGTCTCGCTGGAAGCTTCCCTCGACAGCCTGCGCCCGCGCGGCTTGCTGGTGTCCTTAGGGGGCACCTCGGGCGCACCCGCCGCCATCGCGATGGCGACCCTCAACGCCAAGGGCTCGTTGTTTGTCACCCGGCCCTCCCTGGCCGCCCATACCCGCACGCCCGAGGAATACCAGGCCCGTGCAAGCGAGGTGCTGGCAGCGCTGGGCGCAGGTATCATCCAGGCGCGCATCTGGCGTAGCTACCCGTTGGCCGACGCTGCCCGGGCCCATGAGGACCTGGAGCAGGGGCGAACCGAAGGCGCGCTGATTCTCACCCCCTGAGCCACACGAGCCTTGCCATGGACCCCTTCGACAGCCGCCGGGCCGACGAAATCGCTACGTTGCTGGCCCTGCACGAGCAGGGCTCGTTCGCCGCTGCCGGCCGCCAGCTGGAGCGGCATCCTTCGGTGCTGTCGCGCCGTTTGGGTACGCTGGAACAGCGTTTGGGTATTCGCCTGGTCGAGCGTACCACCCGGCAGTTGCGCTTTACCGATGAAGGGGAGCGCCTGGTTGAGCGGCTGCGCCTTGCCAGCAGGCTGATTGATGAGGCCGAGCAGGAGGCCGCCGAGGGCGCGGCCCAGGTGCGCGGCCGTTTGCGCCTGGCATTGCCGGCCGCCATGGGCCGACGCTGGCTGAGCGGCGTGATTGCCGACTTCGTGCTGGCCTACCCGCAGGTCACGGTGGAGGCGGAATATGCCGACCGCTTCGTGGACCTGGTTGGCGAAGGCTTCGATGCCGCCATCCGCATCGGTGAGCTAGCGGACAACCGCCTGGTGGCCAGCAAACTCTGTGATCACCGGCGCATCCTCTGCGCAGCGCCGGGTTATCTGGCCAAGCACGGAGTACCGCAGCAGCCTGCCGATTTGAGTGCGCACAATTGTTTGGGTTTCAGTGGCTTACGTTCGTTTCCTGAATGGCGGCTCACCAGTGAAGGGCGGCAGTTCAGCGTCAAGGTGGCCGGTAACTTGCGTGGCAACGATAACGAGGCCTTGCTTGAGGCCGCACGGCGTGGGGTAGGGATTCTGGCCGGCGGTGACTGGCTGATGGTCGAGGATATGCAGGCGGGGTTGCTTCAGCGGGTGCTGCCGGGCTGGCAACTGGACGTCGCGGCGGGCATTTACCTGGTTCGGCCATCAGCGCGGCTGAACACGGCAGCCTTGCAGGCATTCAAGGCGTGGCTGGAAGGTGTTTTCAAGGAGGGCGCGCCCTGGCGGCGCGCCCCTGGTAAAGTTAGTAATAGACTTTAGTTTGTAACTCTAACTATTTGATTCTATTTAATTATTTCTTTGCTACCGCGTGCTGGGCGCATTGTTCGTAGTACGTTTGCTTGATCGCCGCTGGCTTGAGCCGCGATCGGCTGTTGTAGGTCTGTTCGGTAATGCCGAAGGCGGTCATGCGCATCCATGGTTTGCTGAATTTGCGCGCCTGAAGTTTCTTGCGGGTGGCGTACAACGTAACCCCGGAAAGCTTGGCCTGTTGCGCCTCGGCGGCAATCTGCGCGCCCCAGCCGCACACCTGCCGTTCGTTCTGGCTCAAGGCCCGGGCCTGGGCGCTGAAGGCGGTTGCGGCCAGCAGGCAGCCGGCGACAGTTGCTAGAAATACCCGCATGTTGCTGTCCTAAGCGTCTGAAGGAAAACGGAGTTTGCCCTGTGTTGCGGTAGCAGGGGGCCAGCACTTTGAAGTCCCCAAGCCGCTGCGCATTAAATACACAGGCGCATATGTGATCGTACAACTGCATGCGCTATCATTACGCCGTCTATCACTACTAAACGTACAGGGCATGACAGAGCAGCAGGTACAGCCACGCACCCGGCGCAAGCCGCGCAGTCTGGCGCAGGAACTGGTCACGGTGCTGACCGAGCGCATTCGCAGTGGCCAGCTCAAGCGCGGCGACAAGCTTCCCACCGAATCGCAGATCATGGTCGAGGAAGGCGTCAGCCGCACTGTGGTGCGTGAGGCCATCTCGCGCCTGCAGGCCGCAGGCCAGGTCGAGACACGCCACGGCATCGGCACCTTCGTGCTCGATACGCCCAGCAGCGGCGGTTTCCGTATCGACCCCGCGACCATCGTCACCCTGCGCGAGGTGCTCTCGGTGCTGGAGCTGCGCATCGCCCTGGAAATCGAATCAGCCGGCCTTGCGGCATTGCGCCGTAGCGATGAAGAACTGGCAGGCATGCGCGCTGCGCTCGATGAGCTCAATGAAGGGGCGGCGCACGCCTCTGATGCAGTGTCGGCGGACTTCCAGTTCCACCTGCGCATCGCCCAGGCCAGTGGCAACCACTACTTTGCCGACATCATCCATCACCTGGGCACCAGCATCATCCCGCGTACCCGGTTGAATTCGGCGCGTCTGGCCCATGATGACCAGGCCCATTACATGGGCCGCTTGGTGCACGAACACGAAGCGATCTTCGAGGCGATTGCCCGGCGTGATACCGAGGGGGCGAAAATGGCCATGCGCCTGCACCTGAGCAACAGCCGTGAGCGTTTGCGTCAGGCCCATGAAGAGGCTGAAGCGCAGGGGGACTGAAACCCTGCGATGGCGTTGATTTGTGGCTGCTGCGCAGCCCATCGCGGCACAAGGCAGCCCCTGCAGGGATGAACACATCCATCTGCCCCAGCCTTAAAACGCAAAAAGGGCCGCAAAGCGGCCCTCGTCGATCCAAAGCGAGCGATCAGATCGCCGCCTCACTCCACTTGCCATTGACCAGCCGTCGCAGCCCAAGCGGGTTGGTGTCGCGCAGCGCTTCTGGCAGCAGGGCCTGTGGGTAGTTCTGGTAGCACACCGGGCGCAGGAAGCGGTCGATGGCCAGGGTGCCGACCGAGGTGCCACGGGCATCGGAAGTGGCGGGGTATGGGCCGCCGTGGACCATGGCATCGCACACTTCAACGCCAGTCGGGTAGCCGTTGACCAGAATACGGCCCACTTTTTCTTCCAGCAGCGGCACCAGCCAGGCGAAGGCCTCGAAGTCCTCGGCTTCACCGATCAGCGTGGCGGTCAGTTGGCCACGCAGGCCTTGCAGGGCAGCGCGCAGTTGCGCGTTGTCCGCCACTTCGACTGCGACCGTGGTCGGGCCAAACACTTCTTCCTGCAGCAGCGGGTCAGCGTTTACCAGCAGGCTGGCATCAGCCTTGAACAGCTGGGCGCGTGCCTGGCTGCCTTCCTGTGCCTGGCCTGCCAGGTGCTCGATGCCGGCATGGGCATGCAGGTGTTCAAGCCCACCCACGTAGCTGCGCAGGCCGCCGGCATTGAGCATGGTCTGACCGGCTTGCTGGTCCAGGTGCTGGCCCAGTTCGCCCAGCAGCTGGGTGAAGGCGGGGGACTGCAGGCCAATGACCATGCCTGGGTTGGTGCAGAACTGACCAGCGCCCATGCACACCGAACCTGCCAGTTCACGGGCGATTGCCTCGCCACGCTTGGCCAGTGCGCCAGGCAGCACGATCACCGGGTTGATGCTGGACATCTCGGCGAATACCGGGATCGGTTGCGGGCGCTCGGCGGCCATGCGGCACAGGGCGTCACCGCCTTTGAGCGAACCGGTGAAGCCCACTGCCTGAATGGCCGGGTGCTTGACCAGCCATTCGCCGACCCCGCCACCGAACACCATGTTGAACACGCCCTTGGGCATGCCGGTGCGTTCGGCGGCGCGGACGATGGCGCAACCGACCAGGTCGGCGGTGGCCATGTGGCCGCTGTGGGCCTTGAACACCACCGGGCAGCCGGCAGCCAGGGCGGCTGCGGTGTCACCGCCTGCGGTCGAGAACGCCAGCGGGAAGTTGCTGGCGCCGAACACGGCCACCGGGCCTACGCCAATGCGCATCTGACGCAGGTCTACGCGTGGCAGCGGCTGGCGCTCTGGCAGGGCCAGGTCGATGCGTGCACCGAGGTAGTCGCCACGGCGCAGCACTTGGGCGAACAGGCGCATCTGGCCGCTGGTGCGGCCACGTTCGCCCTGGATACGGGCAGCCGGCAGCGCGGTTTCGCGGCAGACGATGGCCACGAAGCTGTCGTCCAGCTCGTCCAGTTCGGCGGCGATGGCTTCGAGGAATTCAGCGCGGCGCGCAGGCGCCAGTTGGCGGAACTCGACAAAGGCCGCGGCGGCGGCCTGGGCGGCCTGGTCTACTTCGCTTTCCAGGGCCTGGGCGAAGCTGTAGGGCAGGGCTTCGCCGGTGGTGGCGTCCAGGCTCTGCAGGCGTTGCTGGCCGGCGGCGCTGCGCTGACCATTGATGAAGTTGTGGCCGAGAATCTCAGGCATGGTGTGCTCCTGTAGTAGCTGAAGGAAGAATGCTATTGGGGCAGGTTCGCTTGACCGTTGTGGGGGCGGGCCCCATAACGGTCGCGACACACTGGGAAATCGGGCAGGCGCCGGGCATCAGGTGATTGGCGCCGGGTTGAACAGGGTGATGTCGTTGTGCAATGCGTGTTTTTCGGCCCAGGTCTGTTTGCGGCCGCTGGCCACGTCCAGGTAGTAATGGAACAGTTCCCAGCCTAGCTCCTCGATGCTCGAACGGCCGCTGGCGATGCGCCCGGCGTCGATATCGATAAGGTCCGGCCAGCGCTGTGCAAGCTCGGTGCGGGTGCAGACTTTCACCACCGGCGCCATGGCCAGGCCATAGGGGGTGCCGCGGCCAGTGGTGAACACATGCAGGTTCATGCCGGCAGCCAGTTGCAGGGTGCCGCAGACAAAGTCGCTGGCCGGGGTTGCGCAGAAGATCAGCCCCTTGCGCGAAACGCGCTCGCCAGGGCCGACCACGCCTTGAATGGCGCCGCTGCCGGATTTGACGATCGACCCCAGCGATTTTTCGACGATGTTCGACAGCCCGCCCTTTTTGTTGCCAGGCGTGGTGTTGGCGCTGCGGTCGGCTGCGCCCTGTTGCAGGTAGCGGTCGTACCAGTCCATCTCGCGCACCAGCGCTTCGGCCACTTCCGGCGTTTCGGCGCGCGAGGTGAGCATGTAGATGGCGTCGCGCACCTCGGTCACTTCCGAGAACAGCACCGTGGCGCCGGCGCGCACCAGCAGGTCGGCGGCGTAGCCCAGTGCCGGGTTGGCGGTGATGCCGCTGAAGGCGTCACTGCCGCCGCATTGCATGCCCAGAATCAGCTCGCTGGCCGGAACGGTCTCGCGGCGGCGCTGGTTCAGCTTTTTCAGGCGGGTTTCGGCCAGCTGCATGATCTGCTCGATCATCTCGACGAAGCCCAGCGATGCGTCCTGCAAGCGGTACAGCCACGGCTCGCTGAGGTCTACCGATGGGTCGCCTTCGTGCATCACCTGGCCGGCCTGGAGTTTTTCGCAGCCCAGGCTGATCACCAAGGCTTCGCCGCCCAGGTTCGGGTTGCGCGCCAGGTTGCGCACGGTACGGATCGGGATGTAGGCGTCGCGGGCGTTGATTGCCACGCCGCAGCCGTAGCTGTGGGTGAGGGCGACCACGTCGTCGACGTTGGGGTATTTGGGCAGCAGTTCGCTGCGGATGCGCTTGACGGCGTGGTCCAGTACGCCGGTCACGCACTGCACGGTGGTGGTGATGCCAAGGATGTTGCGGGTGCCGACAGTGCCGTCGGCGTTGCGGTAGCCCTCGAAGGTAAAGCCTTGGAGCGCTGGCAGCGGCGCGGGGACGGCATCGCAGCGTGGCAGGCTGTCGAGTTCGGGCGCTGCCGGCATGTCCAGTTGATCTTCCTTGACCCAACTGCCTTGCAGCAGGTGCTCACGGGCGTAGCCGATGATCTGGCCGTAGCGGCGCACCGGGGCGCCTTGTTCGATGTCGACGGTGGCGACCTTATGGCTTTGTGGCACGCCTTCAACCAGGGTCAGGCCGTCGGCGAAACGGGCGCCTTCGCCCAGACCACCGTCGTTGACCACCACCACGACGTTGTCGTCATCGTGCAGGCGGACGTAGCGGGGCGACTCGGAATGTTCGATCAACTGCATGGTCAGGCCCTTCTTGTCATTTCTTTCAGGCTTTTATACGGCCACCGGCGCCGTATGACGGGCGCCGGGGTATTTCAGTTACGGACGGGAGCCGGCAAGTTCTGCCTTGGGTGCTGGTGCATCCTTGGGCACATCCTTGAGCTCGATGCGCTTGATCGGGCCGACAATCACCACGTAGCTGAACACCGCCACCAGTGCGTTGGCGCCGACATACACCAGGGCCCACTTGAACGAGCCGGTGGCGTTGATGATGTAGCCGATCACGATAGGCGTGGTGATCGAGGCGATGTTGCCGAAGGTGTTGAACAAACCACCCGACAGGCCGGCGATCTGCTTGGGCGAGGTGTCTGCAACCACGGCCCAGCCCAGTGCACCGATGCCTTTGCCGAAGAAGGCCAGGGTCATGAAGCCCACCACCATCCATTCAGCGTCGACATAGTTGCAGAACACCATGGTGGTGGACAGCAACAGGCCGCAGACGATCGGCAGCTTGCGCGAGAAGGTCAGCGAGTTGCCGCGGCGCAGCAGCCAGTCGGACAGCACGCCACCGAGCACCCCACCGATGAAGCCGCAGATAGCCGGCAAGGAGGCGATGATGCCGGCCTTGAGGATGGTCATGCCGCGCTCCTGCACCAGGTACACCGGGAACCAGGTCAGGAAGAAGTAGGTGATGGCGTTGATGCAGTACTGGCCCAGGTAGACGCCCAGCAGCATGCGGCTGGTCAGCAGTTGCTTGATGTAGCCCCATTTCGGGCCATCGTTGCCGCGTTTCTGGTCCATGTCGACCAGGCCGCCATTCTGCTCGATGTGCTCAAGCTCTGCGGGGCTGATGCGCGGGTGCTGACGAGGGTTGTAGATGGTCTTGAGCCAGACACCGGAGAACAGGATGCCAAGCACGCCCATGACCACGAACACGTGCTCCCAGCCGAAGGTGAACACGATCCAGCCCATGATCGGAGCAAACAGGGCGGTGGCGAAGTACTGCGCCGAGTTGAAAATCGCCGAGGCAGTGCCGCGTTCCTGGGTCGGGAACCAGGCCGCGACGATGCGCGCGTTACCGGGGAACGATGGCGCTTCGGCGAAACCGACCAGGAAACGCAGGGTGAACAGGGTTACCACTGCCCAGGCGATCGGCAGGCCGCCGACGAAACCTTGCAGCAGGGTGAACAGCGACCAGGTGAAAATACTGAAGGCGTAGACGTTTTTCGAGCCGAAGCGGTCGAGCAGCCAACCGCCAGGAATCTGACCCGCCACGTAGGCCCAGCCGAACGCCGAGAAGATGTAGCCGAGGGTGATGGCGTCAATGCCAAGGTCTTTTTGCAGGCTGGAGCCGGCAATGGCAATGGTGGCGCGGTCTGCATAGTTGATGGTGGTCACCAGGAACAGCATCAACAGGATCAGGTAGCGCACATGCGTCTTTTTCGCTTGCATGCTGGTAACTCCCACTAGTTATTTTTTTTGCGGGCTTTCGAATTGTATGTCGCACCAGGGCAGGGTGCGGGAACCGCCTCAAGGCCCATCGCAGGCAGGTGCCAGCCCCCACATCATCCGTGGAGAGCCAGCCCTGGCTACGATGGACCGCTTAGCGAGTCCGGAGCATCACAGGCCTTGCGGGCCCATCTTGTCCATCAGCGCTGCGAGCATCTCGTACTCTTGTGCGGTCAGGTCGGTCAGCGGGGTACGCACGGGGCCTGCATCGTAACCGGCGAGTTTGGCGCCAGCCTTGACGATGCTCACCGCGTAGCCAGCTTTGCGGTTACGGATTTCCAGGTAGGGCAGGAAGAAATCGTCGATCAACTTGCCAACGGTTTCGTGATCTTCGCGGGCGATGGCGTGGTAGAAGTCCATCGCGGTCTTCGGTACGAAGTTGAACACGGCCGAGGAGTAAACCGGCACACCCAAGGCTTTGTAGGCCGCAGCATACACTTCTGCGGTCGGCAGGCCGCCCAGGTAGCTGAAACGGTCGCCCAGGCGACGGCGGATCGAAACCATCAGCTCGATATCGCCCAGGCCGTCCTTGTAGCCGATCAGGTTCGGGCAGCGTTCGGCCAGTTGCTCCAGCAGGTCGGCGTTCAGGCGGCAGACGTTACGGTTGTAGACCACTACGCCGATGTTGACCGACTTGCACACGGCCTCAACGTGGGCGGCAACGCCGTCCTGGCTGGCTTCGGTCAGGTAGTGCGGCAGCAGCAGCAGGCCCTTGGCGCCCAGGCGCTCGGCTTCTTGAGCGTATTCGATGGCCTGGCGGGTGGAGCCACCAACGCCGGCCAGAATCGGTACCGATGTTGCGCAGGTGTCGA
Organism: Pseudomonas farsensis; assembly: GCF_014268805.2. Lineage (GTDB taxonomy): Bacteria > Pseudomonadota > Gammaproteobacteria > Pseudomonadales > Pseudomonadaceae > Aquipseudomonas > Aquipseudomonas farsensis. The sequence continues at coordinate 1,748,468 of NZ_JABWRF020000001.1, forward strand.
CCGCAGTCTTGATCACCTGGCTGTACTCGCTGGCGGCCAGGGAGAAGAACTCACCGGTACCGCCGGCGGCGAACAGCGCGCTGGCACCGTAAGGGGCGAGCCATTCCAGACGCTTGATGTAGCCAGCCTGGTGGAAGTCGCCCTGGGCATTGAAGTCGGTGACCGGGAAAGACAGCAGGCCGTGGGAGAGGATGGATTTCAGTTCTTGTGGATTCATTGTTGTTAGCATCCTGTGGCGCTTGGGGTGAAGGTTGTTGTTCTGCGTTGGAGGTAAGTTATCGTACAACCTAGCAGATGACTAGTCCCCCTCAGCATTTTTTTCCCCTTTCCGCCTTATGAACGGTATTCCAGCGTGGCAGCGGGCTTGCCCCGCCATGGCGCCAGCCCAGGCGCAGAGCGGCCACAGCCCATCGCAACGACTCATCAAGTGAGTCATCGTATCTCTTCAAAAAAAGAAAAAAGATCGCGGGGACAGGCACACGCCCGCCGCCCGCTTCCACGGAAGGTGTTCTGGGACCAGCAGAGGGTGACCGGGAAGCAGGGGCGACCTTGCGCCGCCCCGCGATCAAAGCCTGACGAAGCTTCGGCTGATCAGGCCGCGTGGTGGCGCTTGACCTGGGCCTTGCGCACCTGGGCCCGGCAAGCGTCGCCGAAGGCCTGGAAAATCTTGATCGAGTCGGGGTTCTTCGCTGCCTGCCACTCCGGGTGCCACTGCACCGCGAACAGGAAGGGCGAAATGCTCGGGCCATGAATGGCTTCAACCAGGCCGTCTTCGGCGTGGGCGATAGGCTCAAGGCCAGCGCCCAGGTTGCGCAGGCCTTGGCCGTGCAGCGAGTTGACACGGATCTGGTCGGTGCCGAGCACGTCTTGCAGCCAGCTGCCCGGCTGGATGTTCACCGCATGCACTTGGGCATACTGCACCTCGACCGGGTCTTCGGGGTTTTCGCGGTGGTCATTGAAACCCGGCTCGGCGTAGACCTTCTGGTAAATGTCACCGCCCAGCGCCACGTTGATTTCCTGCATGCCGCGGCACACGCCGAAAATGGGCAGGCCACGCTTGAGGGCGGCCTTGACCAGCGGGATATCGAACAAGTCGCGCTGTGGGTCCTGGCCTTTGCCTGGCGTTTGGTTTTCCTGGCCGTAGAGGGCCGGGTCGATGTTGCTGCCCGCGCCGGTGAGGTAAACGCCGTCGGCCATGTCCAGGTACGACTCAAGGTCGTCGATGCCGCAGCAGGTGGGCACCAGCACCGGCACGCACTCGGAAAACTCGACCAGCGGGGTGATGTATTTGTGGGTCATGACCTGATAGTCATGGCCTTTGCGCTCCTGGCTGCCCATGGTCATCAATACGACGGGTTTGCGCAGGGCGGGTTGTTTATTGCCAATGTTGCTGTTGGACATATGTCACCTTGGGACAGGTCGTGCCTGTCGTTGTTGTGCAGGCGCAGAGCCGGAGCCAGCGATGCAGCCTGTGGCCCCGAGCACTGCCGGTTCGCTGTTGCAGCGATACCGGTCGGGGCCTGAGATGTAGCTTGCCAGAGCCGTTCGATATGTCAAACGAGTGGCATGGCCTTAAAGGGAGGTTTTTCGGGGGGTGGAGGTGTTCGGCGCCTTGATCGGCAAGGGTTTGGCAGGGGATTGGGTCAATAATATTTAACGATGCAGTTGGGTCTTTGCGTGGCTGCAATGTCCAGCGTGTCTGTCCACCCGCAAATGCGCTCGAATGCAGTGTTGAGGCGGCCTCATCGCGGGGCAAACCCGCTCCCACACAAGCAGCTTTACATGCATTCTGTGGAAGATCACCCAGCCGTTTGGGGCTGTGCTTTCGCGCAGAGAGTGGGCGGCGTGGGAGCGGGCTTGCTCCGCGATGGGCCGCAAAGCGGCCCCGGCAAGCCCTCGCGCGTCAACTCTCCAGCGCTGCTGGGTGCCTTTGACAGCCACACCCCATTCGCGGGACAGTCCCCTCACTGCGCTGTTGCTGAAACAATACCTATAAAGGAGCACCAGATGTCCGCGTCTTCCGCAAGCCCCGCAATACGCTTGCCCTTCGATGAGCTGCAGCAACTACTACGGGCCATTTTCCAGCACCATGGCTGCAGCGAGAAAGTGGCCGCTGCACTGGCCTGTAACTGCGCCAGCGCGCAACGCGATGGCGCCCATAGCCATGGGGTATTCCGCATGCCCGGCTATGTTTCGACGCTGGCAAGTGGCTGGGTCAACGGCCAGGCCGAGCCCAAGGTAACCGACGTGGCTGCAGGCTATGTGCGGGTGGACGCCGCGGGTGGCTTCGCTCAGCCGGCACTGGCGGCGGCGCGCCCGTTGCTGGTGAGCAAGGCGCGCAGTGCCGGCATCGCGGTGCTGGCCATCCACAATTCCCATCACTTCGCTGCCCTGTGGCCAGATGTCGAGCCGTTTGCCGATGAGGGGCTGGTTGCTCTGAGCGTGGTCAACAGCATGACCTGCGTGGTCCCCCACGGCGCGCACAAGCCATTGTTCGGCACTAACCCGATTGCCTTCGCCGCCCCGTGCGCCGGCCATCCGCCGATCGTGTTCGATATGGCCACCAGCGCCATGGCCCATGGCGATGTGCAGATCGCCGCCCGAGCCGGGCAGGCCTTGCCTGAGGGGATGGGCGTCGATGCCGACGGCCAGCCAACCACTGACCCGCAGGCGATACTGGACGGCGGCGCGCTGTTGCCGTTTGGCGGCCACAAAGGCTCGGCGCTGTCGATGATGGTCGAGCTGCTGGCGGCAGCCCTGACTGGCGGCAATTTCTCCTGGGAGTTCGACTGGGCCGGCCATCCAGGCGCAAAGACGCCCTGGACCGGGCAACTGATCATTGTTATCGACCCCAGCAAGGCCGAGGGCGAGCGCTTTGCCCAACGCAGCCGGGCGATGGTCGAGCAGATGCACGCCGTGGGGCTGACGCGCCTGCCCGGCGAGCGGCGTTACCGCGAACGCGAAATCGCGAGCAGGGAAGGGGTGGCGTTGAGTGCAGAGGAGCTCGCCGGGCTGAACGCGCTGCTGCGCTGAGCGGGCCTTTGCAGCCCTGCACCCAGCGCCTTGCACATCAGTGATGTTCCTCGCGCCGCACAGCGGGTATGCTCCGTGCAGCCTTTCCCGAACTGTCCTGATTTCCAAGGAGCTGCACGCTGTGTTCAAACATGTCGATGCCTATGCCGGCGACCCGATCCTCTCGCTGATGGAGACTTTCAAGGCCGATCCCCGTGCCGACAAGGTCAACCTGAGTATCGGCCTGTATTACGACGAAGCCGGTGTAGTGCCGCAGTTGGCGGCGGTGGCCGACGTTGAGCAACGCCAGGCCGGCCAGCCACACGCAGCCTCGCTGTACCTGCCAATGGAAGGCCTGGCCGCCTATCGCCAGGCCATCCAGGCGCTGCTGTTCGGTGCCGACCACCCGGCAGTCACCGCCGGTCGCGTGGCCACCGTGCAGACCGTCGGCGGCTCCGGCGCGCTGAAAGTCGGCGCCGACTTCCTCAAGCGCTACTTCGCAGGCTCCGAGGTTTGGGTGAGCAACCCAACCTGGGACAACCACCGGGCAATTTTCGAAGGCGCGGGCTTCAAGGTGAATACCTACCCGTACTTCGATGACGCCACCCGCGGCGTCGACTTCGACGGCATGCTGGCCACGCTGAACACCCTGGGTAAAAACAGCATCGTGCTGCTGCACCCGTGCTGCCACAACCCAACCGGCGTAGACCTCGACCAGCAGCAATGGCAGCAAGTGGTCGAAGTGGTCAAGGCTCGCGAGCTGATCCCGTTCCTTGACATCGCCTACCAAGGCTTCGGTGAAGGCCTGGTCGAAGATGCCTTCGCCATCCGCGAAATGGCCCGTGCCGGTGTGCCGTGCCTGGTGAGCAACTCGTTCTCGAAAATCTTCTCGCTGTACGGCGAGCGGGTCGGCGGTTTGTCGGTAGTCTGTGACGACGTGGCAACCGCAGGCAGCGTGCTGGGCCAGCTCAAGGCTACTGTCCGGCGCAACTACTCGAGCCCGCCTGCGTTTGGTGCGCAGTTGGTGGCGGGTGTGCTGGGTGATGCCGCGCTCAACGCCCAGTGGGCGGCTGAGGTCGAGGTCATGCGCAAGCGTATCCTCGACATGCGTCAGGGCCTGGTTGACCTGCTCGGCGAGCTGCTGCCTGGCGAGGACTTCCAGTTCTTCCTGCGCCAGCGCGGCATGTTCAGCTACACAGGTTTCAGTGTCGAGCAGGTGCGTCGCCTGCGTGACGAGTTCGGCGTTTACCTGATCGACAGCGGCCGTGTGTGCATGTCGGGCCTGCGTCCGGCCAACCTGCGCCAGGTTGCTGAAGCCTTTGCGGCGGTGCACCAGAAGGGCTGAGCCACGGGGCAAGCCTGCATTGGCCTCATCGCAGGCTGTCGCCAGCTCCCACAGTTCGAACTTGCTCAGCCTTGATGTCGGGGGGCTGGCCCAGAACCTGTGGGAGCTGGCGCTAGCCTGCGATAAGGCCGGTGCAGGGTTTCACGCTTCTCAGCTCTGAAACCCGCTTTGTTGTACAGACAAGTGCAACCGCCCTTCGGACAGGGCTTCCCCAAGTGCAACCTTTGCATGCACAATCGCGCCCCTCTTTATCCGGTTGAGTTGTGCGAATCGTTTGTTTCGCCATTCTCAGCCTGTTGCAGTCTTGCGAGTGGAGCGTCACCCGGAATGAATGAGCAGGCCTCAAGCGTTGAGCAACGCTTTACAGAATCGACACCCGCCACCCTTGGCGATTGGTCGCGTCACGACACTACCTGGATGCTAGGCCTGTTCGGCACAGCCATCGGCGCCGGCACCTTGTTCCTGCCGATCAACGCCGGCCTGGGCGGTTTCTGGCCGCTGCTGATCCTCGCCGCACTGGCGTTCCCGATGACCTATTTCGCCCACCGCGGCCTGACGCGCTTCGTGCTGTCTGGGCGCAGCGATGGCGACATCACCAAGGTGGTCGAGGAACACTTCGGCATTACCGCCGGTGCAATGATCACCGTGCTGTACTTCTTTGCAATTTTCCCGATCCTGCTTATTTATAGCGTGGCCCTGACCAACACCGTCAGCAGCTTCCTGGAGCACCAACTGCACATCGCGCCGCCACCGCGTGCGCTGTTGTCATTCGTGCTGATTCTGGGCCTGCTGGCCATCGTGCGCTGCGGCGAGCAGGCGACGGTGAAAGTCATGAGCCTGCTGGTGTATCCGTTCATCGTCGCGTTGGCGCTGCTGGCGCTGTACCTGGTGCCGCACTGGACGGGCGGTATTCTCGACACCGCGACCCAGGTGCCGACCGGCTCGGCGTTCCTGCACACCGTGTGGCTGGCTATTCCGGTGATGGTGTTCTCGTTCAACCATTCACCGATCATCTCGGCCTTTGCCGTGGACCAGAAGCGCCGCTATGGCGACCACGCCGATCAGCGCAGTGGCCAGATTTTGCGCCGTGCACACCTGTTGATGGTGCTGATGGTGCTGTTCTTTGTGTTCAGCTGCGTGCTCACCTTGAGCAGCGCTCAGCTGGCCGAGGCCAAGGCGCAGAACCTGTCGATCCTGTCCTACCTGGCCAACCATTTCGAGCAGCCGACCATCGCCTTTGCAGCGCCCCTGATTGCGTTCATTGCCATTGCCAAGTCGTTCCTGGGCCACTACATCGGTGCCAGCGAAGGCCTCAAGGGCATGATCCTCAAGACCGGCCTGCGCCCAGGCGCCAAGGCCATGGACCGCACCGTCGCTGCGCTGATGCTGGTGGTGTGCTGGATCGTCGCCACCCTCAACCCAAGCATTCTGGGCATGATCGAATCGCTCGGCGGCCCGATCATCGCGGTGCTGCTGTTCCTGATGCCGATGTACGCCATCCGCCGCGTACCCTCGATGCGCAAGTACAGTGGCGCGCTGTCCAACCTGTTCGTTGTGGTCATCGGCCTGGTTGCGCTGACCTCGGTGGTTTACGGCTTGCTGGCCTGACGTATCCTTGCTGTAAGACATGTCCGGGTGTGCTGTAGCCACCCGGACATTTTTTTGTCCACAGGAATTGTCCGGCAATAAAACAATTTCCCCTCTGCTTATAGGCACTTGCACGCCTTCATGCTTAACTCTGGTTCCTTTTCCCCACCTCGCATGAAGGATTTCGCAATGGCTCAAGTGACTCTCAAAGGCGGCCCGGTACAAGTCAACGGCAACCTGCCACAGGTTGGCGCCCAGGCACCTGCTTTCTCCCTGGTTGCTGGCAACCTGGCTGACACCTCGCTGAAAGATTTCGCCGGCAAGCGCAAAGTGCTGAACATCTTCCCAAGCGTCGACACCCCAACCTGCGCCACCTCGGTGCGCAAGTTCAACGCCCAGGCCAACGACGTGGCCAATACCGTGGTGCTGTGCATCTCGGCCGACCTGCCATTCGCCCAGGCACGCTTCTGCGGCGCTGAAGGCCTGGAAAACGTGAAGAACCTGTCGACCCTGCGTGGCCGCGAGTTCCTCGAAAACTACGGCGTTGCCATCGCCGACGGCCCACTGGCCGGCCTTGCCGCCCGCGCCGTCGTGGTGCTGGATGAAAACGACAAGGTGCTGCACAGCGAGCTGGTTGGCGAAATTGCCGAAGAGCCGAACTATGACGCCGCACTGGCTGTCCTGAAGTAACGGCTTCTGCCACGGCGAGTTCGCCTGTTACTCGCTGATAACGGCCCGGAACCTGTTCCGGGCCGTTTTCGTTTAAAGTTCACACCCTTGGCATCGTCAGCCGAAGGTAAATCACTGGTAAAGCTCCTTTGCTTATCCAATGCCAGTGCTTATCGTTCACCCTCGCCACGCCCGTCCTTTTCTGAACAAGGTTCGTTCGACCCATGCAAGTGTCCAATTCCCGTACCTCTCGTCGCTGGCTGTTCGGCCTGCTGATCCTGCTGCTGGTGGCCCTGTTGGCCTGGTGGCTGTGGCCCGCAACGACTGCTGACCAGCACGCCTCCGGTGGCCGGGCGGGCAAGGGCGGGCGGCCAGGGTTCGGCGCTTCGGCAGACCCGGTGCCGGTACGCGTCGAACCTGTGAAAGTCGGCGATTTCCCGCTGTACTACAAGGCGCTGGGCACCGTTACCGCCACCAACACGGTCAATGTGCGCAGCCGGGTGGCAGGGGAACTGGTGAAGATCCACTTCAAGGAAGGCCAGCAGGTCAAGGCCGGCGACCTGCTCGCCGAAATCGACCCACGCCCGTACCGCATCGCCTTGCAACAGGCCGAAGGTACCCTGGCGCAAAACCAGGCACAGTTGCAAAACGCCCAGGTGGACCTGGCCCGCTATAAAGGCCTGTACGCCGAAGACAGCATCGCCAAACAGACCCTCGACACCGCTCAGGCGCAGGTTGCGCAGTTCCAGGGGCTGGTCAAGACCAACCAGGCGGCAGTCAACGATGCCCGCCTGAACCTCGACTTCACCCAGATTCGCGCACCTTTGAGCGGCCGTCTGGGCCTGCGTCAGCTCGACTTGGGCAACCTGGTTACGGCCAACGACACCACCGCGCTGGTGGTGATCACCCAGACCGAGCCGATCAACGTCGCTTTCACGCTGCCTGAAACTGAGCTCGATACCGTGCTCGAACGCTACCGCAGCGGCGCAAGCCTGGCGGTCGAGGCCTGGGACCGTGGCGACCGCAAGCTGCAGGCCAGCGGTGTGCTGGGCAGCCTCGATAACCAGATCGACACCACCACTGGCACTTTGAAATTCAAAGGCACGTTCCAGAACAAGGACCATGCGCTGTTCCCCAACCAGTTCGTCAACGTGCGCCTGCTGGCCGACACCCTCAAACAGGTGGTACTGGCCCCGGCAGCGGCTATCCAGTTTGGCAACGACGGCACCTTTGCCTATGTGGTCAACCAGGAGAACACGGTGAACATCCGCAAACTCAAGGTGGGGCCGAGCGATGGTCAGGACAGTGTGATCCTCGAAGGCCTGGCCGCAGGCGACCGGCTGGTGCTCGAAGGCACCGACCGCCTGCGTGAGGGCACCAAGGTCGAGGTGGTCGAAGACAGCGCGCAAGTGCCGACCACCCCTGGCCAGCACTTGCAGGGCCAGGACGCCAAAGGCTCGGCAGACAGCGCTGAATCGGGCAGCAAGGCTGGCGCATGAACCTCTCTCGCCTGTTCATCCTGCGCCCGGTCGCAACCACGCTGAGCATGCTGGCCATCGTTCTGGCCGGCCTGATTGCCTACAAGATGCTGCCGGTGGCAGCCTTGCCCCAGGTCGATTACCCGACCATCCGCGTCATGACCCTGTACCCTGGCGCCAGCCCGCAGGTGATGACCAGTGCTGTCACCGCGCCGCTCGAACGCCAGTTCGGGCAAATGCCGGGCCTGGAACAGATGGCCTCGACCAGTTCTGGCGGCGCCTCGGTGCTGACCCTGCGTTTCAGCCTCGACATGAACATGGATGTCGCCGAGCAGCAGGTGCAGGCGGCTATCAACGCGGCCAGCAACCTGCTGCCCAGCGACCTGCCGGCGCCGCCGGTGTACAACAAGGTCAACCCGGCCGACACCCCGGTGCTGACCCTGGCCATTTCGTCGAAAACCATGCCGTTGCCCAAGCTCAACGACCTGGTCGATACCCGTGTTGCGCAGAAAATCGCGCAGATCAGCGGCGTCGGCATGGTCAGTATCGCCGGCGGTCAGCGCCAGGCGGTACGCATCAAGGTCAACGTCGATGCCCTGGCCGCCAATGGCCTGAACCTGGATGACGTGCGCACCTTGATCGGCGCTTCCAACGTCAACCAGCCCAAGGGTAACTTCGATGGCCCGACGCGGGTGTCGATGCTCGATGCCAACGACCAGCTACGTTCGCCCGAGGAGTACGCCAACCTCATCCTCAAATACAGCAACGACGCGCCGTTGCGCCTGAGGGACGTCGCCGAAATCGTCGACGGTGCCGAGAACGAACGCCTGGCCGCCTGGGCCAACAAGAACGAAGCGGTGCTGCTGAATGTCCAGCGTCAGCCGGGTGCCAACGTCATCGATGTGGTCGACCGCATCAAGCAGATGCTGCCGTCGATCACCGACAACCTGCCCGCGGGCCTGGATGTCAGCGTGCTGACCGACCGTACCCAGACCATCCGCGCCGCCGTGCGCGACGTGCAGCACGAACTGCTGTTCGCCATTGCCCTGGTGGTCATGGTGACGTTCCTGTTCCTGCGCCGGTTCAGTGCCACCATCATTCCCTCGATTGCAGTGCCGCTGTCGCTGATCGGCACCTTCGGGGTGATGTACCTGGCGGGCTTCTCGGTCAACAACCTGACCCTGATGGCGCTGACCATCGCCACCGGCTTTGTGGTCGACGATGCCATCGTCATGCTGGAGAACATTTCGCGCCACATCGAAGAAGGGCAGGCGCCGATGCAGGCGGCGCTCAAGGGCGCCCGGCAGATCGGCTTCACCTTGATCTCGCTGACGTTCTCGCTGATCGCGGTGCTGATTCCGCTGCTGTTCATGGCCGATGTGGTCGGGCGCCTGTTCCGTGAGTTTGCCATCACCCTGGCAGTGGCCATTCTGATTTCACTGGTAGTGTCCTTGACCCTGACGCCGATGATGTGCGCGCGGCTGCTCAAGCGTGAACCCAAGGAAGAGGAGCAAAGCCGCTTCTACCGCGCCAGCGGCGCCTGGATCGATTGGCTGATCAAGCACTATGCCACCGGTCTGACCTGGGTGCTCAAGCGCCAGCCGCTGACCTTGCTGGTGGCGGTGGCAACCCTGGCGCTGACCGTGGTGCTGTACCTGATAGTGCCCAAGGGGTTCTTCCCGGTGCAGGACACCGGTGTCATCCAGGGCATCTCCGAAGCGCCCCAGGCCACCTCGTTCGCCGCCATGAGCCAGCGCCAGCAGTCCTTGGCCGATGTCATCCTCAAGGACCCGGCGGTGCAGAGCCTGTCGTCGTATATCGGCGTCGATGGCGACAACGCCACGCTCAACAGCGGTCGCCTGCTGATCAACCTCAAGCCCCATGGCGAGCGCGATGTCAGCGCCGCCGAAGTGATCACCCGGCTGCAGCCGCAGCTCGACCGGCTGGTGGGTATCCGCCTGTTCATGCAGCCGGTGCAGGACCTGAGCATCGAGGACCGGGTCAGCCGCACCCAGTACCAGTTCAGCCTCAGCTCCCCAGATGCCGAGATGCTGGCCGAATGGTCGGGCAAACTGGTGCAGGCGCTGCAGCAGCGCAGCGAGTTGCAGGATGTGGCCAGCGACCTGCAGGACAAGGGCCTGCAAGTGTACCTGGTGATCGACCGGGACATGGCCAGCCGCCTGGGCATCAGCGTGTCGCAGATTACCAACGCGCTGTACGATGCGTTCGGCCAACGGCAGATTTCCACCATCTATACCCAGGCCAGCCAGTACCGCGTGGTGTTGCAGTCGCAGACCGCCGCCAGCCTTGGCCCCAAGGCCCTGGAATCGGTCCATGTGAAAGCCGCAGATGGCGGCCAGGTGCGCCTGTCGGCGCTGGCGCGTATCGAACAGCGCCAGGCGCAACTGGCCATCTCGCATATCGGCCAGTTCCCGGCGGTGATGATGTCGTTCAACCTGGCCCACGGCTCGTCGCTGGGCGAGGCGGTGCAGGTGATCGAGCAGGTGCAGAAGGACATCGGCATGCCGCTGGGCGTGCAGACGCGCTTCCAGGGCGCTGCCGAAGCGTTCCAGGCCTCGCTGTCGAGCACCTTGCTGCTGGTTCTGGCGGCCGTGGTCACCATGTATATCGTGCTGGGCGTGCTGTACGAAAGCTACGTGCACCCGGTGACCATCCTGTCCACGCTGCCCTCGGCGGCGGTGGGGGCGTTGCTGGCGTTGCTGCTCAGCGGCAATGACCTGGGCATGATTGCCATCATCGGCATCATCCTGTTGATTGGTATCGTCAAGAAGAACGCGATCATGATGATCGACTTCGCGCTTGAGGCCGAGCGCAACCAAGGCATGAGCCCCCAGGATGCGATCTACCAGGCGGCGTTGCTGCGCTTCCGGCCAATCCTCATGACCACGCTGGCGGCCTTGTTTGGGGCGGTGCCGCTGATGCTTGCCACCGGCTCCGGCGCCGAGCTGCGTCAGCCGCTGGGCTTGGTGATGGTCGGCGGGCTGTTGGTCAGCCAGGTGCTGACGCTTTTCACCACGCCGGTCATCTACCTGTACTTCGACCGCCTGGCACGCCGTTGGCGCCCGGCAGCGGACGTGCAGAAGGCTGACGCATGAACCTGTCCGGCCCATTCATCCGCCGCCCGGTAGCAACCATGCTGCTGAGCCTGGCGATCATGCTGCTGGGGGCGGTGAGCTTCAACCTGCTGCCGGTGTCGCCGTTGCCACAGATGGACTTCCCGGTCATCGTGGTCAGCGCCAACCTGTCTGGCGCCAGCCCTGAAGTCATGGCTTCCACCGTGGCCACGCCGCTTGAGCGCAAGCTGGGCAGCATCGCCGGCGTTACCACGCTGACCAGCAGCTCCAACCAGGGCTCGACTCGGGTGATCATCGGCTTCGAGCTGGGCCGCGACATCGACGGTGCGGCCCGTGAGGTGCAGGCGGCCATCAACGCCTCGCGCAACCTGTTGCCCAGCGGCATGCGCAGCATGCCCACCTACAAGAAGATCAACCCTTCGCAGGCGCCGATCATGGTGCTCTCGCTCACCTCAGCGGTGCTGGCCAAGGGGCAGTTGTACGATTTGGCCGACACCATTCTGTCGCAGAGCCTGGCCCAGGTCAGCGGGGTAGGGGAAGTGCAGATCGGCGGCAGCTCCTTGCCTGCCGTGCGTATCGAACTGGAGCCGCAATTGCTCAACCAGTACGGGCTGGCCTTGGACGATGTGCGCACAGCGGTTGCCAATTCCAACCAGCGCCGGCCGATGGGCTTTGTCGAAGACCAGGAGCGCAACTGGCAGGTGCGTGCCAATGACCAATTGGAAAAGGCTGAAGACTACAAGCCCATCGTCATTCGCCAGCAAGACGGCGCCATTCTGCGCCTGTCCGATGTAGCCAAGGTCAGCGATGGCGTCGAAAACCGCTACAACAGCGGCTTCTTCAACGACCAGGCCGCGGTGCTGCTGGTGGTCAACCGCCAATCCGGCGCCAACATCATCCAGACCGTCGAGCAGATCAAGGCGCAGATCCCGGCCTTGCAGTCGCTGCTGCCGGCAAGCGTCAAGCTCGATATCGCCATGGACCGCTCGCCGGTGATCAAGGCCACCTTGAAAGAGGCCGAACACACCTTGTTGATCGCCGTGGTGCTGGTCATCCTGGTGGTCTACCTGTTCCTCGGCAACTTCCGCGCCTCGCTGATCCCAAGCCTTGCGGTACCGGTGTCGCTGGTCGGCACCTTTGCGGTGATGTACCTGTGCGGGTTTTCACTGAACAACCTGTCGTTGATGGCGCTGATCCTGGCTACGGGCCTGGTGGTGGACGATGCCATCGTGGTACTGGAGAACATCTCGCGGCACATCGAAAACGGCGAAAACCCCATGAGCGCCGCCTACAAGGGCGCCAAAGAGGTTGGTTTTACCCTGCTGTCGATGAACGTGTCGCTGGTGGCAGTGTTCGTCTCGATCCTGTTCATGGGCGGCATCGTGCGCGGGCTGTTCAAGGAGTTTTCCATCACCTTGGCAGCGGCGATCATCGTTTCTCTGGTGGTGTCGCTGACCCTTACGCCGATGCTCTGTTCACGCTGGCTGAAGGTGCATGGGCCGCAGCAACAGACGCGCCTGCAACGCTTCAGTGACCGCATTCACCAGCGCATGGTTGACGGCTATGACAAGAGCCTGGGCTGGGCGCTGCGCCATCGCCGCCTGACGCTGTTGAGCCTGTTGGCGACCATCGTGCTCAATGTGGTGCTGTATGTGGTGGTGCCCAAGACCCTGATGCCGCAGCAGGACACCGGCCAGTTGCAGGGCTTTGTGCGTGGCGACGACGGCCTGTCTTTCAGCGTCATGCAACCAAAGATGGAAATCTACCGCCGGGCGCTGCTCAAGGACCCTGCGGTGCAAAGCGTGGCGGGGTTCATCGGCGGCAATAGCGGTACCAACAATGCCTTCGTGCTGGTGCGCCTGAAACCCATCGGCGAACGCAAGGAAGATGCACAGAAAGTGATCGAGCGCCTGCGCAAGGAGCTGCCGAAGGTGCCCGGTGGGCGTTTGTACCTGATGGCCGACCAGGACTTGCAACTGGGCGGTGGCGGCCGTGACCAAAGCACCTCGCAGTACCTCTATACCCTGCAGAGCGGCGACCTTGCGGCGCTGCGCGAGTGGTTCCCGAAAGTGGTTGCCGAGCTGCGCAAATTGCCCGAACTCACCGCTATCGACGCCCGTGACGGTGCCGGCACCCAACAGGTGACCTTGGTGGTCGACCGCGACCAGGCCAAGCGCCTGGGCATCGACATGGACATGGTCACCACGGTGCTCAACAACGCCTATAGCCAGCGGCAGATCTCCACCATCTACGACAGCCTCAACCAGTACCAGGTAGTGCTCGAAATCAACCCACGCTATGCCTGGGACCCAAGCACGCTGGAGCAGGTGCAGGTGATCACCGCCGAGGGTGCACGGGTGCCGTTGTCGAGCATTGCCCGCTATGAGAACACCCTGGCCAACGACCGCGTCAGCCACGAGGACCAGTTTGCTTCCGAGGACATCGCTTTCGATGTCGCTGAAGGCTACAGCCCGGACCAGGCCATGGCGGCGCTGGAGCGTGCGGTGGCCAAGCTTGGCTTGCCGGAGTCGGTCATCGCCAAGCTTGGCGGCACCGCCGATGCCTTCAGCAAGACCGCCGAAGGCCAGCCATTCATGATCCTGGGTGCCTTGTTGCTGGTGTATCTGGTGTTGGGCATTCTCTACGAGAGCTACATTCACCCGTTGACCATCCTCAGCACCTTGCCCTCGGCCGGGGTCGGGGCGTTGCTTGCGCTGTACCTCACCGGCGGGCAGTTCAGCCTGATTTCGCTGCTGGGGCTGTTCCTGCTGATTGGTGTAGTGAAGAAAAACGCCATTCTTATGATCGACCTGGCGCTGCAACTTGAGCGCAACGAGGGCTATTCGCCTGAAGAGTCGATCCGTCGCGCGTGTTTGCTGCGCCTGCGACCAATCCTGATGACCACGCTGGCGGCAATGCTCGGCGCGCTGCCGTTGCTGCTGAGCAGCGCCGAGGGCGCCGAAATGCGCCAGCCGCTGGGCCTGACCATTCTTGGCGGGCTGGTGTTCAGCCAGGTGCTGACGCTCTATACAACGCCTGTGGTCTACCTGTACCTCGACCGCCTGCGCCACCGTTTCAACCGTTGGCGCGGCGTGCGCACCGACGCTGCCCTGGATACCCCGCTATGACTTTTGCCCATTCTCCACTGCACCGTGCCCTGCAAATGCTCACTGCGGGTCGCGGTTCGCGCCTGGCAGGCGCCGGGCTATGCCTGGTGATGCTCAGCGCCTGCACCCTGAGCCCTGACTACCAGCGTCCTGAACTCGCCACCCCGGCGCAGTTCAAACAGGCCGAAGGCTGGACCCAGGCCAACCCGTCCGACGCCATTGCCCGGGGGGCCTGGTGGGAGCTGTATGGCGATGCCCAGCTCAATGCGCTGGTCGAGGAGCTCAACCGCAGCAACCAGACCGTCGCCCAGGCCGAAGCCCAGTACCGCCAGGCCCAGGCCCTGGTGCGCAGCAGCCGCGCCTCGCTGTTCCCGTCCCTTGAGCTGTCTGCCGGCAAGACCCGCTCGGCGCAGGGCACCGGCAGCTCCAGCTCGAGCCTGTCGAACAACAGCAGTGGCATCCGCGACACTTACAACGCCCAGTTGGGCGTTAGCTGGGAAGTCGATCTGTGGGGCAAGCTGCGCGAAACCCTCAGTGCCAACCAGGCCAGCGCCCAGGCAAGCCTTGCCGACATGGCGGCTATCCGCCTGAGCCAGCAGTCGGAGTTGGTGCAGAACTACCTGCAACTGCGGGTGATCGACGAACAGAAGCGCCTGCTCGAAGCCACCGTGGCCGCCTACGAGCGGTCGCTGAAAATGAACCAGAACCAGTACCGCGCAGGGGTCGCCGGCCCGGATGCGGTGGCGCAGGCGCGCACCCAGCTCAAAAGTACCCAGGCCGACCTGATCGACCTGGCCTGGCAGCGCGCGCAGTACGAAAACGCCATCGCGGTACTGATGGGCAAGGCGCCGGCCAATTTCGCCCTGGCGGCGACCCAGAGCATCCCGACGCTGCCGCAGATCCCTGTGGCGCTGCCGTCGCAATTGCTGGAAAGGCGCCCCGACATCGCCGCTGCCGAGCGCAGCGTGATGGCCGCCAATGCCAATATCGGCGTGTCCCGCGCGGCGTACTTTCCGGACCTGTCGCTGAGCATGAGCGGCGGCTATTCCAGCAGCAGTTTCAACAACTGGATCGAACTGCCCAACCGCTTCTGGTCGGTCGGCCCGCAGTTGGCGCTGACCCTGTTCGACGCCGGCAAACGCAGCGCCGAGGTGGACCGCACGGTGGCCGTCTACGATCAAACCGTCGCCCAGTACCGCCAGACCGTGCTGGACGGTTTCAAGGAGGTCGAAAACTACCTGGTGCAGTTGAAGGTGTACGCCGATGAAGCCGTGGTGCGCCAGGAGGCGCTGGAAGCGGCCCGCGAATCGTTGCGGTTGACCGAGAACCAGTACAAGGCCGGGCTTATCGGCTACCTGGACGTGGTCAACGTGCAGACCACGGCCCTGAGCAACGAGCGCAGTGCACTGACATTGCTGCAAGGGCGCTTGCTCGCCAGTGTGCAGTTGATTGCGGCATTGGGTGGGGGGTGGGATGAGCAGCGGGCGTTTGCTGAACAGCGGGAAGAGTGACCTGAACTCGGTGCCGGCCCAAGGCTTGGGGGCGGAACACCTAGGAGTTTCCCGGACTGTATGGCTTGCTGTCCCAGCTAACTATGCTCGAAGTATAGTTTCGGGTCTTGTTTTTATAGCTGTCCGTTAAGGGCTCCTTTCCCCCGGAAGTAGGCTGGGTCCTAAGGGGTAACGCACGATCCATACATACCCAATTGTGTAGAAATTATATGCCAAGTGCGTATGTATGCGGTGCGAAGTTTTTATTTGCTGTTATGTCGGGGCCTGCCAGTAGTTGTCGGTTTGGCATCGGCTTCGCGTGATTTTTCAGGGTGGCGAATAAGGTGAATTTTTCTGTCGACTGCTTTGATTAGGTTTGATCTCGCTATTTCGGGGCCAATTCCCGCTTCTCTGAGCGCTGAGGAAGGAGAGGTCTTAGCCCATTTTGCAAGAATAATTAGTTGTCTCCCTATTAGCGTATCTTCTAGGGTTAAGTAGCGAGCCGCTCTATTGGACTGGAAGTTCCAGCTGAGGAGAATATCTGTTTCTGTATCCGCAGAGGCAGTGTGGCTCGGGGGGGGAGCCTGAGAATCTGGTTCCGATGGTGGCACGTTAGGTTTTAAAGCGCTTGATGGAGTATTTTTTGAATTGGCTGATGCATGTTGCGATGCGCTTGTAGATGGCGCTGTCACACTGCCGGAAGGGGAGGTCTTGATGCGCTTAGCGGGTTTTTGGAGTTTTAGGGAGGGCGAGCGTTTCATAAAGCCAGAAGGATCTGAATAGTTGATCGGGTCACCTGAGCAGTACCCGTAACAGTTGATATCGCCAGCGCCAAATGGGCTGTATGAAATATCGGGATTGTAGAAGCGCATCAGTGTCGGACTGAAAAGGCGTACGCCATTTCCTGAATAGTAGATCCCTTGCAGAAAGAAATTTAGCTGCCCGGCAAAGCCTTGGGCTATTGTCTCGATTGTCTTGCTATAGCCGTAGGCTGTGTATCCACGCGACTGAGTACTCGACGGTATAGATCCAATCACAGAGTCTATGGCGTCGCAACCCAGTAGCGCTAGGGTATTCAAGTCGAGGTGCTGCGTGGCCTGCGCCAAAGGCATCGATCCTGATCGGAATAACTGGGTTTTTTTCTGTTCGTTGATCAAGGTTACGGGCTGGTCCCCTAAATAGAACACTCTAAGTTTACCTGCCATAGGTCACCTCCACTTGTCTCACAATGACTTGACCTTAACCAACCCGGGCACCAGCCGAAACTGACAAAACTATTAGGTGCCAGGCTCGTAAAAACGAGCGCGCGTTATCAGGCGGGCTATCCATACCCCGATTCAACCGGCCTTGCGCAAAGTCAAGTTGATCCGTCGCTCGCCCAAGCGCGGATGCACGCCAGGCTTGACCGGCATCACTCCATGAAAGCGCAGCCGGTCTTCGCCGCCCCACACCAGTATGTCCCCATGATTGAGGGCGATACGTTGGGGCCGATCACCGCGTTGCAGGCCGCCGAACAGAAACACTGCCGGCAGCCCCAGAGAAATCGACACGATAGGCTGGCTGAAGTCTTGTTCGTCGCGGTCCTGGTGCAGGCTCAGGCCAGTGCCGGGCAGGTAGTGGTTGATCAGGCAGGCGTCAGGCACAAAGCCTTCAAAGCCGGCCTGTGTAGCAGCGGCGCTGGCCAAGGCCAGCAGTACCGGGGGCAGGGCAGGCCAAGGCGCGCCGCTTTGTGGGTCGAGTGCGCTGTAGCGGTAGCCACGCTCATCACTCACCCAGCCCAACGCGCCGCAGTTGCTCAGGGCCACGGCCATGCTGCGCCCCCCGGGGGTCAGCATATGGCGCCAAGGCGCGGCCCTGAGCACTGGCCGCAGGGCGTCAAGCAGCGGTTCGGTCTGCGCCACGGCGAACCCTGGCAGCAGCACCGTATGGGCGGCTAGTTGCTGCGGTGCAGGGCCAAACAGGTCGAGATCAGGTTGAATCATGGCACTGGCCAATTGCTCGATAAGACTGCGAAGGCAGTTTACCCCACGGCTTATGGCCACCCAAGGGCCGACTGGCAGACCAATGTTCTGGCAGGTGAGGGCCAGGCTGCTGTAGTCGGGCGCCCGACTGTCTGCTGGCGTTGATTCATTTCGACCCTTTACAGGTGCCTGACGCTCTACCCAGAACAATGACAACGAGGGCAGATCGATGAAAAAACGAGGCGAGGTCTATCGGCAGTGGTGCGACGTGATTCTGCACCACCAGATCCACGAAGAAACTCTGGATGACGGCACCTGCATAGAGGTCCAGGGTCGCTTGTCACGCACAGGCGCAACGCAATTGTTCATTGGCGTGTATCGCGCCGATGGCGCTGTGGTGTGCGAGCGTGCATACACCCAGCGGCCCGGTGAGAGTGTCAGCCGGGCAATGGTCTGGGGAGTGGGCTACGCCCGGCGCAAGGCAACTGCGGCCCCGGCCAGCAGGGGCGTCGCAAGCATTGGTATTTGAGCGGCCTCAAGCCTGCGGGGGCGTGCAGTCATCCTTTTCAGGGCAATCCCCCGCCAGAGCGCGATATTCCTTGCGCAGTTCGCGCAGCGCCTTGCTGTCCATGGCTTCGAGGTCCAGCACCGAGCGTTGCGCCGATTTCGATGCGCGGATCAGTTCGTCGAGCTTCACATGAATGATGTCGTTGTCGCGGTTCTGGGTGTTCTGAATCAAAAACACCATGAGGAAGGTGACGATGGTGGTCGAGGTGTTGATGATCAGTTGCCAGGTATCGTTGTAATGAAACCATGGCCCCGATACTGCCCACATGATGATCAGCACGATGGCGATCAGAAATGTGCTAGGGCGGCCGGCCTGATTGGACAGCCATTGGCAGAATTGCGCGAACTTCATGAGCTACCTCCGTGTGATCGTTCCATAGTCGGACCACAGCGTGCGGCAGAAATCTTTTTTAACATTCAACCGCTGTGCGGGGCAGTTAAATCAAACTTTTGCGGCAGACCAGGGCTCTTCTGAAGGACATCAGCCCATCAGGAGAGCGTTATGAACCGTACCGAAAGCAAAGCGGCCGACAAAGTGCCTCGGCCGATTTCTTCCGAGCAGGCGCAGCGTGGCGAGGGTTCCCCTGACCCAGTGCTGGAGCGTCCAGAACCGGGTACCGAGACCGTGGACAAGGTTATTACGCCGACCTCGATCAAAGAGCAGGAAGAGCAGGCAGAAGCGATCAAGCGGCAGTTGGCAGAGGTTGAAAACAAAACGCACCGTTGAGTCAACACGGTCAATGTAGGAGCGGCCTTGTGCCGCGAAAGGGCTGCAAAGCAGCCCCAGCGATTCTGCATGATTTGCAGATCATAGGGGCTGCTGCGCAGCCCTTTCGCGGCGCAAGGCCGCTCCTACAGACGCCGTGCCCACCTTGGTTTCAGCGCCGGCCACGCAAGCAGGCCAGCACCACGGATGCACCTACCAGCACAAGCGCACCTGCCACCCACAAGCGCGACACGGCTGGCGTGCGCTGGCGCCCACCAGCCTGCCCAGCGTCCGTTTCCGGCGCCAGCCCTGCGTCGGCGTCACCGCTGCCTTGTGCACTATCACCCGCCACCGGCTCGGCGTCTTCAGGGGGCCACTGTTTGAGACGAGAAACCTCAAGGCGGGTGCCGTCAACCAGCGTTAACACCAGGTTCTCGATATTACCCGCTGCGCGGTTGGGAAATACCGGTTCGCCGGTCGGGTCCAGCGCGTCGTAGATGAATCGGGTCCCTTCAAGCCAGCCGACGGCGGTGAGTAGTTCCGGGCCCAGGTAGTACTTGCCGTCCAGAAAGAACCCCGGGAAAGGATGCGCACGCTCCGTATTCTCGATGCGATAACGCTCACCCGGGCGCATGCCGGTTGCCAAGTCAATCATGGCCGCGCCCCTCCAAAATCGCCCAGCGTGCCAGAGGCAGCACCGGGCACCAGAATGACCTTGCGGCAGTCGTCCTGCTTCTGGTCGAACAGCTTGTAGCCCAAGGCCGCTTCCTCCAGCGCCAGGCGGTGGGTGACGATCAACTCGGGGTGCAAGCGCTCAGCCTCGATATGATCGAGCAGCTCCGGGAGAAACTTCTGCACGTGGGTCTGGCCCATCTTGAAGGTCAGGCCCTTGTCGAACGCATCGCCGAACATGAAGGCATGGATGAACCCCGCGTACACCCCCGGCACGCTGACCACCCCGCCACGGCGCACCGCTGCAATGCTCTGGCGCAACGCCTTGCCGCTGCTGCCTTCGATCTTCAGCGCCGTCAGCAGCGTTTCGGTGGTGCTGCCTTTGGCCTCAAAACCCACCGCATCGATGACCGCATCCACCCCGCGCATGCCCGGGGTCTGACGGATGATGCTGTCGGCGGGGTCGTCGTCCTGGGTGAAATTGATCGGGATCACGCCATAGGTGTCGCGGGCGAAGGCCAGCCGGTAGTCGTTGTCGTCGACCATGAAGATGCTTTGTGCCCCCAGCATGCGCGCGCATGCCGCGCTGAGCAGGCCGACGGGCCCTGCGCCATAAATGGCAACCGTCGAGCCTTGGCCAATTTGTGCATTGGTGACGGCCTGCCAGGCGGTGGGGAGGATGTCCGACAGAAACAGCACTTTATCGTCGTTCAGCGTGCCCGGCACCTTGAACGGCCCGACGTTGGCCTTGGGCACGCGCACGTAGTCGGCCTGGCCGCCAGGCACGCCGCCGTACAGGTGGCTGTAGCCGAACAACGCGGCGCCCGGCGGGATGCCTTTCTTGTTGATGATCGCGCCCCGGCCCGTATTGGTGGTTTCGCAGGCGGCGAACTGGTCGAGCTGGCAGAAAAAACAGCTGCCGCAGGCGATCACGAAGGGAATTACCACACGGTCGCCGACTTGCAGGTCGGTAACGCCGCGCCCGGTGTCCTCCACCACACCCATGAACTCGTGACCGAAGATATCGCCCGCTTCG
Source organism: Pseudomonas farsensis (assembly GCF_014268805.2). Taxonomy (GTDB): domain Bacteria; phylum Pseudomonadota; class Gammaproteobacteria; order Pseudomonadales; family Pseudomonadaceae; genus Aquipseudomonas; species Aquipseudomonas farsensis. The sequence goes on from NZ_JABWRF020000001.1 coordinate 1,769,193, forward strand.
GTATGCGGAATCTTGCCGTGGTACAGGTGCAGATCAGAGCCGCAGATCGCGGTTGCAGTCACCCTGAGGATGATGTCGTCCTCATCCTGAATGATCGGGTCCGCGACGGTGTCGACCCTGACATCGTTGGCGCCGTGATAGGTCAGTGCTCGCATTGTTCTACTCCTGCAGAGGCCTGTTTTTGAGGTGGTCTATGCAGGGGAAGCCAATGGGGGAGGGAAAGTTCAGGTGAACTGTTCCAGTGGTGGGCATGGCGTTGGCATTGCCAAGACACACAATAAAATGGCAAATTGCAACTAATTCTCATTAGTGACTTGATCTTCATGGCCTCATTCGACCTTGCGCTGAGCACCGCGCTGCATAACCTCTATGCCGACCACAGCCCATGGCTACGCAACTGGCTGCGCAAGCGCCTTGGCAGCAGCTGCGATGCCGCGGACCTGGTGCAAGACACCTTCGTGCGGGTGATCAAAGCCCGTCAGGCCCTGGATGTGCGCCAGCCTCGGCAGTACCTGAGCACAGTTGCCAAGGGCCTGGTGATCGACCTGTACCGGCGCCGTGCCCTGGAGCAGAGCTACCTGCAAGCCTTGGCGGCGCTGCCCGAAGATGTCTACCCCAGCGAAGAAACCCAGGCGCTGGTGCTGGAAACGCTGATGGAGATCGACCGCATGCTCGATAGCCTCGGCGACAAGGTCCGGCAGACGTTCATCCTGTCGCAGTTCGAAGGCCTGAGTTACCCGGCCATCGCCCAGCGCCTGGGTATCTCGCTGCGCACCGTCAACAACCACATGGCCAAGGCCATGGAGCATTGCTGCCTGATGCGCATGGGCCTGCTATGACTACGCCACGTGCCGTGCTCGGGCTGGCCGAGCGCCAGGCGTTGCGCAGCGCGGCGCAGTGGTATGCGCGGCTGTCGTCGGGGCAGGGCGGCGCCGCCGAACAGGCCCGCTGGCAGCAGTGGCACAACGCCGACCCGCTGCACCGCGAGGCGTGGCAGCAGGTGGAAGCTGTGCAGCAGATGATTGCCCGTGTGCCAGGCGAACTTGGCGCTCCGGTGCTGCAACATACCGGTGAAACCCGGCGCCGGGTACTGCAGCAGTTGCTGATGTTGGCGGGGTTCGGCGTGGTCGGCTGGAACGGCTGGCACAGCGACTGGCGGGCAAGCCTGATGGCCAGTTACCGCACGCGGGTCGGTGAGCAGCGCCAGGTGCTGCTTGCCGATGGCAGCCGGGTGTTGCTCGATAGCCAATCGGCACTGGATGTCAGCTTCGACAACGCGCAGCGCTTACTGCATCTGCTGAGTGGGCGAGTGCTGGTCGAAACCGCTGCCGACCCGCTGGGCAGGCCGTTGCGCGTGGATGTGGCGCAGGGTCAGGTCGAGGCACTGGGGACGCGCTTTACCGTGCAGGTCGAAGCGCAGTTCTGCGAAGTGGCGGTTTTGGAAAGCGCGGTTCTGGTACGGCCGGCTGCGACTGCGGGTTCGTTGCGGGTCAATGCCGGGGAGCAGGTGCGTTTCGATGCCAACGCGCTGGGCCAGCCCTGGAACAGTGACATAACTGCTGCATCCTGGCGCACCGGCAGCCTGATCGCCATCGAGCGCCCGCTGGCGGACCTGCTCGATGAGCTTGCGCGCTACCGCCATGGCTGGCTGAGGTGTGACCCCGCCATCGCCGGGTTGAAGATCTCCGGGGCGTTTCCTCTGCATGACATCGACCTTGCCCTGGCGGCCCTGCACAGCGGCTTCGGCCTGCGCATCGTGCGCCGCACCGATTACTGGGTGACCGTGCTACCAGCATGACCGGCCCATTGAAAAATATTTTCATTCGCATTGCACTGTTTGCACCCTTCGCTCGGCTCATCCCCTGACAGGTATCGATTGATCGATTCAATTTGGGGAAGGGAAACAATGAAATACCCGCACCATGGGCTGCTCAAGCCCGCTGCCGTTGCATTTGGCCTGAGTTTTTGTGGCCTGGGCGTTGCCAGCCTGCCGAACGTGGCACACGCCGCGCAGGCCAGCGGCGCGCAGTACTACCATGTGCCGGCCGGCAGCATGACCCGCGCGCTCAGTGCCTTTGCCTCGGCCTCAGGCAGTGCGCTGTCGTTCGATGCGGCGCTGCTCGACGGGCTGAAATCTGCAGGGCTTGAAGGCAACTACAGCGTCGCCGAAGGCTTTGCTGTGCTGCTGCAAGGCTCCGGGCTGCAAGCCATACCGCAAAGCAATGGCAGCTACGCGCTGCGCCCGCTTTACAAAGCCGACGGCGCGGTAGAGCTGGGCGCCACCACCATCAACAGCGCAGCGCTGGGCCTGACCACCGAAGGCAGCGGGTCGTACACCACCGGCCAGAGCGCCTCGGCCACGCGCATGGCATTGTCGCTGCGCGAGACGCCGCAGTCGGTCAGTGTGATCACCCGTCAGCAAATGGATGACCAGGGCCTGGTCGACCTGGCCAAGGTGTTGCAACAAACCCCAGGCATCACCGTCAACCGGGAAAACTCCGAAGGTTACACCTACTACGCCCGCGGCTTCGAGATCCAGGCCTTCCAGTACGACGGAATCCCCAGCCTGAGCAGCGATGGCGGCAACGTGCGCGACAACTACAGCATCGGCAACTCGCTGATCTATGACCGCATCGAAGTGCTCAAGGGCGCCACCGGCCTGGTCAACGGCGTGGGTTACCCATCCGGGGTGATCAACATGGTGCGCAAGCGCCCAACCCGCGAGGCGCAGGGCCATGTGGCGGCAGGAGCGGGCTCGTGGGACCGTTACAGCACCGAGGTGGATGTGTCTGGCCCGCTGGTCGATAGCGGCGCCCTGCGCGGGCGTATGGTCGCCGGGACCGAGCAGCACGACAGTTTCATCGACTACCAGAAGGGCGAGCAGCAGGTGTTCTACGGCATTGTCGAGGCCGACCTGAACGATGCCACCACCCTGAGCGTTGGCTACGACTACCAGAAGAACAATAACGACGCGACTACCAACGCCCACCTGCCGGTGTTTTACAGCGATGGCCGGCGGGTCGACCTGTCGCGCTCAAGCAACCCCGGCGACAAGTGGGCGTACCGCAACCAGAACACCCACCGCGCGTTCGTAGGCCTTGAGCACCAGTTGCAGAACGACTGGGTGGTCAAAGGCACCGTGTCCTATCGCAAGTACACCTCTCGCGAAATTCTGGCGGGGTTGTCGGGCGCGCATATCGACCCGGTGACCAACACCATCGATCACGGTTTTTATGCCGGCGGCGCGTCCAAGTTCAATACCGACACCGACGAGAAATCCGTCGACCTGTTTGCCAAAGGGCCATTCGAGCTGTTTGGCCGCACCCACGAATTGGTCGTCGGCTACAACTATGCGCGCAATAGCTCGACCTCCAAACGGACTGACGGCACCACCGACGCCAGCGTCAACCCGTTTACCTGGGATAACAACGCCGCGTACCCGACCGACTGGGCCTGGTGGTCGACGCAGCAGATCGAAGCCACGCAGAAAGTCAGCTACGCCGCCGTGGTGCTCAAACCCACCGATGCCTTGAGCGTCATTCTGGGTGCGCGGGTCAACGACTATGAATGGTCGCTGGACAGCATCAACGGCGCGGGTATCAGCAGGTCCTACCCGACCACCAACAGCGGTGAGGTCATTCCGTACGCCGGTATTACGTATGACCTGGATGAGCAATACACGGTGTACGCAAGCTACACCGATATCTTCAAGCCGCAGCCTTACAACAAGGACGCCAACGACAACCCCATCGAGCCGCTGACCGGGCAGAGCTACGAGTTGGGCATCAAGGGTGAGTACTTTGATGGGCGCCTCAACGCAAGCCTTGCGCTGTTCCAGCTCAAACAGGACAACCTGGCGCAGAGCACCGGGCGTACCAACAGCGAAGGTTTTGAAGAAATGCGTGCGGTGTCGGGCGCGACCACCAACGGCGTAGAGCTTGAGGTTGCCGGCGAGTTGCTACCTGACTGGAACATCAATGCAGGCTACGTGTACCAGGCTTCCTACGATGCCGACCATGTGCGTGTGGCCACCACCCAGCCTCAGCACCTGTTCAAGGCCGCAACCACCTACCGCCTGCCGGGCGTGCTGAACCGGGCGATCGTGGGCGGTAATGTGCAGTGGCAGAGTGCGACTTTCTTCGGCGATGACAGTTTTGCCGCCGCAGTTGGCCCGCAAAAGTTCGAGCGCGGCAGCTACGCGGTGGTTGGGCTGATGGCCAGCTACGACTTCGACGAGCATCTGAAGGGTACGGTGAACGTCAATAACCTGTTTGATCGGGTCTATTACAGCGGCATTGGCAACTACAACACCGCTTACTATGGCGACCCACGCAATGTGATGTTCAACGTCAAGTACAGCTTCTGAGGGCAGTGCCGGCGAGAGCAGGCTTGTACAGAACCATAGAATCTCCCTCCCAGGCCCTGCTCAACCGCAACATTGCTTGATGGACCCAATCCAGTGGGAAATGGTAGACAGTTGTGGCGAGCGGGCTTGCCCCGCGTTGGGCTGCGCAGCAGCCCCTGAGGATTACCCTTGGGTTTTCAGGGCTGCTGCGCAGCCCAGCGCGGGGCAAGCCCGCTCGCCACAAGGAGATATGCCTGGCGAGAACAGGGCTGTACAAAACCATCGAATCTCACACGCAGCCCAGTTCTCTACGTGACAGCTCAGCCCAAAGAGCTGGGCGATTTCCTGCTAGGACCGCGTGCTGCCTGAGAACGGGGCGGGCCCGGGGCACCCAGCAGCTGAGTCACAGGCTCAGGCTCAGGCTGACACTCACATTGCGCGGCTCACCCGGCACTACCCACGCGCTGTTATACGAACGCTCGTAGTACGTGCGATCGAACAGGTTGTTCAAGTTCAGCCCCAAGGTGACTTGCTCGCTGGCCTTGTAGTGCGCAAGCAAGTCAACCGTGCTGTAGGCGGGTAGGGTGAAGTTGCCGCCGGCCTGGCCTGAACGCTCGCCCACATAGTTGAATGCAGCGCCGACATCCGAGCCGCGCAGCGCACCATCCTGGAACTCGTAAACGCCCAGCAGGCTACCGCTATGCCGGGCAATACCCAGCAGGTCGCTGCCCTCAGGCAGGCTGGCATCACCCTTGGTCACTTCTGCATCGATGTAGGCGTACGCCCCTATCACGCGCACAGCGTCGGTGACCTGGCCGCTGAACTGCATGTCCAGGCCCTGGCTGCGCGCCTTGCCAGCGGCAACGCTGTCGCCAAGGGCATCGGTGGTGAGGACGTTTTCCTTGTCGATGCGAAACAGCGCAATGGTGGCGCCAAGACGGCTGTCGAGCAGGTCGAGCTTCACGCCGGTCTCGTACCCCAAGCCTTTTTCCGGTTTGTACACCTGGCCCTGGGTGCCGAGGGTGTTGGGCTTGAACGAGGTGGAGGCGTTGGCGAACACGCCCACCTGCGGCGTCAGTTGGTAAAGCAGGCCGATGCGCGGGGTGGCAACGTCCTTCTCCTGGCTACTGCTGACCCCGCTGGTACGGTTCAGGGAAGTCTGCTCGATGTGCTCCAGGCGCACGCCCACCAAGCCACGCAGGCGCTCGGTGAAGGCAATCTGGTCTTGCAGGTTCAGTGCGTAGCTTTCGGTGTGCTCGTGGAAATCGTTGGCGCGGGTCAGCGCGGGCTTGGCCTGGCCGTACACCGGGTTGTAGATGTCCAGGCCGTAGCCGAGCAGGGTGGCGCTTTGTGGGTACTTCTGGCTGTTGCGGTAATTCTCGTATTCAAGGCCGATCAGCGTCTGGTGCTCCCAGCCCGCCCAATTGAAGGTGCCGTGCAGCTCGGCCTGGGTGATGTTGTCGTTCCACTCGAAGTCGCGCTCGCGGTAGAAGCGGGTGATGGTGCTGCCGACCACCGCCTGTGGTTCGGAGCTGGCGCCCTTGAGCGTGCCTTGGGTGTAGTGGTTGGCCAGGCGCAGCTTCCAGTCATCGCTGAGCATGTGCTCAAGCGCCAGGTCCACGGTCTGGTTGTCGTTGCGGACCTGCCCATCATTGGGCTCACCGAGGAAAGTCGAGCGTTTGACCGAACCCAGGTCACCGTTGACGGCCGCAATGCCCCGGTCGAATACCGACTCGGTGCGGGAAAACTCGGTGTCCAGCAGCAACCGCGTATCGGGCGACAACTGCCAGCTCAACGACGGGCTGACGATGCGCCGTTCGCTGTTCACATGGTCGCGGAAGCTGCCGTTGTCTTCGACGGCCATGTTTATCCGCCCCAACAGGTTGCCTTCGCTGTCCAGCGGCGCGTTGGCGTCCAGGCTGGTGCGGTAGCGGTCCCAACTGCCGGCGCTCAGGCTCAGGTTGCTGAAGGTCTCGGCCTGCGGGCGCTTGGTCACGATATTGACTAGCCCGCCGGGGTCGCCACGGCCGTACAGGCTGGCCGCCGGGCCTTTGAGCACTTCGATGCGCTCGATGTTGGAGGTGTCCGGGGCGCTGTAGCTGCCTCGGTTGACGGCAAAGCCGTTCTTGTACAGCTCGCCGGTGGTGAAACCGCGCACGCTGTAGTTGAGGAAGGTCAGGCCGCCGAAGTTGTTCTGCCGCGCCACGCCGCCGGCAAAGTCCAGGGCTCGGTCAATACGCGTGGTATTGAGGTCCTTGAGTACCTGCGCCGGGATGACCTCGATGCTTTGCGGGGTATCGCGGATGTCGGTATCGGTGCGGCTGGCGGTGGCCGAACGGGTCGCCCGATAGCCTTGCACCGGGCCGTCGGCGCGTTCTTCAACGTAGGCGTCGGTAATCGAGATGGCTTCCAGCGTCAGGGGTTCTGCGGCGTAGAGCGGTTGTCCAAACATACCGAGGGTCAAACCGGCCAGCAGGGGTGCGTGATGTTTCAACAGGGGGTTCTCCATGGTAGATGTAATAACATAACATCTGTGCTGACTAAAACGCTATCGCCGCACGATGGCAACGTGCCTGTTGACCACGGGCCGTTTTGATGGTCATCTGCGCGCCTGTTTCAGGTGCCCCCTGCCGCCGTGCATGGGGTGAAACGGGAAGCCGGTTCGTCATCCTTGCGGTGATCAGTCCGGCGCTGCCCCCGCAACGGTATACGAGCGAAGCATTCGATACGCCACTGTGCTCTGGCATGGGAAGGCGAATGTTTCATGACCCTCGTGAGCCCGGAGACCGGCCTGAAGCATCGTTTGGCAAACCCGCGGTGGGCGGGCGCAGGCCGGTTTTCGTAGGCGCGTGCGCCTGCGCTTTCCCTATGCGTTGTTCCCTCCGGGATTCTTTCATTCCTGTTTCAAGTGGAAAGATATGTCCCGTTATTCGTTGTTCCGTTCCTTCCCTGGCCACATGCTGCGTGCAAGCCTGGTGCCTTGTGTATTCCTCAGCGCAGGCGCCCAAGCCGCTGAAGATGAGCCGCTGGCATTGCCCGCCACGGCCATCACCGAATTCGCTGACGCGGCTGCCCAGCCCGACCTGCGCACCCCTGGCACCAGCGGTTCTAGGCTGAACCTCACGCCGCTGCAAACCCCTGCCAGCGTCACCAGCATCAGCGCCGAGCAGATCCAGGCGCGCAATAACGCCACCGTGCAGGACGCCGTCACCCGTTCCCCTGGCATCACCTTCATCGGCACGCCCGGCAACGGCGGCACGGCGCTGTCGGCACGTGGCTTCACCGGCCATAGCTCGACCATGCAGTTGTACGACGGCACCCGCCTGTATGTCGGCGCCGGCACCGTGACCTTTCCGGTCGACACCTGGGCGGTGGAGCGCATCGACGTGCTGCGCGGCCCAGCATCGGTGCTGTACGGGGAGGGCGCCACGGGGGCGGTGATCAACGTGGTGCCGAAAAAGCCGTTCGAAGGTGACATCCGCAATCGCCTGCGCCTGGGTTACGGCTCCAATGACCGCCAGCAGATGGCGCTGGACAGCGGCGGGTCGCTGAGCGACACCCTGAGCTACCGCTTGAACCTCAACAAGCTGGCGAGCAATGGCTGGGTGGACCGCGGCGAGTCCGACAGCATCGCCCTCAGCGGTGCGCTGCGCTGGCAGCCCAACGAAGACCTGAGCGTGACCCTGAGTCACGATTACGGCGACCAGAACCCGCAGCAGTACCTCGGCACGCCGTTGATCGACGGGCATTACCGCGAGTCGTTGCGCGACCACAATTACAACGTGGCCAACGCCGAGCTGCATTACAACGACCAGTCCACACGCCTGGTCACCGACTGGGTAATCAGCGACACCCTCACCGCCAGCAACCAGCTGTATTACCTCAAGGCCCAACGCCGCTGGCGCAACGCCGAAAGCTACACCTGGCAGCCCGGTAACCTGATCGAGCGCAGCAGCTTCATCAGCATCAAGCAGACCCAGGAGCAGATTGGCGACCGCCAGTCGTTCACCCTGCAGCACCCGCTGTTTGGCCTGGACAGCCAGACCGTGGTGGGCGCGGACTACAATTCCATTCGTTTCCTGCGCAAGCACGATTTTGGCAATACCCTGGCCGATGCCGTGCCGGTGGCAGGCTCTGGCGGCGGCAGCTACATCAGCGACGACCCGTTCCGCTCGCGCGAAGCCAACCAGGCGCGGCAGTTCTCGCTGTTTGCCGAAAACCGCACGCAGCTGACCGAACGCGTGTCGCTGGTCACCGGTGCCCGCCGCGACCAGGTGCACCTGAACCGCGACAACCTTGATGACGACACCCGCAGCGACCGCAGCCTGACAGGCGATAACTGGCGCGCGGGCCTGGTGTTTGCGCTAAGCGAAGAGCTGTCGGTGTACGGCCAGTACGCCACCAGCACCGAAGGGGTCAGCGACCTGTTGACCCTAAGCTCGGAGCAGCAAAGCTGGGACTTGAGTACCGCCAAGCAGACCGAAGTTGGCATCAAGCAGATGCTGCCCGAAGGCCGTGGCGAGTGGACGCTCGCGGCCTACCACATCGTCAAGAAGAAGCTGCTCAGCACCGACCCGCTCGACCCCAAAGTGCAGCAGCAGGTTGGCCAACAGTCCTCGGACGGCATCGAGGCCACCCTTGAACTGCGCCTGCCCTATGAGCTGCAGTTGTCTGCCAACGCCGCCTGGTTGCGCGCCAGGTACGACGACTTTACCGCTGACGGCAACGACTACAGCGGCAACCGCCCGACCAACGTGCCGCGTCGTTCGGCCAACCTGTGGCTGAGCAAGGATTTTGCCCAACGCTTCAGCGCAGGTGCAGGCGCGCGGTACGTCGACAGCCGTTATGGCGACAACGCCAACACTGTCAAGGTGCCGAGCTACACCGTGCTCGACGCAAGCTTCGACTGGCATGTGCAGCCGGACCTGACCTTGAGCCTGCAACTGAACAACCTGTTCGACCGCCAGTACGCCACCACCAGCGAGAACGGCGGCCGGCAGTGGTACCTGGGCGAGCCGCGTTCGTTCTTCGTGACGGCTGACTACAGCTTCTGACCGTTGCCGCAGGAGGCGCCGAGCATGACCAGTTTGACCATCGACGACTTGCACTGGGCACTGCCTGGGCCGCGCCTGCTGCTCAATGGCGTGAACGTGCAGGTGCAACAAGGCGAATTCGTCGGGCTGATCGGCGCCAATGGCAGCGGCAAGACCAGCCTGCTGCGTTGCGCCTACCGCGCCACGCAGCCCACGGCCGGGCGGGTCAGCCTGGGCGGGGAAGACCTGTGGCAGCGCAGCCCGCGCTGGTGCGCGCAGCGCATTGCAGTGGTGCTGCAGGAATTTCCCGAAGAGTTTGGCCTGAGCGTTGCCGAGGTGGTGGCCATGGGGCACACGCCACACAAGGCCCTGTTCGACGGTGAAACCGCCGAGGACCGGGCCCGCAGCGCACAGGCGTTGGAACAGGTGGGGCTGGCGGAGCACGCCCGGCGCACCTTCGCCACGCTGTCGGGCGGCGAGAAACAACGCGTGCTGCTGGCGCGGGCGCTGGTCCAGGCGCCCGAACTGCTGATCCTCGACGAGCCCACCAATCACCTCGACCCGCGCTATCAGCTGGAGCTGCTGCAGCACCTGCGCGGGCTAGGGTTGAGCATTCTGGCAAGCTTTCACGACCTCAACCTGGCGGCTGCCTTCTGCGACCGGCTGTATGTCATTGATGGCGGGCGCATCGTCGCCAGCGGCACACCGCACCAGGTGCTGACCCCTGAGCTGCTCAGGCAGGTGTTCGGCGTCGATGCATTGGTTGACCAGCACCCGCTGCACCCCTATCCACGTATTACCTGGGTTACCCGTTCATGACCTTTCGCTACCTCTTTGGCCTGCTTTGGCTGCTGTTTTTGCTGCCTGCCGCTGCCCGCGACTTCCCCGTGAGCGTACACAGTTGTGAGCGCTCGGTAACCTTCACCCAAGCCCCGCAGCGCGTGGTGGTGCACGATGTGAACATGACGGCGATGCTGCTGCACCTGGGCCTGCGTGAGCGCATTGTCGGCTACACCGGGTTCACCCGCAGCAAACACCGCGAGCAGTGGATCGACCAGGCGCTGGAAGGCGTGCCGCAGCTGGCTAGCCGCTCGGCGTCCATCGAAACCCTGCTGGCGGCAGACACCGAGTTGTTCTTTGCTGGCTGGAACTACGGCATGCATGTCGGCGGCCCGCTGACCCCGGCAACCCTTGCGCCGTTCGGCGTGGCGGTTTACGAACTGAGCGAGTCGTGCTCGTGGGTAATGCCGCAGCAACGGGCGAGCCTCGACGATGTGTATCGCGACCTGGAAAACCTCGGAAGCATCTTTGCCGTGCAGGGGCAGGCCCGCGCGCTTATCGCGCAGATGCGCAGCCGCATCGCCCAGGTGCAACAGCGGGTTGGCCAGGCTCGGCACAGCCCCAAGGTGTTTCTCTACGACAGCGGCGAAGACCGCCCGACCACCTCCGGCCGGCTAGGCATGCCGCAAGCGCTGATCGATGCCGCGGGTGGCGTCAATGTGATGGGCGATGTGGCGGCGAGCTGGACTGAGGTGAACTGGGAAAGCGTGGTCGAGCGCGACCCTGAGGTCATCGTGATCGTCGATTACGGCCCGCTCACCTGGCAGCAGAAGCGCGATTTCCTGTTGCGTCAGCCGGCGCTCAAGGGCGTGCGGGCAATCCGCGAGCAGCGTTTCGTGGTGCTGAGCTATGTCGAGGTAACGCCTTCGGTCGAAAACGCCCAGGCCATCGAGAAACTCGCCGACGCCCTGCATCCGCAACCGCTTGAGGGCGCGCAGCCATGATGCCTGTGCGCAGCCCGACAGGCTTGCGAGCCTTGTTGGTGGGGCTGGTGGTGCTGTTGCTGGCGTCCTGCGTCATGTCGCTGGCCTTTGGCCCGGCCTCGATCCCGATGCGCAACGTGGCGCAGGTGGTTGCCGGGCAGTTGGGCTTGGACATTGCCGGGGAACCAGGCAAAAGCCAGGCGCATATCGTCTGGCTGATCCGCGCACCCCGTGTAGTGCTGGGGGCGCTGGTGGGTGCGGGGCTGGCCCTGGTGGGCACAGCATTGCAGGCGGTTACCCGCAACCCCCTGGCCGACCCGCACCTGCTCGGTGTGAGTTCGGGCGCGGCCCTGGGCGCTGTGCTGGTGATGCTCTACTTGGGCGAGTTCATGGGCGTGTTCAGTTTGCCTCTGGCGGCGTTCATGGGCGCTGCCGGGAGCATGCTGCTGGTGATCGCGGTAGCGCGCCGCGGCGGGCGCATGGAGAGCGATCGCTTGCTGCTGGCAGGGGTGGCGGTGTCGTTCGTGCTGATGGCACTGGTCAACGTGCTGCTGTACAGCGGCGACCAGCATGCGGCCGCTTCGGTAGTGTTCTGGATGCTTGGCGGGCTGGGGGCGGCGCGCTGGGATGTGATCTGGCTGCCGGCGCTGTGCGTGGTGCTGGTGCTGCTTGCATTGCAGGCCATGGCGCGCGGCCTGAACGCGCTGATGAGTGGTGAGCAGACCGCGATCAGCCTGGGGTTCAGCGGCCGCCGGCTGCGCCTGCAGGTATTTATCTGCACCTCGTTGCTGACCGGGGTGCTGGTGGCGCTGTCCGGGGCGATTGGTTTTGTCGGGCTGATGGTGCCACACATGGCGCGGGCACTGGTGGGGGCCGACAACCGGCGTTTGCTGCCGGTGAGTGCGCTGCTTGGGGCGATATTTCTGGTGTGGGTGGATGTAGCCGCGCGCACGTTGATCGCGCCGGAGGACCTGCCCATCGGCATTGCCACAGCGGCGCTGGGTGGGTTGTTCTTTATCGTGCTGCTCAGGCGCTGAGGCGAATTGAATGCGGTCGGTGTAGGCGCAGCCTTGTAAGGCTCCAAGCTGCGCGCAGGCCCCACCCATCTGCCAATGGTTTTTGCGTGCCAGCCACTCCCTTTGCATTGCGTCAGAGGGTACCCTGCCGGGCCTACCCGCTACCCGCAAATGCCAGGACCCCCGTGGACAGAGAGCAGCTCGAACGCAACCAGATCCCCGTTTACTTCATTGCCGTAGCGTTTGCCGCCGCCATTGGCCTGTTGGCCCCCGCCGCCGCACGGGCGTTGGAGCTACTGGTGACCCCGGCCATCGCCGTGCTGATGTACGCGATGTTCTTGCAGATCCCCTTCCTTGACCTGCGCGCAGGGCTGGGCAACCGGCGCTTCATGGCCGCGCTGCTGCTGGCCAACTTCGTGCTGGTGCCTTTGCTGGTCTGGGCCACCACCCGCGGCCTCAGCGCGCACCCGGCGCTGCTAGCCGGCGCCTTGCTGGTGCTGCTGACGCCGTGCATCGATTACGTGGTGGTGTTCACCCATATCGGCAAGGGAGACTCGCGCCTGACCCTGGCGGCCACGCCGGTGCTGTTGTTGGTGCAACTGGCGCTGCTGCCGCTGTACCTGGCGCTGATGCTTGGCGGGGCGAGCGAGGTGCACATTCAACTGGCGCCGTTTGTTGAAGCCTTTGTGCTGCTGATTGTGGTGCCGCTGCTGCTGGCGGTGGCGACCAGCGCGGGGGGACGGCGCTTTTCGTCGGTCGCGGCCTGGAACGACGCTTGGGCATGGCTACCGGTACCAGCCATGGCGCTGGTGCTGGTGGCCGTAATTGGCTCGCAGGTGGGCGTGGTGGTCGGCCGGCTGGATGAGCTGCTGCCGGTGCTACCGGTATATGTGGGCTTTGCCTTGCTGGCGCCCTTGCTGGGCTGGGGCACTGCGCGGGTGTTCGGGTTGCCCACTGGCGCGGCGCGGGCGGTGACGTTCAGTGCGGCGACGCGTAATTCGCTGGTGGTGCTGCCGTTGGCGTTGGCGCTGCCGGAGCCGATCCGCGGGTTGGCGGCGGCGGCGGTGATTACCCAGACGTTGGTAGAGTTGGTGAGTGAGCTGGTGTATGTGCGGGTGGTGCCCAGGGTGGTGCGGATGTAGCGGGGCGGGGGCTGCTACGCAGCCCTGTTGCGACGCAAGCCCGCTCCTGCACTGGCCGCGTCGCTTGTTGCGATGAGCTCAGAACTCGACCGTCAACCCGGCATACAGCGCACGCCCGTCACCCGGCGAGTGCAGCGATGCATCGGCGCCATCGGGGTCGTACCACACATATTCGTAGTAGCGGTTGGTCAGGTTCTTCAACTGCACATCCACGCTCAGCGTCTCGCTGACCTGGTAGGTAGCCCCCAGGTTCATCAGCACATAGCCACCGTAGGTGCCCTGGGTGTTTTCCCGCTCCAGGTAGTAGTTGGTCTGGCCATTCATCCACGCGGTGAGCTGCAGCGCCGGGGTGGCCTGGTAGCTGACCCCGGTGTTCCACAGATGGTGCGGCACATGGTCGATTTCCTGGCCCTTGCTGCTGGGCAGGGCGCTACTGGGTTCGAGAATCTTCGAGTACTGCCAGGAATACGACATCCACACCTCGGTACGCGCGTCCGGGTGCAGGTTCACCTGCAGGTCATAGCCCCAGCGCCGCGTCTGGCCAACGTTGTCCGACTCGCCGCTGGGGTCGTTCAGGCGCCGGCTGACTTCGCCGGTCGCGTCCTGGCGCCAATAGGCGACACGGCCATCAACCCAGCTGGCGGGGGTGAACTTGACACCGGTCTCCCAGCCTTCGTTGATCGACGGTGCCAGGTCCTCGTTACGCGGCGGCACTTTGTAGGCTGCAGTGCCCGTGCCCACCTGGAAGGTGCGGCCCCAGTTGGCGTAAAGGCTGGCGAATTGCCACGGGCTATAGACCACGCTCAGCTTGGGCTGCTTGATCAGCCCGTAATTGTTGATGTCCGCCTTCTGGCCGGTGAGTTCGTTGGTGAAGTCGCCGCTGAGCTTGTCGACGCGATAGGCCGGGACAATTTTCAGCGACTCCCACGGCTCGATTTCGGCCTGCACATAGGCCCCGACGGTATTGAAGTCGAACTGCTGGTCGCGGGTCTGCGCCTGGCGCACGCGGCTTAGGGTGCGGTAGCGCTCGCTGCGGTTTTGCTGCTGCTGCACATCGCTGCCGCCTTCCAGGGCAAAGGCGTGCAGCCAGTCCACTTCAGGCCGCCAGGTCAGCGAGGTGAGGGCGCCGTACTGGGTTTCGTAGGCGTCGCGTTCTTGCTGTGAGCTGGTGCGCCAGTATTGCGTCCAGCGCCGGTCGTCGAAGGTGTTCAGGTAGGTTTTTGCCGACCACGAGAGGCTGTCGGCAAGGTCGGCGTCCAGGTGCAGGCTGACCTGGTTGGTGCGCCGGGTGCCCTTGTCGGTGGCGTTGAAGTCGTTGCTCATGCGTGGGTGGTGGCGGGCATCGTCGGCGCTGAGGTAACCGGCTTCCTGGGCGTCTGCTTCATAGTGGCGGGCGATCAGCCCCAGGCGGTAATTGCCGGCATCGGGGGTGTAGAACCACTTGCCGCTGAAGCTGTAGCGCTCGGTATCGCCGTGGTCACGGTAGCCATCGACCTGCTGGCGGGCAAAGAAATAGTTCTGCGTCCAGTTGCTGGTTTCAATGCCCTTGGCCAATTGCGCTTCACGGGTGTTGAAGCTGCCGTAACGCAGTCGCGCCTTGTTGTAGTTGCCGCCGGTGCGGGTGTTGATATTGACGTTGCCGGCGATGTTGTTCAGCCCGTAGCGCGGGTCGCTGGTGCCGCGTACCACCTCGATGCTGTCGATGTCCATGGGGAACACCGAGTCGATAAAGGGCATGTTGCCATCGTTGGTGTTGCTGGGAATGCCGTCGATCAGCAGTTTGACGGCGTTGACTTCACCTTCGCCGTTGAAGCCGCGAAACGACAGCTTGCCGGAGGTGGTGCCTTGGTTGAAGCCGGTGAGCATTACGCCGGGCGCGCGGTTGAACAGCTCCCAGCTGTAAGCGACGGGCATCTTCTCAAGGATGTCGCCGCCGAGGATATCCACCGAGCTGAGCACGCTGCTGGTGGCCAGCGGGCCGGTGCTGGCGCCGGTGACGGTTACCGCGCCTAGGGTGAGGGTGGAGTTGTCCTGCGCCAGGCCTTGGGCCACGGCTTGGGACAATGGGCTTAAAACAGACACGCAGGTCAGGGCGAGCACGGGCAGCACGGCACGTGCGGGGGTTGCGGACGCATTCATCAAAACGGTTCCTGGCTGGAAAGTCGGGTACGGCCGTGGCGCGCAAGCGGCGCAACGGGCGTTGGTGGCGACGGATCAGGCCAGGGGTGGGGCGCGTGGAGTAAGGCCGGGCCTTTGCTGGCGCGGCAGGGGCAGCACCGGGGCGTCGCCCAGCAGCAGCGCATCAGGCCAGAAGCGCGGGAACAGGTGCTTGAAATAGTCGCCAGGCGGCGCGGCCTGGCCTGCGTGGCCACAGCAGCAGTCGCCGGTTTGCATCTTGCTGTCGCCGTGTTCGGTCAGGGCGTGCTGGTCGAGCTTGAGCTGAGCCAGCAAGGCTTTGGGCAGGCTTTGTACGCCATGCAGGCTGCAGAAGCTGCCGAGGATAAGCGACTCGTCGAGAACCGGCTCACGCAAGGCACGGTCGAGCGGCATCGCCAGCAGGTTGAACAACACTGCAAAACAGGCGATGAGCAACAGATGAGTGCGGCAGCGTAGACGCATGAACCTTCCCACAGCGGTAAGGTGGGCATTAAGCCGTATTTGCATGCGTCTGTAAAAGTTCAGCGGTGCGCCATCTTGTCGCAGAGGCCGACTCTACCCGGTCAGTGCAGGGGCGGCGCTGTTGACTTATTTGGAGCCCGATCCACCGCTACCGGAGCTACCGGAGCCATTCCCGCCAGAACCACTGCTCCCATTCCCTGACCCGCTGGTAGTGCCATCGCCGCCGGTGCTGTCGGTGCCGTTGTCGTCGGTCCCACCCGATCCGCTCCCCACTCCATCGCCGGGCGTACCGGAACCGGTCGCATCGCCGGCGCCGTTCATCTGGCCGCTATCATGCGGTGGCGCCCCGGGTGGACGCTGATCTTCGGGGGTTGTGGCGGCCAGCGCGAAGGGCGCGCCGGCGGTAAGGCATAGCGCAAGCAGCAATGAATGGCCTTTGATGATCTTCATGGTGAATCTCCCTATCTGGTTGTTCACCTTGCGTTGGGCATGCTACTGCACCGCCCCGTGCGTTGAGATCGACAGACGGGCATTGCTGCCCGTCAAAGCGTCAAGGCCAGCAGCGCTGCGATCAAGGCGGGCGGCATTACCAGCAGCCCCAGGCAGAGGAACTGCCAGGCGCCGACATGCTCGCCTTCGCGGCGAATGGCAACCAGCCACAGTAGTGTGGCGAGCGAGCCGGTAATCGACAGGTTCGGCCCCAGGTCCACGCCAATCAACAGCGCTGCGGTGGTCTGCTGCGGCAGTTCCACCAACGAGCCCATGGACCCGGCAATCAACCCAGTGGGCAGGTTGTTCATCAGGTTGCTGGCAATGCCTACACCGGCCCCTGCAGCCCAGCTGGCCAGTGCCGGCGAGCGTTCGGCAAGGCCTGCCAAGGCGTGTGCCAGGCGTTCGATGACACCGGTCTGCGCCACGGCCTCGACCAGCACGAACAGCCCGGCCACCAGCGGCAGCACGCCCCACGCCACATGGCACAGTACCGGCATCGGGCTGCGGCGCTGGCGCAAGTGGATCAGTGCTGTGGTAGTCAGCCCCGCGCAGAACGTCGGCAGGCCCAGTGCCAGGTCCAAGGCCGAGGCGCTGAGCAGCAGTGCACCGGTCAACACAATGCCCACGGCACACAGCTTGGCGCCGTAGGGCAGGGGTTGGGCATCGACATCAAGGGCCAACGGCTGGCTGATCTGCCGGCGTTGGGTCAGGCGCAGCATCAGGTATGTCAGGCCGATGGCGGCCAGCGACGGCAGAGTGAACTGCGCTAGCCAGTCCAGCAGCGGCGGCATCTTGCTGCCGAACACCACCAGGTTGGCAGGGTTGGAGATCGGCAGCACAAAACTTGCGGCATTGGCGATGAACGCGCAGATGAACAGGTAAGGCAATGGCTCGGCGCGAGCGGCTTTACACGCCGCGTACACCGCAGGCGTCAGTACCACGGCCGTGGCGTCGTTGGACAGGAACACCGTGACCAGCGTGCCCACCAGAAACACCAGGTCGAACAGCCGCTGCCCGGACCCGCGGGCATGGCGCACGGCATAGCGGGCCAACCAGTCGAACAGGCCTTCCTGGCGGGCCAGTTCCGCCAGCACCATCATGCCGATCAGGAACAGGTACACATCGCCGCCCTCGGCAACCGCTGCCAGGGCGCTGTGGGGGGCAATCAGGCCGAATGCGGTGAGCAACAGCGCACCGCCCATGGCCCAGACGTACTCGGGAATGCGCCATGGGCGCAGGATGACGCCGCAGGTGGCCAGGGCGGCAACGGCCCAGATGATCAATGCGGTAGAGGAGACAGGCATGGTGCGTTCAGTTTCCGGCAGGGTCAGGCATGGCCGTGGGCGCATGGCGCGAACGGGGGTGGGTTTCAGGCATGGCCAGCAGCACCAGCGTGAAGGCGGCTGCGGCGATGCCGGCCAGGGTGAGGAACGCCGCATTGTAACCGGCGCTCTGCACGACAAGGCCTGCAATGCCTGGGCTCAGTGCCGCGCCCAGGCCAAATACCGCGCTTAGCGCGCCCAGGCTCACATTGAAGCGCCCGGTGCCTTCGGTAAGGTCTTTGACGATGATGGGGAACAACGCGCCGAATATTCCCGCGCCGATGCCGTCGAGCAGTTGCACCCCGACCAGCCAGAACGGGTTATCCGAAAGCACATACAGCGCTCCGCGCAGCGGCAGAATCAGAAAACCTGCCAGCAAGAACGGTTTGCGCCCCCAATGCTCAGCCTTGGCCCCGACCAGCAACGCCATCGGTACCATGACCAGTTGCGCAGCAACGATGCAGGCCGAGGTCAACGGCGTGGCCAGGCGCAGGTCGACCTGCGCCAGTTTCTGGCTTACCAGCGGCAGCATTGCCGCATTGGCCAGGTGAAACAGCCCACAGCACACGGCGAACAGCAGCAAGGTGCGGTTATGCAGCAGCAGGCCAAGCCCGGCCGGATGATCATCGCCACCCGGCCCATGGGCCAGGCCTCGTGCCACTTGGTGGTCGATGGCGCCTGCCGGCACGCGGCTGACTGCAAAGATACTGCCCACCGTCATCAGCGCCATCAGGTAGAACACCACCACCGGCCCATACAGGTACGCAAGCCCACCCGCCAGCAGCGCCGAGCAGGCATTGCCGGCGTGGTTGAAGGTCTCGTTGCGGCCCACCCGGCGGGTGAACGCCTTTGGCCCCGTCAGGCCCAGGGAAATCGCGGCGATCGCCGGGGCGAACACCGAACCTGCCAGGGCGCTGACCGTCTGGGTCAGGGCGACCAGGCCGAACGACGAAAGCAGCGGCAACAACAGGCAACTGCCCGTGACCAGCACGGCGGCGATCACCACCACTGCACGCTTGGCCGGGGTTTTGTCGATAAGCGCGCCGGCTGGGGTCTGCGCCAGCAGCGCAGCGACGCCGGCCAGGGTCATCACCAGGCCGATGCTTGCCGGCTGCCACTGGTGCACGGCAAGCAGATAGATCGCAAGATAAGGCCCGAGGCCGTCGCGCACGTCGGCGAGAAAGAAGTTCAGCCAGTCGAGGGCGCGGTTGTGCGAATCGCGATGCTGGAGAGTGTCCAAGGGTGCAATCTCGAAAGGGCCAGGGGATCGCGCCGGGGCGCGCCGTATTCAGCCGATATGCAGGCGGTTGCGGCCTGCGTCCTTGGCAACATAGAGCGCCGCATCAGCGCGCTGCACCAGCGACTGCAAACTGTCGGCATCGGCGCCACTGGCGCAGGCGATGCCAATACTCACAGTCACCTGAGCAAACGGACTGTCGTGGTGTGCGATAGGTTCCAGGCTCAGGCGTTCAAGCATGGCGCGCGCCACTACCGCGGCGCCGGCGCTGTCGGTTTCCGGCAGGATCACTGCCATTTCCTCGCCGCCATAACGCGCCAGCAGGTCGGGAGGGCGGCGCGTGCAACTGGCCAGCATTGTGGCCACTCGCTGCAGGCAAGCGTCGCCGGCCAAGTGGCCGTAGTGGTCGTTGTAACGCTTGAAATAGTCGATATCGATCATCAGCAATGCCAGCGACGTAGCGCTGCGCCGCGCCCGGCCGCTTTCCTGGGCCAGCGTTTCATCGAAACTGCGCCGGTTGGCGAGCCCGGTCAGGGCATCGTGCATGGCCAGCTGTTCGAGCTGCTGGTTGCTGGCCACCAGTTGCTGCTGTGCCACGCGCAATTCGTCTTCGGCCACGTCACGCCTGCGCATGGCGCCAATCAGTAACCAGCCAATGGCCCCGGTAAGGCCCAGCAGGCCACTCACCACCAGCAACGACAGCAGCGCCTCGAACTGCCAGGCGGCCAAGGCTTCGCGCTTGCCCAGGGCCACGGTGGTCACCAGCGGCAGCTTGTCGCTCTTGCGAAAGGCATACAGCCGCTCGACGCCGTCCAGGCTTGAACTGAACGAGGCCGTGCCGACCGTCTGGCCCTGCAGGTACTTGGCGTAAATCGGCGAGTGCGAGAAATTGCGGCCCATGTCCTGCTCGCGGAACGGGTAGCGCACAAGTAACGAGCCGTCGGTGTAGGTAAGGCTGATGGCGCCTTGCTGGCCGACATCAAGTTGCCCGAACAGGCGCAGAAAGTTTTCCACCCCGAGGGTTACTGCCACCACGCCTGCAAATTCACCCTGGGCGTCGTTGAAGCGTCGGCTGATGGTGATGACCCATTCCTGGTTGGCGCGGCTGCGAATGGGCAGGCCAATGAACGGTTCGCGCGACGGGTTGTCCCTGTGGTGGATGAAATAGGCGCGGTCGCTGCTGTTGGCACCGACCGGGATAGCGCGGTTGGACGACATCAGCCAATGCCCGTCGCGGCTGTAGACGGTGATTCCGCTCATTTGCGGCATCAGTGGCTGCTGGCGGCCAACCAGCTCGCGCAAGCGCTTGATCTGCGCAGGGCCGCTGCCTTCGGTTTCCAGGCGCTCCACCAAGCCGAGCAACAGCACCGAACTCTGGCGCACGATGCCTTCGGAATAGGTCACCAGCGCCTGGGTCAGGTTCAGGCCGTGAGTGTTGATTTCTTCCAGCGCCCGCTCGCGGGAGGCCATGACCTTCCACAGCGTCAACGAGGCAAGCGAACAACCAATGACCGACAGCAGAAGGATAACGAGTTGGATGTCACGCTTCACGTTGATACCTGATGGAAATCCGAGTCCCGGAGTGGGCGTTCAGTGGCTGAACCCCATAGCAAAAGGCCATTCCTGGCGCCGCGCAAGGATACAAGGAGTCGCTGGGAAGTGCAGTACCCACAAGCGCTTTACCTATATATGCTGTGGCACATTCGTTAAGCGTTTCACCAACGCCGCATCTCGCATTCAACGCGTGTTTCTTTGAGGTCTGCATGGAACAACAGCGCATTGCTCGGCCAGACCAGGCCGGTGCTGCCAGCCAGCCTGCGCCGGTGCAGGCCTTCGCCGTGGATGCCGCGGAGCGGCTGCAGCTCGCCCTGGATGCCGGTGCAATCATCGGCACCTGGGTGTGGGACGTGGCCAACGACTGCGTCACCGCCGATGAGCGCTTTTCCCGTTCGTTCGGCTTGCCCGCCGAGCGCTGCCTGGCGGGTATCCCGATAGCCGAAGCCTTCGTTTCGATCCATGGCGATGACCGCGAGCGCGTGTCGCAGACCATCGATCAAGCGTTGGCGCGGGGCGGGCCGTTTCGCTGCGAGTACCGCGTGCGCCAGGAGGACGGCTACTACCGCTGGGTCGAAGCTAGCGGCCGGGTTGAGATGGACGCCCAGGGCCGCGCAGTGCGCTTTCCCGGCATCCTCATGGATATCGAATCGCGGCGCGATGCCCAGGCCGAGCGCGACCGCATGTCTGCCTTGCTGCGTACGTTCACCGAAGCGGTGCCGGGGGTGGTCTACGCCAAGGACCGTGACGGCCGCATGCTGGTTGCCAACCATGGTGCGACGCAATTGATCGGCAAGCCGCCGCAGTTCTATATCGGCAAGACTGACCTCGAATTCCTTGAAGACAAGGCGCAGGCGCGCCAGGTAATGGAAACCGACCAGCGCATCATGGCTGGCGGCAAAACCGTGCAGGTTGAAGAGCAGGTGGACATGCCGGACGGCTCGGCAGCCTGCTGGCTGTCGGTGAAGGCGCCGCTGTTCAACGACGCGGGCGAGGTGATCGGCCTGATTGGCTCCTCCATTGATGTGACCGCGCGCAAGCAAGCCGAGGCCGAGTTGCGCGAGCTCAACCAGACCTTGGAAACACGCATCAGTGAAGCCATCGCCGAGCGCGAAAACGCCGAAGCCGCGCTGCGCCAGGCGCAGAAAATGGAAGCCGTAGGCCAGTTGACCGGTGGCATTGCCCACGACTTCAACAACCTGCTGGCCGGGATTGCCGGCAGCCTTGACCTGATGCGGTTGCGGCTCAAGCAGGGCCGTACCGAGGACCTGGAGCGCTACCTGGCTGTGGCCCATGGCGCGACCCAGCGCGCCGCGTCGCTGACCCATCGGCTGCTGGCCTTTGCCCGGCGGCAGACGCTGATCCCGGAACCTACCGACGTCAATGCCTTGATCGACGGCATGGAAGAGCTGATCCGCCGCACGGTTGGGCCTTCGGTGGCAATCAATGTTGAGCGCGGTACCTCCCACAGCACCTGCCTGGTAGACCCGACCCAGCTCGAGAATGCGCTGCTTAACCTGTGTATCAACGCCCGCGATGCGCTGGTCGGGGGCGGGCATATCACCATCAGCACGGTCGAACACAGCTTTGCCGAGCAGCCACCCGCCGATGGCGAGCTTGCCGCTGGCCGTTACCTCACGGTTTGCGTTGCCGACGACGGGGTCGGCATGGACTCGGCGACCTTGGGCAAGGTGTTCGAGCCGTTCTTCACCACCAAACCGGTCGGCGCGGGCACCGGCCTTGGCCTGTCGATGGTCTATGGGTTTGCCAAGCAGTCCGGTGGGCGCGTGCGCATCGCGTCGCAACCGGGGCAGGGCACTCGGGTGTACCTAGACCTGCCCAGCCATTCGCAGCCTTGCACACCGGCAGCGCAAACCCTGGCCAGTAGCGAAACGGCAAAGCCTGCGCCCGGTACCACAGTGCTGGTGGTGGACGATGAAGCCTCGGTGCGGCTGTTTGTCAGTGAAGCACTCAATGAACTGGGTTATGTCGTGATCGAGGCTGCCGACAGCCTGGCCGGCTTGCAACTGCTGCGCTCAGACACCCGGATCGACCTGCTGATCACCGATATCGGCCTGCCAGGTGGGGTTGATGGCCGCAAGATGGCCCACGCCGGTTGCAGCGCACGGCCCGCACTGCCGGTGCTGTTCATGACCGGTTACGCCGAGCCACAGCCGGCGGACGCGTGCATCTTGCCGGGGCCGACCGCTGTACTGACCAAGCCGTTCAGCCTGGAGGGGTTGCTGGGTGGGATCAAAAAGTTGACGCCGAGCACGGACTGACGCGGCGCGCAACAGGGTTTTGCCTGTGGCCCTTTGCCTGTAACCTGCGAACTTTGTAGGCTGCAAGCAAGGATTGCGTAAGGCATGTTCCCATCTCGTCAGGATAAAAGTCTGGTCGTCGACCTCGAAGTCATCCCCGCCAAGCCGGGCAAACCCGAGGAAATCTTCAAGGTTGGGGCGCTGCGCCAGGACCTGGACGCAACGCTCGAATGCGATGTAAACAAAGACCTGGCCCAGGTGCTCGCCCAAGTCGACGACCTGGCCGAAGGCGCGGACTACCTGCTGGGGCATAACCTGATTGCCCATGACTTGCGCATTCTGCGTGAGCAGGCGTCGAACATGCTGCTGCATGAACTGCCCACCCTCGATACCTTGCGCCTCTCGCCGCTGGCTTTTCCGCGCAACCCTTATCACCGCTTGGTGAAAGACTACAAACTGGTGCGCGACACGCTCAATTCGCCACTGGCAGACTGCCGACTGACGCTGACACTGTTCAATGACCAGCGCCAGGCCTTTGCCCAATTGCAGCAGTTGGAGCCCGCTGAGCTGCTGTGCTACCAGGCACTGTTGGCGCCCACCACAGCCCAGGACGCCGGCCAGCTGTTTGCGGCGTTGACGGGCCGAGAATCGGTGCCTGTTGCAGAAATCGGCCCGCTGATCGAACAGCAGATGGCCGAGCGCGACGCCCACGCCGACCGCGATCTCAAAGTCTGCCGCACCCGCCTGAACACGTTGCTCAACGATGACCTGCACGACCCGCAGGCGCACCTGCCGCTGGCCTACGTGCTGGCCTGGCTGCGGGTTTCTGGCGGCAATTCGGTGCTGGCCCCTTGGGTGCGTTATCAGTTCCCCAAGGTCGGCGCGCTGATTCGCGAGCTGCGTGATGTGCCCTGCGGCGATGAAACGTGCCAGTACTGCCTGACCACCCATGACCCACGCCACGAACTGCAGCGCTATTTCAACTACCCGGATTTCCGTGTCGAGCCCTCTGGCGCAACGCTGCAGCATGACATCACCCTGGCGGGCATGCGCGGGGAGCATGTGCTGGCGGTGCTGGCCACCGGAGGTGGCAAGTCGATCACCTACCAGGTGCCGGCGCTCAACCGTTACCACCGCAACGCCAGCCTGACCGTGGTCATTTCGCCGTTGCAGTCGCTGATGAAAGACCAGGTCGATGGCTTGCTGGAAAAAGGTATCCATTGCGCTGCGGCGTTCAACGGCCTGCTTAACATGCCCGAGCGCGCCGATGTGCTGGAGAAAATCCGCCTGGGCGATATCGGTATCCTGCTGGTGTCGCCGGAGCAGTTTCGCAACCGCGCGTTTTGCGCCGCCATCGAGCAACGCGAGGTCGGCGGCTGGGTGTTCGACGAGGCCCACTGTCTGTCCAAATGGGGCAACGATTTCCGCCCGGACTACCACTACGTTTCGCGCTACATCGCGAGGTACCATGCAGGGCGCAAGCCGGCGCCGATTGGCTGCTTCACCGCCACGGCCAAGCCTGAGGTGCTGGCCGATATCCGCACGCACTTCAAAGATGAGCTGCGGGTCAGCTTCAAGGAATATATCGGTAGCCACGAACGCGCCAACCTGACCCTTGAAGTCATGCCCTGCACGCGCGCCGAAAAATGGCCACGGGTGCATCGCCTGCTGCATGAGTACCTGACCGAGCTGCCGGGCGCGGCCGTGGTATTCGTTGCAAGCCGCAAGGCGGCTGAGCAATTGGCCGAGTTTCTGCGCCAGCAGGAGCTTGATGCCAGGCACTTTCATGCTGGCATGGACGCAGCCGAGAAACTTGCCGTGCAGTCGGACTACAAACACGGCCGGATCCCGATCATGGTTGCCACCAATGCCTTTGGCATGGGTGTGGACAAGAAGGATATCCGCCTGGTGGTGCACGCTGACATACCGGGGTCTCTGGAAAACTATTTGCAGGAAGCTGGCCGGGCAGGGCGCGACCAGCAGCCCGCGCATGCAGTATTGCTCTACGACCCGCAGGATATCGAGACCCAGTTTGGCCTGTGCGAAAGGGCTTGCCTGAGCCAGCGCGACATTCAGCAGATCCTGAAGAAGGTCATCGCCGAGTCCAGGCGCCGGGGCAAGGCCAAACTGGTGATTACCGCCGGCGAGGTGCTTATGGATGACAGCATCCAGACCTCGTTCGAGGCTGACGCCCTGGACGCCGAAACCAAGGTGATTACCGCCGTGGCCTGGCTGGACCGTGGGGGGTACCTGGCCCGTGAAGAAAACCACACGCAGATTTTCGCCTCGCGCCTGACAAAGGCGCGTGAAGATGCCGAGCGCGAGCTGCGCGAGTCCAATCTGCCTGATCGGCGCAAGGCCGAGTACCTGGCCATTCTGCGCTACCTGTACAGCGCCAATGGCGCTGAACGGATCAACACTGACAACCTGGTGACGCTGACCGCCCTTGAGCCCCAGGAAGTCGCCCATGTGCTTAAGGACCTTGAAGCCCGCAAGCTGCTGGTCAGCGATACGCAGTTCACGGTGGTGCTGAGCAATGGCCGCACCGAAAACGCGCGCCAGCAACTCAAAGCGCTGCTGGCACTGGAAAAAGCCCTGTTGGAAACCCTGGCCGAACAGGCGCCCGATGCCACTGATGGCACCTGGCAGGATATCAACCTCGCGGTGCTCACCTCAGCGCTGAAAGTGCGCCTTGAGCGTAATGACATTTTGCCCCTGGGCGTGCTGCGGCTGCTGCGTGGGCTCTCCCCGGACCGCGATGGTCATGGCGGCCAGCGGCGCGTCAACAGCTTCGAGCTGCGCCAGCTCAGCCATGATTACATCCGCCTGCGCATCCATGAACCGCGTGGCTGGAGCCGGCTGGAGCACGTGCGCGCAACCCGCGCGGTAGTTGCCAGCAAAGTGCTGGAACATCTGCTGGCCAAGTTGCCCAGCCAGCGCAAGAACCAGACAACCGAGGGTACTTTCGGTGAACTGGTTGAACTGATCGAACAGGACTTGGAACTCAATGACCGGGTGCCAAGCAACCGGGGCACTTACATAGAGCGGGTGCTGTTGTTTTTGCATCGCCAGGAGGTGTTCAGCCTCAATCACGGCATGACTGTGATGCGTCGGGCCATGACCTTGAAGGTCGATACCCAGCGCACGCGTTTTCTCAACGAGGATTACCAGCGCCTGGACGAGCACTACCGCGAAAAGCGCTTCCAGGTGCATGTGATGCGTGAGTACGCAGAGCTTGCCCAAGGCAACCCTCAGGCCGCCCGGCAACTGGTGGCCGACTACTTCAATGGTGACAAGTCGAGCTTCCTCAAGCAGTACTTCGCCGGCCGCGAGGGCGTGCTCAAGTACGCGACCAGCGAGGCGTCCTGGCGGATGATCGTGCAGGCGTTGAGCGACACCCAGCGCGCCATCGTCACCGATGACCTGGACAGCAATCGGTTGGTGCTCGCAGGCCCAGGCTCCGGCAAGACGCGGGTCATCGTGCATCGCATCGCCTATCTGCTGCGGGTGCGGCGGGTACCGGCCGGCGCCATCGTCGCGTTGACCTTCAACCGTCACGCCGCCCATCAGATCCGCAAGCGCCTGCTGGCGCTGGTTGGCGCCGATGCCTATGGGGTCAGTGTGATGACCTACCACAGCCTGGCCATGCGCCTGACTGGCACGCGCCTGCAACGCGGCGACGAGGTGGACGAGCACACCTTGGGCAACCTCATGAAGGAGGCGGTGGAGCTGCTTGAGGGCTCGCTTGCCGCCCACGCCGATGAAGACGATGACGAAGCGCTGACCCAGGACGACCTGGACGATGCCCGCGCCGACCAGCGCGCCGCATTGCTGCGGGGTTACCGCTACATTCTGGTCGATGAATACCAGGACATCGATGAGGTGCAGTACCGCCTGGTCAGCGCCCTGGCGCATCGCGGCTCGTCCGATGAGGGCAAGCCTTGCATCATCGCCGTGGGCGACGACGACCAGAACATCTACGCCTGGCGCGCCACCAACAACCGTTATATCGAGGAATTTCGCAGCACTTTCGTTGCCAAGGACGCGTTTCTGGTCGAGAACTACCGCTCCAGCGCCTGCATCATCGCAGCGGCCAATCACCTGATTGGCTGCAATGCCCAGCGCATGAAGATCGACACCCCCGTCGCTATCGATACCCGCCGCGCCGCTGACCCTGCAGGTGGCGAATGGCACGCCCTGGACCCA
This sequence comes from Pseudomonas farsensis, assembly GCF_014268805.2. Taxonomy (GTDB): domain Bacteria; phylum Pseudomonadota; class Gammaproteobacteria; order Pseudomonadales; family Pseudomonadaceae; genus Aquipseudomonas; species Aquipseudomonas farsensis. The sequence goes on from NZ_JABWRF020000001.1 coordinate 1,796,183, forward strand.
CAGCGCCGTGGCCAGGTGTTGCGCCTGCTGATCGACCCGGCCGACCGCGAAAGCGGCAACCGCCAGGCCCAGGCAGCGATGCACGAGTTGCAGCGCCTGCTGGCGCTGGAGGAGGGGGCATGGGACGGTTGCGCGGTACTGGCCCGCACCCATCACTATCTGTTGACCGTGCAGGCCTGGTGCGAGCAGCACGGCGTGCCTTACCACCTGGCGGCGGACAAGGACAGCAGCCTGCCGCTGACCCGCCAGCGCAGTTTTGTCGAAGTGGTCGGGCTGCTGGAGCGAGAGCGCGATGCGCTGACTGCCGAACAGGCGCTGTACAAGGCGCAGCCAGCGCTTGATGAGTTTTCGGCTGCGTTCTTCGAAACTGCGTTCGACGAACTTAAAGTGGAGCTGGGTGACTGCCAGTTGCAGTGCAAGGCGATTATCGAGTGGTTGTATGACTATGCCCGCGAGGTGCGCGAGCAGCCGGGCAGCGGGCTGTACCTGGGTACCGTGCATTCGGCCAAGGGTTTGGAGTTCCGCCATGTGGTGCTGCTGGACGGCGGCTGGAACACCAAGCAAGAGGGCCTGGATGATGAGCGGCGTTTGTACTACGTCGGCATGACCCGCGCCGAACAGACCTTGACCTTGTGCGAATTCAGCGCCGAAAACCCATTCAGCGGCTGCCTGCCGGCCCAGGTGCCGCGCCAGCTGTTCCACGGCGAGCCGGTGCCGAGCCTGGGCAAGCTCTATCAGCAGCTTGGCTTGAAGGACATCGATATTGGGTACGCGGGCCGGCATGCCGAGGGGCATGCTATCCATTCGGCACTGCGTCGGTTGCGCCGGGGCGAGGAACTGACCTTGCAGGCCGATGGTGGGCGGTTTTTGCTTATGGATGCTTATGGCACCGTGGTTGGAAGGACCGCCAGTTCGTTCAAGCCGGGTTTTGCCATTGAGCGCTGCGAGGTGGCAGAGGTGCTGGTTCGGTATGCGCACGAGACAGAAGAGCCGTACCGCAAGAGTTGCCGCTGTGAGCAATGGGCGGTGGTGGTGCCGCGGATTAGCGGCGTGCCGGGTTAATTACTCAACACGCTCTCGTGTAGGAGCGGCCTTGTGTCGCGAAAGGGGTGCGCAGCGCCCCTGGATTTGTGCTTCAAGCTGATATTGCCGGGGCCGCTTTGCGGCCCTTTCGCGACGCAAGGCCGCTCCTACACTAGGTTGCGCCCGGTCCGAATCGAATGGGCTTGTGCTTTCGCGCAGAGAACCGGGCAGCGTGGGAGCGGGCTTGCCCCGCGATCACCGGCGTCGCCGGTGCCATACAGCGAAGGTCAACTAGCTCCAGCACCGCAAAACCTGCGATTCACCAGCCTTCAGTTGCGATAAACCCAATCTCCCGGCATCATTTGCTAATAGTTCCCATTAGCAAATCACCGCATGCCCTCCATCCCCCTCGACGACCAGCGTCTGGCCCTGCGCAACTGTGTGTTGCATCAGATGTTCGGCGACCACCATGACTGGCTCCTGCAGCGCCTGCGAGCGCGGCTGGGCTGCTGCCATGATGCGGCCGACATGGCGTCGGAGACCTTTGCCCAAGTGGTCCAGTTGCCCGACCCGCAAGCTATCCAAGAGCCGCGAGCGCTACTGACGACCATCGCCAAGCGGCTGGTATTCGCCACTTGGCGACGCCGCGATCTGGAGCGTGCCTACCTCGAAGCGCTGGCCCAGCAGATACCGGGGTACGAGCCGTCGGCACAGGAGCAGGTGCAGGCCATCGAAACCCTCGCCAGCCTTGACCGCATCCTGGACGGGCTGTCGCCACTGGGGCGCAGCGCCTTTTTGTACAGCCAGCTGGAAAACCTCACCTACGCCGAAATCGGTGCACGCCTGGGCATCTCCGCACCGCGGGTGCATCAGTACGTGGCCAAGGCACTGGCCTTGTGCTACCTGGCGCTGGAGTGAGCATGGCGCACAACCGACTGCCACCGGCAGTGGCCGAAGCTATCGAATGGCTGGCGCTGCACCGCTCAGGCTGCATGACCGATGCAGATCGCAAGCGTTTTGAGCATTGGTTGCGCTTAAGCGCCGATCACCCAATTGCCTGGCAACGCCTTGAACAACGTGTTGGCCAGGCCTTCGCCGATGTGCCACCGCTTGCTCATCACGTGCTCAGCAGCCCGGCGATTAGCCGGCGCGGGCTTTTGCGCGGGGCTCTGGCGGTGGCAGGTATCGGCGTTGGCGGCTGGTGGTTGCAGCGCACCGGCTTGCTACCTTTTGCCCAGGGCGACCTGCACACCGGGCTTGCCGAGCGCCACGCATTCACCTTGGACGACGGCAGCCGTGTGGTGCTCAACGCCAAAAGCCGGGTGGACCTGGCGTTTGCTGGTAACACCCGCACGCTGATCCTGCGCGAGGGCGGGTTGAGCATCCAGGTTGCTGCCGACCCGCAGCGGCCGCTGATCGTAGTCACCCCCTTTGGTGAGGCTCAGGCCCTGGGCACGCGCTTTACCGTCACGCTGCGTGAAGGCGCAGCCGATGTCTGGGTGCAGGAATCGCGCGTTCAGGTAAAAGCACCCAATGGCGCCACTGTGCAGTTGCGCAGCGGGGAGGGCGCCGTACTGACGAGCAACGCCGTTCATGCCCTGGACCCCAATCGCGCCGCAGAAGGCCGTTGGGAAGACGGCTACCTGGAAATCCATGACCAGCCGCTGGGCGTGGTGATCGATGCCTTGCGTGCGTATCGGCGGGGTTTGCTGCGCATCAGCCCTGAGGCTGCTGCATTGCGGGTTTCCGGGGTTTTTCTGCTGGACGACAGCGCACACGTGTTACGCACGCTGCAAGAAACCTTGCCGGTGCGTGTCGAGCAGCCGCTGCCGTTGTGGACCCAGGTGAGCCTGCGCTGATTTTATTTCCGTTGCCCCCTTAATAACGCAGCCCCTCGCGCCACATAGCGGGTATCGACTACCTATCGGGACCGCCGCCCATGTACCGGACACACCGTTTCAGCCTGACCCCGCTGGCCTTGGCCTTGGCCCTGAGCGCATTGCCCGTATGTGCCGCGCTGGCCAGCGAAGCCGATGCGCAGCAGCAACAGTTGGCTTTCGACCTGCCAGCCGGCCCATTGGATGCCACCCTGACCGCCATCGCCCGGTACAGCGGGCGCAGCATTTCCTATGACGCTGCGCTGACCCGAGGGCTCGACGCGCCTGCATTGCGTGGCCAGTTCAGCCCCGAGCAGGCCCTGCATCACGCGTTGCAAGGCACCGCGTTGCAGCTCAATGTGACTGCCAGCGGCGCCTTGAGCATCGAGCCGCGCGCAACCGACGCGCTGCACCTTGCTGACATCAACGTGTCGGCCCAGGCGTTCGAGCAGGATGCCTGGGGGCCGGCCTACAGCAAGGTGGCCCGGCGCAGCGCAACCATGAGCAAAACCGACACCCCGCTGGTGGAAATCCCCCAGTCGATTTCGGTCATCACCCGCGAAGAAATGCTTTCGCGCCAGCACGACAGCCTGGCCGACGTGCTCGGCTACACCGCAGGTGTCGTCACCCAGCCCAACGGCTACAGCCGAGTGGCCGACGACTACCGGCTGCGCGGTTTCGACATCGGCCCGCGGACCGGCAGCGTGCTGCGCGACGGCATGAAAATGCAGAGCACGCAGTTTGAAGGCGGCCAGGAGCCGTACGGCCTGGAACGCGTCGAAGTGCTCAAGGGCGCGTCATCGGTGTTGTATGGGCAACTGGCACCGGGCGGCTTGATCAACACCATCAGCAAGCGCCCGACCCTGGCGCCGCTGCATGAGCTCAACCTGGAATACGGCAACCATCAGCGCCGGCAGATCTCCACCGACCACAGTGGTGCACTGGATGAGGAGGGCCGTTTCAGCTACCGCCTGACGGCCCTGGTGCGTGACAGCGGCACCCAGTTCGATGCGATCGATGACGATAAACAGTACATCGCGCCCGCCCTGACCTGGCAGATGGACGACGACACGCGCCTCACGCTCTTGGCCAGCCACCAGCGCACGCAAACCACGCTCACCCCGCCAATCCGCTACAACCTGACCACGTTCAGCGATACCCCCGGCTACAAGGTGCCGTACGACCTGTTCCCCGGCGAGCCGGATTACGACGACTACGACGGCACCCTGCAGACCTTCGGCTACTTGTTCGAGCGCCGCCTGAGCGACAACCTGCAACTGCGCCATGCCGCCCGTTATTTCGAATCGCGCAGCGACTACGACTACATCACCCTGAACAACAGCCGCGTCACCGGGGCGAACCTGAACAACCTGACCCGCAGCTACAACTCCCGCGAGGACATTTCCACCGGCTGGACCAGCGACAGCAACCTGACGCTGGACCTCGCCCATGGCAATTGGCAACACACCTTGCTGGGCGGCATCGACTACTACCGCAAGACCTACGACAGCCACCGCCACAGCGGCAGCGCGCCGACCCTGGACCTGGCCAACCCGGTCTACGGCAACCTGCCCACCGTCAATACCGCCGTCGATAGCGGGTCAGACCTGCACAGCACGCAGATGGGCATCTATCTGCAAGAGCAGGCCAAGTTCGATGAGCGCTGGGTAGTGATGCTGGGCGTACGCCAGGATTGGGCTGAAAACAACACCCGCAGTTACCGCGACGGCTCGCGCAGCACCGTCAGTGACAGCAAGACCACCGGCCGGGTCGGCCTTGTGTACCTCACTGACAACGGTTGGGCGCCCTACATCAGCTACAGTCAGTCGTTCCTGCCGTCCGCCGGAACCGACAGCAGTGGCGCCACCTTCGAGCCTACCGAAGGCGAGCAATATGAAATAGGCGTGCGCTACCAGCCCGCCGACCGCGAGCTGTTGATCAGTGCTGCGGTGTACCAGCTGACCCAGCGCAATGTACTGACCTCCATTCCAGGCTCGGACTTCGACGAGCAGACCGGCAAGGAGCGCAGCACCGGGTTCGAGCTGGAAACCAAGGCGCAACTGAGCGAAAACCTTGGGTTGAACGCTACTTACGCCTACACCGATGCGCATGTCATTTCCGACAACGACAAGACGCTGGAAGGCTCGCGCATCGAAGGCACCCCCTACCACAGCGCCGCGCTGTGGCTGGACTACCGCCTGGCTTTGCTGGGCTTGCCCAACCTGAGTGTCGGCGCCGGCGCTCGTTACAACGGCACTACGCACACCGTGCCGAGCATCAGCGACCGCAAGATCCCGGCCTACACCTTGTTCGATGCACGCATTACCTACCGGGTGGACGAGAACTGGCAGGTGAGCGCACGGGCGCAGAATCTGGGTAATGAGCGGTATCTGTATTGCGCTAATTCTTGCCGGTATGGCGATGAGCGCAGTTTGGTGGGGGCGGTTAGTTATAACTGGTGAACGCGAAATGATGCCTGGTGAAGGCTGTGCCCATGTTCGCATCGCCAGTCCTCCTGACCTGAGGCTGCCAGCCGGGCCCGCGGAGTAGGCGAAAATCTGCGGCCGTGGCAGACTCCGCGCTTTTGGTTACTGGATGTTTCGCCGTGGACAAGACTGACCGCCGTCAAGGCATGGCCGATGTCGCCCAGCAGGCGGGTGTGAGCCTGAGTACCGTGGACCGTGTACTGAACGAGCGCGGCAGCGTTTCCGACAGCAAGCGGCGCAAGGTGCTACAGGCCGCCCAAGCGCTGGGTTTGAAACGGCTGTTGCCTTCTGCAGTGCATGGGCTGCTGCGGTTCGACCTGCTGTTGGTAGACAGCGCGACCGATCATTTTCGGCGTCTGGCGGTGGCCTTCGCCAAACAGGCGCAGATGCACCGCTCGCGGCTGGTGCTGCAGCGCAGCACTTGGCAGGAGCGCGCTGCTCAGCAACTGCCAGAGCTCATAAGCCAGCCTCGGGTGCCCCGTCAGGGCCTTATCGTGGTAGCTCAGGATACCCCGCAGGTACGCGAAGCCTTGCAGGCCCAGATGGCTGCCGGTGTGCCTGTGGTGTTGCTGACCAGCAGCCTGCCGGGGATGCCGGGTGCGACCTATGTTGGCATCGATAACCACGCAGCTGGCCGCGCGGCAGGGCGGCTGATGAGTCAGTGGATCGGGCCGGGTCAGGGGGCGGTACTGCTGGTAACCAATTCGTTGCTTTACCACGCGCATCAGCTGCGGGTGAAGGGGTTCCTGGAGGTGATGGCCGAACGCGCTCCGCAGGTGCCGGTGATCGGGCCGATTGAGTGCTTTGACGACGACGACCTCAACGCCTCGAAAATCAGTGATTTTCTCAGCCGCCCTCACGGTGTGTGCGGGCTTTATACCACCGGGAGCGGTTCGACCGGCGTGCATCGAGCCCTGCTCGGCGGCTCCCGGCAGCCGGTCTGGATCAGTCATGAAGCCACTGCGCAGCATGCCGGCATGCTCCGCGAAGGGGTGCTGTCGCTGGTGCTCGATCAAGACCCCGAAGGCCAGGCTGAAGCGGCTATCCAGCACCTGCTGTACGCCAACGGTGACCTCGATGCGCCACCCCAGGTGAAGCCGCAGTTGCGCATCGTGATCGATGAAACGCTTGAAGGTTCAGCCTTCTGAAGGTGTTTTGACGTAAACACGTCAAAGCCTTGATGGCGCGGCGGATTGTCGCGCCATAGACTGGCGCCGCCGTAACCGGCAGGTTGCCAGCAACGCCCCAGAACGCGCTGCGTTTATCGTTTGTCCGCCCAATATTCTTGACCCGTCGAGCTCGACCTGGCTCGGCGTGTGCTTTTGCGCGCCCGAACATCCGCCACCTGCCGCACGGCTCCCCGTGATTGTCCATAAGGAGAACTCCATGAAACGTAGGGACGCCTTGCGTTCAATGGGTGCGCTGTTTGCCGCCGCCGGCCTGGCAAAGGTCGGCGCGGTCGAACTGAAGTCGGTGCCGCCGCAAACCGGCCTGAACCGCGAAATGCTGCCGTCACCGGTGATGAGCGGCGGCCAGGGCAATGTGTTCAAGGGCCAGGCCCGCGCCACCCTGACTGCCGTATTCGATCGCCTGATTCCACACGATGAGTTGGGTGCGTCAGCCAGCGAAGCCGGCTGCGTCGACTACCTTGATGCCCAGATGAACGGCCCTTACGGCGAGTCCAAGGACCTCTACCTGGACCGCCCGCTGCGCGCCGACGAGTCCGCACTGATGGGCCTGACCATCAGCCTGCGCACCCGTCGCGACTACACCCTGGCTGGCCTTCTGTTCATCGACAACCACGCGCAAAAGCTGCATGGCCGTGCCTTCGCCGAGCTAGACGGCGAGCAGATGGACGCGATCCTGCGGCAGCTGGATGAAGGCCGCCTTGACTGGGAGGGCGCCGGCAGCGGCAGCCGCCTGTTTGAATTCCTGCTGCTCAGCGTGCGCGAAGGGTACTTCGCCGACCCGCTGTACGGTGGCAACCGCGGCATGGTCGGCTGGAAGCTGGTGGGCTTCCCCGGCGCCCGCTACGACTACCGCCAGTACATCGACCGTCGCGGACAGGACCTGGGCCTTGAGCCCATCAGTCTCATCCCGGTTAGCTGAGCCCAGAGGACAACAACATGGCAATTCAACGCAAGAAAGCTGACGTGGTAATCGTCGGCCTGGGCTGGGCCGGCTCGCTGATGGCCGAGGAACTGACCCGTGCGGGGCTGGAAGTAGTCGCCATCGACCGCGGCCCCTGGCTCGACACTGCAACCGACACGCCGCCAGCCGTCGATCCTGATGAACTGCGCTGGTCGATTCGCCGGGAGCTGCTGCTGCAACCGGGCGAGTACACCCTGACGTTTCGCAACAACTCCGGCCAGACCGCCGTACCCACTCGGGAGCTGAAAGCCTTCCAGATGGGCAAGTCGGTCGGTGGCGCAGGCTTCCACTGGGCCGGTATGGCCTGGCGTTTCTCCGAGTGGGACTTTCGTGTGCGCTCGGCCACGCTTGAGCGCTACGGCGCTGCCAAACTCAAGGGCCTGGACCAGGTGCAGGACTGGGGCATCACCTACGCCGACCTCGAACCGTTCTATGATCGCTTCGAGCGCATTGCCGGTATTTCCGGCGTCGCCGGTAACATCAATGGCGAAATCCGCCCGGGCGGCAACCCGTTCGAAGGGCCGCGCAGCCGTGAGTTCCCGACCCCACCGCTGAAAGATTCGCGGCTGATGCAGATGTACCGCGACAGCACCGCGCAGATGGGCATGCACCCGTTCTACATCCCGGTCGCCCACGTGGGGTCGGCCTATGTGAACCCGCTGGGCGTCAGCATGGCGCCGTGCACCTACTGCGGCTACTGCATGTTCCACGGCTGCGGCAACTACTCAAAGTCTTCTCCCCAGGCCTGTGTGATTCCTGCGCTGATGCGGCGCAAGAACTTTACCCTGATCACCCAAGGCTACGTGACCAAGATCCACAAGGCCGAAGACGGCAAGACCGCCACCGGCGTCAGCTATTTCGACGAGCAGGGGCGCGAAGTGGTGCAACCTGCCGACATCGTTGCGCTGTGCTCCTTCACCTACGACAACGCCCGCCTCATGATGCTTAGCGATATTGGCAAGCAATATGACCCGGTCACCCAGACTGGCACCATCGGCCGCGCCTACAACTACCAGACGTGCGCAGGTGCACATGTGTGGTTCGAGGACGAAACGCTAAACCCGTTCATCGGTGCTGGCGGCCTGGGCATTCAGGTCGACGATTACAACGGCGACAACTTCGACCACAGCAACCTGGATTTCATCGGTGGCGCGGGTTTGTTGACCGTGTCCCGTGAAGGCATGCCGATCGGCCGCTCCGGGCTGCTGCCACCGGGCAGCCCGCGTTGGGGCAAGGGCTTCAAGCAGACCTACAAGGATAATTACCAGAACTACGGGATCATCTTCGGCCAAGGCACCTCGATGCCGGACCGCGATGCCTACCTGTCCCTGGACCCCAACTACAAAGACCGCTGGGGCACGCCGCTGCTGCGCATGACCTTTGACTGGAACCAGAACGACCGCAACATGGCCCGTTTCATCGAGCAGCGCGCAGTGGATATCGGCAAGAAGATGGGCGCAAAACATGTGCACACCTTCAACTCGGCGGCCAAGTCGTGGAGCCCGTACGACGAGAACTCCAACCACACCCAAGGCGGCATGGTCATGGGCGAAGACCCCCGTACCAGCGCGGTCAACACCTACCTGCAGAGCTGGGACGCGCATAACGTATTCGTGGTTGGCGCTTCGGCGTTTCCGACCAACGCCGGCTACAACCCGACCAGTACGGTCGGTGCGCTGGCGATTCGTACCGCCCGCGCGATCCACGAGAAGTACCAGCACAACCCCGGCTCCCTGGTCTGAGGCCCGCCATGATCAAGAAAAAAACTGCCCTGATTGGCGGCGGGCTGGCGGTCCTGGCCGGCGCCGTCATGCTTGGCCTGGTGATTCAGGCGAACTCCACCGCACGTTCGGCCGTGGCTGACGACGTCGTGCGCCTGGCCGATTTCAAGGCCACCGACGCTGCGTTGATCAAACAAGGCGAGTACGTGATGCGCGGCGCTGACTGCGCAGCCTGTCACACCGCCAAGAGCGGCGATTTTGCAGGCGGCTATGTGATCGGCACGCCGTTCGGTGACATTCAGTCGTCGAACATCACCCCTGACCGCGAAGCCGGGATCGGCAACTACACCGAGCGCGACTTCTTCAATGCCGTGCGTCAGGGCCAGGGCCGTCACGGGCTGCTGTTCCCGGCCATGCCCTACACCGACTATGTGCGCATGAGCGATGACGACCTGCGCGCACTCTGGGCGTTCTTCAGCACCCTCGAGCCGAAGAACCACAAGGTCGATGAACTGGCTGGCATGAATTTCCCGTTCAACCAGCGCTTGCTCATGGCCGGCTGGAACTGGATGTTCTTCGACAACAAACCGTTCGCCCCGGACCCTGCGCAAAGCCCTGAGTGGAACCGTGGCCGTTACCTGGTGGATGGCGCCGGGCACTGCGCAGCCTGCCACAGCCCGCGCAACGCGCTGGGCGGGCCGATTGCCGCCAGCGCGCTGCAGGGTGGCCTGGTCGGCACCTGGTTTGCGCCGAACATCACCAACGACCCGCATCAGGGCCTGGGCGATAGCAGCGTCGAGCAGGTCGTCGACTACCTCAAGACCGGCAGTGATGGCGTGGCGGTGGCCAGCGGGCCAATGGCCGAGGCGATCGAGAACTCCACCCAGCACCTGACCGACGCCGACCTGCGAGCCATTGCCGTGTACCTCAAGTCGCTACCCGGCAAGCCACAACCGGTGCCGGCTGCTCTGGCCAGCACTGATGCGCGCATGCAGCGTGGCGGGCAGGGCTACGAGGTGCATTGCTCGGCGTGCCATGGCACCCAGGGTGAGGGTGTGAGCCACATGATCACCGGCTTTGCGGGGAACAAGGCCGTGCTTGCAGCCAACACCGATACCTTGACCAGCGTGGTGCTGGGCGGCGCCAAGGCGGTGCATACCCACACCTACGTGACCGGGGCGGGCATGCCAGCGTTCGACTGGAAACTCAGCGACAGCGACATCGCCGACATCCTCACCTTCACCCGTAACAGCTGGGGCAACAGCGCCACGGCCGTCACGGAGCAGGAGGTGGCGAAGATGCGCAAGCAGCTCGGCTTGCCGGCGCAGATGCGCGCCAGCGTTCAGTAAGTCCCTGCATCAACCCTTTTGCCGGGCTGCCGGCGAAAGGGCTCTGGCAGGCAGCAAATCAATAACAAAGAGAACCCCATGCTCACCATCAAACATCGAGTTCTGCTCGCCGCCATCGCCTGCGCCCCGGCCGCCCACGCCGCTGAACCGTTCGCCAGCGATTCCCCCTGGGCCCTGGGCGACTGGAACGGCACGCGCAGTGACCTGGCCCAGCAGGGCATCGACTTCGAATTTGCCTATGTCGGTGAAATAGGCGCCAACCTGGGTGGCGGCTACAACAATGACCGCAGTGCCAGTTACAGCGACCAGTATTCGCTGGGCGCGCGTTTCGACCTGCAAAAACTGCTCGGTTGGCACGACGCACGGTTTCAGCTGACCGTCGCCGACCGCAATGGTGAAAACATTTCCAACGAGCGGGTGGGTGACCCGCGCGTGGGTACCTTGAGCTCTTCCCAGGAAGTCTGGGGCCGTGGCTCGCACTGGCGCATGACCCAGCTGTATTACCAGCAGGCCTTTTTCGACCGACGCCTGGACATCAAGGCCGGGCGTTTTGGCGAAGGTGAAGACTTCAACAGCTTCGACTGCAATTTCCAGAACCTGACCTTCTGTGGCTCGCAGGTCGGGAACTGGGGCGGCATCTGGTACAACTGGCCTATCACCCAATGGGCGCTGCGGGTCAAATACGCCATCAGCCCTGAGCTGTTTGCGCAGGTTGGCGTGTATGAGCAGAACCCGTCCAACACCGAGTCGGGCAACGGCTTCAAGCTCAGCGGCAGTGGCACAGAAGGGGCGGTGGTGCCGGTTGAGCTGGTATGGCAGCCACGCATCGACGGGCTGCCAGGCGAGTATCGCGCTGGTTATTACTACAGCAGCGCCAACGCCAGCGACGTGCTCAAGGACAGCAACGGTCAGCCTGCGGTCATCAGCGGCGCCGCTTACCGCAGTTCATCGAGCAAGCACGGGCTGTGGCTGGGCGCGATGCAGCAAGTCACGCGCGAGGCGAGTGATGCCACGCGTGGGCTGAGCCTGTTTGCCATGGCCACGGTGCATGACAAGAAAACCAGCAAGGTCGACCACTATGTGTCGGTCGGCGCGGTGTACAAAGGGCTGTTTGCGGGCCGGCCAAAAGATGATATCGGCCTGGCCATTTCCGAGGTGCATGTGAACCCTGCGTATCGCAAGAACGCCGAGCTGACCAACCTGGCCAATGGCGTCGCGGATTACGATGACCCGGATTACCTGCCGGTGCAGGACACCGAGTACAACGCCGAGCTTAACTATGGCGTACATGTCACCGACTGGCTGACCGTACGCCCCAACTTGCAGTACGTTCACCACCCCGGAGGGGTGAGCGCGGTGGAGGACGCCTGGGTTGGCGGGATCAAGGTGCAAGCCTCGTTCTGATTGTTAGGGTCTGTCTGAAATGTGTCTGGCCTTCGCGCAGACACATTTCAGACAGACCCTAGTTCGCAGGCAGAAGAATCACAAAGTTCTTTTTCATGTCTTCCAGCACGGTCCATTTGCCCCTGGCGCCCGGTTCGATAATGAACGTGTCGCCAGCCGCAAGCGTGACGGGGGCGCAACCCTCAAGCTCGATGACGCATCGCCCACTCAGAACGTGGCAGAACTCCCAAACCTTGTAGTCGATGCGCCACGCGCCGGTGCTGGCTTCCCACTCTCCGCAAATGCGACCTTGCTGTTCATCGTGGTAGTACTTGGACGTCAGCGTGTGGGGGCTGCCTTCCAGAACTTCTTCAAAAAAGGGCAGGTCGCGCAGCGGTTGAATATCCAGTTCGCGGAATACGGTCAGTTGCTTGTTCATACTGTTTTTCTCGAGCACGTCGTGGAGAGGGCGATACATCAAAAAGGCTTCACCGGTTACGCGCAGCATCGGGTGAGCAATGATCTGGCAGGTTTTAACAATTCGAAAACCGTGGCGTTCGTAGAAGCGGCGGGCACCGTGGTTTTCTGCATAGTCGATCAGGCATAGCCCCTCCAACCCAGCATCCTCAGCCCGTTGCTGCGCATGGCGAAGAAACTGAACGCCCAACCCCTGGCTGCGCCAGGCCTCATCCAGCGCAAGGCTGGATATGTACAAAGTGTTGGGTATTTCCATGTCGGAATAAGGCGCCAGGACCGGGTCGGTCTCGACAGGCCCGTCGGGGTTCGCGCGCAAGGCATAGCTATGCATCATGCCGATGACGCACCCTTCGGACGTGGCCATCAGGCAGTTTTTGTAGGAAAAGTCGCCCTGTTCCCGTGCATAGCGAGAGGCACCGACACTGAGCAAGGCTTGCCCCGGCTCGGCAAGCTTGCTCCATATGTAATCGGCCATGCCCTCCGAGGTCAGTTGAAAGAAGCGTGCAATATCGTGCGCGTCCGTGGTTTGAGCGGGTCTGAAGTCGACAGGCATGCTGGGCTTCCCTGGGAACGGGTGGTTGGTTTTTGAGGGTTACGCCGTTAACGGGGGGCAGGGTAGGTGGTTTGAACGGTGCCCATCATGCTCGGGGCGAACACCGTCGGCACGGCGTGCGACGTTGCGCCCATGCTCAAATGGATCTGGCGGTAAAAACGCGCGGGAATGGTTGACCCGTTTGGCGGGCGCTATCAATGCAGTTGAGAGGTAGCCCAGCTGTTCACAGACTGTCGGAGGCGCCAAAGAATAGTTGTACAGGGCGGCGGTGCGGATTCACCGGGCATTTGCCGGGTGTTCGAACTGGCATTGCACCTGAGCATTCTTGAGGTTCAGTTCAAACTCGACCAGGCCGTCATGCACTTGCTGCAAAGCCTGGATCTGCCCCAACAGTTCCTGTTTTTTGTTTTCGATGGCCTGCATGGCCAGATCCCACGGCAGCTCCTGGCCGCGGTGATCCTGCAGAATGGCCTGCATCTCCTTGAGCTTGAAACCCAGTTGCTGAGCGCATTTGATGAAGGTCAGCAGCTCGACGCTTTGCTGGCTGTAGATCCGGTATTTACCTTGGCGTTGCGGGGGTGGCAAAAGGCCGATTTCTTCGTAATGCCTAATGCTTTTGACAGTGGTGCCCGACAGCTGGGCTGCTTTGCCGATGTACATGAAAATCCCTTTTTTGACGCATCAGAAGCACAAACAATGTCTCGCGCTCATAAGAGCGCTCGGCATCTTTGCACAACTGCCAAAGAGCGGGAAGTCAGGTTGGACAAGCTGTCACAGGAGGGAGACTCGGCAGGGCAGCGCAGGTGCAGCCCAACCGCCCCGATCAGCGGCTGGCGACCGCCTGGGCTTGCTTGAGCCAGGCTTCACGTTGTTCCGGCTTGGACCCCAATACCGGACCGAACGTCAGGGTTTTCAGGGTTTTTATGCCGCAGAACGCCAGGGTGGTCTTGCGCATTTGGTGCAGGCCCGGCATGCGATACACCCATCGGTAGTACCACGGTGGTGTGTCCATGGTCACCAGAAGATGAGCCGTGCGGCCCTTGAGCAGCTTGTCCGGGAATGCCGAGCCCTTGTGATACTTGAAGGCAAAACCGGGCAGAAACACGCGATCGAAAAACCCCTTGAGCAACGCCGGAATACCGCCCCACCAGATCGGGTACACGAACGTCAAATGTTCCGCCCAGGTAATGTCGTTCTGTGCGTTGATCAAATCGGGCTCAAGCAACTGGGTCTGGTTATAGCCGTCGTGCAAGACCGGATCGAAACTCAGGGTGTCCAGGCGTAGCAGCCGCACCTCATGCCCTGCTTGCGTGGCGGCCTCGACATACCGTTCGGTCACGGCGCCGCAAAAGCTGTGGTTAGAAGGGTGGCCGAGGATTACGAGCACGCGTTTGCTCTTCATGACGAACTCCAGATAATGAAGTGCGAAGGGTAAAGTCTGCCCCTAACGGTAGAGTCAAGCCTTGCCTGCTACCGGTAGAGACAAACAGGCCAGCAGCGCTCGATCGCACCCGGCACACCGTTGAACCACCGCGATGGGCCGCAAAGCGGCCCTGATGGGCTTAACTGACGGGTATTAGGCGCTGCCCCGGTTATCAATAGTTCGCGCATGCGAATCGAGCTTTTCTGAGCCCGGGGGCAGCAATTGTCGGGTGTTGGGGGACCTGTTCGGATTCCCCTTAAAGACTATCTGGGTCGCCAAAAAACATCTGTATCCGCGACCGCAACCACCGCTCCGCCGGGTCATTATCCTGCGCCCCGCGCCACGCCATATGCAGCTCGAAACTGCGCACCTCAATCGGCAGGTCTTCGGCCCGCAACCCGCCCGCCGCTGTCAGTGCATCCGCCGTGTAATCCGGCACTGTCGCGACAATATCCGTCCCCGCCAGCAAGCTCCCCAGCCCGTTGAACTGCGGCACGGCCAGCACCACATGGCGTTTGCGGTCGATTTCAGCCAGGGCTTCGTCGATGAACCCAGATAGATCACCGGCAAACGACACCAGCGCATGGGGCCGGGCGCAGAAGTCGTCCAGGGTGATGCTGCCGGGCTTGGTGTCGGCGCGCAGCAGTTTGGGGCGGCTGCGGCGCAGCACCTTGCGCTTGGCGTTGGCGGGCAGGTCGCTGGTGTAGCTGACCCCCACCGAAATTTCGCCGGAGGCGAGCAGGGCGGGCATCAGCAGGTAGTTGACCCGACGCACTACCAGCACGATGCCTGGGGCTTCGGCGCGGATGCGCTTGAGCAACTGCGGCAGCAGGGCGAACTCGGCGTCGTCGGACAGGCCGATGCGGAACACCGAGCTGCTGGTGGCGGGGTCAAACTCGGCGGCGCGGCTGACGGCGGTGGAGATCGAGTCCAGCGCCGGCGACAGCAGGGCGAAGATCTCGTGGGCGCGGGCCGAGGGTTCCATGCTGCGGCCGGTGCGCACGAACAACGGGTCGTCGAACAGGTTGCGCAGGCGCGACAGCGCGGCACTGATCGCCGGCTGGCCAAGAAACAGCTTTTCGGCGGCGCGGGTCACGCTGCGCTCGTGCATCAGCGTCTCGAACACGATCAACAGATTGAGGTCTACACGACGCAGGTCGTTGCGATTCATTCGGTGCAGCTCGCCTGGAAATGGGGCAGGGGTGAATCTTACGGGCAAAGGCTGTTACCCTGCACCGTTTTCCGGGTGCCAATTTGCCGATTCGCCAGGGGCCCAATCAATGACAGGCATGTCGACTATTAACGGCCACTGATGGCCCTTAATGCAAAGCCCGGATAAAGTCCGTGGTAATACGAGATTCACAAAGGCGAGGTATGCCATGTCCCGCATGATCCGTTTCCACAAGTTCGGCCAGGCCGATGTGCTGCGCTGCGAACAGCAGGCCGAGCCGTCGCCGGCTGCCGGCGAGCTGCAGATCCGCGTCGAAGCCATCGGCGTGAGCTGGTACGACGTGCTCTGGCGGCAGAACCTGGCCCCTTCCCAAGCCCGCCTGCCAGCAGGCATCGGCCATGAAATGGCCGGTGTGGTTACCGCGGTCGGCGAAGGCGTGGATGACATTGCCGTGGGCGACCGGGTTGCCAGCTTCCCGGCCACCAGCGCCAACGACCACCCGGTGTACGGCGATGTGATTGTGCTGCCGCGCAACGCCATTACCCGCTACCCCGATGTACTGACGCCGATCGAAGCCAGCGTGCACTACACGCCGCTGTTGATCGCCTACTTTGCCTATGTCGATCTGGCCCGGGCCAAGGCTGGGCAGACGGCGTTGATTACCGATGCCAGCCACTGCGCAGGGCCGGCTTTCGTGCAACTGGGCAAAGCCCTGGGGCTGCGCGTGTTTGCTGCCACCAAAGAGCCCGATCAGCGCGAGTACCTGCTGAGCCTTGGCGCCGAGAAGGTCATTGTGACCGAAGAGCAGGACCTGCTGCTGCAGATCGGCAAATACACCGATGGCCGTGGCGTGGATATGGTGCTCGACGGCATGGGCGGGCCGCAGATGTCATTGCTCGGCGATGTGCTGGCACCGCGTGGCAGCCTGGTGCTGTATGGGCTGCAAGGCGGCAACCAGACACCGTTTCCAGCGTGTGCGGCGTTTCAGAAGAATATCCAGTTCCATGTGCACTGCATTGGCAACTTCACTGGCAAGCCGGAGCTGGGGATCGCGCAGGACCAGGTCGCGTTGCAGCGGGCGTTGCGCGATATCAACCAGTTCACCGCCGACCAGTTGCTGACGCCGCAGATCATCAAGGTGTACCCGTTCGACAAGGTGGTCGATGCGCACCGGCATATGGATGAATGCCCCTGCGGTGGGCGGGTTGTGCTGGATATGGGTAGCCATTGAGAGAGTAGGGCCGCTTTGCGGCCCTTTTTGCGACTCCAGGCTGCACCTACGCTGGCCGCGTCTGGCTCGAAGCCGTCAGCCGATAGTCCCCCGGCGTTACCCCGGCATGGGCCTTGAACACCCGTTGGAAATGGCTCTGGTCAGCAAAGCCCAGCGCGTAGGCCACGTCCGCCAAACCCTGGCCCTGGCGTAACAGCTCGCGCGCCTTGTTGACCCGGGCATTGAGCAGATAAGCGTGGGGGGTCATGCCGGTCGCTGCGGCAAACGCGCGAATCAGCTGATAACGGCCAAGCCCGGCCTGGGCCGCCAGCGCGTCGAGGCTCAGGCCTGCCAGGTCCTGGCGCTGGATCTGCTCCAGCAGCTCGCCCAGCAGCGATGACGCCAGGGCAGGCGCTGCCGGCAAGGCTGGCTGCCCGGAAAAGTCATGGTCGCCAATGAACGCCACCAGTGCTGCATCCTTTTCCAGCGCAGTTGCGCTGGAAAACAGCACCTCGTTAAGCCTGCAGAACTGCCGATACAGCGCCGGCACGCGGGTGATGCGCGCTGGGGCCTGCGCAGTTTCGGCATCGATGCCGGCCTCCAGGCGCAGGCGCTGCAACCAGTCGGCATTCAGGTGCAGCATCTGGTAGCTCCAGGCCTGGCCAGGCTCAGGGTTGCAGGCATGCACCCGCTGCGCCGGCACGAGTACCAGGGTGCCCGGTGCAAGCCGGGCCTCGCCGCGCCCGGCCCCGGTAAAACGGCTGAAGCCGGCATCTACCGCACCGATGGAGAAGGTGGGGTGGCTGTGCGCCTTGTAGCACGCCCGGCTATGGCAGGCGCGCCGGCTCTCGACATGGGGCAGCGCCGGGTCGTGCCAGAATTCGCAGCTGGAAGTGGGCATCGCGTAGAGCCTGCAGGGCATGGAAGCTGCCAGTCTACTGTTCTGCCCAATTGCCGCGCCACTGTGCTTGACGCAAACGCCGCGCCGAAGCGACGCTGGCAAGCCCCAGAAGGAGAACAAAATGGACCTGTCGAGCCTGCTGCTGTTCATCCCCGCCTGCTTTGCCCTGAACATGGCGCCGGGGCCGAACAACCTGTTGTCGTTGCATAACGCCAGCCGTTACGGGCTGCGCACCGCTTGTGTCGCCGGAGGCGGCAGGTTGCTTGCGTTCAGCGGCATGATTGCCTTGGCCGCCCTGGGCCTTGCTGTGGTGCTGCACACCAGCGAATACTTGTTCCTGGCAATCAAGGTGCTGGGTGCCGGCTACTTGTTCTACGTCGCCTGGCAGCTGTGGCGCGCGCCGGTGGGCGAGGCCGCCTTGGCCTCGGAGCAGTCTCGCGGCATCTGGAAGCTGGCGCGTCAGGAGTTTTTGGTGGCGGCGGGCAACCCAAAAGCGATTCTGCTGTTCACCGCCTTCCTGCCCCAGTTTGTAGATGTTGGCAGCAGCACGCCGGTGGGCGAGCAGTTTGTGTACTTGGGTGTGCTGTTCCTGTTGCTGGAGTGGGCGGCCATCGCTATTTACGCAGGGCTCGGCACCTATTTGCAGCGTTGGTGCGAGCGACCAGGCCCGAGGCGCGTGTTCAACCGGGTCAGCGCCTCGCTGCTGGGCTGTGCCGGGTTGGGCCTGCTGGCTGCGCGGCGTTAGAAGCGCCAGCGCAGGCCAAGGTTTACGCCGCTGGCTTGTTGCTGGCGGCTGTCGAGATTGCGGGTGTACTGGGCGCCCGCATGCAACGTCAGTGTTTCGCTGGCCTGCACCAGCAAGCCGCTTTCCACTTGCAGCGAGGTGTAGCGGTAGTCGGTCTTGATGCGTTCGGCCCGGTCGAACACCACGCTGTCATGGCCGCCATCGCCGTGCCACACATTGAGCTGCGCATACGGCTGCCAGCGTGCGGTTGTTGCACGCTCCAGGCGCAAACCCAGGCGGGTGGTGATCTCTACCTGGGCCTCGTGAGCCACGTGCGAGACGCGGTCACTGCCATCGTCGAGCACAACTTTTTGTGCAACTAACTGCGCCTGGGGTTCCAGCGTCCACCCCGGCCACAGCGCTATGGGCAGGCCCGCCTCCAACGAGGCGGTCCACGCATGGCCATCCAGGTCAAGCTTGCCGCCTCGGTCGGAGCGAGCCTGGCCGTCGAGCCAGGTGTACTGCACCACGCCATCGACATAGCCGCCTCTGGCTCCAACCCGAGTCCAGTACAGCCCGAGGCTGTCGCCAGTCAGTTCCAGCTCGCCGACGCGCTGGTTCGCTTGCGCCAGGGCATAACCCTCGACCCGCGCATTCAGACGGCTGTGGCCCAGGTACACCCCAGCCTGCTGATGCGCACCCTCAGCGTCGGTATTGGCGTAAAGATCCTGGCCCACTCTGAAGCCATTGATATCCCCCTGCAGGCTTGGGTTGACGGTGCCACTCCACTGCTGATGCAGGTTAGCGGCATACGCCTGCCCCCAACTGCCGGACTGCACACGCTGATCACCTTGGCGCTGATGCAGTGTGCCCACCGCTAGCCGTGCAATCACCGCCGCGCCGCGGGGAGCTGCGGCATAAACGGGCACCTCCGGCCGGTAGAGTGGCGCTTGGGTGGCAAGCAGGCTTGAGCGTAGGTACCAGTTGTTTTCGCTACCGGCGCTTGGGCCGCCCTTGAACAGTTGGTAGTCATAGGCCCCGGCAGACACCGGCGCGGCCTGAGTAAAAGCAGCGGCGCTGCTGGTGGCGCCCTGTACTGCTTCAACCACCAGAATGCCATCGCTGACGGTGGCTGCGCCGCTGCCGCCCAGGTTGGTGATGTGCAGGCGTGTGCTGCCGCTGACTGTGCCTTGGCTGACGATGAGCCGGTCGGAGGCCGCGCCATCGCCGGCCAGTACGCTGTTCAGGCGCACGCTGCCATTGCTGCCCTGATAATCGCCGACGATGGTAAGCCGACCTCGGGCGTCGTTTCCGGCACTCAGGTCTAAAGTACCGGCATTGCGCACCGTAGCCCCGCCTGCACCGAGGGCGGCAATGGTACCTTGGCGGGAGGTGAGGGTACTGCTGGGGTCGATGGTCAGAGTGCCGCTGCCGCTGACTGCATCGCCTAACAGCAGCGTATCGTCCAGCGCCAGCCGGCTGGCTTGGGTCAGGTGGATCTGCTCCCAGTTGCTGTAATTGGCGCCGCCGAGCGGGTTACTGCCGGCAAAGGCCAGGCTGTCCTCGCCACTGCCGCCATCAAGCGTGATCGCTAGCACATCGGCCCCAAGCCCGCGCACGTCAGCCGTGTCGTTGCCTGGGCCGAGGTCGACCGAACCGCCAATCCGCCCGCCGTCCCAGACGAAGCGGTCGTCGCCGGTACTCAGCAGCACGTTGCCGCCAATCTGGCCACCGTGCACAAGCACCTGGTCATTGCCACCGCTGACGCTGATATTGCCACCGATACTGCCGTTGAAAACCTCTACGTAATCGGTATCAAAACCGGTAATCAGGTTCTGGTCGATGCCGCCGCCGCGCATGATGAAGGTGTTCTGGTCCAGGCGCATGTTGACGTTGCCGATGCGCCCGCCGTCCATTTCGGCGTAGTCGCCGCTGTCGAAGGTACCCTGGATCCAGCCGCTGGACATGTAAAAAGTGTCCAGCCCGTCGCCCTGATTGAGATTACCCTCGATCACACCGCCGCTCATGCTGAAGTCGTCGATGCCGGCGCCTTGGTTGACGTTGCCTGCGATGCGGCCTGAGGCCATGTCCAGGCGGTCGCGCCCTGCGCCAAAGGTGACGTTGCCGATGATGCTGCCGTTGCCGCCAGCAGGGAATAGCAGGCTGTTGTCGCCGCTGGTATCGGTCAGTGAAGGGGCGTCTGCGCTGCTGCAAACGAAGTTGTCATCGCCAGGCCCTGGCAGCAATGTGCACTCGGCCTGGGCCGTGCAGATACCCAGCAATTGCCACAACATAACGGGCACGTACAGGCGCGCCGCCATCGTGGATTCCTCCGCGTAGCAGAAGGGCCGGCACGACAGCGAAGCTGTGCGGGGTCACCGCGGTTTTACAGAAGCATAGCGGCGCGGCGCAACTGGCAAAAATGACAGGTGGCCGCAGTTGGCAGGCGGTCAGTCGCGGTAGAACGTCTGCACCAGGTGGTAGCCGAACTTGCTCTTGATCGGCCCATGGACCACGCGCAGCGGCTTCTTGAAGATCACCTGGTCGATTGCGCCGACCATTTGCCCTGGGCGGACTTCGCCCAGGTCGCCGCCACGTTTGCCGGATGGGCAGGTCGAGAACTTCTTGGCCAGCACGTCGAAGGCTTCGCCATTGGCGATACGCTGCTTGAGCTTTTCGGCTTCTTCAGCGGTTTTTACCAGGATGTGGCGGGCTTGAGCTTTCATGTAACACCTGTGTTTCGGGGCAAAAAAGGCCGCCATTATGCCTGAAGCCGCGCCGCTGTGCGGGCCTTGCCCCGCACGCGGCGGTCATCACTGGGCCAGCCAGCCGCCATCGACGTTCCAGGCCGCGCCGCGTACCTGGCTGCCGGCCTCGCTGCACAGAAACAGCACCAGCTCACCCAGATGCTGGGGCGTGACGAAGGCCAGCGATGGCTGCTTCTCGGCCAGCAGGTCGTGCTGTGCTTGCTGGGCATCCCCGCCATTGGCGGCGCGGTCGTCGATCTGTTTCTGCACCAGCGGTGTCAGTACCCAACCGGGGCAGATGGCGTTGCAGGTAATGTTGCTGGTGGCGGTTTCCAGGCCGATCACCTTGGTCAGGCCGACCACACCATGCTTGGCGGCCACGTAGGCAGCCTTGCCGGTGGAGCCGACCAGACCATGCACCGAGGCGATATTGACAATGCGCCCCCAGCCGCGCTCGCGCATGCCCGGCAGTACCAGCCGGCTGCCATGGAAAACGGCTGAAAGGTTCAGGGCGATGATCTTGTCCCAGGCCTCGACCGGGAACTGCTCCACCGGGGCGACATGCTGAATGCCGGCGTTGTTGACCAGAATGTCCACCGCGCCAAAGGCGCGTTGTGCGGCGGCGAACAGTTGTTCGATCTGGCGGATGTCGGAGAGGTCTGCTGGGTGGTGGATGGCTTCGACACCTTGGTGCTTGATCTGGGCGATGGCCGGGGCCGGGTCACCGAAGCCATTGAGGACGATATTCGCACCGGCCTGGGCCAGTACCTGGGCGATTCCCAGGCCGATGCCGCTGGTAGAGCCGGTGACCAGTGCAGTCTTGCCTTTTAGGGTCATGCAGTTCTCCTTGGTTGTTTTGGTTTTGTCAGTGGCTGCGACGTATTTGGGGCAGTGGTTCTGAGCCTTCCTGCTCCGGCCTCATCGCAGGCTGGCGCCAGCTCCCACAAAGGTCACGCCAGCCCGCGATGTTGTGGCCGAGCTCAAGTCCCTGTAGGAGCTGGCGCCAGCCTGCGATGAGGCCGGAGCAGGTAGGCTTGTTACCTTCGCGGATCAAACGCCTCGCGCAGCGCCTCGCCGATGAACACCAGCAGCGACAAAATCAGCGCCAGGGCGAAGAACGCCGTAAAGCCCAGCCAAGGCGCTTCGAGATGCTGCTTGCCTTGGGTGACCAGCTCGCCCAGCGAGGCGCTGCCGGCGGGCATGCCGAAACCGAGGAAATCCAGCGCGGTCAGGGTGGTGATCGCCCCGGTCAGCATAAACGGCACAAGGGTCAGCGTCACGTTCATGGCATTGGGCAGGATATGCCGCAGCATCACCTGCAGGTCGCTCAAACCCAGCGCACGCGCAGCTTTTACGTACTCAAGGTTGCGCCCACGCAAAAACTCGGCGCGCACCACATCCACTAGGGTCAGCCACGAGAATAACGCCATGATGCCCAGCAGCCACCAGAAACCCGGCTCGACGAACCCCGACAGAATGATCAGCAGATACAGCACCGGCAGCCCGGACCAGACTTCGAGCAGGCGCTGGCCAAGCAGGTCGACCCATCCGCCGTGGTAGCCCTGCAATGCCCCGGCAGCAAGCCCGATCAGCACGCTGACCGCGGTCAGGGCGAAGGCGAACAATAACGACACTCGGGTGCCGTACAGCACCCGCGCCAACACGTCGCGGCCCTGGTCATCGGTGCCCAGCCAGTTGCTTGCGCTTGGCGGGCTAGGGGTGGGTGCCTGCAAGTCGTAGTTGGGCGTATCGGCGCTGAACGGTATTGGCGCGAACAGCATCCTGCCACCCTGGCTTGCGATCAGCTCGCGCACGTACTGGCTGCGGTAGTCGGGTTGAAAAGGCAACTGCCCACCGAACTGCTGCTCGGTGTAGCGCTTGAGCGCCGGGGTGTACAGCTCGCCTTGGTACGACAGCAGCAGCGGCTTGTCGTTGGCCACCAGTTCCGCGCCCAGGCTCAGCAGCAGCAACCCTGCAAACAGCCACAGCGACAGCCAGCCACGGCGGTTGTCGCGAAAGCGGCGCAGGCGCCTGCGAGCCAGTGGCGAGAGCATCAGTGCGCCCTCGTGTCGAAGTCGATGCGCGGGTCCAGCGCCGTGTAGCACAGATCGCCCAGCAGACGAATCAACAGCCCGGCCAAGGTAAAGATGAACAGCGTGCCGAACACCACCGGGTAATCACGGGACACCGCCGCCTCGTAACTCATGCGCCCAAGGCCGTCGAGCGAGAAAATAACCTCGATCAGCAAAGAGCCTGCAAAAAAGACCGTGATCAGCGCCTGGGGGAGCCCAGCGACCACCAGCAGCATGGCGTTGCGCAGCACATGCCGGTAAAGCACCCGGCGCTCGCTCAGGCCTTTGGCCCGCGCCGTAATTACGTACTGGCGGGTAATTTCATCCAGGAAGGCGTTTTTGGTCAGCAGGGTGAGGGTGGCGAACCCGCCGATCACCAGCGCCCCAACTGGCAATACCAAGTGCCAGAAATAGTCGGCGACTTTGCCCAGCAGGCTGAGCTGGTCGAAATCGTCGGACACCAGGCCCCGCACCGGGAACCAGTTCAGCGACGTGCCCCCGGCGAACACCACGATCAGCAGCAGGGCGAACAGGAACGAGGGCAGGGCGTAGCCGATCACGATCAGCGCGCTGCTCCAGGCATCGAAGCGGCTACCGTGGCGCACCGCCTTGCGGATGCCCAGCGGGATCGATACCAGGTAGGTGATCAACGTGGCCCAGAACCCCAGCGACAGGGTGACCGGAAGTTTGTCCAGAATCAGGTCGGTGACCTTGGCCCCACGAAAGAAACTCTGGCCGAAATCCAGCCGGGCGTACTGGCCGAGCATCAGCCACAGGCGTTCGCTGGCGGTCTTGTCGAAGCCGTACTGGCGCTTTATGTCATCCAGCAGCTTCGGGTCCAGCCCACGGCTGGCACGCGACTCGCCCTGCAGCGCTTCGCTGCGCGCGCCAGGTGCGCTGCCGCCGATGCCTTGCAGGCGCGCCACCGCTTGCTCCACGGGCCCGCCCGGGGCGGCCTGGACGATGGCGAAGTTGACCAGCAGGATGGCCAGCAGTGTGGGAATGATCAGCAACAGGCGGCGCAGAATATAGCCGGTCATGGTGAATTGCCCTTGAGCGCGCGCATCTGCTGGTCGGTCAACGCCGTTGGGCTGACCTCCCACCAGGTGTCGAGGCCCTCGTCATACGCCGCCTGAACCTTGGGCAGGCCGAAGCGGTTCCACCACACCGTCGAGCTGCCTGGCGGGTAGTAGTTGGGGATCCAGTAGTAGTTCCACTGTAACACTCGGTCCAAGGCATGGGCGTGGCGCAGCATGGCGGCCTGGCTGTCGGCGCGCACCAGGCCTTCAAGCAAGCGGTCGACAGCGGGGTCCTGCAGCACCATCACATTGTTCGAGCCAGGGTCATGGGCTGCCGCAGAGCCGAAGTAGTTGTAAAGCTCGCTGCCCGGCGAAAGGGTGACCGGGTAGCCGGTGACGATCATGTCGTAGTCGCGTGCCATGACCCGGTTCACATATTGAGCGGCATCGACATTGCGGATATTCAACGTAACGCCGATTTGCGCCAGGTTGCGCTTCCACGGCAGCAGCAGGCGTTCAAGGCCCGCCTGCCCGTTGAGGAAGGTAAAACTCAGCGGCTCGCCGGCGGCGTTGACCAGTTGGTCGCCCTGCGGGCGCCAGCCAGCGGCTTGCAGCAAGGCAAGGGCTTGCAACTGTTGCGGGCGGATAATGCCCGAGGCATCGGTGACCGGCGCTGTGAAAACCTGGCTGAACACTTCGTCGGGCACCTGGCCGCGCAGCGGTTCGAGCAGCTTGAGCTCTTCGGCATCGGGCAGCGTACGGGCAGCCAGCGGCGTATTGGAGAACACGCTCTGCTGGCGGATGTACATATTGCGCATCATCTGCCGATTGCTCCACTCGAAGTCCCAGAGCATGCCCAGCGCCTGGCGCACGCGGCGGTCCTGGAAGGCCGGGCGGTCGAGGTTGAACACAAACCCTTGAGCCACCTGGGGCTTGGCCGGGCCCAGATGGGCGCGTTGCAAGCGCCCGTCGTCGAGGGCCGCGCCCTTGTAGCCCAGGGTGTAGGCGGTGGCAGAGTATTCGCGGTTGTAATCGTAGCCGCCGCCCTTGAGCACCTGGCGGGCGACTTCGGTGTCGCCGAAGTATTCCAGGCGGATGCGCTGGAAGTTGAAGCGCCCCCGGCTTACGGGCAGGTCACGGGCCCACCACTGGGGGTCGCGTTCAAAGGTGATGCTGCGGCCGTTGTCGATGCGGCTGATCCGGTAAGGCCCGCTGCCGACCGGCTTGTCGAAACCGCCACCGTTGGCAAAATCGCGCTGCTGCCAGTCGTGCTCAGGCAGCACCGGCAGGGTGGCAATATCCAGCGCCAGGGTGCGACCGTGCGGTGTTCGCAGGTCGAAACGCACTCGTCGCGGGCCCTCGACGATGACCGCACTGACCTCGGCGAATAACGTGCGGTACTTGAGGCTGCCCTTGCTCATCAGCAGTTCGAAGGTAAAGCGTACGTCTTCGGCCCGCACCGGCTTGCCATCGGCGAAGGTGGCGCGTGGGTCGATGTCCACACGCAGCCAGGCATCGTCCGGCCCGCGTTCCAGGGTGCGGGCGATCAAGCCATAAACGCTGTAAGGCTCATCGAACGAGCGCACGGCCAAGGGCGCGTACAGCCAGCCGTCGACTTCACTGACGCCGGTGCCTTTGTCTATAAAAGGGAGGATATGGTCGAACTGGCCGATTTCGATGGCCGAGCGGCGCAGGCTGCCGCCTTTGGGGGCGTCGGGGTGGACGTAGTCGAAGTGCTGAAAGCTTGCGTTGTAGCGAGGGGCTTCACCGTAGACGGTGAGGGCGTGGCTGGGGGCGGCGAGGGCGGTGAATGCTGAACATAACAGTGCTACTGCCGCCAAACCCTGTGAAAGCCGGTTTGCCGGCGAAGGCGGTCGTGCAGGCGACAATAATGCCTGGCTGGACGCATTCGCGGGCAAGCCCGCCCCCATAGGGCTGCTCATCGGCTGTGATGACTCAGTCCTGGCGGCTGGTCACTTCGAGCAGGTGATAACCGAACTGGGTTTTCACCGGGCCTTGCACGGTGTTGACCGGGGCGCTGAACACCACGGTGTCGAACTCTTTGACCATCTGGCCCGGGCCGAACGAGCCCAGGTCACCGCCTTGGCGGCTGGACGGGCAGGTGGAGTTGGCCTTGGCGACTTCGGCGAAATCGGCGCCTGCTTCGATCTGGGCTTTGAGTTCGTTGCACTTGTCTTCGCTGCTGACGAGGATGTGGCGGGCGGTGGCTTTGGCCATGAGAGCTGCTCCTTGGGTGAAAAAGGGCAAGACTAACGCACTTGCCTGGGGCGTGTCTCGCCGTAGAGCAAACCCTCATCCCCTGACTCAGGCCGGCGGACTGCGCCCAGGAATTGAATGGGTGTCCAATTTCTTGAAGGCAGTCCACTTTGCGGCAGCAAGAGCAATGACGGAGGTCATGCTTGCGCATCGCGGGGCAAGCCCGCTCCCTCAGTAGGTATAACGCTCTGTGCGATAGCGATGCCGGGCACTACAAACGTTGTGCCGCCCCGCGCAGCAGGGCCTCTGTCGATGCCCACCCCAAGCATGCGTCAGTGATCGACACGCCGTATTTCAGCGCGCCCTTGCCCAGCGCCTGGCAGCCGTCGAACAGGTGGCCTTCGAGCATGACCCCGACCAGCGAACGGTCGCCATCCAGGCGTTGCTGCAAGACATCCTCGAACACCGCCGGCTGCCGCGTGGGGTCCTTGCCGCTGTTGGCATGGCTGCAATCGACCATGATCCGTGCTGCCAGCCCAGCCTTGGCCAGCCCCTGGCGCGCCAGGGCAATACTTGCAGCATCGTAATTCGGCCCCTGATGGCCACCGCGCAGCACCAGATGAGTGTCCGGGTTGCCAAGGCTCTCGATGATTGCCGGGTAGCCCTGTGCATCCATGCCGAAGTGGCGATGCGGGTGCGCGGCGCTGCGCATGGCGTCACAGGCGATGCCAATGCCGCCATCGGTGCCGTTCTTGAAGCCCACCGCCAGCTCCAGGCCGCTGACCATCTCGCGGTGGATCTGCGATTCGGTGGTGCGCGCACCAATGGCCGCCCAGCCCAGCAGGTCGTCGAAGTAACCGGCTGCCACCGGTTGCAGCAGCTCGGTGGCGACCGGCAAGCCGCGCTCGATCATGCTCAGCATCAGCCCGCGGGACAGCGCGATGCCTGCGTGCATATCGTCGCTGCCATCAAGGTGCGGGTCGTAGGCCAGGCCTTTCCAGCCCACCGTGGTACGTGGCTTTTCGACGTAGGCGCGCATCACCAGCAACAGCTTGTCATCCACCTCGCGGCTGAGTTCAGCCAGGCGGTCGGCGTATTCAAGGGCGGAGCGTGGGTCGTGCAGCGAGCACGGGCCGACCACCACCAACAGGCGCGGGTCGCGGCCTTCGAGGATGGCGCGGATGGCCTGGCGTTGGCTATGGACTTGCTGGGTGAGTTCGCTGGACAGTGGCATCTGCTGCTTGAGCAGGTGCGGGCTTGGCAGGCGTTTGCTGACGCTGGTATTGGCGGCTTGCGGTTGGGTCAGGGCGAGGTTCGAGGCGTGCATGGTGTTATTTCCCTGGGCGGACGGCGGGTTCAGGCCCGCGCGGTCGGCCCTATCGAGGTGTTCGACAGATCGTCAAATTCGGTTGAGGCGCGGCAGTGCCACCGGAAATCGACCGAACGGAGGCGGCAGGCTGGCCCGAACGGGATTGGCTAAATCGCCATGCGTAGGTGCTTGGGTAGGCATAAGTGATGTAAGTCATGAAGCTGTCCTCAATAAAAATGTTGAAAGTCAAAGCCCGAAAAAGCAAAACCCCCGGTCGGGGAGCCGACCGGGGGTTTGAGTATTCTCATGTTCGGCGGCCCCTCGAAGGTGGGCGCCGGGTAGGTATCGGCGCCTAGTGGCTAAACCAATACCCAAAATAGGAGCAGGCAGCAGCGTTACGAGCGGCAACGGCCAGCACGCGGTGCGCAGGGCGACCGATGTGTTTGGCGAGGTTGCGGGCGGGTATCGACATGATGCTCTCCAGTGAATGAGCCCGAGCTTACTGCACCCTGGGCTGCGTGTTCAATGGGTAATTGCTATGGCGTTCATTGAGTGCTGCGGCTGCCGCGCTATTGGGGTATTGGACAGGTATAGATAAAAATAGAGCTTTGCTGATACAAGACGCCATTTGCACCGTTCGACAGGTTACGGGTAGTTTCCCTGCATCGTTTTTCCGGAACCTGTCCATGGACTCTCTCACCCAAGCCGTCCTCGGCGCGGCCCTGCAGGGCGCGGTCCTGGGCCGTATCCAGGGCCGTCGCGCATTGCTGTACGGCGCAGCCCTCGCCACCGTCCCCGACCTTGACGTACTGGTCCGCTATGCCGACCCCGTGTCGCAGATGACCTTCCACCGTGGCCTGACCCATTCGGTGTTCGTGCTCACGGCCATGGCGCTGTTACTGGCGTGGCTGGTCTGTAGAATGTGGCCACAAAAGGGCTATACCTTGGGGCGTTGTTTCATCGCGTTCTGGCTGGTGCTGATCACCCACCCGGTGCTGGATGCGCTCACAGTATATGGCACTCAACTGCTGTGGCCGCTGCAAATCACGCCGCAAAGCTGGGCAGCAGTGTTCATTATCGACCCGGTCTATACCGTGCCCTTGCTGGCGGCGGTGTTCTACGCCGTGGCGAAAGGCTTGCAGGGCAGGGCAGTCGGGGTTTTGTCCATCGCCCTTGCCTTCAGTACCGCTTACCTGGGCTTCGGCCTTGCCGGGCGCATGGCTGCCGAACAGCGCTTGAACGCCGCATTCGAGCAGCAGGGGATCGCGGTTACCGAAATGCGTGCTGTCCCTATCGCGTTCACAACCTTGGTCTGGCGGGGGCTGGCCAAAACCCCGGAGGGCGATTACTACGAAGCGGTGAGCAGTTGGTTCGACAGCGAGCCGCCCGAATTGCTGCGGCTGCCGCGAAATCTAGCGGCGGGCAAGGTGCTGGATGGCGATCCGTTGCACGATCGGTTGCGCTGGTTCACCGACGACTGGCTGCGCTACGACGTGGTGGGGGATGCGTTGGTGGTGACTGACCTGCGCATGGGCATACCTGGCAATTACACTTTCCGTTTCCAAATGGCCGAGCGCGACAACACTGGGCAATGGGTGGTGATCCAGCCGCGCGGCTGGGTCGGTGGCGGCGCCGCCTCGCTGTTCGATGGGCAGAAGCTGAGGTTGGTCTGGCAGCGCATCTTCACCCAGCAGCCACCTTTGCCGTTGGCCGCCTGGGCGGCGCAGCCGGAAGGGCATGCCGCTGGAGCCCGGCATTGATCACCAGCCTGCACTGGCCTCATCGCAGGCTGTCGCCAGCTCCCACGGAATGGGGCTTGTCGCTATATCGGTGCCGTTTTACGCGGTCATTGTAGGAGCGGCCTTGTGTCGCGATGGGCTGCGAAGCAGCCCCAGCGATTCTGGTGGGTGCACAGATCCTGGGGCTGCTTCGCAGCCCATCGCGACACAAGGCCGCTCCTACACAATCAAAAGCGACTTGCCCGAAACCATAGAATCTCCCACAGCGATCGCGCACAGTCGCAACATTGAGGCCTTGTCCAGATCCTGTGGGAGCTGGCGACAGCCGGCGATGAGGCCGGAACAGGTTTGCCCGGCCTTTGATCTTCATCAGCACTCAAGGAGCTTTACATGAACCGTTACCTGTTGTCCCTGGCGCTTCTGGCAGGCCCCACAATGGCTTGCGAGGTGCAGGTTGACAAAGCGTACAAGGACGAGCAGTTCGGCAACTGGGTAATCCCGGTGCAACTCAAGCGCGGCGAGCGCTGCGTCATACACGACTACACCACAGCCGAAGGCCGCAAGACCTGGCTTGAGCGCTGGACGCCGGTCGAAAAAATGGGCGCTATCCACCCGGACAAGCTGGGCCGCCTGCACCGCGAATACCGCATCAGCGCACCCAAACCGATCAATCGCTACGTGTATACCGCAGGCCCCAAGGCCGGCGAAGAGCAGGTGATTTTCGCAGGGTACCCCAACGGTCGTGAAACACGGGCCGTTGCCTATCGGCTGATTATCCGCTGAGCCTTGCAATACGCCGATTTGCACCCATCTTGCAGGGCTGTGCCAACCGGAATGCCCCATGGAACCCAACCGCTTCGGCGACATCGCCGCCTTTGTCAGCGCCGTGAAGGCCGGCAGCTTCACCGCCGCGGGTGCAAGCCTTGGCCTGACCCGTTCGGCGGTGGGTAAAAGCATCGCCCGCCTGGAAGCGCGCATGGCGGTGCGCCTGCTCAACCGCACCACGCGCAAGCTGAGCCTGACCGATGAAGGGCAGGTGGCTTTCGAACGCTGGCAGCAGATTCTCGATGACCTCGATGAGGTCGATACCACCATGGCCCAGCGCCGGGGTAAGCCCACCGGCACCCTGCGCCTGACCGCACCGCTGTCGTTCGGCCAGCGCCATGTATTGCCGCTGCTTGACCGCTACCTCAAGCGCTGGCCCGAGCTGCGTGCCGATATTCGCTTCACTGACCGTTTTGTCGACCTGGTCGAAGAGGGCGTAGACGTCGCGGTGCGTATCGGTGCGCCTAAAGAAGACTCGCAACTGCTGACCCGCACCGTGGCCTGGCAGCGCTACGTCACTTGCGCCTCGCCCGACTACCTGGCCGCCCACGGCACGCCGCAGGTGCCGGCGGACCTGTACGGGCATGACAAGATCGCGTTTCTGGTGGGTGAAAAGTCCAGCCCCTGGCGTTTTCATACCGAAGCAGGCCTGCATCTGTGCGAAGAGCCTGGGCGGCTGAACATCGACAGCTCCGAAGCGCTGCTCGACGGCGCGCGGGCGGGGTTCGGGCTGATTCAACTGCCTACCTACATCACGGGCGACGACTTGCGCGCCGGCACGCTTGTGGAGGTGCTGCAACAATACCGCCCACCTGCCGACCCCATTCGCATCGTGTACCCGAGCAAACGCCACCTGTCGCCAAGGGTGCGCGGGTTCATCGATCTGCTGGTAGAAAGCTGGCAGCACGGAGTGCCTTGGGAAGTTTGAAAGCCCGTCTACACTGACCAACGGAACCACTGTTAATAATGCCAGTGGAACCGTTGCGCGGATGCGCGCAAGATGCGGTTACCGAGGTTTGCATCTGCAAGCCTCGTAATGAAGAAACACAGTTAATGAATGAGGATTCAGAGCATGTCCAACAGACAGACCGGCACAGTGAAGTGGTTTAACGACGAGAAAGGTTTCGGGTTCATCACCCCTCAGGGTGGTGGCGATGACCTGTTCGTCCACTTCAAGGCGATCGAGTCGGATGGTTTCAAGTCTTTGAAAGAAGGCCAGACCGTCAGCTTCGTCGCTGAAAAAGGGCAAAAGGGCATGCAAGCCGCTCAAGTGCGTCCTGAGTAAGCCAACGCACAGCCCTTGTGCCATAGCCTGAACTGTCATGCAGTTCAGGCTTTTTTATGCCGGCCTCACGGCCGTTGCGGGCGTTACGCCTTCTGCATTACCGGGTAATCGGTATAGCCTTCAGCACCATTGGCATAGTCGAACTGCGCCCGATGCTCGTTCAGCGGCGCTTGCTGCTGTAAACGCTCCACCAGGTCAGGGTTGGCGATAAACGCCCGGCCGAATGCCGCAGCGTCGATCAGGCCACGGTTCAGCAAGTCTTCTGCTTTTTCAGCCGTGTATGCACCAGCCGCTACGATGACCCCTGGGTAGACCGCACGGATCGCCTTGCGGAACTCGTCGCGCAGCGGTTTGCCGCCCGACCAGTCTGGCTCTGACAAGTGCAGGTAGGCCAGGTTGCGCTTGGCCAGTTCGCCAATCAGGTACAGGCCCGCAGCTTCCTGGTCTTCCCCGTTGTCGACGCCGTTGAAGCCCCCCAGCGGGAAAATACGGATGCCCACCCGGTCGGCGCTCCATTGCGCGATGGCGGCGTCTACCGCCTCCAGCACAATCCGTGCGCGGTTTTCGACGCTGCCGCCGTAGCGGTCTTCACGCAGGTTGGCGCTGGGCGTGAGGAACTGGTGCAGCAGGTACCCGTGGGCGGCGTGCAGTTCGATGAAATCGAAGCCGGCCTCGCGGGCATTAGCTGCCGCCTGGCCGAAGTCCCCGACAATTTCAGCGATTTCGGCCTCACTCAGGGCACGTGGGGTGGAGGTTTCGACGCGCATCAATTGGCCGTGCTCGTCGCGCAGCGTGGTGCGTGCATCGGCAGGCAGCGCCGAAGGTGCCACAGGCGCTGCACCACCGGGTTGCAAGGATGTGTGCGAAACGCGCCCGGTGTGCCACACCTGCACCGCGCTGTGGCCACCAGCGCCGTGAATACCTTCATTGACCTGGCGCCAGGCGGCGATCTGCTCGGCACTGTGAATGCCCGGCGAGCCTGAATAGCCTTTGGCCTGGAAGGAAATCTGCGTCGCTTCGGTGATGATCAGCCCGGCGCTGGCACGCTGGGTGTAGTACTCGGCCATCAGCGGCGTCGGCACATCACCCGGCTCGCGGCTGCGCAGTCGCGTCAGCGGCGCCATGAATACCCGGTTGGGCAGGGTGAGGGGGCCGAGCTTGAGCGGTTCGAACAGTTTCATTGAGCACCATCGCAGGTTGAATTGGATGGTGCGCAAGATACAGGGGTGATTGGGGAAAGGGGGGACCGGTACCCCGGCGTCAACGTCCCCAATGGGGAATATAGGGGCATGCAACAGCGGCACGCCCAACAACGTTCACCCGCGGGGCAAGCGCCCGCTGACAAAGTGCGCCACGTCGTTGAAGCCAGGCGTCGAAGCATGCCCCGGCGTCACCAGCGAGTCGATGAAGGCCTCGTCTTCAGCCGTTACCTTGACCTCCAGGGCACCGGCGTAAGTGTCCCATTGCGCCTCGGTGCGCGGCCCGACGATGGCCGAGCTGATCAGTTTGTTGTTCAGCACCCAGGCAATGGCGAACTCGACGATGCCCACGCCCTTGGCTTCGGTATAGGCTTGGACCTGGCGGGCGATGCTCAGTGATTCCTGGCGCCATTCCACCTCCATGATGCGCTTGTCCTGGCGCCCGGCACGGCTGCCGGCATCCGGCGTGGAGCCGGGTGCGTACTTGCCGCTGAGCACGCCGCGCGCCAGCGGGCTGAACGGCACCACGCCAAGCCCGTGGAAGGCTGCAGCGGTGAGTTGCTCAGGCTCGGCCTGGCGATTGACGATGTTATAGAGCGGTTGGCTGACCACCGGTTTGGCAACGCCGAGTGTATCGGCCACATGGCAAATTTCGGCGATGCGCCAGCCACGGAAGTTGCTCACGCCCCAGTAGCGGATCTTGCCTTGCGCCAACAGGTCGCCAATGGTGCGCACGGTCTCTTCCAACGGCACGCTGTGGTCTTCGCGGTGCAGGTAGTAGATATCCAGGTAATCGGTGCCCATGCGCGTCAGGGTGGCCTCGATGGCATTGAACAGGTGCTTGCGCGACAGGCCGCTGCGGTTAGGCACGCCGTCGACCGGGCCGTAGCCGGCCTTGGAGGCGACGATCCACTCATGGCGATTGCGCGCCACGGCCTCACCGACGATTTCTTCGGAGCGCCCGGCGTTGTACACATCGGCAGTGTCGACAAAGTTGATGCCCTGGTCCCAGGCCTTGTCGATGATGCGCAGCGAGTCCTCGGTGCTGGTTTGCTCGCCAAACATCATGCTGCCGAGGGTCAGGGCCGAGACCTGCAGGCCAGAGGTGCCAAGAGGGCGGTATTTCATTGCCGGGAATCCTTTCATCGCAGAGGTAGGTCTGCTGTTTTTACACACAAGCCAGGCGCTTTGAAAGGTTTCGCCGGCATTCCAGGCTGACACAGCTGTGTCAGCGCCGCGCCAGGTGTGCCACGGCTGCGACAGTCTGGCCTGAACTACAGCGCCTCATGCAGCCGGCACCAAGCCGTCTGCCACCGGCATTACAGCCGCGTTATGCCCCCGTGGCACAGGCATTGCTCTGGGTTCTTGCGACGCTCTGCTGAGCTGTCGCCATAACAAGAACGGAGAACCAGCCATGACCCAATCCGGCCCGCATCGCCGGCTGTTGCCGAGTGTCTTGCCCCTTGCCATTGCCCTTAGCCTGTCCTGCCTGCTACCCAGTCACGCCGCCGAGGTGGACGGTGCACGCATCATTGCCGCCGACAAGGAGCCCGGCAACTGGATGAGCCACGGCCGCACCTACGACGAGCAGCGCTTCAGCCCGCTGAAGAACATCGACCAGAGCAACGTCAACCAGCTCGGGCTGGCCTGGAGCTACAAGCTCGACCTGGACCGTGGCGTCGAGGCGACGCCGATTGTGGTCGACGGCGTGATGTACACCACAGGGCCGTTCTCGGTGGTTTACGCCCTGGATGCGCGCAACGGCAAGCTGCTGTGGAAATACGACCCGAAATCGGACCGCCAGCGCGCCGGTGAGGCCTGTTGCGATGCCGTCAACCGTGGTGTGGCGGTGTGGCAGGGCAAGGTCTACGTGGGGGTGCTGGATGGCCGGCTGGAGGCAATCGATGCCAAGACCGGCAAGCGCGTGTGGTCGGTGGACACCCGCAGCGATCATGCCCGCAGCTACACCATTACCGGGGCGCCGAGGGTGGTCAACGGCAAGGTGGTGATCGGCAACGGCGGCGCCGAGTTTGGCGTACGCGGCTATGTCACCGCCTATGACGCGGAGACCGGCAAGCAAGTGTGGCGCTTCTTTACCGTGCCCGGCGACCCGAAACTGCCACCGGAGGACAAAGCCATGGCCATCGCCGCCAAGACCTGGCATGGCGATGCGTTCGTCGAGCAGGGTGGCGGCGGCACTGCCTGGGATTCGTTTGCCTACGACCCCGAGCTGAACCTGTTGTACATAGGCGTAGGCAACGGCTCGCTGTGGGACCCGAAATGGCGCAGCCAGGCGAAGGGCGACAACCTGTTCCTGTCATCCATCGTCGCGGTCAACGCCGATACCGGCGAATACGCCTGGCATTACCAGACAACTCCCGGTGACGCCTGGGACTTCACCGCCACCCAGCACATGATCCTGGCCGAGCTGCCCATCGACGGCCGCCAGCGCAAGGTGCTGATGCAGGCGCCGAAAAACGGTTTCTTCTATGTGCTTGACCGCAAGACCGGCGAACTGCTGTCAGCGAAGAACATCGTGCCGGTGAACTGGGCCAAGGGCATCGACATGAAGACTGGCCGGCCCATTGTCGATGACCAGGCCGCCGCCTACTGGAAGGATGGCAAGCGCAAGCTGGTCACCCCGGCGTTCTGGGGCGCACACGACTGGCACCCGATGTCTTACAACCCGCAGACGGGCCTGGTGTACATCCCGGCGCACATCATGTCGGCGTACTACGAACATATCCCCGAAGCGCCCAAGCGCCACCCCTTCAAGAGCGTCTACCAGCTGGGACTGCGCACCGGCATGATGCCTGAAGGCCCGGACGGCCTGCTGGAAATGGCCAAGACCTGGTCCGGCAAGCTGATTGCCTGGGACCCGGTCAAACAGGCGCCGGCCTGGGAAGTCCCCTACATCACCATCTTCAACGGCGGCACCTTGAGCACTGCCGGCAACCTGGTGTTCGAGGGTAGCGCCGATGGCCGGGTGATCGCCTACGCGGCCGAGACCGGCAAAAAGCTATGGGAGTCGCCCGCCGCCAGTGGCGTGATGGCGGCCCCGATCACCTATTCGGTAGACGGCGAGCAGTACGTGACCTTCATGGCTGGCTGGGGTGGGGCGTTCAGCACCTTTGCCGGTGCGCTGAGCTTGCGCGCCGGGGTTCAGCCGTTCGCCCAGGTGCTCACCTACAAGCTGGGCGGCACCGCCACGCTGCACGAACCGCCAGCGCCGGCCGATGCGCCCAAGCCACCGGCGCAGACCGGTGATGCGCAGACCATTGCCGCAGGTGCCGCGCTGTATGACGGCAACTGTTCACAGTGCCACGGTATCCACGCCGTCAGCGGCGGTGTATTGCCCGACCTGCGCAAGCTCAGCGCCGAAAAGCACCAGATGTTTCTCAGCATCCTGTACGGAGGGCGCATCCCCGATGGCATGCCCTCGTTCGCCGACCGCCTCAAGCCTGACGAGGTGGCCAAACTGCACGACTACCTGATCAAGCGCGCCCATGACCTGCAGACCGAGGGCGATGCCTGGCAGCGTTTCAGCGCCAAGCCTGCCACCCAGCCGCTTGCCGATAACCATACCCAGGAGTGACACCGACATGACGGAAGCCACCTATCAGAACTTCATCGACAACGTCTTCGTGGCCAGCGCCGAGCACATCGAGGTTTTCAACCCCGCCAACGGTGAGCTGCTGGCCCATGTTCCAGAAACATCGGCCGACCACGTAGAGCAAGCGGTTAACGCTGCAAGGCGGGCGCAACCGGCATGGGCTGCGCGCCCCGCCATCGAACGGGCAGGCTTCCTGCGCCAGATCGCGGCGAAAATCCGCGCCAATGCTGAACCTCTGGCGCGTCTCATCACCCATGAAGGTGGCAAAGTGCAGGCGCTGGCACAGGTCGAGGTAGCCTTCACCGCGGATTACCTGGACTACATGGCAGAGTGGGCACGACGCCTTGAGGGTGAGGTGCTGACCAGTGACCGCGCAGGCGAACATATTTTCCTGCTGCGCAAGCCATTAGGCGTGGTGGCCGGCATTCTGCCGTGGAACTTTCCGTTTTTCTTGATCGCACGCAAGATGGCGCCGGCGCTGATCACCGGCAATACCATCGTGATCAAGCCCAGCGAAGAAACCCCGATCAACTGCTATGAATTCGCCCGGCTGGTGGCCCAGACCGACCTGCCGGCTGGTGTGTTCAATGTGGTTGGCGGGCGTGGTGCAAGTGTCGGCCATGGGCTGTCGAGCCACCCGGGGGTGGACCTTGTGAGCTTTACCGGCAGCGTTGCCACTGGCGCCCGCATCATGGCAGCGGCAGCGCCGAACATCACCAAGCTCAACCTGGAGCTGGGCGGCAAGGCCCCGGCGATCGTGCTCGCCGATGCTGACTTGGACCT
This sequence comes from Pseudomonas farsensis, assembly GCF_014268805.2. Classification (GTDB taxonomy): domain Bacteria; phylum Pseudomonadota; class Gammaproteobacteria; order Pseudomonadales; family Pseudomonadaceae; genus Aquipseudomonas; species Aquipseudomonas farsensis. The sequence continues at coordinate 1,833,440 of NZ_JABWRF020000001.1, forward strand.
GGCAGTGAGGGCGATCGTCGCCTCGCGGGTGATCAATACCGGGCAGGTGTGCAACTGCGCCGAGCGTGTGTATGTGCAGCGCCAGGCGGCAGATGCCTTCATCGACAAGGTGGCGCACGCGATGTCGTCGGTCCGTTACGGCGACCCATCGCGGGATGCCGACCTGGACATGGGCCCATTGATCAACCAGGCCGGGCTGGACAAGGTGGCGCAGATGGTACGCACGGCAGCCGGGCAGGGCGCCCAGGTGGTGCTCGGCGGCAAGGTGGCGGACCTTGGTGCCGGTTTTCATTACCAGCCGACGGTGCTCGCCGGGTGCAAGGCCGACATGGAAATCATGCGCAAGGAGATCTTCGGGCCGGTGTTGCCGATTCAGGTGGTGCATGACCTGGACGAGGCGATTGCCCTGGCCAACGACAGCGAATATGGCCTGACTTCATCGCTGTACACCCGCGACCTCAATGCGGCGCTGCGCGCCAGCCGCGAGATCGACTTTGGCGAGACCTACATCAACCGCGAGAACTTCGAGGCCATGCAGGGTTTCCACGCCGGGGCGCGCAAGTCGGGGATCGGCGGGGCGGATGGCAAGCATGGGCTGTATGAGTACACCCGCACCCAGGTGGTTTACATACAAGGGTGAGCCGGCCAATTGGGGCCGCCCTGCGGCCCTTCGCGGCCACAGCTCCTCGGCCCCAGAACAATCGCTTTGTGGCGAGCGGGCTTGCCCCGCGTTGGGCTGCAGAGCGGCCCTGCCCTTGGTTGTGGGTTTCAGGGCTGCTTCGCAGCCCAACGCGGGGCAAGCCCGCTCGCCACTACAGCCTGCTTGCCACAAAAAAGCAGATCTCCAGCGGTAGAAGATGCACTGCCCTTCAAACCTGCAGATTAGGCTGCACAATCCCGTACAGCTTCATCTTGCGGTAAAGCGTAGAGCGTGAGATGCCTGCGGTCTGCGCGGCTGCGCTCATGTTCCAGCGTACTTGTAGCAGCACCTGCAACAAGTGCTCGGCCTCAACTTGCCCAACCTGCTGCTCCAGCGCTTTTGGCCGGCTTGCGTGAGGCCTCATCAGCAGTTCCTCAGGCAAGCAATCGGCGTCTATCAGGCCATCTTCAGCCAGCGCCATAGCCGAGCGCAGCACGTTGATCAGTTGCCGCACGTTCCCCGGCCAGTGATACCCCAGCAAGCAATCTCGCGCTTCAGGGCTAAGCGCCACTGGCTGGGTTGCCAGCAAACGCTCGATCAACGCCTCGCGGTCGCCACGCTCGCGCAGCGGCGGCAGTTGCACGCGCAGGCCGCTGAGCCGGTAGTACAGGTCTTCGCGAAAACCCTTGCTGGCTATCATTGCCGCCAGGTCCTGGTGCGTGGCACTGATCACCTGGATATCCAGCGGGACCGGGGCCTCGGCCCCCAGTGGCACCAACTCGCGCTCAGCCAGCACTCGCAGCAGGCGGGTTTGCAGGTGCGCAGGCATGTCGCCAATTTCATCAAGGAACAGCGTGCCGCCATGGGCCTGTTCGAGCTTGCCCTTCATGCCTTTGCGGTTGGCCCCGGTAAAGCTGCCGGCGCGGTAGCCAAACAGCTCGCTTTCGATCAGTGATTCGGGGATGGCCGCGCAGTTCAGCGCCACGAAAGGCCCGGCGCGACGCTCACTGGCATGATGCAGGGCGCGGGAGAAGGCCTCCTTGCCGGTACCGGTTTCACCGCCGAGCAAAATGGCGATGTCCTTGTCCAGTACCTTGCGCAGGCGGCGCACGGCCTGTTGCAACTGAGCGTCGCTGCCAGCCAGGGTATCGAGATCGGGGTGGCTGGTGTTGCGAGTTGCTGTGGCGATGACTTTGGCTTTGGCCGGGCGGTAGCCGGCGGGCACGCGCAGGCCGATATTCAGCGGCTGCTGGCCAGCGTGGCTACGCAGTGTCACACCCCGGGCCCCGCCATAGGTAAGGTCGAGCAGTTGGTCGATGCTGGCCGGCAACAATTGCTCGATGCGCATGCCTAGCAGTGCCTGGGAATGGCAGATGAACGCGGCGCGGTTGGCACCGATAACGCGGCCGCTGTCGTCCAGCGCCAGCAACTGGCCGGCTGCGAGGTCTTCGAGGCCGCCGCCAGGGCTCAGCGCTAGCGTCAGGCCGTCGCGGTAGCAGTGGCGAAAATGCGTGTCCTCGATCATCCGCGCATACAGGCTTACCAGTTGCAGGGTCAGATGCTGCGCCTGCTTGGGGCCCTCGGCGTGCAGGCAGGTAGCGTTGAGGCAGCCCAGCAACTGATTCTGTGCATCGAACAGAGGCGATACCGAGCAGCTGAGCTGGGCATTGCTCGCCAGAAAGTGCTCCTCGCGGTGAATGGTCAACGCCTGGCCTGCCGCAAGCGCCGTACCGATGCCGTTGGTGCCCGCAATCGACTCGTCCCAGCAGGCCCCGGCCACCAGCCCTGCACGGGTGTAGCGCAGGGTGTCGGCGGGTAAGCGGGCATCGAGGGTAATGCCGTTGCGGTCGCTCAGCAGCACCGCAAAGCCTGCCGGCGCCACCCGCTGGGCAAGGCCGTTGAGGCCGAGGCCTGCAAGGTTCAGCCAGGCCTCATGGCGAGCCTGATGCTCGCGAACCTCGGCGGCGCCAAGCAGATTGTCTATATGGCGCTGGGCGGGGTCCAGGTGGTGCTGCTTGATACTGCGATACCAGGACTCGGCAATCAGTGCGTCGGGCGCAAGGCTGCGGCCGGGCAGGTGACAGTCGATGAAGGCGGCCAGCTCGCTGGCGCGGGAGGCGGGCGCTGACATGGGCGCTCCTGTGTCTTGTTTTTGTGTGGGGAAACCATAGCAGGTGTGGCACAGAAGAGCAGGTGCAGGCGCATTGCCACCGGTATGCCCCCACAGCATACCGGTGACCGCTAACGGCGCTTAGTGCGGCGCGCGCGGGATGGTCTTGAGCAGGTCTTCCGGGCTGATGTGCCCGACCACCTGCGCCACCGCGCTGCCTGGGGTAGGCAGGTCGATGATGTGGCTTTTCATCTTGCCCACCACGTGCATTTCGCACGGCTTGCAGTCGAATTTGAGGGTCAGCACTTCATCGCCCTGAATCAGTTGCATCGGTGCCACCTTGGTGCGCACGCCAGTCACACCCTTGGCCTGTTTCGGGCACAGATTGAACGAGAAGCGCAGGCAGTGCTTGGTGATCATCACCGGTACTTCGCCGTGCTCTTCGTGGGCCTCGTAGGCCGCATCGATCAGTTGTACGCCGTGGCGGTGATAGAAGTCCCGCGCCTTTTGGTTATAGACGTTGGCCAGGAACGACAAGTGCGAATCAGGGTAGACCGGTGGCGGGGTGGTTTCGGCCTTGCGGCTGCCGCGTGGGTGGGCCTTGATGCGTGCTTCGGTCAGCGCCTCGATGGCTTCGCGGCGCAGGGCCTTGAGTTGCGAGTTGGGGATGAAGAACGCCTGCGGCGCATCCAGTTCGATGGCGCTGGCGTGGTACATGGTGGTGCCGAGCTGGCCGAGCAGGTCGTGCAGTTGCTCCAGCGCTTGCTGCGGCTTGTTGGCGGCGCCGAACGGCCCGTCCAGTGCCACCTGCACGCTCAAACCCTCTTCACTGCTGGCAGTGAGCATCAGGCGCTGCTCACGCAATACCGCGTGCCACTCGATGCCGACGCGGCGCTCCGCCGAGGTGCGTTGCAGCGCTTGCTGCCAGTTGTGGTCGAGGTTGCGCGACAACGGGTGGTTGGGGCGCAGCTTGTACAGGCCCTCGGGCATTTCGTTGGGCTCGACGCGGTAGCGGTAGCGCTTCTGGCCGTCCTCTTGCGACTCGCTCTTGAGCTCGGCGATGTTTGCCCGGAAACCGATGACTTCGCGCTTGACCAGCACGTTGAGGCCGTCGCCGTTGCTCAGTGGTACCTCGGTTGCCACCAGCAGGTCGCGCTTGCCGACTTTTTCTACCACACCCACGGTCAGGCCGGTGAAGGTCGGCGAGTCGAACGCGCCGATATCGATCTTGCGGTCGCTGACGAAATAGTCGGTGCTGCCGCGGTGGAAGGTCTTGTCCGGGTCGGGCACGAAGAAGTGCTCGGTACGGCCGCTGGAAGCGCGGGCCAGGGCCGGGCGGTCTTCCAGGATGGCGTCGAGCTCTTTGCGGTAGTGGGCGGTGATGTTCTTCACATAGCCCATGTCCTTGTAACGGCCTTCGATCTTGAACGAGCGCACGCCGGCGTCGACCAGGTCGCGCAGGTTGGCGGTCTGGTTGTTGTCCTTCATCGACAGCAGGTGCTTCTCGAAGGCGACCACACGGCCCTGGTCGTCCTTGAGGGTATACGGCAGGCGGCAGGCCTGGGAGCAGTCGCCACGGTTGGCGCTACGCCCGGTCTGGGCATGGGAGATGTTGCACTGCCCGGAGAACGCTACGCACAGCGCCCCGTGGATGAAGAATTCGATGGCCGCATCGGTTTCGGCGGCGATGGCGCGGATTTCTTGCAGGTTCAGCTCGCGGGCCAGCACCAGCTGCGAGAAGCCGGCCTGGTCGAGAAAGCGCGCCCGTGCCAGGGTGCGAATGTCGGTCTGGGTGCTGGCGTGCAGCTCGATGGGCGGGATATCCAGTTCCATCACGCCGAGGTCTTGCACGATCAGCGCGTCGACGCCTGCGTCGTACAGCTGGTGAATCAGCTTGCGCGCCGGCTCCAGCTCGTTGTCGTGCAGGATGGTATTGATGGTGGTGAACACCCGCGCGTGATAGCGCCGGGCAAACTCGACCAGTTCGGCGATATCGCCGACCTCGTTGCAGGCATTGTGGCGCGCGCCGAAGCTTGGGCCGCCGATATAGATGGCGTCAGCGCCGTGCAGGATCGCTTCGCGGGCGATGCTCACGTCACGGGCAGGGCTGAGCAGTTCCAGGTGATTCTTTGGAAGGGACATGTCGTTATGGTTCGGGCGGTCACGGTAAGGCGGGCATTGTAACGGTGAAATGCCTCGCTGGCACCTTTGGGTGCCCAGATCCTGTGGGAGATTCTATGGTTTTGTGCGAGCCCGCCCTGGCCTCATCGCAGGCTGTGGCCAGCTCCCACAGGGACCGTGCTCAACCGCAACATTGCTGGTTGTACCCGATCCTGTGGGAAACGATAGATAGTTGTGGCGAGCGGGCTTGTCCCGCGTTGGGCTGCGCAGCAGCCCTGAAAACCCATGGGGCTGCTGCGCAGCCCAACGCGGGGCAAGCCCGCTCGCCACAAGGAGATCTGTCTGGCGAAAACAGGGTTGTACAAAACCATAGAATCTCCCACAGTGAATGTGTCTAGCCTCGATATTGTGCCTTGACCCATACCCTGTGGGAGCTGGCGACAGCCTGCGATGAGGCCAGGGCGGGCTTGCACAGCAGTTACCCAGTCTACAGGTTGATGCCCTGCAAACACTCCAGCAACCGCGCAGCCGCAGGCGACAGGCTGCTTTCGCTACGGGTGATGACCCCAAGCTCGCGCTCAAGGCCCGGCTCTGGCAAGGCCCTGCGCACCAGCCGCCCTTCGCCATCGTCCGCCGACTCGGGCAGCAGGGTGATGCCCAACCCGTTGCGCACCAGGGCAAGCACCGTCGACATGTAATTGGCTTCCATCACCGCCCGCAGGCGCAGCCCGCGCTCGCTGAACACTTGCTCGATCTGCGCGCGCACGCTGCTGTCGCGGCCAGTGAGGATCATCGGTTGGTCATCCAGCGCCGCCAATGTCAGCGCGCCCTCGGCCAGTGGATGGTCCGCGCGTACAAACAGGCATAAACGGTCACGCAGCAGCGGGCTGAATGCCAGGCCATGGCCCAGCCGGCTGCGCACGCCAATGCCGAAATCGACATCCGCGTCGCGCACCCGCTCATTGATGCGCTCGGCCACCAGGTCGCGCAGGCGCACTTCAATGCCTGGGTGGCTCTGGGCAAACTGCGCCAGGCATTCGGCCAGGGCGCCGGCGCAGAGCGAGGGTAGGGCGGCGACGGTGACCACCCCGCGCCGCACCGCTGCCAGCCCCTGGCTTGCACTGACGATATTGGACAGGTCCAGCAACAGTTTCTCCATGGCCGGCAGCGCCTCGCGCCCAGCGGCGGTCAGTGCCACGTGGCGGGGGCTGCGCTCCAACAACGCCACCCCCAGCCATTCCTCGAGCTGGCGAATCTGCACAGTCAGTGCCGAGGGCGACAGGTGCAGGTCGTCCGCTGCGCGGGCGAAATTGCCGCGCTGGGCGACGGTGATGAAGGCGCGAATATGCTGCAGGGCGTTTTTCATTTTGTTTTTTCGAATGTGCCTGGCTTTAAATTGCAATTTACACAAAGTCGCACGCTTGCTGATACTCCGGCCAACAACAAAAACAAGCCGGAGTCCCCCCATGCTCGCCCTTTATGGCGTCATTACCATCCTGTCTTTGCTCGTTGCGGTGATGAGCAAACGTATCTCGCCCCTGGTGGCGCTGATCGCGTTCCCGGTGATCGCGGCAGTGCTGGCCGGCTATGGTCTGCAGACCAGCGGCTTCATCATTACCGGCATCAAGAACGTCGCCCCCGTGGTGGGCATGTTCATCTTTGCCATCCTGTTCTTCGGCGTGATGACCGACGCCGGCATGCTCGACCCGATCATCGACCGTATCCTGCGCGCCGTGGGCACGCGACCGACGCGGATCGTCTGCGGCACGGCACTGCTGGCGTTGCTGGTGCACCTGGACGGTTCGGGGGCGGTGACATTCCTGGTGACGGTGCCGGCCATGCTGCCGCTGTACACCCGCCTGGGCATCGACCGACGGGTGCTGGCCTGCGTTGCGGCCATGGCGGCGGGCGTCAACTTCCTGCCCTGGACCGGGCCGGTACTGCGCTCCTCAGCCGCCCTGCATGTACCGGTATCGGAACTATTCCAGCCGTTGATCCCGGTGCAACTGGTGGGCCTGGCGTTCGTCTTTGCCTGCGCCTGGTGGCTGGGCCGCCGTGAAGAGAAGCGCCTGGGGCTGCTGGCGGGCGGCGACATCACCGCGCCCGAGCGGGTACTCAGCAGCGAGGAGCAGGCCTTGCGCCGGCCGCGGATGTTCTGGCCCAACCTGCTGCTGACCGTGTTGGTGATGGCGGTGATGATCGCCGGCTGGGTCGACCCGGTGGTGATGTTCATGCTCGGCACTGTGGCGGCGCTGTGCCTGAACTACCCGCGGGTCGACCAACAACGCGAGCGCATCGATGCCCACGCCCGTACCGCACTGACCATGGCCAGTATCCTGCTGGCGGCCGGGGTGTTCACCGGCATCATGCAGGGCACCGGCATGCTCAAGGCCATGGCCGAGGTGGCTGTGCAACAGATTCCGCCAGGCCACGGCCAACTGATCCCGGCGCTGGTGGGCTTTGTGTCGATGCCGTTGAGCCTGCTGTTCGACCCGGACTCGTTCTATTTCGGGGTGATGCCGGTGATCGCCGAGGTTGGCCGCTCGCTGGGCGTGGACCCGGTGCAGGTGGCCCAGGCTTCGCTGCTGGGTGTGCACACCACAGGCTTCCCGGTAAGCCCGCTGACACCTGCAACCTTCCTGCTGGTGGGCCTGTGCAAGCTGGACCTTGCGGACCATCAGCGCTTCACCCTGCCGTTTCTGTTTGCCGCGTCGGTGCTGATGACCCTGACCGCGCTGGCCCTGGGAGTTTTCTGAGCATGCAAACCTTGCGAATCGGGGCGGGCGCCGGCTATTCCGGCGACCGTCTGGAACCTGCCATCGAACTCGCCCGTGACGGGCAGCTCGATTACCTGATCTTCGAATGCCTGGCCGAACGCACCATCGCCTTGGCCCAGCAGGCACGTCTGGCTGACCCTGTGGCCGGTTACGACCCTCTGCTTGGCGCCCGTATGCGCGGCGTGCTGCCCTACGTACGCCAGCCAGGCCGGCGGCGCTTGCGCATCATCAGCAACATGGGCGCGGCTAACCCGCAGGCCGCGGCGCAGCACGTGCTGGCCATCGCCCGTGAACTGGGGCTGAGTGGGCTCAAGGTGGCGGCCGTTGAGGGCGATGATGTGCTTGAGGTGCTGCGTGCGCACCCCGAGTGGACCCTCGATAACGGCTCAAGCGTCGGCGCACTTGGCCAGCGGATGGTGTCGGCCAATGCTTACCTGGGCGTCGAAGGCATTCTTCAGGCCCTGGCCGAGGATGCCGACGTGGTGATTACCGGCCGCGTTGCAGACCCGTCGCTGTTTCTGGCGCCGCAGGTGCATGCGTTCGGCTGGGCCGAAGACGACTGGTTACGCCGGGGCCGGGGCACCTTGACTGGCCATCTGCTTGAATGCGCAGGGCAGGTCAGCGGTGGCTACTTTGCCGACCCTGGCCTCAAGGAGGTGCCCGACCTTGCGCGGCTGGGTTTCCCGCTGGCCGAAATCGACCCAGACGGCATTGCACGTATCAGCAAGGTTGCAGGCTCTGGCGGGCGTATCGATGTGGCCACCTGCACCGAACAATTGTTGTACGAAGTTCACGACCCAAGCCGGTACCTGACGCCGGACGTCACTGCCGACTTTTCCGCCGTTGCTTTCGAGCTGCTGGGGCCAGACCAGGTGTTGGCCAGCGGTGCGCAGGGCCAGTCACGGCCAGAGCGGCTGAAAGTCACCGTGGGTTACCGCGACGGCTGGATCGGGGAAGGGCAGATGTCCTATGGCGGGCCGAATGCCGTGGCGCGGGCGCGGCTGGCCGGGCAGGTGGTCGAACAACGCCTGGCGTTGACCGGCGTTGCCGTGCAGGAGCTGCGCTGTGAGCTGATGGGCGTCGATTCGCTGCATGGCAGCACCTTCGGCGCAGCGGCCGAGCCTTGGGAGGTGCGCCTGCGGGTTGCCGGGCGCTGCGCGACCCGCGAGGCGGCTCAGGCCTTGGCCAATGAGGTGGAGACGCTGTACACCAACGGCCCGGCCGGTGGCGGCGGCGCTACCCGCCAGGTACGCGAAGTGCTGGCAGTGGCGAGCGTGTTGCTGCCGCGCGAACTGGCCGTTCCCCGTGTTCATCTGGAGGTGTGCCCATGATCATCCGCCTGCAACAGCTTGCCCATACCCGTACCGGTGACAAGGGCGATACCTCGAACATCTCGCTGATTGCCTATCGGCCGGAGGATTTCGCGGTGCTGGAGCGTGAAGTAACGGCGCAGAAAGTGGCCGACTGGTTCGCGCACCTGCGTGATGCCGACGCACAGCCCGTGCAGCGCCATGTGCTGGCACAACTGCACGCGTTGAATTTTGTGCTGCCGGGGCTACTGCGCGGCGGGGTGACCCGCTCGTTGGCGCTGGATGCCCATGGCAAATGCCTGGGTGCGGCGCTGCTGCGCATGGAAATCCAGCAATAGAGCGCCCGCAGGAGCGGGCGGGATGATGCCGGGCCGCAGCAGCGGCCCGTGCTCAAGCCACATCGACCAGCACGATTTCGCTGTCTTCGAGCGCAGTGACCGTCAACACGGTCTCGTGCTCGATCGCCACGCCATCGCGGGCCTTGGCCTTCAGGCCGTTGATCTCTACCAGCCCTTTGGCCGGCACCAGATAACCGCGGCGACCTTCATCGAAACGGTATTCGGCGCTTTCACCGGCGCGCAAGGTGGCGGCTACCAGGCGGGCATCGGTGCGGATCTGCAGGCTGTCTTCGTCGCCCTCACGGCCACTGGCAAGGGTCACGAAACCTTCGCCGCGCTCACCTTTGGGGAACGGTCGGGTACCCCAGGACGGCGCCTGGCCAACGCTCTCGGGCACGATCCAGATCTGGAAGATGCGCGTGTCGACGTTCTCCAGGTTGTATTCGCTGTGCACGATACCGCTGCCGGCACTCATTACCTGCACATCGCCCGCCTCGGTACGGCCTTTGTTGCCCAGGCTGTCCTGGTGGGTAATGGCCCCTTCGCGGACATAGGTGATGATTTCCATGTCGCGGTGCGGGTGCGGCGGGAAGCCGCTACCTGCGGCAATCCAGTCATCGTTCCAGACCCGCAGGTTGCCCCAGTGCATACGTGCTGGGTCGTGGTATTCGGCGAACGAGAAATGGTGGTGGGCGTCGAGCCAACCGTGGTTGGCGTGGCCGAGGCTGTCGAACGGTCTGAGTTGCAGCATGGTCGTGCTCCTGTAATGGGGTGGAATGGGGCCATGATGCCGCGCTGAAAGATCTAAAAAAAGCGTGAATATCGGCTTAATATGATCAGTTCTATCGATTGTTTTAGCTGTGTATCTGCATGCGGTTCATCGCCTAATCCACTGATCCATAAGCATTCGCTGGCACTTTTCAATAGATAGCGCGAACATGGCCACTGTTTTGAATCCCTTGGAGTGACCGTGTCCAACGAGCATCCCCACGCACCGGCTGACCTGACCCCACCCGCCCAGTTGCCCTGGTTGCGCAGGCTGGCCGCACGCCTGCTGGGCCGCGGCCTGAGCCGCCTGCAGGCGCAGCACCGCGACAGTTGGTTCCTGGGCCACGCCACCGGCCAGCGCAATGGCCACGCCGACGGGCTGCGCGACGGTTACGAACGCGGCCGTGCCGAAGGCTATGAGGCGGGGCGCCAGGTATTGGTCATTCGCGACCTGCGCACGCAAAGCGCGGCGGTGCCGGGGGAGGACGACAAGCTGTTCGATGACTGGCGCCTGCCATTGACGGCAGAGCTGAAGAAGCGCTTCAAGGCTGACGTCGCCAAGCGCCTGCCGGCGCATGCCCAGCCCAGTGCTGCACAATGGAAGCTGATTTTCAGCGACACCCCGTCCACCTGCGTAGTGGCCGGAGCGGGCGCGGGCAAGTCCACTTCACTGGTGCTGCGCATTCTATTGTTGCGCCATTACCTGAGCTTCGAGCTGGACGCGATGACTGTGGTCACGTTCACCCGCGAGTCACGCAGAGACTTCATTCAGCGCCTGCTGCAGGTGTTCGCGCTCTGGCAACTTGAGCTTTCGCCGGTGCAAGGGCGCGAGCTGGTGCGTACCTTCCATTCACGCATCCTGCCGTTGGTGCGCAGCCTGCCGGGCTTCAACCAGGTGCGTGCTTTCGAGACCCTCGGCCATGACATGCCCGCCGGCAACGAGGCCGCAGATGACAGCAATCCGTTCGACCTGCGCTTGAACGATGCGCAGCGCCAGCAGCTCAACCTGTGCTACCGCGACCTGCTTGAGCAGAGTCCGCGTTTTGCCAGCCTGGTGGGCGCCTTGCGTCAGGAAGCACTGCTGCTCAAGCCGGTCGACCCGGACCACCCGGATGTGCAAAAGCGCGTGCAGGTGACGCAACTGGCTGCCCAGCGCGATGAAGAGCTGTGCGACGTTATCGAAGACCTGTGGTTTGCCGCAGGCGCGTGGCCGATCAAAGGGATAGAGCCGTGCCGCGACACCGTGCAGATTCGTGGCAGCCGGTTCCATGTGCAGGGCCGGCTCGAAGGCCTGGATGCCTGGGTGGTGCTGGGCTTCGACCCTTCTGAAAGCGCCCAGTATCAGCGCCCCGGCGCCAAGCTGACAGTACGTGCAGAGTGGGCGGTAAAGCGCACCTTGTTTCAAGCTTTCTGCGATAAGCCGCTGATATGGCTAGATAACTATGCTTCAGCCAAGCGCCTGGCTGCCGCCTTGGCGGGCGACGCAGTGGCCGGCCCTGGCTTTGAATACAAGGTCAAAGGCGAGCTTGCTCCAGCGCCGCTATTGGACGCTTTCGTCGGCGCCGCCAGCTTTATCGAAAACCTCGGGCTGGACGTCAGCCACGCCGTGGCCGCCATGAGTTTTGCGCCCGGTGACAGCGATGGGCCGTTTTTCGAGGCGCTGGCTCTGTTCTGGAAGGCATTGGAAGCGCACCTGCTGGCCCAGTCGCCGCCGGTGATGACCTATAACCGCATGTTTGCCCTGTTCGGCGAGAATAACCCCGAGAACCTCAAGCTGCTGCCGGACCCTTTGCTGCGGCCCCTGGCGCACCTGATGATCGACGAATTCCAGGATGTCTCTCCGCAGATCGTCAGTTGGTTGCGCGCAAGCCTGGCTGAGATTCGCAGGCGTGGCCCGGCCATGCATGCCGGGCGCGGTGCGCAGCATTCCTCGCTGATGTGCGTAGGGGATGACTGGCAGTCAGTGTATGGCTGGCGCGGCAGTTCGCCGAAGTATTTCATGGAGTTCACCAAGGCCTTCCCATCCCCGGCCCATACCCGGGTGATGCTGGTGGACAACTACCGCAGCCAGCAGCACGTGATCGACGCAGCCGAGCACTTGGTCAAAGGCACGCCGGCGATCACCGGCAAGAAAGCCCGGGCCAGCGGGCCGGCTGCCGAGCTGCCTTTGGCGCCGGTAAAAGTGTGCGAGCGCGATGAGGTGGCGTTGGCGCAAACGCTGGTGGAGCACTATGAGCAGGGCGAAACGGTGATGATGCTGTATCGAAAAAGTAACGATAAGTCACTGATGGAGCAGCATTTATTGCCAATACTTAAAGTAGATTCTAGCTTGCCGCCGAGCCAGCGCCGCTTCAAGCAACTGACCTATCACAGCGCCAAAGGCCTGCAAGCCGATGCGGTATTCATGCTTGGCGACTGCCAGTATCTGACCAGCTCGCCATACAAGAACCAGGTCTACCGGCTGGCCGGGCTGGGCAAGCCCGGCGATGCCCAGGCGTTCGATATCGCGCAAAAGGAAGAGGTGCAACGCCTGGCCTATGTTGCGATCACCCGTGCGGTCAGCCATTGCTATTGGTATGTGGAGAGGCCCAACGCAGAGGCGGTAAACCAGCCGCGCGCCTCGGCACTGGTGGATGGGCGCCAGGCGTTCTTCGAAGACTTGCGCGGCCAATAGCCCAGGCATTGCTTGCCGGGTGGATATCCCGGCAAAGCCGATTATGCTTCACATACCTTGCCGCGATCCGAGGCTGTGCCTCGTCGTGCTTCGCCGCAACCTGCAAGCCTAAGGGCTGGGTGCGTGCGGATGGATTCGTTGGGGCACTCCGGTCCAAAAAACTGTGACGGAGGCAACCCATGGCGGTTATCGACAGCGCGTCCTCGGGCAGTAGCGCACCCCAACGCGGCATCACCCGGGAGGAGCGCAAGGTCATCTTCGCCTCTTCGCTTGGCACCGTTTTCGAATGGTACGACTTCTACCTCTACGGCTCGCTGGCAGCAATCATCGCCAAGCACTTCTTTACCGGGGTTAACGAAACAACGGCGTTCATCTTCGCCTTGCTGGCGTTCGCGGCAGGCTTTGCCGTGCGCCCGTTCGGCGCAATTGTGTTCGGCCGGCTGGGCGACATGATCGGGCGCAAGCATACGTTCCTGATCACCATCGTGATCATGGGCCTGTCCACGGCGGTGGTGGGCCTGCTGCCCAGCTACGCCAGCATTGGCGTAGCGGCGCCGGTGATCCTCATTACCTTGCGCCTGCTGCAGGGCCTGGCATTGGGCGGTGAATACGGCGGGGCGGCTACCTATGTTGCCGAACATGCGCCCAAGGGCCGGCGCGGCTTTTTTACCGCATGGATCCAGACGACCGCCACCCTGGGCCTGTTCCTGTCGCTGCTGGTTATTCTGGCCTGCCGCACGGCAATGGGCACCGAGGCCTTCGAGGCCTGGGGCTGGCGGCTGCCGTTTCTGCTGTCGATCGTGCTGCTGGCGATTTCGGTGTATATCCGCATGCAGCTCAATGAGTCGCCGGTGTTTTTGAAGATGAAAGCCGAGGGCAAGGCATCAAAGGCACCACTGACCGAATCGTTCGCCCGCTGGGACAACCTCAAGATCGTGATCATGGCGCTGCTTGGCGGCACCGCAGGGCAGGCAGTGGTGTGGTACACCGGCCAGTTCTATGCGCTGTTCTTTCTGCTGCAGATGCTCAAGATCGACCCACAGACGGCAAACCTGCTGATAGCTGGGTCACTGCTGATCGGCACACCGTTCTTCATTTTCTTCGGTAGCCTGTCGGACCGCATTGGCCGCAAGCCGATCATCATGGCTGGCTGCATCATTGCGGCGCTGACGTACTTCCCGATCTTCAAGGGCCTGACCGAGTACGGCAACCCGGACGTGTTCGTCGCCCAGGAGCAAAACCCGGTGGTGGTGGTCGCCGACCCTGCGCAGTGCGCGTTCCAGTTCGACCCGGTGGGCAAGGCGCGCTTTACCAGTTCGTGCGACATCGCCAAGAGCCTGCTGGCCAAGCGCGCCATCCCGTACCAGAACCAGGCCGCTGAACCCGGCAGCGTGGCACAGGTGCGTATCGGCGAGCGGGTGCTGCCCAGCTTTGACGGCAGCAGCCTGCCAGCGGCGGAGTTCAAGGCGCGCAATGAGGCCTTTACGGCAACCCTGAGCGGCGCACTGAAGGAAGCCGGCTATCCGGAAAAAGCGGACCCCGCGAAGATCCATTACCCCATGGTGCTGCTGTTGCTGACGTTGCTGGTGATCTACGTGACCATGGTCTACGGCCCGATTGCTGCCTGGCTGGTGGAGCTGTTCCCGGCGCGTATCCGCTATACCTCCATGTCGCTGCCGTACCACATCGGTAATGGCTGGTTCGGCGGCTTCCTCCCGACCGTCGCATTCGCCATGGTGGCGGCGACCGGGGATATCTACTACGGGCTGTGGTATCCAATCGTGATCGCGGTGATGACAGCGGTACTGGGCATCTTCTTCCTGCCTGAGACCAAGGACCGCGAGATCACGTAAGGCCTGAGGGCAGTTGTGACGCACTGCAGCAAAGTTGCACGATAGTGGCAAAACACCTTCAATTTTTGCGCTACTCGGACGATACTCCTGAAAGTATTACCACTTGTGACCGCCCGGGATGCGGCGGTCACCTGCGGCACATAACGAGGGGCCAAGCCCCCATTTGCCACAGGCCCGCGCCTGACAGACGCGGGCCTGTACACGACCATCAGGAGAAACCGTTGATGAAGACCCGTCTTGCCGCTTCGCTGGCCGTTGCTGCGTTGGCGCTCGCTGGTGCCTGTTCGGCACAGGCTGCGCAGGTTTCCGGTGCCGTCGGCGCCACCACCCAAGGTGACATGACTTACCGCCTGGGCCTGTCCTTCGATTGGGACAAGCGCTGGCTGGAGAGCGATACCGGTTTTGTGACCGGTTACTGGGATGCGGCCTACACCTATTGGGAAGGCGGCGACTACAGCGGGGCGCACTCGCTATCGCTGAGCCCGGTGTTCGTTTACGAGTTCAAAGGTTTCACCTACACCCCTTACATCGAAGCCGGCATCGGCCTGGCGGCATTCTCCAAGACCGAAGTGGGCGACCAGCGTCTGGGCTCCTCGGTCAACTTCGAGGACCGCATCGGCTTTGGCTTGAAGCTGCCGGGTGAACAGAAGGTAGGCATCCGGGCCATGCATTACTCCAATGCCGGCATCAAGCAGCCGAACGACGGGATCGAGTCGTACTCGCTGTTCTACAGCAAAGGGTTCTGAGGGGGACGGGCCTGCGTAGGATGGCACCGGCTTTGCCGGTGATCGCAGGCTGTCGCCAGCTCCCACAGGATCTGGGCAAGGCCTCAATGTTGCGGCTTTGCGCGGTCTTTGTGGGAAATTCTAAGGTTTTGTACAAGCCTGTTCCCGCCAGACATATCTCCTTGTGGCGAGCGGGCTTGCCCCGCGTTGGGCTGCGCAGCAGCCCCCCTTGTTTTTCAGGGCTGCTGCGCAGCCCAACGCGGGACAAGCCCGCTCACCACAACTCTCTATCATTTCCCACAGGATTGGGCCCAACCAGCAATGTTGCGGTTGAGCATGGCCTCTGTGGGAGATCACCCAGCCCTTCCGGGCTGCGCTGTCGCGCAGAGAACTGGGCACCGTGGGAGCGGGCTTGCCCCGCGATGCGATGTTGGCAGTGCTATCGCTATCGCGGGGCAAGCCCGCTCCCACGTTATCCATGTAAATCAGATAGTTAGCGGTTGTTCTATGAGAGCTGGCAACAGCCTACGATGAGGCCAGCAGGGCGAGTCGAGTTGCTTGCTGTGGAAACAATCAGATCGAATAGCGCCCAAGCTCACGAGCAATGAGCATCCGCTGAATCTCGCTAGACCCCTCGTAGATCTGCGTAATCCGCGCATCCCGGTAGTATTTCTCCACCGGGTAATCCTCCAGGTACCCATACCCGCCATGCACTTGGATGGCCATCGAGCACACGCGCTCAGCCATCTCGGAAGCAAACAGCTTGGCCTGCGAAGCCTCCGACAAACACGGCTTGCCAGCCGTGCGCAGCCGCGCCGCATGCAACACCAGCAACCGCGCCGCGTTAACCTGCACCTGCATGTCCGCCAGCAGGTTGGCGATGCTCTGGTGCTCGTTGATCGGCTTGCCAAACTGAATGCGCTCGCGCGAGTACAACAGCGCAGCCTCAAAGGCCGCCCTAGCGATACCCAGCGCCTGCGCCGCAATGCCGATGCGCCCACCCTCAAGGTTGGAAAGCGCAATCGCCAGCCCCTTGCCACGCTCGCCCAGCAGGTTGCCCGCCGGGATACGGCAGTTGTCCAAGGTCACCGCGCAGGTGTCTGAGGCGCGGATGCCCATCTTGTGCTCACTGCGGTCAACCTTGAACCCAGGGTTGTCGGTGGGTACCAGAAACGCCGACAGCCCCTTTTTGCCAAGCTCCGGGTCCGTCACTGCAAACACGATGGCCAGCTTGGCCCGCCGCGCGTTGCTGACGAACTGCTTGGCACCGGTGATCACCCAATCGCCATCGACCAACTCCGCGCGTGTGCGCAGGTTGTGGGCCTCGGAGCCGGCCTGCGGCTCGGTCAGGCAAAAGCAGCCAATGACCTCGCCTGTGGCCAGCTTGGGCAGCCAGGTTTGCTGCTGTTCGTCCGAGCCATAGGCCAGCAGTGGCCCGCAGCCCACTGAGTTGTGGATGCTCATCAGCGCGCCGGTGGCACCATCGCCTGCCGATATTTCCTCAACCGCCAGGGCGTAAGCCACATAGTCGGTGTAGCTGCCACCGAAGTGCTCAGGCGCGATCATGCCCAGCAGGCCCAGTTCACCCATCTTGCTGACCACGCCATCGTCGATCCAGCCGGCCTTTTCCCAGGCCTGGGCGTGCGGTGCGATCTCGGCGCGGGCAAAGTCCCGCGCCATGTCGCGGATCATGATCTGTTCTTCGCTCAGTTCCAGGTCTTGCATGCTCATGCTCCCGGCCTTACAGGCCTTCGAAGAATTGGTCGACGCGCTGTTGGCTCAGGCCGGCGAGGGTAGGTGGGTTCCAGTGCGGCTGCTTGTCCTTGTCGACGATCAGCGCACGCACGCCTTCGATGATGTCGCCGTGGTCGAACCATTGGCTGTCCAGGTGCAACTCCATGGCAAAACAGTCTTCCAGCGCCAGATGCCGCCCACGGCGCAGCAGCTCCAAGGTGACCGCCATGGCCAGTGGCGAACGGGTTTCCAGCAGGTCGGCAGTTTCCAGCGCCCAACTGCGGCTGTCACCAATGGCGACCGCACGCAGTTGTTCGACGATGCTGGGCATGTCGGGCAGGGCGAAGAAGTGGTCGATCACCGGGCGCAGCCTGGCCAGCGGTGCATCGCCGAGGGTCTGGCTGCCTAAGCTGGCCAGCAGGCTCTGCAGGTCCTTGAGCGGATGGTCGCCGAACTGCAGCTTGTCCAGGCCTTGGTCCAGCGCCTGCAGCTTGTCGCTGTCCAGGTACCAGTTGGCAAGGCCGCAATACAGCGCATCGGCGGCTTTGATCTGGACGCCGCTGACGCCCAGGTAGATACCCAGCTCGCCCGGCACCCGTGGGAGGAAATAGCTACCGCCGACGTCGGGGAAGTAGCCGATGCCCACTTCCGGCATGCCCAGGCGGCTGCGTTCGGTGACCACACGCAGGTCGCAGCCCTGGGCCAGGCCCATGCCGCCGCCCAGGCAGAAACCGTCCATCAGCACCAGCAGCGGCTTGCGGTAGCGGTGCAGGCACAGGTCGAGTGCGTATTCCTCTTCGAAAAACTCATGGTGCAGGCGTTCGCCGGCCTTATGGCTGTCGTGCAGCGAACGAATGTCGCCGCCGGCACAGAAGCCTTTGGGGCCTTCGCCGCGCAGCACCACGGCATGCACCTGGGCGTCCTGCGACCAGCGATGCAGATGCCGCTGCAGGGTGCGGACCATCTCCAGGGTAAGGGCATTGAGGCCGGCGGGGCGGTTCAGCGTGAGGTGGCCAATGTGATTGCGGACTTCAGCCAGTACGTGATCGGTGGCCGAGGGGCTAGCGTGCGCGGTCATCGCGGTCTCCCTGCTTTGTTATTGATTTCCAAGGTGAAGCCTGGAATGCGCGGGCTGTTCGCTGGATCCTGTCATGCGAATTTGCGCGGCACAATTGGCAAATCTGCAGGGCGGCGCTGCATTTTTACCTCGTGTTAGTTGTCCAGACTGAGGCTGTCACTGTAACCCCGTGTGGTTTATGGGCAAAGTCGTCCTGTGTTTATTAACCTGAGCGTAACAATCCGCCATCCGGCTTGATTGATGCCCCAAGCTGCGCCGCCCTAAGGTGACCCCACGACAGCGAACCCGTGGAGTCACCTAATGACAACAATGAAGAATCCACCGCCGCAATGGTCGCGGCGCCGCGCCGAGAAGCAGCGGCGGCTGGGCCTTGTGCGCCACCTGGCCGATGGCGTGGTGTTGCCCACCGAGCGCATCGTCGAGGCGCTGGAGCTGTTGCTGGCTCCCGGCGATCGCGTGGTGCTGGAGGGCAATAACCAGAAGCAGGCGGATTTCCTCTCCCGTTCGCTGGCCAAGGTCGACCCGCAGCGCTTGCATGACCTGCACATGATCATGCCCAGCGTCAGCCGCGCCGAGCACCTGGACCTGTTCGAGCGCGGCATCGCCCGCAAGCTCGATTTTTCCTTCGCCGGCCCGCAAAGCCTGCGCATCAGCCAGTTGCTCGAAGACGGGCTGCTGGAAGTGGGCGCCATCCATACCTATATAGAACTGTACTCGCGCCTGCTGGTCGACCTGATCCCCAATGTGACCCTGGTTGCAGGTTTCATGGCCGACCGCGAGGGCAACCTTTACACCGGCCCCAGCACCGAAGACACCCCGGCACTGGTTGAGCCGGCGGCGTTCAGCGATGGCATCGTGATCGCCCAAGTGAACCAACTGGTAGACCGCGTCGACGACCTGCCACGGGTGGATATCCCGGCCTCCTGGGTCGATTTTGTGGTGGTCGCCGACCAGCCGTTCTATATCGAGCCACTGTTCACCCGCGACCCGCGCCATATCAAACCGGTGCACGTGCTGATGGCCATGATGGCGATTCGCGGCATCTATGAAAAACACCAGGTGCAGTCACTCAACCACGGCATCGGTTTCAACACCGCCGCCATCGAGCTGATCTTGCCGACTTACGGCGAGTCGCTGGGATTGAAGGGCAAGATCTGCCGAAACTGGACGCTGAACCCGCACCCCACGCTGATCCCGGCCATCGAAACCGGCTGGGTGCAGAGCGTGCACTGCTTCGGCACCGAGCTTGGCATGGAGGACTACATCGCCCAGCGCCCGGATGTGTTCTTCACTGGCCGCGACGGCTCGATGCGCTCCAACCGCATGATGTGCCAACTGGCCGGGCAGTACGCGGTAGACCTGTTTATCGGCGCCACCTTGCAGGTCGATGGCGACGGCCATTCCTCGACCGTGACCCGTGGCCGCCTGGCAGGCTTCGGCGGCGCACCGAACATGGGCCACGACCCGCGTGGCAGGCGCCATGCCACCCCAGCCTGGCTGGACATGACCGTGCCCGACACCCTGCTTGAGCGCGGCCGCAAGCTTGTGGTGCAGATGGTCGAAACCTACCAGGAAGGCGGCAAGCCCACCTTCGTCGAGACCTTGGACGCGGTAGAAGTGGCGAAGAAGGCCGGCATGCCGCTGGCCCCGGTGATGATCTATGGCGACGACGTCACTCACCTGCTCACCGAAGAAGGCATCGCCTACCTGTACAAGGCCCGCAGCCTTGAAGAGCGCCAGCAGATGATCGCAGCAGTGGCGGGTGTGACGGCCATTGGCCTGCGCCACGACCCCAAGGATACCGAGCGCCTGCGCAAGGCGGGCCTTGTGGCCTTGCCCGAAGACCTCGGCATCCGCCGCACCGATGCCAGCCGCGAACTGCTCGCTGCACGCAGCATCGCCGAGCTGGTTGAGTGGTCTGGCGGCCTGTACAACCCGCCTGCACGTTTCAGGAGCTGGTGATGAACGCACATGACCTGCACACCGCGCTGAACCGCCCGGCCTGGCAGCCCACGCGCCCGTTAGCGCCAGGCGCCGCCGCACACTTGGCCGACCTCGCCGTCGAGGCGCTGATCGATGAAGCCGACCTGTCGCCCAAACCGGGCCTTGTCGACCGGCGCAGCAGCGGTGCCCATACCGATATGACCCTGGGCCTGATGCATGCTTCGGCGCTGGCCCTGTGGCCGTGCTTCAGGGACATGGCAGACGCTGCGCGTCACCACGCCGAGATCGGCCAGCCGCTGCGCGCCGCCCTGGGGCGTATTGGCCGCGAAGGCGAGGCGGCCATGCTTGCCACCACCGCCGGGGTGAACACCCACCGTGGCGCTATCTGGGCCTTGGGCCTGCTGGTGGCTGCGCGAGCGCTGGATAGCAACGCCGATGCCGCCACCCTGGCGCAACGTGCCGGGCGTATCGCGCTGTTCGACGACCCAGCCGCAACCAACCAGGACAGCCACGGCGCGCAGGTGCGCCGCCGGCATGCGGCTAGCGGGGCGCGTGAGCAAGCGCAACAAGGGTTCCCCGCCGTGACCGGCCACGGCCTGCCGCAACTGCGCCGCAGCCGCGCGGCGGGTGCCAGCGAAGCGCACGCCCGGCTCGACGCACTGCTGGCGATCATGGCCACCCTCAGCGACACCTGCGTGCTCTGGCGTGCCGGGCCGCAAGGGCTGCTGGCCCTGCAGCAAGGCGCCCGCGCCGTGCTCGACGACGGCGGCAGTGCCAGCCTTGGCGGGCGCCGGCAACTGCGCCAACTCGACGCGCTGCTGCTGCGCTTGAACGCCTCACCGGGCGGTGCCGCCGATCTGCTGGCCGCCTGCCTGTTCCTCGACACTGCCGGGAGCCTGTGACATGCAAACCCTGAATTTTCAATTCCCAGCTGTAGAGCCTGGGCGTGGTCGCAGCCTGGTGGGCTGTGTCAGCTCCGGTGACCTCGAAGTGTTGATCGAGCCAGGCACCGCCGGGCGCCTGGATATCCAGGTGGTTACCTCGGTCAACGGCAGTGAAGCGCGCTGGGAGCAACTGTTGCAGCGCCTGTTCAGCGGCCGCGCGCTGCCGGCGGTAAAAATCGACATCCACGACTTCGGCGCCACCCCTGGCGTGGTGCGCCTGCGTCTTGAGCAAGGTTTCGAGGAGATCGGCCATGACTGATACCGAACGTTTGCTGCGCCACCGCAGCTTCGTCGAACTGGGCGCCCGCCAGCGTGCCCGGGCATTGCTGGATAACGGCACATTCCGCGAGTTGCTCGGCCCGTTCGACCGCCTGATGTCGCCCTGGCTACCGCGCCAGGGCATCGTGCCCCAGGCCGACGATGGCGTGATCATCGCCAAGGGCAAGCTGGCTGGGCGTGCGTGCGTGGTTGCGGCCATCGAAGGTGGCTTCCAGGGCGGCAGCATGGGAGAGGTGGGCGGCGCCAAGATCGCCGGGGCGCTGGAGCTGGCTGTCGAAGACAACCGCAACGGCATCCCTACCTGCGCTGTATTACTGCTCGAAACCGGCGGTGTGCGCTTGCAGGAGGCCAACCTCGGCCTTGCGGCCATTGCCGAGATTCAAGCCGGCATCGTCGAATTGCGCGGCCATCAGCCGGTCATCGGGGTGATTGCAGGCTCGGTGGGCTGCTTTGGTGGCATGTCGATTGCCGCCGGGCTGTGCAGCCATCTGCTGGTCACCCGTGAAGCACGCCTTGGCCTCAACGGCCCGCAGGTTATCGAGCAGGAGGCTGGCATCGAGGAGTACAACGCGGGCGACCGGCCGTTCATCTGGAGCTTCAGCGGCGGCGAACAACGCCATGCCTGCGGCCTGGCGGATGCCTACGTTGCCGACGACGTCGAGCGTATTCGCGAGCAACTGCTGCAACTGCTCGGGCAACCGTCTGCCAACCGTGCCCGGCAGCATGCCTGGTACCTGCAGCGGCTCGCTCAACTGGGCGCTGAAGCCCCGCAACTGGACGCTGCCGCCGTGCGCGCCCTGTATCAAGGAGATGCGCAATGAACCGTGCCTTGAACTGGCTGCCAAACCTTGCCGCAGGCCAGGCGCAAGCGGGCTATCCAGCCTCGCTGCGGGTGATCGATGGTGAGTTGGACAACCGCCCGGCGCGCTTTATCGCCGTGGTGCCGGATGCGCACAACCCCTTCCCGCGGGCGCGCGCCGGAGAGGTCGGGCTGCTGGAGGGCTGGGGCCTGGCCAAGGCGGTCAGCGAGGCCGTGGAAGCCGACCGCAATACCGAAAAACGCGCCATCGTTGCGCTGATCGATGTGCCCAGCCAAGCCTATGGCCGGCGGGAAGAGGCACTGGGTATTCACCAAGCCCTGGCCGGCGCGGTTGAAGCCTATGCCCAGGCGCGCCTGGCTGGCCACCCGGTCATCGGGCTGCTGGTGGGCAAGGCGATGTCAGGGGCGTTTCTGGCCCATGGCTACCAGGCGCAGCGCTTGATCGCCCTGGATGACAGCGGGGTCATGGTACACGCCATGGGCAAGGCGGCTGCCGCCAGGATTACCCTGCGCAGCGTCGATGCCTTGGAGGCGCTGGCCGCCGAGATTCCGCCAATGGCCTACGACTTGGGCAGTTACGCCTCGCTGGGCCTGCTGTGGCGGCGCCTGAGCGTGGACAACGCCGACAGCCCCAGTGCCGCCGACATCGCGGCGGTACGCGCCTGCCTTGCCGAGGCGGTGCGCGACATTGGCCAGTCCACCGACTTGTCGTCGCGTTTGGGCGGCGAGCACCGCCAGGCATCGCGCGACGTCCGTGCGCGCCTGCGCAGCCAGTGGCAGGAGGCCTGACATGAACAGCCCGCGCCCGCATGACCTGCTGTGGGGCATGGCCCCCGCCATGCTGCCTGACGACGCTCCGCAATGGGCCAGGCAAGTGCTCGCAGCCGGCGCGCCGGTGGTGGTGCGCCGGGCTGAATGCGCCGACGGCTGGGTGGCGGTCGGGGTTCGCGGGCTACAACGTGCGCAGCGGCTGGCCTGCCTGATGCCTTTGGCCGCTATCCAGGAGCGCTTGAGCCCTGAAGCTGTGCGTAGTCATCGGGCCGCTGCTGAGTGCGCAGCGTGGTCGGCGTTGCAGGCCCTGGCCTCGGTAGGCCCGGTGCTCGACGCCCTCGGCCTTGCCTGGGGGCCGACCGGAGGCGTCGCCTACCAGCTCGCCAGCGGTATCGAAGTGCTGCATGCCGAAAGCGATCTGGACCTGCTGCTGCGCACGCCGCAACCCCTGGCCCGCACGGCGGCGAAAGACCTGCTGGACATCCTCGATTGCGCGCCGTGCCGTATCGACCTGCAATTGCAGACCCCGGCAGGTGCCGTGGCCCTGCGTGAATGGGCCGGCCCCGCACGGCGAGTGATGCTCAAAGCCACTCGCTGCGCGGCGCTGGTGATCGACCCATGGGCGGCCTTGGAGCACGCGGCATGAGTAGCCTGTTTGCATTCCCAGGCCAAGGCGCGCAGCAGGCGGGCATGCTCCATCGCCTGCCAAGCGGCGCCGAAGCGCTACTGGAGCAGGCCAGTGATGTGCTGGGCGAACAGGTGCTGAACCTGGACAGCGAGCACGCCCTGCAAGGAACCCGCGCTGTGCAGCTGTGCCTGCTGCTGGCTGGGGTGGCGTGGGCGCGCTGGTTGCTGCAGCGAGCCCCTGCGCCTGACTATGTGGCGGGGCTGTCCATTGGTGCCTACCCGGCGGCTGTGGTGGCCGAGGCGCTGGACTTTACCGATGCGCTGCGGCTGGTGGCCCTGCGCGGCAGCCTGATGCAGCATGCCTATCCGCAAGGCTACGGCATGACGGCGCTGAGCGGCCTAGGCCTGGCCTGCGTCGAGCGCTTGCTGGCGGAGGTGGCCGATGAGGTGTACCTGGCCAACCTCAACAGCGACAACCAGATCGTTATTGCCGGCAGCGACCGGGGCATGGCCGAGGTAGCGCGCCGGGCGCGTGGCCAAGGGCAGGGCGTGGCACGGCGGCTGGCGGTGAGTGTGCCATCGCACTGCAAGCTACTGGATGAACCGGCCCGTGAGCTGGCAGCCGCTTTCGCCAAGGTTCAGTTACACAGGCCCCGTATAACCTGGCTGAGCGGCACCCGCGCCCGGCCAGTGCATGACCCGGAACAATTGCGCGACGACCTGGCCGGCAACATGGCACGGGTGGTCGACTGGCGCGGCTTGCTGGGCAATGCCTACGAGCGTGGCGTGCGCCTGCATATAGAGGTGCCACCTGGCAGCGTGCTCAGCGGCCTGGCACGCCCGGTGTTCGAACAGGGCCGGGTGGTAGCGGTGGAATCTACCCGCGGCGATACCCTTGAGGCGCTGTTGCGCCAGGAGGTGGCCCACCGCCGATGACTGCACCTGGCTGTTGCTGCCTGCCACAAGCCAGGGGTTGCACCGCATCACTGATTTCGAAGAACAACAACAAGCAACTTCGACTAAAGCTGAGGACAACAACAATGATCATTTATGGTGTGGCTCTGCTGGCGGTATGCACGCTTGCCGGCGTCATCGTCGGCGACTTGCTGGGCGTGCTGCTGGGCGTCAAATCCAACGTGGGCGGGGTGGGCATCGCCATGATCCTGCTGATCTGCGCACGCCTGTACATGCACCGCAACGGCGGCATGAGCAAGGAATGCGAGTTCGGCGTGGGCTTCTGGGGCGCCATGTACATCCCGGTGGTGGTGGCCATGGCCGCCCAGCAAAATGTGGTCACCGCGCTGCATGGTGGGCCGGTGGCGCTGCTGGGGGCGGTGGGGGCCGTGCTGGTGTGTGGCTTGACCATTGCCTTGATCAGCCGCAGCCATCGCGGCGAGCCGTTACCGCCGCTGGACGCACCGCCGCCAGCCGATGCGCAGGCCGTGCCTGCGGGAGGCCGCTGATATGTGGCCGATCATTGAGAACGCACTGGAACACAACGGCCTGATCACTGCATTCGCGGTGGTGGGCGGGATCATGTGGCTGTCGGTACTGCTGTCGAAGTACCTGACCTTTGGGCGGGTGCACGGCTCGGCGATCGCCATTGTCATCGGCCTGGTGCTGGCCTGGGTAGGCGGTACGCTGACCGGCGGGCAGAAGGGGCTTGCCGACATGGCGCTGTTCTCCGGTATCGGCCTGATGGGTGGGGCCATGCTGCGTGACTTCGCCATTGTCGCCACCGCCTTCGAAGTGCAGGCCACCGAGGCGCGCAAGGCCGGGATGATCGGGGTAGTGGCGCTGCTGCTCGGTACCGTGCTGCCGTTCATTGTCGGCGCCGGCGTGGCCTGGGTGTTCGGCTACCGCGATGCGGTGAGCATGACCACCATCGGTGCCGGCGCGGTGACCTATATCGTCGGGCCGGTGACCGGCGCGGCGCTGGGGGCGAGTTCCGATGTCATGGCGCTGTCGATTGCCACTGGGCTGATCAAGGCGATTCTGGTGATGGTGTTCACCCCGGTGTCGGCCCGCTTGCTGGGCCTGGACAACCCGCGCTCTGCAATGGTGTTTGGCGGGCTGGCGGGGACCGTGTCCGGGGTTACGGCAGGGTTGGCGGCGACTGACCGGCGGCTGGTGCCGTATGGTGCGCTGACGGCGACCTTCCACACTGGGCTTGGGTGCTTGATGGGGCCGTCGATCCTGTACTTCTGTGTGCGCGGGTTGGTGGGGTAAAAGCAACGTCGGAATCAAGGCGGCTAATCCTGGTGGTTAGCTGCCCGTTCTTACTTGAGTTGCTGCCAGCGACGGTGAACGATCCTGAGCCGCGTCATACAAATTTTCAGGGCGGGGTTGAGCGTCCGGCAACCATACACCCCCCTGTTGCACTGGTGAGCTTCTGCCAGATGAAGGCCAGGCGACCTCCGATGTACTCACATCGCTTTCATCGCTGAAGCTGGAGCGGGCGCCTGAGGTTGCGCCAGTGCTTTGCACATCACCCTGATCCCAAGCAACGCTGTGTCGTTGTCTCAGAACCGGGCTTTGCTTCGAGTTGCTGCTGGCAAGCGAGCTTGCTGAGCCATTAGATCGATTGTCCGGGCTTTGAGTCGGGCTTCTGCTGTTGCCATTATCCTGGACGAGATAGCGGTTCTCCAAGCTTCCGTTCAAGGACCGGCGACGTTGTGCCGTTTGCCCATTGAATGAAACCGAGCTGAGTGAACGGGAGCGCGGCCGTATCATATGACCGGTTGGGTCGGTACGGTTCACCGGGTCGCATTCGCAATAGCTGTATGCATTCACCCCACCTTTGCCGAATGGGCTGAAACTGTCCGGCGAACTAAAGCGCATCAACGCAGTGCTATACAGCCGATAGCCATTGCCCAGCGAGTAGCAGCTGGCCCAAAACGCCCGGAGCTCCCCATTGAAACCCATCCACGAGGTGCGCTCCCCAGCCACTGTTTCGTAGCCATAGCAGCTATAACTGGGCGTTCTGGAGGGTGTTCTGCCGATGCTGTGCAGTACCGAATCTTTGCTATCGGTGATCAGAAGTGCAGAAGAGGCCTGTGACAGCTCGGCCATGAGTCCGTGGCCATTGCGCAAGAACACAACGTCTCTTGTGCAGGCCAGGCATGTTTGCAACCGGCTTGCGCAATAGAAAAAGTGTTGCCTGCCCATGAGCGACCTCCAGCGTGCCGGTTGCAGGGTTCAAGCATGAAACCCTTCAAAACAGTCTGCTACTGGCAAAAATGACAGGTCGCGCTGTTCAAACCTCCCGGCTGTACATCCTGCACTCTGCCAGCAACGCCAGCAGGTTGGGTTCGCGCTCGCGGGCCTTCAAAAACACCACGCCAATATGTTGCTGCACCCGATACCGCGGCTGTAGCGCTATCAAGCGCACGCGGTTCTCGTATACCGCTGCAATGCGCCCCGGCAGCAGGGCAAAGCCCACCCCGGAGCTGACCATGCTCAGCAGTGTGAAAATGTCGTTCACCTGCATCGCCACCTTGGGCTCGAAGCCGGCCTGCTGAAACACCCGCGCGCCGTCGCGGTGGGTGGCAAAGCCTTGGGTCAGGGTGATGAAGGTCGAGTCGGCAAGGTCGGCAAGGTCGACCTCGGCCTGCTCGGCGAAGGGTGAGTCGGTGGGGACGGCGAGGAAGATATCGTCGGAAAACAGCGGGAGCTGTTCGCAGGCGTGGTCGCTGATGCTCTCGTCCAGCGATACCAGCATGGCGTCGATCTCGTGGTTTTTAAGGCGGTGCAGCAGGTCGATGTTCGAGCCCAGGGTCAGGTCGATATTCAGCTCGCTGCGGCGCAGTTTCAGGCCCATGACAAGCTTCGGCACGGTCTTGACGGTGAGTGAGTACAGCGCGCCCAGGCGAAAACGCTCGGCATAAAAGCCTGCGGCTTCTCGGGTTTGGCGCACCATCTGCTCGGCGTCCTGGATCAGCTGGCGGGCCTTTTTCTCCAGCACATAGGCGCTTTCCAGCGGGATGAGCTGGCGGCCTTCGTGTTTGAACAAGGGGCAGCGCAGGGCGCTTTCCAACGAATGAATGGCGCGGTGCACGCTGACGGCACTGGTGGACAGCTCGGCCGCGGCGCGAGCGAGGTTGCCAGTGCGCATGAAGGCGAGGAAAGTTTCGAGTTTCTTGAGGGTGAGTTCTTCGTCGATCAGCATGCGCGCGGTCCGTGGCGAGGGCAGGGCCAGTGTGCCAGATACGGGGGCAACGCGGTTATTGCGGGTCTGTGCAGTCCACAGGCTTGACGTGGCCCGTGTAGGAGCGGCCTTGTGCCGCGAAGGGGTGCGAAGCACCCCTAGATTTGTGCATCAGCTGATATCGCCGGGGCTGCTTCGCACCCCTTCGCGGCACAAGGCCGCTCCTACACCGTCCGCTTGAAGCCTTGTAGCGTGAAGCCTGAAGACTCAGTGGCTTCTCTTAGTGCTGGCCCGCAGCGCAACGATGCTGCCCACCACGATCAGCCCCGCCAGCGCATACAGCGCGGCGTCGGTCGAGCCGGTCTGGTCTTTGATGAAACCGACCAGGTACGGGCTGAGGAAACCGGCCATCTGGCCCACTGAGTTGATCACCGCCAACCCTGCAACGGCGGTGCCGGCGCTGAGCAAGGCCGTGGGCATCGGCCAGAACATCGGCAAGCCGGTGAGGGCGCCCATGGTGGCGATGGACAAGCCCAGAATCGCAATCGCAGGCTGGCCAGCGAAGTTCACCGCGATCAGCAGGCCCAATGCGCCCATCAGCATCGGCACCACCAGGTGCCAGCGGCGTTCGTTGCGCAGGTCTGCCGAGCGGCCCACCAGAATCATGAACACCCCGGCCAGCAGGTACGGAATGGCGCTCAGCCAGCCGATCAGCAGCGGGCTGTCGAAGCCCATGTTCTTGATGATCGATGGCAGCCAGAAGTTGATCGCGTACACGCCACTCTGGATGCAGAAGTAGACAAAGCCAAAGGTCCAGATCAGCGGGTTGGTCAGCACCGCCAGCACACCTTCGCCCTGGGTGGCGGGCCTGGCGGCTGCATCGGCGGCAAGGTCGGCGTCGATCAACTGGCGTTCAGCCGGGCTCAACCAGGCCGCTGTCTTGTGGCCGTCACTGAGCAGCACTATTGCCAGCATGCCGAGCACGACAGTCGGCAGGCCCTGGATCAGGAACATCCACTGCCAGCCGGCCAAACCGCCTTGGCCTGATGCGAAGTGCTGCAGGATCCAGCCGGAAAACGGGCCGCCAAGCAGGCCCGACACCGGGATCGCCGACATGAACAGCGCCATGATGCGGCCACGGCGCGCGGCCGGGAACCAGCGCGAGAGGTACAGCACCACGCCTGGGAAGAAGCCGGCTTCGGCAGCACCCGTGAGCAGGCGCAGTGTGTAGAACTCGGTGGGCGTAGTGACGAACAGCAGGCAGGTCGAAAGGCTGCCCCAGGCGATCATCATCAGCGCGATCCAGCGCCGTGGGCCGAAGCGGTTGAGCGCCAGGTTGCTGGGCAAACCGCACAACACATAGCCGATGAAGAAGATGCCGGCGCCGAGGCCGTAGACGGTTTCGCTGAATTTCAGCGCGTCGAGCATCTGCAACTTGGCAAAGCCAACGTTGACGCGGTCGAGGTAGTTGAACAGGTAGCAGATGAAAATGAACGGAATCAGCCGCAGGGTGATGCGCCGGTACAGCGCATTGCGGGTGACGTCGTTGCCTTGGTCAGGGGCGGGGCTATGTGCCATGATCGGGTTCTCTGTTGTTATGGTTGTTACCGCGTCGCCTGTCTCGGCGCTCGCCTTCAAGAGTCTCGGGGAGCGTAGCGCAGCTGTCTTTGTGCGTTTGCACAGGTGTTGCGCCAGGCTGCAGTGCTGTCGACCAAATCTAAGGAAACCTGCATGTTCGAACTGGACCACGCGCTGGCCCAGGACATCGTCGACCGGGCGATGGCCATCCTGCCTTGCAACGTCAACGTGATGGACAGCCAGGGGCTGATTCTGGGCAGCGGCGAGCCCGAGCGGATCAACACCCGCCACGAGGGCGCGCAGTTGGTGCTGGCCAACGGGCGCATCGTGGAACTGGATAGCGAAGCCGCCAAATGCCTCAAGGGCGTGCAGCCCGGCGTCAACCTGCCGTTGCTGCTCGATGGTCGACTGATCGGCGTGCTGGGCCTGACCGGCGAGGCGGCGCAACTGCGCACCTATGGCGAGTTGGTGCGCATGACCGCCGAGATGCTGCTGGCCCAGCGCTACTTGCAGGTGGAGCAGCAATGGCGCCGGCAGCGCTGTGACGATTTGCTGGCCCTGTTGCTGGGCGGCAGTGGCGAGTCGCCGCGGCTGGTCGATGAAGCGCAGCAACTGGGCTTGAAGCCCAACCTGCCGCGTATCCCTTGCCTGTTTGAACTGAAGTCGGGGCCGCCGGCCGAGGCGCTGTCGGCATGGCTGATGAGTCGTTTCCCGGACAGTTGGTGTGTAAGCCCGGCGCGCCAGTCGCTGTTGTGGTGCCGCCCGGCCACGGTTGCGGCGGACGAAGCCCGGTTGCTTGAACGCTTGCAGCGGCACGGTTGGGAGGTTGAGCGGCTAGCGCTGGGCAGCCCGGCGCAGAGCCTGGAGCAACTGCGCCGTGGCTATCGCCGGGTGCGCGACCTGCTGGCCTACGGCCGCGAAGTGTTGCCCGGCGTACAGCTGCTGGCGCTGGCCCGCTATCGCTTGCCCGCCTTGCTATGGCGCCACCGTAACGACGATGCGCTGGACGAGCTGCTGGAACCCTTGCTGCGCATCCGCGCCAAGGATGCCAACGGCAACCTGCTGGGCACCTTGCGGGCATGGTGTGCCCATGACGGGCAGAGCCAGGCTTGTGCAGATGCCTTAGGCATCCACCGCAACAGCTTGCGTTACCGGCTTGAGCGTATCGCCGAGCTGGGCGAGGTCGACCCGCTGCGCATGGACGGCATGCTCAGCTTGTACCTGGGCCTGCAGCTGCTGCCTGAGTAAGCGTTGATATGCTGCGTAGGCGGTGCTTCAATGCGCGGTCAATTTGCCGGGGTGCCCTGGCGCGGGCTGTCTATCAAGGATCTGATAATGCTGTTCAAAGGATTGTGTTGGCTGTTGCGCCTGCTGCAGCTGACCATCGGCTTGGCGGGGTATCTGTTCACCGCGCTCATTCTGGGTGAAAGGCTCGATATCGGCCTGCAGCCGTTTTCGGCGATGTTTCTGGCGTTTGTCTTCGGCGCACTCAGCCTTGCCGTGCATGAAGGCGGGCACTATCTGGGCGCCCGCTGCAGCGGCATGACGGTGTTGCTGGTGCGGGTGCTGGCCGTTGAGCTGCAGCCGCAGCGGCGCGGCTTCAGGCTGCGTTGGTCGCCACAAGCCAAGGGCGGGCCGATAGCCGGCTACGTGATGGCCGCGCACGCCCCGCAGCAGCCCATGCGCCGCAGCATGCTGGTGATCACGCTGATGGGGCCGTTGTGCAATCTGCTCGTCGCAGGCCTGTGCCTGGCGCTGTACTGGCCGCTCGCGGGTAAGCTCGCTGCGGTGTTGCTGGCCTTGGCTGTTTCCAACCTGGCGGTAGGGCTGGCCAACCTGGTGCCGACCATCGCCCCGGCGGTCAGTGACGGCACGGTGCTGCTGGCCTGGCTGGGCAAGCCCGATGAGCAGGGCCCGGCGCTGGCCAATGCACGGCTGTTGGCGCAGACGGTGGCCGGAACCCAGGCGCAAGATCTCGATGCTGGCGATTTGCAGTGCCTGGCGGCCGAGGCCATGCCGTTGGCGTTGATTGGCTTGGGCTACCGGCTGTTTGCCCGGCAAAACCAAGGGGATTGGCAGGGCGCCCTGGCGCTGGACGCTGAGCTGCAGGGGCTGCTGGCAACGGCGCCTGCCCCTGCGCTGAAACACAGCCTGGTGCTGCTTGCGATCCTGCGCGCCGAGTTGCTGTTCTGCCGGGCGATGCTGGCGCGCGATGCCAGCGGCCTGCATGACGCGGTATTCAGCGACGAAACCGACTGGTTCAACGCAAGCTTCAAGCCACGTTGCCTGGCGTTGCGTGCAGCGCTGGCAGGCGACAGCACCACCATGACGGCATGTCTCGAACAGGCCCAACGGGTTGCCCACAACAGCCTGGAGCGCTCGCAGGGCCCGCGTGAAGAGGCCCTGGCCGGTTACGTGCAGGCGTTGCTCATGGCGCCTGCAGGGCAGGGGGCAGCAGCTTGTGCAGGTTCATCAGAATCGCGCTGGCGTCATACGGTTTGCGAATCACCGAAACCTGCTGCAGATGCTGCGGAATGCTGACACTGTCGCCGTAGCCTGTGGCAAACAAGAACGGGATGCCACGGCGCAGCAGTTCATCGGCGACACAGATCGAGTTGCCAGTGCCTAGGTTGATATCCAGGATCGCCGCGTCCGGCGCACGACTGCCCAGCAGCCGCAGCGCCTCGTCCTCGGAGCTTGCGGTGATGACGTCGGTGATCAGCGCATCGTTGAGAATCTGCTCAAGCCCTACGGCGATCACCAACTGGTCCTCGAGGATCAGCACACAGGCATCGCTGCGCGCGGCGAACCCTGCACTGACCTGCTCAAGCTCGTCTGCCGGCTGCGCCGCCTCCACCGCTTCGGCCACCGCCAGGTGCCTGGCCGGGATCCTGAAATAACCGCGCAGGCCTTCAGGCAGATACTCGACGCGGCTGGTACCGCCCAGGTCGAACGGGATGCTGCGGTCGATGAGTACTGTGCCAAAACCCTTGCGGGTGGGGGCGCGAACCACAGGCCCTGCGCTTTCGTGCCAGGTGATGTCGCAGGCATTGCCGGCATCCAGCGTCCAACTCACGCACAGTTGCCCACCGGCGCGCGATAACGCGCCGTACTTGGCCGCGTTGGTCGCCAGCTCGTGCAGCACCAGGGCCATCACCGAATAGGCGCGGGCATCGAGAATAACGTTCGGCCCGCTCAGTTCGATCACCCCGGCCGAGGTACGATACGGCGACAGTTCAGCTTCAAGCAGCATGGCCAGGCGGCCACCGCCATCGCCGCGCACCACCTGGTCATGCGCCAGTGACAAGGCATGGATGCGGCCTTTGAGCGTAGCGACATAGTCCTTGAGCGTCTGGCTCTCGGAGGTGGGGTGGGACACCAGCGCACCGATCAGCGACAGGATGTTCTTCACCCGATGGTTGAGCTCCTCGTTGAGCACCCGCTGGCGGACCTCAGCCTTGGAGCGCTCGCTGGCCAGCAGTTCGCTGTTGTGCAGCGCCACCTCGACGATAGCGGTACGGATGGCTTCGCCGAACTGGCGGTCCTGTTCGCTCCAGGGGGCACACTGCTGGTGCACGGTCTCCTTCCAGATTGCGAAGCTCTTGCGTGGCGTCAAGCGGTCGCCCAGGGCGCCACTTTCGTAGGTTTTATTGGGGTCGCCGGCCCATTCCAGGGTCTCGATCACTTCTTTGCGGAACAGCATCAGGTAGTCCCGCGGCTGCTGCGACATGGGGATCACCAGCACCCCTGAGGCATCACTGGCATAGTCGCTGGCGACCGGGTGCACCGTTGACAGCCGGTGGGAGGCCCAGGTCCGGCCTTCGCTGAACGTCTGCACCAGGCTCAGCAGGTCTGGCATGGCGGCCCTGGGCGGCGTGAGGCCGGCGCAGGTCCAGCGGCCTTGCAGCGACATGCCGATGCCGTCACAGGGGATCAGCGCCTGGAATTCGCTCAGCCGCGACTGGAAGAAGGCTTCGATGTCCATGGCATGGTTGGCATCACGCAGCAGCGCATCCAAAGCATTGTGGACATTCACCGCCGCTTCCAGGTTCTGCCGAGAGCGCAGGGTTTCGACTTGCAGCGAGAAAAACTCGCCGAACATCTCCGCTGCCACGCGCTGGGCCATGGCCAGGGTGCGCGGTGCGTAATGATGGCAAGCGATCAGGCCCCACAGCTCGCCGTTGACGATCACTGAAATCGACATCGACGCGCCCACGCCCATGTTGCTCAGGTACTCGCAGTGGATTGGCGAGACGCTGCGCAGGTGCGCATAGGAGAGGTCCAGCGGCTCGCCCGAGGCATCCAGCACCGGCACGATGGCCACGGTTTTCAGCTTGACGTCGGAAATCACCCGGATTGGATTGCGCAGGTACAACGCACGGGCCTGCTGGGGAATGTCCGAGGCCGGGAAGTACTGGCCCATGAAGCTTTCAAGGTCGCCGCGCTTGGCTTCGGCGACCACCTTGCCGGCGCCGTCGCTGCCCAGTTGGTAGATCATCACCCGGTGGTAACCCAGGACTGCGCGCACAAAACGTGCGGCGTCACGGAACAGCTTGCTGGTCTGGTCGATCTCGCGCAGTTGCGCGATCAGCGTGCGGGTCAGCTCGATGGGCTCGGCAATGCTGGCGCCGGCCGGTTCGAACTCCAGGATCACCGTGCCCTTGAACAGGTGCGAGGCAATGTCGAATGCCCGCCCGCATGGCAGCTGCACGCCAAAGGTCATCGCCGGGCGCGAGCCTTCGCGGGTGCGCGCCAATGCGTTGCGCAGCGTGTGCGCCACTTCATCGCCCAGCACCGCTTGCAACCGCTGATTGTTGATTTCGCCGCTGATGCCGAGCATCTGCGCAAGGTTTGCCGAATGGCGCAGGACAACGCTGGCTGAGGCGTCACAGGCAAGCAGGCAGCCGTGGGGCTGGATGCTGCCTGGGATCTGGATCGGCTCCCGATCGCAGTTTGTAAGGTTTACCGGGGTTTCTGACGTCATGGACGGCGCCTGGTGAGAGTCGAGGCGGCTGCCAGCGAGACGGCCGTATAAATAACTGACCTACATTACAGCATCGTCTGAGCAAAACGCTGCGAAAACTACTGCCCGGCGGGTTAACCGATGAGCGAGCAGTCGCATGGAGTACAAATGTGCTCCATGCGAGGGTTCATGACCGTGCGCGTGTTTCAGGGCATCATGA
The DNA here is from genome assembly GCF_014268805.2 of Pseudomonas farsensis. Lineage (GTDB taxonomy): Bacteria > Pseudomonadota > Gammaproteobacteria > Pseudomonadales > Pseudomonadaceae > Aquipseudomonas > Aquipseudomonas farsensis. The sequence goes on from NZ_JABWRF020000001.1 coordinate 1,867,861, forward strand.
CCGGCCTCGCCAAGCCGGTACCACAACATGACGCGCCCGCTGTTTATCTCGCTGGATGGCCCCAAGGGCACCGGCAAAACCACGTTGCTTGAGGCCGTTACTCAAGCCTTGCGGGTTGATGGCCACAAGGTGATCCGCCTGTGCGAGAAAAAAAGCGACCCATCGCGTGGGCAGACCATGGCCTTGGTCAACCAGCTTGCTCGGGCCCCTGGCCTCGGGCTTGAATTACAGGTGTGTGAGCGCTTTGCCGACAGCCGCGCGTGGATTTCCCAGAATGTGCTGCCCAAACAGCCCGCAGACAGCATCATCCTGATCGACCGCTGGTATCCGTCTGATGCCGCGTTTCGCCGCCTTTTGCCGTTTGCCGACATCCTGCGCCTGAACATCCAGCGCAAGGTTCGGGTGCCTGACCTGCATGTAGGCGTTGTCACCCGTGCCGAAACCTCATGGGCGAGGGCAGCCGCACGCACGCGAGGGCTGGGCAGCACAGTGATTCACAGCCTGGAAGAGCAGGTGGCCTGTACCGAGGCGTTCGAGCGCGCGGTGGCCGAGCAAGGCTGGGTGTTGTGCCGCAACGAAGGCACGGTGGAAGAGGCGACTGACTACGTGGTTGGCCAGATCCAAGGGGTACTCTGAGAGCATCACCAAGGGATCGGCGTACCATCCCAAGCCCAGAAGGTGCCTGTCTGCGCTGGCCCATGCTCGGCGATCAGCTTGAGCATGCAGGTGGCCGCAAACGCGGGCGAAAACAGTTTGCCTGGCGGAACATTGGCCTGGAACGGGCGGGACAGTTCGGTATCGGTGGTGCCGGGGTGCAGCGCGAGCACGGTCGAGGCAGGGTTCAGCCGTTTCAGCTCGATGCTGGCGCTGCGTAGCAGCTGGTTGAGCGCCGCCTTGCTGGCGCGATAGCCATACCAGCCACCCAACTGGTTGTCGCTGATCGACCCGACCCGCGCCGACAGTGCGGCAAATGTCATGGGCTGCTGGCGCAGCAGCGGGTGCAGGTACTTGAGCAGCAGGATAGGGGCGAAGCAGTTGGTGGTGAAACTGGCCTGCAAGCCCGCCATATCCAGTTGCGCCAGGGACTTCTCGGCCCGCGCAGGCGCCTGATGAAGCACGCCCAAGGTGCTGATGACCAGGTTCAGGTGCAGACAGTGGCCACTCACTTGTGTCGCCAGCGCCTGTAGCGCCTGCTCATCGCGGGCATCGCAGTCGATGCGCAGGAGCCGCTGGCCGTGCTCGCCAGCCAGTGTCTCCAACGCCGGGCTGCGTGAGGCCTGGCGAGATACTGCAATCAACAGCCCTACGTCGTCACGGGCGAGCAACTGCGCGCACATCGCCAAGCCGATGCCTTGGCTGGCGCCACAGACCAGCACATTGGCGGGGGCGGTGAGATTACCGATAAGGGGCATGGCGGTTTCTCCTTCAGACCGCTGCGCGTACTGGCTCCACAACCGCCACCCGGTCACGGCCAGTAGCCTTGGCGCGATACATGGCCTTGTCGGCGCCGCTGAGCAGCGTGTCGAGTTCGGTATCGTTGGCGCTTGCACAGGCCACACCGATGCTGGCTGTTACCCGGTGCTCGGCACTAACGTTCACCTGCGCGATGGCTGCGCGCAAGCGTTCGGCGATGTCACACGCGGCTGCCTGGGGCGTATCGGGCAGCAAAACGGCGAACTCTTCCCCCCCAAGCCGGCCGGCAATGTCATCTTCACGCAAGGCGGCCTTGATCACCGCGCCGATGCGTTGTAGCACCTGGTCACCGGCGGCATGGCCGAAGGTGTCGTTGATTTGCTTGAAGTGGTCGATGTCCAGCATCAGCACCGCCACCAGGCGGCGCTGGCCACGGCACAGGGCATGCTGCGCACGGGCTTGGTCGAAGAAGGCGCGGCGGTTGTTGAGCGTGGTCAGCTCATCGGTGCACGAGGCGACCGTGGCCAGGCGATGCGCGAGTTCCATTTCATGCTTCAGGCGCCAGGCTGTTTCCAGTGCTTGCGCCAAGCTGCGGGTAGCGCTGGCCACAAAGAACGCGAATACCAGCACCGCCACGGCGATGCCTTGCTGCAAGCCGCTGGGCTGCAACAGCAGCCACACGGTGCTGGGCAACAACACCAGCGCGATAGAAACCAGCGTCATGTTGCGGTAGGAGGAGTAACAGGACACCGCACTGACCGACATGCCAACGGCGAACAGCATGATCAATGCCTGGCCCATCAGGTCGCCCGCCGGCATCACCGCGACCGCGCCAATGCCCCAGACGCCTGCCGACAGCACCAGCGTCGCCCAATAGCGGCGCTCCCAGGTTGCGGGTGTTCGCAGGTTTACCGGCGTGCGCCGGTAGGCGAGGAACATCGATGCGCGCAGCAAGGTGCAGAGGCTGAGCACCGTCATCCAGGCGATAACCTCGCGGCGGTCGAAGCGCTCCCAGCCGAGCCAGCACAGCATCGCGGCGGCCAGGTAGCTGCCCACCACGGCCGGTGCCGACTGCACGAACAGTTGCGTCAGCCGATCCGTTTTTACGTGCCTGGCTATCTCATCGCGAGGGTCTAGCTCAGTCATGGCCACCGCCAGCGTATCCAGATACGGTGGCGCATTGTGGCACTGTGCTAGCCCCACCGAGAAGTGCCGGCGGCCTCAGATCAGTACGTAATCGCTGCATTGGCGAATACCCCCATGCGGCCCTTCGACAAGATGCACATAGCGCCCGCCGACCTGATCGATTGGCAGGCAGTCATCGACGTCCAGTACAGCATCGGTATGGGGCTTGAGCCAGCCGGCTTGCATGCGCTGCTTGCCCAGCTTGCGGGCCTGGGCAGCGTCCGTGGCGACCAGCAGCAGATAGCGGTGTGCCTCGCCGAATACATGGCGCTCGTAGCCGCCCAGGTTGATGAAGAACAGCCGCGGCTCGCCGGGCGCGGGCGCCACGGGGCTGAACTGCACGCAGTATTGATCGATACCGTCCACCTCAAGCCAGGAGTCGATATGCAGCCCCGCGCGGCTGCCAAACCAGGCTTCGCGCAGTTGCGGGTAAGTGTGCGCGAGTGTGTCCGCCTGCGCGAACAACACATCGTGAACCTCGATGCTGGCCCGTGGGTGACGCCCACCGAGCATGACGACGTACAGCAAGAGCAATTCCTTTCAAAAGCGCGGAGCGCTGAAATACCTGTACAAGAAACCCATCATGTACAATATTTGGCAAGATACCGAACCGGTAGAACAAGCGCAAACCGTCGTTATGGCGCGTGGAGGAGGGTATAGCATGAACTTGAACAGGCTCACTGAGCTGCTCCATAACGGTGCGGTGCAAGAGTTGGAGCTGCTGTCGCTCGAAGGCGGCTTTTATATCCTGCGCGCCCTGACCGCTACCGGCCCGCAAACCTTGAGCGACAGCCACGGCCAACCCATGCGGCTGCGCTCTACCACTGAGCTGCGCCACCTGCTTGAGGGCTTGCCAACGGTGCCCTGCATGCTGGTGCAACATGTGGTGCACGACGAGATGTGCGGCCAGCGTGACGGCCCCGTCGCGCCGTTACGCGTGCCGGTGGGCCTCGCCAGCCCGTGGTAGCCCGCGCACCGCGATTAGGGTTGGTACTGGGCGACCAGCTATCGTTCGACCTGGCCGGGCTGAGAGCGCTAGAACCGGCACACGACGCCATCCTGATGGCCGAGGTCGCAGTGGAAGCGCGCTATGTGCCGCATCACCCCCAGAAAATCATCCTGATTTTCAGCGCCATGCGCCATTTTGCCGAGGCGCTGCGCGCCCGGGGTTGGCAGGTGCACTATGTGACGCTGGACGCCGCAGGCAACACCGGCTCTATCGCTTGCGAACTTCGGCGCTGGCAGCGAACCTTGGGTGCCAGCGAAATCCACTTCACCGAGTGCGGCGAATGGCGCCTGGAACAGGCGCTGCGTGACGCCCATCTGCCGTTGGTATGGCACCGCGATGATCGCTTTCTGTGCTCGCGCGCAGCCTTTGCCCGCTGGGCCCAAGGCCGCCCGCAACTGCGTATGGAGCAGTTCTATCGCGGCATGCGCAAGCGCAGCGGCTATCTGATGCAGCCAGACGGCAGCCCTGCCGGCGGCGCCTGGAATTTTGACAGTGACAACCGCAAGGCACTGCCCCGCGGCCTGCGCGGCCCATTCCCTGCACGCTTTGCGCCCGACGCAATCACCGTGGCGGTTACCCAGCTGGTGCGCGAGCATTTCAGCGACCACTACGGCGCCGTGGAAGGTTTCGACTACCCGGTAACCCACGCCGAGGCCGAACAGCTGTGGCAGCACTTTCTAGACTTTGGCCTTGCGGCGTTCGGTGACTACCAGGACGCCATGGCCGAAGGCGAGCCTTATTTGTTCCATGCGCGTATCAGCGCGGCGCTGAACATCGGGCTGCTCGACGTGCGCCGGCTGTGCCTGGATGTCGACACCGCCTGGCGCGAGGGCAGGGTGCCGCTCAACGCCGCCGAGGGGTTCATCCGCCAGTTGATTGGCTGGCGCGAGTACGTACGTGGCATTTATTGGCTGCGCATGCCTGAGTACGCAGGCTTGAACCATCTGGGCAACCAGCGCGCATTGCCCGAGTTTTACTGGACCGGCCATACGCAAATGCGCTGCATGGCCCAGGCCATCGGCCAAACCCTGCAACTGGGCTACGCCCATCATATCCAGCGGCTGATGATCACCGGCAACTTCGCGCTGCTGGCGGGCATCGTGCCCAGTGCCATTTGCGAGTGGTACTTGGCGGTTTATATGGATGCGTTCGATTGGGTCGAGCTGCCGAACACGCTGGGCATGGTGATGCATGCGGACGGCGGGTATCTGGGGTCCAAGCCGTATTGTGCCAGTGGGCGTTACATTCAGCGTATGTCCGATCACTGCAAGGCCTGCAGTTACCGGGTGGACCAGGTGGTTGAGGAAACCGCATGCCCGTTCAATGCCTTGTATTGGCATTTCATCATTCGCCATCGCGAGCAGTTTGCAGACAATCCCCGGTTGGCGTTGGTTTATCGAAACCTCGATGGCATGCCCGCGGAGCGGCGCGAGGCGGTTTGGGCCCGTGGGCAGACGCTGCTGGCCAGGCTGGATGCGGGGGAGGGGGTGTGAAGAAGGGGCTGTTGCCGAGCAAGGTTTGCGTGGTGTGTGGGCGGCCGTTTAACTGGCGCAAGCGCTGGGCGCGGTGTTGGGAGGAGGTGAAGTATTGTTCGCAGCGGTGCCGGAGGTCGGGGGCGCGTGGCGTTGCAATGACGAGCGCCAACAGCGCTGTTGCTTCGTCAGGGACGAAATAACCCCGCCTGCTGGTAAGTCATCAGCACATCGTCAAACAGATCCATGTCAGACCGGCTTCGGGCCATCAGTTGCGCACCCGCAACAGCGGTGTAAATGGCGCGCGCCTTCCGATCAGACGTCTTGGTATCAGTACAGCCAGCATCGGCCAACACTTCTGCGAGCCACCGTATGTTAACGTCTGCGAATTTCTGGACCTGGCTTAACACTGGTTCAGGTAAGTCGCCGGTTTCCGCCGCCATGAAGCTGGCCAGGCAGAGCCTGTTGTTTTGCTCTAACGATACTCTGAAGATCGACGGGTAAAGCGCCAGACAGGCCTGCGGATCCGGGGTCGAGGCTCGGATCCCCTCCAGAACAGCGAGAGTATCTTGCCAGTAGCGCTCGGCTACCGCTGCGCCCAGGTCCGCCTTGCTGCGGAAGTGGTAATAGATGCTCGCATTCTTGATACCCACTTCCTCGCCAATGCTTCGGAAGTTAATACCGTTGTAGCCGTGCAATTGCGCCGCTGATTTGGCAGCAGCCAAGATGGCTTCCCGCGCGTTCTCGCTCACGTCCCATCTCCTGGGCCCAATTAATAGGGCCCCAGTCTAGCTCACAACTGCCTACCTGCCAACTGATAGGTAGGTATTGACAAGGAGTAAAAACAGCTTCAATCTTTGCCTGCCAACTGACAGGCAGGTAGACAACCATGACTTCTTCACTCGCCCCCCAGATCGAAACCAATGCCGCTCGGCTCAAAATTTACGATTGGTTCGACGGGCCATATCCTGCCCGTGTGCGCATTGCGCTCGCTGAAAAAGGATTGATGGCAAACACCGATTTCGTCTCGGTGAACCTTTGGACCGGGGAGCACAAGCAACCGGAGTTCCTGGCCATCAATTACTCCGGCACGCTTCCGGTGCTGGAGCTCGATGACGGAACTCGCATCGCGGAATGTACGGCTATTACCCAGTATCTCGACAGCCTGGACGGAAACCCGACGCTCAGCGGCACCACCGCGTTGGAGAAAGGCCTCATTCACATGATGACCAAGCGTGCCGAGATAGAGTTTCTGGACGCTGTAAGCGTTTACTTCCATCACGCCACACCAGGCTTGGGGCCAAAGGTCGAGCTGTACCAAAACCCCGAATGGGGCACCAAGATGGGGGAGAAGGCGATCAGGGGCATGCGTTATTTCGATAGCGTTCTGCGGGGCCAACCGTTCATTGTTGGGGACAGTTTCTCGATGGCCGATATAACGGTGCTGGGAGGAATGATCTTCGCGTCGCTGGTGAAGTTGCCGGTGCCCGATGATTGCGTGGCTTTACGCGAGTGGCACAGGCGGATGCAAGAGCGCCCAAGCGTGCAAGCCTGGCGCGCGCTGGTGGAGCAGGGGGCTGCGCAAACAGCTTGAGATGGAGCTAGTGCCCGTCTTGGCGGGCACTTTTTGCGACTGAAGTGCAGCGATGCTGGAAATTCTCAATCCTCATCCAAGCGACTGACACTATTCAGCCTGTCAAGTTGGTCAGGGGAAAGCACCACCGACAACGCGCCTAAGTTGTCTACCAACTGCTGCTCGGAACGGGGGCCGATGATAGGTATAGCGCCATGTGTGCATGCCCATTTAATCGCGACTTGGCCAGCACTGACATTCAGCTCTCTGGCTATAGCCAGGGTGGTATCCAAGATGCGTGTGCGTTGGGCAGAGTTTTCTGCTTGAAAGACTTTGCCGCCGAAGCCTTCGGCTCTTCCTTTTTCACCGTTTCGATATTTACCGGTGAGCATGCCGCCGCCCAAAGGCGACCACGTCACGACACCGAGCCCAAGTGCATCCGAGGCCTGAAATAGATCGGCCTCAGGCTGACGATGAACCAGGCTATGCTCGAACTGGACAGCTGCAATAGGTAGGGCATTGGTCAGTTCGGCCAATGTTGCGGCACGGCTCAATTGCCAGGCGGGGAAGTTTGAAAGGCCTGCATAAAGGATTTTGCCCGCTCGCGCCAGGTCCTCAAAACCTCTTACGAGTTCTTCAAGGGGGGTTACACCATCCGGACGATGCGCCCAGTACAGATCGATGCGGTCTGTGTTGAGGCGTTTGAGGCTCGCTTCTACCGATGTCACCAACGCACGGCGGCTATTCCCCGTGGTTAAGCGATTGCTATCGGACGCCGCGCCATTGGTAAATTTCGTGGCGACGACAAAATTGTCGCGTCGCCCTGCAAGCAGGCTGCCCAGCAATTCCTCGGACTGCCCAAACTGATAGGCGTCTGCTGTATCGATGAAGTTACCACCCGCTTCTGCATAGGCATTGAAGATGGCTTTGCTGGTGTCTGCGTCGGCGCCATGGCCCCACCGAGTACCAAAATTACCTGTGCCTAAGGCGAGCTCGGCTACTTTGAGGCCGGTTTTCCCAAAAATACGATAGTCCATGTTTTCTCCAGTTTTTGTTGGGACTTAAGCGATGATGGATTGATTCAGCTAGGGGGCCAGCATCAAAGATCGCCACTTGATCTTCGTTGGGTGCTGCAGAGTTGGAGACTCCAGTAGTTGGCGCGCCCCCCCGGTCTGGTCGGCTAACCCGTGACTGTCCTCGGCTGCTGGACGGGCCTGATTCACTACGATGCAGTTATTGATCGCCGAAGGGGCAACAGATACTGAAGTGGTCATGGTTGAGTGACGCGACAGGCAATCCCCGGTCTCAAGATCCGCATGCAGAGGGTCACCCGAGACTTTGCTGTTCATGTCGAGTCCGAACCTAGTCGCTTTAGTAGGGGATGGATCGGTAGGCAAGCTTAGGCCTGCGCGCATTTATGATGTCGATCGCAATCTAAAATGTCAAATCTTTGATGCTGGCTTTGTCTATGGTGCGTTCCCATAGGTATAGGCCGATCGCGTCATAAGCACATGCTCAGCAGGCGCAGGGAGCGCAGAGCTTCTATGCACTGCGCCGCGATGCTGCGGTGGGCGTGTACGGCCTGACCATGAGGAAGGTCTTCTCCAACGTGTGAGCGAGTTGCGCGGATGACTTCACAAAGGAGCTTTTCGTGCAACGCTGGTAGGTGTTGCATGTTTGGAGGGCAAGATCGTACAGCAGGCGGTTGTTACCGTTCTGAATGCGATCAGGGTGGCTGCGACCAAGGTGACCCCCCAAGGCGCAGTGATCTCGCCGTTACTAGCATTCCACTGTGAGCTTAATACCTTATTTAACATAATATGCATTATGCGCAGATCAATATGAGGCTGCCGGGGTGTGGGTTGGCTAGATCGGGAGCCAGCTTCCGCTCCGTCTGACACAAAACCAAAGTGCTGTCCCACTAAAAGCAAAGTCAGGTCATTCGGCGTCTGCCGATGAAACGCCAGCCGCCTGAACTCACCGCGAGTTTCTCGAACACAAGCATCAGATGAACGCAGCGTGCTGTACCCATACTGCGCACACGGCGCATAGCTATCTGGCAGTTCATCGTTCGATAAATGACTCTGCGGGATCGGCCGGGCTTGCACGGCTAGCTAGTATGGGGTCGCGTCGTACAACGCAAACACCGCGCAGCCCCGGGCCAGTTCACTGCGACCCTCAGGCCTATTCGCCGATCCGGAACAACATCGAAACTCTGACCAAGTCCTCTGATGCCCCCTTGCGGGGCAAAACCACTACCAAAAGCATGCATGAAAGCTGCTCTTGTGAGAGCGGGCTTGCCTCGCGAAGCGAGCCCAAATGTCTCACCTGACAAGCACTAGGCTAGTGGCCGTGTTGCATATAGATGTCGGCCTACGCAAAGCCTCAGCTGTCCTCGCTATTAATAGCTAGAGCCAGCGCATGCATGACCGAATCTATACATAACTCGGGCTTTATATATAACCGTTATAAATAACTATTCTAAATAGACATTTAGGTTAGTTATATTGGCCAGCCATCTATTCCGCTATTCGCACCCACTACCAACCCGTGCATAAGGCCGATAAATCTCTCCGTCATACCGCAGCACCGGCCTGCAAAACCCCGGCCCGGCGATTTCGATATCCGGCCACCCATCCTTGCCTGAAGTGCTCAGAAAGTTGACCTCGCCCTCGCCGCTGGCAAGCTGTCGCCATTTCCCATCAGCCTGCTGGCTGACCAGATAAAAGCCAGTCCGCGCATTGCCATAGCAGTGAACACTCGACTCGGTAATGAGCCCATCCAGCCGCCCATCCCCGTTGATATCGCGCGGTTGCATCGAAGGCGGTTCATAATCACCCTCTTCTTCCAACTCGCACTCGGTCGATTCCTGCGTAAAGCCTGCCGCTCGGAAGGCCTTGATTTGCTCACTACGCGGCATTTCGACATATTGTGCGCTGGCAAGCGGGGCCAGCAGGCTGGTGAAAAGCGCTAAAACAAGTCGGCCGTGCGTCAGAACTTTCCCTCGCACTATCATCCGAGCACCCTCCTCACTTTTAGTGGATCAACCTTGAGCCTTGCGCCGACGCACCCACAGCCAGCCAAGGCCGCCGAGCACCAGCACACCCAACGCTAGCAGTTGCACTTTATAAGGCCGCAGCATTGCACGGGCGTCGTTGAGTTTTTGTTCAATGTAGCGCTTGTTGACCTCGTCGAACTTCGGTTGCTCGCACTGCTGGCCAAAGTTGGCGGCCCATGGCACGTAGGGGCCTTGCTCAACGTAACGCTTGTACAGCGTGACTTCCTGCTCGCTGCCGGCCACCCAGCCTGCGCCGATGCACAGCACCGAGGCAAAGGCCTGGCTGGTATGCGGCAGTTGGTCCGCTGCCTGACTGGCCAGGTCGGCGGCGATGTAACGGTAGTGGTAACGCAGGTTGGGCGCTGCCTCAGTAGCTTGTTGGCGCTTCAACTCGGCGGGCTCCAGGAACGGGCCTGGCTTCAGCTCGGGCGTACCCAGGCTGAAGCTGCCGCCCAGCCAACCGTAGTCTGGCGACATTTCATAACCCAGGATCTCCATGCCCTGCCTACGCGCTACGGTACCCGCGGTGTACAGCGCTTCGGCACGACCGGTTGCGGTCCAGCGCGATTTGCCTTCCTCACGCTGCTCGCCATATTGGCGTGCAGCGCTTTGCAGCTCTGGCGTACTGAAATAGACCGGTGCTTCGGCGAACCGGCCTTCGCGCAGCAACCTGCGGCCCAGCAAGTCGCGCAGTTGGGCTGCGACCGGGCGTGGTGCATACGGGTCGGCATCTTCCTTGGGCGCTGGCGGTGCCGGCACCTGGGCGTCGACATAGCCCTTGAGCTCGTCGAGGGTCAGTACACGCTCGGCCACCGTTGCGGCGTCTGGCCAGTAGATGTCCTGGCTGCGATACAACAGGTCGAAGGCCTGCACATAGTCACCGCGGTCCAGTGCCAGCACCGCGCTCTCACCATCAACGCGGCAGCCTGGGCGAACGCTTTCGTAGTCCCAGTCTGGCGTTTGCCGCCAGCCCCAGGCTTCGTCTTTTGGGAAGGCTGCCGCCGCCTTTGCGTATGCTGCGGCTGCCTGGGCCTTGTCGCCATCGCGCAGGGCAAGCTTGGCTCGTACCCACCAGGCCATACCCGTGTCACCTGCATGCTCCAGGTAGCTTCTGGCGGCCTTGAAGTCGCCGCCTTGGTAGCTAAGGGCTGCCAGACGATCGGCGTTCTCCAGGTTATCGCCGACGCTTGCCTGCAGCATGCGGGTCAGGCGCAGTTCCTGTTCCTGGGGGTCGTTGAAGTAGGCCATACGGCTGAGCAGATACGCAGTGATCAGCTTCTGCACCGCCGGCTGTTTGAGTTGCGTTTGCAGGTCTGCATCGGGCATCGCCACCAACTCACCGGCCAATTGGCGCAGCGAGCCGTAGCCACTGGGCGAACCTAAGCGGGTCTGGCTTGCGTACAACTGCACCGCGTGGCCCCAATCGCCGTCGAGCCGGGCCAGCCTGGCTTGCTCACCAAGGCTTGCCACGCCGAGTTCCAGTGGGTCGCTGAAACCCTCGGCGCTCAGCGCCCTGGCCTGCTCGTACGCTTTTTGAGCCTGCGCGCGCAGGGTTTGCGGGAGCTGCTCGGCGCTATCGGCGGCCTCAGTGCTCTGCGCCATCAATGCACGGCCCAGCGAATAAGCCGCCCAAGTGCTGCGCAGTTTGCGTTGCTCGGCCGGCAGTGCCAGCACGCTGCGGAAATACGCCGCTGCCTGCGGGTGATTACCTGTATCAAACGCCACTGCGCCTGCGGTGTACAGGCGCAACTCATCGGGAAGGTCAGCGCCTTGCACCTCGACCTGCTGCGCATCCTTCAGGCTGCGCAGTTGGGCGACTTTGTCGCGAAGGGTTTCCGGCAACTCATTGGCTTCGATCTGATCGCGCTGTTCACGATACGGCCGGGCGTTGTCCTCGCCATACCAGTAAGGCGTAAGGGTGAGCTCGGTTGTCGGCTTCAGGCCGGCTATTTGCTGGCCGAGGCGGCTCACTTCAAAAGCAAAGTTGGTTTCCGGCAGCTCTGCCAACGTGCGTGCGCGGTCGTCCAGCAAGCGCAGCGGGAAGTCCGGGCCGCAAGCCAGCGCCGTACCGAACGGCACGCTCAGGGACAGGCACAACAAGCGATGCGGCCAGTTACGGATAGACATTCCATGCTCCTTGACTGATATCGAGACAGCGCGCCCAACCGAGGGTACGCCGGCCGCCGGCGGCAACGCGAACGCTGGCCTGGCGGGTGAATTCGAGGTGTTGTTGTGTTTGCTGGGCGCGGTAGCCATTGATGCCATCAGCCCCGTCGCAGCCACGCGCAGCCAATTGCACCCGCTTGGGCAGCGGTTGATCGAGGTTGCCGGCATTCACCAGGCTGATGTCGTACAGCCCTTCCCGCTTCACAAACTGGACCTGCCACTGGCTGGCCAGCGCATCGCCGGCGGCCACAGCTTTCAGTGTGGTCAGGCTCCAGGCGCGGCGGTCGCCAGGCAGTGGCAGGCGAAACCAGATCAGCCCGGCCAGGTGGGCGGGCGGTTTCTCACGCATTTGCAGGGCCAGGTCGGCCAGCTGTTGCGGGTCGGCGAGCAATTCGCGCCGCTCGCCCGCGTGGTTCAGCGGCGCCTCGCTTTCCACCAGCGGCGCGCCGCCAGTATCGGGCAGCAGCGCAACGCCGTAAGCAGGTAGGGCGAGGTAAAACGGTTTATCGCTGGCCCGGCTCCAGCGCTGCGCCCAGCTTTTGGCTTTGACCGGGTCGAACAGGCCTTGGCGCGGGTCGCTCACTGCGTGCACCTGCAATACGCTGCTGTCCACCGCGTCCAGAAGCTCCGGTAAATTCGGGCTATCGAGCCAGGCTGGCAAAGCGGTGATGCTCAGTTTGATATCGGCGGGCAGTTGTTTGCGCAGCGCTTGCAGAAACTGGCTGTAACCCGCCAACCGCGCGCTGCCGCTGTCATGGTCGATCTCAAGGCCGCTTGGGGTGACACCAGCCTGTTGCCAGCGCGCGATTAACTGCGCGATCTGCTGTTGCGCCAGTTGCACATCCAGCGCCGGCAGTTGCCCATCCAGGCGCACCACCGCGATGACTGGCCGGCCATCGGCCTTGAGTTGCGCAAGATTCACCAGCGCCCTGCTCCACCCGGCTTTCGGATGCGCCTGCAGCGCCAGAACGCGCAAAGTGGAAAAGTCGCGACGGCTCTCGGCCAGCGCCTGCTCGTGGGCTGGGCGCCATTGGCGTTGCCAGACATACAGTTGCTGGTCCAGCGGCATTGGCGGTTGCGGCTCACAGCCGGTAAGCAGCGCCAACACCAGGGCGCCACACAAACGGTGGAAATACGTGACAGGCATACAGTCCTTTGTCCAGCGCGACAGCAGTGTTTGGCGAGGCGCGATAGTAGCGCAACGCGTTGCAGTCCCTCCAGCAGTGTCGCCTTAAGTAGTAGCCCCTGCCGTCTGTCGGTGTGCGCTTGAACCCGATGACGCAGCCTCGGATTGCCGGGACTCACAACTAGTACAAGGCCGGCCGGCGTGGCAGGCCTGTTCTGAGCGAGGGTTTGACAATGAGCACTGCACTGAAGATGGGTGGCGGCGACGCGCAAAGCGATTGGCCTGACCTGGAGCCCGAGCCGCGGCACGATCAGGTCGATGACCCGGATGCCGATCCAAACCTGACAGATGACGATAAAAGCCGCCCCGGCGTACCCGCCACTGACCCCGAGTCGGGCGCTTGATCAAGAACCACAGTGCGGGGCGACCCTGCCCCGCCTGGCACCTAGCCTGCCACCTGCCCGGCCTTGGCCCCCGAAACGCGCCAGCGAACGTCGGTAATGCCATAGCGCTCAGCCATCGGCCGGCTGACCTTGCGGATCTTTTCACGGCCAAACTTGGGGATGATGCCTACACCGGCATCACAGCTGGCCCAATGCCACGCTTCAGCGTTGTCCAGGCGCTCAAGGCGGATGATGAAGCTGCGTGGCTGGCCATGCAACTGATAGTCGATCACGTAAAGCTCGGGACTGGGCATTGCGGCGGGCCTCCTTTCTGCCTGTTTCAATCAAGGGTTGATCAGCCCTGACCTGGATGATTCAATTTTTCCGCAAACAGGCAGAGGATCGCACTAGTGGCGATTGGCCTTAACTCGGTGCTGGAGCACCCGGCATCAGGATTACCTTGCGGCAACGCTCTTGCATTTCGTCAAAAATCTCGTACCCGCGTACCGCATCATCCAGCGCCATACGGTGGGTCACGATGGCCTCGGGGATCAGCCGCCCGGCTTCTATATGTTCCAGTAGCTCTGGCAAATAACGCTGCACATGGGTTTGCCCCATGCGGAACGTCAGGCCTTTGTCGAAGGCATCGCCAAACAGGAACCCATGAATGAAGCCGGCATAGACGCCCGGGACGCTCACTACTCCGCCACGGCGCACCGCTGCAAGGCACTGGCGCAGAGCCTTGGCACTGCTGCCTTCGAGCTTCAGAGCGGTTAGCACTGTTTCCGTCGTGCTGCCTTTGGCTTCAAACCCTACAGCGTCCACCGCAGCGTCCACGCCGCGCATTCCAGCGGTCTGCCGGATGATGCTATCGGCCGGGTCATCGTCGTGGCTGAAATCGATGGGGATGACACCATAAGCATCGCGGGCGTAGTCGAGCCGATAACCGCATTCATCGACCATGAATATCTGCTCGGCGCCCAGCATCCGCGCGCAGGCAGCAGTCAGCAAACCGACCGGGCCCGCCCCAAAAATCGCCAATGATGAACCTTGCCCTATTTCGGCATTACGCACGGCCTGCCAGGCGGTAGGCAGAATGTCGGAGAGGAAAAGCACTTTGTCGTCGGCCAGATGCCCAGGCACTTTGAAAGGCCCGGTATTGGCCTTGGGCACCCGCACGTAATCGGCTTGACCGCCGGGAATGCCGCCATACAAGTGGCTATAGCCGAAAAGCGCAGCGCCCGGCGGGATGCTCTTCTTGTTGATGATCGCCCCGCGCCCCGTATTGGTAGTCTCGCAGGCGGCGAACAGTTCGTGCTGGCAGAAGAAACAGCTGCCACAGGCAATCACGAATGGAATCACCACGCGATCACCGGGGCAGACGGCGGTGACGTCACGCCCCACCTCCTCGACGATCCCCATGAATTCGTGACCGAGAATATCGCCTTGGTCGACCATGGGGATCTTGCCGCGATACAGGTGCAAATCCGAGCCACAGATCGCTGTAGCGGTCACCCGTAGCAGAATATCGTCGCTTTCTTGCAGCTCAGGCTCTGGCACATTGTCGACCCGGACATCGCCAGAGCCGTGGTAGGTGAGTGCGCGCATGCTGTCGGTCTCCTGCGCAGAGATGGGAAGCCGGGGCTTTGGCGCCCCGACCCAAGCCGATCA
The DNA here is from genome assembly GCF_014268805.2 of Pseudomonas farsensis. GTDB lineage: Bacteria > Pseudomonadota > Gammaproteobacteria > Pseudomonadales > Pseudomonadaceae > Aquipseudomonas > Aquipseudomonas farsensis. The sequence continues at coordinate 1,882,917 of NZ_JABWRF020000001.1, forward strand.
GGCGTTGCGGCCACCACCGTGGCTGTTCTGCCCGCCTTTGCGTCCGGCCTCGGAGGCGCGGGCACGGTCATTGGCAAAATTGCCCCCGGAGTTCTGGCCGCCCTTATGCCCGGCGCGGGAGGCCTTCTCACGGTCGTTGGCGAAATTGCCCGGGTTGGTCTCCTTGGTGCCACCACGGCGGCTGGTCTGTTCCTGGTCATGAGCCATGTCGGTTCTCCTTTACGCATTGGTTTGGCGTGTCACGGAAAGCACCGTGCATTAGTTCCGAGCCAATGAATGCGCGGTCTGCTCAATAGCGTTGCGCCTGATCGGACCGGTGGCGCCAGTGGTTGGCGTGCAAGAGGCTTGCGTTGTGGCCACACGGAGCAAAAAGCTTCTGTGCATCAAGCACTTTTACGCTTCGCCTGTTGTCTCAAGCGCACTATTCGACATGCCCTGGGCAGCGCCTGCGCAAAGGCTCGAAGCCAGGGGCAATCGGTGCCTATAATCACCGCCCGGTGCGCCCTGCGCCCTGGGCCATTTTTCGTATCGCACAAGGTTCGTGCCCATGAAGTCGACCAGCAAACCCACCCTCGCCTCGCCGCATAACCCGGCGCTGAGCCCCAGCCACCTGGACTTCCCGGTGGTGGGTATTGGCGCCTCGGCGGGCGGCCTGGAGGCGCTGCGTACCTTGTTCGAGCACACCCCGTCCGACACCGGCATGGCCTTTGTGGTGGTGCTGCATCTGTCGCCAGACCACCAGAGCCGGGCCGACCGCATTCTGCAAGCGGTCACCCAGATGCCGGTGCGTCAAGTCACCGAGGCGGTGCCTATCGAGCGCAACCATGTCTACGTGATTTCCCCCGCCAATCGCCTGTCGACCAACGACGGTTACCTGCGGGTGCGCCCTGCGCAAAGAAGCCGCGGCGATCATGTGGCCATAGACCTGTTCTTCCGCGACCTGGCCGATGTGCACAAGGACCATGCGTTCTGCGTCGTCCTCTCAGGCACCGGCAGCGATGGCGCGGTAGGCCTTTCGCGCATCAAAGAACAAGGCGGCGTGACCTTGGTGCAGAGCCCGGAAGATGCTCAGTATCCCGATATGCCCCAGGCTGCGCTGGCCACAGGCATGGTCGACCTGGTACTGCCGGTGGCGCAGATCCCCGCCAAGCTGGTCGAACTGTGGCACACCGCGAGCCAGGTAAAACTGCCGCGCATCGAGGATGACAGCCTGCCGCCGGCATTGGGCGAGCGTGAAGGCCCGCCGGCCGCCAGCGACCCATTGCTTGAGGAAATCCTGCACCTGCTGCATGGCACTACCGGCCACGATTTCATGCACTACAAGCGCGCCACGCTGCTGCGCCGCCTGGAGCGCCGGATGCACGTGACGGGGCAGACTGAGCTCGCTGGCTACCGCGACTTCCTGCAACAGCACGCCGAAGAGTCCCGGGCGTTGCTCGCCGACATGCTGATTGGCGTCACCAATTTCTTCCGCGACCAGGAAGCCTTCGAGGCCTTGCAACGCCATGTGCTGCCGGGCCTGATCTGCGACGGCGACGAAGGCGAGCACGAGATCCGCATCTGGTCGGCCGGCTGTTCCACCGGCGAGGAGGCTTACAGCCTGGCGATGCTGGTCACCGAGCAATTGGCGGTCGAACGGCGCAGTGCCAAGGTGCAGGTATTTGCCACTGACCTGGATGAGCGCGCCATCACTCTCGGCCGCGCCGGGCAGTACCCCGAGGCCATCAGCACCGATGTCAGCGCCGCTCGCCTGCGCCAGTTCTTCATCGCAGAAGACCAGCACTATCGGGTGCGCAAAGAGGTCCGCGAAAAAGTCCTGTTCGCCCGCCACAACCTGCTGTCCGACCCGCCGTTCTCGCAACTGGACCTGATCGTCTGTCGCAACCTGCTTATCTATCTGGACCGCGACGTGCAGCGCGACATCCTGCGCCTGTTCCACTTCGCCTTGCGCCCCGGTGGCCATTTGTTCCTGGGCAGTTCCGAATCGGCCGACATCGCCGCCGACCTGTTCGTTGCCGTGGACAAACGCAACCGCATCTTCCGCGCCCGTGAAGTGCAAAGCAGCCGCCGACCCGCTCGCCTGCAGGCGCCGGAAAGCAGCCAACCCAAGGTCAAGGTGCGCGGCGGCCGAAAACTGTCCTATGCCGAGATTCACCACCGTGCCCTGGCCCGGCGTACCCCGCCCAGCCTGATCGTCGACAGCGACGGCAGTATTTTGCACATGAGCGAGGGCGTCGGGCCGTTCCTGCGTCACGCCGGTGGCGAACTGAGCCACAGCCTGCTCAACCTGGTGCTGCCTCCCCTGCGTCCGGCGCTGCGCAGCAGCATGATGCAGGCCCACAGCAGCGGGCAGGCAGTCACCTCGCGGTCGGTCACTCTGCTGCTCGACGAGCAGCACAGCGACGTCGAAATTCTGGTCCAGCCGCACCATGACGACCCCAGCGGCAGCGAATGCCTGCTGGTGATGTTCCTGGTGCGCGATGCACGCGATCAGTCTTTGCCGCAGCAGTCCGAAGGCACCGTGCTGAGCAACCTTGAGCGCGAGCTGCACCGCACCCGCTTGCAACTGCAAGAAACCATCGAGCAATCGGAACTCTCAAGCCAGGAACTCACGGCCTCCAACGAAGAAATGCAGGCCATCAACGAAGAGCTGCGCTCGGCCAGCGAGGAGCTCGAAACCAGCAAGGAAGAGCTGCAGTCGATCAACGAAGAGCTGCTGACAGTCAATTACGAACTCAAGACCAAGGTCGAGGAAACCGACAAGGTCAACGACTACCTGAGCAACCTGATCGCCTCCACCGACATCGCCACCGTTTTTGTCGACCGCAACCTGCATATCCGCTGGTTCACTCCCCGCGCCACCGACATTTTCAGCATGCTGCCGGTAGACACCGGTCGCTCGCTGCTCGATATCACCCACCGCCTGGACTACCCGGGCCTTGCCGATGACGCCCGTGCAGTGATCGAGCGTGAGACGACGCTGGAGCGCGAAGTGCTCGGGCACAACCAGCATTGGTATCTGGCGCGCCTGCACCCTTACCGCGCCAGCGAGCGCAACGTCGATGGCACGGTGCTGACGTTCATCGACATCAACAAGAGCCGCGCCGCTGAAGAGCGCTTGCGCCAAGGCGAAGAACGTATGCGCCTGGTGGCCGAAAGCACCCACGATTTCGCCATCATCCTGCTCGACGAAGAGGGGTTGATCACCGACTGGAACACCGGGGCTGCGCTGATTTTTGGCTACGGCAAGGACGAAGTGCTGGGCCAGCATTACCAACTGATCTTCACCGACCCCGACCGCGCCAGCGGCGTTCCGGAGCGTGAGCTGCGCGCGGCGCGCTTGCATGGCCGCGGGCAGGACGAGCGCTGGCATGTGCGCAAGGATGGCAGCCGCTTCTATTGCACCGGCGAAGTCTCACGGCTCAAAGGCAGCAGCCTGCGCGGCTATGTGAAGATCGCCCGTGACCTCACCGGCCATCAACGCCTGCACGACGAACAAAGCAAACGCCTGGCTGAGTCGCAAAGCTCCAGCCACATGAAGGACGAGTTCTTCGCCGTCATGTCCCATGAGCTCAAGCACCCGCTCAACCTGATCCAGCTCAATGCCGAGATTCTGCGGCGCCAGAGCGTGGTCAACAGCACCCGGGTGGCCAGCAAGGCCGTTGCGGTGATCTGCGAGGCGGTGGCAAGCCAGGCGCGGATCATCGACGACCTGCTCGATGTAGCGCGTATCCGTACCGGCAAACTCAAGCTCAAGACCCAGCCGGTGGACGTCTGCGCGGTACTGCGCGGCATCCATGCCGTGGTGTTGAGCGAGCAACACAGTTGCAGCGTGCACCTGGACCTACCCCCTGGCGAGACGCCAGTATTCATCGACGCCGACAGCACGCGCCTGGAGCAGATCATCTGGAACCTGCTGAACAATGCGCTGAAATTCAGCCCGCCTGGTGGCGAGATCCGCTTGCTGCTCACTTGCGAGCAGCAACAGGCGTCGCTGCAGGTGATCGACCAAGGGGTGGGGCTTGCCGAGGATAGCCTGGAGCACATCTTTGACCTGTTCAGCCAGGCCGCGCCGCAACTGGCCAACCACAGCCGTGAAGGGTTGGGCATCGGCCTGTCGTTGGTGCGCCAACTGGTCGAGGCCCACGGCGGCACGGTCACCGCTCACTCGGAAGGCCTGGGCCGCGGCTGCACCTTCACCGTGCGCCTGCCACTGTGCGACCCAGGCCAGCAGGCCCAGGCCCAGGCCAGCGAACAGGTTGCCGACGGCCGCTTGAGCGGCGTGCGGGTGCTGCTGGTGGACGATTCGGTGGAAATCCTCGATGTCATGCAGCAATTGCTGGAAATCGAAGGCGCCGACGTCGAGCCCTACAGCGACCCGCGAGCCGCGCTTGAGGCAGCTGGCGAGGGGCGCTATGACATCATCCTTTCCGACATCGGTATGCCGGGCATGGACGGCCACGCCCTGATCAAGGCGCTGCGGGGCCTTGAGCATTTGCGTTACACCCCGGCAATTGCCCTCACCGGCTATGGCGCCAGCGCTGATCAACACAAGTCGCGCCAGTCGGGGTTTGACCGGCACCTGAACAAGCCAGTGAGCTATGACGACCTGATCGACGCCATCGAAGCGCTGAATGGTTCGGTGCCTTACTGACCGCTCATCAGTTCGGTGCAATTTTTGCAGGTTTTTTAGCAACCAATGGGCAGGACACTGCCCGTTTGCCCAGAAGGAGCCTGCATGAAATCAGCCAAACCCCGAGCTAGCGTGATCTGCCGCCAGGCGGGCGACCAGCGCAAGTGGCTGTGGGTGCGCAAACCCAAGGCGCCATGGACCTTGCCGGGCGGCAAGATCGAGCCGGGTGAGACGCCGCTACAAGCGGCTGCCCGCGAGTTGTTCGAAGAAACCGGGTTGTTGGCACAGGAGCTGACATTTTTGATGCGGCACGAATCGCCGCAGCGTACGCACTACGTATTCGAGGCTGTTTTCGCCGATGCGCCCAAGCCCAGCGCCAGCCACGAGATCGCTGATTGCTGCTTTGCCAGGCTGGACCGGGTGGACGCCCTTAATGGTGAGATCAAGCGCTTGATCGATTCGCTGCTGCATTGCGACAAGGGAATGGCGGCGTCGGTGCGCTAGGGCAACTTCCACCGCCGAGCAAGCCCGCTCCCACGCTGCTCAGTTCTCTGCGCGCGGCAGCGCAGCCTGGAAGGGCTGGGGGACCTCCCACAGCATTACGGCCATGTCTCGGTATTGTGGAGGTACGCAATCTTTGTGGGTGATTCTATGGTTTCGGGCAAGCCGCTTTTGATTGTGTAGGAGCGGCCTTGTGTCGCGAAAGGGCTGCGAAGCAGCCCCAGGATCTGTGCACCTACCAGAATCGCTGGGGCTGCTCCGCAGCCCTTTCGCGACACAAGGCCGCTCCTACACTGACCGCGTAGACGGCATCGATATGGGATGGGCGCTGGCGATAGCCTGCCATTAGGCCGTTACAGGAAACCCCGCACCGGCCCTTACAGACCCCGACGCTCAGGCATGCACGCTCCACTGCGTACACCCCGCCTCGATCGGCAATTCATCGATGGCATGAATCATCCCACTGGCGAGTGCCTCTTTAGGGCCTAGAATCCGCGGGTACGCCATCAAGTACCGGGCCACATCCAGCACCTCCCCTGCCCCCTCGGTCCGTTCGGCGACGATCCGTGCGTACAACTGCAAATCGTAATCCAGGCTCATGGCGTACTCCGCCATGCGCGAGTGGTCTACCGAGCCGTGCAATGTCCAGTGAAATGGGTGAAACAGGAACTTGCTCAGCGCGCAGGCGGTGCGGTGGCTGCCAGCGAGGAACAGAATGTTACCCATCGACTCCACCGTGCCCAGATTGTGTGTATGCACCGGTACCGGCAGAGCCCGCAGAAAGTTGTACAGGGTAAAGCCGTAACTGCACTCCCCACCCATCGTCGCGATGTTCAGTTGCAACAGTTCGGCACCTTGTTGCTGAGCCCGCGAGCAGGTGTTGATCAGGTTGCCGCAGGTAGACGAATTGATCGGGCCGGTGAAGTGGATGATGTGTCTGGCCATGGGGTCCTCCAGGTCAGTCGGTGTGCGCCTGCTGCCCATCCTGCTCGCCCATCTGCTGGTAGTGCTTGCGCAGCGCATGCAGCTCGGCTGGGTCCATGTCCTCCAGGTCCAGCAGCGCCTTGTGCGCGCGCTTGGTGGTGCGCAGCAGTTCGTCGATCTTGATGTGCAGCTCGTCGTTGTCGCGGTTCTGGGTGTTCTGAATCAGAAACACCATCAGGAAAGTGATGATCGTCGTCGAGGTGTTGATCACCAATTGCCAGGTGTCATTGAAGTCGAACAGCGGGCCGCTGATACCCCACACCAGAATCAGCACCAGCGCCACGCCGAAGGTCAGTGGGCGACCGGTCAATTTGGCCAGCCCTTGGGCAAAACGGTCGAATTTCATGGCGCAGCTCCTGTGCAAGGCTTGCTTGCGGTGGAGGCCGCCCGGCAGCACAAAGTTCCAATGGCAATGCCGGACCCAGCGCTTGGTCAGCCGCGCTGAACCCCGCGGCAGTTTCCTGTGTCGCAGCAGAAAGCATCCATGGCATGGGGAGACATGCGTGAGCGAAATCCGTATTGGCATATCCGGTTGGCGCTATGGCCCATGGCGCAAGGACTTCTACCCGCAAGGGCTGCGCCAGAACGACGAACTGGCGTTCGCCTCGCGGGCAGTGAACAGCATTGAGATCAACGGCACCTTCTATGCTCTGCAAACGCCCGAACGCTTCCGCCAGTGGCACGATGAAACACCCGATGACTTCGTCTTCTCGGTCAAGGCGCCGCGTTATATCACCCATGTTCGCAGGCTCAAGGATATCCAGGAGCCAATGGCCAATTTCTTTGCGTCAGGGCCGCTGCAGCTAGGCGACAAGCTTGGGCCGTTTCTCTGGCAGTTCGCGCCCAATTTCAAGTTCGACGAGGCGCGTTTCGCCGCGTTTCTCAAGCAATTGCCGCGTGACCGCAAGGCGGCCCAGGCGTTGGCCAGCCACTGCAATGAACGCTTGCAAAGCAACGGCGGCGCGCAGATCAAGGGCAATGCCCGGCTGCGCCATGCCGTGGAAGTGCGCCACGAAAGCTTTCTGTGTGAAGCCTTCGTCAAGCTGCTGCGCAAGCACAAAGTTGCCTTGGTGGTGGCTGACAGCGCCGGAAAATGGCCCTATGTCGAGGATGTTACTGCCGATTTCGTCTACCTGCGCCTGCATGGTGACGTCGAGCTGTACAGCAGCGGCTACACCGCAAAGGCGCTGCGCCACTGGTGTGAGCGCATCCAGGCCTGGAGCGAAGGTGGGCAGCCGGCGCACGCGCATCTGATCGTCCAGCGCGCGCCGGCCAAGCGCGCCACGCGCGACGTTTACTGTTATTTCGACAATGACCAGAAAGTTCATGCGCCCTATGACGCTCGCAGGCTGCTCAGCAAAATGGGCCTGGATGGCGACCTGATCACCGAGCCAGGCGAACCCTCGCAGGTGGCGCTATGAACACTCCCCTCCCGGGTAACCTGCTCGACAAAGCCGCCGCCGTACACCGGCTCACGGTGCTGACCCTCAACGTGCACAAGGGTTTTACCTTCTTCAACCGCCGTTTCATCCTGCCAGAATTGCGCGAAGCGGTACGGGCTACCGGCGCGGACCTGGTGTTTCTGCAGGAAGTGCATGGCAGCCATGAACAGCACGCCGAGCGCCATCCCACCTGGCCGCAGACGCCGCAGTATGAGTTTCTCGCCGACAGCATGTGGCCGCAGTTTGCCTACGGGCGTAATGCGGTGTACCCCCATGGCGACCATGGCAATGCGCTGCTGTCGAAATTCCCCATCAGTGAATACGACAACCGCGACGTGTCCATCCATGGCAACGAGCAACGCGGCCTGCTGCACTGCCGGCTGCAAGTGCCCGGCCACGACCAGGTGCACGCAGTGTGCGTGCACCTGGGCCTGCGCGAAGCGCATCGTCAGCGCCAGATTCATCTGCTGCTGGAGCTGCTCGACAGCCTGCCGCCCGATGCCCCTGTAATCATCGCCGGGGACTTCAATGACTGGCGTCTGAAGGCAGACGCGGTGCTCAGCGAGCACCTGACCGAGGCCTTCGGCAGCCCTGCGCGGAGCTTTCCGGCGCGCCTGCCGCTGCTGCGCCTGGACCGCATTTACCTGCGCAACGCCCGCGCCAGCAGTGCCAAGGTGCTGGCCAAATACCCGTGGTCGCACTTGTCCGACCATGTTCCTCTGGTGGCTGAGGTGGCCCTATGAAACCTGCATGGCAAAGCGGCAACCAGGTCGAGTTGCTGATCAACGGCGAGCAGTACTACCCCCGCGTGTTCCAGGCCATGGCCGAGGCACAGGATGAGATCCTGCTGGAAACCTTCATCATCTATGACGACAAGGTCGGGCAACCGCTGCGCGAGGCACTGATAGATGCCGCTCGGCGCGGCGTGCGGGTGGAGGTGGTGGCGGACGGCTATGGCACGGCCGAGCTGAGCGATGCATTCGTGGCGTCGATGACCGATGCCGGGGTGCGCTTCCATGCCTTCGACCCCAAGCCGATGGTCGCGGGCATGCGTACCAACCTGTTTCGCCGCTTGCACCGCAAGATCGTAGTGATCGATGGCAAGCGCGCGTTCATCGGCGGGATCAACTACAGCGCCGACCACCTCGGCGATTACGGCCCGCAAGCCAAGCAGGACTATGCCGTTGAGGTACGCGGCCCGGTAGTTTCGCAAATCCATGCTTCCAGCCGCCGCTTGCTGGCCCCGGTACTTGAGAGCCCGAGCAAGGTCGAGGTGGCGCAAGCGCCGGCAGGCAGTGTCGAGGCGGCGCTGGTGGAACGCGACAACCTTAAGCACCGGGACGATATCGAAGAGCAGTATCTGCAGGCCTTTCGCCAGGCCCGACAACGCATCGTTGTGGCCAATGCTTATTTCTTCCCCGGCTACCGCCTGTTGCGCGAACTGCGCAATGCCGCCCGACGCGGCGTTGAAGTGACGCTGATCCTGCAGGGCCAGCCCGACATGCGCTGGGTGCGCACGCTGTCGCGGCTGCTCTACAACTACCTGCTGCGCGACAAGGTGCAGATTTACGAGTATTGCCAGCGCCCGTTGCACGGCAAGGTCGCACTGGTGGATGACACCTGGGCGACGGTGGGGTCGAGCAACCTGGACCCCCTGAGCCTGTCGCTGAACCTTGAAGCCAACCTGCTGATCCGTGACCGGGCGTTCAATGCCCTGCTCCACGAACACCTGACGGGCCTTGCGGCCCAGCACTGCAAAGTGGTGACCCTGGAGCGGATGATCCGGGGCTACTGGTGGCGTGCGCCGCTGATCTTCATGGGGTTTCACATCACCCGCTACTTTCCGCGTATCGCCGGCTGGTTTCCTGCGCACCGCCAGCGACTCAAGTCGCTGCAGCCAGAGGTCGAGCTGCAAGGTAATTACCACGAGGGCAAGACCTGATGGCCAAAGCGAGCTGGCAAAAATGGGGCAAACGGCTGTTGACCCTGCTGTTCGTGATACTGATTCCGGTGCTGTTGTTCTCCTTGGCGCGCAACCTCGACTGGGCCGAAGTGCGCCAGTCGCTGTTTGCCTACAAACCCGGCACGCTGGCCATCGGCTTGTTGCTGGCATTGGCCAGTTACCTGGTGTTTGCCAGCTACGACCTGCTGGCCCGGGCCTACACCGGCCACCAATTGCCGGCGCGGCAGGTTTTGCCAGTGGCATTCGTGTGTTACGCCTTCAACCTCAACTTCACCACCTGGGTGGGTGGCGTGGCGCTGCGCTACCGGTTGTATGGCCGCCTGGGGTTGGATACGCCGACCATCACCCGCATCCTTACCCTGGGTTTGCTGACCAACTGGATGGGCTACCTGGTGTTGGCGGGCTGCGTGTTTGCCTCGGGGTCCGTCAAGCTGCCAGACACCTGGGCCGTGGGCGCGACCGGGCTGCGCCTGATCGGCGTGTTGATGGTTGCGGTTGCCGTGGGGTACCTGCTGGCCTGTGCGTTTGCCAAGCGCCGCACCTGGCACCTACGCGGGCATGAACTGACGCTGCCGTCCATCCGCTTGGCCTTGTGTCAGGTGGCACTGGGCGCCAGCAACTGGGCGCTTATGGCAGCGTTGATCTATTGGCTGCTGCCAGGGGATTTGTTTTATCCGTCGGTGCTAGGGGTGCTGCTGATCAGTTGCGTGGCTGGGGTGGTCGCGCATATTCCAGCGGGGTTGGGGGTGCTGGAAGCAGTTTTCCTTGCCTTGCTGCACGGCCAGCTCGGGCAAGGCAGCCTGGTGGCGGCGCTGTTGGGCTATCGCACGCTGTATTACCTGATTCCGCTGGCGGTAGCCGTGATCACCTACCTGGTGCTGGAGCAGCGCGCCCGGCAGTTGCGGCGGTGAAAGATGGCACCGGCTTGGCCGGTGTCCCATCTGTAGGAGTGGCCTTGTGCCGCGAAGGGCCGCAAAGCGGCCCCAAGTGATTCACGGCGATATTGGATCACTGGCCGGGAAGGTTTCATCCAGCGCATTGTCCACGTTGGCCTCACCCGGCCGGGTAGCTTCGGCGCATTTGCAGTCGCCCATGCAGCATGGCTCACCGTCCTGGTGGCCATTGGCACAGGCCTCACAGCAATAGGCCTTGCCTTCACGCATCAGGGCGTCATCGCCCACAGTGCAGGAGCAGTGGTTACAGGCACAGCGTTGCTCGTTCATCGGGTGCTCTCCTCGTCGTCACCCACGACTTGGTCCGTCCAAGGTTCGCCATCAAGCGGTGCCGAGCGGCCCAGCTCCGCTTCATCAAGACCAAAACCGCCACCGATCTCGTTCATGTCCACTTCACGCAGTTCCTGGTCAGCCGGGCCGCCGCTACCGGGCTCGTTCGGGTCGCGAGCGCCGGTTTCGTCGAACAAAGTGTCCGGGCTCATGTCATCGAGGGTGACGTTGTCTTCGTGCAGGCTCTCGCTGAGCGCTTCGCCGCCGGTCATGCCGCTTTGCGCCACACGCTCATCGGGGAACTGCTCGGCCACTTCTCCCGCCGGGCGCTCGTCACCAATGCGCCCACGACGTTCATCGCGCCGCTCGCTGAAGTCCAGTTCGTGGACGCTGCCCATGCGGTCCTCGGTGGTGTCGATCTCGGGAGTGAATTCTGGGTCGTCTGGCAGGGCCATGGCGCTTCTCCATCAAGGGGGTTCATCTGGTCGACTGCACGCTAGCGCCAATGATTCAGAGTTTTTTGAACTCTGCCTGCGCCCGCTCCCTCCCAAGTCAGAGAGCACAAGGAGCCCGTCATGGCCAAGCCCCTGCAGGAATACCAGCGCAAGCGCGACTTCAATGCCACGCCAGAGCCCGCCGGCAAGCGCACCCGTGCAGCCAAGGCCCATGCGCTGCAGTTCTGCATCCAGAAGCATGATGCCAGCCACCTGCATTACGACTTTCGCCTGGAACTCGACGGCACGCTGAAAAGCTGGGCCATCCCCAAAGGCCCTTCGCTTGACCCCAAGGTGCGCCGCCTGGCAGTGCATGTGGAGGACCACCCGCTGGATTACGCCGACTTTGAAGGCAACATTCCCGAGGGCCACTATGGCGCGGGCGATGTGATTGTCTGGGATCGCGGTGTGTGGGAGCCGGAGGGCGACGCTCAGGCCGCCTATGCCAAGGGCAAACTGCGCTTTCGTTTGCAAGGCGAGAAGCTCTCCGGGGTGTGGAACCTGTTCCGTACTCACATGGCGGGCAAGAAAGAGCAATGGATGCTGGTCAAGTCCCACGATAGTGAGGCGCGCAGCGAAGCGGAGTACAGCATCGTCGAGGCCCAGCCCGACAGCGTCATCAGTGACCGTACCCTGCTGCCGCGCAAGGCTGCCAAACCCGCCACTCGGCGCCGCAGCGCCAGTAAGGTCAAGATGCCGGACCTTGTGCGGCCGCAGTTGGCCACCTTGGTCGATTCGCCCCCTGCCGGCGACTGGTGCTACGAGGTCAAGTTCGACGGCTACCGCATCCTGGCCCGTATCGACGGCGCAGACGTGCGCCTGTTCACCCGCAATGGCCATGACTGGAGCGCGAAAATGCCGCGCCAGGTGGCGGCGCTCAAAGCGCTGGGTGTGGACTCGGCGTGGCTCGATGGCGAAATGGTCGTGGTTGGCGACAACGGTGTGGCTGACTTTCAGGCATTGCAGAACGCCTTCGATACCGAGCAGGACGAGCGCATCACCTATTACCTGTTCGACCTGCCCTACCTTGGCGGCAAAGACCTGTGTGATCTACCGCTCGAAGACCGGCGCAGGGCGCTGGAAAAGCTGCTCGAACACAATGACGACCCGCAACTGAGGTTTTCCGAAGCGTTCGAGCAGCCCGTCGATTCGCTGCTCGACAGCGCCTGCCGGCTAGAACTCGAAGGGTTGATCGGCAAACGTCTGGGCAGCACCTACAGCGGCCGGCGCAGTGCCGACTGGATCAAGCTCAAGTGCAAACAGCGCCAGGAATTCGTGATTGTTGGCTACACCGACCCGAAAGGCAGCCGCACTGGCTTCGGCGCACTGCTGCTGGCATTGCATGACGCCGACAGCGGCCAATTGCGTTATGCCGGCAAGGTCGGCACCGGTTTCAGCGCAACCACACTGGCCAGCATCCATGCCCGGCTAAAGCCACTGGAGTGCAAAAAGCCGCTGCTGGCCAACCCACCCAGCGGCGCCGAGGCGCGCGGTGTGCATTGGCTCAAGCCGCTACTGCTGGCGGAAGTCGCCTACGCGCAGATGACCCGCGACGGCATCGTGCGTCATTCGGTGTTCCACGGCCTGCGTGATGACAAGCCTGCCACCGCTATCGACCTGGAGCGTGCCATGCCGCCTGCGAAAGCCACCGATTTGCACTTGACCCACCCCGACCGGGTAATTGATGCCAGCAGCGCGACCACCAAGCGCCAGGTAGCTGAGTACTACGCGCAAGTCGCCGACTTGATTCTGCCCCAGCTCGCCCATCGCCCGGTTGCCTTGGTGCGGGCGCCGGACGGTTTGGGCGGCGAACTGTTCTTCCAGAAAAACGCCGGCCAACTGCATATCCCCAAGGTCGTCAGCTATACCAAGGCCCAGGCCGGCCAGGCGGCGATGGTGTTGAACAATGCCCAGAGCCTTCTCGGCGCCGTACAGATGAACACGCTTGAGTTGCACACCTGGAACGCCACCGACAAAGACTTCGAGCGGCCCGACCGCTTCATCCTCGACCTCGACCCAGACCCGGCGCTGCCCTGGAAAGCCATGCTTGAAGCCACGCAGTTGACCCTCACCTTGCTCGACGAGCTGGGCCTGAAGGTGTTCCTCAAGACCAGCGGCGGCAAAGGGATGCACCTGGTGGTGCCGCTGACGCGCCGCGCAGGCTGGGATGAGGTCAAGGACTTCACCCACGCCATCGTCGATCACCTGGCCAATCTGTTCCCCGAGCGCTTGAGCGCCGTGTCGGGCCCGAAGAACCGGGTTGGGCGCATCTTTATCGACTACCTGCGCAATGGCAAAGGCGCCACTACCGTCGCCCCCTACTCGCTTCGCGCCCGTGAAGGGCTGCCGGTCTCGGTGCCTATCTGGCGCGAGGAGCTGGCCCAACTCAAGGGCGCCAACCAGTGGACCATCGCCAATGTCTATGAGCGACTGGGCGAGGTCGAAGACCCGTGGGCGGGCATGGGCAAGGTACGCCAATCGATTACCGCGCGCATGCGCAAGCAGCTGGGCCTGAGCTGATGGCGCGGCTGCACGCTAACCACCCAAATGGAATTAACCCGATGAGCATCAGCCACAATGATCACTCAAGCGCGCTTGAGCGCTTGTTGCGCGAGTTTGGCGATCGTCCCCAGGCGTTGAGGGTGGATGACTTGCTGCTGGACGTGCTGCGTGCACTGCAAGCCGAACAACTCGACCGGCTGCCGCTGCCCGGCCATGGCAGCACATTGCAGCGCTGGCAGGTACTTGCCCAAGTGGCAGCGTGTGACCTGGGGCTGGCCAAGCTCTATGAGGGCCATACCGACGCCTTGGCGATCCTGGCTGAATGCGCGGCAGGCCACCACGCCCAAACGGGCATATGGGGTGTGTGGGCTGCCGAACCACCGGATGCACGGGTGCAGATCATCGCCCGCGAGGGTGAAGAGGTGCGCCTGCAGGGCCGCAAGGGTTGGTGTTCCGGGGCGTTGCAGATCGACCGCGCGCTGATCACCGCTTGGCATGACGACCAGCCGCAACTGGTAGCCATTGCACTTGACCAGCCCACCCAGCGTATCAATGCAGGCAACTGGCAGGCACAGGGCATGGCCACCACCGCCAGTGTCGACATCGAGTTCGACAATGCCAGCGGTATCGCCATCGGCAGCCCGGGCCAGTATCTGGCGCGCCCGGGGTTCTGGCACGGCGGCGCCGGCATCGCCGCTTGCTGGTATGGCGCAGCGCAGGCGCTGGCCACCTACTTGCGCGAGCACTGCCACAAACCCCGCCGCGACCCGCACGCCTGTGCTCATCTGGGGGCGGTGGATGCGGCCCTGTACGGCGCCCGCGCTGCCTTGCGCGAATGCGCAGCCTTTATAGACCGCGAGCCTGGCGCCGACGCCAATCTTCACGTACGGCGCACCCGTGCGCAGGTGGAGCACGCGGTTGACCAAGTGCTCCATCACGTCGGCCGGGCGCTGGGCGCCACGCCTTTCTGTCGCAACAGCCATTTCGCCCGGCTGAGCGCCGACCTGCCGGTGTATCTGCGCCAGAGCCACGCCGAGCGCGATCTGGCCGAACTGGGCCAACAAGTGGCCGGCTTGCCGGCAGGAGCCTGGCAACTATGAGCGAAAACCTGATCCAGGCCAGCAGCGGTACCCCTTGGCATGACTGGCAACACTCCGCGCATTTGGCCCGCGCCACCTGGCTTGACCCCGACCAACTGTGCCCACCGGGGCGGCGCCTGGTGGTGGTTGCCCCACACCCGGACGACGAAATTCTGATGGCGGGCGGCCTTCTGGCTGGCTTCAGCGGCCGCGAGCAAGACTTGGTGCTGATCTCAGCCACCGACGGCGAGGGCAGCCACCCCGGCTCGCAGAACTGGAGCGAACACCGGCTGCGCCGGCAACGCCCACTGGAAAGCCGCCACGCCCTGCACCAGCTGGACCTCAACCTGGCGCGCCTGGACTGGCGCCGGCTGAACCTCAAGGATGGCGGCCTGCCCCGGGACGAAGCCTTTTTGCTTAACCACCTCAACCAGCTGCTGCAGCCCGACGATTTGCTGCTGTGTACCTGGCGCGAGGATGGCCATTGCGACCACGAAGCCGTTGGCCGCGCCTGTGCGCAGGCCGCTTTGGCGCGCAAGGCGCAGTTGGCCGAAGCGCCGGTCTGGGCCTGGCACTGGGCCACGCCGGACGATACGCGCCTGCCGTGGGCGCGCGCGCACCGCGTGCAATTGGACGATACCCGCCTTGCACGCAAGCGCCGGGCGCTGGCTGCGCACGTCAGCCAGCTGCAAGCCGACGACGACCGCCCGCCAGTCCTGCCTGAACGCTTTCAGGAGTGCCTGCTGCAACCCTTCGAACTGTTGTTCTTGTGAATGGAGCCCACGATGAGCCTTGATGCGCAGTATTTCGCCGAGCTGTACGCCGGCAACGATGACCCCTGGGCCTTCCGCACTCGCTGGTACGAGCGGCGCAAGCGCGACCTGGTCTACGCCAGCCTGCCGCGCCAGTGTTATGCGCGGGTATTCGAGCCGGCTTGCGCCAATGGTGAGTTAAGCGCACTGCTGGCCGAGCGTTGCGCAAGCCTGGTGTGCCAGGACATCGACGCCACGGCCGTCGCCCTCGCCCGCCAGCGCCTGGCCGATGTACCCCATGCCAGCGTCGAGCAGGCGCACCTGCCGGCTGACTGGCCGGGTGGGCAGTTCGACCTGATCGTGCTCAGCGAGATCGGCTACTACCTGGACCCTACCGATTGGTTGCAGGTGATCGAGCGTGCAGTGGCCAGCCTGAGCTACGACGGCGGCCTGCTCGCCTGCCATTGGCGCCACCCTATCGCCGGCTGCCCGCAAGACGGCAACGAGGTACATGCGCTGCTGGCCGAACGGCTGCCGCTGTACCGCCAGTTGCGCCACGAAGAGGCGGACTTTGTGCTGGAGTACTGGTCGTGCCAGCCCAGTGTGGTCGACCTCGACGAGACCTGCCCATGATCGCCGTGGTGATCCCGGCGCATAACGAGGCGCGGCGCCTGGGGTACTGCTTGAAAGCGGTCAAGGCTGCCGCTGCGTTGGCCGGAGCTGCCGGGCACCTGGTGCAGGTTCTGGTGGTGCTCGACCGTTGCAGCGATGCCAGTGCGGCAATAGCGAACCGGCACGGTGTACAAACGCTGGAGCTGGACGCCGGCAACGTCGGCATCGCCCGCCGGGCAGGGGCCGCCTTGATGCTTGAGCGTGGCGCACAGTGGCTGGCGTTTACCGATGCTGACAGCCGGGTACCGGCGCATTGGCTGATCTCGCAGCTGCAATGGCAGGCGGATGCGGTGTGCGGCACGGTCCACATTGAACGCTGGCAACCCTGGCAGACTGCCGCACTGCGCAAGTTGTACCGCAGCCGTTACCAGGCGGATGAGGGGCATCGGCATATCCATGGGGCCAACCTTGGGGTGTGCGCGCAGGCCTATACCAAGGTGGGCGGCTTCCAGCCGCTGGCGGCGCACGAGGATGTGCAACTGGTTCTGGCGCTGGAGGCGAGTGGCGCGCAGATCGTCTGGACGGCGCAACACAGTGTCGCCACCAGCAGCCGCGAAGATAGCCGCGCCCGTGAAGGGTTTGGCGATTATTTGCGCGGGCTGCATGGGCAGGTGTTGTGAGCGCAGGCTGTCGCCGCAGTGTAGGAGCGGCCTTGTGTCGCGAACGGGCTGCGCAGCGGCCCCAGGATCTCGGCCTTGTGCAAAATCGCCGGGGCTGCTGCGCAGCCCTTTCGCGGCACAAGGCCGCTCCTACAGGGGAACAGAGGGCGTATGCCTTCAATATCAATAGGTTATGTAAATGAAGTAATAGTGTTTCGAGATTAGCGAGTTAATCCCCCATGCCTGCGGCATCTCGCCGCACTCAACTGCCCCTTGGCAAAACTTCCATACCCCGTAGAATCGCGGATCCTTTTCGCCCGTCGCCCTCTGCGGTGGCCACCTTTTCGCAAAGACAGCGTCCGTGCCTCTCGCCACATCGCGCATGTGCTGCAGGCTCAACCGCCCCCGCCCGGCCTCTTTCGCAACAGGCCCAGCGGTTGACCCTTGCCAAGGTTGCACCCTGCCCCGGCAACATCGCACAGCCTGTGCACCCCGAAAAGGCGCAATTGTGCTTTTCCAACCTTGAGGTACGTATGTCTCCGCGTTTGCTGGCGATGGCGCTGGCACCCCTGCTCGGCCTGTTCATCATTGCCTTGGGTAATGGCTTTCTGTCTTCGCTCACTACGCTGCGCCTGGGGGCTGCCGGTGAATCGGCCACCACCATCGGCGTGGTCTCGTCGGCGTACTTTATCGGCCTGACCCTTGGGGCGCTGTTCAATGACCGGTTGATCCTGCGCATTGGCCATATCCGCGCCTACAGCAGCTTCGCCGCCCTGATCGGCGCGACCATCCTGCTGCAGGGCCTGTTCTACCACACCACTTGGTGGTCGGTGCTGCGCTTGATCAATGGCTGGGCCACGGTGGGCGTGTTCCTGGTCATCGAAAGCTGGCTGCTGCTGGCCGGTGACGCCAAGATTCGTGGCCGCCTGCTGGCGCTGTACATGATCGCCTTCTATGGCGCCGGGGTAATCGCCCAGGCAGCGCTTGGCGAAATCACCGCCATGGGTGACACCGCGCCGTTCATGCTGGCCGGCATGCTGGCCACCCTTTCAGTGCTGCCGATCGTGATCCTGCCTCGGGTATCGCCGCTGCTCGAACACGTCGAGCCGCTCAAGCCGCGCCAGTTGCTGGGCATCGCCCCGACCGGGCTGGTCGGTTGCTTTGGCTCGGGTATCATCATTGCCGGCATCTACGCGCTGCTGCCGCTGTACCTGCAACGTATCGGCCTGGACGTGGGCGAAGTCGGCACCATGATGGCGTGGGTAATCCTCGGCGCCATGCTGCTGCAGTACCCGGTAGGCCGCTGGTCCGACCGCAAGGACCGCCAGGACGTGCTGATTACCTTGGCCATCATCTGCACCGTGCTGTCGCTGCTGATCGTGGCGCTGCCGGTGGACACCGTGGCGCTGCCGGTGCTGCTGTTCCTGCTGGGCGGTGGTGTGTTCGCGCTGTACCCAGTGTCGGTCAGCAGCGCCGCCGACCGTGCGCCGGCGGATGCTCTGGTGCCGATGATCCAAGGCCTGCTGTTGATCAACTCATTGGGCTCTGCCCTGGCGCCGCTGGGCATTTCGCCGATGATGACCCGCTACGGCGAGGTCGGCCTGTTCTGGGCGTTTGCGGCGATCAACCTGGTCATGGTCGGGTTCTTCATGTGGCGACGGGGCAAACGCCCTGCCCCTGCTCACCCCGCCGCGTTTACCGCCAGCGCAACGTTCTCGCCAACCGGCGCCGAACTGCGCGTGACCGAAGACTTGATGCATGCGGCTCAGGAACACCCCACGCTGGATGAGATGGAAACACCTGCAGCAAGCGCCACACCGCGCAACGACACTCACTGACCGACGCCGGGGCCGTACTGCGGCCCCGCGCGACCGTCCGTCGCTACGACGGCACCTGCCACACCGCAGCGCTGCCCAAACCATGACAGTTAATCCGACAGGAGACTCACCATGGTTCGCACTCGCCCCCTTGCATTGTTTCTCGCCGTTGCCATGGGCCTTGGCTCGGCAGGCAGCTTTGCTGCCAGCGATATGAACACCACCGGCAGCCAGCCCCAGGCCGACCATTCCAAAGGTGACCACCCCAAAGGCAAGACCGCAGGCGAAGGCAGCAGCGTCAATACGCCGGGTGGCAAAGACAACGACAGCAGCGACACCGGCACCAATTCCGATGCCGCGGACGGGGCTGCGGGCGGCTCTAATAGCACGGGTGAGGCTACCGGCTCCGGTGCAGGCGCTACAGGCGGCAATGCCGAAGATCAAGACAGCCGTTGAAATCAGGTGAATCAGGCCCTGCAGCAGCAGGGCCTGATTACTAGACGCTGCCGCCGCGCCGAAGCTCGGCAATTTGTGCATCGCGTTCGGCGCATTGCCGACGCAACTCCTCCCCTGCCCCTTGGGCCTGCCCCAGGATTGCTCGCAGCCCTTGCACCTGGGCGTCGCGCTGTTCCAGCTGGGCCTCCAGCGCTTTTCGCGCTTCCAGTGCCTGCCGCTGCTCAGCCAACAAACGTTCATTGTCACGGTGCAGGCGGGTCACCTCTTCCTGGCGAGCCAGTGCGCCCTGCTGCAGGGTGTGCAGTTGGCCCTGGAGCTGGCGGACCTGGGTTTCCTGGCGGCGTTGCTCCTGCTCTCGGCGTGTTTCCAGCGAGTTTATGTGCTGGTCTTTGTCACTGAGACGGGCCTGCAATGCGCTGACCTCGGCGTGGTGCTGTTGATGTGCAGCCGCCAAGGCGCGTTGCGCGAGGTCCAGTTGGCTGCGCAATTGTTCACATTGGCGATTGAAAGTGGCCTCTGCAACATCGATGCGAGCCTGGCCTTCCTGCTGCAGTTGGGTGGCGAGCTGGGCAACCAGCTGGCTTATAGGCGCACTAAGGCACGTGCTGTTCTCAAGGGTAACAGGCGGTTGTTCCAGCTCTTTCAGATAGCGATGGATCGTGGACTTCGAACCGGTATTTCCCAGTTCGATACGTACTGCGTCGATGCTGGGGTTATCGCCACGGGCTAGCAATGCATCACGTGCTTGCTGGACTGCGTGTCTGTCGATGCCCGCACGTGCCATGGTGTACTCCGTTTGTTTTGTACCGTGGTATGTACCATGTATAGGCGGGCATTGTGAGGGCTACAGGTTATGAATTCAACGGATTTCATACGGCCCACGGGGGGTTGGATGCGGCAGGGATCTTGGGGCCGCTGCGCGATCTTTTCGGACCGCTCCGGCTCCCCGGCAAGTCCTATATCAACGCAGCAGGCGTATCGACATCCCGCAACACCCCGGCGTCCTGAGTTCCGTACACCACCACCTGCGCCCGGTGCCGTTGCAGCACCGAGCGCGCACCTTCATCGCCAGCAAGCGTGGCAAGCTCAGGCCAGAACCCACGCCCGAACACAACCGGGTGCCCGTTCTGCCCCTGATGTCGCGCAACCACGATAACCGCCTCACCGGCCAAGCCAGTCAGCCCGCGCAAGGTAGCCGGCAGTATCCACGGCATATCGCCCAGCACGATGGCAACCGCCCGCGCATCACTGTCGGCAAGCGAAGCAACACCCGCCGCAAGGCTATGGCCCATGCCCAAGCCGGCATCATTGCTATGCACCACTCGGCAACAGGCCGGCAAGCCGTGCCCGGCAGCGGACTCCCCGGCGCGCAATACCACACGCACCTCGTCGAACACACCCAGCGCCCGCTCGACACTGTGCTGCAACAAGCTGCGGCCATCGGCCAACACGGCTTTGCGCTTGTCACTGCCAAACCGCGAACCCTGGCCGGCAGCAAGTACCAGCGCGACGACCGTCACAGCGCCTCGCGGGCGATGCCGCTGCGGGTGCGCAGAATATCGGCAAGCACTGCCAAGGCGATCTCCGCCGGGGTCTTGCTGCCCAGGTTCAGGCCGATGGGCGCATGAATACGCGCCATCTCGGCCTCGCCCAACCGGCCAATGCGGCGCAGCCGCTCGCGGCGTTTGGCAGAGGTGGCTTGCGAGCCCATTACACCTATATAGAACGCTTCGGTTCTTACCGCTTCGAGCATGGCCAGGTCATCGATCTTCGGGTCGTGGGTCAGTGCCACCACTGCGGTATCGCGGTGGCAGCCGCCATTGGCGATGAACAGCGAGGGCAGTTCACGACGGATTTCTATCCCGTCCAGCACCACATTGTCCATCACCTCGTCCCGAGGGTCGCACAGCACTACCTCGAACCCCAGCCCTTTACCGAACTCTGCACAGAAATGCGCCACGCTCGAATAACCGGCCAGCAGCAGGCGCTGGGCAGCGCCAATGCGCAGTCGAACGCTGTCAGCACCTTGCTCTACACGTGGCCCTTGGCTTTGGTCATCGCGCAACTGCCACGCCCCCGTCACCAGGTTCACCTCGCGCAACAAGCGGCGCCGGCCCAGCAGCGCGGCCTCAAGTTCGGCCAGGTGTGCCTGTGTGGCACAGTCACCGGGCAGGTTTTCCACCAGCACATCGAGAACACCGCCGCAGGGCAGGCGGATGTTGGCGCGGCTGTCGCTGCCATCGCCATATCGCACCACGGCAACGGGCGTTGCGAACTCGCCGAGGGCCACGCGAGCGAGGAAATCCTCCTCGACGCAGCCCCCGGAAAGCGAGCCGACCCAATGCCCACCCTCGCTGACCGCCAGCAACGAACCCGGCGCCCTGGGGGCCGAGCCATAGGTGCAAAGTACGGTGCAAAGCCAAACACGCAGGCCGTCACGCGACCACTGGCCCGCCCGCTGCACCACCTGCAGGTCAAGATGCTGCACGGGTTAATCCACCTTCAGCTGGGCCAGCTGTTCAGTGCTCAGGTCGCCCGGCAGCCCACCCCATGCTTCACGCAGGTAGTTGACCATGTCGGTCAGCTGCTGGTCGTCGAGCTTGCCGGCAAAACCGGGCATCGGCTGCATACGTTCAAAGCCTGTGAACTGCTGTTCGCGAATGCCGTCGAGCACCACTTTGACCAGGTTGCGCGAGTCGGCCTGGCGCAAAATAGTATTGCCCTTCATGGCCACCGCGATATGCGGCTTGCCCTCACCGTCGGCACCATGGCAGCCGGCGCAGACGTTGAGGTACTGCTGGCGTCCACGCTGGCTACTGGCGGTCATGGTTTCGTGGGCCACTGCTTGCACCACACGGGCCGCCGGCGGCTGGTCGCCCAGCAGGTAGGTGGCCATGGCCGACAGGTCGCCGTCTTCTAGATGCTGGGTGCTGTGGTGCACCACCGGGTACATCTCGTTGAACATGCTGCCCTGGGCGCTCATGCCGTGCTTGAGGAAGGTCGCAAGGTCTGGCTGGGTCCAGCCGCGCTCGGCGAGGTCCTTGGCCAGCAGGCTTGGCGCCAGGTAGCCATTGAGTACCCCGCCGCTCAGGCGCTTGTCTTGCTCCAGCGCGCCGATAAGGTTACGCGGGGTGTGGCACTCGCCGCAGTGCCCAAGCACCTCGACCATGTACTGGCCGCGTTGCCAGGCTTCGCTGTTGCCAGCGGCCGGCTGCACCTGCACGCTCTTGCCGTACAGCAGGTTCCAGCCCATCAGGCCGGTGCGCACGTTGAACGGGAAGCTCAGGTCGGTGGTGGGTGCTGCGCGGTTGATCGGCGCGATGCTCTGCAGGTAGGCGTGGATCGCGTCGGCGTCTTCGCGCTTGATCAGGTGGTACGAGGTGTACGGCATGGCCGGGTACAGGTTGGCGCCGTCCTTGCGCTTACCCTCGGTCAGGGCCGCGAAGAACTCATCATCGCTGTAATTACCAATGCCGTGCTGCTTGTCGGGGGTGATGTTGGTGCCATAAATGGTGCCGAACGGCGAATGAATCGGCAGGCCACCGGCATACGGCGCGCCGCCTTCTGCGGTGTGGCAAGCCATGCAGTCGGCGGCACGGGCGAGGTATTCACCGCGTTTGATCACCTGTTGGTCCGCTGCCTGCGCCGCAAAAGCGAATACCGCACCAATGGCCAGGGCCAGGTTGCTGAACACACGCGTCATGCTCAACCCTCCTTGACCAGACCGAGGTCGCCCAGCACATCGCGGGTGGCCTCGTAATAGCGCACGTAACCGGTGCAGCGGCACACATGGTGGCCAAGGCTGGCCTCGATGGCACCTTCGAGCTCGCTCTTTTTCAGCGGCTTGCGCTGGGCGTTTTCCACCAGCACCGTGGCCGCATTGACGAAGCCTGGGGCGCAGTAGCTGCACTGGAAAGCAAAGCGCTCGACGAACTTTTGCTGGATGGGGCTCAGCGCAACCGGGTTTCCGGCGTCGTCCAACTGGGCATGGCCTTCGATGGTGCGCACCTTCTTGCCCTCGAAATAGTGGGCGCCGGTGATACAGGTGCGCACTTCCTCGCAAGTGCCATCGGGGTTGTCGACGATCACCACGCAGGCATGGCAGATGCCCTGGCCGCAGCCAAGGCGCGAGCCGGTAAGGTTCTGGTATTCGTGCAGGTAATCGAGCATCGCCAGGTCATCAGGAACCACCTCGGTGACGACGGGTTGACCGTTGAGGGTCAGTTGCAACTTACGGTCAGCCATTGAGGGCCTCCTTGATGCGGGCAGGAGTGATCGGCAGGTCGCGTACACGCTTGCCGATGGCGTGGGCTACGGCGTTGCCGATAGCGCCCACCACAGGGATCATCACCACTTCGGCGATGCCTTTGGACGGGTCGGTTGGCGACAGCGGCGGCAGGATCTCCGACGTCTGTTGCCACACCGCCACGTGCCTGGCCATCGGCAGGCGATAGCGGTTGAAGTTCCAGTCCCCCACCCCCGGCCCGCCTTCGTATAGCGGCATTTCTTCGAGCAAGGCATGGCCGATGCCCATGGCGATACCGCCTTCAAGCTGGCCCTTGACCAACTCCGGCACCAATACCCGGCCGCATTCGACCCAGCTGTGGTGGTTGAGCACGTGCACCTCGCCACTGCCCTTGTTGACCTTGATTTCGACAATGGTCGCCACTGGGCTGTAGTAGGTCACCATGGCATTGTTGAGCTGGGTCGCCGGATACAGCGCATTCTGCCGGTCCAGCAGATGGAAACCGTTGCTGTTCATCTGCGCCTTCTTGGCATTTGGCGCGCCATCGCCGTACTTCACCGCCAGTGCATCGAGCGGCAGGCGGTCACGCACACCATCGATCACAAAGTCTGCTTCAGCCCAGCTCCAGCGGTTGAACCCGTGCACGCTGGCACCGGTCACCAGGCCCATTTCATGGGCTTTGCGGGCAAGTTCGGCAAATGGGATGGGCGCCAGGCCGTTACCGGTCAGCGCGCCATTGACCCACACCGCGTTTTCGCGACGCACCACCAATGGGTTGGCCTGGCCGCCGAACGGGCCTTGGCGCCACAACGCCAAGGCTGCCGGCCACAGGCCATGATTGAACAGCACGCGTGCGGCTTCGCGGGTGGCGTGGCTGAAATAGAACGCCGAATTGGTCGCGGACGACGGCGACGCCAGCTTGCCAACCCAACGCGGGTCACGCAGCGCAGCGTCCTGCTCGGCCTGGCTGATCAGGTAGGGGTTGGCGCTGGTGCTCAGTTGCAGCTCTGGCCATTCGGTTTGCGCGGTCTGGACGTGGTCGGCGACGCGGCCCAGGAAGTCGCTGACCACCAAGGCTTGGGAAGTGGACATGCCCGTGCCCAGCTCGGTGCCGATATGGCGCAGGGTGATTTGCCCGTCGGCAGCGAATTCCACCGCTGCCATGGGCGCTTCAGCGCCGGTACCGAAGTCTTTCTGGGTGATGGCAAAGCCGACGCCGTACCAGTTATCCGGGTCTTTGGCGTCCATTGCCTGCTTGCGCGCATGGCGGGTTTTCCACCATTCATGCTCGCCAGCCTTGTCGAGGATTTCGTGCAGGCGCAAGGCACCGGCAGGCACTGCGCCCTGGGTGTTCTTCATGCCCGACTTGAGTGCGTTCTTGCGGCGCAGCTCGATGGCATCGACACCCAGGCGGTCGGCAATTTCATCAACCATCATTTCGGTGGCCGCCATGCTCTGCAGGGTGCCGTAACCCCGCATGGAGCCGGCCTCGACACCGCGCGAATGGTAGGCGGTGACCGACAGGTCATTCTGCGGCATGTAGTAGATCGACTGCGCCGCGGTGGCGCCGACAGCGGCAACCGAAGGGCTGTAGTTGATGCGCCCGCCGCCATCGACAGTCATCTCGGCGCGGAAAATCTGGAAGCTCAGGTCGTTCTTGTCCACCGCCAGTTGGTAGCGGATATCGAACGGGTGGCGCTTGATGCCGCTCTGGAACTGCTCGTAGCGGTCATTGGCCAGGCGAATCGGCACGCCGGCACCATACAGCGCAGCTACGGCGGCGTAGAACACAAAGATATTGTTGTCCTTGGAGCCATAGCCGACGGTGTAGCCGGGGTGCATGTTCAGGTGCTTGAGGCCGAAGCGCGACGGCTTGATCATGTGCACGCACTCGTGCGCCACCTCGAACGGGCACTGGGTCGCGACGACAAAATGCAAGGTTCCGCTGGCCGCATCGAACCAGCCGTTGCCATTGTCTGGCTCCAGCGCTGCGGGCTCGATGGACGGCGTCTTGTAGCGTTCGTCGAACAGCAGCCAGTTTTCCGGCGGCTGGCTGAGTTGCTCATTGATGCGCCCGGCATAGAACAGGCCTTGCTCGGTCAAGGTGCCGTGCTGCTTCGGTTCGGCAGTCCATACCGGCTTGCGCGCCAGAATGGTCGGGAACAGCATGGTGTTCTTCAGGCTGGAGAACGCATCCTCATCGAACGGCGTAGCGCCACCAACCCGCACAAAGCGGAAGCTGCCGTATGGGTCGCGCTGGTACAGCGGCGCCTGGGCACCGTAGCGGATAGCCTGGTCGTTGAATTGCAGCTTGAGCTTGGCTTTACGGTAGCGCTCGAAGTCGTGCCAGATCAGGATCGCCACCGGGTGGCCGATGAACATCGGCACCTGCCCTGGCGGCAGCAGCGGGTCTGGGGAGTGTGCCTCAGGCCAGGCGATGCCGTCCTTTTTCAGGTCCTCGGCGGTAACGATGCGGTCCGGCTGCAGGCTGTCGCCGAGCAATGCCAGGTCAAAGCCGGCATAGATGCGGTCGGCCTTGGTAGCCTTGAGCAGCATCGCGTGGCCTTGCTGCTGCGGCCAGCCGGGCATGTCCTTGGCACGAATATCACGGGCAAAGACCTTGCTGCCGCAGACTTTGGACAAGGCGTCATTGCGAAAACGCGCCTTGCCGTCGTTGTTCATCCACTTTTGCGCCGACGTGGTAACGCGGCTTTCCATCAGGGCGGCGAAGGCCTGGCTGCCGAGTGGCGCCAAGGTCACACCGACACCGGCAACCAGCCCGCCTTGCAGGAACGAGCGCCGGGAGAAATCACGGTTGGACATGGGTTGATCCTTGTGGGCAGTTCAGGCGCTGCCCTTGTTTTTCTGATGCAGGTGGCTGCAACCGCAGCCTGAGGGCGCGCACGATCACAAAATCTGACCCCCAAGTCAACATACACCGCTTGTTACATTCGTCTTAGTCAAGCGGACACTTTGTCGCGCAACTGGCCTGAACAGGTTCTGGATAATCGGCAAATAAATACCGGCAATGTGCCAGTAGTCATTGTGTTGTCATCTTCCTGTCGTATTTTCAAAAGCTCACCCAGGGTCGGGGAAGCCAGCTGTGATCCGCCGTTATCTTTCTTCTGCAGGGCTGTTGCCGCTGCTGCTGCTCATGCTGTGTGTCGTTACCCTCGCCTTCCTGTGGGGCCTGCACTTCAGCCAAAAAGCCGCCTCGCGCCAGGATGCGCTCTCGGCAAAAGCCGCCGAACACTTGAACCTTGCCAGCATCGTCGGGGAAAACCTGCGCCAGTTGGTGGACCGTGCGCAGGCAGTAGGCCGCGTGACCCAGGACGACATGCTGCGCCTGCGCCAGGGCAACCTGAGCCTTGCGCGGGTCCTCGCTGAAGACCCGGTGTTCAAGCGCATGAGCCTGTACGACCACAATGGCCGGCTGCTCTCCTCAAGCCATGCCGACGAACCCGGGCAATTGCCCCAGGCGTGGCTTGAACAGCTCCAGGCCCACGTCGCCCGGCATGGTTTCAAGGCGTTCATGCCTGCCACCCCGGCGCCGACTACAGCCTCAGCGCTGCCCGACTGGCGCCTGCCGTTCGTGCTGCCACTGACTGACATCAGCGGCCGCGAGGTCGACACCATCCTGGTGGTACAACTGGACATCGGCTACCTGGCGGTGCTGTTCCAGCACATCGACCTGGGCCGCACTGGCCTGATGCGCCTGCTCCAGGACGATGGTCGCGAGCGCCTGCGCATCGACACCAGCGGCGTGGTGGTTGCCGGCGACAGCCTGGTGCCAAGCCTGCCTGACAAGGCCGAAGACACCGGCCAGCTTACCCAGTACAGCCTGACCGGCGCCTACCAGAGCCTCTACCGGCGGGTGCCGGAGCGAGGTTTCAGCGTGGTGGTCAGCCAGCGCAACGAAGAAATCCTTGCCCCTTGGGCGCTCGCCGCCAGCCGCCAGTTGTGGCAGAACCTGGCCATGACCTTGATGATTCTGGCCAGCCTGGCCTGGGGGCTGCGCCTGCTGCGCAAGCGCCAGGAGGCGTTCGCCGAGCTTGAGCGCGCCCAGCAGGTCAACCAGCAATTGATCGGCCGCCTTGAAGACGAGCACCGGCGTAGCAGCCACGCCGCGGCCACCGACCACTTGAGCGGGCTGCACAACCGCCGCCAGTTCGTCGAAGTAGCCACCCAGGCGCTTGCCCAGCAGCGCGGCAAGCGCCGTTTGCTGGCGATTCTGTTCATCGACATGGACCGCTTCAAATCGATCAACGATTCGTTGGGGCACAAGGTGGGTGACCTGTTGCTGCAAGCGGTCGCCGGGCGCATTCAGCGCATGCTCGACCCCGGTGACGAAGCCTCGCGCTTTGGCGGCGACGAATTCGTGGTGCTGCTGGCCGGCGAGCGCAGCGAAGAGCAGATCAACGCCTGGGTGCGCGTGCTGGTCGAGAAACTGTCGGCCACCTATGCCCTGGACGGCCAGGAGGTCAACACCAGCCCAAGCGTGGGCGTCAGCATCTGCCCACGTGACGGCCAGGATATCGACACACTGATCCGCTGCGCCGACGCCGCCATGTATTCGGCCAAACAGGCTGGACGCGCCCAGTACCGGTTCTTCGACCCCTCGCTGAACCTGTCGGACATTCAGGCGTTCACCTTGGAACAAGCCTTCGGCAACGCCTTGGCCGAGCGCCAGTTCGTGTTGCATTTTCAGCCGCAGATCCGCCTCGATACCCTGCAGGTAATCGGCTACGAGGCGTTGGTGCGCTGGCAACACCCCGAATTCGGTTTGCTCTACCCTGACCGTTTCATCGGTGTTGCCGAGCGCAGCGGGTTTATCGTCGATCTGGGCTGGGAGGTGTTGCGCCTGGGTTGCGAAGAGCTGGCCCGTTGGGCTGCCCGCAAGCAAGCGGCGCACCTGGCGGTAAATGTCTCAGCCTTGCAACTGCGTCAGGCCGACTTCAGCGAGCGCCTGCTGGCCGAACTCGACAGCTACGGTCTTGAGCCAAGCCGCCTGGAGCTGGAAATCACCGAAACCACGGTGCTCGACCCCGAGGGGACGGCTGTCGAGCACCTGTACCGCCTGCGGGCGGCCGGCATGGGTATCAGCCTGGATGACTTTGGCCGCGGCTACGCAGGCTTCGCCCACTTGCAGTCACTGCCGTTGTCCCGGCTGAAGATCGACCGCGCACTGATCGCGCCGCTGTCCAACAGCTACGACGATAGCCCCATCGTGTCCTCGACCATCATTCTGGCCAAGCGCCTGGGCCTGGAGGTGGTGGCCGAGGGGGTCGAAACCCGCGAGCAACTGGTGTGCCTGAAACTGGCCGGTTGCGATATCGCCCAGGGTTATCACTTCAGCCGGCCGCTGTCGCAAGCGCAGTTGTATGAGTACCCACCGTTTACCGGCGCCGAGGTGAACGCATGCGCGTAGTCAAAACCCTGTGTGCCGTTGCCGTGCTGCAACTGCTGGTCGGTGCCGTGCAGGCCAAGTGCACACCGCACAGCCTGAGGCTTGCGGTGATTCCTATCAAAAGCGTCGAGGACATGACCCGCGAGCACCAGCCGCTGATAGAGCGCCTGGCCAAGGCTGCCGGGGTGCCGGTGGAACTGGTGGTGAGCAGCTCCTACGAAAGCGTGGTCGATGCGATTGTTTCAGGCGGCGCCGACATCGCCCGGCTGGGCCCGGCGTCGTACATTCTGGCGCACCGCCGCGATCAGCGTATCGAGCCATTCGCAACCCTGACCCTCAACGCCGGCCCCTATACCGCCGCGGGCAGCCACTATCAGGCGCTGCTGGTAACCCGCGCAGGCGGGCCGGCCACCCTCAGCGCCCTGCGCGGCACGCGGGTGGCGCTTAGCGACCCGGCAAGCACCTCGGGGAGCCTTGTGCCCAGTGTCGAGTTTGCCGGCAAGGTTGGCGCACCGCTCAAAGGCTACTTTGCCGCGCTGGTATACGCCGGCAGCCACGACAAGGCGCTGCAAGCAGTGCTTGAAGGCCGCGTCGACGCCGCGTTCGTCGCAAGCGAACGCGCCGATGCGTACCTTGCCAGCAACGCCCTGGCCCCCACGCAGTTGCAGGTACTGTGGCGCTCGGCGCCGATCTACTATGACCCCTATGTGTTCAGTGCGAGCCTGTGCCCGGCGCTGAAAACCAAGCTGCGCAAGGCAATGCTGGAAGACCCCGCTGCACTGGCCAGTTTTGTCGCCTCGCAGAACGCCACCGGGTTGGTAGCGGTGGGCCACAAGCAATACGCCGGGCTGGAGAAAATGATGGAAGCTTCGCAGCTGCCCTGAGGATGTGCTTTGCTTATAACAAGCCCGCAATGGAGCACAGCCGATGAAGATCGTCGCAACCCGCATTCTCGTCGATGACCAGGCCAAGGCCCAGGCCTTCTACCACCATGTGCTGGGTTTCCAACCCAAAGATGACATTGCCATGGGCAAGCACCGCAGGATCAGCCTCACCTCCCCCAACGACCCCCATGGCGTTGAGCTACTGCTCGAACCTGACGTACACCCTGCGGCCAAAACCTACAAGGCCGCCCTCAAGCAAGACGGCATCCCCGCCACCTCGTTCAGCGTGCGTGATGTGTACGCCGAGTACACCCGCCTGCGCGCCGCCGGGGTGCACTTCACCCAAAGCCCGGAAACGGTCGGCACGCAGATCATCGCGGTGTTCGATGACACCTGCGGCAACCTTATCCAGATCGCCCAGCGCCACTGAGCGCATGCAGACAGGCCACGGCCGTTGGGCTACATTGCCCGCTTCCATCAGCGCAGCCACAACAAGGAAAACCCATGCGCTATGAATTCAGCGAAGTGCTCAACGACCTGGTCGACTATTTTCTGCTCGGTGATATCCAGCTACTCGAAAGCTTCAAACAGCAGCATGAACTGCCCGATGACCTGGCCCGCGCCTTCACCACCGGCGACAGCGGCGACCTGGCCGTCGCTGAGGGGGTAATCCTGCCCTTGGCCGGTGTCGACAACCTGCCCTACCACATCCTGTTCACCCTCGACGGCCGCACCCCGGCGCTGCTTGAGCCCGGCAGCCGTCTCAAGCACAGGCGCAACGGCTACCGGCTCAAGGTCGAGAACCGCGCCCTCCTGCTGTTCACCTGGCGCATCCTGCAGCATTTCACCAACAAGACCCTCGGCGACCTGATGGCGCGCTACCAGGAGCCGGGCCGGCCAATCATCGAGCTGGATAACGGCTGGTATGAGGTCGAAGTGCTGGCCGGCGCGCTGGTCCGTGATGGCCTGTACGAACCTGCATTCGAATTCGTGCTGACAAAGGCCTGGGGGCGCGGTACTACGGGCAGCATAGACCTGGGCTACCGCTACACCCTGCACGGCTATTTCGACTGAAGCGTGCGTTCTTCCAGCAGCTTGATGAACATGCTCAAACTGCGCGATACCGTGCCGCGGCGCCACACCAGCCAGGTTTTCAGGTAGCGGAAGTCTTCTGCCATCGGCCAGGCGCTGACGGTGCTGCAGCCGGGCATGTTGTCGAGCATGCTGCGCGGCATCATCGCAAGTCCGGCGCCTGCGCTGACGCAGGCCAGCATGCCGTGGTAAGACTCCATTTCGTGTATTTTGCCGGGTACCGCCTGGTCGTGGACAAACCAGCTTTCAAAGTGGTGGCGGTAAGAGCAGTTGGCCCGAAAAGCGTAGATATTCGCGCCATTCACATCCCGTGCGCGGGTCACCGGTGGGTGGTGCAGCGGCGCGATCACGGTCATTTCTTCCTCGAACACAGGCATGCCTTCAAGGGTCGGGTGCAGCACCGGGCCATCGACGAAGGCGGCCACCAGGCGCCCGGACAATACTCCTTCGAGCATGGTCCCTGACGGGCCGGTGGACAGGTCCAGGTCTACCTTGGGGTAGCGCTGGTTATACGCGGCCAGCAGCGCCGGTATACGCACAGCGGCTGTGCTCTCCAGCGAACCCAGGGCAAAGGTGCCCTGCGGGTCTTCGCCCGCCACGGTCAGCCGCGCCTCATGCACCAGGTCAAGAATGCGCCGGGTGTATTCAAGAAAGTTCCACCCCGCCGGCGACAGGCGCAGCCGGCTTTTTTCGCGGATGAACAGCTCGACGCCCAGGTCCTCCTCCAGTTGCTTGATGCGCGTGGTGAGGTTCGACGGTACCCGGTGAATATGCTGCGCGGCCGCGCTGATGCTTCCGTGTTCGGCCACCGCCTTGAAGATTTCCAGTTGCACCAGGTCCACAATCATTCTCCAAACGTGAATGTTTCGCTCATTATTATTCAGTTTTCATTAAGCCGCGCCACCACTAGTCTGAGCTCACTCATTCATAACAACAGAGCACCCGCCATGAGCGAGATCAGCAGCCTGACCCACGCCATCTCCGTCGACCCGTATACCGGCGAGCAGATCGGCCACTACGCCTTCGACACCGACGCCGCACTGGAAGCGGCGCTGCAACGCGCCAAGGTTGGCTACAGCCAGTGGCGCAAGGTGTCGCTGGGTCAGCGCAGCGAATACCTCAATGCCCTGGCCGATGCCCTGCAGGCCGACGCAGAAGCGTTCGCGCAAATGATCGCCCGCGAAATCGGCAAGCCGATCAGCCAGGCGCGCGGTGAAGTCAGCAAGTGCGTCGGTTTGTGCCAGTGGTATGCCGAGCACGGCCCGGCAATGCTGGCTGCCGAGCCGACCCAGGTCGAAAAAGCCCGCATCGAATACCGCCCGCTGGGCCCGATTCTGGCGGTAATGCCGTGGAACTTCCCGCTCTGGCAGGTGCTGCGTGGCGCCGTCCCTGCCCTGTTGGCCGGTAATACCTACGTGCTCAAGCACGCACCAAACGTGATGGGCAGCGCCTACCTGCTGGCCGACCTGTTCAAGCGCGCCGCGTTGCCTGAAGGGGTGTTCGAGGTACTCAACGTCACCCCCGAAGGCGTGACCCGCGCCATCAACGACCCACGCATCGCCGCAGTGACGCTGACCGGCAGCGTGCGCGCCGGCATGGCCATCGGCGCTCAAGCCGGCGCCGCGCTGAAAAAATGCGTGCTCGAACTGGGTGGTTCCGACCCGTTCATCGTACTGGCCGACGCCGACCTGGACGCTGCCGTCAAAGCCGCTGTCATTGGCCGCTACCAGAACACCGGCCAGGTTTGCGCTGCTGCCAAGCGGCTGATCGTCGAAGAAAGCATTGCCGAGGCGTTTACCGCCAAGTTCGTCGAGGCGACCCGTGCGCTAACCGTCGGCAACCCGCTGGCCGACGCCACCTATATTGGCCCGATGGCCCGCTACGACCTGCGCGACGAGCTTGATGGGCAGGTCCAGGCCACCTTGGCCGAAGGCGCTACCCTGCTGCTGGGCGGGCACAAGGTCGATGGCGTGGCCAATTTCTATGCGCCAACCGTGTTTGCCAACGTCACGCCCGAGATGACGGCGTTCAAGCAGGAGCTGTTTGGCCCGGTGGCGGCAATTATCAGCGCCCGTGATGCCGAGCATGCCGTGGAGCTGGCCAACGACAGCGATTTTGGCCTGGCGGCGACCATTTACACCGCCGACTACGCGCTGGCCGAGCGCATGACCGAAGCGCTGGATACCGGTGGTGTATTTATCAATGGTTACTGCGCCTCCGACCCCCGTGTGGCCTTTGGCGGGGTGAAGAAGAGCGGCTTTGGGCGGGAGCTCTCGCACTTTGGCGTGCGTGAGTTTACCAATGCGCAGACGGTGTGGCTGGATCGCAACTGATCGATGCCTTCGCCAAGCTCCGGGGCCGGCCTCCGGAGCTTCGCTCCGAAAACCGGCCTGAAGGTGTGCATCATGGCAAATTGCTAACTCTGCTAGCTCATGCAATTGCCGCGCTGCGCATTCTTCGCTCGAACCAAAGCAGATCAGGTAGCGTATTGGCCTCCTCTGGCTCACTGGCTTCTTCTTCACCTGCGAACGCATACGCCGCCAGAGTGTCCCGGTAAATCTTACCCGCAACCCCCACCGAGAACATATGGGTGCAGAATTCGACGTTACCCGAGAATTGACTGGTACGTGCATAAAGCCGTGCCTGCCAGCCGCGAACCGTCACCACCTTCTGCCCTTCCACCGCAAAGCCCACCTGAGGCGTACTCAAACTGCCAAGCCCAGCACCTGCAGTTTCGCGAGCGGC
Organism: Pseudomonas farsensis; assembly: GCF_014268805.2. Classification (GTDB taxonomy): domain Bacteria; phylum Pseudomonadota; class Gammaproteobacteria; order Pseudomonadales; family Pseudomonadaceae; genus Aquipseudomonas; species Aquipseudomonas farsensis. The sequence continues at coordinate 1,916,408 of NZ_JABWRF020000001.1, forward strand.
CTTCAACACCGCCTTGGCTCCCTGACGCGCTGCGTTTCTGGCTTTCCAGGCGGCAGTAAAGGCATTGCGCGCTGCAGTGAAGCCACTACGCCATGCAACTTTTGCGAGTTTCCAGCCAGCGCTGATCACTTTCTTGGCGGCGTTGATGACGCGCATCGCCGCCTTGCCCGCCATTCGCAACATCGCCGCGCCCTGCTTGAACACCCCAGCGACACTACCGATCGATAGCACACCGGTAACAGCCGAGGCGATCCCGAGCGCTTTCGATAACTTCGGATGGCTTTCTTCCAGCAGCACCGAGGAAACCTCCAGGGCCAGCGATGCCGCACTCAGCGCCGTCAGGGCGGCAAATACCAGCGCTGATCCCGTTCCCAGGGTCAGGATCGATATCCCCACGCCCGCAATTGCAAGCACCGCCGAGAGCGCCATGCCACGCCAGCGCCCCCCCACCGGCATTGGCTGGGTATCGCGCAACGCTTGGTCCAACTGCCCCAGCATCTGCTCCCGGCCCCAGCGGCTGACCATCATCGCCCCGCTGGGGTCATGCAGGTTGATCGGGTCCGGGCAATGAATGTAATCATTCAAGCCCCCCTCGCCAAACGGGCTAAGCCAGTCGGGTTGGCTGTAGCGGTGCAGCCCCGGCACATAACACCGGTAGCCGTTGCCGGCGTGATAGCTGCCAGTGACCGGGTCCCGGCGCATGCCATCGTAGCCGCTGCTGATGGCGTCGCAGGCCGTGCCCTCGCCAAACGGCAGTAAAGGTGTGAGCACCACACCATGCTCACCGCACAACCCTGCCGTGCCAGCCTGCGGGTCCTCGATCAACCAGTTCACCGCCGCCCCTTCGTATTCGGCGATGCCGGTGCTGATACTGCGCTGGCGCACCATCGCGCCGCTGTTGTCGAACCAGCTCTCCCCGATCAGGGCATCGCCGTCATAGCGCAACTCGCAGGTGCTCTGATCGCTTGCAACGTACTGCGCAGCCAGGCGCTGATGCCCGTCATAGGCATACCGGGCGAGCGTTTTGCCCTTCTCGTCGCAGACCGCGCGCAGCCGGCCGCCGGGGTGATATTTGAACGCTTGCTTGCGGTGATCGCTGAGCAATTGGCCGTTGACGTCCGATGCCAGGTCGACGCCTACCTTGTTGCAGGTCACGCGGGTCAGCCGCGTCGGGTTGGCAGCATCGTGTTCAAAGCCCTGCTGGCGTTGGGTGCCGTCGTGATACTGGGTCACGCACTGCGTCAGGTTGCTTAGCGCGTCCCACGTGTAGGTCTGCTCTTTGACGGCCTTGCCCCCCTCATCGGTTGGGCAATCAAGCGCTTGCTCGGCTTCACATTTGTAACTGGCCAGGCGCTCCAGGGTGTCGTAGCTGTAACGCTCGCTGCGCAGGCGCTTGCCCTCGCGCTCACTGTGTTTGGCCAACAGTTTTCCATCACCGCGCCACTCCAGCGACTGGGCGAACACCGTTCGCCCGCTGTGGCGGAAGGTGCGGCGGGTCTCTTGATCGAACACGTCGTGCTCGCTGAGGATCTGCCACTGCGCACCGGCCTTGCTGGCCTGCACCCGCCGCTCGGTCAGGCGCCCGTGGTCGTCGTAGCGGTAAAGCAGGTCTTCATGGTCTTGCCAGCTACGCAGCGGCCGGCCCAGGTGGTCGAAGAACAACCGCTGGCAATGCCCGTCTGCACGTTGCGCCGCCACGGCAACCCCGCGCAGCGACTGCCATTCGAATGTGCTGACCGTGCGCCGGGGCGTACTCTCTTCACGGCTTTGGCGCCCCGGCAGCGGGGTTGCGCTAAGGCTGTGCTGCCAGCGGCCGGTCTTGAAACCTGGCTCGGCAGGGTCAGTGGGCTCACAGGCCAAGGTGCTGACCGACCCCTGCTGGCTCAGACCGGAAAGCAACTGCCCTGCCACCGTGTACTGGCCCTCAGTGCCGGTATCGATCACTGTTTTGTTGTCTGGCAAGGTCACCTTGTCGCCGTCGTACTGATAATTCCGGTTGCCGACCTTGCGCGTCTTCAGGCTTGAGTCCTTGCCCAGGGTCTGGGTCGCCAGCACCTGGTCACCGACCTTGAGTTGGGTGACATGGCTACTAAACCCTTCATAAGCACGCTTGATGACCGAACCGTCGGGGCGGGTCATTTCCACGACCCTACCTAACGCATCGCGGGTCATGCGGCAGGTGCTTGATTGGCCATCGAGGGTGCGGGTAAACCCGACAATGCGGCCGCTGGCGTCGTATTCGCGACGTACTCCGGCCCGGGCCACGCCACTTGTAGCCGTCACTTGCTCTTCGCGGACGAAACTGCCGTCGGCTTGAGGTTTCACGGTTTGGGTGGTGCGCAGCAGCGTATCGGCACCCATGCCCATCTCGACCGTGCCCTCGGCATCCTGCAGCTCGCGGCTCCAGGGGCGTTGCCCTGGCAGCTCGACCGCCTGCCCTGGCTCGGCAAGCGCCAGGCCGCCGGGCAGGTAGTCCCAGTTCAAGCTGAGCACCTCATCGTCTTCACCCAGGCCCTTGAAGGCGCGCAGGCCCAGCGGAACGAAGGCGTCGCCGGTGCGGCGCCGCCACTCGGAGCGCCACACGCGCTGCACGCCATCGAGCCAACGCCGGGTCTGGCTGCCGTCCTGCTCGGTGCTAAGGGCGGTCAGGTAGCCCTGCTTGACGCTGTACACCGTTTGGGTCGACGCCAAGGCTGCCTCGGAACCGGCCTTGTAGGTTGCATGCTCGAGGACGCGGTTCATGCTGTCGCGCGTCCAGCACTCTTTGGTGTTGTTGACGACCTTTTCGAGGCAACGACGGCTGTAGCGTGAACGCAGTTCGCGCTTGACCTCCTGTTCGCCAAGTTCGTTGGTGCATGTGGTACGGACTTGCACGCCAGGTTGTGTAGGGTTGTCCTCGAAATGCTGCACCGTGGTGAGTGCCATGGACTGACCGCCCACCCGGGTGGTCTGGATATCCGTGGCAGACCACACCTGCACCGCACAATCGTCGTTGCGGGTCTTTGCCTTGAGTTCGGTGGTCGAGGTCTGGTGGATGCGCATGATCACATCGTCGGCAGTGGTGGTGAACGCCCACTGTGCAGTGGCGTCCAGCTTGTCGGCGGCGAGCGTGGCTTTGACCCCTTCGAGGGTGACGATGGTGTCGGTTTCGATCACCTGGCGGGCGTTGCGCAGGACGGTGCGGTAGCCGTACAGGATAAGGCCCAAGGGATTGCCGTGGGCGTCGCATTGGTACTCGGCCATCACGGGGGGCGTGGTCTCGGGGGGAATCTCGCCACAGGCAAGCGCTGGGAGATCAGGCAAGCCCAAGGCTGGAGCAATGCTGTTCTGGCCCTTGTCCTGATAATAGTAGCGATACGTAAACGAGCCTTCGGTCGCTGTTATTTTCTCAACTTGGGCGCCCGCATTAAAAACCATAGAACTGACGGACAAGACAGGATCCGAAATGTATTCATTCGTGAGTTCATCTTCCAAAGCGCTCGTAAAGTTCTTCAGGTCGCGCAGATACTCAACCGCGTTTAACCAGCGAAACACATCAGTAAACTTTGTTTCCAACGGCGGATAAAAAATCTCACCAATAAGCGAAATTAAATTCTCAATATACAAGCAATCCGCCTCTTCAAATGAATCCAAACTGGAACTGGAACTGGAGCGGGACGATTTCGAATACTCACCGTTAGCATTTTCAAAACCCTTAAACCTGTCAACATATACAGACAGCAACGCCGATGCTGAGGTGTAATGTATTGAGCCCAGGGAAGTTCGTGCGTCCCGCCCTACTTCAGAATACACGCGACTTAGATGACCCTCCAAACTTTCTTCAGCCTCGGCAAGAGAATACAAAGAAGCAGAGGGCCAGGGGATGCAAACAAATCTTAGTTTGTCAAAATACATACCCACCGAATAATATCCACACCACCTTAGCGCACCAAGCAGGTGCGACTTTAGAATCCTAACACTCTTGACGGACCTGGATACACCATTAGGGTCCCTCACATAAAGGTCGACAAAGCGCTCATTATCACTTGCAGAGGCGACCGCCTCTCCTCGCGCACTATAATGTGTATGCCGGCTGTTGTTCAGGGCGCTAATTTTTACAGTATAGCCGCCTTGAGGCTCCGAATAGCTTCCAACATAGCCATAGGACACCTCATGATTTTCCGCGCCACCTGCAGCAACCAATATATATTTGCCTACGCGCGGCAAAGCGGGACGCTTATCTTCAAAGGGCGCGCTTTCCGCTTGGTATTCCACCCTCTCAACCGACCCATCCAGCTCTTCTAAACGATACAGCACACGATCGAGCGTTGGGTCGACGGCGTAAGAGCAGTTAACTTGCTGGCACACCTGTTTTTTCTCAAGCCGCTGCAGCTTCATCAGCAAATAGTTCTCAAGCGACAGCTGCACATCAAAACACTCGCTGCTGCTGCCCGGCCAAATACTCATCTTGACCCGTGCATGGTCATAGACAGCCTTGAATAGTTGCTCACTACCACTGCATACTTGCTCCAACAAAAACTGACCTTTCTGTCTTTTCCATGTCAGCTCCAGCTTTTCACCGTACGGTGACATGATTTCAGAAGGCAGTAGTTGCACGAATGGACGCTGGTAATAAGCGATTTGCTGATCAATCTCTTTCGTTTTCTCACGCCACTTTCTCATGGCCTCGGCGTAATCAATCGCCGCCGCGCCGTAATACGCCCCCGCACAGAGTACGGCTAACGCCCACTGGGTCGCTGTCGAAGGCTTGGCTGGAAACTCGGGTGTTGATTTTTTCTTTATAGCCTTTAACAAACGGATGATTTCCATGCGGAACTCATCATTCGGCTCATCGGTATCGCCACCCGCCGCTTGCGGCACGCTCAATAGCTCGCGCCGTCCACTGGGAAGGTCCAGCGTGAAGGTGGTGTAATCTTGCGTGCAACTGATGAAGCAGGCGGGCTTTTGCAAGCTCTTCCCTTCACCCAACTGGGTCCACTCTTCATCAGTAAAGGTAAGGGTCACCCCGTCTGCCAGCGTCAGCCGACGGTCGCGTATTTCCAGGCTCGCAAAACGCCACGCCCAACCATCGCCCAGCCCTGCTTCATTACCCCGCAAAGGTGAATAGTGCAAAGTGAGATCGCACACCGGGCCTCTTCCGCGCAAGCCTTGCAGTGTGGCAATTGGGTAGTGGGCATGGAACAACCCGGTGCGCGGGTCAACCCCAGTCTCGCTCTCGCCCCCGGTGTCGAATACTTCCGACCCACAGGTGTTGCCGTAGTCCTCACACAAGTGATTGTTTGGCGTGTACGCAGGGGGAGCAGCCGGTGCCTTGAAGGAAATAGCGGTACCCCTTGGCCAGAGGAAGTTATCGTCGAGGTAGCCTAAGTAGCCCACCTCAAAATTGGCACCGCCTGCCTCATGGTCTGGATAATCAAAATCGACATAAAAAGCAGATTTACCACCGCTCCCAAGCGCAAACGCGTTTGCAATAATGGATTGAATACCCATATGGGCTGGAGCGTATTGACTAATAACGTTTTTATCATTGCAGCGCCGGACGTTCAGTACTCGATAACCCCGAGCACGCGCAGCGTCGCTCAACACAAAGACGGTTTCACCTTTGCACCGCTCAACAATCAAGGCACCGTGCGAGCCGTAATGGGTAAAATCGAATTTAGTACGACTATCGAGACTGGACGCACTGCTACCGGCTGCCTTTGCCGGTGTGTCAATAGGCAACCGCCGACTGTCCAACATAGAATCCTGGTAACTTGCAACATCCCCCAGGTTGTCCAGTTCCACCAACAACCCAGCAAAGCGCGGCGACCACAACCGCCAATCTCCCGTCCCTTCAGCAGCGCTATCCGCAGTACCGTCCGCCGCCTGGCGCCAGGCGCGCAACTGCGGCCAACCTTGCTTCTCGATGAACTCGGCCAGGGCTGTTTCCCACGCAGACTGGTCCTTTAGCTGATCAGGTTTGAACACGGCCTGCTCCAGCAATACCCGGCTGTACGGGTGACGCACTGTCACCAGCGCTACATCCGTTTCGGCCTTCCAGGCACTGGCCAACGCCGGCCCTTCCACCCAGTTGTCGCGCCCCGGCAGCGAACTGAATACTCGAATCGCTTCGCCACGCTGCCACAGGCTGGCCGCAGTGCTGCTTGCCGGTTTCTCTTTATTGCCTACCTGAAGCCAACCGCCCAAGCCGGATTTATTGAGCGCTGCGCCGAACGCGGTCAGCCACTTGCCTGCTGCGCACTGCGTCTTGCTTGGCGTCCAGCTGAAACTGTCGAGCAAACGATGGGAAAAGGCATCATACGCCCACACCTGCACCGCCTTGTCGGCATCAAGTGCCAGCCCCCCATCCACGTCCTGGCCCGTCCACCATTGGGCTTCGTTGAGGGTCACGCACAGCTCGGAACCTTGCGCCACCCAGAACGCATTCCCCTGCGCTGCAGGTGCTACCTGGCAAGTCTTTTCGTCCAATTCCCCGGCCCGCAACAGTTTGCTGTCGAGGTTGATCTGCTTGCACAAGGCAAGCGCCCACTCTTTCGCCGGCGCGGTAAAAAAGTGGTTCTCGTACAGGTGCTGGGTTTTCAGGTCTCTGACTTGCAAGCAGAGCGTTTGCCCTTCAATGGCGGTGTACTGGTCGTTGCACGCCAAGGCTTGGACGAGGTTGCCAGTAAATGGCGCTCTGCTGAACGCACGGGAGCCATTACGGCACCACAGACGAAGGTCCGCGCAACCACTGGCGGCCAGTTGCCCGTCCGCTGTCCAGCCACCCGCGCTCAACCCTTGAGCTTGAGCGTTCTGCTGCAAGAACGTGGCAAAGGCGGCCGGCCAGAGGTCTGCGGTCAGTGCGCCCTTGACGGCGGTGTATTCGAACGTGAGCATTTCACCATCAGCCGGGCGAACCTTGAACGCGTGGATGACCTCGCCAAGGGCCAGGTCGCGGCTGGCCCGAATCGGGCACAGGCTGTGCCAGCCGCCCTCAAGGGTACCCAGACTTTGGTAATCAAAGCCGGTCATGTCCGGCAGATAGCCATCGGGACGGGTGGTGAGAATGAAGGGAACGACGGCTTCGCCGCTGATTGCAGTGCTGACGGCGGTTTGCTTGGTAGGAGTGGCCATACGAGAGGTCCTTGTGCACGGGAGCAACAGGAACCTGGTCAAGTACAGCGCGCAGTTTTACCGACGGGGCCAGGGTCCCACGAATGAACCCATCACACCCTTGTTTACTGCACGCGACAACTGGCAGAACTATCAGGTGGCCTGCGCCAAGCCCCTTTAGCGTGCGCGCTTCAAGGTCTCACTCGGCAGCTCGCAAAACAGCTGCCGATAGCTCTCTGAAAACCGCCCCAAATGCCAGAACGACCAGCGCATGGCCACCTCGGCCACGGTCGCCTGCGCGCCGCGCAATAAATCCCGGCGTGCACCGTTGAGCCTGCGCAGGCGCAACCAGTGCGCTGGCGGTAGGCCAGTAAAGGCCTTGAACGCCTGCTGCAACTGGCGCAGCGACACCCCGGCCACCTTGGCCAACTGCAACAAATTGAGGGTTTCGTCCGGGCAGTCGGCAGCCCACTCACTGACCCTGTGCATGATCGCCCGCTCCTCATCACGCCGCTCACGGGCGTCGCCGTGCAAGCAGTGCCCGGCATTGTCGAGAATAAACAGGCAGTCCTCGAGCAACTGCTCACCCAGCGCCCTGCCCTGCACCGGGCAAGCCGCCTGGCCTAGCTGGGTCAGCGTGGCGCTTAGCCAGTTGCCGAACAAGGCGTTCTGCCGGCAGCTCAGCGCCACCATGAACAGCCCGCGCAAACGCTCAAGGTCCAGGTGGTGGCTGGCCAGAAACGGCTGCTCGAACACCACCGCCACTTCCTGGTAGTTCTCCGGGGTTATCCAGATATTGCGACTGTCTTCGTTGAGCAGGTACAGGCTGTTCTCGCTGCGGTCGAAACAGAACGCCAAGGCGCCGCTGGGGGCGCGGAAGCATTGCTCGACCCGGGTATTGAGGTGCTCTTCATAGACCTGCACGCCCTCCAGCCCCAACCAGCGCAACTGGCCACTGAAATGGCCCGGCGACATCTGCTGGTAATGCTGCTGCCAGCTTGGCGTGGCGCGGGTCTGCTCAGCGACATCGGTGGTATGAAAGTGCTGAACCTGCAAGGCGGTTGGCGCTGTCACGCGTTGTCCTTGTGCACTCTTCTGGTGCATTCATGGGCGAAGAAAGTGGATAGATCGCCCCGGCGGGCTGCAGCCAAGATAGTCGCCAGCGTCACCTGTGGGAAGTGCTTGCGTGCAAAGCGCAGCTTGCCGCCCACCACAACAACCCAACCAAGAGGTCTGTATGAACGCCCCCTTCGATCAGCTGTCCGCCTGGCTGAAAGAACACCGCATTACCGAAGTCGAATGTGTGATCAGCGACCTGACCGGCATCGCTCGCGGCAAGATCGCCCCGACCGCCAAGTTTCTCCATGAGCGCGGCATGCGCCTGCCAGAAAGCGTGCTATTGCAGACGGTCACCGGTGACTATGTCGATGACGACATCTACTACAGCCTGCTCGATGCCGCCGATATCGACATGATCTGCCGCCCCGACCCCAGCGCTGTGTACCAGATCCCGTGGGCCATCGAGCCTACTGCAATCGTTATCCACGACACATTCGACAAGCACGGCGAGCCCATCGCGCTGTCACCGCGCAATGTCCTGAAAAAAGTGCTCAAGCTTTACGCCGACAAAGGCTGGCAGCCCATCGTGGCGCCTGAGATGGAGTTCTACCTGACCAAACGCTGCGAAGACCCCGACCTGCCCCTGCAGGTGCCGCTGGGCCGCAGCGGGCGTGCCGAAAGCGGGCGGCAGTCGTTTTCCATCGATGCCGCCAACGAATTCGACCCGTTGTTCGAGGACGTGTACGACTGGTGTGAACTGCAAGGGCTGGACCTGGACACACTGATCCACGAAGACGGCCCGGCGCAGATGGAGATCAACTTCCGCCACGGCGATGCGCTGGACCTGGCCGACCAGATCACCGTATTCAAACGCACCCTGCGCGAGGCTGCGCTCAAGCACAACGTGACGGCCACGTTCATGGCCAAGCCAATCACCGACGAGCCCGGCAGCGCCATGCACCTGCACCAGAGCGTGGTAGACATCGCCAGCGGCAGGCCGATATTCGCCAATGAAGACGGCAGCATGAGCGAGCTGTTCCTGCACCACATTGGCGGTTTGCAGAAGTACATCCCCAAACTGCTGCCGATGTTCGCACCCAACGTCAATTCGTTCCGCCGCTTCCTGCCCGATACCTCGGCGCCGGTAAACGTCGAATGGGGTGAAGAAAACCGCACGGCCGGCTTGCGCGTGCCGACGTCCAGCCCGGAGGCAATGCGCGTCGAAAACCGCCTGCCGGGCGCTGACGCCAACCCTTACCTGGCGATCGCGGCAAGCCTTTTGTGCGGATACATCGGCATGGTCGAGAGGCTCGAACCGAGCGCGCCAGTGCAAGGCCGCGCCTACGAGCGGCGCAACCTGCGCCTGCCCATCACCATTGAAGATGCGCTGCAACACATGGAGGACTGCGAGGTGGTGCAGCAGTACCTGGGGCAGCAGTTCGTACAGGGTTATGTGGCGGTCAAGCGTGCCGAGCATGAGAACTTCAAGCGGGTGATCAGCTCCTGGGAGCGCGAGTTCCTGCTGTTGAGCGTTTGACAGGCCCGGCCCCATCGCAGGCTGTCGCCAGCGCCCACAGGACTCCAGGTCAGGCCTCGATATTGTGGCTGTGCGCGGTCTTTGTGGGAGCTGGCGAAGCCTGCGATTGGGCTGCACAGCAGCCCCACGCACCGAACTCCAACAACAACCAACAAGGTGTCGACATGCGTTACAAACAAACCCTGATCAGCACGACCCTCGCCCTGCTGTTTACCGGCGCAGCCCAGGCCCAGCCTACGGTCAGCGTGTACAACTGGACCGACTATATCGGTGAAACCACCCTTGCCGACTTTCAGGCGAGCAGCGGCATCAAGGTGGTCTATGACGTGTTCGATTCCAACGAAACCCTCGAAGGCAAGTTGCTCGCCGGGCGCACGGGCTACGACGTGGTAGTGCCGTCCAACCACTTCCTGGCGCGCCAGGCCAAGGCCGGCGCATTCCTGCCCCTGGACCGCAGCAAACTGCCTAACTGGCAGCACCTTGACCCTGCGTTGCTCAAGCAACTGGAGAAGAACGACCCCGGCAACCAGTACGCGGTGCCGTACCTGTGGGGCACCAATGGCATCGGCTACAACGTCGACAAGGTCAAGGCGACGCTGGGCATCGACAAGATCGACTCCTGGGCGGTGCTGCTGGAGCCTGAAAACCTGAAAAAGCTCAAGCAGTGCGGGGTGGCCTTCATGGACTCACCCGACGAGCTGTTCCCGGCGGTGCTCAACTACCTGGGCATGGACCCTCGCAGCGAAAAGCCCGGCGACTACGTCAAGGCCGAAGCCCGGCTGCTGGAGCTGCGCCCGTACATCACCTACTTCCATTCCTCCAAGTACGTCTCGGACCTGGCCAATGGTGACGTGTGCGTAGCGTTCGGCTATTCCGGCGATGTGCTGCAGGCTGCGCAACGCGCCAAGGAAGCCGGCAATGGCGTCAACGTCGCCTACAGCATCCCCAAGGAAGGCAGCAACCTGTGGTTCGACCTGCTGGCCATCCCCAAGGACGCCAAGAACCCCGAACAGGCGCTGGCGTTCATCAACTACCTGCTAGACCCCAAGGTAATCGCCAAGGTCAGTGCCACCGTCGGCTATGCCAACGCCAACCCCGACGCCAAGGCTGACATGGACCCGGCGCTGGTCGCCAACCCGGCCATCTACCCACCACAGGAGGTGCTGGACAAACTCTACATCTCGACCATGCCTAGCCCCGGGATACTGCGCCAGATGACCCGCGCCTGGAGCAAGATCAAGTCCAACCGCTGAGCCGAGTACACCCATGCCTCATATGACTGAACACACCGCTTCCTACTACGCGGCGTGCGCGCGGCAGGCCGCTGAGTATCCGCCCCTGGAGCACGACCTGGACGCCGATGTGTGCGTGGTTGGTGGTGGCCTGACCGGCGTCAACACAGCCTTGGAACTGGCCGAGCGCGGGCTGTCGGTGGTGCTGCTGGAAGCCCGGCGCATCGGCTGGGGCGCCAGCGGGCGCAACGGCGGGCAGTTGATCCGCGGTATTGGCCACGATGTGTCGGGCTTCGCTCGGCATGTTGGCGAGGATGGGGTGCGCTACTTGCAGCAAGCCGGTATCGATTCGGTGGCCCTGGTGGCGCAGCGCATCGCGCAGTACGCCATCCAGTGCGATTTACACTGGGGCTTCTGCGAGCTGGCCAACACCCCGGCACAGTACGCAGCCTTCAGCCACGAACTGCACGCGCTCAATGCCCAAGGCTACCCCCACGAGACCCGGCTGGTGAGCCCGGAGCGCATGCACGAGATCGTTGCCAGCGACCAGTACGCCGGCGGGCTGGTGGATATGGGGTCGGGCCATCTGCACCCACTCGACCTGGTGCAGGGCGAGGCCCGTGCAGCCCACGGGCTGGGGGTGCGGATTTTCGAGCAGAGCCCGGTGCTGCGTATCGAGCACGGCAGCACCGTGACCCTGCACACCGCGCGCGGCAAAGTGCGCGCACACAGCCTTGTGCTTGGCTGCAACGCCCACCTGGATGAACTGGAACCGCGCCTGAGCGGCAAGGTGCTGCCGGCCGGCAGCTACGTGGTGGCGACCGAGCCGCTGCCCAAACAGGTGGCACAGGCGTTGATTCCGCAGAACATGGCCTTGTGCGACCAGAAGGTCGGGCTCGACTACTACCGCCTCACCGCCGACCGGCGGTTGCTGTTCGGCGGCGCCTGCCACTACTCAGGCCGCGACCCGAAGGACATCGGCGCCTATATGCGGCCCAAGCTGCTCAAGGTATTCCCGCAACTGGCTGACGTGCGTCTGGACTACCAATGGGGCGGCATGATCGGCATTACCGCCAACCGTTTCCCCCAGGTGGGGCGGCTGAGCCAGCACCCCAATGTGTTCTACGCCCAAGGGTACTCGGGCCACGGCCTGAACGTGACCCACTGGACGGCAAGGCTGCTGGCTGAAGCCATTGCCAGCGGCCACAGCCGTGGGCTGGATGTGTTCGCCGCCGTGCCGCACCTGACCTTCCCCGGCGGCAAGGCGCTGCGCTCGCCGCTGCTGGCCTTGGGGATGTTGTGGTACCGGCTGCGCGAAGCCTTGGGGTGAGAAACGCCGCACTGTAGGAGCGGCCTTGTGCCGCGATGGGCCGCGCAGCGGCCCTGAGAGCTCGGCTTCATAGAAAATCGCCGGGGCTGCTGCGCAGCCCTTTCGCGGCACAAGACCGCTCCTACATACCGCGTGCAATACTCCTTTCGGCGCCGCTGCTGGCCAACCGCCAAGCACCTGCTAGCGTTGTTCTGGCCCCTCCCCTCATGGACGCCTGCAATCATGAAGCAACTGCCTCGCACCACCCTGCTGTGCGCTGCTCTGCTGGCTTTGGTCGCCTGCTCAAGCAACCAGGTCGACCCCAAGGACTATTCCGGGTTTCTCAAGGACTACAGCCGGCTGAAACCAGCTGAAAGCGTGTCTGGCGCGCCGGTCATGCGCTGGATCGACCCCGCCATCAAGCCCGGCCAGTACACCAAAGTGTTCATCGAACCGAGCCAGTTCTACCCCAAGCCGCAGCCCACCGAGGTGATTTCTGCACAAACCCTGCAGGAGATCACCCGCTACTTCAATGAAGCCATGCGCCGCGAGCTTGGCAGCGTACTCACGCTGGCCAAGCTGCCAGGCCCGAATACCATCGTGGTGCGCCCGGCGATTACCGCCGTTTCTACCAGCAACGAGGGGCTCAGGCCTTACGAAGTGGTGCCGATTGCACTGGTGGCAGCAGCAGTCAACACCGCCGCTGGCGGTCGCGACCAGGATGTGGTGATTGCAGTAGAAGCTGCGTTTCTGGACGGTTCCAGCCAGAAAGTACTGGCCCAGGTAGTGCGCAAGGGCAGCGGCAAGGAGCTGGAAAACGACACCCAGAAGCTCACGCTCAACGACGTGAAGCCAGTGCTCGATGGCTGGGCCAGTGACATGCGCAAAAGCTTTGTGAGCCTTGAGAAGAAAGCCCGATAACCGTGTGATGCCAGCCGGTCATCCGGTGACTGGCTGGCAAACGGGTTGGACGCAGGTGGTCAGGCCACCAGGCTGTAGGCAATCGCCGACAGCGTAATCAGCCCGATCAGCACCACGAACAGATTCGACAGCTTGCCCGAGTACTGGCGCAACGCCGGTACCTTCTGCACCGCATACATCGGCATGAGGAACAGCAGGCAGGCGATCACCGGCCCGCCCAGGCTTTCGATCAAGCCCAGGATGCTTGGGTTGAGTGTGGCCACCGCCCAGCAGGTCACCACCATGAACAGCGCCGTCACCCGCTCAAGGCGTTTGGCCGGCCATACCTTGCCGCGGCCACGCAGACTTTTGACGATCATGCCCTGGAACCCTTCGCTGGCACCGATGTAGTGGCCGAGGAACGACTTGGTGATCGCCACCAGCGCGATCAACGGCGCAACAAAGGCGATGACCGGGGTCTGGAAGTGGTTGGCCAGGTACGACAGCACCGAAATGTTCTGCGCCTTGGCCTGGGCAAGGTCAGCCGGGCTCAGGGCCAGCACGCAACTGAAGCAGAAGAACATCACCGTCAGCACCATCAGCACATGGGCTGTGGCCAGGATGCGCCCGCTCTTGCGGTCGGCCTGGGCACCGTAGCGGTGCTTCTGGTCGACGGCGAAGGCCGAGATGATCGGCGAATGGTTGAACGAGAACACCATCACCGGAATCGCCAGCCACAGGGTCAGCAGCAACTTCGAGGCGCTGATACCTTCATTGGCCTGGGCGAAGAAAGCACCGTTCCAGTTGGGGACCAGGCTGACCGCCAGCAGCAACAGCGAGGCCACGAAGGGATAGACCAGCACACTCATGGCCTTGACGATGATCTGTTGGCCACAACGCACCACAATCATCAGCCCGCAGATCAGCAGCAACGCCAGCAGCGCGCGGGGCGGCGCGTTGACGTGCAACTGGTGCTCGAAAAAGCTGGTCAGGGTGTTGGTCAGCGCCACGCTGTACACCAGCAGGATCGGGAAGATCGCAAAGAAGTACAGCAAGGTGATCAACTTGCCGGCGCCGGCCCCGAAATGCTCCTCGACCACCTCGGTAATGTCTTCGTTACCGCCTTTGCGCCCAGACAGCACGAAGCGGGTCAGTGCGCGGTGGGCGAAAAAAGTCATCGGGAAGGCCAGCAAGGCCAGGATCAGCAGCGGCCAGAAGCCGCCAACACCTGCGTTGATCGGCAGGAATAGCGTGCCGGCGCCGATTGCGGTGCCGTACAGGCCTAGGGCCCAGGTAGTGTCGTGACGGTTCCAGGTGGTCGAGCCCTGAGCCGAAGCCTGGACAGCCGAATCCTCACGAATGGTCGTGGTGGTGTGTACATCAGTCATTGGTATCGCCTTGTAGTTGTTTTTGTTGCGGGTGCTGCGGGGTTTTGCGGGTAAAACGGGGCTAGCCGGGCGGCCCCTGGCGTGGGGCCGGCCCTGGCTGCATCAGCATTCGACGAAGGCGACGGCGAGGCCGCCGCGCGAGGTTTCCTTGTAGTTGGCGTGCATGTCGGCACCGGTGTCGCGCATGGTGCGGATCACTCGGTCAAGCGAGATGAAGTGCTCGCCATCACCGCGCAGCGCCATCTGTACCGCGTTGATGGCTTTTACGGCGGCGATGGCGTTACGTTCGATGCACGGCACCTGCACCAGGCCGCCGACCGGATCGCAGGTGAGGCCCAGGTTGTGTTCCAAGGCAATTTCGGCAGCGTTTTCCAGTTGCGGGGGCGTTGCCCCGAGCACCTGGGCAAGGCCGGCAGCGGCCATCGAGCAGGCTGAACCCACTTCTCCCTGGCAGCCCACCTCGGCGCCAGAAATAGAGGCGTTCTTCTTGCACAGAATGCCCACGGCGGCGGCGGCCAGCAAAAACGTCACCACATCATCGTCACAGGCTTCAGGGCTGAACTTCATGTAGTAATGCAGTACCGCCGGGATGATCCCGGCCGCGCCGTTGGTGGGCGCAGTGACCATGCGCCCGCCGGCGGCGTTCTCTTCGTTGACCGCCAGGGCGAACAGGTTGACCCATTCCATGGCGCTCAGCGTCGAGCCGATCACGTTGGGTTTGCCCAGCTCCTGCAAGCTGCGGTGCAGGCGTGCGGCACGGCGCTTGACCTTGAGCCCACCCGGCAGAATGCCTTCGTTTTGCAGGCCGTTTTCGACGCATTCGCCCATCACCACCCATATTTTCAACAGCCCTTCGCGCACCTCGGCTTCTGGGCGCCAGGCGCATTCGTTGGCCATCATCAATTGGCTGACGCTCAGGCCATGCTGCTTGCACAGGGCCAGCAGTTCAGCGCCGCTGGAGAACTCAAAGGGCAATGCAACATCGTTGGCACTGGCAGAGGGCGCGTCGATCTCACTTTGCTCGACAATAAAACCACCGCCGACCGAGTAATAGGTCTGGCTGAACAGGCTGTGCTCGCCGTCAAAGGCCTCAAGCGTCATGGCATTGGGGTGGTACGGCAGGCTTTCATCGAGCAGGCGCATGTCGCGGTTGTACTGGAAGGCCACCGAATGGCTGCCATCGAGCATCAGGCACTGCTCCTGCATCAGTTGGTCGATACGCGGCTCGATGCTGTGTGGGTCAATACGGTCTGGCCATTGGCCCATCAGCCCCAACAGGCAGGCGCGGTCGGTGGCATGGCCGACGCCTGTGGCCGACAGCGAGCCATAGAGGCGCACCTCGACCCGCGTGACCTGGGCCAGCAAGCCGCGCTCGCGCAGCGCCTGGGCAAAGGTCGCGGCCGCACGCATTGGGCCGACGGTATGGGAGCTGGACGGGCCGATGCCGATTTTGAAAAGGTCGAAAACACTGATAGCCATGCTAATGCCTTGCCGAAGCTACGAAAACGCGGTGCTCACGGCGCTGTAGAAAATTTGAGCGGTATTGCCAATTTAGGAGATACTGACGCGGTTACCACTCGGTGACCAACGAAACTTCCTACACAAGCCTTTAGCAGGACTAAACAATGAAGGGCCCACTCAACGGCCAGGTGTACGTCTGGCTGCATGTGTTTTCATGCGCAGCTCGGCACCTGTCGTTTACCCGCTGCGCCGAAGAGCTGCACATTACGCCAGGCGCGGTCAGCCAGCAGATGCGCCAGCTTGAGGAGCGCCTGGGGTTTCGCCTGTTCCTGCGTCGGGCCCGGGGTGTCGAGCTTTCGGCAGAAGGCCAGCGCCTGGCGCAAACCGTAGCCGAGGCCTACGGCAGTATCGAAGCCGAGTTGCTGCGCCTGGATGCCGGCGAAATTCGCGGCACCCTGCGCCTGCGCTCGATCCCGTCGTTTCTGGCCAAGTGGCTGACACCACGGCTGCCGCGTTTCCAGCAGCGCTACCCCGACATCGAACTGCGCCTGGTGGCCGAAGACAGCAACCAGGCCCTGCACCCTGAAGACTTCGACCTGGCCATCGACCTTAACGACGGTAGCTACCCCGGCATGCTGTCCACGCCGTTGCTGGACGAGCAGATCTTTCCGGTGTGCTCACCGGCGCTGCTGCGTGGCCGCCCGCCCCTGCACGGCCCGGCTGACCTTGCCCACTACCCACTGCTGCACGACATCACCGCCTGGCGCGGCAGTTCCGAGTATGCCGAATGGGAGTTCTATCTGGCGGGAATCGGCGCTGAAGGGCTGGACGTACGCCGCGGCCACACGTTCAACCGCAACCACCTGAGCATCGAGGCTGCGATTGCCGGCGTGGGCGTGGCCATCGCCCGGCGCACACTGCTTAACGATGAGCTGGAGCGCGGCGCGCTGATCGTGCCGTTTGGGGTGCCGATCGCCAACCACAAGCGTTATGTGCTGCTGTATCCACCCGGCGGGCTGACCCAACCGGGCGCGCGGGCGGTGCATGACTGGCTGGTGGAAGAGGCGCAGGTGTTCAGGGCGCTGCACCCGCTGGGGCTGGTCGAGGTGTGAGGCTAAAGCGCAGGGTCCGCGTTGCGGCCGAAGTACACCGACGGCGACACCCCCAGCGTGCGCCGGAACATCGCACTGAACGCGCTGGGGCTGTCGTAACCCTGATCCAGCGCCACTTCCAGCACCGACCGCCCCGTCGCGAGGGCATCGAGCCCTGCGAGCAAACGCATTCTGCGCAGCCACTGCACCAGGCTCAGGCCCGTCTCGCGCTGGAACGCACGGGTCAGCGTGCGCGCATTGAGCCCGCAAAACTGCGCAGCCCGCGTTAGCGTCCAAGGCTCGCCAGAGGCCAGGCGCAAGGCTTCGCACAGCTCTTGCAATAGCGCGGAGCGCGGGCTGGGGACATGCAGTGCGAGCACCGGCAGCACGCGAATCTCATCAAGGATCAGCGCCATCACCCGTGCCTCGCGGCCATCGGCGGCGTAGCCGGGGCTGATATCCATGGCACAGATGATCAATTCGCGCAGCAGCGGCGAGATTTCAACTACCTGGCACTGCTGCGGCAAGCCCGCGCGCACGCCAGGGTCGATGAACAGCGTGCGCATGCGCACCATGCCAGACATACGCAGTTCGTGCTGGCTGCCGGTGGGCACCCACACTCCCCGCCCGGGTGGCACCACCCAGCTGCCTTCCAAAGTATTGACCGTGATTACACCGCTGATGGCATGGATGAGCTGCGCCCGGTCATGGCAATGCGCGGCGATGTGCTCGCCATGGGCGTAGTTCTCGGCGAGCGGCAGGATAGGTGGGCGGGTCATGGGCGGTGGCTGCCTGTTGAATGATGGGATACCACAATTTTCGTGGCCGCTGCAAACCTGTGCTGGCCTCATCGCAGGCTGTCGCCAGCTCTCATAGAACAAACGCTAACTAACTGATTTACAACGAAACGTGGGAGCGGGCTTGCCCCGCGATAGCGATAGCACTGCCAACATCGCATCGCGGGGCAAGCCCGCTCCCACGGTGCCCAGTTCTCGGCGCGGCAGCGCAGCCCGGAAGGGCTGGTGATCTCCCACAGGAATCTGAGCCAAACCTCAACATTGCCGTGGAGCGCGGTCCCTGTGGGAGCTTGCGATGAGGCCGGAACAGGTTTGCACAAAATTACCTGCTGCGCAGCAGCAACGCTGCCATTGCACACCCCAACAGCGCCAGGCATGACAGGTAAAAAGCATCCGAATAGGCCATCAAATATGCCTGCTCACGCACACTTCGGTCGATCAGCGCCAAGGTTTGCATAACCTCCGGCGACTGCGGGTCAACCATACCGCCCGGTAACCGCTGCTGCAGCGCGCCGTCGAATATCGTCAGCCCTTCGCCCACGCGCACCGAATGAAAGCGCTCACGCAGCGACACCAACTGGGTCAACAGCGCCGTCCCCAGCGCACCACCCAGGTTGCGCAGCATTGAGATCAGCGCCGAGGCCGACCCTGCCTGGGCCTTGTCCAGCCCCTTCACCGCCAGCACCGACAGCGCCACCATGATCAACGGCTGGCCAATGCCCCGCACGACTGTGGACGGGATGATCACATTGCTGCCCGCATCCGCCGTCAACTGCGCCCCCAGCCAACACCCCAACGCCATGATGGCAAAGCCGCTGGCCACCAGCACCTTGGCGTTCAGCCAGCGCATCAGGCGCGGCAACAGCGGTGCCAGCAGCAACTGCACCAGGCCATAGGCGATCAGGCTCTTGCCAATTTCGCTGGCACTATAGCCCTGCACTTGGGCCAGATAGTTGGGCACCAGAAACACCAGCCCGAAGGTCGCCGCACCGAATATCGCCATCGCCAGGCTGGCCACGCCGAAGTTGTAGCTGCCGAGCAGGCGCAGGTTGATGAAAGGCCGAGCGCCCCAAAGCTGGCGGTGGATGAAAAGCGCCAAGGCAACGGCTGCCAGCAGGCTTGCCGACACGATGAACCCCGAGTCGAACCAGTCCTTGCGCCCACCCTCCTCCAGCACGATCTGCAGCGCGCCCAACCCCAGCGCCATGGCTGCGATGCCTAGCCAGTCGGCACGGCGCAAGGCGCTGCGGTCGCCTGCCTGGCCCTTGATCGACCACGCCACCGCCGCCAGCAACGCCAGCCCCGGTGGCAGTTGTAACAGGAAGATCCAGCGCCACGAATACATGTCGGTCAACCAGCCGCCAATCGACGGCCCTGCTGCCTGCGCCACGCTGTTGGACAGGCTGAACAGGGCCATGCCCAACGCGATCCGGCTGGCCGGCAGTTCGGTAATGATCAACTGCATGGAAAGCGGGATTAGTACGGCACCAGCTGCACCTTGAATAACGCGCAAGGCAATCATCACCGACAGGCTCGGCGCCAATGCGCAACTGACCGAGCTGAGCAGAAACACCGCCGAGCCCACCAGCATTACCCGGCGCAGGGAAAACACCTGCACCAGCCAGGCCGTCAGTGGGATCATGCTGATCTCGGCCACCAGGTACGCGGTGGAAATCCACGAGCCCTCCTCGAAGCTTGCCCCCAGCGCCCCCTCGATCTCGGGCAAGGCGGCGCTGGTGACATGCACGTTCATGCCAGCCATGAAACAGCCAAACAACCCGCCAATCACGGCCACCCAGGCACGGGGTGAAACCTTCTCTTCAGTGCTCATGCCGGGTATCGACCGTGGCAATCACCGACATGCCCGGCAGCAGGCGCGGCGCGCCCACGGCGTTTGGCTGCAAACGAATCCGCACAGGGAAGCGCTGGACGATCTTGGTGAAGTTGCCCGTGGCATTGTCCGGTGGCAGCAGCGCAAATACCGCGCCCGAGCCCGGCGAAACACTGTCGACGGTACCCTGCCAATGCTCGCCGAAGGTGTCGACTTCCAGGCGCACGGGTTGGCCTGGCTGCAAGTGAGCCAGCTGGGTTTCCTTGAAGTTGGCCACCACATAGGCCTGCGCCACCGGCACCACGGCTAGCAATGGCAAGCCAGGCGTTACATATTGCTGTTGGCGGACCTTGCGCTGGCCCACCACGCCATCGAACGGCGCGCGGATTTCGGTATCGGCCAAGGCACTGCTGGCCAGCGCCACTTCAGCGCGGGCCTGGTCGAGGTCGGCCTGGCGCTGCGCAAGCTCAGCCTCAAGTTGCCGGCCACGCTGGGCCAGCACCTCTTTGTGTGCATGCTGGCGGGCAAGCTCGGCATCGGCGGCGCGCTGCAAGGCATTGGCCTGAATGCGCGTGGCCCGGGCCTGCTCCATGCGTTGCAGGCTGGTAGCCTGCCACTGCGCCAGGCGCTGGTAGCGCTGCCAATCGGCTTCGGCACGCTGCGCTTCACCACGGCTGCCGCCGCGCTCGGCATCGGCACGGGCAATGGCCTGCACCTGCTCGTTCTGCTCGGCAACGAAGGTGCGCAAACGCAGGCGCTGCACCTGCAGCGCGGCCTCACTGACGGCGAGGCGCGCCTGCGCCTTGCGCAGATGGTCGTGAAAGTCACGGGCATCGAGCCGAACCAGCAGATCGCCAGCCTTGACCGTAGCGTTGTCGGTAACCGTCACCTCAGCCACATAACCACTGACCCGTGCGCTGATCGGCGCCCAATCGGCGCGTACGTAGGCGTCGTCGGTTTGCTCCAGAAACCGCCCAGCCTGCCACCAGTAGATGCCATAGGCTGCCAGCACCACACTCAGCGAGCCGGCCAGCCCTAGGCGCAACACACGCTGGCGCCGGCGCGCGCGCAGTGCGCTTGAGTCGAGCTGAGGGTCAGGGCTGACCGCCTGGTTCATGATGCGCTCCATCCATTTGGGGGAGCGCCAGATTAAGGAATCTCCACGTGTCGTTCGCACGTGAATCGGTACAGGCTCGTCGCAAAATGGACAGTTGGGGTTTCAGCTTTGCAAAAAGCTCAGCACCTCTGTTGCCGCCGCTGCCGGGTCTTCCTGCATGAAGCAATGCCCGCCGGGCACCTGCTGCGCGCTCACGTGCGGGTTCAGGGCAGCCAGCCGTTTGGCCGAGTGGACCACATACGGGTAGGTGCGTTCGCCATACAGCAGCAGCGTTGGCGAAGTGATCTGCCCCAAATGTTGCCAGAGCCTTGTGGGGAAAGAGCTGAAGATATCCACTTCGCGGCTAGGCCGGCACTTGAGCACCACGCCCTCCCCGCAATCACCAATGGCGTGCTCGACGTAGGCATGCAGCGCGGTATCGGCCCAGCCCTTGAAAATGCCTCGCCCCTGCAACGAAGCAAGCGCCGCCATGCGGTCAGGCCAGTGACTGCGCCGGGTTGCAGCTTTGCGCGCAAGCGCGTGGCGACGTTGCAGCCCAACCATCGCCGCCGCCCCCAGCAAGCCGAGCATGCCCCGGCTGAACAGCACCGGGTCCAGCAGCACCGCGCGCTGGAACAGCTGTGGCTCGCGGGCCAGCATCAGGCCGGTGATCACCCCGCCAAAGCTGTGGCCTACGGCAACACAGGGCGCGTCGCCGTATTCGCCACGCCCGGAGGCAAATGCCTCCAGGGCAAGTTCGGCGGTACGGTTCCAACCGCAGAATTCCCCGCCGTGATCACTGTCGCCGTGGCCCTGAACGTCGCTCAACCAAAGGTCGAAGTGCTCGCTCAGGCGCAGTAGCAAGGGTTGATAGGCCAAACTGCAAAAGCCATTGCCGTGCAGGAAATGCAGCAGCGGCCGGCCGCTGGCCGCCGTGCGCCAGCCACGCAAGGTAAAGCCTTCGGCGCAGTCATGGGACCAGGGAATCAACTCCATCTGTTGCTCTCGTCGCGTCTAGGAAAACGACGATTCTACAAACAGCAGGGGGTACAGTGAAATCACCAGCAGCAAGGCCATTGCGACATTGAAGAGCAGCACCGCCCGCGGCTTGCGCAAAAGGTTGCGCAATGCGCTGCCAAACATCACCCAGATGCCGACACTGGGCAGGTTGACCAAGGTGAACAGCGCCGCAATGACAATCACGTTCACCACATAGCCCTGGGCCGGCGTGTAGGTCGTGATGGCGCCCACTGCCATGACCCACGCCTTGGGGTTCACCCACTGGAATGCCGCAGCGCCCCAGAAACCCAGTGGCTTGCGCTTGCCTGTGGTATCGCTGGACATCGGCCCGGAGGTTGCGATCTTCCAGGCCAGGTACAGCAGATACGCCGCACCGCCATAACGCAGCACGGTGTACAGCGGTGGCCACATCTTGAACACCTCGCCCAGCCCAAGCCCGACTGCCAACACCATCACGCCAAAGCCCAGGCTGATGCCCAGCGCGTGGGGCACGCTGCGACGCACGCCGAAGTTCACTCCCGATGCCAGCAGCATGGTGTTATTGGGGCCTGGGGTGATGGATGAAACAAAGGCGAACAGCACGAACGCGCTGAGCAGATCGAAGGAGGCAAGCATGGCGATGTTTCCAGATGATTCTAAGTTGTAGCCCCACAGTAACGGAGCGCAACATCAACTCACCAGTACAGTTGCCCGGTATTGCGCACGTACAGCTGACTGACACGATACCCAGATTTCATGGAATCAAATTGAACGCTTGGCGTCGCGCAGGTTTCAAACCTTTGATCCACGTCTGCAAACCCTCACCAGGAGCCCACGCCCGCTATGAAGATGCCTTGCCGCGCTCCCAACGCCCGCCTGCAACTGGACTATGTGCGCGACACCCTGTTCGGCCCTGTGGCGCTGAGCGTCGAATGCCAGGCTCAGCTTGCCCCGCTCAATCTGCAAGGCCGCCCTGCCTTGCAGGTGCATATCTGCCCGCCGCTGCCAGACAAAGTGGACCGCGCCCACAGCGTGGCGTTTATCTGGGATGGAAGGAGCTATCACGGGGTGGTACGTGACCGGGGTAAATGCGGGGATGGCGGGCTTAACCTGTTGGTAGAGTTGCAATAAATTGCCCTACGCATGCCCTGGCAGCTGCTGCTGCCAGGGCATGCGTAGCTTGAGCTTAGGCAATGGCCTTGAACGGCTGCGCGAGGCGTTCGCGCTGGCTCTTGAGCCTGGCAACCAGGCTGACGATATCGCGGCAACTGTTGAGTTTGGCCACCGAGATACCGGTGATGGTGAGACACTCTGCCAACGATTGCCCTTGGCCCAGGCGAATGGTCAGGTGTTGCCCATCGGTGCAACTGACCTCGCAGCGATCCGGCAGGCAGGCCTGCTCGATCATCTGGCGCATTTCAAGCATCGAAACTCCGATCAACGACATGGTACGACCCTCTCTGGTCCTGGATGGCCCGTTGTTGTGTGTGAAAAACCAGCCTCGGCGGGCGCTCCTTTGCCCGAGGCGTCGATGATGCACAAGATCCTCTAGCACCTTAGTGGAAGAACCCAGCATGGAGTCGACTGTTCGATCAGATGCACGGGGGGCCCGACAGGCGGTTGTGCGGCAGGTCATTCCGAGCGTAGGAGCAGGCCTTGCTCAACCGCAACATTGCTGGCTGGACCCAATCCTGCGGGAAATGATAGAGAGTTGTGGCGAGCGGGCTTGTCCCGCGTTGGGCTGCGCAGCAGCCCCTGGGGTTTTCAGGGCTGCTGCGCAGCCCAACGCGGGACAAGCCCGCTCGCCACAAGAAGTTATATCTGGCGAGAACAGGGTTGTACAAAAAACATAGAATCTCCCACAGGGTCCGGTGCAGGCCGCCACCTCCCGCGTCCAGCTGGGCGACAGGGCCGCCCAAAGCGCTCGACTAGACTGGATCAGTGCGCCGCCCCACGCTCACTGCCGCCCATTTGCCCAAAACGCCCGGCATGGAAATCATCGAATGATTCAGCAATCTCTGCCTGGCTGTTCATCACGAACGGCCCATACCCGGCGATGGGTTCATCGATCGGTTCACCACTGAGCAACAGCACGCTGGTGTCCTCAAGCGCCTCGATATGCACCTGGTCGCCATCACGCTCCAGCAGCACCAGGCTCGCAGGCCCTGCGTCGCGCTCGCCATTGACCCGTAGCTCGCCACGCATCACCACAAGCGCCGCATTGCGCCCGGCAACCAGCGGCAGTTGCAGCGAGGCCCCGGCGTTGAGCCGCAAGTCCCAGACATCCATTTCGGTGAAGGTCTGCGCAGGCCCCTGGTGGCCCTGATAGCGCCCGGCGATCACGCGCACGCTGCCCGCTTGATTTTCAAGCTCGACGTGGGGAATGTCGGCGGCCAGCAAGGTTTGATAGCCCGCAGCAGCGCGTTTGTCCTTGGCCGGCAGGTTGACCCACAACTGCACCATCTCCATCGGCCCGCCACTGCTGGCGAAGGCTGGCGAGTGGAACTCCTCGTGGATGATGCCGCCCGCTGCGGTCATCCACTGCACATCGCCAGGGCCGATCAGCCCGCCTGCCCCGGTCGAGTCGCGGTGCTCAAGCTCGCCTTGATAGACGATGGTCACCGTCTCGAAACCACGGTGCGGATGCTGGCCGACGCCACGGCGCTGTGTGGTGGGTGTGAAGTGATGGGGCCCGGCGTAATCGAGCAGCAGAAACGGACTGATGTGCCGAGCGAGGTTGTCGTAGGTGAACAGGCTGCGTACCGGGAAACCGTCACCGACCCAGTGGGCGTTGGGGTTCTGATAGATACCTTGGATGGTTTTCATGGACTGGCTCCTCTTGGCTGGCCATCACCTTACCGATGATGCCAATGTCGCGGTAGATGGCCAGAATGGCACTCATCGTTCTACTGCTGGAACAACCAGAAACGCTGCGGGGCAAGCCGCCCCCACCTTTTCAGGCAGGAGCGCGCTTGCCCCGCGATTGCTCAGGCTGCAGCTCAGGCGATGGCCGCGTCCACCAGCACTTGTGCTTCCTGGACCAACCGCGCCAAATGCGCTTCGTCGATGAAGCTTTCGGCGTAGATCTTGTAGATGTCCTCGGTACCCGATGGGCGCGCGGCGAACCAGCCGTTGGCGGTCATCACTTTCAAGCCACCAATTGCCTGGTTGTTGCCTGGCGCGTGGCTGAGGATCTGCTCGATCGGCTCACCGGCAAGCTCGGTGGACTTCACCTGTTCCGGTGCAAGCTTGCTCAGCAGCGCTTTCTGCCGCGCATCGGCCTTGGCCTCGACGCGAGTGGCGTAGGGTTTGCCCAGCTTGGCAGTCAGTTCGGCGTAGATCTGGCTCGGGGTACGGCCAGTGCGTGCGGTCATTTCTGCCGCCAGCAGCGCCGGGATCAGCCCGTCCTTGTCAGTGGCCCACACCGAGCCGTCCTTACGCAGGAACGACGCACCGGCGCTTTCCTCGCCACCAAAGCCAAGCGAGCCCTCGAACAGGCCCTGGGCGAAAAACTTGAAGCCAACCGGCACTTCATACAGCTCACGCCCCAGCGCAGCAGTAACTCGGTCAATCAGGCCGCTGGATACCACGGTTTTGCCAACCGCAGCGTCCGCGCGCCATTGCGGGCGATTGCGATACAGGTAATCGATAGCCACCGCCAGGTAGTTGTTCGGGGCCAGCAGGCCGTCCGCGGTAACGATGCCGTGGCGATCATGGTCAGGGTCACAGGCGAAGGCCACATCGAAGCGCTCGCGCAGGCCGATCAAGCCTTGCATGGCGTAAGGCGAGGATGGGTCCATGCGAATCTGGCCGTCCCAGTCGACGCACATGAAGCGGAAGGTCGGGTCTACTTCGCTGTTGACCACTTCCAGATTCAACTGGTAGCGCTCGGCGATGGCCGCCCAGTAGCGCACGCCGGCGCCCCCCAAAGGGTCAACGCCCAGGCGCAGGTTGGCGCTACGAATCACATCAAAATCAATGACATTTTCCAGGTCGTTAACGTAGTTGCTGACGTAGTCATGGCGTTGCGTGGTGGGGGCATCGAGCGCCTGCTGGTAGCCGATGCGTTTGACCCCGGCAAGGCCTGCGGCCAGCAGTTCGTTGGCCTTGGCCTCGACCCATTTGGTCACGTCGCTGTCGGCTGGGCCGCCATTGGGCGGGTTGTACTTGAAGCCACCGCTTTGCGGCGGGTTGTGCGAGGGAGTGATGACGATGCCATCGGCCAACCCACTGCTGCGGCCACGGTTATAGCAAAGGATGGCGTGGGAGACCGCTGGTGTTGGGGTGTACTCATCATCCTTGCTCAGCTTTACCTGCACGCCGTTGGCGGCAAGCACTTCCAGCGCGCTGGCAGCGGCTGGGGCCGACAACGCGTGGGTGTCGGCGCCGATGAACAGCGGGCCGTCGATGCCGTTCTGCTGGCGGTACAGGCAAATGGCCTGGGTGATCGCCAATACATGGTCTTCGTTGAAGCTCAGCTCGAACGAGGTGCCCCGGTGGCCGGAGGTGCCGAACGCCACGCGCTGGCTCGCCACGCCCGCGTCAGGGCGGCCGGTGTAGTAGGCGGTCAACAGGCGGGGAAGATCGACCAGCACACTGGCCGGAGCCGGCTTGCCTGCCAAAGGACTGAGCGTCATGCAGAACCTCGAAATCAACGAATGTTGGGGTTGGAACACGCAGTGTACTGGGAGTTTCAATGCCAGGCGATGGCTGCGTTCAGGCGCATTGCCACCAGCTTGGGAACATCTGCCGCACCCGCGGCTCTGCAAAGCGCTCATCGATCAGCAGCAGCACGCCACGGTCATCGTCGCCACGGATTACCCGGCCCGCAGCCTGGATCACTTTGCGCACGCCAGGGTACAGGTACGCGTAGTCGAAACCGGCACCGAACTGGCGGCCCAGGCGCTGCTTGAACTGTTCGTTGACCGGGTTGACCTGCGGCAGACCGAGGGTTGCGACAAAGGCGCCAATCAGCCGCGTGCCAGGCAAGTCCACCCCCTCCCCAAAGGCACCGCCAAGCACGGCGAAACCTACGCCGCAGCCGTCGGGGGCGAAGCGTGCGAGAAACGCCTCGCGGCTGGCCTCATCCATGCCCCGCTCCTGGCGCCACTGCGGCAACTGCGGGTGGTGTTCGGCCAACAGCTGCGCCACCTGCTCCAGGTATTCGAAGCTGCTGAAAAACGCCAGGTAGTTGCCCGGCTGCTGCTGATATTGGCGGGCGATCAGCTGGACGATTGGCAACAACGAGGCCTGGCGCTGCTGGTAGCGGGTGGAAACCTCGCTGACGATGCGCACCTGCAACTGCTCAGCGCGAAACGGTGCTGCGACCTCCAGCCAGGCAGTGTCAGCGGGCATGCCTAGCAAGTCGCTGTAGAAATGCCGTGGGTTCAGGGTTGCCGAAAACAGCGTGACACTGCGCGCCGCCGCCATGCGCGGGGCCAGCAAGCGCGCCGGCACCACGTTGCGCAGGCACAAGGTGGCCAAGCGCCGGCCACGGCTGGCACTGCGCTGGCTGATATCGAAGATGAAATGCTCGTCGAACAGTTCCGCCACGCGGCTGAACTGCAAGGCCTGGAAGAAGAACTCCAGCACCTTGGGCTCGACCTCAGCCGGTGCCTGGTTCATGCGTTCCTGAATCAGCCCGATGCATTGCTGCAGCGCCCGTAGAAAGGCCTCTGGCAGTTGCTCGCAGGCTTGATACGGCGCCACTTGCGCCTTGTACAGGGCGTTCCACTGGCGATTTAAACGGTCCAGTGCGCTGCCAAGCCCGGCAGGCTTGCTTTGGCGCAGGGCCAACAGTTGGGCTTGATCAAAGTTTGCGCTGTACATCTGCCGGCCGCGTTCGACCAGGTTGTGCGCCTCGTCCACCAGTACCGCTGTGCGCCACTGGTTTACCTGGGCCAGGCCAAACAGTAATGCATGGGTATCGAAGTAGTAGTTGTAGTCGGCCACCAGCAGGTCAACCCAGCGCGCCATCTCCTGCCCCAGGTAATACGGGCACACCTGGTGCGCCAACGCGACTTCGCGTAGCGCTGCGCGGTCCAGCACCAGCACCTGGGCGGCGGCCTCGCGGGCTGCGGGCAAGCGGTCGTAGAAGCCTTTGGCCAGCGGGCAGGATTCGCCATGGCAGGCGTTTTCAGGGTGCTCGCAGGCTTTGTCGCGGGCGATCAGCTCAAGGGTGCGCAGCGCAGGTTGCGGGCAGGCGCCAGTCAGCTTGCGCAGGGAATCCAGCGCAAGCGCGCGGCCTGGGGTTTTAGCAGTCAGAAAAAACAGTTTGTC
This sequence comes from Pseudomonas farsensis, assembly GCF_014268805.2. Lineage (GTDB taxonomy): Bacteria > Pseudomonadota > Gammaproteobacteria > Pseudomonadales > Pseudomonadaceae > Aquipseudomonas > Aquipseudomonas farsensis. The sequence goes on from NZ_JABWRF020000001.1 coordinate 1,944,479, forward strand.
GAGCTGTTGCGGCACCATCGCCTTGAGCAGCGGGAACAAGGTGCCGAGGGTCTTGCCAATGCCGGTACTGGCCTGGGCCATCAGGCAGCGCCCAGTGCTTACCGCCTTGTAGAGGGTTTCGGCCAATTGCCGTTGGCCTTGGCGGAACTCGGGGTATGGGAAGCGCAGTGCTTGCAGGCCGAGATTGCGCTCGGCCAAGCGCTGTTCCTGTGCCTGGGCCCAGGCCAGAAAGCGCTCGCACTGCAGTTCGAAAAACAGCTGCAGCTCAGCGGCGCTATGGTGCTCACTGATCACCGTCTGCGCATCACTGTCGACATCCAGGTACACCAGCGCCACCTCGATGTGCTCAAGCTGGCGGGTTTGGCACAGCAGCCAGGCATAGACCTTGGCCTGGGCCCAATGCAGCTGGCGATGGTTGGCAGGTTGGCGGGCCAGGTCGCCACGGTGGGTCTTTATCTCTTCGAGGCGGTTGCAGGCTGGATCGTAGCCGTCGGCCCGGCCGCGCACCCGCAGGCTTTGATAGTGCCCCTCCAGCGCGACTTCGGCCTCGTAGCCGGCGGCACGTCGCGCCACCACCCGGCGATGGCCGGCGATGCCTTCCTGTGCGGTGGGCGACGGGGTAAAGCGCAGGTCGAGGTCGCCGACCTTGGCGCTGAACTCGCACAGCGCGCGCACCGCAACGGTATAGCTCAAGCCGCCGCCTGCCAGCGCACATGGCAAACCGCCACGGGCAACCCATGCTGCTGGCAGAACTCCAGCCAACGCAGTTGGTTGTCCTGCAGGCGGTCGCCAGGCCCTTTGACCTCGACCATGCGGTAGCGGCCTTCACCCGGCCAGAATTGAATCAGGTCGGGCATGCCAGCGCGGTTGTTGCGTATATCCTGCAGCAGCCGTTCGAAACAGGCTTTAAGGTGCGCCGCCGGCAGGCAATCCAGGGCGTGGTCGAGCAACTGGTCTTCGAGCATCTGCCAGAACACGAAGGGCGATTGCAGGCCCTGCTTGGCGCCCCGGCAGGCGCGGATGGCGTCGCGGTAGCTGCCGTCGTCCAGGCGCGCGAAACACTGTGCGAACAAATCGGCACGGCGCTGCTGAAAGTCGGCGTCATACAGATCTTGAGGCCCGGCCTGAAAAGGGTGGAAGAACGCGCCCGGCAGGGGCGCGAAGATCGCCTCCCAGCACAGCAGGCCAAACAGGCTGTTGAACAGCGTGTTTTCAACATAATGTGCGGCGCCGCCCTGCCCTTGCAGGTGCACGCGCACCGCCTCCTCTACGCCTAACGCAGCCAGCTCGGCCGGTAACTGCAACTCGATCACCTCGACCGCTGCGTTACGCCGGCGGGGCCGTGGCGGCCCGCCGAGTTTGCGCGCCAGGCGCGGCAACATGCGCTCCAATGCCTGGCGTTCCAAGGGGTTGGCCGGCGCGCCAGCCATGCTTTGCGCCAGGGCATGGGCTTGGGGCCACTGCTCACTGCGTTCGAATACCCGCACCTGGCGGATACGCGCCTCAGGGTGGTCGCATGCGCTGTAGATGCTCAGTGCCAACGCCCAGTCGGCCCGCCGTTCGCAATGCTGACCGAGGGCAAACAGCACCCGTGAGCGGCGCCGGGCCAGCCACGGGTTTTGGCTGTCCAGGCCCTCCAGCAAGGCCAGCAGCGTCGCGGGTGGCTCGCCCTGCTCCAGGCGCTCGGCGCACTGGTGCAGGGCCATGGCAAGGTCCACCTCGGCGCGAGCACGCAACGCCCGTGAGCTATCACTGAAGGCCACCTGCTCGTAGCGCCAGACACCCAGGTCGGCCAGCACGAACTCGTGCCAGTCCTGATACAGGTTGCCGAAAAAAAGTAGCCGTAGCCGATCACACAGGGGCTGCAAGCGCCATTGCACGATCTGCACCTTGAAGCCTGGAAACCACTCGGCCAAAGGGCGAGGAGCAAGCGCCAGGGCCTGCAACTGCTCAAGCAGCTCGGCCTTGCCGGCCCGAGGCCGCTGCAACCGACCGGCAAAACAGCTGACCAGCTCGTCCTTGCGCAGCAACGCCCACAGTTGCTCGACCGACAGCGGCGCCTGTGCGTCGACCCAGCCCAATGCCAACAATGGTGCCAACGCTACATGCACATCGCCAACCTCGGCGTAGTCGAGCTTGTCGCTGCGAAACAGCTCGCCCTTGCGCATGACCATCCGCACCAACAGGGCCTGCGAAGGCGCCGGCAGCGTGGCGAAAGTATGCATGAACGCCTGCTCCGTGGCATCGAGCAGGTCGGCATAGCGTTGCTCGACCCAGCCCAGCACCTGGCGGAAGTTGTGCAGGTAATACAGCGGGTCGTCGACGGAATGGGCGATCACAGGGCAAAGTCGGGCAAGGAAACGGGTACTGTTTATACATACAGATACCCGCCCAGGACAAGGGCCACGGATCACATCGGATGAACGGGCCCTTAACAGGAACGAGCCTGATCAGCAGAGGTAAGAACCCGAGCGTACGTGAAATCTGTCAAAGTTCGGCTAGGCAGGTTACCCAGAATTCGCGCAGAAACGCGAAATTCTGGCGCAGTCTCTGGTTTCATATACCCATCATGTGAACTGCAAGGCCGGCCAGTGCGCAGGCGAACAGCACCTGGATCACACCTCGCTTGAAGCGAAACAACGCAAACGCAGCGGTAACCGTGATCACTGAAGCAGGCCAGTCAAATGCCCCATCGAAGCCTTTTGGCCAAAGCACGTGGTAACCGAAGAACATGGCGAGGTTCAGGATCACCCCCACCACCGCGGCGGTGATGCCTGTAAGCGGGGCGGTGAATTTCATCTCGTTGTGGGTCGACTCCACGAGTGGGCCGCCAGCAAGGATGAAGATGAACGACGGCAGAAAGGTGAACCAAGTGACGAGACTCGCTGCGACTGCGCCGGCAAGGAGTGGGTGTTCAGCACCGAACATCGGATGGAGGTAGCCACCGACAAAGCCAACGAAGGCAACCACCATGATCAATGGCCCTGGTGTGGTTTCCCCTAAGGCGAGGCCGTCGATCATCTGGGTGGGTGACAGCCACCCATAGTGCCCGACAGCCCCTTGGTAGACATAAGGCAACACCGCATATGCGCCACCGAACGTCATCAGTGCAGCTTTGGTGAAGAACCAGCCCATTTGCGTCAAGCTGCCACTCCAGCCAAACGCCAGGGTCAGCAGCCCCATAGGCAGTACCCACAGCCCGGCACCGACCAGCAGCAGGCGCAGCAGACGCCCCGAGCTGAAGCGGGCATGCTCGGGAGGTAGGGTGTCGTCATCGATCAGCGCCGGGCCAAAGCGGTTGTTCGCAGCCCCATGGCCACCACCGATGACGAATTTGCCTGGGGCGAAGCGACCGCCTGTGTAGCCAGTGATAGCGGCGACCAGCACGATAACGGAAAATGGCACATTGAAGGCGAAGATGGCCACGAACGAAGCCCCCGCCATGGCCCACAGCCAGCCATTCTTCAGCGCTCGCGATCCAATTCGGTGGGCTGCATGGATGACAATGGCCGTGACTGCCGGCTTGATGCCATAAAAGATCCCCGCGACTACCGGTACCTCGCCAAAGGCGACGTAGGCCCAGGACAAACCGATCAGGATGAACAGCGAAGGCAGCACGAACAATGCACCCGCAATCACCCCACCCCAGGTGCGGTGCATAAGCCAGCCGATGTAGGTGGCGAGCTGCTGCGCCTCAGGGCCAGGTAACAACATGCAGTAGTTCAGTGCGTGCAGAAACCGCTTCTCGCTGATCCAGCGGCGACGCTCGACCAGCTCCTGGTGCATGATCGAGATCTGCCCGGCGGGCCCGCCAAAGCTGATGAAGCCCAGCTTGAGCCAAAACAGAAACGCTTCAAACATGCCAATCGGCTGCTGAGCCGCTGGCGATGGCGGCTGCCTGCTCACAGTGGGGCTGGTATCAGCCATGGTGTTTTTCCTCACTCACAGAAGCGCTTAGCTGGGCCTGGAAAAAGGCCTTCTGCGACCGTTGTCAGTCGCCATCGCGAAAGCGTCCTCTCAAACCTGCGATGACATATCGCCGGAAAATGCAGCAGGATAGCTTGCTCCACATGACAGCGCGATCAGGCCCGGCGTGAGTCCCGCTGATCGACACCTTTGTCATTGCGCTGCGCTTGAACTTGGCAGCATGCGCTTGAGGGTGTTGTCCTTGATCAAATAATGGTGCGCAAGCCCTGCACAGGCATGAAGCCCGATCAAGGCGTACCCGGCGTTGCCAATGAGCTCATGCCAGTCCTTCAGCGTCCTGGCCAATGCTGGATCGACAGACAGCGGCGAAGGCAGAATCACGCCCCAGTACGGCACTGGTTTACCCGCAACGCCCAGCATCAGCCAGGCCAATAGTGGCGTGACGATCATCAAACCATACAAGGCCAGGTGGGTGACGCTGGCCATCGCCGTCTGCCAGGCAGGTGGCTTGGGCAGAATGGGAGGACGTGGGCTAAGCCGACCAATCAGGCGTACCCATACCAATGCAAATACGGCGATCCCCATCAGCGCATGAAACCCAAGCAATGGGCTCTTCAGTGCGCTGCCTCTCGGCAATGCGCCACGCAATTCGATGCAGGCATAAATGCCGATGAACAAGATGACCATGCTCCAGTGCATGATGATGGACAGGCGACCATATCGGTCAGTACTTGAACCGCGCTTCATCTCCATGGCCTCGCACAATTAGAGGGATATCCGTTGCCATAAGGCGCGATGGAGGAGCCATTCCCGGCAACCGGACAGTGTCAGGTTGCAGGCTTAAGCTTAAGGAAGTCTGAAGTGGCCAGCGTCAGCTGCCGTTTGCATGACCGTCAGCGCCTGGGCTGGAGCGTTCAGGTCGCTGGAAAAAGCAAAGTGGCGGCTAGCCCGCCGCTTGCCCGGTTGTCCAGGCGCACCTGCCCGCCCAGCCGCTCGACGATGGTCGCTACGATGGAGAGCCCAAGGCCTGCACCATTTGGGCTGTTACGGCTGTAAAAACGCTCGAACACCCGCGACAGGCTCGCCTCATCGATACCCGGCCCCTCATCCTCGACTACCAGCTTGAAGTGATTGCCCTGGCGCCTGAGTGACACGGTGATGCGGCCGGCCGGCGGGGAATGCTCTACCGCGTTGGACACAAGGTTCTGCAGCGCGATGCCCAGAGCGCCGGCATCGATCGCCAGGAGATGATCGCCTTCACCGATATCCAGTGAAGGCTCCAGGCCTCGGTCCAGTATCCATGGGGTCAGGTCAGCCAAGGTGTCGGTGACTACTGCGGCCAAGTCGACCTGTGTACTCGCGCGCTGCCCCAGCCTTGGTTCCACACGGGCGAGCGTCAGTAACTGATTGACCACCCGGGTGAGCCGGTCGACCCCGCCCATTAGAAAGCCCAGCGCCTTTTGCCGCTCGGCATCGTTGCTGGCTTCCAGCGCGTTCTGCGCATGCAGACGCAAAACGGCCAGGGGTGTACGCATTTCGTGGGCGGCATCGGCGATAAACCGATGTTCACGCCGCAGCAGGTCCTCGATCTGTGCCAGCAAGCGATTGATGGCCGCTTGCATGGGCTCCAGCTCCGAGGGTAGCGGCACCAGTTGCAACGGTTCCAGCGAGTCGGCGTGGCGCCCGCGGATGACATCGGCCATGTTCTGCAAGGGCCGCAGCCCCCAGCCAATCGCGGCCCAGACCAACAGCGCTAAAGCCAGGCTGCCGAGCAGGAACGGGAACAGGGTGTGGCGCACGATGCGGTCGATCAGGTCGTAGCGGACATCGTCGCGCTCGCCTACCCAGATCACCCAGTGCCGTTCGGGTACTGGCAGCACGAAACCGCGCCACTGCTCGCCATCACTGGAAAAGTCGTAGAAACCGGGAACCGTCGGTGTTGGGTCGATGGTCGGCGCACTGGGTGTATGCACCAGCAGGCCAGCGTCGTCCTGCCAGACCTGGAAGGCTAGCTTGCTTTCATAAGGGTGGCCCACTTGGTGTCGCCCAGCCTTGCCCAAGGCGTCGTTGAACGCTTGGTACAGCATCTCACGCGCACCATCCTGCACCGGCATGCTCATGACACCCTGCAGCAGGCGGGCGTTCTGGGCGAGATGGGCGTCATACACCTCGTTAATTTCGCGGCGGCTGTCGTGGTAGTTGTACAAGGCAAGCAAGCCGGTGCCGATCAGCAACAACAGCATCACCCGCCACAGGGTGCGTTGGCGCAGCGAGTTCATGCTTTGGCCTCGACCAAGTAGCCAATGCCGCGCACCGTGCGGATGAGGCCGGTGAACAGCTTCTTGCGCAGGTGGTAGATGTTCACCTCCAACGTATTGCTCTCGGGCTCCTCATCCCAGCCATACAGCAGCTGAGTCAGGCGTTCGCGGGTGAAGACCTTGCCGGGTTGCGCCAACAACTCGTGCAGCAGCACGTACTCCTTCGGGGTTAGCACCACTTCAACGCCGTGGTAATGAACCTGCTGGGTGGCCGGGTCAAGGCAGACCCCGGCATGTTCGATCAACACCTTGGCGCGCCCGGCGCTGCGCCGCAGCAAAGCCCTGAGGCGCGCCTTCAACTCGTTGAGGTCGAACGGCTTGACCAGATAATCGTCAGCACCGGCATCCAGGCCGGTGATGCGATCGTCGAGGGCGTCCCGTGCGGTGAGTATCAGCACTGGCAGGCTGTCACCGCCGGCGCGTACCCGCCGCAGCAGTTCAATGCCATCCATACGGGGCAACCCCAGATCCAGAATCACCAGGTCGAAGGTTTCGTGCTGCAACGCGTGCAAGGCGCTGACACCGTCACGCAACCAGTCGAGGGTGTAGCCCTCCTGGCGCAAGCCGTCGCAGATCCCTTCTCCCAGTGCGATGTCATCCTCAACCAGCAACAGACGCATGTTCAGTCCTGTTTGTCCTTGATGGCCTTGAGTAAAGCATCGATATCGGCGCGCCGACCCTGATCGGCCAATTCACGCCCTGGCCGTGGCGGAGCCTGCAAGGCTTTCTGCAGGGCGGCAGTTGCTTCAGGGTAGTGCTTTTGCCGGAACAAATGATCAGCCCAGAAATAATTGCTGTCGATACCGCTGGGGTTGATCTGCAAGGCTTTGCGCAGCAACTTGTCGGCCATATCGGCATCGCCGAAACCGATCGGCCAGCCGGGCACCTGGTCGTATAGTGTGCCCAAGCTGGTATAGGCCGAGCCCTGCAGCGCATTGGGGTCCAGTTTCATGGCCTGCTCCAGGCTGGCCTTCGCCGCTTTGACTTTGCTCAGTGCTCCGATGCCGCCGGTGGCGCCCGCCCAGCTGCTGTTGATGATGCCTTCCCAGATCAGTGGCTCTGGTGTGCCTGGGTATTGATGCGCGAAATCCGCTGCGTCACTCGCCAGCTTTTCGAATGCGTCGGCACGCTTGTCCTTGGGTAACTGGTACTGGATCTGCGCCCAGCGCTGTTGCAGATCACTCAGGTGCTGCGTACCTGCCTGGTCCAGTGCCCAGGTGAAGGGGGCAAATACTAGCAAGCTAGCGATAAGCAGTCGCTTCATTTGATCGATTCCTTGGAATGGCTGCCGATGTAGCGGCGGATGACAGGCAATTGTTTGCGCAGTGCTCGGTCGACCACACCCGGCAACATGCCGTTAATGCGCACGAAGAGCTTCTCCGGCCAGCCCAGATAAAGTTCGCTGCGCTCGGACTGCATCGCCTCGAGCACTGCACGGGCAACATCCGCCGGGTCGTCCATACCGACTTTCAAGGCCTGATTGAGCGCTGTTGCAGCGCTGCTGTTCATTGTCGTGCGCGTCGCCCGGGGCGCTGCATAGAGCACATTCACCGTGGTGTCGGCCAGCTCGCGGCGAAGTGCTTCCGAGAAACCGCGCAACGCGAACTTGCTGGCGCAGTAGGTGGCATAGCCGGGGTAGCCGATCGAGCCATAGGTGGAGCCGACGTTGACCACCAACGCCTTGGGTTGGGCGCGCAGCAACGGCAGGCACGCACGGGTCAATTGCAGAGGGGCCTTCAGGTTGATGTCCAGCAACTCGTCGAGTGCGTGCTCGTCCAGTTGGTCGAGCAAGGCGAAGCGGTTCACCCCGGCAGCGTTGATCAGCACATTGACGCCCCCCATTTCACGGGCCCGAGCGACAACCTGCTCGCGCCCTTCCTGAGTGCGAAGGTCGGCGGTCTGCCAACGCAGCCGGTCCGGGTAGCGGTTCATCAGGCCGGCCAGCTTGCCCATGTGCCGACTGACCGCCAGTACCCGGGCACCGGCTGCGCACAGTTGTTCGGCCAGTTCCAGGCCGATGCCACCACTGGCACCGGTGAGAATCACCACGGATTCAGGCAAGCGCATGGCGCACCTCGTGCTGCCCGGCGCGTGGCAGGGTTTGGAACATCTCGGTGTACAAGCGGTAGACGACCTTGGCAGCGTGGATGACGGCTTGCTGGTCATCCTCATCATCAAGGCGGTCCATCAGTTGCTTGTACGTCACCATGTGGTCCTGGTCGAGCGCACCATGGGAGCTCAGGTAGCTGAAGGCTTTGTCAGGCAAGGCAAGCGTACTTTGGATGGTGCCCGCAGCCTGGGTCGCCAAGGCGATGCTGGTGCCTTCAAGCACATTGACCATGCCGAACAGCCCGGCCGGGTTGCCGCGGGCGATCAAGTCATAGAGGTAGGCGACCATCAGCTCGATCGATTGCGCTGGTCGGCCATCACGTACGGCCTCCCAGTTGCCGCCGCAGGCCTTGATGTCGTTGAGGATCCACTGCTCGTGGCCGTACTCCTCTTCGATGTATTCGCATACCGCGCCGCGCAGCCACTCCAGGCGCGAAGGCAGGCGCGAGCCACAAGCCATCATCAATGGGACGGTGTGGCGCACATGGTGATAGGCCTGGGTCAGAAAGGCGATGTAGCTGTCAAGGCTGACCTGGCCGGCCAGCGCGTCCCGAATGACCGGCACGGCGAACAGCGCCTGACGTTCCTGAGCAGTTTGTGTTTGCAGGGTATCGAAAAAGGACATGGTCAACCTCACAGCGAAATGTCGGATAACAGGGCGTGATAGCGCTGCAGGATCGCCGCGCGTCGCGGGCGGCCGTTGGCAGTCAGTGTTTCGTCGCGGGCGCTCAATGGAGCGCTAAGACGGCGCCAGGTATGCACCTGGGCGTAATCGGGCAATTGCGCGTTGCTGTGTTGTACGGCCTGCTCGATGGCCTCGTCGCTGGCCGTGGGGTCCAGTGGCCAGAGCAGTGCCTGGTTGCGCGGCAGGCCTTCGCCATGCACGAACGCCTGGGCAATCACGCCGCCCTGGGTGAGCTCGGACTCCACCCACTCCGGGTTGACGTTACGCCCGAAACTGGTGATGAACTGGTGCTTCTTGCGCCCCTCGAGGTAGAGGTAGCCCTCTTCGTCGAGGTGACCGAGGTCACCTGTAGCCCACCACTTGTCGGTGACCTGCGTGTCCTCCAGGTAGCCCAGCAAGGTCGAGCCGGCCACCAGCACCTCGCCATCCCCCGCGATGCGCACCTGCACATGGGGCAACGGCTTGCCAACGCTGCCAGCGCGCACGGCCCCTGGGCGGTTCAGCGCCACCACCGAGGCGCACTCGGACAGCCCGTAACCCTCGAACACCGGCAAGCCCACCGCCTCGGCCCGGGCCAGTAAGCTGGGTGATACGCGCGCGCCGCCCACCGCCACGAAGCGCAGCGGGCCAACACCGATGAGCCCGCGCTCGATGGCAGTGACCAGCCCCATCAGCAGCTGCGGCACAAGAATCAGGCTGTGCGCGCCACTGAGCGCGATGGCCCCCAGCAAGCGTTTGAAATCCACCTGGCTTGCCCCGCCCATGCCCAGCTGTTGCTGCGGGTAGAGCTGGACGCAGGCGCCCGCCATGAGTGCGGCGTACACCCCCAGGTTCTCCAGCAAGACACCCAGCGGCAGTACGGCCAGATAACGCTGAGGCTCGACTGGCCGGCTGGCCGTTTCCAATTCACGCGCCACCCGCAGCATGGCCTCAGCCCCCAGGCACACGCCTTTGGGTGCTCCGGTGCTGCCAGAGGTGTAGGTAATCTTCGCCGTGCCCGCCGGCATCGCAATGGCGCCGTACGGGCGCGTCCAAAAGCCCTCTGGCTCATGCTGGACAAAGCCCTGCTCTAGAAGCTGGGCCGTCCATGGTTGTTCGCACAGAACGATGGTGGCACCACTCTGCCTCAGGCAGTGGCGGAACTGAGCGGCGCTGAAGAACGACGGAACGATCACGCAAGGGCGCTCGGCAAACAGTGCCGCCAGGTCCCAGAACAGCACTTCAGGCCCGTTATCCAGCACCACCACGAATGCACCCGGTGGCTGACTTTGCAAACGGGCGATACGGCACTCAACCTCGTCGAGAAATTGCCGGTAGGTAAAACGCCGAACCGGGCCCTGCACAGCTATAGCATCAGCTTCATGCTCGGCACGCTGGAGCAGCAAGGCCCTAAAGGCGCTCAGTTCATGCCGCATTGCCTGCCTCCTGGGCTAAGCAGGGAAACCCAAAGCGCTGAAATACACCCGCGCGAGTCAGAGCATCAAAGCCAAAGCCGATGTTGCCTGCGAATACCTGGGGGCGTTGATCGTAGTAGCGCCCCCACTGGTCCATCTGGCCCTGTAGACGTTCCGGGTCGGCCGCGGCCAATACCGTGGGCATCAGCCCCAGCCGCTGGAAACTGTTGATCAGCGTCGCAGCGCCCGTGAATGTGACCCACTGAAGACCACGCATGGCCAACAACCACGTCACGGCAATGATCATTATCCGTGCGCTACCGGCGCTGAGTGACGCCAGGTTGCCCACTTCAACCATGCATGCCCGGTCCAGAGAAGCGCCGGCAACCTGCGAGATGGCCGCCTCTATAGGCGCATCCAGATATCGCTCCAGGAACAGAGGGCCATCGCTCGCCGGTCGCATGCCAGCGGCCGCGATCAGTCGGCCATGGCTATCATGTAGTGCCAACAGTTCTGGCAAGTAATGCTGCACATCTGCCTGATGCACAGTGGCAAAGCACTGGTGGATGAACTGCTGCAAGCCTTCGCGTGCAGGATCCCCTGCCACGTGGAGCGTCAGGTTCGCGTTATGGTCGGCATGGCTGCCAATGGGTAGCGGGAGCAGATTGCTCCAGTGAGGCTGGGTCATGAAACTCCCCCCGTTTTGGTTCGACGGAGGGATTATCGGGGCCGAATCTGAATGGAGTCTGAAGTCGAACAGCCCAGGGCGTTTGTGACTATCGTACGACGCGTAGAGAGAACGGATTGCCTACTGCAAGGGCTGCGCATTCACTGAACGTCTGCTAACGGTCCAGACTGTGTGAATACGCGGTAAATTCATCAAAAACCACAGTCAAGCTGACTGCCTGTGGCTCTTAGTCCAAGTTCAGCCCGGCACTCCCCTAAGCCATTAATTTTAATAATCATCACCCCATAATCTGTTGGCCGCCGACGGGATCAAACGTCATCACCGCTGGCCTGCGCCCACATGTTGCTGCGCCGGCGGCGCTATCGGGCTGGCCTGGGCCAATGCGCGCAGCGCGATGTCGCGGCGCGCCAGCAACGCGACCAGGCGGCGCACTTGCGGGCGCAATGCACCGGCGTAGAGCGCACGCAACTGAGCCATCTCCAGGCCACTGACCTGCATCAGCCAGGCAGTGATCGCCGACGCGCAGCGGCGCCCTTCCAGCGCTCGGTGCAGGGCAGGCAATGCCACCAGCATGCCAGGGTGGCAACGCACCAGAAACAGCTCCAGCCGCCGCCCCTGATCGGAAAACGGCGCGAACGCCTGACAAACCAGTTGCTCGATGGTTACGCCGAGCGCGTCTGCCAGACGTTCCTGGGCATCCTCGCGCAGTGGCTGCGGCCATTGCACCGGCAAGTGGGCAAACTGCTCGACCACCGCACGACTGCCAGCGCGATAACCGCGCTGCTCGATGAACTGCGCGTACAGCCCGCGCAGGTGTGCCAACGGAACCGGGTCGAACAGCCCGGCGGGGCCGTGCACTTCACACGGTAGCACCTTGACCCGCCCGAGCATGCGGTCGAGCAGGTCGTCATTCTCCAACTGCTGCAGAAACCCCTCTAGCGCTATCACCTGAAGTACCTTGGCGTCCGTGCGCAGGGCCATGGGGGCAGCGCGCTGCAGCGGCAGGGCCAGCAGGTTGTGCAGTTGCATCAGGCCTTCTGCCAGCACCCCTACACCATGGGGCAAGGCATCGGCGGCGCCACCGGTAATCGCCCGCAGGCAGTGCCGCCCCCAAGCCATGAAGCGGTGCCGCTGTGTCGTCGGTAGCACGGTAAACAGTGCGTCGACACCGGTGCCGGCGTGGAGGGCCTGGTCCAGTACTGTTGCCAGCTCCAGATAAGCCCGTGCGCCCAGTAACGCTTCAGGGCGGCAAACACCCAGGTGCCCGAACAGCAACCAGGCGTTGCGGGCCACAGCACGTTGCTCCGTGGTGGCTACCGGACGGGCGCTGTAGGGCCCAATCTGCCCAGCGTCGGCACGCAGCAACTCTACGCGCGAGTCATCCTCCAGAAACAGCGCGCCGAAGCAGCGGTCGTGCAGGGCCAGCGTGGTGCTGTCGAGCCCCGGCAAACGCGCCACCAGCACCCGCAGCAGGAAGCTGCGGCCATAGCGCTTGGCAAGGCTCAATTGTGCTGCCCGCAGGCAGGCCAGCAAATGCGCGCTGCGGCGGTCGGCGCCTAGCAGCACCATGGCGCGGAACTCGCTGATCTTGCCGGGCCCGCCGGCGATCACCAGCATCCGCTGCATCAGCAGGTGCACAGACGCGCGTTGCGCCTGGGTCATATGCTCGAGCAGGCGTTCGAGCACCTGCTCGCGGACATGGTGCATGGCAAGGTCGTGGATATTGTCGTTCATGTGACCACCTTTCCTTCCTGGATGGGCTTGCATCGAAGGTCAGAGTTTGCCAGATGAAGATAACCCTCAAGTTGAAGGAAATTTCCGAAAATGCTGAAGGATTGTGGGAAATGAGGGGGTAAAGAGGCGGGAAGTTGAGCTTGTTAGTGGCTGCTTTGCAGCCCATCGCGACACAAGGCCGCCCACACACTGACCGCGTCGGGGCACTGAAAAGCGCCGCGCAATAATCTTCAATACCTCGCGCGACCTGCCCCCCACACTGCGGCCTCTACCACTACCAGAACCCGCACCATGAATCAGTTCCTGCTCATCGCCCTCGCCCACTTCCTGGCCCTGCTGTCACCCGGGCCTGACTTTTTTCTGATTGCCCGCACTTCGGCCAACGCCGGTTGGCGCGCAGCCAGCGGGGCGTGCCTGGGCGTCGCGTTGGCCAATGGCCTGTTCATTTGCCTGGCTTTCGCCGGCGTATCGGCACTGCGCGAGGGCAGCGCGCTGTTCATCGTCCTGCAACTGGCCGGTTGCGCCTACCTTTTATATATCGGCCAGTTGTTCGTGCGCTACGCCGGCTGCAGCAGCCTCACCGGGGGCAGCGCCCATGCCGCTCCCAGTAGCTGGCTGGCAAGCCTGGGCATGGGACTGGCCTCGGGCATCCTCAACCCGAAGAACGCGCTGTTCTACGCAAGCCTTGCAAGCCTCGTGGCCGGGAGTGCCACCTGGTTGCAGGTGGCGTACGGCACCTGGATGTTCAGCGTGGTGCTGGCCTGGGACCTGCTGGTGGCGCTGGCTATCGGTAATCAGCGAGTGTTGCACCGCTTCGCCCAGGCCTTGCCTTGGCTGGAACGCGCCTCAGGCGTGCTGCTGATAGTGCTGTCAGGTGCCATGCTTATACGTCTGGCGCTGGGCTGAGCAGCTCCAGTGAGGCAATGTCCAGCAGGCTGAAGCAACCACTGCTCCAGCCGCCAGTGTCCAGGTGCCAGACGTTGCCCAGTACTTTCATCTGCACTACCGCAGTGTGGCCGACCAATAGCGCGCGCAAACCCTCCACCGGTTGGCTGTCGCCTTCTTTCAGCCGGCGGCGCGACCACTGGCAAACCTCACGGGCCGCAGGGTCGTCGTCGTGCAGCAGGCTGTCACGCAGCTGCGCCCAATCGCTGAAAGGGCTGTCAGCATGCAATAACCCGACGGGGCCGTCAGCGGTGGCTACCTCAAGGGCAATGGGCAGGTTCAGGAATGCCTCCACGAACGGTTCCTGCTCCTCGGCCGGCAGGTCGAGAAACCAGCCACCGCCTGCCGCCCGATACATCGCCGGGTCAAGCCGACCGCCGCGCGCATGGCTGATAGCCAGTGATTCGTGGTTGCCCTGTACCGCGTAGAACCACGGCTGTGCCAGCCACTGCAACGCTTGCGGGCTGTGCGGCCCACGGTCCACGAGGTCGCCGACGCTGAACAACCGGTCTGCCTCGGGGTTGAAACCAACGCTGTCCAGGCATTGCTGCAAACGCTGGAAGTGCCCATGAATATCCCCCACGGCCAAGTCTCGCCCGCGAGTGTTGGCGGTTACCCGCCGAAAACGGCTCATTGCATCAACCCTCTGTGACGGCTTGGCGGCAGGCCGTACCTGTTGCACAGCATGGCACAGGGCTCACGGCTCAAGCGCGCAACCGACGCAGGGCGATTGGCGCGATCAAACGATGAAAAGGCGCTACCGGCAGCATATACAAGCGCCCCAGCCAATTATGGGTGCTCACCAGCACCTGGCACTGACCGTTCGCGGCCGGCTGGCGGGTCAGCGCGATGTGCACGTCCAGATGGCGGTCGCAGTCAGCCAGCAGCACCTCGTTGTCAGTATTGACCAGCAGTGTCCAGATACCGACCCGGTCGCCCGGCTGGTAGCTGGCCGATGCGCGGCTGCGGTCGATTGCACTCAGGCGCCCGAGGTTCTTCAGCCCGACCAGGCGCACCAGCCGGTTGCGCAGCACCATAAGGCCGTCGATCCAGCCCGGCATGCGGGTCATGAGTTGCAGAAAGTACCCCATCGCGGGCATTTCACCGGCCGCCAAGGTGATACCCCGGCAGTGACGAAACTCGGCCTGGGCTGCGTGGGGTGTTATCAACGAATCGGCGGGAATGGCCGTAGCGAAGGTCATACAGGTCTCCATCCTTGGAATAGGCGACTTCGTGCTGGTGAGGCGATTGTTCCGATTGTATCCTCGAACACCCCACGCACACCAAGGATGGAATCCCGTGAAGCTCTGCGCCGTACAACTGGCCTCGCACAAGGGCGACCTGGCCGGCAATCTGCACCGCCACTTGCATGCCATGGAACAGGCAGCGGCCCACGGCGCCGAGCTGGTGGTGTTCCCTGAACTGTCCCTCAGTGGCTATGAACCCACCTTGGCGCAGCGCGTTGTCACCGCCGCTGATGACGTATTGCTCAGGCCATTGCAGGCGCAATGTGACCGCCTTGATGTAACCGCAGCCATCGGCCTGCCGATGCCCGCCGCTGCTGGCGTGCACATCGGCATGCTCATCCTGCGCCCGCGCCAGGCGCCTTTGCTCTACGCCAAGCAGCGCCTGCACGCCGACGAGTTGCCGTTCTTCGTGGCCGGTGCGCAACCGCTGGTTTTTGCCGCCGGCGCGCTACAGATTGCCCCGGCGATCTGCTACGAGTCGATGTTCATCGAGCACGCCCACAGCGTGCGGGCACTGGGCGCAGAGCTGTATCTGGTCAGCGTGGCGAAAACCGCCAAAGGGGTCGCCGAGGGGTTTGCCCACTACCCCAAGGCGGCGCGCCAGTCGGGTATGGCGGTGTTGATGGCCAACTGTGTGGGGGCGGCCGACAACTTTATCGGCGCCGGCCAGTCGGCGGCGTGGGATGCCCAAGGCAACCTGCTGGGCCAGCTGGATGAACACAGCGAAGGCCTGCTGCTGCTCGATACCACCCGCAACAGCGCCCAGGCCTTTGCGCTGGAGTTCGCCCCATGAGGTATGTGCTTGTGGTGCTGGCAAGCTACGCCAGCGCCTGGTATGTGGTCGGCCTGTTGATTCGCGGGCAACTGGCGGATATCGCCGAAGGGCTGCGCCATCAACATGACGCGCCGCCGCCTGGGCAATACCTGCGTGAAGTGCAGGCCCATGCGCGCCAAGCCCAGCGCACCTACAGCCTGCTGGCCGGCAGCGTGTTGGCCGTGTTGCTGGTGCTGCTGTGCGCCTGGCTCGGCTGAGCTACAGGCCCAGTGCCAGGCTCTGGCGCCCTTCCAGGGCCAGCAGGTACTGCTTGGCCGGCAGCCCGCCTGCAAAACCGGTCAGGCTACCCGAGGCGCCAATTACCCGGTGGCACGGCGCAATGATGGAAATGGGGTTGCGCCCATTGGCGGCGCCAACGGCACGCACCGCCTGAGGGTTGCCGATACGCTGGGCGATATCGCGGTAGCTGCGCGTCTCACCGAAAGGAATGGCCAGCAGCGCCGCCCACACCTGGCGCTGAAACTCGGTGCCGACAAAGTCCAATGGCAGGTCGAAGGTGCGGCGCTGGCCTGCAAAGTACTCGCCTAGCTGGCGTGCAGTTTCACGCAGAACGGCATTGTCGTCGTCACGCTCAAGTTCGCCCAGGCGAACACGGTTTTCACGCTCGGTTTCCCAGAGCACCGCCGCCAGGCAGGCACCGCGGGCCACCAGGGTCAGGGTGCCCACAGGCGATTGCATCAAGGTGAAGGTGCAGGGCATGGCAGTTTTCCGGGGCGACGGGCCCCGCACTTTACCCCCAGGTGCGCCGCTGCGCGACCCCACCCATCACGCACCCACTGCAAAGCATGCCCCAGCTATGCGACAATGCCGCCCAATGTCCGGCCTCAACCCCCGCATTCATCGCCCAACAGCTAGGTCGCAGCCTGCATCGCTGCTGTAGACACTCGCCCAAAGGCCAACCCAAGCTCCCACTGGAGCGAGCCGTGAGCACTCGGGCTTCCTGAGCCATGGCCGCGTAAGTTACTGATAGGTAAGCGCTTTGATCTCCACCGCGAATATCACCATGCAGTTCGGCGCCAAGCCGCTGTTCGAGAACGTTTCGGTCAAATTCAACAACGGCAACCGTTATGGCCTGATCGGCGCCAACGGTTGCGGCAAGTCGACCTTCATGAAAATCCTCGGCGGCGACCTGGAGCCTTCCGGCGGCCAGGTGATGCTCGAGCCCAACACCCGCCTGGGCAAGCTGCGCCAGGACCAGTTCGCCTACGAACACTTTACGGTGATCGATACCGTGATCATGGGCCACGACCAGCTGTGGAAGGTCAAGGCTGAGCGCGACCGCATCTACTCGCTGCCAGAAATGACCGAAGAAGACGGCATGGCCGTCGCCGAGCTGGAAACCGAGTTCGCCGAAATGGACGGCTACACCGCCGAATCGCGCGCCGGTGAGCTGCTGCTGGGCCTGGGCATTCCGCTGGAGCAACACTTCGGCCCGATGAGCGAAGTTGCCCCTGGCTGGAAGCTGCGCGTGTTGCTGGCCCAGGCGCTGTTCTCCGACCCGGACGTCCTGCTGCTCGACGAACCGACCAACCACCTGGACATCAACACCATCCGTTGGCTGGAAACGATCCTCACGGCGCGTAACAGCACCATGATCATCATTTCCCACGACCGTCACTTCCTCAACAGCGTGTGCACGCACATGGCTGACCTTGACTACGGCGAGCTGCGCCTGTTCCCAGGCAACTACGACGAGTACATGACCGCGGCCACCCAGTCGCGTGAGCAACTGCTGTCGGACAACGCCAAGAAGAAAGCCCAGATCGCCGAGCTGCAGACCTTCGTCAGCCGCTTCTCGGCCAACGCCTCGAAAGCCAAGCAGGCCACCTCGCGGGCCAAGCAGATCGACAAGATCCAGCTGGCCGAAGTCAAGCCGTCCAGCCGCGTCAGCCCGTTCATTCGTTTCGAACAGACCAAAAAGCTGCACCGCCAGGCAGTGGTCGTCGAGAAAATGGCCAAGGCCTTCGACGACAAGGTGCTGTTCAAGGACTTCAGTTTCACCGTCGAAGCCGGCGAGCGCGTGGCCATCATCGGCCCCAACGGCATTGGCAAGACCACCCTGCTGCGCACCCTGGTCGGTGAAATGACACCGGACAAAGGCGCGGTGAAGTGGACCGACAGTGCCGAGGTTGGCTACTACGCCCAGGACCACGCCCACGACTTCGAAGACGACGTGAGCCTGTTCGACTGGATGGGCCAGTGGACCAGCGGCGAGCAAGTGATCCGCGGCACCCTGGGGCGCATGCTGTTCTCCAACGACGAGATCCTCAAGTCGGTGAAGGTGATTTCCGGGGGTGAGCAAGGCCGCATGCTGTTCGGCAAGCTGATCCTGCAAAAGCCGAACGTACTGGTGATGGACGAACCGACCAACCACCTGGACATGGAATCGATCGAGGCGTTGAACCTGGCGCTGGAAAACTACCCCGGCACACTGCTGTTCGTCAGCCACGACCGGGAGTTCGTGTCCTCGCTGGCCACGCGCATCCTGGAGCTGACGCCGAACGGTGTGATCGACTTCAGCGGCACCTACGACGACTACCTGCGTAGCCAGGGCGTCGTGGTCTGATCTGACCGACGCCATCGCGGGGCAAGCCCCCTCCCACAGGTTCAAACGCATTCACCTGTGGGAGGTCACCCAGCCCTTCCGGGCTGCGCTGTCGCGCAGCGAACTGGGCAGCGTGGGAGCGGGCTTGCCCCGCGATCCTCCTGCCCCGTTATGGGCTACCACCCAGCGCTTAATTCGTTAGCCTGCTTTCTTTTATTCCGCACAATCGCCATCATTGCCCGTACGCCCAACCGCCTACCCGCGAACGAGCCCATGACCGCGCCAGTACCCTCCCCCAGCAATACCAGCAGCATCACGCTGCAAATCCTCGCCATCGTTTTCTACACCTTCATTGCCTTCCTGTGCATCGGCCTGCCGATTGCGGTGCTGCCAGGCCATGTACATGACCAACTGGGCTATGGCGCAGTGATCGCCGGCCTGACCATTGGTTTGCAGTACCTGGCAACGCTACTCAGCAGGCCGTTCGCCGGCAAGGTGGCCGACACCCTGGGCGGCAAACGGGCGATCCGCTACGGCCTTTATGGCATCGCCGGCTGCGGTGTACTCACGTTGCTCTCGGCCTGGGCCTTGCCGGTCCCCTGGCTGAGCCTGGCGCTACTGCTTGGCGGGCGCCTGTTGCTGGGGATCGCCCAAGGGCTGATCGGCGTCGCAACGCTCAGCTGGGGCATCAGCCAGGTGGGCCCGGAACACACCGCACGGGTTATCTCGTGGAATGGCATCGCCTCATATGGCGCCATCGCCATCGGTGCCCCGGTGGGCGTAGTGATGGTCGATGCGTTCAACTTTGCAGCCCTCGGCCCGGCGCTACTTGTCTTGGCCGTGCTAGCCCTACTGGCACTGCGCAAGCGCCCGGATGTGCTGGTGGTGCGGGGTGAACGCCTGCGCTTCTGGTCGGCGTTTGCCCGTGTGGCGCCGTGCGGCCTGGGCCTGACCCTGGCTTCGATCGGCTACGGCACCCTGACCACCTTCGTCACTTTGTACTACCTGGAGCGCGGCTGGAGCGGCGCAGCGCTGTGCCTGAGCGCGTTCGGGACATGCTTCATCATTTCCCGGTTGTTGTTCGTCAACGCCGTGAACCGCTTCGGTGGCTATAACGTAGCCATCGCCTGCATGGCCACTGAAGTGCTGGGGCTGGCCTTGCTGTGGCTCGCACCCTCCCCGCTGTTTGCGATGATTGGCGCCGGGCTGACGGGCTTTGGGCTGTCGCTGGTATACCCGGCGCTGGGCGTCGAGGCGATCCGCCAGGTGCCGAGTAGCAGCCGCGGCGCCGGGCTTGGCGCCTATGCGGTGTTCTTCGACCTGGCGCTGGCGATTGCAGGGCCAATGATGGGCGCGGTGGCGGTGTATCTGGGCTATGCCTCGATCTTTGCCGTGGCTGCGTTGCTCGCCCTGTCAGGGGTGGGCTTGACGCTGCTGCTCGCCCGTCGCGGCTGAGCGCTCGGCGGGCTCCGGCGCACCGAGGGCCTGGCTGAAGAAGGTAGTGGTTTCGCTGCGCAACGACCGGTGGATGTAGCGCCGGTCGACGCCATCGGCGTCCTTGCACAGCGCCGGCATGCGCTGGTGCTGCTCTTCATCGCACGGGGCCATGAACACAAAGTGCCCGGCGCCGGCGAGCAGCCGATAGTCAGGCGTGACCGGCAACTTGCGCGCCAGTGCATCGGCGTTGTGCTCCAGCGCAAGCAACTGGTCATGGTCGCCGCTGTAGATCAGCGCCGGTACCTGCACCCCAGCCAACGCGTGCCGCCCGAACATCAAACTCAACGGCGCCATCAGCATCACCGCACCGACCCGAGGGTCCGCGTGGGCGGTCAGTTCGCTGTGGTCGGCAATCAGTACGCCGTGCGTCTTGCAGGCATCGGCATCCTTGGGGCGCTCATCGCAGTAACGGCGCAGGCGCTCAAGGTCAGGCTGGGCGCCAGACAGGATCAACGCCGTCTCGCCCCCGGCCGAATAGCCGATTACACCGACCTTGCCGTCATTGAGGTACGGGGCGAGCAGTTTGTCCGCGCGTGCTGCAGTTATTGCTGCGCTGATCTGCAACGGCCGGCCATAAAGGTTGCTCACAGCCCCAAGACGGCTGTGATCGCGGCTGTTGTCCCCAGGGTGAACCACGGCAACCACCACAAAACCCTCCCGCGCCAGGCTATTGGCCAGGTCATGCAAGGCCATGGGGCTACCGGTATTGCCGTGGGAGATTACCAGCAACGGAAACTGCCCAAGGGCAACCGGCCCCTCTTCGGCAACCCGCGTCTGGTAGCCCTCGATGCGTACGGGGTGCGCCTGCGCGCTTGAGGGGTAGAACACCAGCGCCTGCATCGGCTTGGCATCGACTGGGTCGGCCAATGTCAGACGGTGCAGGCCCGCCGACCACGAGGCTGCCTCGGCATTGGCCAGCAGGCCGCCGAACAGCAACAAAGTGACCAGGTTCTGCAGTCGATTCATGGCAATAATCCCGGATGTCGCCTGAGCTTAGAACCGTCTTGAAGCCTGCTGGATGAAAAAAGCATGAAAAAAAGCCGACTGGCGCGCGTGGCGACAGTCGGCTGGGGTAAAAACCTGCAGGTCAGGCAGCGACGAACAGCTCGTCGGCGATCTGCGCCTGGGCGGCATCGATGGCCTTGGCACGGTGCTCGGGGCCGTAAGCCAGGCCGTGGGCACGTACGAACTCAAGGTCGGTAATGCCGATGAAGCCCAGGAACACCTTGAGGAAGTCCTCATGGCCGACGCCAGTTGGCTGGCCTTCATGCAGGCCGCCGGCCGTCGATACCACGATCACCTTCTTGTCACCGCACAACCCCTGCGGGCCGGCTTCGGTGTAGCTGAACGTCTTGCCAGCCACCGCTACACGGTCGATCCAGGCCTTGAGCTGGGTGGGTACGCTGAAGTTGTACATTGGCGCGCCGATTACCACGGCGTCTGCTGCCAGGAACTCTTCGAGGGTTTCCTGGCTGAGCTTGGCTTCGTGCGCCAGCGCCGCGTCACGCGCCTCTTCAGCAGTGCCGGCGGCAACCAAGGTAGCGGCGGAGAAATGGCTGATGGCATCGGCAGCCAGGTCGCGATACACCACCTCTATGGATGGGTCGGCTGCCTTCCAGGCTTCTACCACTTCGCGGCTCAACTGGCGGGAGGCGGAATTGTCGCCCAGGATGCTCGAATCGATGTGCAACAGTTTCATAGGACTCTCCAGTGTTTTTGAAGACCGCTGCGGATAAGCGATCACGATGGGGAGGATCCTACCGACATGACCAATAACTGAAAAGTTAGCAAAAATGCGTTAGTTTGTTCCACTGATGGAACAATGAGCCCTTTGCATGCAAGACCTCAACGATCTGTTTTACTTCGCCCAGGTGGTCGAGGCTGGCGGCTTCGCTGCCGCCGGGCGCCAGTTGGGCATCCCCAAATCACGGCTGTCGCGGCGCATTGCCGAGCTTGAGGAGCGGCTGGGCACGCGGCTGTTACAGCGCACCACGCGCCAACTCAAGCTTACCGCCGTGGGCGAGCGCTACTTGCACCACTGCCAAGCCATGATGCTTGAGGCCGAAATGGCTGATGAAGTGGTGGCCAGCATGTCCAGCGAGCCTCGTGGCCGGCTGCGGGTGTCCTGCCCGGTGGCGCTGGCCCACGCTTTTTTGCCTGAGGTGATCGCCCGTTTCCTGGCTCAGTACCCGCTGGTGCAGTTGGACATGGTGCTGCTCAACCGTCGGGTAGACCTGATTTCCGAAGGCATCGACGTTGCCCTGCGGGTGCGTGAGCTGGGTGATGAGGACCCGGCGCTGGTCACCCGCCGCCTGCGCCAGGCGCAGATGCAACTGGTGGCGGCGCCCGGCTTTGCCGACCATGTGCGCCACCCTTCCGAACTTGCTGGCCTGCCGGTGCTGGGCGCGGCGGAGGCTGACCGGTTGGTGCATTTTCGTCTGTTGGGGCCCAATGGCCGTACCGAGGACGTTGCCCTTGAGCCGCGCCTGGCCATCGACGATTTCGTCGTCCGCAACGCAGCCGTGCGCGCGGGCCTGGGTTTCACTGCGCTGCCGGCGATGTTCTGCGAAGAGGAACTGGCGCGGGGCGAGCTGGTACGGCTACTCCCGGACTGGTCGCTACCGGGCGGTTATCTGCAAGCGGTATACCCGCACCGGCGTGGCCTGTTGCCAGCGGTGCGGGCATGGATTGATCATCTGGCGGCTTCATTCGAAGCCTGTGGAGAGCGCTATGTCTGACCAACGCATGACTGAGGCGCAGGTGGCGGCGTTTTGCCTGGCCCTGCCGGGGGCGCGAGAAGACTACAAATGGGGTGGGATCCGCGTGTTCTCGATTGCCGGCAACAAAATGTTCGCGGTGATGGACCTGGCCGGTGCAGGGTTGTCGTTCAAAGTGGCCGATGAGCTGTTTCTGGGCTATTGCGACCGCCCGGGCATTCGCCCGGCGCCTTATCTGGCGCGGGCCAAGTGGGTAAGCGTGGCGCCGCCCTACCCCATGGGCGGCGAAGAGCTACGCGAGCTGCTCAGCCGCTCGCACCAGTTGGTGGTGAAACGCTTGCCCAAGCGCACGCAGGTGGGGCTGCTGCTACAAGAGCCCTGCGTGCCATAGATGATTGAACCAGAACACCTGGTGCACCAGCACGATGGCCCAGCACACCACTTGGTACGACACCTTGCGCGTCTTGTGGCGAAACAGTTGCTGGGCCAGCAATGCCCCAGGCCAACCGCCCAGCAGTTCGCTGGCATGCAGCACCTTCTCCGGCGTGCGCCAAACCTGGGTACGGGCCTGCTGTTTGTCCTGCCAATACAGCAGCAGGCTGATCAAACTCAGTGCCGGGTACATTGCCAAAGGCACCCATGACTGCCCGCTAAGCCCAACCTGCAAGCTGCCGCCCAGCGGTAGCAGGCACAGGCCAGCCAATACCAAGCCCTTGAGCCCGGCATTGCGAATACCCGGCTGAGCAGCCTGCGCGCGAGCCATCAGGGTTGCGCCGTCGCCCAGTCAACCCAACCAAACTGCCAGGTGGCCAGAATCAACAGGCCGAAGGCAATGCGATACCAGGCAAACACCGCGTAGCTGTGGTTGGCGATGAACTTGAGCAGCCCGCGCACCGCGATCATGGCAAAGATGAACGACACCACGAAGCCTAGCGCGAACACGGGCAGGTCTGCAGGCTGGAACAGGTCGCGGTACTTGTAGCCCGAATACACCGCCGCCCCGACCATGGTCGGCATCGCCAGAAAGAACGAAAACTCGGTGGCCGCCTTGCGCGACAGGCCAAACAGCAGGCCGCCGATGATGGTCGAGCCGGAGCGCGAGGTGCCTGGAATCATCGCCAGGCACTGCACGAAACCAATCTTCAGGGCGTGGTGCCAGCTCATTTCATCGACATGCTCGACCTCGACGCGGTGCACGCGACGCTCGGCCCAGAGCATGATCAACCCGCCCACCACCAGCGCGACCGCCACAGTGATGGGGTTGAACAGGTAATGGTGGATCAGGTCGGCGAACAGCACACCCAGCACCACGGCCGGCAGGAAGGCAATCAGCAGGTTGGCGGTAAAGCGCCGCGCCGGCACCTGGGTCGGCAGCCCCACCACCACATCGAAGATCTTGCGACGAAACTCCCACACCACCGCCAGGATTGCGCCCAGCTGGATGATGATGTTGAACGCCATGGCGCGTTCGCCGCCAAAGCCGAGCAGGTCGGCAACGATGATCTGGTGCCCGGTACTCGAAATGGGCAAGAACTCGGTCAACCCTTCGACCACGCCCAGGATGATCGCCTGCAAGGCACTCCAAAAATCCATCATTCCCCCATGGGGGACCGCGCCATTGGCAGGCCCCTCTGTTTTGATATGCAAATGTATACCGCACGCGGCGACGCCGTTTTACAGCGACCCTTGGGTGCAATACCAGCAGAAAAGTTCAGCGCGCTAAAGGTTTCATCCAGAGCGGCCGAGATCCTAGCAGAGGGACTGTTTCCGTTCCCGTATTACCTGCAACACGGAATGTCACTTCATACCCATTAGCCGTTGGTCGGGTGGGGGCCTAGGCCAAAGCATGCTTGGATGCCTTCTATAAAAAGAACAACACTGGAGTAACGCATCATGAAGACCCTCAGGTCGATGTCGATCAGCCGCCGTCTCTGGCTGATCCTGCTGGTCGCTGTGGCCATGCTGGTAGTACTGGGCTTGTTGATGCTGCGCCAGATCCATGGCGACCTGTACCAGGCCAAGGCCGAAAAGACCCGCCACGTGGTGCAGACCGCAGCCGGGGTGCTGGCCTATTACCAAGGCCTGGAGGCCGCCGGCACGCTGACCCGTGATGCCGCCCAGCAGCAGGCGCTGCAAGTGGTGCGCGGCCTGCGCTACGAGCAGAACGACTATTTCTGGATCAATGACCTGCAGCCGAAGATGGTCATGCACCCCGTCAACGCCAAGCTCGAAGGCCAGGACCTGTCGTCGATCCGCGACCCTGACGGCTTTGCCCTGTTCAACGAAATGGTCACGCTGGCCAAAAGCCAGGGCGCAGGCCCGGTCGACTACCGCTGGCCCAAGCCCGGCGCCAGCGACCCTGTGCCAAAGACGTCCTACATTCAATTGTTCAAGCCTTGGGGCTGGATCATCGGCTCGGGGGTGTATGTCGATGACGTGCAGGACGAGTTCGCCCGCCAGCTGTGGCACGCCTCGCTGGTCGGCATCGCCATCGCGGTGCTGATGGCGCTGGTGGTATTGCTGATCGCCCGCAGCATCTCACGCCCTTTGCACGAGGCGGTGCAGGCCATGGGCAATATCGCCAGCGGCGAAAGTGACCTGACCCGCCGCCTGGACACCCATGGGCGCGATGAAATCACCCACTTGGGCGAGCACTTCAACCGTTTCAACGGCAAGCTGCAAGGCGTGGTTGGCCAACTGCAAGGCGCAGCCCATGCCCTGGCGCAGTCCGCCGGCAATGTCGGCGACAACGCCGGTGCCGCCCAGGCGCGCAGCGCGCAGCAATCGCTGCAGATGGACCAGGTGGCCACCGCCATCAACGAAGTCAGCTACGCCGTGCACGATGTCGCCAAGCATGCCGAGCAGGCCGCCGGCGAGATGCGCAACGCCCAGCAGCAAGTCGATGAGGGCCAGCACGCCATCCATGGCAGCCTGGAACAGATCGACCGGTTGTCGGCGACCATCGAGCAGGCAGTGCAGGTCATCCGCGAGCTGGCCAGCCACAGCACACGCATTGGCGGCGTACTGGAGGTGATCCGCGCCATCGCCGAGCAGACCAACCTGCTGGCGCTGAACGCAGCCATCGAAGCGGCCCGCGCCGGCGAACAAGGCCGCGGCTTTGCCGTGGTAGCCGACGAAGTGCGCCTGCTGGCCCAGCGCACGGCGCAATCCACCGCTGAAATCCAGACCATGATCGAGCACCTGCAGGGCCAGTCGGAGGCCGCCGTCAAAGCCATCGATACCAGCAGCGAGGCCTCGCGCCAGACCGTCACCCAGGCCCGTGAAGCCGGTACCCGCCTCGATGCCATCAGCCAGGCGCTGAACACCCTGGGTGCCCTGAACGCCTCGATTGCCAGCGCCACCTTGCAGCAGTCGCATGTGGTCGAGGAGATCAACCGCAACGTCACCGAAACCGCCGGGCTGTCCCAGGAAACCGCCGAAGCCGCGCGCCAATCCAGCGAAGCGGGTAACGCCCTGGGCCGCCTGAGCGAAGAGCTCGAGCAACTGCTGCGCCAGTTCCGGGTTTAGCCAGCGGCAAGCTTCGAGCTGCAAGCCGCACCGTTCGCTTGCAGCTTGCAGTTCGCTGCTTGTAGCATCCCGCCCTTTCCCCTTGGAAGGCGCGCCGATGTCCGGGCTTGAACTCTTTGCCGCAGCGCTGGGCGTGATTGCCGTATGGCTCACCGTACGGCAGAACCCTTGGTGCTGGCCGATCGGGCTGGTGATGGTGGTGCTCTACAGCTGGATCTTCTACGAAGTGAAGCTGTACTCGGACATGTTGCTGCAACTGTTCTTCGCCGTGCTGCAAGTGTATGGCTGGTGGCAGTGGACCCGCCCAGACAACCAGAAAGACGCCCGCCAGGTTTCGCGCCTGGCCTCAGCGCCTATGCTCAAGAGCTTGTCCGCAGGCCTGGTGTTCAGCCTGCTGCTGGGCGCCGGCATGGCCCACTACACCGACGCCGCACAACCCTGGCTGGACGCCGCGTTGACAGGTTTCAGCCTGGTGGCGCAACTGTGGATGGCACAGAAACGCCTGCAATGCTGGGCGCTGTGGGTGGTGCTGGATGTGATCTTCGTGGGTTTGTTCCTGTACAAAGGCCTCTACCTTACTGCCGGGCTGTATGCCCTGTTCACCGTGATTGCGGTGCGCGGCTGGCTGGAGTGGCGCCGCGACCCGGCGCTGGCCTACGCATGAAAACCCTGGTGTTGTGCGGCCCCGAATCCAGCGGCAAGAGCTGGCTCAGCGGCGAGATCCAGGCCCATTTTGGCGGTGTGGTGGTGGGTGAATACGTTCGCCACTTCATCGAGCGTGAGCAGCGAGACACCTGCTATGAAGATATATCCGCCATCGCCGAAGGGCAGTTGCAGTGGGAGGATCAAGGCCGCTTGCAGGCCCCGCCGTTGCTGATTCTAGATACCCACCTGCTAAGCAATATCCTCTGGAGCCGCACCCTCTTCGGCGATTGCCCAGCCTGGATCGAACACGCCCTCGCCGCCCGCCACTACGACCTGCACCTGCTGCTGCGCCCCGAGGGCGTGAGTTGGGTAGGCGACGGCCAGCGCTGCCAACCAGACCTGGCCCAGCGCCAGGCGTTTTTCAATGACAGCCTGGGCTGGCTGCAGAGCCATCAGCGCCCGTTGCAGGTCATTGAAGGCGACTGGCCGCAACGCAGCGCCGCTGCTCTCGCTGCCGTAGCACGGCTGCTTAGTGGCCAGCTGCCAGCTTGTGCTACCGAGTGTTAACAGCGTAAGACACCTTTGGGCGGCGCAAGCCCCGGATTAGCGGGGCGAGCGGCAAAACCCGGGGACCTGTTTCAGCGCTGAGACAGCGTTTCACGATCTCTTCACATCCCCCGTACTACGGGGTTTTCACCGCTTGCCGCGAGCACTGCGTTTCAGCGCTGATACAACTGCCTCGACCCGCCCCCGCGATTCCCATGCAAGCTGTTGATCTATAAATAAAAAGGAAAACTGGCACGACTTCTGCCCTCCTTCTGTCAACGCTGACCCCGGCCAGCACCGATCAGAAGGAACCGCCACCGTGCACACACTCGACTCAGGCACCCGCATCACCCGCCTCCTGTTGCTGGGTTGTGCACTTGGCGCGGCCCTTAACCTGCCGGCGCAAGCCGACGATGGGCGCATCATCATCCTGCGTGACGTGCAACCGCGCATGGCCACCCGCGCCCCGGTCATCCCCGACCCTAACCCGGTCACCGTCAACACCAACCCTTCTGCATTCATTCTGCGCCAGACCGGCGAGCTGAGCGACGGCGATTTTGCCGGCATTCGCAGCGGCGCCGGCATCAACAGCATGGTGCTGCAACAGACCAACAACCTGGGCGGCAACGTCAACACCCAGACCCAACTGCCCAACCTTGCCGGCGGGCGTGGTTCGGGCGGCGGCAGCAGCATCGCCAACATGGTCAATTCCAGCGTCCAACAAGGCATGGGTGCGCTGAAAGTACTGGGGGGCAAATAACATGAAGCCTGCACTGCTGATGCTCACCGCGCTGATCTCGCTGCAAGTGAACGCCGACCCGCAAGTGGTGAATACCGCCACCATCGACAGCTCCGGCGCCCGCTACCAAGGCGTGCTGTCGGTCAACCAGGCCGCAGGCGACGGCCAGCAACAAGCCAATGCCCGCGCCATCGCCCTTGGCCATGACGCCAGCGCCACCACCCAGATTCGCCAACAGGCGCACACCCAGGCCGATGCCTCGATGGCAGCCGGGGCCACTATCCAAGGCAGCGCTTTTAGCGGCGGCAACGGCATTCTTGGGGTCAACCAGAGCGCCGGTGCCGGTAACCAGCAAGCCAACGCGGTGCGCCTGAGTGTCAGCGCGCAACCGCTCAGTCTCGACGACAGCGTCCTCATGCAGCAGAACGTGGCGCTGATCAACAACTCAGGTGCGACGGACACCCCAGCCGGCTATCGCCAGGTCAGTACCAGTGACCAGGCCTTCACCGGTAGCCGTGGGGTGATCCAGTTGAACCAGAGCGCCGGGGTGGGAAACCGAACGGCCAACACCCTGAGCGTGCGGGTCGCCAATTGACCCAGGCAGTCAGGAACAACACTTAACCTAAACCGAGCACGGAGAATCACCATGAAACCTTCGATGGCAATCAAGCCTCTGGTTTTCGCAATTGCTGCGATCATGGCTGTGGCTGCACAGGCTGGGCAAAACGACCGCCGCGACCGCAACCACGGGCCAACTGTTGTTCAGACCAGCGCTGCGGCGACTGCTGTGGACACGCAAAACAGCACCGGCAACCGCATTCTCAATGAAGGCACGGTAAACCGCGCCGAAATCAGCAGCTCCGCCAGCGGTGCCAGCGGCAACGTCGGTATCAACGTGGCCTCCGGCAGCGGCAACCAGCAGGACAACGCTGCCGCCATTGCCAACTCAAACGCTGCTGGCATCGACAACGCCTTCGTGTTCGGCGCAGCCACTGCGACGGCCTACGTCAAGCAGTACAGCAACGACAACAAGGTCGACAATTACAACACCACCTCCTCAGCCGTCATGAGCGGCTCGGGTAACGGTGGCTCGGGCAACATGGGCATCAACGTGGCCGGTGGCGACCTGAACCAGCAGAAAAACACCATGGCGATTGCCAATGCCACCTCGCCACAAGGCGGCAACTCGGTCGCCAACGCCTCGGCCGAGCAGAACAGCCCAGGCCTGATCGTCAACAACAAGTCCGACCGCAACATGAGCGTCGACACCGTTTCGCTGACCACCACCCAAAGCGGCACTGCCAGCTTCAGCAAGGCTTCGGTGGCCAACGTCGACAAGACCTCCTCGGGCAACTGGAGCAATGAAGGCGCCTCACATGCCCAGGCCAGTGGCAGCAAGTCGGGCGAGTCCAATGCCACCAGCAACGCAACCCTGACTGCCAGCGGCGACGGCGCGCTCAACACCAACCGTACCGTCACCTTCAACAACGGCAATGGCGACCGCACCCGCAGCGTGAGCACCAGCGACTCGTTCAACGGCAACCTCAACGGCAGCATCGCCACCACCCAAGGCAGCACGTACGACTCCTCGTTCGAAAAAGCCTACGACTCGTCGTACAACAATTCGGGCCAGTCGGCATCCGAATCCCACGACAACGTCACCAAGAGCTACAGCGAGTCCAGCGCCTACGACCTGAGCAACACCATCTCGTTCCAGGTGCTGCGGCCTAACGGCTGGTCGAATGTGGTCAACAACACCGCAACCCTCAGTGGTTCGGTGACTGGCAGCTCGGGCAACCTGGGTGTCAACGTGGCGGCCGGTGTAGGCAACCAGCAAAGCAACTCGCTGGCGATCTCCAACACCTCGTACTGATCGTGTGCAGCCAAGGCCCCTTGCGAGGGGCCTTTTCCATGTAACCAGAAGGCGTTCGATCATGCGCATACCTGCCATGGCGTTGCTGCTTTGCCTGACCGGCGTTACCCCAACCAGTGAAGCGGCGCAGATGCCGCTTTCGGTGCTTCCGGGTGGTGCCGTGGTGTTCAAGCCGATCCAGAGCGTGCGCGAACGCAAGTTTGCCGACCTGGTGCAGCAGAAAACCGACTTCAGCTGTGGCGCGGCAGCGCTTGCCACCATCCTGCGCCAGGCCTACTGGCTGGATGTGACCGAGCACGACCTGATCGAAGGCATGCTGGCCCACGCCGACCAGGACCTGGTACGCACCCAGGGCTTTTCCATGCTCGACATGAAGCGCTACGTCGAAAGCATCGGCATGCGCGCCCGCGGTTACCGGGTGGCCCCGGAAACCCTGCACGAAGTGCGCATTCCGGTAGTGGTGCTGATGGACATCCGTGGCTACAAGCATTTTGTGGTGCTGCAAAAGGTCGAGAAAGGCTGGGCCTACATCGGCGACCCGGTGCTGGGCCACAAGCGTTTCAAGGTCGAGGACTTCGTCAAAGGCTGGAACGGCATCATCTTCGCGGTGATCGGCCAGGGCTATGACAAGGACAACGCCCTGCTCGACCCGCCGCAGCCGCTAACCGCCAAGAACCGCATCAACAACTTCTCACCGGTCAAGGATTCGGAGCTGATGGATTTCGGTTTTATCCGCAGCGATTTCTTCTAACTACAAAGCGGGCATGACGCTTTAGGAGCATTCCATGAAGACGCAAGCCTGGCTGACCCTGATGTGCCTTGCGGTCAGCTTGCCAACCCAGGCACAGGTATTCCAGCCGATCGAGCTCAAGGACCAGGAACTGGCCAACCTGCGGGGCCGCTATGTCATGCCGGGGCGTATCGTCAGCTTCGGCATTGTCATGACCAGCACCTGGCAGAACGCCAATGGCGAGGTGATTGGCGCGACCTCCACCATGCAGATCCAGCAATCCACCATCAAGCCGCAGTTCTACGTGACTGTCATCGACGAGAAAGGCAGTGGCGGCACGGTGACCCCAGGCACCGGCACGGTGACCGGTGGCGGCGGGCTCAACACCACCAGCGGCGTGACCCAAGTGGTACGCGCAGCCGGCGACAACAATTCGGCATTGAACAACGTCGATATCAAAGTCACCAAGGGCAGCCAAGCCACCGATGTAACGCCACAAGGCCAGGTGCTGGCACCCGGCTCGACCTTGGTCGGCGCCAATGGCGCCGGTTCCATGAGCGTCACCAGCAACGGCACCGGGGTGCAGATGAACATCGTCGCCGGCAGCAACCAGGGCAGCACGGTGCAGAGCATCGCCCAAGGCGGGCTGATGCAGAACACCACTTTGCTCGGTAATGGCAACCACGTCAGCAATATCACTTCGCTCAACGTGATGCTGCGCGACAACATCCCCTCGGGCGGTGCGTTGACCAACAATCTTGACCAGCTCAAAGGCCTACGCGCACTCGGATACTGATCTACGCTCTGTTTCATTCCATGTAGCCTGAAGGGACGGCTCCCCATGCATCGATCGTTGAGATTCAGCGCTGTCGTCTGCCTGACCACCCTGGCCCCCGCCATGCAGCTTCAGGCTGCAGCCGACCCTCAGGTCGAGGCCCTCAAGCAAGAGTTGATGGAGCTCAAACGCCGCTATGAAGCGCAGCAAAACGCGCTGATGGTGCTGGAACAGCGGGTTCGCCAGGTCGAAGAAACACCCGCCGCGCCCCAGCCCAAACGCCTGGTCAAGTCCCCGGCCGCCAGCACCCGCGGCGGCCAGGCAGTGGCTGCCAATGGCTCGGGCAGCTCGTATGGGCAGTCGCTCAAGGACGACTCGGAGCCGGCGCAGAGCGTATCGAACCTGTACGACGAGGCCAGTGGCTTTTTCGGTGGCGGCAAGTTCAGTATCGAAACCGGCATCACCTACACCCACTACGACACCCGCGCCCTTGTGCTCAACGGCTTTCTGGCGCTGGACTCGATCTTTCTCGGCGATATCAACATCGACCGCATCAAGGCCGACAACTGGACCCTGGACCTGACCGCCCGCTACAACGTCGCGCAGCGCTGGCAGTTCGACATAAACGTGCCGGTGGTTTACCGCGACTCCAGCTACTCCTCAGGCGGTGCCGGTGGTTCCGGGCAGTCTGAGTCCACCGCCAGCGTCAAGCGCGACCCGACCCTGGGCGACGTCAACGTTGGCGTGGCGTACAAGTTCCTCGACGAGACCGAGAGCCTGCCCGATGCAGTAGCAACCCTGCGCATCAAGGCCCCCACAGGCAAGGACCCTTACGGCATCAAGCTGCGCGAGGTGCCAGGCAACGACAACCTGGCGGTGCCGGAAAGCCTGCCTACCGGCAACGGCGTATGGTCGATTACCCCCGGAATCTCGCTGGTCAAGACCTACGACCCGGCCGTGTTGTTTGGCAGCCTGTCCTACACCTACAACATGCAAGACTCGTTCAGTGACATCAGCCCCGAGCAGGGCAGCAAGGTGCCGGGCAAGGTCAAGCTGGGTGATTCCTGGCAGATCGGTGGCGGTATCGCCTTTGCGCTGAACGAGAAGATGAGCATGTCGTTCTCGGTTACTGACCAGTTCGCTAGCAAAAGCAAGATCAAGCGCGACGGCGGCGACTGGCAGTCGATCACCAACAGCGACTACAACGCCGCCAACTTCAACATCGGCATGACCTTCGCGGCCTCGGAAAACCTGACTATCGTGCCCAACCTGTCGATAGGGCTGACCGACGATTCGCCTGATTTTTCCTTCAGCCTGAAATTCCCGTATTACTTCTAAGGCGCAAAGCCTCGCAGTGCCGCCCCGGTGTTTCAGGCAAGCCGCTTTTGATTGTGTAGGAGCGGCCTTGTGCCGCGATGGGCTGCGAAGCGGCCCCAGGATCTGAGCCCCATACAGAATTGCTGGGGCTGCTTCGCAGCCCATCGCGGCACAAGGCCGCTCCTACCCTGACCGCGTAAAACCTCATCGATGCAGCGGCAAGCCCGCCCGCACTTTTGGTAACCGGTGTTTTCATTCGCAACGCACCTGCCCGCGGGCTGATATCATCCAGCACTTTTGTATGTCAGTTTCATGGTAGAAGGATCGCTTACGTGAAAAACATGCTCGGCCAGCCACGCGCCCGGTTGATTGCCCTGTGCGGGTTGGTGCTGCTCATACCGCTGGGCGTGCGCGCCCTGCTGGGTTGGTCCGACCCCTTGGGCTACCTGTCAGACCTCGCCATCGGCAGCCTGCTGGTGATGCTGTTGCAACGCCGCGCCTGGTGGCTGGCATTGCCTGTATTGCTGGCCTGGGTCGTGCTGTTCGTGGCCTCGGCTGAGCTGGTCAGCGCTGTAGGCCGTCTGCCGAACGAGGCCGACCTGCATTACCTGTTCGACCCGCAGTTCATGGAAAACTCAACCGGCGGCGGCCTTTCCCACCCCTGGCTGCCCGCGCTGCTGGCCGTTGGCCTGCTGGCGTGGCTGGCTGGCGCCTGGTATGGCCGCGGTCAGCACCGCGCCGCGCTGCCGCGCAAAGCCTGGGCGGTGCCTGCAGTGCTGTTGCTGACGCACTGGGGCACGCAACACCTGCTGCCGTCCGATGCCGACCAATGGCGCCAGTACAACCTGCCGCACCAGTTGCTCAGCGCCGCCACCGGCAGCCTGCAGCAACGTGCCGAGGTGCTGGTCTATGGCCCAACCCCCGTCACGCCGCTGCCCACCAGCGGCCTGACCCAGGCCGACCTCAGCGGCCAGCGCCTGTTCAAAGGGCGCGGCAAGGCCCGCAACCTGCTGGTGATCACCGTCGAGGGCATTCCGGGCGCGTATGTGCGCACAAACCGCCAGGCGCTGGGCAGCCGTTTTGACGAAGACCTGATGCCACGCCTGAGCCAATGGGCCGAGCGCGGCATGAACACCCCGGATTACGTGCTGCATACCCACCAGACCATCCGTGGCCTGTACGCCATGCTCTGCGGCGACTACGACAAACTGGCCAACGGCACCCCCAAAGGCGTCGAGCTGCTCACCCAGCAGGTGCGCAACCAGTCTTGCCTGCCCGCGCAACTGCGTCAGGCCGGGTTCTCCACCCACTACCTGCAAGGCGCCGGGCTGCGTTTCATGGCCAAGGACCGGATCATGCCGCACATCGGCTTTGCCTCGGTGCATGGCCAGGAGTGGTTCAAGAATGACAACTACCTGGAATTCCCATGGGGCAAGGACGACCGCGCCTTCTTCGAGGGGGCCCTGGGCTACGTCGGCAAGTTGCGCAAGCAAAGGCAGCCGTGGATGCTCACCCTGCTTACCGTCGGCACCCATCAGCCCTATTCGGCACCTGATGACTACCTGGAGCGCTACGACACGCCAAAGCAAGCCGCCGTGGCTTACCTTGACGATTCGCTGGGCGATTTCCTCGACAAACTCGAACGTCAGGGCGTACTGAAGGACACCTTGGTGGTGATTACCTCGGACGAATCCCACGGCATCGACGGCGTGCGCCTGGCGTCTTCCTGGGGCTTCAACCTGACCTTGGCGCCCGAGCAGGCGAAGTTACCTACGCTCAAACACGGCACCTACGGCCATATCGACCTGGCGACCTCATTGCTCGACTACTTTGCCTTGCCGATCCCGGCAGCCTTGGGCGGGCGTTCGCTGTTCCGCAACTATGACAGCGGCCGCGAAATGATCTCCTTCACCAACGGCGTGCTGCGTTACCACGACGGCCAGGGCACGTTCACCGAGTGTGATTTCCAGCAGCGCTGCCGGCGTTATGCCAGCGAAGGCTTCATTGCCGACCAGGCGCGCTTCATCGACCGGGGCACCAGCACCCTCGGCCCGCAAATCAGCCTACTGGCCAACACCCTGGACCAGTCGCTGCTGCAAACCCCGTTGAACCTGCGCTACCAGTTCGGAGGGCCATCGCCGATTGCCCTGCAAGAGCACATCCGCGACGACTGGGCCGACAACCTGATTGGCGCGCAGTACCTTGAGATGCCCGAAGGCTCGCGAACCAAGGTGCGCATCAAGGTGCGCGCGCTCGACCCGCAGCACGAGGCGTATATCCGCCTTAAAGCCAAGGAATTCGAGCAGGACGTGCAGCTAGGCCTGCCCGAGGAGGTGCTGGTAACGGCCGATCAGCCGATGGAAATGGAGTTCGACTTCGACAACCCTACCGAGCGCAAGGCGTTTTCGTTCCACTTGCTCGGCTATGGCGGTGGTGAGGTCGAGGTCAGTGACTTCAGTGTCATCACCGCCCTGCCGGGTGAAGAAGAGCCCAGCCAGGAGCCCGACGAGCACCCGCTGGCCCACGCCGGCTAAAGCCTTAGCCAGAGCGGGCTACCCGCCACACCCGCGCCACGTCGGCGGCCCGCGCCTTGAGCAACGGGCCGGCGTCGGCGCAAGCCTGCTCAAGGGTCATCGGCCCGCTGGCGATGGCAAACGCAGCATCGATGCCGTGGGCATACAGCTGTTCATAGCCGGCGCCCAGCGTGCCGGCCAACACCACCACCGGTACCCCGTGCCCCTTGGCCACCCGCGCGACCCCGAATGGGGTCTTGCCGCGCAAGGTCTGGGCGTCGAAGCGGCCTTCGCCGGTGATCACCAGGTCCGCGCCCTGCACCAGCGTATCCAGGCCGGCAAGCTCAGCCACCACCTCTACCCCCGGGCGGAAGCGTGCGCCCATGAATGCCTTGGCCGCAAAGCCCATGCCGCCCGCTGCGCCGCTGCCCGGCTCGTCGCGCACATCGCCGCCCAGCCACTGCGCACAGTGGTCGGCAAAATGGCCCAGTGCGCGGTCCAGCTGCTGCACCTGCTCAGGGTTGGCCCCCTTCTGCGGGCCGAAAATCGCCGAAGCGCCGTTCGGGCCACACAGCGGGTTGTCGACATCTGCCGCCACTTCAACCTGCACCTCGGCCAGGCGCGGGTCCAGCTCGCTGGCATCGATACGCGCCAACTGCGCCAATGCCAGGCCACCTTCGGCCAGCGGCTCGCCGGCAGCATCCAGCAAGCGCAGGCCCAGGGCGCGCAGCATGCCGCTGCCGCCGTCGTTGGTGGCGCTGCCGCCAATTGCCAGGACAATGCGCTGGGCGCCAGCGGCCAACGCCGAGGCGATCAGCTCGCCAGTGCCCCAGGTGCTGGTCCGGCAGGCATCGCGCTGGCCGCTCGGTACCAGCTGGATACCGCTGGCCTGGGCCATTTCGATCACCGCCGTGCGGCTTTCGGCCAGCCAGCCCCAACTGGCTTCAACGCTGGTCCCCAATGGCCCACGTACACGCTGGCGACGCTGTTCGCCGTGGCTGGCGGCGACGATCGCCTCCATGGTGCCCTCGCCGCCGTCGGCCATCGGGCACTCCAGCAGTTGCGCCTGCGGCCACACCTGAGCCAGGCCACTGGCGATGGCACGGGCAACGCCTGCGGCGTCGAGGCTGTCCTTGAACGAGTCTGGGGCGATCACGATTTTCATTGGGGGGTTCTCCTGTCTTGTACTGCGCATGCTGACAGTTGCACGGCAAGCCAGCCTCGGTCGAATGCACAAAAGCGCATGGCGGTTGTTGGGCAGATGCCGCGCCTGGCCCTGCGCTGCTGAATGCACGCAAGGCTTGAACTTGCGACAGTACTGGGTTATCAAGCCAGCCGCCTCCCTTCACCGCGTAACTACAAGGACGTCCCCATGGGCAACCGCGCCTGGCTGTACCTGCAGACAGACCAAGACGGCGACACGCAATCATGCGAAATCGCCAGCGCCAACAACAACCTGCCGACCCTCTGGCAGGTGCTGCTGGCTGTAAGCGAAACCACCCAGGCAGACACCCGCCAGCGGGTCTTCGGCGATGCCGGCAGCGACGGCCTGCGCGCCCCCGCCCACGCAGCGCGGGCGCGGTTGTACGAGCTGGCCGCGTTCTTGATTGGCCGCGAACGCGCCAAGCAATCGCTGTATTGCCTGCAAATCGAAGGCGCGGCGCTGTGGCTTGAGCAGTTGCTTGAGGCCGAAGATGACGGCGTGGAGTGCTGGTTAAACGCCAACCTGGACGAGTTGTCCTGGCTCTACAGCGGTGAGCCCGAGCAGTTCATCGCGGCCGTGCGCCAGCAATGCAACGAACGCTGGCAAGCTTTGCGCGAGCGCATGGCCGCCGACGATGTCGCAGGCGTGCTGGCCTTGTTGAACGTGAACGGCGTGCAGGACGAGGACGGCTGGGCCTGGCAGTTCGGCCTGAGCGGGCTGGACCACCCTTACTTCGCTGAGACCGATGAGCCGCTACAGGTGCGGTTCGATGAGTTCGAGGCCCAGAGCGCCATCGACAACGCTCACCTTGGCCACAACCTGTACGCGTTCGATATCGGCGAGCTATGGGGCGTACGCAACGGCCGCGAGCCTGAGGCGGCAGTGCTGGTACCCGCGCAGTACGAAGGCATCTGGCCGTTTGAAAACGGTTTGGCGGCGGTCATGAAGGACGACAAGTTCGGCTTTATCGACCTGACCGGCAACCTG
Organism: Pseudomonas farsensis; assembly: GCF_014268805.2. Classification (GTDB taxonomy): domain Bacteria; phylum Pseudomonadota; class Gammaproteobacteria; order Pseudomonadales; family Pseudomonadaceae; genus Aquipseudomonas; species Aquipseudomonas farsensis. The sequence goes on from NZ_JABWRF020000001.1 coordinate 1,981,977, forward strand.
GCGCTGAGCCCGTGCTTTGAAAACGTAGACGACTTTTCGCCCGCCAACCTCGCCCCTGCCTGCGAAAATGGGCTGTGGGGGTTGATTGACCGCCAGGGTGACTGGGTGGTGGCGCCTGCCTGGGATGAAATGAGCTGGAGCGCCGATCTGTACGCCTGGGTCCCCGAGCGCAACGACGGCAAGGGCCTGCTTACGGCCCAAGGGCGCGCGCTGCTGCCCCCTGACTATGAGGCGCTTGGCGCGTTTGTCAGTGACATCGACCCGGCCAGGCAATGGAGCGATGCCAGCATGCGTATCGTGACAAGGCGCGAGGACAAGGTCGGCATGGTCGACTGCGCGGCCCAGCCACTGATCCCCATGGTTTATACCGGTCTGGGTAAATTGGTCTGGGTACCCAGCGATGACCCCACCGAGCTCGCCCCAGCGCCCCCAGGCGTGGCCGGCCGCTATGTGCGCACCAGCCTGTGTGTCGAGCATCCCGAATGGTACGAATGGTTCGAGAGTGTCTATGACCTGCACGCCCAGCGCCAGGTGCTGCCCGACGTGCACGAAGTATTCGGGCTGAAATGGGCCGATATGTACGGCTGGCTGTGCACGATCGCACCCGACGACCCGAGCGAATACTGCACCGAGGGCCTGCAAACCGGTATCGCTCACGCCGATGGTAGCTGGCTGCACGAGCCCATCTACGCCTGGATCGCCCAGCCCAAGATGGTGGTGTGGAGCGCTGAGCCTATCGCCGAGCACTGGAACCGCGATGCAGGAGTGCCTGCGCAACGGGCAGAAGATGGCGCAATGGTGCTGCTGCATGCCGATGGCCGGGTGGAGCCTGCCCCCCTGCAACACTGGACCTTCCAGGCATAGCGCGCCAGTTCATGGGCTGGGTAGGCAAAATCCGTTAGAATGCTGCCCCCAGCAAATACGGACATCGGCTGCCCCGCCCCATGGAACTGCACTTTTGCATCACCCCTGCTCACACCGACGCGCGCCTGGCCGAAAAACTCGCGCAGCAAACCCAGGCCCATGACCGGGTAATTGCCGCCGTCGAAGACTGGCAAAACCGTGTGCTCGCGCCGCTGCGCCGGGTGCTGCCAGCGTGGCTGATCGGCACCGGCGCACCGCGCAAGCCCTTTCAACGCTTGAACCACCGGCTGATCGAGGCGCGCCTGCGGCAGACCCTCAAGGCCGCCGAGGGCCAATACTGCCTGGCATTCGACGAGCAGGGGTTCAACCTGCGGCGCGGCAACGGTGCACCTGAAGGCCTTGCCTGGGAGCAGATCACCCACCTGCGCGAGAGCGCCGACTTCTACGCCGTGAGCGACGCCAAACTTGAGCGCAAAAAACTGGCCTACCGCATCCCCCGGCACTCCGAGCTGATGCCGGCAGACGCCTACCAACAAGGGCTGCAGGCATTTATTGCAAAGTGCCCCGTGGCGCCGCAACCCCACTGATTGTTCTGGACCCTCCATGCACGCTCCTGCTCCCTCCCCCCGCCCTGCCCGCGCCCTGAGCGTACTTGGCACCGGCCACAGCCTGCCGGCGCGCATCGTTACCAGCGCCGAACTGGACCCTGTGCTGGGCCTTGCCCCCGGTAGCGTGGCGCGCATCAGCGGCGTCCAGCAACGGCATGTGGCGGATGACACCGACACCGCCGCCAGCATGGGCGCGAGCGCAGCGCACCGGGCGCTGCACGCCGCTGGCGTGGGCCTGCACGAGCTGGACCTGATCGTGTGTGCCAGCGCTACGCAAGACCAAGGCATGCCCTGCAACGCCGCCTTGCTGCAACGCGAGCTGGGCCTTGGTCAATCGGGCATCCCGGCCATGGACATCAATGCCAGTTGCCTGGGCTTTATCGCAGCGCTGGACACCTTGTCGTGGGCGATTCAGGCAGGGCAATACCGCCGGGTGCTGCTGGTGTGCGCCGATATTGCCTCGTGCGGGCTGGACTGGCAGCAGGTCGAGGTCAGCGGCATTTTTGGCGACGGAGCCGCGGCCGCGGTGCTCGGCCCTGGCGATGGCAGCGGCGCGATCATCGCTTCACGTTTGAAAACCTATGCAGAAGGCGCCGAGCTGTGCCAGATCCCGGCCGGTGGCTCGCGCTTTCACCCGCGCCGCATCAATCAACCCTTCACACCGCTGACCAGTTTTGCCATGCAAGGCAAAGGGGTCTTCCGCCTGGCAGCCCGGCACTTGCCGGAGCTGCTCGACGACCTGCTCAAGCAGGCCGGGCTCACACTTGCCGACATCGACTGGGTCATCCCCCATCAAGCCAGCCAGCAAGCCATGGCCCATGCGGCCAAGCGTTTGAGCCTGCGCCCGGACAAAGTCGTCGATATCTTTGCCCATCACGGCAATCAGGTGGCCGCCTCGTTGCCCACCGCGCTGGATATCGCCGTGCGCGATGGGCGCATTCGGCGCGGGCAAAAGCTGATGCTGATCGGCACCGGCGCGGGCCTGTCCCTCGGCGGCATGATCATGGTGTTCTGATGAAAGTGCTGATCACCGGGGGCACCGGGTTCATCGGCCGGCATCTGGTCTGGCAGCTTGCCGCGCAGGGCTGCGAGGTGCACTTCAGCGGCCGTAACGCCAAGGCAGCCGCCGAGGTAATGGCCCTGAGCCCTGCCGCCGTGCGCTGGTTGCCACTTGAGCATGGCAGCGCAACGGCCGCCGCCCGCCTGGCCGAAGCCAGCCAGGGGCTTGACGCCATGGTGCACTGCGCGGCGCTGTCCTCGCCCTGGGGTTCGCCCGAGGCGTTTCGCCAGGCCAACCTCGATGCCACCGCCGAGGTGATCAATGCTTGTCGCAGCAACGGCATCGCCCGCCTGGTGCACCTCTCGACCCCGAGCCTGTACTTCGATTTCAGCGACCGCTTGGGCGTGCGTGAAGACCAGCCGCTGCCCACCCCAGTGAACACCTATGCCCGCACCAAGGCCCAGGCAGAAACCTTGCTGGCCCAGGCGCAGTTGCCGGCCTGCGTGATCCTGCGCCCCCGCGCGGTGTTCGGCGCCTGGGACGCCACCTTGATGCCACGCCTGCTCAGGGTCATGCGCCAGGGCGCTATCCCGCTAATGCGCGGCGGCCAAGCGCAGCTTGACCTGACCTGCGTGGAGAACCTGGTACACGCAGTGTGGCTTGGGCTGACCCAGCCGCTGCCGCGCCCGCTGTGCGTGTACAACCTCAGTAACGGCACGCCGGTGGCCTTCATCACGCTGCTGCAACAACTGGCCAGCCAACTGCACTTGCCGCTGCGCACCCGCCGCCTGCCGTGGCGGCTGGTCGATAGCCTCGCACGCCTGCTGGAACTCAAGGCGCGCTTGGGCGATGGTGCCGAACCCCTGATAACCCGCTATGGCGCAGGCGTGCTGGCCTTCAGCCAGACCTTGGATATCAGTGCCATCCAGCGCGAATTGGGTTACCAGCCGGTACTCAGCCAGGCAGACGGCATCCGCCGTTACGCTGAGTGGTGGCACGCACAACAGGCGGCAGGCGCATGACCCGCAGCGTGCACCTGAACATTCTGCGCGCCGGCTGGTGCCAGCACCTTGAGTGCATGGCCGACCGTGGCGGGCGCCTGGCGCCGGTGCAGTTCCCTGCGCTGTGCGGCCTGATCCGCCACCCCGACCACGGCTGGATTCTGTACGACACCGGCTACGCCGAACATTTCTTCCAGGCCACCCGCCGCCTGCCTGAAAGCCTGTACCGCAGCGCTGTGCCGGTGCATTTGCCTGCCGCCGAGCAGCTCTCGGCGCAGTTGCAGGCCTTGGGCATCGGCGCGGACGATATCCGCTACGTGATCATTTCGCATTTCCACGCTGACCACATCGCCGGGCTACGCAACTTCCGGCAGGCCCGCTTCATCGCCCTGCAGGCCGACTACCAGCACCTTGAAAGCCTGCGCGGCAAGCGCTGGCGCGCCACCCTGGGCGGCCACCTGCCGGCGCTGCTGCCTGATGACTTCGGGGCGCGGCTGCAATTGGCCGATAGTTGCGCCCCCTGCGCATTGCCGGGGTGGATGGCCCCGTTCGAACACGGCTTGGACCTGTTTGGCGATGCCAGCTTGATTGGCGTGCCGCTGCCAGGGCACAGCGCCGGCCAGTTAGGGTTGTTTGTGCCGGATGCCCAGGGCCGCCCGGCGTTTCTGGTCGCCGATGCCTGCTGGTCGGCAGCCGCCTGCGTTGCCGGGCGCCTGCCGGCCGCGCCGGCGCTGTGGTTTGCCAGTGCCGACCGGCAGCGCTACCAGCGCACCTACCACGGCTTGGGCACGTTGATGGCGCGCGAGCCGGCGCTGGCAGTGCTGCCATCGCACTGCAACCGGTCATGGGAGGCCTTTGCCAATGAACGTTGAACGGCTGCTCGGCAGCCTGCGTAGCATCGGCGCGTTCATTTTCAGCCGCTATGCCCTGCGTTTTCACAGCCGCAGCCGGCTGGAGGCTTGGCAGGCGCGCCGCCTGGCGCGCTTCATGGGCCAAGTGATACCCCGTGGCCAGCGCTTCAGCGGCTTGCGCCACCGCCATCTGCAAAGCCTGCCGCTGATGGATAAAAGCACCCTGATGGGTGATTTTGCCGGGTTCAACACCCGTGGCCTGAGCCTTGAGCAGGTGTTGCCGGTGGCCCTTGAGGCGGAACGTTCCCGGGACTTCAGCCCGACCTTTGGCGATATCACCGTGGGCTTGTCCAGCGGCACGTCCGGGGCGCAAGGGGTGTTTCTGGTCAGCAGCAAGGAGCGCCAGCGCTGGGCCGGCATTCTGCTGGCGCGCACCCTGCCGCGGGCACTGCTGCCGCGCCTGGTTTGCCCGTGGCTGGCCCCGCTGCGCATCGCGTTCTACCTGCGCGCCAACAGCCGCCTGTACACGACACTGGCCAGCCGGCGCATCGACTTTGCTTTCCACGACCTGACCCTGGGCCTTGCGGGCTCTTTGCAACAACTGCAGCAGCAACGCCCCGACGTACTGGTGGCACCGGCTACGGTGTTGCGTGGGTTGGCCGAGGCGGCCCTGGTCGGGCGCCTTGACATCGCTCCCCAGCTTGTGTTTTCGGTGGCCGAAGTGCTGGAAAGCACCGACGCCGAGCTTGTCGAGCGCGCCTTCGGCCGCAAGCCCCGGCAGATCTACCAGGCCAGCGAGGGGTTTCTGGGCTACACCTGCGAAGCCGGCACGCTGCACCTGAACGAAAGCCATCTGCATGTCGAACCGCAATGGCTGGATGCCGAACGTACCCGCTTTCAGCCGATCATCACCGACTTTTCGCGGCGCACCCAGCTGATCGTGCGGTATCGCCTCAACGATATCTTGCGCGTGGCTGACGCGCCCTGCCCTTGTGGCCGCGCCGAGCGCGCCATTGCGGCGGTCGAAGGGCGTGCCGACGAGGTGCTGTGGCTGCCGCACCACCACGGCAAGCACCTCGCCCCGCTGTACCCCGATGTACTGCGCCGCGCCTTGCTGATGCTCGGGCCGGCGCTTGGCGAATACCAACTGCGCCAGCAAGGCATGGACTGGCAGGTCGACCTGCTGGCCCGCGACGATCATGCGGCGCTGTGCCAGCAGGTCGGCGCCGCACTGACCCAGTTGTGCCATGAACAAGGCCTGCAACTGCCAAACCTGCACTTTGGCCACTGGCAGGCACCACCCGCACAGCACAAACGCCGCCGCCTGTTGATGCTGCAACTGCCCCAAGGATTGCCATGCGTGTACTGATTCTTGGCGCTCGCGCCCCGGCCTGCCTGGAATGGGCGCGTGCCTTTGCCGCTGCCGGCTGGCAGGTGACCGTCGCCGATTCCCTGGCCCAGCCACTAAGCCGTTTCAGCCGCGCCGCCGAACACTTCGTGCGCCTGCCCGAACCGCGCAGCAACCCCAACGCCTGGGTTGACGCACTGGCGGCCGTCATTACTCAACAAGGCATCGACCTGCTGTTGCCCACCTGCGAAGAGGTGTTTTACCTGGCCCATGGCCTTGAGCACCTGCGCCCTCTGTGCCGGGTGCTCACCTGCGACTTTGCGCTGCTGCACCGCTTGCACCACAAGGGTGATTTCGCCGCCATGACCGCTGGTTGGGCAGTGGCGGCGCCGGCCACCCAGGTGCTGCACGATCGCTCGGCGCTCCCGGCACTGGCTGAGGAGGCTGACAAATGGGTATTGAAGCCGGCCTATTCGCGCTTTGCCTCACAAACACTGGTGCGCCCTTCTGCTGCGCAAATCGCCAAGCTGCAACCCAGCGCCGAAGTGCCTTGGGTGGCGCAGCGCTTCGTCGCGGGTCAGGAATACTGCAGTTTCAGTGTATTGCTGAACGGCCAGTTGCGCGCCCACAGCAGCTACCGGCCACGCTACCGCGTCGGGCGCGGTTCGGGCATCTACTTCGATAGCTGCGCCCCGGCGCCGATCCGCGCCTTTGTCGAGCAATTCGGCAGCGCGACCGGCTACACCGGCCAGGTGGGTTTCGATTTCATCGAGGACACCCAGGGCCGTTTCCATGTGCTCGAATGCAACCCCAGGGCCACCAGCGGCGTGCACCTGTTCGACGACCAGCGCGCGCAGTTGGTGGCAGCCCTTCATGAGCAAAGCACCAGCCCGCTGCTGGCTACCGAGCAGCCGCGCATGATCGCCTTGGCAATGTTGCTGCTGGCGGCGCCGCAACGGGTGTTCAACCGCGGGTTTTGGCGCGACTACGCCGATGCCCGGGATGTCATCGTGCAGGATGGCGACAGTGGCCCGCTGCACGCGCAATTGTTAAGCCTGGCCGAAATCATTGGCCGCGCCGTGACCCGCCGCTGCGGCCTGCTGGCGGCTTCTACCGCCGATATCGAGTGGAATGGCCAGCCGCTACAGGCACCGCACCCATGAAGCTGTTGATGCCCGAACAACTGGCCCTCGCGCCCCCGCAGCCCGGCGACAGCCTGGCCCGCCATTACGTCAGCAGTTGCGCAGGCGGTGCGCTGATCGGCAATGTCAGCACCGAAATGGCCTTGCTCGACACCGGCCGGCAGCAGTTTCCGGTGAGCATCAACCATGGCACCGGGCCTGCCGATAACTGCTATGTGGTCTCGCCGCAGACCGCTTACAGCGGCTATGCCCGCGAAGAACTGCAGCGCCTGCGCAGGCCGTGGCTGGCCGGCCCGCTGAAATGCCTGACCCAGGCCGTGGACCGCTTGCTCACGGCCGCCAAGGTTGACCGGCTGGTGCAGGTCAACAACTGGCTGCTGTCGACCAACCTGTACCCAGCCGACTGGGACGGCGCCGACCTTGCGTCGATCACCGAGCTGCTGCGCAGTCGTTTCCCTGACCATGGCTTTGGTTTCCGGTCGCTCAACGACTTCAGCAATGCCGAACTGCGCCAGCGCCTGCAAGTACTGGGCTACCTGGCAATCCCCAGCCGCCAGGTGTACCTGTTCGATGGCCGAGCAGGCGCGCAGTCGGCGTTTCTGCGCCACCACAACACCCGCCTCGATGCCACGCTGCTGCGCCGCAGCCCTTACCAGGTGGTGACGGGCGAAGCGCTGGAAGCGGCAGACTTCCAGCGCATCGAGCAGCTTTACAACCTGCTCTACCTGGACAAATACAGCACCCTCAACCCGCACTACAGCGCCGCTTGGCTGCAACGCGGGCACAGCGAAGGCTGGTTGCAACTGCGCGCCTTGCGCAACGCCGAGGGCCGTATCGACGGCGCGTTGGGCTGGTTCGCCAACAGCACCCTGCTCAGCACGCCCATCGTCGGGTATGACACCGCCCTGCCCCAGCGCACCGGCCTTTACCGGCAGCTCACGCGCCTATGCCTGCAAGAAGCCGCAGACCGCCGCCAAGTGCTCAACTTCAGCTCTGGCGCAGCCGCCTTCAAGCGCCTGCGCGGTGGCCAGCCGCAGATCGAGTACAGCCTGGTGTACGTCGCACATTTGCCGCGCGCCCGGCGCCTGGTCTGGCAGGTGCTGGCTTGTCTGCTGCAACGCATTGGCGTGCCCCTGATGAGGAAGCTCAAACTGTGAACACATCCAGCGCCTGGTGGCCGGTCGCGCTCAGCCACGCATTGCGTGACCAACCCTTGGCCTGCACCCTGCACGGCGTGCCGCTGGTGGTGTTCCGTGATGCTGCAGGTGCGGCGGCGGTGCTGCCCGATCGTTGCCCGCACCGCTTCGCCCCATTGAGTGCAGGCAAAGTGCGCGACGGGCAGATCCAGTGCCCCTACCACGGCTGGCGCTTCGACCCTCAAGGCCGCTGCACGCAGTTGCCCGGGCGCCCGCAACAGGCATGCACCCAGCCGCTGTTGCAACCGCTGCTCAGCTGCGAAGCCCATGGGCTGGTGTGGGCCAGCCTTGGCGCCGAACCGCCGCAGCCGCCCCCCGTTGCGCCGGCCCCGCAGGAGCAGGCGCTGGATATCTTCTGGATGAGCGACCGGGTGCGTTGCACGCTGCAGGACGCCGCCGAGAACTTTCTCGATGGTTTCCACACCCATTTTGTCCACGCCGGCTGGATCCGCCATGACCGCAAACGCCAGCAGATCAGCGCCTGGGTGCATGCCTTGGCAGACGGGGTTGAGGCGCAATACAGCGAAGAGGCCACGCAGTCAGGGCTGATCTCGCGCCTGTTTGAAGGCGAACGCGGCATCAGCATGGGGCGTTTTCGCCTGCCCGGATTGGCAGAGATTGAATACCGCGACCGCCAAGGGCGCCTGAACCTGCTGGTCAGTGCCTGGCTGGTGCCCGCAGCCGAGGGCGAGCTGCGGCTGTTCGCGCGCATCGCCACTGCTCGCGGTCGCGCCCCTGGCTGGCTCAAGCGTGCAGTGCTGCAGCCAATGTTCGCGCTGATACTCAGGCAGGACCGGCATATTTTGCAAAGCGTCAGCGCCAACCAGCAGCGCTTCGCCCAAGTACCGCTGCGCTGGCACCGTCAGGCACCGCTGGACAGCCACCAGGACCTGCTCGGGCCGTGGATCCGCCAGTTGCTCGCCCACGGCCAGTTGCAGAGCTTCGAGGAACGCCGCGAGACGTTCCTCTTGTAGCCTGAGGCTCAGGGCATGACTGGCGGCACGTACTGCAGGGTGGTGCCCAGCGCCCATAGCAGCACCAGCACCAACGGCACATGCACCAACAACTGCACGAACGAGAAACCGATCAGGTCGCGCGCCTTGAGCCCGAGCACACCCAGCAGCGGCAGCATGTAGAACGGATTGATCAGGTTCGGCAGCGCTTCAGCGGCGTTGTAGATCTGTACCGCCCAGCCCAGGTGATATTGCAGGTCGTTGGCCACCAGCATCACGTACGGCGCCTCGATGATCCACTTGCCGCCACCGGACGGGATGAAGAAGCCCAGCACGGCTGAATACACGCCCATCAGCAGCGCATAGGTGTCGTGGGTGGCAATCTGGGTGAAGAACACCGAGATATGGTGGGCCAGGGTCTGCTCATCAACGCCCTTCACCTGGGTGAGGATGGCGGCAATCGAACCATACAGCGGGAACTGGATCAGCACCCCGGTGGTGGTCGGCACCGCGCGGGCCACGGCATCGAGAAAGCTGCGCGGGCGCCAGTGCAGCAAGGCGCCGAGCATGATGAACAGCAGGTTGTAGGTGTTCAGCCCGGAAATGGCGGTGATCGCAGGCTTGGTGGCGAACTCCTGGTACAGCCAGCCGCCGGCCAGCGCCACCAGCAACAGGATCAGAATCGGGCTGTATTCCAGCCATTCGCCTGGGCGCGTGCGCTGTGGCGCAGGTGGGGCGCTGAAACTTGGGTCAACACCGCAGTCTTCGGCGCTGCGTGCGCTGTTCGGGCCGGGGGCGGTGGCGTAGGCGATGATCAGCGAGACGATGACCAGCGCCGCCAGCATCACCCCGGACTGCCAGAGAAAAATGGTTTCGGTGAACGGGATCACCCCGGTGATCGACAGGATCGACGGCGGCAGGCTGGCCGGGTTGGCCTGCAGCTGCGCCGCCGACGATGACAGCCCCAGCGCCCACACCGCGCCCAGGCCCAGGTAGGCGGCAGCGCCCGCTGCCCGGTAGTCCATTTTCAGGTCGGTGCGGCGCGCCAGGGCACGCACCAGCAGGCCGCCAAAGACCAGCGACAGGCCCCAGTTGAGCAGCGATGCCAGCATCGAGATCAGCGCCACCCAGCACACCGCCGAGCGGCCGTTTTTCGGGATGCGCGCCAGGCGGTCGATCAGCCGCGCCGCAGGTGGCGAGCTGGCCACCACGTAACCGCCGATGACCACGAAGGCCATCTGCATGGTGAAGGGGATCAGGCTCCAGAAGCCGTCACCGAAGGCTTTGGCGGTATCGGTGGGCTTGGCGCCCATCACCAGCGCGCCGAGGCACACCAACATTACCGCAAGTGCGGCGAACACCCAGGAGTCGGGGAACCAGCGTTCGGCCCAGTTGGAGCAGCGCAGGGCAAAACGGGCGGAGCGGCTGTCTTGAATATCAGCGGCCACGGGGGTTTTCCTTTTTTGATTTTATAGGTGGAGGTTTGAATGTTTTTTGGGACGGTTCTGCGCAGGCTCGCGCTGGCCTCATCGCAGGCTATCGCCAGCTCCCACAGAGATCGCGCCAGCCGCGAAATCCGAGTCTGGCTCAGACCCTGTGGGAGCTGGCGATAGCCTGCGATGAGGCCGGAGCAGGCTTGCACAAAATCAGGAAATCTCCCACACACCGAGTAGCGAGGTTTTCAGAAGGTCATTTCCTGAACATCGTCCGGCACGATCAACTTGCCGGCTGTTTTGGCGATGATCTCCTCAACGCTGACGCCCGGCGCTGTCTCGCGCAAGATGAACGCACCCTCGGCAATTTCCAGGTACGCAAGGTCGGTCAGCACCTTGCGAATGCAGCCAGCGCCGGTCAGCGGCAGGCTGCACTGGGGCAGCAGCTTGGACTCCCCATCCTTGGAAGCATGGGTCATGGTGACGATGATGTTCTCGGCACCGGCGACCAGGTCCATGGCGCCACCCATGCCCTTGACCAGCTTGCCCGGGATCATCCACGAGGCGATGTTGCCGTGCACGTCCACCTCGAAGGCGCCCAGCACGGTCAGGTCGACGTGGCCGCCGCGGATCATCGCAAACGACTGCGCCGAATCGAAAATAGACGCACCCACGCGGGCGGTCACCGTTTGCTTGCCGGCGTTGATCATGTCTGGGTCGAGGGTGCTTTCGGTGGGGAACTCGCCCATCCCAAGCAGGCCGTTTTCCGATTGCAGCATCACGTCCATGTCGGCGGGCACGTAGTTGGCCACCAGGGTCGGGATGCCAATGCCGAGGTTAACGTAGTAGCCGTCCTTCAGTTCACGGGCGACGCGTTGGGCCATCTGTTCGCGGGTCAGTGCCATGGTCTGGGTCTCTTTGTTGTTCTGTGGGACGGCGCTCAGGCCTTGACGGTGCGTTTTTCGATGCGTTTTTCAAAGGTGCCGACGATCACCCGGTCGACGAAGATGCCGGGGGTGTGAATTTCGCTGGGCAGCAGCACGCCTGGCTCGACGATCTCTTCGACTTCGACCACAGTGATCTTGCCGGCGGTGGCCGCCAGTGGGTTGAAGTTTTGCGCGGTGTTGCGGTACACCACATTGCCGTAGTGGTCGGCTTTCCAGCCTTTGACGATGGCAAAGTCGCCGGTGATGGACTCTTCGAGGATGAACTTGCGGCCGTTGAATTCGCGCACTTCCTTGCCGTCGGCCACCGGGGTGCCGTAGCCGGTGGCGGTATAGAAGGCCGGAATGCCGGCGCCTCCAGCGCGCATTTTTTCGGCCAGAGTACCTTGCGGGGTCAGGTCGACCTCCAGTTCGCCGCTAAGCAACTGGCGTTCAAACTCGGCGTTCTCGCCCACATAAGAGGCGACCATCTTGCGGATCTGCCTGTCTTCGAGCAGCACACCCAGGCCAAAGCCATCGACGCCGCAATTGTTGGAGACCACGGTCAGGCCCTTGACGCCCATGCGCTTGATTTGCGCAATCAAGTTTTCAGGGATGCCACACAGGCCAAAGCCGCCGGCCAGAACGGTCATGCCATCGGTCAGGCCTGCCAGTGCCTCTTCATAGGTTGCTACACGCTTGTCCAGTCCGGCCATGCTCAGTCGCCTTTTGTAGTTGTTGGAACCGTACGGTCATCTTCACCTTAGCTGACTGATTTGTTAATTTTGTTTTAGTCATTGATTGATAACTTTTACAAAACAAAGGCCACGTCCCTCCATGAACGTCAAACAGTTGCGCGCCTTCGTCACCGTGGCCAAGTACCAGAGCTTTGCCCAGGCCGGTGAACACCTGCACATCTCGCAACCGGCCTTGAGCCTGACCATCAAGGCGCTGGAGGACAACCTCGGCGGCGCCCTGCTCACCCGCACCACCCGCAGCGTCAGCCTGACACCTGAAGGCGAAGTGCTGCTGCCGCTGGCGCGCCGCCTGCTGGCCGACTGGGACGACACCGAAGAACTGCTGCGCCAGCGCTTTACCTTGCAGCTGGGGCGGGTTTCGGTGGCAGCCATGCCCTCCTACGCCGGCAACCTGCTGCCCGACGCATTGAAGGTGTTCCGTGGGCGCTACCCTAAAGTCAACGTCACGGTGCATGACGTGATCAACGAACAGGTACTGGAACTGGTGCGCCATCGCCGCGTCGAACTGGGCATCGGCTTCGAACCCGACAGCAGCGCTGCGCTGCGCTTCTACCCGCTGTACATGGACCGATTCGTGGCCGTGGTGCCTGCCGATTCGCCGCTGGCCCAGCAGGCTCAAGTGCGCTGGGTCGAGCTATTGGCCGAAGACTTCGTCGCCCTGCAACGGCCCTCGGCGGTGCGTTTGCTGCTTGAGCAGCAGGTGGCCGCCGACCATGGCAAGCTGGCGGTGGCGTTCGAGAGCCATCAACTGGCTACAGTTGGGCGCATGGTCGCCAGCGGCTTGGGCGTGAGTGCAGTGCCTGCGCTGTGTATCGAACAGATGCGCGAACTTGGCGCCTGCTGCGTCCCCTTGGTGGAGCCTGCGGTGCAACGGCGCATAGGCGTCATCGCCCTGGCCGACCACAAACTGTCCAGGGCGGCCGAGGCACTGCTCGACGTGCTGCTTGCCCATACCCATCCTCAGGAGGTGACATGCGATACGTGAATCTGGCCGGCGCCCAAGTGCCAACCATTGGCCAAGGCACCTGGTACATGGGTGACGACCCCGGCAACCAGCGCGCCGAGGTGGCGGCGCTGCAACAGGGCATCGAACTGGGCATGACCTTGGTCGACACGGCCGAAATGTATGCCGAGGGCGGCGCCGAAAAAGTCGTGGGCAAGGCCATCGCCGGGCGCCGGGACAAAGTGTTTCTGGTCAGCAAGGTCTACCCGCACAACGCCAGCCGGCGCGGCGTGCCCGAGGCGTGCGAACGCAGCCTGAAGCGCCTTGGCACCGACTGCATCGACCTGTACCTGCTGCACTGGCGCGGCCAGTACCCACTTGAAGAGACCGTGGAAGCCTTCGAGCGCCTGATCGAGCAAGGCAAGATCCGCCGTTGGGGGGTGTCGAATTTCGATCTGGACGACCTGCACGAGCTGAACAACCCGGCCTGTGCGACCAACCAAGTGCTGTACAACCCGGCTGAGCGCGGCATTGAGTTCGACCTGCTGCCATGGAGCCAGGCGCAGCACATGCCGACCATGGCCTACTGCCCACTGGCCCAGGCTGGGCGTTTGTTGCGCGACCCGGTGCTTGCGCAGATCGGCGAACGCCATGGTGCCACGCCTGCACAGGTGAGCCTTGCGTGGGTAACCCGCCAGGAGGGCGTGATTGCCATCCCCAAGGCAGTGAGCCCTGCCCATGTGCAGCAAAATGCGGCGGCGGCGGACTTGGTGCTCAGTGAGCAGGATTTGCAGGAGATTGACCGGGCATTTGCACCGCCCACGCGCAAGCAGCGGTTGGCGATGGTGTAGCCCACGTACGACAAAGTCCCTGTGTAGGAGCGGCCTCGTGCCGCGAAAGGGCTGCGTAGCGGCCCCAGGATCTTGACCTCATGCAAAATCGCCGGGGCCGCTACGCAGCCCTTTCGCGACACAAGGCCGCTCCTACGCTAGATCGCGTGGAGACTGGAACATGGATTCGACCTCAGTGGAAATCGCGGCTACGCACATCCAATCCCTGCAACAACTGGCTGACATCCTCCAACCGCCGTGCAATCAGGTGGCGCACGCCGTTTTCCTGCTCCAGCCGCCCACTGACCTTGAGCAATTGCGAGCCCACCAGCGCACGGCGTTGGCGCTCGGCCAGCTCGCGCCACACCACCACATTGAGCATGCCGTGTTCGTCTTCAAGGGTGACGAAGGTCACCCCGCTGGCCGTCTGCGGGCGCTGGCGGCCGACAACGATACCGGCAACGGCGACACTGTCGCCATGGGCCAGGCCGTCCAACTCGGCCGAGCTGCGACAACCCAGCGCACGCAGGCGGGCACGCAGCAGGGTCAGCGGGTGCGGGCCCAAGGTCGTGCCCAAGGTGTCGTAATCAGCCCGCAGATCCTCGCCCACAGTCGGGGCCGGCAGCTCCACCGCCTGCTCGGCCACGGGCTGCACCTGGGCGAACAACGGCAACTGCGCCTGCACTGCCGCGACCTGCCAGCGGGCCTGATGACGGTCACGCGCCATGGCCCGGAGCGCGCCGGCATCGGCCAGCCGGGCGCGGGCCCGCTGGTCGAGGCCGGCGCGCTGGCACAGGTCTTCGATATCACGCCAGGGCGCTTGCGCGCGGGCTTGTTCCAGGCGCCGGGCGTCGGCCTCACTGAAGCCGCGGATCTGCCGCAAGCCTAAGCGAATCGCCAGTTCGTCACCTTGCAGCGGCTCCAGGGTGCAATCCCACTGGCTATGGAACACATCCACCGGGCGCACCTCGATACCCAGGCGCCGCGCCTCTTGCAGCAACTGATCAGGGCTGTAGAACCCCATGGGCCAGCTGTTGACCAGCGCGCAGGTGAAAATCGCCGGCTCATGGCACTTGAGCCAACTGCTGGCATAGCACAGCAAGGCGAAGCTTGCGGCGTGGGACTCGGGGAAGCCGTAACTGCCAAACCCCTTGATCTGCTCGAAAATACGCTCGGCGAAGGCCAGCTCGTAGCCATTGCGCAGCATGCCGTCGATCAACCGCTCGCGGTGCGGTTCCAGCCCGCCGTGGCGCTTCCAGGCCGCCATGCTGCGGCGCAGTTGGTCCGCTTCGCCTGGGCTGTAGTCGGCGGCGACCATGGCAAGCTCCATGACCTGTTCCTGAAACAGCGGTACGCCAAGGGTGCGTTGAAACACCTCGCGCAGTTTTTCCGAGGGGTAAGTCACCGGTTCCTGCTTCAAGCGACGGCGCAAATACGGGTGGACCATGTCGCCCTGAATCGGCCCCGGGCGCACAATCGCCACCTCGATGACCAGGTCATAGAAGGTTGCAGGCTTGAGCCGGGGCAGCATGGCCATTTGCGCCCGCGACTCGATCTGGAACACCCCCATGGTTTCGGCGCGGCTGATCATCGCGTAGGTGGCCGGGTCTTCTGGGGGGATGCTGGCCAGTGTCAGCTCACGCCCCCGGTGCAGCGCCAGCAGGTCGAAACAGCGGCGCAAGGCGCTGAGCATGCCCAGGGCCAGCACATCGACCTTGAGCAACCCGACCATGTCCAGGTCGTCCTTGTCCCACTGGATCACCGTGCGTTCAGGCATGGCCGCGTTTTCAATCGGCACCAGCTCATGCAGCGGCTGCTGGGAGATGACAAAACCGCCGGGGTGTTGCGACAGGTGCCGCGGGAAACCGATCAACTCGCCGGCCAGCACCAGAATGCGCCGCAGCGACGGGCTTTGCGCATCGAACCCGGCCTCGGCCAGGCGGGTTGCGTCGGGAATCCGGTCACTCCAGCGCCCACAGCACTTGGCCAAGGCATCCACCTGATCTGCTGGCAGGCCCAGCACCCGCGCCACATCGCGCACAGCGCCGGCTGCGTGGTAACTGCTGACTACCGCTGTAAGTGCGGCGCGATGCCGGCCATAGCGGCGGAATACGTACTGGATCACCTCTTCACGGCGGTTGTGCTCGAAGTCCACGTCGATGTCTGGCGGCTCGTTGCGTTCGCGCGACAGAAAACGCTCGAACAGCAGCCGATGTTCCATGGGATCGAGTTCGGTGATGCCCAGCACGAAGCACACTACCGAGTTGGCCGCAGAGCCACGGCCCTGACAGAGAATGTGCTGGTTGCGGGCGAAGGTGACGATATCGTGCACGGTGAGAAAGTAGCTTTCGTAGCCCAGCTCTTCGATTAGCGCCAGTTCCTTGGCCAGCACTTCACGCACCTGCGCACTCGGCCCCTGTGGCCAGCGCCGTGGCAGGCCCTGCTCGCAGAGCGTGTGTAGCCAACTGGCCGGCGTGTGGCCCTCGGGGACCAGCTCGCGAGGGTATTGATACTGCAATTGGCTCAGGTCGAAATTGCAGCGCTCGGCAATCGCCACGGAAGTGGCCAGCAACGGGGCGGGGTACAGCGCCTGAAGCTGTTCCAGCGGGCGCAGGTGGCGTTCGCCATTGGCGAACAGATACTGCCCGGCCTGCGCCACGCTGCAATGGGCGCGGATGGCCGTCATGCAGTCCTGCAACGCGCGGCGCCCGCGGGCGTGCATATGCACATCGCCACAGGCCACCAACGGGATACCCAGTTGCCCGCCAAGCGCCTGCAAATGCGCAAGGCGCGCGTCGTCATCGGCGCCTCGATGCAGGTGCACCGCCAGCCATAGCCGTTCACCGAATACATCGAGCAAGTGCTGCCCGGCAATGGCATCGGGCGCAGCGCCCGGCACCCACAGTGCCAGCAAGCCATGCTGGTGGGCGGCGAGGTCTTCGGCCAGCACCTGATAGCTGCCCTTCTCGGCCCGGCGCCGCGCCTGGGTGATCAGCGCACAGAGGTTCTGGTAGCCCGCCAGGTTTTCCACCAGCAACACAAGCTTTGGCCCCTGCTGCACCTGTATTTCGCTGCCAACGATCAACTTGAGGCCATGCTCCTTGGCCGCCTGCCAAGCCCGCACAATGCCGGCAAGGGTGCATTCGTCGGTAATCGCCAGGGCCTGGTAGCCCTGCTCGCGGGCGCGGCGAAACAGCTCGTCGGCGCTTGAGGCGCCGCGCTGAAAGCTGAAACTGGACAGGCAGTGCAGCTCGGCGTAGCCCGCGCCGCTCATGCGAACCAGCCCTGCAGCCACAGCGGGCCGGGCTGGGCCAGGTCGCGGTAGGCCCAGCCCCGCAGGCCGTCGCGGGTTTCGATCCGGTAGTAATCCCGGCGCACATCGCCACCATCCCACCAACCGGACTCGATACGCTCGGCCTGCCCGAGCAGTTGCAGCCCTGCCTCGGACAACAGCCGGGGTTCGGGCAGCAGCCAGCCGGGGCGGCTGCCCGGCGGCGCCAGCAAGGCACCCGGTGCGCCCTGCTCGGCCCCTTGCCAGGCGCACTCGGGGCGGTGATCGGCCTCGGCGCGCAAGCCTTTGACGGCGTCATCCCCCAACCGCGCCCGCAAGCGCTCGCGCAGTTGCTCCCAGGGTTGGCTCTGCTGCGCACGGGGGTCGAACAGCGCCTGGTGCTGGGGCACAAAGGCTGGCAGATCATCAGCCAGCAGCCGCAGGGTGCGTACCGGGGCGCGCAAGGTCAGCGCTTCAAGCCGCCCACGGGCCAGCTCGAACAGCATCGCCGCATCGCGTTCTGCAGCCAGCAGACCGACCAGCAGCACAGTTGCGGCGCCTTCGTGGTGCTCAAGGTGCAGTGCAAAGCGCTGCACGCCGCAATCGCGCCCGGCCAGAAACGCCGCCAGGTCGTTGAGTAGCCGGCGTAGCGGGAACAGCAACGCCTGGTGCGACTCGACATCAAAATTGAGCTCTAGCCGCGCCTCGAAACGGTCGGGCGGCAGGTAGAAACCCAGCCCCAGGTTGCGCAGGCCGAACAGTTGGTCCAGGTGCACTTGCACCTGCGCGCTGAACCGCTTGGCCAGGGCATCACGCGGCAGCGCCATGACCTCGCCGAGCCTGCGCAAACCCATGCGCATCAGCGCCTCGCGGGTATCGGCGGGCAGCCCCGCGCGGTCTATGGGCAGGTTGAGCAAGGCGGCGCGGGTATCATTGGGGTCGGTCACGGCAAGGCCATCGTGGGCGTTGGCCAACATGCGCGCCGCTACGGGGTTGCTGGCCAGCACAATGCGCTGGCGCAAGCCCAGTTCGGCAAGCTCTTGGCGCAGGCGCGCCTCAAATGCCGGCCAGGGGCCAAACAATTGCAGGCTCGAACCCACCTCCAGCAACAAGGCGCGGGGGTAATGCCGGCTCACCTGGGCGCTGAAACGATAGGCCCAGGTGGCCAATAACTGTTGCAGTTGCTCGATGCGCGCAGGGTCAGCCTCGACGCAGGTGAAACCGTCGGCCAAGGCACGCGCTGCGGTCAATGCCTGGCCGGCACGCAAACCAAGCTTGGCAGCCGCGGGGTTCACCGCTTGCAGCACTCGCCGTTGCACAGGGCCGCTGATCAGTACCAGCGGTGCGTCGGCGTCGTCGCGCTCACGCAGGATGCTGTCCAGCGCCAACTGCGGGAACAGGATGCAGGCCCAGAGCATAGCGGTCAGCTGCGCTGCGCAGAGGCGATGGGCAGCGCCGGCGGCAGCCCGCCACGGCACTTGATGACCCGCCACTGCGCAGGGCGGGCGTCAATGGCAATGCGCAGCGCAGCCGGCGATGGGTTATGGGCCGCCTGCTGCGGTCGGCAGGCGAAGGCCAGCGCGTTACCGGTTTCGGCGGCTACCTGCAAGCGGCGCAACGCGCGGTCCTCGGCGCGTTCCGGCCAGCACAGCACGGCAGCGCAGCTGCCCGAGCGCAGGCACTGTTCGGCAGCCCACAGGGCCTCGGCATTATCGGCCTCGACCTGGGCCAGCCAGCGCAGGTCGACCCCTGCTGCCTGCCAGGCCGGGGCGTAGGGAATGAACGGTGGCGCCACCAGCACCACGCGCTCGCCCGCGCCAGTGAGCCGCGCCAAGGTTGGCCAAAGCAGCTGCAGCTCGCCACAACCGGGGCTGGCCAACAGCAGTTCGCTGAGCGCCGCAGGCGGCCAGCCACCATCGGGCAGGCGCTGATCCAGCGCACCATAGCCACTGGGCTGCAAGCCCTGCGGCCGCGCCTGAGCCTGCCGCCCACGCCATACCTGGCGTTGGTCGAGCAGCCGGTCGAGCGCAACCACGGCGCCCATCAGTCACGCCTCAAGAGGCCACAGAACACGCCTTCGATAAAGAATTCGCGCTCTGGGCCCACATCGATGGGCTGGTAGTTGGGGTTGCGTGGAAGCAGCCGAAAACCTTCGCGGGTGCGCTGCAAGCGCTTGATGGTGACCTCGCCATCCAGCCGGGCGACGACAATTTGGCCATCGCGGGCATCCGCCTGTTGCAGGATGCCGACCAGATCACCGTCGAAGATACCGTCATCGACCATTGAGTCGCCGCGCACCTTCAGCAGGTAGTCGGGCGTACGCCGGAACAGGCTGGGGTCGAGCATCAATTGCTCGTGGATGCCGAGGTCTGGGCCGATGGGCGCA
Source organism: Pseudomonas farsensis (assembly GCF_014268805.2). GTDB lineage: Bacteria > Pseudomonadota > Gammaproteobacteria > Pseudomonadales > Pseudomonadaceae > Aquipseudomonas > Aquipseudomonas farsensis. Next base: position 2,001,484 of record NZ_JABWRF020000001.1, read on the forward strand.
CCGGCAGCCACCTGGCCGAGCACCGGCACTTCGAGGATTTCGGGGCGGCGCAGGGGCTCGGCCAGGCGAATGCCACGCGCCTGGTTGGGCGTGACGTCGATGTAGCCGGCCTGGCACAGGGCGGTTATGTGCTTGCGTGCGACGCTGCGCGAGGCAAAACCGAAGCGCTCGGCGATGTCGGCCAGCGACGGTGGCTGGCCTTGATCGGTGATGCGCTCGCGAATGAAACCGAGGATGGCACGGCGTTTGGGGGATAAGTTGTCCATAGAGCACATTTGTACTCTTTTCTTGAAACACTGAACAGCCCCCTTCATCGGCGGCTTTGGCTATGATGCTGCTGAATTGTTTCTCCTTGATCAGGATGCCCGATGCTGACCGCCTTGCTGTTCGACCTCGACGGAACCCTCACCGACACCGACACCCTGCACCTGCAGGCCTTGCGCACATTGCTGCACGACTACGACGGCCGCGAACTCAGCCAGGCGCAGTTCGATGCACGCATCAGCGGGCGGTCCAACGGCGAGCTGTTCGCCGAACTGTTCCCCCAGGCCGATGCCCGGCAACGCCAGGCCTTGGCCGAGCGCAAAGAGGCGCTTTTTCGCGAGTTGTCGCCAGAACTTGAGCCTTTGCCTGGCCTGCTGCGCCTGCTGAGCTACGCCCGTGAACACCGCATCGGCATGTGCGTCGTCACCAACGCACCACGGCTCAATGCCGAGCACATGCTCACTGGCATGGGCCTGGGTGACTGGTTCGAGCATGTGCTGGTAGCCGATGAGCTGGAGCGCCCCAAGCCCGACCCACTGCCCTACCTCACCGGGTTGCAGCGGCTCAAGGCACCGGCTGGCCAAGCCCTGGCCTTCGAAGATTCCCTGCCTGGAGTCCAGGCCGCCAGCGGCGCCGGCATCTTTACCGTGGGGGTGGCTACCACGCAAACTGCCGAGCGTCTGCATGAAGCCGGCGCACAGCTGGTAATCGACAATTTCGATGACCCACAGCTGTGGGCATTGATCGAGAAAATGGCCGGCTGAACTGCCTGCCCCCTGACAACCCTGCGGGCCCCCCCATGGAACTGCACATTCGCCTTGAAGGCCGTAAAGGCCTCGCCGACCAGCTCTACCAGCAACTGCGCGAGGGTATCGACAGTGGCCACCTGGCTGCTGGCACCCAGTTACCCCCTACCCGCCTGCTGGCCGAGCAACTGGGGGTTTCGCGCAAGACCGTGGCTGAGGCGTATTCACGCCTGACCTACGAGAGCCTGATCAGCGGCGTAGTCGGGCGCGGCACCTTCATCAGCCCGCGCCGAGCGCTGCAACCGCCCCCCGCCCAAGGCGCACAGCTGGCCGGTGCCGACATGCTAGAACGCTGGCGCTCGCGTGCCACGGTGTTAAGCCTGCGCGGGCTGGATGGGCCCTCGCGCTACGACTTCATTGGCGGCGCCTCCAGCAAGGCGCAGTTCCCGTACGACCAGTGGCGTAGCTGCATGCAATACGCCCTGCGCCGCAGCCAGCACCACCGCGAGCTCAAGTTCGCCGCACAAGGTCTGACCGAACTGCGCGAGGCGATCGCCCACCACATTGCCTTTGCCCGCGGCGTGCATTGCAGCGCCAGCGATGTACTGGTGTGCAACGGCGCCCAGCAGGCGCTGGACCTGATCGCCCGAGTGCTGATCGAGCCCGGCAGCAAAGTGGCCATGGAAGACCCCGGCTACCCACCGGCGCGCCAGCTGTTCCTGGCCTTGGGCGCCGATGTGCAGTCGGTAGCGGTGGATGACCAGGGCATGTGCGTCGAGCAGATTGCCGCTGGCACGCGGCTGATTTACGTCACGCCTTCGCACCAGTTCCCCTTGGGCATGCCGATGGCCGAGCCGCGCCGCCATGCGCTGCTGGCGCGCGCCGCCGAACTGGGCGCACTGGTCATCGAGGATGACTACGACTGCGAATTCCGCTACCAGGGCCCTGCCGCCGAAGCCTTGCAGCGCCTGGACCGCAACGGGCTGGTTGCCTACGTGGGCACCTTCTCCAAAACCCTGCTGCCCGAGCTGCGCCTGGGCTACACAGTGCTGCCGCCAGCGGTGATGCAGGCTGCCTGTGTGGCCAAGCAACTGACCGACTGGCACAGCCCGAGCTTGCCGCAGTGGGCGCTGGCGCGGTTTATCAGCGAAGGCCACTTGAGCCGCCATATCCGCCGCTGCCACGATGTCTACAGCGCACGCCGCGAGCGCATCCTGGCACGCATCAACGGCGATCTTGCGCCGTGGTTACGCGCAGTACCGGCCAGCGCAGGCTTTCACCTCAGTGCCCTGGCCAACCCCGGCGTCGATGTAGAACGGTTGATCAGCCTGGCGCGCAGGGCCGAAGTGGGCTTGTATTCCCTGGCGCCATTTTTCAGCCAAGCCCCGCTGCAACCGGGGCTACTGATGGGCTTTGGCGCTATCGAGCTGCTGGACATCGACCCGGCCCTGGACCGAGTCGCCGACACCCTGCACGTGCTCAGTTGACCGCAGCAGTCGTTACCTCTTGGCCCCTGCGCTCTATCGCCTGGCGATAGCCATTGGGCGCAAAGCATGCCGTGACCACCAGCATGGCCAGCACTGTGCAGGTAAGCAGCGCCCAGGAAGCCTGGAAATCGCCGCTGACATCGCGTAGCCAACCGGTGATGTACGGCACGATGCCCGTCACGATAAAGCCGACCCCCTGCACGAACGCTGCCAGGCTGCCCGCCTCGGCCGGCGTGCGCAGGTGCTCGATCGTCAGGGTAAGGCTCAGGCTGAAGCAGGCGCCCAGGCCCAGCCCGATCATCGCCACCCACAGGCCCATGGCACTGCCCGGTGCCAGCAGCAGCCCGGAAAAACCACCCAATTGCACCAGCAATGCCAACCATAACCCCGGCCGGCGGTCAGTCAGGCGCCGCAGTAGCAGTGGCAGCCCCAATGCACCAGCCACTTGGAACACAGTCATCAGCCCCACCAGCTCGCCACCACCCTGGGCGGTGCCGCCGTGCTCCAGGTGATAGGCCGGCAGCCACGCGACCATGCTGGTATAGCCGCCATTGATCAGCCCGAAGTACAGCGCCAGCAACCACGCCCGGCGGTTGCCGAACCAATGCCCGCGCGCAGCACCGCCCAACGTCGTGGCTTCTTTACGCGGGCGCAGCACCAGCCAAGCGCACAGTGCCAGCACCGCCGGCACTGCCCACAGCCCAAGCCCCACCTGCCAGCGGCCAAAGTACGCACTGATCGACGGCCCCAGCAGTGCGGCCAAGCCGCCGCCACTCATCAGTGCTGCCGAGTACAGCCCCATGGCTGCAGCCAGGCGCCCGGGGAACCAGCGGTTGACCAAGCCCGGCATCATGCCTTGCACCACCGCAACGCCCAGCCCCGCCAGCACCGCACTGGCAATCAACGCGCCCGCGCTCCCCAACTGCAAGCGCCACAGGCAAGCCAGGGCAATCGCCGACAGCCCGGCGAGCATGCCGGCGTGCTCGCTCAACCAGCGCCGCAGCCACGGCTGCAACAACGGCACCAGGCCCATGCACAACACCGGCAACGCCGTCAGCAAGGCGGCCTGCTGATAACCCAGGCCGGTGCTCTGGCGCATGGGTTCAAGCAACGGCCCGATGCTGGTGAGGATCGGCCGCAGGTTCAGCGCCAGGAGCACCACCAGCAGCAGGTCAAGTGCGCCCCTCATGGTTGAATCGCCTGCAGGCATTGACGGTAAGAAGCGGACATCGGTTGGGGCATGACTCGGTACTCGCTGAAAGACCGCGTCATTATCCCCAGTGCCGGGCGCCTGCAGAAATGAAGATATTGGATGCAACCCAGTGGCCACCTGAATGCCGCCATTGGCCCCCTGGCAAACGTTCGTATTGGCTATTCGGGGTTTTGCGGCCCAGCGCTAAGGTAACGCCATCTTTTCAACCAAGCGGAGAAACGCCATGCATGAACGTATCGAATGGGCCAAGCAGGCTCCGGAGGCCTACAAGGCAATGCTTGCCCTCGAGCAAGCGGTCATAGGTTCCGGCCTTGAGCATTCGCTGCTTGAGCTGGTGCGCCTGCGCGCCTCGCAGCTCAATGGCTGCGCTTACTGCATCAACCTGCATGCTAACGATGCACGCAAGGCTGGCGAAACCGAGGCGCGTCTGCAAACCCTGAGCGTGTGGCGCGAAACCCGCTTCTTCACCCCACGCGAGTGTGCGGCGCTGGCGTGGGTAGAGAGCCTGACCCAGCTCCCGGTGCGCGGCGCGCCACAGCCAGAGTACGAAGCGTTGTTCGAGCATTTTTCGCCCAACGAGGTGACCAATCTGACCCTGGCGATTGCCACCATCAATGCCTGGAACCGCTTTGGTGTGGGCTTTGCGATGGTGCCGGCCTAACACTCATAGGATTCAAGCAGCAGAGACAAGCGCCTATCGAACTACGCCTAAAGGGTCGTGTGCTCAGCGCACGCCCACCTCCACCACGCCACCTGCGCCAGAAGCGCATGACCTGTCATTTGTGCCAGTTGCTATCTATACAGTCTCGCACCACAGTTTATTGGAATGCCAATCCCCGTAATACCACCAATCAGGAGCGCTATATGGGACGCCTGGCCACCCGTGTTCGGTTCTTTTATCAGAACAACAAATTAGTAACGTTTGAACACGGCCTGCAACTACGCAGTATTCTACGTGACAACGACAGGCCACTGGCTGAACTCAGCCTATCTGGTGGCAACGGGGTGCTCGCAACCGACGACCACCACTCAGTCCTTGTCAAATTCAATGGCGACACAACGCCAGCCCAGGCCTATACGGCGTACGGCCAAAACCCGGCGCCCCAGTCAGCCCGACCACTGTGCGGCTTCAATGGGGAATACTACGAGGCGACATCCGCGTGCTATCTGCTGGGTAATGGATATCGCGCCTACAGCCCGGCGTTGATGCGGTTTCACTCGCCCGACAGCTGGGCCCCGTTTGGGAGTGGGAGGGTGAATGCCTATGCGTATTGCAGCGCTGACCCGATCAATCACTGCGACCCAAGCGGGCATGTACTGGCTCTGGTCAAGCCTGCGCCAGCTGTTGCCAATGTCGCCCCTAAGACGCCCGGTGCTTTTCGGCCCACGAGGAGCGCAATTCATAGACGTTTCGAGGTAGACCATTATGAAACGCTGACCACAACGACCATCAAAACCGTGGGGCGAGGTCGCCATGCTCAAGACCAGGCGGAGACTACCACCCGCCGAACGATGCGGACTACCTCTCTCTTCGAAGTGAACGCTAACCCACAGAACCGCGATGCCGTGGTCTATGTCACTCAAGTAAACCTGGACAGCTTTCTTGAAACACGCAACGAGCTGTTCCTCGCAAAACAGGCCGATGCACTGGGTATTTCTGTCAGCGTTCCCTACATCAATAACCTGAAAAACCGACTTGATGGCCTGTCTTTCTGGGGCAACGCACTGGCCGCAAGAGCCGCCAACCCGAACGACTTAAGTGCTTACCAGCACGGCGCGTTCAGAACTAGTCCAGGCGGCACCGCAATCAGACTTGGCTGAGAGGACAGCTCCCGTGGGCTCTGGAACTGTTGCCTCTGCCAGTATTGAAATCTCTACGGCGGTTCACAATCGGCTTAAGGCAAACCCACTCATCCAATGCGATAGGGACTTCAATCCTGAGTGAAGCACCGAATCGCACACTAGGGCCTGCGCCACACCGCCGCCGCCACCTCCACAGGTTCAGGCAGCAGCCGGTTATCGAAGAACAGCTGCGCAGTCTTCTGCTGCGCCGCGACGATCTCATCGGTCACCGGCAGCACCGGCGAGGCCGGGCGGTGGCTGAAACTGCGCTGGACCACGGCCTCCGGCAAGCCCATAAAGGCTGCCAGCAGTTTGATGCTGCCGGTCTCGTCACTGCGGGTCAGCGCCTCGGCCTGGTTGATTTCATCGAGTACCTGAGCGACGAACACGGCATTGGCCTGCACATAAGGCCGTGCCCCCAGCATGAACGGCCCGGACAGGCCCAGCCCTTGCCCGTCCGCCAGCAAGCGCGCCTTCCCTTCCAGTTCGATCGCCGAATAGAACGGGTCCCAGATCGCCCATGCATCGACGCTACCGCGCTCGAACGCGGCCCGTGCATCGGCCGGGGCCAGATACACCGGCTGCACGTCGGTCATGCTCAACCCGGCGTTGGCCAGCGCACGCAGCACCAGGTTGTGGGCGCTGGAACCTTTCTGCAAGGCAATCCGCTTGCCTTTGAGCGCCGCCACCGAGGTGATCGGGCTTTGCGCAGGCACCAGAATGACCTCTGCGCGTGGCTTGGGCGGCTCTGCACCGATGTACAGCAGGTCGGCACCGGCGGCCTGGGCGAAAATCGGCGGGATATCCCCCGTCGAGCCGATATCCAGGCTACCGATGTTCAGCGCTTCGAGCATCTGCGGGCCTGCCGGAAACTCGATCCATTGCACCTGAGTGCCAGTAAACCGCTGCTCCAGTAAGCGGTGCTGCTTGGCCAGCACCAGGCTGATCGAGCCTTTCTGGTAACCGATGCGCAAGCTGGCGGGGTCGGCGGCCTGGGCCAGGCCTGCCAGTGCCGCCAGTAGCAGCACGGTGAAACTTAACAGTCGCATGGCTTAGTCCTTCCAGTCGGTCGAGGGCTTTTCCCACAAATTGATACCGCCTTCGACGGCGTGCTGGTCGATTTCAGCGAGCTCTTCGGCGCTGAACGTCAGGTTGTCGAGGGCGGCGACGTTCTCACTGATCTGCTCCGGCCGGCTGGCGCCGATCAGCGCAGAACTGACCCGCTTGTCGCGCAGGGTCCAGGCCAAGGCCAACTGGGCCAGGCTCTGGCCGCGGCGACGAGCGATTTCGTTGAGGGCACGGGCGCGCTGCAAATTGGTTTCGCTCAGGTGCTGCGCCAGCAGCGAACCACCGCCTGCGCGGTTGACGCGGGCATCGGCGGGGATGCCGTGCAGGTACTTGTCGGTCAAAAGGCCCTGTGCCAGCGCGGTGAAGACGATCACCCCGGCGCCGAGGTCATCGGTAGCCTCAAGCAAATCGCCCTCGATCCAGCGGTTGAACAGGTTGTAGGACGGCTGGTGGATCAGCAGAGGGACGTTCAGCGCGTCAAGCAGCGAAGCGATTTCACGGGTTTTGCCTGCGGAGTACGAGGAAATGCCGATATACAGCGCCTTGCCCTGGCGCACGATATCGGCCAGCGCGATGGCGGTTTCTTCCAGCGGCGTGTCGGGGTCGAAGCGGTGCGAGTAGAAGATATCGACGTAGTCCAGGCCCAGGCGTTTCAGGCTCTGGTCGAGGCTGGCATGCAGATACTTGCGCGAGCTGCCGCCCTGCCCGTAGGGCCCCGGCCACATGTCCCAACCGGCCTTGCTGGAGATGATCAGCTCGTCACGGTAGCCGCGCAGGTCCTCGCGCAGCAGACGGCCGAAGTTGGTTTCGGCGCTGCCATAGGGCGGGCCGTAGTTGTTGGCCAGGTCGAAATGGTTGATGCCAGCATCGAACGCGGTACGCAGCAACGCGCGCTGAGTGTCGATGGGGGTGGCATCGCCGAAGTTGTGCCACAGGCCCAACGACAAGGCTGGCAATACCAGGCCGCTGCGGCCGACGCGGCGGTACGGGATACGCGAATAGCGCTCAGGGTTGGCGCGGTATGTCATGTGAACTCCTAATAAAGCGCTGTAACTAATTGATTTTTATAAGCCACAAGTAGCCCCCGTGCGGTTGATCAACTGAAGTACGGATTGGCCGGCCGCTGCAGGCCGAGATGTTCACGCAAGGTGCGCCCTTGATAATGGGAACGAAACAGCCCTCGGCGCTGCAGCTCGGGCACCACCCATTGGGCAAAGTCTTCAAGGCCCTGCGGCAGGTGCGGCACCAGAATGTTGAAGCCATCCGCCGCATGGCCTTCGAACCAGGCCTGCAACTGGTCGGCGATCTGCGTTGGGGTGCCGATCAGGCTGAAATGCCCCCGTCCCCCCGCGATGCGCTGGCCGAGCTGGCCCAGGGTCAGGCCTTCACTACCGGCAAGCTCGGTGAGTAGCTGCTGGCGGCTGCGCTGGCCATCCTCGGTGGACGGCAACTCGGGCAGCGGGCCATCCAGCGGATAACCCGACAGGTCGAAATTACCCAGCATGCGCCCAAGCAATGCCACGCCAACCCTTGGGTCGACCAGGGCCTGGAAGCGTTCTGCCTTGTCTTGCGCTTCGGCTTCGCTGCGCCCGACTACCACGTACACGCCGGGCATGATCTTCAGGTCATCCTTGCAACGCCCGTAACCTGCCAGGCGGCCTTTCAGGTCAGCGTAGAAGGCTTGCGCTGCGCCCAGCGATGGCTGCGCGGTAAACACCACTTCGGCGCTTTGCGCAGCAAGCTCGCGGCCGCTTTCAGAAGACCCCGCTTGCACCAGCACAGGCCGGCCTTGGGGCGCGCGGGCCACGTTGAGCGGGCCTTTGACCCGGAAGTGCTCGCCGCTGTGAGCCAGCGCCCGCACACCATCGGGCCGGTGGAACTGGCCGGTGGCCTTGTCGCGCACGAAGGCATCGTCGGCCCAGCTGTCCCAAAGGCCCTGCACTACCTGCTGGAATTCGCGGGCGCGGGCATAGCGGTCGGCATGGCCGATATGCGCTTGGCGGCCGAAATTGCCAGCTTCGGCGGCGGCATCGGAGGTGACCAGGTTCCAACCGGCGCGCCCGCCCGACAGGTGATCGAGGGAGGCGAACTTGCGTGCTACATGGTACGGCTCGTTGTAGCTGGTGGTGGCGGTGGCAATGAGGCCGATGCGCTCGGTGACGACGCTCAGTGCAGACAACAGCGTCAAAGGCTCGAAGTACACCGAGCGGGCGCTGTGGCTGGCCAAGGCATCGCTTGGGGCCGCCACGCTGTCGGCCACGAACAACGCGTCGAAGCAGGCGCTTTCGGCAACCTGCGCGGCGCGGCGGTAGACGCTGAAATCCAGCGGGTCGGCTGGTACGTCGGGGTGGCGCCAGGCAGCGACATGGTGGCCGGTAGCCATAAGGAAGGCGCCCAAGCTGAGTTGGCGGGTCATGGAATACCTCTGCATTTTGATCGAAAACGTGAGCTGTGCAGCCTTGTGCCGGCCTCATCGCAGGCTGTCGCCAGCTCCCACAGGGATCTGCGCCAGACTCGGATGTCGCGGTTGACGCGGTCTCTGTGGGAGCTGGCGACAGCCTGCGATGAGGCCGGCACAGGACTGTGCGATGGCGGTTAGAAGTCTTTGCGCACCTGCACGCCGAAGTAGCGGCCATCATCGCGGGGCACCGAGCGGTAGATGTAGTCGCCACCACTGGCCAGCATCTGCGCGTAGGACTTGTCGCCCAGGTTCTTGCCCAGCAATGCCACGCGCCACCCCTCGTTGTAATCGGCCAGGGCAATGCTGGCGTTCCAGCTGCCATAGGCGCCCTGCACGGTGTCTGGGTTCTGGTCGAGGCTGAACTGCACCGCATCCTGCCAGCTGAAGTCGCTGGAAAGCTCCAGGTCCAGGCCGTTGTTCAGCGGGATGCTGTAGTCGGCGCGGACATAGGTTTTCCAATCAGGGGTAAATGGCAGGTGGCCGCCGTCGATATTGCAGTTTGCTGCAGCCCCTGCCGGGCAGTTGAAGTGGTCGACCCGCGCCTTGGTATAAGCCACTGCCGCCGACAGTTTCAGTTGCCGGGTGGCCTGCAGGCTGGCGTCCAGTTCCACGCCTTGGGTATTGACCTTGCCGGCGTTGACCAGGCGGGTGACCACCTGGTTGGCCACGGTGTCGAAGAAGTTGGCCTGGTAATTGTCGTAGTCGGTGTGGAAGACCGCGAGGTTGGCCACCAGACGGTTGTCCAGCGCCGTGCTCTTGAGGCCGATTTCGTAGGCATCGGAGGTTTCCGGCTTCAGCGCGCCGGTATCACGTGGCTGCATGTTGAAAAACACGTTGTAAGCTGGGCCCTTGTAGCCCCGCGAATAGGTGACATAACCGCTGAGGTTGTCAGTGAAGTCGTATTGCAAGCCGGTCCGGCCGCTCCAGCCATCTTCGTCGACCGAGCCTGAACTTGCCGTCGAGGGCTGGATGCCAGGCACTTGCGTGGCCGACGTCGAAACCCGACGGTGATCGTACTCAAGGTCGTCATGGGTCCAGCGCAGGCCGAAGATGGCCCGGAAATCGTCGGTGAAGTTGAAGGTGTTCTCGCCGAACAGCGCCACGCTGTCGTTGCGGGTCGAGTAGTCGGCCCGGCCGTTGCTGGGCACCCCGGCGTTGACGGACAAGCGCTGGTACACCTCGTTGGAGGTGCCGTGCATGTAGAAGGCGCCGAGCACGTACTCGTTGAACTCACCCTTGGGCGAGGTCAGGCGAAATTCCTGGCTGTACTGGTCGTAATCGACCGTGCCCTTGTCGTGGGACGCGGTGACCGGCAGCAGCGCGCGGCGGTCGCCGTCCTGGTACTGGGTGTTGTCCCAGCCGCGCCAAGCGCTGATCGAGGTCAGGGTGTAGTCGCCCAGTTGCCAATCAAGCTGCGCCGACAGGCCCTGGTTTTCATCCTCGACGTGGGTCTTGAAATCACTGTTGATGTCACGGTTGTGGGCGCTGGGCACAACTGCGCCGAGCTGGCGGGCAAAGGCACTGCTCGCCTTGGTCACGACGCCACTGGGCAAGGTGTCCTGGCCTTTCATGTAATCGCCGATCAGGGTCAGGCGCAGTGCTTCGCTGGGTTCGAACTCAAGCTTGCCGCGCAGGCCCTTGCGCTGGTAGCCATTGACGTCATGGCCATTGGCGATGTTCTCGACGTTGCCGTCGTAGTCACCCCACAAGGTGCTCAGCGAGCCTTTGAGGTGCTCGTCAAGGCGTCCGCCGATGCCGAAACGCAGGCGGTTTTCATCACCCCCGCCAAAGTGCGAGTAGTCGACATAGCCGTGTGTCTGCTCCGGGATTGCCTTGCTCACCACATTGAGCACACCGGCCGACGCATTCTTGCCGAACAGTGTGCCCTGCGGGCCGCGCAGCACCTCGATACGCTCAAGGTCGAGCAAGTCGAGGGTGGACTGGCCGGGGCGGCCGAACACCACGCCATCGACTACCGTCGCCACCGTGGGTTCGACGCCCGGCGAGGTGGAAATGGTGCCGACGCCGCGGATGAACAGCGAGGTGTCCTTGTTCGAGGCACCTGCCCTGTAGTTGAGGGTCGGTACCTGCTGCACGATGCTGGCGACATTGTTGCGGTTGTCGCGCTCCAGCTGTTCGCCGTCCACTACCGAAACAGCTACCGGGACCTTTTGCAGTGGTACCTCGCGGCGTGTCGCGGTGACCGTAACCGCGTCCAGGGCGACCGGCTCGGCAGCCTCGGCGGTGTGGCCGATGGCGGCGAGCAGGATGGCGCTGGCCAGCGGGCCACGGCGTAGGTTGGGAAACGACGAAGTACGGCTTGTCTGCATGATGCTCACTGCCCTGAAAGACCAGACGAAAGAAGACGCTGTGGTTGTCTGGTCTCGCTCGTGCGAGTGGCAGCCGATTGCCGACAGCAGCGCTTGTTAGCGCTAACAGAGGCCAGTATTCGACGCTGCTGGTTAGCAGGTCAAATACTAAAAAACGATCTTCTTATGCGTTATGGTTCTTTGCTGGAGGTGCGGTGGTTAGCGCTAACATCGCCGCTTTGCACCCAGGCCGCCGAGGTACCCCACGTGAGCCACTCCAACGACACCCCGCGCAAGCGCCGCGGCGCCGGCCGCGTCACCTTGGCCGAGGTGGCCCGTGTGGCTGACGTTTCGGCCATCAGCGTGTCGCGCTATTTCAACCAGCCGGAACAGGTTTCCGAGCCGCTGCGCGAACGTATCGAGGCAGCGGTGCAGCAACTGGGGTACGTACCCAACCTGGTCGCCGGGGGGCTGGCTTCAGCGCGTGGCCGCATCGTCGGCATGGTCATCCCGAACATTTCCGGGCCGATCTTCGCCAACACCATCCAGGCTTTCAGCGACACCTTGAGCCGCCATGGCTATCAGCTACTGCTGGCATCGAGCTATTTCAGCGAGGCCCAGGAAGAAAGCGCAGTGCGCGCGTTTCTGGGCTGGTCGCCGGCAGCGCTGGTGGTGACCAGCCACTTCCACAGCCCCGCCACCGAAAAGATGCTCGCCCAGGCCGATGTGCCGGTGGTCGAAATCTGGGACTACGTGCCGGAGCGGGCGCCATTGCAGGTGGGTTTCGTGCATTTCGATGCCGGGGTGCAAGCCTGCCGCTATTTGCTCGACCAGGGCCACCGCCGCATTGCCTTCGTACAGAACAGCGTTGCCGGCGACTTCAGCGCCTTGGAGCGGCGCGACGGCTATGCCCACTGCCTGCGCGAGGCCGGGCTTGAGCCCTGGGTGTTCGTGCCTTCGGCAGGCATCGCACCGTTCGAGGCCGGGCGCCAGGCCATGGAGGCGTTAATCCGGCGCACGCCAAGGCCGGAAGCGATCATCTTCGCCAACGACAACCTGGCCGCCGGTGCCCTGCTGGCCGGGCAACGTGCCGGGTTGCAACTGCCTCAGGACATGGCAGTAATGGGCTTTGGCGACTACGCCTTCGCGCAGATGCTGCTACCCAGCCTGACCACCCTGCGCCCACCCTCGCGTGAAATTGGCGAGGTGGCGGCGTTACGGGTGCTGCAGCATCTTGGCGCGGTACCCAGCGAGGCCGAAATATCACGGCTGAACCTGCTGGCGTGCGAGCTGGTAACCCGCGAGAGTGCCTGAAATCAGGCGCTGGCCTGCACCCCAGTGCTGACCACCACCTCGCGCACCTCGACCGAACGCTGCTCCGCCAGCGCGCGCATGTACAAATGGCAGGCGCTGGCGCTGAGCGTGGCCGGCAGCAGCAGGTTCAGCACCGGCACGCAGGCCAGCAGCATGTTGAACAGCCCCAGAAACAGAATGCGCACCCGCGCAGCCTTGGCGATAGCGAGTTGCTCGCGCGCATCTGCGCAGCCGCCAATGGCCGGGGTGAGCAACAGGCGCATATGCACGAACGGTAGCGACAGGATGATCAGCACGCCGTTGTACAACGGGATCAGTAATGACGCCAAGGTCCAGCGTGACAGGCCCAACCAGCGCGCCGGGCCATACCGCGCCTCGCGCCAAGGCGTGCGGCTGGTGGCACGACAATCGGCAGCGACGCCTGGGTAACGCTGCTGCACACACGCCCTCACCTTCTGGAAAAAGCCCAGGTGGATCACCAGCCGCAAGCCAATCAGCAGCAGCCCTAAAAACAACATGACCATCATCGCGGTGAAGAACGCCGCGATGTATAGCGCCAACTGCAACACGCCCACCCCCAGGTTGAAAAAGGCCAACGGGTCGACGCCCATGCCGATGCTCGGCGTGGCTGATGCCGGTGCCAGTATCGCGAAGTTGGCTACGCCAAGTGCTGCGAACGCTGAAAGCCAGCCACAGAATTCGCAGATCGCTGCAAAGTTGACGTAGAACACATACCCGCATATGCAACTGACCAGCAGGCACCAGCCTGCCGAAGGCAGCAGCAAGCGTGGGGCCAGGCTTTCGCGCAGCCCCAGAGCAAAACAGAGGCTGGCCTCACGCACGCCTGCGGACAGTGCGCGGAAAAAACCTTTGATACGGTCCATCGTGGTTGTCTGTCCTTGATGTTGATGGGGCTGGTAGCGCTGCAACATACGCCATTATCGATACCAGCAGCTCTTATATCATTGCTCGTGATAATAACCTTCGCTGCGTTCGATTCGTGCGTCACGCGCAAGGCACTCACACTCCGCCCACTACTAATATTCCGGCGGAGCTTTCCATGGACCATTCACTCAAACCCCTGCGCTTTCCCCTCGCTGCCATGGCAGTGGTGGTGCTCAGCGCTTGCGGCCGAACCCCAGATGCCGTGCAGGCTCCCGCCGCGCCGAAAGTCAGTGTTGCCAAGGTGATCGAACAGCCCATCAATGAGTGGGACGAATTCACCGGCCGCCTGGAAGCCCCGGAAACCGTCGAAGTGCGTCCACGCGTTTCCGGCCAGATCGACCTGGTGGCCTTCACCGAAGGCGCCCAGGTGAAAAAAGGCGACCTGCTGTTCCAGATCGACCCGCGCCCGTTCCAGGCAGAAGTACGCCGCCTTGAAGCCCAGTTGAAGCAGGCCAAGGCAACGGCCATTCGCAGCGCCAACGAAGCCCGCCGTGGCGAACGCCTGCGCGACAGCAACGCAATCTCCGCCGAGCTTGCCGAGTCGCGCAGCAGCGCCGCCACCGAAGCACGTGCAGGCGTCGATGCCATCCAGGCACAACTGGACCTGGCCCGCCTCAACCTGAGCTTCACCCGCGTCACCGCGCCGATCAGTGGGCGCGTCAGCCGCGCCGAATTCACCGCCGGTAACATTGTCAGCGCCGATGTCACGCCGCTGACCAGCGTCGTCTCCACTGACAAGGTCTACGCCTACTTCGACGCCGACGAGCGCGTGTACCTCAAGTACACCCAGCTGGCCCGCGAAGGCCAGCGCGGCCAGGCCACCCCGGTGTACCTGGGCCTGACCAACGAAAACGGCAACCCGCACCTGGGCCAGATGAACTTCGTCGACAACCAGGTCAACCCGCGCACCGGTACCATCCGTGGCCGTGCGGTGTTCGACAACCGCGATGGCCAGTTCACCCCAGGCCTGTATGCCCGCCTGAAGCTGGTCGGCAGCGCCCAGTACGACGCCGTGCTGATCAACGACGAAGCGGTTGGCACCGACCTTGGCAAGAAGTTCGTGCTGGTAATGGACAAGGACAACAAGGCGGCCTACCGCAACGTCGAGCTTGGGCCCAAGCTTGAGGGCCTGCGTATCGTGCGCAGCGGCCTGGCCAAGGACGACCGCATCGTGGTCCGTGGCCTGCAGCGGGTGCGCCCAGGCTCGGCGGTCACCCCGGAAGAAACCCAGATGGCCAGCGAACAGACCCTCGCCGCCCTCGCCCAGCAGCGCCAGGCCCTTGAGGCCAGCAACTCGCCTAGCAAAGTTGCGGGCTCCACAGTGAAAGTCGCCAGCGCCCAGGCGCCTCGCGGTTAAGGGATCACACCGATGAACTTCTCGAAATTTTTCATTACCCGGCCGATCTTCGCCGCGGTACTGTCGCTGGTGCTGCTCATCGCAGGCTCAATTGCCCTGTTCCAGCTGCCGATCAGCGAATACCCCGAAGTGGTCCCGCCCACCGTGGTGGTGCGCGCCAACTTCCCTGGCGCCAACCCCAAGGTCATCGGCGAAACCGTGGCCGCCCCCCTTGAGCAGGCCATCACCGGTGTCGAGAACATGCTGTACATGTCCTCGCAGTCCACCGCCGACGGCAAGCTGACGCTGACCATCACCTTCGCCCTGGGTACCGACCTGGACAACGCTCAGGTGCAGGTGCAGAACCGCGTGACCCGCACCCAGCCCAAGCTGCCCGAGGAAGTCACCCGCATTGGTATCACTGTCGACAAGGCGTCACCCGACCTGACCATGGTGGTGCACCTGACTTCGCCGGATAACCGCTACGACATGCTGTACCTGTCCAACTACGCCATCCTTAACATCAAGGATGAGCTGGCGCGGCTGGGCGGTGTGGGCGACGTGCAACTGTTCGGCATGGGCGACTACTCGCTGCGCGTGTGGCTCGACCCGAACAAGACCGCCTCGCGCAACCTGACCGCCAGCGATGTGGTCAATGCCATCCGCGAGCAGAACCGCCAGGTCGCTGCCGGCCAGCTGGGCGCCCCGCCCGCCCCTGGCTCGACCAGCTTCCAGCTGTCGATCAACACCCAGGGCCGCCTGGTCAACGAGGAAGAGTTCGAAAACATCATCATCCGCGCCGGTGCAGATGGCGAAATCACTCGCTTGAAGGACATCGCCCGGGTTGAACTCGGCTCCAGCCAATATGCCCTGCGCTCGCTGCTGAACAACCAGCCGGCGGTGGCCCTGCCGATCTTCCAGCGCCCAGGCTCGAACGCCATCGACATCTCCGACGAGGTGCGGGCGAAAATGGCCGAGCTCAAGAAAGACTTCCCTGAAGGCATGGACTACAGCATCGTCTATGACCCGACCGTGTTCGTGCGCGGCTCCATCGAGGCGGTAGTGCACACCCTGTTCGAAGCGCTGATCCTGGTCGTGCTGGTGGTGATCCTGTTCCTGCAAACCTGGCGCGCGTCCATCATCCCGCTGCTGGCCGTGCCGGTATCGCTGATCGGTACCTTCGCAGTCATGCACCTGTTCGGCTTCTCGCTCAACGCCTTGTCGCTGTTCGGCCTGGTGTTGGCCATCGGCATCGTGGTGGACGACGCCATCGTGGTGGTGGAAAACGTCGAGCGTAATATCGGCCTGGGCCTGCAACCGCTGGAAGCCACGCAAAAAGCCATGAGCGAAGTGACCGGGCCGATCATCGCCACGGCGCTGGTGCTGTGCGCTGTGTTCGTGCCGGCTGCGTTCATCTCGGGCCTCACGGGGCAGTTCTACAAGCAGTTCGCCCTGACCATCGCCATCTCCACGGTTATTTCGGCGTTCAACTCGTTGACCCTGTCGCCGGCGCTGGCCGCCGTGTTGCTCAAGGACCACCATGCGCCCAAGGACCGCTTCTCGCGGGTGCTGGAAAAACTCTTCGGTGGCTGGCTGTTCGCCCCGTTCAACCGCTTCTTCGACCGTGCCAGCCACAGCTATGTCGGCGGCGTGCGCCGGGTGATTCGCGGCAGCGGCATCGCGCTGTTCGTCTATGCCGGGCTCATGGGCCTGACCTACCTGGGCTTCTCGTCCACCCCGACCGGCTTCGTTCCGGCGCAGGACAAGCAATACCTGGTGGCGTTTGCGCAACTTCCCGATGCTGCCAGCCTTGACCGCACGGAAGCTGTGATCAAGCGCATGAGCGAGATCGCCCTCAAGCAACCTGGCGTAGCCGACTCGGTGGCCTTCCCGGGCCTGTCGATCAACGGCTTCACCAACAGCCCGAACAGCGGCATCGTGTTCACCCCGCTCAAGCCGTTCAACGAGCGCAAGGACCCAAGCCAGTCGGCGGCGGCCATTGCTGCGGCATTGAACGCGCAATTTGCGGATATTCAGGACGCCTACATCGCGATCTTCCCGCCGCCACCGGTACAAGGGCTGGGCACCATCGGCGGCTTCCGCCTGCAGATCGAAGACCGTGGCAACCTGGGTTACGAAGCGCTGTACAAAGAAACCCAGAACATCATCGCCAAGAGCCATGAAGTGCCGGAGCTTGCCGGCTTGTTCACCAGCTATCAGGTCAACGTGCCCCAGGTCGATGCGGCCATCGACCGCGAAAAGGCCAAGACCCACGGCGTGGCGATCAACGATATCTTCGACACTCTGCAGGTTTACCTGGGTTCGCTGTACACCAACGACTTCAACCGCTTTGGGCGCACCTACCAGGTCAACGTCCAGGCCGAGCAGCAGTTCCGTCTCGATGCCGAGCAGATTGGCCAGTTGAAAGTACGCAACAACCTTGGCGAGATGATCCCGCTGGCGACCTTCCTCAAGGTCAGTGACACCTCGGGCCCGGACCGGGTCATGCACTACAACGGCTACATCACGGCCGAAATCAACGGCGGTGCAGCGCCGGGCTACAGCTCGGGCCAGGCCGAAGCGGCCATCGAGAAGCTGCTCAAGCAGGAACTGCCCAACGGCATGACCTACGAATGGACCGACCTCACCTACCAGCAGATTCTGTCGGGCAACACCGCGCTGTTCGTGTTCCCGCTGTGCGTACTGCTGGCGTTCCTGGTGCTGGCCGCGCAGTACGAGAGCTGGAGCCTGCCGCTGGCGGTGATCCTGATCGTGCCGATGACCCTGCTGTCGGCCATTACCGGGGTGATCGTGTCCGGTGGCGACAACAACATCTTTACCCAGATCGGCCTGATCGTACTGGTGGGGCTTGCGTGCAAGAACGCCATCCTGATCGTGGAGTTCGCCAAGGATGAACAGGCCAAAGGGCTCGACCCGCTGGCTGCGGTGTTGGAGGCGTGCCGCCTGCGTCTACGCCCGATCCTGATGACTTCGATCGCCTTCATCATGGGTGTGGTACCGCTGGTGTTCTCCTCCGGTGCCGGTTCCGAGATGCGCCATGCCATGGGCGTGGCGGTGTTCTCCGGGATGATCGGGGTGACTGTGTTCGGTCTGTTCCTGACGCCGGTGTTCTTCTTCCTGATCCGCCGTTTCGTCGAGCGTCGCCAGGCCCGCCAGGCCGAACGCGCACTGTCGCTGGAGAAACACGCATGAAACTGCTCAAACCCCTGACCCCAAGCCTGCTCGCCCTGGCCTTGGCTGCCTGTGCGGTGGGCCCTGACTACAAGGCGCCGGCCACCGAGCCTGCGCGCCTGGACAGCAGCCTGGAAGCCAAGGCCTTCGACCGCAGCCGCTTCGAGAGCCTGTGGTGGAAGCAGTTCGATGACCCGGTGTTGAACCAGTTGGTGCAGGCCTCGCTGGACGGCAACCGCGACCTGCGCGTGGCCTTCGCCCGGCTGAAGGCGGCGCGGGCGATCCGTGACGATGTGGCCAACGACCAGATCCCGGTGGTCACCAGCCGTGCCAGCAGCGACCTGGGCAAGGGCCAGATCCCCGGCCAGACCGAGCGGCGGGTCAACAGCGAGCGCTACGACTTGGGCCTGGACATGGCCTGGGAGCTTGACCTGTTCGGCCGTATCCAGCGCCAGATCGAAGCCAGCGATGCGCAGGAGGCGGCCGCCGAGGCCGACCTTCAGCAGTTGCAGGTGAGCCTGATCGCCGAGTTGGTGGATGCCTATGGCCAACTGCGGGGTGCGCAGTTGCGCGAGAAGATCGCCGTGGCCAACCTCAAGACCCAGCACGAATCACGCGATATCACCGTGACCTTGCGCGATGCTGGGGTGGGCAACGAGCTGGATGTGGTGCGCGCCGATGCGCGCCTGGCCGGCGTCGAAGCCACCGTGCCGCAGCTGCAGGCCGCTCAGGTGCGGGCGCAGAACCGCATCGCCACCTTGCTTGGCCAGCGCCCCAATGCCCTGAGCGTCGACCTGTCGCCCAAGGCCCTGCCTGCCATTGCCAAGGCGTTGCCGGTCGGCGACCCGGGCGAACTGCTGCGCCGTCGCCCGGACATCCGCAGCGCCGAACGCCAGCTGGCTGCAGCCACCGCCGATGTTGGCGTGGCGACAGCCGACCTGTTCCCGCGGGTCAGCCTCAGCGGGTTCCTGGGGTTCACCGCTGCACGCGGCTCGCAGATCGGTTCGGCGGCGTCCAATGCCTGGGCGCTGGGCCCGAGCATCACCTGGGCGGCGTTCGACCTGGGCAGCGTACGGGCTCGCCTGCGCGGGGCCAAGGCCAATGCCGACGGGGCTTTGGCGACCTATGAGCAGCAGGTGCTGCTGGCCCTGGAAGAGTCTTCGAATGCGTTCAGTGACTACGGCAAGCGCCAACAACGCTTGCTGGCGCTGATGCGCCAGAGCGATGCCAGCCGCAAAGCGGCTGAGCTGGCCTCGGTGCGCTATCGCGAGGGCACCGTGGATTATCTGGTGCTGCTCGATGCCGAGCGTGAGCGCCTGAGCGCCGAGGATGCCCAGGCCCAGGGCGAGGTTGAGTTGTATAGCGGGATCGTTGCGATCTACAAGGCCTTGGGCGGTGGGTGGCAGCCGGAAGTGGTGGCCAGTTCGCGGTAATGCCTGAGTGAACCGAGAGCTCCTTTGGTTGGGTTAAGCGCCAACCGTTTGCCCTGGTCGCCGTTTGGTTACCAGGGTTTTTTTGGTTTTGCCGCAGCCTTCTACCGCTTGTTCCGGCCAGACATATCTCCTTGTGGCGAGCTCCTTTGTGGCGAGCGGGCTTGTCCCGCGTTGGGCTGCGCAGCAGCCCCTGGTTTTCAGGGCTGCTGCGCAGCCCAACGCGGGACAAGCCCGCTCGCCACAACTCTCTATCATTTCCCACAGGATTGGGTGCCACCAGCAATGTTGCGGTTGAGCTGGTCCTGCGTGGGAGCTGGCGGCAGCCTGCGATGAGGCCGGTGCAGGCATGAGATCAAGCGCAGTGCGAGCGGCACACGATCTCATCGGCGCTAAGACACTTACGGAGCATCAAGCCCCGCTAGCTCATGCGATTGCCGCACTGCGCATTTTTTGCTCAAACCAGACCATATCAGACAGCATGCCTCCTTCCTTGGGCTTGTCATCCTCATCGTCCCCAACAAGTTCGCCCCACGCCTCACCGTACTCTTTCATGGTATCCGCTATTATGAACTCGTCCCTACAGAACTTGACAATATTCGGCAATTGGCTGGATCGTGCATACAGACGTGCCTGCCAGCCGCGAACCGTCACCACCTTCTGCCCTTCCACCGCAAAGCCCACCTGAGGCGTACTCAAACTGCCAAGCCCAGCACCTGCAGTTTCGCGAGCGGCCTTCAACACCGCCTTGGCTCCCTGACGCGCTGCGTTTCTGGCTTTCCAGGCGGCAGTAAAGGCATTGCGCGCTGCAGTGAAGCCACTACGCCATGCAACTTTTGCGAGTTTCCAGCCAGCGCTGATCACTTTCTTGGCGGCGTTGATGACGCGCATCGCCGCCTTGCCCGCCATTCGCAACATCGCCGCGCCCTGCTTGAACACCCCAGCGACACTACCGATCGATAGCACACCGGTAACAGCCGAGGCGATCCCGAGCGCTTTCGATAACTTCGGATGGCTTTCTTCCAGCAGCACCGAGGAAACCTCCAGGGCCAGCGATGCCGCACTCAGCGCCGTCAGGGCGGCAAATACCAGCGCTGATCCCGTTCCCAGGGTCAGGATCGATATCCCCACGCCCGCAATTGCAAGCACCGCCGAGAGCGCCATGCCACGCCAGCGCCCCCACCGGCATTGGCTGGGTATCGCGCAACGCTTGGTCCAACTGCCCCAGCATCTGCTCCCGGCCCCAGCGGCTGACCATCATCGCCCCGCTGGGGTCATGCAGGTTGATCGGGTCCGGGCAATGAATGTAATCATTCAAGCCCCCTCGCCAAACGGGCTAAGCCAGTCGGGTTGGCTGTAGCGGTGCAGCCCCGGCACATAACACCGGTAGCCGTTGCCGGCGTGATAGCTGCCAGTGACCGGGTCCCGGCGCATGCCATCGTAGCCGCTGCTGATGGCGTCGCAGGCCGTGCCCTCGCCAAACGGCAGTAAAGGTGTGAGCACCACACCATGCTCACCGCACAACCCTGCCGTGCCAGCCTGCGGGTCCTCGATCAACCAGTTCACCGCCGCCCCTTCGTATTCGGCGATGCCGGTGCTGATACTGCGCTGGCGCACCATCGCGCCGCTGTTGTCGAACCAGCTCTCCCCGATCAGGGCATCGCCGTCATAGCGCAACTCGCAGGTGCTCTGATCGCTTGCAACGTACTGCGCAGCCAGGCGCTGATGCCCGTCATAGGCATACCGGGCGAGCGTTTTGCCCTTCTCGTCGCAGACCGCGCGCAGCCGGCCGCCGGGGTGATATTTGAACGCTTGCTTGCGGTGATCGCTGAGCAATTGGCCGTTGACGTCCGATGCCAGGTCGACGCCTACCTTGTTGCAGGTCACGCGGGTCAGCCGCGTCGGGTTGGCAGCATCGTGTTCAAAGCCCTGCTGGCGTTGGGTGCCGTCGTGATACTGGGTCACGCACTGCGTCAGGTTGCTTAGCGCGTCCCACGTGTAGGTCTGCTCTTTGACGGCCTTGCCCCCTCATCGGTTGGGCAATCAAGCGCTTGCTCGGCTTCACATTTGTAACTGGCCAGGCGCTCCAGGGTGTCGTAGCTGTAACGCTCGCTGCGCAGGCGCTTGCCCTCGCGCTCACTGTGTTTGGCCAACAGTTTTCCATCACCGCGCCACTCCAGCGACTGGGCGAACACCGTTCGCCCGCTGTGGCGGAAGGTGCGGCGGGTCTCTTGATCGAACACGTCGTGCTCGCTGAGGATCTGCCACTGCGCACCGGCCTTGCTGGCCTGCACCCGCCGCTCGGTCAGGCGCCCGTGGTCGTCGTAGCGGTAAAGCAGGTCTTCATGGTCTTGCCAGCTACGCAGCGGCCGGCCCAGGTGGTCGAAGAACAACCGCTGGCAATGCCCGTCTGCACGTTGCGCCGCCACGGCAACCCCGCGCAGCGACTGCCATTCGAATGTGCTGACCGTGCGCCGGGGCGTACTCTCTTCACGGCTTTGGCGCCCCGGCAGCGGGGTTGCGCTAAGGCTGTGCTGCCAGCGGCCGGTCTTGAAACCTGGCTCGGCAGGGTCAGTGGGCTCACAGGCCAAGGTGCTGACCGACCCCTGCTGGCTCAGACCGGAAAGCAACTGCCCTGCCACCGTGTACTGGCCCTCAGTGCCGGTATCGATCACTGTTTTGTTGTCTGGCAAGGTCACCTTGTCGCCGTCGTACTGATAATTCCGGTTGCCGACCTTGCGCGTCTTCAGGCTTGAGTCCTTGCCCAGGGTCTGGGTCGCCAGCACCTGGTCACCGACCTTGAGTTGGGTGACATGGCTACTAAACCCTTCATAAGCACGCTTGATGACCGAACCGTCGGGGCGGGTCATTTCCACGACCCTACCTAACGCATCGCGGGTCATGCGGCAGGTGCTTGATTGGCCATCGAGGGTGCGGGTAAACCCGACAATGCGGCCGCTGGCGTCGTATTCGCGACGTACTCCGGCCCGGGCCACGCCACTTGTAGCCGTCACTTGCTCTTCGCGGACGAAACTGCCGTCGGCTTGAGGTTTCACGGTTTGGGTGGTGCGCAGCAGCGTATCGGCACCCATGCCCATCTCGACCGTGCCCTCGGCATCCTGCAGCTCGCGGCTCCAGGGGCGTTGCCCTGGCAGCTCGACCGCCTGCCCTGGCTCGGCAAGCGCCAGGCCGCCGGGCAGGTAGTCCCAGTTCAAGCTGAGCACCTCATCGTCTTCACCCAGGCCCTTGAAGGCGCGCAGGCCCAGCGGAACGAAGGCGTCGCCGGTGCGGCGCCGCCACTCGAGCGCCACACGCGCTGCACGCCATCGAGCCAACGCCGGGTCTGGCTGCCGTCCTGCTCGGTGCTAAGGGCGGTCAGGTAGCCCTGCTTGACGCTGTACACCGTTTGGGTCGACGCCAAGGCTGCCTCGGAACCGGCCTTGTAGGTTGCATGCTCGAGGACGCGGTTCATGCTGTCGCGCGTCCAGCACTTTTGGTGTTGTTGACGACCTTTTCGAGGCAACGACGGCTGTAGCGTGAACGCAGTTCGCGCTTGACCTCCTGTTCGCCAAGTTCGTTGGTGCATGTGGTACGGACTTGCACGCCAGGTTGTGTAGGGTTGTCCTCGAAATGCTGCACCGTGGTGAGTGCCATGGACTGACCGCCCACCCGGGTGGTCTGGATATCCGTGGCAGACCACACCTGCACCCGCACAATCGTCGTTGCGGGTCTTTGCCTTGAGTTCGGTGGTCGAGGTCTGGTGGATGCGCATGATCACATCGTCGGCAGTGGTGGTGAACGCCCACTGTGCAGTGGCGTCCAGCTTGTCGGCGGCGAGCGTGGCTTTGACCCCTTCGAGGGTGACGATGGTGTCGGTTTCGATCACCTGGCGGGCGTTGCGCAGGACGGTGCGGTAGCCGTACAGGATAAGGCCCAAGGGATTGCCGTGGGCGTCGCATTGGTACTCGGCCATCACGGGGGCGTGGTCTCGGGGGAATCTCGCCACAGGCAAGCGCTGGGAGATCAGGCAAGCCCAAGGCTGGAGCAATGCTGTTCTGGCCCTTGTCCTGATAATAGTAGCGATACGTAAACGAGCCTTCGGTCGCTGTTATTTTCTCAACTTGGGCGCCCGCATTAAAAACCATAGAACTGACGGACAAGACAGGATCCGAAATGTATTCATTCGTGAGTTCATCTTCCAAAGCGCTCGTAAAGTTCTTCAGGTCGCGCAGATACTCAACCGCGTTTAACCAGCGAAACACATCAGTAAACTTTGTTTCCAACGGCGGATAAAAATCTCACCAATAAGCGAAATTAAATTCTCAATATACAAGCAATCCGCCTCTTCAAATGAATCCAAACTGGAACTGGAACTGGAGCGGGACGATTTCGAATACTCACCGTTAGCATTTTCAAAACCCTTAAACCTGTCAACATATACAGACAGCAACGCCGATGCTGAGGTGTAATGTATTGAGCCCAGGGAAGTTCGTGCGTCCCGCCCTACTTCAGAATACACGCGACTTAGATGACCCTCCAAACTTTCTTCAGCCTCGGCAAGAGAATACAAAGAAGCACAGGGCCAGGGGATGCAAAAAGATCTTAGTTTGTCAAAATACATACCCACCGAATAATGTCCACACCACCTTAGCGCACCGAGCAGGTGCGACTTTAGAATCCTAACACTCTTAACGGACCTGGATACACCATTAGGGCCCCTCACATAAAGGTCGACAAAGCGCTCATTATCACTTGCAGAGGCGACCCCCTCTCCTCGCGCATTATAATGTGTATGCCGGCTGTTGTTCAGGGCGCTAATTTTTACAGTATAGCCGCCTTGAGGCTCCGAATAGCTTCCAACATAGCCATAGGACACCTCATGATTTTCCGCGCCACCTGCAGCAACCAATATATATTTGCCTACGCGCGGCAAAGCGGGACGCTGATCTTCAAATGGCGCGCTTTTCGCTTGGTATTCCACCCTCTCAACCGAACCATCCAGCTCTTCTAAACGATACAGCACACGGTCGAGCGTTGGGTCGACGGCGTAAGAGCAGTTAACTTGCTGGCACACCTGTTTTTTCTCAAGCCGCTGCAGCTTCATCAGCAAATAGTTCTCAAGCGAC
This sequence comes from Pseudomonas farsensis, assembly GCF_014268805.2. GTDB lineage: Bacteria > Pseudomonadota > Gammaproteobacteria > Pseudomonadales > Pseudomonadaceae > Aquipseudomonas > Aquipseudomonas farsensis. The sequence continues at coordinate 2,026,217 of NZ_JABWRF020000001.1, forward strand.
AGCTGCACATCAAAACACTCGCTGCTGCTGCCCGGCCAAATACTCATCTTGACCCGTGCATGGTCATAGACAGCCTTGAATAGTTGCTCACTACCACTGCATACTTGCTCCAACAAAAACTGACCTTTCTGTCTTTTCCATGTCAGCTCCAGCTTTTCACCGTACGGTGACATGATTTCAGAAGGCAGTAGTTGCACGAATGGACGCTGGTAATAAGCGATTTGCTGATCAATCTCTTTCGTTTTCTCACGCCACTTTCTCATGGCCTCGGCGTAATCAATCGCCGCCGCGCCGTAATACGCCCCCGCACAGAGTACGGCTAACGCCCACTGGGTCGCTGTCGAAGGCTTGGCTGGAAACTCGGGTGTTGATTTTTTCTTTATAGCCTTTAACAAACGGATGATTTCCATGCGGAACTCATCATTCGGCTCATCGGTATCGCCACCCGCCGCTTGCGGCACGCTCAATAGCTCGCGCCGTCCACTGGGAAGGTCCAGCGTGAAGGTGGTGTAATCTTGCGTGCAACTGATGAAGCAGGCGGGCTTTTGCAAGCTCTTCCCTTCACCCAACTGGGTCCACTCTTCATCAGTAAATGTAAGGGTCACCCCGTCTGCCAGCGTCAGCCGACGGTCGCGTATTTCCAGGCTCGCAAAACGCCACGCCCAACCATCGCCCAGCCCTGCTTCATTACCCCGCAAAGGTGAATAGTGCAAAGTGAGATCGCACACCGGGCCTCTTCCGCGCAAGCCTTGCAGTGTGGCAATTGGGTAGTGGGCATGGAACAACCCGGTGCGCGGGTCAACTCCAGTCTCGCTCTCGCCCCCGGTGTCGAATACTTCCGAACCACAGGTGTTGCCGTAGTCCTCACACAAGTGATTGTTTGGCGTGTACGCAGGGGGAGCAGCCGGTGCCTTGAAGGAAATAGCGGTACCCCTTGGCCAGAGGAAGTTATCGTCGAGGTAGCCTAAGTAGCCCACCTCAAAATTGGCACCGCCAGCTTCATGGTCTGGATAATCAAAATCAATCAAAAAATCTGTGTGAACTCCAGCGCCAAGCACGAAAGAATTAGCCGTGATGGACCGGACACTAACATCCGTAGGAGTATCATATCGGTGTGAGCTATAAACTGTACCCACCGGGCAGCGCCGGACGTTCAGCACTCGATAACCCCGAGCACGCGCAGCGTCGCTCAACACAAAGACGGTTTCACCTTTGCACCGTTCAACAACCAAGGCACCGTGCGAGACGTAATGGGTAAAACTGAGTTCAGTACGGCTCTCCAGATTGGACGCACTGCTACCGGCTACCTTTGCCGGTGTGTCAGTAGGCAACCGCCGGCTGTCCAACATAGAATCCTGATAACTTGCAACATCCCCCAGGTTGTCCAGTTCCACCAACAACCCAGCAAAGCGCGGCGACCACAACCGCCAATCTCCCGTCCCGGCAGCAGCGCTATCCGCAGCACCGTCCGCCGCCTGGCGCCAGGCGCGCAACTGCGGCCAACCTTGCTTCTCGATGAACTCGGCCAAGGCGGTCTCCCACGCAGACTGGTCCTTTAGCTGATCAGGCTTGAACACGGCCTGCCCCAGCAATACCCGGCTGTACGGGTGACGCACCGTCACCAGCGCTACATCCGTTTCGGCCTTCCAGGCACTGGCCAACGCCGGCCCTTCCACCCAGTTGTCGCGCCCCGGCAGCGAACTGAATACCCGAATCGCTTCGCCACGCTGCCACAGGCTGGCCGCAGTGCTGCTTGCCGGTTTCTCTTTATTGCCTACCTGAAGCCAACCGCCCAAGCTGGATTTATTGAGCGCTGCGCCGAACGCGGTCAGCCACTTGCCTGCTGCGCACTGCGTCTTGCTTGGCGTCCAGCTGAAACTGTCGAGCAAACGATGGGAAAAGGCATCATACGCCCACACCTGCACCGCCTTGTCGGCATCAAGTGCCAGCCCCCCATCCACGTCCTGGCCCGTCCACCATTGGGCTTCGTTGAGGGTCACGCACAGCTCGGAACCTTGCGCCACCCAGAACGCATTCCCCTGCGCTGCAGGTGCTACCTGGCAAGTCTTTTCGTCCAATTCCCCGGCCCGCAACAGTTTGCTGTCGAGGTTGATCTGCTTGCACAAGGCAAGCGCCCACTCTTTCGCCGGCGCGGTAAAAAGTGGTTCTCGTACAGGTGCTGGGTTTTCAGGTCTCTGACTTGCAAGCAGAGCGTTTGCCCTTCAATGGCGGTGTACTGGTCGTTGCACGCCAAGGCTTGGACGAGGTTGCCAGTAAATGGCGCTCTGCTGAACGCACGGGAGCCATTACGGCACCACAGACGAAGGTCCGCGCAACCACTGGCGGCCAGTTGCCCGTCCGCTGTCCAGCCACCCGCGCTCAACCCTTGAGCTTGAGCGTTCTGCTGCAAGAACGTGGCAAAGGCGGCCGGCCAGAGGTCTGCGGTCAGTGCGCCCTTGACGGCGGTGTATTCGAACGTGAGCATTTCACCATCAGCCGGGCGAACCTTGAACGCGTGGATGACCTCGCCAAGGGCCAGGTCGCGGCTGGCCCGAATCGGGCACAGGCTGTGCCAGCCGCCCTCAAGGGTACCCAGACTTTGGTAATCAAAGCCGGTCATGTCCGGCAGATAGCCATCGGGACGGGTGGTGAGAATGAAGGGAACGACGGCTTCGCCGCTGATTGCAGTGCTGACGGCGGTTTGCTTGGTAGGAGTGGCCATACGAGAGGTCCTTGTGCACGGGAGCAACAGGAACCTGGTCAAGTACAGCGCGGCAGTGTTACCGACGGGGCCAGGGTCCCACGAATGAACCCATCACACCCTTGTTTACGGCACGCGACAACTGGCAGAACTATCAGGTGGATTACAGCAAACACGTTAGCGTACGCATTGATCGTTCGTTGTAACGGCCCTCAATAAGCCTGCTTGCCGGTAAAAGCATTCAACGTACGCACCAGAATCACAAAGTCCAACCACAATGACCAATTGTTGATGTACTCGATATCCGAGTTCACCCGTTGGATCATCTGCGCGATGTCCTTGGTCTCGCCACGGAACCCGCGCACCTGGGCCAGCCCGGTCATGCCCGGCTTGATGTTGTGGCGGGCGAAGTAGTCGACGATATCCTGCGAATACTGCGTATCGTGCTGCAGCGCGTGGGGGCGTGGGCCAACCAGCGACATTTCACCGGTCAGCACATTGAACAACTGCGGCAGTTCATCAAGGCTGGTACGGCGGATGAACGCGCCGATACGGGTCAGCCGCGGGTCGTTCTTCTGCGCCTGCTGAATGACCCCGTTATCCGGCTGGTGCACCTTCATGCTGCGAAACTTCCAGATGCGGAACGACTCACCGGTCCAGCCCATGCGCTCCTGGCGAAAGAACACCGGCCCCGGGCTTTCCAGCTTGATGACCAGCGCCAGTACCAGCAGCACCGGCGAGATGGCCAGCAGAATCAGCGCGGCCAGCACGCGGTCTTCGAGGTTTTTCAGGAACAGGCTCATGCCGGTCAGCGGTGTCTCTGACAACGTCAGCACTGGAATGCCGGCAATCTCGCGCACGCTGTGGTTGATCAGGCGCAGCGAGAAAATGTCTGGTACCCAGTTCACCGCAATGCATTTTTCGAGCAGCTTGAGGTAGACATCGTTGATCACCTCAGAGCCGGCCAGCGGTGTCACCAGGTACACCGTGCGGATGGCATGCTCGGTGACGATGGCGTCAAGGTCTTCGATCTTGCCAAGTACAGGCAACGGCTGCTTGCCATCGGCGGTGGTCACCGCCGGCTGCTCTGCGGCCTGGTCGATCAGCACGCAGCCCACCACCCGCTCGCCCAGCCACGGGTTGTTGCTGATTTTCTGGTAAAGAAAACTGGCAAGCTCGCCGGCGCCGATGATCAGCGCGTTCTCCATGCGGTAGGAATGGGCCATGAAGCGCTTTTGCACTTCGCGCACCACAATGTGCAAAAACAGCTGCACGAAATAGCCAATGACGAACAACTCCGCCACCAGCAGCCGCGAATAGGTTTCACTCTGTTTGGTCAAGAAAGCCATGACCACCAGAAAGCAGAACGTCGCCGACCACGCCTTGAACAGCCGAAACGCCTTGACAGTAAGGCCGACGTTGGTGCGGTAGATCGCGTAATGGTCGTAGATCACCGCCAGCGCGCCGATCAAAAGCAGCAGCATGATCACGTAGTCTGCGGTGAGGTAGCCGATCTGGCTGTAGATCAAGTACCAAGCGACGCCGGTGACCGCAATACCATCCAGGCCTGCCTGGATGGCGTTACTGACGCTGCTTCGGCGCTGAAGCAAGGAGCGGCTGCTGCGGGGTTCGAAAACCATTGTCAGGCCTCATCGATAGGGGCATCACGCCATTCTGGCCCAGGCAAAGCCTGGCGGCAGCGAGCACAGTTACTGCCGCTCGCCGGCCTGATTCTCAGGGTGTCAGAGTGTTTGATATCACTGTAGCAGTACCCTGCCCTTATCGCGGTTTGTAACGTGGGTAAAACACTGTGCGCAGTAAAAACAGCGGGTTGCCGAGCACGTAACGGGTAAACAGGCGCCGCGGTTCCTTGCACAATCGGTACACCCACTCACCGCCAAAGCGGCGCAGCCAGGCCGGTGCGCGGCTGACCTTGCCACCGAGAAAATCCAGGATGGCCCCACCGCAGACGATCAGGCAGGGCCGCTCGCTGGCGGCAAGTGCTGCGGCCAGCGCTTCCTGCTTGGGCATGCCCATGCCCAGCACGATCAGCTCTGGTTGCAAGCGTTCGGCGAGGGCCAAATAGGTATCAAAGTCGGCAAAGCCATCGTGCACCGACACCGCGTCCACGCCGAATTCTGCCTCGCAGCGGGCAACCGCCAGGCCCAGGTGCGGCTCGCGGGTGCCCCAGAACGCGACGCGCCGGCCCTTGAACGCGGCCAACAGGCGCGGAATCAGGTCAGTGCCGTTCATGTTCAAGCCCGGCTCCCGGCCCAGCCGCCTGAGCAAAATGGCAACCCCGGCACCGTCGCGCAGCAGTACGTCAGCTGCCGACAGCGCCGAACCATAGCCGGCATCCCCCGCTACCAGGTTCAGTGCATGGGCGTTGACAAAGCCCAGCACCATCGGCGCGCCGGGCCTGGTCAGCGCCTGCAGCACGCGTTGCTCATCCGCTGGCCCCTGGACCAGATGCAGTTTTTCCAGTATCGCCGCCCAGCGGCCCTGCCAGTTTTGCGCATTCATGGCTGGTCATCCCTTTTTGAACGCACCCACTCCACCTGGCGGCGGATCAGAAAACCCAAGTACAACGGGATTTTCTTCGCGGCATAGAACGGCGCGTACAACAGCACCGAAAACGTGATCTGGTCGCGAGCGAACCGAGCCCAGGCCAACATCACCGCAGTCACTAGCAGCAACAAGGCAAGCGTTGCGATCAACGCCGGTGCCACAACCGCAAACAGCAAAAACCCAAGCCAGCACAAGCTGAAGACGGCTAGCAATGCCAGCGCCAGTAGCGCCAGGGGCGGCACCAGCAAATCGATGCTCATGGCTAGTAGCGCAACGTTGCCGCGTACCACGGCGCTGGCCACAAGCTTCGGAGCGTCGGCCAGAACGACGCCAAGGTGCCCATGCTCCCAACGCGTACGCTGGCTACGCAATCCTTCATCACTGCTGGGGAACTGGCTGCTGACCTGTGCTTCGGGGCAGAACAGCGGCGGCTTGCCATGGCGGCAGAAGTCCAAGCCCAGCTTGAGGTCCTCGACCAGGTGCCCGCTGGCAAGCTCAGCCGTGGCCAAGTCGCGCCATAAAAATGCCATGCCAGCGCCCATCAAATGGCACGGCAGGCCCAGCCGCGCCCAGCCCCGTGGGCGCACCAGGTTTTTTACCCGCCAGGCAAACTCGGCCACTTGCACCTTAAGCCCTGCACCCGCCGGGGCCCGCATCAGGTACAGCGCCTGCACTGGCCGCTCGGCAGCGGCGCAGCAACGGGCCAGGCGCTCAATGGCGCCCTCGCCCACCAGGCAGTCCGCGTCGATGATCAGCACCAACTGGGGCGGGTCGGCGGCCAGGTGGCGTACGCCGTGGTCCAGGGCATAGCCTTTGCCGCGTAACAGCTCATCGCGGCGTTCCACCACCTCGGCGCCGGCGGCGCGCGCCAGGGCTGCGGTGTCATCGCTGCAGTTGTCAGCCACCACCAGCAAGCGGTCGCCTTCGCGCAGCTGGCTGCTGATACTGGCCAGGGTCGAGCGGATGACCGCCGCCTCGTCATGCGCGGGCACCAGCACCGCCAGGCGCCCACGCGGCCCTTGGCTGGCGGGTAATGGGCGCATGGGCAGGCAGGCCAGCAGCACCTGGACGAACAGCACCAACACCGGCAACAGCACCAGCAGCGCCAGCGCGCCCAGCAGCCAGGCGACAAGCGTGGTCATAGCGATGCCTTGAAGTGTTCAGCCAGGCGTGCGGCTTCGGTGTCGATGTCATGACGTTGCAGTACTCGCTCATGGGCCGCCTCACCCATGCGCTGCAACACCTCAACGGGTTGTGTCAGGCAATCGCTGATGGCCTCGGCCAGCGACTCGATGCAGCCGGCTGGGAACAGCCAGCCGTTGCTGCCCTGCTGCACCAGTTCAGGGATGCCCGCAACATAGGTAGTCAATACCGGGCGGCGCAAGGCCATGGCCTCCATGATCACCACCGGCAGGCCCTCGGCGAAGCTGGGCAGCACCAAGGCCCGGGCGCCGAGGAGTTCTTCGCGCACCCGTGCGCCGCTGACCCAGCCGGTGATTCGCACCTGCGCTTGGAGCCCGTAGCGCACTACCAGCGCCTCGATGGCCCCGCGCAGCTCGCCATCGCCCGCCAGCACCAGCTCGAACCGCACGCCGCGCTGCGCCAGCAGGTGCGCAGCTTCCAGCAACAGCAACTGGCCTTTCTGCTCGCACAGGCGCCCCACGCAGACTAGCCGCGCAACATCGGCCACCGGTTGTGCCGGCACGTCATGGAAACTACGCTCCAGCCCGCAATGCACAACCCGCACCTTGCTCCAGTGCTCATGGTCTACCCAGCGGTACAGCTGGCTACGGCCATAAGCGCTGACCGCCACCACAAACGATGCACGCCGCACCTTCTCGCCCAGGTGCAGAAACTGCGGTTTATCGAACTCTTCCGGCCCATGCACGGTAAAGCTGTAGCCAGGCCCGCCGAGCGCCTGGGCGAGCATCACCACCTCGGCAGAGTTGGTGCCGAAATGCGCATGCACATGCTCGCACCCTGCTGCCTGCAACCACTGCAACAAGCGGCAGGCTTCGGCCAGGTAAACCAGGTGGTACGGCCACCCTCGGTCGGCGCTGCGCCCCACCCGCAGGGCCAGGCGCAGCGCCGCGAAGAAGCGGCCGGGCGCGGCGCGCAGCACCTCGAAGGTCGGGCGCAGCAAGCCCTTGATGCCGTCCTGCAGCACATACCGGGTGTTGCCACGTTCGCTGTGGTCCTCAGCGTCCTGCAGCTCGGCGTCCCAGCCGCGCAGGGCAAAACGCTCGACCACAATGCCCTGGCGCTCCAACGCCAGGATTTCGCGGCGGATGAAACTGTGGCTGACCTTGGGGTATTGATTGATGAAATAAGCGATGCGCATAAGCCCCCGAAACCCTGGTTGCAATGATTATTCAGTGGCCGCCTTGCAGGCTTACATTCGCCGCCTGCGCATCGGGCAAGGGGCTTTGCTGCACACTCGCAGCCCCCGGCAGCGCGGCTTGCAGGCGGGCGAACAGCTCATCGAGCAAGGCCTGCCGGCGGCGGTACATGGCGCGTTTTTTTGCGGCGATATCCTCGGCAGCGCGCGTGCTAGCGGCTATCGGCAGGCTGTAGAAGTCGGGGCGAGACGACGCGGTTGCGCCGTTCTCTTGCCAGATCACATCGTAATTGGCGCCCAGGTCCAGCGCCTTCTCCCGCCCAAAATACGGGTGGCGGTGATGCCGGTACTCGTCGCCCACCACGAATATCTGCTCAACCCCGAGGTGGCGAGCCATGCACTTGAGGGCCTCGATCAGCAGGCTGCGTGGCCGCAGGCCTTCGAAGTCCTTGGTCAGCTCGCGGTAGATATTCAACGACGTCTCGCTGTCGATGCCTTTGTGAATCCCCTGCACCGCCCCAACGAACAGGCACAGGCCCGCATCGAGCTGGCGCAAGGTGAATGCCAGCGAGGCGACCCGCAGCTCGCCCTGAAACAGGTTGAGCACAAGTTCCCCTTCGCGCTTGAACCAGATCGCCCGGTCAAGCACCAACGAACTGCCAGCGCACAGGTCGCCAAGGTCACACAGCACCAGGCGCTCATCGCGGCCCAGCAGCAACAACTGGGGGAAGCGCTGGGCAACGGCTTCATAGTGCGAGGCCACTGCTTCCAGACGTTCCGGGGCCTCCCAGCAGCGGCTGATGTAGGGCCAGTGCACGACGCCGATGCTATCCACCCCCAGGCGCTGGAAACCCTGCTCGCTCAGTGCCGCGGTCATGCGCAGCAAGAACGGCCGCAGCGCGGGCCACTGCCGGGCGATGTGCTGCGCCAGGCGCAGGCGGCCCTTGAGCGCGCGCAGCGAAAGCCCAGGTTGCAGGGTGAGCACGCTCTTGACGATCGGTTTAACCCACATAGGTCTCTCACTTGTATTCGATCAGCGTCGATTGGCCGGCACGCAGCCGCTGCCACCAGAACTTTAGCTGCCCAAGCATTTCTGGGAATTTGCCCAGCACCAGAAACAGCGCCTGCAAGGTATTTTCCCGGAGCGAGCGCGCCCCTCGCCGGGCCAGACGCAGCACTTGCAGCGGGTACACCAGAGCCAGCAACAGCGCCCACGGCCCAAGGGCCGCGCAGGCCAGCACTATCAGCAGCGGAATACCTAACCCCCATAGCCAGGCCCGGCGCGATTCCCGCAGCCAGTGGCGCTCGGGCGGCGCACCATGCAAAAAGACCCCTTCGGCGTAGGCATGGCCGGCGCGCAGGCTGCGCCGCCACCACTGCCCGAAGCGGGTCATGGCGGCGTCGTGCAGGGTCATTTCTTCGCCCAGGCGCCAGACTTTCCAGCCCGCAGCGCGCAGGCGCACGCACAGCTCGGGCTCTTCGCCGGCAATCAGCCCGGCGCGGTAGCCGCCCACGGCGCTGAACGCCTCGGCGCGCATCAGCGCATCGCCGCCACAGGCGCGCGCCTCGCCGGTTGGGGTGTCCCACTCAAGGTCGCACAGCAGGTTGTAGATAGATGCCTGTGGGAAACGCTCACGGCGCCGGCCGCACACCACTGCCACCTGCGGGTGGGCCAGCAGAAACGCCTGGGCGCTGAGCAGCCAGCCGGGGACCACTTCGCAATCGCCATCGACAAATTGCACCCAGCGCAGCCCCGGCAATACCTTTTGCAAGCGGGCAAAGCCTTCGTTGCGGGCGCGGGCGGCGGTGAACGGCTGGGCCATGTCCAGTGCCAGCACCTCAGCCCCCAGCGCTGCAGCACGCTGCGCCGAGCCATCGCTGGAGCCGGAATCGACATACACCACCTGCTCGGCGCTGCCGATCAGCGAGGCCAGGCAGCGCTCAAGGCGCGCACCCTCGTTGCGGCCGATCACCACCACCCCGATGCCGTTGGCCATGGCCTAGACCACCGCTTCGCGGGGCTTGAGTGCCTTGACCACAGCCGGCACGCCCACTGCCATACAGTTGTCCGGCACATCCACCAGCACCACGGCGTTGGCACCGATCACCACGTTGTCGCCGATGCGGATGTTGCCGAGGATCTTGGCCCCGGTGCCGATATCGACATTGTTGCCAAACACCGGTGCACAGGGATCACTGACGTTCTTCAGGCCCACCACCACACCGTTGCGAATGCGGCAGTCGTCGCCAAACCGGGCATAGCCGCTGACGATGATGCCGCCAAAGTGGTCGATGACGAAGTTGCGGCCGATCTGCGCCTCGCAAGGCAGCTCGACCCCGGTCAATATCTGCACCAGTTTGAACAGCACCTTGTAGACCAGCGACAGCAGCTTGCGCAGCAACGCCGGGCGCACGCCATAACGCCAGCGGCCAAAGCGGTAAACCAGCAGCACCCAGAAGCCTTGGGCGCCCCAATCGCCACCATGGGCACGCAAGTCAGCGCGAACGTTGTCGAACATGGTGTTCACCTAGCGTGTGGGTTGGCTTGCAAAACGGGTGGCAAACAACAGCCCCCAGGTCGCTCTGGTATGCCGCCAGCAGGCCTGGACAGCCGGCCAGCCACGGCGCTTGAGCAATGCCTTGAGCGCCAGTACGGCATCGCCAAGGCTGACCAGCAACATGTGCAGGGCCAGCCCCGACACGCCATGGTGCTTGCGAAAGTACAGCAGCTCGCTTTCGATCTGGTACGCCGAGATCTGCCGGCTGGCGGCTTCGAGTTCGGCCACGGACTTGGAGCTTTCACCGCCGATATGCACAACAGTGGTGTGCGGGTAGAACACCACTTTCCAGCCGGCGGCCTTGACCCGCTTGCAGTGGTCGACCTCCTCGTAATAAAGGAAGTAGCGCGGGTCGAACAACCCCACCTGTTCGAGCACTTCGCGGCGCACCAGGTAGAAACACCCCGGCAGCCAGTCACATTCGCGCACCGAGGCGTGGTCCCAGTCCATGTCATCGACCATTTTCAGCCCTGGCATGAAACGCCCAAGCCCGGTACGGCTGGCAAACACGTTGAGCGGCGTTGGGAAGTAGCGGCACGATGGCTGCAAGTCGCCGTCACGCCCCTCCAGGCGCACGCCCAGCACTCCGCAGTCGGGGTGGGTATCCATGTAGTCGAGGGTCTTGGCCAGGCTATCGGGGGCGACGAATGCATCGGTATTGAGCAACAAGGCATAGCGCCCGCGCAGATGGTCGAGCAACTGGTTGTTGGCGCGGCCAAAGCCAACATTGCGGGTGTTGCTAAGCAGCAGCGCCTCAGGGCACACCTGGGCCAGGCGCGCCAGCGAATCGTCGGCTGAGGCGTTGTCCACTACCAAGTAACTTGCCAGCGCTTCACTGCCGGCGCGGCGCAAGGCGTCGAACATCGGCTGCAGCAGGGCCGCCGTGTTGAAGTTGACCACCATCACATCGACGGGTTTGTCAGTCATTGCCCGCGTCCCCGAAGAAGTATTCCTGCCGGCGCCGGGCCAGCACCGGTTCGAGCAGTGGGTCAAATGAGCCGTTGCGCTGTTCCAGCAGGTCGTTCCATGGGTAACTGGCGCAGCGTGCCTCGACCCGTGCCACCAGCTCATCGGTGGTGCAGATGAACTTGGCCGGGTTGCCACCGACTACGGTGCCGGGCAGTACGTCCTTGGTCACCACGGCCCCAGCAGCGACAATCGCGTTGGGCCCAATGGTCACCCGTGGCATGACAATGGCGCCGTGGCCAATGAACGAGTTGTCGCGCACATCGATAAAACCCACCGAATCCAGGTGCTTGCCATACGACAGTTCGATCAGCGCGACCACGCCGTCGTGGCCGATCAGCGTGCAATCAGACAAGCCGACGTTGGTGCCGATACGGGTCAAAGCCGGGTCGGTGACATTGCAGCCGGTGTTCATGTGGAAGTTCGAGCCCACCGAGTAAAACCTGCCCCAGCGCGCCTGGTACTCGCCCCAGGCACGCGGCGTGGGGTTGCAGAAACGCTTGAAGCTCGGGCCGCAACGCCCGGTCGCCAGGGCGTAATCGCCCAGTGTCTTGCGTATCCATCCAAACATACGGCTAGCCTCGTACGGTCGTTGACTGTCCCTGAGGCGAGTCTGGTCGGGTATTCCTGAACGTGACCACATCGCACTCAATCCCTGTTTGCATCCCATTGCCCTGTCAGGCAGTCGTTGCCTTCATCTGCTGGTTGAGGTGGTCGGCCAGGCGCAGCGCGAACTGCAGCAGCGGCATGGTCGGGTTGGCGGCGCCCCCGGTGGCGAAGATGCTGCTGCCGGCGATATGCAGGTTGGCGGTGCCGAACACCTTGCACTGTTCATCCACCACGCCATGCTCGGGGCTGGCCGCCATGCGTGTGGTGCCCATGTGGTGGGCGTGTGGTTCGAGCTTGAGTGGCTGTTCGGTGTCGTACACGAACGGGTTCAGCTTGACGAAGCCAAGGTCGGCCTCGGCAAACTGTTTGGCAAGCTCGGTGCCGATGCACTTGATGGTATGGCGGTCGGCATCGCTCAACGCCCAGTGCATGTTCAAGGTGGCAACCCCCAGCGCGTCCTTTTGCTCGTGCAGCGTGAGCCGGCTGTCGCGGTTTGGGAATTGCTCGATCAGGGTGCTCAGCAGGCCGTCGCCTGGGCAACTGAAGCTTGCAATGAAGTCGATCTTGCTGGCCATGCCGGTATCGCAGGCCAGGTTCTCCAGAAAGCGCTTGACCTCGGCGGTGCGGCCGTAGGCTTGTACGGCATCAAGCACCGTGGCGGTGACGTTGCCTTTACCAGACTGGTACTCGCTGACGAAGGCGTCGCTGGTGTAGTACTGGCGGGTGGTGGTGCTCTCGCCGCTCTTGAGGATGAACGTGCCCATCTCGACGTTCATGTGGTCCATGAAGCAGCGCCCCACCAGGCCATCTCCGGTGACCACGCCGGCTGCGCGCAGCGATGCGCTGTTGAGCAATTGCCGGGCGTTTTCCAGGGCACCCATGGCCAGGATGAACTGTTTGGCCTGCACTCGTTCACGGCGCAGGTCGTAGTCGGACACGACCGCCGCCGTTACCCGCCCGCTGCCTTGGTCGAACTCAAGGTCGACGCAATTGCAGTTGATGAACACATCCAGGCCGGGGGTGTCTTCAAGCGCCTTGGCGTACTTCTGTGCAAAGCGCGTCGGCGTGCTGAGCAGAAAGCGGTCGGCATCGAACTCGCCGCCATCGAGCCCTGGGTTGATGGCCTTGAAATCTTCGCCCTCGGGCAGGTCGACGATGGCCCGGGCCTGTGGCAGGTAGCGCTCGATGTCGGCGTAGCTGATCGGCCAGCCAGGCAGGCCAACGGGCGGTTTTGCGGCAAAGTCGGAGGCATCGAACGGCCGGCAGCGCCCGGCCCAGTGGTTGGAGGTGCCACCCAGAAAGCGCAGCCGGGTTTCGCCTGCGTACATCTCAAGGCCACTGGAGGTGCAGTGGTAAAGCGCCTGGGAGTGCGCGGAATATTCCCGCCCGCCGCCCTCGGCGAGCAGTACCCGCCAGCCCGCCTCGGCCAGGCGCAACGCCAAGGTTATGCCGGCCGGGCCAGCACCAAGAATGCAGAAATCATATGACCCGCCAAGCGTCTTTTGGCTCTGGTAGTCCTTGATCATGGCTGGTTGTCCCGCAGGTAGCGCGATGGCAGCACCCAGCCGTTGACCACCACAAAGCCACCCTTGCCTTGGGCGCCCTTGCGTTCGCCTTCACCGGCTTGCGCAGCGCCCACGCTTGCGCCAAACAGCCAGGCGCCAGCGCCCAGCAACACCGTGTTGCGCATGAACAGCCTGCGCCCCGATAGCCCGGAACAATACTGAAGTTTGCCCATGATCCCGGCCCCATACCTAATGATCGTCACTCTGCGGTGGCGCTGTACCGCGCCGACCGCTGCCCCCGAAAAAACGCGTGTTTCACAGCCAGTTGAACAAATGTGTCAGCAACATCCCGCACAGCGCGCCAGCGCCGAGCATCGGCAGCACCATCAACTCGCGCTTGAGGCTGAACATGCCCAGTTTGCGGTTGACGTAGACCACCAGCGCCAAGGTCGGGAAGGTGTGCAGCGCGACGCCCCAGATCGCCCACTGCGTACCGCCCACGGCCAGCAACAGCGGCAGCGCTGTCCATAGCGTCAGCACGCGGATGATGTTGTCCGCTGCCTGATACTTGGTCAGGCCCAGCGCCAGCCATACCTGGTTGGCCAAGGCGTAGCGCAGGGTAAAGAACGACAACGAGAGGATGGCCAGCATGTCGCCGGCGCCCGCATAGCGGTGGTCGTACATCCAGCCGATGAGCAGCGGGCTGGCGGTGAGGAAACCGCCGCAGGCAAACAACATGACCAGGTCGACCAGCAGCCGAAACCGGTAATACAGGCGTTTGAGGCGTTCGTTGTCACCTGACCGGGCGGCCTCGCTGAACGAGGGCAGCGCCACCGCACCGACCACCTTCAGCAGGCCGGTCTGGATCGAGCCCAGAATCAGCACGGCAATGGAGTACACGCCAAGCTCGGCCACGGTCATGCTGGCGCCGAACCAGATGCGGTCGCCGTACATGGCCAGCACCCCCACCATCGACGACAGCAGGATCCAGCGCCCGTAGCTGACCAATTCGGCAAGGGCGCTGCGGTCCCACTGCAAGCGGTTGGCCGGGCCATGCATGGCAACGTGGCCAAGCACCGTGGTGGTGAGCGCCGCAACCAGCCCAGCGGCGACCAGCGACCAGATTGAACGGGTGTAATAGCCAATAACCAGCATTACCACCAGCCCGATCAATTGCGAGGCCAGGTCGATCAGCACCACGCGTTTCTGCTGCAGGGTGCGCACGGCGATGTCCATCTTGGTCGATTGCAGGCCGTAGATAATCGCCGAAACCCCGGTCACCGCCAGTACCAGTGGCAACTGCGGGTCGGCATAGGTGGAGCCTACCGGCCACAGGTTGGCCTGTTGGCTGAACCAGGAGCCAAGTGCCAGCAACAGGGTCAGCCCGAACAAGGCAAAGCCGCGCAGAATCTGCACGGTCCATGCGGTATTGAGAAACAGCGGGTCTTCACCGCGCTGGCTTTGGATGATGTTCTGCCGCAGGCCCACATCGGACAACAGGTGCAGCAGCACCGAGACGGTGGTGGCAATGACCATGATGCCGAACATTTCCGGCACCAGAATACGCGCGATGATGAGGTTGCCGCCCAGGCGCATGACCTGCGAAGCCAGCAACGACACCACGTTCCAGGCCCCCGCCCACATGGCACGTCGACGCAGGCTTCCTGCTGCTGGCACATCAATCGACGGCATGGACTGGATCTCTGACTGAAATGGCTAAAGTCACTATAGTTTCAATCAGCCATGACGCTAGTGGCCCTTTCCCATATCGCCAACACGGCGCGTGGGAACGGGCTTGCGCAGCCTCTGCGGCCCTACCCGCCCACCTGCAAAAGGTACCCGTTATCCATGCCCGAACATCTGCGAGCATTGGTCGTCATTCTGTTCTTGGCCTGCGTGGTGTTTCTGCTGGCGCGGCGGGCGGCTACCGACCTGATCCCCGAAGCGGACTTCAAGCGCCGGCGCAATTTATGGTTTGCGCTGACCCTGCTGGCGTTTTTCTCGTTCAGCTATTGGGTATATGTGGCCACCGCCGCCGTGCTGCTGACCTTTGCCGGCAAGCGTGAGCGCAACCCCATGGCGCTGTTCTACATGCTGCTGTTCGTGATTCCGCCGGCTTCGGTGCAGATTCCGGGCTTTGGCGTGATCAACTACGTGCTCGACCTCAACCATATTCGCCTGCTGGCGCTGTGTGTGCTGCTGCCCGCCTCGCTGGCGCTGGGCCGGCGCAGTGACACCCTGCCCTTCGGCCGCACCTGGCCAGACCGCCTGCTGCTGGCGGGCATTGTGCTGATGAGCGTGCTGTACCTGCGCGAAACCACCCTCACCGACACCTTGCGCCAGGCGTTCTACCTGTATGTCGACGTGTTCCTGCCCTACTACGTGGCCAGCCGTGGCGTGCGCGAGCTGAGTGACTTCAAGGACGCCATGCTGGCGTTCGTGCTGGCGGCATTCTTGCTGTCGCTGATCGCCGTGGCTGAATACGTGCGGCACTGGCTGCTTTACAGCGCGCTGATGGAAGCCATGGGCGTGCAATGGAGCATGACCGGCTACCTGTCGCGCGGCGGCTCGCTGCGGGCCAGCGCCACCACCGGCCAAGCCATCGCCCTGGGCTTTGTGATCGCCGTGGCGATTGGCATGTACCTGTTTTTGCAAAGTTACGTGCGCAGCCGCCTGCAACGGCTGCTGGGCGCGCTGCTGCTGGGCGCCGGGTTGTTCGCGCCGCTCTCGCGTGGGCCATGGATCGGCGCCGGGGTGATCATTGCCGCGTTCATCGCCACCGGGCGCAATGCGGTCAAGCGCCTGACCATGCTGGCGCTGGCCGGCGTGCTGGCGATTCCGCTGCTGACCGTGGTGCCTGGCGGCGAAAAGGTGCTCAACCTGCTGCCTTTCATTGGCACCATCGAGAACGAGAACATCACCTACCGCGAACGGCTGATCGACAACTCGTGGATCGTCATTCAGCGCAACCCGCTGTTTGGCTCGTTCGACTTCCGCAGTACCCCGGAAATGCAGGCGATGATCCAGGGCGATGGCATCATCGACATCGTCAACACCTATATCAGCCTGGCCTTGCGCGTGGGCCTGGTAGGGCTGGCGCTATTCGTGGCGTTCTTTGCAAGCGTGCTGCTGGGCATACGCAAGGCGATGCGCGCCTTCCCCGACAAGGACCACGAAGAGCGCCTGCTGGGCCGGGCGCTGCTGGCGACACTGCTGGGCATCCTGGTGATCATCTTCACCGTCAGCAGCATCACGGTGATCCCTATCGTCTATTGGTCGGTTGGCGGGCTTGGGGTGGCGTACATCCAGCGTGTGCGGCAATTGCGCCTGGCCGAACCCGACCCACTCACCCTCAACCGCCTCCAGGCCAGGTAACCCGCCATGAATCGATGCGTACTGCGCGCCTGGTCGCTGCTTGCCGTACTGCTGCTGCCGTCGCTGGCGCAGGCCTCGCAATGGACGGTGCAAGTTGAGCAAACCACTGGCCTGCCAACCATCACCCACGGTGGCGGCCCGGCAATGATCAGCCAGTTCGATTTCTGGGCCGAAGACTGGCGCTGGACCGGGTTTTATTCGGCGTTCAAGGTCGAAAGCCCATGGCGCTACAGCTTGCTGGGCAAAAACAAGGACCTGGACTTCGACCTCAAGGCCGATATCGGCAAGGCCGATGAGCAGACCCTGAGCTGGGTCTTCGACCTTGATGCGCACAGCCGCAAGTCCGGTGTCAAAGGCGGCGGGCTGCGCTTTCAGTTCGATCCGGCGCTGGTGGCCGGCGAGATGGGCGAGCCGCAACTGCTGCCAGGCAACCGCGGCTGGGCCTGGGGCAACGCCAGCCGGCGCATCGAAATGCGCTTCGATCCGGCGCTGGCCAAGTTCTATGTGGAGCCCGGCAGCGCCCGCGAACTGCGCGGGTTCTTTTACGACAACCCGATCGTGCCGGGCCGCCAGCAGATCAAGGCAACCTTGACCATTAGTGGCGATATTGCCCTGGCGCCGACACCGACCGAGCGTTTCGGCCTGAACGACCCGGCCACTTGGCCGGACGACCAGCTCGACTGGCGCACGTCGCCGGTGGACCTGGCGTTTTTGAACGCTGACGAAAAGCCTGCGGGCAAGCGCGGCTTCGTCAAAGCGGTGGGTGAGCGGCTGCAGTTCGCCGACGGCACCCCGGTGCGCTTCTGGGGCACCAATATTTCGGCCTACGCGCTGTTCAAAAGCCCGGACGAGGCCATCAAGGAGCAGGCCCGGCGTTTGTCGGCGCTGGGTTTCAACCTGGTGCGCCTGCATCACCATGACTCGCCCTGGGTCAGCCCGAACATATTCGGCGACATCACTCGCTTGCAAGATACCCAGCAGATTGACGCAGAATCCCAGCGCAAGATCGACCTGTGGATCAAAAGCCTCAAGGATGAAGGTATCTACGTGTGGCTCGATCTGCATGTGCAGCGCCCACTGACCGCCGCAGACAACATCGACGACTTCAATGAGTTGGCCAAGGGCGAGCGGGCCATCGACCTCAAGGGCTATGCCTACGTCAACACCAGCATTCAGCAGGCCATGAAGCGCTTTGCCGAGCAGTACCTGACCCACGTCAACCGCTATACCGGCCTGGCCTACAAGGACGACCCGGCAGTGGCGGCAATTCTGCTGACCAACGAAAACGACGTCACCCAGCACTACGGCAACGCCTTGCTCAAGGACAAGGGCGTGCCTGCGCACAGCAAACGCTACATGGAAAAGGCCGAGGCCTTCGCCAAGGCTCATGACCTGCCCGCCGACCTGACTTGGCGGGCCTGGGAGCACGGGCCGTCGAAGCTGTTCCTCAATGACCTGGAGCATAATTTCGACCTCGACCTGATCCAGGCTCTGCGCGAGCTTGGCGTCAAGGTGCCAATCGCCACCACCAGCACTTGGGGCGGTAACGGCCTGAGCGCGTTGCCGGCGCTGACCACAGGTGACGTTATAGACGCCCACGCGTATGGCGGCACCGGCCAGCTGGAGCGCAACCCGCTGACCAGCGACGGCATGCTCAACTGGTTGGCCGCAGCGCAGGTGGTCGGGCTGCCGATGACCGTCACCGAGTGGAACGCCGAGCCCTTCCCCACCCCTGACAGACACTCGTTGCCGCTTTACGTAGCGGCCACCGCCGGCCACCAAGGCTGGGCGGCGATCATGCAGTATGCCTACAGCCAACAAGCATTCAGTGGCTGGAGCACGGCGGACAATTGGCATGCCTACAACGACCCGGCCATGCTCGCCACCCTGCCCGCTGCTGCCCTGCTGTACCGGCGCGCCGATGTGCGCGAGGCGAGCACACGCTACGTGTTCGCGCCCAGCGCCAAAACCCTGTTCGAGCGTGCCATCACGCCGGCCAACTCAGTGCTGTTGCGCACCGCGATGACCCAAGGCCGGTTGCAGATAGCGATGCCGCAAACGCCGGAGCTTGCGTGGCTCAAGCCTTCGCAGATAGCCGGCGATGCCAAGGTACTGACCGACCCCGACCAGTCCCTGCTGCCCACCGATGCGGTCGAGGCAACCAGCGACACCGGTGAACTGCGGCGCAATTGGCAACAGGGCCTGTACACCATCGACACGCCGTTGACCCAGGCCGCCACCGGCTGGCTGGGCGGGCGCACGGTGGATCTGGCGGCTATCCAAGTGCAGGCCACCACGCCCTACGCCAGCGTGGTGGTGCAGAGCCTGGATGGCAAGCCGTTGGGCCAGGCGCGGCGGCTGTTGATTTCGCTGGGCACCCGCGCGGTGCCCAAGGCCGATGACAAGATCCCGTTCAACGTAGAACCCTTCACTGGCACCTTGCGCATCAAGGCGCCGCAAGGGCTGAAGCTGACCAGCCGTAACGCCGCCGGGCAGGCTCGCGAGCTTGCCACACGTTACAGCGACGGCCACTACCTGATCCAGTTCGACCCACAGATGATGGCCAATTGGCTGTCTTTGCAATAGCCATCTAGAGTCTCAGTGGGCCTGCCTGGCAGGTCTGCAATCCCGGCTACTCAGGGGGCGTATGCACAGGCAGCAGGTTCCAGGAGGACGGGATGAAGTATCTGGTCGTCGGTGGTGCGGGCTACATTGGCTCGCACATGGTCAAGCATCTGCAGGACGGGCAGCACCAAGTGGTGGTGGCCGACATCGCCCCTCCCCGGCCCGGTATTGAATGGGTGCCACTCGATATCGCCGATGCCCGGGCCCTGGACGGGTTGTTCGCCGAGCAGCGTTTCGATGCGGTGTTCCACTTTGCCTCGCACATTCAGGTGGGCGAGTCGGTCAGTGATCCGGCCAAGTATTACCAGAACAACGTCACTGCCACGCTGACCTTGCTGCAGGCGATGCTACGCGCAGGCATCGGCCACCTGGTGTTTTCGTCCAGCGCTGCGGTGTACGGCGACCCGCATTACATCCCCATCGACGAGGCCCACACCAAGGCGCCGATCAACCCTTACGGGCGCAGCAAATGGATGGTCGAACAGGTGCTGCAGGACTATGACCGCGCCTACGGGCTCAAGTCGGTATGCCTGCGCTACTTCAATGCCGCTGGGGCGGACCCGGGTGGCTTGCTGGGTGAATGCCATGAGCCGGAGACGCATCTGATTCCGCTAATCTTGCAGGCAGCCAGTGGGCGTCGGGCGGCGATTACGGTGTTTGGGCGCGATTACGACACGCCCGACGGGACCTGCATTCGCGACTATGTGCACGTGGCGGACCTGGCTTCGGCGCATGGGCTGGCGGTGGACTACCTGCTGGCTGGGGGCGCTAGCTGTGCGTTCAATCTGGGGAATGGGTTAGGGTTCTCGGTGCAGCAGGTGATCGATGCGGCGCGGCAGGTGACCGAGCGCGAGTTTTGCGTTCAGGAGGCGCGCAGGCGCGAGGGCGACCCGCCCCGTTTGGTAGCGGATGCCACGCAGGCCCGGGCGGTGCTGGGGTGGGAGCCCCAGTATGCGAGGTTGGAGCAGATTATTCGGCATGCCTGGGAGTGGGAGTTGAAGTACCCCTGGAAAACATAGCGGCGATGCGTTCGGGGCACAGCTATGTGCAGGCCTGTTTCGGCCTCATCGCAGGCTGTCGCCAGCTCCCACGCGGGCCGTGCTCAACCGCAACATTGCTGGTTGGACCCAATCCTGTGGGAAATGATAGAGAGTCGTGGCGAGCGGGCTTGTCCCGCGTTGGTCTGCGCAGCAGCCTCTGGGGTTTTCAGGGCTGCTGCGCAGCCCAACGCGGGACAAGCCCGCTCGCCACAAAGGAGCTCGCCACAAGAAGATATGTCTGGCGGGAACAGGTTTGTACAAAACCAGAGAAGCTCCCATGCAGACAGTCACCCCCGCTGCGTTTCAACGCAGAGCAACGCTGCGCCTGAGAAAACAATGCCGCTCACAAGTTTGCCTCAATAATACGTACGCGGCTCCACCTCGGCCTTGTTCAACACCGCGCCCACCAGGTTCGACTGCCCCAGATGGCGCAGGCAATCTTCAATATCCTTTTTGCTGTTACTGCCATTGGCAACCACCAACAGCACACAATCGAACTTGGGCAGCACGGTCAGCGCATCATCCGAGCTCAACAGCGGCGGCAGGTCGAAAATGCAGATGCGCGATTCGTAGCGGTCGCGCAAATCGCCGATCAGCTTGTTGACCTTGGCCGACGACAGCGTCTCGGTCGAAAGCGGGATAGGTTCGCGGGTCGGCAGCACCACAAAACGCGGCAACGACGGGTTGACCAGCACGTCCTCAAGCCCCGCCTTGCCACTGATGAACTCATTCAGCGCCTTGTCCATCGGCAAGCCCAGGGCCTTGCCCACACGCGGACGGCGCAGGTCGAAGTCCACCAACAGGGCAGTCTTGTCAGTGTGGTGGGCGATGCTCATGGCCAGGTTGACCGCCAGCACCGTCTTGCCCGCTTCAGGTGTGGGCGATGTGATAGCCAGCGTGCGCCAGCCGTTTTCCTCCATGGCCTGCAGCACCTGGGTGCGCAACAGGTCGAAGGCCCAGTTCATGTTCGAGTTCTTGTTATGGGCGACGATGCGCTGCCGCTCAAGGTGCTCGGCATTGAGCGGCACCACTTTGGTCTGCACATAGTCGAACGGGCCCAAGGCGTCAGGCTGGTCGAGCAACGGTGCAGGCTGGGGGGTGTCCGCAGTGCCTGGCGAACCGGGGTGGATGTTCTTGCCAACTGCCGGCGTAATCCTGTCCATCACTGCTTTCCCTATTCAAACCAAGCCATAGTCTTAAATAGCAGAAGATCCAGGGGCATGTAGAACAGATGGATGAGTAGCAGCATCAACGCGACCCCCACCACCCCTGCAATAACCACCGCCACCCGCCACTGCCGGCGCCGGGCGAGCTCCGCCTGGGTCGCAATGAACGGCACCGAGACCAGCACCCGCTTGCCCAGCACGCTCTCAAGCGCACCAGGGCCACGCACGCGCTGGTTGAGCATTTCCATCAACATCACCAACGCACCACCAATTGCCGGGGCCAGCACCACACCCAGCGCGACGATCTTCTTGCGGTTGGGCTTGACCGGTTTTTCTGGCAGGCGCGGTGGCTCCAGCAGCACGAAGCGATCGGCTTTGTTTTCTTGCTCCAGGCTCTCGCTGATCTTCGCGCCCATCTCTTTGGCGCGAATTTCTTCGTACTTCTTGCGCGCGTTGTCGTGGTCGCGCAGCAACGTCACCAGACCACGCTCCACCTGGGGCGCAGCGAGGATTTCTGCCTCGATGCTTTCCATTTTCTTGCCCAGGTCGCGTTTCTGCTGGGCAAGCGAGGCCAGGTTGGCCTGAGAGGCCGCGATCTTGGCCTGTGCTCGCGCCACGTCGATGTTGACGCCTGATACGCTGCCAGCACCCTTGCCGCTGGCTTGCAGCGCCTCGATCTTGCGTTTGACCGCCACCACGTCAGGGTGCGCTTCGGTATAGCGAGTCAACAGCCGGGCGTATTCGGCCTTGAGGCTGCCCAGGTCCTGGGGCTGGTCGGCGGGCGTTGTGCGGCTACCGTCGGTGCGGGTGGCAAGGCCTGCGTTGGCGGCCGACAGCTCAAGTTGCAGGTAACGCTGCTCTTCCTGGGCATTCTTGTAGTCGCGGTCGACTTCACGGAACTCAAGCTCCGTGCGCGACAGCATGTTCATGCGCAGGGTCTGGTTTTCTGGCAGGGCATTGGCGTTGGCTTGTTTGTAGTCGGCTAGCTGGTTTTCCAGCACTGCCAGCTCCGCCCCCAGCTTGTCGGCTTCCTGGGTGAGGAACTCGGTCGTTTCGGTGGCGCGCTCGGTGCGCTGTTTCATATTCTCGTTGAGAAACAGCGTCACCAGCTCGTTGGCCACTTCTTTGGCGACTTCCGGGCGCTTGTGGTCGAACGACACGTTGAACGCCACCGTGGTCTCGCCGCGGCCCTTGACGAAGGTACTCAGGGTATTGACGCCAATGGTGGTGCGCATCAAGTCGATCTTGTCCTGCTCGCTGAGGGCGCGGCTGCTGTCGGTGAACAACTGGTACTTGTCGATGATGCGCAGCAGGTTGTCGCGGGTCATGACGCGCTGGCGGATCACCTCGATGCGCTCATCGGCAACGCTTGGGTTGGCGGTACCGACCAAGTCAGGCGAGATTTGCTGGGATTCCACCAGAATGGTGCCGGTGGATTGGTACACCGGCGGTACGCTCAGCGCCACAGCCACCGTGCCCACCAGGATCACCGCCATGCTGACGCCCAGCAACACAGCCCGATCCTTGACGATCGCGATGTAATCTTTGAGGGAAAGCTCGTATTCAGATTTCATGGCGATCACCAGGCTGATGGTCAGAGGTCAGGGAACCTGTAGGTCAGGGTCAAACCAACGATGGTTGCAGCAGCATCCGGCGCGCCGGATTGCTGGCGCTCCTTGTAAAGCAGCGCCAGGCGCAGGTCCCAGTACGGCGAGAACTCGCGGCTGGCCCATACGCTGTAGGTCTGCAGGGTGTTCGGGGTCTGGCCTTTGCTGTCCTGCCACTGCGCATCCAGGCCCACACGGGTCAGTTCATCGAGCGCGTAGCTCCACATGCCGTGGATGAGGTCGAGCTGGGCGAAACCGCCTTCGGCACTGGCCACGGTGGTGCGCTCGGCGCTCAGGCTGGCATCGCTGCGGGTGCCGCGGTAATCGAGCAGCACCCCGCCCTCCCCGCGCCGTCCGCCTTCAGAGCCTGATACCTGGTTGACACCAATATGGGCGCGACCGGTCAGGGTGTCGGTGATCTGGTACTTGACCCCAACGCTTGGCGTGTAGCTGTTGGACGCCACGGCGGTGTCGGTCTGGTCGGGCTCGTAGCGGCGCAGGCGCAGCCCGGCGAACACATCGGCGCGCTCGCTCAAGGCGTAGGTCAGGGTCGAGGTGTTGGCCAGCTCGTCGTAACCGGTCAAGGAATCGATGTCATAGGTGGCGTGCGAATAACGGGTTTCGTTATCCAGCGTGGTGCGAGCACTCAGCGCCCGGCTGAAATCGCCGGAAAGCAAGGTCATTTTCTGCGTGCCATCGGTGGTCACCACCCCGGTGTCCAGAACCGTACCGGACAGCGTCGAGCTTTCGAGGTATTGGGCACGCAGGCCGAAATGGCCGGTTTCGGTTTCGCGCCGCCAACCAAGGTTCAGGTCCGGGTCTTCGCGGTTGGCCTGCACCGAGGGGTCGGAGGAATGCAACACATGCACACCAAGCCCGAGGGTCAGTTGATCCGCGCCGAAGGTGCCGACCAGGTTGTAGTTGGGCTCGATGAGTGTACGCATCACACCCTTCTCGTCTGAGGTCAGCAGCAACGGGTTGCTGTCGTACTCCACTGTTGTGGGTACCACTACCGAGGACTGCCAGATAGCGGCCTGAACCAGGCCAGGTAACGGCAACATCAGTGCCGCCGTCGCAATACATGTCGTTCTGAAAATAGGCACAGTGCGATCTTATTCAAGTACGGTGGGCTCAGGGCACGATCAGCGTATCGCCTGCCTGAAGCTGGAAGTTGGTGGACATGTCACGGCCGGACACCAAGTCTTTATAGCGCACTGGCAGTATGCGCTGCGCGCGGCCATTACCGCGTACCACCTTGATGGCCGCTTCGTCAGCGAACTTGTCCAGACCGCCCGACATGCTCAGCGCCTGCAGCACCGCAGTCGGCCCGGCCATGGGCACCGGGCCCGGCTTGACCACCTTGCCTTGCACGTACACAAGGTTACCGGCGGTGCCGGTCACCACCACACTGACATTGGGTTCGGCAATGTAAGGTTTGAGCCCGGCAGTGACTTTTTTTGCCACGGCTGTGACATCCAGGCCCGCCACATCAACGCGCCCAGCCAAGGGGAAGGTGATGCTGCCGTCGGGCAGCACGGTGGTTTCCTGACGCAGCGAATCTTCCTGCCAGACCGAGATAAGCACACGGTCACCAGGGCTCAGCAAATAAGGGGATGAAGGGTCGGCGGCAAGGCTGGCGTTGGACCACGCCATCAGTACGCACAGTACAGCGAAGATTGAACGCACCATGGGGTCCCTCCTGCCAGGTCGGCATGCAAAGAGCACTGAATGAGAACTGCACACAACTTCTCGCTCCGGTCGCAGCATCAGTGGCTGCGCTGGCCTCGAACTTCCTTGAAGCCCGCTGCCACGGGCTGTTACTGCAAGCTCGCTGGCAACTGGAATATAGCAACGGTTGGCCAATTGACAAGCTGGCCGGCAATCGTCTGCCTCTAGACTTTGCTGCGGTTTGCCACGGCGACGAAACCAATGACGGCGAAGCCGAACAACCAGCCTGCGGTAGCCAATGGAATGACGTTTGCCTGGCTGATATAGGAGTCGGCAGCGCGTGCGGCGCCGCTCATGAGCACCAGCAGGAATATCGACTTGATAAAGAGTGTCGAGCGCATGATCCCCTCCTGAGAAAGAGGATAAACAACAGTGTCTGGGCGGGTTTCAGCGCGCAACTGCTTGGCTGGTAATTCGAGCTTATGGGCAGAGTGACACTACGTCAACGTTCCGACACCATGATAAAAATCAATCGCCCAAGGCCCCCACAGTCAAAATACCGCCAGCGGAAAACTGCATATCTAAAAGCCACCACCGATAAACTAAAACATCGGCAAAAACCGTGAATATGCGGCCATCGTCCGGTAAAAAACAAAAATGAAAACGCCCCGGGAAAAATCTGGGGCGTCAATTTCAATCCCGCCAACTGTTTCAGCAATGAGAATGTAAACAGCTATTACTGCTATCGGCGTCAGTGCTTCGGCAGCAAGTCCATTGTGCGCTCAACTTCGTTTATATCGATGGTAAAGCCATCGCCATCAGGGGTGCCGACCACAAATGCGAAGTGCTGCCCATCGCGGTCGGTCATGTATTTGTAATAACTGATAAAGCGGTTCGGCGGTTGCAAGGTGAATACGGTTCCACCCGGTTGCAAAACGTTCACCCCATGTACCAACTGGCTGCCCTCCACGCCCATAACTACCCTCGCGCCTGCGCAGGCCGCAATGATGGTCGGCACATCCAGCCTGAGTGGGTTGATGACACGAAAGCCCCATGTGACGCGCATGTGCTCGGCCAACTCAAGCTCATTGCGCAGCAGGCGTAAATCGCCTTCGTGGCCACGCAGGATGAACACCCCCGGGTGTGGGGCATGCTCGACGTGAGTCAGCAACTTGTCGCCCATGGCTCGGTAGCGCTGGTGCCGGCTGCGGTTGTGGCTCACATCATCGAAAAGCACCAGCTGATGAAAGAACGCAGTGCGCAGGCGCAGCGGGTTCATGCCCAGCCAGTCTTCGTACGGCGGGGCTTGAGTAAACAGCGGGTAACGTGCAGAAGGTGCCGTCGTTACCGGCACGCCCTCATCGCACGCCAGTGCGTAAGTCACGCAGTCTTCCATCAACCAGGTGCCGAACCAGGAGTTGCCGTTCTGGGTGCAGTAGATGGCCCCACGCTCGATTTCGTTTTCGACCAGCACGGGCGCAAAGCGCTGCGGCTTGAGGGTCAGCCAATGGCTGGCATTGCCTTTGTACAATGCACCATCGATCAACCACACGTTCTTGATCAGGTAGCCACGGGTAGGGCCTTGCTCGATGCTCAGGCCACCCGCCATGGTGGGGCCGGGATGCACGTAGGGGTAGAAACGCTGGCCCTCCCAGCCGGTCACCCGCTCCATCTGGCCTGGCAGATAGATCGCTGGGGGCGACACGGTGATTTCGCCGGGCGCGATATCCCAGCGTTTGTCGGCGATGCTCTTGAGGTCGGCCGCCGGTTGTCCGGTCAGGCGCTTCCTGAGCATGTGCCGGTAAGCAGCCAGTGACCAGGCATGCCGACGCGCCAGCGGCGGGTGCTCCGGCCTTGAGATATCAGTTCCCATGCAATGCCCTCCGGGTCAAACCGTTCAGCTGGACAACACGCGCTCAAGCACCGGGGGCGAGGCAAACCCGGCGTAGCGGCTGCGCAAGGTATCGAGCAGGTGCTCGCCATGGCCTTCGCTGCCATATACGTAGATTTTGTGCAGGCCGCCGAATACCATTTCCTGATAGCGGCTGGCGACCTCTTCTTCGGTAGGCCCCGGCGGGATGCCCAGGTGCAGGGTCAGCTTGTTGCCTTCGACTGCAAATAATGGCGTATCCCAGAGAAAGCTCGCCCGCCCGGCCTTGGGCAGGCGCACGAACAGATAGGCATGGTTGTTCAGCCCATCGATGTCGCCGCCCCGTCGGCGCTTCCATTTCAGCAAGCCGTCATCAGGCCGCGCCAGGCACAGCCCGATATCGTAGTAGTCGTAGCCGTTCTGCAGCGCCCATTCCAAAGCCATGAAGGTGGTGATGGAGTTGACCTCGCGCAGTTTCTTGGCATCCGAGAACACCGCCTCGCAGTAGCCAAAACGCAAGGTGCTCCAGTAACGCTTGCCGCCGCGGGTAATCTCGCAGCCCAAATGGCAGGCCACTACTTCATCGCCCATTGTGATCAGGTCCAGGCGACCGACGCCCTTGGCCAGGCGGAACACATCATCGGTGGGAAACTGCGCCGCATGGATACCCTGGCGCGCTGTGGCGTAGGGGCGCAACAGCTCGCGGTCGGCCATGGCGATTTCGGCATCGTCAGTGGTTTGGCGCATCTGATACAGCGGCCTGTGCTTGCGGATACTGCGCCTCAGCTCGCTGTCGTAGCGCGCGGTGATGTCTTCAAGCGGGCGCCCCAGCGGCACCACGGCGCTCAGATAATGCGGCACCGACAAAGAACCGGCGGTGGGCACTTCGCTGATCATCACCACCTGCCGGGCTGCATCGGGGTTGGGGTCGGTGGCAAATTCGGGCTCGCTCTGGCGGTCCTTGCCCCCGATCAGCAGCTTGGCCATGGCGCGCTGCTGCTTGCGGCCCAGGTAAAGAATTTCGTAGGGGCTGTCGGGTTTCAGGCGAAAACGCGCCATTTCCCAGCGCCATAGACAAGCGCGACCCAGCGCGTCGCGTAACGAATTTGCAACAGTTCGCAATTCGTAGCGCAGTGAAGGGGAAACAAGCGTGCGCGCAGCACTGCCCAGCATTGCTTTCATATTTTCGTCCCTTTGCTGTGCCGTGCATCAGGGCGCTGCCGCCAAGCCCGGACCGGGCCTTGGGGTCGTTTAACACCTTGATATCACTGAATTAAACGGCTGCCACGGTGGGTATGACTGAAAATAAGTAAAGATGCCGGACCGCCAGCTGGCAAGCGGCCAAGTGATATCATTGCAGAATATTTCATGACGCCAGCCTTCCGCCGCCCGCGCCCTACTCCGCTGCCGGGCGGCGCTGCGCGTGATTCTGTTGCAACCAGACGCGCAGCGCGTCTGCCGGCATGGGCCGGGCGAGCAGATAACCTTGGCCCTGGTCGCAACCGGCATTGCGCAGAAAGTCGTACTGCGCCTGGGTTTCGATGCCCTCGGCGGTGATCCGGTAGCCCAAGGCATGGCCCAGGTCGATGATCGCCCGGGCGATGGCCACGGCGTCGTCGTCATCGGGCAGGTCCTTGATGAACGCACGGTCGATCTTCAGGTGGTCGATGGGCAAGGCGCGCAGGTAGGCAAGCGAGGAATAGCCGGTGCCGAAGTCGTCCACCGCCGTGGCCACGCCCATGGCCTGCAACTGGGCAAGCACCGCGCACGCCTGCTGCTGGCTTTCCATCAGCAGGCTTTCGGTAATTTCCACCTCCAGCAGGCTCGCCGGCAGCCCATGTGCTTCAAGGGCACAGGCAAGGCTGGTGACATAGTCGCTGCGCTCGATCTGCAGCGCGGCCACGTTGATTGCCAAGGTGCCGGGCAAGGCGTCATTGGCGCGCCACTCGGCGAGCTGCGCGCAGGCCAGCTCAAGCACCCGCTCGCCCAACGGGATTATCAGCCCGGTACGTTCGGCCAACGGGATGAACTCGCCCGGGGAGACCAACCCATGCTCCGGGTCGCGCCAGCGCAGCAGCGCCTCGACGCCTTCCAGGCGGCCACTGAACAGGTCCAGCTTTGGCTGATACCACAGCTCGAACTCGTTGTATTCGAGGGCCCGGCGCAGGTTGCGTTCAAGCTCCAGACGCTGGTTCAGGCGCGCCGTCATCTCGGGGTGATATGGCCGCCAGGCGTTGCGCCCACTCTCTTTGGCCGCGTACATGGCAATGTCGGCGTGGCGCAGCAGGCTGGCGGCGTCCTCGCCGTGCTGCGGAGACCAGGCCAGGCCAATGCTGCCCGTCACAAGGCTGGCATTGCCATTGAGGTCGAACGGCCGTTGCAGACAACGCAGCAAAGCCCGCATCTGGTGACTGACCTGGCCTTGGGCGCCCTGCAGCATGAACACGAACTCGTCCCCGCCCAGACGGCACACGCGGTCCTGGGTATCGAGCTCCTGCAGAAACCGGGCAGTCGCTTTTTGCAGCAACAGATCGCCCATGGGGTGGCCAAGGCTGTCATTGACCTGCTTGAAACCGTCTATATCCAACATCAGCACTGCCAGCCCATGGCCACGCTCGATGGCCTGGTTGAGCTGCCGCTGGAACAACACGCGGTTGGGCAGACCGGTGATGGTGTCGTAGTGGGCCAGGCGCTCCAACTGCGCCTGGGACTGGCGCAGCTCCAGGTTGCGCAGCTCCAGTTGGCGTTGCTTGCGGTTGAGCTGGGCAACGAACAGGCTGAACAGCCCGGTGCAGCACAAGGCAAACAGAAACAGCGGCGAGCTGAACAGACTCAGGTTCGACCAGCCGCCGTAGGGCACGGCCACCATTTGCCAGACACCGCCGGGCACCGCCACGCTCAGGCTCACCTGCGGGTCGTCGAACAGCCGCGCATTGCCCCAGATCAGCTCACCTGCCGCGCCCTTGCCGTCGCTGCCGCGTACGGCAAGCTCCAGGCCCGAACCGGGGCGCAGGCCGGCAGACTGCAACAGGCTGTCGATGTCGGCCACTATCGAGACGTTGCCCCAGTAAAACTTCACCCCGCGCTTGCCGTCGATGAACACCGGGCGCCGATAGATCAGCGCACGGCCGCCCTGCTCCAGCTGCAATGGCCCGGCCAGCACCGCCTGGCCGCGCTCGCGCGCCGTCTGCAGCAGCGGAAACTGCCGCGGCAGGTTGCGATAGTCCATGCCGATGATCGACTCGTTGCCCGGCAGCGGGTAGACATCGCGCACGACATCGGCGGGCGCCAGCACGATGTGCTTCATGTAAGGCAGTGATTTCAACGCATCGCGGGCCATAGCCTGGAAGTGCGGCGTACTGATAGCGCCATCCGCGCTGATCAACTGGGCGATGCCTTCAGCCTCGGCGAACGCTGCGCGCAGTTGCACTTCAAGCGCCCCCCGCACCCCGGACAGCCGCGCCGCCAGGTTGGCGACCTCTTCACTTTGCTCGCGCTGGGTATCCAGATGCCCGAGGGCCATCGACAGGCCAATGCCGACCACGGCAAAGCCTACCGGCAATACACGGCTGAAGGCCCGGCGCGCTGCGTTCGAAGCGCGCCCTGAGGGAGAAACGGCGGGGAATCTGCTGCGGGTCATAAGCCTGAAATCGGGGGGCGATTCACACTCTATCGGCGCGCTGGCGGCAATGTTGAGCCAGACTGGTGTTTTTCCAATGGCTGGCGCATGCTCGTAGCTGAATCGCTTCACCCGGCCAAATACAAGAGGTGCAGTAACCATGGATCGTCTGCTCGATACGCTGTTTCCCGCCCCTGCTGACATTCCCGAGGCCTGGCGCCTGGGCGAGCCGCTGGAGCAACGCGATTACCTGGTGGCCGGTGAACTCAGGCGCTGGGACGGCCCGTTGGCGACGGTGCGCAGCCCGGTGTGGCTGCAGGACGCCGAGGGTGAGCGACAGGTGATTCTGGGCAGCGCCCCGCTGCTGGATGCCGACACCGCACTGCAAGCCCTGGACGCTGCAGTGCAAGCCTACGACAAAGGCCGGGGCGCCTGGCCCAACATGCGCGTAGCCGAGCGCATCCAGCACGTCGAGGCATTTCTGGCGCGCATGCGCGAACAGCGTAGCGCGGTGGTCAAGCTGCTGATGTGGGAAATCGGCAAGAACCTCAAGGACTCCGAAAAGGAGTTCGACCGCACCTGTGACTACATCGTCGACACTATCAACGCCCTGAAAGACCTGGACCGACGCTCCAGCCGTTTCGAACTGGAGCAAGGCACCCTCGGCCAGATCCGTCGCGCACCGCTGGGCGTGGCGTTGTGCATGGGGCCTTACAACTACCCGCTCAACGAAACCTTCACCACGCTGATCCCGGCGTTGATCATGGGCAATACCGTGGTGTTCAAGCCGGCCAAGTTCGGTGTGCTGCTGATCCGTCCGCTGCTCGAAGCGTTCCGCGACAGCTTCCCGGCTGGGGTCATCAACGTCATCTATGGCCGTGGCCGCGAGACCGTCAGCGCGCTGATGGCCAGTGGCAAGGTCGATGTATTTGCCTTCATCGGCACCCACAAGGCCGCCGCAGACCTGAAAAAACTCCACCCGCGCCCGCACAGGCTGCGCGCAGCCTTGGGCCTGGATGCCAAGAACCCCGGCATCGTGCTGGCTCAGGTCGACCTGGACAACGCCGTCGAAGAAGCGGTCACCGGCGCGCTGTCGTTCAATGGCCAGCGTTGCACGGCGTTGAAGATCCTGTTCGTGCACGAAGATGTGGTCGAGCCGTTTCTGGAAAAATTCCAGCGCAAGCTTGCAGCGCTCAAGCCCGGCATGCCGTGGGAGGCCGACGTAGCCCTGACGCCACTGCCTGAGGCGGGCAAACTGGACTACCTGAACGGCCTGGTGGCCGACGCCACCGCCAAAGGCGCACAGGTGATCAACGAGGGCGGCGGGCAAAGCCGTGGGTCGTTCTTCTACCCCGCGCTCTTGTACCCGGTCAGCCCCCAGATGCGCGTGTACCACGAAGAGCAGTTCGGCCCGGTGGTGCCGGTGGTGCCCTACCGCGACCTGGAAACCGTCATCGACTATGTGCTCGACTCGGACTTTGGCCAGCAATTGAGCCTGTTCGGCAACGACCCGGCCACCATCGGCGCGCTGGTTGATACATTCGCCAACCAGGTCGGGCGTATCAATATCAACGCCCAGTGCCAACGTGGCCCGGACACCTACCCGTTCAACGGCCGCAAGAACAGTGCCGAAGGTACGCTGTCGGTGCACGACGCCCTGCGGGTGTTCTCCATTCGTACGCTGGTCGCCACCAAGTTCCAGGAAGCCAACAAAACCCTGATCAGCGAAATCATTCGCAACCGCCAGTCCAGCTTCCTGACCACTGACTACATCTTCTAAGCCCCAGCCAGGCGTTCGCCAACCGAACGCCTGGTTGAAACCCTCAGCGCTTTGCTTGAAGCTTGTGGCTCGTAGCTTGGAGCTGCTTCTCAATGCGTATCATCGAAAAATCCGGCGCCCAGGTGCGCAGCCTCACCCCTGCCGAAGAAGAGCTGCTGGTGGGCTTTGCCAGCGCCACGCTTTCCGGCCCGCGCCTGCTGCAGGCGAACCAGTGGTTGATGAAAGTCCGCGGCGCCAACCAGTGGCTGGCGTGCGATTGCCGCAAGGATGCCTTGCCGGTACTGAACATCTCCCTGAACGGCAGCACCGGCACATTGTTCCTGCGCAACAACCCCGACACGCCAGAACACGCCCCCGGCTGCCCGTTCAGCAAGGACGAGCGCGAAGCCGCCGAGCGCAGCAACGAAACCACCCAACCGGCCGCGTGGCTCGCGCCCGATGCCCCGCTGCGACTGATCGGCGACTATCGGCCCGCCGGCGCGGCGGATGCGTCCAGCACCCCGCGTGAACCTGGCGAGCGCCGCGATCAGCAACGCCTGCTGTCGCTGCTGCTGACCTGGATCGAAGCCAGCGGGCTCAACGTCTATGCCACCCACCTGAAAAAAGACCTCACCGGGCAATTTGCCGAATTGCGCGGGGTGGCAGGGCGCTACCCGCTGGTGGAGCGAGTGCCGGCCAGCAACTACCTGCAAACCCGCCTCGACATGAAGCACATGATGATGCTCAAGGCACGCCTGCGCGAGGCCACGGTGTTTGCCAACCACCGACGCCATGGTTTGTTGCTGGACTGCGTCGAGCAGGTCAAGGGGCGTAAGGTGATCACCACGCGCAGCGAGGACGGCTTTGACTTCCAGGGCCACCATCAGTACTGGGGTGGCAACCGCACGGTCGGGCCGCTGCTGGCCCTGGCGTTGTATTCGCCAGCCACAGCTGGCAGCCAGTTCTATGAGCTGATTCACGTCGCCAGCGTGCCGGTGCTGTCGCGCGCGCACCTGTTCCCGGTGTACCGCGATGAAGAACGCGAGCCACTCAAGGCGCTGGTGTCGCTGATCGACTGGATGGCGGGCAAAGGCGTGAAGGTGTTGATGCGCCGGCCGGTGATCGGCGGGCAGGTGATGGATGAGCTGGTACTGACTTCGGATGGTGACCGGGTGCTGTCGGTTTCGCTGCTGGAGCAACCGATCGGGCCAGAGCCTGAAACCGATAACTTCAAGCGCTATGCCGATTTCAAGAGCCTGGAGACGTTTCGCAAGTATGTAGCTGGGTTTTTCATGCGCGAGCGGTGAACTATTCGGCTTGTGAGACAGTAAATGACACGCACCTTTGTAGGAGCGGCCTTGTGTCGCGAAAGGGCTGCGGAGCAGCCCCAGAATCGCGGCCTCATGCAAAATTGATGGGGCTGCTGCGCAGCCCTTCGCGGCGCAAGGCCGCTCCTACAAAGGGACCGAGCCAGTCACGGTAGTGGGACTCGGCTCGGTTTTAGAAGGCAGCCTTGAAAATCGCTTCAATTTCCGCTTGGCTGGCAACCCGTGGGTTGGTCAGACCGCAGGCATCTTTCAAGGCGTTAGTGGCCAGCACCGGCACGTCTTCAACCTTGGCACCCAGCTCCGCCAACCCAGCCGGAATACCTACCGCCACCGCCAACTGCTCGATGGCCGAAATTGCAGCACTGGCGCCCTGCTCCGCTTCCAGCCCACATACCTTCACCCCCATCGCCTTGGCCACATCGCGCAGGCGCGCGGCGCTGACTTTGGCGTTGAAGCGCTGTACGTGCGGCAACAGCACCGCGTTGCACACCCCGTGCGGCAGGTCGTAATAGCCGCCCAACTGGTGCGCCATGGCGTGCACATAACCCAGCGACGCATTGTTGAAGGCCATGCCGGCGAGGAACTGCGCATAGGCCATGTTCTCCCGCGCCTGCAGATCCTTGCCGTCGTCTACGGCCTGGCGCAGGTTTTCGCTGATCAGGGTAATAGCCTTGAGCGCACAGGCGTCGGTGATCGGGGTGGCCGCAGTGGACACGTAAGCCTCGATGGCATGGGTCAGCGCATCCATGCCAGTGGCCGCCGTCAGCGACTTGGGCATGCCCGCCATCAGCGCCGGGTCGTTGACCGACAGCAGTGGCGTGACGTTGCGGTCGACGATGGCCATTTTCACGTGGCGCGCTTCATCGGTGATGATGCAGAAACGGGTCATCTCGCTGGCGGTGCCGGCGGTAGTGTTGATGGCGATCAGCGGCAACTGTGGCTTGGCGGAACGGTCGACACCCTCGTAGTCACGGATATGCCCGCCATTGGTGGCGCACAGGGCGATGCCTTTGGCACAGTCATGGGGCGAGCCACCGCCCAGCGAAATCACGCAGTCACAGTGCTCACGCTTGAGCACTGCCAGGCCATCTTCCACGTTGGCGATGCTGGGGTTGGGCTTGGCGCCGTCGAACACCACCGAATTGATATCGCGCTCGGCCAGCAGGCCGGCAATGCGCTCGGCAACCCCTGCCTTGGCCAGGCCTTGGTCGGTCACGATCAGCGCCTTGCGCAGGCCGTAGCCGGCGATGGCGTCCATTGCCTCGTTCAGGCAATCGATGCCCATGATATTGACGGCGGGGATGAAGAACGTGCTGCTCATGGGCGGGTCCTCTCAGGTTTTGGTTATGCCGTCGAGGATCAGCCGGAAATGCCGGGCAAATATTGATCCAGCGCAAATCATTGCCAGGCTGCACCCCCTCCCTTCGTCGGGTTGCCTTGCGCGGGTTTCAACCCAGGAACAGGCGGTAAGCCGGGTTATTCGTCTCGTCCCAATAGCGATAACCCATGGCCTCCAGCGCCTGCGGCAGCCCTGGCTGCTCGTCCTCCGGGACCTCCAGGGCGGCGAACACCCGCGCCTCGGCAGCGCCATGGTTGCGGTAGTGGAACAGGCTGATATTCCAACGCTTGCCAAGGCGCTCGAGAAAGCCCAGCAGCGCCCCCGGACGCTCGGGGAATTCAAAGCGCAGTACACGCTCGCCTGCCCCCGGCGCGGCATGCCCGCCCACGGTATGACGCACGTGCAGCTTGGCCAGTTCGTTGTCGGTCAGGTCCAGTACCTGGTAACCCTGCTCGCCAAGGCTTGCCAGCAGTGCTTCGCGCGGGTCGTGCAGTGGGTGGGTCTGGACGCCGACAAACAGCCGCGCCTCTTTGCCAGGGTAATAGCGGTAGTTGAATTCGGTGATCTGACGCTTGCCCAGTGCCTGGCAAAAGGCGCGGAAACTGCCCGGCTGCTCGGGGATGGTCACGGCAATGATCGCCTCGCGCTGCTCGCCCAGTTCGGCGCGCTCTGCTACATGCCGCAAGCGGTCGAAGTTGACGTTGGCGCCCGAATCGATAGCCACCAGCGCCTGGCCCTGCAAACCTTCGCGGGCGACGTACTTCTTGATGCCGGCCACCGCCAGTGCACCGGACGGCTCGGTGATCGACCGGGTGTCGTCATAGATGTCCTTGATCGCCGCACACAGCTCGTCGCTGCTCACGGTGACCACCTCGTCAACGAAATGCCGGCACAGTTCGAAGCAATGCGCGCCGATCTGCGCCACTGCCACGCCGTCGGCGAAGGTGCCCACTTGCGGCAGGATTACCCGCTCGCCCGCGGCCATGGCGGCCTGCAGGCAGTTGGAGTCTTCAGGCTCGACGCCGATCACCTTGACCTCAGGGCGCAGATATTTCACGTAGGCGGCAATCCCGGCGATCAACCCACCGCCGCCTACCGGTACGAAGATGGCGTGCAGCGGGCCTGGGTGCTGGCGCAGGATTTCCATGGCCACGGTACCTTGGCCGGAGATCACGTCCGGGTCGTCGAATGGCGGCACGAAGGTCGCGCCATCGCGGTCGGCCAGGGTCAATGCGTGGGCCAGTGCATGGGGGAAGCTTTCGCCGTGCAATACCACGTTGCCGCCACGCGAACGCACGCCCTCGACCTTGAGCGACGGGGTGGTGGTTGGCATGACAATGGTGGCGCGGATGCCCAGATGCGCGGCGGCCAGTGCCACGCCTTGGGCGTGGTTGCCGGCAGAGGCGGTGATGACGCCGCGCTCGCGCTGGGCTTGGGTGAGGCGTGACAGGCGGGTATAGGCGCCGCGGATCTTGAACGAGAAGGTCGGCTGCAGGTCTTCGCGTTTGAGCAGTACCGCGTTGCCCAGCGCCGCAGACAACGCCGGGGCGGCTTGCAATGGGGTTTCGATGGCCAGGTCGTACACCGGCGCCGAGAGAATACGGCGCACCTGTTCGCTCAACAGTTGCTGGGGGGTTGCGGCGCTGCGTGGGCTGACGCTGAAGCTGGTCATCAATGACTCCTGGTTTTGTGATTTGCCCAGGAGTCAGAGAGAAAAAACCCGCCTCCAGGGCGGGTTCGGTGCACGTACGCGCTAGCCCGCCAATCCGATAATGGCGGTAATAATAATGTTGGCGGCGTAGGTGTGCGGGAAGGTATTCATGGGCAAGGAACTTATCCCGTGCACTCAATGCACGTCAACAGGCTTTTTGCGGGATCGTGCGCTACCTCTGCACCGGCCTCATCGCAGGCTGTCGCCATAGAATCTTCCACAGAGGCCATGCGCAACCGCAACATTGCTGGTTGGACCCAATCCTATGGGAAATGATAGACAGTTGTGGCGAGCGGGCTTGTCCCGCGTTGGGCTGCGCAGCAGCCCTGAAAACCCAAGGGCTGCTGCGCAGCCCAACGCGGGCAAGCCCGCTCGCCACAAGGAGATATATCTGGCGGGAACAGGCTTGTACAAAACCATAGAATCTCCCACATGGACCGCCTCAGCCGCGATATCCGAGTCTGGCCCAGATCCCTGTGGGGGCTGGCGACAGCCCTGCGATGAGGCCAGCGCAGGTAAAACAGCCAGGTACTCCCGCTAACCGGCCGGCAGGCGGATGCTGAACTGCGCCCCGCCCAATACCGATTGCTCAACGCTCAGGCTGCCGCCCTGCCCTTCAATCGCCCTGCGGCTGATCGCAAGCCCCAGGCCGAAGCCACCGGTGCTGCGGTCCCGACTGCGGTCCAGACGGTAGAACGGCTGGAAAATACGCTCACGTTCCTCGACCGGAATACCAATGCCGTCATCCTCAACCGTCAACAGGCACCCGCCGTCCGCCTCAAGGCGCAGGCGTATCAGCAGGTGTTCATCGCAGTAGCGCATGGCATTGCGCACCAGGTTCTGTACCGCACGCGCCGTCAGGCGTGGGTCGAGCACAAAGCGTGGCAGCTCGGTCTCGCAGCACACCTGCCACTGGATACCGCGGCTGTCGAGTTCCTCGGCAAAGCCGCCAAGCACGCTGTCGACCAGCTCGAGCAGCGACACCTCGACCCGCTCGCAGGCCTGAGTGGCGCTTTCCAGGCGGCTATAGGACAGCAATTCAAGCACCAGCTCATCCAGCTCGCGCACATGGCCAACCAGCTCAAGCAAACGCTTGCGGCTTGCCGGTGGGACTTCGTCGAACAGCAGCACCAAGCCGAAATCCAGCCGCGTAAGCGGTGTACGCAGTTCATGGGACACCGCATTGAGCAGGTCGCGCTGCTGGTTGACGTGGCGCTCCAGGTCACCGGCCATGGTGTCGAACACCGCTGCCAGTTCACCGATGTTCGAGCGTGGCGAAATATGCGTGCGTTCAGCCATCTGGCCCTGGCCCAGGCGCCGTGCGGTTTCCCGAAGCCGTTCAAGGTCACGCCAGTGCGGCCACACCCACAGCAAAAGGCAGCCCAGTAGCGCAGCGCCGATCAGCACCGTCACGCCCCACGACAGCACGTTGATGTCCAGCGGGTCTGGCGGTGAGCGCAGCAGCACCAGCCAGTCCTTGTCCAGCGGCGCCAGCACAGTCTCGTAATACCCCCAGTCGGCGATGCGCACGGCGTGCTGGCCATGTTCCAGGCGCGCGCGCTCGGCGTCGCTGATAGCCGTGCCCTGCATCGGCAACAGTTCGACTTCAAGTGGCGCGAAGGTTGCCGCCAGATCGTGCTGCACAGCCGGCCACTGTTCGCGCCGCACCTGCTGGAACTGGCGCACGATCAGCGTCTGCACACCTTTGGTCTGTGCCAGGTTGTAGTTCATGAAGCGCTCGTGGAAGGAGCCGACGATCGCACCGGGGATCAGCAGCAAGGCGCCTGCGTACGCGACGATGATCAGCAGGTACAGGCGCACCAGGATCTTCAGCATGGCCTGTCAGTACTCCCACTCGACGCGGCTGAACAGGTAGCCCTTGCCCCACACGGTCTTGATCTTGCGTGCCTCGCCGGCGCTGTCGTCGAACTTGCGTCGCAGCTTGGAAATCGCCACGTCCACCGACCGGTCGGTGCCGTTGAACTCGATGCCACGCAGTTGCTGCAGGATGCGGTCGCGGCTGAGCACCTCGCCGGCGTTGCGCGCCAGCACCACCAGCAGGTTGTATTCACCACTGGACAACTCGACCTCGTCGCCGCGCCAACTGACTACCCTTTCGGCGAGGTCGATGCGCAGGCCACCGATCAGGATCTGGTCGTGCTCAAGACGCGGCTCGTTGATGCTGCTGCGGCGCAGCAGCGTGCGCACCCGTGCCAGCAGCACCCGCGGCTCACAGGGCTTGGTGACATAGTCGTCGGCGCCCATCTCCAGCCCCAGCACCTGGTCGTGGCTGTCGTCACGGGCGGTCAGCATGAGGATCGGCAGGCTTTGCGATTCCTGGCGCAACAAACGGCACACCTGCAGGCCGTCGAGGCCCGGCAGCATCAGGTCGAGAATCACCAGGTCCGGCTTGTGCCGATGGGCGGCCTCCAGCACCTGATCGCCGCGTGCGATCACCTGGACGTTGAAATCGTTGCGCTGCAGGTAACTGGCAATCAGTTCGGACAACGCGTTGTCGTCTTCGACCAGAAGAATGTTCGGCATAGGGAATCAGGCATCAGGAAAGAATGGGCAGGATATCGAATCCCACACCCGCAACAGCTTCTTCTTAACACTTTTTCACACACGTCCTACAGGGATTAACAGCAACCGAAGGCAACAGTGCCTTAGGATACGCTCGATCAAACTTGGAAGATCCGTATGTCCACTTTCCGTGCCGGGCGTCTGCGCCCCGTGGCGCTGCTCGCGCTGCTCACCCTCGCCCTTGCCGGTTGCAATGACGCCGCTGACCAGGGCCCACAGCCACCCAAGCCGAAGGTGCGGGTCGAAACCCTCGCCGAGCAACCAGTGGCGATCAGCACCGAACTGAGTGGCCGCCTGCTCGCACCGCGTACTGCCGAGGTGCGGGCGCGGGTGGCGGGCGTGGTGCTCAAGCGCATGTACCGTGAGGGTAGCGACGTCAAACAAGGCGATGTGCTGTTTCTGATCGACCCGGCACCGTTCAAGGCCGACCTCGACAGTGCCCGGGCCGCATTGGCCAAGGCCGAGGCCACCCGCTACCAGACACGCCTGCAAGCGCAGCGCTACGGCCAACTGGTCGATGAGAAGGCCGTCAGCCGCCAGGAATACGACAACGCTCGCGCAGCGTTCCTGCAGGCGGATGCGGCCGTGGCAGAAGCCAAGGCCGCACTGGAGCGGGCACGCCTGAACCTGGGCTACGCCACCGTTACGGCGCCGATTGCCGGGCGCATTGGCCGGGCCTTGGTGACCGAAGGCGCGCTGGTGGGCCAGAACGAGACCACGCCGCTTGCGACCATCCAGCAACTCAACCCGATCCACGCCGATGTCAGCCAGTCGACCCGTGAGCTCAACGCGCTGCGCCGCGCCTTGCGTGCAGGCGAGCTGCAGCAGGCG
Organism: Pseudomonas farsensis; assembly: GCF_014268805.2. Lineage (GTDB taxonomy): Bacteria > Pseudomonadota > Gammaproteobacteria > Pseudomonadales > Pseudomonadaceae > Aquipseudomonas > Aquipseudomonas farsensis. The sequence continues at coordinate 2,065,983 of NZ_JABWRF020000001.1, forward strand.
GGACGCGACGAGGTGCATGCCACGCTGATCCAGGACGACGGCAGCGCGTATCCGCTGGCGGGCAAGTTGCTGTTCTCTGACATCAGTGTCGACCCCAGCACCAACCAGATCACCCTGCGCAGCGAGTTCCCCAACCCCGACCTCGACCTGCTGCCGGGCAGCTACGTGCGCGTGCGCCTGGCCCAGGCCGTGCAGCCCAAAGGCTTGAGCGTGCCACAACGGGCAATCACGCGTGACAGCGCCGGGGTGCCAAAGGTGCTGGTGGTCGATGCGCAGATGCGCGTCAGCGAGCGCCCGGTGCAACTGGGCAACGCCCTGGGCGACCGCTGGGTCGTCAGCGCCGGGCTCAACCCCGGCGAGCGCGTGGTGGTCGAGGGCTTGCAGCACGTCAAGGCCGGTGACCTGGTAAACGTCGACGAACAACCGGGCGCCAGTGTCGCCCAGCACGGCCAATGAGGGCCTGAACCATGCCGCAATTCTTCATCGAACGCCCGGTATTCGCCTGGGTGGTCGCGTTGTTCATCCTGCTGCTCGGCGGCCTGGCCATCCCGCAATTGCCGGTTGCGCAGTACCCTGACGTGGCACCGCCACAGGTGGAAGTCTATGCGGTGTACCCGGGAGCCTCGGCGGCGACTCTGGACGAAAGCGTGGTCAGCGTCATCGAGCAGGAGCTCAACGGCGCCGATAACCTGCTGTACTTCGAATCGCAAAGCAGCCTGGGCAGTGCCACCATCACCGCAAGCTTCCAGCCCGGCACCAACCCGGACCTGGCTCAGGTCGATGTGCAGAACCGCCTGAAGGTGATCGAGTCGCGCCTGCCGCGCGCAGTCACACAACAAGGGCTACAGGTAGAAAAGGTTTCCACCGGTTTCCTGCTGCTGGCTACCCTTACCTCCGAAGATGGCAACCTGGACGAAATTGCACTGTCCGACATTCTGGCGCGCAACGTGATGAACGAGGTGCGCCGCGTCAAGGGCGTCGGCAAGGCCCAGCTGTATGGCTCCGAGCGGGCCATGCGCATCTGGGTCGACCCGGCCAAACTGGTCGGCTACAACCTCACCCCCAACGATGTTTCAGCGGCCATCGCCGCGCAGAACGCTCAGGTGGCGCCAGGCAGCATCGGCGACCTGCCGGCGCGCCCGACCCAGGAAATCACCGCCAATGTGGTCGTGCGTGGCCAGTTGAGCACCCCAGAAGAGTTCGCCGCCATCGTGCTGCGGGCCAATGCCGATGGCTCCAGCGTGACAGTCGGCGATGTTGCCCGCGTTGAAATTGGCGCCCAGGACTACCAGTACGGCACCCGCCTCAATGGCAAGGCTACCAGTGCCTTCAGCGTCAAGCTGTCGCCCGGCGCCAACGCCATGGAAACCGCAGCACTGGTCAAGGCCAAGCTCAACGAGCTGTCGCGCTACTTCCCGCAGGGCGTGCGCATAGACATCCCTTACGACACCTCGCCGTTCGTCAAGGTGTCGATCCAGCAAGTGATCAGCACCTTGGCCGAGGCCATGGTGCTAGTGTTCGCGGTGATGTTCCTGTTCCTGCAGAATCTGCGCTATACGCTGATCCCAACCCTGGTGGTGCCGGTGGCGCTGATGGGCACCTTTGCGGTGATGAACCTGCTGGGTTTCTCGATCAACGTGCTGACGCTGTTCGGCATGGTGCTGGCCATCGGCATTCTGGTGGACGACGCCATCGTGGTGGTGGAAAACGTCGAGCGGATCATGGCCGAGGAAGGCCTGGAGCCAAAAGCCGCTACGCGCAAGGCCATGGGCCAGATCAGTGGCGCGATCATCGGCATCACCCTGGTGCTGGTGGCGGTGTTCTTGCCGATGGCGTTCATGAAAGGCTCGGTGGGGGTCATCTACAAGCAGTTCTCGGTGTCGATGGCCGTGTCTATCCTGTTCTCGGCCTTCCTGGCCCTGAGCCTAACCCCGGCGCTGTGCGCCACCCTGCTCAAACCGCTGGCCAAGGGCGAGCACCATCAGCGTAAAGGCTTCTTCGGCTGGTTCAACCGGCGCTTCGAGCACATGAGCGATGGTTACCAGCGCTGGGTCAGCCATGCGCTGGCCCGCAGCGGCCGCTACCTGTTGGTGTACGCCGCACTGCTGGGCGTGCTGGGCTATGGGTTCAGCCAACTGCCAACGGCGTTCCTGCCCACCGAGGACCAGGGCTACACCATCACCGACATCCAACTGCCGCCCGGCGCCAGCCAGGCACGCACCATCGAGGTGGCGCGCCAGATCGAGGCACACAACACCGGGGAGCCGGGGGTCGCCAATACCACGTTGATCCTTGGCTTCAGCTTCTCGGGCAGCGGGCAGAACGCCGCGCTGGCCTTCACCACGCTGAAGGACTGGGCCGAGCGCAACGCCGATAACAGCGCGCAGTCCATTGCCGACCGGGCCAACATGGCGTTTTCCGGGCTCAAGGACGCCATTGCCTTCGCAGTGTTGCCCCCGCCGGTTGACGGCCTGGGTGAGTCGACAGGCTTCGAGTTCCGTCTGCAGGACCGCGGCGGCATGGGCTACAGCGAGTTGATGCAGGCCCGTGACCAACTGTTGGCCCAGGCGGCCAGCAGCAAAGTGCTGGTCAACGTGCGCGAGGCCTCTCTGGCCGAGAGCCCGCAAGTAGTGCTTGAGGTTGACCGGCGGCAAGCCAATGCCTTGGGCGTGTCGTTCGCCGATATCGGCGCGGTGCTCGACACCGCAGTAGGCTCCAACTACGTCAACGACTTCCCCAACCAGGGGCGCATGCAGCGGGTGGTGGTGCAGGCCGACGGCGACAACCGCAGCCAGGTCGAAGACTTGCTGAAAATCCACGTGCGCAACGCCAGCGGCAAGATGGTGCCACTGGGTGCATTCGTCAGCGCCCGCTGGCAATCGGGGCCGGTGCAGTTGACCCGCTACAACGGCTACCCGGCGGTGTCGATTTCTGGCGAACCGGCGCCGGGGTACAGTTCAGGGCAAGCCATGGCTGAAATCGAACGACTGGTCGCCGAGTTGCCGGCAGGTACCGGCCTTGAATGGACGGGCCTGTCACTGCAGGAGCGCCTGTCGGGCAGCCAAGCCCCGCTGCTGATGGCGCTGTCGCTGCTGGTGGTGTTCCTGTGCCTGGCGGCGCTGTACGAAAGCTGGTCGATCCCGACCGCGGTACTGCTGGTGGTGCCGCTTGGGGTATTGGGTGCGGTGCTGGCGGTGACGCTGCGCGGCCTGCCCAACGATGTATTCTTCAAGGTCGGTTTGATCACCCTGATCGGCCTGTCGGCGAAGAACGCCATCTTGATCATCGAATTCGCCAAGGGCCTGGTCGACCAAGGCATGGATGCCACAGAAGCGGCCATCCAGGCTGCACGGCTGCGCCTGCGGCCCATTGTGATGACCTCGCTTGCGTTCATTCTCGGTGTCGTCCCGCTGGCCATTGCCAGTGGCGCCAGCTCCGCCAGCCAGCAGGCCATTGGCACCGGCGTGATCGGCGGCATGCTCAGCGCCACGTTTGCGGTGGTGTTCGTTCCGGTATTCTTCGTGGTGGTGATGAAGCTCGCCGGGCGCCGGCAAGCTGGGCAGCCACAGCAGGTGCGCGACGACGCCTGACTGGACAGCCAAGGCATTGAATGAGAGGGTTCCCGGCACACCCTGCCCGGAGCCCTTTTTGATGCCTGCCCCCCTGCCCCCCTGCTCTATCCTGATCCTCGCCGGTGGCCGTGGCCAGCGCATGGGCGGGCGCGACAAGGGCTTGCTGGCCTGGCATGACGAGCCGCTAGTGGCTCATGTGCAGCGCGCGGTCCGCGAGTTGTCCGATGACGTGGTGATTTCCTGCAACCGTAACCAGGCCGACTACGCCGTGTACGCTGACCAATTGGTGGGCGATGCCGAGGCCGGGTTTCCGGGCCCGCTCGCGGGGGTAATTGCAGGCCTCAAGGCTGCCCGGCATGAATGGGTGGTGCTGCTGGCATGCGATGCGCCGCTGGTTGATCAGGCGCTGGTGCAGGCGCTCCGGCACGTGGCTTGTGAACATGGCAGTGCTGCGATGGTACGCCAGTGCGGCTACTGGCAGCCGATGTTCAGCGTGCTGCCACGGCGCATGCTGCCTGCGCTGGAGCAGGCCTGGGTGGCGGGCGAGCGGAGTTTGCAGAAGGCTCTGCGGGTAGCGCCGGTGCAGGCGTTGGAATGTACGCCGGAAGATATGCGGTTGGCCAACTTCAACAGCCCGGAGTTGCTGGAGGATTGAGCAACGTTAGGGCAGGCTCTTAAGCGCTTTGGGGAATATCGATACACCGTTGGGCTTGATCGGAATGCCGAACCACCGCGATAGCGGCAGATCAGACAACGCCACTCGGCGCGCTGGCCATCGCGGGGCAAGCCCGCCACGCGGGCCGTGCTCAACCGCAACATTGCTGGTTGGACCCAATCCTGTGAAAAATGATAGAGAGCCGTGGCGAGCGGGCTTGTCCCGCGTTGGGCTGCGCAGCAGCCCTGAAAACCCAAGGGGCTGCTGCGCAGCCCAACGCGGGACAAGCCCGCTCGCCACAAGGGAGCTCGCCACAAGGAGATATGTCTGGTGGGAACAGGCTTGTACAAAACTATAGAATCTCCCACGCTGCCCAGTTCTCTGCGCGACAGCTCAGCCAGGAAGGGCTGGGTGACCCCACACAGAGTATGAGGGTGGGCGTTTTCTGCGCCACTCGGGGCCTCACGACGCTTTGCGCGGGCGCTTGGCGGTTTTTTTGTCTTTGGGCGTTTTGCCGCCGCCCAGGCTGCGCTTGAGCAGTTCGGTAAGGTCGAGAATATCCGCACTCTTGCCGCCCTCTGCAGCCTTGCCCTGCTCCACCGTGGCGATCTTGCCTTTGCTGGCTTTTTCTTCCACTAGGTCCATGATCGTCTGGCGGAACGCATCGTGGTAGTCGTCCGGCGCCCACGGCCCGCTCATGTCCTCGACCAGGCGCTTGGCCATGTCCAGTTCACGCTTGTCGACCTTGGCCTCACGCACGCTTTTGTCCAGCTCAAGGCTTTCCACGTCGCGCACCTCGTCAGGCCAGCGCAGGGTAATCAATACCAGTGCGTCATCCAAAGAGCGCACCAGGGCAAGGTGCTGGCGGGTGTGCAGCACCACTGTGGCGAGGGCCACTTTGCCGGTTTTCTCCAGGGTTTCACGCAGCAGCGCATAGACCTTGCCGCCGCGCTTGTCGGGGCTTAGGTAATACGGGGTATCGAAGTGCTGCAGCGGTATCTCGTTCGCCTTGATGAACGAGAAGATATCGATGGTTTGCGTGGCCTCCGGCCGCGCCTTGCGGATCTCATCCTCGCTGATCACCACATAACGGCCCTTCTCGAACTCCACACCTTTGACGATGTTGTCCTTGTCGATGTCCTTGCCGGTGACTTTGTTTATGCGCTTGTAGCCCACCGGTTCCATACTGCGCTTGTCGAGCCAGTCGAAATCGATGCGTTCGCTACTCACCGCAGTGTTGAGCGACACGGGGATGTGCACCAGGCCAAAGCTGATCGCACCTTTCCAGATAGCCCGGGCCATGGCCGGCTCCTCCAAGGTTTGGTTATCCGTTACGCTGCGCAGCCGAAAGCTCGCTTGTTACAGTCGACTGCGCCGGGCACGAAAGGTTTGCTCTAGATGCGTTACGGCAACGGGTTGCCGCCGGTTACGCCGAACACCTCACCGGTGATGTAGCTCGACTCCTGGCTGGCCAGCAGCACGTACAACGGTGCGCATTCTGCCGGTTGGCCAGGGCGTTTCATCGGCGTTTGCGAACCGAACTCCGGGATTTTCTCCGGCGGCTGGCCGCCACTTGGCTGCAATACAGTCCAGATCGGCCCCGGCGCCACCGCATTGACCCGGATACCGCGCTCGATCACCTGTTTGGCCAAGGCCTTGGTGAAAGCGACGATGGCAGCCTTGGTGGTGGCGTAATCGAGCAAGGTCGCCGAGGGCTGATACGACTGGATAGACGCGGTATTGATGATGGTCGCACCCGCCGGCATCAACGGCACCGCGGCCTGGCACAGCCAGAACAGCGCATACACGTTGGTCTTCATGGTGTCGTCGAACTGCGCGTGGGTGATCTGGCTGATGTCCTTGCGCGCCTCCTGCTTGCCAGCGACGTTGACCAGGATATCCAGACCACCGAGCTGCTCGTGGGCCTGATCGACCAGCTGGCTGCAGAAACGCGGGTCTTTCAGGTCACCGGGGATAGCCACCGCCTTGCGGCCCTCGGCCTCGATCAACGCCACCACTTCGCGGGCGTCTTTTTCTTCGGTGGGCAGGTAGTTGAGGGCGATATCGGCGCCTTCACGGGCGAAAGCGATGGCCGCAGCGCGGCCGATACCGGAGTCGGCGCCGGTAATCAGCGCCCGGCGCCCGGCCAGGCGGCCGAAGCCTTTGTAGGTGTCTTCACCGTGGTCGGGTTTCGGCTCCATGAGCGCGTCCAAACCCGGTGCCGCCTGGCCTTGGGCTGGAAATGGCGGGTGCGGATATTGGGTCAGCGGGTTTTGCAGGGTGAATTGGTCTTGAGGTTTACTCGGCATGGGATGCTCCTCGGTCGAAATGGCTGACTGGCCTAGGATGGCGCATACAGGTTTCGAATGAGGAGCTGAGGGAATGGTTTGGTTGGGTCGTGATCAAGCCGATGAAAGGTAGCGGACGTTCATGAACCCTTACGCACGCGCAACGCCTCTATTTGCGATAACTTGGTGTAGATATCAATAACGACATCTGCGGACGCCCGTCTTTCAGAAGGTAATTTCCCATAAGAGGCAAGCTGATAATCTGTGAATGTCTTCCAGAACGCGTCGCGTTTATAAGCCTCCACTTGGGCTTGACCCTCTATCGAATTAGCAGAGTTTGGCACTGACTCGCCGGAATGACGGCTTGCGCCCACGCTTTTGAGATTGTGTCGTGGCCGCCTCGACCCACGGATGCCAGGGAACAGTTTTCCAGCGATTAAAGCGTCAAGCGTTTCGACTGTGAGGCGATTATTATCCAGGTCAAACGCAGGAAGCATGGCATCTGGTCGGTTGCTGGCCACACGTTGTTTCAAGGAGGGAATAGCTGAGGCGCGACCAACTGTGGGGCTTAAACGGAGCGGCCCGTAAGTGGGCCGGAAAGCTCTGACCACGTGGCCCGTGGAGTCGCTGTAGTTCACTGGATCGCCGGCGCAGAAGCCATAGCAATTCACTCCTCCTTCCATGAACGGGCTCAGCGTGTCACGCGAGAGAAAACGCATTAGCCGCGGGCTGTAGACACGATACCCCTGCCCCAAGCAATACCCACTCAGCTGAGCATCCCACCGCTCGCCTTTAAACCTCGTACAGGAGAGGTAGCCAGGTTGTTTGCGCTCTTGCCCATAGGGGCCGTATCGAAATACAGCGTGGGTGAGTGCCGAATACGCGAACAATGCACTTTGGGCTTCGTCGCAAGCCAACAACATCGCCTGCGCCCCATCGCATTGCGCCAGCGTTATCAACTGATGACGCACCAGCCTGCGGGGCCGATCAGTGATGACAGCACTTAACTGCGCCTGTTGGTAGAAAAACCTCTCGTCCATGACAGTCGCTCCCAAGATTTTGGAAAAGCATCACCCTCAAACTGAAATCGAACAACTGCCGCTTATATCAGGTGGTGCCAGCAAACCCCACTCGACCACAGCGCTAAAGGCCACGCATTCCTCTGGATGGCAAAACCGCAGGCATCAGCCGTTGCGTGTGACTCTCAGCTCAACCACCGCAATACGCTCGACGTTCTGGTAACCCACTTCAAGCAACTGTTCGCCGAATACATCCGGGTCAATTTCCTTGTAGCTCCAGCTCAGTTCAGGCCCCGCTAGGCGCAGACGGACCGCTTCGAGCAAGGCATCACGCCCCTCGACAATCGCAACCCCGGTGTACAACAGCAAGGTACCGCCTGGCGCCAGGCGTTCACGGGCCTGCTCGACAATACGCAGCGACAGCTCGGCACCCAGGCTGCCGCCGCCATGGCGATATACACGCTCACCGGCATCAAGCATGTAGGGCGGGTTGGCGACGATCAGGTCAAAGCGGCCGCTCAAGCCGTCCAGCAAGTCGCTTGGCTCGATCGACAGGTTGGTAACGCCAGCCAAAGCGGCGTTGATGGCTGTGTAGCGTAGCGCTTGCGGGTTGATGTCCACCGCGCTGACCTGCGCGTGCGGTGCGGCGCGGGCGATGATCAGGGCGCCGATTCCACTGCCGCAACCGATGTCCACTGCGTGCTGAACCCGCTTGGGGCTGTGTTGCAGGTAGTCCTGGATTACCCGGGCAAAGCGATAGCTGTCGGGGCCGAAAAATACCGCGTCGCTGCTGTCCGTGGGCCACGCGGAATGCACCAGCAACAGGTCGTCCAGACTGGACCACCTTACGTTGCTGCGCAGGCGTTCGCCTTGGCTGACCAACACCTCGGCAGCTTCCAGCTGTTGCAGCTCATCGGGGCTCAGTAGCGAGGGCGCAAACGGGCGGCTCCAGCCAAACACATCGCGCAGGTTGCGCGCGCGCTGTGCCTCGGGCCGGGCGTTAACGTGGCTATGGGTGGCTGGGGTGACGCAAGTAAAGCGGTAGCCGTCGGCGCGCAGGCGGCGGCCAAGCTGCAGCAATGCTTCGTCGGCGCGGGCCTGTTGGTTTTCGAGCTGCATCAGCGAGGCCCTCCTTGGGCAAGGCCTGTGGCGCGTACGTATGCACGGGTGGCGCGCAGGCCATCGGGTTCGGCATGTCGGTTACCGGCCATGGCGGATATAAGGCGCCCGACATCAAGCAGCGGCTGCGCTTGTGCATCGGACTGGGGCTCGAAGGCCAGCTGGTTTTCCCATTGCCCTGGCTGCACACGGCGGATTCGCGCGCCCTGCCAATCGCCTGCAATCCAATCGTGCCAAAGCTGTTTCTCGTAGGCGCTGAACACCCCGTACATCGCTGCAGCCGGGCCTTCGATCAGTGCCCAGAAGCGGCTTTGCTGAGGGTCGGTATTGCGCTGTATCCAACCCTGCGCTTGCAACGCCTGGACAAACTCACCCATGCCACCGGGTTCTGCCAGCCATTGGTTGATGGTGCGGCCTTGCAGACGGCAGCGGTCGGCATGCATGAAGCGGCCAAACACGCGCTTGGCTTCCAGGCTGGCCAGCAACTCCGATTCAAGATCAAAGTCTGCAATCAGCGACGGGGTGTCGACACCAAGATCGTTAAGCCGGTAGCCATTACGTACCCGCCGGTAGAAATCCTCACCATCGCGCAACTGAACAAAGGCTTCCAGCGAACGCCTTGCATGGCCGCTGGCGGCGTTGTCGATGGTCACATGCAGCTGGAAGTAATGGGCATCGATACCAAGCTCGGCGAGTTCATAGGTGGTGATCAACAGGTGCAACGGCGGCTGCTCGTAGCCCAGGTTGTAGCCGATTACCTCCGGCAGCAAATCATCACCCGCCTGTCCGAGCGCCAGCTGTACCGCGCCTTGCAGGTAGCGTTCATCGCAAAGCGGCACAGGTTGCAGGCACCCCAGGCGGCTAAGCAGGCGCTGGTAGATCAGTACATGGTTGCAGCGGGGGTCGCCGTCGCCAAGTTCTTCAAGATAGGTGCGGATCAGGCCGTGGTAGCGCGGGTCGTGCCAGTGGCGCAACGTGCCGTGCAGCCAGGCGCCATCGACCGCTTTGGTCGGTGCCACTTGCTGCACGAACCACAATGCTTGGGCGCGGGTGGCGAAATAGCGGCGTGGCGAGCCCTGGCGGCGCTGCTCCAGGTACACCGCGTAAGCGTCAGCCACGGCGTCGGCGTGCTGGGCAGCCCAACGCGGCAATTGCGAAGGATCATCAGGCAGATCGTCGCTCAACTGCTCTGCGTGGCGTAGTTGTTCAGCCAGCCAAGCGCGAGAATCCACGCTGCGCCCCTCAAGCAGCGCTTGATAGCGCAACTGCAGGCTACTACCGGCATGGGCTTGGCTCTTATGGGAAATCAAGGTCATACCTGGCCCCTTGCTCATGGATTCTGCGGTTTTGTTTCCGGTGTGGGCTGAGTGGTGGGGGTGTCGGGCTTTTGCATCTGCAGCGACGGTTTGCTCTGGTCAGCGTCCTCGGCCGGGTGGTCGGTGTCGCGGTCGAAACAGCCACCAAGCAGGGTGATGCTGGCCAACAGGCAAAGTACGGGGGTAATGCGCATAGCAGTATCTCCTGTGCAATGCCGGGCGAACCCGGCACTGCATGGCCTCACTTACGAGCGGCCGCCCTTGCGGCCGGACTCGGTGGATGGACGCTGGTTGCCGCCGGAGCTTTGCCCGCCTTTGCGGCCGGCTTCGGACGCTTTTTCGCGGTCGTTGGCGAAGTTACCAGGGTTTTTCGAAGTGCCCTGGTTGCCCGTGCCGCTGTTCTCTTTGTTGGCCATGGTCTTCAACCTCGAGTGGCTAAGGATGTGCACGGCTGCATGCCGTACATGAGTTGGGAGGCCCTCCCGAGCCGCGGATTCGATTTATTGCTCAGTGGTCGGACCAGCGGCGCTAAACAAGCAGCGAGGGTATATCTGGTGCGCTAAAAGGTCCGGGGCGGCAGCAGCGCAAGAGCAGTGTGCACAGCACTCGACAGCACCGCACCTGATAATTCTGCTAGTTGTCAATGTTGTGGGGCTACTGGAGGATTTGATCAGGCATTGTTTGGCTCCATGAGCGGGCCTTATCCCAACCTGCACTCAGCAAGGTCGTCGAAGACCTGGATGCCGGGTGCTTAAAGTCCGAATATATTGAGGAACACCGCCATGGCAAGACCCAGCATGCAACAGTATCTGCAGTATCTCAAGGGTGGCCCACGGATGATGGGCTGGGGCGCTTTGTTGATTTATGACCGCGCCAAGACAAACCAGTTGCTGGCCCAAGAGTATATCGAGCACCTGAACGGCTCCGATTATTTCCCGCCGTTCAGCAGCACTGAAGAAACGGGCGGGTCCACCAAGGTCGTGATGAACAACTTCAAGTTCGACGCCCCGGTGCTGTCATTCATCAACTCGAATATTTCGCACTCTCGTGCACGATTGGCCATGAAAATCATTCATGGCGAGTACATCACCCTCAATAAGCCGCTTGGGGGCACGGACCATTCGATTGTCAGCATCGCGACCATCAATGCTCTCAATGCGCCGTCGTTGCATATGGACATCGACCTGTTCGCTACCGATAAAGGCAATATCATCGACGACGAAGGTCAAGTAGCGTTGGACTTGTCCGACGGAGAAAATCACAACTTCAGCTTGTCCAGCTCCGAACACAGCAATCGGGTACTGGGCATTGCAATCAAGAAGCACTTCGACAGCTGGGACGACGAAAGCAAGCGCTTCGTGATCAACCGTATCGTCAGGGGGGATGGCGACCTGAAACCCACCTCCTTCGCAATACGCACACATTCCCTGGCCAACTCTGGAGTGGTGAGGTCGACAGAGGAAGACGATAAAGACGAGGGCGCGGTTATCGTCGGGGTTGCAATGAATAACGAACCCAACGGTGGCTTCCCGGTACGGGACACCGACTTACCTTACTTACTGCCTGATGACTACGCAAGGCCGTTTGGCATGAATATCTTAGTGGCCAACCACATTTGGTTCTTTGTGATCACGATGGCCGCCCGGCGAACCTTTGACCACGACAGGATCGAATACACCTTACACAAGAACAGCAAAGGATTCCTAGACGGCATTGACCTCCATTCTGCGCACACAGATGTTTTTGATAAATGGACCCAATATAACCCGCGCGAGGCTCACTTCGGCTCAACAGTCGGAGGGCTGGTTGGCGTCATATTTTGGGTATACCAGATTTATCGCGATCGCAATTCACTGGACTTTAGCGGACTGAAAATCCGGTTCAGCGATGGCAAGGCGATTATAAGCTGGGTCGGCGAACATGTTTTGCGGCTTCTCATGGATGTCGAGTGGGCCAAGACCAACAAACGCACCATTGAGGTCACCAACTTGAACTGCAGCTGGGAGCTTGAGGCCGTCTATGAACTGAATACAACCGAGTCCGGCCCGGATATCGGGAGGGTACGTTACCAGGAGATCAGCATTACACGGAGTTTTGAAATGGAGGATAATTGGTACGGGGGTTTCAATAAAGCACACAGCGTATACCGCGATTGGTTCACAAAAGACGTCATTTACAGAATGTTCAACATCTTATGCCATGACTTGACTGTTGAATCAGCGAAAATTGATGCGCTATTTTTAAACAACCTATTGTTCAAAAATAAATATGTGGCCATGCCCAGTGTGGCGAAGGCGCCGGGCGATATGAGTCTACTGGGAGATCTATCGCTGGCTAATCTGTCTCTCGCCATCCTCCCCGTAAAATCAGTGATCAGTGCAAACTCCACATTGCAATTCACACTCCAATCCGCGCAAACCGGTGCGACGTGGTCTCTCGAGCTGCTGCCCGGCGAGAACGGAGAAAAGGGAAGCATCAGCTCAACTGGCCTGTACCGCGCGCCGAGCCCCAGCACCGTGCCCCCTCAAGGCCGTCGCGTCAAAGTAGTCGCCCGCAAAGACAATTTCGTGGCTCATGCGCTCATCTACCTCGTTCAAAGCGACGTCTCGGTCTACCCCTCCCTGCAAGTCGCCCAACATAGCCACATACGCTATTTGCTGGTAGGCGGTAGCGGTGACGGCACGCCACTTAAATGGGGCGTCACGCCGACCAGCCTTGGCTCGGTACGCGGCGTGACGGGTCAAGACCGCGAGGACATGGACATCCCTGATCACCAAGATGTCCAGATATACGTGAGCCCCCCAGTTCCCACCGCTCGTCCAGACGACTGGCGTGCAGCGGTGCAACGGGACCAGGTCACAGTCACGGGGGCATCGGGTACGCCTACCCTCATCGACATCCTTATTCCGTGGAGCAATCCTGCCTCCTGGTTCGAGACGAAACGCACGGGCCAAACCATCAGTCTGACGACGTGGACTCAAACGTTCAACGGGCCCATTGCGCTGCAACCTGACATAATGGACTGGTACTTGGTTAAAGGCACTGGCGAACTGAAAGACGGGGTTTACACGCTTGGGGATATTGACGAGCGTTACGCAATCATTGTCGCCATCGAAAAGGACACGAACTTCTTTAATTACGCGTATGTCGTACTGCCCTTCGCGTTGATCGACTTGAAAACGCTTGAGATGATCGACACACCGGAAGGCGCCGATCACGCTACTGAGTAGCCCTGGGATTGCGCTTGTGCGCAAACCCGGGTGCCGCCTACGGGGTGCTCGGCAGCGTCAGGCGCCGCGCACCCCGAGCATGCCGCGCTCGACAATAAAGTCGATGACCGCCTGCAGGCCGTCGCCCTTCTTCAGGTTGCTGAAGGTCCAAGGGCGCTGGGGGCGCATGCGGTTGGTGTCGCTCTCCATCACCGCCAACGAGGCGCCGACGTAAGGCGCCAGGTCGGTTTTGTTGATGACCAGAAAATCCGACTTGGTAATGCCGGGCCCACCCTTGCGGGGGATTTTTTCGCCTTCGGCGACGTCGATCACGTAGATGGTCAGGTCAGCCAACTCCGGGCTGAAAGTCGCGCTGAGGTTATCGCCGCCGCTTTCAACGAAGATCACCTCCAGGTTGCCAAACTTGCGCGCCAGCGCTTCGACGGCGGCGAGGTTCATCGAGGCATCTTCACGGATGGCGGTATGCGGGCAGCCGCCGGTTTCGACCCCGACAATGCGCTCGGGCTCAAGGGCGCCGGCCTCGGTGAGGATGCGCTGGTCTTCCTTGGTATAGATGTCATTAGTCACTACCGCGATCTGGTAGTGGTCACGCATGGCCTTGCACAGGCATTCGAGCAGCGCAGTCTTGCCGGACCCGACTGGGCCGCCGACACCGACACGCAGGGGTTGCTGGTAGTTTTCCATCTAGGCAGTCCTCAAGAGCGGAACAAACGGGTGTATTGGGTTTCGTGGCGCGATGACGCGATGGCCAGCAGTGGCAGGCCGCCACCCAGTTGGTCATCATCCAGCGCCAACGCGTTATCGAGCACCGCGGGCAACTCCTGGCTGAGGTCGCGCAGCAATGTTTGCGCCGCTTGCTGGCCAAACGGCACCAGCTTGACCCCGGCCATCACCGCGCCCTCCAGCCAGGCAAAGCCATGGCCGAGGGCAAGCTTGCGCAGCGGGATGGCCCATTGCGCGCCAAGCCAGGCCATGCCGCCGAGTTGGCTCATTTCAAGGCTTGCACGCCAGGCCGCGGCCTGGCCCAGTTGCCAGCCATCGAGCAGGCGCGCAAAGGCGCTGCCGCGCTGTTGCTCTTCAAGGCGAAGCTCGGCGGTTTCGCGGTTGGCCAGCAAGAACCGCGACCAACGGCTAAACGCCTCGGCATCCTCGTCGAGGCTGGCTTGATACAGGCGGGCCAGCAGCGGCCAGTCGAGACAGCCAAGGGTGTCGTGCAACTGTTCGCGCTGCCAGGCGGCGAATTCGGCGGCCGTGCTCACCCAGCCCGCCTCCACCGCCCACTCCAGGCCCTGCGAGTAGGTGAAGCCGCCCACTGGCAAGCCGGGGCTGGCCAGTTGCAGCAACCTTAGCAACGCCAGGTCGCTGTTCATCAGCCGGCCATTACCAGCGCGGCCGCTGCCAGCAGGCCGCCACCGAAGGCTTTTTGAAGCCCAGCGTGGCGGCGCAGGCCGCAACCTACGGCAAAGCCCGCTGCCAGCAGCAAACCACTGACCACAACGAAGCCTGCACTGAACTGCCAGAACGCGCTTGGCGTCGCTTCTACGCCATGGGCCCAGCCGTGGAACAGGGCAAACACCGGCATGATCAGCGCCAGCAACAGTTGGCGGCTGGGCAGCAGCACCGCGGCACCGGCTACCAGCAGCGAGCCGATGATCATCTGCTCCATGCCGATGACATCGCCGAACAAATGGCCGCACACGGCACCGCCAAACATCGCCGCCAGGGTTGCCAGCGGCAAGGCCAAGGTGCGACCGGTCAGGGCCGCCAGCACACCCGTGCCCAGCAGCATCAGCAAGTGATCAAGGCCGGTCAACGGGTGCAGCAGGCCATCCTGCAAGGGGTTACTGTCGTGGCCAGGGTGAGCGAAGGCTGGCACAGCGACCAGCAATAACAACAGGGCAAAGGCTTTTCTCATGGTTGTCTCCAGGCAGATCAAAAATGGCTTTGCAGGCGCACGAACGGATGCTCGTGGCCATGGCTGTGGGGCGCGCTCTGGTAGGCGCCGGCTTCAGGCTCGAACGGCGCCTGCTCGGCATCGACGTCAAGGCCCAGGCCGCGCAGCATGTCGTCGAGCACATGGTCGTGCTGATAGCGCAACAGGCCGGGGGCGATCTGCAGCGGCACGTGGCGGTTGCCCAGGTGATAGGCGGCGCGGGCCAACAAGTGCGGGTCGGCGCAGCGCACCGTAGACACCGCCTCCGCTGCTGCCAGCACGCGGATCACCTGCTGGCCCTCGGCGTCGCCCAGCAGTTCGCCGCCGCGTAGCAGATGGCCGCGCTCAAGCATCAGCCCGGCTTCACGGCCATCGTCCAAGGTGACGCGCAGGCGGCTTTTGATGCGGCTGTCGACTGTCAGCGTGACGCTGCCGGTCACGGCTGCGGCCTCGCTGAGCCTGCGGTTGAGTACGATCATGGTTCACTCCTTTCAAACAAATCGGTGACTGCCCCCGTGGGAGATCCCATGGTTGAGTGCAAACCTGTTCCGGCCTCATCGCAGGCTGGCGCCAGCTCCCACAGGTGCTGTTCCAGAAACGGCTATCGAAGCTGACGCGGTCCCTGTGGGAGCTGGCGCCAGCCTGCGATGAGGCCAATACAGGCATTCAAAACAGGAAATACCGCTGTGCCAGTGGCAGCTCGGTGGCCGGTTCGCACACCAGCAACTCACCGTCGGCGCGCACCTGGTAGGTTTGCGAGTCGACCTCGATCACCGGTTGCAAGGTGTTGTGGACCATGTCCGCCTTGCGCACGCTGCGACAGCCATGGGCCACGCCGATCAGGCTCTGCAGGTTGAGTTCTGCCGGCAGGCCACGGTCCAGCGCTGCCTGCGGCAGGAAGGTCATGCGCGTGGCGTGGCGCGCGGCACCCAGGGCGCCGAACATTGGCCGGTAGTGCACGGGTTGGGGCGTCGGGATAGAGCCGTTGATGTCGCCCATGGGCGCGGTGACGATCATCCCGCCTTTGATCACCAAGGCAGGCTTGACCGCAAAGAACGCTGGCGCCCACAGCACCAGGTCCGCCAGCTTGCCGACCGCCACCGAACCGACTTCATGGGCAATGCCATGGGTCAGCGCCGGGTTGATGGTGTACTTGGCGATGTAGCGCTTGACGCGCGAGTTGTCGCTGTAGTCGGTGTCTGGCGCCAGCGGGCCGCGGCGCACCTTCATCTGGTGGGCTACCTGCCAGGTGCGCAGCACCACCTCACCGACCCGGCCCATGGCCTGGGAGTCGGACGAGGTCATGGCGAAAGCGCCCATGTCGTGCAGGATGTCTTCAGCGGCGATGGTCTCGCGGCGGATACGCGACTCGGCGAAGGCCACATCCTCGGCAATGCTGGGGTCCAGGTGGTGGCACACCATCAGCATGTCCAGGTGCTCATCGACGGTGTTGACCGTGTAGGGCAGCGTCGGGTTGGTCGATGATGGCAGCACGTTGGCCTGCCCTGCTGCGCGAATGATGTCCGGGGCATGCCCGCCGCCTGCGCCTTCGGTGTGGAAGGTGTGGATGGTGCGGTCACCAATGGCCGCCAAGGTGTCCTCGATGCAGCCCGACTCGTTCAGCGTGTCGGTATGAATCGCTACCTGGATGTCCATTTCTTCGGCAACGCCCAGGCAGCAATCGATGGCGGCTGGCGTCGAGCCCCAGTCTTCGTGCAGCTTCAGGCCCACCGCGCCTGCGGCGATCTGCTCGCGCAGCGCCTCGGGCCGCGAAGCGTTGCCCTTGCCCAGCAGGCCGATATTGATCGGCAGGCTGTCGGCGGCCTGGAGCATGCGCGCCAGGTACCACGGGCCGGGCGTGCAAGTGGTGGCATTGGTGCCGGTGGCAGGCCCGGTGCCGCCGCCGATGAAGGTGGTAACGCCGCTGGTCAGCGCTTCTTCGACCTGTTGCGGGCAAATGAAGTGGATGTGCGAGTCGATGCCACCTGCGGTGACGATCTTGCCCTCGGCAGCGATCACCTCGGTACCCGGCCCTACCGGCACCGTCACCCCCGGCTGCACATCGGGGTTGCCGGCTTTGCCGATAGCCCTGATGCGCCCGTGCTTGATGCCGATGTCGGCCTTGACGATGCCCCAGTGGTCGATAATCAGCGCGTTGGTCAGCACCAGATCCATGGCTTGGGCAGCGAGCATCTGGCCCTGGCCCATGCCATCGCGGATCACCTTGCCGCCGCCGAACTTGACCTCTTCGCCGTAGGTGGTGAAGTCCTTCTCGACCTCCACCCACAGCGCGGTGTCGGCCAGGCGCACACGGTCACCGACGGTGGGGCCGAACATATCGGCATAGGCGCGGCGTGAAATACGGCTCATGCCAGGCCCTCCAGTGCACCCATCACCTTGCCCTGAAAGCCGTACACTTCCCGCTTGCCGGCGTAGGCCACAAGCTGCACCGTGCGCGCCTGGCCCGGCTCGAAACGCACCGCCGTACCGGCTGGGATGTCCAGACGAAAGCCCAAGGTTGGGGCGCGCTCGAAGACCAGCGCGTCGTTGACTTCAAAGAAGTGATAGTGCGAACCGACCTGCACCGGGCGGTCGCCATGGTTGGCCACGCTGACGCTGACCGTGGCGCGGCCGACGTTGAGTTCGATGTCGCCAGCGGCGACCTGGATTTCTCCGGGGATCATGGGCAGCACCTCAGACAATTGGGTCATGCACGGTCACAAGCTTGGTGCCGTCGGGGAATGTGGCTTCGACCTGGACGTCGTGGAGCATCTCCGGTACGCCGTCCATCACCTGGCCGCGCACCAGTACTTCGCGGCCCAGGCTCATCAGCTCGGCTACGGTTCGGCCGTCACGGGCACCTTCCATTACGGCGGCGCTGATCAACGCCACCGCTTCCGGGTAGTTGAGCTTCAGGCCACGGGCCAAGCGCCGTTCGGCCAGCAGTGCGGCGGTAAACAGCAGCAGTTTGTCTTTCTCTCTCGGGGTCAACTCCATGATGGCTCTCTCAAGTGGCCCAGATGCGCGGCGGGCACGGCGCCAGGCCAAGAACGGCCGGGCGCAGCAGGTGCCAGAGGCGCTGCAGGTTGTGTTGCAGATGTTGGTTGTCGTGGTCGAGCAGGCGAATGACCAGCAATGAACCGAGCAGCGTGGCGCCAGCGGGGGTCGGCAGCGGCTCCAGCAGCTCGCGCACCTGCTCCAGTACCTGTTGGTCGGCGGGCGCGGCGCAGAACGTCGCCAACAACGGATGGCCGCCAACTTTGGCCAACTGCCCGCCTTCGATGCGCAGGCGCTCGTGCAGGCCGGGGTCGCCGGGCAGTTCGATGCGCAGGCGGCTGTCCAGCGCGCCCCGCTCGAAACGCTCGTTCATCACCGGGCGGCCCAGGCACAGGGTTTCCCAGGCCAGCAAACGGGCCCCGGGAGCCAGGGTGAAGCAACTGTCGAGGCTGGCACGGGCGCCGTTGAAGAAAATGCTGTCCTGCGGCAACCATTCAAGGGTGCTGCCTGCTGCCAGATGAAAATGCTGGGTCAGTTGCGCGGTGGGGCCAATGCTGCGGTAGAACTTGCTGGCACCGGGCATGGTCAGCAGCGTATGGCTGCCGGCTTCAAGGTGGATATCCAGCTCAAGTCGGTCGCCGGCAACGATGCCACCGGGTGGGTGCAGAATGTACACATGGCACGGCGAACCCTCGGGGTAGAAGGGTCGCTGCACCAAAAGGGGTCCGTAGTGGCGCCGCGCACCAAGTCGGGTCACGCCATCGCGCAGCACAAACTGCAGGTGCAGGTGCGCGCTCCAGCCCGCCTGCTGGCCCTGTGCCCCGATCTGCTCTGGCAATGACATCGCTTACCCCTGTAAACCCTGGCCGGTGCACCATGGCGTGGTGCGATGGGCACCGAGCCAAGGCATCTGCCTGACCGTTCGATCAAAATTCATGAACAGGACGTTGCAGATTGCAGGCCAAGTTGTCGGATTTTCCTGAAGGATTATTCCTACAAAGGTGCACGACGCTGAATTGCGCCCCAAGGCGGGGCCGTCAGCGCTACACTGGCGCCCCCCTATAACGCAGCGTCGAGGCATCCCATGCAGCCACCCATACCTACACATGCAGGCGCCCGCTGATGGCCGGCAACAAGCGGGCGTTGGCGCGCCTTGAGCGTGAAATGGTGGCTTGCCTGACCGATGCCTGTGCCACCGCCCAGGCCGAGATCGTCGGCTTTGCCTGGCTCACCCATCAGGTCGACCTCGACGACTTCCCCGCCAGCCTGCGCATCACCTGGGTGTTCAGCGACGACACGGCCAAAGCCCAGGCGCTGGCCGGCGAAGCCCGCGAGCGCATGCTGGCGTTGACCGGCCAGGCGCTGCGCGATGCCGGCATCAACCTGGCCCATGCTGCCTGGCATGTGCGCTTCGACAGCGAAGAGGCCTGCTGGCGCGACCATGGCGGCGACTGGAATCGGCGCCTGCGCTAGGCCATGCGGCGCACGCCCGGCGCGCCAGAGGGCCGACCAGCCGGTGCTTGCGGCAGTTTCTGTGACTGGACGTTTCCGATCCGCACGGGATGTATTAAGGTGTCGGGGTGCGCATATAAAAGCAGCCCGCCGTGTTCGGGCGTTGAGCAATGAGGGTGTCATGAGCAACGAAAGCATTAATTGGGACAAGCTGGGTTTCGACTACATCAAGACCGACAAGCGCTACCTGTCCGTATGGCGCAATGGCGAGTGGGACAAAGGCACCCTGACCGACGACAATGTGCTGCACATCAGTGAGGGCTCCACTGCCCTGCACTATGGCCAGCAGTGCTTCGAAGGCCTCAAGGCCTATCGTTGCAAAGACGGCTCGATCAACCTGTTCCGCCCTGACCAGAACGCCGCGCGCATGCAACGCAGCTGCGCTCGCCTGCTGATGCCACATGTGCCGACCGAGGTGTTCATCGAGGCCTGCAAGCAAGTGGTCAAGGCCAACGAACGCTTCATCCCGCCGCATGGCAAAGGCGCCCTGTACCTGCGCCCGTTCGTGATCGGCACCGGTGACAACATCGGCGTGCGCACGGCCCCGGAATTCATCTTCTCGGTGTTCGCCATCCCGGTAGGTTCGTACTTCAAAGGTGGCATGAAACCGCACAACTTCCAGATTTCCAGCTTTGACCGCGCAGCCCCACAGGGTACCGGCGCAGCCAAAGTGGGTGGCAACTATGCAGCCAGCCTGCAGCCAGGCGCGGAGGCTAAAAAAGCCAACTTCGCCGATGCCATCTACCTGGACCCGCTGACCCACAGCAAGATCGAAGAAGTCGGTTCGGCCAACTTCTTCGGCATCACCGCCAACAACGAGTTCGTCACCCCGAAATCGGCATCGGTGCTGCCGGGGATCACTCGCCTGTCGCTGATGGAACTGGCGCAATCGCGCCTGGGCTTGAGCGTGATCGAAGGCGACGTGGAAATCAGCAAGCTCGACCGTTTCATCGAGGCTGGCGCCTGCGGCACTGCTGCGGTAATCACCCCGATTGGCGGCATCGAGTACAACGGCAAGCTGCACGTTTTCCATGACCTGGAAAAGGTCGGCCCGGTGACCCAGAAGCTCTACAACGAGCTGACCGGCATCCAGAGCGGTGACGTCGAAGCGCCTGCCGGCTGGATCGTCAAGGTCGCCTGAAGCAGCTGATAGTCGAACAACGGGGCAGGCCAGCAATGGCCTGCCCCGTTTTCGTTTATGCGTACATCCAGCAACACTCTGGGGGTATTTCCTACGCCAAGCAGTGAACCAGCCTACAAAAATGCGGTCTTTGGCTGACGGTCAATCCACCCGACCGGTTCGCCGGCCCATGCATCGGGCCTTCACTTGCCCCGTTTCAGCGAAGATCACCATGCCAGACAAGCAGCCTGCCTTCTCCCCCCTCCCCGCCCTGCGCGGCTCCCTGATTGCCGCCCTGATCGCCGTTACCGCCCCTGCCTATGCCGAGGACGCCCCCACCGACGCGCGCTGGGTCAGCGACAGCTTGAGCACCTATGTACGAAGTGGTCCTACAGATGGCCATCGGATTGTCGGCACACTGAAATCCGGGCAAAGGGTCAGCCTGGTGACGACCCAGGGTAACTACAGCCAGGTGCGCGGGCAGAGCGGTGATCTCGTGTGGATCCTCAACAGCGACTTGCAGGCTGTGCCTGGGCAGAACGAGCGGCTGCCGATGCTGGACCAGAAGGTGGCCGACCTGTCTGCGCAGCTCAAGACCATCGACGATGGCTGGAAGACCCGCGTGCAGGGCATGCAAGAGACGCTGGATTCGCGCAAAGCGCTGATCGACGAGCTTGAGACGCGTAACAAGGGCTTGAATGAGCAGCTGGAACAGGTGCAGTCGAACCTGCGCGACACCCAGGCGCGGCTGGGGGATGAGAACAAGCAGGTGATGATGCGCTATATGGTCTATGGCGGCAGCATTGCCGGGGCCGGCTTGTTGGCGGGCTTGATCCTGCCGGCGCTGAGCCGCGGGCGCAAGCGCAATGACCGGTGGTTTTGATGACATTTGATTAGGCCTGCCCAAGCCCCGGCTTCAGCGGGGTTGAGCTAGAGCGGGGGGGGCGGGGTTCTGTGCAAGCTTGTGGTGGCCTCATCGCAGGCTGGCGCCAGCTCCCACAGAGGCCATGTTCAACCGCAATATTGCTGGTTGGAGCCAATCCTGTGG
>NZ_JABWRF020000002.1:0-745000 GCF_014268805.2 Pseudomonas farsensis
GGTTGAGCGCGCTCTCTTGTGGGAGCTGGCAGCCGCCTGCGATGAGGCCGGTACAGCCACAGCAAGGCCAAAGACTGGCACAATAGCCGCCATTGCCCGCTTTGGAGCGTCCCCTGATGAGCGAGAGCGCATTCGCCCAGCGCATCGTGCACAACCTGCTAGACACCGACTTTTACAAATTGACGATGATGCAGGGCGTGCTGCACAACTACCCAGACGCCGACGTCGAATGGGAAATGCGCTGCCGCAACGGCGAAGACCTTCGCCCCTACCTCGGCGAGATCCGCCACCAGCTCGAACAACTGTGCGAGCTGACCCTGGACGACGGCCAGCTCGCTTTCCTCGAACGCATCAGCTTTCTCAAGCCAGACTTCCTGCGCTTTTTGCGGCTGTTCCGCTTCAACCTGCGCTATGTGCACATCGGCATCGAAAACGACCAGCTGTTCCTGCGCCTGAAAGGCCCATGGCTGCATGTGATCCTGTTCGAAGTGCCGCTGCTGGCCATCATCAGCGAAGTGCGCAACCGCCACCTGCACCCCTACATGCGGCTTTCAGAGGCCCGCGACCAGTTGCAACGCAAGTTCGACTGGCTGGGGGCGAATGCCAGCGACGATGAGCTGGCCGAACTCCAAGTGGCCGACTTCGGCACCCGCCGGCGTTTTTCCAGCCGCGTGCAGGAGGAAGTGGTCCGAGTGCTGCGCGATGACTTCCCGGGCCGCTTCGTGGGCACCAGCAACGTCGACCTTGCCTGGAAGCTCGACATCAAGCCGCTGGGCACCATGGCCCACGAATGGTTCATGGCCCACCAGCAACTCGGCCCGCGGTTGATCGACAGCCAGATTGCCGCGCTGGACTGCTGGGTGCGCGAATACCGAGGCCTGCTGGGCATTGCCCTGACAGACTGCATCACCATGGATGCGTTCCTCAAGGACTTCGATCTGTACTTCGCCAAGCTGTTCGATGGCCTGCGCCACGACTCCGGAGAACCTGTGGCCTGGGCTGAAAAGGCCATCGCCCATTACCAGAAACTGGGGATCGACCCGATGACCAAGACCCTGGTGTTCTCCGATGGCCTGAACCTGCCGCGCTCGCTGGAAATCTTTCGCGCCCTGCGTGGTCGCATCAACGTCAGCTTCGGCATCGGTACCAACCTGACCTGCGATATCCCAGGCGTGGCACCGATGAACATCGTGCTTAAAATGACCGACTGCAATGGCGCGCCGGTGGCGAAGATTTCCGACGAGGCCGCCAAGACCCAGTGTCGTGACCACAACTTCGTCACCTATATGCGTCACGTTTTCAACGTCCCCAGCAAGGAGTAACCCATGCAAGCCGTTCAGCAAGAGATTGCCCAGGCGCTCAAGGTGCAGCCGCCGTTCGCAGACGCCGCTGCCCTGGGTCAGGAAGTGGCCCGGCGCGTGGCGTTCATCAAGGATTGCCTGGCCAATGCCCGGCTCAAGACCCTGGTATTGGGCATCAGTGGCGGCGTCGATTCGCTGACCGCCGCCCTGCTCGCCCAGCGCGCCATCAACGAGCTGCGCGCCGAGACCGGGGACCAGGCCTATGCCTTCATCGCCGTGCGCCTGCCGTACCAGGTGCAGCACGACGAGCACGACGCCCAGGCCTGCCTGGAGGTAATCAAGCCCGACGAAACCCACACCATCGACATCGCCCCGGCGGTGCGCGCACTGGCGGCCAAGGTGCAGGAGCTGAAAAACGGCTCGCCAACCTTGGTGGATTTCGTGGTGGGCAACGTCAAGGCGCGTACGCGCATGGTTGCTCAGTACACCATCGCCGGCGCCCGTGCGGGGCTGGTGATCGGCACCGACCATGCCGCCGAAGCAGTGATGGGCTTCTTTACCAAGTTCGGTGATGGCGCTTGCGACCTGGCGCCGCTGAGCGGGCTGGTGAAAAACCAGGTGCGGGCGATTGCGCGCAGCTTTGGTGCGCCTGAGGCGCTGGTGGAAAAGGTACCGACTGCCGACCTCGAAGACCTGGAGCCGGGCAAGCCGGACGAGGCGTCCCACGGCGTGACCTACCAGCAGATCGACGATTTCCTGCAAGGCTTGCCGGTTGACCCGGCAGCGGCTGAAATCATCATTGCCAACTACCGCAAGACCCAGCACAAGCGCGAACTGCCGTTCGCCCCTTGATCAAACCGTAGTCGTGGGAGCGGGCTTGCCCCGCGATGGCGATGGTGGACCCTCCATCGCCATCGCGGGGCAAGCCCGCTCCCACGTTCTACGTCAGGCTTTGCTTACTTGACGACAACCTTGCCCTTCATCATCGAGATGTGGCCTGGGAAGGTGCAGAAGAAGCTGTAGTCGCCACCGGCTTCGAGCTTGGTAGCGTCGAACTTCACTTCGGTTTGTTTTTCCGGCGCGCCAATCATCTTGGTGTGGGCGATGATCGCGGCGTTGTCGGCCTTGATGTAGTCCTTGTCCAGGCCTTGGCTCATGCCTTCGGTAGCAATCGCCTGCATGTCGGCCGTCTTGCTGATCACCAGGTTATGGCCCATGACGTTTTTCGGCAGGTTGCCGGAATGGGTCAGTTTGACGGTGAATTCCTTGCAGCTCTTGTCGACGGTGATTTCCTTGGTGTTGAAGGACATCTGGTCGGTGGAGTCGACAGTGACCGAACACTCGGCTGCAAACACGGAGGCACTGGCGAGGGTCAGCAGGGATACCGCTACAGCTTTCGCAAACATCATGAATCTCCTTGGCAGGGTTTTATCAATTGCGAGACTGCCTGAAACCGAGGCAACCCTTGGTGACCTGGGTCAAAGGGTGTCAAGTGGCCAGCCAGTTGAATTGTTCAATGGATTGTATACAACCAATCTAAGAGCACATCATGCCCTCTTGATAGACGATGGGACAACCTCTCATTTAGGAGTAACGGCAATGTCCCTCGCAAATTTCTTCAACAGCATGCTCGCCGCCTACGCCCAGGGCGCTACCGGTGCTGCCTGCGAATTCTCCCGCCCGGAGTGAATACCCTTGGAAGTGCAGGCGGCGCGCCTTAACCTGTCAGCCCTGTGAAGGGAGACAAGCAATGCCAGTACGTTCCGTTTGTGTGTTCTGTGGCGCCAGCACCGGCGCCAACCCAGCCTACCGTGACGCCGCCATTGCGCTGGGCCAGGCCATCGCCCAGCGCGGCCTGAAGTTGGTATATGGCGGTGGGGCGGTCGGCCTGATGGGCATCGTCGCCAACGCGGCCATGGCCGCAGGTGGCGAGGTGGTCGGCATCATCCCGCAAAGCCTCCTGGATGCCGAGGTCGGCCACAAAGGCCTGACCCGACTTGAAGTGGTCGATGGCATGCACGCACGCAAGGCGCGCATGGCCGAACTCAGCGATGCCTTCATCGCATTGCCTGGCGGCCTGGGCACGCTGGAAGAACTGTTCGAAGTGTGGACCTGGGGCCAACTGGGCTATCACGCCAAGCCGCTGGGGCTGTTGGATGTGAATGGCTTCTACGAAAAACTCGGCGGGTTCCTGGACCATGTGGTCGAGGAAGGCTTTGTGCGGCCGCAGCACCGGGCGATGCTGCAGTTGGCGCAGCAGCCCGATGAGCTGCTGGATGCGATGGATAGCTTCGTGGCGCCAGTGGTGCCGAAGTGGGTCGACAAGACCCCGGATTGATTCTCGGAATGTGGAACCGCTTTGCGGTCCTATCGCGACACAAGGCCGCTCCTACAGAAAGACCGCAACCCCTTGTATCGCGAAAGGGCCGCAAAGCGGCCCCATGACATTCAAATCAGCGCGGAATCACAG
Organism: Pseudomonas farsensis; assembly: GCF_014268805.2. Taxonomy (GTDB): domain Bacteria; phylum Pseudomonadota; class Gammaproteobacteria; order Pseudomonadales; family Pseudomonadaceae; genus Aquipseudomonas; species Aquipseudomonas farsensis. The sequence continues at coordinate 3,772 of NZ_JABWRF020000002.1, forward strand.
GCTGGCGCGGCTTCTTGCCTTTGCCGCCCTTGGCCGCCTCTTTGCGCTCCTTGGCCGCCTGCTGGTTACGGGCAAACGCTTCGGCCTTGGCTTTCTCGCGCTTGTCCCATGGCTGGCTGCCATCGCTGGCACGCGGCGGCAGGCCGGTGTGCTGGGTGAGGATCTTCTGGTCCTTGCCCAGCTTGTGGCTGCCGGCAGGGGTGGAGTTTTTGCGCCGTGCGCTCTGGTAAGTGTCGCTCTGCGGCTGGTGCAGCGGGATCAACTGGTGCTTGCCAGGCCCGATCAGGTCAGCGCGGCCCATGCGCTCCAGCGCTTCACGCAGCATCGGCCAGCCCTTCGGGTCGTGGTATCGCAGAAACGCCTTGTGCAAGCGCCGCTGCTCCTCGCTCTTGACGATATCCACCCCTTCACTCTTGTAGGTGACCTTGCGCAGCGGGTTCTTGCCCGAGTGGTACATGGCCGTGGCCGAGGCCATTGGCGAGGGGTAGAACGCCTGCACCTGGTCGGCGCGGAAGCCATTGCCCTTGAGCCACAAGGCCAGGTTCATCATGTCTTCATCGGTGGTGCCGGGGTGGGCTGCGATGAAGTACGGGATCAGGTACTGCTCCTTGCCCGCTTCTTTCGAGAACTTCTCGAACATGCGCTTGAAGCGGTCATAGGTGCCGATGCCCGGCTTCATCATCTTGTCCAGCGGGCCACGCTCGGTGTGCTCCGGGGCAATCTTCAGGTAGCCGCCCACGTGATGGGTAACCAGCTCGCGGACATACTCCGGCGATTCCACCGCCAGGTCGTAACGCAGGCCCGAGGCGATCAGGATCTTCTTCACCCCCGGCAAGGCGCGGGCCTTGCGGTACAACTCGATCAGCGAGCTGTGGTCTGTGTTGAGGTTCTCGCAGATACCCGGGAACACGCACGATGGCTTGCGGCAGTGCTTCTCGATTTCGTGGCTCTTGCAGGCGATGCGGTACATGTTGGCGGTCGGCCCGCCGAGGTCGGAAACCACCCCGGTAAAGCCCGGCACCTTGTCACGCATCTCTTCGATTTCGTGCAGGATCGACTCATGGGAGCGGTTCTGGATGATCCGCCCTTCGTGCTCGGTGATAGAGCAGAAGGTGCAACCGCCAAAGCAGCCACGCATGATGTTGACCGAGAAACGAATCATCTCGTAGGCCGGGATGCGCTCCTTGCCATAGGCCGGGTGCGGGATGCGCGCGTAAGGCATGCCGAACACGTAGTCCATTTCTTCGGTAGTCATGGGGATGGGTGGCGGGTTGAACCACACATCCACTTCGCCATGCTTCTGCACCAGGGCGCGGGCGTTGCCTGGGTTGGTTTCCAGGTGCAGCACGCGGTTGGCGTGGGCGTACAGCACCGGGTCGTTGCGCACTTTCTCGAACGACGGCAGGCGGATCACCGATTTTTCGCGGGTCACGCTTGGGCTGTCGAGAATCTGCACCACCTTGGCTTCGTTCGGGTCTTCCTGCTCGCCCTTCGCCTGCTCGATAGCGCAGGCCTGGGTGTCCTGGGTGTTGACGTACGGGTTGATGATCTTCTCGACCCGGCCTGGGCGGTCGATACGGGTGGAGTCGATCTCGTACCAGCCTTGCGGCGTATCGCGGCGGATGAACGCGGTGCCGCGCACATCGGTGATCTGTTCGATGCGCTCGCCCTGGGACATGCGCTGGGCGACCTCGACAATGGCCCGCTCGGCGTTGCCGTACAGCAGGATGTCGGCGCTGGCATCGACCAAAATCGAATGACGGACCTTGTCCTGCCAGTAGTCGTAGTGGGCGATGCGGCGCAGCGAGGCCTCGATGCCGCCGAGCACGATCGGCACGTGCTTGTAGGCTTCCTTGCAGCGCTGGCTGTACACAAGGCTTGCGCGGTCCGGGCGTTTGCCGGCCAGGCCACCTGGGGTATAGGCGTCGTCGGAGCGCACTTTCTTGTCGGCGGTGTAGCGGTTGATCATCGAGTCCATGTTGCCGGCCGCGACGCCGAAGAACAGGTTCGGCTCGCCGAGCTTCATGAAGTCGTCTTTGGACTGCCAGTTGGGCTGGGCAATGATGCCGACGCGGAAGCCCTGGGCTTCCAGCAGGCGGCCGATGATGGCCATGCCGAACGACGCGTGGTCGACGTAGGCGTCACCGGTCACGATGATGATGTCGCAGGAATCCCAGCCGAGCTGATCCATCTCCTCCCTGCTCATTGGCAGGAAAGGCGCCGGGCCGAAGCATTCGGCCCAGTACTTGGGATAGTCGTAGAGTGGTTTGGCTGCTTGCATGTCAGTGACCGGTTCTGGTGTTCAGGGAAATCGCGGGCGCGGAATATAGCACAAAAATTGACCAAATCCGACGGTGGTGGTCGGATTCATCGAAGTCGCCCAGGCAAAACCCGCTGCCACCGGGGTGGTTCAACGCAGGTGGTTCTATCCATCGCCCCAGGGAGCGGCGCTGATGTAATTGGAAGTCGCGGACGCGAGCACATAAAAAATGTCGATCCAATAGCGATGGTCGAGTGATTTACCTATCGTCACCCCTATCATTTTTGCCAGTTCTACCAACCTGTTGGATGCAGGTAGGATTCTGAAATATACAAGCAGGCAGACTAGGAAATGAAGAACTTCCACGCACTGCATGACGCAAATCTACTCTGGAATGATCGGGAGCCCTTTCTTCAAAGCGGCCCCCGCGAGCCTTATCACTCGCCGAATCAGTCACACCCATGAGAGGGATTGAAATGTTCAACTCAGCCAACCGTGAAATTGGACTGGAAGGCCGCTTCGATGCGGCTTTCTGTGCTTACGGATACAGTAATGGCAAGAAACATTCCCTGGCTTTTAAAGGTGAGCGACAGGATCCAATCACTGGCTTTTACCTACTGGGGAATGGCTACCGCGCCTACTACCCGACTCTCAGGCGCTTCAACAGCCCCGATAACGAAAGCCCTTTTGCGCGAGGGTGGCTGAATGCCTACGCCTTCTGCCTTTGCGATCCAATTAATCGCAACGACCCAACGGGGCATTTCTTCGAGTTCATCACCTATGCAATAAACAAACTCTCAGTCAGTAAGACCTACTCCGGAAAAATCGTGGCAGAGTTCCATGAAATTATTGCCTTTACTGGCCCCTCAAGAGCGGACGGAAAATTGCCCACTCTCTACATCAGCGCCCATGGTAAGCCTGGCGTGATATCCGCTGACCGAATCCATACATTCAGCGCCACAGACACGTTCGAAGAACTGAGAAGGCAAGGGGTCGATATGCACAGGAGACAGACTCACGTATTAGCCTGCGACTCAGCGATTCCCAATAGCCATACCGGCAAATCCTTTATTGAGGAATTCAGCGACCATACGGGCGCGCAGACCTCCGGCTACGGGGGCTCAGTTCCGGTCGTAGAAAGACGACAAGGTAACGTGTTCATTGCAGAGAAACAAAGAGTACTACCGCTTTCTTATGGTTTCACCGCTACGAAGACCCGAGCAGGCAACATTAGAAACCCTCACAAGAACGCAACCGACCGGCAGTCTGCGCAGCCGGGTCGAATCATAACTGTCTAAAACCTCAACAAATCTTGTAAGGTCAGATCTAACCAGATCTGATTCACTCATCATCGTCGAAGTTGTACATGCCCGGCGCCAGGTTCTCGAACCGGGTGTACTTGCCGATGAAGGCCAGGCGAATGAAGCCGATGGGGCCGTTACGCTGTTTACCAATGATGATCTCGGCAACGCCCTTGTGCTCGGTGTCAGGGTGATACACCTCGTCACGGTAGACGAACATGATCACGTCGGCGTCCTGCTCGATTGCACCGGATTCGCGCAAGTCGGAGTTCACCGGGCGCTTGTTGGGGCGCTGCTCCAGGGAGCGGTTGAGCTGGGACAGGGCAATGACCGGGCAGTTGAATTCCTTGGCCAGGGCTTTCAAGGAGCGAGAGATCTCGGAAATCTCGTTGGTCCGGTTATCGCCCGACGAGCCCGGGATCTGCATCAGCTGCAGGTAGTCGACCATGATCATGCCGATCTCGCCGTGCTCCCGGGCAAGGCGGCGCGTGCGGGCACGCATTTCCGACGGGCTGATGCCGGCGGTATCGTCGATGAACAGCTTGCGGTCGTTGAGCAGGTTCACCGCCGAGGTCAGGCGCGGCCAGTCATCGTCGTCCAGCTGGCCGGAACGCACCTTGGTCTGGTCGATACGGCCAAGCGAGGACAGCATACGCATGACCAGCGATTCACCTGGCATCTCGAGGGAGAACACCAGCACCACCTTGTCGCTGCGCAACACGGCGTTTTCGACAAGGTTCATGGCGAAGGTGGTCTTGCCCATCGACGGACGGCCGGCCACGATGATCAAGTCCGCTGCCTGCAGGCCGCTGGTCTTGCCGTCCAGGTCGGTGTAGCCGGTGGAGATACCGGTGATGTCGCTGTCGGAGTTGAACAGCGTATCGATGCGGTCAATGGCTTTGGTCAGCAGGTCGTTGACGCCCACCGGGCCGCCGGTCTTTGGCCGCGCTTCGGCGATCTGGAAGATCTGCCGCTCGGCATCGTCGAGAATCTCCGCAGCATCACGCCCTTGCGGGTTGAACGCGTTGTCGGCGATGTCGGTGCTGATGCTGATCAGTTGGCGCAACGTGGCCCGCTCGCGAATGATCGCGGCGTAGGCCTTGATGTTGGCCACCGACGGCGTGTTCTTGGCCAGCTCTGCCAGGTACGCCAGCCCGCCGACCTGGGTCGATACGCCTTCCTTGTCGAGCTGTTCGTGCAGCGTCACCACGTCGAACGGCTGGTTGGCATCCACCAGTTTGTGGATGGCGCGGAAGATCAGCCGGTGGTCATGCCGATAGAAATCGCCGTCCGATACCTGATCCAGCACGCGCTCCCAGGCATTGTTGTCCAGCATCAGGCCACCGAGTACGGCCTGTTCGGCCTCGATGGAATGCGGCGGCACCTTCAGGGAGGCGGTTTGCAGGTCGAGCTGTTCGGAGGTGGTGATCTCGTTCATGGCCACGAAAGAATTCTGGAAGGTGAAAAAAACAAAGGGCACGGCCTGTATGGAACAGGACCGTGCCCGATGTTAACCGCCTGGCCCACAAAGGGGCCAGCCGATTTAGGCAGCTACGACAACCACACGTACGGTGGCTTCAACGTCGCTGTGCAGGTGCACGGCTACGTCGTATTCGCCAACCTGACGGATAGTGCCGTTCGGCAGACGAACTTCAGCTTTGGCCACTTCAACGCCGGAGGCGGTCAGGGCGTCAGCGATGTCGTGGGTGCCGATCGAACCGAACAGCTTGCCTTCGTCGCCAGCGGTGGCAGTGATGGTCACTTCCAGCTCGGCCAGTTGGGCAGCGCGGCTTTCAGCCGACACTTTCTTGTCTGCTGCAGCTTTTTCCAGCTCGGCGCGGCGTTCTTCGAACGCGGCCAGGTTGGCGGCATTGGCAACGGTGGCCTTGCCGAATGGCAGCAGGAAGTTACGGCCGTAACCGGCCTTAACATTTACTTTGTCGCCCAGGTTGCCCAGGTTAGCGACTTTTTCCAGCAGGATCAGTTCCATTTGGTAAAACCTCTTAACTTTTAACCTTCACCGTTCGCGGAGTCGTCACCCTTTTCAGGGGACTTGCGACCGCGAAAATCAATCAGGCTGTCGACAATGGCCAAAACCACGAGCAACGGATAGACCAGCTGCATGATCAGCGGCAGCGTCACGTACAACCCAACCAGCCAGAAACCGGCCAATCGCTTCTGAGCCACCAGCCCGTGAATCAAGGCAAGGGCGGCCAGCAGCAGCACCAGGCTCGAAGCCGATGCCAGCACGATGAATTGCGGCCCGATGAATGGGCCCAACACCATCAGCGACACCAGTACCAGCATGGGTACCAGCGGTAGCCTCACCTCGCGAAACTCGCGACCGAAACCACCGGGGTTGTACAACGCAGCCTGCCAATAGCGCGCCAGCATCAAAGCCACCACGCTGAACAACTGCAGCATTACCGCACTGGAAGCGACCAGCAAAGGGCCGATCAGCTCACCAGGCAATACCGGCTTGCCTTCGATTTGCGGCAGGGCTTTTTCAAGCACCTTGGCCAGCACCTCGAAGGTGTCGCGCAGTACCACGTCCAGAATCAGGCCGTAAAACAAGCCTAATACGATGCTGGACAACAGCACCCGGTTCCAGGAATGCCCGGCACGCAACAAAGCGGCCAGACCCAGCGTTCCCACCATAACCAGCAACACGCTGGGTTCGCCGAAGACCCACATGGCCACCGCTGGCAAAAGGCCCCAGACGATGACCGATGATGCATCCTTGAAACCACGCCGCAGGAACACAAGGCTCCCAGCGGCGGCACTCAACCAGAACAGCAGCGGTAGTACCGCGCTGATGACCACCACGAGGATGGCCTGCATACGACCGCGCATGATGTAGCTTGCCAACGATCGCATGCCTATCCCTTACTACTCAGTCGACAACCCGGTCTCAGCGGCCGTGGCTGTCGGTGTAGGGCAGCAGGGCCAGGAAGCGGGCGCGCTTGATAGCGGTAGCCAGCTGACGCTGATAACGAGCTTTGGTACCGGTGATGCGGCTTGGAACGATCTTGCCGGTTTCGGATACGTAAGCTTTCAGGGTGTTGAGATCTTTGAAGTCGATCTCTTTCACGTCTTCAGCAGTGAAGCGGCAGAATTTACGACGACGGAAGAAACGTGCCATGTAATTGGCTCCTCAAAAAGTCCGTGGATTACTCGTCAGCGTTATCGCTGTTGTCGCTGTCATTGCTGTCGTCACCATCGACGCCATCAGCATTGTCAGGACGTTCACGACGCTCACGGCGCTCGCTGCGGTTCTCTTCGGCCTTGAGCATCTCGGACGGGCCGGTAACGGCTTCGTCGCGACGGATGACCAGGTTACGGATCACGGCATCGTTGTAGCGGAAGTTGTCTTCCAGCTCGGCCAGGGCCTTGCCGGTGCATTCAACGTTCAGCATCACGTAGTGAGCCTTGTGAACATTGTTGATTGCGTAGGCCAGTTGACGACGGCCCCAATCTTCCAGGCGGTGGATCTTGCCACCATCTTCTTCGATCAGCTTGGTGTAACGCTCAACCATGCCGCCGACTTGCTCGCTCTGGTCCGGGTGAACCAGGAAGATGATTTCGTAATGACGCATGAATGCTCCTTACGGGTTAGTAGTCTGCCAGCAACTGTGGTCAGACAAGGAGTGAATGACACTGTATGTCTTGCCCTGAGGGGAGACGCATGCGCGCCTGCCAGCTCGGCAAGGGGCGCAATTGTAGAGAAGCCCCGAGGGACAAGCAAGGTAATTGGCGAATATTTGAACAGCTCGCAACAATTTGGCCAAGTGAACGGCAACGGCGGGGACTCTATGGTTTGGTATAAGCCTGTTCTCGCCAGACATACCTTCTCGTGGCGAGCGGGCTTGTCCCGCGCTGGGCTGCGTAGCAGCCCTGAAAACCCAAGGGGCTGCTTCGCAGCCCAACGCGGGACAAGCCCGCTCGCCACGACTGTCTAACATTTCCCACAGGATTGGGTCCGACCAGCGATGTTGCCATTGAGCAGGGCCTGCGTGGGAGCTGGCGACAGCCTGCTACGAGGCCGGAACAGGCCTGCACATAACTGCGCCACCCACGAAAACTACCCGATCAGCGTTTGAGCTGACGCTGACGCACCGCTTCGAACAGGCACACCCCGGTGGCCACCGAGACGTTCAGGCTGCTGACGCTGCCAGCCATCGGCAGCTTCACCAGAAAGTCGCAGTGCTCGCGGGTCAGGCGGCGCATGCCGCGGCCTTCGGCGCCCATGATCATCACCAGTGGCCCGGTGAGGTCTTGCTGGTAGATCTCCTGCTCGGCCTCACCCGCCGTGCCGACCACCCACAAACCGCGCTGCTGGAGTTTTTCCAGCGTGCGCGACAGGTTGGTCACCGCCACCAGCGGAATCACCTCGGCAGCACCACAAGCGACCTTGCGCACCACGCCGGTAAGCGTGGCGGATTTGTCCTTGGGGATAACCACGGCGGTAGCACCGGCCGCATCGGCGGTGCGCAGGCACGCGCCGAGGTTGTGCGGGTCGGTGACGCCGTCGAGCACCAGAATCAACGGCGGCGTTTCGCTGCGCTCGAGCAACTCGTCGAGCATCGCCTCGCCCCACACCTGGCTTGGGCTCACCTCGGCGACAACGCCTTGGTGCACACCCTCGACCCAGGCGTCGAGCTCACGACGCTCGGCCTGACCGACCTGCACGCGGTTCTGCGCGGCCAGCTCAAGCAGCGCCTGCAGGCGAGGCTCGCTGCGACCTTCCGACAGCCAGATCTGCTTGACCCGCTTTGGATGGTGCTGCAACAACGCCTGAACCGCGTGCACGCCGTAGATTTTTTCCAGCTGACTCATGACTTGGTCTTGCCTTTACGTGGCGCGCCGGACTTCGGCGGCCCTTTGCGATGCTTGCTTGGCTTGCCGGCCGGCTTGCTGCTGCCTTTGTCGGCCTTGCTGCCAGCACCGCTGGTGCGCGCTTCGCCCATTAGCGCCTTTTTCATTTCGCGGCTTTTGCGCACTTCGGCGTTGCGCTGCACGGCATCCTTGGGGAAGTACGCATCAGCGGTTTCGCCCTTGCGGCTGCGCGGCTTGGGCGAGATTTTCGCTTCGCTCGGCGCAGCAGCGGCAGGCGCAGCGGCGGCAGGTGCGGTTTCACCGGCAGCGGAGCGGTTCTTGCGACCGATCGGCGCGTTGATGGTGGCATCGGCCATTTCGAAGTCGATCTTGCGCTGTTCGAGGTCGACGCGCATGACCTTGACCTCGACGGTATCGCCCAGGCGGAAACTGCGCCCGGTGCGCTCACCCGCCAGGCGGTGATGGACTGGATCGAAGTGGTAGTAGTCACCCGGCAAGGCGCTGACATGCACCAGGCCTTCGACATAGATGTCGGTCAGCTCGATGAACAAGCCAAAACCGGTCACCGCCGTGATGACGCCTGGGAAGGTTTCGCCCACACGGTCACGCATGTACTCGCACTTGAGCCAGTTGACCACGTCGCGGGTGGCTTCGTCGGCACGCCGCTCGGTCATCGAGCATTGCTCGCCCATCTGCTCCAGGCTGGTCTCGTCGTACGGGTAGATACGCGCCTTCGGAATGCTCGCGGCGCCTGCACGCTTGACGTGCGGGGTGTCGACCTTGGAACGGATGACGCTGCGAATGGCACGGTGCACCAGCAGGTCCGGGTAACGCCGGATCGGCGAGGTGAAGTGGGTGTAGGCTTCGTAGTTCAGGCCGAAGTGGCCATTGTTCTCGACGCTGTACACCGCCTGGCTCAACGAGCGCAGCATGACGGTCTGGATCAGGTGGAAGTCCGGGCGCCCGGCAATGCTTGCCAGCAGCGCCTGATAATCCTTGGGCGACGGATCCTTGCCCTTGTGCAGCGAAAGCCCCAGCTCGCCGAGGAAGGCGCGCAGTTTTTCCAGGCGCTCCGGCGGCGGGCCATCGTGCACGCGGTACAGCGACGGCACGTTGTGCTTGCGCATGAACTCGGCAGTGGCGACGTTGGCCGCCAGCATGCATTCCTCGATCAACTTGTGGGCGTCGTTGCGCACGGTCGGACGAATTTCGTCGATCTTGCGGTCTTCGCCGAAGATGATCCGGGTTTCCTGGGTTTCGAAGTCGATCGCGCCACGGGTGTGACGGGCCGCCAGCAACACCTTGTACAGGGCGTAGAGGTTCTTCAGGTCCGGCACTACTGCGCTGTACTCGTCACGCAGCGCCTTGCCCTCACGGGTGCGGGCGTGCTCGAGCATGCTGCTGACCTTGTTGTAGGTCAGGCGCGCGTGGGAATGGATGACCGCCTCGTAGAACTGGTAGTCGACCATCTGGCCGGTCTTGTTGATGGTCATTTCACAGACCATCGCCAGGCGATCAACGTGCGGGTTCAGCGAGCACAGGCCGTTGGACAACTCCTCGGGCAGCATGGGGATGACGCGCTCGGGGAAGTAAACCGAGTTGCCGCGCTGCTGGGCCTCGACGTCCAGGGCCGAACCCAGGCGCACGTAGCTCGACACGTCGGCAATCGCCACGTACAGGCGCCAGCCGCCGGAGAACAGGCGCAGTTTGCCCTGTGGCTCGCAGTACACGGCGTCGTCGAAGTCGCGGGCGTCTTCGCCGTCGATGGTGACGAACGGCAGGTGGCGCAGGTCGATGCGCTTTTCTTTGTCTTTGTCTTCGACTTCGGAGCGGAACTTGCGCGCTTCCTTGATTACGTCCTGCGGCCAGACATGCGGGATGTCATAGCTGCGCAGGGCGATGTCGATTTCCATGCCCGGGGCCATGTAGTTACCGATCACCTCGACCACATCACCCTGCGGCTGGAAGCGCGGGGTTGGCCAGTGGGTGATCTTGATCGAGACGAACTGCCCGATCTTGGCGCCATTGCTACGCCCGGCCGTCACCAGCACTTCCTGCTGGATTTTCGGGTTGTCCGGGGTCACGTAGCCGATGCCGCCTTCTTCGAAGTAGCGGCCGACCACGGTCTCGTGGGCACGGGAGATGACTTCGACCAGCGCGCCTTCACGGCGGCCACGGCGGTCGACGCCGGAGACACGCGCCAATGCACGGTCACCGTCGAACACCAGGCGCATCTGCGCCGGGCTGAGGAACAGGTCCTCGCTGCCGTCATCGGGGATGAGGAAGCCGAAGCCGTCACGGTGGCCGGAAACGCGGCCACAGATCAGGTCGAGTTTGTCTACCGGGGCATAAGTGCCGCGCCGGGTGTAGATAAGCTGGCCATCACGCTCCATTGCTCGCAGGCGGCGGCGCAGGGCTTCGATCTGGTCTTCTTCGTAAAGACCGAACTCTGCCGCCAGCTCCTCGCGGGCGGCTGGCTCGCCACGGTCGGCGAGGCGCTGCAGGATCAGCTCACGGCTGGGGATGGGATTATCGTATTTTTCCGCTTCGCGAGCGGCCTCGGGATCGAGGGATTGCCAATCGGCCATCAGAAGGGGTTCACCTTGGTGTCTATAGATATGAATTCTGGCATAGGCCTATTGAAACCGGAAATGTCACCGTTGGACAGCCCTGAAGGCATGTCTGGTGACGGGCAATGGCCTGCGGAATCAACAAGTTGAATTTTTTGAATTTTTTTTGAGCCCAGGGCTTTACAGCCCCGAGAGCCGCCCGTATAGTGCGCACCACAACGACGGGCAACCCCGAAGTTGTAGTAGAGATGAACGGCGCTGTAAAGCATCTTTTATCTCGAATGTGTGCCCAGGTGGCGGAATTGGTAGACGCGCTGGTTTCAGGTATCAGTGACTTAACGGTCGTGGAAGTTCGAGTCTTCTCCTGGGCACCAAAAATTTTCAAGTAATAGATGACCAAGGATCTGTTACTACTGCGTGAAGGCGATGTTATCTCCTTCGGCAGACGATGCAAAGCTTTGCCCAGGTGGCGGAATTGGTAGACGCGCTGGTTTCAGGTATCAGTGACTTAACGGTCGTGGAAGTTCGAGTCTTCTCCTGGGCACCATACAAAAACCCACTAGCTTGCTAGTGGGTTTTTTCTTGCCTGCGATTTATGCAACCACCGCCCTGCCCTGGCCGCTGGCCATGAATTTCCCGTCATGCGGCCACTTGAGAAACGATTTCGTTTACCATTGTTTCTGAATATGTAGCCGTAAGCGAGGAAGTACCCGCATGACGATCCGTCCGCAACCGCTGATGCGCACCCTGGCCGCTGCCGTCCTGAGCCTGGTGATTGGCGCTCCGGCCGCCCTGGCAGACGCACCGGCCAGCCTGACCATGTACAACGGTCAGCACAAGGAAATCGGCGAAGCCATCGCCAAGGCCTACGAGGCCAAGACCGGCATCCGCATCAATATTCGCAAAGGCAGCAGCAACCAGCTGGCCAGCCAGATCATCGAGGAAGGCGACCGCTCGCCGGCCGACATCATCTATACCGAAGAATCCCCGCCGCTGAACAACCTCGGCGAACTGGGCCTGCTGGCCAAGATCGACGATGCCACGCTGAACATGCTGCCTAAAGAGTATGTCGGCGCCAACGGCACCTGGATGGGCGTCACTGCCCGCACCCGCGTGGTGGTGTTCAACCCGAAGAAGATCGACGAGAAAGACCTGCCGACCTCGGTCATGGACTTCGCCAGCCCAGAATGGGACGGCCGCGTCGGCTACGTTCCGACCAGCGGTGCATTCCAGGAGCAGGCTGTAGCCATCCTCAAGATGCACGGGCGTGAAGCCACCGAAGAATGGCTGACCGGCCTTAAAGCCTTTGGCAAAACCTACACCAACAACATGGTTGCCCTCAAAGCCGTAGAAAAAGGTGAAGTCGCTGCGGTGCTGGTGAACAACTATTACTGGTACGCCCTGGAGCGCGAGCGCGGCAAGCTTGACTCCAAGCTGTACTACCTGGCCGATGGCGATGCCGGCAACCTGGTGACCATTTCCGGCGCAGCTGCGGTAAAAGCCAGCAAACACCCGAAAGAAGCCCAGGCCCTGCTCAACTGGATGGCCAGCGAAGAAGGCCAGCGCGTGATCACCCAGACCACCGCTGAATACCCGCTGCATAAAGGCATGGTCTCCGACCGCGGCCTGAAGCCGTTCGATGAGCTGCGCCCGCCGAAAATCTCCCCGGCCGACCTTGGCAATGCCGAAGAAGCCATCGAGCTTGAGCGCGAGGTTGGCCTGCTCTGATGACCGCCGCCCTGTCCACGCCGCCCCCGGTACGCTTCGTGCCGGGCCGCAAGCGCCCTTCTGTATGGGTGGTGCTGCCCGTGTTGTTTCTGGTGGCAATGAGCTTGCTGCCACTGCTGTACGTAGGCCTCAAGGCCTGGGAAGCCGGCTGGCGCGAGGCGCTGCACCTGCTGTGGCGCCCGTTCGTCTGGGGGCTGATGCGCAACACACTGATGCTCATGGCCGGGGTGACACTGGTGTGCATGGTGGTCGGCATGGCCTTGGCCTGGCTGCTCGAACGCAGCAACCTGCCGGGCCGTCGCCTGTGGGGCGTGGTGCTGTGCCTGCCATTTGCCGTGCCGTCGTTCGTCAGCAGCTTCACCTGGGTGTCGCTGAGTTCGGACTTCGAAGGCCTCGGCGGGGCGATTCTGGTCATGGCGCTGTCGAAATACCCGCTGGTGTTTCTGCCTGTGGCGGCGACACTGCGCAACCTCGACACCTCGCTCGAGGAGTCGGCGCGTACGTTGGGCTGTAGCCGCTGGGGCGTGTTCGTCAAAATCACCCTGCCGCTGCTGTGGCCGTCGATGCTGGCCGGTGCATTGCTGATTGCCCTGCACATGCTGGTGGAGTTCGGCGCGCTGTCGATTCTTGGCCTGCAGACGTTCACCACGGCGATCTACCAGCAATTCGAACTGGAATTCAGCAACGCCAACGCCGCCATGCTGTCGGCGGTACTGCTGGCGCTGTGCCTGATCATGCTGTGGCTGGAACTGCGCGTGCGTGGCAAGGCTCGCCATGTACGCATTGGCCAAGGTGTGGCGCGCCGTGCGCAGCCCGTGCGCCTGCGCGGCTGGACGCCGCTGGCGCAGCTTTTCTGCCTGGGCCTGGCGATACTGGGCAGCGGCATTCCGCTGGCCATGCTCGGCTACTGGCTTAGCGTCGGCTCGTCGGCGGCCTTCCCGGTGGCGGCAATCAGCAAGGCGCTGGTGACTTCGTTGTCGGTTTCGCTGGGTGGCGCAGGGTTCTGTGTGCTGCTGGCGCTGCCGATCAGTTTCCTGGTGGTGCGCTACAAGGGCCGCCTGGCGATCTGGGCCGAACGCCTGCCGTATTTGCTGCATGCCCTGCCGGGGCTGGTGATCGCGCTGACGCTGGTGTTCTTCGCCCTGCACTATGTGCCGGCGCTGTACCAGACCACCGCGCTGCTGATTCTGGCGTACGCCCTGCTGTTCCTGCCGCTGGCCCAGTCGCCGGTGCGAACGGCGCTGAACAAGGCCTCACCGACCCTTGAAGAGGCAGCACGGACCTTGGGCGCGAGCAGTTTCACAGCGTTTTGCCGCGTGACCCTGCCGATTATCTTCCCGGCCATGGCGGCAGCATTCGCCCTGGTGTTTCTGGATGCCATGAAGGAGCTGACCGCAACCTTGCTGCTCAGCCCGACAGGCATGACCACCTTGGCCACCGAGGTGTGGGCGCATACCGCCAACGTCGAGTTCGCCGCAGCAGCGCCTTATGCGGCGCTGTTGATTGTGGTGTCGGGGTTGCCGGTGTATCTGCTGACGACGCGAATGTATCTGAACCGGGCGTAGGCCATACCGGCCTCATCGCAGGCTGGCGCCAGCTCCCACAGGGTCTGGATAAGGCCTCAATATTGCGACTGTGCGCGGTCTCTGTGGGAGATTCTATGGTTTTGTACAAGCCTGTTCCCACTAGACATATCTCCTTGTGGCGAGCTCCCTTGTGGCGAGCGGGCTTGCCCCGCGTTGGGCTGCGCAGCAGCCCCTTGGGTTTTCAGGGCTGCTGCGCAGCCCAACGCGGGACAAGCCCGCTCGCCACGGCTCTCTATCATTTTCCACAGGATAGGGTCCAACCAGCAATGTTGCGGTTGAGCACGGCCTGCGTGGGAGCTGGCGCTAGCCTGCGATGAGGCCAGCACTCCCAGCTCCGTTTTTACGCCCTGAACTGCCCCAGGCTCGCCCGCAACTGCGCAGCCAGGTCATCCAGCACCTTGCTGCTGGCAGTGGTCTGCATCACCACTTCAGCCGAACGCTCAGCCTGGGCATGGATATTCTCCACCCGCCCCCGCACCGCCTGCGCGCCATGCGCCTGCTGCTCGGCCGCGCGGGTGGCCAGGCCAATGGCCGCATGCACCTGCTCCACCGCGGCCTGCACCGACTGCTGCCGGCGCTCGTTGTCACGCAGCACCAGCAGCCCTTCGCTGGCCTGGCGCCCGGCCTGGCCGATGGTCGCCACCGCCTCCTTGGCCCCTTGTTGCAGCGCGGTGATGTGCGACTGGATATCGCCGGTGGAGCTTTGTGTCTTGCTGGCTAGCGCGCGCACTTCGTCGGCCACCACCGCAAAGCCTCGCCCAGTCTCGCCGGCACGGGCCGCTTCGATGGCCGCGTTGAGCGCCAACAGGTTGGTCTGCTCGGCAATACCGTGGATCACCGTCAGCACCACTTCGATCTGCTCGCTCTGCTTGGCCAAGCGCTCGATCACCTGCGAGCCCGATTGCACCTCGCCGGCCAGGTTTTCGATCAACCGCGCCAGTTGCGTCGACGCCACGCTGTTTTCATCGGTGGCCTGGCGGATATCCACAACCTGCTGCAACGCCGCCTGCATGGCATGGCTTTCAGCCTGGGCCTCATCGGCCATGCTCGACAGATCACGCAGGCTGGCCGCCACTTCGTCACGCTGCAGGGCAGCGGCGGCATCGGCACCGGCGTTGCGCTGGGCCATGCTGCCGATCTCGACGCCGGTGCGCTGGGCCACTTCACCGGCCTCGCGCACGATGGGCTGGAGCTTGTCGACGAAGCGGTTCACGGCCGAAGCCATGTCGCCGATCTCGTCACGGCTGTCCAGCGTCACCCGCTTGGTCAGGTCGCCCTCGCCCGCCGCCAGGTCATTGAGCGCAGTAATCAGCAGCCGCAGCTTGCTCAGTACGCGCCGGCCCAGCACCACGGCCACCACCAGCAACACGCCAAGGCCCACCAGCACCAGACCCAGCCCGATGCGCCAGCGCAGCTCGCCAGCGGCATCGCGGACGGTTTGCGCGGTGTTGGCCTGCATCGCCGTGGCGCTGTTCTGCGCCGTCTCCAGGCGTGCACGCAGGGCCTTGCCGCTGTCGGCGGCAGCCGCCACCAGGCTGTCGCCAACCAGTTGCTCGCCGCTGGCGATCAGCGCAGTGAAGCGCTGGTCGAGCGCCTTGAGCTGCTGGTCGACGCTTGCAGTAGAGACGCCCATCAGCACCTTGCCGATTTCCACGCCATTGGGGCTGATCGGTGCTTCGACGAAGTACACCGACGGGTCGTTGCGCGCCGCGTCGATGACTTTGTCCAGCGCACGCTCGCCCTGCCCTTTGGCCATCAACGCTTCGTTTATCGGGTTTTGCCGGTTGAGGTAGCGGGTCAGGTGCTGGCCCTCGGCGTCGTTGTAGATCACGAACAACACATTGGGGTTGCGCTGGGCGCGGCGGGCGAAGTCCGAAAGCATGGGCACGTCGTTGTCCCAGATCGCCCGAGGCGCCACCGAGGCAAGCAGCTCGGCCATGTCGTTGGCCGACTCCTTGAGGGTTTGTTCAAGGGTGGCGCGCAATTGCAGCTGTTCGTCATGCAGCCGCTCGGAAAGGCCTGCGCTCAAGCGCTGGCGGGTACTTGCCGAGAGGCTGTCGAGGCCGGCGCGAACATCCTTGCCGGCCTGCTCAAGCTCCGTGGCCAATTGCCGGGTATCGTTACCCAAACGCTGATCAAGATCCGCTTCAAGCGCCGTGACCGTGCTCCGAGTCAGGGCAACTGCAACCAGCACTTGCACCAAAAGAGCGATACCAAGCGCAACAAACACAGGCCGCAACAGGCGGCTTCGTAACAATGAAAGGATGGCAGACACGTGTAATCCCTCGTGTTTCTGGAGCCATTACTTTGATGGCATCCGCAGACTATTCTTACAGCAAGGGTTGTGCCTGAAACAGCAGGTATATCGGCCAATAGCTGGAGTCATCGCTTTAAACCCTATCGCAGGCTGTCGCCAGCTCCCACAGAGACCGCCCCCCCCCCGGCCGCGATAACGATGCCTGGCGCAGAACCCTGTGGGAGCTGGCGACAGCCTGCGATTAGCCCACCCAGGCGCCGAAACGAAAAACGCCGCGCCCCTTGCGGGACGCGGCGTTGGATCAACGCAGAACGCGGATCAGGCGAACGGGTGACGCAGCACGATGGTCTCGTTGCGGTCCGGGCCGGTGGAGATGATGTCGATCGGCGCGCCAACCAGCTCCTCGATGCGCTTGATGTAATCGCGCGCAGCCTGTGGCAGCTCTTCCAGGGTCTTGGCGCCCAGGGTCGACTCGCTCCAGCCCGGCATCTCTTCGTACACCGGCTCCAGGCCAATGTAGCTGTCGGCGTCGGACGGTGCGTCGATGACAGCGCCGTTCTCGTTCTTGTAGCCAACACAGATGTTGATGGTTTCCAGGCCGTCCAGCACGTCCAGCTTGGTCAGGCAGATGCCCGAGATGCTGTTGACGTCGATGGCGCGACGCAGGATCACGGCATCGAACCAGCCGCAACGACGGGCACGGCCAGTGGTCGAACCGAACTCGTGGCCGCGCTTGGCAAGGGTGGCGCCGGTGTCATCGAACAGCTCGGTCGGGAACGGGCCGGAACCGACACGCGTGGTGTAGGCCTTGGTGATACCGAGGATGTAGTCCAGGTACATCGGGCCAACGCCGGAACCGGTGGAGATGCCGCCAGCCGTGGTGTTGGAGCTGGTGACGTACGGGTAGGTCCCGTGGTCGATGTCCAGCAGCGAGCCCTGGGCACCTTCGAACATGATGTCCTTGCCGGCGCGGCGCAGGTTGTGCAGCTCGGCAGTGACGTCGAGCATCATCGGCTTGAGCTGCTCGGCGTAGGCCATGCACTCGTCCAGGGTCTGCTGGAAGTCGATGGCCGGCTCTTTGTAGTAATTGACCAGCTGGAAGTTGTGGTAGTCCAGCAGCTCACCGAGCTTGGCCGCGAAACGCTCGCGGTGGAACAGGTCGCCAATGCGCAGGCCGCGGCGCGCGACTTTGTCTTCGTAGGCTGGGCCGATACCGCGGCCAGTGGTGCCGATCTTGGCTTCGCCACGGGCTTTTTCACGAGCCTGGTCGAGGGCCACGTGATACGACAGGATCAGCGGAGCAGCCGGGCTGATGCGCAGGCGCTCACGTACCGGTACGCCTTTTTCTTCGAGCTTGGTGATTTCACGCATCAAGGCATCGGGCGCAACGACGACGCCGTTGCCGATCAGGCACTGCACGCCTTCGCGCAGGATGCCGGACGGGATCAGGTGCAGCACGGTCTTCTCACCGTTGATCACCAGAGTGTGCCCAGCGTTGTGACCGCCTTGGTAACGCACTACGGCGGCAGCATGTTCGGTCAGCAGATCGACGATCTTGCCTTTGCCTTCATCACCCCACTGGGTGCCAAGGACGACGACATTCTTACCCATAAAACTTGTCCTCATTCGCGCAAACTTGGTTGCCGGCCCATTGCCGGCGAAGAATCAATGGGTCAGCGGCAGTACCTGCCAGCGCCCTTCTTGCTGAATCAATTGACGATCACAATCCGCCTCGAAGGCAGCACTCAGCGGCTGGCCAGGCAGAGCCTGGACCACACGCTGGCCCTCGTTACGCAACTGGCAGACCTGCTGCCAGAGGGCCGTATCGCTGCTGTCGGGCATCCAGATGCCACCGGCCGGCAACACGACCTCTGCTCGCCCCAGTGTGACCAGGGTCTTCAAATCTGTTGAGAAACCAGTCGCCGGGCGCGCCCGGCCAAAGTCAGCGCCGATGTCGTCGTAGCGACCGCCCTGGGCAATCGACGAACCGACCCCAGGCACGAACACCGCGAATACCACGCCGGTGTGGTAGTTGTAGCCGCGCAGCTCGCCGAGGTCGAAGTACAGCGGCAGCTGCGGGTAGCGCGCCGCCAGGCGATCGGCAATGGCCAGCAGGTCGTCCAGTGCAGCCAGCACGCTGGCCGGGGCACGGCCCAGGCGTACACGGGCCTCGGCCAGCACTTCACGGCCACCGCACAGCTCGCACAGGGCGCGCAGCATGTTGCCGGTGTCTTTTGGCAGGTCGGCGGTCAGTGCCTGTACTTCATCGACGGCCTTGCGCTGCAGGGCGTCGAACAGCTGCTGCTCGACCGCACCCGAAAGGCCAGCGGCGCGGGCCAGGCCGCGGTAGATACCGACATGGCCAAGGTCCATGTGCACATCTGCCACATCGGTGAGCTGCAGCGTGGTCAGCATCAGGCTGATGACTTCGACATCGCTGCTTGGGCTGGCATCGCCGTACAACTCGGCGCCCAGTTGGATCGGGCTGCGCGAGGTGGACAGGGCACGCGGTTCTGCGTGCAGTACGCTGCCGGCGTAGCACAGGCGGCTCGGGCCCTCATGACGCAGGGTATGGGCATCGATACGCGCTACCTGCGGGGTGAAGTCGGCACGAAAGCCCATCAGGCGGCCGGACTGCGGGTCTACCACCTTGAAGGTGCGCTGATCCAGGTCCTGGCCGGCGCCGGTGAGCAGCGATTCCAGGTACTCGATATGCGGAGTGACGACCAGTTCGTAACCCCAACTCTGGAACAGGTCCAACACCTGACGCCGCGCGATCTCGATACGCGCCGCCTCAGGTGGCAGTACTTCCTCGATGCCATCTGGCAGTAGCCAGCGGTCTACCGTTGCCATTACGCCATTTCCCCTCTGGTCCGGGCGGCCTGCACCATGGCGAGCCGTGAGTAAAGCAGGCACTGGCCACTACAACGGGCAGCACTGATCCCAGCGCAACCACCGTAGCCAATACCCTCGAATAGCCTTGCGCACTGCCAGGATCCGCGATTGGGCGCTGCCCAATTGACCTTGCAGACGCAAAAAAGCCGGGAATTTCCCGGCTGCCGCATCATACACCCCTTTTCATTCAGGATGCACCCCGCCTGGCGTTTTAGCTGCCAGGCGGGGCACCCGTCATGCGAGCAACATCAGGGCTTGCTCTTGTCCAGGTACCGGAAGAACTCGTTCTTCGGGTCCAGGATCAGCACGTCGCTCTTGTTCGAGAAGCTCTCGCGGTAGGCCTGCAGGCTACGGTAGAACGCATAGAAGTCAGCGTCCTGGGTGTAGGCCTTGGCATAGATGGAGGCCGCCTCGGCGTCGCCATCACCACGGGTTTCTTCTGCTTCACGATACGCTTCGGCCAGCAGCACACGGCGCTGACGGTCGGCGTCGGCACGGATACCTTCAGCCAGCTCGTTACCTTTGGCACGGTGCTCGCGGGCTTCACGCTCACGCTCGGTGCTCATACGGTCGAACACGCTGCGGTTGACTTCCTTGGGCAGGTCGATGGCCTTGACCCGCACATCGACAACCTCGATGCCCAGCTCTTTGCTGGCCATGCGGTTGAGCGAAGCCGTGATGTCAGCCATCAGCGCGTCACGCTCACCCGACACGACTTCGTGCAGGGTGCGCTTGCCGAACTGGTCACGCAGGCCGCTTTCCAGACGACGCGACAGACGCTCGTCGGCGATCTGCTTCATGCCGGAAGTAGCGGTGTAGAAACGCTCGGCATCCTTGACCCGCCACTTGGCGTAGGCGTCGACCATCACGGCTTTTTTCTCAAGGGTCAGGAACCGTTGAGTCGGCGCGTCGAGGGTCATCAGGCGGGCGTCGAACTTGCGCACCTGGTTCACATACGGAACCTTCACATGCAGGCCAGGCTGGACATCGGCCTTGACCACGCGACCGAACTGCAGCAGTACCGCGCGTTCGGTTTGCGAAACGATGTAGAAGCAGTTCCAGGCAGCGATACCCAGCACCACGGCGCCAATCAGGGCGAACAGCGATTTATTGCTCATCAGCGGCTCTCCCTCGAACGCAGCGGCGGTTGTTGTTGCAGTTCCTGGGCAGCAGCGCGCGCAGCGGCGTCATTGTTGGCCGACGGCGCGGTGCTCGCGGCCGGTGCTGCAGCGTTGCGGCCGGCTTCAACCATTTTGTCCAGCGGCAGGTAGAGCAGGTTGTTCTGCCCGTCCTTGGTTGCCACCATGACTTTGCTGGAGTTGCTGTAAACCTCCTGCATGGTCTCAAGGTACAGACGCTGACGGGTCACGTCCGGCGCCTTGCGGTACTCGCTGTACAGCTTGCTGAAGCGGTCGGCTTCACCTTTGGCGCGGGCGATGACTTCATCGCGGTAGCCATTGGCGTCCTCGATGATGCGCTGCGCCTGACCACGGGCCTCGGGGACCACGCCGTTGGCGTAGGACTCGGCCTGGTTGCGGGCACGCTGCTCGTCTTCACGGGCACGGATCACGTCATCGAAGGCTTCCTGCACTTCACGCGGGGCTGCCGCGCTCTGTACGTTCACCTGGGTAACGGTGATACCGGTACGGTAGGTGTCGAGGAAACGCTGCAGACGCTCGCGGATATCCACGGCCATTTGCTCACGACCTTCGGTCAGCACCTGGTCCATCGAGGTGGAACCCACCACGTGGCGCAGGGCGCTGTCGGTGGCATGCTGCAAGCTGACTTCCGGCTGGTCGACGTTAAGCACGAAGTCCTGCAGGTTGCTGATGCGGTACTGCACGGTCAGCGGCACTTCGACGATGTTCTCGTCTTCGGTGAGCATCTGGCCCTGCTTGGTGTAGGCACGCTCGCGGGTCACGTTTTCCATGAACTTGCGATCGATCGGCGGGAAATAGATATTCAGGCCGGGACCGACGGTTTCGTGGTACTTGCCGAAGCGCAGCACGACGGCCTGCTCCTGCTCGTCTACCACGTACACGGCGTTGTACAGCCAGATAGCCGCCAGTACCGCCAGGCCGATGCCCAGCAAGCCGTAGCCGCCACCCTTGCCGATGTTGCGGTCGCCGCCGCCACCGCCTCTTTTTTTGCCGCTGCCGAACATGCCATTGAGGCTGTCCTGCAGTTTGCGGAAGGCCTCGTCCAGATCCGGTGGGCCTTTTTTATCGCCACCGCCGCCGCCGCCACCGCGACGACCGCCCCAGGGATCCTGATTGTTCGAGTTGCCACCCGGCTCATTCCAAGCCATAGCGCTCTCCATCTGATAAAGCAAAGACGCGCCCACGGCGCGCCGTCCAATGCTACAGAATGCCTGTCACAGCTGCCCGGCGACCTCGACGAGCATTTATTGCAAAGTGTGTTGCTCGACAAACACTTGCGGCTCCATGCCTTCGCGGCTGACCAAGCGGTTGAGTTCCACCCTGGGCAGTCGCACGCTCAGCAGGCTGCGCCCTTCTTCATCGTGCTCTTCGCTCTGCACCGCCCCCAAGGCAAAGAATTGCGCGCGCAAGCGGGCAAAACGCTGCTCAAGACACAGGGTGGCGACAAACAGATCATTGCCCAGCAGTTCGGCAACCGCCTGCCCCACCAGCTCCAGGCCGCGCCCATCACGGGCCGACACCCAGACCCGCTGCGGCTTGCCGTCGGCATCGCGCTGAATCTGCGGCTCGACGCCTTCAAGCAGGTCGAGTTTGTTATACACCTCAAGGATCGGCAAGCCTTCAGCACCGATCTCGCCCAACACCGCCAGCACCTGTTCGATCTGCTCCATGCGCTCAGGCTCATGGGCGTCGATGACGTGCAGCAGAAGGTCGGAGTTGCTCGACTCTTCGAGCGTAGCCCGAAATGCCTCGACCAGCTTGTGCGGCAGGTGGCGGATGAAGCCCACGGTATCGGCCAGCACGATCGGCCCAAGGTCCGCCAGTTCAAGCCGGCGCAGCGTGGGGTCGAGGGTGGCGAACAGCTGGTCGGCGGCGTACACATCGGAATGCGTCAGCGCGTTGAACAGCGTCGACTTGCCGGCGTTGGTGTAGCCGACCAGCGATACCGAAGGGATGTCGGCGCGCTTGCGCCCACGGCGAGCCTGCTCGCGCTGGCTGCGCACCTTCTCCAGGCGCCCTTTGATCTGGCGCAGACGCACCCGCAACAGGCGGCGGTCGGTTTCGAGCTGGGTTTCACCCGGGCCGCGCAGGCCAATACCCCCTTTTTGCCGCTCAAGGTGGGTCCAGCCGCGTACCAGCCGCGTGCTCATGTGCTCAAGCTGGGCCAGTTCGACCTGCAGCTTGCCTTCGTGAGTACGCGCCCGCTGGGCGAAGATATCGAGGATCAGCCCGGTGCGATCCAGCACGCGACACTCGAAGACGCGCTCGAGGTTGCGTTCCTGGCTGGGCGTGAGGGTGTGATTGAAAATCACAAGGTCGGCTTCAGCAGTTTTGACCAGGTCGCGTAGCTCTTCGACCTTGCCGCTGCCGATCAGAAACTTGGCGGAGGGCTGATGCCGCGTCACTGTCAACAGCGAGACGATATCGGCTCCGGCCGACAACGCCAGCTCCTGAAACTCCTGCGGGTCTTCGCGCGCCTCAGGGTTCTGACCTTCCAAGTGAACGAGCAACGCCCGCTCACCACCACCGTGGCGCTCAAAGAACAATGCAGGCTCCTACTTTCAAGCGTTACCTGGCTCGCTGTCGCCGTGCTCGCCATCAGTCGGGCTAGGCAGACGTACAGGACGGGCAGGCACGACAGTGGAAATTGCGTGCTTGTAGACCATCTGGCTGACAGTGTTCTTCAGCAGCACAACGAACTGGTCAAACGATTCGATCTGGCCCTGCAGCTTGATGCCGTTTACCAGATAGATCGAAACCGGGACCTTTTCTTTTCTCAAGGTGTTCAAGTAAGGGTCTTGTAGCGAATGCCCTTTTGACATGTGCCGCACTCCTGTAAGGATCAATAATAAAAAAGTAATGAATTCAGTGATTCACACCGCCCGTCGAAAGACTGGACGGCGATGAGCAGGGACTCAGCTCAATATGGAGACGCTTCCCAGGTATTTCAAGGTGCGGGACAGATTGTCGCAGGCCAGGCTATCGAGCCAATGCACATCGGACCAGCCACGCAGCCAGGTAAACTGCCGCTTGGCCAGCTGACGCGTAGCAATGATACCGCGTTCGCGCATCTCATTCTCATCCAGCGCGCCGTCGAGATACTCCCAGACCTGCCGATACCCCACTGCCCGTATAGACGGCAGCCCCACGTGCAAGTCACTTCTGGCCCGCAACGATCGGACCTCGTCGACAAAGCCCTGTTCCAGCATCTGCGAAAATCGTAGCGCAATTCGCTCATGCAGAACGTGACGATCTGCAGGGGCGATGGCGAGACTGGCCACAGTATAGGGCAAATGCCCGTTCGCGCCTGCGTCTGCGCCGCTACTTTGCGCCAATTGACGCTGGCGGTGCGCGGTCATGCTCAGGCCGCTGACCCGGTACACCTCAAGTGCGCGAATCAGCCGCTGCGGGTCATTCGGATGGATGCGTGCCGCCGACTCGGGGTCGACCTCGGCCAACTGCCGGTGCAGCTCGCCAAGCCCCAGGGCACGGGCCTGGGCCTCAAGCGAAGCACGCACTTCAGGGTCGGCCGGCGGCATGTCGGCCAGGCCTTCGAGCAACGCCTTGTAATACAGCATGGTGCCGCCGACCAGCAGCGGAATCTTGCCGCGCGCGGTGATTTCGGCCATGGCCGCCAGCGCATCGGTGCAGAATTGCTTGGCCGAATAGCTTTCGGCCGGGTCGATGATGTCGACCAGGCGGTGCGGATAGGCGGCGAGAATGTCCTTGGACGGTTTTGCGGTACCGATGTCCATGTCGCGGTAGACGAGCGCCGAGTCGACGCTGATCAGCTCGCACGGCAGCACCTTGGTCAGCTCGATGGCAAGGTCGGTCTTGCCGGCTGCGGTCGGGCCCATGAGGAAAATCGCCGGAGGCAGGCTGCTCATGTCATCGCCCCCGCAGGAACAGCTTGTCGAGATCGTCCAGGCCCATCTGGGTCCAGGTCGGCCGGCCATGGTTGCACTGGCCGCTGCGCTCGGTGTTTTCCATGTCGCGCAGCAGCGCGTTCATCTCGGGGATGGCCAGGCGCCGGTTGGCACGCACCGCGCCGTGGCAGGCCATGGTGCCCAGCAGTTCGTTCAGGTGCGCCTGAATGCGGTCGCTGGTGCCGTACTCCATGAGGTCGGCCAGCACATCCATCACCAGGCGGTTGGCCTCGGCCTGCTTGAGCAAGGCCGGGATCTGCCGGATGGCCAGGGTTTCCGGGCCAAGGCGCTGCAGCTCGAAGCCCAGGCGCTGGAACCACTGCGCGTGCTCTTCGGCGCAATCTGCTTCGCGCTGGCTCAGGGCCAACGTTTCGGGCACCAGCAGCGGCTGACCGCTAAGGCCCTCGCTGGCCATGGCCACCTTCAAACGCTCGTACATGATGCGCTCGTGGGCGGCGTGCATGTCCACCAGCACCAGGCCGACAGCGTTTTCAGCCAGTATGTAGATACCCTTGAGCTGCGCCAGCGCGTAGCCCAGCGGCGGAATGTCGCCCTGGCTGTCCGGCAATGCTGACGCGGGGGCGGCAGTGCCGTTGGCCAGCGGCGCGTAGAACTCGCGATACACCGCCTGGCTTTCACCGCTGTTCAGCGGCTGTGCCGGGCGCGGCGTGTATTGATACTGGTAGCCGGCGCCGGCACCCGAAGAGGTGAACGGCTGCCGCGGCTCGCCTTGGGGCTGCTCCAGCACCGGCGAGGCCAGGCGCATCTCGCCCTGGGGCCCGAATTCACCGGCCTGCTGGCCACTGGGGCGGAGCATCTCGGTGGTTGCAGCGGGTGCCGCCAACTGGTCTTCGGGGCGCACATCAGCGAGGGCGCGGTGCAAGGTGCCGTACAGAAAGTCGTGCACCGAGCGCCCTTCACGGAAGCGCACTTCATGCTTGGTCGGGTGCACGTTGACGTCGACGCCTGTGGGGTCGAGTTCAAGAAACAGCACGAAGGTCGGGTGCCGGCCATTGAACAGCACGTCGCGATAAGCCTGGCGCACCGCATGGGCGACCAGTTTGTCGCGCACGGCGCGGCCATTGACGAAAAAGTACTGCAGGTCGGCCTGGCTGCGCGAGAAGGTCGGCAACCCAACCCAGCCCCACAGGCGCAAGCCATTGCGCTCGACATCAATGGGCAGCGCCTGCTCCAGGAAGCCGGGGCCGCAGATGGTGCCGACGCGCCGCGCGCGGGCCATGTCGTCGCCGGCCTCGTGCAGGCTGAAGACGGTCTTGCCGTTGTGGCGCAGGTGAAAGCCCACATCGAAGCGCGCCAGCGCCAGGCGCCGGATGACTTCCTGCAGGTGATCGAATTCGGTCTTCTCGGCCTTGAGGAACTTGCGCCGGGCCGGGGTATTGAAGAACAGGTCGCGCACTTCCACCGACGTGCCGACCGGGTGTGCGGCGGGCTGCACGCGCGGGACCATGTCGCGGCCCTCGGTTTCGACCTGCCAGGCCTCGGTGGCGTCGGCAGTGCGCGAGGTCATGGTCAGGCGCGCCACCGAGCTGATCGAGGCCAGCGCCTCCCCGCGAAAACCGAGGCTGAGCACGCCTTCGAGGTCTTCAAGTTCGCGGATTTTGCTGGTGGCATGGCGGGCCAGGGCCAGTGGCAGGTCATCAGCGGAGATACCGCTGCCGTTGTCACGTACCCGCAGCAGCTTCACGCCGCCCTGCTCGACCTCGACCTCGATGCGCCGGGCACCGGAGTCGAGGCTGTTTTCCAGCAGTTCCTTGGCCACCGACGCCGGCCGCTCGACGACTTCGCCCGCAGCAATCTGGTTGGCCAGCCGCGGGCTGAGCAGCTGGATGCGCGAGCCACCACTCATTGTTGCGACGCCAGGGTGGTAGCCGGGATGTCCAGGTGCTGGCCGATTTTCAGTTCGTCCGTCTTGAGGTTGTTACTGGCGCGCAGGCTGGCAACGCTCACCTGATAGCGTACGGCAATCATCGCCAGGGTCTCGCCGGAGCGCACGGTATGGTCACGCGGGCCCTGGGCGATCTTGCCGCTGTCGCGCAGCCAGGCAATGTAGGTGCCTGGCGGCGGGTTCTGCTGGAAGAACTGCCGCACGCCGGTGTGGATCGAGCGCGCCAGGGCTTGCTGGTGGCTGGCCGTGGCCAGTTTGGCGGCTTCGTTGGCGTTGGAGATAAACCCGGTTTCGACCAGGATCGACGGGATATCCGGCGACTTCAGCACCATGAACCCGGCCTGCTCGACGCGCTGCTTGTGCAGCGGCGTGACCCGGCCCATGTTGCCCAGCACCTTCTGCCCGACGTTGAGGCTGGAACTGAGGGTCGCGGTCATCGACAGGTCGAGCAGCACGCCGGCGAGCATGCGGTCCTTGTCATCGAGGCTGACGTTGCCAGCACCACCGATCAGGTCGGAACGGTTTTCGGTATCGGCCAGCCAGCGCGCGGTTTCGGAGGTGGCGCCACGGTCTGACAGGGCGAACACCGAGGCGCCAAAGGCGGCCTTGGACGGCGCGGCATCGGCGTGGATCGACACGAACAGGTCGGCGCCCTTCTTGCGGGCGATCTCGGTGCGCTTGCGCAACGGGATGAAGTAGTCGCCGGTGCGGGTCAGCTCGGCCCGGAAGCCTTTCTCGGCGTTGATCTGGCGCTGCAGCTCCTTGGCGATCTGCAGCACGATGTCTTTTTCGTGCTGGCCACGCGAACCAGAGGCGCCTGGGTCTTCACCGCCGTGGCCGGCGTCGATGGCCACCACGATGTCACGCTTGCCCGAAGGCACTGGCGGCAGCTTGATAGCCGGCTGTGCCGGGGTAACGGGCACCGCCGGGGTAGTGGCCGGGGTTTGTGGCGGCGGCGTAGGCGTCGGGTTGCTGGCAGCGATGGCATCGGCTTCCTGGTCGTACAGGTCGACCACCAGGCGGTTGCCATACTGGGCGTTGGGCGCCAGGGTGAAGCTTTTCGGGGTGACCGACTTTTTCAGGTCGACCACCACGCGCAGGTCGGTGGGGGTGCGCTGGGCCGAACGCACGCTGGTGATCGGCGTGTTCGAGGTGGCAACGTTCAATGGCCCGCCCAAGGTGGCACCATTGATGTCGATGACCAGCCGATCAGGCGCGGACAGGGTGAAGACGCTGTGCTGCACAGGCCCGGACAGGTCGAAGACCAGCCGCGTGTTGTCCGGCGCGCGCCACAGGCGCACGCTCTTGACTTGAGTGACGGCCAGAGCCTCCACGGCCACCGTTGTCAGCAGCAATCCAACGACAGCGACCAGTGCGCGTATGCGCATACCTTTCCCCACTTACTTTAAGAATTCTTTGGCCAGGACGGCACACCATGCCTCGCCGCGCGCGCCTTGTGGCGCAAGGTGCAACGAGCGTCCGCCCGCTTGCGGGCTTATGGTAATGGTCAGGTCAGGCTTTGGCAAAACGCCCGCACCTTTATCTGGCCACTCGAACAGGCACAAGGCGTCGCCTTCGAAGTAATCGCGAATACCCAGGTACTCGAGTTCTTCCGGATCGACCAGGCGATACAGGTCGAAGTGAAAGGCTCGGATGTCGCCAATCTCATAAGGTTCAACCACGGTGAAGGTCGGGCTCTTGACCGGCCCGGCATGGCCCAGCCCGCGGATCAGACCGCGCGACAGCGTGGTCTTGCCCGCGCCCAGGTCACCTTCGAGAAAAATCACGCCATGCCCGCCAGTCACCTGGGCGAGCGTCGCGCCAAACACTTCAGTGGCCGATTCGTCGGCCAGAAACAGGGTCAACACGCACAATGCTCCTCAAGTAACTCTCTTATGACCGGCACCAGATCGCTGGCGGCCAGCCCTCTCCCCCCGCGCCCCAGGCGCTCGCCGGCGCGGGCATGCAGCCAGACGCCAAGGCACGCCGCCTGCCACGCTTGCAGGCCTTGGGCCAGCAACGCGGCCAGCACGCCTGTCAGCACATCGCCCAGCCCGGCACCTGCCATCGCCGGGTGGCCACGCTCGCACAGCGCCAGGCGCCCATCGGGGCCTGCTATCAGCGTGCCTGCCCCCTTGAGCACACAGACACTTGCGTAACGCCGTGCCAGTTTGCGCGCAGCGCCCGGGCGGTCAGCCTGCACGGCCTCGGTAGAGATGCCCAGCAGGCGCGCAGCCTCACCCGGATGCGGGGTCAGCACGCTGCCGCCAGGCACGCTTAGCGGGGCGCCGGCCAGCAGGTTGAGCGCATCGGCATCCCACACCTGCGCAACGTGCGCACCGGCCACGGCCGACAGCAGGCTGCGCCCCCATGCCGCCTGGCCAAGGCCGGGCCCGACCACGACCACACTGGCCCGCGCCAGCACACCCGGCAACTGGTTGGCCGAACTGACGCCAAGCCAC
This sequence comes from Pseudomonas farsensis, assembly GCF_014268805.2. GTDB lineage: Bacteria > Pseudomonadota > Gammaproteobacteria > Pseudomonadales > Pseudomonadaceae > Aquipseudomonas > Aquipseudomonas farsensis. The sequence continues at coordinate 32,659 of NZ_JABWRF020000002.1, forward strand.
ATGGTTTCAGGCAGCCGGGCCAGGCCCGCGCCCACATGCTCGGGCCGCGTAGCCACGCTGACCAGCCCGGCGCCACAGCGCAGCGCCGCCTGCGCACTGAGCATCACCGCCCCGCCCGTGCCCAGGTCGCCGCCGACCACCAGCACATGGCCAAAATCGCCTTTGTGGGCATCCAACGGGCGCGGCGCAAGGCCCGCCAAGGCCAGGCGATCGAGGGCTTGCGGCGCATTGGCCGGGTGTTTGGTCTGAGGCATGGGGTCAAAGGCTCCGATGTCTGGCAGAATTATACGCACCTCTCCCTGTAATGCTTGCCCCTTCCAATGTCCGTGACTCATCCAGACCCCGCCGCGCTGGCCCAATCGATCAAGGATTGGGGCCAGGAACTCGGTTTTGCCCATGTCGGCATCGCCGGGGTCGACCTTGGCGAACATGAACAGCACCTGCAGCGCTGGCTCGAGGCCGGGTATAACGGCGAGATGGAGTACATGGGCGAGCACGGCAGCAAGCGGTCGCACCCCGACCAGTTGATACCGGGCACCGTGCGGGTAATTTCGCTGCGCATGGACTACCTGCCCGGCGACACCGAGATGGCCAAGCGCCTGGCCGAGCCGGAAAAAGCCTATATCGCCCGCTACGCGCTGGGCCGCGATTACCACAAGCTGGTGCGCAAGCGGGTGCAGCACTTTGCTGACCGCATCCAGCAGGCCATTGGCCCATTCGGCTACCGCGCCTTCGTCGATAGCGCCCCGGTGCTGGAAAAGGCCCTGGCGCAGGAAGCCGGGCTGGGCTGGATCGGCAAGAATACCCTGCTGCTCAACCGCAAGGCTGGCAGTTACTTCTTCCTGGCCGAGCTGTTTGTCGACCTGCCGCTGCCAATTGACGGCGTCCAGGGCAGCGACCACTGCGGCCGCTGCCAGGCCTGCCTGGATATCTGCCCAACCCAGGCCTTCGTCGGCCCTTACCAGCTCGATGCGCGGCGCTGCATCTCGTACCTGACCATCGAGCTGCGCCACGCCATCCCGGTGGAATTGCGCCCACTGATCGGCAACCGCGTGTTCGGCTGTGACGACTGCCAGCTGGTATGCCCGTGGAACCGCTTCGCCAAGACCACCACCGAAGATGACTTCATGCCCCGCCGTGGGCTGGACAACATCGAGCTGGCCGAGCTGTTCGGCTGGGATGAAAAGCGTTTTCTGGCACGTACCGAGGGTTCACCGTTACGCCGCGCTGGCTACGAACGGTTTTCGCGCAACCTTGCGGTCGGGCTGGGCAATGCGCCATCGACCATACCGGTGATCGAAGCACTGAAGGCGCGCCAGGACGACCCGTCGGAGCTGGTGCGCGAGCATGTGCAGTGGGCGCTGGCCCAGCACGGGGTTGCTTGAGCCTGTTACGGCCTCATCGCAGGCTGGCGCCAGCTCCCACAGTGACCGCGCCAGCTGCAACATGGGTGTCTGGCTCGATTCCTGTGGAAGATTCTATGGGTTGGTACAAGCCTGTTCCCGCCAGATATATCTACTTGTGGCGAGCGGGCTTGTCCCGCGTTGGGCTGCGCAGCAGCCCCTGGGGTTTTCGGGGCTGCTGCAGCCCAACGCGGGACAAGCCCGCTCGCCACGACTCTCTATCATTTCCCTCAGGATTGGGTCCAACCACCAATGTTGCGGTTGAGCACGGCCTGCGTGGGAGCTGGCGCTAGCCTGCGATGGGCTGCAGCGCAGCCCCGGCGATCTCACTGCTGGTCGTTGTAGTGGAACTTGGGCATTTCCCAATGGAAGCGGATCGCCAACAACCGCACCAGAAAGCCACCGAACAGGGTCAGCAGCATGGCCTGCTCCGCTGGCACCTTGAAGTACACGCAGCCCAGGTAGAACCAAGCCGCCGCAAACGACACACTGGCATACAGCTCACGGCGGAACACCAGCGGAATATCGTTGCAGAAGATATCCCGCAGGATGCCGCCGAACACACCTGTGATCACCCCGCTGATCGAGGCCACCAGCATGCCCTGCCCCATTTCCAGCGCGGTCATGCAGCCGATCAGGGTGAAGGCCACCAGCCCTAGCGCATCGAGCACCAGAAACAGCGAGCGCAAGTGGCGCATCAAGGGCGCGATGAAAATAGTCAACAGCGCCGCCAGGCTGGTCAGCACCAGGTATTCGGGGTGTTTGACCCAGGTCAGCGGGTAATGGCCCAGTAGCACATCACGCACCGAGCCGCCGCCTAGCGCGGTCACACAGGCGATCAGCACCACACCAAACCAGTCCATGCCACGGCGCCCCGCAGACAGCGCGCCGGTCATCGCCTCAGCAGTGATGGCGATGAGGTAAAGCATCAACAACATGTTTCGAGCCCAGAAAAGAAATGAAAAGCTGCAATCTGTAGGCAAAAGCCCATGGCCCGGGAACATCACCCGGCCCCAAGGACGCTGCCGACCCGCTGCGGCTTGCGGCTTACACCTTGATGAAGTGCTCGCGGTAGTGGCGCAGTTCTGCGATCGACTCGCGAATGTCGTCCAGGGCCAGGTGGGTGCCGCCCTTCTGGAAGCTGTCACGCACCTCTGGCGCCCAGCGCGCGGCGAGCTCCTTGAGGGTCGAAACGTCCAGGTTGCGGTAGTGGAAGTAGTTTTCCAGCGCACGCATGTGGCGATAAAGGAAGCGACGGTCCTGGCAGATGCTGTTGCCGCAGATCGGCGACTTGCCTTTGGGCACCCACTGCTCAAGGAATGCGATGGTCTGCGCCTCGGCCTCGGCCATGCTGACCTTGCTCTCGCGCACACGCTGGGTCAGGCCCGAGTTGCCGTGGGTGCGGGTATTCCACTCATCCATGCGCGCCAGCACTTCGTCGCTTTGATGGATGGCGATCACCGGGCCTTCGGCCAAGGTGTTCAGTTGGCTGTCGGTGACGATGGTAGCCATCTCGATGATGACATCGTGATCAGGGTCCAGACCGGTCATTTCCAGATCGATCCAGATCAGGTTCTGTGGGTTTTGCATGAAAGGCTCCTCGGATAGGCCGCCATAGTAGCCTAGCGCGGCTGGCGATGGGCGCACCGTGCTAGACTGCGAACCGTTTTCCTATTGCATGCCGACACGGAACCTTCATGGCCAAACGCCAGCTCAACCGCCGCCAGAACTGGCGCATCGAAAAGATCCAAGGTGAACGCGCCGCCCGCGCCGCCAAACGCGAGCAGCACGCGCTGCAGGAGCTTGAAGGCGGCGATCTGGGGCCTGAGCAGTTGGGCCTGGTCATCGCCCACTTTGGCGTCCAGGTAGAAGTCGAAGCACAGGACGGCGACGTCGCCGGCCAGGTATTCCGCTGCCACCTGCGCGCCAACCTGCCTGCATTGGTCACTGGCGACCGCGTGGTGTGGCGTGCCGGCAACCAGGGTATCGGCGTGATCGTGGCGCAGATGCCACGCACCACCGAGCTGTGCCGGCCAAACAACCATGGGCAGCTCAAACCGGTCGCCTCCAACGTTGACTTGATCGTCATCGTCTTCGCTCCGGCGCCCGAGCCGCACCCCAACCTGATCGACCGCTACCTGGTAGCCGCCGAGCACGCCGGCATTCGCCCGCTGCTGCTGCTGAACAAGGCCGACCTGATCAACGACGACAACGCGCCAGTGCTCAACGCCATGCTTGAGGTGTACCGCGGCCTCGGCTACCCGCTGCTGGAAGTGTCGGCGCACCACGGTGACGGCATGCAACGCCTGCAGCAGGCGCTCGATGGGCACATCAGCGTGTTCGTAGGGCAGTCGGGGGTGGGCAAGTCGTCGCTGGTCAACAGCCTGCTGCCGGACGCCGGCACCCGCGTTGGAGACCTGTCGGAATGGTCGGGCCAGGGTACCCACACCACCACCACCGCGCGGCTGTATCACTTCCCCAACGGCGGCGACCTGATCGACTCACCGGGCATCCGCGAGTTCGGCCTGGGGCATGTCAGCCGGGATGACGTCGAGGACGGCTTCATCGAGTTCCGCGAGCTGATCGGCAACTGCCGCTTCCGCGACTGCAAGCACGACCGCGAACCTGGCTGCGCACTGCTCAAGGGCCTTGAAGAAGGCCAGGTAACCCAGCAGCGCATGAACAGCTACCGCTCGATCATCGCCAGCCTGCCGCAGGATAGCTACTAGCCGTTGTCGTTGGAGCGGTCATGAAAAAGGGCCGCATCAGCGTAATGCTGCTCACTTGAGATCGCCGGGGCCGCTTTGCGGCCCATCGCGGCACAAGGCCGCTCCTACAGAAGACCGTAGTCCCAGGCAGGAGCGGCCTTGTGTCGCGATGGGCTGCACGGCAGCCCCGAGTGAACAGCATCACCGCATCAGCGGCCCTTCTCAGTTACTGCTCTTTGGCATCGTCCATCTTCAACACACCATCTTCGAAGATGTTCAGCTTCTGCCGAAGCTCACGCGGCTGCATCGGTGCACCGGCATCGCCAGGTGTCGCCGCGCCAGGTGCAGCACCCGCCGGCGGTGTAGCGGACGGAGCCTCTGGCGTACCCTGCTCGCCTTCGATGTCGCGCTGGGCCTTTTTGGTCAGCACGATGATATCGATACGGCGGTTGACCGGGTTGAACGGGTTCTTGCGGTCAAACAGCGACGACGACGCATACCCCACCACCCGCGCCACCTGCCCGTCCGGGTAGCCACCGGCCACCAAGGCGCGGCGCGCAGCGTTGGCACGGTTGGCCGACAATTCCCAGTTGCCAAAATCACCCATCCCGGCAAACGGCTTGGCATCGGTGTGGCCACTGACGCTGATCTTGTTCGGCACCGCCTTGATGGTGTCGGCCATGGCCAGCAAAATGTCTTCGAAATACGGCTGCAGTCGCGCGCTGCCGATGTCGAACATCGGCCGGTTCTCGGCATCCATGATCTGGATGCGCAGGCCGTCCTGGGTAATCTCGAACAGGATCTGGTCCTTGAACTTCTGCAGTTGCGGGTTCTCTTCGACCTTGTTCTGCAGCTCTTGCAACAGCAGCTCGAGGCGCTCGCGCTCAACCTGCTCGGCCAGGGTCTCGACCTTGTCCTTGTCCAGCTGCAGGCTGGTGTCAGGGGTAGGTTCGGATTTGACTTCCGGGTTGATGGTCTTTTCTGGGGCGAGCTCCGGCGTACCGCCCAGGTCGATGATGTAGGGCGTGCCGCTTTCGGAGAAGCCGATCGGGTCCTTGAAGTAGCCGGCGATGGCCAGCTTCTGCTCGGGGGTGGCGGTCGACAGCAGCCACAGTACAAGGAAAAACGCCATCATCGCCGTCGCGAAGTCGGCGAAGGCGATTTTCCAGGCACCGCCATGGTGCCCGCCACCGAAGCGCTTGACGCGCTTGATGATTATCGGCTGGTTGTTTTCCATGACTCAGCGACCGCGAACTGCTTGTTCCAGCTCGGCAAAGCTCGGACGGTGCTTGGGGTACAGCACCTTGCGCCCGAATTCCACGGCCAGCGACGGCGGCATGCCCGAGGCCGAAGCCACCAGCGACGCCTTGATCGATTCGTACAGGTTCACTTCTTCCTTGGCATCGTGCTCCAGGCACTTGGCCAGCGGGCCGAAGAAGCCATAGGCCGCCAGAATACCGAAGAAGGTACCCACCAACGCCGCACCGACGTGCAGGCCGATGGACGCCTGATCGCCATCACCCAGCGAAGCCATGGTCACCACGATACCCAGTACTGCCGCGACGATACCGAAGCCGGGCATGCCGTCGGCGATGCCGTTGACCGCATGGGATGGGTGCTCGAGTTCTTCCTTCAGGCTCAGCAGTTCCATGTCGAACAGGCCTTCGAGCTCGTGCGGCGCCATGTTGCCGGTGGACATGATGCGCAGGTAGTCGCAGATATACGCGGTCATGCGCTCATCGCCCAGTACCGCTGGGTACTTGGCGAAGATCGGGCTGGACGAGGCGTCTTCGATGTCGCCCTCGATGGCCATCATGCCCTCGCGGCGACTCTTGTTGAGAATTTCGTACACCAGGCCCAGCACCTCAAGGTAGAAGGTGTGGGTGAAGCGGCTGCCGAACATCTTCAGCGACTTCTTGAGCACGTGCATGGTCATCCAACCAGGGTTGGCCTGGAGGAACGCGCCAAGCGCCGCGCCACCGATGATCAGCACTTCAAATGGCTGAATCAGTGCAGCGATCTTGCCGTGGGAAAGCACGTACCCGCCGAGCACGCTCGCGAATACGACGATGATGCCGATAATCTTAGCCATAGGTTCAAAGCACTTGCTGTCGTGGTCAGGGTCGGGGACGGGAGCTTTAAAACTCTTCTTCTACTTATCGGCAGAACTGCGCCAGACTATAGCCACTCCAAGCGAAAAGCCAGTTCGGACTGATGTCAAAATGCCAATTGAAACCAAGGTACCAACTCGCGTCCCTTCAAGTCTTGAGGCTTGGGTAAAGCTGCTCGACGGGGTGCGCATACCCATCCCCAAAGAGAGCCATGACCGCGTCCTGCAGGCAATCAACGACAGCCGCCGGTCGATGCGCGAGATCGCCGACCTGATGCAGGACAGCCCGGCCCTGGCGCTGTGCGTGATGCGCGAGGCCAATCACCCGGCCAACGCCAGCCAGGCCGCGCCCGCCGAAAGCCTCGAAGTGGCCCTCACCCGCCTGGGCCTGAGCCGCGCCAGCGAGCTGTTGGCCCGCCTGCCGGCGGTGCCCGGCGATGACATCCCGCCCGTGCTGCGCCAGTTTCTGTTGATCAGCCAGCATGCCACCCAGCAGGCCAACGGCTTGTTCGGTGCGCGCCTGGCGCGCCTGTGGCAAGACATCCATTGGGGCAGCCTGTTGTTTCTGTCGCCGATGTGGGCCATGGCCCTGGCTTACCCCAAACTGCTCGATGCGTGGGAGCTGCGGGTTATCCACAAGGGCGAGGATGCTGCCGAAGTCGAGCACGAGCTGTTCGGCGTACGCCTGATGCCGCTGTGCCAAGCCGTTGCCGAGCACTGGCGGCTGCCGGGCTGGGTGACCCAGGGCTACCACCTGCTGCTCGAAGAGCGCGAATTGCTGGCCCAGGTGCTGAACATCGCCCGTGAGCCCGACCCGCTGGTGCAGCAGCACCGCCTTGACGAAGAGCCGGCGCTGCGGCGCTGGTTCAACCAGCCGCCCAACACCGTGCTGCTGGCCAACGGCCTGGCGCTGGCCGCCCAGGTGGGCTGGGACAACCCGCACCTGCTGCGCTGGCAGTTGCTGACCGCGCTGTACCTGCAGACCTCGCTGGACGACGTCCAGCAGCAGGTTCACCAGCAGGCCGCCGCCAGTGCCCGTCATCATGCCCGCCACGCGCTGTTCCACCCGGCCGAGGCGTTGATCTGGCCCTGGCACCAGCGCCGCCCACACCCGGACATGCTCACCCCGCCACCGCCCAAAACCGAAGACCTCGCCCGCTGGCGTGCGCTGTGCCAGGAACTGCTGAGCCAGCCGACGTCGTTCAGCAACACCGTGCACCTGGCCAGTCATGCCCGTGAAGCACTGCAGGCGTGTGGCATGGAGCGGGTGATGCTGCTGAGCCTGGACAAGGCCTGCGACTACCTGCGCGTGCAGCAAATCGCCGGGCTGCCTGCCGAGGCGAGCACCATGGCGTTGCCGCTGGGCCAGAACAAACTGCTGAAAAAGCTCATGGCCCAGGCCGGCCAGCTGCGCCTGACCCCAGACAACCACGCGCAATTCTCGGCCTTGCTGCCGGCGCCGCTGCGCGCGTTCTTCCGTGGCGAGCACCTGCTGTTGCGCTCGCTGGCAGTGAACAACCAGGTGCTGATGCTGGCAGTGGCCGACCAAGGCGGCAAACCGCTGGCCGATGTCAGTGTGCAGGCGTTTGGTAAAACCGCGCAATGCATCGAGCGTGCCCTGGCAGTGTTTGCCAGTCGCAATGCGTGAGCCTTGCGCTACAATCGCCTCTCTTTGCACCCCGGAGACCGTGGATGACTGACTTTTCCGGCTTGCCCCTGGTGATCGAAGCGGCTGAGCTGCTACCGCGCCTTGGCTCGCAGCAGCTGATTCTGGTCGACCTGAGCAGCGCCAACCGCTATGTCAGCGGGCATATCCCCGGGGCGCGCTTTGTCGAAGGCAAGCGCACGCAACTCGGCCAGCCGCCAGCCCCGGGCCTGCTGCCGGCCCAGGCTGACCTTGAAAAACTGTTCAGCGAACTCGGCCACCGTGACGATGCCGTCTATGTGGTGTACGACGACGAAGGCGGCGGTTGGGCCGGGCGCTTCATCTGGCTGCTCGATGTCATCGGCCACACCCGCTACCACTACCTGAACGGCGGTATTCAGGCCTGGCCTGCCGACCTGTTGTCCACCGACGTGCCTGCGCCTGGCAATACTCCCGTGCGCTTGCAGCTCCACAGCGAGCCAACTGCCACCCGTGAATACCTGCAAAGCCGCCTGGGCGCCGATGACCTGGTCATCTGGGATGCCCGCGGCCCACAGGAATTCAACGGCGAGAAGGTGCTTGCCGCCAAAGGCGGGCACATCCCCGGCGCGATCAATTTCGAATGGACCGCCGGCATGGACCTCAACGACCACCTGCGCATCCGCAAGGACATCGCCCAAGTGCTCGAACAACTGGGCATCACCCCTGACAAAGAGGTGATCACCCATTGCCAGACCCACCGCCGCTCCGGCTTCACCTACCTGGTGGCCAAAGCCCTCGGCTACCCACGTATCAAGGCCTATGCCGGTTCGTGGAGCGAATGGGGCAACCACCCGGACACGCCTGTAGAAGTTTAAGGAACCCGCATGAAATCCCGTCTGTTCATCATCAGCCAGCACCTGTTGCCGCACCACCTGCTGTCGCGGTTGGCCGGCTGCGTTGCCGAGTGCCGCGCGCGCTGGTTCAAGAATGCCTTTACGGCCTGGTTCGCCAAGCGCTACCAGGTCAACATGTCCGAGGCACTGGTCGAAGACCTAAGCGCCTACGAGCACTTCAACGCCTTCTTTACTCGCGCCCTCAAACCAGGCGCACGCCCGCTGGACGAAACCCCGGGCGCTATTGTTTGCCCCGCAGACGGCGCGGTAAGCCAGCTGGGCCCTATCGAGCACGGCCGTATTTTCCAGGCCAAAGGCCATAGCTTCAGCGCGCTGGAGCTGCTCGGCGGCGACCCGGCGCTGGCAGCGCCGTTCATGGGCGGCGAGTTCGCGACCATCTACCTGTCGCCGAAGGACTACCACCGCGTACACATGCCGCTGGCAGGCACCCTGCGCGAAATGGTCTATGTGCCGGGCCGGCTGTTCTCGGTCAACCAGACTACTGCCGAAAACGTGCCGGAGCTGTTCGCCCGCAACGAGCGTGTGGTATGCCTGTTCGATACCGAGCGCGGGCCAATGGCTGTGGTGCTGGTCGGCGCGATGATCGTCGCCTCCATCGAGACCGTCTGGGCTGGCCTGGTCACCCCCCCCAAGCGTGAGCTGAAGACCTTCCGCTACGACGACGCCAGCCGTGCGCCTATCCACCTGGAAAAAGGCGCTGAACTGGGGCGCTTCAAGCTGGGTTCTACCGCGATCGTGCTGTTCGGACCAGAGCAGGTGAAGTGGGCGCAGAACCTGGGCGCAGCGTCGGCTGTGCGCATGGGTGAGTTGCTGGCAGTGCCTGCACAGGCCTGATTGCCGCGCTATAAAAAAGGCCCTGCGCATGCAGGGCCTTTTTATTGGGGCCGCTTTGCGGCCCATCGCGGGGCAAGCCCGCTCCCACGCCGGGTTTTGGGGGGCACAGTCATGTGCAGGCCTGTCCTGGCCTCATCGCAGGCTGACGCCAGCTCCCACAGGAACCCAGGTCAGGCCTCGATATTGGGTTTGTGCGCGGTCTTTGTGGGAGCTGGCGACAGCCTGCGATGAGGCCCGGACAGGGTTGTACAAAACCATAGAATTTCCCACAAAAGCAGGGTTCATGCCCCCTGTAGGAGCGGCCTTGTGCCGCGAAAGGGCTGCACAGCAGCCCCGCTGTTTCAGCTCAACCGCGGGCCTCGCGGTCACGCACGCCCAGCAGATACAGCACACCATCCAGGCCCAAGGTCGAAATCGCCTGCCTGGCCGACTGGCGCACCAGCGGCTTGGCACGGAAGGCCACGCCCAGCCCGGCCAGCGCCAGCATCGGCAAATCGTTGGCGCCATCGCCTACGGCAATGGTCTGCTCCAACTGCAAACCTTCCTGGCTAGCCAACTGCTGCAGCAGCTCGGCCTTGCGCTGGGCGTCGACAATTGGCTCGACCGCAACGCCCGTCACCTTGCCATCGACCACTTCGAGCTCGTTGGCGAACACATAGTCGATACCCAGGCGCGCCTGCACCTGCTTGGCAAAGTAGGTAAAGCCGCCGGACAGGATTGCCGTCTTGTAACCCAGGCGCTTGAGCTCGGCGAACAGGTGCTCGGCACCTTCGGTCAGGCGCAGCGAAGCGCCAATCTGGTCCAGCACGCCGACGTCCAGGCCTTTGAGCAGCGCCATGCGTTCCTTGAAGCTGGCACGGAAATCCAGCTCGCCGCGCATCGCCCGCTCGGTGATGGCCGCAACTTGCTCGCCAACACCGGCTGCCTTGGCCAGCTCGTCGATCACTTCAGCCTCGATCAGCGTCGAGTCCATGTCGAACACCGCCAGACGGCGGTTGCGGCGGAACAGGTCGTCGCGCTGGAAGGCAATGTCGATGTTCAGCTCATCGGACAGCGCAAAGAACGCCGCGCGCAGGGCCTGGGCATCGCTCGGCTCGCCGCGCACGGAAATTTCCAGCGCGGCCTTGCTCTTGTCCTGCTCGGCATCCAGCAGTACACGCGCCGAAAGGCGCTCGATGCGCTCGATGGTCAGGCCGTACTGGCTGATCACCGCACTCACCCGCTGCAGTTGCTCGGGGGTGATCTTGCGGCTCAGCAGGGTAACGACCTGCCGCGCATCGCCCTGGCTGTCCGCCCAATGCTGGTAGTCAGCCTCGGAAACCGGCGTGTAGCGGGCCTGTAAATTGAGTTCGTGAGCCTTGGATTGCACGCTGTGCAACAGCGCCGTGGCCACTTCGTTGTCGGGGATGTCGACCAAGATGCCGAACGACAACGTGCCGTGCATGACCGCAAGACCGATGTCGAGAATGTTCACACCGCCCTGGAGCAGGACGCCGGTGATGGCAGCGGTCAGACCCGGACGGTCTTCACCAGTGATGTTGATCAGGACGATTTCGCGCAAGACCGGGCTCCGACTTCGATGAAAAATGCGCATTCTACTCACTTTCAGTGCCAGACGGGCGCCATCGATACTTTGCCGACAAAACTCCGGTCGCTATACTGCGCAGCAACTTTCTCGCCATAAAGAGCCGCGCTCTGTGAACCGGCCCACGCCAGTCAAAAACGAAAACTTCTTCCTGATGATCTATCGAGCCCTGAGCCAACGGCGAATCCCGCTGGCTTTGCGCATTGCCAGCCATAACATCTTCCTGGTGGCCTTGGCCTTGGTGATCTATGCCTGCGTAATGGGTTTGCAGTTCAAACAGGCCATGCACGAGCAGGCCGACGCCGTCGGGCAGAGCCTGACCACGCAGACCGCCACCTCGGCCACCGAACTGTTGGTGTCCAACGACATCCTCAGCCTCAACGTGCTGCTGGGCAACCTGGTGAAGAACCCGCTGGTGGCCCACGCCGCCATCTACAGCGTCGACAACCGCATCCTCGCCGAGGCCGGCCAGCGTCCGCGCAACACCCTGTTGGGCGAAGCCGAGGGCCTCTACCAGACCAAGATCACCTTCCAGGACGTGACCGCTGGTCAGTTGCGCATCAGCCTGGACATGAGTCAGTTTCAGCAGCCGATGCTGATCAGCCTGCAAAGCATGGGCATCCTTGCGGCCATCCTGCTGGCATTGGCATTGACCCTGAGCCTGCGCCTGGGGCGGTTCATTTCCACCCCGCTGCTGCAGTTGCGCGTCTGGCTGCGCGACCCGCATCCGTATACGCCGGCCATCGATCGCCAGGACGAAATCGGCGACCTGGCCCGCCAGCTGCACGCCCGCCTGGCACCGCCGCCGCCGCCAGAGCCCGAAGATGAGGACGAGGACGACGACGATTACGACGACGCCCCAGCACTCGTCAAAACCGCTCCGCGCGCCAAAGCGGCCGTAGCGCCAGCCGATGAGCACGACGACGACGCCTTCGCCGGCCTGATGGACGACGAAACCGCACCCGCCAAGCCGGTCGCCATTGAGTCCGACGAGCCGCAGAGCAGCGCCATCCTGGCCGTGCAACTGGGTTCGCAGGAACAACTGCGGCGCCTGCCTCGCACCCGTCTGACCGAGCTGCTGGAGCGTTATCGCGACTGCCTCGACCAGGCGGCGTCGCTCTATGAAGGCGAAGTGCATACGCTGAACGACGGCAGCACACTGGTGCTGTTCCACAGCCGTGACAGCGGCGAGGACTACCTGACCAACGCCGTGTGCTGTGGTGAGTTGTTGCGTGCCTTGGGCCATGCCCTGCAAATCGAGGTAGCCGACAGTGGCATCACCTTGCAACTGCAACTGGGCCTGGTGCTGGCCAATGACCTGCAAGGGCTGGAACTGGTCGACGTGCTGATCACCGAGCCGGCCCAGGATGCCCTGGCGCTGTCGCAACACAGCCGCAACCTGCTGCTGGTGGAGCGCCGCATCAATGATGACGTGCTGCTGCGCCAGCGTGCGCGCATTCGCCCGATCGCAAGCCCCGAGGGGGCGTGCTGTGTCGAGCGCCTGATGGAGCCCTATCCATCTATGCTGGAGCGCCAGCTGGCGCGTATGCACGAACGCCGGGCCTGATCGGCACGCGACGGGCTGCAAGCGCGCAGCCCGTCGACCTTCAGGTATGCATCCAGGTGTGCGCGCTACCTGGCTGTGCCCCTATTGAGCCGCCCATCCGCAGCGGGAACCAGTGCTCGAGCGCTGCCTCGTAAAACTCTTCGTATACCTGGGAATGCACCCACCCCTGCTGGCGCTGGATCAAGCCGAACGAATTCGGCCTGATGGCCTTCATGCCTTTGTTAAAGGCGTCAGGGCCTGCCAAGTCCGAAATGGTCTGCATGTACGCGTTCATCACGCGCTCAGCTTCAGCTTTGCTGGTGAAATCTCTGACGACCGGCCGAGGCGAGTTCTTGAAGGTGTAAGGCAACTTATCGAAACGATCCGCAGCCTCCCTCAGCAGGCGCTTGAGCACCGGATTACCAGGGTGGCTGGCAAAGTGTGAGGTGTTGACCCGCATCTGCTTGTTCCACGGCATCCGGTACTGCCCGCCAACCAGAACATCCTCGGGGGCGGCCAGCAGCGGCTTAGGATCAGGGGTAAGCAACACGTCATCGACATCCATGTAGATACCTCCGTTCTCATCGATCAACCGCAGCCGCAGGTAGTCCGAGGCTGCTGCGTAGTTGCGTGAAGTAGCGACCGGATTGCGGAAATAGTTGTAGGCAGCACCCTGGGCATCGGCAATAAACGCATTGAAATAAGGTTGTTCGCGCAGGTTTCGCGACTCGATGCCGATTTGCTCGCACCAAGCCTGGTTGGCTTGCAGCGCAACCTCGTCACAGTCCAGGTGCAGGATGAACTTGAAGTGCTTGTTACGGGTATTCTTCAGAATATTGCGTTTGATCATGTAGTTAAGTTCCTTCTCGCCCACCCAGATCATATGGATTTCATTGGCGATGGGCGCCGCATCGACTGGAATTTGCGGCAAGTCAGGAAACCGATACTCGCTGATATTCTGTTCGAATGGCAGGCGGTGGCGCACCCGAGCAAAATCCTTGGCGCTACCGGCTCGCCAACGAATTGCACCGTCGCGCCCGTAGGACTCGCGCCAGATATAGTGGTCGGTGGCAAAGCGGCGCCAGGCAGCGGCGTCTGCGTCATACCAGACCGGCTGACGCGAGGTGACCTTTTCGTCGAACTTCTCGCCGAGATCATCATGGGTCAGCACGATATCTGCCTCGTAGCACTCGTTTTCATGGCTCCAGATCAAGTCATCCACGGCAAAACTGGTTTCGACCTTGGGCACCAGCGGTTCGCTCGCGATCCCGTCGATCACCTCAGACGGCAACGGCGCATGCTCCAACACCGTGACCGGCGTCGTGCCGCCGCGCAGCCCAAACCGCAGGTCAATGTCCCAGTAACCGCTGTCCATGCTTCGCAGGAACGGCCCCCAGACCACGGGTTCGCCCTCCGAGCGAATGCGCAGTTGCTGCTCGTGTTCCAGCCACTGCACACGGTAGACCTGCGGCCGGATCCTGACGTACAGCTTGCCGTCATCAAGAAAAGTGCCCTTGCCGCCGCCCACCACTGTTACTGGCCGGTCGATCGCGAGATCCTTGAGCTGGCCCTTGAGGTAATCCGGCAAGGTATCGTGCACCGGGCGCACGACCTTGAACTCCTCGAACGTGTCAGGTACCTCGCCCTGGACACCCTCCAAGGCGGTATCCGCGACCAGCTGCGCGGCATGTTCCGCCTCTGAGGCCTCGGCAGGGGCGCGCTGCGTTGCACTGAGCGTGGCCTTGACTGCCGTCAACTGCGACACTTCCCCCAGCAGCGGCAACGCATTCAGCAGCCCGAAAGCCAGGCGCTGGGCGCCCTCGACCTGCTCCTCACGATCATGGGCAGTGATCATCTCCCCAGCGCCGACTACCACCAGGCCGACCCCAAGGGCAACGGCTACAGGTGTGAGCACCGGCACCGCCAGTGCTATTGCACCCACCACGTTGGCTGCCAGCTCCATGCCATAGCCAAGCACCCGGCGGTAGTACTTGCCCTGGCTGCCAATGTCGTAATCAGCATCGCTGAACATGCGCTGCCGGATACGCTCGCTTATATGCTCGAACGGGCTGGGGAACAGCGCATCGCCAACGGTGATGGTGCTAGCGGGATACCAGTGCCCGGTGCTGTCGTTGAGGCGCCGAGGGTGCACTGCCAAGCCATCCAGAGCGGTATTGACGCCACTACTGAAGAAGCCATCTTTGCGGTCCTTGCTGCTGAAATGGCTGGCCAGTGCCGCCCTCTTACGCGGATCGCGGCACTGCTGGGTGAACCAGTCGCGCAACTCCTGCATGTTGGCGAAGCCATGTAACGGCGAAGAATTGCCTGGGATATACAGCACGGTATGGTCGCTGCCATGTTCGGCGAATACCAATATGTCCGTTGCTTCAAAACCGTAAATCTTCAGCGACGATAGGGTTCGCTTCGTCGAAACCGGGTTGTCGGCGAAATACTGGAATGATGTATTTTCCCAGCTGGTGTCGGGGCTCAGCATCATGCTTTTGAGCACCAGCGCGGCGTGCTCGGCACTCAGCGATTTTTCATCGCGCTGCAGCAGCGCAGCATGCACCAAATTGCCTTTGAACATGATTGGGTAATCAGCACCATGATTACTCCAGAAATGCCTCAGATACTCCAGATAATGGCCCTGTAACTTCGCATCCCAGATGAACGCACGCAGTACGGCCGGGTCGAGCTCGATCTGAGTGGCCGCGCCGTAGGTTTGCGCATCTGTGCGGCGATAGATGGCATCGTACGACCAGCTGTCACCTTGCTCGTTGTAGCTTAGTTCGACTGTTTCCGATACTTCGTAGCCCCCGCTGCGCCAAGGCTTGGGAAAACCCAGGTGATCGGTCAGGCTGCCGCTACCTTCCTGCTGCCAGTTGGCGATCAGTGCCTGGGTGAGCGTCATCGAATGAGCGACCTGGGCGCGCCAAGGGCCAGGCCGTTCGTTGACCAGATGCAGGTACAGGGTGGTGAGCAACAGGTCGTCGGGGGAGTCACTGATGCCATGCTTGTCCAGAAACTCTCGCAAGCTGGCTGCAGCGAAGTCGTGCGGGGTCTGCAGCTGGATATGTTCTCGGTCAAAGCCCTGCTTGATGGACAGAAGGATATCTTCATCCTCCTCAGGGGCGGCGGGCACCAGCGAAACAAAGTGATGCGAGCCCGCTTCGAAGTCGGTATCGGGGTGTGTTGCAGGCTCAGGGCTATAGGGCTCGCCCGGTTCCGGTGTCTCGGGATGTGTAGGACGGTATGCCACAGTCGTGCTCTCTGGCTTGAGTGAGCAGCAACCGTACTTTTATACCTCGCGCTGGTGGCGATGCAGGAATACCGCACCTGCGCTGCGCACAGTCGAAAAAAAACCCGCATCGCTGCGGGTTTTTCATGTATGGCGGGTCAGAAGCGGAAGACTTCCATATCGGTACGGATCGGCGATGCCATGGGGATCTTTGGCTTCTCAGGTTCCTTCTTCACCTGTACCGGCGCAGCCTGCCGGCGCGGTGTTTCTTCGGCAATGGCCGGTTGGTTGGCCAGCGGCTTGACCGTGGCGCTGAGCTGCTCGGCGAGTTTTTGCAGCAACTGGCCCTGGGCTTGAACCTGCGCCGACTCACTGCCCTCATGGGGCTGTTCGAGGTGCACGATGCGGTTGTCACGCACCCGGCCACGACGGTCCAGCACACGCCACTGCGCATCCAGGATCGCCGGTTGATTCTTGCCTGAGTCCAGGCGGGTAATGCTCAGCAGCACCTGTACATCCGGGGTAAAGCCGGCGCTGGCCGGTGCCAGCACCACGCGTTGGCTGTCCAGGCGCCAGGCGAGCTGGCGCACCAGCAACTGGTCGATATCCGACGAAAGGCTGCCGGCCCAACGACCGTTGGTCGCTGCGGTCAGGCTGCCATCGGCCTGGCGTTGCAAAAAGGTTTCGCGTTGCAGGTAGTCGGCCACCGATACCGGGCCCACGACCACTGCCATCCCCGCTGCCTGTGAAGGCTGGCCGGGTTCACCGCTGTCGAGCTGATAAAGCGCGACCGGCTGATGCATGCTGCATCCGCTCAGGCCCAGCAGGCCTGTCATCAGCAGTGCAAATGGAAGGCGCAGAAATTTCATTCATCCCATCCAGGCGGCCGTCACAAGACTGACCGCAGTGATACTCAGGTAAATTCGTCTGGGCGCTCGGCCACGCCGGCGCCGCGAGGGGGCTATCATCCGCGAAATGACCGCCCGACTCCAGCATTTCTGCCTGCAAAAGCGCCGAAAGTGGCGTTTCAGACTCGTTGCGGCGTCAGGCCGGATTTTCCACCAGCAACGCATCAACGCGCTGGAAGCCACGGGGCAATTTGCTACCACGACGGCCGCGCTCACCTTTGTAGTGCTCAAGATCGTCAGGCTTGAGAGACAGGGTACGCTTGCCAGCCTGCAATACAAGGGTAGATCCCTCACTGATCACCGCAAGATCGGTGACGAACTCTTCACGGCTGGCCACTCGGTCACCCGGCACGCCGATGATCTTGTTGCCCTTGCCTTTACCCAGTTGCGGCAAGTCGGCGACCTTGAATACCAGCAGCCGGCCTTCGGTGGTGACCGCCGCCAGCCAGTCCTGCTCGCGGCTCGCAACCGGGCGTGGGGTCATGACCTTGGCACCATTGGGCAGGCTCAACAGGCCCTTGCCGGCCTTGTTCTTGGCCTGCAAATCTTCGCCCTTGACCACGAAACCGTAGCCGGCATCGGAGGCCACCACATACAGCGCGTCGTCCTCAGGCAGCAGCACGCATTCGAACGTGGCGCCCGGCGGCGGCGTCAGACGGCCGGTCAACGGCTCGCCCTGGCCACGTGCAGAAGGCAGGCTGTGGGCGGCCAGCGAATAGCTGCGCCCGGTTGAATCGATAAGCACGGCAAATTGGTTGGAGCGCCCCGCCGCTGCAGCCTTGAAGCCGTCCCCGGCTTTATAGGAAAGCCCCGTGGCGTCGATGTCGTGGCCCTTGGCACAGCGCACCCAGCCCTTCTCCGACAACACCACCGTCACCGGCTCGGTCGGCATCAGCTCGTTTTCCGACAGGGCCTTGGCCTCGGCGCGGGCGACGATCGGCGAACGGCGGTCATCGCCATAGGTTTCGGCGTCGGCAATCAGCTCGCTGCGTACCAGTTTGCGCAGCTTGGCATCGCTGCCCAGCAAGGTGGTCAGGCGTTTCTGCTCTTTAAGCAGCTCGTCCTGCTCGCCGCGGATTTTCATTTCTTCAAGACGGGCCAACTGGCGCAGGCGGGTCTCGAGGATGTAGTCGGCCTGGGTTTCGGTCAGCTCGAAGCGGGCGATCAGCGCCTGCTTGGGGTGCTCCTCGGTGCGGATGATGTGGATCACTTCATCCAGGTTGAGGAACGCTGTGAGCAAACCATCCAACAGGTGCAGGCGGCGGTCGACCTTGTCCAGGCGGTGCTGCAGGCGACGACGGACGGTGCCGATACGGAACTCCAGCCACTCCAGCAGCAGGGCCCGCAGGTTCTTCAGCTGTGGGCGCCCGTCCAGGCCGATGATGTTGACGTTGACCCGGTAGGTGCTCTCAAGCTCGGTGGTGGCGAACAGATGCTGCATCAGTTCGGCAGCATCGACGCGGTTGGAGCGCGGAATGATGACGATGCGGCATGGGTTCTCGTGGTCTGACTCATCGCGCAGGTCGGCGACCATGGGCAGTTTCTTGGCCTGCATCTGCGCGGCGATCTGCTCCAGCACCTTGGCCCCGGACACTTGGTGCGGCAGCGCGGTAACGACGATGTCGCCGTCTTCGACGCGATACACCGCACGCATGCGGATCGAGCCTTTGCCGGTTTCGTAGATTTTCAGGATATCGGCACGCGGGGTGATGATTTCCGCTTCGGTCGGGTAGTCCGGGCCCTGAATGTGCTCGCACAACTGTTCAAGGGTGGCCTTGGGCTCGTCGAGCAGGCGCACACAGGCGCTGGCCACTTCACGCAGGTTGTGCGGCGGTACGTCGGTGGCCATGCCCACGGCAATGCCGGTGGTGCCGTTGAGCAGAATGTTCGGCAGGCGCGCCGGCAGCACAGCCGGTTCCTGCAAGGTGCCGTCGAAGTTCGGCACCCAGTCGGCAGTACCCTGACCTAGCTCGCTGAGCAGCACCTCGGAGTAGCGCGACAGGCGCGCCTCGGTGTAACGCATGGCGGCGAACGACTTCGGATCGTCCGGCGCACCCCAGTTGCCCTGGCCGTCGACCAGGGTGTAGCGGTAGCTGAACGGCTGGGCCATCAGCACCATGGCTTCATAGCAGGCCGAATCGCCGTGGGGGTGGAACTTGCCCAGCACGTCGCCGACGGTGCGCGCCGACTTCTTGTGCTTGGAATCGGCATCGAGCCCCAACTCGCTCATGGCATAGACGATGCGGCGCTGCACGGGCTTGAGGCCGTCACCGATGTGCGGCAGCGCGCGGTCCATGATCACGTACATGGAGTAGTTGAGGTAGGCCTGTTCGGTGAAGTCAGCCAGTGAACGGCGTTCGACGCCGTCTAGGCTGAGTTCCAGTGAGTCGCTCATGCGGGCCTCGTCATTTCAGGTTCTGGCGCAGCAGCATGGTGCCGCCGCGCTGGGTGAATTCAAGTTGTTTCAGTGCGCTCATGCCCAGCAGCACGGCCCGGCCATCCAGGCCTGGCACCACCACGGCGCGCACATTGCGCAGCTGGATATCGCCCAGCTGCAGGGTATCAAGGCGGGTGCGATAGCCCTCGGCACGGCCGTTGGCGGTACTGAGGGTGACCGGCGCACCGCGGGCCAGGTCCAGTTCGCCGGCCAGCGCCTCGGGGATGGCCACGTCGGTGGCGCCGGTGTCGAGCATGAAATGCACCACCCGCCCGTTGATCGCGCCATCGGCGACGAAGTGGCCTTGGCTGTTGGCCAGCAGCCGCACCTCGATGAAGCCATCGCCCTGCTGGCTTTGCACCACGCTGTTGGGGTTTTGCCGGCGCTCTTCCCATTGCCCGAAAAACCGCGTGGCGAGGAACATCGCCGCCACCCAGGCGAGCATCATCAATACCTTGCCGGCGCGCTTGCCCGGCTCCTGGCTCATGGTTTGGCACTCCAGCCGCCATCGGGCGCGGCGAAGCGCCAGACGATGGGCCGTGTTTCGCCATCGGCGCGGGTGTCGTTGTTGTTGTCGACACCAATCCAGGCGCCGTCCTGGTCGATTACCAACGCCTCGGCCAGGCCGTAGGGCGCGGCGTACTGCCGTGAAGGCAACAAGGCATCAGCGGCGAACGACCAGCAGCGCTCGATTGCACCGCTGTCGGCATCACGCCGGCAAATGCGGTAAGCATTGCGCTCCAGGGTAAACAGCTTGCCGGCGAACAATGCCAGGTCGGCAAAGTCGCGCGATTGCTCACGGGCCCCCGGAAACTGCGCCGGCTGCATCTCGACCCCGGCTTCGCTGAACAGCACACAGCTCTGCCCGCAGGTCCAGACCGACTGCTGGCGCTGCACCAACACCAGGCCACGGCGCTCGCGCTCGGCGGCCAGCCACAGCCGATCACCGACCGGGTTGATGGCCAGGCCTTCGAACAGTGCATTGAAATTGAGCAACATGCCGCTGGCGCGCGCCTGGCGAACCATCGATTGGTCAATTTTCAACCAGTCAGGCTCACCCTCCACCGGTAACTGCAGCACAGCCGCATGGGCTTCGCTGACAATGTAGAGGTTGCCCGCCTGATCGCAGGTGATGCCTTCAAAGTCCAGCTCACCGCCGCGAATATACGAAGCCGCCCAACTGCGCGACTTGAGCCCCCACGGCAGGCCGGTGTCTGGCGGGATGGGCGCGATGAACTCCAGCGGCGCGGCGCGCCAGGTGGCTTCGGCCTGGTCCAGCCGGTAGATGCGGTCATCGTCACGGTCGGACACCGCCCACAGCGCCCCCCGGCACTGCGCCAGCCCCGAAAGGTTGCCACCGCGCATGCCGTCAACGGCATGCTCGGCGGTCAGCTTGAGCTCTGGCCAGTCAGCGGCCAGGGCCGGTAACGTGAACAGCGCCAGGCAGACCGCCAGTAGCGGACGAATCAAACCAGAACCTCGGCCAGGTTGCCTTTGGTCTCCAGCCAGTTCTTGCGATCGCCTGCGCGTTTTTTTGCCAGCAGCATGTCCATGATCTCGGTCGTGCCGGCCACGTCGTCCAGGGTCAGCTGCACCAGGCGCCGAGTGTTCGGGTCCATGGTGGTTTCGCGCAGTTGCGGCGGGTTCATTTCGCCCAGGCCCTTGAATCGGGTGACCTGCGGCTTGCCGCGTTTCTTCTCGGCCACCAGGCGGTCAAGGATGCCGTCACGCTCGGCTTCGTCCAGGGCGTAGTAGATTTCTTTGCCCAGGTCGATGCGGTACAGCGGCGGCATGGCGACGTATACGTGCCCGGCTTCGACCAGCGACCGGAAGTGCTGGACGAACAGCGCGCACAGCAAAGTGGCGATGTGCAGGCCGTCGGAGTCGGCGTCCGCCAGGATGCACACTTTGCCGTAGCGCAGTTGCCCAAGGTCGGTGGCGCCGGGGTCAACGCCGATCGCCACGGCGATGTTGTGCACTTCCTGGCTGGCCAATACTTCGCCGCCATCGACTTCCCAGGTGTTGAGGATCTTGCCGCGCAGCGGCAGGATGGCCTGGAACTCTTTGTCCCGGGCCTGCTTGGCCGAACCACCGGCAGAGTCACCCTCGACCAGGAACAGCTCGGCGCGCATCGGGTCCTGGCCTGCGCAATCGGCCAGCTTGCCAGGCAGCGCCGGGCCTTGGGTAATGCGTTTGCGCTCGACTTTCTTGCTGGCCTTGAGGCGGCGGCCGGCGTTGCTGATAGCCAGCTCCGCCAGTTGCATGCCCAGCTCTGGGTGGGCGTTGAGCCACAGGCTGAAGGCGTCCTTGACCACGCCCGAAACGAACGCCGCCGCTTCACGCGACGACAGGCGCTCTTTGGTCTGGCCCGAGAACTGCGGTTCCTGCATTTTCATCGACAGCACGAAGCTGATGCGCTCCCAGACGTCCTCGGGCGCCAGCTTGACGCCACGCGGCAGCAGGTTGCGGAACTCGCAGAACTCGCGCATGGCTTCGAGCAGGCCCTGACGCAGGCCGTTGACGTGGGTACCGCCCTGGGCGGTGGGGATCAGGTTGACGTAGCTTTCCTGGATGCTCTCGCCGCCCTCGGGCAGCCACAGCAAGGCCCAGTCGACCGCCTCCTTGTTGCCGGCAAGGCTGCCGCAGAACGGCTCGTCAGGCAGGCGCAGGTACTCACTGACCGAGTCGACCAAGTAGGAGCGCAAGCCGTCTTCGTAATGCCACTCGACCTTCTCGCCGCTGGCTTTGTCTTCGAAGCTGATCGACAGGCCCGGGCACAGCACCGCCTTGGCCTTGAGCACGTGCTTGAGGCGGCTGATGGAGAACTTCGGCGAATCGAAATACTTGGGGTCGGGACTGAAATACACGCTGGTGCCGGTGTTGCGCTTGCCCACCGTGCCGACCACTTCCAGCTCGGTGGCCTTGAAGCCATCGGCAAAGGTCATCTGGTATTCGTTGCCGTCGCGCTTGACCCGCACGCGCACCTGCGTGGACAGGGCGTTGACCACCGAAATACCCACGCCGTGCAGGCCGCCGGAGAACTGATAGTTCTTGTTGGAGAACTTGCCGCCGGCGTGCAGTTTGGTGAGGATCAGCTCGACGCCAGATACGCCCTCTTCGGGGTGGATGTCCACCGGCATGCCACGGCCATCGTCGCTGACTTCCAGCGAGTGGTCGGCATGCAGGATGACTTGCACCGAGCGGGCGTGGCCTGCCAGGGCTTCGTCGACGCTGTTGTCGATGACTTCCTGGGCCAGGTGGTTGGGCCGGCTGGTGTCGGTGTACATGCCCGGCCGCTTGCGAACCGGGTCGAGGCCGGAGAGGACTTCGATGGCGTCTGCGTTATAGGCGCTAGCGCTGGGATTGGCCATGGGGTCTCGTCGTCAGTCTGGTGAATGCAAAAAAGCTCAAAGTACGGAAAAATCCAACGCCGCGTATTGCCCACGGGCAATACCTGCGAAGGCCAGCAACGCCGGCAACTGCTCGGCGAAGCCCTGGAAGCTGTGGTCGCCACCGGCCTGGATGCGCAGGGCACAGGCCCGGTAATAGCGCTCGGCGTGACGATAGTCCAGTGTTTCGTCGGCGGTCTGCAACCACACTTGATAGCGCGCAGGGTCCGCAGGCGGCGGCACCTCAAGCTCAGCCAGAGCCACGACGTGGTCCTGGGTCAGTTCCCAGGTTTGGTCGGTGTAGTGGTTGCGCTGGGGGCCGAGGTAGCCGTCGAACAGCCGGTGCGGGGCGACCGCCGGGTTGATCAACAGGGCCTTGAGCCCGTGGCGCTCGGCCAGATGGGTGGCATAGTAGCCGCCAAGGGAGCTGCCGACCAGCAGCGGCGCGCCAAGCTCGGCAATGGCCGCTTCGAGTTGCTGCATGGCCTGGCGCGGGTGGTGGTGCAGCGCCGGGACGCGCAAGCGCTCAGCCAGGCCAAGCTGCTGCATGACGGCCTGAAGCTGCGACGCCTTGGTAGACAGCGGCGAGCTGTTCAAACCATGGATATAGAGTATGGAACCCGACATGCTGCCCCCGGACGCAAAGACGCGCAGTGTAGCCTGTTCGAAGGGCATTGGTTCACCGGAGGGGTTTTCGTAACACACTCCTGACTACCTGCACGGATCTCCCACAGAGCTCGCCCATCCCCATATCGATGCCGTCTACGCGGTCAGTGTAGGAGCGGCCTTGTGTCGCGAAAGGGCTGCGGAGCAGCCCCAGGATCTGCGCACCCACCAGAATCGCTGGGGCTGCTCCGCAGCCCTTTCGCGACACAAGGCCGCTCCTACACAATCAAAAGCGACTTGCCCGCCCCCCTAGAATCTCCCTCAGGGTCGGTGTCAGCCCCCAAATTCGAGACGGGCGCGTTCACTGTGGGAGCTGGCGCCAGCCTGCGATGAGGCCCGTGCAGGTGGCACATAACCGAGGTGCAGTGGGCTTGCCCTGATGCCTGTCAGTTATCGCAAGCCATCGCGCTATTAATAGCCAGGGCTGTCGAAGTCCAGGGTCACCACTAAATCCAGCGCCCGCTCCACGCCGGTGTCCAGCCTGCCGTCGTCATGCAGGCGCAGCCAGCGGTAGCCGGGTTGCTCTTCGCTGACCTTGAAGTCCTCACTGCCGGGCGCGAACTGGATGCAAGTCGAGGGCGTGGCCAGGTAACGCACACCTTCATGCTCTTGGTCGTATTCCTGATGTACATGCCCCCACAGCACGGCCTTGACCTGTGGATAACGCTTTACCCGCGCTAGCAGCGCATCGGCGTTGCGCAGGCCGATGGGCGCCATCCAGGCACAGCCGATATCCACCGGCTGATGGTGGCAGCACACCAGGCAATAGCGCGCGCCGGCTGTGGTCAACGCCTCGTCCAGCACCGCCAGTTGCTGCTCGTCGAGCAACCCGAAGGTGGCGCCGATCACTGCCGAATCCAGCATGACGATACGCCAGGCGCCGATATCGGTAACCGCCTGCACCAAGTGCGGCGCCACTTCGGCCATGACCCGGGCTTCATCGTGGTTGCCCGGCAACCAGCGGGTCGGGGCACCCAGGCTATCGGTCAGATCGCGAAACGCTTCGTAGGAGGCACGGCTTGCGTCCTGGGACAGGTCGCCCGTGCACAGCACCAGATCGATACGCGGCTGCTCTCGGCGCACCTGGCCAAGCACATGGCTGAGGCTGGCGCGGGTATCGAGGCCCAGCAAGGTGCCTGCCGGGTCGGCAAACAGGTGGGCGTCGGTCACTTGCACCACATGCACGGGTGACGGGTAGGAAGATGGGTGCGGCAACGGCCGTCTCCTCAAGCGGATTCAGCAGCGATTATGGCGGTGCATGACGCGTGAGCAAATACGCCAACCCAAACCACGTCACATTTCAGCGCACGGCCGCCAGTTCATGGCCACAGGCCAGGCAGTGGCTCAGCCATTCACCCAGAAACAGGTTTAGCTGGGCTTTTTCGTCCGGCTGGTGCATCGCGTTGTTGGGGTATGGGTAAATGCTGCGCAGCCGCCGGGTGTGCTCGGCGCTGACCACCTCGGCCATGCGCGCATCGTGATACACCTGTACTTCAAGCTCCGGCACCGGCAGCCACGGCAGGCTGTGTTCCTGGCGAATGCGCAGGGTGGTGGTGTACGGGCAGGCCAGCAACACTTCGAGCACCAGCACGCCGAGCATCTGGTCGCCTTGGGTCATGCCGATACGCCGCGAGCTTTGCGTGGTGCGCATATCCGGCAACAGCTGCATCAGCCGGGCATAGTTGGCCTCACAGGCCGATTGCAACCCGGCCAGATCGACCCGATAGCGCTCACGCAGCAAGTTCACTTCCACATACCTCGGACTTCGTCACGGTTAAGAGCCAGCCATTGCAGGCCGATAATAGCCGCGGCGTTGCAGATGCGCCCGTCGCGTACCGCTTGCAGGGCATCCTCGAACGACCACACGCGCACGCGGATGTCTTCGTTTTCTCCGTCAAGGCCATGCAGGCCGCCCGCACCTTCGCTGCTGCAGCGCCCCAGGAACAGGTGGACGAACTCGTCACTGCCGCCGGGGGACGGGAAATACCGCGTCATCGGCCACAGCGCGCTGAAGGTCAGGCCCGCTTCCTCTTCGGCCTCACGGTGAGCCACTTCTTCGGGCTGCTCGTCCTTGTCGATGAGGCCGGCGACCATTTCGATCAGCCACGGGTTGCTGACCTTGCCCATGGCACCCACGCGGAACTGCTCGATCAGCACCACTTCGTCGCGCTGCGGGTCGTATGGCAGCACGCAGACCGCGTCATGGCGCACGAACAGTTCGCGGGTGAACTCGCGGCTCATGCCGCCGGCGAACAACTCGTGGCGCAGGTGGAGCTTGTCGAGCTTGTAGAAGCCCTTGAACAGTTGTTCCCGGCGGGTGATTTCGACCTGGTCGGGCACAAGCTTCGGCGTATCCGTCATGCAAACTCCTTAAGACCTGTTTACCGCATCGCGCAATCCTACTCTGCGTGCCGCCCGTTTTCACCCCTTTGCGGCGACCGTTCGCGCAGCCGGGACAGGCGCTACGCTCTCTGTTAGCTTAGTGGCGAACTGAAGGCCGCGTAGGCGGTCCAAGGCCGATCATCATCGTTGTTCAAGAGGCACCATGACCCTCGTCAAACTGACTTGCGTGGCCGTTCTGGCCCTCGCCCTCGGCGCCTGCCAGAGCCTGTTCACCCCCAATTACCGCGCGCCGCTCGAGGTCAAACGCGAGGCCTGGGAGCACATCAAGCCCGGCTGCAGCGAAAGCGACTGCCCGTTGGTGAATATCGACACCGTGCACTTCCCCGCGCTGCCCAAGCTCGACGCCATCGTTGAAAAACGCCTGCTGCAGTTGACCGAAGACAACCAGCGCGGCGCAGCGCCGGCCTCGCTGCAATCTTACGAGCAGCAGTACCTGGCCACCGCCGACAAGCGCAACAGCAGCTACCTGCAAGCCAAGGTACGCGAGCAGCATGACGGACTGGTGATCATCGAGCTGTCCAGCTACCTCGACAGCGGCGGCGCTCATGGCATGCCGGGGCGGGCGTTCATCAACTATTCACGCAAGCTGGACAAGGTGCTGACCCTGGACGACATGCTGCTGCCCGGCCAGGCCGAGACGTTCTGGAAGACCGTCGAGGAATCGCACCGCGCCTGGCAGATCAGCACCGGCATGGACAAGGACGCCGAGTTCGTCAAAACCTGGCCGTTCCGCACATCGCCGCACATTGCCCTGACCTATGGCGCGGTGGTGGTGAAGTATGAAGTCAACGCCATTGCGCCCTACTCCATGGGCCACGTCGAGCTGAAAATCCCCTACCCGCGCTTGAACGGCGTGCTCAAGCCTGAGCTGTTTCCCGGCCGCGGCTAAGCGCTAGCAGGCCGTACAGCAACCCTGCCAGCAGCAGCGCTGGCAGGGTTGCGCCAAGCTCCGGCGCCTGGTTGGCCAGCAGGTGATAGGCCGCCACCCCCACCGCCCAGGCCAGCAGCGCAGGCCAATGCAGCCCACCAACACGGGCCGGCAGGCGCCGACGACGGACCACAAAGTGGTCGACCAGCACCACGCCGAACAACGGCGCGAACACCGAACCGATCAGCAGCAGGAAGTTCTGGTATTGCGCCAGCGGCGCCAGCAGCGCGATCGAGGTGCAGAGCAGGCCAATGGTCAGCGCCAGGTGCTCGACCTTGAATTTGAGCAGCAGCCCCGTCGATACCGCCGCCGAGTGGATGTCGGCAAAGGCGTTTTCCGACTCATCGAGCAGGATCAGCAGCAACGGGATACCCAGCCCGGCGCCCGCCAGCGCCAGCAACAGCGCATTGACCTCGCCGCTGGGGGCAAACGCCAGGGTGTAGGCCACGCCCAGGCTCATCAGCCAGGCATTGCCCAGGAAAAAGCCCAGCGCGGCGCCGCCGAACACCCGGCTGGCCCGCTGGCCGAAGCGTGAATAGTCGGCGATCAGCGGCAGCCACGAAAGCGGCATGGCGATCACTATGTCAAAGCCCAGCGCCAGCGACAGCGAGCCATCGCCAGGTCGGCGCCAGAGGTCGGCCAGGTCCGCCTTGGCGAACAAGTTCCAGGTCAGCCACAGGCAGGCGCCGAGCAACAGCCAGATCCCCCATTTACGCAGTACCTTGCGCACGAACGCCAGCGGCCCGCTGACCGCAAGCAGGGTAGCCAGCGCGCCGAAGCACAGGGTCCATAACAGTGGGCTGCTCCAGGTGCTGGCCTCGCCGAACGTGCGCGCACCCAACAGGCTTGCGGCATCACGCATGACGATGATCTCGAACGAGCCCCAACCCACCAGTTGCAGCAGGTTGAGCAACGCCGGCAGGCGCACGCCGTGGCTGCCCAGGGTCAGGCGCAAGGTGCCCATGGCCGACAGGCCGGTGTCACTGCCAATGACGCCGGCCGATGCCAGCAACAGCACGCCCACTGCCGTACCCAGCGCAATCGCCAGCAGCGCACCGGCCAGGCCCAGGCCCGGCGCCAGCAGGCCGCCGACCTGCAGCACCATCAGGCCGATGCCGAGGGAAAACCACAGCGAGAACAGGTCGCGGGCGCCAAACTGGCGGTGCTGGAGGGGGACCGGGTGGTCGGGGGAGAAATGGCTGGGTGTGGTCATTATTGTTCGCCGGGTAACGTTGGATGAAGGTCAGCGTGGGGTTTGGGGCTGCCTGCGGCCATCGCGGGACAAGCCCGCTCCCACAAACGCAGTCTTCATGCATTCTTTGGGAGCGGGCTTGTCCCGCGATGGCCGTAAAACGGCCCCAGGCGGCTACTGGTCAGACTTTCTGGTACAGCTGGCTGCCTTCCTGGCGGAAGCGCTCGGCCTGCTCGCGCATGCCTTGCTCCACCTCGACATCGACGGTCTCGATGCGCGCGGCGTACTCGCGCACTTCCTGGGTGATCTTCATCGAGCAGAACTTCGGCCCGCACATCGAACAGAAGTGCGCAACCTTGGCCGACTCCTTGGGCAGCGTTTCGTCGTGGAACGAGCGCGCGGTGTCCGGGTCCAGGCCGAGGTTGAACTGGTCTTCCCAGCGGAACTCGAAACGCGCCTTGGACAGCGCGTTGTCGCGGATCTGCGCGCCAGGGTGGCCCTTGGCAAGGTCGGCCGCATGGGCGGCGATCTTGTAGGTAATGATGCCGGTCTTGACGTCATCCTTGTTCGGCAGCCCCAGGTGTTCCTTGGGCGTGACGTAGCAAAGCATGGCGCAACCGAACCAGCCGATCATCGCCGCGCCAATCCCCGAGGTGATGTGGTCGTAGCCCGGCGCAATGTCGGTGGTCAGCGGGCCAAGGGTGTAGAACGGCGCCTCGTCGCAGCATTCAAGCTGCTTGTCCATGTTCTCCTTGATCAGCTGCATCGGTACGTGGCCTGGGCCTTCGATCATGCACTGCACATCGTGCTTCCAGGCAATCTTGGTCAGCTCGCCGAGGGTTTCCAGCTCGCCGAACTGCGCCGCGTCGTTGGCGTCGGCAATCGAACCCGGGCGCAGGCCGTCACCCAGCGAGAAGCTGACGTCATAGGCCTTCATGATTTCGCAGATCTCATCGAAGTGCGTGTACAGGAAGTTCTCTTTGTGGTGCGCCAGGCACCACTTGGCCATGATCGAGCCACCCCGGCTGACGATGCCGGTCACGCGCTTGGCTGTCAGCGGCACATAGCGCAGCAGCACACCGGCGTGGATGGTGAAGTAGTCCACGCCCTGCTCCGCTTGCTCGATGAGGGTGTCGCGGAACAGCTCCCAGGTCAGGTCCTCGGCCACGCCGCCGACCTTTTCCAGCGCCTGGTAAATGGGCACGGTACCGATCGGCACTGGCGAGTTGCGGATGATCCACTCGCGGGTTTCGTGGATGTGCTTGCCGGTGGACAGGTCCATGACCGTGTCCGAGCCCCAGCGGATACCCCAGGTCAGCTTGGCCACTTCTTCCTCGATCGAGGAACCCAGGGCGCTGTTGCCGATGTTGCCGTTGATCTTCACCAGGAAGTTGCGGCCGATGATCATCGGCTCAAGTTCGGTGTGGTTGATGTTGGCCGGGATGATCGCACGGCCACGGGCGATTTCTTCGCGCACGAACTCGGCGGTGATTTCTTTCGGGATGCTGGCACCAAAGCTGTGGCCGGGGTGCTGCTGGTTGAGCAGGCCGGCGGCGCGGGCTTCCTGCAGTTTCATGTTCTCGCGGATGGCCACATATTCCATCTCGGCGGTGATGATGCCTTGGCGGGCATAGTGCATCTGCGTGACGTTGGCGCCGGCCTTGGCCCGGCGCGGGTTGCGCACATGGGCAAAGCGCAGCTTGGTCAGTTCGGCGTCGCCCAGGCGCTGCTGGCCGAAGTTGGAGCTCAGGCCGGCGAGGCGCTCGGTGTCGCCACGGGCGTCGATCCAGGCCGAGCGCACATCGCCCAGGCCCTTGCGCACGTCGATGATGACGTCAGGGTCGGTGTAGGGGCCGGAGGTGTCATAGACCAGCACCGGGGCGTTCTTCTCGCCGCCGAAGTCGGTGGGGGTGTCGTGCAGGCTGATCTCGCGCATGGGCACGCGGATGTCGGGGCGCGAGCCTTGGACGTAGACCTTGCGCGAATTGGGCAGCGGTTGCACGGACTGCTGATCGACTTGCGCCGATTCGCTGAGGTGGATCGTTTTTTCTTGTTTGCTCATCACAGGCTCTCCAGACGGCTTCCAGCGGAAGAAATGTCGGGGAAGAACCTGAAGGACGCGGATGCAGCCCATTACTGGGTGCAGTGCCAAAGACATGGAGTGCCATCGAGCGTGAGCTGCGACAACCCCGGACCTGGCACAAGAGGCTCCCGGGAAGTGAGAGCAATCTTGTTCCCTACGCAGGCGCTAACCTGATCAGGTTCAACGGGATCCGGAAACTACCGATCTCAGCCTTTGCATCAAGGCACCCCGACAAGAACATGCGCAGTCTAGACTGGAGTGGTCGGCAAAGCCAAGCGGCTTGCACCGGGCATGACCAATGGTGCAGACGCGGATTGTTCGCAGCGGCGCTCGGCACTACACTGGCGCATCGCCGGTACTCGACAGTACAGTAAATAAACCCTGATCAAGGATTGTCCTATGCTGCGCAAACTTTCACTGGCAATTGCCGTGTCTTGTGCGTCCAACGCAGTAGCCTGGGCAGTGGATCCGCCACCAACGGTCAAGACCGACCTGGTCAGCGTCTACCAGGAGGCGGTAGACAACAATGCCGACCTGGCAGCCGCCCGCGCCGACTATGGCGCCCGCCGCGAAGTGGTGCCCCAGGCCCGTGCCGGCCTGCTGCCGAACCTGTCGGCCGGCGCCGAAATGATGAACACCCGCACCAAGCTCGACGAACCCTCGGTCACCTCCAACCGCAGCGGCAATTCGTGGAGCGCCACCCTGGCCCAGCCGATTTTCCGCGCCGACCGCTGGTTCCAGTTGCAGGCCGCCGAGGCGGTCAACGAACAGGCGGCGCTGGAGCTGTCGGCCACCGAGCAGAACCTGATTCTGCAAAGTGCCGAAAGCTACTTCAGCGTGCTGCGCGCCCAGGACAGCCTGGCGTCGACCAAGGCCGAGGAAGCCGCGTTCAAGCGCCAGCTCGACCAGTCCAACGAGCGTTTCGATGTGGGCCTTTCGGACAAGACCGATGTGCTGCAATCGCAGGCCAGCTATGACACGGCGCGGGCCAACCGGATCATCGCCGAGCGCCAGGTACAGGACGCCTTCGAGGCGCTGATCACCCTGACCAACCGCCAGTACAGCTCGCTTCAAGGCGTAGTGCACAGCCTGCCGGTGCAGGTGCCCACCCCCAATGATGCCAAGGCCTGGGTCGAGACCGCCGGGCGCCAGAACCTCAACCTGCTGGCCACCAACCACGCCGTCAGCGCCGCTGAAGAGACCCTGCGCCAGCGCAAGGCCGGGCATGCGCCCACCGTGGACGCGGTGGCGCGTTATCAGAAAGGTGACAACGATAGCCTGGGCTTCAGCAACCCGTCGCAGAATGGCGTGCGTTATGGCGGTGACGTCGAGCAGACCAGCGTCGGCTTGCAACTGAACATCCCGATCTACAGCGGCGGGCTGACCAGTTCGCAGGTGCGCGAGGCCTACGCACGGCTGAGCCAGAGCGAGCAGCAGCGCGAGAGCCTGCGCCGCCAGGTGGTGGAGAACACCCGTAACCTGCACCGGGCGGTGAATACCGATGTCGAGCAGGTGCAGGCGCGCAAGCAGTCGATCATCTCCAACCAGAGCGCGTTGGAGGCGACCGAAATCGGTTACCAGGTGGGTACGCGCAACATCGTCGATGTACTGGATGCCCAGCGCCAGCTGTACACCTCGGTGCGCGACTACAACAACAGCCGCTATGACTACATCCTCGACAACCTGCGCCTCAAGCAAGCCGCCGGCACCCTCAGCCCGCAAGACTTGCAGGACCTGGGGCGTTACCTGAAAGCCGACTACAACCCCGACAAAGACTTCCTGCCACCCGACCTGGCAGCAGCAGCGGCAAAAAATTTCGAACGCAGGCCTTGAGCGTCATACGCATCGCGGGGCAAGCCCGCTCCCACAGGGGCCTGACATCTGTGGGAGCGGGCTTGCCCCGCGATGCTGTTTAGCGCAGAAGAGCCGCCACGCCATCGAGCAACCGCTGCAACGCGCCTTGATTGGCCTGCATCACCGCCCTGCCCGCCTCGCCCATGCGCCGGGCATCCTGCGGCAACTCCACCAGCCGGCGCACCGCCTGGGCCAGCCCTTCGGCATCATCGACCTGCTGCAAGCCCCCGGCTTCGCGCAACATCGCGCTGATTTCGAGGAAGTTGAACACATGCGGCCCCATGATCACCGGCAATGCCAGCGCTGCCGGCTCCAGCGGGTTATGCCCGCCAGTGGCGACCAGGCTGCCGCCCACGAAGGCGATGTCGGCCAGCGCATACAAGAACAGCAGCTCGCCCATGGTATCGCCAAGCAGCACCTGGGTTTGCCCACCCACCGCGTGCGCGCTGGAGCGGCGTACGGTGACGAAGCGTTCGGCACACAGCGCATGCACGGCATTGAAACGTTCAGGGTGGCGCGGCACCAGAATCAGCAGCGCATCAGCATGCACTTCGAGTAACTGCCGGTGGGCCTCGAGAATCTGCGCATCCTCGCCGTCATGGGTACTGGCGGCGATCCACACCGGGCGCAGGCTGGCGCCCCACTGCTCGCGCAGCTCGCGGGCAGCGGGCAGCAACTGCGCATCCACCTTCAGGTCGAACTTGATCGAGCCGGTCACCTGCACGCAGTGCGGGCGCGCGCCAAGGCTGCGAAAACGTTCGGCCTCAGCTTCGGTCTGCACGGCTATCAGGCTCATTTGCTCAAGCATCGGCCGGGTCAGCCCGGCGAACCGCGCGTAACCCCGGGCCGAGCGTTCGGAGAGTCGCGCATTGGCCAGCACCACCGGGATACCGCGCCTGGCGCACTGGTCGATATGGTTGGGCCACAGCTCGGTCTCCATGATGATGCCCAGGCGCGGGCGCACATGGTCGAAAAAGCGCCCGGCCGCCCACGGTAAGTCATACGGCAGGTAGCAGTGCTGCACCCGTGGCTCGCCAGCGAACAGGGCCTGGATGCGCTCGGACCCGGTCGGGGTCATGCAGGTGAGCGTGATCGGCAGGTCTGGGTATTGCGCCAGCAGCGCGCGCACCATCGGCGCCGCCGCGATGCTCTCGCCCACCGACACCGCATGCACCCAGATACCGCCCTGGCGCAGCGCCGGCATGCGCCAGGCAAAGCGCTCGGCAATGCGCGCACGGTAGGCTGGTGCCTTGCGCCCACGCAGGAACAGGCGCAGCGCAACCAGCGGCAGGCCCAGGTGAAACAGCAGGGTATAAAGAGTTCTGTTCATGGCAGCGGAGTTTACCTGATCAGCTCCGCAGTACGCCTTACAGCAATGGCCAGGATTGGCCTAGAATGGCCGACTGCCACGGAGAATCCGCCTTGAACGCCTATATCTATCTGGCCATCGCCATTGTCGCCGAAGTCATCGCCACCGCCTCGATGAAAGCGGTAAAGGGCTTCAGTACCCCGCTGCCGCTGCTGCTGATGGTCTGCGGCTACGCGGTCGCGTTCTGGATGCTGACCCTGGTGGTGCGCAGCATCCCGGTGGGTATCGCCTATGCCATCTGGTCGGGCCTGGGCATCGTGCTGATCAGCGTGGCTGCGCTGGTGATCTACGGGCAGAAGCTGGACCTGCCGGCGATGCTGGGCATGGCCATGATCGTCGGCGGGGTGGTGGTGATCCAGCTGTTCTCCAACAGCTCCGGGCACTGACCCCACCAGCAGCGGCGCCGCGCTGCTTGCCCGTGGTCACGACGGCAAACTCGCACAGCCTGTATACTGCGCACCTGTCCAAGCTTTCGAGGTGCACGCATGCCATCTGCCATTTCCACTGACGTGCTGATCGTCGGCGCCGGGGTCGCAGGCCTCTGGCTCAATGCCCGGCTGCGCCGCCAGGGTTATTCGACAGTACTGGTGGAGCGCGCAACCCTGGGCGGCGAGCAGACCATCAAGTCCCAAGGCATCATCCATGGCGGCACCAAGTACGCCCTGCACGGGGCGCTGACCGGCGCCTCCGAAGCCATTGCCGACATGCCCCGGCGCTGGCGCGAAGCGCTGGCCGGCAACGGCGAACTGGACCTGGGCAGCACCCGCCTGCTGTCCGACGCCCACTACCTGTGGTCCCCCGGCACCCTGGCCGGCAACCTCACCAGCTTCTTTGCCAGCAAGGCCGTGCGCGGCCGGGTCGACCAGGTCAAGGGCGAGCAACTACCGCCAGCCCTGCAAGACGGCCGCTTCAAGGGCAAGGTGTATCGCCTGGCAGAGCTGGTCATCGATGTCCCCACGCTGCTGGCCAACCTGGCACAACTGGCCGGCGACAGTTTGCTGGCCGGTGAACATATCGAGCCGCTGCACGATGCCGGCGAACTGGTCGGCCTGCGTGTCGATGGCCGCGAGATCCGCGCCCAGCGCGTGGTACTGAGCGCCGGTGGCGGCACCGAAGACCTGCTGCACGCCCTGGGCCTGACCCAGCCGGCCATGCAGCGCCGGCCATTGCACATGGTGCTGGCCAAAGGCCCTAACCTCAAACCCTTGTACGCCCATTGCCTGGGCGGCGGCCCCAAACCACGGGTCACCGTCACCACCCACCCGGCCGCAGACGGCCAATGGGTGTGGTACCTGGGCGGCGACCTGGCCGAGGCCGACGGCGTGGCCCGCGATGCAGCCGCGCAAATTGCCGCCGCCCAGAAGGAAATCGCCGGCCTGCTGCCGTGGGTCGATCAAAGCCTGGTGCGCTGGGCCACGCTGCGCGTCGAACGCGCCGAGCCTGCGCAATCTGGCCTGGTGCGCCCGGACAACGCGTTTCTGGCCGAGCAGCAGCGCCTGCTGGTGGGCTGGCCGACCAAACTGGCCCTGGCCCCGGACTTTGCCGACCGCGTGCTGGCGAGCTTCCAGCGCGACGGCATCCGCCCGCAGGCGCAGCCCGACCTCAGCGGCCTGCCACGCCCGGCCCTCGGCGTTGCGGCCTGGGAGCAACTGCTGCCATGAGCCTGCCAACCCTGCACGACCACCATCGCGCCCTAGGCAGCACCGGGCTGCGCGTGTCGCCACTGGGCCTGGGTACGGTGAAGCTTGGCCGCGACCAAGGCGTGAAATACCCCAACGGCTTTACCATCCCCGATGACGACGCCGCCCGCCTGCTGCTGGGCCAGGCCCGCGATATGGGTATCAACCTGCTCGACACCGCGCCCGCCTATGGTTTGAGCGAACAGCGCCTCGGCCCGCTGCTGCGCGGCCAGCGCGATGAATGGGTGATCGTCAGCAAGGTGGGCGAAGAATTCGACAGCGGCCTGTCGCACTTCGATTTCAGCGCAGCGCACACCCGGCGTTCGGTCGAGCGTAGCCTCAAGCGCCTTGAAACCGACCGTATCGAGCTGGTGCTGGTGCACTCCGATGGCAACGACCTGCACATTCTTGAGCAGGAAGCCGTGTATGAAACCCTCGCTGCGCTGAAGCAGGAAGGCAAGATTCTAGGCTATGGTTTCTCCGGCAAGACTGTCGCCGGGGGCCTCAAAGCCCTGCAGCAGGGCGACTGCGCCATGGTCACCTACAACCTCAACGAGCAAGCCGAGCGGCCGGTGCTGGACTACGCTGCCGAGCATGGCAAGGCAATCCTGGTGAAAAAGGCCCTGGCCAGCGGGCATGCGTGCCTGGCACCGGGCATCGACCCGGTGCAGGCCAGCTTCGAATTACTGTTTGCCCACCCCGGCGTGCACAGCGCCATCGTCGGCACCATCAACCCGGTGCACCTGGCCCATAACGTGGCCACCGTGGCGCGGATCCTCGGCCGGCGTTAAGCCGCGAGGCCCGGCCCAACAGGAGGAGGAGCTTTGTGGCGCGTATGCTGATCCGCAAGAACCCAAGCAACTTCAAAACCCTGGCGCTGCATGTCGAGGCCAGTGCCGATGGCCTGAGCTACCAGGGCGTCGGCATGCCGCAGAACTTCTCGCAAACCTTGCAGCGGCGCAAGGCGATCCAACTGCCGGACACCGAGCGGTTCGTGGTCGAACTGGCCAACCTTGGGGTTTCGGTCCGCCTGACCCTCAATTGGCAAGGCTGTGATTACTGGGTGCTGGTGCGCCAACGCCGCCAGGACCGGGGCGATGTGGTGCTGAAGCTGATTTCCGGCTACGTGCCCGCCCATGAGCTGAACCTGCCTCTGCTCACCGCCATTCAGGAGGTCGCCGAGGAATGCCTGCTGGAAACCCCCGAGGGCTGGCTGGGAGGGCGCTTCAACGACACCTGGCTGCCCACGCCCTACAGCGCGGCCCTGCACTACCGCGAAGCGCCGCCGTTCGTGCTGTCGCCGCAGTCTGGCGCGGCGCGGCCGGTGCAGTGCGCCAACCTGACACTGATGGAGCGGCCACGGGCCTATGTGCACCTGCCCACCGCCTCCTTGCAACTGATCTATGACCTGCGCCTGCAAGTGCCGCGCGATGCCCGGCCACTGAGCCTGTTCCATGTCGACGAACGGCTTGAAGGCAACCAACTGGTCGCCCGCCTGGACCGCAAGCGCCCCGACCTCTACCTGATGCCGCTACAGGACGGCCAGCCGCTACCTGAGCTGTACACGGTCAAAAAGGACCAGTTACAGCCGGCCAGCACGCGCGGCCTGTGGCTGGCCGAAAGCTTTGCCAGGCAGGAAGGCTGGGTGGTACGCGAAGAGCGCGTGCGCTGGAAGGACTGGCTCAAGCAGCAGGGCCTGGCCGAAAGCCCGCGCAAACCTGCCGGGCATCTGCAACGCTTCAGCGAAAAAGCCCGCGCATTGCTGCAACGGGCTCGCGCAAGCGTGCATAAATAGCCGCTGCGCAGACGCGCAGCGAGTGGGTCAGTTCTTGCGGATTTTCTCGACGATAGCCGTGGTCGAGCTGTTTTCCACCAGCCCCAGCACTTTCACCGTGCCGCCATAGGCATTGACGATATCGGCGCCGACCACTTGCTCGATGCCATAGTCGCCGCCCTTGACCAGCACATCCGGCTTGACCTGGCGCAGCAGGTTTTCCGGGGTGTCTTCGCTGAAGCTGATGACCCAGTCCACTGCACCCAGGCCGGCCAGCACGGCCATGCGCCGGTCAACGCTGTTGATCGGGCGGCCCGGCCCTTTCAGGCGGCTGACCGAAGCGTCATCGTTGATTGCAACGATCAGCCGGTCGCCTTGGGCACGGGCTTGCTCCAGGTAGGTAACATGCCCGGCATGCAGGATATCGAAGCAGCCATTGGTGAAGACGATCTTCTCGTTGTGCGCACGGGCATCGTCGATGGCCAGCAGCAGTTGCTCCAGGCCCAGCACACCACGCTCGGAGCCTTCTTCGCGCTGGATGGCGCGGCGCAGCTCCGGCGCGCTGATGGCGGCGGTACCGAGCTTGCCGACCACGATGCCTGCGGCCAGGTTGGCCAGCGCGACCGCATGGGGCAGGTCTTCGCCAGCAGCGATGGCGGCCGCCAGGGTAGAAATGACGGTATCACCGGCACCGGTCACATCGAACACTTCACGGGCACGCGCTGGCAGGTGCAGGGCCGGGTGGCCGGTGCGCAGCAGGGTCATGCCATGCTCGCCACGGGTGACCAGTACAGCGCCGAGGTCCAGCTCTTCGAGCAGGTTAAGGCCCTTGGCAACCAGTTCGGCCTCATCGGCGCAGCGGCCAACGATGGTTTCGAACTCGCTCAGGTTCGGGGTGATCAAGCTGGCGCCACGGTAAATGGAAAAGTCGCGCCCCTTGGGGTCGGCCAGCACCGGGATGCCTTTGGCGCGCGCGGCTTCGATCAGCGACTGGTGGTTTTTCAGCGCACCTTTGCCGTAGTCCGACAGCACCAGCACCTTGACCCCGTCGAGCAATGCGTCCACCTCGGCGCCCAGCGACAGCGGGTCGGTAGCGAAAGGTTCTTCGAAGTCGATGCGCAGCAACTGCTGGTGGCGGCTCATCACCCGTAGCTTGACGATGGTTGGCTGGTGGGCGATGCGCTGGAACACCGAGCGCACGCCGGCAGCTTGCAGGCTGTTGGCCAGGCTGTCGGCAGCCTCGTCCTGGCCGGTGACGCCCACCAGCGCTGCGGGCGCGCCGAGGGCTGCAATATTGAGCGCAACGTTGGCCGCGCCGCCTGGACGGTCTTCGATCTGGTCGACCTTGACCACCGGCACCGGTGCTTCAGGCGATATGCGTGAAGTACCGCCATGCCAGTAGCGGTCGAGCATGACATCGCCGACCACCAGTACCGGAGCTTGATCGAAACGCGGCATGGACAACTTCATGGGCAACCCGAAATGAAAAAGTGAACAGGGGCAGGATATTAGCACAGCCGCCCAGAGATCGACCGACGCCCGTGGGCGCCGGCAGCAGGCTCCGGGCCAGCCGTGTCAGGTGAGATCGCCAGTACCTGGCTCGTCCAGGCCCATGGCGTGCAGGCGGGCATAGTAGCCATTCTGCGCCATGAGCTGGGCATGGCTGCCGCGCTCGACGATACGCCCCTGGTCCATGACCAGAATCAGGTCGGCCTTCTCGATGGTCGACAGGCGGTGAGCGATGACCAACGTGGTGCGGTCGCGCATCACCCGGTCCAGGGCGGCCTGGATGTGCCGCTCGGACTCGGTGTCCAGCGCCGAAGTCGCCTCGTCGAGAATCAGCAGTGGTGCATCCTTGAGCAACGCCCGGGCGATAGCCAGGCGCTGGCGCTGGCCACCAGACAGCAGCACGCCGTTCTCGCCCACCTGGGTGTCGAAACCGTGCGGCAACTGCTGGACGAACTCCTTGGCATAGGCCGCTTCGGCTGCGGCCTCGATAGCCTCGCGGGGCGCACCGGCCAGGTCGCCGTAGGCGATATTGTTGGCAATGGTGTCACTGAACAGGGTGACATGCTGGTTGACCTGGGCAATATGCCGGCGCAGGTTGAGCAGCTTGAAGTCCTCGACTTCGATGCCATCCAGCAAAATCTCACCGGTGCTGTGGTGGTAAAACCGCGGGATCAGCGCCGCAAGCGTGGACTTGCCACTGCCCGAACGCCCCACCAGCGCAACCATCTGCCCAGGCTCCACAGTGAAATTGATATCGCTGAGTACCTGCCGGTCAGTCCCCGGGTAGGTGAAGCTGAGGTTGCGAACTTCAAGGCGGCCGGTCAGCGCGTCGCGCTCAACGGTGCCCTTGTCGATTTCCTGCTCTTCGTCCAGTTGCTCGAAGATGCTCTCGGCACCGGCCACGCCTTTCTGAATGGTCGAACTCACCTCCGACAACTGCCGGATAGGCTTGGGCAACAGCCCGGCCAGGGTGATGTAGGCAACCATGTCACCGGCAGAGGAATCGCCACGCAGGTAAAGCACCAGGAACATCAGGATGGCCATGGCGATGTAGATCACCAGTTGCAGCAGCGGCGTGTAGATGGCGCCGGTGCGGGTCATGCGCAACTGTTTGTCGGTATTGCTGCGGCTGGCCTTGAGGAACCGCTGGCTCTCGTAGACCTCGCCACCAAAGCTGCGCACCACACGGTAGCCCTGGATGGTTTCGGAAGCGACATGGGTGACATCGCCCATTGCCACCTGGATCTTCTTGCTCTGCTTGCGGAATTTCTTGCTGGCGGTACCGACCATCAGCGCAATCAGCGGCAGGATCGCGATCATCACCAGCGTCAGGCGCCAGTTCATCAGCAACAACGAGCCAAACAGGAAGATGACCGTCATGCCTTCGCGGATGACCACCTTGATGGCATCGGTTGCAGCACCGGTGACCATGGTCACGTTGAAGGTGATGCGCGAGATCAGGTGCCCGGAGTTGTTCTGGTCGAAATAACGGTTGGGCAGCGTGAGCAGGTTGTTGAACAGTTGCACGCGCAGGTCGTGGACCAGGCCAAGCGAGACCTTGGCCAGGAAGTAGTTACCCAGGTACGAGCCCAGGCCCTGCCAGGCGGCGATC
Source organism: Pseudomonas farsensis (assembly GCF_014268805.2). GTDB lineage: Bacteria > Pseudomonadota > Gammaproteobacteria > Pseudomonadales > Pseudomonadaceae > Aquipseudomonas > Aquipseudomonas farsensis. The sequence continues at coordinate 72,427 of NZ_JABWRF020000002.1, forward strand.
AGGATGATCAGCACCGGGACGGTGTGCATCAATTGCATGTCGCGCAGGTAAGGGACGTTGGGGAACAGGCTGGCGGCCGGGTTGGACAGGCCGTCAACGAAGTACTTGAGGATGTAGCCAAGCATCGGCTGGGTCGAGGCGAAGATCAGAAAGCCCACGATACTCAGCAGGAACAGGCCGACATAGGGCCGCACATAGCCAAGCAGGCGGAAATAGATCTTCAGGCTCGATGGGCTGGAGGCGCCGCTGGATTCGGTCATGACAGGTGAGCAATCTGGAATGGGACGCAGACTTTAACACAGCTTGCCCGGAGCGCCGGCACACCATTGGGCAGCCCCGATGGGAGCGCATTCACGGGCAAGTTGCGCTACCATGGCCAACCTTTTTCGCCATCGATAATGACCATGCAACCGAGCTGTATCAAGACCGGCGCCGACCGCCTCTTCGACTCGATCTGCCTGTGGGTGTTGCCAGCAGGGCTGTTTTTGCTGCTGAGCGCGCTGTTTCTGCTGCCCGACCGTAGCCACATGCACAAGGCTTATTACGCCCTCTTCAGCGCACCCGCCCTGATCGCGCTGTGCCTGCGCCCAGGCGAATGGCGCCAGATGCTGCGCGAACCACTGGTGCTGGTGTTCCTGGCGTTCGCTGGCTATGCGATCGTCAGTATTGCCTGGAGCGATACCGAGGATAGCGTCTCTGGCTTGATCAAGCGGCCGCTGCACATCTTCATGCTGTTCGCAGGCATGGCCCTGCTGTTGCGTCACCGCCTGGAGGCGCTGCAACCGGTCTTGATGGCGAGCGCCCTTGTCGCGCTGCTGCTTACCCTGCCACATCTGGTCGACTATTTCAGGTTCTACGCCCCCAAGCTTCGCCTTATAGGCGGTGGGGCACTGGACAACCCGCTGCTCAGCTCACACGTATTCGGTTTCTTCACCATTTACTGGCTGGCGCTGTGCATGACCAGCAAAGATCTGCGGGTACTGACCCTGAGCGCCTGCGCCTTGGGTGTGATGGGCCTCGTGGTGCTGGCCACCGGCTCGCGAACGCCGCTCGTGGCACTCACCGCCGCTGCGTTCTGGCTCGCCTTCCTGCACAGGGACCGCCGTTCGGCCTTGCTCGTGGGTGCCCTGCTGGTTGTAGCTATTGGTGCAGTTGTGATGTTTCCCCACATGGGGCTGAACCGCGGCGGCTCCTACCGCATCGAACTGTGGACCGCGGCACTGCAACTGGTTGCCCAGCAGCCATGGCTCGGGCATGGCTATGACGCCCATCTGGCGCTGGACCTTGGCTTTCGCATCCCCTTCAGCGAGCCCCACAGCTTCCCGATCGGCACGCTCTACTATGTCGGCGTACTCGGCTTCCTGCCTTGGGCCGGCATGCTGCTTCTGGGCCTTTATAGCGGCTGGCGCAACCGCAGCCATCCGCTGTTCGTCCTGGCCTCGAGCCTGCTGGTGTATGGCATTGCTGCGGGCCTGACCGAAGGCGGCGGCATCATGTCCCGGCCCAAGGAGCACTGGTTCCTGCTGTGGATTCCCCTGGCCCTGCTCGCGGCCCTGAACATCGCCCAACGTAGCGGGCGTATCGCAACGCCCGCCCTGCGCGACCTGTCCCCGGCCCAAGCCGAGCAGTTGACCGCGGCTGCCAGCGTGATCGAACAGGATGGCCTCGGGCCGAAGGTCCTGCGCCTGGCAGACGGCAGCTTCCTCAAGCTGTTCCGCCGTCGCGCCTGGTACAGTTCGGGCTTCATCAACCCCTATGCGGCGCGCTTCGTGCGCAACAGCCAGCAATTGGCACAGCTGGGCTTCACCACCCCGACGATACTGGGCTTGTACCGGTTCGCCGATGCCAGCACCGCCGTGCATTACCAGCCCTTGCCTGGCCAGACCCTGCGTGAGGCGCTGCAACAGAGCCCGTCGCCAGCACAGCGTCAGGCATTGGTACTGCGCTTTGGCAACTACCTGGCGCGCATGCACGAACAGGGGGTGTATTTCCGCTCCCTGCACCTGGGCAACGTGCTGGTACACAACGACGCGTTTGCGCTGATCGACCTGGCCGACATGCGTATCCGGCCCAGCCCGCTGCCGCTCAAGCTGCGCCAACGCAACCTGCGCCATATGCAACGTTATCCCGAAGACCGCACCTGGTTGTTCGAGGAAAACACCGCGCAGTTGCTGCAAGGGTATGCCGAGCAGGCCAGCGCCAGTGCCACGGCGCGGGTTCAGCGCTGCATCAGTGCCGCTGGCAACGCCTGATCACCGCTGATTTGCGGCCACCCGTGCGGTGGCCGCAGGTCAACGCTTGCGCTGGCGGGCGTAGTCCAGAAAGGCCTGGATATCGGTGTTGCAAAGCTTGCCCACCACTTCGCCAATCTCTTCCTGCGGCCACTCCCACCAGGCCGCAGCAAGCAGCTGTGCACGCACCTCTTCAGGGAAGCGCCACTTGACCACCTGGGCGGGGTTTCCAGCCACTACCGCATAAGGCGGCACGTCTCGGCTGACGACTGCCGAGGCAGCAACAACAGCGCCATGGCCGATGGTGACCCCGGACAGCAGCACGCAGCCGGAACACAACCACACGTCGCTACCCACTTCGACGTCGCCACGGCTGAAGGCGTAGCCGGGGATATCGCGCGCCTGCTCGAGCATCGCCGGAAACGGATAGGTGGTGACCCAGTCGACCCGATGATGGCCACCGAGGAAGATCTGCACGCCCTCGGCTATGGAGCAGAACGCGCCGATGCGCAGGGTGGCGCCTTCCTGCCAGTCATGCACCAGCGGCACGCCATAGCTGCCAACCCCGAACGCGTAGTCGGGGTAGCGCGCCTTGAAACGCGCCTGGCCACGCTCAAGGTGGGGCAGTTTGCGAATGGCACGCTTGGCCTGCTTTTCACGGTAACGCTGCAACCAGCCCATGGCCTGCTCCGCTCAGTTTTTTTCCAGAGGCATGAACCACAAGCGCCCCAGGCCGCGCCAGGTCTTGCGCGTAAAGGCGCTGAACGGAATCTGCGCAAGCAGTTCACGGGCCAAGGCGCGGTCACGGTTGGCGGTCTTGAGGAACATCGAGTTCAGCGCCTTGTACTTGACCTCTTCATAGCGAGGGTGGTCGCTGAACAGGGCATAGGTGCGCAGGATATTGTCGATCATGAAACGGTGGTTCTTGTACGAGTTGGTGGCGTGCTTGCGATAGCGCGCCATCACCACGCTCAACCCGTCGATGAAGTAACCCGCGTGGGTGACCTTCAACTCGATGAGCAAGTCTTCAAGGCGGATGCGCGGGTCGAAGCCGCCGACCTTTTCCAGGGCCTCGCGGCGGAATAGCAAGGTCGGGGCCGGCGGATAGGGCTTGCGCTCAAGGAACATGTCGTCGAAATCCAGGCGCCGGAACGGCACATCCCGGCGCTGCCGAGCCTCGGGGAACAACGCGCCGTCGGAATCGATCAATTCGATGTTGCCGGCGCAGATGCCCACCTCGGGCTTGTCGGCCATGTACTCGACCTGAATGGCGATGCGGTCCGGCATCATGATGTCGTCGGAACCGAACGGTGCGATCAGGCTGCCCTGGGCGCGGGCAATGGCCTCGTTGAGAGTGTGCGTAAGGCCCATGTTCTTCTGCACGCGAAAATCGAAGCCGTGCACGGCCTGCAGCCGCTGGATACGTTCGACGCTGTCGTCACTGGAGCCATCATCGACCACCAGCAATTCGATATTGCTGTAGGTCTGGTTGATGACACTGAGGATGCTTTCCTCAATGTAGGGCCCGTGGTTGTACGATGCGATGATCACCGTGACCAACGGTTGGGTAACACTCATGACAGCTCCTTCGGTGCAGCGTGCAGGCCTGACTCGATCAGCGCCAGATAGCGCTGGCGGAACTCTTCGATGTCGTGCTCATGCTTGAGGTAGTGGTAGGCCTGCTCGCCCTTGGCACGCAGAGATGCCGGGTCGAGGGCCAGGTAGGTGTCCAGCGCTGCGGTCAAGCCGGCCACATCGGCAGGCGCCACCGGTAGCCCGCCGGCACCTTCGATCAGCGGCAACATGGCAGGGACGCTGGAGGCGATAACCGGCAGATGGCCACTCATCCCTTCCAGCAATGCCAGACCAAGGCCTTCGGCCAACGACGGCATGGTCCAGATATCGAACGCGCGCACATATTGCAGGGCATTTTCCCTGAACCCCAGCAAATGGGCGCGTCCCGCCAGGCCGGCTTGCTCGATCTGCTGCTGCAACTGCGCCTGCTCTCGACCTGCGCCAATGATCGCCAGGTGAGTATCAGGGTACTTGTCCTTGAGCGCGGCAAACGCCTCGATCAGGTACGTGTGCCCCTTGATCGGCACCAGCCGCCCCAATGCCCCGATCAGGCGCACGTCAGCAGGCAGACCCAGCTGTTGCCTGGCAGTCGGACGATCCAGTTGCAACGCCTCAGCCTGCTCGATATCGATGGCATTGGTGATGCCATGGGTGTTTTCAGCGGTGAAACCACAGTCGAGGTCGATCAGGTACTGCCTGACCGCAGGAGACACACCCACGAACTGCCAGCGCTGATCGATCAGGCGCTGGGCCTGACGCCGACGGTAGACACGGTCGTACTCGCCGAACCCGTGGGAAATGCCGATACACAGCGGCACCTTCAGCCAGCGGTTGAGCTGCAGCAGCATGTTCACCGGCTTGAAGCGGTTGCAGATCACCACATCGAACTTTTCCCGCCGGCAAAACTGAAACAGCTGCCAGGAAGCCCTCAGGCGCATGCCCTTGAGGGCCTTGTCGGAAAACTCGAAATACACCGAACGGTCGGCACGGCTCACCGCATCGAGCGGGCCAGGGCGCCCTTTGAGGAAGGCCATGGTGGTTTCGAAACGATCAGCCGGCAGCGCCTTGAAAATCTGCTCGGCCAGGTCGGCGAAATCGTGGTGCTTGATGTTGTAGTCAGGCTGCAATTGCAGGACCTTGAAACGCTGCTTCATAGTTCTTCCTGATGAAACCCGTTCTCGCTGATGACCCAGGCGCTGGCGCCCGCGACTTGCTGCAGGTGTTGCGGGTCAGGCTTGAGGTCGGCCCATTCGTTGCGCTTCCAGCAAACAAAATGGAAGTACGGAAACTCCTGCTTGCCATCCAGATCATTGGTCAAGCGCCCGTCGCGCCAGAACCAGCGCCGCGGGAAGTTCGATGTGCCATCCTGCCACGCAATACAGCCGCCAGGGGTGCTGAACGCTTCTTTGAACTCACTGCGCCGACGCAGCGGGTACAGCTTGCCCAGCAGGTTGAACACAGGCTTGGGGAAGTTCTTGTGGCGCAGGAACACGCGGGTGAACGCGCCTTCATCCAGCGCGTGGTGCACCTGGTCGGTGAGCCGCCGGCGCCAGTCTTTCATGCGCATGAACAGCGAACGCTTGCACGGCGTATTGCGCATCAGGCACAGGTGGCCAGCTACGCGGCGCTCGTGGGTGGAGAAGAAATCGTGGCGGGCCAGCCGCTCATTGGTGAAATACCCGCGCAGGTCGCCGTAGATCAGGTCAATGTCGCCGAACGCCCAAAAGTCATAGCCCTGCAGCCGGTCTTCATGGATGTAACCCAAGGCAGGCTTGAGGTCGCAGAGCTTGTAGGCCTGCGCGGGGGCGAAATCGATACCCAGACGTGCCGAGACCAATTGGCAGTAATCGGTGTAGCTGATGGCTTCGATGCGCACGTTGGCCGGCAGGTTGGCAGGCACGCCGCAGTCGCTGAACAGCAGCCAGTCGATGTCGGCATTACGCCGGCAGCTTTCCAGAAACAGCGGCATCCAGAACGGCCATTGCCCGAAATAGGGAATGATGAACAGTATGCGTGGGTTCGACGTTTTCAATAGAAACTCACCTAGGATGCAATCCTTACATCAGCTTTCGTGATCAAGTATCCAGAACAGCTCGTGTCGGCGTACCGCCTTGCGGAAGAACTCGTTCTCACCGTACGGCGAGCCACGACGCCCGGCAAGCCAGCGCTGGATAGCACGGCGCAAACGACGCTTGAACGGCTGCGGTGGCTGTAGATCGTGCATCATACCCAGCGCCATCGCCTTGTCGTGCTGGCGTGGCAGATCAAGTGACAGGCTGCAAGGGGCCCAGTCGCCCCGCTCATCCAGCATCGGCGGCAAGGCAATGCCTGCGCCGCTGTCGCCCATGGGCCACCGGTCGTTGTCATGCAGGTGGTTGGCGTAACCCAGCATCAGTTCAGGCTGCCAGTCCAGGCCTTGCAGCGCCTCGACCAGCGCCTGCCGAGCACAGACATGGTCCGGGTGCGGGTCTAGCGTGGGGTGCGGCATCACGATCACCTGGGGCCGGGCCTTCAGCAGCAGCGCGCGCAGGTCGGCCAACAGGTTGTTCCAGGTTGGCAGGCCGTCGTCACCGGGCAATTGCAGGCTGTTCAAGGCGCGAAATGGCCGGGTGTCGCAAAGGTCAGCCTCACGCGAGCCGATTGGCTGGTCGGGCGCGTCACGCATCGCCTGCAGCTGCAAGCAGAAGTAGCCCAGCTGTGCGCAGCGCTCCTGCGCCACGCCCGCCCAACGGGGTACTGCCAGGCTGTCCCATGCGCGCAGCCGGCCTTTCAGGCGGGCCGCTTGCGCTCGCCCAAGGCCCATCTGCTGATAATGCTCGGCTTCGATTTCACCCGCGGTGAGGGTGACGATCCACGCCTCGGCGGCCTGGCTGTATAGGCCATAGGCGGCGATTTCGGCATCGTCGGCGTGCGGAGCGATGACCATGACCCGCTTGCTGAGCAGGTCGGGCTGGCGCAGCACCCACAGCCGTGGCTCGCCGACCAGCCGGCAGAAGCGGCCGCGCACAGCCAGGCTGCCATCGCACAGCGCAGGCGCCAGGCCACTTAGGTTGAGAAAGCGCTTGCCGCGTACGCCGCGCTCGAAGACCTGCAGGTCATGCCCCCCGGCGCAGCTCAGGCGCACACCCGGGTCTAGCAGCCGCCCAAGCCAGGCGCAACGAAGGGTGACCTGCAAGACCAGGGTTTCATCACCGCCAAGTTGCAGGCCAGGCGCCTGCAGATGCCCATCCACCCACGCCACGCCAACCTGTTCGCTGCCTGCCGGGAAGCGATAGGCATAGTCCTGAGTGGCGGCGTAGAACAGGTGGTCAGCGAACCACGCCTCGTGGGCGACCCACAGCAGCGGCAGCAACAGCAGGGGCAACCACCACCAGGTCGCCGCTCCGATCAGCACCAGCGCAACCAACCCCACCAGCACGCCGATGCGCTTGTTACGCCGATGGCGCCTGAGCAGCGCCTGCTTGCGATTCATGACTGGAACACTGGCACTGGATGGCACCAGCGCTCTTTGTACTCGCGGTCGGCACGGCCGAACGAGAAGCGCAGGGCCTTGCCCCGCGCGTGGGCGTCTTCCCAAGCGGCCTGCGTGTTCAGGAAACTCAACACGCTGCCAGGGCTGAAGGCGCGAGTCTCGGGGTCTACACCCCCATTGACGTACTCCACGCTGATCCACTCTGGGGCTTCAACTCGGTAAACCAGTTGAATCGCAATCGGCGCGTCTTCGAGAAACACCACCGAACCGATCAGCAACGACTGCAACGCCTCAAGCACCTCCGCCAGCCGCTCGCCACCCACCGCAGGAAAGCCCCAGCGGCGCTGAAACAGGTCGCAATACATGCTGGCAATCTGCGCTGGCGCAAACTCGCTGACCGGTCGCACCACGCCCCCGGCCTCCTCCAGCAGGCGCAACTCGCGGCGCTGGTTGTAACGGAATTTCTTCGAAAGCGCCTCGTGCGGGCGCGCCATGGCCAGTTGCTCAGGCTGGGGCCGGAGCCCGGCGAAGCGGCCCTCGCTCAGCTCGCAGAGGTAGCGCCCAGCATGGCGTAGCGGCGCCCCTGCACCCGTTGCGGCAGGCAGAATGATCTCGGCGTTGCCCAGGTCGAACAGGCCTTTCTTGCCATGACGCTTGAGGACGTCCTTGGACAGCGCGATATGCCGCCCCCAAACGGGTACTGCGGCCTGCAATTCACCGTTTTGCGACCAACCCAGGTAGCGCACCGGAATCTGCGCAAGCTCGGCAAGCGTCTCGATCACCAGCGGATGGGTGGCGACACTGCCGCCAAAACGATCCCACGCCTGGCGATAGGCAAGCGCATCGATCACCTGCCAGCCGCGTTCGCGCCAGGCTTGAAGGTAATTGAGCATCAGGCCTGCGCTCCCAGTTCACGCACATGCGGCAACTGCCAGAAGGTGTCACGTACCGCCTGATCGCTGAACCGCTCATTGAGCCGCTGCAGCATGTGCTGCGCGCAGGCTGTGCGTTGCTCATCGGCCAACCCGGCCAAGTGCTGCAGGCCTTGGGCCAACTGCGCTGCGTCGCCCAGCGGGAACAGCACGCCGACGCCTTCAACCACCTCGCGGGCACCACCGCAGGCCGTAGCCAGCACAGGCACGCCAGCAACCATGGCTTCGAGCAGAACCATGCCGAACGGCTCGTGATCCGAGCTCAAGGCGAACACGTCGAAAGCCTGGAAGTACCGCCGCGCATCCGCTACCTGGCCGACGAAATCCACACTGGAATCGATGCCAAGTTCTGCGGCAAGTGCTTTGAGCCTGGCCTCAAGGTGCCCCTTGCCAAGAATGGCCAGGCGAGCACCGCTGGGCAGCCCGGGCAATGCCTGGGCAAAACCACGCAGCAAAGTTGCCTGGTCCTTGTCCGGGTGCAGGCGGCCGACGTTGCCGACCACCCACGCCTGCGCCGGCAGGCCCAACGCTTCACGCGCCTGCGCACGCGGCACAAGGCTGGCCTTGAGCGCCTGCACATCGATGCGGTTGTAGAGGGTCTGGATACGCTCGGCAGGCCACTGCGCCAGGCAACGGCGCATGTCGTCGCGCACCGCATCGGAAACACCGAGCAGGCTCAGGCGCTTGCGAAACAGGTTGGCAAATAACTGCCGGCCTTTGCGCGCGTAGTCCCCGAAGGCGTGGTGCACCCCGATTACCTGCAGTTTGGTAGCCAGCAAGGCGACGTAGATCGGCTTGGCACGGTGGGCGATGCAGAAGCTGAAATGACGCTGCGCGGCAATTTTGCGCAGCGCGGCAATCGCCCCCAGCTTGAGGCCGCGCACAGCGGCCGAGCTGAACTGCATGAACAGCACTTCGTCGCTGGCGCAGCCTGCGGCTACCTGTGGGTCCGCGGCGCCGGTCAGGAACACGGTGGTGACCTTGTAGCCGCTACCCTGGAACAGGCTGGCATATTGACGGGCACAGTCGAGAAACGGCCCGTCATAGCTATGACAGAACTGCAAGACCCGCGCTTCAGAGCGGTTGGTCATAAGCCGCCGCGCCGTCCTTGACTACCAGGATGTCTTCCATGATCAGGTATTGCAGGTCCGAGCCGAAGAACATGTTCAGCGCGTCGGTAGGCGAGCAGATCATCGGCTCGCCACGGCGGTTCAGCGAGGTGTTCAGCGACACACCGTTGCCGGTCAGCACTTCCAGCGCTTTCATCATGTCGTAGTAGCGCGGGTTGTACTCGCGCTTGAGCACCTGGGCGCGGGACGTGCCGTCTTCGTGAACCACTTCGGGCACACGGGTTTTCCATTCTTCGGACACTTCGAAGGTGAAGGTCATGAACGGGGCCGGGTGATCGATCTTGATCATCTGCGGCGCGACGGTGTCGAGCATCGACGGGCAGAAAGGCCTCCAACGCTCGCGGAACTTGATCTGGTGGTTGATGCGGTCGGCTACGCCGGCAACGCTTGGGCAGCCGATGATCGAACGACCACCCAGCGCACGCGGGCCGAACTCCATGCGGCCCTGGAACCAGGCCACCGGGTTGCCATCGACCATGATCTTGGCGATTTGCTCCGGCATGTTGTCGAGCTTGCGCCATTTTGGCTGGCTCGGGTGACGGGCGCAGGCCGCGATCACGTCTTCGTTGGAGTACGCAGGGCCGAGGTAGACGTGTTCCATCTTCTCGACCGGCACGCCACGGGCGTGGGACACATAGGCCGCAGCACCCACCGCGGTCCCGGCGTCGCCGGAAGCCGGCTGGACGAACAGCTCCTTGACGTCCGGGCGGGCGATGATCTTCTGGTTCAGCTTGACGTTCAACGCGCAGCCGCCGGCGAAGGCCAGCTTGCCGGTTTCGCGCAGGGTGTCGCCCAGGTAATGGTCGATCATCTGCAGGGCGAGCTTTTCGAACAGCGCCTGCATGCTGGCGGCGTAATGGATGTACGGCTCGTCAGCGATGTCGCCTTCGCGTTTCGGGCCCAGCCACTCGATCAGCTTGGGCGAGAAGTAGAAGCCCTTGCCCTTCTCTTTATAGCGGCGCAGGCCAATCACGTTGGCGTACTCGGTGTTGATCACCAGTTCGCCGTTTTCAAAGCTGGCCAGGCGCGAGAAGTCGTATTTGCTGGCATCGCCGTAGGGCGCCATGCCCATGACCTTGAATTCGCCGTCGAGCATCTCGAAACCGAGAAACTCGGTGATAGCACCGTACAGGCCGCCGAGCGAGTCAGGGTCGAAGAATTCCTTGATCTTGTGGATCTTGCCGTTTTCGCCGTAGCCGAAGAAGGTCGTGGCGTACTCGCCCTTGCCATCGATGCCCAGGATTGCGGTCTTTTCCTTGAAGCCCGAGCAGTGGTACGCGCTGGAGGCGTGGGCCAAGTGGTGCTCGACCGGCTCGATCTTGACTTTTTTCGGGTCAAAGCCCAGTTGCTCAAGGCACCAGACAATCTTGTTGCGGTAGCGCTTATAACGGCGGTTACCCATCAGCAACGCATCAAGGGCGCGGTCCGGGGCGTACCAGTAGCGCTTGGCATAGTGCCAGCGCGCCTTGCCGAACAGGCTGATCGGGGCGAACGGAATGGCCACCACGTCAACGTCGGACGGCTTGATGCCGGCCTGCTCAAGGCAGAACTTTGCCGACTCGTAAGGCATGCGGTTCTTCGCATGTTTGTCACGCACGAAGCGCTCTTCTTCGGCGGCGGCAATCAGTTTGCCGTCGATGTACAGGGCCGCGGAAGGGTCATGGCTAAGGGCGCCGGACAGGCCAAGAATCGTCAGTGCCAAGGGTCTAGCCTCTCAATTCGATAGAAGTGCGCCACCGGCCTCTGGGGTGGGTGACGGCTAAAGGGGCGGGATTATAACGCAAACATCGCCGGGCGCGATGAACAGACGCAGGAGCGGGGCTTGCCTCGCGATGGCGGCATCTGCAGCACCATCGCGGGGCAAGCCCGCTCCCACATAGCTCGCCCATCCCATATCGATGCCGTCTACGCGGTCAGTGTAGGAGCGGCCTTGTGTCGCGAAAGGGCTGCGAAGCAGCCCCAGCGATTCTGGTGGGTGCACAGATCCTGGGGCTGCTTCGCAGCCCTTTCGCGACACAAGGCCGCTCCTACACAATCAAAAGCGACTTGCCCGAAACCATAGAATCTCCCACGGGATTATTCGGCGATCAGCCAATCCATGCGGAAACTGCCCGCCGTTTGCGCAAGCTCCTTGGCCAGCCACGGCAGCAGTTCCTTGAGCTCTTCCTCAAGGCCCCAAGGCGGGTTGGCGATGGCCAGGCCCGAACCGTTCAGCCCCTGCGGGCTGTCCTGATGGTGCACGTACAACTCCACGCGCAGCAGTTTTGGCGCCCCGGTGCTGGTCAGGTCCTGGTAGAACCGGGTCAGCGAACGCTGGTCCTTGATCGGGTACCAAATGGCTGCGACGGTCTGGCGCATGCGGCCGATGGCCTCTTTCATGGCCACAGTGCAACGCTTGAGTTCATCGGCCTGCTCGAACGGCGGGTCGACCAGCATGATGGCGCGCTTTTCCTGCACCGGCAGCAGCGCCCGCGGGATATGCCAGCCCTCCCCCAGGTGCACGGTGACCCGAGGGTCTTTCTTCATGTTCTCTTTGAGCAGCGCCCCGTCTTCGGGGTGCTTCTCGTTGAGCTGCGCGCGGTCCTGCTGGCGCATCAGGCGCCGGGCAAGCTCGGGCGAACCTGGGTAGTAGCGCAGTTCGCCGTCCTGGTTAAGGCGCTTGATGACGCGCATATAGTCGGCAGTTGCCGCCGGCAGGTCATCGCGGCCCCACAGGCGGGCAACGCCTTCGAGGTATTCACCGGTGCGGGTCGCCTGGTCGCCCTGCAGGTCGTACAGGCCGAGGCCGGCATGGGTGTCGATATAGGCGAACGGCTGCTCCTTGCGCGACATCAAGGCGATGAGGCGGGTCAGCACGATGTGTTTGAGGACGTCGGCGTGGTTGCCGGCGTGGAAGGCGTGACGATAATTCATGGCGGCTCCTGCGAAGGCGGCAAGTTTACCTTGTTGGGCCGGTGACGCACAAAAGCATCGCGGGGCGAGCCCACCCCCACGAAACCGCTAGGGCTGTCGTGGGAGCGGGCTTGCCCCGCGATTTACAGGCAGCGCCGATTCAGCAGGCGTTACTTGTCAGCGTGATAGACCTTGTTGGCGGTCTCGAAACGCGAAACCATGCTGCCCGACGGGCTGCCCAGCTTGCTCACCAGCACGATGGCGAGGGTCGCGAACAGGAAGCCTGGGATGATTTCGTACAAGCCAGTGTCCAGTTGCTTCCAGAAGATCACCGTCAGCGCGCCCACCACGATGCCAGCAAGCGCCCCGTTACGGGTCATGCCTTTCCACAGCACCGACAGCAGCACCACCGGGCCAAAGGCAGCACCGAAGCCAGCCCAGGCGTAGGCCACCAGGCCCAGCACACGGTTGTTCGGGTTCGCCGCCAGGGCGATCGACACCAACGCTACCGCCAGCACCATCAGGCGGCCAACCCACACCAGCTCGACCTGCGACGCATTCTTGCGCAGAAACGCCTTGTAGAAGTCTTCGGTCAGGGCGCTGGAGCACACCAGCAACTGGCAGCTCAGGGTGCTCATCACCGCAGCCAGAATGGCCGACAGCAGCACACCGGCGATCCACGGGTTGAACAGGATCTTGGCCAGCTCGATGAACACGCGCTCGTGGTTTTCAGTCACCGGGCCCGCCAGCTCCGGGTGCGCCGAGAAGTAGGCGATACCGAAGAAGCCGACCGCACAGGTGCCTGCCAGGCACAGGATCATCCAGGTCATCGAGATGCGGCGAGCCTTGGCAATCGACTTGACCGAATCGGCGGCCATGAAGCGCGCCAGGATGTGCGGCTGGCCGAAGTAGCCCAGGCCCCAGCCCATCAGCGAGATGATGCCGATGAAGGTCGCGCCCTTGAACATGTCGAAGTGCGCCGGGTTGACCGCTTCGATAGCCAGGAATGTTGTATCGAAGCCACCGGTGGAAATCAGCACGATGATCGGGGTCAGGATCAGCGCGAAGATCATCAGCGAGGCCTGCACAGTGTCAGTCCAGCTCACCGCCAGGAAACCACCGACGAAGGTGTAGGCGATGGTGGCCGCAGCACCGGCCCACAGGGCGGTCTCGTAGGGCATGTCGAAGGTGCTCTCGAACAAGCGAGCGCCGGCCACGATGCCAGAAGCACAGTAGATGGTGAAGAACACCAGGATGACGATGGCCGAGATGATCCGCAGCAGCCCGCTGTTGTCTTCGAAGCGGCTGGCGAAGTAGTCCGGCAGGGTCAGGGCATCACCGTTGTATTCGGTCTGCACACGCAGGCGACCAGCGACGAACAGCCAGTTCAGGTAGGCGCCGACGGTCAGACCGATGGCGATCCAGGCTTCAGACAGGCCGGCGAAGTAGATGGCGCCCGGCAGGCCCATCAGCAGCCAGCCGCTCATGTCGGAAGCACCGGCAGAAAGCGCGGTAACCACGCTGCCGAGGCTGCGTCCACCGAGGATGTAATCGGAAAGGTTCTTGGTGGAGCGATAGGCGGCGAAGCCGATCAGCACCATTGCCGCGATGTAGACCACGAAGGTGATCGTTAGAGGATTGCCCATTGGTTGTGCCCTGGCGTTTGTTTTTATCTCATGCAACCGTCGCGTCGCAAAGCGGTTGCACCCAGGCGGCGCATCCTATGCAACAACGCGAACCAGGTGCAACCATTTTTCATTTGCAAGTTGCACCGCTTCGTGACTTTTCAGAAAAAACGCTTTTTATGCGCCATTTCGGAGCAAACAGCCGTTTTTACATAACAAAACGCACCAAGGCCGCCCTTTCCAGCCGGTGCGCGGGCACCATCGGACGAGTTGCGCCCAGCCTTTCGAAAAATAGGGTTGCACCCGGTTGCACCCGAATTGTCCTACAGGCTAATCTTGCCTCCAGCTAAGGCCACACCCGTGGCAATAATGAGGATAAGAAATGGCGACGACCACCCTTGGGGTCAAACTTGACGACCCTACCCGTGAGCGACTCAAAGCAGCTGCGCAGTCCATCGACCGCACGCCGCACTGGTTGATCAAGCAAGCGATCTTCAACTATCTCGAGAAGCTCGAGGGTGGCGCCACCCTGCAAGACCTCAACGGCCAAGCGGCAAACCTGGGCGATGACGCCGGCGAAGTCGCCGCCGACCATGCCCACCAGTGCTTCCTGGAGTTTGCCGAAAGCATCCTGCCGCAATCGGTACTGCGCTCGGCGATCACCGCCGCCTATCGCCGCCCGGAGCAAGAAGTCGTGCCGATGCTGCTGGAGCAGGCACGCCTGCCAGCCGCCCAGGCCGAGGCCACCAACAAGCTCGCCGCGACCCTGGCCGACAAACTGCGCAACCAGAAGAGCGCAGGCGGCCGCGCCGGTATCGTGCAGGGCCTGTTGCAGGAGTTTTCGCTGTCGTCGCAGGAAGGCGTGGCCTTGATGTGCCTGGCCGAAGCGCTGCTGCGCATCCCTGACAAAGGCACCCGCGATGCGTTGATCCGCGACAAGATCAGCACCGGCAACTGGCAGCCACACCTGGGCAACAGCCCGTCGCTGTTCGTCAACGCCGCGACCTGGGGCCTGTTGCTGACCGGCAAGCTGGTCAGCACGCACAATGAATCCGGCCTGACCTCCTCGCTCACCCGCATCATCGGCAAGAGCGGCGAGCCGATGATCCGCAAGGGCGTCGACATGGCCATGCGCCTGATGGGCGAGCAGTTCGTCACCGGCGAGACCATCGCCGAAGCCCTGGCTAACGCCAGCAAGTTCGAGTCCAAGGGCTTCCGCTACAGCTACGACATGCTCGGCGAAGCGGCGCTGACCGAGCACGACGCACAGAAGTACCTGGCGTCCTACGAGCAGGCCATCCACTCCATCGGCAAGGCTTCGCACGGGCGCGGCATCTATGAAGGCCCGGGCATCTCGATCAAGCTCTCGGCCCTGCACCCGCGCTACAGCCGCGCCCAGTACGAGCGGGTGATGAGCGAGCTGTACCCGCGCCTGCTGTCGCTGACCCTGCTGGCCAAGCAATATGACATCGGCCTCAACATCGACGCCGAAGAAGCCGACCGCCTGGAGCTGTCGCTGGACCTGCTCGAGCGCCTGTGCTTCGAGCCGTCGCTGGCCGGCTGGAACGGCATCGGCTTTGTCATCCAGGCTTACCAGAAGCGCTGCCCGTACGTGATCGACTACGTCATCGACCTGGCCAAACGCAGCCGCCACCGCCTGATGATCCGCCTGGTTAAAGGCGCCTACTGGGACAGCGAAATCAAGCGCGCCCAGGTCGAGGGCCTGGAAGGCTACCCGGTGTACACCCGCAAGGTGTACACCGAC
This sequence comes from Pseudomonas farsensis, assembly GCF_014268805.2. Taxonomy (GTDB): domain Bacteria; phylum Pseudomonadota; class Gammaproteobacteria; order Pseudomonadales; family Pseudomonadaceae; genus Aquipseudomonas; species Aquipseudomonas farsensis. The sequence continues at coordinate 88,049 of NZ_JABWRF020000002.1, forward strand.
ATTTCCTACATTGCCTGTGCGCGCAAGCTGCTGGCCGTGCCGGAAGCCATCTACCCGCAGTTCGCCACCCATAACGCCCACACCCTGGCGGCCATCTACCAGCTCGCCGGGCAGAACTACTACCCCGGCCAGTACGAATTCCAGTGCCTGCACGGCATGGGCGAGCCGCTGTATGAACAGGTTGTAGGCAAAGTCGCTGAAGGCAAGCTGAACCGCCCATGCCGCGTGTACGCACCGGTCGGCACCCACGAGACGCTGCTGGCCTACCTGGTTCGCCGCCTGCTCGAAAACGGCGCCAACACCTCGTTCGTCAACCGCGTCGCCGACCACTCGCTGTCGATTCAGGAACTGGTGGCAGACCCGGTGCTGAGCATCGAGCGCATGGCCACCCAGGAAGGCGGTATCGGCCTGCCGCACCCGCGCATCCCGATGCCGCGTGAGCTGTATGGCAACGAGCGGGCCAACTCCGCTGGCATCGACCTGGCCAACGAACACCGCCTGGCGTCACTGTCCTGCGCCCTGCTGGCGACCGCCCACAATGACTGGAAAGCCTCACCACTGCTGGGCTGCGCTGCCAGCGAGGAGCCTGCGGCGCCGGTACTGAACCCATCCGACCAGCGTGATGTGGTTGGCCACGTACAGGAAGCCACGGTCGCCGACGTCAACAATGCCGTGCAGTGCGCCGTCAACGCAGCGCCCATCTGGCAAGCCACTCCGCCCGCCGAACGCGCCGCAATTCTGGAGCGGGCCGCCGACCTGATGGAGGCCGACATCCAGCCACTGATGGGCCTGCTAGTGCGCGAAGCCGGCAAGACCTACGCCAATGCCATTGCCGAAGTGCGCGAAGCCGTGGACTTCCTGCGCTACTACGCGGTACAGGCGCGCAACGACCTGCGCAACGACAACTGCCGCCCACTGGGCCCGGTGGTGTGCATCAGCCCGTGGAACTTCCCGCTGGCGATTTTCTCCGGGCAAGTGGCCGCAGCCCTGGCTGCCGGCAACCCGGTGCTGGCCAAGCCCGCCGAACAAACCCCGCTGGTCGCAGCCCAAGCCGTGCGCCTGCTGCTCGACGCCGGCATCCCCGAAGGCGTGCTGCAACTGCTGCCGGGCCGCGGTGAAACCGTCGGCGCCGGGCTGGTGGGCGATGAGCGCGTCAAAGGTGTGATGTTCACCGGCTCCACCGAAGTTGCCCGCCTGCTGCAACGCAACATCGCCGGGCGCCTGGACAACCAAGGCCGCCCCATCCCGCTGATCGCCGAAACCGGTGGGCAGAACGCGATGATCGTCGATTCCTCGGCGCTGACCGAACAAGTGGTCATCGACGTGGTGTCCTCGGCCTTCGACAGCGCCGGCCAGCGCTGCTCGGCACTGCGCGTACTGTGCCTGCAGGAAGATTCCGCTGACCGTGTCATCGAAATGCTCAAGGGCGCCATGGCCGAAAGCCGGCTGGGTAACCCGGAGCGCCTGTCGGTGGACATTGGCCCGGTGATTGACGCCGAAGCCAAGGCTGGCATCGAGAAACACATCCAGGGCATGCGCGAGAAAGGCCGCGCCGTGTACCAGGTGGCCATCGCCGAGGGCGAGGAGATCAAGCGCGGCACCTTCGTCATGCCGACGCTGATCGAGCTGGAAAGCTTCGACGAGCTCAAGCGCGAGATCTTCGGCCCGGTGCTGCACGTGGTGCGCTACAACCGCAAGGACCTCGACCAGTTGATCGAACAGATCAACGCTTCGGGCTACGGCCTGACCTTGGGCGTGCATACCCGCATCGACGAGACCATCGCCAAGGTGGTGGGCAACGTCAACGCTGGCAACATGTACGTCAACCGCAACATCGTGGGTGCGGTGGTCGGCGTGCAGCCGTTCGGTGGTGAAGGCCTGTCCGGCACCGGCCCGAAAGCCGGCGGCCCGCTGTACCTGTACCGCCTGCTGTCGACCCGCCCGACTGACGCCATTGCCCGCCACTTCGCGCGTACTGACGGCGAAGCCAAAATCGACACCGCCCTTCGCGACCAGCAGCTCAAGCCGCTGAACGCGCTCAAGACCTGGGCCGAAGGCAACCAGCTCGGCGACCTCGCTGCCCTGTGCGCGCAGTTCGCCGAGCAGACGCAAAGCGGCATCACCCGTGTACTGCCTGGCCCGACCGGTGAGCGCAACACTTACTCAGTACTGCCGCGTGAGCATGTGCTGTGCCTGGCCGACAACGAAGCCGACCTGCAGGCGCAACTGGCAGCAGTGCTGGCGGTCGGCAGCGCTGCGGTGTTCCAGGACGGCGAGCCGGCCAAAGCCCTGCGTGGTCGCCTGCCGAAGGAAGTGCAAGCCAAGGTCAAGCTGGTTGCCGACTGGAACAAGGACGAAGTGGCCTTCGACGCGGTCATTCACCACGGCGACTCGGACCAGCTGCGCGGCATCTGCGAACAGGTGGCCAAGCGTGCCGGGGCGATCGTTGGCGTACACGGGCTGTCGAGTGGCGATCACCAGATAGCCCTGGAGCGCCTGGTGATCGAGCGGGCGGTGAGTGTGAATACCGCGGCGGCCGGCGGCAATGCCAGCTTGATGACGATCGGCTGACGCTGACAGGCAACATTGAAAGGGAGGCCAACTTGGCCTCCCTTTTTTGTGGCGCTGTGATTGCGAGTGTTTGCCGAAGCTACGTCAGCGCCTGCCAGATCTGATCCCGTGTAGGCGCGGCCTTGTGTCGCGACGGGCTGCAAAGCAGCCCCAGCCATTTTGCATGAAGCTAAGATCCTGGGGCTGCTACGCAACCCTTTCGCGACACAAGGCCGCTCCTACACTGACCGCGTAAAACGGCATCGATGTAGTGGCAAGCCACAACGTGGGAGCGGGTTTGACCCGCGAAGAGGCCATAACGGCCAGTACCACGCTCAACGCTCCATCCCCAACTCCGCATAGACTCCTCCCCACTGCTTGCAGCAAAACGCATTAGATGGAGAGCGATATGACTGCGAAAGAATCCAACAAATCCAAGGCCGGCAATCCTCACATTGAGGCAGCCCAACGCATCCGCCAGCTCGCCCAGATATTGTCTGAAGACCCTGCCGAAGCTAGAGCATTTCGCGAAAAGACGGGGGTTTTCACCGCGAGTGGAGAGCTCAAGGAGCCTTACCGCTAGATGTATCAGCAACTTCTTTCGACAGGAAACGCACGTCCAACTGTGCGTACGTGATTTCAACTGCATAAAAGGCTTCTTTCGGCCGCTGGAATCTAACGGTGCGTTGTTTTTGGCCTGACAGCTATCGCGCTCTCCCCTCCACCATCACCTGAATCAATCATGGTATCCACCCCCAATCTGCGCTCCTAGACTCGCAGCATCCCGCCCCAGGACCGCGACCATGCCCGACACCCTGCTCTGCCCGCGCAACCTCGCCTTCGAACTCTACGAAGTGCTCGACGCCGAGGCCCTGACCCAACGCCCGCGCTTCGCCGAACACACCCGCGAAACCTTCGACGCAGCCCTGGGCACCGCGCGCAGCATCGCCGAGAAGTACTTCGCCCCGCACAACCGCAAGGCCGACGAGCACGAACCGCGCTATGTAGACGGCCGCGCCGAGTTGATCGAGGAAGTGAAACCGGCTGTAGATGCGTTTCTGCAAGCAGGCTTTCTAAACGCCAACCGCGATTTCGATGCCGGCGGCATGCAACTGCCCAGCCTGGTATCGCAAGCCTGCTTCGCGCACTTTCAGGCCGCCAACGCAGGCACCACGGCGTATCCGTTCCTGACCATGGGTGCCGCGAACCTGATCGAGACCTTCGGCAGCGATGAGCAAAAGCGCCTGTTCCTGCAACCCATGATCGAGGGCCGCTACTTCGGCACCATGGCCCTGACCGAACCCCACGCCGGCTCCTCGCTGGCCGATATCCGCACCCGCGCAGAACCCGCTGGCGACGGCACCTATCGGCTCAAGGGCAACAAGATTTTCATCTCCGGTGGCGACCACGAATTGTCCGAGAACATCGTGCACATGGTGCTGGCCAAGCTCCCCGACGCACCGCCTGGCGTCAAAGGCATCTCGCTGTTCATCGTGCCCAAGTACCGGGTCAACCACGATGCCAGCCTGGGGCCGCGCAACGACGTGGTACTGGCTGGGCTGTTCCACAAGATGGGCTGGCGCGGCACCACGTCGGCGGCGCTGAACTTCGGCGACCAAGGCCAGTGCGTGGGGTACCTGGTTGGCCAGCCGCACCAGGGCCTGGCGTGCATGTTCCAGATGATGAACGAGGCGCGCATCGGCGTCGGCATGGGTGCGGTCATGCTCGGTTACGCCGGCTACCTGTACTCGCTGGAGTACGCGCGCCAGCGCACGCAAGGCCGTACGCCGGACAACAAGGACCCGCACAGCCCAGCCGTGCCGATCATCGCCCACAGTGACGTGAAGCGCATGCTGCTGGCGCAGAAGGCGTATGTAGAGGGCGCGTTCGACTTGGGCCTTTACGCCGCACGGCTGTTCGATGACACCCACACCGCGCCCGACGCCACCGCGCGCACCCAGGCCCAGCAACTGCTCGACCTGCTGACCCCGGTGGTCAAGTCCTGGCCCTCGGCCTACTGCCTCAAGGCCAATGAACTGGCGATCCAGATCCTCGGCGGCCATGGCTACACCCGCGAATACCCGGTGGAGCAGTACTACCGCGACAACCGCCTGAACCCGATCCATGAAGGCACCGAGGGCATTCAGTCGCTCGACCTGCTGGGCCGCAAGCTGGCGCAAGGCGGCGGGGCCGGCCTCAAGCTCCTGGTGCGTTCAATGGCCGGCACCTGCGAGCGGGCCAGCCATCACCCCAACCTCGACGCCCTGCGCCAGCCACTGGAGCAACTGGTCAACCGCCTGCAAGGAGTGACCCTGGCGCTGCTCGGCGACCTGGCACAAGGCAAGGTCGCCGGTGCCCTGGCCAACTCGGCGCTGTACCTCAAGGCCTTCGGCCACTGTGTGATCGGCTGGCGCTGGCTGGAGCAGGCGATACACGCAGAAGTCGGCCTGCTCAACGGCAACGAGCGCGACTTCTACCTCGGCAAACTGCAAGCGGCGCGTTATTTCCTCACCTGGGAACTACCGCCCTGCCATAATGACCTCGCATTGCTCGAGGCCCGCGACGACACGTGCCTGAGCATGCAAGAGGGGTGGTTCTAGGGGGAGCCACCGCGCACCGGAGGTTGTCCCATGTTCGATTCCAGCGCCCTGCTGCGCCAGCGTTTCGCTGCGCTGCGCAGCACGGCCGAAGTGTTCTCGCTTCGCCATGTGAAGCAATCGCACCAGTCGCTTTCGGTTCGCCGCAACGTTGCCGAACCGCCGTACTTCAGCCAGGACGAAGGCGCGATGCTCAGCGTGCGGGTCAACGGCGTCGAGGCCTACGCGGCCACCGCCGACCTGTCGCAAAGCGGCCTGCAACGTGCCCTGGAACAGGCCGAGGCGCTGGCCCGGCAAATCCGCCCGCACAGCCTGCTCGACCTTAGCGGCCAGCCCGCCCCGAGCCAGCGCCACGACCACCTCTCGCCCAACCTCGACCAGCCCTTGCCGCCGCTTGCCGAGTGCCTGCAACTGCTCGCCGCAGAGTCGGCCAGCGTGCCCAAGGACAGCCGCCTGGTGGACTGGCAGGCAAGCCTGGGCATCACCCATGTCGAGCAAACCTACCTCAACAGCGCCGGCGCCGAACTGCGCCACGCCCAGCGCTTCGTGTTCCCAGGCCTTGGGGTAACTGCAAGCGACGGCGCAGACAGCCAAAGCCGTACCTTGGGCCGGGAAAACTTCGGCCAGCAAGGCGGCTTCGATGTGGTCGAGCGCTGCGGCCTGATTGGCGCCGCTGGTCACGTTGCCGACCAGGCCCTGCAACTGCTGCTGGCGCCCAACACGCCAAGCGGGGTGCGTGACCTGCTGCTGATGCCCGACCAGATGATGCTGCAGATTCACGAGTCCATCGGCCATCCGCTGGAAATGGACCGCATTCTGGGGGATGAACGCAATTACGCCGGCACCAGCTTCGTCAAGGCCGAGGACTTCGGCCGCCTGCAATACGGCTCCACGCTGCTCAACGTGACCTTCGACCCCGGTATTGGCGAAGAACTCGCAAGCTACGCCTTCGACGACGATGGCACTCCGGCCAACAAGCAGTTCCTGATTCGCGACGGCCTGCTGGTGCGCCCGCTCGGTGGGGCGCTGTCGCAACTGCGCTCCGGCCTCGATGGCGTTGCCAACAGCCGGGCATGCAGTTGGAACCGCGCGCCCATCGACCGCATGGCCAACCTCAATATCGAGCCTGGCGACCAGTCGCTTGAACAACTGATCGGCGGCATCGAGCATGGCATCCTGATGCGCACCAATCGCTCATGGTCCATCGATGACGCGCGCAACAAGTTCCAGTTTGGCTGCGAGTGGGGCCAACTGATCGAAAACGGCGAACTCAAGGGCGTGGTGAAAAACCCCAACTACCGCGGCATTTCTGCAGGCTTCTGGCGCAACCTGTCGGCGGTGGGCGACCGCAGCACCTTCCAGGTACTGGGCACGCCCAACTGCGGCAAGGGCGAACCCAACCAGGTGGTGCGCGTGGGCCACGCTTCGCCGGCCTGCGTGTTCCGCCAGATCGACGTATTCGGAGGGGACGCCTGATGAGCACTTATCAACAACGCTTCGAGGGCCTGCTCGGGGCCTTGCGCGCAGCGCTGCAACCGGGCGAGCAGTTCACCCTCGGCTACAGCGCCGAACAGTCGCAGTTTGTCCGCTTCAACCACGCCCAGGTACGCCAGGCCGGGGTGGTGAGCCAGGCCAGCGTGCAACTGCGCCTGGTCAGCGATGGCCGGCAAGCCGAGCAGCAGATCACCTTGGGCGACGACGCCGAACTTGACCGCCAGCGCCTGTACGAAGCCCTGGCGCAACTGCGCCAGACCTTGCCCCTGCTGGCGCTTGACCCGTACCTGAGCCTTGATCAGAACGCCTGGCGCAGTGACAGCCTGCAGCAACAGCCGCTGCCGGAGCTGGACGAGGTGCTGGCCGGCGTCGCACACGAAGCCGGCCAGCTCGACCTGGTCGGTATCTATGCCGCAGGCCCCATCTGCCGGGGCTTTGCCAGCTCGTTCGGGGCCTTTGGCTGGCACCAGGCCAATAGTTTCAACTTCGACTTCAGCCTGTTCCACAGCAATGGCCAGGCGGTGAAGGCCAACTACGCCGGCCAGCAGTGGAGCAGCGACACCTTCGCCGCACGCCTGCGCCAGGCCCGCGAGCAGCTGCAGCACCTGGGCCGCGCGCCGATCACCCTCAAGCCCGGCAGCTACCGCGCCTACCTGGCCCCGGCGGCCATGGACGAAATCGCCGGCATGCTGTGCTGGGGCGGGTTTTCCGCACAGGCGCTGGCTACCGGCAACAGCGCGCTGCAACGGCTGTACAGCGGTGATGCGCAGTTGAGCCCACTGGTGAGCTTCAGCGAGCAGGTAAGCGGCTCGCTCAGCCCGGCGTTCTCTGACGAAGGCTCGCCACGCCGCGACCTGCGCCTGATCGTCGAAGGGCAGGCGCAGGAGCGGCTGGTCAGTGCGCGCAGCGCGGCCGAGTTCGAGTTGGCGGCCAATGGCGCCGACAGCTATGAATCGCCCTGCGCGCTCAGCCTGGCGCCGGGCGATTTGCCCAGCGCGCAGGTGCTTGAGCGCCTGGGTACCGGGCTGTATATCAGCAACCTGTGGTACCTGAACTACTCGGACCTGCCCGCCGCACGCATGACCGGGCTGACCCGCTTCGCCACCTTCTGGGTAGAAAACGGGCAGATCCAGGGGCCGGTGAGCACCATGCGCTTCGATGACAGCCTGTACAGTTTGCTGGGCAGCCAACTGGAGGCGCTGACCTGCGAGCGCGAGATGATCCTCTCGACCAGCACCTATAGCCAGCGCAGCACTGGATCGAGTCATCTGCCCGGCGCGCTGGTCAGAGGGTTGACCCTGACATTGTGATCGACAGGCCTGGCCCTATCGCAGGCTGTCGCCAGCTCCCACAGAGACCGAGTTGCCCTGGGTTTCTGCAGTTTGCCTGGATCCCTATGGGAGCTTCCACTGAGACCGAGTTGTCCTGGGTTTCTGCAGCTTGCCTGGATCCCTGTGGGAGCTGGCGACAGCCTGCGATGAGGCCAGAACAGCCAATACAGCACAGAGAGGTTAGCCATGCCCGACCGCGCCCCACTTGACCCCGTCACCGCCCGCTGGCTGCCTTGGGTGGTGGCCATCGCCTTCTTCATGCAGTCACTCGACGGCACCATCCTCAACACCGCGCTGCCGGCCATGGCCCGCTCGCTGGCCGAGGACCCGCTGCGCATGCAGGGGGTGATCATCGCCTACATGCTCACCGTGGCCCTGCTGATCCCGGCCTCGGGCTGGATCGCCGACCGCTTCGGCACCAAGCGCATCTTCTTCGGCGCCATCCTGCTGTTCAGCTTCGGCTCGCTGCTGTGCGCCATGGCCAACAGCCTCGGCTTCCTGATCTTTGCCCGCATCGTCCAGGGCCTGGGCGGCGCGCTGATGCTGCCGGTCGGGCGGCTGGTGGTGCTGCGGGCCTACCCGCGCACTGAGCTGGTGCGCATCATGAGCTTCATCACCATCCCCGGCCTGCTCGGCCCGCTGCTGGGCCCGACCGTCGGCGGCTGGCTGGTGGAGATCCTCAGCTGGCACTGGATCTTCCTGCTCAACCTGCCGGTGGGCATGCTCGGCTGCTATGCGGTGTGGAAATTCATCCCCGACCTGCGCGGGGCCGAGCGCACCCGCTTCGACGGCCAGGGTTTCCTGCTGTTTGGCGCAGCGATGGTGCTGATCACCATCGCCATGGAAGGCCTGGGCGAGCTGCACCTGCCGCACCTGCGGGTGATGCTGTTGCTGTTCGCAGGCCTGGCCTGCCTTGCCGCCTACTGGCTGCGCGCCGGGCGCGACCCCGAGCCGTTGTTCTCGCCATCGCTGTTTCGCGTGCGCACCTTTGCCATCGGCATCCTCGGCAACCTGTTCGCCCGCCTGGGCAGCGGCGCCCTGCCGTTTCTGGTGCCGCTGCTGTTGCAGGTGGCGCTGGGCTACTCGCCCGCCCAGGCCGGCATGAGCATGATCCCGCTCGCCGCCGCCGCCATGGTGGCCAAGTCGGTGGCGCGGCCGCTGATCGAACACCTGGGCTATCGCATCGTGCTCACTGGTAACACGCTGTTGCTGGGTATCCTGCTGGCAAGCCTGGGGCTGGTCGATGAACAGACCCCATACGCCCTGCTGCTGACCCAACTGGCACTGCTGGGGGCGGTAAACTCGATGCAGTTCACGGCGATGAACACCGTCACCCTGATCGACCTGGACGATGCCAGCGCCAGCAGTGGCAACAGTCTGCTGTCGGTGGTGGCGCAGCTTTCGCTGAGCCTGGGCGTGGCCTGCGCCGGCGCGCTGCTCGGCGGTTTCACGGCCGCAGGCAACGCCGACGGGGTAGAAACCACACTGGGCGCGTTCCAGCTGACCTTCGTCACCATCGGCGTCATGGCCATGTTGGCCGCGGCGATCTTCATGCAACTGTCGCCGACGGATGGAAGGCGTGCCCGTCGTCCGGAACAACATGTAGAGCCGTAGGGTGAATGGCCACGAGGCTGGTAGACTGTGCGACATTTTTCGCATCGCCGCAGGCCCGCCTCGTGACCGTTGAACAAACCGCCTTTGCCACCCTCCCGCTGTCCACCGCCATGCTGGCCAACCTGGAGGCGCTGGGTTACGCCTCGATGACGCCGATTCAGGCGCAGAGCCTGCCCGTCATCCTCAGGGGCCTGGACCTGATCGCCCAGGCCAAGACCGGCAGCGGCAAGACCGCCGCCTTCGGCATCGGCCTGCTCAACCCGATCAACCCGCGCTACTTCGGTTGCCAGGCGCTGGTGCTGTGCCCGACCCGCGAGTTGGCCGACCAGGTCGCCAAGGAACTGCGTCGTCTGGCCCGCGCCGAGGACAACATCAAGATCCTAACCCTGTGCGGCGGCGTCTCGCTGGGCCCGCAGATCGCTTCGCTGGAGCACGGCGCGCACATCGTCGTCGGCACTCCGGGGCGCATCCAGCAGCACCTGGACAAAGGCACCCTGGTGCTCGACGGCCTCAACACCCTGGTGCTCGATGAAGCCGACCGTATGCTCGACATGGGATTTTTCGACGCCATCGCCAGCATCATCGGCAAGACCCCGGCGCGCCGCCAGACCTTGCTGTTCTCGGCCACCTACCCGGCCGGCATCGAGCAACTGGCCAAGAATTTCATGCGCCAGCCGCAGCAGGTGAAGGTCGAGGCGCTGCACAGCGACAACCAGATCGAACAGCGCTTCATCGAAATCGATGCCGACCAGCGCCTGGAAGCCGTCACCCGCGTGCTCGGCCACTACCGCCCGACCTCGTGCGTGGCGTTCTGCTTCACCAAGCAGCAGTGCGAAGACGTGGTCGCCCACCTGACCGCCAAGGGCATCGTCGCCCAGGCGCTGCACGGTGACCTGGAGCAGCGCGACCGCGACCAGGTACTGACGATGTTCGCCAACCGCAGCAGCTCGGTACTGGTTGCCACCGACGTGGCCGCCCGTGGCCTGGACATCGACGGCCTGGACATGGTGCTCAACGTCGAACTGGCGCGTGACGCCGAGATTCACGTGCACCGCGTCGGCCGTACGGGCCGTGCCGGTGAAAAGGGCCTGGCGATCAGCCTGGTGGCCCCGGCCGAAGGCCACCGCGCCCAGGCCATCGAGCAACTGCAGAAGCAGCCGCTGCGCTGGGAACAGCTCGACAGCCTGAAAAACAAAGGCGGCGAGCCGCTGCTGCCGGTGATGACCACCTTGTGCATCGGTGCCGGGCGCAAAGACAAACTGCGCCCTGGCGATATCCTCGGCGCGCTGACCGGTGATGCCGGGCTGCCGGGCAAGCAGGTCGGCAAGATCGCCATCTTTGATTTCGTCGCCTTTGTGGCCGTGGAACGTGCGTTGGCCAAGCAGGCCATGCAGCGGCTGAACAGCGGCAAGATCAAAGGGCGTTCGCTCAAGGTCCGCATTATCTGATGTTTTTTGGGGGCGCTTCGCGCCCCATCGCAGGCTATCGCCAGCTCCCACAGTGGGTTGCAGTTTCCCTGTGGGAGCTGGCGATAGCCTGCGATGGGGCGCGCAGCGGCCCTGCTTTTAAAGAGGCAATTTCGTGCATTCCACCGACGTGATCATTCTCGGCGCCGGCGCCGCCGGCCTGATGTGTGCCCAGCTCGCTGCCCGCCGTGGGCGCCGGGTGCTGCTGCTCGACCACGCCAACAAACCGGGCAAGAAAATCCTCATGTCAGGCGGTGGGCGCTGCAACTTCACCAACATGTACACAGAGCCCGCCAACTTTCTCTCGCACAACCCGCACTTCTGCAAGTCGGCGCTGGCCCGCTACACCCAATGGGACTTCATCGAGCTGGTGGGCAAGCACGGCGTGCCTTACCACGAGAAAAAGCTCGGCCAGCTGTTTTGCGACAACAAGGCCAGCGACATCCTCGATATGCTGCTGGCCGAGTGCGACGCCAACGGCGCCGAACTGCGCATGAACACCAGCATCGAGCAGATCAGCAAGACCGACAGCGGCTACACCTTGCAGACCAGCGCCGGCCCGTTCGCCTGCCAGTCGCTGGTGATCGCCACCGGCGGCCTGTCGATCCCGACCCTCGGCGCCACCGGTTTCGGCTACCAGGTGGCGCGCCAGTTCGGCCATGAACTGCTGCCAACTCGCGCCGGGCTGGTGCCATTCACCATCACCGAACCGCAGCTCAAGGCGCTGTGCACCGAGCTTTCCGGCACCTCGCTGGACTGCATCGCCAGTTGCAACGAGCACAGCTTCCGGGAAAACCTGCTGTTCACTCACCGCGGCCTCAGCGGCCCGGCCATCTTGCAGATTTCATCGTTCTGGGAAGCCGGCGACACGGTCGAGATCAACCTGCTGCCCGACCGCGATGCCCTGGAGTGGCTGCAAGGCCAGCAAGTGGAACGGCCCAACAGCGAACTGAAAACCGTGCTCGGCGAGGTGTTCACCCGCAAGCTGGCCAACCTGCTGGCCGAGCAGTGGTTCGTGTCCAAGCCGTTGAAGCAGTACACCCCGGCAGAGCTTGCCCAAGTTGCCGAGCGACTGTCGGCCTGGCAGGTGGTACCGGCCGGTACCGAGGGCTACCGCACCGCCGAGGTGACCTTGGGCGGGGTGGATACGCGTGAAGTGTCGTCCAAGACCATGGAATCGCTCAAAAGCCCTGGGCTGTACTTCATTGGTGAGGTGCTGGATGTCAGCGGCCATTTGGGCGGGTTCAATTTCCAATGGGCCTGGGCTTCGGCTAACGCCGCGGCGCAGTTCGTGTAGAGTGGAAACCTTTCAGCAGCACGGAACGCTTCTGGCTGGTCCGTCGCGGTGAAGGCGCACAAACATCGCGGGGCAAGCCCGCTCCCACAAGAGCCTGCTTTTGCTTGTGGGAGCGGGCTTGCCCCGCGATGGCGCCGTAAAGGTTCCTATTGATATCAGCCCAGCAGGCCATCATGTCATCGAGCTCGTTCCGCCATTCATTGCGTCGCCTGTGGGGTCAAGACAAGTTCAGCTACGCCATCCGGGTCACCATCGCGCTGACCGGCAGCATGGCCTGGTGCTGGTACCAAAACGAGATGAGCCTGCTCATCCCGCTGTTCCTGGGCATCATCGCCAGCGCCCTGGCCGAGACCGACGACGGCTGGCAAGGCCGCCTCAGCGCGCTGGCGGTAACCTTGGTGTGCTTTGCCATCGCCGCCCTCTCGGTCGAGCTGCTATTCCCCTACCCCTGGATATTCGCCGCCTCCATGGCCCTGGCCGCGTTCGGCCTGACCATGCTCGGGGCGCTGGGCGAACGCTATGGCGCGATTGCCTCGGCCACGCTGATTCTGTCGGTGTACACCATGATCGGCGTGGACCAGCGCGGCGGCGAAGTCAGCGACTTCTGGCACGAGCCGCTGCTGCTGGTCGCAGGCGCCGCGTGGTACGGGCTGCTGTCGGTGCTGTGGCAGGCGTTGTTTTCCAACCAGCCGGTGCAGCAGAGCCTGGCCAAGCTGTTCTTCGAGCTGGGCAGTTACCTCAAGCTCAAGGCCAGCCTGTTCGAGCCGGTGCGCACCCTCGACGTCGAGGCCCGCCGCCTGGAACTGGCGCAGCAGAACGGCCGGGTCGTGGCAGCGCTGAATACGGCCAAGGAAATCATCCTGCACCGAGTCGGCAACAGCCAGCCCAACTCCAAGGTCAGCCGTTACCTGAAGCTGTACTTCCTGGCCCAGGATATTCACGAGCGGGTCAGCGCCTCGCACTACCCCTACAACGCGCTGACCGATGCGTTTTTCCATAGCGACGTGATGTTCCGCTGCCAGCGCCTGCTGCGTAAACAGGGCTCGTCGTGCCAGGAGCTGGCGCGCTCGATTCGCCTGCGCCAGCCGTTCGTCCTGGCCAGCGGCTACCCCGAGGCGCTGGAAGACCTGCACGCCTCCCTGGAGCAACTACGCACCCAGAACAATCCGGCCTGGCGCGGCCTGCTACGCTCGCTGCGGGCGCTGGCAGCCAACCTTGCGACCCTTGACCGCCTGCTCAGCGCAGCCAGCAACCCCGACAGCCTGGCAGATGCCAGCGACAGCAGCCTGCTGGACCGCTCGCCACGCACCTTCAAGGATGTCTGGACACGCCTGCGCACCCAGCTCACCCCCACTTCGCTGCTGTTCCGCCACGCCCTGCGCCTGTCACTGGCGCTGTCGGTGGGCTACGGCATGGTGCACCTGATTCACCCGACCCAGGGTTACTGGATCATCCTCACCACGCTGTTCGTCTGCCAACCCAACTACGGCGCCACCCGGCGCAAGCTGGTGCAGCGCATCTTCGGCACGGCCGTGGGCCTCACCGTGGGCTGGGCGCTGTTCGACCTGTTCCCCAACCCGCTGGTGCAGTCGGCCTTCGCGGTGGTGGCAGGGGTGGTGTTCTTCGTCAACCGCACCACCCGCTACACCCTGGCAACGGCGGCGATCACGCTGATGGTGCTGTTCTGCTTCAACCAGATCGGCGACGGCTACGGGCTGTTCCTGCCGCGGCTGTTCGACACCTTGGTCGGCAGCCTGATCGCCATCCTGGCGGTGTTCCTGTTCCTGCCCGACTGGCAGGGCCGTCGCCTGAACAAGGTGCTGGGCAACACGCTGTCGTGCGCCAGCCAGTACCTGCGCCAGATCATGCAGCAGTACGCCCACGGCAAGCGCGACGACCTGGCCTACCGCCTGGCCCGGCGCAATGCGCACAACGCCGATGCGGCGCTGTCCACGACCCTTGCCAACATGCTCATGGAGCCTGGGCATTTCCGTAAGGAAGCCGACGTGGGGTTCCGCTTCCTGGTGCTGTCGCACACCCTGCTCAGCTACCTGTCAGGCCTCGGCGCGCACCGCGACACGGCGCTGCCGGCCGAAGTGCACGAGCAGTTGATCGACGGTGCCGGGCAAACCCTGGCGGCGAGCCTGGACGAAATCGCCAATGGGTTGGCTGCACGGCTGCCGGTGGCGATTCACAGCGATGCCGAAGAAGCGCTGGCCAATGCGCTGGAGCAGATGCCGGAAGAACTGGACGAACATCAGCGTTTGGTGCAAACGCAGTTGGCGCTGATCTGCCGGCAACTGGGGCCGCTGCGCACCTTGGCTGGGCACCTGATCAAGGAAGGGCAGGCGGGCTGAACGCTGCCCACACCGCGGCCAACGCAGTCTCCTGTAGGAGCGGCCTTGTGTCGCGAAAGGGTTGCGAAGCAACCCCAACGATTTGGCGGGATGCGTAGATCCTGGGGCTGCTTTGCAGCCCTTTCGCGACACAAGGCCGCTCCTACATTGACCGCGTAACGTCAGCTTTCAGAACCCATGCTGGCGCAACAGGCGGGCATAGCTGCCGTCTGCTTTCATCGCGGCTATCGCCTTTTCGAAGCGCGCCACGATCTGCTGATGCTCGGGGTGCTTGAGGCTGACCAGAATATGCAGGCTGTTCTCGGCAAGCGGCGGGTCCACCAGGCTGATCGCATCACGCACCTGCGGCGGCTCGCGCTGAAGGTTGTAACGGGCCACATACTCATCTTCGACTGCCAGGTCGACCCGCCCGGCCGCCAGCATGCGCACCGCCGATGAGAAATTGCGCACTACAACCTTGTTCAGACGCTCATCGTCGTCGAACGCCGACGAATAGGCATAATCGCGCACCACGGCAATACTGTAGGGGTAAAGGTCGGCCTGATGCTGGTAGCTGAACGCCTGCCCCTGGCGCTTGAGCAGGCGAATGCGGTTGGTCAGGTAAGGCCCGGAAAACTCGCCCAGCAGCTCACGCTCGTCGCTGTACCACGCATTCACCAACACGTCGTAGCGTCCTTCGCCAATGCCCATCAGCGCACGCGCCCAAGGCGCCTCTTCAAACACCGTGTCGAACCCTGCGCGGTTCAGCGCGGTGGTTACAAGACTGGTGGCAAGGCCCCCGCCCGGCATGCTGGTGTCGGTAAAGGGTGGCCAACTGTCGGCAACCAGGCGCAACTTGGCCTGACCCGCCGCCGGCAGCGCACAAAGCATGCCGAGTAAACCAAGAACGCAAAGCAGTGGCCGCATCTCAAATCCCTGTGCAATTGGGGGCTCCACGCTGAAACTGGCGATCTGTACCACGCATAGCTTTTGCAGATTACACAAGCCTGCGGCTGAGGGCAGCGGGCAATAATGTCATTTAGCCTCTATTTTGGCCGTGCGCTGGCAGCCAAGGTGATTACCAGGCTTCACGGATAGCCCAGGACGTCGCGAAGCTGGCCCAGGTGCTGGCTGATCCACTGTTTGTCGATGGCGCCCCAGTTGCGAATGCGATAGTCCCCGGCGTGATTGCGCGCGCCGCTCTGCTGTTCGAACTCACAGACAATATCCAGGTCGGCCAACGCGGCAATGGTGTCCTGCGCAGTGCGCCGGGGCATGCCGGTCGCCTCCATCAACGCAGGCACCGTGGTGGCGTTGCCGCTGTCGATCAGCCAGGCCACGTACAGGCGCCGATAGAAGCTGCTGCGGGTCTTGCTGGTTTGCGTGGTCATGGGGCACTTGTCTCTAGGTGTGGCCCGGCAGCTCCCGATAGGTCAGGTAGACGCGCAGGTCGAATTCCAGTTGGTGGTAGTCCGGCTCCATGTGCTGGCACAACTGATAGAACGCCTTGTTGTGGTCGCGTTCCTTCAGGTGCGCCAGTTCATGCACCACGATCATGCGCAAGAACTGCGGCGCTGCCTCTTTGAACAGCGCGGCAATACGGATTTCTTTCTTGGCCTTGAGCTTGCCGCCCTGCACACGCGATACCGCAGTATTCAGGCCAAGCGCACGGTGGGTGAGGTCCAGGCGGTTATCGAACAGCACTTTGTCCAGCGGCGGGGCACTGCGCAGGAACGTCTGCTTCAAATCCTGGGCATAACTGTACAGCGCCTTGTCGTTCTGCACCGCATGCCGTTCGGGGTAGCGCTGCTGCAGGTAATCGCCCAGACGGCCGCTGGCGATCATCTGGCGCACCTGGTCTTGCAGTTGCGGCGGGTAGGCTTGCAGGTAGCGTAATGCGGTCATGGCGGGCTGTTCGGCTGGGGTGAGCGCGAGTTTAGCCAATCAGGCCGGCCAAGGGAAAACCGCCGGAAAATCACCCGCATCGTCTGGCACCAGCGGCCGCGCCACCAGAAACCCTTGCACATAGGCACACCCAGCGCCCTTAAGCCAGTCAGCCTGGGCCTGGGTTTCGACGCCTTCGGCAATGACCGTGATATCGTAGGCAGCGCACAGGTCGATGACGCTGCGCACCAGGGCGATATCGATCGCAGACTCCGGCAGCCGTGCCACCAGATGGCGGTCCAGCTTGAGGGTATCGATGGGTAGGTCGCGCAGCATGCGCAGCGAGCAGTCACCGGCGCCAAAATCGTCCAGCGCCACGCGGATGCCCAGCTCGCGCAGGCGGTGCAGTTGCTTGACCGCCGCATCGATGTTGTACATCAACGAGGTCTCGGCCACCTCGACTTCCAACTGGTGAGCCTGCAGGCCGTACTCCTCGATCACCCGCGCCAGCTCGTCGGGCAGGCCCGGCATGGCGAACTGCGCGCGGCTGAGGCTGATGCCCAGCACCAATTCGTTGCCAAAGCGCCCGCTCCACTTGCGCCGCTGGTCGGCGCCCTTACGGTAGATCCAGCTGGCCAGCCGGTTGATCAACCGGGCCTCCTCCAGCAGCGGAATGAACAGCCCCGGCTGCACGTCGCCGACACTGGGGTGTTTCCAGCGCAGCAGCGCCTCGAAACCGCGCAGCCGTCCATCGGCAAACGCCACCTGGGGCTGGTAGACCAGGGTGAAGTCGTTCTGCTCGATGGCCTCGCGCACGCTGTCTTCGAGCATCAGCCGCGAGCGGGCGCGGCCGTTGAGTTCCTGGTCATAGAAACGGTACTGCTGGCGGCCGGCCTGCTTGGCGGCGTACATGGCAGCGTCCGCGGCGCGCAGCAGGCCTTCGACATTGGCGCCGCACTCGGGGTAGGTGGCAATGCCGATACTCACCCCAAGGCTGACCTCCATGCCGTCGACTTCCTTGAAGCCTGACATCCGTTCCAGCAGTTTTTCGGCAAAGCGCCCGGCCTGCTCCGGGTAGGGCAACCCGTCGAACAACGCGGTGAATTCATCGCCACCCATGCGCGCCAGCAACGCCTCGTTGCCCAGGCAGTCCTTGAGCTGCTCGGCCACCCAGCGCAACACCTGATCGCCGGCATCATGCCCGAGCAGGTCGTTAATCCGCTTGAAGCCGTCCAGGTCCATGTACATCAGTGCCTTGGCCTTGTCAGAACGCTCGGTGCGCAGCAGCGCGCTTTCGGCGGCCTGATAGAAGCCGCGGCGGTTGAGCAAGCCGGTCAGCGGGTCGGTGACCGCCTGGTACTCAAGCTGCTGGTGCAGGTTGCGCACCACCGACATGTCCAGCACCGTCACCACCATGGCCCGCTGCTCGGCGGGCAGCGGCGCGCAGGACAGCGCCACAGGCACCAACTGGCCGCTCAAGGTGCGCAACTGGGCGTCGTGGACGCGGAAGATCTTGCGCCCCAGGTACGCCTGGTAGAAGGCCGACTCGCGCCACAGGCTCGCGCAGGGCAGTTGGATGAGGTCCAGCACATGGGCACCCTGCAGCTTATCCACCGGGCTCTCCAGCAACCTCGAGATGGCCGGGTTGGCAAAGCCGATGATGCCTGCCTCATCGACCACCAGAATGCCCTCGGCGGCGTTTTCCAGGATGGAGGCATTGAACGCCCGTGCCGATTCAAGCTCACGGGTCAGGCGTTGCAGCATGCGCCGGTTGTGCTGCTGCTCGAGCAGCGCCTGCACCTTGGGCTTGAGTATTTGCGGGTCGAAGGGTTTGAACAGGTAATCCACCGCGCCACTGGCGTACCCCTTGAGCACAGCGGCCTGGGATTGTTCGTTGGCGGTGAGGAAGATGATCGGGGTCAGCCGGGTGCGCTGGCTGCCGCGCATCAGGCGGGCAACCTCGAAGCCGTCCATCTCAGGCATCTGCACATCGAGCAGCACCAGGTCGACTTCATGTTCAAGCAAAGTACTCAGGGCTTCCACCCCTGAACTTGCGGTCAATACTTGCCAATCCTGCCGTGATAACAGGGCGCGCATGCTGGTCAGGTTTTCTGGGTAATCGTCTACAACCAGCAAAACCGACCGGTTATCCGTTAATTGCGTGTGAGCCACATCCATGCTGCTTCTCTTGTGAGTACGACAATCAACCTGTCATTGGATCCGATCTTTACTCTAGCTATGGCCCCGGAAGACGCAAAGGGGTGTTTATGGCTATACGCCATGAATTTCAGGGTAGCCGACTAATGGTCAACGCGCCCTGCGCAAACGCCGCGCACAAAAAAGCCGCCATTGCCGCTTATGCTGTGCACTCAAGGCTGCCATGTAGCCCAACGAACTTTAATGCACAGCATGATGCGGTGATGCCGGCTTTTTCAGGCGTTGCCGCGCCCCTGCAAGCTATTGCAGATCGTTGAAATGGTCGAGAAATTGCGGCAGTGAGCCATGCTTGACCTTGAATACGAGCCTGTCACCTCTTTTTATTTGCCGAACGTGCCCGCCATAACGTAGCTCACAGGGCCATTCGGCATCGCTGGTGATCACTTGCACGGACGTGTAGCCGGATGTGTTGGCACCAAAGGTGAGAGGCGATGCCCAGTTAGCGTTGGCAACATTGTAGATCCCATACGACATCGTCTGGATCTCCGGGCCTGCCTGGTTAGGTGATGACAAGATGACATGCGCATTGCGTCTTCGTGCCCTGATATCGTTCCCATAGATAACGTTATCCGCCATGCGGCAACGCAGCGACCAGTCGGTGTTGATGATGAAGTGATCTGATATTGGCCCCCCGGCATAGGTGGCGGCAAACCATCCCATCACATCCCCGGAAAGGTCCTTGGGAACAAAGAAAGGCATGGAATAGTATGCGGCCTGTACAGAGCGCAATTCACCAAAAGGTTTGGGCTCCCCCCCCACCCGCGCTATGAATGCAGCCATTTCATCTCGACTGGGTGTATTACTGCCAATCCAGCGCTGAGTGACCCCCCCCCAGAACGCGGTGTCCCTGTGCGAATCGTTATAGGCCACCACAGTATTTTTTTTCAGCTGCCAGAGCTGCACGATGGCCGCGTCCTTACACGTCGGAGGGATGATGGAACTACCCAATACCCTTTTTAACAATGCACAGAACTCTAGATGTGCCGCAGCGTTGAAACCTTTGAACTCATGGAAGTCGAGAATCACGATTTCCTTGTCAGCAGCAGCGTCACGACGATACCTCAACAAGGCTTGCAACACGTCGACTTCAACGGTTCGACCATTTGTAGAGCCGTGAAAGATCATGAAGCGGTTCGGGCCTGAGCCAGCGCCGAAAAACTGAACACGCAGGTCAAATACCCGAATACCCCAGATCAACTGGTCATAGATAGGCACATCCTGGCACGTCGCACTCGACGACGCGCGCGGCGCATACTTGTCGCACCCGGCGTTATGCGTACCTAACAATATGCATTCGCCAATCGGCAATACCCGCGCACCGCCGTAAATGCCCATCCAGTTGCTTCGGTTGTTATTGGCAGGCTTGCAGATTCCCCCCGACCAACTTCCGTTCGGGCACCAACCGGCCATGAGCTCTGCAGCATCCATTACATGCTCACAAACATCGTTGCAACCATACTCACAGGACATGAGAGTGGGCAGATATGCATCCCGCATGTCTAAAAAATCCTGGGGCGGAGGTTGATCGTTTTCGAGCGCCATCGTTTCACCCGTGGTCCAATCAATTCTCATGGTCGTGACTCCCTGCGAGTTCAAAGAGTCCTCACATTAGAACGAAAAGTTGCGGGGAGTAACTGACAAAACTGTCAGTAGAACGCGGGCCCTGCACCCGTTGAAATACGCCACGTTCCCGCAAAAAAAAGGTTCTTCACGGAATCCTGGGAAAGACAGAAACAAGAACGCCGGTTTGATGGATGATGTTCGTGCGAGCAAACACATCTACAAACCGGCGTTCTTGTGCACGATATTGCTACGCCAGCGTGGTGCTGGATGCTGATACCCGTCGAGTGCTCTGGATTGGCGAAGGTCGCAGCCGAGCCGCGGTCAGACCGTTCTTTGAAGAATTGGGGCCGGAGGGCTGTGCGAGGATCGAAGCCGTGGCAATGGACATGAACACCTCATTCGACCTGGAAGTGCGCCAGCACTGCCCTCAGGCGAGAGTGGTGTACGACCTGTTTCATGTGGTCGCCAAGTATGGGCGAGAGGTGATTGATCGGGTGCGGGTCGACGAGGCCAACCGCCTGCGTGATGACAAACCTGCTCGCAAGGTGATCAAGCAGGCGCGGTGGCTGCTGCTGCGTAACCCGAGGAATCTCAAACGTGAAGATCAGCAGGTGCGCCTGAAGGATCTGCTGGCGGCTAATCAATCGTTGATGACGGTTTATCTGATGAAAGCAGAACTCAAAGCGTTGTGGTCACCCGCCACCGCCTGGGGCTGGCGATCAGCCTGGAAGCAATGGCTGCGACTGGCTGATGAAAGCGCGATACCAGCACTGAAGCAGTTCGCTAAACGCTTGAAAAACTACTGGCGCGGCATCCTGAGTAGGGTGCGCTGGCCGATGCATACGGGGCAGCTGGAGGGCATTAACAACCGGATCAAGGTGATCAAACGGATGGCTTACGGCTACCGGGACAGCGAATTCTTTTTCATGAAGATCAAGAATGACTTTCCCGGCAATCCGTGAAGAACCAAAAAAAAACCCGCATCTCTGCGGGTTTCCTGGGCATCGGAAGCAGATCAGTTGATCTTGGCGGCCAGTTCACCTTTGGCGTAGCGCTGGAACATGCCTTCCAGGGAGATCGGCTTGATCTTCGAGGCGTTGCCGGCAGTGCCGAAGGCTTCGTAGCGGGCGATGCACACGTCGCGCATGGCCTTGACGGTTTCACCGAAGAACTTGCGCGGGTCGAACTCGCTCGGGTTCTGCGCCATCAGGCGACGCATGGCGCCGGTGGAGGCCAGGCGCAGGTCGGTGTCGATGTTGACCTTGCGCACGCCGTGCTTGATGCCTTCGACGATTTCTTCAACCGGTACGCCGTAGGTTTCTTTGATGTCGCCACCGTACTGGTTGATGATTGCCAGCCACTCTTGCGGTACCGAGGACGAACCGTGCATCACCAGGTGGGTGTTGGGGATGCGCTTGTGGATTTCCTTGATGCGGTCGATAGCCAGCACGTCGCCGGTAGGCGGCTTGGTGAACTTGTAGGCGCCGTGGCTGGTGCCGATGGCGATGGCCAAGGCATCGACCTGGGTGCGCTTGACGAAGTCAGCGGCTTCTTCGGGGTCGGTCAGCATCTGGCTGTGGTCCAGAACGCCTTCGGCACCAATGCCGTCTTCTTCGCCGGCCATGCCGGTTTCCAGCGAACCCAGGCAGCCCAGCTCGCCTTCTACCGAAACGCCGCAGGCGTGGGCCATGGCCACGGTCTGCTGGGTCACACGGACGTTGTAGTCGTACTCGGTGGGGGTCTTGCCGTCTTCGCCCAGCGAGCCGTCCATCATCACCGAGCTGAAGCCCAGCTGGATGGAGCGTTGGCAGACGTCAGGGCTGGTGCCGTGGTCCTGGTGCATGCACACCGGGATGTGCGGGAATTCTTCGATGGCGGCGAGGATCAGATGGCGCAGGAACGGCGCACCTGCGTATTTGCGGGCACCCGCGGAGGCCTGGACGATGACCGGAGAGTCGGTCTTGTCGGCGGCCTCCATGATTGCGCGCATCTGTTCAAGGTTGTTGACGTTGAAAGCCGGAACGCCGTAACCGAACTCGGCGGCGTGGTCCAGCATCTGGCGCATGCTAATGAGTGCCATTGTGTATCTCTCTCCCGACAAGCGTCGTTTGTTTCGTGCAAGCCTGCCGCAGGGGCGGTTGCTGTTCAAGTAGTGTGGGCCACCGTGGCAGCCCGGCCAGTCACGGTGCCTTGCAGCCCCGCCCAATCAGATCATCGGTCGCCACCCAGTACACCAGGCCTTCATCGCCTTTGGTGTGGAAGGCCAGCACGCCGTCGCTGTAGAGCGCGCCGGAGGCGCCCGGCTCGGACTTGAGCCGGTAGACCTGGTCAGCGCCGCCAAGGCGTACATCGACCTGGTCCTGTTGCGGGTCGGCAAAACGCCACAGCACTTCGGCCTGGCTGTCGCAGACCCAGCGGGTCCAGTTTTCCGCCGGGGCGGGCGCAGGCTGCAGCAGTGAGCATCCTGCCAGTGTTGCCAGGGCCATCAAGGCCAGTAGCGCTTTCATCCCAAAACCTCGTTGGGGGCTGCCTTGCAGCCCCAATGTCCAAGACCACAAAACCTGCGTTAGGTTGCCCGGGAGCCGATCAAGGGCAACCCGGCGCCTTGCGCTGGTGTTCGTCGTCGTACTTTTCCAGGCCATCCGGGCCAATGCGTTTGTTGATCACCGGCACCGTTTCGGCCTGCCACTGCGACTGATAGCAGCCCCCCTTGGGCGGCTGCGACGGTTCGCTGTCAGCACCCTGTTTGCTGGAGCATGCGCCCAGCAACAGGGCCACGATCATCACCGGCAATTGCTTGACCATCAGGTCGCTCCCTTTGCCAAACGCCCAGCTGCTCAGGCTTTGGCCCGCTCTTCCAGAATTGCCACGGCTGGCAGCACTTTGCCTTCGACGAATTCGAGGAACGCACCACCACCGGTAGAAATGTAGGAGATATCCTTGCTCACGCCATACTTGTCGATGGCCGCCAGGGTGTCGCCACCACCGGCAATCGAAAATGCGGCGCTGTCGGCGATGGCCTTGGCCAGCACCTGGGTACCGTTGCCGAACTGATCGAACTCGAACACACCCACCGGGCCGTTCCACAGAATGGTCTTGGACGACTTCAGCAGCTCGGCGAAGTTGGCCGCAGTTTGCGGGCCAATGTCGAGGATCATGTCATCGGCAGCAACGTCGGCAATGGCCTTGACGGTGGCTTCGGCGCTCTCGGCGAACTCCTTGGCAACCACCACGTCCACCGGCAGCGGCACATTGACCTTGGCCGCGATGGCCTTGGCAGTGTCGACCAGGTCTGCCTCGTACAGCGATTTGCCAACCGGGTGGCCGGCAGCTGCCAGGAAGGTGTTGGCAATACCGCCACCGACGATCAGCAGGTCGCAAACATTGCTCAGGCTGTTCAGCACGTCGAGCTTGGTCGATACCTTGGAGCCTGCAACGATGGCCGCCATCGGCTTGGCCGGGGCCTTCAGGGCCTTGCCCAGGGCGTCCAGCTCTGCGGCCAGCAGCGGGCCTGCGGCGGCGACTTTGGCAAACTTGGCCACGCCATGGGTCGAACCCTCGGCGCGGTGCGCGGTGCCGAATGCGTCCATCACGAACACATCGCACAGCGCTGCATACTGCTGCGCCAGTTCGTCGGCGTTTTTCTTCTCGCCTTTGTTGAAGCGCACGTTTTCGAACAGCACCAGGTCGCCGGCCTTGACCTCGACGCCGCCCAGGTAGTCAGCCACCAGCGGCACATCACGGCCCAGTGCCTTGCTCAGGTAGTCGGCCACAGGCTTGAGGCTGTTCTCGGCCGAGAATTCGCCTTCGGTCGGGCGCCCCAGGTGCGAGCAGACCATTACCGCTGCACCCTTTTCGAGGGCCAGCTTGATGGTCGGCAGCGCTGCCAGGATACGCGCATCGCTGGCGACCACGCCGTCCTTTACAGGCACGTTGAGGTCTTCGCGGATCAGTACGCGCTTACCTTGCAGGTCGAGGTCGGTCATCTTCAACACGGTCATGAATGCAGTCCTTCAGGGCTGTTTGCTGCGGGTTGGGTTGACGACGTGCAGATAGTGCTGTGCAACGTCGAGCATACGGTTGGCGAACCCCCATTCGTTGTCGAACCAGGCCAGCAGGTTCACCAGGCGCGGGCCGCTGACGCGGGTCTGGCTGGCATCGACGATGGCTGAATGCGGGTCATGATTGAAATCACAGCTGGCATGGGGCAGCTCGGTGTAGGCCAGCAGGCCCTTGAGCGGGCCGTCCACGGCCGCCTGGCGCAACACCTGGTTGACCTCGGCGGCAGTAGTGTCGCGGGCGGTCTGCAAGGTGATGTCCAGGCACGACACGTTGACGGTCGGCACACGTACCGCTTTGGCCTGGATTCGCCCGGCAAGTTCCGGCAGCAGGCGCTCGATGCCCCGGGCAAGGCCGGTGGACACCGGAATCACCGACTGAAACGCCGAGCGCGTGCGACGCAGGTCTTCATGGTGATAGGCGTCGATCACCGGCTGGTCGTTCATGGCCGAGTGGATGGTGGTGATCTGCACGTATTCGATGCCAAACGCCTGGTCCAGCACCCGCAGCAGCGGCACGCCGCAGTTGGTGGTGCAGGAGGCGTTGGACACCAGGCGTTCGCTGCCGGTCAGGCACGCCTGGTTGATGCCGTACACCACCGTGGCATCGACATCGGCTTCGCTGGCCATGGGCTGGGAGAACAGCACCCGAGGCGCGCCGGCATCGACAAAGCGCATGCCATCGGCAC
Source organism: Pseudomonas farsensis (assembly GCF_014268805.2). GTDB lineage: Bacteria > Pseudomonadota > Gammaproteobacteria > Pseudomonadales > Pseudomonadaceae > Aquipseudomonas > Aquipseudomonas farsensis. The sequence continues at coordinate 113,145 of NZ_JABWRF020000002.1, forward strand.
GGGTGTTGTAGGCGCCGGAGCACTCCAGCACCAGGTCGATGTCCAGGGCCGCCCAGTCGACGCCCTCGGGGGTGGCGCTGCGCAACACTTTCACGCAGTCACCGTTGATATGCAGACAGTCGCCATCGACCCGCACTTCGCCGGGGAAGCGGCCGTGGGTGGAGTCGAAGCGCGTCAGGTATTCCACGCTGGCCTGATCGGCCAGATCGTTCAACGCGACGATCTCGAAACCGGCCTGCGCCCCGCGCTCGAACAGTGCGCGCAGGACACAACGGCCGATGCGGCCGTAACCGTTGAGTGCAACTTTGTAGGGGCGCGGCTGGGGCATTCGATGCTCACGAACAGGTGCGTTGAACGACCATCGCGGGGCAAGCCCGCTCCCACAAGGCACTGCGATACCTTGTGGGAGCGGGCTTGCCCCGCGATCAGGCGGGAGGCACAAGGCCTCCCGGGTACATCAGTCTTCCAGCAGCTCTTCGGCGGTACCGAGGATGTTTTCCAGGGTGAAGCCGAACTCCTCGAACAGCGCCGAGGCCGGAGCCGACTCGCCGTAGGTGGTCATGCCGATGACGCGGCCTTCGAGGCCCACGTACTTGTACCAGAAGTCGGCATGGGCAGCTTCGATGGCGATGCGCGCACCCACTTCCAGCGGCAGCACCGACTGCTTGTAGGCGGCGTCCTGGGCGTCGAACACGCTGGTGCTCGGCATCGATACCACACGCACCTTGCGGCCTTGTGCGGCCAGGGCGTCGTACGCCTGGACAGCCAGGCCCACTTCGGAACCGGTGGCGATCAGGATCAGCTCAGGCTCGCCGGCGCAGTCCTTGAGGATGTAGCCGCCGCGGCTGATATCAGCGATCTGCTGGGCGTCACGCTGCTGATGCTGCAGGTTCTGACGCGAGAAGATCAGCGCCGACGGGCCATCCTTGCGCTCCAGGGCGTACTTCCAGGACACCGCCGATTCCACGGCATCGGCCGGGCGCCAGGTGTCCAGGTTCGGCGTGCTGCGCAGGCTGGTCAGCTGCTCGATCGGCTGGTGAGTCGGGCCGTCTTCGCCCAGGCCGATGGAGTCGTGGGTGTAGACATGGATGACGCGCTGCTTCATCAGTGCCGACATGCGCACGGCATTGCGGGCGTACTCCATGAACATCAGGAAGGTCGCACCGTAAGGCACCAGGCCACCGTGCAGGGCGACGCCGTTCATGATGGCGGTCATGCCGAACTCGCGCACGCCGTAGAACACGTAGTTGCCGCTGGCGTCATTGGCGTCGACGCCTTTGCAACCCTTCCAGATGGTCAGGTTGGAGCCGGCCAGGTCAGCCGAGCCGCCGAGGAACTCGGGCAGCAGCGGGCCGAAGGCGTTCAGGGCGTTCTGGCTGGCCTTGCGGCTGGCGATGGTTTCGCCTTTGGCGGCCACTTCATTGATGTACTGCTGGGCTTTTTCGCTGAAATCAGCCGGCAGGTCGCCTGCTGCGCGGCGCTTGAACTCGGCAGCCAGCTCTGGGTGAGCCTTGGCGTAGGCCTCGAAACGCTGGTTCCATTCGGCTTCGACCTTGGCACCATTGGCCTTGGCATCCCATTCGGCATAGATGTCGGCCGGGATTTCGAACGGACCGTGGTTCCAGTTCAGGGCCTGGCGGGTCAGGGCGATTTCATCGTTGCCCAGCGGCGCGCCGTGGCAGTCTTCCTTGCCTTGCTTGTTCGGCGAGCCGAAACCGATGGTGGTCTTGCAGCAGATGAGGGTCGGACGGTCGCTCTTGCGCGCGGTGTCGATCGCCATCTTGATTTCTTCGGCATCGTGGCCGTCGACGTTACGGATGACCTGCCAGTTGTAGGCTTCGAAACGCGCCGGGGTGTTGTCGGTGAACCAGCCGTGCACTTCACCGTCGATGGAGATGCCGTTGTCGTCGTAGAAGGCGACCAGCTTGTTCAGGCCCAGGGTGCCGGCAAGCGAGGCGACTTCGTGGGAAATGCCTTCCATCATGCAGCCATCGCCCAGGAACACGTAGGTGTTGTGGTCGACGATGCTATGGCCGTCACGGTTGAACTGCGCAGCCAGGACTTTTTCTGCCAGGGCAAAGCCCACGGCGTTGGCCAGGCCCTGGCCGAGCGGGCCAGTGGTGGTCTCGACGCCTGGGGTGTAGCCGTACTCCGGGTGGCCCGGGGTGCGGCTGTGCAACTGGCGGAAGGCCTTGAGATCGTCGATCGACAGGTCGTAGCCGGTCAGGTGCAGCAGCGAATAGATCAGCATCGAGCCGTGGCCGTTGGACAGCACGAAGCGGTCACGGTCAGCGAAGCTCGGGTTGCTCGGGTTGTGTTTCAGATAGTCGCGCCAAAGCACTTCGGCGATATCCGCCATGCCCATAGGGGCACCTGGGTGGCCGCTGTTGGCCTTTTGCACGGCATCCATGCTGAGGGCACGAATGGCGTTGGCACGTTCACGACGGCTGGGCATCGCTGAGTCTCCTGGGGCTTTGAATAAGTAGTGAAGCGAAAAAAGGCGACCATTTTCCCCCACTGCGGGGCCGGGGGCAAACATTAAAGCGCCAAGTGGTGAGCTTTAAGCTGCAAGAAGAAGCCAATCTGCGTTTGCAGGGCGCCAATGGTTACGCCCATCGCCAATATCAAAACTTTTTGATATTGGCCTTGCGAGGGCAACCTTGCCTGACTAGACTGCCGCTCCATGAACCTAGACGCGCACACCCTTACCCCGCAAAGCGACACCTTGGCTGCCCTGTGCAAAGCCAGTGGCGACGAGTTGCGCCTGAACGTGCTGCGCGCACTGGCCAACGACTCCTTCGGCGTGCTTGAGCTGGCGCAGATCTTCGACGTCGGCCAATCGGGCATGAGCCACCACCTCAAGGTGCTGGCCCAGGCGGAGCTGGTGGCCACCCGCCGCGAAGGCAACGCGATCTTCTACCGCCGCGCCCTGCCCGACAGCCAGCGCCTGGGCGGGCGTCTGCATTCGGCGCTGCTCGAAGAAGTCGACGGCCTGCAACTGGCCACGGACATCCAGGCGCGGATCGCCCAGGTGCAACAGCGCCGAGCCGCCACCAGCCAGGATTTCTTCCTGCGCGTCGAAGAAAAATTCCGCGCCCAGCAAGACCTCATCGCCGGCCTGCCGCAATACCGCGAAAGCCTGCTGGCGCTGCTCGACAAGCTGCACTTCGGCCCAGGCGCCACGGCCCTGGAAGTCGGCCCCGGCGATGGCGGCTTTTTGCCGGACCTGGCCCTGCGCTTTGCCCAGGTCACGGCCATGGACAACAGCCCGACCATGCTCGAGCTGGCCCGCCAGGTGTGCGAGCGCGAATGTCTGGGTAACGTAAACCTGCAGTTGGCCGATGCACTGGGTGCAACGGATGTGGAAGCCGACTGCGTTGTGCTGAATATGGTGCTGCACCACTTCAGCGACCCGGCCCTGGCCTTGCGCCAGCTGGCCACACGGGTGAAAGCGGGCGGCAGCCTGCTGGTCACCGAGCTGTGCAGCCATGACCAGGGGTGGGCCCGCGAAGCGTGCGGCGACCTCTGGCTTGGCTTCGAGCAGGACGACCTGGCCCGCTGGGCCACCGCGGCAGGGCTGATCCCGGAAGACAGCCTCTACGTGGGCTTGCGTAACGGTTTCCAGATCCAGGTTCGCCATTTCCGGCGGGCAACTGGCAACACACAACATCGGTAAATTCAGGAACCCCTCGAGATGAGCGAATACTCCCTTTTCACCTCCGAGTCCGTGTCCGAAGGGCATCCGGACAAAATCGCCGACCAGATTTCCGACGCGGTACTGGATGCGATCATCGCCCAGGACAAATACGCCCGCGTAGCCTGTGAAACCCTGGTCAAGACCGGTGTTGCCATTATCGCCGGCGAAGTCACCACCTCGGCCTGGGTCGACCTCGAAGACCTGGTGCGCAAGGTCATCATCGACATCGGCTACAACAGCTCCGACGTGGGCTTCGACGGCGCCACGTGTGCAGTGATGAACATCATCGGCAAGCAGTCGGTCGACATTGCCCAAGGCGTTGACCGCTCCAAGCCCGAAGACCAAGGCGCCGGCGACCAGGGCCTGATGTTCGGCTACGCCAGCAACGAAACCGACGTGCTGATGCCAGCGCCGATCTGCTTCTCGCACCGCCTGGTCGAGCGCCAGGCCGAAGCGCGCAAGTCCGGCCTGCTGCCGTGGCTGCGCCCGGACGCCAAGTCGCAGGTAACCTGCCGTTACGATAACGGCAAGGTGGTAGGTATCGACGCCGTCGTGCTGTCGACCCAGCACAACCCTGAAGTGTCGCAAAAAGACCTGCAGGAAGCGGTGATGGAGCTGATCGTCAAGCACACCCTGCCTGCCGAACTGCTGCACAAAGGCACCCAGTTCCACATCAACCCGACCGGCAACTTCATCATCGGTGGCCCGGTTGGCGACTGCGGCCTGACTGGCCGCAAGATCATCGTCGATTCCTACGGCGGCATGGCCCGCCACGGCGGTGGTGCGTTCTCAGGCAAAGACCCATCCAAGGTCGACCGTTCCGCCGCCTACGCCGGCCGCTACGTAGCCAAGAACATCGTTGCCGCAGGCCTGGCCGACCGCTGCGAGATCCAGGTGTCCTACGCCATTGGCGTGGCCCAGCCGACCTCCATCTCGATCAACACCTTCGGCACCGGCAAGATCTCCGACGAGAAGATCATCAACCTGGTGCGTGAGTGCTTCGACCTGCGCCCATACGCGATCACCACCATGCTCGACCTGCTGCACCCGATGTACCAGGAGACCGCAGCCTACGGCCACTTCGGCCGCGAGCCGCAGCAGAAGACCGTCGGCGACGACACCTTCACCACCTTCACCTGGGAACGTACCGACCGCATCGACGCCCTGCGCGCCGCTGCTGGCCTGTAAGCTTCCTACAGCAGTACCGGAAAGCCCCTGCCGAGTGATCGGCAGGGGCTTTTTTTGTGAAATATCGGCTGACAAGCTGCCGCGACACAACCGAAATTCCGCGCCTAGGCTGAGCATTCCTCATCTGCCAAGCAAGGATGCCGGCCATGCCGTTCTGGCTGCTTTTACTGCTGTTGATCACCGCTCAAGCCCAGGCCAGCGGTTGCCCCGACTGGCCCGCGCAACGGGCCACGGACGAGGTCGCACAACTGCGCCAGACCCTGGCCCTGTGGGACGACCACTACCACCGCCAGGGCCAAGCCCTGGTGGCAGACGAACTCTACGACCAAAGCCGCCAGCGCCTGCAACAGCTGCAGCGCTGCTTTGGCTTGCAAGGCAGTGACAACCCGCTGGCCAGCGCCCGCGGGCAGGTACTTCACCCCGTGCCGCACACCGGCGTTGCCAAGCTTGCCGACGACCCCCAGGTGCAAAGCTGGCTTGACGGCAAGCAAGACGTGTGGATTCAGCCCAAGGTGGATGGCGTGGCGGTGTCGCTGGTGTATCGCCAAGGCCAACTGAGGCGCTTGCTCAGCCGTGGCGATGGTGTGCACGGGCATGACTGGAGCCGGCACATACCGCAGCTGGCCAACGTTGCGCGTACCCTGCCCCAGCCGCTCGACACGGTATTTCAGGGCGAACTCTACTGGCGCCTGGGCGACCACGTGCAAGCCCAAGGCGGCGGCCTCAGCGCCCGCGCGACCATTGCCGGGCTGATGGCGCGCAAACAGCTTGCGCCGCAGGAGGGGGCCGGCGTCGGCCTGTTTATCTGGGACTGGCCTGAGGGCCCCGCCAGCCAACAGGAGCGTCAGGCGCGGCTGGAAACCCTGGGTTTTGCCGACAGCCACCATTACAGCCAGCCCATTGCCACAATCGCAGAAGCCGCGCACTGGCGCCAGCACTGGTACAACTCGCCCCTACCCTTCGCCACCGACGGCGTAATCCTGCGCCAGGGCAGCCGCCCACCCGCCCAGCGCTGGCAGGCCAAGGCACCTTACTGGGTGGCAGCGTGGAAATACCCGTTTCGCCAAGCCTTGGCCCATGTCAGCGACGTGCGCTTTCGCATTGGCCGCACCGGGCGCATCACCCCACTGGTAGTGGTGCAGCCGGTGGAACTCGATCAACGGCAGATCCGCCAGATCAGCCTGGGGTCGGTGGCGCGCTGGCAGCAACTGGACGTGCGCCCGGGCGACCAGGTGGCCGTGACCCTGGCCGGGCAGACCATCCCCAGCCTGGGCAGCGTGGTGCATCGCAGCCCGCACCGCACCGAGGTCACGCCGCCCAATGCCGCCGATCATCACCCCCTCAGCTGCTGGCAGGCCGCCGGGCAGTGCCAGGAGCAGTTTCTCGCAAGGCTCGCCTGGCTCAGTGGCAACAAAGGGCTGGCCATGCAAGGCACCGGGCCAGGCACTTGGCGTAGCCTGATCGACAGCGGCCAGGTCAACACGCTGGATGACTGGCTGCGCCTGACGCCAGAAACCCTGGTGCAGGTGCCAGGCATCGCCCAGACCCGCGCCGACCAACTGCACCGCAGCTTCACCCAGGCACGCCAGCAACCATTCGAGCGCTGGCTGCGCGCGCTCGGTGTGCCGGCACCCGCCACCCTGGCACTCGGCCCGGATTGGCCTACGCTGGCCTCCAGAAACATTGAGCAATGGATTACCGAACCCGGCATAGGGCCTACCCGCGCTGGCCAATTACTGGCGTTTTTTAGCCACGAAGAGGTCCAGGCCCTGGCCCTGCGATTGCGCGCCCATGCAATCGAGGGTTTCTAATTTACGCAGATCAGGGCAGCATTTCCTTTTTGCTGACCTGCCCCGAACTGGAGCCCCCGATGAAACTGCTTTCGTCCCTTGCCCTGTCCACCCTGCTGGGCTTTGCGGCCAGCCCGCTAATGGCCGCCGAGCAACCTCCTGCACTGACCGGTTGCGCGGCCAAACGCCAGGCCATCAGCGAGCAGATCGAACAGGCCCGCGCCCACGGCAACGCCAACCAACAGGCTGGCCTGGAAAAGGCCCTGGCAGAAGTGACCGAGCACTGCACCGACAGCGCCCTGCGCAAAGAGCGTGAACAAAAGGTGCTCGATGCCCGCCATGAAGTGAACCAGCGCACCAAGGACCTGGACAAGGCCATGAAAAAAGGCGACCCCGAGCGCATCAACAAGCGCAAGGACAAGCTGGCCGAATCGAAGAAAGAGCTCCAGGAAGCGGTTGATCAGCTCGAGCGCTGATCACAGGCCGCTCCTGCAAACAGCGTTGATCAGTGGTTACGAAACTCGGTATGGCACGCCTTGCAGGCAGCTTCCACGTTATCCATCGGCGTTTTGAGCTGCGCAGGGTCCAGCGGTTTTACCTGCGCGGCCTGAACCAGCTCGCCAGTCACCCCCTCCAATTGGCGGGCAAGGTCCTGGAACCGCGCCTGGCGTTCCCAGACCGCCGCGCGGGCGCTGCTATCACCGCTGTCGGCCACCGCCGGAAAGTGTTGCCAGGGCTGGTGCGACAGGGCGTCGAGCTTCACTGCGCCCTCGGCGAACTTGTCGCCATTGAACGGCAAGCGGCCACGCAGCATGCCACCGAGGTCTTCGCTGGTCTTGAGCATGTCCTTGAAGATCGCCTTGCGTTGGCCCAGCGGCGAGTTGGGGTCAACGCCGTCACAGGCGCTCAGGGCAAGGGCGGCGAGCAGTACTACGGTCAATCGCTTGAACATCACGGTCTCTTCGGCCAGCAAAAAACGGGGCGCCAGTATCGCCGCCCGTTGGCCAAAGACCAATAGCCATACAAAAAACAGGGCTGATTCTTCATGGTCACCCGCCTCAGGACTGCATCTATGACATTCGCATTGCGCCATCTGGCCTGGGCTCTGCCGGCCCTGGCATTGCTGGCCGGCTGCAACGGCGGCGACAACGCCAAGCCCGCGCCCCACGCCATCGCCACCTACACCGATGCCACCTGGCAAGACCTGCCAGCGGTCAGCGACACCGACCTGCTGGCGGGCTTTCAGGCCTGGCGCAACGGTTGCGAAAAACTCAGCCATGACGCGGTATGGGCCGACACCTGCACGGCCGCCGTCGGCGTGCCAGCAGACGCCGCACAGGTGCGCGGTTTCTTGCAGCAAAACCTGCAAGTGCACAGCTTGCGTTCGGCCGAAAACAGCGCCAACGGCCTGATCACCGGCTATTACGAGCCGGTCTACCCGGGCAGCCTGAAACGTACCGAAGGCGCAACGGTCCCGGTGTACGGCGTTCCTGACGACATGATCGTGGTCGACCTTGCCAGCGTGTACCCAGAGCTCAAGGGCAAGCGCCTGCGCGGTCGCCTTGAAGGCCGAGTACTCAAGCCTTACGACACGGCCCAGGTGATCAACCAGAATGGCGTGAAGGCCCCGGTACTGGCCTGGTTGACCGACCCGATGGACCTGCAATTCCTGCAGATCCAGGGCTCGGGCCGGGTACAGCTCGACAGCGGCCGCCAACTGCGCCTGGGTTATGCCGACCAGAACGGCCACCCTTATCGGCCGATCGGCCGCTGGCTGGTCGAGCAAGGCCAGTTGCAGAAAGAAGACGTCACCATGGGCAGCATTCACGCCTGGGCCATGAACAACCCGCAGCGCGTGCCGGAACTGCTGGCCAGTAACCCTAGCTATGTGTTTTTCAGCGCCCGCCCCGACAGCAACGAAGGCCCGCGAGGCTCGCTCAATGTGCCGCTGACCGCAGGTTACAGCGTGGCTATCGACCGCAAGGTGATTCCGCTGGGCAGCCTGCTGTGGCTGTCGACCACCAAGCCTGACGGCAGCCCCGTGGTACGCCCGGTGGGCGCCCAGGACACTGGCGGCGCAATCACCGGTGAAGTGCGCGCCGACCTGTTCTGGGGCACCGGCGCCGAAGCGGGCGAGCTGGCCGGCAACATGAAACAACAAGGGCAGATCTGGATGCTCTGGCCCAAAGGCAAGCCATTGCCCGAGGTGCCGAAGGTGCAGTGATGTTCTGGCGAGGGATACGTTGAGGCCTGGGCAAACCTGCCCGGGCCTCATCGCAGGCTAGCGCCAGCTCCCACAGGGACCGCGCACAGCCACCATTTCGAGGTCTGGCCCAGGTTCCTGTGGGAGCTGGCGACAGCCTGCGATGGCCTCACGCAGATACCACAAACAGCGACACGATCAGCCCCACCCCAACCAGCCACACCACCGAGCGCAGCGCCGCCAGGTCAGCCAGGTAGCAGATGATGTAGAGCAAGCGGCTGGTGATGTACATCACGCTCAGCACATCCTGGGTGACCTGCTCGGCATTGCCGACCACATCGGCCACCAACACCGCGGCGGCGAACGCCGGGAACGCTTCGAAGCAGTTCTGCTGGGCGGCATGCGCCCGGCGCGGCAAGCCCGACAGGGTATCGAGGAAAGCGCGCGGGTCGTGGTTGTCGCGCATGCCGAAACGCCCGCTGCTAGCCTTGGCGATCAAGGCACACAGCAGCGGCAGGCACAGGGCAATCAGGATGCACCACAGGGCAACGGTCATGGACAGGGTTCCTTGTTCACAATGGATCGGTTCAGAGCTTCATCACCAGCATACCCGCCAGCACCAGCCCGCAAGCTAGGAGTCTCGGCCCGGCAAAAGGTTCTTTGAGGTAGCGCATGCCCAACAGCACCACCAGCACCACGCTCAGTTCACGCAGGGCCGCAGCCTCGGCCACCGAGCCCAGGTGCATGGCCCACAGCACCAAGGCATAGCTGAACAGCACGCAAAACCCGACCGCCAGGCCCAACTTCCATTGCGTGCGCCAGAACACTACGAACGGCGCGCGCCGCGCCAGGGTTGCCAGCAACGGGAACGGCCAGGCGCTGAGCAGCGTCAGCCACACCAGATAATCCCAGGGCTGGCCCCAGCGCTGCACCGCCTGCCCGTCAAACCAGGTGTAGCAGCCGATGCACAGCCCGATCAGCGCCACTACCGGCAACATTGACCAGGGTAGCCGATCCCCGCCGCCGCCCCGCCACAACAGGCACGCCAACCCGCACGGGATCAACAGGATGCCGATGATCTGCTGCGCGCTCAGCGCTTCGCCGGCAAATACCAGGGTCAGCGCCAGCACCACCAACGGCGATAGCCCGCGCATCAGCGGGTAGACCAGCCCCAGATCGCCTGCCCGGTACGCCTGAATCAGCAAAAAGCGATACACCTGCTCGGCAAAGGCCGACGCCAGCAGCCACGGCCAGATGTCAGCCGGCGGCGTATCAGTGAATGCCACCGCGGCCACGGCAAAGCACAGCGCGACCAGGTCCATGCTGGCGATGACCAACAAGCGCTCCCCGCTGAATTTGATCAGGGTGTTCCAAGTGGCGTGCAGCACGGCGGCGAGCAGAACGAGGGAAGTAGCCAGCACGGGGTGGGGGCCTTTTTTGTAGTTATGTGGGGGCACTATATCGCGCAGAAAGCGGTGCGGGCTTATCGCGAAGCAAGCCCGTTGCCATGGGCGATTCAGGAACCAAACTAACAAATCTGGTCACAAGGTGTGTCCCGAACCGCCCGCCAGGTCATCAAAGAACTGCCCGAGCCATTCGGGTAACGACTTGGAAGCCATTTTCACAGGAATCGGGATGCTCGAATTAGTTGCTGCGTTTATCTGCCTTACCACCCTTCTGACCTACGTCAATTACCGCTTCATCGGCCTGCCCCCTGCGATCGGGGTGATGGTCACAGCGCTGCTGTTCTCGCTGATTCTGCAGGGGCTGAGCCTGATCGGCTTCCCCGGGCTCGAGGAACGCGTCGAAGGGTTGATGAACCAGATCGACTTCAACGACCTGCTGATGCACTGGATGCTGTCGTTCCTGCTGTTCGCCGGCGCCCTGCACGTCAACCTCACCGACTTGCGCAGCTACCGCTGGCCGATTGGCCTGCTGGCAACCTTGGGCGTACTGATCGCTACCGTGGTGATCGGCTACCTGTCGCACTGGGTGTTCGCGATGTTCGGCTGGAACGTGCCGATGATCTACTGCCTGTTGTTCGGCGCGCTGATCTCGCCCACCGACCCGATTGCCGTGCTCGGTGCCCTGCGTACTGCCAATGCGCCCAAACCGCTGAAAACCACGATTGTCGGCGAGTCACTGTTCAACGATGGCACAGCAGTTGTGGTGTTCACCGTGCTGCTGGGCATCATCCAGCTGGGTGAAACCCCAAGCGTTGCCGACACGGCTATCTTGTTCGCCCGTGAAGCCATTGGCGGCGTGGTGTTCGGCGGCGTGATGGGCTACGCCATCTATCGCATGATCAAGAGCGTCGAGCAGTATCAGGTTGAGGTGATGCTGACCCTGGCGCTGGTGATCGGCGGCTCGGCAATGTGCTACGAACTGCACGTCTCGGCACCGATCGCGATGGTGGTGGCAGGCCTGATCATCGGCAACCTGGGCCGAAACCTGGCGATGAACGACATGACTCGCCGCTACATGGATGGTTTCTGGGAACTGATCGACGACATGCTCAATGCGCTGCTGTTCGCGCTGATTGGCCTTGAGCTGTTGCTACTGCCGTTCAACTGGATGCACCTGGCGGCCGGTAGCGTGCTGGCGCTGGCGGTGCTGCTGTCGCGCCTGCTGACCGTCGCCCCGGCCATCGTGCTGCTGCGCCGCTGGCGCCCGGTGCCGCAAGGCACCATCCGGGTACTGACCTGGGGTGGCCTGCGTGGCGGCGTGTCGGTGGCCTTGGCACTGTCGCTGCCGATGGGCGAAGAGCGTGACCTGTTGCTGTCGATCACCTATATCGTGGTGCTGTCATCGATCCTGGTGCAGGGCCTGAGCATTGGCAAAGTGGTGCGCCGGGTGAGCGCACAGGCTTGAGAATGAAGGGGCCGCGCTGCGGCCCATCGCAGGCTATCGCCAGCTCCTACAGGAATCTGGGCCAGCCCTCGCTATTGTGACTGTGCGCGGTCTCTGTGGGAGATTCTATGGTTTTGTACAAACCTGTTTCCGCCAGACATATCTCCTTGTGGCGAACTCCTTTGTGGCGAGCGGGCTTGTCCCGCGTTGGGCTGCGCAGCAGCCCCTGGGGTTTTCAGGGCTGCTGCGCAGCCCAACGCGGGACAAGCCCGCTCGCCACGACTCTCTATCATTTCCTGCAGGATTGGGTCCAACCAGCAATGTTGCGGTTGAGCACGGCCTGCGTGAGCTGGCGATAGCCTGCGATGGGCTGCGATGGGCTGCAAAGCAGCCCCCCCTTCATCACTCCACCGCGCTGTCCGGGAACTGGTCCTGCACGTATTTGATCTCGGTGCGCCCGTGGGCTGCCGGCAGGCCGTCGTCGCCCAGGTTGACGAACACCATCTTGTCGACGGTCAGGATGCTCTTGCGGGTGATCTTGTTGCGCACTTCGCACTTCAGGGTGATCGAGGTGCGGCCAAACTCGGTGGCGGTGATACCCAGCTCGATGATGTCGCCCTGGCGCGAGGCGCTGACGAAGTTGATTTCGGAAATGTACTTGGTCACCACACGCTGGTTGCCCAGCTGGACGATGGCGTAGATCGCCGCTTCTTCGTCGATCCAGCGCAGCAGGCTGCCACCGAACAAGGTGCCGTTGGGGTTGAGGTCTTCGGGCTTTACCCATTTGCGGGTGTGAAAGTTCATTGGTACTCCTGACCTGCGGTTTGACGTGCAGCCATGATGGCAGACCGGCGGGTCACTGATCCATTGAGGATCGACTATCGTCTCGATAAATCGACAGAAAGCCTTTGGTCTGTCACACAGCCGCGGCTATAATCCTTGCCGTTTCACAGGGTCGCCCACTGCGGTGCCCCTCCCGCCACCCGTCCGAGGGGCGCTGCAGCAGGTTCGTCCTGTCAGGCTCGGTCGGGGCGTTGTCCGCCACGCGGACGCTCAACGCACAACGGCGCCCATTCGCACATTACGAATGGAGGCTCTTCATGAGCGCTGTAAACACGCCTGTTGGTTTTACCGATTACAAAGTCGCTGACATCTCCCTGGCCGCCTGGGGTCGTCGCGAAACCATCATCGCCGAATCGGAAATGCCTGCCCTGATGGGTCTGCGCCGCAAGTACCTCACTGAGCAACCGCTCAAGGGCGCGAAGATCCTCGGCTGCATCCACATGACCATCCAGACCGCCGTGCTGATCGAAACTCTGGTAGCCCTGGGCGCCGAAGTTCGCTGGTCGTCGTGCAACATCTTCTCCACCCAGGACCAGGCCGCCGCCTCCATCGCTGCCGCCGGTATTCCTGTGTTCGCCTGGAAAGGCGAAACCGAAGAAGAGTACGAGTGGTGCCTGGAGCAGACCATCCTCAAGGATGGCCAGCCATGGGACGCCAACATGATCCTCGACGACGGCGGCGACCTGACCGAACTGCTGCACAAGAAATACCCTGCCGTTCTGGAGCGCGTCCACGGCGTCACCGAAGAAACCACCACCGGTGTCCACCGCCTGCTCGACATGCTGGCCAAAGGCGAGCTGAAAGTCCCGGCGATCAACGTCAACGACTCAGTCACCAAGAGCAAGAACGACAACAAGTACGGCTGCCGTCACAGCCTGAACGACGCCATCAAGCGCGGTACTGACCACCTGCTGTCGGGCAAACAAGCCCTGGTGATCGGCTACGGTGACGTGGGCAAGGGCTCGGCCCAGTCGCTGCGTCAGGAAGGCATGATCGTCAAGGTCACCGAAGTTGACCCAATCTGCGCCATGCAGGCCTGCATGGACGGCTTCGAGCTGGTCTCGCCGTTCATCGACGGTATCAACGACGGCACCGAAGCCAGCATCGACAAGGCCCTGCTGGGCAAGATCGACCTGATCGTCACCACCACCGGTAACGTCAACGTCTGCGACGCCAACATGCTCAAGGCCCTGAAGAAGCGCGCCGTGGTGTGCAACATCGGCCACTTCGACAACGAAATCGACACCGCCTTCATGCGCAAGAACTGGGCATGGGAAGAGGTCAAGCCGCAGGTACACAAGATCCACCGTACCGGCCCTGGCGCTTTCGACGCACAGAACGACGACTACCTGATCCTGCTGGCCGAAGGCCGCCTGGTGAACCTGGGCAACGCCACTGGCCACCCAAGCCGCATCATGGACGGTTCGTTCGCCAACCAGGTACTGGCGCAGATCTTCCTGTTCGAGCAGAAGTACGCCGACCTGTCGGCCGAGAAGAAAGCCGAGCGTCTGACCGTTGAAGTGCTGCCCAAGAAGCTCGACGAAGAAGTGGCCCTGGAGATGGTCCGCGGCTTCGGCGGCGTGGTCACCAAACTGACCCAGCAGCAAGCCGACTACATCGGCGTGACCGTCGAAGGCCCGTTCAAGCCGCACGCCTACCGCTACTGATCAGCGGCAAGCTTTGAGCTGCTAGCTGCAAGTAACGGCAGTCTGCGTACTCGCCGCTTGCAGCTTGGGCAGCCACGATCTTGAACGATGCCAAGCCAGATCGGCCTTCACCGATCTGGCTTTTACTTGCAGCTTGTAGCTAGCCACTTGCTGCTCGAGGAAAGAGTGATGTCACAAGAACGCCGCTACAGTTTCGAATTCTTCCCGACCAAGACCGACGCCGGCCACGAGAAACTGATGGGCGTTGCCCGCCAGCTGGCCAGCTACAATCCGGATTTCTTCTCCTGCACCTACGGTGCCGGGGGCTCGACCCGCGACCGCACCCTGAACACCGTGCTGCAGCTTGAGCACGAAGTGAAGGTGCCGGCCGCACCGCACCTGTCCTGCGTCGGCGACAGCAAGGATGACCTGCGCAGCCTGCTGGCCGAATACCAGGCCGCCGGCATCAAGCGCATCGTCGCCCTGCGCGGTGACCTGCCGTCGGGCATGGGCATGGCCAGCGGTGAGCTGCGCTACGCCAGCGACCTGGTCGAGTTCATCCGCCAGGAGACCGGCGACCACTTCCACCTGGAAGTCGCCGCCTACCCGGAGATGCACCCGCAGGCGCGCAACTTCGAGGACGACCTGGCCAACTTTGTGCACAAGGTCAAGGCCGGTGCCGACAGCGCCATCACCCAGTACTTCTTCAACGCCGACAGCTACTTCTACTTCGTCGAGCGTGCGCAGAAGCTGGGCGTCGACATCCCCGTGGTGCCAGGCATCATGCCGATCACCAACTACAGCAAGCTGGCCCGCTTCTCCGATGCCTGCGGCGCCGAGATTCCACGCTGGATCCGCAAGCAGCTCGAAGCCTACGGCGACGACACCGCCAGCATCCAGGCCTTCGGTGAAGAAGTCATCAGCCACATGTGCGAACAACTGCTGCAAGGCGGCGCACCGGGGCTGCACTTCTACACCCTGAACCAGGCCGAGCCGAGCCTGGCGATCTGGAACAACCTGAAGCTGCCACGCTGAAGGTGGCGGGCAAGGCCTTGGCAGCGTTCAAGGCCTGGCCCGTGGCAGTTCACTGGTGATTGCTGCCCGCCCAGCGTACTCTCGCCCCATGCGCACGTTCCTGCTCCCTCTTCTGCTGCTGCTTGCCAGCCTGAGCCCCTTGGCCCAGGCCGAACGCCTGCGCATCGTCAGTGACGAATGGGCGCCGTATTTCTACCAGGAAGACGGCGAGTTCAAGGGCGTCGACTACGACGTTGTCAGCGAAGTGTTCACTCGGCTGGGTGTTCAGGTGGACTGGGAACTGATGCCCTGGAAGCGCTGCCTGGCGATGGTGCATGACGGCCAGGTGGACGGCGTGCTGGATATTTTCAAGATGCCGGGCCGCGATGGTTACCTGATCTACCCCAACGAGCCGCTCTCGCAGGTCGAGTTCGTGCTGTACCAGGCCAGCGCCCGCCCGCACCGCATCGAGCATATCGACGACCTGGCGGGGCTTACGGTTGGCACATCACCGGGCTACACCTACGGTGGCGCGTTCAGCGACTCACCGCTGTTTCGCCGCGAACCTGCGCCTACGCAGCAGGCCAATTTCGGCAAACTGGCGCTCGGGCGCATCGATTTACTGCTGACAGACCGCCGCGTGGGGCGTTTTTTGCGTCGGCAAATGGCGCTTGAACAACGCGTCGAAGAATTGCCACTGGTGATCAATCAGCAGCCGCAATTCCTCGCGCTGGCCCGAAAACCGGGGCGCGAGGCCTTGGCGACGGCGTTTTCCGAGGAGTTGCAGCGGTTTCGCCGGGAGCCGGCCTATGCCGCCATCCAGACCCGTTACGACCCTGGCCCGCATTTTCCTGTCACCGTTGAGCAGCAGGAAAGCAGCACACACTGATTGCTCTGTTATACTCGGGCCTTCCCGCCCGGCTCACGCCCGGACGCTCGGCTTCAACCCCGGCATCTCGACCCGCAGCAGCGCACCCCCCCGGTGCCCACTTGCCGCTTCCCGGATGCAGGGTGAACGCCCAGCTGGACCGGACGCGATCGCATCCCTCCGATGCCTTTCGCGCCAGGCAGAACACCCCCATAGGGCCCAGCCCTCACGAGAACAGGATCGCCCATGTCCTTTGCTTCCCTCGGTCTCTCCGAGGCACTTGTCCGCGCTATCGAGGCAGCGGGCTATACCCAGCCCACTCCCGTGCAACAGCGGGCTATTCCCGCCGTGTTGCAAGGCAGCGATCTGATGGTCGCCGCGCAGACAGGTACCGGTAAAACCGGTGGCTTCGCGCTACCGATCCTTGAGCGCCTGTTCCCGGGTGGCCACCCCGACAAGTCGCAGCGCCACGGCCCGCGCCAACCGCGCGTGCTGGTGCTGACGCCAACCCGCGAACTGGCCGCCCAGGTGCATGACAGCTTCAAAGTCTACGCCCGCGAGCTGAACTTCATCAGCGCCTGCATCTTCGGCGGTGTCGGCATGAACCCGCAGGTGCAGGCCATGGCCAAGGGTGTCGACGTGCTCGTCGCCTGCCCAGGCCGCCTGCTCGACCTCGCCGGCCAAGGCAGCGTCGACCTGTCGCGGGTCGAAATCCTGGTACTGGACGAAGCCGACCGCATGCTCGACATGGGCTTCATCCATGACGTGAAGAAGGTCCTGGCACGCCTGCCGAGCAAGCGCCAGAACCTGCTGTTCTCGGCGACCTTCTCCAAGGACATCACCGACCTTGCCGACAAGTTGCTGCACAACCCCGAGCGCATCGAGGTCACGCCGCCCAACACCACGGTCGAGCGTATCGAGCAACGCGCATTCCGCCTGCCTGCCAGCCACAAGCGTTCGCTGCTGGCGCACCTGATCACCGTCGGTGCCTGGGAACAAGTGCTGGTGTTCACCCGCACCAAGCACGGCGCCAACCGCCTGGCCGAATACCTCGAAAAGCACGGCCTGACCGCCGCCGCGATTCACGGCAACAAGAGCCAGAACGCGCGTACCAAGGCACTGGCCGACTTCAAGGCCAACGCTGTTCGCGTGCTGGTAGCCACCGATATCGCCGCCCGCGGCCTGGATATCGACCAACTGCCCCACGTGGTCAACTTCGAGCTGCCTAACGTCGAAGAAGACTACGTACACCGTATTGGCCGTACTGGCCGTGCGGGCCGTTCGGGCGAGGCGATTTCGCTGGTCGCCCCGGACGAAGAAAAACTGCTCAAGAGCATCGAGCGCGTCACCCGCCAGAAGATCCCGGACGGCGACCTGATGGGCTTCGATGCTTCGCAAGTCGAAGTTGAAAAACCCGAAGTGCGCGAACGCCCGCAAAACAACGGTCGCGGTGGTCGCAACCAGCAGCCACGCAGCGAAGGCAGCAAAGACGGCAGCGGCGGGCGCAAGGACAAGGGCAAGGACAAAGGCCGTAACAAGCCAGCCTCAGCCGAAAAGCCTGCAGAAAAGTCTGCTGACAAGCCACAGGGCCAGCAACGCAAGCCGCGGGACCAGAAGCCACGTCAGCAACAAGGCGCATCGGCCCAGAAGGCAGCTCCGGCAGCTTCCGGCAACCGTGACCCGGAAGTGTTCCTGGACGATGATGTGGATAACTTCGGTAACCGCGCCGACTACGTAAGCCCCTATCAGAACGCCAAGAACCAAGGCCGCAACCGTCGCCCCGGTGGCGGAGGTACGACCGGCCAGGGCCAGCCAGCCCCACGTAGCGGTGGCGGCGGTCAGGGTCAGGGTCAAGGCCGCAGCAATGGGCAGGGCCAAGGCCAGCCTCGCCAAGGCCAGAACCAGGGCAGCGGCGAAAAACGTCCGCGCAGTGGTGGCAGCAATGGCGGTGGCACCCGTCGCGACAATAATGGCGGCCGTAACCGTCGTGATGACGCCCAGCGTCAAGAGCCAGCCGTGCGTAACCCGCGCGACTCGCAACCGGCACCGGTGATCATCCGCAAAGAGTCCAAGCTCGACCGTTTCCCGACGCCTGAGCAACTCGAAGACCTGCCAAGCCGCCCACGCGGCGAGCGCCCGGCGCTGCTTACCCGCAAGGGTTGAGTGCCTGATCGGCGCCGAAGTGCCTCCCAGAGGGGATACTTCAGCTGATGTACCAAGAACGCTGCCCGTCAGGGCGGCGTTTTTTTTGGCCGAACATTGCCCTCCCCTACTGATGACCTGGCAATTCTGTCAGCTGTTCGACATGCCCGTTAAGTGGAATCATCCATAAACCTTCAAACGGGGTGTTCACTATGCTCAGCCAATCGCACGCATCCGTCCCGGTCAATAACCTATGCTTATCGGGTGATTCCAATTTTGGTTCCCACTGTACCGAACTTATCGAAGACGATGCTCCCGCCGCGCTTTACGATGTTCAACCGGTCATCCTCAACCTGTCCCTCGCAATAACTCAATCTGTGGAAGTCAGGGGTTCGACCTCCGCACAGGGAGGCTATGCAGAAGCCTACTCACAAGGCGTATGGAAGCCTTTTGCAAACGTCAACTCAGCTGGGCATTTCGAAAACCTGGACCTGCCACGTAGCTATCTGGATGGGCAACGCATTCGCGTGCGTATCCGCAACGTTCAAATATCCCTGACGGTAGTGGCAGACAATTTTTTCCCACATTCACGCTCGCTATCCATCCCCCACACTCGCGGCGCGAAGGCAGACGCTGATTACTATCAATGGCGCCTGCAATGGGCCGATTACCAACCGACCGGCTACAGCTTGCCTGCACAGACCGGGGCGTCGGTATGGCTGCTTGGCGATGACGAGGATGTCACGCTCTATATTGGCACCCAAGGGATGGCGCAAAAGCTGGATCGTTCCAGACAGACAGCCAATATGCGCCGCTTTGTATTGAAGCGTGGTGAAAATATTCTGCCCGCTGACGAAACCGGTGGCGTCATCCATATCAGAAATGTCGGGCATGGTAGTTGCCAGCTGATATTAGATGAACGTTTCCAACCCATCCCCTATTACATAAAGGGCCATACAACCATGCAGGAGTGGCATCGAATGTTTGAGCTGACGATGAGTATCGACCCACGTTCGGAACTACAACTGGTGGGTGACCGCGTCGTGATATGTGCTTATTTGGATACTTACAGACACCACAGACAAGGCAGCGCCGAAGAGCTCGTCCACTCCCACGAAGAGACCTTGAGAATTGAAGCGTTGGCTGCAGGCCTCGACGGCTCCTCCGAGCAACATACCCGAAGCAATATGTGGATCTATGCCGTGGAGTCGCGCTCGACGTTTTCCCCACATGCCACCACGGGTTATATCGGTTTGCCGCATGGCAATAGTAGCTACATGGCAGCGCTGGTCGGTGGTAGGGCACACCATCAATGGGTGACCCTGCATGAATACGGCCACCATTTCCAGACGCGGACCAACGGAGATAATGCGCTGTTCAGGGAAAATACGGTCAACATCTATGCCCTCGCCGTTATGCGACATTACGACAACGAGTACACACCTGTATTCCCCAACCGATGGGAAGCTTTGTCTGCCTGGTTACAGCGGCCAATGGGAACTAACAACTATCAGGAATCGCCCGACACCCAAGCCATATTCGAACAGTTGCGTATAGGCCTGGGCAACCACACGCTTACCGCTTGGGACCGTTACACGCGCGAATATACCAGCGCGCCGTACGACTTGGCCGCTGCGCTGCTGTCGTTGTGCCAAGCAGCACAGAGGGACTTGGCGGACTTCTATATCGCCTGGGGGCTCATCAAGGAAGCCGATGCTACCTGGGTGGCAATCAAGGCTTTGAACCTTGCGCCCGCACCGCAGAACCTGACAAGCATCAGGCCTTACGTCGCCCATTAAGTTTGCAACGCATGTGAAAACCCAACCGCTGTGCCAAACGAAAACGCCGCCCATTGGGCGGCGTTCTTGTTACGGGTGCAGCAACATTACTTCTGTTTCACGCCTTCAACACTGATGTCCAGGTCGAGGGTCTGCGAAGTCGGGCCTGGGCCTTTGATGCCGAAGTCGTTCAGGTTAAGCGTGGTCTTGGCGTTGAAGCCGGCGCGCTCGCCGCCCCATGGGTCTTTGCCCTCACCGTTGAACACTGCCTTGAAGGTGACCGGCTTGGTCACGCCGTGCAGGGTCAGGTCGCCGGTCACGTCAGCGGTCTTGTCACCGGTGGACTTGACGGCGGTGGAGACGAACTTGGCTTCTGGGTACTTCTTCACATCCAGGAAGTCGGCGCTGGCGATGTGCTTGTCACGCTCGGCGTGGTTGGACCACAGGCTGGCGGTTTTCAGGTCGACGCTGATCTTGCTGGCTTCAGGCTTGGCGCTGTCCCAGGTGAAGTTGCCGTCGAAGTCCTTGAAGGTACCGTGGATGAAGCTGTAGCCCAGGTGGCTGATCTTCCAGTCAACGAACGCGTGCTGGCCTTCCTTGTCGATCTTGTATTCGGCAGCCATGGCCTGGCCGGCCGAGAGCAGAGCGGTACCGAGCGCCAGAGCGGCAAAAGTCTTTTTCAACATCGTTAATTCCTTCCTTTGCAATTGAGGTTGAGAGTCAAGCTTTGCGGCCCAGCATGCGAGTGAGGGTCGCGTCACGGTCGATGAAATGATGCTTGAGTGCCGCAAGGCCATGGAGCACGGCAAAAATCACCAGGCCCCAGGCCAGCCACAGGTGCACAACCCCGGCAACATCGGCCTGGTCAGGCAGGTCGCTGATCAGCGCCGGCACTTCGAACAAGCCAAACACCGGGATGCCCACGCCGTCGGCGGTGGAAATCAGGTAGCCCGCCGCCATGACTGCGAACAACCCTGCATACAATGCCAGATGCCCAAGTTTTGCGGCGATGCGGGTCAGCGGGCCGTGGTTGGCCGGTGCCGGAGGCGGCGGGCTGACGAAGCGCCAGAGCACGCGCAACAGCATGACGGCCAGCAACACCAGGCCGATGCTCTTGTGCAGGTCTGGCCCGGTTTTGCGCCATGGGCTGTAGTAATCCAGGCCCACCATCCACAGGCCCAGGCCGAACAGGCCGAAAACCGCCAGCGCGACGCCCCAATGCAGGGCCATGCTGACCACGCCGTAGCGTGAAGGTGAGTTGCGCAGTTGCATGATGGCGTATTTCCCCGTGAAAGCTGCGCACAGACTAGCGCGTAACGTATCGAATAAAAGCGGAAAAAATTGCTTTGGATTATCAAGGAATCCGATGTGTAGGGTGAGGGTAGCCTATTAAGGAAACGTTAACGATAGACGTTTGCGCGGGAGGGTGTGGGATTGTCTGGGGCTGGGAAAGTGTCAGGGCTGACAGGTGTTCGCCGAAAGGGGTTTGGCGCCCGTGCAATCGAGCGCCGCCCGAACTGGCCTCATCGCAGGCTGGCGCCAGCTCCCACAGGAATCGAGCCAGACGAATATCGCAGCTGATGCGGTCCAGGTGGGAGATTCTATGGTTTCAGGCAAATCGCTTTTGATTGTGTAGGAGCGGCCTTGTGTCGCGAAAGGGCTGCGAAGCGGCCCCAGGATTTGTGCCTTATGCAGAATCGTCGGGGCTGCTACGCAGCCCTTTCGCGACACGAGGCCGCTCCTACAGACATTGCGCACCACCCCCACACCAGGCCTGGCCCAGATTCCTGTGGGAGCTGGCGCTAGCCTGCGATGCGCCGCACGGGCGGCGCTCGATCTTGCAGGCGCTGAAGAGCTACCGGCGAACGCCTGGTAGCCCTGGCGCGATCAGTTCGCCTTGGCCACAGGCTTCTTCACCGGCGCCGGCTTTTTAACCGGCGCAGGTTTCTTGACCTGTTTGACCTGCTTTGCCACAGGCTTCTTGGCAACCGGCTTGACCGGCGCCGCCTTCACAGGCGCAACCTTGGCCGGTTCTGGCTGTACCACTGGCGCAGGAGCCGGAACGGGTGCCGGAGCTGGAGCTGGAGCCACAACCGGAGCCGGCGCAGCCTTCACCTCAGCCTTGTCACCCCAACCAAACAACCGCGCAAAGAACCCTGGCTTGTCCTGCTTGGCCGCTTTGTCTTCAACAGCCTCAGCCTTGGCCGGTGCCTTGCTCGACGACCCACCAAACAAGTTGGAGAAGAACCCACCCTTGTCCTTGGCTGCCACCGCACCCGCAGCCGCAGCAGCAACCGGCGCGGCCTTGACCGGGTCGAACGACTTGCCAGCCGCCAGGTCCTGCACCTGGCTCGCCGCACGCTGGCCGCTGCGCAGGGCGCCTTCCAGGGTGCCGGGGTACAGTGCATCGGTGTGTTCGCCCGCGAAGGCGATGCGTTGCACCGGGCGCTCCCACAGGCGCCAGAACTTGCTGATCTGGCCAGGGCCGTAGGCCAGGTACGCACCGCCCATGCCAGCATCGGTGCTGTAACGGCGCACTTCATAACCGGTAAAGGCACCCCGCGCCTGCGGGTAGAAGGCGTGCAGGCGGATCAGCACCTGGTCGACCATCTGCTTGTCGCCAAATGCCTGCAGCAGGCGAGCGTTGTCGCCAGACAGGTTGATCACCACATTGGCGCCACCCTTGAGTGCAGGTTCGATCCACAGCATGCCAAGGCCGGTGTTGGAGTAGATCTCGCCCGACATCCGCGCACGGCTTTCCCACACCGGGTTCTTGAACTTCAGCATCAGCTGGTCGCGCCAGCCGTAGTTGGTGCCTTTGATGGCCGCCAGGTGCTGGTTGTCCAGGCTCGGGGTGATCTGGATTTTCGCCAGCGCACGCAGCGGCACGGCCATTACCAGGTAGTCAGCCTGGTAGCCGACGCCACCGACCTTGACCGTGACGCCGTCCTTGTCCTGGACGATGGCGGTCACCGGCGAGCTGGTCTTGATGGTGCGCAGTTGCTTGACGAATGCCTGGGCCAGCACCGGGCTGCCGCCTGGCAGACGCGCGGCGCGCTGGTCGCGGTCGCTGACGTTGCGGTACACGCGGCTTTGCTGGGCGAAGTACAGCAGCGACAGGCGCGACGGCTCGTCGTAACGGGTGCGGATCTGCTGGTTGACCAACTGCCGCGCAGTGGCCGGCAGTTGCAACTTGTCCAGCCAGCTGGAAACGTTGATCTGGTCCAGGGCAAACAGTGTGCTGTTAGGTGCAGGGTTCAGCGGGTCCTCGATGGAGCGGGCGAGGTCGTCGAGGGTCTTCTCGTAACGCTTGAGGGCCTCGGCGGTCGCCGGCTGCTTGCTGGCAAGGTCCGTGGCGCTGAAATACTCGCCATCGATCAGGTAGCCTGGGGTGCGCACGAATTCAGGGGCTGGCAAGGTGCCCAGCTTGAAGCGCTCCAGGTACTGGTTGAGCACCGGCTGCGTCTTGGCGTTGCCGATCCATTCGCTGGTCGCCAGGCCCGAACGCCCGCCGATGCCAGGCTTGGCTTCCAGCAGGGTCACCTGCCAACCCTTGGCCTGCAGTTCATAGGCCGCGGTCAGGCCCGCCAGGCCGCCGCCGACGACAATCGCCGTCGGGGTCTTGTCCTTTGCCAGCGCGGTTGCGCTGCAAACACCAATCAATACCAGCGCGCACAGGCGCACCCAAGCAGCAGCCATGTCGGCAAACTCCGGATCAGAAACGACAGATTGAGAAGGGGAAGAACGCCCCAGGAAAAAGTGCGCTAAGAATACGTCAGCCCCTGCTCCCCCGCTAGCTCAGCGACACCAGCAGTTGTCCTGCCTTCTGGCATTGCTTAGGCTTACGCGGTCAAAGCCAGCCGTACCGCCAGGAGAAGCGCCCATGGGCCTCAACGAACAGTGGATGCAACGCGACCTCAAGGTCCTGTGGCACCCCTGCACGCAAATGAAAGACCACGAGCAACTGCCGCTGATCCCGATCCGTCGCGGTGAGGGGGTCTGGCTTGAGGACTTCGAAGGCAAGCGCTACCTGGACGCGGTCAGCTCCTGGTGGGTCAACGTATTCGGCCACGCCAACCCGCGCATCAACCAGCGCATCAAGGACCAGGTCGACCAACTGGAGCACGTAATCCTCGCAGGCTTCAGCCACCAGCCGGTGATCGAGCTGTCCGAGCGCCTGGTGGCCATGACCCCGGCGGGCCTGGACCGGGTGTTCTATGCCGACAACGGCTCGTCGTGCATCGAAGTTGCGCTGAAGATGAGCTTCCATTACTGGCAGAACACCGGCAAACCGGCGAAGAAGCGCTTCGTCACCCTGACCAACAGCTACCACGGCGAAACCATCGCCGCGATGTCGGTGGGCGATGTGCCGCTGTTCACCGAAACCTACAAGGCGCTGCTGCTCGATACCCTCAAAGTGCCCAGCCCGGACTGCTACCACCGCCCCGAAGGCATGGGCTGGGAAGAGCACTCGCGCACCATGTTCGCTGCCATGGAGCAGACCCTGGCCGAGCACCATGACAGCGTCGCGGCCGTGATCGTCGAGCCACTGATCCAGGGCGCCGGCGGCATGCGCATGTACCACCCGGTGTACCTCAAGCTGCTGCGCGAGGCGTGCGACCGCTACGACGTACTCCTGATCCATGACGAAATCGCCGTAGGCTTCGGCCGCACCGGCACGATGTTCGCGTGCGAGCAGGCCGGCATCCGCCCGGACTTCCTGTGCCTGTCCAAGGCGCTGACCGGCGGTTATCTGCCGCTGGCCGCGTGCCTGACCACCGACAAGGTGTACCAGGCCTTCTACGATGACTACCCGACCCTGCGCGCATTCCTGCATTCGCACAGCTACACCGGCAACCCGCTGGCCTGCGCCGCGGCCTTGGCAACCCTGGATATTTTTGCCCAGGACAACGTCATCGAAGCCAACAAGCCGCTGGCCGCACGCATGGCCAGTGCCACCGCGCACCTGGCCGAGCACGCCCATGTGGCCGAGATTCGCCAGACCGGCATGGCCCTGGCCATCGAGATGGTCAAGGACAAGGCCGGCAAGGTCGCCTACCCGTGGCAGGAACGCCGTGGGCTGAAGGTGTTCGAACACGCCTTGAGCCGGGGTGCGCTGTTGCGCCCACTGGGCAGCGTGGTGTATTTCCTGCCGCCCTATGTGATTACGCCGGAGCAGATCGACTTTTTGGCCGAAGTGGCCAGCGAAGGGATCGACATCGCCACCCGCGACAGCGTCAGCGTGGCCGTGCCGGCGAACTTCCACCCCGACTTCCGCGATCCAGGCTAGCCCTGACGCCATCACCTTGTAGGAGCGGCCTTGTGTCGCGAAAGGGCTGCGAAGCGGCCCCGGCAATATACGCGGCGAAGCTGAAAATCTGGGGCCGCTACGCGCCCCTTTCGCGACACAAGGCCGCTCCTACAAGGGCGATGCCACCTTTTATTTCGAGTAGAACCATGAGACTGTCCCGCTTCTTCATCGACGCCCCACTCGCCCTCGGCGAGCACGACCTGCCCGAGGCCCAGGCCCATTACATCGGCCGCGTGCTGCGCATGGCGGCCGGCGACGCCGTGCAATTGTTCGACGGCAGCGGCCAGGAATACCTCGGCCAACTGCTTGAGGTGGGCAAGAAAAGCGTGCGCGTCAGCCTCGACCAGGTACTGCCCGGCCAGCCGGATTCACCGCTGCACATCCATCTAGGCCAGGGCCTGTCCCGTGGCGAGCGCATGGACTGGGCAATCCAGAAGGCCACCGAGTTGGGCGTCAACCAAATTACTCCGATTGTCAGCGAACGCTGCGAGGTGCGCCTTAAAGACGAGCGCGCCGACAAACGCCTGGCCCACTGGCGCCAGGTGGCTATCAGCGCTTGCGAGCAATGCGGGCGCTCCACCCTGCCGCTGATCCACCCGCCGCTGACCTTGGCCGAATGGCTGGCCAGCACCGCCGCCGACCTCAAGCTGGTGCTGCACCCGGTAGCCGAACCTTGGGCCAGCCACGACAAACCTGCTCGCCTGGCGTTTCTGGTCGGGCCCGAGGGCGGCCTGAGCGATGCCGAGGTCGAGCAGGCGAAAACCGCCGGCTACCATGCCGCGCGCCTGGGCCCGCGGGTGCTGCGCACCGAGACCGCGCCGGTGGTGGCGCTGTCGGTGGCACAGCAGTTGTGGGGCGACTTTTAACGCACGTACACCGACACCGCCACGAAGTGCATGAGGCTGCCGGCCACCACGAACAGGTGCCAGATGCCATGCCAGTGGCGGAAGCGGCTGTCGAAGGCAAAGAAGATGATGCCGATGGTGTACAGCGCGCCACCGCCTGCAAGCCAGGCGAACCCGGCGGTGCCCAGGGTCGCCAGCAATGGCTTGACCGCCACCAGCACGATCCAGCCCATGAGTGCGTAGATCACAATCGACAGCACCCGCGCTTCGGAGCGCGGCTTGATCTCCTGCAACATGCCGATCAGCGCCAGCCCCCAGACCACCCCGAACAAGCTCCAGCCCCACGGCCCACGCAGGCTCACCAGGCAGAACGGGGTGTAGCTGCCGGCGATCAGCAGGTAGATCGACAGGTGATCGAGCTTGCGCATGATACGTTTGGTGCGGCCACGGGTGCTGTGGTACAGGGTCGAGATGCTGTACAGCAACAGCAGCGTGAAGCCGTAGATGGAGAAGCTGACGATTTTCCAGGGGTCGCCCTGCATGCCGGCTGCGACGATCAGCCAGACAGCGCCGATACAGGCCAGGATGGCGCCGACCAGATGGGTCCAGGCGTTGAAGCGTTCACCGTAATACATGCTGCAAATGACCTCCGCCAGTTACCTCAGGTTCCCACAGAAAATACCTGACCTGTCGCTTGGCAGGAACCTGAGCACCCGATGGAAATTTCAGGGTTTCTGCGCACGCCTGTGCTGGCCTCATCGCGGGGCAAGCCCGCTCCCACAGGATCTGGGCCAGGCATGGTGTTGGGGCGGTGCGCGATGTCTGTAGGAGCGGCCTTGTGTCGCGAAAGGGCTGCGAAGCGGCCCCGGCGATTCTGCGTCAGGCACAAATCCCGGGGCCGCTTCGCAGCCCTTTCGCGACACAAGGCCGCTCCTACACAATCAAAAGCGACTTGCCTGAAACCATAGAATCCCCCACAGCAACAGGTTACAACTGCGCATCGCGCACCAGCCGTTCCAGCCCCGCCAGGTCCGGCACTCGCGCCACCTGGTCGCCCACCTGCACCGCCGCCAGCTCCAGCGTTGCCAGCGGCACATCCACATAATTGAGCTGGCTGTCCAGCTTGCACGAGCGCGGAATATCCTGCAGCAGCAGCGCCAGGTAACGCAGCCCGGTATCGCCCAGGGCGTTGAGCACCACCACCCGCGCCCGCTCACCGCACGGGGTATAACCGCCGCAGGCGGCCTCGAAGCCAATCAGCGGCAAACGCTGCTGGCGCCAGTCCACCCAGCCCATGTGCCAATCCACCTCGCCCTCTTCACAGGCGATGCTGCGCTGGCCTATCAGCTCGGCCACCGCCACGTTGGGCAGCACCAAGGTGCGGTCGCCCAGCGGCAGCAACAGCCCGGTCAGGGTGCTGCGCTGGCCGGCAATGTGTTCAAGCATGATGCTGGCTCCAATGGGCAATACTCTGCAACAACAAGGATTCCTGATAAGGCTTGCCGAGGTATTCGTTGACCCCGATGGCCATCGCCCGCTCGCGGTGTTTCTGCCCGGTACGCGAGGTGATCATGATGATCGGCAAGTGTTGCAGGCGCGGGTCGCGGCGGATGCGCGTGGCCACCTCAAAGCCGTCCATGCGCGGCATTTCGATATCCAGCAACAGGACGTCCGGCCGGTGCTCTTCAAGCAGGGCCATGGCATCGACCCCGTCCTTGGCCGTCAGCACGCTCATGCCGTGGCGCTCCAGCAGCCGGCTGGTGACCTTGCGCACCGTCACCGAGTCGTCCACCACCATCACCAGCAACGGCCGCCGTGGCGCCGGGCCAATCAGCGCCCGCTGGCTGTCGGCAGCGCCAGGCAGCCGCGCCAGGCGCCGCTGCTGGCCGCGCAACTGGCCCAGCAGGTCGAGAATCAGCACCACCCGGCCATCACCGAGCAAGGTCGCACCCGACAACCCCGGCACCGCGGCAAACTGCGGGCCCAGGCTCTTGACCACGATTTCGCGGCTCGGCGACAGGCTATCGACCTGAATCGCAAACGACTGTTCGTGGGAATGGGTCAGCAGCACCGGCAGCGGCACGCTCTGCCCAAGCAGCGCCGGTTGGCCGCTGCCCTGCACCAGTTCGCCCAGATAGCGCAGCGCGTACTCGTGGCCGCCATAGGTGTAGCACGGCGGATCGAGCCGGTAGCAAGCCTCGAGTTCCGCCGGCGGCACGCGCACGATGCCTTCGATGGTGTTCAACGGGATGGCGTACTGTTCCTCGCCCAGGTGCACCATCAACGCCCGGTTCATCGACACCGTGAACGGCAGGCGGATCTGGAACCGCGCCCCGCGCCCGGGGCTGGACTCGATACTCATCGAGCCGCCCAGTTGCTTGACCTCTTCATGGACCACGTCCATGCCCAGCCCGCGCCCGGAAATCTGGGTGATCTTCTCGGCGGTGGAGAACCCTGGCCGCAGGATGAACTGCAGAATCTCGTGGTCGCTCAAGTTCGCCTGCGGGTCGAGCAGGCCGTGTTTTATGGCTTTTTCGCGCACTGCCTGCAACGGCACCCCGGCGCCGTCGTCGCTCATTTCGATCACGATATCAGCGCCTTCGTGCAGCAGGTCGAGGTGGATGGTGCCCAGCTCCGGCTTGCCGGCTGCCAGGCGCGCCTCGCGCGACTCCAGGCCATGGTCCACGGCGTTGCGCAGCATGTGCTCAAGCGGCGCCACCATGCGTTCGAGCACGCTGCGGTCCAGCTCGCCCTCGGCGTTGCCCACCACCAGCTCAACCTGCTTGCCCAGCTCGCTGGCCACTTGCCGCACCACCCGCTGCAAGCGCGGCACCAGGCGTTCGAACGGCACCATCAGCGTGGCGGTGAGGCCTTCCTGCAACTGGCTGTTGACCCGTGCCTGCTGTTGCAACAGGCCGTGGGTTTCCTGCGAGCGCTGCAACAGCGTCTCGCGCAGGTCGAGCAAGTCCGAGGCTGACTCGAACAGCGCCCGCGACAGCTGCTGCAACTGCGAATGGCGGTCCATCTCCAGCGGGTCGAAATCGTCGTAGACATCGCTTTCGAACGGCTGGCGGCTGGAAGACCCGCCTTGGGTTTCGATATCCAGGCGCAACAACTGGTCGCGCATGCGCTCCAGCGTGGTTTCCATCTCGTTGAGGGCAAACTGCGCGTCGTTGACCTGCTGCTCGATGCGCCCACGGATCACCGCATGCTCGCCGGCCAGGTTGCCGAGGTCGTCGAGCAGCTCGGCATCGACCTTGACCATATCGGCAGCACGCTCGGGTGCGGCGGCAGGGCTTTCGGCGGGCAGTGGTTCGGCCTGGGGCTGGCCGGCGGCACTGTCGGTGAGGGCCGCGCTGGAGAAGTTGCGGATGTAGTCGATCAGCGCGGTGGCGGCATGCAACTGCTGGCCCATGCGCACGGCATCAAGCATGTGCGCCAGGCGGTCGTGGCAGTTTTGCAGCAGGCTGAACAGCGCAGGCGTCGGCGGCAGGCGCCCGGCAGCCAGCAGTTCGTAGAGAAATTCCAGCTCGTGGGCCAAGTCGCCGATCGCGGCGATTTCGACCATGCGCGCGCCGCCCTTGAGGGTGTGCAGGTCGCGCAGCAGGTTTTCCACCTCTACCGTGCTACGTGGGTCGGCCTGCCAGCGGGCCAATGACTGCGCGGCGCTTTCAACGATGTCTGAGCTTTCTTCAAGGAAGACTTCAAGCAGCTCCTTGTCGTCGGCGGCCTCGGCGGGCTCGTGCACAGCCTCGCTTGGGGCCGGCGGCGGCGCACTGTGGCGGTACTCGCGCAGCTCGGCCAACAGCGCTGGCGCCGCTACCGGCGCCTGCCCCTGGTGCAATTGCTGGAGCATGTCGGCCAGCGCCTGCTGGCAACGCCGCAGCAGCTCGAACAGCCTGCCCCCGGTGCCCAGCCTGCGGTCCGCAACGCCTTCGTAGAGCAACGCCAGTTCAGCGGCAAGCACTTCGACCGCGCCGATGGCGGCCATCTGCGCGCCGCCCTTGAGGGTTTGCGCATCCTGTTGCAGCGCCGCGAGTACCGACAGGTTGTCCGGTTCTTGCTGCCAGCGGCTCAGGGCTTGGCCGGCGCTGTCGAGAATGTCTTCGGCCTCGTCGAGAAACAGCTCGATCAAGCTCGGCGCCACCAGCGGCATCACCGCCTGCGCCCCGACCACGCCCACCTGGCTCGGGTCCAGGGCATCGTCGAGCATCCCCCTCAGTTCGGCCAGGCACTCGGGGCGGGCATTGAGGTCTTGCCCTGCGGCCAGTTCGTCGAGCAGGTCGAACAGGGTTTCATGGGCCTGGGCGGCGACGCTGAAGAAACGCGGCGAAGGCGGCAGGCTGCCCTCCTCGACCGCGCCATACAGGTCCAGCAGCCCTTCGCAGATTTCGTCCACCTGCCACAGTTCGGCCTGGTGCGCGGCGTGGCTGAGGGTGGTCATATCATCGAGCAGGGTCTCGAGCCCCTGGCGCTCGCTCGGCTGTTGCTGCCAGTGGCTCAGCAGCGCGTCGGCATCCAGCAGCGTGTCCATGGCCTGGCCAAGGAAACTTGCGATCAGTTGCGGGTCGCGGCGGCTGCGCCGCGCCGGGTGCGGGTCGGCGTGCTGCTGGGCAAGCCGCGCATCGACGGTCTGCCCGACCTGTTCGATCAACTCGCCGGCCCCCGGGATCGGCGCCAACGGCGTGCTGCCCAGCTGCGCAAGGCCCAGGTGGAACAGCGCCCGCGCCGCTTCGAGCAGCTCGATTTCCACCAGCAGCAGCGGCTGCTCGTGGCCTTTGTATTCGCGCACCAGGCGGTCGAGGGCGGTGGCGAGTTCTGCCACCGGCATGACCCCGGCCATCGCCGCGCTGCCCTTGAGCGTGTGCAACGCCCGTTGCAGGTTGTCGCTGACCGGCGTGCCCTGTGGGTCGGCGCCCTGCAAAAAGTCATCGAGGCCGGCCAGGTGGCCCTGGGCCTCGTTGCGGAAGATCTCCAGCAGGTTCGGGTCAAGCCCGTCAATGCGCGCGCCAGGGGCTGCGTCGTTCAGCGCCAGCGCATGCAGATGGCCGGCCAGCTGTTCTATTTCAGCAGTGGCTGGCACCTGCCCCACGGCAAAATCGGCCAGCAGGTCAGGCAAACGGACGAACACCTGCTGCAACGCCACCAGCCCTTCGGCGCTGAGCACGATGCGCCCTTCAAGCACGCGGTTAAGCAGATGTTCGGCGCCCCACGCCAGCTCCGCCAGGGCCTGCGCATGCACCATGCGGCCGCTGCCCTTGAGCGTGTGCAGGGCGCGGCGCACTTCAACCAGGGCGTCGCGCAGTGTGTTGTCGGCGCGCCAGCGCAGCCACTGGCGCTCGATTTCCGGCAGCAGCTCGCCCGCTTCTTCCATGAACACTGCACGCAGTTCATCGTCGATGCCGTCCACCGCCTGTGCGCTAGGCGGGCTTGCGGCTGAGCGTTGGCAATACACGCCGAGCGCCGCCATGCCGGCCTGGGCCATGTCGATAAAGTGCTGGGCATCGGCCAGCGGATCGGCCACCCGCCATTGCAGGTAGCTCTCCATCGCGCACAGGGCATCGGCAAGGTGCGCCAGGTCGTCGGGCAGCGGCTCTTGGTCAAGGTGGCCGAGCCAGCCCTGCACGTAGCCGGCAGCGGCGCCGATCACCTCGGCGGCTGCGGGCAGCATCAGCATGGCCAACGCCCCGCGCACCTGCTGCAACAACCCCGGCAGCGCCTGCAGGCGCTGGCGCGACCAGTCCGATTCAAGGCAATCGCCGATCAGGTCCTTGGCCTGGTGCAGCACGTTCAGCGACTCGTTGAGCACCAACTGGCGGGTGTCAGCCAGGTCGGCACCCGGCAGGCTGCCGGGCAGGGTTTCTTCGAGCGGGCCGACCATGCCGTTGAGCGTTGCCTCGACGTACAGCAGCGCACCGGCCACATCCATCAACAGCGCTTCATCAACGGCATCGTTGTGGTCGGCCTGTGCCTGCAACGCCAGCACCTGGTCGATGATCACCCGGCGCGGCTGCTGGAAACCCAGCACCGCCAGGGTATCGGCGACATGGCGCAGCGGCGCCAGCAAGGCATCGAGCGGTTCGCGGGGGGCAGCATTGCCGCTGACGAACGGGTCGAGGCGTTCCTTGATGCGCATCAGGTCGTCGCACAGGGCCATCACTACCGAACGCAGCGCATCGCGGCCAGCACCGGCCTGCATGTGCTCGCGCCAGTTGCCCAGCGACAGGTCCAGGTCGGCAAGGTCGGCAGCACCGGCCAGGCGTTGGCCGAGGTCGCCCAGCAGGCTGCCCTGGGCCAACGGCTCGGCGCCACGGCATTGGCGCAACTGGTTGAGCAGCGGCAGTACCACCAGCGGCAAGTCGTGACGCGCCCCGCGCAGCCGGTCCAGGTACGGCGGCAATTGCTCCAAGCCGCGAAACAGCGGCCCCAGGCAGTCGCCGCGCGGCGGCACCTGACCGTCAGCGATGGCCTGGGCGAGCAGTTCGAGTTCTTCGGCCAGGCGCGTGGCGCCGGGCAATTGCAACATGCGCAGGCAGCCATGCACCTGATGCAGGTTGTCGACCACGAACGCCAGCATCGACAGGTCGTCCGGCGCCCCGGCAAAACGTTCCAGGGCTTGGCGCGCCTGGCCCAGGCAGTCGAGGATGGGTGCCTTGACCCAGGCCAGGGCAACCGTGTCGTGGCGGGCGCTGCCCAGGCTCGGCTCGCTCACGAGCGCTCAGCCTTGGGCAAGGTGAAACCGGACACCGAGCGACGCATCTCGCTGGCCATGCGCGCCAGGTGGCGAATGCTGTCGGCGGTGGCGCCGGAGCCGGCCGAGGTTTGCGCGGTAATCTGCTGGATCACCGCCATGGTGTGGGAAATCTGCCCGGCAGATGAGGTTTGCAACTGCGCCGCATCCGAGATGCTGTGGATAAGTTCGGCGAGGGTCTGCGAGACGCCTTCGATCTCGGCCAGCGCCACCCCGGCGTCCTGGGCCAGGCGCGCCCCGCGCACCACCTCGGCGGTGGTCTGCTCCATGGAGATCACCGCCTCGTTGGTGTCGGCCTGGATCGTGCGCACCAGCGCCTCGATCTGGCGCGTCGCCGAAGACGACCGCTCGGCCAGGCGCTGCACCTCGTCGGCCACCACCGCAAAACCACGGCCCGCCTCGCCCGCCAGCGACGCCTGAATGGCCGCGTTGAGGGCAAGGATGTTGGTCTGGTCGGCAATGTCGTCGATCAGGCTGACGATATCGCCGATTTCCTGGGACGACTCGCCCAACCGCTTGATCCGCTTGGCGGTGTCCTGGATCTGCTCGCGAATGTTGTCCATGCCGTTGATGGTGTTGTGCACCACCTCGTTGCCTTTGTTGGCAATCGCCACCGAACGCTCGGCCACCTTGGCCGACTCGTAGGCATGCGCCGACACCCGGTCGATGGACTCGACCATGTCGCCGACCGCTTCGGACGCTTCGCTGATCTGGTCGGCCTGGTGCTCGGAGGCCTTGGCCAACTGGCGCGCGGTGTTCTGCGTGTCCTGCACTGCTGCGGCGACCTGCTCGGCACTGTGGTTGATGGTGCCGACCAGGTCGCGCAGTTGGTCGACCGAGTAGTTGATCGAGTCGGCAATCGCCCCGGTGAAGTCTTCGGTCACCGATACCGTGACGGTCAGGTCGCCATCGGCCAGCTCTTCTATTTCATCGAGCAGGCGCATGATTGCCTGCTGGTTGCGCTCGTTCTTCTCGGCGGTTTCTCGCAGCTGGCGGTGGGTGGCGCGCACCATCACCAAGCCAATCAAGATGATCGAGGCCAGCGCCAGCAGCCCCAGCACGTAACCGCCGACGGTATCCAGGGTGCGCCCGTTGGCCAGGTTTTCGAAGCCGTTGGCCAGGTGCGAGGCTTCGTCGAGCAGGGTTTGCGAGAGGCTGAAGATGTTGCCGGCCGCCTCGCGCACCCGCAGCAGCTCCGGCGAGGTTTCCAGAATTTCGTCCACGGAGCCGGCCACAAACTGGAACAGCTCGGCGATTTCCGCCAGCCGCGCACGGGCATCGGCATCCTCGACGCGGGTGACCTGAATCGCCGGGTTGCCGGCCAGCATGCCTTCGAGCACCTGGCCGAACCGGCTGGCGTCGCGACCAAAGGTGTCGGCCGCCTGCACCGAGGCTTCGTCGCCGCCCAGCACCGTGTTGACCGAGCCGAGAATACGCTCGGCCAACAGCAGTTGGCGCTGGGCCACCGCAACCTGGCTGGCCGGGGCGCCGCTTTGCAGCAGGATCTCCACCACTTTTTCGTATTCGACCTGCAACTGCGGCACGGTCTCGGCCAGGGTCGCCGCCACCTGGTGCAGCGACAGCACGGTTTGCTCGCTGGCCAGGATGGTGTCGGTGTTCTTGCGCAGGTTGTCCCAGTCCTGGCGTACCGCGTCCATCTCGTCCCGCACGGCCGCAGGCGCGGGCGGCAGGCCGGTGGTCTTGTCGCCGTGGCGCAGGTAGTCCCAGCGCCGCTCGAAATCGTTGCGCGCATCACTCAGCTGACGAAACGCCAGGCCCTTGCCGGCAGCGGCTTCGGTGGCGTTCTTGGCGATGCGCTGGGACAACACGCGCAGCTCGCCGGCGTGGCCGATGTACTGCTTGTCGTGGTTGGCCTGGGTATTGAGGTAGGCAAAGTTGGCAAACAGCAGCACGATCGACAGGATCAGCACCACGAACAGCACGGTTATCTGCGCGGTGCTGCGCGGGCGCTGGGCAACGGCGGCAGGTGAAACGGTGGGGCCCGGCTTGTTCACGTCGAAAAATCCTCTACTACAACGCCACATCGAGAAAGCCCGGCGCCTGGGCCAGGGCGAACGGGCTGAAAATCGCCCAGTTGCGCTCACGGGGGAAATGCCCTTGCACGAAGGGCGCTGCGGCGCGAAGCAAAGGCTGCGGTGGCGACAGCTCAAGGCTGCTGAGGGCAAAATGCTGCAGCCCCACCACTTCATCCACCAGCAAGCCTGCAAACAGCTCTTCATGGTCCAGCACCAGCACCCGGCGCTGCTTGCCGGCGGCCGCCGGGCCAAGGCCGAAGAACGCGCTTAAGTCCATCACCGGCAGCAGCCGCCCGCGCAGATTGGCCATGCCCCGCACCCACGGCTGCACACCCGGCACGCGGCTGCTGCGCGGCTCGCGCAACACTTCGGCGACCTCGCCCATGGGCGCGACGAACCACTGCTGGGCAAGGCGAAAGCCAATGCCGCTCCACTGCTGCAGGCGCGGCTCGTGGGGCGGCTGGTCGGCCACCAGCAGGCGACAACGCCGGTCGATGTCCAGCAACAGCTCGAAGGCGGTCAACGACGCGCCTTGGGGGCGGCTGGTCAAGCGCCGAGCACCTCGCTGAGCTTGGCGATCAGGGCGTCTTCTTCGACCGGTTTGGTGAGAAAGTCCCGGGCGCCCTGGCGCGTGGCCCAGATGCGGTCGGTTTCCTGGTCCTTGGTAGTCACCACCACAACCGGAATGGCGCTGGTTTCTGGGTCTTTGCTCAGCTGGCGAGTGGCCTGGAAGCCGTTCATGCCAGGCATGACGATGTCCATCAGCACGGCGTCGGGCTTTTCCTGGCGGGCCAGGGCCACGCCGTCAGCGCCGTTGTTGGCCTTGAGCACCTGGTGGCCGTGCTTTTCGAGCCATTCGGTCAAGCGGTACATCTCTGTCGGCGAGTCGTCGACAATCAGAACTCGGGCCATGCTGTTTCCCCATGTGTAACTGAAAGCGCCGCGTGGGCGGGCGGCGTCAGGGTGCGTGTTGGTGCTGCGCGGCGAAACCCGGCACATGGGCGCGGATCGCATCGAGCAGTTCGTCCTTGCTGAAGGGTTTGGTGAGGAACTGGTCGGAGCCTGCCACCCGCCCGCGCGCCTTGTCGAACAGGCCATCGCGCGAGGACAGCAGGATCACCGGGGTGTCCTTGAATTCGCTGTTGTGCTTGATCACCGCGCACGTTTGATAGCCGTCAAGACGCGGCATGAGCACGTCGACGAAAATGATGCGGGGTTTGTGGTCGATGATCTTGGCCAGGGCATCGAAGCCGTCACTGGCGGTGATCACCTCGCAACCGGCCTCACCGAGCAACATCTGCGCGGTGCGGCGGATCGTGCGGGAATCGTCGATCACCATCACCTTCAGGGGTTGTTCCATAAATTCGCCACCTCTAAGAGCCGCAGGCTTGCAGCTTCTGGCTAGCGGCTTGATGGGGCCTTTTTAGCACACTCCCTGTAGCCATTCCATCTGCTCGCCACTTGACCCGGCGCGCGTCGGGCGCCACCCTGAGCCACTTTTATTTTTGTGCCATCGCGGTCAGCTGCCGCCAAGAGGAATTAC
The DNA here is from genome assembly GCF_014268805.2 of Pseudomonas farsensis. Lineage (GTDB taxonomy): Bacteria > Pseudomonadota > Gammaproteobacteria > Pseudomonadales > Pseudomonadaceae > Aquipseudomonas > Aquipseudomonas farsensis. Next base: position 149,650 of record NZ_JABWRF020000002.1, read on the forward strand.
CCATGAGCGTTCGCCTCGGGATTGTCATGGACCCCATTGCGTCCATCTCCTATAAAAAGGATAGCTCGCTGGCCATGTTGCTGGCCGCCCAGCAACGTGGCTGGAGCCTGTTCTACATGGAGCAGCGCGACCTGTACCAGGGCGAAGGCAAGGCCCGCGCGCGCATGCGCCCCTTGAAAGTGTTCGCCGACCCCGCACGCTGGTTCGAGCTGGGCGATGAGCAGGACAGCACCCTGGCCGAGCTTGACGTGATCCTGATGCGCAAGGACCCGCCATTCGACATGGAGTTCGTCTACAGCACCTACCTGCTGGAGCAGGCCGAAGCTGACGGCGTGCTGGTGGTCAACCGCCCGCAAAGCCTGCGCGACTGCAACGAAAAACTCTTCGCCACGCTGTTCCCGCAGTGCACGCCGCCCACCCTGGTGAGCCGCCGCCCGGACATCATTCGCGAATTCGCCGCCAAACACGGCGATGTGATCCTCAAGCCGCTGGACGGCATGGGCGGCACGTCGATCTTCCGCCACCGCGTCGGCGACCCCAACCTCTCGGTGATCCTCGAAACCCTGACCCTGCTCGGCACCCAGCAGATCATGGCGCAGGCCTACCTGCCGGCAATCAAGGACGGCGACAAACGCATCCTTATGGTCGATGGCGAGCCGGTCGACTACTGCCTGGCGCGCATCCCGGCCAGCGGCGAAACCCGTGGCAACCTGGCCGCAGGCGGCCGTGGCGAGGCCCGCCCGTTGAGCGAGCGCGACCGCTGGATCGCCGCCCAGGTAGGCCCCACGTTGCGTGAAAAAGGCCTGTTGTTCGTCGGCCTCGACGTGATTGGCGAGCACCTGACCGAAATCAACGTCACCAGCCCGACCTGCATCCGCGAGATCGACGCCGCCTTCGGCACCGATATCGGCGGCCTGCTGATGGACGCCATTGATCGCCAGCTCAAGGAAAAAAATAGCTGCAAGCTTTAAGCTGCAAGCCTCAAGTTGAAGCAGGCCGGCGTATGGCAGGCTTCAACTTGCCGCTTGAACCTTGCAACTAGACGCTAACCATGACGCTGCCCGCCGACATTCCCACCGACCTGCTGCCACCGCGCGTTCGCCCGGTGGACCGGCTTGGCTTTACCTTGTTTCTGGCTGCCGTGGTGCACCTGGCGCTGATCCTCGGCGTGGGCTTTTCGGTGATCAAGCCTGCCGATATCCGCCAGACCATGGATATCACCCTGGCCACCTTCAAAAGCGAAAAAGCGCCTGACAAGGCTGATTTCCAGGCTCAGGAAAACCAGCAAGGCAGCGGCACCCTGGACAAGAAAGCGGTACCCAAGACCACCGAAGTGGCGCCGTTCCAGGACAGCAAGATCAACAAGGTGACCCCGCCGCCTGCCGCCAAGCCCGAGGTTGCAGCGCAGCCGGTGCAGCAAAAGTCGGCGGTGACCACCCAGGCGCCCAAGGCGCACAAGGTCGAGCCAAAGCCCAAAGAGAGCAAGCCGCAGCCAAAGCCTGAGGCCAAGGTGCCGGACTTCGACAGTTCGCAGCTGTCCAGCCAGATCGCAAGCCTTGAGGCGGAGCTTTCCAACGAACAGCAACGCTACGCCAAGCGCCCGCGCATCCACCGCTTGAACGCCGCTTCCACCCTGCGTGACAAAGGCGCCTGGTACAAAGAGGAATGGCGCAAGAAGGTCGAGCGCATCGGCAACCTCAACTACCCCGAAGAGGCCCGGCGCCAGCAGATGTACGGCAGCTTGCGCATGATGGTGTCGATCAACCGCGATGGCTCGCTGTTCGAAGTGCTGGTGCTGGAGTCCTCCGGCCAGCCGGTGCTCGACCAGGCCGCCCAGCGCATCGTGCGCCTGGCAGCCCCGTTTGCACCCTTTACCGGCGACATGGCCGAGTTCGACCGCCTGGAAATCATCCGCACCTGGCGCTTTGCGCGGGGCGACAAGCTGTCGAGTAATTGAGAAGCGTCAACTGTCATTTTTACCAGTTGACGCTCACCCGCAGAAGCACAGACTCGAACGACCGAAAGAGTGAACGAGGGAATGTGTGATGCCGCTACCAACTGAAGAATACGACTATCAAAGACGCGTCATCGCTCGGCTGGCCAGCCGCCCCGACGCGCCGAAGTTCAGCATTGAGATAAATTTCCTTGGAAAAACGCTAACTTCAAAAAAAGCTAAATTCAGCACAATCAATGTAACAGATCACACAGGCTTTGGCCTGTTTTGCACCTTTGAGGACCCCATCCTTGACCCTTCAGCCGACAAACTTTGTTTATTTATTTTTTGTGCAAGCTTCTCGGGATTATTAGCAAAAAATCACACATTCTCTGGAGACTTAATAAACGTGCTCGGCGATGACGGCTACCTCACTCTAGGTGCAGGACAAATAGACCACCCCACTAAGGGGACCTATATCAATTCACCTCAGAGCCTCAAGAGCACTCTTAGCGAATTGGAGTCCATCCCCGTCAAACTATCTGGCCTGTTACATTGCGCCGCAAAGGACGGAACAAAATACAGACTACAGATTGACATTGAAGGGCAAGATTACTCCGAAGATGACACTGACATATCATTTACATAAGGCGCTTCGGGAGCGCTCATATAGCCTCTTTACGACGCGCGTAGTGTTTCGCAAGTAAAACTCATATTTTTCGGCCTAGCGGCTCGGCTGCACGGCCGACGCCTGCCAAGATATCCTCGGCCTTTCGGAGCCAGCGAAAAGGTCGAGGATTAGCGTTGTGGGTGGACAGGTAGTACTCAATAGACTCCTCCAGATCCTTCGCGCTGGTATATGCCTGGCGCTGGAGCCACTTCTCGCCCAGCGTCGAGAAAAAGCGTTCCACCAAACTCCATCAAGATGCCGCAGTAGGCGTGAAATGCACTTGATAGCGCGACGAATCTGGCTTTTCTCGTCAACACGGAGCACGAGAGGCTTGTCGGGATCTGGGTTTCCACTCGACATCACAGCTAAAAAGACCCTGTATCTTGTCAGTCTCTTCACCTGGCGCCACACTATCGCCCATGAAAACCTTCACGCCCAGCTACCTCAAGCACCAGTTCCTGATCGCCATGCCGCACATGGCCGACCCGAACTTCGCGCATACGCTGACGTACATCGTCGAACACAACGAGAACGGCGCCATGGGGCTGGTGATCAACCGCCCGCAGGAACTGAACCTGGCCGATATCCTCGAGCAACTGCGCCCGGATGACACGCCGCCGCCCTCCACCCTTCACGTGCCCATCTACCAGGGCGGCCCGGTGCAGACCGACCGCGGCTTCGTGTTGCACAGCAACGAATGCAGCTTCCAGGCAACCGTGGCACTGCAAGGGCTGTCGCTGACCACCTCGCAGGACGTACTGCTGGCCATCGCCGCAGGTGTTGGCCCCAAGCAGAGCCTGATTACCCTCGGCTACGCCGGCTGGGAAGCGGGCCAGCTTGAAGCAGAGCTGGCCGACAACGCCTGGCTCAACTGCCCGTTCGACGCCGACATCCTGTTCGCCACTGCCAGCGACCTGCGCCTTGGCGCTGCGGCGCAGAGCCTGGGGATCAACCTGAGCCTGCTGACCAGCCAGGCGGGGCACGCCTGATGGCCGAACTGCGTCTGCTACTGGGCTTTGACTACGGCACCAAACAGATCGGCGTGGCGGTCGGCCAGGTCATCACTGGCCAGGCCCGCGAACTGTGCACCCTCAAGGCGCAAAATGGTGTGCCGGACTGGAACCAGGTCGAAAAGCTCATCAAGGAATGGAAGCCCGACGCCATTGTCGTGGGCCTGCCACTGAACATGGACGGTACCCCCAGCGAGATGAGCGAGCGCGCCGAGAAGTTCGCCCGCCGCCTGCATGGGCGCTACAACCTGCCGGTACACACCCACGACGAGCGCCTGACCACCTTCGAAGCCAAGGGTGAGCAAATGGCCCGTAGCGGGCGTCACGGCAGTTACCGCGACAACCCGGTCGATGCCATCGCCGCCGCCCTGCTGCTGCAAGGCTGGCTGGAGGCCAATATCTGAACCCGCTTTGCCGCCGGAGCTACCCGGCGCCCCGCCCCAGGAGCACGCAATGAGCCTACCCGATCCCGCCGCGCTGATCCGGCAGATGGCCGTCGACCTACGCGCCCATCTGGCCCGCCGCGCCATCGAGCAACCACGCTTCATCGGCATCCGTACCGGCGGGGTGTGGGTCGCCCAGGCCCTGCAGGCCGAGCTTGGCGATGCCAGCGCGCTCGGCACCCTGGACGTGTCGTTCTACCGCGATGACTTCAGCCAGAACGGCCTGCACCCACAAGTGCGCCCCTCGGAGCTGCCATTTGAAATCGAAGGCCAGCACCTGGTGCTGATCGACGACGTACTGATGAGCGGCCGGACCATCCGCGCCGCGCTCAACGAGCTGTTCGACTACGGCCGCCCCGCCAGCGTAACGCTGGTGTGCCTGCTCGACCTCGATGCTGGCGAACTGCCGATCCGCCCCAATGTGCTCGGCGCGACGCTGTCGCTGGCCGCCCATGAACGGGTAAAATTGACCGGCCCCGCACCGCTCGCCCTCGAGCGCCAGGACCTCGCCCCTGCTTCCGCCCTTTAAGAGTCCCCCGCGATGACGCCATTCGACGCCAAGCGCCCGCTGCAGCTCAATGATCAGGGCCAGCTGCGCCATTTCCTCTCGCTCGACGGTTTGCCCCGCGAACTGCTCACCGAGATTCTCGACACCGCCGACTCGTTCCTTGAAGTCGGCGCCAGGGCCGTGAAAAAGGTCCCGTTGCTGCGCGGCAAGACCGTCTGCAACGTGTTCTTCGAAAACTCCACGCGCACCCGTACCACCTTCGAACTGGCTGCTCAGCGCCTGTCAGCGGATGTCATCAGCCTGAACGTGTCGACCTCCTCGACCAGCAAGGGCGAGACGCTGTTCGACACCCTGCGCAACCTTGAGGCCATGGCCGCCGACATGTTCGTGGTGCGCCATTCCGACTCGGGCGCGGCGCACTTCATCGCCGAGCACGTGTGCCCGGACGTCGCCGTGATCAACGGCGGTGACGGCCGCCATGCGCACCCGACCCAGGGCATGCTCGACATGCTGACCATTCGCCGGCACAAAGGCAGCTTCGAGAACCTGTCGGTGGCGATTGTCGGCGATATCCTGCATTCGCGCGTGGCCCGCTCGGACATGCTCGCGCTCAAGGCGCTGGGCTGCCCGGACATCCGCGTGATCGGCCCGAAAACCTTGATCCCGATCGGCATCGAGCAATACGGCGTGAAGGTCTACACCGACATGGCAGAAGGCCTCAAAGACGTCGATGTGGTGATCATGCTGCGCCTGCAACGCGAGCGCATGGCCGGCGGCCTGCTGCCCAGCGAAGGCGAGTTCTACCGCCTGTTCGGCCTGACCACCGCGCGCCTGGCCGGGGCCAAGCCCGATGCCATCGTCATGCACCCAGGCCCGATCAACCGCGGCGTTGAAATCGAATCTGCGGTAGCCGACGGCAAGCACTCGGTGATCCTCAACCAGGTGACCTATGGCATCGCCGTGCGCATGGCGGTGCTGTCCATGGCCATGAGCGGGCAGAACGCGCAACGTCAATTCGACCAGGAGAACGCCCAGTGACCCTCAGCATTCTTGGCGCCCGGGTCATCGACCCCAACAGTGGCCTGGATACCGTTACCGACCTGCACCTGGACGCCGGCCGTGTGGCCGCCATTGGCGCAGCACCTGCAGGCTTCAGCGCCAGCCGCGTGATCGAGGCCGCTGGCCTGGTTGTCGCCCCCGGCCTGGTCGACCTCGGCGTGTCGCTGCGCGAGCCTGGCTACAGCCGCAAAGGCACCATCGCCAGCGAAACCCGTGCAGCGGTAGCCGGCGGCGTCACCAGCCTGTGCTGCCCGCCACAGACCAAACCGATTCTGGATACTTCGGCAGTTGCCGAGCTGATCCTTGACCGCGCCCGTGAGGCGGCCAACAGCAAGGTGTACCCGATTGGCGCCCTGACCAAGGGCCTGGAAGGCGAGCAACTGGCCGAACTGGTGGCGCTGCGCGACACCGGCTGCGTGGCGTTCGGCAACGGGCTCAACCAGATCCCCAACAACCGTACCCTGGCCCGTGCGCTGGAATACGCGGCCACCTTCGACCTGACTGTGGTGTTCCATTCCCAGGACCGTGACCTGGCCCAGGGCGGCCTGGCCCACGAAGGCCCGATGGCCAGCTTCCTCGGCCTGCCCGGCATCCCTGAGAGCGCCGAGACCGTGGCCCTGGCGCGCAACTTGCTGCTGGTCGAGCAGTCTGGCGTGCGTGCGCACTTCGCCCAGATCACCAGCGCCCGTGGCGCGCAGCTGATCGCCCAGGCCCAGCAACGCGGGCTGCCGGTCACCGCCGATGTGGCGTTGTACCAGCTGATTCTGACCGACCAGGCGCTGCGCGATTTCTCAAGCCTCTACCATGTGCAACCGCCGCTGCGCAGTGCGGCTGACCGTGACGGGCTGCGTGAAGCGGTCAAAACCGGGGTTATCCAGGCGATTTCGAGCCATCACCAGCCCCATGAGCGCGACGCCAAGCTGGCGCCGTTCGGCGCCACGGAGCCGGGTATCAGCAGTGTGGAACTGCTGCTGCCACTGGCCATGACCCTGGTCGAAGACGGCCTGCTGGACCTGCCAACGCTGCTGGCGCGCCTGTCCAGCGGCCCGGCTGCGGCCATGCGCCTGCCCGCGGGTGAGCTGAAAGTCGGCGCGGCTGCGGACCTGGTGCTGTTCGACCCGAGCGCCTCAACCGTTGCCGGCGAGCAATGGTATTCGCGCGGCCAGAACTGCCCGTTCATCGGCCACTGCCTGCCGGGCGCTGTGCGCTACACCCTGGTCGACGGGCACGTCTGCTTCGAGGCCTGATAAACGCCTATCGCGGGGCAAGCCCGCTCCCACGGGCGCACCTTCAGCTACGTGGGAGATTCTATGGTTTTGTACAAGCCTGTTCCCGCCAGATATATCTCCTTGTGGCGAGCGGGCTTGCCCCGCGTTGGGCTGCGCAGCAGCCCCTTGGGTTTTCAGGGCTGCTGCGCAGCCCAACGCGGGACAAGCCCGCTCGCCACAACTATCTATCGTTTCCCACAGGACCGGGTACAACCAGCAATGTTGCGGTTGAGCACGGTCCCTGTGTGCGGGCTTGCCCCGCGATGGCGTCATCATCGGCAACAAATCAACAACAGGCCGCCGTTGCCCCAAGGTTGAAATCCTTCCCCCCACCCCCATATGTCTCTGCAACAGGCATTTTCGCCCCGCTGCGTGGAGACTCTCCCCTTGACTACCATCGTTTCTGTCCGCCGTAACGGCAAAGTCGTCATGGGCGGCGACGGCCAGGTTTCCCTCGGCAACACCGTAATGAAAGGCAACGCCAAAAAGGTCCGCCGCCTGTACAACGGCCAGGTCATCGCAGGCTTTGCCGGCGCCACCGCCGATGCCTTCACCCTGTTCGAGCGTTTTGAGTCGCAACTGCAGAAACACTCCGGCCACTTGGTGCGCGCAGCCGTGGAGCTGGCCAAGGAATGGCGTACCGACCGTTCGCTGAGCCGCCTTGAAGCCATGCTGGCCGTGGCCAACAAAGACGCCTCCCTGATTATCACCGGCAACGGCGATGTGGTCGAACCCGAAGACGGCCTGATCGCCATGGGTTCCGGCGGCGGCTACGCCCAGGCTGCCGCACGCGCATTGCTGAACAAGACCGACCTGTCGGCCCGCGAAATCACCGAAGCTGCCCTGAACATCGCCGGCGACATCTGCGTGTTCACCAACCACAACCTGACCATCGAGGAGCAGGACCTGGCCGAGTGATCAGTTGTTCTGGCGCCCCGTCACGCTGGCGGGGCCTTCCCACGCTGACCCACTCTGCCAAAGGACCGTATTGATCATGTCCATGACCCCACGCGAGATCGTCCACGAACTCAACCGCCACATCATCGGCCAGGACGACGCCAAGCGCGCCGTGGCCATCGCCCTGCGCAACCGCTGGCGGCGCATGCAGCTGCCGGCTGAGCTGCGCCAGGAAGTGACCCCGAAGAACATCCTGATGATCGGCCCGACCGGCGTCGGCAAGACCGAAATCGCCCGCCGCCTGGCAAAACTGGCCAATGCGCCGTTCATCAAGGTCGAAGCGACCAAGTTCACCGAAGTGGGCTATGTTGGCCGTGATGTCGAATCGATCATCCGCGACCTGGCCGATGCCGCGCTGAAAATGCTCCGCGAGCAGGAAATCGTCCGCGTGCGCCACCGCGCCGAAGACGCCGCCGAAGACCGTATCCTCGACGTGCTGCTGCCGCCCGCCCGCGTCAGCAGCTTCGCCGAAGAAGCACAGCAGACCAGCAGCGACTCCAACACCCGCCAGCTGTTCCGCAAGCGCCTGCGTGAAGGCCAGCTCGACGACAAGGAAATCGAAATCGAAGTCGCCGATTCGGTCGGCGTCGATATCGCCGCCCCGCCCGGCATGGAAGAAATGACCAACCAGCTGCAAAGCCTGTTTGCCAACATGGGCAAAGGCAAGCGCAAGTCGCGCAAGCTGAAGGTCAAGGAAGCGCTGAAGATGGTCCGCGAAGAAGAAGCGGGCCGCCTGGTCAACGAAGACGAGCTCAAGGCCAAGGCCCTGGAAGCAGTCGAGCAGCACGGCATCGTGTTCATCGACGAAATCGACAAAGTGGCCAAGCGCGGCAACGTCGGCGGCGCCGATGTGTCGCGTGAGGGTGTGCAGCGCGACCTGCTGCCGCTGATCGAGGGCTGCACGGTCAACACCAAGCTGGGCATGGTCAAGACCGACCACATCCTGTTCATCGCCTCCGGCGCGTTCCACCTGAGCAAGCCGAGCGACCTGGTGCCAGAGCTGCAAGGCCGCCTGCCGATCCGCGTCGAACTCAAGGCGCTGACCCCGGAAGACTTCGAGCGCATCCTCAAGGAGCCGCACGCCTCGCTGACCGAGCAGTACCGCGAGCTGCTGAAAACCGAAGGCCTGCACATCGAGTTTGCCGACGAGGGCATCAAGCGCCTGGCCGAGATCGCCTTCCAGGTTAACGAAAAGACCGAAAACATCGGCGCCCGCCGCCTGCACACCCTGCTCGAGCGGCTGCTCGAAGAGGTGTCGTTCAGTGCCGGCGACTTGGCCAGCGCACACGAGGGCACGCCGATCAACATCGACGCCGCCTATGTGAACAGCCACCTGGGTGAACTGGCGCAGAACGAAGACCTGTCGCGGTACATTCTGTAATAGCGCAGGGACCGCTTTGCGGTCCATCGCGACACAAGGCCGCTCCTGCAGAAGATTGCACCCTGTAGGAGCGGCCTTGGGTCGCGATGGGCTGCGCAGCAGCCCCCTTGCACATTGGCCCCAATCACTCGAAGCTTGCGCTACCAGCTCATGAGAGATTACCCGCCATGGCCCGCCTGCCCACCGCAATCAACCTGCACAAAGCCTCGAAAACCCTCACCCTCACCTACGCCCCCGGCGAGGTCTACACCCTGCCTGCCGAATTTCTGCGGGTGCACTCCCCCTCCGCCGAGGTGCAGGGCCACGGCAGCCCCATCCTGCAATTTGGCAAGATCAACGTAGGCCTTTCAGGGCTGGAGCCTGCCGGCCAATACGCACTGAAACTGATCTTCGACGACGGCCATGACTCAGGCTTGTTCACCTGGGAATACCTCGAGCAGCTGTGCCTGCGCCAGCAACAACTGTGGGCCGAGTACCTGGACGAACTGCACCAGGCCGGCAAGTCCCGCGACCCCGCCGAATCCGTGGTCAAACTGATGCTCTAGCGCAAGGCTCCTGCGAGTTAGAGCGCATTTTCTAATCTCATCTGCTTGAATGCCTCACGGGCAGCACAAAGACGTGCTGTCTTGCGCATTACATGAAAGTCGGGTAACCAATGGAGCTGGCAAGTTCCCTGCATCGTTTTAAAGCCAGGCAGGGCCAGGCCGGTATGCCGTAGAGGTCGCGAGCGAAAGCAGGCTGTCTTCACACGCAGAAAACCCCGCAGCTCATCACCACCGCGCATCCGGTCGCAGCACCGCTGTTCCTTATCACTGGTCACCCGAGTAGCAGTACCGGGCTGTCACAGCACGCCGGTACTCGTCTCAGGACAACGGAGCGTCGTAGATGAGTAACAAGAACAACGATGAGTTGCAGCGGCAGGCCTCGGAAAACACCCTGGGGCTGAACCCGGTCATCGGCATTCGCCGCAAGGACCTGCTCACCTCAGCGCGCACTGTGTTGCGCCAGGCCGTGCGCCAGCCGTTGCACAGCGCCAAGCATGTCGCGCATTTCGGCCTTGAACTGAAAAACGTCCTGCTGGGCAAGTCGAGCCTGCAGCCAGAGAACGACGACCGCCGCTTCAACGACCCGGCCTGGAGCCAGAACCCGCTGTACCGGCGCTACCTGCAAACTTATCTGGCCTGGCGCAAGGAACTCAACGACTGGGTCGCCAGCAGCGACCTGTCGCCCCAGGACATCAGCCGGGGCCAGTTCGTCATCAACCTGATGACCGAAGCCATGGCGCCGACCAACACGCTGTCCAACCCTGCGGCGATCAAGCGCTTCTTCGAAACCGGCGGCAAGAGCCTGCTCGACGGGCTGTCCAACCTGGCCAAGGACATGGTGCACAACGGCGGCATGCCCAGCCAGGTGAACATGGAAGCCTTCGAGGTGGGCAAGAACCTTGGCACCAGCGAAGGCGCGGTGGTGTTTCGCAACGATGTGCTGGAGCTGATCCAGTACAAGCCGATCACCGAGCAGGTGCACAGCCGGCCGCTGCTGGTGGTGCCGCCGCAGATCAATAAGTTCTATGTGTTCGACCTCAGCCCGGAAAAGAGCCTGGCGCGCTTCTGCCTGCGCTCGCAGCAGCAGACCTTCATCATCAGTTGGCGCAACCCGACCAAGGCCCAGCGCGAATGGGGCCTGTCGACCTACATCGAGGCGCTCAAGGAGGCGGTCGATGCGGTGCTGTCGATTACCGGCAGCAAAGACCTGAACATGCTCGGCGCCTGCTCGGGGGGCATCACCTGCACCGCGCTGGTGGGCCATTACGCGGCACTTGGCGAAAAGAAAGTGCATGCGTTGACGCTGCTGGTCAGCGTGCTCGACACCACCATGGAAACCCAGGTAGCGCTGTTCGTCGACGAGCAGACCCTGGAGGCGGCCAAGCGCCACTCCTACCAGTCCGGCGTGCTCGAAGGCAGCGACATGGCCAAGGTGTTCGCCTGGATGCGCCCCAACGACCTGATCTGGAACTACTGGGTCAACAACTACCTGCTGGGCAATTCGCCACCCGTGTTCGACATTCTGTTCTGGAACAACGACACCACGCGCCTGCCGGCCGCCTTCCACGGCGACCTGATCGAGATGTTCAAGAACAACCCGCTGATTCGCTCCAATGCCCTGGAAGTGTGCGGCACCCCCATCGACCTGAAGACGGTCGACTGCGATATCTACAGCGTTGCCGGCACTGCCGACCACATCACCCCTTGGCAGTCGTGCTACCGCTCGGCGCACCTGTTCGGCGGCAAGATCGAGTTCGTGCTGTCCAACAGCGGCCATATCCAGAGCATCCTCAACCCGCCGGGCAACCCCAAGGCACGCTTCATGACCGGCGAAGACCGCCCGGACGACCCACTGGCGTGGCAGGAAAACGCGGTCAAGCACGCCGATTCGTGGTGGCTGCACTGGCAGAGCTGGCTGGGCGAACGTGCCGGCGAGTTGAAGAAGGCCCCGACGCGTCTTGGCAACCGCACCTACTCGGCAGGCGAAGCCGCGCCCGGCACCTACGTTCACGAACGCTAGTACCGCCGCCACGTTCACACCTTAAGAGCCACGCGCATGCCGCAACCGTATTTGTTCAGGACTGTCGAGCTGGATGACCAGTCGATCCGCACCGCGGTCCGCCCGGGCAAGCCGCACCTGACGCCGCTGCTGATTTTCAACGGCATTGGCGCCAACCTGGAGCTGGTGTTCCCGTTCATCGAGGCGCTGGACCCGGACCTGGAAGTGATCGCCTTCGACGTGCCCGGTGTCGGCGGCTCGTCGACGCCGCGCCACCCCTACCGTTTTCCGGGGCTGGCCAAGCTGACCGCGCGCATGCTCGATTACCTCGACTACGGCCAGGTCAACGTGATTGGCGTGTCGTGGGGCGGCGCGCTGGCCCAGCAGTTCGCCCACGACTACCCCGAACGCTGCAAGAAGCTGGTGCTGGCGGCCACTGCCGCCGGTGCGGTGATGGTGCCCGGCAAGCCCAAGGTGCTGTGGATGATGGCCAGCCCACGCCGCTACATCCAGCCGTCCCACGTCATCCGCATTGCCCCGATGATCTACGGCGGCGCCTTTCGCCGCGACCCGGACCTGGCCTTGCACCATGCCTCCAAGGTGCGCTCGGGCGGCAAGCTGGGCTACTACTGGCAGCTGTTCGCAGGGCTTGGCTGGACCAGCATCCACTGGCTGCACAAGATCCACCAGCCCACCCTGGTGCTGGCCGGGGACGACGACCCCTTGATCCCGCTGATCAACATGCGCCTGCTGGCCTGGCGCATCCCTAATGCGCAACTGCACATCATCGACGATGGCCACTTGTTCCTGATTACCCGGGCCGAAGCGGTTGCGCCGATCATCATGAAATTCCTCGAGCAGGAGCGCCAACGCGCAGTGATGCATCCGCGCCCTGCTTCGGGCACCTGAGCGCCGAAAGCCGCACCTGCAGTACTTGCAAGCCCGATTGCTCAACGATGGAGTGTTGGCATGAAAGAGAAACCGGCAACAGCGACGGCTCCGGCCCCCGCCACCCACATGACGGTGCAGAACGCGATCACCGGCCTGCGTGGCCGTGACCTGATCTCGACCCTGCGCCATGTCGGCCGCCATGGCCTGCGCCACCCGCTGCACACCGCCCGGCACCTGCTGGAGCTCGGTGGCGCGCTGGGCCGGGTGATGCTTGGCGACACGCCCTACCAGCCGCACCCGCGCGACAAGCGCTTCAGCGACCCCACCTGGAGCGAAAACCCGCTTTACCGCCGCGGCCTGCAGGCGTACCTGGCCTGGCAGAAACAAACCCGCCTGTGGATCGAGGAAAGCTCGCTGAGCCACGACGACCGCGCCCGGGCGCAGTTTCTGTTCAACCTGATCAACGACGCCATCGCTCCCAGCAACTCGCCGCTCAACCCGCTGGCCATCAAGGAGCTGCTCAATACTGGCGGGCAGAGCCTGCTGCGCGGCGCCGGCCACCTGCTGGACGATTTGCGCCACAACGACGGGCTGCCGCGCCAGGTCGACGAGCGCGCCTTCGAGGTCGGCGGCAACCTGGCCAACACCCCAGGCGCCGTGGTGTTTCGCAACGAGCTGCTGGAGCTCATCCAGTACCAGCCGCTTAGCGAAAAACAACACGCCCGCCCGCTGCTGGTGGTGCCGCCGCAGATCAACAAGTTCTACATTTTCGACCTGAGCCCGACCAACAGCTTTGTGCAGTACATGCTCAAGAACGGCTTGCAGGTGTTCATGGTCAGTTGGCGCAACCCCGACCCCAGCCATCGCGAATGCGGCCTGTCGAGCTACGTGCAGGCGCTTGAGCAAGCGCTGGATGCCTGCCGCAGCATCAGCGGCAACCGCGACCCCAACCTCATGGGTGCCTGCGCCGGCGGCCTGACCATTGCCGCCTTGCAGGGCCACTTGCAGGCCAGGCAGCAACTGCGCAAGGTGCACAGCGCCACCTACCTGGTGAGCCTGCTGGACAGCCAGTTCGACAGCCCCGCCAGCCTGTTCGCCGACGAGCAGACCATCGAGGCGTCCAAGCGCCGCTCGTACCAGCGCGGGGTGCTCGATGGTGGCGAGGTGTCGCGGATCTTCGCCTGGATGCGGCCCAACGACCTGATCTGGAACTACTGGGTCAACAACTACCTGATGGGCAAGACCCCGCCGGCCTTCGACATCCTTTACTGGAACGCCGACAACACACGCCTGCCCGCGGCGTTGCATGGCGACCTGCTGGATTTCTTCAAGCTCAACCCACTGACCTTCGCCGGCGGCCTGCACGTGTGCGGCACGCCCATCGACCTCAAGCAGGTTGGCCTGGACAGCTTTACCGTGGCCGGCAGCAACGACCACATCACCCCGTGGGATGCGGTGTACCGTTCAGCGCTACTGCTGGGCGGCGAAAAGCGGTTCGTGCTGTCGCACAGCGGGCATATCCAGAGCATCATCAACCCGCCGGGCAACCCCAAGGCCTATTACCTGGACAACCCGAAGATTTCCGGCGACCCACGCGCCTGGTTCCACGATGCCCACCGCCACGACGGCAGTTGGTGGCCGCAGTGGCTGGCGTGGATCAGCCAGCGCTCAGGCCCGTTGAAGGCGCCGCGCACCGCGCTGGGCAACACAACCTACCCACCCCTGTGCCCGGCGCCGGGCACCTATGTGAAGGTGCGCTGAACGGATGAAAACCCGCGACCGCATCCTCGAATGCGCCCTGCAACTGTTCAACCGCCAAGGCGAGCCCAACGTCTCGACCCTGGAAATCGCCAACGAGATGGGCATCAGCCCAGGCAACCTGTACTACCACTTCCACGGCAAGGAGCCGTTGGTAAACGGGCTTTTCGAGCGCTTCGAGGAGGCATTGATGCCGCTGCTCGACCCGCCTCTGGACGTGCGCCTGGATGCCGAGGACTACTGGCTGTTCCTGCACTTGATCGTCGAGCGCATGGCGCAGTACCGCTTTTTGTTCCAAGACCTGTCCAACCTCACCGGGCGCCTGCCAAAGCTGGCCCGTGGTATGCGCGGGCTGATAAACGCGCTCAAGCGCACCCTCGCCGCATTGCTGGCGAGCCTGAAGAACCAGGGGCAGGTGACCAGTGAGACCCAGGCGCTGGGGCAACTGGTCGAGCAGATCACCCTGACCTTGATGTGCTCGCTGGATTACCAGCGGGTGCTGGGCCGCGAGGGTGACGTCGGGGTGGTGGTGTATCAGGTGATGATGCTGGTGGCGCCACACCTTCAACCGCCAGCGCGCAAGGCGGCAGAGCAGTTGGCGATGCGGTATCTGGAGGGGTGAAATCATCGCGGGGCAAGCCCGCTCCCACCGGGCTCGCCAATTCCCATATCGATGCCGTCTACGCGGTCAGTGTAGGAGCGGCCTTGTGCCGCGAAAGGGCTGCGAAGCAGCCCCAGGATCTGAGCCCACCAGAATCGCTGGAGCTGCTTCGCAGCCCTTTCGCGACACAAGGCCGCTCCTACACAAGCAAAAGCGACTTGCCCGAAACCATAGAATCTCCCACGTTGTGGACTGCCCCAAGTTGCGGTAGCTCACAGGCGTGGGAGCGGGCTTGCCCCGCGATCTAGGCGACGCGGCATCAGGCCTGGGTTGCCGCCTCCGCTGGCGCCGATGGCGCGCTGCTGGCCGGGGCTGCACTGGCCGCCGGGGCCGCTGCGGGCTTGGCAGGTGCTTTTTTCACCGCAGGCTTTTTCGCCGCAGCAGGTTTTGCAGCAACCGGCTTGGCAGCAGGTTTCGCCGCAGGCTTGGCCGCTGCGGTTTTTGCCGCAGGTTTTGCCGCTGCAGCCTTGGCAGCCGGCTTGGCAGGTGCCTTGGCCAATGGTTTGGCCGCAGGCTTTTTAGTTGCCGCAGGCTTGGACACCGGGGCCACCGAGGCGCCAGTAAGCTTCTCGATCTGCTTGGTCAGCGTATCGACCTGCTGATGCAGCGCCTTGATCTCGTTACGGCTCGGTACACCCAGGCGCGAGATGGCGCTGTTCAGGCGCTTGTCGAAGGCTTCTTCGAGTTCGCTCCATTTGCCCAGCGCGCGGTCCTTGACGCCGCTGACCTTCGAAGTGGTCGATGACTTGGCGGTTTCGGCCACGTCTTCGGCGGTCTTCTTGGCCTGCTTTTCAGCCTTTTCGCCATCCTTTACCAGGGTGTCGAACAGCTTCGGGCCGTCCTGATCGATTTTCGAATAGATACCCAGGCCTGCGAGCCAGATCTTGCGCGAGTACTTCTCGATCCCGCCGACCCAGGAGCTGTTGTCTTTGTCGGAATTCTTCTTGCCAGCCATCCTGCTCTCCTTATGGTTTTTGCGCGACGCGCTCAAGCAGCTCGTGCAGCTGTTCAAGCTTTATGGACAATGCCTCTACGTCATGTTTAGACGCAATGCCGAGGCGATTCAAGGCACGCCCGACGCGCGCGTCGAATGCGCTCTCGATTTTGTCCAGCTGGACTTCAAGCCGGCCAGGCACGCGGGTGATTTCGTGGGTGGCTTCGTCGATCTGCGAGTTGGCAGCGTCCACGGCCTTGTCCAGGCGTTTCTTGCCGCGCTTTTCGACGCCTTCACCGGCTTTGACCAGCTCCTTGAAGTAGTCGGAACCTTCCTGGCCAACACGGGCGTAGGCGCCGATGCCAGCGAGCCAGATCTTGCGGGCATAGCCCCGCACTTCACCAAGGCTGCCTTGGGTCTGGTCTTTTTGCTTCAGATTAACTTTGGCCATGCTCTACACCTCTTGCTCGTTCCAGGGAGGGAGAAACAGCCCATGGGAAAGGGGGCTTGAGCGTGAAGGTAGGCCTAAAAGTTAGAAATCACACACTAAAAAGCAGCTGGCCGTCAGGCCAGGGCCTTGTCCAGGGCGCGTTCGATTTCGCCTTTGATGGTGCCGCTCATCATCGACAGCATCATGCCCAGCTTCAGCTCGACACGAATGGAGTCTTCGCCAATCAGCACGCTGCCCTTGGCGCCGCTGCGTGAAACATCGACCTGGTCACCGTTCCAGCTGGCCTTGAGGTCGTACTCGCGGGTCAGCTTGTCGACCAGCGTTTCGGCCTTGGCGCGGGCAGCTTCGCGGCCCAGGGAGTGTTTACGTTCGACGCTGATCTGGGTCATGCGGGTGTTCCTGAAGATAAAGACATAATTGCCATTATGCCCGCGACCCCGCTGCGGCACACCCCGCCAAGACAAATCCGCCCGCAGCCCCTAGAATGGCGGTAATTTTTTACTGGTGAAGCGAAATGACCGACCCGCGCAAAGGCGACCACGCCGAACCCACCACCCATTTCGGCTTCCAGGACGTGCCTGAAAGCCAAAAGGCGAAGAAAGTCGCCGAAGTGTTCCACTCCGTCGCCGCTAAATACGACCTGATGAACGACGTGCTGTCCGGTGGCATGCACCGCCTGTGGAAGCGCTTCACCATCGAACTGTCGGGCGTGCGCACCGGCAACCGCGTGCTCGACATCGCCGGCGGCACGGGCGACCTGGCCGCCAAGTTCTCGCGCCTGGTCGGCCCAACCGGCCAAGTGGTACTCGCCGACATCAACGAATCGATGCTCAAGGTTGGCCGTGACCGCCTGCTCGACCGCGGCGTTGCCGGCAACATCGAATTCGTCCAGGCAGACGCCGAAAAGCTGCCCTTCCCGGACAACCACTTCGACTGCGTGACCATCGCCTTCGGCCTGCGCAACGTCACCCACAAAGAAGACGCCATTCGCTCGATGCTGCGCGTGCTCAAGCCCGGTGGCCGGCTGTTGATCCTGGAATTCTCCAAGCCTACCAACAAGCTCATGTCCAAGGCCTACGACGCCTATTCGTTCGCCTTCATGCCGCTGGCCGGCAAGCTGATCACCAACGACTCGGAAAGCTACCGCTACCTGGCCGAATCGATCCGCATGCACCCAGACCAGGAAACCCTGAAAAGCATGATGGTCGCCGCCGGCTTCGACCGCGTCACCTACCACAACATGACCAGCGGTATCGTTGCCGTGCACCGCGGGATCAAACCCTGATGCTGCTGGCCGGCCTGCTCGCCAGCGCCGAACACGGCATCAACCATGTGCTGCGCATGGACAGCACGGCGCTGCCGCGGCTGGCCGCCCTTGAAGGCAAGGTGGTCGAGATCGACTGCCTGCAGCCGGCGCTGAAACTGTTCGTGCTGCCCGACGACCAGGGCCTGATGCTCGCCGCCCACTGGGAAGGCGGCGTCGACTGCACCCTGCGCGCCCCAGCCGGGCGCTTGGCGCAACTGGCCCTGGCCGGCGACAAGACCGCCGTGCTGCACAGCCCGCAGGTGCAATTGCATGGCGACACCGCGGTGCTGCTCGACCTGTTCGGCATACTGCAAGACCTCGACCTGGACTGGGAATACGAGCTGCAGCGCTGGCTTGGCCCGGTGCCGACCGCCCTGCTGGCCGGCCACCTGCGCCTGCGTGCGCGCTGGTCCCGGCAAGGCCTGACGCGTTTCAGTCAAAACCTTTCCGAGTACCTGGCCGAAGAGTCGCGTACGCTGGTCGGTAAACGCGAAGCAGAAGCGGCGTTCAGCGAGCTCGATGCGCTGAAGGTCGATATCGAACGCCTGGAGGCGCGCATGCGCCGTCTCGCCCACACTCTTGATACCAGCGATAACGCATGAAGCTGCTCGCCGTCCGCCGTCTGTTGCGCATCCAGCGCGTCGTGATCCGCTACCGCCTCGATGACTTGCTGTTCGAACAGCCCATGCTGCCGTGGTGGCTGGCCAGCTTGCGCCTGCTGATGCCTTGGCGCTGGCTGCCGCGCAAGGCATCCGCACTGAGCCGGGGCGCACGCCTGCGCCTGGCGCTGCAAGACCTGGGTCCGATCTTCATCAAGTTCGGCCAGTTGCTGTCTACCCGCCGCGACCTGCTGCCCACCGACATCGCCGATGAGCTGATGCTGTTGCAGGACCGCGTGCCGCCGTTCGATCCCAAGCAGGCCGTGGCGCTGATCGAGGCGCAACTAGGCGCCAAGGTGGGCGAAGTATTCAGCCGCTTCGACGTCGAGCCGCTGGCCTCGGCCTCGGTGGCGCAGGTGCACGCAGCCCGGCTTAAAACCGGTGAAGAGGTGGTGGTCAAAGTGGTGCGCCCCGGCCTCAAGCCAGTCATCGCCCAAGACCTGGCCTGGCTGTTCCTGATCGCCAAGGCCGCCGAGCGTGCCTCGGCCGATGCGCGGCGCCTGCACCCGGTGGAAATCGTCGGCGACTACGAAAAAACCATCTACGACGAGCTCGACCTGCTGCGCGAGGCGGCCAACGCCAGCCAGCTGCGGCGCAATTTCGAAGGCTCGGAACTGATGTACGTGCCCCAGGTGTACTGGGACCTGTGCCGGCCCAAGGTGCTGGTGATGGAGCGTATCTATGGCGTGCCGGTCACCGACATGGCCACGCTTGCCGACCAGCGCACCGACATGAAAATGCTCGCCGAGCGCGGCGTCGAGGTGTTCTTCACCCAGGTGTTCCGTGACAGCTTCTTCCACGCCGACATGCACCCCGGCAACATCTTCGTCAGCACCGTCAAGCCGTGGAGCCCGCAGTACATCGCCATCGACTGTGGCATCGTCGGCAGCCTGACCGCCGAAGACCAGGATTACCTCGCCCGCAACCTGATCGCCTTCTTCAAGCGCGACTACCGCCGCGTCGCCGAGCTGCATATCGATTCGGGCTGGGTGCCGGCGCAAACCAAGGTCAATGAATTCGAAGCGGCCATTCGCACGGTGTGCGAGCCGATCTTCGAAAAACCCCTGAAAGACATCTCGTTCGGCCAGGTGCTGATGCGCCTGTTCCAGACCGCGCGGCGCTTCAACATGGAAGTGCAGCCGCAACTGGTGCTGTTGCAGAAGACCCTGCTCAACATCGAAGGCCTGGGCCGCCAGCTGTACCCGGACCTCGACCTGTGGAGCACCGCCAAGCCGTTCCTGGAACGCTGGATGCGCGAGCGCATGAGCCCCAAGGCGGTGCTGGGCAACCTGTACAGCCAGGCCGAACAACTGCCGCACCTGGCAGACATGACCCGCGACCTGCTCGAACGCCTGTCGCAACCGCACCTGAACGACCCGCCCATGCCCGAACGGCGCCGCAGCGCCGACAACTGGGCGCTGCGCCTGCTCGGTGCCGGGCTGCTCGCCGGTGGCGCCACCCTGGCGGCCGGCGCCGTCAGCCTCAGCGCCCCGGCCGCCTGGCCGGCCTGGCTGATGCTGGCGGCGGGGTTGTACCTGATCGTGCGCCGATAGCCAGCCGCGCCGCTGGCTGGCACACTACCGAACTGGGGCCCGGTACAGGAGCGGGCCTGCTCTGGAGTCGACGATGAAAGACTGGCTGGACGAGATCAAGTGGAACAGTGATGGCCTGGTACCGGCCATTGCCCAGGACCACAAGACCGGGCGTGTACTGATGATGGCCTGGATGAACCGTGAGTCGCTGGCCCTGACCGCCGCCGAGCAACGCGCCATCTACTGGTCGCGTTCGCGGGGCAAGCTGTGGCGCAAGGGTGAAGAGTCGGGCCATGTGCAAAAACTGCACGAAATGCGCCTGGACTGCGATGCCGACGTGATCATCCTGATGGTCGAGCAGCTCGGCCAGATCGCCTGCCACACCGGCCGTGAAAGCTGCTTCTACCGTGTGTTCGAAAACGGCCAGTGGATCACCGTCGACCCGGTCCTCAAGGACCCGCACGCCATCTACAGCGCAGGACATTGACATGAGCGACACCCTCGACCGCCTGGCCGAAGTGCTGGAACAACGCAAAAACGCAGCGCCCGACAGCAGCTACGTGGCCAGCCTGTACCATAAGGGCCTGAACAAGATTCTCGAAAAGCTCGGCGAAGAGTCGGTCGAGACCATCATTGCTGCCAAGGATGCTGCCATCAGCAACGACTGCAGCGATGTCATCTACGAAACTGCCGACCTGTGGTTCCATAGCCTGGTGATGCTCAGCGCACTGGGGCAACATCCACAGGCGGTGCTGGATGAACTGGATCGCCGTTTCGGGCTGTCCGGGCATGACGAAAAGGCTGCACGCGCGCCGTCTGCCTGAATGAATGACGGGGGCGCCTTGCGACCCTTCGCGGCGCAAGGCCGCTCCTACACCAATCGCAACCCCCTGTAGGAGCGGCCTCGTGTCGCGAACGGGCTGCAAAGCAGCTCCAGGGCCCGAAACACAGACACCTATTTTCAGGAGTGCGACATGGGTATTTTTGACTGGAAACACTGGATCGTCCTGCTGATCGTCGTGGTGCTGGTATTCGGCACCAAAAAGCTGAAGAACCTCGGCGGCGACCTGGGCGAATCGATCAAGGGCTTCCGTAAAGCCATGAACGACGAAGAAACCAAGCCGGCCGAACCAACCGTTACGCCGGCTCAGCCAGCCCAGCCCGTGCCGCCGGTGCAAACCACCGTGCAGCCGCCTCAGGGCCACACCCTCGAAGGCCAGGCCCAGCCGGCCCAAGATCCGCTGCGTAAAGACTGACCCATGTTCGGTATCAGTTTCAGCGAGCTGCTGCTCGTCGGCCTTGTCGCCCTGCTGGTTCTCGGCCCCGAGCGCCTGCCGGGCGCTGCGCGGACAGCAGGGCTGTGGATCGGGCGCCTGAAGCGCAGCTTCAACGCCATCAAGATGGAAGTCGAGCGCGAAATCGGCGCCGACGACATCCGCCGCCAGCTGCACAACGAGCACATTCTGCAAATGGAAGAGGAAGCCAAGCGCATCCTCAACCCGCACAAGCCCGCCGCCAGCCCTGAAACACCCGCAGCGCCTGCCGCCATCAGCCCCGAGCAGGCGCCTGCAACGCCACCCTCCGAGCCGCCACAACCCCCGCGAGCCCCATGAGCGAGAATCCGGAACATGACCAGCCGATGCCGCTGGTCTCGCACCTGACCGAACTGCGCACGCGCCTGCTGCGCTGTGTCGCGGTCATTTTTCTGATCTTCGCCGGGCTGTTCTCCTTCGCCCAGCAGATCTACACCCTGGTGTCGGCGCCGCTGCGCGACCACTTGCCGGCCAACGCCACGATGATCGCCACCGACGTGGCCTCGCCGTTCCTGACGCCGTTCAAGCTGACCATGATCGTCTCGCTGTTTCTGGCGATCCCGGTCATCCTGCAGCAGATCTGGGGGTTCATCGCCCCGGGCCTGTACCGTCACGAAAAGCGCATCGCCATCCCGCTGCTGGTGTCGAGCATCCTGCTGTTCTACGCCGGCATGGCGTTCGCCTATTTCCTGGTGTTCCCGCTGATGTTCAGCTTCTTCGCCGCCGCCACCCCTGAAGGCGTGTCGATGATGACCGACATCGCCAGCTACCTTGATTTCGTCATGACCTTGTTCTTCGCCTTCGGCGTAGCCTTCGAGATCCCGGTGGCCGTGGTGCTGCTGGTTTGGATCGGCGTGGTCGATGTGCAGTACCTGAAGAAGGTCCGCCCGTACGTGATCATCGGCTGCTTCGTGGTAGGCATGATCCTCACCCCGCCGGACATTTTCTCGCAGACCCTGCTCGCCGTGCCGATGTGGCTGTTGTTCGAGATCGGCGTGCTGTGCGGCAGCCTGATCCGCAAGCGCAGCGCTGCGCCAGACCCGGCGGACGACCACAACGACCAGCCCCCCGCGACCCAGCCGTGAACCTGCTGCTGCTCGAGGAGGCCGATTTCATCGCGGCCGACCGTGTCGTGCTGGCCGACCGGCGCTTTACCCATATGCAGGACATCCACCGCGTGGCGGTGGGTGACACCCTGCGCGTGGGGCGCATCGGCGGGCTGATGGGCAAGGCCGAGGTGGTTCGCCTTGAGGGCCACCAGGCCGAATTGCAGGTGGCCTTCGACCAGCCACCGCCAGCCAAGCTGCCGCTGACCCTGGTGCTGGCCGTGCCCCGGCCAAAAATGCTGCGCCGGCTGTTCCAGAGCATTGCCACCCTGGGCGTGCCGCGGCTGATCCTGCTCAACAGCTACAAGGTCGAGAAGAGCTTCTGGCAAACGCCGTTCCTCACCCCCGAGGCCATCCGCGAAAACCTGATTCTGGGCCTTGAGCAAGCGCGTGACACCGTGCTGCCCGAGGTCATCATCGAAAAGCGCTTCAAGCCGTTCGTCGAAGACCGCCTGCCGGCCATCGCCGCCGACACCCTGGGCCTGGTCGGCCACCCCGGCCCCTACCCTGCCTGCCCGCGCGCGGTAACCGGCCCGGTAACCTTGGCGATTGGCCCGGAAGGCGGCTGGATCCCCTATGAAGTCGACCTGCTGGCCAAGGCAGGCCTGCAGCCGGTGCAATTGGGTGATCGCATCCTACGGGTCGAGACGGCTGTGACTGCCCTGCTTTCGCGAATTTTCTGACAGGTCGGTCAGATATTTCTGATCAAGTTTCCCCGGCTGGCGCCGATGCTCTGTGCATCAGAAAAATAATCTGCACAGCCGCAACCGGGGGAGTCGTCCATGTACCGTTGGGTAACCCAGTCACTGGGAAATGTAAGCGTCAACCGCAAACTGGGGGTCGGCTTCGGGCTGGTACTTCTGCTCACACTGGGCATTGCCTCCACCGGCTGGATGGGCATCGACGAGGTGACCAACCGCGGCGACAAGCTCGGTAACATCTCGGTGATTCACCAGTACACCCAGGAACTGCGCATCGCCCGCCAGGACTACGACCGCAACCGCGACGCCGCCAGCATCGCCGAGCTTGAAAAAGGCCTGGCCAAGCTTGAGCGCCAAGTGCAGATGATGCTCCAGCGCATCGAACGCCCCGCCGACGTCCAGCGCCTGCATCAGCAGGAAGAAGCCATCCGCCAGTACCAACAAGCCTTCACCGACCTGCGCCAGGCCGGCGAGCGCCGCGAGGCCAGCCGCGCCACACTCGGCGACAGTGCCGACAAGGCCGCCGACTTGATTGGCAAGGTTCAGCAGCGTCTGCTGCAGGCCGGCGACATCCAGCAGTACCAGGAAGCCGTACAAGCCGCCGCGCTGCTGCAACAGGCGCGCTTCCAGGTGCGCGGCTACACCTACAGCGGCAAGGCCGAATTCCAGCAAACGGCGTTGAACGCCATCGACCAGGCACTGAACCTGCTTAAATCGCTGCCGGCACGCCTGCCTGCCGAATATGCCGCAAGCCTGGCCGACAGCGCCAGCGCCATGGCCGCCTACCGCGATGCCGTCACCCAGTTCGGCAACGCCCAGAGCACCAGCGCCGAGGCGCTGCAACGCATGGTTGTGCAAGGCCAGGTGCTGCTCGACAACAGCGTGGCCATGACCCTCTCGCAAACCGAAGTGCGCGACCAAGGCACACAGCGCGCCAAGACCCTGCTCGGCGGCGCTACTGCGCTGGCCCTGCTGCTCGGCGTACTGGCGGCTTTGCTGATCACCCGGCAGATCATCGTGCCGCTGCGCCAGACCCTGGACGCCGCCGAACGCGTGGCCAGCGGCGACTTGCGCCATGACCTGGCAGTCGAGCGTCGCGACGAAATGGGCCAACTGCAAGCCAGCATGCAGCGCATGACGCTCAGCCTGCGCCAGCTGATCGGTGGCATCGGCGATGGCGTCACGCAAATTGCCAGCGCTGCCGAGGAACTGTCGGCCGTGACCGAGCAGACCAGCGCCGGGGTGAACAATCAAAAGGTCGAGACCGACCAGGTGGCCACCGCCATGAACGAGATGGCCGCCACCGTGCAGGAAGTGGCGCGCAACGCCGAACAAGCCTCGGAAGCCGCGCTGATGGCCGACCAGCAAGCCCGCGAAGGCGACAAGGTGGTCGGTGAGGCAATTGCCCAGATCGAGCGCCTGGCTAGCGAGGTGGTCAACTCCAGCGAGGCGATGAACCAGCTCAAGGCCGAGAGCGACAAGATCGGCAGCGTGCTCGACGTGATCAAGTCGGTCGCCCAACAGACCAACCTGCTGGCGCTCAACGCCGCCATCGAAGCGGCCCGCGCCGGTGAAGCCGGCCGTGGCTTTGCCGTAGTGGCCGACGAGGTACGCAGCCTGGCGCAGCGCACCCAGCAGTCGACCGAAGAAATCGAAGAGCTGATTGCAGGCCTGCAAAGCGGCACCCAACGCGTGGCCAGCGTGATGGACAACAGCCGCGCCCTGACCGACAGCAGTGTCGAACTGACCCGCCGCGCCGGCGGCTCGCTGGACACCATCACCCGCACGGTATCGTCGATCCAGGCCATGAACCAGCAGATCGCCACCGCTGCCGAGCAGCAAGGCGCCGTGGCCGAGGAGATCAACCGCAGCGTGATGAACGTGCGTGATATCTCCGAACAGACGTCTGCCGCCAGCGAAGAGACCGCCAGCTCCAGCGTCGAGCTGGCGCGCCTGGGCACGCACTTGCAGGGGTTGGTGGGCAAGTTCAGGCTGTAACAGGCAGCAAAAATAGGCTGCACGCCGCACCCGCCCAGGTGCGGCGAAACTTCCTATGGGTCCAAGCGAAATCTCCTACAGCAAACACAGGTCCAGTCCTACGCACCTCCGGCCGATGAGCAAAGGGTTAGCGCCTAAACCGCGCCCATTGCACTTATCTGCCGGAGAATCCCCATGCTCGGACCTATCAACCGCGTGCTCAGCAACCTCAGCGTGCGCCTCAAGCTGGCCTCGGGGTTCGCCGTGGTGCTGCTGCTCACCCTGCTGACTACCGTGACCGGCTGGCTCGCCCTGGGCGATGCCATCGAGCGCTCGGAGAAGCTGACCCAGATCGCCCAGCTGAACGACTACAGCAAGGACCTGCGCGCCGAGCGCATCACCTATCGGGTACTCAATGACGACAAGAGCAGCGCCCAACTGGAGCTCGCCATTGGCCAGATCAAGACGCTGATCGACGAGATGCGCCCGCGCTTCCACAACCCGGAAAGCATGCGCCTGCTGAACGAGAAACGCGAAGTCATCCGCCGCTACGACACCGATTTCGCCAACCTGCGCAAAAGCGTGGCCGCCCGCCAACAGCAGCACCAGGCCCTGGCGGAGCTGGAAGGCGCCTTGGACAAAGCCGTCAGCGAGCTGCACAACCAACTGGTGGTCCACTTGGCCGAACTGGACATGCCCAACGCACAACGCCAGGCATTCGACCTGCTTGACCGGCTAAGCCGACATGTCGAGCTGGCCGGCCAGCGCGCCGCCACCCCGGCCTATTTCACCGACCCGCTGCAAGCCTTTGAGGAAGTTGGCCAGCCTGCGATTGCCGCTGCGCAAACCACCTTGGGCGAGGTCGATACGCTGCTGCGCGAGCTGAAGCTCGACCGGGCGATGGACGAACCTGTGGTCAACGCCCTGGCGCGCTATCGCGAACAACTGCGCAACTACGCCCGCGCCGCTATTGGCGTCGAGCAGTTGCAGAATGACATGGAAACCCTCGGCGACCAGATCACCATCAGTGGCCGTGCCCTCAGCGACAGCCAGCTGACCCAGCGGGATGAAGAGGCGATCGCCGCCCGCAGCCTGATGACCACCGTGGCCATACTGGCCTTGCTGCTGGGTATTCTCGCCGGCTGGCTGATCAGCCAGCAGATCACCACGCCCCTGCACCAAACCCTGCAACAAGCCGAGCGCATCGCCCGCGGCGACCTCAGTCAGCTGAATGAAGTCGACCGCCGCGACGAACTGGGGCAACTGCAAGGCAGCATGCGCGCCATGACCCTGAGCCTGCGCGAGTTGCTCGGCGGCATCGACCGCAGCGTGAGCCAACTGACACTGGCAGTTGACGAACTGACCACCGTGAGTGAGCAAACCCAGCTTCGGGTCGGCCAGCAGAAAGAGGAGACCGACCAGGTAGCCACGGCCATGAACCAGATGAGCGCCACCGTGCAGGAGGTGGCGCACAACGCCGAACTGGCCTCGATGGCGGCCACTACCGCCGACCAGCAGGCGCAGGTCGGTGACCAGGTGGTGGCGCAGGCTATAAACCAGATCGAGCAGTTGGCCGGGCAGATGGACCACTGCCAGGCCGCCATGGGCCACAGAGTGGTCCACAAGCCCCAGGCCAGGGGCCCGGCGGCCCAGTGACGGGTCACGCCAATGGCATCGCCTTCGGCCACATCATCGCCACGTGCCAGCACCAGGCTGTCGTTGGCAACGTCGAGCACCTGGGTGTCGCCGCTTTCATCTTTGAGGGTGACCCGGGCGTTGTCGCCGGACACCACGATCTCTTCGACCGTGCCTGGGTTGGCGGCACGTTGGGTTTCCTCGGCCTTGTAGGCGAAGTATTGCGGAACGCGGTTCCAGCGCCACTCGTAGGAAATCATCGAAGTGGCCAGGTACAAGCTGATCGCCAGGCCCACCAGGACCAGCGCGGTCAAGCCATGCCAAGGCCACTGGGCTTTCTTGTGTTTGATCACGTGGGTACTTCCGTAAAAGCGAAACGCGCAGGGCTTGCCTGCGCGTCGGGGTCAAGCCTGGGCTTGTGGCCCGGACCTTATTCCATTTCCTTCAGCCAATCCTTGTTCTTGAACCACTTGTCGTGGATACGATCGTAGGTCCCGTCATGCTTGATCTGGTGCAGGAAGTTGTTGATGTAGTTGATGCTGTCGTAGTCGCCCTTCTTCAGGCCGAACGCCAGCGGCTCGTAGGTGAAGGGTTCTTCGAGGAACAGCAGTTTGCCAGCGCCGGCCTTCTCCACCGCTACCACGTTGTATGGGGCGTCGTAGACGAAGGCGTCGGCCTTGCCGTTGACCACGTCCATTACACCTTCCTGCTCGTTGTCGTAGCCGTGGTACTTGGCTTTGCCGATAAGCTTCTTGGCGACCATTTCACCGGTGGTGCCGAGCTTGGAGGTCAGGCGATATTTTTCGTTGTTGAGGTCTTTGTACGACTTGATCTCGCCCGCCAGTTCCTTGCGGATGAGCAGGGTCTGGCCAACCACGATGAAGGGTTCGCTGAAGTTCAGGCGCAGGTTGCGTTCCTGGGTCAGGGTCATGCCGCTGCCAATGAAGTCGAACTTGTTGGTCATCAGGGCCGGGATGATGCCGTCGTAGGCAGTGGAGACCATCTCCAGCTTCACGTTCATCGACTTGGCCAGGGCTTTGAGGATGTCGACTTCAAAGCCGATGATCTCGCCGCGCTTGTTGGTCATTTCGAACGGCATGTAGGTCGGGTCCATGCCCACCCGCAGGGTGCCGCGCTTGACCGCATCGTCGATGGCGCCAGCCTGGGCGGTGGTTACCGCAACCAACGCGGTCACGCCGACCAGCAGTCGCGACAGGTATTTTTTCATCATCACCAAGTCCCCTGAAAAAGAGTACGCGTATTTTTTTTGTAGGCACGGCCGTACCGACCGATGCGCAATGTCGGGGGGGATGCTAACGCATGCGGCGCTTGGCACCTAGTAGCGAGGGGGACTTTGTTGGCCAAAATCGGCCTGAAAGCATCGCGGGGCAAGCCCGCTCGCCACAAGGAGATATGCCAATAGAATCTCCCACAGTGAACTTGCCTAGCCTCGATAGTGTGGATTGACCCAGATCCTGTGGGAGATTCTATGGTTTCAGGCAAGTCGCTTTTGATTGTGTAGGAGCGGGCTTGCCCCGCGATGGGCCGCAATGCGGCCCAAGGTGGCTCACGCCAGCGCTGGCTGCGCCTCAGCTTCTGGATGCAGCGGCAGCAGTGGCGAGTGCGGGTCGTTGTCGATCGAGGCTCGCCACAGGTCGATCCAGGCCGAATGATGCCCGGCCCAGACCTGCTCGTGCAGGCGCGACAGCGCCACCGGGTCGCTCAGCAACGCCAGGCGAGTATTGCCATCCAGGCCCTTCGGCCCGACTTCCAGCGCCTTGGCGATGCGTTCGGCACGCAGTGCCTCGATCGGTGCTGCCTGGCCATGCCGCGCGGTAGCCATGGCGCAGGCCAGGGCGTTCTGACGCGGGTCGACCACCGCACGCACGAAGCCGTCATGCAGCGCATGCCAACGGTTTTCGTGGGTGTACTGGTCGGTGGCCAGCAGCGCCTGCGGCGTTGCGTACTCCTCGGGGATGAGGAACAGCTTCTCGTCACGCGCGGCCAGGCCCAGGCGCACACGGCTGGAAATCACCGAAACCGGGATCGACAGCACCAGCGAACCGACGATAGGCGCCAGCCACCACAGGAAGCTTGGGTTCAGCCACGCCACCAGTGCAGCCCAGGCAAAGCCCAGCAAGGTTTGCGGGCCATGCCGGCGGACGGCCTCGCTCCACGGCGTGGAGTCATCGTCACGCTGTGGCGAGTTCCAGGTCGCAGCCCAGCCAAGGAACGCGGCCAGCACGAAGCGGGTGTGGAAGATCATGCGTACCGGCGCCAGCAACATGGAGAACAACATCTCCATCAGCATCGACAAGGTGACCTTGATGCGCCCGCCAAACTCGGTGGCGCCCTTGGCCCAGATCAGCACCACGCTCAACAGCTTGGGCAGGAACAGCAGCACGACCGTGGTAGAGAACAGCGCGATGGCTTTTTCTGGGTGCCACTGCGGCCACAACGGATACAACTGGAACGGCTCGATGAAGTATTGCGGCTCCATCAGCGTGTTGGTCGCCAGCAGCGCGGTGGACAGCACCAGGAACAGGAACCACAACGGTGCCGACAGGTACGACATCACCCCGGTCAGGAACACCGCACGGTGCACCGGGTGCATGCCCTTGACCAGGAACAGCCGGAAGTTCATCAGGTTGCCGTGGCACCAGCGGCGGTCGCGCTTGAGCTCATCGAGCAGGTTCGGCGGCAGTTCTTCATAGCTGCCGGCCAGGTCATAGGCAATCCACACGCCCCAGCCAGCACGGCGCATCAGCGCTGCTTCGACGAAGTCGTGGGACAAGATGGCCCCGGCGAACGCGCCTTTGCCCGGCAACGGCGCCAGCGCGCAGTGCTCGATGAACGGCTTCATGCGGATGATCGCGTTGTGGCCCCAATAGTGCGACTCGCCCAGCTGCCAGAAGTGCAGGCCGGCGGTGAACAGCGGGCCGTACACGCGGGTGGCGAACTGCTGCATGCGCGCATAAAGGGTGTCCATGCCCGATGCCCGTGGGCCGGTCTGGATGATGCCGGCGTCCGGGTTGGCCTCCATCAGGCGCACCAGGCTGCTCAGGCATTCACCGGTCATGACGCTGTCGGCGTCGAGCACGACCATGTACTTGTATTCGCCACCCCAGCGACGGCAGAAGTCGTCGAGGTTGCCGCTCTTGCGCTTCACCCGGCGCCGACGGCGGCGGTAGAAAATGCGGCCAAAGCCTTTGGTCTCGCGGCACACGTCCAGCCACGCCTGTTGTTCGGCAACGGCGATGTCGGGGTCGTTGGTGTCGCTGAGCACGAAGAAGTCGAAGCGGTCGAGGTTGCCGCTGGCGGCGACCGATTCGAACGTTGCACGCAGGCCGGCGAATACACGCGGCACGTCTTCGTTGCAGATCGGCATGACCAGTGCAGTACGCGCTTCAGGGGCGATCGGCTCGTTACCGGCACTGCTGCCGGAAATTCGGTACTTGTCGCGCCCGGTAATCAGCTCGAGGAAGCCCATCAGGGCGGTCCAGAAACCGGCCGACACCCAGCAGAACAGGATGCCGAACAGCACCAGAATGGACGTTTGCAGTGCATACGGCCATACCTGTACCACGGTGTCCCACAGCGGCTGGTTGAGCACTTCGTCGAGGTCGACGAACGACCAGCCCTGGTACGGCAGGATGCCCTTCATGTACCAGCCGGCCACGATGGTCTGGCCGATCATCAGGGTCAGCAGGATATAACGGCGGATCGAGCCGACGGTGCGCCAACGCGCCGGCGGCAGCTCGCGCTGGGGCGGCTGCGGCGCGTTGGGGCGGCCGGTCAGGCGCCGCCACAGGCGTACCAGCACGTTGGTGCGCCAAGGCTCGGGCACCACCTTGGTACGTTTGATCGGCGGCGCGATCTTCAGGCACAGGCGCCCGCTGGCATCGACGCCGAGCATTTCGGCCTCTTCCAGCTCGGCGGCAGTGCCGACGGTCAGGCGCGAACCCACCGAGGCCTGCGCGGCCTCAGTGGTGCTGGCGACGGGTTGCGCCGCCAGACGTTGGTGCAGCTCGCTGAACGAGGTGCAGCTTGCGAGTTCCGCACGCTGCTCGTCGCTCAGTGGGAGGTGGGCCAGGTATTCGCCAAGCGATTCCGGCCTTGGGCTTGAGTTACTCATCGGCAGGCAACTGATAGCTCCAGGTCTCGGTCAGCACTTTTTCAGTGGTGGCCGGGGCCTCGTTGGTGGACGCCGCATCCGCCGCCGCTTGCTCGGCAGCTTTCTCAGCCTTGGCTTTTTCGGCCTTGGTTTGAGCGTGCTTGGCTGCGGCCTTGGTTTCTTTGGCAGGTTTTGGCTGCTCGACCGGGACATCACGTACCAGCGCGGCACGCATCTCGGTGGATTTTTTCGGGTCTTTGATCTTCAACCGCAGGGTCAGGCGCCAGCCTTTGGTTTCTGGGTTGTAGCGCAGGTTGTTTTCGACCACCTCGGCGTTGTCGCCGGTGCTGACCTGGCTGCGCACGGCGGCATCGGCCGGCAGCGCTGCGAGGTTGGTGCCGACGAAATCGACCAGCAGGGCAACGCTGCCGTCGAGCTGGCGAATCAGGTTGGCCTGCTTGACGTCACCGCTGGAGCGCAGGGTCTGCTTGACCCAGCCCAGGTCCTGGGCGTGCAGTTGGTCTTCTTTGATGGTCCAGCGCAGACGGTAGTCGTACTGGAACGGCTTGCCTGGCTCAGGCAGGGTTTCCGGGCTCCAGAACGCAACGATGTTGTCGTTGGTTTCATCGGCAGTCGGGATTTCGACCAGGTCGACGGTGCCTTTGCCCCAGTCGCCTTTAGGCTCGATCCAGGCGCTCGGACGCTTTTCGTACTCGTCGTCGAGGTCTTCGAAGTCGCTGAACGCGCGCTGGCGCTGCAGCAGGCCGAAACCACGCGGGTTTTCAACGCTGAAGTTGCTCACGGCCAGGTGTTTCGGGTTGTTCAGCGGGCGCCACAGCCATTCGCCATTGCCGGCATGGATGCTCAGGCCTTCGGAGTCGTGCAGGGCCGGGCGGTAGTTCTGCACCTTGGACGGCTGGTTAGGGCCGAACAGGAACATGCTGGTCAGCGGGGCGATACCCAGGCGGCTGACATGGTCACGCAGGTACACACGCGACTTGACGTCGACCAGGGTGTCTTCGCCTGGGCGCAGGGTCAGCTTGTAGGCGCCGGTGGAACGCGGCGAATCGAGCAGCGCGTAGATCACCAGGTGCTTGTCGTTAGGCTTGGGTTTTTCGATCCAGAATTCACGGAAGCGCGGGAATTCTTCACCCGACGGCAACGCGGTGTCGATCGCCAGGCCACGGGCCGACAGGCCGTAGCGGTGGCCTTTGCCGACCACGCGGAAATAGCTGGCGCCAAGCAGGGTCATGATCTCGTCCTGCTTGTCGGCCTTGTTGATCGGGTAGAGCACCCGAAAGCCCGCGTAGCCGAGGTTCTTGGTGGCGTCGGCATCATGCGGCACGTCGCCGAACTCGAAGCGGCTCGGGTCGTACTTGATCTCGGTAACCTTGTTGGCAGTGATCTCGTTGATCGTCACCGGGGTGTCGAAGTGCATGCCCTGGTGGTAGAACGAAATCTTGAAGGGGGTCTTGTCCTTCGCCCACTCGGCCTTTTCCTGAAGGAACTGGATCTTCTGGTAGTCGGCGTACTTCATGTCGCGGAACACCGGCGGCAGGTTGCTCTTCGGTGCCTCGTACTTCTGGCCGGCCAGATCCTTTGCCTTGGCTGCAACGTCGTCCAGATTGAATGCCCAGAGCTGGCCTGCGCTCATCAGGCCGACCAGCGCAACGCCAGCCAGCATCGCCTTGCGCAGCCGGTTACCGGGGATTCTTGGTGCAATACAGGGGCTTACAATCACGAGCAATCCTCGCCGAAAAACAGATCATGAAACCAACGGCCAGCGACAAATGCCGGGTTGGCGAGCACTGTTCGGACCCCGTAAGGGCGTAATGATTCCCCAAACGGACCCAGACAATGCTCGTGTCAAAGTGGATCAAGCCTGCGAACGCAGGCCCATGCAGCGCGCGATTATCCAGCAGGTCGCGTTACAACGCATCAGGCTGGCACAACTATTTATCGTACAAAACCCCTTGTTTTCATCAAGACAAGGGGTTTTCCGACGTCAAATTTGTAACATGAATGTCACAGGGCCATCATTGACCAGGTGGACCTGCATATCGGCGCCGAAACGCCCACTGGCAACCTGCGGGTGCTGCCGGCTGGCCTGGGCCAGCAAATGGTCGAACACTTCGGCACCCAACGCCGGTGGTGCGGCGGTCGAAAAGCTCGGGCGCATGCCATTGCGGGTGTCGGCAGCCAGGGTGAACTGCGACACCAGCAGCAGCCCGCCAGCGACATCCTTGAGCGAGCGGTTCATCTTGCCCTGCTCGTCGCTGAACACACGGTAGTTGAGCAGCTTGTGCAACAGTTTGTCGGCATGTTCGGCCGAATCTTCAGGCTCCACCGCTACCAGCGCCAGCAAGCCCTGGTCGATGGCGCCGACGATTTCGCCGGCCACCTCGACGCGCGCTGCGCTAACGCGCTGTATCAGGCACTTCATGCCTCTTCCAGGGGCAGGTCGAGCAGGCGCCGTGCCATCTGGTCGGCGGCGCGCACCAAGGCGTCGGTGATACCGGGCTCGGAGGCGGCGTGGCCTGCGTCGCGGATCACTTTCAGCTCGCTGTTCGGCCAGGCCTGGTGCAGCTCCCAGGCGTTGTCCAGGGGGCAGATGACGTCGTAGCGGCCATGCACGATCACCGCCGGCAGGTGGGCGATTTTCGGCATGTCGCGGATCAGTTGGTCTGGCTCGAGGAACGCGTTGTTGGTGAAATAGTGGCACTCGATGCGGGCGATGGACAGCGCGCGCTGCGGCTCGGAGAAGCGGTCGACAACCAGCGGGTTGGGGCGCAGCGTGGCAGTGCGGCCCTCCCAGGTGGACCAGGCCTTGGCGGCATGCATCTGGGCGATCTGGTCGCTGCCAGTGAGGCGTTTGTGGAAGGCGCTGACCAGGTCGCCGCGCTCTTCGGCCGGGATGGGTGCGATGTAGTCCTGCCAGTAGTCGGGGAACAGGCGGCTGGCGCCCTCCTGGTAGAACCAGCTGATTTCCTGCGGGCGGCACAGGAAGATGCCGCGCAGGATCAGGCCGTGCACGCGCTCAGGGTGGGCCTGGGCATAGGCCAGCGCCAGCGTGGAACCCCAGGAGCCGCCGAACAGCACCCATTTGTCGATGCCCAGGTGCTCGCGAATACGCTCAAGGTCTTCGACCAGGTGCCAGGTGGTGTTGTTTTCCAGGCTGGCGTGGGGCGTGGAGCGGCCACAGCCGCGTTGGTCGAAGGTGATGATGCGGTACAGGTTGGGGTCGAAATAGCAGCGGCTCTGGGCATCGCAGCCAGCACCCGGCCCTCCGTGGATGAACACCACAGGCAGACCTTCCGGCGAACCGCTTTCATCGACATACAGCACGTGCGGCGCTTCCACGGCCAGATCGTGCCGGGCGTAGGGTTTGATCTGCGGGTACAGGGTCTGCATTGCGCACTCCGTGTGAGGATTAAGTCTGCCGTTGGGCATCATAAACCTGAAATGCGCGAAGAGCATGTGTCCGTGTGAATTGTCTGGGTATTGGACCTCAAGCCAGCCCGCAATCGTGGTAGGAGCGGCCTTGTGTCGCGAAAGGGCCGCAGCGCGGCCCCAGGATTTCTGCCTCAACGCGTGGAAAGCCGGGGCCGCGCTGCGGCCCTTTCGCGGCGCAAGGCCGCTCCTACACAGAGATCGCGCAGATGACCCGCGCGGCGGTCAGCGCCCGTAGCGCTCCCTGCCCCACCCAAGCAAGGTTTCCAGCAACCCGCGAAGCACCACTTGGGTCGGCTGCGCCAGGTCTTCACGGTAGGCGAACGGCTCCACTTCATTCATATAGGTGCTCTGCGCCAGCTCCAACTGCACCGCATGGATGTGATTGGCCGGCGCGCCGTAATGGCGGGTGATGTGCCCGCCCTTGAAGCGCCCATTGAGCACATGGGTGTACGCCGGGAAGCCCGCGCATACGCCCTTGAGCCGCTGCGCCAGCTCAGGGTCGCAACTGGCGCCATTGAAGGTGCCCAGGTTGAAGTCCGGCAGCTTGCCATCGAACAGGTGGGCAATCTGCGAGCGAATCGAGTGGGCATCCCACAACAAGGCGTAGCCAAATGCCTCGCGCAGCCGCGCCAGTTCGCTCTCGACCTTGGCGTGATAGGGCCGCCAGATTTGCTCCAGGTACTGCGCCCGCTGCTGTGCGCTGGGCGCCTTGCCCTCGATAAACAACGGCTCACCTTCAAACAAGGTGGCCGGGTACAGGCCCGTAGTGGCGCCGACATACAGCGGTTTGTCGTCATCCGGGCGGTTGATGTCGATGACGAACCGCGAATACTGCGCAGCCACCACGCTTGCACCCAACTCGCGGGCAAAGTCGTAGAGCTGCGGAATGTGCCAGTCGGTGTCCGGCAGGCTGCGCGCAGCCGGCACCAGGCCGTCGCGCACCGTGTCGGTCAGTTTAAGGCCGGCGTGGGGGATGCTGATCAGCAGCGGCAGTTGGCCCTGGTGAAAACTGAATACGTTGTCCATGTGCCCTCGCTCAGTGGGGTATCTCGACACCCAGGCGCACCACGCGCTTGGGCAGGTCGCCGCCCAGCCAGTAGGCAAGGTCGGCAGGGCGTTCTATTTGCCAGGCGACGAAGTCCGCCACCTTGCCCGCCTCGAGCGAGCCGTGGCTGTGGCCCAGGCCCAGCGCGGTAGCGGCATGCAGGGTGACGCCGGCCAAGGCTTCTTCGGGGGTCATGCGGAACAGCGTGCAGCCCATGTTCAGCATCAAGCGCAGCGACAGCACGGGCGAGGTGCCGGGGTTGAGGTCGCTGGCCAGGGCAATCTTCACGCCGTGGCGGCGCAGGGCATCCATCGGCGGCAACTGGGTTTCGCGCAAGAAATAGAACGCCCCCGGCAGCAGCACGGCAACGGTGCCGGCCGCGGCCATGGCGATGGCGTCTTCTTCGGTCATGAATTCCAGATGGTCCGCCGACAACGCCTGATAGCGCGCCGCCAGGCTCGAACCGTGCAGCGACGACAACTGCTCGGCGTGCAGCTTGACCGGCAAGCCGAGCTCACGCGCCTTGATGAATACCCGCTCGACCTGGGCCGGGGAAAACGCCAGGTGTTCGCAGAACGCATCCACCGCATCCACCAGGCCCTCGGCAGCCAGCGCCGGGAGCATCTGTTCGCAGATATGGCTGATGTAGTCATCCGCCCTGCCCGCATACTCCGGCGGCAGCGCGTGGGCAGCCAGGCACGTGGTGCGCACGGTCACGGCCAGTTCCTCACCCAGGCGCCGGGCCACACGTAGCATCTTGCGCTCGCTCGCCAAATCCAGGCCGTAGCCGGACTTGATCTCAAGCGTGGTCACGCCGTCGCGCATCAGCGCCAGCACCCGCTGCCGGGCGCTGGCGAACAGATCGTCTTCGGACGCGGCGCGAGTTGCTCGCACGGTGCTGGCGATGCCGCCGCCCTGGGCGGCAATCTCGGCATAGCTGACACCCTGCAGGCGCTGCTCGAACTCGCCGCTGCGGTTGCCGCCGAACACCGCGTGGGTGTGGCAGTCGATCAGGCCAGGGGTGACCCAGGCGCCCTCAAGGTCGACGCTGCGCTCGACTGCCTGCACGGGCAACTGCTCACGTGGGCCAACCCACTCGATCAGGCCAGCGCAGGTGACGATGGCGGCATCTTCGATGACCGCATAGCGGCCATCGGTCATGCTGGCGACATGGCAGTGCTGCCAGAGGGTTCTCATCAGATTCTCCTTGTTCAGCGCTGCAGCTCGGCAGGTTCGCGCACCGGCTCGCCGCGGCCTGCACGCGGTTTGCACCACAGCAGGTAGGACGCCACCAGGAACACCACCCAGACCACACCGACCACCAGCGCCGGCTGAGAGTCAGGGAAGTAGCCGAGCACACCGAAGATGAACAGCATGAAGGCGATGGCCATGGCCGGCCCATAAGGCCAGAACGGCACGGGGAATTTCAGCTCGGCGACCTGTTCACGGGTCATGCTGCGGCGCATGGCAACCTGGGTAACCAGGATCATCATCCACACCCACACCGTGGCGAAGGTGGCGATCGAGGCAATCAGCAGGAACACGTCTTCAGGCATCAGGTAGTTGAGCAGCACCCCAAGCAGCAGTGCACAGCCCATCACCACCACGGTCAGCCATGGCACGCCGTGCCGCGACAGCTTGCCGAAGCCGCGTGGGGCGTGGCCTTGCTGGGACAGGCCGTACATCATGCGGCCGGCACCAAAGATATCGCTGTTGATCGCCGACACGGCGGCCGAAATCACCACCACGTTGAGCACTGCCGCAGCCGAGCCAATACCGAGGTTGCTGAAGATCTGCACGAACGGGCTGCCTTGGCTGCCGATCTGTGGCCACGGGTACAGGCACATCAGCACGAACAGGGTCAGCACATAGAACAGCAGGATGCGCAGCGGCACGGCGTTGATCGCCTTGGGGATGACCCGGTGCGGGTCCTTGGCTTCACCGGCGGTAACGCCAATGATCTCGATGCCGCCAAAGGCGAACATCACCACCGCGAACGAGGCGATCACGCCGCCAATGCCATTGGGCATGAAGCCGCCGTGCTCGACCAGGTTGCTCAGCCCGACCGGCTGGTCGACGCCCACCTGGCTGAAGCCGAAGGCCATGATGCCTAGGCCTGCCAGGATCATCGCGACGATGGCGCCGACCTTGAGCAGGGACAGCCAGAACTCCATTTCGCCGAACACCTTGACGTTGCACAGGTTCAGCCCGCCGATCAGGAACACGATGCCCAGCACCCAGATCCAGCGGGCCACTTCAGGGAACCAGAAGCCCATGTAGATACCGAAGGCAGTCACGTCGGCAATGGCGACGATGACCATCTCGAAGGCGTAGGTCCAGCCGAGGACGAACCCGGCCATCGGGCCCAGGTAGGAAGTGGCGTAATGCCCAAAGGAGCCGGAGACCGGGTTGTGCACAGCCATTTCGCCGAGTGCGCGCATGACCATGAACACCGCGGCGCCGCCGATCAGATAGGCCAGCAGTACCGCGGGGCCGGCCATCTGGATAGCCGAGGCAGAACCGTAGAACAGCCCGGTGCCGATGGCAGAACCGAGGGCCATGAAGCGAATATGGCGAGCCGTCAGCCCGCGCTTGAGTTCTTGAGCTTGTTGCATGTCACGTCCTTATTGTTGTTTTGGTCGTGAAGCGCATCGCGGGGCAAGCCCGCTCCCACAAAGGAAACGAGGTTGCCCCGCAGTTGGGGTGTCACAGGCTAGGCAGAACCCCGGCTGGGAGCAGCCCGGTCAGTGTGCCTTTGGCCAGCAGCGCGACGGCCGCCTCGATGTCGGGGGCAAAGAACCGGTCACGGTCGTAGTGCGGCACTTCGCGGCGCAGCGCCTGGCGCGCCTGCTCAAGCTTGGCCGAGGTTTTCAGGCCTTTGCGCAGGTCCAGCCCCTGGCAGGCGCCGAGCCACTCGATGGCGATGACGCCACGGGTGTTCTCGGCCATTTCCCACAGGCGTTTGCCGGCGGCAGGCGCCATGGACACGTGGT
This sequence comes from Pseudomonas farsensis, assembly GCF_014268805.2. Lineage (GTDB taxonomy): Bacteria > Pseudomonadota > Gammaproteobacteria > Pseudomonadales > Pseudomonadaceae > Aquipseudomonas > Aquipseudomonas farsensis. The sequence goes on from NZ_JABWRF020000002.1 coordinate 187,952, forward strand.
CTTCCTGGTTGGCCGAGGTCGGCAGGCTGTCGACGCTGTGCGGGTGCGACAGCGCCTTGTTTTCGCTGGCAAGCGCGGCGGCGGTGACCTGGGCGATCATGAAGCCGGAGTTGACCCCGCCGTTTTCTACCAGGAACGGCGGCAGTTGCGACATGTGCTTGTCCATCATCAGCGAGATGCGGCGTTCGCTCAGCGAGCCGATTTCGGCAATGGCCAGGGCCAGGTTGTCGGCAGCCATGGCCACAGGCTCTGCGTGGAAGTTGCCGCCAGACACCACATCACCCTCGGCGGCAAACACCAGCGGGTTGTCCGACACGGCGTTGGCTTCGACACCCAGCACTTCGGCGGCCTGGCGCAGCTGGGTCAGGCATGCGCCCATGACCTGTGGCTGGCAGCGCAGCGAGTACGGGTCTTGCACTTTGTCGCAGTTCTTGTGCGACTGCGATACTTCGCTGGAGTCGCCCAGCAGGTCGCGGAAGCACGCCGCAGTGTCGATCTGCCCGCGCTGGCCACGCACTTCATGGATGCGCGCATCGAACGGCGAACGCGAACCCAGCGCGGCTTCCACGCTCAGGGCGCCACAGGTGATGGCCGCCGCGTACAGGTCTTCGCCGTGGAACAACCCGCGCAGCGCGTAGGCGGTGGACGCCTGGGTGCCGTTGAGCAGCGCCAGGCCTTCCTTGGCTGCCAGGGTCAGCGGCTCAAGCCCGGCCACTGCCAGTGCTTCGGTGGCGGGCAGCCACTGGCCCTGGTAGCGCGCCTTCCCTTCGCCGAGCAGCACCAGCGACATGTGCGCCAAGGGTGCGAGGTCGCCGGATGCGCCAACCGAGCCCTTGAGCGGAATATGCGGATACACCTGGGCATTGACCAGGCTGATCAGCGCCTCGATGACCTTGCGCCGGATCCCCGAGAAACCGCGGCTCAGGCTGTTGATCTTGAGCACCATGATCAGGCGCACCAGGTCGTCGTCCAGCGGCGCGCCAATACCGGCGGCGTGCGACAGCACCAGCGAGCGCTGCAGGTTTTCCAGGTCGTGGCTGGCAATGCGGGTCGAGGCCAGCAGGCCGAAACCTGTATTGATGCCGTAGGCGGTACGGTCTTCGGCGATGATCTTTTCGACGCAGGCAACGCTTGCCTCGATGGCCGGCGCTGCGCTGGCATCCAACTGCAGGCGCACGGGCCCGGCATGGATGGCACGCAATTGGGCCAGGGTCAGGGTGCCGGGCTTGAGGGTCAGTTCGGTCACTTCGCTACTCCATTCGCTGGGGCCCGCAGGCCCCTTCTTGTTATTAAGTATCACCCGTTCAGGGGTGCGAACCAAAGCGCGGCAATCAGCCGGTGATCATCGGCAGGTCCAGGCCCTGCTCCTTGGCGCATTCGATGGCGATGTCGTAGCCGGCATCGGCGTGACGCATGACGCCGGTGCCTGGGTCGTTGGTCAGTACGCGGGCGATGCGCGCGGCAGCCTCGTCGGTACCGTCACAGACGATGACCATGCCGGAGTGCTGGGAGAAGCCCATGCCCACGCCGCCGCCGTGATGCAGCGATACCCAGGTGGCGCCGCCTGCGGTGTTCAGCAGGGCATTGAGCAGCGGCCAGTCGGACACTGCATCGGAGCCATCACGCATGGCTTCGGTTTCGCGGTTGGGGCTCGATACCGAACCTGAGTCCAGGTGGTCGCGGCCGATGACAACAGGCGCCGACAGCTCGCCGCTGCGGACCATTTCGTTGAAGGCCAGGCCCAGCTTGGCGCGCAGGCCCAGGCCGACCCAGCAGATACGTGCCGGCAGGCCTTGGAAGGCGATGCGTTCGCGGGCCATGTCCAGCCAGCGGTGCAGGTGGGCGTCGTCAGGGATCAGCTCTTTGACCTTGGCGTCGGTCTTGTAGATGTCCTCGGCCTCACCCGACAGCGCCGCCCAACGGAACGGGCCAACCCCACGGCAGAACAGCGGGCGGATGTAGGCCGGCACGAAGCCTGGGAAGTCGAAGGCATTGGCAACGCCCTCTTCCTTGGCCATCTGGCGGATGTTGTTGCCGTAGTCGAAGGTCGGGATGCCTTGTTTCTGGAAGTCGAGCATGGCTTGTACGTGCACGGCCATCGACTGCTTGGCCGCCTTGACCACGCCAGCCGGGTCGGTCTGCGCACGGTCGCGGTACTGTTCCCAGGTCCAGCCAGCAGGCAGGTAGCCATTGAGCGGGTCGTGGGCGCTGGTCTGGTCGGTGACCATGTCCGGGCGCACACCCCGCTTGACCAGCTCGGGCAGAATTTCGGCGGCGTTGCCGTGCAGGGCGATGGAGATGGCCTTGCCTTCGGCGGTGTATTTGGCGATGCGCACCAGGGCGTCATCCAGGTCGCTGGCCTGCTCGTCGACGTAGCGGGTCTGCAGGCGGAAGTCGATGCGGCTCTGTTGGCATTCGATGTTCAGCGAGCAAGCACCGGCCAAGGTTGCGGCCAGTGGCTGCGCGCCGCCCATGCCGCCCAGGCCTGCAGTGAGTACCCACTTGCCTTTGAGGCTGCCGTTGTAGTGCTGGCGGCCGGCCTCGACGAAGGTTTCGTAGGTGCCTTGGACGATGCCTTGGCTGCCGATGTAGATCCAGCTGCCGGCGGTCATCTGGCCGTACATGGCCAGGCCCTTGGCATCCAGCTCGTTGAAGTGCTCCCAGCTGGCCCAATGCGGCACCAGGTTGGAGTTGGCGATCAGCACGCGCGGGGCGTTGCTGTGGGTCTTGAATACGCCGACCGGCTTGCCCGACTGCACCAGCAGGGTTTCGTCGTCTTCAAGGCGGGTCAGGGTTTCGACGATCTTGTCGTAGCACTCCCAGTTGCGCGCTGCCCGGCCGATGCCGCCGTAGACCACCAGTTCCTTGGGGTTCTCGGCGACCTGTGGGTCGAGGTTGTTCATCAGCATGCGCAGCGGCGCTTCGGTCAGCCAGCTTTTGGCGGTCAGCTTGTTGCCACGCGGGGCACGGATTTCTACGTCACGGTATTTGTTGTTGTCAGTCACGGGGAAGGTCCTTGGCGGTCATCCGACGGCAGGTGTGTGTGTGTCGATGGCGCTATACAAACACACCTTTACTTGTATGTACAAGCATGGACAACCAAAATACCGAGCAAAAAAAATCGCGGGGCAAGCCCGCTCCCACAAAAGCAGCTTTCATGCATCTGTGGGAGCGGGCTTGCCCCGCGATCAGCTGTGCCAGGTTTAACGCGGCATCAATTCAATCAGGCAAAAACGCCCCTGCACATCCAGCTCCAGCAACCCTGGGTTGCCATCCAGTCGCAGGCAGTCATAGCGCCCCAACTGCTGCGCCGGCTGCCCCGCCATAGCCACCTCGGCATGGTTGCTGGCAGCAAACACCAGCAGCGTCGGCGCCGAGCTGAACAGCCGGTGGCTGCCATCCAGCCATTGCAACCGGGCGCTGTAGCGCTGCGGCGAGTAGATCAGGTTGAAGTCGCGAATCGGCCCGCCCAGCAGCTTGCAACTGACCTGGCTGTGGCCATCGAAGGCGAAGGCATCGAACGGCAACAGCGGCCGACTGGCCTGGCCATCGACCAACAGGCGCATGCCATCGCCTTGCAGCACGGTGATGATCCGCTCATAGCCGGCGAAGGTCGAAAAACCGCCGGACTCTTCAATATCGGCGATCGACAGGCGCCAGCCGAAGCCGTCCAGGCTGTCGCCGCCATCGCGGGTGATCTCTTCGGTGAAACCGCCGCCGTTCTTCCACGGCATGCGCGGGTAGGTGTCGGCGCGCAACAGCTGCAACTGGCTCATTTGCTGAAACGTCCTTCCAGGCGGTGGCGCGAACCTGGGTGAATCAGGCGTGCGGCGGTCACCGGCTGGCGGCCCGACCAGGTGCGGCGGCGAATCAGCAGGCACGGCTCGCCGGGCTCGATTTGCAGCAGGCGGCACTCATCGGGCTCGGCGAGGATCGCCTCGACCACGTGCTCGCCTTCGGTCAGTGGCGCAACCCGCGACAGGTACTCATAGGGTGTTTGCCGGGTGAAATCCTGGCGCAGGTAATCCGGGGCAATGGCCGCGTTGACGTAGCGGTCCTCGATCTGCACCGGCACGCCGTTTTCGTAATGCACGATCAGCGAATGGAACACCCGCTGGCCTTCGCGCATGTCCAGCGCTAGCGCCCGCTCGGAACCTGCGGCCTCTTCGACCAGGGTGATCACCTGGCAGCTATGCTGATGGCCGCGGCTGGCGATCTCGTCGGCGATGTTGTTGACCTCGAACAGCGCCGAGCGGCTCTTGGGCTCGGCGACGAAGGTGCCCACGCCCTGCATGCGCACCAGCAGGCCTTCGGCGGTCAGCTCGCGCAGCGCACGGTTGATGGTCATGCGGCTGAAACCCAGCTCGGCAACCAGCTCGCTCTCCGAGGGCACCCGGTGATGCGGCGGCCAACTGCCGTTCTCGATCTGCTGGATGATCATCTGCTTCACCCGGGCATAGAGCGGCGCCGGGCCTTCGCCCATCTGGGCAACCAGCGCGGAGACAGGTTGTGTCGGCACGGCGTTGAGTCCTTGTGCGGTTGGAGTGGGCGGTAGCTTGCCGGAGTTTACCCGGCAGGCAAACGGCTGTATATGTATATACAAGTCAGACAATAACAGGAATTCACTGATGCCCGCCTATTTTGCCGAACGCGCCCTGCTGCCCACGGGCTGGGCCCGCAACGTCCGCCTTGAGGTCGGGGCCGATGGCCTGCTGGCGTCGATCAGCGCAGGCGCCAGCGCCGAGGGTGCCGAACACGTGGCCGGGCCGCTGCTGCCGGGCATGCCAAACCTGCACTCGCATGCGTTCCAGCGGGCCATGGCCGGGCTGGCAGAAGTGGTCGGCAACCCCAACGACAGTTTCTGGACCTGGCGCGAACTGATGTACCGCCTGGCAGGCTCGGTAACCCCTGCGCAACTGCAGGTGATCGCCCGTCAGTTGTACATCGAGATGCTCAAGGCCGGCTACACCTCGGTGGCAGAGTTCCATTACGTGCACCACGACCACGATGGGCGCCGCTACGCCGACCCTGCCGAGCTGTCGTTGCGCATCAGCGCGGCTGCTGCGGCCACCGGGATCGGCCTGACCCTGTTGCCGGTGCTCTACAGCCACGCAGGTTTTGGCGGCCAGCCGCCAAGTGAGGGACAGCGGCGTTTCATCAACTCAACCGAGCACTACCTGCGCTTGCAGCAGCAACTGGCGCCGCTGTTGGCGGCGCAGCCTGCGCAGCGCCTGGGGCTGTGTTTTCACTCGCTGCGGGCGGTCACCCCTGAACAGATCGCCGAGGTACTCGGCGCCAGCGACGCTCACTGCCCGGTGCACATCCATATTGCCGAGCAGCAGAAAGAGGTCGACGACTGCCTGGCCTGGAGCGGCCTGCGCCCGTTGCAGTGGTTGTACCGGCACGCCGATGTGGACGCGCGCTGGTGCCTGGTGCACGCCACCCACGCCCAACCCGATGAAGTGGCGGCCATGGCCCGCAGCGGCGCGGTGGCCGGCTTGTGCCTGACCACCGAGGCCAACCTGGGTGACGGGATCTTCCCCGCGGTCGACTACCTGGCCCAGGGCGGGCGCATGGGCATTGGTTCGGACAGCCATGTGTCGCTGAGTGTGGTCGAGGAACTGCGCTGGCTGGAGTATGGCCAGCGCCTGCGTGATCAACGGCGTAACCGGTTGTATCGCGGCGACCAGCCGATGGTTGGGCGCACGCTGTATGACGCAGCGTTACAGGGCGGTGCCCAGGCGTTGGGGCAGCCGGTGGGCGAGTTGGCGGTGGGCAAGCGTGCCGACTGGCTGGTGCTCGATGGGCGTGACCCGTACCTGGCGGTGGCCGAGGAGGATGCCATTCTCAACCGCTGGCTGTTCGCCGGCGGGGATCGCCAGGTGCGCGATGTGATGGTCAACGGTCAATGGGTAGTGCGTCAGGGGCGGCACAACCTGGAAGAAGAGAGTGCGCTGGCGTTTGCCGAGGTGTTGCGCCAGCTGCTGGGTTAGCCCATAGGCGTCAAAATCGCGGCTGGGCTCAGTCTCTGTAGGAGCGGCCTTGTGTCGCGAAAGGGCTGCGTAGCTGCCCCGGCGATCTCAGGGTGATGCAAATCTTGGGGGCGCTTCGCACCCCTTTCGCGACACAAGGCCGCTCCTACACGGGACCGTGCCTCCCTTGAACTCGACGTGGGCACGGCTAGTGACGAGCAACAATCTCGCGGTCTGGCGTGCGCCAGATCAGCCGGCTGGTGTCGTAGCCCTGCTGGCGCGCCTTGGACATCAAGCTCTCGCGTTCCCAGGCCGGCAGCGCCGGATTGCGCGCCAGAATCCACAGGTACTTGCGGTCGGGGCTGCCGACAATCGCGGTGCGGTAGCGCTCGTCCACGTAGAGAATCCAGTAATCACCCTTGGCCACGCCCGGTACCAGGCGGGTGAACCAGTTGTCGAACTCGACCCACAACTTGTCCGTGTGCCCGGCTTGCTGCGCGGTGGCATGGCCTTCGGCGCGCAGCCATTCATCACCCAGGGTGCGGCAGCGGTTGAGCACACCGACAGTGCCGTCAGGCTTGAGGTTGTAGTGGGCCTCGGACTGGGCGCAGCCGTCCTGGTACTTCATCGGCAGGCGCGCCAGCTCGAACCATTTGCCCTGGTAACGCTTGAGGTCGACCGCACCTGCGGTCTTCGGCGCCAGCGGGTCGGTGGCAGAGGTGGCGCAGCCACCCAGCAGCATCACCAGGCACACGCCGAGCAGCAGGTGCAAACGCCTCATTTGAGGCCCTGCCCGGAGTACATCAACACTTTGTCAGCGGCGTACTGCACGCTGATGAACGCCTTCTCGTCACCCCAGGTGCAGCTGCTCATGCCCAACGCGCCAGAACACTCGGTAGGCTTGCCCAGCAGTTGCTCGACCTCGGCTTTGTTCATGCCGGCCTTGAGCCTGGAATAGTTTTCCTGGTTGACCTTGCTGCAGGCAGTCAACACGACGCACAGCGTCAACAGGGCGAGGGAACGCAACGACATGACGGGACACTCCTGAAGATGAACACGCAGGCGAGAAAGCCTGCAGGGGGCTTAGAAGGAAAAAAGGGTCCGTGGTTCCGTGCCGACGGTGCTTTTCGTCGGCCGGTGTCTGGAATGCGGTGTTGCGGACAACTAAACAGTCGTAAAGGGTATGGCCCTCTGCCACACTCGCCTGTCCTCTGGGGTGCGTAGATTTCTCAAGATGACCAAGACTCTGAAGTTCAGCCACAAGATCCTTTTGGCCGCAGCACTCGTGGTAGCAGCCGCGTTCACCTGCTTCGTGCTGTACAACGATTACCGCCAACGCCAGTCCCTGCGCAGCGATACCCAGACCACGCTGCAGGACCTGGGCAGCCTCACGGCCGGCAACATCCGCAACTGGCTCGACAGCCGTATCCAGTTGCTAGACAGCGTGGCGCAGCAGGTCGCTGTCGATGGCCCCAGCAAGGCCAGCCTGGACCGCAGCCTGGCGCTGCCGGTATATGCCAGCAACTTCATGCTCACCTACTTCGGCGCGAAGGATGGCCGCATGCAGTCGGTACCTGCCGGCAACCGCGCAGCCGACTACGACCCGCGTGCCCGCGGCTGGTACAAGGCCGCCACCGCCGCAGGCCAGACCATCGTCACCGAGCCGTACATCTCGGCCTCGGCAGGCAAGCTGGTGATCACCCTGGCAACCCCGGTGCAACAGGCCGGCAGCCTGGCCGGCGTGGCCGGCGTCGACACCGACCTGCAAACCATCAGCAAGCTGATCAATACCTTGGACTTCGATGGCCACGGCCATGCGTTCATCGTCAATGGCGAAGGCAAGATCCTCATCCACCCCAACGCCGAGCTGGCCCTCAAGACCCTCACCGACGTCTACCCCGGCACTACGCCGAGCATTGGCAGCGGGCTGAAGGAAGTGGAGGTGGATGGCCACAAGCAGTTCATCAGCTTCACCCATATCGACGGTGTGCCCTCGGCGGACTGGTACGTCGCGCTGGTGCTCGACCAGGACGCCGCGTTCGCCATGCTCGGCGAGCTGCGCACCTCCGCATTGGTGGCCACGCTGATTGCGATTCTGGTGATCATCGGCCTGCTGAGCGTGCTGATCCGCGTGCTGATGGAGCCATTGCACGTGATGGGGCGCGCCATGCATGACATCGCCGAGGGCGAAGGCGATCTGACCCGGCGCCTGAAAATCCACGCCCAGGACGAGTTCGGCAGCCTTGCGCAGTCGTTCAACCGCTTTGTCGAACGTATCCACGAGTCGATCCGCGAGGTGTCCTCGGCCACCGGCCAGGTCAATAGCGTCGCCGGCCAGGTGGTCAGCGCATCGAATGCCTCGATCATCAACGCCGACCAGCAGTCCGAGCGCACCAGCAGCGTGGCAGCAGCGATCAACCAGCTTGGCGCCGCGGCCCAGGAGATCGCCCAGAACGCCGCCCTCGCCTCGCAGCATTCAAGCGCCGCGCGCGGCCTTGCCAGCGAAGGCCAGCAGGTGGTGGGCGAAACCATCGAGGTGATGAACCAGCTGTCGGCGCGCATCAGCGATGCCAGCGGCAACATTGAGACGCTGAACAATCACACCGCCAACATTGGGCAGATTCTCGATGTGATCAGCGGCATTTCCCAGCAGACCAACCTGCTGGCGCTGAACGCGGCTATTGAAGCCGCGCGCGCCGGTGAGGCAGGGCGCGGCTTTGCCGTGGTGGCTGACGAAGTGCGTAACCTGGCCCATCGCACCCAGGAGTCGGCGCAGCAGGTGCAGAGCTTGATCGAGGAGCTGCAGGCCGGTGCGCAGATGGCCGTGAGCACCATGAACCAGAGCAAGCAGCACAGTGACCGCAGCGTGGGCATTGCCAACCAGGCCGGTGAGCGCCTGGGCAGCGTTACCCAGCGCATTGGCGAGATCGACGGCATGAACCAGTCGGTGGCGACCGCGACCGAAGAGCAGACGGCTGTGGTCGAGTCGATCAATGTCGACATTACCGAGATCAATACGCTGAATCAGGAAGGGGTGCACAACCTGCAGAGCACCTTGCGTGCCTGCACCGACCTTGAGCGCCAGGTGGAGCGGTTGAAGCATCTGGTGGGGAGTTTCAGGATTTAAGATAGCCGGGGCCGCGTTGCGGCCCTTTCGCGGCACAAGGCCACTCCTACAGGTAAACGTAGTCCCCTGTAGGAGCGGCCTTGTGCCGCGAAAGGCCTGCGCAGCAGGCCCAGCGCTTCAGAACCTGGACCCAGGCTCGAGCAAGAAGTCCATCTCTTCGCTGGTACTCGGCCTGTCCAGTACCAGATTACGCTGCGGGAAGCGGCCAAACCGGGCAATCACCCGCTGGTGCTGCTCGGCGTAATCCAGGAAACCTTCGAACAACCGGCGGCTAGCCTCGGGCTGCTCATCGAGCAACGCCTGGTAACGCTCGATGCACTGGTTTTGCCAGTCGAGCACCTCGGCGTGCTCCAGCACCAGCAGCACAAACACCCGTTGAATCGGCAGCAACTGGAAATCCCAGCCTTTTTGCAGCCCCTGCATGGCCAGCACCTGCGCACGTCGGTCGCCTTCGAAGGCGCGCGGCGTGTCGCGGTAGATCATGCGCGGCAGCTGATCCAGCAGGATCAGCAACCCCAGCCAGCCTTGCGGGCTTTGCTGCCACTCATCGAGCCCGCCCGCCAGGGCTTGCTCGACGAGCTCGCCAAAGTGCGCCCGTGCTTCGTCGTCGTGGTGCTTGCCGAACCACAGCGTGTTCTTCTCGTCAGCCACGGCCTGGGCGTTTGCGCCCCAACCGAACCACCATTCCAACAACGGCTGCCAAGGTGCGAGCATGGGTTACTCCTTGTGGTAGGCGGTGACGCGCTCGACCTCTTCCTTCGAGCCGAGAATCACCGATACGCGCTGGTGCAGACCTTCAGGCTTGATGTCGAGGATACGCTGGTAGCCATCGGTGGACACACCACCGGCCTGTTCGATGATGAACGACATCGGGTTGGCTTCGTACATCAGGCGCAGCTTGCCTGGCTTGCTTGGGTCGCGGGCGTCACGCGGGTACATGAACAGGCCGCCACGGGTAAGGATGCGGTGCACATCGGCAACCATCGAGGCGATCCAGCGCATGTTGTAGTTTTTCTTCAACGGGCCGGTCTCGCCGGCCAGCAGCTCGCCGACGTAGCGCTGGATCGGGGCTTCCCAATGGCGCTGGTTGGACATGTTGATGGCGAACTCGGCGGTGCTTTCCGGCACGCGGATATTTTCGTGGGTGAGCACGAAGCTACCCAGCTCGCGGTCCAGGGTGAAGCCCTTGACGCCGTTGCCCAGGGTCAGGATCAGCATGGTCTGCGGGCCGTAGATGGCATAACCGGCGGCGACCTGCTCGGTACCTGGCTGCAGGAAGGCGTTTTCGTTGAGGGTTTCGTTCTGGCTCAGGTATTCGTTAGGGCAACGCAATACCGAGAAGATGGTGCCGACCGAGACGTTGACGTCGATGTTCGACGAGCCGTCGAGCGGGTCGAAGACCAGCAGGTAGGCGCCTTTAGGGTATTTGCCCGGGATCTGGTAGGCGTTGTCCATTTCTTCGGACGCCATGCCGGCCAGGTGGCCGCCCCACTCGTTGGCTTCGAGCAGGATGTCGTTGGAGATCACGTCGAGCTTTTTCTGCACTTCGCCCTGCACGTTTTCGGTGCCCATGCTGCCCAGTACGCCGCCGAGGGCACCTTTGGAAACGTGGTGGCTGATTTCCTTGCACGCACGCGCCACCACTTCGATCAGGAAGCGCAGATCGGCAGGGGTATTGTTGCTGCGGGTCTGCTCAATCAGATAGCGACTCAGGGTAACGCGGGACATGTAAGGCTCCGAAGGAAATAAGGGAGAAACAACCCCCGCAGTTTACAGGGAGAGTTGCAGGCTAGCGAGCAAAGAGACTCGCTTGAGGGGGTTAGGTTCAGCGCAGGCCCTGCCGATGGTCGCCAGAACAGACAATCGCGGGGCAAGCCCGCCCCTACGCAAACCCTGCGTGGGAGCGGGCTTGCCCCGCGATTTGTTCAGGCTAATCCAGCGCTTTCCAGATCTCGTTGGCGTATTCCCTGATGGTACGGTCCGAGGAGAACCAGCCCATGCGCGCGGTATTGAGCACCGCCATTCGCCACCACTGCTCGGGCGTATGCCACAGCTCTTCGACGCGGCGCTGGGCGTCCCAGTAGGCGTCGAAATCAGCGCACAACAGGAAGCGGTCATGGTCGACCAGGCCATCCACCAGCCCGGTATAACGCGACGGGTCGTCCGGCGAGAACACGCCGCTGCGAATGGCCTGCAGCACATCACCCAACCGGCTTGAGGCGGCAATCGCGGCACTGGCGCCAAAGTCGCCGGCCTTGCCGCGTGCGCCCACCTGCTGCGCCGTCAGACCGAAGATGAACATGTTGTCGGCGCCCACCTGCTCGCACATCTCGACGTTGGCGCCATCGAGGGTGCCGATGGTCAGCGCGCCATTGAGCCCGAACTTCATGTTGCTGGTACCCGATGCCTCGTAGCCGGCGGTGGAGATTTGTTCGGACAGGTCCGCCGCCGGGATGATGCTCTCGGCCAGGCTGACGTTGTAGTTGGGCAAGAACACCACTTTCAGCAGGCCGCGTACGGTCGGGTCGTTGTTGACCACCCGGGCGATGTCGTTGGTCAGCTTGATGATCAACTTGGCCTGGTGATAACTGGCCGCCGCCTTGCCGGCGAAAATCTTCACCCGCGGCGCCCAGGGGGTGCCCGGCTCGTTGCGAATGGCCTGGTACAGGGCCACGGTATGCAACAGGTTGAGCAGTTGGCGCTTGTACTCGTGGATGCGCTTGACCTGCACATCGAACAGCGCCTCGGGGTTTACCGTGACGCCGATGCGGTCCTGGATGATGCTCGCCAGAGCGCGCTTGCTGTGCAGGCGCTGGGCCGCGAACTGTTTGCGGAAGGCGGGCTTGTCGGCAAACGGTTCCAGCGCCTTGAGCTTGCCTTCGGGGTCGTCGAGCAAGTCGGCGCCCAACGCCTCCACCAGCATGGCAGTGAGCTGCGGGTTGGCCTGGTACAGCCAGCGGCGGAAGGTAATGCCGTTGGTCTTGTTGTTGATACGCTCGGGGTAAAGCTTGTGCAGCTCGGAGAACACCGTGCTCTTCATCAGCTTGCTGTGCAGCGCCGATACGCCGTTGACGCTGTGCGAGCCCAGAAACGCCAGGTTGCCCATGCGCACGCGGCGGCCGTTGTCTTCTTCGATCAGCGATACCGCGCGCAGCACATCGAAATCGTGCTGGCCTTTAGCCCGGAGCGCGTCGATATGGTAGGCGTTGATCAGGTAGATGATCTGCATGTGCCGGGGCAGCATGCGCTCCATCAGCGCCACCGGCCAGGTTTCCAGCGCCTCGGGCAGCAAGGTGTGGTTGGTGTAGGCCAGCGTGCCGACGGTCAGCTCCCAGGCGGTGTCCCACGGGATTTCGTGCTGGTCCACCAACAGGCGCATCAGCTCGGCCACGGCAATCGAGGGGTGGGTGTCGTTGAGCTGAATAGCCGCCGCGTCCGGCAGGTTGAGCAGGCTGTCGTGCATGTTCAGATGGCGGCGCAGCAAGTCCTGCAAGGACGCCGAAACGAAGAAGTACTCTTGGCGCAGGCGCAGTTCCTGGCCTGCCTCGGTGCTGTCTGCCGGGTACAGGACCCGCGAAATGCTCTCGGCACGGGCGACTTCGGCCACCGCGCCCAAATGGTCACCGGCGTTGAAGCGCTCCAGGTGCAGCTCTTCGAGCGCCCGGGCGCGCCACAGGCGCAAGGTATTGACGCTGGAGCCGCGCCAGCCCACCACCGGCGTGTCATAGGCCACCGCACGCACCGTCTCGCCGGGCGTCCACACCTGGCGTTGCTGGCCGTCGGGCTGGTGCACGGTTTCGACACTGCCGCCAAAGCTGATCGGGTAGATCACCTCGGCGCGCTCGAATTCCCAGGGGTTGCCGAAATCCAGCCAGTTTTCGGTCTGTTCCTGCTGCCAACCATCCACTATTGCCTGGCGGAACAGGCCGTGCTCGTAGCGAATGCCGTAACCGTGGGCGGCAATGCCCAAGGTCGACATGCTTTCCATGAAGCACGCGGCCAGCCGGCCCAGGCCGCCGTTACCCAGCGCAGCATCGGGTTCGAGCAGGCGAATACGCTCAAGGTCGACATCCAGCCCTTCCAAGGCTTCGCGAGCAATGTCGAGGTAACCGAGGTTACTGAGGCTGTCGTACAGCAGCCGGCCGATCAGAAATTCGAGCGAAAGGTAATACACCCGCTTTTGGCTACGGCGGTAAGCCTGGCGAGTGTGGTCCATCCAGTGATCGACCATATGGTCGCGGGCGGCCAGGGCGATGGCTTCGAACCAGTCGTGGTCGAAGGCGTGTTCGGGGTCCTTGCCGACCGCGTAGGTCAGTTTGGCCAGTACGGCGGCGCGAAAGTCCGCCACCTCTTCATGTCGAGCTTTGGCCTCACGGGCCTTGTTTTCCTGGGACATCCGGCATCCTCGGGCAAGTAGGCGAAAGCGCTGGGAGATTGTTCAGCCTAGACGCTCTGACACAGAGTGAAAGCGGCGGTTCGCGGTTTTCATCAAGTGAAGCGGAATCTGGCGAAAGGTTGTTCACAAATTGAACAACTCCGGTATCATCGCGCGCCCCCACCCGTGATACGCCCAGCCAAAAAAATGAAAACGACCCTGATTGCCGCCGCCGAAGTCGACCGCCTGGAGACCTGGCAGCGTTATGCCAGCCACATGTGCGGTGGCTGCCACTCCACCTGCTGCACCTTGCCGGTGGAGGTGAAGATCAAGGATCTGATCCGCATTGGTGTGGTGGATGAGTTCGAAAAAGACGAGCCGCCGAAGAACGTCGCCAAGCGTTTGCAGAAGGAAGGCATCATCGAACGCTTCAACCAGAAGTCAGGCATTTTCACCCTGACCCGGATGAGCAACGATGACTGCATGTACCTGGATCGCAAGAGCCGCTTGTGCACCATCTACGAAAAGCGCCCGGACACCTGCCGCAACCACCCCAAGATCGGGCCACGGCCTGGCTACTGCGCGTACAAGCCCAAGGTAGTCGGGCGCTAAGCGGCGGCCTGACCACCGCGGCGGGATCTCTGTAGGAGCGGCCTTGTGTCGCGAAAGGGCCGCGCAGCGGCCCCGGCGATTCTGCAAGAGGCCGAGATCCTGGGGCTGCTGCGCAGCCCATTCGCGACACAAGGCCGCTCCTACAGCGACCGAGCCAGGCACGCTGGCGATGCCAGACGCGACCCTTGTCGCGATGAGGCCGGCACAGACCGCACAAAACCCGCAGACAAAAAAACGCCCCCGGCCTTTCGACCGGGGGCGTTTTTATTCAGCCAACACTAACTTAGCTGTTTTTGGCTTTCTTGGCAGCGCGGGTACGCTCGCTTTCGTCCAGAATCTTCTTGCGAAGACGGATGGACTTCGGCGTGACTTCGCACAGCTCGTCTTCCTGGATGTATTCCAGAGCCTGTTCCAGGGTGAAGCGAACCGGCGGCACCAGGGCGATGACTTCGTCTTTACCCGAAGCACGCATGTTGTCGAGCTTCTTGCCCTTGGTAGGGTTGACGCCCAGGTCGTTGTCGCGGCTGTTCTGGCCGACGATCTGACCGTTGTAGATCTCTTGACCGTGCTCGACGAACAGCTTGCCACGCGCCTGCAGGGTTTCCAGCGAGTAGGTCAGTGCCTTGCCGGTTTCAACCGAAACCAGTACGCCGTTCTGACGGCCGGACATGTGGCCGGACTTCACGGTGTCGTAGCGGTCGAAGATCGAGGTCAGGATGCCTGCACCGTTGGTCAGGGTCAGGAACTGGTTACGGAAACCGATCAGACCACGGGCCGGGATGTTGTATTCCAGGCGCACACGGCCTTTGCCATCCGGGACCATGTTGGTCAGGTCGCCCTTACGCAGACCCATCTCTTCCATGACCTTGCCCTGGGATTCTTCAGGGATGTCGATGGTGACGTTTTCGAACGGTTCCTGCTTGACGCCATCCACTTCGCGGATGATCACTTCAGGACGACCCAGGGCCAGTTCGAAGCCTTCGCGACGCATGGTTTCGATCAGTACCGACAGGTGCAGCTCGCCACGGCCCGAGACCTTGAACTTGTCTGGGGAGTCGGTTTCTTCAACGCGCAGGGCAACGTTGTAGAGCAGCTCTTTGTCCAGACGGTCCTTGATGTTACGGCTGGTGACGAACTTGCCTTCCTTGCCGCAGAACGGCGAATCGTTGACCTGGAAGGTCATCGAAACGGTAGGCTCGTCGACGGTCAGCGGCTTCATTGCCTCGACGGCAGTCGGGTCGCACAGGGTGTCGGAGATGAACAGCTCGTCGAAACCGCTGATGCAGACGATGTCGCCAGCCTGGGCTTCTTCGACGTCTACACGGTGCAGGCCGTGGTGACCCATCAGCTTGAGGATACGGCCGTTACGCTTCTTGCCGTCGGCGTCGATGGCAACAACCGGGGTGTTCGGCTTGATGCGACCACGGGCGATACGGCCAACACCGATAACACCGAGGAAGCTGTTGTAGTCCAGTGCCGAGATTTGCATCTGGAACGGGCCGTCACGGTCAACAGCTGGCGCTGGAACGTGGTCGACGACAGCCTGGTACAGGGCAGTCATGTCTTCGCCCATGGCGGTGTGGTCCAGGCCGGCGATGCCGTTCAGGGCCGAGGCGTAGACAACCTGGAAGTCCAACTGCTCGTCGGTAGCGCCGAGGTTGTCGAACAGGTCGAAGATCTGGTCCAGAACCCAGTCAGGACGCGCGCCCGGACGGTCGACCTTGTTGATCACGACGATTGGCTTCAGGCCAGCTTCGAACGCCTTTTTGGTCACGAAGCGGGTTTGCGGCATAGGGCCGTCCTGGGCGTCGACCAGCAGCAGCACGGAGTCGACCATCGACATTACACGCTCAACCTCGCCACCGAAGTCGGCGTGGCCGGGGGTGTCGACGATGTTGATGTGGTAGCCGTTCCAGTTGATGGCGGTGTTTTTCGCCAGAATGGTAATACCGCGCTCTTTTTCCTGGTCGTTGGAGTCCATGACGCGCTCGTCGTTGAGCTCGTTACGCTCCAGAGTGCCGGACTGACGCAGGAGTTTGTCGACCAGGGTGGTTTTACCATGGTCAACGTGGGCGATGATGGCGATGTTACGCAGATTTTCGATCACAACTGTATCTCGATCAGAGGATTCGGTTGCCGCCAGTCTAGACGGCCAATATGAAGTTAAAAGGCTCAGCGGGCCCGGCGGTCGGGGGGGCGATGGCGGATGCTGCCGCCATAGAGCCCCGGCATCTTATGTCGGACGATAAACACGCACATTGGCATGTCCCTCACTGAGCAGATGGTGTGCGTGCAAACGGCTCATCACACCCTTGTCGCAATACAGCAGGTACTGCCGGTTGGCATCCAGCTGCTTGAATTTGCTGTTGATGGCATAGAACGGCATAGCCTGGACCTCGATGCCGTCGATGACCAGTGGCTGGTCTTCCTGGGCATCGGGGTGACGGATATCGATGACGATCTGGCCCGGCAATGCCTCGGCCACTTCTTCGATTTCAACGTCCTTGCCCAGCTCGTCGATCACATGGTCGATGGAGATCAGCCGCGCGCGCTCCAGGGCGCGCTCGAGCACGGCCATGTCGAACTGCTTCTCTTCATGCTCCATGCGGTGGCGCTTGGCATGGGTGGTCGGGTTTACCGAGATCACGCCGCAGTACTCAGGCATGTGCTTGGCGAAGTCGGCGGTGCCGATTTCGGTGGCCTGGTCGATGATGTCCTGCTTGTGGCTGGCCAGCAGCGGGCGCAGCACCAGCTTGTCGGTGGCCGAGTCGATGATCGACAGGTTCGGCAAAGTCTGGCTGGACACCTGGGAAATCGCCTCGCCGGTGACCAGCGCGTCGATCTGCAGGCGGTCGGCCATATGTGCGGCGCCGCGCAGCATCATGCGCTTGAGCGTCACGCCCATGTAGCTGTTGTCGACCTTGTTGAGAATCTCGCCGACCACTTCTTCGAACGGCACGCTGATAAACAGCACGCGCTGGCTGCTGCCGTATTTTTTCCACAGGAAGTGCGCCACTTCCATCACGCCCAGCTCGTGGGCACGGCCGCCAAGGTTGAAGAAGCAGAAGTGGGTCATCAGGCCGCGACGCATCATCTGGTAGGCCGCCACGGTGGAGTCGAAGCCGCCGGACATCAGCACCAGCGTCTGCTCCAGGGCGCCCAGCGGGTAGCCGCCAATGCCCTGGTGCTGGTTGTGAATCACGTACAGGCGCTGGTTGCGGATTTCGATACGCACCAGCACTTCGGGCTTCTTCAGCTCGATACCGGCGGCGCCGCACTGCTGGCGCAACTGGCTGCCAACGTAGCGGTCGACGTCCATCGAGGTGAAGTCGTGGTGGCCACCCCGCTTGCACCGCACGGCAAAGTGCTTGCCGGCCAACAGGTGGCCGAAGTGCTGCTTGCACTTGGCAACGATGTCGTCGAAGTCGCCCAGCGGGTACTCCTCGACCTGCAGGAAGTGGGTGATACCCGGGGTGCAGGTAAGGCGTTCGATGATCTCGCGCTGAACCTTTTCGTCCTCGATGCGGGTGACCACCTCGAGATTGTCCCAGACACCATCAACCACGAGCTCAGGATCGAGGTCCTTGAGCACGTTGCGGATGTTCTTGCCGAGCTGGCGGATGAAGCGCTTGCGCACCGGCCGGCTCTTGATGGTGATCTCTGGGAAGACTTTGACGATAAGTTTCATTGGGTTAACAGCGCGCGCAGGGCCTGCCGAAAATGAGGGGCGCGAATTATATCGGAAATTGCTCAGGTTTTGAGCAGTTTTTGAACGCTGGCGTCGAATTATCTTGGCTTTACCGGCCTCATCGCGGGGCAAGCCCGCTCCCACAAGGGTCGGCTGGCCTCAAGGAGTTGGACACCTATTCAATTCCTTGGGAGCCTGACTGCAAAGCCATGCGTGGGAGCGGGCTTGCCCCGCGATGAGGCCCCAACCTCCATCAAGGCACCACAATGGTGCGCACACATTAAATTACGCCTCTTATAAGTGCGTTTTTCCTCGGCACCCCGCCCGCAAATGCCCGCAAACGCCGCCTTTTATCCTGCGCTCGCCATTTTCGGGCACTGGCATGCAATTTGCTCCCTTGTGAGGCAGGTAAGCTTGGCCGACTATCCGCGCCCGGCAACACCCTTTTTCCAGAGCAGCGGCCTACCGCGCTCTAGACCCTCCGGAGGACAACATGTCGAAGTCGGTTCAACTCATCAAAGATCATGACGTCAAGTGGATTGATCTGCGTTTCACGGACACCAAAGGCATTCAGCATCACGTGACCATGCCGGCGCGCGATGGCCTGGACGAAGACTTCTTCGAAGTCGGCAAGATGTTCGACGGTTCCTCCATTGCCGGCTGGAAAGGCATCGAAGCCTCCGACATGATCCTGATGCCGGTCGATGATACTGCCGTACTGGACCCGTTCACCGAAGAACCGACCCTGATCATCACCTGTGACATCGTCGACCCTTCGAGCATGCAGGGCTACGACCGCGACCCACGTGCGATCGCCAAGCGCGCCGAAGAGTACCTGAAGAGCACCGGCATCGGTGACACCGTCTTCGCAGGCCCGGAGCCTGAGTTCTTCATCTTCGACGAAGTGAAGTTCCAGTCGGACATTTCCGGCTCGATGTTCAAGATCTTCTCCGAGCAAGGCTCGTGGATGACCGGTGCTGACGTGGAAGGCGGCAACAAAGGCCACCGTCCAGGCGTCAAAGGCGGCTACTTCCCGGTTCCGCCGTTCGACCACGACCACGAAATCCGTACTGCCATGTGCAACGCACTGGAAGAAATGGGCCAGATCGTCGAAGTTCACCACCACGAAGTGGCAACTGCCGGCCAGAACGAAATCGGCGTCAAGTTCAACACCCTGGTGAAGAAAGCGGACGAAGTTCAGGCCCTGAAATACGTCGTGCACAACGTTGCCGACGCTTACGGCCGCACCGCTACCTTCATGCCTAAGCCTCTGTACGGCGACAACGGCTCGGGCATGCACGTGCACATGTCGATCTGGAAAGACGGCAAAAACACCTTCTCCGGTGAAGGCTATGCCGGCCTTTCGGATACCGCTCTGTACTTCATCGGCGGCATCATCAAGCACGGCAAGGCCCTGAACGGCTTCACCAACCCGTCGACCAACTCGTACAAGCGTCTGGTCCCAGGCTTCGAAGCACCGGTAATGCTGGCCTACTCGGCCCGCAACCGTTCCGCCTCGATCCGTATTCCTTACGTTGGCAGCCCGAAAGCCCGCCGTATCGAAGCGCGCTTCCCGGACCCATCGGCCAACCCGTACCTGGCCTTCGCTGCACTGCTGATGGCAGGCCTGGACGGCATCCAGAACAAGATCCACCCAGGCGATGCTGCCGACAAGAACCTGTACGACCTGCCGCCTGAAGAGGCCAAGGAAATCCCGCAAGTGTGCGGCAGCCTGAAAGAAGCTCTGGAAGAGCTGGATAAAGGCCGTGCGTTCCTGACCAAGGGCGGCGTGTTCTCCGACGACTTCATCGATGCCTTCATCGAGCTGAAGAGCGAAGAAGAGATCAAGGTCCGCACCTTCGTGCACCCGCTGGAATACGAGCTGTACTACAGCTGCTGATGTGAGCGGCGCCCTGCGCCGGTGACTTCAGACAAACGGCCTTCTTCGGAAGGCCGTTTTCGTTTCTGCCCGCAATCTATTCAGATGCGTCCTACAAGTAATCCGAGCCCAACTGCCCACACTAGGTCTCCCAGCCACGGAGATCCCCAATGCGCCTCACCTATGCACTCCCCCCCTTCGCCCTGACCCTCGCCCTCGCCGGCTGCACAGCAGCGAGCCCCACCGCCAATCAGTTCGCCCCCTTGCTTGACGCCATCGAACAACGCCTCGACCTCGCCCGCTCGGTCGCCCAGCACAAATGGCGCAACGACTTGCCGGTAGAAGCCCCCGAACGCGAACGGCAAGTACTCGCCAAGGTGCGCCTGGAAGCCTCCGACTATGGCCTGCCCCCCGCACGTGCCACTGCGTTTTTTACCGACCAGATGGAAGCCAACAAGTTGATCCAGTACGCCTTGCTCGACCGCTGGGCAACCCTGGACCCCAACGCGCTGGCGGCCCCGCGCGACCTTGCCAGTGAGCTGCGCCCACGCCTGGACAAACTCCAGGCCAGCCTGTTGTTCGAACTTGCCGAGCTGGACCGCAAGCCAATGCCCGACTGCACACGCAACCTGGCCGACGCCCTGGCCGGGCGCACCGACAATGAACTGCGCCACTTGGCCCTGGTGCGCGCCACCGGCCAGCTGTGCCTGAAACAGTGAAGGCGGCAATGCTCTATATTGGTGCATGGCAAGGCACTACGCGCCGCCCGTCACCCCAAAACAGGTCGCAGCACGCGCATTTTCAGAAGATTCTGGTCCGAATATGCGCATCTTCCGGGGTTTATCAGGAAATTCCGCTTCTTTTCGGAGCCTTGGTTTGTTTCTTGCATTTTCCAGGCATCAGCGGATCCATAGCGCACCCACCCCGGGCAGGCCCCGGGGGCTGCAAGCGCCAAAAGAGGTCAACGACACTTTATGACCATCAGCGATGCACAGCACCGTCTGCTTCTGGACAACCTGACCACGGCCACGCTTTTGCTCAATGCCGAGCTGCGCCTTGAGTACATGAACCCAGCGGCCGAAATGCTGCTGGCCGTCAGCGGCCAGCGCAGCCATGGGCAATTCATCAGCGAACTGTTCACCGAGTCCAGCGAGGCGCTCAACTCGCTGCGCCAGGCCGTGGAACACGCGCACCCGTTCACCAAGCGTGAAGCGCTGTTGACCTCCCTGACCGGCCAGGCCATCACCGTCGATTACGCGGTCACGCCGATCCTGCACCAGGGCCAGACCCTGCTGTTGCTGGAGGTGCACCCGCGCGACCGGCTGCTGCGCATCACCAAGGAAGAGGCCCAGCTGAGCAAGCAGGAAACCACCAAGATGCTGGTGCGCGGCCTTGCCCACGAAATAAAGAACCCGCTGGGCGGCATTCGCGGCGCGGCACAGTTGCTGGCCCGCGAGCTGCCAAACGATGGCCTGCGCGACTACACCAACGTGATCATCGAAGAGGCCGACCGCCTGCGTAACCTGGTCGACCGTATGCTCGGCTCCAACAAACTGCCATCGCTGGCCATGACCAACATCCACGAGGTGCTGGAGCGCGTCTGCAGCCTGGTCGAGGCCGAAACCCAGGGCGGCATCACCTTGGTGCGTGACTACGACCCCAGCCTGCCGGATGTGCTGATCGACCGCGAACAGATGATCCAGGCGGTGCTCAACATCGTGCGCAACGCCATGCAGGCGATCAGCGGCCAGAACGAGCTGCGCCTGGGGCGCATTGCCCTGCGCAGCCGCGCGGTGCGTCAATTCACCATTGGCCATGTGCGCCATCGCCTGGTGGCGCGGGTCGAGATCATCGACAACGGCCCCGGCATCCCTGCCGAACTGCAAGACACCCTCTTCTACCCAATGGTCAGCGGCCGCCCCGACGGTACCGGGCTGGGCCTGGCCATTACCCAGAACATCATCAGCCAGCACCAGGGCCTGATCGAGTGCGAGAGCCATCCCGGCCACACCGCCTTCTCGATCTACCTGCCACTGGAACAAGGAGCCAACGCCTCATGAGCCGCAGTGAAACCGTCTGGATCGTCGATGATGATCGCTCTATCCGCTGGGTGCTGGAAAAAGCCCTGCAGCAGGAAGGCATGAATACCCAGAGCTTCGACAGTGCGGACGGTGTCATGGGCCGCCTGGCGCGCCAGCAGCCTGACGTGATCATTTCCGATATCCGCATGCCCGGCGCCAGTGGCCTGGACCTGTTGGCGCAGATTCGCGAACAGCACCCGCGCCTGCCGGTCATCATCATGACCGCACATTCCGACCTGGACAGCGCGGTGGCCTCCTATCAGGGCGGTGCGTTCGAATACCTGCCCAAGCCGTTCGATGTCGACGAGGCGGTGTCGCTGGTCAAGCGCGCCAACCAGCATGCCCAGGAACAGCAAGGCCTGGCCGTGCCGCAGGCCTTGACCCGCACCCCAGAGATCATCGGCGAAGCGCCGGCCATGCAGGAGGTGTTCCGCGCCATTGGCCGGCTCAGCCACTCCAACATCACGGTGTTGATCAATGGCGAGTCCGGCACCGGTAAAGAGCTGGTCGCCCATGCCCTGCACCGCCACAGCCCGCGGGCAGCGTCGCCGTTCATCGCGCTGAACATGGCGGCGATCCCCAAGGACCTGATGGAGTCGGAGCTGTTCGGCCATGAGAAAGGCGCCTTTACCGGTGCTGCCAACCTGCGCCGCGGCCGCTTCGAACAGGCAGACGGCGGCACGCTGTTCCTCGACGAAATCGGCGACATGCCTGCCGACACCCAGACGCGCTTGCTGCGGGTGCTGGCCGACGGCGAGTTCTACCGCGTGGGTGGCCATATTCCGGTGAAAGTGGACGTGCGCATCATTGCCGCCACCCACCAGAACCTCGAATCGCTGGTGCAGGCCGGCAAGTTCCGGGAAGACCTGTTCCACCGCCTGAACGTGATCCGCATCCATATCCCGCGCCTGGCTGACCGTCGCGAAGACATCCCGGCACTGGCTCGCCACTTTCTTGGCCGCGCCGCCCAGGAGTTGTCGGTGGAGCCCAAGCTGCTCAAGCCGGAAACCGAGGAGTTCATCCGCAACCTGCCGTGGCCAGGCAACGTGCGCCAGCTGGAGAACACTTGCCGCTGGATCACCGTAATGGCGTCGAGCCGCGAAGTGCTGGTGGGCGATTTGCCGCCAGAGCTGCTCAACCTGCCGACTGACGCCACCCCGGTGACCAACTGGGAGCAGGCCCTGCGCCAGTGGGCCGACCAGGCCTTGGCGCGTGGCCAGTCGAGCCTGCTCGACAGCGCCGTGCCGAGCTTCGAGCGGATCATGATCGAAACCGCCCTCAAACACACCGCCGGCCGCCGCCGCGATGCTGCCGTGCTGCTGGGCTGGGGCCGCAACACCCTGACCCGCAAGATCAAGGAGCTGGGCATGAAGGTGGATGGCGCCGAGGATGATGACGGCGACGATCACTGAGGTACAGCAGTGAGCCTATAACGTGGGCTTGCTTGGAGTGCCGCACCACTGCGATGGGCTGCAGAGCTGTCCCCTAAACGGCTGACATTACCCTCAGGGCTGCTCCGCAGCCCAACGCGGGGCAAGCCCGCTCACCACAAAAACCAGTCTTCCCGCGTAAACCCGCCTTCCAGCGTTTAGCCCAAGCTGCGCAGATACATGCTCATTGCTCGGCGTGCCGAACCACTGCGAAGACGCCATTTCAATTCGTCCTGCGGGCATCATCGCACTATAAGCATCTACACAGCTTCTCAGCCCCAGACACATTACCTTGTGGCGAGCGGGCTTGCCCCGCGTTGGGCTGCGAAGCAGCCCCGAAACCAGACTGTTCTCACACAGGTGGCAATCGACTCGATCTCGTAGCCGCTGATTACCCTCAGGGCTGCTCCGCAGCCCAACGCGCGGGGCAAGCCCGCTCACCACAAAGACGTGTCTTCCAGCGTTTCGCCCAAGCTGCGACATGCGCAGCCTTCAGGAGCGGTTGGTGTCGACACCCAGATCGCATCCCAAAGCGGATAGTCCCCAAGACGCTCTACCAGGCCAGCCCGGATCGGGTTGGCCACTACGTATCTTGCGAAGGCTCTCAAGTCCTCTTCGCGTCTAAGCGCCCGATCATGGTAGCCAACCTGCCATAACTGCCCTTTGACCTTTCCAATTTTGTGCAGCGAACAACGGCTACGCGACTTGAATCGCCGCATGACAGTGGCAAGGGTGGCATCGCCAAGTTCGACCAGCCAGTGGATGTGGTCCGGCATGATTACCCAAGCGAGGCTTTGCAAAGAACCCTCGTGCTGCGCTTCGGCGAAGTGGAGTGGGAGGCAACGGGCGGACTGAAAATCCTTGAAAAATGGCGTGCGGTCCTTGGTGGTGCTTATCAAAAGATAGACCCGGCCAGGCTCAGAAAATCGCCCTCGCCTCAGTAGATGGGATTGGGGGTGTTCCATGTCGTCCTCCTTGATGAAGGTATCAAGGTAGATCGGCTCTATGAGGCCCGCGCAAGGTAATGAGCACTCGATGTTTCGGCGCGAAAGCCATCGCGATCAATTGCGAGCCCATGCACCGAACCTGTGCCCGCTGCACCGTGCCAAGGCACAACCCCCCTCAAAATCCGGCCAAATCCCCCTCCAAAGCCCGTATTCACGGGTTTTGCAAAATTGGCACGCACCCTGCAATAACCCCTGCATACCCAGTTTCGGGGGTCTCGGTACAGGCAGGCCGGGAAAGCCCCTCTTTTATTCAGCAATACCCGCTTCGGGGACCTCGGTACTAGGCAGGCCGGGACATCCCCTTTTTATTCAAGCAGTGCCCGCTTCGGGGACCTCGGTACAGGCAGGCCGGGACATCCCCTCTTTTATTCGTGCAGCCTGACCTGCACCTTCCAGCGCCCCGCGTCCTCTGCACCGGCCCACTCGCCACGCAGGGGGCGCGCGGCAATCACCGTCAACAGCAAGCCTTGCTGGCTCTTCTGCAAACGCCACCCCACCGGCTTGCCCTCAAGCAGCAACT
The DNA here is from genome assembly GCF_014268805.2 of Pseudomonas farsensis. Lineage (GTDB taxonomy): Bacteria > Pseudomonadota > Gammaproteobacteria > Pseudomonadales > Pseudomonadaceae > Aquipseudomonas > Aquipseudomonas farsensis. The sequence goes on from NZ_JABWRF020000002.1 coordinate 212,643, forward strand.
GCCCGCGCTGGCTCTTGCCAGCAGCCTGGAACACCACAGCCACAGTGCCGTCGACATTCTCGCCATGCAGCGGCGGCTCATCGTTGAACCACAGGTCCAGCCCATCCTGCACCACCGCCACCTCCTCAAGCACCCGCTCTGCCGGCGCAGTCAGGCGGCCAATCATCAACCCGATCATCACCCCGGCCAGTGCCAGCGACAGGATCATCCGCGGCAAGGCTTTCGAACGCACGTCCGGTTCGGGGGTAGAATGCTCGTCATCTTCATGCTTGGAGCCGTGCATGTTTCACGTCATCCTTTTTCAACCTGAAATTCCGCCGAATACCGGCAACATAATCCGCCTGTGCGCCAACAGCGGTTGTGCACTGCACCTGATCGACCCGATCAGCTTCGAACTCGACGACAAGCGCCTGCGCCGCGCCGGGCTGGACTACCACGAGTATGCCACGCTCAAACGCCACGAAAGCCTGGCAGCGTGCCTGGAACACCTCGGCAACCCAAGGCTGTTCGCCTTCACCACCAAGGGTTCGCACCCGTTCCATGAAGTGGCTTACCAGCCCGGAGACGCCTTCCTGTTCGGCCCCGAAAGCCGCGGCCTGCCAAGCGAGGTGCTGGACAGCCTGCCGGCCGAACAGCGCCTGCGCCTGCCAATGCGCGAAGGCTGTCGCAGCCTGAACCTGTCCAATACCGTGGCGGTGACGGTGTATGAAGCCTGGCGCCAGCAGGGCTTTGCCGGCAGCTGATGCGCTCGGGCACAAAAAAGGGCGACCGAAGTCGCCCTTTTTGCATGTAGCGGTTACTGCACGGTCGGCACTTCGCCGGCTTCCTGCATGCGCTGCATTTCTTGCGCGTACAGGGCGTCGAAGTTGACCGGCGACAGCATCAGGGCCGGGAACGAGCCACGGGTCACCAGGCTGTCCAGGGTTTCGCGCGCGTACGGGAACAGGATGTTCGGGCAGAACGCACCCAGGGTGTGGCTCATGGACGATGCATCGAGGTTGGCAATCAGGAAGATACCGGCCTGCTGCACTTCGGCGATGAACGCCACTTCGTCACCGTTCTTGACGGTAACCGACAGGGTCAGCACGACCTCATGGAAGTCGCCTTCAAGGGCTTTCTGACGGGTGTTCAGGTCCAGCGCAACGCTCGGCTCCCACTGCTGGCGGAAGATCTGCGGGCTTTTCGGGGCCTCGAACGACAGGTCACGCACATAGATGCGCTGCAGGGAAAACTGCGGGCTGGTGTCTTCAGCGGCAGCGCCGTTGGTCTGTTGGTCAGTCATGACGGATCCTTTTCCTAATGTGTTTGAATGCAGTGCAAATCAGTCCGCCAGCAGCGCGTCGAGCTTGCCCGCGCGCTCCAGGGCGTAGAGGTCATCGCACCCACCAACGTGCGTGCTGCCGACCCAGATCTGCGGCACCGAGGTGGCGCCGGCCTTCTGGCTCATTTGCGCGCGAACCTGGGGCTTGCCGTCGACCTTGATCTCTTCGAACGCCACACCTTTGCTCTGGAGCAGGTGCTTGGCGCGCATGCAGTACGGGCAGTAGTCGCTGGAGTAGACGATGACGGGCTTCATATCACTTCACCAGGGGCAGGTTATCGGCTTTCCAGCTGGACACGCCACCGCTGAGCTTGGCCGCTGTGTAACCCGCCTTGAGCAGCTCGCGGCACAGGCCGCCGGACTGCTGGCCCATCGCGTCAACCAGGATCAGGGTCTTGTCCTTGTGCTTGTCCAGCTCGGCCATGCGGGCGATGAGCTTGTCCTGCGGGATGTTCACCGCACCGACGATGTGCCCGGCCGAGTATTCCTTGGCGGTACGGATATCGACCACCAGGGCCTTGTCGGCGTTGACCAGCGCGGTCAGCTGGCCATTGCTCAGGCTCTGGCCGCCACGACGCACTTCGTTGACCAACAGCAGGATCAGCAGAACGACGAAGATCGCTACCAGGATGAAGTGATCTGTCGCGAATTGAATCAGGTGAGCAACCATCGGGGGTGTTCCAGGCGATTGAAAATGGCGGCCAGTATACACAGCACCCCAATACCACCAAAGCCCGCTGGGCCAGCGGCAAATCGCCTTTCATCCGACATGCCCGAGCGCGCCGGTCGGGCATGGGGAGGAATATTCGCCGCAGATGGCGCATTTGCCCTAAAATGCGTGTCTTTATCATCTTTGAACAACCGTGAGTTTGATTGATGACGAGCACGCCTAAACCTCTGGTCCTGATCATCCTGGATGGCTTCGGTCACAGCGAAAGCCCTGACTACAACGCCATCTACTCTGCCAACACACCGGTCTACGACCGCCTGCGCGCCACCCAGCCGCATGGTCTTATTTCCGGTTCCGGCATGGATGTCGGCCTGCCAGACGGGCAAATGGGCAACTCCGAAGTCGGTCACATGAACCTCGGCGCCGGCCGCGTGGTGTACCAGGACTTCACCCGGGTGACCAAAGCCATCCGCGATGGCGACTTCTTCACCAACCCGGTGCTCACCGGCGCGGTGGACAAGGCCGTTACTGCCGGCAAGGCCGTGCATATTCTCGGCCTGCTGTCCGATGGCGGCGTGCACAGCCACCAGGACCACCTGGTCGCCATGGCCGAGCTCGCCGCCCAGCGCGGCGCCGAGAAAATCTACCTGCACGCCTTCCTTGATGGCCGCGACACACCGCCGCGCAGCGCCCAGTCGTCCATCGAACTGCTCGATGCCACCTTCGCCAAGCTGGGCAAAGGCCGCATCGCCAGCCTGATCGGCCGCTATTTCGCCATGGACCGCGACAATCGCTGGGACCGCGTCAGCGCCGCCTACAACCTGATCGTCGACAGCGTTGCCGACTACAGCGCGCCGACCGCCCAGGCCGGCCTTGAGGCCGCCTACGCCCGCGACGAAAGCGACGAATTCGTAAAAGCCACGCGCATCGGCGAGGCCGTCAAGGTCGAAGACGGCGATGCCGTGGTGTTCATGAACTTCCGCGCCGACCGGGCCCGCGAACTGTCGCGGGTGTTCGTCGAGCCGGACTTCGCCGAGTTCCCCCGCGCGCGGCTGCCAAAAGTGGCCGCCTTTATCGGCCTGACCCAGTATTCGGCCAAGATCGCCGCCCCTGCAGCCTTCGCCCCGGCCAGCCTGGACAACGTGCTGGGCGAGTATCTGGCGAAAAACGGCAAGACCCAGCTGCGCATCGCCGAAACCGAGAAATACGCCCACGTAACGTTCTTCTTCTCCGGCGGGCGCGAAGAGCCGTTCGAGGGTGAAGAACGCATTCTGATCCCGTCGCCAAAGGTCGCCACCTACGACCTGCAGCCAGAAATGAACGCACCGGAAGTGACCGATCGCATCGTCGAGGCCATCGAGCAGCAGCGCTTCGACGTTATCGTGGTCAATTATGCCAACGGCGACATGGTGGGCCACACCGGCGTATTCGAGGCAGCAGTCAAGGCTGTCGAGGCGCTGGACACCTGCGTCGGGCGTATCGTCGAAGCCCTGGACAAGGTCGATGGCGAGGCGCTGATTACCGCCGACCACGGCAACGTCGAGCAGATGGAAGACGAATGCACCGGCCAGGCGCATACCGCGCACACCACGGAGCCTGTACCGTTCATCTATGTTGGCAAGCGCAAAGTCAAGGTCCGCGAAGGCGGCGTGCTGGCCGACGTGGCGCCAACCATGCTCAAGCTGCTGGGCCTGGAAAAGCCGGCTGAAATGACCGGCACGTCGATTCTGATCGACGCTTGACCCTTGTGGGAGCGGGCTTGCCCCGCGACAGCAATCGCGGGGCAAGCCCGCTCCCACAAGTGGCTCCCAGCGCAATTCCAGACAAACGCCCCGCCGCATCCGCCGCTGGGCGTTTTTTTTGCACGCCCACGCGGGCATACTAGGCCAGTCTCCATCCCTGGTACGCCCAACCCCATGCTCCGCGCCCTTCTATTACTAGCCCTGTCATGCCTGCTCGCACCGGCCTTCGCTGCCGACGAGCGCGCACAGACCCAGCAGCAGCTGGACGCCACCCGTCAGGACATTGCCGAGCTGAAGAAAATGCTGGGCAAGCTTCAGGACGAAAAGTCCGGCGTGCAGAAAGACCTCCAATCCACCGAGACCGATATCGGCAAACTCGAAAAACAGGTGGAGGCACTGCAGCAGGAACTAAAAAAGACCGAGGGCGAGCTGGAGCGCCTTGATCACGAGAAAAAAAAACTCCAGAGCGCCCGCGTTGAACAACAGCGGCTGATTGCCATCCAGGCCCGTTCGGCCTACCAGAACAATGGCCGCGAGGAATACCTCAAGCTGCTGCTCAACCAGCAGAACCCCGAGAAGTTCGCCCGCACCCTGAGCTACTACGACTACCTCAGCAAGGCGCGCCTGGAGCAGTTGCGTGCCTTCAACGAGACCCTGCGCCAGCTGGCCAACGTCGAGCTCGACATCGGCCGCCAACAGGAGCAACTGCTGGCCCAGCAGGCCGACCTCGACAGCCGTCGCCAGGCGCTGGTGGCCGAGCGTGACAAACGCAAGCAGGTGCTGGCCAAGCTCAACAGCGACATGAAAGAGCGCGACCAGAAGCTGCAAGCCCGCGAGCAGGACCAGGCCGAGCTTGGCAAGGTGCTCAAGACCATCGAGGAAACCCTCGCCCGCCAGGCCCGCGAGGCCGAAGAAGCCCGCCAGCGCGCCCTGCTGGCCGAGCAGGAAGCAGAAAAACGCCGCAAGGAACAAGCCCTGGCCGCTGCCCGCGACAACACGCCTGAAGAGGCGCCGAAAAAGGCCCGCACCACATTGGGCCCGGTGGTTTCCAGCGACGGCGCCAACTATGGCGGTGCTTTTTCTGCAGCACGGGGAAAACTTCCCTGGCCGGTCAATGGTCGATTGCTGGCACGTTTCGGTGATGCGCGCGGCAGCGATGCCCGAGCCAAGTGGGACGGCGTGATGATCAGCGCCAGCGCCGGCACCCAGGTGCGCGCCGTGCATGGCGGGCGCGTGGTGTTCGCGGACTGGTTGCGCGGCGCCGGACTTCTGGTCATTCTCGACCATGGCAATGGTTACCTGAGCCTGTACGGCCACAACCAGAGCCTGCTCAAGAGCGCCGGCGACGTGGTCAAGGCCGGTGAAGCCATTTCCACCGTCGGCGACAGTGGCGGCCAGGAAGATGCAGGCCTGTACTTCGCGATTCGCCAGCAGGGCCGCCCCGCCGACCCTGCGCAATGGTGCCGCGGCTAGGCACCCTTTACTTTTACGGTGCGGGCACAACAGCCCGCACCGATGCTCCCGCAAGGGGCGCCAACAGGATCAGGAGTTCGTTCGACATGCTGCACTCGCCTCGCCTCACCCAGCTGGCCCTGACCATCGCCCTGGCGGTTGGCGCACCTCTGGCCATCGCTGCCGAGCCGGCCAAGCCTGCGGCTGCCGCCAAACCGGCTGCGGCCCCGGCCACCGAGGCTACCGCCAAGGCGCCGCTGCCGCTTGAAGAGCTGCGCACTTTCGCCGAGGTCATGGACCGCATCAAGGCCGCCTATGTGGAGCCTGTGGACGACAAGACCCTGCTGGAAAACGCCATCAAAGGCATGCTCAGCAACCTTGACCCGCACTCGGCCTACCTTGGCCCTGAAGACTTCCAGGAACTGCAAGAGAGCACCAGCGGCGAATTCGGCGGCCTGGGCATCGAAGTGGGCATGGAAGACGGCTTCGTCAAAGTGGTTTCGCCCATCGACGACACCCCCGCGTCGCGCGCAGGCATCGAGGCCGGCGACCTGATCGTCAAGATCAACGGCGCCCCGACCCGTGGCCAGAGCATGACCGAAGCGGTCGACAAGATGCGCGGCAAGATCGGCGACAAGATCACCCTGACCCTGGTGCGCGATGGTGGCACGCCGTTCGACGTGACCCTGGCCCGTGCGGTTATCCAGGTAAAAAGCGTCAAGAGCCAACTGCTCGAGAACGACTACGGTTACATCCGCATCACCCAGTTCCAGGTCAAGACCGGCGAAGAAGTCGGCAAGGCGCTGGCCAAGTTGCGCAAGGACAACGGCAAGAAGCTGCGCGGGGTAATCCTCGACCTGCGCAACAACCCAGGCGGCGTGCTGCAATCGGCCGTCGAAGTGGCCGACCACTTCCTGACCAAGGGCCTGATCGTCTACACCAAGGGCCGCATCGCCAACTCCGAACTGCGCTTCTCGGCCGACCCCGCCGACGCCAGCGAAGGCGTACCGCTGGTGGTGCTGATCAACGGCGGCAGCGCCTCGGCTTCGGAGATTGTCGCCGGCGCCCTGCAAGACCAGAAACGCGGTGTGCTGATGGGTACCGACAGCTTCGGCAAAGGCTCGGTACAAACCGTGCTGCCGCTGGCCAACGACCGCGCCCTGAAGCTCACCACCGCGCTGTACTTCACCCCTAACGGCCGCTCGATCCAGGCCCAGGGCATCGTCCCCGACATCGAAGTTCGCCCGGCCAAGCTCACCGCCGAAGCCGACACCGAGAACTTCAAGGAAGCCGACCTGCAAGGCCACCTGGGCAACGGCAACGGCGGCGCCGACCGCCCGACCGGCAGCAGCAAGCGCAAGGAGCGTCCGCAGGACAACGACTTCCAGCTCAGCCAGGCGCTCAGCCTGCTCAAGGGCTTGAACATCACCAAGGGCGACTGACCCACGGCCATGCGTTATCTGCTGTCCCTGCTGTTGTGCCTGTTGGCCGGCGCCGCGCAAGCGGCCCCGGCCAAGGCCTACCTGAGCATCATCATCGACGACCTGGGCCAGAGCACAGAGCGCGACCAGCGCACCCTCGCCCTGCCCGGGCCGGTGACCATGGCCATCATGCCCGATACCCCGCACGCCACCGACTTCGCCCGCCAGGCGCACAAGGCCGGCAAGACGGTGATCCTGCACATGCCCATGGACCCAGCCACCGGCCCCTACGCCTGGCACCCCGGCATCGCATTACCAGAACTGGCACAGCGCCTGAACGCAGCACTGGCCAAGGTGCCGTATGCCGCAGGCGTCAACAATCACATGGGCAGCCGCATGACCTCGCAGCGCGAAGCCATGGCTTGGCTGATGGGCGAACTGCAACGCCGCCACCTCTTGTTCGTCGACAGCCGCACCAGCGCCGCCACGGTCGCCGCCGCCGAAGCTCAGAAAATCGGCCTGGCGCATGTATCGCGGGACGTATTCCTGGACGACGTGCGTACTCCAGAAGCGATTACCGGGCAACTGCGCCTTGGCGTCGAAATGGCGCGCAAGCAAGGCTCTGCGGTGTTGATCGGCCATCCCTATCCGCAAACCTTGCAAGTGCTGGAACGAGAAATCCCCCGGCTTCGCAGCCAGGGGATCGAACTGATCAGGTTGCAGCAAATGGTTGCCGAACGCAGCAACCAGGCCATGCCGGCCCATGGCCGGCATGGCCGCTACGCCCACGCTGGGGCGCTTAGAAAGGAATGATCCCTTCAGCCTCAGCGAGCGTCAGCGGGCCGTAATGCACGCGCCTGCCCGGCGCCAGGTCACTGGTCGCTGCAGGCGCACGGTTGGTCTCGAAGCGTTGCTGCCAAAGCTTCAGGTGACCACGCGTGAAGTCGCGGGCAGCGGCGTCCTGGGAGGGAAGATGGAAGTGGGCAACCCAGAGGTTGCGCCCTTTGGTCTTGCCTGGAGCACTCAGGGAGATGATCCGGTACTCATCGAACGCGCTGCCATCAACCATGGTTTTACGCGCAACATACTCGGCCCTGATCAGCTCTCGCGCATGCATGAAGCGCAGCGCTTCGGCATCGGGATAAGGTGTGGCCAAATATAGCTGGGTGAGACGCTCGATCTTCTTGTCTTGCAGCGCTGTGCGCCCTGCAACCAGCGACTCGCCGACATCACTTTGCTCGGGCAACTCGCCCTCGGCGGCCTGGAGCCGGGTGATCTGCTGGTCGAACAACCTAGCCAGGCGCCTACCGCTGATGTCCTGCGCCACATATCGCGGCGCCAGTTCCAGCACCCTGGCATTATCTGCCAGTACCTCACGGGCGCGGTCCTCGGCAGGTTCTTCAGCCGCCACGGGCGCCGCAACCCCGCCAGTACGCTCGACCCATTGCCCATCGACCCTATCGAAGCGCTGCACCACTGCCTGCCTCAACGGGTCACGCACCACCAACAGGTCGACGCCGTCTTCCTGCACCTCGGTGGCAATGATGAGCATGCCGTCTCTGTTACGGATGGCGTGCTGCACTTCGCCAGAGGTTACATAGGCACTGCCGACCGTAGTGCTGACGGGCTTACCGTCAAGCGCGTTACGCGCCTCGACCAGGCGCCGCCCGGCGTCATCCTTGAGCAGTTGCAGATGCTCCTTGTAGCGCTTGAGCATTGCCGGATCAACCAGTGCGCCACCGTCCCTGGCGACGAAATCGCTGTTGATGATCGCGGCAGCATATTCATCCCACGCCTCCTGCAGAATGATCACACGATCAGTGTGCGACAGGTTGGCCATGATCGAATCGCCGTGGGCGTTGGCGGTGCTGCGCAAGCTGGCCCCACGCAATGCCTCCTCGTAGTGCGCCAGCTTGCTCAAACCTGTAGGCGAGTCGTGGTGCAAAGACAGGGTTACCAGATCCAGCACGTGATGAAAACGCAGGTCCTCCGTGGTGAACAGGCGCTTAGCGACGATCTGTGCCACGCTGCGCGTCGAGGCTCCAGCAACTATCTGCAACTCGGGCTCCGACTGCGCCAGCAGTTGGTCGAGGTTCGACGTGCAGACCAGCATCCGCTCCTGCAGCGCCACCGCTTTCTCGAGTTCAAGGCGGAACAGGCGGTATTGCTCCTTGGACTTGCGAGGAATAACCCCCTGAATAGCTTTGACTTGCTCGTTCAGTTTTGGGTAGTCGACCAGCTCTTCCAACTCGCCCAACACGAAGTCGTTGCCGTTGATCATGGCATTGTGCATTTCAGCCCGCGCTTGGATCGGAATGGCCTCGCCCATCAGCCTGATCGACGCGCCGTACTTGGGCTCCAGCATCTGTCCCAAAAGAGCCGAAGCCTTGCTGTAGATCTGGATGACGGTTTCCATCTCGGTAACAGCTTCAAGCCGCTTGGTGTGTATTTGCTCCTTGAGTTCGGCGATGCGGCTTGCGTACTGCTGGACCAACACCTCATCGACCTCAGCCTCTGCCTGAGCGTTCACCATGAGCGTGTGGGCGGCCTCAAGCTCGTCACTTAGTGCTCTTACCTCTTGACCGACCTTACTGAACTTTTCTGCGGCAACGTTCGCGTGCTCGGTATCACGGTCAGCGGCCTGTCGCATCTTCTTGAAGTTTCGCTCCAGGTTGACACTGGTCGGCGTTCGCCCGCCACCTGGCAGGTTGAGACCATCATCAACCCGCCAGGCTCCCAACACCCTCGACAGCATAGGCCCTTGCTCGCCCTGGGCACCGACCACCCGTACGCCTTCACCGGTAATGCTCACCTGGTAGTTGTCGCTGGCCAGGCTCACATAATGAAGCCCATCAACCTCATAAGTATGCGCAGCCTCGCCTTCGGTCAGTGGTTCAACGGATTTCAGGTCAACGCCCACACGCAGCGCCCTCAGCGCTTGACGCAAGGCCGGCGGGAAGATGTTGAAACCTTGCTGACCGCGCCACGACAAATCGTGCCAGAGGCCCTGCACCTGGCCTACCGAGCCTGCTTCCCCCACTTTGCCCTGCAAGGGCACCGCACTGATCACTTGAGTCGCCTGCCCACGCAGCGGCGGCCCCTCGAACTGGCGGTTTTGCGGCAAGGGGCTGACCTCAATCTGCTCGATAGCTGCCGACTTCACGTGCGACAGTGCCATGCCCAAACTCAGCACCACGTCGACCGCCACCTTCGAACGGTCGAACTCGCCGGCAGAACTGATCGCCTCAAGATCGCTCTCAAGGCTTTCAACGCTCTGCATCAACCAGTCCACCGAGGCGACCGGCCCGCTCAAAAACAGCGATACCGTGTTGTAGAGCAACCATGCACCACCGCTCAGCAACGCCCAGCGGCTCTCGGCATTCGATGTCGATTGCAGATCAGCGAGCGCGACCAGCAAATCACGGTTGGCCTGGTATAGCTTTTCATCCACGTTGGTGCGCCACAACACCACACCGAGGCCCGCAGGGGCGGGACGCTCGGGCAGGTCGAACGGGTCGATGCCGATGCTGCTGATATGCGGTTCGGCGAATCCACCGTTGTCGTAGATAGACTGCACCTCTGGCGCAATCCACTGCAGTATTTCCTGCTGCAGCTCGGTCTCATCGCGGATCGCCGCCATCAGCAGATCAAGGCTGGCGAATTCGCGCAGCGTGCGGCTGCGATACAGCGGCCGGTACAGAAGCACCGTCGCAGGCACTGCGCGATACAGCACGTACATGCCGGCGACCTGGTCATGGACATCGGTGTCGGGGCGCCGCTTGAAGGCCAGCGGGAACAGAGTCATGTCCAGCGACTCGCCATTGGCGTGCGGGCGGCAGAAGTCGGTCAGGCACTGCAGGCCTTCATCGCTCAATTTGCCGTCGATCCTTGCCGAAAGGCCGGCAAACAAGAGCGCGGAGCGCCACTCGCGGGCGAAACGAACAACCCTGGCATCACGGGTGGCGCGATCGTCCAGAAGGGTTGCCACGTAGCGTGGGTAGCGCTCCCCCACATCGACATAGCTAACCAGGGTTTTCAGGGCATCAGCGTCCATCCAAACGGGAACCTCACCGCCCGACTCGAGCGAAATACCCGTGATCACATGACCGACCAGCCCGGCCAGGTTGCCGATGGCGAACTCGGTGAGCGTCATGCCAGGGCTCGGCACCAAAGGCTCACCACCGCCGGTACCAGCACCTGCGCCACCCGCCTCGCCCGCCGCCACGGCCAGCGCCAGCTGAACGTCGTCGGCAGAGGGGTTTTCTTCGTCAGGGTGCAGCTCGTTCATCCGCTCGGCCAGGCGCTCACGGGTATAGCTGTGCAAATCCAGAATGTCGGCCAATGCACCGACACCGTCGGCATCGATTTGATCCAGCGCCAGATTGAACAACGCGTCCTGATAGGCGAACCGGTTGCTGGCATTGGCTGCGGCTATACCTGGGGGCGGGTTTGCAACCACCTGCGCATCGATGAAGTAGTCCGCGTAGAACCACTGCGCAGGGTTGCTCAGGGCCGCGAACAACGCTTCGAGCTGCGCGGCGTCGTCGACCTGCGAGTACCGCACCTGGCCAATACGCTGCTGCATGTCATTGAGCAGCAATGCCGCCAGTTGGGCGAATACGTCGCCCTCCAGTAGATAGCGGTCCCAGGTCATGGTCTCGAAGCGATACTCAAGCGCCAGCTCGTCACGCAGTGCCAGAGCGAAGGCATCCAGCGACTCGAAGCTTCGAACCCTGCTCGATGGCGAGTACCACAGCACCACCAGGCGCTCGTCCCACTCCCCAGTGAGCAGCAGGTTGGGGTGCGTAATGCTGAACGACTCGTCGCCATATCCGAGCTGTGCGTGAACCAGGAAAGTCGATGGAGTACTTTCGCCCCTCAGCAGCCCGTGAACACAGGCTTGCTCCTGCTCATCCAGGCCTTGCAGAGGAAGGTTTTGCAACAGCGCCTGCTTCAATAGAAGTTGTAGCCAGCGGTCGCGGCTGGCTCCGGCAGCGCCATCGGCGCGCCAATAGTCGCGCTGAGCCTGGGCAAACGCCTGGCCAAGTTCGGCCAACAGGGCGTTGAGCGGCTCGCTCGCACCAGTGACCGCCTTGACGTCGAACTCGCTGTCAGCACCCTTGAAGCGATACTCAGCGGAAAGTTTGAGGCTGTACGCCTGCTCCTGCGCAGGCTCCATAAGCAGCGCGTCACCCTGCGCCATGGCGTCCAGCACCAGGTCCACCAGCGGGCGGGTGGTGCTGAAGTGCTCACCTTCTACAGGCGAGATGAGCAACAGCGGATCAGCTGAGGTCAGCGGCGGGGTGACCGCCTCAAGGTCGGGAAACTGCTTGACTAGCGTGGCCAACAGTTGCTCGCTGACCACTGAACGCAGGGTTGGGCGGCCCGCAAACTCGGTGGCAGCGGCGCTCATGAAATCGAAGGGGGATACGTTGAAGGTCGACATGCTCAAAGCCCTCTATAGGTGGAGGGCGGAGGATGTTGCGCAACGCAGGGCCTCAGGCGGTAGTTATTGATCGCCTTGCCAAACGTGAAAAGGCGCGCTGCTTACGGCCATTCACCCATGCGAGGTATCGCCAGGATCGAGTGAACAGCCGTATCGGTCTTGCACCGCGCAGCCACTAATCAGGCGTAGACACGCCCCAGCAACTGGCGGTGGCTTTCGAACTGATCCAGCACATCGCGCACGATCTGTTCGCGAGTGAAGCCCATCAGGTCGTATTCCTGGCTGCCGTCATGCAGGTACACCTCGGCGCGGTAGAAGCGCTGGCGCACTTGCGGCTCGCCCTCGACCGGGGCCTCGCTCGGCGCCGCCAGGTAGCCATCCAGGCTTGCTTCATAAACGAAGGGGTTGCCCTCCTCCATCATCACCCGCAGGCCCATCATGTTGCGCGACTGGCCAATCCGGGTTTCCACCTCGAAGCCCAGCGTAGCCAATTGCTCGGCGGCCTCCTTGAGGGCCGGGCTGACTTGCTTGTCCATGAAGCGCTGCACCACCGCCTGGGTCGGTTCCAGGTCCATCTGGCCAAGCCGCTCGCTGAAGCCGCGACGCCCACGGGCGGCAAGTTCGGCGCGCTCGCTCTCTGCGGCCACGTCCTGCTTCATCGCCTTCATCAGGCCGAACATGAACAGTACCAGCACCACCGAGAACGGCAGCCCCGCCAGCACCACCATGGTCTGCATGGCTTCGAAGTTGCCGGCAAACAGCAAACCGATGGTCACCAAGGTGATGATGACCGACCAGAACACCACCATCCAGTGCGGGGCATCTTCGTCGACCTGCCCACCTTTGCAAGAAAGATTGGCCATCATTACCGCACCCGAGTCGGCAGGCGTCAGGAACAGCACGAAGCCGACGAACACTGCCAGGCCAATGACGATCTTGGCAGCCGGGAAGTATTCCAGCAGTTGGTAGATGGACATCGAGGGCTGTTCCAGCGCGGTCTTGCCCAGCTCAACGGCGCCGTGGTTCATCACCAGGTCCAGCGCGGTGTTACCGAAGATCGACAGCCAGGCCAAGGTGAAGCCCAGCGGGATCAACAGTACGCCGCTGACCAGTTGGCGCACGGTGCGGCCCTTGGAAATACGGGCGATGAACATGCCGACGAACGGGCCCCAGGAAATCCACCAGGCCCAGTAGAACACGGTCCACAGGCCCAGCCAGCGCTCGGACTTGTCGCCTGCGCCTTCGTACACGTACAGGTCGAAGGTCTTCAGCACAAAGCCGTTGAGGTAATCACCAATGTTCTGCACGAAGCCATTGAACAAGTACAGGGTATTGCCGGCCAGCAGCACGAAGATCAGCAGGCCGCTGAACAGCACGATGTTCAGGTTGGACAGGCGGCGAATACCGTTTTCCACACCCGACACAGCAGCCACGGTGGCAACACCTGCCATGACCAGAATCACCACCAGCAGGTTGGTCTTGCTGTGGTCCATGCCGAACAGGTATTCAAGCCCCGAGGCCACCTGCATCGAGCCGATACCGAGGTTGGTCACCAGGCCCAGCAAGGTGACGAACATGCCGAACACGTCGACCGCGTTGCCGGCAGCGCCCTTGACCCAACGCTCGCCCACCAGCGGGTACAACGCCGAGCGCAGTGCCAGCGGCTGGTTGTGGCGATAGGCGAAGTAGCCCACGGCCAGGCCGACCAAGGCGTAGATCGCCCAGCCGTGCAGGCCCCAGTGCAGGAACGTCAGCTGCAAGCCCTGGCGCGCAGCCTCGAGGCTGGCCGGCGTACCTTCAGGCGGGTTGAAATAGTGGTCCAGCGGTTCGGAGGCGCCGAAGTACAGCAACGAAATACCGATACCGGACGAAAACAGCATGCCGGCCCAGGCGCCGTAGCTGAAGTCCGGCGTATCGTCCTTGCCGCCCAGCTTGAGCTTGCCGAAGTCGGAGAAGGCCAGGTAGATGACAAATACCAGGTAGCTGCCGATCACCAGCATGTAGTACCAGCCGAAGGTGCGCGTCAGCCATTTCTGGGCAACGCCAAGCACTTCGCCAGCAGCTTCGGGGACAGCAATCAGTAAGGCAGTCAGAACAAGGATCATCAGCGCGGAGGTGTAGAACACCACGCGGTTGACCCGAACCCTCTCGGCGGGGGGTTTGGTAAGGGAGGCAGAACTCATTGCACGAATGCTCCGGGCAGTGCGGCAGTGGAGGCTAATCAGTCATTTCCCGCGCAATTGGTGCAATAGCCCTACTGCGTCAGGTGTTATAAAAGCCCCCTGGAAACCGTGTACCCGAATTGAAACGGTGCAAAAAACAGATCGGTGGGCCGCGGCTGGCGTGCACTTGGTAACCAAGGTGCGCGCATTCGCCACAGCGCCTGGCCCGCTCCTAGGGCCGTCCGCGCAGGTCAGTGACCGCTCGGCAGAATCTGTAACTTGCATCGCCCGTGCCCGTCAACGCCTTGTATTCCGGGGGTTACGCGATTTCCTGGGGTGCCAATCCGTGCTTTTTTGACCGCCTGAAAAACTGTCAATGGCACAAATTGTCGCAGAGCTTATTCTTTATTGATTGAACGTTCAATCAAAACAAAATAGACTGGTCCTCGCCGAGTCAGACGCCGGTCGTCCGCTCGCCAGGCCTGAGGAGAACGCAAGAATGCCCAAGGTCGGTATGCAACCCATCCGCCGCCAGCAATTGATCGAAGCGACGCTGTTGGCGGTCGATCAGGTGGGGCTGGGTGACGCCAGCATTGCGCTGATTGCCCGTTTGGCCGGTGTGTCGAACGGCATCATCAGTCACTACTTTCAGGACAAGAACGGCCTGATCGCAGCGACGATGCGCTACATCATGAACATGCTCAACGAAGGTGTGAGCGCGCGCCGTCAGGCCCTGACCGATGACAGCCCGCGAGCCCACCTGCAGGTCATCATCGAGGGCAACTTCGATGCCAGCCAGGTCAATGGCCCGGCAATGAAAACCTGGCTGGCCTTCTGGGCCTCCAGCATGCACCAGCCGTCTTTGCACAGGTTGCAACGGATCAACGACCACCGTTTGTACTCCAACCTGTGTTGCCAGTTCCGCCGCGTCTTGCCGCTTTACCATGCACGCAAGGCAGCCCGCGGCCTGGCAGCGTTGATCGACGGCCTGTGGCTGCGCGGCGCGTTGTCCGGAGATGCCTTCGACACCGCCCAAGCCATACGAATTGCCAACGAATACATGGATCTACAACTGGCTAAACAGCAGACCCTGGGCATTACCAACCAGGCCTCTGATCAACCGCGCGCAGCCACTGGCCAAACGGCAGGGGCGTGACGCGGCAGCCAAACCACACACTGCACTTGCGAGGACACTATGGCCCGTTTCGGAACGCAAAAACTCTACATTGATGGCGCTTACGTCGACGCTGGCAGCACTGCCACGTTCGAAGCCATCAACCCGGCCACCGGCGAAGTCCTCGCCCATGTGCAGCGCGCAACCGAGGCTGACGTCGAGAAAGCCGTCGAAAGCGCCGAGCGCGGCCAGAAAGTCTGGGCTGCCATGACCGCCATGCAGCGCTCGCGCATCCTGCGCCGTGCTGTAGAAATCCTGCGCGAGCGCAACGACGAGCTGGCCCAACTGGAAACCCTGGACACCGGCAAGTCGTACTCCGAAACCCGTTATGTCGACATCGTCACCGGCGCCGACGTGCTGGAGTACTACGCAGGCCTGGTCCCGGCCATCGAAGGCGAGCAGATCCCGCTGCGCGAATCGTCCTTCGTCTACACCCGCCGTGAGCCGCTGGGCGTGACCGCCGGTATCGGCGCGTGGAACTACCCGATCCAGATCGCCCTGTGGAAATCCGCCCCAGCCCTGGCTGCCGGCAACGCGATGATCTTCAAGCCGTCGGAAGTCACCTCGCTGACCACCCTCAAGCTTGCCGAGATCTACACCGAAGCGGGCCTGCCCAACGGCGTGTTCAACGTACTGACCGGCAGCGGCCGTGAAGTCGGCACCTGGCTGACCGAGCACCCACGCATCGAGAAGGTGTCGTTCACCGGCGGCACCACCACCGGCAAGAAAGTCATGGCCAGCGCTTCGAGTTCCTCGCTCAAGGAAGTCACCATGGAACTGGGCGGCAAGTCGCCGCTGATCATCTGCGCCGACGCCGACCTGGACAAGGCCGCCGACATCGCCATGATGGCCAACTTCTACAGCTCCGGTCAGGTCTGCACCAACGGCACCCGCGTGTTCGTGCCGGCTTCGCTGAAGGCTGAGTTCGAAGCCAAGATCGCCGAGCGCGTTGCCCGTATCCGCGTCGGCAACCCAGAAGACGAAAACACCAACTTCGGCCCACTGGTCAGCTTTGCCCACATGGAAAGCGTGCTGTCGTACATCGCCAAGGGCAAAGAGCAAGGCGCCCGTGTGCTGTGTGGCGGTGAGCGTCTGCTGGACGGCGACTTCGCCAAGGGCGCCTTCGTGGCCCCGACCGTATTCACCGACTGCACCGACGACATGACCATCGTCAAGGAAGAGATCTTCGGCCCAGTGATGAGCATCCTCAGCTACGAGACCGAGGAAGAAGTCATCCGCCGCGCCAACGACACCGAGTACGGCCTGGCCGCCGGCGTCTGCACCAACGACATCAGCCGCGCCCACCGCATCATCCACAAGCTCGAAGCCGGTATCTGCTGGATCAACGCCTGGGGCGAGTCGCCGGCCGAAATGCCGGTGGGTGGCTACAAGCAGTCGGGCGTGGGCCGCGAAAACGGCATCAGCTCGCTGGCGCAATACACCCGCATCAAGTCGGTCCAGGTCGAACTGGGCGACTACGCCTCGGTCTTCTAAGACCCAGAGCTGCAAGCGCCAAGTTTCAAGCTGCAAGAAAGTGCCGGTCGCGTTCTGCCACCGGCCCTTGCAGGCCTAATCCATCCGTGAGCTTTGCACAACTGCCTCTACTTGCAGTTTGTCGCTAAAGGCTCACCGCTGCTTCCGGAGCAAGCCCCATGGAATACGACTACATCATCGTTGGTGCCGGCTCGGCCGGTAACACCCTGGCCACCCGCCTGACCGAAGACGCCAACGTCAGCGTGCTGCTGCTCGAAGCCGGTGGCCCCGACTACCGCTTCGACTTCCGTACCCAGATGCCAGCCGCCCTGGCCTTCCCACTGCAGGGCCGCCGCTACAACTGGGCCTACGAGACCGACCCCGAGCCGCACATGAACGGCCGCCGCATGGAGTGTGGTCGCGGCAAGGGCCTGGGCGGCTCGTCGCTGATCAACGGCATGTGCTACATCCGCGGTAACGCCCTGGACTTCGACGGCTGGGCCAAACTGCCAGGCCTGGAAGACTGGGCCTATCTCGACTGCCTGCCGTACTTCCGCAAAGCCGAAACCCGCGACATCGGCCCCAACGACTACCACGGCGGCGACGGCCCGGTCAGCGTGGCCACGCCCAAGGCTGGCAACAACCCGCTGTTCCACGCCATGGTCGAAGCCGGCGTGCAAGCCGGTTACCCGCGCACCGAAGACCTCAACGGCTACCAGCAGGAAGGCTTCGGCCCGATGGACCGTTCGGTTACCAAGGAAGGCCGCCGTTCCAGCACCGCTCGCGGCTACCTGGACCAAGCCAAGAAGCGCCCGAACCTGACCATCGTCACCCACGCCCTGAGCGACCGCGTGCTGTTTGAAGGCAAGCGCGCCGTCGGCGTGACCTACCTGGTGGGCGACAGCGAAGAACGCGTCGAGGCCCGTGCGCGCAAGGAAGTGATCGTCAGCTCCGGCGCCATCGCTTCGCCGCAACTGCTGCAACGCTCCGGCGTCGGCCCGCGTGCCCTGCTCGAAAGCCTCGATATCCCGGTGGTCCACGACCTGCCAGGCGTGGGCGAGAACCTGCAGGACCACCTTGAGCTGTACCTGCAATACGCCTGCACCCAGCCGGTATCGCTGTACCCATCGCTGCTGTGGTGGAACCAGCCGGCCATTGGTGCCGAGTGGCTGTTCAAAGGCACCGGTATCGGCGCCAGCAACCAGTTCGAGGCCGGTGGTTTCATCCGCACTCGCCCTGAATTCGAGTGGCCGAACATCCAGTACCACTTCCTGCCGGTGGCGATTAACTACAACGGCTCCAACGGTGTGAAAGAGCACGGTTTCCAGGCGCACATGGGTTCGATGCGTTCGCCAAGCCGTGGCCGCATCCAGGCCAAGTCCAAAGACCCGCGCCAGCACCCGAGCATTCTGTTCAACTACATGGCCACCGAGCAGGACTGGCAGGAATTCCGGGACGGCATCCGCCTGACCCGCGAAATCATGGCTCAGCCGGCGCTGGACCCTTACCGTGGCCGCGAAATCAGCCCGGGCGCCCACGTGCAGACCGATGAGCAGCTGGACCAGTTCATCCGTGAGCACGCCGAAACCGCCTTCCACCCGTCCTGCTCGTGCAAGATGGGCACCGACGACATGGCAGTGGTAGACGGCGAGGGCCGTGTGCATGGCATGCAGGGCCTGCGCGTGGTCGACGCCTCGATCATGCCGATCATCATCACTGGCAACCTGAATGCCACCACGATCATGATCGCCGAGAAAATCTCGGACAAGATCCGCAACCGCAAGCCATTGCCGCGCAGCACCGCTGACTACTACGTCGCCAACGGCGCGCCGGTCAAAGGCAAGCCGATGCGGGAAGTGCAGCAGGGCTGATTGGGCCTGGTGATGCCTGGGTCCCACGCGACCTCGGGTGTGTAGGAGCGGCCTTGTGTCGCGATGGGCTGCGAAGCAGCCCCGGCGATTCTGCATGATGCGCAAATCCTGGGGCCGCTTCGCAGCCCATCGCGACACAAGGCCGCTCCTACACCGTCCGCGTAAAAAGGCACCTCTCGAGGTGCCTTTTTTCATATGCAGAAACGCTTTACACCCTGCTAATTCATCAGGTTAGAATCGGTTGGCACGCGACCTGCTAGCTCAACGCTATCAAGTCCTCTTCTTCTGCTGTCCCCGGAGTACCTGCCTTTGGATGCGAGCACCATCAACAGCCTGTTCCTGATCGGCGCACTGCTGGTCGGGGCAAGTATTCTGGTCAGCTCGCTATCGTCGCGCCTGGGCATCCCAATTCTGGTCATCATCCTCGCCGTCGGCATGGTCGCCGGCGTGGACGGTGGCGGCATCATCTTCAATAACTACCCGACCGCCTACCTGGTGGGCAACCTGGCGCTGGCCGTGATCCTGCTCGATGGCGGCCTGCGCACACGGGTAGCGAGCTTTCGCGTAGCGCTGTGGCCGGCGCTGTCGCTGGCGACCGTCGGCGTGCTCATTACCACCGGGCTGACCGGCATGGTCGCCGCCTGGCTGTTCGACTTGAGCCTGATCCAGGGCTTGCTGATCGGCGCCATCGTCGGCTCCACCGATGCCGCGGCGGTGTTCTCGCTGCTGGGCGGCAAAGGCCTGAACGAACGGGTCACCGCCACGCTTGAAATCGAGTCCGGCAGCAACGACCCGATGGCGGTGTTCCTCACCGTGACCCTGATCGACATGATCGCCAGCGGCCAGACCGGCCTGCACTGGAGCCTGCTCACCCATCTGCTGCGCGAGTTCGGCATCGGCGGCTTGCTGGGCCTGGGCGGCGGCTGGCTGATGCTGCAACTGGTCAACCGCATCAACCTGGCCGGGGGCCTGTACCCGATCCTGGTGGTCGCCGGTGGCCTGGTGGTGTTCTCGCTGACCAACGCCCTGCACGGCAGCGGCTTCCTGGCCGTTTACCTGTGCGGCCTGGTGCTGGGCAACCGGCCGATCCGCAGCCGCCACGGCATCCTGCACATGCTCGATGGCATGGCCTGGCTTGCGCAGATCGGCATGTTCCTGGTGCTCGGCCTGCTGGTCACGCCCCACGACCTGCTGCCGATTGCGCTGCCGGCGCTGGGCCTGGCGCTGTGGATGATCCTGGTGGCGCGGCCACTGTCGGTGGTTGCCGCACTGCTACCATTCAAGGCGTTCCATGGCCGCGAAAAAGGTTTTATCAGCTGGGTCGGCCTGCGCGGCGCGGTGCCGATCATTCTGGCAGTGTTCCCACTGATGGCGGGCCTGCCGGACGCACAGTTGTTCTTCAACCTGGCGTTCTTCATCGTACTGGTGTCGCTGTTGGTGCAAGGCACCAGCCTGCCGTGGATGGCCAAGCTGCTGAAAGTGACGGTACCGCCGGACCCTGCGCCCATTTCGCGCTCGGCGCTGGAGGTGCACATCACCAGCGAGTGGGAAATGTTCGTCTACCGCCTGGGCGCCGAAAAGTGGTGCATCGGCGCCGCCCTGCGCGAGCTGAAAATGCCCGAGGGCACGCGCATCGCCGCGCTGTTCCGTGGCGAGCAGCTGCTGCACCCTTCGGGTAGTACGGTGCTGGAAATCGACGACATGCTCTGCGTGATTGGCCACGAACATAACCTGCCGGCATTGGGCAAGCTGTTCAGCCAGGCACCGCAACGCGGCCTCGACCTGCGTTTCTTCGGCGACTTCGTGCTCGAAGGCGATGCCGAACTGGGTGCGGTCGCTGCACTGTATGGCCTGAAACTCGACGGCCTGGACGCAAAAATGCCGCTGGCGCAGTTCATCCGACAAAAGGTCGGAGGCGCTCCAGTAGTAGGCGACCAGATCGAATGGCATGGCACCATCTGGACCGTTGCGGTCATGGACGGGAACAAGATCCAGAAAGTCGGCGTCAGATTCCCCGAAGGAACCCGGCCAAGCCCTGGGTTGTTCCTCTAAACTGCGAATTGCCTCGAAGCACAAGAACTCTGCCTATGTCCCTGCGTGCGTACTGCCGCACAGCCCTGATCGGGCTGTGCCTGACCCTGTCGCTGGCTGCTACCGCAGCCGAAGCTCTCACCATTCCTGGCACCCAGAACAGCCTCGACAAGATCGGCGAGCGCAAACTCCCGGAAGCCGAGCAGAAAGCCGTGCAGCAGGTGCTGGAGCAAACCCTGGCACTGCTGGCAAGCAAGCAGGACACCGAAAAAAAGCTCGCTGACCTCAAGCAGCAACTGGCCAGTGCCCCGCAGGAAATCCGCGACAGCCAGCGCGAGCTGATCAAGCTCAAGGGCACCGCCGCCGTGCCCGTAGCCCAGCGCTACGCCAACCTCAATGTGCCGCAGCTTGAACAGATGCTCAGCGAGCGCAGTACGCTGCAGGGCGACCTGCAAAAGGCGCTGTCCGAAGCCAACAGCCTGATCATCAACTCGCAGACCCGCCCGGAACGTGCCCAGGCCGAGATCAGCAGCAACCAGACCCGCTCGCAGCAGATCAACAACAGCCTCAAGAGCGGCAAGGACAACGGCAAGGCGCTGAGCGCCGACATGCGCAACCAGCTCAATGCCGAGCTTGGCAGCCTCAACGCCGTAACCCTGCTGCGCCGCCAGGAGCTGGCCGGCAACAGCCTGCTGCAAGACCTGGGCAATGCCCGCCATGACCTGCTGATCGAGCGCGCCGCGCGTCTTGAGCAGGAAATCCAGGACCTGCAGACGCTGATCAACCAGAAGCGCCTGGCGCAGTCGCAACAGACCGTCACCCAGCAGTCGCTGGAAGCGCAGAAAGCCGGCGGCAGCAACCTTTTGGCCACCGAAAGCGCCGCCAACCTGCAACTGTCCGACTACCTGCTGCGCAGTACCGACCGCCTCAACGAAGTCACTCAGCAGAACCTGCGCGCCAAGCAGCAACTGGACAGCCTGACCCAGGCCGACCAGGCGCTGGATGAGCAGATCAGCGTGCTCAAGGGCAGCCTGCTGCTGTCGAAGATCCTCTACAAGCAGAAGCAGGCCTTGCCGCACCTGAAACTGGACCGCGACCTCGCCGACCAGATTGCCGATATCCGCCTGTACCAATTCGAGATCAACCAGCAACGCGAACAGATGAGCAGCCCGTCCAACTACGTCGACAAGCTGCTGCTCAACCAGCCCGAGGAAGACGTCACCCCGGCGCTGCGCAAGGCCTTGCTGGAGGTGGCGATTTCCCGCGCCGACCTGCTCGAACGCCTGAACCGCGAACTGTCGGCGCTGCTCAACGAAAGCATCACCTTGCAGCTCAACCAGAAGCAGCTGCTGGGTACCGCGCAAGGCCTGCGCACCACCCTTGAAGAGCAGATGTTCTGGATACCCAGCAACAAGCCGCTGGACTGGCAGTGGCTGCGCGAAGTGCCAGACCGCCTGAGCTACCAGATGGCCAACCTGCCGTGGGGCTCCGGGGTGTCGGAGCTGGCCGACGGGCTGGTGCAGCAGCCGCTGCTGTTCTCGCCGCTGCTGCTGGTGATCGGCGCACTGCTGTGGCGGCGCAAGGCGCTGTACCGGCGCCTGGGCAAGGTTCACCAGGACATCGGCCATTTCAAGCGCGACAGCCAGTGGCACACGCCGCAGGCGATCCTCATCAATATTCTGCTGGCCATGCCCTTGGCGCTGGCGCTGACGCTGGGCAGTTACGCCCTGCAGATCGACGCCCGCGGGCAGAACGCCAACCTCGGCGCGGCACTGTGGCAACTGGCCCAGGCGTGGCTGGTGTTCTACACCGCCTACCGCATCCTGGCCCCAGGTGGCGTTGCCGAGATTCACTTCCGCTGGCACAAGCCGCAGGTGGAGTTCCTGCGTGGCTGGATCCGCCGGCTGGGCACCGTGGTGCTGGCGCTGGTCGGCGTGGTGGCGGTGGCCGAGCATCAGCCCTCGGCGCTGGCCGACGACGTGCTGGGCATCGGCGTGGTGCTGACCTGCTATGCGCTGATGGCCTGGTTGCTCAGCCGCCTGCTGTTGAGCAGCCCCGCGCACCGCAACACCTCGCTGTTCCGCAAGGCCGTCGGGGTGGCGTTTACCGCGCTGCCGATCGCGCTGTTCGTCGCCGTATGCTTTGGCTATTACTACACCGCGCTCAAACTCACCGACCGGCTGATCTACACCCTGTACCTGCTGCTGTTCTGGCTGGTCATCGAGGCGGCGTTCGTGCGCGGCCTGTCGGTGGCCGCACGGCGCCTGGCCTACCAGCGCGCCCTGAGCAAGCGTCAGGCGGCCAAGGAAGGGCTTGATGGCGAAGTGCTGGTCGAAGAACCGACGCTGGATATCGAACAGGTCAACCAGCAGTCGCTGCGCCTGATCCGCCTGGCTTTGCTAGGCGGCTTCATTGGCGGGCTGTACTGGGTCTGGGCCGACCTGATCACCGTGTTCTCGTACCTGAACAACGTCACTCTCTACGAATATTCAAGCGGTACTGGCGCTGCCGCCAGCATGGTGCCGATCAGCCTCGGCGACCTGCTCGGGGCGTTGGTCATCGGCGGTATTGCCGTGGCCCTGGCGCGCAACCTGCCAGGCCTGCTGGAAGTGTTGGTGCTGTCGCGGCTGAACCTCGCCCAAGGCAGCGCCTACGCCATTACCACCTTGCTCTCCTACGTGATCGCCGGGGTCGGCATCGTCAGCACCCTGGCCACCCTCGGGGTGAGCTGGGACAAGCTGCAATGGCTGGTGGCGGCGCTGTCGCTGGGGCTTGGTTTTGGTATGCAGGAGATCTTCGCCAACTTCATCTCCGGCATCATGATCCTGTTCGAGCGCCCGGTGCGCATCGGCGACACCATCACCATCGGCAACTTGTCGGGCACCGTCAGCCGTATTCGCATTCGTGCAACCACCATTACCGACTTCGACCGCAAGGACATCATCGTCCCCAACAAGACCTTCATTACCGGGCAGTTGATCAACTGGTCGCTGACCGACACGGTCACCCGCGTGACGCTCAAGCTTGGCATCGACTACGGCTCGGACCTGGACCTGGTACGCGACCTGCTGCTCAAGGGCGCCCACGAGAACCCACGCGTGCTCAAGGACCCAGAGCCGATCGTGTACTTCCTCAATTTTGGCGAAAGCTCGCTGGACCACGAACTGCGTATGCACGTGCGTGACCTGGGCGACCGCAACCCGACCCTGGATGAGCTCAACCGCTACATCAACCGCGAGTTCAAGGCCCACGGCATCAAGATTTCGGTACGCCAGGTGGAGGTGTTCCTGATGGACACAAAGAACGGCAAGCAGCAGCAAATAGCGCTGGAGCACAAACCCGATAGCACGCCACCGGTGTGAGTGGACGCCAGCGGGCATGACCCCGAGAATGATGCCCAGCATCCATCACCGCATCACCGGGCAAGCCCGCTGCCACGCACGCCACGTGGTGCCGGGCTGGCCCTGCGATCAGCCCAACTGCGGAGCAGGCCAGTGAAGTCCCTCGACCACCTCACCTTCGACAACCGCTTCGCCGCCCTCGGCGATACGTACTCGACCGAAGTCCTGCCCGACCCCATCGCCGACCCGCGCCTGGTGGTTGCCAGCGCCTCTGCCATGGCCCTGCTCGACCTCGACCCGGCCCAGGCCGAACTGCCGGTGTTTGCCGAGCTGTTCAGCGGCCACAAGCTGTGGGCCGAAGCCGAACCCCGGGCCATGGTGTATTCCGGCCATCAGTTCGGCTCTTACAACCCTCGCCTGGGCGATGGCCGCGGCCTGCTGCTGGGCGAGGTGCTCAACGATGCCGGCGAGCACTGGGACCTGCACCTCAAGGGCGCTGGCCAGACGCCGTATTCGCGCATGGGCGACGGCCGCGCCGTGCTGCGCTCGTCGATCCGCGAGTTTCTGGGCAGCGAAGCGCTGCACGCGCTGGGCATCCCCAGCAGCCGTGCGCTGTGCGTGATCGGTTCGAGCACCCCGGTGTGGCGTGAAACCCAGGAAAGCGCGGCCATGCTGCTGCGCCTGGCGCAGAGCCACGTGCGCTTCGGGCATTTCGAATACTTCTACTACACCCGCCAGCCCGAGCAGCAGCGTGTGCTGATCGACCACGTGCTACAGCAACACTACCCCGAGTGCGTCAGCGCCGAGCAGCCCTATCTGGCGATGTTCCGCAGCATCGTCGAACGCAACGCCGAGCTGATCGCCCGCTGGCAGGCCTATGGTTTCTGCCATGGGGTGATGAACACCGACAACATGTCGATCCTGGGCATTACCTTCGATTTTGGCCCCTATGCGTTTCTGGACGACTTCGACGCTAACTTCATCTGCAACCACTCCGACGACCGTGGCCGCTACAGCTATGCCAACCAAGTGCCCATCGCCCACTGGAACCTCAGCGCGCTAGCCCAGGCGCTGACCACAGTGATCGACGTCGAGGCGCTCAAGGCCGCGCTGGAACTGTTCCTGCCGCTGTACCAGGCGCACTACCTCGACCTGATGCGCCGTCGCCTGGGGCTGACCAGCGCCGAGGACAACGACCTGGCGCTGGTCGAGCAGTTGCTGCAACGCATGCAGAGCGGCGGCGTGGACTACACGCTGTTCTTCCGTCGCCTGGGCGAGCAGCCGCTGCCCGATGCCTTGCAGGTGCTGCGCAACGACTTCATCGACCTGGCCGGGTTCGACGCCTGGGCCGCCGACTACCTGGCCCGCTGCGAACGCGAGCCGGGCAACGCCGAAGGCCGGCGCGAGCGCATGCATGCGGTCAACCCCCTATACGTGCTGCGCAACTACCTGGCGCAGAAAGCCATCGAAGCGGCCGAGGCCGGGGATTACAGCGAAGTGCGGCGCTTGCACCAGGTGTTGAGCACGCCGTTCGACGAGCAGGAAGGGATGCAGGCCTACGCCGAACGGCCGCCTGAGTGGGGCAAGCACCTGGAAATAAGCTGTTCGTCCTGAGCCTTGGGCCAATTACCGATGGCCCTATCGCAGGCTGGCGCCAGCTCCCACAAAATCAAGGGCGACTCCATCCCTGTGGGAGATTCTATGGTTTCGGGCAAGTCGCTTTTGATTGTGTAGGAGCGGCCTTGTGTCGCGAAAGGGCTGCGAAGCAGCCCCAGCGATTCTGGTGGGTGCTCAGATCCTGGGGCTGCTCCGCAGCCCTTTCGCGACTCAAGGCCGCTCCTACACTGACCGCGTAGACGGCATCGATATGTGGATGGGCGAGCGCTGTGGGGTGGCGATAGCCTGCGATGCGCCGCCAAGGCGGCGCCCGATTTGAGCAGCAGCACAACTCTTACGCACTGCGCTCCAGCAAATCATGCAACTCGACAAACTGCTGGGTGAGCTTGTGCCGTGGTTCCAGGTGAATCAGCGGCAAGCTGGCGTGGTGCGACTCGCGCATCTTCACGGAACTGGTCAGGTACACCGGCAACACCGGCAAACCCTCGGCCACTAGCTCGTCGAGCATCTGTTGGGGCAGGCTGGCGCGGGCCTGGAACTGGTTGACGACGATGCCTTCTACCTCCAGCTCCTCGTTGTGGTCTTCCTTGAGCTCGTCGATTTCGGCGAGCAGGCCATACAGCGCCTGGCGCGAGAAGCTGTCGCAATCGAAGGGGATTAGTACGCGATCAGCGGCAATCAGCGCCGAAACCGCATAAAAATTCAAGGCAGGCGGCGTATCGATGTAGATCCGGTCATAGTCTTCGTCCAGCTCTTCAAGCAGTTTGCGCAGCTTGTTGATCTTGTGCTTGGCCTCAAGCTTGGGCTGCAGGTCGGCAAGCTCCGCCGTGGCCGTGACCACATGCAGGTTGTCGAACGGGGTTTCGTAGATATCCACCTTGTTCTTCTTCGAAAACGGGCCGCTGGACAGCGACTGCTTGAAAAAGTCGGCGATCCCCATGGGGATATCGTCGCCGGTAAGGCCGGTCAGGTACTGGGTCGAGTTGGCCTGGGCGTCCAGGTCGATCAGCAGGGTCCGATAGCCTTCACTGGCACTCACCGCTGCGAGATTACAGGCAATGCTCGACTTGCCTACGCCACCTTTCTGATTGAAAACCACGCGCCGCATGTCAGACCTCCGTGTATCAACGAATGCCCGAGTATGTGAGCAGTACCGGTGTTTAGCCAGCACCTTCGGGCGCATCCTGCCCCGCCAGCAGCGCGGCAAAGGCATTGGCCATCGCCGAGCCCGGTGCTTCGCGACGTACCAGCCACACCGCCGTCATGGCCTGCTCGTCGAGCAAGGTGCGGTACACCACCCCATCGATGCGCATGCGCTGGAACGACGCCGGCAACACCGACACGCCAAGCCCCGCCGACACCAGCCCGATAATGGTCATCGCCTCGCCCGCCTCCTGGGCAAAGTGCGGGCTGAACCCGGCCTGGCGCGCCAGGCTCAGCAGTTGCGCATGCAAGCCACTGCCGTAGCTGCGAGGGAAAAACACGAACGGCTCGTGGGCCAGCGCCTGCATGTACAGGCCCTGCTCGCTGCCCGCTGCCAGCGGGTGCGAAGCGTTGAGCACGGCGACCAGCGGCTCGCGGAACAGCTCGGTGCAGCGGATGCCCTCGGGCAATGGCAGGGGGCGCATCAAGCCCACCTCGATCGACTCGTCGAATACCGCCTGCACCACCTCGCGGCTGCTCATTTCCTTGAGGTTCAGGTGCACCGAGGGAAAGCGCTGGCGAAAGGCATGGATCGCACGGGGAATACGTGAGGTAAACGGCGCCGAAGAGGTGAAGCCGACCTTCATCTCGCCCAGCTCACCCAACTGCGCTCGTCGCGCCACATCTGCGGCTTTGTCTACCTGCGCCAGCACCTGCCGGGCCTCGTCGAGGAACAGCCGGCCTGCCTCGCTCAACTCGACCCGGCGGTTGGTGCGCTCGAACAGGCGTGCACCCAGCTCTTGCTCAAGGGCCTGGATTTGCTGGCTCAGGGGAGGCTGCGAGATACCCAGTTGCTGGGCGGCACGGCCAAAGTGCAGCTCCTCGGCCACGGCGATGAAGTAGCGCAGGTGACGCAGTTCCATGCTTGCTCCAAACAAGTCGTAAAACGTCTTAAACAGGTCGAACAATATATTGGATGCAATCGTTAGTGAGCTATATGATTTTTCCATCGCAGCACCTGGCCCCGCGCCCGAGGTAAAACCCGTGAGATCCGCCGTAGCTCCCCTGCCCCTTCAAGCTGAACCCGCCCGCAGCGATATCTGGATCGAAAAAGGCACCCCCGCATTCATGAAGACCGTGCTGGCGCTGTTCAGCGGCGGTTTTGCGACCTTTGCCCTGCTCTACTGCGTGCAGCCGATGATGCCGCTGTTGTCGCAGGAGTTCGCCATCAATGCCGCGCAGAGCAGCCTGGTGCTGTCGGTGGCCACCGCCATGCTCGCCATCGGCCTGCTGATCACCGGCCCTATATCCGACCGCCTTGGGCGCAAGCCGGTGATGGTGTTCGCCCTGGCCTGCGCCGCGCTCGCCACGCTGGCCAGTGCAGTGATGCCGAGCTGGGAGCTGGTACTCGCCACGCGCGCGCTGGTCGGCCTGTCGCTGAGCGGCCTGGCGGCGGTGGCAATGACCTACCTGAGCGAAGAGATCCACCCACAGCACATCGGCCTGGCGATGGGGCTGTATATCGGTGGCAATGCCATCGGCGGAATGAGCGGGCGGCTGATTACCGGCGTGCTGATCGACTTTGTCAGCTGGCACACGGCGATGCTGGTGATCGGCGGCCTGGCCCTGGTGGCAGCGGCGGTGTTCTGGAAAGTGCTGCCTGAGTCGCGCAATTTCCGCCCCCAGGCCATGAACCCGCGCAGCTTGCTCGATGGCTTCGTCATGCACTTCAAGGACGCCGGCCTGCCGTGGCTGTTCCTTGAAGCCTTCCTGCTGATGGGGGCCTTCGTCACCCTGTTCAACTACATTGGCTACCGGCTGCTGGCCGGGCCCTACCATATGAACCAGGCGCTGGTGGGGTTGCTCTCGGTCGTGTACCTGGCGGGTATCTACAGCTCGGCCCAAGTGGGCGCTCTGGCCGACCGGCTAGGCCGGCGCAGGGTGTTCTGGGTAAGCATCGTGGTGATGGCTGGCGGCATGCTGATGACCCTGGCAAGCCCGCTTTCGATGATCATCGTCGGCATGCTGGTGTTCACCTTTGGCTTCTTTGGCGCGCACTCGGTGGCCAGCAGCTGGATCGGCCGCCGCGCGCTCAAGGCCAAAGGCCAGGCGTCGTCGCTGTACCTGTTCTGCTATTACGCGGGGTCGAGTGTGGCGGGTACGGCGGGCGGGGTGTTCTGGCACCACTGGGGCTGGGATGGCATCGGGCTGTTTATCGGCAGCCTGCTGGCGGTGGCGTTGCTGGTGGCGCTGCGGCTGAGCCGCTTGGCGCCTAAAGCATTCTGAGGTTTTCGTTACGCGGCCCGTGTAGGAGCGGCCTTGTGTCGCGAGAGGGCTGCGGAGCAGCCCCAGGATATCCGCGTGATGCATAAATCCCGGGCCTGCTTCGCAGCCCTCTCGCGACACAAGGCCGCTCCTACACGAGGACGCGTCGCCTGTGGTTCAATCCGCGATCAGTTGATGATCTCGACGATGTCCACATCCACTTCACGGCTCATCAGGTGCTTTTCCACCTCGCCGGTCAGCTTGACCTTGGTCTTGTCGTTGAACGGGGTTGGCGGGAGGTCTTCGTTATCGATCTCGACAGTGATGGTGCCGGTGCTGTCCTTGAACTCGTACTTGTCGTCGTTGTTGATCTTCTTGATCACGTAGCCCTGCAGCACGACAGGAGTATCGTCAGCGGCTTTGTTGGCGGCAGCAACGGTGGTCACGGACTCGGCGCCTGGGCCTGTGTAGCTGGTAGCCAAAGCAGCGGTGCTGAACAGAGGGGCGAGAATGAGCGCGAGGTAGCGAGTTTTCATGATGATCGGTCCTGTTTGCGTTTTGATGGCCACAGATTACCGACGATCGCTGAATTGAAGCTTAATCCAGCCACAAGCCCGGTGCCGCTTGCGCAAGATCACGCAGAAGCGGCCCGGGGCGCTGCTGGTTTACGGGTGATACTTCGCCGACAACTCGTGCACGGCATTGATAAACACCCCGGCGTGCTCTGGGTCCACCTCGGGGGTGATGCCGTGGCCGAGGTTGAACACATGGCCGCTGCCATGGCCGTAGCTCTCCAGAATGCGCGCAACTTCCTTGCGGATGGCCGCAGGGTTTGCGTACAGCACGGTCGGGTCCATATTGCCTTGCAGGGCAACCTTGTCACCGACACGGCGGCGGGCGTCGCTGATTTCGCAGGTCCAGTCCAGGCCCAGGGCATCGGCACCGGCTTCGGCAATGCTCTCCAGCCACATACCGCCGTTCTTGGTGAACAAAATGACCGGCACTTTGCGCCCGTCATGCTCGCGGATCAGCCCGCTGACGATCTTGCGCATGTAGGCCAGGGAGAATTCCTGGTAGGCCGCCGCCGACAGGTTGCCGCCCCAGGTATCGAAGATCTGTACCGCCTGGGCACCGGCCAGGATCTGGCCGTTGAGGTAGCTGGTGACCGACTGGGCAAGCTTGTCCAGCAGCAGGTGCAGGGCCTGGGGGTTGTCGTAGGCCATGGCCTTGGTTTTACGGAAGTCCTTGGAAGAACCGCCTTCGACCATGTAGGTTGCCAGGGTCCACGGGCTGCCGGAGAAACCGATCAGCGGCACGCGACCATTGAGCTCGCGACGGATGGTGCTGACCGCGTCCATCACGTAACCGAGGTCTTTCTGCGGGTCAGGAATAGGCAGCGCTTCGATGTCTGCCAGGGTGCTGACGACCTTCTTGAAACGCGGGCCTTCGCCGGTTTCGAAGTACAGGCCCAGGCCCATGGCGTCGGGGATGGTGAGGATGTCCGAGAACAGGATCGCGGCGTCCAGCGGGTAGCGCTCCAGCGGCTGCAGGGTGACCTCGCAGGCGAACTGCGGGTTCATGCACAGGCTCATGAAGTCGCCGGCCTTGGCACGGCTGGCGCGATACTCCGGCAGATAGCGGCCGGCCTGGCGCATCATCCAGACCGGGGTGACGTCTACGGGTTGCTTGAGCAGCGCACGCAGGAAACGATCGTTCTTCAGGGCAGTCATGTCGGCATCCGGAAAAAAAGTGCGGGCATTTTCTCAGACGCGAGCACAAAAGGCACGGCCATGGCCATGCGTTTTGTCTATTGGATGCTTTGGGTCAAGCGTTCTTGTACACAAAGCCGCTATGTAGCTGCCTGTAGGAGCGGCCTTGTGTCGCGATGGGCCGCAGCGCGGCCCAGGGGATCTCGGCTGCAGGCAAAATCGCCGGGGGGCGCTCTGCGCCCCATCGCGACACAAGGCCGCTCCTACAGTAGCGCGACACCTCAGACTTCCAGGTAGTCCAGGATGCCTTCAGCGGCCGTACGGCCTTCGAAGATCGCCGTCACCACCAGGTCCGAGCCACGCACCATGTCGCCACCGGCAAACACTTTCGGGTTGCTGGTCTGGTGCTTGAACTTGCCTTGCTCGGGCGCTACCACACGGCCCTGGCTGTCCATCTGGATGCCATGCTGCTCGAACCACGGCGCCGGGCTTGGGCGGAAGCCGAAGGCGATCACCACGGCATCGGCCGGGAGGATTTCTTCGGAGCCCGGGATCGGCTCGGGGCTGCGGCGGCCACGGGCATCCGGTTCGCCGAGACGGGTCTCGACCACCTTCACGCCTTCAACCTTGTCCTCGCCAACAATGGCGATAGGCTGGCGGTTGTAGAGGAACTTCACGCCCTCTTCCTTGGCGTTCTTCACCTCTTTGCGCGAGCCAGGCATGTTCGCCTCGTCACGGCGATAGGCGCAGGTTACCGCCTTGGCGCCTTGGCGAATCGAGGTGCGGTTGCAGTCCATCGCGGTGTCGCCGCCGCCGAGTACCACGACCTTCTTGCCCTGCATGTCGACGAAGTCTTCCGGCGACTTTTCAAAGCCCAGGTTGCGGTTGACGTTGGCGATCAGGAAGTCCAGCGCATCGTGAACACCTGGCAGGTCTTCACCCGGGAAGCCACCCTTCATGTAGGTGTAGGTGCCCATGCCCATGAACACCGCATCGTACTCGGCCAGCAGCTGCTCCATGCTGATGTCGCGGCCAATCTCGGTATTGAGGCGGAACTCGATGCCCATGCCGGTGAATACCTCGCGCCGATTGCTCAGCACGGTCTTTTCCAGCTTGAACTCAGGAATACCGAAGGTCAGCAGGCCACCGATCTCGGGGTTCTTGTCGAACACCACCGGGGTGACCCCGGCGCGCACCAGCACGTCGGCACAGCCCAGGCCTGCAGGGCCGGCACCGATGATGGCGACACGCTTGCCGGTCGGCTTGACCTTGGACATGTCCGGGCGCCAGCCCATGGCGAAGGCGGTGTCGGTGATGTACTTCTCGACCGAGCCGATGGTCACGGCGCCAAAACCGTCGTTCAGGGTGCAGGCACCCTCGCACAGACGGTCTTGCGGGCACACGCGGCCACACACTTCAGGCAGGGTGTTGGTCTGGTGCGAAAGCTCCGCGGCCGCCAGGATGTTGCCTTCGGACACCAGCTTCAGCCAGTTGGGGATGAAGTTGTGGACCGGGCATTTCCATTCGCAATACGGGTTACCGCAGCCCAGGCAACGGTGCGCCTGCTCCACGGACTGCTGCGGCTTGAACGGTTCGTAGATCTCCACGAACTCCTTCTTGCGCTGGCGCAGCAGCTTTTTCTTCGGGTCTTTACGCCCCACTTCGATGAACTGGAAGTCGTTGCTCAGACGTTCAGCCATTTTTCAAAACCTCTTTACAGCAGCTGCAAGCGATTAGCTGCAAGCCACAAGACGATCACTTAAGCCGGGCAAACCTCGAGCTGCTGTTACTTGCAGCTTGAGGCTTGCCACTTGCAGCTGTTTTTACTGCGGGTTGGCACGTGTGCTGGACAACAGTTGCTTGAGGTTGGCCGCCTTCGGCTTGACCAGCCAGAAGCGCCGCACATAGTCGTCCAGGTTCTCGGAGAGCTCACGCCCCCACTCACTGCCAGTCTCGTCTACATACTCGCCCAGGACCCGCGCCAGATGGCTACGGTAGGCCTCCATCGCCTCCCCACTGATGCGCTGGATTTCCACCAGCTCGTGGTTGAGTTTGTCGACGAAGGAGTTATCCATGTCGAGCACGTAGGCGAAACCGCCCGTCATGCCAGAACCGAAGTTGTAACCGGTCTTGCCCAGAACGCAGACAAAGCCGCCGGTCATGTATTCACAGCAGTGATCGCCGGTGCCCTCGACCACAGCGTGGGCGCCGGAGTTACGTACAGCGAAGCGCTCGCCGGCAGTACCTGCAGCAAACAGCTTGCCGCCGGTTGCGCCGTACAGGCAGGTGTTGCCGACAATGGCGCTGTGCTGGGTTGCGAACGGGCTGCCGGCAGGTGGCACGATGGTGACCTTGCCACCGGTCATGCCTTTGCCGACGTAGTCGTTGGCATCGCCTTCCAAGTGCAGGTTCAGGCCACCGGCGTTCCACACGCCGAAGCTCTGCCCGGCAGTGCCCTTGAAGCGGAAGCTGATCGGCTTGGCCGCCATGCCCTGGTTGCCGTACAGACGGGCGATTTCACCCGAGATGCGCGCACCGATGGAGCGGTCGCAGTTGCAGATGTCGAGGCTGAACTCGCCACCGGCCTGGTCGCGGATGGCCGGCAGGGCCATTTCGACCATCTTCTCGGCCAGCTCGCCCTTGTCGAACGGCGGGTTGTTTTCCACTTCGCAGAACTGCGGCTTGTCGGCCGGAATGTGCGAGCTGCCCAGCAGCGGGCTCAGGTCGAGGTACTGCTGGCGCTCGGTGTCACCTGGCAGCACGTCGAGCAGGTCGGTGCGGCCGATCAGCTCACCCAGGCTACGCACGCCAAGGCGCGCCAGCCATTCACGGGTTTCTTCGGCCACGAAGGTGAAGAAGTTGATCACCATATCGACGGTGCCGATGTAGTGGTCCTTGCGCAACTTGTCGTTCTGCGTGGCAACGCCGGTGGCGCAGTTGTTCAGGTGGCAGATACGCAGGTACTTGCAGCCCAGTGCGATCATTGGCGCGGTGCCGAAGCCGAAGCTCTCGGCGCCGAGGATGGCTGCCTTGATCACGTCCAGGCCGGTTTTCAGGCCGCCGTCGGTCTGTACCCGTACCTTGCCGCGCAGGTCGTTGCCGCGCAGGGTCTGGTGGGTTTCAGCCAGGCCCAGTTCCCACGGGGCGCCAGCGTACTTGATCGAGGTCAGCGGCGACGCGCCGGTGCCGCCATCGTAGCCAGAAATGGTGATCAGGTCGGCATAGGCCTTGGCCACGCCTGCGGCGATGGTACCAACGCCGGCCTCTGCAACCAGCTTGACCGACACCAGCGCCTGCGGGTTGACCTGCTTGAGGTCATAGATCAGCTGCGCCAGGTCTTCGATCGAGTAGATGTCGTGGTGCGGCGGCGGCGAAATCAGCGTGACGCCCGGCACTGCATAACGCAGCTTGGCGATCAGGCCGTTGACCTTGCCGCCAGGCAGTTGCCCGCCTTCGCCGGGCTTGGCGCCCTGTGCAACCTTGATCTGCAGCACTTCGGCGTTGACCAGGTACTCGGGGGTGACGCCGAAGCGGCCGGTGGCCACCTGCTTGATTTTCGAGCTGCGGATGGTGCCGTAGCGCGCCGGGTCTTCACCGCCTTCACCGGAGTTGGAACGCGCACCCAGGCGGTTCATCGCCTCGGCCAGGGCTTCGTGAGCCTCTGGCGACAACGCACCCAGCGAGATACCGGCCGAGTCGAAGCGCTTGAGGATTGCCTCCAGCGGCTCGACCTGCTCCAGCGCCAGCGGCTGTTCGGCCTCTTTGACTTTCAACAGGTCGCGGATCATCGACACCGGGCGCTTGTCGACCAGCGTGGTGTATTCCTTGAACTTGGCGTAGTCGCCCTGCTGCACAGCGGCCTGCAGGGTGTTGACCACGTCCGGGTTGTAGGCGTGGTATTCACCGCCATGCACGAACTTGAGCAGGCCGCCTTGCTGGATCGGCTTGCGCGCGCTCCAGGCTTCGGCGGCGAGCAGCTTCTGGTCGTTTTCCAGGTCGACGAAACGCGCGCCCTTGATGCGGCTGGACACGCCCTTGAAGCTCAGGCCAACCACTTCCTCGGCCAGGCCAATGGCTTCGAACAGCTGCGCGCCACGGTACGAGGTAATGGTGGAGATACCCATCTTCGACAGGATCTTCAGCAGGCCCTTGGAGATGCCTTTGCGGTAGTACTTGAACACCTCGTCCAGATCGCCCAGCACTTCGCCGGTGCGGATCAGGTCGGCCAGCACCTCGTAAGCGAGGTACGGGTACACCGCCGAGGCGCCGAAGCCCAGCAGCACGGCAAAGTGGTGTGGGTCACGGGCAGTGGCGGTTTCGACCAGGATGTTGCTGTCGCACCGCAGGCCCTGCTCGGTCAGACGGTGGTGCACTGCACCCACGGCAAGCGAGGCATGCACCGGCAGTTTGCCCGGCGCGATGTAACGGTCGCTCAGCACCAGCTGGGTCTTGCCGCTGCGCACCGCTTCTTCGGCCTGATCGGCGATGTTGCGGATGGCAGCTTCCAGGCCGACGCCTTGCTCGTAGTTGAGGTCGATCAGCTGGCGGTCGAAGCCTTCGCGCTCCAGGTTCATCAGCGAACGCCACTTGGCGGGCGAGATCACCGGGGAGCTGAGGATAACCCGCGAGGCGTGCTCTGGGGATTCCTGGAAGATGTTGCGCTCGGCGCCCAGGCAGATTTCCAGCGACATCACGATCGCTTCGCGCAGCGGGTCGATCGGCGGGTTGGTGACCTGGGCGAATTGCTGGCGGAAGAAGTCGAACGGCGAGCGCACGCGCTGCGACAGCACCGCCATCGGCGTGTCGTCACCCATCGAACCGACCGCTTCCTGGCCCTGCTCGCCGAGTGGGCGCAGTACCTGGTCACGTTCCTCGAAGGTTACCTGGAACATCTTCATGTATTGCTTGAGCTGGTCAGCATCGTAGCTGGCCGCGCCCTGGTCATCGGTCAGCGTCGCCTGGATACGCGTGGCGTGCTGACGCAGCCAGCGCTTGTAGGGGTGGCGCGACTTCAGGCGGTTGTCGATGGCATCGGTGTCGAGGATCTGCCCGGTCTCGGTGTCCACGGCGAGGATCTGCCCTGGGCCGACACGGCCTTTGGCAACCACGTCTTCAGGCTGGTAGCCCCACACGCCGATTTCCGAGGCGATGGTGATGTAGCCGTTGGTGGTGGTGACCCAGCGCGCCGGGCGCAGGCCGTTGCGATCGAGCAGGCACACCGCGTGGCGGCCTTCGGTCATGACGATACCGGCCGGGCCGTCCCACGGCTCCATGTGCATGGAGTTGTATTCGTAGAAGGCGCGCAGGTCGGCGTCCATGGTCTCGACGTTCTGCCATGCTGGCGGCACCAGCATGCGCACGCCACGGAACAGGTCGATGCCGCCGGTCACCATCAGCTCCAGCATGTTGTCCATGCTCGAAGAGTCGGAACCGACGCGGTTGACCAGCGGGCCGAGCTCTTCGAGGTCGGGGATCTGGTCGTTGGCGAACTTGGTGCGACGGGCCATGGCCCAGTTGCGGTTGCCGGTAATGGTGTTGATCTCGCCGTTGTGGGCGAGGAAGCGGAACGGCTGCGCCAACGGCCATTTCGGCAGGGTATTGGTGGAGAAGCGCTGGTGGAACACGCAGATTGCGGTTTGCAGGCGCTCGTCACTGAGGTCTGGGTAGAACGCCGCAAGATCGCGCGGCATCATCAGGCCTTTGTAGATGATGGTCTTGTGCGAGAAGCTGCAGATGTAGTGGTCGGCGTCGTGGGCGTTGGCCACGGACGAGCGGCGACGGGCACTGAACAGCTTGATCGCGAATTCCTGATCGCTCAGGCCTTCGCCGCCAATGAACACCTGTTCGATCTGCGGCAGGCGCTCAAGGGCCAGGCGGCCCAGCACGCTGGTGTCGATCGGAACCTTGCGCCAGCCAACCAGCGCAAGGCCGGCGTTGGCGATTTCGCGGTTCATGTTGGCGCGCGCAGCTTCGGCTTTGACCGGGTCCTGGTTGAAGAACACCATGCCGACGGCGTACTGCTTGGGCAGCTCGACGGCAAAGTGTTCCTGGGCCATGGCACGCAGGAATTGATCGGGCTTCTGCATGAGCAGACCGCAACCGTCGCCGGTCTTGCCGTCGGCGTTGATACCGCCGCGGTGGGTCATGCAGGTCAAGGCCTGCATGGCGGTTTGCAGAAGGTGGTGGCTCGGTTCGCCCGTCATATGGGCGATCAGGCCAAAACCACAGTTGTCCTTGAATTCTTCGGGATGGTACAGACCTGTTTTCATAGACACTTTCTCACCAGGTTCACCTCTCAACCGGAGGCAAATCTCTTTTTTAACAACCACTTACCATCCACGCCGATCAAACGCCAGCTTTTTTGCGGTGGCCATGGAAAACCATTGTTGCACAGCGACAGCGATGCCCACAAATTTTCATGTCTCACCATTGAAAATTTATGTCGCAATTTTGAATGTTTTTGCGCCATTAGCCGTGATACCGGCTTGGCTTGAGTCTGAAGCGTTTCAGCCATGACTGCAAGGAAGGGCTTGTGGCCGGCAGTCTGGGACAGAAAAGCCTGCCGCGCTCAGGCGCAGCAGGCTAGTTGAAAGCTGGAAGTCGCTCAGCAACTGGGCGGCGGGGGTGATGCCGCCCGGAAGGTTATCAGCGGGCCGTGGCCAGCTCTTGTTGGACGCTGCCGACGGTACGTGGCCAAGGTTTACCAGCCTGGACCTTGGCTGGCAAGTTCTTGATGGCAGCAGCAGCGGCGTCACGGCTGGCGAAGTTGCCATAGGTGACTACATAAAGCGGCTTGCCCTGCAG
Source organism: Pseudomonas farsensis (assembly GCF_014268805.2). Lineage (GTDB taxonomy): Bacteria > Pseudomonadota > Gammaproteobacteria > Pseudomonadales > Pseudomonadaceae > Aquipseudomonas > Aquipseudomonas farsensis. The sequence continues at coordinate 250,285 of NZ_JABWRF020000002.1, forward strand.
ATTTTTACGGAAGTAGCGATAGTCGCCACCCTGCGCCTTGACGAACGCCTGGGCCGACGCTTCGGAGCTGGTACCAAAGATCTGCACCACGTAATTACCGGCTTTCTGGCCGCTGTACCAGCTGCTGTTGCCAGCGCCGCCAGCTGCGGGTTTTTCTGCAGGCTTGGCTGAAGCGACCTGGGTTGGCGCGGTTGCCGGCTTGGCAGGTGCAACCGGCTTGGCTGGCTGGGTTGCGACCGGTTTTTGCGCTGGCGCAACCGGCGTTGTGGTCACAGGTTGTGCCGGAGTCGGCGCAGCGCTTGCCGTGGCGCCTTGCGGCGGGGCAATGGTGGTCACGGTTGGCGGCACGGCGGCAGACGGTGCCGACGGCTGCAGCTCGGTGTTGCCTGCAGGGCCGGCTTCATCACCTTCACCCATGCCGGCGGCCTGCGCCAGCGGCTCGCGCATGACCGGCTGCGACTGGCCGACCAGCGGCAGCGGCATTGGCTGCGAGGAGCCGGAGAATTCGATATTGGGCGCGCCATTGCCCTGTTGCCCCAATGGCAGTTGGGCCTGGGCAGCAGGCGCCTCGGTCGGCGCCTTGTCGCCCTTCTTCGGCATCAGGACTGCTGCGCCAACGGCGACCACGACCACTGCAGACAGCGCAAGCACGTGTTTCTTAGGCATTTTGAACCCCATGGATGGTCGCTTGACCGTGGTGCGGCTGGCGATCATGGCTTCGATCAAGGTATCGCGGGCAACCTGGTTGATGGTCCCAGGCCACCCGTCGGAGTTTTCGTGGATGTCGGCGATCTGCTCGCGGGTGAACACGTCGATACCTCGGCCAGCCCCTTCCAGGCGCTGCTCCATGTACTCGCGTGTTTCATCCTCGCTGTAGGGTGCCAGTTCGATGACATGGAAGCGCTCTTCCTCGAACTGCAACTCGTCCAGCGCGGCAATCAGCGACGGCTCACCGAACAGGAACACGTGCGGACGCCCTTCCGCGACGCCTGCCGCCAACTCCAGCAACGCTTGGAGTGCCGAGTCATCAAGTTGTTCCGCATCGTCTACCAGCAAGTAGACTTCCTGGCCGGTCAGCGCCAGTTGCACCACCTGCGACAGGATCGGCTGTACCGCGGCTTCGCCGACGTTCAGCGACTGCGCGACCTGGCCCAGTACACCGGCAGCCCCCACCGCGCCACGCGCGGAAATCACCACGCTTTGCACCGACTGCTTGTTGGTGCTGGCCACCAGGGCCTGGCGCAGCAGCGTCTTGCCGCTGCCCACAGGGCCGGTAACCACCAGCATCAGCTGGCTGTAGCGCGCCAGGTGGTGCAATTGCCCAAGCACCGGCTTGCGCTGGGCGGGGAAGAACTTGAAGCCAGGCACTCGCGGCGCGAATGGATCATGGCTCAGCTGGTAATGATCGAGAAACGCCTCATCGGCATGCAGACTGGTCATTGCGTTGTCACAACCTCAAAGCTGGGCCACGATCGCGCGGTAATCCGCTGCCAACGTGGCCTGAAGAACCTCTGTCGGATAGTCGTCAGTGACGACGGCTTCGCCCATCTGGCGCAACAGCACCAGGCGCAGGCGCCCATCGAGCACTTTTTTGTCGACCGCCATATGCTCCATGAAATGCGCCGGGGTCATTTCCTGTGGTGGCACCACCGGCAATCCTGCATCCTGCAGCAGGCGAATTCCGCGATCGCGCTCGGGCTGGTCGATCCAGCCAAGGCGCATCGACATCTCCAGGGCCATCACCGTGCCCGCTGACACCGCTTCGCCGTGCAGCCAGACGCCGTAACCCATGTGTGTTTCGATGGCATGGCCAAACGTATGGCCAAGGTTGAGCGTGGCGCGCACACCGGACTCGCGTTCATCGGCACCGACCACTGCGGCCTTGGCGGCGCAGGAGCGGCGGATGGCCTCGGTCAGTGCCACGCTGTCCAGGCCGCGCAGGGCCTGCATATTGTCTTCGAGCCAGCCGAGAAACGGCTTGTCGCAGATCAGACCGTACTTGATGACCTCGGCAAGGCCTGCCGACAGCTCGCGAGCGGGCAGCGTCTTGAGGGTGGTGGTGTCGATCAGCACGGCGTTGGGCTGATAGAACGCACCCACCATGTTCTTGCCCAGCGGGTGGTTGATGCCCGTCTTGCCACCCACCGAGGAGTCGACCTGTGACAGCAGCGTGGTCGGCACCTGGATGAAGTCGACGCCACGCTGGTAGCAGGCAGCGGCAAAACCGGCCATGTCGCCGATTACGCCGCCACCGAGGGCAATCACGGTGGTGCGCCGGTCATGGCGCGCGGTCAGCAGCGCATCGAAGACCAGTTGCAGGGTTTCCCAGTTCTTGAAGGCTTCGCCGTCGGGCAACACCACTGGCAGCACCGACCGGGCGCCCAGGGCCTTGCTCAGACGCTCCAGGTACAGCGGAGCGACGGTTTCGTTGGAAACGATGGCGACCTGCCGGCCGGCGATATGCGGCGCCAGCAGCTCGGGCTGGTCCAGCAGGCCCTCGCCAATGTAGATCGGGTAGCTACGCTCGCCCAGGTCGACCTTCAATGTCTGCATGTGTCCCCACAATGTACTTGGGCGCGGTGCCATCAATGCAGCAGCGCGCGGTGACGTTCAACCCCGTCTCGGCGTTGGTCGCCGAGCATAGACCCCCGCTTAGCGGGGCGGCAACCTGTGCAACTGATCGAGGATTTCGAGCACCACCATGCGCGGCGGCCGTTCGTCGGTTTCCACGATCACATCGGCGATTTCGCGATAGAGCGGGTCGCGCGCTTCCAGTAAGGCACGCAAGGTGGCCTCTGGGTTGGCGGTGCGCAGCAGCGGCCGGTTGCGGTCACGGGCAGTGCGCCCGACCTGCTGTTCGACCGAGGCGTGCAGGTAGATAACCCGCCCGCCAGCGTGCAGCGCGGCGCGGTTGGCAGCACGCATGACTGCACCGCCGCCCGTGGCCAGCACTACGCCGTCGAGTTCGCAGAGCTCGGCGATCATCGCCTGCTCGCGGTCACGAAAGCCCGGCTCGCCTTCCTTGTCGAAGATCCACGGGATATTGGCGCCGGTCCGCAGCTCGATTTCCTTGTCGGAATCTTTGAACAGCAGGCGCAGCTCTTTGGCCAACAGGCGCCCGATGGTGCTCTTACCGGCACCCATGGGCCCTACAAGTATCAAATTTCGCACAGAATCAACGACTCACAGCAATCGCCTGGTCACTCATGATACGCGGAGTCAGGAAGACCAGCAGCTCGGATTTTTTCTCTTGTAATGCATCGCGTCGAAACAGCCGCCCAACATACGGCAGATCGCCAAGAAATGGCACCTTGTCCACCACATTGTTCTGCGACGTCGAGTAGACGCCACCAATCACAATGGTCTCGCCATCACCCACACGAACCTTGGCGTTTACCTCGTTCTTGCGGATCGGCGGCACATTGTTCAAGGCATTGACGAAATCCGGCTCATCCTTGGTAACCCGCACCGCCATCAGCACCTTGCCGTCCGGGGTGATCTGCGGCGTCACCTCAAGCGATAGCGAGGCCTCGCGAAAGGAAATGGAGGTAGCGCCGCTTTTAGTGGTTTCCTGGTAGGGCACCTCGGTGCCTTTGAGAATGCGCGCGGTTTCCTTGTCGGCGGTGACTACCTTGGGCTGGGAGATAATCTCGCCGTTACCGCTTTTTTCCATGGCACTGAGCTCAAGGTCCAGCAGCACATCGCTGCGCAACAAACCAACGCCCAGCGCGGAGCTGGCGCGGTCCACCCCCAGGTCAACGAACAGGTCGCTGCCAAGGCGCGCGTCTTGCCCATAAAGGTTGCGACCCCAACGCACACCTAACGCCCGCTCGTAATCCACCCCCGCCTCGACAATGCGCGCCTCGATCATGACCTGGCGCACAGGCACATCCAGCTCGGCGACAAGCTTGTGGATTTCGACCAGCCGGCTCGCCTGCTGCGCGACCACCAGCGTATTGGTACGCGCATCTACGCTGATGCTGCCACGCCCGGCCAGAATGCCATCGTCGGCCAGGCTGGCCAGCAGCAGCTCGGCCAGCTCCCCGGCCTTGGCGTGATGAATGGCGATCAGTTCGCGCTGCACCGGCTCCTGCTCCAGGTAGACACCCTGCCCCGCCAGCTCGGCGAGCGGCGCCACCAGCATGACGCCACCCTCCATGCGCCGCCCCAGGCCTTTGCTGCGCAGCACCATGTCCAGCGCCTGCTCCCACGCCACCTGCTCAAGGCGCAGGGTGATGCGGCCCTGTACGGTATCGCTGGCCACCAGGTTGATGCCGGCAAAATCGGCCATTATCTGCAACACCGAACGCACATCCACGTCCTGGAAGTTCAGCGACATGGGTTCAGCCTTCGATAGCCCCGCCTTCGAGCCCGTCGACAGCATCAGCAGCAGTGTCAGCATTGCGAGTTTCAACGTCATCCATGACCTCCCCTTGCGCACCCGTCACGAGTGCCAGAAACCGTGACCGCTCCTGCCAGCCGCCGGCGATATAAAGCCGCTCGCGCACTTCCATCTGCTGCGCATCGATTCGCACCACACGCCCATCATCGCGGCCAAGGCGCTGGCCTTCTTGCACCCGATGCAGCCGCCCTGCCGCCTGCACCAGGGCCTGATGACGGCCGTCGCGCGACAAGCTGCCCACCATGGCCAGTTGTTCCAGCGGCATGCGCCCCAGCCCGCCATCGGGTTCGCTGAATGACCATGGCTTGAAGGGATCGAAAGGCCTGCGCACGACCAGCGCCTGCGCGGGCTCGTCAGCGAGCGAAGCCGGGGCCGGCAGCGCCTCTGCGGCGCGGTACACCTGCAGGTGCAACTGCGCAGTAACCAGGCCTTGCGAGTTATCCACACCCGCCAGGCTGATACGGGTGACCTGCAACAGACGCAACCGCTGCAGGCTCTGCTCGACCCACGCGCGCAGCGACGGGTAGTGGCCCACCACCTGGATATCCAGCGGCAGGCGGTGATAGCCAGGGCCAGGCTGCTGCTCGGCCAGCACATCGACGCGCTCGAAAACCAGCCCATGCTCGTGCCCCGACAGGGCCAACTGGTCCAACAGGTCGCTCATGCCCTCCCCGGCATCGAGCCGCCAGCGCGCCTCTTGCAGCATCTGCCGGGCGCGCTGCAACGCCAGGCGCTCGCCGTCAAGCTCGGCCAATTCCGTCCTGCGCTCGGCAAGGCTTTGCAACGCACTCTGTTCAAGCACCTGGGCCTCACGCAGCTGCTGCCCGGTTTCGCGCAAAACCGAGGCCCAGCCAGCAGCGCCGACCGCCAACATCGACAGCGCCAGCGCCGCCACCCTGAACAGGCGCGAACGGACGACCACCCCCCGCCAATCCAGTGCCAGCAGCACTTTCACGGGGCAGGTACCTGAGCCAGCAGCAGAAACTCATCGCCCGTGGGCCGCTGGCGCAAAAACACCACTTCAAGCCCTGCGGCAACGCCTCTTGCCTCAAGCTCGCGCATCAACTGCGCGACCACCGATGGCGACGCTGCCAGCCCGCCCAGGCGCAACCTGCCGGCTTCCAGGCTCAGCTCGGTCAACTGCGCACCGCTGGGCATGCTGTGCTCCAGGCCCTCAAGCAAATCAGACAGCACAGATTGCCCGGCCCTGAGCTGGGCCAGCGCCCTGTGCTCGGCAAGCACCGTTTCGCGCTCGGTACGCAGTTCAGCGCCTGCCGCCAACTGCGCGTCCAGCGCACTCAACTGGGCCTGAGTTTCAACCAATGCTGCAAACTGCCGCGCCAGACGCGCCCGCGCCATCTGGTCGAGCAGCAGCATAGCCAGTAGCGCCACAACCAGGCTGGCAACCACACCGCATTGAAAACGCCGCACCGCCGACGCGCGCTGACGCTCGCGCCACGGCATCAGGTTGATGCGAATATTCATCGCAGCCCTCCCATGGCCAAGCCATAGGCCAATGCCATGCCTGGGGCAGCACCCAGTCCCGCTGGCAGCACGGCCAGGCGGCAGGCAATACCCAGCCGCTGTGTCAGGCGCTGGGCATCGGCGGTATCAGCGCCATCACCGGCGAGCACCACGCCTTGCAACCGCCCGCAGGCGCCCCCCAGCAAACGCGCCAGCTCATCGACCCAGCACGAGGCAGCGCCAAGCGGTAGTTGCTGACGCGTAGGCAACAGGCTTTGCGCCCAGAGATGCAGCACCAGCTTGTCCGCCTCCAGCTGCACCAGCGCCCAGCCGGCAGCGCCCTCGGGCAGCAACGCCCGGCGCAAGGCGAAGCTGTCGACCTCCATGGCTACCAGCTCCAGACCCGCCTCGCCAAACAGTGCTTCAAGGGGTTCAAGCTGGCTTTGCCGACACCCGGCTACCACCACATCCACCAAGCCGGGATCGCAGCGGGATGCGCCGACCACCTGGAAATCCAGGGCCAGATCATCGATGGGGAATGGAAACAACTGGTCTGCCTGGCCAAGCAGGTGGGTCTCGATGTCCTGCACGTGGGTGCCCTGGGGTAACTGGCACAGCTTGCAGATGACCTGCGAGGCAGGCAGCGCCAAGGCAACCTTGCGCTGGGCCGTGGCGCAGCGACGGTGGGCCTGCACCAACGCCTGCGCCAGTTGCGCACCACCGCCCGGTGCGGCCAGCGCCTGGCAGGCCCAGCCGGTGACCTGGCAACGGCCGCGATGGCGGCGGACCTGCAGCATTCTTATGGCATTGGCGGTGATTTCTACCCCCAACAGTGAACCGGCATCCCTGCCAAGCCGTCCAAGCATGTCATGTTGCTCCCTGATCGCCCGCCACCGCTGCTGCCATGGCAGCAGGCAGCGGTGGCGAGGGCCCGCCGGCTAACCCGGCAGGGCGAAAACTGCTTATAATGGCCGGCGTTTTTTCCTGTCCGCCGGCCCGCGTGCAATCCACCCCTCAACCTGGACACCCAAAAGCCTTGATACGCCTGCTGAAGTTCTTCTGGTGGTCTTTTGTCGCAGTCATCTGCGCGCTCGTACTCGGTGTGAGCGGTGCGTTTCTGTATCTTAGCCCCAACCTCCCGTCGGTCGATTCGCTCAGAAGCGTCCAGTTGCAAATCCCGCTGAGGGTGTACAGCAGCGACGGCAAGCTGATTGCCGAGTTTGGCGAAATGCGCCGCTCGCCTATCAAGTTCCAGGAAATTCCCCCACAGTTCATACAGGCGCTTCTGTCAGCCGAGGACGATAACTTCCTCAACCACTACGGCGTCGACCCCAGCAGCCTGATGCGCGCCGCGACGCAACTGGTCAAGTCCGGGCACATCCAGACCGGCGGCAGCACCATCACCATGCAGGTGGCGAAGAACTTCTTCCTCTCCAGCGAACGCAGCTTCTCGCGCAAGACCAACGAGATTTTGCTGGCCCTGCAGATCGAGCGTGAGCTGACCAAGGACGAGATCCTCGAGCTCTACGTCAACAAGATCTACCTGGGCAACCGCGCCTACGGCATTGATGCCGCTGCGCAGGTGTACTACGGCAAGTCGATTCGTGACGTCAGCCTCGCGCAAATGGCGATGATCGCCGGCCTGCCCAAGGCGCCGTCGCGCTTCAACCCACTGGCCAACCCGGTGCGCGCCAAAGAACGTCGCGACTGGATTCTCGGGCGCATGTACAAGCTCGGCAAAATCGACCAGGCCAGCTACCAGACCGCCCTCGCCGAGCCGCTGAACGCCAGCTATCACGTGCCGACCCCGGAAGTGAACGCGCCCTACGTCGCCGAAATGGCCCGTGCCGAAATGGTTGGCCGCTATGGCAGCGAGGCCTACACCGAAGGTTTCCGCGTCACCACCACGGTGCCGAGCGACATGCAACAAATCGCCAACAGCGCGGTGCTCAACGGCCTCTCCCAATACGATGAACGCCATGGCTACCGCGGCCCTGAGTCGCGCTTCCCGGGTAAAACCCGCGCCGCGTGGCTGCAAGAGCTGGCCAAGCAGCGCCCGCTGGGCGGCCTCGAGCCTGCCATCGTCACTGAAGTGACTAAAACCGGGCTGAAAGTCATGACCCGCAGCGGCCTGGAAGACACTGTCGCCTGGGACACCATGAAGTGGGCACGGCCGTTCCTGAACACCAATTCCATGGGCCGTATGCCGCAGTCGCCTGCCGACGTGGCACAGGTCGGCGACCTGGTACGCCTGCAACGCCTGGAAGACGGCAAGCTGAAGTTCAGCCAGGTACCGGGCGCGCAGAGCGCACTGGTAACCCTCGACCCCTACAACGGCGCTATCCGTGCACTGGTGGGCGGCTTCTCGTTCGAGCAGAGCAACTACAACCGCGCCATGCAGGCCAAGCGCCAGCCGGGCTCGAGCTTCAAGCCGTTCGTCTACAGCGCGGCCCTCGATAGCGGCTACACCGCCGCCAGCCTGGTCAACGACGCGCCCATCGTGTTCGTCGACGAATACCTGGACAAGGTCTGGCGCCCGAAGAACGACACCAACACCTTCCTTGGCCCGATCCGTATGCGCGAAGCGCTGTACAAGTCGCGCAACCTGGTTTCGATCCGCCTGCTGCAAGCCATGGGCGTTGACCGCACCATCGACTACATCGCCAAGTTCGGCTTCAACAAGCAGGACCTGCCGCGCAACCTGTCGCTGGCGCTCGGCACTGCGACGCTGACGCCGATGGAAATCGCCACCGGCTGGAGCACCTTTGCCAACGGCGGTTACAAGATCAGCCCCTACCTGATCCAGCAAATCGACAGCCGCAGTGGCGAGACCCTGTTCGTCGCCAACCCGCCGAGCGTGCCGCAGGGCAATCAGGACCAGGCCGGCACTGCCGCCCCCGAGCAGCCAATCAGCGTTGCGCCAATGCCAGGCGAAAGCGCCCCGGCCCAGGCTGCGCAGGTTCCAGCAGTCGCCGAGCGCATCGTCGACGGGCGGACCACCTATATCCTCACCAGCATGCTGCAGGATGTGATCAAGCGCGGCACCGGCCGCCGGGCCATGGCCTTGGGCCGCAACGACCTGGCAGGCAAGACCGGCACCACCAACGAGTCGAAGGACGCCTGGTTCTCCGGTTACAACGCGGACTACGTGACGACTGTCTGGGTGGGCTTCGACCAGCCAGAAACCCTGGGCCGGCGCGAATACGGCGGCACCGTGGCGCTGCCGATCTGGATGGACTTCATGGGCCCGGCGCTCAAGGGCAAGCCCGAGCATGCCCCGGCTGAGCCGGAAGGCATTCTCAGCCTGCGGGTCGACCCGGTCAGTGGCCGCGCGGCCACCCCGAGCACGCCGAATGCCTACTTCGAGCTGTTCAAAGCCGAGGATTCGCCGCCATCGGTGGACGAACTGGGCAACGGTTCAGCCCCTGGCAGCCCGCTGCCAGCGGACGAAGCCGCGCCGATGGATCTGTTCTAAGCCACAGGCAACACTGCCTGGTGTAGGAGCGGCCTTGTGTCGCGAAAGGGTCGCGCAGCGGCCCCGAGATTTTGGCCTCATGCAAAATCGCCGGGGCCGCTGCGCGACCCTTTCGCGACACAAGGCCGCTCCTACAGCTGGCGCAAGGCGCAGACGAAAAAAGCCCCGGCTCTCGCGAGCCGGGGCTTTTTCATGTGGCGACGGCAGGATCAGCCGTTGAACACTTCATCCACGCTTTTCAGCGGGTAGTGCTTCGGATACGGCAGGGTCGCCACGCCGGATTCGATGGCGGCCTTGGCCACGGCATCGGAAACAACAGTGATCAGACGCGCATCCAGTGGTTTCGGGATGATGTACTCACGGCCGAACTCCAGCGCCTGAACGCCGTAGGCCTCGCACACTTCCTTCGGCACCGGCAGCTTGGCCAGGTCTTTCAGGGCGATGGCAGCAGCGATCTTCATTTCTTCGTTGATGCGCTTGGCGCGGACGTCCAAGGCACCACGGAAGATGAACGGGAAGCCCAGTACGTTGTTGACCTGGTTCGGGTAGTCGGAACGACCGGTCGCCATGATCACGTCGTCGCGAGTGGCGTGAGCCAGCTCTGGAGCGATTTCCGGGTCTGGGTTCGAGCAAGCGAACACGATCGGGTTGGCAGCCATCGACTTCAGGCCTTCAGCGCTCAGCAGGTTCGGGCCGGACAGGCCAACGAACACGTCGGCGCCGTTCAGGGCGTCGGCCAGGGTGCGCTTGTCGGTCGCGTGGGCGAACTGGGCCTTGTACTGGTTCAGGTCGTCGCGGCCAGCGTGGATCACGCCGCTACGGTCGATCATGAAGATGTTCTCGACCTTGGCGCCCATGCTTACCAGCAGCTTCATGCAGGAGATGGCGGCAGCACCGGCACCCAGGCAGACGATCTTGGCTTCTTCGAGCTTCTTGCCGGCGATTTCCAGGGCGTTGATCATGCCGGCCGCGGTAACGATGGCGGTGCCGTGCTGGTCATCGTGGAAGACCGGAATGTCGCACTGCTCGATCAAGGTGCGTTCGATTTCGAAGCACTCTGGGGCCTTGATGTCTTCAAGGTTGATACCACCGAAGGTGATCGAGATGCGGCGAACGGTGTCGATGAAGGCTTGCGGGCTTTCCGATTCGACTTCGATGTCGAATACGTCAATGCCGGCGAAACGCTTGAACAGAACGCCCTTGCCTTCCATGACCGGCTTCGAGGCCAGCGGGCCCAGGTCACCCAGACCGAGGATAGCGGTGCCATCGGAGATCACCGCTACCAGGTTGCCCTTGCCGGTGTATTTGTAGGCCAGCTCCGGATCACGGCCGATCTCGCGCACAGGCTCGGCGACGCCTGGGCTATAGGCCAGGGCGAGGTCACGGGCAGTGGCAGTTGGCTTGGAGAGCTCGACGCTCAGTTTCCCTGGACGGGGCTGGGCGTGGTATTCGAGAGCGGCGGTTTTCAGGTCTGACATGATGGGCATTCCGCTATTTACTGTTCTGACGGACCGCCGAGGATACGCAAAGTGCCGGGGGGCGACAAGACTGCCCGGTCACAAGTGTCAAGGCCTGCGGCCTACGACTTTACGCTAAAACCCACGGGGCTTAGGAAAAGCCAGTGTGTACAATCCATAAGCATACTGTCTACAACTATTTAACCAGGCAGGGCCGTCAGCATGCTCGGATCGGTCAGCGGCAGCAGCCAGCGGCGCTGGCCTGGCTTGGCTTTGCGGCTGCCGCTGCGGTCCTTCACCCAGCCGCGCGCTTCAACCTGGCGCCCCTTCAGGTTATCCACAAAGCGCCCAGGAAAGTGCCGCTGCAGACGAGCGGGAATATGCAGCACCACGGTGTTGTCCAGCTCAAGCCAAGTACCGCCGCGGTTGCGCGCAACGTGGGTTATACGCCCCTTGAGCAGCGCGAACCCGCTGCGTTTGAGCGTATCGGCACGTTGCACGGGGGAGTGCTGCCACAGCCCAGACCGGGCCTGCCGAGCCACCTGCTCCGCCTGCTGCTGGCAGCCTGCCAAGGCGACATTGGGCGCTACGGCCACCCGGTAGCCAAGCCCCTCGCTGAGCAGTTGTGCTTCAAGATTGTTGCCGCCCCGGCCATATATATGCGCCAAAGTACGGCCATATTTGTCCTTGTGCTCAGTGCCCGGAACCAGCCCAACTTTGCCGTCACTGGCCTTGATCAGGGCTTGAAGACGCAGCCGGGCAGCCTCGGCATAGGGTTCGCTGGCGCGGCCCCTGCGCCCGATTTCAGGGGCATTGATGCCAATCAGTCGCACGCTGCGGCCATCGACCAGGCGCACGGTATCGCCATCTACCACTGCGCGCACCGCCACCTGCTGCGCTCGTTCAGGCAGCGGGCAGAACGCCAGGGCCGGGAAATGCCAAAGCGCGGCCACAAAAAAAGCGCCCACAAGGGGCGCCTTCTTTTGCAGCAATGCGAACCCCGAAGGCCTCGCCATGCGCATTATTACTTCTTGGCACCGAACATGCCGAAGCGGTCGGCGAACTTCTGTACGCGGCCACCGGTGTCCAGGACTTTTTGCTTACCGGTGTAGAACGGGTGGCACTGCGAGCACACGTCGATCGCCAGCGGCTTGGCCAGGGTCGAACGGGTTTCGAATTTGCTGCCGCAGCTGCAGGTGACTGCAACTACTTCGTAGTTCGGATGAATATTGGCTTTCATGGTCACTTCCTCGAGCTGCGTGCCGCCACCCAACAACCATTTGTTGAATACCGCACGTAATTAGGCGGGGAATAATACCAGAGCGCAGCCGCAGCGCAAGTTGTCGCGTGCACCGACTGTCGTCTGCTAGGCTCGCCCGATTACAGAAACGCCCTCCAGAGACCTTTCGCGTGTCCGACGTCATCCTGCGCCTTGCCCTGCCCTCGCCCTTGCGCCGCCTGTTCGACTATCAGGCGCCGGCGAGCATGGCCCGCCAGGCGCTCACGCCGGGCATGCGCATCCGCGTACCGTTCGGCCGCCGCGAGATGATCGGCGTGCTGGTAGAAGTAGCAGAAAAAAGCGAGGTGCCCGCTGACAAGCTCAAGCCTGCCAGCGCGCTGCTCGACCCGGTCTCGCCCATCCCGCCTGCGCTGTTCAAGCTGTGCCTGTGGACCGCCCAGTACTATCAGCACAGCCTTGGCGACACCCTGAGCTGGGCCCTGCCGACCCTGCTGCGCCAAGGCGATGCCGCCGAGACGCGCCAGGAGCGCTTCTGGCACAGCACCCCCGGCGCCCGCCTGGATGACCCGCGCATTGCCCGCGCCCCGCGCCAGCGCGAGGCCCTGAAAACGCTGTCGCAGCACCCCCACGGCGTGGCCCACAGCCTGCTGAGCAAGCTGGGCCTGAACAAGGACAGCCTCGACCTGCTGCTGGCCAAGGACTTGGTCAACATCGAAGTGCGCCGCCACCTCCCCGCGCCGCGCCACGAGCACTGGCTGGCGCAGCCGGAACTGCCGCTGAACGACGAACAACGCGCCGCCTTCGAGGCGGTACGCTCGGGCTTTGGCGCCTTCCACGCGTTCCTGTTGGCGGGGGTGACCGGGAGCGGCAAGACCGAGGTCTACCTGCAACTGATCCGCGAGACCCTCGAAGCCGGCAAGCAGGCGCTGATCCTGATCCCCGAGATCAACCTTGGCCCGCAGACCTTGCAGCGCTTCGAACAGCGCTTCAATGCGCGCATCGCCCTGCTGCATTCGGCCGTGGCCGACCGCGAGCGCCTGGACGCCTGGCTGGCCGCACGCGACGGCGAGGCCGACATTATTATCGGCACCCGCTCGGCGCTGTTCACGCCGATGAAGAACCCCGGCCTGATCATCATCGACGAAGAGCACGACGGCTCTTATAAACAGCAGGAAGGCCTGCGCTATCACGCCCGCGACCTGGCCGTGGTGCGCGCCCACCAGGAGAACATTCCAATCCTGCTGGGCTCGGCCACGCCGTCGCTGGAAAGCCTGCACAACGCCCACAGCGGCCGTTACGGGCTGCTGCGCATGAACCAGCGCGCCGGCGGCGCCAAGGCGCCGCGTTTTCTGCGCCTGGACGTGCGCAGCCTGCCGCTGGACAGCGGCATCAGCGGCCCGCTGCAACAGGCCATCCGCCAGACCTTGGAAGCCGGCCAGCAGGTGTTGGTGTTCCTCAACCGCCGCGGCTTCGCCCCAACCCTGCTGTGCCACGACTGCGGCTGGCTCAGCGAGTGCCCGCGCTGCGATGCACGCATGACCGTGCACCAACGCTCGGCGGTGCTGCGTTGCCATCATTGCGGCTATGACGAGCGCCTGCCACTGCAATGCCCGCAGTGCGCCCACGTTGACCTGCGCCCGGTCGGCGCCGGCACCGAGCGCGCCGAAGAGCGCTTGAAGGTGCTGTTCCCCGAATACCCGATCCTGCGTGTGGACCGCGACAGCACCTCGCGCAAGGACGCCATGCACAACCTGTTCACCACCATCCAGCGCGGCCAGCCGAGCATTCTGGTCGGCACCCAGATGCTGGCAAAGGGGCACCACTTCCCCCGGGTCACCTTGGTGGCGATTCTCGATGCCGACGGCGGGCTGTTCTCTGGCGATTTTCGCGCCGGCGAGCGCATGGCCCAACTGATCGTGCAGGTGGCGGGCCGCGCCGGCCGTGCCGAAGAGCCTGGCAAGGTCATCGTGCAGACCCACTTGGCCGACCATCCGCTGCTGGTGCAACTCACCGAGCAGGGCTATTTCGCCTTCGCCGAACAAGCCCTGAGCGAGCGCCGCGCCGCCGGCCTGCCACCCTTCGCCCACCTGGCGCTGCTGCGCGCCGATGCGCACAAGCCCGGCCAAGCCGAGGGGTTTCTCGACGAAGCCTGCGCTGCTGCCGAACGCGTAGTGAACGAACAAGGCCTGCAAGGCATCGAACTGCTCGGCCCGGTACCTGCGCCCATGGAGCGACGGGCGGGCCGTTATCGCGCACAACTATTGCTCCAGGCCAACGCCCGGGCGCCACTGCATCGACTGATCAGTGCCTGGTTGCTAGTGTTGGAGCAGCTCCCGTCAGGCCGACAGGTCCGCTGGTCACTGGACGTCGACCCGGTCGACCTGTACTGAGCTCGACGCTTGCCGCGCAATGGTTGGCAAGCTGACCCGGGCAACGGATAATGCCCAGTTTTTCCACCTGCGCATCGAAGCGCTTACCGCGCTTGCGGTCGAAAAGAGACCCCCATGAAAGACACCATTCGCCAGCTGATCCAGCAAGCCCTCACCCAACTCGTCACCGAAGGTGTGCTGCCTGAAGGCCTGACGCCGGCGATCCAGGTGGAAAACGCCCGTGACAAAACCCACGGCGACTTCGCCAGCAACATCGCCATGATGCTGGCCAAGCCTGCTGGCATGAAGCCGCGCGACCTGGCTGAAAAGCTCATCGCTGCACTGCCGGCCAGCGCCGATATCACCAAGGTCGAGATCGCCGGCCCGGGCTTCCTCAACTTCTTCCAGAACACCGACGCCCTGGCCAGCCGCCTGGATGCCGCCCTGGCCGATGGCCACCTGGGTGTGCGCAAGGCCGGCGCTGCGCAAAAGGTCGTGGTTGACCTGTCGGCGCCGAACCTGGCCAAAGAGATGCACGTCGGCCACCTGCGCTCGACCATCATCGGTGACAGCGTCGCGCGGGTGCTGGAGTTCCTCGGTGACGAGGTCATCCGCCAGAACCACGTGGGCGACTGGGGTACCCAGTTCGGCATGCTGCTGGCCTACCTTGAAGAAAACCCGATCACCAGCGACGAGCTGTCGGACTTGGAGAACTTCTACCGCGCAGCAAAAAAACGCTTCGACGAGTCTGAAGAGTTCGCCACCCGCGCGCGCGGCCTGGTGGTCAAGCTGCAGGCCGGCGATGCCGAGTGCCTGGCGCTGTGGACGCGCTTCAAGGACATCTCGCTGTCGCACTGTCAGAAAACCTACGAGCTGCTCAACGTCAAACTGAGCATGGCCGACGTGATGGGCGAAAGCGCCTACAACGCCGACCTCGCCAATGTGGTCAGCGACCTCAAGGCCAAGGGCCTGCTGGTCGAAGACCAAGGCGCGCAGTGCGTGTTCCTCGAAGAATTCAAGAACAGCGAAGGCGAGCCTCTGCCGGTGATCGTACAGAAAGCCGATGGTGGCTACCTGTATGCCACCACCGACCTCGCCGCCGTGCGCTATCGCAGCAACGTGCTCAAGGCCGACCGCGCGCTGTATTTCGTCGACCAGCGCCAGGCCCTGCACTTCAACCAGGTGTTCGAAGTGGCCCGCCGCGCAGGCTTCGTCGGCCACCCGATGCAAATGGAACACATGGGCTTTGGCACCATGAACGGCGCCGACGGCCGCCCCTTCAAAACCCGCGACGGTGGCACGGTCAAGCTGATCGACCTGCTCAACGAAGCCAAGGAGCGTGCCTACGCGCTGGTCAAGGATAAGAACCCGACCCTCGCCGAAGACGACCTGCGCCACATCGGTGAAGTAGTCGGTATCGGCGCGGTGAAATACGCCGACCTGTCCAAGCACCGCACCAGCGACTACAGCTTCAACTTCGAGCTGATGCTCAACTTCGAAGGCAATACCGCACCTTACCTGCTGTATGCCTACACCCGCGTCGCCGGCGTGTTCCGCAAGCTGGGCAAGGGCTTCGACGAGGTGGATGGCAGCATCGTGCTGCAAGCTGCCCACGAGCAGGACCTGGCCGCGCGCCTGGCGCAGTTTGGCGAAGTGCTGAACAACGTTGCCGAAAAAGGCACGCCGCACGTGCTGTGCAGCTATCTCTACGACCTGGCCGGCCTGTTCTCGAGTTTCTACGAGAACTGCCCGATCCTCACCGCCGAAAGCCCTGAGCAACAACAGAGCCGCCTGCGCCTGGCTGCCCTGACCGGCCGCACCCTCAAGCAGGGCCTGGAATTGCTGGGCCTGGAAACCTTGGAGCGCATGTAAGTTGGCTGCGAAGAAAAAACCCGCACCCAGGCGCGGCGCCAGCCGCCACCAACCCGCCGCCAAGCAGCCGATCCCTGGGTGGGTATGGCTGGCGGTCGGGCTGACCGTGGGCGCGTTCATCGTCTTTTTGATGAAACTCGAACCCGGCGGCGGCGGCGACATCAAGCGCACCAAGCCAGACCAGCAGAAGGCCGACCGCGTCACCGAGGCGAGCAAGAGCACCGCGCCTGCGGTACAGCAACCGATCAAGCCCAAGTACGACTTCTACACCTTGCTGCCTGAATCGGAAGTCATCGTGCCGCCCGAGGCGGTGCCGGAGAAGACGCCACCGGTCCCCGTGGTGCCGACCACACCGGTAACCCCGGCAGAAGCGGCAAAGATCGACACCGCCCGCGCCCAGGCCGCGCTACAGGGGCAAACCCCGCCACCGGCACCACCGGTGATCAAGCCGGCCGCCACCACGCAGTTCTTCTTGCAGGCAGGCTCGTTCCGCAAGCAGGCCGATGCCGACAAGGTACGCGCGCAGATCATCCTGCTCGGCCAGGCGGTCAAGGTAGAGTCGGGGACGGTCAAGGAAGAGACCTGGTACCGGGTCATGGTCGGGCCGTTCAGCAACCGTGAACAGCTGACCGTGGCGCAGAAGCAACTGTCCGGGGCAGGTTTCAGCAACCTGCTGCTGCAACAGCGCCGGCAGTAACCGAAAAGGCCTTGCCGCCAGCGTGCGACAAGGCCTTTTTTGATGGCTTCGGGTCAGGCCCTGCGCCGTTCGGCGTTAACCTGCGAAACCTGGCTGTTGAGCGTCCAGAAGTCATACAGCACGCCCAGCAGGAACAGCCCGCCGGTAAAGAAGTAGACCAGCGCACTGATCCATTTGCCTTGGTACAAACGGTGCGCGCCGAAAATCCCCAGGAACGTCAAAAACAGCCATGCCAGGTTGTAATCGACGCTGCCTGACTGAAAGCGCATATCTGCTTCGCGGTCCATCGACGGAATCAGAAACAGGTCGATCAGCCAGCCGATGCCCAGAAGGCCCAGGGTGAAGAACCAGATCGTCCCGGTGATCGGTTTGCCATAGTAAAAGCGGTGGGCCCCGGTGAAGCCGAAGATCCACAGCAGGTAGCCGAGCACCTTGCTGTGGGTGTCGTTCACCGCCCCGTTTGGTGGATAACCATTCATTCCAAGCCCTCATGGGTTAGGTGAAAATTTTCTAACGGAAAATGTGACTTTTCTGTTTCTACCCGACATATGGTACGTGCTGAATCGACCAGCGGACCGAAGTTTGAGCAAAAAGCTGTTATAAAGTTGCGCGCCAACACCTATAAGAGCTTCAACATGCCGCCTTTCATCAAGCCATGGCTGACCCTCTGCCTTCTTTTACCGCTGGCGGCCCATGCCACCAATCGTGAGCAACGTCTGCCCAGCGGGTTCACCGGTTACACCTCAAACGCCGAAGCCACGGTAAAACGTGCCCCGGTGCACTACCGCAGCAGCGCCAGCGTGCGCGCCCGGCCCAATAACGCCGCGCGCCAGCAGGGCCTGCAAGCGGTGGCCATGTCGCCCAAGCAGAGCAGCGAAGTGCTCAGCCGTGCAGTCAATGTACTGGGCACGCCCTACCGCTGGGGTGGCAGCAGCCCGAAAAAGGGTTTCGACTGCAGCGGCCTGGTCAAGTATGCGTTCAACGACGTGGCCGACATCGACCTGCCGCGCACCTCCAATGCCATGGCCGAGGGCCAGGGTGTCAAAGTGCAGCGCGGCGAGCTCAAGCCGGGCGACCTGATCTTCTTCAACATCAAAAGCCGTCGGGTGAACCACGTTGCCATCTACCTGGGTAACGACCGCTTCATCCATGCGCCGCGCACCGGCAAACGGGTAAGCATCGACAACCTCAGCAAGCCTTACTGGCAGAAGCACTACGTGGTCGCCAAGCGGGTATTGCCCAAAGAGCAACAGGCCCTGCGCCTGGCCAAGCGCTGATACTGCAGCAACATCCTGCCTTACGCAGCCTCGTGTAGGAGCGGCCTTGTGTCGCGAAAGGGCTGCGTAGCGGCCCCAGGATTTTGGCATCACACACAATTGCTGGGGCCGCTACGCAGCCCTTTCGCGACACAAGGCCGCTCCTACAGCATCCCGTGTCGCTTGTGGTTGTGGTCAGCAATCAAACCCTGCGCCTGCAACGCCTGCATCGCCCCCTCCAGGGTACGCATGCCCTGCGCCGCACCAGCCTGCATGATCGACGGCAACTGCGCCATGCGCCCTTCGCGGATCAGGTTGCGCACCGCAGGCGTCGCCACCAGCACTTCGCGCGCTGCCACTCGCCCACCCCCTTTGCGCCGCACCAGCACCTGGGCCACCACCACGCGCAGCGACTCGGCAAGCATCGCCCGCACCAGTGGCTTTTCCTCAGCGGCAAACACATCCACCAGCCGGTCGACGCAGCTCGCTGCCGAGCGCGTATGCACCGTGGCCAGCACCAGATGCCCGGTCTCGGCGGCGCGCAGTGCCAGGCGGATACTCTCAAGGTCGCGCAGCTCGCCAATCATGATGACATCCGGGTCCTGGCGCAGCGCACTGCGCAGGCCTTGGGCGAAGTCGCGGCTGTGCACCCCGACCTCGCGCTGGCTGACCAGGCCCAACTGGCTGCTGTGGATAAACTCGATGGGGTCTTCAAGGGTGACGATGTGCAATGGCTGCTCGCGGTTCAGCCGCCCGAGCAGTGCCGCCAAGGTACTGGACTTGCCGCTGCCCGTGGCGCCAGCCACCAGCACCAGGCCGTCGCGGCATTGCGCAATGCCCTGAAATACATCGCCTAGCCCCAAATGGTCGACATCAGGCACCTGCGTCGCGATTACCCGAGCGCTCAGCGCCGGGCCGCTGCGCTGGCGGTACAGGTTCAGGCGAAAACGCCCAAGTGCCGGCAGGCTCAAGGCCAGGTCCAGCTCATCGCCAGCCCCCCAGCGCTCCCGCTGGGCCGCATCGAGCAGGCCGGTGAGCGCCCGCTCCAGGGCATCGGCTGGCACAGCCGGGCAGGCCAGGCGTTGCAGCTCGCCGTCAACGCGCAGCAGCGGGCTCTCACCGGCTGCCAAGTGCAAGTCGCTGGCCCCGGCCAACACGGCCCGGCGCAACAAGTCAGTCACATCCATGAGACTCCCCAACGGCCATCAAGCAGGTAGAATGCCGCAGACTCCAACACCGGCGGCGACGATCCATGTCCACCCTAGCAGACAACATTAGCGCCATTAACGCCCGCATCCACGCTGCAGCGATGGCTTCAGGCCGTGACCCGGCTGCCGTGCAATTGCTGGCTGTCAGCAAGACCAAGCCCGCCGCCGCGATCCGCGAGGCCTACACCTCGGGCCTGGCCGATTTTGGCGAGAACTACCTGCAGGAAGCCCTGACAAAACAACAGGAACTGTCTGACCTGCCCTTGATCTGGCACTTCATCGGCCCCATCCAATCGAACAAGACCAAGGCCATCGCCGAGCACTTCGATTGGGTACATTCCGTGGACCGCCTGAAAATCGCCCAGCGCCTCAGCGAACAACGCCCGGCCGGCCTGCCCGCGCTCAATGTGTGCTTGCAGGTGAACGTCAGCGGCGAGGCGAGCAAATCCGGCTGTGCCCCCGCCGACCTGCCAGCCCTGGCCGCAGCCGTCAGCGCCCTGCCTGGCCTGCGCCTGCGCGGGCTGATGGCAATCCCGGAGCCCACCGAGGTGCGCGCCGAGCAAGAGGCGGCGTTTGCCACCCTGGCGCAGTTGCAGGCCCAGTTGGGCCTGGGCCTGGACACCCTGTCGATGGGCATGAGCCATGACCTTGAAGCCGCCATCGCCCAAGGGGCGACCTGGGTGCGTATCGGCACCGCCCTGTTCGGTGCGCGCGATTACGGCCAGCCCTGAATCCATGCTTAACTCACGCTTTCGCACAAGGACCTGACATGAGCAAGACTCGTATTGCCTTTATCGGCGCCGGCAACATGGCCGCCAGCCTGATCGGCGGCCTGCGCGCCCAGGGCCTGGATGCCGCGCACATTCGCGCAAGCGACCCGGGCGCCGAAACCCGCAGCCGCATCAAGGCCGAACACGGCATCGAAACCTTCGAGCACAACGCCGAGGCTATCGAGGGCGCCGACGTCATCGTGCTGGCGGTCAAGCCGCAGGTGATGAAAGCGGTTTGCGAAACCCTCAAGCCCAGCCTCAAGGCCGGCCAGCTGGTCGTGTCGATTGCCGCCGGCATCACCTGCGCCAGCCTGCAAGCCTGGCTTGGCAACATTGCGGTAGTGCGCTGCATGCCTAACACCCCGTCGCTGCTGCGCCAAGGCGCCAGCGGCCTGTACGCCACCGAGCAGGTGTCTGCCGAACAACGCCAGCAGGCCGAGCAGTTGCTGTCGGCCGTGGGCACGGCGCTGTGGCTTGAGCAAGAACAGCAACTCGATGCCGTGACCGCCGTTTCCGGCAGTGGCCCGGCGTATTTCTTCCTGTTGATCGAAGCCATGACCGCTGCCGGCGAAAAACTCGGCCTGCCGCGCGAAACCGCCTCGCAACTGACCCTGCAAACCGCCTTGGGCGCCGCGCACATGGCGGTGGCCAGCGACGTCGACGCCGCCGAACTTCGCCGCCGCGTCACCTCGCCTGCCGGCACCACGGAAGCGGCGATCAAGTCGTTCCAGGCCAGCGGTTTCGAGGCCATCGTCGAACAAGCACTGCAAGCCGCCGCCCAGCGTTCCGCCGAACTCGCCGAACAATTGGGCAAATAAGGAGCCGTTGAATGAATGCACTGTCAGGCGCTGCGATTTTCGTGGTGCAAACCCTGGTCAGCCTGTACCTGGTGATTGTCCTGCTGCGCTTTGTGTTGCAACTGGTCAAGGCCGACTTCTACAACCCACTCAGCCAGTTCGCCGTGCGCGCCACCCAGCCGCTGCTCAAGCCGCTGCGCCGCATAGTGCCGAGCATTGCCGGCCTGGATACCTCCTCGCTGCTGCTGGCGATCATCATCCAGGCGCTGCTGATGGCCTTCGTGCTGATGGTCACCTACGGCACCTTCGGTGATGTGCTGCATTTGCTGATGTGGGCGATCCTTGGCATTACCTCGCTGTTCCTGAAAATCTTCTGGGTGGCGATGATCGTCATGGTGATCGTCTCGTGGGTTGCGCCCAACAGCCACAACCCCGCCGCCGAGCTGGCCAACCAGATTGCAGAGCCGGTACTGGCGCCGTTCCGCCGCCTGGTGCCGAACCTGGGCGGCATGGATATTTCGCCGATCTTCGCCTTTATCGCCATCCAGGTGATCCAGTCGTTCATCATGCCTGCCCTGGCCGCCTATGCCGGCATGCCACAAGAGCTGTGGCGGATGATCTAAGCCGCACGGCCCCTGTGGCAAGCCATTGCTTGCCGCAGGGGGTAGCGCTCTTTAGACTTACGCCTCCGTCAAGCGTGAGCAGGGTCGATGTCCACAGTCTTTCCCGAAGATTCCGTCGGTCTGGTAACCCCCCAGATCGCCCGGTTCGATGAACCGTTGGCCCTGGCCTGTGGCCGCTCGCTGGCCTCGTACGAACTCATCTACGAAACCTACGGCCAGCTCAATGCCAGCGCCAGCAACGCCGTGCTCATCTGCCACGCACTGTCTGGCCACCATCACGCTGCCGGCTACCACGCAGCCACCGACCGCAAGCCGGGCTGGTGGGACAGCTGCATCGGGCCCGGCAAGCCGATCGACACCAATCGCTTCTTCGTGGTCAGCCTTAACAACCTCGGCGGCTGCAACGGCAGCACCGGCCCCAGCAGCATCAACCCGGCAACCGGCAAGCCCTACGGGGCGGACTTCCCGGTACTGACCGTGGAAGACTGGGTGCACAGCCAGGCGCGCCTGGCCGACCGCCTGGGCATCCATACTTGGGCCGCCATCGTTGGCGGCAGCCTGGGCGGCATGCAGGCGCTGCAATGGGCCATCACCTACCCGGACCGCGTGCGCCACTGCGTCGACATCGCCTCGGCGCCCAAGCTGTCGGCGCAGAACATCGCCTTCAACGAAGTGGCGCGCCAGGCCATCCTCACCGACCCTGAATTCCATGGTGGCTCGTTCCAGGACCAAGGCGTGATCCCCAAGCGCGGCCTGATGCTGGCGCGCATGGTCGGGCATATCACCTACCTGTCGGATGACTCGATGGGCGAGAAATTCGGCCGCGAACTCAAGAGCGACAAGCTCAACTACGACTTCCACAGCGTGGAGTTCCAGGTCGAGAGCTACCTGCGTTATCAGGGCGAGGAGTTTTCCGGGCGTTTCGACGCCAACACGTACCTGCTGATGACCAAGGCGCTGGACTACTTCGACCCGGCCGCAGCCCACGGCGGCGACCTGGCGGCCACCCTGGCCGGGGTCACGGCAAACTTCTGCATCATGTCGTTCACCACCGACTGGCGCTTCTCGCCGGCCCGTTCGCGGGAGATCGTCGATGCGCTGATGGCCGCGCGCAAGAATGTCTGCTACCTGGACATCGACTCGCCGTATGGCCACGACGCCTTCCTGATCCCGACGCCTCGCTACATGCAGGGTTTCTCCAACTACATGAACCGCATCGCCCTCTGAGGACCGCATGAGAGCCGACCTGGAAATCATCCACGACTGGATCCCCGCCGGCAGCCGGGTACTCGACCTTGGCTGCGGCAACGGCGAACTGCTGGCCTCGCTGCGTGATCGCAAGAACGTCACCGGCTACGGCCTGGAAATCGACGCCGACAACATCGCCGACTGCGTAGCCCGCGGCGTCAACGTCATCGAGCAGGACCTCGACAAAGGCCTGGGCAACTTCGCCAGCAACAGCTTCGATGTGGTGGTCATGACCCAGGCGCTGCAGGCCGTGGAATACCCCGACCGCATCCTCGACGAAATGCTGCGCGTGGGCCGACAGTGCATCATTACCTTCCCCAACTTTGGCCACTGGCGCTGCCGCTGGTACCTGGCGACCAAAGGGCGCATGCCGGTGTCGGACTTCATGCCGTACACCTGGTACAACACGCCGAACATTCACTTCTGCACCTTCGAAGACTTCGAGAACCTGTGCCGCGCACGCAACGCCAAGGTGCTCGACCGGCTGGCCGTAGACCACCTGCACCGTAATGGGCTGGGCGGCCGGCTTTGGCCTAATCTTCTAGGGGAAATCGGTATCTATCGGGTCAGCAGTCCGGGCTTGCAGGAGCATCAGCTCGCAGTCTGACCGTCATCCAACGGAGAAATGGCATGATGCGTCGCCTAGCAGTAGCCCTGTTCAGTCTGTGCCTGGCCTTGCCGGCCATGGCAGCCGATGCCGCCAGGCCCGAGCGCAAGGAAGTGTTTGGCGATGTGACGGTGCATTACAACGCCTTCAGCTCAAGCATGTTGCAGCCGCAAATCGCCACCAACGTGGGCGTCCAACGCAGCAAGAACCAGGGCGTGCTCAACATTGCCGTGCTCAAGGCCGGCAAACCGGCCATGGCGGTCGTCAGTGGCACCGTCAAGGACCTCACCGGGCGCAGCAGCCCGCTGTCGTTCAGGCAGGTCAGCGACGGTGGCGCGGTGGGCTATATCGCCCAGTTCAAGATCGAACAGCCCGAAACGCTGGTCTTCGACCTGAATGTCGAAACCGGCGGGGTCAGCCATAAACTCAGCTTCAGTCAGGAAGTCTTCCCAGGGCAATGATGAACCTTACCCAACTCGTGCTGGCCAGCCACAACGCCGGCAAGCTCAAGGAACTGCAGGCCATGCTCGGCGAGGCCGTGCAACTGCGCTCGATTGGCGAGTTCAGCCAGGTCGAGCCGGAAGAAACCGGCCTTTCGTTTGTCGAGAACGCCATCCTGAAGGCGCGCAACGCGGCGCGCATTTCCGGCCTGCCGGCACTGGCCGACGATTCGGGCCTGGCCGTGGATTACCTGGGCGGCGCCCCCGGTATCTACTCCGCGCGCTATGCCGACGGCAAGGGCGATGCGGCCAACAACGCCAAGCTGCTCGAAGCGCTCAAGGACGTGCCGCAGGAGCAACGTGGCGCGCAGTTCGTCTGCGTGCTTGCGCTGGTGCGCCATGCCGATGACCCGCTGCCGATTCTGTGCGAAGGCCTGTGGCACGGCAGCATCCTGTTCGCCGCCAGCGGCGAGCATGGCTTCGGCTACGACCCGCTGTTCTGGGTGCCGGAGCGCAACTGTTCAAGCGCGGACCTGGCCCCTGTCGACAAGAACCAGCTCAGCCACCGCGCCCGCGCCATGGCCCTGCTGCGTCAACGCCTGGGCCTGGCATGACCGTCACGCCGTCCACGCAGCCTGCCGGGCTGGTCCTTGCCGAGCTGCCGCCGCTGTCGCTGTATATCCATATTCCCTGGTGCGTGCGCAAGTGCCCGTACTGCGACTTCAACTCGCACCAGGCCGGCCCGACGCTGCCCGAAGACGCCTACATCGATGCCCTGCTCGCCGACCTCGACCAGGAGCAGGCCGCGGTTCAGGGCCGCAGCATCAGCACGATCTTCTTTGGCGGCGGCACCCCGAGCCTGTTCAGCGCCGATGCCCTGGGCCGGCTGCTGCGCGGGGTCGAGCAGCGCATACCGTTCGCTGCCGATATCGAAATTACCCTTGAGGCCAACCCCGGCACCTTCGAGCAGGACAAGTTCAAGGCCTACCGGCAGACGGGTATCAACCGCCTGTCCATCGGCATCCAGAGCTTCCAGCCGGCCAAGCTGGAAAAGCTCGGGCGCATCCACAACGGTGACGAGGCCATTCGCGCCGCTGGCATGGCCCGTGCGGCGGGGTTCGACAACTTCAACCTCGACCTGATGCACGGCCTGCCCGACCAGTCGCTGGACGATGCCCTGGGCGACCTGCGCCAGGCCATCGAGCTTGGCCCGACGCACCTGTCGTGGTACCAGCTGACCCTGGAGCCGAACACAGTGTTCTGGAGCCAGCCCCCGGAGCTGCCTGAAGACGACATCCTGTGGGACATTCAGGAAGCCGGGCAAACGCTGATGGCCGAGCACGGCTACCGCCAGTACGAAGTGTCGGCCTACGCGCTGGCCGGGCGCGCCGCCCGGCATAACCTCAATTACTGGCAGTTTGGCGACTTTATCGGCATTGGTGCCGGCGCCCACGGCAAGCTGTCGTTCCCCGACGGGCGCATTCTGCGCACCTGGAAGACGCGCCTGCCCAAGGATTACCTGAACCCGGGCAAACCCTTCAAGGCCGGTGAAAAGCTGCTGCCCGCCGAGGAGCTGCCGTTCGAGTTCCTGATGAACGCGCTGCGCCTGAGCGATGGCGTGCCTGCCGAGCTGTTTACCGCGCGCACCGGGCTGCCGCTGGCGCAACTGGCCCAAGCCCGCCGTGACGCCGAACAAAAGGGCCTTTTGCAGGTCGAACCGGATCGTCTGGCGGCCACCCCGCGCGGGCAGCTGTTCCTCAACGACCTGCTGCAGTACTTCTTGAATTAAGGATGACCCATGGACCTGGTGCTTGACCTGCTCTCGACCGTTTCCCGCTGGAGCCGCAGCAACCTGTCGGAAATTTCGCTGGCCTTGGTAGGCTGCCTGCTGGTGCTGTTCGGCACCGATATCAAAGCCTGGGTCGAAGGGCGCCTGGGCGGCCTGGCCGGCGCCTTGCGCGTGCCGTTCATGGCATTGCTGGTGATGATCGGCAGCGGCGCGGCACTGATCTATGCAACGCCGTGGGTGGTGCGCGGGCTGAGCCAGTTCAACAACTATGCGCTGGCACCGGTGCTGCTGGTGGTGCTTGTGTTGATCGGCGTAGTGGCTGACCGGCGCGGGTAAACCGCAGCATTGCGGGTTGGACCCAATCCTGTGGAAAATTGTGGCGAGCGGGCTTGTCCCGCGTTGGGCTGCGCAGCAGCCCTGAAAACCCAAGGGCTGCTGCGCAGCCCAACGCGGGACAAGCCCGCTCGCCACGATGGAGCTCGCCACAAGGAGATATGTCTGGCGAGAGCAGGCTTGTACAAAACCATAGAATCCCCCACAGGGCTACGCCCTTCATCAACCTCGCGGCCTGACGCGGGCTCTGTGGGAGCTGGCGCTAGCCTGCGATGAGGCCCGTGCAGACTGACCTCAACCCCAGCACCCAATGGACCTTGCTCAGTCCACCTTCTCGAACTTCAAATCCCACACACCATGCCCAAGGCGCTCACCGCGGCGCTCGAACTTGGTGACCGGGCGCTCTTCAGGGCGCGGCACGTAGGTGCCATCGGCGGCCTGGTTGCGGTAACCGGGCGCTGCGCTCATCACTTCGAGCATGTATTCGGCATACGGCTCCCAGTCGGTCGCCATGTGGAACACACCGCCGACCTTCAGCTTGCTACGCACCAGCTCGGCAAAACCCGCCTGCACGATGCGGCGCTTGTGATGGCGCGCCTTGTGCCATGGGTCTGGGAAGAACAGCATCAGCCGGTCAAGGCTGTTGTCAGCCACGCAGCGGTTGAGCACCTCGATGGCATCGCAGTCGTACACACGCAGGTTTTTCAGGCCTTCGGTGAGCACACCGTTAAGTAGCGCGCCGACACCTGGGCGGTGCACTTCGACGCCAATGAAATCCAGCTCCGGCGAAGCCGCTGCCATTTCCAGCAGCGAATGGCCCATGCCGAAGCCAATCTCCAGGGTGCGCGGCGCCGAGCGGCCGAACACCTGGTCGAAGTCCACGGGGCTGTCGGCCAGCGGCAGGATGAACTGCGGGCCGCCTTGGTCGAGGCCGCGTTGCTGGCCTTCGGTCATGCGCCCGGCGCGCATCACGAAGCTCTTGATGCGGCGGTGCGGGCGTTCTTCGCCGTCAGCGGTAATCGGCGTTTCTTGCGAGTCAGTCATCGGGGGCTCTTACTTGATCAGACCTTCCAGCGGCGAGGACGCGCTGGCATAGAGTTTCTTCGGCATGCGCCCGGCCAGGTATGCCATGCGCCCTGCCAGAATGGCGTGTTTCATCGCCTCGGCCATCATCACCGGCTGCTGGGCGTGGGCGATTGCCGAGTTCATCAGCACCGCCTCACAGCCCATTTCCATGGCGATGGTCGCATCGGAGGCAGTACCGACGCCTGCGTCGACCAGCACCGGGACCTTGGATTCTTCGAGGATGATCTGCAGGTTGTACGGGTTGCAGATGCCAAGGCCGGTGCCGATCAGGCCGGCCAGCGGCATGACCGCGATACAGCCGGCTTCGGCCAGCTGTCGGGCGATGATCGGGTCATCGCTGGTGTAGACCATCACATCGAAACCTTCCTTGACCAGCACTTCGGCAGCCTTGAGGGTCTCGATCACGTTGGGGAACAGGGTTTTCTGGTCGGCCAGCACTTCCAGTTTGACCAGCGTGCGCGTCTCGTGGGACTTGCGCCCATCGAGCAGTTCACGGGCCAGACGGCAGGTGCGTACCGCCTCGACCGCATCGAAGCAGCCAGCGGTGTTGGGCAGGATGGTGTACTTGTCAGGCGACAACACATCGAGCAGGTTCGGCTCGCCGGCATTCTGGCCCAGGTTGGTGCGGCGCACGGCAACGGTGACGATCTGCGAACCCGAGGCTTCGGTGGCCAGGCGGGTTTCTTCCATGTCACGGTACTTGCCGGTGCCGACCAGCAGGCGCGACTGGAAAGTACGCCCGGCCAGGATGAAAGGCTTGTCGCTGCGAACGTTGCTCATCGTTGTTCCTCGGTAAAGGTTACGGGGCTTGCAGGTGAATTGCGGCGCTGGGCTTAACCGCCGCCGATGGCGTGAACCACTTCGACCTGGTCGCCTTCGCTCAACAGCGTGCTTTCGTGCTGGCTGCGCGGCACGATATCCAGGTTCAGTTCTACCGCCACCCGACGGCCAGCCAGCTCAAGCCGGCCCAGCAGGGCTGCAACGCTTTCGCCTGCGGGCAGTTCGTAGGGCTCACCGTTCAATTGAATGCGCATGCGCACGGCCACCATTGTGCTTTGGGGCACGCATTCTAGCCCCGATCCGCCCTGCAACCCAAGGGCGGGCGGCGCCATTAGTCGCGATTGTGGACTGCCTGGTCAGCCCAAGCGCCAGGCGGCCAGCCCCAGGCACAGCCAGCCACCCAGGAAGCACAGGCCGCCGAGCGGGGTGATGATGCCGAGCTTGCTCACGCCGGTCAGGGTGAGCAGGTACAGGCTGCCGGAGAACAGCACGATGCCGACCGCAAACATCACCCCCGCCCAGCCCACCAGGCGGCCCGGCAAGTGCGCGGCCAGCACCGCGACGCCGAAGATCGCCAGGGCATGCACCAGTTGGTAGGTCACACCAGTATGGAAAATCGCCAGGTAGTCGGCGCTCAGGCGGTTTTTCAGGCCATGGGCGGCAAACGCGCCAAGGGCCACGCCGGTGAAGCCGAAGAACGCGGCAAGCATCAGGAAGCTGCGAAGCATGGGACGACTCCTCGAAACGGGTCTGTATAATGGCCCGTTCCATCGGTCGGGCCAAGCCATCACCATGTTGTCATCTATTCTGCGTCGCCTCACCCGCGCCCTGCTGTGGTTCGCTGCCGGCAGCATCGCCGTGGTCCTGGTGCTGCGCTGGGTGCCGCCGCCGGGCACCGCGCTGATGGTCGAGCGCAAGGTGCAGTCGTGGGTCAGCGGCGAGCCGATCGACCTGCAGCGCGACTGGACGCCCTGGGCGCAGATTTCCGATGAGCTCAAGGTGGCGGTGATTGCCGGCGAAGACCAGAAGTTCGCCAGCCACTGGGGGTTCGATGTTCCGGCCATCCAGGCGGCGCTGGCCTACAACGAGCGTGGCGGCAAGGTGCGTGGCGCCAGCACCCTGACCCAACAGGTGGCCAAGAACCTGTTCCTGTGGTCTGGGCGCAGTTGGCTGCGCAAGGGCCTGGAAGCCTGGTTCACGGCGCTGATCGAGCTGCTCTGGCCCAAGGAGCGGATTCTTGAGGTGTACTTGAACAGCGCCGAGTGGGGCAAAGGCGTGTTCGGCGCGCAGGCTGCGGCGCGCTATCACTTTGGTGTCGATGCCAGCCGCCTGAACCGCCAGCAGGCCGCACAGCTGGCGGCGGTGCTGCCAAGCCCGATCAAGTGGAGCGCCAGCCGCCCCAGCGCCTACGTGGCAAGCCGCGCCGGGTGGATTCGCCGGCAGATGAGCCAGCTTGGCGGGCCGAGCTACCTGATGCAGCTGGACCATTCGCGCTAGGGCCCTGTTCGGGCCAAGCCCGCTCACAGCCATGGGGGAGCACATTTATGCGCAGGCCTATACCGACCTCATCGCAGGCTTGCGCCAGCTCCCACAAAGATCGTGCTCAACCGCAACATTGCTGGTTGGACCCAATCCTGTGGAAATGATTGATACTTGTGGCGAGCGGGCTTGCCCCGCGTTGGGCTGCGCAGCAGCCCCTTGAGTTTTCAGGGCTGCTGCGCAGCCCAACGCGGGACAAGCCCGCTCACCACAACTGTCTATCGTTTCCCATAGGATTGGGTCCAACCAGCAATGTTGCGGTTGCGCATGGCCTCTGTGGGAGCTGGCGACAGCCTGCGATGGCCTGCAACGCAGGCCCCATTGAAAAAGCCGCTGTCTCTTGCAAGAGCAGCGGCTTTTTCGTACAGCCCCGGCCGATCACACAGTGATCAGTGCCTTGACCTTGTTCATCGCGTTCTTTTCCAACTGGCGAATACGCTCAGCCGACACGCTGTACTTCTCAGCCAGCTCGTGCAGCGTGGCTTTTTCTTCGGCCAACCAGCGCTGGTAGAGGATATCGCGGCTGCGATCATCCAGGCCTTGCAGGGCTTCGTGCAGGTTGCTGGTGGAGTTGTCGCTCCAATCGGCGTCCTCAAGCTGCATGGCCGGGTCGTAGCGGTGGTCTTCAAGGTAATGCGCAGGCGACTGGAACGCGCTGTCGTCGTCGGCTTCTGCTGCCGGGTCGAAGGCCATGTCATGGCCGCTGAGGCGGCTTTCCATCTCGCGCACTTCGCGCGGCTCGACACCCAGGCTCTCGGCGACACGATGTACTTCATCGTTGTTCAGCCAGGCCAGGCGTTTTTTCTGGCTGCGCAGGTTGAAGAACAGCTTGCGCTGGGCCTTGGTGGTAGCGACCTTGACGATGCGCCAGTTGCGCAGGATGAACTCGTGAATTTCAGCCTTGATCCAGTGCACGGCAAACGACACCAGACGCACACCCATTTCCGGGTTGAAGCGTTTGACGGCCTTCATCAGCCCCACATTGCCTTCCTGGATCAGGTCGGCCTGGGCCAGCCCGTAGCCTGCGTAGCTACGCGCGATATGGACGACGAACCGCAGGTGAGCCAACACCATTTGCCGAGCGGCTTCAACATCCTGCTCGTAATAGAGACGCTCGCCCAGTTCACGCTCCTGCTCGACCGTCAGCAGCGGAATGCTGTTGACCGTGTGCACATAGGCTTCCAGGTTTGCACCGGGCACCAAGGCATAGGCAGGTTGCAACGAAGTGGTCATTCAAGTACCTCCGACTCACTGGACTCGTGCCTTGTGGGCACTGCCAGCATAGACCCGGAACCACTGGACAAGTTCCGATGAAAAAAAGTCAATACTGGCTAAAAAACATTATCGCGGGGCCAGCTCGTTCAGGTGGCGGGCCACCGCGATCCATGCACCGATATACCCTAACAGTACCGCACTGATCAAGAGCGACAGACCATCGGACGGCGGCACGCCGCCCAGGGCGAAGTCGCTGCCGTACAGCCCGGACAGCTCGACGACCGCGCCGTTGAGCCAGTTCAGGCCGAACGCCAGGATGCCCCAGGCCAACACACCAGCGCCAAGGCCGTAGAACGCGCCCATATAGAGGAACGGCCGGCGCACATAGGCGTCGGTGCCACCCACCAGCTTGATCACCTCGATCTCGACGCGGCGGTTCTCGATATGTAGACGAATCGTGTTACCAATTACTAACAGCAAGGCAGAAACCAGCATCACCGCGAGGCCGAAGACAAAGCGGTCCCCCAGCTTGAGGATGGCCGCCAGCCGCTCGACCCAGACCAGGTCCAGCTGCGCCGCCTCGACCCGTGGCAGTTCCGCCAGGCGCTGGCGCAAGGCCTCCAGGGCGGGCTTGTCGACTTCGGTCGGGGTCACCACCACAACGCCTGGCAGCGGGTTGTCCGGCAGCTCGCGCAGCGCCTCGCCCAGCCCCGACTGCTGCTGGAACTCCTGCAGCGCCTGCTCGCGGCTGATGAACTGCGCCTCGGCAACCCCAGGCATGTCCTTGATCTCGTCGCGCAAGGCCTCGCCATCGGCACTGCTGGCATCGAGCTTGAGATACAACGAAATCTGCGCCGCGCGCTGCCACGAGCCGCCGAGTTTCTCGACGTTCTTGAGCAGCAGCGACAGGCCCATAGGCATGCTCAAGGCAACGGCCATCACCAGGCAGGTGAAGAAACTGCCAATCGGCTGTTTGCCCAGGCGCCGCAGGCTGTCAACCAGGCTGGCCCGGTGGCTTTCCAGCCACGCGTGCAGCAGCGTGCGGAAGTCCGGGCCGTCGTCGTCATGGTCGCCGCGCTTCTTTTTTGCAGGCTGCGGGTCGGCGGCCTTGGGCGCTACGCGCTCGGCTACCTTGGATGAACGTGTATTCATTGCCCGGCCTCCCCATCGCCGATCAAGCGGCCGCGTTGCAGCGTCAGCATGCGGTGGCGCATGCGCGCGATCAGCGCCAGGTCGTGGCTGGCGATCAATACCGTGGTGCCCAGCCGGTTGATGTCTTCGAACACACCCATGATCTCTGCAGCCAGACGCGGGTCAAGGTTACCGGTAGGTTCGTCGGCCAGCAGCAAGGCCGGCTGGTGGACGATGGCGCGGGCAATACCCACGCGCTGTTGCTGGCCGGTGGACAGGTCGGCTGGGAACAGCTCACCCTTGTCGCTCAGCGACACCCGCTCCAGCGCCGAGTCCACACGCTTGGCGATCTCGGCCTTGGACAGGCCGAGAATCTGCAGCGGCAGGGCAATGTTGTTGAACACCGTGCGGTCGAACAGCAACTGGTGGTTCTGGAACACCACGCCGATCTGCCGACGCAAAAAAGGTATCTGCGCGTTGCTGATCTGGCCGAGGTCCTGCCCCGCCAACAGCAGTTTGCCGCTGGTCGGGCGTTCCATGGCCAGCAACAGGCGCAGCAAGGTGCTCTTGCCGGCGCCGGAGTGGCCAGTGACGAACAGGAACTCGCCACGGCGAGCGCGGAAGCTCAGCTCGTGCAGGCCGACATGGCCGTTGGGGTAGCGCTTGGCGACCTGTTCGAATCGGATCATGCAGGGTCTCGCTCGGCGAACAGCGCCTTGACGAAGGGTTCGGCCTCGAAGGTGCGCAGGTCGTCGATACCCTCGCCCACACCGATGAAGCGAATCGGGATGTTGAACTGCTTGGCCAGGGCGAAGATCACCCCGCCTTTGGCGGTGCCGTCGAGCTTGGTCAAGGCCAGGCCTGTCAGTTCAACGCTCTGGTTGAAGTACTTGGCCTGGCTGATGGCGTTCTGCCCGGTGCCGGCGTCGAGCACCAGCAGCACTTCGTGGGGTGCGTCGGCGTCGAGCTTGCCGATGACCCGGCGCACTTTCTTGAGCTCTTCCATCAGGTTGTCTTTGGTGTGCAGGCGCCCGGCGGTATCGGCGATCAGCACATCGACGTTACGCGCCTTGGCAGCCTGCACGGCGTCGAAGATCACCGAGGCGGAATCGGCGCCTGTGTGCTGGGCAATGACCGGGATCTGGTTACGCTCGCCCCACACCTGCAACTGCTCCACGGCAGCGGCGCGGAAGGTGTCGCCAGCCGCCAGCATGACTTTCTTGCCTTCAAGCTGCAGCTTCTTGGCCATCTTGCCGATGGTGGTGGTCTTGCCGGCGCCGTTCACGCCAACCACGAGAATCACGTAGGGCTTGCTTTGCGATTCGATTTTCAGCGGCTGCTCGACCGGGCGCAGCAGCGCGGCCAGTTCGTCCTGCAGCGACTGGTACAGCGCGTCGGCATCGGCCAACTGCTTGCGGGCGACTTTCTGGGTGAGGTTCTGCACGATCAGCGAGGTGGCCTCGACACCCACGTCGGCGGTCAACAGGCGGGTCTCGATTTCATCGAGCAGGTCATCGTCGATGACTTTTTTGCCCAGGAACAGGCTGGCCATGCCCTCGCCGATGCTCGCGCTGGTCTTCGACAGGCCTTGCTTGAGGCGTGCGAAAAAGCCCGGCTTGGCCGGTTCAGCAGCAGTTGGCTCGGCAGCAGGGGCTGCAACCTCGGCAGGCACCTCGGCTACCCGCGGCGCCGGCTCAGGAGCAGGCTCGGCCTCGGGCGCTGTCACTACCTCAGGGGCGGGACGCTCCGGGATAGCGGGTGGCGGCGTGGGTTCGAGGTCCGGCACCAGGGCAACCGGCTCTTCGGCAACTGGCAGTACCAGGTTGCTGACCGGCGCCTCAGGCGCGTGGACGGGTGCAGCAGGCACCACCGGCTCGACCACCGCAGCCGGCTCAGGCTCAGGCTCAGGCTCAGGCTCAGGCAGCGGCTGCGGTTCGGCCAGCGGCAGCACCTCAGGCAGCGGCTCAGCCTGCGGCGCAGGCGCCTCGGCCACGGGCGTTGGCGGCTCAACCACAGCGGGCTGTTCAACAGCCGCAACAGGCTCTACAGCCGGCGCGGTGTCGGTTTGTGGCTGTTCGGCGACAGGGTGTTCCGGCTTCTTGCGGAACCAGCTGAACAGGCCTTTCTTTTCGCCAGCCGGGGCCGGCGCTTTTTTGTCGTCGTTGGAACCAAACATGGAAGACGGCTATCTCAGGGTAGCGATGCGCCAGCAGTGGCGTATCGGGAATTCTCGACTCACGCAGAACAGACTATTTTTGTATCCGGCTGGTTCACGCGCAACGTTTTGTCGTAAGGACCTGGGGGCCAGAACGGCG
Source organism: Pseudomonas farsensis (assembly GCF_014268805.2). Classification (GTDB taxonomy): domain Bacteria; phylum Pseudomonadota; class Gammaproteobacteria; order Pseudomonadales; family Pseudomonadaceae; genus Aquipseudomonas; species Aquipseudomonas farsensis. The sequence continues at coordinate 284,398 of NZ_JABWRF020000002.1, forward strand.
ACAGGCATGGTCGCCAGGCAACCGGATCAGTATCCTAGCACCTCCTGGCCCGCCGACGCTAAACCCAAGCGGGCCGCCGAACAGGTTAAACACCGTATGAATGCTCTAGCCCGCCGCGCCGCTGGCCTGTTGCTCGGCACGCTGTGCCTGCCGCTTGCGGCTTTGGCTGCCGATGTGCAGCCCACCCACGAATTCATCCTCGATAACGGCCTTAAAGTGGTCGTGCGCGAGGACCACCGTGCCCCGGTGGTGGTTTCGCAGATCTGGTACAAGGTCGGCTCCAGCTACGAAACGCCGGGCCAGACCGGTCTGTCCCATGCCCTCGAACACATGATGTTCAAAGGCAGCGCCAAGGTTGGCCCGGGCGAGGGGTCACGGATTCTGCGCGACCTGGGCGCCGAAGAAAACGCCTTCACCAGCGACGACTACACCGCCTACTACCAAGTGCTGGCCCGCGACCGCCTGCCGGTAGCGCTGGAGCTCGAAGCCGATCGCCTGGCCAGCCTGCGCCTGCCGGCCGACGAGTTCAGCCGCGAAATCGAGGTCATCAAAGAGGAGCGCCGCCTGCGCACCGATGACCAGCCCGGTTCCAAGGCGTTCGAACTGTTCCGCGCCATGGCCTACCCGGCCAGCGGCTACCACACCCCGACCATCGGCTGGATGGCCGACCTCGAACGCATGAAGGTCGAAGAGCTGCGCCATTGGTACGAGTCCTGGTACGCACCGAACAACGCCACCTTGGTGGTGGTCGGTGATGTCACCGCTGACGAGGTTAAAACCCTCGCGCAGAAATACTTCGGCGCCATCCCGCGCCGCGCCGTCCCGCCAAGCAAGCTGCCGCTTGAACTTGCCGAACCTGGGCTGCGCCAGCTCACCCTGCATGTGCGCACCCAGCTGCCTAGCCTGATCTACGGTTTCAATGTACCCGCCATGGCCACCGCCAAGGACCCGCGCACGGTCAATGCCCTGCGGCTCATTTCGGCGCTGCTCGACGGCGGCTACAGCGCACGCATGCCGGCGCGCCTGGAGCGCGGCCAAGAGCTGGTGGCAGGCGCCTCGTCCAGCTACAACGCCTTCACCCGTGGCGACAGCCTGTTCCTGATTTCCGCAACGCCCAACGTGCAAAAGCAGAAAACCCTGGCCGACGTCGAAAAAGGCGTGTGGCAATTGCTCGATGAGCTAAAGAACACCCCGCCGAGCGCTGAAGAACTCGAGCGCGTACGTGCTCAGGTGATCGCCGGGCTGGTCTACGACCGTGACTCCATCAGCAGCCAGGCCACCACCATTGGCCAGCTCGAAACCGTGGGCTTGTCCTGGAAGCTGATTGACAGCGAACTGGACGACCTCAAGCGCGTCACCCCGCAAGACATCCAGAACGCCGCACGCACCTACTTCACCCGCGAACGCCTGAGCGTTGCCCACGTACTGCCTGAGGAGTCCGCTCATGAGTGATCGCAGCGCACCCCGCTACACCCTGTTCGGCCTGGCCCTCATCGCTGCAGTGGTCGGTGCGGCCCTGTTGCTGGCACGCCCGGCGCAGTCAGACAACGCCAGCAAACCCGCCCCCGCGGCTCGCCCGGCCAATTCGCTGCAATCGCTGGCCGAGCTGGACGGTAAAGCCCCCAGCCGCCGCCAGTTGAACATCCAGCACTGGAACACTGCCGAAGGCGCCCGCGTGCTGTTCGTCGAAGCCCGTGAACTGCCGATGTTCGACCTGCGCCTGACCTTCGCCGCTGGCAGCAGCCAGGACGGTGCCACCCAAGGCCTGGCCACACTGACCAACGCCATGCTCAACGAAGGCGTAGCCGGCAAGGACGTCACTGCCATCGCCGAAGGCTTCGAAGGCCTGGGCGCCGACTTCGGCAATGGCGCCTATCGCGACATGGCCGTTGCCTCGCTGCGCAGCCTCAGCGCCACCGACAAACGCGAGCCGGCCCTGAAGCTGTTCACCGAGGTGGTCGGCCAGCCGACCTTCCCCGAAGACGCCCTCAAGCGCATCAAGAACCAGCTGCTGGCCGGTTTCGAATACGAGAAGCAGAACCCGGGCAAGATCGGCGGCAAGGCGCTGTTCGCCAACCTGTATGGCAACCACCCGTATGCTCATCCAAGCGACGGCACCGCGCAGAGCATCCCCGGCATCACCTTGCAGCAGCTGCGTGACTTCCACGGCAAAGCCTACACCGCTGGCAACGCGGTGATCGCGCTGGTCGGCGACCTCAGCCGCAGCGAAGCCGAAGCCATCGCCGCGCAAGTATCCGCCGGCCTGCCCAAGGGCCCGGCCCTGGCCAAGCCCGCGCAGCCCGCAGAACCCAAGCCTGGCATCACCCACATCGATTTCCCGACCAAGCAGACCCACCTGATGCTGGCCGAGCTGGGTATCGACCGCACCGACCCGGATTGGCCGGCGCTGTCGCTGGGCAACCAGATCCTCGGCGGCGGTGCCTTCGGGACTCGCCTGATGAGCGAGGTGCGCGAAAAACGCGGCCTTACCTACGGCGTTTACTCGGCATTCAGCCCGATGCAGGTTCGTGGCCCGTTCATGATCAACCTGCAAACCCGCGCCGAGCTCAGCGAAGCCACGCTCAAGCTGGTTCAGGACATCCTTACCGACTACCTGAAAACCGGCCCGTCGCAGCAAGAGCTGGACGACGCCAAGCGCGAATTGGCCGGCAGCTTCCCGCTGTCCAACGCCAGCAATTCGAGCATCGTCGGGCAATTGGGCGCCATCGGCTTCTACAACCTGCCGCTGACCTGGATCGAGGACTTCATGCAGCAGTCCCAGGCGCTGACGGTAGAGCAGGTCAAGGCGGCGATGAACAAACACCTGGCAGCCGACAAACTGGTGATCGTCACCGTTGGCCCGAAAGTCGCGCAGCAACCCCTGCCGGCCCCTACTGACAAAAACACCGCGCAACCGCTCGGCGTACCGGAGCACTGATGGCACGTACACCCACCCAACCGCAAAGCAGGGGCGCAGGCCACCTGCGCATCATCGCCGGCGAATGGCGCAGCCGTCGCCTGGCGGTGCCCGAAGGCGATGGCCTGCGCCCAACCCCGGACCGCGTGCGTGAAACCGTCTTCAACTGGCTGGCGCCCTATATCGAGGGCGCCCATGTGCTCGATGCCTTTACCGGCAGCGGTGCTCTGGTGCTGGAGGCCCTGTCGCGCGGGGCCGAGAACGCGGTGGCGCTGGACAGCAACCCGGCCGCCATTGCCAACCTCAAGCACAACCTCGAACTGCTGCGCTGCCCGCGTGGGCAAATCCTGCAGACCGACGCCCTGCGCTATCTGCAAGGGCCGGCCAAACAGCAGTTCGATGTGGTGTTCCTTGACCCACCATTCCACCAGGACCTGCTGGCCAACACCTGCAACCTGCTGGAACAGGGCCAGTGGTTGCGCGAACAGGCCTGGGTCTACACCGAAAGCGAAGCGGCCCCGTCCAGCCTGGCGCTGCCCGGCAACTGGCGCCTGCACCGCGAGAAAAAGACCGGCCAGGTGCACTATTCGCTGTGGCAGCGCGGCTGAGCGTCACCCTTGCAGCTAGCGGCTCATAGATAGTTACCGCAACCGCCCCTGAGGCATGACAGACACTCCGCGCTCCCCCAAAGGAGCCACTTTTGTCATGCCTAACCCTCCTTCCACCTTGCAGCACTTCACGTTGGCGAACGGCCTGCGTGTGTACCTGCGCGAGGACCGCCGCGCCCCGTTGGTCAGTATCCAGCTGTGGTACCACGTCGGCGCAAGCTACGAACCAGCTGGCCAATCGGGCCTGTCCCACGCCCTGGAACACTTGATGTTCGAGGGCAGCAGCAAACTGGCGCCGGGCGAGTACACCTCGCTGATGATCCTCATTGGCGGCGAGCCAAACGCTTTCACTACCGTAGATGCCACCGTCTACCCACTGACGGTGCCCAGCCACCGCGTGGAAATTCCTCTGGAAGCCATGGCCGATGCCATGGCCAGCGCCAGTTTCGAGGAGGCGCCCTTTACCCGTGAGCGCGATATCGTCCTGAGCGAACGGCGCAAGAACGTCGACAATAACCCACTGGCGAGCGCGATCGAGGCCCATGAAGCACTCGCCCACGGCAGCAGCCCGTACGCCAGCCCTGTAATCGGCCATCGGGCAGACCTGGAACAGTTGACGTCCGCGACCACACGCAGTTGGAAGCAAACCTGGTACCACCCAAACAACGCAACGCTGGCAGTTGCCGGGAGCATTGGCCTGGAGCAACTGCAGGCCATGGTCGAGCGACATTTTGCAGACATTGCGCAAGCCGAGCTGCCAGCCGCTGCGCAGCCCCGACAGGACGCAGTGCTCGCCAAGCGTACTCAAACCGTCTCCAAGCCAGGCCTGCGCGACGGCGTGCTGATGAGTTTCAATGTCCCAAGCCGGGCAACTGCAAGCAGCACGGAACAGGCGCTGGCATTAAGCCTTCTGCCTGACCTGCTCTGCGACGGCTACGGTGCGCGCCTGCGGCGCTTGCTGATCAATGATGAAACCATCCTGCTGAACATGAGCTGCAAATACGCCTCCCTCAGCCGCGGCGACACGCTGTTCAGTATTTATGCCTACACCAACCCCAGCAAAGGCTCCCAGCAAGAGGCGGCTGAACGCCTTTTTGCCGAACTGGGCAAACTGGCCGAGACAGGCCCGACGCAAGCCGAGCTGGAGCGCGCCCGTGCGCGGTTGCTTGCCCGCCAGGTATTCGGCCGCGACAACATCGCCAATCAGGCTGCAGCTATCGGCGAGTTCGCCGTTGGCGGGCTTGACCCGCTGCTTATGGATAACGATGCGCAAGGGCTGAAAGCCGTCACGCTTGAGCATGTCAAGGAGGCCGCGGCGCAGTTCTTGCGCGAAGACCTGCAAACCATCACCTTCCTGCAAACCGAGGAAAGCCGCGATGACTGATACCCTGTTGCCCAACCAAACCACCACCCGGCTGCTCAGCGCGCAAGGCCTGGTACTTGATGAACCAACGCTCATCAATACCGAAATTCAATCCTGGACCGACGAAAGCGGAGCACGGGTTCGGTTCATAGAGTCGCACGGGTTGCCCATGGTGGATGTGCAGTTGGTGTTCAAGGCCGGCACCACCCAGGACACCGATTACCCCGGGCTCGCCGCCTTGACCCTGTACAACCTCGATGAAGGCAGTGCAGGCAAGAGCGCCAGCGAATTTGCCGAGCGCCTGGAATCGCTGGGGGCGCTATTCGAGAAAAGCTCACGCCTGGAATACAGCACCTTGACCCTGCGCACGCTGAGCGCCAAGGAAGTGCTCGACCCCGCTCTCGCGCTGTTCACCGACCTGGTGGCGCGCCCCGACTTCCCGGCCACGGGCCTGGAGAAGGTCAAAGCCCAATTGCTCGGGCAACGGGCCGGGCTAGAAAAATTCCCACCGATCAGGGCCACCGCCGAAGTCTATCGGCACCTGTTCGCGGGCCATCCCTACGGCACCCCCGAGGGCAGTTCGGAGCAAGGCATTGCGGCCATTACCACCGACGACCTCAAGGCTTTCCATGGCAAAGCCTACTCGGCAAACAACCTTGAGATCTCGCTGGTGGGCGATCTGTCCCGCGAGGATGCCGAGCGGATTACCCAGCAGCTCAGCCAGGCCTTGCCCCAAGGCTGGGCAGCCGCCGAACTGCCACCGTTGCCGACCCCGTCGCCTGGCCGCATCCACATCGAGCAGCCCGGCGCCAGCAATGTAATGGCCTTGGCCCTGCCCATGGCTGTGCCCGCAGATGCCCCCGCGCAACTGAACCTGATTCTGGCCAACGAGGTACTCGGCAGCGGCCTCAACTCCAGGCTGATGCAGGCGCTGCGACAGCAACGCGGTTTGACCTACGACATCAGCTCGGCGCTGAACCCGTTGCGGGTAGGCGGGCTGTTCATGGTGCGCTGGGAAGTGGCTGCCGAATTCGTCGATGCCTCGCTGCAACTGGTTCGGCAAACCGTGCAGGATTTCATCGAGCAAGGCCCTACCGCCGCTGAGCTGCTGGCGGCTCACCGGCAACTGACCGGCCCGATGCTGCGCAACGTCGCGCAGAACCGGCGATTGGCCGCGCTGCTGGGCGAAATGGGTTACAAGCAGCTGCCCGACGACTATCTGTCGACCTACCTGCCGCGCCTCGCCGCACTCACGCCTGAACAGGTGCGCGAAGCCTTGCAGGCCAACCTCGATATCAACATGAGCATCGAGGTGAGTGTCGGCCCTGCTGCCGACCAGAAACCGCTGCCGCCAGTACCTGCCGACGAGCAGTGACACAGGCAACCCGGCGCTGTTTCATGGCACTCTAGGCAGGCACATCATGAGCCGCAAAGAATGCCCAGTCACAGCGCCACCTTCCACCCGGCCATCGGCCTGTCCAACCCGCACCTGCAGACCCTGTGGGGCCCGCTCTGGCGCAAGCTGCCCGCGCTTGAGCGCAGCCGCGAGCGCCTGTGGCTGGCCGATGGCGATTTTCTCGACCTCGACAGCTTCGGCCCGCACCAGGCCGACGCACCCTTGGTGCTGGTGCTGCACGGGCTGACCGGGTCGTCCTCATCGCACTATGTAAAAGGCTTGCAACTGGCATTGCAGGCACGCGGCTGGGCCAGCGTGGCAGTGAACTGGCGCGGCTGCTCGGGTGAGCCCAACCTGCTGGCGCGCAGCTACCACTCAGGCGCCAGCGGAGATTTGGCCGAAACCATCCGCCACCTGCGTGCCCAGCGCCCTCTGGCGCCGCTTTATGCGGTGGGGTACTCGCTAGGGGGCAATGTGCTGCTCAAATATCTGGGCGAAAGTGGCGCGGACAGCCAGTTGCAGGCCGCGGTGGCGGTTTCCGTGCCGTTTCGCCTCGACCAGTGTGCAGACCGCATTGGGCTGGGCTTCTCCAAGGTGTACCAGGCGCATTTCATGCGCGAGATGCTGGCCTATGTGCAGGGCAAGCAGCAGCATTTTCGTGATAACGGCCACCACGAGCGGCTGGCCGAAATCGAGCGCCTGGGCTCGCTGCGCAACCTGCGCACCTTCTGGGACTTTGACGGCAAGGTGACCGCGCCGCTCAACGGGTTCAAGGACGCCGACGAATATTACCGGCATGCCTCAAGCCGCTATTACCTTGGCGCGAATCGCACACCCACGTTGATCATCCAGTCCAGCGATGACCCGTTCGTGTTCAACCACAGCCTGCCCGAGCCTGGCGAACTGGCCGCACTGACGCAACTTGAGCTTCACCCGCGCGGCGGGCATGTGGGGTTTGTCGAAGGCAGCCTGCGCCACCCGAGCTACTACCTCGAGCGGCGCATTCCGCAGTGGTTGATCGAGGGGCAATAGCGCACCACCTGCTGCCCATCGCGGGGTTGGCGTTTTGGGGGAGCGCAGTTTGGTGCAGGCCTGTTCCGGCCTCATCGCAGGCTGTCGCCAGCTCCCACAGAGGCCATGTTCAACCGCAACCTTGCTGGTTGGACCCAATCCTGTGGGACATGATAGAGAGTTGTGGCGAGCGGGCTTGTCCCGCGTTGGGCTGCGCAGCAGCCCTGAAAACCCAAGGGGCTGCTGCGCAGCCCAACGCGGGGCAAGCCCGCTCGCCACAAGGAGATATATCTGGCGGGAACAGGCTTGTACAAAACCATAGAATCTCCCACAGTGAATGTGTCCAGCCTCGATATTGTGGGTTGACCCAGACCCTGTGGGAGCGGGCTTGCCCCCGCGATGCGCCGCGTGCCCGTCAGCCGCCCGTGGCCACCGGATGCCGGGGGTCGTTGATCCACTCACTCCAGGACCCGGCATACAGCCGAGCCAACGGATACCCGGCCAGCGCCAGCGCAAACAGGTTGTGGCAGGCCGTTACCCCCGAACCGCAATAGGCCACCAAATGCTCTGGCGCACGGCCGTGAAGCTTTTCGGCAAAACGTTGCTGCAACTGGCCGGGCGCCAGGAAGCGCCCATCCGGCCCAAGGTTTTCGGTAAATGCCGCACACTGCGCGCCCGGAATATGCCCGGCCACCGGGTCGATCGGCTCCACTTCGCCACGAAAACGCGGCAGCGCGCGGGCATCCAGCAAGGTCATCTCAGGGTCGTTCAGGCGCCTGGCAAGATCTGCGGCATCGATCAGCAGGCCCATGTCCGGCTCGCCGCTGAACATCCCTTCACGGCGCGGCGGCGGGTCCAGGCTCAACGGCAGCCCCGCCGCATGCCAGGCCTTGAGCCCGCCATCGAGGATGAACACCGCATCGCGCTTGCCAAGCCAGGCCAGCAACCACCAGGCGCGGGCCGCGAATGCGCCGGGGCCGTCGTCATACAGCACCACTTGGCTGTCGTTATCCACCCCCCATTCGCGCAGGCGCTGGGCCAGGTGCTGGGGGTCGGGCAACGGGTGGCGGCCGCTCTGGCCCTTGATCACCGGCCCGCTCAGGTCACGCTCAAGGTCGGCGAAATGCGCACCGGCAATATGGCCCAGCGCATAGCTACGCTGGCCGTAGTCGATGTCTTCCAGGGCAAAACGACAATCGAGGATCACCATACCCGGGGCTTCCAGACGCTCAGCTAGCTGCTGTGGGGTGATCAGTTGCGCGAGGGGCATGACAATCTCCGATAAATTAAGGGCTGATGCCGCGATGGGCCAGGTGAGCGGCGCGCAAATGGCTGCAGTTGTGGCAGAAAAAGCACTCTTGCAGCAGCGCATTAGAGTATAGGCTCTAGCGACCTTCTGCCTGGCTGCCCGCGTCATGAGTTCGACCACCGCCACCGCCTCTATATCCCCCGACCTTGACCTGCAGGCGGCGTTCGCACGCCAGCGCCAGGCATTTGCCGAACACCCGATGCCGCCTGCGGCCCAGCGCAAGCAGTGGCTGAAAAGCCTGCGTAGCACCCTGGTGCACGAGCAACAGGCGCTGATCGACGCCATCGACGCCGACTTCGAAGGGCGCAGCGCAGACGAAACCCTGCTGGCCGAACTGCTGCCCTCGGTGCAGGGCCTGCGCCACGCAGAACGCCACCTGCAACGCTGGATGCGCCCGTCGCGCCGGCGCGTGGGCCTGGCGTTCCAGCCGGCCAGCGCCCAGGTGGTCTACCAGCCATTGGGCGTGGTCGGCATCATCGTGCCGTGGAACTACCCGCTGTTTCTGGCCATTGGCCCGCTGACCTGCGCGCTGGCGGCAGGCAACCGGGTGATGCTCAAGCTCAGCGAAGCCACCCCCGCCACCGGCCTGGCGCTCAAGGCCTTGCTTGGCCGGGTGTTCCCGCAAGAGCTGGTGTGCGTGGTGCTCGGTGAGGTCGAAGTGGGCCAAGCCTTCGCCCGCCTGCCGTTCGATCACTTGCTGTTCACCGGCGCCACTGGCGTTGGCCGCCAGGTCATGCTGGCCGCTGCTCACAACCTCACCCCGGTCACGCTGGAGCTGGGCGGCAAGTCGCCTGCCATCGTCTCGGCGGACGTGCCGCTGGACACCGCCGCCGAGCGCATCGCCTTCGGCAAGACGCTCAACGCCGGGCAAACCTGCGTAGCACCAGACTACGTGCTGGTCCCGCGCGAGCGCCTGGGCGCCTTCGCCGAGGCCTACCGCACCGCCGTGCACCGCCTGTACCCACGTATTGCCGGCAACACCGATTACAGCGCGATCATCAACCCGCGCCAGTTGCAGCGGCTGGAGCAACTGCTGGACGACGCCCGCGCCCAAGGCGCCGAGGTCATTGACCTGTACCCCGACGAAGTGCGCCAGGGCCGGCGCCTGCCGCCGCATGTGCTGCGCGGGGTAACCGAGCAGATGCGGGTCATGCAGGAAGAAATCTTCGGGCCGCTGTTGCCGTTGGTGCCCTATGACCACCTGGATGATGCGCTGGCCTATATCAACCAACGCCCTCGCCCACTGGCGCTCTACTACTTCGGCTACGACCGCGCGGCGCAGGCGCGGGTGCTGCGCGATACCCATTCGGGCGGGGTGTGCATCAACGACACCTTGCTGCACGTGGCCCAGGACGACCTGCCATTCGGCGGTGTCGGGCCGTCGGGCATGGGCCATTACCATGGCAGGGAAGGTTTCCACACCTTCAGCAAGGCCAAGGCAGTGCTGAGCAAACAACGCCTGAACGTCGCCCGGCTGATTTATCCGCCGTATGGCAAAGCCCTGCTGCGCCTGGTGTACAGGCTGTTCATCCGCTGACTGGTGCAGTCTCGGCAGGCATGACACACGGCACATGACAGCCAATGGCCGTGCTGTCTATAGTGCCATCAGCCGGCCGCACGACTTGGCCGAGCGCAATCGCTGCGCTACCATCCGAGTCCCCAACGCACTCCAGCCAGGAAGACGCGATGAACCGAGTGTTGTACCCGGGTACTTTCGACCCTATTACCAAAGGTCATGGCGACCTGGTAGAGCGCGCCTCGCGGCTGTTTGATCACGTGATCATCGCCGTGGCGGCCAGCCCCAAGAAGAACCCGCTGTTCCCACTGGAACAACGGGTCGAGCTGGCACGCGAGGTCACCAAGCACCTGCCCAATGTCGAAGTCATCGGCTTTTCCTCGCTGCTGGCGCATTTTGCCAAGGAAAAGAACGCCAATGTGTTCCTGCGCGGCCTGCGCGCAGTGTCCGACTTCGAATACGAATTCCAGCTGGCCAACATGAATCGCCAGCTGGCCCCGGACGTCGAGAGCCTGTTCCTCACCCCGTCCGAGCGCTATTCGTTCATTTCGTCCACCTTGGTACGGGAAATTGCAGCGCTGGGCGGCGACATCACCAAGTTCGTGCACCCGGCAGTGGCCGATGCGCTGACCGAGCGCTTTCGCAAGTAACCATTGCCAGGCGCGGCGCGGCGTCACAGCCGCGCCTGCGTGCACTGCGCGCGCGAATACGGCACAATTGCGCACATTGCCTTGAAACATGCCCGGGCCCGACGCCCCGGCCGGAGTCTCCATGTCCCTGATCATCACCGACGATTGCATCAACTGCGACGTCTGCGAACCCGAGTGCCCGAACGCCGCCATCTCCCAGGGCGAAGAGATCTACGTGATCGACCCCAACCTGTGCACCCAGTGCGTGGGGCACTACGACGAGCCTCAGTGCCAGCAAGTCTGCCCGGTCGACTGCATCCCGCTGGATGAAGCGCACCCGGAAACCCAGGACGAGCTGATGGCCAAGTACCGCAAGATCACCGGCAAGGCCTGACCAGGCTCCACGCCGCAACCTTACTTGCAGCCGCCCTGCAGAACCTTCAGCGCCGCCTCGGCCAAAAAGCCCGAGCGGCTTTTGTGCTGTGGATGGTTCTGCACATAACTGTCGATGCGGGTGAGCAAGTAGGCCGGCAGGGTGATATTGAGTTTTTCGGCCTTGCCCAGGTAGCGGGTGATGTCGATCTCGATGACCGCCCACGTGCAGCCGCTGTACGCCGGGTTGGCCGCATGGGCAGTCACCGTGCTGGCCTTGGGGATCTCCTGCTGGCTCTCGGCAAGCAATTCCAGGTGACCTTCGATGGCTTCGCGGGCCATGGCCATGGCGTGGTCCAGGTCTTCGCCTGCCGAAAAGCAGCCTGGAATATCCGGCACCTCGACGCCCCAGGCGTGCTGGGCGTCACCGGCAAGAATGGCGATGGGAAACAACATGACGAGGGTTCTCCTGCTCAACTGGCGTAACCAATGCGCGCCTGGCGAAGGATGCTGGCTGCGGTAGCCGCGAGCAGGTCCTTTTTCGGGTGCGGGATGGTCACCAGCCCGGGCTTGTTGGGGTGTCTGAAGTGATGATGGCTGCCCTTCGAACGCACCAGGTACCAACCATCGGCCTCGATCACCGAAATCATTTCGCGGCTGTTCATGAACCCTTTCCTTGGGTTATGCGCCACGGTGGTTAGTATAACCACCACGCGCGAACTATCAACACTATACCCACCTGGACGACGGATGGGCTGCCTGGAAAGAATTATGGCCAGCCTGCGGGAATGGGCCGAGTGGAAGTGATGCTGGATCTTGCGGGTGTGGCTGTGCGGTCACGCGGTCAGTGTAGGAGCGGCCTTGTGTCGCGAAAGGGCCGCCTTGCGGCCCAGGCGATATCCGCTTGATGCACATTCCCTGGGGGCGCTTCGCACCCCTTTCGCGACACAAGGCCGCTCCTACACGAGGTCGCTTCGCTTTAGCTTTTGCGCACGCCGGAGCTGGCGCTGCTGCGCCAACACCTCGCGCATTTCGCGGTAGCGCCGGCTGTTCAGCAACAACAGCGCCGCTGATGAAAAGGCCACGCTCGCGCTGAACAGAAACAGGTGCGACCGCTGCCCGTAGGTGCCAATCACCAGCACCAGGCAAGCCACGCACATCGCCGCCACGATCCACGCCCCCCACGCCCGCCCGCGCACCACCGCGCCATGGCCGAGCATGAACACCACCAACAGCGCGACTAGGCTGGCGCGCATCTCGTCCTTGCTGCCAGCCCGGAACCAGGTGCCCCAGACCAGAACGAAACTCCACGCCACCGCCACCAGCGAGGTGAACCAGGCGCCGATGAATACCCCGAAGTAACGCTGGACGAATTCGTTGAACGCCGGGCTGCGCTTCATTCGCTGATTTCCTCGTACAACCCCACCGCCAGGCCTTTCACCGCCCCCACCCCGCCACGCACCAGGCGGCTACCGGCCAGGCCCAGTACACCGCCCGTGGCATCCTGAAGTTGGCGGGCCAGGTATTGCGGTATTGCCCAAAGGGTTGGGCATGAATGCAGTCACAGGGCTGTTTCCTTACAGGTTCAAGGGGGCCTTCCCGGCCTTCAGCGTTGCTGGCGCAGTTCCACCAGCCGGCGGCGCATTTCGCGGTGCCGCTGGCTGTTGAAGATCAGCAGCGCCAGCAACGGCAGTGCCAGCATGATCACCAGCAGCAGCGCCGGCAGGCCACTGCCGAATAGGCTCAGGGCAATCAGCAAGGTCACGGCCGGTACAGGTAAAACAGCCCACATGGCCCACCTCCAGCCACGGACCACGGCGAAATGCCCAAGGCATAGCGGAATCGTGAGAGCAGTGCTGAACAGCAGGGTATAGGTGGCGTTATCGGGGTGGTGCAGCCAGTGCTCATCGATCCACACCACCAGCGACAACGCCACCGACATCAAACAGGTGAAAAAACCCAGCAGGAACGTTGGGAAGTAAACCCGCATGAACGCCTGGAATTCCCCGCCCCCCATCATTCGAACTCCTCGTACAGCCCCACGGCAATACTCTGCACCGTACCGCTGCCAGCAAAACCGAACGTAGCGCCGAGCGAGTCGCGCATCAGGGTTTTAGTGGCGTGGCTGATCTCGGTCGGGGTATAGCGCTTGGTCAAGTTACCGGCTGCCTGCTCCAACTTGAGCTGCTTGGCAGTCAGGGTCGGGTGCTTGATCGACAGCAACTCATCGGTGAGCGACTTGCGCTGCTGCCGGCTGAGGCTTTTGGTCAGCTCCAGCCAACTGCGGCCGGTCGATGCCTTGTGCACCTGCAGGTACTTCAGGGTGGTCAGGCCCGAAGCGCCGACACCTAACAGCGACACACCATCGAGCACCAGCGAGGCATTCTGGTACCACTGGTTGCTGTCCAGCGCGTCGTTGGCGGCCGGGTTGGTCACTTCACGTACCGTGCGCATCAGGCCGATGCCGCACTGGATGCTGCTGGCGGTGGCTGCTGCGCCACCGACGTAGGTCAGTACCAGGCTGGTACCGGCCGAAAATGGGGCGGCGATGGTGCCGCTGAAAACCACGAACCAACCAATGACCGCGCCTGCACAGGACAAGGTGGTATTCACCGCCTCCTTCACCACCTTCGACTCGCGAGGGTTGGTCTGCAATTGCTGGGTGTACTGGTCGGGGGTCTGGTATTTCTTGATTTCGCGCAGGATCACCCGCTTGGGGCGGATGCTGCAGATGGGCTGGAATTCACGCAGGGTAATGACGTTGAACTCGGCATCGATATACACCACGCCGGCACCGACGATACGCGGGTCGGCATCGATGGCGGCGAACAGCTGCGGCAGGTTGATCCGCGCCTGGATACGCTGGCGGGCGAGGAATTGCGAACTGTTGGCCAGGGAGTTGACCAGAAGATCTGTCACGCGATGAGGTCCTTCTGCAGGTTGCTACGCCAATGCAAGGCCGCCCGTTGCGGGGCGGCCTTTTGTCGCGAACGGGGCGCAGAACGCCCCCATTTACATCAAACGTTAGGGCAAGGCACCGGAGCCCAGTCACCCATGTCCGGGTTGCGGCACATGCCATTGACCTGGTCGGTACCGGCCTTGGCGACTTGCTGCGCTTCAGCCTGCTTGGTGGTGGCTTTTTGCAGGGTCTTCTCGGTGGCGACTGCTTCTTGCGGCACGTTCTTGTTGACCTTGGCCGGCTGCACTTTCTGGTTGCCCTTTTTCTTCTTGCCGGTGGTCGCCACTTTCGGCGGCTCGGCTACGGCAACCACTTCGGTACGCTGCACGCCAACCTGCTTGAGGTCCTGCTCGTAGGCCTGGGTGTAGTTGTTGAGATCTTCACCGACACGGCCGTTGACCGCCGCCAGCAGCTTGTTCGATTCCTGCAGGCCCGAGACGATCTCGGCCAGGCGCTTGCGGCCTTCGCCATCGTTGATGCGGCCAGCCTTGCGGCCATCGATCAGGCTGGTGAATTCACGCTGGTAGCAGGACTGCGACGACTTGGCGTAAGCCGTGGTGCGGTCCATGTCGGCGGCGCTCTTGTCGATGTCGGTGGCGTACGAAGCGATACGCTGCTTGTCATCGCTGATCTGCTTCTGACGCTCGGTGTAGTAACCGGCAGCGCCGCCGACCAAGGCACCACCGGCAGCGCCGATGGCGGCATTGCGGCCACGCTTCTCGTCATCGACCAAGGCACCGGCCAGGGCTCCGCCCAGCGCGCCCATCACCGCGCCAGTGGCGACCGAACGGGTCATGTCACCGTCGGTTGCACGCAAGTGCTTCACCGGCTCGTAGCAGGTTGGGTAGTACTCGACCTTGGTGGTCGCGCCCACTTTGGAGGCCGGGGAGCTGGCGCAACCGCCCAGCAGCACGGTGCTGAAACCTGCAGCCAGCAGCAGCGCGGTGCGGGCGTGGGTGGCGTTGATCAAAGGTTTACGGGTGGACATGGTCAGGTTCTCTCTTGGGTTTTGTCGGTGTCCGGGGGCGTCATGCCGCCCGGGATTCCTTTCAACTGAAGCAGTCCTTAAGGTCGCGGAGCGGCCGATGCCAGCAGCTCCTTGAGGATCGTCGCCGGATCGGCCCGCCGGTTCTGGCGGTACTCCCCGACGTGGCGAACGAACAGGGTTGCGCGGGTGACCAGGCTGTTGCCCAGCACCGGCTTGCGGTTCAGCTCTTCCTTGACCCGCTGGAACTGCGCCTGGATCACCGCATCGGTGTAGCGCGTGCCGCTGGCCAGGTTGTCGATGTAGATCGCCACGGCGCCGTCTAGTGCCGCACGGCCGTTGGCAATTGCAGCACCATACATGCGCGCGCTGGCCTGGTCGCCAGCGGCCTCGGCCTTGGCCTGGGTGGCGCGCAGGTTGGTCAGGCGAATGTTGTAGTTGTTGATGGTCTCGCCCATCAGTGCGGCGGACTGGATCAGGTTGCCAGCGGCCTCTTCACGCTGACGGGCGATCAGCGACACATTGCGCTTGAGCTCTTCGTTGACCACCCCCAGCTCGGCCTGCTGGCGCGGGTCGGTCGTGGCGGCAATGATGCTGTCCAAGCGCTTGGTCGGGTCCTGGGCGGCATCGATATCATCGGTCAGCCCAGCTAGGCGGCCTTCTTTCTGCCACTGGGTGAACAGCTCGTCATAACGCGAGCGCGGCGCCGACAGTGCGCCAATGGCCACGCGGAACCCGGTGGTTTCGTTACGTTGCTCGGTGCCATCGGCGCCAAACAGCGGGTATTCGCGGCGCATGCCGGTGAACAAGGTGCCCTCGCCTTCCAGGTAGTTACCGCCCTTGACCACGAAGCCGCCGTAAGCGCCCTGCAAACGCCCGGCATTAACCAGCTGGAACGATTCCTGGACCATCTCGGCGGCGTTGCCGATCACATCGAACAGGCCCAGCGGGTTGGGCAGCTTGGTGCCGATGGGCATCAGCCGCGCAGCCTGGCCGGTGCCGCCTGCCACCTGGTTGAACACCGCCCAGTCGGCCAGCGGGCCTTCGCTGTCGGCGCCTTCGACCTTGCGCGGGAACAGCCGCCCTTCCAGTTCCAGGCGGCTGACCTGCGAGCCGCCACGGGCCGCGAATTCCCATTCCACCTCGGTGGGCAGGCGCACAAAGCCGATACCGCCATCCTCGGCCTTGCTGCCACGGCCGCTGACCGGCAGCACATCGCGGTGGTGCTTGAGCAGCCAGGCGCTGTACACCGCCGCAAAACGCTCGGCCTCGAAGCGCGACAGCTTGACCTTGGGCAGGCGCCCGGCAGCGGTGGTGTCGGCCTTGCACTCAGGCGGTGCCTCGCCACTGGCCAGCGACTGCGCCTGGGCCATCACCTGGGCGTACTGGCGCGCAGTCACCTCATACTTGCCGATGAAGTACATCATTGGCTTGAGCGGCCCGCCCTTATCGATCTTCGGCAAGGTCGGCGCTACGGCTTTCTGCCACTGCGGCGCCAGGTCCTGCAGGCTGAACTGGCCGTTGATGAAGTCGCGCCGGTAGCCGGAAATAAACGACTGTTTGTAGCCCGCCTCGCCTTCGCTGAACGGGTAGCCCAGGTGCACCTCGCGGTCATCCAGGCTGCCCTGGGCCAGCACATAGACGCTGCGCAACACCAGCTCACCGCCGCACGGCAGCGGCAGGCTGACGTCGCCCGGCAACGGCTTGGGGTTATCCAGCTTGGCCGCATCGACCGGCTGCCCGGCGGCTTGCGCGCCCGTGGCCTTGCCCTGGTCGTCGCCATCGGCCGGTGAACAGGCCGCAAGGCCCAGCGCTGTGAATATCAAGGCCGCAGCCTTGAGACGGTAGTCAGACATCACGAATTCCTTGGGCAGCATCGATGCGCGAAACCCGCCAGCCACCGAGGGCAGCGGCTGTACTGCTGGCCAGCAGCACGGCAGCCAGCGCAACGAGGTAGTGCAGGGGTAACAGGCGGCTGGCGTACTCGCCGGGCACCTGCATGAAAAGCCGGTTCAGGCCGTGTTCGGCCAACACGTACAGCAGCCCGGCCACAGCCGCGGCGATCACGCCGCTGTACAGGGCCTGGAGCATCACGAACAGCAGCAATGCGGCGCTGCCAAAGCCCAGCAGGCGCAGCACCGCAAGCTCACGCTGCTTGCGTTCCACCGCCGCCACCGCGCCTGCGCCAATCGCCGCCACGGCGCCCGCCACCGCAAGGCTTGCGATGATCCAGAACACCAGGTCGAGGTTACGGCTCAGCGATTGCACCTGGGCAATCTGTGCAGCCTGGGTCGACACCAGCAGCTTACGCTCGGCAAACAGCTCACGCAGCGGCTCGACATCGTCCAGGCCACGGGCGTACAGACGAAACGCCGGGTACACCCGCTGCGCCGCGTTGCCCGGCTCGTCGCCGGCCCAGCCCAGCGCCGCCACGCCACGGCCATCGCGATAGTCTTCCACCGCTTCAAGCAGCGCTAACGGGGCAAACAGTGCATCGCGCTCGAACGCCGCCAGCGGCAACACGGCCGTGACCTGCAATGGGGTCTGGCGCCATTGCACCTGGCCGGCCTGCTGGCGGCTGAAGCTGGCTTGCAACTGATCGCCGGCGCGGGCCCCGAGTTTTTCGGCGGCGGTGAAGCTCAGCACCACATCCTGCAAGCCCTGCGGCGGCGCAACGCGGCCCAGCAGCGGGTCGCCGCCGGCAGTCGGCAACATCTCCACCGTGACCCCGCGCCCTTGCAGCGGCATCAGCAGCTCGGCAGTGGCCGCGATCTGCCGGGTGCGTGGGATGGCAAAGGCGACGTCCGCACGCTGCGCCAGGCTGTGGATAAACTCGGCGTTGAAGCGCCCGCCGCCCAAGGGAATGATCTCGCGCACGCCAGGGTCACGTTGCAGCCGCTCGGTAAGGCTGCCGACCAGCCCGAACTTCAGGCCGAACAGCACCAGCAACGGGGCGATTACCGCCACCAGCGCCAGCACGCCACAGGCCGACAGGCGTGCCTCGGCGCGGTAGTCCTGCCAGGCCAGGCTGGCGATCAGCAGCGGGCGCATCAGGCGGCCTGCTCCAAGGTGGCGGTGACGCCGCCGTCGGCATCACGCCGGCAGGCGATGCGCAGCACCTTGAGCCCGGCATTGCGCGCAAGCGTTTCGTCATGGGTGGCCACCACACAGGTGACTTGGCGCTGTTCGGCCTCTCGCAGCAACAGCTGCATGACGCGCTCGGCATTCACCGGGTCCAGCGCTGCGGTGGGCTCGTCGGCCAGCAGCAGCGCCGGGGCGTGGGCCAGGGCGCGGGCACAGCTGACCCGCTGGCGTTGGCCCAGGGACAACGCGGCGGGTTTCTTGGCCAGTTGGTCGAGCACATCCAGCGCCTCGGCCAGGCGCTCGACGCTGCCGTCATCGGCAAGCCCGAGCAACTGGCGCGGCAGGCGAATATTGCCGCGCACATCCAGAAACCCGAGCAGCCCACCGGCCTGCAGCACATAGCCCAGATGGCGGCTGCGCAGCGCTGCCAGGCGGTCCAGCGCACGGCGGCGCCACAGTGCGGCGATGTCTTCACCGCCCAAGGCAAAGCCCTCGGCGCCATCGGGTGCCAGCACCAGCGCCAGCAGGTCGAGCAGCGTGCTCTTGCCACAGCCGCTTGGCCCGACCAGCGCCACGCGCGCGCCGGGCTGCAACTGCAACTGGCCGATGCGCAGGCTGTAACGCTGGGCGCCCTGCCCGCGCGTCTTGTGCACGCCGCTCAGGCTGATCATCACGGCAGCGTCGACAGCGGCACACGGTACAGGGCGTCGCCAGGCTCGGCCTTGCCGAAGCGCACCCAGTTGGCCATGTCGTTGTGGAAGGTCTCGTACAGGCGGATCTTCGAATCCAGCTCGTCGATGAAGTCCTCCTGCTCGGCCACCGACAGCGACAGCCACAAGTCCTGGGTCATGCTCAGCGACTTGCTGCGGTACGGCAGGCCTTCGAGGTATTCGCCCAGCACGCCGCCCTGTGCCAGGTTGGCGCCCTTGCTCAAGGCCGCCGGGTCGCGGCTCATGTAGGCACTGGCGCTGGCAATTTCATTGAAGAAGTCGCCCGGCGAACTGCGCGTCTTGCGCGCGGCATCGACGATCAGCTTCAGCGACTGCTGCAGGTCGTTGAGCTGCAGCTTGGTCAGCATCACGCACACCTGCAAGGTCGGCAGCGCCGGGTTGGTCAGGTCGCGGTCAGCGGTCCAGGCGCTGACCAGTTGCGGGGCCTGGCTGGCGCCGTTGCGGCCGAGGAAGTCCATGTGCATGGCATAACCGATGGCCTGGGACTTGGCCGCCAGGTTCGCCCCCGAAGTGAGCACCGGCGCCGCCTGGGCCTGCTGGCTACGCACCTGGTGCACCAGCTCGGCGAAGGTCGAGCCGATTTCGCGCACGCGGTCGCCAAACACGCCCACTTCGCCGCCCGGCACGCCCACGTACAGGTCGCCGATCTGCGGGTTGCTGTCGGCGGTGAGTACGCGGTAC
Organism: Pseudomonas farsensis; assembly: GCF_014268805.2. Classification (GTDB taxonomy): domain Bacteria; phylum Pseudomonadota; class Gammaproteobacteria; order Pseudomonadales; family Pseudomonadaceae; genus Aquipseudomonas; species Aquipseudomonas farsensis. The sequence goes on from NZ_JABWRF020000002.1 coordinate 303,959, forward strand.
TGGCTTTCGGCAGCGCCGTGGTTCTTCACCCCGGCCGGGGTGCGCAGGTGCAGGGCGTAGATCTTGATCTGCTTGCTCAGCGCCGCCTGGCGCACTTCGGCCTCGTTCATTTGCGTGCTGCTGAACGGGTCGTTCTTGCGCAACGCGCCGGCATCGCTGACCAGCAGGATCAGGCGCCCGCCGTAGCCGCTCCAGTCCATGCCTTGCACGGCCTGCATCACGCCGGCAAAGGCATCTTCGTTGAATGAGTGGCTGGACACGTTGGTGGCCTTGACCTGCGCCGCTGCCTTGAGGAAGCGCGCCGGGTCGCGGCCCTGTTCCAGGCTGACCAAGGTCTTGCTCAGGTATTCAAGGCCAGGGGTGCGCTTGACGCTGTTGCGAAAGCCCACCAGGCCAAAGCTGACGCTGTCCAGCTCGCCACGGGCGGCGAGTTGCTGCTGCAGTTCGCTGACTACCTGGCGCACGCGGTCGATGTAGGGCTGCATCGACACCGAGGTATCGACCACCAGCACGATGCCGGTGCGGAAACCATTGTCAGCCGCCGCAACCGTTTTTGGGGCTGCTGCGCGGGCACTGGCGCCTGGGTCGATGGAGGCGATGTTGAGCAACTGCACCGGCTGGCCGTCGGCGTCGAAGCTCTCGCGGTAGTCGAAAATCGGCATCAGGTAGAACTGGTTCTGCGGCACGGCGCTGGCAGCCGGCTCCAGGGCCAGCACCTGGGGCACCTTGTCGGGGCTGTTCTGCGCCTTGAGCAGGCTGTCGCGGGCTTGGCTGGTGTTGTCCAACAGGCGCTGCACGTCATCGGGCTGGCGCAGGAACATCACCGGCGAACGCCCAGAGCGTTCGGTGAGCTTGAGCACCAGGCTCTGCTTCCAGTCGCTGGTTTGCGCCGCTTGCAGCCAGCCATCGCGCTGACCATCGCTGGAGGCACCGACCTGCACCCACGGCTGGCCGTCGACCTCTTTGCGCTGGTAAACGTAGAGCACCGAGAACGCCGGCAGCTTCTCGCCCGTGGCATCGCCGGGCTGGGCGACCAGTTGCGCGTCGGGCTTGCTCAGCACGCGCTGGAACAGGGTTTTCTTGCCTGGCATCAACAGCGGGCGGCCGTCTTCGCTGGCGGCCATTGGCGGGGTTGCGGCAGGCTCGAGCGGGGCTTGGGCTTGCGTCACCGGGGGTTGCGCGGCGGGCTCGTCGTCGCCGCCCAGCAGCCAGAAGAACGTCGCACCCAGGCCCAGTGCGGCAGCGATGGCTACCGCCAGCACGGCCTTGGCCGGCTTGCTGGAGCCCGACTTGGCAGGCTGCGGCTTGCTTGCGGCGGGCTTGGCGGCGGCAGGTGGCGGCTGCTTGGTCAGATTTGGCGCAGGCGTGGGCGCCGCCTTGGGGATATCGATGGACACCGGGGTCAGCCCGCCAAGCGTGGGGCTGGCAACTGCGGGGAGCGGCAGCGGCTGGATCACCGTGGTCTCGGTGTCCTGCGCCGGCAAACGGTCGAGCGCGGCCAGCAAGGCCGCGGCGTCGGCGAAGCGCTCGTTGGGGTCCTTGGCCAGCAGCCCGCGCAGGATGTCCTGGTAGCGGCCATGCTCGATTGGCAGTTCCGGCAATGGCTCGGTGAGGTGCGCCAGCGCCGTCGACAGCGCGTCGTTGCCGTTGTAAGGCAGCTTGCCGACCAGAATCTCGTACAGCACAACGCCCAGTGCATACAGGTCGGCGCGGCCGTCGATGTCCAGGCCACGGGCCTGTTCGGGGCTCATGTAGCTCGGCGTGCCCACGGCGAAACCGGCCTGGGTGAACTGCGTGCGGTCGTCCAGCGACTTGGCGATGCCGAAGTCCGAGAGCACCGCCGTGCCATCGGCGCGGAACAGGATGTTGGCCGGTTTCACGTCGCGGTGCACCAGGCCCTGGGCGTGGGCATAGCCCAGCGCCTGGGCGATCTGGCGCACATACACCAGCCCCTGCTGCGGCGTCAGCCCGCCCGCGATACGCTCTTTGAGCGTGCCGTTGGGCAAGAACTCCATGGCCATGTAGTACAGCTCATCGACGTTGCCGATGTCATGGATGGTGGCGATGTTCGGGTGCGCCAGCCGCGCCAGGGTGCGCCCCTCGCGCAAAAACCGCTCGCAGAAGGTCGGGTCGGCGGCAAGGCTTGCCGCCATGACCTTCAGCGCGACCTTGCGCTCCAGCGAGCGCTGGGTGGCCAGGTACACGCTGGCCATGGCGCCTTGGCCAATCTCGCTGTCGATGTCGAATCCGGGGATGTGCATGTTCATTGTCTTCAATTCGCCTTCACGACCACGGCGGTAATGTTGTCGGGGGCGCCACGGGTCAGGCCCAGATGGACCAGGCTGCGCACCACCTGATAGGGGTCGGCGTGGCCGAGCACGTCGGCTATTTCATGGTCTTCGGCCGTTTTGTTAAGGCCGTCGCTGCACAACAGGTAACTGTCGCCTGCCTGCACTTCAAGGTGCACCTGTTGCAGTTGCAACTGGTCCTCGACGCCAATGGCGCGGGTGACGATGTTGCCGCGTGGGTGCACGCGGGCTTCGGCCTCGTTGAGCAGGCCGCTGTCCTGCAACTCCTGGACGTAGCTGTGGTCATGCGACAGGCGCTCGATGCGCCCCTCACGCAGGCGGTACAGGCGGCTGTCACCGGCCCACAGGCCGATGCCGCGGTTGCCATGGGCAACCAGCACCACCACGGTGCTGCCCATCATCGCCACGCCGCGCCGTGCGGTTTCTTCACGCACTTTGGCGTTGACCTGCTCCAGGCTGCTGCACACCGCTTGCGCGAAGGTATCGAGGGTTTCGAACAATGGCAGGTTGCGCAGGCTGTCCATCACCAGGCTGCTGACGTAATCGCCAGCCGCATGCCCACCCATCCCGTCGGCCACCGCCCACAGGCCTTCCCAGGTGTGCTCCAGGCAGGCGTCTTCGTTGATCTTGCGGACCATGCCGACATGGCTGTAACTGGCCGCCTGGTAGTGCAATGCGGTCATCCGAACTGTGCCTCGCTACCCAAAAGAAACCCGCCAAAGTCGTCACTGCGCGGTAGCCCTGCGCAGCGCAGCAACCCTGGGGCGATACGCTCCGACCCCCTGCCCCACCACAGGCTCATGCCCGCGCAGGCGCACTCGGCCAAAGCCTGCGCACGCTGTTCAGGCGTGGTCGCCGCCAGCAGGTGCCCGGAGGCACCCCGTGGGAGCGGGCTTGCCCCGCAATACGGCTGCAAGGCAGCCTCAAAGCGCTCAAAAGCAGCATCAGGCTCAAGGGTGGCCAACAACGCCTCCTCAACCCCCTCGAACCACTCATCCGCCCCAACCACAGCACTGGCCAGCGACTCGCAAGCCCCCAGCACCTGCGCCACGGTCAGCGGAAAATACCGCCCGACGCGGTCGATGCTCGGCATCATCACGCCCACCACCGCATCCGGCCCACACACGCCCGGCGCCAAGGCAAAGCGCCATAGCGGGCTCACCAGATAAGCCTCGAGCCAGCGCTCGCCCAAGCTTTGCTGGCTGGCCTGGATACCCGCCGCCAGCCACTGGTCCCAAGGCTGGATGAAGGTATTGGGCAGGCCGCGGCTGACGAAGTCACCGCGGCTTGCCAGCTTTCCGTAGAAGCCGACGTCGTTCACAGGCGCTCCGGCAGGCTGAAACCGCTGACCACTCGGCTGCGGAACGGGTTGAAGGCACTGCTGGCGCGCAGCTCGTAGGAGACGCTGACGCCGTCTACGCGCAGGCGCAGGTTGAAGCGTTCAGGCGAGCCACCGGCCACCAGGTCCGACTGGTCGAGCAGGCGGAACCAGGCCCACGGCCCTTCCAGCGTCAGCCCGGAGCGGCCGCTGGCCAGCGGTGGCGACACCGACAGGCGCACCACGCCAATGCTGTTGGGGTTGGGCCACTGCAAGGCCACCGGGCGGCTCGGGCCATGGTCGTAGCTGACTTGCTGGCCGTCGAGGTCGAGCAGGAACTGGGTAATGCTGGCGTCCATGGCCACCGGCTTGAGCTCGAAACGCACACCCGGCTGCATGCCGCTTGAGCGGAAGTACGCATCCCGAATGCTCGCCGCGCGCTGGAAGGTGTACAGCACGTTGCTGTTGATCCCAAGCTTCTGCGCGGCGCCCGGCTGCCAGCTCCACGGCGTGGTGGAGGTGTTGACGTAAGGCTGCAGGTACTTGCGGAAGTAGTTATCCATCACCCCGCCAACGCCGAAGAACTGGCCGAAGTCTTCCAGGGTGGCGTCACGGCTGCTGCCGGCTACCAGCGGATAACGGCCGCTCAGCGACTGGCGGTAGATATTGACCACTTCGCTGGTCCAGGCGGCGTTGAGCTGGTTGCGCACCCCGCCCATGACCACGCCATGGGTCGAACCGAGCACCGAGCTGACCAGGTTTTGCACCACCTTGGGCTGGCGTGCCGCACCCAGTGCCACGCGCTGCGCGGCGGCCTGGGCCTGGTTTCTCGCCTCGCCCAGCAGCGCATCGCCACTGGCGCCAACCATGGCGCTGACCTGCACGTACAGCGCGTTCATGTCGGTCAACAGGGCATCGATGGCCGCCGGTTGGCCGTCACCGGTTTCAACCAGGGCGGCGACTTCGGCAAAGTGCGCGGTAACCGGGTCGACCTGGCGCGCAGCCGGGTTGTCGCCAGGCAGCGGGGTATCGCCAAGCAAACCGCCGAGGCGCTGGCGCAGTTGATCGACGCCGGCCTGTTCGGCCTTGTCCTGCACCTTGTCCAGCGCGGTTGGCTGCGACAGGTTGGTTTCGTGGGCGACCGCCTGGAGCATCTTTTTCATGGGCGAAGTCGGCCCGGAGAGCACCCGCAGAATGTCGGCAGCCTGGCCGACGCTGGTGATCGGCACGAAGTCGAGGTCGGCCAGCAGCGCATCCCAGTTGCGGATGTAGTCCTGGTAATACAGTTGCAGCACGTCGTCGGCCAGGCGCTTGGCATCGCCCGCCTCCCCAGGCTCGCGGCCCAACACCCAACGTTCTTCGGCAAGCGTTGCGCTTTGCGCAAGGCTGGCGGCGAGGAACGCCTTGCGGTAGCCCTCGACGGTGAACAGCCCAGGCAGTGGCTCGCTCAGCGGCTTGCCGCTCTTGAAGCGGAACACCAGCGCGGCATCACGGCCGGCGGCATCACTGACGCGGAAATCGTTGACTGCAACGGGCAGCTTCTGCCGCTTGACCCGGTCGTACACACGCTGGGCCACGGGCAACTGCTGCAACTGGCGGCGGGTATCGTCGATCAGCCGCTGGTCCAGGCGCGCATTCGGTGGGCGCTTGTCGAGCAGCGCAGCAAGGTGCCCGGCCAAGGCCTGGCGCAGGTCCGGGGCCAGGTCGCGGGGCAGGCTGCGTTCCCAGTCGAGGGTGATCCAGGCCTTGATGAAGTCGGCGTCGTAGTGCTCGCCGTCAGCCAGCATCAGGTACGCCTTGAGGCCTTCGTAGAGGTAGTCCGAGGGGCCACCTGCGTACAGTTGCTCCTCGATACGGGTCACCAGGCGCGGGGCAAAAATGGCAATCAGCAGCTTGCGGTAGACGCTGTCCGACTCGCCTTCGAGCATGTCGCCCTGGTACAGGCCAAGGCCCTCGGCCCAACCGGGCGGGTTGTTGGCAAGGTCACGCACGGCATTGAGCAGTGGCAGCACTTCAACCACGTTGCGCTGCGCCGGGCTGAGTTCCTGGACGCTCTTGCCCACAGGTTTCAAGCGGCTGTCGACTTCAGCGATGTACTGCTGGTTGGCGCGGTAGCTCAGCGTCCATAGCGTGCCGACCACCAGCACCAACGCCACACTCAGGGCCAGGGCGCCGCGGGCGATCCACTTGCGCCGCTGCTCGACCTTGGGGTTGCTGCCAACCAGCCCGCGCTCGGCAAATGCCACGGCGCTGAACAGTTTTTCGATGAAATAGCTGCGCCCGGTGCCGTTCTGGCGCGCCAGGTGCGCGCGGTCCAGGCCCATGCTCTGTGCCATGCTGCCGATCAGGCGGTCGATGGGGCTGCCTTCCTGGGTGCCGCTGGTGAAGTACACACCGCGCAGCAGGGCGCGTTGCTCGAAGGCGTTAGGCTTGAACACGCCATCGAGGAAGGTCGCAAGGTTGCTGCGCAAGGCCGCAAACTGCTGCACGAAGCCATACACCAGATCGCGCCGCGCCGGGTCGCGTTCTTGCTGCAGGCGCTCGACCAGGCGCTGGTTCAGGCGCTGCTCAAGCAGGCCGAATTCGCTGCCAAACTGCGCCAGCGGGCTCTCGCCGTGCTCGCCGTCGTCCAGGGCGAAGGTCATGCCCCACACCTGGGCGCGCTCTTCCTTGCTCAGGTTGTCGAAGAACTCCATGAAGCCCGGCACCAGGTCGAGCTTGGTCAGCATCAGGTAGATCGGGAAGCGCACGCCCAGCTGGCTGTACAGCTCCTGGATACGTGTGCGAATGGCCGCCGCGTGGGCGGCGCGCTCGGCGTCGCTGCCCAGCAGCAGGTCGGACAGGCTGATGGCAATGAACGCACCGTCGATGGGGCGGCGCGAGCGCTGGCTCTTTAGCAGGTCAAGGAAGCCCAGCCAGGCGGCTTTGTCCACTTGCGCGTGGCTGTCCTGGGTGGTGTAGCGGCCTGCGGTGTCCAGCAGCACCGCTTCGTCGGTGAACCACCAGTCGCAGTTGCGGGTGCCGCCGACGCCACGGATGGCGCCCTCGCCCAGTTGCGCCGCCAACGGGAAGTGCAGGCCGGAGTTGACGAGCGCGGTGGTCTTGCCAGAGCCTGGCGGGCCGATGATCACGTACCACGGCAGCTCGTACAGGTTGCGCCGTTCATCGCCACCCAGGCGCGCCTTTTTCAGCAGCACCAGGGCTTCGTCCATGCGCTGGCGCAGGGTCGCCAGTTCTTCGGCGGTGGCAACGCTGGCAGGGTCTGGCGGGGTTTCTGCGGCCAGGCTCTGCATCACCTTGGCCGCCTGCTGGCGGGCCTGGACGATGCGCCATACGCGGTAGGCAATCCACACCGAGAACAGCAATACGATCAACACCACGCGCGGGGTGGCCGGTACCAATGCATCGAGCAAGGGGCCGACGAACCAGATGATCAGGCTCAGCGCGAGCAGGCCCAGCACCGGGATGACCCAGCGAATGACAAAACTGAAAAACGCCTTCACTCGACGCCCTCCGCCAGAACAGTGATTTCAACCCGGCGATTCTTCGCCCGGCCCTGGGCGCTGTCGTTGGACGCCAGCGGCTCGGTGTCGCTCAGCCCTTGCGCGGTAAACCGCTGCGGCTGGCCGGTGCGCGCGGCAAGCAGGTTGCGGACCTCTTCGGCGCGGGCTTGCGACAACGCCCAGTTGGATGGGAAGCGCAGCGTGGCGATGCGCTGGTTGTCACTGTGGCCGGTGACTTTGACGTTGCCTTTGACCTTGGCCACCGCCTCGGCGATGCGCAGCATCAGCGGCTCGAAGTCGCCCTTGATGCTGGCGCTGCCGCTGGCGAACAGCTCGTCGCCACGGATAGTCACCACCGAACGGTCGACGGCATCCTCCACCGCCACGCGCCCGGCCTTGATCTCTTCGGCCAGGAAGCCCGCCAGGCGCGGACGCTCCACGGCCTTGGGCTGCACCACCGGGCGGTCCATGGCCTGCACCGGGATTTCGCCCAGCGCATGGATGCCGCGAAACACCGGTTCCGCGTCGGAGGCCAGCTTCATGCGCAGGCCGAACAGAATCAGCAACAGCAGCGCCAAGGCCACAGCCAGCCCCACCCACGGCGGGACGAACTGCGACAGCCGATCGCGGGCCACCGTGACGCCGCGCCAGTGCGGCGACAGCTCACGCTCGCTCTCGCCACGGGCGTTGCGAATAGCCGCAGCGGTGCGCTCGCGCAGGGCTTCAAGCTGGGCGCGGCCGCCGTTCATGACGCGGTAGCGGCCTTCGAAACCGAGGCTGGTGCACAGGTACAGCAGCTCCAGCAGGTTCAGGCGCTCGCGCGGGCTTTGCAGGCAGTGTTCCATCAACTGGAAGACCTTTTCGCCGCCCCAGGCTTCGTTGTGCACGGTAATCAGCAGGCTTTGCTTGCCCCAGTCACTGGCGCTGCCCCACGGGGTGCTGAGCACCGCTTCGTCGAGGGCGGTGCACAGCGCGTAGCGCGCCAGCAGCACTTCGTTGCGCGGCACGCCGCCCGCTTCGGCACGTTCTTCGAACTGGCGCAGATAGGCCAGCAGTTGCGCACGCAAGCTGGACGGCGCCGGGTGGGCGATGGTGTTGCGCAGGCGCGTAAGCAGTGCCAGCAGCGGGCCGGCGGCTTGCTCCAGCGGGTTCAGGCCGACGGCCTGGCCTGGAGCCAGCGGCTCGGCAGGTACGTTCAGCGGCGCGGCGGCCGGTGCCGGCTGCGCCTGGGCGCCAGGCTGCGGGCCACGGCCACCGGGGCGCGGCATGAACTGGGTGCGGTCATCCGATTGCATCGCGGCTTAGTCTCCGGTCCGTGGATTGGGGGTATGAACGTCGGCAGGATCGCGGGGCACGCCCGCTCCCACGCCCCGGTTTTCTGCGCGGCGGTGCAGCGCGAAGGGCTGGGCGACCTGCCGCGTGATCGGGTTGAGCATCATCCGCGGATCGCCCAGAAAGCCAGGTTCAAGCCAGGGAACTCGCCCGCCACATAGAACGCAAAGCCGCCCGAGTGCTGCAGTTGCTTCCAGTGCTCGCTGCCACGGTCCAGCTCGAAATAGGTCGAGCCTGCATGGAACGGGATCTGCCGTGGCGCCACCGGCAGCGGCAGCAGGCCAATGCCCGGCAGTTGCAGGTTGACCAGGTCGCGAATGTGTTCCACCGAGCCAATCTTGCTCTGCTGGCCAAAACGGCTGCGCAGGGTTTCGCTGGGCACATCGGCGCGCACCACCAGAATGAAGCTGGCGCTGTCGAGCAGGCTGCGGTCGGCGAGCATGCCGACGTGAATGCCGTAGGCCTTCTCGACCAGCGGGATGGCCACCGCCTTGCTGTCGATCAGCATCGACAGCGCCTCGCGCAGCGCCGCCATCACCGGGGTGAAGGTGGCTGCCAGGTCATCGTGCTGGTACACCGGGTACGTGTCTGGGCGGCGGCCATCGCGGGTGAAGGTGGCGAACTCGCCAGCCAGGGCCACCAGTTCGCTGTACAGGCGCTCGGGGTGCAGCGGGGTCAACTGGTTGAGGTGCTCGACCAGTGGCTGGGCACGGTTGACCAGCTGCAGCAGCATGAAGTCGGCGATTTCCGACGCACCGCCATTGGCCGAAGCCACCACGCGCCCGGCCAGGGCCTCGCCGCGCTGGTGCAGCAGGCCTAGCAGCTCGCCACGGAAACCCGACAGCTGCGTGTTGGCGGTGATATCCAGCAGTGGCGGGATGTAGCGTTCGTCCAGCACCAGCGCGCGGTCGGCGCGCTTCTCGCGGATGCGCACCACACCCAAGGCGGCGTAGTCGCTCAAGCCATCTTCGGCGCGCAGCAGGCGCAGGGCGCGGCTGCCCAGGGCCAGGGGCACGCGGTTTTCAAACGGGGCGTTGTCGTCGCGCACCTCACTGATGCGGCTGACATAGCGCGCGCCATCGGCCGCCTCGCCCTCATCGACGGTATCGCGGGCGCCGGCACGCTTGAGCGGCAGGCCCAGGTAGATCACGCCGTCGCGCAGGTCGTCTGGTACGTCCAGCGGCGCAGGCGGCAGGTCGTCGCGGGGGATATCGAACGGGGTGCCATCGGGCAGCAGGCCGCGGGCACTGAGGATGGCCAGCTTGCCTTGGGCCAGCAGGCCCTGGTCGATCAGCAGCTCCGAGAAGCCCCAGGCGGCGGCACTGAGCGGGCGGCTGCGGGCGTCGACGAAGTTTTCCAGATAGCGGTCGTGTTGCTGGAAGTGCTGGGTCGTGATGAACATGCCTTCCGACCAGACCACGCGATTGTTCCAGGACATGGGTACTCCGATTGCCTAGCGGGCAGGCTCAGGTTGTGGGGTGGCCACGGCGCTGCGCACGGCACGCACATCGAGGCTGATCTGATAGTCACGCGGCGGTACTGGCAGCACGCTGCGCCATTGCGCCTGGTCGACTTCGCGGTAACCCACCACCAGGCCGATATGGCGAGTGGCGGGGTCCAGCGGGCGCTCCAGGCGTAGCTGCTCGCCGGGGTGCAGCAGCACCTCGTCCTGGTCGATCAGGTCGGCAGCCAAGGTGGCCTGGGCGCGGTCGGCCAGGGAGAAATAGTCGGCACGGGCAAAGGCGGCGGTGTTCTTCAGCTCGAAGATGCGCACACGCACCGGCGCAGGGGTGCCCGTTGCGCCGGGGTTGAGCCCTTCGGCGGCACTGAAATACAGGGTAACGGCGGGTGCTGCGGCAACCGCCGCGGGCTCAACCGGCGCATCCTTGCTGCAGGCACTGAGCAGCGCCATGGCCAGGGCTGCGATCAGTCGTGTTGCGTTCATCCTCGTCCTCATGACGTGTGGTGTCTTCCTGTGCGCCTCAGGGGCGTTGCATACGGTTGTTCTGGGCCTGGTAGGCGCGGCTGAATTCACGGCCGAACAGGTCCTGGAAGTCGTCTTCGGCTTCCTGGGATATCTGGCTGTAAAGGGCGGTGAACTGCTGCCAGCAGTGGGCCTGGCGCGAGCCGCCGAACAGCTTGGCAAGGCCGGCTGCCGGTGCCAGGCGCTCCTCGAGGCGGGCAGGTTCGAAGCGGTTCAACAGGTGCTTGATGGCCGCTTCAACGCCGGCCATTACCGCCAGCTGGTGAGCGCGCAGGTCATCGAAGCTGTCGCTTACCGCCTGGTCAGGCGGCATGAACGCCTGGTTGCCGTGGCGCAGCAACAGCAACAGCGCTTCGTCGGCATTGGGAGCGAACTTGAGCGGGTTGTTCTGCACCGGGGCGATGGTGGTCTGCTGCATACGGAACTCGCCTTTTAGGCTGCTGCGCGCACGCAGTACATCTATAAGGCCTTCGACCATCAGCCGGTAGCTGCGCCCGATGGACTCCATCTGCGCGGCAGCGTCAACCGCGTCGATGCGCAGGTGCTCGATACCGGCGCCGCGCAGGAAGGCCTGCAACAGGGCATCGCTGTTGGCTGCCGGGGCCGGCGCCGGGGCGGCTACGGGCTGCACGGGAGCAGGAGCAGGCGCGGGCATGGGCTCTACGCTGCGCAGCGGCTCGGGCGCAGGCGCAGGCTCTGGAATGAATGGCGCAGGAGCGGGTGCCGCGAATACCGGGGCCGGGGCCGGCGCTGGGGCATCGTCGAACGGGTTCCAGTCCGCCGGGATCACCCCTGGGGCAGTGGGTGCCGGTGCGGGCGCAGGCGGCGGCGCAACCGGCGCCGGCGGGCGGAAGTCGTGCTGCTGGGCCGGCACGTGGTCAGGCTGGCTGACCGGGGCCACGCTCGCAGGGCCAAGAAAATCGAACAGGTCCGGCAAGGTGTCGTGGCTCGACGCCCCTTGCAAAAACGCAGCCGGCGCGCCCGAAATCGGCGCCTCGGTCATGGCCGGTGACGACACCTGGTTAGCCATCAGCGCTTCAAAGCTGTTGGCGCCCGGCTGCCCGTCCACGGCAATCGCCAGGCTCGCGTCGATGCGCGCCTGAATTTCATATTCACCAATACGGATAACTTCGCCGTTCATCAGTGGCTCACTGTTGCCACGGCGCAGACGAATACCGGCATTGACCAATTCCACACCGTTAGTACTGGTATCGGTCAGGTAGTAACGGCCGTCCTTGAACTGGATCACGCAATGCTGGGATGAAACCAGGCGTTCAGGGTCGGGAAGTACCCAATCATTGTCCGCAGAGCGGCCAACAGTGATGGCACCGTTCTCCAGCAACTTTTCCGGGCATTGCCCGGGCGTGATCTTGTGGTAGCTGGTGATTGTTAGGCAAAGCGCCATCATGCCTCCATGCATATGTGTGAAACGCTGCGCCCACCCGTATGGATGGGTTGACAGAGCGTGCCTACAAACCTCGAACCGGCCTGGGAACGTTAGGCCGCGGGCCTTGTCTCAGGATTTGCCGGGCCAGATGGAACCCGAAAGATGAGGCACTTTGATGGCACCCGACACATGGACAATGGCCGTGCCAACTGGTTCACAGCCGCCATTCGCGGCGCATAGCTTACCTTGACACTTGTTTACAAATAAACCATAAATGCGCAACTTCGGAGTACCAAAATGATATCACCGTGATATCACCCAGGTGCTCTTTGAAAAGTTTGTGCACTTGCTCACAAAAGTTGCCTCGCATGAACGCCAGCCCGCGCCACGGGCCGATATGGAGATCGAATTCAGGTGAACTCGCCGCAGTTGCTCGCCGCTGTTTCCGCAGACTTCCCCTGTGGCGACGACCTCGAATATGACGCCGACTTTCTGCAACTGGAGCGTGACGCCCAGGGCCGCCCCGAGCGTGTAATGGGCGATGCCGTGCAGCCGGCCGAGCCGCCCCAGTGGCGCGCCATCGAGCAAGCCTGTACCGACCTGTTGCAGCGCAGCAAAGACCTGCGCATCACCCACTTTCTGGTGCAGTCCAACCTGGCCCTGCATGGCCTGCCGGGCCTGGCCGCCAGCCTTGAGCTGATCCGCGACCTGCTCGCCGAATACTGGCTGTACCTGCACCCGCAGCTGGACGCCGCCGACGACAATGACCCCACTGTGCGCGTCAATGCCCTGGCCGGCCTCACCTGCGACACCAACATCGGCCTGCTGCGCGACGCGGTGCTGGTGCGCTCGCGCACCTTCGGCCCGGTTACCCTGCGCGCCGCCCTGCATGCCGGTGGCGTACAGCACTTTGCCAGCGAACACCTGAGCCCCGAAGAACTCGCCGCCGCCCTGCGCGACGCCGACCCCGAGCAGTTGCTGGAGTGCCAGCAGGCGCTGCAAATGGCGCGTGATGCGCTCGACAGCATCGAAAGCCGGGTCAACGACCAGGTTGGCTCTGCCAGCGGCGTCGACCTGTCGGCCCTGCGCCAGCCGCTGCGCCAGGTGCAGCAGGTGCTCAACGAATACGGCCCCGAGGGCGCAGCGCCAGTTACCGCCGCCGCGGACGACGCCTGGGCCAGCAACGACGATTACTCGCCATCGCAGGCCCAGGCCGCAGCGCCTCGCCCTGCCGCCCGCCCGGGCGAGGTCAACAGCCGCGAAGACGTCCAGCAATGCCTTGAACGCCTGTTGCAGTACTACGCCCGCCACGAGCCTTCGAGCCCGTTGCCGGTGTTGCTGCGCCGGGCCAAGAACCTGGTCAATGCCGATTTTGCGACCATCGTGCGCGACCTGATCCCCGATGGCATGTCGCAATTCGAGAACCTGCGCGGGCCTGAAGGCGACTACTGACGCCTCGCCCGCTTAAACAACGACGCCCGCAACGAACAGAGCCGCCGCATCGGCGAGCAGGAGGAACAACGTGGCGAAAGACAGCTCCCAGAAATTCATCGCGCGCAACCGTGCGCCGCGGGTCCAGATCGAATACGACGTAGAACTCTACGGCGCCGAGAAAAAGGTCCAGCTGCCCTTCGTCATGGGCGTGCTTTCCGACCTCGCCGGCAAGCCTGCCGAGCCGCTGCCAGCCGTTGCCGACCGCAAGTTCCTTGAGGTGGATGTCGACAACTTCGACTCGCGCCTCAAGGCCATGAAGCCGCGTGTGGCCTTCAACGTGCCCAACGAGCTGACCGGTGAAGGCAACCTGAGCCTGGACATCACCTTCGAGAGCATGGACGACTTCAGCCCAGCGGCCGTGGCGCGCAAGGTCGATGCCCTGAACCAACTGCTCGAAGCCCGCACCCAGCTGGCCAACCTGCTGACCTACATGGACGGCAAGACTGGCGCCGAGGACATCATCCTCAAGGCAATCAAGGACCCGGCCCTGCTGCAGGCCCTGGCCAGCGCACCGAAACCCGCCGATTCCGAGCCGAGCGCCTGAGGAGCCAGCCCATGACCGACACATTGCGCGACACCCAGGCCCAGCAGACGGCCACCCAGGACCCAAGCGAGTTCGCAAGCCTGCTGCTGCAGGAGTTCAAGCCCAAGACCGAGCGCGCCAAGGAAGCCGTCGAGAGCGCGGTGCGCACCCTGGCGGAACAGGCCCTGGCGCAGACCAACCTGGTGTCCAACGACGCCATCGGCTCGATCGAGCAGATCATCGCGGCCATCGACCAGAAGCTCACCGCGCAGGTCAACCAGATCATCCACCACAACGATTTCCAGCAGCTGGAAAGCGCGTGGCGTGGCCTGCACTACCTGGTCAACAACACCGAGAGCGACGAGCAGCTGAAGATTCGCGTGCTCAACATCTCGAAGAACGACCTGCACAAGACCCTGAAGAAATTCAAAGGCACCGCGTGGGACCAGAGCCCGGTGTTCAAGAAGCTCTACGAGGAAGAGTACGGCCAATTCGGCGGCGAGCCTTACGGCTGCCTGGTGGGCGACTACTACTTCGACCAGTCGCCACCGGATGTCGAGCTGCTGGGCGAAATGTCCAAGGTCTGCGCCTCGATGCACGCCCCGTTCATCTCGGCAGCCTCGCCAACGGTGATGGGCATGGGCTCGTGGCAGGAGCTGTCCAACCCGCGCGACCTGACCAAGATCTTCACCACCCCGGAATACGCCGGCTGGCGCTCGCTGCGTGAATCGGAAGACTCGCGCTACATCGGCCTGACCATGCCGCGCTTCCTGGCGCGCCTGCCATACGGCGCCAAGACCGACCCGGTCGAGGCCTTCGCCTTCGAAGAAGACACCGACGGCGCCGACAGCAGCAAGTACACCTGGGCCAACGCCGCCTACGCGATGGCGGTGAACATCAACCGTTCGTTCAAACACTACGGCTGGTGCTCGCGCATCCGTGGCGTCGAGTCGGGCGGTGAAGTGGAAGGCCTGCCGGCGCACACCTTCCCCACCGACGACGGTGGCGTGGACATGAAGTGCCCGACCGAAATCGCCATTTCCGACCGCCGCGAGGCGGAGCTGGCGAAAAACGGCTTCATGCCCCTGCTGCATAAAAAGAACACCGACTTTGCTGCCTTCATTGGCGCCCAGTCGCTGCAAAAGCCGGCCGAATACGACGACCCGGACGCCACCGCAAACGCCAACCTGGCTGCGCGCCTGCCGTACCTGTTCGCCACCTGCCGCTTTGCGCATTACCTGAAGTGCATCGTTCGCGACAAGATCGGCTCGTTCAAGGAAAAGGACGAGATGCAGCGCTGGCTGCAGGACTGGATCCTCAACTACGTCGACGGCGATCCGGCGCACTCCACCGAGACCACCAAGGCCCAGCATCCGCTCGCGGCTGCCGAGGTGGTGGTCGAGGAAGTCGAAGGCAACCCGGGTTATTACAACTCGCGCTTCTACCTGCGCCCGCACTACCAGCTCGAAGGGCTGACCGTGTCGCTGCGCCTGGTATCGAAGCTGCCTTCGGCCAAAGGGGCCTGATAGCCCCCTGATCGTTTTGCCGCCCTTTGCGGCACCAAGGCGCTCTATGTAGGAGCGGCCTTGTGTCGCGAAAGGGCTGCAAAGCAGCCCCCAAACACCAGATTGTTAATCGACGCGAAACTCCGAGGACATCATGGCTGTAGATATTTTCATCAAGATCGGCGACATCAAGGGCGAGTCCCATGACAAAGGCCACAAGGACGAAATCGACGTGCTGAACTGGAGCTGGGGCATGTCCCAGTCCGGCAACATGCACATGGGCAGCGGCGGCGGTTCGGGCAAGGTCAACATCCAGGACCTGTCGATCACCAAGTACGTCGACAAATCCAGCCCTAACCTGATGGCGCACTGCTCCAGCGGCAAGCACATCGACAAGGTCAAGCTGACCGTGCGTAAAGCCGGCGGCGAGAGCCAGGTCGAGTACTTCATCATCAACCTCGAAGAAGTCATCATCAGCTCGCTGAGCACCGGTGGCTCGGGCAGCGATGACCGCCTGACCGAAAACGTCAGCCTGAACTTCGCCAAGGTCACCGTTGACTACCAGCCGCAGAAAGCCGACGGCTCCAAAGAAGGCGGCCCGATCAAGTACGGCTGGAACATCCGCTCCAACGTCAAAATCTGACAGCCCTTCGTGGGAGCGGGCTTGCCCCGCGATGCGCCGGCCGGCAGACCGTACTGTCCGTGCCGTCGCCATCGCGGGGCAAGCCCGCTCCCACGGTATCAACGCTCACTGAGAGAGTGTCTTTGAAGTGGTAGCCGAACTCGCCACCCGCGACCGCCTGCAACCCTCGCTGCTCGATCGTCTCACCGACGATGAACCGGGCAACCCGCAGGAAGCCCCCGACAAGCGCGTGCTCAGCCTGCAGCAACTCAAGGCCTCGGTGCTGCGTGACCTGGCCTGGCTGCTCAACACCACCTCCCTGCTCGACAGCGCCGCCACCCTGAACACCCCAGCCGGTGCCTCGGTGATCAACTACGGCCTGCCTGCGTTGGCCGGCAACAGTGCCTCGAACATCGACCTGACCGCCTTGGAGCGCATCATCCATCAGGCCATCGCTACCTACGAACCCCGCATCCTTGCCCACACCCTCAAGGTACGGGCGCAGGCTGCACCCGGCGAGATGAACGCCAACGCCCTGAGCTTCGAAATCGAAGGCGACCTGTGGGCGCAGCCAGCGGCGCTGCCGTTGCTGCTGCAGACCGACGTCGACCTCGAATCGGGCCATGTGCGCGTAGCGCCCGCCGACCGCAGGAGGCGCACATGAACCCGCGCCTGCTCGAACTGTACAACCAGGAACTGCAGCACATCCGCGAAGGCGCTGCCGAGTTCGCCAAGGAATACCCGAAGATTGCCGGGCGCCTGACGCTGTCGGGCATCGAATGCGCCGACCCGTACGTCGAGCGCCTGCTTGAAGGTTTCGCCTACCTGACCGCGCGCGTTCAGCTGAAACTCGACGCCGAGTACCCGACCTTCACCCACAATTTGCTCGAAATCGCCTACCCGCACTACCTGGCGCCGACCCCGTCGATGACCGTGGTGCAGCTGCAGACCGACCCCGACGAAGGCTCGTTGGCGGCAGGTTTCCCGCTGCCGCGCGGCAGCGTGCTGCGCGCCAACCTGGGCCGCAACTCGCAAACCCCGTGCGAGTTTCGCAGCACCCAGGACGTCACCCTGTGGCCACTGCAAGTAGCCCGCGCCGAGTATTTCGGCAACCCCGGCGCGGTGCTTGGGCGCCTGGCCACCAGCGAACCCAAGGCCCGTGCCGGCCTGCGCCTGACCCTGCGCAGCGGGGCGGAAATCCCGTTTTCCAGCCTGCCGTTGACGCACCTGCCGCTGTACCTCAACGGCGCCGACGAAACCCCGTATCGCCTCTACGAGCAACTGCTCGGCAGCGCCTGCGCGGTGTTCGTGCGCCAGCCAGGTGCCGACTGGGTCGAGCGCATCCCGGTCGAGCAAGCCCTGCTGCCGTGCGGCTTCGATGACGCCGAAGCGGCGTTGCCGGTGGTGCCCCAGGCGTTCCAGGGTTACCGGCTGTTGCAGGAATACTTCGCCCTGCCGCAGCGTTTTCTGTTCATTGATGTGGCCGGGCTGCAACGGGCGGTGCAACGCTGCGACGGCCAGGAGCTGGAAATCCTGGTGCTGTTCGAGCGCTTCGACCAGAGCCTTGAAAGCAGCGTGAGTGCGGCGCAGTTCGTGCCGTTCTGCACCCCGGCGATCAACCTGTTCCCGCGCCGGGTCGACCGCCTGCACCTGACCGACCGGGTCAACGAGCACCATGTGATCGCCGACCGCACCCGGCCCACCGATTTCGAGATTCACTCGCTGCAACAGGTGACCGGCCACGGCACCGGCCCCGACCAGCCGTTCCTGCCCTTCTATGCCGTGCGCGACCCGTCGCGCTATGGCCGCGACCAGGCCTACTACATCGTGCGCCGCGAGCCGCGCGTGCTGTCCAGCGAGCAACGACGCAACGGCACGCGCTCCAGCTACATGGGCAGCGAGACCTTCGTCAGCCTGGTCGATGGCCAACAGGCGCCGTACCGCCACGACCTGCGCCAGCTGGGCATCAGCGCGCTGTGCAGCAACCGCGACCTGCCGCTGTTCATGAACGTTGGCGACGGGCGCAGCGATTTCAGCCTGGCCGACAGTGCCCCCGTGGCCGCCGTGCGCTGCCTGGCCGGGCCAAGCCGGCCAAAGGCCAGCCACGCCCACGACAACCGCGCCTGGCGCCTGATCAGCCAGCTGTCGCTGAACTACCTGTCGCTGGCCGAGCAAGGCCAGGGCGCTGCCGCCCTGCGCGAACTGCTGCGCCTGTATGGCGACCATCACGATAGCGCCCTGCAATTGCAGATCGACGGCCTGCGCGAGGTCAGCAGCAAGCCGTGCACGCGGCGCTTGCCGATGCCGGGGCCGATCGTCTTTGGCCGTGGCCTGGAAATCACCCTGACCTTCGATGAAAACGCCTTCCGCGGCACCGGGGTGTTTCTGCTCGGGGCGGTGTTCGAGCGTTTCCTGACCCGCTACGTGTCGATCAACAGCTTTACCGAAACCGTGCTGCGCACCAGCGAACGAGGCGAGATCATGCGCTGGAAAGCCAAGCCCGGGCGCAGGCCTACCCTGTGAATACGCTCCAGGCCATGCAGGCCGAGCCCTGGGAGTACGACTTCTTCCAGGCGCTGCGCCGCCTTGAGGCAGAAAACCCGGAGCTGCCGCGCTTCGGCCATTCGTTGCGCCTGGCAGATGAGCCGGTGCGCCTGGGCCAGCGCCTGGATTGCAGCTTCGCCCCAGCCACACTGGCCTCGGTCAGCGCAGGCGAAGCCGGCCCGCCGCGCCTGGAGCAGTTCTTCTTCGGCCTGGGCGGCCCCAACGGCCCGCTGCCGCTGCACCTGACCGAGTACATGCGCGAGCGCCAGCGCAACCACGCCGACCCCACCAGCAAGCGTTTTCTGGATATCTTCCACCACCGCCTGCTGAGCCTGTTCTACCGCGCCTGGGCCGAAGCCCGGCCCACCGTCAGCCATGACCGCCCAGGCGATGACTACTGGGCTGCGCGCCTGGCAGCGCTGAGCGGCCGTGGCCAGCCGGAGCTGCAAGGCCAAGGCCCGCTGGCTGACACTGCCAAGCTGCACTGGTCGGGGCACCTCGGCGCACAGACCCGCTACCCGGACGGTTTGTGCAGCATCCTGGGCGAATACTTCGGCGTGCCGGTCAAGCTTGAAGAGTACGTCGGCCAATGGCTGGAGCTGCCCGAACGCAGCCAGCTCGGCGTGCGCGCCAACCGCCTGGGCATGGACCTGTGCCTGGGCCGCTACGTCTGGGACCGCCAGCACAAGTTCCGCCTGTGCCTTGGCCCGCTGACCCTGGACCAGTATCACGCGCTGTTGCCCGGCGGGCAGGCGTTCGTCGAGCTGGCAGCGTGGGTGTCCGAGTACCTGGGCCAGGAACTGGACTGGGACCTCAATCTGATTCTTGCGCAGGCACACGTGCCTGCGTTGCAACTCAACGCAGGCCAGCGCCTCGGGTTCGATACCTGGGTCGGCCGCCCCTCGCACGATGCACGCGACCTGAAGCTTGCCCGGTACTACGCCGAGCAGCCGGTCGCCGCCCCCCACACAAGGAGCCAGGATCATGGGTGAAATCAGCCGCGCCGCGCTGTTCGGCAAGCTCAACAGCGTCGCCTACAAGGCCATCGAGGCCGCGACCGTCTTCTGCAAACTGCGCGGCAACCCGTATGTGGAGCTGGCGCACTGGCTGCACCAGTTGCTGCAACTGCAAGACAGCGACCTGCACCGCATCATCCGCCAGTTCAACGTCGAGCCGGCGCGCCTGGCCCGTGACCTGACCGATGCCCTGGACCGCCTGCCGCGTGGCTCGACCTCGATCACCGACCTGTCTTCGCAGGTTGAAGAAGCGGTCGAGCGTGGCTGGGTGTACGGCAGCCTGCTGTTCGGCGAAAGCCAGGTGCGCACCGGCTACCTGGTGGTGGGCATCCTCAAGACGCCGAGCCTGCGCAACGCGCTGCTGGGCCTGTCGAGCGAGTTCGCCAAGCTGAAGATCGACAGCCTCACCGAGCGTTTCGACGAATACGTCGGCGATTCGCCCGAAAACGGCCTGGCCGCAAGCGACGGCTTCAGCGCCGGTGCGCCCGGCGAAGCCAGCGGCGCCGTGGCTCCTGCGGCCATGGGCAAGCAGGAAGCGCTCAAGCGCTTCACCGTGGACCTGACCGAACAGGCCCGTAGCGGCAAGCTCGACCCTATCGTCGGCCGCGATGAAGAGATCCGCCAACTGGTCGACATCCTCATGCGCCGCCGGCAGAACAACCCGATTCTTACCGGTGAGGCCGGCGTCGGCAAAACCGCCGTGGTGGAAGGTTTTGCCCTGCGCATCGTGGCCGGCGACGTGCCGCCAGCGCTCAAGGACGTCGAGCTGCGCAGCCTGGACGTCGGCCTGTTGCAAGCCGGTGCCAGCATGAAAGGCGAGTTCGAACAGCGCCTGCGCCAGGTCATCGAAGACGTCCAGGCCTCGCCCAAACCCATCATCCTGTTCATCGACGAAGCCCACACCTTGGTAGGTGCAGGTGGCGCAGCCGGTACCGGTGATGCCGCCAACCTGCTCAAGCCGGCACTGGCGCGCGGCAGCCTGCGCACCGTGGCCGCCACCACCTGGGCCGAGTACAAGAAGCACATCGAGAAAGACCCAGCCTTGACCCGCCGCTTCCAGGTGGTGCAAGTGGACGAGCCGAGCGAGCCCAAGGCCCTGCTGATGATGCGCGGCGTGGCCTCGACCATGGAAAAACACCACCAGGTGCAGATCCTCGACGAAGCCCTGGAAGCCTCGGTGAAACTGTCGCACCGGTACATTCCGGCGCGCCAGTTGCCCGACAAGTCGGTCAGCCTGCTCGACACCGCCTGCGCCCGCGTGGCCATCAGCCTGCACGCGGTGCCGGCCGAGGTCGACGACAGCCGCCGGCGCATCGAAGCGCTTGAGGTGGAGCTTGCGATCATCGCCCGCGAAGCGGCCATTGGCGTTGCCACCGAACAGCGCCAGCGCCTGGCCGAAACCCTGCTGATTGAAGAACGTGAGCGCCTGGCGGGGCTTGAAAGCCGCTGGGCCGAGGAAAAAACGCTGGTCGACGAACTGCTGGCCACCCGTGCGCAACTGCGCGAGCAGGTGGGTGTGGTCGACCAGGAAGTCGAGGTGCAAGGCAGCCATGAGCTGCGCGAAAAACTCATCGACCTGCAACAGCGCCTGACCGCGCTGCAAGGCGAAAGCCCGCTGATTCTGCCGACCGTGGACTACCAGGCGGTGGCCTCGGTGGTCGCCGACTGGACCGGCATCCCGGTCGGGCGCATGGCGCGCAACGAAATCGAAACGGTGCTCAACCTCGACAGCCACCTGGCCAAGCGCATCATTGGTCAGGACCACGCGCTGAAAATGATCGCCAAGCGCATCCAGACCTCCCGCGCAGGCCTGGACAACCCGAACAAGCCGGTCGGCGTGTTCATGCTTGCCGGCACCTCCGGCGTGGGCAAGACCGAGACCGCGCTGGCCCTGGCCGAGGCCATGTACGGCGGTGAGCAGAACCTGATCACCATCAACATGAGCGAGTTCCAGGAAGCCCACACCGTCTCGACCCTCAAGGGCGCCCCACCCGGCTATGTCGGTTACGGCGAAGGCGGCGTGCTGACCGAGGCCGTGCGCCGCCGGCCATACAGCGTGGTGCTGCTGGATGAGGTGGAAAAAGCCCACCCCGACGTGCACGAAATCTTCTTCCAGGTGTTCGACAAGGGCGTCATGGAAGACGGCGAAGGCCGCCAGATCGATTTCCGCAACACGCTGATCCTGCTGACCACCAATGCCGGCACCGAGCTGATCGCCCGCACCTGCAACAACCCGCAGGCACTGCCCGACCCTGAGGCGGTGGCCACTTCGCTGCGCCAGCCGCTGCTGGAGATTTTCCCGCCGGCACTGCTCGGGCGCCTGGTGACCATCCCTTACTACCCGCTCAGCGACGCCATGCTCAAGGCCATCACTCGCCTGCAGCTGGAGCGTATCCGCAAGCGCGTCGAGGGCACGCACAAGGTCGGCTTTGCCTACGATGACGGCGTGGTAGACCTGATAGTCTCGCGCTGCACCGAAACCGAAAGCGGTGGCCGCATGATCGACACCATCCTGACCAACGGCCTGCTGCCGGACATGAGCCGCGAGTTCCTGACCCGCCTGCTCGAAGGCAAGCCACTGGCGAGCGTGAGTATCAGCCGCCGCGACAATGACCTGCACTATGACTTCGGCGCTGCCGACTGACGAGACCGACGATGCTGTTCAAGCAGTTCACGCGCCTTGCGCAGATCAACAGCCCGCTGGGGCCGGACAAACTGATCCTCGCCGAAATGGGCGGCAGCGAAGAGCTCGGCCGCCTGTTCGACTACGAGTTGCAGTTGACCAGCGACGACCCGTCCATCGACCTCAACCAGTTGCTGGGCAAGCCGATGAGCCTCAGCGTGCAGGTAAGCGCCGGCAGTTCGCGGCACTTTCACGGTATCGTCGCGCGCTGCAGCCAGTCGGTCGACCAAGGCCAATTCGCCAGCTACCGGGTGACCCTGCGGCCGTGGCTGTGGCTGCTCAGCCGCACCAGCGACTGCCGCATCTTCCAGCACCTGAGCGTGCCGCAGATCATCAAGCAGGTGTTCCGTGACCTGGGCTTCTCGGACTTCGAAGACGCCCTGAGCCACAGCTACCGCGAGCGCGAATACTGCGTGCAGTACCGCGAAACCAGCTTCGATTTCGTCAGCCGGCTGATGGAGGAAGAAGGCATCTACTACTTCTTCCGCCATGAACAGGAGCGCCACGTGCTGGTGCTGGCCGACGCCTACGGCGCGCACCAGAAGGCGCCGGGCTACGAGACCGTGCCGTATTACCCGCCCGACGGCCAGCACCGCGAACGCGACCATATCAACGACTGGCACCTGGCCCAGGAAGTCCAGCCGGGGTCGCTTGAGCTCAACGACTACGACTTCCAGCGGCCCAGCGCGCGTATCGACGTGCGCTCGGCCATGCCGCGCCCGCACCAGGCCGGCGACTATCCGCTGTACGACTACCCCGGCGCCTACGAGCAGACCCAGGACGGCGAGCATTACGCCCGCACCCGCCTGGAATCGCTGCAAAGCCTGCACGAGCGCGTCGAACTGCGCGGTAACGCGCGGGGCCTGGGCAGTGGCCATCTGTTCAGCCTCGAAGGCTTCAGCCGCCCTGACCAGAACCGCGAATACCTGATCGTCGCGGCGCGCTACTACGTGCACCAGGAGCGCCTTGAAAGCGGCGCGGGCAGCGGCGCGGCGCAGTTCGAGAGCAACCTCAGCTGCATCGACGCGCAGCAAAGCTACCGGCAGGTCAGCAGCACCCTGCGGCCTCTCGTCAAAGGCCCGCAGACCGCGGTGGTGGTAGGCCCGGCTGGCGAGGAAATCTGGACCGACCAATACGGTCGGGTGAAGGTGCACTTCCACTGGGACCGGCACGACCAGTCCAACGAGAACAGCTCGTGCTGGATTCGTGTGTCGCAGGCCACCGCCGGCAAGAACTGGGGTTCGATCCAGGTGCCGCGTATCGGCCAGGAAGTGATCGTGAGCTTCCTTGAAGGCGACCCCGACCGGCCGATCATTACCGGGCGGGTGTACAACGCCGAACAGGCGGTGCCCTACGACCTGCCCGGCAACGCGACGCAAAGCGGCATGAAGAGCCGTTCGAGCAAGGGCGGCACGCCGGCCAACTTCAACGAAATCCGCATGGAAGACAAGAAGGGCGCCGAGCAGTTGTACGTGCATGCCGAGCGCAACATGGACACGGTGGTGGAGCAGAACCAGACGTTGGCGGTGGGTATCAGCCGGGTCAAGACCGTCGGCATGATCGAAATTGCCACCATTGGCCAGGACCGCATCCGCTCAGTGCGCCAGCACGACACCCTGCAGGTGGGCGGCAACAAGCGCGACAGCGTCAGCGCCAGCTATGTGATGGACGCCGGCGACAAGATCCGCCTGGTGTGTGGCGACAGCGTGATCGAGCTGCTGGCCGACGGCAATATCAACATCAGTTGCAAGAACTTCAACATCCATGCGGGCGAGAACGGCGTGATCAACACCGGCGGCAAGCTCGACCTGAACGTCGGCGGCGGGCCCCAGGCCAAGGCTTCCGGGCAAGGCGACAAGGGAGAGATTGCCGGGCGGGTGAAGAAAGTATTCGACAAGTAGCCAGGGTTCTGTACCAACCTGCACCGGCCTCATCGCAGGCTGGCGCCAGCTCTCATAGAACAAACGCTAACTACCTGATTTGCATCGAAACGTGGGAGCGGGCTTGCCCCGCGATAGCGATGGCACTGCCAACATCGCATCGCGGGGCAAGCCCGCTCCCACGCCCAGTTCTCTGCGCGACAGCGCAGCCCGGAAAGGCTGGGTGATCTCCCACAGAGCTCGCCCACCCCATATCGATGCCGTCTACGCGGTCAGTGTAGGAGCGGCCTTGTGTCGCGAAAGGGCTGCGAAGCAGCCCCAGGATCTGAGCAACCACCAGAATCGCTGGGGCTGCTTCGCAGCCCTTTCGCGACACAAGGCCGCTCCTACACAATCAAAAGCGACTTGCCCGAAACCATGGAATCTCCCACAGGGACTTGCGCCATACCTCAATTTTGCGGCCGTGCGCGATTTCTGTGGGAGCTGGCGATAGCCTGCGATGAGGCCGGAAAAAGCCTGCGCAGAACTATCCCCACAAAAGCCCTGCAGCGAAGCCTCTAACGCTGGCAGCGCGGGCAGAATGCGCTGGCGCGCTGGCCCAGCTTTACGTCGCGCAGCTCGGTGCCGCACACCTTGCAAGGCTGGCCACTGCGGCCATAGGCAAACAGCGTCTGCTGAAAGTACCCCGGCTGGCCGTCGCCACCAATGAAATCACGCAACGTGGTGCCGCCCTGCTCGATCGCCGCCGCCAGCACCCGCTTGATCTCGATGGCCAGCTTCAGATACCGCGCCCGCGATATGCCGCCCGCTGGCCGGCGTGGGTCAATACCCGCAGCAAACAGCGCCTCTGTGGCGTAGATGTTGCCCACCCCCACCACCACCGCGTTGTCCATGATGAACGGCTTGACCGCCATCGAACGCCCGCGCGACAGCTGGAACAGCCGCTCGCCGTCAAACAGGTCGGTCAACGGCTCCGGGCCCAGGCGCAGCAGCAGCTCATGGTTGAGCGGGTCGAGGCTCCAGAGCATCGCGCCAAAGCGCCGCGGGTCGGTGTAGCGCAGCATCATGCCGGACTCCAGCTCGATATCCACATGCTCGTGGCGCGCCGCCGGCAAGCCCAGCTCCACCAGGCGCAAATTACCCGACATGCCCAGGTGGCTGATCAAGGTACCCACTTCGGCGTTGATCAGCAGGTACTTGGCACGCCGCTCGACGCTGACGATGCGCTGCCCCGACAAGCGCACATCGAGGTCTTCGGGGATCGGCCAGCGCAGCCGCCGGTCGCGCACCACCACCCGGCTGACGCGCTGGCCCTCCAGGTGCGGGGCAATGCCGCGGCGGGTGGTCTCGACCTCTGGCAACTCCGGCATGGCTTAGTGCCCGCCCATTTCGCGGGCGGTGTGCTTGAGTTCCTGGAACTCGTATTCGGTCAGGCCGATGTAGTCCAGAACCAGGCTGCCGACCACATTCCACTCATGGTCCGCGGCCTGGTTCCCCAGCACCCGGTACGACGCACAGATATGCTCGGCCATTTTCAGCACCGCCAGCAGGTTCTTCAGCTGGGTCTGGGTATTGCGTGAGGACTCGTCGCGGAACACCGCCAGGGCGTTGTGGTGGTTGGCGATAGCGCCGCTGATGTGCTCCGGCAAGCGCCAGGACTTGGCCGTGAAGTAACCGACCACCGAGTGGTTGGTATTGAACGCCCGGTTTTCAGTGTCGACCACGCGGGTTTCTTCGCTCGCCTTGGCATAGGCGTCTTCGAGCACTTCCATGTAGGTGGGGAAGCGCTTGTGCATCAATGGCACGCCGCAGTCGTGGAACAGGCCCAGGGTGTAGGCCTCGTCGGGCGACTGGATACCCGTGCGCTTGGCCAGCATCAGGCAGGTCATCGCCACATCCTGGGCGGTGTCCCAGAAACGGTTGAGGGTGACGATGGTGTCGTCGGTCATCTCGCCCTTGATCGACTGCGCGTTGATCAGGTTGATGATCGAGCGGCTGCCCAACAGGTTAACGGCACGCTGGATCGAGCCGATCTTGTTGGAAAGGCCAAACTGCGGCGAATTGACCAGCTTGAGCAAGGCCCCGGACAAGCCCGGGTCCTGGGCGATCAGTTTGGCGATGGTCTCCAGGTCCGGGTCGGGCATGTACTGCTCGAACTGCAGGTCAACCATGATCTGCGGCTGGGGCGGAATGGCAATACCTTGCAAGGCCTGCTGGATCTGTTCGGCGGTAAATTCCTGGGACATAAGTACTTACTCGAAGAGGACAGCCGATTCTAACCCCCGTCGCCGCCCCCGCACACCCATTGCGGTCATCGTTGCTGCCACAGGCGTCTGGTCGCGCCCCTCAGCGCGCAGCGGGGCAACGCGGTATACTCCCGCTCTTTTTTCCGGAGCGACGTCATGTCCCTGCCCAGCCTTCGTCTCAAAGCCAATGCCGACCGCCGCCTGCGCGCCGGCCACCTGTGGGTCTACAGCAATGAAGTCGATGTTGCAGCCACCCCGCTGCAGGGCCTGAAGGCCGGCCAGCAGGCCATTCTCGAAGCGGCCAACGGCAAGGCGCTGGGCGTGGTTGCCATGAGCCCGAACAACCTGATCTGCGCCCGCCTGCTGTCGCGCGACGTCAAGCTGGCGCTGGACAAGTCGCTGCTGGTGCACCGCTTGAACGTGGCGCTGTCGCTGCGCGAGCGCCTGTTCGACAAGCCGTGCTACCGCCTGGTGTACGGCGACTCCGACCTGCTGCCGGGCCTGGTGGTCGACCGTTTCTTCGACATTCTGGTGGTGCAGCTGGCCTCGGCGACCATGGAAGCGCACAAGGACGAGGTGATCGCCGCCCTGGTGCAGGTGCTCAAGCCAAGCGGCATCCTGTTCAAGAATGACTCCGCCGCGCGCGATGCCGAAGGCCTGGAGCGTTATGTCGACACGGTCTACGGCGAGGTGCCGGACTGGGTAGCGCTGGAAGAGAACGGCGTGAAGTTCGAAGCGCCGGTGCGTGAGGGGCAGAAGACCGGCTGGTTCTACGACCACCGCATGAACCGCGCACGCCTGGCCCCCTACGTCAAAGGCAAGCGCGTGCTCGACCTGTTCAGCTACATCGGTGGCTGGGGTGTGCAGGCCGGCGCGTTCGGCGCCAGCGAAGTGTTCTGTGTGGATGCGTCGGCCTTTGCCCTGGACGGCGTCGAGCGCAACGCTGCGCTGAACGGCATCAGCGAAAAGGTCACCTGCATCGAAGGTGACGTGTTCGAAGCCCTGCGCGAGCTCAAAGCCGCCGAAGAGCGTTTCGACGTGATCATTGCCGACCCACCCGCCTTCATCAAGCGCAAGAAGGACCTGAAAAACGGCGAGGCCGCCTACCGCCGCCTCAACGAACAGGCCATGCGCATGCTGAACAAGGACGGCATTCTGGTCAGCGCCTCGTGCTCGATGCACCTGCCCGAAGACGACCTGAACAACATCCTGCTGACCAGCGCCCGCCACCTGGACCGCAACCTGCAACTGCTCGAACGCGGCGGCCAGGGCCCGGACCACCCGGTGCACCCGGCGATTGGCGAAACCCGCTACATCAAGAGCATCACCTGCCGCTTGCTGCCGAACAGCTGATCAGCGCGCCCAGAGCTTGGGCGCATATCAACGAACAGACGCGGTCATTGTAGGAGCGGCCTCGTGTCGCGAAAGGGCTGCACAGCAGCCCCGGCAATCTTGCATGAGGTCGAGACCTGGGGCTGCTGCGCAGCCCTTTCGCGGCACAAGGCCGCTCCTACATCACCGCTCCAGGTTGAAGTTCAGGTCCACGCTATCGAGTTGCAGGGTCTTGTACTTGGGCGTCACCGGTTTGAGCTTGCCTTCCTTGATCAACCGCACCACCTCGTCGGTGTTTTGCATATCGCCCCAGTAGGTGCCGACCTGGTGCCAGCCACCCTCGGCTGCAAACAGGAACATGCGCGACGCATACACATGGCGCGGAATCATCAGTACTTCGTTGCGCCCATCGCCGTCCATGTCCACACCCCACAGCAGGCAACCCTTGCCGCCACATTGGCTGATGGTCAACACCATCTGGTCGAAGGCCTCGCCGCCCGGCTCCGGAGTGCCCAGCCATTCAATCTTCGGCCCGTGCTGCTCCGGCTCGTAAGGCTTATGCACCTGGGCAATTTTTTTGCGCAGCTGCTCGCGCCCCGCTTCATCCAGCAGCTCATCGCCTTCCAGCTGTGCCTCAAGATGGGTAAACACTTCGCGCCCCGGTTCGCCCAAGCCCCAGTAGAGGTAGCTGGCATCGAAATCGGCCACTTCGGTCCGCCCGTCCAGCAAACGCTGCACCTGGCTTTTGGCGCTGAGCGCGTAGGGGTCGAGCAGCGGCGTATAGTACGCCACCACCAGCACGGCACTGAGCAGCGCAACCCATGGGTTGCTGACCTGCAGGGTATGCAGCCAGCCGCTACGTGACGCCACGACCGCCCACACGGCCGCCAGGGCATGCAGCACCATCACCGTTACCAGCAAGGCCGCGAGGATGCGCGATGGGGTCAGCCCGTACTGGTCGATACGCAACCAGCTGGCGTAGGCGGCAAGGCCCACCAGCACCGGCGTGCACAGCAGGCTGGCCTCGACCAGGCGCTTGAGCGGCGCGGCGTACACATGCCCTTGCTGGCCGTCCTGAAACACCCCATTGACCAGAAACAGGTTGATGCCAGCCAGCACCAGCAGCAGCGTGGTGGAGTAACCGGTGTCCCACACCGGCTGCAGGCCAGTGAACGGAAGGGTCAGGGTGAATACCAGGGCGATCAGCGCGCTCAGCGGCAACAGGAACCGGCACAGCGTCAGCAGAACGCCGCGCAGCAAACCGATGACCTTCTCGTTCTCCCGGCCCATGCGCATGCCCAGCGAGAACACCACCGGCAGCACCAGCCAGAGAAACGTCGGTGAAGTCACCGCGTCCTTCACCTGGGTGATGCCGACCATCTGGAACAGCCCCGAGCACAGCCACACCAGCAGCCAGAACAGGCCGGTCAGCAGCAGCGCCAGGAGCACGATGAAGACGTTGTTCCAGGCATGCTTGAACAGGTCCTGGTAACGCGGGCGCAGCCCTTCGCGGTTGGGCCAGGCGAGGATGAACGCAGCAAAGATGTATACCAGCGCCACCGCCGCCAGGCACCAGGTCTGCTGGATGAAGCCCATGCGGTTGTTATCGCTGAAGACTTTGGCACCCACAGCGCTGACCAGCAGGGTCACGGCCAGCACCAGCCAGCCTGCGCCGCGCTGCCCGCGCAGGCGGCCGAGCAGTTGCAGGTTAACGCCAGCGACGGCGACGGCTATGCACAGGCCCATCGACAGGCCAAAACCCAGCCACACGTCGTGGCTGCGCAAGGCGATGAGCCCGAGCACAGTCAGGCCCTGGATCAGGCCGATGGCGATGTAGAACAACAAGGAGCGGTTGGGCGCCGGCATGGCAAGTCCTTTTGGCCAGTGGAATACGGGGCGCGCAGTCTACCCAAAGCGCTGTGACGTATGCCAAGTCCTTTACCATTTCCCGGCCACATCGCAGGCTAGCCCCAGCTCCCACAGGTATCTTGGCCAGGCTGAGAGCAATCTTTGTGGCGAGTTCCCTTGTGGCGAGCGGGCTTGTCCCGCGTTGGGCTGCGCAGCAGCCCTGGAAACCCAAGGGTAAACCTCAGGGCTGCTGCGCAGCCCAACGCGGGACAAGCCCGCTCGCCACAACTGTCTTTCATTTCCCACACGATTGGGTCCAACCAGCAATGCTGCCGTTGAGCACGGTCTCTGTGGAGCTGGCGACAGCCTGCGATGAGGCCAGAATGGGCTTGCACGAAACCAGGGAACCACCCACGGCCCGCTCAGTGCTCCAACCCCAACGTCAGGTCCTGACCATTGAGATTGAACGTCTTGTACCGTGGCGTGACCGGTTTCATAGCCCCCTCGCGGATCAGCCTGACCAGCTCATCGGTGTCCTCGAAGCGGCCAGAAAAGCTCCCGACCTCTCGCCACTCCCCGTCACGGGCAAACAGCAGCACATAGGAGGCGTATACCTGCCGGGGGATCATCAGCACTTCGTTGCGCCCATCGCCGTCCATGTCCACGCCCCAGAGCAGGCAGCCCTTGCCGCCGCACTCTTGCAAGGTCGCCTGCATGCTGTCGAATGCCTCACCGCCCGGCTCTACCGGGCCCAGCCATTCGACCTTCGTGCTCAGGTCCTCCTCATGGCGCGGCGTGCGTACCATCGAGAACTTTTCCAGCAACTGCTCACGCTCTTTCCGGTCGAGTACCTCGCCCGCCTCAAGCTGCGCATCCAATGCATCGAACGCCTTGCGCCCAGGGTCCCCGAGGCGCCAATAAAGGTTGCCGACATCGAAGTCGGCAACCGCGGTGCGCCCGCTCAGCAGCCGCTCGACCTGGCTTCTGGCACTGATTGCCTGCGGGGCCAGCAGCGGCGTGTAGAACGACACCAACAACAACGCGCTGAGCAGGGCAATCCACGGGTTGCTCACCTGCAGACTATGAAGCCAGCCACGACGCGGCACCAGCACCGCCCACAACGCCGCCAGGCTGTGTGCGGCCATTACGGCCACCAGCAGCAAGGCCAGAATGAGCGAGGGGCTCGCGCCGTCCTGGTCGATGCGCATCCACATGGCATAGGCCGCCAAGCCCACCAGCACCGGCAGGCATAGCAAGCTGGCTTCGACCAGGCGCTTGAGCGGCGCGGCGTACACCTGCACTTGTTGGCCGTCCTGGAATACGCCGTTGAGCAGAAACAGGTTAATGCCAGCCAGCACCAGCAGCAGCGAGGAGAAATAACCGCTGCCCCAGTCCGCCTGCAGGCCGGTGAACGGCAGGGCCAGGGTGAACACCACAACGCTCAGGGCGCTGAACGGCAACAGAAAGCGGCACAGGGCCAGCAACATGCCGCGCAGCAGGCCGATGATCCTCTCGTTTTCGCAGCCCATACGCATACCCAGCGAGAACACCACCGGCAGCACCAGCCAGACAAACACCGGTGCGGTCACTACCTGTTTGACCTGCGCAATGCCAACCATGTTGAACAGCCCCGCGCACAGCCACACCAGCAGCCAGAACAGCCCCGTCAGCAACAGCGCCAGCAGCACGATGAAAGCGTTGTTCCAGGCATGCTGGAACAGCGCCGGGTAGCGCGGGCGCAGCCCTTCGCGGGTCGGCCAGGCGAGGATGAACGCGGTGCCGATATAGCCCACCAGCACGGCGGCCAGGCACCAGGTTTGCTCCATCCAGGCCATGTGTTCTACATCGAGGACGACCGCGCTGATTGCGCCAATCAGCAGGCCCAGGCCCGCCACCAGCCACAGCGCACCGCGCTGCCCGCGCAGGCCGCCGAGCAGTTGCAGGTTGATGCCGACCACAGCAGCCATCGCGCACAGGGCAATCGACAGGTTGAAATCGAGGAAGTAGACCTTGGCGCTGAGCAGGCTGACCACCAGCAGGCCCTGGATCAGGCCAATGGCGATGTAGAACGGCAGGGAGCGGTTGGGCGCTGGCATGACAAGTCCTTTTGGCCAGTGGGGTGCTGGCGCGCAGTCTACCCAAAGCCCCCCGCCAGCCGCCAAGGGCTTTACCCTGGGCGGCGCACCTGGCGCCAATTATCACAACGCCGTTCCTTCACAGGCGTGGCGGTGTAGAATCGGGCTATTCATCGCCAGTCATCCCCGGCGGGTTTATGAGCTCTGGCCGAGCCTGCGGCGATCCCGCGCGGACACCGGCCCCGATCCTTGCCGCTGGCAACCGGCCTACGGCGTTTCAGGACAAGAGAAGCTCACTCTCCTACTAGTGACCTGATTAAGCCGCCCGGAGCAGCCAATGCCTGATTATCGTTCCAAGACCTCCACCCACGGCCGCAACATGGCCGGCGCCCGTGCCCTGTGGCGCGCCACCGGGATGAAGGACGAAGACTTCAAGAAACCGATCATCGCCATCGCCAACTCGTTCACCCAGTTCGTCCCAGGGCACGTGCACCTGAAGGACCTGGGCCAACTGGTCGCCCGCGAGATCGAACGCGCCGGTGGCGTGGCCAAAGAGTTCAACACCATCGCCGTCGACGATGGCATCGCCATGGGCCACGACGGCATGCTGTACTCGCTGCCCAGCCGCGAGATCATCGCCGATGCCGTCGAGTACATGGTCAATGCGCACTGCGCCGACGCCATCGTGTGCATCTCCAACTGCGACAAGATCACCCCCGGCATGCTCATGGCCGCACTGCGCCTGAACATCCCGGTGATCTTCGTTTCCGGCGGCCCGATGGAAGCCGGCAAGACCAAGCTGGCCAGCCACGGCCTGGACCTGGTCGATGCCATGGTGATCGCCGCCGACTCCACCGCCTCCGACGAGAAAGTCGCCGAGTACGAGCGCAGCGCCTGCCCGACCTGCGGTTCGTGCTCCGGCATGTTCACCGCCAACTCGATGAACTGCCTGACCGAAGCCCTGGGTCTCGCCCTGCCGGGCAACGGCTCGACACTGGCCACCCACTCCGACCGTGAGCAGCTGTTCCTCACTGCCGGGCGTACCATCGTCGAGCTGTGCAAGCGTTACTACGGCGAAGGCGATGCCTCGGTGCTGCCGCGCAGCATCGCCAACTTCAAGGCGTTCGAAAACGCCATGATGCTCGACATCGCCATGGGCGGTTCGACCAACACCATCCTGCACCTGCTGGCCGCCGCCCAGGAAGGCGAGGTCGAATTCGACCTGCGTGACATCGACCGCCTGTCGCGCGTGGTGCCGCAGTTGTGCAAAGTGGCGCCGAACATCCAGAAGTACCACATGGAGGATGTGCACCGCGCTGGCGGTATCTTCAGCATCCTCGGTTCGCTGGCCCGTGGCGGCCTGCTGCACACCGATCTGCCGACCGTGCACAGCGCCAGCATGGAAGAAGCCATCGCCAAATGGGACATCACCCAGACCGATGACGAAGCCGTGCACACCTTCTTCAAGGCAGGCCCGGCCGGCATCCCGACGCAAACCGCGTTCAGCCAGTCGACCCGCTGGGAAACCCTCGACGACGACCGCGAGAACGGCTGCATTCGCAGCTTCGAGCACGCCTATTCGCAAGAAGGCGGCCTGGCCGTGCTGTACGGCAACATCGCCCTGGACGGCTGCGTGGTGAAAACCGCCGGTGTGGATGAGTCGATCCACGTGTTCGAAGGCAACGCGAAGATTTTCGAAAGCCAGGACAGCGCGGTGCGCGGCATCCTTGCCGACGAGGTCAAGGCTGGCGACATCGTCATCATTCGATACGAAGGCCCGAAAGGCGGCCCGGGCATGCAAGAGATGCTCTACCCGACCTCGTACCTCAAGTCCAAGGGCCTGGGCAAGGCGTGCGCCCTGCTGACTGACGGCCGTTTCTCCGGCGGTACCTCGGGGCTGTCCATCGGCCACGCCTCGCCAGAAGCGGCTGCGGGCGGCGCCATTGGCCTGGTGCGTGATGGCGACAAGGTCTTGATCGACATCCCGAACCGCTCGATCAACCTGCTGGTCAGCGACGAAGAGCTGGCTCAGCGCCGTGTCGAGCAGGACAAGAAAGGCTGGAAGCCGGTCGAAGTGCGCCCACGCAAGGTCACCACCGCGCTGAAGGCCTACGCCCTGCTGGCCACCAGCGCCGACAAAGGCGCGGTGCGCAACAAGGCGATGCTCGACGGGCTGTAAGGCTTTGCCGACATAGCGGCATGAATGAAAACCGGCGCCCTGTGCGCCGGTTTTTTTATATTTGCGTAGCCGCGACTCAGCGCATTCAGTCGAAGTTGCCGTGCAACTGGTGAATCTGCCGGCGCTGCTTCTTGTTCGGGCGCCCGTCAGTGGTCATGCCTAAGGCGCCTGCCTTGCGCAATTCGGCAGCCTGCTCGCGGCGTTTCACGCTCTCTGGGGTTTCTTCGTACAGCGCCTGTGCCTCAGGGGCGCCGCGACGCACCACCGACAACGCCTTGACCACCACGGTGCGCTCGTCAAAACCGGTGCGCACCAGGTATTCATCGCCCACACGTGGCTCTTTGCCAGGCTTGCAGCGCTCGCCGCGCCAGTGCACCTTGCCGCTCTCGATGGCAGCCTTGGCCAGGGCGCGGGTCTTGTAGAAGCGCGCCGCCCACAGCCACTTGTCCAGGCGGACCTTATCGTCATCTTCAGGCTTTTGTGCCATGGTTTTTCCTCGAACGCTGTCAGTCACAGAACTGTACTACCGTGACTGACGGATGCAAAAAATCCGTGCCGTCATTACAGTTCACCACCTTATCCCCAGGGCGCGCCTAGTGAAGACATTTGACCACCTGACTGTGATCGGCCTGCGCGAGTGGGTCGCCCTGCCCGACCTCGGCGTCGCCGGCCTTCGCGCCAAAATCGACACCGGCGCCAGCACCTCAAGCCTGCATGCCACCGACATCGAACCCTTCGAACGTGATGGCCAGCGCTGGGTGCGCTTTACCGCCCACCTGGGCACGGTAGTACAACTGCGCCACCGCCGCTGCGAAGCGCCGCTGGTCACCATGAAAAGCATTAAAAGCTCCAATGGCCATGCGCAAACCCGCTATGTCATCTGCACGCCCCTGGCGCTGGGTGATCGGGTCTGGCAGGTGGAATTCACCCTGGCCTGCCGCAAGAGCATGCGTTACCGCCTGTTACTTGGATCGAAGGCCCTGGTCCACGGTCAACTGGTAGTCAATCCGGGCGTGAAGTACGTCCAGGACAAACCGGCCTTTGCGGCCACTCTTTCCTCTGTCACAGGTGCTGCATGAAGATCGCTGTGCTTTCGCGTAACCCGCGTCTGTATTCAACCCGCCGCCTGGTCGA
Source organism: Pseudomonas farsensis (assembly GCF_014268805.2). Lineage (GTDB taxonomy): Bacteria > Pseudomonadota > Gammaproteobacteria > Pseudomonadales > Pseudomonadaceae > Aquipseudomonas > Aquipseudomonas farsensis. The sequence continues at coordinate 338,873 of NZ_JABWRF020000002.1, forward strand.
GGCCGGTACCCAGCGTGGCCACGAAGTGGTGGTGATCGACACCCTGCGGGCCTACATGAACATTGCCAGCCACAAGCCGCAGATCCACTACCGCGGCAAGCCGCTGGAAGGCTTCGATGCGGTCATTCCGCGCATTGGCGCCTCGGTCACCTTCTATGGCTGTGCGGTGCTGCGCCAGTTCGAAATGATGGGGGTCTACCCGCTCAACGAGTCGGTGGCCATCGCCCGCTCGCGGGACAAACTGCGTTCGTTGCAGTTGCTCTCGCGCCGTGGCGTCGGTTTGCCGATCACAGGGTTTGCCCACTCGCCGGACGACATTCCCGACCTTATCCAGATGGTCAACGGCGCCCCGCTGGTGATCAAGGTGCTTGAAGGCACCCAAGGCATTGGCGTGGTGTTGTGCGAAACCACCAAGGCTGCAGAGTCGGTGATCGAGGCGTTCATGGGCCTGAAGCAGAACATCATGGTGCAGGAGTACATCAAGGAGGCCGGTGGCGCCGATATTCGCTGCTTCGTGGTGGGCGACAAGGTGATCGCCTCGATGAAGCGCCAGGCCAAGCCCGGCGAATTCCGCTCCAACCTGCACCGTGGCGGCGTCGCCAGCCTGATCAAAATCACCCCTGAAGAGCGCATGACTGCCATTCGTGCGGCAAAAGTGATGGGGTTGAGCGTGGCGGGTGTGGATATCCTGCGCTCCAACCATGGGCCGCTGGTGATGGAGGTCAATTCATCGCCGGGGCTTGAAGGCATCGAGGTCACCACCGGCAAGGACGTGGCCGGGATGATCATCGAGCACCTGGAGAAAAACGGCGGGCCCAATCAGACCCGGACCAAAGGCAAGGGCTGAGCCGGGTTGCCGTGCACTATCCGAAGGCCTCATCGCAGGCTGGCGCCAGCTCCCACGCAGGCCGTGCTCAACCGCAACATTGCTGGTTGAGCCCAATCCTGCAGGAAATGATAGAGCGTCGTGGCGAGCGGGCTTGTCCCGCGTTGGGCTGCGCAGCAGCCCCTGGGGTTTTCAGGGCTGCTGCGCAGCCCAACGCGGGACAAGCCCGCTCGCCACAAAGGAGCTCGACACCAGGAGATATGTCTGGCGGGTATTACACGGCGTCGCGCGGTAACATCAGGCCCAATGGCAAGCGCACCCGCGCCTCGATGCCACCGCCGGAGCGGTTGCGCAGCTCGACATTGCCGCCATGCTGCGCGGCAATGCGTTTGACGATTGCCAGGCCCAACCCAGTGCCCTTGCCACCGCGCGCACGGTCGCCGCGGATGAACGGGTTGAAGATGGTTTCGAGCTCCGATTCGTCAATGCCCGTGCCCCGGTCCAGCACGCTCAGCACCACATAAGGCGCGCTCTGCTCGCCCGACACATAAGCGGCCACTTCAACCCCCTGCCCGGCATGGTGCAGCGCGTTGCCGATCAGGTTGCCCAGCATGCGTTTGAGCGATACACGGCGCAGCGGGAACGGCGGGATGGGCTCCAGGCACAGGCGCACCCGCTCCTCTTGCTGGTTATACGGCGCCACCACTTCGCGGATCAGCTCGTTGAAGTCGACTTCCTCGACCGGCTCGTCACGCCCATCGCGGATAAACGCCAGGAACTGGTCCAGAATGGCGTCCATGTCTTCGATATCACGCACCATGTCATCGCTGAGGTCGTCGTCGTTACCCATCAGCGACAGCGACAGGCGCAGGCGGGTCAACGGGGTACGCAGGTCGTGGGACACCCCGGCCAGCATCAGTTCGCGCTCACGCCCGGCCTGCTCGACGTCCTCGGCCATTTGATTGAAGGCGCGGTACACCTCGGTCATTTCGCTGGGGGTGTCGCTGATCGGCAGGCGCACGCTACGGCCCTGGCCAAGCTGGCGGGCGGCAAACACCAGGCGCTTGAGCGGCTGGTTGAGCTGGCGCACGAAGATCCATGCCGAGGCGGTAGACAGCAGCCCGATGGCCAGGAACCAGCCCAGCACGTTCCAGATTTTCTGCCCACGCAGCGGGTGTGGGTACAGCGGCACCTTTAGCCAGCCCGGGCCCAGGCTCGGCGCGTTCACCCACAGCGCAGGCGGCGCATGGATGCGCAGGCGCACTTCGGTGTCCTCGCCAAGCTCTGCCTGCATCTGGCGCTGGTAGATCTCGCTGTACGGCCAGTGCTGCTCGCCTTCCGGCACACCAGACCCGGTAACCCGGATCAGCCCGGCGGCTTCGGCGATCTGCTCGCGGTTTTCCTCGTCTGCCGCCCAGTAGGCACGCAGGGTCAGGGCCACGCCGTGGCTGTACTGGCGGTCTACCAGCACGTCCTCGTTCATCAGCAGGTAGACCAGCGTCAGCGCCTTGGAAAACAGCACGACGATCAGCACCAGCCAAAGGGTGCGGGCGAAGAAGCTTTGCGGGAACCAGAGTGGGGTTTTCATCGATCGCTACGAGTCGGCAAGGGCAACGCGAGGGGCGCATGCCCCATACGAAAACAGGGCGGCCCGTTCGAGCCGCCCTGCACTGGCAGGATGAGCCGCAGGCTCATTTGCTGGCGTTTCCGTCCGGCACGAACACATAACCCACACCCCATACGGTCTGGATGTAGCGCGGCTTGGACGGGTCGGGCTCGATCATGCGGCGCAGGCGCGAGATCTGCACATCGATGGAGCGCTCCAGCGCGTCCCACTCGCGGCCACGGGCCAGGTTCATGAGCTTGTCACGGGTCAGCGGCTCACGGGCGTGCATCACCAGCGCCTTGAGCACGGCGAATTCGCCGGTGGTCAGCATGTGGATTTCGTCGCCGCGCTTGAGCTCGCGGGTTGCCAGCGACAGCTCGTAGTCGCCGAAGGTGACGGTTTCTTCTTCGCTACCAGGCGCACCCGGCACGCTTGGGGCCTGCCGGCGCAGCACGGCTTTGACCCGGGCCACCAGCTCGTCAGGGTTGAACGGCTTGGCCAGGTAGTCGTCGGCGCCAAGCTCCAGGCCCTTGATGCGGCTGAGTTCATCGCCCTTGGCGGTGAGCATGATGATCGGGATCTGGTTGTTGGACGCGCGCAGGCGGCGGCAGGCAGACAAGCCGTCCTCGCCAGGCAGCATCAGGTCGAGCACCACCAGGTTGAACACTTCACGGGCCAGCAGGCGGTCCATCTGTTCGACGTTGGGCACGGTGCGCACGCGAAAGCCTTTGCTGGTGAAGAAACGGTCCAGCAGGCTGCTCAGGCCCGGGTCATCGTCGACGATGAGAATCTTGTCGCCTTCAGCGTTGTTTGCGGTGCTGGTCATGAAAAACTCCTCTAGGATCGCCGCGCATTATGGCGTAGCCACTGCCACGCGTGCCGTGTGCATTGTTAGCAGATTTTTCCCGCGGTGCCACTTCCGCACCATCAGGGCTGGCGCCGCGCCATCACCGCAACCCCGGCACGATGGGTATAATGCGCCGCTTTCATCCAGCGCCGCCGGGCCAAACGCCCTGCCAGCGGCCCCGTTTTCACAATTGTCAGGTGGTTTACATGGACAGCATCAACAGCCGTATCGCCGAGGAACTGGGTGTACGCCCACAACAGGTCGAGGCGGCCGTGGGCCTGTTGGACGAAGGCTCTACCGTGCCTTTCATCGCCCGTTACCGCAAGGAAGTGACCGGCAGCCTGGACGACACGCAACTGCGCCACCTGGAAGAGCGCCTGCGCTACCTGCGCGAACTCGACGAGCGCCGCGCCAGCATCCTTTCCAGCATCGAGGAGCAAGGCAAGCTGACCCCGGAGCTTGCCCGCGAGATCAAGCTGGCTGACACCAAGACCCGCCTCGAAGACCTGTACCTGCCGTACAAGCAAAAGCGCCGCACCAAGGGCCAGATCGCCCTGGAAGCCGGCCTTGGCGAGCTGGCCGACGGCCTGTTCAACGACCCGCAGCTCACCCCTGAAAGCGAAGCCGCCCGTTTTGTCGATGCCGAAAAAGGCGTGGCCGACATCAAGGCAGCGCTGGAAGGCGCCAAGTACATCCTCATGGAGCGCTTCGCCGAAGACGCCGCCCTGCTGGAAAAACTGCGCAACTTCCTCAAGCAGGAAGCCGTGCTCAGCGCCCGCGTGGTGGCGGGCAAGGAAGAGGAAGGCGCCAAGTTTCGCGATTACTTCGCCCACGACGAGCTGCTGCGCAACGCACCGTCGCACCGTGCGCTGGCCATCTTCCGTGGCCGCAACGAAGGCGTGCTGAGCGCTTCGCTGAAAGTCGGCGAAGAACTGCCAGGCACCCTGCACCCGTGCGAAGTGATGATCGGCAGCCACTTTGGCGTGGAAAACCGCAACCGCCCCGCCGACAAATGGCTGAGTGAAGTGGTGCGCTGGACCTGGAAGGTCAAGCTGTACACCCACCTTGAGACCGACCTGTTCGGCGAGCTGCGCGACAACGCCGAAAGCGAGGCGATCAACGTTTTCGCCCACAACCTGCACGACCTGCTGCTGGCCGCCCCGGCCGGCCCGCGCGCAACCCTGGGCTTCGACCCTGGCCTGCGTACCGGCTGCAAGGTTGCGGTGGTGGATGCCACCGGCAAGCTGCTGGACTACACCACGGTTTACCCACATGCCCCGCGCAATGACTGGGACCGCACCCTTTCGGTCCTCGCCGCCCTGTGCGCCAAGCACTCGGTCGAGCTGATCGCCATCGGCAACGGCACCGCCAGCCGCGAAAGCGACAAGCTGATCGCCGACCTGGTTAAAAAATACCCAGCCCTGCAGATCACCAAGATCATGGTTTCTGAAGCCGGGGCCTCGGTGTATTCGGCGTCCGAACTTGCCGCCCGTGAATTCCCCGACCTTGACGTGTCCATCCGTGGCGCGGTGTCGATTGCCAGACGCCTGCAGGACCCACTGGCGGAGCTGGTGAAAATCGACCCGAAATCCATCGGTGTCGGCCAGTACCAGCACGATGTGTCGCAGCTCAAACTGGCACGAGGCCTGGACGCGGTGGTCGAGGACTGCGTGAACGCCGTGGGCGTTGACGTCAACACGGCCTCCGTGGCGCTGCTGACGCGTATCTCGGGGCTTAACGCCACCCTGGCGCAGAATATCGTGGCCCACCGCGACGCCAACGGCCCGTTCGCCACCCGTGCGGCGCTGAAAAAGGTCAGCCGCCTGGGTGAAAAAACCTACGAACAAGCTGCAGGCTTCCTGCGTGTGATGAACGGCGACAACCCACTGGACGCCTCGGCGGTGCACCCGGAGGCCTACCCGCTGGTCAAGCGCATCGCCGCCGATACCGGCCGCGACATCCGCTCGCTGATCGGCGACAGCGCCTTCCTCAAGCGCCTGGACCCGAAGCAGTTCACCGACGAAAGCTTCGGCCTGCCGACCGTCACCGACATCCTCCAGGAACTCGATAAACCGGGCCGCGACCCGCGCCCAGAGTTCAAGACCGCCACCTTCCAGGACGGCGTCGAAGACCTCAAGGACCTGGAACCGGGCATGATCCTTGAAGGCGTGGTGACCAACGTCACCAACTTCGGTGCCTTCGTCGACATCGGCGTGCACCAGGACGGCCTGGTGCACATCTCGGCGCTGTCGGAAAAGTTCGTCAAGGACCCGCGTGAGGCGGTCAAGGCCGGCGACGTGGTCAAGGTCAAGGTCATGGAAGTGGACATCCCGCGCAAACGCGTCGGCCTGACCATGCGCATGAGCGACACCCCAGGCGAAAAGGTCGAGGGCAACCGCGGCGGTAACCGTGGCGGCAATGGCGGCAAGCGCCCGCAACAGGCGCCACGCCAACGCGAAACCGCTACCGCAGCGCCAGCCAACAACGCCATGGCGGCGCTGTTCGCCAACGCCAAGCAGATCAAGAAGAAGTGATGGACGTACCCAAGGAATACGTCGAAAGCGCCTTCAGCCAGTTGCTCGGCTGCCACCTGCAACGCCTCGATGCCGGCGTTGCCGAGGTGGCGCTGGCGTTGCAGCCGCAATTGCGCAACCGTGGCCAGAAGCTGCACGGCGGTGCGATCTTCAGCCTGGTGGACATCGCCATGGGCCTGGCCTGCTCGGCCAGCCATGGCTTCGACCAGCAGAGCGTGACCATTGAGTGCAAGATCAACTACATGCGCGCCGTCAGTGACGGCGAAGTGGTCTGCACCGCGCGGGTGCTGCATGCCGGGCGGCGCACGCTGGTGGTCGAGGCCCAGGTGCTGCAGGACGAAAAGCTCGTGGCCAAGGCACAGGGCACCTTTGCGGTGCTTTGAGGCAAGACCGCCCAGCGTCGACGCCGGCATGCTTGCCGGCGACAGCCGCAAAGGCCCGATGCAGCAACCTTGCACAGTTCTCTAGCTGATAATGGCCGATCTGCGGTATTTTCAGCAGCAACCGAACAACAGGGCCGAACCGCCTCTGATTCTGTGATCTGGGTGCAAACCTGTTCTGGCCTCATCGCAGGCTTGCGCCAGCTCCCACAGGGGTCTGCGTTGCTCTTGAGCGACAGGCCGGAACCGCGTAAACCAGGCGACAACGCCAGTTCCTTACCAAACTACCCTTGTAGACGGTCACTTCCACCCCCATATTGGGGCGACTGACGCGTGAAGGAATCCATCTTGAGCGAACTCCTCAACCGCCGCCTGAGCCTGCTCGGCGCGAATCTTCCCCTACTCGCGCAGTGCCTGCACGGCATCGAGCGCGAATGCCTGCGGGTAACCAGCGAAGGCCGCCTGGCCCAGACCCCGCACCCCGAAGCCCTGGGTTCGGCGCTGACCAACGAGCAGATCACCACTGATTATTCCGAGTCGCTGCTGGAGTTCATCACACCAGCCCTGGCCGACCCTGCCGAGGTGCTCGACAACCTCGAACAGATCCACCGCTTCGTCTACACCAAGCTCGGTGACGAATACCTGTGGAGCCCTTCGATGCCGTGTGCGCTGCCGGCCGAAGAAGACATCCCGATCGCCGAATACGGCACCTCGAACATCGGCAAGCTCAAGCACGTTTACCGCAAGGGCCTGGCGCTGCGCTACGGCCGCACCATGCAGTGCATTGCCGGCATCCATTACAACTTCTCGCTGCCCGAGGCCTTGTGGCCGCTGCTGCGTGAAGCCGAAGGCAGCCCGCTGGACAACCGTGACTATCAGTCCTCGGCCTACATCGCGCTGATCCGCAATTTCCGCCGCTACAGCTGGCTGCTGATGTACCTGTTCGGCGCCTCGCCGACGCTGGACAAAGGCTTCCTGCGCGGCCACCCGCACCAGCTCGACGAGCTCGACGCCGACACCTTGTACCTGCCGTACGCCACCAGCCTGCGCATGAGCGACCTGGGTTACCAGAGCAATGCCCAGGCCGGCCTTACCCCTTGCTACAACGACCTGGCCAGCTACACCGACAGCCTGCGCAAGGCCGTCGGCACGCCCTACCCGCCGTATGTCGAAGTCGGCACCCATGTCGATGGCGACTGGGTGCAGCTCAATACCAACATCCTGCAGATCGAGAACGAGTACTACTCGAACATCCGCCCCAAGCGCGTCACCTATACCGGCGAACGGCCGATCCAGGCCCTGACCTCGCGCGGCGTGCAGTATGTCGAAGTGCGCTGCCTGGATATCAACCCGTTCCTGCCGGTGGGTATCGACCTCACCGAGGCGCGCTTCCTGGATGCCTTCCTGCTGTTCTGTGCCCTCGAAGCCAGCCCGCAGTTCGAGAATGGCGAGTGCGGCCAGTGCACCGATAACTTCCTGACCGTGGTCAAGGAAGGCCGCCGCCCAGGGCTTGAGCTGCAACGCGACGGCCAGGCAGTCACCCTCAAGGCCTGGGCCACCGAGCTGATCGGGCGTATTGGCCCGTTGGCCGACCTGCTCGACCGTGTGCATGGCGGCGACGCCCATGCCGAGGCCCTGGCAGAGCAGCAAGCCAAGGTCGATGACGCGGCGCTGACCCCGTCGGCGCAGGTGCTGGCGCGCATGACCGAGCACGGTGAAAGCTTCCTCGAGTTCTCGCTGCGCCAAAGCCAGGTGCACGCCGAGCGCTTGCGTGAGCAGCCGTTGAGCCCCGACCAGCAACAGCGCTTCGAGCGCATTGCCCGCGAGTCGCTGGTCGAGCAGTCGCGCCTGGAACAGGAAGAGGTCGGCGACTTCGACCTGTTCGTCGGCGCCTACCAGGCAAGCATCCTGGCCATCAGCAACTGATGACCCGCCCCGTACCTTCGCGCAAGCCACGCGCCAGCAGCCAGGCCCGCATCGCGGCAATCCTTGCGGCGGCGCGCGAGTTGCTGGCAGGCGAAGGGGTGGCGGGGTTGTCGATGTACAGCGTGGCCGAGCGGGCGCAGATTCCACCGTCGTCGGTGTATCACTTCTTTGCCAGCGTGCCCGCGTTGCTGGAGGCGCTGACGGCAGACGTGCACCGGGCGTTCCGCGAGGCCTTGAATGCGCCCATCGACAGCAGCGCGTTCAACACCTGGCAAGGCCTCGGCAGGCTGATCGAGCAGCGCATGCTGGATATCTACAACGGCGATGCCGCCGCACGGCAACTGATCCTGGCCCAGCATGGGCTAAGCGATGTGGTGCAGGCCGACCGCCAGCATGACCTGGAACTCGGCGAGCTGATGCACCGCCTGTTCGACCGGCATTTCCATTTACCGGTCATGCCCAACGATGTCGATGTGTTCGCCTTGGCGATGGAGCTGAGTGACCGGGTGTATGCCCGCTCGATGCAGCTGCATGAGCAGATAACGCCGCGCATGGCCGAGGAAGGCATGCGCGTGTTCGAGGCGTATATGGGGCTGTATCTGCCGGCGTTTCTGGCCAGGCGTATAGCCTGAGCGCTTTGCAGGAAATCGCGTAGCCCTTGGGCAGCGCGGGAGATTCTCTGGTTTTGCACAACCCTGTTCTCGCCAGACATATCTCCTTGTGGCGAGCGGGCTTGCCCCGCGTTGGGCTGCGCAGCAGCCCTGAAAACACAAGGGTAATCCTCAGGGCTGCTGCGCAGCCCAACGCGGGGCAAGCCCGCTCGCCACAAGTCTCTATCATTTCCCACAGGATTGGGTCCAACCAGCAATGTTGCGGGTGAGCAGTCCACTGTGTGGGAACGTAGCCCAAAAGGCTGTGCGATCTCGTCAACCGCCCATCACAGTTTGGCGATGGACACCTCGGTCGATTTTACGAAGGCGATCACTTCGCTGCCCACTTGCAGCTCCAGCTCTTTCACCGAACGGGTGGTGATCACCGAGGTGACGATGCCGGAGGCGGTCTGCACGTCGATTTCCGACAGTACCGGGCCTTCGAGGATTTCCTTCACGGTGCCTTTGAACTGGTTGCGCACGTTGATGGCTTTGATAGTCATGGGGTCATTCCTTCTGATTGGCTTCTGGGGTTCAGTGCGCCCAACGCAGTTGCGTGGGCAAAGGGGCTACAGGTTCCGGCTCCGGGGCAATGCCCGGCGCCGACAGAACACGGTTGAGTACTTCGCTTTCAAGCGACGCCAGGCGGTGCGACCCACGCGCCCTGGGCCTTGCCAGGTCGACGTTGAGGTCCAGGCCTACGGCGCCGTCCTCGATCAGGATCACCCGGTCAGCCACCGCCACAGCCTCGCTGACGTCGTGGGTAACCAGCAGCACAGTGAAACCGTGCTGGCGCCACAGGCGCTCGATCAGTTGCTGCATCTCGATCCGGGTCAGGGCATCCAGCGCCCCCAGCGGCTCGTCCAGTAAAAGCAGGCGCGGCTGGTGGATCAGCGCACGGGCCAGGGCCACGCGCTGCTTCTGCCCGCCCGACAACGCAGCCGGCCATTCATTGGCGCGGTCCGCCAGGCCCACCGCCTCCAGCGCATCCAGCGCGCGTTGGCGCCAGTTGCCAGTCAAGCCAAGGCCGACGTTGTCGATCACTTTTTTCCACGGCAGCAGGCGTGCGTCCTGGAACATCAGCCGGGTTTCCTCGCGGGCCTCGGCCAAGGGCGCAGCACCTGCCAGCAACTCACCCGCGCTGGGCAGGTCGAGCCCGGCCAACAGGCGCAGCAAGGTGCTCTTGCCGCAGCCGCTGCGCCCGACGATGGCGACGAACTGGCCGGCCGGGATATGCAGGTCGATACCGCGCAGTACTTCACGCTGGCCGAACGTCTTGCGCACGCCCTTGGCAGCCAGCGGGATGCCACGCAGCAGGCGCGGCGGCTGTTCTTTGAGCACAGTCATCACGCGCCCTCCTTCTTGGCGACCTGGTACGCCGGGTGCCAGCGCAGCCACACACGTTCCAGGCCACGGGCGGCCAGGTCGGCCAGTTTGCCGAGCACGGCGTACAGCACGATGGCCAGCACCACGACGTCGGTCTGCAGGAATTCACGGGCGTTCATCGCCAGGTAGCCAATGCCGGAACTGGCCGAAATGGTCTCGGCGACGATCAGCGTCAGCCACATGAAGCCCAGCGCGAAGCGCACACCCACCAGGATCGACGGCAGCGCACCCGGCAGGATTACCTGGCGGAACAGGCCGAAGCCCGACAGCCCGTAGCTGCGCGCCATCTCCACCAAGGCCGGGTCGACATTGCGGATGCCGTGGTAGGTGTTGAGGTAGATCGGGAACAAGGTGCCCAGCGCTACCAGGAAAATCTTCGCCGACTCATCGATGCCGAACCACAGGATCACCAGCGGGATCAGCGCCAGGTGCGGCACGTTGCGGATCATCTGCACGGAGCTGTCGAGCAGGCGTTCGCCCCAGTTCGAAAGGCCGGTGATGAAGCCCAGCAGCAGGCCGATGCTGCCGCCGATGGCAAAGCCCAGCCCGGCACGCCAGCCGCTGATGGCCAGGTGCGTCCAGATATCGCCACTGCGCACCAGCTCGACACCGGCGCTGACCACCGCGCTCGGCGCCGGCAGAATGCGCGTGGACAACCAGCCTGCGCTGACCGCCAGTTGCCAGACCGCCAGCAGCAGCAATGGCAGGGCCCAGGGCGCAAAGCGTTTGGACCAGGTTGTGGAAGTTGCTCGACTCATGACCCCACCCTCAACTTTGCGCAACGGACTTGGGCAGGATGTCGTTGGCGACCATTTCGCCAAACGGGCTCACATAGCCACCGCTCTTGGGTTGCTCGGGGCGATTGACGTCGATGTGCGGGAACAGCAGCTCGGCAACCCGGTACGACTCTTCAAGGTGCGGGTAGCCCGAGAAGATGAAGGTATCGATGCCCAGCGCCGCGTATTCCTTGACCCGCGCCGCCACCGTCGGCCCATCGCCGACCAGTGCCGTACCGGCACCGCCACGTACCAGGCCCACGCCGGCCCACAGATTGGGGCTGACTTCGAGCTTGTCGCGGTTGCCGTTGTGCAGCGCCGCCATGCGCTGCTGGCCCACCGAGTCGAAGCGCGCAAGCGAGGCCTGGGCGCGGGCGATGGTGTCGTCGTCCAGGTGCGAAATCAGCTTGTCAGCCGCAGCCCAGGCTTCTTCGTTGGTTTCGCGCACGATCACATGCAGGCGGATACCAAAGCGGACTTCACGGCCCTGGGCGGCAGCTTTTGCGCGCACCTGGGCGATTTTTTCGGCGACCGCAGCCGGCGGCTCACCCCAGGTCAGGTACAGCTCGACCTGCTCGGCGGCCAGGTCCTGGGCGGCGTCGGAAGAGCCGCCAAAGTACAGCGGCGGGCGCGGTTGCTGGATGGGCGGGTAGAGCAGCTTGGCGCCCTTTACCTGCAAGTGCTTGCCGTCGTAGTCGACCACTTCGCCTTCGAGCACCTTGCGCCAGATGCGAGTGAATTCGACCGAGGCTTCGTAGCGCTCCTGATGGTTCAGGTGCAGGCCATCGCCGGCCAGCTCGTCCGGGTCACCGCCGGTCACCAGGTTGAACAGCGCACGGCCATTGGACAGCCGGTCGAGGGTGGCCGCCTGGCGCGCCGCCACGGTCGGCGAAATGATCCCCGGGCGCAGGGCAACCAGGAACTTCAGGCGTTCGGTGACCGGGATCAGCGACGCGGCAACCAGCCAGGAATCCTCGCAGGACCGCCCGGTCGGGATCAGCACACCGCCAAAGCCAAGGCGGTCGGCGGCCTGGGCGATCTGCGCCAGGTAGCCATGGTCGACGGCGCGGGCGCCTTCGCTGGTGCCCAGGTACTTGCCGTCACCGTGGGTGGGTAGAAACCAGAAGATGTTCAGGCTCATTGGAGTTGTCTCCTCAAGGGTGGCACTGGCCGAGGCGGCGCCCCGGCGCAGGCAAAAGGTTCAGGGCGCGCTGGCAACCTTGGCCGGCGGGGTCCAGATCACGTCCTTGATACTCAAGGGCTTGGGGATCAGCTTCAGGGCCTGGAAGGTGTCGGCGATCTTCTGCTGTGCTGCGACCACCTCAGGGGTCAAAGGCGCAGCGCCGTAGCCCTGGCGCTTGACCGAGGTGAGGGTGATGTCGGCAGGCAGGCCAAGCAGCGGTGCGACCTGGTCGGTGACCTGCTGCGGGTTGGCCTGGGACCACTGGCCCACGGCGCGCACTTCCTCGATCAGCGCGCTGATCACCGCCGGGTGCTGGGTGGCGTAGCTACGGGTGGCCAGGTAGAACTGGTGGTTGTCGACCAGCCCCTTGCCGTCACGCAGGGTGCGCGCTTGCAGCTGCTGCTCGGCGGCAGCCTGGTACGGGTCCCAGATCACCCAGGCATCGACACTGCCGCGCTCGAAGGCGGCGCGGGCGTCGGCGGGCGGCAGGTACACAGGTTGGATATCGCTGTACTTGAGGCCCGCGTCTTCCAGGGCGCGCACCAACAGGTAGTGCACGTTGGAGCCCTTGTTGAGCACGACTTTCTTGCCTTTGAGGTCCTTCACCGACTGGATCGTCGAGCCCTTGGGAACCAGGATCGCCTCGCTGTGCGGCGCTGGCGGCTCGTAGGCGACATACAGCAGGTCGGCGCCTGCGGCCTGGGCGAACACCGGTGGCGTTTCGCCGGTGACGCCGAAGTCGATGGAGCCCACGTTGAGGCCCTCAAGCAGCTGCGGGCCGCCGGGGAACTCGGTCCATTGCACGTCGATGCCCTGCGCCTTCAGGCGTTGCTCCAGCGAGCCCTTGGCCTTGAGCAGCACCAGCGTGCCGTATTTCTGATAACCGATACGCAGGCTTTCGGCCTGGGCTTGGGTAATGGCGCCGAGGGATACAGCCGCCGCAAACAGGGCGACCAGACCACGACGCAAGAAGACAGTGCGCATGGCGCTCTCCTGTGCGATTTGGGTTCGGGTAGCACCTGCTTGCCTCGTTGACGGGCGAGTAAGGTGGGACAGCGGTAAAGCGTTAGCGCTACAGCGGGCTCAGATGCTCCAGCGAGCACTGAGCAGGCGTTCGTTGAGCAGGCCCGGAGCGACCGGCTTGGGCCGGCGCGCCAGGGCGCTGTGGAAGGTCTCCAGCGAGTCGAGCAGGCGTTGTTCCAAGGCCTGGGACAATTGCGCAGGCTTGCTGCCTTCGCCGTAGGCGATCTGGCTGTCGTCGGCGAAGATCCCTTGCAGGGTCTCCTGCGCCTTGAGTGCCGACAGCACGGGCTTGAGCGCGTAATCCACGGCCAGCATGTGGGCGATGCTGCCGCCGGTGGCCACTGGCAGCACCACTTTGTGCTCCAGGGCGCGTTCGGGCAGCAGGTCGAGCAGGGTTTTCAGGGCGCCGGCAAACGAGGCCTTGTACACCGGGGTAGCGACCACCAGGCCATCGGCCTGGGCGACCAGTTCGTTGAAGTGGCGCACTTGCGGGCTGTCGAAACGTGCATGCAGCAGGTCTTCGGCACTGAACTCGCGCACTTGGAAGGTCACCACCTCGACGCCACGCTCTTGCAGCCAGTCGCGCGAACGATCGAGCAGCACGCCGGAACGTGAACGAAGACTTGGGCTACCACCGATAGAAACAACCAGCATGGAAAACGCTTCCTTCGATTCGATTGCAGGGCCGCGAGGGGATGGCCCCGCTGGATGGAACTGACAGTAACAGCTCAATACATATATCTATAAATCATATTTTTTCATTTGTTTATTCGATAAAGGACTATGAGCATTACTGACCCTGTAGGAGCGGCCTTGTGCCGCGAATGGGTCGCAAAGCGGCCCCGGCGATGCCTGCATAGACCGGGGGGCCGCTGCGCGCCCCTTTCGCGACACAAGGCCGCTCCTACGACAGGCATAAAAAAAGGGCCGTCGAAACGGCCCGAAAATCCCTGCTATGGCTAAGAGCATTACAACGAGGATTACATCAACGATTCGGTTGCGGGGTCAGGCGCAGATAGGGTTTGACGGCCCGATACCCTTTCGGGAAACGCTGTTTGATTTCGTCTTCATCCTTGAGCGAAGGCACGATCACCACGTCGTCGCCGTCCTGCCAGTTACCTGGCGTGGCCACTTTGTAGTTATCGGTCAGTTGCAGCGAGTCGATCACCCGCAGGATTTCATTGAAGTTGCGCCCCGTGCTGGCCGGGTAGGTGATGGTCAGGCGCACCTTCTTGTTCGGGTCGATGATGAACAGCGAGCGCACGGTCAGGGTGTCGCTGGCATTAGGGTGGATCAGGTCGTAGAGGTCGGACACCTTGCGGTCGGCGTCGGCGATGATCGGGAAATTGACCACCGTGTTCTGCGTCTCGTTGATGTCATCGATCCACTTGTGGTGCGAGTCCACCGGGTCCACCGACAGCGCAATGGCCTTGACCCCACGCTTGGCAAAGTCGTCCTTGAGTTTGGCCGTCAGCCCAAGCTCGGTGGTGCACACCGGGGTGAAGTCGGCCGGGTGGGAGAACAGCACGCCCCAGCTGTTGCCCAGCCACTCATGGAAGCGGATCTTGCCTTCGCTGGAATCCTGTTCGAAGTCTGGGGCGATGTCACCGAGTTTGAGGCTCATGGAGCGGCTCCTGTGCTGTGTCTGGCCTGTATGGGTTCAATGTGCCTGCTTCTGAAACAAAACAAAAAGAATAAATATCGATTTATTTATAACTTAATTACATATCGAATTTTGCGTACAAAAAAGCCTCGCACTAGGCGAGGCTTCTTGTGTGCAGCTACGACTTACTTGAAGGCGTAAGTGTAGTTCACGATGAAGCGGGTTTGGTCGACGTCACGTGCAGAGCTGGTACCAGTACCACGGTAAACACCCTGACGCAGGCTGAAGCCCAGGCCTTTGAGGGTGCCTTCCTGCAGCACGTAGTCAACGCGTGCGTCACGTTCCCACTCGCTGAAGGTACCGTTGCCATTCTGGTTACGGCCATCTTCACCGCGCAGGTAGGAAACCGAGGCTTTCAGGCCCGGTACACCAAGGCGAGCAAAGTCGTAAGAGTACTGACCGAAGGTGGTGTTTTCACCGGCCTTGGCGAACTGGTTGATCATGCTGTCGGTGAACAGGTAGAAGCTAGCACCACCTGCGCCTTCGCTACGACCATTGCCGTCAACAACACCACCTTGGTTCAACCACACGAAGCCGCCATCATCACTGACTTGTTGGTGACCGAGCATAAGCGCGTGGCCGCCGAGCGTGTAGGTGAACATTGCGGACCAGGTCTTGTTATCAACTTCCCCAGCGTGCTTGGCATAGCCGCCGTTGTTGTCGAAATTGTAGCCACCGCCGCTGCCGTTCTTACCGTCGCTGCTGCTGTCGAAGTAGCGCAGATCGGTCTTGAACGACTGGTCATCAGCGATTTTGAACACGTGAGTCGCGCCCAGGAATTGCTGCTTGTAGAAGTCTTCTAGGTTCGAGTAGTAGTACTGGAGCGTCAGATCCGGGGTGAGCTTGTAATCCAAGCCACCGTAACGGAACTTGTTGCTGTCGGCACTAGCGCCAGAAACAGACATACCGGTGCGGTTGGTCGATGCACGACCCATGGCATGGGTCAGCTGGCCAGCGTTGATGGTCAGGTTGTCGATTTCCTTCGAGGTGATAGTGCCACCCTCAAAGGACTGAGGCAGCAGACGACCATCGTTAGTCACGAGGATTGGCAGCATTGGCGCGAGGGCGCTACCGAAATGCGCCTCGGTTTTGGAGAAGCGAGCCTTGGCATTAGCGCCAATACGACCCCACTGGCTTTCCGAAGAGCCATCGCTAGAGTCTGGGGAGAAACCAGTCTTGTGGTAACCACGGCCGCCATCTAGGTGAATACCCCAAATGGCCTGAGCGTCAACGCCGAACCCTACAGTGCCTTCAGTGAAGCCGGAAATATAATCGAGCTTGAAGCCCTGACCGACTTCACGCTGGTCGCGACGCTTGAAGTTGGTGCTGGCAGCAGCATGATCTTCACGGACGTTGTTATCGAAATACATGGTGCGCGAGCTAAGGGACAGTTTGCTGTCCTCAACGAAACCGGCAGCGCCTGCTTGTTGGGCGAGAACCCCCAGTGCCACGGCCAGGGCCAGGCTAGACTTGTACATGCTTTGCTCCTCTACGTTCTAATTTTTGTGCGTCTCAAGCGGCAGGATCTGAAGCCCCACTCACCCGGTTTGGCGATTAGCCCTAAAGCGTGACCACTAAGTCAATCCCTAATGGCTGTTCCACGACTTTGGTCTAACCCGCCACCTGCGCTACAGGATAATGACAATCCTATAAATCCAAAATGACCGTTTTGTGAATCTGTAAGATTATTAAGGAATAACGTCTGAACCTTTACTGCGTAAAGTTGTATCGACGTGCGCCCACATAGCTTTAGGTTATGTGAAAACGTTTGCCCCACTCCCCCGCATCCAATCCTCGCAGCGCGGCTGAGACAGGCTAGCAGTTGCCGTCGATTCCGCCAGCCAACGGCCGTATGCCCCCCGGCGTTTCGCTCAGAGCGTTTGGCTTTTAAGCTAATGCTAAAAAGTTATTTATTTGAGTTTTCTTAGATCATTTAGTCTTTTCGTCATTCAACCCTGCCTGACGAGAGGTTCACCATGATCCCGCACACCCCGCTGCGCCTGTTCGCCGCCCTGACCCTCGCCAGTGCCAGCTGGCTGGCCCATGCCGCCGACCTGACCGTTGCCTACCAGACCACCGTCGACCCGGCCAAAGTGGCGCAGGTGGACGGCGACTACGAAAAAGCCAGCAAGGCCAGCATCGACTGGCGCAAGTTCGATAACGGCGCCGATGTGATCACCGCGGTTGCCAGCGGCGATGTGCAGATCGGCTACCTCGGCTCCAGCCCGCTGGCCGCCGCCGCCACCCGCAAGCTGCCGGTGGAAACCTTCCTGATCGCCACGCAGATCGGCGCCGGTGAAGCGCTGGTCGCCCGCGACAGCATCAAGACCCCGCAAGACCTGATCGGCAAGAAAATCGCCGTGCCGTTCGTTTCCACCGGCCATTACAGCCTGTTGGCGGCGCTGAAGAACTGGAACATCGACCCCTCGAAAGTGCAGATTCTCAACCTCGCGCCACCGGCCATCATCGCCGCCTGGAAGCGTGGCGACATCGATGCCACCTACGTGTGGGACCCGGCGCTGGGCGTTGCCAAGGAGAACGGCAAGGTGCTGATCACCTCGGGCGAACTGGCCAGCAAAGGCGCCCCCACTTTCGACGCGTGGATCGTACGCAAGGACTTCGCCGCCAAGCACCCCGAGGTGGTCAAGGCCTTCGCCAAAGTCACCCTGGACGCCTACGCCGACTACCGCAAAGACCCGAAAGCCTGGCTGGCCAACCCCGACAACATCGCCAAACTGGCCAAGCTGTCCGGCGCCAAACCTACCGACATCCCGGTATTGCTGCAGGGCAACGTCTACCCGCTGGCGGCTGACCAGGCCGCTGCGCTCGGCGCGCCGACCACCCAGGCGCTGACCGATACCGCTACCTTCCTCAAGCAGCAGGGCAAGGTCGATGCGGTGCTGCCGGACTACGCGCCCTACGTCAGCAAGCAGTTCCTGCCCAACTAACCTGCCCGCAGACCGGAGCCCGTCATGGCCTTGCTTGAACTGGAGCGCATCAGCGCACAGTACCCCGGCGCCAGCACCCCGGTGCTGGCCGACATCGACCTCTCGCTGGGCCCGCGCCAGCTGCTGGTGGCCCTTGGGCCGTCCGGCAGCGGCAAGACCTCGCTACTCAACCTGATTGCAGGCTTCGTCGCCCCCAGTGGCGGGCGCATCACTCTGGATGGCGTGCCGGTGCAAGGGCCGGGCGCCGAGCGTGGCGTGGTGTTCCAGGACGATGCCCTGCTGCCTTGGCAGGACGTGCTGGGCAACGTCGCCTTTGGCCTTGAGCTGGCCGGTGTGCCGCGCCTGCAGCGCGAAGCCAAGGCCCGTGAAATGCTCAAGCTGGTCGACCTCGAAGGTTTTGCCCAACGCCGTGTGTGGCAATTGTCGGGTGGGCAGAAACAGCGCGTGGGCTTGGCCCGGGCGCTGGCCGCCGACCCACGGGTGCTGCTGATGGACGAGCCGTTCGGCGCCCTCGATGCCTTTACCCGCGAACAGATGCAGGAATTGCTGCTGCAGGTGTGGCAACGCACGGCCAAGCCGGTGTTCCTGATTACCCACGACATCGAAGAAGCCGTGTTTCTGGCCACCGAACTGGTGCTGCTGGCGCCCAACCCCGGGCGCGTGGTCGAGCGCCTGCACCTGGACTTCGGCCAGCGCTACGCCGCCGGTGAGCCAGCCCGTGCGATCAAGTCCGACCCGCGTTTCATCGAAACCCGCGAGCATGTGCTGGCGCGGGTGTTCTCACAACGCCAGACCCTGCAGGAGCCCGCATGAGCAGCCTGAACCTGCCGGTCACCGGCAAGCCCGAAGCCGTTGCGCAAACGGCCAGCAACCCACCGCGCAGCCTGTCCACCCGCTGGATAAGCACGCTGACCTTGGCGACGTTGTTGCTGGTCTGGTGGCTGGTGACGGCTGCCGGATGGGTCGAGCCGCTATTCCTGCCCTCGCCTGCCGACATTCTGGGCAAAGGCTGGAGCCTGCTGACCCAGGGTTACATGGACGCAAGCCTGTGGCAGCACCTTGGCGCAAGCCTTGGGCGCATCGGCGTGGCGCTGCTGGCGGCAACCCTGAGCGCAATCCCGGTGGGCATCGCCATTGGCTGCAACCGCGTGGCCCGTGGCATTTTCGACCCGTTGATCGAGTTCTACCGGCCCATCCCGCCGCTGGCCTACCTGCCGCTGATCGTGATCTGGTGCGGCATCGGCGAGCTGTCGAAGGTATTGCTCATTTATCTTGCGATCTTTGCCCCCATTGCCATTGCCACGGCCACCGGGGTACGCACCGTCGACCCGGCCAAGCTGCGTGCCGCGCAGTCGCTGGGCGCCAGCCGAGCGCAACTGATCCGCCATGTGATTTTGCCTAGCGCCTTGCCGGACATTCTGACCGGCGTGCGCATCGGCCTGGGCGTCGGCTGGTCGACCTTGGTGGCCGCCGAGCTGATCGCCGCAACCAGCGGGCTGGGCTTCATGGTGCAGTCGGCGGCGCAGTTTCTGGTCACCGATGTGGTGGTGCTGGGCATCCTGCTGATAGCCCTGATCGCCTTCGCGCTGGAAATGAGCCTGCGCGCCCTGCAACGCAAGCTGGTGCCCTGGCACGGGCAGAGCCACTGAGAGAGCCAACCATGAGCCTGACCATTACCCCCTTGAGCCCGGCCCTGGGCGCGCAGATCAGCGGTGTGGATATCAGCCGCGAGATCACTGCCCAGCAGTGTGACGCCATCGAGCAGGCGCTGCTGCAGCACCAGGTGCTGTTCCTGCGCGAGCAGCCGCTCACCCCGGCGCAGCAAGCCCGCTTTGCCGCGCGCTTCGGCGACCTGCATATCCACCCGATCTACCCCAACGTGCCCGAAACCCCGCAGGTGCTGGTGCTCGACACCGCCGTGACCGACGTGCGCGACAACGCCGTGTGGCACACCGACGTGACCTTTTTACCCACCCCGGCGCTGGGTGCGGTGCTCAGCGCCAAGCAACTGCCGGCCTACGGTGGCGATACCCTGTGGGCCAGTGGCATTGCGGCGTTTGAAGCACTTTCGGCGCCGCTGCGCCAAATGCTTGATGGCCTCACGGCCACCCACGATTTCACCAAGTCATTCCCGCTTGAGCGCTTTGGCACCACGCCTGAAGACCTGGCGCGCTGGGAAGCGGCACGGCGCAACAACCCGCCGCTGACGCACCCGGTGGTGCGCACCCATCCGGTCAGCGGGCGCAAGGCGTTGTTCGTCAATGAAGGGTTCACCACGCGCATCAACGAGCTCAATGAATACGAGAGCGAGGCGTTGCTGAAATTGTTGTTTGCCCATGCCACCCGGCCAGAGTTCAGCATTCGCTGGCGTTGGCAGGAAAACGACGTGGCGTTCTGGGATAACCGCGTGACCCAGCACTTTGCGGTGGATGATTACCGGCCGAATCGGCGGGTGATGCACCGGGCGACGATTCTGGGGGATGCGCCGTTCTGATGAGAATACGGCGGGTATTGTGCAAACCTGTGCTGGCCTCATCGCAGGCTGGCGCCACACAGAGACAGCTGTGGTGAGCGGGCTTGTCCCGCGTTGGGCTGCGCACCAGCCCTGAGGGTCACCCTTGGGTTATAGGGCTGCTTCGCAGCCCAACGCGGGGCAAGCCCGCTCGCCACAAGGAGACATGTCTGGCGAGAACGAGCTTGCACAAAACCACAGAGCCACCCACTACACCGACGCTATCAGCGGACCAGATGCAGGTACTGCATGTGCCGCTCGTACTGGTCGAGGATGTCGTTGATGATCTGCTCTTTGCTGTAGCCCACCAGGTCGTAGTTCTGGCTGCCTTCGCTCAAGTACACCTCCGCCCGGTAATAACGGCGGTTCTTCAACTCCTGCGCACCCAGCCCACCCAGCGCGAACGACGGCGTGAAGTAGCCGCGCATCTGCACCTGGTAAATGAACGGCTGTTCCTCGCCATGGCCCACCTTGAGGCTGACATTGTCATGGCTCGGGTCGTCCTGGGTCACCAGCACCAGGCCCTTCTGCTCGAACACCTCGCGCACGTCGTCGATGGCCGGGCGCACCACGTCGTCCATGAAGCGGTACACCTCATCACGTGACGGGAAGTGCACAGCCTGGCTCAGGCGCTGCCGCCAGCCACCACGACCACGGCGCGACTGGGCAAACGGCGCCAGCGAGTGCATCTGCGCAATCTGCCGCTGGCTCTCCAGATAGAAGGCCTTGTGCAGGCCCCACATCATGCACAGCAGAATCAGCGAGAACGGCAACGACGTCAGCACCACCGCCGACTTCAATGAGTCGATGCTGCCCGCAAACAGCAGGCCGCTGGTCACCAGCGCGGTCATTGCACCCCAGAAGATGCGCAGCCAGTTCGGCCCGTCCTGGTCGGCATCGCCGCCTTTGGCCGAAAGCGTCGACAGCACCACGGTGCCGGAGTCGGCGGAGGTGACGAAGAACACGAAACTGATGAACACCGTCACGGCGATCACCGTCTTGCTCCACGGGTAGGTCTCAAGCAGCAGGTACAGGCTCATCGACGGGTTGTCGATGGCCGACTGGCCCAGCGCGGTCATGCCGTGGTTGATCACCTGGTCGAGCGCGCTGTTGCCGAAGATCGACATCCACGCCAGGGTGAAGCCCAGCGGAATCAGCAGCACGCCGAAGACGAACTCGCGGATGGTACGCCCGCGCGAAATGCGCGCAATGAACAGCCCAACGAACGGCGCCCAGGCAATCCACCAGGCCCAGTAGAACACCGTCCAGCCGCCCAGCCAGTCGCGCTGCTCGCCATAGGCGTAAACATCGAAGCTCTTGCGCGGCAAGGCGCCCAGATAATCGCCAAGGTTCTGGATCAGGGTGTTGAACAGGTGCTGGGTAGGGCCTGCAAACAGCACGAACAGCAACAGCGCGCAGGCCAGGAACAGGTTGATGTCGCTCATCACCCGCACGCCCTTCTCGACCCCGGCTACTGCCACGGCCACCGCAGCGCCCATCATCAGGGTAATCAGCAGCACCTGCACCCACTGGCTGTGGCTGATGCCGAACAAGTAATCCAGGCCAGCGTTCAGGTGCAGCACGCCAAAGCCCATGTCGGCGCCCAGGCCGAACACTGTGGCGATGATGCCGAAGCCATCCACTGCATAGCCGATCGGCCCGTTGATGCGCTTGCCGATCAGCGGGTACAGCGCCGAACGCAGCGCCAGCGGCAGGTTGTGGCGGTAGGCGAAGTAGGCCAGCGCCATGCCGACGAAGGCAAACACGCCCCAGCCATGCAGGCCCCAGTGCAGGAACAGTATCTGCATCGCCTGGCGCCCGGCCTCGGCCGTACCCGCCTCGCCCACCGGGGGCTGGAGCATATGGGTCAGCGGTTCGGAGACGCAGAAGAAGAACAGCGTAATGCTGATACCGGCGGCAAACAGCATGCCCGCCCAGGACAGATAACTGAATTCGGGCTCGTCATGGTCGGCGCCGAGCTTGATCTTGCCGTAGCCCGACAGCGCGGTAACCACCACGAACACCAGGTACAAGGTCATGGCCAGCATGTAGTACCAGCCGACCGTGTTGGCCGCCCAGTTTTGCGCAGCCATCAGCCACTCACCAGAGGCCTGTGGGAAGGCGATTACAACAAGGCCGAAGATCAGAATGAAGCTTGCCGCGAAGTAGAACACCGGGGGGTTCATGCGGACCTTGCCGTTGGCAAGGGAGGGGGTTGATGCACTCATCGAACAGGCACCTCGTGGCACGGGAGGTGCGGATTGAACGGGTTCAGCAAAGGCGGATCCTCCTTTTGAACACCAGCAATGGACCAGCGTTTTTTCGTTGAACAAGCGTTCAAGTTAAACATGGATTGACTATCAATGCGACCCGCAAGGGCTGAGCGGCGGTGCCGCCCTGGTTGCATACGGGTCATGTCACAGACATCAAAAACGCAGCTGAGTGCGGTCTTTGTAGGAGCGGCCTTGTGCCGCGAAAGGGGTGCGAAGCGCCCCCGGCGACCCTGCGATCTTGCATAAGGCACATACCCTGAGGCACCAGGCCGCTCATACACGCCTGACCGCGTCGAGCCGCGACTGCTCAAAGCGCCTTTTTACCCTCGCAATCAAGCTGCAGATTGGCCTGGGTGATGTTGCTTTCAGCCGGCACGCTGCGGGTCAGCCAGACGTTACCGCCGATGGTCGAGCCTTTGCCGATGGTGATGCGGCCCAGAATGGTCGCACCGGCATAGATCACCACGTCGTCCTCGACAATCGGGTGACGCGCCAGGCCCTTGTGCAGGGTGCCCGATTCGTCGCTGGGGAAGCGCTTGGCGCCCAGCGTCACAGCCTGGTAAATCCGCACCCGCTCGCCAATGATCGCCGTCTCGCCAATTACCACGCCGGTGCCATGGTCGATGAAGAAGCTCTGGCCAATCTGCGCGCCGGGGTGGATGTCGATGCCGGTTGCCGAATGCGCCAACTCGGCGATGATCCGCGCCAGCAGCGGCAGGCCAGCCTGGTACAAATGGTGCGCAAGGCGATGGTGAATCACCGCAAGAATGCCGGGGTAGCACAGCAGCACTTCATCGACGCTGCGCGCAGCCGGGTCGCCGTGGTAGGCGGCCAGCACATCGGTGTCCAGCAGCACGCGCAGCTGCGGCAAGGCGGCTGCAAAGCCCTGAATCAGGCGCAGGGCATGGGCGTCGACGTTCTCGACGTCGGCCTTGCCGTGGCGGGCCGCGTAGCGCAGCTCCAGGCGCGCCTGCGCCAGCAGTGCAGTGAGGGCCACGTCGAGGGTGTGGCCAACATAGAAATCTTCGCTTTCTTCGCGCAGGTCTACAGGCCCCAGGCGCATCGGGAACAGCGCACCGCACAGGTGTTCGAGGATCTGGCGCAGCGCCTCGCGCGAGGGCAATTCACGCCCGCCATGCTCGCCGCTGCACCGGCCATTGCCACTGCGCCACTGTTCACGGGCGCTACGCAGGCCACTGACAATGGCAGGCAGCTGCCACTGCATGGATATTGGGTGTTCGCTCACGGTGTTCTCCTGCCAGGCCATTTTCCGGGTGCTTGTCCCCGTGGGAGCGGGCTTGCCCCGCGATGGCGCTCGCGGGGCAAGCCCGCTCCCACAAGTGCTCAGAGTTGTAGTGCCATCACCATACGACAAATCCCCCTCTTGGAAAAAACAACGCTTTATTCCATTCTGCGCGCAGTCGGGCATAAGCAACGCTGACGGGCCGTCCATTCGTGACTACCCTCAACCCTGCCACGGGATGGCAATCTGCTCACAGGGAATAACAACCGGTTTTTTTATTATTTCCAGGCCTATACAGCCCACCTTTATAGTTGCCACCCACTACTTACACCACAAGCGCGGGGCCACACATGACCAGATTCGCCAAACCGATCCTCAACGCAAGCCTGGCGCTGCTGCTGGGTGCAGGCCTGCTCGGCCAGGCCTTTGCCGGCGAGCAACTGAAGACCATCCAGGAAAAGGGCGTGATCAACGTCGGCCTCGAAGGCACCTACCCACCGTTCAGCTTCCAGGACGAAAACGGCAAGCTCACCGGCTTCGAAGTCGAGCTGTCCGAGCTGCTGGCCAAGGAGCTTGGCGTCAAGGCTAAGGTGCAACCAACCAAGTGGGACGGCATCCTTGCGGCCCTGGAGTCCAAGCGGCTGGACGTCGTCATCAACCAGGTGACCATCTCTGACGAGCGCAAGAAGAAATACGACTTCTCCGAGCCTTACACGATCTCCGGCATCCAGGCGCTGATCCTGAAGAAAAAGGCCGAGCAGCTGAACATCAAGAGCGCACAGGACCTGGCCGGCAAAAAGGTCGGTGTGGGCCTGGGCACCAACTACGAGCAGTGGGTGAAAAAGGACGTGCCTAAGGCTGACGTGCGCACCTACGAAGACGACCCAAGCAAGTTTGCCGACCTGCGCAACGGCCGTATCGACGCCATTCTGGTCGACCGCCTGGCCGCACTCGAATACGCGCAAAAAGCCAAGGACACCCAGCTGGCTGGCGATGCCTTCTCGCGCCTCGAAAGCGGCGTAGCCCTGCGCAAAGGTGAACCGGAGCTGCTGGCCGCCATCAACAAGGCGCTGGACAAGCTCAAGGCTGACGGCACCCTGGCCAAGCTGTCCGAGAAATACTTCGGTGCTGATGTCACCCAATGATCCCTGAAAGCCTGCAACTCGTTGCCGACTCCGCGCCCTTCCTGTTGAAGGGCGCAGGCTACACGGTGCTGCTCAGCGTTGGCGGCATGTTCTTCGGCCTGGTGCTGGGCTTTGCCCTGGCGCTGATGCGGTTGTCGAAGATCCTGCCGCTGGACTGGCTGGCGCGTATCTATGTGTCGTTCTTCCGAGGCACGCCGCTGCTGGTGCAGCTGTTCGTGATCTACTTCGGCATGCCGCAGATCGGCATCGAACTCGACCCCATCCCCGCCTCGCTGATCGGCCTGTCGCTGAACATGGCGGCGTATATCTGTGAAATCCTGCGTGCGGCGATCTCCTCGATCGACCGTGGCCAGTGGGAAGCTGCAGCGTCCATCGGCATGACCCGCACCCAGGCCATGCGCCGGGCGATCCTGCCGCAGGCGCTGCGCACAGCCCTGCCGCCGTTGGGCAACAGCTTTATCTCGCTGGTCAAGGACACCGCGCTGGCGGCCACCATCCAGGTGCCCGAGCTGTTCCGCCAGGCGCAGCTGATTACCGCGCGTACCCTTGAAGTGTTCACCATGTACGTGGCGGTGGCAGTGATCTACTGGGTCCTCTGCAGCATCCTTGCGCACTTCCAGAACCGCATGGAAGCGCGGGTCAACCAGCACGACGTGGAGCGCTGAAGATGATCGTAGTAGAAGGCCTGACCAAGCGGTTCAATGGCCAGACCGTGCTCAAGGGCATCGACCTGACCGTGCAGCCTGGCGAAGTGGTGGCCATCATCGGCCCCAGCGGCTCGGGCAAGACCACCTTCCTGCGCTGCCTGAACCTGCTGGAAACCCCCGACGCCGGGCGCATCCAGGTGGGCGACATCCGTATCGACGCCAACGTGTCGCTGGGCAGCCAGCAAGGCGCGATCCGCCGTCTGCGCCAGCAGGCCGGGTTCGTGTTCCAGAACTTCAACCTGTTCCCGCACCGCACGGCCCTGGAAAACGTCATCGAGGGGCCGGTGATCGTCAAGAAGACCCCGCGTGAGCAAGCCATCGAGCTTGGCCGAAGGCTACTGGCCAAGGTTGGCCTGGCCGGGCGTGAAGACGCCTACCCGCGGCGCCTGTCCGGTGGCCAGCAGCAGCGCGTGGCCATCGCCCGGGCGCTGGCCATGGAGCCTGAGGTGATCCTGTTCGACGAACCCACCTCGGCGCTCGACCCGGAGCTTGTGGGCGAAGTGCTGGAAACCATTCGTGGCCTGGCCGAAGAGAAACGCACCATGGTCATCGTCACCCATGAGATGAGCTTTGCCCGGGATGTGGCCAACCGCGTGGTGTTTTTCGACAAGGGCGTGATCGTCGAGCAGGGTGAGGCCAAGGCGCTGTTCGCCAACCCCCAGCAGGAGCGCACGCGGCAGTTTCTGAGCAAGTTCCTGGGTACTGCAGCAGCGCAGGATTGATACAGCTTTACACGGTAGGAGCGGCCTTGTGCCGCGATGGGCTGCAACGCAGCCCCAGCGATTGCGCATGAAGCACAGACACTGGGGCTGCGTTGCAGCCCATCGCGGCACAAGGCCGCTCCTACACAAAAGACCGCGTCGCTTATGGTTTTGCGATGGGAGCAGAGCAGACTTGTGCAAAACCACCAACCCAGCTCTTCTATTCATATTCCAAAGAGTTAGTTCATAAACTTTTAATAAGCCATTAGGGTATATCCACCGGACCACCGGACCAGCAAACGTCGGCCGCCAACCAATAAGGCGGCCCCAACTATTTTGTGAGGTCAACGATGGTCAGGGTCACAATCACCCCAGTGCGTAACGCCAGGGCATTGAGTGCAGCCAAGGAGCGGCACTGATGTCCAGCCAGCCAACCAAACCCCTGCATAGCGATATCGACAGCTCGCCACCGCTGCTGCCGGCCAAGGTGCTGCGCAACGACGCAGAAGCCCTGCAAGCCGCCCGCGAACTGGCCGAGGCCGCCCGCCAGCAAGCCTCGCGCCGCGATCAGCAACGCAAGCTGCCGTGGGCAGAAATCGAACAGTTCACCCGCAGCGGCCTGGGCAGCATCAGCGTGCCCAAGGCCTATGGCGGCCCGCAAGTCTCCTTCGAAACCACTGCCGAAGTATTCCGCCTGATCAGCGCCGCAGACCCGGCGCTGGGGCAAATCCCGCAGAACCAGTTCGGCATGCTGCAACTGGTCAACCTGACCGCCACCGAAGCGCAGAAGCAACGCATCTTCCGCTCGGTGCTGGACGGCTGGCGTATCGGCAATGCCGGCCCCGAGCGCAGCACCAAGGACACCCTCACCCTCAAGGCGCGCATCACCCGCGAAGGCGAAGGTTTTGTCGTCAGCGGCGAGAAGTTCTATTCCACCGGCGCCCTGTACGCGCACTGGGTCACGGTCAAGGCACTGGATGACCAAGGCCGCCAGCGCCTGGCGTTCGTGCGCCGTGGCAGCCCTGGCCTGCGCATCGTCGACGACTGGTCAGGCTTCGGCCAACGCACCACCGCCAGCGGCACCGTGTTGCTGGACCAGGTACCGGTAGAGGCAGAGCTGGTGCTGGACAACTGGCGCCAGCGTGACGTGCCGAATATCCAGGGCGCCAGCTCGCAGCTGGTGCAGGCGGCCATCGACGCAGGCATTGCCGAAGCCGCCATCAACGACGCCATCGCCTTTGTACGTGAAAAATCCAGGCCGTGGATCGAAGCCAAGGTCGAGCGCGCCAGCGATGACCCTTACGTCATCGCCGACATCGGCCGCCTGAAACTCGACTTGCATGCCGCCGAGGCGCTGCTGCGCAAGGCCGGCAGGGTGCTTGACGAAGTCAACGCCGCGCCCATCGACGCCGCCTCCGCCGCCCGTGCCTCGATTGCCGTGGCCGAAGCCAAGGTGCTCACCACCGAGATCGCCCTGCAAGCCAGCGAAAAGCTCTTCGAGCTGGCCGGCAGCCGCGCCAGCCTTGCCGAATTCAACCTGGACCGGCACTGGCGCAATGCCCGGGTGCACACCCTGCATGACCCGGTGCGCTGGAAGTACCACGCGGTCGGCGCCTACTACCTCAACGGCACCCTGCCCGCCCGCCATTCCTGGATCTGAAACATTGCCCATCAACCGGCAAGCCAGCCCCCTTGTGGGAGCGGGCTTGCCCCGCGATGGGCCCTCGGAGAGCACCATGACTGCATCCCTTATCACCAGCGACGCCCAGGCCCTGGCTGTCGCCGAAGAAATCGCCGTGCTGCTGCGCCCTGAAAGCGCCACCCGCGACCGCGAGCGCCGCCTGCCCCACGCCGAACTCGACCGCTTCGTGCAATCGGGCCTGTGGGGCATCAGCGTGCCCAAGGCCTTTGGCGGCGCGGGCGTGTCCAACGCCACCCTGGCCAAGGTCGTTGCCCGCATCGCCCAGGCCGACGCCTCCATCGGGCAGATCCCGCAGAACCACTACTACGCCCTGGAAGTGCTGCGCGTTAACGGTACCCCCGAACAACAGCAGCGCCTGTACGCCGAAGTGCTGGCGGGCCGGCGTTTCGGCAATGCCCTGGCCGAAATCGGCACCAAGAATGCCCACGAGCGCACCACCCGCCTGACCCGCGACGGCGACCAGTTGCGCATCAATGGCCGCAAGTTCTACTGCACTGGCGCCTTGTACGCCCAACGTATCCCGACCTTGGTCATCGATGAACAGGATGCCCAGCACCTGGCCTTCGTCCCCGCCGACAGCCACGGCCTGCAAGTGATCGATGACTGGAGCGGCTTCGGCCAACGCACCACCGGCAGCGGCTCGGTGGTATTCGACAACGTGCAGGTGCGTAGCGAAGACGTGGTGCCGTTCGGCAGCGCCTTCGAGCGCCCAACCACGGTCGGCCCACTGGCGCAGATTCTCCACGCAGCCATCGACACCGGCATTGCCCGCGCAGCCTTCGAAGACGCCCTGCACTTCGTGCGCACCCGCAGCCGGCCCTGGGTCGATTCCGGCCTGGACAAAGCCTGCGATGACCCACTGACGCTCAAGAGCTTCGGCCACCTGGCGATCCGCTTGCACGCCACCGAAGCCTTGCTGGAACGCGCCGGAGAGATCCTCGACCGCGCCCAACACGACAGCAGCGCCGACAACGTCGCCGCCGCGTCCATCGCCGTGGCCGAGGCGCGGGCGATCAGCACCGAAATCTCGCTGGCCGCCGGCACCACACTGTTCGAACTGGCCGGCAGCCAGGCCACATTGGCCGAGCACAACCTCGACCGCCACTGGCGCAACGCCCGCGTGCACACCCTGCACGACCCGGTGCGCTGGAAATACCACGCCATCGGCAACTACTACCTCAACGACGAAAACCCGCCACGCCGGGGGACCATCTGATGGCCAGGCAGATTCTGCTCAATGCGTTCAACATGAACTGCATCGGCCACATCAACCATGGGCTGTGGACCCATCCGCGCGACACCTCCACCCAGTACAAGACCCTGGCCTACTGGACAGAGCTGGCGCAGTTGCTCGAGCGCGGCCTGTTCGACGGGTTGTTCATTGCCGATATCGTCGGCACCTACGATGTCTATGGCCAGTCGCTGGACGTGACCCTCAAGGAGTCCATCCAGTTGCCGGTCAACGACCCGCTGCTGCTGGTCTCGGCCATGGCTGGCGTGACCCGCAACCTGGGCTTCGGCATCACCGCCAACCTCACCTACGAGGCGCCGTACCTGTTCGCCCGGCGGCTTTCGACCCTTGACCACCTGAGCAATGGCCGGGTGGGCTGGAACATCGTCACCGGCTACCTGGACAGCGCCGCCCGCGCCATGGGCCTGCACGCGCAGCCCGAGCACGACCGCCGCTACGACCAGGCCGACGAATACCTGCAAGTGCTCTACAAACTGCTCGAAGGCAGCTGGGACGACGATGCCGTGCTGGCTGATCGCGCCCAGCGGGTGTACGCGGACCCGGCCAAGGTGCGCAAGGTGCGCCACCACGGCGAGTTCTACGATGTCGAGGGCTACCACCTGTGCGAGCCCTCGCCGCAGCGCACGCCGGTGTTGTTCCAGGCCGGCAGCTCGGCACGGGGCCTGGGTTTTGCCGGCCTGCATGCCGAATGCGTGTTCATCAGCGGCCAGGACAAGGCCGGCACCCGCGCCCAGGTCGACAAGGTGCGCGCGGCTGCCAGCGCCGCTGGCCGCGATGGGCATGCCATCAAAGTATTCATGGGCATCACAGTGATCGTCGCGCCGACCGAGCAGCAAGCCCACGAGCGCCACGCCGAGTACCTGCGCTATGCCAGCCCCGAGGCCGGGGTCGCGCACTTTGCCGCCTCCACCGGCATCGACTTCGCGGCCTTCGAGTTGGACGAGCCGATTGCCTTCAGCAAAGGCAACGCCATCCAGTCCGCCACCCGCCAGTTGCAGGAAAACGCCTGGACGCGCCGGCGCCTGCTGCAACAGCACGCCCTTGGCGGGCGCTACGTGACATTGGTCGGCTCACCCGAGCAGGTGGCCGAGCAATTGATCAGCTGGATCGACGACACCGGCCTGGACGGCTTCAACCTGACCCGCACTGTCACCCCGGAAAGCTTCGAGGCCTTCATCGACCTGGTGGTCCCGCAACTGCAACAGCGCGGCCGCTACAAGACCGCCTACGCCGAGGGCACGCTGCGCGAAAAACTCTTCGCCAGCGACCATCCGCACCTGCCTGCCGACCACCCAGGCGCTACCTACCGCACACCCCAAACCGCCCCGACTGGAGCTTTGCACCATGCTTGAAAAACTGTTCCGGCCCGTTGCGGCCATTGCCCTGGGCCTCGGCCTGTCGGCCACGGTACTTGCCGCCGAGCCGCTGAAAATCGGCACCACGGCAGCATTCGCCATCCCTCTGGAAGCCGCCGTCGAAGAGGCCCACAAACAAGGCCTTGAGGTGAAGCTGATCGAGTTCAGCGACTGGATCGCGCCGAACGTGAGCCTTAACAGCGGCGACATCGACGTGAACTACTTCCAGCACATTCCATTCCTGGAAAACGCCAAGGCCGCCGCCGGCTTCAACCTGGTGCCCTATGCGCCCGGCATCATCAACAACGTCGGCCTGTACTCGAAAAAGTACAAAAGCTTTGCCGAGCTGCCCGAAGGCGCCAGCGTTGCCATCGCCAACGACCCGATCAACAGCGGGCGCGGCCTGCAACTGCTGGCCAAGGCCGGGCTGATTACCCTCAAGCCCGGGGTCGGCTACAAGGCCACCGAAGACGACATCATCGCCAATCCGAAGAAAATCAAGATTCTGCAGGTGGAGGCGGTGCAACTGGTGCGTGCCTACGATGACGCCGACCTGGTGCAGGGCTACCCGGCGTACATCCGCCTGGCCAACACCTTCGATGCCACCTCGGCGCTGCTGTTCGACGGCCTGGAAAACAAGGAATACGTGATCCAGTTCGTCATCCGCCCGCAAGAGAAAAACGACCCGCGCCTGGCCAAGTTCGTCGACATCTACCAGCACTCGCCAGCCGTGCGTGCCGCGCTCGACAAAGCCCACGGCTCGCTGTACCAGGCCGGCTGGGAAGGCTGACATGAGCCAGGCCCGCGCCCTCAAGGCGCCTACTGCGCACAGCACACCCGCGCTTGCCACCGAGCAGGTGCTGCGCCCGGAGGTCAATCAGGCCCATGTGCGCTTCATCGGCCTGGGCAAGACCTACCCCGGGCAGGCCCAGCCTGCGCTGCACGGCATCGACCTGAACATCCGCCGTGGCGAGATCTTCGGCATCATTGGCCGCAGCGGCGCCGGCAAGTCATCGTTGCTGCGCACGATCAATCGCCTGGAACAGCCGAGCCAAGGCCGGGTGCTGATCGACCAGGTGGATATCGCGCCCTTCGACGAAAACCAGTTGGTCGCGCTGCGCAGGCGCATTGGCATGATCTTCCAGCACTTCAACCTGATGTCGGCCAAGACCGTGTGGCAGAACGTCGAGCTGCCGCTGAAGGTGGCCGGGGTCGGCAAACCTGAGCGCCAGCGCAAGGTGCGCGAGTTGCTGGAGCTGGTGGGCCTGACCGACAAGCACCATGTGTACCCGGCGCAGTTGTCTGGCGGGCAGAAGCAGCGGGTCGGCATCGCCCGGGCGCTGGTGCATGACCCGGAAATTCTGCTGTGCGATGAAGCCACCTCGGCGCTGGACCCAGAGACCACTGCCTCGATTCTTGAGCTGCTGCGCGATATCAACGCGCGCCTGGGCCTGACCGTGGTGCTGATCACCCACGAAATGGCGGTGATCCGCGATATCTGCCACCGCGTGGTGGTGCTGGAACGCGGCGCGGTGGTGGAACAGGGTGAGGTCTGGCAGGTGTTCGGGGCCCCCCGCCACGACGTCACCCGCACCTTGCTGGCACCGCTTCAGGCGCGGCTGCCGGCCAGCCTGCAAGGTAGCCTGCGCGCCAGCCCCAGCAGCCAAAGCGCCGCCGTGGTGCTACGCCTGCAACTGGTCGGCGAGCCGCAACTGAGCGAACTGTTCACCGACCTGGGCGGCACGGTGCGGCTACTGCAAGGCGGCATCGAGACCATCGGCGAGCATGCGCTGGGGCAATTGATACTTGCGGTGCGCGGCTCGCCGCTGGGCACCGCGCAACTACTCGAACGCGCGCGCCGCTGGGCCGCCGATGTGGAGGTGTTGGGCCATGTGGATTGATCGCCTGCTGCAAGGCTTGCTCGACACCCTGCTGATGGTCGGTGTGTCTTCGCTGGTGGCGCTGCTGGTCGGGGTGCCGATGGCGGTGCTGCTGGTCACCAGCGACAAGGGCGGCATCTTCGAAGCGCCCGCGCTGAACCGCGTGCTGGGCGCCATCGTCAACCTGTTCCGTTCGATCCCGTTCCTGATCCTGATGGTGGCGCTGATCCCCTTCACCCGGCTGGTGGTCGGCACTACCTACGGGGTGTGGGCGGCCGTGGTGCCATTGACCATCGCCGCCACGCCGTTTTTTGCGCGCATTGCCGAAGTCAGCCTGCGCGAAGTCGACCATGGCCTGATCGAAGCCGCCCAGGCCATGGGCTGCCGGCGCTGGCATATCGTCTGGCACGTGCTGTTGCCCGAGGCACTGCCGGGCATCGTCGGCGGCTTTACCATCACCTTGGTAACGCTGATCAACTCATCCGCCATGGCCGGGGCCATTGGCGCCGGCGGGCTGGGCGACATCGCTTACCGCTATGGCTACCAACGCTTCGACAGCCAGATCATGTTGACGGTAATCGTGATGCTGGTGGTGCTGGTGGCGGTTATTCAGGTGGGCGGCGACCGGCTGGCGAAGGGGTTGAACAAGCGCTGAACAGCGTTCCGTGCGCTGAAAGCCAGGTTAGACAGCACCGCACAAAACGAAACTATGTCTTCGTTTTTATGCTCACAACAGATTAAATAGCAAAAAACTAAAATAAAACTTAGCTTTTAGGTCGTGGCACTCACAGGAAAGCATAATCGAAGCTATTATTTCGTTTTTAACGAGCGAATCCCATGAACCCATTGCGTCAGATCCTCACTGCTGATGACCTGGGCAGCACCATACGCCACGCCAGAAAGTCCCAAGGGATCACTCAATCCGATCTCGCGCTGCTGGTGGGTAAAAGCCATGTCTTGCTGCGAGACATCGAAAGGGGTAAAGGCAGTGTGTCCGTCGGCAGTGTGCTTCAGATCATGCAGGAACTGGGCATCCGCCTGTATGTGGACGTTCGCGACGAATGAGAAAGCTCGAAGTTTTCATCAACGATCAGCATGTCGCCACGCTGCGTGATGACGCAGGCATATGGAGCCTGGAATACACATCGGAATGGGCCGAACGTAGCGACGGTTACGATCTTTCCCCAGCGCTCCCGCGCAACAAAGGGGCAATCGTCGATGGCTCATCGCAACGCCCTGTGCAGTGGTTCTTCGACAACCTTCTGCCGGAGGAGCATGCCCGCGAATTACTGGCGAGCGACGCGCGTATCGCGTTTGCCGATGCGTTCGGCCTGCTGGGCTATTACGGGGCTGAATCTGCCGGGGCGATTACCTTGCTGGACGATGGCGAGCAGGTCCGCCTCCAAGGCTTGAAACCCTTGAGCGACTCGCAACTGAGTGAGCGCATCGGCAATCTGCCGCGCGTTGCCCTGACGACAGGCGCGCCCAAGCGCATGTCCCTGGCCGGTGCACAGCACAAATTGCCGATCGTGATGATCGACGGCGTTTTGTCAGAGCCCGTCGGCAGTACGGCTTCAACCCACATCCTCAAGCCGGATCACCCGCAGCGCGAGCTGTACGATGCGACTGCCGTGAATGAATGGTTTGTAATGAGCCTGGCGCAAGCCATGAAACTTGATGTCCCGCCCGTAGCGCTGCGACGGGTGCCGGAGCCTGTCTATCTGATCGAGCGATTCGACCGCCGCTTGCGGCAAGGCGAGCTGGAACGCCTGCACGTACTGGATGCATGCCAATTGCTGACGCTGGACAAAAGCTTCAAGTACCAGCAGGCAACCGTTCAGACACTACTGAAAATCCTGGCCCGCGTGCGTAATGTGGCGCAGACACGGATGCGCCTGTTCCGCTGGCTGGTTTTCAACATTCTGGTGGGAAACAACGATGCGCATCTAAAGAATCTGTCGTTCCATGTGCAAGCCGATGCATGCTATCTGGCGCCGCATTACGACCTGCTGTGTACAGCGGTCTACGGCGAAACATCGGCGCCGTGGCTCGACGCTGAGCTGGTCTGGAAACCTGATGGGGTGCGTACTCACGCAGAAGTCACGCGCAACAGTGTGTTAAGCCTGGGTGAGGCGATCGGCGTTCCGAGCATTTTGGGCAAAAAAATCATCGATGAGCTGGCCACTGTGATTGAAAGCCGGGCCCAGGAGCTCTTGCAGGCGCATGTTCATACCCTGACTGCCGGCGAGGCGCGGCTGGTGCGACGAATCGTGCATGGGGTTATTCGAGATATGGTGCTGAGACTCAAAAGCTGAGGGTATCGGCAAGCACCGAAGCCTCACCCCCAGCGCAGCTCCTGCGCGGGCACGGGCCTGCCGAACCAGTAGCCCTGCCCCAGCTGGCACTGCTGCTCCAGCAGAAAGCGCGCCTGCTCGGCCTGCTCGATCCCTTCGGCATGCACCTTCATGCCCATGCTGCGGGCAAGGGCGATGATCACCCGCACAATGGCGACATCGTCTTCATCGCACGGCAAGCCGGCGACGAAGCCCTGGTCGATCTTGAGTTTCTGCACCGGCATGCGCTTGAGGCGCAGCAGTGATGAATAACCGGTGCCGAAATCATCGATGGCCAGGTTCAGGCCCAATTCGCGCAGGCGGTGCAACTGTTCGAGCGCCACTTCAGGGTCTTCCATCACCGCGCTTTCGGTCACTTCCAGCTCCAGCAGCGCCGGGTCCAGGCCGGTGTCGTGCAGCACATCGGCCACCTCGCGGAACAGCTCGTGCTGGCCGAACAGGCGGCTGGAGATATTCACCGCAACGAACTCCAAGTGCTTGCCCTGCGCCTGCCACTGCACCATCTGCCGGCAGGCCTGGCGAAGTACCCAGGCATCGATTTCAGCGATCAGCCCGGTGCGCTCGGCAATCGGGATGAACTCCCCCGGCGGCACCAGGCCGCGCTCCGGGTGGTGCCAGCGCACCAGCGCCTCGACGCCGACCATCTGGCTGCTGAACAGGTCGTGCACCGGCTGGAAGAACACGCGCAGCTCTTGCTGCTCCAGCGCCCGGCGCAGTTCACCTGCGGTTTCTACCCGGTGCTGGGCGTGGGCGGTCAGCTCTTCGGTGTACAACGCATAGCAGGCGCGGCCGTTGTTCTTGGCCTTGAACAGCGCAGAATCCGCGTTACGCAGCAGTTGCTCGGCGCTCAGCGCATCGCTTGGGAACAGGCTGATGCCGATGCTGGCACTGATGAACAGGCGATGGTCATCGCACAGAAACGGCTCGCGCAGCCGCTCGATGATGGTCTGCGCCAGTTTGCCGGCATGGCCGATCTGCTGGCAGTTTTCGGCCAGCACACCAAATTCGTCGCCCCCCAGGCGCGCCAGGGTCACGCTGGTGCCCAGCACCTCACGCAGGCGCTCGCCCACCAGCTTGAGCAACTGGTCGCCGATGGTATGGCCCAGGCCGTCGTTGATGCTCTGAAAGTGGTCAAGATCGAGCAGCAGCAAGGTGCAACCGCGCTTGTTGGCCTGCGCAGCGGCAATCGCCTGTTCGGCGCGGTCGTTGAACAACAGGCGGTTGGGCAGGCCCGTCAGCGGGTCATGGTGGGCCAGAAAGGCCAGTTCCTGCTCGCTGTGCTTGATCGCGCTGATATCGCTGAACACCGCCACGTAATGGCTCAGCTCGCCGCTGTCGTCACAAATGGCGCGGATCGTCTGCCATTGCGGGTAGATCTCGCCACTTTTGCGCCGGTTCCAGATCTCGCCACTCCACTCGCCCTGCTCGGTGAGGGTGGTGTAGATCTGCTGGTAGAACGCAGCCCCATGGCGGCCAGACTTGAACTTGCTCGGGCGCTGGCCGATGACTTCGTCCTGCTGGTAACCGGTAATGCGCATGAAAGCGCGGTTGACGTGCACGATCAGGCCGTTACGGTCGGTGACCAGCACCCCTTCCAGGGTGCTGTCGAACACCGCTGCCGCCATGCGCAGGCGCTCGCGGTCCTCGCTGCGCAGCCGTGCACCGGCGCCGATGAAATTGAGCAGCCGTGCGCGCGAGACAAAAATCAGCACGGCGCTGAACAGCACCCAGACCACCAGGTTGATCTGCCGACCGATGGCCAAGGCCAGCGGGGTATCCGCCATACGCTGCAACAACAGCTCCGAGAGCCCCAACCAGAGGATCGAAAGCACCACGTAAAGCGCGGCCATGCGCAAGGCGTCGCGAACGGAAACGGACATGTCGGGTGGATGAGCCCTTTGAAATTAAGGGGGCATTATAAAGGCTGAAACACCCTGTGACTTCCTATCCAAAAGGGCGACTGGTTTTATTTCACTGCCAAGGGATAATGCAACCGCTGTTTCCCTGTTTTTCCGAGGGTCTTTCCCGTTATGTGGTATTACGGTTTGCTCGATCTGTCGGCCTGGCAACTGGTCGGCGTCACCCTACTGATGACGCACGTGACCATCGTCAGCGTGACCATCTACCTGCACCGCTATTCGGCGCACCGCGCGCTCGAACTCAACGCAGGCCTCAAGCATTTCTTCCGCTTCTGGCTGTGGCTCACCACGGCGCAGAACACCCGCGAGTGGACAGCCATCCACCGCAAGCACCACGCCAAATGCGAAACCCCGGACGACCCCCACAGCCCCGTGCACAAGGGCTTGGGCACCGTGCTGCGCAAGGGCGCCGAGCTGTACCGCGAAGAGGCACGCAACCCCGAAACCCTGCGCATCTATGGCAAAAACTGCCCGGACGACTGGATCGAGCGCAACCTCTACTCGCGCTACAAGCTCGGTGGCATCGCCTTGATGGCAGTCATCGACCTGCTGTTGTTCGGCACCATCGGCATTACCATCTGGGCCGTGCAAATGGCCTGGATTCCCTTCTGGGCGGCCGGCGTGGTCAACGGCTTGGGCCATGCCGTGGGCTATCGCAACTTCGAGTGCCGTGACGCTGCCACCAACCTGGTGCCGTGGGGCATCATCATTGGCGGCGAAGAACTGCACAACAATCACCACACCTACCCCAACTCGGCCAAGCTGTCGGTGCGCCGCTGGGAGTTCGACATGGGCTGGATGTGGATCCGCCTGCTGAGCATGCTGCGCCTGGCCAAGGTGCAGCGTGTGGCGCCTATCGCGCACCGGGTCGAGGGCAAGGCCTCGCTGGACATGGACACCGCCATGGCCATCCTCAACAACCGGTTCCAGATCATGGCGCAGTACCGCAAGCTGGTCATCGCGCCGCTGGTGAAGCAGGAAGTCGGCAATCTCGACACCTCGGTGCGGCATCACTTCCGCCGCGCCAAGCGCCTGCTGTCGCGTGAAACCAGCCTGCTGCAGGACCGTCATCACCTGCGTATCGAGTCGATGCTGGCGCACAGCCAGGCGCTGAAGACCATCTACGAAAAACGCCTTGCCCTGCAGCAGATATGGGCCCGCACCAGCGCCAACGGCCATGACATGCTCGCGGCCATGAAAGACTGGGTCCACGAGGCCGAAGCCAGTGGTATCCAGTCGCTGCGCGACTTCGCCGCACAGCTTAAAACCTACTCGCTGCGCCCCACCGGCGCCTGACGCCCGCTGATCGCCATGCCCTGCAACAGGGCATGACATCTGGAACTTTACCCCCGCGCAACGACTCAAACCCGGCACATCGCCCGCGTGGCGGGCCGGTCCCAGGCCGCACGCCCTTCGTCGAGATTCGTTTCGTGCTCATGGCCAAAGACCGCCCAACCCTGCCCACCGGCGGCCCCCGCCCCGAGGCTGCCCAAACACTACTCGCCCTGCTGCACGCCCAGGGTGAAGTGGCGCGCCTCAGTGAACGCGAGCAGCTGTATTCGTCGCTGCTCGACAGCGTCAATGCAGCGTTGTGGGCCTTCGATTGGGAAACCCGCCAGGTGCTCTATGTAAGCCCGGCGTTCGAGCGCATTTTTGGGCGCCCCGCAAGCCTGGTGATGGCCGACTACAACGAATGGCGCGATGCGATCTACCCCGACGACCTGGAATACGCCGAGCGCAGCCTGGCGCAAGTGTTGGTCAAGGGCACCGTCGAGGACCGTGAGTACCGCATCATCAACGCCGCGGGCGAAGTGCGTTGGCTGAGCGACAAGTGCTACATCAACCAGCAGCGCGAGGGTGACCCGCGGGTGATCATCGTCGGTATTGCTGAAGACATCACCGAAAAGAAGCAGCTTGAAGGCGAACTGCAACGCCTGGCCACCACCGATGTGCTCACCCAGAGCAGCAACCGCCGGCACTTCTTCGAGTGTGCCCAGCAGGCTTTCGAGAAGGCCCGTGAAGACGGCACGCCCATGGCGTTTTTGCTGTTGGACATCGACGATTTCAAACTCATCAACGACAGCTACGGCCACCAGGAAGGCGACCAGGTGCTGCAACGCATCGCCGACAGTGGCAAGGCCGTGCTACGCCGGGGCGACCTGTTCGGGCGCATTGGCGGTGAAGAGTTCGCGGCGGTGTTCCCCGGCTGCACAGCAGAGGTCGCCGAGCAGATCGCCGAGCGCCTGCAGCGCGAGATCCAGCGCTTGAGCTTCAGCCATGGCGAGCAAACCTATGGTGTGACCGTCAGCCAGGGGCTGACCGGCCTACGCGATGAAGACGCAACGCTGGACACCCTGTATGCCCGTGCCGATGCCGCGATGTACCAGGCAAAGCGGCAGGGCAAGAATCAGATCGTACTGGGCTGATTTTCTGAAGCGCTATTCAGGGCTGGCTTTGACAGCCTCATCCGAAACAGCCTCCCCCTCGCCTACCGTACCCTCCACCTCATCCTGCTGCGCCGCCTGTTCGCGGGCCAGCGCCGCCTGGCGCTCGGCCTCTTCCTCGGCCACCGCATGCGGGTTGACCTTGCGCAGCGCGGTAAGCTCGGGCAGCCCAAGCTTGAGCAAGCGCGCAGTCTTGCCGCCGGCAATCTTCTCAAGCCCGGCGCTGGGCTTGAGCCGGGCCATCTGCCCGGCCAGGCTCATGGCGAGGATCTCGCGGGAATACACCCCGCCGCCCAGTTGATAGACAGCGGCAATGAGCTCGCGCAGATCCAGCGGCAAGCGCCAGCGAGTCCGTAGCGCCGAGCCGAACGGGGCGCCGAACTCGTTGAGCGACAATTGCACCTGGTCTTCATCCAGCTCGCCCCCGGCCAGGCGCCACTCCTGCAACGTCCGCAACACCGCCAGATCGCCCAGGCAATGCAAAAGCCCGGCGCAATAACAGCGCTCTTCGTCGACCTCCAACTGCCGCGCCAAGGTGCGGCCGTACTCGGCGGTATGCAGCGACAGGTTCCAGTAATGCGCCGCATGCCGCGCCAGCAGCGGGTCGCTCAGGCGGGCGCTGCGCTTGAGCGTAAGGCCCAGGATCAGGTTCATGCTCTGGGTGCTGCCGAGCTTGTTCAACGCCTGCAACAGCGTTTGCACCGAGCCATCGCGGTGCAACGCTGCGCTATTGGCAGCGGCAATCAGCACACCGGTGATCTGCGGGTCGCTGCGCACCTCTTGCTCCAACACCTTGAGGTCCAGCCCGTGCGGGTTAAGGGCGCGCTTGATCGCCACCTCCACATCGGCGAACAACGGGCCGCCATCGGCAGTGGCGCGGCGCTGTTCCAGAAAGTCCACAAGCCGGGCACCCGCTTGCAGCGCCGGGACCGGGCAGGCAACCTGCTGACCGGCATCGAGCAGCAGGTGCTCCAGGCGCTTGCGCAGGTTGTCCATGTCGAGCGGCTTGCTCAGGTAGGCGGTGGGCTGCAGCGGCAACGCTTCGCGCACACTGGCGCTGTCGGCACGATTGCTCAGCAGAATGAACGGCAGGCCCGCGCGCGCGCCCTTGGCGCGCACCTTGCGCAGCAGGTCGAGGCCATCGACGCCGGACAGTTCACGGGCTGCGATGATCAGGTCAGGGTTGGCCGCCAGCGCGGTGACCGCCTGCGCGCCATCGGCGCAGATCTGCAGGCGCGCATCGCAGCGCACGCTAAGCAGCATCTCGCTGAGCATGTCGCGCACCCAAGGGTCGCTTTCGACGATCAGCACGCGGGGGGGTAAGGGGTCGGCCGCACTCATGGCGAATCTCCAGTAATGACACGCGATCCATCGCAGCTTCCACGGATTCCTCTTACAACCTTAGCGCCACACGCCTGCAAACGGCACAAAAAAACCCGCCGAGGCGGGTTTTTTCTGAAGCGGGTCACATCAGCCGAGTTCAGCGAAGCACTCTTCGATGATGGCCAGGCCTTTGTCCAGCAGGGCATCTTCGGCGGTCAGCGGCACGAGAATCCGCAGGACGTTGCCGTAGGTGCCGCAGGACAGCAGGATCAGGCCCTTGTCACGCGCCTTGGCCACCACCTGAGCAACAGCAGCGGCGTTCGGGGTGTGGGTGCCTTTCTCGAACACTTCTACCGCGATCATGGAACCCATGCCGCGCACGTCACCGATGATGGCGTGTTTAGCCTGGATTTTACGCAGGCCAGCGGTCAGGTGCTCGCCAACAGCCTTGCTGCGGTCCAGCAGTTTTTCTTCCTCGAACACTTGGATAACCGCCAGGGCCGCCGCACAAGCGATCGGCGAACCGGCGTAGGTGCCGCCCAGGCCGCCCGGGGCGATGGCGTCCATGTATTCGGCCTTGCCGCACACACCGGCCAGCGGGAAGCCGCCAGCGATGGACTTGGCGAAGGTGGTCAGGTCAGGCGCGACGCCCATCTGCTCCATGGCGAAGAAGGTGCCAGTACGGCCAGCGCCGGTCTGTACTTCGTCAGCGATCAGCAGGATGCCGTGCTGGTCGCACAGCGCGCGCAGGCGCTTCATCAGCTCTTTAGGCGCTGGCAGGAAGCCGCCTTCGCCTTGTACCGGCTCGAGGATGATGGCAGCGATATCACGCGGCTCGGCATCGTTCTTGAAAATGCGCTCTACCGAGGCAATGGCGTCGTCAACACTGACACCGTGCAGCTCGCTCGGGAACAGCGCGCGGAACACGCCACCTGGCATCAGGCCCATGCCTGCCGAGTACGGCACGACTTTGCCGGTCAGGCCCAGAGTCATCATGGTGCGGCCGTGGTAGCCGCCGGTGAAGGCGATGACGCCGGCACGGCCAGTGGCGGCGCGGGCGATCTTCACGGCGTTTTCAACGGCTTCGGAGCCGGAGGTGACCAGCAGGGTCTTCTTCTCGAAGTCGCCTGGGACCAGCTTGTTGATCTTTTCGCACAGCTCGACGTAGGGCTCGTAGGCCAGCACCTGGAAGCAGGTGTGGCTGACCTTGGTCAGCTGCTCTTGCACAGCGGC
The DNA here is from genome assembly GCF_014268805.2 of Pseudomonas farsensis. GTDB lineage: Bacteria > Pseudomonadota > Gammaproteobacteria > Pseudomonadales > Pseudomonadaceae > Aquipseudomonas > Aquipseudomonas farsensis. The sequence continues at coordinate 380,664 of NZ_JABWRF020000002.1, forward strand.
AACCACTTTCGGGTGCAGGTGGCCGGTATTGAGTACGGCGATGCCGCCAGCGAAGTCGATCAGTTCGCGGCCTTCAACGTCGATTACCGTCGCGTTCTTCGCCGACTCGACGAAGATCGGGTGGATCTGGCCAACGCCACGTGGGACGGCGGCGATACGGCGTTGCATCAAGGATTCGTTGGTCTTGCTCATAATGCCCTCATTCGCGCCGATGGAAACGGCGCTTTTATTCGGGGGTGGCTGGAACGTGCGTGATCAGTATTCGTTGATCGACTGTCGCGAACACCCTGGCCACCAGGTACTGCAATGTCAAAAAGACCAGCGAGGCGTCGCTCTCGCGCCCCGCTGGCAGAGGTAAAAACAGCGAGTGCCGGATCAGATGCTAAGGCACAGGTATTTGATTTCGAGGTAGTCCTCGATGCCGTACTTGGAACCTTCGCGGCCCAGGCCCGAGGCCTTGATGCCACCGAACGGTGCCACTTCGTTGGAAATCAGGCCGGTGTTGATACCCACCATGCCGTATTCCAGGGCTTCGGCCACACGGAACACGCGGCTCATGTCGCGCGCATAGAAGTACGAGGCCAGGCCGAACTCGGTGTCGTTGGACATGGCGATGACTTCAGCCTCGTCCTTGAAGCGGAACAGCGGCGCCAGGGGGCCGAAGGTCTCTTCTTTGGCGACAGCGGCGTTTTTCGGCACATCGACCAGAATGGTCGGCTCGAAGAAGTTGCCTTCGATCAGCTTGCCGCCGGACAGCACCTTGGCGCCCTTGGAGACGGCGTCTTCGATGTGTTCCTGGACCTTGGCTACAGCCTTGCCATCGATCAGCGGGCCGGTGGTGGTGCCTTCTTCCAGGCCGTTACCGATCTTCAGCTTGGCCACCGCAGCCTTGAGCTTCTCGGCGAACGCGTCGTAGACGCCGTCCTGCACGTAGATACGGTTGGCGCAGACGCAGGTCTGGCCGTTGTTGCGGTACTTGGAGATGATCGCGCCCTCGACCGCCTTGTCCAGGTCGGCGTCGTCGAACACGATGAACGGGGCGTTGCCACCCAACTCCAGGGAAACCTTCTTGATGTCCTTGGCGCACTCTTGCATCAGCTGACGGCCGATTTCGGTGGAGCCGGTGAAGGACAGCTTGCGTACCAGCGAGTTGCCGGTCAGCTCGGAGCCGACTTCGCCAGCGCTGCCGGTGATGACGCTGAGCACGCCAGCCGGGATGCCGGCACGGGTAGCCAGTTCGACCAGGGCCAGGGCCGAGTAAGGGGTCTGCGAAGCAGGCTTGAGCACCATGGTGCAGCCGGCGGCCAGGGCTGGGCCGGCTTTACGGGTGATCATTGCCGCCGGGAAGTTCCACGGGGTGATGGCCGCGGTAACGCCGATAGGCTGCTTGATGACGATAAGGCGCTTGTCCGGCTGGTGGCCGGGAATGACGTCGCCATAGACGCGCTTGGCTTCTTCGGCGAACCACTCGATGAACGAGGCGGCGTAGGCGATTTCGCCCTTGGCTTCGGCCAGCGGCTTGCCTTGCTCGGTGGTCATCAGGCGGGCCAGGTCGTCCTGGTGCTCGATCATCAGCTCGAACCAGCGGCGCAGCTTGCCGGCACGCTCTTTGGCAGTCAGGGCACGCCAGGCCGGCAGCGCTTTGTCGGCAGCTTCGATGGCGCGACGGGTTTCGGCAGCGCCCATCTTCGGCACGGTACCGATCACGTCACCGGTGGCCGGGTTGGTCACCTTGATGGTCTGACCGTTGTCCGCATCCAGCCATTCACCGTTGATGAAGGCCTGCTGGCGGAACAACTGAGCGTCTTTGAGCTGCATGTCGGCTTCCCTTTACTGCGAATTATTGATTGTTGAAAAGGCGCCCATAACGCGGGCGGCCGTCAGGAATTCGTGCACCAGGGTGTTCGACGCCTGGCGGCTGAGCGTTTGAAATCTCAAACGGAATGCTAAGCGGGTGCTGGGGGGTTGGACAATAGCCTGTTCGAAAAAAAGAACGAATGGTTGAACACCCCGTCTGAAATCGCCGGCCAAGCGTGCGCCACGTTGCCGTCCGACAGGTAAAAACAGCTACAGATCAAGGCGATGGACGTCCTCGGTCCAGACCGGTATCATGCGCCCCGTTGCACTCGTAGCTCAGCTGGATAGAGTACTGCCCTCCGAAGGCAGGGGTCGTGGGTTCGAATCCCGCCGAGTGCGCCATGAATTCTCGCGAGCATCGCGACAGACCAAGCCCCATCAGGTACGCCTGATGGGGCTTTTTCGTTACTGCGGGCTGCGTATGAGGCCCCAAGCGGCACAGGGTGACGCCGTTCACAGCGCACATCTTTTCTGACGCCACTGTTTCGCCACTTGCGAAATGTTTGGTAACCTCTGCGCCGCTGCCGGCTCCGGCAGCCTTTTATACGAACATGGATGCGTTCGACGAACGCCAAGAAGGACTTGCGATGGCGATGGTCTATTGCCGCGGCTGTGCCAAACAGCTGCACGAATCAGCACCTACCTGCCCCCAGTGCGGCGCCCCTCAATTCGCAACGTCCAACGCAGGGCCTGCCAGCGGCGGCTCGGCGTGGCTGGCGATCGTTTCCCTGTGCCTGGGCATCCTCTGCACGCTCGCGCTGTTCGATGACAGCGAGTGGGACATGGATACCATGGCCGGCCTCGGCCTGTTCGCAGGCACCGGCCTGATCATGGGCATCATCAGCATCAACCAGAAAAAGCCCGGCAATGGCATGGCCATCGCCGGCGTCGTCATGGCAGTCATTTCGCTGCTGTGCCTAATCGGCCTATCAGCCAGCTAACTAATGTGAGGGAAAACAAATGAGCATGGTGTTCTGCCGTGGCTGCGCCAAACAGATCCATCAATCGGCCGTCAGCTGCCCAGGTTGCGGCGCGACCCAAAACGGCAATGCCGGCGCGGCGCCTGGTATCAAAGGCGACGTTGCCAACATTACCTTCGGCAACGTGTTCTTCACCGTAATGAAGCAGTACGCCACCTTCAGCGGCCGTGCCCGCCGCAAGGAATACTGGCTGTTTACCCTGGTCATCAACCTGATCGGCTTGGCCATCAGCTTCATTGAAGGCACCTTGGGCATGGCTGGCTTTATCAACATGCTGTTCAGCCTGGCCGTGATGATCCCGGCCATCGCCGTCGGCGTACGCCGCCTGCACGACACCGACCGCAGCGGCTGGTGGCTGCTGGTGCCGATCGTCAACCTGGTGTTCCTGTGCCAGGACAGCACCCCAGGCAACAACCGCTTCGGCCCGAACCCTAAAGGCCTGTAAGCGAAACTGGAAAAGGCGGCCTGCGGGCCGCCTTTTTCATGCCCGCAGAAAATCCCGCCTCATGACGTTTTTCAATCGGCTCCATGCCGTTTCCTGCATTGCCGTGCAGAGCGCGGTGCCGGATGCTTTATTTAATCCGACACATCGCGTTTTCCACCCACCGAGGCCTGTATGAAGAACGTCGAGCAAATCCTCAAAGCCAAAGCCCAGCACCAGACCGTCTACACCATCAGCCCCGATGACTCGGTCCTCGATGCCCTGCGGATGCTGGCTGATAAAAACGTCGGCGCGCTACCGGTGGTGGAAGACAACCAGGTGGTCGGCATCGTCAGCGAACGTGACTACGCCCGCAAGCTGGTGCTCAAGGGCCGCTCTTCGGCGGCAACGCCGGTACGCGAGATCATGAGTTCGCCAGTGGTCACCGTTGAGCCCAAGCAGAACCTTGAGTACTGCATGAACCTCATGACCAACCGCCACCTGCGCCACCTGCCCGTGGTCAGCAACGGCGTCCTGCTGGGGCTGCTGTCGATTGGCGACCTGGTCAAGGAAACCATCGCCGAGCAAGCCAGCCTGATCGCGCAACTGGAGCAGTACATCCGCGGCGAATGAGCCCAGCTCAGTGGTAGCCACGTTCCAGTTCGTCGAGCTGATGATCGAAACTGCGTAGCCGCGCCGACCAGGTGTAAACCAGTACCTCCAGGTCGCGGTTGAGCAGCGCCGTGTTGCCCCCCGCCCGTACCGGCGCGTCACCAAGGTCCAACTGGTAGCGCTCCCGGGCCATGGCGGTAGCCACGCTCGACAGGTCGCGGGCATTGGCCAGCCAGTGGTGGTGGTGATCGTGGATTTCGCGGTCAAGCTCGCGGCATTGGCGCTTGAGTGCATCCAGGCTCTGCTCCAGCGGCGTGCCCTTTAGCTCGCCCATCACCTCTTCGAAGGTGCGCCCGGAATGCCAGTAGCTGCCCCAGAAATAGCGGTCGAATACCGTTTCGACCCGGCGCAGCGCCACCTTTGTGTTCCAGATGGTCAACAACGTGCGGCCCTGGGCCACTTCGCGGCGGTTCAGGTGCAGGTATTGCCAGGCGATCCACGTCAGCCCGCACAGCGCCACCGCTGCGGTAACAGCGGCGGCAGCGTACAGAAACTGCACGGCGTGGTTCATGTGCTGGGTGTGCCGGATGCCGTAGTAATAACCGGTGGTCAGGGTGCCCAGGATCGTCACGGTGCACCAGAAGCCTGGTGCGTAGGGATCTTTCATCGCGCCATCCCCTATTGTTTTCCTGAGCATAGCAACGGCCCGTTCACCCAACAGGTGCCGCTCGGCGCTTATTTCTTGCTGGCGTGCAGGGCCTCGTTGAGTTGGTCGATCATCGGTATCCAATCGGCGTCGGCAATGTAGGCTTCTTTCAGGAATGCGCGCTGGGCGTCGCTCCAGAACCAGGCATCGACCAGCTTTACATCGTCAGGCAGGGGTGAGTGAGTGGCGATGAAACGTTCGATCTCGACCGGGTCATCTTCCAGGCCAAGTTGCTTGAAAATCTCGGAAAACGGATGGATCGGGGCGTCCATGGGTAGTCTCCTGTCGAGCCAGGCTGGCTGGCATGGTGGCGATAGCGGGCAGGTGCTGGTAATCACCCGCCTTCAGGTAGACAGCACCCAGCTGGCCAAGACTCAACCCGATGCGCCGCGCGCCGGTTCAGAGCGGTGCGCGGCGCAGCGTAGCGAGGAAAGTCGCAGCACCGATGAACAACCCGGCAAAGGTGCGGTTGACCCGCGTTTGCTGCTTGGGCGTGCGCAGCAGGCGCAGCACCTTGGAGGCAAGCCCGGTGTAGCCGGCCATGACCAGCATGTCGACGCTGACCATGGTCACGGCGATCATGACGTACTGCATCAGCAGCGGCGCGTGCGGGTTGATGAACTGCGGCAGCACCGCGAGCATGAATACCAGTGCCTTGGGGTTGCTGACGTTGACCAGAAACCCGCGGAACACCAGGCTCAACGGCTTGCCGATGGGCCGCACAGCGACGTCGTCGCTCATATCCATGGGCAGGGCGCGCCATTGCTTGTAGGCGAGGTAGACCAGATAGGCCACGCCGAACCACTTGATGGCGTGAAACGCGGTGGCGGAGGCCGCCAGGATGGCGCCGACGCCGGCGGCGATGATCGCGATCTGCACGATCAGGCCCAGTTGCAAACCCAGGGCATTCCAGTAACCGCGCCAGAAACCATAACGCAGCCCGCTGGACATCGAGGCAATCGCACCGGCCCCCGGCGACAGGCTGATGACCCAGCACGCGGCAAAGAAAGCCAACCAGGTTTCCATCGACATCACACACCTCGCTCGAACGAATGTTGCAAAACGTTAAGCTAAGGTTTCGGTGAAAAGATGACCAGTGATTTCTGCGCGGTGGCCTCGTAGCAGGCTATCGCCAGCCCCCACAGGGTCTGGGTCAGCCCCTATACCAAGGCAGGGCAAGTTCACTGTGGGAGATCACCTAGCCCTTCCGGGCTGCGCTGTCGCGCAGAGAGCTGGGCACCGTGGGAGCGGGCTTGCCCCGCGATGCGATGTTGGCAGTGCTATCGCTATCGCGGGGCAAGCCCGCTCCCACGTTATCCATGTAAATCAGATAGTTAGCGTTTGTTCTATGAGAGCTGGCGACAGCCTGCGATGAGGCCAGTGCAGGCTTACGCAAAACCATGGAACCTCCCACAGCGCAAAGGGCCGGATCAGAACGCCGGCAGTACCGCGCCTTGGTATTTCTTGGCGATGAAGGCTTTCACTTCAGGGCTGGTCAGGGCCTTGGCCAGCTTCTGGATGGCGTCGCTGTTCTTGTTGTCCGGGCGGGCAACCAGGAAGTTTACGTAAGGCGAGTCGCTGCCTTCGATCAGCAGGGCATCCTTGGCCGGGTTCAGGCCGGCTTCCAGCGCATAGTTGGTGTTGATCATGTCCAGGTCGACCTGGTCCAGCACGCGCGGCAGCATGGCCGATTCCAGCTCACGGAACTTGAGCTTTTTCGGGTTCTCGGCGATGTCTTTCGGGGTAGCCAAGGCGTTTTTCGGGTCTTTCAGGGTGATCAGGCCAGCCTTCTGCAGCAGCAGCAGGGCGCGGCCGCTGTTGCTACCTTCGTTGGGGATGGCAACGGTAGCGCCTTCCTTCAGGTCAGCCAGGTTCTTGACCTTCTTCGAGTAGCCACCGAAGGGTTCGACGTGCACGCCGATCACGGTTTCCAGGTGGGTGCCTTTGCCTTCGTTGAAGCTTTGCAGGTACGGCAGGGTCTGGAAGTAGTTGGCGTCCAGGCGCTTCTGGTCGACCTGCACGTTGGGCTGCACGTAATCGGTGAAGACTTTGATCTCAAGGTCGACGCCTTCTTTGGCCAGGGTCGGCTTGATCAGCTCAAGAATTTCAGCGTGCGGCACCGGGGTAGCAGCAACCACCAGTTTTTCGGCAGCAGAGGCCAGCCCGGCAAACGACAGGGCAGCGGCCAGGGCGGTGGTCAGCAGTGTTTTTTTCATGGTGATCCTTGTTCTGAATGCTGGGCCATCGCAGATGGCGGCTAGGTCGGGGCCCACCCTCGCGGGTGAGCGTGAAGCGGACGATACCGGTAATTTTTATTCCGTAACAATATCTTTTACGTAGCTGCTTATTCCAAAAGCAAATTGCCATCAATTGCTTTGCTTATGAGCCCGCCCCACTGACGATTAACCCCGCGCAGGAGCGGCCTTGCGTCGCGAAAGGGCTGCGCAGCGCGCCCCAGCAATTTTGCATGAAACCGAGATTCTGGGGCCGCTGCGCAGCCCTTTCGCGGCACAAGGCCGCTCCTACAGGTCTAGGGTTTGCAGGGTGTTTAGCAGCAACTGGCGCAGCTCGGCGACAGTCTGGGTTTCGCGGCTGCGGGCCAGTTGCCCGAGGGTGCGCGCCAGCGAGTCGAGCGGCTTACGGTCGGGCAGGTCGAGGTGCTCGGGGAGGATTTCCTCGCCATCGCTGACCAGCAACGCAAAGTGGATAACGTTCTCAAGCTCGCGGGTATTCCCAGGCCAGGCATGGGCCTCCAGCGCCTGCTGGGCGGCTTCGCTGATCAGCGGCAAGGGGCGGCCCAGGCGCACGCTGTAGATGCCGACGAAGTACTCGGCCAAGGGCAGGATATCGCCGACCCGCTCCCGCAGTGCCGGCAGCTCCAGCTCGCCCTCATGCAAATAGTGGTATAGCCGCTCGTTGAAGCGCCCGGCTTGCACCGCCAATGCCAGGTCAATACTGGAAGCGGCCACCAGACGCACGTCCACCGGCTGTGGATGGCTGGCACCGACCCGTGTCACCTCGCGGTTTTCCAGCGCTGCCAGCAACTTGCCCTGAATGGCCAGCGGCAGGTCGGCGATTTCGTCCAGGTACAACGTGCCGCCATTGGCCGAGCCGAACCAGCCTGCACGACTGCTGGCGGTGCCGCCCTGGCTGCCGGCGCTGTAGCCGAACAGCTCGGCGTCGGCGTAGGTCGGGCTGATGGCCGCGCAGTTGACCGAAACGAACAGCCCCGCACGGTCGCTGGCCCGATGGATTTGCCGCGCCAGCAGCTCCTTGCCGGTGCCGGACTCGCCGCGGATGAGCACCGGCAACGGCTGTGGCGCCAGGCGTTCAAGGGCCTGGCGCAGCGCCTGGGAGCGCGGGTCGACAAACACCAGCGCCTTGGCGCGAATGCTCAGCGGGCTTTTGTCCAGTTCGGGAAAGGTCAGCAGCGGCTGGCCGAATGGGGCATGAAACGTCATGGAATACTCCCGCCCCGGCCACCCAGCCGGGGTTCAAGGCAAGCGGTTGATGGCGTCAGGCGCGGCGCAGCGCGCGCTGGTCGACACGGGCCTGCAGGCGGAACAGGTAAGCGAAGCCCTGCTCCCAGCGCTGGTGGCCTGACTTGACGTTGATATGCCCGGCATTGGCCAGCAGCCCGGCCTCAGCGCCCCAGGCGCGGGCCAGGTGCAGCGCACGCGGCACGCTCACCGCCGGGTCGTTGTCCGAGCTGACCACCTGGCTTGGAAACGGCAGGCCCTGCAGTGGAATCGGCGCAAAGTTGCGCAGCGCTTGCGCGCAGGCTGGGCGTTCAACATCAGCCGGCGCCACCAACAGCGCACCGCGTACCCGGCGCAGCAGCGCGGGGCTTGCCTGTGCAGCCCAGTGGGCGACGGTGATGCAGCCCAGGCTGTGGGCAATCAGGATGACCGGCGAGCGCTCGGCGGCGATAGCCTGCTCCAGCGCTTGCACCCAATCGTGTTTTTGCGGTGTCAGCCAGTCGCGCTGCTCGACCCGTGCGCTGTTGGGCAGTGTCCGCTGCCAGTGGCTTTGCCAATGGTTGTCTGGCGATCCTTGCCAGCCCGGCACAATCAGGTAACGAATCGACTCATTGCGCATGGGGACGCCTCCGAAAGTTTGCGTGCTTGGGGTGCAAGTATAGGGAGGTTGATATATGCGTAAAGGAATAAGAAGCTATTTGTTAATAACTGTAAGTTTTAAGCTGCAAACTACAAGAAGCAGCCGCTGCGGCGCATCGGATCTTTCTTTCAGCTTGCAGCTAAAAAAAAAAGGACCATCCCCTGCCAAGGAAAATGGTCCGTAAGCACTTGCCTGAAGAAAGTCACTGCCGAGCAGGCGCACGCGGTCTGCTGTCTCTTGCAGCTTGCCGCTCCCGCGTCAGCGGGCGGTGATGACCGCCAGCTTGCTGATGCCGGCACGTTCGATGGCTGCCATCGCGCGCGCGACTTCGCCGTAGTTCACGCCATCATCGGCCTGCAATTGCACGCGCAGTTCGGTGTCTTTGCTCTTGGCCGTCTTGAGGTTGCTCTCAAGCTGGTCGGGCTGGATCTGCTCTTTATTGATGAACAACTGGCCGCTGCCATCGATGCTCACCACCAGCGGGTCCTTCTGCTCGACCGGGGCCACGGCCTCGGTCTTGGGCAGGTTGATCGGGATCGCGTTGGTCAACAGCGGCGCCGTGACGATGAATACCACCAGCAGCACCAGCATGACGTCCACCAACGGCGTGACGTTGATTTCACTCAACACTTCATCGCTGTCCTGGGTCGAGAAGGCCATCTCAGGAAGCCTCCTGCACAGGCTGGGTGAAACCGCTGTGCGTGCGCTGCACAGCCGGGTGTACCAGCACACGGAAGGCACTCTTCTGCGCCAGGCTGTAGAAATCGTGGGCAAAGTCATCCAGGTCGGCAGCGGTGAGCTTCAGGCGCCGCAGGAAGTAGTTGTAGACCAGCACCGCAGGCACCGCGACGGCGATCCCCACCCCCGTCGCCACCAACGCTGCGCCAATCGGGCCGGCCACCGTTTCGAGGCTGGCCGAGCCAGCCGCGCTGATGCCCTTGAGCGCTTCCATGATGCCCCACACGGTGCCGAACAGGCCGATGAAGGGCGACGTGCTGCCAATACTGGCAACCACCGCCAGGCCGGTTTCAAGCGAGCGGCGCTCACGCACGATCTGCTGGCGCAGGGCACGCTCGAGGCGGTCCTGATGGTTGATGGCATGGCTCAGGTCGTTCGCCAGGCCGGGCTCGCCCACGGCGATGGCCGCGTAGCCGGCCTGTGCCACGCGGGCGGCCGGGCCTGGTTGCTGGTGGCTGATCTCGGCGGCCGAATCCAGGCTGGAAGCCGCCCAGAACTGTTTGTGGAAGCGCTTGTCCTGGTTTTTCAACCGGCCGAACTGCACGGCCTTGACCAGCGCCAGCGCCCAAGTGGCCACGGAAAAGCCAACCAGCAGCCAGATGACGGTGCTTTCAACGGATTCGAGGGGGGATGCCAACAGGCTCATGGGTAGTCCTTCCTATGTATGCGCTCGCAAAGTTAACGAAGCTTGAAATCGATCGGTACGCTGACCCAGCCGGCCTGCGCGACATCGCCCTGCTTGGCCGGGACAAAACTCCAGCGCTTGACCGCTGCCAGCGCGGCGGCGTCGAGGGCATCGCGGCCGCTGCTTTGCTGGACCTGAATCTGCCCCGGCTTGCCGCTTGGCAGCACCTCGACCCGCAGCAGCACAGTGCCTTCCCAGCCACGGCGCTGAGCCATCTGCGGGTACTCCGGCGCCGGGTTCTTCAGGTAAGCGGCATTGGCCGACGGCGGCGTGACCGGGGCCGGTGCGGGTGGCGCAGGGGCCGCGACCGGCGCAGGGGTTGGCGCCTGGACAGGCGTGGGTACGGGTTTCGGCTCGGGTTTGGCCTTGACCACAGGCTTGGTCACGGGCTTGGCCTTCGGCTTGGGCTTTGCCGCCAGCTCATCGATCACCGGTGCTGGAGGCTCGACCACAGGGGGTGCAGGCGCGGGTGGCGGCGGCTCGACAACGGGCGGCGCAGGCGCGGCGAACTCGATGGTCATGGGGGGAATCTGCGGCGGTACAATCGGCAGCGCTGCTGTCGGCGTTTGGCTGACCCAGTAGGCGGCGGCGCCATGCAAGGCCAGCACCAGCAAGCCCAACACCAGTTTGTCGCGGCGCTTGAGGCCGCTTGCTGGCGTGCGTTGCAGACGCAGTTGGCCCAGCGGCAGGCGTGGCGTGCGTCCGAGCTCGACCAGTTCACCCGCTGCCGGGTGCCATGGCTGGTCGAAGGCTCTGACGGCCGTCTGGACATTACCCATTTGCTCAACTCCCTGTGGGCTGGATTCAGGTGTGTGGCTGAATCATCGGGGGTCGAGGCTTATGCTTTGAAGTAATGTTTGAAGTTAACGTTATAACAATTATTCATATTGTTTTTTGGCGAATGGCTCAAGCCCGCGTATTTCGGGGGGTGTGGGGAGGTATTAACCCGTCAATGCCTTGTGAGCATGAGAAATATTCGTGCAAGGCATCGAATTGCCGCGAGGGCTGCGGCCTCGTTCGCGACACAAGGCCGCTCCTACAGGGTTACGCGGCCCCCTGTAGGAGCGGCCTCGTGCCGCGAAAGGGCTGCAAAGCAGCCCGGCCATTCATCAGGCATAAAAAAACCCGGGACCAGGCCCGGGTTCCACTCAGCAAACAGCAGCTCAGATATCCGCCACCTTCTGCCAAACCTTCGGCCGGAAGAACAATGTCTCGCCCCGCGCCAGCCCGGCCAGGCTATCGTGGTCCTTGACCACTTCGGCTTCGATCAGCTCGCTCTGCCCTTCCACCTTCAGCGTCACCCGCGTGGTCGCGCCCAACGGGCGGATGTCACGCACTTCGGCGGCGTGGTGGCCTTCGGTTTCGTGGCGTGACAGCGACACCTCATGCGGGCGGAACAACACATGGTTGCCCTCGCTCAGGGCGAAACGGTTGGAGTCGCCCAGGAAGTGATAGACGAAGTCGTTGGCCGGCTTCTCATACACCTCGCCGGGCGAGCCGATCTGCTCGATCACCCCCTTGTTCATCACCACGATACGGTCCGCCACTTCCATGGCTTCTTCCTGGTCGTGGGTCACGAACACCGAGGTCAGGTTGATGTCCTCGTGCAGGCGCGCCAGCCAGCGGCGCAGCTCTTTACGCACCTTGGCATCCAGCGCACCAAACGGCTCATCGAGCAGCAGCACCTTGGGCTCGACCGCCAAGGCGCGGGCCAGGGCGATGCGCTGGCGCTGGCCACCGGACAACTGCTCGGGGTAACGGTCGGACAGCCAGTCGAGCTGGACCATGTTCAGCAGTTCATGCACTTTCTCGGCAATCTTGCTTTCGCTCGGGCGCTCGCCCTTGGGCTTCATGCGCAGGCCGAAGGCTACGTTGTCGAACACGCTCATGTGGCGGAACAACGCATAGTGCTGGAACACAAAGCCGACGTTGCGATCACGCACATCGTGGCCGGAAACATCCTCGCCATGGAACACGATGCTGCCATCGTCCGGGGTTTCCAGGCCGGCGATGATGCGCAGCAGGGTGGTCTTGCCGCAGCCGGACGGGCCCAGCAGCGCCACCAGTTCACCGCTGTTGATATCCAGGTTGATGTTGTTCAGGGCCTGGAAGCTGTTGAAGCGCTTGCTGACATTACGAACTTCGATCGACATGACTCATTCCTCCGCGGCGCTGTGGCGCAGGCGGTTAATACGGTTCTCGCTCCACTGCTTGAGCAGCAGGATGAAGAGCGCCAGGATCAGCAACAGGCTGGCCACACTGAAGGCGGCGACGTGGTTGTACTCGTTGTAGAGAATCTCCACGTGCAGCGGCAAGGTATTGGTGACGCCGCGGATATGCCCGGACACCACCGACACCGCGCCGAACTCGCCCATGGCCCGCGCGGTACACAGCACCACGCCGTAAATCAGGCCCCACTTGATGTTGGGCAGGGTCACGTGCCAGAACATCTGCCAGCCATTGGCGCCCAGCAGGCGCGCGGCCTCTTCCTCCTGTGTGCCCTGTTCCTGCATCAGCGGGATCAGTTCACGCGCCACGAATGGCACGGTGACGAAGATGGTCGCAAGCACAATGCCCGGCAGGGCGAAGACGATCTGGATATCGTGGTCCTGCAGCCACGGCCCGAACAGGCCTTGGGCACCGAACATCAGCACGTAGACCAGGCCCGCGATCACCGGCGATACCGAGAACGGCAGGTCGATCAGGGTCACCAGGATGCTCTTGCCACGGAAGGTGTATTTGCTCACGCACCAGGCGGCGGACACCCCGAACACAAGGTTCAGCGGCACCGAAATCGCTACGGCGAGCAAGGTGAGCTTGAGCGCCGACAATGCGTCGGCTTCGAAGATGGCCTCAAAGAACGTACCGAAGCCGTTCTTCAATGCCTGCGACACCACGATCACCAGCGGCAGCAGCAAAAACAGCGCGAACACGACCCAGCCGAGGGTGATCAGCACGCGGCGCGAGGTGGCACTGCCGCGCCGGGCTGCATTGGCGGCGGCGCTGGCGCCAAGAGTTGATGAAGACATTAACCGGCCTCCTTCATGGGGTTTCGATGCGCCGCTGCAACAGGTTGATCAGCAGCAGCAGGATGAAGGAAACCACCAGCATCAGAACGCCGATGGCGGTGGCGCCGGTGTAGTCGTACTGGTCGAGCTTGACCATGATCAGCAGCGGCAGAATCTCGGTCTTCATGGGCATGTTGCCGGCGATGAAAATCACCGAACCGTACTCACCGACCCCACGGGCGAACGCCAGGGCAAAACCGGTCAGCCAGGCCGGTAGCAGCGCCGGCGCCAGCACATGGCGGAACACCTGCAACGGCTTGGCGCCCAGGCAGGCGGCGGCCTCCTCCACCTCACGCGGGATATCGGCCAGCACCGGCTGCACCGTGCGCACCACGAACGGCAGGGTCACGAAGGTCAGCGCCAAGGTGATGCCCAGCGGGGTGTAGGCGATCTTGAAGCCAAGGTCGGTGGCGAACTGGCCGACCCAGCCCGAGGGCGCGTACAAGGCCGTCAGGGCGATACCGGCAACCGCGGTGGGCAAGGCGAACGGCAGGTCGATCATCGCGTCGATGATCTTGCGCCCTGGGAAGGTGTAGCGCACCAGCACCCAGGCCAGCAGGGTGCCGATCACACCATTGATGATGGCGGCGAACAGGGCGGTACCGAAACTCAGCTTCAGGGCCGCAATGACACGCGGTGCACTGATGATGGTCCAGAACTGCTCCCAGGTCAGCTGCGAGGCATGGATGAACATGGCCGCCAGCGGTATCAGCACGATCAGGCTGAGGTACACCAAGGTGTAGCCCAGCGTCAGCCCGAAGCCGGGTATGACGGGGGAAATGCGACGTGACATAAAGGTCCCTGGTTGAACGCACGAGGCCCGGCGGTTATGCCGGGCCGGTGCAGGCTTGTGAATCCTGGGGCTGCGTTGCAGCCCTTTCGCGGCACAAGGCCGCTCCTACAAAAGCACGCGATGCCCTGTAGGAGCGGCCTTGTGCCGCGAAAGGGCCGCAAAGCGGCCCCCGCTTTTCCTTGGACTTACTGTGCCTGATAAATCTGGTCGAACACACCGCCGTCATTGAAGAACTTCGGCTGCGCAGTCTTCCAGCCGCCGAAGTCTTTGTCGATGGTCACCAGGTCCAGTTTGGGGAACTGCTTGCCAAACTCGGCAGCCACTTTCGCATCACGCGGGCGGTAGAAGTTCTCGGCGGCAATCTTCTGCCCAGCCGGGCTGTACAGGTGCTTGAGGTACTCGGTGGCAATCTCGGTGTTGCCCTTCTTCTCGGCGTTCTTGTCCACCACGGCCACTGGCGGCTCGGCCAGGATCGACAGCGAAGGCACGACAATTTCGAACTTGTCGGCGCCGCCGTCTTCTTTCAGCGCCAGGAAGGCTTCGTTTTCCCAGGCCAGCAACACGTCGCCCTGGCCGTTGTTGACGAAGGTGATGGTCGAGCCACGGGCGCCGGTGTCCAGCACGGGGACATGCTTGAACAGCTCCTGCACATACTCTTTGGCCTTGGCTTCGCTACCACCGGCCTTCAGGCCATAGGCCCAGGCGGCGAGGAAGTTCCAGCGCGCACCGCCGGAGGTTTTCGGGTTGGGAGTGATGACCGAAACGTCTTTCTTGACCAGGTCGCCCCAGTCCTTGATGCCTTTCGGGTTGCCCTTGCGCACCAGGAACACGATGGTCGAGGTGTACGGGGTGCTGGCGTCCGGCAGGCGGGTCTGCCAGTTCTCTGGCAGGGTCTTGCCGAGCTTGGCGATTTCGTCGATGTCACCGGCCAGTGCCAGGGTCACGACGTCGGCGCGCAGGCCGTCGATGACCGCCCGGCCTTGCTTGCCCGAACCGCCGTGGGACTGCTGGATCTTCACGTTGTCGTCCGGGTGGCTCTGCTGCCAGTGCTTGATGAACTCGGCGTTGTACTGCTGGTACAGCTCGCGGGTAGGGTCGTAGGACACGTTCAGCAGTTCGTAGTCCTTGGCGATGGCGGAACCGGCAAAAACGGCACTGGCCAGAGCGGCGAGCGCATAACGGCGGATGGACATGGTGAAGCTCCCGATTGGCATTTTTCTAATTAGTTGGGTAGTGCGGTTCAGCCGGGCTTGTTGCCGGGCTGTTGCAGGCGGAACTTCTCTTTGCGCTCGATCTGCACCACCTGGGCGTTGTGCACGGTGATCTCTACCGCGCCAAAGCGCAGGTCGCGCAGGGCGCTCTGGATTTCACGCAAAATGGTGGCTTCGTCCTGACCATCAATGCTACGCAGAGATGCACTCATGCTCGTTCTCCTGGTGAATAAGGGTGCCGGGCATGGGTTCGAAGGGGATTTGCGCCTGGCTTGAGGGCAATAGTAGTGAGGCGCGGTTATTCTTAAAAATACTGTTTAAGAATGTTTATATAACCACTTTTACATTTCACCTCAGACCCTCTGTAGGAGCGGCCTTGTGTCGCGAAAGGGCTGCGCAGCAGCCCCGGCAATTTTGCATGATGGCAAGAACCTGGGGCCGCTGCGCAGCCCTTTCGCGACACAAGGCCGCTCCTACAAGGGTCAGTGGTGCGCTTCAGGTTTATGTTCCGGCTCGCGAATCTTGTACCAGGCCACATACAGCGCCGGCAGGAACAGCAGCGTCAGCAGCGTTGCACTGATGATGCCGCCAATCATGGCGTAGGCCATCGGCCCCCAGAACACCTCGCGGGCAATCGGGATCATGCCCAGGCTCGCAGCGGCTGCCGTCAGCAGGATCGGCCGGCGGCGGTGATTGGTCGCCTCCACCACCGCATCCCACGGGGCAAAGCCCTGGGCCTCGAACTCGTCGATCTGGGTCACCAGAATCACCGAGTTGCGGATGATGATGCCGATCAGCGCAAGCACCCCGAGAATCGCCACAAAGCCCATCGGCGTGCCGGTCGGCACCAGCGCCAGCACCACACCGATCAGCCCCAGCGGCGCCACGCTGACCACCAGGAACAGCTTCTGCACGCTGTGCAGCTGGATCATCAGGAAGGTGGCCATCAGGAAGATCATCAGCGGCACCACCTGGCGGATCGGGCCTTGGGCCTTGGCGCTCTCCTCCACCGTGCCGCCGGTCGCCACTTCATAGCCAACCGGCAGCGCAGCGGCAAACTCGTCGATCTTCGGCTTCAGTTGGGCCACCAGGTCGGTAGGCTGGATGTCGCCGTTAACCGATGCCTTCAGGGTGATGGTCGGTTTGCGGTCACGTCGCCACACCAGCGGCTGCTCCAGCTCGTAGCGCACCGTGGCGAACGCCAGCAGCGGAATCGAGGCGCCGCTGGGGCTGACAATCTGCAGGTTCTGCAGCGTGTCGGGCGAGCCGCGTTCGCTGTCCTCGGCGCGGGCGACCACGTTGATCAGGTAGATGTTGTCGTTGACCTGGGTAATCGGTACGCCGCTGACGATGCTGTTCATCACATTGGCCACATCCTCGGACGACAACCCCAGCTGGCGCGCCTTGTCCTGGGCAATCTCCACGCGCAGCACCTTGCCTGGCTCGTTCCAGTCAAAAATCATCTCACCAATGTTGGGGTTGCTGTCGAGCAAGGTGGCAAGATCGATGGCATGGGCGCGGACCTGGTCGATGTCCTTGCCGCTGACCCGGTACTGGATAGGCCGGCCCACGGGCGGGCCCATTTCCAGCGACTGGACATTGGTGCCGATGCCGACGAAGTCTTTGCGCAGGCGCTCCTGCAGCCGCGCCATCAGCTCGCCACGCACCTCAAGGCCTTGGCTGACGATGACCAACTGGGCGTAATAGGGGTTTTGCAGTTGCTGGTCCAGCGGCAGGTAGAAGCGCAGCGCGCCTTGGCCAATGTAGGTGCTCCAACTGACGATATCCGGGTCGCCCTTCAAGGTAGCCTCGAAGCGGTCTACCACCTTGCGGGTCTCTTCGATGGAGGCGTTTTGCGGCAGGTTCAGGTCGACCAGGATTTCTGGCCGGTCCGACGAGGGGAAGAACTGGTTTTGCACAAAACGCATGCCCACCACCGACAGCACGAACAGCAGAATGGTGCCGACGACCGTTATCCAGCGGTGGCGCATGCACCACAGCAAGCCATGTTCGAAGCCCCGCCCTATCCGCCCGGGCTCGGCATCGTGGGCCTTGAGCTTGTTGCTGTTAAGCAAGTGCACACCCAGTACCGGGGCAAAAAATACCGCCACCACCCACGACACCAGCAAGGCCACGGCAATGACCGCGAACAGCGTGAAGGTGTACTCCCCCGCCGAGCTTGCGTTGAGGCCGATGGGCACGAACCCCGCCACCGTCACCAAGGTGCCGGTGAGCATCGGGAACGCGGTCGAGGTATAGGCAAAGGTGGCCGCCTGTTCCTTGCTGTCCCCCATTTCCAGCCGCGTGACCATCACCTCCACGGTGATCATCGCGTCATCCACCAACAACCCCAGGGCGATGATCAGCGCGCCGAGCGAAATACGCTGCATGGTGATGTCGGTGTACTCCATGAATACGAACACCATGGCCAGCACCAGCGGGATCGAGCACGCGACTACCAGCCCGGCGCGCCAGCCGAGGCTGACGAAGCTCACCACCAGCACGATCACCACCGCCTCGAACAGCGCGCTGGTAAAGCCACCGACCGCCTGTTTGACCACCACCGCCTGGTCAGACACGGTGTGGACCTCAACGCCCACCGGCAGGTCAGCGGTGACCTTGTCCATGCGCTCACGCAGCAGTTGGCCAAACACCTGCATATTGCCGCCGGCTTTCATGCCAATGGCAAGGCCGATGGCGGTCTGGCCGTTGTAGCGGAACATCGGTGATGGCGGGTCGGCGTAGCCACGCTCGATATCGGCAATGTCGGCCAGGCGGAAAAACCGATCCTTGATGCGCAGGTTGACGTTGACCAGGTCTTTTTCCGAGGCGAACTGGCCGCTGGTGCGCACCGAAATGCGCTCGGGCCCCGCCTCGATCACCCCGGCAGGCGTAACCGCGTTCTGCGCCTGCAAAGCCTGCATCACCTGGCCTTGGTCGATACCGAGGGCTGCCAGCTTGCGGGTCGAGAAATTCAGGTACAGCACCTCGTCCTGGGTGCCGACCAGCTCGATCTTGCCGATGTTGGGCACATCGCGCACTTCAGCACGCACCTGCTCCACGTAGTCGCGCAACTGGCGCATTGTCAGGCCGTCGGCGGTAAAGCCGTAGATCGAGCCATACACATCGCCGAATTCATCGTTGAACGCCGGGCCTTGCAGGCCTTTGGGGAACTGCCCGCTGATGTCCTGGATCTTCTTGCGCACCTGGTACCAGATCTGCGGGATGTCCTTGGCCTTGGTGGTGTCGCGCAAGTACACGTAGACCGTGGATTCGCCGGGGCGGGTGTAGCTTTTCACATAGTCGAGCGAGTCGAGTTCCTCGAGCTTCTTCTCGATACGGTCGGTGACCTGCAGCAGCGTTTCGTCCTGGGTCGCGCCGGGCCAGCGGCTCTGGATCACCATGGTCTTGATGGTGAACGAGGGGTCCTCTTCACGGCCCAGGTTCAAGTAGGAGAACACGCCCATCAGCAGGCTGACCGCCATCAAGTACCAGACGAACGACTGATGGCGCAGCGCCCATTCGGAGAGGTTGAAGCTTCCTTTCATCGCACGTCCCCATCGAATGTGACCTTCTGGCCAGGCTTGAGCAGGTTGACCCCTGCGGTAACCACGCGCTCGCCTGGCTGTACGCCTGAAGACAGGACGATGCGCTCCCCATCGCGGTCGATCAGCAGCACGTCGCGGGTGGCGACGGTCTTGGTCTGCGGGTCCACCACCCACACCTGGGTCTTGCCGTCGCGCTCCAGCAGCGCGGTCAGCGGCAACTCGCTGCGCGGGGTCACCTCGGAGGTCAGGGTGACGCTCACGGCGGTGCCGAGGTGGAAGGTGTCCGGCGTGCTGTCCAGCGACAGCCGCGCCCGCCGCGTGCGGGTGGTGGCGTCGGCCTGCGGCTCCAGCTCGCGCAGGGTGGCGCTGGTATTGATGCTGGGGTCGAGTTGCAGGGAGACGGTGAAGGCCAGGCCTTCGCTCAACTGCTCGGCCAGATGGGTCGGCAAGTCGATGACGGCTTCCTTGATATCGGGCCGCGCCAGGGTGACCACGGCCTGGCCGGCACTGACCGTCTGCCCGGCCTCGGCCTGCCAGGCGGTCACCACGGCGGCATGGTCGGTGCGCAAGGTGCTGTAGTCGAGCTGGTCGCGGGCCTGGCTGACCGCGGCGCGGGCCTGCTCCAGCGACGCCCCGGTGGTTTTCAGGTTGGTCCGGGCGATGTCCAGCTGGGCCTGGGCGCCCACACCACGGTCATACAACTGCTGCTGGCGGCGGGCATCGGCCTGGGCGTTGATCCACTGCGCCTGCACCCTGGCCAGGTCGCCTTCGGCGGCGCGCAACTGGTTCTGCTGGTCGGTCGGGTCAAGGGTGGCAAGGGTGTCGCCTGGTTTCACCTGAGCGCCAACATCCAGCCAGCGCCGGGCAATGCGCCCGGACACGCGAAAGCCCAGGGTACTCTCGTAGCGCGCCTGGATAGACCCGGCGAAGCGCCCCAGCTGCGATTGCACCTGGGGCTGCACCACCACCGACAGCACCGGGCGCACCGGCGCGGCCTGCTCTTTTTCACTGCCGCAAGCAGCCAGCAACAGCGCGGCGGGCAACAGCAGGATCAGGCGGCTCATGGCTTGCCTCCGGCGCTCTGCGCTGTGACCTTTTCCACTTTCATGCCCGGGTGCAGCAGTTGGGCGCCGCCGACCACCACGGTTTCGCCGCCCTTGATGCCTTGGGCGATGACCACCTTGCCGGTCAGGTAACGCGCCACCTGCACCTTGCGCAGCTCGACCTTGTCACCCTCGCCCACCACCCACACGGCAGGTTCGTGCAGCGCCTTGGTCAGCGCCGCCCAGGGCAGCTCGATGCTGGGGCGGCTCTGCGCGTTGCTGGTGACGGTTACCGCAGAGCCCAGTTGCATGCCCGACGGCACATTGCGCAGCGCCACCTTGACCTGCACGGTGCCGCTTTGCGCCGACACCGTCGGGGTAATCTCGCGCACATAGCCATGGGCCGTGACGCTGGCGTCGTCGAGCAGGCTGACCACTACGCCTTCGTTGCTGGGCGGGCTGACCAGCAGCGCCTCATAGACGTTGAACACCGCGTCGCGATCGCCATCCACTGCCAGGCTGAAGATCGGCATGGTCGCCTGCACCACCTGGCCCACCTCGGCCTGGCGCGCGGTAATCACCCCGTCAGCCTCCGACACCAGCGCGGTGTAGCTCAGTTGCTCATTGGCATTGGCCAACTGCGCCTGGGCCGCCTTGAGTGCGCTCTGGCTGCTGCGCAGCGCGGCCTGGGCTGCATCGTATTCGCTCTGGCTGGTATAGCCCTTGGGCAGCAGTTTTTGCTGGCGCACAAAGGCGGCGCTGGTCTGGGTGACCCGTGCCTGCTCGGCGAACACTGCGGCCTTGGCCGAATCGACGTTGTTCTGCAGGTCTTTCGGGTCGAGCCGCGCCAGCACCTGATTGGCCTTGACGTGGTCGCCCACATCGACGCTGCGCGAGACGATCTTGCCGCCCACACGGAACGAAAGGTCAGTCTGCACCCGCGCCTGCACATCGCCGGTGAGCGTCACCCGCGCGGCAAAGTCGGTGGGTTGCACCTGCTGGACCACCACCCGTGGCAGCTCCTCGGGGACCTTTTCTTCTCCACAGCCTGCAAGCAGTGACAACAGCCCCAGGCAAACAACCATCGGCGCACGCGTTACCGTCATGCAGGCTCCTTGCATCTACGAATGGTTTGTAGGACGCGATGAAAGCGTAGATCAGGGATCGACAAACGAAAGGGGAAACAGGTTCAAGAAAGCGAAGCGGGATGACGGCACTGCATCTGCCGCATTATCAGGGCCTGTGGGAACGGCCTTGATTGGCAAGCACGTCAGAACCCTTCATACGGAACCTAGTATTTTTGCCAGTAGCCGTTCTACACCGGCTCTAGCAGCATGGGTGCAATACGAACGCTTTACCGACTACGGCCGGATATGGACAGGGTTCCGACGGTGAACATCAGGAGGGCGCCATGGCAGCGTCAAAAAGATCAGCTTGTTTCTACCAGAACGGGCGTGTGTTTACTCAGCAGAACGAATTGTCAACGCGCACGATTTTTCAGCACCCCACTGGCCTCTTGGCGCAGATTAACGCTGGGACAAAGGCCGGCCATTCACTCGTAGCCGTAAATAACAGCAACACCGTCGCAACGCTGTGTGGTCCAAATGATAATGAGCATCGTAGTTACACTGCATATGGCCAGCACCTGGCCCGCAACACGTCGCACAACCCCATGGCATTTAATGGTGAGCCGCTGGATTTGGCCACCGGCTGTTACTTTCTAGGCAATGGCTATCGCCTGTTTAACCCCGTTCTCATGAGATTCATCAGTCCTGATAGCTTGAGCCCGTTTGAGCGAGGCGGGGTGAATGCTTATGCCTACTGCGCGGGAGATCCGACCAATTACGTTGATCCTTCAGGCCACATTAGTTTCCTATTGGCTCAGAGAGTAAACCACGTCGCCGGTGCAATCGCATTAATCGCAGGCATAACATCAACAATCACGGTCGCTTTGGCAAGTTTCGTAAAGTCTGAAGACGCTAAAAAAGCGCTTCAGACGGTAAGTGCTGCCGCTTTGGGTTTAGGTATTATTGCTATAAGCGCTGCAGGCCTTGCACGCCGTGCAACGCTTTCGATACGCAGACGAAACCTAAATTCATTGAATTCAAATAGCCGTACAAGCAACCAATTTAACGACCCACCACCAAGTTACGAAGAGGCTGTTCGCACACCCCCCTCAATCACGGATGCCACAGTATTAAATGCAGCGTCGTCGCCTCCTAGCTACGAGGAGGCTATGGCCCGCACGCGGCAATTGGCTTCAACAAGCGGGTCATCGAATACTGGCTATGAGATGAGTACGTATGCCCAGAGGCGATCGTCTTCAACAGGCGTGTCATCCACAGCCAGAAGCGTGTCATCCACAGCTAGCGAAATGCGAGGGTTTTGAGTTCGGAGCGGGCCTGTCGGGTGAGTTTGCTCCCGCCCATCGCGCACTCGCGAGCCTACGACCGGATAGGGACAGGGTTCCGAAGGTGAACATCAGGAGGGCGCCATGGCAGCGTCAGAAAGATCAGCTTGTTTTTACCAGAACGGGCGTGTGTTTACTCAGCAGAACGAATTGTCAACGCGCACGATTTTTCAGCACCCCACTGGCCTCTTGGCGCAACTAAACACAGGTGCAAAGGCCAGCCGTTTACTCTTAGCGGTGAACTGTAGCAATACCGTCACTACCCTGTGTGGGCTAGAAGATAACGAGCAACGCCGTTACACCGCCTATGGCGAGTTCCTGGCCCGCGACGCGTTGCACAACCCCCTGGCGTTCAACGGGGAGCCGCTGGATGTGGCCACCGGTTGTTACTTGCTAGGTAATGGCTATCGGCTGTTCAACCCCGTCCTCATGAGGTTCATCAGCCCTGACAGCCTGAGCCCATTTGAACGAGGCGGAGTGAATGCTTATGTATACTGCGCCGGGGACCCGGTAAACAAGGTTGACCCATCAGGTCACTTCGCCGGGTTCGGGCTTGCGGGGTACTTCGCTATAACCTCTGCAGTGACAGCCGTGGCGGCGATCGTGGCGGCGTTCCTTGTGAAGCCCGATGCAGCAAAAATAGCCCTCGGGGTCATAGCAGCTGTCGCCATCTTTACGACCCCACTATTAGGGCAACAAGCCCTCGTGAACAGAAGGCTTAACTTCGGTGCGCATGCCACACCCCGCTCAAGGGCCAGCAGGGGTTCAGCTACGCTCAATTCCGCTGGAGCGCAGCCAAGCGTACAAGGAAATGGCGTTCCTCCCACAGTGAGAGAACCTATCCAGAGCACCACTTCATCCCAAACGCCTGCTCCCCCTGCGCAGACGGCTGCGTCAGGTGGAGTAGAACGAAAAGCGACCAACATTCGTCAAACCGAAAGCGGCCCAACACCGAACAGCGCTGTTTGAAACCTCGCAGATGAGCCGGCCCTGCAAGGCCCTGCACAGTGCAGGGCCTTGCAGGGCCGTTTACCCATCGATGAGCTGCCTCAGACCTGGCTGACAGCCTGGGCCGGGCGGCGGCTTTGCGCCTGGCCAGCGTTGGCCACGGCACCTTCCTCGATAGCCTGCTGAATCGCCTTGCGGCGGCGCTCTTCGGCGCGGCGGCTGAAGAACCAGACCAGGAATGTCACCAGCGACACCGACAGCAGGATCAAACTGGCCACGGCGTTGATTTCAGGCTTGACGCCCAAGCGTACAGCCGAGAACACTTCCATCGGCAACGTGGTCGAGCCTGGGCCGGATACGAAGCTTGCCAGTACCAGGTCATCCAGCGACAGGGCAAACGACATCATGCCGCCCGCTGCCAGCGACGGCGCAATCATCGGGATGGTGATCAGGAAGAACACCTTCCATGGCTTGGCGCCCAGGTCCATGGCGGCTTCTTCGATGGACAGGTCCAGTTCACGCAGCCGCGCCGACACCACCACCGCCACATAAGCCGCGCAGAACGTGGTGTGGGCGATCCAGATGGTGACGATGCCACGCTCCTGCGGCCAGCCGATCATCTGCGCCATGGCCACGAACAGCAGCAACAGCGACAGACCGGTGATCACCTCTGGCATCACCAGCGGCGCGGTGACCAGGCCGCCGAACAGCGTGCGGCCCTTGAAGCGGGTAACCCGGGTCAACACGAACGCTGCCAAGGTGCCCAGCGCCACCGCAGCGACCGCCGTGTACAGGGCGATCTCCAGCGAGCGCATCACCGAACCCATCAGTTGGGTGTTGTCGAGCAGGCCGACATACCACTTGATCGACCAGCCACCCCACACCGTCACCAGCTTCGAGGCGTTGAACGAGTAGATCACCAGGATCAGCATCGGCAGGTAGATGAACAGCAAGCCGAGCACCAGCATCAGCTTGGAGAAACTGAAGCGTTTCATGCGCGGCCCTCCATTTCTTTGGCCTGGCTGCGGTTGAACAGCAGGATCGGCACAATCAGGATCGCCAGCATTACCACGGCGAGCGCCGAAGCCACCGGCCAGTCACGGTTGTTGAAGAACTCCTGCCACAGCACCTTGCCGATCATCAGGGTTTCCGGGCCGCCCAGCAGTTCAGGGATGACGAACTCGCCCACCACCGGGATGAACACCAGCATGCAGCCGGCGATGATGCCGTTTTTCGACAGCGGCACGGTGATTTTCCAGAAGCTGTTGAACGTGCTCGAACCCAGGTCGGACGCAGCTTCCAACAGGCTCTGGTCGTGTTTTACCAGGTTTGCATACAGCGGCAGGATCATGAACGGCAGGTACGAATAGACCACGCCGATATACACCGCCAGGTTGGTATTCAGAATCTGCAGCGGTTGATCGATCAGCCCCAGCCACATCAGGAAGCTGTTGAGCAGCCCGTTGTTGCTGAGAATGCCCATCCAGGCATACACGCGGATCAGGATCGCGGTCCAGGTCGGCATCATGATCAGCAGCAGCAGAACCGTCTGCGACTCCTTGCGCGCGTTGGCGATGGCATAGGCCATCGGGTAGCCGATCAGCAGGCACAACAGCGTGCTGAAGAATGCCATTTTCAGCGAGCCCAGATAGGCCGCCAGGTACAGCTCGTCTTCGGTCAACAGGCCGTAGTTGGCAAGGTTCAGCACCAGCTGGATCTTGCTTTCGACGAAGGTGTAGATCTCGGTGTACGGCGGAATCGCAACGTCGGCTTCGGCAAAGCTGATCTTCAACACGATGAAGAACGGCAGCATGAAGAACAGGAACAGCCAGATGAACGGCACGCCGATCACCACATGCCGCCCCTCTGGGATAAGGCGCTGGAAGGCTCGCTTGAGCTTGCGAACTTTCATGACCGCAGTACCACGCCGCTGTCGTCTTCCCACCACACGAACACTTCATCGTCCCAGGTCGGCCGGGTGCCCTGGCGTTCGGCGTTGGCCACGAACGACTGGACGATCTTGCCGCTGGGCAGTTGCACGTAGAACACCGAGTGGCCGCCCAGGTAGGCGATGTCGTGGATCTTGCCGCGCGACCAGTTGTGCTCGAAGTCAGGCTGGGTGGTGGTGACCAGCATTTTTTCCGGGCGCAGGGCATAGGTGATGTGCTTGTCTTCCACCGACGTGCTCACGCCGTGGCCGACGTAGATCTTGCGCTCAAGCTCGGGGCTTGCGATCAGCGCGTGGCCTTCGGCGTCGTCGATCACTTCACCTTCGAACAGGTTGACGTTGCCGATGAACTCGCACACCAGGCGGCTGGTGGGGGTCTCGTAGATGTCCACCGGCGAGCCGATCTGGGCGATCCAACCCAGGTGCATGATGGCGATGCGCTGGGCCATGGTCATGGCCTCTTCCTGGTCGTGGGTGACCATCACGCAGGTCACGCCCACGCGCTCGATGATCTCTACCAGCTCAAGCTGCATCTGCGAACGCAGTTTCTTGTCCAGCGCGCCCATCGGTTCATCGAGCAGCAGCAGCTTGGGGCGCTTGGCCAGCGAACGGGCCAGGGCCACACGCTGACGCTGGCCGCCGGACAACTGATGCGGCTTGCGCTTGGCGTACTGGCTCATGTGCACCAGCTTGAGCATCTCGGCCACGCGGGCGTCGATCTCGGCCTTGGGCATCTTGTCCTGCTGCAGACCGAAGGCGATGTTCTGCGCCACGGTCATGTGCGGGAACAGCGCATAGGATTGGAACATCATGTTGATCGGCCGCTCGTAGGGCGGCATATCGGTGATGTCGACGCCATCGAGGAAAATCCGCCCTTCGGTCGGGCGCTCGAAGCCTGCCAGCATGCGCAGCAAGGTGGACTTGCCGGAACCGGAGCCACCGAGCAGGGCGAAGATTTCGCCCTTGCGGATTTCCAGGGACACATCGTCCACGGCGATGGTTTCGTCGAACTTCTTCGTAACCCGGTCGATCTTGACCAGCACCTGCTTGGGTTGCTGGCCACCCTCGAGGGCTTTCTTATAGGCACCGGAGGCAACTGCCATGAGTGAAACTCCCAACAAGATTTATGTGCCCGCCCGGCGCGCTCACGCAAGGGCCTTGGCGGGCCTGAGTGTTGTTACTTGCCCGACTTGACCTTGGTCCAGCTGCGGGTCATGAGACGTTGCACCTTGGGTGGCAACTCGGCGTTGACGAACATTTTGTCCAGCACTTCCTGCGGTGGGTAAACCGCGGCGTCAGTCCTTACGGCCTGGTCCATCAGGTCGCCAGCCTTGGGGTTCGGGTTGGCGTAACCGACGTAATCACTGACCTGGGCAATAACCTCAGGTTTCAGCAAATAGTTGATGAAGGCGTGGGCCTGCTTGACGTTCTTGGCATCCTTGGGGATCGCCAGCACGTCGAACCAGAGGTTGCCGCCTTCCTTGGGAATGGCGTAGGCCAGGTTCACGCCCTTCTTGGCTTCTTCAGCGCGAGCCTTGGCCTGGAACACATCACCCGAGAAACCCGCCGCGACGCAGATGTCGCCGTTGGCCAGGTCGGTGATGTATTTGGAGGAGTGGAAGTAAGTCACATACGGGCGCACTGCCAGCAGCTTCTGCTCGGCCTTGGCGTAGTCCTTGGGGTTGCTGCTGTTGGGGTCGAGCCCCATGTAGTTGAGCACCGCCGGGAGCATTTCGTCCGCCGAATCGAGAAACGCCACGCCGCACTTGGACAGCTTTTTCATGTTCTCGGGTTCGAACAACACCGCCCAGGAGTCGATGGTATCGACGCCCAGCGCGGCCTTGACCTTCTCGACGTTGTAACCGATGCCATTGGTGCCCCATAGATACGGCACGGCATACAGGTTGCCGGGGTCGTTCTTCTCCAGGCGCTTCATCAGCGCCGGGTCGAGGTTGGAATAGTTGGGCAGCAGCGTCTTGTCGAGCTTCTGGAAGGCGCCCGCCTTGATCTGCTTGCCCAGGAAATGGTTGGACGGCACCACCACGTCATAGCCGGTGTTACCGGCCAGCAGTTTGCCTTCCAGGGTTTCGTTGGAGTCGAAAACATCCTGTACCGGCTTGATACCGGTTTCTTTCTCGAAATCCGCCAGTGTGGTCGGGCCGACGTAGTCGGACCAGTTATAGAAATGCACCGTGGGCGCCGCTTGGACGCTGCATGCCAGCGTCAGACCCGCTCCAGCCATCAAGGCCTTGCGATAAAGGGAAGTAGACAAGTGGATGGTCCTCACAATCAGTGCCTTTGCGGGCGGGACTAACTGGCCGCTAACGCAAAACCGGCGCGCAACTTACCGTCACGGCGTGGATGCCGCAAACTTATTTGCCGCAAACTGCCCCCTGGCCGGAAAAGCCCGGCGCAGAGGGCGTCGCATCAGGCTTACTTGCCCGACTTGATCTTGGTCCAGCTGCGGGTGATGACGCGCTGTACGGCAGCTTCTGGCGCTGCAATGGCGTACAGCTGCTTTTTCACTTCAGCCGGTGGATAGATGCTTGGGTCGCCGGTGATGTCCTTGTCGACAAACTGGGTCGCGGCCTTGTTGCCGTTCGGGAAACGTACGGCGTTGGTGATTTCGGCCATGACTTCCGGTTGCAGCAGGAAATCCATGAACTTGTAGGCGGCTTCTTTATGCTCGGCATCTTTCGGGATGGCGACCATGTCGTAGAAGGTGCCGGCACCTTCCTTCGGAATCACGTAGTCCAGCTTGACCTTGTCGCCGGCTTCGTGGGCGCGGGCCTTGGACTGCTCCAAGTCACCCGAGTAACCGACGGCTACGCAGATGTTGCCGTTGGCCAGGTCGCCAATGTACTTGGAGGAGTGGAAGTAGGTGATCGAAGGACGGATCTTGAGGAACAGGTCCTCGGCGGCCTTGAGGTCTTCTTTCTTGGTGGAGTTGGTCGGCAGGCCCAGGTAGTGCAGCGCGGCCGGGAGCATTTCGGTCGGCGCATCGAGGAAGCTCACGCCGCAGCTCTTGAGCTTGGCGATGTTCTCAGGCTTGAACACCACGTCCCACGAGTCGATCTTGTCCACGCCCAGGGCAGCCTTGACCTTCTCCGGGTTGTAGCCGATGCCGATCGAACCCCACATGTAGGGGAAGGCGTACTTGTTGCCCGGGTCGCTGGCATCGCCCACGGCCTTGAGCAGGTCTTCGTCGAGGTTCTTCCAGTTGGCCAGCTTGGAGCGGTCCAGCTCCTGGTAGACGCCGGCCTTGATCTGCTTGGCCAGGAAGTTGTTGGACGGCACCACGATGTCGTAACCGGACTTGCCGGCCAGCAACTTGGCTTCGAGGGTTTCGTTGCTGTCGAAGACGTCGTACTTGACCTTGATACCCGACTGTTTCTCGAACTTGGCGATGGTGTCCGGCGCGATGTAGTCCGACCAGTTGTAGACGTTCAACACCTTGTCTTCAGCCTGAACAGCGGTCGCCATGGCACCCATCAGGGCCGCGGCCAGCAGCGTCTTGCCCATTTTCTTCATGCGTAATGCTCCAGAATTATTATCAAGCCATCTGTTCAGCAGCCAGGACACCTGCTGGGCGACTGAAACAGCCGTTAGTCTGGCAAGTTACACGGCGCCGTATCAAGGAAAGCCGCCCCTTGTAACGACTTAATGTCACCTCGCCAGCCTAGCAGACCGTTATCTGATCGCTTCCAGGGTCAGATCAAGGCACTTGCGCGCCTTTTCCACCAGTTCATCTACCTCGGCGTGGCTGATCACCAGCGGCGGCGCGATGATCATGGTGTCACCGACCGCGCGCATGATCAGGCCGTTATCGAAGCAGAAGTTGCGGCACAGCATGCCCACGCCTTTGCCTTCGTAACGGCTGCGGGAGGCCTTGTCCTTGACCAGCTCGATTGCACCGAGCAGCCCAAGACCGCGCACTTCGCCCACCAGAGGGTGGTCCTGCAGCTCACGCAGTCGTTTTTGCAAGTAGGGTGCCACTTCACTGCGCGCCTTCTCGACGATGCGCTCGTCACGCAGGATGCGCAGGTTTTCCAGCCCCACCGCCGCAGCCACCGGGTGGCCGGAATAGGTGAAGCCATGGTTGAAGTCGCCGCCTTCGCTGAGCACCTGGGCCACTTTGTCACGCACGATCACACCGCCCATGGGGATGTAACCGGAGGTCAGGCCCTTGGCGATAGTCATCAGGTCAGGCTGCAGCCCGTAGTAATCAGAGCCGAACCATTCGCCGGTGCGGCCAAAACCGCAGATCACTTCGTCAGCGACAAACAGGATGTCGTACTTGGCGAGGATCTCTTTGACCTTCGGCCAGTAAGTGTCGGGTGGAATGATCACCCCGCCGGCGCCCTGGATCGGCTCGGCAATAAAAGCGGCGACGTTGTCTTCGCCGACTTCGAGAATCTTCTTTTCAAGCTGTTCTGCCGCCCAGACGCCGAAGGCATCCGGGGCCATGTCGCCGCCCTCGCCAAACCAGTATGGCTGGGGGATATGCACGATGCCGGGAATCGGCAGGCCGCCCTGCTCGTGCATGCCACTCATGCCGCCCAGGCTTGCGCCAGCGACGGTGGAGCCGTGGTAGCCGTTGACCCGGCCAATAATCGTCTGCTTGTTCGGCTTGCCCTTCAGCGCCCAGTAATGCCGCACCATGCGCAGTACCGTGTCGTTGCCTTCGGAGCCGGAACTGGTGAAGAACACATGGCTCATGCCCGCAGGGGCCAGGTCGGTGATCGCCTTGGCAAGCTCCAACGCTGGTGGGTGGGCAGTCTGGAAGAACAGGTTGTAGTAGGGCAGCTCGCGCATCTGCTTCTCGGCGGCCTGCACCAGTTCTTCGCGGCCATACCCCACCGCCACGCACCACAGCCCGGCCATGCCGTCGAGGATCTTGTGCCCCTCGCTGTCCCACAAATGCACGCCCTGGGCCTTGGTGATGATGCGCGGCCCCTTGGCCTTCAGCTGTTTGTAGTCGCTGAACGGGGCCAGGTGGTGGTCGCCGCTCAGGGCCTGCCATTCACGGGTTTGCGGGTTGACGACGCTCATCTGCCTCTCCAGTTTCGGCTGGCCGCCCGCAGGCGGCCCTAGGGTTGATCACACCGCGAACAGCAGGAACTCACGCTCCCAGGAGCTGATCACGCGCTTGAAGTTCTCGTGTTCGGCGCGCTTGGTCGCGACGTAGCCGGTGATGAACTTCTTGCCCAGGTACTGCTCGAGTGCGCGGCTGACTTCCATGCGCTCAAGGGCGTCCTCGATGGTCAGCGGCAGGCGCAGGTTGCGCCGCTCGTAACCACGGCCCTGTACCGGCGCACTGGCTGCAATGCCCTCGACCATGCCGATGTAGCCGCACAGCAGGCTCGCGGCAATGGCCAGGTACGGGTTGGCGTCAGCGCCCGGCAGACGGTTTTCGACGCGGCGGTTCTGCGGGCCGGCATCCGGTACGCGCAGGCCGACGGTGCGGTTTTCTTCGCCCCACTCCACGTTTACCGGCGCCGAGGTATCGGGCAGGAAGCGGCGGAACGAGTTGACGTTAGGCGCGAACAGCGGCAATGCCTCGGGGATGAACTTCTGCAGGCCACCGATGTGATTGAGGAACAGCTCGCTCATGCTGCCGTCTTCGTTGCTGAAGATGTTCTTGCCAGTGGCGGCATCGACCACGCTCTGGTGCAGGTGCATGGCGCTGCCTGGCTCACCGGTCATGGGCTTGGCCATGAAGGTTGCGGCCACGTTGTGCTTGAGTGCGGCCTCTCGCATGGTGCGTTTGAACACCAGAATCTGGTCGGCCAGGTGCAGGGCGTCACCGTGACGGAAGTTGATTTCCATCTGCGCGGTGCCGTCCTCGTGGATCAGCGTGTCGAGGTCCAGGTTCTGCAGTTCGCACCAGTCGTAGACATCCTCGAACAGCGGGTCGAATTCGTTGGCCGCTTCGATGGAGAACGACTGGCGGCCGGTTTCCGGGCGCCCGGAGCGGCCAACCGGCGGCTGTAATGGGAAGTCCGGGTCTTCGGCGCGTTTGGTCAGGTAGAACTCCATCTCCGGCGCGACAATCGGCTGCCAGCCTTTTTCGGCGTACAGCTTGAGTACCTTTTTCAGCACGTTGCGCGGCGACAGTTCGACCGGGTTGCCCTTCTTGTCGTAGGTGTCGTGGATCACCTGGGCAGTCGGCTCGATGGCCCAAGGCACGAGAAACACCGCGTTCTCGTCGGGGCGGCAGATCATGTCGATGTCGGCCGGGTCGAGCAGTTCGTAATAGATGTCATCGTCGACGTAATCGCCGGTCACGGTCTGCAGTAGCACGCTCTCGGGCAGGCGCATGCCTTTTTCGGCGATGAACTTGTTGGTCGGCGAGATCTTGCCGCGGGTGATACCGGTCAGGTCGCTGATCAGGCATTCCACTTCGGTGATCTTGTGCTCTTTCAACCAATCGGTGAGCTGGTCGAGGTTGTTACTCATAAATACCTCAGGAGGCAGTGTGGCGCGGTTCAAGTTCGGCGCACAGCGCGCCGCGGGGCCTGGGAAGGCCCACGTCCTGATTCTGGAGGGAGTGCTTGGCTAAAGCAAAAGCCCTCGCGCAGGACCACAGCAGATACAGCCGGCAAAGGCGTGTCCACAGTGAAAGCGTAGGGCAGAAAGAAAGGAAAACGTGCAGTAAAGCGTTACGAGGCATGGCGCGTGGGTGCAAACCGTCAATTATTGCGGCCAGGCTAGCAACGCATTGTTGCAAGCATGCAATGACCGGACGGTAACCGGGAGATATGCCTGAGCGCACCGTGCAGGCGGCGTTTTCAGGCCTCGACAGGCAGACCATGTGACCCTCGTATTATTGTGTTCTGGGTTGCGACCGAGCTTAGCCTTGTTCATTTTTTTACACAACACCCCCGTAAAAAATAAAGGACGCCCCGCGCCAGATAACCCTTCAGCACGAAAATAGCGGATAATGCGACGCCCCGATATGCAGCAAATCTGCCGTAGATGTGCCATTTAAGGGCGTCAGGGGGCTGGCTTGACTTCAACTGGTCTTTCCGATTGACTGGGGTTGCAAGCCCCCCTTGATTGATATTTTTAACAACAAAGGTGTTGCATCATGTCGGTACCCCCGCGTGCCGTTCAGCTTAACGAAGCGAACGCGTTCCTTAAGGAACATCCTGAGGTTCTCTACGTTGACCTTCTGATTGCAGATATGAATGGTGTGGTGCGCGGCAAGCGCATAGAGCGCACCAGCCTCCACAAGGTTTACGAAAAGGGCATCAACCTCCCCGCCTCTCTCTTTGCCCTGGACATCAACGGCTCGACCGTCGAAAGCACAGGGCTTGGCCTGGACATCGGCGATGCCGACCGCATCTGCTACCCGATCCCGGACACCCTCTGCAACGAGCCGTGGCAGAAGCGCCCCACCGCGCAACTGCTGATGACCATGCACGAGATCGAAGGCCAGCCGTTCTTTGCCGACCCGCGTGAAGTCCTGCGCCAGGTGGTGAGCAAGTTCGACGACATGGGCCTGACCATCTGCGCCGCGTTCGAACTTGAGTTCTACCTGATCGACCAGGAAAACGTGAACGGCCGTCCGCAGCCGCCGCGCTCGCCGATTTCGGGCAAGCGTCCGCAGTCCACCCAGGTGTACCTGATCGACGACCTAGACGAATATGCCGACTGCCTGCAGGACATCCTCGAAGGCGCCAAGGAACAAGGCATTCCGGCCGACGCCATCGTCAAGGAAAGCGCCCCGGCGCAGTTCGAAGTCA
Source organism: Pseudomonas farsensis (assembly GCF_014268805.2). GTDB lineage: Bacteria > Pseudomonadota > Gammaproteobacteria > Pseudomonadales > Pseudomonadaceae > Aquipseudomonas > Aquipseudomonas farsensis. The sequence continues at coordinate 413,499 of NZ_JABWRF020000002.1, forward strand.
ACCTGCACCACGTGCCGGACCCGCTCAAGGCCTGCGACTATGCAGTGCTGCTCAAGCGGCTGATCAAGAACATCGCCTACGACCATGAAATGGACACCACATTCATGGCCAAGCCCTACCCGGGCCAGGCAGGCAACGGCCTGCATGTACACATTTCCGTGCTGGACAAAGATGGCCACAACATCTTCACCAGCGAGGATCCCGAGCAGAACGCCGCGCTACGTCACGCTGTCGGCGGTGTGCTCGAGACCCTGCCCGCCTCCATGGCGTTCCTGTGCCCCAACGTCAACTCGTACCGCCGGTTCGGCGCGCAGTTCTATGTGCCGAACGCACCGAGCTGGGGCCTGGACAACCGCACCGTGGCGCTGCGTGTGCCCACCGGTTCTGCAGACGCCGTGCGCCTGGAGCACCGTGTGGCCGGCGCCGATGCCAACCCGTACCTGATGATGGCTGCGGTGCTTGCCGGCGTTCACCATGGCCTGACCAACAAGGTCGAGCCGGGCGAGCCGATTGCCGGCAACTCGTACGAGCAGTTGGACCAGAGCCTGCCGAACAACCTGCGCGATGCCCTGCGCGAGCTGGACGACAGCGAAATCCTCAACAAGTACATCGATCCGAAGTACATCGACATCTTTGTCGCGTGCAAGGAAAGTGAGCTTGAGGAGTTCGAGCATTCGATCTCCGACCTTGAGTACAACTGGTACCTGCACACCGTGTAAGCAAAAACGCCGCCCACAAGGGCGGCGTTTTTCGTTGGCCAAACTGCCTGCGGATGTAGGAGCGGCCTTGTGTCGCGAAAGGGGTGCGTAGCGCCCCAGTCCTTAGCTTGAAATACAAATCACCGGGGCCGCTCTGCGGCCCTTTCGCGACACAAGGCCGCTCCTACACCGCGCAGGTGGGTTACAAAGCTTTCTCGAAAATCTTCGAATTGCGCTGGAAGTTGTACAGCGAAGCCCGCGCTGCCGGCAGCCGCTCCACACCACTGGGCAAGAAGCCGCGTTCACGGAACCAGTGCGCAGTGCGCGTGGTAAGCACGAACAGCGTATTCAACCCAAGCTTGCGCGCCCGCGTTTCGATGCGTTCGAGCAATTCGTCACCGCGCCCGCCATGGCGGTACTCAGGGTTCACCGCCAGGCACGCAAGCTCGCCGGCTTCGGAATCAGCAATCGGGTACAGCGCAGCGCAAGCGATGATCATGCCCTCGCGCTCGACCACACTGAACTGCTCGATCTCACGCTCCAGCACCTCGCGCGAACGGCGCACTAGAATGCCCTGCTCTTCAAGCGGGCTGATCAAGTCGAGCAAGCCGCCGACATCCTCGATGGTCGCCTCGCGCACCACCTCGAACTGCTCCTGCGACACCAGCGTGCCACCACCACCACGGGTGAACAGCTCGTTGAGCAGCGCGCCGTCTTCGACATAACTGACGATATGGCTACGCGCCACACCGCCCTTGCAGGCTTCGGCGGCAGCATCGAGCAACTCGGCCTGGTAATCGCTGCCCAGGCGCAGCAAGTGCGGGGCGACCTGTTGCGGGCGCAGTTCGCGCACCAGTTGCCCGCGCTCATCCAGCAGCCCCGACTCGGCGCCAAACAGCAGCAGTTTGTCGGCGCCAAGCTCGATGGCCGCGCGGGTGGCAACGTCTTCACAGGCGAGGTTGAAAATCTCGCCTGTGGGCGAGTAGCCCAGTGGCGACAACAACACGATGGAGCGCTCATCCAGCAGCCGGCTGATGCCTTTGCGGTCCACGCGGCGCACTTCGCCAGTGTGGTGGTAGTCGACCCCTTCCAGCACGCCGATCGGCCGTGCGGTAACCAGGTTGCCGGACGCCACGCGCAGGCGCGAACCCTGCATTGGCGAGGCAGCGATGTCCATCGACAGGCGCGCCTCGATGGCCAGGCGCAAGGCGCCAACGGCATCGATCACGCAATCGAGGGTCGCGGCATCGGTGATGCGCAGGCCGCGATGGTAATGCGGCGTCAGGCCCCGAGCCGCCAGGCGGCTTTCGATCTGCGGGCGGGAGCCGTGAACCAGGACCAGGCGCACGCCAAGGCTATGCAACAGCACCAGGTCGTGGACGATATTGCCGAAATTCGGATGGTCGACGCCATCACCGGGGAGCATGACCACAAAAGTGCAGTCGCGGTGGGCGTTGATGTACGGAGAAGCATGGCGCAGCCAGTTGACGTAATCGGGCATGACAAGGCCTGTGGATAAGTGAACGGAGAACGAAAAGGCGCACAACGTTCGAAAGTCATCGTCGGTACAGGCTTGCGGTCACGCGCGGTCTCCTTTAGGCAAACAACGAATCAGGTCAATGGACGTTTAGCCCAGGCAATAGTGCCGGACAAGATCACGCAATAGACGCACGGTAGGCTCGATACGTGACATTTCAAGGTATTCGCCAGGCTGGTGGGCGCAGGCAATGTCGCCTGGGCCGAGCACGATGGTCTGGCAGCCAAGCTGCTGAAGATAAGGCGCTTCGGTGCCAAAGGCCACCGCTTCAGCGCGATGGCCGGTCAATCGTTCGGCCAGCAGTACCAGTTCTGCATCTGCCGCCTCTTCGAACGAGGGCACCTCGGGGAACAGCGGGGCGTAGTCGATCTGCACCTCGAACCGCTCGGCCAAAGGCGCCAGCTTGCTGCGAATGGCCGCACGCAGGGGCTCGGCATCCATGCCCGGAAGGGGGCGCAGGTCGAACTCCAGGGCGCACTGGCCGCAGATGCGGTTGGGGTTGTCGCCGCCGTGGATGCAGCCGAAGTTCAGCGTCGGGGTGGGCACGGTGAACTGCGGGTTGCTGTATTTGGCCTGCCAGTCACGGCGCAGGCCCATCAGTTCGCCCATCACCGCGTGCATCGCCTCCATGGCGCTGCGGCCCAGATTCGGGTCCGAGGAATGGCCGCTACGCCCAAGGATGTCGATGCGGTCCATGAGGATGCCCTTGTGCATGCGGATCGGCTTGAGCCCGGTAGGTTCGCCAATCACCGCCGCCCGCCCGAGTGGCTGGCCGGCTTCGGCCAAGGCACGGGCGCCGGACATCGAGCTTTCTTCATCGCAGGTGGCCAGAATCAGCAGCGGCTGCTTGAAGTCGTGCTCAAGCAGCGGCGTTATGGCCTCGATCACCAAGGCAAAGAAGCCTTTCATGTCACAGCTGCCCAAACCGACCCAGCGGCCATCGACCTCGGTGAGCTTGAGCGGGTCGCTGGCCCACAGTTGCGGGTCGAACGGCACCGTATCGCTGTGCCCGGCCAGCACCAGGCCGCCAGGGCCAGTGCCACGGCTGGCGAGCAGGTTGAATTTGCCAGGGGTGACCTGCTGGATTTCACAGGTAAAGCCCAGGTCGCCCAACCAGCCGGCCAGCAGGTCGATGACCGGGCGGTTGGACTGGTCCAGCGCAGGCTGGGTGCAGCTCACCGATGGGGCGCCGATCAGGGCGGCGAACTGGTCTTTCAGCGATGGCAACGGCATGCGCGGGCTCCCCTAAAGCAAGGGGCATCATAACCATGGAGGCGCTTGATAGGGCAACCGGTGGCGTTATCGTGGCAGCGCGGCTGCGCCAGTCTAAGAGGATTCGTCGCCCAAGTGCTGTAGACTGCCCGGCAACGATGCCCTTCCTTCCGAGCCCGCGATGCACAAAGAAACCGAACTCAAACTCCGCGCCAGCCGCGAGACCCTTGCCGCCCTGCGCGAGCACCCCCTGCTGAAAAAGCGCAACAAGTCCGGCTGGCAGACCCGCGAACTGCTCAACCAGTACTTCGACACCCCGGCGCGTGAGCTGTCCGCTGCCCGTGTTGCCCTGCGTCTGCGCCGCGACGGCGAGGTCATCATCCAGACGCTCAAATGCCGTGGCCAGAGCGTGGCCGGCCTGTCCGAGCGCAACGAATACGAGTGGCCGCTGGAAAAGGCCAAGCTCGACCTGAAAAAGCTCGACGCTACCTGCTGGCCCGAGCAACTGGCAGCGCTTGATAAAAAAACCATCAAGCCGCTGTTCAGCACCGATTTCACCCGCGAATACGCCGAAATATCCTGGGGCCGCGGCAAGGCCAAAGTGGTCATCGAAGCCGCTCTGGACCTGGGCTTCGTGGTGGTCGGCAAGCGCAAGGAAGAAATCTGCGAGCTGGAGCTTGAGCTGCGCGAAGGCGACCCTGCCGCCCTGCTTGAACTGGCCGCCGAGCTGGCTGCAACCCTGCCGCTGATGCCGTGCGATGTCAGCAAGGCCGAACGCGGCTACCGCCTGCTTGATGAAGGCAGCTACCAGCTCGACCTGCCGGTCAGCGAGCTGCACGCCGAAATGCCACTGGACGACGCCTACGCCGCGCTGGCCTGGCAACTGCTGGGCAGCAGCCAGCGCCTGGCCGAGCAATATCGCCACAGCGGCCACTGGCGCCTGCTGCAGGACTGGGTGCAGTGCCTGGCCGAACTGCGCGCCATTACCGCAAGCCTTGGCCAGGCCGCGCCGCGCCCGGTCACCAAAGCCCTGCGCACCAGCCTCGACGCTTTGCTGGAAGACTGGCGCCCGCTGGTACAAGCCGGTAACGACGACGAAGACATCCGCCGCGCAGCCCCCGAGCAGTTCGTCGAAGAGCTGCAGGACCCGCGCTGGGGCCAGTTCTCGCTGGAAACCGCACGCTGGCTCACGGCCCGCGCCTGGACCGTCGAGCGCAAAGGCCGTGGCGAGCGTCAGGGCAACGCGCAGTTGAACAGCTGGCTGGAGCATCAGTTGGGCGAAGAAGCCCGCGCCCTGAAGCTGCCGCTGTACGTGCAGCGCCCGGAAGACCTGGCTGAGCAGTTGCCGCGCATCGAAGGCATCCTGGCCTGGCTGCACCACGCCCGCCAGGTGCTTGAGCTGCCACAACTGGACCGCCTGTACGGTGAGCTGAACAAGCTGCACGAGCTGGCCGAGCAGCCGCTGGGCGAAGAGCAGAAGGACGAACTGCTGGAGGCGCGCATCGAGCAAGCCCGCGCCATCGAGCAGAACCGCGCCTGGAAATTGCTGCTCAAGGCCTGATCGGCCCGCGAAACCGCGCCCGACATCAATATCGCGTCTGGGCGGGGTCTCTGTAGGAGCGGCCTTGTGTCGCGAACGGGCTGCGAAGCAGCCCTGGCGATCTTGCATGATGCCGAAATCCTGGGGCCGCTTCGCAGCCCTTTCGCGACACAAGGCCGCTAGCGCCCAAGCGGCAAGCTGGTGGTGCTCTTGATTTCAGACAGTGCCACGATCGAATTTACCTCTTGAATACCCGGCACGTTAGACAGCTTTTCGAAGAAGAAGCGTTCATAAGCTTCGATATCAGCGGTGACGATGCGCAGCAGGAAATCCACCGACCCCATCAGCACATAACACTCCAGCACCTCGGGGAAGCCGCGAATCGCGTCGGTGAACTCGGTAAAGTTCGAACGCCCGTGGGCATTGAGCTTAACCTCGGCAAAAATCTGCGTATTGAGGCCGACTTTCTTGCGATCAAGCAGGGTCACCTGCCCGCGAATCACCCCTTCCTCCTTCAAACGCTGGATCCGCCGCCAGCACGGCGACTGCGAAAGCCCCACACGCTCGGCAATCTGCGCACTGGACAGCGAAGCGTCCTCTTGCAGCAGGTCCAGAATCCGTCGGTCATAAGCGTCCAGCTCGCCATGCATGATTAATTCACCCAATCCGCCATTCAAGAATTGAATAGGTCGCCAACCCAGTCGTTTAGCTGAATCATAGCGAAACAATACCCGGATCGGCATGCAACAATTTCCGCACTTTCGCGGAGACTCAGCATGAACGCACTCGAACGCCCCCTCGCCTCACCCCGCCTTGACGCCTGGGCTGCCAGCACCGCGCACAGCACCGTGCAGTACCGCCTGCGGGCAGAGGCCGAACCGGACACCCTGTGCCGCGTGCTGAACCTGTTCGCATTGCAGTTTCTGACCCCGCATAGCGTTCAGGTCAGCCAGCACGAAGACATGCTCGACATGCACATCGGCATTGGCGGACTGAGCTGGCACCGCGCCGAAGTCATTGCACAAAAATTGCGCAATCTGGTCTGCGTCGCAGAGGTCAGCCTGGAGAACACGCCCTGCCTCGCCGAAGTGGCGGCAGGCTGAACCCGGCAAGATTCCGAAACCCTTTGCCCGCTCGCAGGTGCACAGCTGCGGCTAGCCTTGCAGGTCTTCCCTCCTGGCAAGGATGCCGCCATGTTCGCCAACGACACCCTCGACCTCGACCTGCGCCGCCTGCTTGATGTGCTACTGGCCGAGCAACGAATCACCACCAACGCAGTCCTCGAGGCCCTCGCACAGGCCAAGCTGCACCCTGCCCAGCACCCGCTGGAGCTGATTGCCGCGTTGGCCCTGCCTGACCTGCAAAACCCCGGTCAGGCCCTGGGCCTGGATACCCTGTGCCAGTGGCTGGCCGCGCAGGTTGGCCAACCGTTTCGCCACATCGACCCGCTACAGGTTGACCTGCCCAAGGTCAGCACGGTGATGTCAGCAGCCTTCGCCCGCCGCCACGGCATCCTGGCGCTGGCGGTGGATGCCAACAGCGTCACCGTGGCCAGCGCCCAGCCCTACCAGCGTGAATGGGAGGCAGACCTTGCCGGCAGCCTGGGCAAGCGCGTGCAGCGGGTGCTGGCCAGCCCGTTGCAGATACGCCAGCTGGCATCCACGTTCTTCGGCCTGGCGCAATCAGTGAGTGGCGCCGACCAGCAGCAGCCCAACCGCCTTGGCGAACTGGAGCAACTGCTTGAGCTGGATACCGGCCAGGCCCAGTCCTGCGCGGACGACGCGCACATCGTGCATGTGGTCGACTGGATGCTGCAGTACGCCATCGAGCAGCGCGCCAGCGATATTCACCTGGAGCCGCGCCGGGAGCAGGGTCATCTGCGCTTGCGCATCGATGGCCTGCTGCACTCGGTCTACGCGTTCCCGGCGGGCGTCACGCTGGCCATGGTCAGCCGCTTGAAGCACCTCGGCCGAATGAACGTGGCCGAAAAACGCAGGCCCCAGGATGGCCGCCTGAAAAGCCGTCTTGCAGGCGGCGCCGAAATCGAGCTGCGCCTTTCAACCCTGCCCACGCCCTTTGGCGAGAAGCTCGTGCTGCGCCTGTTCGACCCTCAGCAGCAGCACGAAACCCTGCCCTGCCTCGGCCTGCAAGGCACGCTGCTGGAGCGCTGGAAAACCCTGCTGCAACAGCGCCAGGGCATCCTGCTGGTGACCGGGCCGACCGGCTCAGGTAAAACCAGCACGCTATATGCCAGCCTGCGCCTGCTGGCCACGCCCCAAGTCAACCTGTGCAGCATCGAAGATCCTATCGAGCGGCTGGAACCTGCAATCAACCAACTGCAAGTGCAACCTGCTCTGGACCTGACCTTTGCCGATGGCGTGCGGGCGCTGCTGCGCCAGGACCCGGACATCATCATGATTGGCGAAATCCGCGACCAAGAGACTGCCCAGGTAGCCGTGCAAGCGGCGCTCACCGGGCACCTGGTGCTGTCGACGCTGCACACCAACGACGCCTGTAGCGCCGTCACCCGCCTGCTGGAGCTGGGCGTGGCCAGTTATCTGGTCAAGGCGACCTTGATCGGCGTCATGGCCCAGCGCCTGATCCGTACCTTGTGCAGCGCATGCCGGGGCACAGCGCAGCACGGGGATGGCGCATGCAGCTTATGCCGGGGCACCGGGTTTCACGGGCGCACCGGGCTTTTCGAACTGCTCAAGGTCAGCAATGGCCTGCGCGAACGGATCAACCCCGGCGCCGACCTTGCGGCGTTGCGCCAGCAAGCTTTGGCAGAGGGCATGCGCGACTTGCGAGGTTGCGGGCAGGATCGGATCGGCCAGGGCCTGACAAGCCTGGAAGAGGTGCTGAGGGTCTGTGGATAAGTGACATGAGCCCCGTGTGTGCGGGAACTTGGTGGGTGGTTTATAGCTCCAAGGAGCATCTCAACCGCCCTCATCAATCGAGGTGAATCATCATGCGTTTCAAAGCAGCCATTGCCGCTACCCTTGTGTTGTCGCTCCCCGTCGGTTCGGCCATGGCCGACTCGTTCTGGCGCAACGTCATCTCGTCGGGCGCAACCACCGGCTCGACCTACCTGACCTTCAAGGACCACAAGCTGATCGCCGCCGCCCAGGATGACGCCGGCAGCTTCGTCGCCAGCGAAGGCGCGATTCGTGGCCCCTACCTGGAAGCCGCCATGCGCCAGGTGCGCGCCGACAACCCAGGTGCGCAGGCTAGCGACATGGAACTGGCCAATGCCATTCTGGCGAAGAACGCCGTAGCGCAGTGAGCCAAAACGGCACGCCCAGATAAAATCGCTGGGCAGGGTGGTAACGGGCTTGCCCGGGGATATCGCGGAGGCAAGCCCGCGTCGGTCATGTGCAACGCGCCACGGGCCTCATCGCAGGCTAGCTCCAGCTCCCACAGCAATCCAGGCCCGGGCTCAATATTGCGACCGGGCTCGGTCCTTGTGGGAGATTCTATGGTTTTGTACAAGCCTGTTCCCACTAGACATATCTCCTTGTGGCGAGCTCCCTTGTGGCGAGCGGGCTTGTCCCGCGTTGGGCTGCGCAGCAGCCCCTTGGGTTTTCAGGGCTGCTGCGCAGCCCAACGCGGGACAAGCCCGCTCGCCACGACTCTCTATCATTTCCCACAGGATTGGGTCCCACCAGCAATGTTGCGATTGAGCACGGCCTGCGTGGGAGCCGGCGACAGCCTGCGATGAGGCCCTGACAGGCTGGCCCAGCACACCCATACAAGACCCTTCCTGCGCGATCGCCCACAGTCCCGGCTCATATCCCCGGAGCCACCATGCCTCTCTCCCCTCGCGCTCTGCTGGCCACACTGTGCGCGCTCGGCCCAACGCTTGCGCTGGCCGACGACGCAGGTTGGTCCCTGCTCAGCCGCAACTACTTCCTGCACAACGACTACCGCACGCCGTCCGGCAATGGCCAAAGCTACCGCCAGGAATGGGCGCAGGGCTTCATCGGCGAACTGCGCTCGGGCTTTACCGACGGCATGCTGGGGGTTGGCGTAGATGCCCATGGTTTCGTCGGCCTGAAACTCGACGGCGGCCGGGGCCATGCCGGGACCGGGCTGCTGCCACGCAACAGCAATGGCCGGGCCGAACCCAGTTACTCAAGCGCGGGCGCAGCACTGAAACTGCGCCTGGGCAACACACGCCTGCACTACGGCGAAATGATGGTAGACACACCGGTCTTCGACACCGGCGACAAACGCCTGCACCCCGAATACGCCACCGGCTGGCTGCTGGAAAATACCGACCTGCCGGGCTGGCACTTGCAGGCCGGGCGTTTTACCGCGTTCAGCAACCAGGACAGTAGCGCCAGCCATGACGACTTCGCAGGCTACGGCGCCAGCACCGGTGGCCGTGCCATAAGCCTTGCCGGCGCAACCTTCGCCCCAGCGGGGCCGGTGGGCGGTGCGCTGTTCGTTTCGCAGCTTGAAGACACCTGGCACCAGGGCTACCTGAACCTCAACCTCGCCCAGGGCAACTGGCGCCTGGACGCCAACCTCTATCGCACCGTTGACAGCGGCAAAGCCCGCGCAGGCGACATCGACACCCTCGCCTACAGCCTGGCCGGCAAATACCGGCTTGGCGCGCAGGCGTTGACCTTGGCCTATCAGAAGGTGCGCGGCGACACACCATTCGACTTCGTCGGGGGTGACTCCATCTACCTGGCCAACTCGATCAAGTACGCCGACTTCAACGGCCCCGGCGAGCGCTCGTGGCAACTGCGCTACGACCTTGATTTCGCAACCTTCGGGGTGCCCGGCCTGAGCCTGATGGGCCGCTATGTCAGCGGACGCGGCATCGACGGCAGCCACGCCCCAAGCAGCGGTGCTTACGCTGGCCAGTACGGCGAAGGCGGCGAGCACTGGGAGCGTGACATCGACCTCAAGTACGTGGTGCAGGCCGGCAGCGCCAAAGGCTTGGGCCTGTCGCTGTCGCACGTCAGCCACCGCGCCAACGACGCGCAGGCGGGCGACGATATCGACCGTTTGTACGTGATCATCGAATACCCACTCAAAGGCGTGTTCTAAGGCCTGGAAACAAATGGGGCCGCGATGCGGCCCCGGTTCATCTCAGAAGGCGAAACACGAACAGCCCAACGCGCCCCAGAAGCCTTGGAAGTCATTCACCGGCACGCTCGAATGCCGCGCCTTTTCATGGCTGTGGGCATGCACCCCGCAAGGCCCCGAGCACTGGTGCACGGCAGCGGCCAGCGAAGGCGTGCCCACGCGCCAGTGCCCTGGCACCTTGGCCACCGGCGACCACTCCGGCAGCACCGGCACCTGCGGTGGGCCGAGCCGGTCGAACTCGCCCGCCGCGTACACCACTTTGCCGTCAACCACGGTCAATACCGACTCGATGCCCTTGATCGCCTCTTCTTCGACACTGAAAAAGTCCAGCGACAACGCCGCCAGGTCTGCCAGTTGGCCCACCTTGATCTGGCCCTTCTTGCCCTGCTCGCTGGAGAACCACGCGCTGCCTTGGGTGAACAGCTGCAGGGCGGTGTCGCGGCTCAGGCCTTCGGGGTACAGCTCCATGCCGCCGACGGTCTTGCCGCTGACCATCCAGTACAGCGAGGTCCACGGGTTGTAGCTCGAGACGCGGGTCGCGTCGGTGCCGGCGCCGACCGGCACGCCCATTTCCAGCATACGCTTGATCGGCGGGGTGCTCTCGGCGGCCTTGGCGCCGTAACGGTCGACGAAATACTCACCCTGGAAGGCCATGCGGTCCTGGATCGCGATACCGCCGCCCAGTGCCCGCACCCGCTCGATGTTCTGCGGGGTGATGGTTTCGGCGTGGTCGAAGAACCACGGCAGGCCATTGAACGGGATGTCGCGGTTGACCTTCTCGAATACATCCAGCATGCGCGTGATCGATTCGTTGTAGGTGGCATGCAGGCGGAACGGCCAGCGCTGCTCGACCAGGTGACGCACCACCGGCTCCAGCTCTTCTTCCATGGTTTGCGGCAGGTCCGGGCGCGGCTCGAGGAAGTCCTCGAAGTCAGCCGCAGAGAACACCAGCATTTCGCCAGCGCCGTTATGGCGCAGGAAGTCAGTGCCGCTGTGCAGCTTGACGCTGGAGGTCCACTTGCGGAAGTCGTCCAGCTCTTCCTTGGGCTTTTGGGTAAACAGGTTGTAGGCAATGCGCACGGTCAGTTGGTTGTTGTCCGCCAGCTCCTGGATCACCGAATAGTCGTCGGGGAAGTTCTGGTAGCCGCCACCGGCGTCGATGGCGCTGGTCAGGCCCAGGCGGTTGAGTTCACGCATGAACTGGCGGGTCGAGTTGACCTGGTATTCAAGCGGCAACTTCGGCCCTTTGGCCAAGGTTGCGTAGAGGATCATCGCGTTGGGGCGGGCGATCAGCATGCCGGTGGGGTTGCCGAACTTGTCGCGCTGGATCTCGCCGCCGGCCGGGTTCGGCGTGTCCTTGGTGTAGCCAACTGCCTTGAGCGCGGCGCGGTTGAGCAGTGCGCGGTCATACAGGTGCAGCAGGAACACCGGGGTGTCCGGGGCGGCCTGGTTGATTTCTTCAAGCGTCGGCATGCGTTTTTCGGCGAACTGGAATTCGTTCCAGCCACCGACCACGCGCACCCACTGCGGGGTTGGCGTGCGAGCGGCCTGGTCCTTGAGCATGCGCAGGGCATCGGCTACCGAAGGGACGCCCTCCCAACGCAGTTCCAAGTTGTAGTTCAGCCCGCCACGGATCAGGTGCAGGTGCGAGTCGTTAAGGCCCGGGATCACCGTGCGCTGCTTGAGGTCAATGATCTGCGTAGCGGCACCCTTGTGGGCCATGGCTTCGCCATCGCTGCCCACGGCGATGAAACGTCCATCCTTGATGGCCACGGCAGTGGCGGTGGGCTTTTCACGGTCAACGGTATGCAGTTTGCCGTTGAACAGAATGAGATCGGCGGTCATGGCGCCTCCTTGGGTGGATGCATGGGCGGAACCGGCGGCGCCGGTGAAAGGCAATGCCGACCACAGCGCCCCGGCGGCGCCGAGTACGGTGCTGGTAGCGAGGAACTGGCGGCGGCTCTTGTCGTTCGGGTCCTGGGACATGGTGTTCTCCAACGGGATGCGGCAGGCGCAACAGCGGAGCATGCCGGTTGGCGCCGGGTGCAGGATTGGATGGATGTGCGGTGCGGGCTGTGGCCGCATCGCGGTGGCTCGGCATTGCGAACCACCGCGAGGGATGTCAGCCCTTCAGGAACGCCAGCAGGTCCTCGTTCAACTGCTGCGCATGGGTCACGGCAAAGCCGTGCGGTGCGCCTTTGTAGACCTTGAGCTCTGCCCCCGAGATCATCTGCGCCGCCACTTTGCCGGTCGTCTCGAACGGCACGATCTGGTCGGCATCGCCGTGGATAACCAAAGTCGGCACGTCGATTTTGGCCATGTCCGGGCGGAAGTCGGTTTCACTGAACGCGCTTACGCAGTCAAGGGTGGCCTTGATCGACGCCAGCAGCGCGATGTTCAACGTCTGGGTCTGCGTGCCTTGCGATACCGCCTGGCCTTGGTTCAGGCCATAGAACGGGGTGGCAAAGTCGGCGATGAACTGCGCACGGTCGGCGCGCAAGCCAGCCTTGATACCGTCGAACACCGCCGTATCGACACCCTCGGGGTTGTCTGCACGCTTGCCGAACACCGGGGTAACTGCGCCCAGCAGCACCAGCTTGGCCACCCGTTCCGTGCCGTGCTTGCCGATATAGCGGCTGACGTCGCCACCGCCCATCGAGAAGCCCACCAGGGTGACGTCGCGCAGGTCGAGGTGCTCGATCAACTGGGCGATGTCGTCGGCGAAGGTGTCGTAGTCGTAGCCGGTCCACGGCTGGCTCGAGCGGCCGAAACCACGGCGGTCGAAGGCAATGGTGCGGTAGCCGCGGCTGGCCAGGTACTCCATCTGCGAATCCCACATGTCGGCATCCAGCGGCCAGCCGTGGCTGAACAGTACCGGCTTGCCGGTGCCCCAGTCCTTGTAATAGATCGAGGTGCCATCGCGGGTAACGAGCGTGCTCATAGTGGTATCTCCTGAAAAGTGGTCGGTGAGTTACGAAGGAGCGTTCAACCGCGCAGCCAGTTGGCGCAGCGGCGGGTTACCCACGGCATGATGTAGAACACCACGGGCAGGATGACGAACAGGTTGGCGATCAGGTTGCCGGTAATCGGGCCGCCCAGCTGAGGGTAGCGCATGAAAAACGGTGCCAGCAGTTGCGGTATGACCATGGTCATCGGGCAGATCACCAGGTAGGTCAGCAGCGCCTGCTTCCAGCGTGGCGGCTGCGCAGCGGTGGTGCTCGGTGGGGTGAACCAGAACTCCGGGTCGTCGTGTACCTGGGTGTGGTCACCGTCTTCGAGCAGCGGCAGCACTTCATTGACCAGCGCCTGGCGCTCGGCGGAATTGACCCAAGCCTGCAACTGCGCGGCATCGGCAAAGCGCACCACCGTGGTGAAGTGACGGCCACCGTCGTCGGGGCGGATCACGTTCACATCCAGATGGCCGGGCTGATGGCGCGCGGCGCTGACGGTGCGCTTGAGCCAGGCCTCGTAATGGGCCAGGCCCTGGGCGCGCACCTTGTGCTGGATCACCAGCGTCACGACGTTGCGATTGGCTTGGGTTGCGGTGTTCATCGGCGTTCCTTGGGATGAGCTTGCCCGCATCCACTGTGCAACGGCGCACGGGCTGAAGATTGAACAGGTGTGCTGCGCTGGCTGCGGTGCCCGGCGCGGGTTATTTACCAGCAGTCAGCGCGTTGTAGCTGGTCATCAGGTTGCGGTAATCCGGGATGTGGTTGGAGCACAGCGCCGCCAGGCCTTCGACATCGTTGCGCCAGTCGCGGTGCAGCTCACACGCCACGCCGAACCAGGTCATCAGCTGCGCACCGGCGCGGCTCATGCGGTCGTGGGCGGCGTCGCGGGTCATCTCGTTGAAGGTGCCGGAGGCGTCGGTGACCACGAACACTTCAAATTCTTCTTCCAGCGCGGCCAGCGCCGGGAAGGCTACGCAGACCTCGGTTACAACGCCTGCGATGATCAGTTGCTTCTTGCCGGTGGCTTTCACTGCCTTGACGAAATCTTCGTTGTCCCAGGCGTTGATCTGGCCTGGGCGGGCGATGTACGGGGCGTCCGGGAACAGCGCCTTGAGCTCCGGCACCAGCGGGCCGTTGGGGCCTTGTTCGAAGCTGGTGGTGAGGATGGTTGGCAGGTTGAAGAACTTGGCCAGGTCCGCAAGCGCCAGTACGTTGTTCTTGAAGCGGTCCGGTTCGATATCACGCACCAGCGACAGCAGGCCAGCCTGGTGATCAACCAGCAGTACGGCGGCGTCGTCTTTGTTCAGGCGGTTGTATTTGAAGGGGGTCATGGTCGTTGCTCCTAAAGGGTTTTGAGAGTGGTCTGGGCGTTTCGCGTTGATGAGCAAAGATTAGATTCATCACCTTTTGAGCGGTAGACTGCGAAAATTGGCTTTAGCGTTCTGTTTTATGAACGCTGAGCAGGCACCACCCCAGGCACTTGGAGAATTACCCTTTGGAAGACCTGAACTCCCTCTACTACTTCACCCAAGTGGTCGAGCACGGCGGCTTCGCCCCCGCCGGGCGGGCGCTGGATATGCCCAAGTCCAAGCTCAGCCGGCGCATCGCCGACCTCGAAGACCGCCTGGGCGTGCGCCTGCTGCACCGCACCAGCCGGCATTGTTCGCTGACCGAGATTGGCCAGGCCTACTACAACCGTTGCCTGGCAATGCGAGTCGAGGCCGAGGGCGCCGCCGAGATCATCGAGCGCAACCGCAGCGAGCCGCGCGGCCTGGTGCGTATCAGTTGCCCGACGACCCTGCTCAACTCGTGGGTCGGGCCGATGCTCACTCGCTATATGGTCAAGTACCCGCAGGTGGAATTGTTCATCGAGAGCACCAACCGCCGCGTCGATTTGCTCCACGAGGGCTTCGATGTGGCGCTGCGGGTACGCTTTCCGCCCTTGGAAAACACCGACATGGTGATGAAGGTGCTGAGCAACAGTACCCAGTGCCTGGTGGGCCACCCGTCGTATCTGGCGCAAATGCCCGCAGGCTTCGACCCGCAGCAACTGAGCGAGCTGCCCAGCCTGCATTGGGGCAGCGCCCAGCGGGAATACCAGTGGGAGCTGTTTCAGGGCGAGGACACCAGCCGCAGCATGGTCATCACGCACACGCCAAGGATGGTGACTGACGATCTGTTCGCTTTGCGTCATTTTGTCGTGGCTGGGGTGGGCATTGCCCATTTGCCGCGGGTGGCGGTGCGTGAAGACCTGGCCGAGGGGCGGTTGGTGGAGCTGCTACCGGGCTGGCACCCACGCTGCGGTATCGTCCATGCCATTTTCCCGTCACGGCGCGGCCTGCTGCCGTCGGTGCGCTCGCTGATCGACCATCTGGCTGAAGAGTTCGCCAGTAGCGATATGGCCTGAGGCCAGGGTTTGACCGTGATGGCCTCATCCCAAGGCTGTCGACAGCCACGCAGGCAATGCGCAACCGCAACATTGCTGGTTGGACCCAAACCTGTGGGAAATGATAGAGAGTTGTGGTGAGCGGGCTTGCCCCGCGTTGGGCTGCGCAGCAGCCCTGAAAACCCAAGGGGCTGCTGCGCAGCCCAACGCGGGGCAAGCCCGCTCGCCACAAGGAGATATATCTGGCAGGAACAGGCTTGCACGAAACCATGGAATCTCCCACAGGATCCGGGCCAAGCCTAAATATCGCGGCTGTGCGCAGCCTTTGTGGGAGCTGGCGACAGCCTGCGATGAGGCCGCCACAAGCTTGCATAAAACCCTGCAATCACCCACGGTCCGATGCAAATCGGCTAGCCCGCGTTTTTCTACAAGAGCAGCAGGGGCTCTTACTCGCCGATGGCGGCTTTGTAACCAGTAGCGTCCAGCAGCTTGTCCAGCTCGGCCTTGTCGCTAGGCTTGAGCTTGAAGATCCACGACTCGTACGGAGAGTCGTTAAGCGCCTCTGGGCTATCAGCCAGCTCTTCGTTGACCGCGATCACCTCGCCACCGACCGGGGCATAGATGTCCGATGCGGCCTTGACCGACTCGACCACGCCAGCAGCGTCGCCTGCAGCGAACACTTTGCCAACCTCGGCCAGTTCAACAAACACCACGTCACCCAACGCTTGCTGGGCGTGGTCGCTGATACCCACGGTCACCGTGCCATCGGCTTCCAGGCGAGCCCATTCGTGGCTTTCGGCGAAACGCAGATCGGCGGGGATATTGCTCATATCGTGTCTTCCTCAAATTGGCTCAGCGGTCGGCCCGCCAGTTGTAATGTTCAGATAAGAATCTTGCCGTGGCGCACGAAGGTCGGCTTGACCACACGCACCGGGTACCACTTGCCGCGAATCTCGACCTCGGCGCGGTCGCCGGTGGCCATGGGGACACGTGCCAAGGCAATGGACTTGCTCAGCGTAGGCGAGAAACTACCACTGGTAATCTCCCCTTCGCCAATACCGCTTACACGCACCACCTGGTGGGCACGCAATACACCGCGCTCTTCGAGCACCAGGCCGACCAGTTTGTCCTGCACGCCCTGCTCGATTTCTGCCAGCAAAGCCGCGCGGCCTATGAATTCGCGGCTGGCCGGTTCCCAGGCGATGCTCCAGCCCAGGTTGGAGGTCAGCGGCGTGTGCGCAGTGTCGATGTCCTGGCCGTAGAGGTTCATGCCGGCTTCCAGGCGCAGGGTATCGCGTGCACCGAGGCCGCTAGGGGCGATGCCGGCCCCGACCAGGTCGTTGAAGAAGGCCGGCGCCTGTTCGCCAGGTAGCAGGATTTCCAGGCCGTCCTCGCCGGTGTAGCCGGTGCGGGCAATGAACCAGTCACCATCAGCCAAGCCTTCGAAGGGGCGCAGTTCGCGGATTAGCACGGCGCGCGAGGCGCTGAGCAGTTCGGCGACTTTTTCTCGCGCATGGGGGCCTTGGATAGCGAAGATTGCGAGGTCTGGGCGCGCCTTGAAGCCGACCTCGAAGCCTGCGCGCTGCGCCTCTAGCCAAGCCAGCACCTGAGCGCGGGTGGATGCATTGGCAACCAGGCGGTAGCCGTCTTCGGTGCGGTAGGCGATCAGGT
The DNA here is from genome assembly GCF_014268805.2 of Pseudomonas farsensis. Taxonomy (GTDB): domain Bacteria; phylum Pseudomonadota; class Gammaproteobacteria; order Pseudomonadales; family Pseudomonadaceae; genus Aquipseudomonas; species Aquipseudomonas farsensis. The sequence continues at coordinate 430,591 of NZ_JABWRF020000002.1, forward strand.
CGTCGATAACCCCGCCCTGGTGATTGAGCAGCGGGCTGTACAGCGCCATGCCAACGCGCTCAAGGCGCGTCACGTCATTGGCCAGCAGACGCTGAAGCCAGACGGTGGCGGCAACGCCGTCAACATCGATGACCGTCATGTGCGAGACGTCAAACACGCCACAGTCATTGCGCACCTGATGGTGCTCCTCGACTTGCGAGCCGTAGTGCAGGGGCATGTCCCAACCGCCGAAGTCGACCGTCTTGGCGCCAAGCGCAAGATGCAGGTCGTACAGAAGCGTACGCTGTCCCATGGGTTTCTCCTTCCGGGCGTGGCGAGGCAGCGGCGGCCGGCGGTGTTTAGTCACCCCGTGTTCTTGTAGGACCCGTCGCTGCGAATGCCGCGCATTGTAGCCGCAAGGGCGCAACCTGGCACCTTTAGCGCAGATGCCCCGGCCGCCGGGCCGAACGGCGGATCAGCGCGATCACCGGCAACAGCCCGACCAGCACCAGGCTTAGCGCCGGTAGCGAAGCCCGCGCCCACTCGCCTTCGCTGGTCATCTCGAACACCCGCACAGCAAGGGTGTCCCAGCCAAACGGGCGCATCAGCAGCGTGGCGGGCATTTCCTTGAGCACGTCGACGAACACCAGCAACCCGGCGCTGAGGGCGCCGGGCACCAGCAACGGAAGATACACCTTGAAAAACAATCGCGGCCCGGACACGCCGAGGCTGCGCGATGCTTCCGGCAACGACGGGCGGATGCGTTCCAGGCTGCTTTCGAGCGGGCCATAGGCCACGGCAATGAAGCGCACCAGATACGCCAGCAACAGCGCTGACAAGCTACCCAGCAACAGCGGCTTGCCGGCGCCGCCCAGCCATTGCGACAGCGGGATAACCAGCTGGTTGTCCAAGTAACTGAAGGCCAGCATGATCGACACCGCCAGCACCGAGCCGGGCAAGGCATAACCGAGGTTGGCCAGCCCGACCCCGGCACGAATGCCAGCAGTCGGTGCCTGGCGGCGGGCGAAAGCCAGCAGCAGCGCCACACTTACCGTCACCAGGGCCGCCATGGCACCCAGGTAGAGGGTGTGCAGCACCAGGCCCGCGTAGCGTTCGTCCAGGTCGTGACGGCCACGCTGCCAGAACCACACCAGCAATTGCAGCATCGGGATGACAAACGCACAGGCAAACACCAAAAGGCACCAGCCACTGGCTGCGTAGGCCTTGATGCCGCGCAAGTGATACAGCGCCTGCCCACGCGCCCGCTCGTTACCCGTACGGCTGGCGCCTCGCGAGCGGCGCTCGCCATACAGCACCAGCATGACCGCCAACAGCAACAGGCTGGCCAGTTGCGCCGCGCTGGAAAGGCTGAAGAAGCCGTACCAGGTCTTGTAGATGGCGGTGGTGAAGGTGTCGAAGTTGAACACCGCCACTGCGCCGAAATCGGCCAGGGTTTCCATCAAGGCCAGGGCAATACCGGCGCCGATAGCCGGGCGCGCCATCGGCAGCGCCACCCGCCAGAACGCTTGTAGCGGCGACAGGCCAAGCACCCGCGCCGCTTCCATCAGGCCCCTGCCCTGGGCCATGAACGCGGTGCGCGCCAGCAGGTACACATACGGATAGAACACCAGCACCAGCACGGTGATCACCCCGCCGGTGGAGCGTACACGCGGCAGGCGCATCGGGCCGAACAATTCGCGCAGTGCGCTTTGCACGGGGCCGGCGAAGTCCAGCAGGCCGACGAAGACGAACGCCAGCACATAGGCGGGTATGGCGAACGGCAGCATCAGCGCCCAGTCCAACCAGCGCCTGCCGGGGAACTCGCACAGGCTGGTAAGCCAAGCCAGGCTTACGCCAAGCACGGTGACACCGACGCCGACGCCCAATACCAGGGTCAAGGTGTTGCCCAGCAGCCGGCTCAACTGGGTGTCGAGCAGGTGCGACCAGATTTGCAGGTCGATGGTCTGCCACGACAGTAGCAGCACGCTCAGCGGCAGCAGCACCAGGGCGGCGGTGAGCAGGACCGGGAGGTACCAGCGGCGTTGGGGGGTATGGGGCAAGGCGCGGTGCTCGGTTACGGTTCAATACATGGGCCCTGACCCGCAATCCACTGGCACCGGCTGCGCCGGTGATCGCGGGGCAATCCCGCTCCCACGTTTCCCAGTGCCCTGCCAGACGGATCGACAGGAGGACAGCATTGTGGGAGCGGGCTTGACCCGCGATCAGGCCCTCAAGGATACGGCGCCGGGCTTAGTTCCAGCCAGCCCGATCCATCAAGCGGATGGCTTCGGCCTGGCGCTTGCCAGCCACTTCTACCGCAATGGCATCAGCCTTGAAGCTGCCCCAGGCCGCAACCTCTGCCGATGGCTTGACCTTCGGGTTGGCCGGGAATTCCTGGTTGATGTCGGCGAACAGCTTCTGCGCTTCTTCGCCGGTCATCCATTCCACCAGCTTTTTTGCAGCTTCCGGGTGCGGCGCATGCTTGGTCAGGCCAATGCCCGAGAGGTTGACGTGCACGCCACGGTCAGCCTGGTTAGGCCAGAACAGCTTCACGGGCAGGTCGGGTTTTTCTTTGTGCAGGCGGCCGTAGTAGTACGTGTTGACGATGCCCACGTCGCACTGGCCGGCAGCGATGGCCTGCAACAGTGCGGTGTCATCGGAGAACACGTCGGTGGACAGGTTGTTGACCCAGCCCTTGACCAGTTTTTCGGTGGCCGCTTCGCCGTGGTTCTCGATCAGGGTGGCAGTGAGCGACTGGTTGTAGACCTTCTTGGCCGTGCGCAGGCACAGGCGGCCTTCCCATTGTTTGTCAGCCAGGGCTTCGTAAGTGCTCAGCTCGGCCGGCTTGACCCGCTCGGTGGAGTAGACGATGGTGCGCGCGCGCAGGCTCAGGCCGGTCCAGTCGTGGGACGAGGCGCGGTATTGAGGCGGAATGTTCTGGTCGATGACCGGCGACTTGATCGGCTGCAGGATGCCCATCTGCTCGGCCTGCCAAAGGTTGCCCGCGTCGACGGTGAGCAGCAGGTCGGCCACGCCGTTCTGGCCTTCGGCCTTGATGCGCTGCATCAGCGGCGCTTCCTTGTCGGTGATGAACTTGATCTTCACCCCGGTCTTGGCGGTGTAGGCGTCGAACACCGGTTTGATCAGCTCATCGATACGCGAGGAGTACACCACCACTTCGTCCGCGGCCTGGGCGGCGCCGGCAAACAAAGTGAGGGCCAGAGCGGCCAGAAGAGGCTTGCGGGGCAACATGGAAGTACTCCTGCAGGGTATGAGAGGTGCAAATGGTAGTGAAACCCATTAACCAGCTCATCCGTCCAGCAGTTACCGGATGTTGCAGGCAGCGCAGCGCGTTCACAAGATCGGTGTAGGAGCGGCCTTGTGTCGCGATGGGGCGCGCAGCGGCCCTGAAGCCTCGGCTCCATGCAAAATCGCCGGGGACGCTACGCGCCCCATCGCGACACAAGGCCGCTCCTACACCACCAGGTCGCGCTTGGGGCTCAAGCCTTGGCCAGCTCCGGCAGGTCGCCGGACAGCCCCAGCGCCTGGCGCACAAACAACGCCTTGGCCTCGGGCATCTGTTCCACCAGCTTCAAACCACTGTTACGCAACCAGCGCAGCGGCAGTGGGTTGGCCTGGAACAAGCGCTCGAAACCTTCCATGGCTGCCATCAACGCCAGGTTATGCGGCATGCGCCGGCGCTCGAAGCGGCTCAGCACTTTCACATCGGCCAACCGCTCGCCGCGCTCGCAGGCGCGCAGCAGCTCCTCGGCCAACACCGCGGCATCGAGAAAGCCCAGGTTGACCCCCTGCCCGGCCAGCGGGTGAATGGTGTGGGCCGCATCGCCAATCAGCGCCAGCCCTTCATCCACATAGCGCTTGGCGTGGCGCTGGCGCAGCGGCACGCACACCCGCGGGTCGGCTTCCAGCACCTGGCCCAAACGCCCCTCAAAGGCGCGTTCCAGCGCCTGGCAGAAGGCGTTATCGTCCATGGCCATGGCCCGTTCGGCCTGCTCCGGTGTGGTCGACCAGACAATCGAGCACCACTCCTGGCTGCCATCTCGATCAAGCGGCAGGAACGCCAGCGGGCCTTCGTCGGTGAAACGCTGCCAGGCGGTGGCGCGATGGGCCTGGCTGCACCGCACGCTGGTAACGATGGCGTGGTGCAGGTAGTCCCATTCGCGGGTCTGGCAGCCGGCCAGGCGGCGCACTGCCGAGTTGGCGCCATCGGCGGCAATCACCAGTGGCGTGCGCAGGCGGCGGCCATCGGCCAGGGTCAGCAACCACTCATCGCCTGAGCGGCGCAGTTGCTCCAGGCGCGCATTGGGCAGCAAACCCAGGTCGCTATCGTGCAGGCGCTCCAGCAGGCCGTCCTGGACCACGCGGTTTTCGACGATATGACCGAGCACCTGGGCGTGCACGCTGGCGGCAGAGAAGTGAATCTCGCCGGTGCCGCTGCCGTCCCAGACGTGCATGTCCGAATACGCCGACACACGCCGCGCAGCAATGCCCTGCCACGCCCCGAGGCGTTCGAGGATGCGCTGGCTGGCGGCGGACAGCGCGCTCACCCGTGGTTCGAACGGCGCGTCGCTGGCGAAGGGTTTGACCGACAGCGGGCCGCCATCGAGCAGGAAAATTTCCAGGCCGCTATGGCGCAATGCCAGGGCCAGGGCGCTGCCGACCATGCCGGCACCGACAATCAACACATCTGCGCGCATTTCCATGCCTTACGCCTGCCTCGCTTGCGGCTTGAGCCGCACATATAGGGTTTTCTCGACCCGCGCCACCAGCTCACCGGCGCCATCGCGGACCTCGACCTGCAGCCGTGGCAGGCATTTCTTGCCGCTGGCGGTTTGCTGGCGGATATCGTCCAGCAGCGCGTCGTCGACGTGGAATTCGGCGTACACCGGGCCTTTGCCCGGTGCGATGAAATCGATGTTGGCGGCTTTATCCCAGACGATGTATTCGCGCCCCAACTGCTCGATCAGCAACAGCATGTAGAACGGGTCGACCATCGAATACAGGCTGCCGCCAAACTGGGTGCCGACGTAGTTGCGGTTCCAGCGGGTCAGCTTCATGCGCACCTTGACGCTGCGCAGGTCGGGGCTGATCGACTGCACGCGAATACCGGCGCCCAGGTACGGTGGGTAGAAATTCAGCAACCAGCGCAGCATGCGTGCCCGGCGCGCCAGCCGGCGCGCTTCGCTCATGCGCGGCCTCGCGGGTCAGGCCGCGTGCCCAGGCCCATGGCCTGGCGGGCGAACCAGCTTTTCGCCGGGGGCAGCAAATCCAGGCCGAGCAGGCCGATGTTGCGGCCAGCGGCCATCAGGGGCTGATTGCTGCCGAACAGCCGCGTGACCTGGTCGGAAAAACCGATGGTGAGCGCCTGGTCCAGGCGTTGGCGTTGGTGATAACCCAGTAGCGTGGCCAGGTCGCCCGGCAGTTGCGGGCCAGCCAGCAGCGCCTCGGCCAGCGCCTGCACATCACGCAGCGACAGGTTGAAACCCTGCCCGGCAATCGGGTGCAGGCTGTGCGCGGCGTTACCCAGCACCACCAGATGCGGGCGCACCTGCTCCTGGGCCTCGACCAGCGCCAGCGGGTACAGATGCCGCGCCCCTACCTGGCGCAAACCGCCCAGGCGGTAGCCGAAGGCATCTTGCAGCTCGCGCAGGAAACTACGCTCATCGAGCTCGGCCAGGCGCTTGGCGTCCATGCCCTGGCGGGTCCAGACCAGCGCGCAGCGGTTCTCGGGCAGCGGCAGCAGGGCCATCGGGCCTTGCTCGGTGAAGCGTTCGAAGGCCTGGCCGCAGTGGGCCTCGCCTGGGGTGATATTGGCGATCAGCGCGCTCTGGTCGTAGGGCGTAGTGCGCACATGGATGCCGAGCTGCTCGCGCAGGCCTGAGCGGCCCCCGTCGGCGAGTACCGCCAGGTCGCACTCAAGCGCGGTGTCGTCGTCCAGTTGCAGGCGGTAGCCACCGGCAATCGGCTGCAACGCCTTGACCTCGGCCGGGCAGCGCCAGGTCACAACTTCAGGGTCGAAGGCCTGCCACAGGCACTGGCCCAGCCAGGCGTTTTCGACCACGTAGCCGAGCGCGGCAACGCCCTCTTCGGCGGCGTCCAGGCGGGTGGCGCCAAACCGGCCACGGTCAGACACCTGGATTTGCCGGATCGGCTCGGCGCGGCGGCTGATAGCCTCCCACAGGCCAAGCTGATCGTAGATTTGCCGGGTGCCGTAGGACAGCGCCGAGGAACGCGCATCGTAGCTGGGCTGGAAGCTGTCGCCAGGGGCGAAGGGTTCGATCAGCAAAATCTTCCAACCGCGCGCCTTGGCCCCGGCCTGCAAGGTGAGTGCAAGGCTGGCGCCGACCAGGCCGCCACCGATGATGGCCAGGTTGACCCGGCTCATGCCACCGCCTCGCGGGCGGCGAGCATCAGCGCTTCGATTTCGGCAACGCTGCTGGGTACGCCCGTCGTCAGGATTTCACAACCTTGCCTGGTCACCACCACGTCGTCCTCGATCCTTACGCCGATGCCGCGCCATTTCTTCGCGACGTTCTGGTTGTCGGCGGCAATGTAGATGCCCGGCTCGACGGTCAACGCCATGCCCGGTTCGAGCACGCGCCACTGGCCGCCGACCTTGTACTCGCCCACATCGTGTACATCCATGCCCAGCCAGTGGCCAGCGCGGTGCATGTAGAACGCGCGGTAGGCCTCGCTTTCGATCAGCGCCGGCACCTCACCCTTGAGCAGGCCCAGCTCCACCAGGCCCTCGGTAATCACCTGCACGGTGGCCTCGTGGGCGTGGTTCCAGTGCTTGCCCGGCGCAATCTGGGCAAACGCGGCGTGCTGGGCTTTGAGCACCAGCTCGTAAATGGCCTTTTGCTCGGGCGAGAACCGCCCGCTGACCGGGAAAGTGCGGGTGATATCACTGGCATAGCAGTCGATTTCACAACCGGCGTCGATCAGTACCAGGTCGCCATGCTTGAGCGGTGCGTCGTTTTGCTGGTAATGCAGGATGCAGCCGTTGCGCCCGGCAGCCACGATAGAGCCGTAGGCCGGCATCTTGGCCCCACCCTTGCGGAACTCGTAGTCCAGCTCGGCTTCCAGGCTGTATTCGTGCAGCCCGGCGCGGCAGGCCTGCATGGCCCGCACGTGGGCGCGGGCGGAAATCGCCGCCGCTTCACGCATCACCTTCACTTCTGCCGCCGATTTATACAGGCGCATGTCGTGCAGCAGATGATCCAGGGCAACGAACTCGTTCGGCGGCTGCGCGCCCAGGCGCGCCTTGGAGCGGATCACGTTGATCCAGTCCATCAGCCGCCGGTCGAACTCAGGGTTGCTGCCCATGGCGCTATAGACGCGCTCGCGGCCTTCGATCAGGCCGGGGAGAATTTCGTCGATGTCGGTGATGGGGAAGGCGTCGTCAGCGCCGAAGTCGCGCATCGCGCCGTCCTGGCCGGCGCGCAGGCCGTCCCACTGCTCGCGCTCAGGGTTGCGCTCGCGGCAGAACAACACATACTCGCCATGCTCGCGGCCGGGGATCAACGCAATGACCGCCTCGGGCTCGGGGAAACCACTGAGGTACTGGAAGTCGCTGTCCTGGCGGTACACGTGCTCGACGTCACGGTTGCGGATGGCAACCGCAGCGGCGGGCAGAATGGCGATGCTGTTGGGGACCATCTGCGCCATCAACGCCTTGCGCCGACGGGCGTACTCCGCCTTGGGTATGTGGCTCATGGGCAAACGACCCCGTATCGATCAGTGCAGCGATGGCTTGGGCGCAGGTGCGGCTGGCGCGGCCAGTTCTGTGTACAGCAGCAGCGGTGCGACGCGCAGGTACTCCATGACTTCCATGTAGTCGCTCTCGCCGTCTTCGGACTCTTCCAGCGCTTCTTGCACCTGGGAAATCGCCACCAGGTCCTGCAGCACTTCCTTGGCCTCGGTGGACAGGTCCTTGCCGCCGGCGTTCAAGCCGAAACCGGTAATGAAGCCCTGGCACCACTGGCCCAGTGCTTCGGCACGGTCGCCAAGCGCGGCGTCGTCGGTTGGCAGCAGCAGGACGATGGCGACGTCCTCGCCGGTGAGCTCGGCCTTGACCATTTCCTGCAGGCCAACCAGGGCGTTGCGCACGCTGTCGCCAGGCTCGTTTTCGAGCAACTGCGCAGCATCGGCCAGCCAGGCATCGGCATCGAAGCCTGCGCCGGCGCAGCTGCGGCCGATCAACAGGCCGTGCAGCTCGGCGGGAGTGACGGGGTGACCATTGCTCGAAAGCAGCATGGCGAAAGCGATGTAGGGCGATTGGGTATTGGGCATGGGCTGCTAGGCGCCAGACGGCGCAATGACTAGAATGAAGGCCTTGTATCCTAGCACCGGCAGGCGCGCCAAGACCATCAGCACTGGCTCTGCGCCCCCTGTGCAGGCATGATCGCCCGGTGACGACGATGGAGCGAAGCGAGTGCACCCCATGCAAGAAGACGACCTGCAAGCGCTGATGAGCCGGTTCGAGACGCTGATCGAGCGGGTCGAGCAACTAAAACGGCAAAACGCACTCTTAGTAGCTCAGGAAAAATCCTGGCGCGAGGAACGCGCCCACTTGATCGAAAAGAACGAGACCGCCAAACGCAAGGTCGAATCAATGATCTTGCGCCTCAAGGCCCTGGAGCAAGACTCATGAGTTCAAGCAATAGCGTCACCGTCCAGATCCTCGACAAGGAATATTCCATCATCTGTCCGCCCGAGGAACGTAACAACCTGGTCGGTGCCGCTCGCTACCTGGACGGCAAGATGCGTGAGATCCGCAGCAGCGGCAAGGTCATCGGCGCCGACCGCATTGCCGTCATGGCCGCACTGAATATTACCCACGAGCTGCTGCACCGCCAGGAACGCCCGGAAGCCACCGGTGGCGGCACCACCCGCGAGCAGGTGCGCGACCTGCTGGAACGCGTCGATCAGGCATTGTCCGACGACCCGGTTAGCAAAAACGATTGAGATGGGTATACTGGCGCCACTCCCTGGTGGATGCGCCAGTCGGTTATGTCCCTGAGCCGATACGCACAACCACGGGGGTTGCACGCTGGGGCCGGTGTGCATGTCCGCCCGACGGAAAGCCTTAACGCCCCCTGCAATCTCCACCTTGAACTTTCGGGTTCAAGGGCTACACCGATAGCGGTCTTATCGGGGAGCCTTCTTCAGAACTGCCCGCCTGCCCGGCGGGCTTTTCGTTTCTGGTTACCAGGCCATCAAGGGATCGCCCGTGCCATGACCGACACCGCGCCGCCTACCCGCCCGCAACTTCGCCGTCTGCTGCGCAACGCCCGCCGCGCCCTCACCCCCGCCCAGCAAAGCCAGGCCGCCGCCGGGCTGTATCGCCAGCTGGCACAACACCCGCTGTTTCGCCGCGCCCGCCACATCGCGCTGTACCTGCCCAATGATGGCGAGATCGACCCGCGCCTGCTGCTGCGCGAAGCGCACAAACGCGGCAAGCACGTGTACCTGCCGGTGCTGCACGCCTGGCCGCGCACGCGCATGGTGTTCCAGCGCTTCGAGCCGGGCGAGCGCCTGCGGCCCAACCGCTTTCGCATTCCGGAGCCGGTCGTCGAGCGCAAGCGGCAACGGCCGATCTGGGCGCTGGACCTGATCCTGCTACCGCTGGTCGGTTTCGATGAAGTCGGGGGTCGGCTGGGCATGGGCGGCGGTTTCTACGACCGCAGCCTGGCCTATCAAAGCCGCCGCAAGGCCTGGAAAAAACCACTGCTGCTGGGGCTGGCGCATGAATGCCAGAAGGTCGAGCGGCTGGCACAGGCCAGTTGGGATGTACCCTTGCGCGGCACGGTTTCGGACCGTGGCTGGTACCTGGCGCCTAAGTGAGCAGGCGCAGAAAAGCGGTTAGCGGCGCTGCTGTTGCTGTGCAGGGTCGGCCGGCAACTGCTGGTACGCGGCGTCTGCCTTGCGTTCCCACAAGCCTTGCGCGTAACCGGTGGTGACGACACCCAGACCGAAAACGAAAGCGAGGATCCACAGCAGGTCGGGTTTGCGTTGTTTCATTGCTTGATTGCCCCCCAGGCAACAGTCCGTGCTCGGCGGCTTTCTGGATGGCTGCCGGAGCGTATAGCTTTAAAATCGGCGCATTTTCCGTCAACGTGAGGCCACACGCAAACGTTGACGCCAACCGACTGTCGGTTTGATGAAACTATTTATTTCAAACTCTTTCAGGAGCAGCACCCATGGCCTACTGGCTGATGAAATCCGAGCCCGACGAGCTGTCCATCGAAGCCTTGGCGCGCCTGGGCAACGCTCGCTGGGACGGGGTGCGCAACTACCAGGCGCGCAACTTTCTGCGGGCCATGAGCGTGGGTGACAGGTTCTTTTTCTACCATTCGAGCTGCCCGCAACCGGGTATTGCCGGCATTGCGCGAATCACCGCCGCAGCCTACCCCGACCCCACCGCGCTAGACCCGCAAAGCCACTACTTCGACGCCAAGGCCAGCGCCGAGAAAAACCCGTGGAGTGCAGTAGATGTGGAGCATGTGCAGACCTTCGGCCAAGTGCTGGGCCTGGGCCTGCTCAAGCAGCAGGCGGCGCTCGAAGAGCTGCCGCTGGTGCAGAAGGGCAGCCGCCTGTCGGTCATGCCGGTCAGCGCTGAGCAATGGGCAGCCATCGTCGCGCTGAGCCGTTGATTACTGCACGATCAGGTTGTTGAACAGCAGGTCTTCGACGATCGGCTTGCCCTCTTCGCCCTCCATCACCTGCTGCACCTGCTTCAGGGCTTCCTGGCGCAGGGCTTCCTTGGCCTCGACGTTGCTCATGTTGTCCACACCTTGCTGGGTGAACAGCGCCACCAGCTGGTTGCGGATCAGCGGCTCGTGGTGTTTTACCGCAGCAGCTGCCGCGTCGCCGGTCACGCGCAGGGCCACATCAGCCTTGTACACGCGCAGCTTGGGGCCACCGTCGAGGGCATAGTTGCCGACGAAGGGCGGGCTGAGGGTGATATAGGACACCTTCGGCGGCCCATCCTTGGCTTCCTCGGCCATCGCCGCCGCTGGCAGCATCAGGGCCAGCACCATCAAGATCCACGCTTTCACGAATTCGCTCCTCAATACAGTTGGCGCCAGCTTACCCAGCGCACCGGCCAAACCCAAGCCTGGGTTCATGCCCGTTGACCGCTATTACGGCCCTGCTGTACTTATCGGCCACCAGCCGCAAAGGAATAGCCCTGATGAAAGCCTTGTGGTGCAAAGCCACAAGAGAGTGCTTGGACTACAAACGACTACAGCACCACCCGCAGGCACTGCCCGGCGTGATACAGCGAGAACCCTGACTCATAGAACGCGGTGCGCAATGACGGCGCGCTGACCGGTTTCATTGGCGAGAACGGTACCGGCAGGCTGGCCGGGTCGTCCTTGAGCAGAAATTCGGCAAACGCCCGGCCAATGACGGTACCGGTGGTGTTGCCGCGGCCATTGTAGCCAGTCACCGCCACCAGGCCCGGCGCCGGTTCGAACAGGCGCATCAAGTGATCGGGGGTGAAGTCGATGCAGCCGGTCCAGTGCATTTCCCACTCCACCTTGCCCAACTGTGGGAAATAGTGGCTCTGGATGCGGTCAGCCCAGCGCCGCACGAACCACGCCGGCTTGTTGTCGACCCGCCCAAGGCTGCCAAGCAGCAGCCGGCCCTGGTCATCGCGGCGGATGCTGCTGAGCACGGTGCGGGTATCCCACGAGCCTTGGCCGTGGCGCAGCACCTGGTCGGCCGCCGCGCCCTGCAACGGCTTGGAAGCCACTTGGTAGTAGTAACCGCGGAAGTAATGCTTCTGCAGGTTGCTCCAATCGCCTTCGGTGTAGGCGCCCGTGGAAATCACCACCTTGTCGGCCCGCACCACGCCGCGCGCGGTTTTCACCTGCCAGGCGTCGCCATCGCGGGCCAGGCCCTCGACCGCCGATTGCTGGAACAGCTTGCCACCCAGCCGCGCTACCGCTGCAGCAAGGCCTTGGGTGTACGCCATAGGGTTGATGGTGCCCGCGCGGCGGTCGAGCAGCGCGGCGGAAATCTTGTCGGTACCGCAGTATTCCTGGCACTTGGCGCCGGTCAGCAGCTCAACATCGGCGCCACGGCGCGACCATTGCTGGTGACGCGCCTCAAGGTCGGCAAGGCCGGTGGCGTTATGCGCCATGTGCAACGTGCCCTTGTGCTGGGCCTGGCAGTCGATGCCCAGGCGCTCGATCATGGCGAACACCTCAGCAGGCGCTGCACCGAGCACCTGGTTCAAACGGCTGCCTTGGGCCTGACCGAGGGTGGCTTCGACGTCGTCGGGGCGGATCCAGGTACCGGCGTTGACCAGCCCGACGTTGCGCCCCGAGCCGCCATGGCCGATTTTCCAGGCCTCCAGCAGAATCACCGATTTGCCCTGCTCGAGCAGGTGAATGGCCGCCGACAGGCCGGTGATGCCACCGCCAATGACGCAGACGTCAGCCTTGTGCTCGCCGGCCAGGGCCTGGGCGGCGACGGTTGGCCGAGTGACGTGTTCCCACAGACATTCTTGACGCAGTTCGGACATGGCCCGGCTCCAGCTATTGTTCTTTTTTGCCTATGGGGCCGCGTTGCGGCCCTTTCGCGACACAAGGCCGCTCCTACATGGTATTGCGATCATCCTGTAGGAGCGGCCTTGTGTCGCGAACCGGGGGCATAGCCCCCGCCTGCGGAGGATCAGTCGAACACAATACCCTGCGCCAGCGGCAGCTCACGCGAGTAGTTCACGGTGTTGGTCTGGCGGCGCATGTAGCCTTTCCAGGCATCGGAACCCGACTCACGGCCGCCACCGGTTTCTTTCTCGCCACCGAACGCACCGCCGATCTCGGCGCCACTGGTGCCGATGTTGACGTTGGCGATACCGCAGTCACTGCCCGACGCACTCTGGAAACGCTCGGCCTCGCGGATGTCGGTGGTGAAGATGCACGACGACAGGCCTTGTGGCACTTCGTTGTTCAGGCGCAGGGCCTCTTCGAACTCGTCATAGGCCAGCACGTACAGAATCGGCGCGAAGGTCTCGTGGCGCACCACCTCGCTCTGCGCCGGCATTTCGGCAATGGCAGGCGATACGTAGTAGCCATTCGGGTACTGGTCGGCCAGCTGACGTTCACCACCGAATACCTGGCCACCTTCATCGCGGGCCTTGGCCAGCGCGCCTTGCATGGCATCGAACGACTGCTTGTCGATCAGCGGGCCGACCAGGTTGTCCTTGCGCGGGTCACCAATACGCACCTTGGCGTAGGCTGCTTTGACGCGCGCGACCACTTCGTCCTTGATCGAGCGGTGCACGATGAGCCGGCGCAGGGTGGTGCAGCGCTGGCCGGCGGTGCCGACTGCCGAGAACAGAATGCCGCGCACGGCTAGGTCCAGATCGGCGCTTGGCGCCAGGATCATCGCGTTGTTGCCGCCCAGTTCAAGGATGCTGCGACCGAAGCGGGCCGCCACGCGCGGGCCGACTTCACGGCCCATGCGGGTGCTGCCGGTAGCGCTGACCAGCGGCACGCGCGGGTCATCCACCAGCGCTTCACCGGCTTCACGGCCGCCAATCACCAGCTGTGCAAGGCCGGCCGGTGCATCACCAAAGGCGCGCAGGGCTTTGTCGAACAGGGCCTGGCAAGCCAGCGCGGTCAGCGGGGTCTTCTCCGATGGCTTCCACACCACGGCGTTGCCCGCGACCAGCGCCAGCGCGGTGTTCCACGCCCACACCGCAACCGGGAAGTTGAACGCGCTGATGATGCCGACCACGCCCAGCGGGTGCCAGCTTTCACGCATGTGGTGGCCAGGGCGCTCGGAAGCGATGGTCAGGCCGTACAGCTGGCGCGACAGGCCCACGGCGAAGTCGCAGATGTCGATCATTTCCTGCACTTCGCCCAGGCCTTCCTGGGTAATCTTGCCGGCTTCGATAGAGACCAGCTCGCCGAGGTCGGCCTTGTGTTCGCGCAGCACTTCACCGAACAGGCGCACCAGCTCGCCACGGCGCGGGGCCGGGACGCTGCGCCAGGCTTCGAAGGCCTGGTGAGCCTGGTCGATGCGGGCAACGGTGTCGGCCTTGCCGAGCAGCTTCACCGAGGCGATCTGGCTGCCGTCAATCGGGGTGTGAACAGGGTAGTCACCCTGGGTGTAAGCCGAGGCGGCAACGCCAAGACGCTCGAGCAATGCAGCAACCATTGTGCTTCTCCTATCATCGGTGAAGGGTGGAAAATGATGTGGGTCAGTATTAATCCGATTACACAGGTGCAACAAACGACCTTTATTCCGCATATCATTCCGTCAGGTAATGACTTGAGCCACAGAGACCGCTATGTCCAAACGCCTGGTGCCGTCCATGACCGCCCTGCAGTGCTTCGAAGCTGCAGCCCGCCACTTGAGCTTCACCCGCGCCGCCGAAGAGCTGCACCTGACGCAAAGCGCGGTCAGCAAGCAGGTGGCGCAACTTGAAGAGATGCTGCACCACCACCTGTTCCTGCGCATCCGCCGCCGCCTGCAACTGACCCCGGCAGGTTCGCTGTACCTGGCCGAAGTGAACAAGATCCTCACCCAGGTGGATATGTCGAGCCGCTACGTGCTCACCTACGGCACGCAGACCGAAGTATTGAAAGTAGCCACTCAGCCGAGTTTCGGCGTGCGCTGGCTGATCCCGCACCTGAAGGGCTTCGGCAAACGCCACCCGAACATCCACCTCGACATCCGCAACGAGATGGAGCCCTTCGCCTTGCTTCAGGGCTCGGCCGATGTGGTGTTTTTCTACGGCCAGGGCACTTGGCCCGGGGCCACTTGCATAAAGCTGTTCGGTGAAGAGGTGCTGCCGGTGTGCGCGCCGGAGCTGTTGCAGGGCCATGCCCTGAGCGGGCCTGGCGAACTGGCCGGGCAGGTCTTGCTGCAAAGCACCTCGCGCCCTGAAGCCTGGCATGAGTGGTTCCAGCAACAAGGGTTGGAAACCGAGAACAGCTACCACGGGCCGCGCTTCGATACGTTCTATATGGCCTTGAGCGCCGCGCAGTCGGGCTGTGGCGTAGCGCTGGTGCCGCGCTACCTGGTGGCCCGCGAGCTGGCCGAAGGCAGCCTGGTGGTGGCCTGGGACCACGCGATGCCGAGCAACGGCGCGCATTACCTGGCCTATGCCGAGCATGCTGCCGAAGTGCCGAAAGTGCGCGCCTTGGTGGAATGGGTGCAAGCGCAGGTTTAGCTCGCGCTGGGCGCTCCTACATTCCACCGCCTAAAGGTCGATCAAAAAAGGAATGAAAGGCCCACTTTTTTTCGCTTGTGGGCCAAGTGCATTCCCAGCTTTCATGTAAGTGTCCGAACCTAACCAGGAAGCTTGCGATGCCCGCCCATGATTTCGTCAGCCCCGACAGCATTCGCGCGCAGTTCTCTGCCGCCATGTCGCTCATGTACAAACAGGAAGTGCCCCTGTACGGCACGCTGCTTGAGCTGGTGAGCGAAATCAACCAGCAGGTGATGCAGCAGCAACCCGAGGTGGCTCAGGCACTGCGCTGGACCGGCGAGGTGGAGCGCCTCGACCAAGAGCGCCACGGCGCCATCCGCGTCGGCACCGCCGAAGAGCTGGCCACCATTGCCCGCCTGTTCGCGGTGATGGGCATGCAACCGGTCGGCTATTACGACCTCAGTTCAGCCGGCGTGCCGGTGCACTCCACGGCATTTCGCGCGGTGCACGAGCAGTCGCTGCACATCAGCCCGTTCCGGGTGTTCACCTCGCTGCTGCGCCTGGAGCTGATCGACAACCCGCAACTGCGAGAGCTGGCCCAGGGCATTCTGGCCAAGCGGCAGATTTTCACCCCGCGTGCCCTGGCGTTGATCGCCCAGTGCGAACGCGACGGTGGCCTGGGCGCCGCTGACGCCGAGGCCTTCGTGCAAGAGGCCCTGCACACGTTCCGCTGGCACCAGGAGGCCACGGTGACCGCCGAGCAGTATCAGCAACTGCATGACCAGCACCGGCTGATTGCCGATGTGGTGGCGTTCAAAGGCCCCCACATCAACCACCTGACCCCGCGCACCCTGGACATCGACGCGATCCAGCTCGGCATGCCGGCCAAGGGCATCCCGCCCAAGGCCGTGGTCGAAGGCCCGCCGACTCGCCGCCACGCCATCCTGTTGCGTCAGACCAGCTTCAAGGCGTTGCAGGAAAAGGTCGCGTTCAATGACGCCCAAGGTAGCCACACCGCACGCTTTGGCGAAATCGAGCAACGCGGCGCGGCGCTGACGCCCAAGGGCCGCCAGTTGTATGACCGGCTGCTCGACGCCACCCGCGCAGCCCTCGGCGGCGCGCCGGCCGAGGCGAATGCCGAGCGCTACATGGCGCTGCTCAAGGCGCAGTTTGCAGCGTTCCCGGATGACCTGGCGCAGATGCGCGAACAGGGGCTGGCGTACTTCCGTTACTTTGCCACCGACAAAGGCCTGGCCGCGCGTGGGCAGGCGGGCGGGCCGAGCAGCTTGCAAGGGCTGATCGACGCAGGGCATGTGCATTATGAGGCGCTGGTGTATGAGGATTTCCTGCCGGTGAGTGCGGCGGGGATTTTCCAGTCCAACCTGGGCGATGACGGGCAGGCGAACTACGGCAGCAACGCCAACCGCGAGGCGTTCGAGGAAGCACTGGGGCTGAAGGTGCAGGATGAGCTGGCGCTGTATGCGCAGAGCGAGCAGCGCTCGCTGCAGGCCTGCGCACAGGCGTTGGGGCTGGCGGAGCTTCACTGACGCTGGGGGCTGCTCTGCAGCCCTTCGCGGCACAAGGCCGCTCCTACAAGGATCGCGGTCGCCTGTAGGAGCGGCCTTGTGCCGCGAACACCGGCAAAGCCGGTGCCATCCTGACTACCGGTTAATGCGGAACCGGTCCACTTCCTGACGCAACTGCCCTGCCAGGCCTTCCAGCTCGCGCGCCGTGTTGGCCAGCTCATTGGCCACGTCACGTTGCTCGCTGTTGGCCTGGGCAATGCTCTGCAGGTTGCGGCTCAGCACGGTCGCGGTGCTGCTCTGCTCCTGGGTCGCCAGGCTGATCGCAGCAAACTGCTCACCGGCCGTGCGGCTCTGCTCGTCGATACGCGCCAGCGCTTCGGCCACCTTGTCGTTGCGCGACAGGCCATCCTGCATCAGCTTGTTGCCCTGTTCCAGGGTGCTGATGGCATGCCCGGTCTGCTGCTGGATGCTGGCGATCATGCCGGAAATCTCGTCAGTCGCCTGGCGGGTACGCGCCGCAAGGCCGCGCACTTCGTCAGCCACCACCGCAAACCCACGGCCCTGCTCGCCGGCTCGCGCAGCCTCGATGGCCGCGTTCAGCGCCAGCAGGTTGGTCTGTTCGGCAATGGCGGTAATCGTGCCGACAATACCGCCGATTTCCTGCGAGCGCGCACCCAGCGTGTCCATCACCTCGGCGGTACCGCCGAGCGAATCGGCAATCTGCTTGAGCGATGCCGACGCCTCGTCCATGGCGCCACGGCCAATGCGGGTCTGCTGGGCATTGTCGCGGGCCATGCGTTCGGTGCCGGCCATGTTATCGGCGATGTTCATCGAAGTGGCGCTGAACTCCTCCACGGCACCGGCCATGCTGGTGATCTCGCCAGATTGCTGCTCCATGCCCTCGCAGGCACCTGAAGACAGCCCCGACAGCGAACGCGCACGCCCGGCCACCTGCTCGGAGGCGCTGCGAATGTGCTCGACCATGGTCGCCAGGGCATCGCCCATCTTGTTGAAGCTGGCGGCCAGTTGGCCGATCTCGTCATGGCTGGTGACGTTCAGGCGGGCATTCAGGTCGCCCGCGCCAAGGGCTTCGGCCTGACGCACCAGATCGTCCAGCGGGCGCAGCTTGCGGCGCAGCAGCCATAGCGTGGCAACCACCGCCAGCAGCATGGCCAGCAGGCTGCCAATGGCCAGGCGCATGCCGACGCTCCAGGTCACTTCGCGGATTTCTGCCTTGGGCATGCTGGCAATCACGGTCCAAGGGCCTTCGGCGAATGGCGCTTCGACGCTGAACAAGTCCTGGTCGGCGTTGGCCGGCGGTACCAGCCACTGGCCTTGGTTGTCGCGGATCGCCAACGAACCGGTCTCGCCAATGCGGAAGCGCTTGAGGTTGGCGAACTGGGCATTCTGCGCGTCGGTGTAGTCGAAGCCGACGAACAGCACGGCGATCACCTTGCCCGTGCTGTCGCTCACCGGCACATAGCGGGTCATGTAGTTGCGGTCGAACAATACCGCACGGCCCACATACATCTGCCCGGCCAGCAGCTTGGCGTAGGCCGGGTGCTGGCGGTCGAGCTGGGTGCCGATGGCGCGGCTGCCGTCCTGCTTCTTCAGGTTGGTGGTGATGCGCACGAAGTCTTCGCCGCTACGCACGAACACCGTGGCGATACCAGCGGTCATCTGCTGGAACTCATCGACCACCTGGAAGTTGTTGTTCAGCAGTTGCTCACCCAGGTACAGCGCCGGGGTAGCGGCGCCGGCCACATTGACCGTCTCGCCTGCGTGCAGGCTCAGGCCGGTGGCAAAGCGCCGCTCGAACAGGCCGCTCAGGCGCTGGGTGTTTTCCTTGAGCGAGCCATGGAAAGTGTCGAGCTGGTCAGCCAGCAGACGCGCTTCGCTACCCAAGTGCTGCTGACGGGTAGTCAGGTTGGCATCGTCCAGCGAACGCAGGGCGAACAAAGTACTGCCGGTGATCACCAGCGCCAGCACGATGGCGAGGGCGATGCCGAGCTGCGAGGCTATGCGGGCACGCGGTTGAGACATGAGAAGCTCCTGGCAAGAGGCCGGGATCATCCTGATCACGCTGACCACCCGCTTCATTATCGACGGGAAATCGCGCCCTCTTCCGGGACGCTGGTGCCAGTGGATCGGCGGCGCCAGGGAATACTTGAGTGTCGGCGACGGGTATTCGCAAACCTTTGCGCTGTGCGTTGCGGCGAGGGCTCTAGCGCGGCCACGAGGACCGCGTCTGGCATCACTATCGCGTCTGGCCGTGGTTTCTCTGTAGGAGCGGCCTTGTGCCGCGAAAGGGCTGCGTAGCAGCCCCTGCCATATCAGCGTTGTGCAGAAATCCTGGGAGCGCTTCGCACCCCTTTCGCGACACAAGGCCGCTCCTACAGACAGATCGCATCCGGGCACGGTAGGGCCATCAGCGCTGGCCCGAGAGTACCTGCACAGCCGGCAGGTCCATGCCCTGCGCCTCATCCTGCAAAAAACGGCTCAACCGCTGCAAGCGCTCGGCACCCGGCCGGGTGCGCGGCCACACCAGGTAGTAGTCCATGCCGCTGGGCACCGCTGTCGGCCACGGCAAGCTCAGCCGACGCTGCGCGACGTCCTCGGCAACCATCAGCAGGTCGCCCATCGACACCCCATATCCGCGCGCTGCGGCAATCATGCCCAGCTCCAAGGTATCGAACACCTGCCCGCCCTTGAGCGATACCGCATCGAGCAAGCCCATGCGCCCCAGCCACGCCCGCCAGTCGCGCTTGTCGGGGGTGGGGTGCAGCAGCTCGACGCTGGCCAGGCGCTGCACGTCCCAGGCGGGCTCCGCCAGCAGGTCCGGCGCGCCAACCGGGATCAGCAGCTCGGCGAACAAGCGGCGCACCTCCCAATCAGCGGGAAACACCCCATCGCTTAGCAACACGGCACAGTCGAACGGCTCCTGATTGAAGTCGACATGGTCGACGTCCATCCAGGCGCTGGTCAGTTGCACCTCGTTGCCCGGCTGCAAATGCCGGAAGCGGCTAAGGCGCGCCAGCAGCCAGCGCATGGTCAGGGTGGACGGCGCTTTCATGCGCAGGATGTCATCTTCGCCACGCAGGGTATCGCAGGCCCGCTCCAGCGCGGCAAAGCCGTCGCGCACGCCGGGCAGCAGCATGCGCGCGGCTTCGGTGGGTTGCAGGCTGCGCCCACCGCGCACGAACAGGCGGCAGCCGAAGTGTTCTTCGAGGGTACGGATATGCCGGCTGACCGCGCTCTGGGTGATCGACAGTTCGTCACCGGCGCGGGTGAAGGAATTCAGCCGGGCGGCGGCTTCGAATGCGCGCAACGCATACAACGGAGGGAGCTGACGGGACATCACGCACCTGACTTGCTGGGCCACAACGGCAATGTCGGGATCATACCGGCATGACTAATACTCATGGCAAGGATCGGTTTTATCCTTTTGTGCAAAGTTGACTCAGGCCTCAGAATCGTCCCCCTCGCTTACCGCCACCCAACAAGGACCTTCTTCATGCACGTCGCGCCCACTACCGAACTCAAGGCTTTGCTGCGCCTGGCCGGGCCGCTGATCGCCTCGCAGTTGGCGCACATGCTGATGGTGCTCACCGACACCCTGATGATGGCCCGCATCAGCCCGCAGGCGTTGGCTGGCGGTGGCCTGGGCGCGGCCAGTTATTCGTTCATCTCGATCTTCTGCCTGGGCATCATCGCCGCCGTCGGCACCTTGGTCGCGATCCGCAAGGGCGCCAACGACATCGAGGGCGCCACGCGCCTTGCACAGAACGGCCTGTGGCTGGCCTGGGCCCTGGCGTTGGTGGCGGCGCTGGCGCTGTGGAACCTCAAGCCTGTGCTGTTGCTGTTCGGCCAGCAGCCGGACAACGTCGATGCGGCCATGCAGTTCCTCACCCTGCTGCCACTGGCCCTGCCCGGCTACCTGACGTTCATGGCCCTGCGCGGCTTTACCAGCGCACTCGGCCATTCGACCCCGGTGATGGTCATCAGCCTGGTGGGCACGGTGCTCAACTACCTGCTCAACCACGCCATGATCGAAGGCCTGTACGGCTTGCCCAAGCTGGGCCTGATGGGCATTGGCCTGGTCACCGCCGTGGTCTCGGTGGGCATGGCAGTGGCACTGGCGCTGTATATCCGCTGGCACAAGGCGTATGCCGACTACCCGCTGCGCAAGGGCCTGGCACGGCCTTCGCTGGCAGCGCTGCGTGAGTTGTGGCGGCTGGGCCTGCCGATTGGTGGCACCTACATGGTCGAGGTCGGCCTGTTCGCCTTCGCCGCGCTGTGCATGGGCGTGCTGGGCAGCACCGAGCTTGCCGCGCACCAGATCGCCCTGCAGATCATCACCGCCGCGTTCATGATCCCGACCGGGCTTTCCTATGCCGTGACCATGCGCGTCGGCTTGTATTACGGCGCCGGCAGGCTGCTGGCCGCACGCAGTGCCGGGCGCGTCGGCATCGGCTTTGGTGCGGCATTGATGCTCGGCTTTGCGGCGCTGTTCCTGTTGTTGCCGGAGCAACTGGTGAGTTTGCTGGTAAACCGTGATGACCCGGCCTTTGCGGCGATTTACCAGCTGGCGGTGCAACTGGTGATGGTGGCGGCGTGGTTCGAGTTGTTCGACGGCGTACAGGCGATTGCCATGGGTTCGATCCGCGGGCTCAAGGATGCCCGCACCACGTTCCTGATTGGCGCGGTGTGCTACTGGCTGGTGGGCGCGCCTGCGGCGTGGCTGCTGGCCTTTACCCTGGGCGGCGGCGCGCCGGGGATCTGGTGGGGGCTGGCACTGGGGCTTGGCTGCGCGTCGGTAGCGCTGACGCTGGGCTTTGAGTGGCGGATGAAGCGGATGATTGGCAGGGCTGCAAAGCTGGAGGCTGCCGTCTCGGCCTGAACGGAAGGCCTCATCGCAGGCTAGCGCCAGCTCCCACAGAGGTGGCGGCGCAAATCCCTGGGGGATTGTGGCGAGCTCCCTTGTGGCGAGCGGGCTTGTCCCGCGTTGGGCTGCGCAGCAGCCCCTGGGGTTTTCAGGGCTGCTGCGCAGCCCAACGCGGGACAAGCCCGCTCGCCACGACTCTCTATCATTTCCCACAGGATTGGGGCCAACCAGCAATGTTGCGGTTGAGCACGGCCTGCGATGAGGCCATCCGCAACCACCACGATTGCGCTTCAGCGCACCAGCAAGCGGCCTGGCTGCGCGGGTTGCAGCAGGTACTCGATCAGCGCCGCCACCGGCAACGGCCGGCTGACCAGAAAACCCTGCACCTGATCGCAGCCAAATGTTTGCAGCAGCGCCATCTGCTCCTCGCTTTCGACACCCTCAGCCACCACTTCTAGGTTGAGGTTGTGCGCCAGGTTGATCATGGCGTGAACCAGCTTGCGGTTCTCTTCACGTTGCTCCATGCCGGCAACAAAGCTTCGGTCGACCTTAAGCAAAGTGATCGGCAAGCTGTTCAAGTGCACGAACGACGAGAACCCCGTGCCAAAGTCATCCAGCGAAAACCGCACACCCAGCCGGCCCAGCGCGTCCATGGTCTGGCGCACCAGTTCGTTGCGGCGCATCACCGCTGTTTCGGTCAGCTCGAATTCCAGCCAGCGCGCATCGACGCCGTGTTCAAGAATCAGCCGGCTCAAGGTGGCCAGCAACTGGCTGTCCTGGAACTGGCGGAAACTCAGGTTGACCGCCATGTGCAGCGGCGCCAGGCCGCGCTCGCGCAGGGTTTGCATATCGCTCAGCGCGCGGGAAATCACCCAGTAGCCCAACGGCACGATCAGCCCGCTCTGCTCGGCCAGCGGCACGAACTCGCTGGGCGGCAGCAGGCCGCGTTCAGGGTGGTTCCAACGCACCAACGCTTCAAGCCCGACAATGCTGCCGTCGGCCAGGTTCAGCCGTGGCTGGTAGTGCAGCTCCAGCTCGTCACGGCGCAGAGCGCGGCGCAGCTCGCTTTCGAGGTCGGCGAGGCTGCGGGCGTTGCGGTTGATGCGTTCGTTGAACACATGGAAGGTGCAGCCCTGGCTGCCCTTGGCCTGGCGCATGGCGATATGGGCATGCCACATCAAAGGGTCGGCGCCCGCCTGGGCGCGGGCGTGGGCAATGCCCAGGCTGCAGCCGAGCATCAGGCTTTCGCCGTCGATCCAGTAGGCTTCGGTCAAGGCTTCGACAATCCGCTCGGCCATCCACTCGGCGCGGTTGGGGTCGCGGCGGGTGTCGATCAGCAGGGCGAACTCGTCGCTGCCAAGGCGCGCCAGCTGGTCACCGGCCTCCAACTGCTTTTGCAGACGGGCCACAACCTGCAGGATCAGCCGGTCGCCGCCTTGGTGGCCGAGGGCGTCATTGACGTGGCGGAAGTTGTCGAGGTCCAGGTGGCCCAGGGCCACGCCACGCCCTTCGTTTTCGGCCAGCCGCGTGGTCAGCAATGCCTGGAAGCCCTGGCGGTTGGCGATGCCGGTCAGTGGGTCCTGTTCGGCCAGGCGCTGCAGCGTTGCCACCAGCACCCCGCGCTCGCGCACATGGCGCAGGCAGCGGCGCAGGGCATCGCTGGTCAGTTGCGCCAGCACCAGCCAGTCGCTGACCCCAACCGGCGTTGCGCCAGGCTCTTGCTCAAGCAGCAAGACCGTCGGCAACTCGCAACGCCCGGGCGCGGGTAACAAGGATGGCGTTGCCAGCACCACGGCCTGGCGGTCGCCAGCGAACAGGCTGTCGACCGACGCCCAGTCTGGCGCAGTCAGCAACACCGCGCTGCCCACCAACGGTTGCAGGCATTCGCGCAGGCGCGCCGCCCACTCGGGCTCATCGGCCAGCAACAGCAAACGCAGGGGTTCGGCGGGCGTGGACAAGCAGGCTCCTTAGATGGTGAGGCGACGGATGCGGAATATCCTACCGCAACAAATGAAAATGATTTTCATTTTTAGTCGTAAACCATCCCTGGCCGTGTCCGACGCATTTTGACGTGCATCCTGCGCGAAAGCTGCGCAACCGGCAAACGGGATTTCGGCTATTTTCACGACGATTGGCCACTGGCTGAACCGATTGCGTTAAAACGTTGACTCCGGCGTCAGACGGTCACGCCATAACCGCCCCATGCTGCTAGAATGCGCGGCTATTTTCTGGCGACCCCCGGTTCTAGCATGTCCCGACTCAATCCCCGGCAACAGGAAGCCCGTGACTACGTCGGCGGCCCTCTTTTGGTGCTCGCCGGTGCCGGCTCCGGCAAGACCAGCGTGATCACGCGCAAGATTGCCCACCTCATCCAGAACTGCGGCATCCGTGCCCAGTACATCGTCGCGATGACCTTTACCAACAAGGCCGCGCGCGAGATGAAAGAGCGGGTCGCCACCCTGCTGCGCCCCGGCGAAGGCCGCGGCCTGACGGTGTGTACCTTCCACAACCTGGGCCTGAACATCATCCGCAAGGAACACGCGCGGCTGGGCTACAAGCCGGGGTTCTCGATCTTCGACGAGTCCGACATCAAGGCCTTGCTGTCGGACATCATGCAGAAGGAATACTCAGGCGACGACGGCATCGACGAGATCAAGAACATGATCGGTGCCTGGAAAAACGACCTGATCCTGCCCCCCGAAGCCCTGGAAAAGGCGCGCAACCCCCGCGAGCAGACCGCCGCCATTGTCTACACCCACTACCAGCGCACGCTCAAGGCGTTCAACGCGGTGGACTTCGACGACCTGATCCTGCAGCCGGTCAAGCTGTTCCAGGAGCACCCCGAGGTGCTGGAGCGCTGGCAGAACCGCGTGCGCTACCTGCTGGTGGACGAATACCAGGACACCAACGCCAGCCAGTATCTGCTGGTGAAAATGCTGATCGGCACGCGCAACCAGTTCACCGTGGTCGGCGACGATGACCAGTCGATCTACGCCTGGCGCGGTGCGCGGCCAGAAAACCTGATGCTGCTCAAGGAGGACTACCCCTCCCTGAAAATCGTCATGCTCGAGCAGAACTACCGCTCCACCAGCCGCATCCTGCGCTGCGCCAACGTGCTCATTGCCAACAACCCCCACGCCTTCGAAAAGCAGCTGTGGAGCGAGATGGGCGTGGGCGACGAGATCCGTGTGATCCGCTGCAAGAACGAGGAAGCCGAGGCCGAGCGTGTGGCCATGGAAATCCTCACCCTGCACCTGCGTACCGACCGCCCGTACAGCGACTTCGCCATCCTTTACCGGGGCAACTACCAGGCCAAACTGATCGAACTCAAGCTGCAGCACCACCAGGTGCCGTATCGCCTGTCCGGTGGCAACAGCTTCTTCGGCCGCCAGGAGGTCAAGGACCTCATGGCCTACCTGCGCCTGCTGGTCAACCCGGATGACGACAACGCCTATCTGCGGGTGATCAACGTGCCGCGCCGCGAAATCGGCTCGACCACCCTGGAAAAGCTCGGCAACTACGCCACCGAACGTGGCGTTTCGATGTATGCCGCCAGCGAAGAACTGGGCCTTGGCGAACACCTGGACGCCCGTTACACCGAGCGCCTGCAGCGCTTCAAGCACTGGCTGGACGGGGTACGCCACAAGGTCGCGCTGGACGACCCGATTGCCGCGCTGCACGAGATGATCCGCGACATCGACTACGAGAACTGGATCCGCCAGCAGACGGCCAGCGACAAGGCGGCGGAGTTTCGCATCAGCAACGTCTGGTTCCTGGTCGAAGCGCTGAAAAACACCCTCGAAAAAGACGAAGAGGGTGAAATGACCATCGAGGATGCCATCGGCAAGCTGGTGCTGCGTGACATGCTCGAACGCCAGCAGGAAGAAGAAGAGAACGCCGAAGGCGTGCAGATGATGACCCTGCACGCGTCCAAGGGCCTGGAATTCCCGTACGTGTTCATCATGGGCATGGAGGAAGAAATCCTCCCCCACCGTTCGAGCATCGAGGCCGACACCATCGAAGAGGAACGCCGCCTGGCCTACGTGGGCATTACCCGCGCGCGCCAGACACTGGCGTTCACCTACGCTGCCAAGCGCAAGCAGTACGGCGAAATCATCGACTGCACGCCCAGCCGGTTCCTTGACGAACTGCCGCCGGACGACCTGGCCTGGGAAGGCTTGGATGACGCCCCCGTGGAAGTCAAAGCCGCGCGCGGCAACAACGCCCTGGCCGATATCCGGGCGATGCTCAAACGCTGATCAACCTTTACTCTTTAACTTTGCCGCCGTGTTGCGGCGACCTTTGCTCCATCGAGGAATCCACAGTGCAAGCACTGCAGCAGAAAATTCGCGAAGAAGGCATCGTGCTTTCCGATCAGGTTCTCAAAGTCGACGCGTTTCTCAACCACCAGATCGACCCTGCGCTGATGCAGTTGATCGGTGACGAGTTCGCCCGCCTGTTCGCCGATTCCGGCGTGACCAAGATCGTCACCATCGAAGCCTCGGGTATTGCGCCTGCGGTGATGACGGGCCTGAAGCTGGGTGTGCCGGTGATCTTCGCCCGCAAGCACCAGTCGCTGACCCTGACCGAGAACCTGCTGACAGCCTCGGTGTACTCCTTCACCAAGCAGACCGAGAACACCGTGGCGGTTTCGCCGCGCCATCTCAACAGCAGCGACCGCGTGCTGGTCATCGACGACTTCCTGGCCAACGGCAAGGCGTCGCAGGCGCTGATCTCGATCATCAAGCAGGCCGGCGCCACCGTGGCGGGCCTGGGTATCGTTATCGAGAAGTCGTTCCAGGGCGGGCGCGCCGAGCTGGACAGCCAGGGCTACCGCGTCGAGTCGCTGGCCCGGGTCAAATCGTTGGAAGGTGGCGTGGTTACCTTCATCGAGTAAGGCCCGAACACCTGCCCGGGCCTCATCGCAGGCTGGCGCCAGCTCCCACAGAAACCGTGCACAGCCGCAGTGTTGCGGTGTGACCCCGATTCCTGTGGGAGATTCTATGGTTTTGTACAAGCCTGTTCTCGCCAGACACATCTCCTTGTGGCGAGCGGGCTTGTCCCGCGTTGGGCTGCGCAGCAGCCCCTGAAAACCCAAGGGTAAACCTCAGGGCTGCTGCGCAGCCCAACGCGGGACAAGCCCGCTCGCCACAACTGCCATCATTTCCCATAGGATTGGGTCCAACCAGCAATGTTGCGGTTGAGCACGGTGTCTGTGTGGGGGCGACAGCCTGCGATGAGGCCTGAACAGGCCTGCACAGAACCGTGTCCGAAACCTCGGCATGAGCGGGGCAAGCCCGCTCTCGCGTTTAGCGGGTAGCGGCAAGCCCTGCCAGCAACAAGCGCTGGTACAGCTCCTCCTTGAGCCCCTGCGGCTGCGCCAGTTGCATGCGCGCCAGGTGCGCTTCATAGCCTTCAGGCCCTGGCGCATCCAGCGCGGCCTTGCCCAACTCCAGCACCTCGCTCAGCTTGAACTTGCTCTTGAGCCAGTTCAGCGCACGCAGCAGGTCGCGCTCTTCGGCGGTGAAATCGGTGCCCAGCGGGTACTCGGGGAACAACCGCCCATGCCGGGCCCTGATCGCTTCCAGGCGGTCGGGCGTGTTGTCGCGGTAACGCGCATCCAGCTCGAAACCCTTGGCCAGCTTGCCTGCCGCCTTGGCCTGAGCCATCAGCTCGGCCTGGAAGCGTGAATCGCAGATCGCCAGCAGCCGGGCAATGCATTCGCTGTCGGTCTGCCCGCGCAGGTCGGCAATGCCGTACTCGGTGATGACGATATCGCGCAGGTGCCGGGGAATGGTGCAGTGCCCATACGTCCAATACAGGTTCGAGTTGACCTCACCGCCCGCCTCACGCCAGCTACGCAGCAGCAGCACCGAGCGTGCGCCCTCCAGCGCATGGCCTTGGGCGACGAAGTTGTATTGCCCGCCTACCCCGCTGAGCACCCGGCCGTCCTCCAGCTGGTCAGCCACGGCGGCGCCCATCAGGGTCATGCCGAACACGCTGTTGACGAAGCGGGCATCGCGCCGCTGTCGGCGCTTGAGCGCTTCCTGGCCGTACAGCTCGTTGATGAAGCTGATGCCAGTCATGGCGAACTGTGCCCGCTGCTCAAGCGGCATTTCACGCAGCCGCTGGTAAAAATCCCGCGGGCCAAGGAAGAACCCACCATGCACCAGCACCCCGTCCTCATCGGCAGGCCGGCGCACCACCCCAGCCTCGGCCAGGGCCAGCAGGCCGTTGACGAACATCTCGCTGCAGCCGTACAGGCCTTGGGCGAAGCTATCCAGCCCACCCTCGCGGTTGATCAGCGCCTGCCATGGGCGAATGTCCAGCTCATCGAGCAGCGCCCGGTAACCGCCGTTGTCGCCCTGGCGCGCCAGCAACGCTGCCGCCAACGCATCGCCCATGGCGCCGATGCCGATCTGCAGCGTGCCGCCATCGCGCACCAAGGTGCTGGCGTGCAGGCCAATGCAGTGGTCTTGCGTGTTCACCGGCATGTTCGGGGTACTGAACAGCCGGCGCTGTTCGGGAGTATCGATCAGCAGGTCGAAATCGTCGATGGCCAGCTCCGAGTCGCCGGGCATGTACGGCAGTTCGGCATGCACTTGGCCGAGCAGCAAAATGGTTTCGCCCGCCGCGCGGCGGCGTTCGATCATCGGCAGCAAGTCGAGGGTGATATCGGGGTTGCAGGCAAGGCTCAGGTGGCCCGGGCGCTCGGGCGCGGCGGCCACCAGTTGGGCCACCAGGTTCAGGCCCTTGGCATTGATGTCGCGGGCGGCGTGGCTGTAATTGCTGCTGACATAGTCCTGCTGCGCCTGCTCGCTGTGCAGCAGGCTGCCGGGCTGCATGAAGAACTGCTCGACGCGGATGTTCGGCGGCAAGCTGCCAGCGCGCAGGTCGGCCAGGTAGGTCAGCTCCTCATAGTCAGCGAATACCCGCTCCACGAACGGCTCCAGCAGACGCCGCTGCAGGCCATTGCCAAGCGCAGGGCGGCCAAGCGACAGCGCGGTGTAGAGGGTCAGACGGCGCTCAGGCAGATCGCGGATGCGGGCGTACAGCGCATTGACGAAGGCATTGGGCTTGCCCAGGCCCAAGGGCAGGCCCATGTGGATGTGGGCCGGCAGGCGCGAGAGGGCCTGTTCAACGGCAAGATCTATGGAGCAGAGGTGCATCGGGGCCTCCTGCGATATCTGAAAGTCAGCATTTGGACCCATATGCGACCAAGTTGGTTGCCAGTGCCGCTATCGGGTCGCCCAATGCCGATATCAGCTGTATTGTTGCGCGCAGGCTGAACTGAGGGCGTAAATCAACGCCATCGTTGCGGAACAGGAAGGAGCGCAGACATGAGTGAACAACCAACGGGCGATATCGTCCTGTACCAGCGAGGCGACGCACCCGCCATTGATGTGCGGCTCGACGGTGACACGGTCTGGCTGAGCCAGGACCAGATGGCAACCCTGTTTGGCAAAGCTAAATCGACCATCAGCGAGCACATCAAGAACGTTTTCGATGAGGGTGAACTAGTCCCTGAGCACGTGATGAGAAAAATCGGTATTTCCGAATTTTCTACCAAACCTACCAACTTCTATAACCTCGACGTCATCATCTCGGTCGGCTACCGAGTAAAGTCTCAACAAGGGACTCGCTTTCGCATCTGGGCCACCGAGCGCCTACGCGAGTATCTGGTCAAGGGCTTCACCATGGACGACGCTCGCCTGAAAAATCTAGGCGGCGGCAGTTATTGGAAAGAGCTGCTGGATCGCATTCGCGACATCCGCTCAAGCGAGAAAGTGCTTTACCGGCAAGTGCTCGACCTCTATGCCACCAGCGTGGATTACGATCCCAAGGCTGAGGCCAGCGTGATGTTCTTCAAGGCCGTTCAGAACAAGCTGCACTACGCGGCCCACGGCCAGACCGCTGCCGAAGTGATCGCGCAGCGTGCTGATGCGGGCAAGCCCTTCATGGGGCTGCTGTCTTTTGCCGGGAGCCAACCCACCAAGGCAGAAGTGGGAAATGCCAAGAACTACCTCGACTCCAATGAGCTGAGACGCCTGAATACGCTGGTCTCGGCCTACTTCGATGCTGCTGAATTCCGAGCCATGAACCAAGAGCCGACCTACATGAAGGATTGGCTGTCCCACCTTGAGCAATTGATCCTGGCGATGGGCGGCAAAGCCCTGCAAGGTGCCGGCAAGGTCAGCCATCAGCAAGCTATTGCGCATGCCGAAACGGAATACTCCAAGTTTCGTGCCCAGCTAACCACGCAGCCCTCCGAGGTGGAGTCGGCCTACCTCCAGACCGTCAAGATGGTTCAAAAGCTGGTAGCAGGAAAGAAGACGCCCTGATCCGAGCTCATCAGGTCGGCGGAGATACTACCTGGTAAGCAGAAAAACAAAGCCCGCCATCAAAGGCGGGCTTGCTTGAAATCAGCTGCGGCTCACAGCCCCGACATTTTCTGGATCGCAGCCTTGAGGTCGTCGTCCGAGCAATCGGAGCAGGTGCCCTTCGGCGGCATGGCGTTGATGCCGGTGATGGCCTTGGCCAGGATGCCGTCGAGGCCGCCCTGGTGGTCGGCGCGTTCTTTCCAGGCGGCGGTGTCGCCGACTTTCGGCGCGCCCAGCAGGCCGGTGCCATGGCAGGCATTGCAGTGCTTGGCGATGATTTCGTCGGGCGTCTTGGCGCCGCCGCCACCTGCCGAAGCTGCCACTTCCATGCCTTTGCATTCCTGGCCCTGGACGCACACCTGGCCGACCGGTTCAAGGCGCTTGGCGATATCGTCATTGGTTGCAGCGGTTGCGCTGGCTGCCCACAGGGCGAGTACAGCTGCTGGTACGGCCAGCATCTTCTTGATCTGGTTCACGCGAACACCCTCATGGTGGCTAATCACGCCCGCGGCCACGGTATCGCGAGCGTTGAAAAGTATAGCGGGAACCCGCAGGCCGTGAAACGACCCCACTCCTAGAAAGGGTATTGGCGAATCAATGCACTGCGCTGGATCAAAAGTTCGACGGGGTCGCCGCGCTGATCAACCGTGCCGGCTCGTCAAAAGGGTTGCGAAAACGGTGCGGGCGGGTGCTTTCAAAGTAGTAGCTATCGCCCGCTTCGAGCAGAAACGTCTCGGCCCCTACTACCAGCTCCAGGCGCCCTTCGAGCAGGATGCCGGTTTCCTCGCCATCATGGGTGAGCATTTCTTCACCGGTGTCGGCGCCCGGCGGGTATTCCTCGTTGAGGAAGGCGATGGCGCGGTTGGGGTGCGACTTGCCGACCAGCTTCATGGTCACGGCGCCGTCGGAAATGTCGATCAGTTCGTGGGCCTTGTAGACGATCTGCGTAGGGCTCTCAGGCGCCATTTCGACCGAGAAGAACTCGACCATGGACATCGGAATGCCGCTCAGCACCTTGCGCAGCGAGCTGATCGAAGGGCTGACGCTGTTCTTTTCGATCATCGAAATGGTGCTGTTGGTCACCCCGGCGCGTTTGGCGAGTTCGCGCTGGGACAGGCCTTTGAGCTTGCGAATGGCTTGCAGTCGTTCACCGACGTCCAATGCGTGCGCCTCCAGAAACGGTCGAGGTGGGGGGATGTGTGGGAGATATGATGGCAACGCCGTTCAGTATTTACAACACACACGCCCCGCAACCGGTCCGCTTCTGCGGTTTATTCGCCGATGTACTCCAGCGGCACTCGCTTGAGGTTGCAGAAGATCTGGTAGGCGATGGTATCGGCCTGCTGCGCCACGTCGCTGGCCAGCACCTGCTTGCCCCACAGCTCCACCGGGCTGCCGACGGTGGCCTCGGGCACCTCGGTGAGGTCGACGCAGAGCATGTCCATCGACACCCGGCCGATCAGCCCGGTGCGCTTGCCAGCCACCACAACCGGCGTGCCAGTGGGCGCGTGGCGTGGGTAGCCGTCAGCGTAACCCATGGCCACCACACCGACGCGGGTGGGGCGTGGGCTGATGAACCGGGCGCCGTAGCCGACCGGCTCGCCAGCGGGCAGTTCACGCACGCTGATGATGCGCGATTGCAGGGTCATCACCGGTTGCAGACGGCTGGCCTGGGCCTGTTCGACCTCGAACGGGCTGGCGCCATACAGCATGATGCCGGGGCGCACCCAGTCGCTCTTGATAGCCGGCCAGCCCAGCACCGCCGGCGAGTTGCGCAGGCTGCACTCTGCCGCCAGGCCCTTGCGTGCGGCGTCGAACACCGCCACTTGCTGGGCGGTGGCATCGACGTCGAGTTCATCGGCGCGGGCGAAGTGGCTCATAAGCACGATGCGCGCCACCTTGCCGCTGGCCAGCAAGCGCTGGTAGGCGCTGTGGTAATCCTTGGGGTGGATGCCGACACGGTGCATGCCGGTGTCCATCTTCAGCCACAGCGTCAGCGGCTTGTGCACCCCGCTCTGCTCAATGGCTTCGAGCTGCCATAGCGAATGCACCACGCACCACAGGTCGTGCTCGGCGATCAGCGCCAACTCGCTGGCCTCGAAAAAGCCTTCGAGCAACAACACTGGCGCCTTGATGCCGGCCGCACGCAGTTCCAGCGCTTCTTCGATGCAGGCCACGGCAAAGCCGTCGGCCTCGGCTTGCAGCGCCTGTGCACACCGCACCGCACCATGCCCGTAGGCGTCAGCCTTGACCACGGCGAGCGCCTTGGCGCCGGTCAGTTCTCGGGCAAGGCGGTAGTTGTGGCGCAGGGCCTGGAGGTCGATCAGGGCGCGGGCGGGGCGCATGGCGGTGCTGCCTTATAGTGGTTGAACTCGGTGTTTCAGACTGATCACGGCGCGAGCCCGCCCCACCCAACCGTGGGAGCGGGCTTGCCCAGCGATTGGCCATTACTGGTGCGCTGGCGCCGTATGACCCTGCTTGGACACTTCCCGTTCGTTGCCGTAGCGAGAAATATCCAGGCCTTCGGCGCTGATCTGCGGCTTTTTGCGTGCAATCAGGTCTGCCAGCAGGCGCCCGGAGCCGCAAGCCATGGTCCAGCCCAGCGTGCCGTGGCCTGTATTGAGGAACAGGTTGCGGTAGCGGGTGGCGCCAACGATGGGCGTGCCGTCCGGGGTTGCCGGGCGCAGGCCGGTCCAGAAATCGGCCTGGCTCAGATCGCCGCCGCGAGGATAAAGGTCGTTGACGATCATCTCCAGCGTTTCGCGCCGACGCGGGTTCAGCGTCAGGTCGAAACCTGCGATTTCGGCCATGCCGCCCACCCGGATGCGGTTGTCGAAACGGGTGATCGCAACCTTGTAGGTTTCGTCGAGAATGGTCGAGGTCGGCGCCATGCTGGCATCGGTGATCGGCACCGTCAGCGAGTAACCCTTGAGCGGGTAGACCGGCGCCTTGATACCCAGCGGCTTGAGCATCTGCGGCGAATAACTGCCCAGTGCCAGCACATAGCGGTCGGCGGTTTCCAGCTTGCCGTCGACCCACACGCCATTGATGCGGTCACCGGCGAAGTCCAGGCGCTGGATGTCTTGGCCAAAGCGGAATTCAACGCCTTCCTTGATGGCCATTTCAGCAAGCTTGGTGGTAAACAGCTGGCAGTCGCCGGTCTGGTCGTTAGGCAGCCGCAGGGCGCCGGCGAGGATACCTTTGACGCCGGCCAGAGCCGGCTCCACGCGGGCGATGCCATCACGGTCAAGCAACTCGTACGGCACACCGGACTGCTCCAGCACGGCAATGTCCTTGGCAGCGGCATCGACCTGAGCCTGGGTACGGAACAGCTGCGTGGTGCCCAAGGTGCGGCTTTCATAGGCGATGCCGGTTTCGGCGCGCAGTTCGTCGAGGCAGTCACGGCTGTATTCGGACAACCGCACCATGCGCTCTTTGTTCACCGCGTAGCGGCTGGCGGTGCAGTTGCGCAGCATCTGCGCCATCCACAGGTACTGGTCGACATCGCCCGTGAGCTTGATGGCCAGCGGGGCGTGGCGCTCCAGCAGCCACTTGATGGCCTTGAGCGGCACACCCGGCGCGGCCCAGGGCGAGGCGTAGCCGGGCGAGATCTGGCCGGCGTTGGCAAAGCTGGTTTCCATGGCCACCGCTGGCTGGCGGTCGACCACCGTTACCTCGAAACCTTGCCGGGCCAGGTAATAGGCACTGGCGGTTCCGATCACACCGCTACCAAGTACCAGAACTCGCATCGTTTACCCCTCGCACGCGGCGCACCGCGCTGTTTTGTTGGAATGGCATGGATGCGCGCAGTATAGGAAGCAAAGGCCAGTGCAATTCACTATATAAAGGCCTATATTTGGCGAGAATTCTCGGCACAAACGCCTTTCACGGAGCGGCATCCCCTATGCGAACCCAGCACCAAAGCAAGCGTGAACTGGACAAGATCGACCGTAACATCCTGCGCATCCTGCAGAATGACGGGCGTATTTCCTTCACCGAACTGGGCGAGAAAGTCGGGCTGTCGACCACCCCCTGCACCGAGCGCGTGCGCCGCCTGGAGCGCGAAGGGATCATCATGGGCTACAACGCCCGGCTGAACCCGCAGCACCTCAAGGGCAGCCTGTTGGTGTTCGTCGAAATCAGCCTGGACTACAAGTCTGGCGACACCTTCGAAGAATTCCGCCGAGCCGTGCTCAAGTTGCCCCATGTGCTGGAGTGCCACCTGGTGTCGGGTGACTTCGACTACCTGGTGAAGGCGCGGATTTCCGAGATGGCCTCGTACCGCAAGCTGCTCGGCGACATCCTGCTCAAGCTGCCGCATGTGCGCGAATCGAAGAGCTACATCGTGATGGAAGAAGTCAAAGAGAGCCTGTGCTTGCCGATCCCGGACTGACGCTCAAACCAGCACTTGCCGCGTGCTGGCAATGAACTGATGCACCAGCTGTTCGGCCTCGGCCTCGATGGCTTGCGCGGGCCCTCGGCCTCGCGGGCAGGCCAGGCGCGGTGTGGTGCCGAACAGGCGGCAGATCATCGGGCGCTCTTCATAGACGGTGCAGCCGTTGGGGCCGAGGTGGACGCAGTCCAGGCGCTCCAGGGCGGCCTCCTGCTGCTTTTGTGACGTGCGCGGCAGGCGGGCCATTTCTTCGGCCGAGGTGGTCACCGGGCCGCAGCAGTCGTGGCAGCCGGGCTCGCACTCGAACGAAGGGATGAGTTCGCGCAGGAAGTGGATCTTGTGGCTATTGCAGGACATGGCATCGCATCGGTCAGGTGTGCGCCGCAGTATAAGGCCAATCGCGCGATGGCAGGCGCGGTCTTCGTGGCAGCGGGCTTGCCCCGCGATTGGCCAGTTGCCTATGCTCCACCTTTCGCCTCAACCCAGGACGCTCCTCCATGATCCACAGCGCGCAGCACGCCGCCTCCTACTATGCCGCCAGCAGCGCGCCGCACCCCGCTCACCCGTTCCTGCAGGGCGAACACAGCGCCGATGTGTGTGTGGTTGGCGGTGGCTATTCGGGGCTCAATACCGCCATCGAGCTGGCCGAGCGTGGGTTTTCGGTCATCCTGCTGGAGGCGCGCAAGCTCGGTTGGGGCGCCAGCGGGCGCAACGGCGGGCAGTTGATTCGCGGCGTCGGCCACGGCCTTGAGCAGTTCCTGCCGGTGCTTGGCGAAGACGGCGTGCGCAGCTTGAAGCTGATGGGCCTGGAGGCCGTCGAGATTGTCCGCGAGCGCGTTGCCCGGCACGCCATCGACTGCGACCTGACCTGGGGCTATTGCGACCTGGCCAACAAACCTGCCGAGCTGCAAGGCTTCGCCGAAGAGGCCGAGGCCCTGCGCAGCCTGGGGTATGCCCACGAACTGCGGCTGGTGGCCAAGGAAGATATCCACAGTGTGGTTGGCGCCGAGCGTTATGTCGGCGGCCTGGTCGACATGGGTTCGGGCCACCTGCACCCGCTCAACCTTGCCCTCGGCGAAGCCGCCGCCGCTGCGCGCCTGGGGGTGCAGCTGTTCGAGCAGTCCGAGGTCACCCGCATCGACTACGGCACACAAGTCACGGTGCACACCGCCCAGGGCCAGGTGCGGGCCAAGACCCTCGTGCTGTGCTGCAACGCCTACCACAACAACCTCAACCGCGAACTGGGCGGCAAGGTACTGCCCGCCGGCAGCTATATCATCGCCACCGAGCCGCTGGGTGAAGAGCGCGCCCGCCAGTTGTTGCCACAAAACATGGCGGTATGCGACCAGCGGGTGGCGCTGGATTATTACCGGCTGTCAGCCGACAACCGCCTGCTGTTCGGTGGCGCCTGTCATTATTCCGGGCGCGACCCGAAGGACATCGCTGCGTACATGCGCCCGAAGATGTTGCAGGTATTCCCGCAACTGGCAGATGTGCGCATCGACTACCAATGGGGCGGCATGATCGGCATTGGCGCCAATCGCCTGCCGCAGATCGGCCGCCTGGCCGGGCAGCCCAATGTGTACTACGCCCAGGCTTACTCCGGGCACGGCCTCAACGCCACCCACCTGGCCGGGCGCCTGCTTGGCGAAGCGATCAGCGGGCAGCACAGCGGGCGTTTCGACCTGTTCGCCAAGGTGCCCCACCCAACCTTCCCTGGCGGCCAGTTGCTGCGCTCGCCGCTGCTGGCGTTGGGGATGTTGTGGTATCGGCTTAAAGAGTTGCTGTAGAGGCCAGCTTCCACAAAAATCAAAAACGACGCGGCCTTAGTGTAGGAGCGGCCTTGTGTCGCGAAAGGGCTGCGTCGCAGCCCCGGGATTTGCAGGAGGCGCAGATACCGGGGCCGCTGCGCAGCCCTTTCGCGACACAAGGCCGCTCCTACAGAAGTCGCGCTTTGCAGCCACAGTGGCTCATTCACGCCAAAACGGCTTGCAGCCCTCTTCGCGGGCCTGCTCCCAGCTCAGCCCGATATCACGCAATTGCCGCGCATCGAGCTCCAGCAGCGACCGGCGGGTGCGCCAGCGATGCAGCATCATGCCCCAGCGGCTCAGGTTGGCGAGCGGATCGTAGACATTGCTCGCTTGACCGGCCTCCAGTTCCTTGGCCAACAGTTGCACACGCACATCACTGAAACTTCCCATCGCTGCGATCTCCCACTCAGTTGATACTGTGTGCACAGCTTGCGCCCGGCAGGTAATGGCGATACAGATTCAACCCCTGTTTATTATTTCCATACAGAATTAGCGCAGTACGCGCTGAATGGAGTATTTTGCTACGATCTGTATCGGTCCCTGCCTACAGAACCACCCCGGAGTATGCCGTGACGCTCTACCTCAACCTGGCAGAACTGCTCGGCTCGCGCATCGAGCAGGGCCTGTATCGCCCCGGCCAGCGCCTACCTTCGGTGCGCGCCCTGAGCGTCGAGCACGGCGTCAGCCTGAGCACCGTACAGCAGGCCTACCGCATGCTCGAAGACAACGGCCTGGTCTCGCCACGGCCCAAGTCCGGCTACTTCGTTGCCGAAGACCGCCAGCTACCCGCCCTACCCGCCATCAGCCGCCCGGCACAGCGCCCTGTGGATATCTCGCAGTGGGAGCAGGTGCTGGAGCTGGTGCGCAGCACGCCGCACCCGGACGTCATCCAGCTTGGGCGCGGCATGCCCGATATCGACAGCCCCACCCTCAAGCCGTTGCTGCGCAGCCTGGCGCAGATCAGCCGGCGCCTGGACATGCCAGGGCTGTATTACGACAACATCCACGGCAACGTACAGTTGCGCGAGCAGATCGCCCGGCTGATGCTCGATTCCGGCTGCCGCTTGGGCACCGCCGACCTGGTGGTGACCACCGGTTGCCACGAAGCGCTGTCGTGCAGCATCCGCGCGGTGTGCGAGCCCGGCGATATCGTCGCGGTAGACTCGCCGAGCTTCCACGGCGCCATGCAAACCCTCAAAGGGCTGGGCATGAAGGCGCTGGAGATCCCCACCGACCCCATCACCGGCATCAGCCTCGAAGCGCTGGAGCTGGCCCTTGAGCAGTGGCCGATCAAGCTCATCCAGATCACCCCCAACTGCAACAACCCGCTGGGCTACATCATGCCCGAGGCACGCAAGAAGGCCCTGCTGACCCTCGCCCAGCGCTACGACGTGGCGATTCTCGAAGACGACGTGTATGGCGACCTTGCCTACACCTACCCACGGC
This sequence comes from Pseudomonas farsensis, assembly GCF_014268805.2. Taxonomy (GTDB): domain Bacteria; phylum Pseudomonadota; class Gammaproteobacteria; order Pseudomonadales; family Pseudomonadaceae; genus Aquipseudomonas; species Aquipseudomonas farsensis. The sequence continues at coordinate 468,202 of NZ_JABWRF020000002.1, forward strand.
CAAGCACAGTCAAGTCATTCGACGACGATGGCCGCGTGTTGCTGTGCAGTTCGTTCTCCAAGACCCTGGCGCCCGGCCTGCGCGTGGGCTGGGTAGCGCCTGGGCGGTACCTGGAGCGGGTGCTGCACATGAAGTACATCAGCACCGGCTGTACCGCCTGCCAGCCGCAACTGGCGATTGCCGACTTCATTGCCGAGGGCCACTACCAGCCGCACCTGCGCCGCATGCGCAGCCAGTACCAGCGCGCCCGCGATCAGATGAGCGACTGGGTGACCCGCTACTTCCCGCCCGGCACCCGCGCCAGCCGGCCCCAGGGCGGTTTCATGCTGTGGGTGGAATTGCCGGAAAGTTTCGATACGCTGCGCCTGAACCGGGCTTTACTGGAACAAGGCGTACAGATTGCCGTAGGCAGCATCTTTTCGGCGTCGGGCAAGTACCGCAACTGCTTGCGCATGAACTTCGCCGCGCGGCCAACCCCGCAGATCGAAGCCGCCGTGCGCAAGGTTGGGGAAACCGCCATGCGCCTGCTGCAGGCCGAGCTGCACGGCGGGTAACTTTGCCGCGCATTCGGTGGTCCAAGCCCCAAGCCCTTGCCCCACAGGATGCATCACCCTTGAGACTCCAGCGAGCTGTGCCTCTGCTGCTGGCGCTGCTGCTCGGCCTTGCCGGCTGCGCCAGCGTCAGTACCCCGCGCAATGTCAGCCAGGCGTTGCCGGCCAGCGATTCGGCGTTCGGCCGCTCGGTGCTGCGCCAGGCAGCGCCGTATCAAGGGCGCTCGGGCTTTCGCCTGCTGCCCAACAGCAACGAGGCGTTCCGCGCCCGTGCCGAGCTGATCCGCAACGCGCAAACCAGCATCGACGTGCAGTACTACATCGTCCATGACGGCCTCAGCACCCGCGCCCTGGTGCACGAGCTACTGCGCGCGGCCGACCGTGGCGTGCGCGTGCGGGTGTTGCTGGACGACACCGCAAGCGACGGCCTGGATACGCTGATCGGCACCCTGGCCGCCCACCCGAACATCCAGATCCGCGTGTTCAACCCCCTGCACCTGGGCCGCGGCACTGGCGCGACCCGCGCCGCAGGCCGCTTGCTGAACCTGTCGCGCCAGCACCGGCGCATGCACAACAAGCTGTTTCTGGTCGACAACAGCATGGCCATCGTCGGCGGGCGCAACCTGGGCGATGAGTACTTCGACGCCGAACCCAACCTGAACTTCACCGACATCGACCTGCTGAGCGTTGGCCCTGTGGCCGAGCAGTTAGGGCACAGCTTCGACCAGTACTGGAACAGCGCGCTCAGCCGGCCGATCAACGACTACTTGTGGCGCCAGCCCGATGGCGACGACCTGCGCGCCAGCCGCCAGCGCCTGGAGACCTGGCTGGCCAAGGCACGCATTGACCGCAAGGCGGCCTACGAGCGGCTGATGGCCTACCAAACCCAGCCGCGCCTGGACGTCTGGCGCAACGAACTGATCTGGGCCCACAGCCAGGCATTGTGGGACGCGCCGAGCAAGGTGCTGGCCGCAGGCGAGCCGGACACGCAACTGCTGATGAGCCACCAACTGGCCCCCGAGCTTGACGGCGTGCACCGCGAGCTGATTCTGGTGTCGGCCTATTTCGTGCCCGGGCAACCGGGCCTGTTGTACCTGACCAGCCGCGCCGATGCCGGTGCCTCGGTCAAGCTGCTGACCAACTCGCTGGAAGCCACAGACGTGCCGGCGGTGCACGGCGGCTATGCGCCCTACCGCCGCGCGCTGCTGGAGCACGGCGTCGAACTGTACGAGCTGCGCCGCCAGCCGGGCGACGCCATCAGCCGCCGCGGCCTGACCTTGCGCGGCAGCTCCGATTCCAGCCTGCACAGCAAGGCGATGGTGTTCGACCGGCACAAGACCTTTATCGGTTCGTTCAACTTCGACCCCCGTTCGGTGCTGTGGAACACCGAAGTCGGGGTGCTGGTAGACAGCCCGGAGCTTGCCGAATACACCCGCGAGCTGGCGTTGCAGGGTATGGCGCCGGCGCTGAGCTACCAGCCGCAGTTGCTCGACGGCAAGATGGTCTGGGTGACCGAGGACAACGGCCAGCGCCACGTCCTGCTGACCGAACCGGGCGGCTGGTGGCGGCGCTTCAATGCCTGGGTGAGCAAGGCGGTGGGGTTGGAGAAGATGCTGTAGCCGCATCGCGCGGCAAGCCCGCTCCCACGCTTTGTTCGCCTGAGCCTTCAGGTTAGTGCACGCTTGTGGTGACCTCATCGCAGGCTGTCGCAGAACGGTGCCCCCACACTCGGCGTGGGAGCGGGCTTGCCCCGCGATGGCGGTGGCTCAGACCGGCGCCGGCTCGAAGGCATCCTTGCGCCGGGTCAGCAGCACCAGCCCGGCAGCGCCCGCTGCCATCAACCACAGCAGCGCATGCCCGCTGACCCATTGGCTGCCAGCCCCGGCCAGCAACGGCCCCAGCAGGCAGCCAATACCCCACAACTGCGCCACATGGGCATTGGCGCGCACCAGCGCATCATCGCGGTAGCGTTCGCCAATCAACACCAGCGACAGGGTAAACAGCCCGCCCGCACTGGCGCCGAACAGCACCCACAACGGCCAGATCAACGGTGTGTGCAACAGCAGCGGAATCGCCAGGCTGGACACCATCAGCAACAGTGCACAGCCGCTGAACAGCGTGCGCCGGGACATCCGGTCAGCCAGCGCGCCAATCGGCAACTGCAACACCGCATCCCCCACCACCACCGTCCCCACCATGAACAGCGCCACCTCGGCGGTAAAACCCTGCTGCAGGCAATACACCGGCAGCAAGGTCAGAATCATCGCCTCGAATGCGGCAAACAGCGCGATGGCCCAGGCGATCACCGGCAAGCGCCGACAGAAGCCCAGCAAGTCGCCAAAGGTCACGTTGCAGGCCTCGGTGCTGGGCGCCCCGCCGCGCCCCAGCAGGACCAACGGCGCCAGCAACAGCAAACCGGTGGCGGCCCAGAAGCCAAAGTCATCGTCCGAGCCGAGAAAGCCCAGCACCAGCGGCCCGGCCAGTTGGCTGAGTGCATAGCTGCTGCCATACAGCGCCACCAGCCGCCCGCGCCAATGCTCGACCACCAACTGGTTGATCCAGCTTTCGCCAAGGATGAACACCACGGTCAGCGACATGCCGATCATCAGCCGCAGCAGCAACCACAGCGCATAGCTGGGCAACAGCGCCACGAGGCCAATCGACAGCGCCCCGCCCCACAGGCACAGGCGCATTGCCGTGGGCACGCCCACCCAGCCGGCCAGGCGGCTGGCCAGGCTGGCGCCGATCAGTACGCCAATGGCGGGCATCGCCGCCATGACGCCGATGGCGAAGCTGCCGTAACCCCAGCTTTCGAGGCGCAGGGACACCAGCGGCATGCTCACGCCCAAGGCAAGCCCGACGCTGAGCACGGATGCCAGCACGGCGAAGTAGGTGCCCCAACGCATGGCGGCCTCCGGGGCGCAAACAGTGGGTATGAAGCATCGCGGTGGCTCGGAATGCCGAACCACCGCGAAAAGGCGCTAGTGGATTACAGCTTGATCCAGGTCGCCTTCAGCTCGGTGTATTTTTCCAGCGCGTGCAGCGACTTGTCACGGCCATTGCCCGACTGCTTGAAACCACCGAACGGCGCGGTCATGTCGCCGCCGTCGTACTGGTTGACCCAGACGCTGCCAGCGCGCACCGCGCGTGCCGTCTTGTGGGCCTTGGAGATGTCTGCGGTCCAGATACCCGCCGCCAGGCCATACGGCGTGTCGTTGGCAATTGCCACGGCTTCTTCGGCGCTGTCGAAGGTGATGACCGACAGCACCGGGCCGAAGATCTCTTCCTGGGCGATTTTCATGGCGTTGGTCACGCCATCGAAGATGGTGGGCTCGACATAGGTGCCGCCCGTTTCTTCAAGGATGCGCTTGCCGCCAGCCAGCAGCTTGGCGCCGTCCTGGTGGCCGGCATCGATGTACGACAGCACGGTGTTCATCTGCTGGGTGTCCACCAGAGCCCCCACGGTGGTGGCTGGGTCCAGCGGGTTGCCTGGTTTCCAGGCCTTCAGCGCCTCGACCACCATCGGCAGGAACTTGTCCTTGATCGAACGCTCGACCAGCAGGCGCGAGCCTGCGGTGCAGACTTCGCCCTGGTTGAAGGCGATGGCGCTGGCGGCAGCTTCGGCTGCGGCTTGCAGGTCTGGGGCATCGGCGAAGACGATGTTCGGGCTCTTGCCGCCGGCTTCGAGCCAGACGCGCTTCATGTTCGACTCACCGGCGTAGATCATCAGTTGCTTGGCGATCTTGGTGGAGCCGGTGAACACCAGGGTATCGACGTCCATGTGCAGGGCCAGCGCCTTGCCCACGGTGTGGCCATGGCCTGGCAGCACGTTGAGCACGCCTTTCGGCAGGCCGGCTTCGATGGCCAGCTGAGCGATGCGGATGGCGGTCAGTGGCGACTTTTCCGACGGCTTGAGTACGATGGAGTTACCGGTCGCCAGGGCCGGGCCGAGCTTCCAGCTAGCCATCAGCAGCGGGAAGTTCCATGGCACGATGGCTGCAACCACACCCACTGGCTCGCGGGTCACCAGGCCAAGCTGGTCGTGCGGCGTGGGGGCCACTTCGTCGTAGACTTTGTCGATGGCCTCGGCGGTCCAGTGAATGGCATTGGCAGCGCCAGGCACGTCGATGGACGAGGAGTCACCGATGGGCTTGCCCATGTCGAGGGTTTCCAGCAGGGCCAGCTCTTCAACGTGCTGGCGCAGCAGGCCTGCGAAGCGGATCAGGGTTGCCTTGCGCTTGGCCGGTGCCAGGCGCGACCAGACACCGGATTCGAACACTTCACGGGCGTTCTCGACGGCGCGGTTGGCGTCGGCCAGGTCACAGCTGGCAACCTTGGCCAGGAAGCGTCCGTCCACCGGGCTCAGGCAGTCGAAGGTTTCACCGGATACGGCATCGGTGTATTCGCCGTTGATGAACGCGCGGCCGTCGATCTTCAGTTGCTGGGCACGCTGTTCCCAGTCCGCACGAGTCAGGGTGGTCATAGGAAACTCCTCTCTTGTTTAGGTGCAGCGCCGCACTGAGGACTCACGGGCGCTGTCAGAAATTCTGGCCGGGCGACGACGCGCACGGGCAAACGCCACCCTAAACCAGGCCAGCCAAACTATCAATATATTTGACACAAAAGGCCTAAAAGCCTACTGATGTGCATTTTATTAAACAACAACAGGGTATCTACCATGAGTATCGCCAGCATCGTCGACTTCGCCCAGGTGCTCACCGAAGCAGAACGCTACCGCCCGGCAGCCGAGAAAATCATCAAGGGCGAGCCGGACCAGGCGGTCTACAACCATTACTCAAGCCCATGCGGGCAGTTTGCCGCGGGTGTGTGGGAAGGCGAGCAGGGCCAGTGGACAGTGAACTACACCGAGCATGAATACTGCGAGATCGTCCAGGGCGTGTCGGTGCTGCGCGACGAGCAAGGCAATGCCAAGACCCTGCGCGCCGGCGACCGCTTCGTGATCCCCGCAGGCTTCAAGGGCACCTGGGAAGTGCTGGAGCCGTGCCGCAAGATCTACGTGATGTTCGAGCAGAAATAACCCGCGTGGGCTTGCTGCAGGCATAAAAAAACCCGCCACCTTTCGGGAGCGGGTTTTTCAAGGTTGCCGATCAATTACTTGATCTTGGCTTCCTTGTACACCACGTGCTTGCGAACAACGGGATCGTACTTCTTGATCTCGATTTTGTCCGGGGTGGTGCGCTTGTTCTTGTCGGTGGTGTAGAAGTGGCCGGTACCGGCACTCGAAACCAGACGGATCAATTCACGCATGATGTTCTCCCTTAGACCTTGGCGCCAGCTTTACGGATGTCAACCAGAACGGCATCGATGCCGCGCTTGTCGATGATACGCATGCCTTTGGCGGAAACGCGCAGACGCACGAAACGCTTCTCGGATTCAACCCAGAAACGGTGGTGCTGCAGGTTTGGCAGGAAACGACGACGGGTTTTGTTGTTTGCGTGGGAAATGTTGTTCCCGGTTACTGGACCCTTACCAGTAACTTGACAGACTCTCGACATGACTCAGCCCTCTAAAACCACATGCCCAACCCGGCATGGGTTGGCCGCTTAATCTCTCAGTCTTTGGCGCCAGGCGCCGTGATTCTGGAGGTCTTACCGACCGGATTCGCTGATGCGACAGGCCGAGCCCCTAGAAAAGAGCGCTGCTTTATACCAGAAAGACTTAGCCACAACAACAGAATATGAGTGTTCTGTAGTCGCAGAGTGCGCCGGGGCAGCATAACGACTGGGGCGCCGGGCTGTCGACCGCCCGTCGCCGAATTAATGCGGATGGGTGTGGTCATTTGCTCCAGCCCGCACTAGGGTAGGAACTTTCCCAGACTGCACCGGCAGATGGTGCCATTTGATAGCCAAGGAGCCACCATGCGTGCTGCCGCCCTTTCTCTACTTTTCACCGCCTTCTGCGCGGCGGGCATGGCCCAGGCCGCCCCGCTGGCGGTGTGCACCGAAGCCAGCCCGGAAGGCTTCGATGTGGTCCAGTACAACTCGCTGACCACCACCAATGCCTCGGCCGATGTGCTGATGAACCGCCTGGTCGAGTTCGACGCCGCAGCCGGCAAGGTGGTGCCAAGCCTTGCGGAGCGCTGGAGCGTGTCGCCAGATGGGCTGATCTACGACTTCCAGCTGCGAAAAGACGTTAAATTCCACACCACGACGTATTTCAAACCGAGCCGTGAACTCAGCGCAGACGACGTGCTGTTCAGCTTCCAGCGCATGCTTTACCCGGCGCATGCCTGGCACAAGACCGCACCGGGCGGTTACCCCCATGCGCAGTCGCTGCAACTGGGCAGCCTGATCAAGTCGATCGACGCACCCGATGCCAACTCGGTGCGTTTCACCTTGACCCACCCGGATGCCACCTTCCTGGCGACCCTGAGCATGGGCTTTGCCTCGATCTACTCGGCTGAATACGCCGACAAGCTGCTCAAGGCCGGCACCCCGGAAAAACTCAACACCCAGCCCATCGGCACCGGCCCGTTCGTGTTCCAGCGCTTCCAGAAGGACGCCGTGGTGCGCTACCGCGCCAACCCCGACTACTTCGCCGGCAAGCCGTCGGTCGACCCGTTGATCTTCGCCATCACCACCGACGCCAACGTGCGCCTGCAAAAACTCAAGCGCAACGAATGCCAGGTCGCCCTCTCGCCCAAGCCACTGGATGTGGCCGAAGCCAGCAAGAACGCTGATTTGAAGGTGGCCAGCACGCCAGCCTTCATGACCGCGTTCGTGGCCATCAACAGCCAGCATCCGCCGCTGGACAAGCCTGAAGTGCGCCAGGCGATCAACCTGGCCTTCGACAAGGCCGCCTACCTCAAGGCTGTGTTCGAAGGCACAGCAACCGCCGCCAACGGCCCGTATCCGCCCAACACCTGGAGCTACGCCAAGGACCTGCCGGGCTACGCCATGGACCAGGACAAAGCCCGCGCGCTGCTGGCCAAGGCTGGCCTTGCCGACGGTTTCAGCACCACCATCTGGACCCGCCCCTCGGGCAGCCTGCTCAACCCCAACCCAAGCCTGGGCGCGCAGATGCTGCAGGCCGACCTGGGCAAGGTCGGCATCAAGGCCGAGGTGCGTACCATCGAGTGGGGCGAGCTGATCCGCCGCGCCAAGGCGGGCGAGCATGACCTGCTGTTCATGGGTTGGGCCGGCGACAACGGCGACCCGGACAATTTCCTCAGCCCGCAGTTTTCATGCGCGGCGGTGACCTCCGGGACCAACTTCGCGCGCTTTTGCGACAACCGCCTGGACCAGTTGATCAATGCTGGGCGCACCACCAACGACCAGAGCGTGCGCAGCCGCCTGTACCAACAGGCGCAGACGCTGATCCAGCAGCAGGCGCTGTGGGTACCGTTGGCGCACCCAACCGCCGCGACCTTGCTGCGCCAGGATGTACAAGGGTTCCAGAGCAGCCCGTTCGGGCGGCTGGAGTTCAGCAAGGTGACAGTCGGGCGTTGATCGGCATTCCGAGCAAGCCCGCTCCCACAGAGTGTGGCTTACCGCTACATCGATAATGCCGTGTCACGCGGTCAATGTAGGAGCGGCCTTGTGTCGCGATGGGCTGCAAAGCAGCCCCGGCGATTCTGCATGGTGCTCGGATCTTGGGGCTGCTTTGCAGCCCATCGCGACACAAGGCCGCTCCTACACCAAACAGCGGTCGCTAGTGCCCCTACCCCGCCAACCAGCCATGCTCGACCATCGACAGCGGCTCGCCATCACCGACGATGACATGGTCCATCACCCGGACATCGATCAGCGCCAGCGAGCGCTTGAGCATCAGCGTCAAGTGCACGTCATCCTGGCTCGGCTCGCAGTGCCCGGATGGATGGTTGTGGCAGAGGATCAGTGCTGCAGCATTGTGCAGCAGCGCCCGGCGCACCACCTCGCGCGGGTAGATACTCGCCCGGTCGATGGTGCCGCGAAACAGAATCTCGAACGCCAATGGCCGGTGCTTGGTGTCCAGAAACAGGCAACCGAACACCTCGCTGGGCTCATGGCGCAACATCGCCTTCAGGTAGCGCCGCACCGCCTGCGGGCTGTCCATGGCCGATTCACGCTCGATCGACATCGCCAGGTTGCGCCGGCCGATCTCCAGCAATGCCTGCAACTGGCCATAGCGCACCGGCCCCAGCCCCAGCTCGCCGACAAAGCTCTCCCGGCTGGCCTCAAGCAGCTGGCGCAGGCCGCCGAACTTCACCAGCAGCCCACGCGCCAGCTCCAGCACATTGCGCCCCTTCACACCGGAGCCCAGAAACACCGCCAGCAACTCGGCATCCGAAAGGCTGCCCGCACCGCGCTGCAGCAACTTCTCCCTCGGCCGCTCTTCAGCCGGCCATTCCCTGATGCTCATCGACGCTCCTTGCGTGGTACTGCGGCGAATTTGACCGCTGTGTTAATCTAGTTCGCTTCGAAAATGCGACGATCTGCCGCAGGCAGTAACGTCGCCGCCCGCTTTCACTGGATAAAGGCAAGCCTATGCAGCGGCTGTATCGCAAGCGCATCGTTCTCGGCGTGGGTGGCGGCATTGCCGCCTACAAGAGCGCCGAGCTGATTCGCCGACTCCTCGAACACGGCGCCCAGGTGCGTGTGGTCATGACCCGCGGTGGTGCCGAGTTCATCACCCCGCTCACGCTGCAGGCGTTGTCCGGGCACCCGGTGCACATGGACCTGCTCGACCCTGCCGCAGAAGCCGCCATGGGCCATATCGAGCTGGCCAAATGGGCCGACCTGGTGCTCATCGCCCCGGCCACCGCGGACCTGATGGCACGCATGGCGCAAGGCATTGCCAACGACTTGCTGACCACCCTGGTGCTGGCCACCGACGCCACCGTTGCCGTCGCCCCGGCCATGAACCAGGCCATGTGGCGCGACCCCGCCACCCAAGCCAACCTCGAGCTGCTCAAGAGCCGCGGCATTCAGGTGTTCGGCCCGGCCTCGGGCAGCCAGGCCTGTGGCGACGTCGGCCTTGGGCGCATGCTCGAAGCCACCGACCTGGCGTGGTGCGCCGCCGAGAGCTTCAAGCGCGAGGCATTGACCGGCAAGCACGTGCTGATTACCGCCGGGCCGACCCAGGAAAACATCGACCCGGTGCGCTACATCACCAACCATAGCTCAGGGAAGATGGGCTTCGCCCTGGCCGAGGCGGCCGCTGAAGCCGGGGCTCGGGTCACCCTGGTAACGGGCCCCGTGCACCTGCCGACACCCGACCGGGTCAGCCGCATCGACGTGGTGAGCGCGCGGGACATGCTCGCGGCATGCGAAGCAGCCATGCCGTGCGACCTGTTCATCGCCTCGGCTGCGGTTGCGGACTACCGCCCGGAAGTCGTCGCCACACAGAAGCTGAAGAAAGATCCCACCACAGGCGACGGCATGCTGCTGCAGATGGTGCGCAATCCCGATATCCTTGCGACCATTGCCGGCCGGGCTGATCGCCCGTTCAGCGTCGGCTTCGCCGCCGAAACCGAACACCTGCTCGACTACGCCACGCGCAAGCTCAAGGACAAGAACCTCGACCTGATCGTCGCCAATGATGTGGCCAACCCCAGCATCGGCTTCAACAGCGAGGAAAACGCCCTGACCGTGATCGACCGCCAGCAACACCAAACCCTCTTCGCGCAGACCAGCAAGGGCAAGATCGCCCGCCAACTGGTTGCTTTCATCGCCGAACGACTCAATCAGGTTCAATAAGTTACATGCACGCTCTTCAAGCCAAGATCCTCGACCCACGCCTGGGCAACGAATTCCCCCTGCCGCAGTACGCCACCCCCGGTTCCGCCGGCCTGGACCTGCGCGCCCTGCTGAAACAGGACACCGTCCTGGAGCCCGGCCAGACCTTGCTGATCCCCACTGGGCTGTCGGTGTACATCGGCGACCCTGGCCTTGCCGCAATGATCCTGCCGCGCTCGGGCCTGGGCCACAAACACGGCATCGTGCTCGGCAACCTGGTGGGCCTGATCGACTCGGACTACCAGGGCGAGCTGATGGTGTCGTGCTGGAACCGTGGCAACACGCCGTTCACCATCACCGTTGGCGAGCGTATTGCGCAGCTGATTCTGGTGCCGGTGGTGCAGGCGCATTTCGACATCGTCGAGCAGTTTGACGAGACCCAGCGCGGCGCTGGCGGCTTCGGTCATTCCGGCACCCGCTGAGCCGGATCGCGACCGTTCGGGCCATGGCTGGCGAACTCTCGGGGCATTCCACCGTCCAAGCGTTCTGTTTGCGCCAGCCCAGAAGCCTTTGAATACTTGGAGTCCCCACAGATGAACGACATGGCCCAACTGGTCCCCGCACTGCCCGACAGCATCTTCCGCGCCTATGACATTCGCGGCGTGGTCGGCAAGACCCTGCATGCCGAAACCGCCTACTGGATCGGCCGCGCCATCGGCGCCCAGAGCCTGGCCCAAGGCGAGCCGCAGGTCTCGGTCGGCCGCGACGGCCGCCTGTCCGGCCCGATGCTGGTCGAGCAACTGATCAAAGGCCTGGCCGACGCCGGCTGCCACGTCAGCGACGTCGGCCTGGTGCCAACCCCTGCGCTGTACTACGCCGCCAACGTGCTGGCTGGCAAATCCGGGGTGATGCTCACCGGTAGCCACAACCCGTCGGACTACAACGGCTTCAAGATCGTCATCGCCGGCGACACCCTGGCCAACGAACAGATCCAGGCCCTGCTGACCCGCCTGAAAACCAACGACCTCAGCCGTGGCGAAGGCCGCGTCGAAAAAGTCGAGATTCTGCAGCGCTACTACGAGCAGATCACCGCCGACGTGAAGCTGGCCAAGCGCCTTAAAGTGGTCGTGGACTGCGGCAACGGCGCGGCTGGCGTGATCGCGCCGCAACTGATCGAAGCGCTGGGCTGCGAGGTGATCCCGCTGTTCTGCGAGGTGGATGGCAACTTCCCCAACCACCACCCCGACCCGGGCAAGCCGGAAAACCTGGTGGACCTGATCGCCAAGGTCAAGCAAACCGGCGCCGACCTGGGCCTGGCCTTCGACGGCGACGGCGACCGCGTCGGCGTTGTGACCAACACCGGCAACATCGTCTACCCAGACCGCCTGCTGATGCTGTTTGCCCAGGACGTGCTGTCGCGCAACCCGGGCGCCGAGATCATCTTCGACGTCAAATGCACCCGCCGCCTGACCCCGCTGATCGAACAGCACGGTGGCCGCGCGCTAATGTGGAAGACCGGTCACTCGTTGATCAAGAAGAAGATGAAACAGACCGGTTCGCTGCTCGCAGGCGAGATGAGCGGTCACATCTTCATCAAGGAACGCTGGTACGGTTTCGACGACGGTATCTACAGCGCCGCGCGCCTGCTGGAGATCCTCAGCAAGGCCGGCCAGGATGCCGAGAGCCTGTTCGCCGCGTTCCCGAATGATATTTCCACGCCGGAAATCAACATTGATGTGACCGACGAGGGTAAATTCAGCATCATTGATGCACTGCAACGCGACGCCGATTGGGGCCAAGCCAACCTGACCACCATCGACGGTGTGCGGGTCGACTACCCGCACGGCTGGGGCCTGGTTCGCGCCTCCAACACCACGCCGGTGCTGGTGCTGCGCTTCGAAGCCGACAGCGATGCCGAGCTCGACCGTATCAAGGCTGTATTCCGCACGCAGTTGCTGCGCGTCCAACCGGGCCTGCAACTGCCGTTCTGATGACTATCCGTTCCTGACCTGGAGCCCTGCATGACCCTCGATCGCGATGCCGCTTCCCATGTAGCCGAGGTTTTGTCCGAAGCACTGCCTTACATCCGCCGCTTCGTCGGCAAGACCCTGGTGATCAAGTACGGCGGCAACGCGATGGAAAGCGAGGAGCTCAAGACCGGCTTCGCCCGTGACATCGTGTTGATGAAAGCTGTGGGTATCAACCCGGTGGTGGTGCACGGCGGTGGCCCGCAGATCGGTGATCTGCTCAAGCGCCTGTCCATCGAAAGCCACTTCATCGATGGCATGCGCGTGACTGACGCGGCGACCATGGACGTGGTCGAAATGGTGCTGGGCGGCCAGGTCAACAAAGACATCGTCAACCTGATCAACCGCCATGGCGGCAGCGCCATTGGCCTGACCGGCAAGGACGCCGAGCTGATCCGTGCGCGCAAGCTCACCGTCAGCCGCCAGACCCCTGAGATGACCCAGCCGGAAATCATCGACATCGGCCATGTCGGCGAGGTGGTCAGCGTCAACACCGACCTGCTCAACATGCTGGTGCGCGGCGACTTCATCCCGGTCATCGCGCCAATCGGCGTAGGCGCCAACGGTGAGTCGTACAACATCAACGCCGACCTGGTGGCCGGCAAGGTGGCCGAGGCGCTGAAGGCTGAAAAGCTGATGCTGCTGACCAACATCGCCGGTCTGATGGACAAGCAAGGCCAGGTACTGACTGGCCTTACCACCGAGCAGGTCAACGACCTGATCGCCGACGGCACCATCTACGGCGGCATGCTGCCGAAGATCAAGTGCGCGCTCGAAGCGGTGCAAGGCGGCGTAAGCAGCTCGCACATCATCGACGGTCGCGTGCCGAACGCCGTGCTGCTGGAGATCTTCACCGACACCGGCGTGGGCACGCTGATCAGCAACCGCAAGCGCCACTGATTCATCTGTAACCTCGCGGTGCCGAAGCACCGCGAGGCTTTTTTGCTGGCCCGCTCCCGCCGCCAGCCAGTATCCTCCCCGCCGCATACAGTTTTTATTTACCTGGAGAACGCGCGTGAAATACGCATCACATGGACTCGTGCTGGCAGCTGCCTTGGCTGTCGGGTCCCTCGCCGGCTGTGCCACTGAAACGTCCAAAGCCGTCGCCGTACAACAAGTCGAAAGCGTCAATCGCCCGTACAGCGGCCTGCGCACCCCGATTGCCGTGGGCAAGTTCGACAACCGTTCGAGCTACATGCGCGGCATCTTCTCCGATGGCGTCGACCGCCTCGGCGGCCAGGCCAAGACCATTCTCATCACCCACCTGCAGCAGACCAACCGGTTCAACGTGCTGGACCGCGACAACATGGGTGAAATCAAGCAGGAAGCCACCATCAAGGGCCAGGCCCAGCGCCTGAAAGGCGCCGATTTCGTGGTGACCGGCGATGTCACCGAGTTCGGCCGCAAAGAGGTCGGCGATCACCAGCTGTTCGGCATTCTCGGCCGCGGCAAAACCCAGATCGCCTACGCCAAGGTGGCGTTGAACATCGTCAACATCAGCACCTCGGAAGTGGTGTATTCGAGCCAGGGCGCAGGTGAATATGCCCTGTCCAACCGCGAGATCATTGGCTTTGGCGGCACCGCCAGCTATGACTCGACGCTCAACGGCAAGGTGCTTGACCTGGCCATGCGCGAGGCCGTCAACAAGCTGGTTGGCGCCGTAGAAAGCGGCCAGTGGAAGCCACAGGCCCAGTAACCTGAAACACACGACAAGGAAGATCGTTCGATGACTCTCTCCTCTTCAGCCTGGCGCACCGGCGCCGGCCTGCTGCTGGCCGGCGCATTGCTGGCCGGCTGTTCCTCGCACAAGACCCTGTACCAGTGGGAAAGCTATCAGCCGCAGGTGTACGGCTACCTCAAGGGCGACTCCAAGGAAGAACAAGTCGCGGCCCTTGAGCGCGACCTGGAAAAGATCAAGGCAAAGAACGGCGCCGTGCCGCCGGGCTACCATGCGCAACTCGGGCTGCTGTACTCGGGCCTGGGCAAGGACGACCAGATGATTCAGCAGTTCCGCACCGAAAAGGCGCTGTTCCCTGAATCGGCGGCGTACATGGACTTTCTGATGAGCAACGCCAGCAAAGGGGCTAAACAGTGATCAAGCACCTGACCCGACTGATCGCCGGCGCATGCGTGCTGGCCCTGTTCGCCGGTTGTGCCGAGCGCAAGACCATCGACTACTCGGCCTACAAGCAAGCCCGGCCGAAGTCGATCCTGATCCTGCCGCCGCTGAACGAATCGCCGGATGTCAAAGCCACCTACAGCATGCTGTCGCAGGTGACCTATCCGTTGGCCGAGGCGGGTTACTACGTGATGCCAGTGGCTTTGGTGGATGAGACCTTCCGCCAGAACGGCATGACCACCCCTGCCGACATCCACCAGTTGCCGCCGGCCAAGCTGCAGGAGATTTTCGGCGCCGATGCCGGCCTGTACGTGACTGTCAGTGACTACGGCACCCGCTACATGGTCATCAGCAGCGCCACGATCGTGACCGCCAACGCCAAGCTGGTCGACCTGAAGACCGGCACCACGTTGTGGACCGGCAGCGCCACGGCCTCCAGCGAAGAAGGCCGGCAGAACCAAGGCGGGCTGATTGGCATGCTGGTCACTGCAGCGATCAACCAGATCATCAGCAGCGTGCAGGATGACGCTGGCTACCCGATTGCGGGCATGACCAGCGCACGGCTGCTGTCGCCCTACCCTAACGGCGGCATCCTCTACGGGCCGCGTTCGCCGAAGTATGGGACTGATTGATTGAGCGTGGTTTCAGTGCTGCGCTGAATGAGTGAAGGCTTGCGAGGTGCTGCACAGGCCTGAGGTGGCCTCATCGCGGGGCAAGCCCGCTCCCACGGGGTGCATGAAAGCTGCTTTTGTGGGAGCGGGCTTGCCCCGCGATGAGGCCAGCAGGCCGAGTCGAGCTGCCTGAACTGACGCTATCGCGGAGGTTAGGCAGCAACGCTGCTCGGAACGCTCCTACGCCAAGGTGGGAAGGGTCCTACAACACGCAATTGCAAAGCCTGATTACTCTTAAGACTCCTACACAGGCAAAGGAGGTCAGCGATGCAAAAAACCGAGGTCCCCTACGGCAGTGATGTTTCCTCTGGCACCTACGCATGCGCCGATTGCGGCCATGAATATTCCAACCAGAGTAAAACATCCCTCCCGCCCTGCCCACAATTCGACGCGAGTCCCCATCCCAAGCGCGCGTGGAATATCTTGACCGGCGCAGGCGATGCCGAGCAGGACCCGTATCCCAAACCCCACTGAAAAGCAGGCAAAAAAGAAGGCGACCCTCGGGTCGCCTTCTCTATTTCAGTACCGCATCAAATGCCGTACTGGTCGCGGTACGCCTGCACCGCCGCGAGGTGCTGCTTGAGTTGCGGGTCGTCTGCCAGGAACTGCAGCACCTGGGTCAGCGACACGATGCTGACCACCGGGATGCCGAAATCACGCTCGACTTCCTGGATGGCCGACAGCTCGCCATTGCCGCGTTCTTCACGGTTCAGCGCAATCAAAACGCCAGCGGGCTTGGCCTGCTGTGCGCTGATGATCTGCATGACCTCGCGGATTGCAGTACCGGCAGTGATCACGTCATCGATGATCAATACATCGCCGGCCAGCGGCGCGCCAACCAGGCTGCCGCCCTCGCCGTGCGCCTTGGCTTCCTTGCGGTTGAAGCACCACGGCACGTCGAGCTGATGCTGTTCGGCAAGCGCAACAGCAGTGGCCGCCGCGAGCGGGATGCCCTTGTACGCCGGGCCAAACAGCACGTCGAACGGGATCTTGCTGTCGACGATGGCCGCCGCGTAGCAACGCCCCAGCTGTGCCAGGGCGGAACCTGTATTGAACAGGCCGGCATTGAAGAAGTACGGGCTGGTACGCCCCGATTTCAGGGTGAACTCACCGAAGCGCAGAACGCCGCGATCGATGGCAAAACGGATGAAGTCGCGCTGATACGGCTGCATGAAAGGTCCCGGACACCACGGATTTAGCTAAATGTGTTGAGCTCGGGTATCATACACGCACGAGATTTTTGGGGCCATTTATGCGGATCATCAGTGTGAACGTTAATGGCATTCAGGCTGCAGCCGAGCGTGGTTTGCTCAGCTGGCTACAAGCCCAGAATGCCGACGTCATCTGCCTTCAGGATACCCGCGCCTCGGCCTTTGAACTCGATGACCCAGCTTTCCAGCTCGATGGCTATTTCCTTTACGCCTGCGATGCGGAGGTGCCCACCCAAGGTGGCGTGGCACTCTACTCGCGCATGCAGCCCAAGGCAGTCATCACCGGCCTGGGCTTCGAGACAGCCGACCGTTACGGGCGTTACCTGCAAGCAGATTTCGACAAAGTCAGTATTGCCACGCTGTTGCTGCCTTCGGGCATGAACGGCGACGAAGACCTGAACCAGAAATTCAAGTTGATGGACGACTTCGGCAAGTACCTGGACAAACAGCGTCGCAAGCGTCGCGAATACATCTACTGCGGCTCGTTCTACGTGGCCCAGCAGAAGCTCGACATCAAAAACTGGCGTGACTGCCAGCAGTCGCCTGGCTTCCTGCCGCCCGAGCGCGCCTGGATGGATTCGATCACCGGCGAAATGGGTTACGTCGACGCACTGCGCGAAGTCAGCCGTGAAGGCGACCAGTACAGCTGGTGGCCAGATAACGAGCAGGCCGAAATGCTCAACCTGGGTTACCGGTTCGACTACCAGATCCTCACCCCAGGCCTGCGCCGCTTCGTGCGCAATGCCCGCCTGCCACGCCAGCCGCGCTTCTCCCAGCATGCGCCGCTGATCGTGGACTACGACTGGACGCTGACCATCTAAGGTCGCACCAGGCACACAAAAAAGCCGACCCTTGAGGTCGGCTTTTTGCATCTGCGATTGCTGTCAGTCGGCCAGGGCGGCGTTCTGCAGTTCGAAGATTTCGTTCATGCCCTTTTGCGCCAGCGCCAGCATGGCGTTGAAGTCTTCAGGCTGGAACGGCGCACCTTCGGCAGTGCCTTGCACTTCGATGAAACCACCGGCGCTGGTCATGACCACGTTCAGGTCGGTCTCGGCCGCGGAGTCCTCGGGGTAGTCGAGGTCGAGCACGGCTTCGCCCTGGTACATGCCCACCGAAACGGCAGCGATCATGTGCTTGAGCGGGTTGCCGCCCTTCAGGCCGCCGCGCTTCTTGATCACCGCCAGCGCATCGCACAGGGCAACCATGGCGCCGGTGATCGACGCGGTGCGGGTACCTCCATCGGCCTGGATCACGTCGCAGTCGATGTACAGGGTGATGTCACCGAGCTTGCTCATGTCCAGCGCAGCGCGCAGCGAGCGGCCGATCAAGCGCTGGATTTCGAGGGTGCGGCCACCTTGCTTGCCACGGCTGGCTTCGCGCTGGTTACGCTCGCCAGTGGCGCGCGGCAGCATGCCGTACTCGGCGGTCAGCCAGCCCTGGCCCTGGCCTTTGAGGAAGCGGGGAACACCGTTTTCGACGCTGACTGTGCAGATGACTTTGGTGTCACCGAACTCGACCAGCACCGAGCCTTCGGCGTGCTTGGTGTAGTTACGGGTGATGCGGATCGAGCGGAGCTGATCGGCGGCGCGACCACTTGGACGTTTCATCTGGGATACCTGTACCGGGACTTGAATCTGCCCAGCAGTATAGAGGTCGTGGCCCATGGAGGACATGCCTATCGTCGCAGGCGCCACAGCCCGTCGATTTTTCCTGCACGAAAACAGGGCGCCTGTAGCATGGCCGGATTGGGCGCCTGCGTCGCACTGCGCTACAATCCTGCGCCTTGCAGCCGAAAGGCTTCCCCCGCTCACCGATTTCGCGAGGTACTCCCCATGGTGCACAGCATGACCGCCTTTGCCCGCGCCGAGCGCGTTGGCAGCCAAGGCACCCTGGTCTGGGAGCTGCGCTCGGTCAACCATCGCTATCTCGAGCCGCACCTGCGCCTGCCCGAGGCCCTGCGCGACCTCGAGGGCGCCGTGCGCGAAGGCCTGCGCCAGGGCTTGTCGCGTGGCAAGGTCGAATGCACCTTGCGCCTCAACGAAGACAGCACCGGCAAGCCACTGCAGGTTGACCGCGAGCGCGCCGCGCAACTGGTCGCTGCCGCCGAAACCATCGCCGCGCTGATCAAGCAGCCGGCGCCGTTGAACCCGCTGGAAGTGCTGGCCTGGCCGGGCGTGCTGGTTGCCGATGCAACCGACCCGCAAGCGCTCAACGCCGAAGCCATGGCGCTGTTCGACGAGGCCCTGGCCGAACTCAAGGCCGGCCGGCAGCGTGAAGGCGCGGAGCTGGCGCGGCTGATCAACGAGCGCCTGGACAGCATGGCCGCCGAGGTCACCACCCTGCGCGCCCTGGTGCCGCAGATGCTTGCCGTGCAGCGGCAGAAGATTGTCGACCGCTTCACCGACATGCAGGCCGAGCTCGACCCGCAGCGCCTGGAACAGGAAATGGTGCTGCTGGCACAGAAAAGCGATGTCGCCGAAGAACTGGACCGCCTAAGCACCCACGTCACCGAAGTGCGCCGGGTGCTCAAGTCCGGCGGCGCCGCTGGCCGGCGCCTGGACTTCCTGATGCAGGAACTCAACCGCGAAGCCAACACCCTGGGCTCCAAGGCCTTCGACCCCCGCAGCACGCAGGCAGCGGTCAACCTCAAGGTGTTGATCGAGCAGATGCGTGAACAAGTACAGAACATCGAGTAAGGCCACCCCCACCATGAACCACAGCAGCGGCACCCTTTATATCGTCTCGGCCCCCTCTGGCGCCGGCAAGACCAGCCTGGTCACAGCCCTGATCAAGGACGACCCACGCGTTCGCGTCTCGGTCTCGCACACCACCCGCACCAAGCGGCCGGGTGAAGAGCACGGGGTGAACTACCACTTCGTTGCCCACGAAGAATTCCACAGCCTGATCGCCCAGGGCGACTTCCTCGAGCATGCCGAGGTGTTCGGCAACTTCTACGGCACCTCGCGCAGCGCTTTGCAGGAGACCCTCGACCAAGGCTTCGACCTGATCCTGGAAATCGACTGGCAAGGCGCCCAGCAGGTACGCGAGCTGATGCCCGAGGCACGCTCGATCTTCATCCTGCCGCCAAGCCTCGAAGCCCTGCGCCACCGCCTGGACGGGCGTGGCCAGGACAGCGAAGAGATCATCGCCGGGCGCATGAAGGAAGCGGTGAGTGAGATGAGGCACTATGCCGAGTACGAGTACCTGATCATCAATAACCAGTTCGACGTGGCACTGGACGACCTCAAGGCAGTATTCCGCTCAAACCGTGAAGACGGCGCGGATGCCTTGGCCCATGCAGAAGGGCTGAAGCTTGAAAAGCAGAAGCAGGCCCATGGTGAGCTGCTGAAACAGCTGGTTGGCTGAAGAATGCCGGGGCCTCTGCGAGGCCCTTTCGCGGCACAAGGCCGCTCCTACAGAGAAACGCGATCCCTGTAGGAGCGGCCTTGCGCCGCGAAAGGGGCGCAAAGCGCCCCCCAGCGTCAATCCTGCAACTGAATAGTGGCCTGCTGACGCAATGTAGCGCCCAGGAAGTAGGCCGGCAGCCGCAAGCGCGACAGCATCATCAGCACAATCCCCAGCGCCGAGATAATCGCCGCAATCACGAATACCAGCCCCAACCCGCCCACATGCGAGCCGCTGCCGAAGTCCGGCGACGCGCTGTCTACCGCCGTGCGCACGAAGATCACCGACAGGATCGCCCCACCCAGCAGCGGGCACACCCCCCGCATGAAGAAGTGGCGCGCGCTGCTGAACAAGCTGCGGCGGAAGTACCACACGCAGGCAAACGCGGTCAGCGAATAGTAGAAGCAGATCATCATGCCCAGCGCGGTGATGGTGTCAGCCAACACGTTCTCGCTCAGGGTGCGCATGGTGACGTAGAACAGCGCTGCCGCAACGCCTGCACAAATGGTCGCGTAACGCGGCGTTTGCGAACGCGGGCACACCTTGGCAAAACGCTGCGGCACAGCGCCGTAGTACCCCATGGCCAGCAGCGTGCGGGCCGGCGAAACGAAGGTCGACTGCAGCGACGCCGCCGTACTGGCCAGCACGGCGATCGACATCAGCACCGCCAGCGGCCCCATCACCGGCCCCGCCAGGTGAGCAAAGACGTTTTCCTGGATACGCGGGTTGCCCAGGCCCAGGCCTTGGTCGCTGATGCCGGCAAATTGCAGGGTGGCGATGGCGGTCAGCAGGTACAGGCCCAGAATCAGCAGCACCGTCCAGGTAGCTGCCTTGCCCGGCACCTCTTCACTGCCCACCGACTCTTCGCTCACGGTCAGGCACACGTCCCAACCCCAGAAGATGAAGATCGACAGCGACAGCCCCGCCGCAAACGAGGAGAACGACTCCACGCCAAACGGGTTGAACCACGCCAGGTCGAACGCCAGCGGCGGCGGCGCGGTGGTTTCGCCAAAGGCGGCGAAGGCAAAGCCGATCAGCACCATCAATTGCAGCGCCACCAGCCCGTACTGCACGGTCATGGTGGTGGCCATGCCGCGACAGCAAATCCACACCGCCAGGGCAATGAACGCGCAACAGGTGGTGACATTCACCAACAAATTGTCGGCAAGGCCCGCCAGCGCCTGGTTACCGGTGATCTGGGCGAGGAACAGGTAGAAGAAGTCGACCGCAACGCCTGCCAGGTTGGACAGCACGATGGTGGTGGCGACCACCAGCCCCCAGCCGCCAATCCAGCCGATCATCGGCCCGAACGCCCGCGCCGACCAGGTAAACGAAGTGCCGCTGTCCGGCTCCGCCGAGTTCAGCTCGCGGTAGCCCAGGGCCACCAGCAGCATCGGCAGAAAGCCGACGATGAAGACCGCAGGCAAGTGGGCGCCGACCTCGCGCACGGTCGGGCCGAGCGCGCCGGTCAGGGTATAGACCGGGGCAATGGTGGAAATGCCCAGCACCACGCTGGCCAACAGCCCCAGGCGGCCCTTGGCCAGGCCCTTGCCTTGCGTGGTGTTGCCCGATTCGGCCGCATCGGGTGGGCGGCCGTGGTCTGTGTATTCATTCATGAGTTTTTGCCGTAGATATTGGAATTATTTTGACAGACCTGCCGCGGCAGACCCGCTTTCACTCATTGAAAGCTCGCGTGTGGGACCAGTCCTCCAGGACCTTCGGCGGGCGTCAGAAACCGTTCTGGCGCGCACCTTCCCGTGCAGCATGGGCAATGCAGGCCTCGCGAAACGCCTGAAACAGGCGCAGCGAAACCGGGTTCTCGGCAAAACGCCATTCCGGGTGCCATTGCACGCCGAGCACAAAGCCCGGCGCATCCGGCATCGACACCGCTTCGATCAGGCCATCCGGGGCGCACGCCTCAACGCGCAGGCCCGGTGCCAGGCGGTCGATGCCCTGGCTGTGCAGCGAGTTGACCTCGAACTGCGCTGGCAAACCGATCCGCTCGAACATACCTCCTGGGCTGACTCGCACCGGGTGGCTTGGGCTGTACTGCACCTCCAGCGCTGCTTCCTGCGCTTCGCGGTGATCCCGGTAGCCGGGCACTTCGTGCACGCGCTGGTGCAGGCTGCCGCCCAAGGCCACATTGAGTTCCTGGAAACCCCGGCAGATACACAGCACCGGCACGCCGGCCGCGATAGCCGCCTGCAGCAACGGCAAGGTCAGGCGGTCACGCGCCAGGTCGTGGCGGGTACCCGCGGCGCTGGGGGCGCCATTGTAATGATGCGGCTCGACATTGGAAGGCGAACCGCTGAACAGAATGCCATTGAGTGGCGCCAGCAGCGCCTGGCTGTCGCTGCCGCCGTCGCGGGCCGGCAGGATCAGCGGCAAGCCGGCGTAGCCTGCGGCCTCGACATACTTGTCGCCGACCGTGTGCGACGAGTTTTTCCCCACCTGCTGACGGCAGGCGCTGACACCGATCAAAGGGACCGTATTTGCGCTCATGGGCTTACACCGTGTGCAGGTACCAGTTGTACTCAAGGTCGGAAATCGACACTTCGAATTCGGCCAGCTCGCTTTCTTTGCAGGCCACGAAAATGTCGATGTAGTCCGGGCTGATGTATTGGTTGAGCACTTCGCTGTCGTCCAGCGCGCGCAGGGCATCGCGCAGGTTGTTGGGCAGGCTCTGTTCCAGTTGTTCGTAGGAATTGCCTTCAATCGGCGCGCCCGGCTCGATCTGCTGGGTCAGCCCGTGGTGAATGCCCGCAAGGATTGCCGCCAGCATCAGGTAGGGGTTGGCGTCGGCGCCGGCAACGCGGTGCTCGATGCGCACGTTTTCCGGGCTGTCGGTGGGCACGCGCAAGGCCACGGTGCGGTTGTCCAAGCCCCAGCTCGGCGCATTCGGCACATAGAACTGCGCGCCGAAACGGCGGTACGAGTTCACGTTCGGGCACAGCAGCGCCATGGAGGCCGGCATGGTCTCCAGCACACCGCCGATGGCGTGGCGCAGGGTGTCGCTTTGCAGCGGGTCATCGCAGGCAAAGATGTTCTTGCCGGTGTTCTTGTCGAGCAACGAAATGTGCACATGCAGCCCGTTGCCGGCCTGGCCCGGGTAGGGCTTGGCCATGAACGTGGTGTCCATTTCGTGATCGTAGGCGACGTTCTTGACCAGGCGTTTGAGCAGAATGGCGTAGTCGCAGGCCTTCAGCGGGTCGGCGACATGGTGCAGGTTCACCTCGAACTGCGCCGGGGCGCTTTCCTTGACGATGGCATCGGCCGGCAGGTCTTGCTCCTTGGCAGCTTCGAGCATGTCCTGCAGGCAATCGGCGTATTCGTCGAGGTCGTCGATCAGGTACACCTGGGTCGACTGCGGCCGCTTGCCCGAAATCGGCGAACGCGGCGGCTGCGGGCGGCCGTTGAGGTTGTCCTGGTCGATCAGATAGAACTCAAGCTCGAAGGCCGCGCAGATATCCAGGCCCAGGTCGTCGAACTTGCTCACCACCTGGCGCAGCACCTCGCGCGGGTCGGCAAAAAACGGCTGGCCTTCGATTTCGTGCATGGTCATCAGCAGTTGCGCGGTGGGGCGCTTTTGCCAGGGCTCGTTGCACAAGGTACCAGGGATCGGGTAGCAGATACGGTCGGCATCGCCGATATCCAGGCCAAGGCCGGTACTTTCGACGGTGGCGCCGTTGATGTCGAGGGCGAACAGCGAGGCCGGCAGGTTGATGCCTTTTTCGTAGACCTTGTGCAGGCTGGCGCGCTCGATGCGTTTGCCGCGCACCACGCCGTTCATGTCGGAGATCAGCAGATCAACGTACTGGGTGTCCGGGTGGGCTTCCAGGAATTGTTGCATCTCGCGGGAAGAACTGGCGCACGGAGAGACCGACGTCATGGCTGTACATCCTTTGATTCGGAGCGGCGATGTGGAGCTGCGGATGACGCCTCGGAAGGCGACGATGGTGCTGCTGTTGTTTTTTTCACTGGCCCATCGTGGGGGCTGTCTGCCCGACAGGGTGCATTGATTCCCCGGGGCCGTTTCACTATAAAATGGCCCCAACGCAACAGACATTGGCAATTCAGCAAGCAGAGCGTGCACCAATGCAATATCAGATCAACCATTCCGACCTTTCGCTGGTGCTGGCCCTGGAACGCGGGCGCTCATTGGCAAAGGCCGCCGAGCTGCTGAAAGTCGACGTTTCGACGGTTTTTCGCTCGATCCGCCGGCTTGAGTCGGCGCTGGGTACGGCGCTGTTCGTCAAGAGCCGCAAGGGCTACCTGCCCACCGACACCGCTCAGGCCCTGGCCGAGCAGGCCGAACGCGCCGAGCAGGCGCTGGAGGCGGCGCGCATCGCCATGACCTGCGGCGAGCAGGTGGTCAGCGGCACCGTGCGCCTGACCTGCACCGAGGCGGTGCTGCACAGCCTGCTGTTGCCGGCGCTGGCCGAATTCATGCCCAACTACCCGGCGTTGTCGCTGGAGATGGGCACCTCCAACACCTTCGCCAACCTCAGCCGCCGCGATGCCGACATCGCCCTGCGCCTGACCAATGCGCCACCCGAACACTTGGTAGGGCGTTGCCTGGGCTCGACCAGCTATGTGATCTGCGGCCGCCCGCAGTTGCGCGAACGCCTCGACGCCGAGCCCACCAGCGTGCCGTGGATCGCCCCGGATGACTCGATGCAGGACCACGCCACGGTGGTCTGGCGCAACCAGCAATACCCTGGGCTGAGCCCGCGCTACCAGTGCAGCGGCATGTCGACCATCGCCCAGTTGGTGACCACCGGCCTGGGCGTTGCGGCACTGCCCGACTACATGGTGCATGCGTTGCCGGGCGTGGAGGCACTGAGCGGCCCGCTGGCCGGCTGCGACACCCAGTTGTGGCTGCTGACCCGCCCCGATTGCCGGGCCTTGCGCTCGGTGCAGACGCTGTTCGAGGAACTGACCCCGCGATTGCGCGATGCGATGTTGTGAGGGCTGTTCTACCTGAACGTCCAGACCTCAGCCCTTGGGAGCACAGGGCTGTTGTGGCGAGCGGGCTTGCCCCGCGTTGGGCTGCGAAGCAGCCCTGAAACCCGTGACTGGGGCTGTTACACAGCCCAACGCGGGGCAAGCCCGCTCGCCACAACAGCCCCGTGCCCAAGAGCGCCGCAAAACACTGTGCAACCGTCACGCAATGGGATGATCTGGCAAGGGGGTTGTATTCGCCGAGGTGGAAGCAGTATCGTCAAGAGCAGGCGTAAAGGCGTCTGCTGCGGCAGTTTCGCCGGGCAATCACACATGCACGGTAACAGCGCGAGGGGCGGGTTGAGAAAACAGTCCTTCCCTATTGGCTGGTGATTTTTTAAACTATCGAGTCCGCCTGCCCGTATTGGGCTGTACGCCTACCGCATTTGCTACCGAGGAACACCATGGCCCGCGTAACTGTTGAAGACTGTCTGGAACACGTGGATAACCGCTTCGAGCTGGTCATGCTCTCGACCAAGCGCGCCCGTCAGCTGGCGACCGGCGGTAAAGAGCCACGCGTTGCATGGGAAAACGACAAACCTACCGTCGTTGCCCTGCGTGAAATCGCCGAAGGCATCGTCACCAACGAATTCATCGCCGCCGAAGAAATCGTCACCGAAGATCCGGTGTTCGCCGCGTTCGAGGACGAGAACAACGAGGCTGTCTGATTGATGCCAGGTCGACGTCGTGCGGCGCAAGGCCCTCTTCGACTGCAAGAGGTGAAACCATGCCGGGTATAGAAGCCCTCGCCGAACGGCTATCGACCTATCTGGGCCCGGAACAGGTCAACCTGGTCCGCCGCGCCTACTTCTACGCCGAGCAGGCGCACGACGGGCAACGCCGCCGCAGCGGCGAGCCATACGTCACGCACCCGCTGGCGGTAGCCAGCATTCTTGCCGACATGCACATGGACCATCAAAGCCTGATGGCCGCCATGCTGCACGACGTGATCGAAGATACCGGCATCGCCAAAGAAGCCTTGTGCCAGCAGTTCGGTGAAACCGTCGCCGAACTGGTGGACGGGGTCAGCAAGCTGACCCAGATGAACTTCGAAACCAAGGCCGAGGCGCAAGCCGAGAACTTCCAGAAAATGGCCATGGCCATGGCCCGCGATATCCGCGTGATCCTGGTCAAGCTGGCCGACCGCCTGCACAACATGCGCACCCTTGAAGTGCTGTCCGGCGAAAAACGCCGGCGCATCGCCAAGGAAACCCTCGAAATCTACGCCCCCATCGCCAACCGCCTGGGTATGCACAACGTGCGCGTCGAATTCGAAGACCTTGGCTTCAAGGCCATGCACCCGATGCGCTCGTCGTTGATCCACCGCGCAGTCAAGGCTGCCCGTGGCAACCGCAAGGAGCTGGTCGCCAAGATCGAAACCTCGCTGGCCAACTGCCTGGCTGCCGATGGCATCGAGGGCGAAGTCAGTGGCAGGCAGAAACACCTCTATGGCATCTACAAGAAGATGCGTGGCAAGCGCCGCGCCTTCACCGAGATCATGGACGTGTACGCCTTCCGCATCGTCGTCGACAAGGTCGACACCTGCTACCGCGTGCTGGGCGCCGTGCACAATCTGTACAAGCCGCTGCCGGGGCGCTTCAAGGACTACATCGCAATCCCCAAGGCCAACGGCTACCAGTCGCTGCACACCACGCTGTTCGGCATGCATGGCGTGCCGATCGAAATCCAGATCCGCACCCGCGAAATGGAAGAGCTGGCCAACAACGGCATCGCTGCGCACTGGCTGTACAAGTCCAACGAGGACGAGCACCCCAAGGGCAGCCACGCCCGCGCCCGTCAGTGGGTCAAGGGCATTCTCGAGCTGCAGCAGCGCGCGGGCAACTCGCTGGAATTCATCGAGAGCGTGAAGATCGACCTGTTCCCGGACGAGGTCTACGTCTTTACCCCTAAAGGCCGGATCATGGAGCTGCCCAAAGGCTCCACCGCCGTCGACTTCGCCTACGCGGTGCACACCGACGTCGGCAACAGCTGCATTGCCTGCCGCATCAACCGCCGCCTGGCGCCGCTGTCCGAGCCGTTGCAAAGCGGCTCGACGGTCGAAATCGTCAGCGCCCCCGGCGCGCGGCCCAACCCGGCCTGGCTCAATTTCGTGGTTACCGGCAAGGCGCGCACGCACATTCGCCACGCCCTCAAGCAACAGCGCCGCTCCGAGTCCATCAGCCTGGGCGAACGCCTGCTGAACAAGGTGCTCACCGGTTTCGACAGCAGCCTGGAGCAAATTTCCCAAGAGCGCGTGCAAGCGATTCTCAGCGAATACCGCCTGGAACTGATCGAAGACCTGCTCGAAGATATCGGCCTGGGCAACCGCATGGCCTACGTGGTCGCCCGGCGCCTGCTGTCCGCCGAAGGCGAGCAACTGCCAGCACCCGAAGGCCCACTGGCCATTCGCGGCACCGAAGGCCTGGTGCTCAGCTACGCCAAGTGCTGCACCCCGATCCCCGGTGACCCGATTGTCGGCCACCTGTCCGCGGGCAAAGGCATGGTGGTGCACCTGGAAGACTGCCGCAACATCAGCGAAGTGCGGCACAACCCAGAAAAGTGCCTGCAGCTTTCCTGGGCCAAGGACGTTACCGGCGAGTTCAACGTCGAACTGCGCGTGGAGCTTGAGCACCAGCGCGGCCTGATTGCGCTGCTGGCCAGCAGCGTCAACGCCGCCGACGGCAACATCGAGAAAATCAGCATGGACGAACGCGACGGCCGTATCAGCGTGGTCCAACTGGTGGTCAGCGTGCACGACCGCGTGCACCTGGCCCGCGTGATCAAGAAGCTGCGCACCTTGACCGGCGTGGTCCGCATCACCCGCATGCGTGCGTAGTCCGCCCACCGCAAGGAGTCACTCATGAGCAAGACCGTCATCACCAGCGACAAGGCACCTGCCGCTATCGGCACCTACTCGCAAGCGATCAAGGCTGGCAACACTGTCTACATGTCGGGGCAGATCCCGCTCGACCCTAAAACCATGGAGCTGGTCGAAGGCTTCGAAGCCCAGACCGTGCAGGTATTCGAGAACCTCAAGTCGGTGGCAGAAGCCGCTGGCGGTTCGTTCAAGGACATCGTCAAGCTGAACATCTTCCTTACCGACCTGAGCCACTTCGCCAAGGTCAACGAGGTGATGGGCCGCTACTTCGAGCAGCCCTACCCGGCCCGCGCCGCCATTGGCGTCGCCGCCCTGCCGAAGGGCGCGCAGGTCGAAATGGACGCAATTCTGGTCCTCGAGTAATGCCCTAGGTGGCGGGCGCGGCGCCCGTCACCACCCCCTTCTGCCCCAAGGTTACTCCCCATGCGCCATGCATTGCCCCTTGCCCTGGCAGCCCTGCTTCTGGGCGGCTGCGCCAGCCACAAACCTGAAGATTTCAACGGCACCTGGATCAACCAGGACGCCATCGACGCTGCCGTCAAAGGCACCAGCCTGCGCCAGGCGCTGGCCGATCACGGCCCGGTGTTCGAGTGGAAGGTCGACGTCAAAAACCAGAAAGCCAGCTTCAGCAACGGCTTTGAAGCCGCCGATGGGCGCCTGGCTGCCAACCAGAAAGATTGGCAGGTGGAGTTCGAGGGCGGTCAGAACGAGCAGTTGACCCTCGCAGGGGACGAACTCGAAGCCAAGGACCCTTCCGGCCACACGCAAACCTTCGTTCGCGCGCAAGCCAGCAACAGCGCGCCGCTGGGCAGCAGCTTCGAGCGCGAGCTGTACAAGGCGTACCTGGGCGGTGACTGGAAGATCCTTGAAGGCCGCGGCCAAGGTGCTGTCGTGCGCTTCAGCGACAACGGCAGCGTCACCGGCCTGCCCGGCCCGGATCGCTTTGCCCTGTGCATGGCCGGCGATTGCGCGACCATGGGTGCTGGCAACGACAGCCTGTGGCTTGAGCGCAACCAGCTTGGCGCGCCATGGATTTTCAAGCGCGAAGGCAATCGGTTGGAAATCTTCCAGGCGGTGAACCGCGCCCAGCCGGATGAGATGCCGCAGTTGGCGGCGGGTGCGCGTCAGTGGGTGCTGGAGAAGAACTGAAGGCGCCAGGGCCGCTTTGCGGCCCATCGCGGCACAAGGCCGCTCCTACAGGGATCACATACAGCCCTTGCGTGACCACTGGGCTCACACAGATTCACCGGCGCAGCCGGTGCCTGCCTCAGTTGATACCCTGCAGAATCTCCGCATACCCCTCTTTATAGGTCGGATACTGCGGCGCCCAGCCCAGCGCCCGCGCACGCTGGTTGCTACAGCGCTTGCTGCCGGTACGGCGCACGCGCTGCTCATCTGACCATTCGGTAACACCCAGGTACTCGCGCAGCCAGGCCACCACCTCGGCCAACGGCGCCGGTGCATCATCCACGCCGATATAACAGTCTTCAAGCGCCACACCCCGAGCATCGGCTTGCAGCAGGAATGCCAACAAGCCCGCAGCGTCATCCGCGTGGATACGGTTGCCATACAGCGGCGGCTCATCGGCAACGCGATACCCTTGGCGCACCTGGGTCAACAGCCATTCACGGCCCGGGCCGTAGATGCCGGTCAGGCGCACAATACTGGCGGGGATGCTGCTGGCCAGCGCCAGGCGTTCGGCCTCAAGCATCAGCTTGCCCGAATAACCCTCAGGCTCGGTGGCAGACGTTTCGTAGACCCACTCGCCACCCTTCTGCGCGAACACGCTGCTACTGGACACGAACAGCAGCCGGCGCGGCGCCTGGCCGCTGCGCTGCAACCAGCCGAGCACGTTGCGCAACCCCTCGACATAAGCCGCCTTGTAGCCGGCCTCGTCATGCTGGCTGGCGGCTACGCAATACACCAGGTAGTCAGGTGCCTGCTCTGGCCAGTCATCCGGCATGCGCCGGTCGGACAGGTCGGCGGCAATCGGCCGCACACCGTCGGGCAGCAGCTTGACCGAACGCCGCAGGCCGCTGACATGCCAATCCAAGGCCAGCAGTTGACGCGCCAAACGCCCGCCAACATCCCCGCAACCGACGATCAAAGCAGAAGCAGCTGACATGCACATTCTCCCTTTCTTAAAGGCGCAGGCTATCGGTCTTACCGATCAATGGCTACGACAGGGCCAAAAAAAGAAACATTATTACTTTTGCTAACAAGAATTAGTTGCAATAATGGCGCCCGTGTCTGTTCTCGGCCTGCTTCGAGGCCTGGAGAACTTAACCCATTTTTCTTCATCAGGTCCGGCCAGCATGACTCGCATTCAACCTTCCGCTTCGCCAACCCCATCGCGCGCCTGGCGCGCCATCGCCGCGCTGATGTTCAGCCTGGTACTGGCCCCGGCAGCCATGGCTGAAGAACCCGCTACCACCCCGGCCACCACGCCAGCCACCGCTGCCGCGCCGGCCGCACCTGCTGCCGAAGGCCAGGCCGCGCAAGCCGCCGCGCCCGCCGATGCCGCAGCGCCCGCCGAAGGCCAGGCACCTGCCGACGACAACGTCCAGGCACTGGTTGAAGACACCTCGCTGGGCATGGCCCACGACCTGTCGCCGTGGGGCATGTACAAAAATGCCGATATCGTCGTGAAAGCCGTGATGATCGGCCTGGCCATCGCCTCGATCATCACCTGGACCATCTGGATCGCCAAAGGCTTCGAGCTGATGGGTGCCAAGCGCCGTCTGCGCGGTGAAATCGCTGCCCTGAAGAAGTCCATCAGCCTCAAGGAAGCCAGCGAAGTCTCCAACAAGGAAGGCACCCTGGCACACACGCTGGTACACGACGCGCTCGAAGAAATGCGCCTGTCGGCCAACGCCCGCGAGAAAGAAGGCATCAAGGAACGTGTCAGCTTCCGCCTGGAGCGCCTGGTTGCCGCCAGCGGCCGTAACATGAGCAGCGGCACCGGCGTGCTCGCCACCATCGGTTCCACCGCGCCGTTCGTCGGTCTGTTCGGTACCGTATGGGGCATCATGAACAGCTTCATCGGCATCGCCAAGACCCAGACCACCAACCTGGCCGTGGTCGCCCCCGGTATCGCCGAAGCCCTGCTGGCAACCGCGCTGGGCCTGGTTGCGGCAATCCCGGCAGTGGTCATCTACAACGTCTTCGCCCGCTCCATCGCCGGCTACAAGGCCCAGGTATCGGACGCCTCCGCCCAGGTACTGCTGCTGGTCAGCCGTGACCTGGACCACCAAGGTGGCGAACGCGTCGCCCCGCACATGGTGAAAGTGGGGTAAGCCATGGGCCTGCATCTTAACGAAGGTGGCGACGACCTCGCCGAAAACCACGAAATCAACGTTACGCCGTTCATCGACGTAATGCTGGTGCTGCTGATCATCTTCATGGTCGCCGCTCCCTTGGCCACGGTCGACATCAAGGTCGACCTGCCCGCCTCCACTGCCAAGCCTGCGCCAAGGCCGGAAAAACCGGTGTTCGTCAGCGTCAAGGCCGACAAGAAGCTGTACGTCGGCGATGACCAGGTGGCGCAGCCTGAACAGCTGGGCGCCTTGCTCGATGCCAAGACCAAGGGCGACAAGGAAACCACCATTTTCTTCCAGGCTGACAAAGGCGTCGATTACGGCGACCTGATGGAAGTCATGAACACCATGCGCGCCGCCGGTTACCTCAAGGTCGGCCTGGTCGGCCTCGAGACGGCAGCCAAGAAATGACGAAAACGCGCTCGAACATGGCGCGCTATGGCACCAGCCTGGCCATCGTGCTGGGCGTGCATGTGGTCGCCGTGGTGCTGACGCTCAACTGGTCGGTGCCGCAGGCCATCGAACTGCCGCCGGCAGCGATGATGGTCGAGATGGCGCCATTGCCGGAGCCGGCACCGCCACCACCGCCCAAAGTTGCGCCAAAACCGCCAACCCCGGTCGAGGAGCCGCCACTGCCCAAGCTTGTGGAAGCGCCGAAGCCGAAAATCGCCATGCCCAAGCCGCCAAAGCCCAAGCCCAAACCGCAGCCGCCCAAGCCTGAGAAAAAGCCTGAGCCGCCCAAGGATGAGCCGCCGGCCGAGGAACAAGTGGCCGATACTCCGCCAAGCACCGCGCCGCCGAAAAAATCGGCAGCACCGGCACCGAGCATCGCCTCCAACAGCAATGCCCTGCCGAGCTGGCAGAGCGATTTGCTGCGCCACCTGGCCAAGTACAAGAAGTACCCGGAGGACGCGCGTCGTCGCGGGCTGCAGGGCATCAACCGCCTGCGCTTCGTGGTCGATGCCGACGGCAAGGTGTTGTCGTTCTCGCTCGCCGGAGGCTCTGGCAGCGCTGCGCTGGACCGCGCCACGCTGGAGATGATCCGCCGTGCAGGCACAGTGCCCAAGCCCCCGGCAGAGCTGTTGAACAACGGCACCATCGAAGTGGTTGCGCCGTTCGTGTACTCGCTGGACCGACGCTGACGTTTTGTTTCTGTCACAAAACGGCAAGTCTGATAACGTGCGTCTATCAATTGCAGCCGCTATGCTGGGGCCGCAACTTCATGGACGCACGTTATGACCCTCACCGAACTCCGCTACATCGTCACCCTTGCCCAGGAGCAGCACTTTGGCCACGCCGCCGAGCGTTGCCATGTCAGCCAGCCCACCCTGTCGGTTGGCGTGAAAAAGCTCGAGGACGAACTGGGCGTGCTGATTTTCGAGCGCAGCAAGAGCGCGGTACGCCTCACGCCAGTTGGCGAGGGTATCGTGGCCCAGGCGCAAAAAGTGCTCGAACAGGCCCAGGGCATTCGCGAACTGGCCCAGGCCGGCAAGAACCAGCTCACGGCCCCGCTCAAGGTCGGCGCCATCTATACCGTCGGCCCGTACCTGTTCCCGCACCTCATCCCGCAACTGCACCGCGTAGCGCCGCAGATGCCGCTGTACATCGAAGAAAACTTCACCCATGTGCTGCGCGAAAAACTGCGCAACGGTGAGCTCGATGCGGTGATCATCGCCCTGCCCTTCAACGAAGCCGACGTGCTGACGTTGCCGCTGTACGATGAGCCGTTCTGCGCG
Source organism: Pseudomonas farsensis (assembly GCF_014268805.2). GTDB lineage: Bacteria > Pseudomonadota > Gammaproteobacteria > Pseudomonadales > Pseudomonadaceae > Aquipseudomonas > Aquipseudomonas farsensis. Next base: position 500,795 of record NZ_JABWRF020000002.1, read on the forward strand.
CTGATGCCCGCCGACCACCCATGGACCGCCAAAAAAACCATCGACCCCGCGCTGCTCAATGACAAGAGCCTGCTGCTGCTCGGCGAAGGCCACTGCTTCCGTGACCAGGTGCTCGAAGCCTGCCCGACGCTGACCAAGGGCGGCGAAGGGGCCAAGCACACCACGGTCGAGTCCAGCTCGCTGGAAACCATCCGCCATATGGTCGCCTCGGGCCTGGGCGTGTCGATCCTGCCGTTGTCGGCAGTCCACAGCCATCACTACGCACCGGGCATCATCGAAGTCCGCCCGCTGACGGCGCCCGCGCCGTTCCGTACCGTCGCCATCGCCTGGCGTGCAAGCTTCCCGCGGCCAAAGGCCATCGAGATCCTCGCTGACTCGATCCGCCTCTGCTCGGTAGCCAAGCCGCCCGTGGAAGAACCGGCCTGAATCATGACCGAGCTGTCGAAGGTTTCGGTCACGGCGCTCAAGGGCGTTGGTGATGCCATGGCGGAAAAGCTCGCCAAGGTCGGCCTGGAGAACCTGCAGGATGTGCTGTTCCACCTGCCCCTGCGCTACCAGGACCGCACTCGCGTGGTGCCCATCGGCCAGTTGCGCCCTGGGCAGGACGCGGTCATCGAAGGCGTGGTCAGCGGCGCTGACGTAACCATGGGCAAGCGCCGCAGCCTGGTGGTGCGCCTGGGCGACGGCACCGGCGTGCTGAGCCTGCGCTTCTACCACTTCAGCAATGCGCAAAAAGAAGGCCTCAAGCGCGGCACGCACCTGCGCTGCTATGGCGAGGCGCGCCCCGGCGCCTCTGGGCTGGAGATCTACCACCCGGAATACCGCGCGCTCAATGGCGACGAGCCGGCGCCGCCGGTCGAGCAAACGCTGACGCCGATCTACCCGAGCACCGAAGGCCTCACCCAGCAGCGCCTGCGCCAGTTGTGCCAGCAGAGCCTGGGCATGCTCGGCCCGCGCAGCCTGCCGGACTGGCTACCAGACGAGCTGGCCCGCGATTACCAGTTGGCACCGCTGGACGATGCCATCCGCTACCTGCACAACCCGCCCGCCGATGCCGACGTCGACGAACTTGCCGAAGGCCATCACTGGGCCCAGCACCGCCTGGCATTCGAAGAACTGCTCACCCACCAGCTGTCGCAGCAACGCCTGCGCGAGAGCCAGCGTGCCCTGCGCGCGCCGGTGCTGCCCAAGGCCACCCGCTTGCCGGCGCAATACCTGGCCAACCTGGGGTTCCAGCCGACCGGCGCGCAACAGCGGGTCGGCAACGAAATTGCCTACGACCTGAGCCAGCCCGAGCCGATGATGCGCCTGGTGCAGGGCGATGTTGGCGCCGGCAAGACCGTGGTCGCCGCGCTGGCTGCCTTGCAGGCGCTGGAGGCCGGTTACCAGGTGGCGTTGATGGCGCCCACCGAGATTCTCGCCGAGCAACACTACATCACCTTCAAGCGCTGGCTGGAGCCGCTGGGCATCGAAGTCGCCTGGTTGGCCGGCAAACTCAAGGGCAAGGCGCGGGCCAGCGCCCTGGAGCAAATCGCCGGGGGCGCCCCGATGGTGGTCGGCACCCATGCGTTGTTCCAGGACGAAGTGCAGTTCAAGCACCTGGCCCTGGCGATCATCGACGAACAACACCGCTTCGGCGTGCAGCAGCGCCTGGCGCTGCGTAAAAAAGGCGTGATGGGCCAGCTGTGCCCGCACCAGTTGATCATGACCGCCACCCCGATCCCGCGCACGCTAGCCATGAGTGCCTACGCCGACCTCGACACCTCGGTGCTCGACGAACTGCCGCCAGGCCGGACCCCGGTCAATACCGTGCTGGTGGCTGACAGCCGGCGCTTCGAAGTGGTCGAGCGGGTGCGCGCCGCCTGTGCCGAAGGGCGCCAGGCCTATTGGGTGTGCACACTCATCGAGGAGTCCGAGGAGCTCACCTGCCAGGCGGCCGAAAGCACCTTCGAAGACCTCGGCAGTGCCTTGGGCGAACTGCGCGTGGGGTTGATCCACGGGCGCATGAAGCCTGCCGAAAAAGCCGCGGTGATGGCCGAATTCAAGGCCGGCAACCTGCAACTGCTGGTGGCCACCACCGTCATCGAAGTGGGCGTCGATGTCCCCAACGCCAGCCTGATGATCATCGAGAACCCCGAACGCCTGGGCCTGGCACAGTTGCACCAGTTGCGGGGCCGGGTGGGCCGGGGCAGTGCGGCGAGCCATTGCGTGCTGCTGTATCACCCGCCGCTGTCGCAGATTGGCCGCGAACGGCTGGGCATCATGCGCGAAACCAACGACGGTTTCGTCATCGCCGAAAAGGACCTCGAACTGCGCGGCCCCGGTGAGATGCTCGGGACCCGGCAAACCGGTTTGCTACAGTTCAAGGTCGCGGACCTGATGCGCGATGCCGACTTGCTGCCGGCAGTGCGTGATGCCGCCCAGGCTCTGTTGGCTCGCTGGCCGGGCCACGTCAGCCCGCTGCTCGACCGGTGGCTGCGCCATGGCCAGCAATATGGCCAGGTGTGACGCCGGTCTCGTTATCGATCCAGCTTGCCAGACAGGCTGGTTATACTTCGCGTTTACAAGAATGAATGGATACAGACCATGACTGAAGTTGCCCTCGACACCGCAACCCCACACGCACCGTCTGTCATCCGGCTGTTGCTCGAAAAACTGGGCGTTGCCTTTGTCGAGGTGCCGGAATATGCCGACCTGCCCGCTGCGTCGCGGGTCCAGGCCATCCTCCTCGATGACGAAGTGGGCGCGCTGATGGTGCTGTTCCCGCAGAGCAAACTGCTGGACCTGGACCGCCTCCACGAGCTGACCGGTCGCAAACTCACGGCAGTACCGCTGCCGCGCTTGAAGAGCATGCTCGACAAGCACCAACTCAAGACCTTGCCGGCGATTCCGGCATTGACCAGCTCCCCGTGCCAGTACGAAGCCAAGCTGTTGGACAACGATTATGTGTTGATCCAGTCGGGTGAAAGCGGCCTGCTGCTGAAAATCGGCCGTGACGACTTCAAGCGCATGCTCAGCAAAGCCAGCGCCGGCACGTTCGGCTTGGCGGTGCGCGATATCCGCCCCAACCTGGATCGCCCAGCCGATGACTCCAAGGAGATCATCACCGCGGTCGGTGCCTTCACTGCCCGGCGCATCCAGAAGCGCCTCGAAGAAACCATCGAGATCCCGCCGCTGGCCGATACCGCGCAAAAAATCATCAAGCTGCGGGTCGACCCCAACGCCAGCATCGACGACATCACCGGCGTGGTCGAAACCGACCCGGCCCTGGCGGCGCAGGTGGTCAGTTGGGCCGCATCGCCGTACTACGCCTCGCCCGGCAAGATTCGCTCGGTGGAAGACGCCATCGTGCGCGTGCTGGGCTTCGACCTGGTGATCAACCTGGCGCTGGGCCTGGCGCTGGGCAAGACCCTGAGCCTGCCCAAGGACAACCCACAACAGGCCACGCCGTACTGGCAACAATCCATCTACACCGCCGCGGTCATCGAGGGCCTGACCCGCGCCATGCCGCGCGCAGAGCGCCCCGAGGCTGGCCTGACCTACCTCGCCGGGCTGCTGCACAACTTCGGCTACCTGCTGCTGGCCCATGTGTTCCCGCCGCACTTCTCGCTGATCTGCCGGCACCTGGAGGTCAACCCGCACCTGTGCCACAGCTATGTCGAAACGCACCTGCTGGGCATCAGCCGCGAGCAGATCGGCGCCTGGCTGATGAAGCTGTGGGACATGCCTGACGAGTTGTCCACCGCGCTGCGCTTCCAGCACGACCCGGCTTATGAAGGCGAATACTCGGCGTACCCCAACCTGGTCTGCCTGGCGGTGCGCCTGCTGCGCTCGCGCGGCATTGGTTCAGGGCCGGTGGAAGAGATTCCGGATGCCCTGCTCGAGCGCCTGGGGTTGACCCGTGGCAAGGCTGAAGAAGTGGTCAACAAGGTGCTGGAGGCCGAAGCGCTGTTGCGTGAGCTGGCCTCGCAGTTCCAGGCGCCGCACTGACGGCGTTTTTTGCATGAGGCTGATAGTTGGGGCCGCTGCGCGCCCCATCGCGGCGCAAGGCCGCTCCTACAGAAAGCATGAACGCTGCCTTTGTGGGAGATCACCCAGCCCTTCCGGGCTGCGCTGTCGCGCAGAGAACTGGGCACCGTGGGAGCGGGCTTGCCCCGCGATGCGATGTTGGCAGTGCTATCGCTATCGCGGGGCAAGCCCGCTCCCACGTTATCCATGTAAATCAGATAGTTAGCGTTTGTTCTATGAGAGCGGGCTTGCCCCGCGATAGCGAGCGCTCAAAGGGCTGCCGTTACGCGCTCAACCCTTCTTCTTTCTCGGTTTCAGGTACTTCATCAAGCCCTGGAACCAGATCACCAGCGCCGGGTTGCCCTTGATCTGGATGCTCTTGTCCTGAATGCCCTGCATGAACGCCAACTGCTTGTTGCCCGCCTGCAGGGTGGCGAAGCCGTAGGCGGCGTCCTTGAAGGCAATGGCGAACGCAGGCTGCGGGTGCATGCCACCTTTGCTGCTGATGCGCTGATCCTTCACCGTGAAATGCCGGGCGATCTTGCCGTCGAGGGTCTGCATCTGGAACACCAGGTCTTTGCCCTGCAACTGCTGCTCGAACGCCGGGTTTTTGCGGCTGGCCCTGGCCATCAACAGCCCCAAAGCCCAAAGAAGAAAGCGGAACTTCATCAACGCGCCTCGATTAAAAAGTGACCGAAGCGCGGAGTTTATCCGCTAATTGGGCCAATAAAGCAATTTCGCTACATTTCCCTACACAAACACAACGGGCGCCCTCAGGCGCCCGTTCGTTCAACCGCAGAGACGGGACGGTTATTTTTTCTTCGCAGGCTTGGCCGGTACGTTGACGCTGTCGCGCAGGTTTTTACCGGGCTTGAAAGCCACCGTGTTGCTGGCCTTGATCTTCACCGGCTCGCCGGTTTGCGGGTTCTTGCCGGTGCGGGCGCCACGGTGGCGTTTTTCGAAGGTGCCGAAACCAACCAGCGTGACGGTGTCCTTGTCGAGCGCCCCGGTAATGCTGTCGAGAATCGCGTTGAGGACCTGGTTGGCCTTGTCTTTGGTCAGATCGGCTTTTTCGGCGATGACAGCGGCGAGTTCTGGTTTACGCATAGTGAAGCCTCTTTGGACGGAATTTTTGTTGTTATGCCGTGCTGCTGAAGGGGAACAGCGTTCAAGGCGCCGCAGGCTCTAGGCTGCGGCAGACGCCAGTGAGAATGGCACGCCCTCCGGGGGCGCGCCAGTACCGCAGAGGCCATTGTCGCGGCCAGAACAGGACAAAACCGACAGACAGCCCGCTATTTACGCCATAAGCGCGGGTAGCTGGCGATTCAGGGCGAGTTTCTCCATTACTGCCTCGCCCGTCAGGGCGTAACCCAGCAACTGGCCATCGGCGCCGTGGCACAGCACTTTGAGGTCCGCCCCGCTGCCTTCAACCTGCCAGGTTCCATCCAGGCCCATGGGCACGGGCGAAACCACCAGCGGGCATGCCGGGGTTTTTACCGTGACCGGCATCGGGCCGTAGCTCACAGCGGTGGGGTTGCCCGCCAAGGTTTGCGCCAGCGCGCGGGCGCAGGTCATCAGCGGCATTACGTAGAGCAGGTTGATGCCATCGACTTCGGCGCAATCGCCCAAGGCGAAAATATCGGCGTGCGAGGTGCGCAGGTGGCGGTCGACCACCACGCCACGGTTGGTCTGCAAGCCGGCAGCGGCGGCAAGGTCGGTGCGCGGGCGCAAGCCGATGGCCGAAACCACCAGGTCGCAGGCGATCACCTGGCCGTCAGACAGGTGCGCCTCTAGCCCGCTCGCGGCCTTGTGTAGCCGCGTGAGCACCGGCCCCAGATGAAACCGCACACCCAGCGCCTCAAGCCCCGCCTGCACAGCCGCCGCCGCAGCCGGGTGCAGCAAGGTCGGCATGACGTGCTCGCAGGGCGCGACCACGTCGCACTCGAAGCCGCCCAGGGCCATGTCGTTGGCGAATTCGCAGCCGATCAGCCCTGCGCCCAGGATGAGCACCCGGCGCTTGCCGGCGGCGGCGGCGCGAAAGCGCGCGTAGTCCTCAAGGTCGTTGATCGGGAACACCCATTCGCGCGCATCACCCTCGATCGGCACCTGCACGGTTTGCGCGCCGCATGCCAGCACCAGGTCGCGGTATTCGACCGCTTCCTCGCCGACCCACAGGCGCTTGTGGCCGGGGTCGATGCCACTGATGCGGGTGTGGGTGCGGATCTGGGCCTTGAGCTGCTCGGCCATGGCACCGGGTTCGGCCATGCACAGGCCATCGGCGTCCTTTTGCTTGGCAAAACCGGTGGAGAGCATGGGCTTGGAGTAGGAACGGCCGTCGTCAGCAGTCATCAGCAGCAGCGGGGTTTCGCTGTCGAGCTTGCGAAACTCGCGGGCCAGGTTATAGCCGGCAAGGCCGGTGCCGATGATCACCACAGGGGACGTCATGTCGTGCTTTCCTCGTTCAGTGCAGGGGTGTGATCAGCCGATGGCGATCATTTCGAAATCGCTCTTGCCGACGCCGCAGTCCGGGCACAGCCAGTCTTCTGGTACGTCTTCCCAGCGGGTGCCGGGGGCGATGCCGTCATCGGGCCAGCCTTCGGCTTCGTCGTAGATCAGGCCACAGACAATACATTGCCACTTTTTCATCAGGGGGGTCCTCGGTCAGGCAGGGTTCATGTTGCGGCTGATGGCCTCATCGCGGGGCAAGCCCGCTCCCACGCAGCGCAGCCTGCAAGGGCTGGGTGATTTCCCACGCTCAATGCTTTCTGCGTGGGCGCAGCGATGAGGCAACCGCGCAATCTCGTCGGGGCTTTGTACTGTATGCAGGCCGCCGGGGCAATCATGCTAAGCTCGCCGCCTCTCTGGCAGTAACAAGCATACCGACGTGCCGTACGAAACCCCGCAAGCAGCCGCTGTCGCGTGGCTGGCGTATCCGCAGCTGGCGAGCCACCTCGACCAGCACACTCTCGGCTGGCTGTTCGACGAAGGTTCCCTGACCCGTCGGCTCACCGCCCTGTCCCATGACCATTTCAGCGTGACGCCCCTGTTCGAGGGCTGGCAGCCACTGCGCGACGACGAATGCGCAGCGCTGGGCCTGGCGCCTGGGGAGGAAGGCTGGGTACGCGAGGTGTACCTGCGCGGCCACGGCCAGCCTTGGGTATTTGCCCGCAGTGTGGCCGGGCGCAGTGTGCTGCAACGCGGCGGCCTCGACCTCGAAACCTTGGGCAGCCGGTCGCTGGGCGAGCTGCTGTTCTGCGACCAGGCGTTCGTCCGGCACCCGCTCGAAGCTTGCGCTTATCCTCAGGCATGGCTGCCAGCCGGCAGCGCCCACGCAGGCCTGTGGGGGCGCCGCTCGCGCTTTGAACGTGGCGGGCTCGACCTGCTGGTCGCCGAGGTGTTTCTGCCGGCGCTGTGGCAGGCGGACAAGGAGGATAACCGCTGATGTACGTGCAACTGCTCAAGTCGCTCAACCGCCTGCACCCGCGTGCCTGGGACTTCGTCCAGTTGAGCCGCATGGACCGCCCGATCGGCATCTACCTGCTGCTGTGGCCAACGCTTTCAGCGGTGTGGATTGCCGGCAACGGCTCGCCGACGCTGGCCAACGTGCTGATTTTTGGCTTGGGCGTGGTGCTGATGCGCGCCGCAGGCTGCTGCATCAATGACTACGCCGATCGCAAGGTCGACGGCCACGTCAAGCGGACCGCCGACCGGCCATTGGCCAGCGGCCGGGTCAAACCCCGTGAGGCACTGGCGCTGTTCGCCGTGCTGGTGGCGGTGAGCTTTGTGCTGGTGCTATGCACCAATGCAGCCACAGTGTGGCTGTCATTCGGCGCGGTGGCGCTGGCGTTCTGCTACCCGTTCATGAAGCGCTACACCTATTACCCGCAGGTGGTGCTGGGCGCTGCGTATTCGTGGGGTATTCCGATGGCCTTCACGGCGGCCGGCGGCACAGTGGTGGCCAGCGCCTGGCTGCTGTACATCGCCAACCTGCTGTGGACGGTGGGTTATGACACCTACTACGCCATGGTCGACCGCGATGACGACCTGAAAATCGGGGTCAAGTCGACGGCAATTCTGTTCGGTGAGGCGGACCGGGTGATCATCCTGACCTTGCAGATGCTGTCGTTGGGCTGCCTGCTGCTGGCCGGCAACCGCTTCGAGCTGGGCGGCTGGTTCCACCTGGGCCTGCTGGGGGCGGCGGCGTGCTTTGCCTGGGAGTTCTGGTCGACGCGCAAGCTGGACCGCGAATCATGCTTCAAGGCCTTCCTGCACAACCACTGGGCGGGGATGTTGGTGTTTATCGGTGTGGTGGTGGATTACGCGCTGCGCTGAGGCCTGCAAGGGCCTCAGCGCAGGCTGTCGCCAGCTCCCACAAAAATCAAAAGCAACGCCGCTCCTGGTGGGAGATTCTATGGTTTTGTACAAGCCTGCTCCCGCCAGACATATCCTGGTGGCGAGCGGGCTTGCCCCGCGTTGGGCTGCGTAGCAGCCCCTTGGGTTTTCAGGGCTGCTGCGCAGCCCAACGCGGGACAAGCCCGCTCGCCACAACTCTCTGTCATTTCCCACAGGATTGGGTCCAACCAGCAATATTGCGGTTGAACATGGCCTCTGTGGGAGCTGGCGACAGCCTGCGATTGCGGTATCAAGGCTTGGCGACGTGCCAGACGTCCTTCATGCCGTCCCCGGTCATGTCGCCGGCTTTCTTGTCCTTGACGAAGGTGTACAGTGGCTTGCCGTCGTAGGCCCATTGCATCGAGCCGTCGTCGCGTTTGATCTGGGTCCACTTGCCTTCGGCCTTGTCGCCGGCGCTGGCTTTGAGCGGCGGCCAGTTGCTTGCGCAGGCGTCATTGCACATGGACTTGCCGCCGGTGTCCTTGTCGAAGGTGTACAAGGCCATGCCGGCATGATCAACCAGCATGCCGCCCTTCTCCATCGCGGGTTGCGCCAACGCCACCCCTGGCACTGCGAATGTTGCGATAAGGGCCATCCAGCTCAGCGTATGTCGTGTCATTGGATTCACCATGGTATTCGGGGCTTTTTTGGGGGGTGCTGCACCGCCCGGGCGGCCCCTTCAAGCCTAGTCCAGTCATGAAATGTCGCCACGACCGCCCATGCTCTGTCACACAGCTGCAATAATTCCGTTATCTAATGCGGGCCAAGACATCGTTCCCGGGAGAGGTAATTGAGCATGGTTGGCAGAAACATTCTGATCGTCGACGACGAAGCGCCTATCCGCGAGATGATCGCCGTTGCGTTGGAAATGGCCGGCTATGACTGCCTGGAGGCCGAAAACACGCAGCAGGCCCACGCCATCATCGTTGACCGCAAGCCCGACCTGATCCTGCTCGACTGGATGCTGCCGGGCACCTCGGGTATCGAGCTGGCCCGGCGCCTGAAGCGCGATGAGCTGACCGGCGGCATTCCGATCATCATGCTCACCGCCAAGGGCGAAGAGGACAACAAGATCCAGGGCCTGGAAGTCGGCGCCGACGACTACATCACCAAGCCATTCTCGCCCCGTGAGCTGGTCGCGCGCCTGAAAGCCGTATTGCGCCGCGCCGGGCCTAGCGACAGCGAAGCGCCGATCGAAGTGGGCGGCCTGCTGCTTGACCCGATCAGCCACCGCGTGACCATCGATGGCAAGCCTGCCGAAATGGGCCCCACCGAATACCGCCTGCTGCAATTCTTCATGACCCACCAGGAGCGCGCCTACACCCGTGGCCAGTTGCTCGACCAGGTGTGGGGCGGCAACGTGTATGTCGAGGAGCGTACGGTCGATGTGCACATTCGCCGGCTGCGCAAGGCGCTGGGTGAAGCCTACGAAAATCTGGTACAAACCGTGCGCGGCACCGGCTATCGCTTCTCTACCAAGAGCTGAGAAACGCAGCGGCAAGCCGGCAGCGTCAGGCCGGAACATGGACTAGAAGCATCACCGATCCGCTTCGACTTGCAGCGTGTAGCGCGCAACTTGCAGCGGGATCCGAAGGATCCGCAAATTGAACCAGAACTGGCACGCAACCCTGATTCGTCATCTGTTGTTGCTGATCACTGTCTGCCTGGTCGGCGGGCTGATCAGCGGTTACTACGGCTGGAGCCTGGCTATCGGCCTGGCGCTGTACCTGGGCTGGACCCTCAAGCAACTGCTGCGCCTGCACGACTGGCTGCGCAACCACCAACCCGACGAGGCACCGCCAGACGGTTATGGCCTGTGGGGCGAAGTCTTTGACAGCATCTACCACCTGCAACGCCGCGACCTGCGGGTGCGCGGGCGCCTGCAAGCGGTGATCGACCGGGTGCAGGAGTCCACCGCTGCGCTGCGCGATGCGGTGATCATGCTCGACAGCGACGGCAACCTTGAATGGTGGAACCGCGCCGCTGAAACCCTGCTTGGCTTCAAGACCCCGCAGGACGGCGGCCAGCCTGTGACCAACCTGGTGCGCCACCCGCGTTTCAAGGAGTATTTCGACGCCGGAAACTACCTCGAACCGCTGGAAATCCCCTCCCCGATCAACGACCGGCTGCGCGTGCAGTTGCACATCACCCGCTACGGCAACAGCGAGCACCTGATGCTGGTGCGCGACGTCACCCGCATTCACCAGCTCGAACAAATGCGCAAAGACTTCGTCGCCAACGTGTCCCACGAGCTGCGCACACCGCTGACAGTGATCACCGGCTACCTGGAAACGCTGCTCGATAACGTCGAGGACGTGAACCCGCGCTGGAGCCGCGCCTTGCAACAGATGAGCGCACAAGGTTCGCGCATGCAGACGCTGCTCAACGACTTGCTGCTGCTGGCCAAGCTCGAAGCCACGGACTATCCGTCGGACAACCAGCCGGTCAGTGTCGATGCCCTGCTTGGCACCATCAAGCATGACGCCGAGGCGCTGTCCGGGCCGCGCAACCAGCGCATCACCCTGGAAGCAGCCCCGGGCATTCGCCTCAAAGGCAGCGAGTCCGAGCTGCGCAGCGCGTTTTCCAACCTGGTGTTCAACGCCGTCAAATACACCCAGGACGCCGGTAGCATCCGCATTCGCTGGTGGGCCGACGAACAGGGTGCGCACCTGAGCGTGCAGGACTCAGGCGTAGGCATCGACGCCAAGCATCTGCCGCGCCTCACCGAGCGTTTCTACCGGGTCGATTCCAGCCGTGCGTCCAATACTGGTGGCACCGGGCTGGGGCTGGCGATCGTCAAGCATGTGCTGATGCGCCACCGTGGCAAGCTTGAGATCAGCAGCGTGCCGGGGCATGGCAGTACCTTTACCTGCCACTTTGCGCCGGTGCAGATCGCCAGCCAAGGGTAACGGCGTATTTCTCTGCGGCCCTTTGCTTTTGCCCCATCAGCCGCTACATTGGATCCCCTGTGCCAGCCATCGCTGGCACTTTTTTTCTTCCTATTTCTAAAGACGGACCCAGTAAAAACCCCATCATGGACCCTTCCCCTGGTATCAGCCTCACCTCGTTATTCGCCGATTTCGGCATGATTCTTTTCGCCCTTTTCCTGGTGCTGCTCAACGGTTTCTTCGTTGCTGCCGAGTTCGCCATGGTCAAGCTGCGCTCCACCCGCGTCGACTCCATCGCCGAGCTGCACGGCTGGCGGGGCAGCATTCTGCGCAAGGTGCACAACCAGCTCGACGCCTACCTGTCGGCCTGCCAGCTGGGTATCACCCTGGCGTCGCTGGGCCTGGGCTGGGTCGGTGAACCGGCGTTCGCCCACCTGCTCGAGCCGCTGCTGGCGTATTTCGGCGTCGACTCGCCCGAGCTGATCAAGGGCGTCTCGTTCTTCGTCGCATTCTTCGTCATTTCCTACCTGCACATCGTGGTCGGTGAGCTGGCGCCCAAGTCGTGGGCCATCCGCAAGCCCGAGCTGCTGTCGCTGTGGACCGCGGTGCCGCTGTACCTGTTCTACTGGGCCATGTACCCGGCCATCTACCTGCTCAACGCCAGCGCCAACACCATCCTGCGCATTGCTGGCCAGGGCGAGCCTGGCCCGCACCATGAGCACCACTACAGCCGCGAAGAGCTCAAGCTGATCCTGCACTCCAGCCGTGGCCAGGACCCAAGCGACCAAGGCATGCGTGTGCTGGCCTCGGCGGTGGAAATGGGCGAACTGGAGGTGGTCGACTGGGCCAACTCGCGCGAAGACATGGTCAGCATCGACGCCAACGCGCCGCTCAAGCAGATCCTCGCGATGTTCCGCCGCCACAAGTTCAGCCGCTACCCGGTGTATGACGCCGAGCGTGAAGAATTCACCGGCCTGCTGCACATCAAGGACCTGCTGTTGGAGCTGGCCGAGCTGGACCACCTGCCCGAAACCATCGACCTGGAAGACCTCGCCCGCCCGCTGGAACGCGTATCGCGGCACATGCCGTTGTCGCAGTTGCTGGAGCAGTTCCGCAAGGGTGGCGCGCACTTCGTGCTGGTTGAAGAAGCCGATGGCAAGGTGATCGGCTACCTGACCATGGAAGACGTGCTGGAAGTGCTGGTGGGCGATATCCAGGACGAACATCGCAAGACCGAGCGCGGCATCCTCGCCTACCAGCCCGGCAAGCTGCTGGTACGCGGTGATACGCCACTGTTCAAGATCGAGCGCCTGCTGGGTGTCGACCTTGACCACATCGAGGCCGAAACCTTGGCCGGGCTGGTCTACGAGACGCTCAAGCGCGTGCCCGAAGAAGAGACCGTGCTGGAGGTCGAAGGCCTGCGCATCATCATCAAGAAGATGAAAGGGCCGAAGATCGTGCTGGCCAAGGTGCTCAAGCTCGACTGACGGCTTACGGGTTGCCGGCAGTGAAGTCCGGCATGCCGTTGATTGGCCGGTCGAACTGATACGGGATCGACTCCAGCGCCAGCCCCACGTTGCGCTGCACCACGAAGTGCAGGTGGGGCCCGGTGCTGTTGCCGGTGTTGCCCGACTTGGCCAGCGCCTGCCCCACCAGCACCTGCTGCCCCTCCGCCACCACCACCGAACCGCGCATCAGGTGCAGGTACACGCCCATGGTGCCGTCGGGGTGGAGAATGCGCACGAAGTTGCCTGAAGGGTTGGTGCCACGCCCGCTTTGGCGGTTCTCGACCTTGACCACCATGCCGCCACGCGCTGCGATGATCGGCGTGCCTTCGGGCATGGCGATATCGATGGCGTAGCGGCCCCTGGCACCGAAGTGGCTGACCCGCCCGTTGGGCCCCTGGCTGATACGAAACGGCCCGCCCTTCCACGGGAACGGGTAGCGGTAGCCTTGGGCACGCTGCACCGGGTCGCCCATGGCGTAGCGAAACTTGCTGTTGTACTTCAGCGCCCCGCCGGGGGCCGCCAGTACCGCGCTCAGCACCAGCGTCGAACGCGGCGCCAGCACCCGCCGCACCACGCGTGGGGCGTTGCCGCCGAAGGCGTTGGCCAGGCCATCGACTCGCAGTTCGACCTCCATCGGCACGTACAGCTCGTTGCGCGCGATGAACCTCACCCCACCGGGAAACGCTTCGGTTTGCAGGCGTACTTTGCTGTCGATGCGCTCGACCATCGCTTCGCGGTAGACGAACGCCTTGGCACCGGGGCTTGGGGTATCGGAGTAGGAGGCCACCCCGTAGTTGTCGGTGGTGGTGTAGATGGTCATGCCATGGCTGGACGCCGAGGCCGTGAACAGCGCACAGAACAGCAGCAGGCGGGCGGCAGGCATGATGGTGGCCATTTGACAGGGGCGACCTGTCTGAGCCTAGCAGCCGGTTTCAGGAGAGGGGTGGCAGTTGGTCGGGTGATGGGCCTGCACTGGCCTCATCGCAGGCTGGCGCCAGCTTCCCACAAAGACCGCGCCCAGCCGCAACATGGCTGGTTGGACCCAATCCTGTGGGAAATGACAGAGCGTCGTGGCGAGCGGGCTTGTCCCGCGTTGGGCTGCGCAGCAGCCCTTGGGGTTTTCAGGGCTGCTGCGCAGCCCAACGCGGGACAAGCCCGCTCGCCACAAAGGAGCTCGCTACATGGAGATATGTCTGGCGGGAACAGGTTTGTACAAAACCATGGACTCTAGCAACGGCCCTGTGGGTGCGGCCTTAGCCGCCACCACAAACGCTTACGCCCCAGGCGTGAAGTGCTTCTGCGCCGTACCGCGGGCAATCAACCGCGACAGGTAATCGAGCTTCTGCGCATCCTGGTCGACGAACTTGAAGGTTACTTGCAGCCAGTCGCTGTCAGGCTTGGCTTCAACCGCTGCAATGGCATGCAGATAGCCGTTCAGGCGCGCTGTTTCGGCGTTGTCGCCCTGCTCCAGGTCCAGCACCGCACCTTCGAGCACCTGCGGCAGGTTGGCGCCACGGCGTACCACCAGCAAGGCTTCCTTCAGGCTCAAGGCCTTGATCACACACGGCTGTGGGCCACTGGCCAGGCGCAGTTGGCCTTGGCCACGGCCAGCCGGAGCGGCCGCACTTGAAGGCCGTGGGGTCGGGGCGTTGATCAATGGCTTGGCAGCCGCAGGCGCAGCAGCGGCAACCGGCGCGGCCACTTTGGCGGCTTCGGTGCGGCCACCGGTCAGGGCGCTGAGCGAGTCATTGGCAAACGCCGAGTTGACCCGCGCCTGCGCGCCGGCCATCAGGCTGTCGAGCTTGCCGATCTTGGTCAGGGATTTTTTCACCTTGGTCAGCAGCTGTTCGTTGGTGAACGGCTTGCCAACGAAGTCGGAGACGCCGGCCTGGATGGCCTGGATCACGTTCTCCTTGTCACCACGGCTGGTCACCATGATGAACTGCATGGTTTTCATTTCTTCCTGCTGACGGCACCAGCTCAGCAGTTCGAGGCCGGACATTTCCGGCATCTCCCAGTCGCACAGGACCAGGTCGAAACGCTCCTTGGCAAGCAGCGCCATGGCTTTGCGGCCATTGACTGCATCTTCGATAACCATGCCAGGGAACGCGTTGCGCAGGCACTTCTTTACCAGGTCGCGGATGAACGGGGCATCGTCCACGACCAGCACATTGACTTTACTCATCGATACTCCTCTTAATCCCGACTAGCATACCGCCGACTGATGGCAATTTGCCAAACCACTGGTCACGCCGGGACTTTCACTGTCGTTCGCGGGTGCCTGCTGGTGCTCGACCACAAACGAAAACGCCCGGCAGAAGCCGGGCGTGATGCTCGGGAGCAATCTTATTTATCGTCCGGTTCAGCCGGAACATTAGCTATTTCGGCCTCTTCCTGCTCCGCGCCTTTAACCTCGGCCGCCATGCGCTTCAGGCCCATGTGCCGCACGTCGGTGCCGCGTACCAGGTAGATCACCAGCGCCGCGATATTGCGCGCGTGGTCGCCGATCCGCTCAAGCGAGCGCAGCGCCCAGATGACGCTGAGTACACGCGAGATCGAGCGTGGGTCTTCCATCATGTAGGTGACCAGCTCGCGCAGCGCGGTCTTGTACTCGCGGTCGATGGTCTTGTCGTACTGGGCCACCGACAGCGCCAGGTCGGCGTCAAAGCGGGCGAAGGCGTCGAGCGCGTCACGCACCATGTTGCGTACCTGGTCGCCAATGTGGCGTACCTCGACATAGCCGCGTGGCGACTCGCCTTCTTCGCACAGTTGAATGGCGCGGCGGGCGATCTTGGTGGACTCGTCGCCGATGCGCTCCAGGTCGATCACCGACTTGGAAATGCTGATGATCAGGCGCAGGTCGGAGGCCGCAGGCTGGCGACGGGCCAGAATGCGCACGCATTCTTCGTCGATGTTGCGCTCCATCTGGTTGATCTGTTCGTCAACCTCACGCACCTGCTGGGCAAGGCCCGAGTCGGCCTCGATCAGCGCGGTGACGGCGTCGTTGACCTGCTTCTCGACCAGCCCGCCCATCGCCAGCAAGTGGCTGCGCACCTCTTCAAGCTCGGCGTTGAACTGCTGGGAGATGTGGTGGGTAAGGCTTTCTTTGTTGATCATGCTTTCGCTCCGCGAAGAAGCTGCAAGCCTCTAGCTGCACGCTTCAAGTAGTTCGTGTCATTCCCTGGCCGCCTGCTCTTGCAGCTTGCCGCTTCAAGCGTGCAGCTGCGCCAAAGGCGCCCTAGCCGTAACGACCGGTAATGTAGTCTTCGGTCTGCTTCTTCGACGGGTTGGTGAACAGGGTGTCGGTATCACCAAACTCGATCAGTTTGCCCATGTACATGAACGCGGTGTAGTCCGAAACACGGGCTGCCTGCTGCATGTTGTGGGTAACGATGACGATGGTGTACTTGGACTTGAGTTCGTAGATCAGCTCTTCGACCTTCAGCGTGGAGATCGGGTCGAGTGCCGAGCACGGTTCGTCGAGCAGCAGCACTTCGGGCTCGACGGCAATGGTACGGGCAATCACCAGACGTTGCTGCTGGCCACCGGAAAGGCCCAGCGCCGACTCATGCAGGCGGTCCTTGACCTCGTCCCACAGCGCGGCACCCTTGAGCGCCCACTCAACGGCTTCGTCGAGGGTGCGCTTCTTGTTGATGCCCTGGATACGCAGGCCGTAGACCACGTTCTCGTAGATGGTCTTGGGGAACGGGTTGGGCTTCTGGAACACCATGCCCACGCGGCGGCGCAGTTCGGCAACGTCCTCGCCCTTGCGGTAGATGTTGTTGCCGTACAGGTTGATGGCGCCTTCCACGCGGCAGCCGTCGACCAGGTCGTTCATGCGGTTGAAGGTGCGCAGCAGGGTCGACTTGCCGCAGCCGGACGGGCCGATGAAGGCCGTGACGCGCTGCTTGGGGATGTTCATCTGCACATCGAACAGCGCCTGCTTGTCGCCGTAGAACAGCGAAAGGCCAGGCACTTCGATGGCCACGGTTTCTTCGGCCAGGCGCAGGCTCTGTTTGTCGCGGCCCAGGGCCGACATGTCGATGGCGTGGGTATGGCTGTCGTGTTGCATGTTCTCACTCCGTTGAAGCTGCAAGCTTCAAGCTGCTATCTGCAAGTTGGGGCAAAAGCGGCAATCTGCTCAAGGCTTGCCGCTTATGGCTTGGGCTTAACTGTCGAGGGCCTTGTACTTCTCGCGCAGGTGGTTACGGATCCACACCGCCGAGAGGTTGAGGGTGGCGATTACCAGCACCAGCAGCAACGCGGTGGCGTACACCAGCGGCCGCGCGGCCTCGACGTTGGGGCTCTGGAAGCCGACGTCGTAGATATGGAAGCCCAGGTGCATGATTTTCTGGTCAAGGTGCAGGTACGGGTAGTTGCCATCCACTGGCAGCGACGGCGCCAGCTTGACCACACCCACCAGCATCAGCGGGGCCACTTCGCCGGCAGCGCGGGCCACGGCCAGAATCATCCCGGTCATCATCGCCGGGCTTGCCATCGGCAGCACGATCTTCCACAGCGTCTCGGCCTTGGTTGCACCCAGCGCCAGCGAGCCTTCACGCACCGTGCGTGGAATGCGCGCCAGGCCTTCTTCGGTGGCCACGATCACCACCGGCACCGCCAGCAGCGCCAGGGTCAGCGAGGCCCACAGCAGGCCCGGCGTACCAAGGGTGGGCGCCGGCAGCGACTCGGGGAAGAACAGCCGGTCGATGGAACCACCCAGCACATAGACGAAGAAGCCCAGGCCGAACACGCCGTAGACGATGGCCGGAACCCCCGCCAGGTTGTTCACCGCAATACGGATCAGGCGGGTTACCGGGCCTTGGCGTGCGTATTCACGCAGGTACACTGCCGCCAGCACACCGAACGGGGTCACGATCACGGCCATGATCAGGGTCATCATCACCGTGCCGAAAATGGCCGGGAAGATACCGCCTTCGGTGTTGGCTTCACGCGGGTCATCGCTGAGGAATTCCCACACCTTGCCGAAGTAGCTGCCCATCTTGGTCATGGCGGACATGCCGTTGGGCTGGATCGCGTGGACCACCTTGCTCAGGTTGATCTCGACTTCGCGGCCGTTGCCATCGCGGGCCACCAGGCTGTCGCGGGCAAACGCCTGGTGCAGGCCGGTGAGGCGCTCTTCGATGGCCTTGTAGCGGTTGTTCAGCTCGGCACGCTCAGCGTCCATGTCAGCCTGGGCAGCGGCGTCGAGCTTGCCTTGCAGCTCCAGCTTGCGGCTTTGCAGGCGCAGGCGTTCGAGGCCATGGTTGATGGCACCGATGTCCTTCTTCTCAAGCTTGACCAGTTGGTCGTTGAGGTCGCTGGCACGCTTGAGGCGTACCTGCAGTTCGTTCCAGGCCTCGGGGCCTTGAGCGACCACGCGGCCCTCTTCCTTGACGCTGACCAGGTAGCCGTAGAAGTTGCCCCACTCGCGGCGCTCCAGGGCCATCAGGTCGGCCGGACGTTGCTGGTCCACCAGCCACTCGCCGACCACCCAGGTGAAGTCGCTGCCGTTGAGGTCGCGGTTACCGACCTTGATCAGCTCGCGGGTCATGAACTCAGGGCCCTGGTCAGGCACCGGCAAGCCGGCGCCCTTGAGGCGTTCACGCGGGACTTCTTCTTTCTGTACCACTTCACCGACGATCACATGGTCGCCTTGGCCCGGCACCTTGTAGGTGGCCTGGATCAGGTCAGCCGGCCAGAAGTGGCCCAGGCCACGTACGGCGATCACGGACAACAGGCCAATGGTCATGATGACCGCGATTGCCACCGCGCCACCGCTGATCCAGACGCCGGGGGCGCCGCTCTTGAACCAGCCTTTGAGGGAATCCTTTTTCACGGATCTCTACCTTTCTATCAAAGCGACGAGTATTTCTTGCGCAGGCGCTGGCGAATCAGCTCGGCCAAGGTGTTCATGATGAACGTGAACATCAGCAGCACGAGTGCGGCGAGGAACAGCACACGGTAGTGGCTGCCACCGACCTCAGATTCAGGCATTTCCACGGCCACGTTGGCGGCCAGGGTGCGCATGCCCTCGAACAGGTTCATTTCCATTACCGGGGTGTTGCCGGTAGCCATCAGCACGATCATGGTCTCGCCCACCGCCCGGCCCATGCCGATCATCAAGGCCGAGAAGATACCCGGGCTTGCGGTGAGGATGACCACGCGGGTCAGGGTCTGCCATGGCGTCGCACCCAGGGCCAGCGAGCCCAGGGTGAGGCTGCGTGGCACGCTGAACACAGCGTCTTCGGCGATGGAGTAGATGTTCGGGATGACCGCAAAGCCCATGGCGATACCCACTACCAGGGCGTTGCGCTGGTCGTAGGTGATACCCAGGTCGTTGCTGATCCACAGGCGCATGTCGCCGCCGAAGAACCAGCTTTCCATGAACGGGCTCATGAACAGTGCGAACCAGCCAATGGCCAGAATCACCGGGATCAGGATGGCCGCTTCCCAGCCATCTGGAACGCGCAGGCGGATCGACTCCGGCAGGCGGCTCCAGGCAAAGCCTGCAACCAGAATGCCCAGGGGCAGGATCATCAGCAGGCTGAACACGCCCGGCAGATGACCTTCAAGGTACGGCGCCAGGAACAGGCCGGCGAAGAAGCCGAGGATCACCGTCGGCATCGCCTCCATCAACTCGATCACCGGCTTGACCTTGCGGCGCATGCCAGGTGCCATGAAGTAGGCGGTGTAGATGGCTGCGGCAATCGCCAGCGGTGCGGCCAGAATCATCGCGTAGAACGCGGCCTTGAGCGTACCGAATGTCAGTGGCGAGAGGCTCAGCTTGGGCTCGAAGTCGGTGTTCGAGGCGGTCGACTGCCAGACGTACTTCGGCTCGTCGTAGTTCTCGTACCAGACCTTGCCCCACAGCGCGCTGAACGACACTTCAGGGTGCGGGTTGCGCAGGCTCAGCGGCAGCAGCTTGCCGCCTTCTTCGATGATGATGCGGTTGGCACGTGGCGACAGGGCTAGAATGCCTGCGCCTTCAGCAACCGGCTCAACCAGCAGGGTGCGGTGTGCGGTGCTGTGGAACACGCCAAGCTTGCCTTCGCTGTCCAGGGCAATGAAGCCCTTGCGGCGTTCTTCGGCGTCGATCTGCACCACAGGCGCCTTGCCCAGCTGGAAGCTGCGGATCAGCTTCAAGCGCGACTCACCGTCCGGGTCGCGGGCCATGAACCACTGGCTCAGGCCGCCCTTGGAGTCACCGAAGATCAGCGAGATGCCGCCCACCAGCTGCCCGCTGGCGGTAATTTCGGCGTTGCCGTCTTCAAGCAGCTTGTAGCGGCCATTGAGGCTCTTTTCGCGCAGGCTGAACACATCGGCAGTGGCGCGGCCGTTGACCACGTACAGCCACTGCTGGCGCGGGTCGATGAAGATGTTCTTCACCGTCTCGGTCATCTGCGGCAAGGCAATGCGGTTCTGCTCGGTGGTGACCTCGCCGGTCATCATGTTCTCGGTGCGTGCAAGCTCCATAACCTGCAGTTGCGCACCGGTGGAGCCGGCCAGCAGCAGGGTTTCGCCATTGACGTTGACGGCTACATGCTCCAGCGGGCGGCCTTGATCATCCAAGGTGAACGCGCCCTGACCATAGGGGTAGTCGATACCTGCCTCGATGGTCTTCTTGTTGTCCGGGTAGGTGATCTTGTAGCTGTGGTGGAACACGAGCGCCTGGCCGTTGGACAGGCCCAGCACCACCAGCGGGCTGCCCGGCTGGTCGCTGCCGATCGAGCTGACCTGGGTGCCGGCTGGCAGCGGCAGGTCGACGCGCTTGAGTTCGTTACCGGTCTTGGTATCGAAGAACAGCGCCTGGCCCTTGTCGGAAACGCGCATGCCCACAAGGTTTTGCTCCTCGAGGGCGATCATCAGCGGCTTGCCGGCATCCTGTTGCAGCCAGGTGGGTTCCAGCGCCTTCTTGCTGGTCAGTTCGGCGCCCTGGAACAGCGGCAGCACCACGTAGGCCAGGTAGAAGAAGATCAGCGTAATGGCAGCCAGCACGGCCAGCCCGCCCACCAGTACATACCAGCGGGTCAGGCGGTCCTTGAGGGCGCGCATACGGCGCTTGCGTTGCAACTCGGGCGTATTGAAATCAATACGCAGCGGCGGAGAATTTTGGGTCATGGTGGAGTTGGCCAGATCATTCATGCGCACACCCTAGCGGTCCCGTATGACAAAAACATGACAGTGCAGTGACGCAAAAAAGCCCGCCGCTCAGGAGCCCTGGCTGCGGACTGACGAATTCGTGGGGAAAGGCCGGCGCATGGGCTGCCGGCCTCTTCCGATTACTGCCTAATTACTTCTTTGCAACGTTGCCAGCGTGGGACAGGCCCAGGTCAGCCAGGGTCTTGTCGACCACTTTGGCAGGCAGCGGGATGTAGCCGTCCTTCACCACGACCTGCTGACCGGCCTGCGACAGCACCAGCTTGATGAACTCGGCGTCCAGCGGTGCCAGCGGCTTGTTCGGCGCCTTGTTGACGTAGACGTAGAGGAAGCGCGACAGCGGGTAGGTGCCGTTCAGGGCGTTGGTTTCGTTGTCTTCAACGAACTCGCCGCCTTCTTTCTTGGCCAGGGCGACGGTTTTCACCGAGGCGGTTTTGTAGCCGATGCCCGAGTAGCCGATGCCGTTCAGCGAGGAGCTGATCGACTGCACCACCGAAGCGGAGCCAGGTTGTTCGTTGACGTTAGGCTTGAAGTCGCCTTTGCACAGGGCTTCTTCCTTGAAGTAGCCGTATGTGCCCGATACCGAGTTGCGGCCGAACAGCTGGATTGGCTTGTTGGCCAGGTCGCCTTTCACGCCCACATCGCCCCAGGTCTTGACGTCAGCCTTGCCACCGCACAGGCGGGTGGAGGAGAAGATGGCGTCGACCTGAGCCATGGTCAGGCCTTTGATCGGGTTGTCCTTGTGCACGAAGACAGCCAGGGCGTCGACGGCAACCGGGATGGCGGTTGGCTTGTAGCCGTACTTCTGCTCGAAGGCCTGCAGCTCGACATCCTTCATCTTGCGGCTCATCGGGCCGAGGTTGGCGGTGCCCTCGGTCAGCGCAGGTGGCGCGGTGGAGGAACCGGCGGCCTGGATCTGGATGTTTACGTTCGGATATTCCTTCTTGTAGGCCTCGGCCCACAGGGTCATCAGGTTCGCGAGGGTGTCGGAACCGACGCTGGAGAGGTTGCCCGATACACCGGTGGTCTTGGTGTAGGTCGGGATGGCTGGGTCGACAGCGGCGACCGCATTGGCGGTTGCAACGCCAGCGGCGGCAAAGGTCAGGGCCGCCATCAAACGCTTCAGTTTCATGCCTTGCTCCTAGCAGGAATATCGTAGGGGTTGTGATGGAACGGGCCCAAGTATCTGTAGGCCGTGTGAACACTCTATGACCCCAATGTGACAATTGGATGAAAGGCCACCACGAGACGCTCGGGTGGCCTTTATCGATATCCCAGGCGGTTGCCTCAGCCCTGCGGTTACGTGCGGCGATCGCCGAACATGACGTAGACCGGGCTCAGGTTAGCCTCAGGCGCAAATACCACGATGCAGTCGTTGAAGCTGGGGGCTGGCGCTGATTCGCGGGCCTGCGGAACGGGCGGCAGGCGTAAATAGCCGATGCTGGCAGGGCGGTCGGTAGTGACCGGCGCATAGGCATCCTCACCGGCGCACCACAATAGCGTAGGCGCGCCAGGCAATTCGCCGCCTACCACGTATGCCTGCAACTGCTCGTCCCAGCGCGCCGCCCGCACCGGCACGCCTGCGCCGTGCCCCTGAGCCATCAGCACTTCACTGCGGTGAGTGAAGGGTTTCACGCCAATGCTCTGGGGCTCGCCATCGGTAACCTGTACCGCTGCAAACAACCGAAATGGCAGCATGGCCTTCGCACCACGCTGGGCAAGCTCGGCCCAGTCCAGCAGGTCATCCTCGAAGAGCTCAGCCAAAGGCACGGTGACTGCAAAGCGCGGGTCTTCGCTGGGCGATGCGAAGACGAATTCGAGCACTGGCACCTGGGTGCCGGGCTCTCCTTGCGGCGAAGTAGCCTGCCAGTGCAATTCAGCCAAGGCCGAGCGAAATGTCTTGATCAGGTGATACTGCTGTTGCGCGAAGTCCCGGCTCATACCCTGCGCAGTCAGGAGTGCCGGGTAAAGCCCTGCCATATGCGCCGCGTTTTTCAAGGCCAACGGGCCTGGGGCAAGCGTTGCGGTTTGCGCCTCCAGGCGTTCGATGCGCTCGACCCCGCGCTGGTAGAGTGGCGGATGGCGTTCGAGAGCAGATGCAAGCGCGACTGCATGCTGCTGGCTGCCTTGCGTCATCACTTGCAGCACCAGTGCCTGGATGCCGGAATCGAGGAATCGGCTGGAGGTATCGCGCTGTGCTCCCTCATAGGCCAGCCTGACGGGCAAGGCCTGCCGCTTGAGCGCATCCACCGAGCGCTTGGCCTGGTACTGGGCAGACTCCAGGCCTCGCAACGCGGCGAGTGCATCGCTGCCGTGAGCGGGCTCGGCAGCCAGTTGTTGCTCCAAGGCGGCAAAGTGCCCAGCCGCCTGCTGCTCTGCTGCTTGAACTTGCGCAACCAGCGTACGCGCCCGCTCCAGATTAAGGCTGGAGCTTTCGCTGGCGCGCTGTTCGCGGGTTTTAGCAGCCGGCGCAATGGTGGGGGCCAGTACAGGGTCTTTGAACGCCGGCCGACCTTGGCTTTGGTGCCAAGCCTTCAAGGTGTCGATAACCGTAGCGGGAGAGTTGGCCACACCGAAGTTGCTGGATTGAGGACAGAACAACAGGTCGCTGCCCTCGGGGTGCGCGACGATGCTGTTGAAATGGGCAATATGAAGGTCGTGCTCGGGCTGGGGCAGTTCGACATTCCAGATGGCGTGGACCACCGACAGAAACTCGTGTTCTTCATAGTCGATCAGTTGATTTGCAGGTTTCATCTTGAATCCCTCGCATGGGAAGACATCAACGGTGCAGGTTTAATGTTGTCCTATTGCTTCAGGCCAAAACTGATGCAAGTAACTCTTGTCTCAACGTCATACTTAAAGACAACTTGAAGGTGTTCGCGCCCCTCGCCAGCCATCGTGTAAACATCCCATCCTCCGATCTCTCCAAGCGGGTCGGGAAGCCGGAGCGGGCCTTTAGTGATGTAGGGAGTACCGAACCGCTCGCGAACATCATCACGGGTTTTGCACGCTGCGTACGGCTCTGGCAGTTCACCGGTGAAGATCGGCTCTTCTGGATAAAGCTCCCGCAGCGTGTAAATGATGGATTCCATCTTTCTATCCTCAGCCAGGAACCCCAGATCCAGCCCAACTTGCGGTTGCAGATACAGCGTCAAAGACCCGGGATAGACCTCGATGAACGGGGTGTCCTCCACCACGCCGGCTTCAAGAATTTCAGCGTGGGGTTTCCCCAAGCAGTCGAGATATGCATTCAGTTCAATGTTCATTCGTAGTGCCCTTTGGCAGAGTGAAGCTCGTGCAGGTTGAGCCTGGCTGACTCAATGTCAGACTCAGCAAACCCGTGGGCCAGTAAGCCTGGTTTTAATGCGTCGACGTTCGCGTCTACAGCAGCTCGCAAGTCAGACGCATCTTTCAGCTGCCGCTCAAGTGAATTTCGGCCACCATAGGTCTGGCTATACTGGCGATGCACGTCTACAGGTATGACGACACTGGGAGCATCATTGAGCAACTGCTTTAGCTGATCAGCCGACAGTTTCAAATAGATCTCTTTCAACCGGTGCTCTAACGCCTTACGAGACACAATGTGATCCACATCCATCAGGTCATTGATGCTGCGCCGACTCAAATCCTTGTACTCCCCAACCTCAAGCGGTTTAGCCGGCTCATGATTGACCAGTCCGGGTGACGGCAGGCCCTCTTCCCCGCCGAACCCGGGAATTATGGCCCTGGTTTCGTCCGGGTTCTCTCCCGGATGTATTTCAGGATCTGGCACAACCGGGTCAGTGGCGCCTCCCGGATAAACACCCGGCAGCGATGGCGCTTGGGGCAAGACCGTGGACCCTAAAAAATCTGCGCCGGGCGCCACCAGTGGGGTCCACGTCCGCGGTGGCTGACCCGCGGCGATTACAGGGTCGAAACCTAGCTCGACTGAACTGGCGAACCAGGGTGCGAATGGCTGCACGACGCTACGCACACCTTGGGTGCTGCTGGGTGTGTGAACCCGCAGCTGATCCAGGTCGTATAACTGCGCACCCACACCGGGGTCGGCCAAGTGCCGAAGCTCGAAGTTACGCCGCTCGCCGTGCCATTCGGCCTTGGCCGCAACGGGCGCATAACCGTTGAGCAAGCGGCGCTGGTTCACTTCGTCGAACTGGCCGGACAACCCCACGTCAGCAGCGATGGCACGCCACACGGCAGCCTCGAACGCAGGCTGCGAGGTAAATGTGCGACCGCGTAGTTGATCACCCACCTGGGCAGGCAGGTCGATGCCCGCCTGTGCGTTGCCCGGCGTCCACCACTGCGCCCCGGCGGGCTGGCCTTTGCCCGTGACAACGCCGGTGCCGGCCGGCGCCACGGCGAACGAGAAGTACTGCGGCGCCAGGCCCGGTACGCAGACAATGCAGTCGTCAAAACGCAGATCGGCGCCAGCAGGTAACTCGCCCACCTGCGGTTCCAGCATCAGCAACTGCCCACCTGACGGCGGCGAGCCAAGGGCAGCGGCGCTGTTAGCCAGTACCAGGGTCTTGCCGTTGACGTCACGCGCCTCGACCCGATACGTACCGGTCAATGGGTCCAGAACAGCGTTCCTGACGGGTACCTGCGCGGCGATGCCGGTGCCCGTGGCGGCAACCACCACCACGCTACCTTGGGCAATGTGCTCGATGCGGATACGGTGTGCGACGCTGGCGGCGCCTTCGGCATCGGCAAGGGCCTGAAGGTCCTGCCCGTCGGCCAGCCCCAGCGCTTGTGCGCCGACCCCCAGGCCGAGCAGATGGCGCTGCCGTTGCTCAGCGCCAAGCTCGCCATCGCCCAGGCTGGAGGAGTACAAGAACGGGGCGGCCCTGAGTATCAGGAGCGGAGTCGTGCGTTGCAGCGCGATCCGCAACAGCTCCTTGCCGGCACTCACTACCGCCCGTTCGATGGCCATGGCGGCTTCGGCGGCGACTTGCGCGCCAGAGTGAGTGAAGAGCACACCGACCTGAGCCGCAGAGAGCGGCGCGGTCAGCGTTGCTGCCTGTCGCAAGCGTTCCGAACGGCGGTCTTCATCGGCCCGTTGCTTGAAGCGAATCCGTGTTTCGCGCTGCTCGGCATACTGCCGCTGGCGCTCCAGCTCGGCCTCCCTGCCCCGCCATACCTCCTGCTGCCGCCCATGTTCCAGCAGCAGTTCTGTCGAGCGCTGCGACAGTTGCTCGATGGCCTGCTGCAGCAACCGAGCCTCTTGATCGGCCGCATAAGCGGCATCCCAGTGCTGATGCAACTGTCGCATCTGCGCATCACTGCCCAGGCTTGCCAGCCGAGCCGTATAAGCTTCGGCGGCCATGCCCTGGTCGGCAAAACCTTGCGCCAGGCCCTGCTGCCGGGCCAGCTCGGCCCGCTTGCGCTCGATAAGCCCGTCGATTTCGCGACGTGCCTTGGTGAGCATGTAGAGTTGCCAGCGTTCGCTGTGGTCGGACGCCGGGGGCGTCCGTGCTGCTAGCACTTGCGCATTCAGGGCCTGTGCCAGCGCCTGGGAGCGGTCTGCGAAATTCTGATCGAGCAGCGCTCTGCGGGCTTCGCGTGCCTGCCCATAGCCGTCTACCCGCTGCTGGTGCTCCAGCGCGCGTGCTGCGGCCTGTGCCTGGGCGGCGGCTGCGCGCCGGGCCTGTTCATCCGCCTGCGCCTTGGCCAAAGCGATGGCGCGGGCTCTGGCGCGTTTCTTTCTGCGCCGCTTGCTTGAACCGCCAAAGCCTCCGCCGAACCCACCACCACCGCCGATACCGAAAAAGCCACCGCCCCCACTGGGCGCGGAAGGGCCCGGCCTGATAACCACATCAGGCCCGTCATTCAATCTATCTCCAGCCATACAGTTCTCCTTGTCTGTATGGCGGAGGGTCTGGGTTATCCGGGAGGCGCCTGAGTTACATATGCATCAGGCCTGCATGGTTGGTTACGGCATGTTTCTGGGGGCCAGAAACAACAAGCCGCCGCCGAGAAAACCCGGCGGCGGCTTGAGGGACGGCGAACGCGGTCAGTGACGCTTAACGCTTTTTCGCGAGCAAATAGCCCCCCACCAACAGCCCTACCGTACATAGGCAGGCCACGTAATAGGCCGGTGCCATGGGACTGATCTTGAGCAGCCCGGTGACCACCATCGGGGTCAGGCCACCAAAGATGGCGTAGGCCAGGTTGTAGGAGAACGACAGCCCGCTGAAGCGCACCGCTGGCGGGAACGCCTTGACCATCACGTAGGGCACCGTGCCGATCACCCCGACGCACAAGCCGGTTACGGCGTACAACGGGAACAACAGGTCCGGGCGCGTCGGCAGGCTGTGGTAGAAGGCCCAGGAGCTTGCCAGCAGCATCATGCTACCGACAACCAACACACGGCCTGCACCAAAGCGGTCGGCGAGCCTGCCGGCGACGATGCAACCCACGCTCAGCAGCACGATGGCCAGGCTGTTGGCCTTGAGCGAGTCGGTGGGGCTGATGTGATAGAGGCTCTGCAACAAGGCTGGCGTCATCAGGATCACCACCACGATGCCAGCCGACAGCAGCCAGGTCAGCAGCATCGACAGGATGATCGCTCCCCGGTGATCACGCAGCACCGCACGTAGCGGCAGCTCTTCGGCCAAGGCCTTGCGCGCCTGCATTTCGGCAAACACCGGGGTCTCGTGCAGCCAGCGGCGCAGGTACACGGAGAACAGGCCGAACACCCCGCCCATCAGGAACGGGATACGCCAGGCGTAGTCGGTGACTTGCTCTGGGGTGTAGAGGGTATTGATCAGCGTGGCCATCAACGAGCCGAGCAGAATGCCCGAGGTCAGGCCGGCGGTCAGGGTGCCGCAAGCGTAGCCGGTATTGCGCTGCGAAACGTGCTCGGAGACGAATACCCAGGCGCCCGGCACTTCGCCGCCAATCGCCGCGCCCTGGATGACGCGCATCAGCAGCAGCAGGATCGGCGCCCACAGGCCAATCTGCGCGTAGGTCGGCAGCAGGCCCATGATCAGCGTGGGCACGGCCATCATGAAGATGCTCAGGGTGAACATTTTCTTGCGCCCGAGCAGGTCGCCGAAGTGGGCCATGATGATGCCGCCCACCGGCCGCGCCAGGTAGCCGGCGGCGAAGATGCCGAAGGTCTGCATCAGGCGCAACCAGTCGGGCATGTCAGGTGGGAAGAACAGCTTGCCCACTACGGTTGCGAAGAAAACGAAGATGATGAAATCGTAGAACTCCAGCGCACCGCCCAGGGCAGACAGTGAGAGGGTTTTGTAGTCGCTGCGGGTCAGCGGCCGGGGCGGCTGCTCGATACTGCTGGGCACGGAGGTCATCGATGTTCTCTTGTTGGTGTGCAGGCCGCTTGGCATGCGGCTTCTGTGGGGTCCAAAGGAAGATAACAAATTGCCCGACGCGGCTGATAGCACTACAAAATCTGTACAGATATTCATCAATGCACGGTCGTAGCTGGCTGTGATGGTCTATATACTTGCCGTTCGTAGGAAAAGGTTGCGTTAAACCGGGGCTGTTGTGCGAAAACGTAAGGCATTACTGTCAGACTGTTTCGCAGAGTTTCCCCTTTGGCCGCCCCTGAAGCGAAGGCGTCCACCACTGCGCACCCACCAAGCGTTACGGGTCAGAGGCCCCACGGCATGATTGAGCTCGAACAAGAAGATCCTATCCCGCAGGGCGACCTGGCCTTGCAGATCACTGCTCTGCCGCGCGAAACCAACGGTTTCGGCGACATTTTTGGCGGCTGGCTGGTCGCCCAGATGGACCTGGCCGGCACCGCAATGGCCAGCCGCGTCGCCGGTGGCCGGGTGGCAACCGTGGCCATCGACCGCATGGCATTTCTGGTGCCGGTGGCCGTGGGTGCGCAACTGTCGTTCTACACCCAGACC
Organism: Pseudomonas farsensis; assembly: GCF_014268805.2. Taxonomy (GTDB): domain Bacteria; phylum Pseudomonadota; class Gammaproteobacteria; order Pseudomonadales; family Pseudomonadaceae; genus Aquipseudomonas; species Aquipseudomonas farsensis. Next base: position 529,625 of record NZ_JABWRF020000002.1, read on the forward strand.
GTCGAAATCGGCCGCAGCTCGATCCAGATGATGGTCGAAGTGTGGAGCGACGACCCGCTGTCCAGCGAATGGCGCAAAGTCACCGAGGCGGTGTTCGTGTTCGTCGCCATCGATGGCAGTGGCCGCACCCGCTCGGTGCCTCGTCGCTGACCGGGCCGCGCGGTAAACTCGTTGCCCGGCATGAGGTCCAACGCCTCACTGCATTCAACGAGACAAGCGCATGCCTACCCCACAGGTCGAGTCCGAAAAACATGGCGAGCTGAACTGCTGGCGCCTGACCACCGCCAACGCCGAACTGCTGATTGCCCAACAGGGTGCTCAAATTCTGAGCTACCAGCGCGTGGGCGAGCCGCCGCTGTTGTGGCTCAGCGAGTCGGCCATCCTGCGCCAGGGCAAATCCGTACGTGCCGGGGTGCCGGTGTGCTGGCCGTGGTTCGGTAACCTGCAACGCAACCCCAGCGCCGTGCAGGCCATGTATACCGGCAACGAAGCACCGGCCCACGGCCTGGCCCGCACCCGTGACTGGCAACTGCTCGGCGCCGAGCAACACGCCGGCGCCTTGCGTGTGACCTTCGAGCTGCCGCAGGCGCAGGGTCAACTACCGGGCTGGGCGCATGACGTGGCGCTCACCCTTACGGTAGAGCTGGGCGATGCGCTCACACTGACCCTCACCAGCCGCAACCAAGGCCAACACCCGGTCACCATCAGCCAGGCACTGCACAGCTACTTTGCGGTAAGCGACGTGCGCCAGGTGCAGGTTGAAGGGGTTGAAGGGCTTGGCTACATCGAGACACTGGCTGACTGGGAACAACGCCAGCAGCAGGGCGCGCTGACTTTCAGCGGCGAAACCGACCGCATCTACCTGGATACGCCGCAACAGCTGAGCATCGTCGACCCGCATTGGGGCCGGCGCATTACCCTGGCCAGCAGCGGCTCGGCCTCGGCGGTGATCTGGAACCCATGGACCGAGCGTGCCCGGGAGCTGGCCGATATGGCGGACGATGGTTGGCAGGGCATGCTGTGCATCGAAACAGCGAATGTCTGGGATGACGTGGTGGAGCTGCAGGCTGGGGCCAGCCATTCGCTGGGGCTGACCATTGGCAGCGAGAAGCTCTGAGTATTGCCTGTAGGCCTCATCGCAGGCTGGCGCCAGCTCCCACAGAGCTCGCCCATCCCCATATCGATGCCGTCTAAGCGGTCAGTGTAGGAGCGGCCTTGTGCCGCTCCTACACAATCAAAAGCGACTTGCCCGAAACCATAGAATCTCCCACCGGAGCTCAGCCAGGCATTTCTATTCCGGCCCGGCGCAGTCTTTGTGGGAGCGGGCTTGCCCCGCGATGCGGCCGGCACAGGCACTATAAATCCGCATCCTCCACCACCCGCACCTTCGCCGCATCCAGCGCATACGCCGCATCGGCCAGGTCATTGCTGACCGCTTCCACTTTCAAGGCGCCGGTCACCCACAACGGTGTGTAGATATCGTCGATCTTCAGGCCTTTGGGATAGCGCACCAGCACCAGCTGGTTAGGCGGCGGTGGCGGCACGTGGATGCACGCGCCCGGGTACGGCACGAGGAAAAACAGCGTGCTGTGCCCCTTGGCATCGCTTTCCAGCGGCACCGGGTAACCGCCCAGACGTATCTGCTTGCCGTTCATCGCCGCCACGGTCTTGGTCGAATACATCACCGCCGGCAAGCCCTTGCTTTGCTTCAGGCCACCCTTGTCGGTAAAGGTGCCCAAAGCTTCCGGGGAGTTGTGGTCGATTTCGGGCATTTGCTCGAGCGCCTTCTGGTCCGACTTGGGCATCAGCTCCAGCCAGTCGGTTTCGGGCAGTTCGGCATGGGCCAGGGCGCTGGCCATCAGCAAGGGAATGAGGAAGAACGCACGCATGAGGATGCTCGGCAACTCAGGATTGAATTGCCGGGCATTCTAGCCTGAGTTCACTTCTTCTTGATGAAGCCGTAGATCACCAGCAGGATGACCGCGCCCACCAGCGCACCGAGGAAGCCTGCCGCCTGGCCGGCCTGGTAGATACCCAGCGCCTGCCCACCGTAGGTGGCCAGCAGGGAACCTGCGATGCCGAGCAGAATGGTCATGATCCAGCCCATGCTGTCGTCGCCCGGTTTCAGGAAACGCGCAAGCAGGCCGACGATCAGGCCGATGAAGATGGTTCCGATGATGCCCATGGCAATCCCTCTGCAAATGAAGATGGAACAAGCCAAAGCCTAGACAGCGCTTTGGCCAGTTGCCATTTCAGAGGGGTGCCGGCGGGCAGAAGTTCGATCAGCCGACGATCAACGCCTCTACTTCGGCGATCTTGGCCTGCAATGTGGCCATGTCCTTGCAGCGCAGGGTAGCGTGGCCAACCTTGCGCCCGGCCTTGAAGGCCTTGCCGTAGTGGTGCAAGTGACAGTCGTCGATGCCCGACACCTTGGCCACTGGCGGCACTTCACCGATGAAGTTGAGCATGGCGCTCTCACCGACCTTGGCCGTCGAGCCCAGCGGCAGGCCGGCAACGGCGCGCAAATGGTTCTCGAACTGGCTGCACTCGGCGCCTTCGATGGTCCAGTGCCCGGAGTTGTGCACGCGCGGGGCGATTTCGTTGGCTTTCAGGCCGCCGTCGACTTCAAAGAACTCGAATGCCATCACGCCGACGTAATCGAGTTTTTCCAGCACACGGCCCACGTAATCTTCGGCCAAGGCTTGCAGCGGGTGCGCAGCGCTTGCCACCGACAGGCGCAGAATGCCGCTGTCATGGGTGTTGTGCACCAGCGGGTAGAAGCGGGTTTCGCCATCGCGGCCGCGCACGGCCACCAGCGAGACTTCACCGGTGAACGGCACGAAACCTTCGAGCAACAACGGCACGCTGCCCAGCTCGGCGAAGGTATCGACAACGTCTTCAGGGGTGCGCAACACCTTCTGGCCCTTACCGTCATAACCCAGGGTGCGGGTTTTGAGCACGGCCGGCAGGCCGATGCTGGCGACGGCAGCGTCGAGGTCGGCTTGCGAAAGAATGTCGGCGAAGGCCGGGGTCGGGATGCCCAAGTCGCGGAACATGCTTTTTTCGAACAGGCGGTCGCGGGCGATGCGCAGCGCCTCGGCGCTCGGGTACACCGGCACGAACTGCGAGAGGAAGGCGACGGTTTCTGCCGGCACGCTTTCGAACTCGAAGGTGACCAGGTCGACTTCGTCGGCCAACTGGCGCAGGTGGTCCTGGTCGCCGTAGTCGGCACGCAGGTGCTCGCCCAATGCGGCGGCGCAGGCGTCCGGGGCCGGGTCGAGGAAAGCGAAGTTCATGCCCAGCGGGGTGCCCGCCAAGGCCAGCATGCGGCCCAGCTGGCCGCCACCGATTACACCGATCTTCATATCGTCAGCCTCAAGCCTGGCGCGGGTCTGGATTGTCCAGCACGGTGTCAGTCTGCTCAGTGCGGAACTGCTTCAGCGCGGCGTGATACTCCGGGTACTTGGCACCCAGGATGCTTGCCGACAGCAGCGCAGCGTTGATTGCACCGGCACGGCCGATGGCCAGGGTGGCAACCGGCACGCCGGCTGGCATCTGCACGATCGACAGCAGCGAGTCGACGCCCGACAGCATCGACGACTGCACCGGCACGCCGAGCACCGGCAAGTGGGTCTTGGCGGCGCACATGCCTGGCAGGTGGGCAGCGCCACCTGCACCGGCAATGATCACCTCGATGCCGCGGCCATCGGCCTCTTCGGCGTACTGGAACAGCAGGTCCGGCGTGCGGTGTGCGGAAACCACCTTCACTTCATAAGGGATGCCGAGCTTTTCCAGCATATCGGCGGTGTGGCTAAGGGTGGACCAATCGGACTTGGAGCCCATGATCACGCCAACCAGTGCACTCATCGTCGAGCCTCTCCTGCAAGCGCCTTCTGGCGCGCTAAAAAGCAACAAGCCACGCAGGTGGACCGGCGTGGCTTGTATACGGATTCTGATCGGCCAGCTAGCCGAAGGCGCGGGATTGTAGCGTATTTGCAAGCGGCCCGCCCACCCCCTTAAGCACAGCTCGGATCAAAGGGCAAGCTGTCTCGCGGGACAACTTTTTCCAACTGCTTAGGAATGTCGCGCAACAGCACGCTGCCCCTTAACCACTGCATTGCATCAAGGGGAATACCATGCTTAAAACCGCACTTCTGACGCTGCTGCTGAGCCTGGGCACGCTGCTGCCACAAACCGTTCTGGCCCGACCACTGGTGGTAACGGTGTACCTTCACAACGATCTGGCCGGAGAAAGCGACGAGCAGATCAACACCAACTTCTTCGGCCACTGGCTGAAAGAGATGCGTACCATTACCGAGCATCCAGTCGAGCTGATTTTCCGGCGCAACGTCGAAGGGGTCACCGACATCCACTATGCGGGCAAACCTTCGCGGGAAGTTCTGGACACCTTCACGGCAGCGATCAAGGATTCGGAGGCCGGCAAACTCTTCTCGTACATGAACAAGCATCTGCTGATGACCCGTGGAAGCTACGACCACCGCGGCTTGAATTTCAACGCCGGGCTAGCATTCCAGAAAGGCAACACCGCGGTCGCATCCGTGGCTGTCTACGGCGCTGCGGCGCATGAGATCGGCCATATGCTGGGTGCCACACACGAAGATGCAACGGTGAACTTCAATGGCTGGGCCTGCGAAACCTATACCAAACCCCGCCTGCCGCTGCGCTCGAACTGCTACCGCTACAGCGACAAGAACCGCGCAACCATCGTTGACTACCTGAAGTACAACTCAAACTGAGGCTTCATCAGCGGAGTTCGCCGATTCCAACTTGCGCCACAACAGGCGCACGTTGGCCTTGCGCACCAAGGCGCAGCGGTACACGCGGATCTCCAGCGGCACATGCCACTGGCTGCCCCCGCACACCACCAGCTCGCCCCGCTGCAGCTCGCCGCGCATCGACAGCCGTGGCACCCAGGCGATGCCCATGCCCTCCAGCGCCATGCTCTTGAGGCTGTCGGCCATCGCCGTTTCATACACTGTGGTGTAGCGCAGGTTGCGCTGGCGCAGCAGCAAGCTCACCGAGCGGCCCAGGAAGGCCCCGGCGCTGTAGGCCAGCAGCGGCACACTGGCATCACCCTCCAGGTCGAACAGCGGCTGGCCATCGGCGTCCACCGCGCAGACCGGCAGCATCTCAGTGTTGCCCATGTGCAGCGACGGGAAAATCTCGGCGTCCATCTGCAGCGCAGCGTCGGGGTCATAGAAGGCCAGCATCAGATCGCACCCCCCCTCACGCAGCGCATGCACGGCATCGCCGACGTTGGTCGCAACCAGCCGTGTGGCGATGTTCATGCCATCGTTGCGCAGTTGAGCGACCCAGCGCGGAAAGAAGCCCGATGCCAGCGAGTGCGCCGCCGCCACCTGGATGACCTCGCCCTGCCCGCCTTCAAGGTGGTGCAAATGGCGAAGAACTTCGCTCAACTGGTCGACAACGGTACGCGCGGTAACCAGAAACAGCTGCCCGGCCTCGGTCAGCTCGATAGGCGTGCGGGAACGGTTTACCAGGGTCAGCCCCAGCGCGGCCTCAAGGCTGCGGATGCGGCGGCTGAACGCCGGCTGAGTGACGAAACGGCGCTCGGCCGCCTGCGAAAAACTGCGCGTTGAGGCCAAGGCACTGAAGTCCTCCAGCCATTTGCTTTCGAGGTTCATCGACTACTCCGCAGCGCGCGCACCAAAATGGAACACGCTCGATTGTCAATCGGCGTCACATCAAACCGTATGCCGTTTGTGCATAGGTTAGCGTGCAACAGCATTGGCTGCAAAATCGGCTTCAGGCCTAGGATTGGCGCCATTCCGGCATGTGCCGGGTCAAAATCGAGATGATATCCATCATGTCCGCTGCTGCATCGTTCCGCGTCGAAAAAGACCTTCTTGGCACCCTCGAAGTCCCTGCTGATGCCTACTACGGTATCCAGACTCTGCGCGCCGCCAACAACTTCCACCTCTCCGGTGTTCCGCTGTCGCACTACCCGAAACTGGTAGTGGGCCTGGCGATGGTCAAGCAGGCTGCTGCTGACGCCAACCGTGAGCTGGGGCACCTGAGCGATGCCAAGCACGCCGCCATCAGCGAGGCTTGCGCCCGTCTGATCCGCGGTGACTACCACGAGCAGTTCGTGGTGGACATGATTCAAGGCGGTGCTGGTACTTCTACCAACATGAACGCCAACGAAGTCATCGCCAACATCGCGCTGGAGGCCATGGGCCACCAGAAGGGTGAGTACCAGTACCTGCACCCCAACAACGATGTGAACATGGCGCAGTCGACCAACGACGCATACCCGACTGCCATCCGTCTGGGCCTGCTGCTGGGCCACGACGCCCTGCTGGCCAGCCTCGACAGCCTGATCCAGGCCTTCGCTGCCAAGGGTAAAGAATTCGACCACGTACTGAAGATGGGCCGTACCCAGCTGCAGGACGCCGTGCCGATGACCCTGGGCCAGGAATTCCGCGCCTTCGCCACCACCATGACCGAAGACCTCAATCGTCTGCGGACCCTGGCACCGGAGCTGCTGACCGAAATCAACCTGGGCGGCACCGCCATCGGTACTGGCATCAACGCCGACCCTGGCTACCAGGCCCTGGCTGTTCAGCGCCTGGCCACCATCAGCGGCCAGCCGCTGGTACCGGCTGCCGACCTGATCGAAGCCACCTCCGACATGGGCGCCTTCGTGCTGTTCTCCGGCATGCTCAAGCGTACTGCGGTCAAGCTGTCGAAGATCTGCAACGACCTGCGCCTGCTGTCCAGCGGCCCACGCACCGGCATCAACGAGATCAACCTGCCAGCGCGTCAGCCAGGCAGCTCTATCATGCCAGGCAAGGTCAACCCGGTAATCCCGGAGGCCGTCAACCAGGTGGCCTTCGCCATCATGGGCAACGACCTGGCACTGACCGTCGCTGCCGAAGGTGGCCAGCTGCAGCTGAACGTGATGGAACCGCTGATCGCCTACAAGATCTTCGACTCGATCCGCCTGCTGCAACGCGCCATGGACATGCTGCGCGAGCACTGCATCGTCGACATCACTGCCAACGAACAGCGCTGCCGTGAACTGGTCGAGCACTCGATCGGCCTGGTTACCGCACTGAACCCGTACATCGGCTACGAAAACGCCACCCGTATCGCCCGCATCGCCCTGGAAACAGGCCGCGGCGTACTGGAACTGGTACGTGAAGAGAAGCTGCTGGACGACGCGATGCTCGACGACATCCTGAAGCCGGCCAACATGATCGCTCCACGTCTGGTTCCGCTCAAAGGCTAACCAGACCGCTGCACACCGTCTCACCAGGTCGGGGGACTAGACACCTCTCAACCTTTCAAGGGCCCGAGCGCACGCTGCGGGCCCTTTTTTTATGCCTGCGCCCAGTAGCTGGCCAACTCGGCGGCACACAACTTGCTCTGCATTGCCCCTCAGCCCAACGGGACAGCGCGCATGCTGCATAGCCACCTCACCACCCTCAACGCGGTTTCGCTGATTCTCCAGGTGTTCCAGGAAGACGGCGTAGACCCGCAGCAGATGCTCGCCGGCAGCGGCATCAGCCCGGCAGACATGGGCCACGCCGACGCCCGCATTACCACCCAGCAAGAACTGCAGGTATGCGCCAACGCGGTGGCCCGGCGCGAGGACATCGGCCTTGAGTTGGGCCGGCGCATGCATGTGTCGTGCTACGGCATGCTCGGTTACGCGCTGCTCTCCAGTGCCACTTTGGGTGACGCCCTGCGCCTGGCGCTGCAGTATCCGGCACTGCTGGGAACAGTTTTCCAGCTGCGCCTGGTGGACGACGGCCAGCGAGTCTGGCTGTGCGCCAGCGATCACTACGACGCACCGGCATTGGCCGCGTTCAATGCCGAATTCTGCCTGGTGTCGCTCAAAGTCATCTGCGACGACCTGTTGGGGCGGCCGTTGCCGCTGCTGGGTGCGCGCTTCGAACATGCTCGGCCCGGCTACCACGCGCTCTACACCGGTGCGTTTCACTGCCCGCTGAGCTTTGCGGCCAGTGACAACGCCTTTGCCTTCGAGCGCCGCTGGCTGGACACCCCACTGCCGCTGGCCGACCCGATCACCCACAAGGCGATGAGCGAACGTTGCCGGCGCCTGAACCTGGAGTTCACCGGCCGCCAGGCGTGGCTTGGGCGGATTCGCCAGTTGCTTGTCCAGCAGCTCGACGCGGCACCTGGCCTTGAGCGCTTGGCGCAGCAGATGAACTGCTCGTCGCGCACTTTGCGCAGGCATTTGCAGGCGCTGGGCAGCAGTTATCAGCAGTTGCTGGACGAGTTGCGCTTCGACCGGGCCAAGCAATTGCTGGCCGAAGACCAGATGCCGATCTATCAGATTGCCGAGACCTTGGGGTTCAGTGAGACCGCGAGCTTCAGGCATGCCTTCCAGCGCTGGAGCGGCGTGGCGCCCAGCCACTTCAGGGGTTGACCTGTCAGCACTTGTTCGCCGGTGTAGGAGCGGCCTTGTGTCGCGAAAGGGCTGCGAAGCGGCCCCAGGCTCTGCGCCTCATGGACAATCGCTGAGGCCGCTTTGCGGCCTTTTCGCGACACAAGGCCGCTCCTACACCTGTCGCGTAAACAGCATCGATGCTAGCGGCACCCGCGAAAAGCCCAGCCTCGGATGCCTTGGCCACATCGATCCCCTTTTGGCCGTTTGCATCGTCCCCGGTTAGCTGCCAGCCCAGCACAATTGGCCTACGCCAGTGATAACCCGGAGAACAACAATGCTGACGGTCTATTCCGATGACCACCGCCTGCACCACGGCCGCTGCGAGCTGATCGACGGCCAACTGATGCCCTGCTTCGAAATGCCTTCACGCGCCGACCATGTGCTGCAACAGGTGCACAAGCGCAACCTTGGCGAGGTACGTGGCCCCAGCGATTTTGGTCGCGCCCCGCTGCAACGCGTCCACAGCGCCGAATACCTGGCCTTCTTCGAAGGCGCCTGGGCGCGCTGGGCGGCCCTTGGCCATGAAGGCGACCTGCTGCCGTTCACCTGGCCGGCGCGTACCCTGCGCCAGGTCAAGCCGGTCGGGCTGCATGGCGAGCTGGGCTACTACAGCTTCGATGCTGGCGCACCGATCACCGCGGGCACCTGGCAGGCGGCCTATAGCGCGGCACAAGTGGCGCTGACCGCCCAGGCCGCCATCGAGCAAGGTGCCCACGCGGCATTCGCCCTGTGCCGACCACCCGGCCACCACGCCGCCGCCGAAGTGATGGGCGGCTACTGCTACCTGAACAACGCCGCCATCGCCGCCCAGGCGTTCATCGACCAAGGCCGCGCCAAGGTGGCGATCCTCGATGTCGACTACCACCACGGCAATGGCACCCAGGACATCTTCTATACCCGCGCCGATGTGTTCTTCGCCTCCATACACGGCGACCCGCAGGCCGAGTTCCCGTTCTTCCTTGGCTACGCCGACGAAACCGGCGAAGGCCCAGGCGCCGGCTGCAACATCAACTACCCGCTGCACGCCGGCAGCGACTGGGCAGCCTGGAGCGCAGCGCTGGAGGACGCCTGCCAGCGCATCGCCACCTACGACGCCGAGGTGCTGGTGGTTTCGCTGGGGGTGGACACCTTCAAGGATGACCCTATCTCGCAGTTCAAGCTCGACAGCCCGGACTACCTGAAAATGGGCGAACGCATCGCGCAGCTCGGCAAGCCAACCCTGTTCGTGATGGAGGGTGGCTACGCGGTGGAAGAAATCGGTATCAACGCCGTCAACGTGCTGGAAGGCTTCCAGCGCGCCCAGCCAGGAGCCTCGACATGATCCGCCGCAAACAATTGCTTGCCCCGCTGATTGCCGCCAGCCTGCTGGCCGGCGCCCTCCCGGCACAGGCCGAGCAGCGCACCTTACGGGTGTACAACTGGTTCGACTACATCACCCCGCAAACACTCACCGACTTCCAGAAGGACAGCGCGGTGAAGCTGGTGTACGACATTTTCGACACCAACGAGGCGCTTGAGGCCAAGCTGCTCACCGGCAATTCCGGCTATGACGTGGTGGTGCCTTCCAACGTGTTCCTTGCCAAGCAGATCCAGGCGGGCGTATTCCAGCCGCTGGACCGCAGCAAGCTGCCCAACTGGCAGCACCTGGACCCGGCGCTGATGAAGCTGATCGAAGCCAACGACCCCGGCAACCAGTACGCCGTGCCCTACATGTATGGCACCGTGCTGATCGGTTTCAACCCGGCCAAGGTCAAGGCAGCGCTCGGCGAAAACGCCCCGGTGGACAGTTGGGACCTGATCTTCAAGCCCGAAAACCTCGCCAAGCTCAAGCAATGCGGCGTGGCACTGCTCGACTCCCCGTCGGAGATTCTGCCGCTGGCCTTGCAGTACCTGGGCCTGCCGCCGAACAGCGACAAACCGGCTGACTACCAGAAAGCCCAGGAACTGCTGTTGAAGATTCGCCCGTCCATCACCTACTTCCATTCCTCCAAGTACATGGCTGATATCGCCAATGGCGACATCTGTGTGGCGGTGGGGTATTCGGGCAGCTTCTCGCAGGCGGCCAACCGTGCGCGCGAGGCGAACAATGGCGTAGTGGTGGACATGCGCCTGCCCAAGGAAGGCGCGCCGATCTGGTTCGACATGCTGGCGATCCCGAAGAACGCAGCCAACCCGGAAGATGCCCACACGTTCATCAACTATCTGCTGCGCCCTGAGGTAATCGCGCCGATCAGCGACTTCGTCGGCTACCCCAACCCGAACAAGGATGCGACCGAGAAAGTCAGCCCGGCGATCCGCGACAACCCCAACCTGTACCCCACCGCCGAGGCGATGGCCAAGCTGTATACCCTCAAGCCCCTGCAGCGCGACGCCGAACGCGCCCGCACCCGCGCCTGGACCAAGATCAAGTCCGGGACCTGAAAGATCGATGGCGGACTCAACGCGGTCAAGGTTTTTACACGCCTGTTCGCACCAGATATATCTCCTTGTGGCGAGCGGGCTTGCCCCGCGTTGGGCTGCGCAGCAGCCCTGAGGGTTACCCTTGGGTGTCGGGGCTGCTGTGCAGCCCAACGCGGGCCAAGCCCGCTCGCCACAACTATCTCTGTGGGCGATTCCATGGTTTTGTGCAAGCTTGTGCGGCCCCTTTCACCGGCGCCACGCCTTGCGCAGGCGCAGCAACGCCTCGGCAATTTCGGCTTCTGGCACCGCTGCAAACCCCAGCACCAGCCCGGCGCGGTTATCCACAGGCACTGGGCTGTCCGGCAACCAATAAGCGCTCAGCGGATTCACCTCCACTCCCACCTCCTCAGCCTGCGCCACTAACTCCTGCTGCCGCGCAAAGTTATCCACAGCCACTTTCACATGCAGCCCCGCCGCCACCTGCGGCATGCCACCCAGCCCCGGTACGTCCTGCGGCCAACCCGCCTGCAACACGTTCCGCCGGGCCAGCGCTGCCCGGCGCATGCGGCGGATATGCCGCTGAAAATGGCCTTGGGCGATGAACTGCGCCATCACACACTGCGTGCCCACCTCCGAGTGCCGCACCGCCAGCGCCCGGCCCTGGCCGAACGCCTGCACCAACCGCTGGGGCACCACCAGATAACCCAAGCGCAGCGCTGGAAAGGCAATCTTGCTGAAGGTGCCCACGTAAAGCACCCGACCCTGCCGGTCAAGCGCGGCCAACGGCGCCAGCGGGGCGCCGCTGTAGCGGTATTCGCCATCGTAGTCGTCTTCGATGATCCAGCCGTCCTGGCGCTCGGCCCAGGCCAACAGCGCCAAACGCCGCGCCAGGCTCATGGTCACCCCGGTGGGGTATTGATGCGCTGGGGTCACGTAGGCCAATCGGCAATCGCTGAAGCCGGCAAGCTGCGCGCAATCCATGCCCTGCTCATCTACCGCCACGCCCCGCAGCGTCGCGCCAGCCACGGCGAAGGCGTTGCCGGCAGCGCGGTAGCCTGGGTTTTCCACAGCCACGGCATCGCCAGGCTCTAGCAGCAGCTGTGCACAAAGGCTTATGGCCTCCTGTGCGCCACTGGTGATCACAATTTGCTCAGCACTGCAACCAAGCCCCCGTGAGCGTCGCAGGTAGGTGGCAATCAATTCGCGAAGCTGCAACTCGCCAGCCGGGTCGCCATAGCCGAGCAGCGCAGGCGCCGGGCTGCGCCAGAAACTCGCGTGCAGCTTGGCCCACACCTCGAACGGGAACAGATCGAAAGCCGGCACGCCCACCCGAAACGCCCGTGGCGGGCCCGTTTTTGGCAACGGCAAATGGTGATTTTTCAGACGCTGCAAAGGCTCACTGGAAGCCCCTGAACTGGACAAATCCTCAGTGCCTTCGGGCTGAAATGTGGATAACCCTGTTGATAACCTATGGGATAACCCTGTGGATACTTGTGTGGATAGTTTTTTCAGCTGGCTCACGTAAGTGCCGTCCCCGACCCGGCTTTCGATGAAGCCTTCGGCATATAGCTGGTCGTAGGCACGCACCACGCTGTTGCGCGACAGCGCCAAGGTCGCTGCCAGGTCACGCGTGGCCGGTAGCCGGGTGCCGCCGCCCAGTCGCCCGTCCAGCACCCGCGCACGCAATGCCTGATACAGCTGCTGGCTAAGGCCACGACGACGGTCCAGCACAATACCGGCTGGGTCGAAAGGCAGTGCGTGGGTACGTTCGCTCATGGCATTGGACCTATAAAAACAGCCTTTAATGGCTCTTACACAGAACCAATAGCCTGCCTAGGATGGCGTCACAGCACAAGGAAACTTCAGCATGTACAACAGCAAACCGCACCAGGACCACGACCTTGCTCGCCTGCACCAGCACATGCAGCAAACCCGCCTGGCCATGCTCGTCAGCCACGGCGAACGGGGTTTGCTGGCCACGCACTTGCCAGTGCTGCTGACCACCAGCGAAGGCGAGTTCGGCACCGTGCATGCCCACCTGGCCCGCGCCAACCCGCAGTGGCAGGACCTGGCAAGCGGCGCCGAGGCGCTGCTGGTGTTCCCGGGTGACGATGCCTATGTCAGCCCCACGTACTACCCCAGCAAGGCCAGCAACCCGAAAACCGTGCCCACCTGGAACTACACCGCCGTGCACGCCTACGGCGTGGCCGAGGTGATCCATGAAGCGACGCCGCTGCTGGATATCGTCACGCGCCTGACCGACCGCCACGAACAAGGCCGTGACACCCCGTGGCGCGTAACCGACGCGCCGGCCGACTACCTCGACGGCATGCTGCGCGCCATCGTCGGTATCCGCCTGCCAATCGCCCGCCTGCAAGGTGCGCGCAAGCTCAGCCAGAACCGCTCAGCCGAAGATTTTGCCGGCGTGCGCGAAGGCCTCGGCGCCAGCCGCGACCCGCTCGACAGACAACTCGCCGCGCATATGCGCACTCTCTAAAGGAAGAGCCCCATGCCCCAAGTAACCCTGCGCCCAGTCACTGCCGAAGACCACGCTGCCTGGCAGCCGTTGTGGCAGGCCTACCTGCGCTTCTATGAGACCGAACTCTGCGAAGAGGTCAGCGCCAACACCTGGCAGCGCCTGCTCGATGCCAGCGAGCCAACCCATTCGACGCTCGCCTGGGTCGACGGCAAGGCGGTAGGGATGGTCAACTTCATCTACCATCGAAGCAACTGGAGCATTGAGAACGCCTGCTACCTGCAAGACCTGTACGTCGACGCCGGCCAGCGCGGCCTGGGTGTAGGCCGCAAGCTGATCGAGCATGTGTGCGCCACCGCCAAGGCCGACGGCTGCAGCAAGGTGCACTGGCTGACCCACCAGACCAACGCCACCGCTATCAGCCTGTACCAGCAGGTCGCCGAGCGGTCCGGCTTCATTCAATTTCGCAAAGCCCTGTAGGCCGCCCATGACCGACGCACTGCACTTCAAGCCCGCAGCCATCCCCCAGGCAGACACGCTTGATGGCCGTTTCATTCGCCTGGAAAAGCTCGACCCGGCGCGCCACGGCGACGACCTGTGGCAAGCGCTGCAAGGGCCGGCCTCGGACCCGTTGCTGTGGGACTACCTGCCCTATGGCCCGTTCAGCGAGCGCGCCGCCTTCGACCGTTGGTTGCAGGGCAATGCCGCTGGCCGCGACCCGCTGTTCTACAGCGTCATCGACCGCGCCAGCGGCCAGGCCCAAGGCCTGCTCGGCTACATGTCGATCGTGCCTGACCACGGCCGCTTCGAACTCGGCCACATCGCCTTCGGCGCCGCCATGCAGCGCACACCCAAGGGCACAGAGGCGGTGTACTTGCTGAGCAAGCTGGGTTTCGAGCTGGGCAACCGCCGGCTGGAGTGGAAGTGCAACAACGCCAATGCGCGCTCGAAGCGTGCAGCTGAGCGCTTCGGGTTTGTCTTCGAAGGGGTGTTTCGCAACCACATGGTGGTCAAGGGCCGCAACCGCGACACCGCGTGGTACTCGATTACCGATGAACAATGGCCGGCGCTGGCGCGCGGGTTCGAGCGCTGGTTGAGCGATCAAAACCAGCCGCCAGAGGGCCAGTTGCAGACACTCGAAGCCTGCCGCCAGGCTTGACAGCTCGCGGGCGATTCTACTGTTTTATGCAAGCCTGTTCTCGCCAGGCATACCTTCATGTGGCGAGCGGGCTTGCCCCGCGTTGGGCTGCGCAGCAGCCCTGAAAACTCAAGGGGCCGCTGCGCAGCCCAACGCGGGACAAGCCCGCTCGCCACAACTCTCCATCATTTCCCACAGGATTGGGTCCAGCCAGCAATGTCGCGGTTACCAACCACACATCTATCTGACCTGCCGATTACGCCGCACCACCCCCATTTGCAGCCCAAACGGCTTGAACACGGCGTTCAACGACTTGAGCGTCGGATTGCCTTCGCCCTGCTCGATCTGGATCAGCGTGCGCACCGACACTTTGCACATCTGCGCGAACTGGGTCTGCTGCATCTGCGCCACCTCGGTGCGCAAACGCCGGACCGCAGCGCCTAGTTCAAGGCTGCCGTCCGCAATGCCTTCACGGACACTATCGATAAGCAGCCCACGGGCTTGAATGGACATCGTCATAGCAACCCCCACTGAGCCATACAGCGGTCAAGCCGCCTCAACGCAATGGCCGGGTGGTCCATCACCGCATCTGAGAGCCCCAAGCCGGCAAGTACATCGGGCAATGCCAAAAGCTGCCGGGCATCTTCGCGCAGCCGCTGGAAGGCTTGCTCCGGGTCGATGAGTGGCGCAAGCGCGGCGCATGCGCCTGGCCAATTGATCTCGCCCGCCCGCTCAATCGGCGCGGGCCATTTTGTCGTGCGGGTAATCCCTTCCTGGTCCATTACCATTGGCGCGAGGTCATAGATCGGTGCTAGCCGAACCGCATCACGAGTCCGAATAATGGCGGTATTGCGCCCATGGTTATCCGCGTTGCCGAGGATCTTGTTGATAAGGTCTCGACGCAAATAGTCAGCGATCAACTCGGGCACCTGATCCGCCTGCCCAGCTTCGCGCCACACGTTGACCAGCTTTTCGAGCACCGCCACGTGCCCCATGCGACTGCCAGGCTCAGTGACACCACACAGTGCGTAAACCGACTCCACAGCAAGGCGCTTCACACCGTCGGCGCATGACTGGCGATCAAAGCGTTCCATCCACAAGCTGGGTTTGCTGCCCTCTTCCAACGCCATATGGGCGCTAGCCACTGTGTCGATGCCTATCTGCTGCAGCGCCTTGTAGTACAGATGCTCGGCACGCAGGATGTCCTGGTCATCAGCTAGCGCCTGATTTCTCGCAAACTTGATGAACCAATGGCGGCGAGCGCGTTCGTCGGCAAGCACCGCATCGGGATACAGCTGCCCGCTTCCGTCTTCAGTCATCAGCAGCTTGGGTGCCTCTCCACCCGCACCGGTGGCCCCGCCGATCGCTGCACCCTGTTCATAGGCGTACTCGAGAAAACGCTGATCACGGGCAACCACATCCTCGCGGCTGAAACCAATTGGGTCGGTGAGATCAAGCTGTTCGTAAGACTCCTTGACGCGCAGGTTGCCAATCGGGGCAGGCGTGGAGCGCCCCAGAAGATACAGATCGTCACCCATACCCGCAGGTTTCTCGCGGCCGATATGGCGAAGCAGAAACCGTTTTGCAGCCCCAGCCGGGGCGATGTCGTAAATAAAGGCGGGAGCATGCGGCAAGCGATGCGAACCAAAATCCACCGGCAGCGTGGCACTCACGGCCGCCGAGAACAGACTGTCATAGGCATGCGGGTTGGCTTTGACGTATTCAGCGATGTAACCGAAGTCACAAGGGCTAGCTAGGCTTTGCCCAGGCTCGCTGAAGGCTAGGACCATAGCGTCATGCCATTTGCCGGCGTCGTGGAGCTGAAGGGTTAATTTGTACATGCGCCACCTGCATTTTGCTGCAGTTACGGAAACAGAATAGTCGACCGTACTGCATTATAGTGCAGATTATAAGATGATATTTCTGTTTATTCTGCATTAAAATGCACTTTTCAGATCCTGACGAAGAGTTATCTGCAACATAGTGCAGATATGGACACGAAAAAAAGGGGAGCATGCGCCCCCCTGAGGTAAACCGTTTTCAGCCAAGGGCTTTGGAATCAGCCCTCGATCTCGATCAAGATCTCGCCCGGTGTCACGCGGTCGCCTTTGGCGACGTGGATGGCAACCACTTTGCCGGCGATGGCCGCCTGGACTTCGGTTTCCATCTTCATCGCCTCGGTGATCAGCACCGCTTGCCCGGCCTTGACCACATCACCTTCCTTGACCAGCACATCGACGATATTGCCCGGCATGGTGGTGCTGACGTGGCCCGGCTCGCTGGCCTGCTTGCGCTTGCTGCTGCCGCCGCCGACGAAGTCGTTGAGCGGCTCGAACACCACTTCTTCCGGCATGCCGTCGATGGACAGGTAGAAGTGGCGCTTGCCCTCCGCCTTGACCCCGACACCGGTAATGTCCACGCGGTAAGTCTCGCCGTGCACGTCGATGACGAACTCGGTCGGCACGCCCTCACCGCCCACCGAGGCCACCGCGCCGGCTTCCGGGATCGGCAGCAAGGCTTCAGGCGTCAGGCTGCCGGCCTCGCGCTCTTCGAGGAACTTGCGCCCGATGTCCGGGAACATGGCATAGGTCAGCACGTCCTCTTCACTGTGGGCCAACGCACCGATTTCGCTGCGCAGCTTGCTCATCTCAGGTTTCAGCAGGTCAGCCGGGCGTACGTCGATCACCTCTTCGCTGCCGATGGCCTGGCGCCGCAGCTGTTCGTTGACCACCCCCGGCGCCTTGCCGTAGCCACCTTGCAGGTACAGCTTCACCTCGTTGGTGATGGTCTTGTAGCGCTCGCCGGCCAGCACGTTGAAGAATGCCTGGGTGCCCACGATCTGCGAGGTTGGGGTCACCAGCGGCGGGAAACCCAGGTCTTCACGCACCCGTGGGATCTCGGCCAGCACTTCGCCCATGCGGTTGAGGGCGCCCTGCTCCTTGAGCTGGTTGGCCAGGTTGGAAATCATCCCGCCTGGCACCTGGTTGACCTGCACGCGGGTATCCACGGCGGTGAACTCGCTTTCGAACTGGTGGTACTTCTTGCGCACGGCATAGAAGTACAGGCCGATTTCCTGCAGCAGTTCCAGGTCCAGGCCGGTGTCGAACTCGCTGCCCTTGAGCGCTGCGACCATCGACTCGGTGCCGGGGTGGCTGGTGCCCCAGGCGAAGCTGGAGATGGCGGTGTCGATATGATCGGCGCCATTCTCGACCGCCTTGAGCTGGCACATGGCAGCCAGGCCTGCGGTGTCGTGGGAATGGATGAACACCGGCAGCGACTGCTCGGCCTTCAGCGCCTTGACCAGCTCGCCGGTGGCGAACGGGGTCAGCAGGCCGGCCATGTCTTTGATCGCCACCGAGTCGCAACCCATGGCTTCCATCTGCTTGGCCTGCTTCACGAAGGCGTCGATGGTGTGCACGGGGCTGGTGGTGTAGGCGATGGTGCCCTGGGCGTGCTTGCCAGCCGCCTTGACCGCCTCGATGGCCACGCGCAGGTTACGCACATCGTTCATGGCGTCGAAGATGCGGAACACATCGATGCCGTTGACCGCGGCCTTGGCGACGAAGGCTTTGACCACATCGTCGCTGTAGTGGCGGTAGCCCAGCAGGTTCTGCCCGCGCAGGAGCATTTGCAGGCGGGTGTTGGGCAGCGCGGCACGCAGCTTGCGCAGGCGCTCCCAAGGGTCTTCCTTGAGGAAACGCACACAGGCGTCGAAGGTGGCGCCACCCCAGACTTCCAGCGACCAGTAGCCGACCTTGTCGAGCTTGTCGCAGATCGGCAGCATGTCTTCGGTGCGCATGCGGGTGGCCAGCAGAGACTGGTGGGCGTCGCGCAGGATTGTGTCGGTAACAAAGATTTTCTTGGACATTGTTTTCTCCTTGTAGCGGCAAGCTTCTAGCTACAAGCCACACGTAAAAGCCGGTCTGCTTCTACTCGCAGCTTGCCGCTCGCAGCTTGCAGCTGCATTCAAAGGCCTGCGTGGGCGGCGATGGCGGCGGCGATGGCCAGGGCCAGCTCTTCGGGTTTGCGCTTGATCGAGTAGTTGGTCAGTTCTGGGTGGCTTTCGACAAAGCTGGTATTGAACTGGCCACTACGGAACTCCGGGTTACGCAGGATTTCCTGGTAATACGCGGCGGTGGTCTTGACCCCCTGCACGCGCATGTCGTCCAGGGCCCGCAGGCCTCGGTCCATGGCTTCTTCCCAGGTCAATGCCCAGACCACCAGCTTCAGGCACATCGAGTCGTAGAACGGCGGGATGGTGTAGCCGGTATAGATCGCCGTGTCGGTGCGCACGCCCGGGCCGCCAGGGGCGTAGTAGCGGGTGATCTTGCCGAAACTTGGCAGGAAGTTGTTCTTCGGGTCTTCGGCGTTGATGCGGAACTGCAAGGCGAAGCCGCGGTGCTGGATGTCTTCCTGCTTGATCGACAGCGGCAGGCCCGAGGCAATCCGGATCTGCTCGCGGACGATATCGATGCCGGTGATTTCCTCGGTGATGGTGTGCTCCACCTGCACCCGGGTGTTCATCTCCATGAAGTACACCTCGCCATCGGCGAGCAGAAACTCCACGGTGCCGGCGTTCTCGTAGTCCACCGCCTTGGCGGCGCGCACGGCCAGGTCGCCGATGTAGGCGCGCTGCTCCGGGGTGAGCTGCGGGCTTGGGGCAATTTCGATGAGCTTCTGGTTGCGGCGCTGGATCGAGCAGTCACGCTCGAACAGGTGCACCACGTTGCCGAAGCTGTCACCGAGGATCTGCGCCTCGATGTGCTTGGGGTTGACGATGCACTTTTCCAGGAACACTTCGGCGGAGCCAAAGGCCTTGGTGGCCTCGGAAATCACTCGAGGGAAGTTCTGTTCCAGTTCTTCACGGCTGTTGCAGCGGCGGATACCGCGCCCGCCGCCACCGGAGGTGGCCTTGAGCATGACCGGGTAGCCGATGCGCTCGCCTTCCTGCAACGCTTCATGGATGTCGGCCACGTTGCCTTCGGTGCCTGGCGTAACCGGCACACCGGCGGCAATCATGGTGCGGCGCGCTTCGGTCTTGTCGCCCATGCGGCGAATGACGTCGGCGGCCGGGCCGATGAACTTGATCCCGCGTTCGGCGCAGATGTCCGCAAGCTCGGCGTTTTCCGACAGGAAACCATAGCCCGGATGCAGGGCATCACAGCCGGTTTCGACAGCAAGGTTGACCAGCTTGCGCGGATTCAGGTAGCCGGCCAGCGGCTCGGCGCCAATGCTATAGGCCTCGTCGGCGCGCTTGACGTGCAAGGCATGACGGTCGGCGTCGGAATAGATCGCCACAGAGCGAATGCCCATCTCGGCGCAAGCCCGCACGATGCGGACGGCAATTTCACCCCGGTTGGCGATCAGGATTTTTTTTATCACTTGGATTCTTCCCAAAGCCCGTAGGAACAGACGACCCGGTTTTACCGGTCGGCGCGTGACCAGACGTTGCTGGCCAGTCGCACATTCACCCTAGCGCTGTGGGTTGATAAACAAAAATCAATATTTGTTGGGGGCAGTATTAGCAAAAGCTTATAGTTCGGTAACAAGGTTTTGCCAATGCCGGGGAAATTATGCGTAAGTCCTTGATGCGAATGACTTTACGTCAGCTGCAAGTGTTCAACGAAGTGTGTGACTTGCGCTCCTACAGCCGGGCAGCCGAAGAAATGTCGCTGACGCAACCCGCCGTAAGTCTACAGATCAGGCAGCTCGAAGAGCTGGTTGGCCAGCCGCTGTTCGACTACGTCGGCAAGAAGCTGTACCTCACCGAAGCCGCCGAGGCCTTGCAGCGCGCCAGCCGTGACATTTTCGGGCGCCTGGAGAACCTCGACATGCAACTCTCGGACATGCAGGGCTCGTTGCAGGGGCAGTTGAAACTGGCCATCGAGTCCAGTGCCAAGTACTTCGTGCCGCACCTGTTTGCCGCCTTCAAGCAGCGCCATCCCGAGGTCAACCTGACCCTGACCGTGGTCAACCGCGCCCAGGCGATACGCCGGCTGTCCGACAACCGCGACGACCTGACGGTAATGTCGATGGTGCCGCAGGACATGGGCCTTGAGTTTCTGCCCTTTCTGAACAACCCGATCATTGCCGTGGCGCCGCCGGATCACCCGCTGTGCCAGTTGGAACGCCTGCGCCTGCAAGACCTTGAGCCGCATACGCTGCTGGTGCGCGAGCAGGGTTCGGGCACGCGTAAGGCGTGCGAAGAGTTCTTCAAGGACAAGCGCGTGCACTTCACCCAGACCTTGGAAGTGTCGTCCAATGAAGCCCAGCGCGAGTGCGTGGTAGCCGGCCTGGGCATCGCCTTGCTGACCCGCCATGCCGTCAACATGGAGCTGACCACAGGCGTGCTCAAGGAGCTGCCGGTGGAGGAGCTGCCGCTGTACCGCAGCTGGTGCCTGGTGCAGTCGAAAAGCAAACGCCAGTCACCGGTGGCGCTGGCGTTTCAGGCGTTCATCCGCAGCGAACGGGCGCAGATCAGTGGGCTTGTTGAGCGTTTCTCGGGGAAATTGCCGCTGACGCCTGCCACACGTTGAGCGCTTGCAGGTCGGGGTAGTCGGCGATCTCGCGCAGCAATTGGCGTTGGTCGCTGTAGGTCTCGATGGCGCGGCGGAATTCCATGCGGCGATGGTCCTTTTCCTGCTGCTTGCGACTTTTGGCGGTGGGTTGATACGAACCGTCGATATCACGTGCCATGGCCTGTCTCCCAGAAAGGATGTGGGGAGCTCCAGACTGGCGTCAGGGGTTTACCGTTTGGTGTTCAAAGGATGACAGAACCGTGAAGTTTGCAGCGGACTGTGGGCTTGCGCTGTATCGACGCCGTTGCGCGGTCAACGTAGGAGCGGCCTTGTGTCGCGAAAGGGGTGCGACGCGCCCCCAGGATTTGTGCTTCAAGCTGAAATAGCCGGGGCCGCTTTGCGACCCTTTCGCGACACAAGGCCGCTCCTACACAAGGCCGCGCTGCTGGTAGACCAGGGCAACCTGAGGACCTCCCAAATCAGTCGTCCGTCGCCTTGATCGACTTGGGCGACAGGCGCAGGCTGCGCAAGCTGCGCTTGACGCTCTTGAGGTGGTTGACCAGGCTCGGCCCGCGCGCCATGGCGACGCCCATGGCCAGCACGTCGATGACCACCAGGTGCGCAATGCGCGAGGTCAGCGGGGTGTAGATTTCGGTGTCTTCATGCACGTCGATGGCCAGGTTGACCGTCGACAGTTCAGCCAGCGGTGTCTGGCTGGGGCACAAGGTAATCAGCGTGGCGCCGCTCTCACGCACCAGGTTGGCCGTGATCAGCAGGTCCTTGGACCGCCCCGACTGCGAAATGCACACCGCCACATCACCGGTTTTCAAGGTGACTGCCGACATCGCCTGCATGTGCGGGTCGGAATACGCCGCCGCGCTGAGCAGCAGACGGAAGAACTTGTGCTGGGCATCGGCCGCCACCGCACCGGATGCACCAAAGCCGTAGAACTCCACGCGCTGCGCCTGGGACATGGCCGTCACCGCCGCTTGCAGGGCCTGCGGGTCGAGGTGCTCGCGCACCTCCATCAGGGTATGCAGCGTGGTGTCGAAAATCTTCAGGCTGTAGTCGGCAACCGAGTCATCCTCATGGATGGCAAACTGGCCAAAACTGGCACCGGCGGCCAGGCTTTGCGCCAGCTTCAACTTCAGGTCCTGGAAGCCCGAACACCCGATCGCCCGGCAGAAACGCACGATGGTCGGTTCACTGATGCCCACGTTATGCGCAAGGTCCGCCATCGAACTGTGCATGACCGCAGCCGGGTCCAGCAGCACATGGTCGGCCACTTTGAGTTCCGATTTGCGCAGCAGGTGGCGCGATTGGGCGATATGTTGCAACAGATTCACGGGCGGGACTCGGTTATGATCGACTGGCCGGGATGTAGCTTTCTTGTAGTTATACTACATGCTTGCCAACCCGCCCAGTTAAACGAACGTGGAGAGTGGCGGTTTGACTATTCCTTGCGACATTCTGGTATTCGGCGGCACCGGCGACCTGGCCCTGCACAAGCTGCTGCCAGCGCTCTACCACCTGTACCGCGAGGCCCGCCTGCACAAGGCCGTGCGCATCATCGCCCTGGCCCGGCGGCCATTGCCGCGTAACGACTACATCAAGCTTGCCGAGCGCCACTGCCGCGCCCAGATCGCCCGCCAGGACTTCGACGAAGACGTCTGGCAGCGCTTCAGCGCGCGCCTGGACTACTTCCCCATGGACGCCGGGCAAAGCGCCGACTTCGGCCGCCTGGCACGCTACCTGGGCGAGCCTTTCGGGCTGACGCGTATCTACTACCTGGCTACCGCGCCCAAGCTATTCGTGCCGATTGCCAACCACCTGCGCATTGCCGGGCTGGCCGACAGCGAAGCACGCATCGTGCTGGAAAAGCCCATCGGCCACTCGCTGGAGTCGGCCACCGCCATCAACGAGGCGATTGGCGAGGTGTTCGCCGAGCGCCAGGTGTTTCGCATCGACCACTACCTGGGCAAGGAAACCGTGCAGAACCTCATGGCCCTGCGCTTTGCCAACGCCCTGCTAGAGCCGGTGTGGCGCAATAGCCAGGTCGACCATGTGCAGATCAGCGTGTGCGAAACCCTCGGCGTCGAGAACCGAGGCGCCTACTACGACCGCGCCGGCGCCACCCGCGACATGCTGCAAAACCATCTGTTGCAGCTGCTGTGCCTGGTGGCCATGGAGCCGCCGGCGGAGTTCGAAGCCGAGGCGGTGCGCGATGAAAAAGTGAAGATTCTGCGCGCGCTCAAGCCCATCACCGGCCAGAACGTGCAGGACACCACCGTGCGCGGCCAGTACCACGCCGGCAAGATCGGCGGCCAGGAAGTGCCCGCCTACTATTTCGAGAAAGACGTCGACAACGACAGCGATACAGAGACCTTCGTCGCCGTACAAGCGCACATCGACAACTGGCGCTGGGCCGGCGTGCCGTTTTACCTGCGTACTGGCAAGCGCATGGCGCGGCGCTCGTCGCAAATCGTCATCCAGTTCAAGCCGGTGCCCCACGAGCTGTTCAGTGGCGGGCAGGTCAACCAGTTGCTCATCCAGTTGCAGCCGGACGAACACATCAGCCTGCGCATGATGACCAAGAGCCCCGGTAAAGGCATGCGCCTGGCGCCGGTCGAGCTAGACCTGAACCTTGCCCAGGCGTTTGCCCAGACCCGCCGCTGGGAGGCCTACGAGCGCTTGCTGCTGGATGTGCTTGAAGGCGATTCGACGCTGTTCATGCGCCGCGATGAAGTGGAGGCGGCGTGGGCCTGGATCGACCCTATCCTGCAAGGCTGGGAGGAGCATTTTCAGGCACCTCGCCCCTACAGCGCCGGCAGCAACGGCCCGGAGCAAGCCAACAGCCTGTTGGCGCGCAACGGCCACGCCTGGCACAGTTAGTTCAGCCAATACTCGGCCGGCCGCTCCAGCAATGCCCTGAAGGTTGCCGGGTCGACGGGCCGGCTGATCAAGTAGCCCTGCACCTCGTCACAGCCGTGCTCGCGCAGGAACTGCAACTGCTCAGCGGTTTCGACGCCTTCTGCCACCACTTGCAGTTGCAGGCTCTTGGCCATGGCGATGATCGCCCGGGTAATGGCTGCATCCTGGCTGCCTTCGAGCAAGCCGCGAATGAACGCCTGGTCGATCTTCACGTAGTCCACCGGGAAGCGCTTGAGGTAACTCAGCGACGAATAGCCCGTGCCGAAGTCATCAATCGCCAGTTTCACCCCCAACTGGTGAAGTTGCTCGAAGGTGGCGATGATGTGGTCGACGCTGTCCAGCAGTTGGCTTTCGGTGAGTTCAAGCTCCAGCAGATGCGGTGCCAAGCCTGATTCCTCAAGCACCTGGCGCACCAGGCTGACCAGCTTGCCCTGACGTAACTGATACACCGACAAGTTGACCGAAACGCGGATTTCGAGCCCTTCACGGCGCCACTCACAGGCCTGCCAGCAGGCCTGGCGCAGCACCAGTTCGCCCATCGGCGCGATCAGCCCGGTTTCTTCTGCAAGCCCGATGAATTCGCTCGGCGGCACCATGCCCAATTGCGGGTGCTGCCAGCGCACCAAGGCTTCTGCGGCATGCAGGCGGCCGCTGCGCAGGCACAACTTGGGCTGGTAATACACCAGCAACTGGCGCTCGTCGATGGCCTTGCGCAACTGGGTTTCCAGTTGCAAGCGCTCAAGGGTGCTGGCGCGCAGGCTTTCGGTGTAGAACTGGAAGTTGTCGCCACCCAGGTGCTTGGCATGTTGCTTGGCCATATCAGCCTGGCTGACCAGCGCGTTGAGGTCGAAATTGCCATCAGCGAGCAGGCTGATGCCCACCGAGGAACTGATAACCACCTCGTGCCCGCCCAGCCGCTGCGGCACGCGCAGCTTGTCGAGCAGGCGCGTGGTGACGCGCACCAAGCTGGACAGGTTGGTATAGCCATCGAACAGAATGGCGAACTCATCGCCCGACAGGCGCGCCACCGTATCGGCCTCGGGCACCGCGTTGGCGATGCGCTGGGCCATCTTCTTCAGCAGTTGGTCGGCCACTTCATGGCCAAGGCTCTCGTTGAGCAACTTGAAGCGGTCCAGGTCGACATGCAGCAAGGCCAGGCTGCGGCCATTGAAACGCATACGCTGCGCGCCTTCGTGCAGGCGCAGGCGGAACAGCGCACGGTTGGCCAGGCCCGTGAGGTCGTCATAGTGGGCCAGGTAGCGCAGGCGCTCTTCGGACTCACGGCGCGCCGACAGGTCGGTGTAGAAGCCGACGATGCTGGCGACGCCGCCGCGCGCATCGCGCACGCTGTTGAGCTGCAGCCACTGCGGGTAGAGCTCGCCGTTCTTGCGCGCCTCGACCAGCTCGCCCTGCCAGCGCCCTTGCTGCTCCAGTGCCTGGTCGATGGCCTGGCTGTGGCGCCGCGCATCGCGGCTGCACGAAAGCTCCAAGGCGTTGCGGCCAATCAGCTCGGCGCGCCCGTAGCCGGTGACGTCGCAGAACGTCTGGTTGACTGCCAGCAACTGGAAGTCGGCATCCAGAATGGCAATGCCTTCGCTGGCCGCCTCGAATACCGTCGCAGCCAGGCGCTGCTGCTCTTCCTGCTGCTTGCGCGCCGACACATCCCGCCGGGTGCCGAGCATGCGCAGCACCCTGCCGTTGGCATCGCGCTCGACCGCTCGCCCCCGGTCCTCGATCCAGCACCAGTGGCCCTGCACATGCCGCACGCGGTATTCAACCTGGTAGTCCTCGGTACGGCCCTTGAGGTGTTCGACCACCGTGCGCCGCAGCATGGGCAGGTCATCGGGGTGCAAGCGCGGCTTGAGGTCGGCGCGCACCGAGCGCACCTGCTCGGCATCCAGGCCGAACAGGGCATGCAGTTGCGTGTGATGCACCTCGTCGGTTTCCAGGTTCCAGTCCCACAAGCCCAGTTCGCTGGCCTCCAGCGCCTGGGCCAGGCGCTGCTCGCTCTTGCTCAGGGCCTGGTTGGCGAGGTCCAGTTCGTGGCTGCGCTGCGCCACCCGCTGTTCCAGGCCCGCGTGCGCCTGGCGCAGTTCGTCCTCGGCCTGGCGGCGCTGGCGCACCTGGGCGGTGAGCTGGTGATTGAGGTGTTCGCCCTGGCGCTGGGCGCTTTGCAGATGCTCGATCAGCGACTGGTTCTGGAAGCGCCGCAGCAGGCCATGCTCGATCAGCCGATTGACCTGCCAGGCCACTACCATCAGCGCGCCCAGCAGAATCAGCCCGAGCCAGCCCCAGCCGCTCTGCTGGCCGGCGTCGTAAACGAACAGAAAGACGATCGGCGGCACCAGGCAGGGCAAGGCGAAGCTCAGAAACGCCGGCAGGCTCACCGCGTAGGCAACACTGGCCGAAAGCGCCGCCGCGCCAAGCAAGCCGAACACCCAAGCCTGCTGCACGAAGTTATCCACAGGTGCCAGGGCAATCGCCGCGCTGGCCAGCGTCAGCCCGCTGAACGCCGAGCCGCCAAGAAACATGCGCCTCCAACTGGGGCTGGCCTGGCGCGCCGCAGGCGCTGCCTCGAAGGCCGCCACCTGAACCACCCGCAGCACCACCAGCGCCACCAGCCAGACCAGCCACACGGAAACCTGCACATAACGCGCAGGCGCCCACAACAGCCAGGCGCAAAGCAGGCCGGTAAGCAGCATCAGCAAAGTGGGCAACAGCGAGCCTTGATAGAGCAGACGGGTGCGCTCGATCGAAAGCTCGGTGGCGTATTGCCTGCGAACGTTCGGTGACATCGGCGGCGATGTTCCGATCGCCATGCAATCCTGGGTCATAGGGCTCATTTCTGGTGGTGTTCTTGTTATGGCTGGCCGCACGAGCACGGAGAATACACAAGCGTCACGCCAGACCAAACTGCTCTGCGTCACGATTTCGAAAATGTATCGGCCGCCCCGACCAACCGCTCAACGGCGCCGCAGCCCAGCCCTTGGCGATGAACGGTAAAACGCCACCCGGGCGATTTGCGCAGGCCGCGTTTGCCCTGCCCCCTGTGCGGCCCTAGAATGGCCGGATGCCTACTGACGACCTCTCCCTCCTGCTGAACTCCCTCAACGACGCTCAACGCCAGGCCGTAGCGGCCCCGCTTGGGCGGCAACTGGTACTGGCCGGTGCCGGCTCGGGCAAGACCCGCGTGCTGGTGCACCGTATCGCCTGGCTGATCCAGGTCGAACAGGCCTCGCCGCATTCGATCCTGTCGGTGACCTTCACCAACAAGGCCGCGGCAGAAATGCGCCAGCGTATCGAACAACTGCTGGGCATCAACCCGGCCGGCATGTGGGTGGGCACCTTCCACGGCCTGGCCCATCGCCTGCTGCGCGCGCACTGGCAGGAGGCGGGGCTGGTGCAGAACTTCCAGATTCTCGACAGCGACGACCAGCAGCGCCTGGTCAAGCGGGTCATGCGCGAGCTGGGCCTGGACGAGCAGAAATGGCCGGCGCGTCAGGCGCAGTGGTTCATCAATGGGCAAAAGGACGAGGGCCTGCGCCCGCGCCACATCCAGCCAGGCGGCGACCTGTACCTGAGCACCATGCGCGATGTCTATGCCGCCTACGAACAGGCGTGCGAGCGCGCCGGCGTCATCGACTTCTCCGAGCTGCTGCTGCGCGCCCTCGACCTGTGGCGTGACCAGCCGGGCCTGCTGGAACACTACCAGCGCCGCTTCCGGCACATTCTGGTGGACGAGTTCCAGGACACCAACGCCGTGCAGTACGCCTGGCTGCGCCTGCTCGGCGCCGGGGGCCACAGCCTGATGGCGGTCGGCGATGACGACCAGTCGATCTATGGCTGGCGCGGCGCAAAAATCGAGAACATTCACCAGTACACTGCGGATTTCCCTGACGCCGAAATGATCCGCCTGGAGCAGAACTACCGCTCCACCGGCGGCATCCTCAAGGCCGCCAACGCCTTGATCGCCAACAACAGCGGGCGCCTGGGCAAAGAGCTGTGGACCGACATGGGCGAAGGCGAGCCCATCACGCTGTACGCCGCGTATAACGAGCACGATGAAGCGCGCTACGTGGTCGAGACCATCGAGAGCCTGATCAAGCAGGGCAATGCGCGCAACGAGATTGCCATCCTGTACCGCTCCAACGCCCAGTCGCGGGTCCTCGAAGAGGCGCTGCTGCGCGAGCGCGTGCCGTACCGCATCTATGGCGGCCAGCGCTTCTTCGAACGTGCCGAAATCAAGAACGCCATGGCCTACCTGCGCCTGCTCGAAGGCCGCGGCAACGATGCGGCGCTGGAGCGGGTGATCAACGTGCCGCCGCGTGGCATTGGCGAAAAAACCGTCGAAGCCATCCGCGACCACGCCCGCCACAGCCAGCTGTCGATGTGGGAGGCCATGTGCCAACTCATCGCCGCCAAGGGCCTCAAGGGCCGCGCCGCCAGTGCGCTGGGTGCGTTCATCGAACTGATCGAAAACCTTGCCGCCAAACTGGTGGACAGCCCGCTGCACCTGATGACCCAGACCGTCATCGAGCAGTCCGGCTTGATCATCTACCACCAGGAAGAAAAGGGTGAAAAGGGCCAGGCACGGGTAGAAAACCTTGAGGAACTGGTCAGCGCTGCGCGCAACTTCGAAAGCGCCGAAGAAGACGCCGACCTGTCGCCGCTGTCGGCCTTCCTTGGCCACGCCTCGCTGGAAGCTGGCGACAGCCAGGCCGACGAGCACGAAGACAGCGTGCAGCTGATGACCCTGCACAGTGCCAAGGGCCTGGAATTCCCCTATGTGTTCCTGGTGGGCATGGAAGAGGGCCTGTTCCCGCACAAGATGAGCCTCGAAGAGCCCGGTCGCCTTGAAGAAGAGCGCCGCCTGGCCTACGTGGGGATCACCCGGGCAATGCGCCAACTGGTGATGACCTACGCCGAAACTCGGCGCCTGTATGGCAGTGAGACCTACAACAAGGTGTCGCGCTTCGTACGGGAGATTCCGCCAGGGCTGGTGCAGGAAGTGCGGCTTTCCAATAGCGTCAGCCGTCCGTTTGGCGGCGCAAAGGCTGCGCCAAGCAGCATTTTCGCCAATGCCAACATCCCGCAGACGGCCTTCAACCTCGGCCAGCGGGTGCAGCATGCGGTGTTCGGTGAGGGCGTTATCCTCAACTTCGAAGGCTCTGGCGCCCAGGCCCGGGTGCAGGTGAACTTCGCCGAAGGCAGCAAGTGGCTGATGATGGGGTACGCCAAGCTCGAAGCGCTTTGAGCGCAACAGGGTTTTGCTCCGCCCAGGGTAGGAGCGGCCTTGTGCCGCGAATGGGCTGCTCTGCAGCCCCGGCGATTTTGCATGAGGCCGAGATCCTGGGGCCGCTACGCAGCCCTTCGCGACCCAAGGCCGCTCCTACGCCGGCCGAGGCGCTTGTGATGCAGAAATTTCCTACGCCGTTTAGGCAAAAATCCGAAACATGTTGTTGCTGGCCTTGTCTGCACCTTCATGTGCACCATGACGCGCGTGCAATTCACAAAATGGGAAACCCCAACTATGCAACGTTTTCTTAGCATCGCCTTGGCGCTCTGCGTCGGCCTGACGCTGAGCCTCGACGCCAACGCCAAGCGCTTCGGCGGTGGCAAGAGCTCGGGCGCAGCGCCAATGCACCAGACCCGCCAGGCCGCTCCGTCCACGCCTGCCGCCGCGCCAACCGCGCCTGGCCGCGCTCCGGCCGCTGCCAGTGGTGCCTCGCGCTGGCTCGGCCCGCTGGCCGGCATCGCCGCCGGTGGCCTGCTGGCCTCCATGTTCATGGGCGACGGCTTCCAGGGCATGCAGATCTTCGACTTCCTGATCATCGGCCTGATCGCCTTCCTGGTGTTCCGCTTCATCGCCGCGCGCCGTCGCCAGCAGCAGCCGCAACACGCCGCCGCCGGCCACGCCCCGTACCAGCGTGAAGTGCAGCCGCAAGCAGCACCGCAGTCGATCTTCGGCGGCTCCTCTTCGCAAGCCGCGGCGCCGGCTATCAACGCCCCGGCCTGGTTCAACGAAGCCAGCTTCCTGGCCGCTGCCCGTTCGCACTTCCAGTCGCTGCAGCAGCACTGGGATGCCAACGAAATGGACAAGATTGCCGAGTTCGTCACCCCGCAGATGCTCGACTTCCTGAAACGCGAGCGCGCTGACCAGGGTGATGGCTTCCAGTCCACCTACATCGATGACCTCGATGTGCAGCTCGACGGTGTCGAGGACCGCGCCGACAAGACCATCGCAACCCTTACCTTCCGTGGCGTGTCGAAAACCTCGCGCTTTGACCAAGGCGAAGTGTTCAGCGAAAGCTGGCACATGGAACGCGCACAGGGCGAAAACCAGCCTTGGCTGCTGGCCGGTATCCGCCAGAACGCTTGATTGCAGCACGTTGTCCATAGAACCCCGGGCCTGTCCCGGGGTTTTTGCTTTTGCCAGAGTCGGCTACTAGGGTATAACGCGCAGCGTTGTCATCAAGGCTAGAGGATGTGAACCGTGGAAGAAGTGATTGAACAACTCCGTGAAGCGAACGAACCGGTGCCTGTACCGCTGGAGCTTCCCGACGAGGACCAACTGGTCGAGATCGAAGAACAGCTGTTCATCAACATCCCCTTCGTGTTCAAGGAATACCTGCTCACCGTCAGCGATGTGGTCTATGGCAGCCTGGAACCGGTGACCGTGACCGACCCGCAGTCGCACACCTACCTGCCGGATGTGGCGTCCAACGCCTGGGACAGCGGTGTACCGCGCGAGCTGATCCCGATCTGCCAGGACGGCGAGGACTACTACTGCGTCGAAGAAGACGGCACCGTGGTGCTGTGGTCGGGCGAGGAAGAAATCGTCACCGAAGAGACTTGGGAATCGGTGTGGCACTGGGCGCGGGATGTCTGGCTGGAAAGCTGAACACCCCCAAGGCCGTCCGCACAATGCCGTCGCCAGGCTTCAACGGCCTGGCGACGCGTTTGCTCAGTGCGTATGGTCGCGGCTGTTCTCCAGTGTTTCCAGCAGGGCAATCTGCATGCGCGTATGAACGCGGATGAACCAGCGCCACAGCACCGCCACCACCCCCGCCGCTACCACCACGATCACCAGCAGCAGTTCGCTGGTTGGCAGAATGCTGGCCGAAAGCGCCGACAGCAGCAGGAAGATCACCAGCAGCGAGATCAACGGGATCACTTCGGCCACTACACGCCGAACCCGCTGCGTATGCCGCCCCGCCATTTCCGGCTTGACGCCCATCTCTGCCAACAGCATCGACAGCGCCTTGAGCTTGCGATACGCCGCAATCAGGAACGGCAGCGACAGCAGCAAGGCCGCGCCCCAGATCATTGCCTTCTGCTGGCCGACATCACCCAACCACTCGCTCAGTTGCAAGCCGATACGCTCGGCAAAATAACCGCCGCTGAAGAAGATCGCGATCACCAGCGCCAGGTTGACGCCCACCTGCAACAAAATGCGCCTGATCATCGCCGCCAGCATGGCGCCCTCACCTTGGGGCTGAATACTGCGCAGCCATTCGCCGTAAAGCGACAAGACCCGCGACAGGCGGCTTGGCACCACCTTGCCCAGGCTGATCGACAGCGGGTCGGCGGCGCGGATCAAATAGGGTGTGAGCAGCGTGGTGATGACCGACACGGCCACCGCCACCGGGTACAGGAAGTCGCTGGTGACCTGCAGGGTCATGCCCAACGCGGCGATGATGAAGGAAAATTCGCCAATCTGTGAAAGGCCCATGCCCACCCGCAGCGAAGTGCGCCCGTCATTACCGGCAATGAACGCGCCCATGCCGCACGAAAGCATTTTGCCCAGCACCACCGCAAAGGTGATGACCACGATCGGCCAGGCATATTCGACCAGAATGCTCGGGTCGAGCATCAGGCCGATGGCGACGAAGAAAATTGCGCTGAACAGGTCGCGAACGGGTTCGATCAGGCGCTCGATTTTCAGCAACTGGCGCGATTCGGCCATGATTGCGCCAATCAGGAAGGCCCCCAGCACCATGCTGTATTCCAGCTTGACCACCAGCAGGCAGAAGCCGAAGCATAGCCCCAGCACAGTGATCAGCAGCATCTCGTTACTTTCAAACTTGGCCACGTAGGCCAACAGGCGCGGCACCAGCAGGATGCCGATGACCAACGCGACGATCATGAACAGCGACAGCTTGCCGACGGTGGAGAACACTTCGCCCGAGCTGACCGTGCCACTGACCGCGATGCCCGATAGCAGCGCGATGATGCCGATGCCGAGGATGTCCTCGACGATCAGCACGCCGAAAATCAACTGCGCGAAGCGCTCGTTTTTCATCTTCAAGTCGTTGAGCGCCTTGACGATGATGGTGGTCGAGGAAATCGCCAGGATAGCGCCGAGGAACAGCGAGTCCATGGTATTCCAGCCGAACCAGCGGCCGATCTCGAAGCCGATCCAGATCATCAGCACGATTTCGAGGAAGGCGGCGATGAAGGCCGTGGCACCCACCTTGAACAGCTTGCGCAGGCTGAATTCCAGGCCCAGGCAGAACATCAGGAAGATCACCCCCAGCTCGGCGAGGGTCTTGATAGTGTCTTCATCGTGGATCAGGCCGAACGGCGGCGTGTGCGGGCCGATAATGAACCCGGCAACGATGTAGCCCAGTACCACGGGCTGCTTGAGACGATGAAAAAGGATGGTCACCACGCCGGCGACCAGCATTATCACGGCCAGATCCTGGATGAAACTTATGGCATGCATGGCGTGAATACTCCTTGTCTCGATGCACGGACCGACCACTCCTCGGCCAGAAACGCTGGCGCATGAAGCAGACACATACTGTAGTGATAAGTGGAAAAGCCCACGTTGCGTGGGCTTTGTCAGGTTAACATCGCGCCTGACCGCACATTGCCTGTGCAATATGCGGAAACAGATCCGCCGTCTGTACAGCGTAGACGGCAGGGTCAGCGTGACGATGGAGCGTCAGCCGACGTCCCGTACCAGGATGGGCAACCTCAAAGAGGGGAACCAGAAGTGTCAGCAGATACCAGCCCCGTTTCAGCGCAATTTCACCGTGAGCTCTCTATGGAACCTGGAAACGCCCAGTTGTCGATGACCGTCCTGATGACCCCGGACATGGCCAACTTCTCTGGCAACGTACACGGCGGCACCCTGCTCAAGTACCTGGACGAAGTGGCCTATGCGTGCGCCAGCCGTTATGCCGGCAGCTATGTCGTGACGTTGTCCGTGGACCAGGTCATTTTCCGCGAGCCTGTGCATGTGGGTGAGTTGGTGACCTTCCTGGCCTCGGTCAACTACACCGGCAACACCTCGATGGAGGTGGGTATCAAGGTGGTGACCGAGAACATCCGCGAGCGCTCGGTGCGCCATTCCAACAGCTGCTTCTTCACCATGGTTGCGGTGGACGACAACCGCCGCCCGGTCCCGGTGCCACCGCGCCAGCCGCTCAACAGTGAAGAGAAACGGCGCTTCTTGCAGGGCCAGCAGCGCCGCCAGATCCGCCAGGAACTGGAGCAGCGCTACCAGAACCTGAAGACCGACTCGATCTGAGCGGACTACCCACTGTAGGAGCGGCCTTGTGTCGCGAAAGGGCTGCGCAGCAGCCCCAGTAGCTGCGCATCATGCAGAATCGCTGGGGCCGCTACGCGCCCCTTTCGCGGCACAAGGCCGCTCCTACAAGAGACCGCGTCGATTGTGAGGTTTTTCAGATCGCCAGGCGCTGCGCCTCGAAGCGCACGCGCGGGTGGGCGATGCGGTCCTGGGCCCGCACCAGTTGTAGCTCGTAGCTGGTGCAGGCCTGGGTTTCCAGCAGTACCTCGTGCACAGCCGCGGCGGTGAACTCGAACGCTTGCAGCCAGTCGTCGCCCAGCAGCACGCGCGCCAGGAACAGGCCTGAAGTCAGGTCGCCAACGCCCACCGGCTGGCGCGGGAAGGCCAACAATGGGCGGCGCAGGTGCCAGCTGCCTTCGCCCGTCACCAGCAGCATTTCAAAACTGTCGTCGGCGCGGCCGGGGTAGTTCAGGTGTTTCACCAGCACCACCTGCGGACCGCGGGCCAGCAGGCTGCGGGCCATGGCCACGCAGTCTTGCAGCGACTGCGCACGGCGCCCGCAGAAGCTGTCCAGCTCAAGCTGGTTGGGGCACAGAATGTCGGCCTGCGCTGCCGCTTCATCGAGCAGGAACGTGCCTACTTCAGCCGGCACGATGCAGCCCTTCTCGGCGTGGCCCATCACCGGGTCACACAAGTACAGCGCCTTGGGGTTGGCCGCCTTGATGCGCGCCACCCCGGCAAGAATCGCCCGGCCCTGTTCGGCGCTGCCCAGGTAGCCCGACAGCACCGCATCACAGTTGCCCAATTCGCCGATGTTGCAAATGCCTTCCACCAACGCAGGAATTTGCGCCGGAGCAAGCACTTCGCCCGCCCACTGTCCATACTGTGTGTGGTTGGAGAATTGCACGGTGTTGAGCGGCCAGACATTGACCCCGACCCGCTGCATGGGAAACACCGCGGCGCTGTTGCCGGCGTGCCCGAAGACGACGTGGGACTGGATGGCGAGCAGGTGCGGTGTACGTTTCATGCAGATAATTCCGAAACTGTGAACAAATAGGCGGGCCGCAGTATGAACCCGAATGCCACCTGTACGACAGGCCAGAGACGCAGTTAAGCTGGATCGACCTGTCTGGAGCTAACGCAAATGCTGACCCTGGAAAACCTTTTCGTCCTGATGCTGGTGGCGGCCGCAGGCGCCTGGCTGTGGCACAACCATGGGCTGCGTGAAAAGGCCCTGGCGCGGGTCAAGCAGCATTGCGCCAAGCTCGACCTCGAACTGCTCGACGATGCCGTGGCGCTCAAGCGCATCGGCTTTGTGCGCGATGCCAATGGCCGCAAGCGCCTGGCGCGCATCTACAACTTCGAGTTCACCGTGACCGGTGAGCAGCGCCACCCAGGTACCGTGACCCAGTTCGGCGCCCACACCATGCAGATCGAACTGGCGCCCTACCCGTTCGAGATCAAGACCCCGCCGCGCACCGGCAATGTTATCGAGATGCAGCAGTGGCGTCAGGAGCACAACCGCTGGGGCAATTGAACGTCAGCCCAAACGGCAGGCAGCCAATGCCGCCTGTAAAACCGGCAATGGCTGCTGCTCGGCGAAGATAAGCTCAAGCCGGGAGTCCTGCCGCCATTCGCTGGGTTGCCAAAGGGCGTCGCTGCCGGGCACGGCATTGAACGACTGCCAACCGTCACCGCTGTGGATAACCCCTTTGGCCCGCTGCCACGGCCACTTATTCAAGGCATCACGCAGCAACTGTGCATCGAAGCGCTGACTGGGGTGCCAGCGCCAACCCACGCTCCAACCGCCTTCACCTAGCTGTGCCTGGCAGATCGGCTGGTCAACATCTGTCCACAGGGCCGGCATACTGCCTTGCAGGTTGTCCACAGGCAGATTTTCCACACCTGGCGAGCGAGTTGCACCTGTGGAAAAGCCCGGCACAAGATTCAGCGGCAGCTCACCATTTTCGGTCCAGTAGGCCGCAACGTCGGCGAACCTGTGGGTTATCAACAGGCGGCTGTGCTCATTCACGGCACGCGACTTGTTGAACACCAGCAACGCACAGGCGGGCAATGCAGCCTGCTGCGCATCGGGCAGCGGCTCACCCCTGGCCAGAGCCTGGGCATCGAGCACCATCAGCAGCGGCTGCACAGCCAGCACACCGGCCCAAGGGGCCTGCGCCAGTTGCATCAACAGCTGGTGCGGATGGCCGAGCCCGGATGGCTCGATGAACACGCGGTCAGGGCGTGCCTTGCGCAGCAGTCGGCCCAGGCCCACCTGGAATGGCATGCCGTTGACGCAGCACAGGCAGCCACCCGCCACTTCGCCAATGGCGATGCCGTCATCGCCCTGCGCCATGAGTGCTGCGTCCAGGCCGATCTGCCCGAACTCATTCACCAGCACAGCCCAACGCTCACCCGCTGGCCGTTGTGCGAACAACTGGCGGATCAGGCTGGTCTTGCCAGCGCCCAACGGGCCGGCGATGACATGGGTGGGGATGTTCTGCAGCATGGCCTTGGTTTCGCCTCAGGTTTGGCGCCAGTCTACCCCGCGCCAATGCCTATGGGTGACCGCGCTTCATGCCAGCCAGTCCAGGCTCAGCAGCAAGCGCCGCTCGCCGGCTGGGGTTTGCGGCGACCTGTGGACAACGCCTGCACCTTCGTTGCCCTGCCATTTCTCGCCTTTGAGCAGCGCCACATCACCCGGCACCAGCTGCCTTATGTTATCCACAGGCGGCAGTTGGCTGGCCAAGTGCTGGCGATCAATCGCACCCTCTTCCAGCCATTCACTGCCTGCCCCGCTGTAGGTGCTGAGCAACCGCAGCGGTACATGGTCGACGTGAAAACGCGGGCACATCGCGCCATCGAGCACGCGCAGCCGCAGCCCCACCCGGCGCGCCCCGACGAGGCAGGTGTAGGCGGATATCAGCCAAGCCACATCGGCGACGAAGCTCTCATAGCCATACAGTTCCGCCGCCTCGCGCAGCAGGCCGGGCAGTTGCGGTGGCTGCTGCTCGTCTACCTCGATAACCCGTTCGTCGGCAAAGGTGTGGCCCAGGCTGAGCACCAACGCGGAAAAGTCCTGCACCTGAACGGGCAACTGCCGCTGCCACACCGCCAGGTTGACGCCGTCACGCAGGATGTCGGTCATTACCTGAGGCGAGGGGCCGAAGATGTGCGAGATATCCACAGCCGTCATGCAGCCACCTCTTCGAACCACGGGCCGAACGGGTCAGGCAGTTCGCGCCAGGCCTGCGGGCCCAGCACCATTTCTGCTTCGGTCAACAGGCACGCGTCCAGCTCTGTGGATAACTTGGCAAAGTCGATGTTCTGCCCGATGAATACCAGCTCCTGGCGGCAATCGCCGGTCTCGACCGCCCACTGCTTGAGGATGGCAGCGGTGCTTTCTTCGTCCTGTGGCCAGTGCTCGCGGGGAACGAACCGCCACCAGCGCCCGGCCATGCCATGGCGCATCATGCCGCCAGCCTGGGACCAACTGCCCGCCTCCTCGTACTTGCTGGCCAGCCAGAAGAACCCTTTGGAACGCAGCAACCGGCCGTTGCTCCACGGCCTGTTGATAAAGTCGTAGAAGCGCTGCGGGTGCAGGGGCCGGCGCGCCTGCCAGGTGCTGGCGGCGATGCCGTACTCTTCGGTCTCGGGCACGTGTTCGCCGCGCAGCTCCTGCAGCCAGCCCGGCGCTTGCGACGCCTGGTCAAAGTCGAACAGCCCGGTATCGAGGATGCGCGACAGCGCTACTTCGCCCATTACCATCGGCACGATTTGCGCACGGGCGTTGAGGCTGCGCAGGATAGCCGTCAGTTCCTCGCGCTCGTGCTGGCTGATCATGTCGATCTTGCTCAGCAGCAGCACGTCGGCGAACTCGACCTGTTCGATCAGCAGGTCGCTGATCGAACGCTCGTCATCCTCACCCAGGCTCTCGCCACGGCTGGCCAGGCTGTCGGCGGCCTGGTAATCGCGCATGAAGTTCAGCCCGTCGACCACCGTGACCATGGTGTCGAGCCGCGCCATATCGGAAAGGCTGCGGCCTTGTTCATCGCGAAAGGTAAAGGTTTCGGCCACCGGCAGCGGCTCGGCGATGCCGGTGGACTCGATCAGCAGGTAGTCGAAGCGGCCTTCTGCGGCCAGCCGCGCCACCTCTTCGAGCAGGTCCTCGCGCAGGGTGCAGCAAATGCAGCCATTGCTCATCTCTACCAGTTTTTCCTCGGCGCGGTTCAGGCTGACGTTGCGCTGCACCTCGCTGGCATCGATGTTGATTTCACTCATGTCGTTGACGATCACCGCAACCCGCAGATCTTCGCGGTTGCGCAGCACATGGTTGAGCAAGGTGCTTTTGCCGGCGCCGAGAAAACCGGACAGCACGGTGACAGGAAGACGGTTGGGCATTGACGAACCTCATCGGGCAGGCGCATTCGAAGCGATGCGTTTGCACAATGTTATAGTATAACAATACACTTTCGCCAACCCAGCTTCACCAACGGTCGCCTCCAAGGAAACAAACCATGACTAGCCTGGCCCTTCCCGATGTCGCCGCGCAGAGCAGCGATCAATCTCAGCCACTGGATTGGGTCGGCATGTGCGGCATTGCACTGCCAATCGTGGTGGAGGGCGGTTGCTTGAGTGCACGGGCCGATGCTGGGGTAAGCCTGGACGACGGCACGGCTCGCGGCATTCACATGTCGCGGCTTTACCTCGCGTTGGAAGCGTTGGAGCAACAGCCGTTGAGCCGCCCAGTGCTGCGAGGGGTGCTGGAGCAATTTCTGGGCAGCCACCAAGGCCTGTCCAACCGCGCCTACCTGCAATTGCGGTTCGACCATCTACTCAAGCGCCCAGCGCTGGTCAGCCCGCTGGCAGGCTGGAAGCACTACCCAATCACGGTTAATGCGAGCTTGGAAAACGGCATGTTCCACGTGGAACACTCAGTGGATATCGCCTATTCATCCACCTGCCCGTGCTCGGCTGCACTGGCGCGCCAGCTGATTCAGGCGCAGTTCGACAGCGACTTCCCGGCGCAGCAGCTGGGCCGGCAAAGCGTGCGCGACTGGCTCGGCAGCAGCAACGGCGTGGTCGCCACCCCGCATAGCCAGCGTAGCCTTGCCCGTTTGCATGTGCGGTTGGGCGAAGGTGAGCTGGACATCAAAGCCTTTATCGAGCGCGCTGAAACGGCGTTGGGCACTGCGGTGCAAACCGCTGTGAAGCGCGCAGACGAACAGGCCTTCGCCTTGGCCAACGGGCAAAACCTGATGTTCTGTGAGGATGCGGCGCGGCGCTTGCACCGGGCGCTGCGCCAGATGCCGGGCATCGCGGCGTTCAAATTGCGCGTGGAACATGCAGAAAGCCTGCATGCCCACGACGCGGTAGCCGCCAGCCACTGGCGGTGGTGATCAGCTGCGGGGTTTTACCGTACCGCAGTCGTTGCCCAGCCAAACAGCGCGGGTATCCATGCTGCCTTGCTGTTGCACCCCAGAAGCATTGAAGGTGCCGTTCACCTTGGTCAGGAACTCGCGGTCGCTGAGGAAGGTTGCCTGGCCTTGGCCTTGAGCTTTAGGGCAGCTGAACTCGAACTTCCAGACATTGCCGTTGCGCTCGGTGATTTTCTGCGTGCAGCCGGATTGCGGGTCCTGAAGCGGAATATCGTCAGTCTTCACTTGCTCCGGCGTCAGGCACGAACGCACGCCCTTGCCGCCCACGCTGATGCCTTGC
This sequence comes from Pseudomonas farsensis, assembly GCF_014268805.2. Taxonomy (GTDB): domain Bacteria; phylum Pseudomonadota; class Gammaproteobacteria; order Pseudomonadales; family Pseudomonadaceae; genus Aquipseudomonas; species Aquipseudomonas farsensis. The sequence continues at coordinate 568,802 of NZ_JABWRF020000002.1, forward strand.
TTGGCCAGCACGCCTTCCATCATCGCGCGCTGCTCAGGCGGCAGGTTTTTCATCTGGCCGAGCATGAACTCCATGTCCGGTAGCGGCTTGCCATCGACCTGCATGTTGCTGGTGGTCAGTTCCCACAAGCCGGGTTGCAGCATCTGCGCGTGGACCAGCGGGCTGCCCAACCCCAGGGCCAGGGCAAGCAGTGGCAGACGAATCTTCATGGATCAGTGCTCCTCGAAATACCGGCTCTGGCCGGACTGTGCCGTTAGACGCCAATTATGCCTGCGGGTTGCAGCCAACCCCATGAACGTGGTCTGTTAGGCAGGTGCCAACGGCAAGCAGGATGCATATGGATTACCACAGCCCCTACTTTTTCGGCTACGTGCTCGGAGTTATCCACCTGCTCGGCATCGTCGCCGCGCTGCACGCCGTGTTTACCGTGCGCACCGCCCAAGGCGCCATCGCCTGGGCCATGCCGCTGTTCTTCATTCCTTACCTGGCACTGATCCCGTACCTGGTGTTCGGCGCACGCTCTTTCTATGCCTACATCCAGGCCCGGCGCCAGGCCAACCAGGAAATGCACGTGGCCATGGCCAGCCTCAACTGGCGGCCTTGGGTGGAAGAGGCCCTGACCGCGCGCGAGTCCGACAGCTACGCCGCCCTGCGCGCACTGCCCAAGCTTGGGCGCATGCCGTGCCTGGCCAACAACGAAGTGAAGCTGCTGATCAACGGTGAGGCCACCTTCGCGGCCATTTTCGCCGCCATCGAACGCGCCCGCGATACGGTGCTGGTGCAATTCTTCATCATCCACGACGACAACCTCGGCCAGCAGTTGCAGCAGCTGTTGCTGCGCAAGGCCGCCGAAGGGGTGCGGGTGTTCGTGCTGTATGACCGCGTCGGCAGCCATGCCTTGCCGGCGCGCTACAGCCAGACGCTGCGCGACGGTGGCGTGCAGATCCAAGCCTTTGCCACCCGCCGTGGCTGGTTCAACCGCTTTCAGGTCAACTTCCGCAACCACCGCAAGATCGTGGTGGTGGACGGGGTGCTGGGCTTCATGGGTGGGCACAACGTGGGGGACGAATACCTCGGTGCGCACCCGCAACTGTCGCCATGGCGCGATACCCATGTGCAGATCTGCGGCCCGGTGCTGGCCTGCTTGCAGGAGTCGTTTGCCGAAGACTGGTACTGGGCCACGCGCCAGCTCCCCCCGCTGATTCTGCCCGACACCTACCCCGAGGACGGCGTGCTGTGCCAGGCACTGGCCAGCGGCCCGGCCGACCCGCAGGAAACCTGTGCGCTGTTCTTTCTCGAGGCAATCCATTGCGCCACCCGCCGAGTGTGGATCACCAGCCCGTACTTCATTCCCGACGAAGCCATCTTCGCCGCCCTGCGCCTGGCCGTGCTGCGCGGGGTCGATGTGCGCATCCTCATCCCGTCGCGGCCCGACCACCGCATCGTCTATGCCGCCTCCAGCCTGTTCGCCTTCGAGGCAGTACGCGCGGGGGTGCGCATGTTCAGGTATCAGCCGGGCTTTTTGCACCAAAAAGTGGTGCTGGTGGACGATGAAATCACCGCCATCGGCAGTGCCAACCTGGATAACCGCTCGTTCCGCTTGAACTTCGAAATCACCCTGCTCACCGTCGACCGGGCGTTTGCCGACCAGGTGGAACAGATGCTCACCGAGGACTTCGAGCAGGCCCGGGAAATTACCGCCGAAGACAGCCGCGATACCCACCGCCTGCAGCAGTTGGGCATGCGCATCGCGCGGTTGATTTCACCCATCCTGTGAGTTTCAGCGGTACATGTCGTCGCGCGTCCAGGGCAGCTGGTGATGGCCATCGGCAAAGGGTTTTACCGCAAGGATCTGGTGCAGGTTGATCCAGCCCTTGGTGAAGGCGTAGGCACACCCGGCCAGGTACAGGCGCCAGATACGCAGGGTTTTCTCAGGCACCAGCGCGGCGGCGCGGTGTAGCTGGTTCTCGAGGTTTTCGCTCCAGTGGTTGAGGGTCTTGGCGTAGTGCAGGCGCAGGCTTTCGACGTCCACCACCTCCAACCCCGCTTCGCAGATGCGCGCTGTGATCATCGAAATATGCGGCAGCTCGCCGTGGGGGAACACATAGCGGTCGATGAAGTCGCCCGCACCACGCCCCACCGGGCGGCCATCTACATGCTTGGCAGTGATGCCATGGTTCATCACCAGGCCACCTTCACGCACCGCAGCGAACAGGCGTTGGCAATACAGTTCGAGGTTGGCGTGGCCAACGTGCTCGAACATGCCGACACTGACCACCTTGTCGAAACGCCCGTCCTGGGGCAGGTCGCGATAATCGAGGATCTGCAACTCGACCTTGCCGGCCAGGCCTTCCTCCTTGACCCGCTGGCGCGCCAGCTTCAGTTGCTGCTTGCTCAGGGTGATGCCGAACACCTTCGCCCCGTACTCGCGCGCGGCGAACCGCGCCAGCCCGCCCCAGCCGCAGCCCACATCCAGCAGGTAGTCGTCGGCTTGCAGGCGCAGCTTGCGGCACAGGTGGTCGAACTTGTCTTGCTGGGCTTGCGCCAGGGTATTGTCTGGCTCCTTGAAGTACGCGCAGGAGTAGACCATGTCCGGGTCCAGCCATAGCTGGTAGAAGTCGTTGGACAGGTCGTAATGGTAGGAAATCGCCTCGGCGTCGGTGCGTTTGTCATGGGCGCAGCGCACCGGCAGCACATCTTCTGCATCCTTGAGCAAGGCGTCGCTGAGTTCATCACAAACGCGGATTACCTCGCCGATATCACCCTCAAGCTCCAGCTTGCCTTCGACGAAGGCTGAACCAAGCTGTTCAAGGTTCGGATGGGTCAGCTGTGCGATCAGCTGGGGTTCCTTGACCACGATGGTGACCTGAGGGTTTGGCCCCAGGTCGAACTGGTTGCCGTCCCACAGTTTCACGCGTAGCGGCAAGTGCAGGCTCTGCAATGCGGGTGGAAGTTGCGCAAGCATTCATGACCCTCCCCAATCGATGACGGGACGTCGCCTTACAGTTAACGACGTCACCGCATCAGGGTAGTTCATTCACACAGCGGGGGCCGTCGAGCAGCCCCCACCGTGCGCACAAGCGCGGGCTCAGCCAATGGCGGCTTTGCGTTGATCTTCTGCGAAACGAGACGCCAGAAAGGGTGTGATATCCAGCGGCAGCGGTTCGTTGTGGATAACTTTATCCAGCATCACGCCGGTGATGGCCGACGTCAGGATGCCGGTGCGGAAATGCCCACAGGCGTTGTAGTACCCGTGGATGTGGTCCACCGGCCCGAGAATCGGCAACTCGTCCGGCGAGCCTGGGCGCAACCCCGCCCAGGTGCGCTTGAGGTTGACCTTGGCCAGCTCCGGCAGGCAGCGGATAGCGCCTTGCACCAGGCCGTTGATCTCGGGGAAGGTGTTGCTGACGTCGAAGCCCTTCTCCTCGGTGGTGCTGCCAATCAGGATTTCGCCGTTGTCCTTCTGCGCCATGTAGCAGTCGCTGGTGGTGATACAGCCATTGAGCAGGCGCGGCAGGCGCTCGGTCAGCACAATCTGCCCTTTCACCGGCTTGACCGGAATGCTCTGCCCGGTGGCCCATTCACTCAGCTCGGCCGCCCAGGCGCCGGCAGCGTTGATCAAGGTCTCGCAGTGGAACTCACCAGCCTCCGCGGTTTGCACACCTTTGATACGCCCGCCCTGATGCAGCACGCCAGTCACATTGACGTTGGGGTACAGGTCGACGCCATTCTGCCGCGCCGCTTCCATGAAGGCGTCGCCCAGGCGATACGGGCTGACCTGGTGATCGCAAAGAAACTCCAGCGCGCCATGGGCATGCTCGGTGACGCCCGGCTCGGCTGCGCGCAAGGCCGCCTGGTCGAGCCAGCGCACCTGATCAGCCAGGTGCGGAATATGGCTGACGATGTGCTGGGCGTACAGCTGGTCCTCTTCGTCCTGAATGATGTACTTGAGGCCGGTGTGCTCGAACTTGAAGTCCATCCCGTGGCGCTCGATCAGCTCTTCGTGCAGCTGTGGATAAAGCGCGTTGGACTGCAAGGCAAAGTCGAAGAAGCACTGCGGCAGGATATGCGGCGTGCTGGAATCGACCACCACCGCCGCGCCATTGGCCTCGCGCTTGCTGCGCGAGGACATCATGCGAAAGAAGATCACCCCGCAGCCCAGCCCCACCGACTCGCCGATGGCCCACAGGCCGCCGGCCGAAGCGCGGGTGGCGTTGCCAGGGCGCTTGCTGTCGATCAGCGCGATACGCAGGTTCTTGCGCTTGGACAGCTGGTAGGCGCACGAGGCGCCGATCACGCCGCCGCCGGCAATGATGATGTCGTAATGCTTAGCCATGTTCAGGCCTCCGTGCCCAAGTGTTCGAATGCAGAAAATGGAATCGGGTCAATCGGGAAGCGTGGCCGCAGCCAGCCCACATCCTTGCGCCCGGTGGCGGTGCGCAGGCGGTCGCTGCAGTAGCCGACGCACATGCGGCCCTGGCAGTCGCCCATGCTCACGCGGGTGCGCATCTTCAGGCTGGCCATGTCCTGCACGCCCTGCTCCAGGGCAAGGTCGATCTGCTCGCGGGTGACGTGTTCGCAACGGCAGATCACCGTCTCGGCCTGGGGCAGTTCGACTTGCGCAGCGCCACGGGCGGTGAAGCGCTCGACGCCGGCACGGAAGCGCCCGATCGCCGCCAGCTTGCCGAGGTAGCGCTCACGCAGTTCGATGGCTTGCGCTGCGTCCAGCTTGCCCATTTGCAGCAATACCGACACCGCAGCGATACGCCCGGTGAGCATTGCCGCCTCGCCACCCCGAATACCGGCCATGTCGCCCGCCAGGTGGACCTCTGGGCGGCTGCTTTGCTGCCACACATTGCACTCGGCGCGCAGGTAGCCGTCGGCACTGAACCCGTGGGCCAAGCCCAATTGCTGGCTGAGCTGGGTGCGCGGAATGAAACCGTAGCCCACCGCCAAGGTTTGCACCGGTTCGCGCTGCACGCGGGTCATGTCCGGCTTCCAGTCAGCGGTATAGGGCGCCACACTGACTTCGCGCAGCTCATCGTCCCCGCTGGCACCGACCACGCCCCAACCGTAGTGCATGGGGATGCCATTGAGCTTCATGTAGGCCAGCAGGCTCAGGCCGTCGAGGAACAACTGCGGCTTGTTGAGCAGTGCCAGGCTTTCGCGGGCGATGCGGTTGAATGCGCAGGCCTCGTAGACGCCCGCCACCTTGGCGCCCGCCGCGTGCAGCTGGCAGGCGACCAGCGGCAGCAGCGGCCCGGTGCCCGCAATCAAGGTGCTGCCCAATGGCTTCACTACCCCGCTCTTGATCTGCAATTGCAAGCCGCCCAGCAGCATCACCCCTGGCAGCGTCCAGCCAGGGAACGGCACATTGCGCTCGTGGCAGCCGGCGGCCAGCACCAGGTGGCTATAGTCGATTTCGTGCAGGCGTTCGTCGCCGTCGAGCACCATCAGTCGCTGGTCATCGCCGCCCACCACGCGGTGGTTCAGGCGCAGGTCGATATGCTCGGCACTGGCGGCAAAGTCTTCATGCAACGCGGTCAGCGCCTTGGCGTAGCGCGAGCCGAGGTAACCGAGGTCCACCCCCGCGCGCAGCGGGCCGCGATACACCACACCGCCTGCACGCGAGGCTTCGTCGAACAGCAGGCTGTCGACGCCATGTGCGGCGAATTCGATGGCGGCGCCCATGCCAGCCGACCCACCGCCAACGATCACAGGACGCAAGCTCATGGCTGGCCCTCCCCGGCGACCGCGTTCACCTGGGTTTGCACCTGCATCCCAGGGCGCACCACGGTCTGACAGGCCCGGCGCTTGGGCCGGCCGTCGATCTGCACCAGGCAGCAATGGCAAACACCCATGCCGCAGAACGCGCCGCTGGCCTGGCCATGGTCGTTGCGTGCCACCTGGCGCAGGCCGACCGCACTGAGGACGCTGAGCACCGTTTCACCCGCAGCGGCAACGACCGGTTGGCCATTGAGCTGCAAGGTGACATCCGGGTGATCAAGGGGTTGGATATCGTGTGAACGCTGCAGTGTCGTCATGACTTTCTCATCCATGGTTTACGTGAGGTCCGAGAAAGTAGGCCAAGCGCAGATTGCTGCCATTGATCCATGCCAGTCAGCGGGCATGTAAGGCGTTTCCGATAATAGAAGAGCGACCAGCGGCTCTAGGTTGCGGAAAGTCGGATAAGCGGCGTAGGACTATGCAAACTCACCGTTGACAGCCCCTTGAACGCTTGATAATAATCCGCCACGTTGTACGACAACAGATAACAAAAATAACAAAAGAATGGACCTCCTCATGTCGACATCCCGCACTGCATTCGCACGCCACTCGTACCGCCTGCTCGGCAACCCTCGCCTCTTCGACCCGTCGTGTCCCCCTTCGGGCACCTGACGCCGCTCACCCGTAATTTCACCCAAGGCCCATGCCGGGCCCGGTATCCACCGCCCCAACTTCCGGCGCCAACGCGTGCACGGGGGACGGGCAGCTACACCCCCAGGGAGCACAACAATAATGAAAATCGGCCAGACCCTTCCCTTCGCCCTGCTCGGCGCCAGCGTCCTCGGTGGCCTGCCAGCCACCGGCCTCGCCGCAGGCTTCGTCGACGATGCCAAGGCCACGCTCGGGTTGCGCAACTTCTACATCAACCGCAACTTCACCAACCCCGCCAACTCGCAGAGCAAGGCGGAGGAATGGACGCAGAGCTTCATCCTCGATGCCCGCTCCGGGTTTACCGAGGGGCCGGTGGGGTTTGGTGCAGATGTGCTTGGGCTCTGGTCGGTCAAGCTCGACGGCGGCGGCGGCACCTACGGCACCGGGCTGTTGCCACGCCACCAGGATGGCCGGCCGGCCGATGACTACGGGCGCCTGGCGGTAGCGGGCAAGGCGCGTATATCCAAAACCGAGCTGAAGATCGGCGAATGGATGCCGGTGCTGCCGATTCTGCGTTCCGATGACGGCCGTTCGCTGCCGCAGACTTTCCGTGGCGGGCAGGTGACGTCCAGTGAGCTGGCCGGGCTGACGCTGTATGGCGGCCAGTTCCGTGGCAACAGCCCGCGCAACGACGCGAGCATGGAAGACATGAGCTACGGCGGCGGGCTTTCGGACCGCTTCAACTTTGTCGGTGGCGAGTACACCTTCAATGAAAAGCGCACGTTGGTTGGCGTGTGGAATGCCGAGCTCAAGGACGTGTACCAACAGCAGTACCTGCAACTGAGCCATAGCCAGCCGCTGGGTGACTGGACCCTGGGCGCCAACCTTGGCTATTTCCATGGCGATGACGACGGCGCGGCGCGGGCCGGCAAGCTGGACAACAAGACCTACTCGGGCATGTTCTCGGCCAAGTACGCCGGGCACACCTTCTGGGTGGGCTTGCAGCGGGTCAACGGCGACACCTGGATGCGGGTCAACGGCACCAGCGGCGGGACCCTGGCCAACGACAGCTACAACTCAAGCTTCGACCTGGCCGAGGAGCGTTCATGGCAGGTGCGCCATGACTTCAACTTCGTCACGGTCGGCGTGCCGGGGCTGACCTTGATGAACCGCTATATCAGCGGCGAAGACGTGCGTATCGGCAGCGTGACTGACGGCAAGGAATGGGTGCGCGAGACCGAGCTTGCGTATGTGATCCAGAGTGGGGCGTTCAAGGACCTCAGCGTGAAATGGCGCAACTCTTCGATCCGCCGCGATTTCAACAATAACGAGTTCGATGAGAACCGGCTGATATTCAATTACCCGTTGTCACTTTTGTAACAGGCGATTCGACGGTTGTTTATAAGCCTGTCCTGGCCTCATCGCAGGCTGGCGCCAGCTCCCACAGGGGCCGCGTTGCTCTTGATCTTGTGGGAGCTGGCGCCAGCCTGCGATGAGGCCCTGGCAGGTAACCCAGAACATTAGATCGGCGGAATATTTCAGCCGGGCTGGTACAGGACAGTTGATCACCTGCCCACCATGCCCCGTTGACAACCTGCAAACGCACTGTCGATAATCTTCGCAGTCATACGACAACTTACAACAATTAACAAAAGAGCCGGCCATGACCCCTACTCCCTTCAAACGCCTGCTGCTCACCGGAGCCGCAGGCGGCCTGGGCAAGGTCCTTCGCGAACGTCTGCACGACGTTGCCGAGGTCCTGCGCCTTTCTGATATCAGCCCCATGGACCCGCCACGCGGTGCCGACGAAGAAGTGGTCACCTGCGACCTCGCCGACAAAGCGGCGGTGCACGCGCTGGTCGAAGGCGTAGACGCCATCATCCACTTTGGCGGTGTGTCGACCGAGCACTCGTTCGAAACCATCCTCGGCCCGAATATCTGCGGCGTGTTCCACGTCTACGAGGCCGCGCGCAAGCATGGCGTCAAGCGCATCATCTTCGCCAGCTCCAACCACACCATCGGCTTCTACCGCCAGGACGAGCGCATCGACGCCCACTCCCCACGCCGCCCGGACAGCTACTACGGGCTGTCCAAGTGTTACGGCGAAGACCTTGCCAGCTTCTACTTCGACCGCTACGGCATCGAAACCGTGAGCATCCGCATTGGCTCATCGTTCCCCGAGCCACAAAACCCCCGCATGCTCTGCACCTGGCTGAGCTACGACGACCTGGTGCAACTGATCCAGCGCGGGCTGTTTACCGCCAATGTCGGCCACACCATCGTCTACGGCGCCTCCGACAACCGCACCGTGTGGTGGGACAACCGCCATGCCGAGCACTTGGGCTACCAGCCCAAGGACACCTCCGAGGTGTTCCGCGCGGCCGTCGAAGCCAAGCCGGCGCCAGCCGCCGATGATCCGAGCATGGTCTACCAGGGCGGCGCCTTCGCGGCGGCCGGCCCGTTCAACTGACCCTGCACCGCAGAAGGCCTGGCGATGAACTGCGAACTGATCCTCGATGCCCGTAATGGCACCGGCGAAAGCCCGGTGTGGCACCCGCTCGAACAGGCCCTGTACTGGGTCGATATCCCCGCGCGCCAGCTGCACCGCTGGCAACTGGCCGATGGCCTGCACCAGGTGTGGCAAGGCGAGCAGATGCTCGCCTGCATCGCCCGCAGCGCCCATGGCTGGGTGGCCGGCATGGAAAGCGGCATCTTCCAGCTACGCCCCCAGGCCGACGGCAGCCTCGCCAGCCACCTGCTGAGCAGCGTTGCCCATGCCCAGCCCGGCATGCGCTTCAACGATGGCCGCTGCGACCGCCAAGGCCGCTTCTGGGCCGGCACCATGCTCATGGACATGCAACAAGGTGCGCCAGTGGGCGCGCTGTACCGGCATGACGGCGAAGGCCGCCTGCACCTGCAACAGGACGGCATGATCGTGCCCAACGGCCTGGCCTTCAGCCCGGACGGCCGGCGCATGTACCTGTCTGACTCGCACCCCCAGGTGCAGCAGATCTGGGCCTTCGACTACGACATCGATACCGCCACGCCGCACAACAAACGCCTGTTCGTCGATATGCGCGAATACCCCGGCCGCCCCGATGGCGCCGCCGTCGACCAGGACGGCTGCTACTGGATCTGCGGCAACGACGCCGGGCAGATTCACCGCTTCACCCCGGACGGGCGCCTCGACCGCTCGCTGGACGTGCCGGTGAAAAAACCGGCCATGTGCGCCTTCGGGGGCGCCAACCTCGACACTCTCTACGTGACCTCGATCCGCCCCGCCAACACCGACCTCAGCGACCAGCCGCTGGCCGGTGGGGTATTCGCCCTCAACCCTGGCACCCGAGGCTTGGAGGAGCCTGCCTGGCAAGGCTGAACGCCCTGGCATCCAACACTTGCACGAACGAAACCGGATAATAAAAAACACGGAGTTTCATCATGACTTTCAAACGCAAGCTGCTTCTTGCCGTACTCCCGCTGACCTTCAGCCTGGCCATGCCGGCCTCGGCGCTGGACATCAAGTTCGCCGAAATCCACCCGGCCGGCTACCCGACCGTGGTCGCCGAACAGAACATGGGCAAAAAACTCGAACAGGCCAGCAATGGCGCTATCACCTTCAAGATGTTCGCCGGCGGCGTGCTGGGCTCGGAGAAGGAAGTGATCGAGCAGACGCAGATTGGCGCCGTGCAGATGACCCGCGTCAGCCTGGGCATCGTCGGCCCGGTGGTGCCGGATGTGAACGTGTTCAACATGCCGTTCGTGTTCCGCGACCACGAGCACATGCGCAAGATCATCGACGGCGAGATCGGCCAGGAGATCCTCGACAAGATCACCAGTTCCGAATTCAACCTGGTGGCCCTGGCCTGGATGGATGGCGGCTCGCGCAGCATCTACACGAAAAAACCGGTACGCCGCCTTGAAGACCTCAAGGGCATGAAAATCCGCGTGCAAGGCAACCCGCTGTTCATCGACATGATGAACGCCATGGGCGGCAACGGCATCGCCATGGACACCGGCGAGATCTTCAGCGCCCTGCAGACCGGCGTTATCGACGGCGCCGAGAACAACCCGCCGACGCTGCTCGAGCACAACCACTACCAGAGCGCCAAGTACTACACCCTCACCGGCCACCTGATCCTGCCGGAGCCGGTGGTGATGTCCAAGACCACCTGGGACAAGCTCACCCCCGAGCAGCAAACCCTGGTGAAAAAGGTCGCCCGCGAAGCGCAGATGGAAGAGCGCGCCCTGTGGGATGCCAAGTCCGCCGCCAGCGAAGAGAAACTCAAGGCGGCCGGTGTCGAGTTCATCACCGTCGACAAGAAGCCGTTCTATGACGCCACTGCCTCGGTGCGCGAGAAATACGGCGCGCCTTACGCCGACCTGATGAAGCGTATCGACGCCGTCCAGTAAAGCCGGCCCCTTCCAAGACAAACCCGGCAGTGCGGCGCCCGTCGCCCTGCCGCTTTGGTGATGCCAATGAAATCACTGTTTCTGAGCGTGAACGACACGCTGTATCGCGGCTGCATCTGGATCGCCGGCCTGTCGATCCTGACCATGTCGCTGATCATCCCGTGGGGCATCTTCGCCCGCTATGTGCTGGGCACCGGCTCCAGTTGGCCAGAGCCGGTGGCGATTCTGCTGATGGTGGTGTTCACCTTCGTCGGCGCCGCCGCCAGCTACCGCGCCGGGGCACACATGGCGGTGGCGATGATCACCGACCGCCTGCCACCCATCCCGCGCCGGCTGCTGTCGGTGCTGGTGCAAGTGCTGATGATCGTGGTCTGCGTGTTCATGACCTGGTACGGCACCAAGCTGTGCATCACCACCTGGAACCAGTCGCTGGCGTCGCTGCCAGGCATCCGCGTGGGCATGACCTACGCGCCGATCCCGATTGGCGGTGTGCTGACGCTGTTTTTTGTGGTGGAAAAACTGCTTCTGGGCGATCAGAGCCAGCGCAAGGTCGTGCGCTTCGACCATTTCGAAGAAAGCGAAGGAGCGGCCTGACATGGATGCATTCATTTTGTTGGGCAGCTTTATCCTGCTGATTCTGCTCGGCATGCCAGTGGCCTATGCCCTTGGCCTGTCGGCACTGATTGGCGCCTGGTGGATCGACATCCCGCTGCAAGCGATGATGATTCAGGTGGCCAGCGGGGTTAACAAGTTCTCGCTGCTGGCGATCCCGTTCTTCGTGCTGGCGGGCGCGATCATGGCCGAAGGCGGCATGTCACGCAGGCTGGTGGCCTTCGCCGGGGTGCTGGTGGGCTTTGTGCGGGGCGGGCTGTCGCTGGTCAATATCATGGCCTCGACGTTCTTTGGCGCCATTTCCGGCTCGTCGGTGGCCGACACTGCATCGGTGGGCTCGGTGCTGATCCCGGAGATGGAGCGCAAAGGCTACCCGCGCGAGTTCTCCACTGCCGTGACCGTCAGCGGTTCGGTGCAGGCGCTGCTGACCCCGCCGAGCCACAACTCGGTGCTGTATTCGCTGGCGGCCGGCGGCACGGTGTCGATTGCCTCGCTGTTCATGGCCGGGGTGATGCCGGGGTTGCTGCTCAGCGCGGTGATGATGGGCCTGTGCCTGATCTTCGCGAAAAAGCGCAACTACCCCAAGGGCGAGGTGATCCCGCTGCGCCAGGCGCTGAAGATTGCCGGCGAAGCGCTGTGGGGGCTGATGGCCATGGTCATCATTCTGGGCGGCATTCTGTCCGGGGTGTTCACCGCGACCGAATCGGCAGCCGTGGCCGTGGTGTGGTCGTTCTTCGTGACCATGTTCATCTACCGCGACTACAAGTGGCGCGACCTGCCCAAGTTGATGCACCGCACGGTGCGTACCATCTCCATCGTGATGATCCTGATCGGCTTTGCCGCAAGCTTCGGCTACGTGATGACGCTGATGCAGATCCCGTCGAAAATCACCACGGCGTTCCTGACCCTGTCGGACAACCGCTATGTGATCCTGATGTGCATCAACTTCATGCTGCTGTTGCTGGGCACAGTGATGGACATGGCGCCGCTGATCCTGATTCTCACGCCCATCCTGCTGCCGGTGATTACCGGTATCGGCGTGGACCCGGTGCACTTCGGCATGATCATGCTGGTGAACCTGGGCATCGGGCTGATCACACCGCCCGTGGGTGCAGTGCTGTTTGTCGGCTCGGCGATCGGCAAGGTCAGTATCGAAGCCACGGTGAAGGCGTTGCTGCCGTTTTATCTGGCGTTGTTCCTGGTGCTGATGGCGGTGACCTACATTCCGGCGATTTCGCTGTGGCTGCCTAGCGTCGTACTTTAAACCCGCGCCGCCCGCTGGATGTGTAGGAGCGGCCTTGCGTCGCGAAAGGGCTGCGAAGCGGCCCCCTTTTGGCGTCCAGGCAGATAATGCCGGGGCCGCTTCGCGGCCCTTTCGCGACGCAAGGCCGCTCCTACACACAGCTAGCAAAGCGCTGTTTTGCAAAATGGACTCTGCACATGGCTGTAACCTCCCTGGCTCCTGCCCTTTTCCCACGCAAGCTGGCCATCGCCCTGTTGGCGCTGCTGGCGTGTTCCTTCGCTGCCAACCACGTCGCCGCCCGCATCGCCTTCGATGACGGCACCGGCGTGCTGCTGGCCATTTTGTGCCGCTCGGGCATTACCTTCCTGGTGCTCGCCGGCCTGCTGCTGTGGCAGCGCCAGAGCATCGGCCTGCCCAGCGGCACGCGGCGCTGGCAATTGCTGCTGGGCCTGCTGATCGCCACCCAGAGCCTGTGCCTGTATTCGGCCGTGGCGCGCATTCCGGTGGCGCTGGCGTTACTGGTGGGCAACACCTTCCCGATGCTGCTGGCGCTGCTCACCTGGGCGCTGGGCGGCGCGCGCCCGACCGGGCGCACGGTGCTGTTCATGGGGTTGATCCTGTGCGGCCTGGTGCTGGCACTGGATGTGCCTGGGCGCCTGGCCGCCAGCAGTGACGCCAACCCGCACTGGGCGCTGGGCGTGAGCCTGGCCTTCGGCGCTGCCTGCGCGTTCGCCTGTGCCCTGTGGATAACCGACCACAAGCTGGCCAGCGTTCGCGGCCCGGTGCGCAGCCTGCTGACCTTGCTGATCGTGTTTTCCAGCATGCTGGTGGCGGGCGCCAGCGGCGTGATGCCGTCCGGGTTGTCACTGCCGGGCAGCAGCACCGGCTGGGTCGCCCTGGCAAGTCTGGTGGTGTTGTATGGCGTGGCGTTCACCTTGCTGTTCGTCTGCGTGCCACGGCTGAACATGGCGCAGAACGCCCCGGTGATGAATGTCGAACCCATCGCCACCCTGCTGCTGGGCTGGGCGCTGTTGGGCCAGCAATTGGGCAACCTGCAACTGCTCGGCGGCGCCGTGGTGGTGAGCGGCATCGTGCTGCTGACGTACCGCCGGGCCAACTGACCCCTCTTCAAAGGAGCCTTGAATTGGCCGTGACCGAACTGCACCTGCAAGATCACCTGACCCGCCTGAGCCTGGCACCCGCTACCGGCGCCAGCCTGGTCAACTGGCAGGTCAAGGCCACCGGCCAGGCGCTGCTGCGCCACAGCGACGCCGCCGCACTGGCCAGCGGCACGCCGCGGCGGCTGGGCTGCTACCTGCTGGCTCCCTGGTCCAACCGCATCGCCGGAGGCGGTTATGCCCGCCCCGATGGTTGGCAGGCACTGGCGCCCAATACCGACCATGACGTCTACCCCATCCATGGCAGCGCCTGGTTGCAGGCCTGGCAGGTTGAGCACCACAGCCAGCGCCGGGCGCGCCTGAGCCTGGACAGCAAAGTGCCGTTCGCCTACCGCGCGACGCTGGATGTGGAACTGCATGACGGCTGCCTGCAACTGGACCTGCAGGTCACCCATCAAGACCCCGTCGCCAACTGGTACGGGCTGGGGCTACACCCCTATTTCCCGCGCCATGCCGATACTCGGCTGCAGGCGGCGGCGCAGCATGTGTGGCTGGCAGACGAAGGGCAGTTGCCTTCGCGCCAGGCGGCACTGCCACAGGACTGGAACTTCGAGGCGCTCGGGCCTCTGCCAGGCGGGGTAGTCGATCATGGCTTTGGCGGCTGGCCGGGCAGCTGCATTATCGAGCAGCCAAGTGCTGGCTACCGTCTGGCGTGCAGCGCCACAGGCGCCGAGCACTTCTTGCTGTTTTGCCCGCAGGGCAAGGACTTCTTCTGTTTCGAGCCGGTCAGCCACCCGGTCAATGCGCATCACTTGCCCGGGCGGCCGGGGCTGCGCTTGTTAGAGCAAGGTGAAGTCATGAGCCTGGGGTTCAGGATGCAGTATCAGGCGCTGTGAGCAGGTAGCGGTGTTTGGGCTTCGCTGTGCGCAGAGCACTGGGGCAGCGTGGGAGATTCTATGGTTTCGGGCAAGTCGCTTTTGATTGTGTAGGAGCGGCCTTGCGCCGCGAAAGGGCTGCGAAGCAGCCCCAACGATTCTGGTGGGTGCTCAGATCCTGGGGCTGCTTCGCAGCCCTTTCGCGGCACAAGGCCGCTCCTACACTGACCGCGTAGACGGCATCGATATGGGGATGGGCGGCCTGCGATAGGGCCAGAACAGGCCTGCAAATGACTGTGTCCCACGAATTTAAAGCCTTTAGCCTTGCCTGAAATGCCGAACCATCGCGATGGGGCCGCAAAGCGGCCCCAACTTCAAGCAACTGCCGAAGCACCGACTACAGGCTGTTTCAAAGGCTCGGCCATCACCTCACGCGCCACCTTCCACACCAGCACCGCCGCGATGATATCGAACACTGCCAGCACCACGAACAGCGGGCTGTAGCCGATCTTGGTCACCAGAATGCCGAACACCAGCGTAAACACCGCAGCGCCGAGGTACCCACACATACCACCCATGCCGGTCGCCGTCGCCACCTGGTCCTTGCTGAAGGAGTCCGAGGTGATCGAGTACAGCGCACCGGAAAGCGTCTGGTGCGCAAAGCCGCCGATGCACAGCAGCATGATCGCGGTGTACGGGCTTTGCACCAGGCCGATGCACGCCGGCCCGATCATGCAACTGGCGCCGAACACCAGCACCATCTTGCGCGAGGTGAACAGCGATACTTTCAGGTAACGGTGGAACAGCGGGCTGAGGTAGCCACCCAGCACGCAGCCGATGTCGGCAGCCAGAAACGGCAGCCAGGCGAACATCGCCACTTCCTTGATGTTCATGTGCCGCTCGGTCATCAGGTACAGCGGAATCCAGGCATTGAAGGTCTGCCAGGCCGGCTCGGAAAGAATCCGCGCCGAGGCGATGGCGTAGAAGTTGCGGGTCTTGAAGATGCGTTTCCACGCGCCCTTCTCGCGGGTTTGCTGTTTGAAGTGTGCTTCCTGCCCGGAGAGGATGTAGTCGCGCTCCTCGTCGCTCAGGCGCTTCTGGTCACGCGGGTGCTTGTACAGCAGCATCCACAGCAAGGTCCAGACGATGCCGGACACCCCGACCAGCACAAACGCCAACTGCCAGCCGCTGTGCAGGATCGCCCACACCACCAGCGGCGGCGCCAGCACCGCGCCGAGCGATGAGCCGATGTTGAACCAGCCGATGGCCACCGACCGTTCCTTGGCCGGGAACCACTCGGTGGTGGCCTTGACCCCTGCCGGCAACCCCGCCGCTTCCGTCAGCCCCAACAACCCACGCATGAACGCCATGCTCTGCCAGCCGGTCGCCAGCGCTGCGCCCGCACAGGCCACCGACCAGGCCATGGCGAACACGGCAAAGCCGAGCTTGGTGCCGATGAAGTCGATAAACCATCCCGCGATGGGCTGCATGAGGGCGTAGCACACCTGCCAGGTGGCGACGATCTTGGCGTATTGCTCGGTACTGATGGAGAGGTCGCTCATCAAGGTGGGCGCAGCCACCGACAGCGTGTTGCGGGCGAGGTAGTTGACGACGAGCCCAGCCGTGACAAGGCTGACCATCCACCAACGGATGCCTTTGATCTTCATGGTTCACCTGACTTTTATTTTTAGAGGTGTGGTGTTTGCCCCAACAGGCCGGCAGGGCCAATTGAGACAAATTGTTTCAGGCGAGAGATTGACACGTCATAGGTCGTCGTACAACTAAATTTGAAGGAGCGGATCGTAGTGCTGTTCACCGGGCCCGCAAAGTGGCCCTAGCGATCTGACGTGAAAAGCGTTAGGGCGCGGATCGGCGCTTTGCTTGCAGCTGAAGCCGCAGACAGCATGTTGTACGATCTCTGCGAGGGAGTTAACTGCGAATCAGCTTGCGCAGTTCAGCTGCTCGGGACGAATGTCGATGGAGAACAGCGAGGTGTTGCGGGCCAGGTAGAAGTGCTCCTGGTGGAGCTTGAACTTGCGCATCGCCGCCATCAGTTGCGGCTCCTTGCAAGACATCTGCTCAAGGCCCTGGCGTATCCGCGCTTCCATGCTGGCCTTGGCTTCTTCGGACAGGCTGCTGGGAGCCATGTCGATACGGTAACGGTAGAAAATCGTGTCGCCGTACATCATGCCGATGAACTCAAGCGTGGTCTGCGCATCCACCGCCCTTGGAAGCGCCGCATTCAACTGCACCAAGGTTGCCGCAAGCTGCGCCTTTTGCGCCGCACTCTCCTGCTCGGCCTTGTGCGAGAAATAACGGCCAACGCCGACGATTAGCAAGGTTGCGGCGATGCCGAGGTAGAAATTACGCGGGTTGCGGCGCTTTTTCGGTGCCAGTTTCATCAACATTTGAGGGTGCTCGTCCTGAGAATTGCTGGCGTCAATCATACGGATCTGCATCTGCTGTAGGAAATTGCAGCATGCTAGAGGGCTATTGCCTTATCGAGCGTGAATCACTGCACTGTAAACTAGTTTTTCGACTGGTAAACCACAGTGGATTACAGTTGAAAAAGGTAGTTAACACGAACCCAGCACATGCCGAATTTACAAGACGATGCCAAGGCCTACATTCCTTTCCCCATCCCTTCTTTGCAAAAGGTCAGGTTATGGATGACTTACAGGCCGAGTTCAGTCAGGCCCGGGTGATCATCCGGACGACGGCCCAGCGGCCAGTGGAACTTGCGCTCGCTTTCCTTGATAGGCATGTCGTTGACGCAGGCGAAGCGACGGTGCATCAGGCCATCGGCTTCAAACTCCCAGTTCTCGTTACCGTAGGAACGGAACCAGTTACCAGAATCATCGTGCCACTCGTACGCATAACGGACGGCGATGCGGTTGTCGGTAAAGGCCCAGAGTTCCTTGATCAGGCGATAGTCGAGTTCTTTTTTCCACTTGCGCGTGAGAAAACCTTTGGCCTCTTCGCGATTAGTAGCGAATTCAGCGCGGTTACGCCATTTGGTATCCAGCGTATAGGCCAGCGAAACTTTCTCGGCGTCGCGGCTGTTCCAACCATCTTCAGCGAGGCGAACTTTTTCAATCGCTGTTTCGCGAGTGAAAGGAGGAAGTGGCGGGCGAGTTTGGGCATTGGACATGGTAGTGACTCCAGTCGAGCAGGATAGATAGAATGTGAGGGGTATTTAAAGCGCGCGCGTTAAGGCGTGAGCTCTTTCAGCAACATCCGCGCAACGTCCTTTGCATTATCAGCAGCGTGATAATCACCCATAACTCGCGCCATGGTGATTGCGCCTTCCATCAAAACAAGTAACTGCCTGGCCAAGACCAACGGTTGCTCGGTGTTCAATTGCTCCGTCAGTTCAAGCGTGTAGTCTAAAAGCTTTTGTTTATGTCGCTTTGCGATCTGGCGGATGGGGTCATCGGGACTCCCAACCTCGCCTGCTGTATTGATGAACGCACAGCCACGAAAACCATCGGTTTCGAACCAGCCCTTTAAAACCGTGAACATATTAAGTATGCGGTCATACGGCGTACCGGCCTTGTCGCACTCTGTTCTAAACCAGTTCATCCAGCGCACATCGCGCGCACTCAACGCCGCAGCAGCCACATCGTCTTTGGTAGCGAAGTGGTTATAAATGCCCTTGCGGGACACGCCAGACGTCTTCACCAATAGATCCATGCCTGTGGCATGAATCCCGTTCTCGTAAATGAGTTTCTCGGCGGTGGCGAGGATCTGGTCTCGGTGATCTATCGTTGGTCGGCTCATGGACTCAATGTAGAACGGTCGTTCTCTCTAGTCAAGCACGATCGTTTGAATTCTCGATCACGTGAGCCAGGCCGGTGTGCGGGGCTTATGCAAACGGTCAATCGTGCCCATAGCGGGAATATATTTTGCGCGCTAAACATTATCGCGCAATGTACATCTCAAGCACTAAACACCCGCTCATCCCTGATCCCGCATTGGAGAACCACCATGACCTTTCGCAAAACCTTCGCCATTGCCACATTGACGCTCGGCGCCAGCTTTGGCGCTTTCGCCGCTGGTAGCCAAGGCGTGGACCAAACCACCCAAGGCTTCCTCGAGGCTCTGGCTGCAGGCGGCGGCAAGCCACTGGAAACCCTGCCGCCGAAAGACGCCCGAGCGGTGCTGACCGGTGCCCAGGCCAGCGTCAAGGTCGATTTGTCAGGTATTCAGGTCGAGCGCCGTACCATCACGGTCGACGGCCAACCGCTGGAAATCCGGGTAGTACGCCCGGAGGGCACCCAGGGTGACCTGCCGGTGTTCATGTTCTTCCATGGCGGCGGCTGGGTGTTGGGCGACTATCCGACCCACGAGCGGCTGATTCACGACCTGGTGGTGGGCTCTGGTGCGGCAGCGGTCTACGTCGATTACACGCCATCGCCCGAGGCCCGCTTCCCCACCGCGATCAATCAGGCTTACGCCGCTACGCGTTGGGTGGCTGAGCACGGCAAAGAAATCGGTGTGGACGGCACCCGCCTGGCAGTGGCGGGCAACAGCGTCGGCGGCAACATGGCCGCGGTAGTCGCCATCAAGGCGAAGGAAGCAGGCACCCCGAAGCTGCGCTTCCAGGCGCTGCTGTGGCCTGTGACGGATGCCAATTTCAACAACGGTTCGTACAACCAATTCGCCGAAGGGCACTTCCTGACACGCAACATGATGCAGTGGTTCTGGGACAGCTACACCACGGATCCGAAGCAGCGCAACGACATTCACGCATCTCCGCTGCGCGCCAGCCTGGACCAGCTGAAAGGACTGCCACCGGCACTGGTACAAACGGCTGAAATGGACGTGCTGCGCGATGAAGGCGAAGCCTACGCCCGCAAGTTGAACGCCGCTGGTGTGCCAGTGACCGCTGTGCGCTACAACGGCATGATCCACGACTTCGGCCTGCTCAACGTCCTCCAGGCAGTGCCTGGAACCCACAGTGCGATGGACCAGGCTGCCCAGGCGCTCAAGCAGCATCTGAAGTAAGGGTAGTACTCAGCCCTGGAGCGCAACAGTGTCGTGCTCCAGGGCTGATTTTTGGTCGCTGATAATGGACAATAAAGTCCGTACTTTCAGGCCCTTACGGCCCTCAGGGTTTCAGGCCTCGCTGAAATTCCGCAAAGCTGTCACAACTGCTGAAATCAGCCGCTCTGATCAATTGCAAATACAATAAAACCTGTATTTTTAACTTAACAACATGATTTACATCATTTTTTCTTTCCCCACTCCTTCGCAATGGCTTGGGCAGCAACCGAATCCGGTATGGCCCCCGAGCTGAACGCAAAAACCTTATCAGCCCGCCACAGTTTCAACGCCGCTTCTTGCGCGCTGGCAGGATGTTGGACTTATTATGTGTCATGGATGGGCATCATAACGCCATCATTTAGCGCAATAGGTTGCCTCATGGCCAGAAGCCTCAGACTGCAAAATAAGCTGCACAGCCTCTATCTGATAGATGTCGGCATCGCGTTGTTAGATGACGACAACCTTGTCAACAAGCTTTGGACACTTCGCCAGGGCGAATGGCTCGATCTGAATGCGACCACTCTCACCTGTGAGCCTCTTCAGAAATATCGGCTGGAGTACATGGTGACCCGGGGGCCTATTCCTGGGCATTGGGCGTATCGCCCATTCGACTCAACCGAACTGAACCTTATGTTCACGGCAAAACATTGTGATGACATCGCACACGCGTGGACGCTGGATCGCTTGTAGGCCTATCTGATTTGCTTCTGGTTAGCTCCCGATAGTCGCCGCCCTAAGTGTCTATTTCTCGAAAGCTGATGAGGTATCCTCCTAGGCGCTCTATGGAAAAAGTGTCGCAGACACCGCATAGAAAACGCCAGCCAGGGAATCACGAGAGTCGATGACCGGAACGATGGGGTCGTTTTTCCGGTGGCAACACGTAGGGATCTCTTACTCATTCATCCGGAGTGCGGGTAGCCGTCTCGACGGATCTGAATAGTCCACGAGCGCAGCGCCCTTCCAATAGTGATGGAGCTCGGACATCAGAAGCTGATGGTTAAAATTGCTGGCGGATCGCCCTTAGCACACGGTTGTGGATTTCCAGTTTTCGGAAGCAGCCAGCTTATCCGACTCGCTTCACTGACCTCGAGGCACTGATGCCCAATCCCAAGATTCTGCTACCTGATCACCAAACCTACGCCGAGGCAGTAGATGTAATGAGGCTGTCCCACGAAGCTGTGGATACTGGCGCGCCTACGATTGGGATGGAAGGGGTGGATTGGAGGGAGCATTGAGCGAGCTCCCTCCGTGCATTAAAGCTTTGATTTTTTCAGCACAGCTTTAATTGTCGAAATCCATCGCTGGGCCCTGCTTTAGCCCCCTACTCCACCGTCACAGACTTAGCCAGGTTCCGCGGCTGGTCCACGTCTGTACCCTTCAGCACCGCCACATAGTAAGAAAGCAGCTGCAGCGGAATGGTGTACAGAATCGGCGCCAGTGCATCGGCGATGTGCGGCACCTTGATCACGTGGGTGCCTTCGCCGTTGCTCATGCCGGCCTGCTCATCGGCGAACACCACCAACTGCCCGCCGCGGGCGCGCACTTCCTGCAGGTTGGACTTGAGCTTTTCCAGCAGCTCGTTGTTCGGCGCCACGGTGACCACCGGCATGTCGCCGTCGACCAAGGCCAGCGGGCCGTGCTTGAGCTCGCCGGCTGGGTAGGCTTCGGCGTGGATGTAGGAGATTTCTTTGAGCTTGAGCGCGCCTTCCATCGCCACCGGGTACTGCGCGCCACGGCCGAGGAACAGGGTGTGGTGCTTGTCGGCGAACAGTTCGGCGGTTTTCTCGACCACATGGTCCATGGCCAGGGCTTCGCCCAGGCGCGCTGGCAGGCGGCGCAGCTCTTCTACCAGCTCGGCTTCGACGCCGGCGGCAAGCGAGCCGCGCACCTGGCCCAGGGCCAGGGTCAGCAACATCAGCGACACCAGTTGGGTGGTGAAGGCTTTGGTCGAGGCGACGCCGATTTCCGGGCCGGCCAGGGTCAGCAGGGTCAGGTCGGATTCACGCACCAGCGAGCTGATGCCAACGTTGCAGATCGCCAGGCTGCCTAGGAAGCCCAGCTCCTTGGCATTGCGCAGCGCGGCCAGGGTGTCGGCGGTCTCGCCCGACTGGGAAATCGACACCAACAGGGTGTCCGGCTGCACCGCGACTTTGCGGTAGCGGAACTCGCTGGCCACTTCGACCTGGCACGGGATACCAGCCAGGCTTTCCAGCCAGTAACGCGCGACCATGCCGGCGTGGTAGCTGGTGCCGCAGGCGACGATCTGCACATTGCGCACTTTGGCAAACAGCTCGGCGGCCTGCGGGCCGAAAGCCTGGACCATGACGTGGTCCTTGCCCAGACGGCCTTCCAGGGTGCGCTGTACCACGGCCGGTTGCTCGTGGATTTCCTTGAGCATGAAGTGGCGATATACGCCTTTGTCGGCCGCTTCCGCGCCTTCGCTGTGCTGCACGGTTTCGCGCTGCACCGGCTCGCCGGCCTGATCCCAGACCAGTACCTGATCGCGGCGAATTTCGGCGATATCGCCTTCTTCGAGGTACATGAAGCGGTCGGTGACCTGGCGCAGCGCCAGTTGGTCGGAGGCCAGGAAGTTCTCGCCCAGGCCCAGGCCGATCACCAGCGGGCTACCGCTGCGCGCAGCGACCAGCCGGTCGGGCTGACTGGTGCTGATCACTGCAAGGCCGTAGGCGCCGTGCAGGCGCTTCACCGCGGCTTTGAGCGCGGCGGTCAAGTCGGGGGTGGTCTTGAGCAAATGGTGGATCAGGTGAACGATCACCTCGGTATCGGTCTGCGAGGCAAAGGCGTAGCCCAGGCCCTTGAGCTCGTCGCGCAGCTCTTCGTGGTTTTCGATGATGCCGTTGTGCACCACCGCCACGTCATGGCCGGAGAAGTGCGGGTGAGCGTTTTCTTCAGTCGGCGCACCGTGGGTGGCCCAGCGGGTATGGGCGATCCCCAGCTTGCCCAGCAGCGGGTCGGCAGCCACGGCGGCTTGCAGCTCGCTGACCTTGCCGATGCGGCGGCGACGCTCCAGGCCCTGCTCGCTGAGCACGGCCAGGCCGGCGCTGTCGTAGCCGCGGTATTCCAGGCGCTTGAGGCCTTCGATCAGGATGGCTGTAATGTTGCGCTCGGCAACGGCACCTACGATTCCACACATAAGATGTTGCTCCTAGCTGATAGCGGCGCAGATCAGATTGATGCCGCGGGCTTGAATGCGGTCGCGTGCCTCTGTGGGCAGGCGATCATCGGTAATCAGGGTAGTGACGCTGCTCCAGGGCAGCTCAAGGTTGGGGATCTTGCGGCCGACCTTGTCGGACTCGACCATCACGATCACTTCCCGGGCGACTTCGGCCATCACCCGGCTCAGGCCGAGCAGCTCGTTGAAGGTGGTGGTGCCACGTTCAAGGTCGATGCCGTCGGCGCCGATGAACAGCTGGTCGAAGTCGTAGGAGCGCAGCACTTGCTCGGCCACCTGGCCCTGGAACGACTCGGAATGCGGGTCCCAGGTGCCACCGGTCATCAACAGTACCGGCTCGTGTTCCTGCTCGCTGATGGCGCGGGCCACGTTCAGCGAATTGGTCATCACCACAAGGCCTGGTTGGCGCCCGAGCTGCGGGATCATCGCAGCCGTAGTGCTGCCGCTGTCGATGATGATGCGTGCGTGTTCTCGAATGCGTTCCACGGCTGCCTTGGCGATGGCCTGCTTGTGCGGCGACACCGGTTGCACGGTATCGCTGAGCAGTTCCTGCGGCATGGTGACCGCGCCACCGTAGCGGCGCAGCAGCAGGCCGTTGGCTTCGAGGGCGGCGAGGTCCTTGCGAATGGTCACTTCGGAAGTTTCGAAACGCTTGGCCAAGGCGTCGACACTGACTTCGCCCTGCTCGTTGAGCAAGGTGAGGATGTTATGGCGGCGTTGGGGTGTATTACGTTTCGACATTTCGGTTTTAAGTTTCGATTCGAAAGATAAGTGGCGCAATCAAAACCTATGAGCGTTTTTTAGTCAAGCGTTGTTTAGGGCCGACCGCGCACTCTTGTAGGAGCGGCCTTGTGCCGCGAATGGGCTGCGAAGCGGCCCCGGCAGTTTTAGCTACGCCAAAAAACACAAAGGCCGACTTATTCACATAAGCCGGCCTGTGCATAACTCAGCTGGGGATAACTCAGCTCTTCTTGATTTTCTCAGGCCGTTTCCAACCCTGGATATTGCGCTGGCGGGCACGGGCCACGCCCAACTGCCCCGCCTCGACTGCCTGGGTGATGGTCGAGCCCGCAGCAGTAGTGGCGCCGGCCTGGATTTCCACAGGCGCTACCAGCGAGTTGTTGGAGCCAATGAACACGTCCTCACCCATCACGGTGCGGAATTTGTTCGCCCCGTCGTAGTTGCAGGTAATGGTGCCAGCGCCGATGTTGCTACGCGCCCCGATGTCGGCGTCCCCCAGGTAGCTCAGGTGCCCGGCCTTGGCGCCTTCACCGAGTCGGGCATTCTTCAGCTCGACAAAGTTACCCACATGGGCCTTGGCTTCCAGCACACTGCCCGGGCGCAGGCGCGCAAACGGGCCGGCATCGCTGCCCTCGCCCATCACCGCGCCTTCGATATGGCTGTTGGCCTTGATGACCACGCCTTTACGCAGGGTGCTGTCCTTGATCACGCAGTTCGGGCCGATCTGCACGTCGTCCTCGATCACTACCTTGCCTTCGAGCACCACGTTGATATCGATGAGCACATCGCGCCCAACCGTGACCTCACCGCGCACATCGAAACGGGCCGGGTCGCGCAGGGTCACGCCCTGGGCCATCAGGCGACGGCCTTCACGCAGTTGATAATGGCGCTCTAGCTCAGACAGCTGGCGGCGGTCGTTGGCGCCCTGCACTTCCATCGCGTCGTGCGGCTGCTCGGTGGCAACCACCAGGCCATCGGCCACTGCCATGGCAATCACGTCGGTCAGGTAATACTCGCCCTGGGCGTTGTTGTTCGAAAGGCGGCCCATCCAGTCAGCCAGGCGCGCTGCCGGCATGGCCAGAATGCCGGTGTTGCCTTCCTTGATAGCCTTTTGCGCATCGCTGGCATCTTTGTGCTCGACGATGGCCTGCACCTGCCCTTGGGCATCCCGCACGATACGGCCATAGCCGGTCGGGTCGGCAAGGTTCACGGTGAGCAGGCCAAGCTGGCTGGCGCTGACCTTGGCCAGCAAGCGTTGCAGGGTCTCGACCTCGATCAAAGGCACATCGCCATACAGCACCAGCACAGTGTCGGCACTGATTGCCGGCAGTGCCTGGGCTACTGCGTGGCCAGTACCGAGCTGCTTGTCCTGCAGCACGAAGTTAAGGTCATCCGCCGCCAGGCGCTCGCGAACTTGCTCGGCACCGTGGCCAATGACCACGTGAATGCCGTTGGGCTTCAGCTGACGGGCGCTGTGGATAACATGGCCAAGCATCGAGTTGCCGGCAACCGGGTGCAGCACCTTGGGCAACGCCGAGCGCATGCGGGTGCCTTGGCCTGCGGCGAGAATGACGATATCGAGAGACATTGACTGGCTACCAATCCGGGGCGGTCAGGGGGGTGACCGAGGAATAAAATTCGGAAAAAGAAAAAGGGTAGCCGAGGCTACCCTTTAACTCAATCGCAACGCAGGTTACCGGCCAAAGCCAGATTACTTGCCTTTGCGCATTTGCTGGACAGTGCGCAGCTGAGCTGCAGCTTCGGCCAGGCGTGCCGCAGCAGCACCGTAGTCGAAGTCCGAGCCTTTCGTGTTCAGGGCGTTTTCGGCAGCCTTGAGGGCTTCCTGCGCCTGAGCTTCGTCCAGGTCGGCAGCACGCTGCACGGTGTCGGCAAGAACCTTGACCATGTTCGGCTGCACTTCGAGGAAGCCACCGGAGATGTAGAACACCTCTTGAGTGCCACCCTGCTTGGTCAGCGTGATCGGACCCGGCTTGAGATTGGTGATCAGCGGGGCGTGGCCTGGAGCGATACCAAGATCGCCCAGGTTGCCGTGCGCTACTACCATCTCGACCAGGCCGGAGAAGATCTCTCCTTCCGCGCTGACGATATCGCAATGGACTGTCATAGCCATCTGCTTGCCTCAACCTGATTAGCGCCCCTTGCGGGGCGCCGGGATTACAGTTTCTTGGCTTTCTCGATCGCTTCGTCGATGCTGCCGACCATGTAGAACGCTTGTTCTGGCAAGTGGTCGTAGTCACCTTTGAGGATGCCGCTGAAGCCAGCGATGGTGTCTTTCAGGGAAACGTACTTGCCTGGCGAACCGGTGAAGACTTCGGCCACGAAGAACGGCTGCGACAGGAAGCGCTGGATCTTACGAGCGCGGGCTACCAGTTGCTTGTCGGTCTCGGACAGTTCGTCCATACCCAGGATCGCAATGATGTCCTTCAGCTCTTTGTAGCGCTGCAGAACATACTGGACCTGACGGGCAGTGTCGTAGTGCTCGTTGCCGATCACGTTCGGGTCCAGCTGGCGCGAAGTCGAGTCCAGTGGATCGACCGCTGGGTAGATACCCAGGGAGGCGATGTCACGGGACAGAACGACGGTGGCGTCCAAGTGGGCGAAGGTGGTAGCAGGCGACGGGTCGGTCAAGTCGTCCGCAGGCACGTATACGGCCTGGATCGAAGTGATCGAGCCTTCTTTGGTCGAAGTGATACGTTCTTGCAGAACGCCCATCTCTTCGGCCAGAGTCGGCTGGTAACCTACTGCCGAAGGCATACGGCCCAGCAGTGCGGATACTTCGGTACCGGCCAAGGTGTAACGATAGATGTTGTCGACGAACAGCAGAACGTCGTTACCTTCGTCACGGAACTTCTCAGCCATGGTCAGGCCGGTCAGCGCAACGCGCAGACGGTTTCCTGGTGGCTCGTTCATCTGACCGTAGACCAGCGCTACTTTGTCGAGAACGTTGGAGTCCTTCATCTCGTGGTAGAAGTCGTTACCCTCACGAGTACGCTCACCCACACCGGCGAACACGGAATAACCGCTGTGCTCGATGGCGATGTTACGGATCAGTTCCATCATGTTTACGGTCTTGCCGACACCGGCACCACCGAACAGGCCAACCTTACCACCCTTGGCAAACGGGCAAACCAGGTCGATAACCTTGATGCCGGTTTCCAGCAGGTCGTTGCCGCCTGCCTGGTCAGCGAACGAAGGCGCTGGCTGGTGGATACCGCGACGCTCTTCTTCACCGATCGGGCCGGCTTCGTCGATTGGGTTGCCCAGAACGTCCATGATACGGCCCAGAGTGGCCTTACCAACTGGAACGGAAATGGCCGCGCCGCTATCGACGACGTCCAGACCGCGCTTCAGACCTTCGGTCGAGCCCATCGCAATGGTACGAACCACACCGTCGCCCAGCTGCTGCTGAACTTCGAGAGTGGTTTCCGCGCCTTGTACTTTCAGCGCGTTGTAAACACTCGGCACGGCGTCACGTGGGAATTCCACGTCGATGACGGCGCCGATGATTTGAACGATACGTCCGCTACTCATAGCTGGATCCTCTGAATTTTTGAACCGTTAAACCGCGGCAGCGCCGCCGACGATTTCCGAGATCTCCTGGGTGATCGCAGCCTGACGCGCCTTGTTGTAGATCAGCTGAAGTTCGCTGATCAGATCACCGGCGTTGTCTGTGGCGTTTTTCATGGCGATCATCCGGGCTGCTTGTTCAGCAGCGTTGTTCTCGACCACCGCCTGATACACCTGCGACTCCACGTAACGCACCATCAAGCCGTCCAGCAGCTCTTTTGCGTCGGGTTCGTACAGGTAATCCCAGTGGTGCTTGAGTTCTTGATCCGGGGTTGCCTCCAACGGTACCAATTGCTCGACCGTTGGTTGTTGGGTCATGGTGTTGATGAACTTGTTCGAAACCACCGAAAGGCGATCGATACGGCCATCGAGGTAGGCGTCCAGCATCACTTTGACGGAGCCGATCAAATCATTGATCGATGGCTCTTCGCCCAGTTGGCTGATCGCGGCTACAACGTTGCCGCCAAAGATACGGAAGAAAGTCGCACCTTTGCTGCCGATCACGCACAGGTCGATTTCAACGCCCTGTTCGCGGTTTGCGTTCATGTCCTTGACCAAGGCCTTGAACAGGTTGGTATTCAAGCCACCGCACAGACCACGGTCACTGCTCACCACGATATAACCGGCGCGCTTTACAGGGCGGTCGATCATGAACGGGTGGCGGTATTCCGGGTTGGCGTTGGCCAGATGACCGATCACCTGGCGGATACGCTCCGCATAAGGACGGCTAGCAGACATGCGCATTTGTGCCCTGCGCATTTTGCTGACCGCCACTTTTTCCATGGCGCTGGTAATTTTTTGCGTGCTTTTGATGCTCGCAATCTTACTGCGAATCTCTTTTGCGCCTGCCATGTATCACCTATCAGGTTAGCAAGCGGGGGCCGGAGCCCCCGCTGCGGCTTACCAGGTCTGGGTGGCCTTGAACTTCTCGATACCGGCTTTCAGGCCAGCGTCGATTTCGTCGTTGAAGTCACCCTTCACATTGATCTTCGCCATCAGGTCGGCGTGATCACGGTTGAAGAAGGCGATCAGCGCTTGTTCGAAGCTACCAATCTTGGAGACTTCCACGTCGGTCAGGAACCCACGCTCAGCGGCGTACAGCGACAGAGCCATGTCAGCGATCGACATCGGCGCGTACTGCTTCTGCTTCATCAGCTCGGTAACGCGCTGACCATGCTCAAGCTGCTTGCGGGTCGCTTCGTCCAGATCGGACGCGAACTGGGCGAATGCCGCCAGTTCACGGTACTGAGCCAGTGCGGTACGAATACCACCGGACAGCTTCTTGATGATCTTGGTCTGAGCGGCACCACCTACGCGGGATACCGAAACACCGGCGTTCACTGCAGGGCGGATGCCCGAGTTGAACATGGCCGATTCCAGGAAGATCTGACCGTCGGTGATGGAAATCACGTTGGTCGGAACGAACGCGGAAACGTCGCCAGCCTGGGTTTCGATGATCGGCAGAGCGGTCAGGGAACCGGTTTTGCCAGTCACTGCGCCGTTGGTGAACTTCTCGACGTACTCTTCCGAAACGCGCGATGCACGCTCCAGCAGACGGGAGTGGAGATAGAACACGTCGCCTGGGTACGCTTCACGTCCTGGTGGACGGCGCAGCAGCAGGGAGATCTGACGGTAGGCAACGGCCTGCTTGGACAGGTCATCGTAAACGATCAGAGCGTCTTCACCGCGGTCACGGAAGAACTCGCCCATGGTGCAACCGGCGTAAGGCGCCAGGAATTGCAGTGCGGCGGATTCCGAAGCACTGGCAACCACCACGATGGTGTTGGCCAGGGCGCCGTTTTCTTCCAGCTTGCGAACGATGTTGGCAACGGTGGAACGCTTCTGGCCGACAGCAACATAAACGCAGAAAATACCGGAGTCTTTCTGGTTGATGATGGCGTCGATGGCCATGGCGGTCTTGCCGATCTGACGGTCACCGATGATCAGCTCACGCTGGCCACGGCCGACAGGGATCATGGCGTCAACCGATTTGTAGCCAGTCTGTACAGGCTGGTCTACCGACTTACGCCAGATCACGCCTGGAGCAACTTTCTCGACCGCGTCGGTCTCGGTGTTGCCCAACGGACCTTTGCCGTCGATCGGGTTACCCAGTGCGTCGACAACGCGACCCAGCAGTTCCTTACCAACCGGAACCTCCAGGATGCGGCCAGTGCACTTGGCGCTCATGCCCTCGGCGAGGGAGTTGTACGCACCCAGTACCACCGCACCTACGGAGTCTTGCTCCAGGTTCAGTGCCATACCGTATACGCCGCCCGGGAACTCGATCATTTCGCCGTACATGACGTCGGCGAGACCGTGGATACGCACGATACCGTCAGAGACGGATACCACGGTACCTTCGTTACGGGCTTGGGAGCCGACATCGAGTTTCTCGATGCGACCCTTGATGATTTCACTAATTTCGGAAGGATTGAGTTGCTGCATTGCTCTGCTGCCCCTTCAAACTCAAGATTTCAATGCTTCAGCCAGTTTCGCGATTTTGCCGCGAACCGAGCCATCGATTACCAGGTCGCCTGCGCGGATGACGACGCCGCCGATCAGGCTGGCATCCTCCGACGCATGCAGGCGCACTTCCCGGCTGAGCCGTGCACTGAGAACCTTGGCGAGTTTGTCTTGCTGTTCTTGGTTCAACGCAAAAGCACTGGTGACTTCCACGTCCACGGATTTCTCTTGTTCGGCCTTGTACAGCTCGAACAGAGCGGCGATCTCCGGCAGAAGCAGGAGACGGTCGTTTTCCGCGGCAACATGAATGAAATTCTGTGCCTGTACATCGAACTTGTCACCGCACACTTCTAGGAATGCGGCGGCCTTTTCTGCGCTAGTCAGTTGCGGGGCCTTGAGCAGGCGCTGCATGGTGCCGTCTTCCGACACCGCAGCAGCCAGGCCGAGCATGGCTGACCAATTGGCCAGTTGCTGATGGGCCTGGGCGTGCTCAAAGGCCGCCTTAGCGTAAGGTCGGGCCAACGTGGTCAGTTCTGCCATGATCGCCCTCGCTTAAATTTCAGCGGCCAGTTTGTTAACCAGCTCCGCATGCGCGTTTTGATCGATTGTGGCGCCAAGGATCTTTTCAGCACCGCCAACGGCCAGAGCACCCACTTGGGCACGCAGAGCGTCTTTGATGCTGTTCAGTTCCTGTTCGATCTCGGCCTGAGCCTGAGCCTTCACACGGTCAGCTTCGACGCGGGCCTGATCACGGGCTTCCTCGACAAGCTGAGCAGCGCGTTTCTTGCTTTGCTCAATGATTTCAGCTGCCTGTGCTTTCGCTTCACGCAGTTGCTGGCCCGCTTTCTCTTGGGCCAGCTCCAGGTCGCGAGCTGCACGGTTGGCAGCGTCCAAGCCGTCGGCAATCTTCTTTTGACGCTCTTGCAAAGCAGTGATGACCGGAGGCCATACGTACTTCATGCAGAAGAATACAAAAATAAAGAAAGCAACGGATTGGCCAATCAGGGTTGCATTAATGTTCACGCCAACACCTCGCTCGGTCTTTGTTCATCACAGCCATCAACTCGTCGGAAACGAGTGATTAGCCGGCGATCTGACCAACGAAGGGGTTTGCGAAGGTGAAGAACAGAGCAATACCAACGCCGATCATGGTTACGGCGTCGAGCAGGCCGGCAACGATGAACATTTTGACCTGCAGCATCGGAACCATTTCTGGCTGGCGAGCAGCGCCTTCCAGGAATTTGCCGCCCAGCAGGCCGAAACCAATGGCGGTACCCAGAGCACCCAGGCCGATCAGCAGAGCAACAGCGATAGCGGTCAGACCAACTACAGTTTCCATCTTTCCTCCCGACTTTTACGTCGTATTGGTTAGGTTTTTAGTTTGAAGCGGTAAAACAAATCGTTTGGTACAGCATTGCCCTTGCGGACTTTTTAAGCCCTGCCCCCGGGACTGGCGGGCAAGACTATCAGACACGCCAGGCGGTCTTAATGGTTATCTTCGTGAGCCATCGACAGGTAGACGATGGTAAGCATCATGAAGATGAAGGCTTGCAGGGTGATGATCAGGATGTGGAACACCGCCCACGCCCATTGCAGCACCACGCCCAGGCCGGCCAGCCACAGCAGGCCAGAGCCGAACATCACGGCGATCAGGATGAACACCAGCTCGCCGGCATACATGTTGCCGAACAGTCGCAGTGCCAGCGAGATCGGCTTGGCGATCAGGGTGACGAACTCGAGCAGGAAGTTGACCGGGATCAGCAGCGCCTGAACGAACAGGTTCTTGCTGCCGAACGGGTGCAGGGTCAGTTCGCCGATGAAGCCGCCGATGCCCTTGATCTTGATGCTGTAGAAGATGATCAGCGCGAATACGCAGAAGGCCATGGCCAGGGTCGCATTCGGGTCGGTGGTCGGTACGGCACGGAAGAAGATGTGCTCGTTGCCCGACAGCTTCTGTGCAGCCCATGGCAACCAGTCGACCGGTACCAGGTCGATGGCGTTCATCAGGAACACCCAGACGAAGATGGTCAGCGCCAGCGGGGCGATTACCGCGCTGCGGCCGTGGAACGAGTCCTTCACGCTACCGTGAACGAAGTCGACCAGCACTTCGACGAAGTTCTGCAAGCCGCCAGGCTGGCCGGAAGTCGCCTTCTTGGCTGCCATGCGGAAGATCAACAGGAAGATCAGACCCATCGCGACGGACCAGCCCAGGGTGTCCAGGTGGAACGCCCAGAAGCCCATTGCCTTGGCTTCTGCAGCCGAATGGGCCAAGCCCCAGCTGCCGTCTGGTAGTTGACCGTAGGTCAGGTTCTGCAAGTGGTGCTGGATATAACCCGAAGCGGTTTCTTCTGCCATGGTTGCCTCAAACGCCCTAAGGTCTCGAAAGTCTTTTATTCATCAGCAGGGGCGCGAACCAGCTGACCGATAAGGTCAGCACGAAGACACCGAATACTGCCAACGGCGCCAACGGCTTCACGCCTGCGAAGGTCAGTGCAAACAGCACTGCCGTCAAAATCATCTTGCCTGCCTCGCCAGCGTAGAACGACTTGACGATGGCCTGCGCCGCCCGGGCTCCGCTGAAGCGAAAAGCCTTCCAGGCGAAATACACATTGGGTAGCCAGGCGATCAGCCCTCCGCAGAGGCCTGAATAACCGCTGACTCCCCCTTTCCACTGCCACAACACCAAGGCTGCCAGCAGCAGTACGACAAATTGAGCCAGTAATACCGGAAAAACTGCCCAGCGATGGAAAGGCAGGCGGTTTGGCGTGCGGATTTCCATCGAAACTGCTCCCCGAAAGTCGACCGCCTCGTCAACATCGACTTGGCATAATTTGTGCCGACAAAATGCGCGCAGAGTATAGGGGTGGATTAACCCCTATTCAACTATCGGGTAGTGATTTCCGACTGCGCGCTACAACAGGAATTGTTTCAGCGGATGTGAGCAAGCACGCCCTGCAACTCATCTAGCGAGTTGTAGCGGATGACAAGTTGCCCCTTGCCCTTGTTGCCGTGGCGAATCTGCACCGCCGAGCCCAGGCGCTCTGCGAGCCGCTGTTCAAGGCGGGTGATGTCCGGATCAGGTTTGCTCGTTTCGACCGGCTCAGGTTTGCCGCTCAGCCACTGGCGCACCAGTGCTTCAGTTTGGCGCACGGTGAGGCCACGTGCGACAACATGACGCGCCCCTTCTTCCTGGCGATCTTCTTCCAGGCCGAGCAATGCACGGGCGTGGCCCATCTCCAAGTCGCCGTGGGCGAGCATGGTCTTGATCGCCTCCGGCAACGAGATCAGGCGCAGCAGGTTGGCCACGGTGACCCGCGACTTGCCGACGGCATCGGCCACTTGCTGCTGGGTCAGCTCGAACTCTTGCTGCAGGCGTTGCAGGGCAAGCGCTTCTTCCAGCGGGTTGAGGTCTTCACGCTGGATGTTCTCGATCAGCGCCATGGCGATGGCGGCTTCGTCGGGCACTTCGCGGACCATGGCCGGAACAGTGTCCAGCCCGGCCTGCTGCGTAGCCCGCCAGCGGCGCTCACCGGCGATGATCTCGTAGCGGTTGTCACCGATCGGACGCACCACGATCGGCTGCATGACGCCGTGGGCACGAATCGAGTGCGCCAGTTCTTCGAGCGCCTGCGGGTCCATGTCACGGCGCGGCTGGTACTTGCCACGCTGGATCAGCTCGACCGGCAGGTGTTGCAGTTCTTTCTGGTCGATCTGCACAGCCTGCTCTTCGAGCGAGCTGACGGAAGGACCACTGAGCAGTGCATCCAACCCACGTCCGAGACCGCGTTTCTTGATGGCCATGCGGATTCCTTAAGTTGTTTGTGCAGTGCGTGAAGGGCGGCGCTGACGGCGAACCAGCTCCCCGGCCAGTGCCAGGTAGGCCAGCGCGCCGCGCGACTGCTTGTCGTAGGCCAGCGCCGGCATGCCGAAGCTCGGCGCCTCGGCCAGGCGGATGTTGCGCGGGATCACAGTGTCGTACAGCTGATCGCCGAAGTGTTCCTTGAGCTGCGCCGAAACGTCGTTGTTCAGGCTCAGGCGCGGGTCGTACATGGTACGCAGCAGGCCTTCGATCTTCAGCGCAGGGTTGAGCCTGGCGCCGATGCGCTTGATGTTATCCACAAGGTCGCTCAAGCCTTCCAGCGCGTAGTACTCGCACTGCATGGGGATGATCACGCCATCGGAGGCGACCAAGGCATTGAGGGTGAGCATCGACAGCGACGGTGGGCAGTCGATGAGGATGAAATCGTAGTTGTCACGGATCGGCGCCAGCGCATTGCGCAGGCGGCTTTCCTTCATCTGCATTTCCAGCAGCACAACTTCGGCCGCGGTGAGATCGCGGTTGGCCGGCAACAACTGGTAGCCGCCGTGCTCGGAGTACTGCATGGCCTGGGCCAGGTCGCATTCCCCGATCAGCAGGTCGTACACCGATTGCTCGAGCTCGTGTTTATCCACACCGCTGCCCATGGTGGCGTTGCCCTGTGGATCGAGGTCGATCAGCAGCACACGACGCTTGGTCGCAGCCAGCGATGCGGCGAGATTGATACAGGTGGTGGTCTTGCCCACACCACCTTTCTGGTTCGCGATTGCGAATACCTTAGCCATTGTTGCGTGTGTTCCCAGTCATGCCTTGCGGCGCAGTATCAGCAGATGGCGCTGGCCCTGGCAACCTGGAACGGTCAGGGCCTGCTCGCTATCCACTGTGAAGTCTGCGGGCAATGCTACCAGTTCATCGGCAGGATGCAGCCCCTTCATTGCAAGCCATTGCGTGCGGGCGTCACCCAGGTGGCGGGTCCAGTTGGTGAAATTCTCCATGCTGCTGAAGGCGCGGGAGATGATTCCGCAGAACGGCTGCTCGGGCTGAACGTCTTCGACACGGCTGTGGATAACTGTGAGGTTGTCCAGTTTCAGCTCCATTTTCACCTGGGTGAGGAAGCGCGTCTTCTTGCCGTTGCTGTCGAGCACGGTCACCTGCTTGTGCGGATGCAGGATGGCCAATGGGATACCCGGCATGCCGCCACCGCTGCCGACGTCCAGCCAACGCTGGGCGTCCCTGTGGATAAACGGCATGACGCTGAGACTGTCGAGCAGATGGCGTGAAACCATCTCGTCCGGGTTGCGCACGGCGGTCAGGTTGTAGGCCTTGTTCCATTTGATCAACAGGGCCAGGTAGCCGAGCAGCAATTCGTGCTGCTGCGCGCTCAGCTCGACACCGAGCTGACGCGCACCTGTGGACAACTCTTCGGCGTGTTGCGGGGTAACCGGAGAACTCAAGCGCTTTGCTCCAATTCGCGGCCAGCGCCGCGTTTTTTCAGATGAATCAGCAGCAGCGAAATGGCCGCTGGGGTTACGCCAGGAATACGCGACGCTTGGCCGAGGGTCTCAGGGCGGGTCTGGCCGAGCTTGCCCTGGATCTCCTTGGACAGCCCGGAGATCGACGTGTAGTCGATATCCACAGGCAGGCGCGTGTCTTCGCTGGCACGCAGCCGGGCGATTTCTTCCTGCTGACGGTCGATGTAACCGGCGTATTTGGTCTTGATCTCGACCTGCTCGGCCACCTGCGGGTCAAGCTGCTCGCCGCCAGTGGCCTCGATCAGGCCGGCGTAGTCGATTTCCGGGCGAGCCAGCAGGTTCAACAGGCTGTACTCGTGGGCCAGCGGCGTGCCGAACTTATCCACAATGGCCTGGCCTTGCGCCGTCCCTGGGCGCACCCAGGTGGTCTTCATGCGCTGTTCTTCGCGCTCGATGCCATCGCGCTTGGCGCAGAAGGCGGCCCAGCGCTGGTCGTCGATCAGGCCCAGCTCGCGGCCTTTCTCGGTCAGACGCAGGTCGGCGTTGTCTTCGCGCAGGATCAACCGGTATTCGGCGCGCGAGGTGAACATGCGATACGGCTCCTGGGTACCCAGGGTAATCAGGTCGTCGACCAGCACGCCGATGTAGGCCTCGTCACGCCGTGGGCACCAGCTTTCGCGGCCCTGCGCGCGCAGCGCAGCGTTGGTGCCGGCCAGCAGGCCCTGGGCGCCGGCTTCTTCGTAGCCGGTGGTGCCGTTGATCTGGCCGGCGAAGAACAGGCCGCCGATGACTTTGGTTTCGAGGCTGTATTTCAGGTCACGCGGGTCGAAGTAGTCGTACTCGATGGCGTAGCCCGGGCGCACGATGTGGGCGTTTTCCATGCCGCGGATCGAGCGCACCAACTCCAGCTGCACGTCGAACGGCAGCGAGGTGGAAATACCGTTGGGGTACAGCTCGTGGGTGGTCAGGCCTTCAGGCTCGATGAACACCTGGTGGCTGTCCTTGTCGGCGAAGCGGTGGATCTTGTCTTCGATCGACGGGCAGTAGCGCGGGCCCACGCCTTCGATCACACCGGAGTACATCGGCGAACGGTCGAGGTTCGAGGCGATGATGTCGTGGGTGCGCGCGTTGGTGTGGGTAATCCAGCAGCTGACCTGACGCGGATGCATCTGTGCGTTGCCCATGAACGACATCACCGGAATCGGCGTATCGCCTGGCTGTTCGCTCATCACCGAGAAATCCACAGAACGGCCATCGATACGCGGCGGGGTACCGGTTTTCAGGCGGCCAACACGCAGCGGCAACTCACGCATGCGGTGTGCCAAGGCAATCGACGGTGGGTCACCGGCGCGGCCGCCCGAATGGTTTTGCAAGCCGATGTGGATAAGTCCACCCAGGAAGGTGCCGGTGGTCAACACGACCGAGTCTGCAAAGAAACGCAGGCCCATTTGCGTGACCACGCCCTTGACCTGGTCCTGCTCGACGATCAAGTCGTCACAGGACTGCTGGAATATCCACAGGTTTGGCTGGTTTTCCAGAATCTCGCGCACCACGGCCTTGTAGATGGCGCGGTCGGCCTGTGCCCGAGTGGCACGTACGGCTGGGCCTTTGCGGTTGTTCAGAACCCGGAACTGGATGCCGCTCTTGTCGGTAGCCAGTGCCATGGCGCCGCCGAGCGCATCGATTTCCTTGACCAGGTGGCTCTTGCCGATGCCACCAATGGCGGGGTTGCAGCTCATGTGACCGAGGGTTTCCACGTTATGGGTCAACAGCAGGGTTTTCACACCCATGCGTGCCGACGCAAGCGCAGCCTCGGTACCGGCATGGCCGCCGCCGATGACGATCACTTCAAAACGGGAAGGGAAATCCACCACGCACCTCGTGCCTGTTTTTGCGAATAGAGAAGGTAAGCCGACAAGTATAGGGACTTAGACCCCTTCAAAGAAACCGTCTGAGCAAAATTTGACCAGTCTGTGGATGAGTGGCAGGTAAAAGTAAACAAAGAGAAAAAATTTATAAAAGCTTTGTTTTTATGTTTATTTATACACAGCACCTTTTCTGTGGATAAAGCTCTACAGGCCAATATCCATAAGGCATGTAGCGTTTCAAAACCCTGTGTCCGACTGGGGTTGAGGGTTCTGGATAGGCGCGTATAGCCTGTGGATGAAACTGATGGTTATCAACAGGTGCCTTTTTCCTCAACAAAAAAGCACGGTTATCAACTGAGCTAAAGGTCAGTTGTCCACAGAGCTTATCCGCGAGTTTTTTCCCTGTTGATGCAATATCACCTGCGTTTCGCGCTCTCGCCTTTCCTGCAGACGAAAAAAAACCGCCCATCAAGGGCGGTTTCATCCACAGCTGCTTGTTCTATTTGCCGATACAGAAGCTCGAGAAGATGCGACCCAGCAAATCATCCGAGCTGAACGCACCGGTAATCTCGCCCAGTGCCTGCTGCGCATGGCGCAGATCTTCAGCCAACAACTCACCTGCACCCGCCAACGTCAGCTGTGCGCGCCCGTGTTCAAGGTGCTCGCTGGCCTGGCGCAGCGCCTCCATGTGCCGGCGACGGGCGCTGAAGCTGCTTTCAGCGGTCTGTTCATAACCCATGCAGGCCTTAAGGTGGTCGCGCAGCAGCTCCAGGCCCACGTCTGAATCACGGGCACTGAGGGTAATCGTCACATGCCCATCTTCGCTTTGCTCAAGGCCCACCCGCTCGCCGCTGAGGTCCGCCTTGTTGCGAATCAGCGTGACTTTGGCCGGGTCTGGCCGTTGATCGAGAAACTCAGGCCACAGGGCAAACGGGTCACTGGCTTCTGGCGCTGTGGAATCCACCACCAGCAGCACCCGATCGGCCTCACCGATAGCTTTCAACGCCCTTTCCACACCAATCTTTTCCACATGGTCGTCGGTATCGCGCAACCCTGCGGTGTCGACCACGTGCAGCGGCATGCCATCGATGTGGATATGTTCGCGAAGGATGTCCCGGGTGGTGCCGGCGATGTCGGTCACGATGGCAGCTTCGCGGCCTGCCAGCTGGTTGAGCAGGCTCGATTTGCCGGCATTCGGCCGCCCGGCAATCACAACCGTCATGCCATCACGCAGCAATGCGCCCTGCCCGGCTTCGCGCTGCACTGTGGATAACTCCGCGCGCACAGTGTCGAGCATGTTCAGCACGTGGCCATCGGCAAGGAAGTCGATTTCTTCCTCGGGGAAATCGATGGCCGCCTCGACGTAGATGCGCAGAGCAATCAGCGCTTCGGTAAGGCTGTGTACACGCTTGGAGAACGCGCCCTGCAGCGAACGCAGGGCATTGCGTGCCGCCTGGGTGGAGCTGGCCTCGATGAGGTCGGCAATCGCTTCTGCCTGGGCCAGGTCGAGCTTGTCGTTGAGGAACGCACGCTCACTGAACTCACCTGGGCGTGCCAGCCGGCAACCAAGCTGCAAACAGCGCTGCAGCAGCATGTCCATGACAATTGGGCCGCCGTGGCCCTGGAGCTCCAGCACATCTTCGCCGGTAAACGAGTTCGGCCCCGGGAAATACAGCGCAATGCCTTCATCCAGCACCAGGCCGTCGGCGTCGC
This sequence comes from Pseudomonas farsensis, assembly GCF_014268805.2. Taxonomy (GTDB): domain Bacteria; phylum Pseudomonadota; class Gammaproteobacteria; order Pseudomonadales; family Pseudomonadaceae; genus Aquipseudomonas; species Aquipseudomonas farsensis. The sequence goes on from NZ_JABWRF020000002.1 coordinate 607,339, forward strand.
GGAACGGGCCGTAGTGGGCATGGCGCGGTGTCAGCGTGCGCCCCGTGATGGTTTGCCCGGCCTGGCTGGCCAGCGGACCCGACAAACGGACAATGCCGACACCGCCGCGGCCCTGGGCGGTGGCGATGGCAGCGATGGTTTCACGCACAGTGTTCATGCTCGAAGCCTCTAGACGGTTACAACAGATAACAAAAACGCCCCACGAAGGGGCGTTTTATTCACAGGCTAGTTCAGTAGCCCGTCAAGCTGCGGCGTTTTTAGTCGCGGCTTCGATACGGCGAGTGATGTACCACTGCTGCGAAATCGACAGGCAGTTGTTCACAACCCAGTACAGCACCAGGCCAGCTGGGAACCACAGGAAGAAGAAGGTGAAGATGATTGGCATCATTTTCATGACCTTCGCCTGCATCGGATCCGGCGGGGTTGGGTTCAGGCGCTGCTGGATGAACATGGTGGCGCCCATGATGATCGGCAGGATGAAGAACGGATCCTTGATCGACAGGTCGGTAATCCACAGCATCCAGGGGGCCTGGCGCATTTCTACGCTTTCCAGCAGTACCCAGTACAGGGCCAGGAACACCGGCATCTGCACCAGGATCGGCAAGCAGCCACCCAGCGGGTTGATCTTCTCTTTCTTGTACAGCTCCATCATCGCTTGGGACATCTTCTGGCGATCGTCACCGAAGCGTTCCTTGAGCTGGGCAAGCTTCGGCGCTACGGCACGCATGCGCGCCATCGAACGATAGCTGGCAGCCGAGAGCGGGAAGAACAGGCCCTTGATGAGCATGGTCAGAACGATGATAGACCAGCCCCAGTTACCCAGCAGGCTGTGGATATGTTGCAGCAGCCAGAAGATCGGCTGAGCGATGAACCACAGGAAGCCGTAGTCGACGGTCAGTTCCAGGCCTGGGGACAACTCTTTGAGCTTGGACTGGATCTTCGGGCCGGCGTACAGCACGGCGCTGGTTTCGGCCTTGCCGCCGGCAGGGACGCTAAGGGCTGGGCCGGTGTAACCAATGATGTAGTTACCCTGGCTGTCCTTGCGGGTCTGCACGGTGTTGTTGTCCGACTTGGCCGGAATCCACGCAGTCACGAAGTAGTGCTGAAGCCAGGCAACCCAGCCGCCAGCCACAGTTTCTTTCAAACCGCCCTTGTCCATGTCTTTCATCGACACTTTCTTGTACGGCTCGGCAGCTGTCCACAGGGCGGCGCCCAGGTAGGTAGCAGTACCGGTGGCGGTGCTCGACGATGGATCGGAGCTGGCGTCACGCTTGAGCTGGGCAAACAGGTTGCCGTTCCAGGCTTGGCTGCTCTGGTTGTCGATCAGGTAGCTGACGGTCAGGTCGTACTCACCGCGCTTGAAGCTGAAGCGCTTGATGTAGTTGACGCCGTTCTCGCTGAACTTCAGGTCCACGACCAGTTGGTCCTGGCCGTCGGCCAGCTGGAAGCTTTTCTGCTCGGCGGCATACAGCGGGCGACCGCCGCTGCGGGCATCCGGGCCGTTGGTACCGGTCAGGCCGGACTGCGCCAGGTAAACACGTTCGCCGCCGTTATCGAACAGCTGGAACGGGATTTCCGGGTGGTCCTGGCGACGCGGGAACTGCGGCAGAGTCAGCTGGACGATGTCACCACCGACTGGGTCGATAGCGAGTTCCAGGACGTCGGTCTTGATCCGGATCAGATCCTTGCTGAGTGCAACCGGGGCGATTTCTGCCGGGGTCGACTCGGCATTGGCGCTTGGTACATCGGCGCTGGTACCGGAATTATTACCGGCAGGCACCGTGTCTGGCAGCGCTGGGGCAGCAGTATGCTGAGTCGGCAAGGCAGCCTGGCCGTAGTCCTGGTTCCACTTGAGGACCATGACGTAGGACACGATTGCCAGGGCGACGATCAGGATCGTGCGTTTAATATCCATGATTACTCGGCTATCGAAGAAGTTCGGGAGGAAGGAGCGGGAGGAACGGGATCGAAACCGCCGTCGTTCCACGGATGACAACGCCCCAGGCGACGAACGGCCAGCCACCCACCACGCCACAAGCCATGGTTTTCGATGGCTTCGTATGCGTAACAGGAGCAGCTGGGATAGAAACGACAGTGACTGGCCATCAGAGGACTGATGGCGTAACGGTAGAACTGGATCGGAACGAGGGCCAGTTTACGCATCGTGACTGTCTACCCCTGCAGGATCGGCATTGACCGCTGGAGAGGGTCGACTGCGGACCAGTCGCTTCCAGAGCTTGCCAAAGTGTTGGTGCAATTCTGGGTTTTCCACTTCGCCCAACCCCTTGCGTGCAACGATCACGATATCCAGCCCAGCCAGCGATTGCTGGTTCAGACGGAACGAATCGCGCATCAGGCGTTTCAGGCGATTGCGCTGAACGGCGAGCTTTACGCTCTTCTTGCCGATCACCAAGCCGAGGCGTGGGTGATCCAGGCCGTTCTCGCGAGCAAGGATAAGCAGGTTTTTCCCTGGAACCTTGCCGGTTGGGGAGTCGAAGACCGCTTTGAAATGCCGGGGTGTAAGCAGTCGCTTTTCCCGACTGAAGTCCTGACTCACCACCTGTGCCGAAAAATCAAATGGCCAGACGCTTACGGCCTTTGGCACGACGACGCGACAGTACGGCGCGGCCGTTCTTAGTTGCCATACGGGCACGGAAACCGTGGGTGCGGGCGCGCTTGATGGTGCTTGGTTGGAAAGTACGTTTCATGGCGTGTTACCTGGGTTTGTCGACGACGGGCCGGAATGGCCCCCTTTTAAGAGACCGGCGATTCTAGAGAAAGCAAGCTCGTAGGTCAATTTCCAACCAGCGTTTCCTTATGGAAGGTCGTTCACGGCCACTGGACGTCGGTTTTGCCTGGGCACGGTTTTTACCCAGGGTACGGGACGGCCATGCAGACAGACACTCAATATGAAAAAAATAAAGAGGCATATAAAAAGCTTTTCTGAAGAACTTATAAAGCTTAAGCACGCCTCCTTCTGTGGATAACCGGTTACAGCCCAGTATTTTCGGTATGTACAGAGATCCGAAACCTTGTCCGAAACAGGTGCTCTGTCTGTGCTGCGCATGGGTACAACCTGTGTATCGAATGGGTGTTTATCCACAGGGGTTTTATCCACAGGGTTGAACCCAGGGTTGTGCATAGCCCTCAAGTGCCGTTATCCACAGGGCTTATTCACATGCCGTCTGTGGTATTTCAGTCGCGATTTGACGCTTTTGTCGCGTCCAGAGCTGTCCTCTTATGTGGATAACTGGCTACCGCCCCGGTACAATGGCGGTTTGTTTTGCCTCATCCGGCTTTCAACTCAGGGGATATCCGTGTCAGTGGAACTTTGGCAGCAGTGCGTGGAGCTTCTGCGCGATGAACTGCCTGCCCAGCAATTCAACACCTGGATCCGTCCGCTACAGGTCGAAGCCGAAGGCGACGAGTTGCGCATCTACGCGCCTAACCGCTTTGTGCTCGATTGGGTAAATGAAAAATACCTGGGTCGTCTGCTCGAGCTGTTGGGCGAACACGGCACCGGCATCGCGCCGGCGCTTTCCTTATTAATAGGCAGCCGACGCAGTTCGGCTGCACGTGCAGCTCCCAACGCGCCAGTCAGCGCGGCCATGGCGGCTTCCCTTGCCCAACAGCCCGCTGCCCAGCCAGCGGCACCGGTTGCCGTGGCCAGCGAGCCGGTTGCAGCGCCCGTTGCCCAGTTAGTGCTCGAAGAAGTCGAACCGCCTACTTCGCGCGACAGCTTTGACAGCATGGGTTCGGCTGGCGGGCCTCCGGTAGCGCCTGGGCGGACCGAGCAACGCACTGTCCAGGTAGAAGGTGCGCTCAAGCACACCAGTTATCTGAACCGCACCTTTACCTTCGAAACCTTCGTCGAAGGTAAATCGAACCAGTTGGCGCGTGCCGCTGCCTGGCAGGTGGCAGACAACCCCAAGCATGGCTACAACCCGCTGTTCCTTTATGGCGGTGTGGGCTTGGGTAAAACCCACTTGATGCACGCTGTGGGTAACCACCTGCTGAAGAAGAACCCGAATGCCAAGGTCGTGTACCTGCATTCGGAGCGCTTCGTCGCCGACATGGTCAAGGCGCTGCAGCTGAACGCGATCAACGAATTCAAACGCTTCTACCGTTCGGTGGATGCGCTGTTGATCGACGATATCCAGTTCTTCGCCCGCAAGGAGCGTTCGCAGGAAGAGTTCTTCCACACCTTCAACGCACTGCTTGAAGGCGGGCAGCAGGTGATTCTCACCAGCGACCGCTACCCCAAGGAGATCGAAGGCCTGGAAGAGCGCTTGAAATCGCGCTTTGGTTGGGGCCTGACGGTGGCTGTAGAGCCGCCTGAGCTTGAAACCCGCGTGGCGATCCTGATGAAGAAGGCCGATCAGGCCAAGGTCGAACTGCCGCACGATGCCGCATTCTTCATCGCCCAGCGTATCCGTTCCAACGTGCGTGAACTCGAAGGCGCACTCAAGCGGGTTATCGCCCACTCGCACTTCATGGGCCGCGACATCACCATCGAGCTGATTCGCGAATCGCTGAAAGACCTGCTGGCGTTGCAGGACAAGCTGGTGAGTGTGGATAACATCCAGCGCACCGTGGCCGAGTACTACAAGATCAAGATCTCCGATCTGTTGTCCAAGCGCCGTTCGCGCTCGGTCGCGCGTCCGCGCCAGGTGGCCATGGCATTGTCGAAAGAGCTCACCAACCACAGCTTGCCGGAAATCGGCGACATGTTTGGTGGTCGCGATCACACCACCGTGCTGCACGCCTGCCGCAAGATCAACGAACTTAAGGAATCCGACGCGGACATCCGCGAGGACTACAAGAACCTGCTGCGTACGCTGACGACCTGATGGCCGTCTGCGCAGCTTATTGAAGGCAAGGGACTAGACCATGCATTTCACCATTCAACGCGAAGCCCTGTTGAAACCCCTGCAACTGGTCGCAGGCGTCGTCGAGCGCCGCCAGACCTTGCCGGTCCTGTCCAACGTCCTGCTGGTCGTCCAAGGTCAGCAACTGTCGTTGACCGGTACCGATCTGGAAGTCGAACTGGTTGGCCGTGTGCAGTTGGAAGAGCCGGCCGAGCCCGGCGAGATTACTGTGCCTGCGCGCAAGCTGATGGACATCTGCAAGAGTCTGCCGAGCGACGTGCTTATCGACATCAAGGTCGACGAGCAGAAGTTGCTGGTCAAAGCCGGTCGCAGCCGTTTCAGCCTGTCGACGCTGCCTGCCAACGACTTCCCGACTGTGGAAGAAGGCCCGGGCTCGCTGACCTGCAACCTGGAGCAAAGCAAGCTGCGCCGTCTGATCGAGCGCACCAGCTTTGCCATGGCCCAGCAGGATGTGCGCTACTACCTCAACGGTATGTTGCTTGAAGTTTCCACCGACACGCTGCGCGCCGTGGCCACCGACGGGCACCGTCTGGCCCTGTGCGCCATGCACGCTGCAATCGGCCAGGCCGACCGTCACCAGGTCATCGTGCCGCGCAAGGGTATCCTTGAGCTGGCGCGCCTGCTGACCGACCCGGAAGGCATGGTCAGTATCGTCCTGGGCCAGCACCACATCCGCGCGACCACCGGTGAGTTCACCTTCACCTCCAAACTGGTCGACGGTAAATTCCCGGACTACGAGCGCGTGCTGCCCAAAGGCGGCGACAAGACTGTGGTCGGCGATCGCCAGGCCCTGCGTGAGGCGTTTAGCCGCACCGCGATTCTGTCCAACGAAAAGTACCGTGGCATTCGCCTGCAGCTGGCCGCCGGCCAACTGAAAATCCAGGCTAACAACCCGGAGCAGGAAGAAGCCGAAGAAGAGATCAGCGTCGAGTACGAAGGCAGTTCGCTGGAGATTGGTTTCAACGTCAGCTACCTGCTGGACGTGCTGGGTGTGATGACGACTGAACAAGTTCGCCTGATTCTGTCCGACTCCAACAGCAGCGCCCTGCTGCAGGAAGCCGGCAATGACGACTCGGCTTACGTTGTCATGCCGATGCGCCTGTAACCTTTAGCAGGCCAAATGTCCCTTCTACGGCTTTCGGTCACCGCGGTGCGCAACCTGCACCCGGTGACCCTCTCTCCCTCCCCCCGCATCAACATCCTGTACGGCGACAACGGCAGCGGTAAAACCAGCGTGCTGGAGGCTGTGCACCTGCTCGGTCTCGCGCGCTCGTTCCGCAGCACTCGTCTGAACCCGGTCATCCAGTACGAACAACCAACCTGCACGGTATTCGGGCAAGTCGCGCTGGCAGAGGGTGGCACCAGTAACCTGGGTGTTTCGCGGGAGCGTCAGGGCGATTTCACTATTCGCATCGATGGCCAGAACGCACGCAGTGCGGCGCAACTGGCCGAGATGCTGCCGCTGCAGTTGATCAACCCGGACAGCTTCCGCTTGCTCGAAGGCGCCCCAAAAATCCGCAGGCAGTTCCTGGATTGGGGAGTGTTCCACGTGGAACCTCGCTTCATGGCCACTTGGCAGCGCCTGCAGAAGGCCCTGCGGCAGCGGAACTCATGGCTCCGGCATGGTACACTTGACGCCGTTTCGCAAGCCGCCTGGGACCGGGAGTTATGTCTGGCCAGTGCGGAAATAGATGAATACCGTCGCACCTACATCGCGGCTTTGAAGCCGGTCTTCGAGCGTACCCTGAGCGAATTGGTCGAGCTGGAAGGTTTGACCCTGAGCTACTACCGCGGCTGGGACAAGGACCGAGAACTCAGTGAAGTCCTCGCAACCTCCGTGCTCCGCGACCAACAGATGGGGCACACCCAAGCTGGCCCGCAGCGCGCAGATTTACGTCTTCGATTGGGCGCCAACAACGCCGCTGACATCCTCTCGCGAGGGCAGCAGAAGCTTGTGGTGTGTGCGCTGCGAATTGCCCAAGGGCACCTGGTGAGCCAGGTCCGCCGCGGTCAGTGTATTTATCTGGTGGATGACTTGCCGTCCGAGTTGGACGAACAGCATCGCCGTGCCCTGTGCCGCTTGCTTGAAGAATTGAACTGCCAGGTGTTCATCACCTGTGTAGACCACGAATTTCTGAGGGAAGGCTGGCAGAAGGAAACGCCAGTTGCTTTGTTCCACGTGGAACAAGGCCGTATCACCCAGACCCACGTCCATCGGGAGTGAAGGCATGAGCGAAAATCAAACGTACGACTCTTCCAGCATTAAAGTGCTGAAAGGTCTGGATGCCGTACGCAAGCGTCCCGGCATGTACATTGGCGACACCGATGACGGTAGCGGCCTGCACCACATGGTGTTCGAGGTGGTCGACAACTCCATCGACGAAGCCTTGGCCGGTCACTGCGACGACATCACCGTCATCATTCACCCGGACGAATCCATCAGCGTCCGTGACAACGGCCGTGGCATCCCGGTCGACGTGCACAAAGAAGAAGGCGTTTCGGCAGCCGAGGTCATCATGACCGTGCTGCACGCCGGCGGTAAGTTCGACGACAACTCCTACAAGGTTTCCGGCGGTCTGCACGGCGTAGGTGTTTCGGTAGTGAACGCCCTGTCCGAGAAACTGGTACTGACCGTTCGCCGTAGCGGCAAGGTCTGGGAACAGACCTACGTGCATGGCGTGCCACAGGCACCGATGGCCATCGTTGGCGAAAGTGAGCACACGGGTACTCACATTCATTTCAAACCTTCGGCCGAAACGTTCAAGAACATTCACTTCAGCTGGGACATCCTCGCCAAGCGTATCCGCGAGCTGTCGTTCCTGAACTCCGGTGTCGGCATCCTGTTGAAGGATGAGCGCAGCGGCAAGGAAGAGTTCTTCAAATACGAAGGTGGCCTGCGCGCGTTCGTTGACTACCTCAACACCAACAAGACCCCGGTTAACTCCCAGATTTTCCACTTCAGCGTGCAGCGTGAAGATGGCGTGGGTGTTGAAGTCGCGTTGCAGTGGAACGACAGCTTCAACGAAAACCTGCTGTGCTTCACCAACAACATTCCGCAGCGCGACGGTGGTACTCACCTGGTCGGCTTCCGCTCTTCGCTGACCCGTAGCCTGAACAGCTACATCGAGCAGGAAGGCCTGGCCAAGAAGAACAAGGTTGCCACCACGGGTGACGATGCCCGCGAAGGCCTGACCGCGATTATCTCGGTCAAAGTGCCGGACCCGAAGTTCAGCTCGCAGACCAAAGACAAGCTGGTTTCCTCGGAGGTGAAAACCGCCGTGGAACAGGAGATGAACAAGTACTTCTCCGACTTCCTGCTGGAAAACCCCAACGAAGCCAAAGCGGTCGTTGGCAAGATGATCGACGCTGCACGCGCCCGTGAAGCTGCGCGCAAGGCGCGTGAAATGACCCGCCGTAAAGGCGCGCTGGACATCGCCGGCTTGCCAGGCAAGTTGGCCGACTGCCAGGAGAAGGACCCTGCCCTTTCCGAACTGTACCTGGTGGAGGGTGACTCCGCAGGTGGTTCGGCCAAGCAAGGCCGTAACCGTCGAACCCAGGCAATCCTGCCGTTGAAGGGCAAGATCCTTAACGTCGAGAAAGCCCGTTTCGACAAGATGATTTCTTCGCAGGAAGTCGGCACGCTGATCACCGCCCTTGGCTGTGGCATTGGCCGTGACGAGTACAACATCGAGAAGCTGCGCTACCACAACATCATCATCATGACCGATGCTGACGTCGATGGTTCGCACATCCGTACCCTGCTGCTGACCTTCTTCTTCCGTCAGTTGCCGGAGCTGGTCGAGCGCGGCTACATCTACATCGCCCAGCCACCACTGTACAAAGTGAAGAAGGGCAAGCAGGAGCAGTACATCAAGGACGACGAGGCCATGGAGGAATACATGACCCAGTCGGCCCTCGAGGATGCCAGCCTGCACCTCGACGAATCGGCTCCACCGGTTTCGGGTGTACAGCTTGAAGCCCTGGTGAACGAATTCCGTTCGGTCACCAAGACCCTCAAGCGCCTTTCGCGCCTGTACGCTGAAGAGCTGACCGAGCACTTCATCTACCTGCCGGAAGTCACCCTGGATCAGTTGGGCGACCATGAGGTCATGAAGGCTTGGTTGGCCAGGCTTCAAGAGCGCCTGAACGGTTGCCAGAAGTCCGGCTTGAGCTATTCGACCAGCCTGCGCGAAGACAAAGAGCGCAACGTCTGGCTGCCGGAAGTCGAAGTGACCTCCCACGGCATGGCCAGCTACGTCACCTTCAACCGGGATTTCTTCGGCAGTAACGACTACCGTACTGTGGTTGCCTTGGGTTCCAGGTTGGCGACCTTGCTGGGTGAAGGTGCCTACGTGCAGCGCGGCGAACGTCGCAAGGCCGTGACCGAGTTCAAAGAGGCCTTGGCCTGGCTGATGAACGAGAGCACCAAGCGTCACAGCATCCAGCGATACAAAGGGCTGGGTGAGATGAACCCGGACCAGCTGTGGGAAACCACCATGGACCCGGCTGTACGCCGCATGCTCAAAGTCACCATCGAAGACGCCATTGGTGCGGACCAACTGTTCAACACCCTGATGGGTGATGCGGTCGAGCCACGCCGTGACTTCATCGAGAGCAACGCATTGTCGGTTTCCAACCTGGACTTCTGATTACCCGGGTAGAACCTGCTGTATGAGAAAGCCCGCGTATGCGGGCTTTCTTGTTTTCGCTGTAGTGAACGCCAGCGCTGCCCCCGCAGCCCATCGCGGCGAAAGGCCGCTCCGACAGCGGCCCTGTCGTGCTCGGTATCAATGTTCCACGTGGAACATCGCTATTGGTAAACGATGCAATGTCATACTGGCTGACGAAAAGCTTGCTGCTATAAAGATGGGCCCAGCAGACCTGGAGAGTGCGATGATCATCGGTAACAACCTGCACATCGAAGCACTGTACGACGAAGCAACCTCGACCCTCAGCTACCTGGTAATGGACGCCGCGACTCGAGAGTGCGCATTGATTGATAGCGTGCTGGACTACGATCCGAAATCCGGGCGGACCTCCAGTGCGTCCGCTGATCGCTTGATCGCGCTTGTGGAACACTTAGGCGCCAAGGTGCAATGGATCCTCGAGACCCATGTCCACGCCGACCATCTCTCGGCAGCGGCCTACCTCAAGGGAAAGCTCGGCGGGCATATTGGTATTGGTGCGCAGATTACCCAGGTGCAGAAAACCTTCGGCACGCTGTTCAACGCCGATCCAGGGTTCTCCCGCGACGGCAGTCAGTTCGATGTGCTGTTCGTCGATGAGGAGGGTTTCCGAATCGGAAACCTCCATGCCCGTGCTTTGCACACCCCCGGCCACACCCCGGCATGCATGAGCTACCTGGTGGAAGACGCCGGCGAGAAAGCGCTGTTTGTTGGCGACACGTTGTTCTCGCCCGACTACGGCACGGCGCGCTGTGACTTCCCCGGCGCCAGCGCGCGAACGTTGTACCGTTCGATCAGGCGCCTGTTGGCATTCCCGGACCAGACCCGGGTTTTTCTCTGCCACGACTATTTGCCCGGTGGGCGTGAGCTGCAATACCACACCACAGTCGCGGAGCAACGCGCCAGCAATGTCCATATTCACCAAGGCATCAGCGAGGACAGCTTTGTGGCCATGCGCGAAGCGCGTGACGCCACCCTCGATATGCCGGTGCTGATCTTGCCTTCGGTGCAGATCAACATGCGCAGCGGGCAGTTTCCCGAGCCTGAAGAAAACGGCGTGAGCTACCTCAAGATCCCTTTGAACACGCTGTAAAGGATGCCTGGACCATGCGCCCTCCCCTCCAGCCTGAGGTTCGGCAGTGATTGAAACGCAACTGCTCGGCGCTGCGCTGGGCGCGATCATCGGTGCGGTTCTGGCGCTGACGGGAGCCGGTGGCGGCATACTGGCAGTGCCACTGCTGGTATTCGGGTTGGGCCTGAGCATGGTCGAGGCGGCGCCGGTTGGCTTGCTGGCCGTGGGTATGGCCGCTGCTGTCGGCGCCGGGCTCGGGTTGCGCCAGGGGTTGGTGCGCTATCGGGCAGCACTGTTTATTGCGGTGATCGGTATTGCCTGTACACCGTTGGGGTTGATACTCGCCCATAAGCTGCCCAACACCCCGCTGGCCATTGGTTTCGCTGCGGTGCTGGTGTACGCCTGCCTGCGCATCTGGCGCAAAGCCGCACGCGAATTGCGCGGCCAGCCGCCGTGCGGTGACCGGCACCTGATGCCCTGCGTACTCAACCCGTTGCAGGGCCGCTTGCGTTGGACCCTGCCCTGCGCCCGGGCGCTGGCGTTTACCGGCATGCTCTCGGGGGTGCTCTCCGGGCTGCTGGGCGTTGGCGGAGGCTTCGTGATTATTCCCGCGCTCAGCCGCTACACCAACCTGGACATGAAAAGCATCGTCGCGACGTCGCTGGCGGTGATCGCCTTGGTCGCGACCGGTAGCGTGATCAGTGCAAGTGTTGCCGGGGTGATGCACTGGCAGGTCGGTGCGCCGTTCGCTGCAGGTGCAGTGCTGGGCCTGCTGTCGGCGCGCCCGCTGGCCAGCAAGTTGGCCGGGCCGCGCTTGCAGCAGCTGTTTGCGGTGGTAGGGATGGGTGCTGCGCTGCTGCTGGCAGCCAAGACGCTACTCGGCTAACAGCTCGCCCTGTTCGGCTGCACACACCGCCAGCAGGTAGTCCCACACCACGCGCAGCCGCACCGACTTGTGCAACTCGCGGCGGGTGCAAATCCAGTAGCTGCGCTGGATGGTTTCGCTGGGCAGCACGCGTATGAGCTTCGGGTCGTTCCTGGCCATGTAGTTGGGCAGCACGGCAATACCTAGCCCGGCTTGCGCCGCCTTTTGCTGGGCGATCACGCTGGTGCTGCGAAATACCACGTTGGGTGCCCGACAGAAGCTGTTGAGCAACAGCAGCTCCTGGCTGAACAGCAGGTCATCGACATAGCCAATCCAGTTGTGCCGCGCCAGGTCTTCGCGGCTGTTGAGGGGCGGTGCGCGGTCCAGGTAGGCCTGGCTTGCATACAGCGCCAGCCGGTAGTCGGTGAGTTTGCGGGTAATCAGCAGGTCCGCGTTGGGGCGTTCGAGGTGGATGCTGATCTCGGCCTCGCGGTTGAGAATGCTCACAAACCGCGGCACCGCCACCAACTCCACCTCAAGCCCAGGGTAGCGCTCGAACAGCGCGTTCATGCGCGGAGTGAAGAACATGATGCCGATCCCCTCGGTCACCCCTAGGCGAATCTTGCCCAGCGGCGTGATGGCCTGGGTGATTTCTTCCTGTGCCAGCAGCGCGGCGTTCTCCATGGCTTCGGCATGCTTGAGCAGTGCCTGGCCCGACGGCGTCAGTTCATAACCCTGTGCATGTTGCACGAACAGCGCGGTGCCGAGGCTTTGCTCGATGCTTTCTATATGCCGGGCTACGGTGCTGTGGGTGGTGTTCAGGCGTTTGGCGGCAGTGAGCAGCCGGCCGCTGCGCTGCAACTCGAGGAAAAACCGCAGATCATTCCAGTCAAACATTCGGCGTCCTTGGATGTGCAGGCAGGTCTCGGTTGCGAGGCTACCGCCCTTCTGGGCTGTTTGCGTTGTGCTAAAACGCACAACGGCTGCGCAAAATCTCGTGTTTCCTCCGCGAAATTAATCAATAAGATGGACCGGGACAAGAATAATAATCAGGCGCGAGGTTGCACATGCCATCAGCCGATTCTGTGTACGACTACGTGGTCGTAGGCGCCGGGCCCGCCGGTTGCCTGTTGGCCAACCGTTTGTCTGCGGACCCATCCTGCCGTGTCCTGCTGCTTGAAGCCGGTGGGCGCGACAACTACCCCTGGATTCACGTCCCCGTTGGTTACCTGTATTGCATTGGTAACCCACGCACCGACTGGTGCTTCAAGACCGAGCCGCAAGCCGGCCTCAGTGGCCGTGCCCTCGGTTACCCGCGCGGCAAGGTGCTTGGCGGCTGTTCGTCGATCAACGGCATGATCTACATGCGCGGCCAAGCGGCTGACTACGACCGTTGGGCTGAGCAAGGCAACGACGGGTGGGGGTGGAAGGATGTGCTGCCGCTGTTCAAGGCCAGCGAAAACCACTTTGCCGGTGCCAGCGACAGCCATGGCAGCGAAGGTGAATGGCGGGTCGAACAACAACGCTACAGCTGGCCGATTCTCGATGCTTTCCGTGATGCTGCCGAACAAAGCGGCATCGCCAAGATCGACGACTTCAATACCGGTGACAACGCAGGCTGTGGATACTTTCAGGTCAACCAACGCAGTGGAGTGCGTTGGAACTCGGCCAAAGCGTTCTTGCGGCCTATTCTGAAACGCCCCAATCTCACAGTGTTGACCGGTGTGCAGGTCGATCAGGTACTACTCGACAACACCCGCGCACGTGCAGTGAAGGCTTTGTGGCAAGGCGCCTGGCACGAGTTCGACGCGCGCCGCGAAATCATCCTGTGTGCTGGCGCCCTGGGTTCGCCCGGTATTCTGCAACGCTCAGGCATCGGCCCACGGGCGCTGCTTGAGAACCTTGGCATTGGCGTTCGCCATGACATGCCTGGGGTGGGCGGCAACCTGCAAGACCACCTGCAGCTACGGCTTATCTACCAGATCCAGAACACCCGCACGCTGAACCAGATGGCTAACAGTTTGTGGGGCAAACTGGGCATGGGCCTGCGCTACGCTTACGACCGCACTGGCCCGCTGGCCATGGCACCGAGCCAGTTGGGCGCGTTCGTGCGTTCCGGCCCCGAACAGGCCTCGGCCAACTTGCAGTACCACGTGCAACCGCTGTCGCTTGAGCGCTTCGGCGAACCCCTGCACCGCTTCCCGGCATTCACCGCGTCGGTGTGCAACTTGCGCCCGGCGAGCCGTGGGCGCATCGACATCCGGTCAGCTGACATGAACGCCGCGCCGCTGATCGACCCCAACTACTTGAGCGACCCGGCTGACCTGAAGGTTGCAGCCGACGCTATCCGCATCACCCGGCGTATCGTTCAGGCCCCTGCCCTGTCAGCGTTCGAGCCACGCGAATACTTGCCCGGTTCTGCGCTGCAAACCGAAGAGGAACTGCACCAGGCCGCCGCGCAGATTGGCACCACCATCTTCCACCCGGTGGGCACCTGCCGCATGGGCGGTGGCGCGCTGGATGTTGTGGATAACCAGCTGCGCGTGCACGGTATCCCCGGGCTGCGGGTGGCTGACGCTTCGATCATGCCGCAGATTGTTTCCGGCAATACCTGTTCACCCACATTGATGATCGCCGAGAAGGCGGCGCAATTGATCCTCAAGGGAGCGCATACCCAGACCCAGCTGAGCGACACCAGCGCGATACCGACGCCCTGACCCGGGTGTGTGCAACACCGATGGCCTGAGGTCAAAGGCCGTCGACAGTGGAACAACAAGAATAATCACTGTGGCCTGCGGGCCGAGGACAGCAACGATGTCGGACTACATCCAAGAGCAAGGCGCTGCTGCCAGCAGCGTAAGCCGCCGTGAAGAACGCAAGATCATCTTCGCGTCATCCCTCGGGACAGTGTTCGAGTGGTATGACTTTTTTCTCTATGGCGCACTGGCCGCGGTCATCAGCAAGCAGTTCTTTGCTGGCGTCAACGACACCACCGCCTTCATCTTCGCCTTGATGGCCTTTGCTGCCGGCTTCCTGGTGCGCCCGTTCGGCGCATTGGTATTCGGCCGTTTGGGCGACATGATCGGGCGCAAGTACACCTTCCTGGTCACCATTGTGCTGATGGGCCTGTCGACCTTCGCGGTCGGGTTGCTGCCTACCTACGCCACCATCGGCATCGCCGCACCGATCATTCTGGTCGTGCTGCGCATGCTTCAAGGCCTGGCGCTGGGGGGGGAGTACGGCGGCGCGGCAACGTATGTTGCCGAGCATGCCCCGCATGGCAAGCGCGGCTTCTACACCGGGTTCATCCAGTCCACCGCAACGCTCGGCTTGCTGCTGTCGCTGGTCGTGGTGTTGGCAAGTCGGTATATCAGCGGTGATCAGTTCGAGACCTGGGGCTGGCGCCTGCCGTTCCTGCTGTCGATCTTCCTGCTGGCGATCTCGACCTGGATCCGCATGAGCATGCACGAGTCGCCGGCCTTCGTGAAAATGAAAGCCCAAGGCAAGGTGAGCAAGGCGCCGATCCGTGAGTCGTTCACCTCGTGGCCAAACCTCAAGGTGGTGCTGACGGCGCTGTTCAGTATCAACGCAGGCCAAGCGGTGACCTTCTACACCGCGCAGTTCTACGTGCTGTTCTTCATGACACAGATGCTCAAGGTCGACCCGGCCCAGGCGAATACCCTGCTGATTATCAGCGTGGTGATTGGCGCGCCGTTCTTCGTGTTCTTTGGTTGGCTGTCGGACCGGGTCGGGCGTAAACCGATCCTGATGATTGGCCTGCTGCTGGCCACGGTGTGCTACTTCCCGATGTTCAAGGCCCTGAGCCACTACGCCAACCCACAGATCGACGCGGCCAGCCGCCAGGCACCGATTGTGGTCAACGCCAACCCACAAGGCTGCACCTTCCAGTTCGACCCGGTGGGCAAGGCGCGCTTCGACAGCCCGTGCGACAAGGTCAAGACGTTCCTGGTCAAGCAAGGCCTGCCGTATAGCTCGGTCGCGGTTGCCGGTAACGATGTCAGCGTGAGCATCGGTGACAAGACCATCAACGGTTTTGACGAAGCAGCCATGCGCAGCGCCATCGAGGCTGCGGGCTACCCGGCCAAGGCGGACCCAGCGCAGGTAAATCAGGTGATGGTGGTGGTGCTGATTGTCGCCATGATCCTGATCGCCACCATGACTTACGGGCCACTGGCCGCGGTGATGGTCGAATTGTTCCCCACACGCATCCGCTATACCTCGATGTCCCTGCCCTACCACATCGGCAACGGCTGGTTTGGCGGCTTCCTGCCGACGGTCTCCTTCGCGCTGGTGGTGTACACAGGGGATATCTTCTACGGGCTGTGGTACCCGATCTTGATCACCGGGGTGAGCCTGGTGGTGGGGATCTTCTGCCTTAAAGAAACCAAGGATGTGGATATCGACAAGGTATAAATGCAGCGCACAAAAAAACCGGCTTAAAAGCCGGTTTTTTTATCGCGCAAAAAAACTTATGCACGATTTTCCGAAAATTTACGATTTGAGAAATAACGTTTTATTTCAATCACTTAGGTAGCAATTCAGGCATTTAATCCAAAAATTGCTAACACCTTATCCACAGGTCGTCAGGCGATGTTCTGCTCGGCGTTTTCAGGCACTGGCGGCAACGCGCCCATGGCCCGCTGGGTGGCTTCGTTCCAGGCCTGGGCGCGCTCGTTCAGAGCCGCAATTGCGCGGGGCCCGGTGCCTTCGGCATACATCGGTTCGCCGATCACGATCTCGATGGTGCCCGGGCGCTTGCCCCACCCTTCACGTGGCCAGAACTTGCCGGCGTTGTGGGCGATGGGCAGCACGGGCAAACCGGCATTTACCGCAAGCGCAGTACCGCCGCGGGAGAACTTGCCGATCTGGCCGTAAGGCACACGGGTGCCCTCAGGGAAAATCAGTACCCAGGTGCCCTGCTTGAGCAGTTCGTCACCTTGGCTTGCGACCTGGCGCAGGGCTTCTTTCGGGTTGTTGCGGTCGATGGCGATCGGCCGCAGCATGGCCATCGCCCAGCCGAAGAACGGCATGTACAGCAGTTCGCGCTTGAGCACCTGGCTCAGGGGCGAGAAATACGCCGACAGGAAGAACGTCTCCCAGGTGCTCTGGTGATTGGACAGAATCACGCAGGGCTGTTCTGGCACGTTCTCGGCGCCGGTCACGGTGTAGCGGATGCCCAGGATGGTGCGCGCCAGAAACAACGCACAACGGCACCAGTACACGTTAATGAACCGATAGCGCTTGGGGAACGGCAAAAACGGCGCGATGAAAAAGCTCAGCGAGCACCAGAGCATCGAGCTGGTACCCAACAGCAGGTAAAAAAGAAAGATTCTGATCGCCTGCAGGATCGACATAGTGGCATTTACCGTTGCGGGGCATCGCCCGCCTGATGAAAGGTACGCCGCACCGGCGCACCGCTTTAAATGAGTGCTCTGGCAACAGCCGCCAGATCGTCGAAAACCAGCGTGTTTTCAGGCACGCCGTTTTCGAGGGTTTTCTCGCCCTTGCCGGTTTTCACCAACACCGGCTGTGCATCGACGGCCAGCGCCGCCTGCAGGTCACCTTTGCTGTCACCGACGAACCACACGCCGGCCAATGGCACCTGGTAATGCTCGGCAATCGCCAGCAGCATGCCCGGCTTGGGCTTGCGGCAAGCGCAGCCTTCGTCGGGCCCATGCGGGCAATACACAATATGACCCACTTCACCGCCGTGGCCAGCCACCAGCTCGCGCAGACGCGCATGCATGGCATCGAGGGTGGCCAGTGGATAATAGCCACGGGCAATGCCGGACTGGTTGGTGGCAACTGCCACCGTCCAGCCGGCTTTGCTCAACTGCGCAATCGCTTCGACCGAGCCGGGAATGGGCAGCCATTCTTCCAGCGTCTTGATGTAGGCGTCGGAGTCGAAGTTGATCACCCCGTCCCGATCGAGAATCAGCAGTTTCAAGGCTTACCCCAGCAGCGAAATGTCGGCAACGCCCAGGAACAGACCGCGCAGGCGGCTGAGCAGGGCATAACGGTTGGCACGCACCTTGGCATCTTCGGCGTTCACCAGCACCGCCTCGAAGAAGGCATCGACCGGGTCACGCAGGGCCGCCAGGCGGGTCAGCGCCTCGTTGTACTGGCGCGCAGCAGCCATCGGCTGCACGGCGTGGTCGGCTTGCTGGATGGCCGAGTACAGCGAGAACTCGTTGGCATTGTCGAAGTACTTCGGCTCGACCTGCTCGGCGATAGCGCCTTCGGCCTTGCTCAGCAGGTTCGATACACGCTTGTTCGCAGCGGCCAGGGTGTCGGCTTCTGGCAGCTTGCGGAACGCCTGCACCGCTTGCACGCGCTGGTCGAAGTCCAGGGCAGAACCCGGCTTCAGGGCACGTACCGACAGGTAGGTGGCGACATCGATACCTTCGTCTTCGTAACGCGCACGCAGGCGGTCGAAGATGAACTCCAGTACCTGCTCGGCAAGGCCGGCAGCCTTGACCTTGGCGCCAAACTGCTTGACCGCGAACTCAACGGCCACGGCCAGGTCGAGGTCGAGCTGCTTGTCGATGAGGATGCGCAGTACACCGAGGGCTGCACGGCGCAGGGCGTACGGGTCTTTGCTGCCGGTAGGCAGCATGCCGATGCCGAAGATGCCAACCAAGGTGTCGAGCTTGTCGGCAATGGCTACGGCAGCACCGGTGAGGGTCTGCGGCAGCTCGGCGCCAGCACCACGCGGCATGTACTGCTCGTTCAGCGCCAGTGCGACGTCTTCCTGCTCGCCATCGTTGAGGGCGTAGTAGTAGCCGGCCACGCCCTGCATTTCTGGGAACTCGCCGACCATTTCGGTGGCCAGGTCGCACTTGGACAGCAGGCCTGCACGCCCGGCGTTGGTGGCGTTGCCACCGATGTACGGGGCAATGAAGGCGGCCAGGCGCGAGATACGCTCGGCTTTCTCGTAGACCGTACCCAGCTGGGCCTGGAACACCACGTTCTTCAGGCGCTCGTTGAAGGTTGCCAGAGGCTGCTTCTTGTCCTGCTTGAAGAAGAACTCGGCGTCGGTCAGGCGTGGGCGCACGACTTTTTCGTTACCTTGCACGATCTGCTGTGGGTCACGGCTTTCGACGTTGGCCACGGTAATGAAGCGCGGCAGCAGCTTGCCTTCGCTGTCCAGCAGGCAGAAGTACTTCTGGTTGTCCTGCATGGTGGTAATCAGGGCTTCTTGCGGCACCTCGAGGAAACGCTCCTCGAAGGAGCACACCAGCGGCACCGGCCACTCGACCAGCGCGGTGACTTCGTCCAGCAGTGCCGGCGGCACGATGGCGCTGCCTTCCTGCTGCATGGCCAGCTCTGCGGTACGCTTGCTGATCAGCTCGCGACGCTCGGCGAAGTCGGCCAGCACGTAGGCTTTGCGCAGGTCTTCGACATAGTTGGCCGGCGCGCTGATGCGCACGTTTTCCGGGTGGTGGAAGCGGTGGCCACGGGATTCACGGCCGGCTTTCTGCGACAGGATGGTGCAATCGACGACGTGATCGCCAAGCAGCATTACCAGCCACTGGGTTGGGCGCACGAACTCTTCACGGCTGGCGGCCCAGCGCATGCGCTTGGGGATCGGCAGGTCGTTGAGCGAATCTTCGACGATGGTCGGCAGCAAGCTGCTGGTGGCCTTGCCTGGAATGTGCTGCGAGAAACGCAGTTTCGGGCCGCTCTGGTCGATATCGGCCAGCTCTACCCCGCACTTTTTGGCAAAGCCAAGGGCGGCCTGGGTTGGCTGCCCTTCGGCGTTGAACGCCGCTTGCAGGGGCGGGCCGTCGATGTTGATGCTGCGGTCCGGCTGTTGCACGTCGAGCTGGCGGATCAGCACAGCCAGGCGGCGTGGTGCGGCGTAGACCTGCTTGCCGGTGTAGTTCAGGCCAGCGGCCTGCAGGCCTTTTTCGATGCCGGCGAGGAACGCATCGCCGAGGGTTGCCAGGGCCTTGGGTGGCAGCTCTTCGGTGCCCAGTTCAACCAGGAAATCTTGAGCACTCATTGTGCAGCCTCCAGCTTAGCCAACACTTCGTCACGCAGTTCAGGGGTGGCCATCGGGAAGCCCATGCGTGCGCGGGCTTGCAGATAGCTTTGCGCCACGTCACGGGCCAGGGTGCGTACGCGCAGGATGTAGCGCTGGCGCTCGGTCACCGAGATGGCGCGGCGGGCATCGAGCAGGTTGAAGGTGTGCGACGCCTTCAGCACCATTTCGTAGGTCGGCAGCGGCAGGTCGAGCTTGATCAGGCGGTTGGCTTCGCTTTCATAGAAGTCGAACAGTTCGAACAGCTTCTCGACGTTGGCGTGCTCGAAGTTGTAGGTCGACTGCTCCACTTCGTTCTGGTGGAACACATCGCCATAGGTGACCTTGCCGAACGGGCCGTCGGCCCACACCAGGTCGTACACCGAATCGACACCCTGGATGTACATGGCCAGGCGTTCCAGGCCATAGGTAATTTCACCGGTAACCGGGTAGCACTCGATGCCGCCCACTTGCTGGAAGTAGGTGAACTGCGTCACCTCCATGCCGTTGAGCCAGATTTCCCAGCCCAGACCCCAGGCGCCGAGGGTCGGCGATTCCCAGTTGTCTTCGACGAAGCGGATATCGTGAACCAGCGGATCCAGGCCGATGGCTTTCAGCGAGCCGAGGTACAGCTCCTGGAAGTTGGCCGGGTTCGGTTTGAGCACTACCTGGAACTGGTAGTAGTGCTGCAGGCGGTTAGGGTTTTCGCCATACCGCCCGTCGGCGGGGCGACGGCTTGGCTGCACATAGGCGGCGTTCCAGGTTTCTGGGCCGACGGCGCGCAGGAATGTCGCGGTATGGAAAGTGCCGGCGCCTACTTCCATATCGTAGGGCTGAAGCACCACACAACCTTGAGCTGCCCAGTAGTTCTGCAGGGCGAGGATCAGGTCTTGGAAGGTACGCACGGCTGGCGTAGGCTGGCTCACGAAATTCACCTGTATCTGGGGATGCGGATGTAAAGAGCGGGAGTATAACCCGATTCGCTTCGCCCTCTACTCATTGGAGCCTTATGCCACGCTGCTTTTGGTGTTCCGACGACCCGTTGTACCAGGCCTACCACGATCAGGAGTGGGGAACGCCGCAGCGTGACCCGGCGTTGCTCTTCGAGATGCTTTTGCTCGAAGGGTTCCAGGCGGGCCTTTCGTGGATCACCGTCCTGCGCAAGCGCGAGCGTTATCGCCAGGTGCTGGACGGCTTCGACCCGGCCAAGTTGGCGCAGCTCAGTGATGAACGCATCGAAGCATTGATGCTCGACGCCGGCATCATCCGTAACCGCCTGAAACTCAAGGCCGTGCGGCGCAATGCGCAGGCGTGGCTGGCTGTGGATAACCCGTCCGAATGGCTGTGGTCGTTCGTGGGCGGCGTGCCCAAGGTCAACCACTTCACTGGCCGCAGCGACGTGCCGGCGGTCACCGACGAGGCCAAGGCGATGAGCAAGGCCTTGCAGAAAGCCGGCTTCACCTTCGTTGGGCCGACCATCTGCTACGCCTTCATGCAGGCGACCGGGATGGTCATGGACCACACCACCGACTGTGATCGCTACGCCGCGCTGGCGCGTTGACGCGGTACAATGCGCGCCTTGCTGAAATAAGGAATTGCCTGTGGAAAAGTTCAAGGGCGCCCTGATGGTCGGGGTGCTGCGTCTGTTTGCCAAGCTGCCCTGGGGCGCGGTGCAGCGCGTCGGCGCCGGTATCGGCTGGCTGATGTGGAAAATCCCCAACGGTTCGCGCAACGTGGTGCGTATCAACCTGGCCAAGTGCTTCCCCGAAATGAACCCGGCCGAGCGTGAGCGCCTGGTTGGCAAGGCGCTGCGTGACATCGGCAAGTCGTTCGTCGAAAGCGCTTGTGCCTGGATCTGGCCGCCGCAGCGCTCGCTGGAGTTGGTCAAGGAGGTGCACGGCCTGGAAGTGCTGGAGCAGGCGCTGGCCTCGGGCAAGGGCGTGGTCGGCATTACCAGCCATCTGGGCAACTGGGAGGTGCTCAACCACTTCTATTGCAGCCAGTGCAAACCGATCATCTTCTTCCGCCCGCCCAAGCTCAAGGCGGTGGATGACCTGCTGCGCGAGCAGCGGGTGCAGATGGGCAACCGTGTGGCGCCGTCGACCAAGGAAGGCATCCTCAGCATCATCAAGGAAGTGCGCCGTGGTGGCCAGGTAGGTATTCCGGCCGACCCGGAGCCTGCGGAGTCGGCGGGTGTGTTCGTGCCGTTTCTCGGCACCCAGGCGCTGACCAGCAAGTTTGTGCCGAACATGCTGGCCGGTGGCAAGGCGGTGGGGGTGTTCCTGCATGCCCTGCGCCTGCCGGATGGGTCGGGGTTCCGGGTCATTCTGGAGGCAGCGCCCGAGGCGATGTACAGCCTTGACGTCACCGAATCGGCGGCGGCGATGAGCAAGGTGGTCGAGCGTTATGTGCGCGAGTACCCGAGCCAGTACATGTGGAGCATGAAGCGCTTCAAGAAGCGCCCGGCGGGCGAGGCGCGCTGGTACTGAGAGTGTGGGGGCGCTGTGCGCCCCTTTCGCGACACAAGGCCGCTCCTACGGATGACCTGTAGGAGCGGCCTTGTGTCGCGAAAGGGCTGCAAGGCAGCCCCGGCCATCTCAAACCTTATCGAGCTTCTTCAAGAATACCGTCATCTCTTTCTCGGCCTGCTTGTCGCCATGGGCCTGCGCCGCTGCAAGCCCTTCCTGCCAGGCCTTGCGCGCCGCCGCCAGGTCGCCCTGCAACTGATGCGCCTTGCCCAGCAGCTTCCAGGCCGCCGAGTACTTCGGGTCCTGCGCGACGCACTGCGCCAGGTGCAGCGCCGCCTGTGCGCCATCGCCCTCGTCCAGCCAGGCCTTGCCCAGGCCGAAGCGCAGCAGCGGGTTATCCACACCCTTGGCCAGCATCTTTTCCAGCGACTCGCGCATGCGGTCTTCTCCTAGAAGAAACTCAAGCCGACGTGGAACAGCTTCTCCACATCGCGAATATGCTTTTTATCCACAACGAATAGAATCACATGGTCCCCCGATTCGATCACCGTGGCGTCGTGGGCGATCATCACCTGGTCTTCGCGGATGATCGCGCCGATGGTGGTGCCCGGCGGCAGGTCGATGTTCTCGATGGCCTTGCCGATCACCTTGCTCGACTTCGAATCACCATGGGCAACCGCCTCGATGGCCTCGGCGGCTCCCCTGCGCAGGGAGTGCACGCTGACGATATCGCCACGGCGCACGTGCGCCAGCAGCGTGCCGATGGTGGCCAGCTGCGGGCTGATGGCGATGTCGATTTCGCCGCCCTGCACCAGGTCGACGTAGGCCGGGTTGTTGATGATGGTCATCACCTTGCGCGCGCCCAGGCGCTTGGCCAGCAACGACGACATGATGTTGGCTTCGTCATCGTTGGTCAGGGCCAGGAAGATATCGGCATCGGCGATGTTCTCTTCGAGCATCAGGTCCTTGTCCGAAGCGCTGCCCTGCAATACCACGGTGCTTTCCAGGGTGTCGGACAGCTGCCGGCAGCGGGCCGGGTTCATCTCGATGATCTTCACCTGGTAGCGGCTTTCGATGGCCTCGGCCAGGCGCTCGCCAATCTGCCCGCCACCGGCGATCACCACCCGCTTGTTGGTTTCGTCGATGCGCCGCAGCTCGCCCATGACCGCACGGATGTCCTTCTTGGCAGCAATGAAGAACACCTCGTCATCGGCCTCGATCACCGTGTCGCCTTGCGGCTTGATCGGCCGGTCGCGGCGGAAGATCGCCGCCACGCGGGTGTCGACGTTGGGCATGTGGGCGCGGATCTGGCGCAGTTGCTGGCCCACCAGCGGGCCGCCGTAGTACGCCTTGACTGCCACCAGTTGCGCCTTGCCCTCGGCGAAGTCGATGACCTGCAGCGCGCCTGGGTGCTCGATCAGGCGCTTGATGTAGTTGGTCACCACCTGTTCCGGGCTGATCAGCACATCGACCGGGATGTGGTCGTTGTCGAACAGCTCCTCGCGGGTGAGGTAGGCCGTTTCGCGCACGCGGGCGATCTTGGTCGGGGTGTGGAACAGCGAATACGCCACCTGGCAGGCAACCATGTTGGTTTCGTCGCTGTTGGTCACCGCCACCAGCATGTCGGCGTCGTCGGCGCCAGCCTGGCGCAGCACCGTCGGCAGCGAGCCACGGCCCTGCACGGTGCGGATGTCGAGGCGGTCGCCCAGGTCGCGCAGGCGGTCGCCATCGGTATCCACCACGGTAATGTCGTTGGCTTCGCTGGCCAGGTGTTCGGCCAGCGTGCCGCCCACCTGCCCTGCGCCGAGGATGATGATCTTCATCGGCTACTCCCTACCCGCGCGAGGCGGCGATCTTGATCAGCTTGGCATAGTAGAAACCGTCGTGGCCGCCTTCCTGGGCCAGCAACTGCCGGCCGTGGGGCTGGCGCAGGCCGGCTTCGGTGGCCAGGTCCAGCTCGCGGGCACCGGGGGTGCGGGCGAGGAAGGCGGCGATCACCTCGGTGTTCTCGGTGGGCAGGCTCGAGCAGGTGGCGTACAGCAGGATGCCGCCTACTTCAAGCGTCGGCCACAACGCGTCGAGCAGCTCGCCTTGCAGCGCGGCCAGGGCCGGGATGTCGTCGGCCTGGCGGGTCAGCTTGATGTCGGGGTGGCGGCGGATGACGCCGGTGGCCGAGCACGGGGCGTCCAGCAGAATGCGCTGGAACTGTTTGCCGTCCCACCAGCTGGCCGTGTCGCGAGCGTCGCAGGCGATCAGCTCGGCGTCCAGTTGCAGGCGCTCGAGGTTTTCGCGCACGCGGGTCAGGCGCTTGGCTTCGAGGTCGATGGCGACCATCTGCGCCAGGCCCGCTTCGGCTTCGAGCAGGTGGCAGGTCTTGCCGCCGGGTGCACAGCAGGCGTCGAGCACGCGCTGGCCGGGGGCCAGTTCGAGCAGGTCGGCAGACAACTGCGCGGCTTCGTCCTGCACGCTCACCCAGCCTTCGGCAAAGCCCGGCAGGCCGCGAACGTCGCAGGCTTCGGCCAGCACGATGCCGTCACGGCTGTACTGGCAGGCGCTGGCGCCGATGCCGGCTTCGGCCAGCAGCGCCAGGTACGTATCGCGGCTGTGGTGGCGGCGGTTGACCCGCAGGATCATCGGCGGGTGCGCGTTGTTGGCGGCGCAGATGGCTTCCCACTGCTCAGGCCAGAACGCCTTGAGCGACTTTTGCAGCCAGCGCGGGTGAGCGGTGCGCACCACCGGATCGCGCTCCATGCTGGCCAGCAGCTCCTGGCCTTCGCGCTGGGCGCGGCGCAGCACGGCATTGAGCAACGCCTTGGCCCACGGCTTTTTCAGCTTGTCGGCGCAGCCCACGGTTTCGCCGATGGCGGCGTGGGCCGGAATACGGGTGTAGAACAGCTGGTACAAACCCACCAGCAGCAGCGCCTGCACATCGGCGTCGGCGGCTTTGAAAGGCTTCTGCAGCAGTTGCGCGGCCAACAGGTCCAGGCGCGGCTGCCAGCGGGCGGTGCCGAAGGCCAAGTCCTGGGTCAGGCCACGGTCGCGTTCATCGACTTTGTCCAACTGCGCCGGCAGCGAGCTGTTCAGCGAAGCCTTGCCGCTGAGGACAGCTGCCAGGGCGCGGGCGGCGGCGAGGCGCGGGTTCATTGGCCAAGTACCTTGCCGCTGGCGAACTTCTCGCGGCGGCTGTTGAACAGGTCACTGAAGTTCAGCGCCTTGCCGCCGGGCAATTGCAGGCGGGTCAGGCTGAGCGCCTGGTCACCACAGGCCACCACCAGGCCGTCTTTGCTGGCGCTGAGGATTTCGCCCGGTGCGCCGTGGCCGCTGGCCAGGCTTGCGGCCAGCACTTTGACGCTCTCGCCATCCAATGTGCTGTGGCACACCGGCCACGGGTTGAAGGCGCGGATCAGGCGCTCAAGCTCGATGGCCGGGCGGCTCCAGTCGATGCGCGCCTCGTCCTTGTTCAGCTTGTGTGCATAAGTGGCCAGGGCGTCGTCCTGCACTTCGCCGTGCAGGCTGCCGTCGGCCAGGCCCGCGATGGCTTGCACCACCGCTGGCGGGCCCATTTGCGCGAGGCGGTCATGCAAGCTGCCACCGGTGTCATCGCTGGTGATTGGGGTGACCACCTTGAGCAGCATGGGGCCTGTGTCCAGGCCGGCTTCCATGCGCATCACGGTAACGCCGCTCTCGGCATCGCCGGCTTCGACGGCGCGCTGGATCGGCGCAGCACCGCGCCAGCGTGGCAGCAGCGAGGCGTGGCTATTGATGCAGCCCAGGCGCGGGATATCCAGCACCGCCTGCGGCAGGATCAAACCATAGGCGACCACTACCATCAGGTCCGGCTGCAGTGCCGCGAGTTCGGCCTGGGCCTCGGCATTGCGCAGGGTTGGCGGCTGCAGCACCGGGATGCCGTGGGCCACGGCCAGTGCCTTGACCGCACTCGGCATGAGCTTCTGGCCACGCCCTGCTGGGCGGTCGGGCTGGGTGTAGACGGCCACGATCTGGTAGGGGCTGTCGAGCAAGGCCTTGAGGTGTTCGGCGGCAAACTCTGGGGTGCCTGCAAAGACGATGCGCATGGAGTTCTCGCTGCAAAAAAGAAAAAGGCTTGCCGGAGCAAGCCTTCAGGGCGGTGGGGGTCAGGCTTGCTGGCGGTGCTGCTTTTCCAGCTTCTTCTTGATCCGGTCGCGTTTGAGTTGGGACAGGTAGTCGACGAACAGCTTGCCGTTCAGGTGATCGAACTCGTGCTGCACGCACACCGCCAACAGGCCTTCGGCTTCGAGCTCGAAAGGCTTGCCGTCGCGGTCCTGGGCCTTGACCCGAACGCGCAGTGGGCGGTCGACGTTCTCGTAGAAGCCGGGCACCGACAGGCAACCTTCCTGGTACTGCCCCATGTCGTCGGTCAGCTCTTCGACGCTGGGGTTGATGAACACCCGCGGCTCGCTGCGATCTTCGCTGAGGTCCATGACCACTACCTGCAGGTGCACGTTGACCTGGGTCGCGGCCAGGCCGATGCCAGGCGCTTCGTACATGGTCTCGAACATGTCGTCGATCAGCTGGCGCAGGGCGTCGTCAAAAACCGTCACCGGTTTGGCAAGGGTGCGCAGGCGCGGGTCCGGGAATTCGAGAATGTTCAAAATAGCCATAGGGTCAGGCAGTCACTGTGCGGTCGGTTGAAAAGTCGGGTGGGAACCGGCCATTACTGGCCAGCTCCCCCCTAAGAACCGTACGTGCGCCTTTCAGCGCATACGGCTCAAGCCTTCACCAAGCTTCCAATGGAAGCCGGTTTGCTCACGTGCAGACCACGCGTGTGGAGCTGGTTGTGACAATTAGGATGCAAGAGTACCCGATTGGCCAAAGCGTCACCACCGTCTACGGCCCGGTGGATGATGTGGTGGTCGTGCCACCCTGTTTCCTTGGTGATCGGTTGTTTGCAAAGCAGGCACAGGCCGTTCTGGCTGGCGAATAAATTTCCGATTTGTTTCCGGTACTTCAGCTTATTCAGCATCCGGTCCATCCGGAGTTTCTCGCCCATGGCCTCCATGGCTGGATCGTAGGGGTTATATTCCCCACTCACCTTTCTGTGCCGCTCGATCGGAGTACTCGCAAGCGAGTACAACTCGAACTCCCGTTTCGTCCCATTTTCCTCCAATACTGTGGTCGCGAACACCCATTTCCTGTCCCCTGAGGCCCGAAAATACTTCTTCCTGACCCAGTCGAGGGACTTGTTTGGGTGCCGCCTCTTTGCCCATCGCCAGAGTTTGATAAACACTCTGTTGTCCATACGGCTGTACGCTTGTTTGGCAACTACTGGCTGGTGGTACAGAGCCCACCCTCTCAGCATCGGGTTTAGCATTCGGATCAAGTCGCCCTGCCTCACCGTCTTGTGAGAGTCGATCACCTCTCGAACCTTGCTATAGAACGCCTTAACGTTCTTCTTGCTCGGCTTGATCAGTAACGTTCCGTCGTATTTCCGGAAACTCCATCCAAGGAAGTCGAAGCCTTCGTCGATGTGAGCAACACGCGTTTTCTTGAGTGACAACCGCAGCCCTCGCGTCGCGAGGAACTGTTCTACCCAAGGTTTTACTTCGTTCTCAAGCACCTCCGAGGAGGTGCCAGTAATCACGAAGTCATCTGCGTATCGCACCACATTCACCTTCAGTTTCTTCGCCCTTGCCACTCCTAGGTATTGCTTGAGGAGTGTTTCCAGACCATCCAGTGCCAGATTTGCCAACACCGGGGAGATAATTCCCCCTTGTGGCGTGCCTGCGTCCGTTGCGTGCAACTGCCCCTTGTGGATGACTCCAGCCTTTAACCACTGCTGAAGCATCCGGGTATCCGTAGGGGCATTCCTTAGCAGCCATTCGTGGTTGATGTTGTCGAAGAACCCTTCGATGTCTGCGTCCAAAACCCAACAGGCGGAAGCCTGTTTGGAAAGACACAGGAAGAGCTGAGCCATCGCATCCGCCGTACAACGTTCGATCCTGAAGCCGTAGCTATTAGGATCGCCATGGGTTTCGGCGATGGGAGACAGGGCCAGCATGTACAGCGCTTGCATAGCCCTATCCGTCATGGTCGGTATGCCCAATGGGCGTTCCCGTCCATCCGACTTCGGGATGTAGACTCGCCGTAGTGGCCGAGCCCGGTAACCCCGCGTCTTCAACTGACCAACCGCGTTCCATTTCGCGATGGGTGTGTCCCAGAGTTGCCTATCGACTCCCGCCGTACGGCTTCCCTGATTTTCCGTGACTCTCCGTACAGCCAAGTATCTGGCCGACTTCGAGCGAGTAAGCATTCGTTGCAGGGATTTAACCCTGCGCCATTTGCCTTCCCGACAAGCCTTCGCAATTCGCACCTGCATTTCCCGGACATTCCGTTGAACCCGACGCCAATCGACGTCGTGCCATTGTTGCGGAGTGCCGGAAAGCGCAGGCTCACCTTGCTGGCTGAGCTCTTTCATGCTGCTTTCCTCTCAAAGTGATACCACCCGAGCGGAAGGCGCACGTACCCCTGAGGGGCGTATGCACCCCGTCAGGGTTGGAAGATCAAGGGCCAATGAAGCCAGCCCTGAAGTTGATGAGACGGTCTCAGTCAGAGTCATTGCGGCAGAAGACCACGCAGAAGTCTGCCCGGTTTCCCGTGGGGTGATGTTCCAACCCCTATCCAAGCCATTACAACCTGGCGTTCGCTTTCTCTGCGATCCCATACCCGCACCGCCAACAGTGTTCCTTACGGTTCACCTGCCCAAAGGGCAGCGATACGGGCTTACCACGTTCCCTGTCTGTCACACGACTGGGTTAGGACCTACCTTTTTCACCGGTGATCTCGGAAGACGACGTATCCCCAGCTCAGACGGGAATAACCGATCACGTACCTTTTGGTTCAAGCCTGTCAGCAGCTTTGGCTTGGCTATGTTTACGGTGTTTATCAGTAGTTCACATATGTTGCCCATACCAGTCAGCCTAGCGCCTTAACCCGGCACTGCTCCGAGTCTCTGCACACCTCCTCGCGGAGAGAATGCACCCGAGATGGGGGCTACATTGTCAGACGGGCTTCACACACCACCGTTGCCAGTAGTGCATGCCGTCGTAGGCTACCGTTGGTCGTACAACGAGTCCGCTACTGCTCCATGTGGGCGGCAGTTGGACAATGACAGACAGAGCTTCCGCTCATGTCTCCTGAGGAAAATCCGAGCCAAGACGGTAATGACCGTTGGTCGGTTACTTGTTACCTCCTGCAATTAAAAGGAGCAGGAGGAGACCCCTGCGGGGATCTACACTCCCGCGTGGGTTAAGTCTAAGAGGCTCTCCAAAACCGGGAGTACCGGTTCTGCGGTCGTGCTACCGAGAGCTGAACGACCTTGGGGTTTGCCATCCGCCGCAGCGGTAAGTCCTTGAAGGCAGTGGACTTCTGGGTTGGTTTTGTTTCTTGGGGATGGATACCCAAGTATTCGATTTCCTTGCAGAAATCCCATCAAGCTGACCATACAGCTTGGTGGAGGAGACACGCTACGCGTGTCGCACCTGAGCACACATAATAAAGGGAAAAGGTTGGCAAGGCACCTGCGAAAGCTCGGCTAGGGTGTGAATGGTGCGCTTATAGCGCATTTGATGGACAGGTTTTCAAAGCGTTATCAACACAGTTATCCACAGGTTGTGCCATGTCGATGGCCGCCTATCGATCAAGGATGATCCCTATGCCGCTGTTCGATCCTTCGCCGTGCCCGCCTTCGGAACTTGAGGCGCGGCTGCGTCTGCACAGCCTGCCCGATACCGGTTTGCGGCGCTTTCATACGCTCATCGAAGCGTTCGGCAATGCCTCTTCTGCGCTCAGCGCACCGGCCAGCGCGTGGCGTTCGCTAGGCCTTCCGGCCGCCAGCATCGATGCCCGGCGCAGCCCGCAGGTACGCGACGGCGCACTGGCTGCAATGGCCTGGCTAGAGCGTCCGGGCCAGCATTTACTGATGTGGGACGGGCCGGGCTACCCGGCATTACTGGCCGAAATCGACGACCCGCCGCCGCTGTTGTTCGTCGCTGGTGACCCCACATTACTCGAACAACCGCAGTTGGCCGTGGTGGGTAGCAGGCGTGCGTCGCCCCCTGCGCTGGACACCGCCGGGGCCTTTTCGCGCTGCCTCTCGCTGGCCGGTTTTACCATCACCAGTGGCCTTGCCCTGGGCATCGACGGTGCTGCACACCGGGCAGCATTGAAGGCTGGCGGGCGCACAATCGGGGTGCTCGGCACGGGCCTGCAAAAACTTTATCCACAGCGCCACCGCGACCTCGCCAGGGCCATGCTCGACAGCGGCAGCGCGCTGGTTTCGGAGTACCCCTTGGACGCAGGCCCGCTACCCGGCAACTTCCCCCGCCGCAATCGCATCATCAGCGGCATGTCGCTGGGGGTGCTGGTGGTTGAGGCAAGTTTGGCCAGCGGTTCGCTGATCACCGCACGGCTGGCCGCCGAACAGGGGCGTGAGGTGTATGCCATACCGGGCTCTATCCATCACCCGGGCGCCAAAGGCTGCCACCAGTTGATTCGTGACGGCGCGTTGCTGGTAGAAAGCGTCGAGCAGATTCTGCAAACCCTGCGCGGCTGGCAGAACCTGCCCCCCGCGGCTGTGGACAAACCCGCGCACCCGCTGCTGGCACTGCTGCACGCCGCCCCGCAGACCAGCGAGGGCCTGGCCCATAGCAGTGGCCAGGCGCTGGCGCGGGTGCTGGCCAGCCTCACCGAACTGGAGCTTGAAGGCAGGGTCAGCAGTGAAGGTGGCCGTTGGTTTGCCCGGTCGGGCTAAGTACACTGCGCACCAAGGCTTATAGGCGGAGAGAGACAAAATGGTGAGCAGTTGGCGTGTGCAGCAAGCCGCACGAGAGATCAAGGCCGGCGCGGTGATCGCCTATCCAACCGAAGCGGTCTGGGGCCTGGGCTGCGACCCATGGAACGAAGACGCGGTGTATCGCCTGCTGGCGCTCAAGTCGCGGCCTGTGGATAAAGGCCTGATTCTGGTCGCCGACAACATTCGCCAGTTCGATTTCCTCTTCGAAGACTTCCCTGAAGACTGGATCGACCGCATGGGCAGCACCTGGCCTGGGCCGAACACTTGGCTGGTGCCGCATCAGGACCTGTTGCCCGAGTGGGTGACCGGCCAGCACGACACCGTGGCGCTGCGGGTCAGTGACCACCCGCAGGTGCGTGAACTGTGTTCGCTGGTGGGGCCGCTGATTTCGACCTCCTGCAACCCTGCTGGGCGCCCGGCGGCGAAAACCCGGTTGCGGGTGGAGCAGTATTTCCATCGCCAGCTGGACATGGTGCTCGGCGGCGCCTTGGGTGGGCGCAAGAACCCGAGTGTGATTCGCGACCTGGCTACCGGCCAGGTCGTCCGGGCGGGGTGAGGCCATAGCGGCGGTTCGTGGCGAGCGGGCTTGTCCCGCGTTGGGCTGCACAGCAGCCCTGAGGATTACCCTTGAGTTTTCAGGGCTGCTGCGCAGCCCAACGCGGGACAAGCCCGCTCGCCACAAGGGAACTCGCCACAAGGAGATATGCCTGGCGCCAGCCTGCGATGAGGCCGGTGCAGGGGGCACATAACCGACATGCGGACTTCAAGGCAACAACACAGTCGACCCCACCGTCCGTCGTGCCGACAGCTCAGCCTGGGCCTTGGCCGCTTCACTCAGCGGATAGCGCTGCTGGATATCCACAACCAGCTTGCCGCTGGCGATCATCGCGAACAGGTCGTCGGCCATGGCCTGGGTGTTCTCGGCATTGTTGGCGTAACTGGCAAGGGTCGGGCGGGTCACGTACAGCGAGCCTTTCTGCGAAAGAATGCCCAGGTTCACCCCGCTCACCGCCCCCGAGGCATTGCCGAAACTCACCATCAAGCCGCGCGGCTGCAAGCAGTCCAGCGAAGTCAGCCAGGTGTCGGCACCGACGCCGTCATACACCACCGGGCATTTTTTCCCGTCGGTCAGTTCCAGCACGCGCTGGGCGACGTCTTCGTGGCTGTAGTCGATGGTTGCCCAGGCGCCGAGGGCCTTGGCCCGTTCGGCTTTCTCGGCTGAACTGACGGTGCCGATCAACTTGGCGCCCAGCGCCTTGGCCCATTGGCACGCCAGCGAGCCCACGCCCCCGGCTGCTGCGTGGAACAGGATGATGTCGCCCGGCTGCACGGCGTAGGTCTGCTTGAGCAGGTACTGCGTGGTCAGGCCCTTGAGCATCACCGCAGCTGCCTGTTCGAAGCTGATGCTGTCGGGCAGCTTGACCAGGTTGGCCTCTGGCAACGTATGCACCTCGCTGTAGGCGCCCAGCGGCCCAACGGCATGGGCCACGCGGTCGCCCACCTTGAGCCGGCTGACGCCCTCGCCCACTGCTTCTACAACGCCCGCGGCTTCGGTGCCCAGGCCAGACGGCAGCGCAGGCGGTGCGTACAGCCCGCTGCGGAAATAGGTGTCGATGAAGTTCAGGCCGATGGCATGGTTGCGCACGCGCACCTGCTGCGGGCCGGGCGGAGCCGGGTCGAACTCCACCAGTTGCAGGACTTCCGGGCCACCATGCTGGCTGAACTGGATACGCTTGGCCATTTCACACTCCTGTCGTCGGGCTCGTTAAAGGCCTTCTATCGGACGCCTTTGCTTGATCGCCGTCAACTGCGGCGCGGGGTTGGCCGGTGGTATGCTACGCGGCAAATTTTCCCCACCCGCTCCAGGTGACCCGATGACCAGCCGCACCGAGGCCGTGAAAGCCTACCTGCTCGACCTGCAAGACCGCATCTGCACTGCCCTCGAGACCGAAGACGGCGGCGCCCGCTTCGTCGAGGACGCCTGGGTGCGCGAAGCCGGTGGCGGGGGGCGCACGCGGGTGATCGGCGACGGCAATGTGATCGAGAAAGGCGGCGTGAACTTCAGCCATGTGTTCGGCAGCGGCCTGCCGCCGTCGGCCAGCGCCCACCGCCCGGAGCTGGCTGGGCGTGGCTTCGAGGCGCTGGGCGTATCGCTGGTGATTCACCCGCACAACCCGCATGTTCCGACTTCCCACGCCAATGTGCGGTTTTTCATCGCCGAAAAAGAAGGTGAAGAGGCCGTGTGGTGGTTCGGCGGCGGCTTCGACCTGACCCCGTACTACGGCGTCGAGGAAGACTGCATCCACTGGCACCGCGTTGCCGAGCAGGCCTGCGCGCCGTTTGGCGCCGATGTGTACCCGCGCTACAAAGCCTGGTGCGACCGCTATTTCCACCTCAAGCACCGTGGCGAGCCACGCGGTATTGGCGGGCTGTTCTTCGACGACCTGAACGAGTGGGACTTTGACACCTGCTTCGCGTTCATCCGCGCCATCGGTGATGCCTACGTCGATGCTTACCTGCCGATCATCCAGCGCCGCAAGGCCACGCCGTACACCGCCGAGCAGCGTGAATTCCAGGAATACCGCCGTGGCCGCTACGTCGAATTCAACCTGGTCTACGACCGTGGCACCCTGTTTGGCCTGCAATCGGGCGGGCGCACCGAGTCGATCCTCATGTCGCTGCCACCGCAGGTGCGCTGGGGTTACGATTGGAAGGCGGCGCCAGGCAGCGAAGAAGCGCGCCTGACCGATTACTTCCTGCAGGACCGCGACTGGCTCGCCCAGTAAGCCTGTGGATAAACAAGGAACCGCCATGGACCAGTACGTCGTTTTCGGTAACCCCATCGGCCACAGCAAGTCGCCGCTGATTCACCGCCTGTTCGCCGACCAGACCGGCGAGCAGCTCGAATACGCCACGCTGCTGGCCCCGCTGGACGACTTCAGTGACTGCGCGCTGGGCTTCTTCAAGCAAGGCAGCGGCGCCAACGTCACCGTGCCATTCAAGGAAGAGGCCTACCGCTTGTGCGACAGCCTCACGCCACGGGCGCGGCGTGCCGGGGCGGTGAATACCTTGAGCAAACTGGCCGACGGCACCTTGCAGGGCGATAACACCGATGGTGCGGGGCTTGTGCGTGACCTCACGGTGAACGCCGGGGTGGTGTTGGCGGGCAAGCGCATTCTGATCCTGGGCGCGGGCGGTGCGGTGCGTGGCGTGCTGGAGCCGATGCTGGCGCACAACCCGCAATCGCTGGTCATCGCCAACCGCACGGTAGAAAAGGCCGAGCAACTGGCCCATGAGTTCGATGAACTGGGGCCGGTGGTTGCCAGCGGTTTTGCCTGGTTGCAGGAGCCGGTGGACGTGATTATCAACGCCACTTCGGCAAGCCTTGCCGGCGAGCTGCCGCCGATTGCCGACAGCCTGGTCGAGCCTGGGCGCACGGTGTGTTACGACATGATGTATGGCAAGGAGCCGACGCCGTTCTGCCTGTGGGCCAGCAAGCTTGGCGCGGCCAAGGTGCTGGATGGGCTGGGCATGCTCGCCGAGCAGGCGGCAGAGGCGTTTTACATCTGGCGTGGGGTGCGGCCTGATACCGGGCCGGTGCTGGATGAACTGCGCCGGCAGTTGGCGCGAGGCTGAGGCCCAATCGCAGGGCAGGCGTCAGCGCCCCACAGGACGTGAGCAAGGCCGCTCCTACACAAATCAAAAGAGACTGGCCAGAAACCATGGAATCCCCACCTTGTTACTCCTCAAAACGGATCGGGCAGTTTTGCGGCCCTTCCAGCTTGTGCAACTCCTCCACCACCTGCGGCCTGGCCCGCTGCAGGGTCAGGCTGCCGCCACTGCGCAGCAGGCGCCGCGCCTCGCGGTGCAACATATCCACACCCGAATAGTCGATGAAGTTCACCTGCCGCGCATCGATCACCACATGCGGGCCTTCGCAGCGCTGCAAGCGCACCTGCAGGTAATGCGCCGCGCCAAAGAAGATCGACCCGCCTACCCGCAACACATCGGCCTCGCCTTCACGGCTCTGCTGCACCCGTGGCCGCGAGGTGCGTTTCAGGTAGAAAAACAGCGACGCCAGCACCCCGGCATAGATCGCCGTTTGCAGCTCCAGCAGCAGCGTTGCCGCCGCCGTCAGCGCCATCACCAGAAACTCCGAACGGCTGACCCGGAACAGCGCGCGCATGCCGCGGTGGTCAACCAACCCCCAGCAGATCAGCAGGATGCTCCCGGCCATGGCCGGGACCGGCAGGTGCGCGATCAACCCGGCGCCGGTGACTGCGAACAGCGCCAGCCACAATGCCGAGAACACCCCCGCCATGGGCGAGCGGGCACCGGCTTCGAAGCTGAGCCCGGAGCGGGTGAACGAGCCGGACGACAGGTAGCCCGAGAAAAACGCACCGATGATGTTCGACAGGCCCTGCGCACGGATTTCCTGGTCGGCGTCGATCATCTGCTCGGAGCGTGCAGATAGCGACCGGGCGATAGACAGGCTGGTGACCAGCCCAAGCATGCCAACCGCAACCGCACTGGGTAGCAGCCGCAGGATCAGCTCAAGGTCGGTCAGTGGCAGCGGGCTTAGCGGCGGCAGTTGCCCGACGAATGCCGGTACTCGCGGCACATGGCCGAAGATACCCGGTAGAAGCCATGCCGTCAGGCTGACCAGCAATAGACTTATCAACAGGCTCGGCCAGCGTGGGCGCCAGAGTTTCAGCGTAACGCCGATCAGCAGTGTCGCCAGGCCCAGGGCCAGCGATGGCAGGTCGACGTCACCCACGTGCCCGGCCAGTTCCTGCAATGCTTTCAGCGCGGTAGCCTGGCTCGGCAGGTCCAGCCCCAGCAGGTTTGGCAACTGGCCGAGGGCGATAACGATGGCAGCGCCCAAGGTGAACCCCAATACAACCGAGTGGGACACGAAATTGACCACCGCGCCGAAGCGCAGCAGGCCCAACAGCAGCTGGAACACGCCTCCGAGGAAGGTCAGCAGCAGCACCAGGGTGACGTAGTCCCCACTGCCCGCCACCGCCAGCGGGCTGATGCTGGCATACAGGACGATGGAGATGGCAGCGGTTGGGCCGCAGATCAGGTGCCAGGACGAGCCCCACAAGCAGGCGATCAGCACCGGGACAATCGCTGCGTACAGGCCGTATTCCACGGGCAGGCCGGCAATCAAGGCGTAGGCGATGGATTGCGGCAGCGCGAGGATGGCACCGCTCAAGCCCACCAGCAGGTCCTGGCGCAGGCTGCGGCCTGACTGGCGGGGTAGCCAGGTGAGGAACGGCAGCAGGTGGGAAAGGCGATGCATGGGTTTTCTCGTGCTGGTGGGTGTAGGAGCGGCCTTGTGTCGCGATGGGGCGCGAAGCGGCCCCAGGATATGTGCAACTAGTTGATATCGACGGGGGCGCTTCGCGCCCCTTTCGCGACACAAGGCCGCTCCTACAGGGGCTGTGCCCAGCTGCGATGGCGGCGTTAGAGCTTGGCTTTGACGGCCGCCAGGGCATCACCGTCGGTTTTACTCGTGACCCCGGCCAACCACCCCTCCAGCACCTGCGGATGGGCCTTCACCCAAGCCTTGGCGGCGTCATCGAAGCTCAGCTTCTTATCCACATTCTCGGCCATGATGGTGTTTTCCATGTCCAGTGTGAACGCCAGGTTGCTCAGCAGTTTCGCCGCATTCGGGCAGGCTTGTGGATAACCTTTGCGGGTCAGGGTAAACACTTCGCCCTTGCTGCCAAACCATTTTTCGCCGCCGGTCAGGTAATGCATCTTCAGCTTCACGTTCATCGGGTGCGGTGTCCAGCCCAGGAACGTGACGAACTGCTGCTTCTTCACCGCCCGGCCCACCTGGGTGAGCATCGCCTGCTCGCTGGACTCGATCAGCTTCCATTGCCCTAGGTTGAAGTCGTTGTTGGCGATGATTTCCTTGAGTGACAGGTTGGCCGGCGCGCCAGAGCCGATGCCGTACAGCTTCTTGTCGAACTGATCGGCATGGTTTTGCAGGTCGGCGAAGTCTTTTACCCCGGCGTTCCACACATAGTCCGGTACTGCCAGGGTGAACTCGGTGCCCTCAAGGTTGCGCGCCAGCCGGTGGACATCGCCATTGGCGACGAACTTGTCATGGAAACCTTGCTGCGCAGGCATCCAGTTGCCGAGAAACGCGTCGACCTTGCCGTCTTTCAGGCCGCCATAGATGATCGGCACCGCCAGGCTGTCGATTTTCACCTGGTAACCCAGGCTTTCGAGCAGCAGGCGGGCGATGGCATTGGTGGTGGCGATGTCGCTCCAGCCGGGGTCGGCCAGCTTCACGGTGCTGCATTGTGCGTCGCTGTCGGCGGCGTGGGCCGTGCCCAGGCTCAGGGCCAGGGCGAGCACGGTGGGGAAGAACTTCTGCATGGCGGCCTCTCTACTCAATCCAGGGGTGCGGGCTGTGGATAACGTGCCTTGCGCTCGAGGTCATCGAGATCGATGTGGTTACGCATGTACTGTTGGCTGGCATCCACCCAAGGTTGGTGGTCCCAGCTTTTCAGCTTGCCGATGGCCAGCGCCTCGGCCACCAGGCGCCGGCGCCGTTGGCTGGCCAGTACCTGCTGGCGCAGGGCCGGAATGTCCCAGCGCTGCTTCGCTTCATCGACAAATGCCTGCAGCAGCGCCTGGTGGTCGGGGCTGCCGGTGAGGTTCTCCCGCTCGTGCGGGTCAATGCTCAGGTCGAAGAGTAGACACGGGTCGTCCTCGCTGTACACGAACTTGTAGTTGCCGCGCCGGATCATCATCAGTGGGCCGACGGTGCCTTCGGCCATGTATTCGCCGATCACCTCGTCATGCCCGCCCTGCCCTTGCAGATGGCCCAGCAGTGAGCGGCCATCCAGGTGCAGTTGGTTATCCACAGCGCCACCCGCCAGTTCCACCAGGGTTGGCAGCAAATCGCAGGTGGACACGCAGGCGGCAACCCGCGCCGGCTGAAAGCGTTTGGGTGCATGCACCAGCAGCGGCACCCGGGCCGACATTTCGAACCAGTGCATTTTGTACCAGAGCCCGCGTTCGCCGAGCATGTCGCCGTGGTCGCCGGAAAACACCACCACGGTGTCGTCGCTCAGGCCGCACTCTTCGAGGGTTTGCAGCAGTTGCCCGATGTTGTCGTCAATGTAACTGCAGGCGCCGAAGTAGGCGCGCCGGGCATCGCGGATTTTGTCCACAGGCAGCGGCTTGTCCCATAGGTCGTAGACCTTGAGCAGGCGCTGCGAATGCGCATCGAGCTGGTGTTGCGCCATTTCAGCGCGGGGCATGGGGATATCCACACCCTGGTAGCGATCCCAGTAGCGCTTGGGGATGGTGTAGGGGTCGTGGGGGTGGGTCATCGACACGGTCAGGCAGAACGGCCGGCCATCGGCTTCACGCACGTGGTCGTACAGGTATTGGCGGGCCTTGAACACGACCTCTTCGTCGAAGTCCAGCTGGTTGGTGCGCACACAGGGGCCTGCTTGCAGCACCGAAGACATGTTGTGGTACCAGCTGGGGCGCTGGTCGGGGGCATCCCAGTTCACCGCCCAGCCGTAGTCGGCGGGGTAGATATCGCTGGTCAGCCGTTCTTCGTAGCCGTGCAACTGGTCGGGGCCGCAGAAGTGCATCTTGCCCGACAGCGCCGTGCGGTAGCCGAGGCGGCGCAGGTAATGCGCATAGGTGGGCACGTCGGCAGGAAAGTCGGCAGCATTGTCGTAGGCGCCGATACGGCTGGGCAACTGGCCGCTGACCAAGGTAAAGCGCGATGGCGCGCACAGCGGGCTGTTGCAGTAGGCCGCGTCGAACACCACGGCTTGCTCGGCGAGCCTGGCAAGGTGGGGCATGCGAATCGGCGATGGGCTGTAGATGGGCAGCATGGGCGCGGCCATCTGGTCGGCCATGATGAACAGGATATTGGGTCGCTGCATGGGGCCTTCCATCGTTAGAAGTTATGGTGATCGCTTGCAATCGAGCATGGAGCTGTGGATAAACGCGGTAAAGCCCATGCCGGGCAATGACTGGGATTAGCCAGAGTTATGTTTGATCACCTTGCCGAGTTGCCCCTCGACACCCTGCGCGTTTTCGAAACCGCTGCCCGCCTGCGTGGGTTTACCGCCGCAGCGCTGGAGCTGGGCACCACGCAGCCGGCGGTGAGCCAGCAGGTCAAGCGGTTGGAGGCCCAGTTGGGCACGCGGCTGTTCGACCGCATCTACCGCGGGATCGCCCTCACCGAAGCGGGCCAGTTGCTGTTCGAACAGGTGCACCTGGGGTTGCAGGCCATGGATGACGGGGTGGCCCAAGCCAGTGGCCGTGGGCAACGTGAGGTGTTGCAGGTGGCGACCGACTTTGCCTTCGCGGCGTTCTGGTTGATGCCGCGGCTGCAGCGTTTTCACCAGGCTTATCCACAGGTGGATGTGAGCTTGG
Source organism: Pseudomonas farsensis (assembly GCF_014268805.2). Lineage (GTDB taxonomy): Bacteria > Pseudomonadota > Gammaproteobacteria > Pseudomonadales > Pseudomonadaceae > Aquipseudomonas > Aquipseudomonas farsensis. The sequence continues at coordinate 646,613 of NZ_JABWRF020000002.1, forward strand.
TCACTGGCGAGCGCAGCCAGGGCATGTTGCGCCCGGATATCGACGTGGCGGTGTTGTTCGGGGATGGGCGCTTTCACCAGGGCGAAAGCCGCTGGCTGTTCGATGAGGAGGTTTTCCCCGTGTGCAGCCCGCGCTTGATGCCTGGCAACGCCTTGCCTGCCGAGGCTTTGCAGCATTTGCCGTTGCTGCATTTGCGCGGTGAGCAGGCCAGCCGCTGGTTCGACTGGGCTGGAGTGTTTCGCGGCTTTGGGCTGCACAGCGCGCCCCCGGCCGGGCAACTGCGTTTTGATAACTACACCCTGCTGATTCAGGCGGCGCTTGCCGGGCAAGGCGTGGCGATTGGCTGGGGGCATCTGGTGGATGGGTTGGTGGAGCAAGGCCTGCTGTGCAGGCCGTTCGAAGGCAGCTTGCGCTCGGCGCGGGGCTATTACGCGGTGCTGCCGCCGCGTAAAAGGCGCGGGGCGTTGATTGCAAGGTTTGTGGATTGGCTGGAGAGCGAGCGAGGCCTGTAGGCGTTGAAATCGCTGATTCGGAGGTCACTCGGTCCATGTAGGAGCGGCCTTGTGTCGCGAATGGGGTGCGCAGCACCCCCAATATGTGTGCCCCCACGCTGATACTGCCGGGGCTGCTTCGCAGCCCATCGCGACACAAGGCCGCTCCTACACGCGACCGTGTGGCTTGCCCCGCTACACCACGAAGTTCAGGTGTTCGCCTTTGTGCAAGCCCAGCTCCAGCGTATCGACCAGGCCCGCCGCAACCCGCGCCAGGTCGCGCAAGCGCTTGGCCTGGTCGGGCGCCAGCGCTGCCTCATTGTGGCGAAACTGCTCGATGCTCAGGCCCGGCGCATCGTCCGGGGCATTGATCACTGTCCATTGCAGGCCGCTACGTTGCAGCCCGTCGACAATCCGGTCCATGCACTCGCGCTCCAGGCTGCTGTGGCCGCTGGCGCCTTCCAGCACCTGAAAATCGCCCACCAGCAACAGCCGGCGTATAGTCGTGCGCGCCAACCCTGCCAGCAGGGCTTCGCACAGTTTGCGCTGGGTTGGCAGGTCGCCTGGGGCCAGTGCCGAGAGCAAGGCAATCACCGCCGAGCCACCGGCCATGCTCTGCTCGGCCTGGTCGGCATCAGCCAGCCCGCCTATCTTGTAATGCAGGCCGGGGCGCGCGGTATGGCGGCTGAGGTCGTCAACGATGGCGATCACCTCGTGCTGGCGCGCCAGCAGCTGGACCGTCAGGGCATTGCCCAGGCTGCTCTCGGCACCGAGCAGGACCAGTTTCAACGCTGGGGTTTCGGCATTTTTCACCGCATCACTCCCTTCGCAGGTGGGTGATGGTTGGACCGCATTCAGGAGTTATCGTGCAAAGGATCAAGGGCTATCACGCCCATGTGTACTACGACGCCACAACCCTGGCGCAAGCCCGCGAGCTGTGTGAAGAGGCGACGCGGCTGTTTGGCGTGAGCATGGGGCGCATGCACCAGAAGCCGGTCGGGCCGCACCCTGACTGGAGCTGCCAGCTGGCTTTCGGGCCGGAGGTGGTCGGGGTGGTGCTGCCGTGGCTGGCGCTGTATCGCAAGGGGTTGGTGGTGTTTCTGCACCCGCTGACCGGGGATGAGCTGGCCGATCACCGCGACCATGCGATCTGGATGGGGGCGGTCAGGCCGTTGGATTTGTCGATGTTCGGCGGATAGGGGCCGCTGTAAAGACAACAGCCGCGTAACCTGTGTAGGAGCGGCCTTGTGCCGCGAACACCGGCGAAGCCGGTGCCATCCGCGTGGATTAGTGGCTCACTTACGCGCAGCGCGCACCCCTTCTGCCAGCGCCGAGCACAGGCTCAGCACATCGTTGACCGCCTGGTCGGCGTCTTTGGCGTGGGCGATCTTGTCGACCAGCGCCGAGCCCACCACCACACCATCGGCCAACCGCGCGATAGCAGCGGCCTGCTCAGGCGTGCGAATACCGAAACCGACGCTCACCGGCAGGTCGGTATGCCGGCGCAGGCGGGCGACCGCCTCGGTGACATGCTCGGTGGTCGCAGAGCCTGCGCCAGTAACGCCGGCCACCGACACGTAGTAGACGAAGCCTGTGCTGCGCTCAAGCACACGCGGCAGGCGCGCATCGTCGGTGGTCGGGGTGGTCAGGCGGATGAAGTCGATCCCCGCGGCCTGGGCCGGGGTAGCCAGCTCGGCATCGTGCTCAGGCGGCAGGTCGACGATGATCAAGCCATCGACACCGGCTTGCTTGGCCTCAGCCACGAACTTATCCACACCGAAACGGTGAATCGGGTTGTAGTAGCCCATCAGCACGATGGGCGTGGCCTGGTTTTCGACACGGAATTCGCGAACCATCTGCAGCGTCTTGGCCAAGGTCTGGCCTGCTTCCAGGGCGCGCAGGGTGGCCAGCTGAATCGCCACGCCGTCGGCCATCGGGTCGGTGAACGGCATGCCCAGTTCGATCACATCGGCGCCAGCGGCCGGCAGGCCTTTGAGCACACGCAGCGAAGCATCGTAGCCAGGGTCGCCGGCAGTGACGAAGGTCACCAGGGCAGCGCGGCCTTCGGCCTTCAGTTCGGCGAAGCGGGTTTCAAGACGGCTCATGCCTGTTTCTCCTGGGCGGCCATGTGGTTCATCACGGTTTGCATGTCCTTGTCGCCGCGACCGGACAGGCAGATCACCATCAGGTGGTCCTTGGGCAGGTTTGGTGCGCGCTTGATGGCCTCGGCCAGGGCGTGGGAGCTTTCCAGCGCCGGGATGATGCCTTCAAGGCGGCAGGTGGCGTGGAACGCATCGAGCGCTTCGTCGTCTGTGATGCTCACGTATTCCACACGCTTCACTTCATGCAGGTAGGCGTGCTCCGGGCCGATGCCGGGGTAGTCCAGGCCTGCGGAAATGGAGTGGGCGTCGGTGATCTGGCCGTCGTTGTCTTGCAGCAGGTAGGTGCGGTTGCCGTGCAGTACACCAGGTACGCCGCCGTTGAGGCTGGCCGCGTGTTTGTCGGTGTGCACGCCATGGCCACCGGCTTCGACGCCGATGATCTGCACGCTTGGCTCTTGCAGGAACTCGTGGAACAGGCCCATGGCATTGGAGCCGCCGCCCACGCAGGCGACCAGGCTGTCAGGCAGGCGGCCTTCCTTCTCTTGCAGTTGGGCACGGGTTTCCTTGCCGATGATCGACTGGAAGTCGCGGACCATGGCCGGGTAAGGGTGCGGGCCGGCCACGGTGCCGATCAGGTAGAAGGTGTCTTCGACGTTGGTGACCCAGTCGCGCAGGGCCTCGTTCATGGCGTCTTTCAAGGTGCCGGTGCCGGCAGTGACCGGGACGATCTCGGCGCCCAGCAGCTTCATGCGGAACACGTTGGCCTGCTGGCGCTCGATGTCGGTGGCGCCCATGTAGATCACGCAGGGCAGGCCAAAGCGGGCGGCCACGGTGGCGGTGGCCACGCCGTGCATGCCGGCGCCGGTTTCGGCAATCAGGCGTTTTTTGCCCATGCGCCTGGCCAGCAACACCTGGCCGATGCAGTTGTTTACCTTGTGCGCGCCGGTGTGGTTGAGCTCTTCACGTTTGAAGAAGATTTTTGCACCGCCGCAGTGTTCGGTCAGGCGTTCGGCGAAGTACAGCGGGTTGGGGCGGCCAATGTAGTCGCGCTGGAAGTACGCCAGCTCTTCGAGGAACTGCGGGTCGGCCTTGGCCGCTTCGTACTCGCGGGCGAGGTCCAGTACCAGTGGCATCAGGGTTTCGGCAACGTAGCGGCCGCCGAACGAGCCGAACAGGCCGTTGGCATCGGGGCCGGGACGGTATTGGGACTGGGACATGGGGCGCTCCATAGGCGTTTTGGCTGGGGACGGTGCTGGCTGGGGTTGGGCAGCCTGGCACGGGTCGATGGGACTACTCTAACCACAGCAGGCCCGGCTGAAAACCGATAAGATTGCGCCAACATGTCAGGAAATCTCACGCGTTATGGCTCAGGATCTTCCCCCGCTCAACGCCCTGCGTGCCTTCGAGGCCACCGCGCGGCTCAGCAGTGTCAGCCAGGCAGCCGAAGCGCTGCATGTGACCCATGGTGCCGTCAGCCGGCAGATCAAGGTGCTCGAAGAGCATCTGGGCATCGCCTTGTTCGTCAAGGACGGGCGTGGCGTCAAACTCACAGATGCCGGTATCCGGCTGCGCGATGCCAGCGCCGAGGCGTTCGACCGGCTGCGGGGCGTGTGCGCAGAATTGTCCCGTGATGCCGATGAAGCGCCGTTCGTGCTCGGCTGCTCGGGCAGCCTGTTGGCGCGCTGGTTCATCCCACGCCTGGGGCGCCTGAAAGCCGACTTGCCAGAGCTACGCTTGCACCTTTCTGCCGGTGAAGGCGACCTTGACCCTCGGCGCCCCGGCCTGGATGCGCTGCTGGTATACGCCGAACCGCCGTGGCCGGCGGATATGCAAGTGTATGTGCTTGCCGAAGAGCGAATCGGCCCTGTTATGAGCCCGCACTTTGAGGGCTTCGACCGTTTGAAAGCCGCGCCAGCCGTGGCTTTGCAACGCGAAGCAGTGCTCCACACCACCTCGCGCCCGCAGGCTTGGCCGACTTGGGCCGGGCAACATGGGCTGGATGCGCACGGGTTGAATTACGGGCAGGCCTTCGAGCATCTGTACTACTTGCTTGAGGCGGCAGTGGCGGGTTTAGGGGTGGCCATCGCGCCGCAACCCTTGGTTGCCGATGACCTCAAGGCCGGGCGGTTGGCCGCACCGTGGGGCTTCTCCCCCACCCGTGCGGCACTGGCCTTGTGGGTGCCGCGACGCGCCGCTGACGGGCGCGCCGAGCAACTGGCGCAGTGGCTGCGCCAGGCATTGCAGCAGCAGGTGGGTTAGTTGCGGCGGCACATCAGGTAGGCCGCCAGCAGGCCCAGGGCGCCAACAGCCACGCCAGCGGTGGTCCAAGGGTGTTCCTGGGCGTAGTCACGGGTGGCGATGCCGGTTTCGCGGGTGCGGGTTTTGACTTCGGCATAGGCATCACTGAGCAGGCTGCGCGAGTGCTTGAGGGCGTTCTCGGCATTGCCGCGCAGCGCCTTCATGGTCTTGTGCGACTCTTCCGAAGCGTCGTGCTTGAGGTTCTCGAGAGCGCTCAGCAGGTTTTCGATCTCGGCTTCCATGCTTTCCAGCGAGGTCTTGCGCAGCGAGTTGCGGGCCATGGTGAATCTCCTTCGCAGTAATGGGCTGTAAGAAATGCGACTGCGCCGCTTCAGGAAAGTGCGATCGAACTTTCTGTAGCCAACGCCGCTCGCAGGTAAACCCAGCCTGCGCTGCTAGGCTCAACGCACACGACACCTCAGGAGAGCGCCCATGACCGATCATCACACCTACAAGAAGATCGAACTGGTAGGTTCGTCGCCCACCAGCATCGAAGATGCAATCAACAATGCCCTGGCCGAGGCCGGCAAGAGCATCAAGCACCTGGAATGGTTCGAAGTGGTGGAAACCCGCGGGCATATTCGCGACAACAAGGCTGCCCATTTTCAGGTCACCCTGAAGGTTGGCTTCCGCATCGCCAACAGCTGAAACCAAACGGCGCTGGCCAAGGTTGGCGCAATGCGGTATTGAGGTTTGCAGGGCGCAATGCTGCGCCCTTTTCGACTTTTATCTGTACAAGGAATGCGCTAGATGAAGAAGTTGATCGTAGCAACGGGGCTGATGCTGCTGGCCGGTGGGGCAATGGCTGCGGGCAAGCCCTGCGAAGAGCTCAAGGCCGAGATCGCCGCCAAGCTGGATGCCAAGGGTGTCAGCGGATATACCCTGGAGATCGTCAAAAAAGGCGAACCAGCGGGCAAGGTTGTGGGCACCTGTGAAGGTGGAACCAAAGAAATCGCCTACAGCCGAGGCTGATTACTCCGGCACAATCGCGGCAGTTCGGCGCACCGAACCGCCGCGATTGTGCTTGTTCAGGCTTTGAGCGCCTGCGCCAGCAGCTCATAGGACCGCACCCGGTCCGCATGCTCATACAGGTCACAGGTGAAGATCAGCTCGTCTGCGCCGGTCTGCTCCAGCAGCACCTCGACCTTGGCTTTCACCTTCTGCGGGCTGCCAATCATCGCCAGGCCCAGGAAATTACCTACCGCATCGCGCTCATGGGGCAACCACAGGCCATCCATGCTGGCGACCGGTGGGCGCTGCATCAGGCTCTGGCCCCGCATCAGCGCCAGAATGCGCTGGTACACCGAGGTGGCCAGGTATTCGGCCTGCTCATCGGTGTCGGCAACCACCATCGGCACCCCGAGCATCACGTAGGGCTTGTCGAGGGTGGTCGAAGGTTTGAAATGGTCGCGATAGATGCGGATCGCCTCATGCATGTAGCGCGGCGCAAAGTGCGAGGCGAAGGCGTAAGGCATGCCGCGCATGCCGGCCAGTTGGGCGCTGTACAGGCTGGAGCCGAGCAGCCACATCGGCACCTCGGTGTCGTGGCCGGGCACGGCGATGACTTTCTGGTCATCGGTACGCGGGCCGAGGTAGCGCGACAGCTCCTCGACATCGTCCGGGAAGTCGTCGGCGCTGCCAGAGCGCTCGCGGCGCAGGGCATGGGCGGTCATTTGGTCGGAGCCCGGTGCGCGGCCCAGGCCCAGGTCGATGCGGCCTGGGTACAGGCTGGCCAGGGTGCCGAACTGCTCGGCAATCACCAGCGGCGCATGGTTGGGCAGCATCACCCCGCCGGAGCCGACGCGAATGCTCGAGGTGCCGCCGGCCAGGTAACCGATCAGCACCGAGGTGGCAGAACTTGCGATGCCATCCATGTTGTGGTGTTCGGCCACCCAGAACCTGTTGTAACCGAAGCGTTCGGCGTGTTGTGCCAGGTCCAGCGAGTTGCGCAGCGACTGCGCCGGGCCTTGGTCGGCGCGCACGGGCACCAGGTCGAGGGTGGAAATCTTAAGGTCTCGCAGGTGCGTCATTGGAGCCTCCGCAGGGAAAGGGTGGCCCGAAGGCCCTCTGAACTCAGTATGGGCACATTCAGAGGATTCAATGCCAAAGGGCGGATTGGTCTGAACTTGGCGTAGGCATAGCCCTCAGAACCTTACGTACTCACCCAGGAGGCAACCATGAAAAAGACAGCATCGGCAATCTGGCAAGGCGGCCTGAAAGACGGCAAGGGTCAGATTTCCACCGAGAGCGGCGCCCTCAAGAACAACCCCTACGGTTTCAATACCCGCTTCGAGAACCAGCCCGGCACCAACCCGGAAGAGCTGATTGGCGCAGCCCACGCCGGCTGCTTCTCGATGGCGCTGTCGATGATGCTGGGCGAGGCTGGCCTGACCCCAGAGCGCATCGATACCGAAGCCCAGGTGACCCTGGACAAGCAGGATGACGGCTTTGCCATCACCGCAGTGCACCTGGTGCTCAAGGCCAAGGTGCCGGGTGCCAGCGAAGAGCAGTTCAAGGAAATCGCCAACAAGGCCAAGGCCGGTTGCCCGGTATCCAAGGTGCTGAACGCCGATATCACCCTGGACGCGACCCTGCTGCAGTAGGCGGCGCAACGGCGGCGCTTTGCGGTAGTCTAACCAGCGTCGGCAGCGCCGCCTGCCTTTTCAGGAGCCGTTCCATGATCCGCGTAGCTTTCGCCGTACTGGCCTCGTTGCTGGCCACCTCTGCAATGGCGGCCCCCAAGCCATGCGAAGAACTCAAAGCCGAGATCGAAGCCAAGATCCAGGCGCGCGGGGTTGCGTCCTACACACTGGAAATCGTGCCCAACGCCGAAGCCACCGACCCCAGCATGATTGTCGGCAGCTGTGATAACGGCAGCAAAAAGATCGTTTACCAGAAAAACGATCAGTAACCCGCGCTAGCGGTTACGGAATGCAGAACACCTCGCTCGGCTCATTGACCACTACCTTGCGGCTGGCGTCGTACAGCAACACCTGCGGCTGCATGACCGGCGCCCGGGCCTCGAGGCGGTAGCGTTCGCCGGCCTTGAAGTCGTTGAAGCGTACGGTCAGGTAGCAGATGCGCTCGGTGGGGTCTGTGCTGAAACCACCGGCGTAGATTTCATAGTCAAAGCGCACCACCAGTTCATGCTTGCCGGGCGTTACCTGGAAGTAGCGGCCATCGTTGAGCCGTTGGCCGTCTAGACGATCGGCCATCAGCGTGCGGCCTGGGGTGATGGTGTACAGGTCGACCCAGGCCTTGCCGGGGTCGACGGGTGGCAAGGGGCTGGCGCAGGCCCCTAGCGCACTAAGGGCGATCAGCATCATGGGCTGGCGCATGGTCAAACTCCGCTCGCGTTGTACAGGGCTTAAGCATAGCGCCGTTCGCCGGCGTCAGGTGCGCTGGCAGCCTGCCGGTTCGCCTTCGCCGATCAGCTTGCGCTGTTGGTCGTAGAGTTTCACCCAGGGCCGAAAGCCGATGCTGCCGGCGTGCATCTGGTAGCGCTCGCCTGCATTGAAACCTTTGACGTTGACGTTGAGCTGGCAGTCGCGCCACAGCGGCTCCTGCACCGGGCCGATATTGCTGGGTGCCACGGCGAACTGGTAGCGCACGGTCAGCTCGTGGTTGCCGGGTTGGACTTCGAAGTAACGGCTGTCGGCCCAGTCGCGGTCGTCTACCTGCACGGCGTGCAGCGAGGCGCTGCCGGGCGTGGCGAGGTCGACCCACGCCTGGTTCGGGTCCGGGTCGGGCAAGGTGCTGCAACTGGACAACAGCATCAGTGTGCTTATGGCAAACCGGGTACGCATGGCAAAGCTCCCCCTTGGCGAGATAGTCTTGAGGCTTCGGCCGACCAGCGAGACAGACCGCCTCGATGCATGAATTCTTTGTTTTCAAACGCTGCAGCCGACCGGCTCTCGACCGCGTTTTCACCCGCTTTGTTCCCCTGCTGCTTGGCGCCCTGCTGAGTGGTTGTTCAAGCCTTGGCTATTACGGCCAGCTGGCCGAGGGCCAATGGCAACTGTTGCGTGCGCGCCAGCCGGTGCAACAGGTGATCGCGGACCCGGCTACCCCGCCGCAACTGCGCGAGCACCTGCGGGTGGCGCAAAAGGCCCGGGCTTTCGCCAGTGCGCAGCTGAAACTGCCGGACAACGGCAGTTACCGGGTGTACGCCGCGCTGGGCCGGCCTTATGTGGTGTGGAATGTGTTCGCCACGCCCGAGCTTTCGCTGCAGCCAGTCACCCATTGCTTCCCGATTGCCGGCTGCGTGGCCTACCGCGGCTACTACCAGCAAGGCGCAGCCCGCGGCGCGGCGGCGCTGATGCGCGAGCAAGGGCTGGATGTGTACGTGGGCGGCGTGGAGGCGTACTCGACGCTGGGCTGGTTCGATGACCCGATTCTGTCGAGCATGCTCGGCTGGGGCGAGGAGCGGCTGGCGACGGTGATCTTCCATGAGCTGGCGCACCAGCGCTTTTATGTGCAGGACGATACCGAGTTCAACGAGTCGTTCGCCTCGTTCGTGGAGCAGGAAGGTACTCGGCAATGGCGCGCGTCCCGTGGCTTGCCGGCGGTGGAGGAAGACGGCGCGGCGCAGCGCGAGCAGTTTATCCGGCTGGTGCTGGCCAGCCGTGAGCGGTTGCAGGCGATTTATAGCGGGCCGCTGAATGATGCGGGCAAGCGTGCGGCTAAGCAGGCCGAGTTCGAGCGCTTGCGCCGCGAGTATCGCCAGGTGCGCGACCGCGACTGGGCCGGGGATCGGCGTTTTGATGGCTGGATGTATGGGCCGCTGAACAACGCAAAATTGCTGCCGTTTGGGCTGTATGACCAGTGGGTTCCGGCGTTTTCGCAGCTATTTAGCGAGGTTGGCGGCGATTGGCCGCGTTTTTACCAGCGCGTCGAGGCGTTGGGCCAGCTGCCGGTTGCACAGCGCAAGGCCGAGTTGCAGCGGTTGACCCCATAAACCGGAGTAGCCTGTGTAGGAGCGGCCTTGTGTCGCGAAAGGGGTGCGAAGCGCCCCCGGCGTTCATGCATGAGGCGCAAGTCCTGAGGCTGCCTTGCAGCCTTTCGCGACACAAGGCCGCTCCTACACCCGACCGCGTTGTTTTCAGGCCGTGAACGCCTGGTGCAGTTCGGCCAGGGTTTCGAAGTGGAAGGCGGGGGCTTCTGCCACTAGTTCCTCGCGGCTACCGAACCCGTAACCCACCGCCACTGCCTGCACGCCGTTGCTGCGGGCGCCGATCAGGTCGTGTTTGCGGTCACCGATCATCAGCGTTTGCGCAGGGTCCAGCCTTTCTTCATCGAGCAGGTGGCGGATCAACTCGACCTTGTTGGTACGGGTGCCGTCCAGCTCGCTGCCGTAGATCATCTTGAAGTGCTTGTCGAACGCGAAATGCCGGGCAATCTCGCGGGCAAATTCCCACGGTTTGGAAGTGGCCACATACAGCGCGCGGCCCTGGCCTTGCAGCGCCTGCAGCAACTCGGGCACACCGTCGAACACGCGGTTTTCGTAAAGCCCGGTGACCTTGAAGCGCTCGCGGTAGAAATTCACCGCCTGCCAGGCCTTGGCCTCGTCGAAGGCGTAGAACTGCATGAACGCTTGCAGCAGCGGCGGGCCGATGAAGTGCTCAAGGCGGCTCAGGTCAGGCTCGTCGATACCGAGCTTGGCCAGCGCGTACTGGATCGAGCGGGTGATCCCCAGGCGCGGGTCGGTCAGGGTGCCGTCGAGGTCGAAGAGGATAGTCTGCTGATGCATGCGGTTCTCGGTGTCTGAAAAGGGGGGCACAAGCAACTACTGGTCGTAACCTTCGGCCAGGTGCTGGTCCTTGAGCTTGACGTAGTTGCTGGCGCTGTAGGGGAAGAACGCCCGCTCCTGCTCGTTCAACGGGCGCATCTGCTTCACCGGGCTGCCTACATACAGGTAGCCGCTGGCCAGGCGTTTACCGGGTGGCACCAGGCTGCCGGCACCGATGATCACCTCGTCCTCGACGACGGCGCCATCCATGATGGTGCTGCCCATACCTACCAGAATGCGGTTGCCCAAGGTGCAGCCATGCAGCATGACCTTGTGGCCGATGGTCACCTCGTCACCGATGATCAGCGCGAAGCCGTCCGGGTTGAATGGGCCGGCATGGGTGATGTGCAGCACGCTGCCATCCTGCACGCTGGTGCGCGCGCCGATGCGGATGTGGTTCATGTCGCCGCGCACCACGGTCAGCGGCCAGACCGAGCTGTCCTCGCCGATCTCGACATCGCCGATAACCACTGCCGAACGGTCGACAAAGGCGCGTGGTCCAACTTTTGGCGTGTGTTCCCGGAAAGTCCGGAGGGCCATGATAGTGTTCCTCTGCAATGCCGATAGGCAGGCTGCCTGCTGCGGTCGGCGTCGATTGTAATTAAGATGGTCCCGTGTTTCTCCTGCCAAGGTACCCGAACCGTGAGTGCGAACAACCCACTGCTGCAGTCCTATGATCTGCCGCCCTTCTCGGCCATCCGTGCCGAGCATGTGCTGCCGGCGATCGAGCAGATCCTTGCCGACAACCGCAAGGCCATCGCCGACATCCTTCAGGCCCAGGGCAAGCAACCGACCTGGGCCGGCCTGGTACTGGCCATGGACGAGCTCAATGACCGCCTGGCGGCGGCCTGGAGCCCGGTCAGCCACCTCAATGCCGTGTGCAACAGCCCCGAGCTGCGCGAAGCCTACGAGTCGTGCCTGCCGGCGCTGAGCGCCTATTCCACCGAGCTTGGCCAGAACCGCGCGCTGTTCGAGGCCTACCAGGCCTTGGCCAACAGCCCGGAGGCTGCGAGCTTCGACGTGGCGCAAAAAACCATCCTCGACCACGCCCTGCGCGATTTTCGCCTGTCGGGTATCGACCTGCCGCCCGAGCAGCAACAACGCTACGCCGAGGTGCAGAGCACCCTCAGCGAGCTGGGTAGCCGCTTCTCCAACCAACTGCTCGACGCCACCCAGGCCTGGACCAAGCACGTCACCGACGAGGCGCAACTGGCTGGCCTGACCGATTCGGCCAAGGCACAGATGGCCGCCGCCGCGCAGGCCAAAGGCCTCGACGGCTGGCTGATCAGCCTTGAGTTCCCCAGCTACTACGCAGTCATGACCTACGCCAGCGACCGCGCGCTGCGCGAAGAGCTGTATGCCGCCTACTGTACCCGTGCTTCCGACCAAGGCCCCAACGCCGGCCAGTTCGACAACGGCCCGGTGATGGCGCAGATCCTCGACCTGCGCCAGGAGCTGGCCACCTTGCTCGGCTACGCCAATTTTGCCGAGCTGAGCCTGGCCACCAAAATGGCCGAGTCCAGCGACCAGGTACTGAGCTTCCTGCGTGACCTGGCCAAGCGCAGCAAGCCTTTTGCTGCCCGAGACCTGGAACAACTCAAGGCCTATGCCGCCGAACAGGGCACCGCAGAGCTGGCCAGCTGGGATGCCGGTTACTTCGGCGAAAAACTGCGCGAGCAGCGTTACAGCGTGTCGCAGGAAGCCCTGCGCGCCTACTTCCCCATCGACAAAGTGTTGTCGGGCCTGTTTGCCATCGTGCAACGCCTGTATGGCATCGAAATCGCCGAGCTGAAGGGCTTCGATGCCTGGCACCCCGACGTGCGCCTGTTCGAAATCAAGGAGCACGGCCAGCATATCGGGCGCTTCTTCTTCGACCTCTACGCCCGCGCCAACAAGCGTGGCGGCGCCTGGATGGACGGGGCCCGTGACCGCCGCCGCACTGCTGATGGCAGCCTGCAAAGCCCGGTGGCAAACCTTGTGTGCAACTTCACCCCAGCATCGCCTGGCAAGCCTGCGCTGCTGACCCATGATGAAGTCACCACGCTGTTCCACGAGTTCGGCCACGGCCTGCACCACCTGCTCACCCGCATCGAGCATGCCGGGGTATCCGGTATCAATGGCGTGGCGTGGGATGCCGTGGAGCTGCCGAGCCAGTTCATGGAAAACTGGTGCTGGGAGCCCGAAGGCCTGGCGTTGATTTCTGGCCACTACGAGACCGGCGCGCCGCTGCCCCAGGACCTGCTGGACAAGATGCTGGCTGCCAAGAACTTCCAGTCCGGCATGATGATGGTGCGCCAGCTGGAGTTCTCGTTGTTCGACTTCGAGCTGCACGCCACCCATGGCGACGGGCGCAGTGCCTTGCAGGTGCTCGAAGGGGTGCGCGACGAGGTGTCGGTCATGCGCCCGCCTGCCTACAACCGCTTCCCCAACAGCTTCGCGCACATTTTTGCGGGCGGCTATGCGGCGGGTTACTACAGCTACAAGTGGGCTGAAGTGCTGTCGGCCGATGCGTTCTCGCGCTTTGAAGAAGAAGGCGTGCTGAACGCCGAGACGGGCCGCGCCTTCCGCGAGGCTATTCTGGCCCGTGGCGGCTCGCGCGAGCCGATGGTGCTGTTCGTCGACTTCCGGGGCCGCGAGCCTTCCATTGATGCACTGCTGCGCCACTGCGGCCTGAGCGAAGGCGCGGCGGCATGAGCGAGGTTGCCGTGAGCAAGAGCAAAAGGCGTTTCATCGCCGGGGCCGTGTGCCCGGCGTGCAGCGAGATGGACAAGCTGATGATGTGGAACGAGGACGGCGTACCGCACCGCGAGTGCGTCGCCTGCGGGTTTACCGACACCCTGAATGAACAGGGTTTGTCGGTGCCCAAGGAGATCGGCACCCGGGTCAACCAGCTGGCGCCCAAACCTGCGCCGGCCAAGGTGCAGACGGTGCAGTTCTTCCCCAATCCGAAGCTGAAGAAGCCGGAGTGACCTAGGGCCCGCATGCAGCGACGCGGTCTGTGTGTAGGAGCGGCCTTGTGTCGCGAAAGGGTCGCGTAGCGGCCCCACGATCTCGGCATCATGCAATATCGCTGGGGCTGCTACGCAGCCCTTTCGCGACACAAGGCCGCTCCTACAAAGAGACCGCGCTGGGCCGCCTGACGGTACTGGCTTTCAACTTGAACCAGGATTACTGTATGTAAATACAGTAATTCGGGTTTTTTCTCATGACGCCTATCCGTGGCCGCGGCACTGCCACCAACCCGCACAACCGCTTCGCCCCCAGCGTTTCAGTGGCTGAGGACGACGGCTGGCATCAGGAAGCCCCGCTCACCCAGGGCACCGAGGTGCGCATCGAAACGGCTAAAACCGTCATCTCACGCAACACCTCGCCCGACCTGCCCTTCGACCGCTCCATCAACCCCTATCGCGGCTGCGAACATGGTTGCATCTACTGCTACGCCCGCCCCAGCCACGCCTACTGGGACCTCTCCCCCGGCCTGGACTTCGAAACCAAGCTCATCGCCAAGACCAACGCCGCCGAAGTGCTCGCCCAGCAGTTGAGCAAGCCGGGTTACGTCTGCGCACCGATCAACCTGGGCGCCAACACCGACCCCTACCAGCCCATTGAGCGCGAGCAGCAGCTCAGCCGGCGCCTGCTCGAAGTGCTGCTGCGTTTTCGCCACCCGGTCACGGTGGTCACCAAAGGTGCGCTGATCTTGCGCGACCTCGACCTGCTGGCCGAGCTTGCCAGCCACCGTCTGGTGCGGGTGATGATCAGCCTGACCACCCTGGATGACGAACTCAAGCGCGTGCTCGAACCCCGCGCCGCCGCCCCCAAGGCGCGCCTGCGGGCGATCCGCGTGTTGCGCGAGGCCGGGGTGCCGGTGGGCGTGCTGTGTTCGCCCATGATCCCGATGATCAACGACAGCGAGCTGGAGCAACTGCTGCAGGCGGCCAAGGCTGCTGGCGCACAGAGCGCGGCCTACATGATGCTGCGCCTGCCGTTGGAGGTGGCGCCGCTGTTCGAGCAGTGGTTGCACGACCACTACCCACAGCGCGCCGCCCATGTGCTGAGCCTGATCCGCCAGAGCCGGGGCGGCGAGCTGTACGACAGCCGCTTCGGCACCCGCATGCGCGGCGAAGGGGTATTTGCCGAGCTGCTTGAGCAGCGCTTTCGCAAGGCGTCGCGAAGCCTTGGCTTCGAGGGGCGTGAAGCGCTGGCGCTGGACTGTTCGGCGTTTTGCCCGCCGGGGGAACAGATGGCGTTGTTCTGAGGGTGGCCTGTGTAGGAGCGGCCTTGTGCCGCGAAAGGGGTGCGGGAGCACCCCCAGGAGTTATGCACCACTGATATCTCCCGGGGCTGCTACGCAGCCCTTTCGCGGCACAAGGCCGCTCCTACAGAGAACGCGCAGAGACAATAGTGACGCAGCTCTCACGGTCTGGACCCACAGCCGCTCACCCTGTGGCAGTTACCGCCAGTTGGCTGCGAGCACCGGTTGCAAGGCCTGCGCGTGGGCCATATCGAAGTGGGTGAACGCAGGGTCTGCGGGTGCAAAGGCGGCCATGGCCTGGATCAGCGAGTCGGCATTGATACTCGCCAACTGCCGCACCGCCCCCGCACCGCCGTCCGCCAGGCCTTCACCTGGCTGCTGGAACCACAACTGCCCTGACAGCGCGGTTGCTGTTCCGCCCTCCGGGCTATCGGTGGTGTCGACAGGCTGCGCCTGGTCGGGCATGGCGAGGGCACTTCTGCGCTGGCGGTGCATCGGCGGCTCAGGCTGGCCGGTTTCGACCGGCAGGCGCTCGGTGGCAAAGATGAAGTCACCGGCATCGAGTTGAGCCACCTCCAGGGCGTCCAGATACAGCAGCTTCACCGGTTGCTCGGCGCCCCGCAGCACGGTTGTGCTCAGTTCCACACCGTGGATCTGCGCCACGCCGTTGATGGTGCTGCGGTTAAGCTTGGCAATGGCCAGATCCTCAAAACCGGTGACACCGACTTGGCTCAGGTCGATCTTGTCGACCCCATGGCGGAAGCCGCGCAGGGCATTGCTGTAATCCTTCGCATTGAGTTGGTGGCTGATCACGAAGCGGTCCGAGGTCGCGGTATCGTGGCTGTAGACCTTACCGGCCAAGGATGCGGCCAGCTTGCCATCGGCGCCAGGGCCCAGCGACACCCCTTCCCCACCGCCAGCCAGGACCACGACCCCAGCAACGCTACCCGCGTCTATAGGCGCCTGGTTACTGCGGGCGTAGTGCTCCGGCGCGACAAAGCGGTCTTGGAACTGGAAGTTCGCAGCGCTGAGGTTCTGTACTGACTGTTCGCTCAACTGGATGCTCTGGCCGCTGCCTAGCTCGATACGCACATCCGCGCCCTGCTGGCTGAGGTTGAGTTCGGCGAAAGTCTTGGCGCTGAAGCCAACCAGATTGATGCGCTCCCCTTTGGCGGGCTCGAAACGGTGCAGGGTGTCCTGGCCGCCATCACGCCGATGAACCACAAACAAGTCGGCGCCACTGCCACCGGTGAGGCTGTTGATGCCGCGGCCACCGTTCAGCAGGGTGTCGGCGTTGCCGGCGACCAAGGTGTCGTTGCCGTCGCCGCTGATCAGGTTGTGCAGGCCGGTCGGGTTGGGCAGGCTCAGCGGCGCCCCGGCAATGCTGGCGATACCGGTATCCAACGCAATCTGCACATCCCCGCTGACCGCTGCCGCGTTGAGGGTGTTGCGCCCGCCGGCTGTGCCGCTGACGGCATCGTCCAACACGCCCCGAGCCGGCTGGTTGTTCAGCGAAGGGCGGTATTCGTCGGTATAGAAATAGCTGTCGTCGGCACTGGCCTTGCTGCCATTCACGCGCAGGGCCCAGTTATTGAGGGTTAGCGGCTGGCCATTGGTTGCGTCCTTGAGTTCCAGCGCCCAGGTACCCGCCGAACTTTCGCCGCGGTGGTGGGTGCTCATGAAGCTGTATTTGAACGCGCCGGAGTGGGGGTTGCCCACATCGGTGTCATCGCTGCCCGGCGCCTTGCCGGTACGGTCCAGCAGCACGCTGCGCACGCCAGCCGGTGACACCACGGCCATGGTGATATCGCCCAGGCGGCCGATATCGGCGTCAAAATCGACCTCCACATGCTCCACCAACACCCCGGCTTGCAGCTGCAGCTCGGCGCGCACACTGCCGCCAGCGGCCAATGTCTGCCCCAGCGGCCCGCTGCTGGCGGCCAGAACGCCTTCATCTTCGCCCGTACTGCGGGCCATCCAGCTTTCGGCCAGGCGCACCGCCGCGCGTGCATCCACTTGGCCAAAGCCATAGTCATGGCTGGCATGCATACCACCGCCGTTCCAGTTGCGTGCGCCGTTGTCGCCCCACTGGGTGGTGCTGTCGTTGATCCAACGGGCCGACAGCGCCAGAATTTGCTGGACGTCGCGGTAACCCAGGTTGGGGTTGGCTTCGAGCATCAGCGCGGCAACGCCTGAGACGATCGGCGCGGCAAAGCTGGTGCCCTGCATGCTGCTGTAGTCGTTGCCGAAGGTCGAGCCGCGGTCGGTTTCAAGCTGGCGGCTGGTCGAAAACACATTGCTGCCCGGCGCCGATACCAGCAGGCTTGCGCCGGGGTTGCTGAAGGGCGCGGAGCCGATGTTCAAGGTCGACAGGTCGCCCTGGGCGTTGATGGCGCCCACCTCGATCGAGAAGCGGGTGTTGTTGGTCAGTGAGCCTTGGGCAGTGCCGCCCTGCTCGCGCTCGTTGCCGCCGGCAGTGACGATTACTGTGCCCAGGCCGCCACGGCCGTTGTGCGCTGCATAGCGCGTGCTGGCCACCAGGGCGGTAGCGGTGTTGACGGCGCTGCCGGTGAGGTTGCTCAAGGCAAAGTCGTTCTTGAAGCCCCAGCTGTGGTTGGCGACGTCATGGTTGAGCATGTGGCCCAGCGCGCTGAGGTCGTTGCCCTTGTTGGCCAGGTAGTAACCGCTGAGCGTCGCGCCATGGGCCACGCCGATGCCGCCCTGGTCGTTACGCGCGGCAACCATCACCCCGGCGACCATGGTGGCGTGGTTGGACGCAAGCGCCGGCAGCACCCCCTTGTCACGCTGGGACTGCAGCCAGGCCGGGTCGACATTGGCGGCCAGGTCCGGGTGCTCGATATCAAAAATTTCCGGCGCCGTGGCAAATTCGCCTCCGGGCTCGAACATGCCGATGCGCACGCCCTTGCCGCTGTAGTCGCGCCACACGGGCAGCACGTTGCTGTCGCTCAGGTACCACTGCTGCGCAGCCTGCGGGTCGCCTGGCATGCCGGGGTCGAGCAGCGCCACACTGGCGCGCATGGGCGCGGCCTGGCCGCTGCTCAGGTCGACCACCGAGGCGGCCGGGTTGCCCTGGGCATCGACGATGGCGTACTTGAACCCCATCATGCCGGTGTAGCCGGCCTCGGGAGTAAACAGCACATCGCCCTGTTCGGTGAGGTTGACCGAGCCACCGCTGGCCTCACCCACGCTGTCGAGGCGCAAACCGCCCTGGCTGCCCAGCAGCAGGTCGTTGGCCACCAGGCTGGCAGCGGTAATCAGGTGGGCGCGGTTGCGATTGAAGGGGGTGCCCTCCCAGTCGCTGTGCAGCACATCTGCCACGGGCATGGCGTTGGGGGTTTGCAGGTCGACGGCCGAAATATTCGAGAAATTCAGCTTCTGGATGTTTTTCAGGCTGACGGTACCGTCGCGGCCGCCCACCTTGTCGGCCACCTCATGGCCCTCGGCGGTGCGGGTGATGGTGTACTCGCCATGGGTGCCGTGCAACGTCACCAGGTTCACCCCGCCGTCGCCGTCGATGGTCGCATTGCCGTGGCCCACCTCGATCACATCGTCGCTCGCCCCGCCAAAAATCCGGTCGGCGCCGCCGCCGGCGTGGATGATGCTGCCGCTTTCGGCGCCATAGATGGTGTCGCCGTTGGGGCCTGCATAGATCAACGCCTTGCCGCTGCCGCCGATGATGGTGTTGCGACCGCTGCCGCCCACCAGCACATCGGTGCCGCCCCCGCCGACCAGTATCGAATTGCCCGAGCCGCCCTTGAGAATTACCCCGTTGTGGCCGCCGCTAACCAGTTTGTCGTCACCGTCGCCGCCTTGGGCGACAGTCAGCCCGGCCTGTGCCAGGTTCAGCCTGACGCCTTGCTTGCCGACCACAATGGCCATGTCACGCCCGCCATTGCCGTGGATATTGGCCGGGTCGTCCGAAGCGCTGATGACGAACACATCGTCACCCGCGCCGCCGTTGTAGGTGTTGCTGCCGGCACCACCGGTCAGCCAACTGCCAGCCGCTTTGGCGGTCAGCGTGTCGTCGCCGCTGCCGCCGTGCAGGTTGTCTACGCCAAGTGCCGTGGCATCCAGGGTTTCGCCGACCTCGCTCTGGCTGGCGAACACGCTAGTGGAGGTGGCGTTGGCGCCGTAGGTGGTCGAGGTCACGCGCACCCCGCTGCCCTCGGGGGTGACGGTGTTGCTGACCTGCTCGCCAAGAAAGTCCACCGCCAGCACCTCCTGCTGCTGGCCATTGCGGGTAAACGAGCCGGTGGCGATCACCTTGTTGCCATCCCGGGTCTGCGGCGCGCTCGAGGCCGGGCGCACGCTGATCTGGGTGATGCCCAGTTCGGCGAGGGTCTTCAGTTCGCCGCCATCGACCTTGGCATCGTGGCTGGCGTCGACCCATACCCGCAGCCTGTTCCACACCGGGTCGTTGGCATCGATCACCCCGTCCTGATTGCCATCCTCGCTGCCCAGCGCGGCAAAACCGTCCTTGAAGCGCTTCTCGCCGGCCGCGCCACCCACCCCGGGCTTGCCGCCGTAGTACTCGGAGAACATCTGGCTGACGTTGGCAACCTGCCCGCTGCCATCGTCAACTACCAGCATGCCCGTGCTGCGGTCGGCCCAGCCGCTGCGCTTGAGGGTGCCACTGTGGTCGGTGTCGAACAGCACGGCGTCGCGCAGGTCGGTCATGCGCACACCGTTGCCGGTGAGGTCCAGCAGCAAGGGGTCGACATAGGTGTTGATCTTCGCCTTGGTGGTCAGGTTGTTCACCGTCATCACGTTGTTCAGGCTGAAGTCCGGCTTCTGCGCCTCGGGCGCTGCGTAGAACGACGACAGATAACTGTTGGGCCGGGCATTCGGGTCGATCTGCACCTCGCCGGGGCGCACACCCCCCGTGGCCAGGCCGGCCATTTGCGAGGACGTGAAGTCGGTTTCGTTGAGAATGCCGCCGAGGGCGTAGACCGTGTCGGTGGGGGAACGCTTGATATAGCCGTTGCTCACGTCCAGTTGGGCTTGGCTTTCACCCTGGATTTTCTGTTGGGGTGTTGGGGATGCGGTAATGTCGACCTTGAGTATCTGGTTGAGGTCAGGTTGGTGCGCTGAGTTTTCGCGTGGGTCGAACCACTGGAACAGCTTGTAGGTGTTATCGGCAGCGAAATTTTGCAGTTCTTTGGCGACCTTCCAGGCGGGGAGTATATCCAAAGCATCGAAGCTGGAGACATACCGACCAAGCCCTGCAATATTTTGCGTAATTGAAACCGTTAGGTTTTTAACATATTCCACACCATCGCCAGGCACTTGCACAAAATCCCGACCAAGCCCGAAAGCCTCAATGGGAAGGCTGTCAGCCAGCGTGCCTGCCCAGTGCCAGTCTTCCAACTGTAGTGTATTGACTGCTGATAGCACATCTTCCTTGATGATTACATCGACCTCAGGGAACTCATGACTAAAGATTACTAAGTTGGCTACGTCAATGGCCAACTGGTCGGAGGCATTCTGGAATTCGGCATCCGATAGAGGCCGTCCTTTGGTCGCCGCGGCGAATTTCATTGAGCCGCGAACAATTTCATTGAATAGAGACTTGTCGTTAGAATTTATCTTTCGCGCTGTTTCAAGCCAGTTAGAGGCGATGGTCAGGCTTTCGGCGGTTGACGTGTCAGGCGCCAAGGCTTTGTTCTGGTCGACAATATTCTTCAGGTAGAGATACATTGAGGGGTATTCGGCGGCATCTTTCAGTTTTTTGATTTCTGCTACTTGGTCTTCGGAAAGAGTGATTATAGGCATGGACTATTCCTTGTTTATGATTGTTTTGTTTACGAATTTCATCACGAAGTCATCAGCTTCTAAAAAATCCATAAGACCTTTTTGATACTGATAATTGATCAGTATGCCTCTGTGCATTCTCTTGGCGACCCACGTGTGGCCACGGCTTCTAACATATACGCGCACGCCGTCCTTGCCGTTGAAGGCGAAGATATCTTCTTGTGGTTCTCGATAGATGTCAGTGTTATTTTCAGTTCTTAGATACGTATTGTTGTCGATTGATGCTCCGAGGTTAAAGTTGGAACCGACATAGTAGATTCGGAGTTGAAATTTTGTACCTCTCCAGGAGTAGTCCTCTGCTTGACCCTGGGGGTAGCTTAGACGGATAGGAATAATCTTTCCGCCCATGTAAGTTATGTTGCGGCACTGATTTTCGGGCAGGTTAAATTGGTAGGTGGTCTTGTTCCGTTCGTCCTTTAAAGTGCATGCAAAGCTGCTACTCGCCCATGCAAGTGCTGGGGCTATTAGTAGCATGAGAAAGACTTTCATTGTTGACCTGCTCTGCAAGTCTGGCCCGTCGATTCCTTAAGGGCAGCATTTCGGCTTAACCAGTGTGTTTGATTTAATTCTGGTGCCACTATAAAGTCTGTATTCAGCATCATAAATTCCAGCCCTCTCATCGCTCCCGCAAACTCTGCTGTACATGCTGTCGCAGCGGACTTGAAAAGTACCCAGTCAGTTTTCGTTCTGGGCTCAGCGCCAATGGACCTGCTAGATACTAGCGATGCTGGCAGGCGCTTAATATTTATGCTCTCGGAGAAAGTAGCGCTAGGCATAGCCTATTCCTCGCTTGTGATTGCTTTGTTTACGAATTGCATCACGAAGTCGTCAGCATCTGAGAACCCCATAAGATCTTTTTGGTACTGGTAAATAATCAGTATGCCTCTGTGCATTCTGTTAGCGAGCCAAGTGTGGCCACGATTTCTAACAAATATACGCACGCCGTCCTTGCCGTTGAAAGCGTAGGTATCTTCTTGTGGTTCCCGATATATATCAGTGTTATTTTCAGTTCGCAGGTAGGTGCTTTTATCGACTGATGTTTCGATGTTGTAGGTAGCATCTACGTAGTAAATGCGGAGACTGATTGTTGGACCTCTCCAGGAGTAGTCCACTGCTTGACCCTGTGGGTAGCTCAGACGAATAGGAATAATCCTTCCGTCCATGTACGTAATGGCACGGCATTGATAATCGGGTAAGTTTAATTGGTAGGTGGTCTTATTCCGTTCGTCGTTTAATGTGCATGCAAAGCTGCTGCTCGCCCATGCAAGTGGCGAGGCTATTAATAGGATAAGAAAAACTTTCATTGGCCACCTGCTCCTCAAGTTGGCCCCATCGATTATTTAGGGGCGGAATTTGCGACTTAATGAATGTCCCTGGTTTTATTTTGTTGTTATTTTTAATGTTGTATTCTGCGTCATAAGCCCCGCCCCCTCTCCGCTCGTGCAAACTCTCCTGCATATGCTGTCGCAGCGGGCTGAGGCAGTAGCAGGTCACTGTTCGTTTGCCTGTTCCGGTTTCGGCACTCATGGCGCTGCGAGGTAACATCGTTGCAGGTTGGCGCTGAATGCTTATGCTCTCGGAGAAAGTAGCGCTAGGCATAGCCTATTCCTCGCTTGTGATTGCTTTGTTTACGAATTGCATCACGAAGTCGTCAGCATCTGAGAGTCCCATAAGATCTTTTTGATACTGGTAAATAATCAGTATGCCTCTATGCATTCTTCTAGCGAGCCACGTGTGGCCACGATTTCTAACAAATACGCGCACGCCGTCCTTGCCGCTTAAGGCTAAGATGTCTTCTTGTGGCGCTCGATAGATGTCAATGTTATTTTCGGTTCGTAGATAGGTGCTTTTATCGATTGATGCTTCGATGTTATAGGTAGCATCTACGTAGTAGATAAGGAGACTAATTTTTTGACCTCTCCAGGAATAATCCACTGCTTGACCCTGGGGATAGCTCAGACGAACAGGAATAATCCTTCCGTCCATGTACGTAATGGCGCGGCATTGATCGTCGGGTAAGTTTAATTGGTAGGTGATCTTATTCCGTTCGTCGTTTAATGTGCATGCAAAGCTGCTGCTCGCCCATGCAAGTGCTGAGGCCATTAATAGGTTAAGAAAGACTTTCATTGGTCACCTGCTCTTCAAGTTAGCCCCATCGATTACTTAGAGCCGGGATTTGCGAATTAACAGCAGTTACCCTATAAGCAAAATCATCGTGGGTACTCACGTACCCCTCCCCAAAAGGCTCGGCATAGCGTGATACAAAACCGTAGCGCTCTGGAGAATTAACCCCGTCACTAATGGAATGCCAAATTTGGCCCGTGGTCGAAGAAGTTAAATCTCCTGCTTTACTGTCGCCCTTATTTTCATGGTGTTCGTATGGAGCGCCTGCTTCAGCGACTTTAAATGTCACGGTAAATGTTTTTGTGGATGTCATTAGTTGCTCTCTGTGTTGTTTCAGTGTTTAGGATTGTGATAGCTGACTTCAACGTAACTCTCAATTCCGATAAATTCCTTTGAATCTGCAAGCGTTCTAAATTCAGCGGTGTAGTTCCCGGGTGAAAGTGTAAGGGCTCGAATGAGCCGCGCTACTACGTTGACCATTCGTTCTTCGTGCTGAAATACCTGGGCCCAACTTACGCCTTTGCTGGTTATGTCCTGATCCAAGATTTTTTCATTACCTCGATTGATCCTCAGATTTACAGTAATCGGGACTCCATCTCTGTAGGCGCTGCCGAGGATCTCGGTCTGCTTAGCATCTTCTTCAGGAGTTGGGGCTCTGGCAAATAACAGTGCGAAGCTATAATCGCCTGTACTTGTTACTTTAAAATGAGTAATTACGGTCTCATTTGCTTTTGAAACATTAAATGTCTTGCGTATTGATACATGTGCAGAGCATGCAATTAAGAGCGTGGACGCCATCATTACGAGTATTGACATATTCTTGACTGAAGAGTGATGTTTGGCTCTATTCATTCTTGTACCCTGTCACTAGCTCTTGCTGCCGTTGCATTAAACTTTTTCGAGATTTCTGGCTGTCTAATAGACTAATTCTAGACATGGATTAATCCCTTTTTACGATTGTTTTGTTCACGAATTTCATTACAAACTCGTCAGCTTCTGAGAAACCCAAAGAGCTTTTGAGGTACTGATAATTGATCACTATGCCCCCATACATTCTGCTAGCGACCCAAGTGTGGATGCGATTTCGAATAAACACGCGCGCGCCATCCTCGCCATTAAATGCGAAGAACTCTTCGTTCCGTGTTCGATAGATGTCAATATTGTTTTCGGTTTTTAAATGAGTATTGTTGTCGATCAGTGGTCCGATTTTATAGCCGGCATCTGCGTAGTAAATGCGGACATCAATTTTAGGACCTCTCCACGAGGAATCCACTGCTTGACCCTGTGGATAGCTCAGGCGAATAGGAATAATTCTTCCGTCTATGTAGGCAATAGTGCTGCATTGGTCGTCCGGTAAGTTTAGTTGGTAGGTGGTCTCATTTCTTTTGTCATATAAAGTGCATGCAAAGCTGTGGCTCGTCCATGTAAGAGCTGGGGTTAGTACCATGGCAAGAAAAGTTTTCATTGCGCACCTATTTTATAATTCACCGTAACTGGATGTTTCCGGCAGACTGCGCTTGGTTAAGAAAGTTGTATCCGGCCTCCGTTTTGTTGGGTCAGTGTTTAGGGTTGTAACGCATAAATGAAATATAAGTCTCAATATCTTTAAACTGCCGCGCATCATCCAGCGTCCTTATCTCGACTGTATAAGCTCCTGGTACAAGCTCGATGATTCGTATGAGGCGTACAGCAGTGTTTAGCATTCGCCCCTCGTGCAGATAAGTCATACCCCACGCGGTGGCTACAGACTTGATATTTTGGTTGTGGACTAAGATGTTGTTGCGGTGCATACGGATATTTACATGGATAGGGACCCCCTCATTATCTACGTCGCCCCAGATTTTTCTTTGGAGTCTGATATCGTCTAAGGTCTCAGCTTTCAAAAACATAAACGCAAATCTGTAATCGCCAGTGTGCTTTACTGAAAACTGTGCGCCGGCTATTTGATCTTTACGTGATGCATCGATAGGTTTCCAAATCACTACGTGTGTTGAACAAGCCGCCAGCGACAGGCACGCTAGAACTATCACCAGTCGTGAAACTAAATTTGTATATTGAGGGCTTGTACTGATCATTTTCATTCTCGGCTTCAAGAGTCGTTAAATTTTGAAAGTTATATTCAGCGTCATAAGCCTCGCCCCTTCACCGCTCCCGTAAACTCTCCTGCATATGCTGTTGCAGCGGGCTGAGGCAGTAGCAGGTCACTGTTCGTTTGCATGTTCCGGTTTCGGCACTCATGGCGCTGCGAGGTAACATCGTTGCAGGTTGGCGCTTAATATTTATGCGCCCGGAGAAAGTAGCGCTAGGCATAGCCTATTCCTCGCTTGTGATTGCTTTGTTTACGAATTGCATCACGAAGTCGTCAGCATCTGAGAACCCCATAAGATCTTTTTGATACTGATAAATAATCAGTATGTCTCTGTGCATTCTTCTAGCGAGCCACGTGTAGCCAAAATTTCTAACAAATACGCGCACGCCGTCCTTGCCGTTGAAAGCGAAGATGTCGTCTTGTGGTTCTCGATAGATGTCAATGTTGTTTTCGGTTCGTAGATAGGTGCTTTTATCTATTGATGCTTCGATGTTGTAGGTAGCATCTACGTAGTAAATGCGGAGGCTAATTTTCGGACCGCTCCAGGAGTAGTCTACTGCTTGACCCTGGGGATAGCTAAGACGAATAGGAATAATCCTTCCGTCCATGTAAGTTATGTTGCGGCATTGTTTGTCGGGCAGGTTTAGGTGGTAGTTGGTCTCATTTATTTTGTCATATAAAGTGCAGGCAAAGTTGCTGCTCGTCCATGTAAGCATGGGGGTTAGTGCCATGGCTAGATAAGTTTTCATTGCTCACCTATTTTATAATTCACCGTAACTGGATGTTTACGGCAAGCTGCGCCTGGTTAATAAAGTTGTATTCGGCCTCCGTTTGTTGGGTCAGTGTTTAGGGTTGTAGTAGCTGAAGGAGACTTGAGTCTCTATGTTCCTAAGCGGCTGCAAATCGTCCAAGGTTCGCACTTCAACTAAATAATCCCCTGGGTCGAGCTCCATGATGCGAATCAGGCGAACCGCAGTGTTTAACCTCCGTTTTTCATATTCGTAATTTTTGTACCAATACACGCCTACAGATTTTATATTTTGGTCATGCACCAGAACCTTATCGCGATATACGCGAAGATTAAGGTCGACGGGGACGCCGTCGTTGTGCAAATCTCCTAGCAGAGTGTCCAGCGCTTCGTTTTCATCAGGTTTTTTACTTCTGATGAACATAAGGGAAAACCTGTAATCGCCAGTGCTCCTAACTGAAAACTGTGCTCTGGCTATTTGATCCTTACGTGACACATCGATGGGTTTGAAAATCATCACATGTTTCGTGCAAGCCGCTAACGACAGGCACGCTAGAACTATCACCAGTCGTGAAACTAAATTCGTATATTGAGGGCTTGTACTGATCATTTTCATTCTCTCCTTCGAGAGTCGTTAAATTTTGAAAGCTATATTCAGCGTCATAAGCCCCGCCCCCTCACCGCTCCCGCAAACTCTCCTGCACATGCTGTTGCAGCGGGCTGAGGAAATAGCCGATCACTGTGCGTTGGCTTGTCCTGATTTCGGCACTCACGGCCATGCCGGGCATCAGCGGGACGGGCTGGCCGTTTACCTGCAAGTGATCGCTGGCCAGGCGGATGCGGCTGCTGTACACCAGCCCCCGGCGTGGGTCTTCGATGGCATCGCGTGACACGCTCATTACCTCGCCCTGCACGGTGCCGTAGCGGGTGTAGGTAAAGGTCTCGACCTTGACCGTCACCCGCTGCCCGGGGTGCACAAAGCCGACGTCCTTGTTCTGCAGCAGGGCCTCGACTTCCACGGGCTGGCCGGCGGGCACGATCACCATCAGCGCCTGGGCGGGGGTGACCACGCCGCCGACGGTATGCACGGCCAACTGCTGGACGGTGCCGTCGACCGGGGCCAGGAGGCGCGTGCGGGCTTGCTGGTAGCGGGCCTTGGCCAGCGCCTGTTGCAGGCTGGCGGCTTTCTGCCCGGCGGTTTGTTGCAGGTCGAGCAGGCTGCGCCGGGCCTGGGCCACCACGCCTTCGCGGCGGCGCCGGGCCTCGGCCTGGGCGGCGTTGGCTTGGCGCACGCTGGCTTGCTGCACCTTGAGCTGGCGTTCCATGTCGAGGCGGGCCTGATGCTTGTCGAGGTACTCGTGGCGGGCGACGTATTGCTCACCCAGCAGGTTCTGGTAGTCCTCGGCCAGTTGGG
This sequence comes from Pseudomonas farsensis, assembly GCF_014268805.2. GTDB lineage: Bacteria > Pseudomonadota > Gammaproteobacteria > Pseudomonadales > Pseudomonadaceae > Aquipseudomonas > Aquipseudomonas farsensis. The sequence goes on from NZ_JABWRF020000002.1 coordinate 673,751, forward strand.
TGACGATCGGCAGGCTTTTGCGCAGGCTGGCGACTTGCGCCTGGGCGGCCTCGATTTCGGCAGCGCGGCGCTGGATCTCGGCGTCGGCCTGGTCGAGGTTGTTGCGAAACTCCTGGTACTGGCCGTGCAGCCAGCGTTCGGCGTCTTGTACCTGGCTTGCATCGGCGTCTTCGAGGCCGCCGTGCAGCCCCAGCGGGGCCTGGCCGCTGGCGATCGCCTGGAGCATGGCGCTGCTGCGCGCCACATCGATGCGCGCAGCCAACAGTTCGCTTTCGCCCCGGCGCACATCGGCGCCTGCAGTGGTGGGGTCGAGTTCCAGCAGCAGCTCGCCGGCGCGCACGGGTTGCCCGTCGCTGACGTGAATGGCCTTGACCACCGCCGCTTCGCTGGGCTGGATCAGTTTGGTACGCCCGCTCGGCACCACCTTGCCGCTGGCCACCGCGACCACGTCGACTCGGCCAACGCAGGCCCACAGCAGGGCAATGGCGGCAAAGGCCATGATGCTCCACAGAAACACCCGCGGTGCCGGGTGCGGCGGGGTTTCCTGCAGGGCCAGGGCGGCGGGTAGAAATTCGCTTTCATCGGCGCTGCGTACGGGCGCGTCGAGGGCTTTGCGCTGGCGCCAGGCCTGCTGCCAGGTGTTGCGATAGCGCTGCCAAAGGGTATCAGGGCGGGTCATGGCTGCGCCTCGCTGGAGGGCGCCGGGGTGGCGCCGTGTTGCAGGCTGTACAGGCGGGCGTAGTGCCCGGTGGGTTGGGCGAGCAGTTCGGTGTGGCTGCCCTGCTCGACGATCTGCCCGCGCTCCACCACCACGATGCGGTGGGCCTCACGCACGGCAGACAGGCGATGGGCAATGATCAGCACCGTGCGGCCTTGGCAGATAGAGCGCATGTTCTGCTGGATGACCCGTTCTGACTCGTAGTCCAGCGCGCTGGTGGCTTCGTCGAAAATCAGGATGCGCGGGTTGCCGATCAGCGCCCGGGCGATGGCGATGCGCTGGCGCTGGCCGCCGGAGAGGGAGGCGCCGTGTTCGCCGACCAGGGTGTCGTAGCCTTCGGCGAGCTCCACGATGAAGTCGTGGGCGCCGGCCAGTTGTGCCGCCTGCATGACGGTTTCGAGCGGCGTGCCGGGGTCGCTGAGGGCGATGTTTTCGCGGATGGTGCGGTTGAACAGCATGTTGTCCTGCTGCACCACGCCGATCTGCCGGCGCAGCGAGGCGGCGTCGGCCAGTGCCAGGTCCATGCCGTCCACCAGCACCCGCCCGCGCTCGGGCACGTACAGCCGTTGCAGCAGGCGGGTCAGGGTGCTCTTGCCGGAGCCGGAGCGGCCGACGATGCCGATGACCTCGCCCGCCGTTATGCACAGGCTGACCCCGCGCAGCACTTCAGAGCCGTCGGCGCGGTAGCGAAAATGCACCTGATCGAATTCGATGGTGCCGTGCAGGGGCGGTAGCGCGCTGCGGGCCGAAGCGGACAGTTCAGTGCGGGTGTTGAGGATGTCGCCCAGCCGCTGCACCGACACGCCGGTCTGCTGGAAGCTGGTCCACAACTGCGCCAGGCGCATGATCGGCTGGGCGGCGCGCCCGGCGAGCATGTTGAAGGCAATCAGCTCGCCGACACTGAGCTGGCCGTCGATGACCAGCCGAGCGCCGAGCCACAAGGTGGCTACGGTGACCAGCTTGCCGATCAGGCCGACGCTTTCATTGGCCACGGTGGACAGGGTCTGGGTTTTGAACCCGGCGGCGACGTAGGCTGCCAGCTGGTTGTCCCAGCGCCGCAGCACCTGTGGCTCGACGGCCATCGACTTGAGCGTGTCGATGCCATTCACGGCCTCCACCAGAAACGCCTGGTTTTCGGCGCCGCGGTTGAAACTGTCCTGCAGGCGCTTGCGCAGTACCGGGGTTATCAGCAGCGAAACCAAGGCATACAGGGGCAGCGAGGCGACCACCACCAAGGTCAGCCAGCCGCTGTAGCAAAACATCACCACGATGAACACCACCGAGAACAGCACATCCATCACCAGGGTGATGGCGTTGCCGGTGAGGAAGTTGCGGATGTTTTCCAGCTCGCGCACGCGGGCCACCGAGTCGCCCACCCGGCGCGCCTGGAAGTAGGCCAGCGGCAGGTGGATCAGGTGGTGGAACAGGCGTGACCCCAGCTCGACGTCGATGCGGCTGGCGGTATGGGCGAAGACAAAGCTGCGCAGGCCACTGAGGGCGGTTTCGAACAGCATGATGCCGAGCATGCCGACGGCAATTACATCCAGCGTGGTCAGGCTTTGGTGCACCAGCACCTTGTCCATCACCACCTGGAACAGCAGCGGCGTGAGCAGGGCGAATACCTGCAGCACGAAGGACACCAAGGCCACTTCGCCCAGCAATTTGCGGTGCTTGATGATGGCTGGGATGAACCAGGAGAAGTCGAAGCGCGACGGCTCGCCAGGCAGCGGCGCTTCGCTGCGCACCAGCAGTAGCTCGCCGGTCCAGCGCAGCGCCAGTGCGGCCAGGTCGATGACCTGCGGCCCTTCGCAACGCGGGTCCTGGATCAGTGCTTTGCCGCTGTCCAGGCGGGCGATGATGAAGTAGCCGCCGTCACGGTCGTGGGCAATGGCGGGCAGTGGCGTGTGGCCCAGGCGCTGTGCGTGGGTACTGACATGCCGGGCCTTGAGGCCGAGCTTGCGGGCCGCGAGCAGCAGTTGCGGGGTGCCGAAAGGTTGCTGGCCTTCGGCGAATTCGTGGGCCAGTTGTTCGCCACAAGCGGCCAGATTGTAAAAGCGGGCAAGCATGAGCATGCAGACCAGCCCGGTATCTGAAGTGGCAGTGCTTGGTTCATTCATGGGGCATCCGTGCAGGCCGGGGCCGGCCTCTAAATAGGCGGGAGGGTTGGAGCGTGGTGCCAGCGCCGAGGGCTAGCCGGTTGCGGGCGGTTGCGTTCGGCTGCCGGGGGGAAGGAAGTCGCGGTCGGGGTCGTAGTCGCCGCTCAGATGACGGGCGAGATGGATCAGGTCTTCCGGGGCCAGGCTGCCTGCGGCCTGCTTGAGCTTGAGTGAGTCGACGATGTAGTCGTAGCGGGCGTCGTTGTACTCGCGCACCGCCCGGTACAGCTGGCGTTCGGCATTGAGCACGTCGGCGGTGTTGCGCGAACCGAGCGCCAAGCCCATCTGGTTGGCCTTCAGCGAGGCGTGGCTTGAGCGAATACTCTGCTGGCGGGCGGCGACCTGCTGCACATGGGCGCTGACGGCGCGGTGCAGGTTGCGGGTTTGCAGCACCACTTCACGGCGGCGGTTTTCGTGTTCGTCTTCGCTCTGTGCCAGGCGCTGGCTGGCTTCACGCACTTGCGAGCGGGCCAGGCCGCCGCTAAACAGCGGGATGTTCAGCTCCAGGCCCAGGGTGGCCTGGGCCATGCGGCCGCGGTAGCCGTTGCTGCCGAAGTCGGTGGGGTTGCTGTAGCCGAAGCGGTCGTTGTCGCCCTGACGGTAGCTGGCGATGGCATCCAGGGTGGGCGCATGGCCGGCCTGGCGCTGGCGACGGGTGTGTGCTGCAACCTCGACGGCGTGGCTGCTGGCCAGCAGCGAGAGGTTGCCCTGCACGGCCTGGTTGACCCAGGTGGTGGCATCTGCCGGTGTCGGCGGCTGCACCGGCAGCGGGTGGGCAAAGCCTGCGATGCGCGAATAGCCCTGCTGGGTGAGGCGGTTGAGGGCTTCGAAGGCATCGGCGACGTTACGTTGCGCCACGTTGTGATTGGCGCTGGCAGTGTCGTAGGCAGCCTGGGCGTCCAGCACGTCGGTGAGGTTGGCAGCGCCGTTGGCAAGCCGGCCCTGCGCCTGTTGCTGTTGGCGTTTGAGCGCACGGGCCTCTGCGGTGGCGGCCGCCAGAGCATCGAGTGCGCGAAGGGTGGCGAAGTAGGCCTGCGCCGCTTGCAGGATCAGCGCCTGTTCCTTGGCCGCCAGCTCCAGGCTGGCCTGGGCTGCCCCGGCTTGGGCGGCTTTGAGGGCGTGCCAGCGGTCCAGGCGCAGCAGCGGTTGGTTGAGGCTGGCCTGGTAGACGCTGCCGCCGCGGGTGCGGGCAAACGCGGGTTCGTCGCGCTGCAGGCGGGTGGTTTCGAAGCTGGCGCCGGCGCTGAGGCTGGGCAGCAGGCCGGCCCGCGCTTGCGGCACGCGCTCCTGCAACGCCTGGAATTCGTGGCGGGCGGCGCTCAGGTGGGCATCCTGCCCGGCCGCCTGGCGATAGACAGCCAGCAGGTCAGCACGCGAGGGGTCGGCGAGCAACAGCGGGCTGTGGACCAGGCCGGCGGCAACAAAGGCATGGAGCGCAAGGGCGTGGAGGGACATGGCGATCTATCCGACTTCCAAGACAAGGGAAATCCATCCTACTTTGCTGAAATATCCTCGATAAATCGGAAGAATACCCCGCACGTTGTCGGAAGATTCGCCTAGTGAAGGTCGCATTGTTCCCATCCAGGATCGGAAATCTTCCTTCTGCCAACCTAGGTCGCAATGCCGCTCATGCAAGCAACAAAATCATTATGGGGTATTGGCAACTGATGCTTTTTTGCTATTATCCAATTCCCGCCTGATTTATCTGGAACGCCCGTTCTAGAGCCTCCGCAATTAAGTTTCAGTTAAGTTTTCTCCGCTAGCGTAGGAAATCAGTCCACCGCGGCTGTGATTAATTACCTGTGCGTGTCATCTAAAACCTCGCATAGCCATAATCTTTCCCCGGTAACATGGAACGTACCCACAAACCGTCAAGAGGATGAATCATGCCTGTCAAGGACCCCTCCAAGGCCGTCCCGGTTGCACCCGCAGAAAGTGCCGATGCTGCCATGAAGCATATCGTCGACGGCTTCCTGCGGTTCCACACCGAAGTCTTCCCTGAGCAGCAAGAACTGTTCAAGAAGCTGGCCACCGCGCAGAAGCCGCGCGCCATGTTCATTACCTGCGCCGATTCGCGCATCGTCCCCGAACTCATCACGCAAAGCTCGCCTGGCGACCTGTTCGTTACCCGTAACGTCGGTAACGTGGTCCCGCCTTACGGCCAGATGAACGGCGGCGTTTCCAGCGCCATCGAGTACGCGGTCATGGCACTGGGCGTGCACCACATCATCATCTGTGGCCACTCCGACTGTGGCGCCATGCGTGCGGTGCTCAACCCGCGTTCGCTGGACAAGATGCCGACCGTTTCCGCCTGGCTGCGCCACGCTGAAGTGGCCCGTACCGTGGTCGAGGACAATTGCTCCTGCGCCGACGAACACGAGAGCATGGGCCTGCTGACCAAGGAAAACGTCATCGCCCAGTTGCACCACTTGCGCACCCACCCGTCGGTGGCCTCGCGCCTGGCCGCAGGCCAACTGCACATCCATGGCTGGATCTACGATATCGAAACCAGCCAGATCGAAGCCTACGATGCCGCCAGCGACCGCTTCCTGCCGCTGACCGAAGGCGACACGATCCCCTGCGCTACTCCGAGAGGCCGCTACTAAGCGACCCCGTCACGCTGAAAAGACCTTGATAGCCGGCTGCACCCAACGGGTGCGGCGCGGCCTTCGGCTGCCTTGAATTTCCCTGACTGCCTTGCCGGCAAACCCGCTGGCGGCCCGCGTGTGCGCGTGTTTCAGGGTTCCCCGTGCTAACGGCCAGTGGATTGGCCGTCAATCAAAAATGGAGCGTCATGGTGAACAAGACACAGATCAAAGCGGCACTGCCGCGCGAATTACTGGCATCGGTTGTGGTGTTTCTGGTCGCCCTGCCCTTGTGCATGGGCATTGCCATCGCGTCCGGCATGCCGCCGGCCAAGGGGCTGATCACGGGCATCATCGGGGGTGTGGTAGTGGGCTTTATTGCCGGCTCGCCGCTACAGGTCAGCGGCCCGGCCGCGGGCCTTGCGGTGCTGGTGTTCGAGTTGGTGCGCCAGCACGGCATGGCCATGCTCGGGCCGATCCTGCTGCTGGCCGGCTTGCTGCAGCTGCTGGCCGGGCGCTTTCGCCTGGGCTGCTGGTTCCGCGTCACGGCGCCGGCGGTGGTGTACGGCATGTTGGCAGGTATTGGCGTACTGATCGTGCTGTCCCAGGTGCATGTGATGTTCGATACCGCACCGCAGCCGTCGGGTATGGATAACCTGCTGGGCTTCCCGGCCACGCTGGCGGCGGCGCTGCCGCTGGAAAACGCCGGCGCCGGCTGGCAGGCCGGGCTGCTGGGGTTGGGTACCATCGCCATCATGTGGGCGTGGGAGCGCTTTCGCCCGCAGCGGCTGAGGTTCTTGCCCGGCGCCCTGTTGGGCGTGGCGGCGATGACTGCCATCAGCCTGTGGCTGGCGCTGCCGGTCAACCGCGTGCAGGTGCCGGCTGACTTGTCCGAAGCCATCGACTGGCTGCGCCCGGACGACCTGCTCAAGCTGGCTGACCCCACCTTGCTGGTGGCAGCCTTCGCCCTGGCGTTCATCGCCAGCGCCGAAACCTTGCTTTCGGCGGCGGCGGTAGACCGCATGCACAGCGGCCAGCGCTCGGACTTCGACCGTGAGCTGTCGGCCCAGGGCATCGGCAACATGCTTTGCGGTGTGCTCGGTGCGCTGCCGATGACCGGGGTGATCGTGCGTAGCTCGGCCAACGTGCAGGCCGGCGCACAGACCCGCGCCTCGGCGATTCTACATGGTGTGTGGTTGCTGGCGTTCGTGGTAGTGCTGAGCAGCGTGCTGCAGCAGATTCCAGTAGCGAGCCTGGCGGGTGTGCTGGTGTACACCGGTATCAAGCTGGTGGACTTCAAGGCGTTTCGTGGCCTGGGCCGCTATGGCCGGATGCCGATGTTCACCTATGCCGCTACGGCGCTGGCGATCATCTTCACTGACCTGCTGACCGGCGTGTTGCTGGGCTTTGCTTTGACGCTGCTGAAGCTGGCGTTCAAGGCGGCGCGCCTGAAAATCAACCTGGTGGCGTTGGGTAAACCGGGGCATATGGAACTGCGCCTTGCCGGTTCGGCGACCTTCCTCAAGGTGCCGGCGCTGACCCAGGTGCTGGACAGTGTGCCGGCAGGTACCACGCTGCATGTACCGTTGGGCAACCTGAGCTACATCGACCATTCCTGCCTTGAGTTGCTCGAAGACTGGGGGCGCAGTGGCGCGGCCAATGGCTCGCGACTTGTGCTTGAGCAGCATCGCCTGAAACGGCGGGTCGAGGGGCGTTTGCGCACTACCGCGGGCGTCGGGACCTGACGGCCATTGGGGCGTGCCCAACCGTAGCATTGCTGGGCTGGTTGGGCCCAATTCTGTGGGAAAGGATAAATAGTTGTGGCGAGCGGGCTTGTCCCGCGTTGGGCTGCGCAGCAGCCCTGAGGATTACCTTGGGTTTCAAGGGCTGCTACGCAGCCCAACGCGGGACAAGCCCGCTCGCCACAAGGAGATATGTCTGGCGAGAACCGGCTTGTACAAAACTATAGAATCTCCCACACATTGGCTTTGACACGGTCTGTGTGTAGGAGCGGCCTCGTGTCGCGAAAGGGCTGCGAAGCGGCCCCAGGATTTGTGACTTATGCAGAATTGCCGGGGCTGCTTCGCAGCCCTTTCGCGACACGAGGCCGCTCCTACAGGGGGCGTGTCAAGCCCAGCCAATCAGACTGGCTGGCCCAACTCCACGCCGAGCTGGCGCGACAGGCATGGCCAGCGCTTCCAGGCAGCGCCGGTCTCGGGGCTGCTCAGGCGCTCGCGGTAGGTTTCCACCGACTCCGCCGCAAAGCTGTCTTCGTTGAGCATCTCGTCCACCGAGTGGTGCACGACTTCATCGAGCTGGTTGGCGAACGTCTCGCCAATCAATTGATGGGCGATCAGGTTGGCCACGGTGGTGTCCACCGGAATCAACGGCTGCTGGAAATGGCGGATATACAGATCGTTGACTTCCTCCACCAGGCGATGCGCCAGGTAGGCCTCATCCAGCAGGCAATCCAGGCCAATGTGGCCGGCCATCACGCTGAGCGGTTGCAGGAAATAAGCTTCGGCGATTTTCAGCACCGGCTTGATCTGCGACTCGATACCGGCTTCGACTGCCACTTCATGGGCCGCCTCCAGCAATTCCGGCACCTGGTCGATGTAGGCGCTGACGAAACGCGCCAGCGTACCTTGGGCGTCTTGGGGCAGTTGGATCGAAGGGTGCAGATGCGGCGCTTGGTCTTTGAGACGGGCTTCGAGTTGGCCTGTCTGGCGCTCGTGTTGGTGGGCTTGGTTAATCTGCTCGCGTACAGCAGCGATGTTCATGACAACTCCAGGGACATGGCGTTACAAACGGAAGACACTAAGGTAGCTCGGTATACAACATGCCTAAGACGCATTTGTTATAAATCGGTCACGTGTGTACCGAATGCGTTATATCAAAGTGCCATCATTTTGCCCCAGCCCTTGCTGCATAAGGCCTGCAGCCCGCTTGCAGGGTTTCATCAAGATCATTTCATAGCCTGCATTGCGCAGCCTTGCCCCCTGTCTATACTCCGCTTGAAACGTGATTGGTTGATGAGGCCCGACTGCCTTTAGCAGGGGGCTCGGTCGTCGAAGCCAGGCAGTCTTGGCCGCCGTTCCCCCCTTTGTCGTAGCAGGTCGTCCACGCCTCCGGGACAACAAGAACGATAAGGGGAACCCGCAATGATGCGACATCCACATGTCTGGATGGGCCTCCTGCTGTGGTCGGCTATGGGTCAGGCAAACGCGGCGTGGACGGTCAACATGGCGCCCGGCGCCACGGACGTTTCCCACGCCGTGTTCGACCTGCACATGACCATCTTCTGGATCTGCGTGGTCATCGGCCTGGTGGTGTTCGGCGCCATGTTCTGGTCGATGGTGGTGCACCGCCGCTCCACTGGCCAACAGCCGGCCAGCTTCCATGAGCACACCCGGGTGGAAATCCTCTGGACGGTCGTGCCGCTGCTGATCCTGGTGGTGATGGCGATCCCCGCCACCAAGACCCTTATCGATATCTACGACGCCAGTGAATCGGACATCGACATCCAGGTCACCGGCTACCAGTGGAAGTGGCACTACAAATACCTGGGCCAGGACGTCGAATTCTTCAGCAACCTCGCAACCCCCGCCGCGCAAATCGCCAACCAGGCCCCCAAGGACGAGCATTACCTGCTCGAAGTCGACCAGCCATTGGTGCTGCCAGTCGGCGCCAAGGTGCGTTTTCTGGTGACTGCCGCCGACGTGATCCACTCCTGGTGGGTGCCGGCGTTTGCGGTCAAGCGCGATGCCATCCCGGGCTTTGTCAACGAGGCCTGGACGCGGGTCGACAAGCCCGGCATCTACCGTGGCCAGTGCACCGAGCTGTGCGGCAAGGACCATGGCTTCATGCCGGTAGTGGTCGAGGTCAAAAGCCAGGCCGACTACGACACCTGGCTGGGCGAGCGCAAGGCCGAGGCTGCCAAGCTCAAGGAGCTGACCAGCAAGACCTGGACCCTCGAAGAGCTGGTCGAGCGCGGCGACAAGGTCTACCACACCACCTGCGTGGCCTGTCACCAGGCCGAGGGCCAGGGCCTGCCGCCGATGTTCCCGGCGCTCAAGGGCTCGAAAGTCGCCACCGGGCCGATTCAGGACCACCTGGGCATTGTCTTCCACGGCAAGCCCGGCACCGCCATGGCCGCGTTCGGCAAGCAACTGTCGGAAGTCGACATCGCCGCCGTGGTGACCTACGAGCGCAATGCGTGGGGCAACAACAAGGGTGACATGGTGACGCCCAAGGATGTGCTGGCACTGAAACAGGGGCAAGCGCAATGAACCGCGGCCAGAGTGCAGGAGATAGGACATGAGTGCAGTGATCGATGACCACGGCCATGCGCACGCCCACGGCCCGGCCAAGGGCCTGATGCGCTGGGTGCTGACCACCAACCACAAAGACATCGGCACTATGTACCTGTGGTTCGCGTTCTGCATGTTCCTGCTGGGCGGCTCGTTCGCCATGGTGATTCGCGCCGAGCTGTTCCAGCCCGGCCTGCAGATCGTGGAGCCTGCGTTCTTCAACCAGATGACCACCATGCATGGGCTGATCATGGTGTTCGGGGCGGTGATGCCGGCCTTTGTCGGCCTGGCCAACTGGATGATCCCACTGATGATCGGTGCCCCAGACATGGCCCTGCCGCGCATGAACAACTTCAGCTTCTGGCTGCTGCCGGCGGCGTTTCTGTTGCTGGTGTCGACCTTGTTCAGCCCAGGCGGCGGGCCGAACTTCGGCTGGACCTTCTATGCGCCGCTGTCGACCACCTACGCGCCGGCCAGCGTGACGTTCTTCATTTTTGCCATTCACCTGATGGGCATCAGTTCGATCATGGGCGCGATCAACGTCATCGCTACCATTCTGAACCTGCGTGCGCCGGGCATGACCCTGATGAAAATGCCGCTTTTCGTCTGGACCTGGCTGATTACCGCGTTTCTGCTGATTGCGGTCATGCCGGTGCTGGCCGGTGTGGTAACCATGATGCTGATGGATATCCATTTCGGCACCAGCTTCTTCAGCGCCGCCGGCGGCGGCGACCCGGTGTTGTTCCAGCATGTGTTCTGGTTCTTCGGCCACCCCGAGGTGTACATCATGATCCTGCCGGCATTCGGCGCGGTCAGTTCGATCATCCCGGCGTTCTCGCGCAAGCCGCTGTTCGGCTACACCTCGATGGTGTACGCCACCGGCGCCATTGCGTTCCTGTCGTTCATTGTGTGGGCGCACCACATGTTCGTGGTGGGCATCCCGGTGGTCGGCGAGCTGTTCTTCATGTACGCCACCATGCTGATTGCGGTGCCCACCGGGGTGAAAGTGTTCAACTGGGTCAGCACCATGTGGGAAGGTTCGCTGACCTTTGAAGCGCCCATGCTGTTTGCCATCGCCTTTGTCATCCTGTTCACCATCGGCGGGTTCTCCGGGCTGATGCTGGCTATTGCGCCTGCGGACTTCCAGTACCACGACACCTACTTCGTGGTGGCGCATTTCCATTACGTGCTGGTGCCGGGGGCGATCTTCGGCATCTTTGCCTCGGCCTATTACTGGCTGCCGAAATGGACCGGGCACATGTACGACGAAACCTTGGCCAAGCTGCACTTTTGGCTGTCGTTCATCGGCATGAACCTGGCCTTCTTCCCCATGCACTTCGTCGGCCTTGCCGGCATGCCCCGGCGTATCCCGGACTACAACCTGCAGTTTGCCGACTTCAACATGGTGTCGTCGGTGGGCGCCTTCATGTTCGGCGCCACCCAGGTGTTTTTCCTGTTCATTGTCATCAAGTGCATCCGCGGCGGCGAGCCGGCACCGGCCAAGCCCTGGGATGGCGCCGACGGGCTGGAGTGGACGGTGCCTTCGCCGGCGCCCTACCACACCTTCCAGACCCCGCCGGATGTGAAGTAGGAGGCCGCCGATGGCGCTGAACCGCCTGGTCACCCGGCTGTTACTGCTGACAGCGGTGATGTTCGCCTTCGGCTTTGCCCTGGTGCCGATCTACGACGTGATGTGCCGCGCCTTTGGCATCAACGGCAAGACCGGCGGGCAGTATGAGGGCAGCCAGGTCAGCGACCCCAGCCGTGCGGTGCGGGTGCAGTTCATGTCGACCAATGCCGGTGACATGAGCTGGGAGTTCCACGCCACTGCCGACCAGATCGAGGTCAATCCGGGTGCTGTAAACCAGATGGTGTTCGTGGCCCGCAACCCGACCAGCAAACCGATGAGCGCCCAGGCTGTGCCCAGCATCACCCCGGCCGAGGCGGCGGCGTACTTTCACAAGACCGAGTGCTTCTGCTTTACCCAGCAGGTGTTGCAGCCCGGCGAGCGCATCGAGATGCCGGTGCGCTTCATTGTCGACCGCGACCTGCCGGGCTCGGTGAAGCACCTGACGCTGGCCTACACCTTGTTCGACATCACCGCTCGCCACCCGCCGGTCGCCCCTGCCGCGACCCAGGCCGCCCGTTGAGGGAAGGAGAAACGCCATGGCAAGCCACGAGCACTACTACGTTCCGGCGCAGAGCAAGTGGCCGATCATTGCCACGATCGGCTTGTTCATCACCGTGTACGGCCTGGCCACCTGGTTCAACGACCTCAAGGCCGGCCACCCGCAATCCCACGGGCCATGGCTGTTCGCCCTTGGCGGGCTGTTTCTGGCGTACATGCTGTTCGGCTGGTTCGGCGCGGTGGTCAAGGAGAGCCATGCCGGGCTGTACAGCGCGCAGATGGACCGCTCGTTCCGCTGGGGCATGAGCTGGTTCATCTTCTCGGAGGTGATGTTCTTCATGGCCTTCTTTGGCGCGCTGTTCTATGTGCGCGTGCTGGCTGGCCCATGGCTGGGGGGCGAGGGCCACAAGGGCGTGGCGCACATGCTATGGCCGAGTTTCGAGTTCGCCTGGCCGCTGCTCAACACGCCCGACCCGAAACTGTTCCCACCGCCACGCGAAGTGATCGACCCGTGGCACCTGCCGCTGATCAACACCATTTTGCTGGTGACTTCCAGCGTGACCGTGACCCTCGCCCACCACGCGCTGCGCAAGGGCCATCGCGGGGCGCTGAAGGTGTGGCTGGGGCTGACCATTGTGCTGGCGCTGGGCTTTCTGGCGTTGCAGGCCTACGAGTATCACGAGGCCTACACCGAACTGGGCCTGACCTTGGGTTCGGGTATCTACGGCGCGACGTTCTTCATGCTGACCGGGTTCCACGGGGCGCATGTGACCTTGGGCACGCTGATTCTGATCGTGATGCTGTGCCGGGTGATGCGCGGGCATTTCCAGCCGGACAAGCATTTCGGCTTCGAGGCGGCGACCTGGTATTGGCACTTTGTCGATGTGGTGTGGGTGGGGCTGTTTATCTTCGTGTATGTGCTGTGAAAGCCAGGGGCTGCTTTGCAGCCCATCGCAGGCTGTCGCCAGCTCCCACAAAATCAACGGCGACGCGGTCCCTGTGGGAGCTGGCGACAGCCTGCGATGGAGCGCAAAGCGCTCCCTGGGGGCTCAGAACGGCGCATGGGACACCAGTTGGCCGCTGATCAGGCCCCAGGCCACCAGCCCGACTGTCAGGGTGGCGAGGATCACCCGTAGGGTCAGGGCTTTGAGCAAACGGGTGGACGGGTCATCGTCCTTGACCAGAAACACCAGGCCACTGAACAGGCTGGCGATGGTTGCCAGCAACAGCAGGACAATCGCGGCCTTGAGCATGGCGTAACTCCAAAGGGGGTACGGTGATGACAGCCAGTATAGCGTTCGCCCCGGCGTGGCCTCGGTGAAGCCGTTCCGCCCCGGCCTGGTGCCGACCCTGGTGGTGCTCGCGCTGCTGCCGGGGCTGATCGCACTCGGCTGCTGGCAGCTTGACCGCGCCGAGCAAAAGCGCGCGCTGATGGCCAACTACAGCGAACGCCAGCTCGCAGCGCCGGTGATGGCCGCGCAGTTGCCGCAACTGGCCGACCCTGCGTTCTACCCGGTGCACCTGTATGGCCGCTTCGACAGCCGGCACAGCCTGCTGCTGGACAACCAGATGCGTGACGGCAAGGCCGGGGTCGAACTGCTTCAACCGTTTCATGACCAGGCCAGCGGTCAGTGGCTGCTGGTCAACCGCGGTTGGCTGCCTTGGCCCGACCGCCGTGTGCCGGTGCAGTTCGCCACCCCCGAGGCCGCCGTGGCGCTTGAGGCCAGCGTCTACGTGGCGCCGGGCAAGGCCTTCCAACTACACCCCGACCCGCCTGGCGGCCCGTGGCCGCACCTGCTGACCGCCATCGACGCGGCAAGCCTCTGGCAGCAACTGGGCCGCGACGGCTTCGGCCACGAATTGCGCCTGCAAGCAGGCCCGGCAAGCTACCGGCTGGACTGGCCGGTGGTGGCCATGGGGCCGGAAAAACACGTGGGCTACGCCACCCAGTGGTTTGCCCTGGCCACCACGCTGGTGCTGCTCTACCTGTATTTCGGCTGGCACCGACACCCCAAGGAGAACCGCCATGGCCACCGCCGCCACCCCGCTGAACGTGCCTGAAGGCCGCAAGGCCCGCGGGCGCCTGCAACTGTTGCTGATCCTGCTGGTGGTGCTGGGGCCGATGGTGCTCGCCACCTGCATGTACAAGCTCGGTTTCTGGGTGCCGGATGGGCGCAGCTACCACGGCGTGATGATCGGCAACGGCCAGAGCCGCGCCGATATCGGTATCGACGGCCACGATGAGCGCTGGCAACTGCTGGTGAGCGCGCCCCAGGGCTGCGCCGAGGACTGCCAGCAACTGGTCTACCTGGCCCGGCAGATCCAGATCGGCCTGGGCCGCGATGCCAGCCGCGCCAGCCACGCGCTGGCCGCTGCGCAACCGCTGGCGCCGGGCTATCAGGCGCAGCTTGGCCGTGAGTACCCGCAATTGCAGCGCTACCCCCTGGATAGCGGCCGCTACCACCAGCAGGTCAGCGAGCCCGGTGCGCAGCTGTGGATCGTCGACCCGCACGGCAACCTGGTGCTGCGCTACGACGCCAAGGTCAAGGGCAAGCAGGTGCTCGATGACCTGCGCCACCTGCTCAAGCTGTCCAACATCGGCTAGGAGCCCGCCATGGCCAGACCCGGATTTCGCCTCGCTGTGTTCGCCACCGTGCTGGCGCTGGTGGTGGTGCTGCTTGGCGCCTACACCCGCCTGACCCACGCAGGCCTTGGTTGCCCGGACTGGCCCGGTTGCTACGGCTTTATCAGCGTGCCGAAGAGCGATGCGCAGTTGGCCCATGCCGAGTTGCACTACCCCGAGCACCCGGTGGAGGCCGCCAAGGGGTGGGCCGAAATGGTCCATCGCTACTTTGCCGGCACCCTCGCGCTGGTTATCGCGCTGCTGGCGTTCCAGGCGCTGCGTGGGCATGCCCGCGATGGCCGGCCGTACCGTCTGCCGGTGTTGCTGCTGGCGGTGGTGCTGGCGCAGGCGGCCTTTGGCATGTGGACGGTCACGCTGAAACTCTGGCCGCAGGTGGTCACCGCACACCTGCTCGGTGGGTTCACTACGTTGAGCCTGTTGCTGCTGCTATCACTGCGTCTGTCACGGGCGTTTGCGCCGTTGCCAAAGCTGCCGTTGAGCCTGCGCCGGCTGGCAGCGCTGGCCTTGCTGGTGGTGACTGGGCAGATCGCCCTGGGCGGTTGGGTCAGTGCCAACTATGCCGCTGTCGCCTGCATCGATTTGCCCACCTGCCATGGCCAGTGGTGGCCTGCGGCGGACTTCAGCAACGGCTTTCACC
This sequence comes from Pseudomonas farsensis, assembly GCF_014268805.2. Classification (GTDB taxonomy): domain Bacteria; phylum Pseudomonadota; class Gammaproteobacteria; order Pseudomonadales; family Pseudomonadaceae; genus Aquipseudomonas; species Aquipseudomonas farsensis. The sequence continues at coordinate 688,929 of NZ_JABWRF020000002.1, forward strand.
TGACCCAGCACGTCGGCCCCAATTACCTCGGCGGGCAACTGGACAGCGATGCGCGCACGGCAATCCACATGAGCCACCGTTTGGGTGCGCTGGCGGTCACGGTGGTGTTGCTGCTGCTGGGCTGGAAGCTGCACCGCCACGGCCTGAAAACCCTGGCGCGGCTGGTGCTGTTGGCGCTGGCGCTGCAGGTTGGCCTGGGCATCAGCAATGTCCTGCTGCACTTGCCGCTGGCGGTGGCAGTGGCGCACAACGCCGGTGGCGCCCTGCTGCTGCTGACCATGGTGCTGGTCAACTACCGCATCCGCGTGGTCGACAAGGTGCGGGTGGGCCTGGGCTGGCGCTTGCGGCCCATTGCGCAGATGGGGGTTTCGCAGTTGGTCAGGCATGACGCGTGGCGCCGCTTCTAGCCGTTGCGCTTCCTGCCCCCGCCTGGCTGTTGTACCGTGACAGCCGGCCGCACGCGGCAATCGGCCTGTTCAAGTACGCTATCGGCTACCTGGGCGCGCTGTTCATCGCGTTGTTCGTTGACCACTACCTGTTGCTGAGCCTATGACTCGAAATCAGAAAACCGTTTTCATCCTCGTTGCCGTGGTCGCGCTGATCCTCGGCCTGACCGTCAACAAGGTGCTTAGCGAGCGTGGCCAGGCCAACCCGGCAGAGCTGATCGACGCCGGCATCATTTTGCTGCCGCAAAGCCGCACGGTGCCTGCGGTGCAGATGACCGACCAGAACGGCCAGGCGCTGGCACTGGACCAGCTCAAGGGCAAGTGGTCGCTGCTGTTCTTCGGCTACACCTACTGCCCGGACATCTGCCCCACCACCCTCGCCCAACTGCGCCAGGTCAAGAGCGAGCTGCCCAAGGACGCCCTCGAGCGCCTCCAGGTGGTGCTGGTGAGCGTCGACCCGAACCGCGATACGCCGAACCAGCTCAAGCAGTACCTGGGCTATTTCGACAAGGATTTCGTCGGTGTGGCGGGCAGCATCGAAGACACGCAAAAACTGGCCAATGGTCTGAGCATACCGTTCATCCCGGCTGATACCAGCAAGCCCGGCTACACCGTCGACCACAGCGGCAACCTGGCGATTGTCGGCCCGGACGGGCGTCAGCGTGGGTTCATCCGCGCGCCATTCAACAACCAGAAACTGGCCGCTCAGTTGCCGGGGCTGGTCAAGCGCGACTGAAACGGTTCAGGGTTCGTCGTCGATGCGCCGCCCGGCCACGCGCCGGCCGCGGGTGATCAGCTCGGCGAACTGCCGGGCACTGAGTGGGTGAGCGAACAGCCAGCCTTGGCCGTATTTCACCCCTTCGCTGCTGAGCAACTGCGCCTGCTCCTCGCTTTCGATGCCTTCGGCGATTACCCGCAGGTGCAGGTCGTGGGCCATGCGGATGATGTGCGGCGCCACCCCGCTGCTGGCCGCGTCATGGCCCAGGGCGTCGATGAACGCCTTGTCGATCTTCAGGCAGTCCACCGGCAGGGTTTGCAGGTAGGCCAGGCTGCAATAGCCGGTGCCGAAGTCGTCGATCAGCACTTGGTGGCCTGCCGTGCGTAGCGTTTGCAGGTTCTCCCGTGCCACCACCACATCGATCAGCCCGCGCTCGGTGACCTCGAAGGCAATCTGCCCAGGGGTGACCCGGTGCTGGGCCAGAAGCCGTGCCGATACTTCGCCAATACGCGGCTCCATTACATCGCAGGCGGCCAGGTTGACCGAGATGTACAGGTGGCGGTTGGCGCGTAGCAACTGGCCCAGTTGCTCCAGCACCCGCTGCAGGACGAAATCGGTGATCTGGCGGATTTGCCCGGTATTCTCGGCCAGCGGAATGAACAAGTCCGGGCTGGTCAGGCTGCCATCCGGGCGCCGCCAGCGCACCAGCGCCTCGGCACCGACGCAGCGCCGGCTGTCGAGCTCGAAAATCGGCTGATAAAGTACTTGCAGCTCGCCCCGGCGCAGCGCCTGTTGCAGTTCGGAGGTCATCGAGCGCCGTTGCTGGATCAGTTGCAGCACCAGCCAGCCAACCACGCACGCCAGCAGCAGGCTCCCCGGATACAGCAACCAGAGCAAGCCGTTGAGCCGCCAAGGCAGGCTGGCGCGCGGGGCGATCAGCACCAGTTGGTAATCCGGCGACTTGGTGGCCATGCGGTACACCAGCCGGTCGGGCAGCTCCAGCAGCGCCTTGTGCGAAGGCGCCGGCCAGTCGGCGGTAGGCGGCCAGTCCTGCGCCGGGCCCAGCACCGGTATTGCCCGGGTGCCGTGGTCGAGCACCACCAACAGGCTGCCGCCGGGCGGCAGGTCGACCACATCGGTGAGGTGCCCGCGTGAGGTCGACACGAGGAAATTACCGCGCCCCAGCATCAGCGCGGCGAGGTTGTCGTTGGGTTCGGTGGTGGTGTTGAGCCAGTAGCTGTAGGTGGGGCCTTGGATATCCGGGCCGCGCAGGGGCTCGATCACCCGCTCGCCGCCACGGTTGGAACAGGCTGCCTGGGCGTCTACGTAGGCGGCTTCGTAGATGAAGCGTGATTCCAGTGCCACCTGCTGCAACTGCGCCTGCATGTCCGGGCCGCAGCCGCGCAGTGGCTGGGCTTGCAACTGGTCGACACCCTCGCGCAGTTGGCCGAACACTTGCTCCAGGCGGTCGAGAAAGCGCTCGCCACGGGCGTTCATCTGCGCGCTCTCGCTTTGTTTCATCTGCTGCAGCGTCAGCCCGACGCTGGCGGCCAGCAACAGTACGGCGCTAGCCAGAGCCGCGAGCACGGCCAGTAGCCAGGGATGGTGGAAAAATTGGCGCAGTGGAGCAAACAGGTCACGCATGCGCGGCATCCGGTTGAATACACAAGGTATAGCAACTGAATGCCGTGCTGGCTTGGCCGTTGGGCGGCGCGTTTAGCGCTGGCTGTTGAGAACCTGCAACATTGCCGCAGTTTGCGCATCGGGGGTGCCGTCGAAGCGCTGCGGGCGGAAGCGCATCTGGAAGGCGGCGATGACGTGGCGGGTGGCAACGTCCAGCTCGCCGGTCTGTTCAATGGCATAGCCGAAGCGCGCCAGTTGCTGCTGGTACCAGGCAATACTCGGTGGGTTAGCGGCAAAGAACATTTGTTGGCGGGCGACTGCGTTGGCCTCGGGCCAGACGCTCAGGCCGGCGTCGGCCAGGCGCTTCCAGGGGAACAGCGGGCCGGGGTCAAGCTTGCGCAGCGGCGCGATGTCGCTGTGGCCGATGACGTGGCGCGGGTTGATGCCGTTGCGTTTGACGATGTCCTTGAGCAAGGCGATCAGCGCCTGCACCTGGGCCTCGCTGTAGGGGTACCAGATGCGGCCGTTGGGGGTGTCGGTAAAGCCTGGGTTGACGATTTCGATGCCGATCGAGGTGGAGTTCAGCCAGGTGCGGCCTTCCCACTGGCTTTCGCCGGCATGCCAGGCACGGCGGTTTTCGTCGACCAGCTGGTAAACCTTGGCCGGGCCGTCGCCGATCAGGTAGTGGCTGCTGACCTCGCCGTGGGTGAGCAGCGCCAGCGAGCGCTCAAGCGATGCATTGGTGTAATGCACCACGACGAACTGGATACGGTTGTCCTGGTTGGCCGACGGGTGGCTGCGGTCGATACGCAGCCCGCTGGAGCAACCGGCCAGAGTCATCAGGAGCAAGGCAGTGAGCAGTGTTTTCATGGGGAGCACGTCATGGAGAGCCGACAACAGCGCAACAGTATAACGTGCTCCTGGGCATTTGGCCCCACGCGGCTGAAGTGCTTCAGCGCGTACACATGATCAGGAATTCGAGCGAGTTGTCGCCGCTCGCTCCGCGCACATCCACCAACTGCGTTTGTACGGTGACGTTGCGGGCGAGCGGCAGGCCGATCACTTTTGCCTGGCCGTGCAACATGCGGTCGTAGTTGCTGGCATCAATTGGCGAAACACTACAGAACGCTGGGTCTTTTTTAACGGCCTTGGGGTCGAGGGTCAGTTTGTATTGGCTGAAGTAATCAGCCTGCGCTTCTTTGGTCACATGAGTGACCCACTTCGGGGACTGGCTGAGTATCTTGCCGGAGGCGTCGATATGCGCTGTGTAGAACGCGTCTGCCGCTGAGGCATTGGCGTGGATGAGCAAGGTGCACGAGCAAACCATGATGGTTTTGATGAGTTTCATGTCGAGGGCTCCGTCATTGGGGATTTGCGCTGCGCTGATGATCAGCGGGCAGTCCCCAGTTTCAGGTGTTGCTCGATGCCCCGTGCGATACCCGGCTACCGCATCAGGCTTGCTCTACCCGGTTGCGGCCTGTGTCCTTGGCTCGGTAGAGCGCTTCGTCGGCGCGTTTGAGCACCTGGTCGGCGCGCTCGCCTGAGCGGAAGGCACTGATGCCGATCGAGGTGGTGATCACCACGCGCTCGCCCTTGAAATGGAACGGGCACGCTTCGATGGCCGCACGCATGGCTTCGGCCACCTGCGCGGCGGCGGGGGGTGAGGTTTGCGGCAGCAGCACGACGAATTCCTCGCCGCCAAAGCGGGCAATGAAGTCACGCCCGCGCAGGCGCTTGCGCAACTGCTCGGCGACGATTTTCAGCACCTTGTCGCCGGCCAGGTGGCCGTAGCCGTCGTTGATGCGCTTGAAGTGGTCAAGGTCGAGGATGGCCATGGCCAGGTGGCCGCCGCTTTCTTGCCAGTCCTGCACCTCACGCTCGACGCGTTCGGACCAGGCGGCGCGGTTGGGCAAGCCGGTCAGCGGGTCGATCAGGGCCTTCTGGCGTTGGACTTCGAGGTGCTCGCGGTAGCCGAGGGCTTCCTGTTCCATGCTGGCGACGCGTTCGGCGAGGCCTTGCAGGCGCCCGGCCAGCTCCTGTTCACGGCGATCGCGCACTTGCTGGTGGTCGTCCATGGTCACCAGCAAGCCTTCGAGGCGGTTTTCCAGGATGTGCTTGAGGCTGTCGACGTCGGCGGCGCCCTGCACGCTGTTCTGCAGGCCGTCGACCTGTTCGCGCAGTTGATTATCCAGTTCGCGGGCCACGCTGGTGTTGTCGGCGTGGCCGGTGCTGGCGTCCTGCAGGTGGCTCTGGAAGGTTTCCAGGCGCTCGTTGAGCTGTTGCAGGTAGGTTTCGAATTCGTGCTGGCCGCTGTCGGTGATGGCCAGCATCAGCACGGCGAGGTCGTCCAGCACCGGGATCAGCTCGTACCAGTTCAGGCCACGGGCTACCCGCTCGCGCATTTCCAGGGCTTGGGCCTTGTGGCGTTCGGGCAGGCTCAGGTCGTCGAGCAGGCCGAGCAGGGTTTGCTCGATATGGGCGGCGACCTGGCTGTAAGGGGGCTCTACGGCGTCGGGCAGGGCGTAGGGGCCGTCTTCGCCTTCGAAGGGGTCGGGCTCTGGTTCTGATTCGGGCTTGGCTTCAGGCTCGGTTTCAGGAGTGGGGGCTGGATCTGCTGGATCTGCTGGCGCTGGCTGGGGGGCTTCTGGAGGCGACAGCGGATGCAGCTCGTCGGCGTCTGGTTGGGTGTCTGGTTGTGAGGGCTCGTGCTCGGGCTCGGGCTCCTTGGCTTCCTTGGGCGCGGGGAGCGAGGGTGGCTCCGGCGGCGTGGGGGCTTCTTCGCGGGGCAAGCCCGCTCCCACGGGGGGCGGGGTGGGCTCGGCGGGCGCGGGCACGTCAGGTTCTTTTGGTGCTGGTGCAGCCTCGGTGTGTTCGGGGGCGTCTTCGCGGGTGCCGAACAGGCGTTGCAACAAGCCGGGGCGGGCTTCGTCCTCGGTTTTTTGTACCGCGTTGAGGGCTCGGCCCTGCAAACCGCTGAGTTCGCCCAGCAGGGGCGGCAGGTCGCGCGATTGAGCGACGCCGCCGTCGAGCTTCTTCGCCAGTTTTTTCAGCGGCCGCGCAACGTCGCCAGGCAGCGGCAAGGCCTGCAGTTGGGTGACCAGCGCAGTCAGTGCGTCGCCCACCTGGTTCATGCGGGTTTCGCGGCGCTGCTCGGAGTCGAGTACGGCCTTTTCCAGGCGCGGAATCAGCCCGGCCAGGCCCGCGTCCATGTTGTCGCTGCGGATGACCTCGCGCATTTCCTTCATGCACTGGTCGACGATCTTGTCGCTACCCTCGGCCGCCAGGGTGCTGCGCACCAGGCCACGACGCAGCAAGTCGAGCCGGGCTTCCCAGCGCCGTTCGAGCTTTTCCTGCTTTTCGATGCTCTTGAGGTATTTCTCTTTCCAGCGCTCGGCTTCTTCGGTCATGCCTGGATCCGCATCCGGTTATGGAGCTAGTTCTGTAATGACTCGGTTTCGGCGCGAACACCAAACACTTGAGGGCAGAGCCTAGGTCAGGACCGGCAGCGTATCCACAGTCAGGGCGTCAGGCAATCGGATCTCGACGGCAACCGGAAGGTGGTCGGAAATTGGCTGCGCCAGCACCTGTACACGCTCCAGGGTGAGCGTAGGGCTGAGCAAAATATGATCAAGGCAGCGCTGCGGGCGCCAGCTGGGGAAGGTAGCCTCGACTTGCGGGGCGACCAGGCCCAGGTCGCGCAGGGGCGAATGGTCGAGCAGGTCGTTGGCGTGGGTGTTCATGTCACCCATGAGGATCTGGTGGCGGTAGCCGCCGATCAGCTCGCGAATGTAGGCCAACTGGCGGGCGCGGGTCTTGGCGCCGAGGGCCAGGTGCATCATCACCACGATCAGCGCATCCTCGCCCTCGCCGAAGCGCACCAGAATCGCGCCGCGCCCGGCAGGGCCTGGCAGCGGGTGGTCTTCAAGCTGCTGCGGGCGCAGGCGGCTCAACACGCCATTGCTGTGCTGGGCAAAGCGCCCCAGGTTGCGGTTGAGTTGCTGGTACCAATAGGGGAAGCCACCGAGCTGGGCCAGGTGCTGCACCTGGTTGACGAAGCCTGAGCGCAAGCTGCCGCCATCGGCTTCCTGCAATGCCACCAGGTCGAAATCGCCCAGCAGGTCGCCGATCTTCTGCAGGTTGCTGGCGCGCCCGGTGTGCGGCAACAGATGCTGCCAACTGCGGGTCAGGTAGTGGTGATAGCGCTCGGTGCTGATACCCACCTGGATGTTGAAGCTGAGCAGCCGCAGGCGACCATCTTCCGGCAGGCCGGTGGCCTGCAAGTGATGCTCGTTGACCTGCGGCTGGTGCAGGCCGACAAGACGCGAGGTGCGAAAGCGTCCCATGGCAGCGCCGCTTACTTAGCGGCGCGCTCCTTGGCGATCAGCTGGTCGGCGACATCGAGCACGCCTTGCGGACCTTCGGCAGTGCCCAGGTCGAAGCGGTACTTGCCGTTGACCACCATGCTTGGCACGCCGGTGATTTCGTACTTCTTCGCCAATTCCTTGGCCTGGTTCACCTGGCCTTTGATGGCGAAGGAGTTGAAGGTGGCCAGGAACTTGTCTGGGTCGACGCCTTGGGTGGCCAGGAATTCAGCCATGTCTTTCGGGTCGGTCAGGCGTTTGCGTTGGTTCTGGATGGCATCGAACACCGCGGCGTGAACCTTGTGCTCGACGCCCATGGCTTCGAGGGTCAGGAACATCTGGCCGTGGGCATCCCATGGGCCGCCGAACATGGCCGGAATGCGCTTGAAGTTGACGTCCTTGGGCAGTTTGTCGACCCAAGGGTTGATGACCGGCTCGAAGTGGTAGCAATGCGGGCAGCCGTACCAGAACAGCTCGACCACTTCGATCTTGCCAGGCACGGACACCGGGACAGGGTTGCTCAGCTCGATGTATTTATTGCCGTCGGCGGCAGGTTCTGCGGCCTGCACGGCGGTCATACCGAACACGCTGGCGGCGACCAGCGCGGCGCTGAGAATCAGTTTACGCATGCTTAACTCCTGAGCAGTCTTTGGTCGCCACGACGCGGCCTGTGTCTAGGACCGGCCGAACGGGGCGTGAGTTCTGTAGTGTAACGGCTACGGATGGAAAAAAGGGCAGCCTTGGCTCGCTATCAAGCCTTGGCTGCCCTTTTCATCTTTGGCGCTGACGCATTAACCGAGCGTTAACGCATGCGGCCTCAATGAAGCCCCTGGATGTAGCTGGAAATGGCTTCGATGTCGTGGTTGCTGAGTTTGCCGGCAATGGTGCGCATGGTCATGGCGTCGCCGTCGTTTGTGCGGTTGCCTTCGCGGAAGTCGGTCAGCTGCTTGCTGACATACTGCGCATGCTGCCCGCCCAGGTGCGGGAAGCCGGCCAGGGCGATGCCCGCGCCGTTGGGGGAGTGGCAGCCGGTGCAGGCGGGCATGCCTTTTTCGAGGTCGCCACCGTTGAACAGCGCACGGCCACGTTCGACCAGTTTCGGGTCGGCAGCGCCTACGCTGCCTTTCTGGCTGGCGAAGTAGGCGGCGATGTCGGCCAGGTCCTGGTCATTGAAACCGGCCAGCATGCCGGTCATCTCAAGCACGGTACGCTTGCCGGACTTGATGTCGTGCAGTTGTTTTTCGAGGTAGCGCTCGCCTTGGCCGGCGAGTTTCGGGAAGTTCGGTGCCAGGCTATTGCCGTCAGGGTTGTGGCAGGCCCCACAGACGGCTGTTTTCGCCTGACCCGCGGCAGCATCGCCTTTGATGGGGTCTGCAGCACTTGCCGCACCAGCGACCCCCATGGTCAACAGCAGACTCACGAATAGTTTGTTCATCAGCTAATCCAACACGGCTAAGGGTGAAATGTTATGTATCGGGACTGCCACTCATCCAAAGGATGACCAATTGGTAGTCCTCGGCACTGCAGTCCATGCACAATCCACGCGGCGGCATAGCCTTGAAACCCTGTGTAACATGCACCACCAGTTGCGCCATGCCTTGCGCCAGCCTGGGCTCCCATGCTGCCCGGTCACCCCGTTTTGGGGCCTGTGGCAACTGTCCGGCGTGACAGGCCGCACACGTGCGGTTGTACAACGCCTCGGGATCCTGTGTAGCCTGTGCGCTGAAAAACGGCAGGAACATACCGACAGCAAGCAGCCATTTCGCCAGGCGAAACGACCTACCAGGGTTGGGGGCCGCGCTGCGTTCTGTTGCGCGAGCTATTGTTCGGCACCCCATGCCCGTTCCCCTTCGTTGGGAGAATGAGCACACAAAAACTGGGGCATTATATACTTCCGCCATCCAAACGGAAACGACACCGCTTGCCGGCCCAGGCCTTGGCAACACCCACATCGGAAATCCCATGCAAGTCAAGAACCCCATCCTCGGCCTCTGCCAGAAAGCCACCTTCGCCCTTAGCGCCGCCAAGGTCGACCAATGCCCCGATGATCAGGGTTACGAGGTGGCGTTTGCCGGCCGCTCTAACGCGGGCAAGTCCAGCGCCCTCAACACCCTGACTCACGCCAGCCTTGCGCGGACTTCGAAGACCCCAGGCCGCACGCAGCTGCTGAATTTCTTCAGTCTGGACGACGATCGGCGTTTGGTCGACCTGCCGGGCTACGGTTACGCAAAAGTGCCAATCCCGCTCAAACAGCACTGGCAGCGCCACCTCGAAGCGTATCTGGGCGGGCGTGAATGCCTGCGCGGCGTAATCCTGATGATGGACGTGCGCCACCCGATGACCGACTTCGACAAAATGATGCTCGACTGGGCCAAGGCCAGCGGCATGGCCATGCACATCCTGCTGACCAAGGCCGACAAACTGACCCACGGCGCCGGCAAGAACACTTTGCTCAAGGTGCAGGCGGAAATCCGTAAGGGCTGGGGTGATGCAGCAAGCATCCAGCTGTTCTCGGCGCCCAAGCGCCAAGGGCTGGAAGAGGCCTACCGGGTGCTGGCGGGTTGGATGGAACTGGAAGACAAGCCGGTGGTGTGAAGCGGCGATTGGATGTAGCCGGGGTTGTGGCAGCAGCTTGTGGGAGCGGGCTTGCCCCGCGATAGGGCCATCGCGGGGCAAGCCCGCTCCCACGCTATTGAAGGCTCCCACGCTACCTGGTTGTCTGGGCGATAGCGCGCCATGGGGGCACCCTGCGCGCCAAATCGCAGGCAAAAAAAACCCCGGACTTCATATGGGGAGGGGGAAGTTCGGGGTTCAAGTCCGGACCGCTAGGGCGCAGTCCAGGTATCTGCCAACACTTAACACAACATAGGAGCATCGAAGGGCTTCACCAGCCATTCAGGTACTCTGAGTAGCGCTTCACCGGTTTAGTTCCAGCGCCTTGAAAACTAATTGGCATAGTTTCATGAAGGGCTGAATCTAAGGGGGCAACCGGGTTTTCGCCGAAAGTCCTCTAGCGCCTGCGGACACCTGTCAGCCCCCTCCCTCAGTGGGCTTCATCCCAATTCGCCCCAACCCCCACTTCCACCAGCAGCGGAACATCCAGCTGCGCTGCGCCGCTCATGTGCACGCGCACTTGCTCCTTGACCTGCTCGATCAGGTCTTCGCGCACCTCCAGCACCAGTTCGTCGTGCACCTGCAGAATGACCCGTGCATCCAGCCCGCTGTCGCTCAGCCAGTTATCCACCGTCACCATGGCCCGCTTGACGATATCCGCCGCGGTGCCCTGCATCGGCGCGTTGATCGCCGTGCGTTCGGCGCCTTTGCGCAGGGCCGGGTTCTTGGCGTTGATGTCCGGCAGGTACAGCCGCCGGCCGAACAGCGTTTCGACGAAGCCCTGCTCGGCCGCCTGGGTGCGGGTGCGTTCCATATAGGCCAGCACGCCGGGGTAGCGGGCGAAATAGCGGTCGATGTAGTCCTGCGACTGCTTGCGGTCGACGCCAATCTGCTTGGCCAGGCCAAACGCGCTCATACCATAGATCAACCCGAAGTTGATCGCCTTGGCGCTGCGCCGCTGGTCGGTAGTGACCGCTTCCAGGGCCACGCCGAACACTTCGGCGGCCGTGGCACGGTGCACATCGAGGTTGTTGCGAAACGCGTGCAGCAGGCCTTCGTCCTTGGCCAGGTGGGCCATGATGCGCAGCTCGATCTGCGAATAGTCCGCCGCCATCAGCTTGTAGCCGGGGCTGGCGATGAACGCCTGGCGGATACGCCGGCCTTCGGCGCTGCGGATCGGGATGTTCTGCAGGTTCGGGTCGCTGGACGACAGGCGCCCGGTGGCGGCCACGGCCTGCTGGTAGGAGGTATGCACGCGGCCGGTGCGCGGGTTGATCTGCCCCGGCAGCTTGTCGGTGTAGGTGCTCTTGAGCTTGCTCAAGGTGCGGTACTGCATCAGCACCTTGGGCAGCGGGTAGCCTTGCTCGGCAAGCTCGTCGAGCACCGCTTCCGCCGTGGAAGGCTGGCCCTTGGCGGTCTTGCTCAGCACCGGCATGCCCAGTTTGTCGTAGAGGATCACCCCGAGCTGTTTGGGTGAGCCGAGGTTGAAGGGCTCGCCAGCCAGTTCGATGGCCTCGCGTTCCAGCTCGACCATCTTGGCCCCCAGTTCACCGCTCTGCACACCCAGCAGCTTGGCGTCGACCAGCGCGCCTTGGCGCTCGATGCGCGCCAGCACCGGCACCAGTGGCATTTCGATGTCCATCAGCACGCTCTGCACGCTCGGCGTCTCGGCCAGGCGTGCCTGCAGGGCGTGGTGCAGGCGCAGGGTGATGTCGGCGTCTTCGGCGGCGTAGGGGCCGGCCTTGTCCAGCGGGATCTGGTTGAAGGTCAGCTGTTTTGCGCCTTTGCCGGCGATGTCTTCGAAGGCGATGGTGGTGTGGTCCAGGTATTTCTGCGCCAGGCTGTCCATGTCATGACGGCTGCCGGTGGAGTTGAATACGTAGGACTCGAGCATGGTGTCGTAGGCAACCCCGCGCAGCTCGATGGCGGGTGTGGCATTGGCCAGGATGTTGATGTCGTACTTGGCGTTCTGGCCGATCTTGCCCTTGGCCGGGTCTTCGAGCAGCGGCTTCAGCGCCAGCAGCACGGCTTCGCGGTCGAGCTGCACCGGGGCGCCTTCATAGTCATGGGCCAGCGGCACATAGGCGGCTTCATGGGGCGTGACGGCAAAGGACACGCCGACCAGCTGGGCTTTTTGCGCATCCAGGCCGGTGGTTTCGGTGTCGAAGGCAAACAATGGCGCCTGGCGCAGTTTTGCCAGCCACACGTCAAAACGCGCCTGGTCGAGGATGGTTTCGTACTGCGCCTCTACGGCGGCCGCAGGCGGCGCGGCCTGGGCCACTGCTGCTGCGGCGGCGACAGCGCGGGGCGCCTCGCGTTGCACGTCGGCAACCCAGCTTTTGAACTCCATCTCGGCGTACAGCGCCAGCAGCGCTTCGCGGTCCGGCTCGCCGCACACCAGGGCGTCCACCTCGACATCCAGCGGCACGTCGCACTTGATGGTGGCCAGCTCGTAGGACAGGAACGCCGAGTCGCGGTGTTCCAGCAGCTTGGCAGGTAAGGTCTTGGCGCCACGGATGGCAAGGCCTGGGACCTTGTCGAGGTTCTCGTACAGGTCGTGCAGGCCACCGCCGATACCGGTCAGCAGGCCCACAGCGGTTTTCTCGCCCACGCCCGGCACGCCGGGAATGTTATCGACCTTGTCGCCCATGAGGGCCAGGAAGTCGATGATGTGTTCCGGGCCTACGCCGAATTTTTCGTGCACGCCAGCAACGTCCATCACGCTGCCGGTCATGGTGTTGACCAAGGTGACGTGGCCGTCGACCAATTGGGCCATGTCCTTGTCGCCGGTCGAGATGATGACTGGGCGACCGGCGGTCGCGCTGCTGCGCGCCAGGGTGCCGATCACATCGTCCGCCTCGACGCCTTCGACGCACAGCAACGGGTAGCCCAGGGCGCGAACGCTGGCGTGCAGCGGCTCGACCTGCACCCGCAGGTCGTCGGGCATGCTTGGCCGGTTGGCTTTGTACTCGGCGAACATGGCATCGCGGAAGGTGCCGCCCTTGGCATCGAAGACCACTGCGAACAGGCTGTCCGGGTATTGCTTGCGCAGGCTCTTGAGCATGTTCAGCACGCCCTTGACCGCACCGGTGGGCATGCCTTTGGAGGTGGTCAGCGGTGGCAGCGCGTGGAAGGCGCGGTAGAGGTAGGACGAACCGTCCACCAGGACGAGGGGTGCTTGGCTCATGAGGAGAATCAACCTTTTCGGCGGGTCCGGCGCTAGAATAGCCGGATCAATGACGACAAAAGGACTAGGTTATCATGCGTACACTCAATCGCCTGTTACTGCTCGGTCTGCTGGCCACCATGCCGGTTGTCTCCCAGGCGGCGGACGACGCGCCATCGGCCGATCCCGATGTCACCATTCGCACGGAAGGCGATAAAACCATTCAGGAATACCGTCAGAACGGCTTCCTGTATGCAATCAAGGTCACCCCGAAAGGTGGCAAGCCATATTTCCTGGTACGTGCCGATGGCACCGACGCCAACTTCATTCGTTCCGACCAGCCGGACATGTTGATTCCGTCCTGGAAAATCTTCGAGTGGAAGTAGCGGCGCGTACCGTTCATATCAACCAGGCACTTCCCGGCGGAAGTGCCCGTATGGGCATTTTTTCACCATGTCAGTTTTCACCCCTGTGTCCCGGCCTGAGCTGGAAACCTTTCTGGCGCCCTACCAGCTGGGCCGTTTGCTCGATTTCCAAGGCATTGCCGCCGGTACCGAGAACAGCAATTTCTTCGTAAGCCTCGAACAGGGGGAGTTCGTGCTGACGCTGATCGAGCGTGGGCCGGCTGAGGACATGCCGTTCTTCATCGACCTGCTCGACGTGCTGCATGACGCCGACATGCCCGTGCCCTACGCGGTGCGCGACCGCAACGGCCATGGCCTGCGCGAACTGTGCGGCAAGCCGGCGCTGTTGCAGCCGCGGCTTTCTGGCAAGCACATCAAGGCGCCGAACAAGACCCATTGCGCGCAGGTCGGCGAGTTGCTGGCGCACATTCACCTGGCCACCCGCGAGCGCATCATCGAGCGCCGCACCGACCGGGGGATCGACTGGATGCTGCAGTCTGGCGCGGAGCTGCTGCCGGGCCTGACTGCCGAGCAGGCGGCGCTGCTGACCCCGGCGCTGGCCGAGATCAGCGCGCACAAGGCGCAGATCCTCGCCCTGCCCCAGGCCAACCTGCATGCCGACCTGTTCCGCGACAACGTGATGTTCGAAGGGGCCCACCTGACCGGGCTGATCGACTTCTACAACGCCTGTTCCGGGCCGATGCTGTATGACATCGCCATTACCGTGAACGATTGGTGCCTCGATGAGCACGATGGCATCGACCTGCCCCGCGCGCAGGCGCTGCTGGGTGCCTATGCGGCGCTGCGGCCGTTCACTGCCGCCGAGGCCGAGCTGTGGCCGGTGATGTTGCGGGTTGGCTGCGTGCGCTTCTGGCTGTCGCGCCTGATCGCCGCCCAGGCGTTCGCCGGGATGGATGTGATGATCCATGACCCGAGCGAGTTCGAAGTGCGGTTGGCGCAGCGTCAGCAGGTGGCGTTGAAGTTGCCGTTTGCCTTGTGACGTGGGGCGGGCTTGCCCCCTGCACCGGCCTCATCGCAGGCTGGCGCCAGCTCCCACAGTGACCGTGCTCAACCGCAACATTGCTGGTTGGACCCAATCCTGTGGGAAATGATGGACAGTTGTGGCGAGCGGGCTTGTCCCGCGTTGGGCTGCGCAGCAGTCCTGAGGTTTACCCTTGGGCTTTCAGGGGCTGCTGCGCAGCCCAACGCGGGGCAAGCCCGCTCGCCACAAGGAGATGTGTCTGGCGAGAACAGGCTTGTACAAAACTATAGAATCTCCCACAAGTACCGCGTCGGGCCGTGATGGCGAGGTTTGAGCGAGATCCTGTGGGAGCTGGCGATAGCCTGCGATGAGGCCACCGCAAGCCTGCACGAAACCACAGAATCTAGCTGCTACAACTGCTCCAGACAGCCCACCAGCTCGCCGCCCAGCTTCTCCAGCAGGCGCTCATAGCCTTTGCTGTCCACCGGGTCGTTGCCGCCAAGCGCATCCAGCTCGGCCAGCCGCACCGGCAGGCCGGCGGTCAGGGTTTCGGCCAGGCGCGGGCGCAGCGGTGGCTCGCTGAATACACAGGTTTTGCCCACTTCCTGCAAGCGCTTGCGCATGGCGGCCACATGCTGCGCGCCAGGCTGCACCTCAGAGGCGACGCTGAACACGCCGGTGTGCTTCAGGCCATAGGCCGCCTCGAAATAATCGAAGGCCTCGTGGAACACGAAGTAAGGCTTGCCGGCGATGCCCGCCACGCGCTGCTTGAGCCGTGCATCCAAGGCGTCCAGGCGGCCGACGAAAGCCTTGAGGTTGCCCTGGTAGCGGGCGGCGTTGGCCGGGTCGGCAGCGGCGAGGTCTGCGGCCATCTTCGCTGCGATCACCCGGGCATTGACCGAAGACAGCCACAGGTGCGCATCAAGGCTGCCTGGGCGGTGATCGTGGTCATGCTCGTCGTGGTCGTCGTCGTGCCCGGCTTCGTCATGGGAGTGGCTGTCCTCGCCGAAATGGCGCAGTTGCATGCCGGCCAGCGACTGCACTGCCACGCTCGGCTTGCTGCGCGCGCCGAGCACGCGGGGCAGGAAGTTCTCCATGTCCGGGCCGATCCAGTACAGCAGGTCGGCATCGCCCACTTTGCGCACGTCAGAGGGGCGTAGCGCGTAATGGTGCGGCGAAGCGCCAGGCGGCAGCAGTACGTCGGGGCTGCCGACACCGTCCTGCACCGCAGCGGCAATTTGTTGCAGGGGCTTGATGCTGGTCAGCACACGCACCTCGGCGTGCGCCGAACAGGCGATGAAAGCGACAAAGAGAGCAAGGAATCGGGACACGGTGGCTACTCGGCTCGTCAGAAACAGGTAACATAATAACGTCTCCATCCAGAACCGTCGCTGCCCATGTCCATCACGCTGCTGGCCCACCGTCCCCACGATCACTCCCATTGCGTCCATAGCGCGCTGGCTGAGGCTGACGCGCTGTGCACCCGCCAAGGCCTGCGCCTGACGGCCTTGCGCCGGCGTGTGCTGGAGCTGGTGTGGCAAAGCCACAAGCCACTGGGCGCCTACGACATCCTCGCCGTGCTCAGCGAGCAGGACGGCCGCCGCGCCGCGCCGCCGACTGTGTATCGCGCCTTGGATTTCCTCCTCGACAATGGTCTGGTGCACCGCATCGCCTCGCTCAACGCCTTCATCGGCTGCAGCCACCCCGAGCACGTGCACCAGGGCCAGTTCCTCATCTGCCGCGAGTGCCATGTGGCCATCGAGCTGGAACAGGCCAGCATCAGCGACGCCATTGTCAGCAGCGCCAAGGCGGTCAGCTTTACGGTCGAGACGCAAACCGTCGAAGTGGTCGGGCTGTGCGGCAACTGCCGGGGCAAGGCATGAGCGATGCGCTGATCCGTCTTCAGCAAGTGGGCGTCAGCTTTGGCGGCGAAGCGGTGCTCGACAGCATC
The DNA here is from genome assembly GCF_014268805.2 of Pseudomonas farsensis. Classification (GTDB taxonomy): domain Bacteria; phylum Pseudomonadota; class Gammaproteobacteria; order Pseudomonadales; family Pseudomonadaceae; genus Aquipseudomonas; species Aquipseudomonas farsensis. Next base: position 705,193 of record NZ_JABWRF020000002.1, read on the forward strand.
GACCTGGCCGTGGCGCCGCGCCAGATCGTCACGCTGATCGGCCCCAACGGCGCCGGCAAGACCACTTTGGTGCGCGCCGTGCTGGGCTTGCTCAAGCCGCACCAAGGCACGGTGTGGCGCAAGCCCAAGCTGCGCATCGGCTACATGCCGCAAAAAATCCAGGTCGACCCGACGTTGCCGCTGTCGGTGCTGCGCTTTTTGCGCCTGGTGCCCGGTGTAGACCGCCCGGCAGCCTTGGCAGCATTGCAGGAAGTGGGCGCCGAACAGGTCATCGACAGCCCTATCCAGACTGTATCGGGCGGTGAAATGCAGCGCGTGCTGCTGGCCCGCGCCCTGCTGCGCGCCCCTGAACTGCTGGTGCTCGACGAGCCGGTGCAAGGGGTCGATGTGGTCGGCCAGACCGAGCTGTACAACCTCATTACCCGCCTGCGCGACCGCCATGGCTGCGGCGTGCTTATGGTCAGCCACGACCTGCACCTGGTAATGAGCGCGACCGACCAGGTGGTCTGCCTGAACCGCCATGTGTGTTGCTCCGGCCACCCCGAGCAGGTCAGCAACGACCCGGCGTTCGTCGAGCTGTTCGGCCAGAACGCCCCAAGCCTTGCGGTTTACCACCATCACCACGACCACAGCCACGACCTGCACGGCTCGGTCGTCGCCCCTGGCGCCCATGTTCACGGAGAGCACTGCAAGCATGGCTGATTTTCTTCTTTACGCCTTGCTTGCTGGCCTGTCGTTGGCGGTGGTTGCAGGCCCCCTGGGTTCGTTCGTGGTGTGGCGGCGCATGGCTTATTTCGGCGACACCTTGTCGCACGCAGCCTTGCTTGGCGTGGCGCTGGGCTTCGTCCTGGATGTCAGCCCGGCATTGGCGGTGACCGTCGGCTGCCTGCTGCTGGCGATCCTGCTGGTGACCCTGCAACAGCGCCAGCCGCTGGCCTCGGACACGCTGCTCGGCATCCTCGCGCCCAGCACGCTGTCGCTGGGTCTGGTGGTGCTGAGCTTCATGCATGACGTGCGCATCGACCTGATGGCGTATCTGTTCGGCGACCTGCTGGCGATCAGCCCCAGCGACCTTGCCTGGATTCTGGGCGGCAGCGCGCTGGTGCTGGTGCTGCTGGCAGTGTTCTGGCGGCCGCTGCTGGCGGTGACCGTGCATGAAGAGCTGGCGCGGGTCGAAGGCCTGCCAGTGGCCGGCCTGCGCCTGGCGCTGATGCTGCTGATTGCCGTGGTGATTGCGGTGGCGATGAAGATCGTCGGCGTGTTGTTGATCACCTCGCTGCTGATCATCCCGGCGGCTGCGGCGCAGCGTCATGCCCGCTCGCCAGAGCAGATGGCACTGGGCGCCAGCCTGCTGGGTGTGCTTGCCGTCTGTGCGGGCCTGGCCATGTCGTGGTTCAAGGATACGCCCGCCGGCCCGTCGATCGTGGTCTGCGCGGCAGTGCTATTCTTGTTGAGCCTGGCGCTGCCAAAACGCTGAAAAAACGCGGTGCCACGCAACCATTTCCAGGGTAAAGGGTCTGTAAGACCTGTTTTCGAGCGTGCGCACCTGGGTGTAGACTTGCTCGCTTTTTGCGCAAATAGAGAGTCGCAGGAATGAAGCTGTTCGCCCCCCGTTATCTGCTTGTTGCCGCGTTTTCGCTGTGCCTGGCCGCGTGTTCCAGCGCGCCGGTCGAACAGCCGGCTGCGCCTGCCCAGGCAGATCCCTGGCAGCAGTTGGAACAAAGCATCGCCAGCAATGAGCTGGCCACCGCTGAAGACCAACTGACCGCCCTGCAAGCCCAGACGCCGGATGACCCGCGTGTCGAGCCCCACCAGCGGCAGTTGGCCGAAGCCTACCTGCAACGCAGCCAGATCGTGCTGCAGAAGGGCGACGTCAATGCAGCGGCCACGGCCTTGGCCCGCGCCCGCGCGCTGATGCCACAGGCCCCTGCCGTGACTGGCGGCGACACCATGGCCCATGCCCGCAAGGCCGAGCTTGAAAAGGCCGAGGCGGCATTGAAGGCAGCTGAAGCCAAGCCGCAGGCGCGGGTGATCGACCCGTCGGCGCCGAGCACGGTGATTGCGCTCAAGACCACTGACAGCCGCGCGCTGCGTCGCCAGCTCGATGACATTGCTGCCGATGTGGTGAGTTACAACTGCGAGGTGGTGTTCCAGGTGCCGCGTACGCAGGATGCGCCTTGGCTCAAGACCTTGCTGCACAAGCGTGTGCACAAGCTCGACAGTGGTTTTGAGTTGAAGCAGAAACACCAGATTCAGCGTGCGCTGCCGGCGCAGGTGGTGTTGGTTCCGCATCAGCGCTGACCGGACCAAATCGCGGGGCAAGCCCGCTCCCACAGGGTTGCGCACAGCCGTAATCGAGGCCTGGCGCAGGATCCTGTGGGAGCGGGCTTGCCCCGCGATGCTTCAGGCGGGAATCGCCTCAGCGGCCGCTTCACGTGCCCACACCCGATGCCCTTGCACTGCCTTGAAGAACGCATCGAACGCTTTCTGATCATCGCCCAGCAGCAAACCAGCATCCTCCTTGAGGCCCAGCTTGTTCAGCAGCAGCTTGGCCTCGACGCTCAGGCCCATGGGTTTCAGATGCTTGTAGGCTTCGAGCAGGAAGTGCTTGGCCACCCCGCTACCTTCCAGCGCTTCCAGCGACGCCTTGCCCGCCGGCACCCACAGCCCATCGAACATCACTGAAGGCATGCCCTCCATCGAGGCATCCACCGCCAGCGCCGTGCCGTCCGCCGCTTTCACCGGTGCCGAGGTCGGCCCCAGCAGCATTGGCCGTGCGCTCTGCGCTTCGAGCGCCTTGACCACCTTGTCGACACTGCCTGCATCCACGCCATCGGCCAGCAGAATGGCGATCTTGCGCCCACTGATGCCAATGGTGCCGGGGTGGTTCATCTGGCTCAGCGCTGGCGACTGCGCCAGTTGGCTGCCTTTGACCTGCACCGTGCCCGCCTTGGGCGCCGGCAGGCCAAGGTTGGCGGCCACTGCGGCGGCCAGCTTGAGGTCGATGTTGGCGAGGATTTCGTTCACTTGCCGCGCCCGGATGGCCTCGCGCTCGACCTTGCCCAGCTCGAAGCTGTAGGCCTTGATGATGTGCTGCTGCTCGTTCGGGCTCATGCTGTGAAAGAACAGCCGCGCCTGGGAGAAGTGGTCGCCGAACGACTCGCTGCGCTCGCGAACCTTGTGCGCCTCGATGCGTTCCTGATAGCTCTCGAAGCCGCCATCCTGCGCTGCCGGTGGGGTTTCTTTGGGCCAGCCGCCGTCAATCGAGTTGGGCTCGTAGGCGGCGCGGCCACGGTCGATGGTCATGCGGTGCATGCCGTCGCGTTGGCCGTTGTGGTTGGGCGCCACCGGGCGGTTGATCGGGATTTCATGGAAGTTCGGCCCACCCAGGCGGCTGATCTGCGTGTCGGTGTAGGAGAACAGCCGGCCCTGCAGCAGGGGGTCATTGGTGAAGTCGATGCCCGGCACGATATGCCCTGGGCAGAAGGCGACCTGCTCCACTTCGGCGAAGAAGTTGTCCGGGTTGCGGTTGAGCACCATCTTGCCCAGCGGCGTTACCGGCACCAGTTCTTCAGGGATGATCTTGGTCGGGTCGAGCAGGTCGAAGTCGAACTTGTGCTCGTCGGCCTCCGGCACGATCTGTACGCCCAGCTCCCATTCCGGGTAGTGCCCGGTCTCGATGGCTTCCCACAGGTCGCGGCGATGGTAGTCGGTGTCTTTGCCTGCAAGCTTTTGCGCCTCGTCCCACAGCACAGAGTGCACGCCTTGGCGCGGTTTCCAGTGGAATTTGACGAAGCTGGCCACGCCCTGGGCGTTGATCAGGCGGAAGGTATGCACGCCAAAGCCTTCCATCATGCGCAGGCTGCGCGGGATGGCGCGGTCGGACATGGCCCAGATGACCATGTGCGCCGATTCCGGTACCAGCGAGACGAAGTCCCAGAAGGTGTCATGGGCCGAGCCCCCGGTGGGGATCTCGTTGTGCGGCTCGGGCTTCACGGCGTGCACAAAGTCAGGGAACTTGATCGCGTCCTGAATGAAGAACACCGGCATGTTGTTGCCCACCAAGTCGAAGTTGCCTTCGTCGGTGTAGAACTTGACCGCAAAGCCGCGCACATCGCGCACGGTGTCGCCCGAACCCCGCGGGCCCTGCACGGTTGAAAAACGCACGAACACCGGGGTGATTTTTTCCGGGTCTTGCAGGAAACCGGCCTTGGTCAGCTCGGCGTGGTTGCCGTAGCTCTGGAAGTAACCATGGGCGCCGGTGCCGCGGGCGTGAACGATCCGCTCCGGGATGCGCTCGTGGTCAAAGTGGGTGATCTTCTCGCGCATGATGAAGTCTTCAAGCAGCGATGGCCCGCGTGCGCCAGCCTTGAGGCTGTTCTGATTGTCGGCAACCTTGACCCCCTGGTTGGTGCGCAGCGCCTGGCCCGTGGCATCGCTGCGCGCTGCCTCCAGGCTCTGCAGCTTGGCATTGGTATTGGCGCGGTCAGGGGTATCGGTACCGGCGAGCTGGCTTTGCCGTGGTTCCGGCGCTTTCTTGCTGGCCATGTGCGGCTCTCCTCATCAGTCTTCAGGCTGCCCGTTGGGCTTGTTCAAGTAGTGACTGGGGGGCGAGCCCGAGCGTTCAATCAGGATTACCGGTTGTCGCGTTATGCCCTTTCGATAGGGTGGCGAGGAAATAAATGCTAAGAACAGCGTATGGAAAAGGCTAAAATGCGCGACCCCGGCCAACCGCTGGCTCCATATTCCATGCGCCCCACAAGGTTCGCTCAGTGATCGAGTTTCAAAATGTCCACAAGACCTACCGCGTCGCCGGTAGGGATATACCGGCCCTGAACCCGACCAGCCTGACCATCGAAGATGGCCAGGTGTTCGGCCTGATTGGCCACTCCGGTGCCGGCAAGAGCACCATGCTGCGCCTGATCAACCGCCTCGAAGCGCCGAGCGGCGGCAAGATCATCGTCGATGGCGAAGACGTCACCGCGTTCGATGCCTACCAGCTGCGGCGTTTCCGCCAGCAGGTCGGGATGATCTTCCAGCACTTCAACCTGCTGGCGTCCAAGACCGTGGCCGACAACGTCGCGTTGCCGTTGGTGCTGGCCGGTGAACTGTCCCGCGACCAGATCAACGGCCGGGTCAAGGAGCTGCTGCACCGCGTCGGCCTGCTCGACCACGCGAAAAAATACCCGGCGCAGTTGTCGGGCGGGCAAAAGCAGCGCGTCGGCATTGCCCGCGCCTTGTCGACCAACCCGAAAATCCTGCTGTGCGACGAAGCCACCAGCGCCCTCGACCCGCAAACCACCGCATCGGTGCTGCAACTGCTGGCCGAGATCAACCGCGAGCTGAAGCTGACCATCGTGCTGATCACCCATGAAATGGACGTGATCCGCCGCGTCTGTGACCGTGTTGCGGTCATGGATGCCGGGCATATCGTCGAGCACGGCCCGGTGGCCGAGGTGTTCCTGCACCCGCAGCACGCCACCACCAAGCGCTTTGTCCAGGAAGACGAGCAGGTCAACGAAGGCGAGCAGCGCGACGACTTTGCCCATGTGCCAGGCCGCATCGTGCGCCTGACCTTCCAGGGCGACGCCACCTACGCGCCGCTGCTGGGCACCGTGGCCCGCGAAACCGGCGTTGACTACAGCATCCTGGCCGGGCGTATCGACCGTATCAAGGATGTCCCCTATGGCCAGCTCACCCTCGCCCTGATCGGTGGCGACATGGACGCGGCGTTCGCCCGCTTCAAGGCAGCTGATGTACATATGGAGGTACTGCGTTGATGGACGCCCTGAATTTCTTCGCCAACGTCGACTGGGCCGAAATCTGGCTCGCCACCATCGACACCATGATCATGCTGTTCGGCTCGCTGTTCTTCACTGTGCTGCTGGGCCTGCCGCTGGGCGTGCTGCTGTTCCTGTGCGGGCCACGGCAGATGTTCGAGCAAAAAGGCCTGTATGCGCTGCTGTCGCTGGTGGTCAACGTGCTGCGCTCGCTGCCGTTCATCATCCTGCTGATCGTGATGATCCCGATTACCGTGCTGATCACCGGCACCTCGCTGGGCGTGGCCGGTGCCATTCCGCCGCTGGTGGTCGGTGCTACGCCGTTCTTCGCCCGCCTGGTCGAAACCGCCCTGCGTGAGGTGGACCGCGGCATCATCGAAGCCACCCAGTCGATGGGCGCGACCACCCGCCAGATCATCACCAACGCGCTGCTACCAGAAGCCCGCCCGGGCATCTTCGCGGCCATTACCGTCACCGCCATTACCCTGGTGTCGTACACCGCCATGGCCGGTGTGGTCGGCGCAGGCGGGCTGGGCGACCTGGCCATCCGCTTTGGCTACCAGCGCTTCCAGACCGACGTCATGGTGGTCACCGTGGTGCTGCTGTTGCTGCTGGTTCAAGTTCTGCAGAGTGTCGGCGACAAACTGGTCGTGCATTTTTCCCGTAAGTAACCCCAATGGGGTCGGCCTGGCCGACCCGTTCGGGGGCCGTCGCGGCCCTCACAAGGAGTGATCAATGAAGAAGCTGCTTGCTGTTGTCGCCGCTGTTGCGGCCTTCTCGGCCCACGCCGAGACCCTGACCGTTGCCGCCACCCCGGTGCCGCACGCCGAGATCCTCAACTTCGTGAAGCCACAACTGGCCAAGGAAGGCGTGGAACTGAAGGTCAAGGAATTCACCGACTACATCCAGCCCAACGTACAGGTTGCCGAAAAGCGCCTGGACGCCAACTTCTTCCAACACCAGCCGTACCTGGATGAGTTCAACAAGGCCAAGGGCACTCACCTGGTGAGCGTTGCCGGCGTGCACATCGAGCCGCTGGGCGTGTACTCGTCCAAGATCAAGAAACTCGACGAGCTGCCTACCGGCGCCACCGTGGTCATCCCCAACGATGCCACCAACGGCGGCCGCGCGCTGCTGCTGCTGGCCAAGGCTGGCGTGATCACGCTCAAGGACAACAAGAACATCCTGTCCACCGTGAAAGACGTTACCGGTAACCCGAAAAACGTGAAGTTCCGTGAGCTGGAAGCGGCCACCATTCCGCGCGTGCTGACCCAGGTCGATGCCGCCCTGATCAACACCAACTACGCGCTGGAAGCCAAGCTCAACCCAGAGAAAGACGCGCTGGCCATCGAAGGCAGCGATTCGCCTTATGTGAACATCTTGGTTGCCCGCCCGGACAACAAAGACTCGGACGCCATGAAAAAGCTGGCCGCTGCGCTGCACTCGCCTGAGGTGAAGCAGTTCATCACCGAGAAGTACAAAGGCGCCGTAGTACCAGCGTTCTGACCCTTGTAGGAGCGGCCTTGTGCCGCGAAAGGGCTGCGAAGCAGCCCCAGGGATATCAGCGTTCTGCACAATTCCTGGGGGTGCTGCGCACCCCTTTCGCGACACAAGGCCGCTCCTACACCAGTGAGCCCGACAACCGTTGGCCCACGCTAGCCAGTGCCGCGTATTACACCGGCAACGCCATGTAGAACTGCGTGCCCTGCCCCGGCCGTGAAAACACACCCATGCGCCCGCCGTGCAACTGCACGATCTCCTTGCACAACGCCAAGCCCAGCCCGGCGCCGCCTTTCTTGCGGCCAACCTGTACGAACGGCTCGAAAATCCGCCCCTGCTGGCCGTAGGCAATCCCTTCGCCGTTGTCTTCGACGCTGATGATCACCCGTTCGGCATGGCGCCGCGCATGCAGGCGGATACGCCCGCCGCTGGCGGTATGGCGGATGGCATTGTGCAGCAGATTGTCGAGCACCCGCTCGATCTGCGCGATGTCCGCCTGGATGCGTGGCAGTGGCGGCTCCAACTCACACACCAGCTCTATCTGCTTGGCTGCAGCCTGCTCGGCAAAGCGCGCAACGGCGCGCTCGAACAGTTCATCCAGGGCGCACGGCGCCAGTTCAAGCTTTTGCAGCCCGCTCTGGTAGCGCGAGAAGTTGAGCAGGTCGTTGATCAATTGCGTCAGGCGCTGCATTTCTTCGCCGATGGTGTCGAGCAGGTCGTTCTCACGCGCCTCGGGCGGGAAGCTGATGCGCTCACGCAGCAGGCCAAATGCCATGTGCATGCCGGTGACCGGGGTGCGCAGCTCGTGGGAGGCGCGCAGCACGAACTCGCTGCGCACACGCTCGAAGGCACGCTGCTCGGTCACGTCGTGCAGCACCATCACCGCCCCCAGGATCGGCCCTTGCGGGTGGCTGACCGGGGTCAGGCTGTAGGTCAGCAGGCGGGTTTCGTCGTCCACTTCCAGGCTCAGGTCTTCTGGCGGGCGGTCCAGGCTGCCGCCGCGCAGCACCAGGTGCATCTGCTGTTCCAACTCCGGGCGTTGCAAGGCTTCGGCCAGGCTCACGCCGATGCGGCTCGGGTCCCAGCCCAATTGGCGCTGAGCCACCGGGTTGAGGTGCTCCAGGCGGCCTTGGCGGTCGATGATCAGCAAGCCATCGTCGATGCTGTCGAGCACAGCTTGCAGGCGCTGCTGGCCGGCCAGCAGTTCGTCGACATTCGTGGCCTGGTGTTTGCGCAGGGCATCGGCCATCAGCCCGAAACGGCGGGTCAGCAAGCTCAGTTCGCTGCCCTTGGTCACCGGCAAGGTCACATCGAAATTGCCTTGGCCTACCTGGTCGGCAGCCTTGGCCAGCGCCTCGATGGGTTGGCCGAAGCGCCGGGCAATGTTGTGCGCGGTCATGAACCCCAGCACCAGTACCGTCAGCCCCATCATGCCGAGCATGCCGCTGATCAGCAGTGCGCGGTCGCGGGAATACTCTTCGGCGTGGATGATCTGCTCAAGGGTTTGCTTGTGCGAGTCGATCAGGTCATTGCGCACCTGGTTGAAGGCCGACCCCAGCGGTTGGTCGATGCCCATGCTGCGCGACGGCGCCGGGCTTTGCCGGTAGGCCTCGAGAAACGCCTGGTAGTTGCTTTTGGCCTGGTTGAAGCCTGCGTTGGGCACGCCCTCCTCCAGGCCTTGGCTGAGCAAGGTCTGAAAACGGCTTTGTAATGCCAGCAGGTTTTCCGGGACGGTGTCCGGGTCCAGAATCAGGTTCAGCTGTTCGCCCAGGTTCTGCCGCAATTGCAGGCCCAGCGACAGCGTGTGCGTAGTGTCCTGCACCAAACGTTGCTGCATGGTTGCCATCTGCAGCACACTGAACAGCCCCAACAGCAGGCCCAGCAACGCGACTGTGACCAGCGCCGAAATACTTAGAAAGAGCCGCGTGCGCAGCTTCATCGACCACTTCATAAGTTGTACTGCTTGCGCTTGCGGTACAGCGTCGAGGCATCGATGCCGAGGGTTTTCGCGGCCTGGTCGAGGGTGTCGCTGGCGGCCAGCACCGCACCGATGTGCGCCCGTTCCAGCTCATCCAGGCTCAGCGCCGCGCCAACACGCGGGGCGCTGCTGGTGGGCTGTTCGCCCATGCCCAGGTGGGTCACCTCGACACGCTCCTGCGGGCAGATGATGCTGGCCCGTTCCACCACGTTGCGCAGCTCGCGGATGTTGCCCGGCCAGCGGTAGTTGAGCAGCGCGGCGCGGGCTTCGTCGCTGAACCCACGGGCGGGGCGCGAGTACTCTTTGACGAAGCGGGCCAGGAAGCGGTCGGCCAGGGTCAGCACGTCCTCGCTGCGTTCGCGTAGCGGCGGCAGGTGCAGGGTGATCACGTTCAGGCGGTACAGCAGGTCTTCACGGAACCGCCCTTCGCGGACCATCTCCTCAAGGTTGAGGTTGGTCGCGGCCAGAATCCGCACATCGGCGCGGCGCGTCACTGGGTCGCCGACGCGCTCGTACTCCTTGTCCTGGATAAAACGCAGCAGCTTGGGCTGCAGGCTCAGCGGGAAGTCGCCGATTTCGTCGAGGAACAGGGTGCCGCCGTCGGCCTGGCTAACCCGCCCAAGGGTGCTCTCGCTGGCACCGGTAAAGGCGCCGCGGGTGTGACCGAACAGTTCGCTTTCCATCAGCTCGGCGTTCAGCGACGGGCAGTTGATGGTCACGCACGACTTGCGCGCGCGCTTGCTCCAGCCGTGGATGGCACGGGCCAGCTCGCCTTTACCGGTGCCCGACTCGCCCAGAATAAGGATGTTGGCATCGGTGGTTGCCACCTGGCGGGCCGTTTCCAGCACCACCATCATGGCCGGGCTGTGGGAATCCAGGCCGTCCTTGGGTTTGCGCACCTCGCCTTCCAAGGCTTCAAGGCGTGCCGAGAGCTGGCGCACTTCCAGTTGCTTGGCCGTGGCCAGGCGCAACTGGTCGGGGCTGCACGGTTTGACCAGGTAATCGGCAGCGCCGGCCTGAATGGCGTCTACGGCGGTGTCGATCGCCGAGTGGGCAGTGACGATGACCACGCGCATCCAGGGTGCCTGGATGCGCATCTGGGCCAGCACATCGAGGCCGTTGTCCTCGCCCAGGCGCAAATCGAGAAAGCACAGGTCGAACACCTGGCGTTGCAGCAGGGTCTCAGCCTGGGCGGCACTGTTGGCGGTGGCGACGCTATAGCCCTCGTCTTCGAGGCAATAGCGGAAGGTGCGCAGGATCGCGGACTCGTCATCCACCAGCAGAATGCGGCCTTGCTTGTCCTGGACTGGCTCCATTTTCCTACGCTCCTTTGGGATTGATCTCAGTTAGTGTCGGAAAAATCGGGCAAGTTGCATGGTTGATTCTGATTGATTCCGCGCCATGCATGCTAGCTCTTAGCCGCCATGATGGCCAAGTCGTTGAAAACAGTGAAGTTATTAAGTGCCTGTGGGCTGGCATGGCGGTTGCGACGGTCACAGGTTGATGTATCTGTCAGGAGGTAAACACGATGCGATTCCCCCTTCGAACCCTGGTGATGGCCTGCAGTTTGTTGCCAATTATGACCGCCGCGCTGGCCGACCCCGTCCAGGACGCCCGCCTGGAAGGCTCATTGCAGACGGCGTTGTCCCTCAACCGCCTGCTCAACCCCTTCCCGATCAAGGTTGAAGTGGACGGCGCGCAGGCGCGCCTGAGCGGTGAAGTGGAAAACCCCGTCGAGCGCGACCTGGCCGAGCATGTGGCGTTGGCCACCCGTGGCATCGAACAAGTGGACAACCAGTTGCGTATCAACCCGGCATTGATCGAACACCCGCTGGAGCCGCGTGCCTATGCCCAACGCCTGGAGGACGCCACCCTCGGCGCCGTGGTGCGCGCCCGCCTGCTGTGGAGCCGGGTCACCGAGAAGTCGCCCATCGAAGTACAAAGCCGCGATGGCGTAGTCACCTTGCGCGGCAAGGTCGACAGCCCCGAGGCCAAGGAACTGGCCGGGGTGCTGGCACGCACCACTGACGGCGTGCACCTGGTCAACAATTTGGTAAGCCTGGACAGCACTGCCCTGGCCAAGGCCCGGGAAAAACCGGTGGATGCGCCCAGCGACAGCTGGATCATCGACAAGATCCAGACCAGCTACCGCTTCAGCCGCAACCTGGACGGCCTGAATATCAAGGTGGCCAGTGCCGACGGCATGGTGCGGTTGTCTGGCGAGGTGGTCAGCAGCGAACAGCGCACCATTGCCGTGGACGTGGCGCGGCAGATCGTCGGCGTGCGCGGCGTGGACGCCGATTTGCTCAAGGTGGCCAGAAAGGTCGAAGGTTGAATCGTGCAAAACGCACGGCGCCACAGCGTGCATCGTGCAGGATACGTCCTTGAACTTTTTGAGAAATTGCGTAACTAGTTGATTTATAAGGATTTTTATATCGGCTAAAAGCTGGCATGCAGGCTGCAATGTCTTGTTCAGGTTTCATAAAACAAGTACGCAGTAAGCAGGAGGAGCTGGCATGAACCGCCCAAACGTCAACCGCACGCAATCCGCCGTTTTGCCAGTTCGCCAGGCGTTGATTCTCGGCATGGCCGTGTTGCTCACCTTGGCAGCCGGCCTGTTCTACTACAGCTGGCAGACCGCACGCCTGGCCGACCAGGTAGCGGCGCAAACCGCGCTGTTGACGCAGATGAAGGCGACCCGTGCCAGCACCTTGGTCCGAGCGGCCGAGCCAATGCCGGTCAGTGACACAGCTGCCCCTGCTGTACTTGAAACGGTTCAACCGCAAGAACGCTGGGTGTTCTGACACTTCGGCAGGGCTTTTTACGCACTCGATTACGCACAAGAAAGGAGAAACATCATGCTGAGCTGGGCTATCACTTTCCTGATCATCGCCATTGTCGCTGCCGTACTGGGCTTCGGTGGTATCGCGGGCGCGGCTACTGGTATCGCGAAGATTCTGTTCATTGTCTTCCTGGTGCTGTTCGTGGCGTCCTTCATCTTCGGACGTCGCAGGGGCTGACCCATGAACAGGATGCTGGCCGGCGCCCTGCTACTGGGCGTCGTCACCACGGCCATGGCGGCCAATGACGGCCAGGTGCGTGCCAACCAAGTGTTGAGCACGGACCCCGAATACCGGGAAACCTGGCAGGACGCGATCAAGGGCGAGGAACGCCTGCCCGAGTGGGTGATCAACCTGAGCGGCAGCTCGCCGCTACAGATGTCGGCAGTGACCGAGGATGGTGACCAGTATCTGGTTGGCCCTCTTTGCGAGTCCGACAACAACTGCACCCACAAACGGCTGATCGTTGCTTTCAGCTGGGACAAGGACGATGCCTACGGGATGCTCGTGGAGGTGCCCGAAGGTTTGCCCGCGGACAAGTCGCCGACCCGCCACGCGGATTACCGCTGGCTCGGCAAGCCCGATGACGGCATGAAGGCCATGCTGCAGGAGCAGCTCAAGCGTGACCCCAACTGGTACTGAGGTTTTTTGTATCAGGGCACGCACTGTAACGAAATAGAAGCTGAACCCATCTATCGTTCTGGCTTCTATGATGCGCCGCATCGATGAGACGCAGCGCATGACCAGGGGGCCGGGCTGTTCTGATTGCTACAGGATCGGAGTGGCCTAGGGGTACAGGGAGTACCTCCTTTATGGGCCGGGTCAGGAGAGGGTGGCATCGGAAGTTGCAGATCGGCCGCAGGCCGGTCTGGCTTCCGAAGCGCCTGATGCAGCATTCCTTCCTTATATAGGCACGGCTTGTCTGTAAGACACATTTTGTCGTGACCGTACATCGCTTTTTTTTCGACTGTCCGACCGGTCAGGTCAGGTGGCATTTCAGCCATTCGGATTGTCGAACATGCCATTCCTATCCTTCTGCATTAGCCGCCAAATCTGCCGAAATCTGGCGGTTCGGTCTTGTTCGGGTTTCCGAACGTTGAAAATCAAGGGCTTGCCGACGCCCGATTTGAGGGTCTCGCCTCATGCCGATTCGGCATGGGGTAGTCGTTTCCGGCATTAGACTGGCACCTTCACCATCGCAATAGTTGCCGCCTTTTTCCCCGGCCCGAGTGCGTCTTCGGCGTGCTCGCGGTGACCTTTCATGGGGTCGCCGGGCGCAAGCAAAGGGTTGCAGCAATGCTTTAAACAGCTCTGCAACGCGGGTTTGACGCCGGATGCCTGTGACCACTACAACAAAGGGTAATGACATGAAGAAGGCAAAACTGAGCCTCGCCTGGCAAATCGTGATCGGTTTGTTGCTGGGCGTTGCAGTCGGCGCGCTACTGAATCATTTCAGTGCAGAAAAGGCATGGTGGATCAGCAACATCCTCCAGCCCGCTGGCGACATCTTCATTCGTCTGATCAAGATGATCGTTGTCCCGATCGTGATCTCGTCGCTGATCGTGGGTATTGCCGGGGTTGGCGATGCGAAGAAACTTGGCAGTATTGGCCTCAAGACCATCCTCTACTTCGAGGTGGTGACCACCATTGCCATCGTCGTCGGCCTGGTGCTGGCCAACGTCTTCCACCCGGGCGCCGGCATCGACATGAGCACCCTGGGTACCGTCGATATCTCCAAGTACCAGGCGACCGCCGCCGAGGTGCAGCATGAGCACGCGTTCATCGAAACCCTGCTCAACCTGATCCCGTCGAATATCTTCGCAGCGCTGATGCGTGGCGAAATGCTGCCGATCATCTTCTTCTCGGTGATGTTCGGCATGGGCCTTTCGACCCTCAACGCCGACCTGCGCGAGCCGCTGGTGCGCACGTTCCAGGGCGTGTCGGAGACCATGTTCAAGGTCACCCACATGATCATGAACTACGCCCCGATCGGCGTATTCGCCCTGATCGCCGTGACCGTGGCCAACTTCGGCTTCGCCTCGCTGCTGCCGCTGGCCAAGCTGGTCGTGCTGGTGTACTTCGCCATCGCCTTCTTCGCCTTCATGGTGCTGGGCCTGGTGGCACGGGTGTTTGGCTTCTCGGTGATCAAGATCATGCGCATCATGAAAGATGAGCTGATCCTCGCCTACTCCACCTCCAGCTCCGAAACCGTGCTGCCGCGCGTGATCGAGAAGATGGAAAAGTACGGCGCGCCGAAGTCGATCTGCTCGTTCGTGGTGCCGACCGGCTACTCGTTCAACCTCGACGGCTCGACCCTGTACCAGAGCATCGCGGCTATCTTCATCGCCCAGCTGTACGGCATCGACCTGTCGATCGGCCAGCAGCTGATGCTGGTGCTGACCCTGATGGTCACATCCAAAGGTATCGCCGGCGTGCCGGGCGTGTCGTTCGTGGTGCTGCTGGCTACCTTGGGCAGCGTTGGCATTCCGCTGGAAGGCCTGGCATTCATCGCTGGCGTCGACCGCATCATGGACATGGCCCGTACCGCGCTGAACGTGGTGGGCAACGCCCTGGCCGCCGTGGTTATCGCCAAGTGGCAGGGTATGTACGACAGCGCCAAAGGCGAGGCGTACTACAACTCGGTGGTTGCCAAAGGCAAGAAAGACGCTGTTGTAGCAGGCGAGCCTGTTAACCAGTAAGCCTTTGCGCTGAACCAGAAAGCCCCGACTCGTCGGGGCTTTTTTGTGTTTGTGGCCAAAGCGACGCAGTGTGGTGCGTAGGAGCGGCCTTGTGTCGCGAAAGGGGCGCGCAGCGGCCCCAGGATCTCGGCTTCATGCAAGGCCGCCGGGGCTGCTTCGCAGCCCTTTCGCGACGCAAGGCCGCTCCTACAGGCCGATTGCGCTATCATTCGGGCATTTTACACAGGGGAATTCCGGGATGCTCAACGGCCTTTGGCTTGGCTTCTTCGTGGTGGCGGCCATCTCCGCCCTGGCGCAATGGCTGGTGGGCGGCAACGCCGGTATCTTCGCCGCCATGGTCGAGAGCATCTTTGCCATGGCCAAGCTTTCGGTGGAGGTCATGGTCCTGCTGTTCGGCACCCTGACGCTGTGGCTGGGCTTTCTCAAAATCGCCGAAAAAGCCGGCATCGTCGAATGGCTGGCCAAGGTCCTCGGGCCGCTGTTCGCCCGGCTGATGCCGGAAGTGCCACGCGGGCACCCGGCCCTGGGGCTGATCACCATGAACTTCGCCGCCAACGGCCTGGGCCTGGACAACGCCGCCACCCCCATCGGCCTCAAGGCCATGCGGGCGCTGCAGGAGCTCAACCCCAGCAGCACCACGGCAAGCAATGCGCAGATCCTGTTTCTGGTGCTCAACGCCTCGTCGCTGACGCTGCTGCCGGTGACCATCTTCATGTACCGCGCCCAGCAAGGGGCCATGGACCCCACCTTGGTGTTCCTGCCGATCCTGCTGGCCACCAGCGTGTCGACCCTGGTCGGCCTGCTGTCGGTGGCGGTGATGCAGCGCTTGCGCCTGTGGGACCCGGTGGTGCTCGCCTACCTGATCCCCGGTGCGTTGCTGCTGGGGTGCTTCATGGCGTTTCTGGGCACCTTGTCGGCAGCGGCGCTGGCCGGGCTTTCGTCGATCCTCGGCAACCTCACGCTGTTCGGGGTGATCATGCTGTTCGTGCTGGTTGGCGCGCTCAAGCGCGTGAAGGTGTACGAGGCGTTCGTCGAGGGCGCCAAGGAAGGCTTTGACGTGGCCAAGGCGCTGTTGCCGTATCTGGTCGCCATGCTGGTGGCAGTCGGCGTGCTACGCGCCTCAGGCGCCTTGGAGCTGGCCCTGGACGGCATTCGCCACGCCGTCAGTTGGCTGGGCCTGGACACCCGCTTTGTCGAGGGCCTGCCGACCGCGCTGGTCAAGCCATTCTCCGGCAGCGCGGCGCGGGCCATGCTGATCGAGACCATGCAGACCCACGGTGTCGACAGCTTCCCGGCGCTGGTGGCGGCGACTATTCAGGGCAGCACCGAAACCACCTTCTACGTGCTGGCGGTGTACTTCGGTGCGGTGGGCATCCAGCGTGTGCGCCACGCCGTGGGCTGTGCGCTGCTGGCCGAGTTCTCCGGGGTGGTCGCGGCGATCTTCGTCTGCTACTGGTTCTTCGCCTGAGCCACGGTCCAGTCGATCACCTGGCGCGTCATCTGGTCGCTGGCGGTACCGAAGCCGCGCACCACTCGCGGCACATCGGTGTGGTCGAGGTGCTCGCGGACTTCGAAGCGTTTGCTGGCCAGAATACGTTGGGTTCGCCCATCGATCAGCCGCGCGTCATAGCGGATCACCACTTCCACCACGCGCCAGTAGCGGTATTCGCTCTGAAACGCCTGTAGCTCGCCGCCCAGCTCGTAGTCGGCCTGCAGGTTGCTGTCATCGGCGCTCAGGCGCTGCACCCGGCCATCGCGCTGGAAACCATCCAGCAGGCGGTTGCGCACCAGCAGCGGCACCGGGTCGCTCCAGCGGGCGCCCTTGTAGCTGCTGAGCACATCACCCTGCGGTATCACCGCGATGCGCGGCCCCGAGAGTGTTTCGCTGGCCAGCGGCTTGTTCACCCGCAATGACCAGCCCAGCGCTGCCGGGCTTGCGCTGCCTTGGCCAACGGGCAAGCGGTAGATATCCACAGGCGCGCTCTGCGGCAGGATCGAGCAGGCGGTGAGCAGGCTCATTGAAGCGCTGAGGGCGAGCAGGCGCAGCGACGCGATCATGGCTGGAACTCCTTGTTGTTGTCGCGGCCCAGCAGGTAGCCGCTGGGGTCGGCTTCCAGGCGCCGGGAGATGCCTTTGAGCGAATTGAGGGTCTCGCGCAGCTCGCGAATGGCCGGGGCAACCTGGTTCAGGCCCTGGGCGCCATCGTCGATGGCCTGGCGGTTGTCCTGCAACAGGCGGTTGAGGGTGGCGCTGGTCTCGGCCAGCGACTGCATGGCCTGTTCGGCGCTGCCGATGGCTTGCTTGCCCTGGGTGCCGAGCAGGCCGTTGGCGTTGCGCATCAGCGCCTGGGTTTCGGCCAGGGTGGCGTTGGCCTGGCGGCCCACTTCGGCAAGCTGGGCCAGGGTGTCGGCGATGCCGCCCTTTTTGCTGGCGAAGGCGCCGGTGGTCTGGTCGAGGTTGGCCAGGGTGTTGCTCAAATGCTCGACGTTGCGCTCGGAGAACATCTGGTTGGCGTTGTGCAGCAGCAGGTTGATGTTGGTGACCAGGTCGCTGCTGTCGTTGAGCAGGCGTGAAATGGGCGAGGGCGAGGCGATGATGATCGGCAGCTTGCCGTCCTTGCCCTTGAGTTCGGGGCTTTGCGGGGTGCCGCCGCTGAGCTGGATGAAGGCATTACCGGTCACCCCGGCCAGGGTCAGCTTGGCCTGGGTGTCTTCCTTGACCGGCGTGTCGCCGCTCAGGCGCACCCGCGCCAGCACCCGGCGCGGGTCCTGCGGGTCGAGGCGCAGGGTGCTGACATCGCCGACCTTGATGCCGTTGTATTGCACCGGGCTGCCGCGCGACAGCCCCGACACCGCCTCGTTGAACACCACTTCGTAGTCCTTGAAGGCGTCGTCGACGCTGGACTTGGTCAGCCACAGGCCGAACAGCATGGCGCCGGCCACCACCAGCACGGTGATCAGGCCGATCAGGACATGATGAGCTCGGGTTTCCATCGTTCAGCGCTCCTGGCGGGCGCGCAGGGCGGCATCGTCGGCCGCCCGGCCACGCGGGCCGTGAAAATAGTCGTGAATCCACGGGTCATCGGCCTGCGCCACGCTGCTCAGCGGGCCGGCGACCAGCACCTTTTTCTGCGCCAGCACCGCCACGCGGTCGGTGATGGTGTACAGCGTGTCGAGGTCGTGGGTAATCAAAAACACCGACAGCCCCAGGGCATCGCGCAGGGTGAGGATGAGTTGGTCGAAGTCGGCGGCGCCGATGGGGTCGAGGCCGGCGGTGGGTTCGTCGAGGAACAGGATGTCTGGGTCCAGCGCCAGGGCGCGGGCCAGCGCTGCGCGCTTGATCATGCCGCCTGACAGCGAGGCGGGGTATTTGTCGGCGGCGCTGATCGGCAGCCCGGCCAGCGCCAGCTTGACTCCGGCCAAGTGCTCGGCGTCGGCGCGTGACAGGCCGGCGTGTTCGATCAGTGGCAAGGCGACGTTTTCGGTCACCGTCAGCGACGAGAACAGCGCGCCCTTCTGGAACAACACGCCGAAGCGCCGCTCGACCTGCGAGCGTTGGCGTTCATCGAGGCCGGCCAGGTCCTGGCCGAACACCGTCACCCTGCCCTCGTTGGCCTGGCGCAGGCCAATGATGCTGCGCAGCAGCACCGACTTGCCGCTGCCCGAGCCGCCGACCACGGCGAGGATCTCGCCGCGATACAGGTCCAGGTCGAGGTTCTCGTGCACCGTCTGGCTGCCGAAGCGATTGCACAGGCCCCGGGCTTGGATCACCGCCTCCGTCACCAGCCCATCTCCATGAAGAACAGCGCGGCGATCGCATCCAGCACGATCACCACGAAGATCGATTGCACCACCGCCGAGGTGGTGTGGGCACCGACCGATTCGGCGCTGCCGCTGACTTTGAAGCCTTCAAGGCAGCCAATGGCCGCGATCAGGAAGGCGAAGAACGGCGCCTTGGCCAGGCCCACCAGAAAATGCTGCACACCGATATCGGTTTGCAGCAGCGACAGGAACATCGCCGGGGAGATGCCCAGCGACAACGCGCAGACCACCGCCCCGCCGACCATGCCGCAGATCATCGCGACAAAGGTCAGCAGCGGCAGTGCGATCAACAGCGCCAGCACCCGCGGCACCACCAGCAGTTCGATGGGGTTCAGGCCCAGGGTGCGGATGGCGTCGATTTCTTCGTTGGCCTTCATCGAGCCGATTTGCGCGGTAAAGGCGCTGGCGGTGCGCCCGGCCATGAGGATGGCGGTCAGCAGCACGGCAAATTCGCGCAGGAACGAGAAGGCAACCAGGTCGACGGTAAAGATTGTCGCGCCAAAGGCGGCCAGCACCGTGGCCCCGAGAAATGCCACCACGGCCCCGACCAGAAATGTCAGCAAGGCAACGATGGGGGCGGCATCCAGGCCGGTTTGCTCAAGGTGGGCAACCAGCGGTGTCAAGCGCCAGCGCTGGGGCTGGAACAGGCGCAGCAGCAGGGTTTGCAGGATCAGGCCGATGAAGCCGAGCACTTGCAGGGTGTCCTGCCAAAGCGCATCCACCGCACGGCCGATGCGGCTGAGCAACTGGATCAGCACCGGGCGCTCGGGTTGTTTGACCGGTATGCAGTAGTTTTGTACCGAACGGTAGACGGTCTGCAGCAAGGCGCGGTTGGCTTCGCTGAGGGTGCTGGTGCAGCGTTCCAGGCGCTCGGCGCCGAGCAGCTCGGCCAGCAGCGAGGCGCCGGCCGTATCGAGCCTGCCGAGCTGGCTGAGGTCGACTGCGGTGTCTGGCGAGTACTGGTTGCGCAGTTGCTCGCAGGTGCGCTTGAGGCTGGCGTAGTGGGCCAGGGTCCAGTCGCCGGCAATGCGCAGGCTAGAGGGCTGCTGGTGATCCAGGGTTGCGCTCGGGGCGGTCATAGGCTCCATGCATCTGACGGTGGGCACAGAGGCTGATCATAGCGCAGCGGGGTGGGTGGGGTTTGTTGAAAATGTGCTCGATCAGCAGACTGGCCCCCTCTGTAGGAGCGGCCTTGTGTCGCGAAAGGGCGTAGCAGCCCCAGGATTTCGGCCTCATGCAAAATGGCCGGGGCTGCTGCGCAGCCCTTTCGCGACACAAGGTCGCTCCTACAGGGGTTGCGCGGAGGCTGGGGGTTCGTCGACCACCTTGAAACGCAGCACGCCGATCACCTGGCCATCTTCGGTCAATACCCGCACCTGCCACTTGCCCACCGGGTTGGGCGGGAAGTTCTGCTTGCGGGTCCAGGCCCGGTAGCCTTCCTTGCGCCCGCCATGGATATCCAGGGCGATGCGGTCGACCTCTTTGCCGTTGAACTGCCACACATGGTAGATGCGCTCATCCAGCCCGCGTGGCGCGTTGATTGCGGTGTAGGCATACAGCCCGCCACTGCGGATGCGGCTGGCGGAGATTTCGTCCAGCGATTCGCCCGGCTTGCGGTTGATCACCTCGGTGCTCACCGCCACATCGGTCAGCCACAGCGTCGCCGGCGGCACCCACGAGCGCAGCAGCCAGCCGCCACCGCCCACCGCCAGCGTCACCAGCACCAGCGCCACAGCCCGCCGCCAGGTGCGGATCGGGAAGCTGCTGGCAAGGCTTGGGAACGACAGCACCATGGCCGCCACCAGCGCCAGCTTGAAGCTTTGCGCGGTGGTCAGGTGCAGGATGATCGGCAGCGCGGTCAACATCGCCGCGAACAGGGTCAGGGTGTGCAGGGCGAGGAATAGCCAGCGCCGAGGTGCTAGCCAGCGGTAGTACAGCGGGTCAACGATCGACACCAGCCCCGCCGCCGCCAGCAGGCCGGTAAACACCAGTTGCCCGCTGTTCCAGGTGGTGGTGATGAAGAAGAACGGCAGGACGAAGAACAGGCTCTCCTGGTGGATCATCTGCGTGGCATAACGCAGCAGCGGCTGTGGGATCTCGCGCTTGAAGGTGCGCGCAAACAGCCCGGTGAGGGTGTTTTCGAGCATCAGCCACACCCAGCTGACCAGCATCAGGATGGCGATCCAGCTGGCAAGGCCGGCCTGGCGGTCGACCAGGATGAAGCTGCCGATACCGGACAGGAAGCCACCCAGGGCGATCACGCCGGGGTAGCGCTTGAGAAGCTCGATTACGCGCAGGACAAAAGTGGGAATAGGCGGCATGGGTCTGCAACAGGGGCTGAGTTGGCGTCGCCCGCCCCCGGTTAACCGTGGGAGCGGGCTTGGCAAATGGCCCACAGGATACCGCCGAATCACTGCTGGCGTGTAGCACCGCTGGGCTTGGCAGCCGGCTTGCGCCGCCAGCCGATCAGCCCGACGGCGAGAATCAGCCCCAAGCCCAGCGCCACCAGCCCGTAGAACTCGTCATAGCCCAGCAAGGGTTTTTCGATGCGCAGGTAGCCCGGCTCCTTGAGCAGCGCTTGCAGCGCCGCATCGGCCTGCTTGAGGCTGACCTGGCGCAGTTTGCGCGCCGGGTCCGTGAAGCGGCCGTTGTCGTAGTCGGTGAGTGCGCCCCAGTAATAATCGGCAAGTGCCGTATTGCCCTGGGTGGTCCAGCTTTCGCGGGCGACGGCGGCGTCCTTGATGCGGGCGAAGGTGTCAGGGTCGAGGCCGTTCTTGCGCAGGTGCTCGAACAGGTCTTCAAGCACCTTCACCGCCTTGTCGAGGTCATCGCGCTCAAGGTCGGCATGCAGGCTCATCAGGCCGCTGTCGCCAAAGCTCTCGCGCTGCACCGAGGGGCCGTACGACAGGCCGTGGCGCAGGCGCAACTGGTCGTACAGCGCCCAGTCCAGGTAGCGCGACAGCAGCTCGAGGGTCTGGTCGTTACCGTCTTCGAGGGTGGGTTCGATGAACAGCCAGTGCAGCTTGACGCTGTCACCCAGCCAGCCGCGGGTGAGGTCGCGACGTTGCTCGGCCTGCTGGCTGATGGTCTCCAGGTTGCGCCGCTCTTCGGGCTCGCTGGCCGGCAGCTCGCCATAGGTGCGCTCAAGGTAGGCCGGCAGCAGGCGGTCGAGGCCGCCGACCATGATCAGGGTCATGTTGTTGGCGGCGTACCAGCGCTCGCGCAACTGCTGCACCTGGGCCAGGGTCATGTCGTCGAGGTCGGAGCGCTCCTTGCACTTGAGGCCGAGTTCGGTGGCCAGTTGGTCGCTGGCCGGGTGGCCGACCTGCTGGCGGTCCAGCCAACGTTGCAGGTGGCCGTAGTGGCCGCCGTCCTCGCGCTCGATGATGCGCTTGGCATTGGCCAGCGCCTTGTCATCGATGTGAGCCTCGCGCAGCACGGCCAGCAGCAGGTCGAGCACTTTGCGCTGGTTGCGCGCCGGGGCTTCGATCACGAACGTGGTGTCGGCGCTGCTGGTGAAGGCGTTCCATTCGCCGCCCAGGGCTTGCAGGCGCTCTTCAAGGCCGCCTTCGCCGGTTTCGTCGACGCCGCTGAACATCAGGTGTTCGAGCAGGTGCGGAAGCTCCCGCTGGCTGCAGCCGAAGTCGTCCAGGCCCACGCCTACCACCAGGCGGATCGACACATGGTCGCGCTCGTAGCCGGACTTGAGGATCACCTGCAGGCCGTTGGGCAACAGGTAGCCCTCCACCCGCGAACGGTCGAGGGCAAGGCTGGGCAAGCTGCAGATCAGCAGGCAAACGAACATCAGGCAACGCATAAGCGAGCTTCGGTCTCCGGGTGCGTGGGGTTACGGCTGGCGGGCTTCGTCCGGCACGCTGTCGAGCATCAGCCCTCCGGTGTCGGTCCCGCCCAGTACCACATAGGCACTGCTACAGAACAAAGAGTTCAACCGCTTCATGTCGGCGATCAGCTCCAAGTGTAGCGAACTGGTTTCGATACTCTGCATCACTTTGCGTTGCAGACGGCTGACATGGGCATGGGCCATGCGCCGTTCCTGGGCGCGGAAACGGCGTTTTTCGCGCAGCAGCAGCTGTGCGCTTTCGGGGTCGGCGCTGAGAAACACCGACAGGCCCAGGCGCAGGTTGGACGACAATTGCTCTTGCAGGCCGGTCAATTCTTCGAGGCCGATTTCGGAGAAGTTGCGCCGCTGCGAGGTTTTTTGCTGCTGCACCTTGCGCAGCATGCGCTCGATCAGGTCGCTGGACAGCTTGAGGTTGATCGCCAGCTCGATGATTTCTGCCCAGCGCCGGTTTTCGGCTTCGCTGAGGTCTTCGCGGGGCATTTGCGCCAGGTACAGCTTGATCGCGCTGTACAGCGCTTCGGCATCTTCCACCAAGGTGCGCACCTGTTGCGGCAGCGCGGTTTGCGTACCGCGCAAGGCACCGAGCATGGCGTCGAGCAGGTTGTCGATGATGTCGCCCAGGCGCAGGGTTTCGCGCGCGGCGTTGGCCAAGGCCAGGCTTGGCGTGGTCAGCGCCGAGGGGTCGAGGTGGCGCGGCTTGATCTGGCCGTTGCCGTGGTCGCGCTCGGGCAGCAGCGTGTTGCACAGGCGGCCCATGTAGCGAACGGTGGGCAGCATGATCAGGCAGCGCAGGGTGTTGTAGAGCAGGTGGAAGCCGATCACCAGCTCTTGCGGGCTGAAGTTCAGGCTGTCCATCCACGCCACCAGCGGGTGCAGCACCGGGATGATCAGCACCAGGCCGATCAGCTTGTACAGCAGGCTGCCCAGCGCCACCCGGCGCCCGGCGGTGTTCTGCATGCTGGTGCTGATGAAGGCCAGCAAGCCGCTGCCAATGTTGGCGCCGACCACCAGGCCAATGGCCACCGGCAAGCTGATGACCTCGGCGCCGGCCAGGGTGGCGGTCAGCAGCACGGCGGCCAGGCTTGAATAAGTGATCATGGCAAACAACGCGCCGACCAAGGCATCGAGCAGGATGTCGCCGGTCAGCGAGGCGAACAGCACTTTAACGCCCTGGGCGTGGGTGATCGGCGCCGCTGCCTGCACGATCAGCTCAAGTGCCAGGATGATCAGCCCAAGGCCAATGGCCACCCGGCCCATCTGGCCGACGCGGGTCTGCTTGCGTGAAAGAAAGAAGATTACCCCGAGGAACAGCAGCAGCGGCGACAGCCACGACAGGTCGAAGGTCAGCACGCGGGCCATCAGCGCCGTGCCGACATCGGCGCCAAGCATGATCGCCAGGGCTGGGGTCATGGCCATGAGGCCCTGGCCGACGAACGAGGTGACCAGCATGGCGGTGGCGTTGCTGCTTTGCACCACGGCGGTAACGACGATACCGGCGAGGAACGCCAGCGGGCGCTTGTCCATGTTCTGGCTGAGCACGCGGCGCAGGTTGGAGCCGTACACGCGCAAGATGCCGGTACGCACGATGTGCGTACCCCACACCAGCAGCGCCACGGCGGAAAGCAGGTTGAGCAAGGTCAGCATGGTCAGGCCCCCTGATGCTATGCCCCTGTGCAGGGCCAATGGGTCACGCGGTGAGCCTGGCCCGGGGGTGGGCTTTGGTTTTTTACAGGGCTCATTGAAGCTTTAGTTGCTTTACGCGGTTGCTGCCAGCTTGGCATGCCTGACACATATTTGAAACATTGGCCGCACGCTGATAGGGCAACTGTAGAAGCGGCCTTGTGCCGCGAAAGGGCTGCGAAGCGGCCCCAGGATTTCGGCCTCATGCAAAATCGCCGGGGCTGCTGCGCAGCCCTTCGCGACACAAGGCCGCTCCTACACGATTGGCCTAGGGCTGTGCCTCGTCCTTGCGCGCACGGGCGGTGCGCATGCGGATGTTGATGGCTTCGACGGCCAGCGAGAACGCCATGGCGAAGTACACATAGCCCTTGGGCACATGCACATCGAAAGCTTCGGCGATCAGCACCGTACCGACGACCATCAGGAACGAAAGCGCGAGCATCTTCAGCGATGGGTGCTTGTCGATGAAGTCGCTGATGGCGCCGGCGCAGAGCATCATCACCAGTACCGCGACGATGATCGCGGCGACCATCACGGGTACGTGCGACACCATGCCGACCGCTGTGATCACCGAGTCCAGGGAGAACACGATGTCGATGATGGCGATCTGGATGATGGTGTACAGGAACTGCCCGCCCGCCCCTTTCGGGTCGTCGCTGGCTTCTTCTTCGCCTTCCAGGCCTTGGTAGATTTCCTGCGAGCTTTTCCACAGCAGGAACAGCCCGCCGAAGAACAGAATCAGGTCGCGGCCCGAAATGCCTTGGCCGAAGACCTGGAACAGGTCGGCCGTCAGGCGCATGACCCAGGTGATCGACAGCAGCAGCATGATCCGCGTGACCATCGCCAGCGCCAGGCCGAATATCCGCGTGCGCGGCTGCATGTGCTTGGGCATGCGGCTGACCAGGATCGAGATCATGATGATGTTGTCGATCCCGAGCACGATCTCAAGGGCAGTCAGGGTGAAAAAGGCAACCCAGATTTCCGGGTTGGTGAGCCATTCCATGTGTATTCCTTCGAACGATTAAAGGCCAGGCTCCCCACGCTGGGGGCCTGGCGGTGGGGTGATGCGTCTGTATCAGAGGCTGCTGAACAGCGGGAACGTGCCCAGCACCAGTGCTGCAACCATGATGCACAGGCACACCAGCACGGCCCATTTGAGGGTGAAGCGCTGGTGGTCGCCGAACTCAATGCCGGCCAGGGCAACCAGCAGGTAAGTCGAGGGCACCAGCGGGCTGAGCAGGTGCACCGGCTGGCCAACGATCGAGGCGCGGGCCATTTCTACCGGGGTGACGCCGTAGTGGCTGGCGAAGTCGGCCAGCACCGGCAGCACGCCGTAGTAGAAGGCGTCGTTGGACATGAAGAAGGTGAACGGCATGCTCACCAGCGCGGTGATGACCGCCATGTACGGGCCAAACGCCTCGGGGATCACTGCCAGCAGGCTTTTGGACATGGCCTCGACCATGCCGGTGCCAGACAGGATGCCGGTGAAGATGCCGGCGGCGAAGATCAGCCCGCTGACGGCCAGCACGCTGGAAGCGTGGGCGGCGATGCGGTCTTTCTGCTGTTGCAGGCAGGGGTAGTTGACGATCATGGCAATACTGAAGGCGATCATGAACAGCACCGGCAGCGGCAGTACACCGGCAATCAGCGCCACCATCAGGGCGGCGGTCAGGGCGCCGTTGAACCAGATCAGTTTGGGGCGACGGGCTTCAGGGAACTGCGAGACGCTGATCGCGCTGTGGTCGGTGTCATCGGTGGGCAGGTGCAGCTCACCCAGGCGGGCGCGCTCACGCTTGCCGTACCAGTAGGCGATGGCGAGGATCGCCAGCACGCCGAAGGCCATGGCCGGGATCATCGGCACGAAGATGTCCGAGGGGTCGACGTGCAGGGCGCTGGCGGCGCGAGCGGTCGGGCCGCCCCACGGGGTCATGTTCATTACCCCGCCAGCCAGGATGATCAGGCCGGCCATGATCCGTGGGCTCATGCCCAGGCGGCTGTACATCGGCAACATGGCCGCGCAGCAGATCATGTAGGTGGTGGCGCCGTCACCGTCGAGCGAGACCACCAGGGCCAGCACGGCGGTGCCTACCGAGACTTTCAGCGGGTCGCCTTTGACCAGCTTGAGGATCTTGCGCACGGCCGGGTCGAACAGGCCGGAGTCGATCATCAGGGCGAAATACAGAATGGCGAACATCAGCATGACGCCGGTGGGCGCGAGCTTGCTGATGCCTTGCAGCATCATCGGGCCGATGTCGCTGTAGAAGCCGCCGAACAGGGCGAACAGGATCGGTACCAGAATCAACGCGATCAAGGCCGACAGGCGCTTGGTCATGATCAGGTACATGAAGGTGATGACCATGGCAAAGCCGAGGAAGGTCAGCATGGCGGTACTCCAGGCGTGGCGCGAAAGTAGGGACGATTCGGGCGGGTCAGCGCGTCGGGCGCTGCGCGAGGAGCAAAGGGGGGGCTGCTGCGAAAAGGCGGGTACACGAAGACATCTGGATCACCATTGTTTTTGTAGTTGTTGATAGCGCCGGGCGCGGACGTATCCGCAGGCCCTGGCTGACCGGTCTTGTGCCGGTAGTGGCGCTATCCTATGCGGGCAAGCTTTCAGCCAGCTTTCGGCTGTGGCGAGGCGACGGGAGGTCATCGGGATGTCTGAAATTATGGAAGGCGGGTGCCATTGCGGCGCTCTGCGCTACCGCTTGCGCGGGCACTTGGGCGATGTTGCGCATTGCCATTGCTCGATTTGCCGGCGGGTCAGCGGCGGGACGTTGGTCACCTGGCTGACCTTGCCGTTGGAGGGGTTCGAGTGGTTGGCGGGCTCGGCGCAGCGCTATGTGGCGCCGGCCAGTTGCAGCCGGTATTTCTGCGGGGCATGCGGTGCGCATGTGGCGCTGGTTACCGAGCACAGCCCGCAGAGCATCGATGTGACCGTCGCGACGCTTGATCACCCAGGGCGGGTGCAGCCCAATCGGCATATCTGGGTAGGCAGCCGGTTGCCGTGGATACCGGTGGATGATGGGCTGGCGCAGGAAAATGAGGAGTGCTTGTAGGTGGCATGCCGCTACACGGGGCACTGTAGGAGCGGCCTTGTGTCGCGAAAGGGCCGCAAAGCGGCCCCAAGATCCGTGCTTCATGCAAAAATCGCCGGGGCTGCTGCGCAGCCCTTTCGCGGCACAAGGCCGCTCCTACACTCGGCGGTGATCGGCGGGGCGCTATGGCAACTGCAACCCGCCCGCGGCCTTGTGCAGTTTGCGCAGGTGCTCGCCCACCTGCTTGATGTTGGCTTCCACGGCCTTGATCTGCTTGCCGCGCTCAGGCCCCAGCAGCGCCCTCACCTGCTGGTCCAGCGTGGTGCTCAAGCTCAGCATTTGCGCCTGGCGCTCGCTGCTTGCCTGCTCCAGCTGCTTGCGCTCCTCGGGCTGCGGCAGGCCATAGCCGCCCGCGCCGAGCAACTCGGCCGGGCGGCTGAGGAAGCCGCTGTTGGCCAGCATCGCCTGCAAGGTTTCGTTGGCCTTGTCGAAGCTGCCGTCCTTCACCGCACGCTCGTTCAGGTAGCGCTGCTTGACCTCGTCCTGGGCCAGCAGCAGCTGGCGGCGCAGGCCGGCTTGCTCCAGCAGCAGCAAGGCGGCGCTGGTGCGCAGGTCGGCGCGCTCGAACCACGGGCGGCGCTCTTCGGCGGGTAACGACAACCAGTCTTCCACCGCACCCTGCTGGATGGGCAACTGCTTTTTCAGCACATCGAACATGGCTTGGTAGCGGTCGCGGTAGGAATCGAAGCGGTAGCCCAGGCGCAATGCCTCGCGCGGGTCGTCGAGCACGCTGGTGTCGGCCAGCCCACGGCCTTTGAGCACCTCAAGCAAGCCATTGGGCATGATCGCGTCGAGGTCGTTCAGGCGCGGGTTGCCGGTGCCGCTGCGCAGTAGTTTGAGCGACTCCACCGCACAGTTGTTGGACAGGAAGTAATAGTTACCGTCGTAGCTCCAGTGCATCTCGGCGGCCTGGCGCACCAGGTTTTCGATTTCGTCGCGGCTGAGCTTGAGCGGCACCGAGGCCAGGCTGCGCAGTTCCGTCTTGGTGTACTCGTCGATGACCTGGCCCAGCGGCAGCACGAACAGGCGGGATGGGTAGGCACCGGTCAGGCCGTCCCAGCTCGACAGTTGTACGTCGTTGACGAAGGCGCGGTACGACAAAACCAGGCTCTGGTCGAGGTCCAGGCGGCAGTCCGGGCCACGTGGTCGGCCGGGGGCGCAGATCACCAGGCGCAGCATGCTGTGGCCCCAGCGGCTGACCCAGTTCTGGTTGGCTTCGGCCAACAGGTAGTCAACCTCATAGACCCGCTCTGGGTCGATTTCGCCCAGCGGCTGGCGGGCGAAGTCATTGCCGGCGTTGAGGAACGGCAGGCTTTTTTCGCAGGCGTTTTGTTGCGGCGCCCAGCCGAAGTGCTTGCGCAGGTAGTTGTTCAGCGCCGGGCGGCGGCAGCCATAGCTGGGGTCGAGGAGAAAATACTCCATGTTGACCGCGATGAATTCCTTCGGGCTGCTCAGCTCGTAGCTGTCCGGGCTGCGTACCAGCTGGCCGTTGTGCTGCTCGCGCTCGCCGCGCCGGCCGACGTATTGCGCCCAGCCGGCCAGGTCGAGCAGGCGCGGGTCATCGCTGAGGGTGAAACGGCGTTCGGCCTGGCCACGGCAGTCTTCGGGCAGGCCGACCTTGCCCAGTGCGCCCTGCTGGCGCTTGCAGCGGGTAATCAGCTGGCGCTCGGCAGCGGGCCACAGGCGGGCTCGGTCGTAAATATGGGTGGTTTCGTGCAGGACCGTGGCCAGCAGCTCTTCGCGGACCGTGCCATGCGGGCGGTTGGTCTTTTCGCGAGCGGCGCTGCCGTCTACCAGCCCGGGCAACAGGCGGCGGTTGAGGTCCAGGGTCGATACCGGCGAGGCCTGGCCATAGGCGTCCTCGGGCATCTGGTCGGTCCAGCTCACCAGCACCTGGCGGTCGAGCTGCTGTTTGAAGCGCGGTGGCAGCTTGGCCATGGCTTCGTCGAGCAGGGCCTGGGTGGCTTGCTGTTGTGAAGGGTCAAGGCCGTCCGCCTGCAGCACCAGCTGCAGGTCGGCCAGGGCGGGCGTGCCCAGCAGCGTCAGGACGCAGCCGAGCAGCCAGGCACGCGCGCGCTTCACAGAGCGAGGATAGCTTCGGCCAAGGCCTGGTCGCTGGCGTCACGCGCTTCTGGCAATTGAGTGCGCAGGGCGCCGAACGCGGCTTCAAGCTGGGCGCCACGGATATCGCCGTTGCTGGCCACGAAGCTTGCAGCGTCGTCGTGGGCATCACGCACCACTTTCGAATCGCGAATCGAGGTGGTGGTGTCGGAGGTGAAATCGATCGAACGGCCCGAGGCACGCACGATGATGTTGCTGGTGGCCACGAGGGTGTGGGCCTGGGCCAGGTCGGCCAGCATCAGCAGGCCGAGGGTAGCGGCGATCAGCGGTTTACGCATGGAGCATCTCCGGAAGATACAAAGGAGTCAGAAGTGATCATTGGACGAGAATCGCCTCGGCCAGTTCAAGGTCGCCGACAGAATGGCAGGCGGGTGTTTCACGTAGCGAAACCAGCGCAGCCTGCAACCGCGCGCCGCGTATCTGGCCATCAGTGGCAACGAAGGCGGCGGCGTCGTCCCGGGCTGCTGCGACTACCTTGCGGTCGAACGGCGCAGTGGTCACCTGGCTTGTGACATAGCCGGTGATGACGAGGCTCTGGGTGGTGACATCCATGGCATGGGCGCTTCCCACACCGGCGAGGGCGAACAGCAAGGGCAAATAACGCATGGGCTCTCGGGTGGCAGTGGTTTCGGGCGGCGAAGGCTACCGCGGATGCACAGGCCTGGGCCAGTGCACCCGGGGCGGAACGCGTGTATCAGAGCGCCAGGATGGCGCGGGCCAGTTGGTCGTCGCTGGCTTGCAGCGCCGGTTGTTGCTGGCGGATATGCATGAACGCGCTTTCAAGCTTGGCGCCGCGGATGGCGCCTTCGCTGCCGACATAGCTTGCGGCGTCGTCACGGGCGGCCTGGACGATCTTGTCGTCGCGCAGCGACGAGGACACATCGGAGGTGGCGTCGGTGGAGGCGGCAACTGCGCCCACCACGGCGTCGGTGGTGACTACAAAGCTGGTGGCTTGGGCGGCTCCGGCGAGCGACAGCAGCAACGCGGCGCCAAACAGATGATAACGGGACATTTTGCTGCACTCCTGTACAGGGTCGGGGTTGGTTCTGGTTATCGGACGCTCGCTTGGCTCGTCACGTTACTTTATCTGCCAGGCGTGTAGGACAAGCGTAACACGCCTCGGTTCGCCCGCCTGGAGCGGGTAAGCATCACAATTCGTAACTGTACCTATTTGTTTTGCGATTCTGTCAAACTGTTATGGTTTGTGGGCACAGGCGCTCTAGTGCGCGGCGCAGACATAAAAAACCCGTCGCAGTTGCCTGCGACGGGTTCTTGAGAATTCGCGGTGCCGGTTTGGGCCGGCTACCGGAGCTTAGCGCCAGAACGGCTTGCTGAGCTCTTCATAACGCTGCGACTCGCTGATACCGGCGTCGGCCAGCAGACGCGCGTCCAGGCGAGCCAGTTGGCGGCGGCTGGACATGCGGCGCTGCCACAACAGCAGGGTGGACAGAGCGCGCAGTGGCAGCGAAGTGCCGGAAGCTTGGGCGTTGCTTTCGAAAACCAGACCGGAACTGAGTGTACGTTCCATGATGTGTCGTCCTTCCGCTTATGGCGGGATTAGATAGTGATTTAACTGGTGCCCATCTTCCTCCCCTGCTGTCCATAACAGTAGATACAGTTCAGTAGTAATGTGAGTGATCAGTTAACTGTGTAACGGCACTGTTGCACCCGAAATTAGCGCAACTGTACTGGTCCGCACTTAAATGGTGCGTTTTGACGTTTTTGCGGGGCGGGGTTCAGGCGGGAGGGTGGTGCTTACCAGTACAGTAGTACAGTTTTTCAGGCGGTGGTGGGACTTCTAATCCATCGCGGGGCAAGCCCGCTCCCACGAAGCCCGCTCCCACAAGGCCAGACCAGGCTTCGTGGGAGCGGGCTTGCCCCGCGATGGGGGCGACGGTTGGATCAGGCCAGCATGCGCCCGGTTTCTTCCAGGTTTTCGTGCCAGCTCAAGGCCTCACGCAGGATGTGCGGGGTATGCCCGCCGCGCTCGCAGGCACGCTCGAAGTAATCGTTCAGCGCTGCGCGGTAATCCGGGTGCACACAGTTGTCGATGATCACCCGGGCCCGCTCGCGGGGCGCCAGGCCGCGCAGGTCGGCCAGGCCCTGCTCGGTGACAAGAATGTCGACGTCGTGCTCGGTGTGGTCAACGTGGCTGACCATCGGCACCACGCTGGAGATCGCGCCGGCCTTGGCAATCGACTTGGTGACGAAGATGGCCAGGTGGGCGTTGCGGGCAAAGTCGCCCGAGCCGCCGATGCCGTTCATCATCCGCGTGCCGCACACGTGGGTCGAGTTGACGTTGCCGTAGATGTCGAACTCAAGCGCAGTGTTGATGCCGATGATACCCAGGCGCCGCACCACTTCCGGGTGGTTGGAGATTTCCTGCGGGCGCAGCACCAGTTTGTCCTTGTAGCGCTCAAGGTTGCCGAACACGTCGGCGTTGCGCCGGCTCGACAGGGTGATCGAGCTGCCCGAGGCAAAGCTCAGCTTGCCGGCGTCGATCAGGTCGAAGGTCGAGTCCTGCAGCACTTCGGAGTACATGGTCAGGTCTTCGAACGGCGAGTCAATCAGGCCGCACATCACCGCATTGGCGATGTTGCCGATGCCGGCCTGCAGCGGGCCGAGCTTGTTGGTCATGCGCCCGGCCTGCACTTCACCTTTCAGGAAGGTGATCAGGTGGTCGGCAATCCCTTGGGTTTCGTGGTCCGGCGCCAGTACGGTCGATGGCGAATCGGGCTGGTCGCTGATGACGATGCCGACGATTTTGGCCGGGTCGATCGGGATGGCGGTGCTGCCGATGCGGTCATCGACCTTCACCAGCGGGATCGGCGTGCGGGTTGGGCGGTAGGTCGGGATATAGATGTCGTGCAGGCCTTCGAGGTTGGCGTTGTGCGACAGGTTGATCTCGACGATGACTTGCTTGGCGAAGATCGCGAAGCTTGCCGAGTTGCCCACCGAGGTGGTCGGCACAATGTGGCCTTGTTCGGTGATCGCCACCGCTTCGATGACAGCGATGTCCGGCAGGGTCAGCTGTTTGTTGCGCAGTTGCTCGACGGTTTCGGACAGGTGCTGGTCAATGAACATCACCTTGCCTTCGTTGATGGCCTTGCGCAGGGTGCTGTCGACCTGAAACGGCATGCGGCGGGCCAGTACACCGGCCTCGGTCAGCTGTTTGTCGAGGTCGTTGCCCAGGCTTGCGCCGGTCATCAGGCTGATCTTCAGGGGGGAAAGCTTGGCACGCTCGGCCAGTGCGTGGGGCACTGCCTTGGCTTCGCCGGCACGGGTGAACCCGCTCATGCCGACGGTCATGCCGTCCTCGATCAGGCCAGCGGCATCGGCCGCACTCATTACCTTGCTGTGCAGGGAGGACAAGCGGATACGATCACGGTACATGGATTGTTATCTCAGGCTACTGAAGCTACTGGGAGCGCAGTCTAGAGATTTACCCCCGTGGCGTCCCGCGACCATGGTCGTAGGCCAGGGCCGGATGTAGAGCCGTTGATCTGGATCAAGCAGACGAAAAAGCCCCCGGGAATAACCCCCGAGGGCTTTATGCGCTTCTATATATAGAGACGCGGTTATTCCACGGCCTTGACCATGTCTTCGATGACCTTCTTGGCGTCACCGAACACCATCATGGTTTTGTCCAGGTAGAACAGTTCGTTGTCCAGCCCTGCATAGCCACTGGCCATGGAGCGCTTGTTGACGATGATGGTCTTGGCCTTGAAGGCTTCGAGGATCGGCATGCCGGCAATCGGCGACTTGGGGTCGTTCTTCGCTGCCGGGTTGACCACGTCGTTGGCGCCCAGCACCAGCACCACATCGGCCTGGCCGAACTCGGCATTGATGTCTTCCATCTCGAACACCTGGTCATACGGCACTTCGGCTTCAGCCAGCAGCACGTTCATGTGCCCGGGCATGCGCCCTGCCACCGGGTGGATCGCATACTTTACGGTCACCCCGTTGTGGGTCAGCTTCTCGGTCAGTTCCTTGAGCGCGTGCTGGGCGCGGGCCACGGCCAGGCCATAGCCAGGCACGATGATCACGCTGTCGGCGTTGCTCAGCAGGAAGGTGGCGTCGTCGGCGGAACCGGACTTCACCGGGCGCTGCTCCTTGGAACCTTGATTGGCAGACACCTCGGTGTCGCCGCCGAAGCCGCCGAGGATCACGTTGAAGAACGAACGGTTCATCGCCTTGCACATGATGTACGAGAGGATCGCGCCGCTGGAGCCCACCAGGGAGCCGGCAATGATCAGCATCGAGTTGTTCAGCGAGAAGCCGATACCGGCTGCCGCCCAGCCCGAATAGCTGTTGAGCATCGATACCACCACCGGCATGTCGGCCCCGCCGATGGGGATGATGATCAGCACGCCCATGACGAAGGCCAGGGCCAGCATCAGGGTGAAGGCGCTGTAGTGGCCGGTGAAGGTGAACAGCAAGCCCAAGGCGATAGTGGCCAGGCCCAGGATCAGGTTCAGCTTATGCTGGCCGGCAAACTGTACCGGTGCGCCTTGGAACAGGCGGAACTTGTACTTGCCCGACAGCTTGCCAAAGGCGATGACCGAGCCGGAGAAGGTGATTGCCCCAATCGCCGCGCCCAGGAACAGCTCAAGGCGGTTACCGGTGGGGATCGGGTCGCTGATGCTGGCGACGATGCCCATCGACTGCGGCTCAAGCACCGCGGCAATGGCGATGAACACCGCAGCCAGGCCGATCATGCTGTGCATGAACGCTACCAGCTCCGGCATCTTGGTCATCTCGACGCGCTTGGCCATGATCGAGCCAGCTGTGCCGCCGACCAGCAGGCCGACCAGTACATAGCCGATGCCGGCGGTGGCCAGCTCGGCACCGAGCTTGTAGATCAGCCCCACGGTGGTGAGGATGGCGATGCCCATGCCGATAATGCCGAACAGGTTGCCGCGCCGCGAGGTGGTCGGGTGCGAGAGGCCTTTGAGTGCCTGGATGAAACAGACCGAGGCCACCAGGTACAGGAGTGTTACCAGATTCATGCTCATGGTTACTTCTGCGCCTCGTTCTTGGTTTTTTTCTTGAACATTTCCAGCATGCGCCGGGTGACCAAAAAGCCACCGAACACATTCACCGCTGCCAGTGCCACGGCCAGGGTGCCCATGATCTTGCCGGCCGGGGTAACGGTCAGCGCAGCGGCCAGCATGGCGCCGACGATAACGATGGCGGAAATGGCGTTGGTCACGGCCATCAGCGGGGTGTGCAGCGCCGGGGTGACGTTCCACACCACGTGGTAGCCCACGTAGATCGCCAGCACGAAGATGATCAGGTTGTAGATGCCGTGGGAAATCAGCAGGTCTTCCATTGTCGTGCTCCTCAGCCGTTTTTGCGCACGACCTGGCCGTCGCGGCACATCAGGCACGCGGCGACGATGTCGTCTTCAAGGTTGATGACCAGCTTGCCGTCGGTGTCGAACAGCAGCTTCATGAAGTCGAGCAGGTTGCGTGCATACAGCGCCGAGGCATCGGCGCCCACCTGCGCGGGCAGGTTGGTCGGGCCGACGATGGTCACGCCGTTGTGCTGCACCACCTGGTCGGCCACGGTCAGCGGGCAGTTGCCGCCTTGGGCGGCGGCGAGGTCGATGACCACGGAGCCGGGTTTCATCTGCGCAACGGTCTCGGCACTGAGCAGTGTTGGCGCCTTGCGGCCAGGGATCAGCGCCGTGGTGATGACGATGTCGGCCTGCTTTGCGCGTTCGTGCACGGCTTGGGCCTGGCGCTGCATCCAGCTGGCGGGCATTGGCCGGGCGTAGCCGCCCACGCCTTGCGCGCATTCACGTTCTTCATCGGTCTCGTAGGGCACGTCGAGGAATTTGGCACCGAGTGATTCGATCTGCTCCTTCACTGCGGGGCGCACGTCGGACGCCTCGATCACCGCACCCAGGCGCTTGGCCGTGGCAATTGCCTGCAAGCCAGCGACACCGGCGCCAAGGATCAGCACGCGGGCAGCCTTCACGGTGCCGGCAGCGGTCATCAGCATGGGCATGAAGCGCGGATAGTACTGGGCGGCCAGCAACACGGCTTTGTAACCGGCGATGTTGGCTTGTGACGACAGCACGTCGAGGCTCTGCGCCCGCGAGGTGCGTGGTGCAGCTTCCAGGGCGAAGGCGGTGATGCCGCGTTCGGCCATCTTGCCGATCAGTTCGCTGTTGAAGGGGTTGAGCATGCCGACCAGCAGGGTACCGGCGCTGAGCAGCGCGAGTTCCTGATCGGTGGGCGCGACCACCTTGAGCACCAACTGCGCGCCGAACGCATCGGCGGCCTCGCCCAAGGTGGCGCCAACGGCTTCATAGGCACCGTCCGGAATGCTGGCGTTAAGCCCTGCCCCCCGTTGCACGGTGACCTGATGGCCCTGGCCTACCAGTTTCTTGATGGTTTCGGGGGTCGCAGCGACCCTTGTCTCACCGGTCTGCGTCTCGAGAGGAACACCAATGTGCACGACTTTTCTCCTGCGGTGACCTTTTGTATTTGTCGAAACCAGCGCACTGCGGATGGTGCGGCTGGGCGGTCGTAAAGCACGACCCCGCCGGATTGCAGACGGGGGAAGCATTTTGCATACGTGCCCGGAGGCCGACAACTGGTTCTGGAGCGATACGAAGTTAAAACTACAAGTCACCCTGTGACCGTATGTCGCAACACATCACTACAAACCCTTCAAGCACGCGCTATCTGGAGGTTAGGAGACTTTTTGATTTTTTTTTGCCGATATTCGCCCACAGCTCGGCGGATGTCGCAAAAAACGCTGCAAACCCGCGTGCTTACTAGGGTTGATAGGGCTTTTTGCAGGCAGCATTACAGATTATGAATTTGCGACAAATCCATACATCTGTAGGTGTTCAAATTATTTGACTACGGGGTCAGCTTAGGCGCTTTGGCCTTTATTTGCTGGCGATGTACTGCTGCGCCTGCGCTAGCAACCAGTCGCGAAACGCTCGAAGTGAGGCAGATTCGACTTTTCGCTCCGGAATCATCAGATGGTAGGCCTTGTCGCTATTCAGGGCATGCCTGTTTGCGACCACCAACCTGCCCTCCTGCAACTCGCGCTGGATGAGAAACGGCGGGATCAGCGCAATGCCCATGTCATGCATGGCGGCTTGGGCGAGCATGGAGAACAGCTCGTAGCGCGGGCCGGTGAGGTCGCGTTCAACGTCCATGCCCAGGCCGCCAAACCACTGCCGCCAGGCATACGGGCGGGTTGTCTGTTGCAGCAACGGCAGCTCGGCGATCTGCTGCGCTTCGAGGCTGCCCTGCCCGCCCAGCAAGGTCGGGCTGCACACCGGCAGCGGGTTCTCGCCCATCAGGCGATGGGCCTGGGTGCCGGACCAGTCGCCGTCGCCAAAATAAATGGCGGCATCGAAGGGCGTGTCGGCGAACAGAAATGGCCGGGTACGGTTGGTGAGGTTGACCGTGACGTCCGGGTGGCGCTGCTGGAAGTCTTTGAGCCGAGGCAGCAGCCATTGCGTGCCGAATGTCGGTACTACCGCCAGTTCGATCACATTGGCGCCCTGCTGGCGCATCACCGACAGGGTGTCGCGCTCCACCGCATCGAGTTGCGCCGACACCTGGCGGCTGTAGGAAAGCCCGGCTTCGGTGAGCTTGACCCCACGCCGCGAGCGGCGAAACAGTTCGACATTAAGGAACGCTTCAAGCCCGCCGATTTGCCGGCACACTGCGCCTTGGGTCAATGCCAGCTCGTGGGCGGCCTTGGTGAAGCTCTCGTGGCGTGCGGCCGCTTCGAAGCAGACCAGTGCGGTAGTGCTGGGTATCTTGCGGCGCATGTACATCAACCTCACTCATCGGCGTTCCAGCGTGGCTTTTTGCGGGTTTCGGAGTGAGAAAGTATCACTAAAGCGTGCGTATTCCTCGTTTGTCGTGCGGGCGTATCGAGCCTAGGATCAGTGCAACGCAATTTTCTGCTCCCCCGTTCCGAGGAACCCGCACATGGCCGGTAAAGCAAGTTTCAACTGGATCGACCCGCTGCTGCTCGACCAGCAGCTCACCGAAGAAGAGCGCATGGTGCGTGACAGCGCCTTCCATTTCGCCCAGGACAAGCTCGCCCCGCGTGTGCTCGAAGCCTTTCGTCACGAAAAGACCGACCCTGCGATCTTCCGCGAGATGGGCGAGGTCGGCCTGCTGGGTGCGACCATCCCCGAGCAGTACGGCGGTAGCGGCCTGAACTACGTGTGCTACGGCCTGATTGCCCGCGAGGTGGAGCGCATCGACTCCGGCTACCGCTCGATGATGAGTGTGCAGTCTTCGCTGGTAATGGTGCCCATCAATGAATTCGGCAGCGAAGCGCAGAAACAGAAGTACCTGCCCAAGCTTGCCAGTGGCGAGTGGATTGGTTGTTTCGGCCTTACCGAGCCGAACCACGGTTCCGACCCCGGTTCGATGATCACCCGGGCGCGTAAGGTCGAGGGCGGCTATCGACTGTCCGGGGCCAAGATGTGGATCACCAACAGCCCCATCGCCGATGTGTTCGTGGTGTGGGGCAAGGACGATGCCGGCGATATCCGCGGCTTTGTGCTGGAGAAAGGCTGGGAAGGCCTCAGCGCGCCGGCGATCCACGGCAAGGTAGGGCTACGTGCGTCGATCACGGGCGAAATCGTCATGGATAACGTGTTCGTGCCTGAAGAGAACATCTTCCCGGATGTGCGTGGCCTCAAAGGGCCGTTTACCTGCTTGAACTCGGCGCGCTATGGCATCTCCTGGGGCGCACTGGGCGCTGCCGAGGCCTGCTGGCACACTGCGCGCCAGTACACCCTCGATCGTCAGCAGTTCGGCCGGCCGCTGGCAGCCAACCAACTGATCCAGAAGAAACTCGCCGACATGCAGACCGAGATTACCTTGGGCCTGCAGGGCTGCCTGCGCCTGGGGCGCATGAAGGATGAAGGCACGGCGGCGGTGGAGATTACCTCGATCATGAAGCGCAACTCCTGCGGCAAGGCGCTGGACATCGCCCGTATGGCCCGCGACATGCTTGGCGGTAACGGCATTTCCGACGAGTTCGGCGTCGCCCGGCACCTGGTCAACCTGGAGGTGGTCAACACCTACGAAGGTACCCACGATGTGCATGCGCTGATTCTTGGCCGCGCGCAGACCGGTATCCAGGCGTTCTATTAATAGAGGAGCCAGGCCATGGGTGCGCTTTCTCATTTGCGGGTGCTCGATTTGTCGCGGGTGCTGGCTGGGCCTTGGTCGGGGCAGATCCTGGCCGACCTCGGCGCCGATGTGATCAAGGTCGAGCGACCGGGTGTCGGCGATGACACCCGCGCATGGGGGCCGCCCTTCCTTAAGGACGCGGCTGGGGAAAACACCAGCGAAGCGGCTTATTACCTCTCGGCCAACCGCAACAAGCGCTCGGTGACTATCGACTTCACCCAGGCTGAAGGCCAGCGCCTGGTGCGTGAGCTGGCGGCGAAGTCCGATATTGTCATCGAGAACTTCAAGGTAGGGGGGCTTGCGAGCTATGGGCTGGACTATGCAAGCCTGAAGGCGCTGAACCCCCGGCTTATCTATTGCTCTATTACCGGCTTCGGCCAGACTGGGCCCTATGCCAAGCGCGCCGGGTATGACTTCATGATTCAGGGGCTGGGCGGGCTGATGAGCCTGACCGGTCGCCCGGAGGGTGAGGCTGGCGCAGGGCCAGTGAAGGTCGGGGTGGCATTGACGGACATCCTGACCGGGCTTTATTCGACGGTGGCAATCCTGGCCGCCCTCGCCCACCGCGACCAGGCCGGTGTCGGCCAGCACATCGATATGGCGCTGCTGGATGTGCAGGTGGCGTGTCTTGCCAATCAGGCGATGAACTACCTGGCCACTGGCACACCGCCCCGACGCCTGGGTAACGCACATCCGAACATCGTGCCGTATCAGGACTTTCCTACGGCCGACGGCGACTTCATTCTTACCGTGGGTAACGATGGGCAGTTTCGCAAGTTCGCTGAGGTGGCCGGGCAGCCGCAATGGGCAGATGACCCACGCTTTGCTACCAACAAGCAGCGGGTGGCCAACCGCGCCGAGCTGATCCCGTTGATTCGCCAGGCCACGGTGTTCAAGACCACTGCCGAATGGGTGGCGGCGCTCGAGCTTGCAGGTGTGCCCTGTGGGCCTATCAACGACCTGGCGCAGATGTTCCAGGACCCGCAGGTGCTGGCCCGCGGCCTTGCCGTCAACCTGCCTCACCCATTGGCGGGGAGCGTGCCGCAGGTCGCCAGCCCGATCCGGCTGTCAGAGACGCCTGTGGAGTACCGGCATGCGCCGCCGTTGTTGGGGGAGCATACCGAGGCGGTGTTAGGGGATTTGCTGGGGCTGGGTGCGGGGGATGTGCAGCGGCTGCGGGATGCGGGGGTGGTTTGAGGCTGGAGTGAGCCCCCTCTATATATAGGTAGCGGGCCGGTGTTGCC
>NZ_JABWRF020000002.1:750000-1445000 GCF_014268805.2 Pseudomonas farsensis
CAGGCTGATACCGCCCAAGAGTTCATATCGACGGCGGTGTTTGGCACCTCGATGTCGGCTCATCACATCCTGGGGCTGAAGCCGGTCCCAAGGGTATGGCTGTTCGCCATTTAAAGTGGTACGCGAGCTGGGTTTAGAACGTCGTGAGACAGTTCGGTCCCTATCTGCCGTGGACGTTTGAGATTTGAGAGGGGCTGCTCCTAGTACGAGAGGACCGGAGTGGACGAACCTCTGGTGTTCCGGTTGTCACGCCAGTGGCATTGCCGGGTAGCTATGTTCGGAAGAGATAACCGCTGAAAGCATCTAAGCGGGAAACTTGCCTCAAGATGAGATCTCACTGGGATCTTGAATCCCCTAAAGGGCCGTCGAAGACTACGACGTTGATAGGTTGGGTGTGTAAGCGCTGTGAGGCGTTGAGCTAACCAATACTAATTGCCCGTGAGGCTTGACCATATAACACCCAAGCAATTTGCGCGTAAGCCGAATTGTGGTGGTGAAGACGCATGAACCGAAAGTTCGCGGCACACACAAATCACATATCCGAATTCGCTGGGCTGTTCATCTGAACGGACTGGCTACCGAATTTCTTGACGACCATAGAGCATTGGAACCACCTGATCCCATCCCGAACTCAGTAGTGAAACGATGCATCGCCGATGGTAGTGTGGGGTTTCCCCATGTGAGAGTAGGTCATCGTCAAGATTCATTTCGCAAAACCCCTATCTGCGCATGCAGGTAGGGGTTTTGTCTTTAAGTAGAGAGTACAGAAATTCGCTGACACGTCCCCTGGACGGTTCAGCACACAGAATTTCTTGACGACCATAGAGCATTGGAACCACCTGATCCCATCCCGAACTCAGCAGTGAAACGATGCATCGCCGATGGTAGTGTGGGGTTTCCCCATGTGAGAGTAGGTCATCGTCAAGATTCAATTCCGAAGCCCCTGATCGCATTGCGGTCGGGGGCTTTGTCTTTGTGGGCCTGGAATAGTCCGGGCACAAAAAAGCCGCCCCAGTGGGGCGGCCCTGTTGCCGGTGTTAGCCCAGCAGGTTCTTCACATTGCCCATCGCCCCATCGGCAAACGCCTGCAGGAACGCCTGGAAACCAGGTAGCGCTTCTGACCCGCCTTCCCAAGGCTCGGCTTGGATGGTCCAGGTAGCGCGGCTACGTTGCCCATCAATGGCCACCACCTCCATGGCCGCCCACAGGTTGCCGATGTTCAGGCTGGTGTAGATCAGGCTCCAGGTCATGTTCATTGCCTGGTCATCACGTGAGTTGAGCTGTTCGATCACCACGTTGCCATCCTTGAACAGTTTCTTGCGCACCGAGCGCACACCGTTGCCGGTCATCTCGATGTGGGCCAGCGCCGGAATGAACACCGGGAAACCGGCAAAGTTACCGACGATGTTCCACACACTGGCCGCAGGTGCTGCGATCTCGACGGTGGAAACCACCAGGCAGCCTTCAGGGTTGCGGATCAGGGTATCGGGCTTGAGTGCTTGCATGTTGTGTTGCTCCTTATGGGTAAAAACGGTCAGATAAAGCCGATGTCGGCCAGATAACGGCAGCCACGGCGTAGCAGTTCCGGGCTCTTGCTGGGGTAATGGCTGCCCATGCGCTGTACACCGGCACGGGCGTTGTCATGGGCGATACCGGCGATGTCGCCGATGTCCTCTTCGAAACCGTCCAGATAGAAGCCCAGGACGTCATACAGCGCGTTGTCACGGTCGACCCGGCGCAGTTGCTGCTGCCATTGCTCGACACTCACCAACTCAAAGGCATGGCCCTGTTCGCGGAACGACGCGAGGTACTCGCGCCAGCGCAGCGGTTCGGGGTTGTGCAGGTTGAACACGCATTGCCCGGGCTGATGGCGGCTGGCGTGGAAGGCGATAAAGCGGGAGAGGAAGTCCACCGGCATGAGGTCAAAGTCGATCTCAAGCCCCGGCACCTGCCCCAATTGCAGCGACCCCTTGAGCATCAGCATCAAGCGGTTGCGCTGCGGCTGGCAGGCACCGGTGCGGCTGTCGAAGGTGATGTTGCCGGGGCGGAACAGGTTGACCCACACCCCTTGCTCGCGTGCCCGTTGCAGGATGCGCTCGCCTACCCATTTGCTCAGGTTGTAGCCATTACGGATGTAGATCGGCGGGGTGCTCGCTGGGTCGTCCTCAAGCACCCGCCCAGCGGCATCCACCGCGCTGCAAGCGGACAACGTCGAGATGAAGTTGAAGATCTTCTTGCGCCGCCCCTCGCACAGCCGCAGGCACTCGAACAGCGGCTCGACGTTGTCGGCAGCCAGCACCTGATAGTCGAGCACATGGTTCACCTGCGCTGCGTTGTGCAGCAGTGCGCCGTAATGGCTGTCCAGGTAGTCGTAGACCCCCGGCTCAAGGCCCAGCAGCGGCTTGCGCAGGTCGGCGTCGAATACCCGCACACGGTCCATGTCCAGCGCCACATGGTTCTCGGCCAGCGCCTGGGCAAAACGCTGTGCAGCGGTCATTCCAGCGCTGCTGCGCACCAGGCAAGCCACCTCGGTGGCGCCCCATCCCAGCAGCGCCTCCACCAGATGCACGCCCAGGAAGCTGTTGGCCCCCGTGACGATCACCTTGTGCACATCGCCCATGTGCTCTACAGAACGCACCTGCAGGCCCAGCTCGCGGTTGGCGTCCTGTTCCAGGCGCGCCAGCCCCTCGTGTTGCGGCTCATCAACGCCATCGAGCAGCGCGCCCAGGCGTTGCAGGGTCGGCAGTTCGATAAACCGGTTGATCGCCACGCCCTGGCCGAATCGCTCGCGCACCTCCAGCAACAACCGCGACAACAGGATCGAATGCCCACCCAGGTTGAAGAAGCTGTCGTCGGTCGAAATATCGGCCTCGGGCAGCTCCAGCAGCTCGCTCCACAAGCTGCGCAGGCTCTGCTCGGTGCTGGTCGCCGGTTGCAGGCGCTGGCTGCTTGGCAAGGCCAGCGGCTGGCGCAACAACGCCTGGCGGTCGACCTTGCCATTGGCGGTGGCCGGCATACGCTCCAGCACTTGGTAGAACGCCGGGCGCATGTAGTCGGGCAGGACACGTTCGGCATGCTCGCGCAGGTGCTGCCCGGCATCCTCAACACGCGGCCCCGTCACGAACGCCAGCACACGCCGCTGAGGGTCGATTACCACGGCCACCTGCGCAAACAGGCCGCTGCTGCGCAGGCTGTGCTCGATCTCCTCAGGCTCGACCCGAAAGCCGCGAATCTTCACCTGGTTGTCACGCCGCCCACACAGCTCGATACCCTGCGCCGTCCACTTGCCGATATCGCCGCTGCGATAGGCACGCAAGGTGCGCCCCTCGGGCAGCGCAAGTTCGACGAAGCGCTCGGCAGTCAGCGCGGGGTTGTTCAAGTAACCCACCCCGACACCCGGCCCGCTCAGATACAGCTCACCAGGGGTTTGCTCAGGCACCGGCCGCAGTTGCTCATCCAGGATCAGCACCTGGCTGTTGGCAATCGGCACCCCCAGGTTGCGATTGCTGTCACCGGCGCTCAACACCCGCGTGGTGGCCAGCACTGTGGTCTCGGTCGGGCCGTAGATGTTGTGCAGGTGGCACTGCGCTCCCAGCCGTGCAATGACCTCGGGCTCACAAACATCGCCCCCGGTGATCAGGTGCTGCAAGCCCAGATGCACCTCGCGCGGCAGGATGCTCAGCAGTGCAGGGGGCAGAAACGCATGGCTGACCTCGCGGCTGTGGATAAGCTCGACCAGTTGCTGCGGATCGCGCCGCTGATCCTCGCTCGGCAGTACCAATGTGGCGCCGCAGGCGAAGGTTGGCAGAATATCCAGCAGCGAGGCATCGAAGCCGATGGTCGAGAACTGCAACACCCGGCTGTGTTGATCCAGCGCCACATGCTCGCGATACCAGGCAACGAAGTGCGCCAGGTTGCGCTGGCTCAGCAGCACCCCCTTGGGCGTGCCCGTGGTGCCTGAGGTGTAGATCGCCACGCAGGGCTGCTCAGGGGCCGTCTGGCGCAGGGCCAGGCTAGGCAGAGCCGAATCATCGGCCAGGGCGATGTCGCGTACATCCACGCCCACAAGGCCGTCAAGCACCCTGCCGTCATGCAGCAGCACGCAGGCGCCGGCATCTTCGACAATGCGCTGCAGGCGCTCGGCGGGCGTGGCCGGGTCGAGCGGCAGGTAGATGGCCGCGCAACCCAGAATGGCCAGCAGGCTTGCATACAGCGCAGGCGACTTGCCCAGGCACACGGCGACCACCGGCGGCTGGGCGCCGCCTGCCGGCAACAGTGGCAACAG
This sequence comes from Pseudomonas farsensis, assembly GCF_014268805.2. Taxonomy (GTDB): domain Bacteria; phylum Pseudomonadota; class Gammaproteobacteria; order Pseudomonadales; family Pseudomonadaceae; genus Aquipseudomonas; species Aquipseudomonas farsensis. Next base: position 754,286 of record NZ_JABWRF020000002.1, read on the forward strand.
CGCGCGCTGAATACCGACCACACGTGCGTGCAGTTTTCGATAAGGCTCGCCCTCAACGGCGGGGAGCCCGGCGTGTCGGCGCAAGCTCTGCTCAAGCAGCCCGATCAACGGCTGCTCGGCCTGCTCCAGCAGGTCTGCGCGCAAGGTGCGATTGAACGGGTGCCGGTAAGCCAGCGCTTCAAGCCAATCCAGGCTGTGCTCGCGCTCATGCACGCCGGTACTGACTGCCTGCGCTTGCTGCAGGTGTAGCGGGTTGCGGGCGAACTGGTTGACCTGCATGGCCAGCAGGTCGCCCAGCGCCTGCACGGCGTCTGCACGCAGTTGCTGGCCATTGCCCGATTGCGGTGATGGCACGGCTTGGCGTTCGATCAGCCGCTGGGCGGTGGCGCTGCCGCACCAGCACAGGATTTCCAGCCGTGGCAGGGTTTCGGCAAAGCTTGCACCTAGGCGCAGGCGCAGCAGCGGGGCGTTGCCCAGCGTCTGCCAGTCGCCGCTGGCCAGGGCCAGGCTGCCGTCTTCCAGCACCAGGTCAGGGGCGTTGGCCAGTTGTCGGCGCAAGGCGTCGGCGCTGGCTGCGGTGGCGGCGCCATGGCCCTGTTCGTCCAGCTGGCAGGCCAGGGCGAGCAGGGCGGGGCTGGTGCCCACCAGGAGTATCTCGAGGCGTCTCATGATGTGTTCCTCAGGGCAGGTAGTCGCGCAACGCGTCCTGCACGCAGGCAGACTCAAGCAGCGAGCTGCTGCGCATGAAGCGCAGGATGTTGCCCAGCAGCGGGTGCTGGTGGTTGATCGGGAAGGCCAGCGCGCACACCTCATCACGCAACGCCTGGCGTACCGCCTCGCTCACCGGCAACGCGGCGATCAAGGCAAGGTCGAAGGCCTGCTGGATGTCGTTGGTCAGGTACTGGCGCAGGAATACCGGCAGCACCTCGGCGAGCGCTCGCCGGTCTGCCTCGCAGGCGCTGTGCCAGTAGATGCGCGTCAGGCGTGCCCAGAACGTCGAATGCCGGCCTTCATCGAGCAGGTGGTCAGCCATAAGGCCCTTCACCGAAGGCTTGACCGAGTCGTCGCGGGCAAACGCCGCGACATCGTCGGTCAGGGTGCTCTCGGCGATGCCCACGCAGATCAGCTCCATGGCATCGCGCAGCGCCTGGGGCACCTGCGCCAGCGCCGCGGGGATGGCCCGGCTCAGCTCGATCTCCTGCGGCAGGGCAATCGGCTCGACACCGGTCAGGGCGATGGTCTGCTGCAGGAAGTCCATCGCCACCAGGGCGTGGTAGTCCTCATCCACGACCACGGTCATGGCGTCATAGCGGCAAGCAAACGGAAAGCGCACGGCGAAGCGGTCCTTGGCGATGCGCCGGGCGGTGCGGTCGACGATTTCGGTCTCGAAGATCACCACGTCGTTGATGAACTTGTAGAGGCTCTGCACCAGCACGAAATCGCGCAGTTGCGGGCATTCGCGCTGAAACGTGGCGCCGAGCACCAGCGGCTGGCGGCTCAGCGGGTAGATCAACCGCTGGTCATCCTCGACCTTGCGCCTGGGCCGCGTGCGGATGGTCGCGCGCGCTTCCCAGGCGTCGGCAAATGAGCGGTAGTCGAGGGCGTTCATGCGCTGGCCCCGGCGACCGAGGCCTGCAACGAAGCGCGCAGGCTGTCCCACAGCGCCATGCGGCTGTCCACTGCGGCAATGGCGGCCACATAGACCTCCTCTTCGCGGACCGGGTCATGGTTTACCAGGCGCGCCAGCAACTGCTCGGCGGCCGGGCCGTGGTCTTCGGAGTCCACCTCGATGTGGCGTTGCAGGTAGTAACGGAAGATCGGCGCCTGCTCGATGCCGATGCCCCACTCGTCGAGAATTTGCTGGAACATGGTCGGGATGACGCTTTCGCGCCCATGCAGGAAGGCCGCTGCGACGCGATGCGCCGGGGCATGCAGGGCAACTTCAAGGGTGTCGCACACGAAGCGCTGCGCCGCCTCGCTGGCCTCGGCGCGAAGCAGGGCCTCGTCATGCGGCACACCCTCATGCATCAGGCTGACGAAACGCTCGATGGCCTGGGTGCTGGCACCGACTTCACGCATGGCGTCCTGATACAGTTCGAAATGGCTGTAATGGCCATGGCCTGGGCGATCATCGGACTCTTCACCCAGCACGATCTCGTTGATCAGGCGCGCGGCGGCGGGGTCGGTGGGCGGCAGCCACGGCAAGCTGACACAGGTCAGTTCCCGTTGCAGGCGCTTGGTCAGCGACATGAAGTCCCAGACTGCAAAAACATGGGTTTCCATGAAGGTGCGCAGAATCGGCAGTGTCTTGATTTCAGAGAACAGCGGGTGCTGCGAAAGTACCAATTTGTTATCGGTCAGTGTGCGCTTCAATGTGCTCATGTTGATATCCATCGTGGCTAAGTTATTGGTGCGTTAATGCCACGCGCAGCCGTCGGTTGCCGATATTCAGGCGAGCGGGTACGTCGATTGAATATCGATGCCGAACACTGTGCATGGGCCGTACAGCGCGGTGCAGGCTACGGTTCACAGGGAGGCCGTGCCGCGGTAGCTGGCGATATAAAAACTAGAGCAAGTGCAAAAGAAGTTGCAATTGTTTTTTTTATTTATTTGAAGAGGGCACTTTATTGTGGTTGATGAAGTGCAAATCAAAACAACGTCGTTGTTTTAATTGGGCAGCCGCTGTCCCTTCCGATAATTAACAATCAGAAAAAAATAGACAGTGAATGCCTCATATAGAGCACTGGTGAACAATAAGTAGAAAGTTTGGCTATTAGGGGGGCGTCTGATCGGCTGGCGGTCCTTGCCCCGGTGGCAGGCTCCTTCTGCTAGTGGGTGGGTGGCAGGCGGCCGGGCCCGCTACTGATGATCAGCGGCCGCTGCGCAGGTAGAGTGTGCTGAAAATGCGGGCACTGCCATGGCTGGCAGCACCAGTGGCTCAGCGCCAGGCTGCCGGCAAAAGGCCGGGTTAGAGGCTGAGCAAGCCGAGGTGGGTGTTGAAGATCCGCACGATACGCTCGCTGAATACCGGGTCGTCGGCCCCACTTGCGGCCAGCTCGATCAGCTCCAGGCCGCGGCCGGCCAGCGGATTCCAGCCGAGCATGGTCGCCAGCGCGCCGGGTGGGTAGACCACGGTCATCGGTACTTGGACGGCGGTATCGGGGCGGCTGGCCGCGTTCGGGCTGTCACAACCAGCAACAAACAAATGGCGCGTCTGGCCTGGCCAGATGCGCTGCGCCAGTTGCGCCAGTGCCAATGCCGCCAACGCGCCCTGGCTTTGGCCGAACAGCGCATGGGGCGTTTCGAGGTAGGGTCGAAGGCGTTCTGCGAGGGAGCGGGCCAGTTCTGCCGAGGTGGCTTGAAAGGCGCTGGGCGGCAGGTCAACGGCGATCAGTTCGGCAGACTCGCTCAGGGCTTCGGCCCAGCGGCGATACTGCGCCAGTTGCGCTCGGCTGCAAGCCAGGCAGATGAGGCGGATCCGGATAGGGGGTTCGCTGATCGGTTGGGCTCGGGTCTGCACGTGCGCTGCCATTCCTTGTTACCTGAGCCGTTGGCGGGGTCAGGTGGCCGATTGCTTGTCGAGATAATTTCTGATGGCGCGTGCAGCGTTGTTCAGGTGCGCTTCCAGCAGCTTGACGGCTTCGTCGACCAGCTTGTCGCTGGCGGCATCGACCAGTGCGATGTGGTCATCCTGGGTGAGCTTGCCCAGGCCCATGGTCGACAGGTGGAAGCGCAGGAAGCGCTCCTCTTCGTTCAGCTCGATCTCGATCAGGCGCAGCAGCTTGAGGTTCGGCGACTTGCTGTACAGCGCCATGTGGAACAGGCGGTTGAGGCGGCCGATTTCGGCGTGGCGGGTTTCGCTTTCAAGCTGGCGGATGTAACCCCGGGCCTGAGCGATGTCATCGGCATCGAGCCGGGGGATCGACTGGCGCAGCGCTTCGGTTTCGAGCAGCACACGCAGGCCGTAGGTATGCACGGCGTCTTCGCCGATCAGTGGGGCAACCACTGCGCCCTTGTGCAGTTCGACCTGCAGCAACGACTGCGCCTCGAGCTGGCGCAGTGCTTCGCGCACCGGCATGCGGCTGACGCCAAACAGCGTGGCCAGCTCTTGCTGACGCACCGCAGTACCGGCAGGCAGGCGACCGTCCAGAATGGCGCTGCGCAAGCGCTCTTCTATAACGCTGCGGGCGAGGTGTGGGGGGACCTGTTCACTGCCGAGTACGGTGCTCAGCAGTTTGTTTTTTTCAGCCACGCGCGTCGTCTCGCAAGGATTGGATCCAATAACACTAGAGAGAGAAGGGGTGGCTTGTCAAATGGCATCATCTAACGCCCGATAATGCCGGTTTTGCAAACACGGCTATCGTGAATGAAGACGCCCGTGTTGGGAAGCGCCAGCGCATGCTGACCCCTTGCATGAAGCGGGTTTGCCGACAGCTGGCAGTATGATTGCATTGTGCCGTTGTCTTTTCTCACGCCAGCTTGCAACATCGCAGGCCTTCGACGGATCTGAACGGGTTTTCGCAGTGGCGATACCTTGGGCGCTCATCAGCAATTTTCGCCGCCTCGGCCTGGCCGTGGTCTTCGGCTGCCTGCTGCTGGGCGGTACCCAGGCTGACTGGGACTTCAACCAGATCAGCCGCCGCGCCCAGGCGCTGTATGGGCCGCTTGGGGCGGGGCAGGGGCGCATCGATGCCTGGCAGAACCTCATGGCCACGCAAAAGCAGGCCAGCGAGCTTGAGCAGTTGAAGGTGGTCAACCTGTTCTTCAACAAGCAACTGCGCTACATGGAAGACATCGACCTGTGGCATGAAGTGGATTACTGGGCGACGCCTGTGCAATCGCTGATCAAAGGCGCCGGCGACTGCGAAGACTACGCCATTGCCAAATACTTCAGCCTTCGGCGCATGGGCATCCCCGCCGAGAAGCTGCGCATCACCTACGTCAAGGCGCTGCGCCAGAACCGGGCGCACATGGTGCTGACCTATTATTCAAGCCCACAGGCGCAGCCCCTGGTGCTCGACAGCCTGATGGACGCGATCAAGCCGGCCAGCCAGCGCACCGACTTGCTGCCGGTCTACGCCTTCAACGGCGAAGGCCTGTGGCTGACTGGAGCAGGCGGCAACAAGAAGGTGGGCGACACCAAGCGCCTGTCACGTTGGCAGGACTTGCTGAAAAAAATGCAGGCCGAAGGCTTCCCGGCCGAACCGGTTTACTGAAGGAGCACAGATGTCACTGTTCAAACAATTGCTGCTAGCCATTTGCCTGTTCCTGGTGGTCGCCTTCAGTGGCAGCTTCATGGTCAGCCTGGAAAGCTCACGTAGCCAGTACGTCAACCAACTGCGCTCCCACGCCCAGGATGCCGCGACTGCGCTGGCGCTGACCCTGACGCCGAACATCGACGACCCGGCGATGGTCGAGCTGATGGTCAGCTCGATCTTTGACAGTGGCTACTACTCCAGCATCAAGGTGGTCGACATCGAGTCCAACGCCGTGTTGGTGGAGCGCCACGCCGAGCCCGACAGCGGCGGCGTGCCGGCCTGGTTCATCCACATGACCGGCCTGGAGCCGGCCGGTGGCGATGCCATTGTCAGCCGCGGCTGGCAGCAGGCGGCGCGGGTCGAGGTGATCAGCCACCCGATGTTCGCCCTGGCCAAGCTGTGGCAGAGCGCGCTGGGCAGCCTGGGTTGGCTGCTGCTGTGCGGCGCGGTCAGTGCGGTGCTCGGCGCGCTGCTGCTGCGCCGCCAGTTGCGCCCGCTGGACTACATGGTGGCGCAGTCCCACGCCATCGCCCGGCGCGAGTTCCTCAGCCTGCCGGAGCTGCCGCGCACCCCTGAACTGCGCCGCGTGGTGCAGGCCATGAACCAGATGGTCGAGAAGCTCAAGGCGCTGTTCAACGAGCAGGCCGAACGCAGCGAGAAGCTGCGCAGCGAGTCGTACCAAGACAGCCTCACCGGCCTTGCCAACCGCCGCTACTTCGAGATGCAGCTCAATGCCCGCGTGAGCAACGCCGAGGACGCCCGCGCCGGTTACCTGCTGCTGTTGCGCGTGCAAGACCTGGCCGGCCTCAACGCCCGCCTGGGCGGGCAGCGCACGGACCAGTTGCTGCAAGCGGTGGGCGAGCAGCTGCGGCGCACCTGCGCGCAGTTCCCGGAAACCAACGACCTGATCACCCGCAGCCGTGGCGGCGAGTTTGCCGTGCTGGCGCCGGGCATGGTCCACGAGGAAGCGACCCAACTGGCCCAGGCGCTGGCCGCCACCTTGCAGAGCCTGCATGTAACCGGTGCCAGCGATGTTGACCCGGTGGCCTGCATCGGCCTGGCCCCTTATAGCCCGGGCGATGCGCCACAGGCGTTGCTCAAACTCGCCGACGAAGCCCTGGCCCGCGCCGAAAGCCAGCCCCAACCTGGCTGGGTGTGCCTTGAGCAAGGCGCCGCAGCACAGGCCGCTGACAGCCATCACGCCTGGCATACGCGCCTGGAACAGGCACTGAACAAGGGCCAGTTCGAGCTGTTCTTCCAACCAGTGGTCGATGTCCAGGCGCCGGAAAAGGTGCTGCATTACAAGGTCATTTCGCGGCTGCATGACGAGCACGGCGAGGCGGTTGCCGCTGGGCGTTTCCTGCCGTGGCTGGAGCGTTTCGGCTGGATGGCGCGGCTTGACCTGCTGGTGCTGGAAAAGGTGCTGAACCACCTGCACAACCACAGTGAAAACCTGGCGCTCAACCTTTCGGCCGCCACCCTGGCCGACCCGCAAGCGCTGCAGCGCGTCTACGACCTGCTGGGCCACCACCGCGCGCAGGGCCCACGGCTGACTTTCGAGATTGGCGAGGAGCAGTTGCCCGACCAGTCGATGCTCGAACAACTGACCCGGCGCCTGCGCGGGCTTGGCTTCAGCCTGGCGTTGCAGCGCTTTGGCGGGCGTTTCAGCATGATCGGCAACCTGGCGCACCTGGGCTTGGCGTACCTGAAGATCGATGGCGGGTATATCCGCAATATCGATCAGGAACAGCACAAACGCCTGTTCATCGAAGCCATTCAGCGCGCTGCGCACAGCATCGATTTGCCGCTGATTGCCGAGCGGGTCGAGACCGAAGGGGAGTTGCAGGTGCTACGCGGGATGGGCGTGCAAGGTATTCAGGGCCAGCTGGTCGGCGAGCCTGCGCCTTGGCGCTGACTATCGCAGCAAGGGCGTGGAGCGGCGTGGGAGCGGGCTTGCCCCGCGATAGGGCCAGCAGCCTCGACTGGGTTTGATGCCCAATCGCGGGTCAAGCCCGCTCCCACAGGGATCGCCCATCCCCATATCGATGCCGTCTACGCGGTCAGTGTAGGAGCGGCCTTGCGTCGCTAAAGGGCTGCGAAGCAGCCCCAGGATCTGAGCATCCACCAGAATCGCTGGGGCTGCTTCGCAGCCCTTTCGCGGCGCAAGGCCGCTCCTACACAATCAAAAGCGACTTGCCCGAAACCATAGAATCTCCCACGCTGGGTTTTAGGCTAATCGCGCTCAACGCTCAGCGCCGCCCTTCCACCCGCCACCCAAGGCCAGAAACACCGCCACCTGCCCCATCGCCACCTGCCCATTCGCCGCCGCCAGCTGCGCCCTGACATCGGTGTAGGTCCGCGTCGCCTGCAAGTCCGCCAGAAATGACTCGCGCCCCACCTGATAGCGCAGGTGCGTCTGGTCTGCCGACTCTTTTGCCGAACGTTCCGCTTCAGCCAGCGCATCACGCCGGTCCAGCAAGGCGCTGTACTGCGCGAGCCGTGTCTGGGTTTCACGAATGGCGTTGAGCACCACACCGTCAAAATGCGCCAGCGCCGCCTGGGTCGAGGCTTCGGCCATGCGGATGCGCGCGCGGGTACCGTTGGTGGGAATGCTCCAGCTGATCTGTGGGCCTATGCCCCAACGGTTGGTCGAAGGTTCGCCGAGGTTGTCCAGTATGCCGATGGTGCCCACCTGCGCGCCGATGCTGATGTCGGGGTACAACGCGCCAGTGGCGACACCGATATTGGCCGTGGCGGCCGCCAGCTGGCGCTCGGCCTGGCGCACGTCCGGGCGGCGTTTGAGCAGCGCGGCGCCATCGCCCACCGGTACGCGCTGCGCAAGGTGCGGCAGCTCGGCGCAATCGCCAGTGCCGGCGGGTAATTGCTCGACCGGCTTGGCCAGCAGTGCCGCGAGGGCATACAGGCCGGTTTCACGCTCGGCCTTGAAGCGCGGCAGTTCCGCGCTCAGCGACTTGAACTGGGTTTGCGAGCGGGTGACTTGGGAGTCGTCGCCGCGCCCGGCATCGCGCAGGCGCTGGGTCAGCTGCACGCTCTGGCGTTGCAGGTCCAGCGACTCGCGGGCCAGGTGATATTCCTCGTTGGCCGAACACACCTGGGTATAAGCCTTGACCACGTCCGCCACCAAGGTGATACGCGCGGTGTCGGCGGCTGCCTGCACCGCATCGGCGTTGGCCTTGGCGGCCTCGGTGCCGCGCTTGAGCGTGCCCCACAGGTCGAACTGATAGCTGGCGCTGATCACGGCTTCACCTATGTTGGCCACCGGCACTTTCTCCGGTTGCAGGAAGGCTTCGCCGGACTCCTGCAGGCGCTGGGCGCCGGCTTTGACGCCGGCATTGAAGCCCCCTGCGGATTCGGCCACCTCCACCTGGGCGCGGGCCTTGGCCAGGTTGGCGGCAGCCACGCGCAGGTCGCTGTTGGCGGCAAGCGCTTGGCGCACCAGCTGGTTCAGGCGCGGGTCCTGGTACAACTGCCACCAGTCTTCGGGCACCGGCGCCGACACCACGTTGGCCGCGTCCTGGCGCAGCGGGCCTTTGAGGTCGTCACGCTGCACGGCGGCGTCGGCAGGCACTGTGTAATCCGGCCCGACCATCGTGCAGGCGCCAAGGGCCAGGCACAGGCCCGCCAAGACCAGCTGTTTCATGGCTGCGTACCCTCGATGATCGACACCGTGGCAGTGCGGCCGGCGATCATGCGGAAGTCCTGCGGCACTTCGTCGAAGGCGATGCGTACCGGAATCCGCTGGGCCAGGCGTACCCAGCTGAATGCCGGGTTGACGTTGGGCAGCAGGTTGGCGCCGCTGCTGCGGTCGCGGTCCTCGATGCCGGCGGCCAGGCTCTGCACGCGGCCACGCAGGCGGGTGTTGTCGCCCATCACGCGGATGTCCACGGCGTCCCCGATATGGATGCCGCCAAGCTTGGTCTCTTCGAAATAGCCATCGACGTGGTAAGAGGCGCTGTCGACCACCGACAACACCGGGTGGCCGGCGCTGACGAACTCGTGGGCGCGGGGGGCGCGGTCGTTGAGGTAGCCGTCCACCGGGCTGCGCACCACCGAGCGGTCAAGGTTGAGCTGGGCCACGTCCACCTGCACCTGCGCCTCGCTCATGGCCGAACGGGCGCGGGCTTCGCGGGACTGGCTTTCTTCGAGCTGCTCGGCAGCCACCAGGTTGCCCAGCTTGCGGTTGCGCCGCGCCTCGCGGCTGGCCTGGGCCAGGGTTTCCTGGCGCTCGGCCAGGGTCGCCTGGGCCTGGCGCAGGGCCAAGGTGAAGCGGTCCTGGTCGATGGTGAACAGCACGTCGCCGCGCTTGATGGTCTGGTTGTCGCGCACCTCGACCTTCTGGATCAGCCCGGACACGTCCGGGGCGATCTGGATCACGTCGGCGCGGATATGGCCATCGCGGGTCCAGGGGGCGAACAGGTAGTACACCACCATCTGCCACACCAGTACGGTGGCGAGGGTCACTACCAGCAGGGTCAGGACCACACGGCCCAGGGTCAGCAAAGGTTTTTTCATGGCAGCATCAGGCTTCGGCAAAAGTGGTCCACCGCGCCAAGCAGCACGGCATACAGGGCAACGTTGAACAGCGCCCGGTGCCAGACCAGGCGATAGAAGTGCACCCGCACCAGCAGCGCGTGCACCCCAAGAAACAGCAGGTAGGTCCCCACCATCATCACCAGTAGCGTGGGCAGGAACACCCCGCTGATATCCAGTTCACCGATCACAGCGGCGCTCCGTCCAGGCCCGGGGGCAGTTGCGATTGTTCGGCAGGCTCAAGCATCACCTCCACGCCCGGCAACAGCGCCAGGCGCAGGCCGGCAAGGGCGTGCAGCAGGTGGGTGCGAGCGTCGCCGCGTTCGTAGCGTTCATCCAGGTTCAGCGCCAGGCGCGCGCGCTCCATGTTGCGCAGCAGCGCAGGCGGCGCATGCAGGCGTTCACCGGCGCGCAGGCAGGCGGCGTAATGCCCGCCCACTTCCTCGACCACGGTTTGCAGGCGCTCGCGGGCCTGGGCCCCGGCGCGCGGCAGGTAGGCCAGCAGGTCGAGCAGGTTCAGCCCCACGCGCAGGTCGCGCAGCGCCACGCCGCTGTCCTGGCCGGTTTGCGACAGGCGCGGCAGGTGCTGCATCAGGCGGTCGAGCATCTGCACGCCGACCTTGCGGTGCTCGGCCAGGGTTGCAGGTTCGGTCATGCCGACGATGTCGCGCCAGGCAAAGCGGGTCATGCGCTTGGCCGCCAGCTCAACGCCGAACGGGCGCATCACCAAGGTCCAGACAAAGGCGAACAGCAAGCCTACGGGGCCGGCGATGTTGGCATTGAGGAAGGCGAAGAAGTCGGCGTCGTAGGCGCCCTGGATGCTGATGAAGGTCGAGGTGTTGACGATGGTCAGCAGGGTGCCGAGGTAGAACCGCGGCTGCACGGTCAAGGTACCGACGCAAATGAACGGCACGGCGAAGGCCAGCACCAGCATCGGGAAGTCGTGCAGGTTGGGCAGCACCAGAAACAGATACAGGCTGGAGAACACCACCGACAGCAGGGTCCAGAAGAAAAACCGGTAGATCTGCGGCGCGGGGTCGTCCATGGCAGCGAAGAAGCTGCACGAAACGGCTGCCAGAATCACCGCGCTGGCGCCGTCGTTCCAGCCAAGGCCAATCCACAGGCCGCAGGCAACGATGATTGCCAGTACCGTGGATGCCACCGAATACAGCATCAGGCCGCGGTCGAAGAAGGCCGTCAGCCGGCCCAGGCGCCAGTGGCGATAAACGGCTCGCCAGGGTTTGGCGTCGTCCAGGCGCAGGGCGTGCTGCAAGGTGCAGCAGTCCTGCCACAGGTCGGCCCACTCGCCCAGGCGGTACAGGGCGTTGGAGAGTAATAGTTCGACGCGTTGGTCTAGCGCCGCAGCGCTGGGTTGCAGGCGGTCGATCTGCTCGTGCAGGGCCGCCCAGCGCGCCACTGAGGCGCTGTCGGCGGTGCCTTTGAGCCAATCGCGGGCGCTGGCGAGCAGCGGCTGCACCTGGGCGTACTGCGCTGGGGCGCGGCCTTGGAGGGCGGTCAGGGCATCGTCGAGGGCATCGATGACGGGCAGCAGGTGAATCATCCGCCCGCGCAGCTCGCGGGCGTTCTTCAAGGTGTGCGGGCCGGCGCCCTCGTGGCCAAGCTGGCCGATCATCATTTCCAGCGAATTGAACGTGGCGACCATGGTGCCGCGCATGGCCCCGACGTGCTCGGCAGCCACGTCGCGTGCCAGGTAGGTATCGCTGTAGCGGATCGCTTCGTTGAACCAGTTGCCGGTGGCGCCGACCACCACCGGGGCCAGCCGGCGTGGCCAGAAGATTGCCCCGACCACTGCCGCGCAGACGATGCCCAGGCAGATTTCCTGGGCCCGCGAGGAGGCGACGTCGAACACCGCCAGGGGGTTGTCGACCACCGCCAGGGCGATCATCGGCAAGGTGTAGCCGGCCAGCATCAGCACGTAGCTGTTGGCCGTGCGCAGGTTCAGCGAGAGGAACAGCAAGGTGCCGGTCCACAGCGCGATGGCGATGCTCAACAGCACCGGCGACTGCACCAGCGGCGGCACCAGAAAGATCGCCCCGCCCGCACCGAGCAAGGTGCCGAGGGCGCGGTACAGCGCCTTGGAGGTGGTGGGGCCGAGGAACGGGCTGGAGACGATGTACACCGTGGCCATCGCCCAATAGGGGCGTGGCAGCTGCATCAGCAGGGCGATGTAGAGGGCGATCATGGAGGCGGTGAAGGTGCGCACGCCGTAGAACCAGTCACGAGCCGGCGGCACCGAGCTGAAAAAACCGTTCACGGCGCATCCCCGGCAGCTTCGAAGGCGCGGATGACGCGCAGCGTGGCTTCAAGGTCCGCGGGGGCGATGCCGTGCAGCACTTGCTGGCGCAGGCGCACCAACTCGGTTTCGATGGATTCAGCCAGGGTGCGGCCGCTGGCCGTCAGGCTCAGGGCCTTGGCGCGGCGGTCGTGCGGGTCTTCGCTGCGGCGCACCAGGCCCGCCTTGCACAGTTGGTCGAGCAGGCGCACCAGCGATGGGCTTTCAAGGCCGGCAGCCTGAGCCACGGCCACCTGGTGCACGCCATCACCCAGGCGCACGATCATCAACAGCGGTACGGCACAGGCTTCGGAAATGCCATAGCGGGTCAGCGCGCCCTGGCACAGGCGGCGCCAGTGCCGAGCGGCAACGACCATGCCGCTGCTGATTTTCAGTTGCAGTGCATCGAGGGACATGAGGTTCCGGGATATTCATAGTTTGCTAACTATCAATATACGCCCGGCCCTCCCCCTGCCGTCAACCGGGCATATCAATATCCGCGTGGATGCGGTTTATGTAGGAGCGGCCTTGTGTCGCGAAAGGGGTGCGAAGCACCCCCAAAATGTGTGCTTGAAAATTGATATCGCCGGGGCCGCTTTGCGACCCGTTCGCGACACAAGGCCGCTCCTACACTGACCGCGTCATTCTGCGATGAGGGCCACGCCGGTTCAGGGCTGTATCTGGTCTTCCAGCTTCATGGTCAGCGCCAGGGAGCTGCCCAGCTGTATCGCTTGATCACGCCAGCCCATGTAACGGGCCGCATCGACATGGCTGAAGTACACCGCCAACTCCTCGGCGGCCTGCATCACCCCGGTGGCTGCGGCCAGCTCCAGCCAGTACAGCGCCGCCTTGGTGTCCGGCTCTACGTACAGCCCATGCAGCAGGCGGTAGCCCACCTCGAAACGGCAGCGCGTCTCGCCGCGCATGGCGCCGCGCAGGAACCACTGGTACGCCTCGGTCGGGTTCACCTGCCAGTCCTGCTCGCCGTCGCAGACCTCTTCCTCGTACAGATCGCCCAGCGCTGCCGCCGCATGCAGCAGCCCGCGCTCGAAGGCATGGCGGTAATACTCGGCAGCGTTGGCGTAGGAAACATCCACGCCCTTGCCGAAGTAATGCTGCTGTCCGAGGTTGAACCACGCAGCGGCATCGCCTTGCAGCGCTGCCATGCGCAGCAGATGACCGGCCAGCGCGGTATCGCCGCGCCAGTACTTGCCGTTGAGCCAGATCCAGCCCAGGTCGTTGAGCGCCGCCACATTGCCCATCAGGGCCTGGCGGCTGAGGTCGACGTAGACGGCATGCAGGTCGGTCGCTTCATCAAGGCGGTCGATCAGGCCAAAGCGCTCGCCCAGCGCCGGCTGGCTGGGCAGGCCGATGCCGGCGAACAGCCGATGGCGCACGCCAGGGCGTGCTGGCGCCGGGACTATGCGCTCGGGCAGCAGCCGCGCAAGCAGTGAATGGATATTGCTGGCAGCAGACATGTTCATCCTCATTGAACGTTACAGCCCCGACCTCGACTGCGCTGGAGCGTGATTCTGCGCGACGACACGTCAAAACCTGTCGCGAACGATCACATCGTAGGCAACCAATTGTCAGTTGATTGATCTGAGCACGCTGTGGCCAATTGCCATGACCTGCTTGTGCCGCCATTCTAGGCGGCAAGCCTAGACAAGGACGTTCCCTTTTGCCGTTCGCCACCACTCGCGCCACCCTCAGCCGCCAATGGGCGTTGCTTCGTCAACTGCCCGGCCGCTCCCCCGGTATTACCAGCGCTGAACTGGTCTGGCGCCTGCGTGATGTGGGGTTCACGGTCAGCAAACGCACGGTTGAGCGTGACCTCAACGAGCTGTCGCTGATTTTCCCGTTGGAGCGCAACGACAAGAGCATCCCGTTTGGCTGGCACTGGTCGGCCAGCGCTGGCGGGGAGTTGCGCGGCAATTTTGATCTGCAGGGGTATTTGCGTGGCGATTTGTTGCAGCCGGTGCCCGGCGCGGGCGTCGAGTTGCAGGCGCGGGTCAGCGATAACCTGGCGCGGCAGTTGCGCGAGGCGCCGCTGACGGCAGATATGCAGCTGACGGCGCTGGAGCAGGGGCACCGCTTGCGGGCAACGGTGATGGACGGCTGGCCATTGCGCTGGTGGCTGCTGAGCCAGGGGGAAAGCTTGGTGGTGGAGCTGCCCGTGGACCTGCGCGAGGAAATCGGCAAGACCCTGGCCAACGCGGCCGCGCAGTATCAGGTTTAGCCTGCCCCGGCCTCATCGCAGGAGCCGCCAACTGTAGGAGCGGCCTTGCGTCGCGAATGGGCTGCGCAGCAGCCCCGACGATTTAGAATGAAACCAACATCCTGGGGCCGCTACGCGCCCCATCGCGACACAAGGCCGCTCCTACACGAGCAAAAGCCGGCAAAGCCTACCGCTGCATCCCCCAGCGCCTGACCGTCAGCCGCTCCAGGGTATTGAACACCAGCCCCTCCACCAGTAGCCCGATGAAGATCACCACCGCCAACCCGGCAAACACCTTGTCGGTGTACAGCTCGTTGCGGTTCTGGAAGATGTACCAGCCAAGCCCGCCCTTGCCACTGCTGGCGCCAAACACCAGCTCGGCGGCGATCAGCGTGCGCCAGGCGAACGCCCAGCCAATCTTCAGCCCCGAGAGAATCGACGGCAGCGCCGCCGGCACCAGCACATGCAACACCAGGCGCAGGCCGCCCAGACCATAGTTGCGCCCGGCCATGCGCAGGGTTTCCGAAACCCCCAGAAACCCGGCATAGGTATTCAGCGCCAGCGCCCACAGCACCGAGTGCACCAACACGAAAATCAGGCTGTTATCACCCAGCCCGAACCACAGCAGCGCCAGGGGCAGCAACGCGATGGCCGGCAGCGGGTTGAACATCGAGGTCAGGGTGCCGAGCAGGTCGCGGCCGATCTGCGTCGATACCGCAAGGCTGGTCAGGCCGAAGGCCAGCACGATGCCCAGCACATAGCCCTTGAGCAGTATCACCAGCGATACCCCGACCTTGGCCGGCAACTCGCCGCTGAGCATGCCGTCCCAGAACGCCGCAGCCGTCTGCAAGAAGCTCGGCAGCAGCAGGTCATTGTCGGTATAGCGCGCGACCAACTCCCAGAGCACCGCCAGCGCTGCCAGGATCACCGCTTTGCGCAGCCATCCTTGCTGCCACAGCCGTTGCGCCAGCGGCAGGTCGCGTTCCAGCGGTACGCCGGGCAGCGGCTGTAACTGAACTTCGTATTCCTGGCGTGCAGAGGTAATAGTCATGCCAAGGCTCCTGTCAGTAGGCGATGCGGATGTCGTTGAAACCCAGGTCGGCGCTGTGCTCCGGCGTTTCGGCTTCATCGAACAACAAGCGGTGGATGCGCCGGGCGCTGGCCTGGAAGTCGCTGGCGCCCAGGCTGCCCAGGTCGTACTGGTGGCTGTGCACCTCGGCGCGCACGCGGCCCGGGTGCGGCGACAGCAACAGGATGCGGTTGCCCACCACCAACGCCTCTTCAATGGAGTGGGTGACGAACAGCAAGGTAAAGCGCACCTCTTCCCACAACAGCAACAGCTCTTCTTGCATCTTGCGCCGGGTGAGGGCGTCGAGGGCGGCGAACGGCTCGTCCATCAGCAGGATCTTCGGCTGCGTGGCCAGTGCCCGGGCGATGGCCACCCGCGCCTTCATGCCACCTGAGAGCGTATGCGGGTAGGCATCGGCAAAGGCGGCCAAGCCGACCTTGTCCAGGTAGTGCAGCGCCCGCTCCTCGGCTTCGGCGCGTTTGAGCTGGCCGGACACCAGCAACGGAAACATCACGTTCTGCTTGACCGTCTTCCACGGCGGCAACTGGTCGAATTCCTGAAACACCACGATGCGATCCGGCCCTGGGCCGCGCACGGGCTGGCCTTGCAGCAGAATCTGCCCTTCCCGCGGCTCGATGAAACCGGCCACAGCCTTGAGCAAGGTGGACTTGCCGCAGCCCGACGGGCCCAGCAGCACAAAGCGGTCGGCACGGTCGATTTCGAAGCTGACCTGGTGGGTGGCCCGCACCACGCGCTGGGCGGTGCGGTATTCAAGGCTGAGGTTGTCCACCGTCAGCAGCGGTGGGGTGGCGACACGGCTCAGGTTGCTGGCCGCGTGGCCTGGCAATGGGGCGGTCATGGTCGGTCAGCTCCCCTGCAGCGGGCGTTCATCCTGGAAGAAGTAGTCCTTCCACGATTCAGGCTTGTTCTTGATCGCGCCGACCCGATAAAGGAAATCGGCCAGCTTGTAGGTGTTCTTGGGCGTGACGGTGAATTCATACTGCGGGTTGTCGATCAGCTTGATCAGCACGTCGCGGTCGATCTTGGCCTTGGTCACGCGGATATAGGTGTCGGCCGCCGCGGCTTTGTCGTGCTGGGCAAACTCGGCGGCTTCGGCCAGGGCATCGACGAAGGCCTTGTAGGTCTTGGGGTTGTCGTTGCGGAATTTCTCGGTGGCAAACAGCAGGGTCGGCGAGTTGGGGCCGAGCAGGTCGTAGCTGTTGAGCACGATATGCACGTTCTTGTTGGCCAGCACCTGGTCCTGGAACGGCGGGTTGGAGAAGTGCCCGTTCAGCTCGGTGCCGCCGGCCAGCAGGGCTGCGGTGGCGTCCGGGTGGGGGACGGCGAGGGTGTACTTGTCGAGGCGGTTGTATTGCTTGTCGCCCCACTGCTGGGCGGCGGCGTATTGCAAGAAGCGCGACTGCACCGACACGCCCACTGCCGGCAGGGCGATGCGGTCCTTGTCGCTTATATCGGCGATGGTCTTCACGTTCGGGTTGCTGCTGACCAGGTAGTACGGGAAGTTACCCAGCGAGGCCACGGCCTTCACGTTCTGCCGGCCCTTGGTGCGGTCCCACACGGTGAGCAGCGGGCCGACGCCGGCACCGGCTATGTCCACGGACCCAGACAGCAACGCATCGTTGACCGCCGAGCCGCCCGACAGCTGCGCCCAGTCCACTTCGATGTCGATGCCCTGCTGTTTGCCGTGTTTCTCGATCAAGTGCTGATCACGCACCACGTTGAGCAGCAGGTAGACGATGCCGAACTGTTCGGCGATGCGGATCTTGCCCTCGGCGTGGGCCAGGGTGGGTGCAGCCAGGCTGCCGACGACCAGGCTTGCGCCCAGGCCGATGCTTGCCGCCAGGCGGCTGATGGATTTACGCATGATCTTGGGTTCCTTCAGTCGTCAGTCAGAACGGGGCATCGCCCTGGATAGTGGTGCGGTAGAGCTTGCGGCGCAGGTGGGCCGGGCAGCCGCTGGCCAGGTGGATCAGCGAGCGGTTGTCCCAGAACACCAGGTCGTGGGGCTGCCACTGGTGGCGGTAGATGTTCTGTTCGAGCACGCTCAGGGCGTACAGCTGCTGCAGCACATCGCGGCTCTCGTCGTCGGGCAGGCCGACAATGCGGGTGGTGAAGCCTTCACTGACGAACAGCGCCTTGCGGCCGGTTTCCGGGTGGGTGCGCACCACCGGGTGGATGACTTCCTGCACCTGCGCCAGTTGCTCGGCGCTGAGCGTTGGGCGCCAGTTGCCCGCGAACTTGGTTTCAGCGTAACGCGCGGTGTAGGAGTGCGCGGCGTCACGCCCGGCGATGATCTTGCGCAGGGCATCGGGCACGGCGTCCCAGGCTTTGTGCATGTCAGCGAACAGGGTGTCGCCGCCTTCGCTGGGCAGTTCCTGGGCGTGCAGCATCGAGCCGAGGCTGGGCAGCTCCTTATAAGAAAGGTCCGAATGCCAGAACTTGCCGGCATCGCCCAGGCCCAGGTTGCGACCGTCTTCGATGATGTTCGAAACGATCAGGATTTCCGGGTGGCCGGCCAGCAAAAACTGCTTGAGCACATGGATTTGCAGCTCGCCGAAGCGGCGGCTGAAGTCGATTTGCTGTTGTGGGGTGATGCGCTGGTCGCGAAACACCAGGACGTGGTGGTCGAGGTGGGCGCGGTGAATTCGGCTGAAGTCGTCGGCGTTGACCGGTCGAGTCAGGTCCAGGCCGATGATCTCGGCGCCGACGGCACCGGAGAACGGGCGGACTTCAAAGGTTTGCGGCAGGGCGCTGTCGATGTTCGACAAGGCGTTCGAGGCGGCTGGCATTGTTCACTCCCACGCAGTGCGCGACATTCAGGGCGCGCAACGATTCAGAAACGCACGGGGTTTACCCGTGTGGGTTCGAGTCGTGCGGCGCGCTGATTGGTCAGCGGGTACGCAGTGGGGTGACTATATGTGCATAAGAAAGATAATTTAAATATCTTTAATGCATATGCATAGTAGTGAGGAAAGTGTGCTTACGATGCCGGCGTAACCCTGCACCGGCCTCATCGCAGGCTGGCGCCAGCTCCCACAGTGAACTTGCCCAGCCTTGATATAGGGGCTGCGTCAGCTGCGATAGTGGTGCCTGGCCCCAATCCCTGTGGGAGCTGGCGCCAGCCTGCGATGAGGCCATGACAGGCTTGCACAGCCTGCCTAACAGCCATCACCGCTCGCGCAGGGCTTCGCTGCGGGCTTTCATGATCGGTTTGAGCAGGTAGCTCATGATGGTCTTCTTGCCGGTCATGATATCCACCGTCGCCACCATGCCCGGGATGATCAGCAGCGGCTTCTCGTCGGTGCCCAGGTGGCTTTTGTCGGTGCGCAGGCGGATCAGGTAGTACGTGGTCTTCTTGTCTTCGTCGGTGATGGTATCGGCACCGATCTGCTCAAGCTTGGCCTTCAGCCCGCCATAAATGGTGTAGTCATAGGCGGTGAACTTCACCGTGGCCTCTTGGCCGGGGTGCAGGAAAGCGATGTCCTTGGGCAGGATTTTCGCCTCCACCACCAAGGTGTCATCCAGCGGCACCACCTCGATGATGTCACTGCCCGGCTGGATCACGCCGCCGATGGTGTTCACCAGCAGCTGCTTGACGATGCCGCGTACCGGCGAGGTGACCATGGTGCGGGTAACCCGGTCGTCCAGCGCCTTGCTGGTGGCGGTGGCCTTGTTCAGCTCGGTGCGCGCCTCGTTGAGCTGGGTCAGCGCTTCGCTGCGGAACTTGCCACGGGTTTCCTCGATCTTGCTCTGCACTTCCTTGATCGCAGCTTCTGCACGCGGAATGGCCAGCGCGGTGGAGTCCATCTGGCCACGGGTCTCGACCTCGGCGCGGCGCAGGCGCAGCACTTCAACCTGCGAAATGGCACCCTGCGCCACCAGCGGCTCGGACATCGAGATCTCCTGGCGCAGCAGCTGCAGGCTGTTGGCGTACTGGGCGCGCTTGGAGTTGAACTCGCGCAGCTCTTGCTGCTTTTGCACCAATTGCTGCTGCAGGCCGCCGATCTCATCCTGCAACTGCTGACGACGGCTGATGTACAGCGACTGTTCGCTGGCCGCCTGGCTTGGGGCTGCCTTGCGCAGTTCTTCGTCGATTTGCAGCGGCTGGTCGTCCACCTCGGCGCTCAGGCGCTGCACGCGCAAGGCCATGGCCAGGCGCGAGGCCTCGGACTCGTCGACGTTGGAGGCAAAACGGGTTTCATCCAGGCGCAGCAGGGGCTGGCCGATTTCGACGATTTCCCCTTCCTTGGCGTAGATCTGGGCGACGATGCCGCCCTCGAGGTTCTGAATCTTCTGCACCTTGGACGACGGGATGGCCTTGCCTTCCCCGCGGGTCACTTCATCGATGGGCGCAACGCTGGCCCAGATGATCATGAACACGAAGAACGCGATGATGCCCCAGATGGTCAGGCGTACGATGCGCGGCGCATCTTCGATCAGCGCCTTGTTGACCTCGGGCAGCGGTTGCCCGGCCAGCGACTCGGAGCCCTTGAAGTAGCGGCGCAGGTTGTCCTTGAAACGCCCTATATCGAGCTTATGCAACACTGATCTGCCCCTTCTTCAGCGCATCCATGACGGCGGCTTTCGGGCCATCCGCGACGATCTGTCCACGATCGATGACGATCAACCGGTCCACCAGCGAC
This sequence comes from Pseudomonas farsensis, assembly GCF_014268805.2. Classification (GTDB taxonomy): domain Bacteria; phylum Pseudomonadota; class Gammaproteobacteria; order Pseudomonadales; family Pseudomonadaceae; genus Aquipseudomonas; species Aquipseudomonas farsensis. Next base: position 774,339 of record NZ_JABWRF020000002.1, read on the forward strand.
AGCAACGAGGCGCGGTGGGTGACCAGCAGTACGGTCTTGCCCTCGACCACGGCGGCCAGGCGCTGCTTGAGGCGCTCCTCGCCGGTGTTGTCCATGGCGCTGGTCGGTTCGTCGAGCAGCAGAATCTGCGGGTTGAGCAGCAGCGCCCGGGCCAGGGCAACGTTCTGGCGCTGGCCGCCGGAGAGGTTCTGCCCACGCTCGCCGACTTGCAGCTCGTAGCCATCGGGGTGCAGGCGAGCGAACTCATGCACGCCGGCAAGCTCGGCGGCTTGCAGAATCAGCTCGTCTTCGATGTAGCGGGCGCCGCTGACCAGGTTGTCGCGCAGCGTGCCGGCCAACAGCTGGATGTCCTGGGGCACGTAGCCGATGTTGTGGCGCAGCTCGCTGACGTCGATCTGGCGGATGTCCACGCCATCGACCAGCAGCGAGCCGTTGTCCGGCTCGTAAAGGCCGACGATTAGCTTGGCCAGCGAGCTTTTGCCCGAGCCACTGCGGCCAATGATGCCGACCTTCTCGCCCGGGCGAATGGTCAGGTTGATGCCTTTGAGCGCCTGGTTCTGCTGGTTGGGGTAGGTGAACTCGACGCCGCGGAATTCCACCGCGCCCTGCAGCACCTGGCGGCTCAGCGGGCGTTCATCGAAGTTGCGCTCTTGCGGCAGCTCCATCATCTGGTTGGTCGACACCATGGTCACCTTGGCCTGCTGGTAGCGGGCCAGCAAACCATTGAGCTGGCCCAGCGGGCCAAGGGCACGGCCGCTGAGCATGTAGCAAGCCACCAGGCCGCCCATGCTGAGGTTGCCGTCGATGATCAGGTACACGCCGACGCAGATCATCGCCACGCCCGCCAGTTGCTGGATCAGCAGGGTGATGTTCATGGCCAGGCCCGACAGCACCTTGACCCGCAGCTCCAGGCGGCTGAGGGTGCCGAGGGTCTGCTCCCACATGTACTGGCGCTCGCTTTCGGCGTTGTTGACCTTCACCGCATCCAGACCGGCGAGGGTCTCGATCAGGCTCGACTGGCGCTCCGAGGCCAGGGCCATGGTGCGTTCCATGGTGGCCATCAGCGGCTTCTGCAGGGCATAGCCAATGCCCAGCGCGAGCGGGAAGGCCAGCACCGGGATCCACACCAGGTGCCCGCCAATAATGGCGATGACCACCAGCACCAGAATGGTGAACGGCAGGTCGATCAGGCTGGTGAGGGTGAGCGAGGCGAGAAAATCGCGCAGGCCCTGAAATTCGTGGATGTTCTGCGCAAAGCTGCCGACCCGCGCCGGGCGGTGCTTCATCGACATGCCGACGATACGTTCGAACAGCGTGGCCGAGATGATCAGGTCGGTCTTCTTGCCCGCCAGGTCCAGGCACAAGCTGCGCAAACCCTTGAGAATCAGGTCGAAGATATACGCGCCGACAATGCCGACAGCCAGCACCCACAGGGTCGAGGTGGCTTGGTTGGGCACTACGCGGTCATACACGTTCATCACGAACAAGGGCGCGGCCATGGCGATCAGGTTGATCACAAGGCTCGCCGCGATGGCGTCGATGTACAGCCATTTGCTGCGCATCAGGGTGTCGCGGAACCAGGAGTTCACGCGCGGAATGAGGTTGCCGTGGTTGACGTCGTACTTGTGCTGGGGCTGGGCGAAGAACACCTTGCCGGTGTAGTCGCCTTCGAGGGCCTCGCGGCTGATCAGCACTTCACCGCCATCGCTCTCGCTGAGCAGCAGGCGCGCGGTGTCGTCGTTTTCCCAGCCCACCAGGATGGCGCTGCGGCCTTCCTTGAGCAGCAGCATGGCCGGCATGGCCATGCTGGGGATTTGCTCCAGCTTGCGTTGCAGCAACCGCCCCTGCAGCCCGGCACGGGCCGCTGCACGGGGCAGCAGCTCGATGTTCAGGCGTTGGGATGGCAACGGCAGGCCAGTGGTAAGCATGGCCCGGCTGGCCGGCTTCTGGTGCAGGACACACAGGGTCAGCAGGCTATCCAGTAACGGATCGTCATGCTGACTGCGTGGATCGTGGCTGAGTTGGACTCGACTGACTTCGGATTCCACGCGGCGCTCTCTTTCATCCTTGCGGGGGTTTGCCAAGGTGCGCCATCAGTTCATGCCTGGCAGGTTCACCTTGGGTTTCAAATCGTTCTGCACAACGGTCGCCAGCGGTGCTACGACACCCTGACTTCTGAGCAGTTGGCCAATGGTCGCCTTGATTCGATACTGAGTAAACATTTGTATGTTCTTCACTTCCACCAGACGACGCTGGGCGGTGAAGGTTTCATTTTCACTGTCGAGCAAGTCGAGCAGGGTGCGCTCACCCAGGCCGAACTGCTGCTGGTAGGCGCTGCGCACCTTGACGCTGTGATCGACGTACTGCTGGGCAATCGGCAACTGCGCGTTGGCGTTGTCCATGGCGTTCCAGGCCAGGCCCAGTTCCTCGTTGAGCTGGCGCAGGGCGTTGTTGCGGATATCCAGCGCCTGGTTGGCCAGGTACGACTTCGACTCCAGGTCGGCCTTGTTGCTGCCGCCGTTATAGAGGTTGAAGTTCATGCGCAGCATAGCCTGCCATTCATTGTTATGGCCGACGGTGCCGTCAAGGTTGTTATCGGCAGTACGGCCGACATCTATATCGAAACGCGGATAGAAGGTCGATTTGGCGGCATCGTACTGCTTCTCGGCAGCGGCGATGTCGGATTCGGCAGAACGCAGAATCGGGCTCTCCTCGATCAGCTGGTGACGGGCTTCATCCAGGGTTGCTGGCAGCAAGTCGACAAACGGCGCAGGTGTGCTTAGCTCGTCCGGCATTTGCCCAACCACGCTGAGGTAGTTGGTGTTGGCGTCGGCCAGGTTGGTTTGCTCGGTGATCAGGTTGTTGCGGGCCTGGGCCTGGCGCGCTTCGGCCTGGTCGAGGTCGGCCATGCGGCCTACGCCACGGGCGGTACGCAGCTTGATCTGGTCAAGGATACGGTCGTGGTTGCGCAGGTTCTCTTCGGCCAGGCGCACCATCTCGCGGCGCGACAGCACATCCAGGTAGACCTGGGCCACATTCAGCGCGGTGCGCTCGGAGGTACCCAGCAGGGAATAGGCGCGGGCATTGGCGGTGGCGCGTTGACGCCCGACTTCGCTGGAGGTGGCAAAACCGTCAAAAACCATCTGGCGCAGACGGATTGCTGACTCGCCTCGGTTGAGGGTCTCCCAGCGGTTACCAGTGCCTGGGGTGTCGCTGCCTTCGCGGCCATAACCGGCTGTCAGGTCGACCTTGGGCAGGTAACCGCCCTGGGCGGCGCGTACTTGATAGTCCGCAGCGGTACGGGCGTTGACCCCGGCCTGGATTTCCGGGTGCACTTCCAGGGCCTTTTGCATGGCTTCGGGCAAGGATTGTGCTTGTACGAACGAGGCGGCAAGGGTGAAAGGGATAGCGATAAACAGTGACGCGCGCATTTGTGCTGGTTTCCCGAGAGTGCTGTTGTCGTAAATCACGACCGAGCCCGCTCCCGCCCTGGAAAATGACAACCCCGTTTCCGTGGGTAGGACGCTTGCGAAAAGGCAGTGCGATTAATACGAAAGAAAGGGCTGTTTAGGGCCAAATATCAATGTGACATTACCGTGCCGATTGTTTAGGATGGCAGGCAGAAGGTCAATAGTTTGGCATAAAGTTAATCGCCAGAAGTTATAGACGTAAATTTGACGCTTTCAGGCGTCAACAAACATTTTCGTAACATTCCATCAGTCGCCGCCAGCGCGTGTTGGCCGGGCATGGAAGCCAAACTGAACGGTAAGTCCGGAGATTCCAATGAGCACTGTTGTCGCCATCGTCAAAAGCATTGTTGGCCAAGTTTTCGCAGTATCCCCTGAAGGCATCCGGCGCGTTCTGATCGAAGGCGATCGCCTGCTCGCAGGGGAGCACGTAGAGACCGGCGCTGGCGGCGCAGTCACTCTGGAACTGGCCGATGGCCGCATGCTCGACCTCGGTCGTGACTCGCAATGGAGCGCCGATGCGCCCGACAGCAGCACCGACCTGAGCCTGGCCAGTGCCGAGGCCGCGCCTTCGGTCGAAGAGCTGCAGCAAGCCATCGCCGCCGGTGCTGACCCGACTACCGACCTTGAAGCTACCGCCGCCGGCCCGACCGCGGCAGGCAGCGGCGGTGCGGTTGGCGGCGGCCATAGCTTCGTGCTGCTTGAAGAGACGGCTGGTGTGGTCGACCCGACCATCGGCTTCCAGACTGCCCCGATTGGCTTTGCCACTGGGCTGAACACTTTGGAAATCGGCGGGCAGGACACCACCACTGCCGCTGCTGGCGCCACCGCGGTCACGCCCCCGCCGGTACCGACCGATGTCGTACTCAGCGCCACCCCTTCGATTACCGAGGCGGGTGGCGTTATCGTTTACACCGCAACCGTTGGCCAGGCGCCGACCAGCGCACTGACCGTGACCCTGTCCAACGGCGCCGTCATTGTGATCCCCCCGGGCCAGACCAGCGGCACCGTAAACGTCGAGATCGCCCCTAACGACACGCCGTACATCGACGCCAGCGAGCTTTCCGCGCACATCACCGGCACCAGCGGCGGCACCGGCCTGATCGTCACCATCGACCCGACCCCTGCGGTGACCCAGATCACCGACACCATCGACACCACCACCGCCACGCTGACCGCAACGCCGAGCGTCGACGAGGGTGGCGTGATCACCTACACCGTGTCGGTGAACAACCCGGTGACCGGTAGCGACCTGGTAGTCAAACTGGCCAACGGGCAGACCGTCACCATCGAGGTGGGCAAGTCGTCCGGCACCGCTGAATACACAGTGCCGAACAGCATTTATGCGACCAAGCCTGATGTCAGCAACGGCATTACGGAGATTAGCGGCGGCAATTACGAGAAGATCGTTGGTGAAGGCAAACCGGTTACCACCGTGACCCAGGGGCCAGGCACTGAAGACACTACCGAGCTGAAGCTGACCGCCACTGGCGAAGTCGCGGAAGGTGGCAAGATCACCTACACCGCCACCTTGTCGAACCCGGCTGGCAGCGACGTAACCATCAAGCTGAGCAATGGTGAAACCACCACCATCGCCAAAGGCCAGACCGAGAACAGCATCTCGATTGATGCACCGGCTGACGACGTTTATATCGACGCTGAAAAACTCAGCGTCACTGTGGATAAAGTGGATGGCGGCGATTTCGAGAAGCTCGAAGTCAACCCGACTCCAGCGGAAACCCAAGTCACTGACACTATCGACACTTCGACTGTCACCCTGACTGCCAGCAGCAACTCGGTAGCGGAAGGCGGCACCATCACCTACACCGCCTCCGTTAACCACGAAGTGACCGGTAGCGATCTCGTGGTGAAACTGGCCAATGGCCAAACCATCACCATCCCAGTTGGCCAGTCGTCGAGCTCGGTGGACTTCACCGTGCCGAACAGCGTCCACAACACCAAGCCGGACGTAAGCAACAGCATCGACGAAATTTCGGGTGGCAATTACGAGAAAGTCGTTGGCGAAGGTAAGCCAGTTACTTCCGTAACTCAGGGCCCCGGCACTGAAGACACCACCGAGCTGAAGCTGACCGCCACTGGCGAAGTCGCTGAAGGTGGCAAGATCACCTACACCGCCACTTTGTCGAACCCGGCTGGCAGCGACGTAACCATCAAGCTGAGCAATGGCGAAACCATCACCATTGCCAAAGGCCAGACCGAAAACAGCATCTCCATCGATGCTCCGGCTGATGACGTCTACATCGACGCTGAAAAACTCAGCGTTACTGTGGATAAAGTGGATGGCGGCGATTTCGAGAAGCTCGAAGTCAACCCGACTCCAGCGGAAACCCAAGTCACTGACACCATCGACACTTCGACTGTCACGCTGACCGCCAGCAACAACTCGGTCGCCGAAGGCGGCACCATCACCTACACCGCTTCGGTTAATCACGAAGTGACAGGCAGCGATCTGGTAGTGAAACTGGCCAACGGCCAGACCATCACTATTCCAGTTGGCCAGTCGTCGAGCTCGGTGGATTACACCGTGCCGAACAGCGTCCACACGACCAAACCGGACGTGAGCAACGCGATCACTGAAATCACCGGTGGTAACTACGAGAAAGTCGTCGGCGAAGGTAAGCCAGTCACTTCCGTAACTCAGGGCCCAGGCACTGAAGACACCACCGAGCTGAAGCTGACCGCCACTGGTGAAGTCGCGGAAGGTGGCAAGATCACCTACACCGCCACCCTGTCGAACCCGGCTGGCAGCGACGTAACCATCAAGCTCAGCAATGGCGAAACCATCACCATTGCCAAAGGCCAGACCGAAAACAGCATCTCGATTGATGCCCCGGCTGATGACGTCTACATCGACGCTGAAAAACTCAGCGTTACTGTAGATAAAGTGGATGGCGGCGATTTCGAGAAGCTCGAAGTCAATCCGACGCCGGCTGAAACCCAAGTCACTGACACCATCGATACTTCGACTGTCACGCTGACCGCCAGCAGCAGCTCGGTAGCCGAAGGCGGCACCATCACCTACACCGCCTCCGTTAACCACGAAGTGACCGGTAGCGATCTCGTGGTGAAACTGGCCAACGGCCAAACCATCACCATCCCGGTTGGCCAGTCGTCGAGCTCGGTGGACTTCACCGTGCCGAACAGCGTCCACACGACCAAACCGGACGTTAGCAACGCCATTACCGAGATCACTGGTGGTAACTACGAGAAAGTCGTCGGTGAAGGCAAGCCAGTTACTTCCGTAACTCAGGGCCCAGGCACTGAAGACACCACTGAACTGAAGCTGACCGCGACCGATACTGTGGCCGAAGGCGGGAAGATCACCTATACCGTGACCTTGACCAACCCAGCCGGCAGCGATGTCACTGTCAAACTGAGCAATGGTGAAACCATCACCATTGCCAAAGGCCAGACCGAGAACAGCATCTCGATTGATGCCCCGGCTGATGACGTCTACATCGACGCCGAGAAGCTCAGCGTCACTGTGGATAAAGCCACTGGTGGCGACTTCGAGAAGCTGGTTGTGGATAACACCCCAGCCGTTACCGAAGTCACTGACACCATCGACACTTCGACTGTCACGCTGACTGCCAACAGCAACTCGGTTGCCGAAGGCGGCACCATCACCTACACCGCTTCGGTGAACCACGAAGTAACCGGCAGCGACCTGGTAGTGAAACTGGCTAACGGCCAGACCATCACCATCCCAGTTGGTCAGTCGTCGAGCTCGGTGGACTACACCGTGCCGAACAGCGTCCACAACACCAAGCCGGATGTTAGCAACAGCATCGACGAAATTACGGGTGGTAATTACGAGAAAGTGGTTGGCGAAGGTAAGCCAGTTACTTCCGTAACTCAGGGCCCAGGCACTGAAGACACCACTGAGCTGAAGCTGACCGCCACTGGCGAAGTCGCTGAAGGCGGCAAGATCACCTACACCGCCACCTTGTCGAACCCGGCTGGCAGCGACGTAACCATCAAGCTCAGCAATGGCGAAACTATCACCATCGCTAAGGGCCAGACCGAGAACAGCATCTCCATCGATGCTCCGGCTGATGACGTCTACATCGATGCCGAGAAACTCAGCGTCACTGTGGATAAAGTGGATGGCGGCGATTTCGAGAAGCTCGAAGTCAACCCGACTCCAGCGGAAACCCAAGTCACTGACACCATCGACACTTCGACTGTCACCCTGACTGCTAGCAGCAACTCGGTCGCCGAAGGCGGCACGATTACCTACACCGCCTCCGTTAACCACGAAGTTACCGGTAGCGATCTCGTGGTGAAACTGGCTAACGGCCAGACCATCACCATTCCGGTTGGTCAGTCGTCGAGCTCGGTGGACTTCACCGTGCCGAACAGCGTCCACAACACCAAGCCGGATGTTAGCAACAGCATCGACGAAATTACGGGTGGTAATTACGAGAAAGTGGTTGGCGAAGGTAAGCCAGTTACTTCCGTAACTCAGGGCCCAGGCACTGAAGACACCACTGAGCTGAAGCTGACCGCCACTGGCGAAGTCGCTGAAGGCGGCAAGATCACCTACACCGCCACCTTGTCGAACCCGGCTGGCAGCGACGTAACCATCAAGCTCAGCAATGGCGAAACTATCACCATCGCTAAGGGCCAGACCGAGAACAGCATCTCCATCGATGCTCCGGCTGATGACGTCTACATCGATGCCGAGAAACTCAGCGTCACTGTGGATAAAGTGGATGGCGGCGATTTCGAGAAGCTCGAAGTCAACCCGACTCCAGCGGAAACCCAAGTCACTGACACCATCGACACTTCGACTGTCACCCTGACTGCCAGCAGCAACTCGGTTGCCGAAGACGGCACTATCACCTACACCGCCTCCGTTAACCACGAAGTGACTGGTAGCGACCTGGTCGTGAAACTGGCCAACGGCCAGACCATCACCATTCCGGTTGGTCAGTCTTCGAGCTCGGTGGACTTCACCGTGCCGAACAGCGTCCACACGACCAAACCGGACGTGAGCAACGCCATTACCGAGATCACTGGCGGTAACTACGAGAAAGTGGTTGGCGAAGGCAAGCCAGTTACTTCGGTAACTCAGGGCCCAGGCACGGAAGACACCACCGAGCTGAAGCTGACCGCCACTGGCGAAGTCGCGGAAGGTGGCAAGATCACCTACACCGCCACCTTGTCGAACCCGGCTGGCAGCGATGTGACCATCAAGCTCAGCAATGGCGAAACCATCACCATTGCCAAAGGCCAGACCGAAAACAGCATCTCGATTGATGCCCCGGCTGATGACGTCTACATCGACGCTGAAAAACTCAGCGTTACTGTAGATAAAGTGGATGGCGGCGATTTCGAGAAGCTCGAAGTCAATCCGACGCCGGCTGAAACCCAAGTCACTGACACCATCGATACTTCGACTGTCACGCTGACTGCCAGCAGCAACTCGGTTGCCGAAGGCGGCACTATCACCTACACCGCCTCCGTTAACCACGAAGTAACCGGCAGCGACCTGGTAGTGAAACTGGCCAACGGCCAGACCATCACTATTCCAGTTGGCCAATCTTCGAGCTCGGTGGACTTCACCGTGCCGAACAGCGTCCACAACACCAAGCCGGACGTTAGCAACAGCATCGACGAAATTACGGGTGGTAATTACGAGAAAGTGGTTGGCGAAGGTAAGCCAGTCACTTCCGTAACTCAGGGCCCAGGCACTGAAGACACCACCGAGCTGAAGCTGACCGCCACTGGCGAAGTCGCGGAAGGTGGCAAGATCACCTACACCGCCACCTTGTCGAACCCGGCTGGCAGCGATGTGACCATCAAGCTCAGCAATGGCGAAACCATCACCATTGCCAAAGGCCAGACCGAAAACAGCATCTCGATTGATGCCCCGGCTGATGACGTCTACATCGATGCTGAAAAACTCAGCGTCACTGTGGATAAAGTGGATGGCGGCGATTTCGAGAAGCTCGAAGTCAACCCGACTCCAGCGGAAACCCAAGTCACTGACACTATCGACACTTCGACTGTCACCCTGACCGCCAGCAACAACTCGGTCGCCGAAGGCGGCACCATCACCTACACCGCTTCGGTAAACCACGAAGTGACTGGTAGCGACCTGGTCGTGAAACTGGCTAACGGCCAGACCATCACCATTCCGGTCGGTCAGTCGTCGAGCTCGGTTGATTACACCGTGCCGAATAGCGTCCACACGACCAAACCGGACGTGAGCAACGCGATCACTGAAATCACTGGTGGTAACTACGAGAAAGTCGTTGGCGAAGGTAAGCCAGTTACTTCGGTAACTCAGGGCCCAGGCACCGAAGACACCACCGAACTGAAGCTGACCGCCACTGGTGAAGTCGCTGAAGGCGGAAAGATCACCTACACCGCCACTTTGTCGAACCCAGCCGGCAGCGATGTCACTGTCAAACTGAGCAATGGCGAAACCATCACCATTGCCAAAGGCCAGACCGAGAACAGCATTTCGATTGATGCCCCGGCTGATGACGTCTACATCGACGCTGAAAAACTCAGCGTTACTGTGGATAAAGCCACTGGTGGCGACTTCGAGAAGCTGGTTGTGGATAACACCCCAGCCGTTACCGAAGTCACTGACACCATCGATACTTCGACTGTCACCCTGACTGCTAGCAGCAACTCCGTCGCCGAAGGCGGCACTATCACCTACACCGCCTCCGTTAACCACGAAGTGACTGGTAGCGACCTGGTTGTGAAACTGGCTAACGGCCAGACCATCACTATCCCGGTTGGTCAGTCGTCGAGCTCGGTTGATTACACCGTGCCGAATAGCGTCCACACCACGAAACCGGACGTTAGCAACGCGATCACTGAGATCACCGGTGGTAACTACGAGAAAGTGGTTGGCGAAGGTAAGCCAGTCACTTCCGTAACTCAGGGCCCAGGCACGGAAGACACTACCGAACTGAAGCTGACCGCCACTGGCGAAGTCGCGGAAGGTGGCAAGATCACCTACACCGCCACTTTGTCGAACCCAGCTGGCAGCGACGTAACCATCAAGCTCAGCAATGGCGAAACTATCACCATCGCTAAGGGCCAGACCGAGAGCAGCATCTCCATCGATGCTCCGGCTGATGACGTCTATATCGATGCTGAAAAACTCAGCGTCACTGTGGATAAAGTGGATGGCGGTAATTTCGAGAAGCTCGAAGTCAATCCGACTCCAGCTGAAACCCAAGTCACCGACACTATCGACACTTCGACTGTCACCCTGACCGCCAGCAGCAGCTCGGTAGCCGAAGGCGGCACCATCACCTACACCGCCTCCGTTAACCACGAAGTGACCGGTAGCGATCTCGTGGTGAAACTGGCCAACGGCCAGACCATCACCATCCCAGTTGGCCAGTCGTCGAGCTCGGTGGACTTCACCGTGCCGAACAGCGTCCACAACACCAAGCCGGACGTTAGCAACGCCATTACCGAGATCACTGGCGGTAACTACGAAAAAGTCGTCGGCGAAGGTAAGCCAGTTACTTCGGTAACTCAGGGCTCAGGCACCGAAGACACCACCGAACTGAAGCTGACGGCCACTGGTGAAGTCGCTGAAGGCGGAAAGATCACCTACACCGCCACCCTGTCGAACCCAGCTGGCAGCGATGTGACCATCAAGCTGAGCAACGGCGAAACCATCACCATTGCCAAAGGCCAGACCGAGAACAGCATCTCCATCAATGCCCCGGCTGATGACGTTTACATCGATGCTGAAAAACTCAGCGTCACTGTGGATAAGGCTGACGGCGGCGACTTCGAGAAGCTGGTTGTGGATAAAACTCCAGCCGTTACTGACGTCACCGACACTATCGATACCTCGACGGTGACCCTGACTGCCAGCAATGGTCCAGTTGCCGAAGGCAGCACCATCACTTACACCGCTTCGGTTAACCACGAAGTGACCGGCAGTGATCTGGTTGTGAAGTTGGCTAACGGCCAAACCATCACTATTCCAGTAGGCCAGTCGTCGAGCTCGGTGGATTACACCGTGCCGAGCACTGTCCATGCGACCAAGCCGGACGCAAGCAACAGCATTACCGAGATAACCGGTGGTAATTACGAGAAGGTGGTAGGGGAAGGCAAACCGACTACGGTTGTCATTGGTAACCCAGCAACCGATGACACCACCGAGCTGAAGCTGACGGCGACCGATACTGTCGCTGAAGGCGGCAAGATCACCTACACCGTGACCTTGACCAACCCAGCTGGCAGCGACATGACCGTCAAGCTGAGCAATGGCGAAACCATCACCATTGCCAAAGGCCAGACCGAAAACAGCATCTCCATCGATGCGCCGGCTGACGACGTTTACATCGACGCTGAAACACTCAGCGTCACTGTAGACAAAACTACGGGCGGTGATTTCGCGAAGCTGGTTGTCGACGGCACTCCAGCCCAGACCCAAGTCACTGATACCATCGACACCTCGACTGTCACCCTGACTGCCAGCAGCAACTCGGTCGCCGAAGGCGGCACCATCACCTACACCGCTTCGGTAAACCACGAAGTAACCGGCAGCGACCTGGTAGTGAAACTGGCCAACGGCCAGACCATCACTATCCCGGTTGGTCAGTCTTCGAGCTCGGTGGACTTCACCGTGCCGAATAGCGTCCACAACACCAAGCCGGACGTTAGCAACGCCATTACCGAGATCACTGGCGGTAACTACGAGAAGGTTGTTGGTGAAGGTAAGCCGGTCACTTCTGTGACTCAGGGCCCAGGCACTGAAGACACTACCGAACTGAAGCTGACCGCCACTGGTGAAGTCGCTGAAGGCGGCAAGATCACCTACACCGTGACCTTGACCAACCCAGCTGGCAGCGATGTCACTGTCAAACTGAGCAATGGCGAAACCATCACCATTGCCAAAGGCCAGACCGAGAACAGCATCTCGATTGATGCCCCGGCTGATGACGTCTACATCGATGCCGAGAAGCTCAGCGTTACTGTGGATAAAGTGGATGGCGGCGATTTCGAGAAGCTCGAAGTCAATCCGACGCCGGCTGAAACCCAAGTCACTGACACCATCGATACTTCGACTGTCACGCTGACTGCCAACAGCAACTCGGTTGCCGAAGGCGGCACCATCACCTACACCGCTTCGGTTAATCACGAAGTCACCGGCAGCGACCTGGTAGTGAAACTGGCTAACGGCCAGACCATCACTATCCCGGTTGGTCAGTCGTCGAGCTCGGTGGACTTCACCGTGCCGAACAGCGTCCACACGACCAAGCCGGACGTTAGCAACGCCATTACCGAGATCACTGGCGGTAACTACGAAAAAGTCGTCGGCGAAGGTAAGCCAGTTACTTCCGTAACTCAGGGTCCAGGCACTGAAGACACTACTGAACTGAAGCTGACCGCGACCGATACTGTGGCTGAAGGCGGCAAGATCACCTACACCGTGACCTTGACCAACCCAGCTGGCAGCGATGTCACTGTCAAACTGAGCAATGGCGAAACCATCACCATTGCCAAAGGCCAGACCGAGAACAGCATCTCGATTGATGCTCCAGCCGACGACGTTTATATCGACGCCGAGAAACTCAGCGTCACTGTGGATAAAGTGGATGGCGGCGATTTCGAGAAGCTCGAAGTCAACCCGACTCCAGCGGAAACCCAAGTCACTGACACCATCGACACTTCGACTGTCACCCTGACTGCTAGCAGCAACTCGGTCGCCGAAGGCGGCACGATTACCTACACCGCCTCCGTTAACCACGAAGTTACCGGTAGCGACCTGGTTGTGAAACTGGCCAACGGCCAGACCATCACCATTCCGGTTGGTCAGTCTTCGAGCTCGGTGGACTTCACCGTGCCGAACAGCGTCCACACGACCAAACCGGACGTGAGCAACGCCATTACCGAGATCACTGGCGGTAACTACGAGAAAGTGGTTGGCGAAGGCAAGCCAGTTACTTCGGTAACTCAGGGCCCAGGCACTGAAGACACTACCGAACTGAAGCTGACCGCGACCGATACTGTCGCTGAAGGCGGCAAGATCACCTACACCGCCACCCTGTCGAACCCGGCTGGCAGCGACGTAACCATCAAGCTCAGCAATGGCGAAACTATCACCATTGCCAAAGGCCAGACCGAAAACAGCATCTCGATTGATGCCCCGGCTGATGACGTCTACATCGACGCTGAAAAACTCAGCGTTACTGTAGATAAAGTGGATGGCGGCGATTTCGAGAAGCTCGAAGTCAATCCGACGCCGGCTGAAACCCAAGTCACTGACACCATCGATACTTCGACTGTCACGCTGACCGCCAGCAGCAGCTCGGTAGCCGAAGGCGGCACCATCACCTACACCGCCTCCGTTAACCACGAAGTGACTGGTAGCGACCTGGTTGTGAAACTGGCTAACGGCCAGACCATCACTATCCCGGTTGGTCAGTCGTCGAGCTCGGTTGATTACACCGTGCCGAACAGCGTCCACACGACCAAACCGGACGTGAGCAACGCCATTACCGAGATCACTGGCGGTAACTACGAGAAAGTGGTTGGCGAAAGCAAGCCAGTTACTTCGGTAACTCAGGGCCCAGGCACGGAAGACACCACCGAGCTGAAGCTGACCGCCACTGGCGAAGTCGCGGAAGGTGGCAAGATCACCTACACCGCCACCCTGTCGAACCCGGCTGGCAGCGACGTAACCATCAAGCTCAGCAATGGCGAAACTATCACCATCGCTAAGGGCCAGACCGAGAGCAGCATCTCCATCGATGCCCCGGCTGATGACGTCTACATCGATGCTGAGAAACTCAGCGTCACTGTGGATAAAGTGGATGGCGGTGATTTCGAGAAGCTCGAAGTCAACCCGGCTCCAGCGGAAACTCAAGTCACCGACACTATCGACACTTCGACTGTCACCCTGACTGCTAGCAGCAACTCGGTCGCCGAAGGCGGCACTATCACCTACACCGCCTCCGTTAACCACGAAGTGACTGGTAGCGACCTGGTTGTGAAACTGGCTAACGGCCAGACCATCACTATCCCGGTTGGTCAGTCGTCGAGCTCGGTTGATTACACCGTGCCGAATAGCGTCCACACCACGAAACCGGACGTTAGCAACGCGATCACTGAGATCACCGGTGGTAACTACGAGAAAGTGGTTGGCGAAGGTAAGCCAGTCACTTCCGTAACTCAGGGCCCAGGCACGGAAGACACTACCGAGCTTAAGCTGACCGCGACCGATACCGTGGCCGAAGGTGGCAAGATCACCTACACCGCCACCCTGTCGAACCCGGCTGGCAGCGACGTCACCATCAAGCTGAGCAATGGCGAAACTATCACCATCGCTAAGGGCCAGACCGAGAGCAGCATCTCCATCGATGCCCCGGCTGATGACGTCTACATCGACGCTGAAAAACTCAGCGTCACTGTGGATAAAGTGGATGGCGGTGATTTCGAGAAGCTCGAAGTCAACCCGACTCCAGCGGAAACCCAAGTCACTGACACCATCGATACTTCGACGGTGACCCTGACCGCCAGCAACAGCTCGGTAGCCGAAGGCGGCACCATCACCTACACCGCTTCGGTAAACCACGAAGTCACCGGCAGCGACCTGGTAGTGAAACTGGCTAACGGCCAGACCATCACTATTCCAGTTGGTCAGTCTTCCAGCTCGGTGGACTTCACCGTGCCGAACAGCGTCCACACGACCAAACCGGACGTGAGCAACGCGATCACTGAAATCACTGGTGGTAACTACGAGAAAGTTGTTGGCGAAGGTAAGCCTGTTACTTCCGTGACCCAAGGTCCAGGCACTGAAGACACTACCGAGCTGAAGCTGACCGCGACCGATACTGTGGCCGAAGGCGGCAAGATCACTTATACCGTGACCTTGACCAACCCAGCTGGTAGCGATGTCACTGTCAAACTGAGCAATGGCGAAACCATCACCATTGCCAAAGGCCAGACCGAAAACAGCATCTCGATTGATGCCCCGGCTGATGACGTCTACATCGACGCTGAAAAACTCAGCGTCACTGTGGATAAAGCCACTGGTGGCGACTTCGAGAAGCTGGTTGTGGATAACACCCCAGCCGTTACTGAAGTCACTGACACCATCGATACTTCGACTGTCACGCTGACTGCCAGCAGCAACTCGGTAGCCGAAGGCGGCACTATCACCTACACCGCCTCCGTGAACCACGAAGTTACCGGTAGCGACCTGGTCGTGAAACTGGCCAACGGCCAGACCATCACCATTCCGGTTGGTCAGTCTTCGAGCTCGGTGGACTTCACCGTGCCGAACAGCGTCCACAACACCAAGCCGGACGTAAGCAACAGCATCGACGAAATTACGGGTGGTAACTACGAGAAAGTCGTCGGTGAAGGCAAGCCAGTTACTTCCGTAACTCAGGGCCCAGGCACTGAAGACACCACCGAGCTGAAGCTGACCGCCACTGGCGAAGTCGCTGAAGGCGGCAAGATCACTTACACCGCCACCTTGTCGAACCCGGCTGGCAGCGACGTAACCATCAAGCTCAGCAATGGCGAAACCATCACCATTGCCAAAGGCCAGACCGAAAACAGCATCTCGATTGATGCGCCGGCTGACGATGTCTACATCGATGCTGAGAAACTCAGCGTTACTGTGGATAAAGTGGATGGTGGTGATTTCGAGAAGCTCGAAGTCAACCCGAATCCAGCGGAAACCCAAGTCACTGACACCATCGACACTTCGACTGTCACGCTGACTGCCAGTAGCAACTCGGTAGCCGAAGGCGGCACCATCACCTACACCGCCTCCGTTAACCACGAAGTTACCGGTAGCGACCTGGTAGTGAAACTGGCTAACGGCCAGACCATCACTATCCCGGTTGGCCAGTCTTCGAGCTCGGTGGACTTCACCGTGCCGAACAGCGTCCACACGACCAAACCGGACGTGAGCAACGCGATCACTGAAATCACGGGTGGTAACTACGAGAAAGTCGTCGGAGAAGGTAAGCCAGTTACTTCCGTGACCCAAGGTCCAGGTACTGAAGACACTACCGGGCTGAAGCTGACCGCGACCGATACCGTGGCCGAAGGCGGCAAGATCACGTACACCGTGACCTTGACCAACCCGGCTGGCAGCGACGTCACCATCAAGCTGAGCAATGGCGAAACCATCACCATCGCCAAAGGCCAGACCGAGAACAGCATCTCCATCAATGCCCCGGCTGATGACGTTTACATCGATGCTGAAAAACTCAGCGTCACTGTGGACAAAGCCACTGGCGGCGACTTCGAGAAGCTGGTTGTAGATAACACGCCAGCCGTCACCCAAGTCACCGACACCATCGACACCAGCACCGTGAAGCTGACCGTAGGCACCGCTTCGGTCAACGAAGGCGGCACCGTCACCTACACCGCCACCGTCGACAACAAAGTCACCGGCAGCGACTTGGTGCTGAAGCTCGCCAACGGCCAGTCGATCACCATTCCGGTCGGCCAAACCAGCGCAAGCGTGGATTACGTAGCGCCAAACAACCCGTACAACACCAACCCGAATCTCACCAACAGCATCACCGAGATGAAGGGCGGCAACTACGAGAAGCTGGTGAGCACTGGCAGCCCTGTGACCGTCGTCAACGACGTGCCAGGCACCAAAGACACCACCACCCTGGCCGTCACCGCGCCAGATACCGTGGCCGAAGGCGGCAAGATCACCTACACCGTGACCTTGTCCAACCCGGCCGGCAGCGACATGACCGTGAAGCTGAGCAACGGCGAGACAATCGCCATTGCCAAAGGCCAGTCCGAAGGCAAGATCACCATCAATGCGCCGGCTGACGACGTCTACATCGACGCCGAGAAGCTCAGCGTCACCGTGGTGCAAACCACCGGTGGTGACTTCGAGAACCTGGCGGTCAGCAGCACGCCTGCGGTCACTCAGGTGACCGACACCATCGACACCAGCACCGTGAAGCTGACTGGCACCGCTTCGGTCAACGAAGGCGGCACCATCACCTATACCGCAACCGTTGACCACGCCGTCACCGGCAGCGCCCTGGTGCTGAAGCTTGCCAACGGCCAGTCGATCACCATTCCGGTCGGCCAAACCACCGGCAGCGTTGACTACGTAGCGCCAAACAACCCGTACAACACCAACCCGAATCTCACCAACAGCATCACCGAGATGAAGGGCGGCAACTACGAGAAGCTGGTCAG
Source organism: Pseudomonas farsensis (assembly GCF_014268805.2). Classification (GTDB taxonomy): domain Bacteria; phylum Pseudomonadota; class Gammaproteobacteria; order Pseudomonadales; family Pseudomonadaceae; genus Aquipseudomonas; species Aquipseudomonas farsensis. The sequence continues at coordinate 792,005 of NZ_JABWRF020000002.1, forward strand.
CACGGGCAGCCCGGTCACCGTGGTCAACGACACCCCGGCCACCAAGGACGTCACCACCCTGACCCTGACGGCGACCCCGTCGGTCGAGGAGGGCGGCAAGATCACCTACACCGCCACGCTGTCGAACCCGGCTGGCACCAACATGACCATCAAGTTGAGCAATGGCGAGGTCATCTCCATTGCCAAGGGTGCGTCTGTTGGCGCGATCACCATCAATGCCCCGGCGGATGACCCGTACATCGATGCAGGCACCGTGCAGGCCAAGATCGACGGTTCTACCGGGGGTGACTTCGAGCTGCTGGCGATCGATGGTTCCTACTCCGTCACCCAGGTGACCGACACCATCGACACCAGCACCGTGAAGCTGACCGCCAGCACCGCGTCGGTCAACGAAGGCGGCACCGTCACCTACACCGCCACCGTCGACAACAAAGTCACCGGCAGCGACCTGGTGCTGAAGCTCGCCAACGGCCAGTCGATCACCATTCCGGTCGGCCAGACCACCGGCAGCGTGGACTACGTCGCGCCAAACAACCCGTACAACACCAACCCGAATCTCAACAACAGCATCACCGAGATGAAGGGCGGCAACTACGAGAAGCTGGTCAGCACTGGCAGCCCGGTCACTGTCGTCAACGACGTGCCAGGCACCAAAGACACCACCACCCTGGCGGTTACCGCCCCAGGCAGCGTGGCCGAAGGCGGCAAGATCACCTATACCGTGACCTTGTCCAACCCTGCTGGCAGCGACATGACCGTCAAGCTGAGCAACGGCGAAACCGTGACCATTGCCAAAGGCCAGTCCGAAGGCAAGATCACCATCGACGCGCCAAGCGACGACGTTTATATCGATGCTGAAAAACTCAGCGTGACCGTGGTGCAAACCACCGGTGGCGACTTCGAAAACCTGGCGGTCAGCAGCACGCCTGCGGTCACCCAGGTTACCGACACCATCGACGACACCGGCCTGAAACTGAGCGCCACGCCAAGCGTTGCCGAAGGCGGCCAGATCACCTACGTTGCCACCTTGACCAACAAGGCCGGCACCGCCATGACCGTGACCCTGAGCAATGGCGCGGTCATCAACATCGAGGCGGGCAAGACCACAGGTTCCATAACCGTGCCGGCGCCCGCGGATGATGTGTACATCGATGCCGGGGATGTTTCGGCGAAGATCACCGGCACCACCGGTGGCAACTTCGAGAACCTGGTGGTCAGCAGCACCCCGGCAGTAACGGCGGTGACCGACACCATCAACCCGACCACCCTGAGCATCGGTGGCACCACTGCTGTGGCTGAAGGCGGCAATGCCACCTACACCCTGACCTTGACCAGCAAGGCTCAAACCGATGTGACCGTTAAGCTGAGCTACTCCGGCACCGCCACCAATGGCGCGGACTACACCGGTGTGGCCACCGTTGTGATCAAGGCCGGCAGCGACAAGGCCGAGTTCAGCATCCCGACGATCAAGGACAACATCACCGAAGGCACCGAGCACTTCACCGTCAAGATCGACTCGGCGACCGGTGGCAACTTCGAGAAGCTCGACGTCAGCGGCAGTGCCGGCAGCGTCACTACGCAGATCTTCGAACCAGCCCCGGTGCTGGATCTGGACGCCAACGATTCCAGCGGCAAGACCGGCGCCGACTACCAGACCACCTTCACCGAGAACCAGCCGGGTAGCGGTGTGTCGATCGGCGACGTCGATGTGACCATCACCGACTTCGACAGCTCGCAACTGACTGGCGCCACGGTGATCCTCACCAACCGCCAGCCGGGTGATGCGCTGAACCTGGGCAACAGCGTCAATGGCATCAGCATCAACGCCAACAGCACTGAAGGCAAAGTGGTCCTGGTGCTCAGCGGCACCGCGTCGCTGGCTGACTACATCCAGGCGATCAAGAACATCACCTTCATCAACACCAGCGAAGACCCGAGCACTACGCCGCGGATCATCACGGTGACGGTGACCGATGGCGTCAACACCTCGAACACCGCCACCACCACGGTCAACGTGATCGCGGTCAACGATGCACCGACCAGCACTGGCGGTGCCGTGACCGGCGTCGAAGACACCGACCTGGTGCTGAACTGGAGCAACTTCAACGTCAGCGACGTCGATTCGCCGGTCAGCAGCCTGGGTGTCACCATCACGCAACTGCCAGGCGCTGGCACGCTGAAGCTGCTCAGCGGCAACACCTGGGTGGACGTCAAGGCGGGCCAGACCATCAGCCAGGCCGACATCGCTGCCGGCAAGCTCAAGTTCGTGCCGCTGGCCAACCAGTCTGGCGTCGATGCCTATGGCGGCACCGGTGTGGGCAACAAGCAGGCCGACTACGCGCAGATCAAGTACAAGCCAACCGATGGCAAGGACGCCGGTAGCGAGTCGACCTTGAAAGTCGACATCACCCCGGTGGCCGACAAGCCAGACCTGAGCATTGGCAACAACAACGTCAATTCGCTGGGCCTGACCAAGGAAACCTGGACCAGCCTCAACGGCCTGGGTACCAACGGCAATGGCATCACCGGCGACACCCTGAAAAACGTGTTTGCCAACTCCGGCAGCGCCGGCAAGACCGAGCAGGTCACCACCGTCGACAGCGCGTCCTCCGTGACCGCCGGTACCGGCTCGAAAACCTCCGGCCTGATCTACCTGGAAGCGGGCAAGACCTACGCCTTCAGCGGCACCGCCGATGACAGCCTGCAGATCGTCGTGGGTGGCAAGAACGTCGCCGGCGCCACCTGGGGCTCGAACAGCGGTGCCATCAGCGGCAGCTTTACGCCGACCACCAGCGGCTACTACACCCTGGAAATCTACAACGCCAACCAGAGCGGCCCTGGCAGCCTGGACGTCAACATCAAGGTAGGCAACGGCCCGGTCACCGACCTGAGCAGCGCCAACATCCCGATGTACCCGAACGTCACCGCGCTGGCCAACGCCGGTGTGACCGTTTCCGACCTGCACGGCAGCAACGGCACGGGCTACTACGACGGCTACAAGATGAACGAAGGCGGCGAGAACGGCGCGCCGGTCAAGCTGGTGGGCATCAGCACCAACCTGACCGACACCGACGGCTCCGAGACCCTGGGCGTCAAGCTCAGCGGCATCCCGGCAGGCTCGGTGGTGGCTGACAACGCTGGCCACACCTTCACCGTCGGCACCGCCGCTGTGGACGTGACTGGCTGGAACCTGGGCAGCCTGACCATCAAGCCGCCGGCCTACTACGCTGGCCAGTTCGATGTGAAGGTCACCTCGACTGCCACCGAAAGCGTTGGCGGCAGCACCGCCACCACTGAAGGCAGCATCAAGGTCACCGTCTACCCGCAAACCTACACCACCAGCAACCTGACCTCGGGTTCCGACAACTTCAGCGGCACCGACGGCAACGATATCGTCGTCGCCGACGTCAATGGCCTGCACGTGGTACCGGGCAAGGACTACAACCTGGCGTTCATCGTCGACACCTCCGGCAGCATGGGTTCGAGCGGTGTGGATGCGGCGAAGAAATCCCTGGAGTCGGTGTTCAAGACCCTGGCCGCCAGCGTCAAGGGCGACCAGTCGGGTACCGTGAACATCCTGCTGGTGGACTTCGCCACCCAGGTCAAGACGTCCATCTCGGTCAACCTCAACAACGGTGGCTTGCAGACGCTGATCGATGCGCTCGGCAAACTCACCTCCGGCGGCGGTACCAACTACGAGGACGCCTTCAAGACCACGGCCAACTGGTTCCAGAACCTGCAGAACTCCGGCAGCACCGGCAAGAACCAGACGTTCTTCATCACCGACGGCCAGCCGACCTACTACCAGGCCAACGAGTCCACCAACCCGGCCCTGGGCTACAACGGCTCGACGCTGGACGGCTACCTGTCGTCGATCAACTACAAGCTGGGTGATACCGTCTACCGCGGTGCGGTGGACGCCTATACCCGCGCTACCATCGATGCCAACGGCAACTTGAAGGTTGAGTACAAGTATGGCAACAGCTGGTACAACTTCGGCTCTGGGGTCATCCACTCCGAAGGCAATGGTGGTTTCGAGGTGTCGACCTTGGCCGGCACTGGCAGCAGCACTGACTCGGCAACGCTGAGCAACTCTCTGGACAGCTTCAAGCTGCTCTCGGGGCTGTCCAACGTCGAGGCTATCGGGCTGAACGGCGACGTCAAGGCCAGCGACCTGAAGCCGTACGACTCCGATGGCGTGACCCAGACCAACATCGACCCGAGCAAACTGGCCGAGGCCATCCTCGGCCACACCGAAGCCACGCTGCCGGGTAACGACACGGTCAGCGGCGGTGATGGCAATGACATCATCTTCGGCGACCTGGTGACCTTCGATGGCATCGCCGGTACTGGCGTAGAAGCTATCCAGGCCTATGTGGCGGGCAAGCTGGGCGTGGACGCGGGCGATGTCGATGCGCGGGCGATGCACAAGTACGTCAGCGAGCACTACACCGAGTTCGACGTGTCGCGCACCAATGACGGTGCCGACACCCTGCTTGGCGGTGCTGGCGACGACATCATCTTTGGCCAGGGCGGCAACGACTACATCGATGGTGGCAAGGGCAACGACATCCTGCTGGGCGGTAGCGGCAACGACATCCTCATCGGTGGCGAAGGCAATGACCTGCTGTTTGGCGGTGCCGGCAACGACACCCTGATCGGCGGCAAAGGCAACGACATCATGGCCGGTGGCAGCGGCGCCGATACCTTCGTGTGGAAGGCCGGTGACCTGGGCAACGACGTGATCAAGGACTTCAACGTCAAGGAAGGCGACCGCCTCGACCTCAGCGACCTGCTGCAGGGCGAGAAGGCCAGCACCATCGACAACTACCTGAAGATCACCACGGTCAATGGCGAATCGACCCTGCAGGTGAGCACTGAAGGCAAGCTAAACGCCGCTGGCGGCCTTGGCAATGCCGACGTGACCATCAAGCTTGAAGGGGTCAACTGGTCCAACACCACGATCAACTCGTTGATCAGCGGTGCCGACCCGACCATCAAGATCGACAACAACTGACCCTCGTTCCCGCTGGCGGCCTTTACCGGCCGCCAGCGGGGCGTTGGGCTTTCCCGCTCATCGCTTGACGCGCATACTCGCGCGCCGGGGCTGCGTGCCCGGGAACTTCGCCTATGCTGCTGACTACCAAGAAGGAATCACCGTGACGAGGGACGAGGCCATGTTCTACGTGCAACGCGACGCCGAGGGCGGGTTGCTGCGAGTAGAAGCCGCTGCTTTTGACGAAAGTACCGAGACGTTGCCAGCCGATCACGCTGAAATTCAGGAGTGGTTTGCCGACGATGTGGTCGAGAACAGCCTTCGTCAGCTAAAGCAGAGCGACCTGGACATGATCCGGGTGCTTGAAGACTTGATCGAGGTGCTGACCACCAAAGGGGTGATCAGCATCACGGATTTGCCAGCTGGTGCGCAGTCCAAGCTGCTCAACCGCTCCACAGCGCGTAAGGCGCTGGGCAGTTTGACCAATCTGATCGAAGAAGAAGACGAGCAAGGGTTGATCTGAGGCCAAAGTCACCACACCCCGTGTAGGAGCGGCCTTGCGTCGCGAAAGGGCTGCGAAGCAGCCCCTAGATCTTTGCATCATGCAACATAGCTGGGGCTGCTTCGCAGCCCTTTCGCGACGCAAGGCCGCTCCTACACGGGATCGCGTGAGGTTTTAGCTCAGTTCAACACCCGCGCCGGCTCATCCGGCGGCAGGTTGCTGTGCCCACGCGGGCGCTGCGGCTTGCCCGGCACCGAGCCACCCAACTGATCAGCCAGCTGCTGCGCAACATCCTCACCCAGCGCTTTCGACACTTCACGCACCACGCGCGGACGGTTCAACGTCACGCGGCGGTCCTGGCCATTCACCAGCTTGGTGTCCTGCCCTTCACCCATGGCGGTGAACGCCGAGGTGATTTCGTACGTGCGGGTGTTGATCAGGCTGAAATCGGCCACCACGGTCAGGCCCAGCACCGCCGAATAACTGTCGGTGTGGTCCAGCGCGTTGGTGTCCTGCTGGAAGTCGATATCCGACAGCGTGCCGAACAGCACATAGTCGGCACCGGGGAACGCGCCGTTCTTGATACGGCGGATCACGTCGTAGACGTCTTCCTTGGAGGCTGCGGTATAAGGGCGGCCCTGCACCAGCTGGAACATGCCGGTCTTGAGGATCTCGCCCTTGATATCACCGCCAAACTTGCGCAGCTCGGTCTGTTCGATATAGCTGTTGAGGCTTTCGTACTCGCTGTAGCTCGCCTGGCTGCTGCCGTGATACAGGCTCGACTGCGAGCTGTTCTGGGCATTGACGGTGTGGATGTACTCCTCCACCTGCGCCTGGTAGGCGAGGTCGGTCACCGCCACCTTCGGGGCCGCCTGCGCGCCGAACGCGCAAGCCAGGCCAATGACTGCCATCCATGCACGCATTGATCAGCGCTCCGTGGTCTTGCGGATTTCTTTCTCGTCCATCCACTCGGCCAAGCCGCTTTCGACGTCGATCAGCTGCAGGCTGAACTTGTAGAACACGTCCTTGTAGTCGCTGCTGCGCTTGACGATGGAGCTGATCGAGCCTTCCAGTCGGTATTGCGCGGCGATCATGTTGCCGGTCTTGGCCACAGTGTTTTTCTTGTACAGGCCGCTCTGGTTTTGCAGCTTCAGCTGGTCGACCTGGCTCTGCATGGCGTTGTTGTCGCTGGCAAAGCGGGCGACGCCGCTCTTCATCAGTTGGGTCTTGATCGAGGTGGTGATTTCGCGGGTATCGATGTACTCGCTGGTCTTGTTCTTGACGTCGTACACCTGCACCACCGGACGGCCGCTGAGCACGCCGGACTGAGCCAGCGAGCGGGTCATGCTCTCGGCGATCATCTGCAGGTCGGTCGAACCGAACTCGTTGGTGACCAGCTCTACGGCCTTGTTGTCGCCGTAGCTGATGTTCTTGCCGCCCAGTACCGGCGACGGGGTGCTGCAACCGCTGACCAGGGCAATGGCGATGGCGGCGAGGGAAATGCGTGCAAACATGGGTCTTGCTCCTGAATGGGTTTACCGGGTGTGGACTTCGAGGCGGAAGTCAGTGGCTTGAGGCGTCGGCGCGATAGCCGGCAGGAACTTGGCCTGCTTGCCATACAGCGGCAGGGCCTTCCAGCTTTCTTCGTCGGCGACCGGGAAGCCGTCATCGCCCACCCAGGCGAAGCGGTAGAACAGGGTCTGGTTGCTGCGGCTGGTGTTGGTCAGCGCCACGTTGACGGTCAGAAACCCGTTTTCGCGGGCCACACGCATCTGGCCGATTTCAATGTCATCGAGCTGGCCCATGGTCACCACCTTGCTGGCGGCGCTGCCAGGGGCAGGCGGCGGCGGGGTGGCGCAGCCGGCCAGAAGGGCGGCGGCTGCCAGGGCGAGGCATGTTCTGCGCATGTTCGTTCCTTGAGGTTATTTGAGTGCGGCCACGGCCTGGGCCGGGGCTTGCGGAGCGACTTCGACAGCCGGGCCGCCAGCGAATACACGGTTGCCGACAACGCGCAGGCTGACCACCTGGTACGGGCGGTCGATCTTCACCTTCACTTGGGCGCCGCCGAGGCGGGTCGGCAGGCTTAGCTGATGCTCGCCGGGCGCCAGGCGCAGGCGTACGACCTGGGTCTGGTCGGGCAGGGTGCGCCAGGTGCGGGTGTCGGCACCTTCGACCACGGCCGAGGCCAGGCCCAGCACCAGGCCAGCCATGGGGTTGGTCTTGTTCAGGTTGTGCTGCGCCACGCCACGGCTGATGCCGCGCACGCTGGTGCGCAGGATGATGCCCGGCATGTCGTCACGCAGCGCGCGGCGCGACATGGCGTTGGTGCTGTTGAGCAAGGTCAGGGCCAGGGCTTTGTCGTCCAGGTAGATTTCGCTCAGCGGGGCGGTGGAGGTGTCGTCGCGGATGATCGGGAACGACAACGGCACGATCACCAGTTGGTTGTCGATGGGCAGTGGGAGCGGTACGCGGATGGAATCGCGGGCGGGCGCCAGGCCGCTTTGCACCACGACCAGCACGTCGCTTTCGCCGGGCTTGGCGCTGTTTTTATCCAGCGCCAGCAGGGCCTGGTCCAGCAACGGGGTGTTCGGGCGCAGCTCGGCGGCCTTGCGGTAGCCCGGCGCAGCCAGGCCTTTTTCGCCAAGGGCTTCGTAGACGAAACCGGACAGGTAATGGCTGAAGGCGCTCTGGTAGCTGTTTTTCAGGCTGACCACTTCAGGGGCGTCGAGGCTGGCGACCGGGTAACCCTGCAGGTCTTTGTATTCGGTCTTGATGCCTTGGCGCTCGGCGTCTTCTTCGCGCTTGAGGTATTCCTTGTCGCGCAGCTCGGCGATGACCGCTTCACGCTCGTGGGTCTTCTTGATTTCGGTACGCGCACCGTCGAAATCGTTCTGCGCCAGCAGGTTCAGCGCCATTTGCGTGCTGAGCATGACTTTTTCGTAGTCGTAGCCTTCGTAGCGGCGCACCTTGTCGTTGACCAGGTAGCTGCCGAACTGGCTCAGGTACTTGCCGGTGTCGAGCTTGACCGCGTCTTCCCACTGCAGCACTACGCTGTCGGCGGAAAGCCAGGCCAGCTGGCTGCCGACAAGGTCGCCCTTGGAGCGCAGCAGTTCGCCCTTCTCGAAGTAGTAGAGCAGGTCTTTCTGCTCACCCTTGTTGTTGCTTTCGAGCAAGGCCAGGGCGGCGTCGATATTGCCCGCAGCGAGCTGCTGGTTGGTTTCCTGCAGTTCGCTGTCGTAGCTGCGCAATACCGAACAGCCAGACAGCTGCACGGCGGCGAGCAGAGTCGCCAGGGTCAGAGCACGGGATACCATCGGACTTCATCATTCCCTGAATCGGTAGAGCCACGGGGGCGGGGCGGCAGTCCCTCTGGTTATTACCAGAACCTCTCGTTGGAGGGGCCTTGATCGCTACGGGCTATTTCGGCGGGGCGGAGTATACCTAAAGTGATGGCATTGAGATGGCCAGTCGCTTCCGAAATCCGAGTAGGAAACATCCGCCATTCCAAGGAATGAAATTTGTCTCAAGATTTTTCATGAAATCCCGCGGGCGAACCTTGAGTGGCCATGAACCTAAGTGAACAATGTTCACTTTCGTATCTGCATCGAGACTCGCCATGAAATTCCGTTTCCGTCTGCGCACGTGGCTGCATGCTTTGCTGCTTGGCCCGGTGCTGGCGCTGTGCAGCACCTTGGCCCAGGCCGAAGCGCCGGCCGACGCTACCAAGGCTTTGCACCTGCTCGATTACATCGGCGCCGACTACCCGCCGACGGTGGCTGGCGGCAAGGTGCTGGATGCCGGCGAGTACCGTGAGCAGGTCGAGTTCAGCGCGGTGCTTGCCGAGCTGGTCCAGGGCCTGCCGGCCCACGCCGAGCGTGCAGCGCTCGAGCAAGGGGTGCAGCACTTGCGCCAAGCCATCGAGCAACGCCAGGACGGGCCGCAGGTTGCCCGCCAGGCCCGTCAACTGGGCGCACGCCTGGCGGTGGCCTATGAAGTCAGCCAGGCGCCGGTGATTACCCCGGACCCGGCGCGGGGCGCTGCGTTGTATGCGCAGAACTGCTCGATCTGCCACGGCGACAGCGGGCTTGGCGATGGCCCGGCGGGTGTTGGCCTTGAGCCGGCACCGGCTAACCTGCGCAACGCCGAGCGCCTCGACCAGCTGAGCCTGTTCGACCTGTACAACACCCTTGGGCTGGGCATCGAAGGCACCGAGATGCCGTCGTTTGCCGACCAGCTCGACGAGCGCCAGCGCTGGGACGTGGCGGCCTACATCGCCAGCTTCACTGCAGACCCGCAGGCCGCCAAAGGTGAGAAAACCTGGAACATCGCCGAGCTGGCCCGGCAGACGCCGGCCGAGGTGGCCGCCAGCGAAGGCACCGCCAGCCTGGCTGCATTCCGTGCCCAGCGCGCGCAACCGCCGCAGGTGCAGCGTGGCCCGGCGCAACTGCTCGACTACACCGCCAGCACCCTGGACAAGAGCCTGGCGGCTTACCGCAGCGGTGATCACGACCAGGCGTATGATCTGTCGGTGGCGGCGTATCTGGAGGGCTTCGAGCTGGTTGAAAGCTCACTCGACAACATCGACACCCAGGCCCGCAGAGACACCGAAAAGACCCTGATGGCCTACCGCCAGGCGCTACAGGATGGTTTGCCCGTCGCCCAGGCCGAACAGCGCCTGGCCGTGGCCAAGGCCAAGCTCGAAGAGGCCGCCAAGTTGCTTGGCAGCGACGGCTTGAGCTGGTCGCTGAGCTACATCTCAGGCTTGCTGATTCTGCTGCGTGAGGGCCTTGAGGCGATTCTGGTGCTGGCGGCAATCCTGGCGTTCCTGCGCAACACCGGGCAGCAGTCGGCGGTGCGCAGCGTCAACATCGGCTGGGGCCTGGCGCTGGTCGCAGGTTTCGCCACTTGGGCGCTGGCTGCCTATGTGATCAACGTGGGTGGCGCCCAGCGCGAGCTGCTGGAAGGCTGCACCGCGCTGTTTGCGGCGGTGATGGTGCTGTGGCTGGGGGTGTGGATGCACGACCGGCGCCATGCGGCGGCCTGGCAGGATTACATCAAGAGCAGCCTGGTCAGCGGTGGCGGGCGCTTCGGCTTTGCCATGCTGGCGTTCTTCTCGGTGTACCGCGAGTTGTTCGAGGTGATCCTGTTCTACGAAACCCTGTGGTTGCAGGCAGGGCCTGCCGGCCACCAGGCGGTGCTTGCCGGTGGTGCCACGGCGCTGGTGCTGCTGGTGGGCCTGGCCTGGGTGATTCTGCGCGGCTCGGCGAAACTGCCGTTGTCGCTGTTCTTCAGCATCAACGCCGCGTTGCTGTGTGCGTTGTCGGTGGTGTTCGCCGGGCACGGCATCAAGGCGCTGCAAGAGGCCGGGGTGTTGGGCACGCGGCCGCTGGCGTTCTTTGAGTTCGACTGGCTGGGGATTCATGCCGATGCCTATTCGCTCAGTGCACAAGCGCTGGCGTTGCTGGCGATTGTGGTGCTGTACGGGCGTAGCTGGCTGGCCGAGAAGCGCCGCGGTCTTGCGTAGGAGCGGCCTTGTGTCGCGATGGGCTGCGCAGCAGCCCCAGCAATTCTGCAGGGTGCTCAGATCCTGGGGCTGCTGCGCAGCCCATCGCGACACAAGGCCGCTCCTACACGGACGCGTAAACGGCATCGATAGAGGGCTTGGCGAGGTCTGTAGGAGCGGGCTTGCCCCGCGAAGAGGCCAGCAGGCCGAGCCAAGTTGGCTGCCCTGACGCTAGCGCGCTGCACGGCGGGCTTGCCCGCAACGTGGCCAGGCCAGACACTAGTGCCCTGTGATTTGAAAAGCGGAACATGCCCAATGCGTATATGGATCGATGCCGACGCCTGCCCCAAGGCGGCCAAGGAACTGATCGTCAAGTTCGCCCTCAAGCGCAAGCTCGAAGTGGTGATGGTCGCCGGCCAGCCGCAGATAAAGCCGGCCTTCGCCTGCGTGCGGCTGATCGTGGTCCCCAGCGGCATGGATGCAGCCGATGACTATCTGGTAGAAAACGCCATCCCCGGCGAGCTTGTGATCTGCAGCGACGTGCCCTTGGCCGATCGGCTGGTAAAAAACGGTGTGGCGGCGCTCGACCCGCGTGGTCGCGAGTTCGACGAGCGCAACATGGGCGACCGGCTGGCCGTGCGTAACCTGTTCACCGACCTGCGCGAGCAAGGCCAGGTGGGGGGCGGGCAGCCGCCCTACGGCGAGCGCGAGAAGCAGGCCTTCGCCAACTCGCTGGACCGGATTCTGACACGCCTGTCGCAGCAATACCCCACCACAACGTCGGGCTCGCCGGAGTAGGCGGCAAGCCCGTGTGTGTCAGTCGTTCTCGTGGGTCAGTTCCAGCACCCGGTCGACCAGCTTGTAGATACCGCCCGCGGCATCGCTGATCGATTGAGCGGTCATGTAGGCCGGGGTGGTCACCAGCTTGCGCGGCACGTCCTCGACGATGTCGTGCACGTCGCACTCTTCGTGGGTGCCGCCCATCTTCACCACCGCGCCGGCGGTGTCGGCATCAGTACCGATGGTGCAGACCACCCCCGGGCCGTAGATCTTCGCGGCCAGCGCCGGCGAGATGCACATCATGCCGACCGGCTTGCAGTCAGCGGCGAACGCCTCGGCCAGGGCCAAAACGTCGGGGTTGACCGTGCAGTCGGCGCCCTTTTCGGCGAAATCCGACAGGTTCTTCGCCGCGCCAAAGCCCCCAGGCACGATCAGCGCATCGAAATCGTCGGCCTTGGCCTCGCGGATGTCCTGCACCTGGCCGCGTGCGATGCGCGCCGACTCAACCAGCACGTTGCGCGATTCTGGCATTTCTTCGCCGGTCAGGTGGTTGATCACATGCTTCTGCGCGATGTTCGGCGCAAAGCACTGCACCTCGGCGCCGCGCTGGTCGAGGCGCAGCAGGGTAATCACGCTTTCATGGATTTCGGCGCCGTCGTACACGCCGCAGCCGGACAGAATCACCGCAACTTTTTTCTTCATGCTCGTTACTCCCGGGGCGAGGCACTCAATGGCCTTCAGTTTGGCAGAGGTGGCCGCGTAACGCGTGCCCATGCTGCTTGGAACGCAAGCAGCGCGACGTGTTCAGAGTTTGCCTGCGACAGCCGGCAGGGGAGTGGCGCGGCTTATTGCGGGTCGCGGCCTTGGGGCGTGTCTTGCTGCTCGGCTGCCGCCTGTTCGGCCAGGCTTTGCTCGGCTGCCAGGCGCTCGGCGCGGCTGTTGCGGTAGCGGCGGCGCAGCCACAGGCCGAGGCCCAGCACCAGCAGCGCGCCCAGCACCCACAGCTCGTACTTCTTGATGCTGCCGAGCATGCCTTCGAGGATGGCGCCAAAGTGATAGGCGGCAAGGCCCAAGGCCAGCGCCCAGACTGCAGCACCGATACCGTTGAGCAGCAGATAGCGGCGCGGCGGGTAGCCCGACAGGCCGATGGCGACCGGCATTACCGTGCGCAGGCCGTAGACGAAGCGGAAGCTCAGCACCCAGATGTCCGGGTGGCGGCGAATGTGCTCGAGGGCGCGGTCGCCCATGGCTTGCCAGCGCGGCTTGCGGGCAAGGATCTTGCGCCCGTGGCGGCGGCCCATGAAGTACCACAACTGGTCACCGGCATAGCTGCCGCAGAAGGCGACTGCTACCACCAGCTTGATGTCCATGTATTCGCGGAACGCAAGAAAACCGGCCAGTACCAGGATGGTCTCGCCTTCGAAGAACGTGCCGAGAAAAAGGGCAAAGTAGCCGAAATCGTTCAGGAATTGTTGAAGCATTTTCAGGCGTGCTGGCGAAATGAACGCGCAGCCTACCCCTTCGCGGGCGTTGGGGAAAGTGTCGAAATGTGTCTCGACGTGAACAATTCCTACAAGGAGAATGACTGCGGCTACACGTCGCAGGGTTGCCTCAGGGTGTAACACAGGCGTCATAATGGCCGCTTATAACTGTCGCGCTAGCCCGCCTGCGCGGGCTCAGGAGTCTGCCGTGAGCTTTACCCCCGCCAACCGTATGTTTCCTGCTACCCGTTTGCGTCGCAACCGCCGGGATGAATTCTCCCGTCGCCTGGTTCGCGAAAACACCCTGACTGTCGATGACCTGATTCTTCCGGTATTCGTCCTCGATGGCGAATACCGCCGTGAAGAAATCCCGTCCATGCCAGGCGTCGAGCGCCTGTCCATCGACCTGCTGCTCGAAGCTGCACAGGGTTGGGTCGAGCTGGGCATCCCGGCGCTGGCGCTGTTCCCGGTCACCCCGGTTGAAAAGAAATCCCTGGATGGCGCTGAAGCCTGGAACCCCGACGGCATTGCCCAGCGCGCCACCCGCGCGTTGCGCGCGCGCTTCCCGGAGCTGGGCGTGATCACCGACGTCGCCCTCGACCCGTTCACCACCCACGGACAGGACGGGATCCTCGATGAAGAGGGTTACGTTCAGAACGACATCACCGTCGATGCACTGGTCCGCCAGGCGCTGTCGCACGCCGAAGCTGGCGCCCAGGTGGTAGCCCCTTCGGACATGATGGACGGCCGCCTGGGCGCGATCCGCGAAGCTCTGGAAGTGGCAGGCCACGTCAACGTGCGCATCATGGCCTATTCGGCCAAGTATGCCAGCGCCTACTACGGCCCGTTCCGCGATGCGGTGGGCTCGGCGTTGAACCTGGGCAAGGCCAACAAGGCCTCCTACCAGATGGACCCGGCCAACAGCGATGAAGCCCTGCACGAAGTGGCCACCGACCTCGCCGAAGGCGCCGACATGGTCATGGTCAAGCCGGGCATGCCGTACCTGGACATCCTCTACCGCGTCAAAACCGAGTTCAAAGTGCCGACCTTCGTCTACCAGGTCAGTGGCGAATACGCCATGCACATGGCCGCCATCCAGAATGGCTGGCTCAGCGAGGCTGTGATCCTCGAATCCCTTACCGCATTCAAAAGGGCAGGCGCCGATGGCATCCTGACCTATTTCGCCGTGCGTGCCGCTCAATTGATGAGAGGGCAGTAACGCCCTCAACAGGAACGTCAGATGAATAACGAAGTGCCAACCCCGGTCGCGAGCAAGGATGCCCTGGTGGTGCCTGAAGAAATGCTGCAGACCCCGCCAGACCTGCCAGCCGCCGCGGCGCCTGAGCCTGTGGTCGAAGCCCCGGCTCCGGCCCCTGCGCCCGCGATTGTCGTGCCGAGCCTGGACGACAGCAGCCTGTACATTCATCGCGAGCTTTCGCAGCTGCAGTTCAACATCCGCGTGCTGGAACAGGCGCTGGATGAGTCCTACCCGCTGCTTGAGCGCTTGAAGTTCCTGTTGATCTTCTCCAGCAACCTGGATGAGTTCTTCGAGATCCGCGTGGCGGGCCTGAAGAAACAGATCAATTTTGCCCGCGAACAGGCCGACGCCGACGGCTTGCAGCCGCACCAGGCGTTGGCGCGGATCAGCGAACTGGTGCACTACGAGGTGGATCGCCAGTACGCGATCCTCAACGATGTGCTGTTGCCGGAGCTGGAGAAACACCACATTCGCTTCATTCGCCGCCGCCACTGGACGCCCAAGCTGAAAAGCTGGGTGCGCCGGTATTTCCGCGACGAAATTGCGCCGATCATCACCCCGATCGGCCTCGACCCGACCCACCCGTTCCCGTTGCTGGTGAACAAGAGTCTGAACTTCATCGTCGAGCTCGAAGGCGTCGATGCCTTCGGTCGCGACTCGGGCCTGGCGATCATCCCGGCGCCGCGCCTGCTGCCACGGGTCATTCGGGTGCCGGAAGACGTCGGCGGCCCGGGTGCCAACTACGTGTTCCTGTCATCGATGATCCACGCCCACGCCGATGACCTGTTCCAGGGCATGAAGGTCAAGGGCTGCTACCAGTTCCGCCTGACCCGTAACGCCGACCTTGCGCTGGACTCCGAAGAGGTTGACGACCTGGCCCGCGCGCTGCGCGGCGAGCTGTTCTCGCGGCGCTACGGCGATGCGGTGCGCCTTGAGGTGGCCGATACCTGCCCGAAAACCCTGTCGGACTACCTGCTCAAGCAGTTCAGCCTGAGCGAGAGCGAGCTGTATCAGGTCAACGGCCCGGTCAACCTGACGCGGCTGTTCAGCATCACCGGCCTGGACAGCCACCCAGAGCTGCAATACACGCCATTCACCCCGGCGATCCCCAAGCTGCTGCAAAACGCCGACAACATCTTCAGCGTGATCAGCAAGCAGGACATCCTGCTGATGCACCCGTTCGAGTCGTTCACCCCGGTGGTCGACCTGCTGCGCCAGGCGGCCAAAGACCCGCATGTGCTCGCGGTGCGCCAGACCCTGTACCGCTCCGGCGCCAACTCGGAGATCGTCGACGCCCTGGTGGATGCGGCGCGCAACGGCAAGGAGGTCACCGCGGTGATCGAACTGCGCGCGCGGTTCGATGAAGAGTCCAACCTGCAGATGGCCAGCCGCCTGCAAGCTGCTGGCGCGGTGGTGATCTACGGCGTGGTCGGCTTCAAGACCCACGCCAAGATGATGCTGATTCTGCGCCGCGAGCAGGGCGAGATCGTGCGCTATGCACACTTGGGCACCGGCAACTACCACGCCGGCAACGCCCGCCTGTACACCGACTACAGCCTGCTGACCTCGGACGATGCCCTGACCGAAGACGTCGGCAAGCTGTTCAGCCAGTTGATCGGCATGGGCAAGACCCTGCGCATGAAAAAGCTGCTGCATGCACCGTTCACGCTGAAGAAAGGCATGCTCGACATGATCGCCCGGGAAACCCAGTTCGCCCTGGACGGCAAGCCTGCGCACATCATCGCCAAGTTCAACTCGCTGACCGATGCCAAGGTCATCAAGGCGTTGTACAAGGCCAGCCAGTCGGGCGTGCGTATCGACTTGGTGGTGCGTGGTATGTGCTGCCTGCGCCCAGGCATTGCCGGGGTGTCGCACAACATCCACGTGCGTTCGATCATCGGCCGCTTCCTGGAGCACACGCGGGTGTTCTACTTCCTCAACGGTGGCGAGGAGCAGATCTACCTGTCGAGTGCCGACTGGATGGAGCGCAACCTCGATAAGCGCGTCGAGACGTGCTTCCCGGTCGAGGGCAAGAAGCTGTTGCTGCGGGTGAAGAAGGAGCTGGAAGGTTACCTGACCGACAACACCCAGGCCTGGACCCTGCAGCCGGACGGGCGCTACGTGCGCAGCACGCCGACCGGCAACCAGAACCCGCGCAGCGCCCAGGCGACCTTGCTTGAGCGCCTGAGCAACCCGGTGTTGAACGTTCGCTAGGTGTGGGGCTTGATGTCGGTTTCAACAGCGCCGCGGTGTGTAGGAGCGGTCTCTGTGGGAGATTCCAGGTTTTGTGCAACCCTGTGATAGCCTCATCGCAGGCTATCGCCAGCTCCCACAGAGCTCGCCTATCCCCATATCGATGCCGTCTACGCGGTCAGTGTAGGAGCGGCCTTGTGCCGCGAAAGGGCTGCGAAGCAGCCCCAGAATCTGAGCACCCACCAGAATCGCTGGGGCTGCTTCGCAGCCCTTTCGCGGCACAAGGCCGCTCCTACACAATCAAAAGCGACTTGCCCGAAACCATAGAATCTCCCACGGGGTCTGAGTCAACCCACAATATCGAGGCTGGACAGATTCACTGTGGGAGCTGGCGATAGCCTGCGATGAGGTCATCACAGGCGTACCCAGCCTCGGGCTAAGGCCGCCTCAGCGAACGCTAAGCACAAACCCGACCCGCGCCAGCCACTCTGCCTCGTTGGCGAAGTCGGCCTGGGTCAGCGGGTGCTGCTCCAGCCAGCCATCCGGGAACACCACTTCAAGGCTGTTTTCTGCCGCCTGCAGCACCACCTTGGGCATCGCCTGGGTGCCACGGATATGGTGGAACAGAATGGCAAAGCGCAGCAGCACGCACAGGCGAATCAATTGCACGCCTTCGTCACCGAATTCGGCGAATTTGTCCTTGGGGATGTTGCGGCGGTGGCCGCGCACCAACAGCGACATCATCTGCTGATCTTCGCGGGAGAACCCGGAAAGGTCGGAGTGCTCGATCAGGTAAGCGCCGTGCTTGTGGTAGTGGTAATGCGCAATATCCAAGCCGACTTCGTGGATTTTCGCAGCCCAGCTCAGTAGATCGCGCCAGTTTCCGTCCTCAAGCCCCCACGCCTGCGCTACTTGGTCGAACGCGTGCAGCGCCTTGCGCTCAACCCTGGCGGCCTGGCCTTGATCAACGTGGTAGCGCTCCATCAACGAGTTCAGGGTGCGTTCGCGCACGTCTTCGTGGTGGTGGCGCCCTAGCAGGTCGAACAGCACGCCTTCACGCAGCGCACCGTCGCAGTGGTCCATGCGCGCCAGCTCCAGCGCATCGAAAATGGCTTCGAGGATGGCCAGGCCCGCCGGGAAAATCGCCCGACGGTCAGGTTTGACCCCCTCGAAGTCGATCTTGTCGGTCTCGCCCAGCTTGAACAGCTTGCGCTTGACCCATGCCAGGCCCTCGGCATTCACCTCGCCGTTGCCCAGGCCGCCGGCCTTGATGGCGGCGCCGATGGCGCGGATGGTGCCCGACGAGCCGATGGCTTCATCCCAGGTCAGGCGGTGCAGGGCGTTCTCGATGCTCATCAGCTCCAGGCGCGCAGCGGTGTACGCCTGGGCGTAGCGCGCCGGGGTCACCTTGCCATCGCGGAAATAGCGCTGGGTGAAGCTCACGCAGCCCATTTGCAGGCTTTCGCGCAGCAAGGGCTCGAAGCGCTGGCCAATGATGAACTCGGTGCTGCCACCGCCAATATCGGCCACCAGGCGTTTGCCGGGGTTGTCGGCCAGGGTGTGCGACACGCCGAGGTAGATCAGGCGGGCTTCTTCACGCCCCGAAATCACCTCGACCGGGTGGCCGAGAATGGCTTCGGCACGCTGGATGAATTCGTTGCGGTTGCGCGCTTCACGCAGGGCGTTGGTGCCGACGATACGCACGGCGCCTGCCGGCATGCCGTGGATCAGCTGGGCGAAACGCTTGAGGCATTCAAGCCCCCGCTCCATGGCTTCTTCACTGAGCTGGCGCTCTTCGTTGATGCCAGCGGCCAGCTGAACCTTCTCCCCCAGCCGCTCGAGAATGCGTATCTCGGTATGGTGGGCCTTGGCCACGACCATATGGAAGCTGTTGGAGCCCAGGTCGATGGCAGCGATCAGAGACAGGTTCTTCGCGGAGTTTTGCGGCATGGTCTGGATGTTCTCGGTCGGTAACCCGGCAATCGTGCCACGATCGCGGCCATACGCCAACGAGCGGCAGCGCAAGGCTTGATGCATGGCAATGTCATAGCAATGCTATGACAGCCATATGACAGTTTCGATTCGTGGCGTCTTGCACAACTATAGTTACACTCAATCGGCTGTGGCTTCCTGTCGAACGAGGGTGCAGCTATGATGGGCAACGTTTTTATGCTTACGACCTGGAGATTTCCATGAGCAGCGATCTTATCAAACACGTCACTGACGCCACCTTCGAAGCCGAAGTGCTCAAGGCAGAAGGCCCGGTGCTGGTCGACTACTGGGCCGAATGGTGCGGCCCATGCAAGATGATCGCTCCAGTGCTGGACGACATCGCCTCCACCTACGCGGGCAAACTGACCGTCGCCAAGCTGAACATCGACGACAACCAGGAAACCCCGGCCAAGCACGGCGTACGTGGTATCCCGACGCTGATGCTGTTCAAAAACGGCAATGTCGAGGCGACCAAGGTCGGCGCATTGTCCAAATCGCAGCTGGCCGCGTTCCTCGACGCCAACCTGTGATGTTGAAAAGGCCCCGCAAATGCGGGGCCTTTCTTTTATTGGCGTAGGAAATTTCTGCGACAGCGGTTCATCCCCAGAATACGGGGCCTGCTCGCAAAATGGCTGTAACGGCAGCGGCCAAAACCAGTAGACGTCGAAAAAAGCAAGTGTTACATTCGGCCTCGCACTGCTTCTCCAGTGCCCTCTGCACGCCGTCGCCGAAGCATCCCAATTCGAATCAGTACGCGATCTTGTCGCCATCTAGCGGCGCGGCCTCATTAAGCCAAAGGCTTGATTCCTCCCTTCTTACATGATTACGTCATTCCCCTTATGAACCTGACTGAACTCAAGCAAAAGCCGATTACCGATCTCCTGGAAATGGCCGAACAGGCGGGCATCGAAAACATGGCCCGTTCGCGCAAACAGGACGTGATTTTCGCCCTGCTGAAAAAGCACGCGAAAAGCGGCGAAGAGATTTCCGGTGATGGCGTGCTGGAGATTCTCCAGGATGGTTTCGGTTTCCTGCGCTCGGCCGATGCCTCCTATCTGGCCGGCCCTGACGACATCTACGTATCGCCAAGCCAGATCCGCCGTTTCAACCTGCGCACTGGCGACACCATCGTCGGCAAGATCCGCCCGCCGAAAGAAGGCGAGCGTTACTTCGCGCTGCTCAAGGTCGATACCATCAACTTCGACCGCCCGGAGAACGCGAAAAACAAGATTCTCTTCGAGAACCTGACGCCGCTGTTCCCGAACAAGCGCCTGAAGATGGAAGCCGGTAACGGTTCCACCGAAGACCTCACCGGCCGTGTCATCGACCTGTGCGCGCCAATCGGCAAGGGCCAGCGCGGCCTGATCGTCGCCCCGCCGAAAGCGGGCAAGACCATCATGCTGCAGAACATTGCGGCCAACATCACCCGTAACAACCCCGAGTGCCACCTGATCGTCCTGCTGATCGACGAGCGCCCGGAAGAAGTGACCGAAATGCAGCGCACCGTGCGCGGCGAAGTGGTTGCCTCGACCTTCGACGAGCCACCAACCCGCCACGTGCAGGTTGCCGAAATGGTCATCGAGAAGGCCAAGCGCCTGGTTGAGCACAAGAAGGACGTGGTCATCCTGCTGGACTCCATCACCCGTCTGGCTCGCGCCTACAACACCGTGATCCCGAGCTCCGGCAAGGTACTGACCGGTGGTGTCGATGCCCACGCGCTGGAAAAACCGAAGCGTTTCTTCGGTGCCGCTCGTAACATCGAAGAAGGCGGTTCGCTGACCATCATCGCTACCGCGCTGGTTGAAACCGGCTCGAAGATGGACGAAGTGATCTACGAAGAGTTCAAGGGCACCGGTAACATGGAACTGCCGCTGGACCGTCGTATCGCCGAAAAACGCGTATTCCCGGCCATCAACATCAACAAGTCCGGCACCCGCCGTGAAGAGTTGCTGACTGCCGACGACGAACTGCAGCGCATGTGGATTCTGCGCAAGCTGCTGCACCCGATGGACGAAATCGCCGCCATCGAGTTCCTGACCGACAAACTCAAGCAGACCAAGACCAACGACGAGTTCTTCTTGTCGATGAAGCGCAAGTAACCGCGCATCAGGCTGTAATCGGGGCTGCTTTGCAGCCCATCGCGGGGCGAGCCCACTCCTACACATAGTCTGTAGGGGCAGGCTTGCCTTGCGGTGGGGCGCGAAGCGGCCCCGATTCATTTACGGCCCAAAAAATGGCCGAACGGCGCTACACTCTGCCCCCCGACCGATACGCCCAACACGAGGCCCTTGCATGCAGTATCGCGACTTGCGCGACTTCATCCGTGGCCTGGAACAGCGCGGTGAACTCAAGCGCATCCAGGTTCCCATCTCCCCCGTCCTGGAAATGACCGAAGTCTGCGACCGCACCCTGCGTGCCAAAGGCCCGGCGTTGCTGTTCGAAAAGCCTGTCGGCTTTGATATCCCGGTGCTCGGCAACCTGTTCGGCACCCCCGAGCGCGTGGCCATGGGCATGGGCGCAGAGTCCGTCGAAGAACTGCGCGAAATCGGCAAGCTGCTGGCATTCCTCAAAGAACCTGAGCCGCCCAAGGGCCTCAAGGACGCTTGGTCGAAACTGCCGATCTTCAAGAAAGTCGTGTCCATGGCGCCAAAAGTGGTCAAGGACGCGGTGTGCCAGGAAGTGGTGGTGGAGGGCGATGACGTCGACCTTTCGCAACTGCCCATCCAGCACTGCTGGCCGGGCGATGTGGCGCCGCTGATCACCTGGGGCCTGACCGTGACCCGCGGGCCGAACAAGGACCGCCAGAACCTCGGCATCTATCGCCAGCAAGTGATCGGCCGCAACAAGGTGATCATGCGCTGGCTCAGCCACCGTGGCGGCGCCCTGGACTACCGCGAGTGGTGCGAAAAGAACCCCGGCCAGCCGTTCCCGGTAGCCGTGGCCTTGGGCGCAGACCCTGCGACCATCCTTGGCGCGGTCACCCCGGTGCCCGACACGCTGTCCGAGTACGCCTTTGCCGGCCTGCTGCGTGGCAACCGCACCGAGCTGGTCAAATGCCGTGGCAGCAACCTGCAGGTGCCCGCCACTGCCGAGATCATCCTTGAAGGCGTGATCCACCCCGGCGAAGTGGCCCCGGAAGGCCCCTACGGCGACCACACCGGTTACTACAACGAGGTGGACAGCTTCCCGGTGTTCACCATCGAGCGCATCACCCACCGGCAAAAACCGATCTACCACAGCACCTATACCGGCCGCCCGCCTGATGAGCCGGCCATTCTCGGCGTGGCGCTGAACGAGGTGTTCGTGCCGATCCTGCAGAAGCAGTTCCCCGAGATCGTCGACTTCTACCTGCCGCCGGAAGGCTGTTCGTACCGCATGGCGGTGGTGACCATCAAGAAGCAGTACCCAGGCCACGCCAAGCGCGTGATGCTGGGTGTTTGGTCGTTCCTGCGACAGTTCATGTACACCAAGTTCGTTATCGTTACCGACGACGACGTAAACGCCCGCGACTGGAACGACGTGATCTGGGCCATCACCACGCGCATGGACCCCAAGCGTGATACGGTAATGATCGAAAACACCCCGATCGACTACCTCGACTTTGCGTCGCCGGTGTCGGGCCTGGGGTCGAAGATGGGCCTGGATGCCACGAACAAATGGCCGGGCGAGACTACACGCGAATGGGGTCGCGTCATCGTCAAGGACGAGGCCGTCACCCGCCGTATCGATGAGCTGTGGGATCAGTTGGGAATAGATTGATGCAGGTAACGTTGCAGCCGTCCGGGGCGGTATTGGCAGTCGAACCGGGCGAAAGGATTCTGGATGCGGCGCGGCGCTTGGGCTACGACTGCCCAAGCAGCTGCCGCAACGGCAATTGCCATGTCTGCGCCGCGCTGCTGGTCGAAGGCCGCGTGCGCCAGGAAGGCCAGGAGCGTGATCACGGCGAGCTGTTCACCTGCATCGCCGAACCCTTGGAAGACTGCGTGCTGCTGTGGGACGGCGTGCTGGCCCTGGGCGAGCTGCCAGTGCGCCGGCTTGCCTGCAGCGTCAGCGAATGTGTCGACGTGGGTGGCGATGTCTGGCGCGTGCGCCTGCGCGCCCCGGCTGGCAAGCCGCCGCGCTATCACGCCGGACAATACCTGATGATCGAACGAGACAGCGCGTCCAAGGCCGCGTTCTCGCTGGCCTCGGCACCCCATGCTGGGCGCGACCTCGAACTGCACGTACTGGCCCGCGACAGCAGCGCCGTGCAACTGATCGAGCAGCTGCAGCGCGATGGCCTGGCGCGGGTCGAGCTGCCATTTGGCGATGCCCACCTGGCCGAGCTGCCGGACGGCCCGCTGGTGCTGATCGCCGCTGGCACCGGCATGGGCCAGATGCACAGCCTGGTCGAGCACTGCCGCGCCCAGGGCTTCAAGCACCCCGTCCACCTGTACTGGGGCGTGCGCCGGCCCGAAGACTTCTACACCATCGAGCACTGGCACGAGTGGAAGCAACTGCCCAACTTGTTCCTGCACAAGGTGGTCAGCGACCTGTGCGCCTGGGAAGGGCGCTGCGGCCTGCTGCACGAAGCGGTCTGCGAAGACATCGGCGACCTTAACCAGGTGCATGTGTATGCCAGCGGCTCGCCGAACATGGTCTACGCCACCCTCGACGCGTTGGTCGAGGCCGGCATGGATGCGCACCGCATGCGTGCTGACGTATTTGCCTACGCCCCGCGCGGTTGAACACACACCCGGCCTCGCGCAACGCCTGGCCGGGTTTTATAACTGCGCTATCCAGTTGTGAATATATAACGCGCATGCTTGCCGAACAGGTTAATACTCTTTGCCCGCTGCGCAGCAGTGCATGAAAGTTTGTTTCCGGGGTTGAGCATGCAGTGCCTTTGCCTTAGCTTAGGCATCAGGCCCTCGGCGGCGCAGGCCCGCTCCCACGGCCTGCGGCAGTATCCTTGCAGTTCACAGGAATAATGGCGGCAGCCTATGTCGACACTTGAAAGTTCATCCTGGCAAATTACCTATCCGCCGTCGCTGGACTTCGGCGAACAGTTGACCCCCGAGCAACTCCAACACTCCATGCAAGCGACCATGTCGCAACATACCGGTGGCCCGGTATGGCTGTTTGCATATGGTTCGTTGATCTGGCGGCCAGAATGCAACTCGGTCGAGCGCCAGCGGGCAAGGGTGCATGGTTTCCATCGCGGCCTGTACCTGTGGTCCCATGAACACCGTGGCACCCCGGAATGCCCGGGGCTGGTCTTCGGCCTCGACCGCGGCGGCTCGTGCAGTGGCTTTGCCTACCGGTTGGACGAAAGCAACCTGGACGCCTCGCTCATGGCGTTGTGGCAGCGCGAGATGCCGTTCCCGGCCTATCGCCCGCACTGGCTCAGTTGCCGCCTGAACGACGGCAGCAAAGTGCAGGCACTGGGTTTTGTGCTGGAGCGCCACTTGCCGTGCTATGCAGGCGACCTGCCGGACACCTTGCTGAGCCAGATTCTGGCCAGCGCCAAAGGCCGCTACGGCACCACTCGCGAGTATGTCGAACAAACCCTGAATGCCCTGCGCAGCCACCAGATGCCTGACCGCAATCTAGAGGCGCGCTTCAGGCGTTGCCACTCCCTGCGCGAGGTGTAGGCAAGCGCCTAGCGGTGCAGCCAGCTCAGGAAACCGCCCTTCTTCACCTGCGCCGGGCGCTGCGCCAGCAGTGATTCGCGGCTGTGCTGCCGATACAGCTGCAGCTTGGTCAGCGCGGCTTTCACCTCGCCGCGTGCCGCCAGGCAACTGCGCACCTGCTCCTTGTCGATGCGATACAGCAGGCAACTGGTCAGGGTGCGGAATTCGGCCAGCGAGTTTTCTTCATCCACCAGCCCCTCGATGCCCAGCACCTCACCCGGCCCCATACGGCCTGCCTCCAGCAACTGCTCATCCTTGCGCACCGAGGCCTGAACCACGCCGCTGCCGATCAGCAGCAGGTGGTCGGCGTTATCGCCGATCTCCAGAATCACCTGGTCTGCCAAATACTCCACGGCGGTCATGCGCTGGCTCAAGGCATCGCGCTCCTCAGGGCTGAGCGAGCGGAACACGCGCACGTCGTCGAGCAACTCGCGCTGGCGGCTGCGCGGTGCGGACGCCACATCGACGTTCCACAAGATGCCACTGGCCTCCAGATGCCGGTGGGCAAGGTCGAACAGTTGGTTACGCACCTCGTTTTTCAGCGCCATGTCGGCGATGAAACCGCTGGCTTCGTACTCCACCGACTCAAGTGTCGAGGCCTTGACCGTAACTTTCGGTGCCGGCGTGGCGAGTAGCGCGCTGGTGCCTTGCAGGGCTTTTTCCAGGGCGTCGAACACCCGCCGTGGCCGTATCTTGGCCGGCACCACCACGCTGATCGTCACCCCATGGCGGTCGGCCGGGCGGCTGTGGTTGAGCAGCCGGGCCTTGGCGGCCACTGAGTTGGGCACCACCGCCAGGCTGCCGCTGGCGGTGATCATGCGGGTGGCGCGCCAGTCGATATCCAGCACCTTGCCTTCGGTGCCATCAATGGAGATTGAATCGCCAATCTGGTAGGGCCGCGTGGTGTTGAGCACGATGCCGCTGAACACATCGCTCAGCGTGCTCTGCAACGCCAGGCCGATGACAATGGCCATCACCCCGGAGGTGGCGAGCAGCCCTTTGACTGGCAGTTGCATCACATAGGCCGCCGCCGCCACCACGGCCACCAGAAAGATCAGCGCGCCGAGCACATCCTGCAGCAGGCGCCCGCCATGGCTGCCACGCGCCACCAGCAGCAGCCCGAACACCACCGTCACAGTCCGCGCCGCGAACAGCCACCAGGCAATTGCCAGCACCGTGCCCATGAAGTTGCGCGCCACATCATCGGCCCACGGCGGCGGCTGCAACGGGCTCATGCCAGCGGCCAGCAGCACTGTGCTGAACACCACGAAGATCGCCAGCCGCGTAGCGATCCGCCAGGCTCGGCGGTCGAGCGGGATCAGTTGCCACAGCAACAGGTCGAGAGCAAGCAGGCAGAAGCCGAGCAGCAAGGGGTAGGACTGGATCAAGGCCAGCATGGGCGTTCTCGGTGAGGGAGGGCAGGTGGGTAGTAATAGAGCAGGTTGTCGCAGGAGGCAAAGGGATTGATCAAACGTGAGGCCGCTCTTTTCATGACGGCAACGCCGGCCTGAACGGAAGCGCACCCAAGGGGGCTCCCGTGAGTCCAAGGAACGTTCAAGCTCCAGATATCCCATGTCCCCACCTGAAACCCTCAAGATCTGCCGGCCTTCAGGGTTTCGCTTTTGTGCGTCTGAATATCTAGCGCTACATAAAGTTTGCGACCACCGCCAACACACCGCCTGACCAAAACAGGCTGTTAGCTAGCAGTAGTATTATTCTCAAGTTTTTCGGGAAGTTTGCTATGTCCGCGGGGTCCAGTTTATTTTTGCGAATGTGGAGGTTCTTTATCGGCCAGAAAATCACCCCCGAGACCATGGTGGTTATGTGAAATCGGCCCCGATAACTGTTGGCATCCCACATCAGAAAACTGATCTGCAACCAATAGCTACTCGGTAACGCAGCGACCAAGGCCTCAAAGTGTGTGGATCTTGCAACCCACGCATGAGTACCTAACCCGGCAAGCATCAGTAGCCAAGGCACTAGCTGCACTACCAATTCGGGCCGCCAGAAATAATTGATGGCTCGGTCTGCTCATAGATCAACTCCCCCATGCTTTCGCCTTTGCTCATTCCGTACATGCTTCCCAGCAAAGACCCTGCACCGACGCTGATGACGCCACAGGTCAAAGCTCCCGCGGGGCCCAAACCCATGCAGACTACGGCGGCGACCCGTTTTCCGATGAACCCACCTGCTGCGCCTCCGCTCAATCCACCTGCAAAAATCCCCGCCTCGGTGAATCTGATTTTCTTGCACTCATCTGTTTCCCCAGCTCGGCAAACGTCCTGGATTTTTAACGCAGATGAAGCGCCTCCCACGATAATTCCAACGCTTGCGCCATGCTTCAAGTAGTTCGACACCTTGGCTAGCTTATCCAGGTGGGTAGCGTAGCCTGGGATCTGGCCGGGCCCGCCGGCTTTGCTCCAGTGGTGAACAAGGCTCTTGCTCGATATCCCCAGGTCACGGCGTAGCGTTTCGTGACTTCCCAACTTCATGCTTTTTTTCAGGAATGTTATTTCCAACTGGGTACTGAGCTTCTTGAAAAGCTGTTTACGCGTGGTGAAGAACTCGGGGTTTTTCAGGTTTCCGTGTTTACGAAACTGCTGTTGATGCAGCTCTTCGATGTGACGAAGTGTGTTCTGAAGATCTTCAAGCGACCTGGCCAGCATCGCTTGTGTAACGCCCATCGCCAGGCTCGCGTCGCCGAGCAAGCCTGCAATCTCTGCCTGGTGGCGCATCATGAAGTTGGCTTCTTCAGGAGTAAGGCTGGCCAACGAAGTACGTGCATGTTCAGCCGCTGCCATCAGCTGCGCTTCTTCCCGCGTGCAGCTGTTTTGGCTGTCGGGGGCGCCTATCACGAAGATCTCACCTGCCTTGAAGCCAAGTTCGAACGTGGGGTTCAGCATCTTGAGCCGGGAGATGGGCAGTGAAGCTTGCTGCCCGAGTAACTCGCCCAGGACCTCGGGGCCAGACATGCTGCGCGGCACGACAAAAAACCTGGCTCCAGCGTGCCCAAGGGAGCGGCAACCGCATGCGGGTTTAGTTGATGAGGCTGCGCAGTACGGCCCTGGGCATTTGGGGTAACGGGCGTGCTCTGATTGAGCGGCGCAATCACCCGGTTACTGCCACCCGGGCACGCGCAGGCGACCCGTGCGCCATCCATCGCAACCTGGCGACCCTCGGATGTAAACCAGGGCACGCCTTCATCGATGGTACCGGGCTGGCCGCAGGCTGGGCATTCGGTTGTCCGGTCACCTTTGCGCAGCACGTAGCGAGAGTCGCTCTGGTAGAGCCTCCCGCTGGCGATACAGGTTGCGCCGGTGGTGGTGAAGTCACCGTCCAGCGCCTGCCCTTTGCCTCCAAGATCGACTCGCTTCATGCAGGTTAGTCCCCGTGAAACCGAGGAACTTACATCCCGGGAAGCCGGATTTGGGCGGGCTGAGGGTGATTGGGAAATGCCTTACGTAACTTGAGGACTGTTCACCCATACCAGGGAGCCCATCACCTGATCCCCCTTCCACAAGCGTCCCAGCTGAAGTCGGCTTGCCGACAATGTCGGCTTTAAGCCACTCGCGCATGTCGTTCCAAAAAATCAGAACGCTAAAGCCAATTTTCGCAGTCTACCGCCGCTACAGGTGCAAAGCTGCTCTTGCAGACTGAAACGGTGCGCGCTTGCCCACAAGATCATGGGAGCCTTCTGACATGAGCCTCAGAACCACGGGGCTCCGTTTCCCTTGGACCTTTTCCTCACACTGGGCTTTTTGTGTGGCATGGAGGTTCAGCATGGATAGAAAAGTCTTGAAGGGTGTAAGGTTAGGCCTTACAGTCGAAAGATCATGATTCGCAGTTTCAGGCACAAAGGCCTGCGTTTGATGTACCAGCGGGGTGATACCTCAGGGGTCAGAGGCGATCATGTTGCCAGGCTAAGGCGTTTGCTTGCATCTCTTGAGGTTGCTCAATGCCCCTCGGACTTGGACCGCCCGGGCAATCGGCTTCATCCACTGCGAGGGGAGTTGCGCAGCTTTTGGGCGGTTAATGTATCGGGCAATTGGCGGCTGGTGTTCCGCTTTATTGGTACCGATGTCGAGCTGATCGACTATCTGGATTATCACTAGGAGACTAAGAGCCATGCCCATGCACAACCCACCCCACCCAGGCGAAGCCTTGCGCGAAGACGTTCTGCCGGCGATCGGCATGAACGTCTCTAACTTGGCCCGTCATCTCGGCTATTCCCGAGGGCAGCTGTCTACGGTGCTCAACGGCCGCTCGGCCATTTCCGCCGACCTTGCCTTGCGCCTTGAACTGGCAGGCCTGGGCAGCGCCCGTCAGTACCTGGCCGAGCAGGCCGCCTACGACCTTTGGCAGGCTGCGCAACGTGAGCACCCGCCTATCGCCCGGCTTACCTTCGCCTGAGCCTCAATCCGCATCCGACTCAAACAACCGCTCCAGTTCAACCCGCGCTTCCTTGGCGGTCTGCATCACCTTGGCGCGGTCATCGCGGACCTGGCCTTGGGCTTCAAGCACCTGTTCGTCATGCTCGGTGAAGCGGGCGATGCGGTCGTCGGCCTGTGCGGTGCTCAGCCCCAGCCCGACCAGGGCGCGGCGGGTCATCTCAAGGCTTGAGTAGAACGTCTCGCGGATAGGCTCGGCGCCGACATCCAGCAGCTTGTGCACATGCTGTCGGTTGCGCGCCCGGGCGATGACTTTCAGGTGCGGGTACAGGCGCTTGACCCGTTCGGCGGTGCGCGTGGTCAGCTCCGGGTCATCGGTGGTGATCACAAAATACTCAGCCTCGCCGACCTTGGCTGCATGCAGCACCTCCGGGCGCAGCGGGTCGCCGTAGAACACCGGGGCCTGCTCGAACATGCGCGTCATCTCGATGGCGTCCACCGAGGTTTCCAGGGCCACGAAGGGGATTTTCTGCGCGCGCAGGATGCGCGAGACGATCTGGCCCATGCGGCCCATGCCGACGATCACCACGCGTGGCGTGCCGGCATCGATGCGCTTGTACTGCTCCGGCACCTCACGCTGCGCCTGCGGGCGCTTCAGGGCGCGGGCGCAGCCGAGCATCAGCAGTGGGGTCAGGGCCATCGACAGGGTGATGGTCATCATCAGCAGGTCGTAGGTCTGGGTGTCGAACAGGCCCTGGTCCTTGCCCAGCTTGAACACCACGAAGGCGAACTCGCCACCGGCCGCCAGCACCATGCCCAGGCGCAAGGCGCTGGCGCTGTTCAGCCCTCCGGCCAGGCGGCCGGTGCCGAACAACAGGGCAAGCTTTACGGCGATCAGCAGCAGTGTCAGGCCCAACAGCACCAGCGGCATTTCCAGCAGCAGGCCAAGGTTGGCACCCATGCCGACGCTGATGAAGAACAGCCCCAGCAACAGGCCCTTGAAGGGTTCGATCTGCGATTCCAGTTCGTGCCGGTATTCCGAGTCGGCCAGCAGCAGCCCGGCGAGGAACGCGCCCAGGGCCATGGAAATGCCGGCCTCTTCCATCAACCAGGCGGTGCCTATGACCACCAGCAGCGCCGTGGCGGTGGAGACCTCCGGCAAGCCGGTGCGGGCGACGATGCGAAACAGCGGGCGCAGCAGGTAGCGCCCGCCGACGATGACGATGGCGATGCTGGCGAACACTTTCAGGCCATGTTCCAGGCTGTCGCCGTGGCTGGTGTCGGGGCCACTGGCGGCAAGCAGTGGCACCAGGGCGATCAGCGGGATGGCGGCGATGTCCTGGAACAGCAGGATGGCAAACGCCAGGCGCCCGTGCGGCACGTTGAGCTGCTTGCTTTCGGCCAGGCTCTGCAGGCCGAGGGCGGTTGACGACAGCGCCAGGCCCAGGCCGAGCACGATGGCGGCGGGTAGCGTCTGGCTGAAGCCGAACAGGGCGATGGCGCCGATCACTGCACCGGTCAGCAGCACCTGGGCGGCGCCTACGCCGAACACGGCTTTGCGCATCAGCCACAGGCGTCGAGGGGACAGCTCCAGGCCGATGATGAACAGCAGCAGAACCACGCCCAGTTCAGAGATGTGCGAGACGCTTTCGGTATCGCGGATCAGTCCGAGCGCCTGTGGGCCGATGGCGACACCGGCCAGCAGATAGCCGATCACTGCACCCAGTTGCAGGCGTTTGGCGAGTGGCACGGCGATGACTGCGGCGAGCAGGAAGATAACTGCGGTTTGAAGAAGGCTGCCTTCGTGTGGCATGGGGGCGGGCTCCGTGAACTGCCGGGGCAGCGGTCATGTAATGGGGTCGCGCATTTTGCGTAACGGGGCGCGTTGCGACAATTGCCCTGAAGGTGAACGCATCGTCCTGTTGATATGACCATGGCCGCGCTGGTCGGGGCTGCTGCGCACGCGTGGCTGGGCGCGTTCTTTGTAGGAGCGGCCTTGCGTCGCGAAAGGGCTGCGTAGCGGCCCCATGATCTCGGCCAGCCGCAATATCGCTGGGGCTGCTACGCAGCCCTTTCGCGACGCAAGGCCGCTCCTACAGAGCTCGTTTTCAGCCGCGAGAGTGATGCCCTGACAGGTTTAAGCCAACCCCCCACCACCAAACTGCGCCCGGTACTGGTTGGGGGTCATGCCGATGCGCTCGCAGAACACCTTGCGCATATGCCGGTCACTGCCAAACCCGCTGCGTGCGGCGACTACCTTCAGCGGCAGGTCGGACGCTTCGAGCAGCTTGCGGGCATGGTCGATGCGCGCATTCTGCAAGTACTGCAACGGCGTAACCCCTACCTCGCGCTGGAACGCCCGGGCAAAGTTGCGTGCACTCATGGCCACCAGTTCGGCCATTTTCTGCACGGTGAAAGCCTCCTCGATGTGGTCGACGATGTAGGCCTGCACCCGCGCCGTGGGGCTACCATCGCGTGGCACCGCCGCCAGCAGCGGGCCGTAGGGCAACTGCCCGCCCTGGCGATGACGTGCCACCAGCAGCACCTTGGCCACCTCCAGCGCCAGGTGCTTGCCGTGGTCTTCAGCCACCACCGCCAGCGCCAGGTCGATACCGGCAGTGATGCCGCCGGAGGTGATGAGGTCGCGGTCCACCACGTAGATTTGTTCGGTCTCGACCCGCGCCTGGGGGAACTGCCGGGCCAGGCGCTCGACGTAATTCCAGTGCGTGGTGCAGCGATAGCCGCCCAACAGCCCGGCGCGCCCGAGCAGAAAAACCCCGGTGCAGATCGCCCCAAAACGCCTGGCACTGCGCGCAGCCCCCGGCAGCCAGCGCTCCAGCCCCGGCAATGCCACGTCATAGGCCCCCGGGCCACCGGGGACCAGCAGCAGGTCGACGGCTGGCGGCAGGTCTTGCAGTTGCGCGTCAGCCAGCACCCGCAGCCCACACGAGCCGCGCACCGGTTCGCTGCCCTCGGCGAGGGTGAGCAGGTGGTAGCGTTGGTCTGGGGCAAGAAACCGGTTGGCGATGGCAAAGGCATCCAAAGGGCCGGTGACATCCAGCATCAGGACATCGTTGAAAAGCACCATCGCAACCGTTTTGGACATGACCATTCACCTTGATCGCCGCCTGCGCAGGCGGCCTGAAACCAGACATGCCCGGCATCTTAAGGTATCGGTATAGCGTGCCGGGCCAGCAATGTTGATAAAAACGCTCGGGCAAGCGCAACACCCCTGGCGCCACAGGGTAAAGCGCAATTAACAACTATTAAGGTTCGGCTCAGGACTTTGTCATGTCGCGGGCGCCAGACTTTCTCCATCGAAACAGGAGCGTCGTCATGGCCGCTGAACCCGCCCCCGACTACCGGCTTACCCCGCCCGGCGCGTTGACCGCACAGCGCCTGCGCCAGGCCAAGGAACTGATGCTGCACAGCCCGCTGTCGATCATCGAGATCGCAAGCTTGTGCCACCTCACCCGCAGCCACTTCTCGCGCGCCTTCAAAGTCACCACCGGCCTGTCGCCGCAGGCCTGGCGCCTGCGGGCGCGGATGGAAAAGGCCAAGCGCCTGCTGGCCACCGAAGTGCCAATCACCCATGTGAGCCTTGAGTGCGGGTTCTGCGACCAGTCACATTTCACCCGCGCCTTCAGCCGTTTGGTCGGCCAGCCGCCCAAGGCGTGGCGCCAGTCGGCGCGGCATCCTTAAATCCATGTCATCCACTGGTATAGGCCCCAGGGCCAATACCGCCGTTGCACCCATCCAAGGAGTCACCCTCGTGAGCCAACCTGACTACAAGCGCTTGAACAAAGACGATGCCGTCGTGCTGCTGGTGGACCACCAGACCGGCCTGATTTCGCTGGTGCAGGACTTCTCGCCCAACGAGTTCAAGAACAACGTGCTGGCGCTGGGCGACCTGGCCAAGTTCTTTGGCCTGCCGACCATCCTCACCACCAGTTTCGAGCAAGGCCCCAACGGCCCGCTGGTGCCCGAGCTCAAGGAAATGTTCCCGGATGCGCCGTACATCGCCCGCCCTGGCCAGATCAACGCCTGGGACAACGAAGATTTCGTCAAGGCGATCAAGGCCACCGGCCGCAAGCAACTGATCATCGCCGGTGTGGTGACCGATGTCTGCGTGGCGTTCCCGACCCTGTCGGCACTGGCCGAGGGCTTTGAAGTGTTCGTTGTGACCGATGCCTCGGGCACGTTCAACGAGACTGTGCAGCAGGCCGCATGGGCACGCATGACCCAGGCTGGCGCGCAGATGATGAACTGGTTCTCGGTGGCCTGTGAGCTGCACCGCGACTGGCGCAACGACATCGAAGGGCTGGGCAACCTGCTGTCGCAGCGGATCCCCAACTACCGCAACCTGATGAACAGCTATTCGGCGCTGACTGCGCGCTGAATCCAGCTACGGCCGCTCGGCACTGTAGGAGCGGCCTTGTGCCGCGAAAGGGGTGCGAAGCGCCCCCAGGATTTGTCCATCACTCAGATACCGCCGGGGCTGCTTTGCAGCCCTTTCGCGGCGCAAGGCCGCTCCTACAGGCCTGCGTGCGCCGTTACTGCGCAACCGGCACACTGAAACAGATGCAGCACCCACCCAGCTCGGACGCCAGTGCCTGCAAGCGCCCACCATGGGCCTGCACCACCGACCGGCAGATCGCCAGCCCCATGCCCAGGCCGCTGCTCTTGGTCGTATGGAATGCCTCGAACACCTGCTCACGCGCATCCGCGGCGATGCCGGGGCCATTGTCCTCGACCCGCACCAGCACCTCGCCATTGCCCAGCACCGAACTGATGCGCAGCACGCCATCGCTGCGGTAGCCGGCCAGTGCCTCAAGCGCATTGGTGATCAGGTTGTACACCAACTGTTGCATCTGCACCGGGTCGGCCTGCACCGTCACCTCGGCGTCAAGTTGCGCCTGCACTGTCACCTGACACTTGTGCGCATCTGCCGACACCAGGCGAACCACCTGCACAATCACCTCGTCGAGCTTGAGCGCCTGAAGCTGCATCGGCGCCTGCTTGGCCAGCGCGCGCAAGGCGCGAACGATATTGGCGGCGCGCTCGCTGTCAGCACGTATGTCTTCAAGCCCGGCGATGGCCTCGTCCAGGTCCGGCTTGCCGCGCTTGAGCCAGCGCAGGCTGGCAGCGGCGTTGGAGGCGATGCCCAGCAGCGGCTGGCTGATTTCGTGGGCGATGGACACCGACAGCTCGTTCATCACCTGCAGGTGCGCACTGCGCGCAAGCTCTGCCCGCGAGCGGCGCAGCTCGGCCTCCATCTGTGCGCGGGTCTGGTTGTCTTCGGCAAGGCGGGTGTAGAACTTGGCCGTCTGTAGCGACACGGCCGCTTGCGCCGCCAGAATCTCCAGCATCGCCAGGCGCTGGCCGCTGAACAGGTTGGGCACCAGGCGGTTTTCCAGGTACACCAGGCCAATCGGCACGCCCTGGATCACCAGCGGCAGGCACAACACCGAACGGGCGCCACGGGCGTGCAGGTCCTGGCGGAAGGCCTCCGGGCAGTCGGCCTGGGCGTCGTGCAGCAGCAGCGCTTTCTTGCTGTGCAAGGTGGCGTTGATGATCGAGCGCGGCGCCTGGGTCATGAACTTCTGGCAGTGCTCCATGCTGACCCGCAAGCCGTCGTCGTCAATGTCGGCCAGCGCCGCCATCTGAAATTCGGCTCCGCTGACAATCAGCAACGCGCCACGGTCGGCGCCGGCATGCTGCACCAACTGGCCCATCAGTGTTTCGATCAGACCTTCGAGCAGCACCTCCTCCGACAGCGCCCGTGCCGCTTGCAGGCCGGCTTCCAGGTCGAGGTTGGCCTGTGTGCCGCTGCGCAAGGTTTCCTGCACAGGCTGGGTGCGCAAGAACGGGTGCAGGGTTTCGAGCTGGCGCACCTTGCCGGCGGCACCCCACAAGTGGAAACAGTCGCGGGCGATGCGCAGGTGCAGGTTGGCCCCCGAAATCAGCCCGCTGGGGATGCACACCTCGGCCAGTTGCTCGTGGGCAAGCGCCTGCTCGTGGATGAAGCCTGCGGCAGTGGCGGCAATTTGCGCCTGATCGAAACAGCGAATGGCCGAAAGCCCGTCGCCTTGCAGGCGGGCGATCAGCCCTTCGATCAGCAGCACCTTGTTGCGGAAGGTGGCCGGGTTGAACTGCGCCCAGTCGCTGAAACGCTGGCGCAGCTCGGCCAGGCGCGCAAGCTTGTGCTGCTGGGTGCCGGCCGCTTCCGGGCTGCCCAGGGTGAGGGCCTGGAACAGGTGCAGGTCGGCCAGGTTGATATGCGCCGGAGCTGCCCAGGCCAAGGTGCCTGCGCGCTCCAAAGTGGCGCTGGCCTGGCGGATATCGCCCAGGTAAAACGCCGCCATGCCGGCGAACAGGCACTGGAAGAACCGCGTGGTGCACGACCCGGTCTCTTCGCAGCGGCCACGGGCGCCCGGGCCGTCGCTCAGGTCGGCGACGAAAGCGTGCTGGGCCAGCAGAATGTGCTCGATATCGCGGTAGCCATAGCCGCGCACGCAGGCCAGGCCCTGGGCAATCTCGGCCCCCACCTCGGGCAGAGGCTGGCCCATCACCAAGGCGTCGGACACCGCGTGGTTGCGCGCGTAGCAGGCCATGGCCAGGTCGCCGGAGACCCCCACCGACGCCATTGCATCCAGCGCCGTGCGCCGGGCGAACGCCATGGGCGAGGTCCAGGCGCTGACCTGGTCCAAGGCCAACAGGGAGCTGGTCAAGTCACATTCAAGGCCGTGGCGCTCGATCAGTTTGACGGCGGCCAGGCAGTACGCGTGGGCGTCGTGATAGGCGCCGAAGCGCTCGGCGCACATCACCCCGAACCAGGCCAGGCCATAGGTGCTGCCGGGGGCGACGCCGTGGGTGAGTGACAATTCGAGGATATGCGCCAGGTGCAGAAACCGCAGATCATCCGGTACGAAGAACGACGACGACAGGGTTGCGAGCAGAGCAATGGCCGCCTGCACTTCGGCACACTCGGCCCGTGGCAGTGCCTCCAGGCAGTGGCGGCCTTGCGCGTCGATCAACGCCCACACCCGCGCGTAGTGCGCTTCAACCTGCTGCGGGTCATTGCCCCTGGCAAGCTCGATGCCCAGCAGGCGCAGCCCACTCAGGGCATCGTCGATGGCGCCGTGGTAGTCCGAGCACAGGGTCTTGAGGCGGGCTTGCAGGCGGTATGCCGTGGCCTGTTCGAGCGCGGTGCTGGCATGGTAGTGGCAGTCGCGGATCCCGGCCTCGGCCTGGGGCATGCGTGACAGCAGCATGTCGCATTCGGCGGCCAGGCAGGCCAGGGCAAAGGCATGGCTATCGGCTTGCGGGCAGCGTAGTTGCAGCGCACGAGCCGCTTGCAGAAAGCCTGCCGCTTGCTCATGGGCCACCGCGTCGCGGGCTTGCGCAGCGGCTTCGAGCAGCACCGGCAGAAAGTCTGCGCACTCTTGGGCCGTGAAGTTGCCAGGTG
Organism: Pseudomonas farsensis; assembly: GCF_014268805.2. Taxonomy (GTDB): domain Bacteria; phylum Pseudomonadota; class Gammaproteobacteria; order Pseudomonadales; family Pseudomonadaceae; genus Aquipseudomonas; species Aquipseudomonas farsensis. The sequence goes on from NZ_JABWRF020000002.1 coordinate 828,238, forward strand.
CTGCGCGCTGCAACTGGTTGGCCAGCTCGAACACCGCTTCATGCGGGTGTTCGCGGCCCATCTGCCACATGGCCCGGGCAATCCGCGCGTGCTGTGCGGCGCGGTCGCAGGCCGGGGTCAGCTGGTAGGCGGCCTCCTGCACACGGTCATGGGCAAAGCCCAGGCCTTGGGCGCCAGCGGCTAGAAAACCTGCTTCGGTCAGCGCCTTGAGGCGGCCGTCGAGGCGCTCGCAAGGCTGGGTGATCAAGCGGCGCAGCAACTGCGTGTCGAAGCGCCCGCCGGTGGCGCCGGCTACCCGCAGCAGCTCGCGCTGGCCGGACGGCAGGCGGGTCAGGCGCTGGATCATCAGGTCGGCAACATTGTCGGCATAGCGGTGGGCGGCCACCGCCTCCAGCGACCAGGCCCAGCGCATGGCGTGGGTGTCGAAGGCAAACAGGCGGTCTTCGACCAGCGCGCGCAGAATCTGCCGGATGAAAAAAGGGTTGCCGGCGGTTTTAGCGTGCACCAGCTCGGCCACCGGCTGCGCAGCGGCTGGCTCGACGTGGAAGCGGGTGCAGATCAGTTCGACCACCGCCGCAACCGGCAACGGCTGCAAGGCCAGGCGCTGGCAACGCAGCGCGGTCACGCCGCCCGGCAGCTCAGCAAACGTGGCAGTGGGGTGCGCGTCGTCGCAGCGCCGGGCCAGTATCAGCAACAGGCCGCGTGGCGGGCGTGCCAGTACTGCGTGCAGCAGCTGACGGCTGGCGTCGTCGGCCCACTGCAGGTCGTCGATGAAGATAGCCAGTGGCCGGCCGGGTGGGCTGAGCGCTTCGAGAAAATCGACGATGGCGTGGTGTTCTTTTTCCAGCGCCAGGCGCGTGGGCTTGTCGGGAAAGCCCGCGCTCGCGCCGATGACCAGTTGCAGCTCTGGCGCCAGTTTGGCCAGCAGTTGGCCACGGCCCTTGAGGCGCTGGCGCAGGTGCTCGCCGATGGCCTCCAGGTCGGTGCTGTTGCGGGCCAGCAACTGGGTCGCCAAGGTGCCGAGAATTTCGACCCACGGCGCGTAGGGCACCGCCTGTTCAAGGCTGTTGCACTTGCCTGTGGCCCAGTAGCCCCTGGCGCTGGCTTTGAGCGATGCCTGCACCAGGCTCGACTTGCCCATGCCCGTGGCGCCGCTGACAAGCAGGCCTTGCGCGGTACTGTCGCGGCGCAACGGGTCGAGCAGGCGGGCGATGGTCTGTTGTTCGGCATCGCGCCCGTAAAGGCGCTCGCCGGCTGGAGGTACCAGGTCGGCGCAGCCGGGGGTGAACGGCGCAATATCGGCATGCGCCGCCCATTGCCGCTGGCAATGGGCAAGGTCGATGGCCAGCGCTTCGGCGCTTTGGTAGCGCGCGTCTGGCTCCTTGGCCAGGGCCTTGGCAAGGATCTGGCTGATGGGCGCAGGCAGCGTCGGGTCTACCTCGCCAGCAGGGCGGGGTTGCACGCCGGCGTGCAGTTGGCGCCAGTGCTGGGTGTCGCGCCCGGCCAGTGGCAACTCGCCGAGCAGCCACTGATAAAGGATCGCCCCCAGGGCATAGATATCGCTGCGCCGGTCAGTATTGCTGCCGTGTGGGCACACTTGCTCCGGTGCCAGGTACGCCCAGTTGCCGAGCGGGTTGCCGATGCTTTCGGCAGCCTCTGCGCGCCAGCCGCCGATGCGCACCTGGGCCTGTTCGCCTATCAGAAAATGGTGTGCTTGCAGGGCACCGTGCAGGGCGTTGCCGCGCTGGGCGAGGGCCAGGGTGCTGGCTGCGTTTACCGCCAGTTGCAAGAAGGTGTCGAGGGTAGGGCGGCCCTGGCTGATCAGGTCGGCCAGTGACAGGCCCGCCGGATACACCAGCAACGGGCCTTCTGCCGAGCGTACGAAGGCCGCCGGCAACACCGCCCAGGCCGGGTCCAGCGCCAGCCGGTAGTCGCGCTCCAGGCGCAGGCAGGCGGCCGGCGATTCTACCGGGGCGCGAATGGCGATCCAGGCCTGGCGGCGGGCGGCGTCGAACAGGCGAAAGTGGCACAGCTCACCCTCCTGGCCGAGGGGCACCGAGGTGCAGCGGCCAAGCCAGTGTTCGTCTATCGACGGATCGTTGTCGATGGGCACGAGAACGAGGCGTTCATCGAGCATCATGGCCCCTCCAGACGGCTTGCGAGCCTGAGTATACGGAGCGCTCAGGCGTGCAAAGCCGGTGCGCGGCGGCTTGGCAGGAACGGGAACCATTCTGACCGTAATGGCCCCCTCGCCAGACGGCGTGGGGCGTGCGGCTGTGTATAGTCAAATCACCCTGTTATCCCTCGGGATAATGGTTCCTGCGTGTGTCCCGGCCTACAGTGGCGGGGCCGCACAATTGCCCAGCCAGTGATAGTCGAGGACGCGATGATCCGCATAGGCAAAGCCATGGTGTCGTTGGAGCGGCGCGAGGCGTTTCGTGACGGCCAGCCGATCCCGCTGGGCGGCCGCGCGTTCGAGGTGCTGGCAACGCTGGTGCGCGCAAACGGGCGGGTGGTGAGCAAGGATGAACTGTTCAGCCAGGTTTGGTCGGGCACCGTGGTCGAGGACAACAACCTGCAGGTGCAGGTGTCGCTGCTGCGCAAGTGGCTGGGCGACAAGCAGGTGATCCAGACCGTGCCACGCCGCGGCTATCGGTTGCAGGCCGACCTTGCGCCAGACACCTCGGTGCTGGCCGCTGGCCGTGCAGCCTACCCGCTCGACAGCCACGCGCTGGAGCCCGCAGGCCAGGCCGTGCCGGTGCTGGTGGTGGACGATGACCCGTCGGTGCGCGCAGCGCTGGGCCGGCTGTTCCGCGCCGAAGATATCCCCCACCGCTTGTATGCCTCGGCTGAAGAGTTGCTTGAGCAGCAGTGGGACACTCCCTATGCCTGCCTGCTGCTGGATATCAACCTGCCAGCAGCGTCCGGGCTTGAGTTGCAGCGGGCGCTGCGCCGGCTCGACCTGCCGTGGCCAATCGTGTTCATGACCGGCTACGGCACCATCCCGCTGACCGTCCAGGCCATGCGCGCCGGGGCATTGGAGTTTCTTACCAAACCCTTCGACGAGTACCAGTTGCTGACGCTGCTGGGCACTGTGCGTGCCCGCGCAGTCAGCGCCGGGCGCGAGTGGCGCCATGCGCGCCAGGTGCGCGACAAGTACCAGCGCCTGACCCCGCGTGAGCGCGAGGTGTTCGCACTGGTGGTGGCGGGGCTGGCGCACAAGGAGATTGCCCGGCAAATCGGCACCAGCGAGGTGACCACCAAGGTGCACAAGAAGAACATCATGAACAAGATGCAGTCCCGCTCGCTGGTGGAACTGGTGGCCATGCATCGGCTGGTTGAAGGCGATGGCCGGGCCGAAGACCAGGGCGCCGCATGAGCAGGCCGGGGCAGCGCGACAAAGTGCGAGTGTGCATTGTCGACGATGATGCCTCGGTGCGTAAAAGCCTGGCCAACCTGCTGCGCTCGGCGGGGTTCGAGGCCTACCCCTTCGCGGATGGCGATACGTTTCTGGCATCGGCCCAGGCGCATGATGCGGACTGTGCGTTGGTCGACCTGAAGATGCCAGGCCGCAGCGGCCAGGAGATCCAGCGCGAGCTGCGCCGGCTGGGTTGTACATTGCCGGTGATCTGTATGTCGGCGCACTGGGACCCCGCGGCGCGCGATGCCTCGCTGGGGCAGGGCGCGATTGCATGCCTGGGCAAGCCGTTCACTGAAGAGGCGTTGCTTGAGGCAGTGGCGGTGGCGTTGGCCAAGTGATGGTTTTTAACCTGCCCCGGCGTTTTTGCACTTCACGCCGTCTCGTGTAGGAGCGGCCTTGCGTCGCGAAAGGGCCGCGTAGCGGCCCCAGGATGTTAGCCACCTGCACTATCGCCGGGGCTGCTTTGCAGCCCTTTCGCGGCACAAGGCCGCTCCTACACCAGACCGCGCAGTCTGCACGCCGGCAATCAAAATAATATCAAAACAATATTACCAATACCGGCACTTTGATATCTAAACAATTTATCCCCCGCACTTTGAACTATCTCGTAGTTCAAACTTCTTAGTGTCTAATTCCTCGCGAATTTTCCTACACAAATGCTATTCAAGGGACTGAAGGCATGTTTGCCCGTTTCGGTGGACTCATCGTCTGCCTCTCTCTTTTTATTCCAACACTGGCCCTGGCCCAAACTCCCGGCGACCGCGACCTGATTCGCGACCGCCAGCAGCGCCTGCTCGACGAGCAGCAAAAGCGCCTGGACGAGTTGCGCCAACTGCCCGGTGAAGCCCCCGCGCAACCGTTGGCCCCAGCCGATGACCAGCGCTGTTTCGAGATCGGCGAGATCCGCCTGCAAGGCGTCACCTTGCTCAGCCCAACCGAGCAGCAGCAACTGCTGGAGCCCTTTGTCGGCCAGTGCCTGGGCGCCGGGCAACTGAACAACGTGCTCAAGGCGGTCACCACTGCTTATATCGACCGTGGCTACGTCACTTCCCGCGCCTACCTGCCGCAGCAGGACCTGTCCACCGGCGTGCTCAACATCGTCGTGGTCGAAGGGCGCCTGGAAGGCCTGGACAGCTCGGCGATGGCCAGTGACCGGGAACTGGCCATGGCCTTCCCTGGCAAGGTGGGCGAGCCGCTCGACCTGCGCGAGCTGGAGCAACTGGTCGACCAGCTCAACCGCTTGCCCTCGCGCCCTGCGCAGCTGGAGCTGCTGCCGGGCGAGGCGGTCGGTGGCAGCCGCGTTGGCCTGCAAGGCGAACGCGACAAGCCTTGGCGCGTGGCCCTGAGCCGCCACAACGACGGGCAAAAGAGTACCGGCGAGCAGCAATGGGGCGTGGGCCTGGAGTGGGACAGCCCGCTGGGCCTGGCCGACCAACTCAGCCTGCGCGCCAGCGGTGATGCCGTCAGCGACCATGACCGCCATTCGCACAGCCAGAGCCTGATGTACCAAGTGCCCTATGGCTGGTGGAACCTCAGCTACAGCTACAGCCAGAGCTACTACCGCACCGTGCTCAAGGACAACGGCCCGGACATCGAATTCGATGGCGACAGCCAGATCCACAGCCTGCGCGCCGACCGCGTGCTGCACCGCGACGGGGTGAGCAAGACCGGCATGACCCTGGGCCTGAGCCACCTGCGCACCAACAATTTCATCCTCGGCAACCGCATCGACACCTCCAGTACCCGCCTCAGCGAAATGCAGGTGGGTTTCAACCATGGCCGCCGTATCGGCAGCGCCTACGTCAACGGCGATATCGGCTGGCAACGCGGGATCGGCGCTTTCGACGCCCAGGGCGAGGGCAACCCCCGTGGCGGCGCGCCGGTTGCCCGCTACAACAAGTACACCCTGACCCTGAGCTACCTGCAGCCGTTCGCGCTGTGGGGCGAAGCCTTCAGCTTCGACAGCCTCGCCTACGGGCAAAAAAGTGAAGACGTGCTGTACAGCCCCCAGCGCGTGAGCATTGGCGGGCTGGCCTCGGTGCGTGGTTTTCAGGATGAGTCGTTGTCTGGCGACAGCGGCGGCTACTGGCGTAACCAACTGCGCTGGCGCCGGCCCGTCACCTGGGAGCCGCTACGCCCGTTCGTTCACGAATACAGCGTGGCCTTTGCCTATGACGTCGGTGTGATTCAGCACGGGCGCTACAACAAGGGCGAGTCCGGGCGCATGTCCGGCAACGCCATCGAGCTGGCCGCCCGGGGTGAAAACGTGGCGGCGTCGGTCAGCTTTGCCCGCTCGCTGGAGCGCCCTGATGCGTTGGAGCGCGGTGAGCGCCCGGTGTATTTCCGATTCGACGTGTTTTTCTGACAAGCCGGCCGGATGGCCGCCTGGAGTACCGACATGGACGTGCGTAGTCCCCTGTTCAAGCATATCGCCCTGACCTTGACCGGCGTGCTGACACTCAACCCGGTGCTGGCGACGGCGGCGCAACTGGCGGTTGACCGTGGCGCCGGTGGCAATACCAGCGTGGGCCAGGCCAACAACGGCGTGCCTGTGGTCAACATCGCCACGCCCAACGGCAGCGGCTTGTCGCACAACAAGTTCAACGACTACAACGTCGGTAGCCAGGGCCTGATCCTCAACAACAGCCAGACGCTGACCAAGACCCAGCTGGGTGGGTACGTCAATGGCAACGCCAACCTGAAGAACGGTAGCGCGCGGGTGATCCTCAACGAGGTGACGGGGGCCAACTCCACCCAGCTCAAGGGCTACACCGAAGTTGCCGGGCGCTCGGCGCGGGTGATCGTGGCCAACCCGCACGGCATTTCCTGCGACGGTTGCGGCTTCATCAACACGCCGCGGGTCACCCTCACCACCGGTAAACCGGTGCTCGATGATGGCCGCCTGCAACGTTTCGACGTCGATGGCGGCGCCATTGCCATCGAAGGTCGGGGCCTGAATGCGGGCAATGTCGACCAGTTCGACCTGATCACCCGCAGCACGCAGATCAACGCCGAGCTGCATGCCCGCGAACTGAACGTGATTACCGGGCGCAACGAGGTCGACGCCAACACCCTGGCCGCCACCGCCAAGGCCGATGATGGCCGCGAAAAACCGTCCCTGGCCATCGACAGCTCGGCACTGGGCGGCATGTACGCCAACACCATCCGCTTGGTGGGCACCGAGAAAGGCGTGGGCGTGAAGCTTGCCGGCGACATGGCGGCCAGCGCAGGCGATATCCAGATCGACGCCAATGGCCAGCTCAACATGGCCCGCGTCGCCGCCAGCCGTGACATCAACCTGACTGCGCAACGGATCGAGCTGGGCGAAGACACCTATGCCGGCAACAAGGCCACGGTTCAGGCCAGCGACACGACAGTGGTGCGCAAGAGCCTGGCGGCGGGCAAGCAGGTCGAGGTCAAAGGCGGCGCGCTGGACAACGCCGGTGTGGTCGAAGCCGGGGTCAAGGCCGACGGCACGTTGGTGGCCGACAGTAGGTTGCTGCTGGGGGCTGAACGGGTGACCAACCGCGGCCAGATGGTCAGCCATGGCACCCTCGATGCCGACGTGAAAACGTTGGATAACAACGGTGGCAAGCTGGTCAGCGCCGGCACCAGCACCCTCAAGGCCGAGCGGCTGGAAAACGCCAACGGCCAGATCATTTCGCAGAAAAACCTCACCATCACGGGGGGCGCGGTCGCCAACCAGGCCGGTGAAATGCTTGCCAAGCACACCCTCAAGGTCGACGGCGCCAGCCTGGACAACCAAGGCGGCACGCTGGCGGCGGACAACATCGACCTGGCCCTGAGCGGCGCGCTGGATAACAGCAAAGGGCTGGTCGAAGCCACGCAGAGCCTGACCTTGGCCGCTGGCAGCCTGACCAACAGCGAAGGCCGCCTGCGCGCACTGAGCAGCAATGGCAGCAGCCAACTGCAAGTGGACGGCCTGTTCAACAACAATGCCGGCCTGGTCGAGGTGGGCAACGCCGGGCTCAAGCTGACCAGCGCCAGCCTTACCAACCAAGGCGGCACCCTGCGCCACCTGGGCACCTCAGGCTTCACCCTGGGCCTGGCCGACCTCGGCCAGGCGGGCGGGCGCTTTATCAGCAATGGCGAACTGACCGTGGATGCCGCGAGCTGGACCAACACCAGTGAACTACAGGCCGAGCGGCTGACCCTGAACATCGGCCAGTTCACCCAAACCAGCAGCGGTGCGCTGGTCTCGCGCCAGGACATCGTCGCCACCGGCGGCAGTTGGGTCAACGACGGCCTGATCGCCACCGACGGCGCGCTGCAACTGCGCCTGAGCGGCGACTACAGCGGCAACGGCAGCTTGCACAGCCTGGGCAAGCTGCTGTTCGAGGCCGCCAGTGCGAGCTTCGGTGCATCTGCCGACATTCGCGCCGGCGCGTCAGCCGAGTTGGTGACCACCGGGGTAATGAGCAACCAAGGCAGCATCACCGCCAAGGACAGCCTGCTGGCCAAAGCCGCCAGCCTGCAAAACTTCGGCACCCTCGGCAGCGCCGGCGCTCTGCGCCTGCAAGCTGATGCCTTGCGCAACGAGCGCGGGTTGATCTTCAGCGGCGCCGACATGGCCCTGCGCACTGCCAGCCTGACCAACCGCCTGGGCGATATCTACAGCCTGGGCGCGCTGGACATTGCCCGTGATGATGCTGGCAGCGCACTGACCCTTGTGGAAAACCTGTCTGGCAGTATCGAATCACGCGGCAACCTGGATATCCGCGCGGCGCGCCTGGATAACCGCAAGGATGTGTTCGATTGGGGCCTGGTGCAGACCGCTGGCCGCGTCGACGTGAAATGCTACGACTGCAGTGGCGATCACCATAACGTCGATTACATTGCCACCGAGCAATTCGAAACCCGCGTGCTGGCGGACTCGGCTGCTTCGCGAATCCACAGCGGCGCCAACCTGACCCTGATCGGCGGCGCGGTGAAAAACCACTACAGCACCCTGAGCGCCGGTGGTGATATCCGCATCGAAGCCACCACCCTTGAGAACCTCGGTGCAGCGTTTGCCACAGTGGAACGTGAGCGCACGTTCAACACCGGGCGCATCACCAACGGCACCGACAAGCGCTTCCGCAGAGCCTGGATCAACCCGTACAACGCCCTGACCGAACCTGCGCCCATGCCGACCGCGCTGGAGCGCTGGAACCTGGTCAGCGATGTGCAGCGTGAAACCCCGCTCGGCATCGCGGCCCCGGCGATCATCCAGGCCGGTGGCAACGTGCATATCCAGGCCAGCCAGCCGCTGGAAAACACCGCCGTGCTTGCCCATCAGGCGCCGCAGGACGGCAGCGGCAAAGGCCTGGACGCAGGCGTGGGTAGCGCCACCGACACCTTGGTGGTTCGCCTCAACCCGCAGTTGCCTGCTGACACCGCGCAGCAGGCGGTCGACCCGCTGGGGCTGCCGGGCTTCAGCCTGCCGGGTGGCGAGCATGGGTTGTTCCAGGTGGTGCAGAACCCTGGCCACAACTACCTGGTAGAAACCAACCCGGCATTCGCCGACCTGGGCCGCTTTGTCAGCTCCGACTACATGCTCGGCCAACTGGGCTTCGACCCCGATCAGGCGCAACGCCGCCTGGGCGACGGCCTGTACGAACAGCGCCTGATCGAACAGGCGGTGGCCGCGCGCACCGGCAAGCGCCTGCTCGATGGCTTCAAGAATGACGAGGAGCAGTTCCGCTACCTGATGGACAACGCCGTGGCCAGCAAGGAGGCGCTGAACCTGGCGCTGGGCGTGGGCCTGTCGGCCGAGCAGGTCGCGGCTTTGACCCACGATATCGTCTGGCTCGAAGAGCGCGAAGTGAACGGCCAGCGCGTGCTGGCCCCGGTGGTATACCTGGCCCAGGCCGGTGACCGCCTGGCGCCAACCGGCGCGCTGATGCAGGGCCAGAACCTGACCTTGATCGGCGGTAGTTCGCTGAGCAACAGCGGCACTTTGCGCGCCAGCGCCAACCTCGACGCCAGCGCCAGCGGCATCCTCAACACCGGCCTGATGCAGGCCGACCAGCGCCTGCAACTGCTGGCCACGCAAAGCATCCACAACGCCCAGGCCGGTGTTATCAGCGGCAAGGACGTCAGCGCCGTGGCCATTACCGGCGACATCATCAACGAGCGCAGCGTCAGCCAGCAGACCCTCAGCGGCAAAGGCTACGCGCAGACCACCAGCGTGGTCGGCAAGGCGTCGGTGATCGAGGCCGGCAACGACCTCAAGCTGCAGGCCGGTGGCGACCTGCTCAACGTCGGCTCGCGCTTGCAGGCGGGCGGCAACGCAGAGCTGAAGGCGGGCGGCGACCTGATCATCACCTCGGCGGTCGAAGAGCAAAATCGCCTGCGCCAGGACAAGCGCCACTACTGGAACAGCACCCAGACCACGCAGCACGGCAGCGACGTCAGTGTGGGTGGCAACCTGGCCGCCAGCGCCGCAGAAAACCTGGCGATCATCGCCAGCAAGGTCAAGGCCGGTGGCGACGTGACCCTGGGCGCCGGCAAGGACATCACCCTCGCCGCTGCCGCCAACGAAGACAGCAGCGAGTACCGCTACAAGCGCAGCGGCAAGAAGGTCGAGCGCCAGGACAGCAGCCTGCAGCAGCAAGCGACCGTCATCGAAGCCGGTGGCGACCTTGGCGTGCTCGCCGATGGCAACCTGCTGGTGATGGCCAGCCAGCTCAAAGCCGGCAACGAAGCGTACCTGTATGCCGGCAAGCAACTGGAGCTGCTGGCGGGGCAGAACACCACCTACCACCTTTACGACATGAAGAAGAAAGGCTCCTGGGGCAGCAAGAAGACCCGCCGCGACGAAGTCACCCAAGTGCGTGCAGTGGGCAGCCAGATCACCACGGGTGGCGACCTGGTGCTGGCCAGCGGCGGCGACCAGCGCTACCAGCGCGCCAACTTGCAGAGTGGCGGTGGGCTGCTGCTCGACAGCGGCGGCGCGATCACCTTCGAGGCGGTCAAGGACCTCGACCAGGAAAGCCACGAGAAGAGCAAGAGCAGCGTGGTCTGGCAGTCCTCCAAGGGCAAGGGCAACACCGACGAAACCGTGCTGCAGAGCCAGCTTGGCGCCCGAGGCGACATCATCGTCAAGGCGGTCGACGGCCTTTCCATCGACCTCAAGGAGGTCAACCAGCAGTCGGTCAGCCAGACCATCGACGCGATGGTGCAGGCTGACCCAAGCATGGGCTGGCTCAAGGACATGGAGCAGCGCGGCGATGTTGACTGGAAGCGGGTCAAGGAAGTCCACGACTCGTTCAAGTACAACAATTCCAGCCTCGGCGGCGCAGCGGCAATGGTGATCGCCATTGTGGTCGCCTACTTCACCGCAGGCGCGGCCAGCGGCTTGGTAGCCGGTGCGGCCGGTGCCGGTGGGGCAACCGCGGGCGCAACCGCAGGCGCCGCTGCCGCAGGTACCGCAGCTGGCACGGCCGCCGGGACCGCCGCTGCCACCACCTCGGTATGGGCAGCGGCCACCGCGACCACTGCTGCCGGCTGGGCCAACGTGGCGGCCACGGCAGTGATTTCCTCGGCTGCCGGCAGCGCTGCGGTCAGCACCATCAACAACAAGGGCAACCTGGAGCTGGTGCTCAAGGACGTCACGTCCAAGGATGCGGTGCGGGGCTACCTGGTCACCGGCATCACCGCCGGCCTGACCGCTGGGGTGTATGACAGCTGGCTCGGCACCGAAACCGGCGCCCCAGGCGTTGTGCCCGACACCGCGCCGGTGGCGCCTGTTGGCGGCCTGGCATCGCTTGAAGGCATGGGCCGCTTTGCCGGCAACCAGTTGCTGCAAAACGGCACCTCGACTGTGCTCGACCGTGCATTGGGCGGCGACAGTTCGTTCAGTGATGCGCTGCGCAGCAGCCTGGCCAACAGCTTTGCTGCGGCCGGGTTCAACCTGATCGGCGATGTCAGCAGCCCGGACCGTTGGGACATCAAGAACGGCAGCGTCAGCAAGGTCGCCATGCACGCGGTAATGGGCGGCCTGGCGGCAGAAGCGGCCGGTGGCGACTTCCGCACCGGTGCGCTGGCAGCTGGGGTCAACGAGGCGCTGGTCGATACCTTGGCCAAGCAATATGCCGACATGGACGACACCAAACGCAAAGGCCTGTTGACCATGAACTCCCAGGTGATCGGCGTGCTGGTGGCGTCAACCCAGGGCGACGATCCCAAGAACCTGCAGACTGGCGCTTGGGTTGCGGCCAACTCGACCCAGTACAACTACCTCACTCACCAGAAAATGGACGAGGTCAAAGCGTGCCTGGCCGGTGATACCTGCTCGACCCAGGCGCAGAAAGAGAAGGCAATCAATGATGCCGAAGCGCTGAGCAAGATGCTCGATAAAGAAATGAAGTCCCTGTGCACTGTGGCGCCGAGCAGTGATGCTTGCCGTAATGCCATGACCACGGCGATCAAGTATGTGGCCATGCAGGATGCCTGGGACTACATGAACAGCGATGTTGGCCGCTCTTCGGGTGCCACCTTCGACCAGTTGTACAACGGTAAGGATGCCAAGGACGTCTTCCCGCTTTACGTCAATAGCATCGACAACCGCGCCGACTTCTTCGGTGCCAGCGACAAGTACGAGTTCAACCTCGGCTCCGGGGCCAAATGGTTCTATGGCGCAGAGCTGGTATCGCGTGCGAGCTTGACGGGGCTTGGTGCGGACGGGCACGGTTCGTCGCTGACGTTCCTTGGCGGCGCAGTGGCATTGACCGGCTACCATGCGCCGAAAATCTATGAATGGCGGGAGGCTGCGGGCGCCGCGCTGATCGAGGCAGGCTTCGACAACTTCAAGTCGTTGTACAACAATGGCGCAGACCCCGTGCAGTGGGACATCAATCAGTTGAAGAACGAGCAGCGGGTATTGCAGCCGGTGCATGAGAAGTATCTGAAGGACCGCACCTGGTTCGTGAACAGGTCCAAGGATATGACCAATTCCGATAACGGGCTGGTCAAGGGCGCCCTTCAGGACTACCAGACCATGCCCGGCGGCATTGAAATCCTGAATTACGATTCCCGCATCAAATATGGCTGCAAGCTGCTCAACTATTCGTCCGGGCAAGGGTGTGTGCCATGACCAGCAAAAACGGTTACCCGCGTGGCAAGGTGATCACCGGGTTCGTCTTCGCCCCGGCGCTGATGGGGTTGGCCCTGGTAGTAGGCGATCTGTTGGCGTCCTTGGTCACCACCGGTACCACTGAAGAGCCATCGTTCTATTTCAACTTCGGCACATTGTTCATGCTGTTCGGCCTGTTGTACTACGGCCTGCCTGCCGGGTTGATCGGGGTGATGTGCGTGGTGCTGCGCTTGCGCCGCACCCTGGCCGCGCTGGCTGGCCTGAGCCTGGTAGGCGCCGCTGTGGGCTATGGGTGGGGCCAATTGCTTCGCATCCTGATCGATACCGACAGGGCGATCCCGACGCTGCCGGTACTGGAGCAGGCCACCCCGACCGTGCTTGCCGCTGGCGTGGCGCTGGTGATGGGGTTTTGGCTATTGCCGCGTCCATCGTCGTTGCCGGCAGCAGGTGAATGATGCCGCGGCGTTATCCAACTCGGCGGGTAGTGCTGGGTTTTGTGTGCGCGCCATCCCTGACAGGGCTCGCGGCGGTGCTTGGTGGCTTGTTGGCGGCGCCGCTCACGGGCAGGCCTATCGAAGCGGTGGCCATTTATAGCAGCCTGGCCATGCTGCTGATGCTTGGCGGCTTGGTCACTTACGGGCTACCAGGCTTGTTCATTGGCGGGGTATGCGCTGCCATGCGCCTGCACCGCAGCCCGTGGGTGGTGGCTGCTGTGGCGGTGCTGGCGGGTGCGGTATGCCAAGGTTGGGCCGAGCTGTTCGCCAGCCGCTCGCTCGACCGCACGCTGGTGCCAACGTTGCCGGTGCTCGGCGCGGCATCGCCATTTGTGGTCGGCGCTTGTGTGGCCTTGGTGGCGGCCCTCCTGCTGCTACCACCTGCACTCAAGACCCCGGCCGATACTGCAACGCCTCGGCCAGATGCGCGCGGGTAATGGCATCGAGCTGCTCCAGGTCGGCAAGCGTTCGCGCCACCTTCAACAGGCGATGGGCGGCGCGCAGTGACAGGGTCAGCCGTTCGCAGGCGGTTTCGAGCCAGGTTTGATCGGCTTGCGGTAGCGCGCAATGGCGGCGCAAGCCTTTGAGGTCGAGAAAGGCGTTAGCGCAGCCCTGGCGGCATTGCTGGCGCTCCCGCGCCTCAGCCACCACTTGGGCCACGCTGGCGCTGCTTTCACCGCTGGGCTGGTTGCCGAGCACGGTGTTCTCGCGGGCGACGGTCAGGTGCAGGTCGATGCGGTCCAGCAGCGGGCCCGACAGTTTGTTGCGGTAACGCTGGATCTGCTCGGGGCTGCAGCGGCAGCGGCCGCTGGGGTCGCCAAAATAGCCGCAGGGGCAGGGGTTCATCGCTGCCACCAACTGAAAGCGCGCCGGAAAACGCACCCGGTCCTTGGCCCGTGCAATAACGATTTCGCCCGATTCCAGCGGTTCGCGCAGCACCTCCAGCACCCGGCGTTCGAACTCCGGCAACTCATCGAGAAACAGCACGCCATGGTGCGCCAGGGTGATTTCACCGGGTTGCGGGCGGCTGCCCCCACCCACCAGTGCCGGCCCCGAGGCCGAGTGGTGCGGGTGGCGGAAGGGGCGCTGCGGCCAGCTGTCCAGCGGCGCGCTGCCGCTGACCGAGCGAATGGCTGCCACCTCCAGCGCTTCGCGCTCGTTCAGCGGCGGCAGCAGCCCCGGCAGGCGGCTGGCGAGCAAGGTTTTGCCGGTGCCTGGCGGGCCGGTAAACAGCAGGTTGTGGCCACCGGCAGCGGCCACCAGCAAGGCACGCTTGGCGGCGCTTTGGCCCTGCACTTCGCTGAGGTCGGGGTAAGGCCGTTGCTCCAGCAGCAAGCCGTTGGCGGCAAAGGGCGGCAGCGGCAGTTGGCCGCTCAGGTGAGCGACCAGCTCTTGCAGATGCCCCACCGCGTACACCACCAGGCCACCGGCCAGGCTTGCCTCTTCGGCATTCTCGCGCGGCACCACCAGCGCCCGCCCGGCATCGCGTGCCGCAAGCGCAGCGGGCAGTACGCCATTCACTGGCCGCACCGCCCCCGACAACGCCAGTTCACCGAGGCATTCGATGTCTTCAAGCGCCGCCACTGGCACCTGGCCGTTGGCCGCGAGGATGCCCAGCGCGATCGCCAGGTCATAGCGCCCACCGTCCTTGGGCAGGTCTGCCGGCGCCAGGCTCTGGGTAATCCGCCGCGCCGGGTAGTCCAGGCCAGAGTTGACGATGGCGCTGCGTACGCGGTCTTTACTCTCCTTGACCGTGGCCTCCGGCAAGCCGACCAGCGTGAGCGCGGGCAGGCCGTTGGCCAGGTGAGTCTCGACGCTGACGGCGGGCGCCAGCACGCCCACCTGGGCGCGGCTGTGAACGAGGGCGAGGGACATTGGGCACTCCGTGTTGGCCAGAAATGAAGCCGCTTCCTGCGGCAGGGCAAAGCATAGATTGGCTGGGCTGTCGGGCTTTCCAGAAAGTGAGTCACGGAGTTTCGGGTGGGGGGCTTAGGGGGGCGAGCGGAAACCTTCTTGTGGCGAGCGGGCTTGCCCCGCGTTGGGCTGCGAAGCAGCCCTGAAACCCGCATCAAAAGCGCGTTAGATGCATCGCGTTGTTCATGGCTGGGGTTGCTACGCAACCCAACGCGGGGCAAGCCCGCTCACCACAACAGCCTGATATTCCGCGTCATCAGCGCCTGCGATGCAGCCGGGGCAGGTTGGCCCCGGCCTGTGGTGACCATCAGCACCTACCGTTCAGAACCACTGCCCAAAGCGGCGGATGTACAAGGTCTTCATGCCCTGTGCCACCACGCAGTAGCCGAGCAGGGTGGCCACCAGCCATGGGAAATAGTCCCACGGCAGCGGCACCAGCCCGACCATCGCCCCCAGCGGCGAGAACGGAATATAAATACCCAGGCACATCACCAACCCGGTGGCGAGAATCACCGGCAGTGCTGCGGTGCTCTGGAAGAACGGCACCCGCCGGGTGCGCAGCATGTGCACCACCAGCGTCTGCGACAGCAACCCTTCGATGAACCAGCCCGACTGGAACAACGCCTGCATTTCGACGCTATTGGCGGCGAATACGTACCACATCAGCGCAAAGGTGGTGATGTCGAAGATCGACGAGGTTGGCCCGATCCACAGCATGAAACGGCCGATATTGCGCGCGTCCCATTTGCGTGGCTGGTCCAGGAACTCCTTGTCCATGCGGTCCCAGGGCAGCGACAGCTGCGAGAAGTCGTACAGCAGGTTCTGCAGCAGCAGGTGGATCGCCAGCATGGGCATGAAGGGGATGAACGCGCTGGCCACTAATACCGAGAACACATTGCCGAAGTTGGAACTGGCGGTCATGCACAGGTACTTCATGATGTTGCCGAAGGTTTCGCGGCCTTTGATCACGCCCTCTTCGAGCACCATCAGGCTTTTTTCCAGCAGGATGATATCGGCCGATTCCTTGGCGATGTCGGTGCCGCTGTCCACTGAAATACCCACATCGGCGTCGCGCAGGGCTGGGGCGTCGTTGATGCCGTCGCCGAGAAACCCGACCGTGTGGCCATTGGCTTGCAGTGCCTTGAGCACGCGCGACTTCTGCAAGGGCGTGAGCTTGGCGAACACGCTGCGGCTTTCGACCTGTGCCCTGAGCTGGCTATCGTCCAACCGTTCGATGTCCTGGCCCAGCAGCGGCTCGCCCGGCTCCAGGCCGACTTCGCGGCAAACCTTGCAGGTGACCACCGGGTTATCGCCGGTCAGCACTTTTACCTGCACGCCCATGTCGCGCAGAGCTGCGATGGCGGGGCCGGCGCTGTCCTTGGGTGGGTCGAGGAAGGTCAGCAGGCCGCGAATCACCAAGCCTTGCTCGTCATCGGTGTGGTACTGCGCCTTGTGCTGGTGGGCTTCGATGGCGCGGGTGCCGACCAGCAGCACGCGGAAACCGTCCTGGTTGTAGCGGCGGGCGGTGGCCAGCAGTTGCTCGCGCTGCACATCATCAAGGGCCACGCACGCGCCGCCGCGCTGCACATGGGTGGCAATGGCGAGCATTTCTTCGACGGCGCCCTTGCTCACCAGCAGGTGTTCACCCTGAGGGTCCCTGACGATCACCGAGAGGCGGCGGCGCAGGAAATCGAAGGGCAGTTCATCGACCTTGGCGAAGCCCAGCGGCGCCTGGAAGCCTTGGCTTTCGCCAGCGAAGCGCAGCACGGCCTGGTCCATCAGGTTTTTTACACCGCTTTGGTGATGGCTGTTGAGCCAGGCCAGTTCGAGCAGTTGCGGGTCGCTGAGGCCGTCGGCGCCGAGGTGGTGTTCGAGGATGATGCGGTCCTGGGTCAGGGTGCCGGTCTTGTCGGTGCACAGCACGTCCATCGAACCGAAGTTCTGGATGGCGTTCAGGCGTTTCACCACCACTTTGCGCCGGGCCATGGCCACTGCGCCTTTGGCCAGGTTGGCGCTGACGATCATCGGCAGCATTTCGGGCGTCAGGCCCACGGCTACCGCCAGGGCGAACAGGAAGGCATCGCTCCAGTCGCCCTTGACCACCCCGTTGAGCACGAACACCACCGGCACCATCACCAGCATGAAGCGGATCAACAGGCTGCTGACGCTGTTCACCCCACGGTCGAAAGCAGTTTGGCTGCGCGAGCCGGAGATGGCCTTGGCAAGCGAGCCGAAGTAGGTACCCTTGCCGGTTGCGACCACCACGGCCCGGGCGCGGCCGCTGACCACGTTGGTGCCCATGAAACCGATGTTGGGCAGGTCGAGCAGGTTGGCGCTGTCTTGCCCGCTGTGTGCGGCTGACTTCTGCGCGATGTTGCCCAAGGTGTCGTATTTCTCTACCGGCAGCGCTTCGCCGGTGAGCACGGCCTGGCTGATGAACAGGTCGCGGGACTCGATCAGGCGGATGTCGGCGGGGATCATGTCACCGGCGCTCAGTTGCACGATATCGCCGGCTACCAGTTGGTTCATCGGCACCTCGCACAGGCGCGATGGCCAGTCGTGGCGCTGGCGGCGCAGCACCGTGGCGGTGGTGCGGACCATGGCCTTGAGGGCTTCGGCAGCCTTGGCCGAGCGGTATTCCTGCCAGAAGCGCAGCAGGCCGCTGACGCTGACCATGCTGAGGATGATGATCACCTTGGTCAGGTCCATGTCGTCCAGCTCGCCCGCTCGGCGCGGTAGCCAGTAGTCAGTCACGAAGCTGATGGCCGCGAGCGTCAGCAGCACATAGATGAAGGGGTTGTGCAGGGCCTTCAACAGTTGCACGACAGCGGGCAGCGGCTGGTCATGGGCCACTTCGTTTGGGCCGTCGCGCAGCAGGCGCTTGGCGGCTTCGTGGTCGGTCAGGCCCCGTTCGCTGGTGTCGAGGTTGGCGAAGGTCACGCCCAGGCCGTTGCGTGCTTCGCGGGCGGCGTGCATTTCGGTGGTGTGGGTGTTGCGTTCTTTTACGGTCATTGGCTGTGCTCCTGCCGCAGGAGGCGGTGCGGCGCACAAAGCCAATTAATGGACGTGCGTCGAACCGCGATCTTTCGATCGGTTTGAATTCAAGTTATTCCGGCATGTGTCCGTTCGCTGGCGAAGGCCGGGGTTATTCTCGGCAGCGAACTTTCTACTGGCTGAGTCCATGGGTTTAATTGCCCCGATAAGTGATGGGTAATAAATTGCCGTCAGGCTTTTAATAATAAAAGCCCGTGCCTTGAAGGTGGGTTTGTCAGGTTTCGAATAGCGCCGTACCGGTCAGCCGAAGCACAACAGGCCGGCCCAGCGACTCGGTGGTTTTTGGCTGTCGTCTTGCTGCCAGTGCAGGCGCGGGCCGTGATGGCCAGGCGACGACAGCCAGGTGGCGCGCAGTCGCGAGCCACCTGGAAGGCATGTGGGGTTAGGCGCAGAGGCCTTGGGCCGCGTGGCTTGCAGCGCCGCTAGGCGGGCGTGCAGGCGACGGCAGATGTCTGCGATGTAGTTCATGAGCTTGCCTCCTGCCGGGCTGGCACCCGGGGCGGCAAGCTACGGCGGAGCATCAGGCTCTAGCGTGGCTTGACCGGCCTTGGGGGCGGGCCTGGCGTTCTGATTCAGGTGCCTGGCAGCAGTGAGCGGCCAGGCAGCGACTAGATACTGTGTCCATTGAATTCTTCGTAGAATTAATAAAGGCCCGTTTCAAGGGCGGGTGAACTTTATGAGAGCATAGCGGGTAAGTCAACAGGCAAGGTGTTACTTAAGAAAGTTTCATCTTGTTTAATGTTGGGAGTTGTTTGTAGGAAGGTTCCCAAAGTTGCATGTATCGCCTGGCAAGCCTGCCGCTTCAAGGTAGAGTAGGTGGGTGCGGATCTTGTCAAAGTCCGGGCGCTCAAACCCTGTGCGCCCATTCAGCCAAGGAATGCCATGCTGCATCTGCTCAGTGCCCACCGGCACCTCCCCAGCAAAACAAAGGCCCTTGGCTGTTGGTCCTTTGCCCTCACTGCCCTGCTGGTTGCGGGTGTATACCTGGTGACCTGGCAGACCTATCGAGCACCGGAGCCGGCCAGTTGGGTCGGGCTGGGCGCAACGGTCAACAGTAATGGTTCGTCCTGGAAACCGGACCGCTCCCTGACCCAGTTTGGCGTGCGGTTCACCCTGCCAGGTGACTCAGCCAGCCAGGTCAGGCCCGTGTACGCCAACACACAAGCCTTCCACGCGGCCGGCCTGCGCAAGGGCACTCCAGTAAGGTTGGTTGTCGAACCACACGCAGACCAAGTGATCATCCGTGAGCTCGCCACCCTTGAAGGGCAGGTGCTTTACGACGATGGCCTGTACCAGCGCGTAATACAGGCCAACAACGACTCGATCAGGCTAATTGTGATCGCGCTGCCGATTCTGGCGTTGGCTGGGCTGGCCGCCGGGGTGTATTTCGGCACCCGCCGTGTGCGCCCGGTGCGTTGACGAAGGCATCAGGCGCCTGGAGCACATTGCAACATCGCGAGTTGCGATACCCAGGCAGCCGGTGTCATTCAGTTGCAGGGGGGCGGTCTTCCTGACGCTCGGCGAGGACTGACTCCGCAGCAGGCGGCGCCATCCGTGCCTCCAGTTCGGCAAACTGTTTTTCCAGCGCTTCAAGGCGCGCGCGGGTGCGGGCCAGCACGACCATCTGGCTGTCGAATTCGTCACGGCTGACCAGGTCGAGTTTGCTGAACGCGCCCTGCATCAACACCTTGAACTGGCTTTCGAGTTCGGCGCGGGGCTGTGCGGTGTCGCTGTTGAACAGGCGCGAGGCCTGGTCGCTCAGGGCATCGAGAAAGGCTTTGGGCGCGAGCATGTCTGGCTATCCGCTGATCGTTGGAAAGGCCGGCAGTGTAACACGCAGGTCATGCGGCTTTGGCCTGCACGCTTTTTGCGCAGCGTGGCCAAAGGTCGCGCACCGAAACGGTGCAGGTTTTCGCTGATGGCGACTGGCCAAGCCTGAGTGATTTACGCAACTACTTGTTTTTGGGGCCTTTGCGCGATGTGGCAAGGTTTCTGCAATGACCTGTTCGAGCCGTGCACTGATGCAGTCCATCGACAGCATGCGGTGCGCAAGGCCCTTCGCCACAGCCGCGATGCATGTCGGCGGGGAGGATGGAGCCGACGATGCGTTACAAAGCCAGGCGCTGCGCTTAGACTTGAGACGGGTTTGTTTTCCTGGGGCAAGTCCACCAAATCGGGAGAGAGTTTCATGAAGCTAGTCACTGCCATCATCAAGCCGTTCAAGCTGGACGACGTGCGCGAGTCGCTGTCGGAAATCGGCGTGCAGGGCATCACCGTGACCGAAGTCAAAGGCTTCGGCCGGCAGAAGGGTCACACCGAGCTGTATCGCGGCGCCGAATACGTGGTCGATTTCCTGCCCAAGGTGAAGATCGATGTCGCCATCGACGACAAAGACCTTGATCGGGTAATCGAAGCCATCACCAAGGCGGCCAACACCGGCAAGATCGGTGACGGCAAGATCTTCGTGGTCAATCTGGAGCAGGCGATCCGCATCCGTACCGGCGAAACCGATACCGACGCGATCTAAGCGCAACAAAAAAAGCCTCACCAAACCCCAACGCCCCAGGAGAAAACAACATGACTCTGCGTAAGATCGCAGGGCTAGGAGCCCTATTGTCCCTCGCAATGCCAGGGCTGGCCCTGGCCGAGGAAGCTGCCCCGGCGCTGAACTCCGGTGACACCGCCTGGATGCTCACTGCCACGGCGCTGGTGCTGTTCATGACCATCCCGGGCCTTGCCCTGTTCTACGGCGGCATGGTGCGTTCCAAGAACGTGCTCTCGGTGATGATGCAGTGTTTCGCCATCACCGGCCTGATGAGCCTCCTGTGGGTGATTTTCGGCTACAGCCTGGCCTTCGATACCACCGGTATGGAAAAGGGCGTGCTCAACTTCAATTCCTTCGTGGGCGGCCTGAGCAAGGCGTTCCTCAACGGCGTCACGCCTGACAGCCTGACCTCCGCCACGGCGCTGTTCCCGGAAGCGGTGTTCATCACCTTCCAGATGACCTTCGCCATCATCACCCCCGCGCTGATCGTCGGCGCCTTTGCCGAGCGCATGAAGTTCTCGGCCATGCTGATCTTCATGAGCATCTGGTTCGTGCTGGTCTATGCGCCTATCGCGCACATGGTCTGGAGCGGTGACGGCGCGCTGATGTGGGACTGGGGCGTACTGGACTTCGCCGGTGGCACCGTGGTGCACATCAACGCCGGTATCGCGGGCCTTGTCTGCTGCCTGGTACTGGGCAAGCGCAAAGGCTACCCGACCACGCCGATGGCGCCGCACAACCTGGGCTACACCCTGATTGGCGCCGCGATGCTGTGGATCGGCTGGTTCGGCTTCAACGCAGGCTCTGCCGCTGCCGCCAACGGCACTGCCGGCATGGCCATGCTGGTCACCCAGATCGCCACTGCCGCCGCCGCTCTGGGCTGGATGTTCGCCGAGTGGATCGGCCACGGCAAACCCAGCGCCCTGGGCATCGCCTCGGGTGTGGTTGCGGGCCTGGTGGCAATCACCCCGGCAGCTGGCACCGTGGGCCCGATGGGCGCCCTGGTGATCGGCCTGGCCTCGGGCATCATCTGCTACTTCTGCGCCACCAGCCTCAAGCGCAAGCTGGGCTATGACGACTCGCTCGACGCCTTCGGTGTGCACGGTATCGGCGGCATCGTCGGCGCACTGCTCACCGGTGTGTTCGCAGCGCCTGCCTTGGGCGGCTTCGGCGCGGTCACCGATATTGGCGCGCAGTTCTGGATTCAGGCCAAGGGCGTGATCTTCACTGTGGTCTACACCGCCATCATCACCTACGTGATCCTCAAGGTGCTGGATGTGGTGATGGGCCTGCGGGTCAACGAAGAAGAAGAGGCGGTCGGCCTCGACCTGGCTCAGCACAACGAGCGCGGTTACAACTTGTAACTGCCACGCTAAAAAAACTTGCCCGGCTCGCCGGGCATTTTTTTGCCTGTTATTTACTGTTTCGTAGCGGGCAAACGGTTTCTATGGCCTTATCGCAACCTCGGCCAAAAACTTACAACCAATAGGGCGTTTGTGGTGCTTTGCTTTTTCTGCGGGCGCGCTAGAATGCGCGCCGAAGAGTGCTGCACGCGTAGCCACACACTTCGCTACCCTTTGCTAGGCTTGCAGTAGCCTGTGGCCAGCAGGGCGTATTTACGGCCAGGTCCTGTGCGAAGCAGGGCCTGTAGGGTCCCGGCCTCATATCCCGAGGCGGGCAGCCCAGTTAATGGCCAACCCACGGCCAGTTGAATTTTCACCAGTAGCAGCCGGTCTACGGCTGCACGGGTCTATAACCAACCTGCTTTCGCAAGTCATGAGGTAGAACATGAGCGACGACGATCTGGAAAACGACGACCTCGAAGTAGGCGACGATGACGAGGCTGATGACGGTCTGGAAGCTGCAGCTGACGATAGCGCTGAAGACTCCGGCGATGACGACAGCAGCCCGGCTCCTGCGGCCAAGGGCAAGTCCAAGGCGGCTGTTTCGGTAGATGACATGCCGAGCATCGAAGCCAAGCAGAAAGAGCGTGATGCACTGGCCAGGGCGATGGAGGAATTCCTTTCGCGCGGCGGCAAGGTGCAGGAAGTCGAGGCCAATGTGGTCGCTGACCCGCCCAAGAAGCCTGACAACAAGTACGGCAGCCGCCCTATCTAAGTGGCTGAATGCAAAAAAGCCCGCCGTCGCTGCGGGCTTTTTTGTGGGCGCTTTTCCGGGCTTGGGCCAGCCCGCTTTCGCGTTTCAGTGCCAGCGGGCGAGTAGCTCGGGCAATTGCGACAGGCGCTGGATCTCGGCATCCGGGGCGCGTTCAGCGGTCCAGGCCTTGCCCTGCGGGTTGAACCACACCGCACGCAGCCCGGCTTGCTGAGCCCCGGCGATATCGTCGCCGGGGTGGTCGCCAATATGCACCGCGCCGCCGGCCTGCACCTGGCCAAGCCTGAGCGCCTCTTTGAACAACGCAGGGTCCGGTTTGCCAACGCCCAGGTCTTCGGCGCAGAGGGCAAAGCGGAAGTAGTCCGCCAGCCCCAGGCGGCGCACATCGGCGTTGCCATTGGTGACCACACCCAGGCTGTAGCTGTGGCGCAGGGCCTCCAGCACCGGCTGCACTTCAGGGAACACTTCGACCTGGTGGCGGGCATGCAGGAACACTTCAAAGCCTTCGTTGGCCAGCTCAGTCGCCTGTTTCTCGCTGTACCCGGCCTCTTCAAGGGCATGGAACAACACGCGCCGACGCAGCGCGCTGATACGGTGCTTGAGGCCAGGCTCGGCCTGCACCAGGCGCTCGCGGATAGCGAACAGGTGCTCAACCGGCACCCCGCCCAGTACCGGCGCATTGGCGGCAAGCCAGTCGCGCAGGACGACTTCGGCACTGGCAATCACCGGTGCGGTATCCCACAGCGTGTCGTCGAGGTCGAAGGTGATCAGCTGAATGCTCATGAGTCGGTGCCTTTGCTGCGTTTGGCCCGAGGGTGGGCGCTGTCGTACACCGCGGCCAGGTGCTGGAAGTCCAGGTGGGTGTAGATCTGCGTGGTGCTGATGTCGGCATGGCCGAGCATCTCTTGCACCGCGCGCAAGTCCTGGGACGACTCGAGCAGGTGGCTGGCGAAGGAATGGCGGAGCATGTGCGGATGCAGGTGCTGGCCCAGCTCGCGCTCACCGGCAGTCTTGACCCGCAACTGAATAGCGCGTGGGCTGAGGCGTTTGCCTTGCCGGGTGATGAACACCGCGCCGTCCACGGGGGCGGCGATACCGCGCAGGCGCAGCCAGGCCTGCAGGGCCTCGCGGGCCTTGCGCCCAACCGGAAGCACGCGGCTTTTGCTGCCCTTGCCGACCACTTGCACCAGGCCGCCAGTAAGGTCGAGCTGGTCAAGATCAAGGCCGGTCAATTCTGACAGGCGCAGGCCCGAGGAGTAGAACAGTTCGAGGATGGCCTGGTCGCGGCGGGCAATGAAGTCGTCGTCCACGCCGCCATCGAGCAGTTGCAGGGCGCGGTCGGTGTCGAGCACCTTGGGCAGGCGCCGCTCACCCTTGGGCGGCGACAAACCCGTGGCCGGGTCGTGTTGGCACAGGCCTTCGCGGTTGAGGTAGCGGTACAAGCCGCGCACCGCCGACAGCATGCGCGCCAGGCTGCGCGATGCCTGGCCTTGATGATGCTGACGGGCGACCAGCTGGCGCAACTGCTGCACCTGCAGCGCCTCCCAGCCGGCGATGTGCTGGCTGGTGCAGAACTCGATGACCTTGAGCAAATCGCGCCGGTAGGCCTGCAAGGTATGGTCGGACACCTGGCGCTCGTTGCGCAGGTGCGCACAATAAGCGTCCAGTTGGCGTTCCATCAGCGCACCGAACGTAGCGTGTTGGTGAAGCGCGGCACTACGCGGCCGAGCACTTCGGCGATATAGCTGAGGAACAGCGTACCAACGCTGCTTTTATAGTGCTGCGGGTCGCGGCTGCCAATCGCCAGCACGCCATGCAGCCCCTGGTATTCAAGGGTCGCCACGGCGCTGGAGCCCACTTCCTTGTGCTGCCCGTCGCCGAACAGGAATGCCAGCTCATGCTCACGCAGGCTGCCGCTGACAGTCTTGCCGCCGCCAATCAGCCCGCCGATGGCTTGCTGCGCTTCGCTGCCGGGCACCCAGCGCCCGACTGGCGCTGCGTTTTCGCCGAACAGGATCAGGCTGACGAAGGGCACCTGGAATTCCTGGCGCAGGCTGTCTTCGACGGCCATGACCACTTCTTCGAGGCTGCTGGCGTCGAGCAGGTCAAGGATCAGCCTGCGGGTCTTGTCGAACAGCCGGTCGTTGTCGCGTGCCACGTCCATCAGTTGCGACAGGCGATGGCGCATCTCGATGTTACGCTCACGCAGCAGTGTCAGCTGGCGCTCCACCAGCGAGACGCTGTCGCCGCGCTGGTGGGGGATGCGCTGCTCCAGCAGCAGCTCGTCATGCTCGGCAAAAAAACGTGGGTGGGCGCGCAGGTAGGCGACCACCGCATCGGCGTCGAGCTCGGGTACAACCTTGGGCTGATCGGTCATGGCAGATACTCGCTTAAAGACGAACCTGTCCTTCGAAAACGCGGACAGCCGGGCCGGTCATCAATACCGAATGGCCGGGGCCAGCCCATTCGATGCTCAGGCGCCCGCCTGGCAGGTCGATGGTCACGGGTGAATCCATCCAGCCTTGGGCGATGGCCGCCACCGCAGCGGCGCAGGCGCCGGTGCCGCAGGCCTGGGTTTCCCCCGCGCCACGTTCCCACACCCGCAGGTTGGCGCGATGGCGGTCGACTACCTGGATGAAACCGGCGTTGACCCGCTGCGGGAAGCGCGGGTGGTGCTCGATCTTCGGCCCCAGCTCATGCACTGGCGCTGCGTGGATGTCATCCACGCGCAGCACCGAGTGGGGGTTGCCCATGGAGACTGCGGCAATCGGGTAGACCTTGCCGTCCACTTCAAGCGGGTAGCTCAGGGCCTGTTCATCGGCCACGAACGGAATGTCGGCCGGCACGAAGCGCGGCGGCCCCATGTCGACGCAAATCTGCCCGTCGTTGCGTACATCCAGCTCGATGATGCCGCTTTTGGTTTCAACGCGGATGCGTTTTTTCGCGGTCAGGCGCTTGTCCAGCACGAAGCGGGCGAAGCAGCGCGCGCCGTTGCCGCACTGCTCCACTTCAGAGCCGTCGGCGTTGAAGATGCGGTAGCGGAAGTCGACTTCCGGGTTGTTCGGCGCTTCGACGATCAGCAGCTGATCGAAGCCGATACCGGTATGGCGGTCACCCCATTGCTTGGCATGCTTGGGCTGGATGTGCGCGTGCTGGCTGACCAGGTCGAGGACCATGAAATCGTTGCCCAGCCCGTGCATCTTGGTGAAACGCAGCAGCATGGGTTCACTCCGGCAGCAGGCTTTCGCCGGCGAACAGTTCGGCAATGGTTTCGCGGCGGCGCACTTCGAAGGCCTGGTCGCCATCGACCAGCACTTCGGCGCAGCGGCCACGGGTGTTGTAGTTCGAGCTCATGACAAAACCATAGGCGCCCGCCGACTGCACGGCGAGCAGGTCGCCCTCGGCCAGGTTCAGCGTGCGCTCCTTGGCGAGGAAATCGCCGGTTTCGCAGATCGGCCCGACGATGTCGTAGCTGCGGCCTTCGCCTTCGCGCGGCTGCACGGCACTGACACCCATCCAGGCCTGGTACAGGGCCGGGCGGATCAGGTCGTTCATGGCTGCGTCAACCACGGCAAAGTCTTTGTGTTCGGTGTGCTTGAGGTACTCGACGCGGGTCAGCAGCACGCCGGCATTGGCGACGATGTAGCGCCCAGGCTCGAAGACCAGCGCCAGGTCGCGATCACCCACGCGCTCGCGGATGGCCTGGATGTAGTCGGCCAGCAGCGGCGGTTGTTCGTCGCGATAGCGCACGCCCACGCCGCCGCCGAGGTCGAGGTGGCGCAGGTGAATGCCACATTCGCCAAGGCGGTCGATCAGGTCCAGCAGGCGGTCCAGGGCATCGAGGAACGGCTCGACGGTGGTCAGTTGCGAGCCAATGTGGCAGTCGACGCCGACCACTTCAAGGTTCGGCAACTGCGCGGCGCGCACGTAGATG
This sequence comes from Pseudomonas farsensis, assembly GCF_014268805.2. Lineage (GTDB taxonomy): Bacteria > Pseudomonadota > Gammaproteobacteria > Pseudomonadales > Pseudomonadaceae > Aquipseudomonas > Aquipseudomonas farsensis. The sequence goes on from NZ_JABWRF020000002.1 coordinate 854,812, forward strand.
TCTTCGGCATCGGCAATGGCGATACCGAACTTGTTCTCTTTGAGCCCGGTGGAAATGTACGGATGGGTGCCAGCATCGACGTCCGGGTTCACCCGCAGCGACACTGGGGCCACCTTGCCCATTTCGGCGGCGACCACTTGCAGGCGTTCGAGCTCGTCGGTGGACTCGACGTTGAAGCAGTGCACGCCCACTTGCAGCGCGCGGCGCATGTCTTCACGGGTTTTGCCGACGCCTGAGAACACCACGCGGTCAGCGCGGCCACCGGCGGCCAGCACCCGCTCCAGCTCACCCCCGGAAACGATATCGAACCCTGCGCCCAGGCGGGCCAGCAGGTTCAGCACGCCGAGGTTGGAGTTGGCCTTGACCGCGAAGCACACCAGGTGCTCGCTGCCTTGCAGTGCGTCGGTGTAGCTGCGGTACTGCGCCTCGATGTGGGCGCGTGAGTACACGTACGTGGGGGTGCCGAAGCGCTCGGCAATGGCCGCCAGGCCCACCCCTTCCGCGAACAGCTCGCCGCCGCGGTAGTTGAATGCGTCCATTGGACTTCCTTATTCCTCGGGCTGCTCTTGTTCCGCATCGTCCTGCGGTTGGGCAGCGGCGGGGTGCGCATGCTGGTGCTGACGCGAGGAACTCGGGCCTTTGCCGTCCTTGCCGTCTTCTGGCAGGTACAACGGGCCTTTCTGACCGCAGGCCGAAACGAGGCAGGCAACCGCGACCAGCGCCGCGAGGGAGGAAATCAGGCGCTTCATGGGTGAAATCCTTAGAAATATGCAGTATTACGCCGGAGTATACCGAGCGACCACCCGATTGCCTATGCGAGGGCCGCCCCGTCGGGCGGCGTGCAGCTCAAGACTTGTGGCTTTGCGGTTTCGCCCTTATCGTGCCTGGCTTGCATGTGTGCAGTCATTATTCGAGGTCCCCAGCAATGAGTTTGAGTGAAGCGCGGTTCCATGACCTGGTCGACGCGACCCAACAGGCCCTTGAAGACCTGTTCGACGAGAGCGGCATGGACCTGGACATGGAGAACTCGGCGGGTGTCCTGACCATCAAGTTCGAGAACGGCAGCCAGCTGATTTTCAGCCGCCAGGAGCCGCTGCGTCAGCTGTGGCTGGCCGATCGCTCCGGCGGCTTCCACTTCGACTACGACGAAGAAAGCGGCAAGTGGACCTGCGAGAAGAGCGATGAGCTGCTGGGCGAGATGCTTGAGCGCATCGTCTGGGAACGTGCCGGCGAAAAGCTGGATTTCGACGAGATCTGAGATGACCACCGCCCCTCGGCCAGCCAAGCCGCTCTACAGCAATGTCAGCCCTGCGGTGCCATCACCGTGCATCAGCATCTGCCGGCTCGATGAACACAAGGTGTGCACCGGTTGCCACCGGCATGTCGAGCATATCCGCGAATGGCGGGCGGCCGACGACGAGCGGCGGCGGCAGATCTGCCGCGAGGCCCAGGCGTTGCAGGCGCGCTCGCAGGCTTAGCCACAAATACCGTGTGGGCTTGAGTATTTGCCCCGCTGTGGTAGTGTCGGGTTCTGCGTCGTCGACGCCAAAGCATTCACAAACCCCGCCCTTGGGCGGGGTTTTGCTTTATCTGCCTCAGGAAAACCGCACGTTCTAAGGAGTCTGACTGGACCATGAGCACCAAGCCTTCCCTCATCCTCACCCGCCTGGATGTACAGCGTCTCGAGCAGTTGCTCGACCGTCTCGATGAAAGCACGCCGGGTGTGCTCGCCTTGCAGGAGGAGCTGGATCGTGCCGAGCAGGTCGTCGGCCACGAAGAGGTACCAGCAGGCGTGGTAACCATGAATTCGCGCGTGCACTGCCGCGAAATCGCCAGCGGCAAGGACTACCACTTGACCCTGGTTTACCCCAAAGACGCAGGCGCTGAAGGCAAGGTGTCGGTACTGGCGCCGATCGGCTGCGCACTGCTCGGGCTATCGGTCGGTGAACAGATCGACTGGCCGGCGCCAGGGGGCAAGACCCTCAAGTTGCAACTGCTTGCTGTCGAGTATCAGCCAGAAGCCGCAGGCGACTTCGACCTCTGAACCAGTCAGGCCTCCGGCGCGGCGTCTTCGGCCTTGAGTTGGCAGGCATGGATGCAGTTGTCGACGATACGGCTGCGCAGCGTCCAGTCGGTGTGGATGATTCGAAAACGCTGGATATAGCTGTTCAGGTCCTGCGAGTGGAACCACTCATCGATCTTGTCGCTGAAGTCGTCGGCCCGGCCCAGCTCGGCAATGTTGTATTTGGCGCACTGGATCGCGCTGAGCTCACCCGCCTCGGTGGCCACCGGCAGCTGTTTGTCCAGGTAGGCTTTGAGCGCGGCGGTCGACGGGGTGTTTTCGCCGATCCACACCTGGCGCACGCCTGGCCAGTGGATGCCGCGGTCATAGTGGTTGTATGCCACCACGATGTTCCTGCCAGGGTGTTGGCTCCACAACTCAGTGAGGGTCAGCTCGCACAGCGACAGGGGGATGAACATATGGCCAAAGTACTTCTCCATGGCGTCCCTTAGCCAGCCATGCTCCGCTTTCCAGAAGCGGTCAAATAATTGCAGGTCGAGGATCACGATTTCTTTGGCGTTGGCCGGGTCCTGGTAGAACGCTTTCAGCTCGTTGAGCACGTCGCCAAACAATGTCCGCCCCGAGCTGCTCAGGTGGTAAAGCTGGTAGCGGTAAGGCTGATCCGGGGTGTACTCGGTATAGGCCCGCACGCGCAGGTCCAGTACCCGCACGCCGCCGCGGATCTGCTCGATGCACGGGACGTCCTGGGTCAGCTCCTGAGCGATCACGCCGTTGACCTGCGTGTCCATCCCCGCGTTGTGGCTGCCGGGCAGAATCAGTTCATGGATCTTCAGGCGGCCCAGGTCCGGGATGCTGCCCATCCAGTTCGCTTTATTCATGTTGCACACTCCTCTCGGTTAGGAGGTGCGAGGGTGCGGGGTTGGGGCGGGGTAATGAACCTGGAAGGCTCGCCCCGCGGGCTCAAAGGCGCTCGGCCTGGTCGACGGCATCGTTCAGGGCCTGCTCCAGTTCGCGCTTGTAGCGCAGATACAGGCTGGTAGAGCCCACCTCGTCACCGAGCAACTCGGACAGGTCGAGGTCGGTGATGTAACAGCGGTAGCTGCCAGCGCTGCGACGCTGGTCGAGAATCTGCCGCGCGACCAGGCGGTAAAGCTGGTCGCCGTGTTCGAGCTGGGAATATTCCTGTTGGTCGCAGTACAGCGTGACATGCACCGCCTCTGCGGCGCCCGTCTGCAGAATCGCCTGCACCTCGTAGTACGGTTGGCTGGGGCTTTCCTGGGGGACTGGGCGCGGCTCCAGGCTGCGCGCCTTGCCGATGCCGTTGGGCAGCAACTGCTGATAGGTAATCTGCAGCGCAGCCTGTTGCAGGCTATCAAGCGGTAGCTGGGCGTCACGGCGCATCACGGTCGACTGCAAGAAACGCTGCAGTGGCAGCAGCAGGTGCTGCTCGTCCTGCAGGGGCAGGCGTTGCTGCCATAACGTGTTGTGTTCATCGAGCACGTACAGGTCGGCCCAGCCATCGAGCAGGCGGTAGAACACCTGGATGCACCCCGGCTGGCCCTGCTCCAGAACCAGCGGCAAGTCGTAGTCCTGCAGGGCATTGCCATCCAGATGCAGCGGGCTGTAGGTATTGCGCTCCTCGCCCAGTGCAGCAACGGTTTCGTCGTGGCTGGCCAGCGTGGTCAGGGTGACCTGGCCCTGCAGCAATTCGAGCACATGGGTGTGCTGCGCTACCTGCAGCAGGTAGCGATGGTCAAGATTCTGATCGAGCAGCGACTGCGCCGTGGCAAAGATGTCCTCAACCCGTTGGCTGATGGCCGGTGCGCGGTTATGGCAGTAGCACCGCACGCTGACCCGTGGGCGGTGGCTGCGGGTGCCCAGGCTGTTGAGGAAGTCGCGCAGGCAGCGCACCAGCGCGTGCTCGCCGTCGAAGCGCTGCACCAGCACTTCGTTCCAGCTGTTGACGGTGACCTGGTCGAGGGTGAGCACCAGGTTCTCGCGCACGCCGGCATAGCTCAGCGAGTCGGTGCGCTCGGTGGTCATCAGGATGTTCAGGTCACGGTGATGGCGCAGCGGGTCGATGCCAACGTTGACCAGCAACAGGATGTCGTCCGCCACGCTGGGTTGCAGCAGGCGGACCTCGCTGACGGGCCCCAGCGGCAGCGCAATGACCTGTTGCAGGCTGCCGATCAGGTTGAACAGCTCGAATTCGCTAAGGTCGCTGCTGCCAGGGTGCAGGGCGATGCGGGTGCTGTTGTCGATCACGCCATTGCGATGCGCCCAGGCCAGCAGTTCCAACAGTTCGCGGCAGCGCTTGAGCGGGCTGGTGTATTCCAGCTCAGTGACCCCGAGGTTGCCGTTGTAAAGGCTCCAGTAGTGGGTGCCAGGCTCTTTGCGGTTGGGCGACTGCACCAGTGTCAGGGTGTCTTCGGCCAGGTCCGGGGCAATGCCTGGGTTGATCACCTCGATTTTGCCGGCGCGCCGTTCGAAGGCGGCGTAAAGGCGCCTGCCCAGTACGTTGAGGTCGCGTTGATCGGCGCGGCTGTTGGCGTTCAGGCGACGGGCAAACTGCGCCAGAAAGCGGTAGCTCTGGTTCAGCTCGGCGACCAGCTCGCGGCGTTCGGCGGTGACGTGGCGTACCTTCCACTGGCTGCGGCTGTCGAGCAGCGCCAGCTGGCGCTCGTCCCAGCCCCATTCATCGACCAGTCGCCCGAGCAGGCGATGTTGCCAGCTGCCACTGCGCCCACGGCCCAGGCCGCTGAGTTTCTTGTTGACCTTCAGGTACAGGCTGCGGCGCACCAGTTCCAGGCGGGCGTGTTCGCCGCGCTGCTGCAGGTAGTGCTCGATGCGCCGGTACACCATCACGTAAGGGTCCAGCGCATCGAGGTCGAGCTGGTTGGCAAATACCGCCTTCTTGTAGTCAAGGCTCAGGCAACGAACGGCGGGGTGTTCGCTGGCATAAACTTCGGTCAGCAGCAGCTTGAGCAGCGATTTGTAGGGCGAGTCCAGCCCTTTGAACAGTTGCCACAGCCCTGCGCCTACGTATTCACCGGGCGGGATGTGCGCCAGGTGGCCCAGGTCGAGGTCGTCGCGGGCGCGGATGAAGCGCTTGGCCTGCAGGGTCTGGGTGTAGGCGTGGTAGTTGTGCTCCTGGTACACCGGCACCAGCCACCACAGCGGCGTGCGCCCGGCCAGCCACAGTGCGGTGCGGTAGAACTCATCGAGCAGCAGATAGTGTTGTGTGGTGCCGCAGTCATCGGAGCTGAGCTGGCTGTCGCGCTCACCCTGCACAAAGCTGCGCGGCTCGATCAGAAACAGGTGCGCCTCTGCGCCCTGGCTGGCTGCCCAGGCTTCGAGCAGTTGGCACTTGCGGCGCAGCTCGTTCAGCGCTTGTTCGCCAAGGTCGGGGGCGTGGCACACCCACAAGTCCATGTCGCTCTGTTCGGCCTGCGCCAGGGTGCCCATGCTGCCCATCAGGAACAGCCCGTGGATGGGTTGTGGTGGGTTGCCGTGGCGCGGTTTGTAGGTGAACGAACGGGTCAGGCGCTGGGCTTCGGCCAGCAGCTCGGCATCCGGCTCGAAACCCGCCACCCCGGCGGGGGTGCTGCCGGAGACATAGCCCGGCAGCAGCGGGTGGTTGACGTGAAGGCACAGCGGCAACAGCGTCAGTACCTGTTGCTGGCGCGTTGACAACCCGCCCATGGCCCGCTGCAAACGCCCCTGGTTAAGCTTGAGAAAGCGCGCGCGTAGGCGCGACAGCTCCTTGCGGTCGATGCCCTGCTCGATATCGGGACGGATTTCGTGGGGGTGGTTCATTGCGCACTCAGGCAGGCCGGGAAGCTGTGGCGAGTTTAGCCTGAGTGGACAGGTCGGATAAGTAGCGCGAGGGTTTTTGACGTCATTTTTTCAGCGCTGCAACAGGCCCCATCGCCGGCACGCAGGGACGGGGCCGTGGGGCAGTGTCAGGCAGGCTGTGCAGCTTTGAGGATGGTCAGTACTTGTTGGACGTTTTGCGCGGCATCCAGCCCCAGGCTGGTCAGGTAGCCGCCATCGGGCTGATCGGTGAGTTGTTTGTCATGCAGGCGCTGGGCAGCGGCGACCAGGGCAGGGGAGGCGTTGCTGTGGACCTTGATGCCTTCCTGGTGGCTGTCCAGGTTGAACAGTGCAAGCACTTCGAGTTCGGCGATCAGTTCGGGGGTGAAGGACATGGTACGGCTCCTGACTTCCAGACAAGGATGGAAGTCAGGAGTGTAGTCATGCTTATTCGATATTGCCTTGATCCGCCTCAGGTGGCAGTTCGGGCAGGGCCCGCAGGGCCTCCTCGTACCAGGCGGTGTTGAACGCACGGTCCTCATCGAGCATGGCGTCGATCTCGATGGCCAGCACGTGGGCCATGAGGTTGAGGATGTCTTCACGCTCGTAGCCGACCAGGGTCAGTTTGTTGAAAGTGGCCTTGGCCGCTGCCGGTTCGCCGCTTTCGATCTGGTTCTCGATCGCCTGGGTCAGGGTGGACTCGGTAAAGGCTTCTTCATCGTTGTCGTCGATGTCGTGCTGCTCGCTCATGGCGCTACTCCTGTGTTGAGGCACACAGTTTGCCACGCCCGTGGCGGCAATGCCTGGCCATTGACGTCGGGCATGGTGCTGGTCAGCGGCGGGCCAGGCGGCTATAACAGCCGGGCCATCCCCACACGGCCTGGAGGCTGTTCAATGCTCAAGCTTCATGGATTCTCGGTCAGCAACTACTACAACATGGTCAAGTTGGCCCTGCTGGAAAAAGGCCTGCCTTTCGAAGAAGTGCTGTTCTACGGCGGCTCTTCGCCGCAGTCGGTCGCGCTCAGCCCGCGCGGCAAGGTGCCGGTGCTGGAGACCGAGCATGGCTTTCTCAGCGAAACCGGGGTGATCCTCGACTACATCGAGCAGACCCAACCGGGCAAGGCGCTGCTGCCTGCCGACGCCTTCGGCCAGGCCAAGGTGCGTGAGCTGCTGCGGGAAATCGAGTTGTATATCGAGTTGCCAGCGCGTACCTGCTACGCCGAGGCGTTCTTTGGTATGGCGGTCGACCCGCTGATCAAGGAACGGGCGCGGGCGGACCTGCTGGCAGGCTTTGCCACGCTCAAGCGCAATGGCCGCTTTGCGCCCTACGTTGCTGGCGAGCAGATGACGATTGCCGACTTGATGTTCTGCTTCTCGGTCGACCTTGCGTGCCTGGTGGGCAAGAAGGTGCTGGGTGTCGACTGGTTGGCAGACTTCCCTGAGGCCAAAGCGCTGTTGGACCTGCTAGGCAAGAACCCGCACATGGCGCGGATCGTGGCCGACAAGGAAGCGGCGATGCCGGTGTTTCTTGAGTTGATCAAGAGCGGCAAGCGTTAAGGCCAGAAGAAATCGCGGGGCAAGCCCGCTCCTGCGGTGGGAGCGGGCCGAGGTGCAGAGCAAGCCTGTACTGGCCTCATCGCAGGCTCCCACAGAGGCCATGCGCAACCGCAACATTGCTGGTTGGACCTAATCCTATGGGAAATGATAGACAGTTGTGGCGAGCGGGCTTGTCCCGCGTTGGGCTGCGCAGCAGCCCTGAAAACCCAAGGGGCTGCTGCGCAGCCCAACGCGGGGCAAGCCCGCTCGCCACAAGGAGATATATCTGGCGGGAACAGGCTTGTACAAAACCATAGAATCTCCCACAGAAGCCGCGTACAGCCCCAATATTGAGGTGTGGCGCAGATCCCTGTGGGAGCTGGCGATAGCCTGCGATGAGGCCGGCACAGCTTTGCTCGCCAGCCCCATAGCCGCTTAGCGCGAAGCCAGCAGCTCTTTGCCGCGTACCACCGCCGCGCGCACCTGGGCCGGTGCAGTGCCGCCAATGTGGTTGCGGGCGTTGACCGAGCCTTCGAGGGTCAGGACGGCGAACACGTCCTGCTCGATCTGGTCGCTGAACTGGCGCAGTTCTTCCAGGCTCATCTCGGCCAGGTCTTTGCCGGTATCGACGCCGTACTTCACGGCATGGCCGACGATCTCGTGGCAATCACGGAACGGCAGGCCACGGCGTACCAGATAGTCGGCAAGGTCAGTGGCGGTGGAGAAACCGCGCAGGGCCGCTTCGCGCATGATTGCGTGCTTCGGCTTGATGGCCGGGATCATGTCGGCAAAGGCGCGCAGCGAGTCGCGCAGGGTGTCGGCGGCGTCGAACAGCGGCTCTTTGTCTTCCTGGTTGTCCTTGTTGTAGGCCAGTGGCTGGCCTTTCATCAGGGTCAGCAGGCCGGTCAGGGCGCCGAATACCCGGCCCGTCTTGCCGCGTACCAGCTCCGGTACGTCGGGGTTTTTCTTTTGCGGCATGATCGAGCTGCCGGTGCAGAAGCGGTCAGGCAGGTCGATGAACTGGAACTGCGCGCTGGTCCACAGCACCAGCTCTTCGGAGAAGCGCGACAGGTGCATCATGGCAATGCTGGCCGCCGCGCAGAATTCGATGGCGAAGTCGCGGTCCGACACGCCGTCCAGCGAGTTGCCGCCCACGGCTTCGAAACCCAGCAGCTTGCAGGTCAGCTCACGGTCGATCGGGTAGGTGGTGCCAGCCAGCGCGGCGCTGCCCAAAGGCATGCGGTTGGCGCGCTTGCGGCAGTCGACCAGGCGCTCGTAGTCACGGCTGAGCATTTCGAACCAGGCCAGCAGGTGGTGGCCGAAGGTAACCGGCTGGGCGGTCTGCAGGTGAGTGAAGCCGGGCATGATGGTCTCGGCTTCACGCTCGGCCTGCTCCAGCAGGCCTTGTTGCAGGCGGGTGATTTCGGCGAGGATCAGGTCGATCTCGTCGCGCAGCCACAGGCGGATATCGGTCGCCACCTGGTCGTTGCGGCTACGGCCGGTGTGCAGTTTTTTACCGGTGATGCCGATGCGGTCGGTCAGGCGTGCTTCGATGTTCATGTGCACGTCTTCGAGGTCGACGCGCCAGTCGAAGTTGCCGGCCTCGATTTCACCCTGGATGGTAGTGAGGCCATCGACGATGGTTTCGCGCTCGGCGGCAGTGAGTACGCCGACTTCAGCCAGCATGGTGGCGTGGGCGATCGAACCCATGATGTCGTGGCGGTACAGGCGCTTGTCGAAGTCGACCGAGGCGGTGAAACGGGCGACGAAGGCGTCGACGGGCTCACTGAAGCGGCCGCCCCAGGACTGATTGGTCTTGTCGGTGCTCATGGATTCACTCTTGGAAGGCGCGAACGGATAAAAGTGGCGCCGATAATAGCAGGGTTGAGCCCGCCGCCGCAGGGCGCCGGTCGTGAGAATCGTCTGGTAACAAGGGTGCCAAGGATATTCTGCGATTGAACGGCAGTGTTCCACGGACCGTCTACAGTTGGACAATGGGCTGGCGCTGAATCTGCCAGGCCAGTGAATCTTTGGCCTTCGCACGGGTCTAGAGCGTGACCGCGTTACGGTCCCCTACACCTGTCTACGCTACACCCGTGCGAGACTCACTCAGGAATCCAGCGCAATTATGAATGTCCTGATCGTTGATGACGAACCCCAAGCCCGCGAAAGCCTGAGGCAACTGCTGCGCGAGCTTGAGGGCTATACGGTACTTGAGCCCAGCGCCACCAATGGCGAGGAGGCCTTGACCCTGATCGAGAGCCTCAAGCCCGATGTGGTCCTGCTGGATATCGGCCTGCCGGGCCTGGACGGGCTGCAAGTGGCCGCACGCCTGTGCGAGCGCGAAGCACCGCCGGCTCTGGTGTTCTGCACCGGCGATCAACATGACAGCCAGGCGTTCAGCGAAAGCGCCCTGAGCCACGTCGAAAAGCCCATCCAGCAGCAGACCCTGCGCGATGCGCTGCGCCGCGCCGAAAAACCCAACCGCACCCAGCTGGCGGCGCTTACCCGGCCTGCCGCCGATGGCGGTGGCGAGCCGCGCAGCCACATCAGCGCGCGCACCCGCAAGGGCATCGAGCTGATCCCGCTGCCGCAGGTGATCTACTTCATTGCCGATCACAAGTACGTGACCTTGCGCCACGAAGGCGGCGAGGTATTGCTGGACGAGCCGCTCAAGGCGCTTGAAGACGAGTTCGGTGACCGCTTCGTGCGTATCCACCGCAACGCGCTGGTGGCCCGCGAGCGCATCGAGCGTTTGCAGCGCACGCCGCTTGGGCACTTCCAGCTTTACCTCAAAGGCCTGGATGGCGACCCCCTGACCGTCAGCCGGCGCCATGTGGCGGGTGTGCGCAAGATGATGCAGGCGCTCTGAGCATCCCCGTCACGGCCTCATCGCAGGCTGGCGCCAGCTCCCACAGTGAATGTGTCCAGCCTCGATATTGTGAGTTGACCCAGACCCTGTGGGAGCTGGCGCCAGCCTGCGATGGCCTGCATGGCAGGCCCGAAATCCCCCAGGCTGTAGAGTTGGCGATTGACCCACATCTGCTTGCGTGCCCGGCGGAGCTGTTATCATCGGCGGCATTTCTCTGCATCGGGGCGCTTCATGTCCACTCGCGAAATCCGCATTGCCACCCGTAAAAGTGCCTTGGCCCTGTGGCAGGCCGAATATGTAAAAGCGCGTCTGGAGCAGGCGCACCCTGGCCTGAAGGTCACGCTGGTGCCCATGGTCAGCCGTGGCGACAAGCTGCTCGACGCGCCGCTGGCGAAGATTGGCGGCAAGGGCCTGTTCGTCAAGGAACTGGAAACCGCGCTGCTGGAAAACGAAGCCGACATCGCCGTGCATTCGATGAAAGACGTGCCCATGGACTTCCCCGAAGGGCTCGGCCTGTACTGCATCTGCGAGCGCGAAGACCCGCGTGATGCGTTTGTTTCCAATACCTTCGCAAGCCTTGAGGTATTGCCTGCCGGCAGCGTGGTCGGCACCTCCAGCCTGCGCCGCCAGGCGCAACTGCTGGCGCGTCGCCCGGACCTGAAAATCCAGTTCCTGCGTGGCAACGTCAACACCCGCCTGGCCAAACTCGACGCTGGCGAATACGACGCCATCATTCTTGCCGCAGCGGGCCTGATCCGCCTTGGCTTCGAGCAGCGCATCACCGCCAGCATCAGTGTCGAAGACAGTCTGCCTGCCGGCGGCCAAGGCGCGGTGGGCATCGAATGCCGCAGCGCCGACAGCGAAATCCATGCCCTGCTGGCGCCCCTGCACCACCTCGACACCGCCGACCGCGTGGTTGCCGAGCGCGCCTTGAACAAACACCTGAACGGCGGCTGCCAAGTGCCGATTGCCTGCTACGCCGTGCTTGAGGGCGAGCAGCTGTGGCTGCGTGGCCTGGTGGGCCAGCCCTCGGGCGGCACCTTGCTGGTGGCCGACGCCCGCGCCCCGCGCCGGCAGGCCGAAGTGCTTGGCGTGCAGGTGGCCGACGCGCTGCTCAAGCAGGGCGCAGCGGCCATTCTGCAAGAGGTCTACGGCGAGGCCGGGCACCCGTGAGCCCTTGGCGCCTGCTGCTGACCCGGCCTGAAGAGGACTGTGCGGCACTGGCGCAGACCTTGGCCGCAGCCGGCATCGCCAGCGCCAGCCTGCCGCTGCTGGCCATCGAACCGCTCGAGGCTGGCCCCGCGCACCCGCTGCGCCTCGCCGGTATCACCTCGGCCCACGCCATCATCGTGGTCAGCAAACCCGCGGCACGCCTGCTGCTGGCGCAACTCGACCAGGCCGGCATCGCCGCGCCCCACGCGGGCTGGTTCACCGTCGGTGAAGCCACCGCCGGCATTCTCAAGGCGCGCGGGCTGGAAGTGAATTTCCCGGCAGCCGGCGATGACAGCGAAGCACTCCTCGGCCTGGCAGCCCTGCGCCAGGCCCTCGCCGTGCCCGCGCCACGGGTGTTTATCGCCCGTGGCGAGGGAGGTCGCGAACTGCTGGCCGAGCGTCTTGCCGAGCAAGGTGCTAGTGTCGAATATCTGCAACTGTATCGCCGTAGCCTGCCGCATTACCCGCAAGGAACACTGGCGCGCTGCGTCGATGGGGAACGCCTCAATGGCCTGGTGGTCAGCAGTGGGCAGGGTCTTGCACACTTGCAGCAGTTGGCGGGGGCGGATTGGCCACGGCTTTCACGCCTGCCGTTGTTCGTTCCCAGCCCGCGTGTTGCCGAGCAGGCCCGCGAGCTGGGAGCACTGAAGATTGTGGATTGCCGCGGCGCAGGTGCCGCGGCCTTGCTGGCAGCCGTGCAGCGAACCGCTGCACCTGCCCCTTAAGGCGCCACGCACATGAGCGATGGGCCACCATGCAAAGGATGGATACGTGAGCGAAACAGTCTTGTCCCACACCGAACAGCCCGCGGCGCCTGAAGCGCCAGAAACCTCCAACCCGCCACCGGCGCGCCGTTCCGGCACCGGCCTTGCACTGCTGGCCTTGCTGGTCGGCGCCGCAGGCGTCGGGGTGGGTGGCTGGGGTGCCTGGCAGGTGCGTCAGTTGCAAGGCAATGAACTGGGCCAGGCTGAGCACTTGCAAGCGCTCAACCAGCGTGCCGACGCGCTGCAGCAGCGCGAGCAGCAGCTCACTACGCAGTTGGCCGGCCTGCCATCGGCCAGCGAGCTGGAAGACCGCCGCCGCCTGGTGGCGCAGTTGCAGGGCGACCAGCAACGCCTGAGCCAGCGCCTGGAAACCGTCCTTGGCGAAAGCCGCAAGGAGTGGCGCCTGGCCGAGGCCGAGCACTTGCTGCGGCTGGCCACCCTGCGGCTGTCGGCGTTGCAGGACATCGCCAGTGCCAAGGCGCTGGTCGAAGGCGCTGACGAAATTCTGCGCGAACAAAGCGACCCCGGCGCGTTCGCAGCGCGCGAGCAACTGGCGCGTAGCCTGGCGACCCTCAACAGCACCCAGCAACCGGACCGCACCGGCCTGTTCCTCAAGCTGGCCGCGCAGCGCGAGCAGGTGCTGCAACTCAGCGCCCAGTCGCCGGAGTTCAACAGTGGCGCCGATGCCACGGGCGCGCTGACTGCTGACGGCGATGCCGGCAGCCGCTGGTCGCGCTGGTGGGGCGAGATTTCCAAGTACTTCCAGATCGACTTCAATGCTGACGACAACGTGCGGCCGCTGCTTGCCGGGCAATCGCTCAACCAGCTGCGCCTGGCCCTCAGCCTGACCATCGAGCAAGCCCAGTGGGCCGCGCTCAATGGCGAAGAAAAGGTCTACAACCAGGCGCTGGACGACGCGCGCAGCGTGCTGCTGGCCAACTTCAACGCGGACAACCCACAGAGCAAGGCCATGCTCGACAGCCTTAACAAGCTGGCCGAGCAGCCCGTGTCGGTTGTTACCCCCGACCTGAGCGAGAGCCTGGCTGCGGTGCAGGCGTACATCCAGCGCCGCCATCTGCCGGCCCAGGCGCAAGGGGGCAAACCATGAAGCGAGTCTATCTGCTGGCAGTGCTGGCGATTGTCATCGCTGCGGCGCTGGGTATCGCCATCGCCAAGCACAGCGGCTATGTGTTGATCGCCTATGGCAGCTTCCGCTACCAGTCGGGGCTGTGGGCGGCGCTGTCGGCGCTGGTGGCCGGGGTGCTGGCGTTGCTGCTGTTGCGCTACCTGGTGGGCCTGCTGCTGACCTCTGGCGGCGCGGTCAACCCGTGGTCGCGGCGCAACCGTAGCCGGCGCACCCGCATTGCCATCGAGCAAGGCCAGCTGGACCTCGCCGAAGGCCGCTGGGCCAGCGCGCAGCGCCATCTGCAACGCGCCGCCGAAGCCGAGCGCCAGCCCTTGCTGTTCTACCTCGGGGCCGCCCGCGCCGCCAACGAGCAGGGCCGCGTCGAAGACCGTGACAACCTGCTGGAGCGTGCTTTGGAGCGCCAGCCGCAGGCCGAGCTTGCCGTCGCCCTGACCCACGCGCAGCTGCAAATGGACCGTGGCGAGAACGATGGCGCCCTCGAAGCCCTGCACGCCATGCAGGAGCGTCACCCGAACAACGCACAGGTACTGCGCCTGTTGCAGCGCCTTCACCTGGAGCGCGGCGACTGGCCGGCGCTGATTCGCCTGCTGCCAGACCTGCGCAAGCACAAGGTGCTGCCGGCAGCCGAACTTGCCCAGCTGGAGCAGCGTGCCTGGGGCCAGAACATCAACCTGGCGGCCACCCGTGGCGAAGATCAACAAGCCGCTCGCCAGGCGCTGGAGCGCGCCTGGCAGCAACTGACCAACGCCCAGCGCCAGGAGCCGCAACTGGTGCTGGCCTATGCCGAGCAACTGCGTCAGGTGGGCGCCCAGGGCGAGGCCGAGCAGGTGTTGCGTGCGGCGCTCAAGCGCAGTTACGAGAGCCATCTGGCGCGCCTTTACGGTTTGGTTCGTGGCGATGACCCGGTGCGCCAACTGCAAACGGCTGAAGGCTGGCTCAAGGACCACCCGCAAGACCCGAGCCTGCTGCTCACGCTGGGCCGGCTGAGCCTGCAGAACCGTCTTTGGGGCAAGGCCCGCGACTACCTTGAAAGCAGCCTGCGCATGCAGCGCAACCCGGAAACCTGCGCCGAGCTTGCGCGTTTGCTGGCCAGCCTTGGCGAAACCGAGCGCAGCAACCAGCTGTTCCAGGAAGGGCTGGGGTTGCTCGACGAGCGCCTGCTGGCGCTGCCATTGCCTGAGGGCATGCGTGCCTGATTCCTGCGCTGGCCTGCGCGTTTGCGCGGGCCAGCCCTGAACCCGTCCTACAAGCCCCACCATTTTGCTCCGCAGTGTCAGAACGGTCCTACCATGTTCGGCACGCTTTCGCCGCTAATCAGCGACGATTCGCCTCTGTAGCGCCTTGATACAAAGCGCGTCTTTCCTCTACCGTTGAGAACCCCTTCCCCACGTGTGGACACTCCATGTCGCTGGCTCGCCTGCGCAGCTTTTACTTCCCCGCCTTGCTGGCATCGTTACTGGTGCTGGCTGTCTCGTATTATTTGCAGCCCCTGGTGGGCCTGGCGCCCTGCGCGTTGTGCCTGAGCCAGCGGTTGATGCTGGGCCTGTACGCACTGGTGTGCCTGCTGGCGCTGCTGCGTGGCCCGCGCCGGCGCGGTTATGCCTGGATGGCGTCGGCATGTGCCTTGGGCGGTGCTTTGCTGGCCGGGCGGCATGTGTGGCTGCAGGGCGGCCCGGCGCCTGCCGACGGCTGCCCGATGCCGCTGATGGCGCGGCCTTTGGGTGAGGTGTTGGGCCGCTTGCTGCTGGGCAGCCCGGAGTGCGTGTCGATCAGTTGGAGCTTTCTTGACCTGACCCTGCCGGAGTGGAGCCTGCTGGCTTTCGTGCTGCTGGCCATGCCGGCGCTGCATTCGCTGCTGGCGTATCGTTTCCGCCAACTGGTCGTTGCTTGATCCTGGACAATAAGCAGGGCATTGCTCGACCAGTGGTTTGTAGGAAAGGTATTAAACGCTTGTATGAACTTAGTGCGCTGCGTACCTTGAAGGGCAGGACGCGCGGGAATAATCTCCCAGCACGCATACCGAAAACACACTGTTCGATGCCGTCTCGCTGACGCCACTTTTGTGCCACGGCTGGTGCCACGAAGTGCAGCGGCATCTATCCAGAAGGGAAGAGATCGCCATGCTCGATAGTTGCCAGAACGCCCAGGAACGCTGGGGCGGTGTTCACAAGCTGATCGACCGTTGGCTGGCGGAGCGCGAGGAGCTGATACAGGCCTTCAGCGCATTGCGCGATGCCAAGCCTGCATTCGCCGACAAAGAGCAGAACGGCGATTTTTGCGTCTTGCTGGTCGACTACGTTTCGGCCTGGCACTTTGAGGTCAGCGAGCAGTTGGTCAGTGAAGCCAAGGCCTTTGGTGATACTCGCGGCCTGGAGCTGGCCACGCAGATCACCCCGCGCATCGATGACAGCACCCAGATTGCCCTGGCGTTCAACGACCATTGCGCAAAAGGCGAATGCACGGACCCCGAGCGCTTTGCCGAGAAACTCGGCAAGCTCGGTAGCCTGTTGCACGAACGCTTTGAACTTGAAGACTGCCTGATCGAAGTGCTGCACAACGCGCACAAGGAAGAGGGTGCGGTGCAGGCCTGATTCAGTCGGCCACGCCCAGTAGTTCTATTTCAAATACCAGCGGGGTGTAGGGCGCGATCAGGTCGCCCGCACCATCGGCGCCGTAGGCTTGCGCCGAGGGGATCACCAGCCGCCATTTAGCGCCGGACTTCATCTGCGGCAACGCCACTTGCCAGCCTTCGATCACCGAGTCCAGCTTGAACCATTGCGGCTGCAGGTTCTGATCGAACACCGTGCCATCGGGCAACTTACCCACATACCGCACCTGCACGCTGCCGCTGGCCTTTGGCTGTGCGCCGCTGCCGCTTGCCAGTTCGCTGTAGAGAATCCCTTCGGGCAGTTCATGCACGCCGGCGCGGGTGCGCTCACTGGCCATGAAGCGTTTTTCTGCGGTGAGCAATTTGTCGACGGCGGCCTGTTGGTTGGCCGCGCTGGTTTGTTCATCGTGCTGCTGCAGGATGGCCTCCATGCGCGACTTGTCGATGCGCGGCGGCAGGCCTTGGTAAGACTGGCGCAAGCCTTCTACCAGCGCGTCCAGTTGCAAGCCAGGCACTTCCTGGCGCAGCCGCTCACCCAGGCTTGCGCCGATGCTGTAGGACAGGTCGGTTTCACTGGCGGTTTGCTCGGCGGCCTGCGACAGCGGGGCGACCAGGCACAGCGCGAACATTAAATAACGAGACATGCTCGACTCCTGCTGCAAAGAGCGCGAAGTATGCCAGCGTTGCTCCACCCTGACGTGGAAATATCCGCGCCCAATTAGCGGCCAACTACACTTGTTTTTTGCTGCAAGACAACGACTGGGTGCGGGTATGCAACGCGGGGCTACTGATACTGTCAACATGCCCTAGCGGCGGTAGCAGCAGAAGCATAGTATGAGCCGCACTCTCGTCAGCCAGGAGGTAAACCATGTCGGCCAAAAAGAAGCCAGTAAGTACGCCGTTACACCTGCTCCAGCAACTTTCGGGCAGCCTGCTCGAACATTTGGAAGATGCCTGCTCCCAAGCGCTGGCGGATGCCGAGAAACTGTTGGCCAAGTTGGAAAAACAACGCGGCAAGGCGCAGGAAAAACTGCACACCGCCCGCCTGAAGTTGCAAGACGCGGCCAAGGCCGGCAAAGCCAAGGCCCAAGGCAAGGCGCAAAAAGCCGCCGCTGAACTTGAAGGCCTGCTGGAATCGCTCAAAGAGCGCCAGGCGCAAACCCGCACTTATATTCAACAGCTCAAGCGTGACGCCCAGGAAAGCCTGAAACTGGCCCAGGGTGTTGGCAAAGTGCGTGAGGCTGCGGCCAAGGCGCTGGGCTCTCGTGCTGCTGCGCCAAAAGCGGCTGCCAAGCCTGCTGGCAAAGCTGCCCCTGCGAAAGCTGCACCTGCCAAGGCACCAGCCAAGGCTGCTGCGCCCAAGCCTGCTGCTAAACCCGCAGTTGCCAAGGCTCCCGCCCGCACGGCTGCCGCAAAACCTGCCGCTGCTAAAACCGCTGCTGCCAAAGCGCCGGTCAAAGCGGCTGCCAAGCCAGTGGCTGCCAAAGCGCCTGCCAAGCCTGCTGCCAAACCAGTCGCTGCCAAAGCGCCGGCCAAGGCTGCTGCCGCCAAGCCCGCCGCTAAACCCGCTGCCGCAAAACCAGCTGCCGCCAAGGCTCCAGCCAAAACCGCTGCCGCCAAACCTGCCGCTGCCAAACCAGCAGCCAAGCCAGCCGCTGCCAAAGCCCCGGCCAAACCTGCTGCTGCCAAGGCTCCGGTAAAACCAGCTGCCGCAAAACCAGCCGCTGCCAAGCCTGCCGCGCCAACCGCCAGCACTGCCCCGGCGTCGGCCACCAACTCGGCCACACCGGCAGCCGCTGCAAGCACCCCTGCTCAGACGCCGTCTTCGGCATCCTGAAGCTGCCGGGCAGCGACGCGCAATTGATCCAGCGCGTCGTGGCCTCTGGCTTGGTCCGGCGCCAGCCGGGCCAACCATTCTTCGCCATCGCCCGCTCCCGCAGGCCATCGGCGCGCAAGTTGCTCCAGGCGCTCCAGCAAGGTGCGCTCAGCCTGTAGTTCCAGCCCCTTCACCTGTTCACGCAATACCGCCAGTTGCGGGTCGGCCAGGGCGTGCTCGCGCCACTGCTGGCGCAATGCGCGCAGTGGCGCCACCACCTCCCGTTGCCACGCTGTGGCGGCCTCTTGCAGCGCGGCAAGCCGCTGCGCATTGGGGGTAACCTTGCGCGTTTGCAGCCAGGTTGCGCATAGCAACAGGCAGACATCGCCGCCCAGCGCTTGCAAGGCCAGGCAGGCCGTTTCTACCCCGGGCCGCGCGTACAGGGCCAGGGCGTGATTCCACAGGTCGGTGTGCATGGTTTCGCTCGCGCCAGTGGTCGGGGAAGCTGGTAGACTCCGCGACCATCATGATCAGACTATCAAACCTCACTTTACAGCGTGGTCCACAGCGCCTGCTAGACAGCGCCGAGATGACCCTGCACACCGGTCACAAGGCCGGCCTGATCGGCGCCAATGGCGCCGGTAAATCCAGCCTGTTCGCCTTGCTGCGCGGCGAGTTGTCGCCCGATGGCGGCGACTGCCATGTGCCCGGCGACTGGCGCATTGCCCACATGCGCCAGGAGGTCGACACCCTCGACCGCGTGGCGGTGGACTATGTGCTCGACGGCGATGTGCGCCTGCGCAAGGTGCAGGCCGAACTGGCTGGCGCCGAGCAGGCCCATGACGGCGCCGCGCTGGCACGTCTGCACAGCGAGCTGGACAGCGCCGACGGCTACACCGCCGATGCCCGTGCGCGCAAGCTGCTGGCCGGCCTTGGCTTCAGCAACGAACAGATGGACCGGCGTGTCGGCGACTTCTCCGGTGGCTGGCGCATGCGCCTGAACCTGGCCCAGGCGCTGATGTGCCCGTCCGACCTGCTGCTGCTCGACGAGCCCACCAACCACTTGGACCTCGACGCCATTCTGTGGCTCGAAGACTGGCTCAAGGGCTACCAGGGCACGTTGCTGCTGATCTCCCACGACCGCGACTTCCTCGATGCCGTGGTCGACCATGTGCTGCACGTCGAACAGCGCAAGCTGAACCTCTACAAAGGCGGCTACAGCGCGTTCGAGCGCACCCGCGCCGAGCGCCTGGCGCAACAGCAGCAGGCCTTCGAGAAGCAGCAGGCGCAGCGCGCGCACATGGAAAAGTACATCGCCCGGTTCAAGGCCCAGGCTACCAAGGCACGCCAGGCGCAAAGCCGCATCAAGGCCCTGGAACGCATGGAAGAACTGTCGGCGGCCCACGTCGATTCGCCGTTCGACTTCGTTTTCCGCGAGTCGCAAAAAATCTCAAGCCCGCTGCTTGACCTGTCCGAGGCGCGCCTGGGCTATGGCGACAAGGCCATCCTCGAGAAGGTCAAGCTGCAACTGGTCCCGGGCGCGCGTATCGGCCTGCTCGGCCCCAACGGCGCGGGTAAATCGACCCTCATCAAGAACCTTGCCGGCGAGCTGCAACCGCTGGGCGGGCGCCTGGTGCGCGGCGAGAACCTGGCAGTGGGCTACTTTGCCCAGCACCAGCTCGACTCGCTGGACGACAAGGCCAGCCCGCTGTTGCACCTGCAACGCATCGCCCCGGCCGAGCGCGAGCAGGCCCTGCGCGACTTCCTCGGGGGTTTCGACTTCCATGGCGACCGCGTCGATGAGCCGGTGGTGAATTTCTCCGGTGGCGAAAAAGCCCGCCTGGCGCTGGCCCTGATCGCCTGGGAACGGCCCAACCTGCTGCTGCTCGATGAGCCGACCAACCACCTCGACCTCGAGATGCGCCTGGCCCTGACCATGGCGTTGCAGGAGTTTGCCGGTGCCGTGGTGGTAGTCTCCCACGACCGTCACCTGCTCAAGAGCACCACCGACGACTTCCTGCTGGTCGCCGATGGCAAGGTCGATACCTTCGAGGGTGACCTCGACGACTACAGCCGCTGGCTGATCGACTACCGCCAGCGCATGGCGCCTGCTAGCAGCGCCCCGGTCAACCCGGATAAAACCGATAAAAAGGCCCAGCGCCAGGCCGCCGCCGCCCTGCGTCAGCAGTTGGCGCCGCACAAAAAGGCCGCCGACAAGCTCGAAGCCGAGCTTGGGCAGTTGCACAAGACCCTGGCCGAGGTCGAGGCGGCCTTGGGCGACAGTGGCGTCTACGAGGCTGCGCGCAAAGACGAGCTGCGCGATCTGCTCGGCCGCCAGAGCCAGCTCAAGCAGCGTGAAGGCGAGCTTGAAGAGGCCTGGATGGAAGCCCTGGAGTTGCTCGAAAGCATGCAGGCCGAGATCGAGGCGCTGTCCTGATGGATGAGCTGCGCTCGCTGCTGCCCGGGCAATGGATGGATACGTTCTGGCTGGGCCTGCAGATTCTGCTGATCATGGTTGTGGCGTTCGTCTTGCAGCGCATGGTTGGCCGCGCCCTGCAGAGCCTGGGCGAGCGCTACCCGCTGCCGCACGAACTGCTGGTGCCGGTGCGTGGCGCGTTGCGCTGGCTGATCATGGGCAGCGCCGTGTTGTTCGTGCTGGAGCGCCTCGGGGTTTCGGCCACGGTGCTGTGGACGGCGCTTTCGGGTTTCGTCGCGGTGGCGGCAGTGGCGTTTTTCGCCATCTGGAGCGTGCTTTCCAACCTGCTGTGCGCGGTGCTGATCTTTACCGTCGGGCCGTTTCGCATCGGTGATGTGGTCGAGCTGGTCGATACCCTCGACAAGCCGGGGGTAAAGGGCCGGGTGATCGCGATCAACCTGCTTTACACCACCTTGATGGAAACCCCCGAAGCGGGTGGTGCGCTGGTGCAGGTGCCTAACAGCCAATTCTTTCAGAAGGCCGTTCGGCGCTGGCGCGGGGCCGAGGCAAGCGCTGCCGGCAAGCCAGAGGCGCTGGAAGCGGACTGATTGCCCGGTAATCACGGTTTTCTGTAGGAGCGGCCTTGTGTCGCGAAAGGGGGGCGAAGCGCCCCCAAGATTTGTGCTCCACGCAGGTATTGCCGGGGCTGCTACGCAGCCCATTCGCGACACAAGGCCGCTCCTACAAGGGCCCTGCGTTCATCGCGCCGGCTGCTGATTCCCCAAAGCACGGCGCAATGCCATCAGCCATAGCAGTTGTTCGTTGAACGTCGGCGAGCAGGGGCTATTCATCAAGGTCGTCCTTGTTTTATCGGGGATGGGCTAATCAGGTCAAAGTCTGGCGTTTCTTGGAGAGGCATTTCCTAGGAAAGGTCCCACGCGCACAAAGGAAATTTCCGAGCGTTTCGATGGTGATATCGATATGCAATAAAGGTATTTATAAAAATATTTTTATACCTTTAAAGTCTATCCAACGTGCTTACCGGCACACTGCCATCTACCGTGAAACGACGCCGAGCGACCCTCGTGCCGACCTGGACACTTCCCATGCCGTACCTCTTTGACCCTGTGCCGAGGCAATTTCCATGAGCTTCGACACTGCTTTCATGCTTAGCACATTGCCGGCATTCCTCAAGGCCGTGGGCGTGACCTTGCAGGTCGGCCTGCTGGCGATTTTTACCTCGTTGCTGGTCGCGGTGGCCAATGCTGCCATCCTGGTGTTCCGTACGCCTTACCTGTGGCGCCTGGTCAAAGGCTATGTGGAGCTGGCGCGTAACACGCCGTTGCTAATCCAGCTGTTCTTCGTCTATTTCGCACTGCCCAGCCTCGGCGTGAAGATCTCGGGCTTTGGCGCCGCGATCATCACCATGACCTTCATGGGCGGTGCCTACCTCACCGAGGTGCTGCGCGCAGGGGTCGAGGCGGTGCCGCGTGCGCAGCTTGAGTCCGGGCGTTCCATCGGCCTGTCCGAAGGCCAGTTGCTGCGCCATGTGATCCTGCCGCAGGCCAGCATTCTCAGCCTGCCGGCACTGTTCGCGACCTTTGTTTTCCTGCTCAAGGAAACCACCGTGGTGTCAGCGGTGGCGGTGCCCGAGATTCTCTACACCACCAAGAACTACATCGCCCTGTATTACAAAACCTACGAAATGCTCGCCGTGCTGACTTTGCTTTGCGTGCTGATCTTCCTGCCGCTGTCGCTGCTGCTGCGCTACCTGGAACGGAGGCTGCAACATGGCCAGTACGGGGTTTGAGCTGCTGCAGGTGTCGCTGCCGCAACTGGCGGCAGGCGCCCTGCAAACACTGTCCATTTCTGCACTCGGCATCTTCTTCGCAACCGTGGGCGGGGTGCTCTACGGCGTGCTGGCGAACCTGGGCAAACGCCCAGTGAACATCGCGCTGCAGGTGTACCTGGAGCTGTTCCGGGCGATCCCGGTGCTGGTCTGGCTGTACCTGGTGTTCTTCGGCTTGCCGATCTTCTTTGGCCTGAGCATCCCCAGCTTCTGGTGCGCGGTGTTGGTGCTGGGCCTGTGGGGCGCCAGCGAAGTGGGCGAGGTGGTGCGCGGCGCGTTGCGCTCGCTGCCCCGTGGCCAGCGTGAAGCGGGGCTGTCGATCGGCCTGTCCGGCTGGCAACTGTATGGCTACGTATTGCTGCCACAAGCGCTCAAGCGCATGACCCCGCCGACCATCAACCTGTACACGCGGATCATCAAGACCAGCTCGCTGGCGGTGTTGATCGGTGTGGTCGAGGTGATCAAGGCCGGCCAGCAGATCATCGAGCGTACCTATGAGTCGGTGCTGATCTACGGCGCCTTGTTGCTGTTCTTCTTTTTTGTCTGCTACCCGCTTTCGGCCGCCTCGCGCGTGCTGGAACGCCGCTGGGCCCACACATGAGCGCATTGATCGAGTTTCAGGGTTTCAACAAGTTTTTCGGCGAGCAACAGGTGCTCGAGCAGATCGACCTGCAGGTGCAAGCCGGCGAGGTGGTGGTCATTCTGGGCCCCAGCGGTTGTGGCAAAAGCACGCTGCTGCGCTGCCTGAACGGCCTGGAACAGGCCCACAGCGGCAGCCTGCGCCTGGACGGCAAGGAGCTGCTGGCGCCGGGCACCGATTGGCGCCAGGTGCGCCAGCGGGTGGGCATGGTGTTCCAGAGCTATCACCTGTTTGGCCATATGAGCGTGCTCGACAACCTGCTGCTTGGCCCGCTCAAGGTGCAAAAGCGCGAGCGCGGCGAAGCCCAGGCCCAGGCCGAGGCGTTGCTGGCCCGGGTGGGCCTTCTGGACAAGCGCGATGTATTCCCGCGCCAGCTCTCCGGTGGCCAGCAACAGCGCATCGCCATTGTGCGATCGCTGTGCATGAACCCCGAGGTGATGTTGTTCGACGAAGTGACCGCCGCCCTTGACCCGGAGATGGTCAAGGAAGTGCTGCAGGTGATCCAGGGCCTGGCCCGCGAAGGCATGACCCTGCTCATCGTCACCCACGAAATGGCCTTCGCCCGCGCGGTGGCCGACCGCATCGTGTTCATGGAGGCCGGCAGGATCCTTGAACAGAACCCACCCGAGCGTTTCTTCACCCAGCCGCAAAGCGCACGCGCGCAGCAGTTCCTGGAGAAATTCTCTTTCGTTGAAAGCCTGCCCAAGACACTGCACAAGGAACTGTCATGACCACCACCGCGTTTACCAAACTGCTTGCCCCGTTGCTTGGCCTGGCATTGCTGGCCGGCTGCAACAAGTCCGATGAACCCGCCAAACCGGCGGCTGCCTCGCCTGCCACCAGCTACCTGGAGACCATCAAGGCTCGCGACAAGCTGATTGTTGGCGTATTCACCGACAAGCCGCCGTTTGGTTTTGTCGATGAAAGCGGCCGCTACGTGGGCTTCGATACCGATATCGGGCGGCGCCTGGCCAAGGACTTGCTGGGCGATGAAAACAAAGTCGAATTCGTCGCCGTGGAGCCTGCCAGCCGTATCCCGTTCCTGCAGAGCGACAAGGTCGACCTGATTCTGGCCAACATGACCGTCACCCCGGAACGCAAGGAAGCGGTGGACTTCACCAACCCCAACCTGCGCGTCGCGGTGCAGGCTATCGTGGCCGATGGCAGCCCGGTGAAGACGCTCGACGACCTGGCCGACAAGACCATCATCGTCACCACCGGCACCACCGCTGATATCTGGCTGACCAAGAATCACCCTGATTGGAAACTGCTCAAGTTCGAGAAGAACAGCGAGTCGCTGGCCGCGCTGGCCAATGGCCGTGGCGATGCCTATGCCCAGGACAACCTGATCCTGTTCAGCTGGGCCAAGCAGAACCCGGGCTACCGCGTCCTGCCGCAGTTGCTGGGCGATGAAGCGCCGATTGCGCCGGCGGTGAAGAAGGGCAACACCGAGCTGCGCGACTGGGTCAACGCAGAGCTTGCCAAGCTGGGTGAGGAGAAGTTCCTGCTCAAGCTGTATGACCAGTACGTGCGCAAGGAACTCAGCGACGATACCAAGCCGGAAAGCGTGATTGTTGAAGGCGGCAAGTGGCAGGGTTGAGCTGAACCCTGTTTTCGCCAGACATATCTCCTTGTGGCGAGCGGGCTTGCCCCGCGTTGGGCTGCGCAGCAGCCCTTTGTTTTCAGGGCTGCTGCGCAGCCCAACGCGGGGCAAGCCCGCTCGCCACAACTATCTATCCGATGAGGCCACCACAAGCGAGTAAAGATCATGGACTCTCACACCAAGCTGCTCTGGGCCACAGAGCAGTGCTGCAGCCACTGTTCAATGATTACGCGGCAACCACGCCAACAAAAAATCATTCACCACCTTCGGGTTCTCCAGGCTGGAGATATGCCCGGCGTTGGGGATCTGCGCCGCCAGGCAGCCGATCAGGCGTGACATTTGGTTGGACTCTTCTGGCGGCCGGGGAATGTCCTGGTCGCCGCAGATGACAATGCTGCGCTCACCCGGCAATTCGCCCAGGCGCGCCAGCAGGTCGGGCCTGCCGAAAATCACCCGCCCCAGCGGGTCGAGGCTCTGGCGAATGGTTTGCGCGCTGCTGGCCTTGAGGTCGGCACGGAACTGCTCGCGGATTTCTGGCACAGTCTGGCCACCGGCATGGAAGAAAATCGGCACGATGATGTCCAGCAAAGGCTCCGGGAAGGTGCCTGCGGCGCTGGCTGCATCCAGCAGGGCGAAGTATTTGAGCCGAGTGGCTTCAGGCTCTGCGCCCAGATAAGTGTCCATCAGCACCAGCCGGTCGACGCGCTCAGGGTGCTCGACAGCGAGCTGCGCGCCCCACATGCCGCCTACCGATAGCCCGACCAGATGGCATTTCTTTATATGCAACTTATCGAGCAGGGCCAGATGCTGGCGGGCCAGGGCGCTCATGTCGGTGGTGCACGCTGGTGGGGCGTCCGAGCTGCCGTGGCCCCACAGCTCCGGCACGATCACCCGGAAGTGCCGCGACAGTGCCTCGATCTGTGGCTGCCACATGGCCGCCGACCACAGGTAACTGTGGCCCAGCAGCAGCGGAAAACCGTGGCCTTGGTCGACATAGCTCATGCGCGCGCCGTCGATTTCGATGAAGTGTTTATCCATGGTCAGTTCCTGAAGTGGGTAGGGGTCACTGCGCAGGCACCAGGCGCAAGGTACTTTGCGCCGGAATCACCCCCATGCGCGCCTTGTGGTAGCGGCCTTCGATGTAATCCTCGGCCTGGTCGGCATAGTGTTTGTCGAACGGCACGCCGCTCTGCCCTACGGGGTTGATGGTGGCGGCGGAGCCGGCGTCGGCGAAGTCGATCACGCGGCGGGTCGAAGGCCCGTAGGTAACCGGCCAGGGCGCCGGGCCGATTTTTGCGGAAAGATTATTCGGCACCTCGTGGCTGCCGGGGGCCGCGAACGGGCCTACGTTGAACAGCAAGTTCAGCGGCTTTTGCACCCCCAGCGGATGGCTGTGGGTGAGGGTGTGGGCCTTGCCCCATTGCCAGGTGGCGCAGTCCTGGCCGAAGGTATCGCGCAGGTGGTTGAGGCTGCGCTGCCAAGCCAGGCGCACGATGGCGCTGCGGTCGGTATGTTCATTGCTGCCGCGGGTATTCCACCAGGGTGACGCCGGGTCGGCGGCCAGGCGCGGCAGTGCGGCATCGATGGCGCGGGTGCTGATCAGCACCGGGAACCAGGTATCGCCCAGCTCATCGTGCAGGGCAGCGAAGGCCAGTTCGTAAAGGAACTGGTTGAAAAGCGTCGCGCTGGTCGAGTCCACCGGGTAGTCGCCGCGCCAGGCGGCCAACTGCTCGACCAGCTCTTTTTCCTCATCGCCCTGGGCGATACTGCGCAAGGTGGCCAGCAGCGGCGCCAGGGTGCGCGGGCCATAGTCGTTGCTGGTGTCCAGTTGCAGGGCCTGGCTGCTGGCGGTGTCCCACTGGATGTCCGGGCGGGCCAGATGGCGGTCGAGCTGGCGGCCACGGTCGGCGAGGTTGTAGTAGCCGGGCACTGGTACAGGCGCCGCGGGCTGATAGTTGGCCGAGACGATGTAGCCACTGGCCGGGTTTTCCTGTTGCGGGTTGGTGCTGAACGGGTAGAAACCGGGTTTGTCGGCCTGCTGGCTGCTGCCGTCCAGAATGAACGCCGGGTTGACCCCGGCAGGGCGCATGGGCAGGCGCGCTGCCGCCCACCAGCCGATATCGCCCTTGGCGTTTGCCCACACCAGGTTCAGGCCGGGCGCCTGCACCTTGATTGCGGCGTCGCGCATCTTGTCCAGGGTGTCGGCGCGGTTGATCTGGTAGAAGCCTTCCAGAATCGGGTTTTCGGTCTCGAGAAATGCCCACCACATGGCAATCGGCGTGGCCCCTGCGCTGCTGCCGAGCACATCGTTGACGAGGGGGCCGTGGGGCGAGCGGCGCAGGGTGATGGTGGCCGGCGCTTCACCTTTGATGGCAATGCTTTGCTGGGTTTTTTCCAGCGTCTGCCAGCGGCCGTTGACCATGACCTGCTCGGCGTTGGCGGGGTTGGTCTTTTCGGCGATCAGGTCGACATCGTCGTTCTGGAACATGGTCAGGCTCCAGCCGAATTCACGGTTGTGGCCCAGCAGTGCGAACGGGTTCAGCCCCTGAAAATAACCATACAGGCTGAAGCCCGGCGCCGACAGCTCGGCCTCGTACCACACCGCTGGTACGGCAAAGCCGATATGCGGGTCGCCGGCCAGCAGTGGCCGCCCGCTGCGGGTGCGGCTGCCGGCAATGGCCCAGGCGTTGCTGCCTTCGAACTGCGGGATGCCGGCATCGCCCAAGGCCGCGTGGCTGAGTTGGGCGAGTTGCTCCAGGCTGCGCCAGTCGGCGGCGGCCAGCGGTGCGGCGAGGGCGCCGTCAGGGTGCCAGCCCAGGTCGAAGATTTTCAGGTACTCAGGGCCAAGCTGGTCGCGGATGTAGGTCAGCGCAGGCTCGGTGCGAAACGCCGCCGCAAAGCTGTAGGCCAGGTAGCCGGCGATGCTCAGGGTGTCTTCGGCGGTGAAGGGGCGCGGGGCGATGCCCAGCAGGTCGAACTCCATGGGCTTGGGGTGGCCGGCCTGCCACTGGTTCACGCCGTCGAGGTAGGCCTGTAGCGCCTGCCACGGTGCAGATTGGTGGTCGATGCGCTGCACCATCAGCGCGGCCTGCTCGCGAATACGCAGGTTGCGAAACAGCGTGTCGGTGGCCAGCAGCTTGGCGCCCAGCACTTCAGCGAGCTCGCCACGCGCCAGGCGGCGCATGATCTCCATTTGGAACAGCCGGTCCTGGGCGTGCACGTAGCCGAGGGCGCGATACAGGTCGGCTTCGTTCTGCGCCTGCAAGTGCGGGACGCCGCGGGCGTCGTAACGCACGCTGACCGGCCCTTGCAGGCCTGCCAGGGCCAACTCGCCTTCACGCACCGGCTGCTTGCCCTGCACGTACCAGTAACCGCTGCCGGCGATGGCGAGAGCGATCACCATCGCCAGCAAGGTCAGGCTGCGCTTCATCGAGACTCCTTGTGCACTCGCGTAAAAGATTGTGGTCCGATCTTCGGCGGATTCGCGCACTCAGCATAGCCCCCAGGGAGGACTTTCAATGGCCCTTAGCGAAAAACAGAAAATGCTGACCGGCCAGCTCTATCACGCCAGCTGCCCGCAGCTGCAGAAGGAGCAGGCCACCAACAAGCAGTGGATGCACCGCTACAACAACAGCATCGAATTGCTCAGCCAGGCCCGCCATGGCCTGCTGGCCGAGCACTTTGCCAGTGTTGGCGAGGGCGTGGTGATTCGCCCGCCGTTCTACTGCGACTACGGCTACAACATCAGCGTGGGAGCCAACACCTTCATCAACTTCAACTGCGTGATCCTCGACGTGCTGCCGGTGCGCATCGGCGCCGACTGCCAGATCGGGCCTGCGGTACAGATCTACACCGCCGACCACCCGCTGGACCCCGAGGTGCGGCGCACGGGCCTGGAAAGCGGGCGACCGGTGAGCATTGGCAACAATGTATGGCTGGGCGGCGGGGCGATCATCCTGCCGGGGGTGACCATCGGCGACAACGCCGTGGTCGGTGCCGGCAGCGTGGTGACCCGGGACGTCCCGGCTGGCGCGGTGGTGGTCGGCAATCCGGCGCGGGTTAAGGGCTGAACAAGTGCGCAGGTGCGGGTTATTGCTGGCTGCCGGCCTGCCAAGGGCAATAACACCCCACGGCCAACGTATTGGAGGCCAGCACGGGCCGGCCTTCCATCAGTGCCTTGAGCACCGGCTCGATGAAGCTGTTGCCTGAGTTGCACACGGCCCCTTCGCTGTACGGGCCGAAATAGGCCAGCTTGCCGTCGCGGTCCCAGATTGCGACTGCAGGTGATGCCGGAAGCTGTTCGCTGCCGGGCAGGTTATCCACTGGCTTGAGGGCACCCAGATTGGCCGGCAACTGGCCGTGGGTGCCGGGTTTTTGCAGCACATGGAAACTCACCCCCAGCGGTGCGAAGTGCGCGACCAGTTCGCCCAGGTGCTGCTGGTTGCCGACGTTGCATGGGCAGGCCGGGTCCCAGAAATGCACCACGCGGATCGGACCGGGGCCGGCGAGGTCTGCCGGCAGGCGCAGTTGGCTGCCATCGAACAGCGTGGCCTGGTTGTCGAACGGGCGCAGGTAGCGGGCCTGGAAGCTGTCGTAGGCCCACCACAGGGCCGCGGCGCACAGCAGGGTAATGACGAGGGAGCGGATCTTCATGGGCAGCGCACGATCAATAGGTGGCCAAGCTTGCCACGATGCCTCGCAGAGCTGAATATCCCAGATCAATACTCGCTGCATTGTGGATGTCCCCATGCCTGCCACGTTTCACCCCGACCTGCTGCGCAGCAGCCTATCTGGCCTTGCCGAGCGCCAGCCGCTGCCCGCCGAGGGCCGCGACTACCAGCGTTTCTATGGCCTCGAACTGCCGGCGCAGAGCTGGCTGGGCGCTTTCAAGGCTGCGGGCTTCGACCTGGTCGGCCAGGTGTGGATGCCCGCGCAGCCGGTGGCGACGATGTTTTTGCTGCACGGCTACTACGACCACATGGGCCTGTACCGGCATGTGATCGAATGGGCGCTGGCGCGCAATTACGTGGTGATCAGCTGCGACCTGCCGGGGCATGGGCTATCCAGCGGCGAGCGCGCCAGCATTGCCGACTTCGGCCTGTACCAGCAGGTGCTGGAGGCGCTGTTCGCGCAGGCGCGCCAGCTTGATCTGCCGCGCCCGTGGCACCTGTGCGGGCAAAGCACCGGGGCTGCCATCGTGGTCGACCACCTGCTGCACTGTGCCGAACAAAGCCCGGCAGACGGCCAGGTGATTCTGCTGGCGCCGCTGGTGCGCCCGCGCGCCTGGCATTGGTCGAAACTCAGCTACTGCGTGTTGCGCCACTTTGTCGATGGCATCGAGCGGCGCTTCAGCGAAAACACCAATGACCCTGCGTTCATGCCGTTTCTGCAGGCCGACCCCCTGCAACCCCGGCGCCTGCCCACTGCCTGGGTAGGGGCCTTGCTGAAATGGGTGCGGCGTATCGAGACGGCGCCGCGCAGTACGCGGCCGCTGTTGATCGTGCAGGGGGAGGCAGATGGGACGGTCGACTGGCCGTACAACCTCAAGGTGCTCAAGGCCAAGTTCGAGGCACCGCAGATTCTGCTGATGGCCGACGCCCGTCACCACCTGGCCAACGAGTTGCCGAACATCCGCCAGCGCTATTTCGAGTTCATCGGCCAGCGGCTGGGCTGATCACTTGAGGTCCGAGGCTTGCTGGCCAACCGCCAGGGCTGCGCGCACAGCGGCCACGGCGGCTTTGTAATAGGCCTGGCCTTCAGGTGATTCGGCGAAGGTCGAGAATTGCTCAAGCTCTGCGTCCGACAGGCCGCGGTACACGTAAAGCAGGGTGTTGTTGAGGTCTTCGCCGACTTGGTTCATCAGGCGCTGGCGCTGGCCGTCGAGCATGCCTTGGGCCTGCCCGCCACCGAACAGGCCGGGGATCATCGAGCTCAGGCTATCGGCGGCCACCCCGGCAATGGCAAGGCTGACCTCGGCCCCGGCTTCGCGCGCGGGCAAGGCCTGGGCCAGGTGGCCGATGATCAGCAGGCGGTCGTCGCTGGCCTGCATCTTCGGCAGGCCCTTGGCGTTCTTGGCCAGTTGGTCCTTGCGCGTGGCCAGCAGCTCAGCGGCCACCACCTTGCGCCCCAGTGGCGACTGGAAGAACGCCAGCGCCGGCGCCGGGTTGGCCAGGTTGCTGCGCAACTGGGCCAGGGCGCGCGCGTCCATGGCCTGGGGCTTGAAGCGCTGGTTGCTGTTATTGACCAGTGCCTGGTAAACCGCAGGCGGCAGGCTGTTGCGGTAGCGCTGTTGGGCGGCGCTCACGGCATCGGTGAAATGGGCGCGCTGGTCGGGCCAACCGGCGACTTTGTACAGCTGATCAAGGCTGTCTGCCCAGACAGGCATGGTGCAGATCATCAGCAGCAGCAGGGAAAACAGACGGCGCATTCAGGACTCCTGTCGGCAGGGCACCATTGTCCTTGGCACAGCGGGGCTTTGTCGAGATACCCGCGCCGCTTCCTGACCAAGTGGCGCTGTGCGAGTACCTGCCGAATGGCTATGATGCGCAATGCACTTACCTCTCGAACACCCGATGCTGTCGACCATCGTCGATGACCTGGCCACCCGTGGCTGGTCGCAGCAAACCTTGTTTATACCCGACGCGCTGTCGCGCGAGCTGGCACACGAGTGTCGGCAGCGCCATGCCCAGGGCGCGCTGAACCCGGCCGGGGTGGGGCGCGGCGCCGAGCAGGAAGTGCGCGAGGCCATTCGCGGCGATCAGATCCAGTGGATCGACCCCGGCGAATCCGAACCCTGCGACCGCTACCTGCATGCCATGGACAGCCTGCGCCAGGCCATCAACCAGGGCTTGTTCCTCGGGCTTGAAGATTTCGAATGCCATTTTGCGCTGTATCCGCCGGGCGCCTTCTACCGTCGCCACCTGGACCGTTTTCGCGATGACGACCGGCGCACGGTGTCGGCGGTGCTGTACCTCAACGAAAGCTGGCAGCCCACTGATGGCGGGCAGTTGCGCATGTTCCTCGAAGGCGATGTGCAGCGTGATGTCGAGCCGTTGGCGGGCACCCTGGTGGTGTTTCTGTCGGGCGACGTGCCCCACGAAGTCTTGCCCGCTGGCCGCGAGCGCTTGTCACTGACGGGCTGGTTCCGGCGCCGTGGCAATGACCCGTTCTGAGTTGCCCAAGGTCCTGGTCAGCGCCTGCCTGCTAGGGCAGCCGGTGCGCTATGACGGGCGGGCGAGTGGCCATCCTGGCATGTTGCAGGCCTGGCAGGCCGAGGGGCGGGTGGTGGCGTTGTGCCCGGAGGTCGCCGGAGGGCTGCCGACCCCGCGCCCGGCGGCTGAGATCCCAGGTGGGCAGGGCGGCCAGGTGCTGGACGGCCAGGCGCAGGTGATCACCGTGGTGGGTGAGGATGTCAGCGCGGCGTTTCTGGCCGGGGCGCAATTGGCTGTAGCGCTGGTGCGTCGCCATGGCATTCGGGTGGCGGTGCTCAAGTCGGGCAGCCCTTCGTGTGGCAACCGGCTGACCTATGACGGCAGTTTTACAGGGGTGAAGGTGGCCGGCGAGGGCGTGACCACCGCGCTGCTGCGCCGCGAAGGCGTACAGGTGTTCAGCGAGCTGGAGCTGGACCAGGCGCAGCGAGCGTTGCTCGGCGGCTGATTGGCGCTGGCTTCATCGCAGGCTGTCGCCAGCTCCCATGCAGGCCGTGCTCAACCGCAATATTGCTGGTTGGACCCAATCCTATGAGAAATGATAGACAGTTGTGGCGAGCGGGCTTGTCCCGCGTTGGGCTGCGCAGCAGCCCTGAAAACCCAAGGGGCTGCTGCGCAGCCCAACGCGGGGCAAGCCCGCTCGCCACAAGGAGATATATCTGGCGGGAACAGGCTTGCCCGAAACCATAGAATCTCCCACAGGAGTCTGAGCCAGGCCTGAATATCGCTGCCTAGCGCGGTCCCTGTGGGAGCTGGCGCTAGCCTGCGATGGCTGCGCCGCGCTGTTACTGCCCCGCCGCAGTCTGGCTGGCGCCTTTGAACCACTTGTCTTGCAGCGCCCCCAGGCGCCCATCATCCTTGATCCGCTGCAGCGCGTTGTTCAGCGCACTCTCGAACGCCGGGTTGTCCTTCTGGAACGGTATGACCAGCTTCTCGTCGCTGAATGACTGGCTGGCATCGAGGTTGTCGGCCAGCTTGCTGTCGGCCTTGTTCACGGTGATATCGAACTTGCCCTCACTGACGCCGGGCAGCACCTCGTCGCCGGTCGCTTCGATAAACTCGGCGCGCAGGTTCAGCTCTTTGGCCAGTTCTTGCCCCAGTTCAATGTCGAACCCGGTGAGGTGGTCTTCTTCCTTGAAGGCATAAGGCGCGGCATCGCCCTGTACGGCAATCCGCAGTTCTCCGCGATCGTTGATTTCGTCGATCAGGTCGGCCTGGGCCAGCGGGCTGAATAGCGCAGCCAGCAGTACGCCAATGGTCAAACGCATGAGTGCCCCTTTTCTTCTTCGGCAGATAAATTTCATTCGCCGCGGCTTGTTTCCCCCGCCCCGGTCGAACGCAGCCTATGACCCCGTCATCGCGCCGATGTTTGACTGCGGCAGAAATTTTTCTAAACAGGCTTTTGAACCTCTCGCCCTGTGACTGGACTATGGTGAATTGCCGCTACGCTCGTTTAAGTCATAGCGGTCTATTGAAGTGAATCACAGGAGAAGTGAATGAAAAGCCTATTTTCGCGTGCTGCCGTCGCCAGTCTGTTGATGGGGGCATCGGTGCTGGCCTGCGCCAACGACGCCTTGAAGAGCCAGCAGCCACCGAAGGACGCCAAGGTGTTCATCGTTTCCCCCGCCGACGGCGCCACCGTCGACAAGACCTTCACCGTCAAATTCGGTATCGAGGGCATCGCGCTCAAGCCTGCCGGCGATCAGACCGCGCACAGCGGCCATCACCACCTGCTGGTCGATGTCGACAAGGCGCCGCTGAGCGATACGCCGCTGCCTACCAGCCTGATGCCTGAGAGCGGCGTGGCCCTGCCCGCCGGCCCGCAGGTGCTGCACTTCGGCAAGGCGCAGACCGAAACCACCATCACACTGACCCCAGGCAAACACACCCTGCAACTGGTGCTGGGCGATGCCTACCATGTGCCGTTCAAGCCGGCTGTGGAATCGCAAAAAATCACCGTAAACGTGAAATAACCGCCAGGCGGGCACAAAAAAGGGAGGCCACCAGGGCCTCCCTTCGCGATGCGGCAATCAGCGTCAGAACAATACGCGCGAGCGGATGGTGCCTTTGACGTGTTGCAGCTTCTCTTGCGCCAGGTCGGAATACTCGGCGTCTACGTCGATCACTACGTAGCCAACTTTCTCGTCGGTCTGCAGGAACTGACCAGAAATGTTGATACCGTTCTCGGCGAAGACCTTGTTGATCTCGCTGAGCACGCCCGGGATGTTTTCGTGGATGTGCAGCAGGCGGTGCTTGCCTGGGTGCGCCGGCAGCGCCACTTCAGGGAAGTTGACCGACGACACCGAAGTACCGTTGTCGCTGTACTTGACCAGCTTCTCGGCCACTTCCAGGCCGATGTTGGCCTGCGCCTCGGCGGTGGAACCACCGATGTGCGGGGTCAGGATCACGTTGTCCAGGCCGCGCAGCGGGCTTTCGAACTCTTCATCGTTGGAGCGCGGCTCGACCGGGAACACGTCGATGGCGGCGCCGATCAGGTGCTTGTCCTTGATCGCAGCGGCCAGGTGGTCCAGCTCGACTACAGTGCCGCGTGCGGCGTTGATCAGGATCGAGCCCTTTTTCATCGCACGGATTTCTTTCTCGCCGATCATCCACTGGGTGGATGGCAGCTCAGGCACGTGCAGCGACACGATGTCGGCCAGGCCCAGCAGTTCGTTCAGGCTGGCAACCTGGGTGGCGTTGCCCAGTGGCAGCTTGGTCAGCGGGTCGTAGAAGTAGACCTGCATGCCGACGCTTTCAGCCAGTACCGACAGCTGGGTGCCGATGGAGCCGTAGCCGACGATGCCCAGTTTCTTGCCACGGATCTCGAACGAGTTGGCCGCGCTCTTGATCCAGCCGCCACGGTGGCAGGAAGCGTTTTTCTCGGGGATGCCGCGCAGCAGCAGGATGGCTTCGGCCAGCACCAGCTCGGCAACCGAACGGGTGTTGGAGTACGGTGCGTTGAACACCGCAATGCCGCGCTCGCGGGCGGCGGCCAGGTCGACCTGGTTGGTACCGATGCAGAAGCAGCCGACCGCTACCAGTTTCTTCGCACAATCAAAGACCGCTTCGGTCAGTTGGGTGCGTGAGCGGATGCCGATGAAGTGGGCATCGGCGATCTTTTCCTTCAGTTCGGCATCGGGCAGCGAGCCTGTGAGGTACTCGATGTTGGTGTAGCCGGCAGCCTTGAGGGTGTCCACGGCATTCTGGTGGACGCCTTCGAGAAGAAGGAACCTGATCTTGCTCTTGTCGAGAGAAGTCTTGCTCATCTGCTTAAACCTGTATCCCGGAGAAAAATGGCGAGGGGGTGAAGCGGCGCGGCATCGGCCTTAGCACGACCAGCGGGACGGCTATGCTAGCATACGCGACACAATCTGAGCTCAAACCGACAGGTGAAGAGTGCTCAGGGTGACTATGAATAAGTCGAGAGTTCCCGCGATGACCCACCCTGCGGTAATTGATGAACTGATGACCCTTGTCGACCCGGGCAAGGTGCTGACCGACCCGGCTTCGCTGGAGGCCTACGGCAAGGATTGGACCAAGCATTACCCGCCTGCGCCCACCGCCATCGTGTTTCCCAAGACCGCCGAGCAGGTGCAGGCCATCGTCAAATGGGCGCGCCGCAACCAGGTTGCGCTGGTGCCCTCCGGCGGGCGCACCGGGCTTTCCGGGGCTGCCGTGGCGGCCAATGGCGAAGTGGTGGTGGCCTTCGACTACATGAACCAGATTCTTGGGTTCAACGAATTCGACCGCACCGTGGTGTGCCAGCCTGGCGTCATCACCCGGCAATTGCAGCAATTTGCCGAGGAACAGGGCCTTTATTACCCTGTGGATTTCGCCTCCAGCGGCTCCAGCCAGGTGGGCGGCAACATCGGCACCAACGCCGGCGGTATCAAAGTGATCCGCTACGGCATGACCCGCAACTGGGTCGCCGGGCTGAAAGTGGTCACCGGCAAGGGCGAGTTGCTCGAACTGAACAAAGACCTGATCAAGAATGCCACCGGCTATGACCTGCGCCAGCTCTTTATAGGCGCCGAGGGCACCTTGGGCTTTGTGGTCGAAGCGACCATGCGCCTGGATCGTGCCCCGCGCAACCTGACCGCCATGGTGTTGGGCACGCCGGACTTCGACGCGATCATGCCGGTGCTGCATGCCTTCCAGGGCAAGCTTGACCTGACAGCCTTCGAGTTTTTTTCTGACAAAGGGCTGGCCAAGATCCTCGCGCGCGGCGACGTGCCTGCCCCGTTCGAGACCGCCTGCCCGTTCTATGCCCTGCTGGAATTCGAGGCCAGCACCGAAGAGGTGGCCAACGAGGCGCTGGCGACCTTCGAGCATTGTGTGGAGCAAGGCTGGGTGCTCGATGGGGTGATGAGCCAGAGCGAGACCCAGCTGAAAAACCTGTGGAAACTGCGCGAGTACCTGTCGGAAACCATCTCGCACTGGACACCGTATAAAAACGACATTTCGGTCACAGTGTCGAAAGTGCCCGATTTCTTGCGCGATATCGACGCCATCGTCAGCGAACACTACCCGGATTACGAAGTGGTCTGGTACGGCCATATTGGCGACGGCAACCTGCACCTGAACATTCTCAAGCCCGACAGCATGAGCAAGGACGCGTTCTTTGCCTCCTGCGCCAAGGTCAACAAGTGGGTGTTCGAGATCGTCGAGCGTTATAACGGCTCGATTTCTGCCGAGCACGGCGTGGGCATGACCAAGCGCGATTACCTGGGTTATAGCCGTTCGCCCGAAGAAATCGCCTGCATGAAGGCAATCAAGGCCGTATTCGACCCTGACGGCATCATGAATCCGGGTAAGATCTTTGCTCTTGAATAAAAGCAGTATTCACAGGAGTCGGCCATGAGTTACCAGCACAAGTACGTAGACGGCACCCACATCCACTTCCCGTTGGGCAAGGTGGTATGCATCGGGCGCAACTACGCCGAGCATGCCAAGGAACTGGACAACCCGATCCCCAGCGAGCCGCTGCTGTTCATCAAGCCGGGCAGTTGCGTGGTGCCGCTTGAGGGTGGCTTCAAGATCCCGACCGAACGTGGCTCGGTGCACTACGAAGCCGAAATTGCCGTGTTGCTAGGCAAGTCGCTGTCGACCAAGCCAACCGATGAAGAGGTGCTCGACGCCATTTCCGGTTATGCGCCGGCACTGGACCTGACCCTGCGCGACCTGCAGAGCAAGCTCAAAGAGCAGGGCTTGCCGTGGGAGTTGTGCAAGAGCTTTGACGGCGCCTGCGTGCTGCCGCCTTTCGTTGCTGCATCCACCTTCGCTGACGTGACTGATATCCCGGTACGCCTGACCATCAACGGTGAAGTGCGCCAGGACGGCAACAGCGCGATGATGCTCAACCCCATCGTGCCTATGATCAAGCACATGGCTGCGTGCTTCTCGCTGCAGGCTGGCGACGTGATCCTGACCGGCACCCCTGCGGGCGTTGGCCCGTTCAATGTCGGTGACGAGCTGGTGCTGGAGCTGCCCGGTGTCTGCCGCTTCGAGAGCCGGGTGCTCTGACCCTGAAGCGGCGAGGGTTTCAGGCCGTCGCCGTTTCATCCCCTGGCAGGTTTTGCCGTTTTTTTCACAAACGTTACGGATAATGCGCCATTTTGAGCCCGTTCGCCGGCGTTAGGAAGACATTACGGCAAGCCTACAGGACCCCCAATAATGGTCACCCCCTCCGCTTCACCCTTACCCCCAACGCCACGGCGTCGAATGTTGCTGCGTTGGCCGCTATGGCTCGGCGTGCTTGCCGTGATCGGTTATGGCGTTGCGGTGGCCATGCACTGGGATGACCGCGGCTTGCTGTGGATCAAAGAACGCTTCGAGTCCACCAGCGAGCGCGAGCAAAGCATCTGGCTGCCGGCGTACATTGCCGATATCGACGCCAAGCCGCTGCCGGGCATGGAGCGCGACGAAGCCTCGGACCTGGCGTTCAACCCGCATACCCGCACCTTGTTCGCCGTCATGGGCAAGCACCCGTTCCTGGCCGAGCTCGACCTGGACGGCAACGTACTGCGCAAGATCGCCCTCAATGGCTGGGCCAACCCTGAAGGGGTGGTGGTGTTGGAGGACGGCCGCATCGGTATCGTCGATGAGCGCCAACGGGATCTGGTGAAGGTCACGGTCGACGCGAACACCGCGGCGCTGGAGCGCGGCGACTATCAAGGCGTTGACCTGGGGGAGTCCCCGGAGGACAACAAGGGCTTCGAGGGCATCGCCTGGGACGCCATGCGTCAGCGCCTGCTGATCGGCGCTGAGCGCCCGCCCACCCTGTATGCCTTGAGCAAAGAGGGCCGCAGCCCGTTGCCTAGCGATGGGCTCGATCTGCGCAACTTGTCCGCCTTGGCTGTCGACCCGCGCACCGGCCACCTGCTGGCGTTGTCGGCCGAATCGAACATGCTGCTCGAACTCGACGACAAGGGCGCTCAGGTCAGCTTCATGACGTTGCTGGGGGGCTTCAATGGCCTGAAGCACACCATTCCGCGTGCCGAGGGCGTGACGATGGACGATCAAGGCGTGGTGTACATCGTCAGCGAGCCCAACCTCTTCTATCGCTTCAGAAAAAACTGACAACTCTGCCAGTTGTTTCCCGCTCTGACTTTAAGGTTTGCTTCAGTTCTGAATGGTTTGATCTGCACTCACTCTGTCGAGCCTGCCCTGATGCGCCGAAGCTACCGCCTGATCACCGCCTCTGTCCTGCTTGTCGCGCTGGCTTTAGCTGGCGTTGCTGCCCATGAATTCCGCCTCTTCGAGCGCGGCTGGTTCAATCTCAAGGCCTGGTGGCAGCCGGCCGAGCAAGGCATTGGCCTTGAACGTTATGAGGTGGCGCTTGAAGCGCAGCCCATCGAAGGCCTGAACGACGATGTGTCGGCGCTGACCTACGACCCCGACCGCAAAACCTTGTTTACCGTGACCAACTCGAACCCTGAGCTGATCGAGCTTTCGCTCGACGGGCGCATTCTGCGCCGGGTGCCGCTGACCGGTTTCGGCGACCCGGAGGCGGTGGAATACGTAGGCCCGAACAGTTACGTGATCACCGATGAACGCCAGCATCGGCTGATTCGCGTGCGTTTGGATGACAGCACGCTGTTCCTGGATGCGGGCGATGCCGAGCAGCTCACCCTGGGGATCGGCTTGAACGGCAACAAGGGCTTTGAAGGGCTGGCCTATGACTCGGTGGGCAAACGCCTGTTCGTGGCCAAGGAGCGCGACCCCATGCTGATCTATGAGGTGCATGGCTTCCCCCATGCCGACCCCGAGCAGCCTTATGCCGTGCGTGTAGAGCAGGACCGCAAGCGTGATGCGCGGATGTTCGTCAGGGACCTGTCGAGCCTGCAATACGACGAGCGCAGCGGGCACCTGCTGGCGCTGTCGGATGAATCGCGGCTGGTGATAGAGCTGGATGTCGATGGCAGGCCACTGAGCACCTTGTCGTTGCGCAAGGGGTTCCAGGGCTTGAAAAAGACCGTGCCGCAGGCTGAAGGGCTGGCGATGGACGAGGCCGGGACGCTGTACCTGGTCAGCGAGCCGAACCTGTTTTATGTGTTCAAGCAGCCAGCTAATTGATTGGGCTGGGTGAACCGGCTCGCCTGCACCGGCCTCATCGCAGGCTGGCGCCAGCTCCCACAGGGGCCGTGCTCAACCGCAACATTGCTGGTTGGACCCAATCCTGTGGGAAATGATAGAGAGTCGTGGCGAGCGGGCTTGTCCCGCGTTGGGCTGCGCAGCAGCCCTGAAACCCCAGGGGCTGCTGCGCAGCCCAACGCGGGACAAGCCCGCTCGCCACAAAGGAGCTCTCCAGCCTGCGATGAGGCCAATGCAGGCTGGCCGGTTCACCTGCAAAGGCCTCACTCGGCCTTGAGGGTCTTCACGCCTTCAGCAGTACCCAGCAACAGCACATCAGCCGGGCGAGCGGCGAACAGGCCATTGGTTACCACGCCAACGATGGCGTTGATCTGGGTTTCCAGCTCGACCGGGTTGGTGATCTGCAGGTTGTAGACATCCAGGATCACGTTGCCGTTGTCGGTCACCACACCCTCGCGGTAAACCGGGTCGCCGCCCAGCTTGACCAGCTGGCGCGCCACGTGGCTGCGGGCCATGGGGATGACCTCGACCGGCAGCGGGAAGGCGCCCAGCACCGGTACCAGCTTGCTGCCATCGGCGATGCAGATGAACGTCTTGGCCACGGCCGCGACGATTTTCTCGCGGGTCAGGGCCGCGCCACCGCCTTTGATCAGGTTCAGGTGCGCGTCGCTCTCGTCGGCGCCATCGACATAGAACTCAAGCTCACTGACGCTGTTCAGCTCATACACCGCAATGCCATGGCCCTTCAGGCGCTGTGCAGTGGCCTCGGAGCTGGCGACGGCGCCGTCGAAGGCGCTCTTGTGCTGCGCCAGGGCGTCGATGAAGAAGTTGGCGGTAGAACCGGTGCCAACGCCTACGACGCTTTTTTCATCCAGCTTTGGGAGGATGAGGTCGACAGCGGCCTGGGCGACGGCCTGTTTGAGTTGATCCTGGGTCATGCGGGCTCCGGGAAGGGGCAGGGCGGGTTTCAAAGTTGCC
This sequence comes from Pseudomonas farsensis, assembly GCF_014268805.2. Lineage (GTDB taxonomy): Bacteria > Pseudomonadota > Gammaproteobacteria > Pseudomonadales > Pseudomonadaceae > Aquipseudomonas > Aquipseudomonas farsensis. The sequence goes on from NZ_JABWRF020000002.1 coordinate 894,890, forward strand.
TAGTATAACGGCTCGCACGGCTTTGCTGTGGTCGCCCGACGTGGCGCTGCGGTAGACTCGCAGCCCTTGTCCCGCGGCCCAGTGATGCTTTCCCGATGCTCGAACAGTACGTCAAGAAGATCCTCACCTCGCGCGTCTACGACGTAGCCGTCGAAACCCCGCTGCACAGCGCCGGGCAACTGAGCAAGCGCCTGGGCAACAGCGTGCTGCTAAAGCGCGAGGACCTGCAGCCGGTGTTCTCGTTCAAGATTCGCGGGGCCTACAACAAGCTGGCGCAACTGACCGCCGAAGAGCTGGCGCGGGGCGTGGTGACCGCATCCGCCGGCAACCATGCCCAGGGCCTGGCCTTGGCGGCGCGCGAGCTTGGCATCAAAGCCACCATCGTGATGCCCAAGACCACCCCGGAAATCAAGATTGAAGGCGTGCGTTCGCGCGGCGGCAAGGTTGTACTGCACGGCGACTCGTTCCCCGAGGCGCTGGCGTACTCGCTGAAACTGGTCGATGAAAAGGGCTTCGTCTATATCCACCCCTACGATGACCCGCACACCATTGCCGGCCAAGGCACCGTGGCCATGGAGATCTTGCGCCAGCACCCAGGCCGCCTGGACGCGATCTTCGTGCCGGTGGGCGGTGGCGGGCTGATTGCCGGCATTGCCGCCTACGTCAAGTACCTGCGCCCGGAAATCAAGGTCATCGGCGTCGAGCCCGACGACTCCAACTGCCTGCAAGCTGCCATGGCCGCAGGCGAGCGTGTGGTGCTGCCGCAGGTCGGGCTGTTTGCCGATGGCGTGGCGGTGGCGCAGATCGGCCAGCATACCTTCGATATCTGCCGCCACCATGTCGATGAAGTGATCACTGTCAGCACCGACGAAATCTGTGCAGCTATCAAGGATATCTACGACGATACCCGCTCGATCACCGAACCTGCCGGCGCATTGGGCGTGGCGGGCATCAAGAAGTACGTCGAGCTCAAAGGCGTCACCGGCCAGACCCTGGTGGCCATCGATTCTGGCGCCAACGTCAACTTCGACCGCCTGCGCCATGTCGCCGAGCGTGCCGAACTGGGCGAAAAGCGTGAAGCCATCATCGCCGTGACCATCCCCGAGCGCCCGGGCAGCTTCAAGGCCTTCTGCGAGGCCATCGGCAAGCGCCAGATCACCGAATTCAACTACCGCAAGCACACCTCTGACGAGGCGCACATCTTCGTCGGTGTGCAGACTCACCCGGAAACCGACCCACGGGCCATGCTGGTACAGCATTTGACCGAGCAAGGCTTCCCGGTGGTCGACCTGACCGACAACGAGCTGGCCAAGCTGCACATCCGCCATATGGTCGGCGGCCATTCGGCGGGCGCCCATGACGAAATCGTGCTGCGCTTCGAATTCCCCGAGCGGCCCGGTGCACTGTTCAACTTCCTCAACAAGCTGGGTGGGCGCTGGAACATCTCGATGTTCCATTACCGCAACCATGGCGCGGCGGATGGCCGCGTAGTGGCAGGCTTGCAGGTGCCTGAAGAAGAACGCCACCTGGTGCCGGAGGCATTGGCCAAGATTGGCTACCCGTATTGGGATGAAACCGAGAACCCGGCTTACCGGCTATTCTTGGGCTGACGACGCCATCGCGGGGCAAGCCCGCTCCCACAAAAGCGCTTTCATGCATCCTGTGGGAGCGGGCTTGCCCCGCGATGCAGCACACGCGTACTGGCCCATATCAAGGACATTCTGCGATGGAACACCTGACCACCCTCAAGACCCTGCATGTCCTCGCCACCGCGCTGTTGTTGCTCAGCGCCCTGGGCCTGGCCGTCTGGACCCTGCGTGCCCGCCGCCAGGGCGATGCCGAGGCCTACGCCAAGCTGTTGCGCCGCCCGCTGCTGTTCGTCTGGCTGCTGATGGGTGTGTGCCTGGTGAGCATGCCGTTCACCGGCTGGTGGCTGGTGCACCTGGTCGGCTGGCCGCTGGGGCAAACCTGGGTATTGGCCTCAAGCGTCATCTACACCGTCGGCGCGCTGGCCGTGTGGTGGCTGCTGGTGCGCCTGAACCGGCTGCGCAAGGGCGAGGGTGCGGGGCTGCGCCTGACCCTCGCGCTGGCGCTGTTCAGCGGCGTGTGTTTCCTGTCGATTGCTGGGCTGATGGGCGCCAAGCCGGTCTAGCCGCACGCTGCGCTCAGTCCCTGAGCGAAATCACCGGCCAGCCGCGTTTTTCGGCTTCGGCCTGCAGGTTCGGGTCGGGGTCGACGGCCACCGCGTGGGTGACCTGCTCCAGCAGCGGCAGGTCGTTCATCGAGTCGCTATAGAAGTAGCTGTCTTCAAGCGTAAAGCCGTTCTCCAGCATCCACCGCGCCAGGCGCGTCACCTTGCCTTCACGGAAACACGGTATATCGGTACTGCGCCCGGTGTAGCGGCCGCTCTGCATTTCGCATTCGGTGGCCAGCAGCACCTGCACACCCAGGCGCCTGGCGATGGGCGCGGTGACGAAGCGGTTGGTGGCGGTGATGATCACCAGCTGATCGCCGGCATTGCGGTGCTGCTGCAGTAGCGCCATGGCCTTGGGCAACATGATCGGCTCGATGCAGTCACGCATGAACTCGGCGTGCCACTGGTCCAGCTGGGCAGGCTCGGTGGCGGCGAGGATCTCCATGGAGAAGGCCAGGTAGGCCTGCAGGTCCAGGGTGCCGTTGAGGTAGTCCTGGTAAAAGGCATCGTTGCGCGCCTTGTAGGCGATCGGGTCAAGAATGCCCCGTTCGCACAGGTAGTCGCCCCAGGCGTGGTCGCTGTCGCCGCCGAGGAGGGTATTGTCCAGGTCGAATAAAGCCAGGCGCATCGCTAGTTCTCGCAAAAGCTTCCGGGAAAGCCCCGCAGAATACGGAGTTTTCACCTTGCTGCACATAAGCTTGCGGGCGCGTTGCTGCGCTCGCAGGCTTTGTGGAACAATGCGGCGACATGCGTTTGCGAGGTTGCTGCCGTGATCGACCCGGATGGTTTTCGCCCCAATGTCGGGATCATTCTCACGAATGATGCCGGGCAGGTGCTATGGGCTCGCCGGATCAACCAGGATGCCTGGCAGTTTCCACAGGGTGGCATCAACCCTGACGAAACGCCGGAAGACGCCTTGTACCGCGAGCTGAACGAAGAAGTCGGCCTGGAACGCCAGGACGTGGAAATACTTGCCTGCACCCGTGGCTGGTTGCGTTATCGTTTACCCCAACGTCTGGTGCGTACCCATAGCCAGCCGTTGTGTATCGGCCAAAAACAGAAGTGGTTCCTGCTGCGCCTGGTTAGCAACGAGCAACGGGTGCGCATGGACCTCACCGGCAAACCGGAATTCGACGGCTGGCGCTGGGTCAGCTACTGGTATCCGTTGGGCCAGGTGGTGACATTCAAGCGCGAGGTTTACCGTCGCGCCCTGAAAGAGCTAGCCCCGCGCCTGTTGACGCGCGACTGACCACGGAGTCCGACCCCGAGCCATGCTCAATACGCTGCGCAAGATCGTCCAGGAAGTGAACTCCGCCAAAGATCTCAAGACGGCGTTGGGTATCATTGTCTTGCGCGTCAAGGAAGCCATGGGCAGCCAGGTCTGCTCGGTCTACCTGCTCGATCCTGAGAGCAACCGCTTCGTGCTGATGGCCTCCGAAGGCCTCAACAAGCGCTCCATCGGCAAGGTCAGCATGGCCCCCAACGAGGGCCTGGTGGGCCTGGTGGGTACCCGTGAAGAGCCGCTGAACCTGGAAAACGCCGCCGATCACCCGCGTTATCGCTACTTTGCCGAAACCGGCGAAGAGCGCTACGCGTCGTTCCTCGGTGCGCCGATCATCCACCACCGCCGCGTGGTTGGGGTACTGGTCATCCAGCAGAAGGAGCGCCGCCAGTTCGATGAAGGCGAAGAAGCCTTCCTGGTGACCATGAGCGCCCAGCTTGCCGGGGTTATCGCCCACGCCGAGGCCACCGGCTCCATTCGCGGCCTGGGCCGCCAGGGCAAGGGCATCCAGGAAGCGCGCTTCGTCGGTGTGCCTGGCTCGCCGGGTGCTGCGGTCGGTCGGGCGGTGGTCATGCTGCCGCCGGCGGACCTCGAAGTGGTGCCGGACAAGACCGTCGAAGACATCGACAACGAACTCAAGCTGTTCAACAACGCCCTCGAAGGCGTGCGCGCCGACATGCGCAAGCTGTCGGCCAAGCTGGCCACGCAGTTGCGCCCTGAAGAGCGTGCGCTGTTCGACGTCTACCTGATGATGCTCGAAGACGCAGCCCTGGGCGGCGAAGTGGTCGCCGTGATCAAGACTGGCCAGTGGGCCCAGGGTGCGTTGCGCCAGGTGGTGGGCGAGCACGTCAGCCGTTTCGAGCTGATGGACGACGATTACCTGCGCGAGCGCGCCTCCGACGTCAAGGACCTCGGTCGGCGCCTGCTGGCCTATCTGCAAGAAGCCCGCTCGCAGTCGCTGGTGTACCAGGACAACACCATTCTGGTCAGCGAAGAGCTCACCCCGGCGATGCTTGGCGAAGTGCCAGAAGGCAAGCTGGTGGGCCTGGTTTCGGTGCTCGGTTCGGGTAACTCGCACGTTGCGATCCTGGCCCGGGCCATGGGCATCCCCACGGTCATGGGCCTGGTCGACCTGCCGTATTCGAAGGTCGACGGCATCGAACTGATCGTTGACGGCTACAAGGGCGAAGTGTTCACCAACCCAGGCGATGTGCTGCGCAAGCAGTACCGCGAAGTGGTCGAGGAAGAGCGCCAACTGGCCCAGGGGCTGGACGCGCTGCGCGAACTGCCGTGCATTACCCCGGATGGCCACCGCATGCCGCTGTGGGTCAACACCGGCCTGCTCGCCGATGTTGCCCGTGCCCAGCAGCGCGGCGCCGAGGGTGTGGGCCTGTACCGCACCGAAGTGCCGTTCATGATCAACCAGCGTTTCCCCAGCGAGAAGGAACAGCTGGCGATCTACCGCGAGCAGTTGCAGGCGTTCCACCCGCTGCCGGTGACCATGCGCACCCTCGACATTGGCGGTGACAAGGCCCTGTCGTACTTCCCGATCAAGGAAGAAAACCCGTTTCTGGGCTGGCGCGGCATTCGCGTCACCCTCGACCACCCGGAAATCTTCCTGGTGCAGACCCGCGCCATGCTCAAGGCCAGCGAAGGGCTGAACAACCTGCGCATCCTGCTGCCCATGATCTCGGGCATTCACGAGCTGGAAGAGGCGCTGCACCTTATCCACCGCGCCTGGGGCGAGGTGCGTGACGAGGGCACCGACGTGCCGATGCCGCCGGTTGGCGTGATGGTGGAAATCCCGGCAGCGGTGTACCAGACCAAAGAGCTGGCGCGGCAGGTGGACTTCCTGTCCGTGGGCTCCAACGACCTGACCCAGTACCTGCTGGCGGTGGACCGCAACAACCCGCGTGTCGCCGACCTGTACGACTACCTGCACCCGGCGGTGCTGCAGGCGCTCAGCCACGTGGTGCGCGATGCCCACGGCGAGGGCAAGCCTGTGAGTATCTGCGGCGAAATGGCCGGTGACCCCGCTGCGGCGATCCTGCTGATGGCCATGGGCTTTGACAGCCTGTCGATGAACGCCACCAACTTGCCGAAGGTGAAGTGGATGTTGCGCCAGGTGAACATGAGCAAGGCGAAGGAGCTGCTGGTCGACGCCCTGAGCCACGACAACCCGCAACTTATCCACAGCTCGCTGCAACTGGCGCTGAAGAACCTGGGGCTGGCGCGGATGATCGGGCCTGGGGCCAACAAGACCCTCTGAAGCCTGCGCTGGCCTCTCGCGGGGCAAGCCCGCTCCCACAAGGCCACACCAGGCTTGGTGGGAGCGGGCTTGCCCCGCGAAGAGGCCGGCCCAACCAGCGTCAATGGCTCAGGCCAACACCTCAACCTCCCCCAGGCGCCCGCCAAACGGCCCAAAGCTGCGCTCCACCATGCGCCGCTGCCCGTTGTTATCCACAATCAGCACCGTACTCGCCCGAGTCCCGTAGCTCTGGCTGGCAATAAAAACACTCGACAGCAACTGCTCGGTCGCCAGCCCCACACCCGTCTGTGGCAACTCGCTGTCGGCAGCCGGCGCCGCGTCGGCCAGCAATGCCAGCAACTGCTGCGGTTCAGGCCGCTGCTCCAGCCGTTGCAGCCCCGCCCGCGCTTTTACCAGCTTCGGCCATGGCGTATCCAGCTCAGCGTTGGACAACCCATACACCCCTTCATCGAGCATGCGCGGCTGTGCTTGGCGGGCATTCAGATACCCCAACTGCGTGCCGTCGCCGACCAGCAGGTTGAAACCCGAATACTCCCCGCCCCGGCTGGCCACGTGCTGCAGATAAGCCTCAACACCCCGTTCACCCTGCAGAAAACCTGCCACCAACTCCCCCCGCGAACGCAGCCCCAGCGGCTGCCCTGGGTCGCGAATATTGGTCAGCGCCGCAAAGCGCCCCTGCGGGCCGATGCCCAGCCAGGTGCCGCCGGCCTCCAGGTCGCGCCCGGCATACACCCCCGGCGCATCCTCCCAGGCGCCCAGCGCCTGGGTGGGGCGGGCATAGAACTCGTCGCGGTTGGCTGCGACGATCAGCGGGCGGGCTGTCCCCGGCCGCCAGGCGAATACGATCAGGCACATAACTAGCCTCTTGGATTTTCAGCCACTGTCCCGGCCAGGCATCAGCTGACACAGAGTTCACTAGAGCCCCAGGCGCGGCTTCCGTTACCATGCCGCATTGTTTTCCACTGGGGCCACGAATGGAATTCGTACTCTACCTGCTGTTGGGTGCCTGCGCCGGCGTACTGGCCGGGCTATTCGGCGTGGGCGGTGGGATCATTATCGTGCCGGTGCTGGTGTTCAGTTTCACGTTGCAGGGCTTCGAGCCCTCGGTGCTCACCCACCTGGCCGTCGGCACTTCGCTGGCAACCATCGTCTTCACCTCGATCAACGCTGTACGCGAACACCAGCGCAGAGGTGCCGTGCAATGGCCGGTGTTCGCCTGGATGACCGTGGGTATCCTGCTCGGGGCCATGGTCGGGGCCAAGACCGCCTCGTTGATCCAGGGCCCGCTGCTGCAAAAAATCATCGGCGTGTTTGCCCTGTTGGTTTCCGCGCAAATGGCCCTGGACCTCAAGCCCAAGGCCAGCCGCGGCATCCCTGGCAAGCCGGCGCTTGCCGCAGCCGGTGGTGTCATCGGTTGGGCTTCGGCGATTTTCGGCATTGGTGGCGGCTCGCTCACTGTCCCGTTTCTGACCTGGCGCAGCCTGCCGATGCAGCAAGCGGTGGCAACCTCGTCCGCCTGCGGCTTGCCGATTGCCGTGGCCAGCGCCCTTGGCTTCATCTGGCTGGGCTGGCATGAGCCGCAATTGCCGCCGCACAGCTTCGGCTTTGTGTACTTGCCGGCGCTGCTCGGCATTGCCGTGACCAGCATGTTTTTCGCACGCTTTGGCGCGCGCCTGGCGCACAAGCTGTCGCCACGGGTGCTCAAGCGTCTGTTTGCCGCGCTGTTGTTCAGCGTCGGCCTGAGTTTTCTGATTTGAACCAAGAGGAATAACCATGCTGCCTTACCCGCAGATCGACCCCGTGGCCGTGGCCCTCGGGCCGCTGAAAATCCACTGGTACGGCCTGATGTACCTGATCGGCATCGGCGGCGCCTGGCTGCTGGCCTCGCGCCGGTTGAAGCGCTTCGACCCCACCTGGAGCCGCGAAAAACTCTCCGACCTGGTGTTCTGGCTGTCGATGGGGGTGATCGTCGGCGGGCGCCTGGGCTATGTGCTGTTCTACGACCTGCACCAGTACCTGGCCAACCCGACGCTGATCTTCGAGGTCTGGAAGGGCGGCATGTCGTTCCACGGCGGTTTCATCGGCGTAATGCTGGCAGCGCTGTGGTTCGGCAAGCGCAACAACAAGTCGTTCTTCGAACTGATGGACTTCGTTGCGCCCTTGGTGCCGATTGGCCTGGGCGCCGGCCGTATCGGCAACTTCATCAACGCCGAGCTGTGGGGCAAGGCCACCGATGTGCCATGGGCCATGGTGTTCCCACCCTTCAGCGACCCGGCGCAACTGCCGCGTCACCCGTCGCAGCTGTACCAGTTCGCCCTCGAAGGTGTGGCATTATTCGCCATCCTCTGGCTGTACTCGCGCAAGCCGCGCCCGACCATGGCCGTATCCGGCATGTTCGCGCTGTTCTATGGCATTTTCCGCTTCATCGTGGAATTCGTGCGGGTACCCGATGCCCAGCTGGGTTATATCGCGTTCGGCTGGCTGACCATGGGGCAGTTGCTCTGCGTGCCGATGATCGTCGGCGGGCTCTTCCTGATCTGGTTGGCCTACAACCGTAAACCCACGGCCAAAGCCGTCGTTTGATTCCCACGGCAGGGGCGACCCCCTGCCGTGCTTGCTACAGGAATGCCATGAAACAGTATCTAGACCTGGTCCGTGACGTCATCGAAAACGGCACGCTGCAGGAAAACCGCACCGGTATCCGCACCATCAGCCTGCCGGGTGCGATGCTGCGTTTCGACCTGCAAAAAGGCTTCCCTGCCGTCACCACGCGCAAGCTGGCGTTCAAGTCGGCGATTGGCGAAATGGTCGGGTTTCTGCGGGGTGTGAGAAACGCCGGGCAGTTCCGTGACCTGGGTTGCAAGGTCTGGGACCAGAACGCCAACGAGAACGCCCAGTGGCTGGCCAACCCGTTCCGCCAGGGCCATGACGACCTCGGCGAAATCTACGGCGTGCAGTGGCGCCAGTGGCCGGGGTACAAGCGCATCGCGCTGAACAACCCCGCTGCGATCGAAATGGCCGAAAAGGCCGGCTTCCGGCAGATTGCCCAGGATGAAGAAGACGGCCAGGCGTTCGTCATTCTGTACAAGGCCATCGACCAGGTGCGCCAGTGCCTGGACACCATTGCCAATGATCCGGGCAGCCGGCGCATCCTGTTCCACGGCTGGAACTGCGCGCAGCTCGACGAGATGGCGCTGCCGCCGTGCCACCTGCTGTACCAGTTCCACCCCAATGTCGAGACCAAGGAAATCTCCCTGACGCTCTACATCCGCTCCAACGACCTGGGCCTTGGCACGCCGTTCAACCTCACCGAAGGCGCGGCGTTGCTGTCGTTGTTCGGCCGCCTGACCGGCTACACCCCGCGCTGGTTCACCTACTTCATCGGCGATGCCCATGTGTACGAGAACCATCTGGACATGCTCAACGAGCAGATGAAGCGCGAGCCGCTGCCGGCGCCGAAGTTCGTGATCAGCGACCGTGTACCGGCGTTTGCCGATACCGGGGTGTACGCGCCTGAGTGGCTTGAGCAGATCGAGCCGAGCGATTTCTGGCTGGAAGGCTACGAGCACCATGCGCCACTGACGGCGCCGATGGCGGTCTGATCGTTCTTCGCAGGCTTGGCTGACGCCATCGCGGGGCAAGCCCGCTCCCACGCCCCCTTTGAAGGTGGATGAACGTGGGAGCGGGCTTGCCCCGCGATGTTTTCAGGCGTCAATGCCCATGGCTGCGCCCCACATGGGAATGCTCGACGTCCGGCAGCGTTACCGCGCCGTTGGTCTCCAACTGCTGCAGGATCGCGCACTCGGCACCTTGCGCCGTGCACTGGCGGCGCAAGTCCACCAGTTGCGCCTGCAACGCCATCAGCCCGTCGATACGCGCCTGCACATGCTCGATGTGTTCGTCGATCAGCGCGTTGACGCTGCCGCATGAGCCGTCCGGGCTGTCACGCAGGCGCAGCAGGCTGCGGATTTCTTCAAGGGTCATGTCCAGCGTGCGGCAATTGCGGATGAACGTCAGCCGTTCGACATGGGCCTGGGTGTACAGCCGGTAGTTGCCGTCGCTGCGCGCAGGTTCCGGCAGCAGTTGCTCGCGCTCGTAGTAGCGAATGGTCTCCACGGCGCAGTCGGTGGCTTTGGCCAGTTCTCCGATCTTCACGGCACATCTCCAACTGAGGGCTTGACCCTATAGTGGCTACAGGGTGTTCACTTGGCAACAGGCTCAAATCAAGGACGCCCCGATGAACCAGCCCGTCAGTCACGAACATGCCCACGACCACGGTGGCGAAAGCCACGGCCACGCCCACAGCTGCTGCGGTGGCGCTGCTGCGCCTGCGTTGGTGCAACTGAGCGAGACGGCCAGCGCCAGCGCGCGGCTTAGCCGCTTCCGTATCCAGGCCATGGACTGCCCCACCGAACAGACGCTGATCCAGGACAAGCTGGGCAAGCTGGCGGGCATCGAACAGCTGGAATTCAACCTGATCAACCGCGTGCTTGGCGTGCGCCACACCCTGGACGGCACCGGCGACATCGAGCGGGCCATCGACAGCCTGGGCATGAAAGCCGAGCCGCTGACGGGCGAGGGCGACGGCGCAGCGCCGGTGGTGAAAAAGAGCGTATGGCCGTTGGCGCTGTCGGGTGTGGCCGCCATTGGCGCCGAAGTGCTGCACTTTTCCGGCATGGCCCCTGAGTGGCTGGTCGCCGTATTTGCCTTGGCGGCCATTCTGGGTTGTGGCCTGGGCACCTACAAAAAGGGCTGGATCGCCCTGAAAAACCGCAACCTCAATATCAATGCGCTGATGAGCATCGCCGTGACCGGTGCGGTGTTGATTGGGCAGTGGCCAGAAGCGGCCATGGTCATGGTGTTGTTCACCCTTGCCGAGCTGATCGAGGCGCGCTCGCTGGACCGTGCGCGTAACGCTATCGGCGGCCTGATGCAGTTGACCCCGGACATGGCCACCGTGCAGCAGGCCGACGGCCAGTGGCTGGAGGTCGAGGTGCGTGATGTGGCCATTGGCGCCTTGGTGCGGGTGCGCCCGGGCGAGCGCATCGGGCTGGATGGCGAGGTAGTAAACGGCCAATCCAGCGTCGATCAGGCGCCGATCACCGGTGAAAGCCTGCCGGTGGAGAAGGCGGCTGGCGACAAGCTGTTCGCCGGCACCATCAACCAGGCCGGGGCGCTTGAATACCGCGTCGGCGCCGCTGCCGGCCAGTCCACCCTGGCCCGGATCATCAAGGCCGTGGAAGAAGCCCAGGGCGCCCGCGCCCCGACCCAGCGTTTCGTTGATCAGTTCTCGCACATCTACACCCCGGCCGTGTTCGCCGTGGCCCTGGCCGTGGCGTTGATTCCGCCGTTGTTCATGGCCGGCGCCTGGTTCGACTGGGTTTACCGCGCGTTGGTGCTGCTGGTGGTCGCCTGCCCGTGCGCACTGGTGATTTCGACCCCGGTGACCATTGTCAGCGGCCTGGCTGCTGCCGCGCGCAAGGGCATCTTGATCAAGGGCGGGGTTTACCTGGAAGGTGGCCGCAAGCTGGACTTCCTGGCCCTGGACAAGACCGGCACCATCACCCACGGCAAGCCGGTGCAAACCGACAGCCAGGTACTCGACTCCAGGTTCGAAGGCCGCGCCCAGGCGCTGGCGGCAAGCCTTGCGGCGCGCTCGGACCATCCGGTCTCAGGCGCCATTGCCCAGTTTGCCAAGGCTGAAGGCCTGGCCATGGTCGAGGTCAGTGGTTTTGCTGCACTGGCCGGGCGGGGCGTGCGCGGGGATATCGACGGCGTGACCTACCATTTGGGCAACCATCGCCTGGTCGAAGAACTGGGGCTGTGCTCGCCTGAGCTTGAGGCGCAACTGGATGTGTTGGAGCGCCAGGGCAAGACGGTGGTGTTGCTGCTCGACCGCAGCGGCCCGCTGGCGCTGTTCGCCGTGGCGGACACGGTCAAGGACAGCAGCCGGCAGGCCATTGCCGAACTGCATGCGCTGGGCATCAAGACAGTGATGCTGACCGGCGACAACCCGCACACGGCCCAGGCTATCGCTGCGCAGGTGGGCATCGACCGTGCCGAGGGCAACCTGCTGCCGGCTGACAAGCTGCACAGCATCGAAGCGCTTTATGCCGAAGGCCACCGCGTTGGCATGGTGGGTGACGGTATCAACGATGCCCCGGCCCTGGCGCGGGCCGAGATCGGCTTTGCCATGGCAGCGGCAGGGACCGACACGGCTATCGAAACGGCGGATGTTGCGTTGATGGACGACGATCTGCGCAAGATCCCGGCGTTTATCCGCCTGTCGCGCCAGAGCGCGGCGATTCTGTTGCAGAACATCGTGCTGGCGCTGGGGGTGAAGGCGGTCTTCCTGGCGATGACCTTTGCCGGCATGGCTACCTTGTGGATGGCCGTGTTCGCCGATATGGGCGTCAGTTTGCTGGTGGTGTTCAACGGGTTGCGCCTGTTGCGCAAGTGAATCTCCTTATGTAGGGCCGATGTCAGCCTTGTAGGAGCGGCCTTGTGTCGCGAAAGGGCTGCGTAGCAGCCCCGGCAATTGTGCATGAAGCCACGATCTCCGGGCCGCTACGCAGCCCTTTCGCGACACAAGGCCGCTCCTACACCGACTGCGTGACGAATGCAGTCGGGCCTGCCGAATCACAACTGCAGCACCAGCGCCTCCAACTGCTCCTGGCGTTGCGCCTGGTTCAGCTTGGCGCCGGGGTTCAATGTCGACCACTGCGGGTGCGCCCGGGCCTTGCCCAGTGCCTCGGGCAGCTTGCCCTCGCGCCAGGTTTTTTCATCCGGCGCATTGAGCCTGATGCTGCCCTGCGCAGCATGTCCACGGCTTTCCAGCGCCACCATCAACTGCTGCTGACGCAGTGCCAGCAGCCGTAGCACGGTATCGTCGACGGTCAGCTCGCGCTGGCCCTTGAACTTGCCCAGCAGGCGCGAGCCGTAGTTGCGTGCGGTCTGCAGTGCCCCTCCGGCAATCGCACCCGCCAGCGCCGCAGCGCCTAGCGTCAGGCCGCCCACCAGCAGGTCCACCCCCGCGCCCGCCGCCGCACCCGCCGCCACCCCGCTGCCCAGGCGCACGCCCAGCAGCTTGAGGGTTTCCGGGTTGAACAGGTCATCGCCCCAACGCCCGTCCAGCAGCGGCAGGTCGCCTGCATCGGCATCTTCGCGGCGGAACGCATACAGCTTGAGCAGCGCCTCCACGCAGCGTTGTTCACGCTGGCGCACGTCCTGGCGCAGGGCCTCGATGGCGAGGGCTTCGGCGGCAGGCTCTGCGGTCACGCTGCGCCGGCAGGCCGCGCAGTCCAGCAGCAGTTCGGCGATCAGGCGCTTGCCGCTTTGCTGGCGGGCCAGACGCTGCGCCTGCTGGTCGTCGATCAGCCGTTGCAAGGCGGGGCGGGCGTCTTCGAGCATCAAGGCCAGGCTTTCGTACAGGCGCCGCTCGCCGTCCTCAGGCGGTGCCACGCTGTCGAAGCGCACCAGCGCATGCAGGCCAAGGCGGGCCAAGGCCTCGCGCCACTCGGGCTCGCGGTGCTGCTGGCTGGCGACGAAGTTGAGCACCGGCAGCAAGGGCTTGCCGCAACTGGCCAGCACTTCCAGCTCGTCGCGGTATTTGGCAAGCACCGGTTCACGGGCGTCGATGACATACAAGCCGGCATGGCTGGCCAGCAACTGGCGCAACACCTTGGCCTCCTGTTCGAAACGCTGGCGGGCTTCGCTGCCTTGCAGAAAGCGTTCAAGCCGCGCCGGGCCATCCAGGCGTTCGCCGGGGCGGTCCAGGCGTTCGAGGTAGTCGAGCAGGGCGATGGCGTCTTCCAGCCCCGGTGTGTCGTACAGCTCCAACAGTGCTTCGCCCTCCACCGACAGGCGTGCGCCTTCGACATGGCGGGTGGTACTGGGGCGGTGCGAGACTTCGCCAAAGCCGACATCGCGGGTCAGCGTGCGCAGCAGCGAGGTCTTGCCGACGTTGGTGTGGCCGACAACGGCCAGTTTCAGCGGCTCAGTCATGGCCATGCTCCAGCCAGGTCAGGGGCGAGGTGTCGGCGTAGGGCAGGCCGAGGCGTTCCAGGGCTTCGTGCCAATCGCCCAGGCGAGCGGCGTCCAGCGTTTCACCCGGTTGCGGCGGCAGCAGCCAGATGCGCGTGCTGGCGGCATTGCGCGCCAGTTCCGCGAGCAATGCCAGGGTGCCGCGATCCGGCGAGCGGCGCGGGTCGCAGGCGATGGCCAGGCGCGCTGGGGGGAAGCGGCTTAGTTGTTCGAGCAGCTTGTTGCGCGACTCGCGGCTGTCCAGCACCCCGGCATTGCTAATGCCCGCGGCCAGGGCGGGTGGCCATGGGCGCTGGTCATCCAGCTCAAGCCCGACCAGCAAGGCGCCGGTGCTGGCGCTATCGAGCTGGCCGGCCTCGAAGTGCGGCAGGTGTTCGGGGGCTGCATCCTGTACGCCGATGCGTTCGCTGCTGGGCATCAGGGCGTCGCGCAGTTGCGCGTAGCCGGGCAGGTTGAGGTCCAGAGCCAGGCGTTCGCGGCCCTGGCGCCAGCGCCACAGGCACAGTGCGGCCAGCAGCAAGCGAGGTAGCAAGCCGTACACCAGCACCACACCCAGCAGCCAGCTGGCCCAGGCTTGGCGCGCGGCATCCAAAGCAGGCTGGGTAGCGCCGCTGGCGCGAATCAGCGCCTCGTCGGGGATGGTAAAACCCAGCAGCGCAGGCAGGGCCCCGAGCGCCTGGGTGAGGCTGATGAACGGCTCGGCCGCCAGCAGCGTGGTTTCCCAGACAAACCCGTAGCGCCGCGCAGCCAGCAGCGCCAGCAGCATCGCCAGTGCGCTGAGCATGACCAGCAGCCACAGGCCATGCACCAGCAGCCCGAGCAGCCAGCGGTTCAGGCGCTGGCGCTGCAACAGCACCAGCAGCGCCGGGGCCAGTTGCGCGGCCTTGGCGTCGCGGGCCAGGCGCTCGCTAAGCCACAGCCATAGCCGGCCCAGCGTTGCCCCGTGCTCGCCGGCAAAACAGAAACCCAGCGCCCACCCGGCCAGCAGCAACACGTTGAGCCCGAGCAGGCTGCCCAGCGCCCAGAACACGTTTACCGGGCGCAGGCCATCGCCCAGTGCCGCCAGGCCCAGGCCGGCGCCGCTGAGCACGGCGGCAAGCATCAGCGCCAACAGCGCCAGGCGCGCGCCCTGCTTCCAGTGGCGCAGCGCGGTGCTCATGCCGTCACGTTCGGCCAGCCACAGGGCACGGGTTTCAATGCGGGCGGCCAGGTCACCGCCTTGTTGCCGGGCGCGGCGGTTGGCCTCCTGGTCGTCCAGGGGCCCGGCGTGTTCTTCGCGCAGGCGCACCGCTTCGGTGAGCCAGCGCTTGTCGAGTGGGGACTGTGGCGTCACAAGCTCTTCCAATGCACAGGTCAGGGGGCAAGCATAACCCACGTGCCCGATGCTATCCTCGCCGGCATGACGACCTCACTCCCCCTCAGCCTGATCGCCGCCCTCGCGCAGAACCGTGTGATCGGCATCGACAACTCCATGCCCTGGCACCTGCCGGGGGACTTCAAGTACTTCAAGGCCACCACCCTCGGCAAGCCGATCATCATGGGCCGCAAGACCTGGGATTCGCTCGGCCGGCCGCTGCCGGGGCGGCTGAATATCGTGGTCAGCCGCCAACCGGGGTTGCAGCTCGATGGCGCAGAGGTATTTGCGTCGCTTGAGCAGGCGCTGGTGCGTGCCGAGCAATGGGCACGTGCGCAGGGTGTTGCCGAGCTGATGCTGATTGGCGGTGCGCAGTTGTACGCGCAGGCGCTGGAGAAGGGGCTGGTAAGCCGGATGTACCTGACCCGCGTGGAACTTGAGCCCGAAGGTGATGCCTGGTTCCCGGCGTTTGACGAGGCGCAGTGGCAGTTGGCGTCGAGTGAAGCGCAGGCCGAGGAAGGCAAGCCGCGCTATCACTTCGAAGTTTGGAACAAGCGCTAGGCTCTGTCTGAAATGTATCTGCACTCGCCCATACTGCGTTGAAACGGAGCTCGGAATGCTCATGTACTCCAGTACACTCCGCTTCCTCGCCCCGTTTCGCCTTGTCTGGCCTTCGCGCAGACACATTTCAGACAGACCCTAAGGGGCGTAGGCACGCCCCTTGGCAAAGCGGGTCAGCTGTGGCTCAGCTGACCCTGCTCATCGCTCGCCAGCACCTGCCGGTCGGTCTGCTTGAGCAACTGGCTGGTCACCACACCGGCCGTCATCGAGCCGTTCACGTTAAGCGCCGTGCGGCCCATGTCGATCAGCGGCTCGACCGAAATCAGCAGCGCCACCAGCTCCACCGGCAGGCCCATTGCCGGCAGCACGATCAGCGCCGCGAAGGTAGCGCCGCCGCCGACGCCGGCCACTCCGGCCGAACTCAGGGTGACGATGGCCACCAAGGTGGCAATCCACAGTGGGTCGAAGGTATCGATGCCCACAGCCGGGGCGACCATCACCGCCAGCATTGCCGGGTACAGGCCGGCGCAGCCGTTCTGGCCGATGGTGGCGCCAAACGAGGCGCTGAAGCTTGCGATTGACTGCGGCACGCCCAGGCGCTGGGTCTGCGCCTCGATGTTCAGCGGGATGCTGGCAGCGCTGGAGCGGCTGGTAAAGGCGAAGGTCAGCACCGGCCACACCTTGCGCAGAAAACGCAGCGGGCTGACGCCGGTCAGCGCCAGGATTACCCCGTGCACCACGAACATCAGGCCCAGGCCGATGTACGACACCACCACGAAGCTGCCCAGTTTGAGGATGTCTTCAAGGTTGGAGCTGGCCACCACCTTGGTCATCAACGCCAGTACGCCGTAGGGGGTGAGTTTCATCACCAGGCGCACCAGGCGCATCACCCAGGCTTGCAGCACGTCGATGGCCGACAGTGCGCGTTGGCCCTTGTCCTTGTCGTCCTTGATCAGTTGCAGCGCCGCCAGGCCCAGGAACACCGCAAAGATCACCACGCTGATGATCGAGGTGGGTTTGGCCCGCGCCAGGTCGCCCACCGGGTTGCTGGGGACGAACGACAGCAGCAGTTGCGGGATGTTGAGGTCGGCGACCTTGCCGGCGTAATCGCTGTGGATGGCCTGCAGGCGGGCGCTTTCCTGTACACCGGCCACCAGCCCTTCGGCGCTCAGGCCAAACAGGTTGGTCAGCAGCACGCCGATCAACGCGGCGATGGCGGTGGTCAGCAGCAGCGTACCGATGCTCAGCACGCTGATGCGGCCAAGGCTTGAGGCGTTGTGCAGGCGGGCCACGGCGCTGAGGATCGAGGCGAAGATCAGCGGCATGACGATCATCTGCAACAGGCCCACATAGCCGTTGCCGACCAAGTCGAGCCAGCCGAGGGTGGCCTTGAGCACCGGGTTGCCGGCGCCGTAGATCGTGTGCAGCACCAGGCCGAAGCAGACGCCCAGTACCAGGCCCAGCAGCACCTTCCTGGCCAGGCTCCAGTCAGTGTGGCGGGTTTGCGACAGGCCCAGCAGCAGCGCCAGGAAGGCCAGCAGGTTGAGAGACAGGGGCAGGTTCATTGCAGCTCCAAAAAATGCAAAAAGAGGCATCGCCTCTGTGAGCGATTGCGAACGTAAATGCTAACAGTCTGAAAACAAACGAATTTATACCGAAAGGTAATGTGTATGGTCGGTTATGGAATAACGCCTTGTCGTTTTTGGCAATCAACATGGCGTTTAGAGGCGCCCCAGGGTCGGTGGTAAAGGTGCGTTTTTCGGCAAGCCGGTCTAGGGTTGAACGGCCACGTTACCGGGAGACCCGCATATGAAGTCTGCTCCAAAACTGATTGCCGGCGGCCTTGCGCTGTTGCTCAGCGCCAGCAGCTGGGCGGCGACCGAGCTGAAACATTGGCCACCCGAGGCTGCCAGGCAGCTCGATGCGATGATTGCCGCCAACGCCAACAAGGGCAATTACGCGGTGTTCGACATGGACAACACCAGCTATCGCTACGACCTTGAAGAGGCGTTGCTGCCGTTCATGGAGAACAAGGGGCTGTTGACCCGCGACAAGCTCGACCCTTCGCTCAAACTGATCCCGTTCAAGGACAGCGCGGGGCACAAGGAAAGCCTGTACAGCTACTACAACCGGCTGTGCGAAATCGACGATATGGTCTGCTACCCCTGGGTTGCCCAGGTGTTCTCGGGCTATACCCTCAAAGAATTGAAGGTGCAGGTCGATGAATTGATGGCCTCGACCAAGCCGGTGCCGGCCACCTATTTTGAGGGTGACCAGGTCAAGGCCATCGAGGTGCAGCCGCCGAAGGTCTTCACCGGCCAGGCCGAGCTTTACAACAAGCTGATGGAAAACGGCATCGAGGTGTATGTGATCTCGGCTGCCTCCGAAGAGCTGGTGCGCATGGTCGCCTCAGACCCCAAGTACGGCTACAACGTCAAACCGCAGAATGTCATCGGCGTCAGCCTGTTGCTCAAGGACCGCGCCAACGGCCAGCTGACTACCGCACGCAAGCAGATCAGCGCCGGCCACTACGATGCCAAGGCCAACGAAAACCTCGAACTGACCCCGTACCTGTGGACGCCCGCCACCTGGATGGCTGGCAAGCAGGCGGCAATTCTCACGTACATCGATGAGTGGAAGAAACCCGTGCTGGTGGGTGGCGACACCCCGACCAGTGATGGCTACATGCAGTTTCACGGGGTGGATGTGGGCAAGGGCGGCGTGCACCTGTGGATAAACCGCAAGGCCAAGTACATGGACCAGTTGAACGGGATGATTACCCGCAATGCGGCGGCGCAGGCCAAGGAAGGGCTGGCGGTGACGGCAGACAAGAACTGGGTGATCGTGACGCCTGAGCAGATTCAATAAAACCACCCGGTCACTTGTAGGAGCGGCCTTGTGTCGCGAAGGGCTGCGTAGCAGCCCCAGGATCTCGACCTTATGCAATATCCCCGGGGCTGCTACGCAGCCCTTAGCGACACAAGGCCGCTCCTACGCAGACCGGGTCAGGGCATCAGGCGCTGCGCAGAATGCTCAGGCGGCCGATCAGCGGCAACCTGGCGAACAGGTTGAACAGCGGCGCCGTGCAGCGCACCAAGGCCCGTGTGGCGTTGGCGGCGAGCGGGGTGTGGCAGCTCCAGCCCAGCGCCAGTACCGCCATCAGCAGCCCGCCGATGTAGTCGTCCTGGCCCCAGTGGGCACCGGCCACCAGCCGTGGCAGCATGAACAGCACGGCCAGCGTCCAGATCACCACATGCTGCATCAGGCGGCGGCTGAACAGGCTCATGAACAGCGCCCAGATCAGCAGCACCGAGGCGTGGTCACCCGGGAAACTCTGGCTTGAGCGGTCCTTGAGTTCCCACTTGGCTTCCAGGTTCGGGTAGTAGTCGCTCAGGTGGACGGCGTTGTCGACCACCATCGATGGGCTGTTGTGTTGCCAGCCCATTGCGCTGACCCACTTGGAAAACAGCGCACGAATCACCACTAAGAGCAGCAGCGTTACCAGAAAGCCGAAAAATGCCTGGCGCACCTGCACGGCCTTGAACACCCAGTTGCCGCGAATCAGCAGCCCAAGCATGATCAGGCCAACCACGATATCGAACGGCCGCAGGCTGCCTACAGCCCAGATCGAGCGCCATACGACGTTATCGGCCAGCGGCGCGTTGAGGCTGCGGAACAGCCATTCGTCGAATGCCAGGCAAAGGGCCTGGCCAGCAGGCCACAACCAGAAACACAGTAATGCGATGGGCAGCAGTGTGCAGACTGCGAGTGGGCCCCAGGACCACCTGGCTTTAAACAGTGGTCGATTGTCCATAAGATACCTCGATCTCCAGAGAATATGAGCGCCGCCTGCGCGCTCTACAGCAGGCCATTTATTTGCCTGTAATTATTTTGACATCATTTGCAGATACCCGGACAACCATGAGCGACTTGCCAGATACCGATTTCACCCAACGATTCATCTTCGACGACCGCGATGTGCGCGGCGAGTGGGTGTCGCTGGACCAAAGCTACGCCGAAGTGCTGGCCCGTCACCCGTACCCGAAGCCGGTCGCCGCCTTGCTGGGCGAACTGATGGCGGCCACCGCCTTGTTGGTCGGCGCGCTCAAGTTCGATGGCCTGCTGATCCTTCAGGCGCGCTCCCAGGGGCCGATCCCGCTGCTGATGGTCGAGTGCTCCGGGGACCGCGAAATCCGCGGTGTGGCCCGCTATGAAGCGGAGCAGATCGCGGACAACGCCTCGCTGGAACAACTGATGCCCGACGGCCACCTCACGCTGACCATCGACCCGGTCAAGGGCCAGCGTTACCAGGGCACTGTCGACCTGGATGGCGCCAACCTGTCCGAGTGCTTCACCAACTACTTCGTGCAGTCGCAGCAGTTGAACACGCGTTTTTGGCTGGACACCTCCACCGGCAAGGCCCGTGGCCTGCTGCTGCAGCAACTGCCGCGTGATCGCCAGCCCGACGACGAAGAGCGTGAAGAGAGCTGGCAGCATGTGGTGGCCCTGGCCCACACCCTCAAGCTCGACGAGTGGGCGCTGGACAACGAAATCCTGCTGCACCGCCTGTACCACGAAGACGCGGTGCGGCTGTTCGATATCGAGCCGCTGCGCTTTCATTGCAGTTGCTCGCGCGAACGATCCGGCAATGCGCTGGTCAGTCTTGGCGAGGCGGATGCCAAGGCGTTGGTGGTTGAGTGCGGCGGCAAGATCGAGATCGATTGCCAGTTCTGCAACGAGCGCTATTTGTTCGATGCCGGTGATGTAGCGCAACTCTTTGCGGGTGGCGGTACGGACTCGGCATCAGAAACTCGTCACTGAAACGTTAAAGCTCAGGAGAATCTCCTGTCGAATTGCGCAAAATCGCAGTTCTGACAGGAGGGGCCTACTTTTTTTGGGCGTTTCTGGCATAATCCGGCCACTTTTTTCGCTGTAGTAGTTTTTCCTAAGCAACTACAAAACGTTCGGAGCACTCGGCCTCGGGCCGGATGGGGTATCTCATGACGCAAGCCAAAAACACCGTGTACACCGACCTCAGTGTCGATGAGCTGGTAAAAGAAGCGCTGCAACGCGGTGAAGGCGTGCTAGCCGATACTGGCGCACTGGTAGTCGAAACCGGTCACCGTACTGGCCGTTCGCCGGCTGACCGTTTCATCGTCGAAGAACCTTCCACCCAGGATGCCATCGCCTGGGGCCCGATCAACCGCAAGTTCCCGGCCGACAAGTTCGACGCCCTGTGGGACCGCGTGGAGGCGTTCAACAACGCCCAGGATCACTTCGTTTCCTACGTTCACGTAGGGGCCGCTGCCGAGCACTACCTGCCGGTGAAGATGACCACCCAGACCGCCTGGCAGAACCTGTTCGGCCGTTGCCTGTTCATCAACCCGGCGCAGTACAACCCGGCCGACCGCGGCGAATGGCAGGTGCTCAACGTTGCCAACTTCGAATGCGTGCCTGAGCGTGACGGCACCAACTCCGACGGCTGCGTGATCATCAACTTCGCCCAGAAGAAGGTGCTGATCGCTGGCATGCGTTACGCCGGTGAAATGAAGAAAGCCATGTTCTCGGTGCAGAACTTCCTGCTGCCGGCCGCCGACGTGCTGCCAATGCACTGCGCCGCCAACATCGGCGAAGCGGGCGACGTCACGCTGTTCTTCGGCCTGTCCGGCACCGGCAAGACCACCCTGTCGGCCGACGAAAGCCGTTACCTGATCGGTGACGACGAGCACGGCTGGGGCGAGGGCGTGGTGTTCAACATCGAAGGCGGCTGCTACGCCAAGTGCATCGACTTGTCCGAGAAGAACGAGCCGGTCATCTGGAAAGCCATCAAGCACGGCGCAGTGCTGGAAAACGTCGTTCTCGACGCCAACAAGCATGCCGACTACGCCGATGTCAGCCTGACCCAGAACAGCCGCGCGGCCTACCCGCTGGAGCACGTTGCCAAGCGCTCCGAAGCCAACCTGGGCGGCGAGCCGAACGCAGTCATCTTCCTGACCTGCGACCTGACCGGCGTACTGCCGCCAGTGTCGATCCTGAACAACGAGCAGGCGGCCTACCACTTCCTGTCCGGCTACACCGCGCTGGTCGGTTCGACCGAAATGGGTTCGGGCGGCGGCATCAAGTCGACCTTCTCCACCTGCTTCGGCGCGCCGTTCTTCCCGCGCCCGGCTGGCGAGTACGCCGAGCTGCTGATCAAGCGTATCAATGGCTTTGGCTCGAAGGTCTACCTGGTCAACACCGGCTGGACCGGCGGTGGCTACGGCGTTGGCAAGCGCTTCAGCATCCCGACCACCCGTGGCGTGATCGCTGCCATCCAGAGCGGTGCTCTGGTCGGTGCCGAAACCGAACACCTGGGCATCATCAACCTGGACGTGCCAAAAGCCGTCCCAGGCGTCGATACCGCGCTGCTCAACCCACGCAACACCTGGGCTGACCAAGCTGCCTACGACGAAGCTGCCAAGGCGCTGGCCAAGCTGTTCACCGAGAACTTCAAGAAGTTCGACGTCTCCGACGCCATCAAGGCCGCCGGCCCACAGCTGTAAGCAACAACCGCATAAGCCGCCCCTAGGGGCGGCTTTTGCATGTTAGCCCCCGTCTTTCTGTAAAGCGCCCCCGAGGTGCAGGATTTCTGTTTCAATTCCAGCACTGACTGCGAAACAGAGACTGCCCCATGACCGAATCCCCCCAGCGTTCCGCCTTCTCGCACTTCCACCCCGTACTCACCCGCCCCCAGGACAACGACCACAACGGCCATCTGGCCGGCTCCACGGTGCATGCGCTGTTCGAAACCGCCATTCAGGCGTTTCTGGTGGAGCAGGCCGAGCTGGACCTGCGCGAGGGTGAAGTGGCGGCGGTGGTGGTCAGCTCGGCGGCGGATTTCTATGCCTTGCCAGGCTTCCCTGACGTGCTCGAAGTGGGGCTTGGGGTGACGCGGCTGGTGGGTAGCACCGTGGAGTTTCGCCTGGCGCTGTACCGCCCGGGCGATGACGATGCCTGCGCGGCCGGCACGCTGGTGCAGGTGTTCGTCGAACGCGCCAGCGGGCGGCCGATGGCGCTGCCCGACAACCTGCGGCTGATCCTTGCCGGGCTCGCGCTCAATCGTTGAGGCGGATGATGCCCTCGCGCACGGCAAACAGCACCAGCCCCGGTACGTCGCGGATTTGCAGGCGGTGCATGATCTGCGAACGATGGGCCTCGACGGTCTTGATGCTCAGGCCCAGGCCTTCGGCGATGGAACGGGTGGTTTCACCACGGGCGATCAGCCGCAATATCTCGAGTTGGCGCACGGTCAGTTGGGTGGCGGGGTTGTTCGCCGCGTTTTGACGGGTGTGCTTGACCGCCTGGCCGATGACCAGCGGCAACACCGTCGAGCACAGGTACTGGCCGCCAGCCTGCAGCGATTGCAGGGCCAGCTCCAGCTCCAGCACTGTCGCGCTTTTCAGCAGAAACCCCTGCGCGCCCTGGCGCAGGCACTTCATCACGAACTCAAGTTCCGAGCGTGACGAAAGCATCAACACCGCGCTTTCCGGGGCGCGCTCCGACAGCTCGCGCAAGGTCTGTTCGCCCTTGGAGGCGAGCGCTACGTCGAGCAGGATGATGTCTGGCCTGAACTGCTCGGCCAGCGCGACCGTCCCCAGGCAATCACCGGACTCACCGACCACGGCATATTCTTGTTTTTTTTCCAGCAGCGCTCGCAGGCCCGCGCGGAACAGCGGCGAGTCGTCAGCAAGGAGTACACGGCAACGCATAGGCTGTAACCTGTCTTGCAAAATAGAAGGAGCGTTGTTGGCTTTGTTCTGGGTGTTGCAATGCGGGCAGCCGTCAGCGGGCCGCTTGCATGCGTGGTGCCCGGGTGGCCTTGGCAACAGTCGGTTGAATGTTCGGTATGGCGCCGCTTCTGTCATTCATGGCCTGCAGCGTCGGCGAACTGGCAGATCAGAGCAGGCAACCGTTGCAGCGGTTCGACATGTTGTGCAGCCCCCATCCTGATAGCTTCCTTGGGCATGCCGAAGACCACGCAGGTGGCCTCGTCCTGGGCAACGGTGCTGGCGCCTTGTTCGCGCATGGCGAGCAACCCGCGAGCGCCGTCATCGCCCATGCCGGTCATGATGATGCCCAGCGCCTGGCTACCGGCATGCCGCGCCGCCGAGCGAAACAGGACGTCTACTGAAGGCTTGTGGCGGTTGACCGCAGGGCCGTCGAGTACTTCGACCAGAAAGTGCGCACCGCTGCGCTTGAGCTGCATGTGCAGGCCGCCGGGAGCGAGCAGGGCCAACCCACTGTGCACGCGGTCCAGGTGTTTGGCTTCGCGTACTTCGATCTGGCAAAGGCCGTTGAGCCTGCGTGCAAAATCGGCGGTGAATTTTTCTGGCATGTGCTGGACGATGACGATGCCGGGGCAATTGTCCGGCAGGCGCTTGAGTATGAATTCCAGTGCCAGGGTGCCGCCCGTCGAGCAGCCAAGTGTAACGATTCGTTCGGGTGTTTTGAGGCCGTACGTCGCGCCGCTTGCGGTTTTTTTTTCGTCCACCGGCTTGCTGGCCGGCGCGCGCGGGGCGGCGCGTCGCGCGGCGTTCTCGACACTGCTGACCAGCTCGCTTTCGATATCTTCCAGCGCCTTGCGCAGGCCCAGCCTTGCCTTGGTAAAAATACCGGCGGCGCCGGCCTTGAGGGCTTGCTCCACCAGCGCGGTGCCCGGCTCGGCCAGGCTTGAGCAGATGATGGTCGGGGTGGCGCGCTCGGCCATGATCTGGCGCAGGAACGTCAGCCCGTCCATACGTGGCATCTCAAGGTCGAGAATCAGCACATCGGGCCAGTCCTTGCGCAGCTTGTCGATGGCGTACAGCGGGTCGGCGGCCATGCCGATAACGCGAATGTGCGCGTGTTTTTCCAGAAGTTGCGTCAGTACCTGGCGCACCAGTGCCGAGTCATCGACGATGAAAACGCGGATCGGCTCCTTGCCTCGTGTGTTCATACCCGCTCGAATACCGAAGGCTGCGCCAGGCGCAGCGGCAGATCGAAACCGTGGATGCTTTCGGCGTGGCCGATAAACAGCATGCCGCCGACGCGCAGTTGCCCGACCATGCGCCGGACGATTTCCTGCTTTTGCGCAGCATCGAAGTAGATCAGCAGGTTACGCAGGAAAATCACGTCAAATGTCCCCAAGTCTTCCGGTAATGGCCGGATCACATTGACCTCACGAAAACGCACCCGTGCGCGCAGGTTGGCCTGGATACGCAGGCGCCCTTGCATTTCGCCGACGCCGCACTGGGCGTAGCGGCGCAGCCAGCCTTCGGGGAAGTAGCGGCTCTGCTCCATGCTGTAGATGCCGCGTTCTGCCACAGCCAGCATGCTCTGGCTGAGGTCGCTGGCCGTCACCGACCAATCGCCGCTCAGGTGCTCGGCGGCAACCATGGCCAGGCTGTAGGGCTCCTCCCCCGACGAGCAGGCCGCGCTCCACATGCGTACCGGCCCGCGCTGCTGCGCGAGCCATTGGCCGAGAAACTCGAAGTGCGGGTGTTCGCGGAAGAAGTAGGTTTCGTTGGTGGTCAGCAGGTCGATCACCAGGCGCCGTTCGCGCTGGTGGGCGGGGTCGGCAATCATCGCCAGGTACTGGTCGTAGTTGCTCAACTGGAAATGCCGCAACCGGCGCATCAGCCGGCCAGCCACCAAGGTGCGCTTGTTGCTGGCCAGGTGAATGCCCGAGGCGTCCTGCATCAGGCGCTGCAACTGCTGAAACTGCACTTCGCCAAGCTTGGGCAAGTTGAGCATGGGTCAGTCCGCCGCCCGGACTTGGGCCAGGTCGAGCAGGTCCTGGGTCGACAACACTTGCAGCAGGTTGAGAATGATCAGAAACCCCTGTTCCTGCTGCGCCATGCCGGCAATGAAGTCGGCGCGGATCCTGGCACCGAACGGCGGCGGCGGCAGCACCTGGCGGGTGTCGATGTCATGCACCGCGTCCACCGCATCGACCACCAGGCCCAGGCGCTGGCTGGCGTCCTCCAGGGTCAGCTCGGTGATCACGATGCAGGTGCGCTTGTCGGGTTCGGTGCGGCTCAGGCCAAAGCGGGCGGCGAGGTCCAGCACGGGCACCACGTTGCCGCGCAGGTTGATCACGCCGTGGATGTAGTCCGGCATCATCGGCACCCGCGTGACCTCGTCGTACTCGATGATTTCACGCACCAGGTCGATGGGCAGCGCGTAGCCGGCCTGGCGCACCCGAAAACTCAGGTGCTGGATGCATTGTGCTTCGGCCAGGCTGCCGAATGAGGCTTGCATAGCGGTCATGGGGCGCCCCGGTCAGGAGAAGTTGACGAACTGGCTGTCGTCCAGGCTGGCCTTGCGCATGGCTTGCAGCGGCTCGCTGGTCAGCGTCTCCACAGGCCGATGAACGCGGGTCATGCCATCTTGCTGGAAGCGGAAGAACGCGATCAGCTCCTGCAACTGGCCGGCCTGGGCGTTCATCTCTTCGGCGGTGGCCGCCAGCTCCTCGGAGGCCGAGGCGTTCTGCTGGGTGATCTGGTTCATCTGGCCCATGGCGATGTTGACCTGGCCGGCGGCACTGCTTTGCTCTTGCGAGGCCGCGGTGATTTCCTGCACCAGGTCCGAGGTGCGCTGGATGTTCGGGACGATTTCGCCCAGCAGCACGCCGGCTTTTTCGGCCAGTTGCACGCTGCTCGACGCCACCTGACCGATTTCCTGGGCGGCCACCTGGCTGCGTTCTGCCAGCTTGCGCACCTCGGCGGCCACCACGGCGAAGCCTTTGCCGTGCTCGCCGGCGCGGGCGGCTTCGATGGCGGCGTTGAGCGCCAGCAGGTTGGTCTGGTAGGCAATGTCGTCGATGATGCCGATCTTGTCGGCAATCTGTTTCATGGCCAGCACCGTGTCGCCCACCGCCGTGCCGCCTTGGCCGGCATCATCGGCGGCCTTGGCTGCGATGTTGTCGGTGAGTTTGGCGCTTTCGGTGTTCTGCGCGATGGATGCCGACATCTGCTCGATCGAGGCGCTGGTCTGCTCGACGCTGGCGGCCTGCTCGCTGGCCGCCTGGCTGAGCGACTGGGACGTCGAGCTGACTTCGGCAGACGCCGAGGACAATGCATCGGCAGCACTGCGCACATCACCGAGGATGCTGCGCAGGCGTACTGCCATGTTCTGCATCGAGCCCAGCAGTTGCCCGGTTTCGTCGCGGCGGTTGACCACCAGGTCGTGGCTCAGGTCGCCAGCGGCCATGCGGTCGGCAGCTTGTACAGCGCCGGCCAGCGGGCGGGTGATGCTGCGGGTGACCAGCACGCCAATCAGCAGGCCGGACAGCGTGGCGGCGATCACCAGGATGATCATCTGTGTGCGCGAACTGTCGGCAATGGCGGTGATGTCGCTGTTGGCTTCACCCGCACGGGCCTGTTTATGCTGGCTGGCAAGGCCCAGCAACTGGTCGACTTCGTCGGCAGCGGCGACTGCGCGCGGCAGCATATCGAGGGTCGGGCTGGTGGCTTGCAGCTCGCCGGACTGGCGGTGCGTGGCGAGCAGCAGGGTGGCGGCGTTGACGTAGTCGTTCAGCAGCGTGGCGACCTTGTCGAGGTCGCCCTTGCCCGCAGCGGTGATGTGGTAGTCCTTGGCCTTGAGCACCAGCTCGCGGGTGTTGTCCAGGGCTTTGCGGGCATCGCCGGCGGCTTGGTCGCGCTGCTCGATGCTGGTTGCCAGCAGGCTCTGGCGCATCGAACGCCCGGCGCTGATGAGCTGGATATTGGCCTCTTGCAGAGTACTCAAACCTTGGATGTCCATGTCGTACATCCGGTCGGAGAGCTGGTCGACGCGGTCGAGGTTACGAATGCCGATAAGGCCGATGATAGCGGTGAGCGCCACTACCACGATGAAACCGAGGGTCAGGCGTACCCCGATCTTCATATTGCTGATCCATTGCATGTCTGTTCTCCGGAAAGGTTGGGTATCGCCGCAGAAGGACGATGCTTGGTGTCATTGCGCTGTTGCAGGTCGCGGAACAGGCTGGCGATATCCAGGATCAGCGCCACCTGGCCTGAGCCGAGGATGGTCGAGCCACTGATGCCGTTGAGGTGGCGGAACAACTGCCCGAGCGGCTTGATCACTGTTTGCAGCTCGCCGAGCAGGCGGTCGACGATCAGCCCGACCTGTTGGCGGGCTTGGCTGACCACCACGATGTTGCGCCGGCTGGTGGTGGGCACGCCCAGGGCAAAGTGCGTGGTCAGGTCGATGCACGGCAGCGGTTTGCCTCGCAGGTTGAGCGGGCCGTTGATGGTGGCTGGGGCCTCCATGCACTCGGTGACCATGTCCAGTGGGATGACGAAGCGGTCAGCGCCGGCACCGACCAGAAACCCGTCGATGATGGCCAGGGTCAGCGGCAGGCGGATGCGGAAAATACAGCCTTTGCCGGGCTCTGATTCGATCTCGATGGTGCCGCGCAGCTCGTCGATGGCGCTGCGCACCACGTCCATGCCAACGCCGCGCCCGGACAGGTTGGAGACCTGCTCGGCGGTGGAAAACCCAGCCTCGAAAATAAGCATGTGGATATCGCTGTCAGGCAGCAGGCTGTCGGCATCGAGCATGCCGCGGGCGATAGCCTTCTCGCGGATTCTGGCGGTGTTCAGGCCGCGCCCGTCGTCCTGGATTTCCAGCACGATCATGCCCGAGTCATGCCCGGCACTGAGGCTCAGGTTGCCTTGCGCCGGCTTGCCGACAGCAAGGCGCTCCTCGGCGCTTTCGATGCCGTGGTCGATGGCGTTGCGCACCAGGTGGATCAGCGGGTCGGCAATGCGGTCGGTGAGGGTCTTGTCCAGCTCGGTGTCACCGCCGTGCAGGTGCAACTGGATCTGCTTGTTCAGCGTCAGGCTGACGTCGCGCACCACACGGTGGAAGCGGTTGAAGGTTTCGCCGATCTCGACCATGCGCAGCTTCAGCGCGCGCTCGCGGATCTGCTCGACATGCTGATGCACGGCCTGGACCCGCTCGATGCATTCGCTATCGCCGGTCTGCATGGCCTGCATATGCGCACCCGCCGTGCTGATCACCAGCTCGCCGACCAGGTTGATCAGCTCGTCGAGCTTGTGCGCCGCCACCTTCACCAGGCTGCTGGCGGTGTGCACCACGCGGGGCTCGTCGCTTGCCGGGGTGGGCGCCAACGTTTGCGTCGCCGGGCGCAGGCTGGCCGTTGCGGGGGCGTCATCCGGTGCTGTCTGGCAGGTGAGGGTCAGATGGTAGAAACCATCGGCAAGGCTGAACACCTCTTCGAGGGTCTCGCGACTGGCCTCGGTGCTCAGGGTGATGTCGAAGCCAAGGTAGCACTGCTCGGGGTCCATCTGCTCAAGGGCAGGCAGGGCGTCGGTCAGGGTATCCACGGCCAGAATGTCGCCCAGGCGGGCCAGGTAGCGGATGAACGCGCAGGGGTCGAAACCGTTGCGCAGCAACTCTGCGTCCAGGCGCAGGGCCAGTTGCCAGACCGCTGGGCCTTGCGCGGCGTGTGGCGCGCTGCTGGTGAAGGCTTCGAGGGCGGCCAGCAGCTCGGCTTGGCGCGGGGTATGCGGCGCCAGGGTTGCGGTGTGCGGGTCGATGCTGCGCACCATGACGTTGAGTTCGTCCATGCACTGCAGCATCAGTGAGGTCAGCGCGTCATCCAGCGCGCACTCCCCGTCGCGCACCTGCATCAGGCGGTTTTCCAGGTGATGGGCCAGGGCGACCAGGGGCTCCAGCGAGAAGATCCCGGCCGAGCCCTTGAGCGTGTGCACCGAGCGGAACAAGGCGTTGATCGCCTCGCTGTCAGTGGGGCTGCGCTCCAGTACCAGCAGGCAGTCTTCGGCTTCGCGCAGCAGGTCGTTGGCTTCTTCTAGAAAACCTTGGAGTAACTGCTGCCACTGTTCTGCGTCGAGCATGGGGTCATCCTGCACAGACGGATTGGAGGTCAAGCAACAGCCCGGTCGGGCGTAGCAGCTCGATCAGTGCGGCGGCCTCGCTGGACACAGCCAGCACTTGCAGTGGCGTGTTGGCGCCGCCCAACTGCTTGCCCAGGGCCAGCAGCAGTTGCAGCCCGGCGCTGTCGAGCTCGCCCAGCGCGCTGAGGTCGAGCGCCCAGGGGCCGGGGTTTTCAGCCAGTAACTCGAGCAGCGCGGCGTGGGTGTCGCGCGCCTCGAAAATGGTCAGGTCGCCCGCCAGGCACAGGCATGCAGGCGTGTCTGCTGCGCTGGGCCGTAGCGTCAGGCTGGCCATCAGCCCACCAGCTTTTCTACGGCAGCCAGCAACTGCTGAGGCTGGAATGGTTTGACCATCCACGCCTTGGCACCGGCTGCCTGGCCCTCGGCCTTCTTGCTTTGCTCGCTTTCGGTGGTGAGCATCATGATCGGCGTGAAGCGGTACTCGGCGCGGGCCTTGAGAGCCTTGACCAGGCCGATGCCATCGAGCTTGGGCATGTTCACGTCGCTGATGATCAGGTTGACCTTCTGCCCGGTCAGTTTGGCCAGGGCATCCTGCCCGTCGCAGGCTTCGATGATGGTGTGGCCCGCGCTGGCAAGGCTGATGCGCACCAGTTGGCGCATGGAGGCCGAGTCGTCGACGATCAGAATGGTTTTGGCCATTGGGGGAGTACCTGAGGGGTTAGAAGAAGGTGAGTTCGCCAGCATCGGCCGGCTCGCGCTGGCCGCTGCGCTCTTCGCGGGTGGTGAAGCGCTCGCGCTGGCCACGCAGCCAGGCGTCTATGTCGCCCAGGGCCGGGTCATCGGTGGCGATGGCGGTCAGCAGCTCGGCAAGGTCGATGGCGATATGGTCAAGCATCTGGTCGACTCGGTCCTGGAACTGCAGGTTGACCAGAATCGCCTGGATATGGTGCTGGGTGGTGCGGGCGTCCTGCTGCAGCTCGCGGGAGGTCTGGTCGAGGGCCTTGAGGTTGCCGCCAAGGCCGTCGATTACCTCATCGAGCAATTGCTGCATGCGCGCCAGGTCGGTCTGGTCGTGGATCGTGAGGGCCTGGGCGGTTTCGATGCTGGACTGGATGGCATGGTTGATCTCGCCAACCTTGGCATCCATCGACTGCCCGGTGGTGGCCGACAGTTGCGAGAGTTTGCGCACCTCGTCGGCGACTACCGAAAAGCCGCGGCCGTACTCGCCGGCACGGGCTGCTTCGATGGCGGCGTTGAGCGCCAGCAGGTTGGTCTGGTTGGCGATTTCCTGGACGTGCCGGGCCATCTGTTGCAACTGGCCGGTGTAGCTGTCCAGGTGGCTGATGCTTTCCAGCACCGCGCTCTGGCGCTGGCCACGGCTGGCGAAGGCTTCGGTGACCTGATGCAGTTGTTCGGTGCAGTGGCGCAGCCCTTGGCCGACGCCGTCTTGTTCCAGGGTGCGTTCGGCGGCATCGAGCGACACACCCACGCGCTGGTGAATGGCGGCAAAGCGCTCGAGCAAACCGCCGATGTTCTCGGCAACCAGCAAGCGGCTTTGCTGCAGGCCGTCGGCCCAGGCGGTGGCGGCGTGCGGCAACAGCAGCGACAGGTCGCGATCACGCGGTTGGGTAGCTTCCGGCAGGGCTTCGGCCAGGGCCTGTGCAGGGCTGGCAATAGGGCGGGGGCGTAGGAGCAGGGTGGCGAGTGCGATGGCGCTGAGCGCAAGCAGGCCCAACCAGACGATACCGGTGAACAATGCCGTGGCGCATACCGCTATGCCGGCCCATATGACGAGATACATCCGCATTCCGCTGCGCGCCTTTTCCAGGTTACGAGCGCAGATGGTACAGGCCGAGTTTTGACGTCAAAATCGGGACAGCCCTTAATCCGACCATGGAGTCATGGCCGAGCGGTAGTCGCGGGTATCGCCATTTTTTTGATTGACCAGTCAGCTAAAACCGGGCGGGGCGCCGTTTACAGCCGAGTGTGGGCCGACGCGTTTTGTCGCAGGGTAGGAGGCGGGAATGCTTAAGGGTTAGGAGTATGGCGTAAGCCAATGGCGTGGTGGCAATTTGCCTAAGCCATTAAGGGGGTGGCCTGCGGCGGGCGCCGCAGGCCAGGGGTATTTTAGTGACGACCGTGGCGCTTGTGCTTGCGGTGGCCGTAGTGGTGGCCGCGGTCGTAGTGACGGCGGTCATCATAGCCGCGACGGTAGCGGCGATCATCGCGGCGCTCGTCTTCGTCGGCCTTGTTGCCCATGTAGTTACCCAGTGCGCCGCCGGCGCCGCCGCCTGCTGCTGCACCGATGTAGCTGCCGTTGGTGCCGCCCAGCGAGCGACCGACCACGTTACCGCCGGCTGCGCCCAAGGCGCCACCGATGGCTGCCTCACCGCGCTGGCGTTTGTCGGCACCCACCGCACTACCGGCCGCGCCGCCCAGGCCTGCGCCAATCGCGCCGCCGGTGCTGCCGCCGATCTGCTGACCGACCACCGAGCCCAGTACCCCACCTAGCGCGCCGCCAATGCCGGCTTCGGTGGTGCCGCCTGCCATGGCAACGCCGCTGAGCAAGCTGAAAGACAACAACAGAATCGAGGAGTACTTCTTCATCGAGAGAGCCTCAGAGGGATGACGAAGCGGAATTTGAGGCTGGACCGTGCTGCTGGCAATCGAAATCCGACGAGTAGCACGAGTTGTACACAATTCTGTAAGTTGTTGAATTGTGTATGAAACTTTCGCTGTTTTCGGCTGTCTGAGGTATTTGTGACGAAGCCCTGATCCATTGCGGACAGGGCTTTTTTGTGGGCGTGAGCCAGGTGCATAAACCTGTGTGTAGGAGCGGCCTTGTGCCGCGAAAGGGCTGCGCAGCGGCCCCAGGATTTGCGCGTCATGCAGAACCGATGGGGCCGCTTCGCAGCCCTTTCGCGACGCAAGGCCGCTCCTACAGGAAGGGCCGCGCCGGCTGGCGGTGGGGATTAGATGATGCGCCCGTCATCCCGCGCCCGCTCAAGCTTGATGGCAATGAACTTGGAGGTCGGCGTGTGGCTGCCCTCGCCAATGCTCTCCAGCGGTACCAGCGGGTTCACCTCAGGGTAATAAGCCGCCGCCTGCCCTGCAGGAATGTCGAACGCCAGCAGCGTGAAGCCGTGCACCCGGCGCACGTGCTCGTCGCCCCACAGCGACACGATGTCGACCTTCTGCCCCGGCTGGAAGCCCAGGCGGATGATGTCGGCTTCGTTGGCGAACAGCACGTCACGCTGGCCGCGCACGCCGCGATAACGGTCGTCCATGCCATAAATGGTGGTGTTGTACTGATCGTGCGAGCGC
Organism: Pseudomonas farsensis; assembly: GCF_014268805.2. Classification (GTDB taxonomy): domain Bacteria; phylum Pseudomonadota; class Gammaproteobacteria; order Pseudomonadales; family Pseudomonadaceae; genus Aquipseudomonas; species Aquipseudomonas farsensis. The sequence goes on from NZ_JABWRF020000002.1 coordinate 927,818, forward strand.
ATCGATTGCATGATCAGGTCGGGCAACTGGCCGCTTGCACGCACGCGCTCATCGAGCAGGCTGTCGGGCAGCAGGTTGGCCTTGAAGTTGGCGCGCCCGCTTGCAGTCTGCCACTGTCGGCTGCCGGCGCTGTTGCCAAGGTAGAAACCCCCCGGCAGTTCCAGGCGCTGATTGAAGTCGGCAAAGCCCGGAATGGTGTCGGCGATCAGGTCGCGAATACGCCCGTAGTCGGCCACCAGCCATTGCCAGTCCACCGGCTGCTTGCCCAGCGTGGCGGCGGCGATACCTGCAACCACCGCAGGCTCAGAACGCATCTGGCGCGACAGCGGCTTGAGCTGGCCGTTGGAGGCGTGGACCATGCTGAACGAATCTTCCACGGTGACCGCCTGTGGGCCGTCATCCTGCAGGTCGATATCGGTGCGGCCCAGGCACGGCAGGATCAGCGCCTGCTTGCCATGCACCAGGTGGCTGCGGTTGAGCTTGGTGCTGATGTGCACGGTCAGCTCGCAGTTGCGCAGCGCCTGCGCGGTACGCTCGGTGTCCGGGGTCGCCTGGGCGAAGTTGCCGCCCAGCCCGATGAACACCTTGGCGCGGCCTTCGAGCATGGCGTGGATCGCCTCGACGGTGTTGTGGCCGTTGTGCCGTGGTACGTCGAAACCAAAACGCTTTTGCAGGGCATCGAGCAGCGCGACCGGTGGGCGTTCATTGATGCCCATGGTGCGGTCGCCCTGCACGTTGCTGTGGCCGCGCACCGGGCACAGGCCCGCGCCCGGCGCACCGAGGTTGCCGCGCAGCAGCATCAGGTTGACGATTTCCTGGATGGTCGGCACCGAGTGGCGATGCTGGGTGATGCCCATGGCCCAGCACATGATCACGCGCTTGCCTTTGCAGTACATGCGCGCCGACAGTTCGATGTCGGCCAGGGTCAGGCCTGACTGCGCTTCGATGTGCGCCCATGGCGTTGCGTCGACTACCGCCAGGTACTCGTCCACACCATGGCCATGCTCGGCAATGAATGCGTGGTCGAACACCGCCGGCTGGCCAGCGGCCTGGGCTTCGCGCTCCCATTGCAGCAGGAACTTGGCCATGCCGCGCAGCAACGCCATGTCACCGCCCAGGGCCGGGCGCAAGAACGCCGTGTTGGTCGGGCGGTCGCTGTTGGTCAGCATCTCCAGCGGGTTCTGCGGGTGCTGGAAGCGCTCCAGGCCACGCTCTTTGAGCGGGTTGACGCAAATCACCTGGGCGCCGCGCTTCACGGCATCACGCAGCGGGTCGAGCATGCGCGGGTGGTTGGTGCCGGGGTTCTGGCCCCAGACAAAAATGGTATCGGCGTGCTCGAAGTCGTCATAGGTGACGGTGCCCTTGCCGACGCCAACGCTCTGCCCAAGGGCGACGCCGCTGGCCTCGTGGCACATGTTCGAGCAGTCCGGGAAGTTATTGGTGCCGTAGGCGCGCACGAACAACTGGTACAGGTACGCCGCTTCGTTGCTGGCGCGCCCGGAGGTGTAGAACTCGGCCTGATCCGGGCTCGACAGCCCGTTCAGGTGGCGCGCAATCAGCGCAAAGGCGGCGTCCCACTCGATCGGCTGGTAACGGTCGCTGAGCGGGTCGTAGACCATCGGCTCGGTCAGGCGGCCCTGGTATTCGAGCCAGTAGTCGCTTTGCTGCAGCAGCGCAGTGACGCTGTAACGCGCAAAGAATGCGGCATCGACGCGGCGCTTGGTCGCTTCCCAGTTCACCGCCTTGGCGCCGTTCTCGCAGAACTTGACCATGCCGCTTTCCGGCGAGTCGCCCCAGGCGCAGCCCGGGCAGTCGAAACCGCCGTTCTGGTTGGTCTTGAGCAGCGCGCGGATGTTCTTCAGCGCGTTGTCGCTGCCGACCCACGCCTTGGCCACGCTGCGCAGCGCGCCCCAGCCGCCAGCGGGGCCAGGGTAGGGCTTGTAGCGCGGGGTGGAGGCGGGGGCGTTATCGGGGAGCTTTTCGTAAGAGGTCACGGCTGTTGCTACTCCGCCGCTGGGCTGAAAACCCGCGGTGCACTGTGTTTAGGCAAATGAATAAGGTTGAGGTTGTGCTTGCGTGCCCATTGCAGGGCAAGGCCGGTGGGCGCCGAAAGGCTGACCAGGGTCTGGATGCCGGCGCGCAGCACTTTCTGGATCAGCTCCAGGCTGCAGCGGCTGGTGACGATAGCCAGGCCACCTTGGGTGTCGATGCGTTGGCGCAGCAGGGCGCCGATCAGCTTGTCCAGTGCGTTGTGCCGGCCAATGTCTTCACGGCCCATCAGCAGTTGGCCATCGCTGTCCATGAACAGTGCTGCATGCACGGCGCCGCAGTGCTGGCCGAGGGGCTGGAAGGCGTCGATGCGCCGGCGCAGGTCATTCAGCCAGTGGGGCGGTGGCAGCGGTGCGCCGGGCAGCACTTGCAGTTCGGGCAGGGCTTGCTCCAGCGCCTCGACGCCGCACAGCCCGCAGCCGCTGGTGCCGGCCAACTGGCGGCGCTGGTTTTTCAGGCCCCAGAAGGCGCGGCTGGAAATTTCCACGTCGGCGTACAGCGCCGAGCCGCTGCCGGACAGCTTCACATCGTAGATTTCGTGGGTGCTGGTGACGATGCCGCTGCCCACACTGAAGCCCACCGCGAAGTCTTCGAGGTCGGTGGGGCTGACCAGCATCACCGCCTGGTTGAGGCCGTTGTAGACAATGGCCAGGGCCACTTCTTCGGCCAGCGGCGTGCGTTCGGGCGCCGCGTCAGTGAGCTGGGCGTATTGATAGGTGTTGCTGGCAGCGGGCAAGGCCAGGTTTGACGGTGCCGCGCAGACCGGAGGCTTGCTGTTCATCGGGGTATACCGGCGGCTGTTCAACGTCACAAGCCTAGGCTTGTAGAACGGCGGCGTCTAATCGCTAGGTTCTATGCCGTGATAGACCGCGTCGATTGGTCGCAGAGCGGCGGTTTGGCCAAAGCTGGCCTAGACTTTTGCTTCCCATGGAATCCATACCCGAGGAGCGCCACATGAGCCTGTTCAGTTTCGTGAAGGAAGCCGGCGAAAAATTGATCGACCTGCTGACCCCTGGCAACGCCAACGCCGAGGAGCAGTTGAAGCAACACGTCGAGAAAGTCGGCCTGGGCAACCCGAATATCTCGGCCACGGTCGAGGGTGACAAGGTCATTCTCAAGGGCGAGGTCGCCAGCCAGGAAGAAAAAGAAAAGATCATTCTGGCCGCCGGCAACATCGCCGGAGTGGCTTCAGTGGAAGACCAGATCACTGTTACCGGCCCGGTCGCCCAGGCGGCGCGCTTTGTGACGGTGAAGAAAGGCGACACCCTGAGCGCCATTGCCAAGGCCGAGTATGGCGATGGCAACAAGTACAACAAGATCTTCGAGGCCAACAAGCCGATGCTTTCGCACCCGGACAAGATCTATCCGGGGCAGGTGTTGCGTATTCCGGAGTGATCGCCAGCCCTGTGGGAGACGCTAAGGTTTGTGCAAGCCGGTAGGGGCCTCATCGCAGGCTGGCGCCAGCTCCCACAGAGACCCCGCACAGCCACAATATCGAGGCCTGGCCAGTAATCCTGTGGGAGCTGGCGACAGCCTGCGATAGGGCACTACAGCCCCACCAACAACTCCCGGTAATCTTCCACCGCCGCAAACTCCTGGGTATCGCGCGGCTGTGCCTTGCTGTCCGGCTGGCGCACTGCCAGCAGATGCCCCACGCCAAACCGCTGCGCGCTGCGCAGGATGGCCAGGGTGTCATCGATGAACAGGCTGTGCGCCGGGTCGAAGCCGATGTCGGCGTGCAGCGCATCCCAGAAGTGCGGGCTCTCTTTGGGGTAGCCATAGTCGTGGGAACTGATCAGCCGCTCGAAATACGGCGCCAGCTCCACCCGCTCAAGCTTGAGCGACAGCGAATCGCGGTGGGCGTTGGTGATCATCACCACGCGCTTGCCGGCCTGGCGGATAGCGGCCAGAAAGGTGTCGGCGTCTGGGCGCAAGGCGATCAAGTCGGCGATTTCCTGCTTGAGCTCGCGGATCGGCAGGCGCAGCTCGGTGCTCCAGAAGTCCAGGCAGTACCAGTTCAGCGTGCCGGCATGGCGCTCGAACAGCGGCTGCAGCTCCAGCTCGGCCATGGCGCGGCTGACCCCATGCAGCTCGGCATAGCGTTGCGGCAGGTGTTCGAGCCAGAAGCGGTTGTCGTAGTGCAGGTCGAGCAGGGTGCCGTCCATGTCCAGCAGGACAGTGTCGATGGCAGACCACGGAAGAACGGGCATGGGAAACTCTCGATCAGTCGGCAAGCCACGGTATAGTAACCCGTTCACGCCAAGGAGCCGCACCATGCGCCAGAAACCCACCGTCCTCAGCCGCGAAATCGTTGCCAGCAGCCACCTGTTCCGGGTCGAGGCGGTGCAGTTGCGCTTCTCCAATGGTGTCGAGCGTACCTACGAACGCCTGGTCGGTCGCGGCAACGGTTATGGCGCGGTGATGATCGTCGCCATGCTCGACGCCGAGCATGCGGTGCTGGTCGAGGAATACTGCGGCGGTACCGACGAATACGAGCTGTCGCTGCCCAAGGGGCTGATCGAGCCCGGTGAAGACGTGCTGGCCGCCGCTGACCGCGAGCTCAAGGAAGAAGCCGGCTTTGGCGCGCGGCAACTGGAGCACCTGACCGAGCTTTCGCTGTCGCCCGGTTACATGAGCCAGAAAATCCAGGTGGTGCTGGCCACTGACTTGTACGAAGAGCATCTGGAGGGCGACGAGCCTGAGCCGATGCGGGTAGACAAGGTCAACCTGCGCGAGCTTTCAGCCCTGGCCATGCACCCGCAGTTCTCGGAGGGCCGTGCCTTGGCGGCGCTGTACCTGGCCCGTGACCTGTTGATCCAGCGCGGGGTACTGAGCGTATGAACGATCTGCATTTGATGCACGAAGCGGTGAAGCTTGCGCACCTGGCGGGCCAGGCGATTCTGCCGTTCTGGCGCGCCGATGTGGCGGTGACCAACAAAGCCGATGATTCGCCGGTGACTGCTGCAGACCTTGCTGCGCATCGCGTCATCGCCGATGGCTTGCAGGCGCTGGCGCCGGATATTCCGGTGTTGTCCGAAGAAGACTGCGACATCCCCCTGGCCGAGCGCGCGCGCTGGCAGCGCTGGTGGCTGGTCGACCCACTGGATGGCACCAAGGAATTCATTGCCGGCAGCGAAGAGTTCACCGTCAACATTGCCCTGATCGAACGCGGCGAAGTGGTGTTTGGCGTGGTGGCAATGCCGACCAATGGCCGCTGCTACTTCGGTGGCCGGGCATTGGGTGCCTGGCGTGTACAAGGTGGCGAAGCTGCGCAGCCCATCAAGGTGCGCAGCGCACCGCCTGCCGGTGAGCGCTTCACCGTGGTTGCCAGCCGTCGGCATACCAGCCCGGCCCAGGAGGCGCTGTTGGCCGGCCTGGGCGACGCCGTCGGGGAATTGGAGCTGGCCAATATCGGCAGCTCGCTGAAGTTCTGCTTGCTGGCTGAGGGCAGTGCCGATTGCTATCCGCGCCTGGCGCCGACGTCGCAGTGGGACACGGCTGCGGCGCAAGGGGTGTTGGAAGGGGCTGGCGGTGAGGTGATCGGGCTGGACGGGCAAGCGTTTCGGTATCCGGCCCGGGAGTCATTGCTTAATGAGTTTTTCCTGGCGTTGCCGAAGGCGGCTGGCTGGCGGCAGGGCTTGGTTGAGCTGGCTGGGGCGATCAAGGGCTGAGAAATTGGGGCCGCTTTGCGGCCCTTCGCGACACAAGGCCGCTCCTACACAGGGAGTGAGTATGGCCTCAGTGGGAGCGGGCTTGCCCCGCGATACCGGCGTAGCCGGTGCCATCCACACAAGCGCAGTCTCACCGGTGCAACACATACTGCCCGCTGAAGCGCACCGCCGGCTCATCGCTGCCGGCATTGCTCACCACTGTCTCAAGCGTCAACCGCGCCCGCCCGCGGCGCTGGTACATCGCCAGAAACCGCTCCCAGGCTTTTTCGTCCGGCGCCGGGCAACTGGCCACCGCCGCGCCAGTCACCGGTAGCGGGTAACTGATCTGCCCTTCCTGAATGACGATGTGCCCATCATCAATGCCCAGCTCGCGCAAACGCAGGTGCAGCCAGCCCCAACCCGCCAGCACCGCCGCGCAATACAGGCTGCCGCCGAACATGGTGCTCTTGTGGTTGACGTTGGGCGCCAACGGCAATTGCAGGCGCAGGCACTGCGCCTGCCAGTCGAGCACCTGCATGCCCATTTCTGCGGTCAGCGGGATATCGCTGTGCAATACGCTCTGCAGGTAGTGGCTGTCGCTGCTCATCAACGGTGCTCCTCGTGTTCGTCATGCCCGCCGCTGCCGCCCTCGAAACTCAGGCCGTGCTTGCGCAGTTTGTCGTGCAGGGTTTTGCGCGGCACCCCCAGCGCCTCGGCGAGGCTGCGCATCGAGCTGTGCGGCTGGGCCAGTTCGGCGGCAATCAGCGAGCGCTCGAACTGCTCGACCTGCTCGCTCAAATTGCCACTGGCCACGCTCACTGGCAGCTCGCGGCTGGCGGCCGGCAACTGGCCGTCCAGCGCCAGCTCAAGGCCCAGGGCGAACCGCTCGGCGGCGTTCTGCAACTCGCGCACGTTGCCTGGCCAGTCGTGGCGCAGCAGCAGTGCCCGCTGCGCCGGTTGCAGGCTGTGCGGGGGCAGGCCGTGGCGCTGGCTGGCGGCATCGGCAAAGTGCTGGAACAGCAGCAGGATGTCATCGCCGCGCTCGCGCAGCGCCGGAATGCGCAGCGAGGCGACGTTCAGCCGGTAGTACAAGTCGGCGCGAAAACGGCCCTGATCGGCGCTGTGGCGCAGGTCTTCCTTGGTGGCGGCGACGATGCGGATGTCCAGCGGGATCAGCTGGTTGCCGCCCAGGCGCTCGACGACTCGCTCCTGCAACAGGCGCAGCAGCTTGACCTGCACATCCAGGCTCATGCTTTCGATTTCATCGAGGAACAGCGTACCGCCGTTGGCGAATTCGAACTTGCCGATACGGCGCTTTTGCGCGCCGGTAAAGGCGCCCGGCTCGTGGCCGAACAGCTCGCTCTCCACCACTGATTCGGCCAGCGCGCCGGCGTTGATTGCCACGAACGGCCCATCGCGCCGGCTGGACAGGTCGTGCAGCGCACGCGCCACCACCTCCTTGCCTGCGCCGGTCTCGCCCAGAATCAGCACATCGGCGCGGGTGCCGGCCAGGGCGCCGATCTGCTCGCGCAGGCGCTGCATCGATGCCGACTGGCCCACCAGCCGCGTGGCCAGTTGCTGGCGGTCGCTCAGCGCCAGGCGCAGGCTGCGGTTGTCCAGCACCAGCCGGCGCAAGGCCAGGGCGCGGCGCACGCTGTCCAGCAGGGCGTCGCTGGCGAAGGGTTTTTCCAGAAAGTCATAGGCGCCTGCGCGCATGGCCTGCACCGCCAGCGGCACATCGCCGTGGCCGGTGATCAGCAGCACCGGCAGCTCGCTGTCGCGGGCGTGCAGTTGCTCGAGCAGCTGCAGGCCGTCGATGCCTGGCATGCGGATATCGCTGACTACCACACCCGGCCAGTCGGCCTCGATGCGCTCGGCCAGCCCTTGCGCGTCGGCCAAGGCCTCGACCCGCAGGCCGGCGAGGTCCAAGGTCTGGCTGAGGGCTTGGCGCAGGTGCGGGTCGTCATCGACCAGGATCACCTGGGCGCGGCTGTCGATCAGTGTCTCGGTGCTCATGCCGAGGAATCCTCCGAAGATTGCAGGTTGGCGCCGGGCTTGGCCACGCGCAGTTTCAGGGTCAGCAGGGCGCCGCCTTCCGGGTGGTTGGCCAGCAGCAGCTCACCGCCCAAGGCCAGCATCAGGCTTTCGCAGATGGCCAGGCCCAGGCCCAGGCCCTGGGTGCGGGTCTTGGTGGTGAAGAACGGCTCCTTGGCCTGCTCCAGTGCCTGGCGGCTAAAGCCTGGGCCGTTGTCGCGGATGTACAGGTAGACGCAGTCATCGTGGCGTTCGGCACTGAGCATGAGCCTGCGCGGGTTGGCTTTTTCGGTGAGCGCATCGAGGGCGTTGGCCAGCAGGTTGCCGAGCACCTGGCGCAGGCGGGTTTCGCCGGCCTGCACCCACAAGGTGGCCTCGGGCAGGTCGCGCACCAGCTCCACGGCCATCGCCCGGCGGCGCTTGGCCAGCAGCGCCAGGGCATCGTCCAGCGCCGGTTGCAGCGCCACGCTTTCCGGGGCGTGGCGGTCGCGGCGGGCGAAGGCGCGCAGGTGGGCAATGATCGAGGCCATGCGGCCGGTCAGCTCGCCAATCAGCTTGAGGTTGCCGCGTACGTCTTCGGTGCGTTGATGGTCGAGCAGAATCTCGGCGTTTTCGGCATAGCTGCGGATCGCCGCCAGCGGCTGGTTGAGTTCGTGGCTGATGCTCGCCGACATGGTGCCGAGCACCGACAGCTTGCCGGCCTGCACCAGCTCATCCTGGGCGCGCACCAGCTCTTGCTGGGCGTTTTCGCGTTCAAGCACGGCGCTCTTGAGCCGCGTGTTGAGGCCTTCAAGGTCGGAGGTACGCTCCATCACGCGCTTTTCGAGCTCTTGGCGGGCGCGCGCCTCGAAGTCGATGCGGTCGATATAGTGGCGCCGCCGCTGCATCACCAGCCCGGCCAGCAACATGCACACCAGCAACGCGCCGGCGCCAATCGCCATGACGGTCTGCACCGAGCGGTCGACCAGGATGCGCGGCGCCAGAATGCTCACCTGCCAGCCGGTTTCCTTGATGTCGCGGCTTTGCGTCAGCCAGGCGTCGGCGCTCAGGCTCAGCGGTTGCGGCGCCTGGGTGGGGTAGGGCTGGATGGCGATGATCGCCTGGCGCTCGGCCTCGGTCAGGGTGCGGGTGGCGCGGAACCGCCAGTCCGGGCGCGAGGTGAGCACCACCACGCCGAACTGGTCGGTCAGCAGCAGTTGCTCGGGCGTGCGGCCCCAGAGGGTTTCGGTGTGGTCGAGGTCGACCTTCACCACCAGCACGCCGATCACGCGCTCGCGGTCGCGCACGGCGGCGGCAAAGAAGTAGCCGCGCTTGGCCGAGGTGGTGCCCTGGCCGAAGAAGCGCCCCAGGCGTCCGTCCATGGCTTCGTTGAAGTACGGGCGGAAGGCGAAGTTGCGGCCGACGAAGCTGTCCTGCTTGTCCCAGTTGGAGGCGGCCAAGGTATTGCCGCGCACATCCATCAGGTACATCACTTCGGCGCCGCTCTGCTGGGTGATGTCCTTGAGCAGGCGGTTGGCGTTGGTGACCGCCTCCAGCTTGAACGGGTCGGCCAGCGCGCCGCGCAGTGCCGGCAGGTCGCCGAGGATCTGTGGCAACACTTCGTAACGGTGCAGGGTGCCGAGCAGGTTGGCCACATACAGGTCGAGGGTCTGGCGGTTCTGCGAGGCCAGCTCCTCCTGGTAATAGCGCTCGGCCAAATGGTGCAGCGGCCACAGCAACGGGGCCAGGCACAGGGCCAGCAGGGCGAGGCTGCGCCAGCGAGGGCGGCGGGGAGGCGTGGGTTTCGGAATCATCGCTTAAGTGCGCCAGAAAAGTCTGGCGCAATTATGCGCTACTTGAGGCAGTCGATCAGCGCCTGTTGCCAGTGCGGCTGGCTGACCTGCCAGTTGCGCGCAAGCCGTGTGCAGTCCAGGCGCGAATTCAGCGGCCGCTGTGCAGGGGTCGGGTATTCGCTGGAAGGAATGGGCAGCAGCTCGGCGCAGGGCAGGCCACGGGCCTTGAGTTGCTCGCCGATGGCCTGGGCAAACCCGTACCAGGAGGTCTCGCCCTGGGCCGTCAGGTGGTAGGTGCCCCATTGCCCGGCTTGCCCGCCCTGCCAACGCTGGACCAGCGCAGCGGTGCTGGCAGCGATGGTGCCGGCCCAGGTGGGCGCGCCAATCTGGTCGCTGACCACCTTGAGCTGTGGCCGCTCTTGCAGCAGGCGCCACATGGTCAGCAGGAAATTGCGCCCAGACTGTGAGTACACCCAGCTGGTGCGCAGTATCAGGTGCTGGCCGCCAACCTCGGTGATGGCCAGCTCGCCGGCCAGCTTGCTGTTGCCGTACACGCCCAGTGGGTTCGGCGCATCGTCTTCGCTGTAAGGCGCGGCTTTGCGGCCATCGAACACGTAGTCGGTGGAGTAGTGGATCAGCGGTACGCCCAGGCGCTCGGCTTCTTCGGCCAGCACCCGAGGGGCCTGGGCGTTGATCGCGAAGGCAAGCTCGGGCTCGCTTTCGGCCTGGTCCACCGCCGTGTGCGCAGCGGCGTTGATGATCAGGTCGGGGGCAAGGTCGCGCAGCGGCTGGCGCAGTTGCTCGGGGTCGGCCATGTCGAGCTGGTCGCGGCCGCGCAACAGCACCTCGCCCAACCCCTCAAGGCTATGGCCCAGCGCCTGCGCCACCTGGCCGTTATGGCCGCATACCAGAACCCTCATGGGAACAGCTCGGCATCGGCGAATGCCACGGCGGCCTGGTCCTTGGCGGACAGCTGCGGCTGTAGACCGCCCAGTTGCCAGTCAATGGCCAACTGCGGGTCATCCCAACGGATGCTGCGTTCTGCGGCAGGGTTGTAGTAGTCGGTGGTCTTGTAGAGAAAATCGGCCGATTCGCTCAGCACCACGAAACCATGGGCGAACCCCGGCGGGACCCACATCTGCCGGTGGTTGTCGGCCGACAGGCGCTCGGCGACCCACTGGCCGAAGGTTGGCGAATGGCGGCGTATATCCACCGCCACATCCAGCACCTCACCCTGCACCACGCGCACCAGCTTGCCCTGTGGGTTCTGCAACTGGTAATGCAGCCCGCGCAGCACGCCGCGCTGGGAGCGCGAGTGGTTGTCCTGGACGAAATCCAAGGCAATGTCGGCGTGCTCGGCAAAGGCGCGGGCATTGAAGCTTTCGCAGAAGAAGCCACGGCTGTCGCCGAACACCTGGGGTTCGATAATCAGTACATCGGGCAGAGCGGTCGCAACGATTTTCATGTGTTCTCTTCAGCCAGTTTCAGCAGGTACTGGCCGTATCCGGTTTTCTTCAGGTCCGCAGCCTTGGTCAGCAGGCGGTCGCGGCATATCCAGCCATTCTGGTAGGCGATTTCTTCGAGGCAGGCCACTTTGAGGCCTTGGCGGTTCTCGATGGTCTGCACGTACTGCGAAGCTTCCAGCAGGCTTTCGTGGGTGCCGGTATCGAGCCAGGCGAAACCACGGCCAAAGCGCTCGACACGCAGGTCGCCGCGTTGCAGGTAGGCATTGTTCACGTCGGTGATTTCCAGCTCGCCACGGGCCGAGGGGCGGATGCCTTTGGCGATCTGCACCACGTCGTTGTCGTAGAAGTACAGGCCGGTGACGGCGTAGCTGGATTTGGGCTGCTGGGGTTTCTCTTCGATCGACAGGGCGCGGCCTTCGGCGTCGTACTCGATCACGCCGAAACGCTCCGGGTCCTTGACCCAATAGCCAAACACGGTCGCGCCACTGGGGTGCGCGGCGGCGCGCTGCAGTTGTTCGCTGAAGCCTTGGCCGTGGAAAATGTTGTCACCCAGAATCAGGCATACCGGGTCATCGCCGATGAATTCCTCACCGATCAGGAATGCCTGGGCCAGGCCATCCGGGGAGGGCTGCTCGGCATAGCTTACGTTGATGCCGAACTGGCTGCCGTCGCCGAACAGCTGGCGGTATTGCGGCAGGTCTTGCGGCGTCGATATCAGCAGGATGTCGCGGATACCGGCGAGCATCAGCACCGAAACCGGGTAGTAGATCATCGGCTTGTCGTAGATCGGCAGCAATTGCTTGGACACACCCAGGGTGATCGGGTGCAGCCGGGTGCCGGAACCACCGGCCAGAACGATACCTTTGCTCATGCGATCAGGTCCTTGATATCAGAGTTGCCCAGGCGTTCGCCCTGGTAGCTGCCGTTTTGCACGTTGGTGCACCAGTCCAGGTTGGCCAGGTACCACTGCACGGTTTTGCGCAGGCCGGTGGAGAAGGTTTCATCGGGGGCCCAGCCCAGCTCACGCTCGATCTTGCTCGCATCGATGGCGTAGCGCAGGTCGTGGCCAGGGCGGTCCCTGACGAACGTGATCAGCTCGGCATAGTGCGCAATGCTGGCTGGGCGGCGCTCAGGGGCGAGTTCTTCGAGCAACGCGCAGAGCTCGCGCACCACATCGATGTTCTTCTGCTCGTTGTGGCCGCCAATGTTGTAGGTCTCGCCAACCGTACCTGCGCTGACCACCTTCAGCAGGGCGCGGGCGTGGTCTTCGACGTACAGCCAGTCGCGCACCTGTTCGCCATTGCCATACACCGGCAGCGGCTTGCCGGCGAGGGCGTTTAGGATGGTCAGCGGAATGAGTTTTTCCGGGAAGTGGTACGGGCCGTAGTTGTTCGAGCAGTTGGTGATCAGCACCGGCAGGCCATAGGTACGCTGCCATGCGCGCACCAGGTGGTCGGACGCCGCCTTGCTGGCCGAATAAGGCGAGCTGGGCGCGTAGGGCGTGGTCTCGGTGAACAGGTCATCGACGCCGTGCAGGTCGCCATAGACCTCGTCGGTGGAAATATGGTGAAAGCGGAACGCGGTGCGCTGTGCATCCGGCAGGGTGCTCCACCAGGCGCGGGTGCTTTCGAGCAACGCATAGGTGCCGACGATGTTGGTCTGGATGAACGCAGCCGGGCCATCGATGGAGCGGTCGACGTGGGACTCGGCGGCCAGGTGCATGATCGCGTCGGGCTGGAAGCGTTGCAGTACCGCGCTGACCACCGGCGTGTCGGCGATATCGGCCTGGACGAATTCGTAGCGGCTGTTGCTGGCGATGGGTTGCAGCGACTCCAGGTTGCCGGCGTAGGTCAGCTTGTCGAGGTTGAGAACCTCATGGTCAGTGTTTTCGATCAGGTGGCGGATCAGGGCCGAACCGATGAAACCGGCGCCGCCGGTAACGAGAATGCGCATGAACGGTTGCCTTGTCAGAAAGTTATGGCAATAGCGTAGCTTGTCGGCTGTAGCCATCTATGGCAAGTGTGGCGACATCGCTCGGGCGATCGGAAATTTCGAGCGCCCACTTGTTTGTCGGCGGCACTAGTGGCGATATAAGCGAAAAAAACGAGGTCCCTGCAAATGCCCCTGAGTACCCTGATCCAACGTTCGAGCCAGCCAAGCCCTTCACTCAGTGAAGCCCAGGCCCACGCCTTGCTGCGTTCGCACTACGATTTGCAGGGTGGGCTGCAGGCGCTGGGCAGCCAGCAGGACCTTAACCTGCGGGTCGATAGCGAGCAGGGGCGGTTTGTGCTCAAAGCGTGCCACGGCAGCTATGCCGAGGTGGAGTTGCAGGCCCAGCATGCGGCGCTGGCCTACCTGCGCGAGCACGGCTTGCCCGTGCCGAAGGTGCGCCCTGCAAACAATGGCGCCGACCTGCTGGCGCTGGAAATCGACGGCCAGCCCTTGCGAGTGCGGTTGCTGGACTACATCGACGGTGAGCCGCTGACCCGCCTCAAGCACATGCCGGCACGGCTGATGGCCGAGCTGGGTGGGTTGTGCGCGCAGGTCGACAAAGCCCTGGCCGGTTTCGACCACCCAGGCCTTGCGCGCACCCTGCAATGGGACCCGCAGCACGCCGTGGCGCTGGTCGAGCACCTGTTGCCGCTGCTTACCGACCCGCAGCGCCGCGAACAGGTGGCCGCCCTTGCGCAACAGGCCGCGCAGGCGCTGGCGCCGCTGGTCGACACGTTGCCGCAGCAGGCCGTGCACCTGGATATCACCGACGACAACGTGGTGTGGGCCCGCGATGCCCAACGCGAATGGCAACTGCAAGGGGTGATCGATTTTGGCGACCTGCTGCGCACCTGGCGCATCGCCGACCTGTCGGTGACCTGCACCGCGCTGCTGCACCATGTCGAAGGTGACCCGCTGCGTATTCTGCCGGCCATTGCCGCCTACCAGGCGCATAACCCATTGCTCGAAGCCGAGCTGCGCGCATTGTGGCCGCTGATGCAACTGCGCGCGGCAGTGTTGGTGTTGAGCGGCGAGCAGCAATTGGCGATCGATCCGCACAATGACTACATCCGCAACAACATTACCCATGAGTGGGAGATATTCGATACCGCCAGCGCGCTGCCGGCGGCGTTGGTGGAGGCGGCGATCCTGCACGCCGCGGGTGTGACACCCCATAGCGCCGACTTCAGCACAAGCCTGCCCCTGCTGCCGGCTATTGCTGGCCACCCGGTGAGCCTGGTCGACCTTGGCGTGCTCAGCCCGCACTGCGAGGCGGGCAACTGGGAGCAGCCCGGCTTCGATCAACGCCTGCTCGCCGCACAGCCCGCGCCCGCCAGCACCCTGCACGGCCAATACCGGCTGTCGCAAACCCATATCGACCGCCCTGAAGAGCCTGCTACCTGTGCCTTGGGTGTAGAACTGCATGTGCTGCCAGGCACCGCCGTGCAGGCGCCCGAGGCCGGCGTGTGGCAGCGCATCGACGCCCAGCGCGGCTGCCTGCGTACGGCGCACTGGAGCCTGTGGCTGGACGGCCTTGAAGCCGCCCCCGACGATGGCCAGACGCTGCAACGCGGCCAGGCACTGGGCGCCAGCTGCGGCTTCTTGCGCGTGCAACTGTGCCTGGACAGCCACCTGCGCCCGCCATTCTTTGCCGTGCCATCGCATGCCGCTGCCTGGCTGGCGCTGTGCCCGTCGCCGCAGGCCTTGCTGGGCTTCGCCTGTGATGCCCCGCCGTTGGCCGACCCGCAGGCCCTGCTGGCGCGCCGCGAGGCAAGTTTTGCCCGTTCGCAGAAACACTATTACGCACAGCCGCCACACATCGAGCGCGGCTGGCGCAACTACCTGATCGACATGCAGGGCCGCTCGTACCTCGACATGCTCAACAACGTCGCGGTGCTCGGCCACGGCCACCCGCGCATGGCGGCCGAGTCGGCGCGCCAGTGGTCACTGGTCAACACCAACTCGCGCTTTCATTACGCAGCCATCGCCGAGTTTTCCGAGCGCCTGCTCGAAGTCGCCCCGCCAGGTTTTGACCGGGTATTTCTGGTCAATAGCGGCACCGAGGCCAACGACCTGGCGATCCGCCTGGCCTGGGCCTACAGCGGCGGGCGCGACCTGCTCAGCGTGCTGGAGGCCTACCACGGCTGGTCGGTCGCTACCGACGCTATCTCGACCTCCATTGCCGACAACCCCAAGGCCCTTGAAACCCGCCCCGACTGGGTGCACCCGGTGGAGGCACCGAACACCTTCCGCGGCCGCTTCCGTGGCGCCGACAGCGCGGCCGACTACCTGCGGGATGTCGATGCCAAGCTCGCTGACCTGGACGCCCGTGGCCGGCAACTGGCCGGCATGATCTGTGAGCCGGTGTACGGCAATGCCGGCGGTATCTCGCTGCCGCCAGGTTACCTGCGCGAGGCTTACGCCAAGGTGCGCCAGCGCGGCGGGGTGTGCATCGCCGATGAAGTGCAGGTGGGCTATGGCCGGTTGGGTGAGTACTTCTGGGGCTTCGAAGAGCAGGGTGTGGTGCCGGATATCATCACCATGGCCAAAGGCATGGGCAACGGCCAGCCACTGGGCGCGGTGATCACCCGGCGTGAAATTGCCGAGGCGCTGGAGGCGGAGGGCTACTTCTTCTCGTCGGCGGGCGGCAGCCCGGTCAGTTGCCGCATTGGCATGGCGGTGCTGGATGTGATGCGCGACGAAGGGCTGTGGGACAACGCCCGTGACGTGGGGCGCTATTTCAAGGCGCGCCTGCAAGGGCTTGTGGATAAGTCTCCGCTTGCCGGTGCAGCGCATGGCTCGGGCTTTTACCTGGGCCTTGAGCTGGTGCGCGACCGCCAGACGCTCGAACCTGCCAGCGAGGAAACCATGACGCTGTGCAACCGCCTGCGCGATCTGGGGATTTTCATGCAGCCGACCGGCGACTACCTGAACATTCTCAAGATCAAGCCGCCCATGTGCACCAGCAAAGCCAGCGTGGATTACTTTGTCGACAGCGTGGAGCGCATCCTCAACGAAGGGCTCTAACGCGCTACGTACCGCCTGCTTGCCGATTGTTATCGGTTTGGCAGGCTTTTTTATCGGCGGTTATTTTCGAAAAAGCACTTTAAAGCCGATATTTATCGGTTGTAATATGCCCCCGTATCGTACGCTGCCTATACTGGCTGGCCTGCTTCACCATTCGTTCAACGACCTGGCGCCCTTGGTTCCGGGCCTTTGCAGAGGTTACCCATGAAGACCCTGAATTCGACCCCGCGCGCCGACGGCTTCCACATGCCTGCCGAGTGGGCCCCGCAGGCCCAGGTGTGGATGGTGTGGCCAGAGCGCCCGGACAACTGGCGCCTGGGCGGCAAGCCTGCGCAAGCCGCGCATGTGACCCTGGCCAAGGCCATCGCCCGTTTCGAGCCGGTTACCGTGGCAGTGTCTGCCGGCCAGTACGAAAACGCCCGGCGCCAGCTCGACCTGCCCAACATCCGCGTGGTCGAAATGAGCAGCGATGATGCCTGGGTGCGTGACACCGGGCCGACCTTCGTGATCAACCACAACGGCGAAGTGCGCGGTGTGGACTGGGGCTTCAATGCCTGGGGCGGTTTTGACGGCGGCCTGTACGCGCCGTGGAATCGCGATGAGGCGGTGGCGAGCAAGGTGCTGGAGATGGAGCGCGTACAGCGCTATCAAACCGAGGGCTTCGTGCTCGAAGGCGGCTCGATCCACGTCGATGGTGAAGGCACGGTGATCACCACCGAAGAATGCCTGCTCAACCGTAACCGCAACCCGCACCTGAGCCGCGAGCAGATCGAAGACGTGCTGCGCGAGCACCTGGCGGTCGATACCGTCATCTGGCTGCCCGATGGCTTGTACAACGACGAGACCGACGGGCACGTTGACAACTTCTGCTGTTACGTACGCCCCGGCGAAGTGTTACTGGCCTGGACCGATGATTCCAACGACCCCAACTATGCGCGCTGCCACGCAGCCTTCGAGGTGTTGAAAAACAGCCGCGACGCCAAAGGCCGTGAGTTCGTGGTGCACAAGATGCCGATCCCGGGCCCGCTGTTCGCCACCGCCGAAGAGTGCGACGGCGTCGATCAGGTAGTGGGCAGCCAGGAGCGGGATCCGTCGGTGCGGCTGGCGGGGTCCTACGTCAACTTCCTCATCGTCAATGGCGGCATCATTGCGCCAAGCTTCGATGACCCGGCGGATGCGCAGGCCAGGGAGATTCTGCAGAAGATTTTCCCGGACCATGAAGTGGTGATGATTCCTGGCCGCGAGCTGTTGTTGGGCGGTGGCAACATCCATTGCCTGACCCAGCAGCAGCCGGCGCCGATCAAGCGCTGAGGCGTTGCGCCGGCTCAACAGCCCGTCCTTGTGACGGGCTTTTTTGTGTGTGCTCGCAGCGAGCTGGCACAGCTCTTGTATTGTTTTTCCATTGTGTTTCAGAGGGATACCAGTAAGTCGTTCTGTAACAAACCTTACGTAAGTTAGCCACTCACGGGCCCAGGGGAGTGCGTGTGAAATGAATGCAGCAAATGAGCTGGCGATGCCGCGTTCGGCGGTTAACCAGGATTCGCTCAAAGTGCTGGCGCAGTGGCTGAAGCACCATGGAAATATCCGGGTCAGGACGACCGACCCGCGCCGCCTGCTCGACGGGCGATACCCGCAAGGCTTGATCAGCGATGCTGAACTAGAGGCCTTGCTGGCGGTGTGGCACTAAGCCGCCAACCGCCTTGGGCTACCAGCAACGCCACCGCCTCTGCGGTGGCGTTTTTGTTTGCGGCCGATTGAGCGCTGATGTGTATCTGCTTGTAAGTGAACATTCCGCCGTTAGCAGGGTTGCCTAGCAGTTTCACCAACCCCTGTCTGCCCGATGTATATGACGACTGTGCGGTCATCTTCTTCATTTTCACAAAGAGACAGATTTGCGCTGACTCAGGGCAGAGGCACGTGAGATTGCACTATGCCTGACCTCATTTTTGGTTATATCAACCTGCCTTTCACGATTTTTTGACATGTATGAGCATGCACGGATAGGATTCGGCCTCTACGCCTGCTGGCCATGAGATGGCCATGGGGTTGAAAGGCTTGCAACAGACTGTGTGCAGCCCTTCAAACCCGGATCCGCATAGCGTCGAACCTACGTAGGGGCGTTGGTTCCTGGCGTTTATATGCAGCGCGTTTTTGATCAAGAAATAAGGAAAATAACATGTTGAAAACCAGGATCAGCCTGGTCGCCCTGGCGATGATCGCCGCGACCCAGGCACAGGCCAACGAGCAGGCCGACAGCAAAGGTTTCATCGAGGACAGCCACGCCAACGTCCTTCTGCGCAACGCTTACATCAACCGTGACAAGAAGCACGGCACCGACGACCAGATCGAATGGGGCCAGGCTTTCATCGGTAACTTCTCCTCCGGCTTCACCCAAGGCACCGTCGGTGTAGGCGTTGACGCCTTCGGCCTGTACGCCGTGCGCCTGGATGGCGGCAAAGGCCACAACGGTGGGGGTGGCGTTGACTTCTTCAAGCCGTACAACACCAAGAACGCCGACAACAATGCCAGCAGCCCGCACGACCTGGCCCGCGCTGGCGCGGCGGTCAAGTTCCGCATCTCCAACACCGTGCTCAAGTACGGTGACCAGATGCCAGCTCTGCCGGTGCTGAACTACGACGACGGCCGTCTGCTGCCAGAAAGCTTCACCGGTACCCTGATCACCTCCAAAGAGATCAAGGGCCTGGAACTGAACGCCGGCCGCTTCACCCAGGAAGCGCGCAAGAGCGCTGAAGGCCGTGACAGCGGTGGCCTGAAGTCGATCAACGTGTTGGGCGGCAGCTACAAGTTCACTGACAACTTCACAGCGTCGCTGTACACCGCTGACAACGAAGATGTCATGAAGAAGCACTACCTGGGCTTGAACTACGTCTTCCCGATCGCGGCTGACCAGTCCCTGACCTTGGACTTCAACGGCTACAAGACCGACATCGACAAGAAGTTCGAGCGCAGCGCCTCGCTGACCGGTGATTCCAACACCATCTGGAGCCTGGCTGCTACCTACGCCTACGGCCCGCACTCGTTCACCCTGGCGCACCAGCGCAGCACCGGCAGCACCGGTTACAACTACAGCGGCTACCAGAGCGCTGGCGGTGTCGGTGACGGTGGTTCGACCATCTACCTGGCGAACTCCTACTGGTCGGACTTCAACGCCGAGGACGAGCGCTCCTGGCAGCTGGGCTACGGCCTGGACTTCAGCGCGTTCGGCGTACCGGGCCTGAGCTACAAGGTCGCGTACGTGGTGGGTGACAACATCAACACCCGCACCGTCGGCACCCCGCAAGGCTTCGGCGAAGGTAAAGAGCGCGAGATCTTCAACCAGGTGCGTTACGTCGTACAGGAAGGCCCAGCCAAGGACCTTTCGATCAAGCTGCGTAGCTCGTTCCTGCGGACCAACACTGCGGTCCGTCAGAGCGAGTACAACGACGACGGCAACGAAGTGCGTGTGTTCGTCGAGTACCCGATCAGCATCTTCTGATACTGACCTGGCGTCTCAAGCAGCCCCGGCCTATGCCGGGGCTGTTTTTTTGCGGCTGCAAAGCAGGTATCCACAGAGCTCGCCCATCCCCATATCGATGCCGTCTACGCGGTCAGTGTAGGAGCGGCCTTGTGCCGCGAAAGGGCTGCGAAGCAGCCCCAGGATCTGAGCACCCACCAGAATCGCTGGGGCTGCTTCGCAGCCCTTTCGCGGCACAAGGCCGCTCCTACACAATCAAAAGCGACTTGCCCGAAACCATAGAAACTCCCACAGGGACCGCGCACAGCCGCAGCATCGAAGGCTCGGCTTGAACCTGTGGGAGATTCTATGGTTTTGTACAAACCTGTTCCCGCCAGACATATCTCCTTGTGGCGAACTCCTTTGTGGCGAGCGGGCTTGTCCCGCGTTGGGCTGCGCAGCAGCCCTGAAAACCCCAGGGGCTGCTGCGCAGCCCAACGCGGGACAAGCCCGCTCGCCACGACTCTCTATCATTTCCTGCAGGATTGGGTCCAACCAGCAATGTTGCGGTTGAGCACGGCCTGCGTGGGAGCTGACGCCAGCCTGCGATGAGGCCACCACCAGTTATCTGCCACACGAATCGGGCAACAACACACTCACCCTCAGCCCGCCACCCTCACGGTTGGCCAGCAACAACTCCCCGCCGTGGCTCGCCGTAATACGCTGAGCAATGCTCAACCCAAGCCCATACCCACCAGAGGTGTGGTTGCGCGAACCCTCACCCCGCACAAACGGGTCGGTCACCGTGGCTAGCAGGGCAGGGTCGATACCCGGCCCCCGGTCATCCACATGGATGCCCACCCCGCCTGGCGTACGCTCAAGGCTCACCGACACCTCACGGCCATAACGCAGCGCATTGACCAGCAAATTCTGCAAGCAACGCTGCAACAGCAAGGCATCGACCCGCACCTTGCCCGCCTGGCCCTGCACCGGCAGCGGCTCTTCGGCGCTGGCAAGGTCGGCGCACTGGCGGGCGACCAGGCGGTCGACGTCCACCAACTGCAGGTTCTGCTGCTCGCCCGTGCGCAGGTAGTCCAGCACCTGGCCGATCATGCCGTCCATCTGCACGATGTTCTGGCGCAGGCGCTCCTTGTGTTCGCCGTCCTCCAGCCGCTCCAGGCGCAGGCGCATGCGTGTCAGCGGGGTGCGCAGGTCGTGGGAGACGGCCGCGAGGAAGTAGGCCTTGTCGTTGACCATGGCAATCAGCCGCTGCTGCATCGCGTTGAACGCCTGGGCGGCCTGGCGCACCTCCTCCGGGCCGTCCAGCGGCAGCGGTGCCTGCTCCAGGTTGCGGCCCAGGCCACGGGCCGCTTCAGCCAGGCGGCGCACCGGGCGCAGGCACAGGCGGACCGCCACCAGGCACACCAGCAGCACGGCGACGATTCGCAAGGCATACACCCGCAGCAGGTAATCGCTGATCAGCACCCAGGCCGACTCGCCGCTCCAGCCTTGCAGCTCCTGGCCATCGACGGTCAGCCAGTGGCCATCGGGCAGCGGCACGGCGAATTGGATATGCGCCTGCGCCGTGCGCAGGCCGAACAGGCTGCGCCAGATGATCGGCTGGCCCAGTTCATCGGTCAGTTGCACCTTGAGCAGCCGCACCTGAGGGTTGCCGCCCAGTTCGTAGGCCAACGCCTGGTGCAGCAGCAGCTCGACACGACGCCGGCCACGGCGCTCGTCTGCATCGACCGCTGGCAGCGACTCTGCGCAGCGCACCTGGTAATGGCGCGGCACCTGCAAGCGGCCGGCATGGCACTGCGCCTGGGCGATCAACGGGGCGCTGCGCGCCGCCATCAGCCGCACCGGCGCCTCCAGCACCTGGGCAAAACGCACATCAAACCAAATGCTGCTCGACATCAACTGAATCACCAAGGTGCCGCTGACCATGATCAGCAGCAGTTGGCCGAACAACGTGCGTGGCCACAGCTTGCGCAGCAGGCGCACCTCAGGCGCCTGACGCTGCGCGGCTCAGGCTCAGCAGGTAGCCCTCGTTACGAATGGTGAGAATTTGCGCGGCATCGCCCGGCGCGCGGCGTAGTTGCTGGCGCAGGCGGCTGATGCACATGTCTACCGAGCGGTCGTCGGGCAAATGGTCACGGCCGAACGCGCTGCGCGTGAGGTGATCACGCGAGAGCACGCGGTTGTTGGCCTCCAGCAGCTCGCGCAGCACCCGGTAGTCGGAGCGCGGCAGGGTCAGCGCCTGGCCATCGGGCAGGGTCAGCAGGCGCTTGACGTGGTCGAGACGAAAGCCTGCAAACACCTGGGCTTCGCGCTCGCTCTCATCGGCCTGGCTGTCCAGGCGCTGGGGGCGGCGCAGCACGGCCTTGATCCGCGCCACCAGTTCGCGCGGCTCGAACGGCTTGGCCACATAGTCATCGGCGCCCACCTCCAGGCCAATGATGCGGTCCAGCGTGCTGCCCTTGGCCGACAGCATCACCACCGCCAACCCCGGCTGCGCCTGCAACTGGCGGCACAGGCTGAGGCCGTCTTCGCCGGGCAGCATCAGGTCGAGCACCACCAGGTCGACCTTGTTGCGCGCGAGCTGCTCACGCATCTGTGCGCCATCGGCTGCGGCCAAGGTCTGGTAGCCGGCATCACTGAGGTAATCGCACAGAAGTTCGCGGATCTCGTCGTCATCGTCGACGACCAACAGGGTAATGCTCATCTTTGGGTGTACCTGTGAAGAGGGGCGCTGGCGCCCATTACGTTCGATTACATCCCCGTACAAGCCGGACATGGAGCGCCGAAGGCGGATGCCTAGAATCGTAACAAAAAATCATCTGCGAATACGAAACCTTCCCAAATGGTAGCCCAGCGCATCATGACCGACGCAACCCCCATGCTCCGAGGCGTCAGCCGCCTCACCCCGCTTGCTCTCTTCGTCGCCTTCGGGTTTTCTGCTACCGCCATCGCCGCCGATGGCCAGCCATTGGAACTGGACGCCACCAACATCGACAGCAGTGCGCTGCCGGTGGCCGATGATACAGGGCAGATCGGCTACACCGTCGAAAGCACCCGCAGTTCCACCGGCCTCAAGCTGACCCCGCGCCAGACCCCACAGTCGGTCACCACCATCACCCGCGAACAGATGGATGACCGCGGCGTGCGCAGCATCGAGCAAGCGCTGGAAACCACGCCCGGTGTGAGCGTGAGCAAGAGCGAAGTGGGCGGGCGCACGGATTTCCGCGCCCGTGGCTATTCGGTGAGCAACTGGAAGATCGACGGCCTGCAGTTCCCCGGTGGCTCGGACTTCAGCAACGGCGGCAGCGCGCTGAACATGGACCTGTATGAGCGCATCGACATCGTGCGCGGCGCCAACGGCCTGCTGGGCGGCACCGGCGACCCCTCGGCCACGGTCAACCTGATCCGCAAGGCGCCCACCCGCACCTTCGGCGGCAGTGCCTACGCCACCTACGGCAGCTGGGACAAGCGCCGCCTGGGCGCCGACCTGAACCTGCCGCTGTCTGAAGATGGCCGCCTGCGTTCGCGCTTCGTGATGACCCAGCAGGACGCCAACTCGTTCCGCGACAACCAGTCCGAGCGCTCCCGCGCAGCCCTGGCCAATTTCGAGTTCGACCTCGACGACGCCACCACCCTGGGCGCCGGCTACCAATACGAATACAGCAAGGTGATCGGCGCCGGCTGGGGTGCCAACATCCCCATCTGGTACGCCGACGGCAGCAAGACCAACCTGCCGCGCAGCACCAACGTGGCGCCAAGCTGGAGCTTTGGTGAAACCGTCACGCGTACCACCTTCGGCTCGCTGGCGCACCAGTTCGACAACGACTGGAGCCTGGACCTGAAGCTGGCCCAGAGCGAAACCGAAGCGCTCAACCACCGCGGCCTGGCCAAGGTCAACTCCACCAGCGGCGGCAACTATGGCGGCTACTGGAACCCCGACGGCAGCGGCGCTGTGCTCAACGGTCTGCACAGCTCGACCGATACCACCCAGCAATCGGCGCAGATCGACCTGTCGGGGCCGTTCGCCCTGTTTGGCCGCACCCATCAGGCGATGGTCGGCTACAACGACAGCCGCAGCGTAGCCTGGTCGCCAGAGTACAACTGCACCATGGTCGGCGACGGCATCACCCGCCCCGGCGCCCGAGGCTGCCAGTTCCGCGCCAACAACGGCCTGCCGATCAGCGACTGGCATAACGGCGTGGACGACGACTACCAGTTGCTGGCCTCGCGCACCGGCCGCCACACCAAGACCACCACTCGCCTGCAAGGCATGTACGCCGCCACCCGCCTGAGGATTACCGACCCGCTGTCGGTGATTGTCGGCGCGCGCGTGACGGACTATTCGGCCACCACCCTGGCGTTGACCGGTGCCCGCAGCAACCAGCAGAACAACGGCATCGTCACCCCTTACCTGGGCGCGGTGTACGACCTCAACGACACCTACTCGCTGTACGCCAGCTACACCGACATCTTCAACCCACAGACCCAGGAAACCAGCAGCGGCAGCAAGGTTGCGCCGATCCGTGGCAAGAGCTACGAAAGCGGTATCAAGGGTGCGTGGTTCGATGGCCGGTTGAATGCATCGGCGGCGTACTTCCTGACCCAACAGGACGGCAAGGCGGTGCGTGATGGCAGCGCGTCCACCCCAACCGGCGCCGACGCCTACAAGGCCGGCACTGGCCAGGAAACCGACGGCATCGACCTGGAAGTGGCCGGCGCGCTGACGCCTAACTGGAATGTTTACGCCGGCTACACCTACCTGCACTTCCGCCGTGTCGACGCCGATGGCCGCAGCGACCCGTCGCATTTGTTCAAGGCCTCGACGACTTACCGTTTGTCCGGCCCGCTCGATCGCCTGACCGTGGGCACGGGTGTGACGGCGCAAAGCAACATCCGCGCGCTGTCCAGCCCAGCCGGGCAGCCGACCAATGGCGTCAGCCGTAGCGCCAGTGATGTGAACTGGTCGGGGTATGCCATCTGGAATGCCATGGCCAAGTACCAGCTGACCGACGACACCACGGTGAGCCTCAACGCCAACAACCTGTTCGACAAGCACTACTACACCCGTTACGGGTTCTACGCCGGGGCGATTTATGGCGACCCGCGTAACCTTGAGGTGACGTTGAGCACGACGTTTTGAGTGACACCGCCGGGGCCGCTTTGCGGCCCTTTCGCGGCACAAGGCCGCTCCCACACGGACCGCGCCAGACGCGATGGTTTTGTACAAACCTGTTCCCGGCAGACATATCTCCTTGTGGCGAGCTCCTTTGTGGCGAGCGGGCTTGTCCCGCGTTGGGCTGCGCAGCAGCCCCTTGGGTTTTCAGGGCTGCTGCGCAGCCCAACGCGGGACAAGCCCGCTCACCACAACTGTCTATCATTTCCCACAGGATTGGGTCCAACCAGCAATGTTGCGGTTGCGCATGGCCTGCGTGGGAGCGGGCTTTCCCCGCGAACACCGGCGCAGCCGGTGCCATCCCTCACACCACGCTTTCGCGCCCAAGCCTGCTCACATGCCCGTGCCCGGCTTCCTGCAGCCGCTGCACCAGATCCATCCGCGCCTGCCCCCCACCCGAGCGCACATAATCCAGCTCGGCTGCAGTAATCAACACCACCGGCACCAAGGCCACCGGCGATAGCGGCATATCGTCCAGCCGCGTTGCAAAGTCCGGCGCCGGCCCGCCCACCAGCACCCCGACCGCATCGTCCGCACTAATGAAATGCGCCGGGATTTCCTCACTCATGCAAGGCGACTGGCTAACCCCAGGCAACTCCAGCGAAAGCACCCCATAGCGCTCCAACTGCGGCCCGATCCCACCCGCATCGGCCACTGTCGCCGCCACGGTACGCAGCACATCGAACGCCCAGGTGCGCATGAACGGGCTGACATCACCCCGCGCGCCGCGCAGCGGCTCGGGGAAGTCCGGCGATTCAATGAACAGCTCCAGCTCGAAACCATTCCCGCCCCCATCGACATCATCGAACGGGTCGCTCATGCCGTCAGTCGCCAGCACAATGCCGCCAGCGCGGTGCACCACACGATAAGCCTGGCGGGTCGACGGCCAATGCGGGCCGCCCATCAGGCTCGGGCTGATCATATAGCCGAGCACATCCTGCTCGACCTCGCCCACGCTCTGCCAATGACGGTCCAGGCGCGCACAACCCGCCTCACGGGCAGCCTGGTTGGCCGCTTCGGTGGGGCTCATTGGGGGTTCATCTGGCGCGGGCGCAGCGGCAGGTTCAGCGTGCTTCGAGCCGAACAGCTTCTTGAAAAAGTCCATGGGCGATCCTTGCTGAAAAACGGGCGACCGCCATGGTGCCGTCATTGCGCCGGGGGCTCAACCGCCGGGCTGTTGCACCGTGATGCGGTTGTCATCCAGCGCGGTTTCCTGCGCCTCGCCGAAGCTGTCCCAGTCTTCGCCGAACAGCTCGGCCGGGTGCATGGTGCGGCTCGACCCGTTGCCACAGGCCATGGCCTTGGCCGGGCAGTACAGGTCGCAGCCCCAGCAGATGCGCTCGGGGTGGGCGGGGTTTTGCGGGAATTTCTTGGCCATGCGTGGTGCTCCCTGGCAGCCGATGCCTGTATTGAAGGTATGCCGCCCATGGCCAAGGCGCTTGATCGAGGTCAACCCATCAACGAATCGGGCCGGGCGCCTCGAGCTGGCTCATCAGCTCATCGTCCCATTGCCCCTGCACCTGAACATGCGCCGCCGCGCCCAGCATTACCGCCTCAATCAGGTTGTGGTTGAGGTAGGTGTAGAGTCCCGGCTGACGGAAGGTATACAACGCCGCCCCCGCCGCACCCCCGGGGATGAACCAGGTTTCGAGGTTGCGCTGCGGCGCATTGGCAAACTTGCCCGACGCCCACACATAATCGCCATGCCCGCCGATCAAGTGCGGCCGCGTGTCACGGTTAGCCTGGGAATGCACGATCAGCACCGTTTCGCCAACGTTCGCGGTCAAAGCATGCTGCCCCGTCAGCGCCCCCACCGCACCGTTGAACACCACATGGGACGGCACCAGCCCCTTCATCAGTTGGTGCATGTCGCCAAAACTCGCCATCGGCGTCGGGTAGCGCTTGAACTTGCCCGCCGCATCACGCGGGATGTAGTAGTCCTGCTCGCCGATGTACCACACCTTGTCGTACCGCAGCGCACGCCCCGCATCATCCTTGAGCCCATCACGCGGCAGCACCATGATTGCGCCGTTCATGCCACACACCACATGCCACGGGATCATCACCCCGCCCGGCGCACAGTGGTAAACGAACACCCCCGCCCGGTCCGCCTTGAAGCGCAGCTTCACCTGCTGCCCCGGCTGCACATGGGTCAACTCCCCGCCGCCAAGGGCGCCGGTGGAGGCGTGAAAGTCGATGTTGTGCATCATGCTGTTGCTGGCCGGGTTCACCAGCGTCAGTTCCACCTGGTCCCCCTCATGCACCACCAGCAACGGCCCCGGCACCGACCCGTTGAACGTCATGGCATGGATGTAGGCACCTTCGTTATCGACCGCCAGCTCCTTCTCCTCGATGACCATCCGAAACTCGACGATCCGCGGCTTCCCCGGCGCCCGCTGGGTGTGTGCATGCACTTGCGGCGGCGCGACCAGCTCCACCTTGACCCGCTCCATCTGCGCAATATCGACGCTTGCCTGCTTGTTATCCGGCGCCGCAGCCCGTGCCAGCCCGCTGGCCATTACCGTGCTGCCGACGCCCAGCAACACGCCACCGGCAAGGATGCCGCGACGGGTTAGGGACAGGCCTGATTGCTCACTCATGCTGCATCTCCGAAAGTGACGGGAGTCGTCGTGCTTAGGGATAACCGCAATGAACGAAGGGTTTATTGAGGGAGGGCAAGGAGTGGGGTTGGGGGAGGGGAGGGGGGGGGTTGGGTCAGGGTTTCCAGCTTTTCATGATGTGGTCGGTATTGTTCATGCTGTAGACCCATTCGTTGCCAAGCTTTTGCTTCTGGAAAAGGCCCAGCTCGACCAAGCCGTTAAGCGCAGCGGCGGCGGTGTTGTAGGCGCATTTCAGGTTGTCCTTGACGTTGGTAACCGTGAACTCACTGGCCACACCTTGCCTCGCGACGTTGAACACCACCCGCTGCTTTTCCGACAGCTTCGCGAACAGCCCTGTTTGGTAGAGGAACACATTGAACTGCGCAATCGACGCAATGGCTTTGTCGTAGGTGTCCTTGAAGCGGCTGATCGAGCGCGTGATGACCCGGCACTGGTAATCCAGGAAGTAAGTCAGGTCCATATCATCGGTTTCGGTGTAGAGGTAGCTTTTGCCGTACTGGATGGGCGCAGCTTTGAGCAAGGTGCTGATGGCAATGTAACGGAAGGCGCTGAAGCCCTTCTTGAACATGAACCAATAGAACAACGACCGCGCCACCCGGCCATTACCGTCCTGGAACGGATGCTCGAAGCCGATGGCGAAGTGCAGGATGATCGCCTTGATCAGCGGGTGCATGTAGTCCTTGCTCAAGGCATCGGTGTTGTTCTTGTTGATCCAATCGCACAAGGCTTGCAGCCGAGTTTCCAGCCCAGCCACGGGCGGCGGCTGATGCACGATCTCGCCGAGCCCCTCGATGACCACATCGTCGGAGTTTTTGAAGGCGCCGGGGCAGTATTTGTCATCGTCGATGCCCTCTACGCCGACTTGGTGCAGTTCCTGGATCAGCTCTGGGGTCAGAGGTTTGTCGCGGTTGTCCCAGGCGAAACTCATCATGCGGAAATTGCCGATGATCATTTTTTCATCGACAGAGCGCGGGCCTTTTTTCTTTTTCAGCAGTTCTTTGGCGGCCTTTGTGGTGGTGGCCGCGCCTTCCAGTTGGCTGCTGCTGATGGCCTCGTCTTCGATCAGGTCGTTCAGGAGATATTGCAGGTGCTTGTTTTCACCGATGTTGCTGCACATCCACTCCAGGGCGGCTGTGGTGGTTTGTTGGTCGCAGGAGGAGACAGCCAGGTGCATGGCTGGCGTATAGAGGTAGCGGCAGCAGACGGCCGGGTCGCCTAGGGTGATGGCGGGTGACAACTGCCGGGAGCGGGCGAATTTGACCACCGACCACGCGAGGGCTATATCCAGGCCTTTGGGCAGATGGAATCGCCATTTGTCATAGTGCAGGTAGCGTCCCTTGGGATCCAGAGGGTGCGACAGCTCCAAGTATTCAGCGATTTTGTCCTTATGGGTCTGAAGGATGACCGAAAAAGGGTTTGGGATAGCTTGAGGGGGGCGGGTGATCATGCTCATTTCAAAAATCCCTTGGTTTGAAATGAGGCTACAGGATGGGAGTGGGGGTTTCAATTATTAGACGAATTGAAATGGAGGGCGGAAGGTTTCCTTACGTAGGGGCGTTGAGGTCGGGTTTTCGTGTTGGTGCTGGGCGCTTGCTTTGCGAGGGGCGGAGCATGCAGTGTGGTTGGGAAGTCAGGGGAGGGAGGTTGGGGGATGGCTGTTGTTAAATTCCGGGTCGACGACGACCTCAAGGCTCGGGCTTTTGAACGGTTGGAAGGGTTAGGGGTTACGCCATCGGAGCTGGTGCGGGAGCTACTGAGGTATGTGGCTGAGCGTGGCGAGTTGCCCTTGGAGTTGGGGCAGGTTGTGGAAGAGGACGAAGGGCCTCTGGCTACTATTCGTGAACGGCTGGCACGGCCACAGCGGATAAAGGTTTTGCTGGAAGATTTTTAGGTTTAAGGGAGGAGTGCTAGCGGGTTGTCAGGTATGGCTCGAAACGGGGGGGCGGCACCAGGAGTCGAAAAAAATTATAACGTCATGATTTATATCAACTATTTAGTGCAAAGATGCTGAGTCTATCTCTAAAACTATCCTTTGATGATCGACGGATCTGGGGGGGGCGACAAGTTTCAACTAGTTTGGTCCGGATGAATTCCTGCAATCTCGTAATTGTCGTGTGAGGGTACGATTTTCCGATTTTTGAGCATCAGTAAACTTTGAGCTTTGCAAAACTTGCGTGTATTGAGCTTTGCTAGGTTGGTGTGCCGCACAGAAAGTGCGGCGCACCTAGAGTGATAAATGAATTAACTAAGTCTTGATACAGCGGCATCTCCGAACCATTTTTTGGCTGTTGCTAACGCTTTCTGGCTAGGATTGCGATAGTAGACGACTAAGCTTTTTTTAGAACGCGTACTGCAAACATAGAAGAGTTTTTTTGTCCGTTCAAGGACAGATGGGGTTCCAGCTTCTTCGAAAAGATAATTAAAGTTGTATTTGTTCCATTTTCCGTTATCCAGTACGACAAGTACGTTCTCGAACTCGGCACCTTTTATTTTGTGCTGAGTTGAGAATGGGGTATACCCCTCTAGGTATTGATATAATTTTTTAAATTCGATAAATTTTACGTTTATCACTCTGTCATAAACATAACGGTTGCGTGCAATAAAAATTGAAAGCTTGTCGTCCTTTCTGCAAATGCCAAGCTCGTCTGCTCTGTCGATGACTGTGCCGATCGAAGCGTTTGACATTTCTCTCAACTCATCGATGATGTCTCTAAGTCTTTTTTTATCATCGACCGAGCGTATTTTAAATTCCGTGCGCTTAAGAAATTCATTGAATTTCTTATCCTCATAAAGACTAATTATGTGTTGAATTTTGAATAAGTGCTTAATCAACGCATCACGTTTACTACCAGCCTTTGAGGATCCGTCAGGATCATCTTTTTTATCGTCTATAAGGGCATCTTTGGACAAATATATGCGTTTGAAAATTTCGTACGGCTCCGCAAGTGCACGGTCGTACAGCTCAGGATGAAGATCTATGAACTGCTGCATCCCCGCTGTAGGGGATAGATTGGGTTTCTCAGCTGGAAAATTATCAATTAGGTTGTCTATGACCTGTCCGAAAGTGAAGCCCGAGAAATCAGTAAGTAGTTTGCGACTTTTGATAAATCTTTTAATTCGATCGCGGTATTCTAGTACTTTATCTCCATCATAAATAAGCATCAATTCTGGGAATCCAGCTTTAGGTGCAATTAAGTTATGTGTTAGATTTAATTCTTTGTTCTCTTTGCTGTGACTAAAGTCCCAGCCCAGTGAGTCTTTAACGTGCTGCAGTCTATCATCTGGTCCTTCGGTATAAATTAACCGTATTTCACCATCTATAACAACGCCATTCAACATGTTAGGAGCATTTTCGTCGAGCGATGCAGTCTGTTGTAGACTGTCGGTTCTTAGCCTGTTGGCAAGCTCAAAGACTAATCTTGGATTTCTTCGGTTTTGTTCTTTCTTTACCTCGTAAACATATTGCTGCTTGATGTACTTGTCTAGGTTTCCCACGCCGTCATCATATATTGACTGCATCGCATCCCCAAAGAAGCCTACAATATTTTTTTTCACTCCTTGTTGGAAGTGATCGAGAAATATCTCTATCACAGCTGCCGATGTATCTTGGTACTCGTCGACGAATATGAATTTGTATCTGTCTTTAGCTATGTCACAAAGCTTTGGGTGAGACTTGAACATGTCATGAGCGACGATCAATAATTCGTCATGAGATATAATTCCTTCCCGAATCAACGTGTATTCTTTGTATTTTACCTCTTGCCCCTTCAATACTGAGGGGTCAAAATCTTCGTCCGGATTAACGATAGAACTTTCGTCTTCACTCTCCAGAGACCGTATTAGCACATCCATAAGCTCCACTCTATAAGGGCGTATCAAGTCCCATAAGAATTCATGGATAGTGCCTACGTTCAGCCTATGATCGCTTACCCGGCTACGAATCTCTGCGACAGCTGCATTTGTATAAGTCATACAAGCAATCTTGCAGTTTAAATTCTCGCTTAACACTTGTCTTATACACTGCACCAACGAATATGTCTTACCGCTACCTGCCCCTCCACTGAGCAAGAAGTTTTTTCCTTCATCAATGAGATTAAATATTTCCTGGACTTCAGGCTCTAGGATTAGTCTTGCTTCAGCCATTTTAGAGCCTCCTTGATGTAGCTAGGGGTGTTCCAGTTGGCAAACTCCATGGAAACTGTCTTAGAATTGCCAGATTGTGCGTCTGTGAGTGTGACTTCATGGCTCGAACTATTTAACAGTACTTCCATAGCGAATGATGGTTTGCTACCTATTGCTTTTTCAGCACATGTGTAAGCGTCGGTGGTGGAATCGGCAAAATCTTTTAGATGTTTTTGACCTAGTGATGGTAGCGTTGACTTTCCGATAAACTCATTCTTGTCGTCGTATGTTAGACTTTTTATAAAGTCTCTGTTTATATGGAAGAATGCGTCCTCGAAGCTACGGGCGTGATATCCCTCACCAAGCTGATTTGCTTCCAATGTTTGATAGGCGCAAAGGAGTTCTCCCTTTTCGCATTGGCTCCATGGGGAATTGATTTTCTTTGTTAGCCTTTTGTTTGCCATTTCAAGCGCGCTGTAAAAAGCTAACTCATTTGTTTTATAGAAAAAGACCAAGGAGGCATTTGTGGTATGGGTGCCTTCTATAACGCGACATTTTTTTAATTCAGTTTTGGGGTCGCCTTGTTTGTTAAATTTTTGATTGCCTTTATCGTCTAAGTCCGGAAATTCTTTAGCCGAATCAATGTCAGTGATGATTAGTGACCGGACACCAATAAAGCTGACGAACTTCTCAAAAATATGTGAATAAGCGCCTACTTCAATCATTGAGATGTTTTGGGAAAGCAGTGGGATTTGGCTTGTCGTTCCAGATTTTATATTTTCTACCAAATCTTCTTGGTCAATTTTCATCATCATGGCAGGAAGAAGAACTCGCTCGGTGTCTCCTTCGATGAAAATTGCTTTATCTGCAAAGAATAGCTCAGATCTATGTATTGTCAGGTACTGTTTAAGAAAAGTGTAGTGCTGGGAATCCCCATAATAGTCTTTAAGATCTTTTAGGTTTTTGGAGGTTACGCACCCGTCCAATTTTTTGAAGTATTTAATGTCTTCAAAATCGCTTTCGGACACTATGTATGAGGAATGAGTGCTTAGTATTGTCTGAAGCGACCTGCTGACTCCGTCAGTACGACTGATTCCTGGACTCAGCAACGACTTGATGTTTTTTATAAAAATTCTTTGGAGCTGAGGGTGTGTATGAGCTTCTGGCTCCTCGATAAATAACAAATTGACATCAGAAGGGGACTCGCTGATGTCTTTTTGAAAGTCATGAAGTTTGAGCTTTATTTCAAAGATCATACTTATGAGGTTTAAGTACCCCAATCCATTGTAGTTTTCGGGCAAGTCGTGTTCGCCACTGCCCAATCCATACATAACGGTGGTGTTCTCTTCTAGGAGGTCTCGATGTTGCAGCGAAGATACGATTTTTATTATTGATTCATTTTGGTTGACACCCCCGAATTTCTTAACATCGACAATCACGTCCTCAAAGATTTTCTCATACACTAAGTTTAGTTTTGTGTCAGTCGTACTTAACGTATCTTTGAAGTCTTCTACGATGTTTTGGTCTGGATTGGTAGCCTCAAGCTTTTTATATATTTTAGCGGACAGCAGAGACAGTGAGTTGTCAGTGTCTTTGTTGGAGACATTTCTACGTGCGCTAATCCATTTGAAGTTTATTATTTTCGATAAGTTGACACCTTCTGCATCTAAGTCTACGAAATCGTTTTCATCTTCCATATTTGATGTTGTGTCAAATCGCAGACTACGCCTTGTTGTTGAGAAGTATTTCCCATGGGACTCCTTCAAGTAGTCGAATAGGTTTTTATAAGCTTTTCCTTCGGCTATTTTCTTGGCTTTGATGTTGTGAAAATCAGTTGCAAGACGCTGTATATCCTCTTGGTTTGCTCTATATTCAAAAGCTAGAACAATGTATTGGTTGTCAGGGTCTAAATCCATTATAACCTTGTCACCTATGTGCTCAAGGTCATCCTTTTCATCGTATTGAATAAATATCTTTAATGATATTGCAATCTGTTGATCATTCGGTAGCGTTCCTTCGATCACTTTTAATAGCAAATCTTTTATGTCGCTATTTAGATCTTCAAATGTAAATTGATTTTTTGTTGCGCTTCCGCCAATGAATTTTTCTAGGCATAAAAGAAATGAGGTTTTCCCACAGTTGTTTTTGCCGATTATTAAAGATAGATTTTTCTCAATGTCTACCGTTATATTCTTTAGTAGCCTAAAATTTTCGATTTTGATTTTTGTAACTCGCATACAGCTTCCTTTCATCAGCGACACATTTATTTACAGAACTGACCTCGCGTCTTTCTTAGTCAGCAGGAGACTGACCTGTAGGTCAGTTTCACTAAAGATACGCACTAGAAGAACCGAGTATTTTTAAGGTAAATGTCAGATCCGTCCCATAGAGGCCTCGCCAGGTTAGTGGCATGGTGATGGCACATTAGACCTATGAGAAATTCAAGGCAAGCCGAGTCTATACACTGCAGAGCAGTGCCCCATTGCTAGTCTTTCCGTAGACAGGGAATCAGGGGCTTCAGGCTAAATCACCCCTAATAGCTGGCAAATGCGTTTACGCACTCCACTAGCCATCACTTATGCTTGAAAATCAGTATGTTGAGCATTGATCGTTTCTGACCTACTGCTGCCGGTTGAGATTGTCGGTATCCGATTCCACTCATAGATTGAAAACCCAAGATGTTTCTAGGCGTCGAGCCAGAAGCCGGGCCGTCAGCACGTAGTAGTACTGGGTCGCCTTACTGCGTTGGCTCATGCGGTACTCGAGAAACCAAGCCACATGCTTTCTCTGCCAGGCCCAAGGCGTTTCTCGCTGCCAGCGTTCTGCGATTTCAGCCTGAATGATTTTCGCTTGCCGCACATGGCGTAGCCGAGTTGCGTGCGAGCCGGTCAGGACGCCAGCCAGGAACAGCTCCATATCGAAGGTCTTATTCATGCCCGTCTTCCAATATAGGCAGCGACAACATCGATTCGACCGTGCCCCAGCTCATAGCTGACTTGCCTCCGCGCCTCACGATCAAGGTTTCTATCTAACTGGCAACATTGGCCGCCGTTGATAGGCGCCTGGTGTTGGGTGATTTGCTCATAGCGCTCACAAGCATATGCCGCTCGCAGCTCATGGAAGCCTTTGAGGTTGTGTGCATGCAGGATGTCCCGCGCAGGGCGGATGATTTCTTTCAGGACATTCAGGTAGGTTTGGTGGGGTGCGATCAGGTTGCGGCTGCCCGCAGGCGACACCTGCCGTGCAAACCCAAGAGCACCTCGAATATGGTCGTCCACCGTAATCCAACGCGGCGCCGAGGCACCGGCGCGACCGCCTTTGGTGCCATCCTGAATATTAATCCTGCCTAGGGCGTTAGCCTCACAGCTCAACCGTCGCAGGTCAGCCAAGATGGCCTCACGCAAGCGCATGCCGGTGGCTCGCGCCAGCAGAGCAATCGCAGCAGCCCGTAGCTGATGATGGCGGCAAAGCGCATTGACGACCTGCTTAACCTGTTCGCGGTTTTGGCCCTGCGGCACCGACTGGCGAACCCCGGTGCGCTGCATACCCAACGCCTTGCTCGGACTTGGCAACTTCACGTACTGATCACCGCGAAGCGCAGCCATGGTCCTGTTAACGCTGGACAGTCGGTTTTGTGCGGTGCTGACCGCGAGGTCACCGCGCTTAACCACGTCGCGCAGGTACGCCGCATAGTCGGCCAACACCTTTCGATCAATCTGCCGCGCATCATTGATACCGGGCCCCTGTTCTGAGCGGCACCACTTCACGAATGACTGCCATCGATCACAATGCGCTTTGACCGTGCCGTAATGGCCACCGCCAAACATGTCTTTCAGCGCCTGCGGTCCTGCGTAGCTCAGTTGCCTGCCGTAACCGAAATTGCGGCTATTGCGTCTACCTACCAATGCTATGTCAGTCACCTCATCTACTGTCCTCCGAACCTCGCCCCACGTCATCCCGCCAAGAATGTTGAGTGTTATCAGGGATCAAGGCCCCTGCGACCTGTGGGGATGTCCTCTAACGCGGGACTGGCGGCTCTTTATGTCCAAGAGCAAGGGCATCTCATGATCTGGCCTCCTGAGCACCGTTACCGGTGGGCGGGTAGAGGCTGCATTGGCTGACGAGACCAGTGCCGCGAGATCCTGAGTCTGGTGAACGCAGCAATGCGATGACCGGGGCATGCCTGACTGTCAGTCAGGTGCAGTCCATTCCCTGGTCTGTGGCACCATCACCTGCATGGCTGTTGCTGGTGGCATCGGCGTTTGTCACGCCAATTGTCACGAGAGGAATTGCCGCTGAGCCATGTGCGATAAGGGCTGCAGCAGTGTCAGGAGCGCCCGTCTCTTTCCAGTGAAAGAGACGGGCGCAGGTTGGCGCACGCGAAATGGCCAAGCGGATAGGTTGCTGCTGAGCAGATAGGTAGGGTGGTTGCCGCAGGGGCAACGATATTGAGTTGGCATCCATCACATGGGTAGTGACTGTACGAGCTGCCGGACGCGAATCGTACTTGCGGATGAACCACCGCGGGAGCGGCGTGACCTTAAGGGTTCGGGTCACTAGGGGTGCTGTCATCGACAGCTCTTGCGACTCCCGGTCTACGTTTGTGGACAATATTCGTCAAGCAGCGCGATACCAGCGATTTACCGCCTGTGGATAAAACTATCCGCCGGTGGACATCAGTGGTTTTTCACAGACGTAGTCCATCGTCCTGAGCGCGGCATTCACCGTGTTCTCGGACATCGGCTTCTAAGGCTTGGCATCGCCAGCGAACACCAGCTCGACCTTGCCGGATCGCGTGGATCTGCTCAAACTTGCGTGCTATCGGCTTTGCACTGGATGGCACCGGCTTTGCCGGTATCGCGGGGCAAGCCCGCTCCCACGTTGCTCAGTTCTTTGTGGGACAACGCAGCCTGGAAGGGCTGGGTGATCTCCTACAGGGGATGCGCTAGATTATGGAGACTGAGCAGGACAGTTGCTTCCACAAAGTGGTGTCCGACTTCTTGGCGCAGGTTAACGCGGCTACCTGTGTGGTAGCGCTGAGATCGGGACTTCCGGCGGCCCCACCAACCCCCAGAAACGAAAAAACCCGCCAAAAGGCGGGTTTTCCGGTTGTCTCAGAGATCATGAAACCCATCTCTGAAACCTAATGATGGTGCCGGCACCAGGAATCGAACCCGGGACCTACTGATTACAAGTCAGTTGCTCTACCATCTGAGCTATACCGGCACAGGGGCGTCATTATAGCGATGGATTCACCCGTGTAAACCCCATCGTGCAAACAATCCACTTCGCCCTAAGTCACCGAGGCAAAAGGAGAAAATTCCTACCAGCCGCGGTGGATGGTGTTGATGCCTGGTTCGGATTTGCCAGGGTTGAAAAACAGCTTGTCGTTGTCGCAGCCGCGCTTGCGGCAGGGGCTGTCGGCGTGCAGCGGCAGGCCGCGGTCGCCGCCCAGTTGCATGCCGGGGGTGTTCCAGTCCAGGGACGCTGGCTTGGCGGGCGGGGCGCTGCTGGCGCAGCCGGTCAGGGCCAGGGCGAGGGTCAGCAAGGCGAAAGGCTTGGCGTTGTTCACGATGTTCGAATCCGTTCCAGGGTCTGTATTCAAATACGCGGTTTTTTGCCGCGGGCCTGAAGCACTGCTTGGCCGGGGGCGCGATTTTAACTGTCGGTGCCGGGCTAACGGTAGCGCGGCACGCGCCTGCTGTGACGGGTTTCCCGTTTCCATTGCTGGCCAGCAGGGCGGCTGCCGTTCACGGTCCTTCCAACACGCATTGGGCGCGCTGTGGGGGATCGTCTGGGCAGGGGGCGGCGATAATACACCGTTCGCTGCGCCGTGGCTGCAATTTTGGTAGTGGCCTAATGATATCCATTGTTTCGGGAAGCTGCCAGGCGGTGCGTGATTCTGGCGCTTTTGCTGCTTGCTGGGCGGGGGTTGGCGTGGCGGGTCGGAAAGCTTATGCACAATTGGCATCGGCGTTGTGCGCGAAAGGCATGCCGGGTGGGCGTACCACCGGTCTTTGCGCAAAGGCCTGTTTTTGCTGGTTTTAAAGGGTGTGGCGGAATAAGCACCGGGCTTTAAATAGCGACTGGATCCAACGTGTGACGATTTTCATCACAAGCTTGTTCACAGACTTATCCACAGGTTTTCAAGCGCCCTGCGACTCTGTGTCGCGTTCGGCCAGCAGCATCAGGTTGCGCGGAGTCAGCGGGTAATCACAGAAAAGTCCTACGTGCACGGCGTAGCCGTTTTGCTGCATGAACAGTGCGCGGTCGAGCACCAGCCACAGTTCCAGGGGGCGGCGGAACAGGTTGCGGACGCGCTCCAGATTGCGGACTTCGGCCAGGCGTTGCCAGCCGGCGGCTTCCAGGGCTTGCCAGTCGGGGGTGCCGTGCAGTTCGACCTGGCGTAGTTCGGCGAGGTCGCGGCAATAGTGCTCGAAGGGTTTTTCCAGCCAGCTGACGGGCAACGATGGGGTGGGCAGGTAGCTGTCGCTGCCGCGTTGCTGGCGTTGCAGCAGGTCGAAGCCCAGGCGCCGGGCCATCGAGGTGTCGCGCTGGCGGCGGGCGCGGGCGCCGGAGGTGACGGTTTCGCTCAGCGGCAGGCCGAGGTCGTCTTTGCTCAGGCGCAGGCTGGATGCCTGGGCGGCGCTGGACAGCGGCTGGTAGCTGTCGCCGGCGATGCGGTTGTAGCAGCAGGGCGCGATGGCCAGTTGGCGGCAGCCGCGCTGGCTGGCCAGTTGCAGCAGGCGCACGTGCAGGTCGCCGCAGGCATGCAGGGCGACTGCGCTGGTGTGCTGGCCCAGGTGGTCGGCGCTGCCTGCGGCCATCACGTCTTGCTGAATATGGGTGGCGGGCAGGTGGTGATGGTCGCTCAGGGCCTGGCCGGCTTCGACCAGTTCGGGGTCGTATTCCAGGCAGGTCAGGTGCTGGCTGGGCTGTAGCAAGCGGCGGCCGAGGTGGCCTTTGCCGGAGCACCAGTCCAGCCAGTGCTGGGTAGGGTGGGCGAAGGCCAGGCGGCGGCTGAAGGCTTCGATCTGTTGCCATTTGCGGCCGGGGACGTTGACGTCCAGGCGATGGCTGGCGGGGTGCAGGCCGGCGTCGGGGAGTTCGCTGACGTGTGATAGCTGCCCGGCTTGGGCGGCCAGTTGGGCGAAGGGGGCGGGGGCGCCGGTTGGGTCTGCGGCTTCGGCTTGTTGCAGGGTGCGTTGGCGCAGCCAGGTGGACAGCTCTGGGTGTTCGGCTTCCCACGGGAGGCTTAGGGCAGTGAAAGGGCGTGGGCGCCAGAGGTGCTGGTGGGCGCAGAGGAACTGGTCCAGGGCTTGGAAGCGGGGGAGCAGGTCTTGGGTTTGGAGGTGGGACATGGGGCGCCGAAGTGTTGGTGGGCACAGTTATGTGCAGATCTGTTCCGGCCTCATCGCAGGCTGTCGCCAGCTCCCACAGAGACCGCGTCAGCTGCGATATTAGTGTCTGGCTCAATTCCTGTAGAAGCCTGCGATGAGGCCAAGACAGGTTCTACAAAGCCATGGAATGTCCCACAGACACCGCGTCAGTTGCGATATTGGTGTCTGCCTTAATTCCTGTGGGAGCCTGCGATGAGGCCAAGACAGGTTCTACAAAGCCATGGAATGTCCCACAGACACCGCGTCAGTTGCGATATTGGTGTCTGGCTTAATTCCTGTGGGAGCCTGCGATGAGGCCAAGACAGGTTCTACAAAGCCATGGAATGTCCCACAGACACCGCGTCAGCTGCGATATTGGTGTCTGGCTCAATTCTTGTGGGAGCTGGCGACAGCCTGCGATGAGGGCAGGGCAGGTGTACAAAGCCATGGAATCTCCCACGCCCCCCAGCGCCCTTTGGCGGGCGCTGGGTTCAGGTCTCAGCGGCCTTGGCTGGCGTCTACGCGCAGCCAGCGCTCCAGCAGCTTGAAGGCTTGCACCAGCACGAACGAGATCAGCAGGTAGAACACCCCGGCGGCAAAGAAGATCTCCACCGGCAGGTAGGTGCGGGCGATGATGGTGCGGGCCATGCCGGTCAGCTCCAGCAGCGTCACGGTGCTGGCCAGGGCGCTGGCCTTGAGCATCAGGATCACTTCGTTGCTGTAGGCCGGCAGGCCGATGCGCGCCGCGCGCGGCAGCATGATGTAGATCAGCGCCTTGGTGCGGGACATGCCCAGCGCCCGCGCCGCCTCGATTTCACCCTGGGGGATCGCCTGCAGGGCGCCGCGCAGAATCTCGGCGATATACGCGGCGGTGTGCAGGGTCATGGTCAGTACGGTGCACCAGAACGGGTCGCGCAGGTACGGCCACAGCGAGCTTGCGCGCACCGCGTCGAACTGGGCCAGGCCGTAGTAGACCAGGAACAGCTGCACCAGCAGCGGCGTGCCGCGGAAGAAGAAGATGTAGCTGAACGGCAGCGCGCGCACGTACCAGCGCCGCGACGAACGGGCGATGCCCAGCGGGATGGCGATGATCAGCCCGGCAACGACGGCAATGGCGACCAGCTCCAGCGTCAGGGTCGCGCCCTGGGCCAGGCGTGGCAGCC
The DNA here is from genome assembly GCF_014268805.2 of Pseudomonas farsensis. Classification (GTDB taxonomy): domain Bacteria; phylum Pseudomonadota; class Gammaproteobacteria; order Pseudomonadales; family Pseudomonadaceae; genus Aquipseudomonas; species Aquipseudomonas farsensis. Next base: position 967,741 of record NZ_JABWRF020000002.1, read on the forward strand.
ACTTGATGATGACTTCCCAATTCATTTATTCGGCCCTCACGAAGCCGCGAGCGGCGCGCTTTTCCAGCAAGTGCATGCCAGTCATGGCGATCACGGTCAGGGCCAGGTAGATACAAGCGGCCACTGCATAGAACGTGAACGGCGCCTTGGTGACGGTCACGCCGATTTGCGCGTGGCGCATGATTTCTTCAAGGCCGATCACCGACACCAGCGCGGTGTCCTTCATCAGGATCATGAACAGGTTGCCCAGGCCCGGCAGGGCCATGCGCCACATCTGCGGGAGGATGATCCGTGACAGGATGCGGCCTTTGGACAGGCCCAGGGCCAGGCCCGCTTCACGGTGGCCCTTGGGGATGGCCAGGATCGCGCCGCGGAACACTTCGGTGGCGTAGGCGCCGAAGCACAACCCCAGGGCGATCACCCCGGCGGCAAAGGCGCTGAGTTCAAGGCCAGGCATGTTCAGGGCATCGCCCAGGCTGCTCATCAGCCCGACGGTGCCGAAATAGATGAGCAGCACCCAAAGCAGTTCGGGTACGCCGCGCACCAATGTCGAATACGTGCCGCCAAGCCAGCGTAGCGGCTTGATCGGGGAGGTCTTGGCCAATGCGCCGAGCAGGCCCAGGGCCAGCCCCAGCAGCAAGGCGCAAAGCGCCAGTTTTACGGTCATCAGGGTGCCGGCCATCATGGCCGGACCGAATCCGTGCAGGTCGATATTCATGGGCTGCTGTGTTCAAGGGACCGGCACCGCGCAAGGCGGTACCGGTCGAGGTGAATCATTCGATGCTGAACGGGAAGTACTTGTCGTTGATCTTCTTGTACGTGCCGTCGGCCTTGATTTCGGCCAGGGCCTTGTTCAGTTCGTCGCGCAGCTTGGTGTCACCCTTGCGCACGGCGATGCCGATCTTGTCGCTGTCCAGCACAGGCTCGCCTTTGAACTCGTAGTTCATGCCGTCCTTGCTCTTGAGCCACTCGTACTGCACGTACTTGTCGGCCAGGATGCCGTCGATGCGGCCGGAGACCAGGTCGAGGTAGGCGTTTTCCTGGGTGTCGTACAGCTTCCTTTCGACATCAGGGTAGTTGTCTTCAAGGTAGGTACCGGCCAGGGTGGCGCGCTGGGTGCCGATGACCTTGCCCTTGAGCCACGCTTTGTCGGTCTTGAAGTCGACGTTTTTCGGGGCGATGAACTGCAGCTTGTTGGAGTAGTAGGGGTCGGTGAACTCGACGGCCTGCTTGCGCTCGTCGGTGATCGACAGCGACGACACCAGGAAGTCGAACTTCTTGGCGTTCAGGGCCGGGATGATGCCGTCCCAGTCAGAGGTGACCACCGAGCATTCGACTTTCATCTTGGCGCACAGGGCGTCGCCGATGTCCTTGTCGAAGCCGACGACCTGGCCGCTGGCATCCTTGTTGTTGAACGGTGGGTAGGCGGCTTCGATACCCATGCGCAGTTTTTCTGCGGCCATGGCGTTGGCCGACATCACCAGCGTGGCAGCAGCTGCCAGGAGAAACTTCTTGTAAGTCTGCATGTATTGCTCCGTTAGCGGTGGCTGGACATGAATTGCTTGCAACGCGCCGAGGTCGGGTTTTCGAACACCTGTTGCGGCGATCCCTGCTCTTCGACCAGGCCCTGGTGCAGAAACACCACTTCACTGGACACCTGGCGGGCGAAGTTCATCTCGTGGGTCACCAGCAGCATGGTCCGACCTTCGTCGGCGAGCGCGCGGATGACATTAAGCACTTCCTGGACCATTTCCGGGTCGAGCGCCGAAGTTGGCTCATCGAACAGGATTACCTTGGGTTTCATGGCCAGTGTACGGGCAATGGCGGCGCGTTGCTGCTGGCCACCGGAAAGCTGTGCGGGGTAGGCGTGGCGGCGTTCGAAAATGCCGACCTTGTTGAGCAGCGCTTCGGCATGCTCGATGGCCTCGGCCTTGCTCAGGCCAAGCACGCGGCGTGGCGCCTCGATGATGTTGTCGAGCACCGACATGTGCGGCCACAGGTTGAAATTCTGGAAGACAAAGCCGATTTCGCTGCGCAGGCGGTTGATCTGGCGGTTGTCGGCGGCGATCAGGTCGCCGTTTTTCTGCGCCTTGAGCTTGAGGGCTTCACCGGCGACGAGGATTTCGCCCTGGTGCGGGTGCTCCAGCAAGTTGATGCAGCGCAGCAGGGTGGACTTGCCCGAGCCGGACGAGCCGAGGATGGAGATCACGTCACCGTCGCGTGCGGTCAGCGAAATGCCCTTGAGAATTTCCTGCTCGCCGTAGCGTTTGTGCAGGTTGCGGATTTCAAGCGCGGGCGTGGCCTGGGCCATGTGCGGTCCTCATGTATTCGGGTGCGTTCCCAGCTGTTGGCGGCCTTCCTGGCGGACGCCAAGCTAGCATAGCGGCACAACGGCGGCCAACCAGGTCGCAAGGGGCTTCGGTAGTCGCTGGGGCAGTTTGTCGCATCGTTGCAGTGGACTGTCGCGAGGATGTCCGCAATAGCGTTTTGCCCAGCAGCGGAGCCTTGATGAAAAAAGGCGCGATGGTGCCAGTTTTGGCCGGAGCAGGGAAGCGCTTTTGGCTTATCCAGATGCGCCCCAGCGGCGCGTTCTCGGCGTAGGAGCGGCCTTGTGCCGCGAAAGGGCTGTGCAGCGGCCCCAAAAATCTTGGCGTCATCCACGATCGCCGGGGCTGCTGCGCAGCCCTTTCGCGGCACAAGGCCGCTCCTACACAAACCGTGCGATGCCCGTGCATAGGTTGTACCTCGGGTTGCACTCAAATGCATTGCCTTGGTGCGAAGGTGTTACCGAGGAGCACCTTTGGTGCGTTTGTAAGTGAGTATTTCAGTAATCCAGAGTTGGCATGGGGGTTGGCGATTATTCGGCCAGGGTTTGGCGCGATGCCTGCGAGCCCCCGGCAGCCGTGGCTGTAAGGGGTTTCTGAATCGCCTGGCACATGAGTGGCGCAGTTATTGCCAGTAACCACAGGCCGAATGCGGCGGTGCCTACAGGCTCGCTTCGTTTTCCTTTCATTCGGGTAGTCCACTCCTTACAAAGGTAGTTTTATGAGCGGTAACAATTCCAATGACCTCGCTCAGGGGCTCAAACCACGGCATGTGACCATGCTGTCCATCGCAGGCGTGATCGGCGCCGGCTTGTTCGTAGGCTCCGGCCACGCCATCGCTGCCGCCGGCCCTGCTGTGCTGCTGGCCTATGCCGCCGCCGGTACCTTGGTGGTGCTGGTGATGCGCATGCTCGGCGAAATGGCGGTCGCCTCGCCTGACACCGGTTCGTTTTCCACCTATGCCGACCGCGCCATCGGGCGTTGGGCCGGCTTTACCATCGGCTGGCTGTACTGGTGGTTCTGGGTGCTGGTCATCCCGCTGGAGGCCAATGCCGCGGCGGCCATTCTGCATGCCTGGTTCCCGGCTGTAGACCTGTGGGCGTTCTCGCTGGTCATCACCCTGGTGCTGACGGTGACCAACCTGTTCAGCGTGAAGAACTACGGCGAGTTCGAGTTCTGGTTCGCCCTGCTCAAGGTGCTGGCGATCATCGGCTTCATCGTCGTCGGTTGCGCGGCCATGTTCGGCATGGTGCCGGGTAGCCAGGTGAGCGGTGTCAGCCACCTGTTCGATACCCAGGGCTTCATGCCCAACGGACTGGGCGCGGTGCTGGCAGCCATGCTGACCACCATGTTCTCGTTCATGGGGACCGAAATCGTCACCATCGCTGCCGCCGAATCGAAGAACCCCGGCAAGCAGATCAGCAAGGCGACCAACTCGGTGATCTGGCGTATCTGCCTGTTCTACCTGGTGTCGATCTTCCTGGTGGTGGCCATGGTGCCGTGGAACGACCCGACGCTGGCCGAGAAGGGCTCCTACCAGACCGTGCTGAGCCTGATCGGCGTGCCGAATGCCAAGTTGATTGTCGATATCGTGGTGTTGATTGCCGTGACCAGCTGCCTGAACTCGGCGCTGTACACCTCGTCGCGCATGCTGTTCTCGCTGAGCAAGCGTGGTGATGCGCCGGCTCTGGCCCAGCGCACCACCAAGGCGGGCACCCCGCACTGGGCGGTGATGCTGTCGACTGCGGCGGCCTTCCTCACCGTGTTTGCCAACTTTGTGGCCCCGGCTGCGGTGTTCGAGTTCCTGCTGGCCAGCTCCGGCGCCATCGCGTTGCTGGTGTACCTGGTGATCGCGGTTTCGCAGCTGCGCATGCGTGCTCAGCGTGAGGCGCGTGGCGAGAAGATCTCGTTCAAGATGTGGCTCTTCCCTGGCCTGACCTGGGCGACCATTGCTTTCATCATTGCTGTACTGGTGGTGATGGGGCTGCGTGAGGACCACCGGGCCGAGATCATTGCCACGGCGCTGTTGAGCATTGCGGTGGTGGCGACTGGGTTGCTGCTGCACCGCAAGCGCGGCGCTGCCGGGCGCGTTGCGCTGGATAGCTGATCGCGGGGCACGCTTGCTGCCATTGAAATGAAAAGGCCGCACCTGGTTAAGGGTGCGGCCTTTTTTGTGGGCTTTGCGGGCCTCATCGCAGGCTGTCGCCAGCTCCCACAGAAACCTGGGCCAGACCTCAGCATTGCGACTGTGGGCGAGCTCTGTGGGAGCTGGCGACAGCCTGCGATAGGGGCGGGCCTGGCTACACCGGGCTATCAGCCAAACTGTTTCTGCTGTTGCTGCTGGCGGGCGACCACTTCGGAGGCGGTGATGTAGGCGTCCTGGAACTCATCGCTCTCCAGCCAGGCCATGGTGGTGTCTTCGTCGGTGCCGTCCAGCCAGGCGCGGTAGGCAGTGAACACCAGCACGATGTAGTCGGTGGCGTGCTCTTCCTTGTGGCCCTTGAGCACCAAGGCCAGCAGCGGGTCAACCAGGAACACCGAAATCATCGGCACCAGGCCATCTTCCTGGGCCTGCTTCATTTTCTCGAACAAGCTGTCGTAGCTGCCCGATTCCATGGCCTTGTTGAACACCTGCTCCACGCTTGCGCTTTCGCCAGTGCTGGCCTTGACCGCCTGGCCACTGCGCACCATGCGGTTTTGCTTGGCCTTGGTGGCGGCGCGCTTGGCGCGTTTCTGTTGCTTGCTGTTGGTGGCCATGGGCGCGGGTCCTTCGGGGGTCGGTAAAGGCGCGTATTGAAGCGCAGTTACCGGCGAAACCCAAGGCCTTAGCTGACAGCCTGCACCACCTCGTCTTCTTCGAACCCGCGCGAGGCCCGGCCAACCAGCAATGCATCGGGTGCGTGGGCGACGCTGTGGTCTTTGTCCGGGTAGTCCAGGGTGTGCAGGAAATGGCGGATGCAGTTGATCCGCGCGCGCTTCTTGTCGTCGGACTTGATCACCGTCCAGGGCGCATCGGCCGTGTCGGTGTGGAAGAACATCGCCTGTTTGGCGGCGGTGTAGTCGTCCCACTTATCGAGCGACTTGATGTCGATGGGCGACAGCTTCCAGTGCTTGAGCGGGTCGTCGCGGCGCGAGATGAACCGGCGCAACTGTTCTTCGCGGTTGACCGAGAACCAGAACTTGAACAGCAGGATGCCGCTGTTGCTGAGCATGCGTTCAAGCTCCGGGGCCTGGCGCATGAATTCCAGGTACTGGTGCGGCGAGCAGAAGTCCATCACCCGCTCGACGCCGGCGCGGTTGTACCAGGAGCGGTCGAAGAACACCATCTCCCCTGCGGTAGGCAGGTGCTGCACGTAACGCTGGAAGTACCACTGGCCCTTTTCCTGCTCTGAGGGCTTTTCCAGTGCGACGATGCGCGCGCCACGCGGGTTGAGGTGCTCCATGAAACGCTTGATGGTGCCACCCTTGCCCGCCGCATCGCGGCCCTCGAACAGCACGACGATGCGCTGGCCGGTTTCCTTGACCCAGTTCTGCACCTTCAGCAGCTCGATCTGCAGCGCGTGCTTGGCTTTTTCGTATTCCTGGCGGCGCATGCGCGTGCGGTAGGGGTAGCTGGCCGGCAGATGCGCCGAGGTGCTGTCTTCGCTGCTGCCCTTGCGCGCAGTGGCCACTTCCAGGGCGGCAGGCTGCTGGCTGACCTGGGTGATGGTGTTCGGCTTGGCGGCGGGCTTGCGGGTGCGCGGGCGGCGCGTGCGGGCGGCTGGGGCTGCGCTGGAAGAGGTGGCCTCGGGGGAGGAGGCGAGCAGTAAGGTGGGTTCGTCGCTCATGGAGGTCCTTTGGGTCGATTCAAGTGTCCAGTTCCATGCTAAGCAGCGGCAATGGGTGGCGCTTTGATATCGATCAACCGGCCCCGACGAAAAATCGCAGACAACAAAAAACCCGCACTGGGCGGGTTTCTTGTGTCGCTTCGGGTGACTTTGGAACCACCCGATGCTTAATGGTGGTGCCCAGAGACGGAGTCGAACCGCCGACACGAGGATTTTCAATCCTCTGCTCTACCGACTGAGCTATCTGGGCGACGGGGCGAATTAAAAAGGTTTTCAGACCTTGCGTCAACGACTTTTTGAAAATTTTTTAAATTAATTCCGTCGCTTACGTTTTCTGCGGTCATTCTGCTGGTGGAACGTAGCCTTCGGCCTGGGCGTAATCCTCACCGGCAAAGAACTTGTCCATCTCGGCCTGGATGAATTTGCGATCTTCGCTTTGCATCATGTTCAGGCGCTTCTCGTTGATCAGCAGCGTCTGGTGCTTTTGCCATTCCTGCCAGGCTTTCTGCGAGATGTGCTCGAAGATGTCCTGGCCCTTGGCGCCTGGGTACGGCGGGCGCTCCAGGCCTGGCAGTTCTTCGTTGTACTTGCGGCACTTCACGGTGCGGGTCATGAGGGTTCTCCTGCATTCAATTCGTCGGCCGCGCGCTGCAGCAGCTTCTTGACCGGGGCGGCGAGGCCCAGGCGCGGTGGGGTGGCGAGGTTATACCAGAGCCAGTCGGCCTCGGCCACGTGCGTCCCGAGCGGCTCGGCGCGCACCAGCCACGGCTCGATGGCCAGCTGGAAATGGCTGAAGGTGTGGGTCAGCCCCGGCAGCGAGCGGCGTTCGGCCAGGCGCAGCCCGTGCTGGTAGGCAAGGTCGTCGAGCTGCTCCAGGCTGTCTAGCTCCGGCAGGCTCCACAAACCGCCCCACAGCCCGCTGGAGGGCCGGCGGTACAGCAGAATGGCGCCTTCATGGTTGCTCAGCAGCGGCATCAGCGTCTTGCGTTGGGGCAGGGCCTTGCGCGGCTTGGGCTCCGGGTAGCGGGTCTCCTCGCCGTGCAGGTGCGCCTCGCAGCCGCGCTGCAACGGGCAGATCAGGCAACTGGGCTTGCTGCGCGTGCACAGCGTTGCGCCCATATCCATCATTGCCTGGGTGAAGTGGTTGACCCGCGTCATCGGCGTCACCCGTTCGGCGAAGGCCCACAACTGGTTGGCCACCTTCGGCTCGCCGGGGTAGCCGGCCTGGGCGGTGAAGCGGGCCAGTACGCGCTTGACGTTGCCGTCCAGAATCGGCGCGCGCAGGCCCATGCTGATGCTGGCAATGGCGCCGGCAGTCGAGCGGCCGATGCCGGGCAGTTCGGTCAACTGCTCGACACTGCGCGGAAACTCACCGCCATGCTGGGCCACCACGATCTGCGCAGCCTTTTGCAGGTTGCGCGCGCGGGTGTAGTAGCCAAGCCCGGTCCACAGGTGCAGCACTTCGTCTTCTGGCGCCGCCGCCAGGGCCTGCACGGTGGGCAGGGCCTGCATGAAGCGGTCGAAGTAGTTGAGCACGGTGCTCACCTGGGTCTGTTGCAGCATGATTTCCGACACCCACACCCGATACGGGGTGATGCCCTGTTGCCAGGGCAGGTCGTGGCGGCCGTGCTGGTCGTACCACTCCAGCACTGCGCTGGAGAACTGCTCGGGGCTCATCGTTTGAACAGCCCCTTGAGCGCATCTTTAAGTTCCGGGCTCACTTTGTCTCCGAGCTTCTCTTCAAGCTTTTCGTCGATCTTGTCTTTGAGGCGGTTGCCGGCAAGGGTGGCGGCCACTTTGCCCAGGCCGTCCTTGTCCAGGCGGCAGGCCTTGGCGCCAAGCTCCAGCGGGCCACGGCAGCGCAGCGGCACTTCCACGCCGACATAGCGCTCGTTGACCTGGCAGGCGGGGTCGGGCATGGCGCGTTGGTCGCCTTCGACGACGATGCCGACGTTGTAGTCCATGCCCAGCACGCGCAGGTCGAGGTCGCCATTACCGTTGACGGTAAGGCCCGGGATACGTGCCTTGAGGTCGGGGTTGCTGGCAACGCCATTGCGGATCACCAGGCTGCCGCGTAGCTCCTGGAACGGCGTGTCCTTGCCGCGCTGCTCACCGCTGAGTTGCTTGCGGTTGAGGGTTGCGATGGCCTGGCACAGTTGCTGTTCAAGGTTGGCATTGACCAGCACGCCGTCGTTGATGGTAAAGCTGGCGGTGCCGTTGAGGGTGTCGACCAGCGCCTTCTGGCTGTTGCCGGTGGCGGTGAGGTCGCTGTTCAAGGTCAGCAGGCCTTTGACCGGTGGCGTTTTGTCCGGGCCGTCGCGCTTGATGAAGTGCTCCACCGGCACGCGGTTGATCTTGGTATTCACCCCAATTTGCGGGACCGCTGGGCGTACATCGACCGTGCCCTTGGCTTCGAAGGTGCCGTTGTACAGGCCGCCGCGCAGGGTTTTCAGGGCCAGGAGGCCGTTCTGGCCGGTGGCGCTGAGCTGCGCGTCGCTGATTGGCAGCTTGTCCAGCACCAGGGCGCCGAACGCCAGCTCGGCCTGCAGGTCGAGGGTGCGCAGGCGTTCGACTGGCAGCAGCTTGTCGGTGCTCCAGGCTTGCTTGGTGGGTGCATCCGGCAGTTGCGTGGTGCCGGCACCGGCGACGGCAGCCTCTTGTTGCTGCACTTCGGCCTGGCGCGCCGCGGTGGCGCCCTTGGCCTGGTCGCTTTTGGCTGGCAGGTAGCGATCGGCGTCGAACGTGTCGGCTTTGAGGCTGACTCGCAAGGCTTGCTTAGCAAAGTCGGCCACGGCCACGCGGCCGCTGAAGCTGCTGTCGTCCAGTTTCACTGCCAGGTCTTCCAGCGCAAGGCTATTGGGCGTGCCTTCAAGGCGGGTGACCAGCTCGAGCTTTTTGAACACGTTGGCATCGGCGGTGGCCGGCAGCGGCTGGCCAACGCCTTCGAGGAAGGTGCGCAGGTCGAACTGGGCGATGGACAGTGCGCCGCTGAGCTGCGGTTGCTTGTCCAGGTCACGCAGGTTCAGCTCACCCAGGGCGCGCAGCTGGTTGGCCGAGACCTTCAGGCTGCTCCACGAGGCGACATTGGCTGCCAGGTCTACCAGCACCTGGCCTTGGGCTGCGTAGGTGACGGTCTTGCCGGCCAGCGGTTCGCCCGAGGTTTCGCCCGACAGGCGCATGTCTTCGAGGTTGTAGCGCTTGAGCTTGCGGTCGAAACGCAGCTCGCCGGTCAGCTCGGTGCGTGCCTTCATGTTCGGCTGGCTGGCGCTGATGAACGCGCTGGCCTTGAGCGGGATGTTCACCCCTTCATGCACGGCGCCGGTGCTCAGCTGAATGCTCTCGGCGGTGTAGCTTTGCGCGGTTTTTTCGTCGGTGTACAGCACCCGCGCGTTGTTCACGGTGAGGCTGTCGATGTCCAGCTTGACCGAGCGCTCGCTGCCTTCAGGCTTGCTCGGGGCCTTGTCTACAGGCTCACCCGGCGTACCTGCCGGGGGCGCGTTGGCTACGTTCGGGCCGGGTAGCGGCTTGCCGATGTCTTCCCAGTTGCCGTGGCCGGAAGCATCACGGGTAAGGGTGAGGTTAAGGCCCTCGACGCGCACATCGCTCATCTGCACTTCGCGGCGCAGCAGCGGCAGCACACGCACCGACAGGCCGAGCATCTGCAGGTCGGCAAATGGCACTTTTGGGTTGTTCAGCGTGGCGATGCTGGCGTCGTGCAGCTCAAGGCCCAGCCATGGGAACAGGCTCCAGCCGATGTCGCCGTTGAGGGTCAGTTCAACGTGGCCCTTGTCGCGTGCCAGCTGGCGGATTTCGTCTTTGTAGTCGTTGGGATCGAAGAGGTGCGTCAGGGCGAAGCCCAGCGCCACGATGATCAGCAACAACCCGAGAAGCCCCAGCCCCAGGATTTTGCCGAACGCTTTCATGGGCGAGTCCTTGTAGTCCGATAAATGAATTCTGCGGCGAGTATAGCGCCGTGATGGTTGGCTCTGCGTGTCCGAGAGTTCGACAGTATGTGAGGCAGGGGTTCCTTCTGTCGGCTTTGGCGGCCGTATTCAGGGAATTACCGATTCAGCTTGCGAAAAAATAACGATATCAGATTGCTTCCATTGCATAGGGTGCTGGTACTCTTGCGCCCGCTTGCGGCCCGCGACCCATTGTCGCGGATGATCGCCACAGCGGCCGGGCTGCCTTGCGTGCAGCCATTCAGAGCCGGGCAGCCAGTCTGCAAGCAAAAGCCCGCCACTAATAAGGAACAACCCATGAACAGCAGTATCACGCCAGGAGCCAAGCCCGGCTTCCTGACGAAGGAGCGCATCATCGCCCGCCCGGGCTTCAACCGTTGGCTGGTGCCACCGGCAGCCCTGGCCATTCACCTGTGCATCGGCATGGCCTACGGTTTTTCGGTGTTCTGGCTGCCGCTGTCGCAAGCCCTGGGCGTCACCGCGCCTGTGGAATGCGCCGTAGATATGAGCTACATCGCCCGTCTGTTCAGCGCCGAGTGCGATTGGCCGATTTCCATGCTTACCTGGACCTACGCCCTGTTCTTCGTCTTCTTGGGCTGCTCGGCTGCGGTGCTGGGTGGCTGGCTGGAACATGCAGGCCCACGCAAGGCCGGCCTGGTATCGGCGCTGTGCTGGTGCGGCGGCCTGCTGATCTCGGCGATTGGCGTCAAGACCCATCAGCTGTGGCTGATGTGGCTGGGTTCGGGTGTGATCGGTGGTATCGGCCTGGGCCTGGGCTATATCTCGCCGGTTTCGACCCTGATCAAGTGGTTCCCGGACAAGCGCGGCATGGCGACCGGCATGGCAATTATGGGCTTCGGTGGAGGTGCCATGGTGGGCGCTCCTCTGGCCACTGCATTGATGGGCCATTTCGGCAGCGCCACTGAAGTGGGTGTGTGGCAGAGCTTCATCGCCATGGCGGCGATCTATTTCGTGTTCATGACCGCCGGTGCCTTGACTTACCGCGTGCCGCCGACCGGCTGGAAGCCTGAAGGCTGGACCCCGCCGGCGAAGAAGAGCAGCGCCATGGTCACTGACCGCCACGTGCACGTCAGTGTTGCCTGGAAGACCCCGCAGTTCGCCCTGGTGTGGCTGGTGCTGTGCCTGAACGTATCGGCCGGTATCGGCATTCTGGGCATGGCTTCGCCGCTGTTGCAGGAAGTGTTCGCCGGCAAGCTGTTGGGCAACGAGCTGACCTTCAGCCAGTTGAACACCGCGCAACTGGCGCAGATTGCCGCCATTGCTGCAGGCTTCACCGGTCTGCTGAGCCTGTTCAACATTGGCGGGCGCTTCTTCTGGGCGTCGTTCTCGGACTACATCGGCCGCAAGAACACCTACTTTGCCTTCTTTGCGCTGGGCGTGGGCCTTTATAGCCTGGTGCCGAACATGGGCCATATCGGCAACGTGGCGCTGTTCGTGGCGGCGTTCTGCATCATCCTGTCGATGTACGGCGGTGGCTTTGCCACTGTGCCGGCGTACCTGGCCGACCTGTTCGGCACGCAGATGGTCGGCGCCATTCACGGCCGCTTGCTCACTGCCTGGGCCGCTGCGGGTGTGTTTGGCCCGCTGTTGATCACCTACCTGCGTGAAGCGCAGCTCAAAGCGGGTGTGGAGCGGGCTGCGGCTTACGACATGACGCTGTATATCCTGGCAGGCCTGCTGGCGCTGGGCTTTATCTGCAACATGCTGGTGCGCCCGGTGGCCGACAAGCACTTCATGACCGACGCCGAGCTTGCTGCCGAGCGCGCCCTGAGCCACGACAAGGGCGCTGACGGTGCGCGTTCGCTGGAGTGGAAAGCAGCGCCTGGCAGCCTGCCGTTGGTGGTGTTGGCCTGGGCTGTGGTGGTGATTCCGCTGGCCTGGGGCGTTTGGATTACCCTGCAGAAGACGGCGGTGTTGTTCCATTGATGCAAGCCTTGGGGGCGCTGTGCGCCCCCATCGCGGCACAAGGCCGCTCCCACGCTGGCCGCGTTAAGCCGCATCGATACGGCCGCCAGGCCCGCTCCCTCGATGCCGCCCCCACTTGTATAGACCTGTAGACCCCTCCAGCCCCCGTAATTACTCACGTTGCCATATGTCATCCGCGTTTCAAGCGGGCGCGTTCTGGGCCTATAATGCAGCCCTTTTCGCCCAATGATTTAGCGGAGCTGGTGATGGTCGAACGTAAGGCTTCCGTCGAGCGCAATACCCTGGAAACCCAGGTCAAGTGCTCGATCAACCTCGATGGCAGCGGCAAGGCCCGATTCGATATCGGCGTGCCTTTCCTTGAACACATGCTGGACCAGATCGCCCGCCACGGCCTGATCGACCTGGATATCGAGTGCAAGGGCGACCTGCATATCGACGATCACCATACGGTCGAAGACGTCGGCATCACCCTGGGCCAGGCATTCGCCCAGGCCATCGGCGACAAAAAAGGCATCTTCCGCTACGGCCACGCCTATGTGCCGCTGGATGAAGCCCTGTCGCGCGTGGTCATCGACTTCTCTGGCCGCCCAGGCCTGCAGATGCATGTGCCGTACACCCGTGCCAGCGTCGGCGGCTTCGACGTCGACCTGTTCCAGGAATTCTTCCAGGGCTTCGTCAACCACGCCCTGGTGACCCTGCACATCGACAACCTGCGCGGGCACAACACCCACCACCAGATCGAAACCGTGTTCAAAGCCTTCGGCCGCGCCCTGCGCATGGCTGTCGAGCAGGATGCGCGCATGGCCGGGCAAATGCCGTCGACCAAAGGGTGCCTGTAAATGCAGACCGTAGCGGTAATCGACTATGGCATGGGCAACCTGCACTCGGTGGCCAAGGCGCTTGAGCACGTTGGCGCCGGCAAGGTGCTGGTGACCAGCGATGCCGCTGTCATTCGCGAGGCCGACCGCGTGGTGTTCCCAGGCGTTGGCGCGATCCGCGACTGCATGGCCGAGATCCGCCGCCTGGGCTTTGACAGCCTGGTGCGTGAGGTCAGCCAGGACCGCCCCTTCCTCGGCATCTGCGTCGGCATGCAGGCGCTGCTCGAGCACAGCGAAGAAAACAACGGCGTCGATTGCATTGGCCTGTTCCCAGGCCAGGTGCGCTTCTTCGGCAAAGGCCTGCAAGAAGACGGCGAGCACCTGAAGGTGCCGCACATGGGCTGGAACGAAGTCAGCCAGAGCATCGACCACCCGCTGTGGCACGACATCCCCGACCGCGCGCGTTTCTATTTCGTGCACAGCTACTACATCAATGCCGGCAAGCCTGGCCAGGTGGTCGGTCGTGGCCACTACGGCAACGACTTTGCCGCAGCGCTGGCCGACGGCTCGCGCTTTGCCGTGCAGTTCCACCCGGAGAAAAGCCATACCCATGGCCTGCAGCTGCTGCAGAACTTCGTCGCCTGGGACGGGCGCTGGTAAATGAGCCGGTCGAAAACCAAGGCCCCCGTCATCACCCTGGCCCCCGAGCAGGAGCGCGAAGCGCTCGATGTGCTCAAGCGCTTTCTCGAAGACCGTTTCGAGCTGCAGCTGGGGTCGTTCGAGGTGGCCGAGGTGCTCGACCTGTTCAGCAAGGAAATTGCACCCCATTACTACAACAGGGCGATTGCCGATGTTCAGCTGCACCTCAAGGAACGCTTCGAGAGTATCGAAAGCGACTTGTGGTCGCTCGAAAAGCCCTGAACTCAACGAATTGGACAGGTTGCCAACATGCTGATTATTCCCGCTATCGATCTGAAGGACGGCGCCTGCGTGCGTCTGCGCCAGGGCCGCATGGAAGACTCCACGGTATTTTCCGATGACCCGGTGAGCATGGCCGCCAAGTGGGTCGAAGGTGGCTGCCGCCGCCTGCACCTGGTCGACCTGAACGGCGCCTTCGAAGGCCAGCCGGTCAACGGCGAGGTGGTCACCGCCATCGCCAAGCGCTACCCGACCCTGCCGATCCAGATCGGCGGCGGCATCCGTTCGCTGGAAACCATCGAGCACTACGTCAAGGCCGGCGTCAGCTACGTGATCATCGGCACCAAGGCGGTCAAGCAGCCTGAGTTCGTTGCCGAGGCCTGCAAGGCGTTCCCAGGCAAGGTCATCGTCGGCCTGGATGCCAAGGACGGTTTCGTTGCCACCGACGGCTGGGCTGAAGTCAGCAGCGTTCAGGTTATCGACCTGGCCAAGCGTTTCGAGGCTGATGGCGTTTCGGCGATCGTCTACACCGACATCGCCAAGGACGGCATGATGCAGGGCTGCAACGTGCCCTTCACCAAGGCCCTGGCCGAAGCCACGCGCATCCCGGTGATCGCCTCGGGCGGCATTCACAACCTGGGTGACATCAAGGCCCTGCTGGACGCCAAGGCGCCAGGCATCGTCGGCGCCATCACTGGCCGTGCCATCTACGAAGGCACCCTCGACGTCGCCGAGGCCCAGGCCTTCTGCGACAACTACCAAGGCTGAGGAACGACCATGGCACTGGCCAAGCGCATCATCCCTTGCCTGGACGTGGATAACGGCCGGGTGGTCAAGGGCGTCAAGTTCGAGAACATCCGCGATGCCGGTGACCCGGTGGAAATCGCCCGTCGCTACAACGAGCAGGGCGCCGACGAGATCACCTTCCTCGACATCACCGCCAGCGTCGATGGCCGGGACACTACGCTGCATACCGTCGAGCGCATGGCCAGCCAAGTGTTCATCCCGCTGACCGTCGGCGGTGGCGTGCGCACCGTGCAGGACATCCGCAACCTGCTCAATGCTGGCGCCGACAAGGTGTCGATCAACACCGCCGCGGTGTTCACCCCGGAGTTCGTCGGCGAGGCGGCCGACCGTTTTGGCTCGCAGTGCATTGTGGTTGCCATCGACGCCAAGAAGGTTTCCGGCCCCGGTGAAACGCCGCGCTGGGAAATTTTCACCCATGGCGGGCGCAAGCCTACCGGGCTGGATGCGGTGGAGTGGGCAAAGAAGATGGAAGGCCTGGGTGCCGGTGAGATCTTGCTGACCAGCATGGACCAGGACGGCATGAAAAATGGCTTCGACCTGGGCGTAACCCGTGCCATCAGCGATGCGCTGGGCATTCCGGTGATTGCTTCGGGCGGCGTTGGCAACCTGCAGCATTTGGCCGATGGCATTCTGCAAGGGCATGCCAGCGCGGTGTTGGCGGCGAGCATCTTCCACTTCGGCGAGTACACGGTGCCAGAGGCCAAGGCTTATATGGCATCGCGCGGGATTGTCGTGCGCTGATAGATTGCTGGGAGGGCTTTGCCCTCCATTCGCGACACAAGGCCGCTCCTACACCTGGATACGCGTTTCCTGTGTAGGAGCGGCCTCGTGTCGCGATGGGCCGCATAGCGGCCCCAATTGTCTAGCCGTGATTCTTGCCGAGCAGCGCGTGGTACAGCTCGGTATCCCCCAGAATCCCCACCACCTTGTCGTTTTCCTGCAGCACCAGCTTGTTGCCGGTGTGGTAACGGATCTGCAGTGCTTCGCGCATGCCGATGTCGGCGTGGACCAGCGTCGGCCTGCGGCCAAGCCCTTCCACCGACTGGCCAGGCGCCCAGTTCTGCATGTCCAGGCCGTTCTGCCCCTGGCGGGCGCGGGTGATCGAGTTGCCCTCGCCAAGGTCGAGCCACGAGTCGCCGCCTGGGTCCAGGCACACCGAACCGTTGACCCGCTTGCACTGGTCCAGTGTGCGCATCAGGCTGCGCCCGCACAGTACGTTGAGCGGGTTGGTGTGGGCCACGAAGGTGCGCACATATTCATCGGCCGGATTAAGCACGATCTCTTCAGGCTTGCTGTACTGGATGATCCGCCCGTCCTTCATGATGGCGATGCGCGTGCCCAGCTTGAGCGCCTCGTCCAGGTCGTGGCTGACGAACACGATGGTCTTGTTCAGCTTGTGTTGCAGCTCCAGCAGCTCGTCCTGCAAGCCCTGGCGGATCAACGGGTCGAGCGCCGAGAACGGCTCGTCCATCAGCAGAATATCGGCGTCCATCGCCAAGGCACGGGCCAGGCCCACGCGCTGCTGCATGCCGCCCGACAGTTCGTCGGGCTTTTTATTGCGCCACTGGGTCAGGCCCACCAGCTCAAGCTTCTCGTCCACCAGCTTGCGCCGCTCCTTCTCGGGGCGGCCCTGCATTTCCAGGCCAAAGCTGATGTTCTCGCGCACCGTAAGCCAAGGCATCAGGGCGAACTTCTGGAACACCATGGCGATGCGCTTGGTGCGCATCATCTTCAGCTCCGCCGGGGTGCAGTGGGCGATGTCGATGTGCTTGTTTTCATGCTCGACGAACAGCTTGCCGCGGCTGACCGTGTTCAAGCCGTTGATGCAGCGCAGCAGGCTCGACTTGCCCGAGCCGGACAACCCCATGAGCACGCAGATCTCGCCCTTGTTGATGTCCAGGTTGGCCTTTTCGACCCCCACCACCAGGCCGGTCTGCTTGAGTATCTGCTCGCGGGTCTTGCCCTCGTCCAGCAGTTGCAGCGCCTCGCGCGGTTTGTTGGAGAAAATGACGTCGACGTCTTCGAAACGAATGATGCTCATGCCTCACCCCTTGCCGGCAGCTCCGGTTGCTTGCAGATACGGTCGAGCATGATTGCCAGCAGAACGATGGCCAGGCCAGCTTCGAAGCCAAGCGAGATATCAGCGGTGTTCAGTGCGTTGACCACAGGTTTGCCCAGGCCATCGGCGCCCACCAGGGCGGCGATCACCACCATCGACAGCGACAGCATGATGCATTGCGTCACGCCGGCAGCGATGCTCGGCATGGCGTGGGGCAGTTCGATGCGGGTCAGCAGTTGGCGGCGCGAGCAACCAAACGCCTTGCCGGCGTCCATCAGCTCTTGCGGCACGTCGCAGATGCCCAGGTAGGTAAGGCGGATCGGCGCGGCGATGGCGAACACCACCGTCGAGATCAGCCCCGGCACCACGCCGAGACCGAACAGGGTCAGCGTAGGGATGAGGTAGACGAATGTAGGAACGGTCTGCATCAGGTCGAGGACCGGGCGCAGGCCTGTGTAGAACATCGGTTTGTGCGCGGCGAGGATGCCCAGCGGCACGCCAAAGGCCACGCAGACCACGGTGGCGAAGGAAACCTGCGCCAGGGTTTCCATGGTTTCCTGCCAGTAACCCAGGTTGAGGATCAGCAGAAACGAAAACGCAACGAAGGCGGTCAGCGACCATTTACGCTGGATCAGGTGCGCCAGGGCGGCAAACAGCGCGATGAGCACGAGTGGGTTGAACCAGGTCAGGGCGCTGGTGACGCCATGGATCATGAACTCCAGGCCCTGAGCGATAGCGTCGAAGTAATTGGCGCCATTCTGGGTCAACCATTCGACGAATGAGGCCATGTACTGCCCCAGCGGTATTTTTTGTTCGATCAGCATGATAGCGAGCTTCCACCTGCAAAGATTGAAATCAGTCCGGGGCGGCACGGTCCCGCCCCGAGATAGCGCTACTGCGTAGTGTTATTGCGCAAGCTTTGCCTTGGCCGCCTCCAGGCCAGGCTTGCCATCCACGGTCGTCACGCCAGCGAGCCAGGTATCGAGCTTGCCGGGGTTGTCCTTGAGCCACTTCTTCGCGGCCGCGTCGGGCTTCATCTTGTCGTCCAGGACATAGCCCATCATGGTGCTTTCATCCTTGAGTTCGAACACCAGGTTCTTCAGCAGTTGGCCGACGTTGCTGCATTCCTGCACATAGCCCTTGCGGGTGTTGGTCAGCACGGTGGCCTTGCCAAAGTCGGGGCCGAAGAACTCGTCCCCGCCGGTGAGGTACTGCATCTTGAAACGGGTGTTCATCGGGTGCGGTTCCCAGCCCAGGAACACCACCGCTTCACCGCGCTTCTGCGAGCGGTCGACCTGCGAAAGCATGCCCGCTTCGCTGGACTGCACGATCTTGAAACCGGCGTCTTTGAGGCCGAAGGCGTTCTTGTCGATCATGCTCTGGATGGTGCGGTTGCCGTCGTTGCCAGGTTCGATGCCGTAAATCTTGGCGCCCAGCTCCTGCTTGAATTTGGGGATGTCGGAGAAGTCCTTCAGACCTTTGTCGTACAGCGCCTGGGGCACCGCCAGGGTGTACTTGGCGTTCTCCAGGTTGGCGCGCACGGTGTCGACAGTACCTGCGTCGCGGTACTGCTTGATGTCGTTCTCCATGGTCGGCATCCAGTTGCCGAGGAACACGTCGAGGTCCTTGCCGTTGGCCAGCGACTTGTAGGTCACCGGCACCGAGATCATCGTGGTGTGGGTCTTGTAGCCCAGCGCTTCGAGCACAACGCTGGTGGTGGCGGTGGTGACCGTGATGTCAGTCCAGCCGACATCGGAGAAGCGTACCGTCTGGCACTGCTCAGGCTCTGCAGCCTGGGCCAGCAGAGGGGTGGACAACATCGCGACCAGCAACAGCGAGGGTGAACATTTCATAGGTGGACTCCTGTGATTTTATCTTCGGGTTCGCGGGGGCTATCGACGCCGGTCAAGGTGTCGATTAGCCAGGCCTGCAGAGGGCAGGTTGCGAGGCCGTGCAATACGAGTCGGTTTTGATAATCCTCCAGCGTTCGGCAATCGCCTACTGGTGGAGTCGTATCCAGTACAGGACGGGTCGCATCCAGTACGGGCGATGTCGCAACTGGGTGATTCCACCCCCGCGCCCCCGTTTTTGCGTCGCCCAGCCATGGGAAAGCGGCGCAAACGACAGCGGATCAGCAGCGGCGCTGCCGGACAAAAGTACGTCGGTTGCAGACGGCGAGGGGTAGGGCAAAAGCCCGATGATGCGAGCATTCCTAAGGCCGCTCGACGATTCAGCCTAGCAGTTGCGCAAGGTGTCGCATGGCGTGCCCAGACAAGCCCATCAAGAGGTGCTGCAACAATGGCCATCAGCGTGTTCGACCTGTTCAAGATCGGTGTCGGGCCTTCCAGCTCACACACCGTCGGCCCCATGCGCGCCGCCGCGCTGTTCGTCCAAGGGCTGCGTGAACGCGGCCAGCTGGAGCAGGTGCGGCGCATCGAAGTCAGGCTGTATGGCTCGCTGTCGGCGACCGGTGTTGGCCACGGCACCGACAACGCCACGATCATGGGGCTGATGGGCGAATGGCCAGACGCCATCGACCCCACGCAGATCACCCCACGCATTGCCGACCTGCGCGAAACTGGTGTGCTGCAGCTCGACAACCGCCTGCCCATCGCCTTCGACTGGCGCCGCGACATGCTGCTGCTCGAAGAGAACCTGCCCTACCATCCCAACGCCATGACCCTGGTGGCCGAAGGCGAGGGCGGTGAGCTGCACAGCGACACCTATTACTCGGTGGGCGGTGGCTTTGTGGTGGACGCAGCCCAGGCCGCCAGCGGTGTGCTGGACGCCGACCAGACCGTGCTGCCGTACGATTTCAACAGCGCCGCCGAGCTGCTGCAGCTGTGCAAGCAAAACGACCTCAGCGTGTCGCAATTGATGATGGCCAACGAGAAGGTCTGGCGCAGCGAAGCCGAAATCCGCGCAGGCCTGGTGAAGCTCTGGCACGCCATGCAGGAGTGCGTGAACAACGGCCTCAAGTACGAAGGCATTCTGCCCGGCGGGCTCAATGTGCGCCGCCGTGCCGCCAAGCTGCACCGCAGCCTGCAAGAGCTGGGCAAGCCCAATGTGATCGGCTCGACCTTGAGCGCCATGGAATGGGTCAACTTGTTCGCCTTGGCGGTCAACGAAGAAAACGCCGCCGGCGGGCGCATGGTCACCGCACCTACCAATGGCGCGGCGGGCATAATCCCGGCGGTGCTGCACTACTACATGCGTTTTTCCGATGTGGTGGACGACAGCAACGTCGTCGACTTTTTGCTGGCCGCAGCCGCCGTGGGCATCCTGTGCAAGAAGAACGCGTCCATTTCCGGTGCCGAAGTCGGCTGCCAGGGCGAGGTGGGTTCGGCGTGCGCCATGGCCGCTGCGGGCCTTGCCGAAGTGCTCGGCGCTACCCCGGAACAGCTTGAAAACGCCGCCGAAATTGCCCTGGAGCATAACCTTGGGCTTACCTGCGACCCGGTCGGCGGGTTGGTCCAGGTGCCATGCATCGAGCGCAACGCGATTGCTGCCGTGAAGGCAATCAACGCTGTGCAGATGGCCCTGCGTGGTGATGGCGAACACTTCATTTCCCTCGACCAGGTGATCCGCACCATGCGTGACACCGGCGCCGACATGCACGACAAGTACAAGGAAACCTCGCGCGGCGGCCTGGCGGTCAGCGTCATCGAATGCTGATGCGCCGTTTTGGCCCGTCGCTGGCCGTTGTGCCGTGTTATGGCGCAGCGGCTGGCGCAACCGGCTGTCGGTTGTCGTTACCAACCACGGCATTGTCGGTGACACTAATGTCTGTCGCTTCTGGGCAACCTTCCCACTTGTGCTACCGAACTGCTCAGCATTGACACGCAAACGCGCTAGACCGGCGCTTTGCGAAAACTCACAACGCATGAAGAAGCCCCCACACGGCACTCACATGAGGTCGTTTTTGGGTTTTTTCGGATAGCCGTTCAATTTCAGGCACGGCGTTTGCGTTGTGATTGACAAAGCCCCGGCATCAGAACCGGGGCGCTAACAATAAAACGGTGCCCGCCTGAGGCACGCCCAGCATTAGTGTGAGGAGAAACCACGATGACGTCGTACACCTCCGGGACCCCAACCCAGAACCGCACAGCTCCACAATCCATCGGGTTTCTCCTGCTGGACAATTTCACCCTTATTTCCCTGGCCTCGGCGGTAGAACCGCTGCGCATGGCCAACCAGCTTTCCGGCCGCGAGCTGTACCGCTGGCATACCCTCACCGTCGACGGCGGCCAGGTGTGGGCCAGTGACGGCCTGCAAATCACCCCCGACGCCGCCATGCACAGCGCCCCGCCCATCGACACCGTGATCGTCTGCGGCGGGGTGGGCATCCAGCGTACCGTCACCCGCGAACACGTCACCTGGCTGCAGGCCCAGGCCCGCCAGTCGCGCCGCCTGGGTGCGGTGTGTACCGGCAGCTGGGCGCTGGCCTGTGCCGGCCTGCTCGACGGCTTCGATTGCAGCGTGCACTGGGAATGCCTGGCCGCCATGCAGGAGGCCTACCCACGGGTCAACATGAGCACCCGGCTGTTCACCCTGGACCGCAACCGCTTCACCAGCTCCGGCGGTACGGCGCCGCTGGACATGATGCTGCACCTGATCAGCCGTGATCACGGCCGTGAGCTGTCGGCGGCGATCTCCGAGATGTTTGTCTACGAGCGTATCCGCAACGAGCAGGACCACCAGCGCGTGCCGCTCAAGCACATGCTTGGCACCAACCAGCCGAAGTTGCAGGAAATCGTCGCGCTGATGGAGGCCAACCTCGAAGAGCCGATCGACCTCGACGAACTGGCGGTGTACGTGGCGGTGTCGCGTCGCCAGCTTGAGCGACTGTTCCAGAAGTACCTGCATTGTTCGCCATCGCGCTACTACCTGAAGCTGCGGCTGATCCGCGCCCGCCAGTTGCTCAAGCAGACGCCGATGTCGATCATCGAGGTGGCTTCGGTGTGTGGCTTTGTGTCCACGCCGCATTTCTCCAAGTGCTACCGCGAGTACTTTGGTATTCCGCCGCGCGATGAGCGTGTGGGCTCCAACACCACCCAGCAGGTGGCGATGATGCCGATCCCGCAGGCCATGACCCTGTCGCCCCACAGCGGGCCGATGGCCGCGCTCAGCCAGGCGCGCAACGAGTCGACCTTTGCCAGTGTGAGGCTGTAGGCCAGGCTATTGGGTTGCGAGGAGCAGGCTTGCTGCTTGTGGGAGCGGGCTTGCCCCGCGATGGCGTTAGCTTGGACAACCCCATTGCCTGGGCCGACGCCATCGCGGGGCGATGTGTTTACACTTCACTATTGATAATGATTCTCGACAGCAGGTAACATCGCCGGCCTTGAAACATCCTTGGCATACCACACTGTGGCGGACGATAAACTGCAGCTCTACCTGGCCCACCGCCCGGCACTGGTCGACTACGCCGCGCCGATCGTTGGCTGCCGCGCCCGCGCCGAGGATGTGGTTCAGGAAGCCTGGCTGCGTTTCAGCGGCCAGGCGCTAGAGGCCGACATCCGCCACCCCGCCAGCTACCTCTACCGCATCGTGCGCAACCTGGCCCTCGACCACACACGCCGCACCGCCACCGAAAAAACGCAGCCTGGCAGCGAGGAAATTCTCGCCGAGCTGCCGGCCAGCACCGCCTCGCCCGAACATACGGTGAGCCAGCAGAACGAACTCAGCGCCATCAGCCGGGCCCTTGAAGAACTGCCGCTGCGCACTCGTACCGCCTTCGAGATGCATCGCCTGGGCGGCTACACCCTGCAACATGTCGCGACACACCTGGATATCTCGGTAAGCCTCGTTCACCAGCTGGTACGTGACGCCTTGCGCCACTGCATGGAGCGGTTGGAGGATGATTTGTGAAAAAAGCCGTGGCTGCTGCGTCTTTTGCTCAACGGGCCGACTCTGTGCGACCCTTCGCGCCCCCGAGCCCCCAGGAGACTTGCCGGCCATGACGTCAGCAGACCTCACCGCCAACTGCCGCGAGCAGGCGCTGGACTGGCTGCTGCGCTTGCAGCAGGCACCCCACGACCAGGCCCTGCGCGAGCAGTTCGAGCAGTGGCTGGCCAGTGAGCCGGCTCATGCCGAGGCGTACCGCAAAGCCGAGCGCCTGTGGCGTCTGAGCGGGCAGTTGGCTCCGGCCACGGCCGAGCGCTGGCCAACCCCGGCCGAGGTGGTGCAGTTGCCGGTGCGGCGCAAAACCCCGCGCCGCTGGTGGCTGGGCGCTGCGGCGGCGGCGTGCCTGATGCTGGCGCTGGCCCCGTCGCTGAGCCTGCGCCTGGAAGCCGATTACCGCACCGCCCAAGGCGAGACCCGCGAAGTCACCCTGGCCGATGGCAGCGTGGTGCAGATGGACAGCGATACCGCCATCGCCGTGGATTACAGCGCCAGCCAGCGCGATGTGCGGCTGTTGGCCGGGCAGGCGTTTTTTGAAGTGGTGACGGATAAAACCAAGCCTTTCCATGTTCGCGCCGATGGCGTGCGGGTGACCGTGACTGGCACGGCCTTCAACGTGGTGCTGCGCCCAGGCCGGGTAGGGGTGGATGTGCAGCATGGGTCGGTGCGCGTCGAGGACTCGGCGCAGGTGCTGGCCGCTGCCCTGACCGCCGGCCAGCGTCTGCGTTATCGCGATGGGCAGGCGCAGGTCAGCGGGTTTTCGCCATCGCAGGCTGCGCCCTGGCGCCAGGGCCAGTTGATCGCCGATGACCAGCCCATTGCCGAGTTGGTGCAGGAGCTTGCCAACTACCTGCCTGCCGAGGTGCTGCTGCGCGATGACACGCTGGGCGCCAAGCGGGTGACCGGCGTGTATGACCTGCGCAAGCCCGAGGCTGCGCTGCGCGCGGTCATCCGCCCGCACGGTGGCGAAGTGCGCAGCTACGGGCCTTGGCTGATGGTCTTGAGCAAACCTTGAACGACCTGCGGCAGTCGCTCGGCCTGTAGGAGCGGCCTTGCGTCGCGAAAGGGCTGCAAAGCGGCCCCAGCTCTATCAGCTTGAAACTCCCATCCCTGGGGGCGCTGCGCACCCCTTTCGCGACACAAGGCCGCTCCTACGCCAGACCGCGAGTCTTGCGGTAAACCCGCGCATTGAACTTTTTTTCACAATTTTCTGAAAAACCCTCGCACTGCCCCGTCTTCTCCTCCGCGCGCAATAACTGATAGCGATTCGTATTCAATTTTGCTGCCCGGCGACTGTCCGGGGCGGGGATGTGGGATGACTGATACAACAAGCCGGAAACCGCTGACTCTGCGGGCTTGGCCGCAGCACCTCAAACAGGTGAGCTGTGCAGCATTGCTCGGCCTCTGCTGCGCAGGCGCGGCGATGTACGCCCATGCCGAGGGCCTGGCAGCGCGCGCAGTGCTGGGCCAGGCGCACTCGTTCGATATTCCGGCGCAGAAGCTGGCCATCGCACTGATCAATTTCGGCCAGCAGAGCGGCCTGCAGGTCAGTGTCGACCCCGACCTGCTCGACGGCCTCAACTCCACGGCCATCAGCGGCCAGCTCAGCAGCGAAGCGGCGCTGGCACAACTGCTGCTCGGCACCGGCATTACCTGGGACTACGAATACGGCGCGCTGACGTTTCGCCTGCTGCAAGCCGAGACCGGCGCCGTAGAACTGCACAACACACTGATCCTGGGCGACACCCAGGAAAACAGCTTCATGGGCGCCACCGTCATTGACCGCAAAGCCATTCAGGCTTTCCCCGGTGCCAACGGTGACATCACCACCATGCTGCAGATGCACCCCAACGTGCAGTTCAGTACCGATCAGAAAAGCTCCAACACCCCCGGTGAAATCGACCCGGCCGATATCAGCATCAACGGCGCCAAGTTCTACCAGAACAACTTCATGATCGATGGCATCTCGATCAACAATGACCTCGACCCCGGCGCGCACGGTTATGGCGAAACCCGGCAGTTCGACTCGGCGCCGAGCCGCTCCCACGGCATTGCCCTGGACGCCGACCTGCTCGAAGAAATCAAGGTTTACGACAGCAACGTGCCGGTCGAGTACGGCGGCTTCAACGGCGGTGTGGTCGATGCCGTCACGCGTCGCCCGACCCAGGACCTGCACGGCAAGATCTCCTACGCCATGAGCCGTTCGGAGTGGACGCGGTATCACATCAGCGGCGAAGACAAGGAAAGCTTCAAGAACTCCTCCAACGAGAAGAACCAGCCAGACTTCAAGAAAACCACCCTGCGTGGCACCCTTGAAGGGCACTTCACCGAGGACTTCGGCGCGCTGTTCAACTTCTCGCAAAAGCGCTCCTACCTGCCGCTGCGGACTTACGCCAACGGTTACAACAGCCCGAACAATGACAACGAGCAGGAGCAGACCCGTGCGCTGGACAACTTCCTGCTCAAGACCTACTGGACCGTCAACGACCGCCTGACGCTGGACACCTCGGTTGTCTATGCACCGCAGGAAAACGTGTACTTTCGCGAGGACTACCGCGATTCGGAGTACACCAACATCAATGGCGGTTGGCAAAGTTCTATCAAGGCTATCTATGAAGGTGACAGCGCCCGTTGGACTCAGCAACTGGCCGTGAGCGACCTGTATGCCTCGCGTGAAGCTGACACCGACACGCTGATCAACTGGTACTGGTCGGATGTAAAGAACTGGGGTCATCCTGACCGCGCCACCGCGCGCAGCAGCGAAGGCTCGTTCGGCAGCCTGGCGCAGACCCAGCGCAGCATCGACTACAAGCTCAAGGCGCAGTGGCAGACCTTCAATTTCGGTTCCTCGCTGCACACCGTGACCACAGGCCTGGAGCTGGGCTACCAGCGCGCCACTTGGGAGCGTGAAGACGACGCGCTGGCGGTCACCACGTTCAAGCGCGACAACGGCACCGTCTGCGGCAATGACCCGTACTGCTCCATCGGCACCCTGCTCAATTTGCAGAACCGCCAATTCGGCTCGGCGATGATGGTGTACAGCGCCGGCAAGCTCGACATGCAGCAGAAGAAGTACGCCCTGTTCGTCGAGGACGAGATCGGCTACGGCAACCTCACCCTGCGCCCTGGCCTGCGCTACGAAGGTGATGACTACATGGAGCAGAAGTCCCTGGCGCCGCGTTTTGCCGGTGACTATGACTTTTTTGGCGACCGCAGCTCGGTGCTGGTGTTTGGGGCCAACCGTTATTACGGCCGCAACCTCTTCAAGTACCGCCTGGCAGACGGTCGCCAGGCATTCAACTCGCGCTATACCCGGGTCAACCAGACCGACGACTGGAAACTGGCCAGCAGCAACCTGAACATGAGCAAGTTCACCACCATGGACATCCCCTATGACGACGAACTGATGCTCGGCTTCAACCAGCGGATGCTTGGCGCCGAGTTCCAGCTCAAATACGTCAACCGCAAGGG
Organism: Pseudomonas farsensis; assembly: GCF_014268805.2. Taxonomy (GTDB): domain Bacteria; phylum Pseudomonadota; class Gammaproteobacteria; order Pseudomonadales; family Pseudomonadaceae; genus Aquipseudomonas; species Aquipseudomonas farsensis. The sequence continues at coordinate 993,775 of NZ_JABWRF020000002.1, forward strand.
GCATGACCAGATCTACCGTACCCGGCCGTACTACAGCCTTGACCAGTCGCAGATCCCGGCGGGCTACAGCAAGGATCACTATGTCTACCTCAACGCCGGCACCAGCGAGACGGAGAACGTCACGCTGACCGTGATGCCACTGCAACCGCTACGCTTTCAGGGCACCAGCACCAGCGTGCAGTTGGCGCTGGACTGGTCCAAGAGCAAGGGCGCCCACGGCGAGACCTACGAGTCCGGTGTCGACCGCGAAGAAATGGACAACGATGACGTGGTCTACGACGGCAAGCTGGTGCCCTACGAAGAGCTGCCGCCCAGCGACTTCAACCGGCCCTGGACGGCGCGCCTTGTGACCATCACCGATATTCCACGCTGGAACCTTTCGGTGAGCAACTTCTTCCGTTATCGCGGCCCCTACGACCAAGTGGTGCGCGTTACACCGGATGTCGAAGTCGACGGCAAGAGCTACAGCCGCTACGAAACCGTGGCCGTCGCCGGCGCGCCCACCTGGGACATGCGCTTTGCCTGGGATATCCCCACCGGCAAAGAGCAGGCGTTCTTCGTCAATGTCGATGTAACCAACGTGACCGACCAGGTCAACCAGATCGCCAGCCGTTCCTCCACCAGCGTGGTCAGCTACGAAGTCGGCCGCCAGTACTGGCTTGAAGTCGGCTACCGCTTCTGACTTGCCCATAAAAAATTGGATGCCCTGATGAAAAAGCTCTTGGCCGGCCTGCTCGGCCCGCTGCTGCTCGGCGCCTGCGCGTCGATCCCCAACCCCGATGCGCCGCTGCCCTGGGACAGCCAGGTAGTCCACGGCCAGTTGCCCAACGGCCTGGCCTACCACCTGGTGCGCGAAACCTCGCAGCCGGGCCGCCTGGACTTGCGCCTGACGGTCAAGGCCGGTTCCGTGGACGAAGCCGACGACCAGGTCGGCGTGGCGCACATGGTCGAGCACCTGGCCTTTCACAGCCGCGCCGGGGGCGAGCACAACCTGCGCCAGCGCATGGCCGAGCTGGGTTGGGTGCAGGGGCGCCATTTCAATGCCATGACCAGCTACGAGCGGACCCAGTACCTGATCGGCCCGCCCGCCGGTGTGCGCCAGGCGCCGCAGGCCTTGCAAGCGCTGGCCGACCTGGTGTTCGCCGGCGACTACACGGCCGCCGACCTTGAGCGCGAGCGGCCCATTGTCATCGAAGAATGGCGCGGCGGCCTGGGTGTCGCCCAGCGCATGAATGAGCAGCGTACCGCCTCGCAGCGGGTCGGCTCGGCCTACCCCGGCCACCGCACCATCGGCAACGAGGCGGCCATTCGCTCGGCCAGCCTTGAGCGCCTGAAAGCGTTTCAGTCGCGCTGGTACCTGCCTGACAACATGGTGCTGTCGGCGGTGGGGGACTTCGACCCGCAGCAACTCAAGGCGCAAATCGAGCAGGCGTTCGGCAAGGCCCAGGCCGGCACGGTGCCAAGCCGCGCGCAGCGCGAACTGCGGCTGGACGACAAACTGAAAATCTTCCGTCTGCAAGACCCGCAGTCGGGCAGCAACCAAGTGGCGTTGTTGTTCCGCCTGCACGAGCCGGACAGCCGCGGTACCACCTACACGGCGCTGCGCGAAAAGCTCATCGACCGCATGACGCTCAGCGCACTGGTCGACACCCTGCGCCGCCAGCCGCACAGCGCCGGGGTACGCAGCCTGACGGCGCAGAAAACGCTGATCGGCGAGCATTCCACGGTGCTCGGCATTGCCGCTGGCGTTGATGGCCAGGCCCACGAACAGGCGCTGCAAGGCCTGTTGACCGAAATCGAGCGGCTGCGCCAGCACGGTTTCAGCAAAGCCGACCACAAGCGCGAGCGTACCGCCATCGCCCGCCTGGCTACTAAAACGGTCAACAACCAGACCCCGCGCACGTTTGAACAGTGGGTCGAGCAACTCAACAACGCCGCTGTGCAGGGCCGCCCCGTGAGCGAGCGTGCCGCAGTTGGCAGGCGTTACCAGAAAGTGCTGCGCACTGTGTCGCTGCGCGATCTGAACGAGCGCCTGGCGTTGTGGCTGAACAGCCCGGACCGGGTACTGCAAATCAGTGCACCGGGCACCTCGGCAGTCACCCTGCCAAGCGTCGCTGCGGTCCAGGCGCAGCAGGCCGCGCTGGCCGCCAGCCCGCTGCCCGAGCCAGTGCGCAAGGCCCCGCCTGCGGCGCCGGCTGCCGCGCTGGCGTTACCCGCCGCGCCCGCTTCGGCCACTGTCGTCGAGCGCGCGACCTACCCCGATCAGCAGGTCGAGCAGTGGCGGCTGAGCAACGGCGACCGCCTGGTGTGGCTCAAGCGCCCCGGCGCCGAGGGCCAGGTGCAGCTGCAGGCTGAGTCGTCCGCAGGCTACCGCCTGGACGGCGCACCGGTGTGGCGGGTGCAGATGGCCGCGCAACTGGCCGTGCGCAGCGGCGCGGTGGGCATGGCCCCACAGGCCTTGGCCAACTGGCGCCAGGCCAAGCGCGCCAACCTGAGCCTCGATCACCAGCCGCAACGCTTGCAACTGAGCCTGGGCGCACCGCCCGAGCAGTTGCAGGCCTTGCTGCAAAGCTATCGCATCAGCCAGACGGCGAGCATCGACCCGGTGCTGTTCGGCGAATCCCGTGCTGAGCTTTTACAGCGCCTGCGCAGCCGCCCGGACGACGTGCGTAGCCGTCAGGAGGCCGCCCTGCGCCAGCTGAAATACGGCGCCGACCATTGGCAGACGCCAACCGCCGAGGCGGTCGAGGCATTGACTGTCGAGCAGTTGAACGCCGACTGGCAGCAACTGGCTGGCTCGCCGGTCACCTACTACCTGATGGCCGATGCGCCCGCTGAGCAGCTTGAAACCATGGTACGCAGCCTGCTGGCGACCATCCCTCGGCGCGCCGAGCCTGTGGCCAGCCAGCCTGTGTTGCAGCAGCCAGGCCAGCGCCGTGCCGACCTTGCCATCGCCCTGGAGCCGCGCGCGGTGCTGCAAGCCAGCAGCTACCACCCGCAGCCCTGGAGCCCGCAGGCGGCGGTGCGTGTAGCGGTGCTGCGCGACCTGGCCAACCAGCGCCTGAAAGCCCAACTGCGCGGTGAAGCGTCGGGCGTGTATCGCCTGCGCTTTGACAGCGAGCTGAACCCCGATACCCAGCGTATCGAGAGCAGCCTGACCTTCACCTGCGACCCGGCCCGGGTCGATGAGCTCTGGGCCATGGCCCAGCGCACCTTGGCCGGCCTTGACGTCGCTCAGGCCTGGGTCACTGGCGAACGCCGCGAGCTGCTGCGCCAGGAAAGCAAACGCCGTGACGACGCACAGACCCAGTTCAAGCGCCTGGCCCTCAGCGACCGCCGCTGGCAGGACCCGCGCTATCTGAAAACCCAGGCGCAACTGCCCGAGGCGTTGACCGTGCCTGAACTGCAACAGCAGGCCATGCATTTGTTCCCCCTTGAAAACCAGGTGCAACTGCGCCTGTTGCCCACGGCTGGCGCGCTGGAGCAGGCGCGTTGAACACCTTGCGCAGGTTCTACCGGCTGAGCCGGCCATTCTGGCGCGACCGTGGCCAATGGCCGGCCTGGGCGATGCTGGCTGCGGTGATCGGCCTTGGCCTGCTGGTGGTGCAAATCAACGTGCTGATCAACAGTTGGAGCAAGACGTTCTACGACACCCTGACGGCGTTCGACACCAGCGCCTTGTACGGGCTGGTCGGCCAGTACGCGATCTACCTGGGGGCGTACGTGCTGATCATCGTGTTCCTCGATTACATCCGCAAAGGCCTGGTGCTGCGCTGGCGCCAGGCCATGACCGGGCGGCTGACCGATGCCTGGCTGAGTGACCAGGCGTTCTATCGCCTGGGGCTCAACGGCGAGCCGGATAACCCCGACCAGCGCATCGCCCAGGATGTCGACGTGATGGTGGACCTGTCGATCGAGCTGGTGGCGTCGCTGGTGATCAACCTGGCCCAGGTGGGCGCCTTCGTGGTGATTCTGTGGAACCTCTCGGGCGTGCAGACCTTCAGCCTGTTTGGCGAGCGTTTTACCGTGCACGGCTATCTGGTGTGGATCGTGCTCATCTATACGTTGCTGGGCAGTGTGCTGACCCACCTGATCGGCAAACCGCTGCACCGCCTGAACTACGAGCGCGAGCATCGCGAAGCGGATTTTCGCGCAAGCCTTCTGCGCAAGCGCGACCATGCCGAGCAGATTGCCCTGTACCGGGGTGAGCAGGTGGAGCGCGAGCAACTGGCCCAGCGGTTTGCTGCCATTGCCCATAACTGGCGGCAACTGATGGGGCGCGAACGTGATTTGAGTTTGTTCACCGTGGCCTATCAGCGCCTTAGCCTGATCATCCCGGTGTTCGCGGCCTTGCCGGCGTTCATGGCCAAGGCCATCACCCTGGGCGGGCTGATGCAGATCCGCAGCGCGTTCAACGCGGTGCATGATTCGTTAAGCTGGTTCATCAAGCTGTACAACAAACTGGTGCGCTGGAGTGCGGCGCTGGAGCGGCTCGACCAGTTCGAGCAGGCCATCGCCGCCAGCCGCCGAGGCGTTGCGCCGGCGCCACAGGGTGAATGCCTGTGTGCGCAGGGCCTGACCCTGTGCCGCCCAGACGGCAGTGTGATGCTCGGTGATGTGCACCTGCAGGCGCAAGCCGGCCAGTGGTTGCGCCTTGCCGGGCGCAGCGGGCTGGGCAAATCGACCTTGCTGCGCACCTTGCAGGGCTTGTGGCCGTATTGCCGGGGCGACTGGCAGTTGCCTGCCGGGCGCAGCTTGTTGCTGCCGCAAAAGCCGTATCTGCCGCGCATGACCCTGCGTGGTTTGCTGGCTTACCCGCAGTTGGAGGGTTTCGATGAGCCCAGCTTACTGGATGCCTTGGGCAAGGTCGGGCTGGCGGCGTTGAGCCGGCGGCTGGATGACGAGCAGGAGTGGGAGCGGGTGCTGTCGGGCGGCGAGCAGCAGCGCCTGGGGCTGGCGCGGGCCTTGTTGTACCGGCCCGACACGCTGTACCTGGACGAAGCCACCAGCCAGCTGGACCTGGCCAGCGCCAAGGCATTGCTGCAGATGCTCAGGCGCGCGCTACCCGGTTGTACGGTGGTGGGGGTCACGCACCAAGAGGGTTTGGCGCCGCTGTTCGAGCGCACGCTGGAGCTTGGCCAGTTGCCCCAGCCAGCATAGCCAAACCGCCCCGTGTAGGAGCGACCTTGTGTCGCGAAAGGGCTGCGTAGCAGCCCCGGCGATCCAACATGGGGCAGCGACCCTGGGGCTGCTACGCAGCCCTTTCGCGACACAAGGCCGCTCCTACAGTCGGAGTTTTTCAGGCGCGGTTCTTGAACGCTGCCAACGCTGGCAGCAGTTGCTGTTCGATGGCCTGGCGCACCGCCGGCAAAATGGTCGCGCTGCCGGTGTACATCTGCTCGACCATGCCCTTGAGCGCACGGGCGTTGGGTTCGGTGAGCCCGCGTACGACCACTTCACAGGCTTGCTCGGCGCTGGCCCCGGCGGGGATGTCGAAACCCCGGGCGCGCAGGTGGCCCAGCAGGTCGTCCTGGTCAATCAGATCCGCATGCATCATGGCTGTTGTCCCTTCTGTCGCTAAGAGAGTGCTGCTGTTGTTTGCGACCGATTCTGTGTCGCCAGCGACACGCCGGCAAGGGCTGATTGTGGGGATGGCTGCTTTGGCTAAGAACAGGTCGTTTACGGCTAAATCAGCTCGACCACGAGCCAGCACACTGGAGTCATTCACGGCACCGAGGGTTTGGTCACCCTCCCTTCTCGCACAGTGGATGTTGCTCGCTCTTGGCCCCGGATGCTCACGGCATCCGGGGTTATTTTTTGTCCGCTTTTGCGCTCAGGCAGCCGCTAACCGGAGGGTTCTGCCGACGTATTCACCCGCCGGCAGATCCTGCTGCCCACGTTGCAGATCCTCTAGCAACTCGACGCTTCGGCTGCCGAACGGCGCAGATTTTGGCCCCGCCAGGTCCACATGCAGCAACATCTGCTCGCTGGCGGCCAGCGCCTGGTCAAACCCCTCGCGGTGCAGGCTGTGGTAGAGGTGCAGGCGCTTCTTGTCGAAGCCGATGATCTGCGTCTGCACCCACACGTCGGTATCAAGCTTCACCTCATGCAAATAGTTGATATGCGCCTCCAAGGTAAACAGCGAATGCCCGCTTTGCCCGCGGGCGTCGGCGTCCAGGCCGATGCGCTCCATCAGCGCATCGGTGGCATAGCTGAAAATCAGCAGGTAATAGGCGTCGCGCAGGTGGCCGTTGTAGTCGACCCAATCCTGTTGGACCTGCGTGCGGTAGGTGATCAGTGCTGGCATCGCCGCCTCCTTTATTCGCCGAAGCTCATGCCGTGCCGGGCCTTGCTCTCGCTCACTGCCTGCAATACCGCCAGCAGGGTGTCGTCGCGGTAGCGCTCAAGTGCGGCGATGCTGCGCTCGCCCAGTTGCTGCGAGGTGCCATCGACCACGGCGTCGATCAGTTGCTCGGTAAGGGCAGGGGCTGGCAGGTAGGTCCAGGGGAGCTGCAGGGCCGGGCCGAACTGAGCCATGAAGTGGCGCATGCCGGCATCGCCTCCGGCCAGGGTGTAGGTGAGGAAGGTGCCCATGAACGACCAGCGCAGCCCGGCGCCGAAGCGGATTGCATCGTCGATTTCGCCGGTGCTGGCCACGCCATCGTTGACCAGGTGCAAGGCCTCGCGCCACAGCGCTTCGAGCAGGCGGTCGGCGATGAACCCCGGGACTTCCTTGCGCACATGCAGCGGCCGCATACCGAGCGCGGTGTAGATGGTTTTGGCTGTTTCGATGGCCTCGGCGCTGGTGTGCTGGCCGCCGACGACTTCCACCAGCGGCAGCAGGTACACCGGGTTGAACGGGTGGCCAACCACGCAGCGTTCAGGGTGGCTGGCCGAGGCATAGAACTCGCTGGGCAGCAGGCCTGACGTGCTGGAGGCGATGATCGCGTCGGGCTTGGCGGCGGCGCTGATCCTGGCGTGCAGGTCGAGCTTGAGGTCAAGGCGCTCGGGCGCGCTTTCCTGGATAAAGTCGGCATCGCCTACGCAGGCCTCAACGGTATCGACGAAGCGCAGCCGGCCCTGGCTGGCACCTGGCGTCAGGCCTTGCTTCTCAAGGGCCGGCCAGGCATTGGCGACGCGCTGGCGCAGCGCGGCTTCGGCGCCGGGCGCCGGGTCCCAGGCGATCACGTCAAGGCCGTGGGCCAGGGCGCGGGCCACCCAGCCGCTGCCAATAACGCCGCTACCGAGGGCGGCGAAGGTTCGAATGGTGCTGATCAAAGGCATGTCGGGTTCTCGCTTGGGGCTGAAGGTGATGGGCAAAAGGCTCAGCGGCGCTTGAGGTTCATTTTTTCGCGGCCTTCGGCCGGGGTCAGCACGCGGGCGCCGAGGCGGCTGATGATTTCCACTGCGCGCTCCACCAACTGGCCATTGCTGGCGAGTACGCCGCGGTCCAGGTACAGGTTGTCTTCAAGGCCCACCCGCACGTTGCCGCCCAGCAGCACCGCCTGGGCGGCCATGGGCATCTGCATGCGGCCGATGCCGAAACCGGCCCAGGTGGCGTTGGCGGGCAGGTTGTCGACCATGGCTTTCATGGTGGTGGTGTCCGCCGGCGCGCCCCAGGGGATGCCCAGGCACAGCTGGAACAGCGGGTCGTGCAGCAGCCCTTCCTTGATCATCTGGCGGGCAAACCACAGGTGCCCGGTGTCGAAGATTTCAAGCTCGGCTTTTACCCCCAGTTCGGTGATGCGCTTGGCCCCGGCGCGCAGTTGCGCCGGCGTGGACACGTAGATCGCGTTGCCGTCGCCGAAATTGAGCGTGCCGCAGTCCAGGGTGCAGATATCCGGCAGCAGCGCCTCGACGTGGGCCAGGCGCTCCAGTGGGCCAATCAGGTCGGTGCCTGGGCCAAACGCCATGGGGTTCTCGCCGGGGCCGATTTCCAGGTCGCCGCCCATGCCGGCGGTGAGGTTGACGATGATGTCCACATCGGCCTCGCGGATGCGCTCCATGACCTCGCGGTACAACGCCACGTCACGGCTGAAGCGGCCGGTTTGCGGGTCGCGGACGTGGCAATGAACCACGGTGGCGCCGGCCTTGGCGGCCTCGACGGCGGCGGCGGCGATCTGTTGCGGGGTGACCGGGACCAGGTGGCTCTTGGCGACCGTGTCGCCGGCGCCGGTGAGGGCGCAGGTGATGATGACGTCTTGGTTCATGGCGTGTTCCTTGGGTGTCGGTGGTGGCCTTTTCGCGGGGCAAGCCCGCTCCCACGTCGGTTATGTGCAACCCTGCACCGGCCTCATCGCAGGCCATCGCAGGCTATCGCCAGCTCCCACAGAGGCGGTGCTCAACCGCAATATTGCTGGTGGGACCCAATCCTGTGAGAAACGATAGAGAGCTGTGGCGAGCGGGCTTGTCCCGCGTTGGGCTGCGCAGCAGCCCTGAAACCCCAGGGGCTGCTGCGCAGCCCAACGCGGGCAAGCCCGCTCGCCACAAGGAGATATGCCTGGCGAAAACAGAGTTGTACAAAACCATAGAATCTCCCATGGCACCTGGGGATGGCCTCAACATTGCGACGGTGCGCGATCTCTGTGGGAGCGGGCTTGCCCCGCGAAAGGTTTTGTCAGTTGGCGGTGAGCTTGAGGTTTGCGGCGGCGGGCTTGCCGTCGAAGGTGGTCACCCCTTCGAGCCAGCGGGCCTTGTCCTGGGGGTGGTCCTTGAGCCACTGGCGCGCCGATTCCAGGGCATCCTTGTGGTCGAGCAGCGGTTGCATCATGCGGCTCTCGTCTTCGGCGCTGAATGTCAGGTTGCTCAGCAGGCGCTGGGCGTTTGGGCAGCGCTGGGCGTAGTCGGGCGCGGTGACGGTCCACACCGTGGCGCGGCCCTCGTCAGGCCCAAGGGCATCCTGGCTGTCGCCCAGGTAAGCCATGTCGATGTTCACGTTCATCGGGTGCGGCGCCCAGCCGAAGAACACCACCGCCTGCTTGCGGCGCACGGCGCGGTCCACGGCGGCGAGCATGCCGGCCTCGCTGGACTCGACCAACTGGAACTTGCCCAGCCCGAACTGGTTCTTGGCAATCATGGCCTTGATCTGCGTGTTGGCCCCCGAGCCAGGCTCGATGCCGTAGATCTTGCCGCCGAGTTCTTTTTCGAACTTGTGAATGTCGGCAAAGGTTTTCAGGCCCTTGTCGGCCAGGTACTTGGGCACCGCAAGCGTGGCGCGGGCATCCTCCAGGCTGGGCTTGTCGAGCACCTTGACCTGGCCTGCGCTGACGAACGGGGTGATGGTCTGGGTCATGATCGGGTTCCAGTAGCCGAGGAACATGTCCAGGCGCTTGTCGCGAATGCCGGCGAAGATGATCTGCTGTGACGCAGTGGTCTGCTTGGTCTGGTAGCCCAGGCCGTCCAGCAGCACTTGGGCCATGGCGCTGGTGGCCATGACATCGGTCCAGTTGACCACGCCCAGGCGCACGTCCTTGCAAGTGGCGGGTTCTGCGGCAAACAGCGGAGCGGCAACGAAGCTGCTCAGCGCGAGGGGCAAGAGGCTGCGGCGGATCAAGCGATGCATGGTGGCTCTCCATCGGCAGTACGGATTGTTATGAAAGGCGGCCTCTGCGGACCGTAGGAATACGCTACGCTGGCCCCCATCGGGCCAAGCGCACGCTGGCGACCGGAACTAGCACCCAGGCGACCAGATTGCTGGAGTCATCGATGCCGCAGACGATTGCGTTTTTCCTGATGCCGGGCTTTTCCGCCATGGGGTTCATTTCGGCGCTGGAGCCGCTGAGGGTAGCCAATCGGTTTGGCGGGCCGCTGTACCGCTGGCAGGTGCTGAGCCTGGACGGCGCAGCGGTGCAGGCCAGCAATGGCATGTCGGTCAACGCCGATGCCGCTTTGGCGCAGGCGGAGCCGGCGAGCATCGTGCTGGTGGTGGCGGGGTTCGAGCCCTTGGCACAGGCCACGGCGAAGCTGTTCGCGGCATTGCGCCGGCTGGACCATTCGGGCGTGATGCTGGGCGGCATCGATACCGGCGCGATGGTGCTGGCCGAGGCCGGCCTGCTCGATGGCTATCGGGCGACGCTGCACTGGGAGGCGCTTGAAGCCTTCAAAGAGCGCTACCCAAGGCTTGTGGCGACACAAGAGCTGTTCGAGATCGACCGCAGGCGCATTACCTGCGCAGGTGGTACCGCGTCGATCGACCTGATGCTGCACCTGATCGGCCAGGCCCACGGCAGTGAGCTTGCGGTGAAGGTGTCCGAACAGTTCGTGCTCGGCCGCATTCGCCAGCGCCAGGACCACCAACGCCTGCAGATCGGCGCACGGTATGGCATCAGCAACAAGAAGCTGATCCATGCCATTGGTGAAATGGAGAAACACCTCGAGCCGCCACTGAGCACGCTGGAGCTGGCCGCGGCCATCAAAGTCACGCGGCGCCAGCTTGAGCGCTTGTTCCGCGCCTACCTGAACGAAACACCGAGCAACTTCTATGTGGCGTTGCGGCTGGACAAGGCGCGCCAGTTATTGGCCCAGACCGACATGAGTGTCACCGAGGTCAGCCTGGCGTGCGGCTTTGAACTGCCGTCGTATTTCACCCGGCGCTACAAACTGCGCTTTGGCAATTGCCCCCGCGAAGAACGGCGGCAGAACCGTTAGCCTTGAGCCTGCGGCGCTGCCTGATCAGTCTTCTGCTGGCAGTTCATCGCTATTTTGCGACCACAGGTTGCGCAGGTAATCCGAGCGCTCGTCGCTGCGTTGCGCCATGCAGGTGTTCCAGGCGGTCTGGTACGCCTGGCTGGCGTCTTTCTCGGCGTAGGTCTCGACCTTGCAGTCGGCATCGCGCAGCTGTGCCCACAGCTTCCTGGCGGCGTCCATGCGCCCCACCAGGGCCGTAGCCTTGACGTTATCGTCGGCATATTGGTCGCGGATGCGCTGTACCAGATCGTCATAGGCTGCCTGCAACTCACGCTCGGCAGTTTTCTTGTTGTAAGCGGCGCACGCATAACCTTGCTGGTCGGTTTCGACGTTGTCGCAGGGCGTGCTGTCTTCTTCGGCGGCGTGGGCGCCGCATGCGACGGCCAGCAGAACCAGCCATGCCATTGATTTCATCGGTCATCTCCTGAAACGGGCACACAAGTGGCCGACGGCGATTCTCGCTCACAGAGGCGGGGACGAACAGTGAATAAACCGCAAAATTGCGCGGTTCGATGGGGCGGCTGCAACTGGCAGATTTGCCAGTTTCGGGGCTTCGCGTCGGCCTTTAGGGTAAGAGCGGCATTCACTCTTTCAAGGAGACTCCAATGTCGGTCAAACGATACGGCAGGTTAGGGCGTGGGCTGCTGGTGACAGGCTTTTCGATGCTTGCGGGTTGCTCCAGTAGCACTACCGATGGTTCAAAAAACACACCAGTGCAAGGCGGTTTTCAAGGTCTTACCGTAATACTGTTTGAGCATACGGACATGAAGGGCGAGTCATGCACGGTTTACGTGCCTGCGGAGCAGTCTGTTTCGGTCGATGCAGCCTGTGGTGCAGGGTGGAGCCGCCGAGTTTCTTCTGCACGCGTACCTGCGTTCAATCAATGGCAAATGCTGTTTTTCCGAGGCAGCCATTGGAGAGACGAGGTAATGTACGCAAGTAACACCTTCAACGGAAAGCTGGATATCCCCAGCCTCACCACCCCGCCCAGCCCGCCACCGGACGACATGTTCATCGGTGGTGATGCCGACTTGAATGAGAACGTGCGCACACTCCATATGCAGCCCTATCTGGACCGTCGACCCATCACCCGCTAGCCGCCCTGCAGGCCTTCTGGTGGAGGGCCTGCATTTCACCCCGCGCGCCCCTTTGACGCTTTCGGCAAGCCCCCTGTCGTTTTTGCATCGGGTCGTCTGCGAGCACAGGCATATGCTGGCCCCAAAGCGCCGACACACGATTCGGTGCAGCCCAACTCTATAAAAGGGGACAGCCTGATGAGCCCAGCCGAACTTCACGCCGACAGCATCGTCATCGACGGCCTGATCATTGCCAAGTGGAACCGCGAGCTGTTCGAAGACATGCGCAAAGGCGGGCTGACGGCTGCCAACTGCACGGTGTCGGTGTGGGAGGGCTTCAAGGCCACGGTTGACCAGATCGCAGCCAGCCAGAAACTGATCCGCGAAAACAGCGACCTGGTGATGCCGGTGCGCACCACCGCTGACATTCGCAAGGCCAAGGAACTGGGCAAGACCGGCATCCTCTTCGGCTTCCAGAACGCCCATGCCTTCGAAGACCAGATTGGCTACGTAGACGTGTTCAAGCAGCTGGGCGTGGGCATCGTGCAGATGTGCTACAACACCCAGAACCTGGTCGGCACTGGCTGCTACGAGCGTGATGGCGGCCTGTCGGGCTTTGGGCGCGAGATCGTCGCCGAAATGAACCGTGTCGGCATCATGTGCGACCTGTCCCACGTCGGTTCGAAAACCAGCGAAGAAGTCATCCTCGAATCGAAAAAACCGGTGTGCTACTCGCACTGCCTGCCGTCGGGGCTCAAGGAGCACCCGCGCAACAAGTCCGATGAAGAACTCAAGTTCATTGCCGACCACGGCGGTTTCGTCGGCGTGACCATGTTCGCGCCGTTCCTGGCCAAGGGCATTGAATCGACCATCGACGACTACGCCGAAGCCATCGAGTACACCATGAATATCGTCGGTGAAGACGCCATCGGTATCGGCACCGACTTCACCCAGGGCCATGGCCAGGAGTTCTTCGAATACCTGACCCACGACAAGGGCTACGCCCGCCGCCTGACCAACTTCGGCAAGATCATCAACCCGCTGGGCATTCGCACCGTCGGGGAATTCCCCAACCTCACCGAAACCTTGCTCAAACGCGGCCATTCCGAACGTGTGGTGCGCAAGATCATGGGTGAGAACTGGGTCAACGTCCTCAAGGATGTGTGGGGCGAATAAGCCGCACTCCAAGCCTGCAAGCCCCTGCCAGCAACGCCGGGGCATCCCAATACAAAAATTTTCTGGAGTTGAGTTTCCATGGCCAAGATCGCCCCGCAATTGCCAATCGAAGTCGACAGCGAAACCGGTGTCTGGACCAGCGACGCCTTGCCCATGCTGTACGTGCCACGCCATTTCTTCGTCAATAACCACATGGGTATCGAAGAAGTGCTGGGCGCCGAGGCCTATGCCGAGATTCTCTACAAGGCCGGTTACAAATCAGCCTGGCACTGGTGTGAAAAAGAAGCCGAATGCCATGGCCTGGAAGGCGTGGCGGTGTTCGAGCACTACATGAAGCGCCTGAGCCAGCGTGGTTGGGGGCTGTTCGAGATCGAAGCCATCGACCTGGACAAGGGCACCTGCAGCGTGCGCCTGAAGCACTCGGCGTTCGTGTATGTGTATGGCAAGGTCGGGCGCAAGGTCGACTACATGTTCACTGGCTGGTTTGCCGGTGCCATGGACCAGATTCTCGCTGCCCGCGGCAGCTCGATCCGCACCGTGGCCGAACAGGTCTACGGCGGGTCGGAAGAAGGCCACGAAGATGGCCTGTTCGTTACAAAGCCGTTGTAAGCCGGAGAGAGCGTCATGGCATTCGAAGCAATGTTCCAGCCGATCCAGATCGGCAAACTGACCATCCGCAACCGTGTGCTCAGCACCGCGCACGCGGAGGTCTACGCCACTGACGGCGGTATGACCACCGACCGCTACGTGAAGTATTACGAAGAGAAGGCCAAGGGCGGCATAGGCCTGGCCATCTGCGGCGGCTCGTCTGTGGTTGCTATCGATAGCCCGCAGGAATGGTGGGCCTCGGTCAACCTGTCGACCGACCGCATCATTCCGCATTTCCAGAACCTGGCTGATGCCATGCACAAGCATGGCGCCAAGATCATGATCCAGATTACCCACATGGGCCGTCGCTCGCGCTGGGACGGCTTCAACTGGCCGACGCTGATGTCGCCGTCGGGTATCCGTGAACCGGTGCACCGCGCTACCTGCAAGACCATCGAGGTGGAAGAGATCTGGCGCGTCATCGGCAACTACGCGCAGGCTGCCCGCCGCGCCAAGGAAGGTGGCCTGGACGGCGTGGAGCTGTCAGCTGTGCACCAGCACATGATCGACCAGTTCTGGAGCCCACGGGTCAACAAACGTACCGACGAATGGGGCGGCAGCTTCGAAGGGCGCATGAAGTTCGGCCTGGAAGTGCTCAAGGCGGTACGTGCCGAGGTGGGCGACGACTTCTGCGTGGGCATGCGCCTGTGCGGTGACGAGTTCCACCCCGATGGCCTCAGCCACGAAGACATGAAGCAGATCGCGGCCTACTACGATGGCACCGGCATGCTGGATTTCATCGGCGTGGTCGGCTCGGGTTGCGACACCCACAACACCCTGGCCAACGTCATCCCCAACATGAGCTACCCGCCGGAGCCGTTCCTGCACCTGGCGGCGGGCATCAAGGAAGTGGTCAAGGTCCCGGTGCTGCACGCGCAGAACATCAAGGACCCCAACCAGGCCACGCGCATTCTGGAAGGCGGCTACGTCGACATGGTCGGCATGACCCGTGCGCACATGGCCGACCCGCACCTGATCGCCAAGATCAAGATGGGCCAGATCGACCAGATCAAGCAGTGTGTCGGTGCCAACTATTGCATCGACCGCCAGTACCAAGGGCTGGATGTGCTGTGCATCCAGAACGCTGCCACCTCCCGTGAATACATGGGCGTGCCGCACATCATCGAGAAGACCACCGGCGTGAAACGCAAGGTGGTAGTGGTTGGCGCCGGCCCTGCGGGCATGGAAGCCGCCCGCGTGGCGGCCGAGCGTGGCCACGATGTGACCCTGTTCGAGAAGAAAGACCAGATTGGCGGGCAGATCACCATTGCTGCCAAGGCGCCGCAGCGCGACCAGATCGCCGGTATCACCCGCTGGTATCAGCTGGAGCTGGCGCGCCTCAAGGTCGACCTGCGCCTGGGCACCGCTGCCGATGTCGCGACTATCCAGGACCTGCGCCCGGATGTGATCGTGCTGGCCGTGGGTGGGCACCCGTTCGTCGAACAGAATGAGCACTGGGGCGCCGCCGAAGGGCTGGTGGTCAGCAGCTGGGATGTACTCGACGGCAAGGTTGCGCCGGGCAAGAACGTACTGGTGTACGACACCATCTGCGAATTCACCGGCATGTCTACGGCGGACTTCATTGCCGA
The DNA here is from genome assembly GCF_014268805.2 of Pseudomonas farsensis. Taxonomy (GTDB): domain Bacteria; phylum Pseudomonadota; class Gammaproteobacteria; order Pseudomonadales; family Pseudomonadaceae; genus Aquipseudomonas; species Aquipseudomonas farsensis. The sequence goes on from NZ_JABWRF020000002.1 coordinate 1,008,950, forward strand.
CAAGGGCAGCCAGGTGGAAATCGTCACCGACGATATCAAGCCGGGCGTCGCCATGGGCGGCACCACCTTCCCGACCTACTACCGCAGCATGTACCCCAAAGAAGTGATCATGACCGGCGACATGATGCTGGAAAAGGTCTACCGCGAGGGCGACAAGCTGGTGGCGGTGCTGGAGAACGAATACACCGGCGCCAAAGAGGAGCGAGTGGTCGACCAGGTGGTCATCGAAAACGGTGTGCGCCCGGACGAGCAGCTGTATTACGCGCTCAAGGATGGCTCGCGCAACAAAGGCCAGATCGACGTGGAGGCGCTGTTTGCCATCAAGCCACAGCCGATCCTCAGCCAGCCGGGCGAGGGCTACCTGCTGTATCGCATCGGCGACTGCGTGGCCCAGCGCAACGTGCATGCGGCGATCTACGACGCCTTGCGGCTGTGCAAGGATTTCTGATCGCACCGCCTTTGTAGAGGCGGGACTGGCCCCCTGTAGGAGCGGCCTTGTGTCGCGAAAGGGCGGCGCAGCGGCCCCAGCATTCTCAGGCCTGACAAAATGCTGGGGCCGCTGCGCTGCCCTTTCGCGACACAAGGCCGCTCCTACAGGGCTCCACGCTGGCCTTTGGGCCGGCGCAAGAATCTAGCTGTTGTGGGAGCCTCCCATGTTGAACACCCTTCTACCCATCCTGCTGTTCACCGCCCTCGCGCTGGCGGTGCTCGGCGCCCTGCGCCGGGTGCGCATGTGGCGGCGGGGCCGGCCGAGCCCGGTCAACCTGCTGGCCGGCTTGCTGGCCATGCCGCGTCGCTACCTGGTGGACCTGCACCATGTGGTCGAGCGCGACAAGTACATGTCCAAGACCCACGTCGCCACGGCCGGCGGGTTTGTGTTGTCGGCGGTGCTGGCGGTGCTGGTGCATGGTTTTGGCCTGCACAACCAGATCCTCGGCTACGCCCTGCTGGTGGCAACCGTCATCATGTTCAGCGGCGCGCTGTTCGTCTTCAAACGCCGGCTGAACCCGCCATCGCGCCTGTCCAAAGGCCCGTGGATGCGCCTGCCGAAAAGCCTGCTGATGTTTGCCGCGAGCTTCTTCATTGCGACGTTGCCGGTGGCCGGCATCCTGCCCGAAGGCACCGGCGGCTGGGTGCTGGTCGCGCTGCTGGGGGTTGGCGTGCTGTGGGGTGTGTCCGAGCTGTTCTTCGGCATGACCTGGGGCGGGCCGATGAAGCACGCCTTCGCCGGCGCCCTGCACCTGGCCTGGCACCGCCGCGCCGAACGCTTCGGCGGCGGCCGCTCCACCGGCCTCAAGCCATTGGACCTCGAAGACCGCAGCGCGCCGCTGGGCGTGGAAAAACCGGCTGACTTCACCTGGAACCAACTGCTTGGCTTCGACGCCTGCGTGCAGTGCGGCAAGTGCGAAGCGATGTGCCCGGCGTTTGCTGCTGGCCAGCCGCTTAACCCGAAAAAACTCATCCAGGACATGGTCATTGGCCTGGCCGGTGGCACCGACGCCAACTTTGCCGGCAGCCCGTACCCGGGCAAACCGCTGGGCGAGCATGGCGGCCACCCGCATCAGCCGATCGTCAACGGCCTGGTCGATGCCGAAACCCTGTGGTCGTGCACCACTTGCCGCGCCTGCGTTGAAGAGTGCCCGATGATGATCGAGCACGTTGACGCCATCGTCGACATGCGCCGCCACCTGACCCTGGAGAAAGGCGCCACCCCGAACAAAGGCGCCGAGGTACTCGACAACCTGATCGCCACCGACAACCCAGGCGGCTTCGCTCCGGGCGGGCGGATGAACTGGGCGGCGGACCTCAGCCTCAAGCTGATGGCCGATGTGAAAACCACCGAAGTGCTGTTCTGGGTCGGCGACGGCGCCTTCGACATGCGCAACCAACGCACCCTGCGCGCGTTCGTCAAAGTGCTTAAAGCGTCGGGCGTGGACTTTGCCGTGCTGGGCCTCGAAGAGCGCGACAGCGGCGATGTGGCGCGGCGCCTGGGTGATGAGGCGACCTTCCAGCAACTGGCCAGGCGCAACATCCAGACGCTGGCCCAGTACCGCTTCCAACGTATCGTCACCTGCGACCCGCACAGCTTCCATGTGCTGAAGAACGAATACGGCGCCTTGGGTGGCGAGTACCAGGTGCAGCACCACAGCACCTACATCGCTGAACTGATTGCAGCAGGCAAGCTCAACCTTGGCCAGCACAAGGGCGGCAGCGTCACCTATCACGACCCCTGCTACCTGGGCCGCTACAACGGTGAGTACGAAGCCCCGCGTGAAGTGCTCAGGGCATTGGGTATCGAAGTGCGGGAAATGGAACGTTCCGGCTTCCGGTCCCGTTGCTGCGGCGGCGGCGGCGGTGCGCCGATCACCGACATTCCCGGCAAGCAGCGTATTCCCGACATGCGCATGGACGACATCCGCGAAACCGCGGCAGAGCTTGTGGCCGTGGGTTGCCCGCAGTGCACCGCGATGCTCGAAGGCGTGGTCGAACCGCGCCCACAGATCAAGGACCTTGCGGAGCTTGTGGCCGATGTGCTGATCGAACAAGACGCCCCGGCCCCGGCAACGTCCCCTGCTGCCAAACGTGAACCTGCGGAGGTGCATTGATGAGCGACATCATCCGCCGCGACCCACGCGCCGAGTGGATCGCCCGTAACCGCCTGCACCCGCTGCATGCGGCCATGCAGACGCAACAAACCAGCTGGATGGGCCCCAATGGGCTGCTGCGCAAGAACCCCCATGCGCTGGCTGCAGGGTTTATCGGCCCTGCGGGGATCAAGCGTATCGACCGCAGCGGGGCCCAGCAGGGCACCGGTGTTGGCGGCCGGCGCGCGGCGGCTGCCGAGGTGCAGCTGCCGCTGCACCAGGTGGCAGAGCCTGCGTTCTACATCGCCGTGGTGCCGGACATGGTCGGTGGCCGCCTCGGCAGCCACGACCGCGACCTGCTGGGCCTGGCCCACAGCCTGGCCGGCAGCGACGGCGCGGTACTGGCCATCGTGTTTGGCGAGCACAAGGAAAGCAACTTTTCCACAGCCGGGGTCGACCGCTTGCTGGTCGTCGAGGGCGAGGCGTTTGAAGGCTATGCACCTGAGCAGTTGGTGCAAGGCTTGCGGGCTGTGGATAACCAGTTTGCACCGCGCCACTGGTTGCTGCCCGACAGCCGTACCGGCGGTGGCGAACTGGGCCGGCGTTTTGCTGCGGCCTTGGGCGAGCGCCCGGCGACGCGAGTCTGGCAGGTCAAGGACGGCCAGTGCATCGGCCGCGCCGGCGCTGGCCAGCAGGATGTCCAGCGCGCCGTGCCACGGTTGATTCTGGCAGCTGCCGAATGCGCAGAGCCGGTCAGCGAAACCCGCCATGAAGCGCTGCCGGTGGAGTTGTCCACAGGCGTGGCGCGCAGCCTGTCGCGCATCGAGGACCTCGGTTCCGTTGCGGTCGACCCTGCGGCCATCGCCATGGCCGAGGCTGAGTTCATCGTCTCGGGCGGCAACGGCGTCAAGGATTGGGACCTTTACCACCAGGCCACGGCAGCACTTGGCGCTACCGAAGGTGCGTCGCGGGTGGCGGTGGACGACGGCTTCATGCCGCGCAACCGCCAGGTCGGTGCCACCGGCACCTGGGTCACGGCGCGGGTCTACATGGCGGTGGGTATCTCTGGAGCGATCCAGCATTTGCAGGGTATCGGTGCCTGCGACAAGGTAGTGGCGGTGAACATGGACCCTGGCTGCGACATGATCAAACGGGCTGACCTGTCGGTGATTGGCGACAGCTCGGCGATTCTCAAGGCGCTGATCGAGGCTGTGGAAAACTTCCGCAGCGGCGCTCAGCGCGACGCGGCATAAGGGCACGAGCATGAGTACGAAAGTCATCAGCCTGGTCTCGATCGGTGCCCACCCAAGCTCTGGCCGCGCCCGGCGCGCCGAGCAGGATGCACGCGCCGTGGAGTTGGGTTTGCAGCTGGCTGGGGATAACTTGCAGGTGGTGCATGCCGGTGACCCCCGTGAAGAGGCGCTGCGCGCCTACCTAGGCATGGGCCTGGAACACCTGGATGTGCTGGAACAGCCTGCTGGCGCCGACGTGCTCGGGGTACTGGGCGACTATCTGCGCCAGGCTGGCGCCCAGTTGGTGCTGACCGGCAGCCAGGCCGAAACCGGTGAAGGGTCGGGTATGTTGCCGTTTTTGCTGGCCGAAAAACTCGGTTGGCCGCTGGTGGTGGGCCTGGCTGAGGTGGAGTCGATCGAAAACGGCACCGCTCAGGTGCTGCAAGCGTTGCCGCGCGGCCAGCGGCGCCGGCTGAAGGTGCGCTTGCCGCTGTTGGCGACTGTGGATAACGCAGCGCCCAAGCCGCGTCAAAGCGCGTTTGGCCCGGCGCGCCGTGGCGTATTGGCTGAACATCAAGTGGCAGTGGTAGAAGACCCTGTGCTGGGCGATGACGCCCTGCAACCTGCGCGACCACGGCCCAAGCGGCTCAAGGTGATCAAGGCCAAGAGCGGCGCGGACCGCATGAAGGCGGCGACGGCCAAGGCCAGTGGCGGCGGCGGCAAGGTGCTCAAGGATGTGTCGCCTCAGGAAGGCGCCGAGGCGATTCTGAAGTTGCTGGTGGAGGAGGGGGTTTTGCGCTGAGCAAGGCCGCTCTGATAGAGCAGCTGCTAGCTAACTGACTTATATGCAAACGTGGGAGATTCCATGGTTTTGTGCAAGCTTGTGATGGCCTCATCGCAGGCTGTCGCCAGCTCCCACAGAGACCGCGCACAGCCACAATATCGAGGGCTGCCCCAGACTCCCGTGGGAGCTGGCGCCATCCTGCGATGAGGCCTGGAGACGCCTGCCTAGAACTACGCCCCAAAACGGGTCGTGGGAGCGGGCTTGCCCCGCGATGAATGGCACCGCGTTGCACCCGCAGCAGGTTGCCCACCGAATCTGTTCGCCAAACTGTGGGTAAAATGTTTGTGCTTTGCTGCAGCCCTTTGAAATCAAGGCCTGCACAGGATTGTTCAAATATTGATCAGCCCCTCATCGACAGGATCTTACCTATTTTCCGATAGTTGCCCACATTCATTGTTGGCTGCCCTGTGGATAATATGTTCGCCTATCTCTACAGCCCAGTGATATCAAGGCCTACAAAGATTTGATCAAAAAACGATCATATGGCCCTTGTTGGCGACCTGATCGCTTGAAATCATGGGGATAGTTCGCTTATCCACAGCGTTTATGGCGTGAGCGTGGTTATTGCCCACAAACGCTGTTGGTCTCTCTGTGGAGAAGGTGTGCGGCAATGGCTGCAGCCCTTTCACCACGTAGCCTTGAGCGGATTGGTCTTTTTTTGATCAACCCCTTCAAAATCTACCTTGAGGGTAACTCTGCCAGTTGTGCACAAAGTCTGTGCTCCTGGTTGTGGATAAAGTGTTGGTGATCCTCGCTAGCCCTCAGGAAACGTGGCTTTGCGCCGTTTGATCAATTATTGAGCACCTGACATATTTGTCAGTATCTCGGCGTCATGTTCCTTGTTAGGGTGATCTGCAAACATCCAGGGCTAACCATGCATGGCCACCTACCTGTTTGACATCGATCAGCAGCAGTCCTTGCTGCACGGCCCTCCCGACATCGCGCGGGCGTATCCCCCTTACGGTGCACTCAACGACGCACAGGGGCCAAGGTTGGCGTTTTGCGGCCAGCACCGAGACGCGTTTACGGGCTACTACCTTTTGGGCAATGGTCACCGCTGCTACAACCCGATCCTGATGCGTTTTGCGAGCCCTGACACCCTCAGCCCTTTTGGAAGAGGGGGCAAAAACGCCTACGCCTACTGCGAAGGCGACCCTATCAACAGAAGCGACCCTTCTGGGCGTTCGGCGGAGGATCACCTACTGCCGGCCATGGCTATTCTGGCCAACGCCCTGGGGCTGTTCGTCAGCGGGCTGCGATTACGGTCTTTGCACAAACAGCGGGTGGTCTCGCGCAGGGGAGTGGACAGTGCTGCCCCGCTGGCATCCCCAGAACGCTCGGATTGGATGATCTCTGGCATAAGCGCGGCCAGCTCCGCAGCAGGCCTGGTCGTCGGCGTGATCCGAACCGCTGAACCGAATACGGATTGGCAGATCTGGGGGCTGGCTGCGCTGACCGCTGTGTCAATTGGCACGACGGCCTACGAAGCATGGACCATGGCGGCGATGAGACCGTGGCAGCCCGCTGTTGAGTTAATCGGTATGGAGCTGCTGGGGTCGAACCCGCAGGTGTACCGCCCGCGCACCAGCGTGCTTTCGGGCGGGCCAGCCGTGCAGAACAGACGCCCTAGCGCGGCTTCCATCCGCTTAACGTAAGGCCTACTGCGCCTGCACTTCCTTCAGATACGCCGCAGGTTCCGCCCCAAGGTTCTCCAGCACCCGCTGGCTGTACCAGTCGATGAAGTTCACCACGCCGAATTCGTAGGTCTTGGAATACGGCCCAGGCTGATAGGCGGTGGAGTTGATCCCGCGCTGGTTTTCTTCGGCCAGGCGGCGGTCCTGGTCGTTGGTGGCGTCCCACACCTTGCGCATGTGCTCAGGGTTGTAGTCCACGCCTTCAACGGCGTCCTTGTGCACCAGCCACTTGGTGGTGACCATGGTTTCCTGGGCGCTGATCGGCCACACGGTGAACACGATCATGTGGTCGCCCATGCAGTGGTTCCACGAGTGCGGCAAGTGCAGGATGCGCATCGAGCCCAGGTCCGGGTTCTTGATACGGCCCATCAGCTTCTGGCAGGCCTGCTTGCCGTCCATGGTCATCGACACGGTGCCCTTGAGCAGCGGCATGCGCACGATACGGTTGCGCAGGCCGTGGCTCTTGTGCAGGTACGGGATTTTCTCGGCTTCCCAGGCGGCGGCGGAAGCTGCGACGTGGTCCTTGAAGTCCTGGCTGGCGCGCGGATCGTTGGTGTCGTCCCATTCCAGCAGGGTTTGCAGCAGTTCTGGGTGCGAACCCGAGCAGTGGTAGCACTCGCGGTTGTTTTCCAGCACCAGCTTCCAGTTGGCCTTTTCCATCAAGGTGGTGTGCACCGCCACCTTGGTGTTTTCCATGTCGTACGGTTCCATGTAGTGCTCAAGCGTTGCCAGGAACTCGTCGATGGCTGGCGGGTTTTCTGCCAGGCTGATGAAGATATAGCCACCGGCAACCTTCACGTGCACAGGCTTGAGGCCGTACTCCTTCATGTCGAAGTCGGCGCCCATTTCGGTGCCTGCAAACAACAGGCGGCCGTCCAGCTCGTAGGTCCACTGGTGGTAGTGGCAGACCAGCTTGGCCACCTTGCCCTTGTCGCTGACGCACAGGCGCGAGCCGCGGTGGCGGCAGACGTTGTGGAAGGCATGCACCTTGCCCTCGGCACCGCGCACCACCAGGATCGGGTTCTTGCCGATCTGCAGGGTGATGTAGTTGCCCTTGGCCGGGATCTCGCAAGTCATGCCGGCGATCAGCCACTCCTTCTGGAAGATCTCCTGCATGTCGATCTGGAACAGACGTTCGTCGGTGTAGAACGGTTGCGGCAGCGAGTAGGTGCGCTCGCGGGTCTGCAGCATCTCGGCGGTCGCCTTGCGTGCAGGTTCCAGTGGATCGCCCAGGCTCAGGGTTGCGGTGACGTCCATCGTGTATTCCTCGGGGCCGTGTGCGGCCGGCAAAAGGTGGCTAATCGTTGTTGTGGTGCCGCAAGGCTGTTGGTTGAAAAAACAGCTCGTTGTTTTGCCGTGGAGTGTGCGTTCGAACCTGTTGCGAACCATGCCCATGGGCGACATGGCCGAATCGAATTCCGACTCGCCAGCCCTTGTCGTGTGGGGCTGGTCGCGATAAGTACGCCGATGTCGCGGATGGGAATGTACGGCGCCGGTGGAGTGAGCATTATCGCAGCCATAAGAAAGGCCGATCGTCGGCTGCTGGAGATGAACATGTCCGAAACTTTCCTCAACCCGGTCACCACCCAGACCTGGGCCAATGGCCGCCATATCGTGCGCTGCGTCAAGGTCATCCAGGAGACCTGGGATGTGCGCACGTTCTGCTTCATGGCCGACCAGCCGATCATGTTCTTCTTCAAGCCCGGGCAGTTCGTCACCCTGGAGCTTGAAATCGAAGGCAAGCCGGTGATGCGCTCGTACACCATCTCCAGTTCGCCGTCGGTGCCCTACAGCTTCTCGATCACTGTGAAGCGGGTGCCGGGGGGGCTGGTGTCGAACTTCCTCCACGACACCATGCACGAGGGCGCCGAGCTGCCAGTGCACGGCCCGGTGGGGTTGTTCAATGCCATCGATTTCCCGGCCGGCAAGGTGCTGTACCTGTCGGGCGGCGTGGGGATTACCCCGGTGATGTCGATGTCGCGCTGGTTCTACGACACCAACGCCAATGTGGACATGGTGTTCGTGCACAGCGCCCGCTCACCGAAGGACATCATCTACCACCGCGAGCTGGAGCAGATGGCCTCGCGCATTCCCAACTTCAGCCTGCACATCATTTGCGAGAAGCACGGGCTGGGCGAGCCGTGGGCCGGCTACCGCGGTTACCTGAACCAGCGGCTGATGGAGTTGATCGCCCCGGACTTCATGGAGCGCACGGTGTTCTGCTGCGGCCCGACGCCTTACATGAGTGCGGTCAAGCGCATGCTCGAAGCTGTCGGTTTCGACATGAAGAACTACCACGAGGAGTCGTTCGGCGCGACGCCGCCAGAGGCCAAGGCCGATGCGGTGGAGCATGCCGAGGCGGCGGCGGATGCGCCAGAAGTCGACCTGGCCGACCTCAACCTGGTGGAGTTCGTCGGCAGCGACAAGAGCATCCGCATCGCCCCGGGCGAGACGGTGCATGCGGCTGCGGCGAAAGTTGGCTTGATGATCCCCAAAGCCTGCGGCATGGGTATTTGCGGCACCTGCAAGGTGCTCAAGCTGGGCGGCGAGGTGGACATGGAGCACAACGGCGGCATCACCGAAGATGATGAAGCAGAGGGTTACATCCTGTCGTGCTGCAGTGTGCCGAAAGGTGATGTGCGCATCGATTATTGATCCGGGATCGCACGGGGCTGCTGCGCAGCCCATCCCCATATCGATGCCGTCTACGCGGTCAGTGTAGGAGCGGCCTTGTGTCGCGAAAGGGCTGCGAAGCAGCCCCAGGATCTGAGCAACCACCAGAATCGCTGGGGCTGCTTCGCAGCCCTTTCGCGACACAAGGCCGCTCCTACACCATCAAAAGCGACTTGCCCGAAACCATAGAATCTCCCCCAGGGACCGCGTCCAACCACACTATCGAGGCCTGATCTGGATCCCTGTAGGAGCTGGCGATAGCCTGCGAAAGGGCCGCAGGGCGGCCCCGCTTTTTAGCGATCAGGTACGAAAACGCGCCACCAGCCCGTTCAAATCCACCGCCAGACGCGACAGCTCGGCACTCGCCGCGCTGGTTTGATGCGCGCCGGTGGCGCTCTGCACCGACAGGTCGTTGATGTTCACCAGGTTGCGGTCCACTTCACGGGCGACCTGCGCCTGCTCCTCGGCAGCACTGGCGATCACCAGGTTACGCTCGTTGATCTGCGCCACCGCAGCGGCGATGGTGTCCAGCGCCAGGCCTGCGCCCTTGGCGATATTCAGCGTCGACTCGGCGCGCTCGGTGCTGGTGCGCATCGAGTCCACCGCCTGGCCAGTCCCGCTCTGGATGCTGCCAATCATCCGCTCGATCTCGCTGGTGGACTGCTGGGTGCGGTGCGCCAAGGCCCGTACTTCATCGGCAACCACGGCAAACCCACGGCCAGCTTCACCGGCGCGCGCGGCTTCGATGGCGGCGTTGAGGGCCAGCAGGTTGGTCTGGTCGGCCAAACCGCGAATCACATCGAGCACCTTGCCGATGTCATGCGACTGCTCAGCCAGGTGGGTAATCAGCGTGCCGGTGGCCTGCACGTCGCCGCTCATGCGCTCGATGGCGTTGACGGTTTCCATGACCAGGTCACGGCCGTCGCCGGCCGAACGGCTGGCGTCGCTGGAGGCCTCCGAGGTGCTCACCGCATTGCGTGCCACTTCTTCGACCGCGCTGGTCATTTCGGTCACGGCAGTGGCCGCTTGCTGGATTTCGTTGTTCTGCTGCTGCAGGCCACGGGCGCTTTCGTCGGTGACGCTGTTCAGTTCTTCAGCGGCCGAGGCCAGCTGGTTGGCAGAGCCGGAAATCAGCTGCAAGGTGTCGCGCAGCTTGTCCTGCATCTTGGCCATGGCCTGCAACAGGCGGGCGGCCTCGTCGGTGCCCTCTGGGTGCAGGTTGTGGGTCAGGTCGCCTTCGGCGATCTGCTCGGCTGCACGCAGCGCCTCATCGATGGGTTTGACGATGCTGCGGGTCAGCAGCCAGGCGAACAGGAACGTCAGCACGGTGGCAGCAACCAACAGCGCGATCACTAGGCTGAAGGCGCTGGAATACTGGCTGGCGGCTTCGGCGTTGGTGGCGCGGGACTGGTCGGTGTTGCACTGCAACAGCGTGTCCATGGCTTTGTTGATCTGCTCGGAGTTGTCCATCAACTCGCGGTTGAGCAGCTCGCGCAGCTCATCGACACGGTCAGCCTGGCTCAAGGTGCGCATACGCGCTTCGAGTTGGCGGTACTGGCCGAGCAGTTTGCTGTATTCATCGAAGGCGGCCTGCTCGTCGCGGGCGGCGATCAGCGGCTCGTAGGCGCGGCGGGCCTTGTCGATCTGCGCGTTGCGCTCATCGAGCAGGCGCATGGTGTCCTGCTGCACGGCAGGCTCGCGGTTGGTCAGCAGGCGGTACGACAGGGTGCGCAGGCGCAGGTTGAGTGCGGTCAGTTCGTTCAGGGTCTTGATGCTGGGGATGTTGACCTGTTCGATGGTCACGCCGGCTTGGCGGATGTTGCCCATCTGGACCAGCGAGAAAATACCCAGGCCGATCATCAGCAGGCCGATGACCGCGAAGCCCAGCAGCGCGCGCGGGGCGATATTCATGTTGCGTAATGACATGGAAGGCAGTTCCAGATGGGGAAGGAGGCCGCAATCCTTGCGCGCGAAGTGAACCTGCCTGCGTATCGGTCGTGACCGGTCAGTCTTGAGCACGGTTTGATGAAATTTCCTGGTCAGCTGGCAGGTAAACGGACCGGCGGTTGTGCCGAATCGGAACAAGATGACCGAACTCAGGTCAATCGCCGCAGGTTAAAACCTTATGAATCCGATATTTAATGGCGGGGGCGCAGGTTTTTCCTTATCGTGTGCGCCCCTTGCAACAACCGAGACAAAGCCATGCTGGAAACATCTCTGAACCAACTCGAGCAACTGGTCACTGACCTGCTGCAAAAAAACGCACAATTGACCGAGCAGAACGTAACCCTCGGCCAGGAACTGGCTCAAGCCAAGGAAGAGAACGAAACGCTGCAGTTGTCGCTGATGGAGCAGGAAGAGAAGCACGGTGCCACTGCTGCCCGTATTCAGGCCCTGGTCGAGCGCGCTAGCGCTGGTACCGTCGGCGCATGAAGCTGCACGCACAGCCAGTCAATGTCGTGTCCATTCTGGGCAATGACTATTCGCTGAAGGCGCCCGAAGGCCAGGAAGAAACCCTGGCGCAGGCGGTGCGCATGCTTAATGTCACGCTGGCCGAGACCAAGCGCAGCTACCCGACCCTGATCGGCGACAAGCTGCTGGTGCTGGCGGCGTTGAACCTGTGTTCGAAGCAGATCGAGCTGCAGCGCGAGCACGCGCAGACCCTCGAACGTACCCAGGCGCAGATCGACGCCACGGTCGATGCCATCAGCCGGAGCATCGGCGAGCAATAGCTCCAGTGCTGCGCAGGCTTGTTCATGCCTCATCGCAGGCTGTCGCCAGCTCCCACAGAGACCGCGCACAGCCGCGATTTCGAGGTTTGGCCCTGATTCCTGTGGGAGATCACCCAGGAATCTGGGCTGCGCTGCCGCGCAGAGAACTGGGCACCGTGGGAGCGGGCTTGCCCCGCGATGCGATGTTGGCAGTGCTATCGCTATCGCGGGGCAAGCCCGCTCCCACGTTATCCATGTAAATCAGATAGTTAGCGTTTGTTCTATGAGAGCTGGCGACAGCCTGCGATGAGGCCAGCACAGGTTACTGCCGGGTCAACATGCCCAGGCGCCCTCAGGCGCCGAAAATGCTGCGGATATCCGCCGCCAACTCGCGCACCCGCGCCTCTTCGGTATCCCACGAGCACATGAAGCGCGCGCCGCCGCTGCCAATGAAGGTGTAGAAGCGCCAGCCCTTGCTGCGCAGCGCTTCGATGGCCGGCTCCGGCATTTGCAGGAACACCCCGTTGGCCTCGACCGGGAACATCAACTGCACCTCGGGCAGGTCGCTGACCAGCGATGCCAGCAGTTGTGCACAGTGATTGGCGTGGGTGCCATGGCGCAACCAGGCGCCGTCTTCCAGCAGCCCCACCCAGGGCGCTGACAAAAAGCGCATCTTCGACGCCAGCTGCCCGGCCTGCTTGCAGCGGTAGTCGAAGTCTTCGGCCAGTTGGCGGTTGAAGAACAGAATCGCCTCGCCCACAGCCATGCCGTTCTTGGTGCCACCGAAGCACAGCACGTCGACGCCGGCTTTCCAGGTGAGCTCAGCCGGCGAGCAGCCGAGGAATGCGCAGGCATTGGTAAAGCGTGCGCCGTCCATGTGCAGGTTCAGGCCCAGCTCCTTGCAGGTGGCGCTGATTGCCTTGAGCTCGTCCGGGCGATACACGGTGCCCACTTCGGTGGCCTGGGTGATGGTGACCACCCGCGGCTTGGGGTAGTGGATGTCCTGGCGCTTGAGCGCCACTTCGCGGATCGATTCGGGGGTGAGCTTGCCATCGGTGCTGGCTGCGGTGAGCAGCTTGGAGCCGTTGGAGAAGAACTCAGGCGCGCCGCATTCGTCGGTCTCGACGTGGGCGGTCTCCGAGCAGATCACGCTGTGGTAGCTCTGGCACAGCGAGGCCAGGGCCAGTGAGTTGGCGGCGGTGCCGTTGAAGGCGAAGAACACCTCGCAGTCGGTTTCGAACAACTTGCGAAAGTATTCGGCGGCGCGTTCGGTCCATCGGTCGTCGCCGTAGGCGCGCTCGTGGCCCTGGTTGGCCTGCTGCATGGCTGCCCACGCCTCCGGGCAGATGCCCGAATAGTTGTCGCTGGCGAATTGCTGGGTGTTATCGGTCATGACGCCTGTCCTTTATACGACGCAGGCAAGCACTCTAAACCATTGATTCGGCGGTTGCCTATACAACCGGTGGATGGGGCGCACAGCGCCCCGCTCTTTGCAGGCACCAGGGCCAATGTCGTAAACGCGCCATTGCAAGGCGCGCGCAGGCATCTGTGCCCACCGGCCGAGTCATACCATCGCTGCAAAGGGTCACAGATCCCTCTCCAACAAGAACTGATCGCTGCCGGGAGATACACGATGTTCAGCAAGCAAGACCAGATCCAGGGTTACGACGACGCACTGCTGGCGGCGATGAATGCCGAGGAACAACGCCAGGAAGATCACATCGAGCTGATCGCCTCGGAAAACTACACCAGCAAGCGCGTGATGCAGGCCCAAGGCAGCGGCCTCACCAACAAATACGCCGAAGGCTACCCAGGCAAGCGCTACTACGGCGGCTGCGAGCACGTCGACAAGGTCGAGGCGCTGGCCATCGAGCGTGCCAAGCAGTTGTTCGGCGCCGACTACGCCAACGTTCAGCCGCACTCCGGCTCCTCCGCCAACAGCGCGGTGTACCTGGCCTTGCTGCAGGCCGGCGACACCATCCTGGGCATGAGCCTGGCCCACGGCGGCCACCTGACCCACGGCGCCAAGGTGTCGTCCTCGGGCAAGCTGTACAACGCTGTGCAGTACGGCATCAACACCGATACCGGCCTGATCGACTACGACGAAGTCGAGCGCCTGGCCGTCGAGCACAAGCCGAAGATGATCGTTGCCGGCTTCTCGGCGTATTCCAAGACCCTCGACTTCCCGCGCTTTCGCCAGATCGCCGACAAGGTCGGCGCCCTGCTGTTCGTCGACATGGCCCACGTGGCCGGCCTGGTTGCCGCGGGCCTCTACCCCAACCCGATCCCGTTTGCCGATGTGGTCACCACTACCACCCACAAGACCCTGCGCGGCCCGCGTGGCGGCCTGATCCTGGCCAAGGCCAACGAAGAAATCGAGAAAAAGCTCAACGCGGCGGTATTCCCAGGCGCCCAGGGCGGCCCGCTGATGCATGTCATCGCCGGCAAGGCGGTGTGCTTCAAGGAAGCCCAGGAGCCAGGCTTCAAGGCCTACCAGAAGCAGGTCATCGAAAACGCCCAAGCCATGGCCAAGGTGTTCATCGACCGTGGCTATGACGTGGTGTCCGGCGGTACCGACAACCACCTGTTCCTGGTCAGCCTGATCCGCCAGGGCCTCACCGGTAAAGACGCTGACGCCGCCCTGGGCCGCGCGCACATTACCGTCAACAAGAACGCCGTGCCCAACGACCCGCAGTCGCCCTTCGTTACCTCGGGCCTGCGCATCGGCACCCCGGCTGTCACCACCCGTGGTTTCAAGGTTGCCCAGTGCGTCGCGCTGGCCGGCTGGATCTGCGATGTGCTGGACAACCTGGGGGATGCGGACGTTGAAGCCGATGTTGCCAAGAACGTCGCCGCCCTGTGCGCCGACTTCCCGGTCTACCGCTGAGTGGAGCAAAACACCATGCAACGCTATTCGGGCTTCGGCCTTTTCAAGCACTCCCTCAGCCACCACGAGAACTGGCAGCGCATGTGGCGCACGCCGACCCCTAAAAAGGTCTACGACGTGATTATCGTCGGCGGTGGCGGCCACGGCCTGGCGACGGCTTACTACCTGGCCAAGGAACACGGCATCACCAATGTCGCGGTGATCGAGAAGGGTTACCTGGGCGGCGGCAATACCGCCCGTAACACCACCATCGTGCGTTCCAACTACCTGTGGGACGAGTCGGCGCACCTGTACGAGCACGCCATGAAGCTGTGGGAGGGCCTGTCCCAGGACCTCAACTACAACGTGATGTTCTCCCAACGCGGCGTCTACAACCTGTGCCACACCCTGCAGGACATCCGTGATTCGGAGCGCCGGGTTTCGGCCAACCGCCTCAACGGCGTAGATGGCGAATTGCTTAACACCGCCCAGGTGGCGGCCGAGATTCCGTACCTGGACTGCTCCAAGAACACCCGCTACCCGATCCTCGGCGCCACCGTACAACGCCGTGGCGGCGTGGCCCGTCACGACGCCGTGGCCTGGGGCTTTGCCCGGGCCGCAGACGCCTTGGGCGTGGACTTGATCCAGCAGACCGAAGTGACCGGGTTCCGCAAGGAAAACGGCGCGGTGATTGGCGTCGAGACCAACAAGGGGTTCATCGGCGCCAAGCGCGTCGGCGTGGTCACTGCCGGTAACTCCGGGCACATGGCCAAGCTTGCCGGCTTCCGCCTGCCGCTTGAGTCGCACCCGTTGCAGGCGCTGGTTTCCGAGCCGATCAAGCCGATCATCGACAGCGTGATCATGTCCAACGCCGTGCACGGCTACATCAGCCAGTCCGACAAGGGCGACCTGGTGATCGGCGCCGGTATCGACGGCTGGGTCGGCTACGGCCAGCGCGGTTCGTACCCGGTCATCGAGCACACCCTGCAAGCCATCGTCGAGATGTTCCCCAACCTCTCGCGGGTGCGCATGAACCGCCAATGGGGCGGGATCGTCGACACCTCGCCGGACGCCTGCCCGATCATCTCCAAGACCCCGGTGAAGAACCTGTTCTTCAACTGCGGCTGGGGTACCGGCGGCTTCAAGGCGACTCCGGGCTCGGGCAACGTGTTTGCCGCAAGCCTTGCCAAAGGCGAGATGCACCCGCTGGCCGCGCCGTTCTCCATGGACCGCTTCTACAACGGCGCACTGATCGACGAACACGGCGCTGCTGCCGTCGCCCACTGACCCGGAGACAACCGTCATGTTGCACATTTTCTGTCCCCACTGCGGCGAGTTGCGCTCCGAGGAAGAATTCCACGCTTCGGGCCAGTCGCATATCGCGCGCCCGCTGGACCCGGCTTCCTGCTCCGACCAGGAGTGGGGCGAGTACATGTTCTTCCGTGATAACCCGCGTGGTATCCACCACGAACTGTGGGACCACGTCGCCGGCTGCCGCCAGTACTTCAACGTCACCCGCGACACCGTGACCTACGAAATTCTGGAAACCTACAAGATCGGCGAGAAGCCTCAGGTCACCGCTGCCGACAAGCAAGAAGCCGCGCCTGTGATCGCCAAGGGCCAAGGGGAAAAAGTATGAGCCAGACCTATCGCCTCGCCAGCGGCGGCCGTATCGACCGCAGCAAGGTGCTGAACTTCAGCTTCAACGGCAAGACCTACCAAGGCTATGCCGGCGACACCCTGGCCGCCGCGCTGCTGGCCAACGGTGTGGATATCGTTGGGCGCAGCTTCAAGTACTCGCGCCCACGCGGCATCATTGCCGCAGGTACCGAAGAGCCGAACGCCATCCTGCAGATCGGTTCCAGCGAAGCCACCCAGATCCCTAACGTGCGTGCCACCCAGCAGGCGCTGTATTCGGGCCTGGTAGCCACCAGCACCAACGGCTGGCCGAACGTCAACACCGACGTCATGGGCATCCTGGGCAAGGTGGGCGGCAGCATGATGCCGCCGGGCTTCTACTACAAAACTTTCATGTACCCCAAATCGTTCTGGATGACCTACGAGAAGTACATCCGTAAGGCAGCCGGCCTTGGCCGTGCACCGCTGCAGAACGACCCGGACAGCTACGACTACATGAACCAGCACTGCGACGTGCTGATCGTCGGCGCCGGCCCTGCTGGCCTGGCCGCGGCCCTGGCGGCTGCGCGCAGCGGTGCTCGGGTGATTCTGGCCGATGAACAGGAAGAGTTCGGCGGCACCTTGCTCGACACCCGCGAAACCCTCGACGGCAAGCCTGCCGCTGAGTGGGTTGCCGCGGTGGTTGCCGAACTCGAAGCGCTGCCAGACGTCACCCTGCTGCCACGGGCCACCGTCAACGGCTACCACGACCACAACTTCCTGACCATCCACGAGCGCCTCACCGACCACCTCGGCGACCGCGCCCCGATTGGCCAGGTGCGCCAGCGTGTGCACCGTGTGCGGGCCAACCGCGTGGTGCTGGCCGCCGGCGCCCACGAGCGCCCGCTGGTGTACGGCAACAACGACCTGCCGGGCAACATGCTGGCCGGCGCCGTTTCCACCTACGTGCGCCGTTATGGCGTGGCGCCGGGCCGCAAGCTGGTGCTGTCGACCAACAACGACCATGCCTACCGTGCAGCCCTGGATTGGCATGATGCCGGCCTGCAAGTGGTGGCCATCGCCGATGCCCGACACAACCCGCGCGGTTCGCTGGTTGAAGAAGCCCGCGCCAAAGGCATCCGTATCCTGACCTCCAGCGCTGTGATCGAGTCGCGCGGCAGCAAGCACGTTACCGGTGCCCGCGTTGCCGCCATCGACACGCAAGCGCACAAAGTCACCAGCCCCGGCGAATGGCTGGACTGCGACCTGGTGGCGACTTCCGGCGGCTACAGCCCGGTGGTCCACCTGGCTTCGCACCTGGGCGGCCGCCCGGTGTGGCGTGAAGACATCCTCGGCTTCGTACCGGGCGATGCGCCGCAAAAACGTGTGTGTGTCGGCGGTATCAATGGCGTTTATCCACTGGCCGATGCCATTGCCGATGGTTTTGAAGGCGGCGCTCGCGCGGCCACCGAAGCAGGCTTCAAGGCCAGCGTCGGCAACGTGCCGAAAACCGTGGCGCGCAAGGAAGAGGCCACCCTGGCACTGTTCCAGGTCCCGCACGACAAGGGCACTGCCCGTGCGCCCAAACAGTTCGTCGACCAGCAGAACGACGTCACCGCCGCAGCTATCGAGCTGGCGACCCGCGAGGGCTTCGAATCGGTCGAGCACGTCAAACGCTACACCGCGCTGGGTTTTGGCACCGACCAGGGCAAACTGGGCAACATCAATGGCCTGGCCATTGCCGCCCGTTCGCTGGGCATCGGCATCCCGCAGATGGGCACCACCATGTTCCGCCCCAACTACACGCCGGTGACCTTCGGCGCGGTCGCGGGCCGTCACTGTGGCCACTTGTTCGAGCCGGTGCGGTTTACCGCCCTGCATGCCTGGCACGTGAAGAACGGCGCCGAGTTCGAGGACGTCGGCCAGTGGAAGCGCCCGTGGTACTTCCCTAAAGCCGGTGAAGATATCCACGCCGCCGTTGCCCGCGAGTGCAAGGCCGTGCGTGACAGCGTCGGCCTGCTCGACGCCTCGACCCTGGGCAAGATCGACATCCAGGGCCCGGATGCCCGTGAATTCCTCAACCGCATCTACACCAACGCCTGGACCAAGCTCGATGTGGGCAAGGCGCGCTACGGCCTGATGTGCAAGGAAGATGGCATGGTCTTCGACGACGGCGTCACTGCCTGCGTCGCCGACAACCACTTCATCATGACCACCACCACCGGCGGCGCGGCCCGCGTACTGCAGTGGATGGAGCTGTACCTGCAAACCGAATGGCCGGAGCTGAAGGTGTACTTCACCTCGGTGACCGACCACTGGGCGACCATGACCTTGTCTGGCCCGAACAGCCGCAAGCTGCTCAGCGAACTGACCGACATCGACATGGACAAGGAAGCCTTCCCGTTCATGACCTGGAAGGAAGGCAAGGTCGGCGGCGTGCCGGCCCGGGTGTTCCGCATCTCGTTCACCGGCGAGCTGTCGTACGAAGTCAACGTGCAGGCCAACTACGCCATGGGCGTACTGGAAAAGATCGTCGAGGCCGGCAAGAAGTACAACCTGACCCCGTACGGCACCGAGACCATGCACGTACTGCGCGCCGAGAAGGGCTTCATCATCGTTGGCCAGGACACCGACGGTTCGATGACCGCCGATGACCTCAACATGAGCTGGTGTGTGGGCCGCAACAAACCGTACTCGTGGATTGGCCTGCGTGGCATGAACCGTGAGGACGTGGTGCGCGAGAACCGCAAGCAGCTGGTCGGCCTCAAGCCTGTGGACCCGAACGTGTGGCTGCCCGAAGGCGCCCAGTTGGTGTTCGACCCCAAGCAGCCGATCCCGATGGACATGGTTGGCCACGTCACCTCCAGCTACGCCTCCAACTCCCTGGGCTATTCGTTCGCCATGGGTGTAGTCAAGGGCGGCCTGAAGCGCATGGGCGAGCGGGTGTATTCGCCGCAGGCCGATGGCAGCGTGATCGAGGCAGAAATCGTGTCTTCGGTGTTCTTCGATCCGAAGGGTGAGCGGCAGAACGTCTAAGGCCCCGGCTGGTGACAGCGGACACTGTCGGAGCGGGCTTGACCCGCGATGCAATGGAGGCCTCGACGCCCCCATCGCGGGGCAAGCCCGCTCCCACGGTGCCGATGTCGATCTGACCCACAAGAATTCAAGGCAGGTAACAAATGAGCGCTATCAACGTCTACCAGCAAAACCCCGGCGCCGACGCCAAGGCCCAGTCGCCACTGCACCACGCCGACCTGGCCAGCCTGGTCGGCAAAGGCCGCAACAACGCAGGCGTGACCCTGCGTGAAAAGAAATTCCTCGGCCACCTGACCCTGCGTGGTGATGGCCATGACCAGGCCTTCGCCGGCGGCGTGCACAAGGCCCTGGGCCTTGAGCTACCGGTGGCGCTGACCGTGGTTGCCAACGGCGACACGTCGTTGCAATGGGTCGGCCCCGACGAGTGGCTGTTGATCGTGCCTGGCGGCCAGGAGTTTGCGGTCGAGCAGAAGCTGCGCGAGGCCCTCGACGGCCAGCACATTCAGATCGTCAACGTCAGTGGCGGGCAGAGCTTGCTGGAACTGCGCGGCCCGAACGTACGCGAAGTGCTGATGAAATCCACCAGCTATGATGTTCACCCAAACAACTTCCCGGTGGGCAAGGCGGTGGGCACGGTGTTCGCCAAGTCGCAACTGGTGATCCGCCGCACCGGCGAAGACACCTGGGAACTGGTGGTGCGCCGCAGCTTCTCCGACTACTGGTGGCTGTGGTTGCAGGACGCCTCGGCCGAGTACGGCCTGGCCATCGAAGCCTAAGGAGTACACAGCATGAGTCGGGCACCGGACACCTGGATTCTCACTGCCGACTGCCCGAGCATGCTCGGCACCGTCGATGTGGTGACGCGTCACCTCTATGAGCAGCGCTGCTACGTCACCGAGCACCACTCCTTCGACGACCGGCTGTCGGGGCGGTTTTTCATTCGCGTGGAATTCCGCGCCCCGGACGGTTTCGACGAACATGCGTTTCGCGCAGGCCTTGCCGAGCGCAGTGAAGCGTTCGGCATGGCGTTCGAGCTGATCGCGCCCAATCACCGCCCCAAGGTGGTGATCATGGTGTCCAAGGCCGACCATTGCCTGAACGATTTGCTGTATCGCCAGCGCATCGGCCAGTTGGGCATGGACGTGGTGGCGGTGGTCTCCAACCACCCCGACCTTGAGCCCCTGGCGCATTGGCACAAGATTCCCTACTACCACTTCGCCCTCGACCCCAATGACAAACCGGCGCAGGAGCGCAAGGTGTTGCAGGTGATCGAGGATACCGGTGCGGAGCTGGTGATCCTTGCCCGCTACATGCAGGTGCTGTCGCCGGAGCTGTGTCGCCAGCTCGATGGCCGGGCAATCAACATTCACCACTCGCTGCTGCCCGGCTTCAAGGGCGCCAAGCCTTACCACCAGGCCTACAACAAGGGTGTGAAGATGGTCGGTGCCACCGCGCACTACATCAACAACGACCTCGACGAAGGCCCGATCATCGCCCAGGGCGTCGAGGTGGTGGACCATAGCCACTACCCCGAAGACCTGATTGCCAAGGGGCGCGATATCGAATGCCTGACCCTGGCGCGGGCGGTGGGGTATCACATTGAGAAGCGGGTGTTCTTGAACGCCAATCGGACGGTTGTTCTTTGAAATTGGGGGCGCGAGCAGATCCGGTTAATGGAGTCCTGTTTTGCGCTGTCACGTTATCACGGCCCAGCGTGAATTATTGGGACGGGTCCCGTATACGGCTCGTGCCTCGAGACAATGTGTTGGCGGCCGGGTTGAACAGATTTAGATAAGCAGTCAGCTCAGGGTTCTGGTTTTTCATGATCTGGCTATGCACTCTTTCACGTGCCTCCTCTTTACGGATGCCGAGCCCCGGGTTTTCAATGACTGAGGCGAGGTCTTCGAATTGAGGTGACGCCATGAAAACGTCAAGGTTTCTTGAAGAGCGTTTTGCGATCCATGGTTCTAGTGCTGGGTCGGCCTTGCTCAAATTGTTGAGGGCTCCGTCCGGCAGGTAGTCCAGTACCTTGTCGAGCAAGTGGTCGTCGTGCAAGGCCATTTCTCTGGGGACATTTATCTTGATGGGCGAGCGCGCTCGTACTAGAGAAGGACGGAATTGCGTCCTGTAGCCATGGGTTCGCGTTTTGAATCCAATAACGTGGCCTGAAGGATCATCACGATTGACAGGGTCACAGCCACAGTAGGCGTAAGTATTTATGCCACCCGCATCAAAAGGGCTCCAACTGTCCGGCGCGTTGAATCGCCTCAGCGCGGGCATGTACAGCCTGTAGCCATTTCCCAATAAGTAACCTGCCGTCAGGGCGTCGATGCATTCGCCGTTGAACCCTGCCAGCGTGCGCGTCGAAGGCTGTGACGCGGCATGCCCATAGGCTGTGAAGCAATGGTTTTCACCCTCGCCGCTGCCGGGCTGCACATGCAGGACGGAGCCGTTATGGTCGTTTTCCAGAAGGGCTGTGGCCTGCCTGGCACCGGCCGCCAGCTCGGCCAGGAGCATATTGGCGGCGCGTAGGAGTACATGGTGTTGGTCCTGCTGCCTTACAGTTACCGGAATACCATTCTGGTAGAAAACTTGTGTGATGCACGCTTGCGCTTTCACCAGAGGCTCCTGATTGTTGCCGCGGCGCTTTGCGGTCTTGGTCGGATGGTACATGCACGCCTGGCCAGTGGGTACTGATAGAAATGCTAGTCAGCCAGCCTCGTGTCCCCGCTCTCTGCGCCAGCGCGGCGCGCCGCAAACAGGCATCCCCCTGTCGCAACCAGTCACTGCCCCGTCCCCCATCAAGCCCACAATTCCCTTATCCAGTAACACATGCCGCCCATGGATGGCGGCGGGTTCAACCAACGCTGCATAAATACAAATCAAGCGAGGTAAGAGCATGTCTGGTAATCGTGGAGTGGTGTATCGCGGCGCTGGCAAGGTCGAGGTACAGAATATCGACTACCCCAAGATGCAGGACCCGCGCGGCAAGAAGATCGAGCACGGCGTGATCCTCAAGGTGGTTTCCACCAACATTTGCGGCTCCGACCAGCACATGGTCCGCGGCCGCACCACTGCCCAGGTCGGCCTGGTGCTGGGCCACG
Source organism: Pseudomonas farsensis (assembly GCF_014268805.2). Lineage (GTDB taxonomy): Bacteria > Pseudomonadota > Gammaproteobacteria > Pseudomonadales > Pseudomonadaceae > Aquipseudomonas > Aquipseudomonas farsensis. The sequence continues at coordinate 1,031,312 of NZ_JABWRF020000002.1, forward strand.
AAATCACCGGTGAAGTCATCGAGCTTGGCCGCGACGTCGAGCGTTTGAAAATCGGCGACCTGGTGTCGGTGCCATTCAACGTCGCCTGTGGCCGCTGCCGCTCCTGCAAAGAAATGCACACCGGCGTCTGCCTGACTGTAAACCCGGCCCGCGCCGGTGGCGCCTACGGCTACGTCGACATGGGCGACTGGACCGGCGGGCAGGCCGAATACGTGCTGGTACCGTATGCCGACTTCAACCTGCTGAAACTGCCTGACCGCGACAAGGCCATGGAGAAAATCCGCGACCTGACCTGCCTGTCAGACATCCTGCCCACCGGTTACCACGGCGCAGTTACCGCAGGCGTCGGCCCTGGCAGCACCGTCTATGTAGCCGGTGCCGGCCCCGTCGGCCTTGCCGCTGCCGCCTCGGCGCGCCTGCTGGGTGCGGCCTGCGTGATCGTCGGCGACCTCAACCCGCTGCGCCTGGCCCACGCCAAGTCCCAGGGCTTTGAGGTGGTCGACCTGTCCAAGGACACCCCGCTGCACGAGCAGATCATCGACATTCTGGGCGAGCCAGAAGTGGACTGCGCCGTTGACGCCGTCGGCTTCGAAGCCCGCGGCCACGGCCATGAAGGCGCCAAGCACGAGGCCCCCGCCACTGTGCTGAACTCGCTGATGCAGGTGACCCGCGTAGCCGGCAACATCGGTATTCCGGGCCTGTATGTGACCGAAGACCCAGGCGCGGTAGATGCCGCTGCCAAAATCGGCGCACTGAGCATCCGCTTTGGCCTGGGCTGGGCCAAATCGCACAGCTTCCACACCGGCCAGACCCCAACCATGAAGTACAACCGCCAGCTGATGCAGGCGATCATGTGGGACCGCATCAACATTGCCGAAGTGGTGGGCGTGCAGGTGATCAGCCTGGATCAGGCGCCGGAAGGCTACGGCGAGTTCGATGCCGGCGTGCCGAAAAAGTTTGTGATTGATCCGCACAAGACGTTTAGTGCGGCGTGATGTGAAGTAATAAAGCCCCTCTGTTGAGGGGCTTTATTATCGGGCCTATCGATTATTGGGGCTATAGGGCGGAGGTGGTACCGGGTCAGTCCTGCTCCTAATAATGGCTGCCTTATCTTTTGCAATTTTCGAAGCATTGAGACGCTCGTTTAGTTCTGCTATTTCTGATTTGCTGATTTTTTTTCCTTTATGATCCTTTATCAGGATTTTGAGTATAGATCTATTGTTGGATATTTGCTGTTGGTGTAGTTCTTTTTGATTTGCGTCTAGATCTTTCTGTAGAAGGTCTTTTGCTTTAGTGATGGTTGTTTCATTGGCCCCGGGTTGTTCTGTATAAGACGGCAAGGCGCGAGAGTTTGGGCTATTTTGGCCTGTTGCTATTTTTTGCTCGGCCGTCGGGCCAACAGTGGGTGAAACCTTGGAGGAGCCAGGCCTGCGGAAATGTAAAGCGTTTCCTATTCCTTTGAATAGGCTAGTAAACCAGTTCTGGCCAGAGGGATCTATGCGGTTCACAGGGTCGCCGCCGCAATAGGCATATGCATTTATTCCGCCTTCAGCAAAAGGGCTGACACTGTCGGGTGACACAAAGCGCATGAGTGCTGGGTGATAGCTACGGTGGTAACCAGTACCCAGCAAGTAGTAATGCGACAGAGCTTCTAAATACTCACCCGTGAAGCCTGTGAGATTTTTCTCGGAATTTAACGTTGGATCGTGTCCGTATGGCGTGAACCTGTGGTGTTCATCGTCGGTATCTGCCTGCACAGTAAGGACCGACCCTTGTTGGTCCGTAGCTAATAAATTCGCCCCGCCGGCATCTGTAGTCTGTTGCTCGGCCAGCAACATATCGCGAGTGCGAACGATGGAGCGCCGCTGCAGGCCTTGGATGACAGTGCCCAAATTTTTGCCCTTGTAAAAGAAGAGCATATTATTCGACTGCCCTTTCATGGGAATCTCCTTCTGCAGTGGGTGAGCGGCGTTACAAGAGGATATTGAACAGGGAACAGGCTTGCGGCTACTGACAAAAATGCTAGGTAGGCGTGGTCGCGATGCAAGCCCGCTGTCGCGCTGGCACCGCCGACCACCGGCCTGGAACAAAGGTCCGGCCCCTCAGTCGAATGCCTCGTTTCCCGGCCATTCCGGCCGTTGAGGTCCTTCCCGATGAAAGCATTCACCCTGGCAACCCTGATGACCCTGGCCGCAAGCCCAGTGTTCGCCTTCAACCTGAGCGATGTCGCCAATGCGGTGTCGGCGACGCAAAACCACAATCAGGGCGCCCAGGTGCAGGCCCCGGCGGCCCAGGCCAACCTGCTCAACACGCTGGGCAGCGAGCTGAAAATCACCCCCGAACAAGCTATCGGCGGTGCCGGGGCCATGCTGGGGCTGGCGCGCAACAACCTCAACGGCGACGAGTATGCTCAACTGACCAAGGCGGTACCGGGGCTGGACCTGCTCTCCGGCGCCAACGCACTGGGCGGGCTGGGGCAGTTGCTGGGCGATGACAAGAGCGCGTCGCTGTTGGGCAACGCGCTGGGAAGTGAAGTGGAAGACCGCAGCGACCTCGACAGTGCCTTCAAGGCACTGGGCATGGACACTGGCATGATCGGGCAGTTTGCGCCGTTGATTCTTCAGTATCTGGGGCAGCAGGGGGTCGCAGCGTCGTTGTTGCAGAACCTTGGGAGCCTGTGGACCGTTCCAGCGCCATCAGCTCAGCCGTCGGTCTGAACTGCTGTGGGATCCATGGTTTTGTGCAGCCGGTCTGGCCTCATCGCAGGCTGTCGCCAGCTCCCACAGGAACCCGGGCCAGCCCTTGATAGTGTGGTCGTGCGCGGTCTTTGTGGGAGCTGGCGCTAGCCTGCGATGAGGCCGGCGCAGGGTTGCAGATAACCGATGTGAGCGGGCCCCGCCAGAGGTGCGCACCCGTTGGCTGATATGCCGCTATCGCGGGGCAAGCCCGCTCCCACGTTGCTCGGCACGCAATTGGTCGATCCGCTGATCCTTCTGCGCCCACAGTTCGTTCACCCAGGCCTGCAGCGTCTGGCGAAACGCCGGGTCGTTCTCGTAATCACCGCTGCACAGCGCAGGCTCAAGCTCGCGCACGCGGATGTCGATGATCACCCGGCTGATACTGCCGTCGAGCAGTGCCCAGAACCCCGGCGCCTGGTTGCCGGGGTAGACGATGGTGACGTCCAGCAACGCATCGAGCTGCTCGCCCAGTGCTGCCAGCACAAAGGCCACGCCACCGGCCTTGGGCTTGAGCAGGTTACGGTAGGGCGACTGCTGCTGGGCGCGTTTGGCCTCTGTGAAACGGGTACCTTCGAGGTAGTTGACCACGGTGACCGGCTGGCGCTTGAACAGCTCGCAGGCCGCTTTGGTGATTTCCAGGTCCTTGCCTTTGAGCTCGGGGTGCTTCTCAAGAAACGCCTTGCTGTAGCGCTTCATGAACGGGTAGTCCAGGCCCCACCAGGCCAGGCCCAGCAGCGGTACCCAGATCAGCTCTTTCTTGAGGAAGAACTTGAAGAACGGCACGCGGCGGTTGAGGCTTTCGATCAGCGCAGGAATGTCCACCCAGCTCTGGTGGTTGCTGACGCATAGGTACGAGGTGTGCTTGCCCAGGTTTTCGGCGCCGCGAATGTCCCATTGCGTGGGAATGCACAGGGCGAAGATGGCCTTGTCGACTTCCGACCAGGCTTCGGCGATCCACATGACCGCCGCCGAGGCCTGGTCGCGCCAGCGGCCGGGCAGCACCAGCTTGAGCAGGGCGAAGGCCAGCAGCGGGCCGATCATCACCAACGTGTTGAGCAGCAGCAGGGTCAAGGTAAGGATGCCGGTCAGCAGGCGACGCATAGGGAAACTCTTGTTGTGTGAAAGATACAGGTGGCAATGATAAGCACGCCGGTGGCCTACGCCAAACGTCCAGTGCCCGCTGGATGGGACAAATGTTTCACATTGTGTTGTTTAACCTGTGACAACGAACCTATGCTGCCCGCGCAGTCTAAGCACTGACTCTTTTCAAGGACGCCTGCCCCGTGAAACCTCTGCTAGCCCTGTTGTCCCTTCTGGCGCTGCCGGTCATGGCCGCCGACCCAACCCTGTATGGCCGTTACGAGCGCATCAAGCTGCCGGAGCTTGGCGAGACGCTCAAGGCCAAGATGGACACCGGCGCCTACACCGCTTCGCTGTCGGCCAAGGACATCGAGCTGTTCAAGCGCGATGGCGAGGAGTGGGTGCGCTTTCGTCTGGCGACCAAGGACGCCGATGGCAAGGTCTACGAGCACCAGGTGTCGCGTATCAGCAAAATCAAGAACCGCGCCGAAGAGGACGAGGAGGGCGATGCGCCCGAGCTTTCGCACCGCCCGGTAGTGGACCTGGAGCTGTGCCTGGGTGATGTGAAACGTACCGTGGAGGTCAACCTGGTTGACCGCAGCAGCTTCAATTACCCGCTGCTGGTGGGCTCCAAGGCGTTGAAAGAATTCAAGGCCGCTGTGGACCCCGCGCAGAAGTACACCGCGGGCAAGCCGGGCTGCTGATTGCGCTTGGCTTGAGATTGTCGGGGGGCGCTTTGCGCCCGTTCGCAGCAGCCTCGGGGCCGGGCCTGCAGCAAAATTTGCACAGGCCAGCTCACTTGCTTCAAAGTCCAGCCTTTGCCCCAGCAAGGCCGGACGCCATGCCCCACATTCTCATCGTCGAAGACGAAACTTCCATCGCCGACACGCTGGTCTATGCCCTGCAGGCCGACGGCCACAGCACCGAATGGGTGAGCCTGGGCAGCGCTGCCGTCGAGCAGCATCGCCTGCGCCCGGCAGACCTCGTCATCCTCGATATCGGCCTGCCCGATATCAGCGGTTTCGAAACCTGCCGCCAGTTGCGCCGCTTCAGCGAGGTGCCGGTGATGTTCCTCAGCGCCCGCGACGCTGAAATCGACCGGGTGCTGGGGCTGGAAATCGGCGCCGACGACTATGTCGTCAAACCCTTCAGCCCGCGTGAAGTGGCCGCTCGGGTGCGCGCCATCCTCAAGCGCATGGCGCCGCGGCTGGAACCTGTGGCTGAAAGCACGCCGTTCCAGCTCGACACCCTGGCCATGCGCATCGCCTACCGGGGCCAGCCGCTTAACCTGACCCGCCACGAATTCCGCCTGCTGCAGTGCTTGCTGGAGCAGCCGCGGCGGGTGTTCAGCCGCGAGCAGTTGCTCGATGGCCTGGGCGTGGCCTCGGACGTGGGCTACGAGCGCACCATCGACAGCCATATCAAGAGCCTGCGCGCCAAGCTGCGCCTGATTGCCGCCGATGCCGAGCCCATCCAGACCCACCGCGGCCTTGGCTATAGCTACAGCCCGGAACACGCCTGATGCGCTTAGGCATTCGCATCTTCCTGGTGTACTTCCTGTTTGTCGGGTTGGCAGGTTACTTTTTGCTCAATACCGTGCGCGAACAGATCCGTCCGGTGGTGCGCCAGTCCTCCGAAGAAACCCTGGTCGACACCGCCAACCTGCTGGCCGAGATTCTGCATGACGACGTCAAGGCCGGTACCCTGGCGCAAAGCCAGTTGCCGCGCGTGCTCAAGGCCTACGGCCTGCGCAGCCCCGGCGCGCAGATCTGGGGCCTGGCCAAGCACCAGGTCAGCCACCGCATCTATGTCACCGACGCCAATGGCATGGTGCTGCTCGACTCCAACGGCGAGGCGGTCGGTAAGGATTATTCGCGGTGGAATGACGTCTACCTGACCCTGCGCGGCCAATACGGCGCGCGCTCAACCCGCAGCGTTGCCGACGACGAGAGCACCTCGGTGATGCACGTGGCCGCGCCGATCACCGATGACGGCAAGATCATCGGCGTTGTGACCGTGGCCAAGCCCAACAGCTCGCTACAGCCCTATATCGACCGCTCCGAGCAACGCCTGCTGAACCTTGGTCTGGGTTTGATCGGCATGGGCCTGTTGGTCGGCGCCGCATTGTCCTGGTGGCTGGTGCGCTCGCTGCGGCGCCTGGCGCGCTATGCCCAGGCGGTCAGCGAAGGTGAGCGGGCGGCAGTGCCCTATTACAAAGGTGGCGAGCTTGCGCACTTGGCCAACGCCGTTGAACGCATGCGTACCCAGCTTGAAGGCAAAGCCTATGTCGAGCGATACGTGCACACGCTCACCCACGAGCTGAAGAGCCCACTGGCGGCGATTCGCGGCGCCTCCGAACTGCTGCAAGGGGACATGCCGGCCGAACAGCGGGCGCGTTTTGCCGGCAATATCGAGCGCGAGAGCGAGCGCTTGCAGCAGATGATCGAGCGGCTGCTCAACCTGGCCAGGGTCGAACAGATGCAGGCGCTGGAAGATGAGCAGCAGGTGGCACTGGCGGTGCTGGCAGATGAGTTATTGGCCGCCCACGGAGCGCGTATCGACACTGCCGGGGTGCGGGTCAGCCAGCAGGTGCCAGCAGGCACGCAACTGCTGTGCGACCCGTTTTTGATGCGCCAGGCGCTGGCCAACCTGCTCGACAATGCGCTGGACTTCACCCCGCCGGCAGGGGCGCTGCGCATTGCACTGGAGCCTGCCGGGGAGCGGGTGGCATTGAGTGTGTACAACGAGGGGCCGGCGATCCCGGACTATGCGCTGGCGCGGGTGAGCGAGCGCTTCTATTCGCTGCCAAGGCCCGGCACCGGGCGTAAGAGCACCGGGCTTGGGCTGAACTTTGTCGCCGAAGTGATGCAGCTGCACGGCGGGGCGCTGGCGGTGGAAAACGTCGAAGGCGGGGTGCGCGTACGCCTGTGGTTGCCTGCGCGGCGGCTGAGCTAGCCGGTTCTGGCCCTATTGCAGGCTAGCGCCAGCTCCTACAGTGAACTGGGCAAGGCCTCAATTTTGCGACTGTGTGCGATCTCTGTGGGAGATTCTATGGTTTCGGGCAAGTCGCTTTTGATTGTGTAGGAGCGGCCTTGTGTCGCGAAAGGGCTGCGAAGCAGCCCCAGGATCTGAGCTCCCACCAGAATCGCTGGGGCTGCTTCGCAGCCCTTTCGCGACACAAGGCCGCTCCTACATTGACCGAGTAGACGGCATTGATATGGGAATGGGCGAGCTCTGTGGGAGCTGGCGCTAGCCTGCGATAGGGCCAGAGCGGTGTAAATTCTCCACACAATCCACACAAACCCGCCTCACTGGCTCCACGCAGCCGGCAGACACTGCCCGGCATCGCACATGGAGCCTCACCAATGAACAAGACCTTGGGTTTCAAGCTCGGCACCATCGCCGTGCTGATGTTGTTGCTGCTGATCCCGCTGATGATGATTGCCGGGGTGATCGATGAACGCCAGCAACTACGCGACGACGTAGTGCGCGACATCGCCCGCAGCTCAAGCTTCGAGCAACAGATCAGCGGCCCGATGCTGGTCGTGCCCTACCGCAAATACGAACGCCGCTGGATCGAAAAGGACGGCCAGAGCACCCAGGAAACCTACACCCTCAACGGCAACCTGTACTTCCTGCCAGAAACCTTCGATGCCGACCTCGGCATCGAGACCGAACTGCGCGCCCGGGGCATTTATCAGGCCCGGCTGTTCCACGCCAAGGGCCACCTCAAGGGCCGCTTCAAGCTGCCCGAGCGCTGGGGCATCGAGAAGGACTTCGACGACTACCGCTTCGACAAGCCGTACCTGGTGGTGGGTATCAGTGACATCCGTGGCATCGAAAACACCCCTGAACTGACCATCGACGACCAGCGCCTGGCTTTCGAAGCCGGCACCGGCCTGGACTGGATGCGCGGTGGTGTCCACGTGGCGCTGCCACAACTCGACGGCAAGCAGGCGCATGAATTCAACTACGGTTTTGACCTGGCGCTGCAAGGCACCGGCCAACTGCATGTGCTGCCGGTAGGCCGCAGCAGCACCGTGGCCATGCGCGCCAACTGGCCGCACCCAAGCTTCATCGGCAGGTACCTGCCTACCCGTCGCGCCATTGACGAAACTGGCTTCAGCGCCCACTGGCAGACCTCGTTCTTTGCCACCAACCTGGAAGACGCACTGAGCCGCTGCGTAAGCCCGGAGGCGTGCAACACCTACCTGGGCACCACCTTTGGCGTGAGCTTCGTCGACCCGGTGGACCAATACCTGAAGAGCGAGCGGGCAATCAAATACGCGCTGCTGTTCATTGCCCTTACCTTTGCCGGCTTCTTCCTGTTCGAGGTGCTCAAAAGCCTGAGCGTGCATGCGGTGCAGTACATCCTGGTCGGCGCCGCCCTGGCGTTCTTCTACCTGCTGTTGCTGTCGCTGTCCGAGCACCTGGGCTTTGCCCTGGCGTATGGCTTGTCAGCATCGGCCTGTGTGCTGTTGCTGGGCTTCTACCTGAGCCATGTGCTGCACAGTGTCGGCCGAGGGGTGGGCTTTGCCGCGGGGCTATCGGCGTTGTACGCCATGCTCTACGGCTTGCTTAGCGCCGAGGATTACGCGCTGTTGATGGGCTCGCTGCTGTGCTTCGGCCTGTTGGGTGTGTTCATGGTGCTGACCCGCCGTCTGGACTGGTCGCGCGTGGGGAGGGGGGTATGAGGGAGGATCGCGAACTGGGGCGCTGGTTGGCGCTGAGGATTGGGCAGTTGTTTCCGGTAAGGGCCAGTTGACGCCATCGCGGGGCGATGCAGCTCACGGCGGTTATGTGCCCGCTGCACCGGCCTCATCGCAGGCTGGCGCCAGCTCCCACAGAGACCGCGCACAGTCGCAACATCGAGGCCTTGCCTTGAACCTGTGGGAGCTGGCGACAGCCTGCGATGAGGCCACCACCAGCTTGCACAAAACCATAGAGAAACCATAGATCCCACAGGTTCTCTTGCAAGCCCCGCGAAGAGCGCCTTCAGGTCTGCGGCAAGGTCGCCAGCATCGACGCCCGCTGGCTCACCTCGGCATACCATGCCGCCAACCCCGGCTGGCGCTCACGCCAGCCGAACTCAGGCTGACGCAAGTCCAGGTAACCCAGCGCACAGGCCACCCCGATGGCGGCCAGGTCAAACCCCGACGCCAGCTCGGCAAGGTGCTCCTGTTCGAGGTTGGCCAGGCTGCGGCGGATCTTCTCGCTCTGCGCCGCCACCCAGCCGTCCCACTGCTTGTCGGCAGGGCGCAGGAAGGTTTCGTACCGTGTACCCACGGCTGCATCCATGATCGCATCGGCTTGGGAGGCCAGCGTCAGCCGGCGCCAGCGCGCCGAGCCTTCGCGCGGCAGCAACGGGTCGCCGACGTGCTGGGTGTCGAGGTACTCGCAGATCACCCGGCTGTCGTGCAGCACGCTGCCGTCCTGCAGGCGCAGGGCAGGGATCTTGCCGATCGGGTTGCCCTGGTTGAGCTGCTCGTCACCGTTGACCGGGCTGATGTTAACCGCCTGCAGGGTGACCCGGTCGAGTTGGCCGGTCTCGTGCAGCACCACCATTACCTTGCGCACAAACGGCGACAAGGGCGAATGGAACAGGATCATGGCTCAGTTCCCTTGCAGGCTGGGCGGCAGGCACACGCCCAGGCCGCCGATGCCGCAATAGCCGTTGGGGTTCTTGGCCAGGTACTGCTGGTGGTACGCCTCGGCGAAGTACACCGTTGGCGCCTGGTCGATTTCGGTGGTGATTTCGCCGAAGCCGGCTTTGCTCAGCTCGGCCTGGAAGGCATCGCGGCTGGCCTTGGCTTCTGCCAGTTGCTCAGGCGAGGTGCAGTAGATGGCCGAGCGGTACTGGGTGCCGACGTCGTTGCCCTGGCGCATGCCTTGGGTTGGGTTGTGCAGCTCCCAGAACATCGCCAGCAGCTCGCGGTAGCTGACTTTGTCCTTGTCGAACACCACCAGCACCACTTCGGTGTGGCCGGTCAGGCCCGAGCAGACTTCTTCGTAGGTGGGGTTAGGGGTAAAGCCGCCGGCATAGCCCACCACGGTGCTGACCACGCCTTCACGCTGCCAGAAGCGGCGCTCGGCGCCCCAGAAGCAGCCCAGGCCGAAGATCGCGAAGTCGACGCTGCCTTCAAAGAATGGGCCCAGCAGCGGGGTGTCTTTGAACACGTAGTGGAACTCGGGCAGCGTCATTGGCGTTTCGCGGCCAGGCAAAGCTTGCTCCGCAGTAGGCATGACGTTTTTGTTCACCAGGATTTCCGAACGCAGGACCATGGCCGTTCCTCTGTTTGATATTCAAGAACCTGGGGCCGCTGTGCGGCCCTATCGCAGGCTGGCGCCAGCTCCTACAGGGGCGCCGCGGTCCCTGTGGAGCTGGCGCCAGCCTGCGATAGGGCTGCATAGCAGCCCCAGACAGCAAGTGATGGTGTCTATAGTGCCCGAGCTTTACGCCGCTGTCAGGCCAGAGGCCCGCGCGGATAGCGGCGCAGCTTCTCGCTCAGCTCACGCCCCGGAATTGGCCGGTCGAACAGATACCCCTGGCCCACATCGCAGCGGTGCCGGCGCAGGAAGGCCAGTTGCGCCGGCGTCTCGATGCCTTCTGCAACCACCTTGAGCTTGAGGTTGTGGGCCATGGCCACCACCGCCGAGGTGATCTCCATGTCGTCCTGGTTGTCCGGGATCTCGTTGATGAAGCTGCGGTCGATCTTGATGATGTCGATCGGAAACTTTTTCAGATAGCTCAGCGACGAGTAGCCAGTACCAAAATCGTCCATCGCCAGGGTCAGCCCCAGTGCCTTGAGCTCGTCGAGCTGGCGGTGGGTGTCTTCGCTGGCCTCAAGCAGCAGCCCTTCGGTGAGCTCAAGCTCCAGCAGGTGCGGCGGCAGGGCTTCTTCCTTGAGGATGCTGCCAATGGAATTCACCAGCTCCGGGTCGGAGAACTGCTTGGGCGACAGGTTGATCGCCACGTGCAGGTTGCCCAGGCCGTCCTCGCGCAGTTGCTGGCTCATGCGGCAGGCCTGGCGCACCACCCATTTGCCAATGGGGATGATCAGCCCGGTTTCTTCGGCCACGCTGATGAACTGGTCGGGGCGGATCATGCCGCGCTCCGGGTGGTTCCAGCGCAGCAGCGCCTCCAGCCCCAGCAGGCGACCACTGCGCAGGCACAGCTTGGGCTGGTAGAAGACTTCCAGCTCGTTCTGGGTCAGCGCGCGGCGCAGGTTGTTCTCGACGAACAGCTTGTAGCTGGCCTCGGCATTGAGCACCTCGGTGAACACCTGCACCTGATGCTTGCCGTTGGCCTTGGCCTTGTGCAGGGCCAGGCCTGCGTTTTTCATCAGCGTGGCCGGGTCGGCGCCGTGCAGCGGGGCGCACGCAAGGCCCACGGAGGCGGTGACGTTGATCAGCTGGTTGTCGACGAACATCGGTTTGTCGAGTGTGCGCAGCAGTTGCTGGGCAACACGCTGGCCGTCTTCCAAGGTGGTGTCATCGAGCAGCACGGCAAATTCGTTACTGGCAAAGCGCGCCAGGCTGCCGCCGCTGTTCAGGCTGTTGCGCAGGCGCCGGGCCAGGCTGATCAACAGCTTGTCGCCGGTCTGGTGGCCAAGGCTGTCGTTGATGCGCTTGAAATTGTCGATGTCCACCAGCAGCAGGCAGATGGGGCTGGCGCTGTCGCGGGCAAAGCGTTCGTCGAGGCTTCTGATGAACGCCGGGCGGTTGCCCAGGGTGGTCAGGTTGTCGGTATAGGCCAGGCGCTCGATGCGCTGCTGGGCCAGCTTGCTCTGGGTGATGTCTTCGTAGATGCCGATGTAATGGGTCAACTCGCGGTTGTCGCCATACACCTTGGAAATCGACAGTTGCCCCCAGTAGGGTTCGAGGTTTTTGCGCCGGCTTTTGAATTCGCCCTGCCAGCTGTTGCCCATGGCCAGGCTCGACGGCGAATCGAACAGCAGCTCGCTGAGGTTTTCCAGCGCCGGCAGCTCGGCCAGGTGGTGGCCCTGGACCTCGTCGGTGCTGTACTGGGTGATGGCGGTGAAGCTTGGGTTGACGTATTCCACCACGCCGTCGCAATTGACCAGCAAGAACGCACTGGCGCTTTGCTCGACCGCACGCTGGAACAGGTGCAGGGCGCTGGCGGCCGTGCGCCGGTTGTGGTTGTTGATGACCTGGGCAAACTGGTCGGCCAGCTCGCCGGCAAAGGCAATTTCGTCGGACTGCCAGGCGCGGGCCTTGCCCGACTGCTCCAGGCACAGCACGCCAACCACTTGGCCATCGATGCGGATACTGGCATCGAGCATGGCGTTGTCGATGTCGCCGTGCAGCAGCTCGGACATCTCGCGGGTGCGCGGGTCGTGGCTGGCGTTGTGCGCGTCGATGGCGCGGCTGGCGTGCAGGGCTTCGAGGTAATCAGGGAAGCGGCTGGCGTCGATCGCCTCGGGCAGGCGGTGCTGCTGTTCGATGCGGTACCAGGCGCTGATCGGCTCCAGCCGCTGCTCGTTCAGGTACCAGATGCTCGCGCAATCGACGTTGTAGATTTCGCAGGCGCTGCGGGTGATCAACTGTGCGGCCTCAAGCAACGAGTTGCCGACACTGTAGCGCTGGCGCGCCAGGCGCAGGATCAGGTCCTGCTGCGCCCGTACCCGCTCAAGGTGCTCCAGTTGTTCCTGCTGCGCATGCTGGTTGAGCTGCAGGGCCAGTTGCAGGCGGCTGTTGCGCGATTCCAGGTCGTTGGCGTCGAGTTGCGGGCCGTCCATCGGCTGGTCGTCGAGCACCGTCAGGTAGCCGCGCAGCAGTTGCCGATTATGCTGCTTGTAGCTCTCGCCGACTTCGAGCAGGCGCAGCGGCTCGGGGCCGCAGTGCAGGGTGTAGCGCACCCGATAGTGGTTGCGCTGCGCCAGTTGCGACTGGATGTCATCGTGCAGCTTGTAGCGCGCCTCGGGCTCCATGAGGCTGGCGTACGGTGCATTGATCAGGTTGCACAGTTCGGCAGCGGCCAGGCCGAATTGCCGTTCGCAGTTCGGGTCGACGTAAAGCATGGCCCAGCTGGCTTCGTTGAGCCGTTCGAAACGCAGCATGCCGAGCCGCGAGGGCACGGGGAGCTGCGTGACGACCTCGGCCGCCACTCGGCTGGCGGCATCGGGTTGGCTTTTCATCGAAGACTCGCTTGAACAAGGCGGTTGGCGCGGCGGGCCACGGGCTATGCGGCGGCGCTTTGGGCAAGGGTGCATCATGTCCCCCAGCGCTGGCAAGCGGCCATGAGGGATGCTGTGAACAGGTTGTCGGCCAAGTGGGCGACATCTGTAGTTCGTGCGCGGGGTTTTAGGCTGCGCTGCGGGCGTGAAAGCGGCAGGCAAAAAAAGCCCCGCCAATTGGCGGGGTTGAGGTACGAGCGTGGCAGCTCGAAACAGGACCGGCCTGCGCAGTGGCAGGCCGGTTGGCTGCTGGTTACAGCAGCATGGTGCGGATGTCGGTCAGCACATCGCCCAGGCGCTTGGTGAAGCGTGCGGCGGCGGCGCCGTTGATCACACGGTGATCGTACGACAGCGACAGCGGCAGCATCAGCTTGGGCTGGAAGGCCTTGCCATCCCAGACTGGCTGGATGGTTGCCTTGGAAACACCGAGGATCGCCACTTCCGGCGCGTTGACGATCGGCGTGAAGCCGGTGCCGCCAATGTGGCCGAGGCTGGAGATGGTGAAGCAGGCGCCCTGCATGTCATCGGCCGAGAGTTTCTTGGTGCGGGCTTTTTCAGCCAGCGCCGCAGCTTCGGCAGCCAGTTGCAGCAGGCTCTTCTGGTCGACGTTCTTGATCACCGGGACCAGCAGACCATCCGGGGTGTCCACGGCAAAGCCGATGTGCACGTACTTCTTGCGGATGACAGCTTTGCCGCTTGGTGCCAGCGAGCTGTTGAAGTCTGGCAGTTCCTTGAGCAGGAAGGCGCAGGCCTTGAGCAGCAGTGGCAGGACGGTCAGCTTGACGCCGGCCTTCTCTGCAACGGCTTTCTGGGCAACGCGGAAAGCTTCCAGCTCAGTGATGTCAGCCGAGTCGAACTGGGTAACGTGTGGCACGTTCAGCCAGCTGCGGTGCAGGTTGGCGGCGCCGACCTGCATCAGGCGGGTCATGGCCACTTCTTCGACTTCGCCGAACTTGCTGAAGTCGACCACCGGAATCGGCGGGATGCCAGCGCCGCCGGTTGCGCCGGCAGCTGCCGGTGCGGCCGAGGCCTTTTGCATCATGGCTTTGACGTAAACCTGCACGTCTTCCTTGAGGATGCGACCGTGCGGGCCAGTGGCCGACACAGCACCCAGTTCGACGCCGAATTCACGGGCCAGCTGACGCACGGCTGGGCCGGCGTGCACCTTGGCGTTGTTGCCAGCAGCCGGCGCGGTTGCAGCCGGAGCAGCAGCCGGGGCAGCCGGGGCAGCAGCGGCAGGTGCCGCAGCTTCAGCCTTGGCCGGAGCGGCAGCAGCGGCCGGAGCCGGGGCAGCAGCAGGTGCAGCACCTGCGATTTCCAGCTTGAGGATCAGGTCGCCGGTGCCGACTTCGTCGTCCAGCTTGCAGATCACTTCCTTCACCACGCCAGCGGCAGGCGACGGGATCTCCATGGAGGCCTTGTCGGACTCCAGGGTGATCAGCGACTGGTCGGCTTCGACGGTGTCGCCGGCCTTGACCAGCACTTCGATGATCTTGGCCTTGCCCGACGAGCCGATGTCCGGCACGTGGATGTCCTGCACGCTGGCAGCAGCCGGGGCTGCAGCAGGTGCTGGGGCCGGTGCGGCTTCGGCGGCAGGTGCAGGTGCAGCAGCCTGGGCAGGCGCGGCTTCAGCAGCCGGCGCTTCGGACGCCGAAGCGCCCTCCGCTTCCAGAACCAGCAGCTCGTCGCCTTCTTTCAGGCGGTCGCCCAGCTTGACCTTCAGTTCCTTGACGATACCGGCCTTGGGCGCCGGGATCTCCATGGAGGCCTTGTCGGACTCCAGGGTCAGCAGGCTCTGGTCGGCCTCGATACGGTCACCGACCTTGACGAACAGCTCGATGATTTCACCTTCACCGCTGCCGATGTCAGGTACGCGAATGAGTTCGCTCACTTAAAAATACTCCTCAGCAGTCCAGTGGGTTGCGCTTGTCCGGGTCGATGCCGAACTTGACGATGGCGTCAGCCACAACCTTGGGTTCGATCTCGCCACGGTCAGCCAGGGCTTCCAGGGCAGCCAGCACCACGAAGTGGCGGTCGACTTCGAAGAAGTGACGCAGCTTCTTGCGGCTGTCGCTGCGACCGTAACCGTCGGTACCCAGGACTTTGAACTCTTTGCTCGGCACCCACTGGCGAATCTGTTCGGCGAACAGCTTCATGTAGTCGGTGGACGCGATAACCGGACCTTTGCGGCCGGTCAGGCACTCTTCAACATAGCTCTGCTGAGGCTTCTGACCAGGCTTGAGGCGGTTGGCGCGCTCTACGGCCAGGCCGTCGCGACGCAGTTCGTTGAAGCTGGTGACGCTCCACACGTCGGCACCGACGTTGAACTCTTCACGCAGGATCTTCGCCGCTTCGCGGACTTCACGCAGGATGGTGCCGGAGCCCATCAGCTGGACGTGGTGCGCCGCTTCCTTGGTGTCTTCTTCGAGCAGGTACATGCCCTTGATGATGCCTTCCTCGACACCGGCCGGCATGGCTGGCTGCTGGTAGGATTCGTTCATCACGGTGATGTAGTAGAAGATGTCCTGTTGCTCTTCGGTCATCTTCTTCATGCCGTCCTGGATGATCACCGCCAGCTCGTAGCCGTAGGTCGGATCATAGGTGCGGCAGTTCGGGATGGTGCCCGCCATCATGTGGCTGTGACCGTCTTCGTGCTGCAGGCCTTCGCCGTTCAGCGTGGTACGGCCGGCGGTACCGCCGATCAGGAAGCCACGGGTGCGGCTGTCGCCAGCGGCCCAGGCCAGGTCACCGATACGCTGGAAACCGAACATCGAGTAGAAGATGTAGAACGGCAGCATCGGCTGGTTGTGGCAGCTGTACGAAGTACCGGCAGCGATGAACGACGACATGGCGCCGGCTTCGTTGATGCCTTCTTCGAGGATCTGGCCCTTCTTGTCTTCGCGGTAGAACATCACCTGGTCTTTATCGACTGGCTCGTAGAGCTGGCCGACCGACGAGTAGATGCCCAACTGGCGGAACATGCCTTCCATACCGAAGGTACGGGCTTCGTCCGGGATGATCGGGACGATGCGCTGGCCGATTTCCTTGTCCTTGACCAACTGCGCCAGGATGCGCACGAAAGCCATGGTGGTGGAGATTTCACGGTCGCCCGAGCCGTCCAGGATTGCCTTGAGGGTTTCCAGTGGCGGGGTCGGGATGCTGAAGCTCTTGGCACGGCGCTGAGGCACGAAACCGCCCAGGGCAGCACGGCGCTCGGCCAGGTACTTGGCTTCGGCGGAGCCTTCTTCTGGCTTGAAGAACGGCAGGTTTTCGAGGTCGGCATCCTTGACCGGGATGTCGAAGCGGTCACGGAAGTGACGCAGGCTGTCGACGTCGACCTTCTTGGTGTTGTGCGCGGTGTTCTTGGCTTCGCCAGCACCGGTGCCGTAACCCTTGATGGTCTTGGCCAGAATCACGGTTGGCTGGTCTTTGTGGTTGACCGCCTGGTGATACGCCGCGTAGACCTTGTACGGGTCGTGGCCGCCACGGTTGAGCTTCCAGATCTCGTCGTCGGACAGGTCTTCGACCATGGCCTTGAGTTCCGGGGTGTTGAAGAAGTTCTCACGAACGTACGCGCCGTCTTTGGCTTTGTAGTTCTGGTACTCGCCGTCGATGACTTCGTCCATGCGGCGCTGCAGGGCACCGTTGGTGTCCTTGGCCAGCAGTGGGTCCCAGAAACGGCCCCAGACGACTTTGTTGACGTTCCAGCCACCGCCACGGAACACGCCTTCGAGTTCCTGGATGATCTTGCCGTTGCCGCGAACCGGGCCGTCGAGGCGCTGCAGGTTGCAGTTGATGACGAAGATCAGGTTGTCCAGCTTCTCGCGGCCAGCCAGGGAGATCGCGCCCAGGGATTCCGGCTCGTCGCACTCGCCGTCGCCCATGAAGCACCAGACCTTCTGCTTGCCGGCCGGGATGTAGCCGCGCGCTTCGAGGTACTTCATGAAGCGGGCCTGGTAGATCGCCTGGATCGGGCCAAGGCCCATCGAGACGGTCGGGAACTGCCAGAAGTCAGGCATCAGCCAAGGGTGCGGGTACGACGACAGGCCGTTACCGTCCACTTCCTGGCGGAAGTTGTTCATCTGGTCTTCGCTGATGCGGCCCTCCATGAAGGCGCGGGCGTAGACGCCAGGCGAGGCGTGGCCCTGGAAGAACACCAGGTCGCCGCCGTGTTCTTCGGTCGGGGCCTGGAAGAAGTAGTTGAAGCCGATATCGTATAGCGTGGCGCTGGAGGCGAAGCTCGAGATGTGGCCGCCCAGGTCCGAGTCTTTCAGGTTGGTGCGCATGACCATGGCCAAGGCGTTCCAACGCACCAGCGAGCGGATGCGGCGTTCCATGAACAGGTCGCCAGGCATGCGTGCTTCGTGGGTGACAGGGATGGTGTTGCGGTATGGCGTGGTGATGGCATATGGCAGCTGCGAACCACTACGGGTGGCCAGCTCGCCCATACGGGTCATCAGGTAATGAGCGCGGTCTTCGCCTTCTTTGTCGAGGACCGACTCCAGGGCATCCAGCCATTCCTGGGTTTCGATTGGATCGAGGTCTTGCATGGCTTGCTCCAGGGCGGAAAGGCCACCAGAATCGATGGCCTGAGTTTGCGACTGGCCTTATGGGCAGACGTCGTGAATTCTTGGAATACCGGACAGTCATCCGGCGCGGTGTAGTTTTACTACAAATGGATTCGCATTTCATGCTTTTGCGCGCCATGGGTAGTAGTAAAACTACACAAATGCGACGTTTGGTCGCACTCCGGGTTGTGGAGAAAATCGTTCATGTTGGTTGGCTGTGTGCCACGAGCAGGTAAAACGTGATGTTTTCAACCATGAATGTGGCTTTTTCAGCTATTTACAACTTTTGTACGACAGTCCAACCGTCAGCCATGAGTGTTTTTTCTACCCCAACCTCTCTCTTTCACGCCGATCAAGGATAGACCATGCGCCTGCCTTTGCCGTCCGATCTGCCCGCAGCCCTGCAACCACTGGTCGCCCGTAACCAACAGTTCCTTCGCGAGGCATTGGCCGGCCACCCTGATCTGCAACTCGATAGCCTGAGCGCCGAGCACCGCCGCCAGTTCGATCAGGTGGCGGCGGCCAGCGAGTTCGTGCTCACCCACGCCCAGCGTGAGCCGGCGGTGCTGTTCGAGCTGCTGGGCAGCGGCCAGATGGACCGCGCCTACGCCCCCGGCGAGTTGCGCGGGCACGTCAGCGCCGTGGCGCAAGCGGCGCAGAGCGAGGATGAACTGGCGCGCAACCTGCGCCGCGAGCGCAATCGCCAGCAACTGCGCATCATCTGGCGCGACATCACCCGCCAGGCGGCGCTGGGCGAAACCTGCCGCGACCTCTCGGACCTGGCCGATGCGGCCATCGACGAAGCCTATCAATGGCTGTACCCGCGCCATTGCCAGCAGTTCGGCACCCCCATCGGCCAGCGCAGCGGCCAGCCGCAGCACATGGTGGTGCTGGGTATGGGCAAGCTGGGCGCCGTGGAGCTGAACCTGTCGTCGGACATCGACCTGATCTTCGCCTTCCCCGAAGGCGGCGAAACCGAGGGGGTCAAGCGCTCGCTGGAAAACCAGGAGTTCTTCACCCGCCTGGGGCAGCGCCTGATCAAGGCGCTGGACCCGGTGACCGTCGATGGCTTCGTGTTCCGCGTCGACATGCGCCTGCGCCCCTATGGCTCGGCCGGTGCGCTGGTGCTGAGCTTCAATGCCCTGGAGCAGTACTACCAGGACCAAGGCCGCGACTGGGAACGCTACGCGATGATCAAGGCGCGTGTGGTGGCCGGCGACCAGGCTGCCGGCGCGCAATTGCAGGAAATGCTGCGCCCGTTCGTCTACCGGCGTTACCTGGACTTCTCGGCCATCGAAGCGCTGCGCACCATGAAGCAGTTGATCCAGCAGGAAGTGCGGCGCAAAGGCATGGCCGACAACATCAAGTTGGGCGCTGGCGGTATTCGCGAGGTCGAGTTCATCGCCCAGGCCTTCCAGCTGATCCACGGCGGGCGCGACCTCAGCCTGCAACAGCGGCCCTTGCTGAAAGTGCTGGCCACCCTGGAAGGGCAGGGCTACCTGCCGCCGGCAGTGGTCACTGAACTGCGCGAAGGCTACCAATTCCTGCGTTACACCGAGCACGCCATCCAGGCCATCGCCGACCGCCAGACGCAGATGCTGCCGGACGACGCTACCGACCGCGAGCGTATCGCCTATATGCTCGGTTTCAGCGGCTGGGCCAGCTTCCACGAGCAGTTGATGCACTGGCGCGGGCGCATCGACTGGCACTTCCGCCAGGTGATCGCCGACCCAGACGAAGATGATGCCGAGGGTGAACTGGTGGTGGGCGGTGAGTGGTCGCCGCTGTGGGAACAGGCCCAGGATGAAGAGGCCGCCTGCCGGCAGCTTGAAGAAGCCGGCTTCAAAAAGCCGGCCGATGCGCTGCGCCGGCTCAACGGCTTGCGCACCAGCCCGTCGCTGCGCTCGATCCAGCGTATCGGCCGTGAACGGCTGGATGCGTTCATTCCGCGCCTGCTGGCCCAAGCCGTCGAGCACGACGACCCTGACCTGGTGCTGGAGCGGGTGCTGCCGTTGGTCGAGGCGGTGGCCCGGCGTTCGGCATACCTGGTGCTGCTGACCGAAAACCCCGGCGCCCTGCGCCGGCTGCTGACGTTATGTGCGGCCAGCCCGTGGATTGCCGAACAGATCGCCCGCTACCCGCTGCTGCTCGACGAACTGCTCAACGAAGGCCGGCTGTTCAGCCCGCCGCTGGCCCCGGAGCTTGCCGCCGAGCTGCGTGAACGCCTGACGCGCATCCCCGAGGATGACCTTGAGCAGCAAATGGAAGCCCTGCGCCATTTCAAGCTGGCCCACAGCCTGCGGGTGGCCGCGTCCGAGATCACCGGCAACCTGCCACTGATGAAGGTCAGCGACTACCTGACCTGGCTGGCCGAGGCGATCCTCGATCAGGTGCTGGCCCTGGCCTGGCGCCAGACCGTCGCCCGCCACGGCCAACCGCAGCGCAGCGACGGTAGCCTGTGCGACCCCGGGTTCATTATTGTCGGCTACGGCAAGGTGGGCGGCATCGAACTGGGCCACGGCTCGGACCTGGACCTGGTGTTCATCCACGACGGCGACCCGAATGCCGAGACCGACGGCGCCAAGCCCATCGACGGCGCGCAGTTCTTCACCCGCCTGGGCCAGCGCATCATTCACCTGCTGACTACCCAGACCAACTCGGGCCAGCTGTATGACGTCGACATGCGCCTGCGCCCGTCCGGCGCTGCGGGCCTGCTGGTGAGTTCGCTGGGCGCGTTCGAGCGCTATCAGCAAAGCGAGGCCTGGACCTGGGAGCACCAGGCGCTGGTACGCGCCCGCGTGCTGGTGGGCTGCAAGCAGGTGGGCAGTGCGTTCGAAGGCGTGCGCGCGCGGGTGCTGGGCAAGGCCCGCGACCTTGCCACGTTGCGCACCGAGGTGAGCGAGATGCGCGCCAAGATGCGCGATAACCTCGGCACCAAGGGCACCGCTGCAGGCACCGCCGCCAATGCCTTTGACGCCGGCCAGCCGTTCGACATCAAGCAGGATGCCGGCGGTATCGTGGACCTCGAATTTATGGTGCAATACGCGGCTTTGGCTTGGTCCCACGAGCACCCAGAGCTACTGCGCTGGACCGATAACATCCGCATCCTCGAAGAACTCGAACAAGCCGGTTTGCTGCCTGCAAGCGATGCCGTGCTGCTGCGTGAGGTGTACAAGGCATTCCGCGCCGCCTCGCACCGCCAGGCGTTGCAGAAGCAGGCCGGGGTTATCGACGCTGCGCAATTTGTCGACGAGCGTGGCCAAGTACGGCGGATTTGGGGTGAATTGGGGCTGAGTTAAGGCGTCGTGGCTCGTGGGAGATTACATGCCTGTCCGGGCCTCATCGCAGGCTGTCGCCAGCTCCCACAGAGACCGCGCACAGCCGCATTATTGCGGTTTGGCCCAGAGCCCTGTGGGAGCTGGCGACAGCCTGCGATGAGGGCGCAACAAGCCTGCGCGCAACCATGCCCGACAACCTCGGCGTGGGGCTTGCACCGCGATCTGGACCCCAGTGGTACACTGTCGGCCACATAGCCTGAATATAAAGAGGGGAGGCCAGGTTGCAGATCAGCCTGCAGCCTCCCCGAATGTTTCTGGATAAAGCATGAGAATACTGATCATTGGCCCCAGCTGGGTCGGCGACATGGTGATGGCGCAGACCTTGTTCCAGTGCCTGAAACAACAGCATCGCGACTGCGTGATCGATGTGCTGGCACCCGAGTGGAGCCGGCCGATCCTCGAACGCATGCCCGAAGTGCGCCAGGCCTTGAGCTTCCCGCTCGGCCATGGCGCGCTCGAACTGGCCACGCGCCGGCGCATCGGCAAATCGCTGGCTGGCCAGTACGACCAGGCGATCCTGCTGCCCAACTCGCTCAAGTCGGCGTTGGTGCCGTACTTTGCCGGTATCCCCAAGCGCACCGGCTGGCGCGGCGAGATGCGCTACCTGCTGCTCAACGACGTGCGCAAGCTCGACAAGGCGCGCTACCCGCTGATGATCGAGCGTTTCATGGCCCTGGCCTATGCGCCGGGCACTGAACTGCCGCAGCCCTACCCACGGCCGACCCTGCAGATCGAAGCCGCCAGCCGCGACGCGGCGCTGGCCAAGTTCGAGCTGGCCCTGGACCGCCCGGTGTTGGCCCTGTGCCCCGGCGCCGAGTTCGGCGAGGCCAAGCGCTGGCCGGCCGAGCACTATGCCGAGGTGGCCGATGCCATGGTCCGCCAAGGCTGGCAAGTGTGGCTGTTCGGCTCGAAAAACGACCACCCGGTGGGCGAGCAGATTCGCGAGCGGCTGATCCCGGGGCTGCGCGAAGAGTCGGTCAACCTGGCGGGCGAAACCTCGCTGGCTGAAGCCATCGACCTGATGTCCTGCGCCAGCGCCGTGGTGTCCAACGATTCGGGCCTGATGCACGTTGCTGCGGCGCTCAACCGCCCGCTGGTGGCGGTGTACGGCTCGACCTCGCCCGGCTTCACCCCGCCGTTGGCCGACCAGGTCGAGGTGGTGCGTACCGGTATCGAATGCAGCCCGTGCTTTGACCGCACCTGCCGCTTCGGCCACTACAACTGCCTGCGCCTGCTGGAGCCGCAAAAAGTCATCGCCGCCCTGCACAGCCTGGGCGGGCCGAGCCTGATCGACACCGTGGCCGAGGTCGACTGAGTGCGGGTACTGATCATCAAGACGTCGTCGTTGGGCGACGTCATTCACACCCTTCCGGCCATTACCGACGCCGCACAGGCCATCCCCGGCATCCGTTTCGACTGGGTGGTGGAGGAGGGCTTTGCCGAAATCCCAAGCTGGCACCCGGCGGTCGACCAGGTTATCCCGGTGGCGATCCGGCGCTGGCGCAAGAACATCTGGCAAACCATCAAGAGCGGTGAGTGGAAGGCGTTCAAGCAGCGTGTGCGCGAGCGCAAGTACGACCTGGTGATCGACGCCCAGGGCCTGGTCAAGTCGGCCTGGCTGACCCGCTACGTCAAGGCGCCGGTCGCGGGCCTTGACCGCTATTCGGCCCGTGAAGGCTGGGCCAGCCGTTTCTATGACCGGCGCCTGTCGGTCGCCGTTGGCCAGCATGCCGTGGAGCGTGTTCGCCAGCTGTTCGCCCTGGCCCTGGCCTACGACCTGCCCGAAGGGCTGGGCGATTACGGCCTTGACCTGAACCGCCTGCAACTGCCGCCTGCCGCGCCTTATGTGGTGTTTCTGCATGGCACCACCTGGGCCACCAAACACTGGCCCGAGGCCTACTGGCGCGAGCTGGCCGAGCGGATGGGCCGGCGCAATCTGCAGGTGATGCTGCCTTGGGGCAACCCCGCAGAAAAGGCCCGGGCCGAGCGTATTGCCCAAGGCCTGGGCAACTGCCAGGTGCTGCCCAAGCTGAACCTGGCGGGTGTTGCCCGTGTACTGGCAGCGGCCAAGGCCTGCGTGGCGGTGGACACCGGGCTGGGCCATCTGGCCGCCGCCCTGGATGTGCCGACCATTTCGCTGTTTGGCCCTACCAACCCTGGTTTGACCGGTGCCTACGGACGCGCCCAGATCCACCAGGCAAGCAACTTCCCCTGCGCCCCGTGCTTGCAGAAGAAGTGCACCTATAAACCGAGCGCCGAGGATCTGCGCCGGTTCGATCTCAAACGCGAGTGGCCGCTGTGCTTCACTCGCTTGAATCCCGAGCATGTTGCGGGCCGCTTGAGCGCGCTGCTGCTGGCTGAGGATGTGCGTTGATGCAATTGGCTTTTGTGCTCTATAAATATTTCCCGTTTGGCGGGCTGCAGCGCGACTTCATGCGCATCGCCCTCGAATGCCAACGGCGTGGCCACCAGATCCGCGTGTATACGCTGATCTGGGAAGGCGACATTCCGCCGGGCTTCGAAGTGCTGGTGGCGCCGGTCAAGGCGCTGTTCAACCATCGACGCAACGAAAAGCTCACCGCCTGGATGCAGGCCGACCTTGCCAAGCGCCCGGTCGACCGCCTGATCGGCTTCAACAAAATGCCAGGGTTGGATGTCTACTATGCCGCCGACGGCTGCTTCGAAGACAAAGCCCAGACCTTGCGCGGCGGCCTGTACCGGCGCTGGGGCCGCTATCGCCACTTTGCCGACTACGAGCGCGCCGTATTCGCCAAGGATGCTCGCACCGAGGTGCTGATGATCTCCGAGGTCCAGCAGCCGCTGTTCATCAAGCATTACGGCACGCCCGAGGCGCGCTTCCACCTGTTGCCGCCTGGTATTTCCCCGGACCGTCGCCGCCCGGCTGACGCAGATGCCATTCGCGCCGAGTTTCGCCGTGAGTTCGGCCTGGCCGATGACGAGCTGCTGCTGGTGCAGATCGGCTCGGGATTCAAGACCAAGGGCGTGGACCGCAGCATCAAGGCTGTGGCTGCGCTGCCGGCCCACCTGCGCAAGCGCACCCGGTTGATGGTAATCGGCCAGGACGACCCCAAGCTGTTCCAGGTACAGAGCGCAGCTTTGGGCCTGGGCGATCAGGTGCAGTTCCTCAAGGGCCGCAGCGATATCCCGCGCTTCCTGCTCGGCGCCGACCTGCTGATCCACCCGGCGTACAACGAAAACACCGGCACGGTGCTGCTTGAGGCGCTGGTCGCAGGCTTGCCGGTGCTGGTTTCGAAAGTGTGCGGCTATGCCCATTACATCGCCGAGGCCGATTGCGGCCTGGTGCTGGATGATCCGTTCGCCCAGGAGCAGCTCAACAGCTACCTGCAACGCATGCTCGAAGACGACGCGGCCCGCGCTGCGTGGTCGCACAACGGCGTGGCGTTTGCCGACACGGCCGACCTGTACAGCATGCCGCAGCATGCCGCCGACGTGATTCTGGCTGGAGAGCAGGCATGAAGCTGATACTGGCCGAGCCGTTCAAGCGCTTGTGGGCCGGGCGCGACCCGTTCGACGCCGTCGAGCAGTTGCAGGGCGAGGTGTACCGCGAGCTTGAAGGCCGCCGCACGCTGCGTACCGAAGTCGAGGGCGCAGGTTTCTTCGTCAAGATTCACCGCGGCATTGGCTGGGGCGAGATTTTCAAGAACCTGTTCAGCGCCAAGCTGCCAGTGCTCGGCGCCGGCCAGGAATGGCGCGCCATCGAGCGCCTGCACCAGGTCGGTGTGCCGACCATGACCGCCGTGGCCTACGGCGAGCGGGGCAGCAACCCGGCGACCCAGCATTCGTTCATCGTCACCGAAGAGCTGGCGCCCACCGTCAGCCTGGAAGACTTCAGCCTGGACTGGGTCAAGCAGCCGCCAGCACCGCGCCTGAAGCACGCGCTGATTGCCGAAGTGGCGAAGATGACCGGCAGTATGCACCGTGCGGGGGTCAACCACCGTGACTGCTACATCTGCCACTTCCTGCTGCACACCGACCGCCCGGTCACCGCAGACGACTTCAGGCTGTCGGTGATCGACCTGCACCGCGCACAAACCCGCGCGCGTATAACCCGCCGCTGGCGTGACAAAGACCTGGCGGCGTTGTATTTCTCGGCGCTGGACATCGGCCTCACCCGCCGCGACAAACTGCGCTTCTTGCGCGGTTACTTCCAGCAGCCGCTGCGCCAGGTGCTCAAGGACGAAGCGGCACTGCTCGCCTGGCTTGAGCGCAAGGCGCAGAAACTCTACGACCGCAAGCAACGCTATGGGGACGCACTCTGATGGCGGGTTGGACACTGGCGCCGGGCTATGAGGCCCTGGCAGCAGACTTCGGCAGCCTCGAGGCGGTGTTTGCCCTGCAGGGCGAGCGCCTGACCCGCGACCCGTTGAGCGAGGTCGTGCGTGTCGAGCGTGATGGGGTCAACTACTACGTCAAGCGCTACACCGGCGCCGGCAAGCACATGCGTCGCTACCTTGGCCGCCCGCGTATCAAGGCCGAGTGGCAGAACCTCAAGCAGTTCGCCAAGTGGGGCATTCCCACGGCAGAAGTGGTGGCCTGGGGCCTTGAACGCCACGGCCTGGCGTTTGGCCGTGGGGCGATGATCACCCGTGAGCTGCCGAATACCGAAGACCTTTCGGCACTGGCCGAGCGCAACGACCCGCGCCTGCGCGACCGGGCCTGGGTCGACCACCTGAGCCGCCAGCTGGCGCGGCATACCCGGCAGATGCATGACCACCACTTCGCCCACAATGACCTGAAGTGGCGCAACCTGCTGGTGGATGACCAGGGCACGCTGTTCTTCATCGATTGCCCAACGGGTGATTTCTGGCGTGGCTTCATGCTGCGCCACCGCCTGATCAAGGACCTGGCGTGCCTGGACAAGGTCGCCAAATATCACCTGTCGGCCACGCAGCGCCTGCGCTTCTACCTGCAGTACCGCCAGCACGATCGCCTGACCGCTCGGGATAAACGCCGGGTTCGCCAGGTACTGAGCTTTTTCGAGGGAAGGGAATGACCGATTACCTGGCCAGCGCCGACCAGGCGCTGCTCAAGCGCCATGGCCTGAGCGACTTCGAGGCGTTGTGGGCGTTGCAACTGGAGGCCGTGGACGAGCCGAACACCGGCCGTGGCGGTTTCAGCAGCGTGTTCCGCCTGGAACTCGAAGGCAAGGGCTACTACCTCAAGCGCCAGAGCAACTATTTTACCCGCAGCCTGCACCGTCCGTTTGGCGAGCCCACCTTCGCCCGTGAGTTTCGCAACATCACCCGCTACCAGAAGCTGGGCATCCCGGCCTTGCAGGCGGTGTTCTACGGCGAGCGCAAGCAGGCCGGCCAGCACCGCGCAGTGCTGATGACCCGTGCGCTGGACGAATGGACCGACCTTGACCGCCTGCTGGCGCAGTGGCCGCAGCTCGTCCCGGCGCAGCGCCACGGCATTCTGCAAGGATGCGGCCAGTTGGCGCGCACGCTGCACGCTGCCGGGCAGATGCACGGGTGTTTCTATCCCAAGCACATCTTCCTGCGCGAGCGCCGCGAAGGCTGGCAGGCGCAACTGATCGACCTCGAGAAAACCCGCCCGCTGCTGTTCGGCATGCGCGACCGGGTCAAGGACCTGGAGCCGCTGCTGCGCCGCGCCAGTATCTGGAGCGACGCTGATATACGGGTACTGCTGGCCGCCTATCTGGCCCAGCCCGAAGGCAGCGCTGTGCTCGACACCTGGCTGCAACGCCTGACGCAACGCCGCCGCCACAAGGAGGGCCGCTGATGCGCCTGTCCGAACTGAAAGCCGCCGGGCGCAGCCCGCAAGTGCCGCTGACCATCACCCTGGCCGATGCCGCTGGCGCCGCAGACTTGCAACTGCTCAGCCTGCTGCGCGTATTGCCTGGCCAACGCTACGTGGGCGCGGGTATCTGGCGGGGCACCAAGGTGCTGGCCAAGCTGCTGGTCGGCGGCAACGCTGCGCGCCACTTCCAGCGTGAGCTGGACGGCGCCCGGCTGATGGCGGCCCAGGGCCTGACCACGCCACGCCTGCTGGCCGATGGCCTGAAAGAAGGCGAAGGCGGCTGGCTGTTGTTCGAGTTCATAGAAAACGCCGAAAGCCTGGGCGACGCCTGGGCCGCGGTCGAGCACTTGCCCATGCTTGCCGATGAGCAGCACCTGGTGCTCGGCGAGGCGTTGACGGCGGTTGCGCAAATGCATGCCAAAGGCCTGTGGCAGCAAGACCTGCACCTGGACAACCTGCTGCGTCAAGGCGGCCAGCTGTACCTGATCGACGGCGCCGGCATCAAGGCTGAAACCCCAGGCCAGCAGTTGTCGCGCCAGCGCGTGCTGGAAAACCTCGGGGTGTTCTTCGCGCAGTTGCCCAAGCGCCTGGAGCCCTTCATCGAGGAAGCGCTGGTGCATTACCTGCTGGCCAATGCCGAGCATGCGCTGCCGCTGGAAGCGTTGCTCAAGCAGGTCGACAAGGTGCGCAGCTGGCGCCTGAAAGATTACCTGGACAAGGCCGGGCGCGAGTGCACGCTGTTCAGTGTCGAGCGCAGCCTGTCGGGGCTGCGGGCCATCTGCCGCAGTGAAGTGCAGGCACTGGCCCCGGTGCTGGAGCAGGCCGACACCTACCTGGATCAGGGCCACCTGTACAAGACCGGCGGCGCCGCCAGCGTGGCGCGCATTGATGTCGACGGTCGCCCGTTGGTGCTCAAACGCTACAACATCAAGAACACCGCGCACTGGTTCAAACGCTTCTGGCGCCCCAGCCGGGCCTGGCACTCCTGGATCGAGGGCCATCGCCTGATGTTCCTCGACATCGCCACGCCCCGCCCGCTGGCGCTGCTGGAAACCCGCACCCTTGGCCTGCGCAACCGCGCCTACCTGCTGACCGAGTACATCGACGGCCCGGACCTGACCGCGTGCTTTGCCCCGTTCGTCGAAAGCGGCGAGGCCCCGGACGAGCAGGTCGACGCTCTGGCGCAACTGATGCAGCAGCTGATCCGCGAGCGCATCAGCCACGGCGACTTCAAAGGCCACAACCTGTTCTGGGTGGATGGGCGCTGGTCGCTGATCGACCTCGACGCCATGTGCCAGCACGCCACCCAGATGAGCTTTGCCAAAGCGTTTGCCCGTGACCGTGCCCGGTTGCTGCGCAACTGGCCGAGCAGCAGCGCGCTGTATCAGCGCCTGGACCAGCGTCTGCCACGCCTGGCCGACTAACCGCGCCCAGCCTGTGGCAGCGCCAGCCAGTCGCTGCTCAGGCCTGGCTGGCGCACGCGGATGCGCCACTGCCCTTGCTGCAGGCGCAACACCGCCCAGGCCGGGGCGCGGGCCTCAGTCAACTGCAAGTGGTAATGGCCTGCCAGCAAATGCCGGCGTACGGGCAACTGCCAGTTGTGCAGTCGCAGGTAAAGTTCGCCGTCGGCATCGAACAGCCCTTCTTCCTCGGGGAGAGCCTCGCCTTCCCGCGCGGGCTCAAGCTGGCAGTCGTCCAACAGTGCCTGCAAGTCTGGCAGCCCGTCGTGCCACAGCACGGGTGAATCCACCACCCATTCGCCGCTGCTTAGTTGCTTGACCGGCAGTTGGCTGTAAGCGCTCGGCTGCCTGGGGTCGACGGCCCGCCAGCGCTGGCCATCGAATTCGACATGGTAGAAGCGGCCTTGCAGGTCGCGGATGAAATAGCGGTCTGGCCCGGGCCCACTGTTGACCTGCTCGTAGACCTTGGCGTCATGGACGCCGTCGATGCGGTAACGCAAGCGGGCCAGTTCCGCTTCCACCTGATGGCTGGCCGGCAGTGGCTTGGGTGGGGTCGGTGGCAAGCCACGCATGGCACGACGGATGACGGCTGAGCCGGCGAAGCTGTTGATACCGTCAGTGGCATGGCTGATGGCCGCGATAGCGTGGTGCAGCGCTGCCTCGCGGTCGTCCTTGTGCATGGCCTCAAGGCCATCCCAGATCGAGATTGCCATTCTGCCGAAGGCCAGTGCGGTCATGGCGGGCGCCGGCAACACGAGGCTTACTAGGTCGAGAATCACCCGCAAGGTGTTCAGGCCGAACTCGCCCAGCAGTTCGCTATTGCTGCGGGTACTGGCGTCGGCCTCGGCGATCAGGGCGTGCACCTCGGCGCGGTAGCAGGCGTCGAACAGGTTGCCCTCGATGCTATCCAGGCGCAGGTGCGGGCTAAGTCCGCCTTTGACCAGCAGCTGTTCCAGGCGCGCCGCGCTGGCTGCCGGGGCCCGCCCCTTGAGGTAAGTGCGCAGCGGCGTGTTTCTGCGGATCTCGCGTAGCAACGCCCGGGCGTTGTGCCATTCGCGCCAGGCGCGACGGTCTGGGGCATCCGGGGTGTAGAGCATGAGCGAGTCGATGTTGGCTACGGAACTGTTGATCAGCAATACACCTTGCAGGGTGTGGCCTTCGATGACGACCTGGCGCACCGCGAAAGGGTGTTGTTCCAGGCTGGCACGCTGCGCGCTGTCCGGGTGGTCGAGCACGGTTTTCGCCCAGGTGTAGCCGCGTTCGAACGGGTCTTGGAGCAGGTGCCTGGCGTAGCGCGCCTTGGCCAGTTCGGCCCGCATCCGGGCGCGGTTGATGCGCCCGTGGGCTTCCATGCGCCAGCGCGCCTCGGCGCTTTGCAGCAGGTGCTTGCGCACGAACTGGCTGTAGCTGGCGCCGGCATCCAGCTCGCGGACCATAGCCTTGACCTGATCCGGCCCCAGGCCATCGATCAGGCTGCCGTCGGCGTGCTGCACCCGTGCGGTGAGCCAGTAATCGACATCGAACCACGCCACGTTGAGCAGGGCCAGCTCGTCCAACTGGTAGCTGACCGGCACCATCTCGATGGTGTCACCGACTTGCGGCCGGCTGGCCACGGCAATGTAGCTGGAGGGGTTGAGTGGGTCGAGCAGTGGGCCTATGCGCCGCGCCAGGGTGACGCTGATGCGGATGTCCTGGGGCGCTGTGGCCACCCGCAGGTCCCGTTGCAGGCGCTCGGCCAGGCGTTGGCGAACCCAGCCGAGCAAGGTGTGGCGCTGGCTGAACTGGGCAAGGTCGGGAATGCCGGGGGCGCGCGCCCGTTCCACCGCGCTGCCCAACTCCTGCATGGTTTGCAGGATGTGGGTGATGGCCTGGGCCGGGGCACTGCGCATCCATCCCGGCATGTGCTTTTCCAGCAACAGGGCGTAGCGGGTGGCCAGCACCGGCGGGCTGCCCATGCTGCCGACCAGGTCCAAAGCCTTGCTGACCATGTTGTCGTCCGCGGCGGTTGCCTGCGGCCAGGCGCGGTGCAGGCGCTTGCGCTGGGTGTCGATCATGCTGCTGACCTGATATTCGACCATGTCATCGGCGTACCAGTCGTAGCGCAGCCGGTCGGCGCGCTGGATCAGCGAGGCATCTTCAGGGTCTGCCAGCAGGTTGAGGATCGGGCGGCTCTGCAGTGGGTCGTCGATGCGTTCACACAGCTCGTTATGCAGTTCAGCCAGGCTGTCGAAGGTTTCGATACCGTAACTGAGGCTGCACATCATGGCCTTGCCGAGGGCCTCGCCGGGCACCGCGTCGCTGCCTTGCGGGCCGTCGGCAATCAGCACGAAGGCGCCTGGCAGGTACAGCCGGCGGTTGGGCGAGGTAGTACTGAACAGCAGCCGATAGGCCTGCGCCCGCTGTTCGCCAGGCAAGTGCTGGCGTTGCCAGGACAACGGCAATTCCAGGCAGGTGCGCAGCAGGAACACATGCTCGTTGCCCAAGGTCTGGTCGGCCAGACGCAGTTCAAGCTGGGCCAGCAGTTGCTCGTGGCGCAGTTGGCGCAACGCCTGCTGCTGGGTGCGTCCATTGTCGTCGGTGCTTGCCCAGAACTGCGCCAGGTCGCCGAACAATTGCTGGCGCATGGGCAGAGGGGCGAGCCCGGCTTGCAGGGTCGGAAACCCGCGCTGCAGGTCGGCAAGCCGGGTATCGAGTGCTTCGAGTTGTTCCAGTGGGGTCATGTTGAGGCTCCTGTGCAGGGAGAGGGAGCCTCGGGTAATAACGCGCTGCGCAGGAGGTAGTCGGCTAGCGCCTGAACCCGGAAAAACCGATGGCCGCCGATAGCCCCAGCCCCAGCCAGGCCAGCGCATCCCAGGCGCCATCACCGAGCAGCGCGGCGAACAGCCCGGCCAGGCCCAGCACGGCGAGCAACGCTGGCCAGGCGAAGATACGTAGCGTGCCTTGGGATTTATGGCTCATTGGCTCACCTGCCGGGCTTTGCGTTGCTTGCCCCACCACAGGTACAGCCCGCTGCCGAGCACGATGATGGTCAGCACATCGAGCAGCGCCCAGAGAATCTGCATGGGCCGCCCGCCGTAGTCACCAAAATGCAGCGGTTGCGACAGGCCCATGGCGTCCATGTACCAGGGCCGCTCACCGACTGCGGTGACCTGCAGGGTGCGGGCATCGATCAGTACCGGGGTGAGCAGGTGCGAGGTCAGGTGGCTGGCGCCTTTCATGAACACCGCATAGTGGTGTTCGCTGGAAAACCGGGTGCCTGGGAAGGCGATGAAGTCAGGGCGCATGCCGGGCGCAGCCTGCGCCGCAATGCTGAGCAGGTGCGTGGCTGGCGCCCGCTCGGTGAGCGGCGGGGCATCACGGTAGGGCGCGACCATGGCCGCGAGGCTGTCGTTGCGCCAGGCAGCGATCACCACGTCGGACAGCGCGCTGATCACCCCGGTAACACCGACCACCAGCGCCCAGCTGAGGGTCACGATGCCGATCAGGTTGTGCAGGTCGAGCCAGCGCAGCCTGGGCGATTTGTCGTGGCGCACGCTGGCAAATTTCAGCCGGCGCATGAACGGTGCGTACAGCACGGTGCCTGAAACGATAGCGACGATGAACAGCACCCCCATGAACGCCAGCAGCAGTTTGCCCGGCAGCCCGGCGAACATGTCCACATGCAGGCGCAGCAGCGTCATCATCAGGCCGCCATTGGCCGCAGGCATCGCCACCGCTTCGCCGGTGCGCGCGTCGAGCATGAACGTGTGCGATGAATTGGGCTCGGTAGCGGCGGTGGCGGCCGTGATAGCGACCACGCCGTTGGCTTCGTCTTCGTCGTAGCCGAAGTACTGCATGACCTCGCCTGGGCGGTGCTGTTCGGCCTTGAGCACCAGTTGCTGCAGGCCCAGATGCGGGGTGTCAGCGGGCATCTGGCGCAGCTGCGGGGCATCGCCGAGCAGGTGTTCAAGCTCGTGATGGAAGATCAGCGGCAGGCCGGTCAGGGCCAGCAGCAACAGGAACAGCGTGCAGACCAGGCTGCTCCAGGTGTGGATGAACGACCAGCGGCGGATGGTTTGGCTTTTCACGGTTCAGCCTTTGTTCTGCGACCTGGGATGCTCACCACTTGTAGGTCGCACTGGCGACGACGCTGCGTTGGTCACCGAAGTAGCAGTAGTAGCCGTCGCAGGTGGAGATGTAGTCCTTGTTCAGCAGATTGGTGGCGTTGATTGCCACCGAAGCACCCTTGAGGCTGTTGTCCAGGCGCCCGAGGTCGTAGTGCACCGCCGCATCGAACACGGTGTAGGCATCGGCCTTGCCAAGCCAGGTATTGCCCTGATCGCCGTAGGTGTTGCCGGTATAGCGTGCGCCCAGGCCGATACCAAAGCCGTCCAGCGCACCGGTGCGCCAGGTGTAGTCGGCCCATAGCGACGCCTGCTGATTGGGCATCAATTGCAGGCGGTTGCCTTTATACAGGCCGTCCTGCACTTCGGACTTGGCCAGGGTGTAGGCCGCGGTCACCTTGAGGTTTTCGTTCACCTCGGAAACGGCTTCAAGCTCCAGACCCTGTACTTTCACTTCGCCGGTCTGGCTGGTGACCGGTACGTTGCCGACGTTGTTGGTAACCGAGACGTTCTTCTGGGTCAGCTCATACACCGCAGCCGTCAGCAGGGTATTCGAGCCGGGCGGCTGGTACTTGATGCCCAGCTCCCACTGTTGCCCCTCGGTAGGCTTGAGCGAGTTGGTGGCAGTGACGTCGGATTTGCTGGCCGGCTGGAATGACTCGGCGTAGGACAGGTAAGGCACCAGGCCTGAGTCGAACACATAGCTGAGGGCGGCATTGCCGCTGAACTTGCGATTGCGCTGGGTGCTATTGGTGTTGTTCTTGTGGAACTCGGTGTCGGTGTGCACCCAGTCCTGACGACCGCCCAGGGTCAGGCGCCATTTATCGAGGGCCATCTGGTCCTGGATGTACACGCCGGTCTGGCGGGTTTTCTGGTTGTAGTCGTAGAGGGCATCGGCGCGAGGCGGGCGGGTGATGGGCAAGCCGTGCACCGGGTTGTTGACGTTGATGGGCGGCGCGGTGCCGAAGATCGCCAGGAAGTTGTTGTTCATGCGCTGGTGGTCCAGGCCGAGCAGCAGGGTATGGCTGATGGCGCCTGTGTCGAAGTTGCCTTGCAGGTTGTTGTCGACCGCGAACTGGCTGATGTCTTCATCAACATTGGTGGTACCACGGCCGGTATTGCCCTGATCGTCCACGACGTAGCCAATGCTCGGGTAATAGCTGTTGACGGTGACCGTCTGGAACGACAGGTCGGACTTGGTGTAGCGCAGGTTCTGGCGCAACTGCCAGGTGTCGTTCAGGCGGTGTTCGAAGGTGTAGCCCAGCGCGTAGTAGGTGCGGTCGTAGTAGTCGTAGTCCGGGTCACCGAGGTTCTTGTGGCGCGAGACCTTGCCGAAGGGCATGTCGATCTTGGTGCCTTGCAGCGGGTAGAACTGGCTGGTGACGCCGGTATCGTCGCGGGTGAACTGGGTCAACAAGGTCAACGATGTGTCGTCGTCGATGTTCCAGGTCAGGCTGGGGGCGATGTTGTAGCGCTTGTTCTCGACGTGATCGATTTGCGTGCCGCTGTCGCGGACCACCCCGCTCAAGCCATACAGAAATTGGCCTTGGTCATCGATCTTGCCGGTGCTGGCAAAATTGATCTGGCGGTGGTTGTCGCTGCCGTACTGCACCTGGATCTCGTGGGCGCTTTCGGCTTGCGGCCTGCGGCTGACGATATCCAACAGGCCGCCAGGTGGCGTCTGGCCGTACACCGAGGATGCCGGGCCGCGAAGCAGGGCGAGGCGGTCCAGGTTCCAGGTCTCGGGTTTGGGGTTGGCATAAACGCCGCGCGGCAGTGGCAGGCCATCGAGGAAGTGCGTGGGCTCGAAGCCACGTACGCGCATCCAGTCGTAGCGCGTATCGCTGCCGAAGCTGGCGGAGACGATACCGGGCATGTAGCGCACTGCGTCGTCCAGGCTATGCACGCTGCGGTCGTCCATTTGCTGGCGAGTGGCGACGGAGATCGAGCGTGGGGCTTCGACCAGCGCGGTGTCGGTCTTGCTGCCGACGGCGGTGCGGTTGGCCAGGTAACCATTCACCGGGCCCCAGGCGCTTTCACTGTCGCTGCTTGCGTTGATGTCGGTAGTGGGCAAGGCGATTGCGTTGTTCTCGACTGCCACCAGGCTGTAACTGCCGGCGCTGCCTTGCTGCAGTTGCAGGCCGGTCCCCAGCAGGGCGGCCTGCAAGGCGCCGACGCCGTTGTACTGGCCGTTAACCGGTGCCGAGGTGCGACCGCTGGCCAGTGCCGGGTCCAGTGCCAGGGCGATGCCGGCCTGGCTGGCGATCTGGTTCAGGGTGCTGGCCAAGGGGCCGGCCGGTACGTCATAGGCGCGCACGGCGGACTGCTCGGCAGCGAACAGGGCTGGGCTGGCCAATGGCGCGGCCAGGCTGATGGCCAGGGCCATCAGGCGGGGGCGAAGCAAAGCATCAACAGCGCGGGACATGCAGCGGCTCCTCGACAAAAAGGGTGCTAATTGCTTCCTTGCCGAGCGAGATTGAGAAAGTGACAGGGGTGGATGAAAAATATTCTTGCCGGTGATGGATAAAGCCTTCATGGCCTCATCGCAGGCTATCGCCCCACGGAGGTAGTGCCCAACCGCAACATTGCTGGCTGGCCCCAATCCTGTGGGAAACGATAGTTAGTTGTGGCGAGCGGGCTTGTCCCGCGTTGGGCTGCGCAGCAGCCCTGAAAACCCCAGGGGCTGCTGTGCAGCCCAACGCGGGACAAGCCCGCTCGCCACAACGGAGCTCGCCACAAGGAGATGTGTCTGGCGAGAAAAGGCTTGTACAAAACCATAGAATCTCCCACAGATGCCCTCGGGCGGCAGCCCGGATTACTTGGCGCTGATAGTCACCCACCATGGCGTGTGTTGTTCGATTTTCACCGGCAGGGCCGGCAGCAGCGAGGCCAGTGCCAGGTTGGTGTCGGTCAGTGGGAAGCTGCCGCTGATGCGCAGGTCGGCAACCTCGTCCGCCACACCCAAGTGGCCACTGCGGTACTGGCCTAGGGTGGCCACCAGGTCTGCCAGGCGCACGTTGTCCACCACCAGCATGCCGCGGGTCCAGGCGTCGGCGCCCACCGCGACCGCCTCTACCGGCCCCAGCCCATCGGCGCTCATCAACACCTGACGGCCTTCGGCCAGCACCTGCTCATCGCCGCTGTTGCGCGGTTTGGCCGCAACCTGTGCCTGCAACACCTCAAGGCGTGTGCCTGCGGCCTCGCGCTTGACCAAAAAGCGTGTACCCAGCGGCCGTAGCCGGCCATCGTCGGTTTGCACCAGCAGTGGCCGGGTGTCTTCATGCCCGGTTTCGACGGAAATTTCGCCCTGATGCAGCACGATCACCCGTTCGCTGCCGTGGAAGTCGATATCGACCGCAGTGCCGGTATTCAGGCTCAGCAGCGTGCCGTCCTCAAGGCGCAACGTGCGCAGTTCGCCGGTGCTGGTGCGCTGGTCGGCCAGCCAGTAACTTGCCGACAGGCTCGGCAGCCCAGCCCAGGCCAGCAAACCACCCAACACCAGCATGCCGGCGAGCCCGCCGAGGCGCTGGCGCATGCTGCTGCGCGACTGTTGCAGGGCATGCCGGGCAGGGCCGGCAGCGGCGGTGACGCGCTGGTCGAGCAGGCCCAGTTGCAGCCAGGCACGGGCGTGTTCTTCGTGGGCGGCGTGCCAGCGCATGAACGCGTTGCGTTCATCGGGCGTGCCGCTGCCCTGGTCCAGGCACAGCTTCCAGGTAATGGCAGCCTCGAGCACCGAGCTGGAAACCGGGGCGTTGTTCATGTGGGCTGACCGTACAGGGCGATGTAGCACTGGCGCATGCCCTGGGCCAGGTACTGGCGTACCCGCGATACCGACACGCCGAGGCGCTCGGCGATTTCGGCGTGGCCCATGCCGTCCAGGCGGTTGTGCAGGAAGGCGGCGCGCGCTTTGCTCGACAGCTTGCCGAGCAAACGGTCGATGGCCTTGAGGTCTTCGAGAATCAGCAGTTGCTGCTCAGGCGACGGCTGTTCGGCCTCGGGCATCAGCGCCAGCTCCGAGAGGTAGGCTTGCTCCAGGGCTGCGCGGCGGAAATGGTCGAACAGTAGGCCTTTGGCCACAGCGGCGAGAAAAGCACGCGGTTCACGCGGGGTGTCCAGACGCTCGCGGCCCAGCAGGCGCACGAACGTGTCCTGGCTCAGGTCTTCGGCGCGCTGGCGGCAGGCGGTACTGCGTTGCAGCCAGGCCAGCAGCCAGCCGCGGTGGTCGCGGTACAGCGCGCCGACCAGATGGGCATGTGGGCTCTGCGCAGGCGCCAAGGAACGTCCCCTGAAAAGAATGCGTTAACTAACGATAATTATTCGCGATTGTGGCAGAGGCGCGGGGCGGGTGCAATTGACGCTTATCGGTTTGCGGTTGTTTGAGTTAACTAAAAAAACGTGGGAGCGGGCCGTGCTCAATAGGGAGTCGTGGCGAGCGGGCTTGTCCCGCGTTGGGCTGCGCAGCAGCCCTGAAAACCCTAGGGGCTGCTGCTGCGCAGCCCAACGCGGGACAAGCCCGCTCGCCACAAGGAGATATGTCTGGCGGGAACAGGTTTGTACAAAACCATAGAATCTCCCACGCTGCCCAGTTCTCTTCGCTACCGCGCAGCCCGGAAGGGCTGGGTGATCTCCCTCGTGCCTCAAAGGCCATGGCCCTGCGCCTTGCGCCGGCGCCATTGCTTGAGCCGTTGCGCCAGTTGCAGTGGGCTGTCCAACTGCTGGCGCCGGGCTTGGCTGAACAGGATCAGCGCAAGCTCGGCGGTCACCTGGGCGTCGGCGACGGCGTGGTGGCGGGCCTGCACTTGCAGGCCAAAACGCGCGATCCAGTCGTCCAGCCCAGCTTCGCGCAACACCGTGTCGGGGTTGAGCAGCGGTGCCAGCTCGGCCACGTCGATAAAGTCATGTTGCAGGCGCAGGCCCAGGCTGTCCTTGAGGGCGCGGGTGAGCATGCGTTGGTCGAATGGCGCGTGAAACGCCAGCACCGGGCTGTCGCCAATGAACGCCATCAGGTCCAGCAGCGCCTCGGCCGGGTCGCAACCTGCGGCCAGGGCGCTGGGGCCCAGGCCATGGATCAGCACGCTGGCGTTGGTCTTCTGCTCGGGGCGGTGCAGGGTGCGTTCGAACGGCTGGCCAAGGTTGATAGCGCCGTCTTCTATGGCCACCGCGCCAATCGACAGCACCTGATCGCGGTTCAGGTTAAGGCCACTGGTTTCAAGGTCCAGCACCACCCAGCGCTGTTCACGCAGGGAGCATACGCCCAGTGGTGCAGGCGCCGGCAAGGCGGCCATGCGCTGGCGCAGATTGGCGCCCAGTTCGGGCGCATGCGGGCGTAGCCAGGCCAGCAGGTTCATAACTGGTACCGCTGCGCCAGGCTCGCTTGCAGGCGCTGGGCCTGGCGCAACGACTCGCGCAGGATGCGCCGGTCGAGGTGGTTGAGGCTGTCGGGGTCGACACGGTTGGAATACGGCAGGTTGTCCCGGGTCTGGCGCTGGTGCTGCTGCATGCGCGTCTGCTGGATGAAGTGATAGGCCTCTTCATAAGCGGCGCCGTCGAGTGCGTCTATCACGCCTTTGGCCACCAGCTCGCGCAGGCGCTCCAGGGTATTGCAGGCGCCAATACCGTGGGCCAGAGCCAACAGTCGAGCCCCGTCCACGAAGGGCGTCAGGCCCTGCACTTTCAGGTCCAGGGTGGCCGCTTTGTCGTCGCCTTGGCGGGTCAGCACGAACTCGCGCAGGCGGCCCACCGGTGGGCGCTGGCGCAGGGCGTTGTCGGCCAGCATGCGCTGGAAGATGCGGTTGTCGGCGACCTGCTCCAGCAGCCCACGGCGCAGTTGTTCGCAGCCCTGCTCGTCGCCCCAGACCACCCGCAGGTCGAAATAGATGCTCGAACCCAGCAGGTTTTCCGGGCTGGCCTCGCGCACAAAGCCTGCAAAGCGCCGCGCCCACTCGCTGCGCGACAGGCACAGCTCGGGGTTGCCGGCCATCACGTTGCCCTTGCACAGGGTAAAGCCGCATTGCGCCAGGTTGTGGTTGATGTACTGCGCCAGCGGCAACAGGCGGGCGCGAATGGTCTCGGCCTCGGCGCTGTTCTGGGCCTCGAACAGGATGCCGTTGTCCTGGTCGGTGTGCAGGGTCTGCTCGCGGCGGCCTTCGCTGCCGAAACACAGCCAGCTGAACGGCACGCCGGGGTCGCCGCGTTCGGCGATGGCCAGCTCGATGACCCGGCACACGGTGTGGTCGTTGAGCAGGGTGATGATCTGGGTGATCTGCGTCGACGACGCGCCGTGGGCCAGCATGCGTTCGACCAATTGGCCGATCTCGCCGCGCAGCGCCACCAGGTTGTCCAGGCGCGGCGCGTGGCGGATGGTCCGCGCCAGGTGCACCAGGTCGACCCGTTGCAGCGAGAACAAGTCGCGTTCGGAAATCACCCCGCACAGGCGGCCGTTGTCCACCAGGCACACGTGGGCGATATGCCGTTCGGTCATTGCCATGGCGGCGTCGAAGGCGCTGGCCTGGGGGCTCAGGTGGAAGGGCCGGGCGGTCATGTAGCGCTCGACCGGCGCGGTCAGTTCGGCGCCGGGGTCGGCCACCACCTGGCGCAGGTCACGCAGGGTGAAGATGCCCAGCGGCGCGCGCAGCTCATCGACAATGACGATGCTGCCCACTTGCTGTTCATGCATCACCGCGACCGCCTCGCGCAGCGGTGTGGCCGGGCTGCACACCACGGGGTGGCGCAACGCCAGCTCGCCCAACGGTGTGTTCAGCGAATACTGGGTGCCGAGGGTTTCCACGGCGCGCTGGCGCACCTGCTGGTTGACCTGGTCAAGCAGGCTGCTCACCCCGCGCAGGGCAAAGTCGCGGAAGACGTCGGACATCGAAAACACACGGATGAACGCGGCTTTGTTCAGTTGCAGGCAGAAGGTGTCTTCGCCCGCCAGGTGCTCGGTGCGGGTCGCCCGCTCGCCCAGCAGGGCCGCCAGCGGGAAGCACTCGCCACCGGCGATTTCGAACGTGGTTTCGGTACCGGGCCGGGTGACGTGCTGGCGCTCGCCGATCACCCGGCCCTGCTTGACGATATAGAAGTGCTCCACCGGGCCGTCAGCCGGTTTGATGATGCTCTCGCCGGCGGCGTAGAAACGCAGTTGGCACTGTTCCACCAGGTACGCCAGGTGGCCCTGTTCCATCTGATTGAACGGCGGGAAACGCTGCAAGAACTGCAGCGTGCCCTGAATGTTCTGTAGTACCGCAGTCCTTCCGGCCTGGGTATAGGCGTCCTTTTTGCTCATGCAACTGACCGTATCGCTACGCCGAACTATATATATCTATCTATAGGGTTCGGCTTTGTTGTTCTCGGGCCCCATGGTCGGCTGGCCGTGCGGTGGTGCCCATTGGACGTAAGTCTAGAAAACGTTGTCAAAAAGCCGACGAAAGGTCAGCCGGATAGCCCGGTTCTTGCGGTCCAACCGCGTGAGCGAGAGATTTATAACGAGAAGACCATGGTTGAACATGAAGATATTCTGACTGACGCCGAGCGTGCAGCGTTGGCCATGGTGACTGCGCCGGTGGCGGCACGGCCAGTGGTGTTGGTAGTAGACGACAACCCGGTCAACCGCCAGGCCTTGTGTTTGTACCTGAAAAGCCATCGGGTCGAGTGCATGGAGGCTGACGGAGCCGAGGAGGCGCTGTTCAAGCTGGATTGGGAGCCGCGTATCGCGCTGATCATCACCGATCTGCGCATGCGGCCGGTGGATGGCCATGGCCTGATCGACAAGGTTCGCCACACCGAGCGGGCAGCTCTTCCTATCATCGTGGTGTCGGGCGACACCGATGTGAAGGAGGCGGTGGACGTGATGCACCTAGGGGTGGTGGATTTTTTGCTGAAGCCGGTGGATCTGGGGAAGCTGCTGGAACTGGTGAAGCGGGAGCTGAGGCTGGAGCAAGGCTGAAAACGATCGCGGGGCAAGCCCGCTCCCACATGCATGAACACTGCTTTGTGGGAGCGGGCTTGCCCCGCGATGCGTTTACGGCAAATTACAACCCGTTGCGCGCCTTGAACTCGCGACGACGGCGGTGCAGCACCGGCTCGGTGTAGCCGTTTGGCTGCTTGGCACCTTCAAGTACCAACTCCACTGCCGCCTGGAACGCGATGTTGTCATCGAAATTCGGCGCCATGGCGCGGTACTGCGCGTCACCTGCGTTCTGCTTGTCGACCACTGCAGCCATGCGCTTGAGGCTTTCGAGCACCTGCTCCTGGCTGACCACGCCATGGCGCAGCCAGTTGGCCAGCAACTGGGCCGAAATACGCAGCGTGGCGCGGTCTTCCATCAGGCCGACATCGTTGATGTCCGGCACCTTCGAGCAACCCACGCCGTGATCGATCCAGCGCACCACATAGCCCAGGATGCCCTGGGCGTTGTTGTCCAGTTCGTTGCGGATCTCCTCCGCCGACCAGTTGGTGTTGGCCGCCAGCGGGATGGCCAGGATATCGTCGACCGAGGCCGGCGTACGCGAGGCCAGCTCGCGCTGACGGGCCTGCACGTCGACCTTGTGGTAGTGCAGGGCATGCAGGGTGGCGGCAGTCGGTGACGGCACCCAGGCGGTGTTGGCACCGGCCAGCGGGTGGGCGATTTTCTGCTCCAGCATCGCTGCCATCAGGTCAGGCATGGCCCACATGCCTTTGCCGATCTGCGCGCGGCCTTGCAGGCCGGTGGCCAGGCCCACGTCGACGTTGTTGTTTTCGTAGGCGCCGATCCACTTCTCGTTCTTCATGGCGCCTTTGCGCACTACGGCGCCGGCCTCCATCGAGGTGTGGATTTCATCGCCAGTGCGGTCGAGGAAACCGGTGTTGATGAACGCCACGCGCTCGGCAGCCGCCTTGATACAGGCCTTGAGGTTGACCGTGGTGCGGCGCTCCTCGTCCATGATGCCGACCTTGACGGTGTTGCGCGGCATGCCCAGCAGGTCTTCGACACGGCTGAAGATTTCGGCGGCGAAGGCCACTTCTTCAGGGCCATGCATCTTCGGCTTGACGATGTACACGCTGCCGCTGCGGGTGTTCTTGCGGCTGGTGTTGCCGTTGAGGTTGTGCAGGGCGACCAGGTTGGTGAACAGGCCGTCCTGGATACCTTCGGGGATTTCGTTGCCCTGGGCGTCAAGGATGGCCGGGTTGGTCATCAGGTGGCCGACGTTGCGCACGAACAGCAGCGAACGGCCGTGCAGGGTCACGCTGCCGCCGTCAGGGGCGCTGTACTCGCGGTCCGGGTTCATGGTGCGGGTAAAGGTCTTGCCGCCTTTGCTGACGCTTTCGGCCAGGTCGCCTTTCATCAGGCCCAGCCAGTTGCGATAGACGATTACCTTGTCGTCGGCATCCACGGCGGCGACCGAGTCTTCGCAGTCCATGATGGTGGTCAGTGCCGATTCCATCAGGATGTCTTTCACCCCGGCAGCGTCGGTGCTGCCCACAGGCGTCGAGGCATCGACCTGGATTTCGAAGTGCAGGCCGTTGTGCTTGAGCAGCACGCCAGTGGGCGCTGCGGCATCGCCAACGAAGCCGATCAGTTGGGCGTCGTCGCGCAGGCCGCTGTTGCTGCCGCCTTTGAGAGCAACCACCAGCTTGCCAGCCTCGATGCGGTAGCCAGTGGAATCTACATGCGAGCCGGCAGCCAGGGGCGCGGCTTCATCGAGGAAGGCGCGGGCAAAGGCGATGACTTTGTCGCCACGCACCTTGTTGTAGCCTGGGCCTTTTTCGGCGCCGCCTTCCTCGCTGATGGCATCGGTGCCATACAGCGCGTCGTACAGCGAGCCCCAGCGGGCGTTGGCGGCGTTGAGGGCGAAGCGTGCGTTCATCACCGGCACGACCAACTGCGGGCCGGCCATCTGGGCGATTTCTTCATCGACGTTTTGCGTGCTGGCCTGGA
Source organism: Pseudomonas farsensis (assembly GCF_014268805.2). Lineage (GTDB taxonomy): Bacteria > Pseudomonadota > Gammaproteobacteria > Pseudomonadales > Pseudomonadaceae > Aquipseudomonas > Aquipseudomonas farsensis. The sequence continues at coordinate 1,073,511 of NZ_JABWRF020000002.1, forward strand.
AATCGTCGACTTGCGGCAGCAGGTAGCCGATTTCTTGCAGGAATGCCTTGTAGGCGGCGGCGTCATGGGCCTGGCCTTGGCGGGCCTGGTGCCAGGCGTCGATCTGCGCTTGCAGCTGGTCGCGCTTGGCGAGCAGGGCGTGGTTCTTGGGAGCGAGGTCATTGATGATCTTCTCTGCCCCTGCCCAGAATGCATCGGCCTTGATGCCGGTACCTGGGATCGCTTCGTCGTTGACGAAGTCGTACAGGGCCTTGGCGACCTGAAGGCCACCGACTTGAACGTATCCAGTCATTGCTTGCCTCACCTCTGCTCAGCTATTTCGCTTCGCTCTTCTGTATTAAGCCTGTGGCGCTTCACTAAACACGGCACCAGTGCGTGCCCACGCAGGGTGGGCGGCTGGGTGCAGCGCGCCAGACGGGCTGGCGGCGAGTCTTGTTTTTGCACAGGCGCCTTGGCAGACATCCTGACGACGTTTTGTAGTCTGCGCCGACGCATACTACATGAAGCAGCAGGCGCGGGAATATCAGACTAAAAGCGTCGCCGCGCGACCAAACGGTCGCATGGGGTCACGCTGGGAAACGGTATGTTCGCAAAAAACCTGTGGATTGTTCCAGATAAATCTTGAAACGGTACACGATAGATTGCGCGACTGCCCCTGCGGCAGGTTGCCACGCCTTGCCTATACTCATGTGATTCGCGTGTTGCGGCATCACAAGGAGCCCGCTGTGGATCATCTCGTACTGACCGTGATCGCCCCCGACCAGGCCGGGCAGGTCGAACGTATCGCGCAATGCATTGCCGAGCATGACGGCAACTGGCTTGAAAGCCGTATGTCGCGCCTGGCCGGCCAGTTCGCCGGCATCTTGCGTGTGGCGGTGCCGGCGGAGCAGTACGGTGACCTGGTGGTGTCGCTGCAAAATCTCGTCGCCTTCGGCATCCGCGTGCTGATTGCCGAAGGCGGCAGCGAGCCTGCCAGTACCTGGCAGCCGATTGCCATGGAACTGGTGGGCAACGACCGGCCAGGCATCGTCCGTGATATCACCCGCTTGCTGGCGGGGCAAGGGGTCAACCTTGAACGCTTCACCACCGAGGTGCGCCCGGCACCGATGAGCAGCGAGCCGCTGTTCCATGCCGAGGCATTGCTGGCGGTGCCGTCGGAGTTGTCGCTGGAGGTTTTGCAGCAGAGCCTTGAGAGCCTGGCCGATGACCTGATGGTGGAACTGCACCTGCGCCCCGAGGGTTGAGCGCCTTCTCAGGTTATCCCGGTTTAACGGGGATGCCCCTGTGGATAACCTGGGGGTGTACCGCGCCAGCCCAGCGCTGGCAAGGCCCGGCGGCTATTGAGCAAAAAACGCTCAGTCAGCGGCGGCTTGTGCACAAACGCCGGGGATGGGGGTGTGGATAACCTCTGGAGACATCGCTACAGGCCACGCACAACAAGGCCTGTAGCGTATTGATCAATAAGTGATCAGGTGCGCTTGCGCAGCGACATCCAGGCATCGACGCTGTACAGCGCCAGGCCCGCCCAGATACAGGCGAACGCCAGCACGTTGCTCGACGTCAGGTGCTCGTCGAACAGCAGCACCGCCTGCAGCAATACCAAGGTGGGCGCCAGGTATTGCAAGAAGCCCAGCGTGGTGTAGGGCAGGTGCCGGGCGGCGGCGTTGAAGCACACCAGCGGTACCAGCGTCACGGGGCCGGCGGCGATCAGCCAGAGCGCTTCGCTGCTGCTGAAAAACGCCAGGTTGGCGCTGTTGGCGGCGGGGTGCAGCAGCAACCAGCCGATGGCCAGCGGCACCAGCATCCAGGTTTCCACCACCAGCCCCGGCAGCGCCGCGACCGGCGCCTGTTTGCGGATCAGCCCATAGAAGCCGAACGTCAGCGCCAGTGCCAGCGACACCCACGGCAGGCTGCCCACTTGCCACACCTGCTGCGCCACGCCCAGCGCCGCCAGCGCCACCGCCAGCCATTGCAGGCGGCGCAGGCGCTCGCCCAGCAGCATGCCGAGCAGCACGTTGATCAACGGGTTGATGTAGTAGCCCAGGCTGGCTTCGAGCATGCGCCCGTTGTTCACCGCCCATACGTAGGTCAGCCAGTTGCCGGCGATCAGCGTGCCACTGAGGGCCAGGATGGCTAGGCGCCGCGGGTTGTCGCGCAGCTCGCGCCACCAGCCTGGGTGCTTCCACATAAGTAGCAGCAATGAGCCGAACAGCGCCGACCAGAGCACCCGGTGGACGATGATTTCCACCGCGGGGACGCTCTGGATGGCTTTGAAGTAGAGGGGGAACAGGCCCCAGATGATGTAGGCGCCGAGGCCCAGAATGTACCCGCGGCGCGGGTTGGCGGCGTGCATGGAGAATCCTTGCTTGGGAAGCGAACGAAGCGGCCCCCATTGTAGACACTGCTTGCAACACTTTTAGAACAATTTCAGCGGCTGTTCATCCAGTGCAGAAATCTGTTCACGCAGGGCGAGGATCTGATCGCCCCAATACCGCGGCTGGCCAAACCAGGGGAAGCTCGGCGGGAACGCTGGGTCATCCCAGCGCCGCGCCAGCCAGGCGCTGTAGTGTAACTGGCGCAGTGCGCGCAGCGGCTCGATCAGGGCCAGTTCGCGCGGGTCGAAATCGTGGAATTCGTTATAGCCGTCGATCAGTTCGGCCAGTTGGCCAAGGCGTTCCTCGCGGCTGCCGGCCAGCATCATCCACAGGTCTTGCACGGCGGGGCCGGTGCGGCAGTCGTCGAGGTCGACCATGTGGTAGGCGTCGTCGCGGTGCATCAGGTTGCCGGGGTGCAGGTCGCCATGCAGGCGGATCACCTGATGCGGGGAGCGGGCATAGATGGCCTCGACCCGCTTGAGCAGGTCGCGGGCCACCGACTCGAATGCCGGCAGCAACTCGCGCGGCACGAAGCCGCCGTCCAGCAGCGTCTGCAGCGAGGCATGGCCGAAGTTATCCACAGTCAGGGCTTCGCGGTGCTCGAACGGGCGGGTTGCGCCCACCGCGTGCAGGCGCCCGAGCAGTTGGCCCAGGCGATACAACTGGTCGAGGTTGCCAGGCTCCGGCGCATGGCCGCCACGGCGCGGGAACAGCGCAAAACGAAAGCCTGCGTGCTCGAACAGCGAACGGCCTTGGTGCTGCATTGGCGCAACCACCGGCACTTCGCAATCGGCCAGTTCTGCACTGAAAGCGTGTTCTTCGAGAATGGCCGCATCGCTCCAGCGGCCGGGGCGATAGAACTTGGCGATCAGCGGCTGGCCATCTTCGATACCCACCTGGTACACGCGGTTTTCGTAGCTGTTGAGCGCCAGCACCCGGGCATCGCTTAAAAAGCCAAGGCTTTCGACGGCGTCCAGCACAAGGTCGGGGGTGAGGGTGGAGAACGGGTGGGACATGGAGGCTCCGGGGCGCTTGGGCGGTGAAGCCCGCCGTACAAGGCCGTTAGCGTCCCGCAATCGGTGGCAGGGTGCAAGGTCTGCCGGCTACCTGACATTTTTGCCAGTACCGGCCACAGCGATTCAGGCATAGCGTACGAGGCAATCGCTCGCGCATATCGGCAGTGGCGTTCGAACGGTCAAGTGGCTCGCAGAAGTTTGCATCGAGCCTGACCCCACCGGGTTTCGGTGGGCCAGACAGGGAGAAACCCCATGCGCCGTCTCGTTGCGTGTTGCCTGGCAGTGCTGTTGATTGCCGGATTGGCAGTGGCTTATGAGTTGTCTACCGCCAGCGTCAAGGCCGGCCTCCCGGCAGCCATCCGCGCGGCTACGCCTGAGCAGTGCCAGGCGCCTGCCTATGCGCTGAACCAGTCTTACCAGGCCGGCTCACTGGTCACCAACGTCGGTCATGCCTACGCTTGCAAGCCCGGCCCGGGCCAGGCCTGGTGCAACCTTGCGGAGTATGAACCGGGCAAACCCTTCAACGGGGCTGAATTCTGGAAGGAAGCCTGGGATGACCTTGGCGAGTGCGGCGCAACGCCACAGACCAATACCTTGGAGCTGTCGTTCAGTACGGTGAGCGGCAAAGTGCCGTTTACTACCGCTAGCCGGGGCGTCGGCCCTCAGGCGCGGCGCGACCTTGAGGTCAGCGGCGTACTGCGGTGCAACGCGCAGGCCATCCCGTTCTCCGGCCGGTCCGACCAAGTGCTCACGCTCACCGACCTGGCACCCTGCAAATACGCGGTGATCATGGATGCTGCGCAAGGCTACTTGCCGCTCACCACGCCGACCGTGGTCGAGTTCATGCACGGCCAATCGCAGAAGCTGAGCCTTGAGGTCAAGTACCGCCAGCCTTTGGACTTGACTCAACTGCTGACTTTACCTGGGGTGAAGGTCGAGCTGTTTGCTACCGGGTTGTCCCAGCCTCGGCAGATGGTCATGGGCAACAACGTGCTCTACGTCGGCTCCAGTGCTATCCCCAATTATTCCTATAATGCCCGTATCGCAAGTTTCATTTATGCGATCCCGCTTGACCAGGCTGGACGGCCCACCGGCATCCATCTGATCACCTCTGGGGAAGAAGAGCCGCACGGCGTAGCCTATCGCGATGGGGACCTGTATTACTCGACCACCGGCAAGTTGTACCGGGTTGCGAATGTCGATCAAACCTACCGTGACCCGCGCCCCGAGGTCGTCCTGGACTTCCCGCCTGATCAGGACCAGTTTCGGCTGCCAAACGGCTCGCATAGGGTCTGGCACCAGAAGCATCCGCTGAGCTTCAACCCGTTCGATGCGGCAGATCAGGCGCTTTACACCGCCGTGGGCATCCCCTGCAATCACTGCATGGTTACCAAGGACGAGCGCTATGGCACTGTACTGAGCTACGACCTGAAAACGCGTGAATCACGCATCCTGGCCAAAGGGGTACGCAATGCGGTTGGCCTGGCGTGGGCCAGCAATGGCGACCTGTGGTTCAGTGACAACAACCGCCAGGGCTTTCTCAACAGTGATGAAGTGAACCGGATCGCCAAAGGCGCCACCGGCAAGCAAATGCACTTCGGGGTACCCTACCTTTATGGCCGTGACACCCTGGGCTTTACCCAGGAGGAGTACACCCAGCCCGGGAACATCGCTCCGCCATTGTTGCCAGGCGCGATCGTCTCGGATCTGCCACTGAACCAGATCAAACCAGAGAACTACCAGGCGCCGGCCTATGAGCTGGGCAGCAATACCGCGCCGCTTGGCATCGCGTTCTGGAAAGGTTTCCACAACGAACCCGGTGATCTCGCCCGCCTGTTGGTAGCTGTGCACGGGACCGGCACGCAAGCATCGCCGGGCATGGAGTTGCGCATGCTGACTATCGAGGACGGCGTTCGGGTAGTCAGCCAGATACCGTTGGCGACCGGCTGGAGCGGCGGGCCGGGCGACTTCAACGTGTATTGCCTGGATGGCTCTTGCCTGGGTCGGCCTGCCGGCATACTTGAGCTGGCTGACAACTCGATACTGGTCTCCGATGACGTGGCGGGGGTGATCTACAGGTTCACCTTCGACCCAGTGAATATCGACAAGACCACCTTGAGGTTGCAACCCACCGCGGCGCCAGTGCCAGAATTGGCCCCGACCATGTTCAGCGGCACGCTCACTGATAGCCAGGGGCGTACCCGCCGTTTCGATGTCGCATGGGGGCAGACACCACTGATTATTCGGGCGTTGGATGAAGGCACCTACACCGTCGCGCTGGATAACATTGGAGACTTTATCCCCAAGGTGCGCCAGCAGCAGGTAACGCTGAGTGCGTCGACGAATGATCAGACGGTCGAGCTGGGCTACATGGAACGGCCTCCTATCGAGCCGGTGAAGGCGACGCTGGTTGCTCCGCAAAAACCCGCATTTGCCGGCGGCGCGCCTGAGTACTGGGAGGTCACTCACCTGTCGGAGGGTAAAACCTCGCAGGTCAAGGTGCCTTGGGGCGGTAGCCAGATGATCTTGCTGGGAGCCGGCGAGCACGTATTCAACTACCCCTACTATCCGGGCGAGCTGCCGGAACCGACCCAGCGTAAGGTCAGCGTCGATGAACTGAGCAACGAGCCAATCACATTGCAGATGAGTTACCGGCATACGCCGGCACTCGGCCAAGAGGTGGTTGCTACCACCTGCGCGGCTTGCCACACCGTGCAGTATTTCCAGGATGCCAACCGGGCCATCAACTGGAGCCTGGCAGGCAAGGAAGCGTTGGTGCAGCAAATACTCGGCATGACGGTGCGTGGCCAGTGCGACAGCTCATGTTCAAGCCAGATCGCCGACTACTTCTACAACGACCTGTGGGCTGGCTACCTTGACCCCAAGCAGGCCTATGGCAAGCGCCAACTGCGCCTGCTGACCCGCGACGAGTACGCCAATAGCGTGCGCGACCTGTTCAGCGTTGCGGTCAAGCAGGACGCGCTGCCGGCCGACAAATCCAAGGGCCATTTCAAGTACCCCGGCGACGCCGATGCTGGCGTAATCCAGGCCGAGGACCTCAAAGCCCTGTACGACGTGGCTTGGCAAGTGGCTGAAGAGGTCGATACAGCCTGGCTCGATGCCCAGCCGACGGCGCAACTGGGGCGCCGGGTCTTCCGCCGCGCGCTCACCGCCAGCGAAGTGCAGCGTTACGATGCGCTGAGGACAAAGGACGGGGCCAATGCGCTGGTAGCAGCATTGCTATTGTCGCCCAACTTCCTTTACCGCTCCGAGCTCGGTGAAGCGCCGGCCGAGGGCGACATCTATCAGCTCAGCGCCAGTGAGCGCGCCACGGCGCTGTCGTACAGCCTGCTAGGCACCACGCCAAGTGAAGAGCTGTTGCTGCAGGCCGAGCAGGGCCAACTGCAGACACCCGAGCAGATCGGCGCTGCTGCCCAACGCATGCTGCTCAGCGAGCAGGGCCAGGCGCAGTTCAACCGCTTCATCAGCTACTACCTCAAGACCTATCGCGGCGCCCAGGAAAAGCCAGGCCTGACACCAGCGGTTATCGACAGTATGGTGCAGGAGCAGGCGCAACTGGTGGGCCAGGTGCTGCGCGACGGCGGCTCGTTCAATGCCTTGTTCAACCCCGGCTACACCTTCCTCGACCAGCGTCTGGCCCAGCATTACGCCATTGCTGGCGTGAGTGGTGACAGCATGCGCAAGGTCAGCGTCGACCCGCGCCGCGGTGGGCTGCTGCACTTGGGGATGACCCAGGCGGTCAACTCCGATTACCAAGCCACGTCGCTGGTCAAGCGCGGCATCATGATCCGCGAGCAGTTGCTGTGCCGCGAGTTTGGCGCGCCGGTGGAAGCCGACCCGAACGAGCCTGCGTACCCGCCAAGGGCCATCACCACCCGCGAGCGCTGGGACCTGGTGAACGGCCAGAACGCCTCCGAAGGGCGCTGCTGGCAGTGCCACCAGTACATGAACGACACCGGGTCGAGCATGGAGAACTACGACGCCTCTGGCCGTTATCGCGAGGTCGAGCAGGCGTACAACCACGCGCAGTACCCGGTCAACATGCCGATCAACGCGGCCGGGCCGTTCATCAGCAATACCGGGCTGGAAAACTGGGCACAGGTCAACAACCTGCGTGATGTTGCCGAGTTGTTGCCCGGCAATGCCACGGCGCAGACCTGCATGGCCGACAGCTACTTCCGCTTCATGTTCGGCAACAAGGTTTCGGCAGGCTCGGTGAGCACGCTCAAATCCGCCTCAGAGGCGCTCAATGCCAACGGCTCGCTGATCCAGATGATCCGCGACATGACGACATCTCCGGTGTTTCTCAACCGGCAAGAGGAGAACTGACATGGACCTGCTGAAAAGTCGTCGGCGCTTTTTGATGCAACTGGCAGCAGCGGGTGCGCTGGTGCCGCTCAGCGGTAGCGGGCTTGCGCAGTTTCTGCTGCAGCCCGAGCAAGCGGCGGCGCGCCTGAAAGTCGTATTTTTCATCATTCCTGACGGGCTTGCGGTGGATTCCTACAGCGACCCGGTACAACACAACGGCAACGGGTTGTGGTTTCCAAGGGCCCAGGGCGAAGACACCACCACCTTCGAACTTAACGAGGTCAGCCAGGAGCTTGCCGCGTACCGCAGCCAGTCGCTGTACTTGCAAGGCCTGATCCTGGCCACTGGCACTGGCGGCCATAACGGCTGGATGTACGCGCTGCGCGACAGCCAGGGCAGCATGAGTTCGATTGACCGGGTACTTGGCGATGCGTTGCCCGGCAACCAGCCGACCCACCGCAGCCTGTTTGCAGGCCCCCATGCCGGGGTGGACGGCACGCCGTGGTATGTGTCGTGGGAAGGCGGTGCCATTCGGACACCGCAGCAAAACCCGGTGCGGTTGTACGAGTCGGTGTTCGGCGGCGCAACACGTGCGTCGCGCCAGGGGCTGGTGCGCAATGCCCATGTGTTCGACCCGATCCGCGCCGATATTGCCGAGCTGCGCTCGCGGGTAGGCGGTGCCCAGCGCGAGAAGCTGGTGACCCACCTGGATGCCTTGGAGCAGGTTGCCCAGGATCTGGAGAGCGCAGTGCCCTCGGTGTGTGAGCCGCTGGCGCTGGACGACCACCCGATCAGCTCGGCGCAGTACCGCAACCAGGTCCAGGCCAGCCACCACAAGGTGGTCGCGGCGGCGCTGGGCTGTGGGGTAACGCGGGTGGCCACGGTTCAGGTCGGGCGCTCGGCGGAGTCGCTGAACATTCTTGATGTCAGCGCGGCGACCAACCCCCATGACTGTGCGCATCGCTATGCCGGAGAGGAGGTCTGGAAGGGCTCGCGGCAGTGGTACGTGCGCCAGGCCAAGCTGTTCATGGACGAGCTGGCGCGTTATGACGACCCTGATGTACCGGGCGACAAGTTGCTGCAGCACACCCTGGTGGTACTGACCAGCGAGATGGCCGACGGCGCGCCTGAGCATATGCTCAATATGCCGCTGTTGCTGATGGGCGGCGCCAGCGGCCTGCTACGCAATGGCTCCGGCAATGGGCGCTATCTCAACATCAGAAGCCAGGGCGACCGCTCGCACTGGACCGGTGGCAAGTATGTCGACATGCAGCGGATCTGGTCGACCATCGCCAAGGCGGCCGGCACCTCGGTGCCTTACGGCGGCGATATTTCGCCGGTCACCGGTATCTTCAACAATGTCACTTGACTGCCGCACGTTGCTGTCGAGGTGTTGCGCCCCCTAGGCCATGCGCGGGGGAGATTCCATGGTTTTGTGCAAGCCTGTTCTCGCCAGACACATCTCCTTGTGGCGAGCGGGCTTGCCCCGCGTTGGGCTGCGCAGCAGCCCCTGAAAGCCCAAGGGTAAACCTCAGGACTGCTACGCAGCCCAACGCGGGACAAGCCCGCTCACCACAACTCTCTATCATTTCCCACGGGATTGGGTCCAACCAGCAATGTGCTGTTGAGCGCGGCCGTGGGAGCGGGCTTGCCCCGCGATGCGACGCGCAAGTGGCGCCCGATCTCATGGGCGCTGACGACTTTTCGGCGATCACCGTGAAAGGAATGCGACCTACGCCGGCACCCCCAGTAGCACGAACGACGGCAAAAAATGCACGCGCACCTGGCTTGCTGTATTCACGCCATGCTGCGCCAGCCAGTCCGCATCGGCGAACGCGCACAAGGTCTGGCCATTGCCCAGGCTCAGGCGCACCTCGTGCGGCCCCTCGGCGCTGGGCAGTACCTCGCTGACGGTCGCCGCCAGGCAATTGCTGCCCACAGGCGGGGTATCGCTGGGCGCCAGCAGGTGCACCCAGCCAGCCTTGAGCAAGGCCGCCACCGTGCTGCCAACGCTCAGGCCCAGGCGCTCGGTGCTGTCGGGGGTGATCAAGGCATCGATCTGCAACCCGCCACCAAGGGCCAGGCTGACCCGGTCGTGACGGCCTTCGCGGTGCACGCCATTGACCTCGCCCTGCAACTGGTTGCGTGCGCTGGTGCGCAGCATCAGGCGGCCAAGCAGGTCGAGGTCGCTGCTGTGCTCGGCGGCTTCAAGCAACTCGGCCTGCAAGGCTTGCAGGCGCTGGTACAGGCGCAGCACCCGTTCACCTTCGGCGGACAGCCGCGCCCCGCCGCCGCCTCGCCCGCCAGTGCTGCGCTCGACCAGCGGTTGCGTGGCCAGGTTGTTGAGCTCGTCGATGGCATCCCAGGCGGCCTTGTAGCTGATGCCGGCAGCCTTGGCTGCGCGGGTGATCGAGCCTTGTTCGGCAACATGCTGCAGCAGGGCGATGCGCTGCGGGCGGCGGGCGATGTGCTGGGTGAGCGGGGCGGGCAGGGACATGGCGCGGGTATCAGGGCTGTGAACGTGGCCCGACGTTGCCGCCACAGTGCGGCCAAGTCAAGCCTGGCCAAGGCGGGGCGTGCGCGCCAGGCAATACACATCCACACGCCGCGCACCGTGCTTGCGCAGCAGGGCGGCGATGGCCTGGGCGGTGGCACCGGTAGTCAGCACATCATCGACCACGGCCAGGTGCAGGCCCTGGACGTCTGCCGAGCGGCTAAGCGCGAACGCCTGGTGCAAGTTGCGCAAACGCGCCCCGGCGCCCAGTGCCTGCTGCGCCTGGGTATCGCGCGTGCGCAGCAGCAGCTGCTCGTTGCAAGGCAACTGCAGGTGGCTAGCCAGCCAGCGCGCCAGCATGCCGGCCTGGTTGAAGCCGCGCTGGCGCAGTCGACCTTTGGCCAGCGGCACTGGCAACAGCAGGTGAGGGCGCGCCAGGCCCTCGTGGTAGCGATGTTCCAACGCCTGGCCAAGCAGGGTTGCCAGCAGCCGCCCCAGGGGCCATTGGCTGTTGTGCTTGAAGCGGCTGACCAGCGCATCGATGGGGAAGCCGTAATGCCATGGTGCAATCACCCGCCGAAACGCCGGAGAGCGCCGCTTGCAGCGTGGGCAGGTGAGGCCGTCCAGTGGCATGGGTACCGCGCAGCGCCGGCATTGTTCGTCGAGCCAGGGCAGTTCATGTTCACAGGCCAGGCACAGTGGCCATGGCTGGCCTGCTGGTGCGTCGCACAATAAACACGTTTGGTTGTTATTTAGCCACTTGTAAACCAGTGATCTAAGGCTTGGTTGACAGGTCATGGGCCTTCCGTAAATATGCGAGCTATCCGTGATGCGCACGAGGGTGATGGCTGCCCCGGCGTCAGTCAGACCCTAGATAAGGAAACGCCGATGAGCGCCAGCACAATTGCAACAACACGTCACGACTGGTCCCTGGCCGAGGTCAAGGCGCTGTTCCAGCAGCCGTTCAATGACCTGTTGTTCCAGGCGCAGACCGTGCATCGCGCGCATTTCGACCCCAACCGCGTGCAGGTGTCGACGCTGCTGTCGATCAAGACCGGCGCTTGCCCCGAGGATTGCAAATATTGTCCGCAGTCCGGCCACTACAACACCGGGCTTGAAAAACAGAAGCTGATGGAAGTGCAGAAAGTGCTGGAAGAGGCCGCCCGCGCCAAAGCCATCGGCTCGACCCGCTTCTGCATGGGCGCGGCCTGGAAGCACCCGTCCGCCAAGGACATGCCCTACGTGCTGCAGATGGTCAAAGGGGTCAAGGCCTTGGGCCTGGAAACCTGCATGACCCTGGGCAAGCTCGATCAGGAGCAGACCGCAGCGCTGGCCCAGGCCGGCCTGGACTACTACAACCACAACCTCGACACCTCGCCGGAGTTCTACGGCAGCATCATCACCACCCGCACCTACGGCGAGCGCCTGCAAACCCTGGCCTATGTGCGCGATGCCGGCATGAAAATCTGCTCGGGCGGCATCCTGGGCATGGGCGAGTCGCTGGACGACCGCGCCGGGCTGCTGATCCAGTTGGCCAACCTGCCCGAGCACCCCGAGTCGGTGCCGATCAACATGCTGGTCAAAGTGGCGGGCACCCCGCTTGCCGAAGAAGAAGACGTCGACCCGTTCGATTTCATCCGCATGCTGGCGGTGGCCCGCATCCTGATGCCTAAGTCCCATGTGCGCCTGTCTGCAGGCCGCGAGCAGATGAACGAACAGATGCAGGCCCTGGCCTTCATGGCGGGCGCCAACTCGATCTTCTACGGCGAGAAACTGCTGACCACCGCCAACCCGCAGGCCGACAAGGACATGCAGTTGTTCGCCCGTCTGGGCATCCAGCCTGAGGCCCGTGAAGAGCACGCCGATGAAGTGCACCAGGCGGCCATCGAGCAGGCGCTGGTCGAGCAACGCAGCAGCGAGCTGTTCTACGACGCAGCCTCGGCCTGAGCATGGCCTTCGACCTTGCCGCGCGGCTGGCCGAACGGCGCGCCGCCGACCTGTACCGCCAGCGGCCACTGCTGCAGAGCCCGCAAGGGCCGCAGGTGGTGGTCGATGGCAAGGCGCTGCTGGCCTTTTGCAGCAACGATTACCTGGGCCTGGCCAACCACCCCGAGGTGGTCAAGGCCTGGTGCGAGGGCGCTGAACGCTGGGGTGTCGGCGGCGGCGCCTCGCACCTGGTCGTCGGCCACAGCACGCCGCACCATCAGGTGGAAGAGGCGCTTGCCGAACTCACCGGGCGCCCGCGGGCGCTGCTGTTTTCCACCGGCTACATGGCCAATCTGGGCGCCATCACTGCGCTGGTGGGGCAGGGCGATACGGTGCTGCAAGACCGCCTCAACCACGCCTCCCTGCTCGATGGCGGGCTGCTCAGCGGCGCGCGCTTCAACCGCTATTTGCACAATGACCCGGCAAGCCTGGCCAGCCGTTTGAGCAAGGCCACCGGCAATACCCTGGTGGTCACTGACGGTGTGTTCAGCATGGACGGCGACTGCGCCGACCTGCCGGCGCTGGCAAAGGTGGCACGGGGCAGCGGCGCCTGGTTGATGGTCGACGACGCCCACGGGTTCGGCACGCTGGGCCGCAGCGGCGGCGGGCTGGTCGAGCAACATGGGCTTGGCGTTGATGACGTGCCGGTTCTGATCGGCACCCTGGGCAAGGCGTGCGGCACCAGCGGGGCATTCGTGGCCGGCAGTGAAGAACTGATCGAGGCGCTGGTGCAATTCGCCCGGCCCTACATCTACACCACCAGCCAGCCCCCGGCACTGGCCTGCGCCACGCTCAAGGCGTTGGCCCTGCTGCGCCATGAAACCTGGCGCCGCGAGCATCTGGCGGCGTTGATCCAGCAGTTCCGTGGCGGGGCGCAGCAGCTCGGCCTGACGCTGATGGACAGCCACACCGCCATCCAGCCGATTCTGGTGGGCGATGCCGCACGGGCCATGGCGCTGTCGCGAATGTTGCGCGAGCGTGGCCTGCTGGTGACCGCCATCCGCCCACCCACCGTGCCTGCGGGCAGTGCGCGCCTGCGGGTGACGTTGAGCGCCGCGCACAGTGAAGCGCAGGTGCAGCTATTGTTGAATGCATTGGCCGAGTGTTATTCACAGCTGGAGCCTGCCGATGCGTAACCGAATGATCCTTCTGCCAGGCTGGGGCCTGGGCACTGCCTCTCTGCAACCGCTGGCCGCCAGCCTGCGTGCCCAGGACCCGCGCTTGCAGGTCGAGCTGATGCCGCTGCCCGAACTTGCCGAGCCCGACCCCGAAGCCTGGGTCGACTATCTTCACCGCAAGCTGCCGACCGACGTGTGGCTCGGCGGCTGGTCGCTGGGCGGCATGCTCGCCAGCGCCCTGGCCCACAAGCGTGGCGACCACTGCTGCGGTTTGGTGACCCTGGCCAGCAACCCAAGCTTCGTCGCCCGTGGTGACTGGCCCCACGGGATGGCACCAGACACCTTCGGCACCTTCCTCGACGGTTGCCGCAGCCACACCCAAGTGACCCTCAAGCGTTTTCGCACCCTGTGCAGTGACGGTGCGCAGCAACCCCGCACCTTGTTGCGCCAGTTGGGGGTTGGGGTGCCCGACACCGACCCGCTGTACCTGGCCAATGGCCTGGAAGTGCTGCGCGCCCTGGACACCCGCGAGGCGCTGGAGCACTACGGCGGCCCGCAGCTGCACCTGTTCGCCGGCAGCGATGCCTTGGTGCCGGCCGAAGCCGCCAAGGCCCTCAGCAACCTGTTGCCGGACGTGGAAGTCGGCCTCGTCGAAGACAGTTCCCACGCCTTCCTGCTGGAATACCCCCAGGATTTGGCGGCGGGCATCAAGAGTTTCCTGCATGAGAGTGGCGATGACTGACCTTTCCCACCCCACACTGCCCGGCGCACTGCCGGACAAGCGCCAGGTGGCGGCTTCCTTTTCCCGCGCTGCGGCCAGTTACGACAGCGTTGCAGCCTTGCAGCGGGCGGTCGGCGTGGCCTTGCTTGACCAGCTCGAACACCCTGGCAGTGTGGGCCGCTGGCTGGACCTGGGCAGCGGCACAGGGTATTTCAGCCGCTTACTGGGCGAGCGTTTCGCCGGCGCCGAAGGCGTGGCGGTGGATATCGCCGAAGGCATGCTGCGCCATGCCCGCCAAGCCGGTGGTGCGCGCCATCATGTGGCCGGCGATGCCGAGCGCCTGCCGCTGCGTGACGGCTGTGTCGACCTGCTGTTCAGCAGCCTGGCCGTGCAATGGTGCGAGCGCTTTGCCAGTGTGCTCAGCGAAGCTCGGCGCGTGCTGCGCCCTGGCGGGGTGATGGCCTTCAGCAGCCTGTGCGTGGGCACCCTGGATGAGTTGCGTGCCAGTTGGCAGGCGGTCGATGGCTTGGTGCACGTCAACCGCTTTCGCCGTTTCGAGGAGTACCAGCGGCTGTGCGCTGGCAGTGGCCTGGAAGTAGTCGACCTTGAGCGTCGCCCGCATGTGCTGCATTACCCGGATGTGCGCAGCCTCACCCATGAACTCAAGGCGTTGGGCGCGCACAACCTCAACCCCGGCAGGCCGTCCGGGCTCACTGGGCGGGCGCGCATGCAGCAGTTGTTGCAGGCCTATGAACAATTCCGCCAGCCCCAGGGCCTGCCGGCCACTTATCAGGTGGTCTACGGCGTGTTGCGCAAACCCATGAGCGAAGGGCGCTGAGATGAGCCAGGCCTACTTCATTGCCGGCACCGATACCGATGTCGGCAAGACCACCATCGCCGCCGGCCTGCTGCGGGCGGCGCGTCTGCAGAACCTCAGCACCTTGGCGGCAAAGCCTGTGGCTTCCGGGTGTGAGCCTACGCCCAAAGGGCTGCGTAACAGCGATGCGCTGGCGCTGATCGATGAGAGTTCGATCAAACTGGCATATGAACAGGTCAACCCGTTCACCTTCGAGCCGGCCATTGCTCCGCATGTAGCGGCGCGTGAGGCGGGTGTGGCACTTGAAGTGAACGTGCTGCTCGGGCTGATGCGCCAGGTGCTGGAGCAGCGCGCCGATTTCACCTTGATTGAAGGCGCTGGTGGCTGGCGCGTGCCGTTGTCGGGGCATGCCTACCTGTCGGACCTGGCGATTGCCCTGAAGCTGCCGGTGATTCTGGTGGTGGGGGTGCGGTTGGGTTGCATCAACCATGCGCTGCTCAGCGCCGAGGCGATTGCCCGCGATGGCTTGCCGCTGGCTGGCTGGGTGGCCAACATCGTCGACCCACGCACCTCGCGGCTCGAGGAGAACCTTGCCAGCCTGGCCGAACGCCTGCCGGCGCCGTGCCTGGGGCGGGTGCCATGGCTCAAGCAAGCCAGCGCCGAAGCGGTGGCGGAATATCTGCATCTGGATGTGCTGGACTAACGGCCACTTCGCAGCTGGACGCGTTCTCTGTAGGAGCGGCCTTGTGTCGCGAAAGGGGTGCGTAGCGCCCCCACGATTGGGGCTTCAAGCTGATGTCGCCGGGGCCGCTTTGCGGCCCTTTCGCGACACAAGGCCGCTCCTACAAACACCGCGCAAGATCACCCCGCTCTATCAGGTGGCACAGGGCTATTAGGGATTTAAACGGGCTTTTTTCCTGGGGGCCTGCTTTAATTGGCCCAATTCATCCAGCGTCACGGAGTTACTGACATGGACATCAACACCAGCTCCGCCTTCTACGCGGGCTTCGGTGCCATCCAGGCCGGGCAGAACCGCGTCGATCAGGCTGCACAGCAGATCGCCAGCACCACCAGCCAATCCACCGACTTCCAGTCCGAGCGCCTGCGCGCTGTCGACCGCAGCCAGCAGATGGACCTCGCCACCAGCACCGTGCAACTGGCGCTGGGCAAGCAAGATGTCGAACTGGGCGTGAAGGTTGCCAAGGCATCCGACGAACTGCTCGGTCGTTTCATCGACACCTACGCCTGATCCAACCGCTTACCCACGCGGGGCAAGCCCGCTCCATGCGCAGCCTGTACAGCAGCTGCGCGGGAGCGCGCTTGCCCCGCGTTGCGTTTAGCGGTCAATGGCGTAAATGCCCTGTTCGGCGGCATAAATGTCGCTATGGCATGTCCTTGACTTTGCAGCCACCTAAACGTAAGTTTCAAACAACTGTTTGACCGAAAGCCACCTAGAGCTGGTCGGTATGCGCGGTCTCCCTACCGAACTCATCACAGAGGTTCATCGCAATGCCTGATTACAAAGCCCCCTTGCGTGATATTCGCTTCGTGCGCGACGAACTGCTTGGCTATGAGGCGCACTATCAGAGCCTGCCGGGCTGCCAGGACGCCACGCCAGACATGGTCGATGCAATCCTGGAAGAAGGCGCGAAGTTCTGTGAGCAGGTACTGGCACCGCTGAACCGTGTCGGCGACCAGGAAGGCTGCACCTGGAGCGAGTCGGGCGTGAAGACGCCGACCGGCTTCAAGGAAGCCTACAAGCAGTTCGTCGAAGGCGGCTGGCCGAGCCTGGCGCACGACCTGGAGCACGGCGGCCAAGGCTTGCCTGAGTCCCTGGGCCTGACCCTGAGTGAAATGGTCGGGGGTGCCAACTGGTCGTGGGGCATGTACCCAGGCCTGTCCCACGGCGCCATGAACACCATCTCCGAGCACGGCACCCCCGAGCAGCAGCACACCTACCTGACCAAGCTGGTCAGCGGCGAATGGACCGGCACCATGTGCCTGACCGAGCCGCACTGCGGCACCGACCTGGGCATGCTGCGCACCAAGGCCGAGCCACAGGCCGATGGCAGCTACAAAGTGTCGGGCACCAAAATCTTCATTTCGGCCGGCGAACACGACATGGCCGACAACATCGTCCATATCGTCCTGGCCCGCCTGCCCGATGCACCGGCCGGCACCAAAGGCATTTCGCTGTTCATCGTGCCCAAGTTCCTGCCCAACGCCGAAGGCGGCGTGGGCGAGCGCAATGGCGTGATCTGTGGCTCGCTGGAACACAAGATGGGCATCCACGGCAACGCCACCTGCGTGATGAACTTCGACGGCGCTACCGGCTACCTGATCGGCCCGGCCAACAAAGGCCTGAACTGCATGTTCACCTTCATGAACACCGCGCGCCTGGGCACCGCGCTGCAAGGCCTGGCGCACGCTGAAGTGGCGTTCCAGGGCGGCTTGAAATACGCCCGAGAGCGCCTGCAGATGCGCGCCCTGACCGGCCCTAAAGCCCCGGACAAAGCCGCTGACCCAATCATCGTGCACCCCGATGTGCGCCGCATGCTGCTGACCATGAAAGCGTTCGCCGAGGGCAACCGGGCGATGGTGTACTTCACGGCCAAGCAGGTCGACATCGTCAAGTACAGCCAGGACGAAGAAGAGCGCAAAAAGGCCGATGCACTGCTGGCCTTCCTGACCCCGATCGCCAAGGCGTTCATGACCGAAGTCGGCTTCGAGGCCGCCAACCACGGTGTGCAGATCTACGGCGGCCACGGCTTCATTGCCGAGTGGGGCATGGAGCAGAACGTGCGCGACAGCCGTATCTCGATGCTGTACGAAGGCACCACCGGCATCCAGGCCCTCGACCTGCTCGGGCGCAAGGTGCTGATGACCCAAGGCGAGGCGCTCAAAGGTTTCACTCGCATCGTGCACAAGTTCTGCCAGGGGCAGGAAGGCAACGAAGCCACCCGGGAGTTCGTCGAGCCGCTGGCTGCGATCAACAAAGAGTGGGGCGAGCTGACCATGAAGATCGGCATGGCCGCCATGAAGGACCGTGAAGAGGTCGGCGCGGCATCGGTGGACTACCTGATGTACTCCGGGTACGCCTGCCTTGCCTACTTCTGGGCCGATATCGCCCGCCTGGCAGCCGAGAAACTGGCCGCTGGCACCAGCGAGGAGGCGTTCTACACCGCCAAGCTGCAGACTGCGCGTTTCTACTTCCAGCGCATCCTGCCACGCACCCGCACCCATGTGGCGGCGATCCTGTCGGGCGCCGACAACCTGATGGCCATGAAAGAAGAAGACTTCGGTCTGTCGATCTAAACTTCGGCGTTGTACAAAAAACCGCCTGCCCTCACCGGCAGGCGGTTTTTTTTGCGGCTGAAGAATGCCCGCACGCTCAGGCATTAGCGCCGTATGTAGGATATTTCCTCGGCCGAGACGTATTCAGTAACGAACACGCCTCAAGCATCCGGCCCCACCTGCCGTTAAACCGACGTCAATATTTATCTATTCATGTGCACCGACGAAGAACTAAGGGCACAATGCCATTATTGATCTGCCGGGTCGGAGATTACCCTTGTTTCGTTTATCCGCTGTACGCGCAAGCCACTTTCTGCCGTCGCTTGTGCTATTGGTGCTGGGGCTTGCAGCAGCCTATGTAAGAGACCTGAGCGTCTTCTTCACCTCGCTGTTCAATGTGCTGCCCACCTTGGTGCTGCTGCTGGGCGGTGCCTATTGCGCTGTTTACCGTCGTCAGCGTGAGCTGTTTCTGATGGTCACGGTGTACATCGCCTATTTTCTGCTCGATACACAGACCGATTATTACCGGGATAACGGCCGGGTCCGTGAGGACGCGGCGGTGATCTTCCACCTGGTGTGCCTGCTGCTGCCGGCGTTGTTCGGGCTGTTCGCGGCGTGGCAGGAGCGCACCCACCTGGCCCAGGACCTGCTGGCGCGTTTTGCCGTGCTGTTTGCCGTGGGCAGCGTGGCGGTGGCGCTTGAACAGAGCTTCCCGGAGGCGCTGCTGAGCTGGTTGGCGGAAATCCGTTGGCCGGCGCTGCATGGCCAGTGGATGAGCCTGATCCAGCTGGCCTACCCGCTGTTCTTCGTGGTGTTCGTGTTGCTGGTGGTGCAGTACCTGCGTGAGCCGCGCCCGCTGCATGCGGCGCAGGTGATTGGCTTGCTCGGCATCTTCTGGATGCTGCCGAAAACCTTCATCCTGCCGTTCACCCTCAACATCATGTGCAGCCAGGTGATGCTGATGATCGCCGCTGCGGTGTCCCACGAGGCCTACCAGATGGCGTTTCGCGATGAGCTGACCGGGCTGCCGGGACGCCGCGCCCTGAACGAGCGCATGCAGCGTCTGGGCCGCAACTACGTGATCGCCATGAGCGACGTCGACCACTTCAAGAAATTCAACGACACCCACGGCCACGACGTCGGCGACCAGGTGCTGCGCCTGGTGGCCAGCCGCCTGGCCAAGGTGACCGGTGGCGGGCGTGCCTACCGCTATGGCGGTGAAGAATTCGCCCTGGTGTTCGCCGGCAAGACCGCAGAAGAGTGCCTGCCGCACCTGGAGGCGGTACGCGAGATGATCGCCAACTACGCCATCCAGCTGCGCGACCAGAACAGCCGCCCGCAGGATGACACCGCTGGCCGCCAGCGGCGCAGCGGCAGCGCCAACACGACGGTGTCGGTCACCATCAGTATTGGTGTGGCCGAGCGCCTGGCGGACCACCGCAACCCCGAAGAAGTGCTCAAGTCGGCTGACGAAGCGCTGTACGGCGCCAAGGGCGCGGGGCGTAACTGCGTGGTGACTTATGGCGTGCAATCGAGGCGCGGAGCCGTGCGCATGGCGTGACCACTGCTGACCATGCGGTCGCATGATGACCCTATGTCTCGTAAAAGTTGTTCGGTTACACTGGCTGCAACCCAGTGTCGCGGTCCAGCCGGACCGCCCCGACCGTTATAGCGAGAGGTTGTCATGGCCGACTATAAAGCGCCCCTGCGCGATATGCGCTTCGTTCTGAATGAAGTCTTTGACGTGGCCACCCTCTGGTCGCAGCTGCCTGCGCTTGCCGAGGTCGTCGACGCCGAAACGGCCATGGCGGTGCTTGAAGAGGCCGGCAAGGTCGCCAGCAAAAGCATCGCCCCGCTGAGCCGCGCCGCCGACGAAGAAGGCTGCCACTGGGACAACGGCGCCGTGCACACTCCGGCAGGCTTTATCGAGGCCTACAACACTTACGCCGAAGGCGGCTGGGTGGGTGTGGGCGGCGACCCACAGTTCGGCGGCATGGGCATGCCCAAGGCTATTTCGGCGCAGGTCGAGGAAATGGTCAACGCTTCCAGCCTGGCGTTTGGCCTGTACCCGATGCTCACCGCTGGCGCCTGCCTGTCGATCAACGCCCACGCCACCGAAGCGCTCAAGGCGCAGTACCTGCCAAACATGTACGCCGGCGTCTGGGCGGGCTCCATGTGCCTGACCGAACCCCACGCCGGTACCGACCTGGGCATCATCCGCACCAAGGCCGAGCCCCAGGCCGATGGCAGCTACAAGATCAGTGGCACCAAGATCTTCATCACCGGCGGCGAACACGACCTGACCGAAAATATCATCCACCTGGTGCTGGCCAAGCTGCCCGACGCCCCGGCAGGCGCAAAGGGTATCTCGTTGTTCCTGGTGCCCAAGATCATGGTCAATGCCGACGGCAGCCTTGGTGCACGCAACCCGGTAACCTGCGGCTCGATCGAGCACAAGATGGGTATCCAGGCGTCGGCCACCTGCGTGATGAACTTCGATGAGGCCGTGGGTTACATCGTCGGTGAGCCGAACAAAGGCCTGGCAGCAATGTTCACCATGATGAACTACGAGCGCCTTGGCGTAGGCATTCAGGGCCTGGCGTCGGCGGAACGTTCCTACCAGAACGCTGTGGAGTACGCCCGCGACCGCCTGCAGAGCCGCGCCCCGACCGGCCCCCAGGCCAAAGACAAGGTGGCCGACCCGATCATCGTGCACCCGGACGTGCGGCGTATGCTGCTGACCATGAAGGCGCTGATCGAAGGCGGCCGCGCGTTTTCCACCTACGTGGCGATGCAACTGGACAGCGCCAAGTTCAGCGAAGACCCGGCGACCGCCAAGCGCAGCGAAGAGCTGGTAGCGTTGCTGACGCCGGTAGCCAAGGCGTTCCTGACCGACCTGGGCCTTGAGTGCACGGTGCATGGCCAACAGGTATTCGGCGGCCATGGCTATATTCGCGAGTGGGGCCAGGAGCAACTGGTGCGCGATGTGCGCATTACCCAGATCTACGAAGGCACCAACGGCATCCAGGCCCTCGACCTGGTGGGGCGCAAGGTGGTGGCCACTGGCGGTGCCTATTACCGCCTGTTTGCCGACGAGATCCGCCAGTTCATTGCCGCCTCCGGCAGCGACCTGGGCGAGTTCACGCGCCCGCTGGCAGCGTCTGTGACCCAACTCGACGAGCTCACCGCCTGGCTGCTGGACAAGGCCAAGGGCAACCCGGATGAAATCGGCGCGGCATCGGTCGAGTACCTGCATGCGTTCGGCTACGTTGGCTATGCCTACATGTGGGCGATGATGGCCCGCGCAGCCAAGGCCGGCGAGGGTGATGCCGATTTCTACGGCGCCAAGCTCGGCACTGCGCGTTTCTACTTCGCACGGCTGTTGCCGCGGGTTGATTCGCTGGTGGCCTCGGTGAAGGCGGGCAGCGAGTCGCTGTACCTGTTGGACGCCAGCCAGTTCTGACAGGCGTTGGCGGTAAACAGGCTGAAACCTTTGTAGGAAAGGGCTGGCCCAGTGATGCGGGGCTGGCCCAACGTCAGACCTGATTGAGAATAAAACGCCCTTGTAAGCTTTCTCCTACATGACGTGGTGACTTTTCGCCACTTACATGCGATTGGATCCACGGGTAATCTTTCTTACATGGACGGAGCGCAGGAAGCGCAATGGACAGAACAGGGACACACGTAGGATTGCCTGCTAGGACGGCGGGGCGAAAAGGATGTCACAAGGGAAACAGTCTGGAAAACCCCGCTTAGGCGGGGTTTTCTTTGTGCGTGGGTTTTTACCCCAGCCCTTCGAGCGGCGAAACCCCAAGCGGGCGCGCATCGGTTTCGGCCTCCAGCAGGTTACGCAGCAACTCGACCGAAGCCTGCTGGCGCTGGGCATCGCGGAACACCAGCCCGACCTTCAGCGGCACCCGTGGCTCGCTGAGCGGCTTCCACAGCAGGCCCTGGTCGTCTTCTGCCGCATCCTTGGCCCGGCCCGGCAAAATGGTCGCCAGCGCGGTGTGCGCCAAGCTGTCGAGAATCCCCGCCATATTGTTCATTTCGGCCTGCACCTGCGGCCGGCGCCCCTGGTTGGCCAACTGCTCTTTCCAGATTTGCCGGACCTGGAACTCCTCGCCAAGCATCAGCATCGGCAGCTCTGCCGCCTGGCGTATCGACACCTTTTTGAAATCCTTCAACGGGTGGGTGTTGGGGATGACAAGTTGCAGCTCATCTTCGTACAGCAGCAAACCGTGTAGCCCCGGCTGGCGTGGGGGCAGGTAGCTGATGCCGATATCCAGGTTGCCGTTGAGCAAGCGCCGTTCGATTTCCAGCCCCGACAATTCGTAGATCTGCACCACCAAGTGCGGCTGGGCCTTGCGCACCCGCTCCAGCAGCTGCGGCACCAGGCTCGGGCGCACCGTTTGCAGCACGCCGATGGCCAAGGTGCGCAGCGACTGCCCCTTGAAGTTGCGCATGGCCTCGTGGGCGCGCTGCAAGCCGTCGAGCAAGGGCTGGGCGTGGTTGTAGAGGGTGTGGGCCGCCAAGGTTGGCAGCAGGCGTTTATTGCTGCGCTCGAACAGGCTCAGGTCGAGGCTGTGCTCGAGCTGGCGGATCTGCTGCGACAACGCCGGCTGCGACAGCGACAGGCGCTCGGCGGCGCGGCCGACATGGCCTTCTTCATACACCGCGACGAAATAACGCAGTTGGCGGAAATCCATAAGTAACGCTTATCGAAATTGCTGCTAAAACGAAATGGCCGGCAGGCCGTCTGGCGCCTAGTCTATCGCCGTATTACAGAGGGTTACAGCGAACAAGTGGCACGATTGTTACCCCAACTGAAAAACACTTTTGATAGGCAAGGCAAAAATACTGACTCGGCATCCGACCGGGCGCCTTGACCACTGCCGACCGTGACTGGGTGGACCCTGATGAACCTGTTCAAGCTGCGCCGCCCGGCCCCTGCGCTTGCCGAGCCCACCCGTGCCCAGTTCGCTACCCGCGGGCAGCCCGAGCGTGAGCGCCTGATGGCCGCCGGCCAGCGCCCGGCGCCGGTGTTTGTGCGCGGCCAGGGTTGCTGGCTGTGGGACAACGAGGGCGTTGCCTACCTGGACTTCACCCAAGGCGGCGCGGTCAACAGCCTCGGCCACAGCCCGCAGGCGCTGGTCAACGCCATGGGCGAGCAAGCGCAGGCGCTGATCAACCCGGGCGCAGGCTTTTACGGCCACACCGCGCTTAGCCTGGTCGAACGCCTGTGCCAGAGCACCGGCAGCGACCAGGCCTATCTGCTCAACAGTGGCGCCGAGGCCTGCGAGGGCGCGATCAAGCTGGCGCGCAAGTGGGGCCAACTGCACCGCAACGGCGCCTACCACATCATTACCGCCAGCCAGTCGTGCCACGGGCGCAGCCTGGGCGCGCTGTCGGCTTCCGACCCGCTGCCGTGCAACCGCTGCGAACCGGGACTGCCGGGCTTCAGCAAGGTGCCGTTCAACGACCTGGCGGCGCTGCATGCTGCGGTGGACTCGCGCACTGTGGCGATCATGCTCGAACCGATCCAGGGTGAGGCTGGCGTTATCCCGGCGACCCGCGACTACTTGCAAGGCGTCGCCCAGCTGTGCCGCGAGTTGAGCATCCTGTTGATTCTCGATGAGGTGCAGACCGGCGTGGGGCGTTGCGGGGCATTGCTGGCCGAAGAGACCTACGGGGTGCGCGCTGACATCATCACCTTGGGCAAAGGCCTGGGTGGCGGTACGCCATTGGCTGCGCTGCTGGCGCGCGGCAAGGCCTGCTGCGCCGAGCCCGGCGAGCTGCAAGGCAGCCACCATGGCAATGCGCTGATGAGTGCGGCGGGCCTGGCGGTGCTGCAGGCCGTGCTTGAACCTGGGTTTTTCGAGCAGGTGCAAGGCAGTGGCCAGCACCTGCGCGAGGGTTTGAGCCGCCTTGCAGGCCGCTATGGGCAGGCGCAGGTGCGCGGGCAGGGTTTGCTGTGGGCCTTGCAACTGCGCGAGGGCAACGCCCAGGCGTTGGTGGCCGCTGCACTGGATGAAGGTTTGCTGCTTAACGCGCCGCAGCCGGATGTGGTGCGGTTTTCGCCGGCACTGACGGTAACCCGCGCCACCATCGACGAGATGCTGCTGCGCCTTGCCCGTGCCTTTGCCCGCTTGCACGCCCAGCCGCAGCGCCGCCGTGAAGTATCGGCATGAGGGCGCAGTAGCCTTAAGAATTTGAACGAACCGTCTCGCGTTTCTGCGCATCGCCCTTGGCCTGAAGTATTTGGCCCGGGGCGTTTTTTTTGCGTTGTGGAACCTCTGTGCAAGCCGGCGAGTCTTTGTTGAAACCCCTTAAGGAGCGCTTCACATGGACTTCATCCGCATCATCATCGCGATTCTTCTGCCGCCGCTGGGCGTGTTTCTTCAGGTGGGGTTTGCCGGGGCATTCTGGCTGAACATTCTGCTGACGCTGCTGGGTTACATTCCGGGGATCGTGCACGCGGTGTACATCATCGCCAAGCGCTGATTGCCGGGGCCGCTTTGCGGCCGTTCGCGGCACAAGGCCGCTCCTACAGAGGACCCTCGGGTAGGAGCGGCCTTGCGTCGCGAAAGGAGGCCGAAGGCCTCCCGGCGATCTATCAGGCCGACTCTCTCTGCAGCACCCTGCAATAGAACTTCCATTCCTCTTCCAGCGCATGGGCCAGATTCGCCGCCTGGCGAAAACCATGGCGCTCGCCTTCGTAGAAATGCCCCTCGGCTTCAATGCCATTGGCCTGCAACGCCTCCAGCATCGAGCGCGTCTGCGCGGGCACTACCACGGCGTCCAACTCACCTTGGAAGAAAATCACCGACGCCTTGATCCGACCCGCATGCAGCAACGGCGTGCGCGCCTGGTAGCGTTCGATGTCCTGCTCGGGGTCGCCGATCAGCCAGTCCAGGTAGTCGCCTTCGAACTTGTGCGTCGCGCGGGCCAGGGCCAGTGGGTCGCTGACGCCATACAAACTGGCCCCGGCGCGGAACACATCGCAGAACGCCAGCGCGCAAAGGGTGGTGTAGCCGCCGGCGCTACCACCCCGGATAAAGGCCTGCTGCGGGTCGATCAAGCCACATTCGGCCAGATGCGCCACCAACGCGCAGGCATCCTCGACATCCGTTTCGCCCCAGCGCAGGTGCAGCGCCTGGCGGTAGGCACGGCCATAGCCGCTGCTGCCTCGGTAGTTGAGGTCGGCCACGGCAAAACCACGCTGGGTCCAGAACTGGATGCGTGGGTCGAGCACCGGCGAGCACGCTGACGTCGGCCCGCCATGGACGAACACCAACAATGGCGGCCGCGCCTTGGCGTTTGCTGCGGGGTAGAAGAAGGCATGCGCCTGCTCGCCATCGCCGCTGGCGTAGCAGATGGGCTGCGGCTGGCTGATACGCTCGGCGTGCAGCACCTCGGCGCCGCCGGCAAGGATGCTCACTTCATGGCTGCGCCGGTCGATGGCAATCACCGCGGGCGGGCTGATGGGCGAGGCGGCAATAGCGTAGAGCTGTTCGTCATCCATCGCCAGGCTGCGAAAACGGGTGTAGCCGCTGGCGAAACGCTCCACCTCACCGCAGGCCTTGCGCACGCCCAAGTGGCCGAAACCGACCTCGAACCAACTGGCCAGATACTGCGCTGGCCCAAGTGGCAGCCAGGTGCTGGCGCCCAATTGCCACGGCGCGCCGGCGTGGTCGGCGGCGGCGGCCGGCAGCGCCTGCCAGCGGCCATCGACCTCGCCCCATGGCTGCCAGTGGCCATTGCGGTCCGACAGGCAATACAGCGTGCCGGCGGCGTCGAAGCGCGGTTGTTGCAGCGACTCGTCCTGCCCGGCGATGCAGCGCGCCACGCCCCAGGCGCCATCGGCGCCGCGTTCGCGGCACATCAGGCGGGTGACTGTCCACGGCTGCGCCGGGCGGTCCCATTCAACCCATGCCAGGCGCTGGCCATCGGCGCTCAGTGTGGGGGCTGCATAAAAGTCGGCGCCCTCGGCGAGCACAGTGCGTTGACCATCGGCGAACGCCACCAGGCGGTGCTCCACCGACGCCCCATGGCGTTCTTCAACGGCCAGCAACAGGCCGTCGTGCCATTGCACATCGCCGTAGCGGCACGCGGCATCTGCGCTCAGTGCGCGCGGTGCCGAGCCGTCTAGCGCCTGGGTGTAGAGCTGCTGGTCATTCTCGTTGACGAACACCAGCCCGTCGCCACCCAGGCAATAGCTGCCGCCGCCGTATTCGTAAACCCGGCTGCGCACACTGAAGCCTTCCGGGGTCAGGCAGCGGGCCTGGTGGTAAAGCCAATGCCACACTCGGCAAGCGCCATCGGCGGGGCGGAACTCAACCCAGAACAGGCCATCGTCGCTGGCCTTGAGTTCGGCAAAGTCAGTGCCGGCAGCCACCGCCTGGGCGGCGCTGAACTCAGCCACGGGCGATGACATGGGCGTTGCGCTCGTTGCGGAAGGTCATTTGCTCGATCTCCAGGGTTGCGTGTTCGGCTTCTTCGCGGGCCTTGAGGATGATGCCGTGGTCCGGCGACTTGGCGCAGACCGGGTCGGCCTTGCTGGCGTCACCGGTGAGCATGAACGCCTGGCAGCGGCAGCCGCCGAAGTCCTTTTCTTTTTCGTCGCACGAGCGGCAGGGTTCGGGCATCCAGTCAAAGCCGCGAAAGCGGTTGAAACCGAACGAGTCGTACCAGATGTGCTGCAGGTCGTGGTCGCGCACGTTGGGGAACTGCACCGGCAACTGCCGCGCGCCGTGGCAGGGCAGGGCGGTGCCATCGGGGGTGATGGTCAGGAACAGGCTGCCCCAGCCGTTCATGCAGGCCTTGGGGCGCTCTTCGTAGTAGTCCGGGGTGACGAAGATCAGCTTGCACGGGTGGCCTTCGGCTTTGAGCTTGGCGCGGTACTCGTTGGTCACCCGTTCGGCCCGCTCAAGCTGCTCACGGGTGGGCAACAGCCCGAGGCGGTTGAGGTGCGCCCAGCCGTAGAACTGGCAGGTGGCAAGCTCGACGAAGTCGGCTTCCAGGGCAATACACAGCTCGATGATGCGGTCGATCTTGTCGATGTTGTGCCGGTGGGTGACAAAGTTGAGCACCATCGGGTAACCGTGGGCTTTTACTGCCCGGGCCATTTCCAGTTTCTGCGCGAAGGCCTTTTTCGAGCCGGCCAGCAGGTTGTTCACCTGCTCGTCGCTGGCCTGGAAGCTGATCTGGATATGGTCGAGCCCGGCGTGCTTGAACGCGGCGATCTTCTGCTCGGTAAGGCCGATGCCGGAGGTGATCAGGTTGGTGTAGTAGCCCAGCCGGCGGGCCTCGCCGATCAGTTCGGCAAGGTCCTGGCGCACCAGCGGTTCGCCGCCGGAAAAGCCGATCTGCGCCGCGCCCATTTCGCGCGCCTCGGCCATGACCTTGAACCACTGCTCGGTGCTCAGCTCTTTGCCTTGCTGGGCAAAGTCCAGCGGGTTGGAGCAGTACGGGCACTGCAACGGGCAGCGGTAGGTAAGCTCGGCCAGCAGCCACAGCGGCAGGCCGACCTGATCGCGGGGCAAGCCCGCCCCCACGTGCTCGACGCAGGCCGGTTGCCCGCTTGGGTCAGGCGAGGGTGATCCAGTGTTCGGCACGGGCCACCTCCATGAATTGCTCGATGTCATCGGCGACTTCGGGCACACCGGGGAACTGCTGTTCGAGGTCAGTGATGATCTGCGCGACGCTGCGCTGGCCGTCGATCAGCCCGCCGATCAGGCTGGCGCTTTCGTTCAGCTTGATCATGCCTTCGGGGTACAGCAGCACGTGGCCCTTTTGCGCCGGTTCGTACTGGAAGCGATAGCCCGGGCGCCAGGCTGGCACTTGTTGGCGGTCAAGACTCATAAGGCGATCCCCTTGTGCCAGACCCGCTCGCGGGTGACGGTGTGATAAGGCGGGCGGTCCAGCTCATAGGCCATGCTCATGGCATCGAGCATGCTCCACAGGATATCCAGCTTGAACTGCAGGATTTGCAGCATGCGTTCCTGCCCCTCGCGGGTAGTGTAGTGCTGCAGCGTGATCGCCAGGCCATGCTCGACATCACGGCGCGCCTGGCCCAGGCGGGTGCGGAAGTATTCATAGCCGGCCGGGTCGATCCATGGGTAGTGCTGCGGCCAGCTGTCCAGGCGCGACTGGTGGATCTGCGGGGCGAACAGCTCGGTCAGCGAGCTGCTGGCCGCCTCTTGCCAACTGGCGCGGCGGGCGAAGTTGACGTAGGCATCCACGGCAAAGCGTACACTGGGCAGCACCAGCTCCTGGCTGCGCAGTTGCTCGGGGTCCAGGCCAACGGCCTGGCCCAGGCGCAGCCAGGCTTCGATACCGCCGTCTTCGCCGGGCGCGCCGTCGTGGTCGAGCAGGCGTTGAATCCACTCGCGGCGGATTTCGCGGTCTGGGCAGTTGGCCAGAATCGCGGCGTCCTTGAGCGGGATGTTCACCTGGTAATAGAAGCGGTTGGCCACCCAACCCTGGATCTGCTCGCGGCTGGCACGGCCTTCATACATCGCCACGTGGTAGGGGTGATGGATATGGTAAAAGGCGCCCTTGGCGCGCAGGGCCTGCTCGAACTCGGCAGGGGACATCGGCGTTGCGTCGCTCACAGGGCCTCCTTACAACTCGATGCTCATGCCGTCGAAGGCGACTTCGACGCCGCGGCGCAGCACTTCGGCGCGCTCGGGCGAGTTTTCATCGAGGATCGGGTTGGTGTTGTTGATGTGGATGAGCACCTTGCGCTGGCGAGCGAAGCCGTCGAGCACTTCGAGCATGCCGCCGGGGCCATTCTGCGCCAGGTGGCCCATTTCGCGGCCAGTGCGGGTACCGACGCCACGGCGCTGCATTTCATCGTCCTCCCACAGGGTACCGTCCACCAGCAGGCAGTCGGCGCCATGCATCATCTGCAGCAGCTTGTCGTCGACCTGGCCAAGGCCCGGCGCGTAGAACAGCTTGCCGCCGGTGCGGGTGTCTTCGACGAGCAGGCCCAGGTTGTCGCCTGGGTGCGGGTCGAAGCGGTGCGGCGAGTAGGGCGGCGCGGCGCTGCGCAGTGGGAACGGGGTGAAGCGCAGGTTGGGGCAGGCGTCGATGACGAAGCTGCCTTCAAGCTCGATGCGGTTCCACTGCAGGCCGCCGTTCCAGTGGCTGAGCATGTTGAACAGCGGGAAGCCGGTGCTCAGGTCCTGGTGGACCATCTCGGTGCACCACACCTTGTGCGGGCAGCCTTCGCGCAGGCTGAGCAGGCCGGTGGTGTGGTCGATCTGGCTGTCCAGCAGCACGATGGCGTCGATGCCGGTGTCGCGCAGGGCCCGGGCCGGTTGCATGGGGGCAAAGGCCTGGAGCTGGGCGCGGATGTCCGGGGAGGCGTTGCACAGGATCCAGTGCTCGCCGTCGTCGGACAGGGCGATGGACGACTGGGTACGCGCAGTGGCGCGCAAGCTGCCGTCGCGGTAACCCTTGCAGTTGACGCAGTTGCAGTTCCACTGCGGGAACCCGCCGCCTGCGGCAGAGCCGAGAATCTGGATGTACATGGCCACTCTCTATCGGAAAAACCGTCTCTGAAAACGAAAACGCCCCGGCGGGCCGAGGCGTTGTACCGCAGTGCTGCTTAGCGGTTGGCGAAGTACATGGTGACTTCGAAGCCGATACGCAGGTCGGTGTAAGCAGGTTTGGTCCACATGGGATGTCTCCTTCCGGTGAGGTTTGGTTGAACAACTGATTATTGGGTGCCGCCTGGAGCAGGAGGTTCCCTGAATCGAGATTGCGCTATCTTACAAGAATAATTTGTACTGAAAGGTTAATTATTCGAAAAGCGCCGTTACATCTCAGGTAACAATCGACCCTCTAACACTGCCAGTGAGCGTCCACTGCTGCGGCATTGGCCAGGCAGCACCAGCCGTGGCGGGCGCTGATCAGCTGCTGCAACAAAACGTCCAGAACGTGCTGCTCGGTGTTGAGAATAGACCAGCGAAGAAAGGATAGATCTGAATTGTGTTTCGCGATGTGCGCCTGCCAGGCCCACTCCGCTACCTCGGGGTTGGCCATGGCGCCTTCGTCGAACTGATCCGCCAACTGCTGGCGCGCGTGGGCGTCGAGCTGGATGCCCTCGCCAAGCAGTTGCAGCAGGTGACTGAGGATTTGCGCCGGGCTGGCATGCGGTGACTGCACGCCGAACAGCAGCCCGGCGTGGCCATCGACCTGACGGAAGGCACTGAACACCGCATAGCCCAGTTGCAACTCTACCCGCAGGCGCTGGTACACCCGGCCCTGCAGCAAGTGCGCGAGCAGGCGGCCGGGGGCCTGCAACTCAGTTGGCAGCGGGCAGAACAGCAGCAGCGCAGGTTCGCGGCCTTCGGTCGGCACATGCACCCAGCGCCGGCCTTGGAGGGCAAGCGGCGGCGCAGGCTCGCCGGGCTGGCCCATCAGCCCCTGCAACGCCCAGCCCAAGGCGCCTAGCTGCTGCTGGCCAAGGCCGCTAGCCAAACCTTGCCAGCAGGCCTGTTGCCACAGGTCGGTCAGCATCGGCTGACCCAGCCGGCTGCCTGGCTGGGGCTGGTTTTCAGTCGGTTGCAGGGCATCCGGCAACGCCTTGAGCAAGGCCCGCAGCGGGATCAGGGCAGGCTCTGTTGCAGGTTCTGCATGCCAGTGTTCGGCGGGTGGGTTGCGTAGCAGGGCCAAGGCTTCGCCGAGCAAACGGATGGCTGACCACGGCTGCCCGGCGACGCGCAGTTGCCAGTGCTCGCCGGCAGCGCTCAGGCCAAGTTGCAACGAAGCGTGTTCGGCGCGGGCCTGGAGAAGTTGCAGGGCGCGTTGCAGAACTGGCAGGCAGTGTTCACGGGCGGCTGAGGTGATCCGCCAACGTAAGTAGACTGCGGCAAATTCGCGGCTTGCAGGCAGGCTTTCGCTGATGGCAAAGGCAGACGGCAGGGGCGCGCTATGGGCGATAGGGGCGGACTGCAGCAAGGGCTCTTCTGCCGGCAACTGCCAGTGGCCGAAGTTGGCATGGGGCAGGTCGCGCAGCAGCGCTTGCAGTGCCGCCAGGCCTTGGGCGTCGAGCTTCGCAAATGGCAGGCCGGCACTGTCGCGCTGGGCCAGTTCCAGCGCATTCGCCGCCAGTTCCCGGCGCTGTTGCAGGTGGGCGTAACGCTGGTTGAGTTGTTGCAGGTCTTGCTGGCGCAAGAAGCCCAACCAGCCATGCAGCAGTTTTTCCGCTTCAGCCACGGGGGCCTGTTCTGCCAGTTGCAGCTTTGGCTGCCAGAGCAGTTGCCCGGCGTACCCGTGCAACACCTGCGCGCTGCATGTACGCAGCCAGCCGCGTTCGCGCAGTGCGCCCAGCCAAGTGCCGGCGCGCGTATCCAGCAGGTGGCTCAATAGCAGGCCCAGAGCCGGCTCGGCGCCGGGCGGCAGGTTGTCATGGGCGAACAACCATGGCGTCGATAACGCTGCATCGAGCAGTGGCGGCGGGGGCTCGCGGAAGACCTCGGGGCCTTGTGCGAATACACCGCCGAACTGCCTGCCGAGCCCTTCAAGTTCGTCCAGAAACTGTGGGCCTGCCAGGCTCAAGGTGATTTGCGCACCTTGGTAAAAACGCTGATGAAAGCCGCTCAATGCCTGCTGAAAGGCGCTGTCGCCCAACGCCAAGGTGTAGCGGTTGCCGGCGTGGAAGCCGCTCAGCGGGTGGCGCGGCGACACCTGCTGCAACAATGCGAATTGCTGCTGCGCTTCGGCGTTGCGTGACCAGGCGATGAATTCAGCGTGTATCACCTCACGCTCGCGGCGCTGGCGTGGCAGGCTAAGGTCGGGCCTGGCGAGCATCTCGGTCAACCGCTCCAGGCCTGCAGCCAATGCGGCGGGCGGCACTTCGAAGAAGTAATCGGTGGTGCGCTCGCGGGTGCTGGCATTGACCTGCCCGCCCAAGCCTTGCACGTAGCGCATCAGGCCGTCTTCGAGCGGGAAACGCGCTGTGCCCAGAAAGAACAGGTGTTCGAGAAAGTGCGCCAGGCCCGGCCATTGCGCCGGGGCGTCGTGGCTGCCGGCATTGACGCGCAGCGCTGCCGCTGCGCGCTTGAGGCGCGGGGCATGGCGCAGGGTGAGCTGCAGGCCGTTGTCGAGGCAGAGCGTGCGGGTGGTATCGGGCATGGGCGAATGCTAGCGCGCTACGGCAGGCTTGTCTGCGTCAGCTTCGGTGCAGGTCCTGGCGCAGGTCTGCCAGGTACGGAAACGCCGCACGGCCTTTGCGTACCTGCTCGCGGTCAAGGTCAGCCAGCAACTGGCACTCATCGCGCCCCGCCATCGCCAGCAGGCTGCCATCTGGCCCGACAATGCTGCTTTGCCCGCAGTATTCAAGCTCGGCCTCAGCGCCGCAGTAGTTGGCATATACCAGGTAGCACTGGTTCTCCTGCGCTCGCGAGCGCACGGTTACCTGGCAGACGAAATCGTACGGCGCCATGTTCGCGGTTGGCACCAGGATCAGCTCGGCACCCGCCAGCGCGAGGCACCGGGCGTTTTCCGGGAACTCGATGTCGTAGCAGATCAGCATCCCCACCTTCCAACCGTCCAGGTCGACTACCGGAAAGTGGTCGGGGCCTTGAGTGAACAGGCTGCGGTCGAGTTCGCCGAACAGATGGGTCTTGCGGTAGTTGCACAGGCTGCGGCCGTGGGCGTCGATCAGTTGCACGCTGTTGTACAACGCGCCCTCCTCGCTGCGCTCGGGGTAGCCGTAGGCGAT
Organism: Pseudomonas farsensis; assembly: GCF_014268805.2. Lineage (GTDB taxonomy): Bacteria > Pseudomonadota > Gammaproteobacteria > Pseudomonadales > Pseudomonadaceae > Aquipseudomonas > Aquipseudomonas farsensis. Next base: position 1,106,392 of record NZ_JABWRF020000002.1, read on the forward strand.
GGCGATGCCGTGCGCCTGGGCAATCTCCACCACGCGCATCGCCGCCGGCCCATCGGCAGCCTCGGCCAGGCGGCTGACCTGCGCCTGGCCAATGTTGTAGCCGCTGAGGAACATCTCCGGGCACACCAGCAAGCCTGCGCCTTCAGCGGCGGCGGCCTGCGCCTGGTGCTGCAGGCGCTCGAGGTTGCCGGGCACATCCAACGGGCCGGGCGGGCCTTGGTACAGGGCGATGCGCATGGCGCTGCTCCTTCGTTCAGTCGGGCAGGGCAATCGGGCCGAGTTCATCGAACACATCGCCCGGGCCTGGGTTGTCGGCGTGGGTCTTGCCGCCAAAGTGGGTCATGATACCCCACACCGCATTCAGCGAAGTCTGTACCGCCCCTTCCACCCAGGCCGGGGTCCACGACACATCGTCACCGGCGATGAACATGCCGCGCTGCTCGCTGGGCATGTCCTGCTGCATGAAGTGCGCGTACATGCGCTGGTTATAGCGGTAGTGCCCCGGCAACGCGCCCTTGAAGGCGCCGAGGAAGTACGGGTCGGCTTCCCAGGAAATAGTGATCGGGTCGCCGATGATGTGCCCGGCAATGTCGGTTTTCGGGTAGATCTTCTTCAGCGCATCGAGGGCCAGTTGCACGCGTTTTTCAGTCGGGTGCGGGAGCATCTTCAGGGCATCGCTCATCCACGCGTAGGACAGGCAGATGACGCCCGGCTTGTCGTCGCCGTTGTCGAACAGGTAAGTGCCACGGGTCAGGCGGTCGGTGAGGGTCATGCTCATCAGGTCGCGGCCGGTCTGCGGGTCTTTGTCCTTCCAGAACGGGCGGTCGACCATGACGAAGGTCTTCGACGCCTGCATGTAGCGAGTGCGGTCCAGCGCCATCCACATTTTTTGCGAGAACAACGCCTCTTCACAGTCGATCTGCGTGGTCAGCAGCCAGCTCTGGCAGGTAATCAGCACAGCGGAGTAGTGGCGCGCATCGCCATAGTTGTCGGTCACCGCCAGGCGCCCGTCGGCGGCGCGGGCAATGCGCTTGACCCCGGTACGCGGCGCGCCGCCATGCAAGCCCTTCAGGCTGGTGCCCGCCGGCCAGTGCGCGCAGCGCTCCGGTACATGGCGCCAGATACCCTGCGGCACCTGCTCGACGCCACCGACCACCAGGTGTTGGTGGTCGTCGCAGTTGGTCATCACCACGCGGAAGATTTCCAGCATCGAATTAGGGAAGTCCGAGTCCCAGCCCCCGGTGCCGAAGCCCACCTGGCCGAACACCTCGCGGTGCTGGAAGCTCAGCTCGGCGAACGCCCGCGAGCTTGCGACAAAGTCGTAGAAGGTGCGGTCGTCCCACAGCGGCACCAGCTTGTTCCACAGCTCTTTGAGGCGCGGTACGTCACGGTCGCGGATGGCTTGCTGGATATCACCGAACTGCGCCCCGCATTCCAGGGCATCGGCCCAGGCCTCGGCCACTTCGTGGAACAGTTTGGGCAGGTCGGCAGCCTTTTCGGCGTAGTAGGTCTGGCCTTCCAGGTCGATCACCGTGCTGCCCGAGGCCGGCGTCAGCGGGTTGGGGAAGGGTTTTGTCTCCAGCCCAAGCTTGTCGACGTAGTGATAAAAGGCGGTGGACGACACCGGAAAGCGCATGCCGCCGAGCTCTGCGACGATGCCATCGGTGCCGTTGAAGGCCTGCGAGCGCAGCCGCCCGCCCAGCTTGGAGGCCTCGTACACCACAGGCTTGAGGCCCAGCTTCATCAGCTCATAGGCCGCCACCAACCCGGCGATACCGGCGCCGATGATCGCCACTTCTTCGCCATGCTGGTCGGCCGGGATGCTGCCCAGGCCGGCCGGGTGCTCCAGCCAGTCATCGAAGGCAAAAGGGAAGTCCGGGCCGAAGATGGTGATCGGTTTCTGGCCGTCGGCGGGATGGCGGTTGTTCTTGTTCATAAGTGACCTTGCCAGAGCGGCTACGCGGAACGGAGCCTGAGTATAGGAAATGCCTGGGGGCCATTTTAGAGGGGGTTGAGGTTCGTAGATAAGGTACAGAGTGTTGACGATATGCAGGTTGTTTCGTCGTTATGGCGGGGTTTTGGTTGAATATGACGGGCTAGGCTAAAGAGGCCAAGTGGTCGACGGTTTCTGGGTACTTTTGTACAAGCCGGATCAGAGCTACGGCCTGGGCATTAGGCTGCGAGCGCCCTTGTTCCCAATTTTCCAACGTCCTGACATTGGTCCGCAGATATGTGGCGAACACGGCTCGGGACATGTTCAGCCGCTGACGCAGTTCGATGATCTCATTCGCTGCCAGTGGCGCCAGTTCGGTGAAGGACACGTGGTGAGTACGTAACGTGAGCTTTCCCGCACGCTCATCTGCAAGGGCGTCAAAGCCCTCGGTGAGTTCAGTGAAGATGTTGCGCGGCATTGGTGGTTCTCCTTAGGTATTCGCGCTCTAGAAAGTATACGCAGATAACGTATATTTTTGAGTCAGACCAGAGATCCGTCAATGGTCGGTTTGACCTCAGCCTATACCCAGTCGCTTAGGCGCGGGGACCGAGCAGTTGCCAGATGTGTCGTGATTTGCGGTGCCACCATGCTGGCACCGCATACTCAGAAAGTGCTCGGGGCGGCGGGGGACGTTGCTGCAGAAGGTGTTTGGAGAACTTACGCCAATCAGCCCGGCTGCCCGCGGTCGACTTTGCTGCTGAGGATGATTGAGGTAGTGGTTTTCTCCACCCCATCCAGGCTGCCGATCTGGTCGAGCAGTTGGTCCAGTTGCTCCGGCGAATCGCTGTGCAACCAGGCCACATAGTCGAATTCGCCACTGACCGCGCACAGTTGCTGCACCTGGCCCATGGCGCTCAGGTGGCGGACGATGTCCTTGCCCGAGCGCGGTTGCGCCTTGATCCCGACGTATGCTTGCAGCCCGCCGCCGATCAGGCGCTGGCCAAGGCGCACGCCGTAGCCAGTAATGACCTTGTGCCGCTCCAGGCGCTCCAGGCGCGAGTTCACCGTGGTGCGGGCGATGCCTAACTGGCGGGCGAGGGTGGCGACGCTTTCGCGAGCGTTGATTTGCAACAGCGCAATCAGCTGGCGGTCGGTTTCGTCGAGGGCGATGGAGGAAGTGGCCGGCATGTCAGGTCCCTTGGGTCGAGGGGCTAGCCTAGTGAAGGCAGGTTGGGGTGTGCAAGGGGGGCAGGGTACTGGCTTTTTATAGCGAGCCGGTACGACAGGTGGCTGTCACCCGGCACTTTGGGCGATGGCGGGGTTGAACGACACATGAGTCTCAAGGCCTGGTACTGGCGCGGCTGGATCCGCAAGCACGGCTGCCGGCGAGTGGACTTCTCAGAGTTTTGCGAGCTGATCTCATCTTATGTGGTCAGCTACGGGACTGTTTTGTTTTTCGAGGGGTTACGTATACGTTACATACACTTCGTTTTGTTACGTATATAGAACATGGACTACAGGCTTATCACCACCCGCCTTGGTAAGCAAATCCGCCAGCGCCGGCTCGCTCCTGGCAAGCCATGCTCGCCGTGCTGGCTGCTGTGACTGGGCAGAAGATGTAGGCTTTAAACGACGAAAGCCGCGCAATAGCGCGGCTTCCTGGTATTTGGTGGGCCCACACGGACTCGAACCGTGGACCAAAGGATTATGAGTCCTCTGCTCTAACCAACTGAGCTATAGGCCCTCAGAGGTGGCCCGGATTATAACGATGGTTTCGATACCGTGCCATCTGAAAGATCCGATAGTGCTATGCGCAGGAAGGTCGCGGCGAATTCTTGCGGGGGCAGGGGCAGGCTGACGATGTAGCCCTGGATCTGCTCGCAGCCCTCGGCGGCGAGGAAGCGTTGCTGGGCCTGGTTCTCTACACCTTCGGCAATGATGGTCAGTTGCATGCTGCGGCCCAGCGCAATGATCGCCCTGGCGATGGCGGCGTCGTGCGGGTCGTCCGGCAGGCCGCGGATGAACGACTGGTCGATCTTGAGGATGTCCAGCGGCAGGCGCTTGAGGTAGCTGAGCGAGGAATAGCCGGTGCCGAAGTCGTCGATGGCCAGTTGGACGCCAAGCTGCTTGAGCTGGTGCAACACGCTCAAGGCTTCTTCGGCCTGGCTCATGATGAAGTTCTCGGTAATCTCCAGTTGCAAATCACCGGCCTTGAGCTGGTAGGTCTTGAGCAGTTGCTCGATGCGTCTGGCCAGGTTTGGCTGGCGCAGCTGCGCGCCGGCCAGGTTGATCGACAGCGGGCCGAAGGCTTGGTAGCTGCGCTTCCACTGGTGCATCTGGCGGCAGGCCTGCTCCAGTACCCAGTCGCCCAGTTGCAGGATGGTGCCGTTTTCTTCGGCCAGGTGGATGAAGCGCTCTGGCGGCACTTCGCCGAAGGTGGGGTGGGTCCAGCGCACCAAGGCTTCGGCGCCCACCAGGCTTTGCGTCTTGAGGCTGAACTTGGGCTGGTAGCACAGGCTCAGTTCGTTGCGCTCGATGGCGCGGCGCAGTTCGTGTTCCAGGGCAATACGCTCGCTGGCTTGGGCGGTGAGGTCGCGGGTGTAGGCTTCGACGCGGTTACGGCCCTTGGCCTTGGAGCGGTACATGGCGGCGTCGGCGTTGCGGATCAACGTGGCGGTGTCGCTGCCGTCCTGTGGATAAAGGCTGATGCCGATGCTGGCACTGGTGAAGAATTCGTGCTCGCCGGCCTGGAACGGGGCGTTGAAGCAGGTCAGCAGTTTATTGGCGATGGCGCTGGCATCGCTGGGTTTGTGCAGGCCCGGCAGCAGGATGATGAACTCGTCGCCGCCCAGGCGGGCCACGGTATCGACGTCGCGCACCTGCTCTTTGAGCCGCTGGGCGATGCCTTTGAGCAGCAGGTCGCCAACTGGGTGACCGAGGCTGTCGTTGATGTGTTTGAAGCGGTCAAGGTCAAGGAACAGCACCGCGCCCTGGCGGTTGGACAGCTGGGCGCAGCTGAGCGCGGCCTGCAGGCGCGTTTCGAACAGGGTGCGGTTGGGCAGGCCGGTGAGTGGGTCGTGGTGGGCCTGGTAGTCGAGTTTGGCCTGGGCGTGCTTGAGGCTGGAGATGTCGGCGAATACGGCGACGAAGTGCGTGATTTCGCGCTCGTTGTTACGCACGGCGCTGATGGTCAGCCAGCCGGGGTAGAGTTCGCCATTCTTGCGCTTGTTGAAGATCTCGCCCTGCCAATGGCCTTCGGCGGTTAATTGATGCCACATGGCGGCGTAGAAGGCGCTGTCGTGCTGGCCCGAAGCTAGCAGGCGTGGAGTTTGGCCCAAGGCTTCGATTTCGCTGTAGCCGGTGATCTCGCTGAACGCCCGGTTGACCGCGCTGATGCGCTGGTCGGTGTCGGTGATCAGTACCCCTTCGGCGGTATTTTCGAACACGGTCGCGGCCAGTTGCAGTTTTTCCTGCATCAGGTGGCGCTCGGTGATGTCGCGGGCGATGGTCAGCATGCAGTCCACCCCGCCGATGGGCAGTGGGCGCGCGGACAGTTCGCACAATCGGATCTGGCCGTCGCTGCGGCGGATGTGGCAACTGAGGTCGCGCACGAAGCCGTCGCGCTTGAGTTTCTCGACCAGGCGCCGGCGCTCGCTGAGGTCGACCCAGATGCCCAGGTCCAGCGCGGTCTGTTCGCCGCCGGGGTTGATGTCGTAGCCGGTCAGGCGGCAGAAGCCTTCGTTTACCTCCAGCAGCAGGCCGTCGCTCTGGCGCGACAGCAGCAGGCCGTCGGGGGAGGCGTGGAAGGCCTTGGCGAATTTCTCTTCGGAGGTTTGCAGCTGCTGCTGGGTTTCTTTCAGTTGCGTGATGTCGCGCACCGCAACTACCAGCGCCAGGGTGCCATCGAGGTGGAAGGTCTCGGCGCTGGTCAGGCCGGTAAAAAGCTGGCCGTTGCTGCGTTTGAAGGTCATTTCCATGTTGCGGATGCCACCGCGCTGCAAGCGCTCCAGCAGCCCAGGGCCGTGCCCTTGCGCGCCCCACAGGCCCAGTTCGGTGGCGGTACGGCCCAGCACCTCGGCGGGGCCCAGGCCAATTTGCTCTTCGAACGCTTCGTTGACTTCCAGCAGGCAGCCGTCGCTGTGGCGGGCAATGACCAGGATGTCCGGGCACTGCTGGAACACCGAGGCGAACTTCTGCTGTGACAGGCGCAGGGCTTCTTCGGTGTTCTTGGTTTCGCTGATGTCGATCATCAGGCCGCGCATCAGCGGCTTGTGGCCGTGTTCGATCATGCTGACGATGTTGCGCACCCACAGCGGCTGGCCGTCGGCGCGGATGACTCGGTAGTCCAGGCTGTGATCGCGCCCGGCTGCTGTTTCGCTCTCGCAGTAAGCCTGCGCCCACAGCGCGTCTTGCGGGTGCAGGATGCCGCGCCAGAAACCGGGCTTGAGCCATTCGACCAGCGGGTAGCCGAGCAGGTCTTCGGCGTGCGGCGAGACGTAGCTGTAGGTGAAGTCGCTGGCGTCGGCTTCCCAGGCGATGGCTGACAGGCTCTCGATCAGGCCGCGGTAGTGGTACTCGCTGCTGCGCAGCTCCTGCTCCAGGGCAATACGCCGGGAAATCTCCGAGCTGAGCCTGCGGTTGATGCGGATCACCACGGCCAGAACGGTCATCAGCAGCGCCGCCGCAGGCAGGCCGTAGGTGAGCATGTCAGGCCAGAAGCTGCGTTGGTCCACCACATTGCCGACCCAGCGTTGCTGGATATCGCTGATGTCGCTGCTGCTCATGTCGGCCATGACTTTATCGAGGATGCCCACCAGCACTTTCTGCTCCCTGGGCGCAGCCATTGCCAGCTGATAGCGGTAGGGCGTCTCACCGCTGACATACAGGCCGTCGAGCTTGAGCTGGCGCAGGCTCCAGATGCTCGATGCGAGGTCGCCGACCACCGCGTCGACTTCGTCGGTGGCCAGTGCCTGCAGGGCTGAGCTGACGTTGGGCAGGGCCACCAGGTTGAGGTCCGGGTGATGATTGCGCAGCAGCTCGTGGGGCGCGTAGTTCTCCACCACTGCCACCTTCAGCCCATAGAGGTCGTCGAGCGTGCGCGGCTTGGGGCCGCCGCTGTGGGCGAGGATAACAATGGGGAAATCCAGGTATGGGCGGGTGAAGGCCAGGTAGCTCTGCCGCTCCGGGGTGGACATGATGCCGGGTAGCAGGTCTATCTGGTTTTTGCGGGCTCGATCGAGCACCTCGCCCCAACTGCTGGGTTCAACCGGCGTGAGGGCGATGCCCAGGCGTTCCTGGATGAGGGTTACATAGTCGGCGGCCAATCCCTGGTAGCGGTTGTCCTGGTCGCGAAACTCGAACGGCGGCCATGAAGCATCCACGCCTAGACGCAGCTGCGGATGGGCGCTGAGCCAGGCTTTTTCTTCGTCGGTCAGGGTCAGTGCGCCGGCTGTGGTGTTCCACAGGCAAAGGAACAGCAACAGAAGGGCCGGCAACAAGGGCATAGCGGCCTCTCGATTCAGGGGGTCTGCAATCGAGTGTAGACGGGCTTGGCGCGCCTGGGGAGGGCGTGCGAGGCTGGTTTTTTACATAAAAAAACCCCGGCCTGGGCCGGGGTTGGTTTTTACTCGTCGAGGAACGAGCGCAGATGCTCGCTTCGCGTCGGGTGGCGCAGCTTGCGCAGCGCCTTGGCTTCAATCTGACGGATCCGCTCGCGGGTCACGTCGAACTGTTTGCCGACTTCTTCAAGGGTGTGGTCGGTGTTCATGTCGATACCGAAACGCATGCGCAGCACTTTGGCTTCGCGTGCGGTCAGGCCCGAGAGCACGTCGCGGGTTGCTTCCTTGAGGCTTTCGACGGTGGCTACGTCGATCGGGGACTGCATGGTCGAGTCCTCGATGAAGTCGCCCAGGTGCGAATCTTCGTCGTCGCCGATCGGGGTTTCCATAGAGATCGGCTCTTTGGCGATCTTCAATACCTTGCGGATCTTGTCCTCAGGCATTTCCATGCGCTCACCCAGCTCTTCCGGGGTCGGTTCACGGCCCATTTCCTGCAACATCTGGCGGGAAATACGGTTGAGCTTGTTGATCGTCTCGATCATGTGCACCGGAATACGGATGGTGCGCGCCTGGTCGGCGATCGAACGGGTGATCGCCTGGCGGATCCACCAGGTGGCGTAGGTCGAGAACTTGTAACCGCGACGGTATTCGAACTTGTCCACCGCTTTCATCAAGCCGATGTTGCCTTCCTGGATCAGATCGAGGAACTGCAGGCCACGGTTGGTGTACTTCTTGGCGATGGAAATCACCAGACGCAGGTTCGCCTCGACCATTTCTTTCTTGGCGCGGCGGGCCTTGGCCTCACCGATGGACATGCGACGGTTGATGTCCTTGATTTCCGCGACGGTCAGGCCGGTCTCGGTTTCAAGGTCGATCAGTTTCTGCTGACAGGCGACGATCGCAGCGTTTTTTTCACCCAGGGCAGCTGCCCATTTGGTGTTGCGCTTGGACAGGTCGCCCGACCAGGTCTGGTCGGTCTCGTTGCTCGGGAACAGACGCAGGAAGTCGGCACGCGGCATACGTGCATCACGCACACACAGCTGCATGATGGCGCGTTCTTGCTGACGCAGGCGCTCAAGGGCGCCGCGTACACGCTCAACCAGGACTTCGAATTGCTTCGGTACCAGCTTGATCGGCATGAACAGGTCGGCAACAGCTTGCATGGCAGCAATGCTGTCTGCGTGGTTACGGCCGTGCTTCTTCAGAACCTTGAGGCTGATCGCGAGCTGGTCGGCTACCGCGCCGAAACGCTGACGGGCAACTTCGGGGTCTGGGCCGCTTTCGGTTTCTTCCTCGTCGTCGCTAGCGTCGCCGTCTTCTTCCTCTTCCTCTTCTGCCTTGGCAGCAGCGGCTTTGGCAGCAGGTTGCGGCACTTCTTCGTTCGGCGTGGCGATGGCGTCGTCAGGGTCGATATAACCACTGAGAACGTCGGACAGGCGGCCACCTTCGGTGGTGACGCGCTCGTACTCGCTGAGAATGTGATCGACAGTACCCGGGAAATGGGCAATAGCACCCATGACTTCACGGATGCCTTCCTCGATACGCTTGGCGATTTCGATCTCGCCTTCGCGTGTCAGCAGCTCGACAGTACCCATTTCGCGCATGTACATGCGCACCGGGTCGGTCGTGCGGCCGATATCGGTTTCGACTGCAGCCAACGCGGCAGCAGCTTCTTCGGCTGCGGCCTCGTCAGTGTCGGCTTCCGCCAACAGCAGGGCATCCGCATCCGGAGCACTCTCGAATACGTTGATCCCCATGTCGTTGATCATGCGGATGATGTCTTCCACCTGTTCAGGATCTGAAATATCCTCAGGCAGGTGGTCGTTGACCTCCGCGTAAGTCAGGTAGCCCTGCTCACGACCGCGGGTGATCAACTCTTTGATACGAGATTGCTGTTGCGCTTTTCCGGACATAACACCCTATCCACTGAAGGTCTTGGCGGGCAAAAAACAAGCCGAGGATTATACCCGAGCTAGGACCTCACGCGCCAGATGAGGTCGGGTTTTGTGCGGGAACATTGCGGCTCAGCAAGGCGAGCAGCTGATTTTTTTCGTCTGGGCTCAGTTCGCTTTGACGTGCTTTCCTCAGCAGATGTTCCAGGCTGCGCTCGCGTTGGCGAGCGGACAAGCTAGTTATAGTGTCGAAAAACTGTTGTTCAAGGTTATCGGCATCGATCAACCACTCCTTCTCGGCCAAGGCCCGTAGCAAACGGCCTTGGTCCGTACCGTGCCAGCGTGCAATCAACTGCATTGAGCTTAGCTTAGGATTTTTCTGCGCGGCCTCGATCAGCGCCACCAGCAGTTGGTTATACACGTGCTCGTCGTCGGCAAAATGGCTCGCGTCCTCGACTTTGCCGGCCAGTAACGGGTAATGCATCAGCGTGCGCAGCGCCGACAGGGTCGGCGGCTCTACTGGTGCCGGGACTCGCGGTGGGGCTTCTTCGCGCTGGCCATCACGGCGCCACGGTTTGCCGCCTTTCTTGCTCCAGGGCTTGTCGTCCCACTGTTTCTTGCCGCCACCCTTGTTGGGTGTCCATGCCGGCTGTTCCTGATGAACGGCGGCATAGTCGGGCGTGTAGTGCATGTCGCCGTGGTCGGGCGTGTAGCTCGCCATGGCGTCGTAGTCGTAGCCGGGGTCGTAATCCGGCGTGGTGCTGCTGGCTGGCGGGCTTTGCGCCAGTTGCTCCATTTGTTGCGGGTCGAGGCCGGTAATCTCGCGCAGGCGGTTACGCATCAATTGGCGCAGGTTGGCGCCGGGCACTTGTTCGATCAGCGGCGCGGCCAGCGTGGCCATGTGCGCCTTGCCTTCGAGCGAGCGCGGGTCGGCCTCGTTGCTCAATTGCTCGAAAAAGTAATCGGCCAGCGGTTGTGCGTGCTGGTTGATGCGTGCGCGGAAGGCATCGGTGCCCTCGGCGCGCACCAGGCTGTCCGGGTCTTCGCCCTCCGGCAAAAACAGAAACCGCGCGCGGCGCCCGTCCTGCAGGCTCGACAGGGTCGACTCCAGGGCCCGCCAGGCGGCCTTGCGCCCGGCTTGGTCGCCGTCGAAGCAGAACAAAACGCTCGGCACCACGCGGAACAGGCGCTTGAGGTGCTCTTCGCTGGTGGCCGTGCCCAGGGTTGCCACGGCGTTGCGCAGGCCCTGCTGGGCCAGCGCGATGACGTCCATGTAGCCTTCGACGACGATGATTTCATCGAGGTTGCGGTTGTGCTTGCGCGCCTCGTACAGGCCATACAGCTCCTGGCCTTTGTGAAACACCGGGGTTTCCGGGGAGTTCAGGTATTTGGGCTTGTCGTCGCCCAGTACCCGGCCGCCAAAGGCGATCACCCGGCCGCGGCTGTCGCGGATGGGGAACATCACCCGGTCGCGGAAGCGGTCGTAGCGCTTGCCGCTCTCGGCGTTTTCGATCAGCAGCCCGGCGTCGATCATCACTTTTTGTTGCAGCGTGTCGGCGCCAAGGTGCTTGAGCAGGTTGTCCCAGCCAGGCGGGGCGAAGCCCAGGCTGAAGTCGCGGGCAATTTCGCCGGACAGGCCACGGCCTTTCAGGTATTCCACGGCCGCCTTGCGGGTCGGGTGGTTACGCAGCGCCTGGCGGTAGAATTCGGTGGCAGCTTCAAGCAGCGGGTACAGCGGCGAATCGACCGGCTGGCGGGGCTTTTGCCCGCGCCGGCCTTCCTCGCGCGGCACTTCCATGCCGGCAGCCCTGGCCAGTTCCTCGACCGCCTGGGGGAAGTCCAGGTTGTCGTGGTCCATGATGAAGCCAAGGGCGTTGCCACCGGCACCGCAGCCGAAGCAATAGTAGAACTGCTTGTCGGGGCTGACGGTGAAAGAGGGGGTTTTCTCTTTGTGGAACGGGCAGCAGGCCGAATGGTTCTTGCCGGCTTTTTTGAGCTGGATGCGCGAACTCACCACGTCGACTATGTCGGTGCGGTTGAGAAGATCGTCGATAAAGCTCTGGGGAATCAGCCCGGCCATGGCAGTCTCGTCATCAGGCAACTGGCAAGTCTAAACGCTTGTGCGCGGGAGTGGAGAAGAGGTGTAGCGAAGAGGTGTTGTGCTCGTCACCAGCCCTAGGGGCTCGTCAGGAAGGACGTGCACGGCTGGCCAAAGACCAGTTCTGACGGTGTAGTACAGGTTGCCCATGGCTTTTGCCGGGGCACCCAGGGCGCATGGCCAAGGGCTTGAAACGACCGCTACCATCAACCCGGCACGAGGCCGGGCGAGGCAGAAGCTTTGCGTAGAACGGCTGTATTAGTACAGACGAACGGCGCGGCGCTGTTCGCGCTGAACCTTCTTCGCGTGACGCTTAACAGCGGCAGCGGCTTTACGCTTACGCTCTGAGGTCGGTTTCTCGTAAAACTCGCGGCTACGAACTTCAGCCAGTACACCGGCTTTTTCGCAGGAGCGCTTGAAACGACGCAGAGCTACGTCGAAGGGTTCGTTCTCTTTAACTTTGACGGCTGGCATCCAGGGCTACCTTAATTCATTACCGGGGTAGACGTGCTCCTGGCAAAACATAAGGTGAGCTGGAGAACGTCGGTTTTCAAGGGTTGCGGATGTTAACCCTTAGCTGGCCGGAATGCAAAGCCTCTGATCGAAAACCGCTGGTCGGCACCCGGCACGGGGACTATTATGCGCGCCTTCGAATTCAGCCTCCACAAGGCACGGACCCATGCTAGTACTGGGATTGGAAACATCCTGCGACGAGACCGGCGTCGCATTATACGACAGTGAACGCGGCCTTCTGGCCGATGCATTGTTCAGCCAGATCGACCTGCACCGCGCCTATGGCGGGGTGGTGCCCGAACTCGCCTCGCGTGATCACGTAAAGCGCATGTTGCCGCTGATCCGCCAGGTGCTGGAGGAGGCTGGCTGCGCTGCCACCGACATCGACGCCATCGCCTATACCGCGGGCCCTGGCCTGGTCGGGGCCTTGCTGGTGGGCGCTTCGTGCGCCCAGGCGATGGCCTTCGCCTGGGGCATTCCAGCGATTGGCGTGCACCATATGGAAGGCCATCTGCTGGCGCCGATGCTCGAGGAACAGCCCCCCGAGTTTCCGTTCGTCGCTTTGTTGGTTTCAGGTGGGCATACCCAGCTGGTTCGGGTCGATGGCATCGGCCAATACGAGCTGCTGGGCGAGAGCCTGGACGACGCAGCCGGCGAGGCATTCGACAAGACGGCCAAGCTGATCGGCCTGAATTACCCAGGTGGGCCGGAGATTGCGCGGTTGGCCGAGCGGGGTACGCCTGGGCGCTTCAAGTTCCCGCGCCCGATGTGCGACCGGCCTGGCCTGCAATTCAGTTTCAGCGGCCTGAAAACCTTCGCCCTGAACACCTGGCAGCAGTGCCGCGATGCCGGGGACGACAACGAGCAAACCCGTTGCGACGTGTCCCTGGCGTTCCAGGATGCGGTGGTGGACACTCTGACCTTCAAGTGCAAGCGCGCCCTCAAGCAGACTGGCCTCAAGCGCCTGGTCATTGCTGGCGGTGTCAGCGCCAACCAGGCATTGCGGGTTTCGCTCGAAGGCATGCTTGGCAGTCTTCAAGGCAATGTTTATTACGCCCGCCCACGGTTTTGCACCGACAACGGCGCGATGATCGCCTACGCCGGCTGCCAGCGCCTGATGGCCGGGCAGCAACAGGACCTGGCGATCAGCGTGCAGGCACGCTGGCCGATGGAGCAGTTACCGCCGGTCTGAAATAAACGCCGATTGCCTGCGAGCGAATCAGAAATGCCGTTCGCGGCCGGCGAACAGGTCCCGCAGATTGCTGCGGTGCCGCCAGACGATCATCACCGTCAGTACGCTCATCGGCAACAGCGCGGCAGGTTCGCGCCAGGCCAGCAACGGCAGCGTCAGTGGCGCGGCAATAAGCGCCGCCAGCGAGCTGGTGCGGGTCAGGCGCAAGGTCAGCAGCCAGGCGCCGATGGCCAGCAGCGCGGCCGGAAAGTACACGCCCATGAGCATGCCGGCGGCAGTGGCTACGCCTTTGCCACCTTTGAAACGGAAGTACAGCGGAAACAAATGGCCGAACACGGCGCATACCCCCACCCAGGCCTGCGCTTGCAGGTCGAGCCCGGCCAGGCGTGCAAGCAATACCGGCAGCAAGCCCTTGCACAGGTCGCCAAGCAGGGTGAGGATTGCCAGCTTGCGCCCTGCCAGGCGCAACATGTTGGTCGCACCGGCATTGCCCGAACCGCTGCAACGCGGGTCGGGGCTCCCATTGAGGCGGCTCAGGACGATGGCGAAGGACACAGAGCCAAGCAGGTAGGCAAGCAGCGCCAGTGACCAAAACATGCTAACTATTCCGGGCGAGGACGCCCTGATTCTAACGGCGCCCGTCGCCCTTGTCGTGCAGTGGAGAGAAGTGCTTGGACAGAGTGTTCATCGAAGGCCTGGAAGTCGATACCGTGATCGGTGCCTATGACTGGGAGCGTGATATTCGCCAGTGCCTGCGCTTGGACCTGAGTTTCGCCTGGGACAACCGCCCGGCGGCTGCCGGCGACGACCTCACCCTCGCGCTCGACTACGCCAGCGTTTCGGCGCGGGTCCAGGCGTTCGCCGAGCAGGCGCGCTTCGAGCTGGTCGAGACCTTTGCCGAGCGCCTGGTGGCCGTGCTGATGGCCGAATTCAACATTCCCTGGGTGCGCCTCAAGTTGACCAAGCCCGGCGCCGTGCCGGCAGCCCGTGGCGGTGTAGGCGTGGAGATCGAGCGCGGATGTCTCTGAGTACGGTTTACCTGGGCCTGGGTAGCAATATCGAGCGCGAACGGCATTTGTGTGCCGGGCTCGATGCGCTGGCTGGCATGCTCACCGATATGCGCTGTTCGGCGGTTTTCGAGAGCCAGGCGGTGGGTATCAAGAGCGGGCCGTTCTTCAACCTGGTGGTCTGCGGCAAGACGGCTGTGCCGCTGCACGACCTGAGCCGCCGGCTCAAGCACATCGAGGCCGAAAACGGCCGCTATGCCCCGGACCGCAAGGGCCTGCCACTGGATATCGACGTGCTGATGTATGACGGCCTGCACGGCACGTTCGAGGGGCTGACGCTGCCCCGGGCCGAAATCCTCAAAAACGCTTTTGTGCTTTGGCCGCTCTCGCTGCTGGCCCCGCAACTGCTGCACCCGGTGGCCGGCAAGACAATGGGCCAGCTGTGGGCCGAGGCTGATATCGATCAGGTGCTGGCACCGGTGCCCTTCGAATGGCGTGGAGTGCAGCTGACCCAGGGCTGAGTCAGCGGGTGCACTTAGCGCTGGGTGTAAGCCTGCAGCGCTTTAAGCCTCTCGCCTTTGAGGGCCTCGCCCAAGCCCTGCCCGGTGAGCCTTTGTTCCACCAAGGGCTTCACATCCACCGCGCGTGCCGCCGCCGCTGCGCCGCGCAGGTAGTCAGCTTGTGGATAACTCGGCTGGCCATGCCCCAGCGCGGCCATTTCGCATGCGCCGATGAACTCCTCGAAACGCTGCGGGCGCCGGTAGATATCAAACCTCTGCAAAATCTCCAGCAGTTGTTCGGGTGCAAGGGTCAGGGCCTGATCGGCTTTTTCGGCAAACTCCCCAACCAGCACCGCCAGTTCCTGGCATTCACGTGGCGCCTTGAAACGCTGGTTCAGCGCTTTGACCGATGCAGGCTCCAGCCCACGCAGCAAGCACGCCCAGCGTACTGTCAGCGGTTGCTGATGGCGTGCGGCCTGGCGCAGGGCTGCAAGCGTATCGGGGCCATGCACAAGCTCGGGCATCAGTTCTTCAAGGGCTGCGCAGCTGCGCAGCACCTCGATGAACACCTGCGGCTCGGCTTCCATCAGCGCCCGCTCGATTTCCTTCCAGCTGCGCTCTGCGGTCAGCGCCTGTAGCTCACCGGACGCTGCGATCTGGCGCATCAACGCCAGGGTTTCATCGGCCACCTTGAAGCCCAGTGGCGCGTAGCGGGCAGCAAAGCGGGCCACGCGCAGCACGCGCAGGGGGTCCTCGGCGAATGCCGGGGAGACATGGCGTAACAGGCGGTTATCCAGATCTGCCTTGCCGTGGTAGGGGTCGTGGAGCTGGCCGCTGGCGTCTTCGGCCATGGCATTGATGGTCAGGTCGCGGCGTACCAGGTCTTCTTCGAGGGTCACCTCGGGGCTTGCGTGGAAGGTGAAGCCGCCATAACCGCGCCCGCTCTTGCGCTCGGTGCGCGCCAGAGCGTATTCCTCGCCGGTTTTGGGGTGAAGAAAGACCGGAAAATCAGCGCCCACCGGGCGATAGCCCAGGGCTTGCATCTGTTCGACGGTAGCGCCGACCACCAGCCAGTCGACATCGCTGACGGTGCGGTCGAGCAGGCGATCGCGCACGGCGCCGCCAACTTTGTAGATCTGCATGTGAAACCTCCCTTGCTGGCGACAGGATACCCTGTCGACAGCAAGGGCGGCGCCTTGCGCTAGAGGTGGTGCACGATTGCCAGGTCCATGCGCCCGTAATCGCTGGCTTCGCCATGTTCGCTGCGCGGGGGCATGTGATGGGTTTTCATCACCTGGTCGCCCTGGACCGTTTCAAGGTGGATATCGAAGCCCCACAGGCGATGCAGGTGCTTGAGCACCTCGCCGGTGGACTCACCGAGCGGTTTGCGATTGTGCTGTTGGTGGCGCAGGGTCAGCGAGCGGTCGCCACGGCGGTCGATGCTCCAGATCTGTACGTTCGGTTCACGGTTGCCAAGGTTGTACTGCGCCGCCAGTTGCTCGCGAATCACCCGGTAGCCGGCGTCGTCGTGGATGGCCGGTACCAACAGGTCATCACGCTGGTCGTCATCCAGAATGCTGAACAGCTTGAGGTCGCGAATGACCTTGGGCGACAGGTATTGCAGGATGAAGCTCTCGTCCTTGAAGCTGCTCATGGCAAATTTGATCGTTGAAAGCCAGTCTCCTCCGGCGATCTCCGGGAACCAGTGGCGATCTTCATCGGTTGGGTTTTCGCACATGCGGCGTATGTCGGTGTACATGGCAAACCCCAGCGCATAGGGGTTGATGCCGTTGTAGTAGGGGCTGTCGAAGCCTGGCTGGAACACCACGCTGGTGTGCGACTGCAAAAACTCCATCATGAAGCCTTCGGTGATCAGGCCTTCATCGTAGAGGTCGTTCATCAAGGTGTAGTGCCAGAAAGTCGCCCAGCCTTCGTTCATGACCTGGGTCTGGCGCTGCGGGTAGAAGTACTGCGCAATCTTGCGCACGATACGCACCACTTCGCGCTGCCAGGGTTCCAGCAGCGGGGCGTGTTTTTCGATGAAATAGAGGATGTTTTCCTGAGGCTCGGCCGGGAAGCGCGCATCGTCGCGCTCGCCGCCTTTCTCGCTGCCTTTGGGGATGGTCCGCCACAGGTCGTTGATCTGGCGCTGCAGGTGTTCTTCGCGGTCCTTCTGCCGGCGGCGTTCTTCTTCGGCAGAAATCGGGTAGGGGCGTTTGTAGCGGTCGACCCCATAGTTCATCAGCGCGTGGCACGAGTCGATCAGGTCTTCCACGGCATCGATGCCGTGGCGCTCCTCGCATTGGGCGATGTACTGCTTGGCGAACACCAGGTAGTCGATGATCGAACTGGCGTCGGTCCAGGTGCGGAACAGGTAGTTACCCTTGAAGAAACTATTATGGCCGTAGCAGGCATGGGCGATCACCAGTGCCTGCATGCACATGGTGTTTTCTTCCATCAGGTAGGCGATGCAGGGGTCTGAGTTGATGACGATTTCGTAGGCCAGGCCCATCTGCCCACGGGTGTAGGACTTCTCGGTGCTAAGGAACTGCTTGCCGTAGGACCAGTGGTGGTAGCCCAGCGGCATGCCCACCGAGGCATAGGCATCCATCATTTGCTCGGCGGTGATCACTTCGATCTGGTTGGGGTAGGTATCCAACGCGTAGCGCTCGGCCAGGCGGCCGATTTCGCGGTCGTAGGTCTGGATCAGCTCGAAGGTCCATTCCGAGCCAACTGAGATGGGCTGGCGTCTCTGTGCTCTGGCGGTCATGTGGCTAACCTGCGCTGGAAGAGTTCACGGAAGACCGGGTAGATGTCGCCGGCCGATACCAACTGTTGCTGGGCAAAAGTGTCGGGGAACGCATCGCCGATGCGCTCGTATTCGTACCACAGCGCCTGATGCTCGCGCGGGGTGATCTCGACGTAAGTGTAGTACTGCACGTGGGGCATGATCTGTTTGGAGAGGATCTCTCGGCAGATGGGCGAGTCGTCGTTCCAGTTGTCGCCGTCGGAAGCCTGGGCGGCATAGATGTTCCAGTCGCTGGCCGGGTAACGTTCGGCCATGACTTCCTGCATCAGTTTTAGTGCGCTGGACACAATGGTGCCGCCGGTTTCTCGGGAGTAGAAGAATTCCTCTTCGTCGACCTCGCGGGCGCTGGTGTGGTGGCGGATGAACACCACTTCGATGCGGTCGTAGTTGCGCTTGAGGAACAGGTACAAAAGGATGAAGAAGCGCTTGGCGATGTCCTTGGTGGCCTGGGTCATCGACCCAGACACGTCCATCAGGCAGAACATCACCGCCTTGGAGCTGGGGTTGGGCTGCTTTACCAGCAGGTTGTACTTGAGGTCGAAGGTGTCGAGAAACGGCAGGCGGTTGATACGTGCCTTGAGCCGCTGAATTTCGGCCTCGGTATCCTGGATATCAGTGAAATTGTCGGGCTCTTCGCTGCGCAGGCGTTCGAGCTCTTTCTGCGCCTCGCGCAGCAGCGCACGGCTGCTGCCCGTCAGCGCGATGCGCCGGGCGTGGGCTGAGCGCAAGGTACGCACGATATTGATACGCGACGGGTTGCCTTCGTTGGCAATGCCGGCACGCACGGTCTTGAAGGTGTCGGTACCGGTCAGTTGGCGTTTGACCAGGTTCGGTAGTTCGAGGTCCTCGAACATGAACTCAAGGAATTCTTCCTGGGTGATCTGGAAGACAAAGTCGTCCATGCCGTCACCCGAGTTGCCGGCCTTGCCGCGCCCACCGCCGCCGCCACCGCCCTGGGGCCGGGCAATGTGTTCGCCTGCGGTGAATTCCTTGTTGCCGGGGTGAACGGTGGTCTGCTTGCCACCACGGCCGTGGTGCAATACGGGCTCGTCGATATCACGGCCGGGGATGCTGATCTGCTCGCCATGCTCCATATCGGTGATGGAGCGGCGGCTTACGGCCTCCTCGACTGCCTTTTTGATGTGCTCACGGTAGCGGCGCAAAAAGCGCTGGCGGTTGACCGTGCTCTTGTTCTTGCCGTTCAGGCGTCGGTCGATTACGTAGCTCATAGGCCCTCCGGTGACTGGGCGCAGCAGCTGCCAAGCTGCAAGCGGCGAGCTTCAAGCTGCAAGAAAGAGCAGCCACCGCTGCTGCAGGTTGCAGCGCAGGTGCCAGCCCTGCGCTGAGCAGCTTGCAGCTTGCGGCTAATAGCTTGCCGCTGTTACTGCGATTTTCTGACCCGCAGGTACCATTCCGACAGCAGGCGCACCTGCTTGTCGGTGTAGCCGCGCTCGACCATCCGGGTGACGAAGTCGTTGTGCTTCTGCTGGTCCTCCTTGCTGGCCTTGGCGTTGAAACTGATGACGGGCAGCAGGTCTTCGGTGTTGGAGAACATTTTCTTCTCGATCACCACCCGCAGCTTCTCGTAGCTGAGCCAGCTCGGGTTCTTGCCATTGTTGTTGGCCCGGGCACGCAGCACGAAGTTGACGATTTCGTTGCGGAAATCCTTCGGATTGCTGATGCCTGCGGGCTTCTCGATTTTTTCCAGTTCTTCGTTAAGGGCAATGCGGTTGAGGATTTCGCCGGTTTCCGGGTCGCGGTATTCCTGGTCCTGAATCCAGAAGTCGGCGTACAGCACGTAGCGGTCGAAGATGTTCTGGCCGTACTCGCTGTAGGACTCAAGGTAGGCGGTCTGGATTTCCTTGCCGATGAACTCGATATAGCGCGGCGCCAGGTACTCTTTGAGGTAGCGCAGGTAGCGCTCGCGCACCTCAGCCGGGAACTGCTCCTGCTCGATCTGCTGTTCCAGCACATACAGCAGGTGAACCGGGTTGGCGGCCACCTCGTGAGGGTCGAAGTTGAACACCTTGGAGAGGATCTTGAAGGCAAAGCGGGTCGACAGGCCGTTCATGCCCTCGTCGACGCCCGCCGAATCGCGGTATTCCTGGATCGACTTGGCCTTGGGGTCGGTGTCCTTGAGGTTCTCGCCGTCGTACACACGCATCTTGGAATAGATGTTGGAGTTGTCCGGCTCTTTCAGGCGCGACAGCGCGGTGAACTGGGCCAGCATCTTCAGCGTATCTGGCGCGCAATGGGCCTTGGCGAGCGAGCTGTTGATCAGCAGCTTGTCGTAGATCTTGATTTCGTCACTGACCCGCAGGCAGTACGGCACCTTGACGATGTAGATCCGGTCGATGAACGCTTCGTTGTTCTTGTTGTTACGGAAGGTGTGCCACTCCGATTCGTTGGAGTGGGCCAGCAGAATGCCGGTATAGGGGATCGCGCCCAGGCCTTCGGTACTGTTGTAGTTACCTTCCTGGGTGGCGGTCAGCAGCGGGTGCAGCACCTTGATCGGCGCCTTGAACATCTCGACGAATTCCATCAGGCCCTGGTTGGCCCGGCACAGCGCGCCCGAGTAGCTGTAGGCGTCGGCGTCGTTCTGCGGAAACTCTTCGAGCTTGCGAATATCCACCTTGCCGACGAGCGCAGAGATGTCCTGGTTGTTCTCATCGCCAGGTTCGGTCTTGGCAATGGCGATCTGGTTGAGGATCGAGGGGTACAGCTTGACCACTTTGAACTTGCTGATGTCGCCGCCGAACTCCTGCAGGCGCTTGGTGGCCCAGGGCGACATGATGGTGTTCAGGTAGCGCCGCGAGATGCCGTATTCCTCTTCGAGGATGGCGCCGTCCTCGGTGGCGTTGAACAGCCCCAGTGGCGACTCGAATACAGGTGAACCCTTGATGGCGTAGAAGGGCACCTTTTCCATCAGTTGCTTGAGCTTTTCAGCCAGCGACGACTTACCGCCGCCGACGGGGCCGAGCAGGTAGAGAATCTGTTTCTTCTCTTCCAGGCCTTGGGCGGCGTGGCGGAAGTACGAAACGATCTGGTCGATGCACTCTTCCATGCCATGGAAGTCGGCAAAGGCTGGGTAGCGGCGAATCACCTTGTTGGAAAATATTCGCGACAGCCTGGAGTTGGCGGAGGTGTCGATCAGCTCCGGCTCGCCAATGGCCATCAACAGCCGTTCGGCCGCCGATGCGTAGGCGCTGCGATCCTGTTTGCACAGGTCGAGATACTCCTGCAGCGACATTTCTTCCTGGCGCGTGGACTCGAAACGTTGTTGGAAGTGGCTAAAAATGCTCATGACGTCACCTCGCTCGATACGTGGAGACGACGCCGGATCAGTCAGCCGATGCTGGCATGCAACCGGTTTTGCCGGTTGCCGTATACCCCCCAGAACACCCTGTAACGCTACCGATGACCCGCACGCCGGTGTACCGGCTCTCCCCTGTTTTGGATGGCCTGAACTTAAGAGTAGTTGGTTCTGGGGAAGGTCAAGGGCGGGGAGTGCGCAAGATGCCTTCGACCGTTTGTCTGGTCGGGCGCTAGCCCGCACGGAATGCGGGCTGGAGTAAAAATGAAAAAATTATTCGGCGCTACCCTGGGCTGTTTCGGCCGGGTAGGTGGCGCGCCACAGTTCAAAGCCACCGTCCACGCTGTAGACGTCGGAAAAACCTTGGCCAACCAGGTAGGCAGCGGCGCTCTGGCTGGAATTGCCGTGGTAGCAGACAACCAGTGTAGGCGCGTCCAGGTCGGCGCTGCGGATGAAGTCGGCGACTGAGTGATTATCCAGATGAGTGGCGCCGGTAATGTGCCCGGCGGCATATGCCCCGGCGTCGCGGATATCGACCACAACCGCACCTTGTGCGCGCAGGGCCAGGGCTTGCTCGGGGGGGATGCGCTTGAATTCTGTCATGGTGCGGTTCCTTCAGGGCTGTGCAGCGCGGCAGCGGTAGGCGCTGTTGGGCGGGGGGTACCCTCGCGGGTGCAGTCGCAACGGTGGTAGGCGCCGCTGTCGACGTTGTACAGGGTCATCGCGCCGCCCCACACGCAGCCGGTGTCCAGGGCGATTACGCCGGGCACATCAACGCGGCCTTCAAGGGCGGCCCAATGGCCGAAAATGATTTTTACGTGGCGAGAGCGCCGATCGGGGTGATCGAACCAGGGCTTGTAGCCTTTGGGCGCGCTGTCCAGGCCCTCCTTGCTCTTGAGGTCGAGCTTGCCGGTGGCGGTGCAGAAGCGCATGCGTGTGAAGTAGTTGGTGATCACCCGCAGGCGTTCGATGCCGGTGAGGTCCTTGCTCCACTTGTTCGGCTCGTTGCCGTACATGCCGTCCAGAAACAGCTTGAGACGGTTATCGTCACGCAGCACTTGCTCGACTTCGGCGGCCAGTTCCAGCGCTTTGCCGAGGGTCCACTGTGGCGGGATGCCGGCATGGGCCATGGCGATGCCACGTGCCTCGTCGTAATGCAGCAGCTTTTGCTGGCGCAGCCAGTCGAACAGCTGGTCGGCATCCGGCGCCTCGATGATTTCGCGCAGTGTGTCGCTTTTTTTCAGGCGTTCGACGTTGTGCCAGGCGGCAAGCAGGTGCAGGTCGTGATTGCCGAGCACGCACACCAGGGCCTGGCGGATCGAGTACAGGTAACGCAGGGTTTCCAGCGATTCGGGGCCACGGTTGACCAGGTCGCCCACCAGCCACAGACGGTCGACGGCCGGGTTGAAGTGAACCCGTTCGAGCAGGCACTTGAGCGGCTGCAGGCAGCCCTGCAGGTCGCCGACGGCGTAGGTTGCCATCAGTGCAGGGCCCCGGGTACGGCAAGGCGGAACGGTGCGATGTCGGCATCGAAGCGTTTGCCGTCTTCGGCGAACATCTGGTAGCTGCCCTGCATGGTGCCGACGCGGGTGCTGATGACTGCACCGCTGCTGTAGGTATGGCTCTGGCCGGGCTCGATCAACGGTTGCTGGCCGACAACGCCGGCGCCGCGTACTTCTTCGACCTCGCCGTCACCGTTGGTGATCAGCCAGCGGCGCGACATGAGCTTGGCCTTGAGCGTGCCGTGGTTGTGCACGGTGATGGTGTAGGCAAAGGCGAAGCGACTGCTTTCGGGGTCGGATTGGTCTTTGAGATAGCGGGTCACGACGCTGACGTCGATCTGATAGCGGGGGTCGGACATGCAAGGGCCTTGGGCGAGCTGACGCAATAACGCAGTCTAGGCCATTGCCGGGGGTTGAGGCCAGTGTGTGCAAGCCCGTTCCGGCCTCATCGCAGGCTGGCGCCAGCTCCCACAGGAATCTGTGCCAGACCTTGAAGTTGCTGAGCAGCGCGGTCCCCGTGGGAGCTGGCGCCAGCCTGCGATGAGGCCAGCACAGGATTGTACAAACCCCTGGAATCTCCAGCTGCCTGCACGACAGCGCTGCTATCAGCCTTGCTGCTCAGCCAGTTTGTCGGCCAGGCGCACGAAGGCGGCGAGGTCGAGCTGTTCCGGGCGCAGGCTGCCGTCGACGCCGGCGGCCTCGATGGCTTCGCTGTCGAGCAGGCCCTTGAGGGTGTTGCGCAGGGTCTTGCGACGCTGGTTGAACGCCTCGCGGACCACCTGTTCGAGCAGCTTCGCGTCTTTGGCCGGGTGCGGCAGCACGGCGTGGGGCACCAGACGGACGATGGCAGAATCTACCTTCGGCGCCGGGTTGAAGGCGCCAGGGCCGACGTTGAACAGGTGCTCTACACGGCAGTGGTACTGCACCATGATCGACAAGCGGCCCCAGTCACCGCCGCCTGGGCCTGCGGCCATGCGCTCGACCACTTCCTTCTGCAGCATGAAGTGCATGTCGCGGATAAGATTGGCGTGCGCCAGCAGGTGGAAGATCAGCGGCGTGGAAATATTGTAGGGCAGGTTGCCGACAACTTTCAGGCTGCGCTCTGGCACCCCGAGCTGGTTGAAGTCGAACTTCAGGGCGTCGCCCTGGTGCAGGCGGAAGGTGTCGCGGCCGGCAAATTTGTGTTGCAGGATCGGCACCAGGTCCTTGTCCAGCTCGACGACGTCCAGGTGCGCGCCGCTGCCCAGCAGGCCTTCGGTGAGGGCACCCTGGCCCGGGCCGATTTCCAGCAGGTGTTCGCCGGGCTTGGCGTGGATGGCACGCAGAATACGGTCGATGACGCCTGCGTCGTGCAGGAAGTTCTGGCCGAAGCGCTTGCGCGCGCGGTGTTGGTATTGCTCGTTCATGGTCGGTTCTCGGCCATCTGGTAGGCGGTTTGCAGGGCGACGCGCAGGCTGCCGGTGTCGATCTTGCCGCTGCCGGCCAGGTCCAGGGCGGTGCCATGGTCGACCGAGGTGCGGATGATCGGCAGGCCCAGCGTCACGTTGACCGCTGCGCCGAAGCCTTTGTACTTGAGCACGGGCAGCCCTTGGTCGTGGTACATCGCCAGCACTGCATCGCAGTGCTCCAGATATTTGGGGGTAAACAAGGTATCGGCCGGCAACGGGCCGCGCAGGTCCATGCCTTCGGCGCGCAGGCGTTGCAGGGTTGGCTCGATGATGTCGATTTCTTCGCGGCCCAGGTGGCCGCCTTCTCCGGCGTGGGGGTTGAGCCCACACACCAGGATGCGAGGGTTGGCGATACCGAACTTGGCGCGCATGTCGGCGTGCAGGATGCGGGTTACCCGCTCCAGGCGCTCGGCAGTGATAGCGTCGGCGATATCGCGCAGTGGCAGGTGGGTGGTGACCAGGGCCACGCGCAGGCCGTGGGTGGCCAGCATCATCACCACCTGCGCGGTGTGGGTGAGGTCGGCGAGGAACTCGGTATGCCCAGAGAAGGCGATACCGCTCTCGTTGATCACGCCCTTGTGCACGGGCGCGGTGATCATCCCGGCAAAATCGCCGTTGAGGCAGCCGTTGCCGGCGCGGGTAAGGGTTTCGAGCACGAACGCGGCGTTGGCCTGGTCCAGTTGCCCGGCGACGACCGGCTTGGCCAGCGGTGTATCCCAGACGTATAGCTGGCCGGCCAGCGCGGGCTGGTCGGGCAGGGTATCGGGCGTGACGCTGAGCAGGTCGACCGCCAGCCCCAGCTGCGCGGCCCGCTCGACGAGCAGGTCACGGCTGGTGATGGCAATCAGGGGGTGGGGCTGTGCCTCGGCGGCGAGCAGCAGGCACAGGTCAGGACCTATGCCGGCTGGCTCACCGGGTGTAACGGCGAAGCGCAGGGGCTTCACTGCGCAGCCTGGTCAGCGCCAGGCAGCTTGATTTCAACGTAGGCTTCGTCGCGGATCTGGCGCAGCCAGGTCTGCAGCTCTTCGTCATACTTGCGGTTGCGCAGCACGTTCATGGCTTGTTGTTCACGGGCCTGGTCGGTGCTGTCGGTGGCGCGGCGGCCGAGCACTTCAAGCACGTGCCAGCCGTACTGGGTCTTGAACGGCTTGGTCACTTCGCCTTGCTGGGCGTTGGCCATCTGTTCGCGGAACTCCGGCACCAGGCTGCTCGGGTCAACCCAGTTGAGGTCGCCGCCGTTAAGCGCCGAACCTGGGTCTTCGGAGAAGCTCTTGGCCAGGGTGGCGAAGTCTTCACCGTTCTTGATCCGGTCGTACAGGCGCTCGGCAAGCTGCTCGGTGGCGGCTTCGCTGCGGATTTCGCTGGGTTTTACCAGGATGTGGCGAACGTGCACTTCGTCACGCAGGACGCTTTCGCTGCCGCCACGTTTCTCTTGCAGCTTGATGATGATGAAGCCGTTGGGGATGCGCAGTGGCTGGGTGATCTCACCCACCGACAGGCTGCCAAGCAGCTTGGCGAAGTCAGGTGGCAGTTGGCCTGCTTTACGCCAGCCCATCTCGCCGCCTTCCAGGGCGTTTTCGCTGGCCGAGCGGGCAATTGCCATCTGGCCGAAGTCAGCACCTTTCTTGAGCTGTTCGTAGACGGCGCCGGCTTGACGGGCGGCGGCCTGAATAGCTTCGGAGTTGGCGCTTTCAGGGGTTGGGATGAGGATGTTGGCGAGGCGGTACTCTTCCGACATCTGCATCTTGCCCATGTCCGAGTTGAGGAAGTTTTTAACTTCCTGTTCCGAGACCTGAATGCGCTCGGCCACCCGGCGCTGGCGCACACGGCTGATGATCATTTCGCGCTTGACCTGCTCACGTGCGTCGTCGAACGACAAGCCGTCGTGGGCGAGGGCGGCGCGGAATTGGTCAATCGACAGGCCGTTGCGCTGGGCAATGGTGCCGATGGCCTGGTTCAGCTCTTCGTCGGTGATGCGGATGCCGGAACGCTCGCCGATCTGCAATTGCAGGTTTTCGACGATAAGACGCTCCAGCACCTGCTGATCCAGCGCGCCGGCTGGCGGCACGCCGCCACCGCGCTTGGCGATGGTTTGTTGCACCTCGCGCACGCGCTGGTCGAGCTGGCTCTGCATGACCACGTCGTTGTCGACGATGGCCACTACACGGTCAATGGGCTGTACCGCGGCATGCACCGCGCCACTCAGAAGTACAGCGCCCAGCATCAGCGGGCGCAGATGATCAATTAGCTTGGTCTTCACGTGTACGGTAACCTTGAATGCCTTGGTCCAGGAACGACTCGACCTTGTTGCCCACGACGCCGCCGAGGCCCTTGAGCACGATTTGCAGGAAGACGCCGTGGTCGCCCTTCTCGTTTGCCGGGGTGGCCTGATTGAAGTCGTCGTAATCGACCCAGTAACGGTTGATCACGCGCAGCTTCCAGCAGCAGTTGTCATACTCGAAACCACCAAAGGCTTCCAGGGTACGGTTGCGGTTGTAGTCATGCTGCCAGCGCGCGATGGCGTTCCACTGCGGAACGATCGGCCAGATGACCGAGAAATCGTGCTGCTGGATCTTGTAGTAGTCCTTCACGTAGTTGGCATCGCCCGGCTCGCCGTAGTCGCCGCCGTCCACACGCCAGCGACCGGTCAGGGTGTCGTAGCTGACCATGTCGTTGCGGTAGCGATAGCCGACGTTGACCACTTTGTTCGGGTTGTCTTCCGGCTGGTAGTGGAACATCGCGCTCGCCGAACGGGTTGCGTGGCTGTCCGGGTCCCAGTTGAAGTCCGAATTGAAGCGCCAGTCGCGGTTGAAGGCGTACTCGTATTCCATGGCGTACGGCGACACGTTGGACTGCGCGTAGTCGCGCTTGCGGTAGTCGATGCCAGGCATCTGTACCTTGCGGTCCTGGAAGTAGTAAGCCTGGCCGACACTGACACGCTGGCGCTGGAAGCCATTGTCTTCGAACCAGCGGCTGGTCAGGCCCACCGAGAGCTTGTTCTCGTCACCGATGCGGTCGGTGCCGCTGAAACGGTTGTCACGGAACAGCGAGGAGTAGCTGAACAGGTTTTCGGTGGTGTCGAAGATCGGGATGTCCTTCTGGTCCTTGTACGGGACATACAGATAGAACATGCGCGGTTCGAAGGTCTGGCGGTAGTCCTTGCCGAACAGCTGGGTGTTGCGGTCGAAGTACAGCCCGCTGTCGACGCTGACGATCGGAATGTCGCGGTTTTGGCTGCTGCTGTATTCGCCCAGCAGGTTGCGCTGTTCAGCGTTGCTGCCGGCGATGTCGTTCTTGCCCTTGCCGTCGAGGTCCAGGTCGTACTGGGTGTAGACATACTTCAGCTTCGGCGTGAGGTAGCCGTAGCTGGCTTCAATTGGCAGGCTGATCGCCGGCGCAATGTTCAGGCGAGTGCCGTTGGCACGGGCGAGACCGAACACGTTCTCGTCAAGGCGGCGGCCCAGTGCACCTGCGGTATCGTCCAGTTCGCCATCCTTGTTGCGCACCAGGTCGTTCTTCAGGTCACGTTCGAAGCGTACTGCTTCGGTCTCGTAGCTGAGGTCGAAGCCGCTTGGGTGGTACGGCAGCATGCCGTTGAGCGTGATCTGGGGCAGACGGTTATACGGCGTGATGGTCGACAGCGAGGCCATTTCATAGGCATGCGCGTTCAGACGGGCGGTATAGGTGTCTCCGCGGTAGGTCAGCGTACCGCGCTGATCGACGACAGGCTTGGAATCGACGCCGATCTGGTCGGTTTCGAGGTCCTGGAAGTAGAACGGGTCGCTGATGTCGGTGTAGTCCACCTCGGTCATCAAGCGCTCGTCCAGGCCACCTTTGTGCTGCCAGTTGATCATCCAGCGGTCTTTCTTGTAGTCGGTCTGCAGCTCGCGGTCGTTGCTGTCGTCATTGAGGAATGCGCCGCCGACCTGGCCTTCGCTGGACTTGGTCAGGTAGCGGAACTCGCCTTCCATCAACAGGCCGCGCTTGCTCATGTAGCGCGGGTACAACGTGGCATCGTAGTTAGGTGCCAGGTTGAAGTAGTACGGCGTGACCAGCATGAAGCCGCTGTCGCCGCTGGAACTGAACGACGGCGGCAGGAAGCCGGACTGGCGACGGTCGTCGATCGGGAAGTAGATATAAGGTGTGTACAACACCGGAATATCCTTGACCCGCAGGGTGACGTTGGTCGCGGTACCGAAGCCGGTGGCCGGGTTCAGGGTGATGTTGTTGCCCTTGAGCTGCCATGCGTTGCTGCCCGGCTCACAGGTGGTATAGGTACCGTCCTTGAGGCGGATGATGGCGTTCTCGGAACGCTTGGCGTACAGCGCGTTGCCGCGGATGTGCGACTTGTGCATCACGTATTCGGCGTTGTCGACCTGGGCTTCGCCATTGTCGAGCTGAATCTGTGCCTGGTCACCAACCACCAGCGTGCCGTTGTCGCGAATGCGCACATTGCCCTTGAGCTCGCCACGGTTCTCGGTCTGGTAGAGGTTCGCCTCGTCGGCTTCGGCCTGCATGCTGCCCTGGCGCATGACCACGTCACCGGCGAGGGTAGCGATCTGCTGCTCCTGCTGGTACTTGGAGACCTTGGCGTTGATGTAGGTCGGCGCTTCGTCCTTGGGCGTGGAGTCGTTCATGCCCGGGCGAGTCGGCTCGATATAGGCGCCACCGCAGTACGGGCCGGCTTCGGCCAGCTGCGCAGGGGTGAGCTTGTCGCGTGGGACCCAGTCGAGGTGACTGTAGTCTTCGCTGCGCGCCTTCAGGCCACGGCCCTTGCTCTCGGTAACCAGAGCAGGCTTGTCGGCCTGAGCCTCGGCGACCTGTTCAGGCGCCTGGGCGTCGGTATTCGGGGCAGCAGCGCCCGGGTGAACCGGACGTGGCGGCAGGTTGCTTGCGGTCTTGGGCTTGCAGTCCCAACCACCGGAGGCGGACACTTGGCAGTCGAACTGCTCGGCGGCGACCACATAAGACGTGGCCAGGGGTTGCAGGGCCAGCAGGCCGCCGGTCACCAGCAACGGAAATTTTCTACGAAACGCGGGGGATTTCAATGCCATCTTATTAGTCCGGGCTTCCTGCGTGCCATCTGCCCGCGTGTGGGGGCCGCACGCCTCTCGATGGTCTGAAAAAGATGCTGGATAATAAAGCATGACCCGCTTGACGGCTAGGGCCGTCGGAGACCCTTGTAAATGCCTGATCTAGATGTACGTCTGCAACAACTCACTGCCTGGCTCGATGAGCAGCTTGCCAACCTGTTCCGCGCCCAAGGCTGGGGCGAGGTGCCACAGGGCACGCTGACCGCCGCCAGCAGTGATGCGAGCTTCCGTCGCTACTTCCGTTGGGAGGGGGGCGGGCGCAGCCTGGTGATCATGGACGCGCCACCGCCGCAGGAGAACTGCCGCCCGTTCGTCGCCATTGACCATCTGCTGGCCACTGGCGGGGTGAATGTACCGGTCATCCACGCCCAGGACCTGGAGCGCGGCTTCCTGCTGCTCAGCGACCTGGGCCGCCAGACCTATCTGGATGTCATCGACAGCGACAACGCCGACACCTTGTTCGCCGACGCCATCGCCGCGCTGATCAAGCTCCAGCGCCTGCCGATGGACGCCGCGCTGCCCAGCTATGACGACGCCCTGCTGCGCCGCGAGGTCGAGCTGTTTCCTGAATGGTACGTGGGCCGCGAACTGGGGCTGACGCTCACTGGGGCGCAACAGGCCGCCTGGCAGCGGGTCAGCCAGTTGCTGATCGACAGCGCCCTGGCCCAGCCCAAAGTGCTGGTACACCGCGACTACATGCCGCGCAACCTGATGCAGAGCGCGCCTAACCCTGGTGTGCTGGACTTCCAGGATGCGGTCTACGGCCCGGTCACCTACGACATCACCTGCCTGTTCAAGGATGCCTTCCTCAGCTGGCCGCAGGCACGGGTAGAGGCGTGGCTGCGCGACTACTGGGCCCAGGCGCAGACCGCTGGCATTCCGGTGCAGGCTGATTTCGAAGCATTCCAGCGCGCCAGCGACCTGATGGGCGTGCAGCGCCATCTGAAGGTGATCGGCATCTTCGCGCGTATCTGCCACCGTGATGGCAAGCCGCGCTATCTGGCCGATGTCCCGCGGTTCTTCGCTTATATAGAAGACGTGATCAACCGCCGCCCGGAACTTGCCGAGCTTGGCCAGCTGATCGCTGAACTGAAGCCCGAGGCCCGTGCATGAAGGCAATGATTCTGGCGGCAGGCAAAGGCGAGCGCATGCGCCCGCTAACCCTGCATACGCCAAAACCGCTGGTGCCGGCTGCCGGCAAGCCGCTGATCGAGTACCACCTAGAGGCGCTGGCCAAGGCGGGTTTCACCGAGGTTGTGATCAACCATGCCTGGCTGGGCGCGCAGATCGAAGCGCATCTGGGCGATGGCCAGCGTTTTGGCTTGAGCATTCGCTATTCGCCGGAGGGCGAGCCGCTGGAAACCGGCGGGGGTATCTACCAGGCCTTGCCGTTGCTGGGGGATGCACCCTTTGTGCTGGTAAATGGCGATATCTGGACCGATTACGACTTCGCCGCGCTGCGCCGGCCGTTGCCGGGCCTGGCCCACTTGGTGCTGGTGGATAACCCCGGCCACCACGGGCGGGGCGACTTCAGGCTGCAGGGCGAGCAGGTGGTGGACGGCGATGATGCCCCCGGCACGCTGACCTTCAGCGGTATCTCGGTGCTGCACCCGGCGCTGTTCGAGGGCTGTCAGGCCGGTGCCTTCAAGCTGGCGCCGTTGCTGCGCCAGGCCATGGCAGCCGGGCGGGTGAGCGGTGAGCGCTTTGCCGGGCAGTGGGTCGATGTCGGCACGCTCGAGCGCCTGGCCGACGTCGAGCGCCTGATCGCTGAGCGCCGCTGATATGTGGTGGCCAAGCACATTGATTGGTGCCGGGGCCGGTTTTGCCGTGGCCAGCATCCCTGGAGCTTTGCTCGGGGCGTTGTTGGGCCAGGCCATGGATCGGCGCCTGCGTCTGCAAGGATGGGACGATATGCGCGAGCGCCTGGGCGGGCGCCCGGCGTTGCGTGACGATGAGGTGTTGTTCGTGTTGCTTGGGCGCTTGGCCAAGAGCGATGGGCGCGTGCTGGAGGGGCATATCCAACAGGCCCGCCAGGAGATGGCCCGCCTTGAACTGCGTGAGCCTGCGCGCCAGCGTGCAATTGCTGCTTTCAACCGGGGCAAGGCGGGCAAGGACCGGCTCAAGGCCCACTTGCGCCGCATCCGCCAGCAGCCGCATGCGGCCGAAGGTACCTTGCGCGCCTGCTGGCGCATGGTCTGGGCCGATGGCAAGGCGGGGCGTCACGAGCGCGAACTGTTGCTGGGTTGGGGCGAGCAGCTTGGCCTGAGCCGCTCGCAGGTGCAGGGCTTGTCGCTGGAGTACGAGCCGCGCAAGGCGTCGCAGGATGGCAGCGTGATGACCTATGCCACGGCGTTGCGCTTGCTGGGGGTGGAGCCGGAGACCGAGGGCGACCAAGTCAAACAGGCCTATCGGCGGCTGCTTAGCCGGCATCACCCGGACAAACTGGTGGGCAGCGGGGCCAGCGAGGCCAAGGTGCGTGAGGCGACCGAGATCACCCGGGAACTGCACCAGGCCTATGCAATGATTCGCAAGCGGCGCGGGTTGTAGCCCTCCTCAACACGGGCCCCTGTAGGAGCGGCCTTGTGCCGCGAAGGGCTGCGTAGCGGCCCCAGGTTCTCGGCTATATGAAAATCGCTGGGGCCGCTACCCAGCACTTCGCGGCACAAGGCCGCTCCTACAGAGCCTGCGCCCCGCCGCGATATTACTGCTCCTGGGGTGACAACCAACCGCGCACCCGGCGCAGCAACTGCTCTTGCTCGGCAGCCTTGTTGCCCTGCATGGCGATCAGCGACAACTGCCGATAGCGGCTGTCTTTCTGCCGTTTGCTAGCCTGCAAGCGGGCCTGGGCCGCAAGGCGGTCCCGGCTGCGGGTGGCGTAATAGAAGTCGGCCGTCGGCACTTTCAGCGTCGGGGTCAGGCTGAGCAGGTCATGCTCCACCCGTGCCGGGGTTTGCGCGGCAACCATCACCAGTTTCTGCACCTGTGGTGGCTGTTTTTCGCTCAGGTAGCGCGCGGCCCAGTAGGCGCCACTGCCGCTGCCCAGCAGCACGATACTGCGGGCTTTCTGCTGCTGGGCATAGGCAATCGCGGCATCCAGGCGGGCGAAAATGCGCTCGGCGTCGGCTTCGTCGTTGTGCTCGGCAGCGTCTACCGCATCGGTGCTCTCGGCAGTGTCGGCTTCTGGCGCGGTCGCCTGGGCGACGTTGGCGTTGGCATCGGCCGGGGTGTCCTTGGCGGGTGCTGTTTCGCCCGTTGGCGCCTTGGGTTCGGCGGCAGGCTTGGCCTCGACGCGGGCTTGCGGGCGCTCGGCCAGCAGGTCTGGCAGGCTCACGCTGAGGGTATGCCAGCCAACATCCGGGAAACCACGGCGCAGCGGGCCGACGGTGTTGGGCCAGTCGGCGTTCTCGCCAGCACCCGGCACGATGATCACCGCGCCAGTCGGGTCGCTGTCGTTGGCCGGCTTCCACAGGGCGAGGAAGTTTTCGCCGTTGGCCTGGAGCGTCTGTTGCTCGGCCTTGGGCACCCGGCGCTCAAGCGCCAAGGCATCGTCCAGGCTGCGTTCCAGCAGCGGCGCGCGTGGCACCTGCTCGGCAGCAGGGGCTGCGGCCTCGGTTTTGGGCGCATCGTCCGCCTGGGCAGCCAGTGGCAGGAGCGAGGCGAGGCAAATCATTGCCAGCTTCGTGCGATAAAGTGTGAACATGGATCGGTCCAGAGCCATAGAGATACCGGCAGCCTAATAGTATTTGTCCGCGACGGCCACGCCGGGCGGCCATCCTTGCCAAGACGAGCGTTATAGATGAAGCGACTGCGTTGCCTGTGGGTTATCGGCTGGTTGTGTCTCCCCTTGATCGCGCAGGCCCGGCCGCCGCTGCCTGCGCAGGTGGCGCTGGAACCTGCGCAGCAGCAGTGGCTCGATGAGCACCGTAGCCTGCGCGTGGGCCTGGTGTTGCAGGCACCCTACGCCCAGTTCGACCGCCGTTTGCAGCAGTTCTACGGGGCCAACGTCGAGCTGGTCAACGCGCTGTCGCAGAACCTGCGGCTGGACCTCACCTGGCGCGGTTTCGAGGATCAGGCGGCGCTTGAGCACGCCTTGCAGGCCGGGCAGATCGACTTTGCCCCTGGCCTTGCGCAAACCCCGGCCAGCCTGCGCGACTGGCTGTTCAGCGACCCCTATATGCGCGTGCCGCAGTTGGTGGTGGGCATGCGCAGCGGTGCAGTTGCCGTTGATCTGGAAAAACTCACCGCCAATGACCGGGTAGTGGTGCGCATGCCTTCGCGGTTGGCCGACTACCTGCGCAGCAACTACGCCAACCTCAACCTGCAAGGGGTGCCCAGCGAGCGTGAGGCGCTGCAACTGGTGCTGGGCGGCCAGGCGGCGTTTGCCGTGCTTGATGAGGCGCAACTGAGCCGGCTGTCCCGCGAGAGCGAGTTCGGCGACCTGGCCGTGGTGGGGGATATCGGCCTGCCGCAGTTGTTGCGGGTTGGCTCACGCCGCGACTGGCCGCTGCTCGCCGAGGTGCTGGAGCGCGGCCTGCAGGCGATCCCGGCAAAAGAGCTTGAACAGCTGCACCAGCGCTGGCTGCAACCCAAATACCCACGGTTTTCCGAGTCGGCCGGCTTCTGGCAGAACCTGGCATTGCTGTTCGGCATGCTGCTGCTGTGCGCGCTTGCCACGTTGATATGGCGGCGCCGCCAGCAACGGGTGCTGGAGCGTGCGCTGCTGGCGGCGCGCGAGAGCCTGGTGCAGCGCCAGGCCCGTGAAGAGGCGCTGCGCCTGAGCCAGTTTTCCATCGACCAGAGCACCGTGGGTATTCTGTGGGTCAACTGGGACAGCCACATCCGCTACGCCAACCACGCCGCTGAACGCATGCTCGGCTTTGCCGAGGGCGCCTTGCTGGAGCGGCCATTGATCGACATCGAGCCGAGCCTGGGCATGGACCGCTGGCTGGAACTGTGGCGGCGGGCGCGCACCGGCGATGGCGCCGACCTGCAGTTCGAAAGCCAGTGCCGCTGCTTCGACGGCAGCCTGCTGCCGGTGGACCTTTCGCTGTCGTTCATGCGCTTTCGCGACGCCGAGTACCTGGTGGTGTACCTGACTGACGTGACCGAGCGCCGCCGAGCCCTGGCCGCCCTGCGCGAGAGCGAGGCGCGGCTCAAGGGCATCGCCGGCAACGTGCCCGGGCTGGTGTTTCGCCTGGAGCGCGACGCGGCGGCGGGCGAGCTGGAGTTCCCCTACATCAGCGAGGGCAGCGAAGCGTTGGTGGGCTACACCCCGGCGCAGATCCAGCAGCCGGACATGGGCCTGCGCAACCTGGTCCACCCGCAGGACCGCGCCGATTATCACCGGGTCCAGGACATTGCACTGGCCGGGGACCACGACTGGTCGTGGCAGGGCCGTATTCTCACCCGCGCAGGCGACGAGCGCTGGGCCGACATCAAGGCCACCACCCGGCGCCTGGCCGATGGCCGAGTGGTGTGGGATGGTGTGGTGTGGGATATCACGGCGGGCAAGCAGGCCGAGCTGGCCCTGGCCGGCTCGCAGGAGCAACTGCGCGAATTGTCGGCCCACCTTGAGAGCGTGCGCGAGGAAGAAAAGGCGCGTATCGCCCGCGAGGTGCACGATGAGCTGGGGCAGATGCTCACTGTGCTCAAGCTTGAACTGTCGATGTGCGAACTGGCCTACGCTGAGCTGGACCCAGGGCTGAACGAGCGCCTGGCAAGCATGAAGCGCCTGATTACCCAGTTGTTCCAGTTGGTGCGCGATGTGGCCACGGCGCTGCGCCCGCCCATCCTGGATGCCGGCATTGCCTCGGCGGTGGAATGGCAGGCCCGGCGTTTCGAGGCCCGCACGCACATTCCGTGTCTGGTGCAGGTGCCGGAAAATCTGCCACCCTTGAGCGATGCCAAGGCCACCGGGCTGTTTCGTATCCTCCAGGAGGCGCTGACCAACGTCATGCGCCATGCCCAGGCGCATACCGTGCAGATCGAGCTGGTGCATGAGGGCGAGCAGCTGCGCATGACCGTCATAGACGACGGCGCCGGGTTTGCCGTCGATGCCCCGCGCCCGGCGTCGTTTGGCCTGGTGGGGCTGCGTGAGCGGGTATTGATGCTGGGCGGCAGCATGAGCCTGGACAGCGAGCCGGGCGAGGGCACCAGCCTGAGCGTGGCGATTCCATTGAAGCAGGAGAAACAACCGTGATTCGAGTGCTGGTGGCCGAAGACCACACCATCGTCCGTGAAGGCATCAAGCAGTTGATCGGCCTGGCCAAGGACATGCAAGTGGCGGGCGAGGCGGGCAATGGCGAGCAGTTGCTCGACACCCTGCGCCACACCCCATGCGAGGTGGTGCTGCTGGATATCTCCATGCCTGGGGTCAATGGCCTGGAGGCGATCCCGCGCATTCGGGCGCTGCACAACCCGCCGGCGATTCTCATGCTGTCGATGCACGACGAAGCGCAGATGGCAGCCCGTGCGCTCAAGGCCGGGGCCGCAGGTTATGCCACCAAGGACAGCGACCCGGCGTTGCTGCTGACCGCTATCCGCCGGGTGGCGGGGGGCGGGCGTTACATCGACCCGGCGCTGGCCGACCGCATGGTGTTCGAGGTGGGGCTGACCGAAACGCGGCCCTTGCATACGTTGCTTTCGGAGCGCGAGTTTTCGGTGTTCGAGCGCCTGGCCCAAGGCGCCAACGTGAATGACATCGCCTTGCAGCTGGCGCTGTCGAACAAGACCATCAGCACGCACAAGGCGCGGCTCATGCAGAAGCTCAAGGTCAACTCGCTGGCGGAGCTGGTGAAGTACGCCATGGAGCATAAGCTGGTCTGATTGCGACATGCCTTGGACTGTTGTGGCCATGGACTGTTGTGGCGAGCGGGCTTGCCCCGCGTTGGGCTGCGCAGCAGCCCTTTGTTTCAGGGCTGCTGCGCAGCCCAACGCGGGCAAGCCCGCTCGCCACAATTAGATATGCCTGGCCAGAACAGGCTTGTACAAAACCAGAGAATCTCCCCCAGAAGCCTGAAGTGGTGATCTGAAAGCGTCATCTGTGTAGGGATTGCCCTACAGCAAGTCTTCCATCTGGCTGATGACATTCTCTCAGCGCCCCCGATTTCCGGGGTTTTACGCCTCTTCTACGCTAGTGCCTACGCAGTCATTCCAACAAGAAGGTGCAGGGCATGAGCGAGGCGAATTCGAACGAGACGCTGGTCAGCTTCCGTGGTGTGCAGAAGAGCTACGACGGCGAATCGCTGATCGTCAAAGACCTCAACCTGGACATTCGCAAAGGCGAGTTCCTGACCTTGCTCGGCCCCTCGGGCTCCGGCAAGACCACCAGCCTGATGATGCTGGCCGGCTTCGAGACCCCCACCGCTGGCGAGATCCTGCTGGACGGGCGCTCGATCAACAACGTGCCGCCGCACAAGCGCGACATCGGCATGGTGTTCCAGAACTACGCGCTGTTCCCGCACATGACGGTTGCCGAGAACCTGGCGTTTCCGCTGAGCGTGCGCAACCTGAGCAAGACCGACATCAGCGAGCGGGTCAAGCGCGTGCTGGGCATGGTCCAGCTCGACGCCTTCGCCAAGCGCTACCCGGGCCAGCTTTCCGGTGGACAGCAGCAGCGCGTGGCGTTGGCCCGTGCGCTGGTGTTCGAGCCGCAGTTGGTGCTGATGGACGAACCTCTGGGTGCGCTGGACAAACAACTGCGCGAACACATGCAGATGGAAATCAAGCATATCCACCAGCGCCTGGGCGTCACTGTGGTGTACGTGACCCACGACCAGGGCGAGGCGCTGACCATGTCCGACCGCGTTGCGGTGTTCCACCAGGGCGAAATTCAGCAGATTGCCGACCCCCGCACCCTCTACGAAGAGCCGTGCAATACCTTCGTGGCTAACTTCATCGGCGAGAACAACCGCATCAACGGCACGTTGCTTGCCAGCGACGGTACGCGTTGCCAGGTGCAGTTGCCGCGTGGCGAGCGGGTCGAGGCCTTGGCAGTAAACGTCGGCAAGGCCGGCGAGCCGGTCACGCTGTCGGTGCGCCCCGAGCGTGTGCGCCTTAACGGCCACAGCGAAAGCTGCGTCAACCGCTTCTCGGGCCGAGTGGCCGAATTCATCTACCTGGGCGACCACGTGCGCGTGCGCCTTGAGGTCTGCGGCAAGGCCGATTTCTTCGTCAAGCAGCCAATCGCCGAGCTCGACCCGGCGCTGGCTGTGGGCGATGTGGTACCGCTGGGCTGGGAGGTGGAGCACGCCCGCGCGCTCGATCCGATTGCCGAAGCCCACTGATCGATTGCTTCACCAACCCTGTACTGTGGAGAGAACAATAATGCGCAAGCAGTTGAAACTGACCGCCCTGGCCCTTGGCCTGGTAACCGCAGGCCAAGCCCTGGCTGCGGACCTCACGGTAATTTCGTTCGGCGGTGCCAACAAGGCGGCCCAGGTCAAGGCGTTCTACGAGCCGTGGGAAAAGGCGGGCAAAGGCAAGATCGTCGCCGGTGAGTACAACGGCGAGATGGCCAAGATCAAAGCCATGGTCGACACCAAGAGCGTGTCCTGGAACCTGGTCGAAGTCGAGTCGCCGGAGCTGGCACGGGGTTGCGACGAGGGCATGTTCGAAGAGCTCGACCCTGCGCTGTTCGGCAACGAGAGCGACTACGTCAAGGGTGCTATCCAGCCCTGCGGCGTCGGCTTCTTCGTCTGGTCCACCGTGCTGGCCTATAACGCCGACAAGCTCAAGACCGCACCCACCAGTTGGGCTGATTTCTGGGACACCAAGAAATTCCCTGGCAAGCGCGGCCTGCGCAAGGGCGCCAAGTACACCCTGGAATTCGCGCTGATGGCCGACGGCGTGGCGCCGAAGGATGTCTACCAGGTGCTGGGCACCAAAGACGGCGTGGACCGCGCCTTCAAGAAGCTCGACCAGCTCAAGGCCAGCATCCAGTGGTGGGAAGCTGGCGCCCAGCCGCCGCAGTACCTGGCCTCGGGTGACGTGGTCATGAGTTCTGCCTACAACGGCCGCATCGCCGCCGTGCAGAAAGAAAGCAACCTCAAGGTGGTGTGGAACGGCGGCATCTACGACTTCGATGCCTGGGCCATCCCGAAAGGCGCCAAGAACGCCGAAGAGGCGAAGAAGTTCATCGCCTACAGCGTGGCGCCCGAGCAGCAGAAGATCTACTCCGAGAACATCGCCTACGGCCCGGCCAACACCAAGGCTGTGCCGCTGCTGGCCGATGAGGTGAAGAAAGACATGCCGACCACGCCTGAGAACATCGCCAACCAGGTGCAGATCGACGTGGCCTTCTGGGCCGACAACAGCGAACAGCTGGAGCAACGCTTCAACGCCTGGGCTGCGAAGAAGTAACACACGCCCGTGGGGCGCCGGCCGTGTGGCTGGCGCCCGCCGTTTTCCCGAATTCCGGAGTTCGCCATGGCCATTGCAGTGCCCCTCAACGACGGCGCAGGTAAAAGCCTCAAGCAGCGCCTCAAGCATGCCGAGCGGGTCAACCGCTGGAAGGCCCAGGCGTTGATCGCGCCGTTGGCGCTGTTCCTTTTGCTGGTGTTCCTGGTGCCGATTGCGGCGCTGTTGTACAAGAGCATCGGCAACCCCGAGGTGGTCGCCGGCCTGCCGCGCACTGTCGAGGCCGTGGCGCAGTGGGATGGCAAGAGCCTGCCCGCGGAGCCTGTGTACAAGGCCTTGAGCGAAGACCTTGCCGAATCGCGCAAGAACCAGACCTTGGGCGACCTGTCCAAGCGCCTGAACATGGAGCTGGCCGGCTACCGCAGCCTGCTGGCCAAGACCGCCCGGGCGCTGCCGTTCAAGGTCGAGCCTGCCTCTTATAAAGAAGCCCTGCAGAGCATCGATGAGCGCTGGGGCGACCCAGCCTACTGGCAGGCGATTCGCCGCAACACCAGCAGCGTCACGCCGTTCTACCTGCTGGCGTCGGTCGATCACCGGATCGACGACCTTGGCGAACTGGCCAAGACCACGCCTGACCAGGCCATTTACCTGGATATCTTCGCCCGGACCCTGTGGATGGGGGTGGTGATCACCGCCATCTGCCTGGTGCTGGCCTACCCGCTGGCGTACCTGCTGGCCAACCTGCCGACCCGGCAGAGCAACCTGCTGATGATTCTTGTGCTGCTGCCGTTCTGGACCTCGATTCTGGTGCGGGTGGCGGCGTGGATCGTGCTGTTGCAGTCCGGCGGGCTGATCAACAGTGCGCTGATGGCGATGGGCATCATCGACCAGCCGCTGGAGTTGGTGTTCAACCGCACGGGTGTGTACATCTCGATGGTGCACATTCTGCTGCCGTTCATGATCCTGCCGCTGTACAGCGTGATGAAGGGCATTTCGCCCAGCTACATGCGCGCCGCGATCTCGCTGGGCTGCCACCCGTTCGCAAGCTTCTGGCGGGTGTACTTCCCGCAGACTTACGCAGGGGTGGGTGCTGGCTGCCTGCTGGTGTTCATTCTGGCCATCGGCTACTACATCACCCCGGCACTGCTGGGCAGCCCCAACGACCAGATGGTCAGCTACTTCGTGGCCTTCTACACCAACACCAGCATCAACTGGGGCATGGCGACCGCGCTCGGCGGGTTGCTGCTGCTGGCCACCGTGCTGCTGTACCTGATCTATAGCTGGCTGGTCGGCGCCAGCCGCCTGCGCCTGAGCTGAGGAGCCTTGTCATGCTGAGCCCCTACATGTCGCCCGTAGAGCGGGTGTGGTTCTACACCCTGCGCATTCTGTGTGGCCTGATTCTGCTGTTCCTGGTGCTGCCGGTGCTGGTGATCATCCCGCTTTCGTTCAACAGCGGCAGTTTCCTGGTGTATCCGCTGCAGGGCTTCTCGCTGCACTGGTATCAAGACTTCTTCGCCTCGGCGGAATGGATGCGCGCCCTGAAGAACAGCATCATCGTCGCCCCGGCGGCGACGGTGCTGGCCATGGTCTTCGGTACGCTGGCCGCTATCGGCCTGACCCGCGGCGACTTCCCCGGCAAGTCGCTGGTGATGGCGCTGGTGATTTCGCCCATGGTGGTGCCGGTGGTGATCATTGGTGTGGCCAGCTACCTGTTCTTCGCGCCGCTGGGCATGGGCAACAGCTTTGCCTCGCTGATTCTGGTGCATGCCGTGCTGGGTGTGCCGTTTGTGATCATTACCGTGTCGGCGACCTTGCAGGGCTTCAACTACAACCTGGTACGGGCCGCGGCCAGCCTGGGCGCCTCGCCGCTGCTGGCGTTTCGTCGGGTGACATTGCCGCTGATTGCGCCGGGGGTGATCTCCGGGGCGCTGTTCGCCTTTGCCACCTCGTTCGATGAGGTGGTGGTGACCCTGTTCCTGGCCGGCCCCGAGCAGGCGACCCTGCCACGGCAGATGTTCAGCGGTATCCGCGAGAACCTCAGCCCGACCATCGCGGCGGCGGCTACCTTGTTGATCGCGTTTTCGGTGGTGTTGCTGCTGACGCTTGAATGGTTGCGGGGGCGCAGTGAAAAACTGCGTACCCAGCAACCCGGCTGAACGCTGGTTACCCGCGCTGGCCTCATCGCAGGCTGGCGCCAGCTCCCACAGAGGCCGCGCACAGCAGCAATACCGAGGTCTGGCCCAGATTCCTGTGGGAGACTCTATGGTTTTGTACAACCCTGTTTTCGCCAGCCATATCTCCTTGTGGCGAGCGGGCTTGCCCCGCGTTGGGCTGCGCAGCAGCCCCTTGGTTTTCAGGGCTGCTGCGCAGCCCAACGCGGGGCAAGCCCGCTCGCCACGACTCTCTATCATTTCCCTCAGGATTGGGTCCAACCAGCAATGTTGCGGTTGAGCACGGCCTGCGTCGGAGCTGGCGCCAGCCTGCGATGAGGCCAGGGCAGGCAGCATGAAAAATGTGGGGGCTGCCGCACACCCTTGATACCAATCAGCCCTCATCGCTTTGCCTGAGTTACAATGCGCGCCACCGTGATTCTGCCCAACAGGTGCGCCATGCAGCCCTACGCTATTGCCCCCTCCATCCTTTCTGCCGACTTCGCCCGCCTGGGCGCGGAAGTCGACAAGGTTCTGGCCGATGGGGCCGACATCGTTCACTTCGATGTCATGGACAACCACTATGTCCCCAACCTGACCATCGGCCCGATGGTCTGTACCGCCCTGCGCAAATACGGCGTCACCGCCCCTATCGACGTGCACCTGATGGTCAGCCCGGTCGATCGCATCATTGGCGACTTCATCGAAGCCGGCGCCACCTACATCACCTTCCACCCCGAAGCCAGCCAGCACATCGACCGCTCGCTGCAGTTGATCCGTGACGGCGGCTGCAAAGCCGGCCTGGTGTTCAACCCGGCCACCAGCCTGGATGCCCTGAAGTACGTGATGGACAAGGTCGACATGGTCCTGCTGATGAGCGTCAACCCAGGCTTTGGCGGGCAGAAGTTCATCCCCGGCACCCTCGACAAGCTGCGCGAAGCCCGCGCGCTGATCGATGCCAGTGGCCGCGACATTCGCCTCGAGATCGATGGCGGCGTCAACGTCGGCAACATCCGCGAAATCGCCGCCGCAGGCGCCGATACCTTCGTGGCCGGCTCGGCGATCTTCAACGCCCCGGACTACAAGGAAGTAATCGACAAAATGCGCGCCGAACTGGCTCTGGCCCGCCCATGAGCGGCTTCGAGCAGCTGTTCCCGGGGACGCTGCCCAGGCTGGTGATGTTCGATCTGGATGGCACCCTGATCGATTCAGTCCCTGACCTGGCCGTAGCTGTCGACCGCATGCTGCTCGAACTCGGGCGCCCGCCGGCCGGCCTTGACGCGGTGCGTCAGTGGGTTGGCAATGGCGCCCAGGTGCTGGTGCGTCGCGCCCTGGCCGGCAGCATCGACCACGACCAGGTCGATGACGAGCTGGCCGAGCGGGCGCTGGCGCTGTTCATGGAGGCCTATGCCCAAAGCCATGAGCACACCGTGGTCTACCCCGGTGTGCTCGACACCCTGCGCTGGCTGAGCAAGCAGGGCGTGGAGATGGCGCTGATCACCAACAAGCCTGAGCGCTTCGTTGCGCCGTTGCTCGACCAGATGAAAATCGGCCGGCATTTTCGCTGGATCATCGGTGGCGACACCCTGGCGCAGAAAAAACCCGACCCGGCGGCGCTGCTGTTTGTCATGCAAATGGCCGGCGTGGCGCCTGCCGAGGCGCTGTTCGTCGGCGATTCGCGCAGTGATGTGCTGGCGGCCAAGGCGGCCGGGGTGCAGTGCGTAGGGCTGAGCTATGGCTACAATCATGGCCGCCCAATCGCCGAAGAAGACCCCAACCTGGTGCTCAGTGACCTGCGCCTGCTGCTGCCTGGTTGCGTAGTCACCGACACTGGGATAACGTTGGCGGACCTTCAAGCCCCGCACAGCAGAGACAACGACGTGGTGGTTACCGGCAAATTCTGGATGAAAGTCATCAAGGCCCTGGCCCGTTGGCGCTGGCGCGCCTGACTGTTGCCCGCCGGCGCCTGCCGGCCCGTCCGCTTGCCTGACCCCATTGCTGCTTGCCACGAGGCTACCCATGACCCGCGAAGAATTCCTGCGCCTGGCCGCTGCCGGCTATAACCGCATCCCTTTGGCCTGTGAAACCCTGGCCGACTTCGACACGCCGCTGTCGATCTACCTGAAGCTTGCCGACCAACCCAACTCGTACCTGCTCGAATCCGTGCAGGGCGGCGAGAAATGGGGGCGCTACTCGATGATCGGCTTGCCATCGCGCACCGTATTGCGGGTGCATGGCTACCACGTCAGCATTTTGCAGGACGGCGTCGAGGTCGAAAGCCATGATGTAGAAGACCCGCTGGCCTTTGTCGAGGCGTTCAAGGACCGTTACAAAGTGGCCGATATCCCCGGCCTGCCGCGGTTCAATGGCGGGCTGGTCGGCTACTTCGGCTACGACTGCGTGCGCTATGTGGAAAAACGCCTTGGCGCTTGCCCCAACCCCGACCCGCTGGGCGTGCCCGATATCCTGCTGATGGTGTCGGATGCGGTGGTGGTGTTCGACAACCTGGCTGGCAAGATGCACGCCATCGTGCTGGCGGACCCAAGCGATGCCCAGGCCTTCGAACAGGGCCAGGCGCAACTGCAGGGCTTGCTTGAAAAGCTGCGCCAGCCGATTACCCCGCGCCGCGGCCTGGACCTCGGCGGCCCACAGGCGGCCGAGCCTGAGTTCCGCTCAAGCTACACCCGCGACGATTACGAAAACGCCGTTGGCCGCATCAAGGAATACATCCTGGCGGGCGACTGCATGCAAGTGGTGCCATCGCAGCGCATGTCGATCGACTTCG
This sequence comes from Pseudomonas farsensis, assembly GCF_014268805.2. Taxonomy (GTDB): domain Bacteria; phylum Pseudomonadota; class Gammaproteobacteria; order Pseudomonadales; family Pseudomonadaceae; genus Aquipseudomonas; species Aquipseudomonas farsensis. The sequence continues at coordinate 1,149,542 of NZ_JABWRF020000002.1, forward strand.
CCTCGGCGCCCATCGACCTGTACCGCGCCCTGCGTTGCTTCAACCCGACGCCGTACATGTACTTCTTCAATTTTGGCGACTTCCACGTGGTGGGCAGCTCGCCAGAAGTGCTGGTGCGTGTCGAGGATAACCTGGTCACCGTGCGCCCCATCGCCGGCACCCGCCCGCGTGGCGCTACCGAAGAGGCTGACCGCGCCCTGGAAGACGACCTGCTGTCCGACGACAAGGAAATCGCCGAGCACCTGATGCTGATCGACCTGGGCCGCAACGACGTTGGCCGGGTGTCGGCCACCGGCAGCGTGCGCCTGACCGAGAAGATGGTCATCGAGCGCTACTCCAACGTGATGCACATTGTGTCCAACGTCACCGGCCAGTTGCGCGAAGGGCTGACGGCCATGGATGCGCTGCGTGCGATTTTACCGGCCGGTACCCTGTCGGGTGCGCCGAAAATCCGCGCCATGGAAATCATCGACGAGCTGGAACCGGTCAAACGCGGCGTCTACGGTGGCGCCGTCGGCTACCTGGCCTGGAACGGCAACATGGATACCGCTATCGCCATCCGCACTGCGGTGATCAAGGACGGCGAGCTCCACGTGCAGGCCGGGGGCGGGATTGTCGCCGACTCGGTGCCGGCACTGGAGTGGGAAGAAACCATCAACAAGCGCCGGGCGATGTTCCGCGCGGTGGCCCTCGCCGAACAGACCGCCAAGGGCTGATCAGGCTGTGGTCCATGACCCGGGGGCCGAATCGGCGCCCGTGGATTCCCCCGTATTCAAGAGGTCCGTTCCACATGCTACTGATGATCGACAACTACGACTCCTTCACCTACAACGTCGTGCAATACCTCGGCGAGCTGGGTGCAGAGGTCAAGGTCATCCGCAATGACGAGATGACCATCGCGCAGATCGAAGCCCTCAACCCCGAGCGCATCGTGGTGTCCCCCGGCCCGTGCACGCCGAGTGAAGCGGGGGTGTCCATCGAGGCGATCCTGCACTTTGCTGGCAAACTGCCCATTCTTGGCGTGTGCCTGGGCCACCAATCCATCGGCCAGGCCTTTGGCGGCGACGTGGTGCGTGCGCGCCAGGTGATGCACGGCAAGACCAGCCCGGTGGTGCACCGCGACCTGGGCGTGTTCGAGGGGCTGAACAACCCACTGACCGTGACCCGCTACCATTCGCTGGTGGTCAAGCGCCAGACGCTGCCCGATTGCCTGGAAGTGACCGCCTGGACCGCCCACGCCGATGGCTCGGTCGACGAGATCATGGGGCTGCGCCACAAGACGCTGAATATAGAAGGGGTGCAGTTCCACCCCGAATCGATTCTTACCGAGCAGGGCCACGAGCTGTTCGCCAATTTCCTCAAGCAGACCGGCGGCCGCCGTTAAGGAACGAATATGGATATCAAGACTGCATTGAGCCGTATTGTCGGCCAGTTGGACCTGACCACCGAGGAAATGCGCGATGTGATGCGCCAGATCATGACCGGCCAATGCAGCGAGGCGCAGATCGGCGCCTTCCTGATGGGCATGCGCATGAAGAGCGAGAGCATCGACGAAATCGTCGGCGCGGTGTCGGTGATGCGCGAGCTGGCGGCCAAGGTCGAGCTCAAGAGCCTCGACGGGGTGGTCGACATTGTCGGCACCGGCGGCGATGGCGCCAACATTTTCAACGTTTCCACAGCTTCCGCATTCGTGCTGGCAGCTGCGGGCTGTACCGTTGCCAAGCATGGCAACCGCGCGGTCTCGGGCAAGAGCGGCAGCGCCGACCTGCTGGAAGCTGCTGGCATCTACCTGAACCTGACGCCGGTGCAGGTGGGCCGCTGTATCGATAGCCTGAACATCGGCTTCATGTTCGCCCAGACCCACCACAGCGCCATGAAATACGCCGCCGGCCCGCGCCGTGACCTGGGTCTGCGTACCCTGTTCAACATGCTCGGCCCGCTTACGAATCCGGCTGGGGTGAAGCACCAGGTGGTGGGCGTGTTCAGCCAGGCCCTGTGCCGCCCGCTGGCTGAGGTGCTGCAGCGCCTGGGCAGCAAGCATGTGCTGGTGGTGCATTCCAAAGATGGCCTGGACGAGTTCAGCCTGGCTGCGCCGACCTTTGTGGCCGAGCTGAAAAAAGGCGAAATCACCGAGTATTGGGTCGAGCCCGAAGACCTCGGCATGAAGAGCCAGAGCCTGCACGGGCTTGCGGTAGAAACCCCGCAGGCGTCGCTGGAACTGATTCGCGATGCACTGGGCCGGCGCAAGACCGAAAACGGCCAGAAGGCCGCCGAAATGATCGTGCTCAATGCCGGCGCTGCGTTGTACGCTGCCGACCATGCAATGACCCTGGCCCAGGGCGTTGAACTGGCCCACGATGTACTGCACACAGGGTTGGCCTGGGAAAAAATGCAGGAGCTGGGCGCCTTTACTGCGGTATTCAAGGTGGAGAACGAAGCATGAGTGTCCCGACGGTGCTGGAGAGGATCATCGCCCGCAAGTTCCAGGAAGTGGCAGAGCGCAGTGCGCGGGTCAGCCTGGCCGAGCTCGAGCGCCTGACACGTGCCGCCGATGCGCCACGGGGTTTTGCCAATGCGCTGATCGAGCAGGCCAAGCGCAAGAAGCCGGCAGTGATCGCCGAAATCAAGAAGGCCTCGCCAAGCAAGGGCGTGATCCGCGAAAACTTCGTGCCGGCCGAGATCGCCGTCAGTTACGAAAAGGGCGGGGCCACCTGCCTGTCGGTGCTGACCGATGTGGACTACTTCCAAGGGGCCGACGAGTACCTGCAGCAGGCCCGCGCTGCGGTATCGCTGCCGGTTATCCGCAAGGACTTCATGGTTGACCCGTACCAGATCATCGAAGCCCGCGCCTTGGGCGCCGACTGTGTGTTGCTGATCGTCTCGGCGCTGGATGACGTGAAAATGGCCGAGCTGGCCGCCACCGCCAAGGACGTCGGCCTCGATGTGCTGGTAGAAGTGCACGACGGCGATGAGCTGGAGCGGGCGTTGAAGACCCTTGATACCCCGTTGGTCGGCGTCAACAACCGCAACCTCCACACCTTCGATGTCAGCCTGGAAACCACCCTCGACCTGCTGCCGCGCATCCCGCGTGATCGCCTGGCCATTACCGAGAGTGGCATCCTCAACCGCGCAGACGTCGAGCTGATGGAAATCAACGACGTGTACTCGTTCCTGGTCGGTGAGGCATTCATGCGTGCCGAGCAGCCGGGGCTTGAGCTACAGCGGTTGTTCTTCCCAGAACTAATGAAGAAGACCGTTCAGCCACTGGACTGATCGAAACCAAGCCGGCCTGTGTGCCGGCTTTTTCATGCCCGTAGCGGCCGCATCGCGAGGCAAGCCCGCTCCCACGCAAAGCGATGCGGCCGCCACACCCAACATCACAGGTGGATCAATGACCGATCAACCCCTGGCCCTGACCGTCGAGCAGGGCTTGCAAGCCGAGCAGGATCTGCTGGCCGCCGTCTGCCGCGGCGAACGTGGCGCCGGCGTGCTGTTCTGGCGCCCCACCGACCATGCCCTGGTGATGCCGCGGCGCATGAGCCGGTTGGATAACTTCGAAGCCGCCTGCACCGAGCTTGCGATTGCCGGATGGCCAATACTGCTGCGCGAAACCGGCGGCGAGCCGGTGCCGCAATCCCCTGCCACGGTCAACGTGGCGTTGGTGTATGTAGCGCCGCGCAGCGAAGGTGATCATGGGCGCATCGAAAACGCCTACGAACGGCTATGCCTGCCGCTGTGCGATGTGCTGCGCGAGTGGGGTGGCGTGGCCTCGGTGGGCGAAATCGACGGCGCCTTCTGCGACGGCCGTTACAACGTCAACCTCAATGGCCGCAAACTGGTGGGCACCGCCCAGCGCTGGCGCCAGGGGCTAGGGGGCAAGCGGCCTGTGGTGCTGGTGCATGGCGCGCTGTTGCTGGACAACGAGCGTGAGTCGATGGTGGCGGCGGTCAACCGGTTCAACGAATGCTGCACGATTGAACAGCGCTGCCGCGCCGACAGCCACATCGCCCTGCACGAAGTGGCGCCTGCAGTGCCTTGGTTCGAGCGGCTGTCGCAGGCTTATGCGCAGGTAATCGCGGCGTTACCCGCCGATTAACGGGTGCCGTAGACCACCATGGTCTTGCCCTTGACCTGTACCAGGTTGCGTTCTTCGAGGTCTTTGAGGACGCGGCCGACCATCTCGCGTGAACACCCGACGATGCGCCCGATTTCCTGGCGGGTAATCTTGATTTGCATGCCGTCGGGGTGGGTCATGGCATCGGGCTGCTTGCATAGGTCAAGCAGGCAGCGCGCGACGCGCCCGGTGACATCGAAGAAGGCCAGGTCGCCGACCTTGCGCGTGGTGTTGCGCAGGCGCTGGGCCATCTGCGCGCCCAGAGCGTAGAGAATGTCCGGCTCCTGGCGGCCCAACTCGCGGAATTTGTCGTAGCTGATTTCAGCCACTTCGCATTCTGTCTTGGCCCGCACCCAGGCGCTGCGCTGGTGTTCCTGACCGACTGGCTCGAACAAGCCCAGCTCGCCGAAGAAATCGCCGCTGTTCAGATAGGCGATGATCATTTCGCGGCCATCATCGTCCTCGATCAGGATGGTGACCGAGCCTTTGATGATGAACGACAGGGTTTCGGCCCGGTCGCCTGCGCAGATGATATTGCTCTTGGCGGCATAGCGCCGGCGCTGGCAATGCGCCAGCAGCCTGTCGATGTTCTTGATCTTGGCGGGAAGGACTGGGGAGAACATCAGGAAATCCTGTTTGATGCTACGCAAGGGCTGTTAGGGCGCTGTCTGGCGGACCCGCCAGTCAATTGGCGCCAGCTTATCAGACGGCTCACCAAGTATCGGCATCAAAGCGCTGCGTCTTGAGCTTTTCCGACAGGCTCAACAGGTCTAAGCTGGCACCCTTTTACGAAATGTGGAGTCCGGGTAGATGAAGGCACGTATCCAGTGGGCCGGTGACGCGATGTTTCTCGGTGAGTCGGGTAGCGGCCATGTCGTGGTCATGGACGGCCCGCCCGAAGCAGGGGGGCGTAACCTTGGCGTGCGCCCCATGGAAATGCTCCTGCTCGGCCTTGGCGGTTGCAGCAGCTTCGACGTGGTCAGCATCCTGAAGAAGTCGCGCCAGGCAGTCGAAAGCTGCGAAGCCTTCCTTGAGGCCGAGCGCGCTGGCGAAGAGCCCAAGGTGTTCACCAAGATCCACCTCAACTTCGTGGTCAAGGGCCGTGGGTTGAAGGAAGCGCAGGTCAAGCGTGCCGTTGAACTGTCGGCCGAGAAATACTGCTCGGCGTCGATCATGCTTGAGCGCGCCGGGGTTGAAGTGACCCACGGTTACGAGATCGTCGAACTCGGCTGAGGGGTGACAGCGCCTGGCGGTTGGTCAGGCGCTGTAGCTACGCTCGGTCACTAGCAGCAATGCCAGGCCTGGGGCGAGTGCCACCAGTAGCCATGGCAGGTTGTAACCCAGCAAGCCGGCGATTTCTGCGCTGCTCCAGGTGTTGCCGAATGCATCGGCGAATAACAGGCATTGCAGCCATGCGGTCAGCGTGGCGCATAGCGCGAACCCTGCCAATAGCCAGTGGCGCTTGCTGAAGAAGCAGGCCAGAAGCACGAACAGCAGTTGCCCGGGCACGGTAAACAACAGCAGTTCGACCACGCTGCTGCCGTCGGGCGCGGCAACCTCGGGTAGCGCAAGGCTGAACGAGTGGCCGAAACCTGCACTCATCAAACAGACGAACAAATAGGCCACGGGGATCAGCCCCAGGCTCTGCAATGCGCGTATCGCCAGCCTGCGCATCATCGTTGCAGCGCCGGCAGCAGGCGCAACAGGCCTGCCGGCAAGGTGCTGCGCAAGCGGGTGCTTAGCGCCTCACGGCGTTTCTGGTACTGCATGCCCAAGGCAATCACGCCCAGGCCGATCACAGTCAGTACCAGCGGGAACAGCAATGAGTCGGCAAATACCTCGTAGGACAGATAACCGAGGTAGGCGGCCACGCCCATCGCACCAAACACCATGAATACCGGCCTGCGCAGCAGCACGGCCAGTGCCATCAGGCCCAGGTTGATCAGGCAGTAGAACAGCTTGCCCCACTCGCTGCCGCTGTCCATCAGGGTGAGCCCGCCCCAGAACGCAGCAAGCCCGGCCAGGTAACCCCAGAAGGCATAGTCGCGTTCGGTGCGGCCATCGACGCCGATGAAGACGGCCAGCAGGCCAAGGCCGAACCATAGCGACACGGTGCGGCGCTGCTCCCAACTGTACAGCCCGCCATGCAGCCATTCGGTCAGGTCCATGGACATGAACCACAACGCCACGGCTACCGGCATGACAATGAACGGAAACGGGATAAGCCGCAGCATCAGCAAACCCGCCAGCACGGTTGCCGCTTCCATCGCCAGCCAGCCGCCCTGCACGTAGGTGTAGTACTGCTGATAGTTGCTTTGCCCGTCGTCCATTGGCCACCAGCCGACCAGGCGCTGCAAGGCGAACACCGCCAGTGGCACGATACTGACCGCCACCGCGGCAAGCACCCCGGCCGCAATGGGTTGCTGGCGCCGTTGCAGGGCCAGGGCGTAGAGCGTAATGGCGATGATATAGAGCAACGCAACGGCCAGCAGCGCGACATCGCCGATGGTCATCCACGCCAGGGTCATCAGCCAGCCCATGGCGCCCATGATCAAAAGCGCGCCAAAGTAGAAGGCGACGTGGGCCAACTGGAAGCTGCTGGCGGTTTGCGGTTGCTGGCGCAGGAAGTCGAGCAGGGCGCGGTCCTGGCCGGGTTGCAGCACCCCGGCGCTCACCGCGCGTGCCAGATCCTTGGCGTTGAAGCGTTCCATGCAGTGCGCCTCAGATACGGTAGGTGCTCTTGGTCATGACCTTGGCCAGCAGGCTCATGCCAAAGCGCACCGGCGCCGGGAAACGGTAGCCGCCCGCTTCGAGGGCGGACTCGGCGTGGTGTTCTTCGTCGATGCGCATCTGTTCCAGAATGGCCCGCGACTTGCTGTCGTTGTCTGGCAGTTGCTCAAGGTGTTCGTCCAGGTGCTTGCACACTTGTTGCTCGGTGGCGGCGACGAAACCCAGGCTGACCTTGTCGCTGACCAGCCCGGCAAAGGCGCCGATGCCGAACGACAGGCCGTAGAACAGCGGGTTGAGCACGCTGGGGTGGCTGTTGAGCTGGCGAATCCGCTGCTCGCACCAGGCCAGGTGGTCGATTTCTTCTTCGGCGGCGTGCTCCATGGCCTTGCGTACCTGGGGCAGCTTGGCGGTCAACGCCTGGCCCTGGTACAGCGCCTGGGCGCAGACTTCACCGGTGTGGTTGATACGCATCAGGCCGGCAATGTGCCGCGACTGCTGCTCGTCGAGCTGGGCATCGGGCTGGATGATCGCCGGTGACGGGCGGGCAGGTTGGCCGCTGAAGGGCAGCAAGGTGCGCATGGCGGTATCGGCCTGCAGCAACAAGCGGTCGAGCGGCGAGTAGTGACGTTCGGTAGCCATCGGGCACCTCCGCTGAAGTGATGCCCGACAGTCTACCTCAAAGCCCGGGGCAGGGCTTGCCTTGGGTCAGCCCGGCGGCCAGTTCATCTGGCGCTGGCCAAGCACGTGCATGTGGATGTGGTAGACGGTCTGGCCGCCTTTTGGGTTGCAGTTCATGACCACACGGAAACCTTCCTCGCAGCCTTGCTCGACGGCCAGGCGCTGGGCGGTGAAGAGGATATGGCCGGCCAGGGCCTTGTCCTCTTCGGTCAGGTGGTTGAGGGTGGGGATGTGCTTTTTCGGGATGACCAGGAAATGAACCGGCGCCGCCGGGGCGATATCCTTGAAGGCCAGTATCTGGTCGTCTTCGTAGATGATATCTGCCGGGATTTCCCGGTTGATGATTTTGAGGAATAGATCGTCCACAGCACAGGCTCCAGAGTGAGTGTGAGCCCGAGTGTACTGAGCCGGGGGACGCTCGCCCAGTGCTTATTCCATGCCCGTCGGGCAATAGCGGCGGTGGATTACCCCGGCCAGTTTGCGGGCTAGCCAACGCGGCAGCAGGCGCGGGGCCGTGGCCAGCCAGCGGTTGCGCCGGCCAGGAATGATCAGCGCGCGGTTTTTATCCAATGCGCGCACGGTGTATAGCGCGACTTCCTCCGGGCTCAGGCTGTGGCGGGTGCGATCGAGCCTGGGGATGCGCCGCCTGGCCGAGCGAACCGGCCCAGGGCAGAGCACCGAGACCTTGATACCGGTGCGGCGCAGCTCTTCGCGCAGGGCTTCGCTGAAGCTCAGCACGTAGGCCTTGCTTGCGGCATAGGCGGCCATCCACGGGCCGGGTGCGACGCCGGCAAGGCCTGCGACATTGAGGATCTGCCCGCCGCCATGGATCGCCATCAGGTTGCCAATGGCATGACACAAGCGGCTCAGGGCGAGGATGTTGACCTCGAGCAGGTCTTGCTCGTCTGCCCACTCGTGGGCCAGAAACGGGCCGTAGGTGCGCTGCCCGGCGCAGTTGACCAGCAGGTCGATACGCCGCTCGCCTTCTTCAAGCTCCAGCACAAAACCGGACAAGCGCAGGGGTTGGCTGAGGTCGCAGGCACGCAGCAGCACCTCGACGCCAAAACGCTGGGCCAGTTCGATAGCGACCGGCTCCAGCGTTTCGCGCTGGCGTGCCACCAGGATCAGGTTGCGCCCGCGCCGCGCCAGTGCTTCCGCGAGGGCCAGGCCCAGGCCGCTGGAAGCGCCGGTAATCATGGCGTAACGGGTCATGCAAGGCTCCTGGGGCGTGGGGGGCGCCTAGTGTACAGGCTGGCGCTTTTGCTACAAGACGTTACCGGGGCGCGCGAACGCCAGGCCAGGCGGGCATTAGAACGGTTTGACCACCACCAGGATCGCGATGCCCAGCAGCAGCAGCACCGGCGCCTCGTTGAACCAGCGGTAGTACACATGGCTACGGGTGTTGGTGCCCGCGGCAAAGCGTTTGCGTTGCGCGCCGCAGATATGGTGGTAGACGGTCAGCAGCGCCACCAGGGTGAGCTTGGCATGCAGCCAGCCCTGGCTCAGCCAGCCGGGGTTGAGGTAGAGCATCCAGCCACCGAACACGTAGGTGGCGATCATGGCCGGGTTCATGATGCCGCGGTACAGCTTGCGCTCCATGGTAATGAAGCGATCCAGGCTGATGCTGTCCTGGCTTTGCGCGTGGTAGACGAACAGGCGGGGCAGGTAGAACAGGCCGGCGAACCAGCAGACCACGCTGACGATGTGCAGCGCTTTGATCCAGAGGTAGAGCATGTGGGGTTCCTTCAGGTTTTCACGGTTGTGCGAATAGTAGAGCCCAGCCGCCGAAGGGTCATGCGGATAGTTGTTACAGAGGCTTCGCCCCCCTATCATCGTGCGCTTTCCAGTCGGCTCGTTGATAAGGGGCAAGCGTTATGATCAAGGTCGGTATCGTCGGCGGCACGGGTTACACCGGTGTCGAACTGTTGCGTCTGCTGGCGCAGCACCCACAAGCCGAAGTGGCGGTCATCACCTCGCGCTCCGAAGCGGGCGTGGCAGTTGCCGACATGTACCCGAACCTGCGCGGCCACTACGACGGCCTGTGCTTCAGCGTGCCTGACAGCAAGGCGCTGGGTGCTTGCGACGTGGTGTTCTTCGCAACCCCGCACGGTGTCGCGCATGCCCTTGCCGGCGAGCTGCTGGCAGCCGGTACCAAGGTCATCGACCTGTCTGCCGACTTCCGCCTGCAGGACGCGGTGGAGTGGGGCAAGTGGTACGGCCAGCCCCATGGCGCGCCGGAGCTGCTGGCCGATGCGGTCTACGGCCTGCCTGAAGTCAACCGCGAAAAAATCCGCCAGGCGCGCCTGATTGCGGTGCCGGGTTGCTACCCGACCGCTACCCAGCTGGGTTTCCTGCCTCTGCTGGAGGCCGGCATTGCCGACCCATCGCGCCTCATCGCCGACTGCAAGTCCGGCGTCAGTGGCGCAGGCCGCGGTGCGGCGGTGGGTTCGCTGTTCTGCGAAGCCGGTGAAAGCATGAAAGCCTACGCCGTCAAAGGCCACCGCCACCTGCCGGAGATCAGCCAGGGCCTGCGCCTGGCTGCCGGCAAGGACATCGGCCTGACCTTCGTGCCGCACCTGACGCCGATGATCCGTGGCATCCACGCCACGCTGTACGCCAATGTGGTGGATACTTCGGTAGACCTGCAGGCACTGTTCGAAAAGCGCTACGCCAACGAGCCGTTCGTCGACGTAATGCCTGCCGGCAGCCACCCGGAAACCCGCAGTGTGCGCGGCGCCAACGTCTGCCGTATCGCGGTGCACCGCCCGCAAGGGGGTGACCTGGTGGTGGTGCTGTCGGTCATCGACAACCTGGTCAAAGGCGCGTCGGGGCAGGCGGTACAGAACCTCAACATCCTCTTCGGCCTGGATGAGCGTATGGGCCTGTCCCACGCAGGCTTGCTGCCGTAAGGCAGCCGTTGGCTGCAAGCAGGCGTCGCGCGTTTGCTTGCAGCTAGTCACTTGCAGCTTTCGTATTGTTGACCAATTTTCTCGGACAAGCGGATAATACGCCCCATCGAGTTTTAAGGCGGCACTGCGCCGGGAGAGTCAACATGAGCGTCGAAACCTTCACCCCCACGGCTTTGGAGTTCACCCCAGGTGCTGCGCACAAGGTGAAGACCCTGGTCAGCGAAGAGGGCAACGATCGCCTGAAGCTGCGCGTGTTCGTGACGGGCGGCGGCTGCTCGGGCTTTCAGTACGGCTTCACCTTCGATGAAGACGTCGCCGAAGATGACACCATCGTTGAGCGCGAAGGCGTCGCACTGGTGGTCGACCCGATGAGTTATCAGTATCTGGCCGGCGCCGAGGTGGACTACCAGGAAGGCCTCGAAGGCTCGCGTTTCGTGATCAAGAACCCGAATGCCACCACCACCTGCGGGTGTGGTTCTTCGTTCTCGATCTGATTGCCATGCCGTCATGCAAAACGCCGCGCTAATTGCGCGGCGTTTTGCATTCTGTGGCTTGGTTCAGACTTGCTTCAGGCTGGGTAGATGGCGCCCAGTACACGCAGGCCCTTGGCGGCGGTCACGCTTGGGCGGTTGGCCGGGATACCTTCGAGGCAGCAGTGCGCCAGCCAGGCGAAGGCCATGCCCTCTACCCAGTCCGGGTCGATGCCGTGCGCTGCGGTGCTGGATACCTTGGCCGTGGGCAGCAATTGCGCAAGCCGAGCCATCAGTGCGCCGTTGCGCGCGCCACCACCGCACACCAGTACCGCTTCGCTGCCTTTCTGGGCTTGGCAGAGCGAATCAACGATGCTGCGCGCGGTGAGTTCCAGCAGGGTGGCTTGGACATCTTCGTCGCGGTGCTGCGGCAGGCGGGCGAGGTGCGCATCCAGCCAGGGCAGGTTGAATACCTCCCGGCCAGTGCTCTTTGGGCCGCTGCCGGCGAAGAATGGGTCGCCGAGCAGGGCTTGCAGCAGCCCTTGCTGAACGGTGCCAGTAGCTGCCCATGCACCGTTGGCGTCATACGCCTGGCCGCGCTTGCGTTCGACCCAGGCATCGAGCAGCACATTGCCCGGGCCGCAGTCGAAACCATGCACCGGCTTGTCTTGCTCGATCAGGCTGAGGTTGCTGAAGCCGCCGATGTTCAGCACGGCCAGGCGCTGGCCCAGGTGGGCGAACAACGCCTCGTGAAACGCCGGGACCAGCGGTGCACCTTGGCCAGCGGCCGCGACGTCACGCCGGCGGAAATCGCCGACCACGCAAATACCGGTCTGCTCTGCGAGCAGGGCAGGGTTGCCAATCTGGACGGTAAAACCACGGGCGGGTTCGTGGCGAATGGTCTGGCCATGGCTGCCGATGGCGCGAATCGCCTCGGGCGCCAGGCCTTGCTCGGCCAATAGATGCTTGATGCCATCGGCAGCCAGGGCTGCCCAGCGGTTTTCCGCAACGGCGGCGCGCGCGATCTCGTCAGGGCCACTTGCACAGAGAGCAAGCAGTGCCTGGCGCAGGTCGGCGGGCATGGGGATGTAGTGGGTGGCGAGCAACTCAAGCTGCTCGCCTTGATCGATCAGGGCGATGTCCAGCCCATCAAGGCTGGTGCCGGACATTACCCCCAAGTAGAGCGCCATCGGCTCAGCGCTTGTTCGCGGCGAGCAGGGTGGCCTTTTCCTGATCCATACGTGCGATCAGCGGCTGGCTCTGCTGGTTGAAGCGGGCGCGCTCGGCCTTGGCGATGGGGTCGGCCATCGGCACTTTCTGGCTCAGCGGGTCGACGTGCACGCCGTTGACCTGGAACTCGTAGTGCAAGTGAGGGCCGGTGGACAGGCCGGTGGTACCGATATAGCCGATGACCTGGCCCTGCTTGACCGTGCCGCCGGTCTTGATGCCTTTGGCAAAGCCTTGCATGTGGCCGTAGAGGGTCTTGTACGAGTTGCCATGGGCGATGACTACGGTGTTGCCGTAGCCGCCGCGGCGACCGGCCAGCTCGATGCGGCCATCACCAGCCGCCTTGATCGGCGTGCCGCGCGGGGCGGCGTAGTCGACGCCTTTGTGGGCGCGGATCTTGTTCAGGATCGGGTGCTTGCGGCCGGCCGAGAAGCGCGAGCTGATGCGAGCGAAGTCTACCGGGGTACGGATGAACGCCTTGCGCAGGCTGTTGCCGTCGGCGGTGTAGTAATTGGTGTTGCCTTGCTTGTTGGTGTAACGCACGGCGGTGTAGGTTTTGCCGCGGTTGGTGAAGCGCGCGGAAAGGATGTTGCCGGTGCCGACCACCTTGCCGTCCATCATCTTCTGTTCATAGACCACGTCGAATTCATCGCCCGGGCGGATGTCCTGAGCGAAGTCGATGTCGTAACCGAGGATGCGCGCCATGTCCATGGTCATGCTGTGAGACAGGCCGGCACGCTGCGCGGAGGCCGACAGCGAGCTTTTGATCACGCCATGGGCGTAGGCGGTGCGCACGACAGGCTTGCTGACCTCACGGTCGAAGCTGTAGCCCTTGTCGCTGCGGGTCAGGCGAATGGTTTCGAGGTTGCTGACTTTGCTGTGCAGGCTGGCCAGTTGGCCGTCTTTATCCAGTTCGAACTGCAGGACCTGGCCGTGCTTGAGCTGGCTGAACTGGCGCGCTTGCTTGTTGCTGGCCAGCACGTCGTGGACAACGTTGGCTGGCAGGCCGACCTTGTTGAACAGGGTGGAGAGCGTGTCGCCGCGAGCGACCACCACTTCACGGTGGCCGGGTGCTTTTTCTTCTTGCTTGGCAACGCTGGCAGGCTGGGTGTTGCCTTCGGCGGTGCTGGCTTGCTCACCCTCGATCTGGGCGAACGGTGAACCGGCGTTCTGTTCGGCTTGCACCAGCGGCGCTGTGCGGGATTCTTCTTTGAGCTGCTCGGCTGGGGATTCCAGCTCGAGGTTAAGGGTGGTTTTCTTGGCTTCCACTTCGCTGGAAGGGAATACCAGAAGGGCCAGGCTGAGCAGGGCGGCGATGCCGCTTGCGGCCAGCAGATGGCTCTTCGGATAAAGCGGCGGCGCTTTAGGCGTGTCGTTGGTCATAGGTGAGGTGACTTTGAAAAAGTGAAATGGAAAAGATGAATGACATGATGAAGATGAAATAACTGTATAAAATATAACCAAATCCATTCTCACGCAAGGGCGCGTAGACGTTTCCTTGCCTCGCTCGGGTCACATTCCGTTGCGAAACTTGTATTTGATGGCCGATCTTGTATGGTTGGCTCCCCTTGAATCTGAGCCTTGCGGGTCTGTCTATGAAGTCGGTTGAAGAGCAGCTGGCGCTTATCAAGCGCGGTGCGGAAGAGGTACTGGTCGAGTCGGAACTGGTGGAGAAGCTCAAGCGCGGCCAACCACTGCGTATTAAAGCGGGCTTCGACCCTACCGCGCCTGATCTGCACCTTGGTCACACGGTGCTGATCAACAAGCTGCGCCAGTTCCAGGAGCTGGGCCATCAGGTCATCTTCCTGATTGGTGACTTCACCGGCATGATCGGTGACCCGAGCGGCAAGAGCGCCACGCGCCCGCCGCTGACCCGCGAGCAGGTGCTGGATAACGCCGAGACCTATAAACAGCAGGTGTTCAAGATTCTCGACCCGGCCAAGACCGAGGTTGCGTTCAACTCCACCTGGATGGACACGCTAAGCCCGGCCGACTTCATTCGCCTGGCGTCGCAGTACACCGTTGCTCGCATGCTTGAGCGCGACGACTTCGACAAGCGTTACACCACCAATCAGCCTATCGCCATTCACGAGTTCCTCTATCCGCTGGTGCAGGGTTACGATTCTGTGGCGCTGAAGGCTGATGTCGAGCTGGGTGGTACCGACCAGAAATTCAACCTGCTGATGGGGCGTGAGCTGCAGCGCGCCTACGGCCAGGAAGCACAGAACATCGTCACCATGCCACTGCTCGAAGGGCTCGATGGCGTGAAGAAGATGTCCAAGTCGCTGGGTAATTATGTCGGCATCCAGGAAGCGCCGGGTGTGATGTACAGCAAGCTGGTGTCGATCCCCGACACGCTGATGTGGCGTTACTTCGAGCTGCTGAGCTTCCGCTCCATGGAAGAGATTGACCAGTTCCGTGCTGACGTTGCTGCGGGTGCCAACCCGCGTGATATCAAGATCAAGCTGGCTGAGGAAATCGTTGCTCGTTTTCATGGTGACGAGGCTGCGGCCAATGCACATCGCGCAGCCGGTAACCGTATGAAGGATGGCGAGCTGCCGGAAGACTTGCCGGAGGTTGAGCTGGCTGGCGCTGACGCCATGCCGATCGCCGCAATCCTTAACCAGGCGGGCCTTGTGAAAAACTCGGCGGCTGCGCGCGACCTGCTGGGTGCGGGTAGCGTGAAAGTGGATGGGGAAGTTGTTGAGCGCGGCTTCATGTTCGCTGTTGGCGCAACCCATGTGGTGCAGGCTGGTAAAAAGGCCTTTGCGCGGATCACCCTTAAAGCCGAGTAAGGCTCCCTCTATATATAGAGGCGAGTAAAAGCGGGGAGGCCAAACGGCCTCCCCGCTTTGTTTTCGCTTATATTTCGGTTTCTTGAAATAAAGGGTTGACGCCGTTTCAGATCCCCTTATAATGCGCCCCACTTCCAGCGACAACGGAACGCGAAACTCCTTGAGAATCAACGAGTTAAGCGAAACGAAAGGTCCTGGTGGTGCTTCGGTCTTCTGATCGGCAGCGGTAAAAAAGGTGGTTGACAGCAGGTTGTAACGCTGTAGAATTCGCCTCCCGCTACGAGAGATCGCAGCGAGTTAAGCGTTTGAAGTTGAACGAAAAACTTCAAAATAAACGCTTGACAGCAGATGAGGAAAGCGTAGAATGCGCGCCTCGGTTGAGACGAAAAGCTCTTAACCAACCGCTCTTTAACAAATTGAATCAAGCAATTCGTGTGGGTGCTTGTGAGTACGGTTTGATAGTCGCAAAGATTATCAGCATCACAAGTGGCCACATGAGAAATCATAGTAGTCATTTGAGATTGCTGAGCCAAGTTTAGGGTTTCTTAAAAACCCAAGCAGTATTGAACTGAAGAGTTTGATCATGGCTCAGATTGAACGCTGGCGGCAGGCCTAACACATGCAAGTCGAGCGGATGAGAAGAGCTTGCTCTTCGATTCAGCGGCGGACGGGTGAGTAATGCCTAGGAATCTGCCTGGTAGTGGGGGACAACGTTTCGAAAGGAACGCTAATACCGCATACGTCCTACGGGAGAAAGCAGGGGACCTTCGGGCCTTGCGCTATCAGATGAGCCTAGGTCGGATTAGCTAGTTGGTGAGGTAATGGCTCACCAAGGCGACGATCCGTAACTGGTCTGAGAGGATGATCAGTCACACTGGAACTGAGACACGGTCCAGACTCCTACGGGAGGCAGCAGTGGGGAATATTGGACAATGGGCGAAAGCCTGATCCAGCCATGCCGCGTGTGTGAAGAAGGTCTTCGGATTGTAAAGCACTTTAAGTTGGGAGGAAGGGCAGTAAGCGAATACCTTGCTGTTTTGACGTTACCGACAGAATAAGCACCGGCTAACTCTGTGCCAGCAGCCGCGGTAATACAGAGGGTGCAAGCGTTAATCGGAATTACTGGGCGTAAAGCGCGCGTAGGTGGTTTGTTAAGTTGAATGTGAAAGCCCCGGGCTCAACCTGGGAACTGCATCCAAAACTGGCAAGCTAGAGTATGGTAGAGGGTGGTGGAATTTCCTGTGTAGCGGTGAAATGCGTAGATATAGGAAGGAACACCAGTGGCGAAGGCGACCACCTGGACTAATACTGACACTGAGGTGCGAAAGCGTGGGGAGCAAACAGGATTAGATACCCTGGTAGTCCACGCCGTAAACGATGTCAACTAGCCGTTGGAATCCTTGAGATTTTAGTGGCGCAGCTAACGCATTAAGTTGACCGCCTGGGGAGTACGGCCGCAAGGTTAAAACTCAAATGAATTGACGGGGGCCCGCACAAGCGGTGGAGCATGTGGTTTAATTCGAAGCAACGCGAAGAACCTTACCAGGCCTTGACATGCAGAGAACTTTCCAGAGATGGATTGGTGCCTTCGGGAGCTCTGACACAGGTGCTGCATGGCTGTCGTCAGCTCGTGTCGTGAGATGTTGGGTTAAGTCCCGTAACGAGCGCAACCCTTGTCCTTAGTTACCAGCACGTAATGGTGGGCACTCTAAGGAGACTGCCGGTGACAAACCGGAGGAAGGTGGGGATGACGTCAAGTCATCATGGCCCTTACGGCCTGGGCTACACACGTGCTACAATGGTCGGTACAGAGGGTTGCCAAGCCGCGAGGTGGAGCTAATCTCACAAAACCGATCGTAGTCCGGATCGCAGTCTGCAACTCGACTGCGTGAAGTCGGAATCGCTAGTAATCGCGAATCAGAATGTCGCGGTGAATACGTTCCCGGGCCTTGTACACACCGCCCGTCACACCATGGGAGTGGGTTGCACCAGAAGTAGCTAGTCTAACCTTCGGGAGGACGGTTACCACGGTGTGATTCATGACTGGGGTGAAGTCGTAACAAGGTAGCCGTAGGGGAACCTGCGGCTGGATCACCTCCTTAATCGAAGACATCAGCCTGCTGATGAGCTCCCACACGAATTGCTTGATTCATTGTGTAAAGACGATGCTGTAAACGCGACCCTGTTATAGGTCTGTAGCTCAGTTGGTTAGAGCGCACCCCTGATAAGGGTGAGGTCGGCAGTTCAAATCTGCCCAGACCTACCAATTACCTGGTGCACTGGTCAAATGGGGCCATAGCTCAGCTGGGAGAGCGCCTGCCTTGCACGCAGGAGGTCAGCGGTTCGATCCCGCTTGGCTCCACCACTCTTCAGGTTTCGCAGCACTGTCCAGAACTTAGAAATGAACATTCGTTGATGAATGTTGATTTCTGACTTTTGTCAGATCGTTCTTTAAAAATTCGGATATGTGATAGAAATAGACTGAACACCAGTTTCACTGCTGGTGGATCAGGCTAAGGTAAAATTTGTGTGTAGCGCTGTAAAGCGCAAAGCGAATTTTCGGCGAATGTCGTCTTCACAGTATAACCAGATTGCTTGGGGTTATATGGTCAAGTGAAGAAGCGCATACGGTGGATGCCTTGGCAGTCAGAGGCGATGAAAGACGTGGTAGCCTGCGATAAGCTTTGGGGAGTCGGCAAACAGACTGTGATCCAGAGATCTCTGAATGGGGGAACCCACTCAGCATAAGCTGAGTATCTTGTACTGAATACATAGGTGCAAGAGGCGAACCAGGGGAACTGAAACATCTAAGTACCCTGAGGAAAAGAAATCAACCGAGATTCCCTTAGTAGTGGCGAGCGAACGGGGACCAGCCCTTAAGCTGGTTTGAGATTAGTGGAACGCTCTGGAAAGTGCGGCCATAGTGGGTGATAGCCCCGTACACGAAAATCTCTTGCCAGTGAAATCGAGTAGGACGGAGCACGAGAAACTTTGTCTGAACATGGGGGGACCATCCTCCAAGGCTAAATACTACTGACTGACCGATAGTGAACTAGTACCGTGAGGGAAAGGCGAAAAGAACCCCGGAGAGGGGAGTGAAATAGATCCTGAAACCGTATGCGTACAAGCAGTGGGAGCCTACTTTGTTAGGTGACTGCGTACCTTTTGTATAATGGGTCAGCGACTTATATTCAGTGGCGAGCTTAACCGAATAGGGGAGGCGTAGCGAAAGCGAGTCTTAATAGGGCGCTTTAGTCGCTGGGTATAGACCCGAAACCGGGCGATCTATCCATGGGCAGGTTGAAGGTTAGGTAACACTGACTGGAGGACCGAACCGACTACCGTTGAAAAGTTAGCGGATGACCTGTGGATCGGAGTGAAAGGCTAATCAAGCTCGGAGATAGCTGGTTCTCCTCGAAAGCTATTTAGGTAGCGCCTCATGTATCACTGTAGGGGGTAGAGCACTGTTTCGGCTAGGGGGTCATCCCGACTTACCAAACCGATGCAAACTCCGAATACCTACAAGTGCCGAGCATGGGAGACACACGGCGGGTGCTAACGTCCGTCGTGAAAAGGGAAACAACCCAGACCGTCAGCTAAGGTCCCAAAGTCATGGTTAAGTGGGAAACGATGTGGGAAGGCTTAGACAGCTAGGAGGTTGGCTTAGAAGCAGCCACCCTTTAAAGAAAGCGTAATAGCTCACTAGTCGAGTCGGCCTGCGCGGAAGATGTAACGGGGCTCAAACCATGCACCGAAGCTACGGGTATCATCTTATGATGATGCGGTAGAGGAGCGTTCTGTAAGCCTGTGAAGGTGAGTTGAGAAGCTTGCTGGAGGTATCAGAAGTGCGAATGCTGACATGAGTAACGACAATGGGAGTGAAAAACTCCCACGCCGAAAGACCAAGGTTTCCTGCGCAACGTTAATCGACGCAGGGTTAGTCGGTCCCTAAGGCGAGGCTGAAAAGCGTAGTCGATGGAAAACAGGTTAATATTCCTGTACTTCTAGTTATTGCGATGGAGGGACGGAGAAGGCTAGGCCAGCTTGGCGTTGGTTGTCCAAGTTTAAGGTGGTAGGCTGAGATCTTAGGCAAATCCGGGATCTCAAGGCCGAGAGCTGATGACGAGTGCTCATTAGAGCGCGAAGTGGTTGATGCCATGCTTCCAAGAAAAGCTCCTAAGCTTCAGATAACTAGGAACCGTACCCCAAACCGACACAGGTGGTTAGGTAGAGAATACCAAGGCGCTTGAGAGAACTCGGGTGAAGGAACTAGGCAAAATGGCACCGTAACTTCGGGAGAAGGTGCGCCGGCGAGGGTCAAGGACTTGCTCCGTAAGCCCATGCCGGTCGAAGATACCAGGCCGCTGCGACTGTTTATTAAAAACACAGCACTCTGCAAACACGAAAGTGGACGTATAGGGTGTGACGCCTGCCCGGTGCCGGAAGGTTAATTGATGGGGTTAGCGCAAGCGAAGCTCTTGATCGAAGCCCCGGTAAACGGCGGCCGTAACTATAACGGTCCTAAGGTAGCGAAATTCCTTGTCGGGTAAGTTCCGACCTGCACGAATGGCGTAACGATGGCGGCGCTGTCTCCACCCGAGACTCAGTGAAATTGAAATCGCTGTGAAGATGCAGTGTATCCGCGGCTAGACGGAAAGACCCCGTGAACCTTTACTATAGCTTTGCACTGGACTTTGAGCTTGCTTGTGTAGGATAGGTGGGAGGCTTTGAAGTGGGGACGCCAGTTCTCATGGAGCCATCCTTGAAATACCACCCTGGCAACCTTGAGGTTCTAACTCAGGTCCGTTATCCGGATCGAGGACAGTGTATGGTGGGTAGTTTGACTGGGGCGGTCTCCTCCCAAAGAGTAACGGAGGAGTACGAAGGTGCGCTCAGACCGGTCGGAAATCGGTCGTAGAGTATAAAGGCAAAAGCGCGCTTGACTGCGAGACAAACACGTCGAGCAGGTACGAAAGTAGGTCTTAGTGATCCGGTGGTTCTGTATGGAAGGGCCATCGCTCAACGGATAAAAGGTACTCCGGGGATAACAGGCTGATACCGCCCAAGAGTTCATATCGACGGCGGTGTTTGGCACCTCGATGTCGGCTCATCACATCCTGGGGCTGAAGCCGGTCCCAAGGGTATGGCTGTTCGCCATTTAAAGTGGTACGCGAGCTGGGTTTAGAACGTCGTGAGACAGTTCGGTCCCTATCTGCCGTGGACGTTTGAGATTTGAGAGGGGCTGCTCCTAGTACGAGAGGACCGGAGTGGACGAACCTCTGGTGTTCCGGTTGTCACGCCAGTGGCATTGCCGGGTAGCTATGTTCGGAAGAGATAACCGCTGAAAGCATCTAAGCGGGAAACTTGCCTCAAGATGAGATCTCACTGGGATCTTGAATCCCCTAAAGGGCCGTCGAAGACTACGACGTTGATAGGTTGGGTGTGTAAGCGCTGTGAGGCGTTGAGCTAACCAATACTAATTGCCCGTGAGGCTTGACCATATAACACCCAAGCAATTTGCGCGTAAGCCGAATTGTGGTGGTGAAGACGCATGAACCGAAAGTTCGCGGCACACACAAATCACATATCCGAATTCGCTGGGCTGTTCATCTGAACGGACTGGCTACCGAATTTCTTGACGACCATAGAGCATTGGAACCACCTGATCCCATCCCGAACTCAGTAGTGAAACGATGCATCGCCGATGGTAGTGTGGGGTTTCCCCATGTGAGAGTAGGTCATCGTCAAGATTCATTTCGCAAAACCCCTATCTGCGCATGCAGGTAGGGGTTTTGTCTTTATGGCGATTAAAGCGCTGCAACGCTTGTTGCCGCAGGGCCCTTTTCCTATGCAAGGCCGAAGGCCGTGGCTATCATGCCAGCCTTATTCCAAGTCGAGACTGGCATGCTGAAGTTGTTGAACCTCCTCAAGGATGGCCGGTTCCATTCCGGTGAAGCCCTGGGGGCTACGCTCGGGGTGAGTCGCAGCGCCGTCTGGAAGCAGCTGCAGCACCTTGAGAGTGAGCTGAACCTGACCATTCACAAGGTGCGCGGCCGCGGCTATCAATTGGCGGTGCCACTTAACCTGCTCGATGCAGAAGCAATTGCTGGTTTTGAGTTGGGCGTACAATGGCCGACATTCATTCAGCAATCCTTGGATTCGACCAATGCCGAAGGCCTGCGCCTGGCAACTGCTGGCCAGGCGGCGCCTTTCGTCGTGCTAGCCGAGCGCCAGACTGCTGGCCGTGGCCGGCGTGGTCGACAATGGGTGAGTCCGTTTGCCGAAAACCTCTATTACAGCCTGGTGCTGCGTGTCGAAGGCGGCATGCGTCAGCTCGAGGGGCTCAGCCTGATAGTCGGGCTCGCGGTGATGCGTACACTTCAGGCGTTCGGGCTGTCCGGTGTCGGCCTCAAGTGGCCCAACGATGTGCTGGTCAATGGTAAGAAAATCACCGGGATTTTGCTGGAGCTGGTGGGTGACCCTGCTGATGTTTGTCACGTGGTGCTGGGTATTGGTATCAATGTGAACATGCAGATGAACGATGACATTGATCAGTTGTGGGCTTCCATGCGCAGCGAGACGGGCCAGCCCATTGATCGCAACCATCTGGTAGCGGTGCTGAATCAGCAACTGCAGCACGAGCTGGCTCGTCATGCTCGTTACGGTTTCGCCGCATTCCAGGAAGAGTGGGAGCAGGCGCACCTCTGGCAGGGCCGCCCTGTTTCTCTGGTCGCCGGCTCCACCCGCATAGACGGTGTGGCGCGCGGTGTGGATGGTCAAGGTGCTTTGCGCCTTGAGGTAGATGGTGTTGAAAAGAGCTACAGCGGTGGTGAGCTCAGCCTGAGGTTGCGTGATGATTCTTGAGCTCGATTGTGGAAACAGCTTTATCAAGTGGCGTGTCATTCACGCGGTAGATGCCGTGATTGCCGGTGGCGGTATTGTTGATTCCGATCAAGCGCTGCTTGCCGAAATTGCTGCTGTGCAAGGCTTGCGGCTTACCGGTGCGCGAATGGTCAGTGTGCGTAGCGAGGATGAAACCGAAGCCTTGTGTCGGCTGCTAGGTGATACCTTCGCCATCCAGGTACACGTTGCACAACCGGCAAAGGCGATGGCCGGCGTCATAAATGGCTATGAAGATCATCTTCGCCTCGGCATGGACCGCTGGCTTGCCGCCTTGGGTGCGTACCACCTGGCTAAAGGCGCGTGCCTGGTGATTGATCTGGGCACCGCGGGCAAGGCCGACTTCGTCGCAACTGATGGCGAGCATTTGGGCGGATACATCTGCCCGGGCATGCCGCTGATGCGTAGCCAACTGCGTACCCATACGCGGCGCATACGTTATGACGACGCATCCGCCGAGCGGGCGCTTGGCAGCCTTGCGCCTGGGCGCTCCACTGTCGAGGCGGTCGAGCGTGGCTGCGTGCTGATGCTTCAGGGGTTTGCGCGTATCCAGATCGAGCAGGCGAGGGCGCTATGGGGTGATGACTTCACCGTTTTCCTGACTGGTGGCGATGCGCCTTTGGTGCGCGATGCTGCGCCCCAGGCGAGGATCGTGCCCGACCTGGTATTCGTTGGCTTGGCCATGGCCTGCCCATTGAACTGAGGTGTCTATGCGCTGGTTGTTTCTGCTGCTTCTGGTACTGAACGCTTTCTATTATGTGTGGCATCAGCAGGAGGCGCCGCTCAAGGCCAAAGAGGTTGCGCCGCTGTCTCTTTATAAAGGCAGCCAGCAGGAAATTCGCTTGTTACGTGAAACCGGTGCCGCGGCACCGGCCCGGCGCCGGGATGAATGCCTGGTAGTGGGGGGGGTTGCTGCGCGTGATCAGCTTGAAGCGTTGCGCCAGCGGTTGCTGAGCCTGGATATCGGTGCATTGCCACTGGCGGGCCAGCTGCCCGGCGCGGAGGGTTTCTGGCTAAAGGTGGCCCCTGAAAGCGAGCGTTTGCTGGACCAAGAGGTGCTCGCAAGTCTTTCCAAGGATTTCAAAGACTTAAAACAGAAAATTATTTTCTGCGAGGGTATTGCAACTGGTGAATAGATTGATAGAATGGCGCCCGCTTCACAGGGAACACCACTTAGGTGGTTAACCGGAAGCCGCTGTCAAAGTAGCTAACTTCAAGATTTAATTGAAAAAAAGCTTGACAGCAGGACGGCAAGAGTTGAAAATGCCGCCCACGCTTAGGAGGGGTTCCCGAGCGGCCAAAGGGAACGGACTGTAAATCCGTCGTCTTCGACTTCGAAGGTTCGAATCCTTCCCCCTCCACCATTTTAGCGAGAGCCGCAAGCTCCGCGGGTATAGTTTAGTGGTAGAACCTCAGCCTTCCAAGCTGATGATGCGGGTTCGATTCCCGCTACCCGCTCCAAGTTTGCTGTTGTTGCACAATGTGTTTCGCTCTTGTAGCTCAGTTGGTAGAGCACACCCTTGGTAAGGGTGAGGTCAGCGGTTCAAGTCCGCTCAAGAGCTCCATACAAAACAAGGCAGATATGAAAATATCTGCCTTTGTTTTATCAGCAGTTTGACTATTTCTTCTGCAGAGGGCTGTATCGATGGCTAAGGAAAAGTTTGATCGTTCCCTACCGCACGTTAACGTTGGCACTATCGGCCACGTTGACCACGGTAAAACTACTCTGACTGCAGCGCTGACTCGTGTCTGCTCCGAAGTTTTCGGTTCGGCTGTTGTTGACTTCGACAAGATCGACTCGGCTCCAGAAGAAAAAGCACGCGGCATCACCATCAACACCGCGCACGTCGAGTACAACTCGAAGATCCGTCACTACGCTCACGTTGACTGCCCAGGTCACGCTGACTACGTGAAGAACATGATCACCGGTGCTGCCCAGATGGACGGCGCGATCCTGGTTTGCTCGGCCGCTGATGGCCCGATGCCACAAACCCGTGAGCACATCCTGCTGTCCCGTCAGGTTGGCGTTCCGTACATCGTGGTCTTCCTGAACAAGGCTGACCTGGTAGACGACGCTGAGCTGCTGGAACTGGTCGAGATGGAAGTTCGCGACCTGCTGTCCACCTACGACTTCCCAGGCGACGATACCCCGATCATCATCGGTTCGGCTCGTATGGCGCTGGAAGGCAAAGACGACAACGAGATGGGCACCACTGCCGTCAAGAAGCTGGTCGAAACTCTGGACAGCTACATCCCAGAGCCAGAGCGTGCTATCGACAAGCCGTTCCTGATGCCAATCGAAGACGTATTCTCGATCTCGGGTCGTGGTACCGTTGTTACCGGCCGTATCGAGCGTGGTATCGTCCGCGTTCAAGATCCGCTGGAAATCGTTGGTCTGCGTGACACCACCACCACCACCTGCACCGGTGTTGAGATGTTCCGCAAGCTGCTGGACGAAGGTCGTGCTGGCGAGAACTGCGGCGTTCTGCTGCGTGGTACCAAGCGTGACGACGTTGAGCGTGGCCAGGTTCTGGTCAAGCCAGGTTCGGTCAAGCCGCACACCAAGTTCACCGCAGAAGTCTACGTTCTGTCGAAGGAAGAAGGCGGTCGTCACACTCCGTTCTTCAAAGGCTACCGTCCTCAGTTCTACTTCCGTACTACTGACGTAACCGGTAACTGCCAGCTGCCAGAAGGCGTTGAGATGGTAATGCCAGGTGACAACATCCAGATGGAAGTCACCCTGATCAAGACCATCGCAATGGAAGACGGTCTGCGCTTCGCCATCCGTGAAGGCGGTCGTACCGTCGGCGCCGGCGTCGTTGCAAAAATTATCGAATAAGTAGTTGATTTAATTAATCAGGCCGGTATAATGGCCGGCCTGATACAGCGTTACAGGTCAGTAGCTCAATTGGCAGAGCGACGGTCTCCAAAACCGTAGGTTGGGGGTTCGATTCCCTCCTGACCTGCCATTCACCTTGGTGTGATTGGCTTTCTTCTTACAGGATCCTCCTCGATGACCCCCAAAACTGAAGCCCAAGAAACTCGTTTCGATCTGTTCAAGTGGCTGGCTGTAGTGGCTTTGGTGGTTGTTGGCGTCGTGGGTAATCAATATTACTCCGCCTCTCCGATCCTGTACCGCGTCCTTGCACTTCTCGCCCTGGCTGCTGTCGCTGGCTTTGTTGCTCTGCAGACTGCGAAGGGTAAGTCGTTCTTCACGCTGGCGAAGGAAGCTCGTACCGAGATCCGTAAAGTCGTGTGGCCGACCCGCCAAGAAACCATGCAGACCACGCTGATTGTCGTGGCTGTCGTTTTGGTAATGGCGCTGCTGTTGTGGGGTCTTGATTCCCTGCTCGGTTGGGCGGTCTCCTTGATTGTTGGCTAAGGGTGTCCCGTGGCTAAGCGTTGGTACGTAGTGCATGCTTACTCGGGTTACGAGAAGCATGTGATGCGCTCCCTGGTGGAGCGTGTCAAGCTGGCTGGCATGGAAGACGAGTTCGGCGAGATCCTGGTTCCTACCGAGGAAGTCGTCGAAATGCGCAATGGCCAGAAGCGCAAGAGCGAGCGCAAGTTCTTCCCGGGCTATGTGCTGGTTCAGATGGATATGAACGAAGGGACTTGGCACCTTGTCAAGGATACTCCTCGTGTCATGGGTTTCATTGGTGGTACCGCAGACAAGCCTGCGCCGATCACTGATAAAGAAGCTGAGGCTATCCTGCGTCGCGTTGCCGATGGCAGCGACAAGCCGAAGCCGAAGACGTTGTTCGAGCCGGGTGAAGTGGTCCGTGTTATTGACGGTCCCTTTGCAGACTTTAACGGTAACGTCGAAGAAGTTAACTACGAGAAGAGCAGGCTGCAGGTTGCAGTGCTCATTTTCGGTCGCTCTACCCCGGTGGAGCTCGAGTTCAGCCAGGTCGAGAAGGTCTAGCGGAACGAAGCATCCCACACCCCGCAGCCCTATGTGCTGCGGGGTTTTGTCGTCACTGGGATAAAACGCAAGTCATCCGGGGAGCCCTCAGGCGTTCGTACCCGATTTTGGAGTAGCTCATGGCTAAGAAGATTCAGGCTTACATCAAGCTGCAAGTAAAGGCCGGCCAGGCCAACCCAAGCCCACCCGTAGGTCCAGCACTGGGCCAACACGGCGTGAACATCATGGAATTCTGCAAGGCCTTCAACGCCCGTACTCAGGGTCAAGAAGCCGGTCTGCCGACTCCAGTGATCATCACTGTCTACAGTGACCGTAGCTTCACCTTCGAGACCAAGAGCACTCCTGCCTCGGTTCTGCTGAAGAAAGCTGCTGGCCTCACCAGCGGTTCGGCTCGCCCGAACACCGTCAAAGTTGGTACTGTGACCCGTGCCCAGCTCGAAGATATCGCCAAGACCAAACAGGCTGATCTGACTGCTGCTGACCTGGACGCTGCTGTACGCACCATCGCTGGCTCTGCCCGCAGCATGGGTCTGAACGTGGAGGGTGTGTAATGGCTAAGCTGACCAAGCGTCAAAAGGCAATCGCCGAGAAAATCGAAGCAGGCAAGGCCTACAGCTTCGAAGAAGCAGCAGTTCTGCTGGCTTCGCTGCCGGCTGCCAAATTCGTCGAGTCGTTCGACATCGCCGTTAACCTCGGTGTTGACCCGCGTAAATCCGACCAGGTCGTTCGTAGCGCTACTGTGCTGCCACACGGCACTGGCAAGACCGTACGCGTTGCTGTCTTCACCCAGGGTCCAGCTGCTGAGGCCGCTCTGGCTGCCGGCGCTGACCGCGTAGGTATGGACGATCTGGCTGCCGAAATGAAAGCCGGCGACCTGAACTATGACGTTGTCATCGCATCGCCTGATGCAATGCGCGTTGTCGGTCAGTTGGGTCAGGTTCTGGGTCCTCGCGGCCTGATGCCTAACCCGAAAGTTGGTACTGTTTCGCCCGACGTAGCCACTGCCGTGAAAAACGCCAAGGCTGGTCAGGTTCGCTACCGTACCGACAAGAACGGTATCATCCACACCTCCGTTGGCAAAATCGGCTTCGAAGCCGGCAAGCTGAAGGAAAACGTTGAAGCCCTGATCGCTGATCTGAAGCGTATCAAGCCAGCTTCCTCGAAAGGTATCTACGTCAAGCGCGTTACCCTGAGCACCACTATGGGCCCAGGTCTGATCATCGATCAGAGCTCGCTGAACGTGTAACACCTTGTCGGCGGGTATAATGCCCGCCGGCAGCAAAAATTGGGGTCCCTGCCTGGCGGGGGCTATCCAAGACCGTAGGCGGCGCAAGCCTTAAACCATCAGCCTACGCAGATGGTGCTCCCGGTTCCTTACCGAATCAGACACCAAAACGACATCCGGCTTCGGCCAGATGAAACGGTAACAAGCAGGAGTTTTACCCGTGGCAATTAGACTCGAAGACAAGAAGGCCATCGTCGCTGAAGTCAACGAGGCTGCCAAAGTCGCTCTGTCCGCTGTCGTGGCTGATGCCCGTGGTGTGACTGTAGGCGCAATGACCGGACTCCGTAAAGAGGCTCGTGAAGCTGGCGTTTACGTACGTGTTGTACGTAACACCCTGCTCAAGCGTGCTGTTGCTGACACTGAATTCAGTGTCCTCAACGACGTCTTCACTGGCCCGACCCTGATCGCTTTCTCCAACGAACACCCGGGCGCTGCTGCTCGTCTGTTCAAAGAGTTCGCCAAGGGTCAGGACAAGTTCGAGATCAAGGCAGCTGCGTTTGACGGCAAGTTCATTGCCGCCAACCAGATCGATGTACTGGCTACCTTGCCGACCCGTGACGAAGCTATCGCACGTCTGATGAGCGTCATTCAAGGCGCTACCAGCAAGCTGGCTCGTACTCTGGCGGCCGTTCGCGACCAGAAAGAAGCTGCTGCTGCCTAAGGCTGCGTAACCTCTTTCAAAATCAATTGTTTAATTTGATGGCTGCGTAGGCTGTCACCCCAATACAGGATTTAAGTCATGTCCCTGACTAACGAGCAAATCATCGAAGCAATCGGCCAGAAAACCGTTCTGGAAGTTGTTGAGCTGATCAAAGCAATGGAAGAAACCTTCGGCGTTACCGCTGCTGTTGCCGCTGCTGGCCCAGCTGCTGCTGCTGCCGTTGTTGAAGAGCAGACCGAGTTCAACGTTGTTCTGGTTGAAGCCGGCGAGAAGAAAGTGAACGTCATTAAAGCCGTTCGCGAGCTGACCGGTCTGGGCCTGAAAGAAGCCAAAGAGAAAGTCGATGGCGCTCCTCAGGTTGTAGCTGAAGGCGTTTCGAAAGAAGCCGCTGAAGACGCTAAGAAGAAGCTGGAAGAAGCAGGCGCCAAAGTCGAGCTGAAGTAATTTCGACTGTGCGACTCCAGCCTGAGCGTCAAGCGTAGGGCTGATGGCTGGTGGCTTATGCCACCGGCCTTTTTCCGTTATTGGTGGCCGATCAGGTCGGCCCCGATAACGTAGCGGCAACCACCAAGACGGTGGCGCAAACCAAGGGGTTTGCACGATTTTCTGGCTGCTCCCGCCGGGAGATGCCAAACAAGCAGGTGACCAAGCTGGGGAATGCTGATGGCTTACTCATACACTGAGAAAAAACGTATCCGCAAGGACTTTAGCAAGTTGCCGGACGTCATGGATGTGCCTTACCTCCTGGCCATCCAGCTGGATTCGTATCGCGAATTCCTGCAGGCGGGAGCGTCCAAGGACCAGTTCCGCGACGTCGGTCTGCATGCGGCCTTCAAATCGGTATTCCCGATCATCAGCTACTCCGGCAATGCTGCCCTGGAGTACGTCGGCTATCGCCTGGGCGATCCGGCGTTCGATGTGAAGGAATGTGTCCTGCGTGGTGTGACCTTTGCGGTCCCACTGCGTGTGAAGGTGCGCCTGATCATCTTCGACAAGGAATCGTCGAACAAAGCGATCAAGGACATCAAAGAGCAAGAAGTCTACATGGGTGAAATCCCCCTGATGACTGAAAACGGTACCTTCGTTATCAACGGTACCGAGCGTGTGATCGTATCCCAGCTGCACCGTTCGCCTGGTGTGTTCTTCGACCACGACCGTGGCAAGACGCACAGCTCCGGCAAGCTGCTGTACTCCGCGCGCATCATCCCTTACCGCGGTTCGTGGCTGGACTTCGAGTTCGACCCGAAAGATTGCGTGTTCGTGCGTATCGACCGTCGCCGCAAGCTGCCGGCCTCGGTACTGCTGCGCGCGCTGGGCTACAGCACCGAAGAAGTTCTGAATACCTTCTACACCACCAACGTGTTCCACGTTTCCGGCGAAAAACTGAGCCTGGAACTGGTACCACAGCGTCTGCGTGGTGAAGTTGCCGTCATGGATATCCATGACGAAACCGGCAAAGTCATCGTCGAGCAAGGCCGCCGTATTACCGCGCGCCACATCAACCAGCTCGAAAAGGCTGGCGTGAAAGAACTCGACGTGCCGATGGAGTACGTGCTGGGCCGTACCACCGCCAAGGCCATCGTGCACCCGGCCACCGGTGAGATTCTCGCTGAGTGCAACACCGAGCTGACGACCGATCTGCTGATCAAGATCGCCAAGGCTCAGGTCGTTCGCATCGAGACCCTGTACACCAACGACATCGACTGCGGTCCGTTCATTTCCGACACGCTGAAGATCGACACCACCAGCAACCAACTGGAAGCGCTGGTCGAGATCTATCGCATGATGCGTCCTGGCGAGCCGCCAACCAAGGACGCAGCCGAGACCCTGTTCAACAACCTGTTCTTCAGCGCCGAGCGTTACGACCTGTCGGCCGTTGGCCGCATGAAGTTCAACCGTCGTATCGGTCGTACCGAGATCGAAGGTTCGGGCGTGCTGAGCAAGGAAGATATCGTCGAGGTCCTCAAGACCCTGGTCGACATCCGTAACGGCAAAGGCATCGTCGACGACATCGACCACCTGGGTAACCGTCGCGTGCGTTGTGTCGGCGAAATGGCCGAAAACCAGTTCCGCGTTGGCCTGGTGCGTGTAGAGCGCGCGGTCAAAGAGCGTCTGTCGATGGCCGAAAGCGAAGGCCTGATGCCTCAGGACCTGATCAACGCCAAGCCGGTTGCGGCGGCGGTGAAAGAGTTCTTCGGTTCCAGCCAGCTCTCGCAGTTCATGGACCAGAACAACCCGCTCTCCGAGATTACCCACAAGCGCCGTGTTTCGGCTCTTGGCCCGGGCGGTCTGACCCGTGAGCGCGCAGGCTTCGAAGTCCGTGACGTACACCCGACCCACTACGGCCGTGTGTGCCCGATCGAAACGCCGGAAGGCCCGAACATCGGTCTGATCAACTCCCTGGCGGCCTACGCCCGCACCAACCAGTACGGCTTCCTCGAAAGCCCGTACCGCGTGGTGAAAGAGGGTGTGGTCAGCGACGACATCGTGTTCCTGTCCGCGATCGAAGAAGCCGATCACGTCATCGCCCAGGCCTCCGCCGCGATGAACGAGAAAAAGCAGCTGATCGACGAGCTGGTAGCGGTCCGTCACCTGAACGAATTCACCGTCAAGGCGCCGGAAGACGTCACCCTGATGGACGTTTCGCCGAAGCAGGTTGTTTCGGTCGCCGCGTCGTTGATTCCGTTCCTCGAGCACGACGACGCCAACCGTGCGTTGATGGGTTCGAACATGCAGCGTCAGGCTGTACCGACCCTGCGCGCCGACAAGCCGCTGGTAGGTACCGGCATGGAGCGCAACGTCGCCCGTGACTCCGGTGTCTGCGTGGTTGCGCGTCGTGGTGGTGTGATCGATTCGGTTGACGCCAGCCGTATCGTCGTTCGCGTGGCTGACGATGAAGTTGAAACCGGTGAAGCCGGTGTCGACATCTACAACCTGACCAAATACACCCGTTCGAACCAGAACACCTGCATCAACCAGCGTCCGCTGGTGAGCAAGGGTGACGTGGTCAAGCGTCATGACATCATGGCTGATGGCCCGTCCACCGACATGGGTGAGCTGGCTCTGGGTCAGAACATGCGCATCGCGTTCATGGCATGGAACGGCTTCAACTTCGAAGACTCCATCTGCCTGTCCGAGCGTGTGGTTCAGGAAGACCGCTTCACCACGATCCACATCCAGGAACTCACCTGTGTGGCGCGTGACACCAAGCTTGGCCCAGAGGAAATCACCGCAGACATCCCGAACGTGGGTGAAGCTGCGCTGAACAAGCTGGACGAAGCCGGTATCGTCTATGTTGGTGCCGAAGTCGGCGCCGGCGACATCCTGGTCGGCAAGGTCACTCCGAAAGGCGAGACCCAACTGACTCCGGAAGAAAAACTGCTGCGTGCGATCTTCGGTGAGAAGGCCAGCGACGTCAAAGACACTTCCCTGCGCGTACCGACCGGTACCAAGGGTACTGTCATCGACGTACAGGTCTTCACCCGTGA
The DNA here is from genome assembly GCF_014268805.2 of Pseudomonas farsensis. Lineage (GTDB taxonomy): Bacteria > Pseudomonadota > Gammaproteobacteria > Pseudomonadales > Pseudomonadaceae > Aquipseudomonas > Aquipseudomonas farsensis. The sequence goes on from NZ_JABWRF020000002.1 coordinate 1,180,724, forward strand.
CGGCGTCGAGCGCGACAGCCGCGCCCTGGCCATCGAGAAAATGCAGCTGGACGAGATCCGCAAGGACCTCAACGAAGAGTTCCGCATCGTCGAAGGTGCAACCTTCGAGCGTCTGCGTTCGGCTCTGAACGGCCAGGTTGTCGATGGTGGTGCGGGCCTGAAGAAAGGCACCGTGATCTCCGACGACGTCCTGAACGGTCTGGAGCATGGCCAGTGGTTCAAACTGCGCATGGCTGAAGATGCACTGAACGAGCAGCTGGAAAAGGCTCAACAGTACATCGTCGACCGTCGTCGTCTGCTGGACGACAAGTTCGAAGACAAGAAGCGCAAGCTGCAGCAGGGCGATGACCTGGCACCGGGCGTACTGAAGATCGTCAAGGTCTACCTGGCCATCCGCCGTCGCATCCAGCCGGGTGACAAGATGGCTGGTCGTCACGGTAACAAAGGTGTTGTCTCGGTAATCATGCCGGTTGAAGACATGCCGCACGACGCTAACGGTACTCCAGTTGACGTCGTACTGAACCCGCTGGGCGTACCTTCGCGTATGAACGTCGGTCAGATCCTTGAAACCCACCTGGGCCTCGCGGCCAAAGGTCTGGGCGAGAAGATCGATCGCATGATCGAAGAGCAACGCAAAGCCGCAGAAATCCGTGGCTTCCTCACCGAGATCTACAACGAGATCGGCGGTCGTCAGGAGAACCTCGATGAGTTCACCGACGCTGAGATCATGGCCCTGGCAAGCAACCTGAAGAAGGGCGTGCCAATGGCAACGCCGGTCTTCGACGGTGCCAAGGAAAGTGAGATCAAGGCCATGCTGAAACTGGCAGACCTGCCAGAAAGCGGCCAGATGCAACTGTTCGACGGCCGCACCGGCAACAAGTTCGAGCGTCCTGTGACCGTTGGTTACATGTACATGCTCAAGCTGAACCACTTGGTGGACGACAAGATGCACGCGCGTTCCACTGGTTCCTACAGCCTGGTTACCCAGCAGCCGCTGGGTGGTAAGGCGCAGTTCGGTGGTCAGCGTTTCGGGGAGATGGAAGTGTGGGCGCTGGAAGCATATGGCGCGGCATACACCCTGCAAGAAATGCTCACAGTGAAGTCGGACGACGTGAACGGCCGTACCAAGATGTACAAGAACATCGTGGATGGCGATCACCGTATGGAGCCGGGCATGCCCGAGTCCTTCAACGTGTTGATCAAAGAGATCCGTTCGCTCGGTATCGATATCGATCTGGAAACCGAATAACACGTGACGCGAATTGGGAGCGGGGCTGAAACAGCCCGCTCCCTGCTCCGCCAGGAGGAAAGGCCTTGAAAGACCTACTGAATTTGCTGAAAAACCAGGGTCAAGTCGAAGAGTTCGACGCCATCCGTATCGGTCTGGCGTCGCCTGAAATGATCCGTTCGTGGTCGTTCGGTGAAGTCAAAAAGCCGGAAACCATCAACTACCGTACGTTCAAACCTGAACGTGATGGCCTGTTCTGCGCCAAGATCTTTGGCCCAGTCAAGGACTACGAGTGCCTGTGCGGCAAGTACAAGCGCCTCAAGCACCGCGGTGTAATCTGCGAGAAGTGCGGCGTTGAAGTTGCCCTGGCCAAGGTTCGTCGTGAGCGCATGGCGCACATCGAGCTGGCCTCGCCGGTTGCCCACATCTGGTTCCTGAAGTCGCTGCCGTCCCGTATCGGCTTGCTGATGGACATGACCCTGCGTGACATCGAGCGCGTGCTCTATTTCGAGAGCTACGTGGTGATCGATCCGGGCATGACCACCCTCGAGAAGGGTCAGCTGCTCAACGACGAGCAGTACTTCGAAGCGCTGGAAGAGTTCGGTGACGACTTCGACGCCCGTATGGGTGCCGAGGCAGTTCGCGAGCTGCTGCACGCTATCGACCTAGAGCACGAGATTGGCCGCCTGCGCGAAGAGATTCCGCAGACCAACTCCGAAACCAAGATCAAGAAGCTGTCCAAGCGCCTGAAGCTGATGGAAGCTTTCCAGGGCTCGGGCAACCTGCCTGAGTGGATGGTCCTGACCGTCCTGCCAGTGCTGCCGCCGGATCTGCGTCCGCTGGTTCCGCTGGATGGCGGCCGCTTCGCGACCTCCGACCTGAACGACCTGTATCGTCGGGTGATCAACCGTAACAACCGTCTGAAGCGCCTGCTCGATCTGTCGGCGCCGGACATCATCGTGCGCAACGAAAAGCGCATGCTGCAGGAAGCGGTCGACGCCCTGCTCGACAACGGCCGTCGCGGTCGCGCCATCACTGGCTCGAACAAGCGTCCGCTGAAGTCGCTGGCCGACATGATCAAAGGTAAGCAAGGTCGTTTCCGTCAGAACTTGCTCGGTAAGCGCGTTGACTACTCCGGTCGTTCGGTAATTACCGTAGGCCCGACCCTGCGTCTGCACCAGTGCGGTCTGCCGAAGAAAATGGCCCTTGAGCTGTTCAAGCCGTTCATTTTCGGCAAGCTGGAAATGCGTGGTCTGGCGACCACCATCAAGGCTGCCAAGAAGATGGTCGAGCGCGAGCTGCCAGAGGTTTGGGACGTGCTCGCCGAGGTGATCCGCGAACACCCCGTACTGCTCAACCGTGCACCGACCCTTCACCGTCTGGGTATCCAGGCGTTTGAACCGGTTCTGATCGAAGGCAAGGCCATTCAGCTGCACCCGCTGGTCTGCGCCGCGTACAACGCCGACTTCGACGGTGACCAGATGGCCGTTCACGTGCCGCTGACGCTGGAAGCCCAGCTCGAAGCGCGCGCGCTGATGATGTCGACCAACAACATTCTGTCGCCAGCCAACGGTGAGCCAATCATCGTTCCGTCGCAGGACGTTGTACTGGGTCTGTACTACATGACCCGTGAAGCCATCAACGCCAAGGGCGAGGGTCGCGTATTCGCTGACCTGCAGGAAGTCGACCGCGTATTCCGCGCCGGCGAAGCTGCCCTGCACGCGAAAATCAAGGTCCGTATCAACGAGACCGTGAACGACCGTGATGGCAGCTCGACCAAGAACACCCGTATCGTCGACACCACCGTCGGCCGTGCGCTGCTGTTCCAGGTAGTGCCGGCAGGCCTGCCGTACGACGTGGTCAACCAGCCTATGAAGAAAAAGGCGATCTCCAAGCTGATCAACCAGTGCTACCGCGTGGTTGGTCTGAAAGAGACCGTCATCTTCGCTGACCAGCTGATGTACACCGGCTTTGCCTATTCGACCATTTCCGGCGTTTCGATCGGTGTGAACGACTTCGTCATCCCGGACGAGAAAGCTCGCATCATCGACAGCGCTACCGATGAAGTGAAGGAAATCGAGAGCCAGTACGCCTCCGGCCTGGTAACCCAGGGCGAGAAGTACAACAAGGTCATCGACTTGTGGTCCAAGGCGAACGACGAAGTGTCCAAGGCGATGATGGCCAACCTCTCGAAAGAGAAGGTCATCGACCGCGAAGGCAACGAAGTCGAGCAAGAGTCCTTCAACTCGATGTACATGATGGCTGACTCCGGTGCTCGTGGTTCTGCTGCTCAGATCCGTCAGCTGGCCGGTATGCGTGGCCTGATGGCCAAGCCGGACGGCTCGATCATCGAGACGCCGATCACCGCGAACTTCCGTGAAGGCCTGAGCGTACTGCAGTACTTCATCTCGACCCACGGTGCTCGTAAGGGTCTGGCGGATACCGCCTTGAAGACTGCGAACTCCGGTTACCTGACCCGTCGTCTGGTAGACGTGGCGCAGGATCTGGTCGTGACCGAGATCGACTGCGGCACCGACCAGGGTCTGGTCATGACCCCGCACATCGAAGGCGGTGACGTCGTCGAGCCGTTGGGTGAGCGCGTACTGGGCCGTGTCATTGCCCGTGACGTATTCAAGCCGGGCACCGAGGACGTCATCGTTCCGGCCGGCACCTTGGTCGACGAGCAGTGGGTCGAGTTCATCGAGCTGAACAGCATCGACGAAGTCATCGTGCGTTCGCCGATCAGCTGCGAAACCCGCTTCGGTATCTGCGCCAAGTGCTACGGCCGTGATCTGGCCCGTGGTCACCAGGTGAACATCGGTGAAGCTGTCGGCGTAATCGCTGCACAGTCGATCGGTGAGCCGGGTACCCAGCTGACCATGCGTACGTTCCACATCGGTGGTGCTGCAAGCCGTACTTCGGCTGCCGACAGCGTCCAGGTGAAGAACGGCGGTATGGTTCGTCTGCACAACCTGAAGCAGGTCGAGCGTGCCGATGGCAACCTGGTTGCTGTATCGCGTTCCGGCGAGCTGGCCATTGCCGATGAATTCGGTCGTGAGCGTGAGCGCTACAAGCTGCCTTACGGTGCGGTGATTTCGGTCAAGGAAGGTGACAAGGTCGAAGCTGGCGCAATCGTCGCCAAGTGGGACCCGCACACCCACCCGATCGTTACCGAACTGAAAGGTACCGTGACCTTCGTGGGCATGGAAGAAAACATCACCATCAAGCGCCAGACCGACGAACTGACCGGTCTGACCAACATTGAAGTCCTGGACGTCAAGGATCGCCCTGCCGCTGGCAAGGAAATCCGTCCGGCAATCAAGATGGTCGATGCCAACGGCAAGGACCTGTACCTGCCTGGTACCGACGTACCGGCTCAGTACTTCCTGCCTGCCAACGCCCTCGTCGGTGTGGCTGACGGTGCCCAGATCGGCGTCGGTGACGTAATTGCGCGTATCCCGCAAGAAACGTCGAAGACCCGTGACATCACCGGTGGTCTGCCACGCGTTGCCGACTTGTTCGAAGCGCGTCGCCCGAAAGAAGCGTCGATTCTGGCTGAAGTCAGCGGTACTATCGCATTCGGTAAAGAAACCAAGGGCAAGCGTCGCCTGGTCATTACTCCGACCGACGGCAGCGATCCTTACGAAGAGCTGATTCCGAAGTGGCGCCACCTGAACGTCTTCGAAGGCGAACAGGTAAACCGCGGCGAAGTTATCTCCGACGGCCCGAGCGATCCACACGATATCCTGCGTCTGCTGGGTGTCAGCGCGCTGGCGAAATACATCGTCAACGAGATCCAGGACGTTTACCGTCTGCAAGGCGTGAAGATCAACGACAAGCACATCGAGACCATCCTGCGTCAGATGCTGCGTAAGGTTGAGATCAGCGAGTCCGGCGATTCCAGCTTCATCAAGGGCGACCAGATGGAACTGACTCACGTACTCGGCGAGAACGAGCGCCTGGCGGGTGAAGACAAGTTCATCTCGAAGTTCACCCGTGTACTGCTCGGTATCACCAAGGCGTCGCTGTCGACCGAATCGTTCATCTCCGCGGCTTCCTTCCAGGAAACCACCCGCGTACTGACCGAAGCGGCCGTTACCGGCAAGCGCGATTACCTGCGCGGCCTGAAAGAGAACGTGGTCGTGGGTCGTCTGATCCCGGCAGGTACCGGTCTGGCTTACCACAGCGAGCGCAAGCGTCGCCGTGAAGCCGACAAGCCGCTGCGTGTGAGCGCCAGTGAGGTCGAAGCTGCACTGACCGAAGCGCTGAACTCCAGCGGTAACTAAGTAAGGGCAAGGCCCCGGCCAGCCTCGCCCGACCTTCGGTGACAGTAATGTTGCCGATGATCGGGTGAGGATGGTCGGGGCTTCGTCTTGACTGGGTGCAAGATCCTCCGTAGACTTTTGTACCCTTAAATTTGGTGGGACTCCGTCTCGTCAATTTTTGGCTTTCTTGCAAGACAATAGAGTCGCAAGGCAATCAGTGGAGCTAGTAGATGGCAACTATCAACCAGCTGGTACGTCAGCCGCGTAAGCGTTCGGTCGAGAAATCGGACGTTCCTGCGCTGCAGAACTGCCCGCAACGTCGTGGCGTGTGCACCCGCGTGTACACCACCACGCCGAAAAAACCTAACTCGGCACTGCGTAAAGTATGCCGTGTGCGTCTGACCAACGGTTTCGAGGTTTCCTCGTACATCGGCGGTGAAGGCCACAACCTGCAAGAACACAGCGTCGTCCTGATTCGTGGCGGCCGTGTAAAAGACTTGCCAGGTGTTCGTTACCACACCGTTCGCGGCTCTCTGGATACTTCGGGCGTTAAAGGCCGTAACCAGGGTCGTTCGAAGTACGGTACCAAGCGTCCGAAGTAATCGGCCGTTTGCACATATCCATTTTTTTGAGTCGATAAGAGTAAGGTCGGGCAGGGGTCAAAGACCCACGTCCCGGGCTAACCTGAAGACCGTTTGAGGGCTTATCATGCCAAGACGTCGTGTAGCAGCAAAACGTGAGATTCTTGACGATCCGAAGTACGGATCCCAGATCCTCGCCAAGTTCATGAACCACGTGATGGAAAGCGGCAAAAAGGCCGTAGCCGAGCGCATCGTTTACGGTGCCCTGGATACCGTCAAAGCACGCAAGAACAGCGACCCCCTGGAAATCTTCGAGAAAGCTCTCGACGCCATCGCTCCGCTGGTCGAAGTCAAGTCCCGCCGTGTCGGCGGTGCCACTTACCAGGTTCCGGTTGAAGTTCGTCCTTCCCGTCGTAATGCTCTGGCAATGCGTTGGCTCGTAGACTACGCCCGCAAGCGTGGCGAGAAGTCCATGGCCCTGCGCCTGGCTGGCGAGCTGCTGGATGCTGCTGAAGGCAAAGGTGCTGCAGTCAAGAAGCGTGAAGACGTGCACCGTATGGCCGAAGCCAACAAAGCGTTCTCGCACTACCGCTTCTAATTCAAGCATCAATCATTTTGCGAGGGCTTTATGGCTCGTACTACAGCAATTAACCGCTACCGTAACATCGGTATCTGTGCGCACGTTGATGCGGGCAAGACTACCACTACCGAGCGGATCCTGTTCTACACAGGCCTGAGCCACAAGATGGGCGAGGTGCACGACGGCGCCGCGACCACCGACTGGATGGTGCAGGAGCAGGAGCGGGGTATTACCATTACCTCCGCTGCCGTTACCACCTTCTGGCAGGGTTCCCGTGGTCAGTACGACAACTACCGCGTAAACGTCATCGATACCCCCGGCCACGTTGACTTCACCATTGAAGTTGAGCGTTCGCTGCGTGTACTCGACGGCGCGGTCGTTGTGTTCTGCGGTACCTCCGGCGTTGAGCCGCAGTCCGAAACCGTATGGCGTCAGGCCAACAAGTACGGCGTTCCACGTGTTGTCTACGTGAACAAGATGGACCGTGCCGGTGCCAACTTCCTGCGCGTTATCGGCCAGATCAAGACTCGCCTGGGTCACACCCCGGTTCCGGTCCAGCTGGCTATCGGTGCAGAAGATGACTTCCAGGGTCAGGTTGACCTGATCAAGATGAAGGCCATCTACTGGAACGACGACGACAAGGGCACCACCTACCGCGAGGAAGAAATTCCTGCGGACATGCTTGAGCTCGCTGAAGAGTGGCGCTCGAACATGGTCGAGGCTGCTGCCGAGTCCAGCGAAGAGCTGATGAACAAGTACCTGGAAGGCGAAGAGCTGACCGTCGAAGAGATCAAAGCCGGTCTGCGTGCGCGCACCCTGGCCAGCGAGATCGTTCCGGCTGTCTGTGGTTCGTCGTTCAAGAACAAGGGTGTTCCCCTGGTTCTCGATGCTGTCATCGACTTCCTGCCTGCGCCAACCGAGATCCCTGCGATCAAGGGTATCCACCCTGATCTGATCGACGTGCCGAAGGATGAAGTCAAGCCTGAGCAGTACGACGAGCGTCCGGCTAACGACGACGCGCCGTTCTCGGCTCTGGCGTTCAAGATTGCCACCGACCCGTTCGTGGGTACCTTGACGTTCGTTCGCGTTTACTCTGGCTTCCTGAGCTCCGGTGACTCCGTCATCAACTCGGTCAAAGGCAAAAAAGAGCGCGTTGGTCGTATGGTGCAGATGCACGCCAACCAGCGTGAAGAAATCAAGGAAGTACGTGCAGGCGACATCGCTGCTCTGATCGGCATGAAGGACGTCACCACCGGTGACACCCTGTGCAACGCCGACAAGCCGATCATCCTTGAGCGTATGGACTTCCCTGAGCCGGTAATTTCGCTCTCCGTAGAGCCGAAAACCAAGGCTGACCAGGAGAAGATGGGTATTGCACTGGGCAAGCTGGCCCAAGAAGACCCGTCGTTCCGCGTCAAGACTGACGAAGAAACCGGTCAGACCATCATCTCCGGTATGGGTGAGCTGCACCTGGACATCCTCGTTGACCGCATGAAGCGCGAGTTCAACGTCGAAGCCAACGTCGGCAAGCCGCAGGTTTCGTACCGCGAGAAGATCACCAAGTCCAACGTCGAGATCGAAGGTAAATTCGTTCGTCAGTCGGGTGGTCGTGGTCAGTTCGGTCACTGCTGGATCCGTTTCTCGGAGCCAGATCAGGACGACAAAGGCAACATCACCGAAGGTCTGGTGTTCACCAACGAAGTCGTTGGTGGCGTGATTCCTAAGGAATTCATCGCCCCGATCCAGAAGGGTATCGAAGAGCAGATGAAAAACGGCGTTGTTGCCGGTTATCCTCTGATCGGCCTCAAGGCCACGGTATTCGACGGTTCGTACCACGACGTCGACTCCAACGAAATGGCGTTCAAGATCGCTGCTTCGATGGCAACCAAGCAACTGGCCCAGAAGGGCGGTGGCGTGGTTCTCGAGCCGATCATGAAGGTCGAGGTTGTAACCCCGGAAGACTACCTGGGTGACGTGATGGGTGACCTGAGCCGTCGTCGCGGGATGATCCAGGGTAATGAAGACTCGGTGTCCGGCAAGGTAATCACTGCTGAGGTGCCACTCGGAGAGATGTTCGGTTACGCAACCGACGTTCGTTCCATGTCTCAGGGTCGCGCGAGCTACTCCATGGAATTTTCCAAATACGCCGAAGCTCCGTCGAACATCGTCGAAGCTCTCGTTAAAAAACAAGGCTGATTCAGCCCCTTTAGGCTAGGAGTTCACTGTCGTGGCTAAAGAAAAATTTGATCGTTCCCTCCCGCACGTCAACGTTGGCACCATCGGTCACGTCGACCACGGTAAAACCACTCTGACTGCTGCTCTGACTCGCGTCTGCTCCGAAGTTTTCGGTTCGGCTGTTGTTGACTTCGACAAGATCGACTCGGCTCCAGAAGAAAAAGCACGCGGCATCACCATCAACACCGCGCACGTCGAGTACAACTCGAAGATCCGTCACTACGCTCACGTTGACTGCCCAGGTCACGCTGACTACGTGAAGAACATGATCACCGGTGCTGCCCAGATGGACGGCGCGATCCTGGTTTGCTCGGCCGCTGATGGCCCGATGCCACAAACCCGTGAGCACATCCTGCTGTCCCGTCAGGTTGGCGTTCCGTACATCGTGGTCTTCCTGAACAAGGCTGACCTGGTAGACGACGCTGAGCTGCTGGAACTGGTCGAGATGGAAGTTCGCGACCTGCTGTCCACCTACGACTTCCCAGGCGACGATACCCCGATCATCATCGGTTCGGCTCGTATGGCGCTGGAAGGCAAAGACGACAACGAGATGGGCACCACTGCCGTCAAGAAGCTGGTCGAAACTCTGGACAGCTACATCCCAGAGCCAGAGCGTGCTATCGACAAGCCGTTCCTGATGCCAATCGAAGACGTATTCTCGATCTCGGGTCGTGGTACCGTTGTTACCGGCCGTATCGAGCGTGGTATCGTCCGCGTTCAAGATCCGCTGGAAATCGTTGGTCTGCGTGACACCACCACCACCACCTGCACCGGTGTTGAGATGTTCCGCAAGCTGCTGGACGAAGGTCGTGCTGGCGAGAACTGCGGCGTTCTGCTGCGTGGTACCAAGCGTGACGACGTTGAGCGTGGCCAGGTTCTGGTCAAGCCAGGTTCGGTCAAGCCGCACACCAAGTTCACCGCAGAAGTCTACGTTCTGTCGAAGGAAGAAGGCGGTCGTCACACTCCGTTCTTCAAAGGCTACCGTCCTCAGTTCTACTTCCGTACTACTGACGTAACCGGTAACTGCCAGCTGCCAGAAGGCGTTGAGATGGTAATGCCAGGTGACAACATCCAGATGGAAGTCACCCTGATCAAGACCATCGCAATGGAAGACGGTCTGCGCTTCGCCATCCGTGAAGGCGGTCGTACCGTCGGCGCCGGCGTCGTAGCCAAAATCATCGAGTAATTACTCGACCGATTAAAAAGACCCCCGCTCAGCGGGGGTTTTTTTTATTGGGTTGACACTAAATTGAGGCCTCTATAGAATCACGCCTCCTTTTAGCGGGCGTAGTGCGTCCGTTGGGAACAGCCTGGAGTCTGAAATCCAATGCAAAATCAGCAAATCCGTATCAGGTTGAAGGCTTTCGACCATCGCCTGATCGACCAATCCACCCAGGAAATCGTGGAAACCGCGAAACGTACTGGTGCACAAGTGCGTGGTCCAATTCCACTGCCTACCCGCAAAGAGCGTTTCACCGTTCTGGTCTCCCCGCACGTCAACAAAGACGCGCGTGACCAGTACGAGATCCGCACTCATAAGCGCGTTCTGGACATCGTCCAGCCAACGGATAAAACCGTTGATGCGCTGATGAAGCTTGATCTTGCGGCAGGTGTGGAAGTGCAGATCAGCCTCGGCTAAGACTTCGGTCTTGTCGTGTAACGCTCTGAAATGGGCGGCCATAGCGGGTGAAAGCCCCGTACACTCATGAGGTTTACAACATGACTATTGGTGTAGTCGGTCGTAAATGCGGTATGACCCGTATTTTCACCGAAGAAGGTGTCTCCATTCCGGTCACGGTCGTTGAGATCGAACCGAATCGCGTCACCCAGTTCAAAACCGAAGAAACTGATGGCTACCGTGCAGTGCAAGTCACTGTCGGCGAGCGTCGTGCTTCGCGCGTGACCGCCGCTCAGGCAGGCCACTTTGCCAAGGCCAACGTTGCCGCTGGTCGCGGTGTCTGGGAGTTCCGTCTTGAAGAAGGCGATTTCCAGGCTGGCGATCTGATCAAAGCTGAACTCTTCACTGCAGGCCAGCTGGTAGACGTAACCGGTCAGTCCAAAGGTAAAGGCTTTGCCGGTACCATCAAGCGTTGGAATTTCCGTGGTCAAGATAACACCCACGGTAACTCCGTATCGCACCGCGTTCCTGGCTCTATCGGCCAGTGCCAGACTCCTGGTCGTGTATTCAAGGGCAAGAAAATGTCCGGTCACATGGGCGCTGAGCGCGTGACTGTGCAGTCCCTGGAAGTAGTACGCGTAGACGCTGAACGCAACCTGCTGCTGATCAAGGGTGCCGTTCCAGGCGCTACTGGCGGCGACGTGGTTGTACGTCCAGCTGTCAAGGCTCGCGGGTAAGGGGAAACTGACATGCAACTTAATGTAAATGACGCTCAGGCGATCGAAGTTTCCGAACTGACTTTCGGTGGCGAATTCAACGAGACGCTGGTGCACCAGGCAGTCGTGGCCTACATGGCTGGCGGTCGTCAAGGTACCAAGCAGCAAAAGACTCGTTCTGACGTATCCGGTGGCGGTAAGCGCCCATGGCGTCAGAAGGGTACTGGCCGTGCTCGTGCTGGTACCAGCCGTGGTCCGATCTGGCGTGGCGGTGGTGTAACCTTCGCAGCTCGTCCTCAAGATCACTCGCAGAAGCTCAACAAGAAGATGTATCGCGCAGCTCTGCGCTCCATCCTCGGTGAGCTGGTGCGTAGCGACCGTCTGGTCGTGGTTCAGGACTTCGCTGTTGAAGCGCCGAAAACCAAAGATCTGCTGAACAAGCTGAACGGCATGGGCCTGACCGATGTTCTCATCGTTTCGGACTCTGTTGATCAGAACCTGTACCTGGCTGCTCGCAACCTGCCGCACGTCGATGTTCGTGACGTTCAAGGTTCCGACCCGGTCAGTCTGATCGCATACGAGAAAGTGTTGATCACTGTCTCGGCCGTGAAGAAATTCGAGGAGCTGCTGGGATGAACCAGGAACGCGTATTTAAAGTCCTCCTTGGCCCGCACGTTTCCGAGAAGGCTACCGTTCTGGCTGAGAAGAAAGGCCAGTTCGTATTCAAGGTTGCTACTGATGCAACCAAGCTGGAAATCAAGAAAGCTGTCGAAGGCCTGTTCGGCGTAAAAGTCGAAAACGTGTCGACTGTTAACGTTCTGGGTAAAACCAAGCGTACCGCACGTGGTCTGGGCAAGCGTAATGACTGGAAGAAGGCGATCGTCTCCCTTCAGCCAGGCCAAGATCTCGATTTCAGCAGCAGTGCTGAGTAAGGAAGGGGTGCATCATGGCAATCGTTAAATGCAAACCGACTTCCCCTGGCCGCCGTTTTGTGGTCAAGGTGGTCAACAAGGAGCTGCACAAAGGCGCTCCTCACGCACCGCTGCTCGAGAAAAAATCGAAGTCTGGTGGTCGTAACAACAATGGCCGCATCACCACTCGTCACGTTGGTGGTGGTCATAAGCAGCATTACCGTCTGGTTGACTTCCGTCGCAACGACAAAGATGGCATTCCTGCCACTGTCGAGCGTATCGAATACGACCCGAACCGTACTGCTCACATCGCCCTGCTGTGCTACGCAGACGGTGAGCGTCGCTACATCATCGCCCCTAAAGGCGTGAGTGCTGGCGATCAGCTGATCGCAGGTGCCCTGGCCCCAATCAAGGCCGGTAACTCCCTGCAGCTGCGCAACATCCCAGTAGGTAGCACCATTCACGGCGTCGAACTGAAGCCGGGTAAAGGTGCACAGATCGCTCGTTCCGCTGGTGCTTCGGCTCAGCTGATTGCGCGTGATGGCGTCTACGTGACCCTGCGTCTTCGCTCTGGCGAAATGCGTAAAGTACTGGCTGAGTGCCGTGCGACCCTGGGCGAAGTCTCGAACTCCGAGCACAGCCTGCGCTCGCTGGGTAAAGCTGGTGCCAAACGCTGGCGCGGCGTTCGCCCAACCGTTCGTGGTGTTGCCATGAACCCGGTTGACCACCCGCATGGTGGTGGTGAAGGTCGTACCTCCGGTGGTCGTCATCCGGTATCGCCATGGGGCTTCCCAACCAAGGGTGCTAAAACCCGTGGTAATAAGCGTACCGACAACATGATCGTCCGTCGTCGCAAGTAACTAGAGGGATACGACAGTGCCACGTTCTCTGAAAAAAGGTCCTTTTATCGATCTTCACCTGTTGAAGAAGATCGAAGTGGCGGTGGAGAAGAACGATCGCAAGCCAGTTAAAACCTGGTCGCGCCGTTCGATGATCCTGCCACAAATGGTCGGTCTGACCATCGCGGTACACAACGGTCGCCAACACGTCCCCGTTCTCGTGAACGAAGACATGGTCGGCCACAAACTGGGCGAGTTTGCCGGTACCCGCACCTACCGCGGGCACGTGGCTGACAAGAAAGCCAAGCGTTAAGGGGTTAGGAAATGGAAGTAGCCGCTAAGTTGTCGGGCGCTCGCATCTCCGCCCAGAAAGCCCGCTTGGTCGCCGACCAGATCCGCGGGAAGAAGGTGGGCGAAGCGCTCAACCTGTTGGCCTTCAGCAGCAAAAAAGCCGCTGAAATCATGAAGAAAGTCCTCGAGTCGGCCGTTGCCAACGCCGAACACAACGAAGGCGCAGACGTTGATGACCTGAAGGTCTCCACCGTTTTCGTCAACGAAGGGCGTTCGCTGAAGCGCATCATGCCGCGTGCCAAAGGCCGCGCTGATCGCATCGTCAAGCGGTCTTGCCATATCACTGTCAAGGTTGCGGACAAGTAACGGAGTCGATCAGATGGGTCAGAAAGTACATCCCACTGGCATTCGCCTGGGAATCGTCAAGGAGCACACCTCCGTCTGGTATGCAGACGGCGCTACTTACGCAGATTACCTGTTGAAGGATCTGAAAACACGTGAGTACCTCCAAGACAAACTAAAAAGCGCGTCCGTAAGCCGTATCGATATCCATCGTCCGGCTCAAACTGCACGCATCACCATCCACACTGCTCGTCCCGGTATCGTTATCGGCAAGAAAGGTGAAGATGTTGAGAAACTGCGTCAGGACCTGACCAAGCAGATGGGTGTGCCTGTGCACATCAACATCGAAGAGATCCGCAAGCCGGAGCTCGACGCTATGCTGGTTGCTCAAAGCGTTGCCCAGCAGCTGGAGCGCCGCGTTATGTTCCGTCGTGCCATGAAGCGCGCCGTGCAGAACGCCATGCGTATTGGTGCCAAGGGCATCAAGATCCAGGTGAGCGGTCGTCTCGGCGGTGCCGAGATCGCACGTACCGAGTGGTATCGCGAAGGTCGTGTGCCTCTGCACACCCTGCGTGCCGATATCGACTACAACACCTACGAAGCTCACACCACTTATGGTGTGATCGGTGTGAAGGTTTGGATCTTCAAAGGCGAAGTAATTGGTGGTCGCCAAGAAGAACTGAAACCACAAGCACCAGCGCCTCGTAAAAAAGCTGCTAAGTAAGGGGTACGCCAAATGTTGCAACCAAAGCGTACAAAATTCCGCAAGCAGATGACTGGCCACAACCGTGGTCTGGCACTGCGCGGTAGCAAGGTCAGCTTCGGCGAGTTCGCCTTGAAGGCTGTTGCTCGCGGTCGCCTCACCGCCCGCCAGATCGAGTCGGCACGTCGTGCTCTGACCCGTCACGTCAAACGTGGCGGCAAGATCTGGATCCGTGTCTTCCCGGACAAGCCGGTTACCAAAAAGCCTCTCGAGGTTCGTATGGGTAAAGGTAAGGGTTCCGTGGAATACTGGGTTGCCCAGATTCAGCCAGGCAAAGTCCTGTATGAAATCGAGGGTGTTTCTGAAGAGCTGGCGCGCGAAGCTTTCGCCCTGGCTGCTGCAAAGCTGCCACTCGCCACCTCCTTTGTTAAGCGGACGGTGATGTGATGAAAGCGAATGACCTTCGTGAAAAATCGGCACAGCAGCTGAACGAGCAACTGCTCGGCTTGCTGCGCGACCAGTTCAATCTGCGTATGCAGAAAGCAACTGGCCAGTTGGGGCAGTCGCACCTGCTCTCGCAAGTTAAGCGTGACATCGCTCGCGTGAAAACTGTGCTCAACCAGCAGGCAGGTAAGTGATCATGGCTGAAGCTGAAAAAACCGTCCGTACGCTGACTGGCCGTGTCGTCAGCGACAAAATGGACAAGACCATCACCGTTCTGATCGAGCGTCGCGTAAAGCACCCGATCTACGGTAAATACGTTAAGCGTTCGACTAAGCTGCACGCGCACGACGAAACCAACCAGTGCAAGATCGGCGACAAAGTTTCGATTACCGAAACTCGTCCGCTGGCCAAGACCAAGTCCTGGGCACTGGTTGAAGTCCTCGAACGCGCTGTTGAAGTCTAAGGGCTAGGGGTCGGAGAAATTTTATGATTCAGACTCAATCCATGCTCGATGTGGCCGATAACAGCGGCGCTCGTCGCGTCATGTGCATTAAAGTGCTCGGCGGTTCGCACCGTCGTTACGCTGGCATCGGTGACATCATCAAAGTTACCGTCAAGGAAGCAATTCCTCGCGGTAAGGTCAAAAAAGGCCAGGTGATGACTGCTGTTGTCGTCCGTACCCGTCACGGTGTACGTCGCGCTGACGGTTCCATCATTCGTTTCGACGGTAACGCTGCTGTTCTGCTGAACACCAAGCAAGAGCCGATCGGCACTCGCATCTTCGGGCCAGTGACCCGTGAACTTCGCAACGAGAAGTTCATGAAGATCGTCTCGCTCGCCCCTGAAGTGCTCTAAGGAGATCCGACATGCAAAAGATTCGTCGTGACGACGAGATCATCGTGATCGCCGGCAAAGACAAAGGTAAGCGCGGTAAGGTGCTGAAGGTTCTCGCTGATGACCGTCTGGTCATTGGTGGTGTGAACCTGGTCAAGCGTCATACCAAGCCTAACCCGATGGCGGGCGTCCAAGGCGGTATCGTCGAGAAAGAAGCGCCTCTGCACGCTTCCAACGTTGCTATCTTCAACAGCGAAACCAACAAGGCTGATCGCGTTGGCTTCAAAGTAGAAGAAGGCAAGAAAATTCGTGTCTTCAAGTCGACCCAAAAAGCGGTTGATGCTTGAACACTGCTAGGTAGAAGACCATGGCACGACTGAAAGAGATTTACCGGAACGAAATCGCTCCCAAGCTTAAGGAAGAACTTAAGCTTTCGAACGTGATGGAAGTCCCGCGCGTTACCAAAATCACCCTGAACATGGGTCTGGGCGAAGCGATCGGCGACAAAAAAGTCATCGAGCACGCTGTAGCTGACCTGGAAAAGATCACTGGCCAAAAGCCAGTTGTGACTTTCGCTCGTAAATCCATCGCGGGCTTCAAAGTCCGTGAGGGCTGGCCGATCGGCGTCAAGGTGACTCTGCGTAGCGACAAGATGTACGAGTTCCTGGACCGCCTGCTGGCGATCTCCCTGCCTCGGGTTCGCGACTTCCGCGGCCTGAATGCCAAGTCCTTCGATGGTCGTGGCAACTACAGCATGGGCGTGAAAGAGCAGATCATCTTCCCGGAAATCGACTACGACAAGATCGATGCTCTGCGCGGTTTGGACATCACCCTGACCACCACTGCTCGTTCGGACGACGAAGGCCGCGCTCTGCTGCGTGCTTTCAAGTTCCCGTTCCGCAACTGATTGGAGTAGGAAAATGGCCAAGAAGAGCATGAAAAACCGCGAGCTGAAGCGTCAGCTCACGGTAGCCAAGTACGCCAAAAAGCGTGCCGAGCTGAAAGCGACCATCGTCAACCTGAACGCTTCTCCTGAAGAGCGTTTTGCTGCCGTAGTCGCTCTGCAGAAGCAGCCACGTGACGCCAGCGCTGCGCGCATGCGTAACCGCTGCCGCATCACCGGTCGTCCGCACGGCGTGTACCGCAAGTTCGGCCTCGGCCGTAACAAGCTGCGCGAAGCTGCGATGCGCGGTGACGTGCCTGGTCTGGTCAAGGCTAGCTGGTAATCCCAGTTGCCGTGACACCGGGGGGAGGGGGAGTAATCTTCCGACCGCCGGTGACCTCGCAAAGAAACAAGCCCCTATATGGGGCTTGTTTCGTTTCTGGCTTGTGTCTAGAATGACCGGCTCACCTGAGCCTGGGGTTTTTACCCTGCCTGCTCGGGTGGTTGTGATAGCCGCAAGGCTAATAATTCTTGTATCAGGAGCATCTAGCCCATGAGTATGCAGGACCCGTTAGCGGACATGCTAACTCGCATCCGTAATGCCCAGATGGCTGAAAAGTCTGTCGTAAGCATGCCTTCTTCTACCCTGAAGGTCGCGGTTGCCAAAGTACTGAAAGACGAAGGTTACATCGCCAGCTACGAAGTTACCGGCGAAGCCAAACCTTCCCTCTCTATCGAACTGAAGTACTTCGAAGGCCGTCCGGTCATCGAGGAACTGAAGCGTACCAGCCGTCCTGGCCTTCGCCAGTACAAGGCCGTCACTGACCTGCCGAAAGTACGTGGCGGTCTGGGCGTGTCTATTGTCTCCACCAACAAAGGTGTGATGACTGACCGCGCTGCGCGCGCTGCCGGTGTCGGCGGCGAAGTTCTGTGCACAGTGTTCTAAGGGGGGATAGGCATGTCTCGCGTCGCTAAGAACCCCGTTAAGCTGCCAGCAGGCGTCGAAGTTAAATTCGCCGGCCAACAGCTTTCGGTGAAGGGTGCCAAGGGCACTCTCGAACTGAACGTTCACTCGTCTGTTGAAGTTACCGAAGAGTCTGGTGAGCTGCGTTTCGTCGCTCGCAACGGTGATCAGCAAGCTCGCGCCATGGCCGGTACCACCCGCGCCCTGGTGAACAACATGGTCCAGGGCGTAAGCCAAGGCTTCGAGCGTAAGCTCCAGCTGGTCGGTGTTGGTTACAAGGCTCAGGCCAAGGGCACCATCCTGAACCTGGCTCTGGGCTTCTCGCACCCAGTGGATTACGAACTTCCAGCCGGTATCACCGCTGAAACCCCAAGCCAGACCGACATCCTGATCAAGGGTATCGATAAGCAGCTCGTGGGTCAGGTGGCCGCTGAAGTCCGCGGTTTCCGTCCGCCAGAGCCTTACAAGGGCAAGGGTGTGCGTTACGCGGATGAAGTAGTCCGTCGTAAAGAAGCCAAGAAGAAGTAGGGCCTAGCAAATGACCGACAAAAAAGTTACTCGACTGCGTCGCGCTCGCAAAGCACGCCTGAAAATGCACGAGCTCGAAGCCGTGCGTCTCTGCGTGTTCCGCTCGTCGCAGCACATTTATGCCCAGGTTATTTCGGCCGACGGCAGCAAGGTTCTGGCAAGCGCCTCGACCTTGGACAAAGACCTGCGTGATGGCGCCACTGGCAACATCGACGCGGCCACTAAGGTTGGCAAGCTGGTAGCTGAGCGCGCGAAAGCCGCCGGTGTATCTCAAGTTGCCTTTGACCGTTCCGGCTTCAAGTACCATGGCCGCGTCAAAGCGCTGGCTGATGCTGCTCGTGAAGGCGGGCTGGAGTTCTAAGTTATGGCAAATAACGATCAAAAGCGCGACGAAGGCTACATCGAGAAGCTGGTTCAAGTTAACCGCGTAGCCAAAACCGTCAAAGGCGGCCGTATCTTCACCTTCACCGCGTTGACCGTGGTGGGTGATGGTAAAGGTCGTGTTGGTTTCGGCCGTGGTAAATCGCGCGAAGTACCAGCTGCTATCCAGAAAGCTATGGAAGCTGCTCGTCGCAACATGATCCAGGTTGACCTGAAAGGCACCACCCTGCAGTACGCCACCAAGGCCGCCCACGGCGCCTCGAAGGTTTACATGCAGCCTGCCTCGGAAGGTACCGGTATCATCGCTGGTGGTGCCATGCGTGCCGTCCTCGAAGTTGCTGGCGTACAGAACGTTCTGGCCAAGTGCTACGGCTCGACTAACCCAGTGAACGTGGTTCATGCCACTTTCAAGGGTCTGAAAGCCATGCAATCCCCTGAGTCCATTGCTGCCAAACGCGGCAAGACTGTCGAGGAGATCTTCTGATCATGGCAACTGTAAAAGTAACGCTGATCAAGAGCGTCTCGGGCCGCATCCCTAACCACAAACTGTGCGTTAAGGGTCTGGGTCTGCGTCGTATCGGTCACACTGTAGAAGTCCAGGATACTCCCGAGAATCGCGGGATGATCAACAAGGCTTACTACATGCTGCGCGTCGAGGGCTAATCGATGAAACTCAATGATCTGAGTCCAGCGCCGGGTTCCCGTCGCGAGAAGCACCGTCCGGGCCGTGGTATCGGTAGCGGTCTGGGTAAGACTGGTGGCCGCGGCCACAAAGGTCAAACCTCGCGCTCCGGTGGCACCATTGCTCCAGGCTTCGAAGGCGGTCAACAGCCGCTGCACCGTCGCCTGCCGAAGTTCGGCTTCGTTTCCCTGAAAGCCATGGATCGCGCAGAAGTGCGTCTGTCCGAGCTGGCCAAGGTGGAAGGCGATCTGATCACCGTTCAGTCCCTCAAGGACGCCAACGTGATCGGCCAGCACGTACAGCGTGTGAAAATCATGCTGTCGGGCGAAGTCACTCGCGCAGTCACCCTCAAGGGTATCGCCGTCACCAAAGGTGCACGTGCGGCTATCGAAGCAGCTGGCGGCAAGTTCGAGGAATAAATGGCTAAGCAAGGTGCTCTCTCTTCGCTCGGTAAGGGCGGGATGTCGGAACTCTGGGCTCGTCTGCGCTTTCTGTTCATGGCGATCATCGTCTATCGGATCGGCGCGCACATCCCTGTACCAGGCATTAACCCGGACCGTCTTGCGGATCTGTTCCGGCAGAATGAGGGGACCATTCTTAGCTTGTTCAACATGTTTTCCGGTGGCGCGCTGGAGCGCATGAGCATCTTTGCACTGGGGATCATGCCGTACATTTCGGCATCGATCATCATGCAGCTCATGACCGCTGTCAGCCCGCAGCTGGAACAGTTGAAGAAGGAAGGTGAAGCTGGCCGTCGCAAGATCAGCCAGTACACCCGCTACGGCACCGTTATCCTGGCGCTGGTTCAAGCCATTGGCATGTCCATTGGCCTGGCCAACCAGGGCGTGGCGTTTTCTGTAGACCTGGGCTTCCATGTCGTCGCCGTCTCCACCTTTGTGGCAGGCGCGATGTTCATGATGTGGCTCGGCGAGCAGATCACCGAGCGCGGTGTGGGCAACGGTATCTCGATGTTGATCTTCGCGGGTATCGTTGCCGGTCTTCCGAGAGCAATCGGGCAGTCTTTCGAGTCTGCACGCACAGGCGATATCAACATTTTCGCCTTGGTCGCTATCGGTTTGCTGGCAGTAGCGATTATCGGTTTCGTGGTGTTCATTGAGCGTGGTCAGCGTCGTATCGCCGTTCACTACGCCAAGCGTCAGCAGGGCCGCAAGGTCTTCGCTGCGCAGACCAGCCACTTGCCGCTGAAAGTGAACATGGCGGGGGTAATCCCGGCCATCTTCGCGAGCAGCATCTTGCTGTTCCCGGCTTCGCTGGGTGCCTGGTTTGGTCAGTCCGAAGGTATGGGCTGGCTGCAGGACATCTCGCAGTCGATCGCTCCTGGTCAGCCGTTGAACATTCTGCTGTTTAGTGCAGGGATCATTTTCTTCTGCTTCTTCTACACAGCGTTGATGTTCAACCCGAAAGACGTAGCGGAAAACCTGAAGAAGTCCGGTGCCTTTATTCCGGGTATCCGTCCTGGTGAGCAGTCGGCACGCTACATTGATGGCGTTCTGACCCGTTTGACCATGTTCGGTGCTCTTTACATGATGGCCGTGTGCTTGCTGCCCCAGTTCCTGGTGGTGGCTGCAAACGTGCCGTTCTACCTTGGCGGGACCTCGTTGCTGATTGTGGTAGTGGTTGTGATGGACTTCATGTCCCAAGTACAATCGCACCTCGTTTCGCACCAGTACGAATCCCTGATGAAGAAAGCCAACCTGAAAGGCTACGGCGGCAGCGGTTTGCTGCGCTGATTTAGCCCCTTAAGGTTCGAGGAGTCGGTATGAAAGTTCGTGCATCGGTGAAAAAGCTGTGCCGCAACTGCAAGATCATTCGTCGCGAAGGTGTCGTGCGCGTGATCTGCAGCGCGGAACCGCGTCACAAGCAGCGCCAAGGCTGAGTGTGATCTGCGTTTCAAACCCAGCAGCTAGTGCGCTGCTGGGTTGATTATTCGTTTCTACAGCGATATTATCTCGCGCCCTATTTCTTGGCTTCCGGGGCGTAGGTAGCTGTCAATTGGAGTCCCACTGAATGGCCCGTATTGCAGGCGTCAACATTCCAGATAACAAGCACACTGTTATCTCGCTGACCTACATCTATGGTGTCGGTCGCACTACTGCGCAGAAAATCTGTGCAGACACTGGGGTTAACCCAGCCGCAAAGATCAAGGATCTGAGCGACGAGCAAATCGAAACCCTGCGTGGCGAAGTTGCGAAGTTCACCACTGAAGGTGACCTGCGTCGTGACATCAACATGAAGATCAAGCGCTTGATGGACCTGGGTTGCTACCGCGGCCTGCGTCATCGTAAAGGTCTGCCGGTTCGCGGTCAGCGCACCAAGACCAACGCACGCACCCGTAAGGGCCCGCGTAAGCCGATCCGCAAGTAACCGCCCAGGAATATAGACATGGCAAAACCTGCTGCTCGTCCTCGTAAGAAAGTCAAAAAGACAGTGGTTGATGGCATCGCCCACATCCACGCTTCTTTTAACAACACCATCGTGACCATCACCGATCGTCAGGGCAACGCGTTGTCCTGGGCTACCTCCGGTGGTTCGGGTTTCCGTGGTTCGCGCAAATCCACCCCGTTCGCAGCTCAGATCGCTGCAGAGCGTGCTGGTCAAGCTGCGCTGGAATACGGTCTGAAAAACCTCGACGTAAACGTCAAGGGTCCAGGTCCAGGTCGTGAGTCCGCCGTTCGTGCTTTGAACAGCTGCGGCTACAAGATCGCCAGCATCACCGACGTGACGCCAATCCCGCACAACGGGTGCCGTCCGCCGAAGAAGCGTCGCGTGTAATCAGGAGACAGATAAATGGCACGTTACATTGGTCCAAAATGCAAACTGTCTCGCCGTGAAGGCACTGACCTGTTCCTGAAGAGCGGCGTTCGCGCTCTGGAATCGAAGTGCAACATCGAAGCAGCCCCAGGTATCCACGGCCAGCGCCGTGGCCGTCAGTCCGACTACGGTACCCAGCTGCGCGAGAAACAGAAAGTTCGTCGTATCTACGGTGTACTGGAGCGTCAATTCCGCGGTTACTACCAAGCGGCAGCCTCGAAGAAAGGCGCCACTGGTGAGAACCTGCTGCAGATGCTTGAGTGCCGTCTGGATAACGTCGTTTATCGTATGGGCTTCGGTTCGACTCGTTCCGAATCCCGTCAGCTGGTTTCGCACAAAGCGATCAGCGTAAACGGCAAGACTGTAAACATTCCATCCTACCAAGTTCGTCCGGGTGACGTGGTCTCGGTTCGCGAGAAGTCGCTGAACCAGCTTCGCATTGTTCAAGCCCTTGAACTGTGCGCTCAGCGTGGCCGCGTTGAGTGGGTAGACGTGGATGCTGCTAAAAAGTCGGGCGTTTTCAAGAACGTTCCTGCTCGCAGCGACCTGTCCGCCGACATCAACGAAAACCTGATTGTCGAGCTCTACTCCAAGTAAGGGCTAGAAAATAGGTGCATCCATGCAGATTTCGGTAAATGAGTTTCTGACACCCCGTCACATCGACGTGCAGGTTGTCAGTCCAACCCGCGCCAAGATCACGCTCGAGCCTCTCGAGCGTGGCTTCGGCCATACCCTGGGCAACGCGCTGCGCCGCATCCTGTTGTCCTCCATGCCTGGCTGTGCAGTAGTCGAGGCCGAGATCGATGGCGTACTCCATGAGTACTCCGCGATCGAAGGTGTACAGGAAGACGTCATTGAAATCCTGTTGAACCTGAAAGGCCTGGCTATCAAACTGCACGGTCGTGACGAAGTTACGCTGACCTTGTCGAAAAAGGGTTCGGGGGTGGTTACCGCTGCCGATATTCAGCTGGATCACGATGTCGAGATCGTCAACCCCGATCACGTAATCGCGAACCTGGCGTCCAACGGCGCCCTGAACATGAAGCTCACTGTAGCTCGTGGTCGCGGTTACGAGCCGGCCGACTCTCGTCAGACTGACGAAGATGAAAGCCGCAGCATTGGCCGTCTCCAGCTGGACGCTTCGTTCAGCCCGGTGCGTCGTATCGCCTACGTGGTCGAAAACGCCCGTGTTGAACAGCGTACTAACCTGGACAAGCTGGTCATCGATCTGGAAACCAACGGTACCCTGGATCCTGAAGAGGCTATCCGTCGTGCCGCGACCATCCTGCAACAGCAGCTGGCCGCGTTCGTCGACCTCAAAGGTGACAGCGAGCCGGTTGTGGTCGAGCAGGAAGACGAGATCGATCCGATCCTGCTGCGCCCGGTTGACGACCTGGAACTGACTGTACGTTCGGCCAACTGCCTCAAGGCGGAGAACATCTACTACATCGGCGACCTGATTCAGCGTACCGAAGTAGAGTTGTTGAAGACTCCTAACCTGGGCAAGAAGTCCCTGACTGAAATCAAGGACGTCCTGGCCTCCCGTGGTCTGTCTCTCGGCATGCGCCTCGACAACTGGCCGCCTGCAAGCCTTAAGAAAGACGACAAGGCGACTGCCTGATCGTCGTAATCACCGAACGTAGTGTTTGGTAAGGAATGAATCATGCGTCATCGTAAAAGTGGACGTCACCTGAGCCGTACCAGCTCTCACCGCAAAGCTATGTTCCAGAACATGGCTGTGTCGTTGATCGAGCACGAGCTGATCAAAACCACCCTGCCGAAAGCCAAGGAACTGCGCCGCGTTGCCGAGCCGCTGATCACCCTGGCCAAGGAAGACAGCGTTGCCAATCGCCGTCTGGCCTTCGACCGTACCCGTTCGAAGTCTGCTGTTGGCAAACTGTTCAACGATCTGGGCAAGCGCTACGCCACTCGTCAGGGCGGCTACTTGCGCATCCTGAAGTGCGGTTTCCGCGCTGGCGACAACGCGCCTATGGCGTACGTCGAGCTGGTTGATCGTCCAGTTGGTGGTGCTGTAGAAGCCGCCGAGTAAGACGTCAGTCTGCTTACAAGAAACCGGGCCTAGTGCCCGGTTTTTTGTGTCTGCAAACATTGCAAATATCTATCGTAACTACCTAATCAATTAATTGGCTCTGGTTGTACACCTCGCGGATACTTCACTGCATGCCGATTAGCCGGCGACTGAAGATCGATAAGGAGAGCCCATGAGCAAGATTCTCACCACCGCCAGCGGTGCACCCGTAGCCGACAACCAGAATTCCCGTTCCGCAGGCCCCCGTGGCCCGCTGTTGCTCGATGACTTCCACCTGATTGAGAAGCTCGCCCACTTCAACCGCGAGAACATTCCTGAGCGCCGGGTACACGCCAAGGGCTCGGGCGCCTACGGCACCTTTACCGTAACCCGGGACATCACGGGCTACAGCAGCGCTGCCTTGTTTGCCGCCGTCGGCAAGCAGACCGAAACCTTCCTGCGTTTCTCCACTGTAGGGGGTGAGCGTGGTTCGGCCGATACCGAGCGAGACCCGCGCGGCTTCGCCTTGAAGTTCTACACCGAGGAAGGCAACTGGGACATCGTGGGTAACAACACGCCGGTGTTCTTCATCCGCGACCCGCTGAAGTTCCCTGACTTTATCCACACGCAAAAGCGCCACCCGCAGACCAACCTCAAGAACGCCCAGATGATGTGGGACTTCTGGTCGCACTCGCCCGAGGCGTTGCACCAGGTCACCATCCTGTTCTCCGATCGGGGTATTCCGGACGGCTACCGCCACATGCACGGGTTCGGCAGCCACACCTATAGCCTGATCAACGCCCGTGGCGAGCGCACTTGGGTCAAGTGGCACTTCAAGACCCAACAAGGCATCAAGAACCTGACGCCTGCTGAAGCTGCGCGCCTGGCCGGCAGCGAGCCTGACTATGCCCAGCGCGACCTGTTCGAGGCCATTGAGCGGGGCGACTACCCCCGCTGGACGGTGTGCATCCAGGTGATGAGTGAGGCCGAAGCGGCTAACCGTCAGGAAAACCCGTTCGATGTGACCAAGACCTGGTCGCAGAAGGACTACCCGCTGATCGAAGTGGGCGTGCTGGAGCTCAACCGTAACCCGCTCAACTACTTCGCAGAAGTCGAGCAGGCCACCTTCGGGCCGAGCAACATGGTCCCGGGTGTAGGGCTGTCGCCGGACCGCATGCTGCAGGGCCGGGTATTCGCCTACGCCGATGCCCACCGCTACCGCGTCGGCACCAACCACCAGCAGTTGCCGGTGAACGCCCCGCGCAGCCCGGTGCACAGCTACCAGCGTGATGGCTCCATGGCCACTGGCAGCTACGGCAGCGCGCCGAACTATGAGCCGAATAGCTATGCCGATGCGCCCAAGCAGTCCCCGCGCCATGCCGAACCTGCGCTTGCCCTCAGTGGCGCCGCAGATCGCCACGACCACCGCGATGACAACGACTACTACAGCCACGCCGGTGCGCTGTTCCGCCTGATGAGCGATGAGCAAAAAGCGCTGTTGATCAGCAACATCGCCGGGACCATGGCCGGTGTCAGCGAAGACGTGGTGCAGCGCCAGTTGCAGTACTTCTTCAAGGCAGATCCGGCTTACGGTGAAGGCATTGCCAAGGCCTTGGGCGTGAATCTCGCTTAAGTCGAAGTGATAACAAGAACCGCCCTCGTTTGGGCGGTTTTTCAATGAATATCACTACTGTTTAGCCGATCTTTTACCTGTAATTGCGCATTTTCCCGTGACCGCGAGCAAAAGCTGGTTCACACTATGCGGCATTGAAGCATTCACAGGGAGAATCAGGGCGATGCAAGGTCACCCGGACGTAATCAATTACCTCGTCACGTTGCTGAAGGGCGAACTGGCAGCACGCGATCAGTATTTCATTCACTCGCGGATGTACGAAGACTGGGGCCTGACCAAGCTCTACGAGCGTATCAACCACGAAATGGAAGAAGAGACGCAGCACGCCGATGCTCTGATGCGCCGTATCCTGATGCTCGAAGGCACCCCAGACATGCGCGCCGACGACCTCGAAGTGGGCAGTACCGTCCCTGAGATGATCGCTGCCGATCTGAAGCTTGAGTACAAAGTCCGCGCCGCGCTGTGCAAGGGCATCGAACTGTGCGAGCTGCACAAGGATTACATCAGCCGCGACATTCTGCGCGCGCAGTTGGCCGACACCGAAGAAGACCACACCTACTGGCTGGAGAAGCAGCAAGGTCTGATCAAGATCATCGGGCTGGAAAACTACCTGCAATCGCAGATGTAAGTTATCCACAGCCACTAAAAAGCCCCTGCCACGTAAGTGACAGGGGCTTTTTCATGGGCGCTCGGATCAGGCCCGGTCACGCTCCAGCAGTGGTTTGAGGTAGTGCCCGGTATACGACTGTTTCTTCTCGGCCAGTTCCTCAGGCGTACCGCAGGCAATGATCTGCCCACCTTTGGAGCCACCCTCCGGCCCAAGGTCCACCAACCAGTCGGCGGTCTTGATCACGTCCAGGTTGTGCTCGATCACCACCACGGTGTTGCCGTGGTCGCGCAGACGATGCAGGACGTCCAGCAGTTGCTGGATGTCGGCAAAGTGCAGGCCTGTGGTCGGCTCGTCGAGGATGTACAGAGTTTTGCCGGTATCACGCTTGGACAGCTCGCGTGACAGCTTCACCCGCTGCGCCTCGCCGCCAGACAGCGTGGTCGCCGACTGCCCCAGCTTGATGTAGGAAAGCCCCACGTCCATCAGCGTCTGCAGCTTGCGCGCCAGCGCCGGGACCGCGTCGAAGAACTCGCGGGCATCCTCGATGGTCATTTCCAGCACCTCGTGGATGTTCTTGCCCTTGTACTTGATCTCCAGGGTTTCGCGGTTGTAGCGCTTGCTCTTGCACACATCGCACGGCACGTAGATGTCCGGCAGGAAGTGCATCTCGACCTTGATCAGGCCATCGCCCTGGCACGCCTCGCAGCGCCCACCCTTGACGTTGAACGAGAAGCGGCCTGGCCCGTAGCCACGGGAACGCGACTCCGGCACGCCGGAAAACAGCTCGCGAATCGGGGTGAAAATACCGGTGTAGGTGGCCGGGTTCGACCGCGGTGTGCGGCCGATCGGGCTCTGGTCGATGTCGACCACCTTGTCCAGGTGTTGCATGCCATCGATGCTGCTGTGCGGCGCCGCTTCCAAGGTGCTCGCGCCGTTGAGCGCGGTAGCCGCCAGCGGGAACAGGGTGTTGTTGATCAGCGTCGATTTGCCCGAACCGGAAACCCCGGTCACGCAGGTCAGCAGGCCAATCGGCAGCTCCAGGTCGACGTTTTGCAGGTTGTTGCCGCGCGCGCCCTTGAGCTTGAGCGACAGCTTTTTGTTACGTGGGGTGCGTTTGGCCGGGACGGCGATTTTCTTGCGTCCGGACAAATACTTGCCGGTCAGCGAGTCAGGGTGTGCCATGACCTCGGCCGGGGTGCCCTCGGCGACGATCTGGCCGCCGTGCACACCCGCGCCGGGGCCGATATCCACCACGTAGTCCGCCAGGCGAATGGCGTCTTCGTCGTGTTCCACCACGATCACCGTGTTGCCCAGGTCGCGCAGGTGGTTGAGGGTGCCCAGCAGGCGATCGTTGTCACGCTGGTGCAGCCCGATGGACGGCTCATCGAGGATGTACATCACCCCCACCAGGCCTGCACCGATCTGGCTGGCAAGGCGGATACGCTGCGCCTCGCCGCCAGACAATGTGTCGGCGCTGCGATCCAGGGTGAGGTAGTCCAGGCCGACGTTGACCAGAAACTGCAGGCGCTCGCAGATCTCCTTGAGAATCTTCACGGCGATCTCACCGCGCCGGCCGGTCAGGGTCAGCGTCGCAAAATACGCGCTGGCATCGCCAATTGGCAGGTTGGTCACCGCCGGCAGGGTTTTCTCGCCCACCCACACATGGCGCGCCTCACGGCGCAGGCGGGTGCCACGGCAATCGGGGCAGGGCTGGGTGCCGAGCAGCTTGGCCAGCTCTTCACGCACGGTGGCCGACTCGGTCTCGCGGTAACGACGCTCAAGGTTCGGCACGATGCCTTCGAACGGGTGCGAGCGCTTGACGATGTCGCCACGGTCGTTGAGGTACTTGAAGTCGACACTGTGCTTGCCGCTGCCGTGCAGGATCACCTTCTGGTGGTCCGCCGACAGCTCGGCGAACGGCTCCTCAAGGCTGAAGCCATAGTGCGCGGCCAATGAGCCGAGCATCTGGAAATAATAGACGTTGCGCCGGTCCCAGCCACGGATGGCGCCTTCGGCCAAGGTCAGTTCGCCATTGACCAGGCGCTTGGTGTCGAAGAATTGCTTGACCCCCAGGCCGTCGCAGGTGGGGCAGGCGCCAGCGGGGTTGTTGAAGGAGAACAGCTTGGGCTCGAGTTCGCTGATGGCATGGCCGCAGATCGGGCAGGCGAAGCGCGCCGAGAAAATCGTCTCTTCGCCGTCTTCATCGTCCATTGGCGCGACCAGCGCAATGCCATCGGCCAGCTTCAGGGCGGTCTCGAACGACTCGGCCAGGCGCTGCTGCAGGTCGGCGCGCACCTTGAAGCGGTCCACCACCACATCGATGCTGTGCTTCTTCTGCTTGTCGAGCTTGGGCAACTCGTCCAGTTCGTAGAGCTTGCCGTTCACCCGTGCGCGCACGAAGCCCTGGGCACGCAGTTCGTCGAACACCGCCAGGTGCTCACCCTTGCGCTCACGGATGACCGGGGCCAGCAGCATGAGCTTGCTGCCTTCGGGTTTTTCCAACACCAGGTCGACCATCTGGCTGACGGTCTGCGCTTCCAGCGGAATATCGTGGTCCGGGCAGCGCGGCGTGCCAACGCGTGCATAGAGCAGGCGCAGGTAGTCGTAGATCTCGGTGATGGTGCCTACGGTCGAACGCGGGTTGTGCGAGGTCGATTTCTGTTCGATGGAAATCGCCGGCGACAGGCCTTCGATGGTGTCGACGTCGGGTTTTTCCATCATCGACAGGAACTGCCGGGCATAGGCCGACAGCGACTCGACGTAGCGGCGCTGGCCTTCGGCATACAGCGTGTCGAACGCCAGCGATGACTTGCCGGAACCGGACAGGCCGGTGATCACGATCAGCTTGTCCCGGGGCAGGGTCAGGTCGATGTTCTTAAGGTTGTGGGTACGCGCCCCACGAATCAGGATCTTGTCCACTGCGGCCTCGCTTGGCGGGCATAAACGAAGAAGTATACGGCGCGTGGCCAGTACGCGGCAAAGCGTCGCGCAGATGCCGTTATGGGCTCGGACTGATAGAATCGCCGCCGGTTCACACGAGGTTCATCCATGCACGACCCCCACAACGATCGCATGAGCAGCAGCGAAACCCGCGCCGCTGGTGGCCTGGCCCTGGTCTTTGCCTTTCGTATGCTGGGCATGTTCATGGTGCTGCCGGTGCTCGCCACCTACGGCATGGACCTGGCCGGCGCCACGCCTGCGCTGATCGGCCTGGCCATTGGTGCCTACGGCCTCACCCAGGCGGTGCTGCAAATCCCGTTCGGCATGATTTCCGACCGCATCGGCCGGCGCCCGGTAATCTACCTGGGCCTGGTGATCTTCGCCCTGGGCAGCGTGCTGGCGGCCCAGGCCGATTCAATCTGGGGCGTGATTGCCGGGCGCATCCTGCAAGGCGCCGGGGCGATTTCGGCCGCGGTCATGGCACTGCTCTCGGACCTCACCCGCGAACAGCACCGCACCAAGGCCATGGCCATGATCGGCATGAGCATCGGCCTGTCGTTCGCAGTGGCAATGGTCGTCGGCCCTCTGTTGACCAGTGCCTTTGGCTTGTCAGGATTGTTCCTCGCAACGGCAGGGCTTGCCGTGGTCGGCATCGCCTTGATTGCCTTCGTGGTGCCCAGCGCCCATAGCCAGTTGCAGCACCGCGAGTCGGGCGTTGCCCGCCAGGCGCTCGGCCCAACCCTGCGCCACCCGGACCTTCTGCGCCTGGACGTGAGTATTTTTGTGCTTCACGCCATTCTCATGGCCAGCTTCATTGCACTGCCCCTGGCGTTCGTCGAGCGCGGCGGGCTGCCCAAAGAGCAGCACTGGTGGGTGTACCTGACCGCGCTGCTGATTTCATTTTTTGCAATGATCCCCTTCATCATCTATGGCGAAAAAAAGCGCAAGATGAAACGCGTCCTGCTTGGCGCGGTCAGTGTGCTGCTGCTGGTGGAGGTGTTTTTCTGGCAGTGGGCTGACAACTTGCACGGACTGGTCATCGGCACCGTGGTATTCTTCACGGCCTTCAATCTGCTGGAGGCATCCTTGCCTTCACTGGTCAGCAAGGTGTCGCCGGCCGGTGGCAAAGGGACTGCGATGGGTGTTTACTCAACGAGCCAGTTCCTCGGCGCCGCGCTGGGAGGAATCATCGGTGGCTGGTTGTTCCAGCACGGTGGCCTGAGCATGGTTTTTCTGGGTTGCGCGGGCCTGTGTGCCCTGTGGCTGATCACTGCATTGAGCATGAACGAGCCGCCCTATGTCACCAGCCTGCGCATGCCGCTAACGCCCGAGGCGCTGCGGGAAGCCGGGCTGACCGAGCGCCTGATGGCCGTGCCGGGTGTAACCGACGCCGTGGTGGTGGCAGAAGAAGCCGCCATCTATATCAAACTGGATACGAAAATTTTGGACCGTGCGACCCTCGAGCGTCTGGTAAACCCAGCCTCAGCGGCGTGCGAAGCCTAGGAGAACGTTATGGCCCGTGGGGTTAACAAAGTCATTCTGGTCGGTACCTGTGGTCAGGATCCCGAAGTCCGCTACCTGCCCAACGGTAACGCCGTGACCAACCTGAGCCTGGCCACCAGCGAGCAGTGGACCGACAAGCAGTCTGGCCAGAAGGTCGAGCGCACCGAGTGGCACCGTGTTTCGCTGTTCGGCAAGGTTGCCGAAATTGCTGGCGAGTACCTGCGTAAAGGTTCGCAGTGCTACATCGAAGGCAAGCTGCAGACCCGCGAGTGGGAAAAAGACGGCATCAAGCGCTACACCACCGAGATCATCGTCGACATCAACGGCACCATGCAGCTGCTTGGCGGCCGTCCGCAGGGCCAGCAAGGCGGCGGCGACCAGTACAACCAGGGTGGTGGCAACAACTACAACCAGGGTGGCCAGCAGCAACAGCAGCAGTACAACCAGGCTCCGCCACGCCAGCAGGCCCAGCGCCCGCAACAGGCCCAGCAGCGCCCAGCGCCGCAACAGCCGGCTCCGCAGCCGGCTGCTGACTTCGACAGCTTCGATGACGATATTCCGTTCTAGAGAGCACCTTAGAGAAATTGTAAGATTTCTCTTAAAGAGCCCCGCGTTAGCGGGGCTTTTTCATTTTTAACGATGTAAAAAGCCAATTGCTAGGTTCTGTACGAGATACCGAGAAACCGAAGCAGCACCGGCCCAAGGCTGATTTTTTGTAGAGTTCTCAATCATCTACGGAAAGGAATTCTGTGATAGCAAAGCGTTATGAACTCTCGGATGAAGCCTGGACGATGGTCGCGGACCTGTTCACTGAAGGCCACCGCAAAGGCCGACCACGGTTTAATGATCGTTTGATGCTGGATGGTGTGCTGTGGGTGCTTTGCTCCGGCGCTACTTCGCGTGACATGCCTGAGCGTTTCGGTCCTTGGTCAACGGTCTACCAGCGATTTCGTGACTGGCGGAACCGAGGCACTTTTGACCACATGCTCAAGCGGCTGCACATCAGACTGAACAAGCATGGCCTGATTGACCTGCAGACCTGGATGATTGACTCGACGGCAGTACGCGCAACCCGAGCCTCTGCAGGCGCCGGGAAAAAGGGGGGCCTGATGAACCCGTTGAGCATGCGATAGGCCGTAGCCGAGGCGGACTGACAACCAAGATCCATATGCTTTGCGACTCCAACGGCGTGCCGTTGCGCTGCCTACTCTCTGGCGGTCAAGCCAGTGACATCAGCTATGCGCAGCCGCTACTGGACGAAGTGAGCATCCCGACGAGCCAACGCGGCCGGCCTCGTAAACGCTGCTGGTGCCTGTTAGCCGATAAGGGCTACGACGCCGATGCGCTGCGGCGTTACTGGGACCGATACCGCATGCAGCCAGTTATTCCTTTGCGCTCGATGAAGCGCACATTCAAGCTTGGGCTACCCCTCTGTTCGATCGCCAGGTACCGTCAACGCAATGAGGTCGAGCGCATGTTCAGCTGGCTGAAGGAGAACCGAAGGATCGTGACTCGCCTCGACAAGCTGGCGAAAAGTTATGCGGCGATGGTCTCGCTGGCCTGCGCTATGCGGTGTTTGCGACATCTCTTTTCAGGCAGAGCCTAGTGCGTGGGAGAATCTATGGTTTGTACAAGTCTGTTCTCGCCAGACATATCTCCTTGTGGCGAGCGAGCTTGCCATGCGTTGGGCTGCTGCGCAGCCCAACGCGGGACGAGCCCGCTCACTACAACCGTCTTCCTCCAGGGTTAAGCCGTAGCTGCCGATATCCAGATGCCCATCGTGGGGCAAGCCTGCTCCCACATTGAAGATATTTGCACGGCCGCGAGTCTGCAGAGTTTAGTTACCGCACTGAGCATTAAACTGCCTACATATACCGGCTATTTCCTATTGGTGCGTAGGACCGATCCGAAATGAACTTGCCTTCCGCAATGTCCGCCCAATGCCCTCTATCCTCACCAACCTTAAACCGACGGGAAGTGGAGTGAGGGACGGTGGACATATTTATGGGACTGCTCGCTGCTGTGTGCTGGGGAGCAACCGATTTTCTGGTCGGAATGAACGCCAAGGCGGTGGGAGTTCGACAAGCAGTCGTGTTCGGCCAGATTGTAGGTCTGCTGCTAATGATTTCGATCATTGGCCTTTCCGATGAGCAGCTTGACAAGCTGGTGGCAGCAGAATTTGACACCTATTTACTCTCAGGCCTGTCTGCACTTTTGATGCTGGGGGGCGCTCTATCGCTTTCGAAAGCGTTCGCCATCGGCACCACGGCAGTAGTAGCGCCACTAGTAAGTTCGTACAGTATTGTGACAACGGTGTTGGCTTGGCTGGGCGGAGACATGCTCTCGACTTGGCAGGTTGCCGGGCTGCTGATCTGTTTCGTTGGGGTGATGCTGGCGAGTAGAGCTCACAGACGCAGCGTCGGCCCAGATAAAATGAACAACAGCATGTCTGTTGGCTTTGCGCTTTTAGCCGCACTGCTGTATGGGGTCACATTCTGGATTCAGGGAAAATATATTCTGCCGACAATAGGACCGGTAAATATGTTAGCCGTGGCGTACGCGATCGGGCTGTTGTTCCTCATGCGCGAAGCATCAAGGCTACTTCGCAGTTGGGCAGTAATCAGGTTGAAAACATTTGCCAGTTTGTGTGGTGCCAGTTTGTTCAACCTTGGAGGCTCGAGCGCTTTTTCGTTGGGCGTACTCGGCGGTTCCATATCGGTGGTGACGGTGATCAGTACCCTGTCCGGGGCGGTGGCAGCAGCACTTGGTTATCTTTTCCTTCATGAGCGTCTCTCGTTGACGCAGTTGTGTGGGGTAATGATGGTGTTGATGGGGGCTGTACTTTTGCATGTTTACGGATAGAGCAATGCTAGGCCGCAGGGCGCTTCCCTTGGGGGCAGCTCCCTCAGTTCAGTCACCTCGAGTCGCCGCCGCAGGGAGGTTTTGGCTCGCATGAGCAGGTTCCGTGGAACCGTATGAATTCACTTCTTCGAATGGAGGGACAATTGGCGATTTGATCGCAGACTTTTTCCGAATGTGTCTCGATCACATAGCTTTCTCTCGCCGCAGTTAGTTACCATCCGTTTTTTTCAAGGAGCGGGCGATGCAAGGCAGCACTGAAGGTATCAGCACTAACGAAATCCAACTGACGTCCATGGCCGAAGATTACCAAATGCTTGGTTTCTCGGCGCTTTATGCCGAGCACCTGCAGACCAGTATCGAAGGGGCCATCTACTTCCGCATACTTTCGTTCGTAGGGCTTGCGATCACGGTCGTGGGCATATTGACCATCATGTTCGGCCCGTCGACGATCACCTACAGCATTCTTACCGGCCCCACCTTCACCCAGTTCGTGCAAATGTACCCAGGCCCGATTGCTACGGTAGGTGGCTTCGTCTATGTGATTGGCAACGCGTTGTATGCGAAAAGGTCGCTGCCCCCTGAGGTACTTGTGCGGTCGCTGTTCAGGTTTGTCGGGCTTGACGGTGAAGATGTGACAGAAAGTGTGAACATTCACTATCTGGGTGGTGATGACTTCAATTTTTCACTTACCCCCGTTGCCCCGCCTGCGCCTGGCTCGCACTGATTTCGCTGCTTCAAACCAGGCGGGCCGTTCGCAAGCAGCCCGTCGCACCTGGGTTTTGACCCACGTCATCGCATTCGTCTGATTCTTGGCTACTCTTAACGGTTGGCGGTCTGCGTATCGCCAACCGTGAAGTCACAGAGGCGCCGGCAAGGTCCCGTGCGTCCAAACCTGATCAGGAGTGCACGATGGATCTCAACCGTCGGCAATTCTTCAAGGTCGCCGCCGTCGGCCTTGGAGGCTCAAGCCTTGCGGCGCTGGGTATGGCCCCCGCGCCGGCGTTCGCCGAGCAGGTGCGCCACTTCAAGCTGGCGCACACCAAGGAAACCCGTAACACCTGCCCTTATTGTTCGGTCGGCTGCGGCCTGATCATGTACAGCCAGGGTGATGCGGGCAAGAACGTCAAACAGAACATCATCCATATCGAAGGCGACGCCGACCACCCGGTCAACCGCGGCACCTTGTGCCCGAAAGGCGCAGGCCTTCTGGACTTTATCCACAGCCCCAATCGCCTGCAGTACCCGCAAGTACGCAAGGCCGGCAGCAACGAGTGGACCCGGGTCAGCTGGGATGAAGCCCTCGACCGGGTGGCGGACCTGATGAAAAAGGACCGTGACGCCAACTTCATCGAGAAGAACGCCCAAGGCCAGACGGTCAACCGCTGGCTCACCACGGGCTTTTTGGCGGCTTCGGCGGCCTCGAGCGAAGCGGGTTACCTGACCCACAAGGTCATTCGTGCCACTGGAATGCTGGGGTTCGATAACCAGGCGCGTGTCTGACACGGCCCGACGGTGGCAAGTCTTGCCCCGACGTACGGCCGTGGCGCGATGACCAATCACTGGTCTGACATCGCCAACGCAAACCTGGTCCTGGTAATGGGCGGCAACGCTGCTGAAGCGCACCCGTGCGGCTTCAAGTGGGTGACCGAAGCCAAAGCGCACAACAAGGCGCGGCTGATCGTGGTTGACCCGCGGTTTACCCGTACCGCATCGGTGGCGGACTACTACGCACCGATCCGCACCGGCACCGATATCGCCTTCATGGGCGGGCTGATCAACTACCTGCTGAGCAACGACAAGATCCAGCACGAATACGTGCGCAATTACACCGACGTGTCGTTCATCGTCAAAGAAACCTATGGTTTCGAGGACGGGCTGTTCAGCGGCTACGACGAAGCCAAGCGCGTGTATGCCGACAAGTCTGGCTGGGGTTATGAGCTGGGCGAGGACGGCTTTGCCAAGGTCGACCCGACCCTGCAGCACCCGCGCTGCGTATTCCAGTTGATGAAGCAGCATTACAGCCGCTACACGCCTGAGCTGGCCAGCATGACCTGTGGCATGCCCCAGGCACAGATGATGAAAGTCTGGGAAGAGATCGCCACCTGTTCGGTGCCGGGCAAGACCATGACCATCCTCTATGCGCTGGGCTGGACGCAGCACTCCATCGGCGCGCAGATCATCCGCAGTGCGGCCATGGTCCAGTTGCTGCTGGGTAACGTCGGCATGCCGGGTGGCGGGGTCAACGCCCTGCGCGGGCACTCCAACATTCAGGGGCTGACCGACCTGGGCCTGCTGTCCAACTCGCTGCCGGGTTACCTGACCCTGGCCGGCGATGCCGAACAGGACTACGCAAGCTACATCGACAAGCGTGCCTCCAAGCCGCTGCGCCCAGGCCAACTGTCGTACTGGCAGAACTACGGCAAGTTCCATGTCAGCCTGATGAAGGCCTGGTATGGCGCCAACGCCACGGCTGAAAACAACTGGGGCTACGACTGGCTACCCAAGCTCGACGTACCGGCCTACGACGTGCTGCGCATGTTCGAGATGATGAGCCAGGGCAAGGTCAACGGCTACATGTGCCAGGGCTTCAACCCGATTGCTGCGCTGCCGGACAAGAACCGCGTCACCGCCGCCCTGGCCAAGCTCAAGTGGCTGGTGGTGATGGACCCGCTGGCCACCGAAACGTCCGAGTTCTGGCGCAATGCCGGCCCCTACAACGACGTCGACACGGCCAATATCCAGACCGAAGTGATCCGCCTGCCCACCACCTGCTTTGCCGAGGAAGACGGCTCGCTGGTCAACAGCAGCCGCTGGTTGCAGTGGCACTGGAAGGGCGCCGATGGCCCGGGCGAGACGCGCACCGACGTGCAGATCATGAGCGAGCTGTTCCTGCGCCTGCGCCACCGCTACCAGGCCGAAGGCGGCGCCTACCCCGACCCGTTGCTGAACATCAGCTGGCCGTACAAGATCGCCGACGAGCCTTCGCCTGAAGAGCTGGCCAAAGAGATGAACGGTTGGGCGGTCAGCGACCAGACCGACCCGACCGGCGCGGTGCTCAAGGCCGGCCAGCAGTTGGCGGGCTTCGGCCAATTGAAAGACGACGGCAGCACGGCGTCCGGTTGCTGGATTTTCGCCGGTAGTTGGACCGAGCAGGGCAACCAGATGGCCCGGCGCGACAACAGCGACCCCTACGGCATGCACCAGGTGCAGAACTGGGCCTGGGCCTGGCCGGCCAACCGCCGCATCCTCTACAACCGCGCCTCCAGCGACCCGCAAGGCAAGCCTTGGGACCCTGAGAAAAAACGCCTGGTGTGGTGGAACGGCAAAACCTGGACCGGCACAGACGTACCCGACTTCAAGGTCGACTCGCCGCCCGAGGCAGGGATGAACCCGTTCATCATGAACCCCGAGGGGGTGGCGCGTTTCTTTGCCATCGACAAAATGGCCGAAGGGCCATTCCCCGAGCACTACGAGCCGTTCGAGACGCCGATTGGCATCAACCCTCTGCACCCGCATAACAAAAAGGCCACCAGCAACCCGGCCGGGCGCATCTTCGATTCGGTGTGGGGCACCTTGGGCACTCACGACCAGTTCCCCTACGCGGCGACCACCTACCGGCTGACCGAGCACTTCCACTTCTGGAGCAAGCATTGCCGGTTGAACGCCATCGCCCAGCCCGAGCAGTTCGTCGAGATCGGCGAAGTGCTGGCCAACGAGAAGGGCATCAAGGCCGGTGATCGAGTGCGGGTGTCGAGCAAGCGCGGGCATATCGAGGCGGTTGCGGTGGTGACCAAGCGGATTCGCCCGCTGCAGGTCAACAACCAGACCGTGCATCAGATCGGCATCCCGCTGCACTGGGGCTTCACTGGGACCACGCGGCACGGCTACCTGACCAACACCTTGGTGCCGTTCCTCGGTGATGGCAACACCCAGACGCCGGAGTCCAAGTCGTTCCTCGTCAACGTGGAGAAACTCTGATGGCCAGCCAAGACATCATTGCCCGCTCGGCCACCACCACGGTGCCGCCCTCGGTGCGCCAGGTGGACGAGGTCGCCAAGCTGATCGACACCACCAAGTGCATCGGCTGCAAGGCCTGCCAGGTGGCGTGCTCGGAGTGGAACGAACTGCGTGACGAGGTAGGCCACAACCATGGCACCTACGACAACCCCCAGGACCTCAGCGCCGAAACCTGGACCCTGATGCGCTTCACCGAGCATGAGCGTGACGACGGCAACCTGGAGTGGCTGATCCGCAAGGACGGCTGCATGCACTGTGCCGACCCCGGTTGCCTCAAGGCCTGCCCAAGCCCTGGGGCGATCATCAAGCACGCCAACGGCATCGTCGACTTCAACCAGGACCACTGCATCGGCTGCGGCTACTGCATCACGGGCTGCCCGTTCAACATCCCGCGCATTTCGCAGAAGGACCACAAGGCGTACAAGTGCACCCTGTGTTCCGACCGCGTCAGCGTGGGCCTGGAGCCTGCCTGTGTGAAAACCTGCCCAACCGGCGCCATCGTCTTCGGCACCAAGCAGGAGATGAAGGTGCATGCCGATGAGCGCATCGTCGACCTGAAATCCCGTGGTTTCGACAACGCCGGGCTGTACGACCCCGACGGCGTCGGCGGCACTCATGTGATGTACGTGCTGCACCACGCCGACACGCCCAAGCTGTATGCCGGGCTACCGGAGGCGCCGGTGATCAGCCCGCTGGTTGGCCTGTGGAAGGGGGTCAGCAAGCCGCTGGCGCTGTTGGCCATGGGCGCGGCGGTGCTGGCCGGGTTCTTCCACTATGTGCGTGTGGGGCCGCAGCGGGTCGAGGAGGACGAGCATGCCCCGGCGCCTGATGCCAGCGTCCAGCAGGTCGACCCGGCTGTGCATGTCTATGACCCGAACCGCCCGGACGGGCAGGGGGAGCAGCGGCCATGAACGACGACAAACCTATCCTGCGTTACAACGCCAACGAGCGCAGCAACCACTGGCTGGTGGCTATCCTGTTCGTGCTGGCGGCGTTTTCCGGGCTGGCGCTGTTCCACCCGGCGCTGTTCTGGCTCAGCCACCTGTTCGGCGGCGGCCCGTGGACGCGCATCCTGCACCCGTTCATCGGCGTGGCGATGTTCGTGTTTTTCCTCGGGCTGGTGCTGCGCTTCTGGCGCGCCAACTTCATTACCGCCAATGACCGCTTGTGGCTGCGGCGCATTGACCGGGTGATGCTGAACAAGGAAGAAGGCGTGCCGCCGATTGGCAAATACAACGCCGGCCAGAAGTTGCTGTTCTGGACCTTGCTGGCCTGCATGCTGGTGCTGTTGATCAGTGGCGTGGTGATCTGGCGGGCCTACTTCAGCCATTTCTTCGGTATCGGCGCAATTCGCCTGGCCACCTTGCTGCACGCCCTGGCGGCGTTCGTGCTGGTGCTGAGCATCATCGTGCACATTTATGCCGGGATCTGGATCAAGGGCTCCATCGGCGCCATGCTGCATGGCTGGGTCAGCCGCGCCTGGGCGCGCAAGCACCATGAACTCTGGTACCGGGACGTGACGGGTGACAAGACGCCACCCAACCCCGGACGAAAAGAAGGATGACCGTTTGAGCACCATTCTCGAACCCGGGCAGATCGAAGCGTCGGCAGTCATGCCGCCGTTTCTGCATCTGCCGCCTGCCAACCTGTTTACCTTGCGTGCCACGCGCCTTGAGCACCTGGCCGCAGGCAATGCCCTCGGCGACTACCTGTTGCTGATGGCGCGGCTGTGCCGCATTCAGCAGCAGCTTGTGGATAACCCCCCGGGCGCGCTGCCTGTGGCCGATGAGCGCCAGCGCCTGTGTATAAGTCATGGGCTGCCGCCGCTGGCCGCTGACAGCCTGGTCCGCGAAGGGCCGTGGCTGGTGTGGTTGCAGGCGCTGCTGGAGCGGCTAGAGGCTGAACCCGAAGGCCCGCTGGGCGACGCGCTGGCGAGTTTGCGCGGTAGTGATGACACTCAGCGCAAAGGCTGGGGCATCGCCTTGCTCAGTGGCCAGTACGACGCTGTACCCGCGGCGCTGGTGCCTTTCATTGGCGCAGCGTTGCAGGCCGCCTGGGCCAGCTGGTTGCTGGCGCTGCCGCAGCCTGAACTCAAGCCCGCCGACAGCCTGGCGCAATGCCCGGCCTGCGGTTCACCGGCGATGGCGGGGGTGGTGCGCAACCGCGGCAAGCATAACGGCCTGCGCTACCTGGCCTGCTCGCTGTGTGCCTGCGAATGGCATGTGGTGCGGGTCAAGTGCGTGTATTGCGAGTCGAGCCAAGGGCTGCGCTACACCAGCCTTGAGGATGACCGCCATGCACCGGGCAAGGCGCCGCTGCGTGCGGAGTGCTGCCCGCAATGCCAGGGGTATCTGAAGCAGAGCTATCTGGAAAACGACGCCTACGCCGAGCCGCTGGCAGACGACCTGGCCAGCCTGGCGCTGGACATTCGCCTGGACCAGGAGGGCTTTCAGCGCCTGGCGCCGAACCTGCTGCTGGCGCCGGGGTAGGGTCTACACTGCAACACCAGTTTGCCTTGTTCGCCGGTTAAGCCCGCCCCTACAGGTTTACACAAAATTCTGTAGGAGCGGGCTTGTCCCGCGATCAAGGCCGCATCGACAACGGATCAGTCAAGGTAGTACCGAATGCCCTCAAGCCCTGCCAGCACACTGCGCCTGCCCTCCATCGACACCCTGCTGCGCCACCCCGCCTGCCAGCCGCTGCTCGACCGCCACGGCCGCGAAGCCACCTTGGCCACCCTGCGCCAGTTGCTCGACGACCTGCGCGAGCCCGCCCGCAATGGTGGCCTGAGCCCCGCCGAGCTTGCTGCTGAAATTCTGCTGGGCCGTGCCGGCGAACGTCTGGCCATCCAGCAGCGCAGCCAGGTACGCCGGGTGTTCAACCTCACCGGCACGGTGTTGCACACCAACCTTGGCCGCGCGCTGTTGCCCGAGGAGGCGGTCGAGGCGATGCAAACCGCCGCCCGCTACCCGCTGAACCTGGAGTTCGACCTGGCCACCGGCAAGCGCGGTGACCGTGACGACCTGATCGAAGGCCTGATCCGCGAGCTGACCGGCGCCGAGGCCGTCACCGTGGTCAACAACAACGCCGCCGCCGTGCTGCTGGCGCTGAACAGCCTCGGCGCGCGCAGAGAGGGGGTTCTTTCCCGCGGCGAGCTGATCGAGATCGGCGGCGCCTTCCGCATCCCCGACATCATGGCCCGCGCCGGGGTGAAGCTGCACGAGATCGGCACCACCAACCGCACCCATGCCCGCGATTACGAAGCCGCCATCAACCCGCGCACCGGCCTGTTGATGCGCGTGCATTGCAGCAACTACAGCATCCAGGGCTTCACCACCCAGGTGCCCACCGCTGAGCTTGCGCACATCGCCCACCAGCATGGCCTGCCGCTGCTCGAAGACTTGGGCAGTGGCAGCCTGCTCGACCTGACCCGCTGGGGCCTGCCTGCCGAGCCGACGGTACGCCAGGCCCTCGCCGACGGCGCCGACATCGTCACGTTCAGTGGCGACAAGCTGCTCGGCGGGCCGCAGGCCGGGATTATCGTCGGGCGCAAGGCGCTGATCGCCAAGATCAAGAAGAACCCGCTCAAACGTGCCTTGCGCGTCGACAAGATCACCCTCGCCGCGCTCGAAGCGGTGCTGGCGCTGTACCGCAACCCTGACCGCCTCGCCGAGCGCCTGCCCAGCCTGCGCCTGCTGACCCGCAGCCAAGCCGAGATCCAGGCTCAGGCCGAACGCCTGGCCCCTGAACTGCGGGCGCATTTGGGTGAGCAATGGTCGCTCAGCGTAGCGCCTGCATTGGGCATGATTGGCAGTGGCAGCCAGCCGGTGGCGCGTTTACCCAGTGCCGCGTTGTGCCTGCGCCCACTGGTGTCGAAGAAGCTGCGCGGGCGCAGCCTGCATGTGCTTGAACGGGCGCTGCGCGACTTGCCGGTGCCGGTGCTCGGGCGTATCGACGACGATGCCCTGTGGCTCGATTTGCGCCAGCTCGATGACGAGGCGCAGTGGCTGGCGCAATTGCCGGCGTTGCGCCTGGGGCCGGTGCAGTGATCGTCGGCACCGCCGGGCATATCGACCACGGCAAGACCGCGCTGCTGCAAGCCCTGACCGGCCAGGCCGGCGATACCCGCCAGGAAGAACGCGCCCGTGGCATGACCATCGACCTCGGCTACCGCTACGCAGCGCTGGCCGAGGGTGCGCCGCTGACCGGCTTCATCGACGTGCCCGGCCATGAGCGGTTTATCCACAATATGCTGGCCGGTGCCCATGGCATCGACCTGGTGCTGCTGGTGGTGGCCGCTGACGACGGGGTGATGCCGCAGACCCGTGAACACCTGGCAATCATCGAGCTGCTGGGCATCCCGCAGGCGCTGGTGGCGATCAGCAAGTGCGACCGTGTCGAGGCGCAACGGCTGGCCGAGGTGCAGGCGCAGGTCACTGCGTTGCTGGCGGCGGGGCCCTACGCCGGGGCACAGCAGTTTGCCTTGTCGAGCATCACCGGCCAGGGCGTCGATGCATTGCGCCATGCCTTGCAGGCTGCTGCTGGCAAGGTTCGGCGGCGCAGTAGCGAAGGTGGTTTTCGGCTGGCGGTGGACCGAGCTTTTGCGGTGTCTGGCGCAGGCGTGGTGGTCACCGGTACCGCGCTTGCCGGGCAGGTCAGTGCCGGCGATACGCTATTGCTCGGCAAAGCCGGCAAACCTGTGCGGGTGCGCGGCCTGCACGCGCAAAACCAGCCGGCGCTGGTCGCCCACGCCGGGCAGCGGGTAGCACTGAACATCAGCGGCGAGCGCCTGGCCGTGGAGCAGGTGCATCGTGGCGACTGGCTGCTGCCGGCATGGTTGCACGCGCCAAGCCAGCGGGTGGATATCGAGCTGACGCTGCAGGCCGATGAAGCCCGTGCCTTCGAACATTTCAGCGCGGTGCACGTGCACCTCGGCACCCAGGATGTGACTGCCCGCGTGGCGCTGCTCGAAGGCGAGCAACTGCGCGGTGGGCAACGCATGTTTGCCCAGTTGCTGCTCAACGCGCCGCTGCAGGCCGTGCACGGCGACCGCCTTGTGCTACGTGACCAACGCGCCCAGCACACCCTGGGCGGTGGCCGAGTGCTGGACCCGTTCGCCCCCAGCCGGCACCGGCGTTCGCCGGCGCGGCTGCGTCAGTTGCAGGTGCTGCGCGATGCCGAAACCCTCGAACAGGCCCTGCCAGCGTTGCTCGACAGCGCCCCGGGCGGCCTCGACCCGCAGCGCCTGGAGCGCCAGTTCAACCGGCTGCGCGAGAGCTGGCAGTTGCCGGGCGACGTGCAGGTGGTGGCCACGCGCCAGTGCCAATTGCTGTTTGCCCGCGCCCATTGGCTGGCGCTGCGCGAGCAACTGCTGGCGCGCCTGGGGCAGTTCCATGAGCAAGAACCCGACCAGTTGGGCCCTGACCGCGACCGGCTAAGGCGCTTCTGCGCCATGGCCCTGGAGCGGCCAGCCTTTGTCAGCCTGCTGGATGAGCTGCTTGGCGAAGGCGCGATCAGCAGTAGCGGCCCGTGGCTGCATTTGCCGCAGCACAAGGTGCAGTTGAGCGACGCCGATACTGCGCTGTGGGCGCGCCTTGAACCGCGTTTGCTGGCTGGCGAGTTCGACCCGCCGTGGGTGCGCACCCTGGCCGCTGAGCAAGGGGTGGGCGAGGGCGATGTACGTATGTTGTTGCGCAAGCTGGCGCGCCTGGGGTTGGTGCACCAGGTGGTGCGTGACCTGTTCTACCCCGAGGCAACCCTCACGTGCATGGCAGAGCGGCTGTTGCAGCAGGCTCAGGCATCGCCGATAGTGCAGGTGGCCGCGTTTCGCGATATGTTGGGCATCGGTCGCAAACGCAGTGTGCAGATTCTCGAATATTTCGACCGCCTCGGCCTGACCCGACGGGTCGGCGATCAGCGTCAAATCCGTATCGATAGTGCCCTGGCCCAGCAGCAGGCCAGGCACTGACAGACCAAGGAAGGCAATCGCGCCCGGTGGCGCGGCCGGGCTTCAAACCCGGTTGGGGACGGCATCCGTTCCCGGGCAGGTTCGACTCCCGCTGCCTTCCGCCACT
Organism: Pseudomonas farsensis; assembly: GCF_014268805.2. Taxonomy (GTDB): domain Bacteria; phylum Pseudomonadota; class Gammaproteobacteria; order Pseudomonadales; family Pseudomonadaceae; genus Aquipseudomonas; species Aquipseudomonas farsensis. The sequence continues at coordinate 1,224,249 of NZ_JABWRF020000002.1, forward strand.
TTCCGGCTGCACAAAAAAACGCCGTGGTTCGGCTTGCGCTTAAGCGCGTTCCCCGCACAGGTCCAGCGCCAGCCAGTGTTCGGTGGCATCGGCATCGAGCCCGGCACCGAGCAGTGCGAACAACTTGCCCAGCGCGGCCTCACGGGTCATGCCACCGCCACTGACCAGCCCGGTATCACGCAGGCGGCTGCCGGCGGCGTAGGTGTCGAACACCACCGAGCCTTCTGCGCACTGGCTGATTGCGACGATCACCACACCCCGTTGCCGCGCCGTATGCAGCGCATCGAGCAGTGCCTGGTCATCGGACGGGCCGGTACCGCTGCCGTAGCATTCCAGCACCAAACCTTGAATGCCGCTGGCGAACAGGCCATGCAGGTGCTCGGCGGCAAGGCCTGGGAACACCGGCATTACCGCCAGTTTTACCGGCGTGCGCGGCTGGCGATAGCCAAGGGCCGCGGGCAGCTCGGCGGCATGCTCGCCGTGGCGATGACGGGCCGGCGCGGTGAAGGCGTCGAACGCTTCGCTGCGCAGCTTGGCCGCGCGACAGCCATGCAGCAACTGGCCGTGGAAGTACAGTTGCACGCCGTTGGCAAGGCCCTGCTCGAATTGGCGCAGGGCGCCGACCAGGTTGTCCCAGGCGTCGCTGTCGGGGGTACCGGCAGGCAGCATGGAACCGGTCAACAGTACCGGTACCGGCAGGCCCAGCAGCAGGAACGACAAGGCCGCTGCGCTGTAGGCCAGGGTATCGGTGCCGTGCAGCACCAGCACGCCGTCGTGGCCACCGTGCTCGACCGCCTCGACGATGGCATCACGCATTGCCAGCCAGTTGGCCTGCTGCATGTTGGCGCTGTCGATCAGCGGGTTGAGTTCGAGCAGCGACCAGCGCAGTTGCGGCGCGTCGCTGAGCTGGGCCAGGTGTTCACGCATGCGCGCATCGAAGCCACCCGCCGGCGCCAGGCCTTGCGGAGTCTCCAGCATGCCGATGGTGCCACCGGTATAAAGGACGAGAAGGTTCGTGACTGGACGCATGGAAGCATTCCGTAGCCGAGGTGACGAGAAAAGTCAGCCGCCCACGAACGGGGCGGCTGGGGCAGGGGAGCGTATCAGCGCTGGGCTTGCGCTTGCACAGCGCTATTGTCAGCGACTGTTTCAGCCTGCGATGGGACAGGCCAGGCGGCGCGGTCCAGGTCCAGGTCGGCGAACTTGCTGGAGTCGAACACGGGTTGCTTGATGCCGGCTTTACGCTGCTCGTCGTAGTCGCGCATTACACGCAGGCCGACGTTGAACAGCATCGCCAGGGCGACCAGGTTGACGAACGCCAGGCAGGTCATGGTGATATCGGCGAAGGCGAACACGGTCGACAGGTCTTGCATCGAGCCCCATACCACCAGCGCCAGTACCAGGGCGCGGAAGCCCATCAGCACCGCACGGTTGCGGGTCAGGAACTGCAGGCTGTTTTCGCCCAGGTAGTAGTTGTAGAGGATGCAGGTGAACACGAACAGCGACAGTGCAACGCTGACGAACAGACGGCCCCAGTCACCGACCACGGCGGCCAGCGAGTTCTGGGTCAGGGTAATGCCGTCACCTTCGAAGCCTGGGGTGTAGAAGCCCGACAGCAGGATCAGCAGTGCGGTGCAGGTGCAGATCACGAAGGTATCGAGGAACACGCTGAACGCCTGGACCACGCCTTGCGCGCCCGGGTGTTTCACCGCAGCCACGGCCGCTACGTTAGGTGCACTGCCCAGGCCGGCTTCGTTGGCGAACACGCCACGTTTCACGCCCATTACGATGGCGCTGCCGAGCAGGCCGCCGAACGCAGGGTCGAGGCCGAAGGCGCTCTTGAAGATGGTTTCCAGCATGGCTGGCACGTGTTCGATCTGGGTGCCGATCACGTACAGGGTCACGCCGATGTAGGCCAGGGTCTTGACCGGAACCAGCAGGTCCGACACTGCAGCGATACGCTTGATGCCGCCGATGAAGGTGATTGCCAGCAGCACTGCCAGTACCAGGCCGGTGTGGCTTGGGGCGAAGTCAAAGGCGTTTTGCAGCGAGTGGGTCACGGTGTACGACTGCAGGCCGATGAAGGCGAAGCCGTAGGTGACCAGCAGCAGGATCGAGAACACGATCGCCATGCTCTTGCGCTTCAGGCCATGCTGGATGTAGTACGCCGGGCCGCCGCGGTACAGGCCATCGCCATCGGCGCGCTTGTAGACCTGGGCCAGGGTGCACTCGAAGAAGCTGCTGGACATGCCCACCAGTGCGGTGACCCACATCCAGAACACAGCGCCTGGGCCGCCGAGGGTTACGGCGATACCGACGCCTGCGATGTTACCGGCGCCGACGCGGCCGGCGAGGCTCAGCATCAGGGCCTGGAAGGAGCTCAGTTGGCCTGCCTGGCCGCGAAGGGATTCCTTGAAGACGCCGAACATGTGAGCAAAGTGGCGGAACTGCACAAACCGCGAGCGGAGGGTGAAGTAGCTGCCGAGTCCGACGATCAGCACGATGAGCACTTTCCCCGAGAGGAAGTCGTTGATTACTTCGAGCATTGAAAATGACCTCGATTCTTATTCTTCGTATGGAATGACCAGCGGATGGCAGGCACACCGCTATTCGTTAGCGCGCATGTTTGGCGATGACACCTGTAGTTACAATTTCGCGGGTTGCTCCGTTTTGGTGCGACCTGATGCTACAATGGCGTCATTCGCATCACCTGGACCTGGGCAACATGGCCGATCACTTCGCTGTAAACCTCAAATTGGCCTGTAGCCACTACCGCTCTATCTCGGAGGTTTGCCGTCAACTGGCAATCAACCGTGCGCAGTTCAACAAGTACCTGAGCGGGCAAAGCCGTCCGACGGCTTACAACCTCAAGCGCATCGGCGATTTCTTCGGTGTGGAGGATTACGAGCTGGGTTTGCCGCCAGAACACTTCGCCCGCCTGATCGGTGCGCGCACACCGAGCGAACAGCCGGGGCAGGCCGACGACCCGATCAGCGAGTTGTTCAAGCCGCTGCATAAAGAGGCCGGCAACCTGTCGCGTTACTGCGGGTATTACTTCGAGTATTCCAACTGCATGTCGGTGCCCGGCTCGATCCTGGTGTCGCTGGTGCACCTGCGCGAGGAGCGCGGCAGTTTTCTGTTCGAGCGCCAGGAGCGTCAGGAGCGCAGCAGCGCCAACGACTTGCACGCCGAAGTGCGCTGCCGCTACCTGGGTGCGGCGTTTCAGTTGCAGGACCGCATGTTCCTCATCGATTACGAGTCGCTGACGCTCAACGAGATGAGCCAGACCATTCTCATTCCAAGCTTCAAGAGCCGTATCAGCCGCCTGAATGGCCTCAAGACGGGGGTGTCCAGCGGCGACCGGCGTAACCCGGCCTGCACCCGCGTGGTCTGGGAATACCTCGGTGAGGAAATCAACCGCATCAATGCCTACCGCCAGGTGCGCCTGTACCGCCCGGACGATGTGCGCATCGACGACGACATCCGCGAACGCCTGAGTGCCGGGATGATCAGCAACGGCTTGTTCGAGATCGAGTAGCAGTGATTGTTTCGAGCGCCCTGTAGCGCCTCTGCTCGAGATTCCATGGTTTTGTACAAGCCCGCTCGCCACAACTATCTACCGTTTCCCAGAGGATTGGGTACAACCAGCAATGGTGCGCTTGAGCACGGCCTCTGTGGGAGATTCTATGGTTTAGGGCAAGTCGCTTTTGATTCTGTAGGAGCGGCACAAGGCCGCTCCTACACTGACCGCGTAGACGGCATCGATATGGGGATGGGCGAGCTCTGTGGGAGCTGGCGACAGCCTGCGATAGGGCCGGCACAGGCTTCACTAGCTGCTCCCTGTCGCCGCCGCGCGCTGCACCTCACTGCAAAATGAACGCCGCCACCGCCTCAGCCACCTGGTCCGCCACCTCGGGCCTGTCCCGCAGGTGCGCGGCAATCCCATGATCGCAATCAGTCAACATCAGGCATTCCACATGGGGCGCGGGCACCGAGCGCAGCAAAGCGTGGGTAACCTCTTCCGGTATCGGGCTGTAGCGCTCGACCCCAGCCATGCGCCGCACCCCGGCCGAGGTCCCCGGCCCTTGCCCGTGCACCCGGGAATTGAGCCCATCGTACTCGCCTATCACCAGCAGCACGCGGCCCTGAAACTGGCGCAAGAAGGCGTAGCTGTCGCAGTCCAGAAAGGCGAACGGCTGGCGGATCGCCGCAGTGAATGCCGGGCCGAACGGTGCGCTGTGCGCAGCATCCGGGTACACCGCCGGGCAGATCAGCACCAGCTTGCGCACGTTCGGGCGCTGTGCGGCAAGCTTCAGCGCGATGGCGCCGCCCAGGCTGTGGCCGATGACCGTATCGCTGCGGCTGCCCAGGTGCTGGTGAAAGCGCAGGGCTTCGGCGAGGTTGGTATTGAGCGAGGCGTCTACCGCGCCCGGTTCGCTGGCGCGGCTGTGGCCGGAAAGGTTGCCGGTCAGCGAGCCGATGCCCTGTTGCTGCAGGCGATACAGCAGCGGGTTGAGCCGGGTGAAGTCCGAGCGTGCACCGCCCACCACAAACACCGGCGCCACACGCTCATCGTTTGCGACCAGCAAACGGGCCTGCTGGCGGTAGCTGTCGAAATGTTCATCGATGAAGTGCTCTTTACCTGGAGCAGGCTCATCGAATTGCCAGAGTGGGCGCTGTGTGCTGCCCGAGGTATCGTCCATCGCCTGCTCCAGATAAAAACACGCCATATTTGAGGCACCGCGCAGGGGCTATATCAGGTAAACAAGCTCTTCAACCACTCCCCCAGCGGGTTGCCGGCACTGCTCAGCAGCTTCACCGCCATAACGCAGCACACCCCCACCAGCAGCGGCCTGATCAGCCCGGGGCCGAAGCGTACTGCGCAGCGCGCGCCCAGTTGCGCACCGACCACCGCAGCTGCCGCCATAGCCAGTGCCAGTGGCCAGATGATCGCGCCACCCAACGCAAATACCGACAGCGCGCCCAAATTGCAGGCGGCGTTAAGCAGCTTGCTTGTGCACACCGCTTGCATCAACTGCTGGCCCAGCAGCAGCACGCAAGCCAGCATGAAAAACGAGCCGACGCCGGGGCCGAACACCCCATCATAAAAGCCGATCACAGGCGCCACCGCCAGGCAGAACAGGCTGACGGTGATGCGCGCTTTGCGGGGCTGGTCCTGCAGTTTTGGGGTAAAGGCAAACCAGGCCGCCACCAGGATCAACAAAACCGGAACACAAGCCTGCAGCAGGGCGTAGGGCACCAGGCTGATCGACAGCGCACCCGCCGCGCCGCCGATGAACGCCATGAGCGCCATGGGCAGGCCGCTGCGCCATTCGATCATGCCTCTGCGGGCAAAGGCGGTGGTGGCGGACACAGTGGCCGAGGCGGCCTGGAACTTGTTGGTGGCGATGGCCGCCAGTGGGTCGATGCCGGCCAGGAACAGCACAGGCAAGGTCAACAGGCCGCCGCCGCCGGCAATGGCGTCGAGAAATCCGGCTAGCAAGGCTACTGCCGTCAGTATCAGCAGTACTTCAAGCCCGGGGGCCAGCGAAGGGTCCAACATTAAGGCGCTCCTGTTCAACCGCGTAGCGGCAGTGGGGTGTTCGTCGATGATCGAGGGCAAAGGCAGTAGCCGAACAGGCGCACCAACAGGGCGCGAAAGGCGTCGAACTGTAGCATCGACACGCGGCCCCGGGCAGTGCCTGAGCCTGATAAACCAGTCGGTGGATAAGGTGCTCGATGGGGGTACAAACAGTGCTGCATACCTTTAGTCCAGGCGGGGGCGCTGCGAATTATTGGCAGCGAGGCATGACGACTATTGGCGCTTGATCTTGCTGTGTTGAATAGTCAGAGCCTTCCTGCACGGCTATGAGCTGTTTCCTCATATAAGGAAAGATCTACCTAGGTTTAAAACACCACGCATACCCCACCCACGGGGCCGGGTTGCACTTCCCCCCGCACACACCGCAAAATGGCTCTTTCCTCCATCGATCTGACCGGACCTTCTGACTCTATGCGTATGCGCCTGATGCTGTTGGGTGGTGGCAATGCCCTCGGGCAAGCGCTTATTCGCCTTGGGGCCGAGGAAGACATCGCCTTCCTGGCGCCGCGTCCGCCTGAGGGCGGCTGGGATGCGGCCAGCCTGACGCTGCTGCTCGACGAGCAGCGCCCGGCCGCCGTGGTCAATCTGGCCTACTACTTCGACTGGTTCCAGGCCGAGTCGGTCAGCGAGCCGCGCCTTGCGCAACAGGAGCGCGCTGTGGAGCGCCTCGCCGAGTTGTGCCAGCACCACGAAATCGTGCTGGTGCAACCGTCCAGCTACCGCGTTTTCGATGGCTCGCGGGCCACGGCCTACAGCGAGAAGGACGAACCGGTCCCGCTCGGCCTGCGCGGCCAGGCGTTGTGGCGTATCGAGCAAAGCGTGCGCGCGACCTGCCCGCAGCATGTGCTGGTGCGCTTTGGCTGGCTGCTCGACGAAAGCCGCGATGGCTCGCTCGGGCGCTTCCTCACCCGCGCCGAACAGCCTCAGGAACTGCTGCTGGCCGATGACCGGCGCGGCAACCCGACGCCGGTCGATGATGCCGCACGGGTGATCCTCTCGGTGCTCAAACAGCTCGATTGCAAGGCGCCGCTGTGGGGCACCTACCACTACGCCGGCAATGAGGCGACCACACCGCTGGCGTTGGGCCAGGCGATCCTGACCGAGGCTGCCCATTGGCGCCAGCTGGCGGTGCAGGCCCCGACCGCCCAGGCCCATGCCGCCCGCCCGGATGCCAGCGAAGAACCGCAGCATGCGGTGCTGGCCTGCAAGAAGATCCTTCATACTTTCGGCATCAAGCCCCGCGCCTGGCGCGCTGGCTTGCCGCCCCTACTGGACCGTTTCTACCGACATGGCTGATGCCCCCATCCTGATTACCGGCGGTGCCGGCTTCATCGGCTCGCATCTGAGTGATGCACTGCTGGAAATTGGCCACACGGTGCGCATCCTCGATGACCTGTCCAGCGGCAAGCGCGAGAACCTGCAACTTGATCATCCACGTCTGACACTGATCCAGGGCGATGCCGCCGATGCCGCCTTGGTGGCACGTGCCGCTGAAGGTTGCCAGGCCGTGGTGCACTTGGCGGCGGTGGCCTCGGTGCAGGCCTCGGTCGATGACCCGGTGAAAACCCACCAGAGCAACTTCATCAGCACCCTCAACGTCTGCGAAGCCATGCGCCTGAATGGCGTACGGCGCGTGCTGTTCGCCTCCAGTGCCGCGGTGTACGGCAACAACGGCGAGGGCCAGTCGATTGCCGAAGACACGCTCAAAGCGCCGCTGACGCCCTATGCGGTAGACAAGCTGGCCAGCGAGCAGTACCTGGACTTTTATCGCCGCCAGCATGGCCTTGAGCCGGTGGTGTTCCGCTTCTTCAATATTTTCGGCCCGCGCCAGGACCCTTCCTCGCCGTATTCCGGGGTGATCAGCATCTTTGCCGAACGCGCCGTCAACGGCCAGCCCATTACCGTTTTCGGCGATGGCGAGCAAACCCGTGATTTCCTGTATGTGGGCGACCTGGTCAAGGTGATGGTGCAGGCCTTGGCAATGCCACAGGTTGAAGAGGGCGCGGTGAACATCGGCCTGAACCAGGCGACCTCGCTGAAGCAACTGCTGGCTGCGCTGGAAACCGTGGTCGGCAGTCTGCCTGCGGTCAGCTACAGCCCGGCGCGCTCGGGTGATATCCGCCATTCGCGTGCTGATAACAGCCGCTTGCTGGCGCGCTTCGAGTTGCCTGAACCAACCCCGTTCGTTGATGGTTTGGCGCGGTTGCTCGGCAAAGGCTGACGGCCTAATCGCAGGCTGTCGCCAGCTCCTACAAAGGACTGGCTGGCGAGGGGGCCCCCACAGAGCCCGCTGCGTGGCGAACAACCCGGCGCCGGCAGCCTTGGGCTTCAACCGCCGCGCCATCCTGCGCACGAACCTGCAGCCTCTCAAGCGGCTGCCCGCGCCCATCGACCAGTTCTGAGCGCGGCTCCCCGCTGCTGAACAGGTACTGCTCCCCCCACTGGCGCAGGCCGACGATTACCGTAAACAAGGCACGCCCCTTGTCGGTCAGCACGTATTCCTTGTACGCGCTGCCATCGGAGGCCGGTTGCTGATCCAGCAACCCAGCCTCGACCAGCGACTTGAGCCGGTCCGCCAGAATGTTCTTCGCCAGCCCCAGGTTCTTCTGCCATTCGCTGAAGCGGCGCAGCCCATCGAAGGCATCGCGCAGGATCATCAGCGACCAACGATCGCCGATCACGTCCAAGGCACGGGCCACGGGGCATTGCTGGTTATTGTCGTCGAGCATCTGAATATCCGCGGGTGACTTTGGTTGCAGATTAAAACCACATTTGCTAGAAAGCCAGTCTGTGGTTTCAATTAGCAACCAGATTGTCAGGAGTGCCTTCATGACCGATGTTCCGCTAAGCCGCGGCTTGACCCTGTTACTGGCTGCTGCCTGCGCCCTGGCGGTCGCCACTGTGTACTTCGCCCAGCCCCTGCTCGCGGCCATGGCGCTGAGCCTGGGTGTACCGCTGGCGCGTGTCGGGCTGGTGGTGGGCGCAACCCAGGCGGGGTACGCCGTCGGGTTGCTGCTGATCGTGCCGCTGGGCGACTTGCTCGGGCGCAAACGCCTGATCCTCACGCAACTGCTGGTCGCCAGTGGTGCGCTGCTGGCCGTGGCGCTGGCCCAAGGCTGGGCGATGCTGCTGGCGGCGATGGCCATGGTCGGGCTGATGGCAGTGGTGGTGCAGGTGATGGTGGCGCATGCCGCTACTTTGGCGAGCCCGGCGCAGCAGGGCCAAGCGGTCGGCACAGTGACCAGCGGGATCGTATTGGGCATTTTGCTGGCGCGGCTGGTGTCCGGCGTGTTCGCTGACCTGCTGGGCTGGCGCGGGGTGTATGTTGGCGCAGCGGGGTTGGCGCTGCTGATGGCGATGCTGCTTGCATGGCGTTTGCCGGCAACGCCCGCCGCCAGCGCCGGCCAACGTTATCGTGACCTGCTGCTGTCGACCCTGAGGCTTTACCGTGACGACCGCCTGCTGCGCCAACGTGGCTTGTTGGCGTTGCTGATATTCGCCGCGTTCAGCGTGTTGTGGTCGGCCATGGTGCTGCCGCTGACGGCGCCTGCGCATGCGTTGAGCCCCACCCAGGTTGGCTTGTTCGGACTGGCCGGTGTGGCCGGCGCCCTGGCGGCGTCCCGCGCCGGACGGCTGGCAGACCAAGGGCACGGCCCGCGCACAACCGTTCTGGCCTTGGCGTTGCTGACGCTTTCCTGGCTGCCCAGCGCGATGCTTGACCACTCGCTGCTGGCGTTCATTCTCGGCGTACTGATGCTGGACCTTGCGGTGCAGGCAGTGCACGTCACCAACCAGAGCCTGTTGCTGGGCGGGCGTGCGGCGATGGCCAGCCGGCTGATTGGCGCTTACATGTGCTGTTATTCGGTGGGCAGCGGCCTGGGGGCGATGGCTGCAAGCTGGATGTATGAAGCGGCGGGGTGGCCTGCGGTGTGTGGGCTGGGCGCGGCTATCAGCGCGTTGGCGTGCATCTGCGCGGTCCTGCAAAACAAAAAGCCCGCAGCAATGCTGCGGGCTTTGTAGGAGCGTTCTTACCTTACGGCCAGAAAGTCGCTGCCTATCAGAACTTGTAGCCGAGACCGACCATGTACACCCATGGATCGACGTCGACGTCGACCTTGGTGCGGCCTACGCCCAGAGCGCTCGGGCCATTCATGGTGGCCTGGGTGTCGATGTCGACGTACCAGACGGCGGCGTTGAACAGCAGGTTTTCGGTCAGCATGTAGTCCATGCCCAGTTGGCCGGCCAGGCCCACCGAGTTTTTCAGCTTCAGGTTGCTGAAGCCTTCGCTCTTGCGCTTGCTGCTCAGGTCTTCATCGAAGAACAGGGTGTAGTTCAGACCAACGCCAGCGTATGGCTGGAACTTGGAGGTCGGTGCCATCGGGTAGTACTGCAGCGACAGGGTTGGCGGCAGTTGCTTGATGTCTGCCAGCTTGCCGTCCAGGCCTGCGCCGAGGCCTTTGACGCCTACAGTGTGCTGGAACGGGGTAGCAGCCAGCAGCTCAAGGCCGATGTGGTCGGTGAGCATATAGGCGAAGGCCAGGCCCAGTTGGGTGTCGCTGTCCAGGGTTGCCTTGGTGCCCGGCACTTTGGCGCCATCGAGCTTGATATCGCTGCTGTTTTCGTTCGGCGCGGTGGTGATGGCGCCGGCGCGGAGGATGAAATCTCCCGCCTGGTGGGCGTGGGCAACGGGCGCTGCGAGCGCCAGGGCAACGAGCGAGGCGCCGAGCAAGGACTTGTTCATGGAAGCTCCCAAAGGACGTAAGTAATCAAGTAGTCCAATGGTACGGAGCCGCCTAAACAGAATGTTTGACCCAGCTCAACGAAGCAGCATCACAGCCGGGGAACCTTTCTCATTTCAGCTCATAGGCGTAGATTTTTTCGGCTTCCATTTGATAACCGGCCTCGGCCAGCTCGCTGCTGGAGGCTTTGACGCGCAGGGTGCCTTCGATCCAGTACGGCTGGTAGAGGTCTTCAACGCGCACGCCCATCTCGCTGACGATGTGCACAATCTGGTTGGACGGCGGCGGCGGCACGTGGATGCAGGCGCCGTAGTACGGCACCAGCAGAAACTCGGTGGTACGGCCTTCTTCGCTCACCTCAAGCGGCACGATGTAGCCGGGCAGCTTGACCACCTGGCCATCCAGCGCCTTGACCACCGGGGCGGCCGGCGCCTGCTGGTGCGCAGCCGGCGCGGACTCGGCAGCCAGCGCGTTGCCGATCTGCGACAGGTCGTGCAGCGGCGCCAGTTGCGGGGCAATCACTGGCGCGCCCTCGGGGATCAGCGCCGGCCAGTCCAGCTCGCGGGGCTCGCCGGCCCAGCACAAGGCTGGCAGCAACAGCACGGCCAGCAACCACCCGACATAGGAGCGGGCTTGCCCCGCGTACACAGGCAAGGCCGGTGCCATCAAGACTGGCCCCAGCGCGGGGCAAGCCCGCTCCCCCAATAACTGCTCTCGCTTAGCCATGGCCCATCCTCAAAGGTGAATCGACAGGCCATCGGCCAGCGACTGCCGATAGGCGCGCCAGGCCGGCACGCTGCCCATCAGCAGCGCGGCGCCAAGAATGATCGCCAGCAGTGTCCACTCATGGGCGCTGGGCCAAGCCAGCGGCAGATACAGCCCGTAGTTGGCTTGCACATACCCTTGGGCCAGGGCGATACCGGCATACAGCAAACCCAGCCCAGCGCCGATACCCGCCAGCGCCAGGGCCAGCGCTTCAAGCACCAGCAAGCCTGCGATGTGCCAGGGGCGTGCGCCCACCGAGCGCAAGATGGCCATTTCCCGGCGGCGCTCGTTGAGGCTGGTGAGGATGGCGGTGAGCATGCCGATCAGCCCGGTCAGCACCACAAACAGCGACACCACGAACAGCGCCTGCTCGGCAGTGCCCATCAGGCTCCACAGCTCCTGCAAGGCCACCCCCGGCAGAATCGCCAGCAACGGCTCGTTGCCGTATTCGTTGATTTCACGCTGCACGCTGAAGGTGGCGATCTTGTTGTTCAGGCCCAGCATGAACGCGGTGATGGCCGCTGGTTGCAGGTCCATGGCCCGCGCCTGCTCGGCACTGATGCGCCCTGCGCCGCGCGCCGGCACGCCGTTGTGCCAGTCGATATGGATCGCTTCCATGCCTGCGAGGCTGATATGCAGGGTGCGGTCCACCGGGGTGCCGGTGCGTTGCAGCACGCCGACCACGGTGAAGGGTTTATCGTCGTGCTTGACCAGGCTGATGGCCGCTACGCCGTGGGCCAGCACCAGTTTGTCGCCGAGCTTGTAGTGCAGCGCCTCGGCCACTTCTGCGCCCAGCACCACGTCGAACGGGTTGTCGGCAAAGGGCCGGCCCTGGCTCAGTTGCAGGTGCTGGCGGCGCCCGTACTGATAGTGCTCGAAGTACTCGCCGGTGGTGCCCAGCACGCGGTAGCCGCGGTGCGAATCGCCCAGCGAGATAGGGATGGCCCACTTTACCCGTGGGTCCTTGGCGATGTGCTGGTAGCTGTCCCAGCGGATATTGTTAGTGGCGTTGCCGATGCGAAATACCGAATACAGCAGCAGGTTCACCGAGCCCGAGCGTGCGCCGACGATCAGGTCGGTGCCGCTGATGGTGCTGGCAAAGCTGGCGCGGGCTTCGGTGCGCACCCGTTCGACAGCCAGCAACAGGCACACCGAAAGGGCGATGGCAAAGGCTGTGAGTAACGCGGTGAAGCGGCGGTTGGCGAGGCTGGCCAAGGCTAGGCGGAGCAGGTACATCAGGCCTCCCGGGGCTTGGCGGCGCGATTGAGTTCGGCCAGGGACAGGTGGCGGTCGAACAGCGGCGCCAGGCTTTGGTCATGGCTGACGAACAGCAGGCTGGAGCCGGCCGCGCGGCACTCATTGAACAGCAGGCCAATGAACGCCTCGCGGGTGTCGGCATCCAGCGCCGAAGTGGGCTCGTCGGCGATCACAAGCTCCGGTTGGCCGATCAGCGCGCGGGCGGCGGCCACCCGTTGCTGCTGGCCGATCGACAGGCTGCCGGCGCGGCGCGCCAGCAGGCCAGGCTGGTTAAGGCCAAGGTGCTCAAGAAGGTGCGCAGCGGCCTGGTCGATGCTGCCGTGGCGCTGGCTGGCGCGTGCGGCGCGGCTTTTCGAGAAGCGGCAGGGCAGCTCGACGTTTTCGCGCACCGACAGAAACGGCAGCAGGTTGAACTGCTGGAAGATATAACCGGTGTGGTCGACCCGAAAACGGTCGCGGGCGCCCTGGCTCAAGCTGGCCAGGTCCTGGCCGAGCAGGCGGATGCGGCCCTGGCCTGGGCGGTTTACCCCGCCCAGCAGGCCAAGCAGGGTGGTCTTGCCGCTGCCGCTTGGGCCTTTGAGGAACAGCGCCTCGCCGGCCTCAAGGCGAAACTGGGCAATGTCCAGCAGCGGCGCCTGGCCCGGCCAGGCGAACGTCACATCCTCAAGCTCGATCAGCGCCTGGCCCATTCAGAACGCGACCACGGCCTTGGCGGCGGTGGCTTCCAGGCCTTTCTGGCCGTTCGGGCCGATCAACTGCACATTGATTTTCTGCGTCTGCGCGAAGGCTTTGAACAGGGGGGCGAGGTCAACCTGGGTGAGCTTGCCCGGGTTGCTGCAGGCCAGTTGGTAATGAGCATTGATGTCGGCGTGCTGATGGCCGTGTTCATGTTTGTCGCCCTCGGCAGCATCACCGAACAGCGGGCTTTCAAGCGCTTGCTGATCTTCCTTGCAGCCGGCCGCCTGGGCCAGGTTGAACAAGGCCAGCGGTTGCTCCAGTTGTTTGCGCGCGGCGGCGACCTTGGCTTTGTCGGCATCGCTGGTAGCGGCATGCTCGAAGCCGACGATGTTCATCGCCGGGCTGTCCAGTTCCAGTTCCAGGGTATTGCCGTCGAGCACCACGTTGAGTTTGGCTACGCCATGCTCGTGGGCGGCAAGGGTGCCGTGGTCATGATCGTGTTCGTCGTGGGCATGGGCCACGGCCAGGGGCAGCAGGGCAAAGGGCAGGGCGAGCAGCAGACGACGCATGAACAGCTCCAGAAGCGGCTTGGACAGTTTTAGTAATGTTATAACAACTTTTTGGCGTATCGCCACCCCGCCGTGCACAGGTTTCATGTTGCTGTAGCATGCCAACTTTGACCCGTATGCAAAGGAACACTTCATGAGAATTCGTGGACAGATTGGTGACTGGCCGGTGGACCTGACCATCGAGCTGGACCCCGCGCAATGGGCGCAGCTGGCGCGTGGGCTGCAGGCGCATGCGCCTGCGGCAGCGCAGACCCCGGCCCCAGCTGCGGCGCAACCTGCTGCCCGCGTGGACGATGGCCACTGGGCGGCCGCTTGTGAGCTGCTGCGCCAGGCCGGGCGTATCAACGGCCCCGAGCTGCTGGAGCGGTTGGAAACGCTGACCGGCAGCACGGCAAGTGGCAAGCGGTTGCTGGTCAGGCTGCGACATTGCGCGCAGGTGCGCGTGCAAAGCGGTACCGATGCCCCTGTTTATTGCTGGCTTGGCTGACCGCAAGCCGCCTCAGACCTGTCATTTTTGTCAGTTGTCCGGCCGAGTTCGGCGGTGCTATCAGTATGCCTACCAACTCGGAGGCATACGTTCATGGACACAGAAGACTCGCAAATACCTGACCCCGTGGTGCCAAGATCCATCATCTGGTGGTACATCAATGCGCGGTTCAATGGCCGTCATGTCGATGAGTACTGTGCCTCGCAGTGGGTGGGTGACCATACGGGCAGCGATGACCTCGATCGCGTCCATTTCGATCGGGTCATAGAGGCGGGCCTGCATTGGGAGGTCGCTGATACCGTGCTGTCCCGGCCCCTGATGTTGTTCAATTCGCCATACTGCAGCCCGGGGAAAGTGGAAGTGCGCAGGCAGGTCCTCAGCGATACCATCACTCAGTTGGCCATGGACCTGGGAGACCACATCAGAAGTGTCAGGGAAATTCAGGTTGTCGACCGCACAGCCAACCGTTATCTGTTCCAGGAGTTTCACCTCGACGCTTTCGTTGGGGTCTTTGGCGAGGATGGCCGCGTCAATATCAAGGTTTCCAAAGGTTCGCGGTTTTATATGGCTTACCTGGGGGCAGCAGCCTTCGAGCCGGACGAGGCTGCTGCACTGGGCTACCGTCAGCGATTCGAGGCACTGCCAGACTCACAGCGGTTGGTGAGGCTGCGCCATGTTGAGCTGACGCCATTCAACAACGCTTACTACGTGGTTCCTGCTCACTTCTACGTGCGCAAGGCGTCGGACAAAACCGACTGGTATTGGTTGTATCTGGCTCGCGATGACGGAGAGGACGGGCTACTGCCCACCCAGAGGTCTTCGGGCCTCCCGGCCTCGCCGATCAACAACCTGCCCTCGGTCTACCATTACCATTCGGCGGGTGCCAGGAATGGGGGCCTGAACAATGAGCTCTCGTTCAAGGACCCCTTAGCAAGCGCCATGGATGAGTTTATGCAGGTGCTGTACCCAGTCGATACCCTGCTCTTCAAGTCCGTTGTCGTGCCCGATCAAATCGTAGACCACGCCATGGAAGTTCTCTACGACTACCCTTGGGGCGCCGGATCGACGCTCAAGTATGTCCCGGTTGCCGCACGACAGCATACTTCACCCTTGGTGAAGATGGTGAGCGGCGTGCGTCAACGCACCCTCATGTCTGTAATGCCGCATACCGGGGGCACGCTGAGCTGGACATTCCAGGGTAAGGCCCACGGCGCCCTTGATCCGCATGGCGATGCCTGCTGGTATTGCCCGCCGGATGATCCTGGGGAGCCGCACGACACATCAGGCAAGACCTTGCGAGCTTGCATGCGCAAGACTTCTGGATTTTCTCCGGTAGTGATCGACAAAGTCGTGTCTGGCACCCCCGGCAACCCGGTGATGTCCACCTATGTAGTGCTCAATGCCAGTCCGACGCATTATCTGCGGGTCGATGAGCGGGGGTACCAGGTTGGGCTGACACTCTGCTACCTGAACCGGCGCGGTGAAGAGGTTGTCGTTGCGCCCGCAGACATCGAGTGGCGTGTGCTGGACGGCGGCGGTGTGATGGATGCTTCCGGGGCGTTCACCCCCGGAAGTGACCAACCGTTCTCCGTGGTGCTGGCGATCGAGAAGGATGATATTCGGCTGTACTGGGCCGTGATCATCTTGCCGCTGCCGCTGAAAAGCGTTCGGGAGTTCGTTACCATGAGCAACAAGGTGAGTTGAGCGCGTGTGACAGTGGGCTCGCCGGACAGCGTTCGAGCCCACCGCGCACCTTCAATACATTGCAGCGAACAGCTTGCGGCGATAGCTGCCGACCAGCGGATTATCACCGCCGAGTAGTTCGAACACCTGCAACAATGCCTTGTGTGGCAGGCCGTTCTCGTAACCGCGATTGCGCTGGAACAGCTTGAGCAGACCGTCCAGCGCGGCTTCATACTGCTGGCGCGCCAGTTGCTGGATGCACAGCTGGTACGCCGCCTCGTCATCCTGCGGGTTTTGCGCCAGGCGGCTTTTCAGCTCGGCAGCCTCTGGCAGGCTGGCGGCCTGGCGCAGGAAGGTCAGTTGCGCCTTAGCGCCGGCCAGGGCGGCCTTGTGCTCGTCGCTCTTGACTGCGTCCAGCACCACTTGCGCCTCGCCCAACTCGCCGCGTTCTGCCAGGCAGCGGGCATACAGGATCAGTGCTTCGGCGTTGCTGTTGTCTTCACCCAGCAGTGCCTGCAGCAGCGCTTCGGCTTCGCTGAAGCGGCTTTCGGCAAACAGCGCCTTGGCTTGTTCCAGCGGCGTGGCGGTGGGCGGTGCCGGCATTTGCACGTGCGGTTCGAGCATGGCGCGGATGCCCGATTCAGGCTGGGCGCCGGCAAACCCGTCGACCGGCTGGCCATCCTTGAACAGCACCACGGTCGGCAGGCTGCGAATACCGAACTGCGCTACCACCTGCTGCTCGACATCGCAGTTGATCTTGGCCAGCAGCAATTCGCCCTGGTAACCCTCGGTGATTTTCGCCAGCAGCGGCATCAGAGCCTTGCACGGGGCGCACCACTCAGCCCAGAAATCGACCAGCACCGGCTTGTGGAACGAGTTCTCGATGACCAGTTGCTGGAAGCTGGCATCGGTGGCATCGAAGATATACGGCACATCGTTGGTAACAGGTGCTTGGTTCATCGTGACTCTCGCAAAACGGTGAATGGCATCACTATAAAGGCTCGCGGCTGGCGTGGTACAGGCTGACCCGGCGGAATTCGTGCGGTTCGGCAAGGTCCGGCAGGGTCAGCGCATCCAGTGTGCCGAGCGAGCGGTAGAGCGGGTGGCTGAAGTCGCGCACCCGCGAGTCCGCCACCAGCGCCTGTCGGGCGCGGCTTAGAAAATGGTCGAGCAACGGCAGGTTGGCGCGGTCGTACAGAACGTCGGCCACCAGCACCAGGTCGTAGCGGTCGGCCTCGGCAAAAAAGTCGCTGCTGTAGCTCAGTTTCACACTATTGAGCGCAGCATTGGCCCGGCAGGCTGCAAGCGCCAGTGGGTCAAGGTCACAGGCCACGACCTCAAGGGCGCCGGCACGGGCAGCAGCAATGCCGGCAATGCCGGAACCTGCGCCGAAATCCAGCACCCGCTTGCCACGCACCCACTCGGGGTGGCGAGCCAGGTACCGGGCCATGGCCAGGCCGCTGGCCCAGCAAAAGCTCCAGTACGGTGGCTCTTCAAGAATGCGCCGGGTTTCTTCGCTGCTGAATGCCCGGTCCATGTTGTGCTCGTCGAGCAGCCACAGCTTGAGTGCGCAGTCAGGCAGCGCACTGATAACCAGGCGCGCTTCACCAATCAGGCCGCTCAGGGCCTGTTGCAAGGCGAGCGGTGCCATTTACGGCGCCTGTTCGAAGCGCAGCGGGCCAGTGGCCTGGGTTTGTGCCTGGGCGATCGGTTGCGGCGGCAGGTGCATGATCAACTGGCCGGATTGGCTGGCGCGGCCGCGCAGTTCGACCCTGGCCCCGGCCGGGAAAGCTTCGGGGTTGAAGCGCAGTTGATAGGGCAGGGCCTGGCCGGTGCCGGTCAAGGTGCTGCTGGCGAGCAGTTGCTGCGGGCGGCCACGTTCATCAATGACCAGCAGCGCAAGTTCCACGGTAGCGCCGGCAGGGATTTCCAGCAGCGTGCCGCTGAGCTCGCGCTGATATGCCGGCAGCGGGCCCAGTGGCACGGTTTTGCTGGTGGCAGTTTTAGCTGGCGCCGGTGGTGCAGCCGGCTCGGTCTTGGGCCGGTCGCTGCCGCAGGCGGCAAGCAGGGCGGCGCAGCACAGCACGACGAGCGCTCGATGATGCATGAATGTGAGTCCTTGGCGGGCAGATTTCCCTTGGATGTTAACCCCTTTGGCTTGTCTTGCCAGTGCAATGCGCTACCATGGCCCTCCCTTTTTTTGTTGCCTGCCACCATGCACTGTCCCTTTTGCGGTGCCAACGACACCAAGGTCATCGACTCGCGTCTGGTCGCCGAGGGCGAGCAGGTGCGTCGCCGTCGCGAATGCCTCGCCTGCGGCGAGCGCTTCACCACCTTCGAAACCGCCGAGCTGGTCCTGCCCCGGCTGATCAAGCAGGACGGCACGCGCCAGCCCTTCGACGAAGACAAACTGCGTGCCGGCATGCAGCGCGCGCTGGAAAAGCGCCCAGTCAGCGTCGAGCGCCTGGAAGCCGCCCTTGCGCACATCAGAAGCCGGCTGCGGGCCACCGGTGAGCGCGAAGTGAAGTCGCTGGTGGTGGGTGAACTGGTGATGGGCGAGCTGCGCAAGCTCGACGAAGTCGCCTACATTCGTTTTGCCTCGGTGTACCGACGCTTCCAGGACCTCGACGAGTTCCGCGAAGAAATCGACCGCCTGGCCCGCGAGCCAGCCAAAGAGTAGCCATGCCCAGCCAAGCCGCCATTCTCGATGCCCACTACATGGCCCGGGCCGTGGAACTGGCCCGCAAGGGCTTGTACACCACCCACCCCAACCCGCGCGTAGGCTGCGTCATCGTGCGCGATGGCGAGGTAGTCGGCGAAGGCTGGCATGTACGTGCCGGCGAGCCGCACGCCGAGGTGCATGCCCTGCGCCAGGCCGGTGAGCGCGCCCGTGGCGCCTGCGCTTATGTCACCCTCGAACCCTGCAGCCACCACGGCCGCACCCCGCCGTGCGCCGAAGCGCTGGTGCAGGCAGGGGTGGCGCGGGTGGTAGCAGCCATGCAGGACCCAAACCCGCAAGTGGCCGGCAACGGCCT
Source organism: Pseudomonas farsensis (assembly GCF_014268805.2). Lineage (GTDB taxonomy): Bacteria > Pseudomonadota > Gammaproteobacteria > Pseudomonadales > Pseudomonadaceae > Aquipseudomonas > Aquipseudomonas farsensis. The sequence continues at coordinate 1,243,064 of NZ_JABWRF020000002.1, forward strand.
GCGGCGCTTGCAGCAGGCCGGCATCGAAGTGGTCAGTGGCGTGCTCGAAGCCCAAGCGCGGGCGCTCAACCCAGGGTTTCTCAAACGCATGGAACACGGCCTGCCGCTCGTGCGGGCAAAGCTTGCCATGAGCCTGGACGGTCGCACCGCCATGGCCAGCGGCGAGAGCCAGTGGATTACCGGCCCTGCGGCTCGCTCCGCGGTGCAGCGCCTGCGCGCCCGTTCAAGCGTGGTGCTGACCAGTGCCGCCAGTGTGCTGCAAGACCACGCCCGCATGACAGTGCGCGCCAGCGAGCTGGGCCTGGATGCCGAAACCACCGCCCTGGCGCTGTCGCGCCCGCCGCTGCGGGTGCTGATCGACGGGCGCCTGCGCCTGCCGCTGGACGCGCCGTTCTTCGCCGCCGGCCCCGCGCTGGTGGTCACCGCCGCAGCGCCCGACCCACGCTACGTAGCCGCAGGCCACGAACTGCTGGTGTTGCCCGGCAGCGATGGCCAGGTCGACCTGCCGGCGCTGTTAGGTGTGCTGGCTGAGCGCGGGGTCAATGAAATCCTGCTGGAGGCCGGTGCTGGCCTGGCGGGCGCTTTCGCCCGGCTGGGGCTGATCGACGAATTCCAGTTGTTTGTTGCCGGCACCTTCCTCGGCTCACAGGCCCGCCCGTTGCTGGACTGGCCGTTGACGCAGATGAGCGCGGCACCGCGGTTGAAAATTACCGAAATGCGCGCAGTCGGCGATGACTGGCGGGTGACGGCCATCCCGCTGCCGGCCGCCGACGTATAGAATGCCGGGCTGGCTCCGCGCAGCCCGTTTTATCAGGAGAGCAGCATGTTCACCGGCATCATCGAATCCATCGGCACCATCCGCAGCATGACCCCCAAGGGTGGTGACGTGCGTGTTTACGTCGAAACCGGCAAGCTCGACCTGGGCGACGTCAAGCTCGGCGACAGCATTGCCGTCAACGGTGTGTGCCTGACCGCCGTCGAGCTGCCTGGCGACGGCTTCTGGGCCGACGTCAGCGTCGAGACCCTCAAGCGCACCGCCATGGTCGACCTCAAGAGCGGCAGCCGGGTCAACCTCGAAAAGGCCCTGACCCCGACCACTCGCCTGGGTGGCCATCTGGTCAGCGGCCACGTCGACGGTGTCGGCGAGATCGTCTCGCGTGCCGATAACGCCCGCGCCATCCAGTTCCGCGTGCGCGCGCCCAAAGAGCTGGCCAAGTACATCGCCCACAAGGGCTCGATCACCGTCGACGGCACCAGCCTGACGGTCAATGAGGTCGATGGCGCCGAGTTCGAGCTGACCATCGTCCCGCACACCCTGTCCGAAACCATCATGGCCGACTACCGCGCAGGGCGTCGGGTCAACCTTGAGGTCGACCTGCTGGCCCGTTACCTGGAGCGTCTGCTACTGGGCGACAAGGCTGCCGAACCGAGCAAGGGCAGTGGCATTACCGAAAGCTTCCTGGCCGCCAACGGCTTCTTGAAATCCTGATTGAGAAGGGGGTGCCGCGTGGCGCTCAACAGCATCGAAGAACTGGTCGAAGACATCCGCCAGGGCAAAATGGTCATCCTGATGGATGACGAAGACCGCGAAAACGAAGGCGACATCATCATGGCAGCCGAATGCTGCCTGCCTGAACACATCAACTTCATGGCCAAGCACGCCCGTGGCCTGATCTGCATGCCGATGACCCGCGAGCGCTGCGAAACGCTCAAGCTGCCGCTGATGGCACCACGCAACGGCTCGGGCTTCGGCACCAAGTTCACCGTGTCGATCGAAGCTGCCGAAGGCGTTACCACCGGCATCTCCGCCGCTGACCGCGCCCGCACCGTGCAGGCAGCGGCGGCCAAGGACGCCAAGGCCGAAGACATCGTCAGCCCCGGCCACATTTTCCCGCTGATGGCCCAGCCTGGCGGTACCCTGGCCCGCGCCGGCCACACCGAGGCGGCGTGCGACCTGGCGCGCATGGCCGGTTTCGAGCCAAGCGGGGTGATCTGCGAAGTGATGAACGACGACGGCACCATGTCGCGTCGCGCCGAGCTCGAAGTGTTCGCCGCCCAGCACAACCTCAAGATCGGCACCATCGCCGACCTGATCCACTACCGCATGATCCACGAGCGCACCGTCCAGCGCGTCTCCGAGCAGCCGGTAGAAAGCGAGCTGGGCGAGTTCAACCTGGTCACCTACCGCGACGCGGTCGAAGGCGACGTGCACATGGCCCTGACCCTGGGCAACATCTGCGCTGAAGAACCAACCCTGGTGCGCGTACACAACATGGACCCGCTGCGCGACCTGCTGCTGGTCAAGCAACCGGGCCGCTGGAGCCTGCGCGCGGCCATGGCTGCCGTGGCCGAGGCCGGCAGCGGCGTGGTGCTGCTGCTGGGCCACCCGCTCGATGGCGACGTGCTGCTGGCGCACATTCGCGAAAGCGCAGGCGATGCCCCGACCAAGACCCCGACCACTTACAGCACCGTCGGTGCCGGTTCGCAGATCCTGCGCGACCTTGGCGTGCGCAAGATGCGCCTGATGAGTTCGCCGATGAAGTTCAACGCGATATCCGGATTCGATCTGGAAGTTGTAGAATACGTGCCCTCCGAGTGACTTGAAGCGTCTTTGTCGCCCTCAAGCTCGAGTCCAAACCCTGTCGAGGCCGCCACAGCGCGGCCTCGCTCTTGAAGATGAGAACATCGCACATGACCCTGAAGACCATCGAAGGTACCTTCATCGCCCCCAAAGGTCGCTATGCTTTGGTGGTTGGCCGCTTCAACAGCTTCGTTGTTGAAAGCCTGGTAAGCGGCGCCGTCGATGCCCTGGTTCGCCACGGCGTCAGCGAAAGCGACATCACCATCATCCGTGCCCCGGGTGCCTTCGAAATCCCGTTGGTCGCGCAGAAAGTCGCCCAACAGGGTGCCTATGACGCGATCATCGCCCTGGGCGCAGTGATCCGTGGCGGTACCCCGCACTTCGAATACGTAGCGGGCGAGTGCACCAAGGGCCTGGCCCAGGTGTCCATGGAATTCGGCGTTCCGGTCGCCTTCGGCGTTCTGACCGTCGATTCCATCGAACAAGCCATCGAACGTTCCGGCACCAAAGCCGGTAACAAAGGTGCCGAAGCTGCCCTGTCCGCTCTGGAAATGGTCAGCCTGCTGGCGCAGTTGGAGGCCAAGTGATTAGCGACGAAAGCGATCGTTTCAACCCGCGCGATCCAAAACCTGCGGATGCTGGCAAGCCATCGAAAAGCGCCAAACGCCGCGAAGCGCGCAAGCTCGCTACCCAGGCGCTCTACCAGTGGCACGTTGCCAAGCATTCGTTGAACGAAGTCGAGGCGCAGTTCCGCGTCGATAACGATTTCACCGACGTCGACGGTGCCTACTTCCGCGAAATCCTGCACGGGGTGCCTGCGAAGAAGGACGAAATCGACGAGGCACTCAAGCCTTGTCTGGACACCCCGCTCGAAGAGCTCGACCCGGTCGAACTGTCAGTGCTGCGCCTGTCCACCTGGGAGTTCATGATGCGCGTCGACGTGCCGTTCCGCGTGGTCATTAACGAAGGTGTCGAGCTTGCCAAAGTGTTCGGCGCCACCGACGGTCACAAGTTCGTCAACGGTGTGCTGGACAAGCTGGCCCCGCGCCTGCGTGAAGCTGAAGTCAAGGCGAACAAGCGCTGATTGCAGCGCTGACACGCCATGGGTGAGTTCGAGCTGATCAGCCATTACTTCGCCGCCGCGCCTTGTGCGCAGGGTGGCGAAGGCGTGGCGCTTGGTATCGGCGACGACTGCGCCCTGCTGGACCTGCCTGCCGGCGAACAGCTGGCAATCTCCACCGACACGCTCGTGGCCGGTGTGCACTTTCCAGATGCCTGTGACCCCCTGCTGCTCGGCCAGCGTGCGTTGGCCGTGGCGGTCAGCGACCTGGCGGCCATGGGCGCCACGGCAATCGCTTTCACCCTTGCCCTGACCCTGCCTGACGTCGGCCGCAACTGGCTTGCAGGCTTTGCCGAAGGCCTAGGCCGCATGGCCGGGCGCTGCGCCATCAGCCTGATCGGTGGCGACACCACCCGCGGCCCACTCAGTATCACTGTCACGGTGTTTGGCCGTGTGCCAACAGGCCAGGCGTTGCGTCGCAGTGGCGCGCAGCCAGGTGACCTGCTGTGTGTGGGCGGCGACCTGGGTAACGCTGCCGGGGCTTTGCCGCTGGTGTTGGGCCAGCGCTCGGCGCCGGCCGACGTTGCGCAACCCTTGCTTGATCACTACTGGGCGCCGCTGCCGCAGTTGCGCCTTGGCGAGCAGTTGCGTGGCCTGGCCAGCGCGGCGCTGGATATCTCCGACGGCCTGCTGGCCGATTGCGGCCATATCGCCAAGGCCTCAGGCGTGGCGCTGCAGGTTGATCAGGCGCAGGTGCCGGTGTCTGCCGCGCTGCTGGCGCTGCTGGGGCGTGATGCGGCGCTGCATGCGGCGCTGACCGGTGGCGACGACTACGTGCTGGCGTTTACCGCGCCGCAGGCGGCGCTGGCGTCCCTGGTGCAGCCGTACCACGTTATTGGCCGGGTTTTGCCGGGCCAGGGCGTCAGCCTGCGCGATGAGCATGGCCAGGACATCACCCCGCAACAGCGCGGCTATCAGCACTTCGGGCAGACCGTGTGAGCGGGCGCTTGCGTGGCTGCGGCCATGGGGCCATTGTCTTGTGCGGGAAGGGCGGCATGTGGATCAACCTGTGGCTGTGGCCGCACAGATGAAGCACGGAGCGTGGTGATGGGGTTCAGGACTGTGTTGCTGGCATTGCTGTTGCTCGTCGCAGGCCCCTGCGCCGTTGCCGGGCAGGCGCCTGCCGAAGTGCGCCTGGTCAGCGAGGAATGGGTCGACTACACCAATGCCGATGGCACCGGGCTTGCCTGGGACGTGCTGCGCAAGGTGTTCGAGCCGGCCGGGGTCAAGGTACAGGCGCAAAGCGCGCCGTACAGCCGGGCAATGGGCCTGGTCAAGCGTGAAGAGGCCGATGCCTGGGTGGGGTCTTACAAAGGCGAGGAAAGCGGCGATATCTATCCGCGCTGGCATTTCGATATGGACCATATCTATGTGCTGGGCCTGGCCAGCAAGCCGGTGCCGACTGTGGACACCATCGGCAAATACCGCCTGGCCTGGGTGCGCGGCTACGATTACGGCAGTTATCTGTCCAATGTCGAGGAATTTCGCGAGGTACAGCGCCGTGAAGGGATTCTGCCGATGCTCGAGCATGACCGCGTCGACTTCTATGTCGATGCCTTCACCGAGGTTCAGTACGTGCTTGGCCGCGCGGCCAACCCCGGGCTTTTTCGCAGCACCCACCTGACTGAGCTGCCGTTGTACCTGGCGTTCGGCAATACCGCGCGCGGCAAGGCGCTCAGCGACCTGTTCGATCAGCGCATGCAGCAGTTGGTGCGCAGCGGCGAGTTGAAGCCGATTTTCGAGCGCTGGAAGCAGCCGTACCCATTCACTGCCAATAGCCAGCCGCTCTGAGCTGTAGCAGGGGCGTGCTCCATAAGCATCGAACTTTTCGATCTTAAGCCCCGGTATTCAGCCTGCGCACCTATGGCGGGCTGCTGATACAATCTGCCGATTGAAAATTCCTACATCCAGGAGCACAACGTGCCCGTCGTCTTTGTTGCCGCCTCTAAACTCCCGACCCCTTTTGCGACCTTCACCATGCATGGCTTTCTCGACGAAGCCACTGGCCGCGAGCACGTAGTGCTCAGCCTGGGTGAGATTGCCGACGGTGAGCCGGTGCTGGGGCGCCTGCATTCCGAGTGCCTGACTGGCGACGCACTGTTCAGCCAGCGCTGTGACTGTGGCTCGCAGCTTGAAGCCGCGCTGCAAGCCATCGCCCGCGAAGGCCGTGGTGTGCTGCTGTACCTGCGCCAGGAAGGGCGAGGCATTGGCCTGTTGAACAAGATCCGCGCCTACGAGCTGCAAGATGGCGGCGCCGATACCGTCGAAGCCAACGAGCGCCTGGGGTTTGCGGCCGATCAGCGTGACTACGCCATGTGCCTGCCGATGCTCGAGCACCTGGGCGTCAGCGCACTGCGTCTGATGACCAACAACCCGCGCAAGGTCAAAGCCCTGACCGACATGAACATCAAGGTGGCCGAGCGTGTGCCGCTGCACACCGGGCACAACCCGCACAACCGCCTGTACCTGGCGACCAAGGCCGACAAGCTCGGCCATATGATGGGCAACAAGCACCAGGGCGAGCAGGCGTGACACGCGGGCAGGTCAAGCGCCGCCTGGCACTCGCCTGGTGGCAGTACCTGGCCGTGGGGCTGGTGCCGTTGCCGGTGATGGCCTGGGCCTTTGGTGGCGCCGTGCAAATGGGCGTGTTGGCCATGCCGCTGTTCATCGCGGGCGCTGCAACCATGTTCCTCAGCTTGCCGCGTTTCGGTGCCTACAAGCGGGCGTTGATCGCTACAGACAAAGCGCTGGGCAGCCCGGATGAGCCTGCCGCCTGGATCACCCTGGCGCAGGTTCGGCGCATGGCCATGTTGTTTGCCTGTTTCCCGGCCTGGGTGGCCGCATTGTCGGTGCTGGTGGGGCTGGAGGCGGTGCCACAGATACTGCTGGCGCTGTCGACCATGGTGTTGCTGTACCTCTACCGCATCCCGCGCCAGCTAGGCTGACCCGCGCCATCCGGCATGCCGCGATCCCCTGTAGGAGCGGCCTTGTGTCGCGAAAGGGGTGCGTAGCACCCCCAGGATTTGTGCACCACGCCGATATCGCCGGGGCTGCTGCGCAGCCCTTTCGCGACACAAGGCCGCTCCTACACAGCTCACAGCGACTGGCTTACAGGCCGAGCTTTGCCAGCCGCGCCCTGACCGAGGCTTCAATCCCCGCCACGTCCAGCCCACACTCCGCCAGCATTTGCGCAGGCTTGGCGTGCTCGACGTACAGGTCTGGCAGCCCCAGGTGCAACAGCGGCTTGACCACTGCCTCGCGGGCCAGGCACTCACCCACTGCCGCGCCTGCGCCGCCCATGATGGCGTTCTCTTCAAGGGTCACCAGCAGTTCATGGCTGGCGGCCATTTCCAGTACCAGTGCTTCGTCCAGCGGCTTGACGAACCGCATGTCGACCACAGTGGCGTCAAGGGCTTCAGCAACTTGCAGGGCTTCAGCCAACTGCACGCCGAACACCAGCATGGCAACCTTGCTGCCCTTGCGGCGCACGACGCCTTTGCCGATTTCCAGCGGATCGAGGTCGCCGCTGATCGGTGCATTCGGGCCGGTGCCGCGCGGGTAACGGACTGCCGCCGGGCCTTTGTAGTGGTGGCCGGTGCTGAGCATCTTGCGCAGTTCGTTCTCGTCACTTGGCGTCATCACCAGCATGCCGGGGATGCAGCGCAGGTACGACAGGTCGTAGGCGCCCGCGTGAGTCGGGCCGTCTTCGCCGACCAGGCCTGCACGGTCGATGGCAAACAGCACATCGAGGTCTTGCACGGCGACATCGTGGATCAACTGGTCGTAGGCACGTTGCAGGAAGGTCGAGTAGATCGCCACCACCGGCTTGGCACCTTCGCAGGCCATACCGGCGGCCAAGGTGACGGCGTGCTGCTCGGCAATCGCCACATCGAAGTAACGCTCTGGGTAGCGCTCGCTGAACTCGACCAGGTCCGAGCCTTCTTTCATCGCCGGGGTGATGCCCACCAGGCGGTTGTCGGCGGCGGCCATGTCGCACAGCCACTGGCCGAACACGGCGGAATACTTAGGCCCGCTGGGCTGCTTCGGCGCCACGGGCTGGTCGACCGGTTCCAGCTTGGTGATGGCATGGTAGCCAATCGGGTCGACTTCGGCGGGGGCGAAGCCTTTGCCTTTTTTGGTGACCACATGCAGGAACTGCGGGCCCTTGAGGTCGCGCATGTTGCGCAAGGTCGCCACCAGCGTGGGCAGGTCGTGGCCATCGATCGGGCCGATGTAGTTCCAGCCCAGCTCTTCGAACAGGGTGCCGGGCACCAGCATACCCTTGGCGTATTCTTCGGTGCGGCGGGCGATTTCCCAGGCGCCTGGCAGGCGCGACAGCACTTTTTTGCTGCCTTCGCGCATGCTCGCGTAAGTGCGGCTGGAGAGAATCTTGGCCAGGTAGTTGGACAGCCCGCCGACGTTGCGCGAAATCGACATGTCGTTGTCGTTGAGAATGACCAGCATGTCGGCATTCACTTCCTGCGCATGGTTCAGCGCTTCGAAAGCCATGCCGGCGGTCAGTGCGCCATCACCGATCACGGCAATCGACTTGCGCGCCTCGTTTTGCAGGCGGGCGGCGATGGCCATGCCCAGTGCTGCGCTGATCGAGGTGCTGGAGTGGCCGACGCCGAAGGTGTCGTACTCGCTTTCGCTGCGCCGCGGGAAGGCGGCGATGCCGTCCTTCTGGCGCAGGCTGAGCATGCGGTTGCGGCGCCCGGTGAGGATCTTGTGCGGGTAGGCCTGGTGGCCCACATCCCACACCAGCCGGTCATCGGGGGTGTCGAACACGTAATGCAGGGCGATCGTCAGCTCGATGACGCCAAGGCCGGCACCAAAGTGCCCACCGGTCTGGCCGACGGTGTAGAGCAATTCCTGGCGCAGCTCGTCGGCCAGCGGCTCAAGGTCGGCTTCGGCCAGGCGGCGCAGGCCGGCTGGCGTATCGGCGCGGTCGAGCAACGGCGTGACCGGGCGTTCGCGGGGGATCTCTTGAAACGTCGTGGGCATCAGGCGAGTCGTTATAGGTTTGAAGACGCGGCAGTTTAACCCATTGGAGGAAAAGCTGCCCCTGTAGGAGCGGCCTCGTGTCGCGAAAGGGCTGCGAAGCGGCCCCAGGTTTTTAGCTTCGCAGCATAATTCGCCAGGGCTGCTTTGCAGCCCTTTCGCGTTACAAGGCCGCTGCTACAGAACGTGAGGAAGTGTCAGTGGCGGCGTTCGACGATATAGCGCGCCAGTGCCCGCAGGGGTTCGGCGTTTTCACCGAAGCCTTGCAGCGCAGCCAGGGCCTGGTCGCGCAGCTCCAGGGCATAGGCCTTGGCGGCATCCAGACCAAGCAGCGCCGGGTAGGTCGGTTTGTCGCGGGCGATATCGGCGCCTTGGCGCTTGCCCAGGGTTGCCGTGTCACTTTCTACATCGAGAATGTCGTCCTGCACCTGGAACGCCAGGCCAATGGCTTGCGCGTAGGTTTGCAGGGCGTCGAGCTGCGCCGCCTGGGCATTGCCGCTGGCCAGGGCGCCGAGGCGCACGCTGGCTTCGATCAGCGCACCCGTCTTGTGCCGGTGCATGTACTCCAGCGCCTGCTGGTCGAGCTTCACGCCCACCGAGCCGAGGTCGATGGCCTGGCCACCCACCATGCCGCCGGGGCCAGCCGCCTTGGCCAGCGCCTGGACCATGGCCAGGCGCAGGGTGTCCGCTTGCGGGCTTAGCTGCGGGTCGAGCAGGGCGCTGAACGCCAGGCTCTGCAGCCCGTCGCCAGCAAGAATCGCACAGGCCTCGTCAAACGCCTTGTGGGTGGTCGGCTGGCCGCGACGCAGGTCGTCGTCGTCCATGGCCGGCAGGTCGTCGTGTACCAGCGAATAGGCGTGGATCAGCTCTACGGCGCAGGCCGCGCCATTGGCGTGCTCGGCTGGGGCGCCGAGGGCCTGGCAGGCAGCGTAGGCCAGCAGCGGGCGCACCCGCTTGCCGCCGTTCATCACGCTGTAGCGCATGGCGGCATACAGCCGCTCCAGCTCTTTGGACGGGGCCTTGAACAACGGCTCAAGGGCCGCGTCCACCCGCGCCTGGGCGCTTTGCTGGTAGGCGCTGATCATGCCTCGGGCTCCGCATCGAACGGCTGCGCCGCCAGCTCGCCATCGCGCTCCAGCAGAATCTGCACCTTCTGTTCGGCTTGAGCCAGGGCGCCCTGGCAGTCACGGGTCAGGGCGATGCCCTGCTCGAAAGCGGCCAGCGAGTCTTCCAGCGACAGTTCGCCGTTCTCCAGGCGCTCGACCAGAGCTTGCAGGTCAGCGAGGGATTTTTCGAAATCGATGGAGGTTTTTTTGCGGGCCATGGCGACTGTCTCGGTGGCGTTCAGAACGGCGCGACACTAGCAGAGCGGGGCAGGGGGAGCAAATCAGCCGGGCTTTTGTAGCATTCTGTTGCATTTATAGGCGCATGCCTGGCTTGCAAATCGTTGTGCGATCCGATTGTGGGGCTTCTGGCCCTCTGCCATAATCCGCGCGCCCAAGCCCGCGGCCCCATGCCGCAGGGCTACCCCCTCCTCGATGTCACGTAACGGACTACGTTGTGAGCTTCCTTTCGATCGAATTCGGCCTCTGCTTCACGGTGTTCTTCCTTGTCTACTGGAGCCTGTGCTGGAGCACGCGGTTGCAGAACCTGCTGTTGCTGGCTGCCAGCTATGGCCTGGTGGCAAGTTTCAGCCTGCAATCGCTGTACATCCTGCTTGGCTACAGTGCGCTGGTGTACCTGCTCGGGCTGCTGGCCTGGCGTTATCCCGGGCGCTGGTTCTGCAACGCGTTGATGCTGACGCTGGTGCTGGGCTGCTTCTACCTGTTCAAGTACCAGACCTTCTTCGTCGAAGGGGCGCAAAACGCCTTGGCATCGGCCGGTTTTGTGGTGTCGCTGCCGCTGTTGGAAGTGCTGGTGCCGATTGGCCTGTCGTTCTATGCCTTCCATTCGGTGAGCTACCTGGTGTCGATCAGCCGCCGCGAACTGACGCCGGTCGGGCCGTTCGACCTGGCGCTGTACCTGGCGTTCTTCCCAAGCCTGGTGGCCGGGCCGGTCAATCGGGCGCTGCACATGCTGCCGCAGATTCGCCCCCAAGGGCTGCGCCAGGTGCTGGAGCCGCAGCGGGCCATGGGCTTGATCGCCCTGGCCGTGGTCAAGCTGTTCTTCCTCAGTGCCTGGCTGGGCAGCGAATGGGTCGACCCGGTATTCGATACGCCCGGCGGCTACACCCCGGAGCAGGTGCTGCTGAGCGTCTACGGCTACAGCTTCCTGATCTACTTCAACTTCAGTGGCTACACCAACCTGGTCACCGGGATTGCCCTGTTGCTGGGCTTTCGTCTGCCCGAAAACTTCAACGCCCCGTATGCCGCGCACAACCTCAAGGAATTCTGGGGGCGCTGGCATATCAGCCTGTCGCGGTTCATCCGTGACTACGTCTATATCCCGCTGGGCGGCAACCGCCAGGGCGTGTGGCGCGGCAACCTGAACATGCTGCTGGCGATGTTGGTGTCCGGCCTTTGGCATGGCGCCAGCCTGAACTTCATCATCTGGGGCGGCCTGCATGGCATAGGCCTTGCGCTGTCCAAGCTGTTCAGCCAGTGGGTGCCAGGCTTTGCCCGCATGCCCGGCGCTGGCCTGCTGGCGCGGCTGATGACGTTCCACTATGTCGCCTTTGCGTGGATCTTCTTCCGTAGCAGCACCCTGGATGGTGCCGTGGAAATGCTCGGTGATATCGCCCAACTGAGCCTGGCCGGCCTCAACAGCCCGACCGGTTTGATGCTGCTGGGCTGCGTGTTGTTCGTCGCCACTTACCCGCAATGGCTGGTGCTGCTGCGTGCAGGGTTCGCTGCCACCCAGCGGCTGCCGTGGCAGGTGTATCCGATCCCGCTCGGGGTGGGGGTGTCGTTGGTGATCTTTGCGTCGCAATCGGGTGTGCCGGGGTTCATCTATGCAAGCTTCTGAGAGCAAACAGTTGTTGCAGGTGCAACTGGGCGCGCTGCGCGCGCTGTATGCCATCGTGGTCACTACCTTGCTGCTGTTCTGGCTGAACCAGGACTCGATCAAGCTCTACTGCCAGCAGAAATACCACCAAGGCTGCGAAATCCCGCTGCTCGGGCAGTTGCCCGCCTGGCGCTATGGTGCGCAGTTGACCCTGGCGCTGGAAGAAGGCCGCGACAGCTTCCTGCAGCGCCTCGAAGTTGCGCCGCAGTTGGCCACGGCACCTGTGCCACAGGTGTTGCCTGAGCCTGAGCCGGTGGTGTCGATCAACCTGGAAACCCCGGCCGCGCTGGCCCAGCCTGTGCCGGTGCATGCCGAGCCTGCGCCGCAGCACGAGCCGGTGCAGGCGGCGCAACCTGCGCACGTGCCGGCGCCTGTTCCTGCTCCGGCGCCACAGCCGGCAGCCGTGCAGCCGCAGGTCGCCGCCCAGCCGTCGCATCCTGTGCCGCTGCAGCCGGGTACGGTTGCTGCACTGGCCGCCGGTGACGATGTGTTCCTGGTCGGCGATTCGCTGATGCAAGGGGTCGCGCCGCACCTGGCCAACAGCCTGCGCAAGCGCCATCAGATCCGCACCATCAACCTCAGCAAGCAGAGCACCGGCCTTGCCTACCCGGGGTTCTTCAACTGGCCGAAGACGGTAGCCGAAACCCTGGACCATGAGCCCAACATCCGCCTGATGGTGGTGTTCCTCGGCCCTAACGACCCTTGGGACATGCCCCAGGGCAAGGGCAAGCCGTTCCTGCGCTTCAAGTCGCCGGACTGGGAGGTGGCCTACCGCGCGCGCATCGACTCGATTCTGGATCAGGCCCGGGCGCACAACGTACAGGTGATCTGGGTCGGCCCACCGAACATGGAGAAAGCGCGGCTGTCTACGGCAATGGATTATCTGAGCGGGCTGTACCAGCAACAGACCGCGCTGTATGGCCAACACTACGTCTCGGCCAACCCCATCCTCGGCTATGCCGACCAAGGCTTCTCGTATACGGTGCAGACGCCGGAGGGCAAGCGGGTCAAGGTTCGGGTCGACGACGGCATTCATTTCACCATTACAGGCCAGAAGATGATCGCCGAACAGGTTATGTCGCTGATCAGTTTTCCGGGCCTGACCGTTACAGGACATTAAGATGCGCCAATGGCATCACCTGCTGGGCCTGGCCCTGCTGATCAGCGCCGCACCCGGTTGCAGTACCGGCGCCAACAGCGTGGCCAGCCAGCCCGCAGCACGCCCGGCGCCAGCCCCGGCCGCCCGTCAGGACGGCAATGTGGCGTTGCTGGCAAACAAGCTGCGCAATGCCAATCGCGCGCCGGTCGCCATCGTGCAACTGGGCGACTCGCACACCGCTGCCGACCTGTTCAGTGGCGAGCTGCGCCGCTTGTTGCAGGCGCGCTACGGTGATGGCGGTATCGGCCTGGTGCCGGCCTCGCCGGTGCCGGGTATTCGCAACGACCGGGTGATCATCAAGAGCGAAAAGCGCCAGTGGGAGCTGCTGTCGGCGCGCAACCAGCAAAGCAACCAGTTCCCGTTGGGCGGGTATCTCTCGCTGCCCCAGGCCAACCGCGCCAGCGTGGTGTTGCAGGCGCGCGACGAAGACCGCCAGCGCTACAAGGTGTCGGCGCTGTACCAGTCCACCAGCAATGCTGCGCTGCTGGTCAACGGTGGCCAGCGCCGGCCGCTGGCGATCACCAAGGGCCAGTGGCGCTTCAGCCCAGCCTTCGCCAATGTTGGCCTGCCGATGCAGTTGAGTGTCGAAGGTGGCCGTGGTGTGGCGCTGGGTGGTTGGTATTTGCAGGGGCAGAAGAACGCGGGCGTCACCTACTCCACGCTGGGCATCAATGGTGCGCGGCTGGAGGTGGTCGACAAGTGGCAGCCGGGTTGGCAGGACAGCCTGAAGGCGATCAAGCCGGACCTGGTGGTTCTGGCCTACGGCACCAATGAAGCGTTCGACGACAAGCTCGACCTGGTGCTGTACCGCACGCAGTTGGACGCGACCCTGACGCGCCTGCGCAAGGACCTGCCGCGCACTGCGATATTGCTGGTGGGGCCGCCGGACTCGATCAAGAACCGCAGGGCCGGCAGTTGTGCGGCACGCCAGCCGCAGCCGTTGGCGTCGGTGGTGCGTATCCAGAAGCAGGTTGCGCAGAAGCACAAAGCGCTGTTCTGGGACTGGCAGGCGTTCATGGGCGGGCCATGCTCGATTGCCGGCTGGCAAGCCAACGGCCTGGCGCGGCCGGACCAGGTGCACCTGACAGCCGATGGCTACCGCAAAAGTGCAGCGGGCTTGTATGAGTTTCTGAAAGGCCCGCTGGGCCTGCGCTAGGGCTTGGCCTGTCGTTGTAGCGTGTAGGAGCGGCCTTGTGCCGCGAAAGGGGTGCGAAGCGCCCCCGACGATCTTGCACGCGGCACAGAACCTGAGGCTGCTTCGCCGCCTTTCGCGGCACAAGGCCGCTCCTACACCGTCAAGCCCGGTTCACTCTCAGGCAGGCTCCGCCTCAAGCGCCAGCATCGCCTGGCGATAGCGCGCCAACTCTTCGATGGTCAGCACCGGCAGGTTGTACTGCCGGGCATACACCGCCACCTGCTCGCCACGCGCCATGCTGCCGTCGGGGTTCATCAGTTCGCAAAGCACCGCCGCCGGGCGCAGGCCGGCCAGGCGCGCCAGGTCCACCGAGCCTTCGGTATGGCCACGGCGGGTCAGCACGCCACCATTGCGGGCGTGCAGCGGGAATACATGGCCGGGGCTGACGATATGCCGCTGCTGCGCCGTCGAACGCAGCGCCGCCTCGATGGTCGTGATGCGGTCCTGCGCCGAAACCCCGGTACTGACCCCTTCGGCCGCCTCGATGGTCACCGTGAAGCCGGTGCCGTGGCGGGCCTGGTTGTTCGGCACCATCGGTGCCAGCTGCAAGGCGTCGACCGTGGCTTCGTCCAGGCACAGGCAAACGATGCCGCTGCAATCGCGGATCATCATGGCCATGGTCTGCAACGACAGGTTCTCGGCCGCAGCAACGATATCGGCTTCGTCTTCGCGGTCGTTGTCGTCGAGCAGCAGTACCGGGCGCCCAGCCTGGAAGGCGGCGATTGCGGCAGTGACGTTGGGGAAAGGCTTGTGGTGCGTGGTGGACATGAAACGCTCCTCGTGAATGATCGATGAACGTCTCGGGGCGAACAAAATGCGCGCGCAGGGGCGCACGAACTGCCCCTGGCAAACGCCTTCTTTCATCCGGACTATGACCGTCGGCTCTGGAGTTGCACCAGATCTGCTGACCCCCGGCATGGCCGGGGCGCTCGCGGGCTCATCTTTCGATTTACCGCCGGTGGGGAATTGCACCCCGCCCTGAAGACCGGGCCAGCATACAGCAAGAGGCCCGCCTGCCAGCAAGCGCTACGACTTAAGTTGCTGCCAGTCCAGGCCAAAACGCGCCAGGTATTTGCGCAGGCGGTCGGCATCGTTGGGGTTGGCCTTTTCCTGGCGCGACACGGCAAACAACGTTCGCCCAGCCTCCGACAGGCTTGCCGCACGGCGGCATACGTCGATCACCGCCTGCAACTGAACCTGGTCGAACAGGTCCAGCGGCTGGTCTATCGGCAACTGCAGTTGTTCGCTCTCAAGCCCCCAGGCATGGCGCAACCGGCCGATTTCCTCCTCCACCAGTGCCTCGTCGATACGCCCGCTGTCGGCCAGCGTGGCCATGCGCGTAACCGACGCCGACAGCTCGCGGAAGTTGCCCGCCCAGCGCGCCTCGGCGGCCAGGGCAAAGGCCAGGTAGCGGCGCTTGGCCTCAAGGTTGAAACGCACCTGGCGGTTTTGTTCGCGGGCGTGGCGTTGCAGCTCGAAGTCCAGGTTCGGCTCGATGTCTTCACGCCGCGCCGCCAGCCCTGGCAGGGCGAAGGTCCACAGGTTGATGCGGGCGAACAGGTCTTCGCGGAACGAGCCGTCGGCAACTTTGGCGCGCAGGTCGCGGTGGGTGCCGGCGATCAGTTGGAAGTCGCTTTGCACTTCGCGGTCGGCGCCTAGCGGGAAGAAGCGTTTTTCTTCGATGGCCTTGAGCAGCATGGCCTGCTCGTCGGCGCCCAGCTCGCCAATCTCGTCAAGGAACAACATGCCGCCGTCGGCCGCGCGCAGCAGGCCGTCGCGGGCGTTCTGCGCGCCGGTGAACGCGCCTTTGGCGTGACCGAACAGCGCCGACATGGCGCCGTCACCGCGCAGGGTGGCGCAGTTCACCTCGATAAAGCGCCCGCTCAACTGGTGGCGGCCGCGCTTGAGCTCGTGCACGCGGCGAGCCAGGAACGACTTGCCGGCGCCCGTCGGCCCGACCAGCAGAATGGGCGCCTTGGAGCGCAGCGCTACCCGTTCGATCTGCTCGATGGTGCGGTTGAAGTCAGCGTTGCGCGTGGCGATGCCGGCCTTGAGCAGTGACTGGCCCTCGGCCTGCTCGCGCTGAAAACGTGAGGCGATGAGGTCGTAGCGCGACAGGTCGAGGTCGATCAGCGTGGCGCTGCCGCGCGGGTCGGCATCGGCGTCCTGCTGGCGCGCGGGGGCGGTTTGCAGCAGGCGTGCCGGCAGGTAGCGGGCTTCGGTAAGCAAAAACCAGCAGATCTGCGCAACGTGGGTGCCGGTGGTGATGTGCACCAGGTAGTCCTCGCGCTCGGTGTCGAAGCTGTAGCTGCTGGCGAAGTCATGCAGGGCGCCGTAGACCTCCTCGAAGTCCCAGGGGTTGCGCAGGGGCAGGGCGTGCAGCCGCACCTCGGTGCCGGGCGAGACCTTTTGGATGTCGTCGCGAATGCGCTCGGCAAGGTCCAGGTCGCGCACGTTTGTGCCGTGCAGCAGTTCCAGCCGGTCGATCGGCTGGTCTGGCTGCTGGCACAGGGCAACGCTGGGGCGCCAGCGGCTCCAGCGAGCGGCGCCCTTGCCATTGCGATCCAGAGTTGTGCCGAGAAAACCGATGGCGACGGTTGGCTTACGCATTTGAGGTTATCCAAAAAGATAAAGTGCTAGCTCATGGTATATGAATCTTGATGTTGCTGTATCGGTGTTAAACACCAATAAACGTTCATGAAAATTAATAAATCTATATAAATCAATAATTTATAAATTTATTTTGGTGGGTTTCGCAAACCTGGCACGCCGCTCGCAATATCCCTCTCGACTGCATCGCCAGGCAGGCCCTCGGGTCAGGGGTTGAACAAAACCCCGCCGGTGCACGAACCCACGCAAGTGTTGGTGTCGTGCATGCCGCCGCCGCAACGGGCAGTCGTTACCGGGCGTTCTTTGAAACGGGCGTCCGGACCCTGAGATTGGCCTCAAACCGATCAATACCCTCCACGGTAGCTACACCCTGCAATACCCCCGCTGGTGGGGCACAGGTAAACGCGAACAGAGCCAGGACGGCTCGTGACAGCGAAGGAAAACCTGAGCCCACCGCTGGTTCACCCGGCCCGCCGGCCGGGCCTGGCGCAACGAAGGAGCCCGCTGCAGCGATGCTGCACGGCCCTGACTCCGCCAGGCTTCGCCTACGGCGCTCGGTGCTCTGGCGCACACCAGCACTCAAGGACAATTTAAAAGGATGAACACGATGAAACTGTTGAACCGCTTTGTGGTGAAGAAATGCGAACACGGCCTGCTGCTCAAGGATGGCGAGTTCCACGCCATTCTGGGCGCCGGGCAACACAAGCGTTTCGATTGGCAGGGGCGGCTGACGCTGCAGGCCTGCCCACAGAATTCCCCGCTGCACGACACGTCGCTCGAGCGCTACCTGCGCCAGTACGAGCCGGCGCTGGTCGAGCAGTATTTCGATAGCCTGGATGTCGCCGAACATGAAGTCGGCCTGTATTTCGAAGACGGCAAACTCAAGGCACTGCTGGCACCCGGCAGCCAGCGCCTGCAATGGAAAGGGCCAGTGGCCCAGCACGTCGAGCGTATCGACCTGCGCCAAGGCCGGCGTATCGACGCCGCGCTGCAGGCTCGCTTGCAGCAGCCCGGTATCACCGGCATGAACAACGTGCTGCTGGTGAAGGTGCCGACCTTCAATGTGGGTGTGCTGCGCATCGACGGCGTGGTGAGCGAGTTGCTGCCGGTCGGCCAGTATGGTTTCTGGGCGTGTGGCGCCAAGGTCGAGGTCGAGACCGTCGACACCCGCTGGGCGGTATCGGAACTCAACGCCGAAGAATTCCACGCCCAGGGCATGGATGAGCATTTCGTGACCATGGACCTCGGCGCTGATGAAGTCGGCCTGCGCCTGGAAGACGGCAAACTGGTTGAAGTGCTGCCACCGGACAGCCGCCGCCAGTACTGGAAAGCCCAGGCCCGCCATGAGCTGCAACGCATCAGCCTGAACCAGGGGCTGCGCCTGGCAGACGAGCTGGTGGCACGCATGAACCGCCCAGGTGTTGCCGGCATGGAGCATGTCCTGTTGGCGTTGGTGCCGGCGTTCCACGTCGGTGTGCTGAAGATCGACGGCGTGGTGGTGGGCTTGCTCGAACCAGGGCAGCATGGCTACCTGCGGTGCGGCAGCCAGGTGGAGATCGAGATGGTCGACACCCGCTTGCAGGCATTGGAAGTCAGCGGCCAGGAAATCCTCACCCGTGACAAGGTGAGCCTGCGCCTGAGCCTGGTCGCCAACTGGCGCTACCTGGATGTGCTCGGCGCCCACGCTCGCATGAGTAAGCCCGTCGAGCACCTGTACCGCGAGCTGCAGTTTGGCCTGCGCGCAGCCGTGGGTACGCGTACCCTGGATGAGTTGCTCGAGAACAAGCAACTGATCGACGACAGCGTCAACGAACACCTGCTCAAGCAGTTGCAGGGCAGCGGGCTTGAAGTGGGCAGCCTGGGTGTGCGTGACATCATTCTGCCTGGCGAGATGAAGACCTTGCTGGCGCAGGTAGTGGAGGCCGAAAAAGCCGCCCAGGCCAACGTGATCCGCCGCCGTGAAGAAACCCAGGCGACGCGTTCACTGCTCAACACCGCCAAGGTGATGGAGGGCAGCGCCACGGCGTTGCGCCTCAAAGAGCTGGAAACCCTGGAGCGGGTGGCTGAGCGCATCGACCGGATTTCGGTATTCGGCGGGCTCGATCAGGTGTTGAACGGCCTGGTGAGCATCAAGGCAGGTTGATTACACAGCGGCGCCGGCCTGTCTCAGGCCGGCGCACGCTGGACCCGGTAACAAGGAAACCCCGTAATGAACATTCTCGAAGTCGCCGGCGGCAAGCCGATCAAATTGTGGACCGACGGCGTGCCGGTCGAAGACGACGCGCGCCGCCAGTTGCAGAACACCGCAAAGATGCCGTTCATCTTCAAGCACCTGGCCGTGATGCCCGACGTGCACCTGGGCAAAGGTTCGACCATCGGCAGCGTGATCCCGACCCTCGGCGCGATCATCCCCGCGGCCGTGGGTGTGGACATCGGCTGCGGCATGATCGCCGCCCGCACCTCGCTGCACGCCCGCGACCTGCCGGACAACCTGCACGGCCTGCGCAGCGCCATTGAAAAAGCCGTCCCCCACGGCAAGACCTTCGGCCGCCGCGACCAAGGCGCCTGGAGCGACGTACCCGGCCAGGCCGACCAGGTCTGGCAAAACCTCGCCGGGCGCTTCAAGGCGATCACCGACAAGTACCCACGCCTGGAAAAGACCAACAACCGCCAGCACTTGGGCACCTTGGGCGGCGGCAACCACTTCATCGAGGTGTGCCTGGATGAAGCCGACAGCGTCTGGTTCATGCTGCACAGCGGTTCGCGCGGTGTAGGCAACGCCATCGGCAACCTGTTCATCGAACTGGCCCAGGCCGACATGCGCCAGCATATCGCCAACTTGCCAGACAAAGACCTCGCTTATTTCGAGGAAGGCAGCCAGCACTTCGCCGACTACGTCGAGGCAGTGGAGTGGGCGCAGGACTTCGCCCGGCACAACCGCGAGCTGATGATGCTGGCAGTCGTCGCCGCCACCCGCAGCGTGCTCGGCCGCCCCTTCGAGGCGCGCCTTGAGGCCGTCAACTGCCACCACAACTATGTGCAGAAAGAGCAGCACTTTGGCCGTGAAGTGCTGGTGACGCGCAAAGGTGCGGTGTCGGCGCAGAAGGGCGAGCTGGGCATCATCCCAGGCTCCATGGGCGCCAAAAGCTTCATCGTGCGCGGCCTGGGCAATGAAGAGGCGTTTTGCTCATGCAGCCACGGCGCCGGCCGTGTGATGAGCCGGACCAAGGCCAAAAGCCTGTTCACCGTCGCCGACCAGCAGCGCGCCACGGCCCATGTGGAATGCCGCAAGGACAAACAGGTGATCGACGAGATCCCCATGGCCTACAAGGACATCGATGCAGTGATGCAGGCGCAGCGGGAGTTGGTGGAGGTGGTGCATACCTTGCGGCAGGTGGTTTGCGTCAAGGGCTAACAGTACCCGGTCCTGCAAAGATTGATGCTCTCAGCGGGAGCCCGCTTCAGGACTCAAACTGCTGGCGGTAAGGCGCTTAGGTGCTATCTCAAGCGCCTTATCTTCGAACAGCTCATTTTTGCAAGCAGCAGATCCAGCTCCGCCATACCATCTCTTCAACGATTCACGCACTAGTCTGCGCCCCCCCCGGGGGGGGCTCAGCAACCTGTCGACTGTCGCTAGAGACACCTTTGACGCCGTCATGGCACTATGATGCTATGTCGAGGCGGGTTAGGCCCACGAAGCAATATGCGTTTCAATGAATGGGCTGGAATTTTTTAGGGAGCATGGATCACAAAATGGATGGCTATCACGGAAACTATAAATATCGAATAATAAAGCGTATTGGGAAAGGTGGTTTTGGTTTTGTCGAGAGAATTGAGCTTTTTAATATTGAAGGTGTTCGGTGTGGCGAATACGCACGTAAGTGTCTTAGCGATCTAGATAAAGAAATAAGGGAAGAATTTCGTAGGCGCTTTGCTCGTGAAGTATCCTACCAAGCTTCGTGTGTGCACACCAATGTCGCAAATATTTATCTTTGCGATCTGAAGTCTGAGCAGCCATGGTTTATCATGGATCTCGCTGACGGTGATTTGCAGGACGATATTGACAGTGGCGCTCTGACGGTATCGCAGAAGATTAAAATTATTTTAATGGTGCTCGATGGGTTGATATATTTGCACTCTTTGGGTTATCTGCATCGCGATATTAAGCCGTCAAATATACTCAGGTTCGGCGACGTATACAAGGTTTCAGATTTTGGATTGGTTAAGAATCTGGATAAAAGTGCCGAGTCCGAAGTTATTACAAAAATCGCTATGGCTATGGGGACTGCAAATTACATGGCTCCTGAAATTTCTGCGGCTGGAGATTACAGTAAGAGAAGTGATATATTTGCTTTAGGTGTGTTGTTGGAGGATTTGGATATGCTGGGTAATCCAGGTGTCCATGAGGTTTTTAAAAGAAGTACTACCCGTCGGCCTAATGATCGTTATGCCGAGGTGCAAGACATGCGAGATGATTTAGTCGCTGCCGTCCAAGGAGAAAGGTAATGATTAAGCTTTTAAGCTCAAGCTCATTTTCGTTCCCCAAAGAGCCGCCTAGAAAGAATGAAGACTCGATTTTGCCACCTCGTAAGGTCGGCGACGGATTTTTAATGGCTGTAGCAGATGGCGTGGGTGCATACGCTGGTGCCAGCAGTGCGTCTGAATCAGCTATTGATTATTTGACAAGCCTACCACCATCCGCGTTCGAGGGCGGTGATGCTACAAAACAAATTTTTGAGCAGATCAGAAGTCGTATATCCAATCTGGTTACGGAAAACCCAAGTTACTTCGAAGCTGCGACGACTTTAACGTTCTGTTATGCAGGCGAGTATGGAGTCAGAATCGGTCATGTAGGCGATTGTCGCGTTTATCTCAAGGAGAATGGCAAGCTTCGACAGGTTACTAAGGACCATACGCAGCATCAGAAACTTATTGATGAGGGACTGTACAGACCGTCGGAGCTCAAGGAAGTAAGAGGGAAAAGTACGCTGTTTTCAGCGATTTCAAAGAACGTAAGCTTGCACTTCCAAGAAGTTTTTATAAGTTATAACGATTTTTGTGATAAGGATGGAAGCATAAGCTTGTTCTTGATGTCAGATGGGGCCTATCATTCTTGGGAGGTAAGGCCGCGCTTTTTAGAAAGTACCTTGGATGATCCCAATCGGTTCGCTTCTAATTTACGTAGACGAATCATGAGGTTACATCCAGTAGACGACTGTTCTTTGGTGGCTGCTAGATTTGTCAGGGCATCACAGTTGGAGTTGTTTGATTAGGATAAATTCGTTTGTGGTGGCTACATTGAATCGCGCAGTGTAGCCGGATATACGTGGTCGGTTGAATATTTAGTGTCTAAGCGGCACGCACCCGCACTTTATTTTCAGATGGACCCCATAAAGACTTGGGTTGCATTCCTTTGGGCTCCCGTGATTTGCACGCTTCTTTGGTCGATGCGTCTGATCACTCATATCCAGAGATTTTTTCTCCGCGTTTCACTAGCCCCCCCGTACTAATTCACCATCTCTTCGAGTATCGCAACCATTTCCGAATAAAACGGACTACTCTTGAATCAGGCGGTGAGCCAGCCCAGACGCTACTGGCTGATCCCGCATCGCACGCGCTTTGCCGTCCAGATCGTGCCTTCTTACCATTCTCTGCTGAGCACCAATCCGCTCTCCGCCTTTGGAGGCCACGCCAGTTGACGAAATTGCCCTGAAGCAATCCGCCGCTCAGTAAATGTTCTCGCATGAAAAAAAATATCTGCGAACAATTTGTATTTGTAACTTTGCGCTGCTGGAAAGCCATCCACAGAATCCCCTGATGAATATCGGCGCGACTAAACGCAAGGCTCGACTGGAAAAGGGGTTCACTATGGAGGCGGGCAACCTGTCCAAGCTCGAAAGATCGCAGCAACTGCCGTCTCTGGAACTACTGCACAAGCTCAGCCACGCGCTTGGCACGAAAACGTCTGAGCCGTATGCTGTCGCGGAATCCGAGTCGAAAGGTAGCGAAGAGGCTGCATCAGATCAGAGGAACGAGGTGATCTTGGTGCACCTGAACTTCCAGACGCTCATTCCAAGAATCGCAGGCTTGTCATCGAGTTCCTGAAGCTGCTCGGGCAGTCACAGGACGAATCCTGCTCAATCCTCAAGTATCCCCGTGCTTTCAACTCCAGGCCCGCAGAGCGGCTACCGAAAGAGTTGTGGTGGCGGTCCAGCTCAACGGGTCGTTACTGGTAGAGAAATAATGCAGATTGCCGCCAACGTATGGGCCAAGGTATGGGCTGGTTTTGGCTGTCTAAGTGGGAGCCCCGCAAATCAAGGCCTGTAGTAATTAAAAAGCCGGCTTGTGGCCGGCTTCTCGGGGACGGTTTTGGCTCATTTTTGATAAGCCGCAACCGCCTTAAACGGGTGGCAACATGGCCTGAAAAAGATGGCTGGCGGCTGTGTCGGCCGTCGCCAGGCCCTCTGTAATGCGGCTTGCACCATCAGGGGGCGTGATGTGGGCCGTAGCATACTCGGGCGCGCCAGCGATGCCCAGCAAAAATTGGTTCAGTGTGTTTCACCCTGGGCGACTCGGGCGTACGCATGACCACCAGAATACCCAGCCGACGATTTCCAGCTGCTGTTCCCGGCGTTGCGCGGTGGTGTAGCGCTCGGTCGGGTGGTTGAAGCGGTCGTGGCTGTGCAGGCACAAGATGCCGCCCGGGCTGCGGCTGAGCTGATGCACGCGCAGGCGACCATTGTGCAGCAGGGCGTAATATTCGCCATCCACCACCTTGCTGAAACTGCGGTCAACGGCCAGCAGCGTGCCTTGGGGCAACTGCGGCGCCAGGTTGTCTTCTGGCATTTCGATGCAGAAGCTGTGCTGCACCGCGATGCCCAGGCGCTTCAGCGCCTGTGGCGGGATCAGGGGGTGCAACTCGGTGGCATGCTCCAGCCGGCCTTGGTTCATGCGATAGAAGGGCACCGGCACCGCCGCCTGGGGCAGCTCGCCCAAGGGTAACGGCCGCTCTGGGATGGCCGCGTGCTGGGCGGCGGTGCGCAGGTCAATGTACTTGGGGCCTTCGCCATGGCTCAGCCAGCGCTGGCGCACACTGAACTGCTCGGCAACGTCCTCGAGACGGGCGAGCGGTACGCCGCGCCTGAACCAGTTGTTGATGTGCTGGGCCGAGACCTTGCGCAGCGCCGCAAAGTCCGAAGGGGTCAGGTCGCACTCCAGCAGGAGGGCTTTAAGGCGTTCACCGGATGTATTCATGGCGATGAGTCTATCGCCGTCTTACGCGTTGATAAATGAACCGGTTGTGTAGGGAAATTGTAGGAACGTCGGGGAAATGTAGGCGGGCTCCTAGGCTTGTGTAGGAGTTTTCTGCAGACATAAAAAAGCCCCGCATAAGCAGGGCTCTTTGGGTTCAGCCGATCAGCCTTTGTAAGCTGCAACCGACTTGGTGATCGCTTCGCGGGCGGCGTCGGCGCCGGCCCAGCCTTCGATCTTGACCCACTTGCCCTTCTCCAGATCCTTGTAGTTGGCGAAGAAGTGCTCGATCTGCTGGATCAGCAGCGGCGGCAGGTCGGTGTATTCCTTCACGTCAACGTACAGCTGGCTCAGCTTGTCGTGCGGGACGGCGATGACCTTGGCGTCGCCGCCGCCGTCGTCGGTCATGTTCAGCACGCCAACCGGGCGGGCGCGGATGACCGAGCCTGGCGCTACCGGGTACGGGGTCACGACCAGCACGTCGAGGGGATCACCGTCGTCAGCCAGGGTGTTGGGGATGAAGCCATAGTTGGCCGGGTAGAACATCGGGGTGGCCATGAAGCGGTCGACGAACAGGGCGTCGCTGTCTTTGTCGATCTCGTATTTGATCGGCGCGTGGTTGGCCGGAATCTCGATCGCGACGTAGATGTCGTTCGGCAGGTCTTTGCCAGCCGGAATCTTGCTGTAGCTCATTGGGCAATGTCCCCGTGTTTGATCAAAAAAGTGGCGGCGATTATAGACACATTCCGCCAGTGCATGCCACGCCCGGCCTGATGTGTGGCGGGCCTCAGGCATGCTCCTGGCGATACGCCGGATGCTCCGCCAACAGGCGTGCCAGACGGCTCAGCGGGTCCTGGCGGTAGAACAGCGCGAGTTGTTGGTAGACCTTTGGATAAGCCTCGTGCAGCAGGTCGGGGGCGCTGAAGAAGTATTCGCTGGTGACGGCAAAGAACTCGGCCGGGTTTTCTGCGGCGTACGGGTCGATGGCGGTTTCGCAGTCCGGGTTGGCGTCGAGCTGGCGATTGAGGTCTTCATAGGCGTGTTGCATGGCACTTGCCCAGGCCTCGACCTGCATGCCTGTGTGCAAGGGCGGCAGGCCGTTGGCGTCGCCATTGAGCATGTCGAGCTTGTGCGCCAGCTCGTGGATGACCAGGTTGTAGGCTTCCCAGCCACCGCCGCTGCGCACGCCGTTCCAGGCCAGGATCACCGGGCCTTGCTGCCAGGCCTCGCCGCTGTGCTCGGCGTCCCACACGTGCTCGACGCCGCTGGCATCGCGATGGCGCTGCGGGCTCTTGAAATCGTCGGGGTAGAGAATGATCTCGTGAAACCCTTGGTACCAGTTCAGCTCGCCCAAGTGCAGCAGCGGCAGTTGCGCCTGGGCAGCAAGGTGCAGGCGCCCGGCGTCGTCCAGCTCGACGCCCGGCAGGGTGGTCAGGTGCTTGTCGTGCAAAAACAGGATGCAGGCTTCGCGCAGCCAGTGGTCTTCTTCGGCGCTGATGCCATCGAGCAGTGGCAGTTGCTCGCGCACTTGCTGCCACAGCTGTTCATCGAGCGGATAACGGGCCAGGGTGCGCCGGCGGCGCCAGGCGCTGAACGACCACATGGGCGCTTTAGTGGGCCTTGGCGGCGCGGCCAAAGCGGCCACGCAGCAGGCCGAGAATCATCGGCACCAGCGACAGGATGATGATTGCCACCACCATCAGCGACAGGTGCTGCTTGATGAACGGCACGTTGCCGAAGAAGTAGCCGAGGGTAACCAGGCCGCCGACCCATAGCAGGGAACCGGCGATGCTGAAGCCCAGAAAACGCGGGTAATGCATGTGGGCGATGCCGGCGACGAACGGGGCGAAAGTGCGCAGAATCGGCAGGAAGCGCGCCAGGGTGACGGTTTTGCCGCCATGGCGTTCGTAGAATTCGTGGGTGCGCTGCAGGTAGTCCTGGCGGAAGATTTTCGAGCGCGGGTTGCTGAACAAGCGTTCGCCTGCGGTGCGCCCAATCACGTAATTGGTGCTGTCACCGAGGATGGCCGCTGCCATCAGCAGGCCCGCCAGCAGGACCGGGTCCATGCCGCCACCGGCCGCCACGGCGCCGGCGATGAACAGCAGCGAGTCGCCTGGCAGGAACGGCATGATCACAAGGCCCGTTTCGCAGAAGATCACCGCGAACAGGATGGCGTAGATCCAGGGACCGTAGTTGGTGACCAGCAGATCGAGGTAGGCATCGAGATGCAGGATGAGGTCCAGCGGGTTGAAATCCATGTACAGCACCTGTGTTCTGGTCCCGCTACTACGGGCGCGCGATGACGGACGGCGTCTTGGGCGTGGGAGGGTTTACCGCTTGGTGGGTAACTTTTCGCACACGACAGGGAAAGGATTATACGGCGAAGCCCGGAAAGTGCCCGAGGAGTTTGTAGCGGGGGGTTACGACAAGGTAACGTCGGCCCGCTCTCACGCCGGGTTTTGGGGGCACGCTTATGTGCAGGCCTGTTCCGGCCTCATCGCAGGTTGTCGCCCGCTCCCACAGAGGCTGCGTCAGCTGCGATATTGGTGTCTGGCTCAAATCCTGTGGGAGCTGGCGCCAGCCTGCGATGAGGCCAAGACAGAGTTGTACAAAAACCATACCTAACAGTAGGGGTTTTAGTCCTGGCTGATCGGCAACACGTAGTTTTCGAACTCGGTGTCTTTGCGAAAGCCAATCGACTCGTAGGTCTTGCGCGCTACCTCGTTGTTGCTGCTGGTAGACACGCGCATGCGCACCGCGTTGGATTCGCGGGCCATCTTCTTGGCCTCGCGCATCAGGTGGTCGGCCACCAGCATGCGCCGCGAATCTTCAGCCACATAGATGTCGTTGAGAATCCACACGCGCTTGAGCGATAGCGACGAAAAACTGGGGTACAGCTGGCAGAAACCGAGCAACTTGTTGTCGTCATCAAGAGGCAGGGCCAGGTAGATGATCGACTCGCCACGCGTGATGCGTTTTTCCAGAAACGACCGTGAGCTGTCTGGGTAAGGCAGTTGGCCGTAGAACTCGCGGTACTTAACGAACAGCGGGGTGAGCAGGTCAAGGTGTTCCAGGGTTGCCTTGATGATGCGCATGGGCGGGCCTCAGAGTCCATTGGGAGATACGGCGGGTTGCCAGCAGCGTGTATGTCCCATGCTGCCGAAAGCACGCTGCAAGCGCAATCCGCCATCCATTACATGTTTTTTACCTGTCGCCGAGCAGGAAGTTTCCGTTTTTGCCGCCAGAACCTTCGTTTTCGATGCTGTGAACTTCGGCCTCATCCTTCAGGTTCACCCCGGACAGCTTGCGCTTGCATGCCTCGCGCATCAGGTACAGCAAGCGGTGCGCCGCCATGCCGTAGCTCAGGCCCTCAAGGCGCACGTTGGAGATGCAGTTGCGGTACGCATCGGTCAGGCCGACCTTGGGCGCGTAGGTGAAATACAGCCCAAGGCTGTCCGGCGAACTCAGGCCCGGGCGCTCGCCAATCAACATTACGGTCATGCGCGCATTGAGCAGTTGCCCCACTTCGTCGGCGACCGCCACCCGGCCTTGCTCCACCAGCACCACCGGGGCGCTGGTCCAGCCGTCGGCTGCGGCCTGCTCTTCAAAACGGCTCAGAAAGGGCAGGGTGTGGCGGTGCACGGCCAGCGCCGACAGGCCGTCGGCGACGACGATGGCGAGGTCGATGCCGCCGGGGTTGGCCTGGGCGTGCTCACGCAACCGTTGCGCCGACTCCTCATGCAGGCGGCGGCCCAGGTCGGGGCGTTGCAGGTACTGGTGGCGGTCGCTGGCTGCGCTGTGCAGCAGCAGGCTTTCGCGGCCACGGTCACTCAGTTGCTGGCGCAGGCCTTGGTGGTCGAACGCCAGGTGCACGGCATCGCGCGCCTGGGCGTGGGCGTACTGGAAGTCCAGTTGCGCGCCGGTCGGCAGGCTGATACCGGTGCGGCCCAGGGCGATGCGCGCCGGGGTCAGGTTGCGCAGCGCCAGCCAGGGGTTTTCGGCGGTGGGTGTGTGTCGGTCCATGGGGTTCCCCTATGCAAGCTGCGCCAGGGCCTGGCGGAAGGCCGGCGGCAGGTTGTCGCCAAAGCGGATGCGGCCATCGGCCTGGGTGAAGATGCCGGTGCGCGCCAGCCAGTCTTCGAACTCTGGCCCCGGGCGCAGGCCTAGGGTCTGACGAGCGTACAGCGCGTCATGGAACGAGGTGGTCTGGTAGTTGAGCATGATGTCGTCGGAGCCTGGGATACCCATGATGAAGTTGATGCCAGCCACGCCCAGCAGCGTCAGCAGGGTGTCCATGTCGTCCTGGTCGGCTTCGGCATGGTTGGTGTAGCAGATGTCGCAGCCCATCGGCACGCCGAGCAATTTGCCGCAGAAGTGGTCTTCGAGCCCTGCGCGGATGATCTGCTTGCCGTTGTACAGGTATTCCGGGCCGATGAAACCGACCACGGTGTTGACCAGAAACGGCTTGAAATGGCGGGCCACGGCGTAGGCGCGGGTTTCGCAGGTTTGCTGGTCGACGCCATGGTGGGCGTTGGCCGACAGCGCGCTGCCCTGGCCGGTCTCGAAGTACATCAGGTTCTGCCCGACCGTGCCGCGCTTGAGCGAAAGCCCCGCCTCGTAGCCTTCCTGCAGCACATTGAGGTTGATGCCAAAGCCTGCGTTGGCCGCCTCGGTGCCGGCGATGGACTGGAACACCAGGTCCAGCGGCACGCCGCGGTTGATCGCCTCGATCGAGGTGGTGACGTGGGTCAGCACGCACGACTGGGTGGGGATGTCGTAGCGCTGGATGATCGCATCGAGCATTTCCAGCAAGGCGCAGATCGACGAAATGCTGTCGGTGGCCGGGTTGATGCCGATCATGGCGTCCCCGTTGCCGTACAGCAGGCCATCGAGAATGCTGGCGGCGATGCCGGCCGGCTCATCGGTGGGGTGGTTGGGCTGCAAGCGCGTGGACAGCCGCCCGCGCAGGCCCATGGTGCCGCGAAACGCCGTGACCACACGGATTTTCTGCGCCACCAACACCAGGTCCTGCACCCGCATCAGCTTCGAAACAGCAGCGGCCATTTCGGGTGTCAGGCCGGGGGCCAGGGCGCGCAGGCTGTGTTCATCGGCATGCTCGCTGAGCAGCCAGTCACGCAGCCCGCCGACGGTCAGGTGGCTGACCGGGGCAAAGGCGCTGGCATCGTGGGTGTCGACGATCAGCCGGGT
This sequence comes from Pseudomonas farsensis, assembly GCF_014268805.2. Taxonomy (GTDB): domain Bacteria; phylum Pseudomonadota; class Gammaproteobacteria; order Pseudomonadales; family Pseudomonadaceae; genus Aquipseudomonas; species Aquipseudomonas farsensis. Next base: position 1,272,192 of record NZ_JABWRF020000002.1, read on the forward strand.
GACTTCGTCGTCTTCGTAGGGGATCAGCGCTTCGGTCAGAAAATGCTTGAGCGGGATATCGGCCAGCGCCATCTGCGCAGCCACCCGTTCGCCATCGTTGCTGGCGGCAACCCCGGCCAGATAGTCGCCAGAGCGCGCCGGGCTGGCCTTGGCCATGACCTCCTTGAGGCTGTCAAAGCGGTACAACTGGTTGCCTACGGTGTGTACGAATACTGCCATACAAACTCTCCAGGGCGCCGCAGGCCTGGCCTGCGGCGCAAATCGGCGATCAGTGCAGGGCTTCTTCGGCCTGCTGGATCGCGGCAAATTCCTCTTCCGGCGTGCCGGCTACCAAGTGGTGGCGGCTGTAGAAGGCGAAGTAGGCGATGAGCACGGCGTAGATCACCGCTGCACCGATCACCACCCGAGGGTCGACCAGGAAGCCTGCCACCACGGCGATGCACGCCAGCACCAGGGCTACGCCGGAGGTGAAGATGCCGCCTGGGGTGCGGTACGGGCGGTCCATCTTCGGCCGACGGATGCGCAGGGTGATGTGCGCGGCCATCATCAGCACATAGGACAGCGTAGCGCCGAAAACCGCCACTAGAATCAGCAGGTCACCTTGGCCGGTCAGCGACAGGGCAAAACCGATGATGCCGGGGATGATCAGCGCCAGTACCGGCGCCTTGCTCTTGTTGGTCTGTGACAGCTTGCGCGGCAGGTAGCCCGCACGCGACAGCGCGAAGATCTGCCGGGAGTAGGCGTAGATAATCGAGAAGAAGCTGGCGATCAGGCCGGCCAAGCCAACCAGGTTGACGAAGCCGCCCATCCAGGTCGAACCGCCGTAGGCCTTGGACAGCGCCTCGACCAGCGGGTTACCCGATGCCTTGAGCGCATCGGCACCTGCACCGCCTGGGCCGACCACCAGAATCAGCAGGGCGAAGGCCAGCAGTACCAGCATCGCGCCGATCAGGCCGCGCGGCAGGTCGCGTTTGGGGTTCTTGGTTTCTTCAGCGGCCAGCGGCACGCCTTCGACGGCGAGGAAGAACCAGATGGCATAGGGGATCGCTGCCCACACGCCGACATAGCCGAACGGCAGGAAGCTGCTTGCACCAACGGCGTCGGTCTTGGCGATGTCGAACAGATTGGCTGCATCAAAATGGGGCACCATGCCGATCAGGAACACGGCCAGGGCGATGGCGGCGACGGCGGTGATGATGAACATCAGTTTCAATGCTTCACCCACGCCAAAAATGTGGATGCCGATAAACACGATGTAGAACGCCAGGTAGATCATCCAGCCGCCGATACCGAACAGCGACTCGCAGTACGCGCCGATGAACACGGCGATGGCGGCGGGGGCAATGGCGTATTCGATGAGGATCGCGGTGCCGGTGAGGAACCCGCCCCATGGCCCGAAGGCGCTGCGGGCAAAGCCGTAGCCGCCGCCAGCGGTGGGGATCATCGAGGACAGTTCGGCCAGCGAGAAGCACATGCACAGGTACATGGTGGCCATCAGCAGGGTGGCGAGGAACATGCCGCCCCAGCCGCCCTGGGCCAGGCCGAAGTTCCAGCCGGCATAGTCGCCGGAGATCACGTAGGCCACACCCAGGCCCACCAGCAGCACCCAGCCGGCGGCGCCTTTTTTCAGTTCACGTTGCTGGAAATAGTCCGAGCCTACTTTTTCGAAGTCGACGGACGCGTTGGCCGGCGTACCGGCGGAATGTTCGCTTGGCATGGATTCACCTGTTCTTTTTTTTGGTGGCCGGGTGGGATTCCGGCCCTTGGTGATAGGTACTGCAGGAAGCGAGCCAGAGCGGTTGGTGCACGCGAACCGCTTCTGGATTGACGGGCCCTTCGCGGGGCAAGCCCGCTCCCACAAGAGCAGCATTCAACCGTTCTGTGGGAGCGGGCTTGCCCCGCGATCAGAACCCTTTAGAAGAAGCCCAGCGGGTTGATGTCGTAGCTCACCAGCAGGTTTTTGGTCTGCTGGTAGTGGTCGAGCATCATCTTGTGGGTTTCGCGGCCGACGCCGGACTTCTTGTAGCCACCAAACGCGGCATGCGCCGGGTACAGGTGGTAGCAGTTGGTCCACACGCGGCCGGCCTTGATGCCACGGCCCATGCGGTAGGCGCGGTTGATGTCGCGGGTCCAGACACCAGCGCCCAGGCCGAACTCGGTGTCGTTGGCAATCGCCAGCGCCTCGGCTTCATCCTTGAAGGTGGTGACGCTGACCACCGGGCCAAAGATCTCTTCCTGGAACACGCGCATCTTGTTGTTGCCCTTGAGCAGCGTCGGCTGGATGTAATAGCCGGTGGCCAGGGCACCTTCGAGTTTTTCCACCTTGCCGCCGGTGAGCAGCTCGGCGCCTTCTTCCTGGGCAATCTGCAGGTACGACTGGATCTTCTCGAACTGCTGCTGCGAGGCCTGGGCGCCGACCATGGTGTCGGTATCCAGCGGGTCGCCGCGCTTGATCTGCAGCACCTTCTTCATCACCACTTCCATGAACTGCGGGTAGATCGACTCCTGTACCAGCGCGCGCGACGGGCAGGTACACACCTCGCCCTGGTTGAAGAACGCCAGCACCAGGCCTTCGGCAGCCTTGTCGATGAACGCCGGCTCCGCCTGCATGATGTCTTCGAAGTACACGTTGGGCGATTTGCCGCCCAGCTCGACGGTGGACGGAATGATGTTCTCGGCAGCGCACTTCATGATGTGCGAGCCCACCGGCGTGGAGCCGGTGAATGCGATCTTGGCGATGCGCTTGCTGGTGGCCAGCGCCTCACCGGCTTCGCGGCCATACCCCTGCACCACGTTGAGCACGCCCTTGGGCAGCAAGTCGCCGATCAGCTCCATCAGCACGGTGATGCCCAGCGGCGTCTGTTCGGCCGGCTTGAGCACCACGCAGTTACCCGCGGCCAAGGCCGGGGCGAGCTTCCAGGCGGCCATCAGCAGCGGGAAGTTCCATGGGATGATCTGGCCGACCACGCCCAGCGGTTCGTGGATGTGGTAGGCCACGGTGTTTTCGTTGATTTCGGCAGCGCCGCCTTCCTGGGCGCGCAGGCAGCCGGCGAAGTAGCGGAAGTGGTCGACGGCCAGGGGAATGTCGGCGTTGAGGGTTTCGCGGACCGGCTTGCCGTTGTCCCAGGTTTCGGTGATGGCCAGCACTTCGAGGTTTTGCTCGATGCGGTCGGCGATGCGCAGCAGGACGTTGGAGCGGTCCTGCACCGAGGTACGGCCCCAAGCGTCGGCGGCGGCGTGGGCGGCATCGAGGGCCTTGTCGATGTCTTCGGCGCTGGAGCGCGGGAATTCGGCAATCGGCTGGCCGTTCACAGGCGAGGTGTTGGTGAAATATTCACCCTTTACCGGAGGAACGAACTCACCGCCGATGTAGTTGCCGTAGCGGCTCTTGAAGGAAACCTTCGCGCCTTCGGTACCGGGATGTGCGTAACGCATGATGTGTCTCCAGTTCTTTGTGATTGTTGCGGAGTTTCAAAGCGTAGAGCAAAGGTCGGGCCAGCGCCTTGCAGCCTTTACGAATCAATGACTTGGGTCAGTTTTGCGGCGCGGGTTGCGCCGCGCTGTGCCAGGGGTGGTACGTACTGGGTGACACTTTGTGCCGTTGACGACACAGCCTGACCCGGTGCCATTGCAAAGCTTCCCTGCCTGGAGGATGCTGGGGCACGCTCTATCTGCGGAGAACAAAAAAAATGCAGAGCAACTCGTTCAGCCGCCATGCCCAGCAAGTACTGACCGTGGCCCACGGCCAGGCCAGCGGGCCGGGCAGCGACCCTTCCATTGCCCGCTCCTGGCTGCGTTGCCTTGAGGATTACCACCTCGACCCCGCGCGCGCCCAGGCCCCGGTTGTGCTTGAGCACGGCCGCCTGCTCGAAAGCCGCGAAAGCCTGCACCAGGTGTTGCAGATCGCCGACCCTGAAATGAACAGCCTGCACCAGCAGCTTTCCGGGGCCGGCCATGCGGTGCTGCTGACCGATGCCCGTGGGGTGATCCTCAACTGCGTCACCGCACCCAGCGAGCGGCGCATCTTCGAGCGCGCCGGGCTGTGGCTGGGCGCAGACTGGAGCGAGGCGCGCGAGGGCACCAACGGCATCGGCACCTGCCTGGTGGAACGTCAGGCCCTGACCATTCACCAGGACGAACACTTCCGTGGCCGTCACACCGGCCTGACCTGTTCATCGAGCCCGGTCTTCGACCCCCATGGCGAGCTGCTGGCGGTGCTCGATGTGTCCTCGGCGCGGGCCGATGTGTCGCGGCAAAGCCAGTTCCACACCATGGCGCTGGTCAACCTGTCGGCCAAGATGATCGAGAGCTGTTATTTCCTGCGCCAGTTCGAGCAGCACTGGCTGCTGCGCTTTCATCTGCAGGCCGAGTCGGTGGGGCTGTTCAGCGAAGGCTTGCTGGCGTTCGATGGCGACGGGCGTATTCATGCGGCCAACCAGAGTGCGCTGAACCTGTTGGGTACTGTGCGCGGTGGTGTGCTGGGCCAGCCGCTGGAGCTGTTCTTTGCCTGTAGCCATGACGAGCTGTTCAGCCGCGCCACCGCCCACGGCAGCACCGCCTGGCCGCTGCGTACCCGCGACGGGCGCCAGGTGTTCGCAAGCCTGCGGGGCCGGGCGCAGGCGCCGCAGTGGTCGCTGCCACAGGCATTGCCTGCGGCTGCCTTGCCCAGTGCCGAGCCCGGCATCTGTCTGCTCGACCCAGCCCTGCAGCACCAACTCCAGCGCGCCGTACGCGTATTCGAACGTGACGTGCCGTTGTTGCTGCGCGGTGAAACCGGCTGCGGCAAAGAAGCCTTTGCCCAGGCCGTGCACCAGGCCAGCGCGCGCCGGCTCAAGCCATTCGTGGCCATCAACTGTGCCTCCATTCCCGAAAGCCTGATCGAGAGCGAGCTGTTCGGTTACCGCGGCGGCAGCTTCACCGGTGCACGCAAGGAAGGCATGCGCGGCAAGCTGTTGCAGGCCGACGGCGGCACCTTGCTGCTGGATGAAATCGGCGACATGCCGCTGGCGCTGCAAACCCGGTTGCTGCGGGTGCTCGAAGAGCGCCAGGTGGTGCCGATTGGCGGCGAACCGCAGCCTGTTGATGTGCGCATCATCAGCGCCACGCACCGCGATTTGCTGGAGCGGGTCGCACAGGGCAGTTTCCGCGAAGACCTGTATTACCGCCTCAATGGGCTGGAAGTGCCGTTGCCGGCTGTGCGCGAGCGCAGCGACAAGGCGCAACTGCTGGAGTTTCTGTTGCAACAAGAGGCGCAAGGCCAACCCATCGCCCTCGAACCTGCGGCGCGCCAGGCGTTGCTGAGCTTTGCCTGGCCGGGCAACGTGCGGCAGATGCGCAACGTACTACGGACCGTGGCAGCGCTGTGTGACGACGGTCGGGTCGAGTACCACGACCTGCCCCAGGTCGTGCGCAGCGTGGGCGCGGGCTTGCCCGGCGATGACGCCCGCTCGGCCACCCTTGAACCCCCTGCCGGTGCCATCGCCGGGCAAGCCCGCTGCGACAGCCTTGAGCACGCCGAGCGCGCTGCGTTGCTCGGCATTCTCGAGGCAAAACGCTGGCATTTGACCCAGGTCGCCGAGCACCTGGGCATCAGCCGCAACACCCTGTATCGGAAACTGCGCAAACACGGCATCGCCAGGGCCGGCTAAGCGAAACAGCGGGTGCGATTTCCCTCGCCCTGGGCTACCCTGCCTCGATGTTTTGCGAGGTCGATCATGCACATTCACATTCTCGGTATTTGCGGCACTTTCATGGGCTCGCTGGCGGTGCTGGCCAAGGACCTTGGCCACCGCGTCAGCGGCTGCGACGCCAACGTCTATCCCCCCATGAGCACCCAGCTCGAAGCCCAGGGCATCGAGCTGATCCAAGGTTACGACCCCGCCCAGCTGGACCCTGCGCCAGACCTGGTGGTGATCGGCAACGCCATGTCGCGCGGCAACCCCGCCGTTGAGTACGTACTGAACAAGGGCCTGCCTTATGTGTCCGGCCCGCAGTGGCTGGCCGACCATGTGTTGCAGGGCCGCTGGGTGCTGGCCGTGGCCGGTACCCACGGCAAGACCACCACCAGCAGCATGCTGGCCTGGGTGCTGGAGCACGCCGGCATGAGCCCGGGCTTCCTGATCGGCGGTGTGCCGCAGAACTTCTCGGTGTCGGCGCGCCTGGGTGGTACGCCGTTCTTCGTGGTCGAGGCCGACGAATACGACAGCGCCTTCTTCGACAAGCGTTCGAAGTTCGTGCACTACCACCCGCGCACGGCGATCCTCAACAACCTTGAGTTCGACCATGCAGATATCTTCCCGGACCTTGCCGCTATCGAGCGTCAGTTCCACCACCTGGTGCGGACCATCCCGAGCGAAGGCCTGGTCATTCACCCCACCACCGAGCCTGCGCTAGAGCGGGTGATTGGCATGGGGTGCTGGACCCCGGTGCAAACCACCGGCGCCGGCGGCCAGTGGCAGGCGCGCCTGCTCAGCCCCGACGGCTCGCGCTTCGAAGTGTTGTTCGAGGGTGAGGCCCAAGGCGTGGTGGACTGGGGCATGACCGGCCAGCACAACGTGGCCAACGCCCTCGCCACGCTGGCGGCGGCGCGCCATGTTGGCGTGGTACCCGCCATGGCCATCGAAGGCCTGAGCGCGTTCAAGAGCGTCAAACGGCGTATGGAAAAGGTCGCCGAAGTGCAGGGCGTGACCATCTACGATGACTTCGCCCACCACCCGACTGCCATCGCCACCACCCTCGACGGCCTGCGCAAGCGCGTCGGCGAGGCGCCGGTGATTGCCGTGATCGAACCGCGCTCCAACTCCATGAAGCTGGGCGCGCACCGCGACGGCTTGCCGGAAAGCGTCAACGATGCCGACCAGGTGATCTGGTACGCGCCGCCCAACCTGGGTTGGGACCTGGCGGGTACTGCCGCCGAATGCACCGTGCCGAGCGTGGTTGCCGACAGCCTCGAGGCGATTATCGAGCGCATCAAGGGCCAGGCCCGCCCTGGCACCCATGTGGTGATCATGAGCAACGGCGGCTTTGGCGGCCTGCACGGCAAGCTCGCCGAGGCGCTCAAGTGAGCGGCCCGGAACGCATCACCCTGGCCATGACCGGCGCCTCCGGCGCGCAATATGGCCTGCGCCTGCTCGACTGCCTGGTGCGCGAAGACCGCGAGGTGCACTTTCTCATCTCCAAGGCCGCGCAACTGGTGATGTCCACCGAGACTGACGTGGTGCTGCCGGCCAAGCCGCAGGGCATGCAGGCTTTTCTGACCGAATACACCGGCGCTGCCGCTGGGCAGATCCGCGTGTACGGTAAAGAGGACTGGATGTCGCCGGTAGCGTCGGGGTCTGGCGCGCCGGCGGCGATGGTCGTAGTGCCGTGCTCCACAGGCACGCTGTCGGCGATTGCCACCGGGGCCTGCAACAACCTGATCGAGCGCGCTGCCGACGTCACCTTGAAAGAGCGTCGGCAGTTGATTCTGGTGCCGCGCGAGGCGCCGTTCTCGACCATTCACCTTGAGAACATGCTCAAGCTGTCGCAGATGGGCGCGGTGATTCTGCCGGCAGCGCCGGGGTTCTATCACCAGCCGCAGACCATCGACGACCTGGTCGATTTTGTCGTGGCGCGGGTGCTCAACCTGCTGGACATCCCCCAGGACATGCTGCCGCGTTGGGGCGAGCATCACTACGGGGCTGAGGAGTGAAAAAGCCGCTGCTGGCGCTGCTGATGCTGGTCGCGCTGGGCGGTTGCGCCACGGTGCGCACGCTTGATGCCAACAAGCCGGGGGCGCCTGTGGTGTACGCCGGCACCCGGTTGGACCTGTATGCGATGAACGGCGGCTGCTGCCCGCTGGACCGCTTCGGGGCGCAGGCCCCGGCGTGGCCTGGGCTGGACCTGCCGGGCAGTGCGCTGCTCGATACCCTGCTGCTGCCGCTGTCGCTGCTGACCGCGGCGGGGGTGGGGTTCAACGCAACCGGCGGGCTATAACCGTATCGCATTGGCTCGGTAGTCCGGGTGAACCTGTTCTGGCCTCATCGCAGGCTGGCGCCAGCTCCCACAGTGATCTGAGCCAGATATCAATATCGCGACACAAGGCCGCTCCTACACTGACCGCGTAAAACGGCACCGATATAGCGACAAGCCACATTCTGTGGGAGCTGGCGATAGCCTGCGATGAGGCCCGAACAGTAAGACCTAGTTCTTGCCCAGCCTGCGCAATTCATCCGACTCGATCACCCGCACGCCGTCTTCCTCCTCCAGCGCCAAACGCCACAGCGCCCGGGCCAGGGTGCAGGCTTCGATGCCGCGATATTTGCCCGGAATCAACTTGGAAAACGGCGCCGCCAGGGTTTCGCCAAGGCGCGGCTCTAGCCGTTCGCCCAGCAACAGCGACGGCCGCACGATGGTCAGTTGTGGCCAGTCCTGCTGCCTGAGCGCCTGCTCCATCTCGCCTTTGACCCGGTTATAGAACACCGACGATTTCGGGTCCGCCCCCAGCGCACTGACCACCAGCAGGTGCCGCGCGCCCATTTCCCTGGCGCGCTTGCTGAAGGCCACCACCATGTCCAGGTCGACTGCGCGAAACGCCGTCTCGGAACCTGCCTGTTTGAGCGTGGTACCCAGGCAGCAGAAAGCGATATCGACCCTGCCACCGAGCTGCGGCAGAAATACCGCAGGGTCGCCCACTGGGTTTTCCAGGTGCGGATGTTCGGCCAGCGGGCGGCGGGTCGGCGCCAGCACGCGGCTGATGGTGGGCTCGTTGAGCAGGCGGTCGAGCAGGTGTTCACCTGTCAGACCCGTGGCACCGGCAAGCAGGACATGCTGAGGCGTCAAGTACATGATGTCTCTCCCTTGTTACAACACAGCTTAGTGGGCGCGAGGTGTTTTTGCCTGCGCCCCGGCTGCAGGCTGGGCTTCATTGCGCAACGCGGTTTCGGCCTGTTGCTTGCGTAACCGCTGCCAGTGGGCAAGCACCGCTGGCGGTGCCCAGAGCTGCGGCTCGGATGCTTCAAACCCTTCCCGTCGTTCCCTTTCGGCAACGCTTTGCCGCGCCAGTTCAAACGCCTGTTTCAGGTCGTCGGTCTGGTTCAGTGCCTGGGCGAACAAGGCATCGCCGAAATAGGTGAAGTCGGCCTCTTCCGAGCAGCCGAACGACACCCGGTCGGGGCGCGCGGCGGTCATGATCAGGGTCCGGTCATCCTTGAGCGGGGCGATATAGCCCCCGGAATAACAGGCTGAAATGACAATCACCTTGTCGCGGTTCTTCAGCGGCGCCAGGGCGCTGGCCAGCTCGCGGGCGGACAGGTCGGCCAGTTGCAGGCGCGGCTGGTCGAGTACCAGTTGGTGGTCCTGGCTGCCGTGGCTGGTCAGGTAGATGAATACAAGGTCCTCGGAACCTGTGCGTTCGGCGAGCACCCGCGCGGCACGGCCAAGGCTCTCGCGGGTGGCCATGGGGCGGTCGGCCATATGGTCGCGGTGGTTGACCAGCGTTACCTGGCCATAGGCGCCAAAACGCACCTTGAGCATGTTGCTGACGTAATCGGCCTCGCGCATGAACACGCTCTGCTGGCCGTCCCCGGCCACCACCAGGCTGTAAAGCTGCACCGGCGGCACCGATGCCGGCACCTTGGCCAGCGCCTCGTCGAGCAGCTTGCCTTGCTTGAGCAGGGCAAGGTCCAGCGGGTCGGGCAGGGCCTTGCCTTGCTCGTCGCGGATGCGCACGCCGTTGGCCCAGTAACCGGCTTCAACTTGCCCGTCGGGCTGGGTCAGGCGCCCTTGGCCTTGATAGACATCATCACGCAAGCCGCCGCTGTAGTGGCTGCCATCGGCCAGTTGCAGGGTGCCCATGCCGTTGAAGCGCCAATCGCGAAAGCCGCCTTTGTACTGGCTGCCGTCGCTGCCCAGCAGTTCGCCTTCGCCCACCAGCGAGCCGTCCTTGAAATGGCCGATCCATACGTCACCGTCGGCGCTTTCGTATCGGCCACGGCCTTCCAGGCGGTTGTCCTTGAAATCACCGATGTACTGCTCGCCGTCGGCGCTGTCGTAAGTGCCGGCGCCTTGCAGTTGGCCATCGACGAAGGTGCCGCCATAGCGGTTGCCGGCGGCATCGCTGCGCACCCCGGCGCCGTTTGGCTTGCCGTTGGCGAACAGGCCTTGGTAGCGGCTGCCATCGGCAAGCTCAAGCTGGCCTGCGCCGTGGTACTGGTCGTCCTTGAACTGGCCGCTGTAGGTCTGGTCGTTCTGCTTGAGGGTGCCTTCGCCATCGCGGCGGCCATGCTTGAAAGTGCCGGCATAGCGGCTGCCCGGTGTGGTCAGCTCGCCCAGCCCTTCGAACAGCCCTTGGCTGAACTGGCCGCGATAGACTTCGCCGTTGCTGCCGTGCCATTCGCCCTGGCCGTGCCACTGGCCGTCCTTGAAAGCGCCGGCGTACCAACTGCCGTTGGGGTAGTCGATACGCCCCTCTCCCTGCAGCAGGCCATCGACCACCTGGCCTCGATAGCGCCCGCCGTCGGGCAGGCGGGCGTCGGGTGGCGATAGCGGTTCACCGTCGCCACAGGCAGTGAGCAGCAGGGCAAAGGTCAGGGGGAGCAAAGGGCGCATGGCGTTTTCCGGGTGGAACGATGCGCCGAGTATGCCGCACCGGCCTCATTGCAGGCTATTGCCAGCCTGCGATGAGCCGGTTGCCGTCAAACGAAGCAGAGCGACAGCGGTTCGGCGATGTAGGCCGGTTTCTCTTCGCCTTGGATTTCCAGCGTGGCAGTAGCCTTGAGCAGCCACTGGCCGGGCTTTTTCTCGGTGACCTCTTTGAGTTCCACCTTCAGCCGCACCTGGCTGTCGACCTTGACCGGCTGGATGAAGCGCACGCTGTCCAGCCCGTAGTTGACCACCATCTTCAAGCCTTCAGGCAGCACGAGGATGTCTTCCATCAGCTTGGGGATCAGCGACAACGTCAGAAAACCATGGGCGATGGTGCTGCCGAACGGGGTTTTGGCGGCCTTGGCCGGGTCGACGTGGATGAACTGGAAATCACCGGTGGCCTCGGCGAACAGGTTGATGCGCTGCTGGTCGATCTTCAGCCACTCGGAATGGCCCAACTCCTTGCCCACATATTGCGAAAGCTCTGTAACCGGTACATAAGGCATCGCGACTCTCCAGGTTGTCATTTGGCACGAGGGTGCAAGATCAGCACGCCGAACCGTTTCAGTCAAGTTGAGGGTTTTTCGGCGAATATCGCCTTATAGCCACTTGCTTAGCGTGCTTATAATGGCCACCTGCTTTGGGGAGGTCCGTATGTTGTTGCGTGGTTTGACCTGGCTGGTGCTGTTCCAGCTGCTGGGAACGGCGATCAATCACCTGTTCCTGCCTATCCTGCCTGGGCCGATCATCGGCCTGTTGCTGCTGTTGGCTTACCTGATGATGCGCGGCGAAGTGGGCAAGCCGCTGAACGAGGCGGCCAGCAGCCTGCTGCGTTATCTGCCATTGCTGCTGGTGCCGCCGGCGGTCGGGGTGATGGTGTACGCAAGCGACATCGCTGCCGATTTCTGGGCCATCGTCGGCGCGCTGTTTATTTCCTGCCTGTTGACCCTGGTGTTCGTCGGCGTGCTGATGCAAAAGCTCATCCAGCGCCAGGCCCGGCGGGAGGAGCGGCGATGATCTTCGACTGGCACGGCGCCCTTGAGGCGGTCATTCATCACCCGTTGTTCGGCATTGGTGTCACCCTGGCGGCCTACCAATTGGTGCTGGCGGCCTACGACAAAACCCGCTGGATCTTCCTGCAACCGGTGTTGGTATCGATGCTGGTGGTGATCGCTGTGCTGCTGGTGTGCGGCATCGACTACGCCGAGTACCGCAAGAGCACCGAGATCATGAACATTCTGCTCGGCCCTGCCACCGTGGCGCTGGCGGTGCCGCTGTACCTGAACCTGCGGCGCATTCGCCAACTGTTCTGGCCGACCTTTACTACGCTGGTACTCGGGGGGCTGTTCGCCACCGTGGCCTGCGTGGCGCTGGGGTGGTGGTTCGGTGCCGAGCACATGATCCTGATGACCATGGCGCCCAAGTCGGTGACGTCGCCCATTGCCATGCTGGTGGCTGAACAGATTGGCGGCGTCGCGGCGCTGGCGGCGGTGTTCGTGTTGATCACCGGGGTTGTCGGGGCGATCTTCGGCCCGGCGCTGCTTAGCCGCTTCGGCGTGCTCAGCCCCGAGGCGCGCGGCATGGCGCTGGGCGTCACGGCCCATGCGGTGGGCACTTCCGTGGCCTTGCAGGAAGGGGATGAATGCGGCGCTTTTGCCGCGTTGGCAATGAGCCTGATGGGTGTGGCCACAGCGGTGTTCCTGCCGTTGGCGGTCAGCCTGGTGGCTTGAGGACAGGACATGACGCTACCGCTGTTTCCGCTCAATACCGTGTTGTTTCCTGGCTGCCTGCTTGATTTGCAGATATTCGAGGCGCGTTACCTGGACATGATTGGCCGCTGCATGAAGCAGGGCGAAGGGTTTGGCGTGGTGTGCATTCTTGAAGGCGAGCAGGTGGGCAAGGCGCCGCCGCTGATTGCCTCGGTCGGCTGCGAAGCGCTGATCCGCGATTTCGAGCAGCAGGACAACGGCCTGCTGGGTATTCGAGTCGAGGGCGTGCGGCGTTTTCGCGTCGAGCAGACCGAGGTGCGCAAGGACCAGCTACTGACCGCTGAAGTGCATTGGCTGCCAGAGCTTGCCGATACCCCGCTGCAAGAAGACGACGATGACCTGCTGGCGCTGCTGGTAGCGCTTGGCGAGCACCCGATGGTGAAGGCGCTGGGCATGCCGCGCGATGTCGATGGCCGCCAGGCGCTGGCCAATCAGCTGGCCTACCTGCTGCCGTTCATGGAGCAGGACAAGGTTGACCTGCTGGCGATGGACTCCCCGCAGGCCCGGCTGCAAGCCATCCAGACGCTGCTGGAGCGGATGCAAGGCGAGTTGTTTGCCTGACCGTGCGCTGGCCTGTGTAGGAGCGGCCTTGTGCCGCGAAAGGGCTGCGTAGCGGCCCCCATGTCTGGGTTTCATACAATAATGCCGGGGCTGCAACGCAGCCCCTTCGCGGCACAAGGCCGCTCCTACAATGACGGCATGAGGCCCGGTTGGTGAGGCCTCCAGCGAAGCGCTATCAGTACTGATAGCGCACCAGTGCCTGCGGCAGCGCATGCAGCGCAAAGAACGACAGCAGCGCCACACATGCCGGCAGCACCAGCCACCACACCCGCTGCGGCAGCGCCGTGAGCGGCTGGCGATACTGCACCAGCGTCAGGCTGAGCGCGCACAGGCAGCACGCCAGCAACGCCCCTGCCAGGATATCGGTCGGCCAGTGCGCCCCCAGGTAAACCCGCGACAGCGCAATGGCCAGCGCCGGAATACAGCCCAGCATCACCCAGGTCAGGCGCATGCGCGGCGGCTGGCTGCGCCCGGCCAGAATCGCCAACACCAGAAAGAACGCAAACGACGCCGAACTGTGCCCGCTGGGCATGCTGTAGCTGGTCAGCGGGTCCGTCAGCACTTCGGGCCGGGCGCGGGCGAACAGCCATTTCAGCGTGCCATTGGACGCCGCCGTGCCCACCAGCGCAGCACCTGCAAACACGGCGTGGCGCCATTGCCGGGTCAGTAGCAACAGGCCGGTCAGCAAACCGCCAAGGAAGAACTGCGTACGGAAATCACCAAGCCGGGTGATCACCACCACGATGCCGTCCAACGCAGCGCTGCGGTGCTCCTGCACCAAGGTCATCACACCCTGGTCGAACTCATGCAGGTAAGGCCAGCCAACGAACAGCGCCGCCACAGCAATCCCGCTGAGCCCGGCGATCAGGCGGGTGCCGTGGCGCTGGTCGCGAATGCTGCTGGTCAGGCTCAGGCCGATCAACACGGCCAAGGTGCCGAATACGATGCCGGCGTCCAGCCAGAAGCCTTCTGGCAGCGGCAGGCGCATGGCCGCGCCGGTTGCCCAGCCCGGCAGCAGATAGGCCACCGACCAGCCAGCACCGGCCAGCAGGCTGACACCGATGAAGCGCGGCACGGGCATGTCCAACATGCCGGCAACCATCGGCAGCATGGGCCGCAACGGGCCGATAAAGCGCCCTACCAGCAGGCTGGCGATGCCGTAGCGCTGGAAGTACGCCTCGGCGCTGCCGACCCACTCCGGGTGACTGCGCAGCAGGGGCAGGCGGCGGATGTTCTGGTGGAAGTACTTGCCGATGCAGAACGACAGCACGTCACCCAGCAGGCCCCCCAGAAACCCCAGCAGCAGGGTTTCGCCGAGGCTGAACGTGCCGCTGCCAGCCAGCACCGCCACGGCAAACAACAGCACCGTGCCGGGCACGATGATGCCGGCAATGGCCAGGCATTCCACGCAGGCCACCACAAAAATTGCAACACCCAGCCACTGCGGGTTGGCGCCCAGCCAGGCGGTCAGGCTGTCGAGCCATTGGCCCATGGTTCAGTTTCCTTGTTCGAGAATGAAGAAATCCTGCCCTTCGACCTGCCCGCGGCGCATAGGGTTTCGCGTGCAGTGGCGGGCGTATTCGGCGTCGACGAAGCGGTACGGCAGATGTTCGTCACGGCCGTGGGGGATGCCCAGGCGTGGGGCCTGGATCACCCTCGGCACGGCAATGCCGCAGTCCTCGACATACAGCCGCTCGGGGTCGAAACGTTGCCCGTCCCAGTGCGGCACCTTCAGGCCCAGCGCCCGGCACAGCAAGGTCTGCCCGGCGCACAGGCGCTCAGGCGGGCGCAGTTGGCCGCGGGCATCGGGGTTGTTCAATTGCATTTGCGCCAAGCTGTTGGCGCCTGACAGCGCATCGACGTAGGGGTAAGCCGACTTGATCAGCACTGCGTTGCCGGGGCCGTGGGCGCTGAAGTTCAGCGAGTCGCCGCCGCGTGCGTAGTACATATAGATGTGCCCGCCATCGAGAAACAGCGCCTTGCGCTTCTCGGTGTAGCCCAAGGATGCGTGGCTGCCTTTGTCGGTGAGGTAATAAGCCTCGGTCTCGATGACCCGCGCGGCCAGCCACAGGTCGCCGTGGCGATGGCGGATGACCTTGCCCAGCAGGGCGCGGGCGAGGGTTTGCGCATCGCGGTCAAAAAAGCGGTCGGGCAGCGCGCGGGCAGGGCTGGGCGTCGGCATACGGGCGGTTCGTGGGGGCGATGGCGCAGATGATAACAATTAATCGCTTAATCGAGGCTGAATGGCCATTTTGTTACCGCCACCCCGCAGCCGCTGATAGGGCAGGGCTGTCAGGGGTTTCCGGCCTGGTCGCTACATATTTCCTAAACATTACTTACGGCCATTTTCTACCATCCGCCACCCGCCGCTGGGCGTACCGAGGCGCGCCAGTTATAATCAGCCGATTTCCCCTTTGCCAAGACACCGAACCCATGACCGAGTCCGTTCTTGACTATATGACCCGCTTGGGTCGCGCCGCCCGTGAGGCCTCGCGAGTGATCGGCCGTGCCAGCACCGCGCAGAAGAATCGCGCCCTGCAGGCCGCCGCAGACGCTCTGGATGCAGCCCGCGACGCGCTCACCGCAGCCAATGAACAGGACTTGGCCAATGGTCGCGCCAATGGCCTGGAGCCGGCGCTGCTCGATCGCCTGGCACTCACCCCGGCCCGCATCGACGGCATGATCACCGGCCTGCGCCAGGTGGCAAGCCTGCCCGACCCGGTCGGCGCCATCCGCGATATGAGCTACCGCCCGTCGGGCATTCAGGTCGGCAAGATGCGGGTACCCTTGGGCGTTATCGGCATCATCTATGAGTCGCGCCCGAACGTGACCATCGATGCCGCCAGCCTGTGCCTGAAATCGGGTAACGCCACCATTCTGCGCGGCGGCTCCGAAGCCATTCACTCCAACCGCGCCATTGCTACCTGCATCCAGCGCGGCCTGGCCGAAGCCGGGCTGCCGCCAGCGGTGGTGCAAGTGGTAGAAACCACCGACCGCGAGGCGGTCGGCGCGTTGATCAGCATGCCTGAGTACGTCGACGTGATCGTGCCCCGTGGCGGGCGCGGCCTGATCGAACGCATCAGCCGCGATGCGCGGGTGCCGGTCATCAAACACCTGGACGGCATCTGCCACGTCTTCGTCGACCAGCACGCCGACCTGGACAAGGCCTGGCGCGTGGCATTCAACGCCAAGACCTACCGCTATGGCATCTGCGGCGCCATGGAGACCCTGCTGGTCGATGCTGCCGTGGCCGAGCGCTTCCTGCCGGAAATGGCCCGCCGCTTCGCCGAAAAAGGCGTCGAGCTGCGCGGCTGCCCGCGCACCCAGGCGATCATCGACGCCAAAGCGGCCACCGAAGACGACTGGCACACCGAGTACCTGGACGCGATCCTGTCGGTTCGCGTGGTCGACGGCCTCGACCAGGCCATCGAGCACATCAACCATTACGGCTCGCACCACACCGATTCGATCATCACCGAACACCAGGGCCAGTCGCGGCGCTTCATCGCCGAAGTCGACTCGGCCTCGGTCATGCTCAATACCCCGACCTGCTTTGCCGATGGCTTCGAGTACGGTCTGGGCGCTGAGATCGGTATTTCCACCGACAAGCTGCACGCCCGTGGCCCGGTCGGCCTCGAAGGCCTGACCTGCGAAAAATACGTAGTGATCGGCGACGGCCAGCTGCGCGGCCAGGAGTCCTGCTGAGTTGAGCAAGGCGGCGGCAGTCCGGCGTATCGGCATTCTTGGCGGAACCTTCGACCCGGTGCATATCGGCCACCTGCGCAGTGCGCTGGAAGTGGCCGAGTTCATGGGCCTGGACGAGCTGCGCCTGCTGCCCAACGCCCGGCCACCGCACCGCGACACCCCGCAGGTGACGCCGCAGGACCGCCTGGCCATGGTGCGCTGCGCCGTGCAGGGCGCCGGCCGGCTGAGCGTCGATGCCCGCGAGCTGTCCCGCGACAAGCCGTCGTATACCATCGACACCCTGGAGTCGGTGCGTGCTGAACTGAACCCTGAAGACCAGCTGTTCCTGCTGCTGGGCTGGGACGCATTTTGCGGCCTGCCCAGCTGGCACCGCTGGGAAGAATTGCTGCAACACTGTCACATCCTGGTGCTGCAACGCCCGGATGCCGACGTAGAACCCCCTGACGAGCTGCGCAATTTGCTGGCAGCCCGTTCGCAGAGCGATCCCACCGCCATGTCCGGCCCGGCGGGGCATATTTCGTTCGTCTGGCAGACCCCGCTTGCGGTGTCTGCCACACAGGTCCGACAGCTGCTGGCCAATGGCAAGTCGGTTCGGTTCCTGGTGCCGGACGCCGTATTGGCTTACATCGAGGCGCACGGTCTGTATCGTGCGCCGAACTGACGGCGCTTGAGGCGCCTCATCCAACGAGTTGAACGAGTTTTATATGAGCAAGAAACTGAACACCGTGCACGGCGAAGAACTGGTCAAACTGGCCATTCAAGCGCTGGAAGACGTCAAGGCCAATGACATTCAGATCATCGATGTGCGTGAAAAGCACAGCCTGACTGACTACATGATCATCGCCACCGGTACCTCCAATCGCCAGATCAACGCGATGCTGGAAAAGGTCCGTGAAGTGGTCAAGGCCCATGGCGCACAGCCGCTGGGCGAAGAAGGCAAGGGCGACAGCGATTGGGTGCTGCTCGACCTGAACGACGTCATCGTGCACATGATGACCGCCGCTGCTCGCCAGTTCTACGACCTCGAGCGTCTGTGGCAGGGCGCCGAGCAGAGCCGGGCCGCCGATGGCAAGCACCACAACCCGGAAAACGCCCACGAGTACTCCGAAAAGCTCAAGGACCGGGAATAAGGAAAGCGCCGTGCGTCTGCGTCTGATCGCGGTCGGCTCGCGCATGCCCAAGTGGGTCGAGGAAGGCTGGCATGAATATGCCAAGCGCCTGCCCTCGGAGCTTGCGCTGGAGCTGGTGGAAATCCCGCTGAACACCCGCGGCAAGAACGCCGATATCGCCCGCCTGATTCGTCAGGAAGGCGAGGCGATGCTGAGCAAGGTGCAGCCCGGCGAGCGCATCGTCACCCTTGAGGTGAACGGCAAGCCGTGGAGCACCGAGCAGCTTGCCGGCGAACTGGACCGCTGGCGCCTGGATGCGCGCACGGTCAACCTGATGGTGGGCGGCCCGGAAGGGCTGGCACCGGAGGTCTGCGCGCGCAGCGAACAGCGCTGGTCGCTGTCGCCGCTGACACTGCCGCACCCGTTGGTACGGATACTCATCGGCGAGCAGATCTACCGCGCCTGGACCGTGTTGTCCGGGCATCCTTACCACAAATGAGCCTGTAAGCCCGCCCGATGCCGCAGCAGATCCCCCTCAAGGACCACGAGAAAGACGCCCGCCTGGTGCGTAACCGCGTCGTCGTGGGCGCCGTGGCGATCATGCTGCTCATCTGCGTGCTGATTGCGCGACTGTATTTCCTCCAGGTCATCCAGTACGACTATCACTCGACGCTGTCGGAAAACAACCGGGTGCATGTGCAACCGATTCCACCGACTCGCGGGCTTATTTTTGACCGAAACGGCGTGATCGTCGCCGATAACCGGCCAAGCTTCAGCCTGGTGATGACCCGCGAACGTGCCGGCAGCCCCGGCAGTTGGGCGCAGGTGCTGGATGTCATCGTCGAGGTGCTGCAACTGACTCCCGACGACCGCGCCCTGTTCGAAAAGCGCATGCGCCAGGGGCGCAGGCCGTTCGAGCCGGTGCCTATCCTGTTCGAACTCACCGAAGAGCAGATCGCCCGTATCGCCGTGAACCAGTTCCGCCTGCCCGGCGTCGAGGTGGCCGCGCAACTGGTGCGGCACTACCCACAGGGCGCGCACTTTGCGCACTCGGTGGGGTATGTCGGGCGCATCAACGAAAAAGAGCTCAAGACCCTCGACCCGGTCAACTACAGCGGCACCCACCATATCGGCAAGACCGGCATCGAACGCTTCTACGAAGACGATCTGCACGGCCAGGTGGGTTACGAAGAGGTCGAGACCAACGCCCGTGGCCGCGTATTGCGCGTGCTCAAGCGCACCGACCCCAAGCCTGGCAAGGACATTGTGCTGAGCCTGGACATCAAACTGCAGGAAGCTGCCGAGCAAGCCCTTGGCGGGCGGCGCGGTGCCATCGTGGCGCTTGATCCGCGTACTGGCGAGGTACTGGCGATGGTCAGCCAGCCAAGCTTCGACCCTAACCTTTTCGTCACCGGCATTGGCTTCAAGGCCTATGCCGAACTGCGCGATTCCATCGACCGGCCGCTGTTCAACCGCGTGCTGCGCGGCCTGTACCCGCCGGGCTCGACCATCAAGCCAGCGGTCGCTATCGCCGGCTTGGACAGCGGCGTGGTCAATGCCAGCAGCCGGGTCTTCGACCCCGGTTACTACCAGCTGCCCAACTACGACCACAAGTACCGCAACTGGAACCGCACCGGTGACGGCTGGGTCGACCTGGACCTGGCGATCATGCGCTCCAACGACACCTACTTCTACGACCTGGCGCACAAGATGGGCATCGATCGCCTGTCGAGCTACATGAACCGCTTTGGCCTCGGGCAAAAAGTGGCGCTGGACATGTTCGAAGAATCCTCAGGCCTGATGCCGACCCGTGAATGGAAACGCGCCACCCGCCGCCAGGCCTGGTTCCCGGGCGAAACGTTGATCCTCGGCATCGGCCAGGGCTACATGCAGACCACGCCGTTGCAGATGGCCCAGGCTACCGCGCTGATCGCCAGCAAAGGCAAGTGGTACCGCCCGCACCTGGCCAAAACCATCGAAGGCCAGCCGCCGGTGGATGAAAACCCCATTGCTGACATCGTGCTGCGTGACCCGTCCGACTGGAACAAAGTCACCCACGGCATGGAGCAGGTGATGCACAACGCCCGCGGTACCGCTCGGGCGGCGGCAACCGGTGCGCAGTACCGCATCGCCGGCAAGAGTGGTACCGCGCAGGTGGTGGCGATCAAGCAGGGTGAAAAGTACGACCGCAACAAGGTCCAGGAACGCCACCGCGACCACGCCTTGTTCGTCGGCTTCGCCCCCGCCGAAGCGCCACGCATCGTGATTTCGGTAATGATCGAGAACGGCGAGGCGGGCGGCCGTGTTGCTGCCCCGGTGATGCGTCAGGTCATGGATGCCTGGCTGCTCGATGAGAACGGCCTGCTCAAGCCCGAGCCCGGTCCTGCCACAGTCGCTCAGGAAACGGCCCCGTGATAAACAACTTTGATCGTATGCTCTCAAGCGAAGACGTGATGCGCAGGCGGGCAAGCTTCCTGCAGCGCATCCACGTCGACGGCCCCTTGCTGCTGATTTTGCTGACGTTGGCAGCCGGCAGCCTGTTCGTGCTGTATTCGGCCAGCGGCAAGAACTGGGACCTGCTGATGAAACAGGCCAGCTCGTTCGGTATTGGCCTGGTGTCGATGTTCATCATCGCCCAGCTCGAACCGCGCTTCATGGCGCGCTGGGTGCCACTGGCGTACCTGACCGGCGTGCTGCTGCTGGTGGTGGTCGACGTGATGGGCCACAACGCCATGGGCGCCACACGCTGGATCAACATCCCCGGGGTGATCCGCTTTCAGCCCTCGGAATTCATGAAGATCATCATGCCGGCGACCATCGCCTGGTACCTGTCCAAGCGCACCTTGCCGCCGCACCTCAAGCACGTGGCGATCAGCCTGGTGCTGATTGGCGTGCCGTTCATCCTGATCGTGCGCCAACCCGACCTGGGTACCGCGCTGCTGATTCTGGCCTCCGGCGCCTTCGTGCTGTTCATGGGTGGCTTGCGCTGGCGCTGGATCATCAGCGTGATCGCCGCGGCAGTGCCGGTGGCGGTGGCGATGTGGTTCTTCGTCATGCATGACTACCAGAAGCAGCGCGTGCTGACCTTCCTCGACCCCGAGAGCGACCCGCTTGGCACCGGCTGGAACATCATCCAGTCGAAGGCGGCCATCGGTTCGGGCGGCGTGCTGGGCAAGGGCTGGCTGCTGGGCACCCAGTCGCACCTGGACTTTCTGCCGGAAAGCCACACCGACTTCATCATCGCCGTGCTGGGCGAGGAGTTCGGGCTGGTGGGTATCTGCCTGCTGCTGATCATCTACCTGCTGCTGATTGGCCGTGGCCTGATGATCACCGCCCAGGCGCAAACCTTGTTCGGCAAGCTGCTGGCGGGCAGCCTGACGATGACCTTCTTTGTTTATGTATTCGTCAATATCGGTATGGTCAGCGGCCTCTTGCCTGTAGTGGGCGTGCCGTTGCCCTTCATCAGCTATGGCGGAACTTCGTTGGTGACGCTGCTGTCAGCGTTTGGCGTTCTGATGTCGATCCACACGCACCGCAAGTGGATCGCGCAAGTTTGAAAAAGGTGAAGAATTCAATGCAAGCAGTGCGTGGCTGGGCTGCCCGACTGGCGCCGTGGATCGGCGCGTTGGGGTTGTTTGGCGCTGTCCAGCAGGCCCAGGCCGGTGACTACGATGGCTCTCCCCAAGTGGCCGAGTTCGTCGGTGAGATGACCCGCGACTACGGCTTTGCCGGCGAGCAACTGATGGCGGTTTTCCGCGAGGTGCAGCGCAAGCAGGCGATCCTCGATGCGATTTCGCGCCCGGCCGAACGGGTCAAGCCGTGGAAGGAATACCGGCCAATGTTCATCACCGATGCGCGCATCGCCCGTGGTGTGGACTTCTGGCGCCAGCATGAGGCCGTGCTGGCCCGTGCCGCGCAGGAATACGGCGTGCCGGCCCAGTACATTGTCGCGATCATCGGCGTCGAGACGTTCTTTGGCCGCAATACCGGCAATTACCGGGTGATCGACGCCTTGTCGACCCTGGGCTTCGATTACCCGCCGCGCGCCGAGTTCTTCCGCAAGGAGCTGCGCGAATTCCTGCTGCTGGCCCGTGAAGAGCAGCTCGACCCGCTGACCCTCAAGGGCTCGTACGCCGGTGCCATGGGCCTGCCACAGTTCATGCCCAGCAGTTTCCGCAACTATGCGGTGGACTTCGATGGCGACGGCCATATCAACATCTGGACCAACCCGGACGATGCCATCGGCAGCGTTGCCAGTTATTTCAAACGCCACGGCTGGGTTGCCGGCGAAGCAGTGGTCAGCCGCGCCACCGTGCGCGGCGAGCGCGCCGATGAAGGCCTGACCACCGGCATCGAGCCGGTCAAGACCGTAGCCCAGTTGCAGGCGCTGGGGTGGTCGAGTCATGATGCGCTGCGCGATGATCTGCCGGTGACCGCCTTCCGCCTGGAAGGTGAAAACGGCCCGGAATACTGGATGGGCCTGAAGAACTTCTACGCGATCACTCGCTACAACCGCAGCGTGATGTATGCCATGGCGGTGCATCAGCTTGCTGAACAGCTGGTCCAAGCACGGGGCGTCAAGTAATGCGCGCAATGATTTCTGCCAATACCTTCAAGCTGCTGACCTGCGTGACCGTCGGCATGTTGCTGGTCAGTTGTTCCTCCAGCCGCCCGACCTCGCAGAGCAGTGGCAGCGGCAACACCGTGCGCGCCCAGCCAGGCCTGGACATCAACCGGGCGCACAAGGACGGCGCGCCATGGTGGGACGTCGACGTCAACAAGATCCCTGACGCCACCCCGACCGTGCATACCGGTAACTACAAGGCCAACCCGTACACGGTGCTGGGCAAGACCTATTACCCGATGCAGGACTCGCGCAACTACCGCGCCGAGGGCACCGCGTCGTGGTACGGCACCAAGTTCCATGGCCAGAACACCGCCAACGGCGAGCTGTACGACCTGTATGGCATGAGCGCGGCGCACAAGACGCTGCCGCTGCCGGCCTATGTGCGGGTGACCAACCTTGCCAACGGGCGTAGCGTGGTGCTGCGGGTCAATGACCGTGGGCCGTTTTATTCCGACCGCATCATCGACCTTTCCTACGCTGCCGCGAAGAAGCTCGGCTATGCCGAAACCGGCACCGCCCATGTGCGTGTCGAGGGTATCGACCCGCAGCAGTGGTGGGCCGAGCGTGGCCAGAAGCCGCCGCTGGTGCTCAAGGAACCGCAGGTTGCCCAGGCCCAGCCGCTGCCGGCCAGCACTGGCCGCGTCGAGCAATGGACGCCGCCTGCGCAGCAGCATGCGGCGCCGGTGGTGCCGGTGCAGGTCGGTGGCAACAACGTACCGTCCAGCGCCGGCGGCAGCATTCTGCAGGTCGGCGCGTTCGCCAACCCGGATGCCGCCGAACTGCTGCGCTCCAAACTGAGCACCATGGTCAGTGCGCCGGTGTTCATCAGCTCGATCGTGCGCAACCAGCAAACCCTGCACCGTGTGCGCCTCGGCCCGATCAGCAGCCAGGGCGAGATCCAGCAGGCGCAGGACAGCATTCGCCTGGCCAACCTGGGCCAGGCCAAAGTTGTAACTGACTGACAGCAGCGGCAAGCGTGAAGCTGCAGGCGGCAAGAAGAAGCCGGGCTGCGAAGCTGCTCTATCTTGTAGCTTGCCGCTCAAGGCTTGCCGCTGCTTTCAGTCGGTTTGTTCATGAATTGCCGGGCCTTGGCATGTACAATGCCCGTTTTTGCCCAGAGCGGCATTACGCCGCAGCGACGTGGGCCAGGCCTCAGGCCATAAAACCAGACTGACGGGGCGCCGGGCACACGATGTGGCCCGCGGAACATCAGACCATTAGCGATTTACGAGAGACGGATGAACATCACCAACCTTGCCAAACGACTTTGCCTGCCCGTTCTTCTGCTGATCACCCCTGCTGCGTTCGCAGCGGAGCAGATGATGCCGGCTCCTCCACAACTGGCTGCCAAGTCCTACGTGCTGATGGACGCGTCCAGCGGCAACGTGCTGGTCGAGAACAACGGTGACGAGCGTCTGCCACCTGCCAGCCTGACCAAGCTGATGACCGCCTACATCGCCACCCTGGACATCCGTCGTGGCCAGATCGGCGAGAACGACCCGGTTACCGTCAGCGAAAACGCCTGGCGTACCGGCGGCTCGCGCATGTTCATCAAAGTGGGCAGCCAGGTCACCGTCAGCGACCTGCTGCACGGCATCATCATCCAGTCGGGCAACGATGCCTCGGTCGCCCTGTCCGAGCACATCGCAGGCTCCGAAGACGCCTTCGCCGACATGATGAACAAGACTGCCGCCGACCTTGGCATGAGCAACAGTCACTTCATGAACCCCACTGGCCTGCCTAACCCGGAGCACTACTCTTCGGCCCACGACATGGCCCTGCTGGCCCGCGCGATCATCAACGAAGACCCCGCGCACTACGCCATCTATTCGCAGAAAGAGTTCTTCTGGAACAACATCAAGCAGCCTAACCGCAACCTGTTGCTGTGGCGCGACAAGACCGTCGATGGTCTGAAAACCGGCCACACCGAAGAGGCCGGCTTCTGCATGGTCGCTTCGGCCGTGCGTGACGGCCAGCGCCTGATCGCTGTAGTCTTCGGCACCAACAGCGAGCAGGCCCGCGCCGCCGAGACGCAAAAGCTGCTGACCTACGGCTTCCGCTTCTTCGAAACCCAGACCTTCTACCAGAAGGGCACCGAGCTGACCCAGTCGCCGGTGTGGAAGGGCGCCACCTCGCAAGTCAAGGCGGGCCTGGCCAACGACCTGACCATGACCTTGCCTAAAGGCCAGCTGAAGCGCCTGCAAGCTTCGATGACCATGAACCCACAACTGACCGCGCCAATCGCCAAAGGTGACGTGATCGGTAAAGTGGAAGTCAAACTGGACGAGAAAGTGGTCCACAGCGCCGACCTGATCGCCCTCGATGGCGTCGAGGAAGGTGGTTTCTTGCGCCGTATGTGGGATAGCATCCGTCTGTTCTTCTACGGGTTGTTCAACTGATACGTGACCTGCAGGCCCCCGCGCACCATGCGGGGGCATTGTTGTTGCCACGGCTTACGAGGCCGTTTCCGCCATGAGCGAAGCTGACGTCAAGTCGCACAAGATCGAATTCCCCTGCGCCGACTACCCGATCAAGGTGATCGGCGATACGGTGGTGGGTTTTCGCGACACCGTGATCGAAATCCTCAAGAAGTACGCTGAGGTCGACCTGACGACCCTGGCCGAACGCCAAAGCAAGGAAGGCAAGTACACCACGGTGCAACTGCATATCGTTGCCACCGGTGAAGACCAGCTGCACGACATCAACAGCGCCCTGCGCGCCACCGGCATCGTGAAAATGGTGCTGTGATGAGCGCTTGTCTCGGTATTCGCGACCTTGGCCTGCAGCCCTATGAACCGGTGCTGGAGGCCATGCGTCGCTTTACCGGGCAGCGGGGGCCGGATACCCAGGATGAAGTCTGGCTGGTCGAACACCCGGCCGTTTTCACTCAGGGCCAGGCCGGCAAGGCCGAGCACCTGCTGGTGCCCGGCGATATCCCGGTGGTGCAGACCGACCGCGGCGGCCAGGTGACCTACCACGGCCCCGGCCAGTTGGTGGCCTACCTGCTGCTGGATGTGCGCCGCCTGGGTGTGGGGGTGCGCGAGCTGGTCAGCCGCATCGAGCAGACGCTGGTCGAGCTGCTGGCAAGCTATGGTGTAGAGGCGGCGGCCAAGCCCGACGCCCCCGGTGTCTATGTCGATGGAGCGAAAATCGCCTCCCTTGGCCTGCGCATCCGCAATGGCCGTTCGTTTCACGGCCTTGCCCTGAACGTGGACATGGACCTTGCGCCATTCCGCCGAATCAACCCCTGTGGGTATGCGGGGCTGGCAATGACCCAGCTGCGCGACCTGGCAGGCCCGATCGAACTCGACGAGGTCAGGACGAGGCTGCGCGAACAGCTGGTCAGGCACCTCGACTATGCTGAGCAGACGACCCTGACGGGCGGAATCGACTGATTATGACAACTGTGCAAGAAGCCGTGCCGAACCTGATCCCCGCGCAAGACGTGACCCCGCGTGTGGCGCCAAAAAAAGTCGAAGCCGGCGTGAAGCTGCGCGGCGCCGATAAAGTCGCGCGCATTCCGGTAAAGATCATCCCCACCGACGAACTGCCGAAAAAACCTGACTGGATTCGCGTGCGCATTCCGGTTTCGCCGGAAGTCGACCGCATCAAGCAGCTGCTGCGCAAGCACAAGCTGCACAGCGTCTGTGAAGAGGCGTCCTGCCCGAACCTGGGTGAGTGCTTCTCCGGTGGCACCGCCACCTTCATGATCATGGGCGACATCTGCACCCGTCGCTGCCCATTCTGCGACGTCGGCCATGGCCGGCCCAAAGCGCTGGACGCGGACGAGCCGAAAAACCTCGCCGTGGCCATTGCCGACCTGCGCCTGAAGTACGTGGTGATCACCTCGGTGGACCGCGACGACCTGCGTGACGGCGGTGCCCAGCACTTTGCCGACTGCATCCGTGAAATCCGTGCCCTGTCGCCGGGCGTGCAGCTCGAGACCTTGGTGCCGGACTACCGCGGGCGCATGGACGTGGCACTGGCCATTACCGCGCAAGAGCCGCCAGATGTGTTCAACCACAACCTCGAAACCGTGCCGCGCCTGTACAAGGCTGCGCGCCCGGGCTCGGACTACGACTGGTCGCTGGACCTGCTGCAGAAGTTCAAGCAGATGGTCCCGCACGTACCGACCAAGTCCGGCCTGATGCTGGGCCTTGGCGAGACCGACGAAGAGGTCATCGAGGTGATGCACCGCATGCGTGAGCACGATATCGACATGCTCACCCTTGGCCAGTACTTGCAGCCGTCGCGTAGCCACTTGCCAGTGCAGCGCTTCGTGCACCCAGACACCTTCGCCTGGTTCGCCGAGGAAGGTTACAAGATGGGCTTCAAGAACGTCGCCTCGGGGCCGTTGGTGCGTTCTTCGTACCATGCCGACCAGCAGGCTCACGAAGCCAAGATCAAGCTCTGATACGGGCTTGAGTGGCACATGCCGATGCGCGCCGTGAGGTGGCATCGGCATTTTTGTTTGTGGGGCATCGTTTCCCCGTCGGCAGTTCTGATGGGGTTGCGCAGACTGTCACGCCCCAACGTGCAAGGAGTTACCTGATGAACGATGTGCCGACCACTGAGTCGATGTTGCCCAAGGCGTTGCCGGCCGACGCCTGTTTCGCCATCATCGCCCCGGCGGGCCCAGCCCGGCTGGATGTGGCCAAGGCGCGGCAGTGGTTCGAACAGCGCGGTTACCGCTGCCGGATCTATCCGGGTGTGGGCCAGGCCCAGGGCTATTTGGCCGGCAGCGACCCACAGCGCCTTGAGGACCTGCATGACGCCTTCAGCGACTCGGATATCGACGCCATCCTGTGCCTGCGCGGCGGCTACGGCAGCATGCGCCTGCTGGACCGGCTCGACTTCGAACTGATCCGCCAGCACCCCAAGCCGCTGGTGGGCTATAGCGACATTACCGCCCTGCACACGGCCATCAACCGGCAAACCGGGCTGATCACCTTCCATGGCGGCATGCTCAATGCCGACTTGCTGGGCGCCAAGCAGGAACCGACCGTCCAATCGCTGTTTGAACAATTGCGTGGGCAGCTTGCGGCGGGCGATAGCATTGGCCACCCTGCGGCCTGGCCGTTGACCACTGTGCTACCTGGCGTGGCCAGCGGGCGCCTGGTCGGTGGCAACCTGTCATTGCTGGGCGCAACGCTGGGTACGCCCGCCGAAATCGATACCCAAGATGTGATCCTGTTCATCGAGGACGTCAACGAGCCGCTGTACCGCATCGACCGCCTGCTGACCCACCTGCGCCTGGCCGGCAAGCTGGCGGGGGTGAAGGGGGTTCTGGTGGGGGACTTTGCCGGCGTGACGGTGGCAGCCCTGACGCCGCTGTTGCTGGACATCTTCGCGCCGCTTGGCGTGCCGGTGCTGGCAGGCTGGCGCAGCGGCCATTGCGACCCGAATGTGTGCCTGCCCTTGGGGGCGCAGGTTCGGTTGGATAGCAGCGCGCAACATCTGAGCCTGTTGCAGGCTTTGTTCCAGGAATAAAGCGATCGCGGGGCAAGCCCACTCCCACAAATGCTGCGCCAGCAGGTGTTAGAGATGTCTGACTGATCTCCTGTGGGAGCTGGCGCCAGCCTGCGATGAGGCCGGCGCAGGCGGCACACCCGGCGCGGCTTGCCCCGCGATGCGACCTGGCCGCCTCAGCGGCGCAGGCTGTCCAGCAGCTTGTGGGTAGGGTAGCCATCGGCCGGCCAGCCTTGGGCCTGCTGGGCATTGCGGATGGCCTTGCGGGTATTGGCGCCGATGATGCCGTCCGGGTTGCCCGCCTCATGCCCGCTGGCATTGAGCAGCGTCTGCAACTCGATACGCTCGCTGCGGCTCAGCGGCAGGTCGTCTTTGGGCCAGCTACCAGCGATGAAACCCCAGTTGGAGAAACGGTCGCCCAGCAGGCTGACCGCCAACGCGTACGACGACGAATTGTTGTACTTGAGGATTGCACGGAAGTTGTCCAGCACCAGGAACGCCGGGCCGCGTGCACCCGCGGGCAGCAGCAGGGCGGCAGACAGGTTGTTGCTACCGGCCGGCAGTTGCGTTCCGCTCGGCAGCTTCACACCCAGTTGCAGCCATTGGTCGACGGTCTTGCGCTGGCTGCCATCGGCCAGCCACCAATCGAACCCGCTCGGTACCTGCACCTCGAAACCCCAGGGTTGGCCGGCCTTCCAGCCAGAGCTTTGCAGGTAGTGCGCGGTCGAGGCCAGGGCGTCCGCCGTGCTGCTCCAGATATCGCGGCGACCATCGCCGTCAAAGTCTACGGCGTGGGTCAGATAGGTGGTGGGGATGAACTGGGTCTGCCCCATGGCGCCGGCCCAGGAGCCGCGCATGGCATCAGGCTGGATATCACCGTTTTGCAGAATCTGCAGGGCGGCGATCAGCTGGTCCTGAGCGAACTGCGGGCGGCGGCCTTCGTACGCCAGGGTGGCCAGCGAGCGAATCACCGACTTGTTGCCCTGGAACTGGCCGAAATTGCTTTCCATGCCCCACACCGACACCAGCACCTGGCGGTCGACGCCATAGCGCTGCTCTATGCGGCTCAACAGCTCGGCATTCTGTTCCAGCAGTTTTTTACCATTACGCACACGCAGCGGCGACAGCGCGCCGTCGAGGTATTCCCACACGGGGCGGGCGAATTCGGGTTGGCTGCGGTCGGCCTTGATCACGTCCATGTCTGGCGTGACGCCGAGGAATGCACGGTCGAAGAGGCTCGGGTTGATGCCGGCTTGCAGGGCTTGCTGACGAAAGCCCGCCTGCCATTGGGCGAAGGTTTGCAGTGGCTGGATTTCGCTGCTGACGTCGGCAGTGGTGCCGGGCAGGGTGACAACCGGAGCGGGCTGGGCAGGTGCCAGCGGCAGAGCATCGGCGGCGGTAGGTTTTTCCGCACAGGCGACAAGAAGAATGAAGCTTGCGGCCGCGATCAGTTGGCGGGGCTGCCGGCGAAGCGTGAGACTAGAGGGCATGCACAAATCCAGAATTGCAGGTCAGGTAGCGACCATATCATGCCTGCGCAATTCATGCCTTTCATGCCGCCAGAAAGGAAGAAGCCTCCCAATCTCTCGATTGGAAGGCTTCGCGGCGGTAGCTGCCTTTGCCTTTTTCTGCCCGTTCCTGGCGGCAACGGAACAGCGGTTGGGCGACGATGGATTTGGCCTTGTTGGGGCCGTGCTTGCGCGGCTTCTTGCTCATGGCATGTTCCCGATGGGGGTGGGTTTCGGGGCGCACTTTAGGCCGCAGCGGGCGGCTCGGCCAATTGATTGTATATATGGCGGCTGCTATTGCGCCGGCAGGTTCAGGCGCTGCCCGGCCATCAACAGTGCCAGGCGGGACAGGCTGGTCCATGGCGAACCCACCGCCTGGCCCTTGATCTGCGCATCGATGTGCTGGGCATCCTGCAGCAGCATCGCCCAGCGCTGCGCCGACAGGCGCTGCAGCGCCTTGCTTACCAACGGCCGGCGTTTATCCCACACCGGTGGCCTGGCTTGGCTGAAGGCCTTGTCCAGCGGCACGCCCTGGCTGAACTGCTGCGCAAGCCCCGCGAGCAGGCGTAGTTCGCGGGCCAGCGCCCAGAGGATTACCGGCGGCTCGACACCTTCGCCGCGCAACCCTTCGAGCATGCGCAAGGCGTGCCCTGCTTCGCCGTTGAGAATCGCATCGACCAGGCCGAAGACATCGAAGCGTGCGCTGTCGGCCACCGCTGCCTGCACCGTCTCGACGGTAATCGAGTTACCTTCGGCCAGCAGCTTGAGCTTTTCGATCTCTTGCGCTGCCGCCAGCAAGTTACCCTCGACACGCGTTGCGATCAGGTCGACGGCATCGCGCTGCGCCGAAAGCCCGGCCTGGGCCAGGCGCTGGTTGATCCACTGCGGCAATTGGTGGGCATCCACCGGCCAGATCTGGATGAACTGGCAGTTGCCGCCCTCGACCAGCGCCTTGCCCCATTTGGTTTTCTGCGCGCTGCCGTCCAGCTTGGGCAGGCTGATCAGCAGCAGCGTGTCCTCGGCCGGCTTGGCACAGTACTCGATCAGCGCTGCCGCACCCTTGTCGCCCGGTTTGCCGGACGGCAGGCGCAGCTCCAGCAGGCGCCGCTGGGCGAACAACGACAGGCTGGCACCGGCCATGAGCAAGGTGCCCCAGTCGAAGTTGGCGTCGGCACTGAACACCTGGCGCTCGTCGAAGCCCTGCTGGCGGGCGGCTGCGCGAATGGCATCGGCAGCTTCCTGGCACAGCAGCGGGTCATCGCCACTGACGATATAGACCGGCGCCAGCGAGCCTTGCAGGTGCTTGTTGAGTTGGGCGGGGGATAGTTTCATAAGGCAGGCGGGGCACCCTGGGTGCCCCGCTCAGGCTCACTGCGCAGGCATCTGCATCGGCGACTGTTGCGGCGTCTCGTCCTGGATGCGCTGGGCTTCCTGTTCGGCACGGGCTTCGGCCTTGGCACGTTCGTCAGCCTTGCGCTGCAGTTCGTCCAGGTGTTCCGGGGTGATCTGCTGCAAGCGAACCATCAGGCGTTGAACCAGTTCGCGGCGTGCTTCGCGGCGGATCTGTTCGCTTTCCTGGCTGCCGGCGGTGACGTTGTTGCCGTCACGCACGAAATAGCGGCGGACTTCGACTTTGTCCCCCATCAGCAGGGCGTCGTTGCGGCCCTTGATGACGTAGTCCACGGTGGTGGTCAGCTCGTATTCGGCCGAGCGGGAAGCGCGGGTGGAACTGACCGCGCGGTCTTCATCCTGCTCGTTGGTCAGTACCAGTTTGTACGGCGCACCCTTGTGCACGTTAACGCCGCTGTTTTCGAGCGTGCGGCGCAGCTGGGTCACGACTTCGCCGTAGGCGTTGCGCGCGCTGAGGTCCAGCTCGGTGATGGTAATTTCGTTGCCGCCAGTACCGCGCAGCTGGAACCCGCAGGCGCTGAGCAGCACGGCCAGGCCGATTACCAGCAGATTGCGTTTGATCATGTTGTAGCTCCCTCGTGGGCCAGATACGCCCGCCCTGTATTGGGGGCGGGCGCTGCCATCAATTGGCGACGATGTTGACCAGTTTGCCCGGCACCACGATGACCTTGCGGATGGTCAGGCCGTCGGTGAAACGCAGGACATTTTCGTTGTTGCGGGCCGCAGCCTCGATTTCTTCGCGGCTGGCGGCGGCTGGCATTTCTACCTGGCCACGCAGCTTGCCGTTGACCTGCACCACCAGGGGGACGGTGTCCTGCACCAGCGCGCTTTCGTCGACGCTCGGCCAGCCGGCGTCGATGACCGCCTGCTCGTGGCCAAGGTGCTGCCACAGCGAGTGGGAGATGTGCGGGGTGATCGGCGCCAGCAGCAGGGTGACCGCTTCCAGGCCTTCCTGCAGCAATGCGCGGTCCTGGGCAGTGGCTTGCGGGGCTTTTTCCAGCACGTTCATAACGGTCATCACCTGGGCGATGGCGGTGTTGAACTTGTGGTACTGGCCCACGTCGGTGCTGGCCTGTTTGATGGCAGCGTGGATGGCACGGCGGATGACCTTTTGCTCATCGTTCAGCGCGGCGGTGTCCAGCTTGCCCGGCAGGCCTTGGGCCACGTGGGCCTGGGCCAGGCGCCAGACGCGACGCAGGAAGCGGCTGGCACCTTCGACGCCGGAGTCGGACCATTCCAGGCTCATGTCAGGCGGCGAGGCGAACATCATGAACAAGCGGCAGGTGTCGGCGCCGTAGGCTTCGATCATCGATTGCGGGTCGACGCCGTTGTTCTTCGACTTGGACATCTTCTCGGTGCCGCCGATTTCGACCGGCAGGCCGTCGGTCTTCAGGCGTGCGCCGATGATCTTGGCCTTGCTGTCGCGCTCGATTTCGACGTCGGCCGGGTTGAACCAGTCCTTGCCGCCGTTGCTGGCAACACGGTAGTAGGTTTCGGCAACGACCATGCCCTGGGTCAGCAGGTTCTTGAACGGCTCGTTGGAGGTGACCAGGCCTTCGTCGCGCATCAGCTTGTGGAAGAAGCGGGCGTAAAGCAGGTGCAGGATGGCGTGTTCGATGCCACCGATGTACTGATCGACCGGCAGCCAGTGGTTGGCCGCTTTCGGGTCGACCATGCCACCTTCGTAGTTTGGCGAGGCGTAACGGGCGAAGTACCAGGACGACTCGACGAAGGTGTCCATGGTGTCGGTTTCGCGCTTGGCCGCGGTGCCGCATTTCGGGCACGTGCACTCGTAGAACTCAGGCATGCGCGCCAGTGGCGAGCCGGCGCCGTCCGGGACGACGTTTTCGGGCAGGGTGACCGGCAGTTGGTCTTCCGGCACCGGCACGTCACCGCAGGCTGGGCAGTGGATGATCGGGATCGGGCAGCCCCAGTAGCGCTGGCGGCTGATGCCCCAGTCGCGCAGGCGGAACTGGGTGCGCGACTTGCCAAGTTCCTTGCGGATCAGCGCGGCTTCGATGGCGTCGAAGGCGCCGGCGAAGTCCAGGCCGTCGAATTCGCCGGAGTTGATCAGTTGGCCGTGCTCGCCGTAGGCGGCCTGCCATTCGGTGCCGACTTCGTCACCGGCACTGGTGCGCACCACGGCCTTGACGGGCAGCTGGTACTTCTGGGCGAACTCGAAGTCGCGCTCGTCATGGGCAGGAACGGCCATGACCGCGCCATCGCCGTAGTGCATCAGCACGTAGTTGGCGACCCACACCGGCAGTTTTTCGCCGGTGAGCGGGTGCTCGACGAACAGGGAAGTGGGCATGCCCTTCTTCTCCTGGGTGGCCATGTCGGCCTCGGCGACGCTGCCGCCTTTGCATTCGTCGATGAACGCCTGCAGCGCGGCATTGCCCTGGGCCGCCTGGGTGGCCAGCGGGTGCTCAGCAGCGACCGCCACGTAGGTGGCGCCCATCAGGGTGTCGGGGCGGGTGGTGAAGACTTTCAGTGCGCCTTGGTGGCCAATGCTTGCGACATCGTAAGGGAACGCCACTTCCATGCCGCGCGACTTGCCGATCCAGTTGCGCTGCATGGTCTTGACCTGCTCAGGCCAGCCGGTCAGCTCGTCGAGGCTTTCCAGCAGCTCGTCGGCATAGTCGGTGATGCGGAAGTAGTACATCGGGATTTCGCGTTTTTCGATCAGCGCGCCCGAACGCCAGCCGCGGCCATCGATGACCTGCTCGTTGGCGAGGACGGTCTGGTCGGCCGGGTCCCAGTTCACGGTACCGTTTTTACGGTAGATGACGCCTTTTTCGAACAGGCGGGTGAACAGCCACTGTTCCCAGCGGTAGTAGTCCGGCTTGCAGGTGGTGACTTCACGCGCCCAGTCGATGGCCAGGCCCAGGCTTTGCAGCTGGGTCTTCATGTAGTCGATGTTTTCGTACGTCCACTTGGCCGGTGCGACGTTGTTTTTCATGGCGGCGTTCTCTGCCGGCATGCCAAAGGCGTCCCAGCCCATCGGCTGCAGGACGTTCTTGCCCAGCATGCGCTGGTAGCGGGCAATCACATCGCCAATGGTGTAGTTGCGCACGTGCCCCATGTGTAGCTTGCCGCTCGGGTACGGGAACATCGACAGGCAGTAGTAGGTGTCCTTGCCTGGCTGTTCGGTAACAGCGAACGACTGTTGCTCGTCCCAGAAGGTCTGGGCGGCGGCTTCGATATCACGGGGCGTGTATTGTTCGTGCATGGCTACTTTAATTTACTGAGAGAGGAAAGACCCTGTTCACAGGCCGCGAAAGCTCGCAACGACCGGCACTGCGGTGTCGATAGAGTGAACGCCGTAGCATACATGAGCGCCGCGTATCGTGGGAAACCCTGATTGCATCGCCCGCCGCGTGGGCCGTTGGTCGCAGCGACCGGCTGCTTTCGCAGGCACCGCTAAGCTGATTTGTGGGGGGAGATATTCTGACCTTCAATGAGGTGAACGGATGGGAGATTCGCAACTAACCGCTATCAAACCGGAGCTGTATGAACGCCTGATCGACCGTCTTGGGCTGGCACTTGAAACGGCCAGAACCTCGGTACGATTACGCGACGAGATGCCTGCAGAGCTCGAATTGAGTGGGCTTAGCCACGCCGAGTTCGAGGTGATCAAGGCCTACCTGGAATCCCTCCCGGAAGGCCGCGATGCCAGCGCCGCTACCCGCGCGCAACCGGCTTCGGCCAGCATCATCTGGCTGAAGGATCGCAAGCGCAGCGATGCGCACGCCAAGCCCAGGACGCGAATGTCGCGTTAGTCGTTCAGGCAGGCCTGCGCAGTCATCGCGCAGGTTCATCATTACCCTGCACTGTCCGGCGCCGGTAGCCTCTTGAGGCCCGGCGCCGATACTTTTAGGCTGCATGCCTTCCATGGAGGTGTGTAATGCCGATTCGCTTTTTCATCAAACAATGGCTGATGCCACCGGGCCTGCTGCTGCTCCTGCTCCTCGCTGCGTGGTGGCTGCGCCTGCGCCACCCGCGCCTGGCGCTGGGCTGCTTTTGCCTGGGCGCCGGGGGCTTGCTGTTGATGAGCCTGCCGCTGGTGGTCGAACAGGCGGCGCGGCGCCTTGAAACCGAGGCTGCGCTGGCACCGTCCAGTTGGGCGAACCTGGCGAAACAGGCCGACGCCATCATCGTGCTGGGGGCAGGGCGCGAGCGTGGCGACCCGGCATGGGGCGGTAGTGACCAGCCTAGCTACATGGCGTTGGAGCGCATGCGGTATGCCGCGGCACTGGCCAAAGCCTCAGGCGTGCCGGTGCTGACCAGCGGCGGGCTGCACTACGGCACACCGCCTAGCGAGGCGCAATTGATGGCCGAACGCTTGCAAGCGGACTTTGGCGTCAGTGTGGCCTGGAAGGAAGAAACTAGCCGCACCACCTGGGAGAACGCCGAATACACCGCCAAGGTGCTGCAACCCCTGGGCATCCGCCGAGTGATCGTGGTCACCCAGGCCTGGCACATGCAGCGCGCACGCTGGAGCTTCGAGCAGAACGGTTTCGAGGTGGTGCCGGCGCCGGTGGGCTTCCTGGGGCGCGAGCATGCGCGGCCATTCGCCGGGCTGCTGCCGGAAAGCCGCGCAGTGTGGCAAAACGGGCAGTTGCTCAATGAGGCGGTGGGGTTGCTGGGGTATCGCTTGTTCTACTGACAACGGCGCTTTGCAGGCATTGCCTGCAAAGAGCCAATAGCGGTGCGGTCAAACGGTCTTGGCGATCCGCCCGGCCAGCAGCGCCCAGCCCAACAGCAGCCCACAGACGATTGCCAGTGGCCACGAACGCCATTGCAGGTAAGGCGTCAGCTGTTGCATGGGTACGACTTCGCCGTACAGCACGGCGCGTTCGAACTGCGGAATCTGCGTGGTGATGCGGCCAAACGGGTCGATCAGCGCAGTCACGCCATTGTTGGTGGCGCGGATCATCCAGCGGCCCGCTTCGAGCGCTCGCATTTGTGCCATTTGCAGGTGCTGCAGCGGCCCGATCGAGGTGCCGAACCAGGTGTCGTTGCTGATCGTCAGCAGCAGGTCGCTGCGTGCCGCAAGGCCTGCGGCGAACTCGGGGTAGACCACTTCGTAGCAAATGTACGGCGCGATTTGATAGCCCTTGGCCTGCAGCAGTGGCTGGTCGTCCGGGCCACGGGCGAAGTCCGACATCGGCAGGTTGAAGAACTCGATGGCGCCGCGCAGCATGTCCTGCAATGGCACGTATTCACCGAATGGCACCAGCTTTTGCTTGAGGTAGGTGCCGTCGCCTTCACCGGTAACCGTCACCCCATTGAAGTAGCGGCGCTGCTGATGGACCACCTGGCGCACCGGCACCCCGGTAATCAGCGCGGTATGCCGCTCGGCGGCAAATGCGCCCATCATGTCGAGGTAACCCTGGGCCTGGTCCTTGAGCACCGGCACCGCCGTTTCTGGCCACACCAGCAGGTCAACCGGCTTTGAGCTGAAACTCATGTCGCGGTACAACGCCAGTTGCGCATTGACGTGGGCCGGGTCCCATTTCAGGTCCTGTTCGACGTTGCCTTGCAGTGCGGCCACTTTCAGCGGCTCGCCGGCAGGTTGGGTCCAGGCATGGCCCTTCAAGGCCATGCCGATCACCCAAGGCGCCACCAACAGCACAGCGCCAACCGCCAGGAACGACGGCCGCGCACGCAGGCGCGGCAGGTTGCACAGCAACGCGGCGCTCATGGCCAGGGCGAACGACACCAGCCACACCCCGCCGACCGGCGCCAGCCCCGCCAACGGCCCGTCGAGCTGGCTGTAGCCGGCATAAAGCCAAGGGAACCCGGTGAGGAACCAGCCGCGGAACGCCTCTTGCAGCAGCCACAGCGCGGCAAAGCTCAAGGCATCGGCCAGTGGCGCTTCATCGCGGCGCAGCCAGCGCGCCCATAGCCAGGCGGGCAGGGCGAAGAACAACGCCAGCAAGGCGAAGAAACCCAGCAGCAGCAGGATCGCCAGCAACGGCGAGGCGCCGCCGTAGGTGTTCATGCTGACGTAGATCCACCAAGTGCCGGCGCCATACAGGCCAAAGCCGAAGCTCCAGCCACGGGCCAGTGCCTGGCGTGGGCTCAGTTGGCGCAGGCCAAGGTAGAACAGGGCAATCGACAGCAGCGCCAGTGGCCAGATGTCGAATGGCGCCAGGGCCAGCAGGGTGGAAGCGCCGGCCGCCATGGCCAGCAGGTTACCGGGCCAGCCGGGGCGGGTGATCCAGCGCATGTTGGTCCTTAGCGGGTAATCGGGGTCAGGCGCAGCAAGTGGATGCGGCGGCTGTCGGCATTGAGGATGCGGAACTTGTAGGCGCCGATCTCGGTGGTTTCGTTGCGCTTGGGCAGGTGCCCGAACGCGCTCATGACCAGGCCGCCGACCGTGTCGAACTCATCGTCGGAGAACTCGCTGTCGAAGAACTCGTTGAAGTTCTCGATCGGGGTCAGTGCCTTGACCAGGAAGTCACCGCTGGGCAGCGGCTTGATGTAGCTGTCTTCCTCGACGTCGTGTTCGTCTTCGATGTCGCCGACGATCTGTTCGAGCACGTCCTCGATGGTCACCAGGCCCGCCACACCGCCGTATTCGTCGATGACCACGGCCATGTGGTTGTGGTTGGCGCGGAACTCGCGCAGCAGCACATTCAGGCGCTTGGACTCGGGCACGAAGGTGGCCGGGCGCAGCAGGTCCTTGATGTTGAAGCTGTCGCCGTTCTCTTTGAGGATCAGCGGCAGCAGGTCCTTGGCGAGCAGGATGCCGAGCACATCGTCATGGCTTTCGCCGATCACCGGGTAGCGCGAGTGCGCCGCATCGATGATTGCCGGCAGGAATTCGCGCGGCGTCTGGCTGGCCTTGATGCTGATCATCTGCGAGCGCGGCACCATGATGTCGCGCACCTGCAGGTCAGCGACCTGGATGGCGCCTTCGACGATGGTCAGCGCTTCGCTGTCGAGCAGCTTGTTCTGATGGGCTTCGCGCAGCAGCTCAAGCAGCTCCTGGCGGTTTTTCGGCTCATGGGCAAAAGCCTGGGTCAGTTTGCCCAGCCAGGACTTTTGCCCGTTGCTCGATCGGTCTTCGCTCATGGCGGTTACTCGTGTTCCTTGCAGTGTCAGTGTGTGATTGAGTCGGTTTCGTCGCAGGCGTAGGGGTCGGGGTGACCCAGTTCAGCCAGCAATTCTCGTTCCAGCGCTTCCATTTCTTCGGCTTCGTCATCGTCGATATGATCGTAGCCGAGCAGGTGCAGGCAGCCGTGGATAACCAGGTGCGCCCAGTGCGCCTCAAGCGCCTTGCCTTGTTCGGCAGCCTCGCGCTCGACCACGGCCACGCAGATGACCAGGTCGCCCAGCAACGGGATGTCGAGCAGGTCGTCGGGCACATCGGCCGGGAAGGACAGTACGTTGGTGGCGTAGTCCTTGTGCCGGTAGGTGTGGTTCAGCTCGCGGGCTTCGGCTTCGTCGACCAGGCGAATGGTCATTTCCGAGTCGGCGCTGCGCTGGCGCAGGGCCAGTTCGCACCAGCGGCGGAAGGCAGCATCGTCGGGCGCAGCGGCGTCGGTTGCGCGTTGCAGGTCAAGTTCAAGCATCTTTGTTGCTGCCCTCGGGGCCGGCCTGACGGCTTTCGAAGCGCTCGTAGGCCTCGACGATGCGTTGCACCAACGGGTGGCGCACCACGTCCTTGGGCTGGAAATGGGTGAAGCTGATGCCTGGCACGTCGCGCAGCACCTCGATGACATGCGCCAGCCCCGACTTGGTGCCGCGCGGCAGGTCGACCTGGGTGATGTCGCCGGTGATCACGGCGGTGGAGCCGAAACCGATGCGGGTGAGGAACATCTTCATCTGCTCAAGCGTGGTGTTCTGACTTTCGTCGAGAATGATGAAGCTGTTATTAAGCGTGCGCCCGCGCATGTAGGCCAGCGGGGCGATTTCGATGACTTGGCGCTCGATCAGCTTGGCCACGTGCTCGAAGCCGAGCATCTCGTACAGGGCGTCGTAGAGCGGGCGCAGGTACGGGTCGATTTTCTGGGCCAGGTCGCCGGGCAGGAAGCCGAGCTTTTCGCCGGCCTCGACCGCCGGGCGTACCAGCAGGATGCGGCGCACCTGCTCGCGCTCCAGCGCATCTACCGCGCAGGCCACGGCCAGGTAAGTCTTGCCGGTACCGGCCGGGCCCACACCGAAGTTGATGTCGTTGGCGAGGATTTCTTTCACGTAGCGCTGTTGGTTGGCCCCACGCGGGCGGATGGCGCCCTTGCGTGTGCGCAGCGATACGCTGACCTCGTTGACTGCTGGGTTGTCGAGGGTTTCGACCGTCGATTCCTGCAGGTAGAGATGGACGGTTTCCGGCGACAGGTCAGTGGCCTTGGCCTCGCGGTAGAGGCGGCGCAGCAGCTGTTCGGCAGCGGCAGTGGTCCGGGGTTCGCCAATCAGTTCGAACTGATTGCCGCGGTTGCGGATCTCGATGGCCAGGCGTTGCTCGATCAGGCGCAAGTGCTCGTCGAACTGGCCGCACAAGTTGGCGAAACGATGGGCCTCGAACGGTTCGAGGATGAAGCGATGGGGTTGTATGGGTGCGTTCAAGGTGGTTTTTTAGCCGCTCGTCGGCAATGAATGTGGACCAAGAATAACCCTTGCTGGGCAGTGGCGAAAGCACTGAAACGATCAAGGGTATGCAGCGCCTGTCCGGGCCCTGTCACAGCTGGTCGCAGTTTTCTGTAGGAGCGGCCTTGCGTCGCGAAAGGGCTGCGCAGCAGCCCCGAAGATTTCTGCATGGGGCCAAAGTATTGGGGCCGCTGCGCGCCCCTTTCGCGACACAAGGCCGCTCCTACACAAACGAAGTGGTTTGCCTGGAGGCATAGGTCTTTTCAGGAGCCTGCGCTGACGGCTCAGGGCAGTGGCGAGAACGGCGAGCGACTTTCGGCGTTTTGCAGTTCCAGCAGATACCTGCGGAAGATCTGCCCGAGCACCTGGGTTGCGTGTTCGAGTTCGTCGCGGGGCATCTGTTCGGTGACTTCGTCGGCAAGGTCGAGCGCATCTTCAGCGCCGTTGACCGCGGCCATTTTCAGCAGGATATAGGCCTGCACGTTGTTGGCCTTGACCCCTTCGCCGCGATAAAACATCGAGCCGAGGCGGTATTGCGCCTGGGCGTTGCCTTGCAGCGAGGCTTTTTCGAACCACTTCAGGGCGCTTTCGAGGTTGCGCGGCGTGGCACTGTAGTAGAACTCGCCGAGTTCGTACTGCGCCGAGGCGTCCCCGCTTTGTGCCGTCCGCTCGCAGGCCTTGAGGGCGTTCTCCAGGTCCTCTGGTGCCACGTTCAGCGTGCAGCGCCCCGTCGCCGGAATCAGCAACGAGTTACCGCCCTCTGCCAGGGCCAGCAAAGGCTGAAGAAGCAACAGGCAGCCCAGGGTCAGGGCGCGGCCGGTGCGGTTCATGGGGATCGACTTACCTCTGCAAAACTGCGACCAATGTCTCTGGTGGCACATTATGGGATAAGCAGCGCCAACCTTACAAAGTTTTACTGACATTTCTGCAAGGGCGGCGCGAAGCACAGGGCTGTGACGTGCATCACAGCCCTGCCTGGCGGGCTTACTTGAGCTTGGCGAACGCGCGTTCGGCGGCATCCAGGGTGATCTGCAGCTCCTTGTCGCCGTGGGCGATGGAGGTGAAACCGGCCTCGAATGCGCTCGGCGCCAGGTACACGCCACCTTCGAGCATCAGGTGGAAGAAGCGCTTGAAGCGCTCGGCGTCGCTCGCCATGACATCTTCAAAGGTGACGATGTCGTCAGCGCCGCTGAAGTACAGGCCGAACATTGCACCGGCCTGGGTGGTGACGAACGGAATACCGGCAGCATCGGCGCGCTGTTGCAGGCCATCGAGCATACGGCTGGTGAAGTCGGTCAGCTCGGCATGGAAACCTGGGCGGCTGATCAGGCGCAAGGTGGTCAGGCCTGCCGCCATGGCCAGTGGGTTGCCCGACAAGGTGCCGGCCTGGTACACCGGGCCCAGCGGGGCGATGCAGCCCATGATTTCACGCTTGCCGCCGAAGCAGCCGACCGGCATGCCGCCACCGACAATTTTGCCGAAGGTGGACAGGTCCGGGGTGATGCCGTAGTGGCCCTGGGCGCCGCCCAGCGAAACGCGGAAGCCGGTCATCACTTCATCGAAGATCAGCACCACGCCGTGTTTGTCGCACAGGCTGCGCAGGCCTTCGAGGAAGCCCGGCGCCGGGGGCACGCAGTTCATGTTGCCGGCAACCGGCTCGACGATGATGCAGGCGACGGTCTGGCCGACTTCGGCCAGGGTCTTTTCAACCTCGGCGATGTTGTTGAACGGCAGCGTCAGGGTGTGCTTGGCAAAGTCTGCCGGCACCCCGGCCGAGCTCGGCACGCCTTGGGTCAACAGGCCGGAGCCGGCTTTTACCAGCAGGCTGTCGGAGTGGCCGTGGTAGCAGCCTTCGAACTTGATGATGGCGTCACGGCCGGTGTAGCCGCGGGCCAGGCGGATGGCGCTCATGGTGGCTTCGGTGCCGGAGCTGACCATGCGCACCATTTCCATCGACGGCACGATCGAGCAGACCAGGTCTGCCATTTCGGTTTCCATGGCGGTCGGGGCGCCGTAGGACAGGCCGTGCTGCAACTGGTTGCGCACCGCATCCAGCACCTCGGGGTGGCCGTGGCCGAGAATCATCGGGCCCCAGGAGCCGACATAGTCGACGTAGCGCTTGTCGTCTTCATCGATGACGTAGGCGCCTTCGGCG
The DNA here is from genome assembly GCF_014268805.2 of Pseudomonas farsensis. Taxonomy (GTDB): domain Bacteria; phylum Pseudomonadota; class Gammaproteobacteria; order Pseudomonadales; family Pseudomonadaceae; genus Aquipseudomonas; species Aquipseudomonas farsensis. The sequence continues at coordinate 1,313,720 of NZ_JABWRF020000002.1, forward strand.
TGCTTGAAGAACAGCGGCGTGCCGCCGACGCTCTTGAAGGCGCGCACAGGCGAGTTGACGCCACCGGGGATGTGTTTCTGGGCTTGGGCAAACAGGTCTTCGGAACGGGACATGGAATTTTCTCTTTGAATCAGCAAGCGAACAGGGCGTTGAAGGCGCGGGCGCGGCGGGTGACTTCCTGCGCGCTGTCGGCACCGAACAAGCCGTGGATCACCGCCAGCAGGTCGGCGCCGTGGGCGACCAACGGGGCGGCGTTGTCGAGGGTGATGCCGCCGATCACGGCGATCGGCAGGCGAACCTGGGCGCGGGCCTGCTCCAGCAGGTCAAGGCTTGCAGCCGGTGCGCCCGGCTTGGTTACAGAATTGAAGAAGCGCCCGAAGGCGACGTAGTTTGCCCCCTCGCTGGCGGCCTGCCGGGCCAGCTCAAGGCTGGCGTGGCAGGTGGCGCCGATCACCGCGTGGCGGCCGAGCAGGGCGCGGGCTGGGGTCAGCGGGCCGTCGGTCTGGCCCAGGTGCACGCCCACGCCCAGGCGCGCGGCCAGTTCGGCGTCGTCGTTGATGATCAGCTGCGTGCCGTAGCGTTCGCAGAGTTTCATCAGGGCTTCTGCTTCACGCAGCCGGCGCGCCGCATCGTCGCCCTTGTCGCGGTACTGCAGCAGGCACACACCGCCTGCCAGCGCCGCTTCGACGTGGGACAAAAACCGGCCGGCGAGCAGCTGGCTGTCGGTGATCGCATACAGACCGCGGAGCGTCATCGGGGTGGCCTCGTGTCAGGAACAGAAATCCAGGGGCAGGCGGCGCGGCACATACTGGCCTTTGCCCAGTTGCTCGGCGTCGCGCAGGGTTCGCCAGGTGTAGTCCAGGGCACTGCGCACTGCGCTTTGCAGTTGCTCGCCGTGGGCCAGGCGGCCGGCCAGGGCACTGGCCAAGGTGCAGCCTGAACCATGGTAGCTGCCCGGCAGGCGCTGGCAGGTCCAGGTGTGTTGCTCGCCATTGCGGCTGTACAGGCGATTGTGGATTTCGTCCTCGTCGCCGTGGCCGCCGGTAATCAGCAGGTGCCGGCAGAAGCGCAGCAGTACTTCGGCGCATTCATCGGCCGTGCCCTCGGGCAGTTCGGCCAGGATGCGCGCTTCGGGCAGGTTCGGGGTGGCGATGGTCGCCAGTGGCAGCAGGCGCTCACGCACCGCGTAGCCCACTTCATCCTTGCCCAGCCGGCCGCCGCCACCTGCGCGCAGCACCGGGTCGCAGACCAGTGGCAGGTGCGGGTGGGCGGCAAGCAGTTCGGCGACGGTATCGACCATGGCGATCGAACCGAGCATGCCGAGCTTGACCGCAGCCACCGTGGAGTCGGCCAGCACGGCATTGGCCTGGGCCAGCACCCACTCGCGGTCGAGCACACGGAAGTCGGAGACGTTGACGGTATCCTGCACGGTCAGGGCGGTTACCGCGGGCGCGGCATGGCAGCCTTGGGCGAGCAGGGCTTCGATATCTGCCTGCAGCCCGGCGCCACCACTGGGGTCGTGGCCGGAGAGACAGAGGACAACGGGGCGGGAGCTGTAGGTATTCATGGTCGGCGAGCTTATCACCAAACCCTTTTGCGCGGCTCGGTCGCCGCGCAAGAGTTGCTGATCGCGACGTCAGGTAACGTGCCAGGAGGGGCTGTAAATGGCTGGCTAGAGCCTTCAGGGGCAAATTGCGCGGCCTCTCGGCTGATGCCTGGAAGCTATGCTAGAGTGCGCGCACAAATCGATAACGGGTTCTGCCGGCTTACGTCGTCTCAAAAGGAAAGGAGGCCACCGCGACGCAACTGGACTGACCATGCTGGGGCTGTATGCGCTATCTGCTGATTTTGCTTTTGGGCTGCTTGCCCCTGTTCGCTGGGGCGGTCGATTTCGACGACGCCACCGGGCGCCTGCCGCTTGGGCGGCACATGCAGGTCTTCGAGGATACCGACGGCAGCGCAAGCATCGCCCAGGTCAGCTCGCCTGCGTTCGCCAGCCGCTTCCACACGCACCCCTACGAGGTGCTCAACGCCGGCTACTCCAGCTCGGTGTTCTGGTTGCGCATCGACCTGCACTACCTCGCCACGGCCAACGCCACCGCGCGCCAATGGCTGCTGGAACTCGCCTACCCGCCGCTCGATCACCTCGAACTCTATCTGCCCGACCCGCAGGGCCAGTACCGCCTGACCCAGCGTACCGGCGACGCGCTGCCGTATGCCAGCCGGCAGATCCGCCAGAACAACTACCTGTTCGAGCTGCCCATGACGCCGGGCGAGGAAACCACGGTGTACCTGCGCCTGCACAGCGAGGGTTCAGTGCAGGCGCCGCTGACCTTGTGGTCGCCCGAGGCCTACATGGAAGACCAGCCCACGCGCCTGTATGTGCTGGGCATGATCTACGGTGTGCTGTTGGTGATGCTGGTGTACAACCTGTTTATCTTCCTGGCCGTACGCGACGTCAGCTACCTGTACTACATCCTTTATATCGGCTCGTTCGGCCTGTACCAGGTGTCGGTCAACGGCGCCGGCATTGCCTATTTCTGGCCGGACAACCCCTGGTGGGCGAATGCCTCGACGCCGCTGTTCATTGGCGCTGCCGGGTTGTTTGGCTGCCAGTTCGCCCGCCACTTCCTGCAGATGAACCGGCTCAGCCGTGCCTTCGACCGGCTGTTGCTGGGTTTGATGGCAGGCGGCGCGCTGGTGATGGTGCTGGCGGTGACCCTGCGCTACGGCGTGGCACTGCGCATGGCCACGGTGCTGGCGCTGCTGTTCACCGTCGGCATCTTCAGCGCCGGGCTTTACGCCTGGTGGCGTGGGCTGCGGGTGGCGCGCTGGTTCATCATTGCCTGGAGCGCGTTCCTGCTTGGCGGGCTGGTCAATACCCTGATGGTGCTGGGCTACCTGCCCAACGTGTTCATCACCATGTACGCCAGCCAGCTTGGCTCGGCGCTTGAAGTGGCGCTGCTGTCGCTGGCGCTGGCCGACCGCATCAACAGCCTGCGTGACGAACAGGCGCGGACCCTGCGCGAAACCGGCCGCACCCTTGAGCAGTTGAACCAGCAACTGGCGCACAGCAACCGCCTCAAGGACGAGTTCCTGGCCACGGTCACCCACGAACTGCGCACCCCGATGAACGGCGTGATTGGCTCGTTGGAGCTGCTGCACACCTTGCCGATGAGCGCCGAGCAGGCCCAGTACCACCGCACCGCCACAGGCTCGGCGCAAGACATGATGACCATGGTCGACGACATTCTGCTGCTCACCGAGCTGCAGGCCGGGCGCCTGCGCAAGCATGGCGTGCCGTTCAGCCTGCGCCGCTTGTTGCAGGAGCTGCGCGCAGGCTACGCCGGCCAGGCCTTGGCCAAGGGCCTGTACCTGAGCCTGGACCTGCCGGCGGAGCTGCCCGACAACCTGATCGGCGACCCGCAAAAACTGGCCCGCTGCCTTGCCTGCCTGGTGGACAACGGCCTCAAGTTCACCCATCAGGGTGGCGTTACCGTGCAAGCGCGCGGGCGCCTCACCGGGCCACAGACGCTGGCCTTGTGCATCACCGTCAGCGACAGCGGCATCGGCTTCGAAGACCTCGACCAGGCGGTGCTGTACCAGCGTTTCTACCAGGTTGATGGGTCGATGACCCGGCGCTATGGCGGCCTGGGTATTGGCCTGTCGATCTGCCGGCAAATGGGCGACCTGATCGGCGCCACGCTGGCCCACGAATCGACGCCGGGCCTGGGCAGCCGCTTCGAGCTGAGCCTGAACCTGGCGCTGGCCAAGGCGCAGATGCCGGCGGATCGGCTGAGCAAGGGTGTGCAGGGCGGCTGAGCATTAGTCCGTTTTGTCACTTTGACGGGGCGGATTGCAGTGCTTCACTGGATGTCCAGGCATGACCTGAACCAGGAGGCCCGCCATGAACCTGCATCAGTTCGCTGAAACCCACGAAGTCAGCAACCAGCCGCCACCGCTGGACGGCGCCAACCTCTACCGCCTCGACCTGCCCCTGCAGGAATGGGTGCGGCGCTGTGGGGCCGGCTGGGCCGAGTCGCGCATCGATGCCTACGGTGCGCTGGCCGGTGGCCCGCTGATGGACGCAGGGTTTCTGGCCAATGCGCACAAGCCCGAATTCAGTAGCCACGACCGCTACGGGCACCGCATCGACCTGGTGACGTTTCACCCGGCCTACCACCAGCTTATGCGCACTGCCGTCGAGCATGGCCTGCCGTCGCTGCCTTGGGCCGAGCCGCGCGCGGGCGCCCATGTCGCCCGCGCGGCCATGACCTACCTGCACAGCCAGGCCGAAGCCGGCAGCGGCTGCCCGCTGACCATGACCTTCGCGGCGGTGCCGGCGTTGCGCCTGCAACCGGAGCTGGCCGGCTACTGGCTGCCCAAACTGCTCAGCCGCGAGTATGACCCACGCAACGTAGGGGCCCAGCACAAGGCCGGGGTCACCTTCGGCATGGCCATGACCGAGAAGCAGGGCGGCACCGATGTGCGCGCCAACACCACCCGCGCCTACCCGGTGGGCGCCCCCGGCCCGGCGCAGCCCTACGAGCTGGTGGGGCACAAGTGGTTCTGCTCGGCGCCGATGTGCGACGCCTTCCTGACCCTGGCCCAGACCGACAAAGGCTTGAGCTGCTTTTTGCTGCCGCGCCACCGCCCTGACGACCAGCGCAACCAGTTCTATATCCAGCGCCTGAAGAACAAGCTCGGCAATTGCTCCAACGCGTCCAGCGAAGTCGAGTTTCGCGGCGCGCTGGCGTGGATGGTCGGTGAAGAAGGCCGCGGTGTGCCGACCATCATTGAAATGGTCGGCATGACCCGCTTCGATTGCATGGTCGGCTCCAGCGCACTGATGCGCCAGGCCCTGACCCAGGCAGCGCACCACTGCGCGCATCGCAAGGTGGGCGGGCGCCTGCTGGCCGAGCAGCCGTTGATGCAGAACGTGCTTGCCGACCTGGCACTCGAAAGCGAGGCCGCGCTGGCGCTGAGCCTGCGCATGGGCCAGGCGCTGGACCAGCCCGACGACCCGCAGCAGGTGCACTTTGCCCGGCTGGTCACCGCGGTGGGCAAGTACTGGGTGTGCAAGCGCGCCCCGGCGATGATCAACGAGGCCGCCGAATGCCTGGGCGGCGCGGGGTATGTCGAAGACAGCATCCTGCCGCGCCTGTACCGCGAGGCGCCGGTCAACTCGACCTGGGAAGGCTCGGGCAACGTGCAGTGCCTGGATGTACTGCGCGCCCTGTCCAAAGAGCCCGGCGTGTTGGATGCGCTGTTTGCCGAACTGGGCGATGGCCACGGCGACCCGCGTCTGGCAGCGTTCATCGGCAACCTCAAAGGGGCGTTTACCGACACCGCCGACCTGCCTTACCGCGCCCGCCAGTTGACCGAAGACATCGCCCTGGCGCTGCAGGCCAAACTGTTGCTCGAAGCCGGAAATGCCACGGTCAGTGATGCGTTCATCTCCAGCCGGCTGGCCGGTGGTGGCCGGGCGTACGGCGCGCTGCCACGCGGGGTGGATGCCGAGGCACTGGTGGCGCGTGTTACACCGCTGTAATTACCTGCTCACGCCTGTGTAGGAGCGGCCTTGTGTCGCGATGGGCTGCGCAGCAGCCCCAGGATCTGCGTATCGCGCAAAATTGCCGGGGCCGCCTCGCAGCCCATCGCGGCACAAGGCCGCTCCTACATGATCACGCTCTGGCGAGCACTTTACGGGGGTGTATTTACCTTGCAACGCAGGCAAGATGGCTGTCATGCATGTCTGAAGACAGGATACCTAGCGTGAGCCAAGCGTTTGAAGTCGTTACTACCCCTGAACAGGCCGTCGACCGTCTGGCGGCCCTGCATGAACAAGCCACCGGTGCCCTCAGCCAGGCGCTCAAGCGTTACCTCAAGGACCGCACCGAACCCGGTGAAGACGAGCGCGCGCTGTACCGCTACCCGGCGCTGCGCCTGACCTACTTCAGCCAAGGCGAAGTGGCCGCCACCACCCGTGCCTACGCCAAGGTGCAAGTGGCCGGCACCTACAGCGTCACCGTCACCCAGCCCGCTGCATTTCGCGGCTATCTGCTCGAGCAACTGCGCCCGCTGATGCATGACTACACCGTCACCGTCGAAGTCGGTGTCAGCGAGCAGAACATCCCGTACCCCTATGTGGTCGATCAGGGCGACGAGCTGGCCGGCAGCGGCATCACCGCCGCGCAGCTGGCGCGGGTATTCCCCAGCACCGACCTGTCGGCGGCCACTGACAACATTGCCGACGGCCTGTACGACTGGGAAAGCGCCGAAACCCTGCCGCTGGCGCTGTTTGACGCCGCCCGCACCGATTTCTCGCTGCGCCGCCTGGTGCATTACACCGGCAGCGACTGGCGGCACATGCAGCCGTGGATTCTGCTGACCAACTATCACCGCTATGTCGACCAGTTCATCGCCCATGGCCTTGAGCAACTGCGCGATGACCCGCGCTTCGTGCGCATGGTGCTGCCCGGCAACGTGGTCATCGAAAAGGCCATGGACAACGGCGAGGCCCAGGCACTGGTTGCCGGTGTGGTCTGGCACCGCTACCAGATGCCGGCCTACCACTTGATCGCCGCCGACGGTGACGGGGTCACTTTGGTCAACATCGGCGTCGGCCCTTCCAACGCCAAGAACATCACCGACCACTTGGCCGTGTTGCGTCCGCACTGCTGGCTGATGATTGGCCACTGCGGCGGCCTGCGCCAGTCGCAGACCATCGGCGACTATGTGCTGGCCCACGCCTACATGCGCCGCGACGGTATTCTCGACCGCGTGGTGCCGCCGAACATCCCCATCCCGGCGCTGGCCGAGGTGCAAATGGCCTTGCAGGAAGCGGCGGCGCAAGTTACCGGCGAGCGTGGCGAGCAGTTGAAGAAACGCCTGCGCACCGGCACCGTGCTGACTTACGACGACCGCAACTGGGAGCTGCGCTGGGCCCAGGAACGGCCGTTGATCAACCTGTCGCGTGCCGTTGCGGTAGACATGGAAAGCGGCACCATCGCCGCCCAGGGTTATCGCCTGCGCGTGCCGTACGGCACGTTGTTGTGTGTCTCCGACAAGCCGCTGCACAGCGAGATCAAGCTGCCGGGCTCGGCCAATGCGTTCTACAACCGCGCGGTCAGCCAGCACCTGAAAATCGGCATCGCGGCGCTGGACCTGCTGCGTACCGAGCTCAACTCGCTGCACTCGCGTAAACTGCGCAGCTTCGATGAGCCGCCGTTCCGCTGAGGACCCATGCCCCTGCCTCCCCGCAACACCCCGCGCCGCCCGGCGGCGCGTCCTGCCGGCCCACGGCGCCAGCCCAAGGCGCCGCCGGCCGAGCCACGCCTGATCCTGTTCAACAAGCCGTTCGACGTACTCACCCAGTTCAGCGACGGCGAGGGCCGCGCCACGCTCAAGGACTACGTCGATATCCCCGGTATCTACCCGGCCGGGCGGTTGGACCGCGACAGTGAAGGCCTGCTGCTGCTGACCAACGACGGGCGCCTGCAAGCGCGCATCGCCGACCCCAAGCACAAGCTGGCCAAGACTTACTGGGTGCAGGTGGAGGGCGAGCCGAGCGCCGAGCAGGTGCAGCGGTTGCGCGAGGGTGTCGAGTTGAACGACGGGCCAACCTTGCCGGCCGAGGCGCGCGTGCTCGATGAGCCGCAGCTATGGCCGCGCAACCCGCCGGTACGTTTTCGCAAGAGCGTGCCGACGGCGTGGCTGGAGCTGGTGATTCGCGAAGGGCGCAACCGCCAGGTGCGGCGCATGACCGCTGCGGTCGGGCTGCCGACCTTGCGCCTGGTGCGGGTGAAGATTGGCGACTGGACCCTCGACGGCCTGGACCAAGGCTGCTGGCGCGAAGTGCCGGCCACGCTCTGACTTGCCACAGCGGCTGGCCCCGGCCTCTGTAGGAGCGGCCTTGTGCCGCGAAAGGGCTGCGTAGCAGCCCCAATATCGCGACTTCATGCAGTATCGCCGGGGTCGCTACGCGCCCCGTTCGCGGCACAAGGCCGCTCCTACAGAGGGGCGCGATAGCGCAGGGATACGGCCCTGGCGGGCTTACACCCCTTCGATAAAGCCCACCACCACGCTCTTGATGATGAACGCCAGCACCCCCAGCCCGAGCACAAAGAACAGGATCATCGTGCCGAAGCGCCCGGCCTTGGACTTCTTCGCCAGGTCCCAGACGATGAAACCCATGAAACCGATCAGTACGGTGACCAGGATGATCATCATCCATTCTTCGAATACGGCGGGATCCATCTGTTCGCTCCGGGCAGGTTGAAAACCCGATCATACGCCGGGCGGCAGGTGATTCAACGCAGGTGGGTCAATGGCATCTCGGTACTGGCCAACACCTGGTTCAGCACAAAGCTCGAACGCACGCTGGTTACCCCTTCGATGCGCGTCAGGCTGCCGAGCAGCAATTTCTGGTAATGGTCCATGTCTGGCACCACCACTTTCAACTGATAGTCGGCGTCCATCCCGGTCACCAAGCTGCATTCGAGCACCTGTGGCAGGTTGCGGATGGCCGCCTCGAACGTCTCGAAACGCTCAGGGGTGTGCCGGTCCATGCCGATCAGCACATACGCGGTGAGGCTCAACCCCAGCTTCTTGCGGTCGAGCAGCGCCACCTGGCGCGAGATATAGCCGTCGTCTTCGAGCTGCTTGACCCGGCGCGAGCACGGCGAAGGCGACAGGCCGATGCGCTCGGCCAGTTCCTGGTTGGAGATGCGCGCGTCGCGCTGCAATTCGGCAAGAATGCTCAGGTCGTAGCGGTCGAGCTTGCTCATGAAAGGGGCCTTTTCTATACGGATTGCGGTGAATTATCGAACCTGAGTGAAAAATTGCGCAAGTGCTATTTATCAGAGCAATCTTCGCAATCCTGTGCTGGCGCCTGTGGCCTATCTTTAACACCAGAATCACTGCCCGGACATCAGTCCACGGCGACGCGCCCCAGGCGGGCGGTCGCGGCTAGCGAACCGATCGGTTTTGCAGCCCCCGGGCTACGCACTGTCCAGAAGACGGTACGAGGTGAGCCGGTGTCACAAGCGCCGAGCACGGACAACATTTCCCGAAGGGAGGCCGCAAGGCCTCCCTTTTTTCATGCCTGCGCCACGGCCTTGCGCGGTAGACTGGCGGCCTGCAGGTTTTCCATAGCGAGGCAAAACATGAGGTCGCGCATCTGGCAGTTGGCAGGTGTTGGTCTGCTGGGCCTGGGCATCAGCCTGGGCGCGTTGGCCCAAGGGCCGGGCGACGGTCCACAGGACCCCAATGCAAATGGCAATGGTGGGCGTGGCTCGCCGCTTAACTCGCGCGATGAAGTGCGCCAGACCCAACCGCCGCGCCAAGGCTATTACCAGGATATCCCCCGGCGCCCCGGCGAAAATCGCCAATGGCAGGCCGGCGGCCCCGATCAGCGCCACGGCGGCGAATGGGCCGGGCGCCCGGACGGCCACGGTAATGGCTGGGGGCCGGGGCCGCAGTATCGGCCGGGCCACAGCATCGACCGTTTCCCTGAGCGTCCATGGAAGGTGCCGTACCGGGGCCAGGAGTATTACTACTCCGGCGGCTACTGGTATCGCCCCAATGGCGGCAGCTATATCGTGGTAAACCCGCCTTATGGGGTGCGGGTGAGTTACCTGCCGTCCTATGCGCGGGAAGTCTGGTCGGGCGGGGCGTTGTTCTTTCTGGTGGCCGACACCTGGTACCAGTACCAGTCGAGCAGCCAGGAGTATGTGGTGGTCAGCCCGCCGGTGCAGGCGCCAGCGCCGCTGCCAGTGCAGCAACAAGGCAACAGCTATGACGTGGTCGCCTACCCGATGTACGGCCAAGGCCCCGAGCAGCAGGAGCAGGACCGCTTCCAGTGCCACCGCTGGGCCGTTAGCCAGTCTGGCTTCGACCCGGCCACGGCCACCTACGCGCCACCGGCCAACGTCGCCGACAACTATCGGCGCGCCCTCGGTGCCTGCCTGGGCGGGCGCGGTTACAGCATCAACTGACGGCTACACGGGGTCGGCGTGCACCATCACATCGGCCCGCGGGTAGCGCTCGCGGATTGCCGCCGAGGCCTGCACGCACAGCTCGTGGGCCTGGTGCAGCGGCAGGTCGCCGGGCAACTCCAGATGCAACTGCACGAACCAGTGGCTGCCCGATACCCGGCTGCGCAAATCGTGCACGCCTTGCACCCCAGGTATCGCCAGCACCATTTCGAGCATGCGCTCGCCAATATCGGCGGGCAGTTCCTGGTCCATCAGGATCGCGGTACTTTCCCGGGCGATTTGCAGCGCGCTCCAGAGGATGTACACGGCGATGCCCAGGCCGAACAGCGCATCCAGTTGCGGCCAGCCAAAACGCGCCAGCACCAGTGCAAGCAGAATGCTGCCGTTGAGCAGCAGGTCGGAGCGGTAATGCAGCGAGTCGGCGCGCACGGCGGTGGAGCCGGTGAGGCGGATCACCTTGCGCTGGAACGCCAGCAAGGCCACGGTCAGCACCAGTGACAGCACCATCACGCCGATGCCGGCCGCCGTGTCGCCCAAGGGTTGCGGCGCCTGTAACCGCTGCACCGCCTGCACCCCGATCAACACCGCACTGACGCCAATGAACAGCGCCTGCGCCATGCCGGCCAGGGCCTCGGCCTTGCCGTGGCCAAAGCGGTGGTCGTCATCGGCCGGGCGCAATGCGTAATGCACCGCGAGCAAATTAAGGAATGACGCGACCGCATCCAGCGCCGAATCGGTAAGCCCGGCCAGCAGGCTCACCGAACCACTCAGCCACCAGGCGATGGCCTTGGTCACCACCAGGATGCTCGCCACCGTTAGCGAGGCGCGGGTGGCCAGGCGCAGCAGGCGTTGGTGTTCGGCGCTGACGGTCATGCTGCTGGCCCGGCGAGAGGTTGGCTCAAGCGGCTGGCACCAGGCCGTAGGCCGCCAACTGCTCGACGCTGCCGCGATGCTGGATCAGCCGTGGGTCGTCCAGCGGCAGGCGCTGGCCCAGTTCGCTTTCGAGAATAGCCTGCAGCTTGGCGTTGTCGACCTTGCCATCGGCATTGATCGCCGGCTTGAGCTTGGCCGGGTCGATTTGTGCGCTCTTGCCGCCGGGGTAGTAGATGGCGCCGGTGGCGAAGTCGATACCGAAGGCGATCAGGCCGGGGATGACGTAGAACAGAATACCGATGGCGTCCATTGCCACAACGACGGGGTCGATCTTGCCTTCGATCTGACCGCGGCGGTCAGGGTAGAAGATGGTGCCGCAGGCCGTCATTTGGGTCAGCAGGGTGGCGATCAGGGCGCCGCCGATGACACGGGAAGGGATGCGCATGTGTTTCTCCGAAAATAGACACTACAAGGGGCGTGCATTCGCGCTCGCCTGAAGCTCAGACCATGATCGGGCCGGCTCGGTTCGCCGTTATACTCGGACGATTGTTCGAGGACCACCATGATTTCATTACCGATCGATGCTGTACTGCCCGACCTGCGCCAGGCGCTGGCCGCCCGTGACGAAGCGGTGCTCGAAGCGCCACCCGGCGCTGGCAAGACCACCCGCGTCCCCTTGGCACTGCTGGACGCGCCCTGGCTCGCCGGGCAGACCATCGTCATGCTCGAACCGCGTCGCCTGGCTGCACGCGCTGCGGCCGAACGGCTGGCCAGTGAACTGGGTGAGAAAGTCGGCGAAACGGTGGGTTACCGCATTCGCCTGGACAGCAAGGTCGGGCCGAAGACCCGTATCGAAGTGGTCACCGAAGGCATCCTCACCCGGCGCCTGCAGGCCGACCCCGGGCTTGAGGGCGTTGGGCTGCTGATATTCGATGAGTTTCACGAGCGCAGCCTCGACGCCGACCTGGCCTTGGCCCTGAGCCTCAACGGCCGCGCGCTGCTGCGCGACGAGCCGCTGAAAATTCTGCTGATGTCGGCCACCTTGGAGGGCGAGCGGCTCTCGAAACTGCTCGACGATGCGCCGGTGGTAAGCAGCCAGGGCCGCATGCACCCGGTGGATATCCAGTGGGGCCGCCCCTACCAGCCCGGCGAGTTCATCGAACCGCGCGTGGTGGAGTGCATACTGCAAGCGCTGGCCGAGCAGAGCGGCAGCGTGTTGGTGTTTCTGCCGGGCCAGGCCGAGATTCGCCGCGTGCACCAAGCGCTGCAAGAAAGCCTCGGCGAGCGCCCCGAGGTGTTGCTGTGCCCGCTGCATGGCGAGCTCGACCTCAACGCCCAGCGCGCCGCCATCGAACCTGCGCCCAAGGGCCTGCGCAAGGTGGTGCTGGCGACCAACATCGCCGAGACCAGCCTGACCATCGACGGCGTGCGCGTGGTTATCGACGCAGGCCTGGCGCGGGTGCCGCGCTTCGACCCCGGCAGCGGCATGACCCGCCTCGACACCCAGCGCATCTCACGCGCCAGTGCCACCCAGCGCGCCGGCCGTGCCGGGCGACTGGAGCCTGGGGTGTGCTACCGCCTGTGGTCTGAAGCCCAGCACGACCAACTGGCCGCCCATGGCAGCGCAGAGATGCTCCAGGCCGACCTCGCCGGGCTGGCGCTGCAACTGGCGCGCTGGGGCGTGACGCCGGATCAACTGAGCTGGCTCGACCAGCCGCCGACGGCCGCCTACGGCCAGGCCCAGGACCTGCTGGCCAGGCTCGGCGCCTTCAAGCCCGGCAGCCGCGACAACCTCAGTGCACACGGCCAGGCCATGGCCGAACTGCCCGCACACCCCCGCATCGCCCACTTGCTGCTGCGTGGCCAGGAGCTTGGCCTGGCGGACATGGCCTGCGACCTGGCCGCCTTGCTGGGCGAACGCGACATCCAGCGCGGCGGCGGTGCCGACCTGCACACTCGGCTGGCCCTGCTCAGCGGCGAAGGCAAAGTGGCGCGGGGCGGGCAGGGCGGGGTGCAGCGTGCCCGGCAGCTGGCGCGCCAGTACCGTGGGCAGCTGGGCGGCAAACCGCGTAACCCGGTTGCTGACCCCGACCACTCGCGCTGGCTCGGCGCCCTGCTGGCGCTGGCGTACCCCGACCGCGTGGCCCGGCAACGCCGCGAGGGCGGCGCAGAGTATCGCCTGGCCAATGGCCGCGCCGCGTTGTTCAGCGAAGCCGACGCATTGATGAAGCAGCCCTGGCTGGTAATCGCCGACCTGGGCAGCCGGCAGGGCCAGCGTGAAGAGCGTATCTACCTGGCGGCTGAGTTCGACCCGGCGCTGTTTGACGATGTACTGGCAGAGCAAGTCGAAACCCTCGACCTGCTCGACTGGGATGAGCGCGAGCAGGTGCTGCGCGCCGAGCGCCAGCGCAAGGTCGGCGAGCTGGTACTGAGCCGCGAGCCGCTGCCGGGGCTGGACGACGACGCCCGCGCCCGCGCGTTGCTGGGCCTGGTGCGGCGCAAAGGCCTGAACCTGCTGACCTGGACCCCAGAGCTGCGCCAGTGGCAGGCGCGGGTCGCGCTGCTGCGCGAGTTGGACCTGCAAAAAAACGGCGCCAGCGAGTGGCCGGACCTAGGCGACGAAGCGCTGCTCGCCAGCCTGGAAGACTGGTTGCAGCCGTACCTGGGCAAAGTCTCGCGGCTTAGCCACTTTGCGGCGCTCGATTTGCCATCGCTGTTGCGCAACCTGTTGCCCTGGCCGTTGCCGCAGCGCCTGGACGAACTGGCCCCGGTGCACCTGAGCGTACCGTCGGGTTCGAACATTCGCCTGGACTACAGCGAGCAGCCGCCGATTCTGGCCGTGCGCCTGCAAGAGCTGTTCGGCCTGGCCGACACCCCGCGCATTGCTGGCGGACGCCAGCAGGTGAAGCTGCACCTGTTGTCGCCGGCTCGCCGGCCGGTGCAGGTGACCCAGGACCTGGCCAACTTCTGGCGCACCACGTATGCCGAGGTGAAGAAGGACCTGAAAGGGCGGTATCCGAAGCATTACTGGCCGGATGACCCGCTGGTGGCGGAGGCCACAGCCCGGGCCAAGCCACGGGGGACTTAGGCTTCAGGAGGGGGCTGAGGCACACTTCTGTGCAGGCTTGTTCCGGCCTCATCGCAGGCTATCGCCAGCTCCCACAGAGCTCGCCCATCTTCATATCGACGCCGTCTACGCGGTCAGTGCAGGAGCGGCCTTGTGTCGCGAAAGGGCTGCGAAGCAGCCCCAGGATCTGAGCAACCACCAGAATCGCTGGGGCTGCTTCGCAGCCCTTTCGCGACACAAGGCCGCTCCTACACAATCAAAAGCGACTTGCCCGAAACCATAGAATCTCCCACAGAGACTGCGCACAGTCGCAAAACTGAGGCTTTGCCCAGATCCTGTGGGAGCTGGCGACAGCCTGCGATGAGGCCAGTACAGGCTTGTATAAAACCATGAGCCTGCGACAACGTCACAACCGCAAAACCCCAAGCACCGGCAAATGATCGGAAATCTGCAAGGTATCCTCCTGCAACACCTGCGCCTGCTGGCGCAGCAAGCGCGGGCTGTGCAGCAGGTAATCCAGCGTCCGGTCCGGCGCGCTGACGGCCGGGTCGTTGGGGAAATGGGTCAGCCATGCGCTGCGCTCGGCGCCGCCGGCTTCGGCGTTGCTGGGGATCATCGGGTATTTGTCCCACAGCAGATGCAAGTCGCTGTCAGCCGGGTAATTGCCACGCATGGCTGGCGGCAGGCGCCGGTACTGGCCTAGCGGCAACAGGTTGAAATCGCCGCCGATCAGCCAGGGCGTGCCTTGGGTTTCCAGGCGGTCGAGCACCTTGGCTACATGCCGTACCTGGCGCAGTTGCAAGTCGCTGCCCGGCTGGAAAGCCGAAAGCTGGGTGTTGAGCACGGCCAGGCGGGTGCCGTCGCTGATCGGCAGATAGCTCACCAGCAGCGCTGGCTGGCGCTCGCGCAGGCGGGCCAGGGCGCCGTCGGCGGCGTTGGGCAGTTGCAGGCGTTCGGCCTTGGCAATCGGGTAGCGGCTCAAGGTGGCGAGCGTGCGGCCTACGCTGCCGAAGATGTGCCGGTCTGGCACAAAGCCTGATTGCCAGTCATACGCCTGCACGCTGCAGGGGTACAGGTCGGCCAGGCGTTCGCGCAGCAGGGCCAGCTGGTCCTGGTAACCGGTGGCCTTGGCATCGCGGTCCAGTTCCTGCAGCAGGACGATATCGGGCTGTTCGGCGCGGATCACCCGGGCGACTTCGTCGAGGTTGAAGGCCAGGTCTTCGGCGCTTGGGCGGGTGTCGCTGCCACGGCCCTGGTCGTACCAGAACACATAGCGCTTGCCGGCCAGGTACTGCACGTTCCAGCTCATCACCTTCAGCGACTGGCCCGGCGTCAGCGGCGCGGGGCCGCCTTGGCAGGCGACGGGCAGGGTTTCACGCGGGGCGGGCTGCCAGCCAAGGTGGTCGGCCAGCAACCACAGGGCGGTGAGCAGCAGGAGCATAAACAGCAAGGCATTGCGCAGTAAGCGGATCATTGGCTCGGCTTGTCGGGGCAGGTGCCGCCAGCATAACCGAGCCGTTCGTCGGGCTGCCAGTCAGGCGCTGGTTTCGCTTTCAAGCAGCATGAACAGCCGGTACAGCACCACGGTGCTGAACAACTGCAGGAAGCCGCTGAGGCTGTCCAAGGCCAGTTGCACACCCGGTTGCGGGTCGGGGAACACTGTCAGCAGCAGGCCGTCGATCAGCCACAGCGGCGCCAGCACGGCGAGCATGCACACCATGATGCGCATGAAGTGCCCGGTGGTCATGCGCGAGCTGGTGCGCATGGCCTCCAGCACCGGCAGCCCGCGCAGCACCAGCAGGTACTCGGCAAACACCAGGTTGACCATCACCCACACGCCCGGAAGCAGGAACAGCGCCAGCCCCGCCATGATCAGCAGCGAGCTGACCAGAATCAGCACGGTCAGCGTCGGCCACAATTGCACGGCGCGGGCGAACAGGTCGCGCTTGGCGATGTGCTGGCCGTTGCTGCGGGTGTCGAGGTAAAGAATCAGTGCGGCGCTGTACAGCGGGTAGAACACCAGGCTCACCAGCATGCCGTAGCCCGGCGAGGCCTGTTCGCCCATCTGGCGGTACAGCACCTGTGTGCACAGCGCTTCGAGCACTACCAGCGGCAGGCACAGTTGCAGGATGCTCGCCAGGTGGCGCTGGAAGAAGTGCAGGGAGTCGCGCAGAACGCTAAGCGGATTCATCGGTAACATCGCAGTCAGGAAAAACCGGGCATAACTTTAGCCCAGACCGCCGCGATGCTGAAAAAACTTTCATCGCCCTTTCAATTGATTCGCCCCGCCCCGCGCCCCATCTTTGACGCTGTCCGATGTCCTGTTCAGCGTACGAGGTTGTCCCGATGAACACTGATGAACAAACCCTGATCGACGGCCTGTTCAGCCGCCTCAAACAAGCCGAAGACCCCGCCCAGCCACGCGATGCCCAGGCCCAGGCGCGTATCGAAGAGCACCTGCGCCAGCAGCCGGCAGCGCCGTACTACATGGCCCAGGCGATTCTGGTGCAGGAAGCGGCGCTCAAGCGCCTGGACGAACAGAACAAGCAACTCGAAGCCGAGCTCAAGCAGGCCCGCGCCACCGCCCCGGCCGGCAACAGTGGCGGTGGGTTTCTGTCCGGGCTGTTCGGCGGTGGTACACGCACCCCTGAGCCGCAGCGCCCACCTGCCCCTGGCGGTGGCTGGCGCGACCCGGCACCGCAGCCCTACGCGCCACCGCAACCTGCGCCCAGCGCCGGCAGCAGCTTCATGGGCGGCGCCATGAAGACCGCCGCCGGGGTGGCTGGGGGTGTGTTGCTGGCGCAGGGCATCAGCAGCTTGTTCGGCCACCATTCGCAGCCCGAGGAAGTGGTGGAGGTGTTCCACGATGCACCAGGCCAGCAGGGCGGCTGGAATGACCAAGGGGCCATGAGCGACACCGACTACAGCAGTGACGACGGCGGGTTTTTCTCCGACGACGACTACGTCTGAGGCCTCTGGCATACTGCCGGGCTTACCCAACGCGCCGGGGCGCAAGCCCGCCCCCGGTTGCGTCAGCAGACCCACAGGTGGCCAACTTGAAAAAAATCGCGCTGTTTGCCGACGTGCAGAACCTCTATTACACGGTTCGCCAGGGCCACGGCTGCCATTTCAACTACGCCGCACTGTGGGCCGACGTCAGCCGTGAAGGGCAAATCGTCGAAGCGCTGGCCTACGCCATCGACCGTGGCGACAGCAAGCAACAGCAGTTTCAGCAGATTTTGCGCAACCTGGGTTTCGAGGTGCGCCTCAAGCCCTATATACAGCGCGCCGACGGTTCGGCCAAGGGCGACTGGGACGTGGGCATCACCTTGGATGTGATCGAGGCTGCCGCGCGGGTAGACATTGTGGTGCTGGCCTCCGGTGACGGTGATTTCGACCTGCTGCTGGAGCGGGCGATGCAGCGCTATGGCGTCGAAACCGTGGTGTATGGCGTGCCGGGGCTCACCGCGCTGTCGGTGATTCGCGCCGCCAGCCGCTATGTGCCGATCGAGGGCAAGTTGCTGCTGCGTCACTGAGTGGCAACTCGGTGTAAACTTGCCGGCTTCGCTGAACCCCCCGACGGTATTGCCATGAATTTCGCCCAACTCGGCCTGATCGAACCGCTGCTGCGTACCTTGCAGAAGCTCGACTACACCACCCCAACCCCGGTCCAGGCCAAGGCCATCCCCGCCGTGCTCGCCGGCCGCGACCTGATGGCTGCGGCCCAGACCGGCACCGGCAAGACCGCAGGCTTTGCCCTGCCGGTGTTGCAGCGCCTGGCCCTGGAGGGCGAGAAAGTAGCGCCCAACTCGGTGCGCGCGCTGGTGCTGGTGCCTACCCGTGAGCTGGCCGAGCAGGTGCACGCCAACGTGCGCGAGTATGCCGAAGAGCTGCCGGTATCCACTTATGCGGTGTATGGCGGGGTCAGCATCAACCCTCAGATGATGCGCCTGCGCCGGGGTGTCGACATTCTGGTGGCAACGCCAGGCCGGCTGCTCGACCTGTTCCGCCAGAAAGCCGTCAAGTTTGGCCAGGTGCAGATGCTGGTGCTGGATGAAGCCGACCGCATGCTCGACCTGGGCTTTGCCGAAGAGCTGCAGGCGGTGTACGCAGCGCTGCCGCGCAAGCGCCAGACGCTGCTGTTTTCGGCGACCTTCTCCGAGCAGATCCGCATGTTGGCGGGGCTGGCGCTGAACGACCCGTTGAGCATCGAAGTCAGCCCGCGCAACACCACGGCCAGCACCGTCAAGCAGTGGCTGGTAACGGTGGATAAAAAGCGCAAGGCCGACCTGTTCTGCCATTTGCTGCGCAAGCAGCGCTGGACCCAGGTGCTGGTGTTCGCCAAGACCCGCAACGGGGTCGACCAACTGGTCGAGCGCCTGCTGGCCGAGGGCATCAACGCCGACGGTATTCACGGCGACCGCCCACAAGCTACGCGCCAGCGTGCGCTGGATACCTTCAAGCTGCGCGAAATCCAGGTGCTGGTGGCCACCGATGTGGCGGCCCGTGGCCTGGATATCGACGACTTGCCGCTGGTGGTCAACCTCGACCTGCCGATCGTTGCCGAAGACTACGTGCACCGCATTGGCCGTACCGGCCGTGCGGGCAACAAGGGCGAGGCGATTTCGTTGGTGTGTGCCGATGAGGTGCAGTTGCTGGCCTCGATCGAAACGTTGATCCGCCAGCAGTTGCCGCGCCATGAAGAGCCGGACTTCATCCCCGAGCACCGCGTGCCGCAGATCGATGCCAGCGGGCAGGTGGTGAAGAAGGCCAAGAAGCCGAAGAAGCCCAAAGAAAACAGCGCCAAGCGCGGTTTGGGGCGCTGGATGGACAACGCCGATTCAGCCCCGGCGGCGCCTGCGGTCAAGGCCGTGCGCAAGGTGCCGAGCTTTGGCGGCAAGCCGGCCAAGCGTAAGCCGTGAGTGGGCGTCTGCGGGCTTTAGGAATGTCGCTTTTGATCGTGTAGGAGCGGCCTTGTGTCGCGATGGGGCGCGCAGCGGCCCCAGCGATTTTGCGTATAGCCGCGATTTCAGGGCCGCTGCGCGCCCCATCGCGGCACAAGGCCGCTCCTACAGGGGGCCGCGTCAGCTGCGGTAGTGATGTCGGGTCAGCCCAGCACCCACTCGGCAGCGGCTTCACCAGCCTTGCGCCCGCTGGCAAAACACGCGGTGAGCAAATACCCCCCGGTCGGCGCCTCCCAGTCGAGCATCTCGCCGGCACAGAACACCCCCGGCAGCGTACGCACCATCAACCCGTCATCCAACCCTTCAAAGCGCACCCCGCCCGCACTGCTGATCGCCTCATCCAGCGGCCGCGTGCGCACCAGCTCGATCGGCAGCGCCTTGATGGCCGCCGCCAGGCGCGCTGGGTCGGCGAAGGTCGCCGCATCGGTCAGCTCACGCAGCAGCGCAGCTTTTACCCCGTCGATACCCAGTTGCCCATGCAGATGCTTGGCCATCGACCGCGACCCTCGCGGTTTGGCCAACGCCTGGGCTATCTTGTCCACAGGCCGGTCAGGCAACAGGTCGAGCAGCAAGGTGCCATGCCCGTCCCGGTTGATCGCCTCGCGCACCGCCGCAGACCAGGCATACACCAGGCTGCCCTCGACACCTTGCGCGGTCAGAATGAACTCACCCTTGCGCGGCGCGGCGCCGGGCACGCTCAAGGCGATGTTCTTCAGCGGAGCGCCGGCAAACCTGGCGGTCAGCACCTCGCTCCAGCCGGCCACCTCGAAACCACAGTTGCTCGGCTGCAACGCCGAGATATCCACACCCCGCTCAGCCAGCATCGGCACCCAGGCGCCATCGGACCCCAACCGCGCCCAACTGCCGCCGCCCAAGGCCAGTATCACGGCATCGGCGTGCACGCTCAGTTCGCCTTGTGGATAACTGATGCGCAGCGCCCCCTCTGCACCCCAGCCGAGCCAACGGTGGCGCGTGTGGATAACTACGCCGCTGTCGCGCAGGCGCTTGAGCCAGGCGCGCAGCAGTGGCGCGGCTTTCATGTCGCGGGGGAATACCCGGCCCGAGGTGCCGACGAAGGTTTCAACGCCCAGGCCGTGAATCCACTGGCGTAGCGTGTCGGCATCGAAGCCGCGCAGCAGCGCGTCGACCTCGCCCTGGCGCTGGCCATAACGGCTGACGAACGCCGGGTAGGGCTCGGAGTGGGTAATGTTCATGCCGCCGACCCCGGCCAGCAGGAACTTGCGGCCCACCGACGGCATGGCGTCGAACACTTGCACCGCTACACCCCGCAGGGCCAGGGCCTCGGCGGCCATCAGGCCAGCGGGGCCGGCGCCGATAACAGCGACGACAGGGCGTGGGGCAGGGCGGGTATCGGTCATGGCGGGCAGCAGGCTGTGGACAAGGCCGCGCATTCTACCCCAGCGGGCTGTGCACAACCACTGGTCAAAAAATGATCAGCTTTGCGCAGGCCACGCCGTTAAAGGCCTGGCGAGGCTTTCGCGCAGGTTATCCACAGGCGGTTCCACAGTCATTGTGAACAACCCATGACCCGCGCCGCACTGTGGTGAAGGATGCCATGGCGCCGCGCCAGCGCTTCGCGGTCCTTGCTGTAGCCGCCGCCGATCACACCCATTACCGGGATATCGCGGCCAAGGCATTGGCGCAGCACCTGCTCATCGCGGGCGGCAAGGCCCTGGTCGGTCAGTTGCAGGTAGCCCAGGGCATCGTCCTTGTGCACATCGACGCCGGCGTCGTACAGCACAAGGTCGGGCTGGTACAGCGGCAGCAGGTAATTAAGGGTGTCCTCGACCACTTTCAGGTAGGCGCTGTCGTCCATGCCGCGTGGCAAGGGGATATCCCAGTCACTTTGGGCCTTGCGCGCCGGGAAGTTCTGCTCGCAGTGCAGCGACACGGTGATCGCCTCGGGGGTGTCGTGGAGGATGCGCGCCGTGCCGTCGCCCTGGTGCACGTCGCAATCGAAGATCAGCACCCGCTGTACCCGCCCCGCTTCGAGCAGGTAGCGGCTGATCACCGCCAGGTCATTGAAGATGCAGAACCCGGCCGGGTGGTCGTAGTGGGCGTGGTGGGTACCGCCGGCCAAGTGGCAGGCAACGCCGTGCTGCAAGGCCAGCTCTGCGGTCAGTAGCGAGCCACCAACCGCGCGCACCGTGCGCCGGGCCAGCGCTTCGCTCCACGGCAGGCCGAGGCGGCGCTGGTCTTCGCGGGACAGCTCGCCGTTCATGTAGCGCTCGATATAGCCGCGGTCGTGGGCCAGGGCGAGGATATCGTTGGGGCAGATTTGCGGGCGCAGCAACGCCGCGTCCGTGGTCAGCCCGCTGTCGACCAAGTGGTCGCGCAGCAAGCGGAACTTGTCCATCGGGAAACGGTGGTCGGCGGGGAACTCGGGGCTGTAGTCGTCGTGGTAGATCAGCGGCAGGGGCATGGCGGTATCAAAGTCAGGGCCTGCGCTGATCTTGCCAGTTTTCCTCAGCCGCTGCCGAGGGCAGATGGCCTCAGTTGGCGGTGCTGGCCAGTACCCGCTGCCACTGCGGCTCGTTCATGCGCCCAAGAATCCGCGCCTTGCCGTTGCCGTCCACCGACACGAACAGCGCGCTGGCATAGCCGCTTTCGCGTTCACCGCCGGGCACACCTTGCTGGCGCGCGAAGTGGTCGATGCAGCCGTTGTGGGTCACCAGCACCAGGTTGTGCCCGGCACGTTTGTGCGCCAGGGCTTCGCTGGGGAACTGCGCGTCGCAGGTTTCCAGCCACTGGGCGCTCTCGGCCTCCTGGCCAAGCAGGTAGTGCGCCGTTTGGCGGGTGCGCAGTTTGGGGCTGTCGAGCATGTCGGCCTCGGCCAGGCCCAGGCGCTGCAAGCCCTGGCCGACGCGTGCAGCCGCCTGGCTGCCGGCCACGGTGATACCGGTGCTGTCATCCAGGCATGGCCCCGGCGCGCTGTCGCAACGTTCGGCGTGGCGGATCATCACCAGCACCGCGCCGTTTTTCCACGCTTGCAGCAGGCCGCTGTTGTTCAGTTGTTGCTCGTTTCCAAGGTCCACGATGTGAGTCCTCGTCGCTAGCCAGGCGGCCAACCCGGCCAGCACGATCACCATTGCCAAGGCCCATGGCTGCGGGCGGCGGCGCACGGTGCGCGGCGGGTTGTCCAGTGTGAGTGAAAGCATCTGTCGCTCCGATGGCAGTGCGGCGTCGACGTGTGGCCGCTGTATTTGCCGGCATTTTGCGAAGCTGGCTGTAGGAGGCCGGTGAACGGGGTGTGAAAAATCCATCGTGGCCTACAGCGAAGGGTGAAATTTCATTCATCCGCCTACGCTGTACACTGGCAGACCGCCTTTTCGGAGCCACCCGATGACCCCTATCCCCGTACTGGAAAGCGCTCGCCTGGTACTGCGCCAGTGGCATGACGACGACCTCACCGAGTTCGCCGCGCTGTGCGCCGACCCGCAGGTGATGCGCTACTTCCCAGCGCCCATGACGCGCCTGGAAACGGCGGCGCTGATCGGCCGTATTCGTGGCCATTTCAACGAATTCGGCTACGGCCTGTGGGCGCTGGAGCGCAAGGACACTGGCGCGTTCATCGGCATGACGGGCCTGCTCAATGTCGACTTCGACGCACCCTTTGGCCCTGCGGTGGAAATCAGCTGGCGCCTGGCTCGGCGCCATTGGGGGCTGGGCTTTGCCAGCGAGGCGGCGTGGACCTGCCTGCGCTGCGCCTTCGCCCAGTTGCAGTTGGAGGAGGTGGTGTCGTTCACCACCGAGGGCAACCTGCCTTCACAAAAGGTGATGCAGGCCATTGGCATGCAGCAGGATGTCGAAGGCAGCTTCGAGCACCCACGCCTGCCGGCCGGCCACCCGCTGCGCCCGCATGTGCTGTACCGCATCGACCGTAGCCACTGGCAGCAGACCCTGCGCGCCTGAATGCGTGGCTATCGACGGGCCGAATGACAAACCCTGTATCATCTGCGCCTTGGAAACACGCTGATTTGCCTTGCCAGGAGAACCTTTAAATGAGCCATGTGCTGGACGACCTCGTCGACCTGTTGAGCCTCGAACCCATCGAAGAAAACCTGTTCCGCGGCCGCAGCCAGGACCTGGGCTTCCGCCAGTTGTACGGCGGCCAGGTGCTTGGCCAGTCGCTGTCAGCGGCCAGCCAGACCGTTGAAGACGCCCGCCATGTGCATTCGCTGCACGGCTACTTCCTGCGCCCCGGCGATGCCAGCATGCCGGTGGTGTATTCGGTCGACCGCGTGCGCGATGGCGGCAGCTTCAGCACCCGCCGCGTCACCGCCATCCAGAAAGGCCAGCCGATCTTCACCTGCAGCGCGTCGTTCCAGTACGATGAAGGCGGCTTCGAGCACCAGGCGCAAATGCCTGATGTGGTCGGCCCGGAAAACCTGCCCAGCGAAGTGGAGCTGGCGCGCGCCATGGCCGAGCATCTGCCCGAGCGCATCCGCGACAAGATGCTGTGCCGCAAGCCGATCGAGATCCGCCCGGTGACCGAGCGCGACCCGTTCAACCCAAAGCCGGGTGACCCGGTCAAGTACACCTGGTTCCGCGCCGACGGCAACCTTGCCGATACCCCGGCGTTGCATAAGTACCTGCTGGCCTACGCCTCGGATTTCGGCCTGCTGACCACCGCACTGCTGCCGCATGGCAAATCGGTGTGGCAGAAGGACATGCAGATCGCCAGCCTCGACCACTCGCTGTGGTTCCACCAGAACCTGCGCGCAGACGAATGGCTGCTGTACGCCACCGACAGCCCGTGGGCCGGCAATGCCCGTGGTTTCTGCCGCGGCAGTATCTTCAACCGCGCCGGGCAACTGGTGGCCTCGTCCAGCCAGGAAGGCCTGATTCGCCACCGCAAGGACTGGGCATGAACCTCGCCGCGATCCGCCATTGGGTGTTCGACATGGATGGCACGCTGACGGTCGCGGTGCATGATTTTGCAGCCATCCGCGAGGCGCTCGACATCCCCGCCGACGACGACATCCTGACCCACCTGGCCGCGCTGCCGGCGGCGCAAGCGGCGGCCAAGCATGCCTGGCTGCTGGAGCACGAACGTGACCTGGCGGTAGCCTCGAAGGCGGCAGACGGGGCGGTGGAGCTGGTGCGTGAACTGGCGGCGCGCGGCTGCCGGCTGGCGATCCTGACCCGCAATGCGCGCGAGCTGGCGCATGTGACGCTTGAGGCGATTGGCCTGGCTGACTGCTTCCCGGTCGAGCACGTGCTTGGCCGTGACGAGGCGGCGCCCAAGCCTGACCCGGATGGCCTGTTGCAGATTGCCCAGGCCTGGGGCGTGGCACCTGCGCAGATGGTGATGGTGGGTGATTACCGCTTTGACCTGGACTGCGGGCGTGCTGCTGGCACGCGCACGGTGCTGGTGAACCTGCCAGACAACCCGTGGCCGGAGCTGGCCGACTGGCATGCAGCCGATTGCCGAGCGCTGCAGGCGCTGCTGGCCTGATTCCCACGCTGGCCGTGCTCAACCGCAACATGGCTGGTTGGACCCAATTCTGTGGGAAATGATGGAGAGTCGTGGCGAGCGGGCTTGTCCCGCGTTGGGCTGCGCAGCAGCCCTGAAAACCACAGGGGCTGCTGCGCAGCCCAACGCGGGACAAGCCCGCTCGCCACAAAGGAGCCCGCCACAAGGAGATATGTCTGGCGGCAACAGGTTTGTACAAAACCATAGAAATCTCCCACAGGTATCTGGGCCAGACCTCAAGGTTGTGGATGTACGCGGTTCTCTGTGGGAGATCACCCAGCCCTTCCGGGCTGCGCTGTCGCGCAGAGAACTGGGCACCGTGGGAGCGGGCTTGCCCCGCGATGCGATGTTGGCAGTGCTATCGCTATCGCGGGGCAAGCCCGCTCCCACGTTATCCATGTAAATCATATAGTTAGCGTTTGTTCTATGAGAGCTGGCGACAGCCTGCGATGAGGCTGGGCCTGCTATGCATCAGTCCGGCACCAGCCGGTCGCGGCTGTTGGACAGGTGCAGGCAGATCGCCGCCCGGGCGGCATCCGGGTCTTGCCGGCGGATGGCGTTCAAAATGGCCTCGTGTTCAAGGTTGGCCAGGTACGCCTGCCTTGCCAGCCGCGCCCCGGCGCGCGCTTCCATGCCCAGGCGGTTGCGCGGGATCAGCCCGTTGCCCAACTGCCCCATCATCTCGCTGAAATACAGGTTTCCCGTCGCCTCGGCAATCAACAGGTGAAAGCGCCGGTCCGCCTCGATACAACTGTCGCCCGCCGCCGCCAGGTCCTGGTAGTCATCCAGCGCCTGGCGCATGCGCAGCAGGTGCTCGTCGCTGCGGCGCATCGCCGCCAGCGCCGCGGCCTGCCCCTCAAGGCCAATACGCAGCTCCAGCAGGTCGCGTACGCTGGCGGCGTTCTCCGCACCCACCCGCAGCCCGGCATGGGGCAGGCGCTCCATGACAAAAGTACCAATGCCATGGCGCGGCTCCACCAGCCCGGAAGCCTGCAACTTGGACAGCGCTTCGCGCACCACGGTACGGCTGACGCCGTGCTCACGCACCAGGGTGTTTTCCGAGGGGAGTTTGTCGCCGGCCTTGAAGGTGCCCAGCAAAATTTGCTGGGTCAGGCTGGAAACCAGATCGTGGGCGCGGCTATGGCTGCGGGGTTTGGCGGGCTGGGTCATGGCGTTGCACCTGGCAAATCAACTTGTACGACAAGTTAATCGATACAACTTTTTTTGCTCGAATTTTGCCTGCCGGGTTTATTCAAGGTTTAACACTTGGCCGCGTGATCGCCACACTATCGTGGTTTTACAGCTTGTATTTTGCCATTTAAGCGAATTTACAGGGCTTGTCGTACAACTGCGCCAAGCCTATGCTCCGTCCCACTGCCCTGTCAGACAACCTACCCGCACAAAAACAAATAGTGGGAGATACACAAGTGAACGACACCCTCGATCCGTCCGCCCGGATGGGAGGCGATGCGCTGGCCAGTGCCGTGGCCAAGGTCAAACGCCACGTCCTGCCGCTGTTCGTCATCATGTTCATCGTCAATTACCTCGACCGCGTCAATATCGGCTTCGTCCGCCCGCACCTGGAAAGCGACCTGGGTATCAGCGCCGCCGCCTATGGCTTTGGCGCCGGGCTGTTCTTCATCGGCTACGCGCTGTTCGAGGTGCCGTCCAACATGCTGTTGCAGCGCGTCGGTGCGCGGCTGTGGCTGACCCGCATCATGTTCACCTGGGGCCTGGTGGCAACCGCCATGGCGTTTGTGCAGAACGAAACCCAGTTCTATGTGCTGCGCTTTCTGCTCGGCGTGGCCGAGGCCGGGTTCTTCCCAGGCGTTATCTACTACTTCACCCGCTGGCTGCCGGGCGCCGAGCGCGGCAAGGCAATTGCCATTTTCCTCAGCGGCTCGGCGCTGGCTTCGTTGATTTCAGGCCCTCTGGCTGGGGCCTTGATGCAGATTCAGGGCCTGGGCCTGCACGGCTGGCAGTGGATGCTGTTCATCGAAGGCATGGCCTCGGTGACGCTGTGCTTCTTCGTGTTCTTCTGGCTCGATTCCAAGCCGCAGGACGCCAAGTGGCTGACGCCGGCGGAGCAGGCCGCGCTGGTGGACACCATCGATCGCGAACAGCGTGAACGCGAAGCGTCGGGGCCGGTGAAAGCTTCGGCCTGGAGCCTGCTCAAGGACCGCCAGATCGTGCTGTTCTGCCTGATCTACTTCTGCATCCAGCTGACCATCTACGCCGCCACCTTCTGGCTGCCGAGCATCATCAAACGCATGGGCGACCTCAGCGATATCCAGGTCGGCTTCTTCAACTCCATCCCGTGGCTGATCTCGATCATCGCCATGTACGCCTTCGCCTCCGGCTCGGTGCGCTGGAAGTTCCAGCAGGCCTGGGTAGCCGCCGCGCTGGTGATCGCCGCCATCGGCATGTTCATGTCCACCACCGGTGGGCCGGTGTTCGCCTTTGTCGCCATCTGCTTTGCCGCGATTGGCTTCAAGTCGGCGTCGTCGCTGTTCTGGCCGATCCCGCAGGGCTACCTGGATGCGCGCATCGCGGCGGCGGTCATCGCCTTGATCAACTCGGTGGGCAACCTGGGCGGCTTCGTCGCGCCGACCACCTTCGGCTTACTGGAGCAGCACACAGGGTCCATTCAGGGCGGGCTGTATGGCCTGGCGGTGACCTCGGTGCTGGCCGCCATTGCCGTGTTCTTCGTCCGTACCCGCCCCAAGGGCGCCGATTCTTCCGTGCCCAAGGCCCCGTCGGCCCTGAGCCAGACCCACTGACTGCGAGGTATCCCCATGAACATGCAAACCGCCCTCCATACCCAGACGCCCGTGGTCACCGACCTGCGCGTGATTCCGGTGGCCGGCCACGACAGCATGCTGCTCAACCTCAGCGGCGCGCACGGCCCGTACTTCACCCGTAACGTCGTGGTGCTGCGCGACAGCGCCGGCAACACCGGCCTGGGCGAGGTGCCTGGCGGCGAGAAAATCCGCCAGACCCTCGAAGACGCCCGCAGCCTGGTGGTCGGCCAGCCCATCGGCCATTACCAGCGCGTGCTCAACGCCATGCGCCAGACCTTCGCCAACCGCGATTCGGCGGGCCGTGGCCTGCAGACCTTCGACCTGCGCATCACCGTGCATGCGGTGACCGCCATCGAATCGGCGCTGCTCGACCTGCTCGGCCAGCACCTCAACGTGCCGATGGCCGCCTTGCTTGGCGAGGGCCAGCAGCGTGACGCGGTGAAGATGCTCGGTTACCTGTTCTACATTGGCGACCGCCAGCAGACCGACCTGGCCTACCGCAACGAGGATGACGCCGATGACGACTGGCTGCGCCTGCGCCATGAAAAGGCCATGACCGCCGAGGCGGTGGTGCGCCTGGCGGAGGCTGCGCAAAAGCGTTATGGCTTCAGCGACTTCAAGCTCAAGGGCGGCGTGCTGCGCGGCGAAGAAGAAATGGAAGCGGTAACGGCGCTTGCCGAGCGCTTCCCTGAAGCGCGCATCACCCTGGACCCCAATGGCGCCTGGTCACTCAAGGAAGCCATTGCCCTGTGCCGCGACAAGCACGATGTACTGGCTTACGCCGAAGACCCTTGCGGCGCCGAAAACGGCTATTCCGGGCGCGAAGTGATGGCCGAGTTCCGCCGCGCCACCGGGCTGCGTACGGCCACCAACATGATCGCCACCGACTGGCGGCAGATGGGCCATGCGATCCAGTTGCAGTCGGTGGATATTCCGTTGGCCGACCCGCATTTCTGGACCTTGCAAGGCTCGGTGCGGGTGGCGCAGATGTGCAACGACTGGGGGCTGACCTGGGGTTCGCATTCCAACAACCACTTTGATATTTCGCTGGCGATGTTCACCCAGGTGGCTGCAGCGGCGCCGGGTGAGATCACCGCTATCGATACCCACTGGATCTGGCAGGACGGCCAGCGCCTGACCCGCGAGCCGCTGCGGATTGTCGATGGCCATGTGCACGTGCCGGCGCGGCCGGGGTTGGGTGTGGAAATTGATGAAGACCAGTTGGCCAAGGCCAATGAGTGCTACCGCAACATGGGCTTGGGCGCGCGCGATGATGGTGTGGCGATGCAGTTCTTGATCCCGGGGTGGACGTTTGATAACAAGCGGCCGTGCCTGGTGCGCTGAGCCACGGCTGTCGCTGGGCTGTTTGGGAAATCCCAGGGTTTGATGCAAGCCTGCACCGGCCTCATCGCAGGCTAGCGCCAGCTCCCACAGGGGCCGTGCTCAACCGCAACATTGCTGGTTGGGCCCAATCCTTTGGGAAATGATAGAGCGTCGTGGCGAGCGGGCTTGTCCCGCGTTGGGCTGCGCAGCAGCCCTGAAAACCCCAGGGGCTGCTGCGCAGCCCAACGCGGGACAAGCCCGCTCGCCACAAGGGAGCTCGCCACAAGGAGATATGTCTGGCGGGAACAGGCTTTCACAAAACCACAGAATCTGCGCCGGGCACCTATATCAGTGCTCGGCGCTGTCTTTGTGGGAGCCTGCGATGAGGCCGGTGCAGGATTGCAGAAAACCGACGTGGGTTCACCCGCTCCCAATGGGCACATCAACCCGCCGCGAAAAACGCCCGGGCCATGGCCACGAACGCCCCCAGCACCGGGTTGGGGTTGTCCCGGCAGTACGCCAGGAAAATCTCCGCCTGCTGCTCCATCCCCAACAACGGCTTGAACACCACCTGCTCCAGCCGCAGCGCCTGCGCCGAAGCGGGCACCACCGCGCAGCCAAGCCCGACATTCACCAACCCCAGAATCGAATGCGTCTGCCCCAACTGGTGCAGATACCGCGGCTGCACCTCATGGCGGGCGAACAGATTGGCGATGCGGTCATGGAAATAACGCCCTTCGTTGGCGCTGTACATCACGAACGGCTGGCCATCGAAATCCCCCGGCCGCAGCCGCTCGCGAGCGGTCAACCCATGCCCGGCGGGCAGGGCGGCGACAAACGGCTCGCGGTGAATCGGCAAATACTCCACCCGCGCGCTCGGCAGCACCTGGCGCACCAACCCCACATCGATCAACCCGGCTTCAAGGTCATGCACCTGGGTGGCCGAAATGCGCTCGCTCAGCACCAGTTCGATATCGGGCAAGGTTTGTCCGGCATGCACCAGCAAGCGCGGGATCATGCTGTAGGCGCCCACCGCCGTGAAGCCCAGTGTCAGCCGCCCGGCCTCGCCGTGGGCGATGCGCCGGGCCGAACGGCTGGCCGCTTCGCTGATCTGCAAGATGCGCCGGGCATCTTCCAGAAACGCCTGCCCGGCCAGCGTCAGCCGCGCCTGGCGGTTGTTGCGCTCAAGCAGCAACACCCCAAGCGAATGCTCAAGCAACTGGATCTGCCGGCTCAGCGGCGGCTGGGTCATGTGCAGGCGCACGGCGGCGCGGCCGAAGTGCAGCTCTTCGGCAACGGCCACGAAACAGCGCAACTGGTGCAATTCCATGATTCAATTCCTGGATTATTCGATGCGTCATCTATATTAGACCTGTATCGAATGCCGGCCTAGCATCGACTCATGTCTTCGAACTGCCGGATGCCAACGATGAACGCTTCCCCCATCGACGTGCTGTTGACCCAACCTGTGCCCGAGGCCATCGACGCCGAGCTTGCCAGCGCCTATCAGGTGCACCGCTTGTACCAGCACGCCAACCCGCAACAACTGCTGGCCGACGTGGGCCCGCGTATTCGCGGTGTGGTCACCGGCGGCGCCAAGGGTATTTCCAACGCCCTGATGGACCAGTTGCCAGCGCTGCAGATTGTCGCCATCAGCGGCATTGGCACCGACGCGGTAGACCTGCGCCACGCCGCCGCTCGCGGCATCGATGTCACCACCACCCCCGGCGTACTCACCGCCGATGTCGCGGACCTGGCCATGGGCCTGATCATCAGCACCTTGCGCCGCCTCGGCGAGGGCGAGCGGCTGGTGCGCGACGGGCAGTGGGGTGCGCTGAACCTGCCGCTGGCCCGCCGGGTGAGCGGGGCCGCGCTGGGCATCATCGGCCTGGGCCAGGTGGGCAAAGCCATTGCCCGCCGCGCCGCAGCCTTCGACATGGACATCGCCTACAACGGCCGCCATGAACAGCCTGACAGCGGCTACCGCTATGAAGCCGACCTGGTGGCGCTGGCGCGCTCGGTGGATGTGCTGGTGGTGGCCGCCTCGGCCGATGGCGGGCAGGTGCTGGTGACCGCCGAGGTGCTCGATGCACTGGGGCCGCAGGGTTACCTGATCAACGTCGCGCGCGGCAAGTTGGTGGATGAGCAGGCGCTGGTCGAGGCCCTGCGCGAACAGCGGATTGCCGGCGCCGGGCTGGATGTGTTCGTCGACGAACCTTATGTGCCGCCGACCTTGTGCGCGTTGGACCAGGTCAGCCTGCAGCCGCACCGGGGCAGCGCCACGTTGCAGACCCGGCTGGAGATGGGGCGCATCGTCTTGCGCAACCTTCAGGCGCGCTTTGCTGGTGAGGTGCCGCCGAACCGGGTGACCTAGCTTCAGGGCCTCATCGCAGGCTATCGCCAGCTCCCACAGTGATCGCGTCGCTGCTGATTTTTGTGGGAGGTGCCGCCGAACCGGGTGACCTAGCTTCAGGGCCTCATCGCAGGCTATCGCCAGCTCCCACAGTGATCGCGTCGCTGCTGATTTTTGTGGGAGGTGCCGCCGAACCGGGTGACCTAGCTTCAGGGCCTCATCGCAGGCTATCGCCAGCTCCCACAGTAATCGCATCGCTGCTGATTTTTGTGGGAGGTGCCGCCGAACCGGGTGACCTAGCGCCAGGGCCTCATCGCAGGCTTCGCCAGCTCCCACAAAAATCAGCAGCGACGCGATCACTGTGGGAGCTGGCGAAGCCTGCGATGAGGCCATCAGCAACACCACAAAGCCCCACCTTCTGTCCGACAAAAACAATCGCTTCCCAAGAGAAGCAAGAGGGTCCACATGAACAGCAAATCCGCCGCCGCAGCCGCGCCGATAGTGGCAAGTATCGGCCGCCATCGCTTCAAGGTCCTGGCGCTGATCTTCGTCATCACCGTGATCAACTACGCCGACCGTGCCACCTTGTCGATCACCGGCACCCAGGTACTCAGCGACCTGGGCCTGGACCCGGTGATGCTTGGCATGATCTTCTCGGCCTTCGCCTGGGCCTATGCCCTGGGCCAGGTGCCCGGCGGCTGGCTGCTCGACCGCTTCGGCGCGCGCCGGGTGTATGGCATCAGCCTGATCCTCTGGTCGCTGTTCACCCTGCTGCAGGGCACCGTCGGCTGGATGGGCCTGGCCGGGGTGTCGGCGGCGGTGGCACTGTTCTCGCTGCGCTTCATGCTCGGGCTGGTCGAGTCGCCGGCCTTCCCGGCCAACTCGCGCATCGTCAGCTGCTGGTTCCCCACCCGCGAACGCGGCACCGCCTCGGCGCTGTTCAACTCGGCGCAATACATGGCCGTGGTGGTGTTCGCCCCGCTGATGGCGTGGATGACCCACACCCTGAGCTGGGAGCAAGTGTTCATCTGGATGGGCGTGCTGGGGCTGGCGCTGAGCGTGGTGTGGTTCCGCCTGTACCACGAGCCGCACAGCGCCCCTGGCCTGAGCCGCGAAGAGCTCGACTACATGCGCGAAGGCGGCGCCCTGGTAGACCTTGAGCAAGAGCGCAAAACCGCCAAGAGCAAACCTACCCGCGCCGAAATTGCGCAACTGTTCACCAGCCGCAACCTGTGGGCGGTGTACCTGGGCCAGTACTGCATCACCGCGCTCACCTACTTCTTTATTACCTGGTTCCCGATCTACCTGATCAAAGGCCGCGGCATGACCATCATGGAAGCCGGCTGGGTCGCCGCGCTGCCGGCCATCTGCGGCTTCACCGGCGGCATCCTCGGCGGCTTCATCTCCGATTGCCTGATCAGCCGTGGCGTGCACCCGTCCACGGCCCGCAAAACCCCGTTCGTGATCGGCATGGCGCTGTCCACCAGCCTGGTGCTGGCCAACTTCGTCGACGGCAACGCCGCCGTGATCGCCCTGATGACCCTGGCCTTCTTCGGCAAGGGCCTGGCAGCGGTGGGCTGGGCGGTGCTGTCGGATGTGGCGCCGAAGAAAATGGTCGGCCTGTGCGGCGGCGTGTTCAATGGCATCGGCAACGTTGCCGGCATCGTCACCCCGCTGGTAATTGGCTATGTCGTGGCCAGCACCGGCTCGTTCGACAACGCATTGTGGTTCGTGGCCGCCCATGGCGTGCTAGGGATCTTCGCTTACCTGTTGCTGGCCCGACGCTTCGAGCGTACCGGGCAGGCGTAGGCAGACGCCTCGGCAACAGAGCCTCGGGAAACCGGGGCTTTTTTTCGCCTGGCACAAACACAAGGCACGCTGATGGCACTTGTCGTTTCCAGACATGCCAATCACGACATCTGGCGCGAACCGGCAACCCCTGTCGTGATCGCGCACCTTCACGGCGCTCTCGAACAATTTTGACCGGCCGGTCGCGGATTAAATAAACCCCGTATTCACCGGTGCGTTGCTCTGTAAAGCGTGAAGAAGGTCAACAACAGAGCGTGAGCGACGTGTCATTCTTAGTGTTTTCAAGGAGATACTGTTCGCCTACGCCTGCCCGTCCCTTCCTTGTGTCAGCAAAAAGAGAACAAGATCAATGAACACCGTGGGAACTGATGGCAACCTTGCACAAGGTTTCAAGCCACGTCATGTAACGATGCTGTCGATTGCCGGCATTATCGGTGCAGGACTTTTCGTAGGCTCCGGGCACGCCATTGCGGCAGCCGGGCCCGCAACCATAATTTCCTATTTCGTTGCCGGCACCCTGGTGGTGCTGGTAATGCGCATGCTCGGCGAAATGGCCGTGGCGCACCCCGACACCGGCTCGTTTTCCACCTACGCCGACCAGGCCATTGGCCGCTGGGCCGGCTACACCATCGGCTGGTTGTACTGGTGGTTCTGGGTGCTGGTGATCCCCATCGAAGCCCTGGCGGCCGGGCATGTGCTCAACGCCTGGTTCCCACAGATAGATAGCTGGATCTTCGCCCTGGCCTCGGTACTGCTGCTGGCCGGCACCAACCTGTTCAGCGTGGCCAAGTACGGCGAGTTCGAGTTCTGGTTCGCCATCCTTAAAGTCACCGCCATTCTAGGCTTCATCAGCCTGGGCTTCGCCGCCCTGATGGGCTGGCTGCCCAACCGCGAAGTCAGCGGCCTGAGCACCTTGATCAACGAACACGGCGGCTTTGCCCCGAAAGGCTGGTCGGCGGTGATCGGCGCGTTCATCACTGTGATGTTCAGCTTCATCGGCACCGAGGCTGTCACCATCGCGGCCTCGGAGTCTTCGGACCCAGCGCGCAACATCGCCAAGGCCACCCGCTCGGTGATCTGGCGCATCAGTACTTTTTATATCCTGTCGATCTTCGTGATCATCTCGGTGGTGCCGTGGAACGACCCACAGCTGGCCGTGGTGGGCTCGTACCAGCGCGCACTGGAAATCATGAATATCCCCAACGCCGCGCTGATGGTCGACCTGGTGGTGCTGGTGGCCGTGACCAGCTGCATGAACTCGTCCATCTACATCGCCTCGCGCATGATGTACTCCCTGGCCAAGCGCGGCGACGCGCCGGCCATGCTGAAAGTGACCTCAAGCGCCGGCGTGCCTTGGGCCGCTGTGTTCGGCAGCACCCTGATCGGCGCGGCCATCGCGGTGCTGAACTACTTCGCACCCAAGGGCGTGTTCGAGTTCCTGCTGGCCAGCTCCGGCGCCATTGCGCTGCTGGTGTACCTGGTGATCGCCATTTCGCAACTGCGCATGCGTGGGCGGTTGGAGCGCGAGAACGCCGACCTGAAGTTCCGCATGTGGCTGTTCCCGTATCTGACCTGGGGCGTGATCATCTTCATCAGCTGCGCGCTGGGCGTGATGATGTACACCGAAGAACACCGCGCAGAAGTGAGCGCGACGCTGAGCCTGGCGATCTTGATTTCGTTCCTGGGCATCGTGACTACCCGCGGGCACAAACGGGCGGTGGCGGCGGGGGCGGTTGGGTGATTGGGGTGGTATGAGCGAGGAGGGCGCCTTAGCCGAGGGCGCCCTTTTTTGTTGGAACAGCGGCGGCGGTGCACGACCTCACCCTGGAGATGTGGGCATTGCCGTGGCGCTGCCGAGCGAGATCAGATGCGCGACATTCTCTGCCTGCATACTGACGTGCCCCGCTCATGCAATGCGCTGATTAGTTGCAAGCCCCTGATACGCGGCAGGCGCAACTGGTAGGTACATGGCACGCGTGGTCCTTGCAACGCATGGCTTGAGCCTCGTTGCCGCCACCTGGGTAGGCGCCAAAGTGTTTCTCATAAAGCGCAATGGTCTGGGCGAAAGCGTTCTGCAGTTCCTGATAGTCCTCTTGGCCATAGATGCCGAAGTAGGGGTAGTGGTCGATGAAGCGGCCGAATACGTGGTGGCAGTCTTCACGATAGGCGCGCGTGTCCAGAATATGAGCATGCCAGATAGCATCCACAGCCTTGCTGGGAACAAGCGATACCGACGGGTAGAAACGCTTGAGCGTCAGAAAACGGCGGTACTCCAGTTCACCCAAATCCCATTCGGTTGTGCTCATCTCGGCCTCAGAAGAGGCCGTGTATTTATGCTTCAAACGCTGAAAGTCCAAACGATCGACGTTCAGGTCCAGGCCATTGGCGGCGAGCAGAGGTTGAGTCAGTGACAAGACTGCGTTCATGGATGTTTCTCCTGTGAGTTACGGTTAACGGCCTTGATAGGCCGCCTTCGTTTCAACTCACGCTCGAAGCGTTGACGGCTGACCAGCGCGCACGGGCTGTAGCCATTGGACGTAACTTGATAAAGCAGGCGCCAGTCGCTCCCCAACTTAAAGCGCAGCAAGCCATCACAACTGCGCACGCGCTTACCGCCCAACACAGTGAACGGTATCCCGGCCATCAGGGCGCGGTGGATATCGAGGGCTTTGGATTTGTAGCAGCTACCGACCTGATGCGGGCAGCGGGCGATGATCGATTGAATGGTGTGCATGACAGGCTCCGTACTTGATGACGGAGCCAGTGTTGATCTGTGGAATCCACAACCTTCCTACTTTTAGCGCCAGCTATCCAAAAGGTTGTCGAAGCTGTTCGCTTCATCGTATTCACGGATAATCAGGTCACGGTAATGCTGCAGCAGGCCGTTACAGGGCTGCGCATCGCGAGCTTTTTCGTAAGCCTTTTGCAGGTCGCCGCTGAAGTAGTGAGCCATCATGCTGTCGCCCAAGGACAGCGTGGCAGTTTGCGCTGCCAGGCTTTTAAGCAGATTGCCGTGCAACTGGCCGAGCCCCATTTGCGGTAATGCGTCGGCGAATGGATTGCTCAGGCGTTCTTGGTAAAGGTCGGCGACAGGCAGCCTGTCCAGGAAGTGGATGAGCTCTTGGCGCAGCAGGCCAAGCCCGGCGAGTGACTGCCGGTCCAGGAATAATTCCCTTGCCCAGTCGATCATGCCTTGGCGTTTGGCACCTGGTTTGATGATGTCGATGACTGCCTTAGGTTCACCGAATACGCCCTGAAGCAGGATGGCATTCCACAGCAAGGTTATGTGAGCGGGGTTGATCAGCACCCTGTTACGGCTATCAGGGCCCCCGCCTATCGGCAGCCATTGGCGCTCGATCAAGATGAGTTTTTGTCTGTCGGGGTGGCGATAGACCTTGTCCTTGATCGAAGGGCTCAACGCATCGGCCAGTGTCTTTACGGCATCCAGCAACTTGCCGTGCTGCGTCAGTGGTTTAGCCAGGCCTATCTGTTTACACAGTAAGTCTTCCAGCACGCGCGAAAACTCAGGCCATGTTCGGGCTTCACTGCGCACAGGACTTCTCCAGCAAATCCTCAACGTTGTGCATGCCTTCGTCTAGCGCTACAGGTGTAGCGGCAATCTTTTGCGCCTGGGTAAACCAGTCGTTAGTCGCGCAGGTATAGCTACGGCGGTACTCATCAAGCACCCCCTTGCACCAGCCCGCGCGCAACGCATCGGACACGCTGGTGGAGACCCCCGCGAGCAAACGTTGCTCATCCCTCGTTTGGTAAATCTTCACCAATGCCTGGCAATTGCTGATCAAAGGCTCTGCTGGCTCATCAGCCTGAGCCACAGACAAAAACAGGCTTGCCGCGAGCCAAACCAGCGGGCGCATTGCGGATTTCAAAGGCTGTCCTCCCGGGTCGCATAGACGGAGTCGGGTTGTGTAACTCCGATGGTGGTGTCGTCGACACGAGGCAGCGGCTTATTGTTGCTAGTCGGGGCCGCAAGGTAGAGCGCCAGAAGGACTGATGCGTACGTCAAGCATTCGCTCAGCAGTGTGCCGGTTTGCAGGTCGCGAATATGGGCATGCAGGTCGCCTCCGTTGAGCGTTACACAGATGCCCAGCCCCACCAGCAACAGGCAGAAGGCACACATCAAGCCTTGGGCAAGTAAGACGCGGTTGAGGCTGTGCCAGAAGCCTGCCTTGAAGTGGCGACAGTAGCGGACGTGGCGCCATAGCAGCGGTAGCAGTGATAGGACGGCGCCTGCTTCAACCAAGGAGATATCTGACAGCCCCTCATCGTAGGTAAAAATGCCGAAGGGCATGAGCACCAAAGTGGAAAGGCCTAGCAGCCAGCAGCCACCAAGCGCACACCAGCGCAGCAGCACTCGCAAGGCTTTCGTTAACCCGAGGTCTAGCTTTGCAAACAGCGGCAATTGAGTGGGAGGCATGTCGAGGCTTTCACATCCTTGTGGAGAGCGTGAGTCATGTCAGCAATGATGCCATAGTAATGGCTCTGTCGCAGGTGGCTCACCTTGCCGCTCGCATCGCTAGGTGGCATTTTGCGTTAAGCAGGTAGATAGCGATTATTTTGCCGTGGGGTGATGGCAAGTTCGCCGGGGGCTAAACCCCCCGGCGCTATCACTTCATTTAAAGCTGAAAGACACCAACTTGCTTATGCAGCCCCTGTGCGAGCTGCTGCAAGGTGGTCGCCGTTTCAGTCGTCTGCTCCACGGCCTGGCTGTTTTGCTGGGACATCTGTGCAATCCGCTCCACATTGCGCGCCACATCCTGGCTTGCGGCCGTCTGTTCGCGCAGCGCCAGGGAAATCTGATCCACCATGCGCACCACGTCACCCGAAGACTGACGAATATTGACGATCGCATCCCCTGCACGTTGCGCAAGTTCCACGCCGCCCTTCACCTGATGCACGCCAACCTCCATCTGCCCCACAGCATCACGCGTACCGGTCTGGATGCGCTTGACCATCTCCGTGATTTCCTGGGTCGAGTTGCCCGTACGTTGTGCGAGCAAGCGAACTTCGTCGGCCACAACCGCAAACCCACGGCCCTGTTCACCCGCACGAGCGGCCTCGATGGCGGCGTTCAGGGCAAGCAGGTTGGTTTGCTCGGCAATGCTTTTAATGACGCTGACGATACTGCTGATCTGCTCAGCATGGCTATCGAGGTCGCTGATCTGGCTGGCGGACGCCTCTACGGTGTCCGCAATCAGGTTCATGCGTTCAAGCGTCTCCTGAATCACACTGCCCCCTTCACTGGACTGGCGCCCAGACTCAGTGGACTGCGCATGGGCTTCGACAGCATTGTCCGAAACATGGTTGATACTCACCGTCAGCTCTTCCACCGTGGCCGCCATGGATGACGCCGAGTGGGATTGTTCTTGAGCGGACGACGAGAGTTGCAGCGATGCCGTCGAAATACTGTCCGCAGCCCCCACCAACTGTTCGGCACTGAACCTGATTTCACGAATCATCCCGCGCAGGCGGTCTTGCATGGCGACGAAGGCATGTTGCAACGTGCTGACCTCGTCGTTGCCTTTGGGCTCGATTTTATTGTCCAGGCGCCCGTCAGCAATATTGCGCGCGAGCGTGACAGCCTCAGCCAGGCGACCATTGATGGTGCTGGCGAGGAACGAGGCGATCAGCACTGCCAAAACCGCCGCCGCCAACCCACCCCCGATGAGGATGGTAAATGCCGTGGATTTGGATTGGTTCATCAGAAGGGTGCGCTCGTCCTGCAGCGCTTTTTCGGCCTCCTGGAATTCGCTGATGACCACTCGCATCGCATCCATCTTGGCTTTGGCCTGCCCGGAGCTGATTTGGGTGATCAGGGCTGTCAGCGGCGCCCGGTCGGCATTGACCTCACGGCGTAAGTTGATGCTGGTTTGCATGTCTTGCTGCAGCCACTGTTGGTAGACCTGTTGCAGGCGATCCAGCCGCGCTTGCTGCTGCGGGTTGTCTGCTGTGGCTTTTTTCACTCGATTGAGGGAGTCGGCGAAGACTTCCTCGCCTTTGACCATGGGCTCTAGAAAGCTGTCCTGGCCGGTGAGGGCGAAACCGCGCATGGCGGTTTCTATGTCTACCAGGCTGTTGAGGATGCTGGTGGAACGGTTTAGGACTTCGTAGCTGTGGATGTTGCGTTTGACGCTGGTGCTGACCTGGTCGAAGCCTCGTAGGGCGCAGAGGACCAAGACGGCGATGATGAGTAGGACAACGCCGAAACCGGTGTAGAGCTTTTTGGAGATGGTGAGGGTGGAGAACATGGTGGGGGCTACTCTTCAGGGCCTGGCTGGACGCTACGGTGGACTCTCTTGGGGAGGGTGGTGCGTAGTGACGTTTTGATATCAACCCGTATGAGTGTGGGTGTACAGGAAAAGTTCTTTGTACAGGTTTGATCTTTTTTCTTGGGGAGATGGCGGGGTTGAGGTCTTGTGTGGGGCGGTGTGTGAAGGGCGGGATTTCTGCTTGAGGGAGGTTCGATGCTGGGATATGGCTGAGGTTGTCGAGGCGGGATTTGTTGCTTCTGGAGGGGCGAAGATGGTCGAGATCTGAACGCCGGACCGGCGGTTTTGCCAGAACACGTTTTGCGACCGCTGCATGCCAATGTGGGCGGGGGAAAGGGTTGGTTGATCTATAGACGGAATACCGAGAGACTCAGCTAGAGATCAGGGGCATGTTCGAAGTCAACTTTTGCCATCAGTGTCTACGAACCATCGACGTGGATAGACCTGATTAATCTATGGGGGGGCTACCCTCGTCGTGGGCTGTTCTTCCATTATTTTCACAAAAAGTTGGATCCCACCTTGGTGTCGGTTACTATCCAAGGGTGGCCATGGGCCATCTCGACGTAGTAATGGATTTGGCTCGGCGGCGGATCCAATGGCGCGTTATCAGCCTCTCTGCCCGTTGCGCGTCTATTCATAGGCAAAGACTATCGCTCGTGACAGACGTGTTCCTCCCGCACCTTGAGCACTTAGGTATGGATAGGTTGATTTCCGGGTCCAGCAGGTGTCAACGGAGCAGCTAATGCACAGGGCTCCAAGACGCACGTTGATCAATCCTCATACAAATATTGGCCACGCAATAGTCGCCAGGTGCCATGATTTACAGACGCTGTCATCTACGGTTTTGTGGGCTTCTCAACGCATGTACTTTATTGGAGCTAATCATGGCAAACGAAAAATTTGAAAACATCTATTCAGAAGACTCGTTCTGGGACAAGGTTAAGAACTTCGCCATAGCTGCTGGCGAGTCGGCGCTGGAGCCAGCGCTCAAAATGTATTACTCAGCTATCGATAATGATACGCCCATCTGGGCTAAGACCACTATCTACGGTGCTCTTGGCTACTTTATCTCTCCGATTGACGTGATTCCTGATGTAACACCGTTCGTTGGCTATACCGATGATATCGGCGTTTTGTGCGCAGCTTTGGCTGCTACTGCCGCGCATATCAAAAATGAGCATGTGGCTAAGGCCAAGGAAACCTTAGCGCAATGGTTCTCGTAAGCGCCTAATTAAAACGGCGTAGTTTGAAATAGCGGCGACTGCTAATCACATTCAGTCGGTGTCTGCCAACCATTTGACAGGGCGTTTGACGTGCGCCACTGCCATTCGATTAAGTTGGCAGGGCCGCAGGGCTGAGAGGAGTAGAAGTATCCGTTTGCT
Organism: Pseudomonas farsensis; assembly: GCF_014268805.2. Lineage (GTDB taxonomy): Bacteria > Pseudomonadota > Gammaproteobacteria > Pseudomonadales > Pseudomonadaceae > Aquipseudomonas > Aquipseudomonas farsensis. The sequence continues at coordinate 1,354,074 of NZ_JABWRF020000002.1, forward strand.
CTAACGGGAGTTTTCAAAATGCGGCTGTTCTCCGCGAGCGCCGTGCAGGCGCGGTGGCGCCCGTATGTCCACACCTAGCGGATATAGGATGTGTCAATCTTAGGAGCGACTGTATAGCAGAAAAAATACGCCCAAGAGCGTCATCTTATTTTTTCGGATTTGGTGGGCCGGGGTAATTTGAATTGCCTGCCTAATTGTTTGATTTATAGCGTAAACATTGATTTGTTACATGTCGGTGGAATACCAATTGGAATACCGCAACAAGTATTTCTAGTCATGCAGCGATCTATCGGGATAGCTAGTCTGCACATCGCGGTTAGCACCTGCTACGGTAGGCAGAGAGGGCCACGAGATATATTGCAGATTACAGTTCGTCACAGCCTCCAGAAGCCATTTCAATTCAGCTTCCGGCTTGCGGATTCCGCACTCCCAGAGCTCAAAAACGCGCCAACCTTGCTTGAGCAGTTCGTTCCTGTTCTTCATGTCTCTCTTCACGTTTTGCTCGAATTTCAAGCGCCAGAAATCTTCGCGAGAGCTGGGGGTGGTCGCGTATTTGCAATCGGGATGCCTGTGCCAGAAACAGCCGTGAATGAAAATGCAGACGCGGTATCGGGGCAACACTACGTCGGGACGGCCCGTTAGCTTTCGTGGATGCAGGCGGAATCTGAAGCCGTTTCTGTGGAGCAGCTTCCTGACCTTCATCTCCGGAGCAGTATTGCTACTGCGAATGCTGGCCATCATGCGCGACCTGACGTCTTTACTGACGTTATCCATCGACTTTTCCCTCAGATGCAGCTGACCCCGATTAGGCTTACGACGTGGCGTTCCGTAATTTTATACAAATCCTTGCCCTACGCCGTCTCTAGGGCATTGGGAGTGCTTTCGGTGTGCCAAGCGATGGGCTCGGCGTGAAATTGTGTTTTCACCTTCGCAGGTGATCTAGTGATCGTACATGCGGCATCAAGCTGGATGTAGCTGCACTACTGCCCCATTCCTGGTACAGTAGCTCGGCTCTGCTACCTACGCTGTTGCCTTCTTGATATCTAGACCTTCGATGCCCATGATTGAATACCAGAACTCCCTGTTCCCGCCGGCCACTACCGCCAAGCCAGCTATCGCGGTCGAGGATGCTATCCAGGTCGTAGACCTATTCGCTGGCCCTGGCGGGTTGGGCGAGGGCTTTTCATCCTCCGGCAAAGGCAAACATTTCGATATCATCGTCTCTGCTGAAATGGATCCTGTTGCCAGGAAGACGTTAAAACTCCGTGCTTACTACCGATTGCTGAAGCGCGAATACCCTGACGGGTTAATGGACTACTATCGGTACTGTAATGGAGAAACAGATGAACCTAGCAGCAGCCCCGAGACCGCAGTGTTCTGGAAGCGTGCCGAACAGGAAGCACGGCAGATAACCTTGGGGTCGGAGGAAGGCGATAAAGAGTTAAATGGTATCATTCAGGACAGGTTGAATAAGGTGGGGCGCCCATGGGTACTCATTGGGGGACCTCCATGCCAAGCATACTCGATCGTTGGTAGAGCGAGAAACCAAGCCAAGCAAGACTATGTGGCGGAGAATGATCATCGGCATTTTCTTTATAAGGATTATCTACGTATAATTAAAGATTATCGTCCGACTGTCTTTGTTATGGAGAATGTTAAAGGTATCTTATCGTCCAAAGTTGGAGGGAAAGGTATTTTTCGACAGATTTTGCAAGATCTAGTAGACCCAAGTAAGGCGTTAGACGGGGTAGATGGTGGTCAAAAATATAAAATTTGCTCACTGGTTTCTGAAGAGTCTTACGGTTTTTCAGACTGTATAGATAGCGTGAAGCCAAAGTCGTTTATTATTGAAGCTGAAAAGTACGGGATACCGCAGGCCCGCCACCGCGTGATCCTTCTTGGGGTGGCTCTAGATGAGAGTGGTAAAGTTCCCGGGCATGACCTTTTGGAGAGATCTAATCCTGTATCGGTCCGGGAGGCTATAGGAGGACTTCCTAAGCTGAGAAGCAAGTTATCGCGGCGCGCGGATTGTCAAGCAGAATGGTATCGGACTGTTGCCGATGAGGTAGATGATTTATTACGCTGCGCTCAACTTGAGAGTGGCGAAATGATTGGCCCTCTTCAAGATACTCGGCGAGCGCTATTCGAAGGACCGCGTAGTTCTGGCGCTGAACGGGTGCCAAAGGAGAAGGGGCAGGGGCTTACTGGGATATCATCACTGGATGCTTGGTATAACGATCCAGAAATCAAGTACTGGATTAGTCATGATGCCCGAAGCCATATGCGGTCGGACCTGCGACGATATGTTTTTGCTAGTACCTTTGCCGCGCGGAATAAAACCTCCCCTAAGGGGCATGAGCAGTTCTCACTTCCTGGTCTTGCGCCCGCCCACAAGAATTGGGAAAGCGGTAAGTTTAGCGATCGCTTTCGAGTGCAGCTTGCAGAATATCCAGCTACGACTATTACTAGCCATATTTCGAAGGATGGGCACTATTTCATCCATTACGACCCTGCGCAATGTCGTAGCCTAACTGTTCGCGAGGCTGCGCGACTTCAGACATTCCCGGATAACTACTATTTTGAAGGGAACCGAACTCAGCAGTACCATCAGGTGGGTAATGCGGTACCGCCTCTGCTGGCTAACAAGATTGCGAAAATTGTCTACGACGTTGTTTGTCGAAGAATTTCTGAACGTCAAAAAAATGGTTCGGATGAGTTGTAAGTATGAGATGAGGATCGTCCACTTGTCGAGCAGAGCTATACGGCGCCGCTATTTGGTTGTCGCCAAGGCCCCCTAACTCCGTGAATTGTGAGCTTGTAGCAGAGCATTGCTGGATGATTGTTGTAACCGATTTTAATGACTGCTCAAGCTCGAACTTCATTTTAGAAGGATATGTTATTTAATCGGTCTTACATATCCTCCACTGGCATTCCTTCCTCTGCCATCCTCTTTATAAGCAGCTTGACTGCATTCTTATCTGGCCTTGCTAGGTTTAGGTTTCCCGATCCGATTTTCCGAAGGGCCTGGTCAGCCTTTGGCGACAGGAATCTATGCTGTTCGGCGGTCCGACGAATGATCTCGGCCTTAGGGGCGAGTGAGTGCAAAAGTATTTCGAAGTCGATTTCACTGTCAATCCTTGCAGACGATTTCGCTTCCTTTTTTTCTTGCGTAATATCACCTATATCAAGCGTCAAATGCTTAGGGATAGGCGGTATTTTAAATTCTTGTGTGCTGATGTTTTGCCAGCAAGCTTCAAGTTTGCAGTACTCCCCGACGTTGCGAACATTTGCCGGAGCATTTCTGATGGCGTCAGCGATTAGTGGAGTAAGAGATGTTATGATTTCCTGGAGTTCTTCCGGGACGGATTGTATGCTCCAGATTGCCCCCCAATTTAGGTTAGCCTTTGTTTGGTGATAAATTTTTTCGGCAATCCAAGAGAGTGTATAAGCAATTGTCTGTGATTTATATCCGCGATCATCCTTATACCATTCGGAGCTAGCAATGTGCTTGTCGGTCCAGCGGAATACCAGCCCCATTGCACAAGTGTTCCTATACCAAAGCTCGTTGAATTGGGTGGGCGACGACTTCCACGTTTTCGCGATTTGATCAGCAAATGCCATGAACGCTTTCTGCGCGCCTCTGGATACAATGTACGGCTTCCTTTCGAAGCTGAGAAAGTATTTGGCAAGCTCGGTTTTTTCGATAAGCTTGTCCTTAGGGAACTCCAGCAGAAATTTTTTCTTTTCGGCCACGGACGCGTACGCCGTGCCGTCACGGTACTGCCCGCGGGCGCGCTCATAGAACCACTTTTCACCCGTCATTGCACCGTTTTGAGGCGGAGCAGTTATCGTCCGGGAGTGACGTTCCATTTGGAGATGGAACGGATGGCTCGAGAAGAAGTCCGCCTCTGAGATTCGATTCTGGGTGTTGGCGTAACGCGAAATTTTCGGGACTACCTGCTCGATTCTTGCAGATGGAACTACTGATAGTTTCATTTGTACGTAGACGCGATCAAGCGGTGAGTCTGCAACATCCTTTGCATACAGAATAGATGCTGTTGTTTGACCACCATTCACAATCTGAAGGTTATGGATGGCCGCAATCCCTAGCTGTCCGTCTTCGAGTACCTCAAGCTTAACCGCAGATGCGGTCGCGGTTAGCCCGTTGTTGTATGCGAAGAACATGTCGGGCGTCTTTTTGATTGTTTCCAAGATGCCCTTGTTTACCTTGGTCTTGGCTTGGAGATAGGTCCGAACGTTCTGCTCGAGTAATCTTGCACCGTATAGGCCATAGACCTCGGCAAGCACGGGCCCCGGGATAGCAAGGAGGAAGGATTGATGCTCTTCGGTATTTGTTGAAGCCTTGAGGCACGCGATTGGCCCTCCAGCTATCTCGGCGATATTGACTTCGATAGATTCAGGCGAGTGGAAGCTTTTTTGAATTTCGAAGTAGCGAACTGCATCAAGTACGCTGTAAACAATAGGTACTCCGCCTATTTGCTCGCCAAGTTGTGGCGGTCGTTTAGTTGCCAAGCGGGCGTTGGAGAAAAGAATGATTCGCACTCTCTTGATGAGGTCGCGTGCTGAATATATGGGGTAGGCTGCAGCAAACGCTGGGCTTGTTTCTTCAATAGAATTGATGAAAGTCGATGAGCAGGCATTTTCGAAGAAGGCGGAGGCATGCTTGAACGCTGAGGTTAGGCGGTCATTGTTTATTGATTCAAGTTTCGTTCCGTCGCGGTAATCGCAGATAGCAAGATAAAGCGTTCCACGATCGACATCAAATCCATAGCCGTCGATTCGGTAAGGGCGCCGTCCTCCTTCCTTGTGACTGTGCGTGTATTCCAAGTCTATGGTGTCACCGTTATCTGACGCCGTTGCGGCATATAGCTCGAAAAAAGCTTCTTGCTGAAATATGCCGCGTGCCTCCGCTTCTAAAAGTATATCTTCTCGGAGTGCTTCGAATGCTTGCTGCAACCCACTCATGCTTCTATTCCCTCGAAGGCATCATCACAGCTGACGATGAAGGGAGAGCAGTCGCTCACACGAATGCTGTAGTTAACCATCTCGACGCCGGTGCGGAGATCACTGCGTTCGATACGAGGAAAGTCATTGGACACCTCGTAGAAAATTCGATCAACGAGAACCCAGCTCTCTTCACCATATTCCGGCATCTCTTGATATCCTGCTTCCAGTAAAGCGATCTCGAAGCATTCCAAAGCATTTGCACTTGTCCCGGAAATAGCGTCTCGTATCTCTGATACAAGAGCATTGAGAGTCCGCGCCGATGTTGCGACGGATGGAGTTGGGGCTATGCCTTGGTTGCAAATCAGGATCCGCCCCTGAACTGCGTCCAGTTGATCTTCGGAGGAAATTCGAATTCGTCGGTCGGCGGTTACTACCTGCGTCTTTACCTCAAATATGGAGCCGGCTACCACAAAATCTTGCTCATGACCGCCAGGACCATTCCAGCATTTGATAGCAGCGTTCCAACCAACGCGGTCACTAAGAACATCCCGCAGAAAAAGCAGTTCGCCTATCAAACCAATCCGTTCACTTTTTGAAAGTAAACGGCCGGCCCGATGGCTAAGCATCTCCTGCCAGCGATGAACCTCTTTGATTGCTTGTAGGAGCCCTTTCCCGGACTGCGTCGGTGCAAACCGTTCGGTTGCAAGCATGAGGCTCTTGCACATAAGCGCGAAATTTCTGAAATCGGCAGCATTACTTAGGCTCAGTACTAATCGTGAGCATCCGGGGGCTACTGAATGCATCTCGCAGGTCACTGCTGACATCCTTGGCAGGCTAGGCATTCCATGCAATACGCAATCGCCATCCAGCTGAAATACAAAATACCCGTTGAAGTCACGGCCTATTCTGAAATCGAGCGGATGGCTGCTGTCAGCAAGTCGAATGTTGTAGCAACCTGGATCTGTTGGCAGGGCGATAGACTTCCATTCATCAAGCATCCTGGGCCTCCACCATCGCCTCGGCGTCATCATCTTCCTCAGCGGCAAAGCTCTCAAGTTGCTGTCGATAGACAGCATTTATTTGGTAGGTTCTCTCCTTTGCGGGTTTATTAGTCTCGGGCATGCAGAAGGAAAGGGTTACGATGTGATGTTCATGTTTGAGAACCTCTTTTGGATCGGCTTGATCATCTCGATCGTTCCGCAGCTTCGCATTGAAGATGTGCACCAGCATCATCGGCCGCTCGCGCACGGAGCATGCGGCGCGTTCCTTCTTGTACGTTCCAGCTTGGTGGGCAGCATCTGCCTTCGCTTTTTGTAGATCGTTTAGTCCGATCTGAGCATCTCCAGGATCAGCAACGCGGTTTTTGTTACCATATACTCGATAGGTACCCTTTTGTACTGTCCCTTGATCCCGAGACCTTAAGTTCACATTATGACCAGCAAATGAAATGGATTCGCCCGATTGGCGCATGGGAAGTACTACATCCCATTTATCGAGTTCATCCGTGACACGGTCCTTGACGTAATCCCCGAAGAGAGATGTATCGGAAATCACCGAGAGATCGGGATGGTCTACGAACTGAAATTGGCGCATAAGATTTAGTACGTCGCGTCCTCCCGCAGCCCAGCGAATGAAGCCTTTCTGTATTTCTGCAGGGGTTCCGAGTGCAATGAGAAATTGCTCTACTGCACTGCTATGCGTATTTCCAATAGCAGGATCATTTGGAAGCGCGAAACCCTCGATGTGACGTGCCGAATAGTCTTGGGCGATTTTAAGCTTCTCCGCCGTCCGCATCTTGTTTGCCGCAGTGACCCTGATAGCGAGCGGGCTTTGCCGGACTTTGAGGCCGAAATCACGCGGTGTGCGGTGCGCGGCCTTCATGCGTTTGATCTCGCTTCTTAGTTCTTCTGTAGCTTCGTCTACATACTCGTAGTGGTCGAAGGACACCTGAGGAAGATAGAGTCGGCAATACTCTTCGTAGCCCGGTCGATAGCCGAACCAGCGCGCCATTTGCATAAGTGTATCGCTTGCAGTAGTATTCCGCAGTAGATAGGAGACCGTCAGACCTTCTAGCGTCAGACCACGTGAAAGCGCTAATCCGCCGATGGCTATTATATGGAGACCATCTGATTTATGTCGCGAGTAGTCCAGTTTACCGCCCCGCATATTGACGGTTAGGACTTTGATGGGCTGGACACCTTCATTGAGTACTTCAAGCAGGTCGCACCAATTCAGTCCAGAGCTACTGAACTCGATTTCGAAGCTACGTTCGAGATCATCCATGATGTCATCATTGATTTCATCCAGCGGCAGCGATGCATGTACCGAGATCGCGTCTTGGATCTCCGTAACATATTCGTAAACAAGTCCGAGGATCTTTTCTTGGATGGCGTTGAAACGACTGACGTTGATCATCATCGTACAGTGGGCTTTGCCCTTGTCTTGCAATACCCTTATGGCCCTTGTTATGCAAAAAACACGGATCGCGTGACGCAAGCTTGCCGGCATGTCGGAAACATTGTCTCCGCTTTTGTGCTTCAGCGGTAGTAGAGTTCGATAGTCGTCAATGATCTTGACCATGTTAGAGCGTAAGTTTCCGCCCTCACGGAAAACTCGATGTGAACCTACATAGTTAGTTGGTGGATCAAGCGCCTTGATGAAGTTTCCGGGGAAGAGGTCATCCGTCTCCATTTCCTCTGTCGTTTCTGGGTCGATGAAAATGTTGGCGAACGGTGTAGCGGTATAGCCGACATATGCAGAGCGAGGAAAGCGCGAGAGAATTTGTCGGATGATGCCGTTGATGGCAGTGGTCCGCTTGGGGTCAGAGGCGGTGTTAATAGACGCGTTGTCGGCTTCGTCGTCGATCAGCAGAAGTGGTAGGTCATAGCCACCGGTCTCTCCCTGTGTTTCAATCCATTGTGCGAGACGTTCAAGGATGGATTTGTTCTTTTTGGTAATAAAGATCATCGGCTCTTGATGACCTGCCAGGCCGAAATAAATGCCGTCTGCACCACTCGAAAAATCGGCTACCCGCGTTGTTCCATAGGAAGGAATTCTTCGCGCCGTTGCATAAGTCTGGATTGGCAATGACTGCTGAGCAGCCGCGCCAAACATCGAGATTTTGCCGATGAATGTTTCATCAATCCTTTCCTGCGTCTGGGCGCGCAGCGAGTTGGTTATCCCTGCAAGTAGAATAATTACACGATAGCCCGCATCGGCTGCTTTGCAGATCAGAGCAGAATAGTTGGTGGTTTTACCCGACTGGACGTTACCCATGACCATGCCGCGAACTGCACCGTAGAACTCGTCTTTTGGATCGCCGCACTGGTCCAGAATTTCATCAGTATCCGAGTGTAGGGTCGCCAGCACGGGCGAAGGAAGTGTCCCCGTCTCGAGGTAGTATTTCCGTAGGCGATTCCAATAGTAGAAATCAAGCTCCGGGCGCTTGGCATCTAGCCAAGGCCGGTGGCCTTTTGTAATAACCGCCCCTCGCTTCTGGGTAACTGTAAAGCTAGCTTCCAGTTCGCGGATAATCGCAATGATTGCTGGCTCGTCAAGACGCTGAAACGGCCCGTCGCGAACTATAGAAGGGATCGTACCTTCAGGTAAGCCTTGTCCTTGAGCAATATCGTCACCATATTGCTCTTCGATTTTCGAGCGGAAAAACGCAAGTTCGCTTTTAAACATTTACCACCACCCTTTGTCCTTGAGGTGTTTTACGACGAGGTCGGCCTGACTCGCCCACGGTTCAGTTGAAGCAAGAAGCTCACGCAGTGCTTTCATGTCCCCGCCTGAATGAAGCAGCAGTGAAGGGAGCGCCGTGTCGAGCTTTTCGAGAAATCTGTCTCTGTCTACAAAACCTTGATTCATCATTTCTGGACGAGAAGAATAGTCCTCGCCGATGCTTACAATAGGGAAGCAATCTTCAATGATTCCGAGTGCTGCTGCGAAGGCTTTGGCTCTATCTCTATCTTTGTCCTCTAGCATCCCTGTAATTAGGGGGTGCTCGCGGTTGATATAGTAGCGAACTTCACCGTTCCGCACGTACTTCGCCCAGACCGACGTTTTTCCAGCTTTTTCTTGGATCCGCCCGCCTCTGGACTGAAATACCTTTCCAGATCTACTTTTGAGCCGGCCGACGATGTCCTTCAAGCGGTTTTTAAGCCCTGAGGGTAGCTGCGCGTCTGCCTTATCGAGAGTGATTTTCCATATCGCATCTAGCGTGTTGGGGATGTTGATAGCGACCCTGACAAGTTGTGATAGCTCGCCGTGCCTTACCAGTCTAAACCACGTCCCATGTATGATGAGGCGGTGCTGTCTATAAACATAGAAGCCTTGATTTCGAACGAAACCTTCCTCACCGCCGAGCTGATCGTGCTCGCCCGCAGTCAATTTCGAATAGTGCGGTAGGATGAAGGCCTGCACTCCGATTGGCTGTCCATTAAAGTTAAGGATCTCCCTCGGCTGGGCCTGCGTTGCATCATGGTCGCGGAAAAAGGGATCTCTCGGCTTCAGTGGGATACCATTAAAACTGATTTTGAGTTTCCGAAGGCCTTCCTCGCCTCCTAAGTAGCGATGGAAAATGAGTGACAGCTTCTTTTGAGCGTGTGCGACTAGATCGTTAAAACCCTTGCCAGCAACTTGTCCATACTCGGAAAGGCGATCGCACATTCTCCAAATGATCTCTGTCCCGTTGCGCTCAAGGAGCCGCTGATCGGCCTGGGCTTCAATCTCATCTGGCTCAAGAACTCCCATCTTCCAGTTTTCGATGTCATCCAGATTCCACGATGCGCCGGAAAGTGCTCCATCCTGACTCGTGACTACGGTCAAATGCCGGCATTGTGACAGTGATGCCGACTTCATGCCCCACCCGAAGCGTCCGAGGTCATCAGGAGCTCGCTCTTCATTGGGATTGGTGCTGGCAGGTCTCATTGCCCGATGAAGTTCGGCCGATGTCATTCCGGATCCGTCGTCTAAAATCCTGACCTCGGGCCCATCATCCTTCCGGATGCATTTGATGTCGATGTTCTGGGCTCTCGCCTTGATGCTGTTATCTAGCAGATCTGCAAGAGCACTTGACAGGTCGTAATTCCCGAAGCTACGCGCTGAGGTCATCAGCGCGGACGCATCAGGAGGATTATTTACATGCCTCATAGATCCCCATTCAACTCGACACATGACACTGGGGAAAGCCCCCTGCTTAACGTTTTTTGACTTCGATCAGCCGAGCGTATCCGAGATTTGGCTGTTTTCGATAGCTCTCGAACGTTGCATTTACCACATAAAGCACGGTTATGGTGGTAAATTGCCTCTATTGCAGGCCGATGTCCTCTACACGGCTTCTGGAATGTAGCCGCGGCTCGGTTTCCGGTCAGGGGCAACTGGTGGCAGCGGGCCCTACAGGCGCTGTAGGATAGCCTCACTTTCGAGGAAAAATATGACCTCATTGCCTCGAAGCAGCTTCACGTCGCGATCTAATCTTTTCCAGATCAATAGGCTGGTTAGGCGATAGTAGTAACGGGTGGCATTGGAGTGGTCTTTCAAGTACTCGGTGAGAAACCAGCGGACATGCTTGAGCTGCCAAGTCCACGGATTGTCTCGCTGCCATCGATGTTGAATGGCCGCTTGCATGGTTCGTGCTTGGCGCAGGTGTCGTTTCTGAGTCGAGCTCGAGCCAGTCAGTACGCCGCTTAGGAACAAGGCCATGTCAAATGGCTTACTCATGTTCGTCCACCGATGTAGGCCGAGACTACATCAACTCGGTTGTGTCCGAGCTCAAGGCTGATTTGCCGGCGTGCCTGGCGATCAAGTCCACGGTCGACTCTATAGCATAGGCCGCCGTAGATTGGCGCTGCCTGGCCGGTGAGATGTTCGTAACGGTCGCAGGCGTAAGCTGCACGTAATTCATGGAAGCCTTTGAGTCCATGTTCATGCAACACTTCGCGAGCAGGTAGCACAGTCTGTTGCATGAATGCGGCATAGGTTTCATCTTGGGCCAGCAGGTTGCGGCTGCCGACCGGCGATGCTGCACGCGCTAACTGGAGCGCCGCTTTAACTTGCTCAGTGGCTATGATCCAGCGCGGTGCTGATGCCCCTGATCGGCCGCCTTTTGTGCCATCCTGGATGTTGATACGGCCCAACTGTTTGGATTCGCGGTGCAAGCGCGGCAGGTCCGCTAGGATCGCTTCGCGTAGGCGCATACCGGTAGTCCGGGCCAGCATGACAATCGCGGCCACCCGCTCGTACTGCTGACCAATCAGCGCATGCACCACTCGCTGCACTTGTTGACGGTCTTGGCCGTCCGGTACACGTATGCGCACGTTAGAGCGCTGCAGCCCCAACGTCTGGCTCGGGCTGATGATTCTCACTTCCTGATCACCGCGCAGCGCAGCGAGGGTACGGTTGACGCTGCTCAGGCGGTTTTGCGCGGTAGCGATGCGCAGATTGCCTTGTTGGATCTGATGACGCAGGTATGTGGCGTAGTCTTGGAGCGTCTGTCGATCAATCTGGCGTGCATCGTTGTAACCGGGGCCGTCCTCCGATCGGCACCAACGCACGAAGGCTTGCCAGCGATCGCTGTGTGCTTTGACGGTGGCGAAGTGGCCGCCGGCAAACAGATCTTTCAGGGCCTGCCGACCGGCGTAGCTCAGTTGGCGACCGTAGCCAAAATTGCGACCATCACGCCGACCGACCAGCGCCATTGTCTTCACCTTGATCGTTGGCTTGTAGGAGCAGCAGCAGGGCTTTCCAGTGCGGGCCGATGGTGTCCAACTGTCCCCAGTGTGCTGGGCGGATGAGGAGGGCATTTTCGCTGCGTTGCAGCAGAGCCCCTTCTTCTTGCAACTGCTCGATAAGCCGAGCGAGGTTGATTGACTCAGATGTTGGAGCGGCGACAGCGGCGACACTGGCGACAACCCCCGCCGCATCTGGATTGGCACGTGGCGACAGAGTGGTGGCAGTGGCGGCGACACTTCGTAACTCGGTCGGCGAGCGATGTTGCGCTCTATAGCGGCGCACGGCGTCATTGAGCCGGAACATGGCGCACCTCGAATATGTCCCCGTCATTGTTCAGCCAGTTATGGGCAACCAGTTGCAGCAATAACTCGAAGGTGTGCCGCGTGCTTTTACGGGCAAAGCGAGGGCCGTTGCGTGTGATATCGCGGAGGCGAAACGGTGGCCAGTTCTTCTTTATCAACCAGCGCAGCAGGCAATCGGCCTCTGCGCGAAGCTTATTCAGCGGTTCTTGTTCAGTCAGTCGTTGGTTCTCGGCCAGGTAGTAGTCCATCAGCGTAGAGGCGCGCTGAATGTGCATGTCTTCCAATACAGTCGATTCCTCAACCACCGCCATCACACCAGCCATGCGTAGTACGTTCGCGGCGGCTTTGCTCGCTGCAGCTTGGACGTTGACCAGTTCGCCGAACTCCCCTGACTCGCATTCAATGGTGTCGTGAATGGCAATCCATGCTTCACGGGCGCGTGGGCTCAACTCTATGACCGCAGGTGTGAGGCCACCATCTGTATGCCGTGACCAAGGCTTCTGCATCAGCGCGGCAATGCGCTGCTGGTACAGGTGCACCTTTGGATCTCGGGTCAGATCGATGGGTTTGTACAGCCGTTGTCCAACCAGACGCTCGGGCCAACTGACCAGGCAGCGCCCCAGGATGCCCTGGTCTTTGATATCTGCGTCCTGAAGCAAGCGGTCTGCCAGGCGGGGTTGAAGCATCAAGTGCATGCTGAGCCGGCGATCATAGGCACGCAGACTTTCTCCAGTCATCGCGCGCGACCGATCAATCGGGCTACCGTCCCACAGCGTCGACAAGTGAGTGATCGCCTTGATCATGTTGTCCTTGCTCATGGTGCTGCCGCCCAAAAACTGCCCGCCCTCATCGCTGAACAGCCCCATGCTGGGCAAGCCGTGACACAGGCTTTTGACAAGGCCCTCAATGGTCGGCTCAGCAGTGAGCAGTCTTGGTTGGACGGGTTCAGGTTGGGCGTCCAGCGCTAGCTGTGCTGACTTTTTCGAGGTTGGCGATCTCGCGGTGAGGCTCATTGCAGCTCGGTGCGCCTTGAGTTGTTCGCCATAAGCGATCCACTGCTGTCTTTCCCAATCGCGTACGGCCTGCAGCGCAATATGGTCCACCGCGCTTTTGCGATCACCCGAGCAAGCCACCGTCAGCAAGTACAGCGACAACGGATAAATTCGGCCGTCGAGGTGAACATTGGCGTGCGCCTGGCTCGCCAAAGCTGCCGTGGCTAGAACAGATTGCGCGGCCATGGCGCAGGGCACGCCGATCACATCGGACATGCGTTCCACCGCAGGCCCTAATAGATCGCCCAGCGCCGCGACCGGGTAGGGTAGGGGCGTAATCTGCTGTTCCAACAAGGGGCGTGGTGGCCCTTGTACTTCGCGCAGTTGCATAGCCGTCCTCCATAAATTACCGATCTCTCCCTCACGTCATCCCGCCAAGAATGTTGAGTGTTATCAGGGATCAAGGCCCCTGCGACCTGTGAGGGTGTCCACTGACGCGGGACTGGCGGCTCCTTACGACCAGGAGCAAGGGCATCTCATGATCTGGCCTCCTGAGCACCGTTACCGGTGGGCGGGTGGAGGCTGCACTGGCTGACGAGACCAGCGCCGCGAGATCCTGAGCCAGGAGCAAGCAGCACTGCGATGACCGGGGCATGCCTGACTGTCAGTCAGGTGCAGTCCATTCCTTGGTCTGCGGCACCATCATCTACAGGGCTGTCGCTGGTGACATCTGCGTTTGTCACGCCGATTGTCACGAGGGGAATTGCCGCAAAGCCCTGTGCGATGAGGGCTGCAGCAGTGGTAGGAGCGCCCGTCTCTTTTCTGGAAAAAGAGACGGGCGAGCGGTTGGCGCAAAACGTTGGCCGAGCAGGTTCGTTGCTGCAGGGCTAAACGGTTAGCGGGCAGCCGCACTAGGCGGATTGTTTAGAGGGCGTCCATCATTCTGGCGAATGACCGTGCGAGCCTCCGGGCGCGAATCGCACTTTGGGATGAACCACCGGGTTAGCGGCATGACCTTGAAGGCTCTGGTCATCTGGGGGGCTGCCTAAGGCAGCGCTTTGAACCTTCGTTCTATCGGTCACCGCGGCAGGGGTCAATTGGTGAAGGGCACATGGAAATGCGCCAGATTTCACCTCTGGCGTGCTATGGAAGTCGGTGGGTGTCAGTGGCAAAGTGGCCGTTTGTCGCTTTTCTAGTGTTAGCCCGTGAGCATGGGGATGCGAAGCCTCCCCATGCTCACGGGCTTAGCCGGAGAAGCCAAAGTCGAGGCGAGTTGGCGACTGTCGCCATCCGCTCAGACGGCAAGGATGTAGATGGCACGCGGTCTGTCGCCAGTGTCGCCGTTGTCGCCGCCCTATCGGATGGGTACTACGTTTCGATCCCTAGCCGCATTCATCGCGCTGGCCGAGAGATTGCCCGTCGACGCCTTCAGAATGTACTCGCTCCACCAAGCCATCATCGGCCGCCGTCGCTCGATGTAGTCGGCTCGGTTGTAGGCACTGCGCACCTCATCCTTGTCGACGTGCGCCAACGCCACTTCGATGAGCTCCGGGTCCCACCCATATTCATTCAAGATGGTGCTGGCCATCGAGCGCATGCCGTGGCTGACCAAGCGGTCCTGGAAGCCCATGCGTTTCAATGCCATGTTGGCGGTCTGGCTATTGGCATGAGTACGAGGGTTTCGGTCTGCGGGGAAGACGTATTCCCGATGACCACTGTGGGACTTCAGTATCTCCAGCAATGACATGGCTTGATCGCTCAACGGGATGCTGTGCGGGCGGCGCTTCTTCATCCGCTCCGGCGGGATGGTCCAGACACGCCTTTCAAAGTCGATGTCTACCCAGCGAGTAGTTGCCGCCTCAGCGGGGCGAGTCATGGTGTGCAACTGCCACTCGATCAGGCAGCGGGTCGTGCGCTTGATACTGGCATTCGCTATTTCCAGCATGAGCTCAGGAAGCTCCTCGGGTGATAGTGCCGCCATGTTTTCTTTCTTCGGTTTCTTGAATACCGCCCGAATCCCGCTTAGGGGGTTCGCGAAAATCATTCCCGAATTGACCCCATAGGTCATGATCTCGTTGAGGCGCTGGCTAAGCCGCTTCACGGTTTCCAAGCTGCCTTTGGCTTCGATGGGACGAAGAATTTTTATCACCATCGGTGCGCTGACTTCCGAGATCGGAGTCGATTTCATGCTCGGGAAAATGTGCAGCGTGAGTGAGCGCCAGATGTCCTCGGCATAAGCCGGCGTGACCGAGTCCTTTTTCAGCTCGAACCAGGAGGTAGCTACTTTCTCGAACGTATGTTCCGTCTCGGCTAGCTTGGCCTGCGCGAGATCATTGCGCTGAGCTTTTGGGTCGATCCCCTGCGCAAGTACTTCCCTAGCCTCAACCGCTTTCCGCCGAGCTTGCGCTAGAGAGACTTCGGGATAGGAGCCGAGCGCCATGTTGATTCGATTTTTGGTGACCGGATGCCTGTAGTTGAAATTCCATTGCATCGAGCGATTGACCCGGACGCGGAGCTGGAGGCCGTCGCCATCCGTGATGACATAGTCCTTGTCTTTGGGCTTGACTGCCTTGAGCTGGCGGTCGGAGAGACGAGCTGTTTGAGCGCACATGGGATGAGCTCCCTGACACCTTTTGGTATTCCCAAGATTAGCCCTAGGTAGGCGGGAATACCACCGGGAATACCCGAACGGTTGGAACTCAAAAACCCTCAAAAGACCACAAAAGCGCTGGAAGCCGCGTATTTACTGGGTCGGAGGCACAAAAAAAGACGTCCGTGGACGTCTTTGATTGATCATTTGGTGGAGCCGGGGGGATTTGAACCCCCGTCCGCCAGTACTCCGCTGTCGGTACTACATGCTTAGCCGTGTCTACTGAGTTAATCCGCAGCCGCCCGACGGGCAGGGTGCTTTGGACGAGTTGGGTAAGTTTTAGTCGATTCGCCCCCAACGTGCTGCACGACGATCCTGTTCTGTATGACAATCACTTCGGGTTTACAGGCATCCCCTAGTGATTGCTGGAGCCGAAGCTACCAGGAGAGCGGGCTCGGCTGCTTACGCAGCGAGAGCGTAACCCTCGTAGTTTTCGTCATTGGCAACTATAGAAAGTTGCAACAGTGGATTTACGAGTTCTGTTACCAACTCGGCATGCACCTAGAGTTTCGCTACCGGCGTCGAATCCTAATCGGCCCCACACTCAGCTCTAGCTGACCGCACCTTTCGGCACGTGGGGTGGAGTATACGCCGTTACGCGGGCGGCGTCGACAGGCGATGCGCCGCCCGCTCTACATCAGGTACCGCTGCCGCCGGAGGTGCCGCTGCCTTTCTCGGTTTTTTCGAGGCGCTCAAGCACTTTGCTGGTGATGGCGATGCATTCCTTGGTGTCGCCGCTGGCTTGGGCGGCCTTGGCTTTGTCGACGTGCTCGGTGATGGCTTTGTCCAGGCCTTCGGAGGTGGCGCCGGTGGTGGCCATGCTGTCGTTGATTTTCTGCAGGTTGATCGCGCACAGGTCGTCGGCGGCGAATACAGGCGAGGCCAGCAGGGTGGCGGCCGCGAATAGGGCGGAAAGCGCAGTACCTTTCATGGGTGTCTCCTCGTGAGGCCTCTGGAAGGTGGGCCTGTTGGGTGGACTGTGGGCGGGTGGCGAGGGTTCAATCCGGTTGGGTTGGGGGGGATGGCACTGGCTTTGACGGGCGCGCGGGGCATGCCCGGTCATACGCCATGTTTTGGGGATATAGGTATGTGCCGGCCTGTGATGGCCTCATCGCAGGCTGTCGCCAGCTCCCACAGGGGGGGCGGGGTTGCCCCGAAATCTGGGGCTTATGCAGGATCGCCGGGGCCGCTTTGCGGCCCTTTCGCGACACGAGGCCGCTCCTACCACGACTGGAGGCGAGGTGTCTGGAAGCATGGAATCGCTATTGGGTGCGGTTCATGCCGATTTCCAGGTCGTCGATCAGGGCTTTGGCCAGGGCGCTGAGGATGCGGGCGGTGCTGGCGGCGATCTGGTCGTTTTCCATTTCGGCTTCGCAGGTCAGGTGGCGGATGCAGCCTAGTAGGACGGAGAGCTCGCCGAAGGCGTGCTGGAAGGGGATGCCGGGCTGGATGCGGTAGAGGTCCAGGCACTGGGTGATGCCGGCGGTGGTGAGGTTGGGCGGTGGGGTGGTCATTGGGGCTGCTCCTGGACGCGTTCGGTCAGGGGTTGCAGGAGCTGGCTGAGGTACAGGCTGGTGGTGAGCAGGGTGTTGCGCAAGGGGGCGTCGGTGCTGGCGAAGTAGATGTTGAGGACGTGGTGCAGGCAGTTCATCAGCACGGTGGCTTCGTAGCGGGCGGCTTCGGGGGTTAGGGCTGGGGAGAGGATGAGGTAGGGGTGTAGTTGAGGGGGATCTGGGACTAGTTTTTTCATGGGTGTATCTCTTGTGCTGTCTCAGGGAAGCACCACCCTCCGAGCAATCTCACAAGCCGAAGGGCGGCAGCCGTGGGCGGGGTGAGAATCCGGGGCACAAGAAACCCGGTCAGACCGAAGTCTGCCCGCACACGGCTGCCATAGAGCAAACGCGAATTTCTTAAGCTTCAGGATTCTCACACCTGGTCACCAAATGTGGCGACCCGGTGAAGTTATCCCTGAGGTGCTTTCTGAACAACGCGGCGGCTTCCGACAGTTGCGTAGGATAGGTCCGAAGACTGATTGGCAGAAGCATTTGGTATCAAGTTAGGACATGTCCTACAGGGTTGGCCTGTGGGGGCCCTATCGCAGGCTGGCGCCAGCTCCCACAGTTTATGGGCCCGCTTGCGTTGTTGATGCTGTGGGCGGGTGTTGCCCACCAAGCGGGATTGCCGGGCCCGCTTTGCGGGCCTTTCGCGGCGCAAGGCCGCTCCCACAGGGGGGGCTATGGTTAGATGCTTCTTGCGCGGGTGACTCGGTCCACGAGGTACACCAGGCCGTGATAGTCGATGCCGCTGTGGCTCGACAGGCCAATCTCGCAGGTGCGGCTGGTCGAAATGCCTTCGCTGCAATACTGCACGGCGTCCTTCAGCGTGCGCAGCGAATGCGCATTCAGCTCGGGCGTGGTGAAGCCTTTGTCGCCGGCAAAACCGCAGCAATGAATGCCTTCGGGGATGACCACCTGTTTGCTGCAGCGCCGCGCCAGGTCGATCAGGGCCTGGCTTTCGCCCAGGTGTTGGGTGCTGCAGGTGACGTGCACGGCCACGGGCTCGTCCTGGGGGTGGAACTCCAGGCGCTCGACCAGGTGGGTGCGGATGAAGCGCACCGGGTCGTACAGGTCGAGGCGGGTTTCGCCGAGGTCTTGCACCAAGCGCAGGGTGCAGGGGCTGGTGTCGCAGTAGATCGGGTCGAGGCCGCCGCGGCTGGCGTGCAGCAGGGCGTTGATCAGCTCCTGGCGCTTGTGCTCGGCCTGCTCGGGGTAACCCTTGGAGGCGAACGGCTGGCCGCAGCACAGGCTGTCGGCGTTGTCGGGGAAGATGACTTGGTAACCGGCTTTTTCCAGCAGGGCGCGGGTTTTGTCGAGCAGCGAGCTTTGCTCGCGGTCGGCGTAGGCCGGGCCCATTACTCGCGATACGCAGGCGGCCAGGTAGACCACGCGAGGGCGGGCGTCGTGGCTGGCCGGGCCGAAGGCGATGGGCTTGAGTGGCTGCGGCATGGCCGGGGTCCACTGCGGCAGGCGGCCGTTGCTGGCTTTGTTCAGGGTGGCGCTGAGGCGGGCCATGCGCGGCGCGCCGAGCAGTTTGCGCGCGCTGTTGGCGGCGGCCAGGGTCAGGCGGGCGCCGCGCAGGGTGGTGTGGAAGTGTTCGGCCAGCCAGTCGGCGGTCTTGAGGTGCGCGGCGGCCTGGCTGCGCAGCTTCTTCACCAGTTCCCCGGTGTTGATGCCCACCGGGCAGCGCTGGGCGCACAGGCCGGTGGCGGCGCAGGTGTCGATGCCTTGGTACTGGTAGGTTTGCAGCAGCTCGCGGGTGTCGATGCCGGCGCGGGTCTTGGCCTGGATGTCGCGCCACATCACGATGCGCTGGCGGGGGCTGAGGGTCAGGCCCTTGGAGGGGCACACCGGTTCGCAGAAGCCGCATTCGATGCACTTGTCGACGATTTCGTCCGCAGCTGGCAGCGGTTTCAGATTTTTCAGATGGATATCGGGGTCTTCACTCAGCACCACGTCGGGGTTGAGGATGCCGTTGGGGTCAAGCATGCGTTTGAGCGACCACATCAGTTGGTAGGCGTCTTTGCCCCACTCAAGCTCGACGAACGGCGCCATGTTGCGGCCGGTGCCGTGCTCGGCTTTGAGCGAGCCGCCGAATTCGACTGCCACCAGTTGCGCGACGTCGTCCATGAAGGCTTGGTAACGGGCGATTTCTGCGGGGCTGTTGAAGCCTTGGGTGAAGACGAAGTGCAGGTTGCCTTCCAGCGCGTGGCCAAAAATGATCGCTTCGTCGTAGTGGTGCTTGTCGAACAACTGGATCAGGCGGTTGACGCCTTCGGCCAGTTGTTCCACCGGGAAGGTGACGTCTTCGATGATGACGGTGGTGCCGGTCTGGCGCACGGCGCCGACCGCGGGGAAGGTGTCCTTGCGGATTTTCCACAGCTGGTTGTACACCGCGGGGTCTTCGCTGAACTCGACTTTTTGCTCCAGGGGGTAATCGGCAATGGAGGCCATGATCTGCTGCAGTTGCTCGTGCAGCAGGCTCTGGCTGGCGGCGCGGGACTCGATCAGCAGCGCGCAGGCGTTGTCTGACAGCCCTTTTACCCACAGCGGCATGCCGGGCATGTCCTGCACCGAGCGCATGCTGCGCCGGTCCAGCAGTTCTACAGCGGACACGGGCTGGCGTTTGAGCACGGGGACGGCGCGGCAGCAGCTTTCGACGCTGGGGAAGACCAGCAAGGCGCTGGCCTTGTGCGGGTGGTCGGGCACGGTGTTGTAGGTGACGGCGCTGATAAAGCCCAGCGTGCCTTCAGACCCAACCAGCAGGTGCTGCAGGATGTCCAGCGGCTGGTCGTAGTCCACCAGGGCATTAAGCGACAGACCGGTGGTGTTTTTCAGCCGGTACTTGTGGCGAATTCGGTCGGCCAGCTCGGTGTTGGCGCGGGTTTCGCGGCCCAAGCGGGCAAGGGCTTCGAGCAGGCTGGCGTGGCTGTGTTCGAAGGCGGCGACGCTGGCGGGGTCTTCGCTGTCCAGGCGGGTGCCGTCGGCCAGCACCAGGCGCAGGCCGGCGAGGGTGTGGTAGGTGTTCTGCGCGGTGCCGCAACACATGCCGCTGGCGTTGTTGGCGACGATGCCGCCGATCTTGCAGGCATTGATCGAGGCGGGGTCGGGGCCGATCTTGCGCCCGTACGGGGCCAGCCAGGCGTTGGCCTGGGCGCCGATGACGCCGGGCTGCAGGCGGATCTGTTCGCCCTGGCCGCGTATCTCTCGGCCGTTCCAGTTGTCACCGAGCACGATCAGCACCGAATCACTGATGGCCTGGCCGGACAAACTGGTACCGGCGGCGCGGAAGGTCACCGGCACGCGCTCGCGCTGGGCCAGTTGGATCAGCGCGACCACTTCGTCCTCGGATTCGACGCGCACCACCAGCTTGGGGATCAGCCGGTAGAAGCTGGCATCGGTGCCGAAGGCCAGGGTCGAGGTGGGGTCGTCGAAGCGGCGTTCGGCGGGGATCAGGCGCTCGGCGTCACGCAGGAACGCGGCGGGCAGGCTCATGCAGTCTCCTCGCGGGGCCACCGCGTCTGGCGCGCGGCGTGCCCCGGTCATTCAGGCGGAATCGGGGGCGGGCGCTCAGGCGCCCAGTTCGCGGACCAGCGAGTCGCGGGTGATCTCGCTGATGGACTTGGCGCCGGTCAGCACCATGGCCACGCGCATTTCTTTCTCGAACAGCTCCAGCAGGTTTTTCACGCCGGCCTGGCCGTGGACCGCCAGTGCATAAAGGAAGGCGCGGCCGATAAGCACGGTGTCGGCGCCCATGGCGATCATGCGCACCACGTCCAGGCCGCTGCGGATACCGGAGTCGGCGAGGATCTTGATGTCGCCTTTGACCGCATCGGCAATGGCTGGCAGCGCACGGGCGCTGGACAGCACGCCGTCGAGCTGGCGGCCGCCGTGGTTGGAGACGACGATGCCGTCGGCGCCGAACTTGACCGCATCGCGGGCGTCGTCGGCATCGAGGATGCCTTTGATGATCATCGGGCCGTCCCAGAATTCGCGGATCCACTCAAGGTCTTTCCACGAAATCGACGGGTCGAAGTTGGCCCCCAGCCAGCCGATGTAGTCGGCCAGGCCCGTGGGGTTGCCCCGGTATTTGGAGATGTTGCCCAGGTCGTGCGGGCGGCCCATCACGCCGACGTCCCAGGCCCATTCGGGGTGGGTCATGGCTTGCAGCATGCGGCGCAGCGGGCCGTTGGCGCCGCTCATGCCGGAGTGGGCGTCGCGGTAGCGGGCGCCGGGCACGGGCATGTCGACAGTGAACACCAGGGTTTTCACGCCGGCGGCCTTGGCGCGCTCCAGGGCGTTGCGCATGAAGCCGCGGTCTTTGAGCACGTACAGCTGGAACCACATCGGCCGGTTGATGGCCGGCGCGACCTCTTCAATCGGGCACACCGACACCGTCGACATGGTGAACGGGATGCCGTGCTCGGCGGCGGCGCGGGCGGCCTGCACTTCGCCGCGGCGGGCGTACATGCCGGTCAGGCCGACCGGGGCGAGGGCCACGGGCATGCTCAGGGTTTCGTCGAACAGCCGCGTCTCAAGGCTCAGTTCCGACATGTTTTTCAGCACGCGCTGACGCAGGGCGATGCTGGCAAGGTCGGAAACGTTGTGGCGCAGGGTGTGTTCGGCGTAGGCGCCGCCGTCGGCGTAGTGGAACAGGAAAGGGGGCAGCTTGCGTTGGGCCGCGGCGCGATAGTCGGTGGAGGCGGAAATAATCATGGATTCTCGCAGCGTGGGTTGGAGGTGTTGCCGGGCGCGCAACGGCGCCCGGCCCCTTTCACTTTAGTGATGAACCAGCATGCCGGTCAGCCAGTAAGCCTGCACCAGCGTGATCACGCCAACGATGGTGGCGAAGAACAGGCTGTGCTTGACCGTGAAGCGGAACAGGTCCGATTCCTTGCCGACCAGGCCGGTGGCGGCGCAGGCCACGGCAATGGACTGCGGCGAGATCATCTTGCCGGTTACGCCGCCGCTGGTGTTGGCGGCAACCAGCAGGGTGTCGCTGACGCCGATCTGGTGCGCGGTGGTGGCTTGCAGCGAACCGAACAGGGCGTTGGACGAGGTGTCCGAGCCGGTCAGGAACACGCCCAGCCAGCCGAGGAACGGCGAGAAGAACGGGAACGCAGCGCCAGTGCCGGCCAGCACCAGGGCCATGGTCGAGGACATGCCCGAGTAGTTGGTGACGAAGGCGAAGGCCAGCACCATGCCAATCGACAGGATCGGCCAGCGCAGTTCCCAGAAGGTCTCTTTCAAAGTGGTCAGACCAGTTTTGAAGTTGATCTTCAGCACCAGCATCGAGATCAGTGCCGAAAGGAAAATGGCAGTACCGGTGGCCGAGATCGGGTCGAGCTTGAACACGGCCGGCATGGCGGTGGGGGCGGCGACGATCGGTGCGGTCTTGATCACCAGTTGGTCAAGGTGCGGGATGGCGAAGTTGAACACGAAGTTGTACATCGCGCCGCCTGGGGCGAACGCGGCCTTGAAGGGCTTGAGCGTCCAGATGGTCACCAGCACAGTGAGGATCAAGAACGGCGACCAGGCTTTGAAGATTTCGCCCAGGCTGTACGGGGTCGGCTGGCTGCCGCTAGGTTGCACCACGGCGGCGCCAACGCTGCCTTTGGCTTCGGCGAACGAACGCTTGGGCTGCCAGACTTTCAGGAACAAGGTCAGGCAGATCAGGCTGGCCAGTGCCGAGGTGATGTCGGGCAGCTCTGGGCCGATGAAGTTGGAGGTGAAGTACTGGGTGACGGCGAAGCTCAGGCCGGCCACCAGGGCGGCGGGCCAGGTTTCTTTGACGCCGCGCAGGCCGTCCATCATGAACACCAGCCAGAACGGCACGAACAACGACAGCAGCGGCAGCTGGCGGCCGGTCATGGCGCCGATGTGGAAGGCGTCGATGCCGGTGACCTGGCCGGCCACGATGATCGGGATGCCCAGCGCGCCGAAGGCCACCGGTGCGGTGTTGGCGATCAGGCACAGGCCGGCGGCGTACAGTGGGTTGAAGCCCAGGCCCACCAGCAGCGCGGCGGTGATGGCCACGGGGGCGCCGAAGCCGGCTGCGCCTTCAAGGAAGGCACCGAAGCAGAAGCCGATCAGCAGCACTTGCAGGCGCTGGTCGTCGGTGATCGACAGCACAGAGCTGCGGATGACTTCGAACTGGCCGCTTTTGACGGTGAGTTTGTAGAGGAACACCGCGGCAACGATGATCCAGGCAATGGGCCACAGGCCGTAGAGGAAGCCATAGCCTGCTGCAGCCAGGGCCATGTCCACCGGCATCTGGAAGGCAAAGATCGCCACCAGGATCGAAAGGCCCAAGGTAATGCTGCCGGCGACGTGGCCTTTGAGGCGGAACACGGCGAGGGCAAGGAAGAAGAACACGATGGGCACGACCGCCGCCAGTGCGGACAGGCCGAGGCTACCGAGTGGGGAATAGAGTTGTTGCCAGGTTTGCATATGGGGTGGCCCCTAATTGTTGTTGGTCAGCACTGGCATTGGATAATTGGTAAGACCAATTTACAATGGCTGGTCGCTAGGTTAAAAGCCTGCCGATGGGTGTGTCAATTTGTCTCGTTAGAAACTTTGGTCGTAGGCCGATGGGCGGGCATCTGATGGCGGATGAATTTCGCCATCTGATGGTGTCGGTGCTGGCCGGTTAGGCGCAGAATAGGCGCCCCCGGCTCAGTACTTCCGGGGTTTGTGGAGAGCATGTGATGGTTTTTGATCAGGTCCGCCAACGGCGCCTGTCCGACGACATTGTCGATCGGTTGGAAGGGATGATTCTGGAAGGCACGCTGACTTCGGGCCAGCGCCTGCCGGCCGAGCGCACCTTGGCCGAGCAGTTTGGTGTGTCGCGCCCGTCGCTGCGCGAGGCCATCCAGAAGCTGGTGGCCAAGGGGCTGCTGGTCAGCCGTCAGGGCGGCGGCAACTATGTGGCTGAGGCGCTGGGTTCGACCTTCAGTGACCCGCTGCTGAAGTTGCTCGAAGGCAGCCCCGAGGCGCAGCGTGACTTGCTGGAGTTTCGCCATACGCTTGAGGCGTCATGCGCCTATTACGCGGCCCAGCGTGCTACGGCGGCGGACCGTGAGCGGCTGAAGGTGGCGTTTGATGCACTGCAGGACTGCTACAACCGCGCTGATGAAGTCAGCCGGGCGGAGGAGGGCGTCGCCGATGCGAGTTTTCACCTGGCGATTGCCGAGGCCAGCCATAACGCGGTGCTGTTGCATACCATCCGCGGGTTGTTCGACCTGCTCAAGCGCAACGTGGTGACCAACATTGGTGGGATGTACCGCCAGCGTACAGAAACGCGCGACATGCTGATCAGCCAGCACCGCGAGTTGTACGAGGCGATTGTGCAGGGGCGAGCCGACGAGGCGAGGGAAGTGTCCAGCCGGCACATTCTGTATGTGCAGGAAGTGCTGCAGGAAGCGCAGCAAGAGGCGCAGCGCGTGGCGCGCTCGGAGCGGCGTAGCGGGCACTGAAGCGCGTTGAGGTGTGTTGATGTGCTTCAGAGGGCGCAGTGCTTTGCTTCTTGTGGGAGCGGGCTTGCCCCGCGATGGATGGCACCGGCGACGCCGGTATCGCGGGGCAAGCCCGCTCCCACGGTGCCCAGTTCTCTGCGCGACAGCGCAGCCCGGAAGGGCTGGGTGATCTCCCACAAGGGTATGCGCCGTGCGGGAAGTTACTCTTCCTTGCCCTTGTTGCGCATGGTGCGCTGCAGCTCGCGGTTGGAGTCGCGTTCGCGCACGGTGTCGCGCTTGTCGAACTCCTTCTTGCCCTTGCCCAGTGCAATTTCGCACTTGATCAGGTACTTGCTCCAGAACAGCGACATCGCCACGCACGTGTAACCCTTCTGCGCCACGGCCGCTTCAATGCGTTCAAGCTCGCGCTTGTTCAGCAGCAGCTTGCGGCTACGGATGGGGTCGGCGATGACGTGTGTGCTGGCGGTGGTCAGCGGGGTGATATGGCTGCCGAACAGCCAGGCTTCACCATCCTTCAGCAGTACATAACTGTCGGTCAGGTGTGCCTTGCCGGCCCGCAGGCTCTTTACTTCCCAACCGGACAGGACCAGCCCGGCCTCGAACTTGTGTTCGATGAAGTAGTCGTGTCGCGCTTTTTTGTTCTGCGCGATGGTCCCGGTCGGATGTTTCTTTTGCTTAGCCATAGGGGCCGCATTATAGGCAGTCACTGCGTCCTCGGCTACGGCCTTTAGGTGTGCTTGAGCCTGTAGGGCGAATCCCGGACAATACAGGCCTTGTTCTGTTGCTCAGAACCGTTTTCGAGGTGCTGTGAAGCGCCGCCGCCCCGTTTGGAAGTGACGCCTGGATGACTACCCATATTCAACGCTCGGCCCTGCTGCCATACCCCGCCCAGGCGCTGTACGACCTGGTCAATGACGTGGCCAGCTACCCCGAATTTTTGCCCTGGTGCTCGGCTTCCACAGTGCTTGAGGCCGGTGAGACGCACATGCGTGCCAAGCTTGAAGTGGCCAAAGGGGGCATGAGCCAGCAGTTCGTTACCCGCAATGTGCTGGTGCCGGGGCAATCCATCGAGATGAACCTGGAAGAGGGGCCGTTCTCGCAACTGCATGGCGTGTGGGTGTTCAAGCCGCTGGGCGACAAGGCCTGCAAGATCAGCCTGGACCTGTCGTTCGACTATGCCGGCGCCCTGGTGCGGGCAACGCTTGGGCCGCTGTTCAACCAGGCGGCCAACACCATGGTCGATGCGTTCTGCCAGCGAGCCAAGCAACTCTACGGCTGAAGCGCTGAAATAAAAAAGCCCGGACAGTGTCCGGGCTTTTTTGTCTGCGCCTGCAATTTATTGCGGCGAGGTTTCCAGCGGGGCGGGGGTTGGCACTGGGGTGGTTTCGATGGTGTCGATCTCTTTCTGGATCGAGTCTTCCAGCGAACCTGCCTTGGCCGGTTGCTCGGCTGGCTGGCCAGGCTGTTGCGCCGGGCTGACGCTGGTGT
This sequence comes from Pseudomonas farsensis, assembly GCF_014268805.2. Taxonomy (GTDB): domain Bacteria; phylum Pseudomonadota; class Gammaproteobacteria; order Pseudomonadales; family Pseudomonadaceae; genus Aquipseudomonas; species Aquipseudomonas farsensis. Next base: position 1,380,240 of record NZ_JABWRF020000002.1, read on the forward strand.
CGCCGCTGCCACCGAGGATTTCCTGGTCGCGGCTGACGCCTGGCATGAAGTCGCCTGCCAGGTTGACCAGTTGGTCGCTGTCGTTGAAGAAAATGCTCATGCGCTCTTGCTGGCGCTGACCGCCGCCAGGCTGCAGGCTGTAGAGATAATCCCAGCGATTGGTGTTGAAGGTGTCCTGGAGCAGGGGGTTGCCCATGATAAACCTTACTTGCCGTCGGGTCATTCCCGGACGCAATTGGTCTATCATGTCCTGCGTGACGACATTGCCCTGCTGGATGTCGATTTTGTAAACCCCGGGAAACGAGCAACCGGCGAGTGCGAGCAGTCCCACTAGGGTGAGGCTGGTTAGCAAGAGCTTGGTGTTTTGCATCGGTGGGCGACTTCCACTATCTTGGCTGGACAACGTAAACCCCGATCATACCCGTATTAAGAGAAGCTGCGAAGCAGCATCGGCGAGAAAGCTGACCATGGTTGAAAATAGCGAATTACGCAAAGCCGGCCTCAAGGTGACCCTGCCTCGAGTCAAGATTCTTCAGATGCTCGACTCTACCGAGCAGCGTCACATGAGTGCCGAGGATGTCTACAAGGCACTGATGGAGGCTGGCGAGGACGTGGGCCTGGCGACCGTGTATCGCGTCCTGACCCAGTTCGAGGCGGCGGGCCTGGTGGTTCGCCACAACTTCGACGGCGGCCATGCGGTGTTCGAGCTGGCTGACGGCGGCCACCACGACCACATGGTCGACGTGGAGAGCGGCGAGGTCATCGAGTTCATGGATGCCGAGATTGAGCGGCGCCAGAAAGAGATCGTAACCGAGCACGGCTTCGAGCTGGTGGACCACAATCTGGTCCTCTATGTGCGTAAAAAGAAGTAACGATTACGCTCGATATGAATGACAAAGGCGACCCTAGGGTCGCCTTTGTGCTTTTTGCTGGCCCGTTCAAGCTACGCCCTGTAGGAGCGGCCTTGTGTCGCGAAAGGGCTGCGAAGCGGCCCCGGCGATTGTTGCTTGTACGCTTGAATCTTGGGGCCGCTTTGCGGCCCTTTCGCGACACAAGGCCGCTCCTACACGCGGGTGCGTTTGGTTAGGCCTTGGTGGTTACGACCATCTTGCGCGCGTGGGCCAAGGACTCCTTGGTCAGGTCGATACCACCCAGCATCCGCGCCACTTCCTCCACCCGCTCACGTTTGCCCAGGCTGGTAACGGCGGTGTGAGTCGTGTCGCTGTTGCGCACCTTGTGCACGAACAAGTGGTGATGCCCCTGCGCCGCCACTTGCGGCAAGTGGGTCACGGTCAGCACCTGGCCGCGCTCGCCAAGTCGGCGTAGCAACTGGCCGACGATTTCGGCAGTCGGGCCGCCGATGCCTACGTCCACTTCGTCGAACACCAGGGTAGGGATGCGTGAGGTCTGTGCAGTAATCACCTGGATCGCGAGGCTGATCCGCGACAGCTCGCCGCCCGATGCTACCTTGGCCAATGCCTTGAGCGGTTGCCCGGGGTTGGCGCTGACCAGCAGTTCAATCTGCTCCAGGCCATGGGGCGACAGGTCGTTGTGCTCGAACGCTGTCAGCTCGATGCAGAAGCGCCCGCCCGGCATGCCCAGGCGCTGGATCTCCTGCTCGACGGCGCCGGCCAACTGCTTGGCAGCCTGTTGGCGCAGTGCGCTCAGCTCGCCTGCCTTCTCTTTATAGTGCTGGGCATAAGCAGCCAGCTCTTCGTCGAGGCGTTCGATGGATTCATCGCAGGCGTTGAGGCCTTCTATTTCTTCCATCAGGCGCTGCTGCAGGTGCGGCAGCTCGGTGGGGTGCACGCGGTGTTTGCGGGCCAGGGTGTAGATGGTGTCTAGCCGCTCTTCGAGTGCCTGCAGGCGCAGTGGGTCGGCATCGAAGTGGTCGAGGAAGCGATTGAGCTCGCCGACGGCTTCTTCTACCTGGATTTGCGCGCTGGCGATCAGCGTCACGGCTTCGCTCAGGGCCTTGGGCGAGTTGGTGACGGCGGTCAGGCGGTTAAGGCTGACGGTCAGGGCGCTGAGCACGTTGCCCGAGTCGCTTTCGCTGCACTGGTCGATGACCTGGCGGCAGATGCCGAACAGCGCCTCGGCGTTGGTCAGGTTCTTGTGCTCCTGCTCCAGTTGCTCCAGCTCGTTTTCGCCAAGGCCCAGGTTGTCCAGCTCTTCGAGCTGATAGCTGAGCAGTTGGTGGCGGGCGCGCTGCTCATCACCGGAATTGCTCAGACGGTCGCGTTCGAGGCGGGTCTGGTTCCAGCGTTTGGCAGCCAGTTGCACCTGGCGGGCCAGGTCGATGGCGCCGGCGTACTCGTCGAGCAGGCGGCGGTGGGTGTCGGTTTTGAGCAGCGACTGGTGTTCGTGCTGGCTGTGGATGTCGATCAGCAGCTCGCCCAGGGCCTTGAGGTCGGCCAGCGGGCACGGCGTACCGTTGATATAGCCACGGCTGCGGCCCTCGGCGGTGATGACCCGGCGCAGGATGCACGGGCCGTCGCTTTCGAGGTCGCGCTCGGCCAGCCATGTGTGCGCTTCGGGGATGTCGCCCAGGTCGAAGGTGGCGAGGATGTCTGCCTTGTCTGCACCGGGGCGCACCACGCCGCTGTCGGCGCGGTCGCCAAGGGCCAGGCCCAGGGCGTCGAGCATGATCGATTTGCCTGCGCCGGTTTCGCCGGTGATCACGGACATGCCGCGGGCGAGTTCGAGGTCGAGGTGTTCGACGATGGCGTAGTTGTGAATGGACAGGTGCAGCAGCATGAGGGCGGCTCCCGAAAGCTGAGGTCTGGTTATTTATACAGTGGTTTTGCGCCTGCTGACAATGCCCGTCTGGCGAATGCAGAAAAGCACATTGCCCCTTGAAGCTGGTTTTTCTGACCCCATATAGCCGGCAAGACATGGTGAGCCTGGCTCGCCCAAGGCAAATTGCGCAGGAGAAACCTTATGGCTGACGAACAGCTGGATGAGAAGAACCTTAATCCCGAAGAAGCCGGTGCAGCGTCTGCAGATACCCGCGTCCTTGAGCTCGAGGAGCAGCTGGCGGCCGCCAAGGACCAGTCCCTGCGCGCCGTGGCTGACCTGCAGAACGTGCGTCGCCGCGCTGAACAGGATGTCGAGAAGGCACACAAGTTCGCCCTGGAGAAGTTTTCCAGCGACCTGCTGCCGGTGATCGACAGCCTGGAACTGGCACTGGCTCACTCCAGCGCCGATGACGAGCACGTCAAGAAGATCCGCGAAGGTGTCGAACTGACCCTGAAGATGTTCCAGGACACCCTCAAGCGCTACAACCTCGAAGCCATCGACCCGCACGGCCAGCCGTTCAACGCCGAGCACCACCAGGCGATGGCCATGCAGGAAAGCGCCGACGTAGAGCCGAACAGCGTGCTGAATGTGTTCCAGAAGGGCTACCTGCTCAATGGCCGCCTGCTGCGCCCCGCCATGGTGGTGGTCAGCAAGGCGCCGGCCGCAGCGCAGCCTTCGATCAACGAGAAGGCTTGAAATCTTTCCGGGCACCCCCATCTAGGTGTCAAGCACTCAAGTATTACCGCAGTTGGCCACTGTAGCCGCTGCCACCTAATTCAAGTTTCGGGAGAATCAACATGGGCAGAATCATCGGTATCGACCTGGGGACCACCAACTCGTGCGTTTCCATCCTCGAAAACGGTAACGTCAAAGTCATCGAGAACGCCGAAGGCGCGCGTACCACGCCTTCGATCGTGGCCTACGCCAACGATGGCGAAATCCTGGTAGGTCAGTCGGCCAAGCGCCAGGCTGTGACCAACCCGCACAACACCCTGTTCGCGGTAAAGCGCCTGATCGGCCGCCGCTTCGAAGAGCAGGTCGTGCAGAAAGACATCCAGATGGTGCCGTACAAGATCGCCAAGGCTGACAACGGTGACGCCTGGGTTGAGGTCAACGGCCAGAAAATGGCTCCGCCGCAAATCAGCGCCGAAGTCCTGAAAAAAATGAAGAAAACCGCCGAAGATTACCTCGGCGAGCCCGTGACCGAAGCGGTCATCACCGTGCCGGCCTACTTCAACGACAGCCAGCGTCAGGCGACCAAAGACGCCGGCCGCATCGCGGGCCTGGACGTCAAGCGCATCATCAACGAGCCGACCGCCGCTGCACTGGCGTACGGCATGGACAAAGCCAAGGGCGACCACACTGTCATCGTTTATGACCTGGGTGGCGGTACCTTCGACGTGTCCGTGATCGAAATCGCCGAAGTCGACGGTGAGCACCAGTTCGAAGTACTGGCTACCAACGGCGACACCTTCCTGGGTGGCGAAGACTTCGACATGCGCCTGATCGACTACCTCGTGGACGAGTTCAAGAAAGAGTCCGGCATGGACCTGAAGAACGATCCGCTGGCCCTGCAGCGCCTGAAAGAGGCCGCTGAAAAAGCCAAGATCGAGCTGTCCTCGGCCCAGTCGACCGACGTCAACCTGCCGTACATCACCGCAGATGCCACAGGTCCCAAGCACCTGAACGTGAAGATTTCCCGCGCCAAGCTGGAATCGCTGGTCGAAGACCTGGTTCAGCGCACCATCGAGCCATGCCGCATCGCACTGAAAGACGCCGGCATCGACGTCAGCAAGATCGATGACGTGATCCTGGTCGGTGGTCAGACCCGTATGCCGATGGTGCAGAAAGCCGTTGCCGACTTCTTCGGTAAAGAAGCGCGCAAGGACGTCAACCCGGACGAAGCTGTGGCCATGGGTGCTGCCATCCAGGGTGCGGTACTGGCCGGTGACGTGAAGGACGTGCTGCTGCTGGACGTCAGCCCGCTGACCCTGGGTATCGAAACCATGGGCGGCGTGATGACTCCGCTGATCGAGAAAAACACCACCATCCCGACCAAAAAGTCGCAGGTGTTCTCGACTGCCGATGACAACCAGGGCGCCGTGACCATTCACGTGCTGCAGGGCGAGCGCAAGCAAGCCACCAGCAACAAGTCGCTGGGCAAGTTCGACCTGGCCGATATCCCGCCAGCGCCACGCGGTGTACCGCAGATCGAAGTGACCTTCGACATCGACGCCAACGGCATCCTGCACGTCAGCGCCAAAGACAAGGCCACCGGCAAGTCGCAGTCGATCGTGATCAAGGCCAACTCGGGCCTGTCGGACGAAGAAATCGAGCGCATGGTGCGTGACGCCGAGGCCAACGCCGAGGAAGACCGCAAGTTCGAAGAGCTGGCCGCTGCCCGTAACCAGGGTGACGCGCTGGTGCACTCGACCCGCAAGATGGTCACCGACGCTGGCGACAAGGCCACTGCCGAAGAAAAAACCGCTATCGAAGCGGCCGTGGTTGCCCTGGAAGCCGCTCTGAAAGGCGACGACAAGGCTGCCATCGAGTCCAAGGTCGAGGAGCTGTCCAAGGTTTCGGCCCCGGTTGCCCAGAAGATGTACGCCGAGCAGCAGGCCGAACAGCCACAGGGCGGCGCCCAGCAGGCCGAGCCTGAAGCCAAGCACGATGACGTGGTTGACGCCGAGTTCGAAGAAGTGAAAGACAACAACAAGCAGTAATCCCTGCATGTTGTCGGCCAGTTCAGTGGTAATTGCCGCTGAACTGGTAGGATGTTGCCGCGCGGGGGCTTGCTCCCGCGTTGGCGTGTCTGGAATACGAGAATTTTTACAGCATCTGTCTGGGCGCATTCGCGTATGGCGGCAGGTGTTGACGGCACGGCGCGACAGCTGCGCGCAGGTGCCAAACACCCCAAGAGTGCAAATGACCTATGTCCAAGCGTGATTTTTATGAGGTCCTGGGTGTCGAGCGTGGCGCCGGTGCCGACGACCTGAAGAAGGCCTATCGCCGTCTGGCGATGAAACTCCACCCGGACCGCAACCCGGGCGATAAAGAATCCGAAGACAAGTTCAAAGAGGCCGCCGAGGCCTATGAAGTGCTGTCTGACCCGAGCAAGCGCGCAGCCTACGACCAGTATGGCCACGCTGGCGTCGACCAGAGCATGGGCGGCGGCGGTGCAGGCTTCGGTGGCGCCAACTTCTCGGACATCTTCGGTGACGTGTTCAGCGACTTCTTCGGCGGCGGTGGCCGCGGTGGTGGTCGTGGCGGTGCCCAGCGCGGCAGCGACCTGCGCTACACCCTTGAGCTGAACCTCGAAGAAGCCGTGCGCGGCACCACGGTCAGCATTCGTGTCCCAACCCTGGTCAACTGCGCGCCGTGCGACGGCTCCGGTGCCAAGAAGGGCTCGACGCCTTCGACCTGCCCAACCTGCGGCGGTATCGGCCAGGTGCGCATGCAGCAGGGCTTCTTCTCGGTGCAGCAAACCTGCCCGCGCTGCCATGGCCAGGGCAAAATCATTACCGACCCGTGCGGCTCGTGCAACGGCGAAGGCCGTGTCGAGGAATACAAGACGCTGTCGGTCAAGGTGCCAGCTGGCGTCGATACCGGTGACCGCATTCGCCTGTCGGGCGAAGGCGAGGCGGGTGCCCATGGCGGCCCGACCGGCGACCTGTACGTGGTCATCAGTGTGCGTGAGCACGCGATCTTCCAGCGTGATGGCAAGCATCTGTACTGCGAAGTGCCGATCAGCTACACCGACGCGGCCCTGGGCGGCGAGCTGGAAGTGCCGACCCTCGATGGCAGGGTGAAGTTGAAGATCCCGGAAGGCACCCAGACCGGCAAGCAGTTCCGTCTGCGCGGCAAGGGTGTGGCGCCGGTGCGTGGTGGTGGTGCGGGCGACCTGCTGTGCCGCGTTGCGGTCGAGACCCCGGTCAACCTCAGCCGCCGTCAGCGCGAGCTGCTCGAAGAACTGCGTGACTCGCTCGAAGGCGACAGCTCCCACTCGCCCAAGGCCAGTGGCTGGTTCGAAGGCGTGAAGCGCTTCTTCGGCGATCTCTGACAAGGAACAGGCTATGCGACGTATTGCAGTGATGGGCGCCGCCGGGCGCATGGGCAAGGTGCTGATCGAAGCGGTGCAGCAGCAAGCGCCCAAAGCCGGCCTGACCGCCGCCATCCACCGCCCCGACAGCACCTTGGTCGGTGCTGACGCCGGCGAGCTGGCAGGCCTTGGCCGCATCGGCGTGCCGATTGTCGATGACCTGGCCAAGGTGGTTGATGAGTTCGATGTGCTGATCGACTTCACTCACCCGTCGGTCACGCTGAAAAACCTGGCGTTCTGCCGCAAGGCGGGCAAGGCCATGGTGATCGGTACGACCGGTTTCAGTGCTGAAGAAAAGCACCTGCTGGAAGAGGCGGGCAAAGAGATCCCGATCGTCTTTGCGGCGAACTTCAGTGTGGGTGTGAACCTGTGCCTGAAACTGCTCGATACGGCTGCTCGCGTGCTGGGTGATGATGTGGATATCGAGATTCTCGAAGCCCACCACCGGCACAAGGTCGATGCGCCGTCGGGCACTGCGCTGCGCATGGGTGAGGTGGTTGCCCAGGCGTTGGGTCGTGATCTGCGCGAAGTGGCTGTTTATGGCCGCGAAGGGCAGACCGGTGCGCGTGAGCGGCAGACCATCGGCTTTGCCACGGTGCGGGCGGGCGATGTGGTCGGCGATCACACCGTGCTGTTTGCCGCCGATGGCGAACGCGTCGAGATCACCCACAAGGCCTCCAGCCGCATGACCTTCGCCAAGGGCGCGGTGCGTGCTGCGCTATGGCTCGATGGGCGTGCGCCTGCGCTGTACGACATGCAGGATGTGCTAGAGCTCCACTGACCCGTAGTCGCCTGGCTTTCACTGCGGTGTTGCCGGGCGCAGTGCTGTGCTTGCTTGTTCCGGCCTCATCGCAGGCTGTCGCCAGCTCCCACAAAGACCGCGCACAACCGAGATATCGAGGTGTTGCCCAGATCTCTGTGGGAGATTCTATGGTTTCGGGCAAGTCGCTTTTGATTGTGTAGGAGCGGCCTTGTGTCGCGAAAGGGCTGCGAAGCAGCCCCGGCGATTCTGGTGGGTGCTCAGATCCTGGGGCTGCTTCGCAGCCCTTTCGCGGCACAAGGCCGCTCCTACACTGACCGCGTATACGGCATCGATATGGGGATGGGCGAGCTCTGTGGGGGCTGGCGACAGCCTGCGATGAGGCCCGGGCAGGCGGGTACAAAACCAGGTAACCCTGCGCTTCTGTCGCATTCATGTGTTTTAGAGACACATATACGGTAGACCGAAAAAGCACTTTTCTGTAAGCTACAGCTTTAGTGTGTCCACTAAAAGCGCGCAGCGAATTGAATTCAGCACATGAAAGCGGGGTGACGTGTCCATACGTCACTCCGCTTTTTTGCAACCTGCGATCGCCCTTTCATGCTTGAACTACGGGAGGTCTTCTTGACAAAGCCAGCCATACTCGCCCTTGCCGACGGCAGTATTTTTCGCGGTGAATCCATCGGTGCCGACGGTCAGACCGTTGGTGAGGTGGTATTCAACACCGCTATGACCGGCTACCAGGAAATCCTTACAGACCCTTCCTACGCCCAGCAAATCGTTACCCTGACCTACCCGCACATCGGCAACACCGGCACCACGCCGGAAGACGCCGAGTCGGACCGCGTCTGGTCTGCCGGTCTGGTCATCCGTGACCTGCCGCTGCTGGCCAGCAACTGGCGTAACACCCAGTCGCTGCCTGACTACCTCAAGGCCAACGGCGTTGTTGCCATCGCTGGCATCGACACCCGTCGCCTGACCCGTATCCTGCGTGAAAAGGGCGCCCAGAACGGCTGCATCCTCGCCGGTGACAACATCAGCGAAGAAGCCGCCATCGCCGCCGCCCGTGGCTTCCCTGGCCTCAAGGGCATGGACCTGGCCAAAGTGGTTTCCACCAAAGAGCGCTACGAGTGGCGTTCCAGCGTGTGGGAGCTGAAAACCGACAGCCACCCGACCCGCGAAGCCGCCGACCTGCCGTACCACGTGGTTGCCTTCGACTTCGGCGTCAAGCTGAACATCCTGCGCATGCTGGTCGCCCGTGGCTGCCGCGTGACCGTGGTGCCTGCCCAGACGCCGGCCAGCGAAGTGCTGGCGCTGAATCCGGACGGCGTGTTCCTGTCCAACGGCCCTGGTGACCCCGAGCCGTGCGACTACGCCATCCAGGCGATCAAAGAGATCCTCGAAACCGAAATCCCGGTGTTCGGCATCTGCCTTGGCCACCAGCTGCTGGCCCTGGCCTCCGGCGCCAAGACCGTGAAGATGGGCCATGGCCACCACGGTGCCAACCACCCGGTCCAGGACCTGGATACCGGCGTTGTGATGATCACCAGCCAGAACCACGGTTTTGCCGTTGACGAAGCCACGCTGCCGGGCAACGTACGCGCCATCCACAAGTCGCTGTTCGACGGCACCCTGCAGGGTATCGAGCGCACCGACAAGAGCGCGTTCAGCTTCCAGGGCCACCCTGAAGCCAGCCCAGGGCCGACCGATGTCGCGCCACTGTTCGATCGTTTCACCGATGCCATGGCCAAGCGCCGCTGAGCATCTTGCCTCAAGGCCCCGGGCCGGCTGATGCCGCGCCCGGAAGCGCCTGACCCAGATTGTTCAAGACGGCTTGCCGACTGACCCGCGGATTTGAGTGACAACCATGCCAAAACGTACAGACATCAAAAGCATCCTGATTCTCGGCGCTGGCCCGATCGTGATCGGCCAGGCCTGTGAATTCGACTACTCCGGCGCCCAGGCTTGCAAAGCCCTGCGCGAGGAAGGTTTCCGCGTCATCCTGGTGAACTCCAACCCGGCCACCATCATGACCGACCCGGCCATGGCCGACGCCACCTACATCGAGCCGATCAAGTGGCAGTCCGTTGCCAAGATCATCGAGAAAGAGCGCCCGGACGCCGTACTGCCGACCATGGGTGGCCAGACCGCCCTGAACTGCGCCCTGGACCTGGAGCGCCACGGCGTTCTGGAGAAGTTCGGCGTAGAGATGATCGGCGCCAACGCCGACACCATCGACAAGGCCGAAGACCGTTCGCGCTTCGACAAGGCGATGAAAGACATCGGCCTTGAGTGCCCGCGCTCCGGCATCGCCCATACCATGGAAGAGGCCTACACGGTCCTCGAGAAGCTTGGCTTCCCATGCATCATCCGCCCGTCCTTCACCATGGGCGGCACCGGTGGCGGCATCGCCTACAACCGTGAAGAATTCGAAGAAATCTGCACCCGTGGCCTGGACCTGTCGCCGACCAAAGAGCTGCTGATCGACGAATCGCTGATCGGCTGGAAGGAATACGAGATGGAGGTGGTCCGCGACAAGAAGGACAACTGCATCATCGTCTGCTCCATCGAGAACTTCGACCCGATGGGCGTGCACACCGGTGACTCGATCACCGTGGCGCCAGCACAGACCCTGACCGACAAGGAATACCAGATCATGCGCAACGCCTCGCTGGCGGTGCTGCGTGAAATCGGTGTCGAAACCGGCGGTTCCAACGTGCAGTTCGGCATCTGCCCAGACACCGGCCGCATGGTCGTGATCGAGATGAACCCACGGGTATCTCGCTCGTCCGCCCTGGCATCGAAAGCCACCGGCTTCCCGATCGCCAAGATCGCTGCCAAGCTGGCTATCGGCTACACCCTCGACGAACTGCAGAACGACATCACCGGCGGCCGTACCCCGGCGTCCTTCGAGCCGTCCATCGACTACGTCGTCACCAAGCTGCCACGTTTCGCCTTCGAGAAATTCCCGAAAGCCGACGCCCGCCTGACCACCCAGATGAAATCTGTGGGTGAAGTCATGGCCATCGGCCGCACCTTCCAGGAATCGCTGCAGAAAGCCCTGCGCGGCCTCGAAGTCGGTGCCTGCGGCCTCGACCCGAAAGTCGACCTGGCCAGCGCCGAAGCTGCCGGCATCCTCAAGCGCGAGCTGACTGTGCCGGGCGCCGAGCGTATCTGGTACGTCGCCGACGCCATGCGTTCGGGCATGACGTGCGAAGAAATCTTTGCTCTGACCGGCATCGACATGTGGTTCCTGGTACAGATGGAAGATCTGATCAAGGAAGAAGAAAAGGTCAAGACCCTGGCCCTGTCGGCTATCGACAAGGACTACATGCTGCGCCTCAAGCGCAAGGGCTTCTCTGACCAGCGCCTGGCTGTGCTGCTCGGTATTACCGACAAGAGCATGCGCCGCCACCGCCACAAGCTCGAAGTGTTCCCGGTGTACAAGCGCGTCGACACCTGCGCCGCCGAGTTCGCCACCGACACCGCCTACCTCTACTCCACCTATGAAGAAGAGTGCGAGGCCAACCCGTCGACCCGCGACAAGATCATGATCCTCGGTGGTGGCCCGAACCGCATCGGCCAGGGTATCGAGTTCGACTATTGCTGCGTGCACGCGGCGCTGGCGCTGCGTGAAGACGGGTACGAGACCATCATGGTCAACTGCAACCCGGAAACCGTATCCACCGACTACGACACCTCCGACCGCCTGTACTTCGAGCCACTGACCCTCGAAGACGTGCTTGAAGTGTGCCGCGTCGAAAAACCAAAAGGCGTGATCGTCCACTACGGCGGCCAGACCCCGCTGAAGCTGGCCCGCGCCCTGGAAGAAGCCGGCGTGCCGATCATCGGTACCAGCCCGGATGCCATCGACCGCGCCGAAGACCGCGAGCGCTTCCAGCAGATGGTTCAGCGCCTGAACCTGCTGCAGCCGCCAAACGCCACCGTGCGCAGCGAAGAAGAAGCCATCCGCGCTGCCGGCACCATCGGCTACCCGCTGGTGGTTCGCCCCTCGTACGTACTGGGCGGCCGCGCCATGGAGATCGTCTACGAACTGGACGAGCTCAAGCGCTACCTGCGTGAAGCGGTTCAGGTGTCCAACGACAGCCCAGTACTGCTCGACCACTTCCTCAACTGCGCCATCGAGATGGACGTGGATGCGGTGTGTGACGGTACTGACGTGGTGATCGGCGCAATCATGCAGCACATCGAGCAGGCCGGCGTTCACTCCGGCGACTCGGCGTGCTCGCTGCCGCCTTACTCGCTGCCAGCCCATGTTCAGGACGAAGTCCGCGAACAGGTCAAGAAAATGGCCCTGGAGCTGGGCGTTGTCGGCCTGATGAACGTGCAGCTGGCCCTGCAGGGCGACAAGATCTACGTGATCGAAGTCAACCCGCGTGCCTCGCGTACCGTGCCGTTCGTGTCCAAGTGCATCGGCACTTCGCTGGCAATGATCGCTGCCCGCGTCATGGCCGGCAAAACCCTGAAAGAAATCGGTTTCACCAAGGAAATCATCCCGAACTTCTACAGCGTCAAGGAAGCCGTCTTCCCGTTCGCCAAGTTCCCAGGGGTTGACCCGATCCTCGGCCCTGAGATGAAATCCACCGGTGAAGTCATGGGCGTCGGCGACAGCTTCGGTGAAGCCTTCGCCAAGGCCCAGATGGGTGCCAGCGAAGTGCTGCCAACCAGCGGCACTGCGTTCATCAGCGTGCGTGACGACGACAAGCCGCAAGTGGCTGGCGTTGCCCGCGACCTGATCAACCTGGGCTTCGAAGTGGTTGCCACTGCCGGCACCGCCAAGGTAATCGAAGCGGCTGGCCTGAAAGTGCGCCGTGTGAACAAGGTGACCGAGGGTCGCCCGCACGTGGTCGACATGATCAAGAACGACGAAGTGTCGCTGATCATCAACACCACCGAAGGCCGCCAGTCGATTGCCGACTCTTACTCGATTCGTCGCAATGCGCTGCAGCACAAGATTTACTGCACCACCACCATTGCGGCCGGTGAAGCCATCTGCGAGGCGCTGAAATTCGGTCCGGAAAAGACCGTTCGCCGCCTTCAGGATCTGCATGCAGGACTCAAAGCATGAGCATTACCAAGTACCCGATGACCGTCCAGGGCGCTCGCGCCCTGGAAGAAGAACATCTGTTCCTGAGCAAGACCGAGCGCCCGCGCCTGAGCCAGGCAATCGGTGAAGCCCGTGAGCTGGGCGACCTCAAGGAAAACGCCGAATACCATGCCGCCCGCGAGGAGCAAGGTATGGTCGAGGCGCGTATCCGCGACATCGAGGGCCGTCTGCAGAACTCGGTGGTGATTGACGTCACCACCATCGCGCACACCGGCAAGGTGATCTTCGGTACTACCGTCGAGCTGGCCAACACCGAAACCGACGAGCGGGTTAAATACCAGATCGTTGGCGAGGACGAAGCCAACATCAAGCAGGGCAAGCTGTCGGCAAGCGCGCCGATCGCCCGTGCCATCATCGGCAAGGAAGAAGGCGACGTTGTCGTCATCAAAACGCCAAGCGGCACGGTCGAGTACGAGATTGTCGAAGTCCAGCACATCTGATCGGCGCCTGCGGGCGCCCTCGCTCGAAGGTATCCTCTGGCAGTTGGCCCAGGTTTTCTGGGTCGGCGGCCTTTGGGTGTTCCATGTCGGGCTGGTGCCCGCGCTCAAGGTCAGTGGGCTTGCGCCATTACTGGTGCATGACGTTGCTGCGCAGATCGACCGTTGGTTGATCGGCGTGGCAATGCTCGGCTTGCTGACGCAGTTGGCGGTATTGGCGAGGGTAGAAGGCCTGGCGGCCTGGTGGCGGCAGTTTCGCGGCCAGATGCTGTTGCTGGGGTTTTCTGCCTGCGTTGCCTATTACACGCTACGCTACGGTATCTCCGTAGGTGAGCGTTGGCAGATGTTCTGTTTTCTGGTGTTGGGCTTCTCTGGCATCGTGCTGGTGGCCCAGCCCGTACCTGTCAGGGCGCGACCCTAGCCGTTGCGGCTATGTCGCGCTCGCGCAGTATTCTGCTGTTACTTGAAGCGGTGGATATTGGACAGCTGCTTGTTCGGCTGTGGGTTCTTGCGGTAGATCAGCGCTTTCTTGCCGATGGTCTGCACCAGCTCCGCACGGCCAACCTTGCACAGCTCGGCGATGGCCGCAGCCCGCTCTTCGCGATCTTCGGAGCGAATCTCGACCTTGATCAGTTCATGATCGGCGAGGGCGCGTTCCAGTTCGGCAGCAACGCCTTCGCTGACGCCGTTGCCAGCAACGATCAGGACCGGCTTCAGGTCATGACCAATGGACTTGTATTGCTTCTTCTGCTCGTTATTGAGCGGCATAATCTGACCCTTTTCGTCTGATTCTGTAAAATTGACGGGCATTTTACCCGAGGGCCTGTGGCTCCGCCCAGTCAAACACGACGCATAAATCGAGGTGCCCCGTGGTACAACGTTCCAAAAGCAGCTCCAACTGGCTGCGCGAGCATTTTAACGACCCTTTCGTGAAGCAGGCGCAGAAGGACGGCTACCGTTCGCGCGCCAGCTACAAACTGCTTGAAATCCAGGAAAAGGACCGCCTGATCCGCCCTGGCATGAGTGTGATCGACCTCGGCGCAGCCCCCGGCGGCTGGTCGCAGGTGACCAGTCGTCTGATTGGTGGCCAGGGCCGTCTGATCGCCTCGGATATTCTGGAAATGGACTCCATTCCCGATGTCACGTTCATCCAGGGCGACTTCACCCAGGACGAAGTGCTGCAGCAGATCCTCGACGCTGTAGGCGATTCGCACGTGGACCTTGTGATTTCCGATATGGCCCCCAATATGAGTGGTACGCCCGAGGTGGACATGCCGCGGGCGATGTTCCTCTGTGAGCTGGCCCTGGATCTGGCAACCCGCGTGCTCAAGCCTGGCGGGGATTTCCTGATCAAGATTTTCCAGGGCGAAGGTTTCGATGTGTACCTGAAGGACGTGCGCAGCAAGTTCGACAAGGTGCAAATGCGCAAGCCATCGTCGTCGCGGGATCGCTCCCGCGAACAGTACCTGTTGGGCAAGGGTTTCAAGGGAGCGTGAAGGCGTTTTGCGCGGTGGGCGATAGTTATTTCCAATCGGCCACCGCGTCAGGATCGTCCGAACTTCGTGTAGTCTCGTTTCACAAAGGGTTACAGACGGTGCCTGCGGCTGCGTAGGTAATGTAGTAAGTTAGGGCGATGTATATCATGCGAGGCACGGCTGCGTGGTGCGCCGGCCTCAGAGGGTAGCGAATTGAACGACATGGCAAAGAATCTGATCCTCTGGTTGATCATCGCTGCCGTCCTTGTGACGGTGATGAACAACTTCTCCAGCCCTAACGAGCCGCAGACCCTCAACTATTCCGACTTTATCCAGCAGGTCAAGGATGGCAAGGTCGAGCGTGTGACCGTCGACGGCTACATCATTACCGGCAAGCGCAGCGACGGCGACAGCTTCAAGACCGTTCGCCCGGCTATCACCGACAACGGCCTGATCGGCGACCTGGTAGACAACCACGTCACTGTCGAAGGCAAGCAGCCTGAGCAGCAGAGCATCTGGACCCAGTTGCTGGTCGCCAGCTTCCCGATTCTGGTCATCATCGCGGTGTTCATGTTCTTCATGCGCCAGATGCAGGGCGGGGCGGGCGGCAAGGGCGGCCCGATGAGCTTTGGCAAGAGCAAGGCGCGCCTGCTGTCCGAAGACCAGGTCAAGACTACCCTGGCTGACGTCGCCGGTTGCGACGAGGCCAAGGAAGAGGTTGGCGAGCTGGTTGAATTCCTGCGCGATCCAGGCAAGTTCCAGCGCCTGGGCGGCCGCATCCCGCGTGGCGTGCTGATGGTAGGCCCGCCAGGTACCGGTAAAACCCTGCTGGCCAAGGCCATCGCCGGTGAAGCCAAGGTGCCGTTCTTCACCATTTCTGGTTCTGACTTCGTCGAAATGTTCGTCGGTGTCGGTGCCAGCCGTGTGCGCGACATGTTCGAGCAGGCCAAGAAACACGCCCCGTGCATCATCTTCATCGATGAAATCGACGCCGTCGGTCGCCACCGTGGTGCCGGCATGGGCGGCGGTCACGACGAACGCGAGCAAACGCTGAACCAGCTGCTGGTCGAAATGGACGGCTTCGAGATGAACGATGGCATCATCGTCATCGCCGCAACCAACCGTCCGGACGTGCTCGACCCTGCGTTGCTGCGCCCGGGCCGCTTCGACCGCCAGGTAGTGGTCGGCTTGCCGGACATCCGTGGCCGCGAACAGATCCTCAAGGTGCACATGCGCAAGGCGCCGCTTGGCGAGAACGTCAACCCGGCCGTCATCGCCCGCGGTACACCAGGCTTCTCCGGTGCTGACCTTGCCAACCTGGTCAACGAGGCATCGCTGTTCGCCGCCCGTGCCGGCAAGCGCCTGGTCGAGATGAAAGAGTTCGAACTGGCCAAAGACAAGATCATGATGGGCGCCGAGCGCAAATCCATGGTCATGTCCGAGAAAGAAAAGCAGAACACCGCTTATCACGAAGCCGGTCATGCCATCGTCGGCCGTGTAGTGCCTGAGCACGACCCGGTCTACAAGGTTTCGATCATTCCCCGTGGCCGCGCACTGGGTGTGACCATGTTCCTGCCCGAAGAAGACCGCTACAGCCTGTCCAAGCGCGCGCTGATCAGCCAGATCTGCTCGCTGTACGGCGGCCGTATTGCCGAAGAAATGACCTTGGGCTTCGATGGCGTCACCACCGGTGCGTCCAACGACATCATGCGTGCCAGCCAGATTGCCCGGAACATGGTCACCAAGTGGGGCCTGTCCGAAAAACTCGGCCCGCTGATGTACGCCGAAGAAGAAGGCGAAGTGTTCCTCGGCCGTAGCGCCGGCGGGCAGAGCACCAGCGTTTCCGGCGAGACCGCCAAACTGATCGACTCCGAGGTGCGCAGCATCATCGACCAGTGCTATGCCACGGCCAAGCAGATCCTCACCGAGAACCGCGACAAGCTCGACGCCATGGCTGAGGCGCTGATGAAGTACGAAACCATCGATGCCGACCAGATCGACGACATCATGGCTGGCCGTACCCCGCGTGAGCCGCGTGACTGGGACAACGATGCCGGTACTTCGTCTGGCAACCAGGCATCTCAGGGTGATCGCCCTGAGTCGCCGATCGGCGGTCCAGCGGCTCAACACTAAGGGTTTCTATGGTTTCCCAGCAGTACCCAACCCGGTTGCCTTGCGGCAACCGGGTTCTTGATTTGTCCCGTACCCATGTCATGGGTATCCTCAATATCACCCCTGACTCGTTCTCCGATGGCGGGCGCTTCAGCCAGCGTGACGAAGCCCTGCGCCATGCCGAGGCGATGGTGCTGGCCGGTGCCACGCTGATCGATGTGGGGGGTGAGTCGACCCGCCCCGGCGCCCGCGCCGTGTCTCCCACCGAAGAGCTTGAGCGTGTGGCGCCCATTGTCGAGGCAATCAACAGCCGCCTCGACGTGGTGATTTCCGTCGATACCTCAACGCCTTCGGTGATGCGCGAGTCAGCGCGCCTGGGGGCCGGCCTGATCAACGACGTGCGCGCCCTGGAGCGCGAGGGTGCTCTCGATGCCGCCGCCGCTACAGGGCTGCCGGTGTGCCTGATGCACATGCGTGGCGAGCCGGGTAACATGCAGGACAATCCGCATTACGATGATGTAACTGCCGATGTCGCGCGCTACCTCGAGCAGCGCATGGCGGCCTGTGCCGCCGTGGGCATCGGCGCTGAGCGCATCATTCTTGACCCAGGTTTTGGCTTTGCCAAGACGGTTGCGCATAACCTGAGCCTGTTCAAACACATGGAAGCGCTCTACCGCCTCGGCTGCCCGCTGCTGGTGGGCGTTTCGCGCAAGAGCATGATCGGCCTCACCCTGCAGCGCCCGGTTGATCAGCGGCTTTATGGCAGCCTTGCCTTGGCAGCCTTGGCCATGACCAAAGGGGCGAGCATCCTGCGTGTCCATGATGTCGCCGAAACGGTCGATGTGGTGCGCATGATTGCAGCGGTGCAGAGCGCCGAATAAGAACATTGGAGTCCCTATGAGCAGAAAATATTTTGGTACCGATGGTATCCGTGGCCGCGTGGGCCAGTTCCCCATCACCCCGGACTTCATGCTGAAACTCGGCTGGGCCGCAGGTATGGCCTTCCGCAAGCAGGGCCATTGCCGCGTGCTGGTGGGCAAGGACACGCGTATTTCTGGCTACATGTTCGAGTCGGCGCTTGAGGCTGGCCTGTCCGCTGCCGGTGCCGACGTGATGTTGCTGGGCCCGATGCCGACCCCGGCCATCGCCTACCTCACCCGTACCTTCCATGCCGAAGCTGGCATCGTTATCAGTGCCTCGCACAACCCCCATGACGACAACGGCATCAAATTCTTCTCGGGCAGCGGTACCAAGCTGCCCGACGAAGTCGAGCTGATGATCGAGGAGCTTCTCGACCAGCCGATGACCGTGGTCGAGTCCGGCAAGCTGGGCAAGGTGTCGCGCATCAACGACGCTGCCGGCCGCTACATCGAGTTCTGCAAGAGCAGCGTGCCCACCAGCACCAGCTTTGCCGGGCTGAAGATCGTCGTCGATTGTGCCCATGGCGCGACCTACAAGGTGGCGCCGAGCGTCTTCCGCGAGCTGGGTGCCGACGTCACGGTGCTGAACGCCGCACCAGATGGCCTGAACATCAACGAAAACTGTGGCTCGACCCATATCGAGTCGCTGCAGGCTGCCGTGCTGGTAGGCCATGCCGACCTTGGCATCGCGTTCGACGGTGATGGCGACCGTGTGCTGATGGTTGACCACACTGGCGCCATCGTCGACGGCGACGAGCTGCTGTATGTAATCGGTCGCGACCTGCATGACCGCGGCAAGCTGCAGGGTGGGGTGGTCGGGACGCTGATGAGCAACCTGGGCCTGGAACTTGCGTTCAAAGAGCTGGATATCCCGTTCGTGCGGGCCAAGGTCGGCGACCGCTACGTCATGGCCGAGCTGATCGAGCGTGAGTGGCTGCTGGGTGGTGAAAACTCAGGGCACGTCGTGTGCTGCAACCACACCACAACCGGTGATGCGATCATCGCCGCGTTGCAGGTGCTGATGGCCCTCAAACGCCGTGGCGAGAACCTCGCGCAGGCCCGTCAAGGGGTGCGCAAGTGCCCGCAAGTGCTGATCAATGTGCGCTTCGAAGCCGGCAAGAGCGACCCGCTGCAGAACCCGCTGGTGGTCGAGGCCAGTGCCAAGGCCACCGAAGCCATGGCCGGGCGCGGGCGCGTGCTGCTGCGCAAATCCGGGACCGAGCCGTTGGTGCGGGTGATGGTCGAAGGCGACGACGAAAGCCAGGTGCGCGGCCATGCCGAAGCCCTGGCTAAACTGGTTGCAGAAGTTTGTGCCTGAAATAGGCTTGCCAGCGCAGATCGGGTTGGGTAAGATCTGCGCCCACTTTGACCGACGAGGTAAAGCATGCGTCGCCCCATGGTAGCTGGTAACTGGAAGATGCACGGTAACCGCGCCAGCGTCGCTGAGCTGACTCAGGGCTTGGGCAAAATGCTCATTCCTAACGGTGTCGAAGTTGCGGTGTTTCCACCGGCCTTGTTCATCAACGAAGTTGTTGATGGGCTCAAAGGTACGGCGGTCATCGTTGGAGCACAGAATTCTGCAGTACAGCCCGAGCAGGGTGCGTTGACCGGCGAAGTTGCGCCGAGTCAGCTGGCTGAAGTGGGCTGCAAGTTGGTATTGATTGGCCACTCCGAGCGTCGCCAGATAATCGGCGAAAGTAACGAAGTGCTGAATCAAAAGTTTGCAGCCGCTCAGAAAAGTGGTTTGACGCCGGTGCTCTGTGTAGGGGAAACTCTAGCGGAACGCGAAGCGGGCAAGACGCTCGAAGTTGTAGGGCGTCAACTAAGCAGTGTTATCGACGCGTTCGGTATCAAGGCTTTTGCCAATGCAGTAATTGCCTATGAGCCTGTATGGGCCATCGGTACGGGTTTGACGGCCTCGCCACAGCAAGCTCAGGATGTGCATGCAGCCATCCGCAAGCAGTTGGCGGCGCAGGACGCCGAAGTTGCACAGAACGTGCAGCTTCTCTACGGCGGCAGCGTGAAGGCGGCCAATGCGGCCGAACTGTTCGGCATGCCGGATATTGATGGGGGGCTCATTGGTGGAGCTTCCTTGAACGCAGACGAATTCGGTGCAATTTGTCGCGCCGCAGGAAACTGAACAATGCTGGAAACAGTCGTAGTTGTTTTTCATCTGTTGGCGGCATTGGCACTGGTTGTCATGGTGCTGCTGCAACAGGGTAAAGGTGCGGAAGCAGGTGCATCTTTCGGCGCAGGGGCTTCTAATACTGTGTTCGGGAGTCAAGGTTCTGCTACCTTCCTGAGTAAAGTTACTGCTATACTTGCTGCCACTTTCTTTTTGACTGCACTTGGGTTAGGATACTTCGCCAAGCAGCAGGCACACCAGCTCACTCAAGCCGGTTTGCCAGATCCAGCGGTTTTGGAAGTCAAAGAGCAAAAGCCGGCCGTCAATGATGATGTACCGGTGCTCCAGCAGCAGAAGAGCGAAACCACCAACTCTGGTGATGTACCTCCTCCGGCAAAAGAGCAGCAGTAACGGGTTTCAAATGTAGTATTGCCGAGGTGGTGGAATTGGTAGACACGCAACCTTGAGGTGGTTGTGCCCATAGGGTGTAGGGGTTCGAGTCCCCTTCTCGGTACCAATTGAAGCAAGAGAGCCCGCTTTAGCGGGCTTTCTTGTAGGTGGAAGTTGGATTGACCCTGGACAGGGTTCGGTCTTATACTTGCGCCCCAGCTTTGTCGCGGGGTGGAGCAGCTTGGTAGCTCGTCGGGCTCATAACCCGAAGGTCGTTGGTTCAAATCCAGCCCCCGCAACCAGCTTCAGCGGAGCCCCTTTTCAGGGGCTTTTTGCTAGCTAACATTTTTCGGCGCCGTTGTCCGACGGCGCTTTCAGGGATGGGCGCTTCGCCCATTTTTTATTTGCACAGCATGCACGAGGGGGTTCAGGTGTCGAGCAAGCTAGAACAGTTGCAGGCCTTGTTGGCCCCGGTGGTCACGGGGCTGGGCTTTGAATGCTGGGGGATCGAATTCGTCTCCCAGGGCAAGCATTCGGTATTACGTGTCTACATCGACAAGGAAGGCGGCATTCTGGTGGACGACTGCGCTGAAGTCAGCCGCCAGGTCAGCAGCGTTCTCGATGTAGAGGACCCGATCAGCTCCGAATATACCCTTGAGGTTTCCTCTCCTGGCATGGAACGCCCGCTGTTCACCGTTGAACAGTTTGCCTCGCATGCTGGCGAACAGGTGAAGATCAAACTGCGTTCACCCTTCGAGGGTCGTCGTAACTTCCAGGGCCTTCTCCGCGGTGTGGAGGAACAGGACGTGGTGGTCCAGGTGGACGATCAAGAATTCCTGCTGCCGATCGACTCGATCGACAAGGCCAATATTATTCCCAGTTTTGACTGAGACGTGCCGAGCCCGACGGATTTTCCGGGCTCAATGGCTTGCGCAAGGCGAGGCGTACGATGAGCAAAGAAGTACTGCTGGTTGTTGAATCGGTATCCAACGAAAAGGGTGTACCGCCAGGCGTCATTTTCGAAGCGCTGGAAGTAGCCCTGGCTACTGCAACCAAAAAACGTTTTGAAGACGAAGTTGACCTGCGTGTGGAAATCAACCGCCACACCGGTAGCTACGAGACTTTCCGCCGCTGGACCGTGGTCGACGAAAACGACCTGGACGACCCAGCCATCGAAACCTGGCTGGAAAAAGCCCACCAGACTCATCCGGACGCCAAAGTCGGCGACGTGATCGAAGAGAAGATCGAGTCGATCGAATTCGGCCGCATCGCTGCGCAGACCGCCAAGCAGGTCATCGTGCAGAAGGTCCGCGAAGCCGAGCGCGCCCAGGTGGTTGACGCCTACCGCGAACGTGTTGGCGAGATCATCTCCGGTACCGTCAAAAAGGTTACCCGCGACAACGTTATCGTCGACCTGGGCAACAACGCCGAAGCGCTGTTGGCCCGTGAAGACATTATTCCCCGTGAGACCTTCCGGGTTGGCGTGCGTCTGCGCGCGCTGCTCAAGGAAATCCGCACCGAGAACCGTGGTCCTCAGCTGATCCTGTCGCGTACCGCGCCACAGATGCTGATCGAGCTGTTCACCATCGAAGTGCCGGAAATCGCTGAAGGCCTCAT
This sequence comes from Pseudomonas farsensis, assembly GCF_014268805.2. Taxonomy (GTDB): domain Bacteria; phylum Pseudomonadota; class Gammaproteobacteria; order Pseudomonadales; family Pseudomonadaceae; genus Aquipseudomonas; species Aquipseudomonas farsensis. The sequence goes on from NZ_JABWRF020000002.1 coordinate 1,402,102, forward strand.
TGAAGTCATGGCCGCATCCCGGGATCCGGGTTCGCGTGCCAAGATCGCCGTCCGCTCCAAGGACAAGCGCATCGACCCGCAAGGTGCCTGTATCGGCATGCGTGGTTCGCGCGTCCAAGCCGTATCCGGCGAGCTGGGTGGTGAGCGTGTGGATATCGTCCTTTGGGACGAGAACCCGGCGCAGTTCGTCATCAACGCCATGTCGCCGGCAGAAGTTGCCTCGATCATCGTTGACGAGGACGCCCATGCGATGGATATCGCCGTAGCCGAAGACAACCTGGCCCAGGCCATTGGCCGTGGCGGTCAAAACGTTCGCCTGGCCAGTCAGCTGACTGCCTGGACCCTGAACGTGATGAGCGAAAAGGACATCCAGGCCAAGCAACAGGCTGAAACTGGCGACATCCTGCGTAATTTCATTGATGAACTGGAAGTCGACGAAGAGCTGGCACAAGTCCTGGTCGACGAAGGCTTTACCAGCCTTGAAGAAATTGCCTACGTACCGTTGGAAGAAATGCTCAACATCGATGGCTTTGACGAGGAGATCGTCACTGAGCTCCGCGCTCGGGCCAAGGACCGTTTGTTGACCAAAGCCATCGCTACCGAAGAAAAACTGGCAGACGCCCATCCGGCTGAAGACTTGCTCTCCCTCGAGGGCATGGACAAAGACCTGGCGGCCGAACTGGCGGTGCGCGGCGTGGTTAACCGCGAAGACCTGGCCGAGCAGTCGATCGACGACCTGCTCGACATCGACGGCATCGACGAAGAGCGTGCCGGCAAGTTGATCATGGCCGCCCGAGCCCACTGGTTCGAGTAATTAGGCGCGGCCTGAGGAGAGAAGTGCATGACGCAAGTCACGGTGAAAGAACTGGCCCAAGAGGTCGAGGCACCGGTAGAGCGCCTGCTGCAGCAGATGCGTGAGGCAGGTCTGCCGCACACCGACGCCGGTCAGGTAGTGACCGACAATGAGAAGCAGACTCTGCTGACTCATTTGAAAAGCAGCCATAAAAGCAAGGTGGAAGAGCCGCGCAAGATTACCTTGCAGCGCAAGACCACCAGCACCCTGCGTGTCGCCGGTAGCAAGAGCATCAGCGTAGAAGTACGCAAGAAGAAAGTATTCGTGCAGCGCAGCCCGGAAGAAATCCAGGCCGAGCAGAAGCGCGAGCTGGAAGAGCGCCGCGCGGCTGAAACTGCCGAGCGCGACCGCATCAACAACGAAGTGCGCAACCGCAACGACGAGCAGGCTCGCCGTCAGGCTGGCGACGCTCCGGCTGCGGCGCCTGCTGCCAAGCCTGCGCCGGCGCCGGCTGCTGCCGCGCCTATCGTGGCCGATGCACCGGTGTCCGAAGACGCCGCTGCCCGTGCTGCCGAGCGCAAGAAAGACGAGACCCGTCGCAACGAAAGCCGTACCCGTGACGACGACCGTCGTGGCGGCGGTGGTGCAGCTACCGGCGAACGCCGTGGCGAAGCCCCTCGTGTGTCGATCAAGGTCAAGGTCAAGGAGAAGGAAAAGGCTCCGACTCCACGCGCTGCGCCACGTACCACCGATGAAGAAAGCGATGGTTTCCGTCGTGGTCGCGGTGGCAAGGGCAAAGGCAAGAAGCGTAACCAGCATGGCTTCCAGAGCCCGAGCGGTCCTGTCATCCGTGACGTGACCATCGGCGAGACCATTACCGTCTCGGACCTGGCTCAGCGCATGTCGGTCAAGGGCGCCGAAGTCGTCAAGTTCATGTTCAAGATGGGCACCCCGGTGACCATCAACCAGGTACTGGACCGCGAAACCGCTCAGCTGATCGCCGAAGAACTGGGCCACAAGGTCACGCTGGTCAGCGACACCGCGCTTGAAGACTCGCTGGCCGAGTCGCTCAAGTTCGAAGGTGAGACTGCCTCCCGTGCCCCGGTTGTTACCGTCATGGGTCACGTTGACCACGGTAAGACCTCGCTGCTCGACTACATCCGTCGTGCCAAGGTTGCTGCTGGCGAAGCCGGTGGTATCACCCAGCACATCGGTGCCTACCACGTCGAAACCGACCGTGGCATGGTCACCTTCCTCGACACCCCGGGCCACGCCGCGTTTACCCAGATGCGTGCCCGTGGTGCCAAGGCGACCGACATCGTCATCCTGGTGGTGGCTGCGGACGACGGCGTGATGCCGCAAACCCGCGAGGCCGTTCAGCATGCCAAGGCTGCTGGCGTACCGCTGGTGGTTGCAGTGAACAAGATCGACAAGCCAGGTGCGGACCTCGATCGTATCCGCAACGAGCTGTCCGTCGAAGGCGTGACCTCCGAGGAATGGGGTGGCGACACTCCATTCGTCAAGGTTTCGGCCAAGATGGGTACCGGTGTTGACGAGCTGCTCGAAGCTGTCCTGCTGCAGGCCGAGATTCTCGAACTGACCGCCACTCCGACCGCTCCTGGCCGTGGTGTCGTGGTTGAATCGCGCCTGGACAAGGGCCGTGGCCCGGTTGCCACCATCCTGGTTCAGGACGGCACCCTGCGTCAGGGCGACATGGTCCTGGTCGGCTCCAACTATGGCCGCGTACGTGCCATGCTCGACGAGAACGGCAAGCCTGTGAAGGAAGCTGGCCCGTCGATCCCGGTCGAGATCCTTGGCCTGGATGGCACCCCGGACGCCGGTGACGAGCTGTCCGTGGTTGCTGACGAGAAGAAAGCCCGCGAAGTTGCCCTGTTCCGTCAAGGCAAGTTCCGTGAGGTCAAGCTGGCCCGTGCTCACGCCGGCAAGCTGGAAAACATCTTCGAGACTATGGGTCAGGAAGAGAAGAAAACCCTCAACATCGTTCTCAAGACCGATGTGCGTGGTTCTCTCGAGGCGCTGCAAGGCTCGCTCGGCGGCCTGGGCAACGACGAAGTGCAGGTCCGCGTGATCGGTGGCGGCGTCGGTGGTATCACCGAGAGCGATGCCAACCTGGCGCTGGCGTCCAATGCGGTGCTGTTCGGCTTCAACGTGCGTGCCGATGCGGGTGCACGCCGTATCGTCGAGCAGGAAGGTCTGGATATGCGTTACTACAACGTGATCTACGACATCATCGAAGACGTCAAGAAGGCCCTGACCGGCATGCTCGGCAGTGATGTTCGCGAGAACATCCTGGGTGTTGCCGAAGTGCGCGACGTGTTCCGTTCGCCGAAGTTCGGCGCCATCGCTGGCTGTATGGTCATCGAGGGTACCGTGTACCGCAACCGTCCGATCCGCGTACTGCGCGACGACGTTGTTATCTTCGAAGGCGAGCTGGAATCGCTGCGTCGCTTCAAGGACGATGCTGCCGAAGTGCGTAATGGCATGGAGTGCGGTATTGGCGTCAAGAGCTACAACGACGTCAAGGTCGGCGACAAGATCGAAGTGTTCGAGAAAGTCCAGGTGGCTCGTACCCTCTGAGGGTGAGCCCGTTGCCAGCGCCGTTCGCGGCGTCTGGCAGCGCCTCTGCAGGCAGCGCCCGGTCAGGCTTCGGCTTGACCGGGCGTTTGCCGCTTTAAGTTACAGGTAGCAAAAATGGCAAAAGAATATAGCCGTACCCAACGCATAGGCGATCAGATGCAGCGCGAGCTGGCCGAGCTGATCCGCCGTGAAGTCAAAGACCCGCGTGTTGGCCTTGTGACCATCACTGCCGTCGACGTCAGCCGCGACCTTGGCCACGCCAAGGTCTTCATCACCGTGATGAGCCCGGACGATGCCGACACCGTACCGCAGACCGTCAAGGCGCTGAACAGCGCGGCGAGCTTCCTGCGCCTGCACTTGGGCCGTTCCATGCAACTGCGCAGCGTGCCGCAACTGCACTTCCACTTCGACGAAAGCGTCAGCCGCGGTGTACACCTGTCGGCCCTGATCGAACGTGCCGTCGCCGAAGACCGGTTGCACAAGGATGACGAACAGCCGGACACCAAGGAGTAAGCGGTGGCCCAGGTCAAACGTATCCGCCGTAACGTCAGCGGCATCATCCTGCTCGACAAGCCGCTGGGGTTCACCTCCAACGCTGCCCTGCAGAAAGTCCGCTGGCTGCTCAATGCCGAGAAAGCCGGCCACACCGGCAGCCTCGACCCGCTGGCCACTGGTGTGTTGCCATTGTGCTTTGGTGAGGCGACCAAGTTCTCGCAGTACCTGCTCGATTCCGACAAGGGCTACGAGACGGTCATGCAGATGGGCCAGACCACCACCACCGGCGATGCTGAGGGCGAAGTGCTCAAAAGCCGTGAGGTGACCGTTGGTCGCGCCGATATCGAAGCGGTCATTCCGCGTTTTCGCGGTGAAATCCAGCAGATACCGCCGATGTACTCCGCCCTCAAGCGCGATGGCCAGCCGCTGTATAAACTGGCGCGTGCAGGAGAGGTAGTGGAGCGCGAGGCGCGTTCTGTTACTATTAGCCGGCTTGAGCTGCTTGAGTGCGAAGGCACCCGGGCGCGCCTGTCGGTTGGCTGCAGCAAAGGCACCTATATCCGTACTCTGGTCGAGGATATGGGCGAGGCGTTGGGCTGTGGAGCCTACGTTGCCGAGCTGCGCCGCACCCAGGCAGGCCCCTTCGAGCTGGCCCAGACCGTGACCCTCGAAGCGCTGGAACAAGCCCACGCCGAGGGTGGCAACGAAGCGCTAGACCGCTTCCTGATGCCGTCCGACAGCGGGTTGCTCGACTGGCCGCTGGTGCAGCTGTCCGAGCACAGTTCGTTTTACTGGCTGCATGGCCAGGCAGTACGTGCCCCAGAAGCGCCGCAGTTCGGCATGGTTCGGGTGCAGGATCACAATGGTCGCTTCATCGGTATCGGTGAAGTGAGCGAAGACGGGCGCATTGCGCCGCGTCGCTTGATTCGGTCGGAATGACCGAAACCACAGGGCGAGGTTCAGGCTTTGCCCTGCGGGTTCGAGGATGGCTGTCAGTAGGCACGGTCATTCCTCTTCTTATTAATACAGGGATTGAATCCCTGGCCTATTGGGCCCGCTTGCGGGTTCCGTTATCAGGAGAAGCCAAATGGCCCTCAGCGTCGAAGAAAAAGCTCAGATCGTTGCAGACTATCAGCAAGCCCAAGGCGACACCGGCAGCCCGGAAGTTCAGGTTGCCCTGCTGACCTTCAACATCAACAAGCTGCAAGGCCACTTCAAGGCCAACGATAAAGACCACCACTCCCGTCGTGGTCTGATCCGTATGGTCAACCAGCGTCGTAAGCTGCTGGATTACCTGAAGGGTAAAGACACCACTCGTTACAGCGCCCTGATCGGTCGCCTGGGCCTGCGTCGCTAATAGCGGCCTGGCCAGTGGTGTTGCATGGCGTGTCGCATGCTTCGGTAGCGCTGCTCAGCAGTGCTGCCGTCGGGCACGTCGCGCGATCTGCGAGGTTGGCAGTCTGGTGTGTCGTGCGGTTTATCCGCTCGGCGCCAGGCTCCCAACCTCGTGTTGTATCTGGACGGTCAATGGAGCCGATACTCCGTTCTGCCCACCCATTCGCAAGAACCAGTTCCCCCAAGAGCCACTGAAGAAGGTAGGAAACCGTGAACCCGGTAATCAAGACGTTCCAGTTCGGTCAATCGACCGTTACTCTCGAAACGGGCCGCATTGCCCGTCAAGCCTCCGGCGCAGTGCTGGTCACCGTCGACAACGATGTCACCGTGCTGGTGACCGTGGTCGGTGCCAAGCACGCAGACCCGAGCAAAGGCTTCTTCCCGCTGTCCGTGCACTACCAGGAAAAAACCTACGCCGCCGGCAAGATCCCTGGTGGCTTCTTCAAGCGTGAAGGCCGTCCTTCCGAAAAAGAAACCCTGACTTCGCGCCTGATCGACCGTCCGATCCGTCCGCTGTTCCCAGAAGGCTTCATGAACGAAGTGCAGGTTGTCTGCACCGTCGTGTCGACCAGCAAGAAGACCGACCCGGACGTCGCCGCCATGATCGGCACCTCGGCTGCCCTGGCAATCTCCGGCATCCCGTTCGAAGGCCCGATCGGCGCTGCCCGCGTTGCCTTCCACGAAAGCACCGGCTACCTGCTGAACCCGACTTACGAGCAGCTGCAGGCTTCGAGCCTGGACATGGTCGTAGCCGGTACCGAATCGGCTGTACTCATGGTTGAATCGGAAGCCAAAGAGCTGACCGAAGACCAGATGCTGGGCGCCGTGCTGTTCGCCCACGACGAATTCCAGGCCGTGATCAAAGCGGTCAAAGAGCTGGCTGCCGAAGCTGCCAAGCCGACCTGGGACTGGAAACCGGCCGTTGCCAACACCGAGCTGTTCAACGCCATCCGCGCCGAGTTCGGCGAGGCTGTTTCCCAGGGCTACACCATCACCGTCAAGGCCGACCGCTACGCGCGCCTGGGCGAGCTGCGCGATCAGGCGATCGCCAAGTTCTCCGGTGAAGAAGGCCAGCCTTCGGCTGCTGAAGTCAAAGAAGTCTTCGGCGAAATCGAATACCGCACCGTGCGCGAGAACATCGTCAACGGCAAGCCGCGTATCGACGGCCGTGACACCAAGACCGTGCGTCCGCTGAACATCGAAGTCGGTGTTCTGCCAAAAACCCACGGTTCGGCACTGTTCACCCGTGGCGAAACCCAGGCGCTGGTAGTTGCCACCCTCGGTACTGCGCGTGACGCACAGCTGCTGGACACCCTGGAAGGCGAGAAGAAAGACCCCTTCATGCTGCACTACAACTTCCCGCCGTTCTCGGTGGGCGAGTGTGGTCGCATGGGTGGCGCCGGCCGCCGCGAAATCGGCCACGGCCGTCTGGCCCGTCGTTCGGTCCAGGCCATGCTGCCTGCCGCTGACGTGTTCCCGTACACCATCCGCGTCGTTTCGGAAATCACCGAATCCAACGGTTCCAGCTCCATGGCTTCGGTCTGTGGTGCTTCGCTGGCCCTGATGGACGCTGGTGTGCCAATGAAGGCGCCGGTCGCCGGTATCGCCATGGGCCTGGTCAAGGAAGGCGAGAAGTTCGCCATCCTCACCGACATCCTCGGTGACGAAGACCACCTGGGCGACATGGACTTCAAGGTAGCCGGTACCGCCAAAGGTGTTACCGCGCTGCAGATGGACATCAAGATCAACGGCATCACCGAAGAGATCATGGAAATCGCCCTGGGCCAAGCCCTGGAAGCGCGCCTGAACATCCTCGGCCAGATGAACGAGATCATTGGCCAGTCGCGTACCGAACTGTCGGCCAACGCTCCGACCATGATCGCGATGAAAATCGACACCGACAAGATCCGTGACGTCATCGGTAAAGGCGGCGCCACCATCCGCGCTATCTGTGAAGAGACCAAGGCTTCGATCGACATCGAAGACGACGGCTCCATCAAGATCTTCGGCGAAACCAAGGAAGCGGCAGAAGCTGCCAAGCAGCGCGTCCTGGGTATCACCGCAGAGGCCGAGATCGGCAAGATCTACGTCGGCAAGGTCGAGCGCATCGTCGACTTCGGCGCCTTCGTCAACATCCTCCCAGGCAAAGACGGCCTGGTGCACATCTCGATGCTGAGCGATGCTCGTGTCGAGAAAGTCACCGACGTGCTGAAGGAAGGCCAGGAAGTCGAAGTACTGGTACTGGACGTGGACAACCGCGGCCGTATCAAACTGTCGATCAAAGACGTAGCCGCTGCCAAGGCATCGGGCGTTTAAGCCTTAAGGCTTATAGAACGACCCTTCGGGGTCGTTTTTTTTGCCTGCGATTTCTCAAGCACACTTGCATCTTGCATGCAGGAAACCGCCCCGGCTTGCAAAATGCACGAAGGGTGTATCAACGATTTTCTCGTAAGTCATTGTTTTTAAAGGCTTCAAGCGAAACGGAAAAGCTGGCACAGGCCATGCAATATCCCTGTTACCTGACGCCACCAACCCTGGCGCAGATCTTTCGACAACAGGAGTGACCCACATGAAGAAGTTCGCTATTGCTGCCGCTGCTGCTACCGCTCTGACCCTGACCATGACCAACGCAGCATTCGCGCAACAGGCGGCCACCCAAGCCCCAATGATGCTGGCTGCCGGTGAAGTGACCAAAGCCAAGGAAGAGACCAAAGACACTTGGATCACCACCAAGGTGAAAGCGGATCTGCTGACCGAGAAAGGCATTCCAGGTAGCGACATCAAAGTCGAAACCAACAAGGGTGTTGTTTCCCTGTCCTCGACCGTTGCCGTGACCGAATCCCAGAAAAAAATGGCTGTCGACATCACCAAGAAAATCGAAGGCGTGAAAGCTGTTTCGGCTGACGGCCTGAAGGCTGAATAAGGATTAGCCCATAAGCCAAAGGATTGGCCACCGCATAAACAAGAGCCCCGGCATTGGCCGGGGCTTTTGTTTATGCGGGGTTATTTGGCGCCTTCACCGGGGGCTTATTCGGCATCCAGGTGCATTGGCGTCACTACCCGGCCATCGCTTTCAGCCTGGCCCAGCGCTGCATCGATGAAGTACACGCGGTCATCTTCAAGCTGCCCACGGTCGACCAGGTAGTCCTTGATGCTGCTGGCCCGCTCCTGGCCAAGGGTACGCAGCAGGGCTGCGCTTTCTGCCCAGGATTTGATCACCGCTTCGCGCAGCTTGTCGGCGCGCTCGCTGCGGCTGAGTTGTTCCCATTGCGCCGGCGGTTGCTGTTTGAGGCGGGTGCGGTAGATGCCTTCGAGCATGGCTGGCTTGTCGCTGTCGTCGACCACCAGCAGTGAAGGGTTGGCAGGCACCTTGTCGCCGCGGCGCTGCAAGATCTTGTACCAGGTGGCCTGGTACTCACGCTCCAGCCGCTGCTGGGCGATCAATGGGCCGTCGCTGTTCTGCGCGGCGGTGCCTTCGATTTCCAGGCGCAGTTCAGGGCGTTCCTTCAATGCTGCGGCCAGCTTGTCCAACGCCTCCTGGGCATCGGGGCTGAGGTCGCTGGAACCCGGCGCGAACGACACGTTGCCAAGATCAGCCGCGCCGCCCCCGGAGACCAGGCCACCGAGCATCTTGAACGGCGCCTGGGCCGCACGCAGCACCAGGTTGCGCAGGGTCTGCCAGACAATCGGCATGACGCTGAACTGCGGGTTGTTCAGGTCGCCCGTCACCGGCAGTTCGATGGAGATCGTACCGTTGGTGTCCTTGAGCAAGGCCACCGCCAGGCGAATCGGCAGGTCGACGGCGTCCGGGCTGTCGACCTTGTCACCCAGCTGCAATTGCTCGATCACCACTTTGTTCTGCGCCTTGAGCTGGCCATTGGTGATCAAGTAGTGCAAATCGAGGTTCATCCGGCCTTTGCGGATGCGCAAGCCGGCGAACTTGCCGGAGTAAGGGGTCAGGTTGGTGAGCTCGACCCGCTTGAAGCTGGTGGCGATGTCCAGGCTGGCCATCGGGTTGAACGGGTTGAGCGCGCCCTTGATGGTCACTGGCGCATAGCGGTCTACCTTGCCCTTCACCTCGACCTTGGCCGGTGTCGGCTGGCGGTTGTCGATGGTGCCGATCTGGCCGTTGAGCTGTTGCGCGGCAGTGGCGAAGTTGGGCGTCAGGGTCAGGTCGGCGAAGTTGGCCGAACCCTCCTTGATGTCGATCTGGCCGATGCGGATGCCCAGCGGTTTTTCAGCGCTGCTGGCGGTGCTGGCCTTTTTCTGGCTGGCCGGTGCCGCAGCACCTGCTGGCTGCGGGATCAGCAGGTCATCGACGTTGGTGGTGCGGTCTTCGTTGATGATGAAGCGGGCGTAAGGCTGCATCAGCGTGACCTTGTCGATGGTCAGGGCATCGCCATGCACATACGACAACCCGTCGACGTTGACCTGCTGCCATTTGACGAAGTCGCGGCTCTTGATGGTGTCCAGCGTATGCAACTGGTTGACCTGGGCCTTGCCGGTGATGGCGAAGGCCAGCGGCGAGGTGTTCTTCAGGTCGACGTTGAGGTCGCTGGCGAGCATGCCGCTGCGCAGTTCCAGGCGAATGTACGGGCTGATATAGGCCTGGGCCACGCGCAGGTCGATGTCGCGGGTGCTGACATCCAGCTTGGCAGTGACAGGCGCCAGGTTGACCTGGCCTGTGGCTTGCAGCTTGCCTTGCTTGCCCACGCCGGTATCGAGCTTGAGCTGGAAGGGCGAGCCGTTGAGGCTGTCGAAGTTTTTCAGGTCAAGGTTGAGCGGGCCGACATCCAGCGCCACGGGCTCCTTCTGGCTGCGGTCGGCCAGGTGCACCATGTAATTGCGCGCCTGGACGTCCTTGAGCAGCACTTGCCAGGGTTTGCTCGGCGCCTTGGCGGCCTTTTCCTTGGCGCTCGGTTCGGCGGCTGCCGGTTCGGCTTTTTCCTTGGGGGTGGCCTTGGCCGGTTGGCTGGCGAACAGTTTCTGCCAGTCGAGCTGGCCGTCCTTTTCGAGCGCGGCCCAGGTTTCGAGCTTTTCGCTGCGCACCTTGCCCACGGTTACCAACTGCTTGGCCAGGTCGATGGAGGTTTCGCTGACTTCAAGGCTGGCCAGGCGCGCCAGCTTGCGACCGTCCGGGGCGTTGATGGCAAACGGGGCGACGCGCAGCGACACCTTGTCGAGCAGTAGCTCGGTTTCTTTGGCCAGGTTGATCTTGTAGTGCGCGTCCAGGCTGACCTGGCCGTCTTCCAGCACCAGCGGCACGGCATCGCGCACATAAGGCCAGAACAGCTTCATTTTGCCGTCGGTGACTTTCAGGGTGCCTTCGGAGGCGATTGGCGCCAGGCTCAGGGTGCCGGCCCAATCGATGCGCCCGCCATTGGGGCCGTTGGCCACCAAGGTCATGTCGGCGTTGTCGTCCGGCAGCGTGCTGAGGTTTTTAAGCTCAAGGTCGAGCGAGTCGTAAAGAAACTCGATGGGTTCGCTGGGGCGCAGGTCTTCGAAGTGCAGGTAGCCATCGCTCAGCTTGATGCTGCCGATGCGCAGTGGGAACGGGTCGCTGGGCGGTTGCTCCGGCTTGGGCTCGCTCGGCGGCAGCTTGAACAGGCGGGTCAGGTTGAGGCTGCCGTCCTTGGCGAACAGCAGCTCGGTGCGCGGTTTGTCGAGCTCTACCGCTTGCAGGTGCAGCGCCTTGGACCACAGGCTGTCGAGCGACAGGTTGGCGTAGAGGCGTTCGAAGCCCACTTGCTCCTTGCCCGGTTCGCCGATCTGCAGGCCCCAGAGGGTCAGCTCCAGGCTGAACGGGTTGAGCTCTATGCGCTGCAAGTGCGCCGGCAGCGTGGCGTATTGCGCCAACTGCTGGTTGGCGATGCGCAAGGCAATGCCCGGGAGGATAAGAAAGCCAAGCAGGCTGTACAGGGCCACGAGGGCCAGCAGGGCGCCGACGGCGCGGGTCAATCCTTTGGGCATGTGTCGCATCGTCTGTATCAGGCTGGGGTGGTTGGAGTATGGCACGTTAAATGGGTTCCGCTGAGCCGACCAAAATACCTTATTCCAGGCCCATGCGCCGCCGCGCGCGATGCGCCGAGCCATCACGCATGGCCCAGCGCAGCAGTGGCGCGGTGCGGGCAAGGCCCAGGCGGATCATGCGCCGCTCCAGTGCGCTCTGTTTCAGGCCGAGCATTTGCCCGGCCCAGGCTGGCAGCAGGTCGATCCCGGCGTTGAGCATCAGCTTGCCCACCGGTTGCGCCAGGCGGCTGGGGGCAGGGGCCTTGAGCAGAATATCGACCACCTCCAGGCTGCGCGCATCGCACTGCAGCTGCGGGCGCATGCGTTGCAGGTATGCCTCGACCTCAGCGCAGGACCGCGGCACGTCACGGGCGCCAAGGCGCTCGGCAATCAGCGCGATCTCGTCGTAGTAGGCATCCTGGGCGGCGCGGGGCAGGGCAGGGTTGCGATAACGCAGGTGTGCGGCCAGGAAGCTGCTGACCTCGGCAACATGCACCCAGGTCAGCAGGTCGGGGTCGCTGGCCGCATAGGGGCGCCCATCGGGGGCATTGCCGACCACCTGCAGGTGGATGGTGCGTACTTTTTCGATCAGCCACTCGGCGTCGCGGGTCGAGCCAAAGGTGGTGCCAGAGATGAACTGGCTGGTACGGCGCAGGCGCCCGAGCAGGTCGTGACGGAAGTTGGAGTGATCCCACACTCCGGCCAAGGCCAGGGGGTGCAGCACTTGCAGCATCAAGGCGCTGATGCCACCCACCAGCATGCTGGGGAAATCGCCGTGCACCCGCCAACTGATGCTCTGCGGGCCGAACAGCCCTGGGTCGCCCTTGGGGGATTCCAGGTCGAGCTGGCCGAGGGCCAGCCCGGTAAGGCTCATGACCTGGGTTTCGATGCGGCGACGTAGGGCTTCCATGGCAACCTTGCAGTGAAGGCGGCCTGGCCCGGCCGCGGGTTACTGGTTGAGACGCGTGTCGATCAGGCCCTGGACCACGCTTGGGTCCGCGAGGGTGGAGGTATCCCCCAGGTTGTCGAGCTCGTTGCAGGCGATCTTGCGCAGTATACGCCGCATGATCTTGCCCGAGCGGGTCTTGGGCAAGGCCGGTGCCCATTGGATCAGTTCAGGCTTGGCGAAGCTGCCGATTTCCTTGCTGACCAGCGCCAGCAGCTCGGCTTTCAGCGCATCGTCGGGCGTCACTCCGTTCATGGTGGTGACGAAGGCATAGACCCCTTGGCCCTTGAGGTCGTGCGGGTAGCCGACCACGGCCGCCTCGGCGACGCTGTCGTGCAGCACCAGGGCGCTTTCGACCTCGGCGGTGCCTATGCGGTGGCCTGACACATTGATCACATCATCGATGCGCCCGGTGATCCAGTAATCGCCGTCGGCATCGCGGCGTGCGCCGTCGCCAGTGAAGTAGTAGCCGGGCATCGGCTTGAAGTAGGTGTCGACCATGCGCTGGTGGTCGCCATAGACACTGCGGATCTGCGCCGGCCAGCTGGCCTTGATGGCCAGCAACCCGGCGCCGGGGCCTTCGATCAGCTTGCCTTGGTCGTCCAGCAGCACTGGCTGCACGCCGAACATCGGCTGGGTCGCGCAACCCGGCGTGAGCCGCTGGGTGCTGGGCAGCGGGGTGAGCATGATGGCGCCGGTTTCGGTCTGCCACCAGGTGTCGACGATGGGGCAGCGTTTTTGCCCGACTTTTTCGAAGTACCACTCCCAGGCTTCCGGGTTGATTGGCTCGCCGACGCTGCCGAGCAGGCGCAGGCTGGCGCGCGAGGTGCTTTGCAGCGGCCCTGGGCCTTCGCGCATGAGCGCACGCAGGGCAGTGGGCGCGGTGTAGAAGATGTTCACTTTATGCTTGTCCACCACCTGCCAGAACCGCGAGGTATCGGGGTAGTTGGGCACGCCTTCGAACATCAGCGACACCGCGCCATTGGCCAGTGGCCCATAGACGATATAGCTGTGGCCGGTGACCCAGCCCACATCGGCGGTGCACCAGAACACTTCGCCGTCGCGGTAATCGAACACCACATCGAACGTCAGTGCAGCTTGCAGCAGGTAACCGCCGGTGGTGTGCAGCACGCCCTTGGGTTTGCCGGTACTGCCGGAGGTATAAAGGATGAACAGCGGCGCTTCGGCGTCCATTGGCTCGGGCGGGCAATCGTCGCCGGCCTGCTCGGTGGCCGTGTGATACCAGAGGTCGCGGCCCTCGGCCCAGGCCACGTCGGCCCCAGTACGCTTGACCACTACGACGCTGCTGACTGCCGGGCAACTGGCCAAGGCCTTGTCGACGTTTTCTTTGAGCGGCACCCGCTTGCCACCGCGTACGCCTTCATCGGCGGTGATCACGGTGCGGCAGTCGGCGTCCAGAATGCGGTCGCGCAGGGCGTCCGGGGAAAACCCGCCGAACACCACCGAATGGACCGCGCCGATGCGCGTGCAGGCCAGCATGGCGTAGGCGGCTTCAGGGATCATTGGCATATAGATACACACCCGGTCGCCTTTTTTTACCCCGCGCGCCTTCAAGGCATTGGCCAGGCGGCAGACGTGGCGGTGCAGTTCGCGGTAGGTGATGACCTTGCTGTCGGCGGGGTCGTCACCTTCCCACAGCAGGGCGGTTTGATCGCCGCGCTGAGCCAGGTGACGGTCGATGCAGTTGTAGCTGACATTGAGCTGGCCACCGTCGAACCAGCGCGCCTGGCCGGTTTTCAGGTCGCATTGTTGCACGCTCGACCAGGGGCTGCTCCAGTCCAGGCGTTGGGCTTGTTCGGCCCAGAAGGTGTCGGGGTCGTCGACGGACTGGCGGTAGAGGCGGCGGTAGTCGTCTTCGCTCAGGCGGGTGGCCTGGCTGACAGCCAGGGCGTCGGGGTAATTGCGGATATCGAACATGGCGGTGGTCCTGCTCTTGTAAGGGGCGGGGACTGCAACGGCTATTCGATGGACAGTGTAGCTGGAGGCGATGTTCCTGAGGATCACAAGGTCCTGGGTAGGAGCGGCCTCGTGTCGCGAAAGGGCTGCGAAGCAGCCCCCGGAGATAGTGCATGATGCCGGGAGTCTGGGGCCGCTCTGCGGCCCTTTCGCGACACAAGGCCGCTCCTACGAGCAGAAACGGCCTTGCGATCAGCCGCGGTGGCGGCCGCGGAAGTAGTTGATCAGGCCTTGGGTCGAGCCGTCTTCGGCGCTTTCTTCAAGGTTGCCGACCAAGCGCTGGTAGACGCCTTTGCCCAGCTCCTTGCCCAGCTCCACGCCCCACTGGTCGAAGGCATTGATACCCCAGACCACGCTCTGCACGAAGACCTTGTGCTCGTACATCGCCACCAGCGCGCCGAGACGGCGTGGGCTGATGCGCTCGACCACCAGGGTGTTGCTCGGGCGGTTGCCCGGGATCACCTTGTGTGGCGCCAGCTTGGCGATATCGGCCTCGTTCAGGCCCTTGGCGCGCAGTTCGCTCTCGGCTTCTTCGCGGGTTTTACCGAGCATCAGTGCCTGGCTTTGCGACAGGCAGTTGGCATACAGCCACTGATGATGGTCGGCGACTGGGTTGAAGCTCACCACCGGCACGATGAAGTCGGCCGGAATCAGCTGGCTGCCTTGGTGCAGCAACTGGTGGTAAGCGTGCTGGCCATTACAGCCGACGCCGCCCCAGATCACCGGGCCCGTGTCGGTTTTGACCGGGGTGCCGTCTTGCAGCACGCTCTTGCCGTTGGACTCCATGTCCAGCTGCTGCAAGTGCTTGGTGATGTTGCGCAGGTAATGGTCGTACGGCAGGATCGCGTGGCTTTGTGCGCCCCAGAAGTTGCCATACCAGACCCCGAGCAAGGCCAGCAGCACCGGCATGTTCTTGTCGAACGGCGCGGTCTGGAAATGCTGGTCCATGGTGTAGGCACCGGACAGCAGTTCCTTGAAGTTGGCAGTGCCGATGGCCAGGGCGATCGGCAGGCCGATGGCCGACCACAGCGAGTAACGCCCGCCGACCCAGTCCCACATCGGGAAGATGTTCTCTTCGCGGATACCAAAGGCCACAGCCGCGGCCTTGTTGCTCGACACGGCGATGAAGTGGCGATACAGCTCGGCTTCCGAACCGCCCTGGGCCAGGTACCAGGTACGCGCGGCCATGGCGTTCTTCAGGGTTTCGAGGGTGTTGAACGATTTCGACGAAACGATGAACAGCGTGGTTTCGGCGCGCAGGTTGGCCGACAACTCGTGGAATTCACTGCCGTCGATATTGGCCAGGTAATGGCAGCGTACACCGCGTTGGGCGTAGGGCAGCAGCGCCTCGGAAACCAGCTCGGGGCCGAGGAACGAGCCACCGATGCCGATGTTCACCACGTCAGTGATGGGTTTTTCGCTGTAACCGCGCCACAGGCCATCGTGGATGCGCCCGACCAGCTCGGTGATCTGGTTCAGCACCTTGTGCACGTCGGGCATCACGTTGACGCCACCGACACTCAGCTTGTCGCCAACCGGGCGGCGCAGGGCGGTGTGCAGCACCGGGCGGCCTTCGGAGGCGTTGATGATTTCGCCGCTGAACATGGCCTTGATGGCATCGCCCAGCTCGACTTCGTTGGCCAGGTTCACCAGCAGGTCGCGGGTTTGCTCGGTGATGAGGTTTTTCGAGTAGTCGAGGAACAACCCGCAGCTGCTCAGCGAGAACTGGTCGAAGCGCTTGCCGTCAGCGGCGAAGGCTTCGCGCATGCTGAAGCCCTGCATGGCGTCGCGGTGTTGCTGAAGCGCCTGCCAGGCGGGCAGCGCCGTCACATCGTGGGGTGTACGGTAATACGCCATTGCGGATGGTTTCCTTGGTGCATGGTCAGGCTATGACACTGGCAACCTTTGCCAGTTGCAAGGGAATCATTATAGGCATTGGCTGCGGGGCGGGAATGGGGCAAGGGGCGTGGCAGATGAAATATTATCGAAGCTGCTCTGGCCCTGTCGCAGGCTCCCACAAGATCAACAACGACGAGATCTCTGTGGGGGATCCTATGGTTTTGTACAAGCCTGTTCTCGCCAGGCATATCTGCTTGTGGCGACTTCCCTTGTGGCGAGCGGGCTTGTCCCGCGTTGGGCTGCGCAGCAGCCCTGAAAACCCAAGGGGCTGCTGCGCAGCCCGACGCGGGACAAGCCCGCTCGCCACAACTGTCTATCATTCCCCACAGGATTGGTCCAACCAGCAATGTTGCGGTTGCGCACGCTCTCCGTGTCAGGCGGCAGGTGCTTGCAGGTGCAGGTAAAGGTTGTCGATCAACCGGGTGTTACCCATGTAGGCAGCAGCGATGACCACCAGCTCACGGTCATCGGCCTGCGCGGGGCGTAGGGTAACGGCGTGGCGCACTTCGAGGTAATCCTTGCGAAACCCCGCAGCCTCCAGCTGCGCCTGCCCGTCGGCGATCAACGCCGCGAAGTCGCGCTGGCCTCGGCTGATGGCCTCGCCCATGGCGCTCAGCACCCGGTACAGATGCGGCGCTGCGGCGCGTTGCTCGGGGCTCAGGTAGCCATTGCGTGACGACAGCGCCAGGCCGTCGTCGGCGCGCACGGTCGGCTCGCCAATGATCTGAATCGGCAGGTTGAGGTCGCGCACCATGGCGCGGATCACAGCCAACTGCTGGAAGTCCTTCTCGCCAAACACTGCAAGGTCGGGCTGGACCATGTTGAACAGCTTGCTGACCACCGTCGCCACACCTTCGAAATGCCCAGGGCGGCTGGCGCCGCACAGGCCTTCGGACAACTGCGGCACGCTGACCCGGGTTTGCACGGCCATGCCGTCGGGGTACATCTCCTCGACGGTGGGGGCGAACAGCAAGTCGCAGCCGGCCTGCACCAGGGTTTGCTGGTCGGCCGCCAAGGTGCGCGGGTACTTGTCGAGGTCTTCGCCGGCGCCAAACTGCAGCGGGTTGACGAAGATGCTGGCGACCACGAAGTCAGCCCGCTGGGCGGCTTTGGTCACCAGTGCGGCGTGGCCGCTGTGCAGGTTGCCCATGGTCGGTACGAAGCCGATGCACTTGCCTTCGCCACGGGCGCGGGCCACGGCGGCGCGCAGTTCGGCCACGCTGTTGACGGTATTCATGCGTTGAACCCATGTTCGTCAGCTGGAAAGCTCACCGCTTTGACCGCCTGCACGTAGGCGGCAAGGGCGCTGTGGATGTTCGGCTGGCCGTCCATGAAGTTCTTCACGAACTTCGGCACACGGCCGGTCAGCGACAGCCCGAGCATGTCATGCAGCACCAGCACCTGGCCGTCGGTGGCCGCGCCTGCGCCAATGCCGATGACCGGAATGGCGACCGCCTGGGTAATTTCTGCGGCCAGTTCGCTGGGCACGCATTCGAGCAGCAGCATGGCGGCGCCGGCCTGCTCCAGGGCGATGGCGTCGGCGCGCATCTGCCGCGCCTGGGCTTCGCTGCGGCCCTGCACTTTATAGCCGCCGAGCACATTGACGGTTTGCGGGGTCAGGCCCATGTGCGCGCACACCGGTACGCCGCGGTCGGCCAGCAGGCGAATGGTGTCGGCAAGCCAGGCGGCGCCTTCGATCTTGACCATGTGCGCCCCGGCGCGCATCAACTGCGCGGCGTTGCTGAAGGCAAGCTCGGGGGTGGCGTGGGCCATGAACGGCAGGTCGGCCAGAATCAGCGCGCCCTGGTTGCCGCGTTTCACGCAGGCGGTGTGGTAGGCCATGTCATCGTTGCTGACTGGCAGCGTGCTGTCATGGCCCTGCAGGACCATGCCCAGCGAATCGCCGACCAGCAACACTTCAACGCCGGCCTCGCTGGCAACCTTGGCGAAGGTCGCGTCGTAACAGGTCAGCATGGTGATCTTTTCACCCGCAGCCTTGAGGCCGTTCAGGGTGGTCAGGGTGGTCAGGGTTACTTCAGGCATGTAGGGGCATCCTCGTTCAGGCGCTGTGAACAACAACTGCGGACAACGCGTGTATTCATCTTCCGGAGCGGCACATCATCGTTGTGATGTTCGGGGTGCAGGTCCGTCCGGGCCCAAATGGGTGATTGCGGCCGTATGGCGCCGCGGGACGCCTATAGTCGTGAGCGAGGTGGGGGAAGTCAATCACCCTGTTACCGCATTGTTACGGCGCAGGTGTTACTGGCGTTACCGCCCGCTGAAACGCCCGAATTACAGGCGTTCGAGGCCGACGAACGGGCAATCCTGGAGCAACTGCGCGAGGCTGCGGCCATCGGCCAGCTGAAAATCGGCGGGTACCAGCTCGGCCAGCGGGTAGAGCACGAAGGGGCGGGCGTGCATGTGGTAATGCGGCACTTTCAGCCGCGGCAGGTCGATGACCTGGTCACCGAACAGCAGCACATCGAGGTCAAGGGTGCGCGGGCCCCAGCGTTCCTTGCGTACCCGGCCCTGGCCATTCTCGATGGCTTGCAGGGCGTCGAGCAGTTGCAGCGGCGCAAGCTCGGTATCGAGGGCAGCCACGGCGTTGGTGTAGCGCGGCTGGCCGGGCAGCAGCGAATCGCTGGTGTACAGCGCCGAGGCGGCCGCCAGGCGCGTTGCGCTGATGCCGTCGAGCGCCAGCAGGGCGCTGCGCAGCTGCTCGGCGGGCTCATCGAGGTTGCTGCCCAGGCCGATGTAGGCGCGGGTCATGCTCAGTCCCACACCTGCTCGTCGTCACGCTTGCGCTTGCTGCCACTGCGTTTGCGCTTGCGCGGGCCGGCACCGGTGGCGCCGCCTTCATCACGGCTGCCCAGGTCGCGAATCATGTCGCGGCGCTGGCTTTCGTTGGCGTCCTGATAGTCGGTCCACCATTGGCCGAGGCCGTCGGTTTCTTCGCCTGCGCTTTCCCGCAGCAGCAGGAAGTCGTAGCCGGCACGGAAACGCGGGTTGTCCAGCAGCAGGTCGGCGCGCTTGCCGCTGCGCCGTGGCAGGCGCTCCTGCATGTCCCAGATTTCGCGGATCGGCAGGGTGAAGCGCTTGGGGATAGCAATGCGCTGGCACTGTTCGGCGATCAGGTCGTGGGCCGCACCGTTCATGGCGGGAATCGGCGGCACGCCCTGGCTTTGCAGTTGCAGCACGCGGCCTGGCAATGCGGGCCACAGCAATGCGGCAAACAGGAACGCAGGCGTTACCGGCTTGCCCTGCTTGACGCGCAGGTCGGTGTTGCTGAGCGCCTGGCTGATCAAGGTGTGGGCGTAGGTCGGACGCTCTTCCAGGGCCTGGCTGCTGGCCGGGAACAGGGGCTCGAACAGGTTCAGGTCGACCAGCATTTCGAAGGTCAGCGCGCCTTGGCCATTCAGGAACAGCTTGAGGCTTTCTTCGAACAGGCGTGCCGGCGGGATATCGCGCAGCATGCGGGCCAGGTCGCGGATTGGCGCCACGGTATGTTTTTCGATACCAAAATTCAGCTTGGCGGCAAAGCGCACGGCGCGCAGCATCCGCACTGGGTCTTCCTGGTAGCGGTGCGTCGGGTCGCCGATCAGGCGCAGCAGACGGTTACGCACATCGTGCATGCCGTTGGCGTAGTCGAGCACGCGCTCGCTGACCGGGTCGTAGTACAGGGCATTGATGGTGAAGTCGCGGCGTTGCGCGTCTTCTTCCAGGGTGCCGTATACGTTGTCACGCAGGATGCGGCCGCTGGCGTTGTGCGAGGAACGGTGGCTGTCGACCTGGTCCTCGTCCGAATGCGGGGCGCGGAAGGTGGCGACTTCGATGATGTCGCGGCCGAAATGCACGTGGACCAGCTTGAAGCGCCGGCCAATGATACGGGCATTGCGGAACTCGGCACGCACCTGTTCAGGCGTGGCGCTGGTGGCGACATCGAAGTCCTTGGGCGTGATGCCCAGCAGCATGTCGCGCACGCAGCCGCCGACCAGGTAAGCCTGGTAGCCGGCCGCCTGCAGGCGTTCGACGATGCCAACCGCATGGCGGCTGAACTGGCTGCGTTGCAGCGAGTGCTGGCTTTTATTGATCACTTCAGGCGTGGTGCGCCTGTGGTGCTGGCCAGGGACTGGCGGGCGGAAAGACTGGAACAACTTCTTCAGCATGGGATGCACTGTTTGAAGGAATGTTCGGCCATGGATAGGGGAATGGCCGCATGATGGGCGGGGATTCTAGCATTTACTGGAGGAATGGTGTAGGCGGTGTGCCAACCCCCGTGGCAGAGGGCCAGAAACGACAATGGGGAGCCTAAGCTCCCCACCAAGTCGTTGTGTGCTCTTATTGTTTTTATGTCGGGCTTCTTGTTTTTGTTGAGTGCCCTGTTCACCAGGCCTTGGCCTGTGAACGACCCCCAGACCGGGGGTGAAGAGCAAACGGATTGCTTTGATCGCCGAGATGATGCTGACCTTGCGGTCCAACCAGTTCAGGTGCTGCTTTTAAGTGCAGTTTTTGTTGTTCTCTGCCTGATCGTGGGGCTAGCCCCAAACACAACTCCTCTCCAAAAGAATCAGTTAGCTGCGCCTCCGCCGTCTTGTTTTTATTGTGCGTGAGCCGTTTCGTCTTGTTCTTGTTATGAGTTGCAGTGCTTCTTATTGTTCTTGTACCAAAGATATAGCAGGTGCCGTGCCAACTTTTCAAAACCCAATGAAACCGGGGGTTTTGGCCATTTCGCAGGTTGTGTGCGCCGGGCAAATGTAGAAATTTCGTTACCGTACGCCTCGGGCGCTGTTACGGCTGACAGCTGCGGTAACAGATTTTTACGCAACTGATCTGTTACCGGGTGCTGAACGCATCGCGGGGCAAGCCCGCTCCCACGCCGGTGAGAGAAAGCTTGCCCCGCGTTGGGCCGAGCCGAATCAGTTGTCGCTGGTGGCGTTGCTCTTGCGCCGTGGGATTCCCAGGCGTTGGCGGCGTTCCCACAGGCATTTGCGGCTAACCCCGAGTTTGCGCGCAAGCTCGGTTTCGGTCATGTGGTCCTGGTGCTCAAGCACGAAGTGCTGGAAGTAGTCTTCCAGCGACAGGTCCTCGGTAGGCTCGTGGCTGGCATTGCTGCCCCCCCCGGCCATGCCTGGCAGGCTGTCGAGCAGGTCGTCGTCTTCAAGGTCGGCCAGCTCGATGTCGATGCCCAGCAGTTCGGCGGATATCTCCGGGCTCTCGCTGAGAATGACCGCACGCTCCACGGCGTTTTCCAGCTCGCGCACGTTGCCCGGCCAACTGTAGTGGCGGATGGCTTGTTCGGCTTCGCTGGAGAAATGCAGGTCGTCGCGGCCAATGCGCGCACTCTGGCGGGCCAGGAAGGCGCTGGCGATTTCGTTGACGTCCGGGCCGCGCTCGCGCAGTGCGGGCAGCTTCAGTGCAATGACGTGCAGGCGGTAATAAAGGTCTTCGCGGAACTGCCCGGCCTTGGCCAGGTTTTTCAGGTCCCGGTGGGTCGCGGCGATCAGGCGCACATCGACCTTTTGCGACTGCACCGAACCGACCCGGCGAATCTCGCCCTCTTGCAGCACCCGCAGCAGGCGGGCCTGGGCTTCGAGCGGCAGTTCGCCGATTTCATCGAGGAACAGCGTGCCGCCGTCGGCGGCTTCGACTAAGCCTGCACGGCCAGCGCTGGCGCCAGTGAACGCGCCTTTTTCGTGGCCGAACAGTTCGGACTCGATCAGGGTTTCGGGAATGGCAGCGCAGTTTACCGAGATCATCGGCGCCTTGGCGCGCCGCGACAGGTTGTGCAGGGCGCGCGCCACCAGCTCTTTGCCGGTGCCCGACTCGCCCTGGATGAGCACATTGGAGTCGGTCGGGGCGACCTTGCGGATTTTTACGTACAGCTCTTGCATCGGTGCGCAGGAGCCGATGATGCCAATTTCGCCATTGGCGGCGGCGGCAGCGGGTTTGTCGGCCGTGGCCTTGGCAGTGCCTGGGCGGGTTTCGGCAGGCGCTGTTGGCGCCGGCGTGCTTGGCCGGTCACGCAGAATACGGGCCACGGCCTGCAGCATCTCGTCATGGTCGAACGGTTTGGCGATGTAGTCCACCGCGCCCATTTTCATCGAGTCCACCGCCGAGCGCAGGCTGGCGTAGCTGGTCATGATCAATACCGGCTTGCCCTGGCCGAGCTTGATCAGCTCGGTGCCTGGGGCGCCAGGCAGGCGCAGGTCGCTGACGATAAGGTCGAACGTGGCAATGCTGAAGCGTTCCTGGGCTTCCTGCACCGAGCCTGCTTCGCTGACCTGGTACTGGTTGCGTTCAAGCAGACGGCGCAAGGCCGAACGGATGATGGTTTCGTCTTCGACGATCAGAATATGCGGCATTGATTCAATTCTCTCGACGGTCTCGAATTTCAGGGGACGTCGCTACGACATGCCGGGGCAGGGTCACGCGGATCCGGGTACCACGCTGGCGCTCGATGTCGGCCGGGCTGTCGATGGTGATTTGCCCATAATGCTCTTCCACGATGGAATAGACCAGCGCGAGCCCCAGTCCGGTTCCCTCGCCTGGGTCCTTGGTGGTGAAGAACGGTTCGAACAGCCGGTCCATGATGTTTTTCGGGATGCCGCTGCCTTCGTCTTCCACGACCAAGTCGACGGTATGCTCGGTGGCTTCGGTGCGCACCCGTACCGCGCTGCCGGCTGGGGTGGCGTCGCGGGCGTTGGACAGCAGGTTGATCAGCACCTGCGCCAGGCGTTGCGGGTCGCCTGCCACCCAGTGCTCGGGGTCGCACAGGTTGAAGAACTGTACTTCGAAATTGCGCCGGTTAAGCGCCAGCAGACCAATGGCGTCCTGCGCCACCTCGGCCAGGCACACCGGCTCTTCGCTGTTCTGCTGGCTGCCGCCGGCGTGGGCGAAGCTCATCAGCGACTGCACGATGCGCGACACGCGCTTGGTCTGTTCGAGGATCTGGCTGGACAGCTCGATGATCTCGCCGTCGCCCTCGCGCTCCTCGCGCAGGTTCTGCGCCAGGCAGGCGATGCCGGTGATCGGGTTGCCGATCTCGTGGGCCACGCCTGCGGCCAGGCGGCCAATGCTGGCCAGGCGCTCGGAGTGCACCAGCTTGTCTTCCAGGGCCTGGGTTTCGGTGAGGTCCTCTACCAGCAGCACCAGGCCGCTGTTGCCCGGTGCCAGCGGCTCGTCGATGGCGGCCTTGTGCAGGTTCAGCCAGCGCGGCTGGCCGTCGAGCGCCAGGCGCTGCTTGTGAAGGTGTTCGTCGGGCACGTTGATGAAGCCTTGCAACAGGCCGCGCCATGGCTCGGTGATGGTTACCAGGCGCGAACCGACTACGTGCTTGGCAGCGATACCGGTCAGCTCTTCCATGGCTTTGTTCCACATCAGGATTTCCTGGTCCTTGGCCAGCGAGCAGACGCCCATGGGCAGCTCTTGCAAGGTCTGCCGGTGGTAGCGGCGCAGGGCGTCGAGTTCGGCGGCAAGGCCGGTCAGGCGCGAGTGGTAGTCCTCAAGCCGGCTTTCGATGAAGTGGATGTCCTCGGTCACGTAGTTTTCGTTACCGGACTTGTACGGCAGAAAGGTTTCGACCATGTCCTGGGCCACGCTTGGGCCCATCAGGCCGGACAGGTTGGCCTCGATACGGTCGCGCAGGCGGCGCAGGGCATACGGGCGGCGCTCATCGAACGGCAGGTAAAGGTCGCGCAGCGCCTGCTCGACTTCCTTTTGCGCAGCCTTGGCACCCAAAGGCTTAGCCAGTTGGGTGGCGAATTCCTGCGGCGAGGCGGCATGCAGCTCACGGCGTTGCGGGCGGCGTACGTTATCCACAGCGCAGGCTTCGGCGGCGCTGGCTTCTTCGCTGCTGGCGTTGGTAAACAGTGAAATCAGCGTGAACAGCAGCACGTTGGCAGCCAGCGAACCAATTGCTGCCATGTGCCAGCTGGTGTCGTCCAGCACGTAGATCACATCCAGCATCGGGATGTAGAAGCCCTGCAGGTTGCCCAGCAGCGGCAGCAGCATGGTCAGCATCCATACCAGCATGCCCGCCAGCAGGCCGGCGATGAAGCCGCGTCGGTTGGCGGTTGGCCAGTACAGCACCGAAAGCACGCCGGGCAGGAACTGCAAGGTGGCCACGAAGGCGACGATGCCCAGGTTGGCCAGGCTCTGGTGGTTGTTCTGGGTGAGGTAGAAGACAAAGCCTGCGGTGATGATGGCAACAATCAGCGCGCGGCGGGTCCATTTCAGCCAGCGGTAGATATTGCCCTCGGCGGGCGGCTGGTAAAGAGGTAGCACCAGGTGGTTCAGGGCCATGCCCGACAGCGCCAGGGTGGTGACGATGATCAGCCCGCTGGCGGCCGACAGCCCGCCGACGTAGGCCAGTAGCGCCAGCGCCTCATTGTTGGCGGCGATGCCCAGCCCGAGGGTGAAATATTCCGGGTTGGTGCTGGCGCCCAGGCGCAGGCCGGCCCACAACACCAGTGGCACCGCCAGGCTCATCAGCAGCAGGAACAGCGGCAGGCCCCAGCTGGCGCTGACCAGCGAGCGCGGGCTGAGGTTCTCGGTGAAGGCCATGTGGTACATGTGCGGCATGACGATGGCCGAGGCGAAGAACACCAGCAGCAAGGTCCGCCACGGGCCTTCCTGCAACGGGGTGTGCAACGCGGCCAGTGCGGTCTGGTTCTGCAGCAGCCACAGCTCCAGTTCGTGTGGGCCACCGAATACGCCATACAGCGCATACAGGCCGATACCACCCAGGGCCAGCAGCTTGATCACCGACTCGAAGGCAATGGCGAACACCAGGCCTTCGTGTTTTTCACGGGTGGCGATATGCCGCGAGCCGAAGAAAATGGTGAACAGGGTGATCAGCGCACAGAACGCAAATGCCACCCGCGCCTTGACCGGCTCGCCGGTGAGGATGCTGATGGAGTCGGCCACCGCCTGGATTTGCAGGGCGAGCAAGGGCAGCACGCCGATCAGCATGAAGATGGTGGTCAGTGCGCCGGCCCAGGTGCTGCGAAAGCGAAACGCCAGCAGGTCGGCCAGCGAGGATAACTGGTAGGTGCGGGTGATCTTGAGGATCGGGTACAGCAGCACCGGGGCGAGCAGGAACGCCCCGGACACCCCCAGGTAGCAGGCCAGGAAGCCATAGCCGTACTGGTAGGCCAGGCCGACCGAGCCATAGAAGGCCCAGGCACTGGCGTAGACGCCCAGCGATAGGGTGTAGGTCAGGGGGTGGCGGATGATGGCGCGCGGGATCAACCCGCGTTCGCTGATCCAGGCCACGCCGAACAGCACCAGCAGGTAGGCGGCGCTGATCAGGATCATCTGGGTCAGACTAAAGCTCATCGGCATCTCGTTGGCTCTGCAGGATGAAGGTGACGACGATCAGGATCAGCCAGAGCAGGTACGGGCGGTACCAGGCTCCGGTCGGCTCGATCCACCAGTCCATGATGGCCGGGGAGAACAGATAGATCCCCACGACCAGAAGCAGGACCAAACGATAGATGTACATGCTGGCCTCGATGGTTGGGCGCTGCGGGTTTGGCGTTGATTATTGCTGCAAATGGCGGGGGCGAGGGTAGCGGGAATCCACGGTATTGGCCAAGGTTTTGAAATGGCTGGGTTTTGCGCCACCGGGGTTGCCTGTGCTGGCCTCATCGCAGGCTATCGCCAGCTCCCACAGAGACCGTGCTCAACCGCAACATTGCTGGTTGTACCCCATCCTGTGGGAAACGATAGATAGTTGTGGCAAGCCCGCTCGCCACAAGGAGATATGTCTGGCGAAAACAGGGTTGTACAAAACCATAGAATCTCCCACAGGAATTGAGCCAGACACCAATATTGCAGCTGACGCGGCCTCTGTGGGAGCTGGCGAAAGCCTGCGATAGGCCGGGCCTGCTTTAGTGCAAATCAGCCTCGGGCACGCTCATCTGCCGGGGGATGTTCTGCGGCTGCCATTGCTGGCGGGCAATGGCCAGCACCTCGTCAGGTGACGCCTGCGCCCACTGCGCCTCGGTAGCTTGCCCCAACGCCCGCAACGCCCTGAGCAGCAGCGGGGTGGCTTCGGCAGGCGCCAGCGGTGGCGAGCGGTACGACTTGCCCAGCTTGTGCCCGTCCGGCTGGGTAATCAACGGGATATGCAGATAACGCGGCTCGCAGAACCCGAGCAGTTCCTGCAGGTACAGCTGGCGCGGCGTGTTGTCCAGCAGGTCGGCGCCGCGCACCACATCGCTCACCCCCTGCCAGGCGTCATCCAGCACCACCGCCAATTGGTAGGCGTACAGCCCGTCGCGACGCTGAATAATGAAGTCGCCCACTTCGCGGCCCAGGTGCTGCTCGAACGGCCCTTGCACCCGGTCATTGAAGCGGTAGATCAGTTCCGGCACCCGCACACGAATCGCCGCACCGTCACGGGCATGCCCAGCATTGCGGCAATGGCCTGGGTAAACCCCACCGTATCCTTCGAGCTGCTTGCGCGAACAGGTGCAGGCATAGGCCAGGCCCATGCTGAACAAGCGGTCGACCACGGCGGCGTAGGCGTCATGGCGCAGGCTCTGGCACACCACCTCGCCATCCCAGTGCAGGCCGTAGCTTTCCAGGGTGTGCAGGATCGCATCGCGGGCACCGGGCATTTCCCGAGGAGGGTCGGTGTCTTCCACGCGCAGCAGCCATTGGCCGTTGACGGCGCGGGCATCCAGCCAGGAGGCGAGGGCGGCGACCAGCGAGCCAAAATGCAGCAAGCCACTGGGGGTGGGGGCGAAGCGCCCGATATAGCGGGAGTCGGTCATGGTCTGCGCAGGCTATATAAATGAAGACGGGGCGTAGCGGCTGCGCAGGCAATGCCCGGCAACCCCTACGCCCCGTCTTTGCAGGATTCGGATCAGCCTTTGCCGACCGTCTTTTCCTTTTTCTCGGCGATTTCCTTGCAGTCGAAGCACAGGTCGGCGGTCGGGCGGGCTTCAAGGCGGC
Organism: Pseudomonas farsensis; assembly: GCF_014268805.2. Classification (GTDB taxonomy): domain Bacteria; phylum Pseudomonadota; class Gammaproteobacteria; order Pseudomonadales; family Pseudomonadaceae; genus Aquipseudomonas; species Aquipseudomonas farsensis. The sequence goes on from NZ_JABWRF020000002.1 coordinate 1,429,173, forward strand.
GCAGGCCGATCTCGATACCGCAGGATTCGCACCAGCCGTACTCTTCGTCCTGGATCTTCTGCAAGGTCTTGTCGATCTTCTTGATCAACTTGCGCTCGCGATCCCGGTTACGCAGTTCAAGGGCGAACTCTTCTTCCTGGCTGGCACGGTCGGCCGGGTCAGGGAAGTTGGCTGCTTCGTCCTTCATGTGAGTCACGGTCTGATCGACACTGGTCATCAGCTCAAGTTTCCAGGCGCCCAGCAGCTTGGTGAAGTGCTTGCGCATGGGTTCACCCATGTACTCTTCGCCTTTGGTTTCCTTATAAGGCTCGACACCGTACATGGTCTGACCGGCTTTTTGCTTTTCTACGGTGGACATGAATAGACCGCCTCTCACTCATCTGATCCAATGCGCAGGCTTGATTCCATCTCCGGCACCCGCCGGCCCTGCGACTGCGAGCCGCCGAACTTACCAGATAGCACCGGGGTGCGCTAGCCCGTGCCATGGATGCTATGGACAGCGGCGTGAACGGCACGTTCGGTAGATTGCGCGGTTAGAATCACCAGTCTAGACCCAATTGAGAGAAGGCCCATGGCTCAGCCACACAGTGCGCGCAGTCGCGCCATCGAACCCTTTCACGTCATGGCCCTGCTGGCGCGCGCCAACGAGCTGCAGGCCGCAGGCCGTGATGTGATCCACCTCGAAATCGGCGAGCCGGACTTCACCACCGCCGCGCCAATCGTCGCCGCCGGGCAAGCGGCCTTGGCCAATGGCCACACCCGCTACACCGCTGCACGCGGGTTGCCGCAACTGCGCGAGGCGATTGCCGGCTTCTATGGGCAGCGCTACGGCGTCGACCTTGACCCTGAGCGCGTGCTGGTCACCCCGGGCGGCTCTGGCGCGCTGCTGTTGGCCAGCAGCCTGCTGGTGGACCCCGGCAAGCACTGGCTGCTGGCCGACCCTGGCTACCCGTGCAACCGGCATTTCCTGCGCCTGGTCGAAGGCGGCGCGCAACTGGTGCCGGTGGGGCCCGATGTGAACTATCAGCTGACCGCAGACCTGGTCGAGCGCTACTGGGACAAAGACAGCGTCGGTGCGCTGGTGGCCTCGCCTGCCAACCCGACCGGCACCGTGCTTGACCGCGACCAGTTGGCCGGCCTGTCCAAGGCCACCCGTGCGCGCAACGGCCACTTGGTGGTGGATGAGATCTACCACGGTCTGACCTATGGCATGGACGCTTCAAGCGTGTTGGAAGTGGACGATGAAGCCTTTGTCCTTAATAGTTTTTCCAAATATTTCGGCATGACCGGCTGGCGCCTGGGTTGGCTGGTGGCGCCGCCGTCGGCGGTGGGTGACCTCGAAAAACTGGCGCAGAACCTCTACATCAGTGCGCCGAGCATGGCCCAGCATGCCGCGCTTGCGTGCTTCCAGCCGGACACCCTGGCCATCCTCGAAGAACGCCGCGCCGAGTTTGCGCGCCGCCGTGACTACCTGTTGCCCGCGCTGCGTGAGCTGGGCTTCGGCATTGCCGTGGAGCCGCAAGGGGCGTTTTATCTGTACGCCGATATCAGCGCATTCGGCGGCGATGCCTTTGCATTCTGCAAGCACTTCCTGGAAACCGAGGCGGTGGCCTTTACCCCAGGTGTCGATTTTGGCCGGCATCAGTCCAGCCATCACGTGCGTTTTGCCTACACCCAGAACGTCCAGCGCCTGGAAGAGGCGGTGCAGCGTATCGCCCGCGGCCTGCGCAGCTGGCAGGGCTGATGCTTTTCCCTGAACTGGAACAGGCGCGCCTGCTGCGCCGCTATAAACGCTTTCTTGCCGACATCGAACTGGCCTGCGGCGAGCAACTGACCATCCACTGCCCCAACACCGGCTCCATGCTCAACTGCATGCGCGAAGGCGGGCAGGTTTGGTTCAGCCGCTCCAACGACCCCAAGCGCAAGCTGCCCGGCACTTGGGAAATCAGCGAAACGCCGCAGGGGCGGCTGGCCTGCGTCAACACCGGGCGGGCCAACGCGCTGGTCGAGGAGGCGCTGCGGGCCGGAGTGATCACTGAACTGGCCGGTTTCACCGCGCTCCGGCGTGAAGTGGCGTATGGCGAGGAGCGCAGCCGCATCGACTTCTACCTGCAGTTCGACAGCGGCCCGGCCTATGTCGAGGTCAAGAGTGTCACCCTCGGTTACCCCGACACGGCGGTGGCCGCCTTCCCCGACGCCGTCACCCAGCGCGGCGCCAAGCACCTGCGCGAGCTCGCCGCCTTGGCGCGCCAGGGCATCCGCGCCGTACAACTGTACTGCGTGAACCTCACCGGCATCGAGGCGGTGCGCCCGGCCGACGAAATCGACTCGGCCTATGCCGATGCGCTGCGCGCGGCGGTGGCTGATGGGGTGGAGGTGCTTGCGTATGGCGCGCGCCTGGACGCCGAGCAGATTGTCATCGACCGGCCGCTGCCAGTGCTGCTCACTCGGTAAGCCAGACCCCCTGGCTGTCTTCGTGGCAGCCCAGGGCCTCCAGCCATTCCCCCGCACATGGCCCGGTGATGCACTCGCCGCTGTCGATGATGAACTGCGCGCCATGATGAGCGCACTGGATCAACGTGCCGCTGGCGTCGAGAAACTGGTCCTGGTCCCAGTTCAGGCTGATGCCACGGTGCGGGCAGCTGTTGCGGTACAGGTACACGGTGCCGTTGCGGCGCACGCCGAACAGCTGCGTGCCGTCCAGGGTGAACGCCCGGCTGTGGCCTTCTTTCAGGGTGGCGCTGGGGCAGAGGTAATGCATGAGGGGCATCTTGTTGATGGACGGCGTAGCGCATTGAGGCGGCTATGGTGCGCAGTTCTTGTATTCGCCACAAGACGTGAGCTGCGTTTGGACAGAGGTGGCTGTACGACAGGCAAAAAAAGACCCGCCAAATTGGCGGGTCAAAAACCGTGATTAGCCTGATGAGGAGATAATCTGAAAGTCCGAACCAAGGCCTTTCAGAGTATCCAACCAGTCTCGCGACCAGTTGTGATAATCATAACGATTCTCATTTCGTAGTCAATGGCTGTTTCTGATTTATTTTCCGGCCGGCGACGGATGGCACTTTGCGTTCAGCTGTTCGTTGAGCGCTTCCTTGCGTTCGGCGGGCAGGTCGTTCCAATGCATGTCCAGCAGGGCGCCTTCAATGGCGTACAGCAGCACTTTCGAAGCCCGGAACCCTCGCGTTCTGACTGCCTGATACGCGCCCACAGCGCCGAGGCGGCGCAGGTCCGATGCGCTGTGAATACCGGCGGCGTGCAGCCATTGTGCGGAGGTTTTGCCAAGGTTTTTCAGGTGCTGCAATTCATCGTTCATCAAGCCTCCTTGCGATGGCTGAACGGGGTAGAGGGATAAATCGCGAGCAGGTCTGAGAGGAGTGTAGCGGGGCTTGGCGATTGCGCGGCCTTTTGCCATAGGGGCCGACGGGATGCCGGAGTTACGGGGCACAGCCTGCTTGTTGGTTGTGTGCAACCTGCACCGGCCCCATCGCAGGCTGGCGCCAGCTCCCACAAGATCTCAGTCAGACATCTCCATCACAGCCGGCACAGTCTTTGTGGGAGCTGGCGCCAGCCTGCGATGAGGCCTGCACAGCTAGCATCACTCTCCTACAGAATCCATGCCCGGCCGCGACGGTATCAGCGGGCTGTGCGATAACGCAGGCGGGTGCCGTACTTGACCGACATCAGAATCTCGTCAGCACTCAGTTCGGCCGGGAAGTAGGTGCCGGAAATCTGCGCATGGGCAAGGCTTGCGCCCTCCAGGCCGTTTTCCCGAAGGTCCAGGCCACGCAGGTCGGCTGCGCGGAAGTAAGCGTCGGAGAAGTCGACACCGCTGACGTCCATCTCGCGCAGGTCCAGCCCACGGAAGTCGCCACCACGAAAATCGATCGAGGCGTGCGCGGCTTTCTCGCGGTTGAAGGCGGCGATCTTTTCGTCGCGAACCAGGGTGAACAGCACGTTGTCCAGCTGACGGGGTTGGTTCATGGCGGCGCCTCCTTGTATGAGTTGTGATGATATTGTAATGACATCACTGAGAAGGCGCCTGACTTCAGGCCTGAACTGTCGACTGCTTCACGCCTGTAACCTCAAAGGCCGGGCAGGTGCTGGCGAATCTGCTCGATCAGTTGATCCATGCTGGCGCTGTCCTGGGTGTCGACGCGCTTGCAGTGCGGCTGCTCTTCGCTGGTCAGCGCTTCGCGATTGGCCTGCTGCGCCTTGATCACTTCAAGCGTGGCGTCGGACGGGTCGGTATTCTCGGCCTGGCGCTGCTGCAACCAGCTGGCAATGACCGCATCCGGTGCCTGGCAGTCGAGAATCAGGAACGGCGTACCGGTGCTGCTGGCCACTTTGGCGGCAGCCTCGCGCTGGGCCTGCTTGAGGTAGGTGGCATCCAGCACCACCGGGAAGCCGGCTTTGAGAATGGTCGTGGCGATCTGGTGCAGCTGCTGGTAGGTGGCAGCGCTGGCGGCCTGGTCATAGATACCGGCCTGCAGTTGGCCTGCGGCGTCGGCTTGTTGCTCGCCGAACAGGCGTTTGCGCTCGATATCCGAACGCACCCGCACCGCGCCCAGCGCTTCGACCAGGCGCATGGCCACATGGCTCTTGCCGACCGCCGACACACCAAGGGTGATCGCCAGCAGGCGCGAAGGGATGGCGCTATAGCTTTCTGCCAGGTTGGCGTAGTTGCGGTAGGTGCGCAGGGTGGTGGCGCGCTGCACGCCATCGGCCTCGGCCGGCATGCTGAACAGCGCAACCTTGGCCCGCACCAGGGCGCGGTAGGCCTTGTAGAAGTTCAGCAGTTCCAGGCCCTGGTAATCACCGGTCAGTTCCAGGTACTGGCTGATGAAGCGCCGCGCCAGGCACTTCAGGCCACGGTCTTCGAGGTCCATGGCCAAAAAGCCGACGTCGGCATACACGTCGGTCAGGCGGAACGGTTCGTTGAACTCGATGCAGTCGAAGATCACCACCTTGCCGTCGATCAGCGTGGCGTTGCCCAGGTGGATATCGCCGTGGCACTCGCGGATAAAGCCATTGGCCTTGCGCGCCTCTAGCAGCCCATGCAGGCGCTCGAAGCTGCTGCGGGCCCAGGCTTGCAGGTTGTCCAGTTGCTGCAGGTCGGCCTTGTCGCTGAGGAACGGGCGGATTTGCTCAAAGTTCTGCTCGACCGGCGCCATGACGCTGTCAGGGGTGCCCAGTGGGTGCTCTGGCGAGACTTTCGGCGCTTGCAGGTGGAATTCGGCAATCTGCTGGGCCATCTGGTCGATGTGCCCGGCGTTCAGTTCACCGTTGGCCTGCAAGGTGTTGAGCATCTGGCCTTGGGGGAACTGGCGCATTTTCAGCGCGTACTCGATCACTTCGCCTTCACCGCCCAGCTGCGGGGCCTCGGCGCTGCCGGTAATCGGCAATACGTCCAGGTACAGGCCTTCGGTCAGGCGCTGGTTCAGGCGCAGCTCTTCACGGCAGAAGTGGCCGCGCTGGTCGAGGGAGGTGAAGTCGAGAAACCCGAAGTTCATCGGTTTCTTTATTTTGTAGGCGTATTCGCCAGTAAGCAGGACCCAGGAGATGTGCGTCTCGATGAGCTGGAAGCCCGCCACCGGGTGCGGAAAGAGGGCAGGGTTCTGCAGTGCGCTGATCAGGGCTTGGCTCACGGATCGTCCTTTGAAGGGTCAGGGAATTCAAAGCCGACATTATGGTCAATGGTGCCGTCCCTGCAAACCGCCGCAGCCGTCTGCCCCCCTTTTTGAAAGTGCGTATAATCCGCCGCCATGACTCGTACCCGAAATTCCCGCACCCCCAAAAAACGCCCGACCGGCCGCGTCCGCGCCCTGCTGGGCTGGGCGCTCAAGCTCAGCCTGGTTGGCCTGGTAGTGATCGCCGGCTTCGCGGTTTACCTCGACGCCACCGTTCAGGAGAAGTTCTCCGGCAAGCGCTGGACAATCCCGGCCAAGGTGTACGCCCGGCCGCTGGAGCTGTTCGTCGGCCAGAAACTGAGCAAGGAAGATTTCCTTACCGAACTCGATGCCCTGGGCTATCGCCGCGAAACCTCGGCCAGTGGCCCGGGTGCTGCGTCGGTCAATGGCAATACCATCGACATCAATACCCGTGGCTTCCAGTTCTATGAAGGCATGGAGCCTGCGCAGTTCGTGCGTGTGCGCTTCTCCGGTGACTACGTGGCCGGGCTGGCTGGCGCCAATGGCGGCAAGCTCGATGTGGTACGCCTGGAGCCGCTGATGATCGGCGGTATCTACCCGAAAAACCTTGAAGACCGCATCCTGATCAAGATCGATCAGGTGCCGCCGTACCTGCTCGAAACCCTGATCGCCACCGAAGACCGCGACTTCTACAGCCACTTTGGCGTCTCGCCCAAGTCCATCGCCCGGGCGATCTGGGTCAACACTTCGTCGGGCGCCATGCGCCAGGGCGGCAGTACCCTGACCCAACAGCTGGTGAAGAACTTCTTCCTAACCAACGAGCGCAGCCTCAGCCGCAAACTGACCGAAGCGATGATGTCGGTGCTGCTTGAGGTGCACTACGAGAAACGCGAAATCCTCGAGGCCTACCTCAACGAGGTGTTCGTCGGCCAGGATGGCCAGCGCGCCGTGCACGGCTTCGGGCTTGCCAGCCAGTTCTTCTTCAGCCAGCCGCTGCAAGAGCTCAAGCTGCACCAGATCGCCTTGTTGGTGGGCATGGTCAAGGGGCCGTCCTACTACAACCCCCGGCGTCACCCTGAGCGCGCCCTGCAACGGCGCAACCTGGTGCTCGACCTGCTGGTAGAGCAGGGCGTGGCCACCCAGGAAGTGGTCGATGCTGCGAAGAAAATGCCACTGGGTGTGACCAAGCGCGGCAGCCTGGCTGACAGCTCGTTCCCGGCGTTCCTCGACCTGGTCAAGCGTCAGCTGCGTCAGGACTACCGCGACGAAGACCTTACCGAAGAAGGCCTGCGCATCTTCACAAGCTTCGACCCGATCCTGCAGATGAAGGCCGAAACCGCGATGAGCGAGACCTTCAAGCGCCTGTCTGGGCGCAAAGGGGCCGACGAAGTGGAATCGGCAATGGTCGTCACCAACCCCGAAACCGGCGAAGTGCAGGCCCTGATCGGCAGCCGCCTGGCAGGCTTTGCCGGCTTCAACCGCGCGCTGGATGCGGTGCGCCCGATCGGCTCGCTGGTCAAGCCATCGGTGTACCTGACGGCGCTCGAACAGCCGAGCAAATACACCCTGACCACCTGGGTGCAGGATGAACCGTTCTCGGTCAAAGGCGCCGATGGGCAAGTGTGGCGGCCGCAGAACTACGACCGCCGCGCCCATGGCACCATCTACCTGTACCAGGGGCTGGCCAACTCGCTGAACCTGTCCACCGCCAAGCTGGGCCTTGAAGTCGGCGTACCGAACGTGATCAAGACCATCGGCCGGCTGGGCGTGCAGGTCGACTGGCCAGCGTTCCCGGCAATGCTGCTGGGCGCCGGTGGCATGTCGCCAATGCAGGTCGCGAACATGTTCCAGACCATCGCCAACGGCGGTTTCAACACGCCGATGCGCGGTATCCGCAGCGTGCTGACCGCCGAAGGCGAACCGCTCAAGCGTTACCCGTTCCAGATCCAGCAAACCTTCGACCCGGGTGCCATTTATCTGGTGCAGAACGCCATGCAGCGGGTGATGCGTGAAGGTACCGGGCGTTCGGTGTACAACGTGCTGCCAAGCTCGCTGACCCTGGCCGGCAAGACCGGCACCAGTAACGACTCGCGCGACAGCTGGTTCTCAGGCTTCAGCCAGGACTTGCTGGCCGTGGTGTGGCTGGGCCGCGATGACAACGGCAAAACACCGTTCACCGGTGCCACCGGTGCGCTGCAGGTGTGGACCAGCTTCATGAAGAAGGCCGACCCGCTGCCGCTGGACATGCCGCAACCGGACAACGTGGTGCAGGCATGGATCGACCCGCACACTGGCCAGGGTTCCGATGCAAGCTGTCCGGGAGCGGTGCAGATGCCGTATATTCGCGGCAGCGAGCCACCCGCCGGCGCCGCCTGTGGTGGTGAGCAAAACCCGGCAGAATCGGTCATGGACTGGGTCAAGGGCTGGATGAATTGAGCACAGCGTTTAATGAGGGTGTGAAGTGAACAAGTGGTGGATTCCTGCCTTGACCGCGGTAGCCGTTCTGCACGGCTGCGCGAGCGTTCCGCGTGGCAATATTCCGGTGGTCGATTCGGGCACCCGGGTTTCCAACAGCGAGCGCGTTTCGGCCAAGCGCCCGTCGGCCTACCCGACCAGTGGCGGCAGCAACCAGGCGCAATCGCTGCCGGAAGACTCCGGCGTGACCGTGATGATTCCGCAGGGTAGCGGTGGCGCCCCGATCAGCACTACGCCGATCAGCACCGGGCCGATTACCCCCGGCCCGGTCAGCAGTGGCCCGATCAGCACCAACCCAAACCCGGTGGCCGACGAGCCGTTCGACATTGCCTCGATGAGCAGCGCACCTGCGGCTACCCAGGCGCCCACTGGTATCCCGCGTAGCAACAGTGGCGGGCTGTCGGCCGACGAGCAGCTAGATGGCCCGGTGCTGGCGCTGCTGACCACCGCCCAGCAGCAACAGAGCAGTGGCGACTTCAACGGCGCTTCGTCGAGCCTGGAGCGTGCCCAGCGCATCGCTCCGCGCGAGCCGCAGGTGCTGTTCCGCCTGGCTCAGGTGCGTTTGTCGCAAGGTGATGCCGCGCAGTCCGAGCAACTCGCCCGTCGTGCCCTGACCTACGCCAACGGCCGCCCAGACCTGCAGGCGCAACTGTGGAACACCATTGCCCAAGCCCGCGAGAAGCAGGGTGACAGCGCCGGTGCCGCCCTTGCCAGGCAAAAAGCCCGGGTCAACCTGTAATGGACCCACGCATTCTGCAGATTGCCGACCACCTGCTGCTGATCGAGCGCGAGCTCAAGGTTCAGGGCTGGTGGAGCGATGCCACGCCCAGTGCCGAGGCGCTGGGTAGCACGGTGCCGTTTGCGGTGGACAGCATGGCGTTCGAGCAGTGGCTGCAGTGGATATTCCTGCCACGCATGGCGGTGATTCTCGAACATGGGCACCCACTGCCCAATGCCTCGGGGATTCTGGTCATGGCTGAAACCGTGTTCGGCGACCGCCCGGAGCAAAGCCGGGAGCTGCGCCGCCTGTTGGCAGCGTTTGATCAATTGATCAGCCCATCCGCCTGATTTCTTCTCTTTTTCCCATAAGGGCCGCAGATTGTGGCCCTTTTTTATGGAAATCTTCTTTTTCCTGCTGCTACATCGGTTTTTAGTGGTTGCGGTGATTCATCTTGATGAAATATTGGCAATAATTTTTCTTGACTTGTTGGCCGCGAATCACAAGAATCCAACTTCCGCTGTAGGGGGACTGCCAGAAGCAGACCCGCTAAGCAGATCATGAGGCGCACACCCGCGCCGACTTGTAACACCCCGCAACGCGTTACCTCGCGCTGGGTGGGAAGACCCGCAACACACAAGGGCTTTCCCAATACTTGCTCAGTCAGTGCTGACGTTCGCTCATGCTCTGCTTGGCAGTAAACCTATTAAGACCCGTCCAGTGAGGACGGTATTCTGGCGTTTTAGAGGTGAACAACGTGGAGCTCTTATCCGGCGCTGAAATGGTCGTCCGCTTCTTGCGCGACGAAGGCGTTAAGCATATCTACGGGTACCCAGGCGGTGCTCTCCTGCATGTTTACGATGCACTGTTCAAGGAACCGGAAGTCCAGCACATCCTGGTCCGTCACGAACAGGCTGCAACCCATATGGCGGACGGTTACGCCCGTGCCACCGGCAAGGCCGGCGTGGTACTGGTAACTTCCGGCCCAGGCGCGACCAATGCCATCACCGGCATTGCCACCGCGTACATGGACTCCATCCCGATGGTCATCCTGTCCGGTCAGGTGCCTAGCACCATGGTCGGCACCGATGCCTTCCAGGAAACCGACATGATCGGTATTTCCCGGCCTATCGTGAAGCACAGCTTCATGATCAAACACGCTGCGGAAATCCCGGAAGTTCTGAAAAAAGCCTTTTATCTGGCGCAGTCCGGCCGTCCAGGCCCGGTCGTGGTCGACATTCCAAAAGATATGACCAACCCGGCCGAGAAATTCGAGTACATCTACCCGAAAAAGGTCAAGCTGCGTTCGTATAGCCCGGCTCTGCGTGGCCACTCCGGCCAGATCCGCAAGGCAGCCGAAATGCTCCTGGCGGCCAAGCGCCCGATCGTCTACGCCGGCGGCGGCGTGATTCTGGGTGGCGGCTCCGAAGCGCTCACCGAAATCGCCAAAACCTTGAACCTGCCGGTCACCAATACCCTCATGGGCCTCGGTTGCTTCCCAGGTACTGACCGCCAGTTCCTCGGCATGCTCGGTATGCACGGCAGCTACACCGCCAACCTGGCCATGCACAACGCCGATGTGATCTTCGCTGTCGGCGCGCGTTTCGACGACCGCGTGGTCAACGGCCCGGCCAAGTTCTGCCCGAACGCCAAGATCATCCACATCGACATCGACCCTGCGTCGATCTCGAAAATGATCAAGGCCGACGTGCCAATCGTAGGCCCGGTCGAAAGCGTGCTCACCGAAATGCTCGGCATCCTCAAAGAGATCGGCGAGCAGCCTGAAAAGGCAGCGCTGGACGTGTGGTGGAAGCAGATCGACGAATGGCGTGGCGATGGCGACCTGTTCCCTTACGACAAGGGCGACGGCAGTGTCATCAAGCCGCAGCACGTGATCGAGACGCTGTGCGAAGTCACCAAGGGCGACGCATTCGTTACCTCCGATGTTGGCCAGCACCAGATGTTCGCGGCGCAGTACTACCGCTTCAACAAACCCAACCGCTGGATCAACTCCGGCGGCCTGGGCACCATGGGCTTCGGCTTCCCGGCGGCCATGGGCGTGAAGCTGAGCTTCCCGGACCAGGACGTTGCCTGCGTCACCGGCGAGGGCAGCATCCAGATGAACATCCAGGAGCTGTCCACCTGCATGCAGTACGGCCTGCCGGTGAAGATCGTCAACATGAACAACGGCGTGTTGGGCATGGTTCGCCAGTGGCAGGACATGGCCTACAACGGTCGCCACTCGCATTCCTACGTCGAGTCGCTGCCGGACTTCGTCAAGCTGGCCGAGGCCTATGGCCATGTGGGTATCCGCATCACCAGCCTGAAAGACCTCAAGCCCAAGCTTGAAGAGGCTTTCGCGATGAAGGATCGCCTGGTGTTCATCGATATCGCGATCGACCGCAGCGAGCACGTCTACCCGATGCAAATCAAGGACGGCTCGATGCGTGACATGTGGCTGAGCAAGACGGAGCGTACTTGATATGCGGCACATCATCTCCCTGCTGCTGGAAAACGAACCCGGTGCCTTGTCTCGCGTGGTCGGCTTGTTCTCCCAGCGCAACTACAACATCGAAAGCCTGACCGTGGCGCCGACCGAAGACCCGACCTTGTCGCGTCTGACGCTGACCACCGTTGGCCATGATGAAGTGATCGAGCAGATCACCAAGAACCTCAACAAGCTGGTCGAAGTGGTCAAGCTTGTCGACCTGTCGGAGAGCGCTCACATCGAGCGTGAACTGATGCTGGTCAAGGTCAAGGCCACCGGTGCCCAGCGCGCCGAGATCAAGCGCACCACGGATATCTTCCGTGGCCAGATCGTCGATGTGACCGCCAGCGTGTACACCGTGCAGCTCAGCGGCACCAGCGACAAACTGGACAGCTTCATCCAGGCCATCGGCACTGCATCGATTCTCGAAACCGTGCGCAGCGGCGTTACCGGCATTGCCCGTGGCGACAAAGTGCTCAGCATCTGAATTTCAACAATTAGCGATGGCTCCCCAGGGGGCCGAGATATAACCAGGGGTATTTCATGAAAGTTTTCTACGATAAAGACTGCGACCTTTCCATCATCCAGGGCAAGAAAGTCGCCATCATCGGTTACGGTTCCCAGGGCCACGCCCAGGCGTGCAACCTGAAAGACTCCGGTGTAGACGTTACCGTCGGTCTGCGTAAAGGCTCGGCCACCGTTGCCAAGGCAGAAGCCCACGGCCTGAAAGTGGCTGACGTCGCCACTGCCGTTGCCGCTGCCGACCTGGTCATGATCCTCACCCCGGACGAGTTCCAGGGCGCGCTGTACAAGAACGAAATCGAGCCGAACATCAAGAAGGGCGCTACCCTGGCCTTCTCCCACGGCTTCGCGATTCACTACAACCAGGTCGTGCCACGTGCCGACCTCGACGTGATCATGATCGCGCCGAAAGCCCCAGGCCACACCGTTCGCTCCGAGTTCGTCAAAGGCGGCGGTATCCCTGACCTGATCGCTATCTACCAGGACGCTTCGGGCAACGCCAAGAACGTCGCCCTGTCCTACGCTGCAGGCGTGGGTGGCGGCCGTACCGGCATCATCGAAACCACCTTCAAGGACGAAACCGAAACCGACCTGTTCGGTGAGCAGGCTGTTCTGTGTGGCGGTACCGTCGAGCTGGTCAAAGCAGGTTTCGAGACGCTGGTCGAAGCAGGCTACGCGCCTGAAATGGCCTACTTCGAGTGCTTGCACGAGCTGAAGCTCATCGTTGACCTCATGTACGAAGGCGGTATCGCCAACATGAACTACTCGATCTCCAACAACGCCGAGTACGGTGAGTACGTCACCGGCCCTGAAGTCATCAACGAAGAATCCCGCAAGGCCATGCGCAACGCTCTGAAGCGCATCCAGGACGGCGAGTACGCGAAGATGTTCATCAGCGAAGGTGCTACCAACTACCCATCGATGACCGCCAAGCGTCGCAACAACGCCAGCCACGGCATCGAGATCATCGGCGAGCAACTGCGCTCGATGATGCCTTGGATCTCGGCCAACAAGATCGTCGACAAGGCCAAGAACTAAGCCTTGCTTGGTTAAATGAAAAACGCGGCTTCGGCCGCGTTTTTTCGTTTGCGGCGCCTGCATCTGGTATAAAGCGGTCAGTGGCTCGCTGTCAGAACCTGTTTCGCGGGCCCATGTCGAACATATTCCACCCTGTTGCAAGGTACTTTTAATGAGCGAACGTCCCGAAGAGCCGAACAAGCCCTCCGACGCCGAAAGCCTGCTACCTGTCGATGAGCATGTTGAAGAAGGCCATGATGCCGAAGGGCGCAAGGTCCGTCACCGCGGCATCTACCTGCTGCCTAACCTGTTCACCACTGCCAACCTGTTCGCCGGCTTTTATTCCATCATCAGCTCGATGAACGCGCAGAGCGCTCTGAGCGCCGGTGACCCGCGCGAGGCGAGCAAGTATTTCGCCTTCGCCGCCATTGCGATCTTCGTCGCCATGGTGCTCGACGGCCTGGATGGCCGCGTAGCGCGCATGACCAACACGCAAAGCGCATTCGGTGCCGAGTACGACTCGCTGTCGGACATGGTTGCCTTCGGTGTGGCGCCGGCGTTGCTGGCATTTGGCTGGGCCTTGGGCGACATGGGCAAGGTCGGCTGGATGGTTGCCTTCATCTATGTCGCGGGCGCAGCGCTGCGTCTGGCGCGGTTCAACACCCAGGTCGGCACTGCCGACAAGCGCTACTTCATCGGCTTGGCCAGCCCTGCTGCGGCAGGCGTGGTGGCAGGTACCGTGTGGGCGTTCAGCGACTTTGGCATCCAGGGCTCCAAGCTGTCGTTCCTGGTGGCGCTGCTGGTAGCTGCTGCGGGTATGCTGATGGTCAGCAACATCAAGTACAACAGCTTCAAGGAGCTGGACTTGAAAGGCCGCGTGCCGTTCGTGGCAATCCTGGCCGTGGTGCTGGTGTTTGCGGTGGTCTTCAGCGACCCGCCGCGCATTCTGCTGCTGATCTTCCTCGGCTATGCGATTTCCGGCCCGGTGCAGTTTCTGCTGCGCGCACGTCGGCGCAAAATCTGACAAAGATTTAATCGCGGAATAACCTGCCGGCTCCATAGTCTTACGGGTACATCAGTTACCCGAACTGTGGAGCCGTCATGCTCATCAAGATCCCTCGCAAGTCCGACTGCACGTCAGCGCAGGTCACCCCCGAACATCTCTATCTATCCCGACGGCACATGCTCGGTGGTGCACTGGCAGGCCTTGCCGTGGCTGCGATGCCCCGTTTGGGCGCTGCGGCCGAAGCCTCGCGCTACGCCGATGCCGAGCCCGGCAAGGCGCCGGGCTGGTTCAGCGACAAGCTTGGCGCCACACGTTGGCAGGCAGTCACCACCCAGGGTGAGGCCATCACCCCGTTCAAGGACGCCACCCACTACAACAACTTCTATGAGTTTGGCCCGGACAAGGGCGACCCGGCGGCCAACGCCAGCACCCTGAGTACCGAGCCGTGGAGCGTTGTGGTTGATGGTGAGGTGGGCAAGCCTGGGCGCTATGCCCTGGAAGACTTCGTCAAACCCTACCAGCTTGAAGAGCGTATCTATCGTCTGCGCTGCGTCGAGGCCTGGTCTATGGTGATCCCCTGGCTGGGTTTCCCGTTGGCAGAGGTGCTCAAGCAGGTCGAGCCGACCTCCAAAGCGCGTTATGTGCGCTTTGAAACCTTGCAGGACCCCAAGAGCATGCCCGGCCAGCGCTCGGGTTTCGCCCTGATCGACTGGCCTTATGTCGAAGGGCTGCGGCTGGATGAGGCGATGAACCCGCTGGCAATACTGGCAGTTGGCATGTACGGCCGTGAGCTTGCCAATCAGAACGGCGCGCCGTTGCGTCTTGTGGTGCCGTGGAAGTACGGCTTCAAGAGCATCAAGTCGATCGTGCGCATCAGCCTGGTTGCGGAGCAGCCGGCGACCACTTGGCAAGGTTTGGCCCCGGATGAATATGGCTTCTATGCCAACGTCAACCCGACGGTTGATCATCCGCGCTGGACCCAGGCCCGCGAGCGGCGGCTGCCCAGCGGGTTGTTCAGCCCGAATGTGCGTGAGACGCAGATGTTCAATGGTTATGCCGATGAGGTGGCGTCGCTGTATAGCGGGCTGGACCTCAGGAAGAACTATTGATGCGCTACCCATGGCTGCGCCTGGCGATCTTCATGACCGGCTGCCTGGTTCCGGCTTGGTGGCTGTACCAGGCGGCGAGTGGGCTGCTCGACCCCGACCCTGGCAAGGTGCTGGTCGATCGGTTGGGGTTGGGAGCGCTGGTGTTCCTGTTGATCACCCTGAGCATGACGCCGTTGCAGCGGTTGAGCGGTTGGCCGGGGTGGATTGTGGTGCGGCGTCAGCTGGGGCTGTGGTGCTTTGCTTATATAGTGCTGCACCTGGCTTCTTATATAGTGTTCGTGTTGGGGCTGGACTGGGGGCAGTTGGGTGTGGAGCTGCGCAAGCGGCCCTACATTATTGTGGGTGCGCTTGGGTTCCTCGGGTTGCTGGCGCTGGCGGTGACCTCGAACCGCTACAGCCAGAAGCGCCTTGGGGCGCGGTGGAAGAAACTGCACCGGCTGGTGTATGGGGTTCTGGGGTTGGGGCTGCTGCATTTTCTGTGGATAGTGCGCTCGGACCTGCGTGAGTGGGCAGTGTATGCAGCGGTCGGTGGAATGTTGATGTTGTTGCGGGTGCCCCAAGTGGCCCGGCGTATCCCGCGCTTGGGTAGGCAGGGGAGGGTGAGGTAAGTGCTGCTCAGCGGTATATTTCAGTTTATTGAAATAAAGGGTTGACGCCGTTTCAGATCCCCTTATAATGCGCCCCACTTCCAGCGACAACGGAACGCGAAACTCCTTGAGAATCAATGAGTTAAGCGAAACGAAAGGTCCTGGTGGTGCTTCGGTCTTCTGATCGGCAGCGGTGAAAAAGGTGGTTGACAGCAGGTTGTAACGCTGTAGAATTCGCCTCCCGCTACGAGAGAT
>NZ_JABWRF020000002.1:1447500-1525682 GCF_014268805.2 Pseudomonas farsensis
ACCAGGGGAACTGAAACATCTAAGTACCCTGAGGAAAAGAAATCAACCGAGATTCCCTTAGTAGTGGCGAGCGAACGGGGACCAGCCCTTAAGCTGGTTTGAGATTAGTGGAACGCTCTGGAAAGTGCGGCCATAGTGGGTGATAGCCCCGTACACGAAAATCTCTTGCCAGTGAAATCGAGTAGGACGGAGCACGAGAAACTTTGTCTGAACATGGGGGGACCATCCTCCAAGGCTAAATACTACTGACTGACCGATAGTGAACTAGTACCGTGAGGGAAAGGCGAAAAGAACCCCGGAGAGGGGAGTGAAATAGATCCTGAAACCGTATGCGTACAAGCAGTGGGAGCCTACTTTGTTAGGTGACTGCGTACCTTTTGTATAATGGGTCAGCGACTTATATTCAGTGGCGAGCTTAACCGAATAGGGGAGGCGTAGCGAAAGCGAGTCTTAATAGGGCGCTTTAGTCGCTGGGTATAGACCCGAAACCGGGCGATCTATCCATGGGCAGGTTGAAGGTTAGGTAACACTGACTGGAGGACCGAACCGACTACCGTTGAAAAGTTAGCGGATGACCTGTGGATCGGAGTGAAAGGCTAATCAAGCTCGGAGATAGCTGGTTCTCCTCGAAAGCTATTTAGGTAGCGCCTCATGTATCACTGTAGGGGGTAGAGCACTGTTTCGGCTAGGGGGTCATCCCGACTTACCAAACCGATGCAAACTCCGAATACCTACAAGTGCCGAGCATGGGAGACACACGGCGGGTGCTAACGTCCGTCGTGAAAAGGGAAACAACCCAGACCGTCAGCTAAGGTCCCAAAGTCATGGTTAAGTGGGAAACGATGTGGGAAGGCTTAGACAGCTAGGAGGTTGGCTTAGAAGCAGCCACCCTTTAAAGAAAGCGTAATAGCTCACTAGTCGAGTCGGCCTGCGCGGAAGATGTAACGGGGCTCAAACCATGCACCGAAGCTACGGGTATCATCTTATGATGATGCGGTAGAGGAGCGTTCTGTAAGCCTGTGAAGGTGAGTTGAGAAGCTTGCTGGAGGTATCAGAAGTGCGAATGCTGACATGAGTAACGACAATGGGAGTGAAAAACTCCCACGCCGAAAGACCAAGGTTTCCTGCGCAACGTTAATCGACGCAGGGTTAGTCGGTCCCTAAGGCGAGGCTGAAAAGCGTAGTCGATGGAAAACAGGTTAATATTCCTGTACTTCTAGTTATTGCGATGGAGGGACGGAGAAGGCTAGGCCAGCTTGGCGTTGGTTGTCCAAGTTTAAGGTGGTAGGCTGAGATCTTAGGCAAATCCGGGATCTCAAGGCCGAGAGCTGATGACGAGTGCTCATTAGAGCGCGAAGTGGTTGATGCCATGCTTCCAAGAAAAGCTCCTAAGCTTCAGATAACTAGGAACCGTACCCCAAACCGACACAGGTGGTTAGGTAGAGAATACCAAGGCGCTTGAGAGAACTCGGGTGAAGGAACTAGGCAAAATGGCACCGTAACTTCGGGAGAAGGTGCGCCGGCGAGGGTCAAGGACTTGCTCCGTAAGCCCATGCCGGTCGAAGATACCAGGCCGCTGCGACTGTTTATTAAAAACACAGCACTCTGCAAACACGAAAGTGGACGTATAGGGTGTGACGCCTGCCCGGTGCCGGAAGGTTAATTGATGGGGTTAGCGCAAGCGAAGCTCTTGATCGAAGCCCCGGTAAACGGCGGCCGTAACTATAACGGTCCTAAGGTAGCGAAATTCCTTGTCGGGTAAGTTCCGACCTGCACGAATGGCGTAACGATGGCGGCGCTGTCTCCACCCGAGACTCAGTGAAATTGAAATCGCTGTGAAGATGCAGTGTATCCGCGGCTAGACGGAAAGACCCCGTGAACCTTTACTATAGCTTTGCACTGGACTTTGAGCTTGCTTGTGTAGGATAGGTGGGAGGCTTTGAAGTGGGGACGCCAGTTCTCATGGAGCCATCCTTGAAATACCACCCTGGCAACCTTGAGGTTCTAACTCAGGTCCGTTATCCGGATCGAGGACAGTGTATGGTGGGTAGTTTGACTGGGGCGGTCTCCTCCCAAAGAGTAACGGAGGAGTACGAAGGTGCGCTCAGACCGGTCGGAAATCGGTCGTAGAGTATAAAGGCAAAAGCGCGCTTGACTGCGAGACAAACACGTCGAGCAGGTACGAAAGTAGGTCTTAGTGATCCGGTGGTTCTGTATGGAAGGGCCATCGCTCAACGGATAAAAGGTACTCCGGGGATAACAGGCTGATACCGCCCAAGAGTTCATATCGACGGCGGTGTTTGGCACCTCGATGTCGGCTCATCACATCCTGGGGCTGAAGCCGGTCCCAAGGGTATGGCTGTTCGCCATTTAAAGTGGTACGCGAGCTGGGTTTAGAACGTCGTGAGACAGTTCGGTCCCTATCTGCCGTGGACGTTTGAGATTTGAGAGGGGCTGCTCCTAGTACGAGAGGACCGGAGTGGACGAACCTCTGGTGTTCCGGTTGTCACGCCAGTGGCATTGCCGGGTAGCTATGTTCGGAAGAGATAACCGCTGAAAGCATCTAAGCGGGAAACTTGCCTCAAGATGAGATCTCACTGGGATCTTGAATCCCCTAAAGGGCCGTCGAAGACTACGACGTTGATAGGTTGGGTGTGTAAGCGCTGTGAGGCGTTGAGCTAACCAATACTAATTGCCCGTGAGGCTTGACCATATAACACCCAAGCAATTTGCGCGTAAGCCGAATTGTGGTGGTGAAGACGCATGAACCGAAAGTTCGCGGCACACACAAATCACATATCCGAATTCGCTGGGCTGTTCATCTGAACGGACTGGCTACCGAATTTCTTGACGACCATAGAGCATTGGAACCACCTGATCCCATCCCGAACTCAGTAGTGAAACGATGCATCGCCGATGGTAGTGTGGGGTTTCCCCATGTGAGAGTAGGTCATCGTCAAGATTCATTTCGCAAAACCCCTATCTGCGCATGCAGGTAGGGGTTTTGTCTTTGTGGCGTTTGAGCCATTGGAGGCTGCGGCGTGCTCAAGAAGGGTGAACCCGTCTCCCCTATTTCGAGTCGGAACACTAGAATAGAGCCCACGCATCTTTCAGAATCTTCCTATGCCCAACCCAGCCGACCCTGAAGCACTGGCACAGTTGCCGCTGAGCGAGCTCGTCGCTTGCCACGAATGCGACCTGCTGATGCGCAAAGCGACCTTGCGCAATGACGAGAAGGCCCTGTGCCCGCGCTGTGGCTACGAGCTCTACGCGCACAGGCACAACCTTGTCAGCCGCAGCCTCGCCCTGGTGCTGGCGGCGCTGCTGCTTTATATACCGGCCAACTTCCTGCCCATCATGCAACTGCACCTGCTGGGCCAGACCTCCGACGACACGGTCTGGAGTGGCGTGCTTGGCCTGTACAACTCCGAAATGCGCGGCATCGCCGTAGTGGTGTTCCTCTGCAGCATGGCAATCCCGCTACTCAAGCTGCTCTGCCAGTTGGCAGTGCTGCTGAGCATTCGCCTGGATATCGGCCGCAGTTATGGATTGCTCATCTATCGTATCTACCACCACCTGCGTGAGTGGGGCATGCTCGAGGTCTATTTCATGGGTGTACTGGTGGCCATCGTCAAACTCGCCGATATGGCGCAGTTGAGCATCGGCCTGGGCCTGTTCTGTTTCATCAGCCTGTTGCTGGTACAGGTCTGGCTGGAAGTAGTGATGGCGCCCCACCAGATCTGGCAGGCGTTGTCGGGGGAGGACATCCATGCGGGCGATTGATGCAGGCATTCTGGTATGTGCCGAGTGCCACGAACTCAATCGGCGTGAAGCAGACACTGAATCGCAAACCTGCACCCGTTGCGGGGCGACTGTCCATGAGCGGCGGCCCAACAGCATCGTGCGCACCTGGGCACTGCTGCTCACTGCCATGGTGCTGTACATACCCGCCAACCTGCTGCCGATCATGACCGTCAGCACCTTGGGGCAGGGCAGCCCGGACACCATCATGTCCGGTGTGGTCACCCTGATGAAGCACGGCATGTTGCCGATTGCCGCGGTGGTGTTCATTGCCAGTATTCTGGTGCCCACC
This sequence comes from Pseudomonas farsensis, assembly GCF_014268805.2. Taxonomy (GTDB): domain Bacteria; phylum Pseudomonadota; class Gammaproteobacteria; order Pseudomonadales; family Pseudomonadaceae; genus Aquipseudomonas; species Aquipseudomonas farsensis. The sequence goes on from NZ_JABWRF020000002.1 coordinate 1,451,594, forward strand.
TTCAAGCTGGTCGGCATAGGGCTGCTGCTGTACTCGGTGCAGCGCCACCAACCACTCTCGGCGCGCCAACGCATGCTCATGTACCGCTTTATCGAATTCATCGGGCGCTGGTCGATGCTGGATATTTTCGTGATCGCCATCCTGGTGGCGGTGGTGAATTTCGGCCGCATCGCCAGTGTCGAAGCCAATTTGGGCGCTATTGCCTTTGCCTCGGTGGTGATCCTGACCATGCTCGCAGCTTTAACTTTTGATCCCCGACTGATCTGGGATAACACGGAGTCGGATGACGACCATGAGTGACTTGCCTACGGCTAAAACCCGCCCTGCTTCCAACTGGTCGGCCATCTGGATTCTGCCGCTGATTGCGCTGATGATCGGCGGCTGGCTGGCCTGGCAAGCCTACCGTGATGCCGGTATCGAGATTCAGGTGCGCTTCGAGACCGGTGAAGGCATCGTTGCCAACAAGACCGAAGTCATTTTCAAGGGCATGTCGGTGGGCAAGGTGACTGGCCTTGTGCTGGACAACAAAGGCAGTAACCGCGGCGTCATTGCCACCATCGAGATCAACAAGGACGCCGAAGCGCACCTGCGCACCGGCACGCGCTTCTGGCTGGTCAAGCCAAGTGTCAGCCTGGCTGGTATCACCGGCCTGGAGACACTGGTGTCCGGCAACTACATTGCTGTGGACCCAGGCGAAGGCGAGCCGACCAAGCGCTTCACCGCGCTCAAGCAGGCGCCGCCCTTGTCTGACAACGAGCCAGGCCTGCATCTGATCCTCAAGGCCGAACGCCTGGGCTCGCTGAACCGGGACAGCCCGGTGTTCTACAAGCAGATCCAGGTCGGCCGGGTGAAGAGCTACAAGCTTTCCGAAGACCAGAGCACGGTTGAGATCAAGGTATTCATTGCCCCGGCCTATGCCAGCCTGGTGCGCAAACATACGCGATTCTGGAATGCCAGCGGCGTCAGCATCGATGCTGACCTGTCCGGGGTAAAAGTGCGCACCGAATCGCTGTCGAGCATCGTTGCCGGTGGTATTGCCTTCGCTACCCCCGAGAATCGCAAGGACAGCCCGCCGACCGACCCAAGCCTGCCGTTCCGCTTGTACGAAGACTTCGATGCTGCCCAGGCCGGTATCCGCATCAAGGTCAAGTTCAGCGACTTCGAAGGCCTGCAGAAGGGCCGCACCCCGGTGCTTTATAAAGGCATCCAGGTAGGCTCGCTGAAAGACCTGAAAGTCGAAGGCGACCTGTCCAGTGCAATCGCCGAGCTGACCCTCGACCCGCTGGCTGAAGACTATCTGGTAGAAGGCACGCAGTTCTGGGTGGTCAAGCCGTCCATTTCGCTGGCAGGTATCACCGGCCTCGAAGCCTTGGTTAAAGGTAACTACATCGCTATCCGCCCAGGTGACCACGATGCCAAGCCGCTGCGCGAGTTCGAAGCGCGCTCCAAGGCGCCGCCGCTTGACCTGAAGGCGCCGGGCCTGCACATGGTGCTGTTCGCCGACACGCTGGGCTCGCTCGAAGTGGGCAGCCCCGTCATGTACCGCCAGGTGCGTGTGGGTAACGTGCAGAGCTACCAGTTTGCCCGCGACAGCAAACGCATCCTTATTGGTGTGCACATCGAGAAGGAGTACGCCAACCTGGTCAACGGTTCGACGCGGTTCTGGAACGCCAGCGGCATTACCCTGACTGGCGGCCTGTCGGGCATCCAGGTCAAGAGTGAGTCTCTGCAGACCCTGATGTCTGGCGGTATTGCCTTCGATACACCACGGCCCGGTGTGCCGCTGAAAAAACGTATTCCGCGCTTCCGTCTGCACGAGAGCCAGGAAGCCGCGAACCGTGCAGGCACATTGGTGACCATTCGTGTCGAGCGCGCTGATGGCCTGAAGCCGGGTACGCCGATCCGCTTCCGTGGCCTGGATGTGGGCAGCGTCGAAAGTGTCGACCTTACTGCCGACCTGCAGGCTGTGTTGCTGCGCGCGCGTATCACCCAGGCTGCCGAGCGCATCGCGCGTGTCGGCACGCAGTTCTGGGTGGTCAAGCCAGCCTTCGGCCTGGTACGTACCGAAAACCTCGACACCTTGGTGGGCGGGCAATACCTTGAAGTGATGCCGTCGCTTAAAGACCGAGGCCCGCAACGTGACTTCATCGCGCTGGCCGATGCGCCGCAGGTCAAGGGCGAGGAGGTTGGCTTGCCGCTGACCCTTAGCGCCCCGCGACGTGGCTCGATCAAGCCTGGCGTGCCAGTCACCTACCGCGAAGTGGCGGTTGGCAAGGTGACTGGTTTCGAGCTGGGGCAGAATGGCGATCGGGTATTGATCCACATCCTCATCGAGCCGCGCTACGCAAGCCTGGTACGCGGTGGCAGCCGTTTCTGGAACAGTAGCGGCCTGGGCTTCGACTGGGGGCTGTTCAAAGGTGCCACGGTGCGTACCGAGTCGCTGGAGACCTTGATCGATGGCGGGGTAGCCTTCGCAACGCCCGATGGCGAGCAGATGGGCAACCCGGCGCGGCCGCAGCAGACCTTCGCCTTGTTCGACAAGCCTGAAGAAGCCTGGCTGCAGTGGGCGCCAAAGATCCAGATCGGCAAGTAAAGAGGGCGGGCCCGGCAGTGCCGGGCTCGCCCCCATAACCCACGCACGAAGCATCAAAACCTGCCAAATCGCAGGCATAAAAAAACCGACCCTAGGGTCGGTTTTTTCGACTGTAACGTCGCTTAGGCAGCTGCAACTTCTTTCAGTGCCTTGATGTGGCCATTCAGACGGCCTTTGTGGCGAGCAGCTTTGTTCTTGTGGATGATACCTTTGTCGGCCATACGGTCGATTACAGGTACAGCCAGAACGTAAGCGGCTTGCGCTTTTTCGGCGTCTTTGGCGTCAATGGCTTTAACTACATTCTTGATGTAGGTGCGAACCATGGAACGCAGGCTGGCGTTGTGGCTGCGACGCTTCTCAGCCTGTTTTGCACGTTTCTTGGCGGAAGGTGTGTTGGCCACCGTCGAGCTCCTCGAAAGACTTTAGGTAAATAGCAAACAAAATAGGCCGCGAATCATGCCGATGAGTCGAACCGATGTCAAGGCCACCTGCAAGGTTCCGCCGAGTGGTGGGTCAAATAGCTGAAAGATTCCTTTCTGCGACGTGACCTGTAAACTCGGGAATTTTTGGCTCCCCTGCGAAGGCGCGGGAGTATCGCACATTCGGGCGCCGACTGGCAGCGCCCTCTGCCCCTGGCGTGAAATTTTTCGATGAACCTGCTCAAATCCCTTGCCGCAGTCAGCTCCATCACCATGATTTCGCGGGTGCTCGGCTTTGTCCGCGACACCATCCTGGCCCGCATCTTCGGCGCAGGCGTAGCCACCGACGCCTTCTTCATCGCCTTCAAACTGCCCAACCTGCTGCGGCGTATTTTTGCCGAAGGGGCGTTTTCCCAGGCTTTCGTGCCGATTCTGGCTGAATACAAGACCCAGCAAGGCGAAGAGGCCACGCGCACGTTCGTTGCCTATATCAGCGGCCTGCTGACGCTGGTGCTGGCCGTGGTCACGGTCATCGGCATTCTTGCTGCGCCGTGGGTGGTGTGGGCGACCGCGCCAGGTTTTGTCGACGACGCCGAGAAGTACCAGCTGACCACCTCGCTGCTGCGCGTCACCTTCCCCTATATATTGCTCATCTCGCTGTCCTCGCTGGCCGGCGCCATCCTCAATACCTGGAACCGCTTCTCGGTGCCGGCCTTCACGCCGACCTTGCTCAACGTGGCAATGATCGCCTTTGCCGTGCTGCTGACCCCGTACTTCGACCCGCCGATCATGGCGCTTGGCTGGGGCGTGCTGGCCGGTGGCCTGGCACAACTGCTGTATCAACTGCCTGCGCTGAAGAAGATCGGCATGCTGGTACTGCCGCGCCTGAACCTGCGCGACACCGGCGTATGGCGCGTGCTTAAACAAATGCTGCCGGCCATCCTCGGCGTATCGGTGAGCCAGATTTCCCTGATCATCAATACCATCTTCGCCTCGTTTCTGGTGGCAGGCTCGGTGTCCTGGATGTACTACGCCGACCGCCTCATGGAGCTGCCGTCCGGCGTGCTCGGGGTAGCACTGGGCACCATCCTGCTGCCGACCCTGGCCAAGACCTACGCCAACAAGGACCGCGACGAGTATTCGCGCATCCTCGACTGGGGCCTGCGGCTGTGTTTCCTGCTGGTGCTGCCGTGCACCTTGGCCATGGCGATTCTGGCCGAGCCGCTGACCGTGGCGCTGTTCCAGTACGGCAAGTTCACCGCCCTGGACGCCGCCATGACGCAACGTGCCTTGGTCGCCTATTCGGTGGGCCTGCTGGCCATCATCATGGTCAAGGTGCTGGCCCCAGGCTTCTATGCACAGCAGAATATCCGCACGCCGGTGAAGATCGCCGTGTTCACGCTGGTCTGCACGCAACTGCTCAACCTGGCCCTGGTCGGCCCGCTGGCTCACGCCGGCCTGGCCCTGGCCATCAGCCTGGGCGCGTGCCTGAACGCCGGCTTGCTGTACTGGAAGCTGCGTAGCCAGCAACTGTTTACACCGCAGCCGGGCTGGCTGATGTTTCTGCTCAAACTGGTGCTGGCGGTGGTGTTGATGTCGGCGGTGCTGCTGCTGGGCATGCATTATTTGCCTGCCTGGGCGCAGGGCAGCATGTTCGAGCGCTTGCTGCGCCTGGGTGGGCTGATCGGCGCTGGCGTGGTCACCTATTTCGGTTGCCTGTACCTGTGCGGTTTCCGTCCACGGCATTTTGCCCGCAACGCCTTGCATTGAAGCATCACGGCGGTCAGGCGTCGGTTTTTCATCTTCCACGCCCACCAGTGGCGCTGTTGCCTGTCGTCAGCGCCCGGGTGTGGTTATAATCGGCCACTTTATGAGCAAGAAGCGCGTTATGCAGCTGGTTCGAGGTCTTCACAACCTGCGCCCCGAGCACCGGGGCTGTGTCGCCACCATTGGCAACTTCGACGGGGTCCACCGTGGCCACCAGGCCATACTCGCGCGCCTGCGCGAACGTGGCCAGGAACTCGGGCTGCCGACCTGTGTCGTGGTGTTCGAGCCACAGCCGCGCGAATACTTCGCCCCCGAGACCGCACCGGCCCGCCTGGCCCGCCTGCGCGACAAAGTCGAGCTGCTGGCCGGCGAGGGCGTTGACCGGGTGCTGTGCCTGTCGTTCAACGAGCGCCTGCGCGAGCTTGGCGCCGAGCAGTTCGTCAAGGCCGTGATGGTCGATGGCCTGGGCGTGCGCCACCTCGAAGTGGGCGATGACTTCCGCTTCGGCTGCGACCGCGCAGGCGACTTCGCCTACCTCGTCGAAGCCGGCAAGCAGTACGGCTTCACCGTCGAGGCGGCCAACACCGTCATTCAGGACGGCATGCGGGTCAGCAGCACCGAAGTACGCAAGGCGCTGGGCGAAGGCAACTTCGAACTCGCCGAACACTTGCTGGGCCGCCCTTACCGCATCACCGGGCGCGTCCTGCACGGCCAGAAGCTGGCTCGCCAGCTCGGCACACCTACCGCCAACATCCAGCTCAAGCGCCGCCGCGTGCCACTGTCCGGGGTTTACCTGGCCAGCATCGAGATCGACGGCGTGCAGTGGCCGGGTGTCGGCAATATTGGAGTACGCCCCACCGTCGCCGGTGATGGGCGTCCTCACTTGGAGATTCATCTTCTGGACTTCGCCGGTGACCTCTACGGCCGGCGTCTGACGGTGGAGTTCCACCACAAGCTGCGTGAAGAGCAGCGTTTCGCCTCCCTGGAGGCGCTGAAGTCGGCGATCGACGCGGATATCGCCGCCGCACGTGCCCACTGGCACGCTCAACCGCTAACGAAGAGCCTGAAATGACCGACTACAAAGCCACGCTAAACCTTCCGGACACCGCCTTCCCAATGAAGGCCGGCCTGCCTCAGCGCGAACCGCAGATCCTGCAGCGCTGGGACAGCATTGGCCTGTACCAGAAGCTGCGCGAAATTGGCAAGGACCGTCCGAAGTTCGTCCTGCACGACGGCCCGCCCTATGCCAATGGCAAGATTCACATCGGTCATGCGCTGAACAAAATCCTCAAGGACATGATCCTGCGCTCCAAGACCCTCGCGGGCTTCGACGCGCCGTACGTGCCCGGCTGGGACTGCCACGGCCTGCCGATCGAGCACAAGGTCGAAGTGACCCATGGCAAGCACCTGACTGCCGACCGCACCCGCGAGCTGTGCCGCGAGTACGCGGCCGAGCAGATCGAAGGCCAGAAAACCGAGTTCATCCGCCTCGGTGTCCTGGGCGAGTGGGACAACCCATACAAAACCATGAGCTTTGCCAACGAGGCCGGTGAAATCCGCGCCCTGGCCGAAATGGTCAAGCAAGGCTTCGTGTTCAAGGGCCTGAAGCCTGTGAACTGGTGCTTCGATTGCGGTTCGGCTCTGGCCGAAGCCGAAGTCGAATACGCCGAAAAGAAATCCCAGACCATCGACGTTGCCTTCCCGGTTGCCGATGAGGCCAAGCTCGCCGCCGCCTTTGGCCTTGGCGCGCTGCCCAAGCCCGCCGCCATCGTGATCTGGACCACCACCCCGTGGACCATCCCGGCCAACCAGGCGCTGAACGTCAACCCAGAGTTCATTTACGCCTTGGTCGATACCGGCGAGCGTCTGCTGGTGCTGGCTGAAGAACTGGTCGAGTCGTGCCTCAAGCGCTACGAACTCGAAGGCTCTGTCATCGCCACCGCGCAGGGTAAAGCCCTTGAGCTGATCAACTTCCGCCACCCGTTCTACGACCGCCTGTCGCCGCTGTACCTGGCTGACTACGTCGAACTGGGCGCAGGGACTGGCGTGGTTCACTCTGCGCCTGCCTACGGCGAGGACGACTTCGTCAGTTGCAAGAAATACGGCATGGTCAACGACGACATCCTCACCCCGGTGCAAAGCAACGGCGTGTATGTCGATTCGCTGCCTTTCTTCGGCGGCCAGTTCATCTGGAAGGCCAACCCGGCCATCGTCGAAAAACTGAGCGAAGTCGGTGCGCTGATGCACAGCGAAACCATCGCCCACAGCTACATGCACTGCTGGCGCCACAAGTCGCCGCTGATCTACCGCGCCACGGCGCAGTGGTTCGTCGGCATGGACAAGCAGCCAGTAGATGGCCAGCCGCTGCGCGAGCGCGCGCTCAAGGCCATCGAAGAAACCAAGTTCGTGCCAGCCTGGGGCCAGGCGCGCCTGCACTCGATGATCGCCAACCGCCCGGACTGGTGCATCTCGCGTCAGCGTAACTGGGGTGTGCCGATCCCGTTCTTCCTGCACAAGCAGACCGGCGAACTGCACCCACGTACCGTCGAACTGATGGACGAGGTGGCCAAGCGTGTCGAGCAAGAGGGCATCGAAGCCTGGTTCAAGCTTGACGCTGCCGAACTGCTGGGCGCAGAAGCCGCTGACTACGACAAGATCAGCGACACGCTGGACGTGTGGTTCGACTCCGGTACCACCCACTGGCACGTGCTGCGTGGCTCGCACAACATCGGCCATGCCGATGGCCCGCGTGCCGACCTGTACCTTGAGGGTTCCGACCAGCACCGCGGCTGGTTCCACTCCTCGTTGCTGACCGGTTGCGCCATCGACGGCCACGCGCCGTACCGCGAACTGCTGACCCACGGCTTCACCGTGGATGAGAGCGGGCGCAAGATGTCCAAGTCGCTGGGCAATACCATCGAGCCCGAGAAGGTCAACAACACCTTGGGCGCCGATATTCTGCGCCTGTGGGTTTCGGCCACGGACTATTCCGGCGAGATGGCGGTTTCCGAGCAGATCCTGCAGCGTAGTGCCGACGCCTACCGGCGTATCCGCAACACCGCGCGCTTCCTGCTTTCCAACCTGTCCGGCTTCGACCCGGCACGCGATCTGCTGCCTGCCGAAGACATGCTGGCACTGGACCGTTGGGCCGTCGACCGCGCCCTGCAACTGCAGCGCGAGCTCGAAGAGCACTACAGCGAATACCGCTTCTGGAACGTCTACTCGAAGATCCACAACTTCTGCGTGCAGGAGCTCGGCGGCTTCTACCTCGACATCATCAAGGACCGCCAGTACACCACTGGCGCCAACAGTGTCGCCCGTCGTTCCTGCCAGACTGCGCTGTACCACATCAGCGAGGCGCTGGTGCGCTGGATCGCGCCGATCCTGGCGTTCACCGCCGACGAAATCTGGCAGTACCTGCCGGGCGAGCGCAACGAGTCGGTCATGCTCAATGGCTGGTACCAGGGTCTGACCGAGCTGCCGGCTGACGCCGAGCTGGATCGCGCCTACTGGGACCGCGTCATGGCGGTCAAGGCAGCGGTCAACAAGGAGCTGGAAAACCAGCGTACCGCCAAGGTCATCGGCGGCAACCTGCAGGCCGAAGTCACCCTGTTTGCCGAAGAAGGCCTGACCGCCGACCTGAACAAGCTGGGCGATGAGCTGCGCTTTGTGCTGATCACCTCGGCAGCCAGTGTGGTGCCGTTCGTCCAGGCGCCGGCCGATGCCGTGACAACCGAAGTCGAAGGCCTCAAGCTGAAGATCGTCAAGTCTGGCCACGCCAAGTGCGGCCGTTGCTGGCACTTCCGCGCCGACGTAGGCAGCAACCCGGAGCACCCGGAAATCTGCGCCCGTTGCGCCGACAACATCAGCGGCTCCGGTGAGGTGCGCCACTATGCCTAACGCAGCTGCGGGGCGCTTCGGGCGCCTTGCCTGGCTTTGGCTGAGCCTGGTGGTGCTGGTCATCGACCAGGCCACCAAGGTCTATTTCGACAACGCCCTGACCATGTACCAGCAGATTGTGGTCATCCCCGACTACTTCAGCTGGACCTTGGCCTACAACACCGGTGCTGCGTTCAGCTTCCTGGCGGGCAGCTCCGGCTGGCAGCGTTGGCTGTTTGCGGTGATCGCCTTGGTGGTCAGCGCCGTGCTGGTGGTCTGGCTCAAGCGCCTGGGGCGCAACGAGACCTGGCTTGCCGTCGCGCTGGCGCTGGTATTGGGCGGCGCGCTGGGCAACCTGTACGACCGTGTCGTGCTGGGCCATGTGGTCGATTTCATCCTGGTGCACTGGCAGAATCGTCACTATTTCCCGGCCTTCAATGTGGCCGACAGCGCCATCACCGTGGGTGCGGTCATGCTGGCGCTGGATATGTTCAAGAGCAAGAAGGCCGAGGAGCCTGTCCATGACTGAGACCCGTATTGGCCAGAATACCGAAGTCACGCTGCACTTCGCGCTGCACCTCGAAAACGGCGACACCGTCGACAGCACCTTCGACAAGGCCCCGGCCGTGTTCAAGGTTGGCGATGGCAACCTGTTGCCGGGCTTCGAAAGCGCCCTGTTCGGCTTCAAGGCCGGTGACAAGCGCACCCTCGATATCGCCCCGGAGAACGCATTCGGCCAGCACAACCCGCAAAACGTGCAGGTGATGCCGCGCTCGCAGTTCGAAGGCATGGAGCTGTCCGAAGGGCTGCTGGTGATTTTCAACGATGCCGCCAACACCGAGCTGCCGGGTGTAGTCAAAGCATTCGATGACAACCAAGTCACCATCGACTTCAACCATCCGCTGGCGGGCAAGGCGCTGAGCTTCGAGGTGCAGATCCTCGACGTGAAGGCCGTGTGAGCCTGGAGCCGAGCATGCAAATCAAACTCGCCAACCCGCGCGGCTTCTGCGCGGGGGTGGACCGGGCGATCGAGATCGTCAACCGTGCCCTCGAAGTGTTCGGCCCGCCGATCTACGTGCGTCACGAAGTGGTGCACAACAAGTTCGTGGTCGAAGACCTGCGTAACCGCGGGGCGATCTTCGTCGAAGAGCTGGACCAGGTGCCGGACGACGTTATCGTCATCTTCAGCGCCCATGGTGTGTCGCAGGCGGTGCGCCAGGAAGCTGCAGGCCGTGGCCTGAAAGTGTTCGACGCCACCTGCCCGCTGGTCACCAAGGTGCATATCGAGGTGGCCAAGTACAGCCGTGATGGCCGCGAGTGCATTCTTATCGGCCACGCCGGGCACCCGGAAGTCGAAGGCACCATGGGCCAGTACGACGCCAGCAACGGCGGCAGCATCTACCTGGTCGAAGACGAGAACGACGTCGCCGCCTTGCAGGTGCGCGACCCCGATCATCTGGCCTTCGTCACCCAGACCACCTTGTCGATGGATGACACCAGCCGTGTCATCGATGCACTGCGCGCGCGCTTCCCGAACATCGGCGGCCCACGCAAGGACGACATCTGCTACGCCACGCAAAACCGCCAGGATGCCGTCAAGCAACTGGCCGATGAGTGTGACGTGGTGTTGGTGGTCGGCAGCCCGAACAGCTCCAACTCCAACCGTCTGCGCGAGCTGGCGGAGCGCATGAGCACCCCGGCCTACCTGATCGACGGCGCCGAAGACCTGCAGCAAAGCTGGTTCGAAGGCGTGGCACGCATTGGCATTACCGCAGGTGCTTCGGCCCCTGAGGTGCTGGTGCGTGGCGTGATCGAGCAGCTCAAGGCCTGGGGCGCGACCGGCGCCGAAGAACTCGACGGGCGTGCCGAGAACGTCACCTTCTCCATGCCCAAAGAGCTACGGGTACGTTCGCTGATCTGATCAGCGGCCTGCGCAGCCGGGGCTCCCGTCACTGCGCAGGCTGACCCGCCCGCTCGGGCTCAGCACCACACGGTGCACGCTGTATGGCGTATCGCGCTGGCAGATGTGCAGCGTGATGCCGCCAAACCCTGCCCCCAAAGGCGCCCCCCGTGCGCTGAAGCGCACCACACGGGTGTCGCTGCCCACAATCGTTACCGGCTTTGCCGGGCGCTGCTCCCTGAGCAACTGGCCATTGTGTTCCAGTGTCGTTCGCCAGCCCTTGCCCCATAACCCCTCTATCGGCTGCACCAACACCGCCCGGTGGCGCAGTGCAGCGTGGTTGCGCGCCTCGCGCAGGCTCTGCGCCAGCGCCCTGGCCACTGCTGCCTGATGCAGGCCTTCGCTCATCTGGTTGTAGGCGGTTGCGCCCATGTGCGTCAGAAGGCCGGCCACCGCTAGCGTGCACATCATTTGTATCAGTGTTACTCCTTGTTGCCTCACCGTGCATTCCTCCCTGGAAGTGCTTCGCTATAGCTTCACGTTGGGCAGGGGCGGGTGTCAGTCGGCCCGTTGCGCCAGGAAGGCGAGGAAACTTCTCGGGAGGAGACAGGATGCAGTCGAAAGTGCGCGGTTTGGCGCTGCTGGAAGTATTGATGGCGATGGCCGTGCTGGCGCTGGGGTTGACCACCTGCGCCTCATTGCTGGTGCGCGGCGCGCAGGCGTTCGACAGCGCCGGGCGAGAAAGCCTGGCGCTGCAAGGCGCCCAGAGCCTGCTGGAGCGGGTGAGGGCGCAGGGGCGTTTGACCGAGGCTGATGAACTGGGGTGGCGCAGCCAACTGGTCGAGCGGCTTGGCGTGTCGGCGCAGGGGCGGGTGAACCGGTCGGCGCAGATGCTGCAAATACAGGTGCTGTGGCCAGCCCAAGGCGGCGAGCACGTCCTGACCCTGCGCGGCGGGGTGCTGCCGTGAAGCGCTACCAGGCAGGCTTTGGGCTGCTCGAAACCCTGCTGGCCATGGCATTGGCGATCATGCTGCTGGCGGGCGCCAGCGGCTTGTTCGTGGCGGTGCACCGGGCCTGGAGCATGCAGGGCGCAGCAGCGCTGTTGCAGGATGATGCGCGCCTAGTGCTGCAACGCATCGCCGAAGACGTGCGCATGGCTGGCATGTTCGGTTGCCTGCGCCTGGAACCTGCCGACTTCAAAGGCTCTGGCGCCGAACAGGCCTTTGCCCAGCCAGTCGCCATTACCGCAACCAGCCTGACGCTGGTTGGTGCTGAGCTACCCGGCATGCCCGGCCCGCCGGAGTGGACCGTCCTCAGCGATTGCCGCAGTTGGGCGCAGGTGATGGACAGCCAGCACCAGGCAGGGGCGAGCCTGTTTGCCTTGCCCGTGCGCAGGCAGGTCTACGAGGTGCGTAATGGCAGCCTGTTTCTAACCACCGGCAAGCAGCGCTCCAGCCTTGTCGATAACGTCAAGGCGCTGCAGGTAACACGGGTGGAGGCCGGAGAAGGCGACCGGCTGGATATCCGCTTGACGCTCTACGACGCCATCTTCCAGCTTGAGGTGCACCAGCAGGTGAGTGTCGCGTTGCGTAACCTTGGCGGTGCCACATGAAAAAGCAGCGTGGTGTGGTGTTGCTGATTACGCTGGTGCTCAGCCTGCTATTGGCATTGCTGGCGGCCCAGGTGCTGAGCGAGGCGCAAGCCCGGCAGTGGCTGGTCAGCGAACAGGTGGCCGCAGCGCAAGCTTTCGAGCTGGCAGAGGCCGGCCTGCTCGAAGGCGCAGCGCTGCTGGGCGATGGGCCGCCGCCGCCGTGCACCCAGTGCCTGCCGCCGTCGTTGCCGCCTGCAGAGCCGGTTTTACCTTGGCGCAAAACGCTCAACGCCTTCGTGCTATTGCAGAACCTTGGCCAGAGCACGCGCGCAGCAGGCTTGGCGCCGGGCGAACGGGTGACCTTGGTGCGGGTTACGGCGATCAGCCCCGAGCGCCGGCGCCGCCAGGTGCTTGAAGCCGTTTACGCACTGGGCGATGCGCAACCGCCTCGGCGTATCAGTTGGCGCCAGCGTGTGCACGAAGGCTGACCCGCGGCAAGGTTCTACGGCTATCGAATCATTGATTGTGCTGGCGCTGAGCGGCATGCTGGCAGCCATTGCCTACCCCGGTTCCCGCGAAGTGCCCCGTGCACAGCGCCAGGGCGCCCGCGTGCTGTGGAATTACTTCAGGTGTTGGATCGAACGATGAGCAAGCAAGTAGTGATTGTCGGCGGCGGGGTCATTGGCCTGCTGACCGCGTTCAACCTGGCCGCCGAGGTCGACCAGGTGGTGGTATGCGACCAGGGCGGGGTCGGACGCGAGTCCTCCTGGGCCGGTGGCGGGATCGTCTCGCCACTGTATCCGTGGCGTTACAGCGCGGCGGTGACGGCGCTGGCGCACTGGTCACAGGACTTCTACCCGCAACTGGCCGCTCAGCTATTCGCCAGCACTGGGGTCGACCCCGAGGTGCACACCACCGGCCTTTACTGGCTCGACCTGGACGACCAGGCCGAGGCCTTGGCCTGGGCGGCCCGCGAACAACGCCCGCTCAGCGCTGTGGATATCTCGGCAGCCTATGATGCGGTGCCGGTGCTGGGCGCAGGGTTCCGCCAGGCGCTGTTCATGGCGGGTGTAGCCAACGTGCGTAACCCCCGGCTGGTCAAGTCGCTCAAGGCGGCCTTGCTGGCGCTGCCGAACGTGACCCTGCGCGAGCACTGCCAGATCAGCGGTTTCGTGCGCGAAGGCGATCGGGTGACTGGCGTGCAAACCCAGGCAGGCGTGCTGGCGGCCGATCAGGTGGTGCTCAGTGCAGGGGCGTGGAGCGGTGATCTGCTGCGCACCCTCGGGCTGGGGTTGCCGGTAGAGCCGGTAAAAGGGCAGATGATCCTGTTCAAATGCGCCGAGGACTTTTTGCCAAGCATGGTGTTGGCCAAAGGGCGTTATGCGATCCCGCGCCGCGACGGGCACATTCTGGTGGGTAGCACGCTGGAGCACGAAGGCTACGACAAGACCCCGACTGCCGATGCACTGCAAAGCTTGAAAGCGTCTGCCATCGACCTGCTGCCGGCGTTGGCTGATGCCAGCGTGGTCGGGCACTGGGCCGGCCTGCGCCCCGGTTCGCCCGAGGGCATACCCTATATCGGCGAGGTGCCGGGGTATTCGGGGTTGTGGCTCAACTGCGGGCATTACCGCAACGGCCTGGTGCTGGCGCCGGCGTCCTGCCAGCTGCTCAGTGACTTGCTGCTGGCGCGCCCGCCAATCATCGACCCCACGCCCTACGCGCCGCAGGGGCGTTTGGCCTAGGCGCAGGTACTGGCCCTATCGCAGGCTGTCGCCAGCTCCCACAAAGACCCGCGCACAGCCACGATATTGAGGTCTGGCGCAGATCCCTTTGGGAGCTGGCGACAGCCTGCGATAGGGCCGGCCCAGGATGCCCGGGGCGATTGCAACCCCCTTACTCCCGCCCTGGCCCCTGCTCCAGATGCTGCTGGCTGCAATACCACTGCTGGCCACGGTGCAGGGCGCGGTCGTTGGGCAGGTGCACGCCGCAATGGGCGCAGCGCACCATCTTCAGCGGGTCATCCAGCCGTTGCCCGGCAGACGATTGCTGGCTGATCTTGAACTTGCGCCACAGCCAGAAGGCAGCAGCGATCAGAGCGATCCAGAAGAGTAGGCGAACCATGGTGTCCAGCTTGTCGAGAAGAAGAAGGCGACAGTCTAGGACGCAGCCATAAAAAAAGGGAGGCCTGAGGCCTCCCTTTCATGTTCGCAGTGCAATCAGTCAAACAGACCAAAGGTCGCGTAGCTGAACCACGAGCGGTCTTTTTCGGCTTCTTTCGGGCCTTCCGGCAAGATCGGATCGCCGTTTTCGTCTTTTGGCAGCAGGTCCTGCGGCATCTCGGCGCGGGCATCCTGGAACTGACGCACCACGTCCTGGTTGGCGCGGGTTTCGCCCGGCGGCAGCGGCGTGTCGGTCTCGATCAGGCCCAAGGTCGCCTTCGACAGCCACGACCGGTTGCCGTTTTCGTCTTCTTTGGCAACGAACTGGCCATCGACCAGGCTTGGGTGCTCTGGGTAGTTCAGCTTGAGGGTCTCAAGGCTGGTGGCAGCCAGGTCATCCAGGTGCAGGCGCTGGTAGGCCTCGACCATTACCGCCAGGCCGTCACCTACCGAAGGGGTTTCCTGGAAGTTCTCGACCACGTAGCGGCCACGGTTGGCGGCAGCGACATAGGCCTCACGGCGCAGGTAGTAGTTGGCGACGTGGATTTCGTAGGAAGCCAGCAGGTTGCGCAGGTAGATCATGCGCTGCTTGGCGTCCGGCGAATAACGGCTGTTCGGGAAGCGGCTGGTCAGCTGGGCGAACTCGTTGTACGAGTCGCGGGCAGCACCTGGGTCACGCTTGGTCATGTCCAGCGGCAGGAAGCGCGCCACCAGGCCACGGTCCTGGTCGAACGAGGTCAGGCCCTTGAGGTAGTAGGCGTAGTCGACGTTCGGGTGCTGCGGGTGCAGGCGGATGAAGCGCTCGGCCGAAGACTTGGCGGCTTCTGGCTCGGAGTTCTTGTAGTTGGCGTAGATCAGCTCGAGCTGGGCCTGGTCGGCGTAACGGCCGAACGGATAGCGCGACTCCAGGGCCTTGAGCTTGTTCACGGCGCTGGTGTAGCTGTGGCTGTCCAGGTCGGCCTGCGCCTGCTGGTACAGCTCGGCCTCGCTGAGGTTCTCGTCAATGACTTCCTTGTTCGAGGAACAGGCAGCGGTGAGCCCGAGGATGGCGATCAGCAGCAGGTGTTTCACTTGCATGGCGGCTTGCGTCCCTTTGACGGCCGCTGTCTTGGGCGGTGCCGTCCTGTTATGATGAGCGCCCCCGGCCAAACCCCGGGGCAAAAGAAGCCGTATTTAACCACAAGCGCGCAGCCGAAACCAAAAGCTGAACGCCCGTCGATTCGAGCATGTCCGAGATCATTCAACTTAGCGCAGAGGTCCCGTCCGAACTGGGCGGCCAACGCCTCGACCAAGTCGCCGCCCAACTGTTCGCCGAGTACTCGCGTTCGCGCCTGTCCTCGTGGATCAAAGATGGCCGTCTGACAGTCGATGGCGCGGTACTGCGGCCGCGCGATATCGTCCACGGTGGCTCCATTCTGGCCCTTGAAGCCGAACAGGAAGCCCAAGGCGAATGGGTGGCTCAGGACATCGAGCTGGACATCGTCTATGAAGACGACCACATCCTGGTGATCAACAAGCCCGCCGGGCTGGTTGTGCATCCGGCCGCCGGTCATCCTGATGGCACCCTGCTCAATGCCCTGCTGCACCATGTGCCAGACATCGTCAACGTACCGCGCGCCGGTATCGTGCACCGTCTGGACAAGGACACCACGGGGCTGATGGTGGTCGCCAAGACGCTGCAGGCGCAGACCAACCTGGTCGACCAGCTGCAAAGCCGCTCTGTCAGCCGCATCTACGAGTGCATCGTGGTGGGCGTGGTGATCGCCGGCGGCAAGATCGACGCCCCGATCGGCCGTCACGGCGGCGAGCGCCAGCGCATGGCAGTGACCGACGGCGGCAAGCCTGCTGTCAGCCACTACCGGGTGCTCAAACGCTTCCGTTCGCACACCCATGTGCGGGTCAAGCTGGAAACCGGCCGTACCCACCAGATTCGTGTGCACATGGCCCACGTCGGTTACCCGTTGGTCGGCGACCAGACCTACGGCGTGCGTTTCCGCATTCCGCCGGCCGCCAGCATTGCCATGGTCGAGGCGGTCAAGACCTTCCCGCGTCAGGCCCTGCATGCACGCTTCCTGGCCCTGCGCCACCCGGACACCGGGGAAGTGATGAAATGGGAAGCGGCACTGCCGGACGATTTCACCTGGCTGCTTTCGCTGCTCAATCAGGACCGCGAGAGCTTTATCGGATGAACGGTATGGCCCAGGCGCTGCTTACCCCCGACTGGCCGGCTCCGGCCTCGGTACGCGCCTGTGTCACCACCCGCGAAGGCGGCATTAGCCTGCCGCCGTTCGACACGTTCAATCTTGGCGACCATGTGGGCGATGACCCGCTGGCCGTCGCCGAGAACCGCCGCCGCCTCAGTGACACCTTTGCCATCCAGCCCGCCTGGCTGAAGCAGGTGCACGGGGTAGTGGTAGCCGACGCCGACCCTGCCGTGGTCGCCGAGGCCGATGCCAGCTGGACCGACCAGCCCGGTATCGCCTGCACCGTCATGACCGCCGACTGCCTGCCTGCGTTGTTCTGCAACCGCGCGGGCACCCGTGTGGCCGCCGCCCATGCCGGCTGGCGCGGGCTGGCCGGTGGTGTGCTGGAAGCCACCCTTGACCAGTTGGGCGTGGCGCCCGAAGAGGTACTGGTATGGCTGGGCCCGGCAATTGGCCCGCAGGCGTTCGAGGTGGGGCTTGAGGTGCGTGATGCGTTCACGGCCCAGCATCCGCAAGCCTTCGATGCCTTCATACCGGGCGAGCGCCCCGGCAAGCTGATGGCCGATATATACCGTCTGGCGCGCATCCGCCTGGTGGCGCGCGGCGTGACGGCTGTTTATGGCGGCGGCTTGTGCACGGTCAGCGACCCACGTTTCTTCTCCTATCGCCGCACCCCGCAGGGCGGGCGCTTCGCTTCGTTGGTCTGGCTACAGCCCTGACCTGAGCACGCGGGTGCAATCGGCGTGGGAGCGGGCTTGCCCCGCGATTGCGTAGGCCCTGCTATCACCTTCCATTCAACGGACGCCATCGCGGGGCAAGCCCGCTCCCACGCCACGTTCCCACCTCGCCCCAAGGCGCTTGGCCGATAATGTGCTGACCCGCATCAACCCCGCTACGCTTGAATCTTCCAGAATCACCCTTATCTATTAGTCATCTCAGGCAGGTTCTCCATCAGGGGCTGTCCATCGCTCCGCCTGCCCTTTACAGGAAGGTATCCCCATGCGAATAGACCGACTGACCAGCAAGCTGCAACTGGCATTATCCGACTCTCAATCCTTGGCTGTGGGCATGGACCACCCGGCTATCGAGCCGCTGCACCTGCTGCAAGCGCTGATCGACCAGCAAGGCGGTTCGATCAAGCCCCTGCTGATGCAGGTAGGCTTCGACGTCAACAGCCTGCGCAAGGCGTTGAGCAAAGAGCTCGACCAGTTGCCGAAAATTCAGAACCCCACTGGCGACGTGAACATGTCCCAGGACCTCGCGCGCCTGCTCAACCAGGCCGACCGCCTGGCCCAGCAGAAGGGCGACCAGTTCATTTCCAGCGAACTGGTGCTGCTGGCTGCCATGGACGAGAACAGCAAGGTAGGCAAGCTGCTGCTCGGCCAGGGCGTCAGCAAGAAGGCCCTTGAAAACGCCATCAACAACCTGCGCGGCGGCGCGGCGGTGAATGACGCCAACGTCGAAGAATCGCGCCAGGCCTTGGACAAGTACACCGTCGACCTGACCAAGCGCGCCGAAGAAGGCAAGCTGGACCCGGTGATCGGCCGTGACGACGAAATCCGCCGCACGATCCAAGTGCTGCAACGCCGCACCAAAAACAACCCGGTGCTGATCGGCGAGCCAGGCGTTGGTAAAACCGCCATCGCCGAAGGCCTGGCCCAGCGCATCATCAATGGCGAAGTGCCCGACGGCCTCAAAGGCAAGCGCCTGCTGGCGCTGGACATGGGCGCATTGATCGCTGGCGCCAAGTACCGCGGCGAGTTCGAAGAGCGCCTCAAAGGCCTGCTTAACGAGCTCTCCAAGCAGGAAGGCCAGATCATCCTGTTCATCGACGAACTGCACACCATGGTCGGTGCCGGCAAAGGCGAGGGCGCCATGGACGCCGGCAACATGCTCAAGCCGGCCCTGGCCCGTGGTGAACTGCACTGCGTCGGCGCCACCACGCTGAACGAGTACCGTCAGTTCATCGAAAAAGACGCAGCGCTCGAGCGGCGTTTCCAGAAGGTGCTGGTAGAGGAGCCGAGCGAGGAGGACACCATTGCCATCCTGCGCGGCCTGAAAGAGCGCTATGAGGTCCACCATAAGGTGGCCATCACCGACGGCGCGATCATCGCTGCCGCCAAGCTCAGCCACCGCTACATCACTGACCGCCAGCTGCCGGACAAGGCCATCGACCTGATCGACGAGGCCGCCAGCCGCATCCGCATGGAGATCGACTCCAAGCCGGAAGTGCTCGACCGCCTCGACCGTCGTCTGATTCAGCTGAAGGTGGAATCCCAGGCGCTGAAGAAAGAAGAAGACGACGCAGCGAAGAAACGCCTGGAAAAGCTGACCGAAGAAATCGTGCGCCTGGAGCGCGAGTATTCCGACCTCGAAGAAATCTGGGCCTCGGAAAAAGCCGAGGTACAGGGTTCGGCGCAGATCCAGCAAAAAATCGAGCAAGCCCGCCAGGAGCTTGAAGCGGCCCGCCGCAAAGGCGACCTCAGCCGTATGGCCGAGCTGCAGTACGGGGTAATCCCGGACCTGGAGCGCAGCCTGCAGATGGTCGACCAGCATGGCAAGACCGAAAACCAGCTGCTGCGTAACAAAGTCACCGAGGAAGAAATTGCCGAGGTGGTCTCGAAGTGGACCGGCATTCCTGTGTCGAAAATGCTCGAGGGCGAGCGCGAAAAGCTGCTGAGCATGGAAGGCCTGCTGCACCAGCGCGTCATCGGCCAGAACGAAGCCGTCACCGCCGTGGCCAACGCCGTGCGCCGCTCGCGTGCGGGGCTGTCCGACCCGAACCGCCCCAG
Source organism: Pseudomonas farsensis (assembly GCF_014268805.2). Classification (GTDB taxonomy): domain Bacteria; phylum Pseudomonadota; class Gammaproteobacteria; order Pseudomonadales; family Pseudomonadaceae; genus Aquipseudomonas; species Aquipseudomonas farsensis. The sequence goes on from NZ_JABWRF020000002.1 coordinate 1,470,898, forward strand.
CGGCTCGTTCCTGTTCCTCGGCCCGACCGGTGTGGGCAAGACCGAGCTGTGCAAGGCGCTGGCCGAGTTCCTTTTCGATACCGAAGAGGCCATGGTGCGCATCGACATGTCCGAGTTCATGGAGAAACACTCCGTCGCTCGTCTGATCGGCGCACCACCAGGCTACGTCGGGTACGAGGAGGGCGGTTACCTGACCGAAGCCGTGCGCCGCAAACCGTACGCGGTGGTGCTGCTCGATGAGGTAGAGAAGGCGCACCCGGATGTGTTCAACGTGCTGCTGCAGGTGCTCGAAGACGGCCGCTTGACCGACAGCCATGGCCGTACGGTCGATTTCCGCAACACGGTAATCGTGATGACCTCCAACCTGGGCTCGGCGCAGATCCAGGAGCTGGTGGGCGACCGCGAAGCGCAACGTGCAGCGGTAATGGATGCGGTGGGCGCGCACTTCCGGCCGGAGTTCATCAACCGTATCGATGAGGTGGTGGTGTTCGAACCGCTGGGCCGCGAGCAGATTGCCGGTATCACCGAGATCCAGCTGGGCCGCCTGCGCAACCGCCTGGCCGAGCGCGAGCTGTCGTTGAACCTCAGCCCGGAGGCGTTGGACAAGCTGATTGCGGTGGGTTACGACCCGGTCTATGGCGCACGGCCACTCAAACGCGCCATTCAGCGCTGGATCGAAAACCCGCTGGCGCAGTTGATCCTCAGCGGCCAGTTCGTACCGGGCGCTGCGATAACCGCCCAGGTCGAAGGCGACGAAATCACCTTCGGTTAACCCTACAAGCCCCGCGCAAGCGGGGCTTTTTCATGGGCTGCGCGCCCATTTTTCGGCCCTGAACCCTAACTTGCTGAAAATTTTGAAAAAAGTGCTTGCACAAAATTCGAAGCCCCCCTAATATTCGCCCCGCTGTCAGGCACTAAGCGAATCACCAGCAACACCGGTGACCGCAAAACAACTTAGAAATCAGTAAGTTGAATGAAAAAAAGTGGTTGACAAGCAAAACGAAGAATGTAGAATAGCCGGCCTCAGCAGCGGTAACGCGAAAGAGATCGAAGCTCACACAGCCTTCGAAGTTGTACCGAAGTTCAGTTCCGCGATAGCTCAGTCGGTAGAGCAAATGACTGTTAATCATTGGGTCCCTGGTTCGAGTCCAGGTCGCGGAGCCAATCTCGGGGTGTAGCGCAGTCCGGTAGCGCGCCTGCTTTGGGAGCAGGATGTCAGGAGTTCGAATCCCCTCACCCCGACCATTTTCAGGGTCGTTAGCTCAGTTGGTAGAGCAGTTGGCTTTTAACCAATTGGTCGTAGGTTCGAATCCTACACGACCCACCATGTAAAAAGGGCATCTCGACTGAGATGCCCTTTTTCTTTTGTCCGCGTTTTTATTCGGATTGATGTGCAGCCTCACAGCTCGCTTGTAGGAGCGGCCTTGCGTCGCGAAAGGGCTGCTTCGCAGCCCCGGCGATACCAGCGTGTAGCAGGAATTGTGGGGGCGCTTCGCACCCCTTTCGCGACGCAAGGCCGCTCCTACCAAAAAACCGTGTACAGCTGAAATAGTGAGGTCTGGCTCAGATCCCTGTGGGAGCTGGCGCCAGCCTGCGATGGGCTGCAAGGCAGCCCCCGCTTCAAGCCTCAGTGCAGCTTCAACCGCGGCTCAGTCCCGCGCCCAATCTTGCTCCCCAGCATCAGCATCGCCGTGCGGAACACCCCGTACAGCGCCATCTGGTGCATGCGGTACAGCGACACATAGAACATCCGCGCCAACCAGCCTTCCAGCTTCACGCTGCCCATCAAGTTGCCCATCAAGTTGCCCACCGCCGAGAAGCGCGACAGCGACACCAGCGAGCCGTAATCCTTATAGGCATAAGTGGGCAGTGGCTTGCCTTCAAGGCGTGCCTTCAGCCCCTTGGCCAACAACGAAGCCTGCTGATGCGCAGCCTGCGCGCGCGGTGGCACATTGCGGTCGCTACCCGGTTGCGGGCACGCGGCGCAGTCGCCAAAGGCAAAAATATTGTCGTCCAACGTGGTCTGCAGGGTAGGGCGCACCACCAACTGGTTGATGCGGTTGGTCTCCAGGCCGTCGATGTCCTTGAGGAAGCCCGGCGCGCGAATGCCCGCCGCCCACACCTTCAAGCTGGCCTGGATCACTTCACCGCTGGCGGTTTTCAGGCCATCCTCGGTCACTTCACTGACCGACGCGTTGGTCAGCACCGTCACGCCGAGTTTTTCCAAGGTCTTGTGCACCGGCACGCTGATGCGCTCAGGCAGCGCCGGTAACACCCGTGGGCCGGCCTCGATCAGGGTGATATGCATGTCCTTGGGTTGGATGCGGTCCAGGCCATAGGCCGCCAGTTCGTGGGCAGCATTGTGCAGCTCGGCGGCCAGCTCAACCCCGGTGGCACCCGCACCAACGATCGCCACGCTGATCTTGCCGCTTTCCGGCGCGCCGGCATGGGCGCGCAGGTAGTGGTTGAGCAGTTGCTGGTGGAAACGCTCGGCCTGCTTGCGGCTGTCCAGGAACAGGCAGTGCTGCGCCGCGCCCAAAGTGCCGAAGTCATTGGTGTTGCTGCCCACCGCGATCACCAGGGTGTCATAACCCAAGGTACGCGCAGGCAGCAGCTCACGGCCCTGTTCATCGAGGGTCGCGGCCAGTTGAATCTGCCGGGTTTCACGGTCCAGGCCGCTCATGCGCCCCAGCTGGAAGTTGAAGTGGTTCCACTTGGCCTGGGCCACGTAGTTCAGTTCGTCTTCCGAGGAGTTGAGCGAACCGGCGGCCACTTCGTGCAACAGCGGCTTCCAGATGTGCGTCAGGTTGGCGTCAACCAGGGTGACCTCGGCCTGCTTGCGCTTGCCCAGGCTTTTACCCAGGCGGGTCGCCAGTTCCAGGCCGCCGGCGCCGCCGCCGACAATCACGATGCGATGAGTCATGGGGATATCTCACAAGTTTTACGGAATTCGCGGGCACATGGCCCAGCCGTATCTGGCGTGAGGGGAGGGCGAGCGCAAGGCAGCTCATAGCACCAGTCCACTCAGCAGGCGGCTCAAGAGGCCCAGCCCGACCGTTACCGCGACCACCAGCAGCAACAGCAGCCATGGCCGGAAAGGCCGGCGCTCGACACGATGCTGGGGGGCGCTCAGGTATTCATCCACGCGGCGCTGATCTTCAGGGTTCAGGCGGCTGGTCATGGGGGGCCTCGTCAGATAGACGTTTGAGACTGCGGGCACGCTACAGCGTTCACGCAGGCGCTGGAAACAAATGATAATGCTTTCTATCGCTGGCGCCGAGTGTACGCCATCGCAAACACACCCGGCACAGGATCAAAGACTGATGCCGACGTCGAACACAATGCTGCGCCCCAGGTTGCCACGCAAAAAATCCGGGGCGTCGGGGTGGGCGAACAGCACCCGGGCAAAGGTCGGCCCCACCAGCGACAACGAGCGCCAGCCCTGGCGCAGGTATTCGGTTGGCGGCGGGAAGTGGCTGTTGAGGTCGAGCACCTCACGCTTGAGGCTGGCGAAGGCGATGATGTCCAGCTCGCCCAGGTCCAGGCCGCGCTCGCGGTAGTTGTGCGACTTTTTGCGCAAGGTTGGCGCCAGGCGCGCCAGCAGTTCCTGGGCGCTGATCTTGCGTGGCCGTGCCTCGCGGCGCACCAACTGGCTGAGCGAGAACGCACTGCGCCTGCGCTGCAGCTCTTCGCGCCACTCATCATTCAGCCGGCGGCCCTCATCGAGCACAAAAAACACCTCGAAGGCGGCATCGCGAAACAGCACATCCGGCGGCTCCTGGCCGGCCGGGGTGAAGTCCTCGCTGCGGTGCGGGATGTTCAGCCCTTGCAGCAGGCGCTGGCAAACCCAACGCTCACGCTCCCATTTGCGCGCATTGGAGAGGAAAGCATTGGCTTGTTCGGCCTGGATGGTTAGCAGGCGCAGGTAGTCTGAGTCGTCCATGGGGTGAAGCTTAGCCGTTAATCGATGACGGTAAGGTGCTGTTTGTGCGCAGAAATCACACCGGCCAAGGCGCCACGCAGTATGGGTGTAAACTGCCCATTATCCACAAGCTTGAAAAGGATATTCACCGGTGATCAGCGCGCAAGTACTGTCCAGCACCAGCCTGACCCTGGGCTGGCTCAGTTACGTGCCCTTGCTACTCTGGGCGGCCAGCCGGGCACCGTGGGTCGAGCTGTGCACGGACCGGCGCCGCCAGCACCTGCTGTTTGGCACCGTGTTCGCGCTGTTTGCGTTGTGGCTGGTACGCCGCGATTTCGACACCGGCGTGTCCTATCACTTCATCGGCATGACCGCCGTCACCTTGCTGCTGGATTGGCCGCTAGCCCTGCTCGGTGGTTTCATGGCCCAGATCGGCCTGCTGCTGCTCGGCCGCCAGGACCTCGCGGCCCTTGGCGTAAACGGCTTGTTGATCGTCGCCTTGCCGGTGCTGGTCGCCGAAGTGTGCGCGCTACTGGTCGAACGCGCCCAGCCGCGTAACCTGTTCGTTTACATCTTCTGTTGTGGTTTTTTCGCCGCAGCCCTGACGGTGCTGTTGTGCCTGATGGCAGGCCTGGGGCTGCTATGGCTGGACGGTCGTTTTGCGATGCCGGAATGGCTCAGCGATTTTGCCGGCTATCTGTGGCTGATGATGTTCCCCGAAGCGTTCATCAACGGCACGGTAATCAGCGCCCTGGTCGTGTTCTGCCCCGAGTGGCTCGAAACCTTCAACCGCACCCGCTACCTGCAAGCGCCATGGAAAGATGACCAGCCCTGAAACTGATGCCGCCACATCGGCGCGGTCTCGTGTAGGAGCGGCCTTGTGTCGCGATGGGCTGCGCAGCGGCCCCGACGGTTTTGCGATAGGCCGAGATCTTGCGGCTGCTTCGCACCCCGTTCGCCACATGACGCCGTTCCTACGAAAGACTGCGCCGCACCCTCAATGCCGAGGCTCCAGATCCCCCGAATAAAGCTCATCCTCGGACTCATCCGACCCCGCGATCTTATGGTCCTCAGAGGCCCAGGCGCCCAAGTCGATCAGCTTGCAACGGTCAGAACAAAACGGCCGAAACGGGCTTTTTTCACCCCATTCCACAGGTGCGCCACAGGTCGGGCAATCAACGGTCAACGGCTGGCTCATGGCTGGCCTCCTCGCAAAGTCAGGTAAAAGTGGTGCAGGCGGTCAATCTCGGCGTGCAGCGTTGGCACGTCACGGTCATTGACCACCACATCATCGGCATGGCGCAGACGTTCCTCGCGGCCCACCTGGGCCTTGAGAATCGCCTGCACCTGTTCGGCGCTGGTGTTGTCGCGCAGCAAGGTGCGCTGCACCTGCAACTCGGGCGGGGCATCGATCACCAGAATGCGCTGGGTCTTGCGATACTGCCCCGCCTCGATCAACAGCGGCGATACATACACCGCATAAGGCGTTTCGGCCTTGGCCAGGTAGCTGAAAATCTCCTGGCCAATCAGCGGGTGCAGCAGTTGTTCAAGCCATTGCCGCTGCGCCGGGTCGGCAAAAATTTGCTGGCGCAGGGCCGCGCGGTCCAGTTGGCCGTCCTCCAGCAGCACGCCAGCACCGAAGCGCTCGACGATACTCGCCAAGGCAGGGCGGCCCGGCTCTACGACCCAGCGCGCCGCCTGGTCGGCATCGACCAGGTGCACGCCCAGCTCGACGAAGCGCTCGGCGGCGGCGCTCTTGCCGCTGCCAATGCCGCCGGTCAGGCCGAGAATCCAAGGGGTGAAGGGCGCTGTGCTCATCGTGTTCCAAGCAGTTGCAGGTAAGAGGCGGCTATTTCATCACCCCAGAGCAATGCGATCCACCCCGCAATGGCCAGATACGGCCCAAAGGGCAACGTCGTGCCCCGGTTTGCGCGCCGCAAACCCAGCAACACCAGCCCAATCAGCGCCCCGGCAACCGACGCGCCCATTACTGTCATCGGCAATATCTGCCAGCCACCCCAGGCGCCGAGCATCGCCAACAACTTGAAGTCGCCATAACCCATGCCCTCCTTACCGGTCAGCAAGCGGAATAGCCAATACACCGACCACAGGCTCAGATACCCGGCCACCGCGCCCCACAGCGCATCGGGCAAAGGCACCAGCAAACCGAAGGCATTGACCACCAACCCCAGCCAGAGCAACGGCAGCACCAGCACATCCGGCAACAACTGGCGGTCCGCATCGATCAGGCTCAAGGCCAGCAGCCCCCACGTCAGCAGCATCACCAGCAACGCTGGCACTCCCGGCCCAAAATGCCACGCTACCCCCAGCGACAGCAGCGCGCAGCCCAGCTCCACCAATGGGTATCGCACGCTGATGCGCCCCTGGCACCCCGCGCAGCGCCCGCGCAAAAACAGGTAGCTCAGCACAGGAATGTTCTGCCACGCGCGTATGCGCTGCTGGCACCGCGGGCAGTGCGAGGCTGGCAGGCACAGGCCAAAGCGCGGCGGGGCGCCCTGCGGCAACCCCAGCATCTCTTGCGCCTCACGCTGCCACTGACGCTCAAGCATCACCGGCAGCCGGTACGCCAGCACATTGACAAAGCTACCCACCAACAGCCCCAGCAGCGCGGCAAGGCTATAGAAGAAGGGCGGATGCTCGACGGCTACGGTCCACAGGTTCATGTTCAGATCAGGCTACCCAACTGGAAAATCGGCAGATACATCGCCACCACCAGGCCGCCCACCAGCAGCCCGAGGATCAGCACGATGGCCGGCTCAAGCAGCGTGGTCAACTGCTCAAGCGCTTCGCTGACCTGCACCTCGTAATGCTCTGCGGCCTTGTTCAGCATCCGGTCCAGCGTGCCGCTCGATTCCCCCACCGCCACCAACTGGCGCAACAGCGGCGCAAACAGCTCATCGGCCTCCATCGCCTGCTGCAACCCCAGCCCATTGGCAACGTTCTGCCGCAACCGCCGGATTGCCCGCTCATGCCGACTGTTGCCACACACCGGCGCCACCGTGTCCAACGCATCCAGCAACGGCACCCCCGCGCCATAAGCCGTGCCCAGGCTGCGGGCAAACCGCGCCAACGCCGCATGCCCCAGCAGCCGCCCAACCACCGGCACCCGCAGCACCCAACGCAGCATCCACAACCGCCCCGGCAGATGCCGCCGATACAGCTCACGCGCCCCCAACCCCAGCCCCGCGCCGACGAGCGCCAGCCACAGCGCATGCTTGCCCAGCCCTGTGGATAAGTCGATCACCCACTGCGTAAAGGCCGGCAGCGCCTTGTCGGCCCCCGCAAACATTCCCTCAAAGCGCGGCACCACCTCCAGCAGCAACAACGTCGCCACCCCCAGCCCGGTCAACAGCAGCAACGCCGGGTACAACATCGCCTTGCGCACCTTCTGCCGCAGCGCCTGCCGCTTTTCCAACATCAGCGCCATCTGCTCCAGTTGCCGGTCAAGCGTGCCCGAGTGCTCACCCACCCGAATCAAATTGCAATAAAGCCCATCAAACCAACCTGGATGGCGCTGCAGCGCATCCGCCAGCCCCTGGCCCGCCGCCACATCCTGTATCAACCGCGCCACCAGCGCCGTCATCGCCGCCTCCGCGCTGCTGCGCGCCATCACTTCGAACGCCTGCAGCAGCGGCACCCCTGCCATCAGCAAGGTCGCCAACTGCCGGCTGAACCCCGGTGCATCCGCCTTGCCCGCCCGCGCCGGCCACCGCCAACGCCACTTAAGCCCTCCAGCCGGCCGCACCCGCGTGGCGCGAATGCCCTGTTGCTGCAGCCAAGCCTGCACGAAAGCCGGGCTGCGCCCAGTGCGCTCGCCTTGTTGAGCAACGCCTGCGGCGTTGACGCCTTCCCAGGCATAGAGACGGGTAGATGCTGGCATGCGAAAGTCCTTTGCAGTGAAGCGACAAGCCCCGTAACAGCTTGCCGGGCCCATTCCCGGGCACAGTTCGATCTCGGTCACTAGAGTAGTCGAGCGACAACGACGCACCGCCGCCCAAGGGGTGACAAAAGGTGTCGGTTCAGGCCTACTGCGCCGCTGCCGGCCGGGGCGTCGCTATGCCATATCGGCCTAAATGCATTGCAAAGGAAGACCGTTCATGAAAGGGCAACGCGGCATCACCCTGATCGAACTGATGATCGTCGTAGCGATCATCGGCATCTTGGCGACCATCGCCATCCCGATGTACACCAACCACCAGTCCCGCGCCAAAGCCAACGCCGCGCTGCTGGAAATCACCGCCCTCAAGACTGCCATGGATGTGCGGTTGAACGACGGCAAAGACGTCCCCGACGTCGCAAGCCTGGGCGGCCAGCCCGCCACCGCGCACTGCGCCATCACCGCCACCGGCACCGCCGCCACGGGCGCCGCCAGCATCGCCTGCACCTTGGCCGACGCACCGGCCAACGTACTCGGCAAAACCCTGACCCTGAGCCGCACCCAGACGGGGTGGGCATGCACCACCAACGTCGAGGCCGACCTCGCCCCGAACGGCTGCCAGGTGCAGTGAAAGTGAGTTGAAACAGAGGTTTGCGTAACGGACACCGGGGTGGTACGTTGCGCAACACGCCGGTGTAGCTCAGTCGGTAGAGCAGCGCACTCGTAACGCGAAGGTCGCAGGTTCGATTCCTGTCTCCGGCACCACATCCAGCTCCACTGCATTCAGTTGAATGCTTTGGAAGCGCTCTAAACCGGTCTTATGGCCGGTTTTTTTGTTTCCACGATCCTCCGTCGGGTACCAACTAAATCCCCAATAACCGGGGGTTTTTTGGGGTACAGCGTCTTTCCTGAATGGAGAACGTACCCCTATGCCACGTCTAGCCGTTCCGCTCAGCGATCTCAAATGCCGCACGGCCAAACCGCGTGATCGGGCCTACAAACTGTTCGACGGCGGGGTATGTATCTGTACGTCGCGCCCAGTGGCTCGAAGACTTGGCGACTGCGGTATTTCAAACCCAACGGCAAGGAAGGCTCGCTGATCATCGGCAAGTACCCAATCGTTTCGTTGGCAGTTGCGAGGATCAAGCGCAATGAGGCTAAGGCTCTGTTGCTCGACAACCCTGATCCGATGGAAGAAAAGCAGAAGGCCAAGATTGCTGCCCAGCGGGCGAGTCTTCTCTTTGAAACTGTCGCCTTGGAGTGGCATTTCGAAATGTCCCGGCGCTGGACAGAGGGGCACGCCAAGACGGTGCTGAGCAGGTTGCGTACCCATGTATTTCCACTGATCGGCCAGCGGCCTATCGCTGAACTCGACACCCATGATCTGCTTGAGGTCACCCAGCGGATCAAGGATCGCGGCACCATGGATGTAGCCCTGCGTGTGCAGAACTATCTATCCACGATCATGCGGGGTGCGAAGCGGGCGCGGCAAATTACTCAAAATCCGGCGCTCGATCTGGCCGGCTCGATTCAAGCGCCGCGCACCGTGCACCGTCCTGCGCTCTCGCTAAACCACCTTCCTGAACTGTTGGACCGAATCGACAACTACACCGGTCGCGAGTTGACCCGGCTCGCAGTGCTGCTGACGCTGCATGTGTTCGTGCGCTCCAGCAAACTGCGCTTCGCCCGGTGGGATGAATTCGACCTGCAACGGGCGATGTGGGAGATCCCCGATACCCGTAAGCCGATCGAAGGCGTCCGCTATTCGACGCGCGGGACCAAGATGAGTGGGGACATTCAAATAGTGCCGCTGTCGCCTCAAGTCATAGAGATCCTTGAACGGCTGCGCAGCTTGAATCGCTTCTCTGAACTGGTGTTGCCCGGTGACCACAGGTATTGGAAACCCTTGTCGGAGAACACGGTTAACCAGGTGCTGCGCAATATGGGCTACGACACCACCAAGGACGTGTGCGGGCATGGTTTCCGGACCATGGCTTGTAGTGCTTTGCTCGAATCAGGGCTGTGGACGGACGCGGCGATTGAGCGGCAGATGAGCCATCAGGAGCGTAACCGCGTGCGCGCTGCTTACATCCACAAGGCCCAATTTCTGGAGCAGCGTCGGTTGATCATGGCGTGGTGGAGTAACTACATCGATGCCAACAGATCGGGCCATGTCACTCCGCATGAGTTTGCCCATCCGGTAGGCGATAACGTCACCGCCTTGCCAAATGGCCATGGCGCATTCAATCGTGGGTGAGCCTGCAAGATCGGCGCTGGCTGCTCTTTCACGCGGGTCCATCCAGACAGGGCTGCAAAGCCGCCCTGTTTGGATGGACCTCACTTTGAAAAGCTAAAAGCCACGACGTTGTCCGGGGGTTACCACGGAATTCCACCTGTGGATAACCGCTTTTCAGGTCCCAAGTAGCGCTGAATTGCGGCCCTTGACCAGATTTATCCACAGGCGTAGAACTGGCCGTGCAAGCGCTGTCGATGACAGCACCCCAGGTGACCCGAACCTTCAAGGTCACGCTGCTCCCGCGGTGGTTCTCCCCCAAATGGCGATTCGCGTCCGGCAGCTCGCCCGGTCACCTCCCCGGTGATGGATGCCTACTTCAGATCATGGCCCTCATGCGCCAGACAACACCTCCTACTTCGCTGCCCTGCAGCAACCTATCCGCTTGGCTCGATCTTGCGCCAACCTGCGCCCGTCTCTTTCTCAGGAAAGAGACGGGCGCTTCTAGCACTGCTGCAGCCCTTATCGCATTTGGCTTTGCGGCTACTCCACTCATGACAATCGGCGTGACAAACGCCGATGTCACCAGCAACAGCGATGTAGATGATGGTGCCGCAGACCACGGAATGGACTGCACCTGACTGACAGTCAGGCATGCCCCGGTCATCGCATCGCTGCGTTTACCCGGCTCAGGATCTCGCGGCGCTGGTCTCGTCAGCCAATGCAGCCTCCACCCGCCCACCGGTAACGGTGCTCAGGAGGCCAGATCATGAGATGCCCTTGCTCCCGGTCGTAAGGAGCCGCCAGTCCCGCGTAGAGGACATTCCCCACAGGTCGCAGGGGCCTTGATCCCTGATAACACTCAGCATGCTTGGCGGTATGACGTGGGGCGAGGATTGAAGAAGCGGCGATGAGGTGATCGACATGGCATTGGTAGGTAGACGCGATGGCCGCAATTTCGGCTACGGCAGGCAATTGAGTTACGCAGGGCCGCAGGCGCTGAAAGACATGTTCGGCGGCGGTCATTACGGCACGGTCAAGGCGCACAGTGATCGGTGGCAGGCATTCGTGAAGTGGTGCCGCTCAGTGTAGGGTCCCGGCATCAATGATGCGCGACAGATTGATCGCAAGGTGCTGGCCGACTATGCGGCGTATCTGCGTGACGTGGTTAGGCGCGGTGACCTCGCCGTCAGCACCGCACAAAACCGGCTATCCAGCGTTAACAGGACCATGGCGGCGCTTCGCGGTGATCAGTGCGTGACAGTGCCCAGTCCGAGCAAGGCGTTGGGAATGCAGCGCACTGGAGTTCGACTGTCGGTGCCGCAAGGCCAAGACCGCGAACAGGTTAAGCAGATCGTCGATGCGCTATGCCGTCATCATCACCCACGTGCTGCCGCGATCGTTCTATTGGCGCGAGCCACCGGCATGCGCTTGCGTGAGGCCATCTTGGCTGACCTGCCACGGCTAAGCCGCGAGGCTAACGACCTAGGCAGGATCAACATCCAGGACGGCACGAAAGGCGGTCGGTCCGGCGCCTCGGCATCCCGTTGGATTGCGGTGGATGGGCAGATTAGCGATGCGCTTGGGTTTGCGCGGCAGGTTTCGCCGGCTGGTAGCCGCAACCTGATTGCGCCAAACGAAAGTTACCTGAGTCTTCTGCAAGAAAGCATCCGCCCTGCACGGAACATCCTGCATGTATACAACCTCAAGGGACTCCATGAACTGCGAGCGGCCTACGCATGTGAGCGCTATGAGCAATTCACCCAACATCGCGCGCCTATCAATGGCGGTCAATGTTGCCAGTTAGACAGGAACCTTGATCGTGAGGCTCGGAGGCAAATCAGCTATGAATTGGGGCACGGTCGAATCGACGTGGTCGTGGCCTACATCGGAGGACGGACATGAGCAAGCCATTCGATATGGAGTTGTTCTTGGCTGGCGTGCTGACCGGGTCGCACGCGACGCGGCAACGCCATTTACGGCAGGCGAAGCTTATCCACGCTGAGATTACAAAGCGTTGGCAGCGAGAGACACCCTTGGCTTGGCGGAGAAAGCATTTGGCTTGGTTTCTTGAGCATCACCTAGATCGACGGAGCGAGGCAACGCGGTATTACTATTTGTTGACTGTGCGGCTGCTTTCTCGTCGGTTACAGAAAACATGGGGGTTTGATCTCTGAGCAAGGATGTGATGTTGATGGCCACGACTCGTAGCCATCAATCCAAAGCTGCCCGTCGTGATGGGGCAGTTATCGGCCAGAAGGAGCATCCTCAAACGTCCATTAGATAGGGTCGATATAGCCGCCAGTTGGCCCAGTCAGTTGCTTGTGCCCTGGTTCGCTGTCGATTTTCTAGCGAGCGCAGAGGTCCGTCACGGGTCTGTAGCTGTGGTGGTGGCCATAAGCTATGATTGGGCTTTAGCTGCCAGCGTTCAGCGTCGTTTGCCGGCACCGAGCTCAAAATAGCTTGATTTGCCAGGTATCTCAGACACTGACGCTGTGCGGCCAGCACAACTACCACGTGAGGCCGCTACAGTGAAGCTACGGCCAGGTGTATGACGACAGGGACAGTTCAGTGACTCAGGCAATTGAAGAATGTTTTGACGCGCTCTTTGAGCCAATCGTCGATTTGGCCAATGTCCTAAAGGAGGTAAACAGCGACCCTCCACTGCGTCAGCCGCGCCTCCTTTACCTTCGTATGCGAGAGCATGAGCCTCAAGTATATGAGTTTGCGGAGCTTCTATCCGATCACCTGGTCGACTACGCTATTCCTCTTGCGAAACGTCAGCAAGCTAATGCCCAAGGCGCGAACTCCAAGACAGGGGGTAGCACTGCAGCAGCTCTGAGGCTCCGAAGAGAAGCAGTACGCCTTCTCGTAAAGTACAGTGAAGAAAACAAAGGTCGTTACGGAGAAATCGGTGAACTGATTTCCTATGTTGTGGCTGTTCAATATCTTGGAGCTGCTCAAATTGGCGCGAAGATGGCCTTGAAAACATCTTCCGAAATGCCTGTCCATGGTGTGGATGGCCTTCATGCAAGAGCCAACAAAGATGGGAGCGTGACTTTCTTCTTGTTGGAGTCGAAGTTGACGCCAAGCGCCGCAGATGCCTCTCGTGAAATGGTGGATTCGATCTCAAGCTATGAAGCTGATAGAGGGAGAAAGCTAAACGAACTTCGATTAGTAAGTGATTTGTCAAACCTTGAATCGCTTCAGGGCGAGCAGCGTGAAGCAGCAAAATCTTTCTTCAATGTGTATTCCGGTGCAGGGAAGCACCTGAATCGACGAGACATGCACGTTGGAAGCTTGGTCTTCACTGAGAGGGCCTATGAAAATAAAATTAGCCGCGACCCAGAAAAGCCCATATCCATTCATGAAGAGCACTTAGAGGGTCTTTATATCGCTAAGCATGCTAGCTTTAAAGCCAATCTTGATCGCCAAGCAGCGGCTAAAGGGCTGGATTTGGGTGGTACGTTTGTATTCTTGATTGCAGTTCCTGATATCAATGAACTGAAGCGAATTTTCGCCGAGATAAACAAATGAATACATTCGCAGATGAAGTGGCGCAGGAAATTCGTCAGGAATCAGCGTTTTGGTCTGATTTGGCCGATTTGAGAGCTGTGGGTATTAGGTCCACTCTATTGTCGGAGGGGCATTCCGTTGATGTTCAAGGCCCTGATCTTAGCGAGGGCACGCTTGCGAGGCTTCTCAGTTCGGCAAGCATTTTCGCGAAGGCACATGACGAGGAAAGTCGGGATCTTGCACAGCAGATTGCAGTATTTGCATCGCTTGTCTCTAAGGCGGATGGAGCTCATCAAGGCGCTGTTCACATTCTCTCAGATCTTGGCAATTTCCCAGGGCTGGCGAAACTTGAGAGCAATGGATGTAATGCGTTGGGGTTGCATGTGCATATGCGAAGCGCATTGCTAAAGGAAATTAATTCAGTAGAAATGGCTGGGAAGAAAATCCCGCTCACCGAGTTCCAGCTGAATGTATGGAAAAAATTGCAATCAAGCAGTGCTGCCGCTATATCCGCCCCAACCTCGGCAGGAAAGTCATTTGTCGTCCTTGAGCACCTATGTGAGTCGGCACTAAATAAAGAAAAATTTACAGCACTCTACATTGCACCCACGCGAGCATTGCTCACAGAAATTCAGGGGAAGTTGGAGCGACGGTTGTCTCACCTCGAATCGTTACTTCGGATCACAACGATTCCAGTCCTCGATCCCTTGGCTCGGCCCAAGCAGATCTACGTCCTGACGCAAGAGCGCGCTCAGTTGCTTCTTTCATCAGTAAATCTATCTGGAGTTATTGACCTCGTAATCATCGATGAAGCCCAGGCAATGGGTGACGATTCTCGGGGCATGATTTTGCAAGATGCGCTCGAAAAGGTTAGAGAGATGAATCCGTTCGCTCGGTTTCTATTTTTGGCTCCAGGAGCGAGTGGGTTTAAATTAATTGGTGACAGCGTGGGGTTGTCTGATATAGATATCCAAGAGACTTCGCTTTCTCCAGTAGTCCAAAATCGGATTAGCGTAAGTTTTCCTAGGGAAAATGAGCACGTTATCAAACTAGATCTTGTTACTCCGAGTCAATTGGAGTCAATCGGAAGTTACACGTTTAAGCGAGGGTTTGCTCTGAGCGAAGATGGCAGGCTCGCTGCAGTCGCACTTGAGTTAGGAAGCTCTGGCCGATCGTTAGTGTACGCAACAGGAGCAAAAAACGCCGAGGATTTGAGTGCGCTCATTGCACTCAATAGGTCAAAGAAAAGCGAAAAAGCTTTAGAAGAACTTGCGAAATTTATTGAAGAGCACATTCATAATAGATATTCGCTCGCCCAGTTCGTGCGAAATGGCGTGGCGTTTCATTATGGCAATATGCCCAGCCTACTCCGTGAAGGCATCGAAGGTGCATTCCGAGAAGGTGCGCTGGATTATCTTTGCTGCACTACTACCTTGTTTCAAGGTGTCAATCTTCCTGCACGAAATGTCTTCATCGATACCCCTACGAGGGGCAATAGAGGCGAGGTGCTCGATGAGGCCGATCTGTGGAACTTTGCAGGAAGAGCTGGGCGATTAGGAGAGGAAGTCGTCGGCAACGTTTTTTTAGTAAATTATGAGCAGTGGGAAACTCAGCCACTTACCGAGCGAAAACCGTTTAAAATAAAAGTAGCTTTTAAAGAAACTATTGAGACAGAGTTTGATTCAGTTGTTCAGGTCCTAGATGCAGCCGGTCGAGACAAATCGGATGCTGATCGCCTCAATATAGATGAAAGAGTGACGGCGGCGGCAGGTCTAGTTTTATTTCGGTATGCTCAGGGCAACCTTGCGACACTTTTGAACAGGCCTAGTATCGATTTGGGAGTAGATAAAAAAGTTGTACTTTCATCTGCTGCATCTCAAGCGCTTAGCAAACTAGGTTTACCTGAGTCGGTATTGACTAGCAGTTGGATGATCGATCCGATAGCGCTAGCAAGCTTGCTTGCACGACTACGTCAAGGTGTTAAAAAAAGTGAATTTTCCAAATTAATTCCTGTAAATCCATCAACCGATTCTTATGCTGTTTACAATAGCATTATCCGAAGGATGTACAAACATCTCGGTGGTTTGACTCTTAGTGGCGAGGAAGGACGAAAGTCTCGAGGCTTTGTATCACATGTGTGCGTTACTGCTCTGAAATGGATGCGAGGTGAGCCGCTGACGCAGTTAGTCAATGAGTCTGTTAGATTTAAGCTGTCTGAGGCAAGGCTATCTACGAAGAAAAAGCCTGACCAGGCAATCATTGATGCTGCAATTAGGAACATGTTCATACTAGTAGAGCAAACGGTGCGTTTTAAGCTGGTGCAATGGGCTAAAGCGTACGTAGATCTCCTGCGGTTCGCGCTAATTGAAGCTGGGCGCGAAGATATACTACCCGAAGTATACGATTTTTCTCTGGCATTAGAACTGGGGATTTCTACTACAACAGGACGTTCTCTTGTGGAGTTTGGACTATCTCGCATTACCGCATCGGCCGTGGCCGCGATGATAACGGACTCCTCGCTCACCCCAGACCAAGTGCGGAACTGGATAAAGAATCAGTCGGAGGCATCTTTCAGTCAAATGTCCGCGATAGTAATTGCAGAGCTCCGTGCAAAATCTCTTCTTTCCGCCAAAGTAGAGGTGGATAGTAATTGACTGATTCACTAGGAAAAATCGCGTAATAGAACGGTTTTTTGGAGTTTTAGGGTGGTTTGTGTATCCCCTGTAAAAATGAGCATATGCTGATTTTTCCTCGGTGGATGACTGGACGAACCCTACGCCCGAAACGACGACACTAACTTTAGCGGCATTATCGTGACAGGAAAATAAGCAGTCGGACCGGCAGGTAGTAAGCCACTAAATAGCATAAAAACCTTTTGTTTCCTGTGGGGCCGTTTTTTTGAAGTTTTGCTATTGTGCTGGTGTCAATAATCAGCCGTTGGCAATGAATCGTTTTAGTGGAACTTAGGTGTCTAGACTTGGCCGAAAATATACTGATAGGTTTACAGCTATGGATATTTATATTTGCAGTCGATTTTTTGTTGGGGCACCATCGGGTGTACCTTACCCGCATATTTTGCTTGCAAGGGACGGCTGGAATGATTATTCCTATTATACGTTGTTCGGTGTAAGGTTAGTTGTAAGCGAAAGCAATCAGGTAGATCTTGATGAAACAAAGATAATGACCGATGGGCAACTTGAAGGGTTTGAGAATAGGCCGTTTCAGCAGTTGCCGTCTGGCTCAATAATTCCCGCGGATCTTGCCGGAATGATTTGTTCTTTAAGTTCAAATAAGAAATACTACGAGCTACTTGCTAGCTTAGACATAAATCTGGCAACTGATGTCTTAACAACACTTAGAGATGCCTCGTTCCTTGCAGATGTGAAAAAGAAATTTCAAGAGCAGCCATGCTTTCAGATATCCCTGCTTAGAGAGTTAGTGGCGCGAGAGCTACTCGATGAAGCGGGTGCTGCTTTCGGCTCGGAGCAGCAGCTAATAAGTGCATTTTCTGCCAAGATAGTTTTAGAGGGAGCAAGTGCACCTCATGAGTTTTACTTTGATTTTCACTCTGATCTGGGTGCGCCGCGACGTATACACTCGATTGTTGGCTTGAACGGTGTTGGAAAAACACAAGTCATGGCTCGGCTTGCAATGCTTATGAGTCGCTTTTCAAAGCAGGCGTTAAAGGAAAAAAGATCTGCTCTTCAGGGAGACGATGTTTTAAATCCAGTCCCTTCGATCTATGGTGTTGTGGCGGTCTCTTTCAGTGCGTTTGACGAGTTTGATCGACCTACGCAACTTCAAGGTGAAAAGTTTCAATATAGCTACTGCGGCCTGCAAAGTCAGAGAGGGCGACTTAAGAATAAAGAAAATCTCCTGGAAGAAATAAAGGTGACTTTGGCTGGTTTGCCTAGTGATAAGCGGGATCTACTAAAAAAGGTGCTTGGAAATTTAGTTAGAGTTGATAATTTAGAGAATTTCATTGACGCGCCAGAAGAAAATGAAGGGTTGTATGAGCGCCTGAGTGCAGGGCAGCGCCTTGCTATTAACTGTATTTTTCATGTTCTTTCAAAAATTGATCGACGAACTTTAGTATTGTTCGATGAGCCTGAGTTGCACTTGCATCCGCAGTTGCTGACAGGCCTTCTTAATGTGCTCAGTGAAATTTTAGAAAGTCACGACTCTTTCGCAATTATTGCAACGCACTCGCCCCTAGTGATTCAACAGCTCCCCATGGAATGTGTTCATGTGCTTCGCCGAGATCGGATGACCCCAATGGTTTTGAAACCTACGTTTCAAACTTTTGGAGAGAGCCTGTCAGAGTTAACTAAATTCGTTTTTTCTTCCACGGAGGCAGATCGCGACTATAGGGCGGTGTTAGATCGAATGTGCGTTGAAGCGAATCATGATGTTGAAGCTGTGCGCGCGATATTTAATAATCAGATGAGTTTAAGTGCGGATATTTATTTGGAGTCTCTGATGGATAGAAGTGCGGGGTCTAAATGAGGCATCAGGTGGAGGCAGACTCTCTGAGTGTTGATGTTTATTTTCCAGCAATAGTTGGTAGTAAGCACCTTAAAACAAGGGCGGAATTAACAGCCGTGCAGAGTAGTGTTCTGAGCTTATGTAAGACCTATTCAAAAGCCCTAGAGTCTTTTAGGCCTCCAGCTCTGCAGGTCTGGACTGATAGTGCAAAAGAAGCGCTCAAGTCTTGCTATTCAATAGGGACTAAAGAGCTGTCTGCACATAAAGATGCAATTCTAAAAAGTTTGATTTTGCAGTCTGAGATTAATGCGCAGCGTTGTGCGTATTGTATGCTAAATGATCCTAAAACCTGGGATCATTATATGCCTAAGGACTTTTTCCCAGAGTATTCAGTTTATCATGGGAATTTGGTTTATATCTGCTATGGTTGCAATCAGAGGAAGTCTAGTTTTTTTGATGGGCATAAGTTGATATATTGTCATCCGTATTTTACTGTTGACGATAATTATGCTTTGCTTCACTGCAAAGTTACTGTAAGTAATGGGAGGCTTTCAATTCAATACTATGGTGGCGGTGAAGGAGCGCTAAGCGAAGCGGGGGCTGTCGCGCATGAGCATCTTGAGCGGCTTGGACTGATAGAAAGGTTCAAAGGTGAGGCATCCAGTACAGTGAGCGGGCTCATTGGCGAGTTACGTCAGCATCATCCGGACGGAGTATCGCAATGTACATTGGATCGAGTACTAGAGCGTAGATATTCCGAAGCAAGGAATAAATTAGGATGCAACGCTTGGGATAGCCGGCTTTGGCACGGTTTAGCTGCCTGTCCAGAATTCGTTGAATATGCTAATAGCAAGATTAAACTATCGAGTTCTCCAAGCAGTACTGGGTTTCGTCAATCTTCACCTCCAGCCCCTTAATATTTAGCGCCAAATTAATTTGGCTCTATTTTTTGAATCGAATAGTCGTAGCTCTCATTTGATCCCAGAGATTCCCGATTTGATTCCACTGAAAGCCATAAATAGCTGATTTGTTTATAGATATTCTATGAGGTACATTAAAAATTCCACCAAATTCCAGCCCCGCGAAAACCGGGCCCCCACGGCCAAGAACCGTCCGTCTGTCTCCGCACCAGTACTCGTCGATAGTGTTCAGTAACTCTATCGGGCTGATGAACCGCCTTCGGGCGGTTTTTTGTCTTTCGGGCAGATGATTGGCGATACCCAGTGAGAGGTTTGTTTCAGAGAGCGCGATGGATGCCATTGTCGGCCAATGAGCAGCGGATTTGGGATGGCGCGATTGATTTCGCCCGAAGCAACAAAATGGCTATCGGGCGGCGCCTGACAGCGACTGATATATTCTCCTGCTGAATTGCCGAAGCCCGGCTAATGGTTGCCGGGCTTTTGCTTTTGCAGTTCCGTACGTCGCTGTTGCCGTTGGCAAAGCGTGGGCTTCGCGGCCCTATCCGAGCAACGCTGCGACTAGAGCAGGAATGCACATGGGCAACGCGGGTGGTCGCTACAGGTACCTTTGCTCGAGAGTGTCAGGGGCTAGCCCAACCCTACCCCCTGAAACAACCCCCGGACAACCTCCCTCAACCACCGATTGCCACTATCCTGATGATACCGAGCATGCCAATGCTGCTTAACCGTGAACCCCTCCACCTCAATCGGGCAGTCATGCACCCGTAACCCGTGCATATCCGCCAGTGTCTGCCCAATATGCCGCGGCAAGGTTGCCACCAAATCCGTAGTCCCGATCACCATCCCCAACCCCAGGAACCCAGGCAGTTCCAGCATGATCCTGCGTGTCACCCCAGCCCGCGCCAACCCTGCCGCCAATAACTTCTGCCCAGTGCCATAACTAATCTGCACATGCCCCTCGGCGCAGTAACACGCCAAGCTCATCCCTTCGCCCAGGCGCGGATGCTGCGGGCTACTCAGGCACACCCAATCCTGCTCGAACAACACTTGCTGATACATCCCACCCCCCAGCCACGGCACAAAACCGATGGCCAGGTCCGCTTCGCCCGATTCCAGCGCGCTCTCGGTATTGCCGTCGATGCGCGCGGCTTCCAGGCGGATGCCCGGGGCATGGCTGCGCAGGTGGTTGAGGATGCTGGGCAGCAGGGTGATATGGCTGGCATCGCTCACGCACAGGCGGAACCGGCGCTGGGCAGTGGCGGGGATGAACTGGGGGTCCCAGGCGGTCAGGCGGCGTAGCGATTCGAGCACTTCGCGGCAGGGGCCGATCAACTGGTCGGCGCGAGGGGTAGGGGCCATGCCGCCGGGCGTGCGCACGAACAGGGGGTCGTTCAGTTGTTCGCGCAGACGTGCCAGCCAGATGCTGATGGTGGGTTGGCTTTGGCCCAGTTGCTCGGCGGCGCGGGTGACGCTGCGGCAGTGGTACAGCACGTCGAACAGCTGCAGCAGCTTGGGTTCGGGTAGGGGATCGAGGGGACTCATTATTGCGAATCTCAATAACCGTATTGAGGGCATTGTATCGCCCAAATAAGCGCGGCTGCCTATGGTGTTTGCAAACCACAGGAGGTCTGCGACGTGAAAATCTGCATTCTGGGTGCCGGTGCCTTGGGTTGCGCCATTGGCGCGGCCCTGAGCGAAGCGGGGCATGAGACTTGGCTGTTGAACCGGGGCCGTGAGCATGTCGAGGCGATGAACCTTGCAGGCCTGCGGGTGCAGGACGAGCGGGGCGAACGCCTTGTTGCGGTCAATGCGGCCATCGACGCTGAAGATGTCGGTGTGGTGGACCTGGTGCTGGTGCTGGTGAAGTCGTTCCACACCGCGGATGCCATCGCTGGCGCTGCCGCGCTGATCGGGCCGCAGACGCTGGTGCTGTCGCTGCAGAACGGCCTCGGGCACGAGGACATCCTGGCTGATGCGGTCGGTCGTGAGCGGGTGCTGGCGGGCAAAACCTATGTGGGTGGCGTGCTGCTGGCGCCGGGGTCGATCCGTGCTGGGGTGGCCGGCAAGCAAACGTTCATCGGAGAGCTCGATGGCCAACTGACGCCGCGTGTGCAGGCCATCGCTGATGCTTTCAACGCTTCAGGGCTGGCTACCACAGTGAGTGACAACATTCTCGGCACCATGTGGGACAAGCTGCTGGTCAACGTCGCCACTGGCGCGCTCAGCGGTATCACCATGCTCACCTACGGCCAGCTGTATAGCGAGCCGTTGCTCGAAAGCACCGCCAAGGCCGCCGTGGATGAAGCCATCGCCGTGGCCGAGCGCGCGGGGATCCGCTTGAGCCTGAACAGCGCCGAGGCGGCCTGGAAACTGGCCGCCGAGGGGCTGCCGGCGAGTTTTCGTACCTCGATGTTGCAGAGCCTGGAAAAGGGTTCCATCACCGAAATCGACTTTATCAACGGCTCAGTCGTGCGCTGGGGCCAGCGTCATGGCGTGGCCACGCCGGTCAACGCGACGCTGGTGGCCTGCATCAAGGGCATCGAGCGCGCCATGGCCGATCACCAGAAGAGGGAAAACCCATGAGCCAGCCAAAAGCCTACCTCGAACATGTCGCGTTCTGGGTGCAGGACATTCAGTGGCATATCCGCTTCTTCAGCGAGGTGTGCGGCATGACCATGCGTGAAGTGCAGGGCGACCCGGAGCAGCCGGCGCAGTACTGGACCTTGGGCGGCCTGCAATTCATTCATCAGCCGGACTTTGCCGGGCCCGAGGGGCGCATGGCGCACCTGGGCATCATGTGCGAGGACCTGGAAGCTGCGCTGGCCGCCGCCCAGCGCTTCGGCGTCAGTGCCATGCCCCAAGGCCGCAACTGGCTGCGCCTGCCCGACGGCCTGGCAGTGGAATTCATCCAGGCGCTGCCGGCCAGTTGCGTGGCCCAGGCCCTGGCCATCGACCCACGTGCAGAGGTGCAGGCATGAGCGTGATCGAAAAATACTGGGACGATGCCCGCGAAGGCGATGGGTGCATCAGCCCGACCTACACCGTGACCCGCGAACGCATACTGGCCTACGCCGACCTGACCGGCGACCACACCCCGGTACATGTCGACGAGGCCTACGCCAACGCCAGCCATTTCGGCTGCCTGGTCGCCCACGGCCTGTTCGGACTGTCGATCGCCGATGGCCTGAAAACCCAGTGCGAGTACCGCTTCCTGCCGGGCATGTCGCTGGGCTGGACGTGGGATTTCGTGCTGCCGATCAAAGTCAACGACGTGCTCCATGTGCGCATGCGGGTGGGGGCGATGCGCCCGAGCAATAGCCGCCCGGGCTGGGGCATCGTGGTGTTGCCATCAGAGCTGATCAACCAGC
This sequence comes from Pseudomonas farsensis, assembly GCF_014268805.2. Taxonomy (GTDB): domain Bacteria; phylum Pseudomonadota; class Gammaproteobacteria; order Pseudomonadales; family Pseudomonadaceae; genus Aquipseudomonas; species Aquipseudomonas farsensis. The sequence goes on from NZ_JABWRF020000002.1 coordinate 1,493,240, forward strand.
ACGGTGAAGTGGTGCAGCGGGGCGAACACCGGTTGATGGTGCCGCGCAGGGTGCAAGCATGAGTCAGTCACTGCCATTGGCGGGTATCCGCGTCATCGACTACAGCCACTTTCTCGCCGGGCCTTATGTCGGGCGCTGCCTGGCGGCGCTGGGCGCCGAGGTGATCAAGGTGGAGCGGCCGGGCAGCGGTGATGCCGGGCGCCAGCATGCGTTTACCTTGGACGACCAGCAAAGCGGCTATTTCCTGCAACTGAACATGGGCAAGCAGGGCGTCAGCGTCAATATGAAGGACCCGCGCGGCAAGGCGTTCATGCAGCGCCTGACCGATTCGGCCGATGTGTTCATCGAGAACTACCGCCCAGGCGCGCTGGACAAGCTGGGCCTGGGCTACGCCGAGCTGGCGGCGCGCAACCCGCGCCTGGTGTACTGCTCGATTTCCGCCTACGGCCACACCGGGCCGGATGCCCACCGTGCCGGCTTCGGGCTGATCGCCGAGGCCAAGAGCGGCATCATGCAAATGGTTGGCGTGCCGGGCGAGGCGCCGCCGCTGTTGCGTATTTCGCTGGGTGACATGTACACCGGCATTCACGCGGTAGCGGCAATCAATGCCGCGCTGCTCGGCCGCGTGAGCAGTGGCCGTGGCCAGCACATCGACATGGCCTTGTACGACACCTTGGTGTCGATGCACGAGTACGCGGTGCAGTGCTTTACCCTGTCTGGCGGCACGGTGCTGCCGCAGCAGACCGGCCATGACATGCCCACCTCGACCCTGTACGGCGTGTTCCGCGCCGCCGATGGCGACCTGGTGATCGCCGCTCAGGTCGACGATGCCTGGCAACGCTTCGCTGCCATGCTCGAAGCCAACGGTGGCCCGCCTGGGTTCGGCAGCGACCGCCGCTACCACAACCTCAACGGCCGCAACGCCCATCGCGAGGCGATTCTGGCGGTGGTGCGTGACTGGGTTGGGGCGCGTCGGGTGGCCGATATTCTCGCGCTGCTCGATGGTATCGACATCCCCAGCGCCAAGGTGCAGCGCATCGACGAGGTGCTGGCCGACCCGCAGATCCAGGCGCGCAACATGGTCATCGAACAGCAGCACCCGCGCTACGGCACCTTGCGCCTGCCCAACCTGCCGTTCCGCTTTTCTGACTGCGACACCACCATCCACCAGGTGGCCCCGGACCTCGGCCAGCACAATGCCGAAGTCGCCGCCGGGCTTGGCTTCAGCCCTGAAGAAATCACCGCCATGCAGGCAGACGGTGTGCTGTTTACCCACGGAGATGAACGATGAGCGACCGCTACGCAGTGATCGGCCGGCCGATCAACCACACCAAGTCCCCTTTGATCCATGGGCTGTTCGCCGAGGCCAGCGGCCAGGCGCTGGAGTATGGCGCTATGGAAGGCAGGCTTGATGAGTTCGAGCGCCAGGTGCTGAGTTTCCGTGATGAGGGCGGGCGGGGCATGAACATCACGGCCCCCTTCAAGCTGCGCGCCTTCGAACTGGCCGACTGGCGCAGCGAGCGGGCGCAACTGGCACGGGCGGCCAACGCGCTGAAGTTTGAGGGCGGGTCCATCGTCGCGGAAAACTTCGACGGCATCGGTTTGTTGCGCGACATCGAAGAAAACCTCGGCGAACCCCTGCGCGGCGCTCGCGTGCTGGTGCTCGGAGCGGGCGGCGCGGTACGTGGGGCGTTGCTGCCGTTTTTGCAGGCCGAGCCTCGCGAGCTGGTGATTGCCAACCGGGATATGGCCAAGGCGATGGCGTTGAGCGATGAAATAAACCACCCGCTCCTGCGCATCAGCCGTTATGAAGCGCTGGAAGGGCTTGGTTTCGACATTGTTGTCAACGCAACCTCCGCCAGCCTGACGGGTGAGCTGCCGCCACTGCCCCAAGGCGCGCTTGCGCAGGCGCGCCTGGCTTATGAGCTGGCCTACGGCAAAGGCCTCACGCCGTTTCTGCGGATCGCCCAGGGACAGGGGGTGACGCGTCTGGCCGATGGCGTAGGCATGTTGGTCGAGCAGGCGGCAGAAGCCTTTGCCTGGTGGCGCGGGGTACGGCCCGAAACCCGCGCCGTCATTGACCGCCTGACCATTCCCCTGGAGTAAGCCATGGTCGCCAATGTCCTGATGCTGCACGGCATCAACCACAACATGTTTGGTAAGCGCGACCCACGCCAATACGGCACGGCAACGCTCGGCGATATCAACCAGGCGTTGCAGTCGCAGGGCGAGGAACTGGGCGCACGGATAGAAAGCTTTCAAACCAACTTCGAAGGCGCCATGTGTGAGCGCATACATCAAGCCTATGAAGACCGGGTCGATGCGGTGCTGATCAATGCCGGGGCGTGGACGCACTACAGCTACGGTATTCGGGACGCGCTGGCTATCCTCGAAGTGCCGGTGGTGGAAGTGCATATGTCGAATATTCATGCTCGTGAAGCGTTCCGGCATCACTCGGTGTTTGCCGAAGTGGTGCGCGGGCAGATTTGCGGGTTTGGGGTCGAGACTTACCTGCTGGCGCTGCGTGCGGCGATGAAGATGCTCTGAAGGTTCAACCTGGGCCTGCGGGCGCCAGCTGGCCCCGCGCGCCCATGGCTGTGTGCCACTGCCTGAAGGATGTTCAACGTGGTCAATCCTCCCGTGCCCCATACGCCGCGCCGTGCCACCTGGGCCGCCTTGCTGGTCGCCATCACCTTCTTCATGGAAAACCTCGACGCCACCGTCATCGCAACCGCCCTGCCACAGATGGCCCATGACTTCGGCCAGAACCCGGTCAGCCTGAACATCGGAATCAGCGCGTATCTGCTCGCGGTAGCGGTGTTCATCCCCCTTAGCGGCTGGGTGGCCGACCGTTTCGGTGCCCGCCAGGTATTTGCCGGGGCCATCGGCCTGTTTTCCCTGGCGTCGCTGCTGTGTGGCCTTGCCCCGAGCCTGGAACTGTTTGTCATCGCGCGGGTGTTGCAGGGCGTTGGCGGCGCGCTGATGGTGCCGGTGGGGCGTCTGGTGGTGCTGCGCATGACCGAAAAGCAGGGTTTGGTAAAGATGCTGGCAGTGATCACCTGGCCTGGGCTGGTAGCGCCGGTCCTCGGCCCACCCGTTGGCGGGTTGATCGTCACCCATCTGTCGTGGCCATGGATTTTCTTCCTGAACATCCCTCTTGGCCTGCTGGCCATTGCGGCCGCGTGGTGGCTGATACCCAACACCCGCGCAAGCGAGGCGCGCCGCTTCGACTTGCTCGGTTTCGTGTTGCTCGCATCGGCCTGCGCTGCGTGGGTGCTGGGCCTGGAGATGTTCGGCTCGCTTTCGAGCGGCAGCCTTGGCGCCGGGGTGGTATTGATGGGTGCGGGGGGCCTGCTGACCTGGCTGTCAATCCGCCATTGCCAGCGCCACGCGGCGCCGCTGCTACCGTTGGCGACCTTGGGCATTGCCACGTTTCGGGCCAGCATCGTGGGTGGCACGCTGTTCCGACTGTCGATCAGTGCGTTACCGTTCCTGATCCCGCTCTTGCTGCAAGTCGGCTTTGGCCTGTCGCCTGTAGATGCCGGGTTGCTGGTGCTGGCCATCTTTGCCGGGAACCTCGCGATGAAACCGTTCACAACCGTCCTGCTGCGCCGTCATGGCTTTCGACGGGTGCTGCTGGCCAATGGCGTGATAGGCGTTGGTTGCATCCTTGCGTGTCTGCTGCTGCGCCCGGACATGCCCTGGTACTGGACGGCGCTGGTGCTGTTTATCGGCGGGCTGTCACGCTCGATGCAATTCACCACCTACAACGCCGTCGGTTTTGCCGATGTGCCCAAGGCGCAGATGGGCGAGGCGTCGACGCTGTTCAGTATGTTCTTCCAACTGGCGATGGCCCTTGGGGTTGCGATTGCGGCGCTGCTGCTCAGGGTGTCGATGTGGGGGCGGGGCGCTGAAGGCGAGATGACGGTGGGGGATTTTCATTGGGCGCTGGTCGGTCTTGCGCTGATTGCGTGCGCCGGGTTGGTCGATGCGGCCCGCCTGCCTGGCAATGCAGGGGAGCAGGTGCTGCGGACGTAGCGGTCTGGCTAACTGCTTTTGGCATGCCCGATGGCCGTTACGGGCAATCCCGCACAACTCGGCTACAAACGCAGAGCCCGTCTGACCACTCTGGGGATACAATCCCCACCCCCGCATATGAACGATTTCCCGCTTGATCAGTGCGCCCCCCTAAAAAGACCCATGCCCGTCAATGCGCAAATCCGACCGCCTCTTCCAACTCGTCAACCTGGTGCGTATCCACCAGCCGATCACCGCTGAAGCCCTGGCCGAGCGCATCGGGGTATCCGTGCGCACCATCTACCGCTACATCGACGACCTCTCCCTGAGCGGCATCCCGCTCTACGGCACGACCGGCATCGGCTACGCCCTGGACGAAGGCTTCGAACTCCCGCCGCTGACCCTGAACGCAGACGAGCGCGATGCCCTGGTGCTGGGCGTCGAAATGCTCGGTACCTGCGCCGGCGCCGAGCTGGGCGCAGCGGCCAGGTCGCTGCTGGTCAAAATCCTCGCGGCGTTGCCGGCCTCTGCACGCGAGCCGTCGTTGGCCAACGTCCGCGCGCTGCGAGTTCGGCCTGCCGACGAGGAGCAACGCAACCTCGACACGCTACGCCGGCTTATCCAGCAGGGGCGGGCGGTGCAGTTTGCCTACCTCAGCCTGGCGGGTGAGGCGTCGCAGCGCACGGTGTTCCCGCTGGGGCTGTTCTACTGGGGCGGCAAGTGGACCGTGGGCAGTTGGTGTACCCAGCGGCGGGCGTATCGGGACTTTCGCGTCGAGCGCATGCACAGCTTGCAGGCACAACCCGAGGGGCTTGAGCTGGAGGGGCAGTTCAACTTGCAGGCGTACATGCAGTTCCAGGCGGCGCAGTGGGCGGCGCGCGGGCACTGACAGTACGTTGTCAGTAGCCCACGCGGATACTGCCGGCTTCCTACAAAGCTGGAGTGTTATATGACGCACAAGAACGCTGTTCTGGAGCTGGCGCTGTTTACCGTCAAACCGGGCTACGAGGCCAGAATGCCTGCGTTGCGCAGCGGCCTGCGCGAGGCGCTGAAAGGGTTCGAGGGGTTGATTGAGTTCGCTGGTTTTTCGCCGCTGGAGCAGGGGCGGGCGTTCGCCGACTTGGCCTGGTGGGCCGACCTCGCCAGCGCGCAGCGGGTGGCCGAGGCCTTCGAACAAGGTGATCCGCGCTTTGCGCCCTATGCCGAAGCGATCGAGTCGCTGATGTTCATGGGGCATCTGCAGCCGGAGTGACGAGTGGGTAGGCGCCCGTTGCCTTTGACTGGGCGCCTGTCCCGATCCTTCCTCGCGTGCGCCGCTTCAGGCAGTTTCAAATTCAATCGTGGTTCTTGATTTGGCGGCATCTTCAATGGCAGAAATGCACTCGTCACGCTTTTGTTTCTTGGAAAACTCCATGCCTCGCGAGCCGAATTTACCGTGTATGAACAGTTTCTTGCCTGCTTGGCGGGTGATCCGTCGAACCTCACTAAGCGGGACTTCCTCGAGCGTACCTAGCTCGGTAATGAACTTAAGGTTGAAATAGTCCGAAATCGAGTAGTTGGCCATGTCTTTAGGCAGCAGCACACGGTCATTTTCTGGGTCAACCAAGACGCCGAAATAGGTCGATGCGACAGATTGCGCAATTTTGAAAAAGGTAAAAATGGCCAACACCACAATCAGGCCGCCTATGACGGTCGCAGCAATCGACTTGCTGCTGGCAAGCATGGCGTACAACCAATAGAAGATGAACAGTGCGCCGACTGAGGTTGCGCATGGCTGCAGCAAGTTGCCGATATCGAATATTCGTTGGCTGTGTTCGTTTTCCGGGTATTTGGATTTGAGCCTTGAGTAGTGCACAACCGAGACAATCAATAGTGGCAGCAAAGCCAGAAAGCCGATAAAAAGCCCCATTATTCTTGACTGTTCTTGTTTTTGCTTTGCAGTGGCCAACGGGGATCTCCTTAGGGTGGTGGCGTATTGCTATATATCGTGTTTTCAAGGTGATTCAAAGCTTTTTGTCCCCCGTTTTCTGCGGTTTTCGACAAGGTCCGATAGCACCCTCAAAGCTTGTCCAGGGCTGATTTAGCCGAGCCTGATTTAGGGAGCCGGGCCGTCGAAGGCGACGCCGTATGGTCTACCCCTCACCAATTTCCGCCCGCATCCCCCGGAACCTGAACCGCCCGCCTGCAATCCAACCTTGCTTCAACCTCACCCAACCATCGAGACCGTTATGACGGAGCAAATCATCTACAGCGTCGAAGGCGAGAGCCAGGCCCTCAAGGATGCTGTGGCCGGCGCCAAGGCCACGTTCAAGTTCTTCTGGCGAGAGCTTTCCTGGGAGGCGCGGCGCATCATCAAGGGGCTCGACATGGCGGCGGTGAAGATGTCGTTCTTGCTCGACCCGGATGACCCGAATATCCCAGCCGTCGAAAACATGTGGTTGGCGGACGTCGAGTTCGATGGCCGCCTCATTACTGGCCGGCTGTTGAACGAGCCGCGCTGGGCGACGCAGTACCAGGCGTCCGACAGTGTCTCGCTGCCGTTCGCCGCCCTCAATGACTGGATGTATGTGCGCGGTGGGCATGTGTTTGGCGGCTTTACGGTCGATGCCATGCGCAGTGACATGCCCGCCGATGAACTGGCGGCCCATGATGAAGCGTGGGGGCTGGAGTTTGGTGAGCCGGGCACGGTCGAGGTGGTCCCGGTTGACGATGGCCAGGCACCTCGGTTGCTCACGCGCGCGCTGAATACCGACGCCGACCGGCAGTTGCTGGCGCAGTTGGAAGGTGAGGATCACCCGATGGCGGTGAATATGAGCGAGCAGGTCGATGAGGCTTTGCAGCAGTACCCCGAGATGGTCAGCGGCGCGGATGAAAGTGGCTGGTTGCTGCTGCACCGCGAGGTGTTGGCAGGTAATTACCCGGTGGTGCATGCGTTGCTGCGCCATGGTGCGGATCGGCTGGCGCTCAATGGGTATGGGCAGAGTGCGTTGACCTTGGCCGATGAGTCCGGCTGGCCGCGGATTGCGCAGTTGCTGAAAATTGAAACGCTCTAAGCCTTTTGGGGCGCCGTAAGGGCGTGATAATTTGCGCCCCCCTTCAAACGACTTCAGGAAGAGGTCTCATGCACGTTGCTTTTGTTGCAAACGAACGTAAAGAAGAGCAAGCACGCATCAGCAAATCCGCTTGCAGAATTGTTCACCGTAAGCGCCCGAGCATTCTGGCCACCGCAGTGCTCGCGGTAGTGACCAGTACCGGTGCGCTGGCCGCAGATGATGTTGCCGGCGTTGCCATCGGCACTTCGTTGGCTGAAGCCAAAGAAGCCATCGCCAAGGCCAACGCGGACTATGAAATCACCCCGCTGATGCTGACCAATGGCAAAGAAGCGGGTGTGACGGCGAAAACCGCCGACAACCTGCCAGGCAATGGCAGGCATTATTCGGCCGGGCCGTCAGACGAGTTTGCAGTCTTGCAGAACGATGCAGGCAAAGTGTGTTTCGTCGCCCGGGTGCAGCGCTTCGACCAAGGCGGCCGCATGAAGCTTGATACGCTCAAAGCGGCGCTGACCGAGAAGTTTGGCCAGCCTTCCGCTAAAACCATCATCGGAACGCTTGGCTTTACCTGGCAATACGACCGCAACGGTAAGCAATGGACCGGCGGCGGTGTGGCGCCGTGCGGAGATAACGGTACCAGTTCGTCTATCCCGGGCTTCTCGGTTCCGGCACCGCGCTCGTTCAACCCCAAGTGCGGCAAGATCGTGTCGGTTCACGCCGCCACGGACAGCGACCAGATGGTTCCGTATTACACCATCACCATCACCGATGTAAAAACGACGTTTGATGAGTTGGCTGCAAAAGAGGCGGGCGAGGAAGCGGCGCGTCAAAAGAAACTGGCCGATGAACAAGCCAAGGCTGTGAAACCGAAGATTTGATCTGTGGCACATTCAGGCTGAGCTATCTGCGCCATCAGCCGTTTGTGCGCTGAGCAGGTGGCTGCGCGTGGGAGGCCTTCGGGTCTGCCGGGTTCCAAGTTCCCGGTTCGCCAACCTGCGTACAGCCACCACTCATTCCTGCTCCGGCCTCATCGCAGGCTGGCGCCAGCTCCCACAAAGACTGCGCCAGGCCGTGGTGGCGCTGCCTGGCTCAGAACCTGTGGGATATCAGCCAGCCCTGCCGGGCTGCTCTGTCGCTCAGAGAACTGGGCAGCGTGGGAGCGGGCTTGCCCCGCGATACCGGCGTGGCCGGTGCCATCCATCGCGGGGCAAGCCCGCTCCTACATAGGGTGGGCGGGCTGCGGGAAATTTCCTAAATTTCCCGCAGCGGTTGCGCCTACTCTCCCAGGGCTATAAATTCCATCAGTCGCCGACGCATCGGTGACGCGACCTTGGCCGGTCGGAATCGAAAGGCGCGTCAGCGCCAAATCTTCATCGCAGGCGCTTTTTTTGTGCTCGCGAGGTCGCTTTATGGCGGTGGTGCGCGGGACACCTTCGGGTGTGCCGGGCCCCTTTCGTCCCGGTCGGCCAACCCGCGTACTGCTGCCACCCAAACTTGCTTGGCCGCGAGCGGTGGCAGTTCCACAACGAAAGGAACTCATGCATGACCATCGAACGTCTATACAGGATCCTCGCATCCGCTCTCCGCCGCCCGACCCCTGCGGCCCATCAACCCCATCGCTTCTACCTGATCGACAGCCAATCCCTGGTCGCCCGTAAAACAGGGGAGCCGTGCGATGACTAGTTTGCCGGGGTCCTTTTCCTCGGTTCGCCAACCTGCGTACAGCTGCCACTCGTCTGGGACGAGAAGTTGCCTGGATACCTACGCTGGCGAGGCGCTGAACCGATAGAGGCCTACGATTGCTATAAGCCATACCAATGCCGCAACATCCAAATATGCGCAGAGCAATAGCTTTATTTTCAATGGGCGGGGTATCGACTCAACTTCTGCCTCATCCAGCAGGCCCCTACCAATATGAAGCCTGCGGCCAACAACAACCCCTGCAACCATACAGACCAGATACATTCTGGCCCTGAAAGTAAGTGTGCCGAGCCTTCTGCGCTGGTACGCAACCCATCCACAGCTTCTAACCGCGCCCAAGAGAACCCCGAAATCACGACTCAGCGCGATTCGGGCACTTAAGGCGATTCCCATAGCGCCCAGAGCGAACGGCATCAGCAGCGCAATCAGTTGAATGTCTAGTGGCCAGCTAGCGGGGTCAGTAAGTACGTTCATACAGTGCCTGCCCTGTTACTCCTCCCCCTTCGCTTCCCAAAACAGCACCGGCGTACGATCCTCCGCCCACCAGCACCAACGCGCATCCGGGCGCAGCAAGCCCTCCGGAGCCAACAGTAAAAGCCGCACAGATCACGCCACTGGCCACCAGGCCGATCCGGGCACCAATTGCTGCTCCCCCCACACTCCCCAGAAAGCTCCCTGTTTCGGTAAGCTTCACTTGCTTGCAATCCTGCGTCTCACCTGCCCGGCAGACGTCTTGGATATTCAGATATGATGCGGTGCCTCCTAGCCCTATGGCGAGATATCCACCGTACTTTAAACCCTTGGCTGCTTTAGCCACCTCATCAAGATGTGTTGCATAACCCGGTATCACCCCTGGAGCGCCAGACTTCGACCAGTGATGAACCAAGCTTTTCGTCGAAATCCTCAACCCTTTACGCAAGCTTTCATGGTTTCCAAGGTTCAAGTACTTATCCAGAAACGCACTGCGCAACTGTGCTTCTAGCTGCTGGTACAACATTCGACGCGAGTTATAGAACTGCGGGCTATTCAATTTTCCGTGCGCAGCGAACTCGCTTTTGTGCAAGCTTTCGATACCCCTGAGCGTGTCTTCCACTTTCCCTAAACTGTCTGCCAGCATGTCTTTGCCGACCCCCATCGACAGGCTCGCGCCACCCAAAGCCCCCGCAATCTCGCCAATGTGCTCCATCATGAAGTTAGCTTCCTGCTCATCAAGAATCGCCAACGCCTCGCGCCCGCGGGCGGCGGCTGCCATCAGGTGCGTTTCTTCCTGGGTGCAGGCATCGGCGTTGTCACGGTCACCGAGCACGAATAGTTCGCCAGCCTTGAAACCCTGATCGAAAGTGGGGTTGAGCCGCTGCACGCGGCTGATGGGCAGCAGTGCGTCATGCCCGAGGACCTCAGCCAGCACCTGCGGGCCGGACATGCTGCGCGGGACGATATAGAAACCCGGCAGTAGTGCACCTGACGCTGTGCCGGACGCCGTCACGGCTTGCGCAGGGAGTGAAGCACCGCCCAGCGGCGCGATGACTCGGTTGCTGCCTGGAGGGCAGCCGCAGGCGACCAGCGCGCCGTCGACGCAGACCTCACGACCGCCGGAGGTAAACCAAGGGATGCCCTCCACCACCGTACCCACTTGCCCGCAGCCTGGGCACTCGCTGGTGGCATCGCCGTTGCGCAGGACCTGATGGCCGTCACTGCTGTAGCCGGGGTTGCTGGCAATGCATCGCGCACCGGTGGTGGTGATATCACCGTCCAGCGCCTGGCCCTTCCCCTCGATATTGACGCGGCTCATGTGCAGGCCTTCCTGTGCAAAGCACGGGAAGCTAACAGCTCTCAGGGGGATGGAAATGCGAGCGACAGGGGTTTAGGAATAGGCTTACAACAAGTCAGGAATGGGTAACTGCTGGGCAAGTTCGGATAGCGCAGCCTGGCGGAGAATGAATTCTGTGGGGAGATTCCATGGTTTTGCACAATCCTGCACCGGCCCCATCGCAGGCTATCGCCAGCTCCCACAAAGATCGCGTCAGCCGCGATGTCCGAGTCTGGCTCCGATCTCTGTGGGAGCTGGCGCCAGCCTGCGATGAGGCCAGCAGGCCGAGTTGAGCATCATGATCTGACCCCATCGCGCAGCTCCAGCGCTGTCCGCAATCCGCAACCAGCAGCCCGTCCGATCGTCATACAAAACCCTTTGGACTTGAGTTACGCTCCAGATTGATGGCTATGCGCCATCATTTAAGCGAACGCACGGACCGTGGGCGCAGCAGGCAGTTTGCCCGGGTTCTTTGCAGTGCCCACTCAGGATCGAGGCAGCTTGCTCTATGGACACCCCTACCTGCGCTTTAAAAGATTTCGACATCGCACTGTCGCTGAACGAACGCGCTGTCGGACGACAGCTCAAACGCGCCTGGGACATCTGGACCGACGCCGACACCGGCACCCCGTTCACCCTCGACGTCACACCGCTGAACGTTCGCAACCAACCCTCCACCACCCGCCTCACCGCCCGCCTTGCCAGCCCCGCGCTGTCGCTGAGCGCCGAGCGCACCGCCAGTAAAGAGGTGTGCACCACGCTGACGCTGCTCGACGGCACCCTGACCTACGTCAGCGACGGTGAAACCGTCGAGTTGCCCATCCACAACTACGCGTTGTCGATCCGCTCGCTGCTGCGCAAACGTTCGGTCACCTGGACGCAGTTGTACAACCATGACGCCGAGTGCGCCGACGATGTGCGCGAGCATGTCGATGCCTATCGGCTTGGCGAGGGGCAGTTTTCCATCGAGTGCCTGTTCCTCACCCTGACTGGGCGCGAAGCGCTGATGATTCCGCAGGTGCAGGCCGGCAATCAGCCCGGCCTGTCGATCGAGGCGCATGCCAAGCTGGTCGAGTGCATCGCCACCTGGGTCGCTGCCAGTGGCGTGGATGGCCCCAACGGGCTGCTACTGTCAGCCTCGGTGGTGCCGCGTGCGGCCAAGCGCGCGCCGAGCCTGTCGATGGCCGACTATGCCTTTCGCCTGAACCGGCAATATGTCAGCGGTATCGACCGCGACCTTACCCACACCATCGACTACCTCGGCGTCGCCGTGGGCGGCAATACCTTGCCCGGCGATGACGAGGCCCAGGATGCCCTGTGCCGCAAACAGGGCACCTGGCCGCACCATGCCAAGGCGGATGGCAGCACGGGGTTGTTCGCCGGGGTGATGGTGCTGCGCAAGGACCTGTTCATCAACCACCTGCTGCAAAGCCTGAACCAAGCGCTGCAACGCGAAGCGTCGCGCATGGCGGAGGAGAACCGGCTGCACAGCCTCGAGGGCAAGCTCAAGCACCCAGAGCTGGATTTCCTGCAGGCGGTGAGCTTCGTGCGTGAGGGCGACTCGCTGTTCCTGCAGGGCCGCAAGCATTACCAGTGGACGGATAACGACCTCAAGCTGGGCCTGGACAAAGAGCTCAAGCTTGAACTCAAGCTGGCCGGCAGCCAGCAACTCAAGCTCGAAGGGCAGTTGTACGGCCACCTCGACCGTGACCGCACCACCTCGTGGGACATGCATTCGCGTGCCAAGGCCACGCGCAATACCCAGATCGGCGGCAGCTTCACCTTCGTCATCGAAGGCGAGGGCGCCAAGTGCTCGGTGGTGCCGCAGTTCAGCCTGAACTTCACGCCGCTGCGTGGCGACAACGACGATGAGGGCGATACCTGGGGCATCACCCAGTTTTTCACGCGCATCAATAACGATTGGGATGTGCAGGTAGCCGGCGACTGGCTCAGCGCCTCGCGTGACGCAATCATCGGCATGCTCGAAGGGGTGTTCAGGGACGTCAACCTGGCCATGGGCAACTTCGCGTTCATTCCGCCGGGCGAGGAGAGCTTCAGCTTCCGCAACCCGCAGCTCAATGAGCATCTGGATCTGGTCATCGACGTCATCTACCGGGGCGTTTGAGCCGCGAGCAAGGAGCAACGCCCATGCAACGTAAACCGAATATCGTGCACATCGACGCGCTGGATAACCAGCAGGCGCTGCACAGCAGTTTCACCGTCGGCAACGACATCATCGACTACATCGAACCGGCCCGCACTTTTGGCCGCGACGACCTCATGGAGCCCACGCGCAAAGGCCGTTTCCAGCAGCGCATGGTGGCGCTGCCAGACCGACGCGGCCCGGCCGTGCAGCCAATGGTGTTGACCTTGGGCAAGGGCAACCGGCTGTCGCTGGTGCGCCGCGACGCCGACAGCTCGGCCGGCTGGGCACGCATTGCGCTGCGTGAGCAGGTGGTGGCGTTCGCTGCCGCCTGGGCCACGGTTGGCGGTAAAGAGCTGACCACCCTGGCCGTGGCGCTGGATGATGGCGCCGGCGCATCGCGCCTGCTGGTGGCTTACGATTTCGACGCCCAGCAGGCGGACTGGAGCCACTTGCAGTGGACTGACTACGGCGTACGCGACGGGCTGGTGATCGATGCCCTGCGCCTGCTGCGCGGGGCCGATGGGCTGTGGACCGTGTTCATGAGCGCAGCCACCGAGGCCGCACAGGATGTGTACCTGGTGCGCAGTGACAAGCCGGCGTCGCTGAGCAAGCACAGCCTGGTGTTCAGCCTGGTGCGCGATGAAAAAGAGGTGCTCGACTTCAACGTCGGCCTGCTGGCCCGCGAGCCGGTGCTGCATGTGCTGGGTATCGGGCATTTCAACAACCAGCGGTTGCTTGGCGCCCGGGCGATACCCAGTTTTGAAAATGGCATGCCCAGCACCGAGGCCTACCCGTTCGAGTGCCCGGCGGGCGGGCGAGTTCTGGCCATGGGCCAGACCCGCAAGCAGGGCACCGACCTGTACGTGGCTGGCAAAGGCGTGTGGCGCCTGCCGGCCGAGCAACTGCGCAAGCAGGACGACGGGGTCTTCGAGCCGGTCATCGCGGCCAGCCTGGCCAGTGATGTGTTGAAGCTCAGTGTGTGCGAAGCCGCCGACGGTGGCACCAGCGCCTGGGCGCTGCGGGGTGACGGCACGCTGTTGATGGCCCACCGGACCAGCCTGGCCGAGCCGTGGGCCGAAGCGACGGCGGTGCGCCAGCAGGTGGTCGACCTGGCGCCAGTGGTTGGCGATGACCAGCTCACCAGTGGCGTGCTGGTGGTGTACGAGAACGGCTTGGCGGGCCACCTTTGGCGCAGTACCGACGGGCTCTGGCAAGAAACCGCGATCCGCGTTGCCGACCCGGAGGCGTCCTCTTCCATTACCTGCTTTTCGACCAACATCAGTGTGCTCGACCACGGCGGCATCCCGCGTGGTGATGCGACCGTGCAGTTGCGCACCTCGGTGCTGTCCACCCTGGTGGTCAACGGCCGCAGCCTGTTCGTCGGGCCTGATGACCCGGTTCAGGTCAAGACCGACCTCAGCGGCAACTTGCGTATCTTCAACCGCGCCTTGTCGTTTACCCCGGCGTCCTACGAGCTGGCGCTCGACGGCCTGGCCGCCGTGCTTGAGATCAACCCGGCGGCGCCGTTGTACCAGCGCTTCAGCCAGATGACCGCCACAGAGCTGCAGCAGGCCGAACTGGGCGGTGGCCAGGGTTCGCTGTTGCCACAGGCGCTGCGCGGCAAGGAGGGCGCCCGCACGGTGGAAACCATGCTGCTGGCGCTCAAGCAGGCCGCATTGCTGGTTGGTGGCGATCAGGCCAGTGGCGTGCGCCTGCGCGCTGCTGCCAAGGGCTTCAGTGGCGCGCTCGACAGCCGCCATGTGGCGGATGATTTCCGCCTGGCGGTTGCCTCGGACGCGCGCGGGCAATTGCGCACTGCTGCGGCCGTAGGCGCGTTGCCTGGCACGGCGGCGGCGGTGCTTCCGGGGTTCGGGCAGTCGCTCTCCGACTTCCTTGAAAGCCTGTGCTGCCATGCCGAATCGGCGGTTTCGTTCGTCATCCACAAGGTGCGTGGGGCCGTGGAGTTCGTCTGCGAAGTGGCCGGCAAAGTGAAACGCTTCGTGCTCGATACCCTGGAAAGCATCGGCGGGTTCTTCAGCTGGCTGTGGCAAAAAGTCACCGCAGGCGTGGACAAGGTCTGGAGCTTCGTCAAGTTCCTGTTCGACTGGGGCGACATCACCGCGGTGCGCACCACCATGGCCGATTTCATCGATGAAGAGCTGACCGTGCTGGTCAAGCGCATCAGCAGCCTGCGCAGCACGGTCACGCCTGCATTCGATCACGCCATCGCCGCCATCGAGGCGCAGTGCGTAGCCTTGGGCGTCAGCCCGGAAAAATCCAAAGTGTTGCTCGAACCTGGCACGGGTGAGGTCACCCAGGCACAGCGCAAAGCGCCCAACCAGGACCAGGACGCCTCGCGCAGCGGCCCGGGCGCGGGCATGGGCGATTTGCTGGGCAGCATCATCGAGTTGGTGGTGAAAGTGGAAATGCCGCCGCCGAGCCAGGAATTCGGCAGCTTGTTCGACCTGTTCGATCAGCAACTGGACGAGCTTTCCGGGCTGGGCACGGACATCAAGGAAAGCTTCAAGCACATCTTCGCCCCGGACGGCTTTACCCTGGCCGACCTGGACCTCGACAAGATCAAGCGCATCCTTTATTCGCTGGTGCTGAACCTGGCCAAGCGTGCCACCGCCATGACCCGCAATCTGGTGGTGCACCTGATCGACCAGGTCGCGGCGTTGGTCGACCTGATGCGGCGCATCCTGTTCTCGACCATTCGCTTCCCGTTCATCGAGAAGACCTTTGCCTTGCTCACCGGCGAGCCCCTGGACACCGGCGTGCGGTTGATCGATATCGTGCTGTTCGTGCCGGCGGTGCTCGGCACCATCACCTACAAGCTGTTCATGGGCAGCAGCCCGCTCAAGCCGGTGCTGGCCAGCCGCCCTCCGCTCAATGCTGCGCTGGCGCTGCAGCCTAGTGTCGCGCTGGCGGCTCAACCCAGCGCCACTCCGTCAGCGTTCGATTACCTCAAGGATGTGGTCAGTACCTACATCGGCATGGGGATGATGTCGATGGGCATGGCCAGCGCCTCGACCGGGGCCAAGGCGCAGAAGGCGACCAAGCCGCTCCAGTGCCTGCTGTTGGCGGGCAAGACCGGCTTGTTGCTGCTCAAGACGCCGTGGCGCACTGGTGATGCGCCGATCAACGAGGTCGATCTGTGCCGCCACACCACGTTCTTCATCGGTGTGACGGGCGTCGCCTTCAAGGGCTGGCACCTGTATCAGGGGCGCAAGAATGGGCTGTCGGCGGTGGAGGCCGATAATGTCGCGTCGACGCTGTTTGCGGCGGCGGTCGAGATGCTGCTGACGACCCTGCAATCGAGCATGAAGGTGGTGACCTTGGCCTACGACAAGCAGGCCAACGGCTGGGAAACCCTGCAGTACGTGGCCCGCAACAGCGCGCAGACGGCTTACAAGGCGTGCCTGTTCCTGCCGGACCCGGTCAGCCGCACCAAGGTCATGGTGGTGGCTACGGCGGGTGGGTTTACCTTCGACTACCTGGTGGGCCTGGTCCGCCATGGCGTCCAGGCGCCGCGGATCTAGACGCGGGCGCAACGCCCGTTCAGTCTTTGCATTCGCTGGCGCTTGCCGGTTGTACGGTGCGTGGTTTGGCCAGTCGAGTTTGGCCAAACCACCCCGGCCACGAACTGCGCTGGCGGGTCTCGACCTGCACGCAGGGGATCAACCGCTCCACCAGCACATCCGTGCGCCCAACCCCCACCGCCAGGCGGTACTTGGCGCTGTGCACGCATTCGCGGTCGCCGAACTCGCAACGGTCCAGCTGGGTGCCGCCGCAGGGGCCGTTGGCCAGGCCTTTGGGGCAGGTTTCCGGGCAGATGTACAAGGTGTCTTCCAGGCGGCAGGTGCCGCAGGTATCGCAGCCCACCAGCGGCCTTTTCACACGCCGTTCCAGCTGATGCAGCCATTGCCCCGGCGCAGGCTTGCTCCACAGTGGCCGGGTTACCGCCCAGCCGAAGGCCTTGCTCAGCACCGTGGTGCGGTTGAACACCTGGTGGTGCAGGGCCGACAGCAGGCGGTAGCGGGCCTTTTCCTTGAATGATGGGCTGACCTGCCGCTGCCCCAGGCGCCAGCTGTGGCCGGGCGGGTGGAAGGTGACGGCCGGCAGGTCCGGCTGCTGCCAGGCGGCATCCCAGGCTGGGGCCCAGCTGTCGAGGCTGGTATAGCGTGGCTGCAGTTCAGTGATGGCGTGTTCCAGCGCTTCAAACTGGGCCAGGTCATGGATGCCAGACAAGTGCACGCCGGCATAGCCCATCAGCCGCAGGCCGATCACCTGCAACGCCAGGCGCTGGTTGGCGCGCTCCTTGGCGTACTGTTTTGATACCGCGCTTTCAGCGGCCAGCAGCGCCCGCATCGAGGGGGTGACGGTTACCCCGGCAACATGCTCGAGCATCGCGGCGCGGCCTTCGGTCAGCGCCATGATGCAGGCCATCAGCGGTTTCGGGCTGGGCTGGCGCTGCATCCAGGCCAGTGCTTCGTGGTGCTTTTGCAGGTCGAAGCCCAGCTGCAGGATCAGCAGGTCGGCGCCGGCTGCGAGTTTCTTTTCGGCCTTGAAGTACTGCGCGCCGCCCTCGGCTTCCTGGTACTTGAACGGGTTCAGCGCGGCCGCCAGCAGCCAGTGCGGGCGCGCTTGGCGGGCGATCTGCAGGGCCGCCACCGATTCCAGGTAACGCACCGGGCGCTGGCCGGGAGTGTGGCCGGGCAGGCGGTCGCCGGTCAGTAGCAACAGTTGGTCCAGGCCTGCGGCGTCCATGCGCTTGAGCTGGGCGAGCAGGTCGTGGCGTTCGCGGTCTTTACCCGAGAAGTGCAGCAGGGCAGGGGCGGGTTGGCTGAGGCTGCTGTAGGCGTCCAGCGGCGACAGGTCCAGCGCGCTGCCCACGCGGTCGCCGATGGCCACGGTCAGCGGCCAGCCGCACAGCTGTTTGCGCGCCATGAGGGTATCGAGCGTAGCGAAGCGCTCGGCGGATGGCTTGGGGACGAATTCCAGGATGCAGGCGAAGGCTTTAGTGTCCAGGGCCGTTTTCAACACGCTCATGGTGGGTGGCTACCGGGTTTGGGCAGGGTTGCAGTGTGACCCAGGTCGGCGGTGGCGGGCATGTCTGGTTGCGCGCGCGACTGTGCTGGTTGAGACATGGGGTCAGTCAGGCACGCTGAGGATATACCCCAACCCACTGACGTACAAAGCGTGGGAGCGGGCTTGCCCCGCGATGAGGCCAGCAGGCCGAGTGGCGCGATCTGACGCCATCGCGGGGCAAGCCCGCTCCCACGCCCCCATGTACATCTGGAGGTTTGTTCGCCTAGCGCTGGTAGGCTTTGCCGAAGTGCCGCTCAAGGCGCGCTTGCGCCAGTTCCAGCAAGATCGACAACACCCAGTAGATCACCGCTGCCGTGGTGAGCATCTCCAGGTAGCGATAGCTCGAACGGCCATACGACTGCGCCAGAAACATCACTTCCCACACGCCCATCACCGAAATCAGCGACGAGTCCTTGAGCATCGAGATGAACTGGTTGGCCGTCGGCGGGATGATCACGCGCATGGCCTGCGGCAGGATTACGCTGCAGAAGATGTCCCGCGTGCCCATGCCCAGCGCCAACGCCGCATCACGCTGGCCGCGGGCCACGCCGATGATGCCGGCGCGGAAGATTTCGCTCAGGTACGCCCCGTAGTTGAGCGACAGGGCAATGATGCCCGCGCTGATGGCGCCCGGTACCAGGCCCAATTGCGGCAGGCCCAGGTAGATCAGCAGAATCTGGATCAGCAGCGGCGTGCCACGGAAGAACGAGGTGTAGAAGCTGGCAATGCCCACCAGCACCGCGCTGCTGGACAGCCGCGCCAGCGCTGCGGCAAAGCCGAACAACACCGACACGAAGATCGAGCACAAGCACAGGAACAGCGTCAGCGCCGCGCCTTGTAAAAAGCCATTCGGCCCCAGCTTGAAGCCGGCCAGGTTCGGGAATTTTTCCAGGATGATCGCGAACTTCAGGTCAAAGCTCAGGAAAAACCCGACAAACAGCACGAACAGGGCCAGCCACGTCAGGTATAGCCGGGTGCGGAAACCGAACAGGCCATGGCCCTTGGTCGTTGGGGCAGGTTCGAAGGCGCTCATTTGCTGATATCGGCGCCGATCCATTTCTGCGAAAGCTTGGCCAGGGTGCCGTCGGCTTTAAGCTCGGCGAACACCTGGCGCACCTTGGCATTCCACTCGGCATCGCCTTTTTCGATGGCCACCGAGTTGGGCTCTTCGTACAGCGGCGCGCCGGCCAGCTTGAAGCGTTTGTCTTGGTCAAGGCGCGGTTGCGCGGTCACCAGGTTGGTGAGGATCGCATCCAGGCGCACGCCGGCGCCCAGGGCCAGGTCGTGGAAGGCGACGTTGTCGGTGTCGTACGGGGCGATTTGCACCTGCTCGAACGGGTAGTCCAACTGCTTGTCTTCGGCGCCTTCGATCACCAGGTTCTTGTTCAGGTAGCTTTCGTAGCTGGACGCAGCGGTCAGGCCGACCTTCAGGCCGTTGAGGTCTTTGGCCGAGTGGATGCGGTCATCCTTGGCGTTGACCACGATCACCGCAGGCGAGGCGTAGTACTCCACCGGGAAGTCGAACACCTCGGCGCGGGCCTTGCTCGGGGTCATCGAGCAGATGCAGATATCGTAGCGCCCGCTCCAGCGGCCTGCGGCGATCACGTCCCAGGACGGGGTTTCGAGGCGCAGCTTGACGCCCAGTTTGTCGGCCACGGCCTTGGCCACATCGACGTCAAAGCCGTCGAGCTGGTTCTTGTCGTTGAGGAACGAGAACGGCGGGTAGCTTTCCATCAGTACGTTGACCATCTCCTTGCGCGACTCGACGCGGTCGAGGGTTGCGCCGGCGAAGGCTTGTGAAGCAGCAGCGAGAACAACCAGACCGGCGCCCAGCAAAGATGACAAACGCATGGAAATACCTGAAATGTTGGCTAGAAAAGGATTAATGTATTAAATAGTTATAAATGCATAGCACCAAGTAAATTTTAGTTATAGAAACCTGCAGAGTAGTTATATGACCCAGCGAGCGATGGTAATTCTTGATGGTGGTATGGGCCGCGAGCTGCAACGCAGCGGCGCGCCGTTCCGGCAGCCCGAGTGGTCGGCGCTGGCCCTGAGCGAGGCTCCCGAGAAAGTACAAGGCGTGCACAGCGCCTATATCGAAGCGGGCGCAGACGTTATTACCAGCAACAGTTATGCGGTGGTGCCGTTCCATATCGGCGAAGCGCGTTTTGCCCGCGAAGGCCTGCAACTGGCTAAAGTTGCCGGTGAATTGGCTCGCCGTGCCGCCGATGCCGCGCCACGCCCGGTGCGCGTAGCCGGTTCGTTGCCGCCACTGTTCGGCTCCTATCGCCCCGACCTGTTCCAGCCCGAGCGCGTTGCCGAGGTGCTGACCCCGTTGCTGCAAGGCCTGGCGCCGAGCGTTGACCTGTGGCTGGCCGAAACCCAGAGCGCCATCGCTGAGGTGCGCGCCATCCACGCGCACCTGCCGGCGGACGGCAAGCCGTTCTGGGTGTCGTTCACCCTCAAGGATGAAGACGTCGACGCCATCCCGCGCCTGCGCTCGGGTGAGCCTGTGGCCGACGCCGTTGAAGCGGTGATTGGTCTTGGCGTGGCGTCGGTGTTGTTCAACTGCAGCCAGCCGGAAGTGATCGGTGATGCCGTGGACGTGGCGCGCGCGGTGATTGCCAGGCACAACGCCGATATCGCCATCGGCGTGTATGCCAACGCCTTCCCGCCGCAGCCCAAAGAGGCCAAGGCCAACGACGGCCTGGATGAACTGCGCGAAGACCTCGACCCACCGGGCTACCTGGTCTGGGCCAAGGGCTGGCGCGAGCGTGGCGCCAACATGATCGGCGGTTGCTGCGGCATTGGCCCGGAGCATATCGCCGAACTCAAGCGCCACTTGGCCTGAGCCTTAGCCTGCCATGAAACCTGTGCAGCTCACACTGATTTGCCACGGCCAGACCGAGGCACAACGGGTCGGGCGTTTTGCGCTTGATGATGACCCGTTGCGTGAGCTGCCAGCGCCCATGGCCGGGTTATCCACAGGCGCGCAGTGCCTGAGTGCGCCAGAGCTGCGTGCGCTGCAGACGGCGCAAGGCCTGGGTTTGCAGGCGACGGTGGATGAGCGGCTGCGCGATTGTGATTTAGGGCGCTGGCAGGGGCTGGCGCTGAAGCAGTTGCAGCATGATGACTTGGCGGGCCTTCAGGCCTGGTTGGCGGACCCGCAGTCGGCGCCCCATGGCGGGGAGTCGGTGGCGGCACTGTGCAGCCGGGTTGCGCATTGGTTGGACAGTGACCTAGCGGCGGGGGAGTGGTTGGTGATTACCCACCCGTTCGTCATCCGCGCCGCCATGCTGCACGCGTTGGCAGCGCCGCTGGATGCCTTTCAGCGCATCGACGTGCAACCGTTGGCGCAGGTACGCCTCAGCCACTCCACGCAATGGCGCTTACAACTCCCAAGCTAACCCTGTTTTTTGTGGGCGCTCGCCCTCGCGGATAACTGGACGGTGGGGAGGGTGCTATGGACTTGTGCAATCCTGTAAGGGCCTCATCGCAGGCTGTCGCCAGCTCCCATAGAACAAACGCGAACTATCTGATTTACATGGATAACGTGGGAGCGGGCTTGCCCCGCGATGGCGATAGCACTGCCAACATCGCATCGCGGGGCAAGCCCGCTCCCACGGTGCCCAGTTCTCTGCGCGACAGCGCAGCCCGGAAGGGCTGGGTGATCTCCCACAGAGATCGCGCACAGTCGCACAATTGAGGCCTTGCCCAGACCCTGTGGGAGATTCTATGGTTTTGTACAAGCCTATTCCCGCCAGACATATTTCCTGGTGGCGAGCTCACTTGTGGCGAGCGGGCTTGCCCCGCGTTGGGCTGCTCAGCAGCCCCTTGTTTTCAGGGCTGCTGCGCAGCCCAACGCGGGACAAGCCCGCTCGCCACAACTGTCTATCATTTCCCATAGGATTGGGTCCAACCAGCAATGTTGCGGTTGCGCATGGCCTCTGTGCCAGCTGGCGACAGCCTGCGATGAGGCCCTTGCAGGCTTCGAATTTCCCACAAGCACTAACCCCGTCAGCGGGCGCAGGCCCCAGGCATCACCGCTCTATCGCCAGCGCCACGCCTTGCCCACCACCAATGCACAGCGTGGCCAGCCCTTTCTTCGCATCGCGGCGAATCATTTCATGCAGCAGGCTCACCAGCACCCGGCACCCCGAGGCACCAATCGGGTGGCCCAATGCAATCGCGCCGCCGTTGACGTTGACCTTGGCCGCGTCCCATTCCAGCTCCTTGCCAACCGCCAATGCCTGCGCCGCGAAGGCTTCGTTGGCCTCGATCAGGTCTAGTTCGCCCAACTGCCACCCGGCTTTGGCCAGGCAGCGCTGGGTCGCCGAAACCGGGCCGATACCCATGATTGCAGGGTCTACCCCGGCGCTGGCATAGGCGGCAACCTTGGCCAGCACCGGCAGGCCCAGTGCTTGGGCTTTGCTCGCACTCATCAGCAGCACGGCAGCAGCACCGTCGTTCAGGCTGGAAGCATTGCCGGCGGTGACGCTGCCGTCTTTCTTGAACGCCGCTCGCAGCTTGCCGAGCGATTCGGCAGTAGTACCGGCGCGCGGTTGCTCGTCAGTGTCGAACACCAGCGCCTCGCCCTTTTTCTGCGGGATATGAACCGGGGTGATTTCAGCCTTGAAGCGCCCGGCCTCGATGGCCGCCACGGCTTTTTGCTGGGAAGCTGCGGCAAAGGCGTCCTGTTGCTCACGGGTCAGGCTGTACTTTTGCACCAGGTTTTCAGCCGTGATACCCATGTGGTAGTCATTGAAAGCATCCCACAGGCCGTCGCTGATCATGCTGTCGATCAACTGGCCATGGCCCATGCGCTGGCCGGTGCGCGCCGATGGCATCACATAGGGCGCCAGGCTCATGTTTTCCTGGCCACCGGCAATGACCACCTCGGCGTCGCCACAACGGATGGCCTGCGCGGCCAGGTGCAGGGCCTTGAGCCCCGAGCCACAGACCTTGTTCAGCGTCAGTGCCGGCACGGCAAACGGCAGGCCGGCCTTGACCGCGGCCTGGCGTGCGGGGTTTTGCCCGGCGCCTGCGGTCAGCACCTGGCCAAGAATCACTTCATCGACTTGAGCCGGGTCCAGTTGCGTCTGTTGCAGCAATTGGCGGATGACCGCTGCCCCCAGATCGACGGCGGACACACTGGCCAGCGCCCCCTGGAAACTGCCGATGGCAGTGCGGGTAGCGGCGACGATGACGACTTCGTTCATTGTTGTTCTCCGAAATGCAGGCACGATTGCCACAGCATCTCTGCGCCGCGCTCATTTGGGAAGTTTGTTTTTCTTTGTGATTGATCGGGTTTGCAAATGAATGGCTGGGCGCTGGCCGCATTGATGCCAGGCAAACATGAGGCTGATGAGAACCTTACGGAGCATGTCGGCATTAGGGTGGGCCGGGCAGGGTGCAAGTAACCAGCCGCCGATACGAGAGGGCAGCGATTCCGGCCGTAGCCGTTTTGCATCCCCCCGATGACCCCGTAATATGTGTCGGATTACGTCCGGGGGTAGTCTCACCCTCCATATCAACGCAAACGCTCTCTGTGGCGCTTGCTCAGCCTTAACCTGACGAGGTACAGACATTGGCCATCATTCATCCCAAGGTTCGCGGTTTCATCTGCACCACGACTCACCCGAAGGGCTGCGAGCTCAACGTCCGTGACCAGATCGAAGCCACCCGCAAGCTGGGCGTGCGCGAGGATGGTCCGAAGAAAGTCCTGGTGATCGGTGCGTCCAGCGGCTACGGCCTGGCAGCGCGCATCACCGCAGCATTCGGCTTCAAGGCCGACACCCTGGGTGTGTTCTTCGAAAAACCGGGCAGCGAAACCAAAGCCGGTACTGCTGGCTGGTACAACTCTGCTGCGTTCGACAAGTTCGCCAAGGCTGACGGCCTGTACAGCAAATCGGTCAATGGCGATGCCTTCTCCGATGAAGCCCGCGCCAAGGTCATCGAGCTGATCAAGAACGAAATGGGCGGCAAGGTCGACCTGGTCATCTATTCGCTGGCCTCGCCTGTGCGCAAGCTGCCGCAAAGCGGTGAAGTCATCCGCTCGGCGCTCAAGCCGATTGGCCAGCCGTACAAGTCGACCGCCATCGACACCAACAAGGACACCATCATCGAGGCCAGCATCGAGCCGGCCAGCGAGCAGGAAATCGCCGACACCGTCACCGTAATGGGTGGCCAGGACTGGCAGCTGTGGATCGACGCCCTGGCCGGTGCCGACGTATTGGCCGAAGGCGCGCGGACAGTGGCCTTCAGCTACATCGGCACCGAAATCACCTGGCCGATCTACTGGCACGGTGCCCTGGGCAAGGCCAAGCAAGACCTGGACGAAACCGCCCTGCGCCTGGACCAGAAACTGGCCGGTGAAGTCAAAGGCGGCGCCAACGTGGCGGTGCTCAAGTCGGTGGTCACCCAGGCAAGCTCGGCGATCCCGGTGATGCCGCTGTACCTGTCGATGGTGTTCAAGATCATGCAAGAGAAGGGCGTCCACGAAGGCACCCAGGACCAGCTCGACCGCATGTTCCGCGACCGCCTGTACCGCACCGACGGCGCCCCGGCCGAGGTCGACGAAAAAGCTCGCCTGCGCCTGGACGACTGGGAACTGCGCGATGACGTACAGGACGCCTGCAAGGCCATGTGGCCACAAGTGACCACCGAGAACCTGTTCGAACTGACCGACTACGCCGGATACAAGAAGCAGTTCCTGAACTTGTTCGGCTTCGAGCGCGCTGACGTCAACTACGACGAAGACGTGGCAACCGATGTGAAGTTCGACTGCATCGAGCTGTAAGCGGCGCAATGCCTGGCGCGGTGGTTCGGGGTAGCGGACCACCGCGTTTGTTTTGAGTACCGGCCGCAATTTTTGCTAGCGTTGGCGCACAACCGCAAAGAGCCGCGCCATGAGCAGCCCCATCGTTTTTTGCCACACCGCCGCCGACGGCTACCGCCTCGCCGGTTACCGCTGGCGCCATACCCCTGCCGACCCCCAGCGCCCGCTGGTAATCATCAACGCCGCCACCTCGGTGCGTTGCCGTTATTACGCACGCTTTGCCGACTACCTGTTCAGCCAGGGCTTCGATGTACTGACCTACGATTACCGTGGTATTGGCGAGTCGCGCCCGGCATCCTTGCGCGGGTTCCATGCGTCCTGGAGCGACTGGGGGCGGCTGGACTTCGAAGCGATGCTGCAACTGGCCGGCGCCGAGCACCCCGGCCAACCAGTGCATGTGGTTGGCCACAGTTTCGGCGGCTGGGCGCTGGGCCTGGCGCCGAGTGCTGCGCAGGTGCAACGGGCGGTGCTGGTGGGCGCGCAGTTCGCCTATTGGCGTGACTACGCCGCAGGGCAGCGCTGGCGGCTGGTGGGCAAGTGGCACGTGCTGATGCCGCTGCTTACCCGCGTGTTCGGGTATTTCCCTGGCAAGCGCCTGGGCTGGCTGGAAGACACCCCCGCCGGCGTGGTGCGCGATTGGAGCACGCCCACGGCGCGCTATGAACAGCGCCCCAGCGGCCGTTTGCTGAGCAGCTTGCCGTTTTCACAGGTCAGCGCGGCGACCTTGGCCGTCAGCCTGACTGATGACCCATTCGGCACGGTGGCGGCCACCGAGCGCTTGCTGGCGTACTTGCATGGCAGTGAGCGCCGGCATCTGCGGGTGGCGCCTGGGGATATCGCGGTGGGGGAGATTGGCCATTTCGCGTTCTTTCACGAACGGTTTCGCGAAAGCCTGTGGCCGATTGCGTTGGCGTGGTTGCAGCTTGGGCAAATACCCGCCGATGGGCCGGGCACACTTGTCAGCTGATGGATTCGTTAGGCTAAGCAGGCCTCATCGCAGGCTATCGCCAGCTCCCACAGGGGACCGCGTCAGCTGCGATATTGGCACCTGTCTCAATTCCTGTGGGAGCTCCCACAGGGGACCGCGTCAGCTGCGATATTGGCCCTGTCTCAATTCCTGTGGGAGCTGGCGACAGCCTGCGATGGCGGTCTGTCAGGCGAGTTGCGTCAGTGGCTGCCCGGCAAATTTCACCCCCGCCAGCCCGTGCTTGATCAGCGCACGGATGTTGCCATGGTCGCTGCCTTCAGGCGTTGCCAGCACGCTGCGGTAGTGCTCACCGAAAGCCAGCAGCGCTTCCTGGTCGCTCAAGCCTTCCAGCAACGCCAGGCCCAAGGTCTTGCACGAACCTTCGTTTTGCCCGGCGGCATTGTGCACACCGCCATTGTCGAACGCCTGGGGCTGGTAGCTGTAGTTGCCGGCAATGAACGCCAAGGTGTCGGCGAACGCGTGTTCGCCACTGGCCAGGCTGGCGCGCAGGGTAGTCAGATCAGTCACGGGGTTTTCCTTTTTCGAACGCCGCTTGCTGCTCGGCGCTGGCTTCTTTCTGGTGTTGGGCTTTCCACTCGGCGTAAGGCATGCCGTAGACCGCCTCGCGGGCGTCGTCCAGGCTCAGCTCCAGCTGGCGCTCATCAGCGGCGGCTTTGTACCACTTGGACAGGCAGTTGCGGCAGAAGCCGGAGAGGTTCATCAAGTCGATGTTCTGCACGTCGGTGCGCTTTTGCAGATGGTCGACCAGGCGCCGGAACGCGGCGGCTTCGAGTTCGAGCTGTTGTTGTGGGGTCATGGGGCGTCTCTCAGATCATGCGGTTCTTCAGGTGGCGGCCGCCGTTTATCACCAACTGGCTGCCGGTGCTGTACTGGCTTTCGAGCAGAAACAGCACGGCGTCGATCAGCGGCCGGGCGCCGGGTTCGAATTCCAGCAGGGCTTTTTTCAGGGTTTGCTGGCGATAGTGCTCATCGCCGCCTTCCTTGAGGATCAGCAGGCCAGGCAGGATACCGTTGACGCGCACCTTGGGCGCGTACAGTTCGGCGAACGACAACACCATGTTCTGCAGCGCGGCCTTGGTGGCCGCGTAGCCGATGTGGCTCTTGCTGCCGCGCGAGGAGGTCTCGTCGCAGATATGGATGATGTCGGCCTTGTCGACCTTGTTCAGCAACTCGCCCAGGGCCAGGTTCAGGTGGTAGGGCGCCTCTACATGCAGGCGGAACATGGTGTCGAGGTTGTCCAGGCCATCGTCCAGCCACAGCGAGGCGTTGTGAATGACGGCGCGCAGGCCGTCATAGTTGCCGTGCAGGTGGTCGATCAGCGCCTGGCGCTGGTCGGCAACGGTCAGGTCGGCCTGGAACGGGTAGATGTTCGGGTGCGCCGCGTGCGGCTGAATATGCCGGCTGGCGCTGACCACCGTATGGCCGGCCTGCGCCAGTTCCAGCGCCAGGGCCAGCCCGACACGCTGGCTGGCTCCGGTGATGAGGATTGGGCTGTTCATGTTCGGGGCGGTCTGTCGTCTGTCCGTGCGAAGTGCCCCAGCATACCCGAACTAGGTGGCCTTGCGGGCCTGCCCGGCGCCGTCTGAATGGGCGGCAGGCGCGGCATTCAGCCAGCCGGCCAGCAGGCGCGTGGACAGCGGTATGAACAGGTAGACCATTAGCGGCGTCAGCGCCAAGGTGCTGAGCAGCACGCGCGGTAGCAGGTCGAGCGCGCCCAGCCAATGGCCGAACACCAGGTTGAACAGCAGCGAGACCGGGAAGAACGCCAGCCAGATGGCGGTGGCCTGCTTCCAGCGCGGCGGCTTTTGCACTGTTTGGGTGCCGAACCAGTCTTCGATACCGCTTACGCGCGTCTCTCTGGGGCGTTCGAACAGGCCGTCACCGCGTTGCAGCCAGGCCCGGCGCGAGGCCGAATATTCCCAGGCATGCAGGGTGTCTGCGTTGGTAAAACGGAAGATGATCTGAAACTCATCGCCTTCGGCTGGCGGGGCGAGGATGCCTGAGCCGAGGTAGCCGGTGAAGTCGGTAGCCAACTGCTCGCCTTCGTGCAGCCAGGCCAGCAGGTCCTGGTAGCGGCCACGGGCGGCGCGGCGCGACACCATCAAGGTGACGGGGTGGGTAGACATCGTGTATCTCCTGGCGACGGGGCTGGCGGGTAGCCGGCCCCTATGGCGTGCGGCCCGGGGTGGTGGGCGACGCAGGCTTGCTTGCAAGAATCGGGCGAGGATTATCGCTGAATCAGGTTACAGATGCTGTGCAGTTAGTCAGAAACCCTTAACTGGCCAGTTGCGCATGCAGCTCTGGGTGCACCTGGCGGTGGGCCTGGAGGATGTATTCGCGCAGGCGTTCGATTTCTTCGGCGGGGCTGGCGGTCAGGTCGTAGGCGGCAAGGTTGGCGCCGATGCGCCGGCGCAGCACGCCGTTCAGGCCAATGGCCGGGATGCCGTCCGGGGCAAAGCGCAGGTCGAATTGCGCAGGTGCTTCGGGCAAGCCGCGCACCTCGACCAGCACGCCTTTGAAGGAGATGTCGCGCACCCACAGCGCACTTGGCTTGCCGCGTGCGCCGAGCAACGGCGCTGGCTGCGGCAGCGACAGGCGCCACGGGCGCAGCATGGGGCCGTCTTCGTAGATGTCGGGGGCGCCGAGCTGTAAGTGCACGGCGTGGAATTCGTCCTCGACCAGTTGCAGCGGGAAGCTGATCTGCTGGTTGTCGAGTTTCGCCTGCAGGGTGACTTGCTCGTGGGCCACCAGGCGGGTGAGCAGGGCTTTCAAGCGGCTGTCGCCATTGACCAGCAGGCCCGACATGGGGTCGGCCAGGTTCAGTTGCGGCATGTGCTGCATGTCCTGGATGAAGTCCAGCTCGTCCTGGGAGAGGAGGGCATCTGCGTGCATGGTCGAACTCGATGAAAGCGGATTTGGAGATTTCTTCACGGCGATGGACCGCGCTGGGCGCGCTTGGTTCAGTCGCTCAAGCATTTTGCGCGACGGGCGGTCGGGCACGGGACTTTCGGCGGATGCGGCCTTTTGCCATTGCCGGGTGCTAGTATCCTACGTTTTCACTCAGTTACGGAATGCTCACTCGATGAAAGTCGCCATTATTTCAGGCTCGGTGTACGGCACCGCCGATGAAGTCGCCCGGCATGCCGAGTCGTTGCTCAAGGCTGCAGGTTTCGAGGCCTGGCATGCGTCGCGCGCCACCTTGCAAGACCTGCAAGGCTTCGCCCCTGAGGCGCTGCTGGCGGTCACTTCGACCACCGGCATGGGTGAGCTGCCGGACGGCCTGATGCCGCTTTACAGCGAAATCCGCGATGTACTGCCAGCGGCCTGGCGCGGCTTGCCGGGGGCGGTGATTGGGTTGGGCGATTCCAGTTACGGCGACACGTATTGCGGTGGTGGCGAGCAACTGCGCGAGCTGTTTGCCGAGCTGGGCATGCGCGAGGTACTGCCGATGCTGCGCCTGGACGCCAGCGAAACCGTCACCCCCGAAACCGACGCCGAGCCTTGGTTGGCCGAGTTTGCAACGGCGCTCAAGAGTTTCCCGTAGGAGCGGCCTTGTGTCGCGAAAGGGCCGCAAAGCGGCCCCGGCGATATCAACGTGGTGCACAATCCTGGGGCTGCTTCGCACCCCGTTCGCGACACAAGGCCGCTCCTACGCGGTCCGCGTTTAGCGTTATTTCGGCGTTTCGCGCAACAACGCCAGCCATGCCTGCGCCGCGCGTGACAGGTAGGCCCCGCGCCGCCAGATAAACGCAATGTCCCAGCGCAGGTACTCCGGCGCCCGCAGAGGCAACCTCACCACCCCCGGCCGCTCCAGGGCGCGTGCGACGATCGCCGGTAACAGCACCACACCTTGCCCTGCCGCCACCAACGCCGCGAGAAAGTCCGCCTGGCCGCTGCGCCCGCCTTCTTTCGGGGTAAACCCCTCTTGCTGGCAAGCACTGAGCAACCGGTCATTGAGCACAAAACTGCGCTGGTACAGCAGAAACGGCGTGTCTGCCAATTGCGCCAGCGCCACGTCAGCTTGCCCGGCCAGTGGGTGCTCGGCAGGCAGCAATGCGTCCAGCGGCTCGTTGCAGAACGGCTGGTAATCGAACGCCGAGTCGCTCGGCGTCAGGCTGCCGCCCAGTTCCAGCTCGCCGCTGCTCACCGCCTGCTCAACCATGCGGCTGCCGCCTTCGAGCAATTGCACGGCGATGTTCGGGTAGCGCCGCCGGTATTCGGCGAACAACCCGGCAAACAGCGCATCGCTGCCCAACAGTGGCAAGCCCAGGCGCAGTTCGCCACGCAGCATCTGGTCAAGGTCATCGAGCTCGCCCAGCAATTCCTGGCGCTGGCGCAGCATCACTTCGCCGCGCTCCAGCACGATGCGCCCGGCGGCAGTCAGTTGCAGCTGCGAACCGTGGCGCTCAAGCAGCGGCTGGCCGATGCTCTGCTCAAGTTGCGCAACCTGCTTGCTCACCGCCGACTGGCTGATGTGCAGCGTGCCAGCGGCCTGGGTGAAGCCGCCACGGTGTACCACCTCGATAAAACTGCGCAGCTGTTTGAAGTCCATGCTCGAATTCCATTTTGGAATGTCGAGTAGTCTAACAATTCGCTTCTGGAGTGGGCGGTCCGATTTTACAATGGCCCTGTCGCTGAGGACCCCCGCCCATGAACCCTGTAATCCACAAAACCGTGCGCCTGCTGGCTGAGCTTGCGGTGTTGCTTGGCCTGTTTCTGCTCGGTGGCCAACTGGCCGCCTGGTTCGGTTGGCCCATCCCTGGCGGTGTGATGGGCCTGGCGCTGCTGCTGGTGCTGTTTGCCACCGGGGCAGTCAAGCCTGCCACCCTGCAGCGTGGCGCCGGGTTGCTGATGGCCGAAATGCTGCTGTTTTTCATCCCGGCGCTGATGAGCCTGCTGGACTACGGCAGCCTGCTGCGCAGCGAGGGTTGGCGCATTTTGCTGGTGATCGCGCTGAGCACCTTGCTGGTGATGGTCGTCACCGCCGTCACCGTCGAACTGGTCTGCCGCTGGAGGCTGCGCCATGAACCTTGAGCCGATGTCGCTGTTCTGGCTGGCCTTCACCTTGGCCGCATACCTGGGCAGCCGCTGGCTGTATCGGCGCACCGGGCGTTACCTGTTGTCGCCGCTGATTCTGGTGCCGGCGCTGCTGCTGGCAGTGGCAGTGCCGCTGCATACCGCCTATGCCGAATACGCCCGCAACACCCACTGGCTGATGGGCGTGCTGGGCCCGGTGACGGTGGCCTTCGCCGTGCCCATCTGGCAGCAGCGCGCGTTGCTGGCGCGGCACTGGCCGGCGCTGCTGGTGGGCATGCTGGCGGGTAGCGTGGCTTCAATCGGCAGTTCCTGGGCGCTGGCCCGTGGGCTGGCGCTGGACCCATCGGTCAGCCTGTCGCTGCTGCCGCGCTCGATCACCACCCCGTTTGCCATGCCGGTCGCCCAGGACCTAGGCGGCGTGCCGGAACTGACAGCAGTGTTCGTGATGTTCACCGGGGTGCTCGGCGCGGTCTTTGGCGGCATTCTGCTGCGTTGGCTGCCGCTGCGCACGCCGCTGGCCCGAGGTGCGCTGTTCGGCGTTGGCGCCCATGGTGCAGGCGTCAGCCGTGCCCGCGAAGTGGGGCACGAAGAAGGCTCGGTGGCGGGCCTGGTAATGGTGCTCACCGGCCTGCTCAACCTGTTTGCCGCGCCCTTGCTGGTGATGCTGGTGTGACCGTTCGTGCCACAGGCTCGCACGGTCATCAGGCTGGCTGCCAAGGCGACTTAATACCTTCGTATTGCCTTCTAGACTCAGCCTCGACATAGAGAGCACAAGAATGTGCCGAGGTGCCTTGCAATGAACGCAGCCTTGCCCTGTTCACACACTTACACACCGGGATGCCCCTGATGCCACTGGCCGAGATTCCACTGTGCGTCTGGCGCACCCGGAGCCAGGGTTTCACCTTCCGGGGCCAGAGCATTCGATACTGGACAGCAGGGCAAGGAGAGCCTCTGCTATTGCTCCACGGGTTCCCCACTGCCAGCTGGGATTGGCACTATCTGTGGGCACCGCTCACCCAACGCTTCCGCGTGATCGCCTGCGACATGCTCGGTTTTGGCGATTCGGCCAAGCCGCCTGACCACGACTACAGTTTGATGGAGCAGGCCGACCTGCAGCAGGCCTTGCTGGCGCACTTGCGCATCGAGCAGCCGGTGCACCTGCTGGCCCACGACTACGGCGGCAGCGTCGCCCAGGAGCTCCTGGCCCGGCACCACGAACAGCGCCTTGAAGTGGCCAGTTGCGTGTTTCTCAACAGCGGGCTGTTCCCCGAAACCTGCCGCATGCTGCTGGCGCAGAAACTGCTGCTCAGCCGCCTCGGCTGGCTGATCGGGCGCTCGTTTGGCCGGGATGATCTGGTGCGCAATGTCACCCAGGTGTTCGGGCCATGCACCCACCCCAGCGAAAGCGCGCTGGATGACCTGTGGAGCCTGGTGGCGGCCAACCGTGGGCCGCGGGTGCTGCACAAACTGATCAATTACATCCCGGAACGTTTTGCCTGGCGCGAGCGCTGGGTCGGCGCGCTGCAGCGCGGCGGTGTGCGCTTGCGGCTGATCACCGGGGTTGTCGACCCGCTTTCCGGGGCGCACATGCTCGAACATTACCGGCAACAGGTGCCCGAGGCCGATACCGTGGCCTTGCAGGGTGTTGGTCATTACCCGCACACCGAAGCGCCGGTGCAGGTGTTGCGCCATTATTTGGCGTTTCGTCAGCAGCCGCTGAGCTACATCCCACAGAAAGTCGCCTGGTCCTGAGTCAGGGCGG
>NZ_JABWRF020000003.1:0-87500 GCF_014268805.2 Pseudomonas farsensis
TCTATCGTTTCCCACAGGATTGGGTCCAACCAACAATGTTGCGGTTGGGCAGGGCCTGCGATGAGGCTAGGTCAGGGTTGTACAAAACCATAGAACCTCCCACGGCCCGCGGAAGAATTCGCTATGGGCAAACCTGAAACCAAGTATTTCAGAAAGCCCGGTCCTAGGAATTTGCCTACGCCGGTCACAGCCGCTTCCGCGTTGTTGTGCCTTGCCATCAAGGCTAACGTTGCCCGCTCGCCCACCGAGGTGACAGGAGAAGCACCATGACCGATCAGGCCGCCAACGCACCCGCAGCAAAAACCAGCCGCAACTTCTTCACCATCAACCACGACATGTCCGGCGAAGACGCACTGGTGCATGCCATCGAACTGATCCGCGGCATAGAAGACACCATCGATGAATACTGCTGCGCCATGGCCGGCGAGCCCGGCGTGGGCATGCTGGTCAACGCCGCGCACAATGCGCAGATGAGCCGGGCGCTGGCCGAGCATGCCCTTAAACGCGCAGTGCCCGACTAGCTGGCAAAAAGCAGGCTGTCAGTCTTCGAGCAGCGTGCAGGCCATGACCAGTGCATCTTCACGCCCGCCCGCCAGCGGGTAGTAATCGCGGCGCCTGCCGATTTCGTTGAAGCCGTAGCGCTCGTACAACCGGTAGGCCGACTGATTGCTCGCACGCAGCTCCAGAAAGCACTCGCGGCCATTGAGCTGATAGGCCCGCGCCATCAGATGCTCAAGCAGGCGCAGGCCCAGCCCGCGCCCCTGGTTCTCCGGCTTGACGGTGATATTGAGCAGGTGCGCCTCGTCGATGATCACATTGATCACGCCATGGCCCACCTGTTGCTGGCCGTCGAACATCAACCACACTTCATAGGACTTCAGCGCATCGGTGAAGATGCCGCGGGTCCAAGGGTGGCTGAATGCGGCATATTCGATTTTCAGCAGGGCATCGAGGTCCGCCTCGGTTGCCGGGCGGAAACTGATCGAGTCACTCATTCAACGCTCTTCCAGCGCGCCATCAGCTGGCGCATGGCTTTCCAGACGTGCGCTTTACGCTGCGGCTCGTCCATCAACAGTTCAAGGCCCGGCAACGCCCATGCGTCACCGAGCAGGTCGACCTTGAGGGTCTGGTAGTACGCCTCGGCATCGGCCTCGCCGGCAAAGCGCACGGCAGGCAGGCCGATCAGCCACAGGCAGCTGCACGGCGCTTCTTCGACACGGGCGGCAATAAACCCCTGCACGAAGTCGCGTGCAGCGTCCGGGCCTTGGTCCATGTTGCCGCGCACCAGCAGCGGCCAGCGCACCGGCTCGCCGATGATCTGCGGCGCGTCCGGCAGGCCGGCGGCGCGCAGCAGGTCCTTGAGCAACAGGTAGGACGGGTCGCGGCTCTGGAAGGGCTGGCCAGTGGCAAGCTCGACCAGCAGCAGGCAGCTACCGGCGCGCAGCAGTTGCAGCGAAAACCGCGGAGGCGGCACCGGCGCTGGGCGCGAGGGCGCTACCTCAGGCTCGGCTTCGACCGGCTTGGCGGCGACCTTCGGCGCGCTGCCTGGGCGCGGAATTTCGATTTTCGGCCGCTCGCTGCGCGCCTGGGGCGCTGCCGGGGCGGCGCTGGGCGTGGCACTAGGCGCCGCCGGGCGCACCTCGAAATCGGGCTCGTGCAGCGGTGCCACCGGCAACAGCAGTTCTGGGCGCGAGGGCGCGGCGAACGGCAGCTCGGCGCGCGGCAGCCAGTGCACCACTTGCATGGCGGACAGGTAAGCGCGGCGGCGGGACTCGATCAGCAAGGGCGGATTTCCGGGCGGGTGAAGTCAGGCGCGCATTCTAACGTCATTGGCGGTGTGGCGCCGCATCAGATTGTCGGGCCTGTCGCGGTGGTTCGGCGTTCCGACCAGGCCCGCTCCCAGGGCACATGGGCAGCCCAACCAGAAAAAACCCCACAAAGGCTCAGGCATTCCCTCATTGCAGACCAAGGGGTGAAATCCTCCCCCCCGGATGCAGTACAATCGCCGCTTTTATTTGGCAACGAGTCGACCCGCCAATGATCGAACCCAAGCGCGTCCTTCGCGCCCTAGCCGAACACTGGGCCTTGATCGAGCCGCTGTGCGAGCGCTTCGACCAAGGCACCCTGAGCCTGGTCGAACTGCGCCAGCAACTGGCCCGCCAGCAGGTGGAAAGCACCGCGCAGGACATCACCCAACTGCTCGACGTGTGGATCCGCCTGGACATCCTGGTCCCGGTAGCAAAAAGCCCGAACCGTTTCGAACTCAACGCGCAGATCCACGATTTTCTGGCCTACCTGCGCCGCGAGCACCGCCTGGGCCTGTGCCTTGAGATCGAAGCCTACCTGCGCCACCTCGAACGCCTGGCCGGGCATATCCAGGACGCCTTCGACAACCGCGACAGCGACGACCTGGCGCGGCAACTGCGCCTGCTCGACATGCGCGTGCGTGACGTACTCAAAAAGCTCGACAACGACGAGCAGGCGCTGGTGGCCGTGGCCGAGCGGGCCAAGACCAGCAACCGGCAGATCCCCCTGCGCCAGCGCTACGCCGAAGTGCTGGCCACCTGGGACGAGTACGTCGAGCCGATGATCCAGCTGGTCAACGCCGACGGCGCCTTCGAGCAGGGCGTGCGCAAGGTAGAAACCGTGCTGCTGCGCCTGCTGGGCGAGCAGGCGCGGCTGGGGCACCTGGTCGATGACGACATGTTGCTGCGTACCCACGCGCGTATTCTGGAAATGCAGACCAGCGCCCAGCTGACCCTGCGCCACGCCCGCGAACTGCTGCTGCCGCTGCGTGAAGAAGCGCGCCGGCACAACGCCGTGACCCGCGGTGCCGCGCTGGCGTTGTCGGTGATCCGCAAAAAAGGCATCGACGCCGTGCCCCAGGCGGCCATGCCGATGTTCACCCGCCCGCAAAGCACCTTCCTCGGCAGCGCCAGCCAGGTCGAGGCCTACGTCTATGCCCTGGCGCGTTTCGAGCCCAAGCCTGCGCGCTTCCCCAAGGCGCACAAGACCCACAAGGGCCCGGTGCCGCGTGCACCGCGCACGGTCAAGGAAATGCTCGAACGCTGCGCCGATGCCCTGCCGCTGCCCGACCTGATGGTCTGGCTGCTGGAGCAGGAACCCGAAGGCGCCACCGACGAGCTGCTGTACTGGTTCTCGCGCCTGTCGCGCGAAAAACGCTTCAGCCGCCAGCGCCTCGAACGGCAGGAATATGCCACCCGCGAACACCTGGTCAGCCTGCGCTCCTTCGCCCTGACATCCAGCCGCGAACCTACAGCCGCTGCCACCGAATCCACCGCGAGCCCAGCCAATGCATCTTGATCTTTCCGAACTGTCCCAGCTCGCGCCGATCTTCCGCGAACTGTTCAAGGGCTTCCACGTCAGCCGCCGCGACCCTGAAATGTACGCGCAGCTGTCGAACTTCCAGGACCAGTACCGCACGCTGTTCAAGGCCCTCGGTTTCGAGCTGGTCTGCGACACCCGTGGTTTCTACTATTTCGTCCCCGATCAGGCCGCCGCGCAGGTCAACAAGACCGCCCAGCGCCTGTCGCTGTTCACCTTCATCCTGGTCGAGCACCTGGCTGACCAGGGCCGCGACCCGATGGCGGTGCTCGACGGCGGCAGCATTGGCCGCGACGAGCTGCCTTCGCTGCTGGACAAATACCGCGACCTGTTCCTGCAGGCCGAAGTGCAGGCCGTCGACGAGCTCGAGGAAAAGATCCTGCGCCGCATGACCCAGCTGGGCTTCGCCGCCGAAGAAGGCGGCATCTACCGCTTCCTGCCGCCGATGCACCGCTTCCTCGACGTGTGCCTGTCGGTGCAGCAGGACCGCGACCTGGCCGCCACCCTGCACAGCGACCTGCCGCTGCCGGTGCCTGTGCTGGTCGAAGAAGAATCGCCCGAGCAACTCAACCGTACCGACGACCCGCTCGACCTCACCCCGTTCGAGGGTGAAGAAAGCGAAGAGGACGCGCTGGCCCGCGCCATCCGCGAAGAACAGGAGATTGACGCATGAGCCAGGAACGCTACGGCATCCGCCGCTTCGCACTGCTCAACACCGCAGGCTACAGCCTTGGCCTGTTCCCGCTGGAGCACCCGCTGTCGGTCTACGGCGCCAACAACCTGGGTAAATCGGCGTCGATCAACGCGCTGCAGTTCCCGATTCTGGCGCGCATGTCGGACATGAGCTTCGGCAAGTACAGCCTTGAGCAGTCGCGCCGCTTCTATTTCGCCACCGACACCAGCTACATCCTCTGCGAACTCAACCTGCCCCACGGCCCGCACGTGATCGGCGTGGTCGGGCGTGGCCCCGGTGGCGGTTTCGGCCACCAGTTCTTTGCCTACCAGGGCGAGCTGGACCTGGCCCACTACCAGAAAGACGACACCTGCCTGCGCCAGAAGGAGCTGTTCACCAACCTTGAGCGCAACGGGCTGAAAGCCTACGAACTCAAGCCCGACGAACTGCGCCGGCTGCTGGTCGGCGGGCACACTTCGGTGCCGCTCGACCTGACCCTGATCCCGCTGCGTTCGACCAGCGAGCAGAGCCTGAAGACCTTCCGCGCGCTGTTCATCAACCTGCTGCACATGCGTGAAATCACCGCCGCCAAGCTCAAGCAGCTGTTCCTCGATGCCTTCGAGCACAGCCTGCGTTCGGGCAGCGTCGACTATATCGCCGCCTGCGAGGAAGCCTTCCGCGACGTGCGCCGCATGGAGCAGGACTACAACGCCCTGGTCGCCGCCGGCCCGCTGGTCGAGGCCCTGGCCGGTGGCGTGGCGCAGCGCGAGATCCTGCGCGGCAAGCTGCACCGCATCTCGCCGGTGCTCGACAACCTGCTGGGCACCTGGCAGGAATACGGCATGGCGCGCAAGGAAGAGCTGGTGATCCAGGCCGAGCACTACCGCGCCGAACAAGACCGCCTGCAGAACGACCAGCGCGGCGGCACCCAGGAGCTGATGCGCCTGGAGCGCGAGATCACGGGCGTGCAGCGTTGGCTGGGCGAACTGGCCGTGCTCAAGCACCGCTTCGCACTGGTTGAGAACGCCAAGGTACTGGAGCAGCAACTGCTGGCCGCCAAGGACGCCCACGACGAACTGGCCGGCGCCTTGGCGCAATCGCGCCAATTCTCCGCCGAAGACCTCGACGAGCGGGTGCGCGACCTCGAAAAACGCCTGAAGGCGGTCAAGCAGCAACTCGACCACGCCGACAACAACAGCTACGCCCGCCTGCGCGAAGAGTTCTCGCAGCAGGACGTCGACCGCCTGATGCGCCTGTTCAACGGCGCGCTGTTCAGCCTGCCGCTGGGCGAGCGTGGCATCGAGCTGGACGAGAGCGACCTGTGGGTGAAAACCCTCGAAGGCGTGCTGGACCGCTTCAAGGGCGAGCGCTTCGAAGTGCCGGGGCTGTCCATCGACATCTCGCACATCGACCCGCCGGCGCTTCAGGCCCTGGCCGACCGCGCAGCCCTGCGCGACCAGAAAGAACGCCTGGAAAAAGAGCTCAAGCAGCTCAAGACCCAACAGTCGGTCGCCCTCGACCGCACCGCCAGCAAGGCGCAGACCGAAGCCCTGTACCAGCAGGTGCTGGATGCGCAGAAAGCGCTGGAAGACTACCGCCGCAGCGAAACGCTGAGCGCCGAAGAGCCGGAAAAACTCGAACAGCTGGCCCAGCTCGAAGCCGCCCAGGACGAGCTCAAGCGCTCAAGCGATGCGTTCACCGAGCGGGTCCAGCAACTGTCGGCCAAGCTGCAACTGGTCGGCCGCCAGATCGCCGACCTCGAAGCCAAGCAGCGCACCCTCGACGACGCCCTGCGCCGTCGCCAACTGCTGCCGGCAGACCTGCCGTTCGGTACGCCGTTCATGGAGGCGATCGACGATTCCATGGACAACCTGCTGCCCCTGCTCAACGACTACCAGGACAGCTGGCAGGCGCTGCAGCGCGTGGATAACCAGATCGAGGCGCTGTACGCCCAGGTGCGCCTGAAGGGCGTGGCCAAGTTCGACAGCGAAGACGACATGGAGCGGCGCCTGTCGCTGCTGATCAACGCCTACTCGCACCGTACCGAAGAAGCGCTGACCCTGGCCAAGGCGCGCCGTGCGGCGGTGACCGACATTGCCCGGACCTTGCGCAACATCCGCAGCGACTACGACAGCCTTGAACACCAGCTGGCGCTGTTCAACCGCGAGATCAACAAGCGCCAGGTCTCGAACCTGGAGAGCTTCCGCGTGGTGCTGGCACCGAACAAGGAAGCGCTCAAGCACATCGACCAGATCATCCACAGCGCCGGCCAGTACGAAGAAGGCGAGACGCTGTCGGTGTTCGACCTGACGCAAAGCGCCGACCAGGACAACAAGAACGAAGAAGCCAAGGAATACCTGGCGCGGCTGGTGGCGGCCAACCACAACCAGTTGGGTTTGAAGGATTTGTTCGAACTGGCATTCGAGATCACCAAGATCAACAGCCAGCCGGTGATCCATGCCGACATCGACGGCGCCGCGTCCAACGGCACCACCATGACCATCAAGGCGCTGACCAACATGTACCTGTTGCTGCACCTGATGGACCGCGACCTGGCCGGGCGCATTCGCCTGCCGTTCTACCTGGACGAGGCGGCGGACATCGACGAACGCAACCAGGCGGCATTGCTTGAAACCAGCCAGCAATTGGGCTTCGTGCCGATTCTGGCGAGCGTCAAGCCGCAGGTGTCGGCGCGTGTGGCGATTGACCTTGAAGGTGGCAGCGGGCCGAATGGCATCTACATCGACGAGGCGGACTGGAAGTACATCAGCCGGCTGGATGAAGTGAAGGCGATTGTGCGTGAGGATCAGGCCGAAGAACTGGTCTGAGGTAGCAGCAGGGCCGCTTTGCGGCCCATCGCGGCACAAGGCCGCTCCTACAAGGGTTGCGCGCAACGCAAAACATCGCGGGGCAAGCCCGCTCCCACGCCTCTGATTACCGGGGCGTGGGAGCGGGCTTGCTCGGAATGCCGAACCACCGCGATCATTTCGGCTGGGGTATTACTGCGCCCAAGGCACGATCGGAATCGCCGTCACCGCGTTCTGCGGGCTGCCTTCGATCAGGCGGTCGCTGTATACCAGGTACACCAGCGTATTGCGCTTCTTGTCGAGAAAACGCACCAC
Organism: Pseudomonas farsensis; assembly: GCF_014268805.2. Lineage (GTDB taxonomy): Bacteria > Pseudomonadota > Gammaproteobacteria > Pseudomonadales > Pseudomonadaceae > Aquipseudomonas > Aquipseudomonas farsensis. Next base: position 7,141 of record NZ_JABWRF020000003.1, read on the forward strand.
TTGCATGGTCTTGAACACCAGCGAAGTGCGCTCCTTGAACACCTCCTCGCCATCCTTCAAGTCACCCTTGAAGTTGATCGGCCCCACCTGGCGGCAGGCAATCGACGCTTCGGCACGGTCTTCGGCCAACCCCAGCCCACCCTTGAGCCCACCGGTCTTGGCCCGCGACAGGTAGCAAGTCACGCCATCGACCTTGGGGTCATCGAACGCCTCGACCACGATGCGGTCGTTAGGCCCGACAAACTTGAACACAGTGGACACTTGGCCGATTTCCTCGGCACCCGCCAGCATCGGCAGCGCCAGGGCGGCGACGGCGATCAGTTTTTTCAGCACGCTCAACTCCTTCACACCAGTACCAGGTTGTCGCGGTGCACCAGCTCAGGTTCCGCGCTGTAGCCAAGCAGGCTTTCGATGGCATCGGACGGCTGGCCAATGATCTTCTGTGCTTCCAGCGCGCTGTAGTTGGCCAAGCCACGGGCGACTTCAAGGCCGTCCGGGCCGACACACACCACCATCTCGCCACGGCGGAAACTGCCCTGCACGGTCTTTACGCCGACCGGCAGCAAGCTCTTGTTGGCCTGGCGCAGGGCCTGCACGGCACCGGCGTCGAGCACCAGCGTGCCACGGGTTTGCAGATGGCCGGCCAGCCATTGTTTACGGGCGGCGAGCATGCCGCGCTCAGGCGACAGCAACGTGCCCAGGCGCTCGCCGGCCTTGAGGCGGTCGAGCACGCGCTCGATGCGCCCGCCAATAATGATGGTATGGGCACCGGAACGCGCAGCCAGGCGCGCCGCACGCAGCTTGGTCTGCATGCCGCCACGGCCCAGCGCACCGCCAGTGCTGCCGGCAACGCCGTCCAGCGCCGGGTCGTCGGCACGGGCTTCATAGATAAGCTGGGCTTCGGGGTTGTTGCGCGGATCGGCGTCGAACATGCCGTCGCGGTCGGTGAGAATCACCAGCAGGTCAGCTTCGACCAGGTTGGCCACCAGCGCCGCCAGGGTGTCGTTGTCACCAAAGCGGATCTCGTCGGTGACCACGGTGTCGTTCTCGTTGATCACCGGCACCACGCCCAAGTCGACCAGCGTGCGCAGGGTGCTGCGCGCGTTGAGGTAGCGCTTGCGGTCAGAAAGGTCGTCGTGGGTCAGCAGGATTTGCGCGGTGTGCTTGCCGTGCTCGCCGAAGCTCGACTCCCACGCCTGCACCAGGCGCATCTGGCCCAGGGCGGCGGCAGCCTGCAGCTCGTTCATCGCGCTCGGTCGGGTGGTCCAGCCCAGCTGGCTCATGCCAGCGGCCACGGCCCCGGAGGACACCAGCACCAGTTCGACGCCTGCTTCACGCAGGGCCACCATCTGCTCGACCCACACCGCCATCGCGCCACGGTCGAGGCCCTTGCCATCAGCCGTCAGCAGCGCGCTGCCGATCTTCACGACCCAGCGCTTGGCGCCCGTCACCTTGCTTCGCATCTTGTCTTCCAACCTGTGTCGAATCTGTAGATACCGTAGATACAAAAACGCCGCTCCTGGGAGCGGCGATTAGTGTACTGCAACCGATCAGTCGCGCACGTAAATGATTTCCGGGCCGTCTTCGTCGTCCTCGAAATCATCCCAGTCGTCGTCATCGCCGATGTCGTGCACGCTCTTGACGCCGGTACGGCGCAGGGTGCGCGCATCGTCCAGGGCCTGCAGCTGGGCACGGGCTTCGTCTTCGATGCGCTGGTCGAGGTCAGCCAGCTCCGCGGCGTAGGCCGGGTCGTTGGCCAGGCGGTCGGCGCGGTCTTCAAGGTAACGCATCAGGTCACGGCTGAGCTGCTCGGTGCCCTGCTTGGCGATGGCCGAGATCACATAGACCGGGCCTTCCCAGTTCAGGCGCTCGACCACATCCTTGACCCGCTCGTCACGCTCGTCGTCCATCAGCATGTCGGCCTTGTTCAGCACCAGCCAGCGCTCACGGTCGACCAGCGCCGGGCTGAACTGCGCCAGCTCGTTGATGATCACCTCGGCAGCATCGGCCGGGCTGCTGTCATCAAGCGGTGCCAGGTCGACCAGGTGCAACAGCACGCGGGTACGGGCCAGGTGCTTGAGGAAGCGGATACCCAGGCCTGCGCCTTCGGAGGCACCTTCGATCAGGCCGGGGATGTCGGCGATGACGAAGCTCTTCCAGCGGTCGACACTGACCACACCCAGGTTTGGCACCAGGGTGGTGAACGGGTAGTCGGCAACCTTTGGCTTGGCAGCAGAAACCGAACGGATGAACGTGCTCTTGCCGGCATTGGGCAGGCCCAGCAGGCCGACGTCGGCCAGCACTTTCATTTCCATTTTCAGGTCGCGCTGATCACCCGGCTTGCCCGGCGTGGTCTGGCGCGGCGCACGGTTGGTGCTGGACTTGAAACGGGTGTTGCCCAGGCCGTGCCAGCCGCCTTGGGCGACCATCAGCTTCTGGCCCGGGGTGATCAGGTCACCGATGACCTCCTGGGTGGAGGCGTCGATCACGGTGGTACCGACCGGCACGCGCAGGAACAGGTCCTCGCCCTTTTTACCGGTGCAATCGGTGCTGCCACCGTTGGCGCCGCGCTGGGCTTCGTGGTGACGGGTGTAACGGTAATCGACGAGGGTGTTGAGGTTCTCGTCGGCAACCATGTACACCGAGCCGCCGTCACCACCGTCACCGCCGTTGGGGCCACCGTTCTCGATGAATTTTTCGCGGCGGAAGCTCATGCAACCGTTACCGCCATCACCGGCTTTTACCCGGATCGATACTTCGTCTACAAACTTCATTCAAAACCGCCTCTCGCCAAATGACGAGTTGAAAACCAGAAAACATGAGGCTCTTGCAAAAATGAGCGCGGCGGCCCCGTACCATCAGAAACCAACGCCGGCAGCCCAGACAAACAGCTTTGCAAGAGGCTCACCACAAACGAAAAAGCCCCGTCGCGTGACGGGGCTTCTGGAGCGGCGTCGCGATTAAGCGGCGACGATGCTCACGTAACGGCGCATGAACTCGCCTTTCTTCTCGAACTTGATCACGCCTTCGATCTTGGCGAACAGGGTGTGATCCTTGCCCATGCCAACGCCGTAGCCTGCGTGGAATTCGGTGCCGCGCTGACGGACGATGATGTTGCCTGGTTTGACAACCTGGCTGCCATACATCTTCACGCCAAGGCGTTTCGATTCTGAGTCGCGACCGTTACGGGTACTACCACCAGCCTTCTTGTGAGCCATGGTTCAATTCTCCAAATAAATTCAGGGGACCTGGGGGATTAACCCTGGATACCGGTGATTTTGATCTCGGTGAACCACTGGCGGTGGCCCATACGCTTCATGTGGTGCTTACGACGACGGAACTTGATGATGCGGACTTTGTCGTGACGGCCTTGCGAAACGACTTCAGCAACGACTTTAGCGCCGGCGACGACGGGTGCGCCGATGGTGACTTCTTCACCGTTGGCAACCAGCAGAACGCGATCGAAGGTTACGGATTCGCCAGTGGCGACTTCCAGTTTTTCGATCTTGAGGAATTCACCTTCAGCGACTTTGTACTGCTTGCCGCCGGTAACAATTACTGCGTAAGACATGGTATTTCTCCGATAATCCTGCTCACCCAGCGCTTTATATGATGAGTATTGGCTGGCATGGCTGCACGAGGCTGGAACGGCCCGGTGCAATTGCGTAAGGCAGGTGCTGCCCAGGAAGTTAGGGTGCGCGATTGTACGCAACCGGCCAATGCCTTGCAAGTGGCGCCCAAGCACCACCGGCACCGCGCCTTGACACGCCGATACCCGCGACCTAGCATGCCGCGCAACCTTAATGGAGCAGCCGATGCAACCCCAATCCTTCTACCGCGCGGTAGCTGACGATTTCAGCGCCGTCGACGAGATCATCAAGAAGCAGCTGACCTCGCGCGTGCCGCTGGTATCGAAGATCGGCGACTATATCACCTCTGCCGGCGGCAAGCGCCTGCGCCCACTGCTGGTGCTGCTGTGCGGCAAGGCCCTGGGCCGCGAAGGCGACGACCTGCGTCTGCTGGCAGCGACCATCGAGTTCCTGCACACCGCCACCTTGCTGCACGACGATGTGGTCGACATGTCCGGCATGCGCCGTGGCCGCTCCACCGCCAACGCACTGTGGGGCAACGCCCCAAGCGTGCTGGTGGGCGACTTCCTTTATTCGCGCTCGTTCGAAATGATGGTCGAGCTGGGCTCGATGGCGGTCATGCAGATCCTTTCCAAGGCCACCCGGGTGATCGCCGAGGGCGAAGTGCTGCAGCTGTCGCGGGTACGCGACGCCAGCACCAGCGAAGAGGTCTACATGGAGGTCATCCGCGGCAAGACCGCCATGCTCTTCGAGGCTTCGACCCACAGCGCGGCAGCGCTGGCCGGCGCCAACGAGCAACAGCGCGAGGCGCTGCGCACCTTCGGCGACCACCTGGGCGTTGCATTCCAGCTGGTCGACGACCTGCTCGACTACAAGGGCGACTCCGAAACCCTGGGCAAGAACGTCGGTGACGACCTGGCCGAGGGCAAGCCGACCTTGCCGCTGATCTACACCATGCGCGAAGGCACACCGGAACAAGCCGCGCTGGTTCGCCAGGCCATCCAGAAAGGCGGCCTGGAAGACCTCGAGCAAATCCGCATTGCCGTCGAAGCCTCGGGGGCGCTGGACTACACCGCCAAAATGGCCCGCGACTACGTCGCCCGCGCCATCCAGTGCCTTGAAGTACTGCCGGCCAGCGAGTACCGGGATGCCCTGGTAGAGCTCAGCGAGTTCGCGGTCGCCCGTACCCACTGATTCCTCGCGTCACCCTCATCGCGGTGGTTCGCCGCTCCGAGCAAGCCCCCCCACTAGCCCCAGGGCATTTGTGGCGGCGGGCTTGCCTGGAGTGGCGAACCACCGCGACGCATTTGTGCATCCCGACACTAAACCCTATACAATGTGCGCCTTTATTGACCTGTCCCCTTAAGGAAGCGAAGTGAGCACTCTGCCGCACTGCCCCAAATGCAACTCCCAATTCACCTACGAAGACGGCACCCAGCTGGTTTGCCCGGAATGCGCCCACGAGTGGTCGGCCGCAGGCGATGCGCAGGACGCCAGTGACGACGTGGTGAAAAAGGATTCGGTGGGCAACGTGCTGCAGGACGGCGACACCGTCACCGTGATCAAGGACCTGAAGGTCAAGGGCTCGTCGCTGGTGGTCAAGGTCGGCACCAAGGTCAAGAACATCCGCCTGTGCGACGGCGACCACGACATCGACTGCAAGATCGATGGCATCGGCGCCATGAAGCTCAAGTCCGAGTTCGTGCGCAAGGTCTGACGCCCGTCTGGGGCTGCCGTCCGCGCAGCCCCGACAGACCCTGCAACAGGGTCGCCTGTACCATTCGGAAGAATTCTTCCAATAGTCACTTGCTATTTTGATAATAAGAATTATTCTCATTGGAATTGATATCCAAGGAGAACAGCCATGACCTACCTGATCGACGCCTGGCTTGATCGCCCCCACCCTTACCTGCGCATCCTGCATCGCGAAACTGGCGAAGTGTGCGCCGTGCTCGAAAAAGACGCGCTTGATGAGCTGCGTGACCAGGGCGACCTGGACATGACCGGTTTGAATTCGAGTGAGCCTTCGGTGCTCAAGGAGCTGGTGAGGAACCTGTTTCTGTTCTGCTATGCGCGGGCATTGCGCCCTGGGGGTACCGATTGGAACTGAACAGCATCGCAGGGTAGGCTCGCTGCCAGCAGGTCGCAAACAACCGGTGGCAACGGGCCCGCCCCGCGATCAGGCATTACAGAACGTCGAGCAGCTCGACGTCGAACACCAGGACGCTGTGCGGCGGGATGCTGCCAACGCCTTGAGCGCCGTAGGCCAGCTCGCTCGGCACGTACAGGCGCCATTTGCTGCCAGCGTTCATCAGTTGCAGGGCTTCGGTCCAGCCTGGGATCACGCCACCGACCGGGAATTCAGCCGGCTGACCACGCTCGTAGGAGCTGTCGAACACGGTGCCGTCGATCAGGGTGCCGTGGTAGTGGGTGCGCACGTTGTCTTCGCGCGATGGCTTGGCGCCGTCGCCTGCGGTCAGCACTTCGAACTGCAGGCCCGAGGCCAGGGTGGTGATGCCGTCACGCTTGGCGTTTTCAGCCAAAAATTCCTTGCCGGCACCCGCAGCAGCTTCGGCCTTGGCAGCGGCTTCGGCTTGCATGATGTCGCGGATGACTTTGAAGCTGGCCGACAGGTCTTCTTCGCTGACGCGGCTATCGGCGCCGTTGAAGGCGTCGGTCAGGCCGGCAACGATGGCTTGCAGGTTGACGCCCGGTGGCGGGTTGTCACGCAGCTGGCCACCCAGCTGGCGGCCGATGCCGTAGCTGACGCGGGATTCGTCGGTAGTCAGGTTGAGTTCGGACATTTCGCACTCCGCAGTAGGGCGAACGCAAAGCCGCCCTATTAGAAAAAGGGCATGAAGCCTAGCACACAGCGGTGCCGTGAATCAGCTTCAGCGCCAGAGATTGGATCAAGCAGCGCCGTGCTTGGAGATCTTGTCCAGGTAACCCATTACAAATGCCGAGATCACGAACGTCATGTGGATGATCACGTACCACATCAGGTAATCGGTGGAGATGTTCTGCGCATCCATGAATACGCGCAGCAGGTGGATCGAGGAAATCGCCACGATGGACGCGGCCACTTTCATCTTCAGCGAAGACGAATCCATCTTGCCCAGCCAGCTGAGCTTTTCCTTGTGTTCATCGATGTCGAGCTGCGAGACGAAGTTCTCGTAGCCGGAGAACATCACCATGACCAGCAGGCCGCCGACCAGCGACATGTCGATGAGCGACAGGATCACCAGCACCAGGTCCGCCTCGCTGAGGGCGAAGACGTTGGGCAGCACATGGAAGATTTCCTGAAAGAACTTCAGGGCCAATGCCAGCAGGCCGAGCGACAGGCCAAAGTAGATCGGGGCGAGCAGCCAGCGTGAGGCATACATCGCGTTTTCGAGAAGACGTTCCATGGACAGGGGGGCTCGATAAGTGGCTGAAAAATCGAGCGCGAGTATAGCCAGCCGCCTGTTACAGCAAAAGCCTGTGGTGGCTGTTAGGGGTGCAGAACGCCGCCTTACTGGCAGGTTCACAGTGGACCCTGTAGGAGCGGCCTTGTGTCGCGAAGGGCTGCGCAGCAGCCCCAGGATCTGCGCATCATGCTTTATTGCCGGGGCTGCTGCGCAGCCGTTCGCGACACAAGGCCGCTCCTACACCAGGTCGCGTGGCTGCCGTGGAGGCCCTCAGGTTTCGGGGTGAAATTGGTAGTCGCCCAGGTGACGGCAGCGCTCGCCGTTGATGCGCCGTAGCTGCGCCTGCAGGTGCAAGCACCAGATCTGCGGGTCTTGCGCCACTTGGTAGCCATGCAAGGTCAAGCTGTCGACGATGGCGTTCATCACCGACTCGGCCACCATCGGGCCATGGAATGGCCCCTGCGCCTTGATGGCCGAAGGTTGCTCACCGGCCATGCCGGCCGCGAACAGCAGCGTCCACATACCGTTGTCACCGGCAAGCGGGCGGATACTGCATTCAATACGTGTCACCAGGCCCAGGCACTGGCGAGTAAGGCTGAGGTTGCGCATGACCGCGTCCCCTCCATAAAGCCCTGTTCAGCCCGAACCGCTCCGGGCTGTTTCCATCCTGAACCCTGATGCTGTCCCTTGGTTCAACTCTAGCCGATGGGTGGAGAAAGTTAGAAAACCGGCGCCGAACGGTAGCAATGTGCCTCCAGCGCCGGTTTATTGACTTACGCCGGTTTGGCCTGGGCGACCATCTCCTCAAGCCGCTCTTTCTCGGCTTCCTTGATCTCTTCCTCGCTGATCATTTCGGAAATTTCCCGCAAGCGCTCAACCACGCGGGCGTTGACGCTGCCCTCGGCGAACTCGCCCTTGTCGTCCAGCGCGCCGGCCTCCTCGCCCACTAACAGGCTCAGCGCCTCGTCGGCCTGGCTCACCGCATACACATGGAAGCGCCCGGCCTCTACAGCCTGTAGTACACGCTCATCGAGCATCAGGGTGGCCACGTTGGCGCGCGGGATGATCACCCCTTGCTCGCCCGTCAGGCCGCGGGCCTCGCAGAGGCGGAAGAAGCCTTCGATCTTCTCGTTGACCCCGCCGACCGCCTGCACTTCACCAAACTGGTTGATCGAGCCGGTGATGGCAAAGCACTGCTTGAGCGGGGTGCGTGACAGCGCCGAGATCAAGGTGCAGGCCTCGCCCAGCGAGGCACTGTCGCCATCGACGTAGCCGTAGGACTGCTCCAGGGCGATGCTGGCCGAAATCGCCAGGGGGAATTCCTGGGCGTAACGGCTGCCCAGGTAACCGGTCAGAATCATCACCCCCTTGGAGTGAATCGGCTGGCCCAGGTTGACCTCCCGCTCGATATCGACAATGCCGCTGCCGCCCGGGTAGACCGTGGCCGAAATCCGCGCCGGCATGCCGAACGCCGAATCGCCCACTTCCAGCACGGTCAGGCCGTTGCACTTGCCGATGGCCGCGCCCTCGGTGTCGATCAGAATGATCCCGGCCAGCATGTCGTCGAGCACTCGCTGCGAGACACGGCCAGTGCGCGTGGCCTTGGCCTTGAGCGCCCGCTCGATGTGCCCGGCGTCAGTCATTGCCTCGTTGGCCAGTTGGCGGATGAAATCGGCCTCGCTGACCAACTGGAACAGGTCGCCGATACGCGCCGACAGGCGCGACTGGTTCTCTGCCAGGCGGGCGCTGTAGGTGGCCAGGCGCGCCACTGCGTCACTGGTCAACGGCGCCATGCCCTCTTCGTTGGTGCGGGTGCGCAATAGCTGGGCGAACTGCTCAAGGTTCTCATCGACCATGGGCATGTCTTCGTCAAAATCGACCAACACCCGGAACATCTCCTGGAAGTCCGAATCGTGGTCTTGCAGCGCGTAGTAGAGCTGGCGCGAGCCAATGATGACTAGCTTGACGCTGAGCGGGATCACCTGCGGGGTGAGGCTCACGGTGGCGACCCGGCCCAGCTCGCCCAGCGGCGACTCCATTTTCAGCTTGCGCGACTGCAGGGCGCGCTTGAGCGCATCCCAGACGAACGGCTCGCCGAGCATCTTTTCTGCTTCCAGGATCAGGAAGCCGCCATTGGCGCGGTGCAAGGCGCCGGGGCGCAACTGGCGGTAGCAGGTGTACAGCGCGCCTTGGTCGGTGCTGTATTCGATACGGCCAAACAGGTTGTCGTAGGTAGGGTGCGGCTCGAACACCACGGGTGCGCCGCCATTGCCGGGGTGGCCGACCACAAGGCTTGGCGCATATTGCTCCTCGAGCATCTTGCGGGCCACGGCGTCGGTCTTGCTGTCTTCGACCAGTTGCTCGACCACGGTGCGCAGCAGGTTGAGCTGAACTGACTGCAGATAGGCGCAAACAGCGGCGTTTTCGGCGTATTTTTCCGATAATGGCGCCAGCAGCGGCTGTAGCGCCAAGGTGATGGTCTCTTCGTTCAACTGGCGCAGCTGGTTGTTCGACTCACGCTTCCACTGCGGCAGGCTGGAAAGCTCGTCGTTGAGGCGCTCCTCGAGCTCGGAAATGTCCTCGTGGAAGCGCTCGCGCAGTTCCTCAGGCAACTGCGCAAACTCGGCCTCATCCAGCGCCTTGCCGTCAGCCATGGGGGTGAAGGCGACGTTGCTGCTGTCGCGGTACAGGGCCACGTCCTTTTCCAGCGAAGCGCGTTCGATGACGTCCAGGGCGCGGTCATAGCGCTGGTTGAAGGCGCGGTCGATGGCGCCTTTTTTCTGCTGGTAGGACGGGTGCTCGAACACCGCCGGGAAGGTTGCCAGCAGGTTGTCGATCAGCCCGTTCATGTCGCTGATGAATTCGTTGGCGGTGCCCGAAGGCAGCTCCAGCGCCCGCGGCTCGCGGGATTCTTCGAAATTGTTGACGTACAGCCAGTCTGGCGGGGTGGCCTGGCGCTTGCCTTCGGCCTTCAGGTAGCGCTTTACGAACGAGAAGCGGCCCGTGCCGGGCTCGCCCATGACATACACGTTGTAACCAGGGCGCGGCATGGCCACCCCGAATTGCAGGGCCTCAACGGCACGCTCCTGGCCCAGCACACCACGAAACGGCTCCAGATCGTCGGTATTGGAGAAGGCAAACTGTTCAGCGCAGAAACGCCGGGTCAGGGCTTCGGGCGCAAGACGCAGGCGCGAGGCGACAGGATCGGGCATGGGGTTTCCTTACTTCGGCGGGGCGGATGCAGGCATTCTGGCGCCGCCAGCGCGCAGCTTGCAAGGCTGTACAGGACTTTATGTCGCAGCCTGGGCTTTGCAATTTTTCGCAATAAACAACGCAACCTTTGGATCGTGCCTAAACTCCAAGCTGCGCGGGGGGGTGGAAAACTTCCCTGTCCTGGCAGCCCTGTTGCCAGAACTGACCCTTTGGTAGTCACTAGAATGAGAACAACGCTATGAAACGGATTCTTCTGGGTACTCTGTTCGCCGCTGTCTCGATCAACGCCATGGCGGAAGCGCCAGGCGGCCCGAACTGCGGCTGGGGCAACATGCTGTTCGAAGGCCAGCGCGGCACACCTGCGCACTTCCTGGCCTCCACCACCAACGGCACCTCCGGTAACGCAACCTTCGGCATGACCTCGGGCACCAACGGTTGCTCGACCAAAGCGTCGCTGACCTATGGCGGCCGCTCCTGGTTCGCCATGAACGGCATGATGAACGAACTTTCCGAAGACATGGCCAAGGGCGATGGCGAAGCCCTGACCACCTACGCCGTGGTACTGGGCGTGGCACCTGAGGACCGCGCGCACTTCGCCGCTGTCACCCATGAGCACTTCCAGCAGATCTTCAGCAGCGCTGATGTGACTGCCGAAACTGTCCACAGCAACACCCTGGCCGTGCTCAAGAGCGACCCGCAACTGGCCAAGTACGCCACCGAGGCTTGAGTCCCGCGTCTCCCGCCCCGCTACCGGGGCGGGTTCTGGCGCGTTATCTTTCGGCATCATCAGGATGTAGTTGCCCGACATGCTCAAACGCCTCGCACCCTTGGCGCTGCTTGCCAGCGCACCGTTGCACGCAGCACCACAACCCGACCCCGGCCGCCTGCAACAGCTCGCTGCCACGCCCTACTGGATTGCCCTGGGCCATTACGAAACCGCCAAGCTCGGCGGCTGGCGCAGCTATGTCGACGACAAGCGCTTCTTCCTGGCCGCCGACGGTGCCCACCACCCGGACCAGGAGCTCAAGGCAACGGTCGATGCGCTGTATGCGCCGGCAAGCCTTGGCGACAAACACGCCCAATGTGTTTATCCGGCACGCACCCGCTGGTTGCGCGAGCAGCTTGCGCTGACCGACCTGCCAACGCCCGACTGCAAGGAATTCAACACCTGGTACACGTCGATCGACCCGCACAGCGCGGCATTGATATTCCCGGCGGCCTACCTGAACAGCCCGTCGTCGATGTTCGGCCACACGCTGCTGCGTATCGACCAGTCCAACACCCGGCGTGACGACACCACGCTGCTGAGTTACGCGATCAATTTCGGTGCCTATATCGAAGGCAGCGACAACAGCATTCTGTATGCCTGGAAGGGCCTGATGGGCGGTTACCCCGGCCTGTTTGCGATGATGCCCTACCAGGACAAGCTCTCCGAATACCGCAGCCTGGAAAACCGGGACCTGTGGGAGTACCAGCTGGACCTTACGCCGCAAGAGACCGGGCGCATGGTCGAGCATGTGTGGGAACTCAAGCAGATCCAGTTCGACTATTTCTTCTTCGACGAAAACTGCTCGTACCGCCTGCTCGAACTGCTGCAGGTGGCCCGCCCCGGGCTGGACCTCACCTCGCAGTTCCCGCTGACGGCCATCCCGACCGACACGGTCAAGGCGGTGCGCCAGTCGGGACTGGTGTCCGACGTGCGCTACCGCCCGTCCCGCGAGCGCGAGTTGCTGGCCCGCGCCGAAGCGCTTGAGCCTACCGAGAAGCAGCAGGTGCTGGCAGTGAGCGCCGACACCACGCAACTGCAAAGCCCGGCCTTCACAGCCCTGCCTCGCGACCGCCAGGCGCTGGTTCAGGACGCCGCCTACCGCCTGGAGCGCTACCGCGCCAATGGCCAGGAGCGCGACCCAGGCCAGGCTGCGCGCAGCTTCGAGCTGCTGCGGGCGATGAACCGCAACCCGCCACCGCCACTTGAAATCGAGCGCCCCGGCCTGCCCGAAGACGGCCACCAGTCGCGCACCTGGCAGCTGGGGGTGGGCACCCGCAAGGACCGCGCGTTTGCCGAATATGGCCTGCGCATGGCTTACCACGACCTCAACGACAACATGTACGGCTTCCCGCTGGGCGCGCAGATCGAGATCCTGCAACTGAAGTTGCGCCAGTACGAGGGCAACGACTGGCAGGTCCAGCGCCTGGACCTGGCCACCATCCGCTCACTGACCCCGCGCAATGCACTGCTCAAGCCGTGGTCGTGGCAGGTGGCTGGCGGCCTTGAACGGGTGCCGGGCAAGCATGACGACGAGGTGCTGGTCAGCCACGTCAACGGCGGTGCCGGTGGCACCTGGCAACTGAACGACGAACTGCTGGGCTTTGCCCTGGGCACGGTGCGGGTCGAGCATCACAATGATTTTGCCGAGTTCATCTCCCCGGCAGCCGGCTTCAACAGCGGGCTGCTGTGGCGCAACCCGCTTGGCAACATGACCCTGGAGGCCAAGGGCGATTTCTTCACCAACGGCGAGGTACGCCGCAGCGTGAGCCTGAACCAGCAGTGGGAAATCAGCCAGAACCTCGGCCTGCGCCTGAGCGCATCACGCCAGTTCAGCCACCTGGCCACGGCGCAGAACGAGGTGATGCTGGAGTTGAAGTGGTATCACTACTAGCCGAGGGGCTGTCTACGGATCCTTCGACAGCGTTTTGACATCGCGCCCACATTTACCGCTCTAGACTTGCCGGTATCTACTGGAGGTCATGTGGTCATGTCGCGGTACTTGTGGGTGTTATGCATTGCAGCGCTGCTGGCCGGCTGCCAAACCCAGCACGAGCAGATGCTCGGCCAGGGCTATCCGCCCGCCTATGCCGACGGCTTCGACGACGGCTGCAGCAGCGGCCGCCAGGCGGCCGGGCTGATGGTTGGGGAGTTTCGCAAGAACGTGCCGCGCTACCTGCATGAGCGTCAGTACGAAAGCGGCTGGGACGACGGCTTTCGCCAGTGCCATGCCATGCAAAGCAGCGAAGACACCCGCCAGTACCGCGAGCGCTACTGGGACCAACGCGACCGCGATTGGCAACGGGAAAAAGACCAAGGCGCTGCCCGGGCATTTCGCCATAACTGAGGTCGCAACCGGATAACCGTTGAAACCCTGCTGCTGCGACCATGGTCTCTTGCACAAGGAGGCCCAACCATGAGCCGAGCATTCGTCAACGAAGACCACGCCGCCGCCCAGGCCAGCCAGCCGGTGGAACGGCGCATCAGCGACCAGCCAAACTACATGACCGCCAGTGGCCTTGCCGAGCTACAACAACGGGTGGCGGCACTTAACAACTTGCGCAGCGAGCTGCAGGGGTTGGGTGATCGGGCGGATAAACAGCGCCTGGCTGACGCCGAGCGAGACCTACGCTACTTCAACGCACGGGTGCAGAGCGCCCAAGTGGTACCAGCAGCGACCTCAACGCAGCAGGTGCAGATTGGCAGCCGGGTGCGTTTTGTCGATGAGGACGGCCGGGAGCATGAGGTGCAACTGGTGGGCGAAGACCAGGCCGATGCCCAGCGCGGGCTGATCAACTGGGGCTCTCCACTGGGGCGTGCGCTGCTAGGCGCAGCGCCCGGGGATGAGGTGCTGTGGCGCAGGCCGGTGGGGGACCAGATGCTGGAAATCATCGAGATCAGCGCCGAACGCTAGAGCGGGCGTGCCCCCTCGCAGAATTCTCTACGGGGGGTGTGCAGGCTTGCCCCGGCCTCATCGCAGGCTGTCGCCAGCTCCCACAGGAATCTGGGCCAACTCTCGAAATTGCGACTGTGCGCGGTCCCTGTGGGAGATTCTATGGTTTTGTACGAGCCTGTTCTCGCCAGACATATCTCCTTGTGGCGAGTTCCCTTGTGGCGAGCGGGCTTGTCCCGCGTTGGGCTGCGCAGCAGCCCCTCAAAACTCAAGGGCAATCCTCAGGGCTGCTGCGCAGCCCAACGCGGGACAAGCCCGCTCGCCACAACTACCTGTCATTTCCCACAGGACTGGGCCCAACCAGCAATGTTGCGGTTGAGCAGGGCCTGCGATGAGGCAGCCCCCGGTTTGCTCAGACCACGCCTTGCGCCAGCATGGCATCGGCGACTTTCACGAAGCCTGCGATGTTCGCGCCCTTGACGTAGTTCACCGAACCATCGGCCTCTTGGCCGTAATGCACGCAAGCATGGTGAATGGACTGCATGATGTGGTGCAGCTTGCTGTCCACTTCGCCATCGGTCCACAACAGGCGCATGGCGTTCTGCGACATCTCAAGGCCCGACACCGCCACGCCACCGGCGTTGGACGCCTTGCCCGGCGCGTACAGAATGCCCGCCTCGATGAACAGGTCCACCGCATCCAGCGTGGTCGGCATGTTGGCGCCTTCGGCCACGCAAATGCAGCCGTTGCCTAGCAGGGTACGCGCGTCTTCGGCATTGAGCTCGTTCTGCGTCGCGCAGGGCAGCGCGATGTCGCAGGCCAGGCTCCACGGCGTCTGGCCTTTGCGGAACTCCAGGCCAAACTGCGCCGCCAGCTCGCTGAGGCGGCCGCGCTTGACGTTTTTGAGCTGCATCAGCGCATCCCACTGGCCATCATTCAGGCCAGCTTCGCAGTACAGCGTACCTTCGGAGTCGGACAGCGAAATCACCTTGCCGCCCAAGTCCATGACCTTGCGCGCAGCGTACTGGGCAACGTTGCCCGAGCCCGAAATGGCCACGCGGCGGCCGTCGATACGCAGGCTTTTGCGCTTGAGCATTTCTTCGGCGAAGTACACGCAGCCGTAGCCGGTGGCTTCCGGGCGGATCAGGCTGCCGCCGTAGGTCATGCCCTTGCCGGTCAGCACCGAGGTGAACTGGTTGGCCAGGCGCTTGTACTGGCCGAACATGTAGCCGATCTCGCGCGCGCCCACACCGATGTCACCGGCCGGTACGTCGCAGTCGGCGCCAATGTGGCGGTACAGCTCGCTCATGAACGCCTGGCAGAAGCGCATCACTTCAGCGTCGCTCTTGCCCTTTGGATCGAAGTCCGAGCCACCTTTGCCGCCGCCCATGGGCAGCGAGGTCAGCGAGTTCTTGAACACCTGCTCGAAGGCCAGGAACTTGAGTACGCTCAAGGTCACCGAGGGATGGAAGCGCAGGCCGCCTTTGTAGGGGCCAATGGCGCTGTTCATCTGGATACGGTAGCCGCGGTTGACCTGCACCTTGCCCTGGTCATCCACCCACGAAACGCGGAACAACACTGCACGCTCAGGCTCGACCATGCGTTCGAGAATCCCGGCTTGCAGGTACTGTGGGTTGGCTTCGAGGAAGGGCCAGAGGGTACGCAGCACCTCCTCCACTGCCTGGTGGAATTCGGGCTGGGCCGGGTCGCGCTGTTGCAGGCGGGCCAGGAAACTGTCGACGGATTCGATCATGGTAGACGTCTCACCAAAGAGGGATTGTTTATTGGTTTTTTCTGAAATGTACCAAGAAGCAAACGCACTGCAACAGGGCGAAATGTCGTTTTTTTGAAATTATTTGGTGCGTTTTATATAAATGTATACAAAATACCCACTGATTTGCCGGCGCAAAACGAAATTGCAGGCACAAAAATGGGGCCACTAGGGGCCCCATTTCTGTGCAACTGAACCCGCCTTACTGGGCGAGTTTCTTGTGACGGACGCGGTGCGGCTGGGCAGCAGCGTCGCCCAGGCGCTTTTTGCGGTCGGCTTCGTACTCGGTGTAGTTACCTTCGAAGAACAACACGCTGGAATCGTCTTCGTACGCCAGGATGTGGGTGGCCACACGGTCAAGGAACCACCGGTCGTGGGAAATCACGATGGCGGCGCCCGGGAAGTCCAGCAGGGCTTCCTCCAGCGAACGCAGGGTTTCGACGTCGAGGTCGTTGGACGGTTCGTCGAGCAGCAGGACGTTGCCGCCCTCCTTGAGGGTGAGTGCCAGGTGCAGACGGCCACGCTCACCACCGGAGAGGTCCTTGACGAACTTCTGCTGGTCGCCGCCCTTGAAGTTGAAGCGGCCCACGTAGGTGCGCGACGGGATCTCGTAGTTGCCGATGCGGATCTGGTCGGAACCATCGGAAATCTGCTGGAACACCGTCTTGCTGCCGTCGAGGTCTTCGCGGCTCTGGTCAACACACGCCAGTTGCACGGTTTCGCCAATCTCGATGCTGCCCGAGTCTGGCTGTTCCTTGCCCATCAGCATGCGGAACAGGGTCGATTTACCGGCACCGTTACCACCGATTACGCCGACGATGGCGCCTTTTGGCATGGCGAACGACAGGTTGTCGATCAGTACGCGATCGCCGTAGCCTTTGGTAACGTTCTTGAACTCGATGACCTTGTCACCCAGGCGCGGGCCGGCCGGGATGTAGATTTCATTGGTTTCGGAACGTTTCTGGAATTCCTGCGATTGCATTTCTTCGAAGCGCTGCAGACGAGCCTTGGATTTGGACTGGCGGGCCTTGGCGCCTTTGCGCACCCACTCCAGTTCCTCTTTCATCGCCTTCTCGTGGGCGCTCTGCTGCTTGGATTCCTGCGCCAGTCGGTCCGACTTGGCCTCCAGCCAGCCCGAGTAGTTGCCTTCGTATGGAATGCCGGCGCCGCGGTCCAGTTCGAGGATCCAGCCGGCGACGTTGTCGAGGAAGTAACGGTCGTGGGTAATCGCTACCACGGTGCCGGGGAAATCGTGCAGGAAGCGCTCAAGCCAGGCTACCGAGTCGGCATCCAGGTGGTTGGTCGGTTCGTCCAGCAGCAGCATGTCGGGGGCCGACAGCAGCAGGCGGCACAGAGCAACACGGCGTTTTTCACCGCCGGAGAGGTGTTCGATCTTGGCATCCCAGGCCGGCAGGCGCAGGGCATCGGCAGCAACGTCCAGCTGGCGCTCGAGGTTGTGGCCATCGGCGGCTTGCAGGATGGCTTCGAGCTTGGCCTGTTCGGCGGCCAGCTTGTCGAAGTCGGCATCAGGGTCGGCGTAGGCTGCGTAGACTTCGTCCAGGCGCGCCTGGGCGTCCTTGATGACGCTGACTGCTTCTTCGACCACTTCACGCACCGTCTTGGTGGGGTCGAGTTGCGGTTCCTGGGGCAGGTAGCCGACGTTGATGTCCGGCATCGGGCGGGCTTCGCCGTCGAACTCTTTGTCGACGCCAGCCATGATGCGCAGCAGGGTCGATTTACCCGCGCCGTTCAGGCCGAGCACGCCGATCTTGGCGCCGGGGAAGAACGACAGGGAAATGTTCTTGAGAATTTCACGCTTCGGCGGCACGACCTTGCTCAGCCGATGCATGGTGTAGACGTATTGAGCCAAAACCAAGCCCTCTATCAAATAGGTAAAGACATCGACGTACGCCCGCGGCGGTTGCCCGGGGGATGTGTTTACGGGGTGTCAGTGAACAAAGTGGGCCATTCTACGCCAAGTCGGGGCATTGCACAGATGGGGTAGATGGCAGGCGGGCCGTCAGGCCCTGTAAGGCCCGGGCCCACCCTGCAGGCTGTATCAGACGTGCGCCTGGCGTTTCTTGCCACGCGGCAGACGGCTACGGCCCGGCTGCTCGCCCAGGCGCGCAGCCCAGGCCGACTTGACGCAAAAACCGCCACTGCGGGCCGGCGGTTGCGCATCTTTTTCGGCAGGCTTGCTGGCCACAGCCGCCGGCTTGACCACAACTGCAGGCCTGGCCGGCGCGGCCACAGCCACTTCGCTGACAACCGCTGCGGCCATTTTCGCGGCCTTGGCCGACTTGCGCAGCTCGGCCAGCGACGGCGTCTTGTTGACGGCGACGGCCTCAGGCTTGGCCAGCGAACGTTGGCAGGTCTTGCACGACACGCCCTCGGCCAGGGCGGTGCTGACCAGCTTGTCACTGCTGCGCCCGCAGGCGGATTCAAGCCCATTGATGGAATAGTGGGTAACCAAAACCGTACTTCTCCGATGCGTTGACTATTGAAGCGGCCGGCATTCTCGCACAGCTGGCAGGGGCTTGCCGAACAGGCCGGGCAGGATGGCCGCACCGCCCATCGCCAAGCCGGCTGGCACTTTGCCACAATTGCAGGCATGCTAGCCGCCTTCAAATGTGCAGCTTATAGTGCGCCGGCCATACGCCAGGCCACGGCATGCGCCGTGCATGGAACCCCTGCCATCGCCAGCCCAATCGCAGGACCAACGCTTGACCAATCTGACGCAAATGCCCCCTCTGCGCCCTGCTGCCGCCCACGCGGTCGGCTCACACCTGCGCGGTTCGCTGAAGGGCGCACTGGCCCTGCTGGCCTTGGTTTTGCTGGCCCTGTTGCTGTGGCAACTGGTCACCCAGTACCGCCACACCCAGAATGACCTGCGCCAGCAAAGCGTGGCCACCAGCGCCGAACTTGCCGACCATCTTGGCCTGAACATGTCGCTCAAGGCCCAGCAGGCGTTGAATCTGGTGCAGGCCTACGTCAAACCACCGGCGTCCAGCGCGTTACCCAATTTGCTCGAAACCTTGCAGACGCGCCTGCCTAGCCTGCGCGATCTGGCCTGGATGGATACCAGCGGGCGCTTGCTCAGCGACACCCTGGCCGGCAGCCCCGACCGTCAGTTGATTGACGAAATGCGCCAGTTGAACCAGGGCCATGCGTTCTTTTTCTCCAACAGCCCCGACAACCAGCGCATCTACCTGCTGCTGCGCCAGACCGCAGAGCAGGACCGTGGTTACTGGCTGCTGCGCCTGAGCACCGACTACTACGAGGAACTCACCCAGCACCTGGACGGCTCCGGCCAGCCGCTGTGGCTGCTGGAAAACAGCCGCGACGGCGCGGTCATTGAGCGCCACGGGCCAACTGCCACAAGCGGCGAGCCGTTGCAAAGCGTGATGCTGGCGTTCCTCGACCACAGCAACTGGCAGCTACGCGGGTTGTTCGACGAAGGCCTGGCGCGGGGCAAGTTGCTTCCGGCACTGCTCGGCAAGTGCCTGCTGGCCTTGTTCTGCGCCCTGCTGCCGGTGCTGGCGCTGATCAATATGCGCAGGCGCCAGCGCGCCCTGCAAGAAGACCGTCGGCGCTATCAGGAAATCTTCGAAGGCACGGGCGTTGCCCTGTGCGTGCTTGACCTTTCCAGCCTGCCCGGCCAGCTCGACCGCTACCACCTGCGCAATCTTGCTGCACTCAAGCAGAGCCTGGCGCTGGACGCCAACCTGCGCCGCTCACTGTTGCAAGAGCTGAAGATCACCGAAATCAACCAGGTAGCCCGCCAGTTGCTCAATGTCGACTGCCACGCAGGCGCCTGGCAGCGCCTGATCGACGGCAGCGGCGATGGCCGCGACAGTGTCGGCATGCAATTGATCGATGCGCTGCTCGAAGGCCGCAGCCAGCTTGAACTGGAAGTGCGTTTGCAGGCCCCGCAGGGCGACGAGTTGCACCTGTGGCTGATGGTGCGCATGCCGCAGCAGCGGCGCGACTATCAGGCGGTGATCCTCAGCATCAGCGACATCACCAGCCGCAAGCGGGTCGAGCTGTCGCTGCTCGAACGTGAGAGTTTCTGGTCGGATGTGGTGCGCACCGTGCCGGACCAGTTGTATGTGCAAGATGTGCACAGCCAGCGGATGATCTTCAGCAACCGCCACCTCGGCCAGACCCTGGGCTACGACCGCGCGGAGCTTGCGCAAATGGGCGAGCGTTTCTGGGAGCTGCTGCTGCACCCCGAGGATGCCGAGCACTACAACGCCTTGCGCCAACAGCAGCTGGACAGCAGCTACGGCGACTCGCTGCACTGCCAGTTGCGCTTTCGCCACCGCGATGGCCGCTGGCGCTGCTACGACATTCGCGAACAGGTGCTGACCCGCGATGGCGATGGCCAGGTGCAGCGCATCATCGGCGTGGGCAAGGACGTCACGGTGCAGATCGAGGCCAGTGCCTCGCTGCGCGACAGCGAACAACGCTACCGCATGCTCGCCGAAAGCATCAGCGACGTGATCTTCTCCACCGACAGCAAGCTGCAACTGAACTACGTCAGCCCCTCGGTACAGGCCGTGCTGGGCTACCAGGCGGACTGGATCTTTGCCCACGGCTGGCAGTCGATCGTCGCCAACCCGGCACAACTTACCGGTGTGTACGCACTGATGGAGCGGGTCAGCAAGGCGCTGGGCGACAGCGAGCAACTGGCCAGCCTGCGCACCACCCTGCCGACGCAGTTGTTCCTGTTCGACTGCATGCGTGCAGACGGTCGCAAGATCCCCATCGAGCTGCGTCTGGTGCTGGTCTGGGACGAACACGAACACTTCGAGGGTGTTCTGGGGGTGGGCCGTGATATCAGTCAGCAGCGCCGCGCCGAGAAAGACCTGCGCATGGCGGCGACGGTATTCGAGCACTCGACCTCGGCCATTCTCATCACCGACCCGGCCGGTTACATCGTCCAGGCCAACGAGGCATTCAGCCGCGTCAGTGGCTACGCCGTGGCCGAGGTGCTCGACCAGTTGCCGGGCATGCTCACCGTGGCAGACCAGCAGGACGCGCACCTGGGTTATATCCTCAAGCAGCTCAACCAGCGCGGCAGTTGGGAGGGCGAGGTGTTCCTCAAGCGCCGCAACGGCGAGCACTACCCGGCCTGGGTCGGCATCACCGCCGTGCTCGACGACGAAGGCGACCTGGCCAGCTACGTGTGCTTCTTCACCGACATCAGCGAACGCAAGGCCAGCGAGCAACGCATCCACCGCCTGGCCTACTACGATGCCCTCACCCACCTGCCTAACCGCACGCTGTTCCAGGACCGCCTGTACAACGCCTTGCAGCAAGCCGAGCGGCAGAAGGCCTGGGTGGTGCTGATGTTCCTCGACCTGGACCGTTTCAAGCCGATCAACGACTCCCTCGGCCACGCCGCCGGCGACCGCATGCTCAAGGACATGGCCGAACGCCTGCTGGGCTGTGTCGATGGCGACGATACGGTCGCGCGCATGGGCGGCGACGAGTTCACCTTGCTGCTACAGCCGCGTGCCACCCGCGAACAGGCGCTCAACCGCGCCATTCATGTGGCCGAGAACATCCTTGCCCGGCTGGTCA
This sequence comes from Pseudomonas farsensis, assembly GCF_014268805.2. Taxonomy (GTDB): domain Bacteria; phylum Pseudomonadota; class Gammaproteobacteria; order Pseudomonadales; family Pseudomonadaceae; genus Aquipseudomonas; species Aquipseudomonas farsensis. Next base: position 28,367 of record NZ_JABWRF020000003.1, read on the forward strand.
CGCCGTTCGTGCTGGAAAACCGCGAGTTCTTCGTCACCGCCAGTATCGGCATCGCGCTCAGCCCGCAGGATGGCAGCGAGCTGAGCCAACTGATGAAAAACGCAGACACCGCCATGTACCACGCCAAGGAGCGCGGCAAGAACAACTTCCAGTTCTATCAGGCCGACATGAACGCCAGCGCCCTGGAGCGCCTGGAGCTGGAAAGCGACCTGCGCCATGCGCTGGAGCAGAACGAGTTCATTCTGTATTACCAGCCGCAGTTCAGCGGTGACGGCAAGCGCCTGACCGGCGCCGAAGCGCTGCTGCGCTGGCGCCACCCGACCCGCGGCCTGGTGCCGCCGGGCGAGTTCATCCCGGTGATCGAAGAGCTGGGCCTGGTGGTGGATATCGGCGACTGGGTGCTGCACGAGGCCAGCCGTCAGCTCAAGGTCTGGCACCAGCAGAAGGTGCGGGTACCGAAAGTGTCGGTGAACATTTCGGCGCGGCAGTTCTCCGATGGCCAGTTGGGCACGCGCATCGCCAACATCCTCGAAGAAACCGGCCTGCCGCCGGCGTGCCTTGAGCTGGAACTGACCGAAAGCATCCTGATGCGTGAAGTCAACGAGGCCATGCATATTCTCGACAGCCTGAAAAACCTCGGCCTGAGCATCGCGGTCGATGACTTTGGTACCGGCTATTCCTCGCTCAACTACCTCAAACAGTTCCCGATCGATGTATTGAAGATCGACCGGACCTTCGTCGACGGCTTGCCCTCGGGCGAGCAGGACGCACAGATCGCCCGGGCCATTATCGCCATGGCCCACAGCCTGAACCTTGCGGTAATCGCCGAAGGCGTCGAAACCCACGAGCAGCTTGAGTTCCTGCGCGAGCACGGCTGTGACGAGGTGCAAGGCTACCTGTTCGGGCGGCCGATGCCGGCCAACCAGTTCGAGGCGCAGTTCAGCAACGAGACGTTGTTCATGTTCCAGTGAGGCAGGCAGGTTGTTGTCGAGCACCTCGCCGGGGCCGCTTTGCGGCCCTTTCGCGGCACCAGGCCGCGCCTACGCAGGCGTGCGTGAAAGCGGACTCCGAAGTCAACTCCAGCCCAGTCCCGACGCGGCCTGCAACATGAACCCCTTTGGTCCGCGACTTGATGCCACTTCATATGCCAGGCGCGAATCAATCGGTTAGAATGCCCCCCCAATTAAGCCCGATCCTTGAGGACCGCCATGTTCAGCCGTGATTTGACCATTGCCAAGTACGACGCCGAGCTTTTCGAAGCCATGCAGCAAGAAGCTCTGCGCCAGGAAGAGCATATCGAGCTGATCGCTTCGGAAAACTACACTAGCCCAGCCGTCATGGAAGCCCAGGGTTCGGTACTGACCAACAAGTACGCCGAAGGCTACCCAGGCAAGCGTTACTACGGCGGCTGCGAATACGTCGACGTGGTCGAGCAACTGGCCATCGACCGCGCCAAAGAGCTGTTCGGCGCCGATTACGCCAACGTTCAGCCACACGCCGGTTCCCAGGCCAACGCTGCGGTCTACCTGGCCCTGCTGTCGGCCGGCGACACCATCCTGGGCATGAGCCTGGCCCACGGCGGCCACCTCACCCACGGCGCTTCGGTCAGCTCGTCGGGCAAGCTGTACAACGCTGTGCAGTACGGCATCGACGGCAACGGCCTGATCGACTACGCCGAAGTCGAGCGCCTGGCTGTCGAGCACAAGCCAAAAATGATCGTTGCCGGCTTCTCGGCCTACTCGCAAGTGCTGGACTTCCCACGCTTCCGCGCAATCGCCGACAAAGTCGGTGCCTACCTGTTCGTCGACATGGCCCACGTCGCTGGCCTGGTTGCTGCTGGCGTCTACCCGAACCCGGTGCCATTCGCCGACGTGGTCACCACCACCACCCACAAGACCCTGCGCGGTCCACGTGGCGGCCTGATCCTGGCCCGTGCCAACGCCGACATCGAGAAGAAGCTCAACTCGGCAGTCTTCCCAGGCGCCCAGGGCGGCCCGCTGGAGCACGTCATTGCCGCCAAGGCGATCTGCTTCAAGGAGGCGCTGCAGCCTGAGTTCAAGGCCTACCAGCAACAAGTGGTGAAAAACGCCCAGGCCATGGCCGAAGTGTTCATCGAGCGTGGCTTCGACGTGGTGTCCGGCGGCACCCAGAACCACCTGTTCCTGCTCTCGCTGATCAAGCAGGAAATCTCGGGCAAGGACGCTGACGCAGCCTTGGGCAAAGCGTTCATCACCGTCAACAAGAACTCGGTCCCGAACGACCCACGCTCCCCGTTCGTCACCTCGGGCCTGCGTTTCGGCACCCCAGCCGTCACCACCCGTGGTTTCAAGGAAACCGAGTGCCGCGAACTGGCCGGCTGGATCTGCGACATCCTCGCCGACCTGAACAACGAAGCGGTAATCGACGCTGTCCGTGAGAAGGTCAAGGCCATCTGCAAGAAGCTGCCGGTGTACGGCAACTGATTGGCGAATGCCTGATATGAAGAAGCCCGGCCTTGTGCCGGGCTTTTTTGTGAACGGTTGCCCCGGATCTTGAGAGCCAACCCATTCAAGGTATTTTTGAGAGAACTGGGTCCCTGAACGGCGTGGGCGGTTCTATGGTTTTTTGCAAGCTTGTGGTGGCCTCATCGCAGGCTGTCGCCAGCTCTCATAGAACAAACGCTAACTATCTGATTTACATGGATAACGTGGGAGCGGGCTTCCTCGGAATGCCGAACCACCGCGATGGATGGCACCGGCGACGCCGGTATCGCGGGGCCCAGTTCTCTGCGCGACAGCGCAGCCCGGAAGGGCTGGGTGATCTCCCACAGGATCTCGGTCAGACATCTCTATCACCGGCTGGCGCAGTATGTATGGGAAATTCTATGGTTTTGTACAACCCTGTTCCCGCCAGACATATCTCCTTGTGGCGAGCGGGCTTGTCCCGCGTTGGGCTGCGCAGCAGCCCCTGGGGTTTTCAGGGCTGCTGCGCAGCCCAACGCGGGACAAGCCCGCTCGCCACGACTCTCTATCATTTCCCAAAGTATTAACCAGCAATGTTGCGGTTGAGCAAGGCCCCTGTGGGAGTGGGAGCTGGCGCCAGCCTGCGATCAGGCCGGTGCAGGGGTGCGCATAACCATTCAGCTACATCCCTTTCACACGCAGGCCAAAGCCTCGAACCCCGTCCGTATCTTATCCTCCGGCAGTTCATCCCCAATGAACACCATCACGCTCTCGCGCGCCTCGCCGTCTTTCCACTCGGCATCCCAGTCGAACCCGTACAACTTCAACACCCCTTGGAAAACCAGGCGGCGGTCTTCACCGGCGATGTTCAGCACGCCTTTGTAGCGCAGCAGTTGCTTGCCGTGGCTTTCGAGCAGCTCGTTCATGAAGTCGCTGAGGCGGTCGATGTCCAGCGCTGTGTCGCTGCGCAGCACCAGCGTGCTGATGCGGTCCGGGGTGGCCGGCTTGAGCACCGGGCGCAGGGCCGGTTTGGGGCTGATGCCCAGGTCCGGGTTGAGGTTGAAGCCGCGCACGTCCAGCAGTTCGGCCAGGTCGATGCGGCCGTGCTCGACTACGCGGATTGCCGCCCGGCCATTGATCCGCGACAGGCGTTCACGCAGGGCCTCTACCGCTGCAGGCTCGGCAAGGTCGGTCTTGCTCAGCAACAGGCGGTCGGCAAAACCAACTTGAGCCTGGGCGATGGCCTGGGCCAGGTGCACCTCGGCATGCACGGCATCGACCAAGGTGATGATGCCGTCGAGGATGTAGCGCTCGCGCAGGTCTTCGTCGATGAAGAATGTCTGCGCCACGGGTGCCGGGTCTGCAAGGCCGGTGCATTCGATCACCAGGCGGTCGAAAGCGATTTCGCCCGCATCCAGGCGTTCGAGCAGCAGGTACAAGGCGCGAGTCAGGTCACCATGGATGCTGCAGCAGACACAGCCGTTGGCCAGGGTCATGACCTGCACCGGTTCATCGCCCAGCAGTTGGCTGTCGATGCCGGCCTCGCTGAACTCGTTTTCGATGACGGCGAGCTTCATGCCGTGTTCGGCCTTGAGCATGTGCTTGAGCAACGTGGTCTTGCCGGCACCGAGAAAGCCGGTAAGCACGGTTACGGGTATGGGCGTGTGCACGCAAATATCTCCTGAAGCCGAAAATGACTGTGGGAGGCCGGTTGCCCGGCCTCCCACAGGTTCAAACGTGTCGCAGGTTCAACAGCACTTGGGGCCGGACTTGCCACCATAACGCGCTTCCTGGCGTTCACGGAAGAACGCCTCGTAGCTCATCACCGGCTTGTCCGGGTGGGTTTTCTGCATGTGCTCGACATAGTTGTCGTAGTCAGGCATGCCTACCATCAGGCGGGCCGCCTGACCCAGGTACTTACCCAGCCGACCCAGGTCGTTGAACATTGCGGCAGTCCTCTCAAGCGTCCGGCAGAGCCTGGAACGGGGTTTCTTTATCGGTCCGTTCCTTGCGGCCCCAGGCGGCGTAGCCAACCTTGACGGCGAAGAACAGGATGCTGAACACCACCACCAGGAACAGGATGGTCAGGCCGGCGTTGGTGTAGGCGTTGAAGATCACGTGCTGCATCTGCCCGATATCCTTGGCCGGAGCCAGTACCTGGCCTGCGTCCAGCGCGGTGCGGTACTTGTTCGCCAGGGCCAGGAAGCCGACCGCAGGGTTGGGGTCGAACAGCTTGATCAGGCCAGCGAAGGTGGTGCAGATCAGCAGCCACACTGCCGGAACCAGAGTGACCCAGATGTAGCGCTGGCGCTTCATCTTGATCAGCACCACGGTACCGAGCATCAGGGCGATACCGGCCAGCATCTGGTTGGAGATGCCGAACAGTGGCCACAGGGTGTTGATGCCGCCCAGCGGGTCGATCACGCCTTGGTACAGCAGGTAGCCCCACATCGCCACGCAACCGGCGGTTGCCAACAGGTTGGCACCCCACGATTCGGTGCGCTTGAGCGCAGGCACGAAGCTGCCGAGCAGGTCCTGCAGCATGAACCGCCCGGCACGTGTGCCAGCGTCTACCGCGGTCAGGATGAACAGCGCTTCGAACAGAATGGCGAAGTGGTACCAGAACGCCATGGTGTTCTCACCTGGCAGCACCTGGTGCAGGATCTGCGCGATACCCACCGCCAGTGTCGGCGCACCACCGGCACGGGCCAGGATGGTGTGCTCGCCGATATCACGGGCCACCGCCTCAAGCTGCTCGGGGGTAATCAGGAAGCCCCAGCTACTGACCGTCTGCGCCACCGACACCACGTCGCTGCCCACCACTGCGGCCGGGCTGTTCATGGCGAAGTACACGCCTGGCTCTATCACCGAAGCGGCAACCATGGCCATGATGGCGACGAACGACTCCATCAGCATGCCGCCGTAGCCGATGTAACGGGCGTTGGTTTCGTTGTCCAGCAGCTTGGGCGTGGTCCCCGAGGAGATCAGCGCGTGGAAGCCGGACACCGCACCACAGGCGATGGTGATAAACAGGAACGGGAACAGGGTGCCCTTCCAGACCGGGCCGGTACCGTCGGTGAACTGGGTCAGCGCCGGCATTTTCAGCTCAGGGGCGATGATCAAGATACCGATGGCAAGGCCGACGATGGTGCCGATCTTGAGGAAGGTCGACAGGTAGTCACGTGGCGCCAGCACCAGCCACACCGGCAGCACGGCGGCGACGAAACCGTAGCCCACGAGCATCCAGGTGATCTGCACACCGGTGAAGGTGAATGCCGGGCCCCAGACCGGATCCGCGGCAATCTGGCCCCCCAGCCAGATCGACAGCAGCAGCAAGACCACGCCGACCAGCGAGATTTCACCGATGCGGCCCGGGCGGATGTAGCGCATGTAAATGCCCATGAACATCGCGATCGGGATGGTCGCCATCACCGTGAACATGCCCCACGGGCTCTCGGCCAGGGCCTTGACCACGATCAGCGCCAGCACCGCGAGGATGATGATCATGATCAGGAAGCAGCCGAACAAGGCGATGGTGCCCGGAATGCGGCCCATCTCCTCGCGCACCATGTCGCCCAGCGAGCGGCCGTTGCGGCGGGTGGAGAGGAACAGGACCATGAAGTCCTGGACCGCGCCGGCCAGCACCACGCCTGCGATCAGCCACAGGGTGCCGGGCAGGTAGCCCATCTGCGCAGCAAGCACCGGGCCGACCAGCGGGCCGGCGCCAGCGATGGCGGCAAAGTGGTGGCCGAACAGGATGTGCTTGTTGGTCGGAACATAGTCCAGACCGTCGTTGTTGAGCACCGCGGGGGTTGCCCGACGGGGGTCGAGTTGCATCACCTTGGTGGCGATGAACAGGCTGTAGTAACGGTATGCGACCAGATAGATGGCCACTGCCGCGACCACGATCCACAAGGCGTTGATGGCCTCACCGCGACGCAGGGCAACCACACCCAGCGCGCAGGCTCCTATGATCGCCAGTGCCAGCCACGGGATGTGGCGTAGCAGGCTGTTATTGTTGTTCATGGCATGCTTCCAGCTGATTGGTTGGAAAGGACTGCCCCCTGAGTCTAGGGCCTGCCTGCGCGCATTACCATATTGAATTTCTTACACCCACCTCGACCGCCAGCACCCGCGCTAGAGCGGCATCGGCCATTGGATGGCGAGGCACCTGACATTTTTGCCAGTTGTGGGATCTTTTACGGTGACCGATCTTCAAGGCCCACCTATAGCATGCCAAGGATGACCACCATGAACATGGTCTTGAGAAGCGCGATTGCCCTGCTCGCTGCCGGGCTCAGCCTGCCCGGCATGGCGGCGCCGGTAACGCCGATGCATGGCGCAATGGAAGTACCGGCGTCACGCCAATTGGCCTGCCACAAGGCTGGCGACTACAACTGGCCGCTGGACGGTTCGGCGATCAAAAGCCCAGGCTGCCGCGCCGCCTACCAGCACGTATACAAAAAGTTCGACAATGACGCCTTGCAGGCGGTGTTCCAGTTCAACCAGTGGCACGAGGTGTCCAAGAACGTTTCGGACTACCGCAACATGGATGCGGTAAAGGCGGCCATTCCTGACGGCCAACTGTGCTCGGCGGGAAATCACGTCGACCCAGCCAAACGCAACGACTTGACCGCCTGGCTCAATAAGTTCAAGAGCCTCCTGTGGTTCCACGTGCTGGTCAACGACAAGAGCGGCCTGGACGTCGCAGCCGACTGGCAGGCCTACAATCTGCAAAAGGACGCCAACAACAAAGTGCAGATGCACTTCAAGATCATGGCCGAACACAACCCCAGCTACTGGGAAATCTATGTCTCCAAGGACGGCTATGACGCCAGCGCGCGGCCAATGAGGTGGGATGACCTGGAACTGGTTGCACAGATCGGCGACACCCAACCCAGCAATGGTTACTACCTGCTCGACGTAGACTTGAAGAACTACACCGGCAAGCGGGTCATCTATACCCGCTGGCAGCGCGACGATGCAGCAGGCGAAGGCTTCTATAACTGCAGCGACGTGAACATCGTCGCGGCTAAATAGCCAGGCGCAAGGTCACGCCTGAGTGGTCATGGCTGGTCTATAGTCAGTGCAACTGACCAGGGGCCTTGCCATGACCACTCCATCCAACGAACGCCGCCGTTTCCAGCGTATCGACTTCGATGCCCCGACCGAATTGCGCCAGGGTGATCGGCGCTGGCAGGTGAACCTGCTGGACGTCTCGCTCAAAGGCCTGTTGGTGGAACGCCCGGCGCGCTGGGATGCCGACCTGAGCCAGGACTTCGAGGCGGTCATCCACCTGAGTGACAAGCGCTCGGAGGTACGCATGCAGGTCGAGCTGCGCCATGAAGAACCCGAACGCCTGGGCTTTTTCTGCCTGCATATAGATGTCGACTCGATGACCCACCTGCACCGTTTGGTGGAGCTGAACCTGGCCGACAGCACCGAAATGATGCGTGAGCTGCGGCAATTGATCGAAGATTGAAATCTCTTAGCCTGCTAAGCAAACCCCCGCCAAAGTGTTTCCTGACTACTCAGACAGCTTACATCCGGCTGGCTGACGGGTTGTACACACACATCTAGTACCGAATTCATCAAGTTGGAACGCATTCTGCATCCAGGCACCACGTCAATGGAGGCGCGCGCGTGCTCGTTACAATCAAAAACTTGTATACAATTTCGATAGCAATCGAATGCACTCCTTGCCTACAGTAGTTCGACAACAATAAATTCGAGAGCCTGCTCCATGACTACGTCCACCAGCACGTCTCCTACGCCGCGCCCAGAGGATGAAAACCTCGGCCTCGGCGCCAACCTGGCCTATGGCCTGCAGCATGTTCTGACCATGTACGGCGGCATCGTTGCAGTGCCGCTGATTCTCGGCCAAGCCGCAGGGCTTGGGCCGGCTGAGATCGGCCTGCTGATCGCCGCGTCGTTGTTTGCCGGGGGCCTTGCGACCCTGCTGCAAACCCTCGGCCTGCCGTTCTTCGGCTGTCAGCTGCCGTTGGTACAAGGGGTGTCGTTCGCCGGAGTGGCGACCATGGGTGCAATCATCAGCAGCGAAGGCGGCGGTGGCTTGCAGGGCGTACTGGGCGCGGTCATGGCGGCTTCGTTGATCGGTTTTCTGATCACCCCAGTGTTCTCGCGCATTACCAAGTTCTTCCCACCACTGGTAACCGGCATCGTCATCACCACCATCGGCCTGACCCTGATGCCGGTGGCCGCACGCTGGGTGATGGGTGGCAACAGCGCATCGCCGGAATTCGGCAGCGTGGCCAATATCGGCCTGGCCGGGCTGACCTTTGCCATCGTGCTGTTGCTGAGTAAATTGGGCAACGCAGCCATTTCACGCCTGTCGATCCTGCTGGCGATGGTGGTCGGCACCCTGATCGCCTGGTCCCTGGGCATGGCCGACTTCAGCAAGGTCAGCGAGGGCCCGATGTTCGCCTTCCCCACGCCGTTCCATTTCGGCATGCCAACGTTCCACATCGCAGCCATCCTGTCGATGTGCATCGTGATCATGGTGACGCTGGTGGAAACTTCGGCGGACATTCTGGCGGTCGGTGACATCATCGACACCAAGGTCGATTCCAAGCGCCTGGGCGATGGCCTGCGCGCCGACATGGCATCGAGCATGCTGGCGCCGATCTTCGGCTCGTTCACCCAGAGCGCATTCGCCCAGAACGTAGGCTTGGTGGCAGTGACCGGGGTCAAGAGCCGCTATGTGGTGGCCACCGGCGGGGTCATTCTGGTGGTGCTCGGCCTGCTGCCGGTCATGGGCCGGATCATCGCCGCTGTACCCACGCCAGTGCTGGGCGGCGCCGGCATCGTGCTGTTCGGCACGGTCGCGGCCAGTGGCATCCGCACCCTGAGCAAGGTCAGCTACAAGAACAACGTCAACCTGATCATCGTGGCGGCCTCATTGGGCTTCGGCATGATCCCCATCGCTGCCCCGACCTTCTACCACAACTTCCCTAACTGGTTCGAAACCATCTTCCACTCCGGTATCAGCTCGGCGGCGATCATGGCCATATTGCTGAACCTGATGTTCAACCACTTCACCACCGGCAACTCGGAAAACCAATCCGTTTTCGCCGCGGCCTACGAGCGCACCATCCAGTACTCCGACATCTCGGCACTGCGCGACGGCGATTACTTCAAGGACGGCAAGTTGTTCGATGCCGAGGGTAATGAAGTGCCGGTACTGGAGCTGGACGAGCAAGGTAACCAGGCGCCCCGGCGCAAGGCGGTGGCCGAGCACTGACTGCTGATCGAGGCAGTCAACGCAGGGCAGCCGACGCGCATCGTCGGCTGCCCTTTTTGCTACTCGAACAACGCATCCAGCGCCTGTTCCAGCCGGGTTACTGCAATCACCTGCAAGCCTGCCGGCGATTCCTTGGGGGCGTTGCCCTTGGGTACGATGGCGCGTTTGAAGCCGTGCTTGGCGGCCTCTTTAAGGCGCTCCTGGCCGCTGGGCACCGGGCGCACTTCGCCAGACAGACCGATTTCGCCGAACACCAGCAGGTCATGGGCCAGCGGCCGGTTGCGCAGGCTCGACATCACTGCCGCCAGCAGCGCCAGGTCAGAGGCGGTCTCCAGCACCTTGACGCCGCCGACCACGTTGAGGAAAACGTCCTGGTCGTGGGTGGGGATTCCGCCATGGCGATGCAGCACCGCCAGCAACATGGCCAGGCGGTTCTGATCAAGGCCCAGGGTGACCCGGCGTGGGTTGGCCAGATGGCTGTCGTCGACCAGCGCCTGAACCTCCACCAGCATTGGCCGGGTGCCTTCCCAAGTGGCCATCACCACACTGCCGGGTACTTCTTCCTGGGTGCGGTTGAGGAAGATGGCCGAGGGGTTGGACACCTCCTTGAGGCCACGGTCAGTCATGCCGAACACGCCCAGCTCGTTGACCGCGCCGAAGCGGTTTTTCACAGCCCGCAGCAAACGCAGACGCCCGTCCGACTCACCCTCGAAATACAGCACGGTATCGACCATGTGCTCAAGCACGCGCGGCCCGGCCAGCGAGCCTTCTTTGGTGACATGGCCAACCAGGAAGATCGCCGTGCCGCTCTGCTTGGCGTAGCGCACCAGCAACGCAGTGCTCTCGCGCACCTGCGCCACGCCACCAGGCGCAGATTGCAACTGCTCGGTAAAGATGGTCTGGATCGAGTCGATCACCATGACCCGGGGTTTTTCCTGGCGGGCGGTGGCGATGATGGTTTCGATGCAGGTTTCGGTCATCACCTTGAGCTTGTCCTGGGGCAGGCCCAGGCGCCGCGAGCGCATGGCCACCTGTTGCTGCGACTCTTCGCCAGTGACGTACAACGCCGGCATTTGCGTGGCGATGTTGCACAGGGTCTGCAGCAGGATGGTCGATTTGCCGATACCTGGGTCGCCGCCAATCAGCACCACCGAACCGTCGACCAGGCCGCCGCCGAGCACCCGGTCCAGCTCGCCGCTGCTGGTGCTGAAACGTGGGATTTCCTCGACGCTGACTTCGGCCAGGGTCTTGAGCTGGGCCTGTTGCCCGGTCCAGCCGGCGCGCCCGCTGGGGGCGGCAGCGCCACCGCTTTCGATCATGGTTTCGACCAGGGTATTCCAGGCCCCGCAGTCGGCGCACTGGCCAGCCCATTTGGGGAAGGTCGCGCCGCACTCGGTGCAGCCATACAAGCGCTTGGCCTTGGCCATGGACGGGGTACTCCTGGAAAAAACCGCCATGATAGCCGAACCGCAGGTGCTCACGGGCGCCCTGGGATGCGACAAAACTATTCGGTCTAACCGAAGTCAACAGCCCTGTATCCAGCGCATGAAGCGTCACAGTGGCTTACACTGCGTTTACCTCACCATTTGTTACAAGGAAAATCCAACATGGGCGTGCTCAGTGAGTTCAAGGCCTTCGCGGTCAAGGGCAATGTGGTCGATATGGCCGTGGGTATCATTATCGGCGCGGCCTTCGGCAAGATCGTCTCATCGTTCGTGGGCGATGTGGTCATGCCGCCACTGGGCCTGTTGATCGGCGGTGTCGACTTCAGCGACCTGGCGGTAGTGCTCAAGCCCGCCGCAGGCGATGTGCCGGCAGTGGTGCTGGCCTACGGCAAGTTCATCCAGACGGTGATCGACTTCGTGATCGTTGCCTTCGCCATTTTCATGGGCGTAAAAGCCATCAACCGCCTCAAGCGCGAGGAGGCCGTGGCCCCCAGCGCACCGCCAGTACCGACCCCACAGGAAACCCTCCTGACCGAGATTCGCGACCTCCTCAAGCACCAGCAGCAGAAATAAGCGGCAAGCTTCGGGCTGCAAGCGACAAGAAAAAGCCGGACCGCAGTTGCTGACAAAGCGCGGCCCGGCTTTTTCTTGCAGCTTGCAGCTTGCCTTCTACCAGTAGTTCTCGACGGCCACTTGGCCGGGGCGTTTGCTCAGGCTCAGTTGCAGGTCTCGGGCCTTCAGCACTTGGCGCGTCTCATCGATCATCTGCGGGTTGCCGCAGAGCATCACCCGCGAATGCTCCGGCGACAGCTCAAGCCCGGCCGCCTTCTCTAACTCGCCGGTTTCAATCAATGTGGTAATACGCGCATTCAGCGCCCCAGGGTGCGCCTCGCGGGTGACCACCGGGATGAACTGCAACTTGCCGGCGAATTCGGCCAGGTAGTCGCGCTGCTCAAGCTCGGCGATTTCCTGCTCGTAGGCCAGTTCCTGGGCTTCGCGCACCGAATACACAAGCTTGATGTTATCGAAACGCTCCCAGGCTTCGAAGTCCTGCAAGATCGACATGAACGGTGCAATACCGGTACCTGTGGCCAGCAACCACAGATCGCGGCCGCCGACGAAACGGTCCAGGGTCAGGTAGCCGAACGCCTGGCGGTCGATCAGCAAGGTATCGCCCTGCCCCAGGCGGCTCAACTCGCTGGTGAACTCGCCGCCGGGCACCACGATGGAGAAGAAGTCCAGATATTCATCGTGGGGGGCGCTGACCATAGAATACGCCCGCCACACCACGCTGCCATCCGCCTTGGTCACACCCAGACGGGCGAACTGGCCAGCGCGAAAACGGAAACCGCTGTCACGGCTGACGCGCAGGCTGAACAGGTTCGGCGTCAGGGGCTGGACATCGAGCAGAGTCTGGCGGGTGAACTTGTCGGCACTGGCGGTCATTTCGGGCTCCTGGAATCAGATGCGCCAAGTGTCGCGCAAAGCGCCGCAGATAAACACCGCCGGTTTGTAAGGCATCGCGCGAACACGCGTTTTTGCTAAAGAAGAGTAAGGGCTATAGCAAAAAAAACGAGCAGCCGATCACGACTTTTCCTACACTTCGCTCGTGCAGCATGGAAATTGGATCCACAGCGATCAATGGAGTTTCACCGATGAAACACTGGGAAAGCAACGCACTTCAGCAACTGATGCTGGATTCAGACCCGCAGCGGGTGTTTGCCCAGGCTGTGCGTCTTGCCCAAGAGCTGGACATGGAGTTCGTCGGCCTGAGCCTGCACTTGCACGTCGCCGCGCATTCCCCCCAAGTGATTCTGTACAACAACTACCCCAAGGAATTTAACCAGCGCTATCAGCAAGACCGCTTCATCAGGATAGATCCGATAGTATCGATGTGCCACCAAAGTACAATGCCTGTGCTGTGGTGCGACGAGCAGTTCGAGGAAGTTCCGCATTTGCGTGAGGCCGCTTGCCAACATGGGATGAGGCACGGCTGGAGCCAATCGGTGCATGACCTGCTGCACAACGAAAGCCAGCTCAGCGTGTCGCGCGCGCTAAACCCCATCGACACCCACGAGCTGTACGCCAAGAGTGGGCAGGTCATGTGGCTGTGCCATACGCTGCACGCGGTGCTCAGCGAGCATCACCTGGCAAGCTTGACCCCACCGCCGCAATTGAGCGAGCGCGAGAAAGAAGTGCTGAAATGGTCCGCAGAAGGCAAGACCGCTTCCGATGTGGCAACTATTCTGTCGCTCTCGACCAGCACCGTGAATTTCCATCTGCGCAACGTCATCAGCAAATTCGACGCCTGTAACAAGACCCGCGCCATCGTCAAGGCAACCCGCCAAGGCTTGGTCTGACAGCACGCTCCCCCGCAACTGGCAAAGCCCTGTAGAATCGCCCGCCTCAAGCCTGTCGCGCCGAGCGCCAGGCAGATCCGCAGCAGAGCCGCCACGTCATGCCCTTGTTCAACAGCCCCTTCGCCGACCTCGACCTGATCCGCCAGCCGGAGCAGGCCAACGACCCGTTGCTGGCCTTCGATGCCGCCGACCAGTACTTGCTGGAGCACCTGGCTGCCCAGGCGCCGCAGCCAGGTTGCCGGGTGCTGATTCTCAACGACAGTTTCGGTGCCTTGGCTGCAAGCTTGACTGGGCAGGTGCAGGTCACCAGCAGTGGCGACTCGCATCTGGCGCGCATGGCGCTGGAAAAAAACCTCGCCCGTAACGGCAAGGGCTTCGACAGCGTGCCGTTCATCGCCGCCAACCAGGCCTGGCAGGGGCCGTTCGATTGGGTGCTGCTGCGCGTACCCAAGACCCTCGCCCTGCTCGAAGAACAGCTGATCCGCCTGCAGGGCCATCTGGCCCCCGGTGCGCAAGTGGTTGCCGGGGCGATGATCAAGCACCTGCCGCGGGCCGCCGGTGACCTGATGGAAAGGTACATTGGGCCAGTGCAGGCTTCGCTGGCGCAGAAAAAGGCGCGGCTGCTGACCGCTACCCTGGCGGATCGGCCACACGCACGTTCGCCCTACCCATGCCGTTACCTGCTCGATGAGCCGGCGCTTGAGTTGGTCAACCATGCCAACGTGTTTTGCCGCGAAGGGCTGGACATCGGCACCCGCGCCTTCCTGCCGCACCTGCCCCAAGGCCTGGGCAACGCCCGTGTGGCAGACCTTGGCTGCGGCAACGGCGTACTGGCCATCGCCAGCGCCCTGCGCAACCCGGATGCCCATTACACCTTGGTGGACGAGTCGTACATGGCCGTGCAGTCCGCCCGGGACAACTGGCAGGCGGCGCTGGGCGAGCGTGAGGCGGACATACTCGCCGCCGACGGCCTGGCCGGGGTCGAGAAGCAATCGCTGGATGTGGTGCTGTGCAACCCACCGTTCCACCAGCAGCAGGTGGTTGGCGATTTTCTGGCATGGCGCATGTTCCAGCAGGCGCGTGAAGCGCTGGTGGTCGGTGGCGCGCTGTACATCGTCGGCAACCGCCACCTGGGCTACCACAGCAAGCTGGCACGCTTGTTCAGAGGCGTAGAGCAGGTTGCCGCCACGCCGAAGTTCGTGGTGCTCAAGGCGCGTAAGTGAACGAGGCAGAGTGGGACATTCTAAGATTTTGTACAACCCTGCCCTGGCCTCATCGCAGGCTATCGCCAGCTCCCACAAAGACCGCGCACAACCAAAATATCGAGGCGTGAGCTGGATTCCTGTGGGAGCTGGCGACAGCCTGCGATGAGGCCGGAACAAGCCTGCACATAACTGCGCGCCTCAAATTCGGCGTGGGAGCGGGCTTGCCCCGCGATGGGCCGTGCAGCAGCCCGTTGGCAGTCACTCAGTCGTTCAATGCGTGCTCAGCCCCGCCGCACTCATGAACAAGCGCATCCCGTAAGCCACCACACCCAACGCAGCCACGCTCAGTGCCCAGATCAGTACCAGCCAGCCAAGGCGCTGCCATAGCGGCTTCTTCTGCTCGATATCCATCTGCATGCTCCTGCTAATGGTAACCATCGTCATGGGTAACCTTGCCGCGGAACACGTAATAGCTCCAGAACGTGTAGCCCAGGATGAACGGCAGGATGAACAGCGTGCCCACCAGCATGAAGCCCTGGCTCTGCGGGGGCGCTGCGGCGTCCCAGATGCTGATCGACGGCGGGATGATGTTCGGCCACAGGCTGATACCAAGGCCGCTGTAGCCCAGGAAGATCAACACCAGCGTCAGCAGGAACGGCAGGTAGTGCGCGCGGCGCTGCACTGCGCGCAGCAACTGGTAGAACGTCACCAGCACCAGCAGCGGCACCGGCATGAACCACACAAGGTTGGGCATGCTGAACCAGCGGTCGGCGATTTGCGGGTAGGCAATCGGCGTCCACAGGCTGACCACCCCGATCACCGCCAGCAGCACCAGCGCCAACGGCCGGGCCACCTCGTGCATCTTCTGTTGCAGCGGCCCTTCGGTTTTCATGATCAGCCAGGTGCAGCCCAGCAGCGCGTAGGCGACGATCAGGCCCAGCCCCGAGAACAGGGTGAACGGCGTCAGCCAGTCCAGCGTACCGCCCACGAACTTGCGGTCCACCACCTTGAAGCCTTCGATGAAGGCACCCAGCGCCACGCCTTGGAAGAAGGTCGCCACCAGCGAACCCCAGATGAACGCCTTGTCCCAGATGTGGCGTTTGTGGGCCCGCGCCTTGAAGCGGAACTCGAACGCCACGCCCCGGAAGATCAGCCCCACCAGCATCAGGATCAATGGCAGGTACAGCGCCTCAAGCACCACCGAATAGGCCAGCGGGAAAGCGCCGAACAATGCCGCGCCGCCCAGCACCAGCCAGGTTTCGTTGCCGTCCCATACCGGCGCGACGGTGTTCATCATTACATCGCGGTCGCCCTCGGCCTGAACGAACGGAAAAAGAATGCCGATCCCCAGGTCGAAGCCGTCCATGACCACGTACATCATCACCCCGAAGATGATGATCACGGCCCAGATCAGCGCAAGGTCGATGCCCATCTCAATTCCCCTTGTTCAGGCGGGTGGAGTCGGCCTCATGGCCATCGTCTGCGGCTGAAAGCGGCCGCGCTGGCGTGCGTTGCTGGCCAGGGCCACCCGGCGGCTGGGAATCGCCCTCCCCGGTATGCGGGCCCTTGCGCACAAGGCGCATCATGTAGCCCAGGCCGGTGCCAAACAGCGCAAAGTACACCACCACGAACATCACCAAGGTAAAGCCGAGCTGGGCATAACTGTGGTTGGACACCCCGTCGGCGGTGCGCATCAGCCCGTAGACCACCCACGGCTGGCGACCGATTTCGGTGGTGAACCAGCCCGCCAGGATGGCGATCAGCCCAGACGGCCCCATCCACAGGGTCAGGTAAAGGAATGGCCGCGAGCTGTACAGCGTGCCGCGCTTGCGCAGCCACAGGCTCCACAGGCCGACGAAGATCATCAGGAAACCAAGCCCGACCATGACCCGGAACGACCAGAACACAATGGTCGAGTTGGGCCGGTCTTCAGGCGGGAAGTCCTTCATCGCCGGCACCTGTTTGTCCAGGCTGTGGGTCAGGATCAAACTGCCGAGGGCCGGGATCTCGATTTTGTAGCGGGTCGTCTCGGCCTGCATGTCAGGGATGCCGAAGAGGATCAGCGGGGTCGGCTCGCCGGGTTTGTTCTCCCAGTGGCCTTCAATAGCGGCAATTTTTACCGGCTGGTGTTTCAGCGTGTTCAGGCCATGGAAGTCGCCGATGACCGCCTGGATCGGCGTCACGATCAGCGCCATCCACATGGCCATCGACAGCATCTTGCGCACCGCGGGGTTGTCACGCCCGCGCAGCAGGTGCCAGGCCGCCGAAGCGCCGACGAAGAACGCCGTGGCAACGAACGCCGCAGTGGCCATGTGCATCAGGCGATAGGGGAACGAGGGGTTGAAGATGACCGCCAGCCAATCGACCGGAATCACCCGACCATCGACGATTTCAAAGCCCTGAGGGGTCTGCATCCAGCTGTTGGAGGCCAGGATCCAGAAGGTCGACACCAGCGTGCCGATGGCCACCATGACGGTTGCGAAAAAGTGCAGGCCGCGCCCGACCCGGTTCCAGCCAAACAGCATGACGCCAAGAAAACCGGCTTCAAGGAAGAACGCGGTGAGGACTTCGTAGGTGAGCAGCGGGCCAGTAATAGCCCCGGCGAAGTCGGAGAACTGGCTCCAGTTGGTACCGAACTGATATGCCATGACCAACCCGGAGACCACGCCCATGCCGAAGTTGACGGCAAAGATCTTCGACCAGAAATGGTAGAGGTCACGGTAGGTATCGTTGGACGTTCTCAGCCACAGGCCTTCGAGAACCGCCAGGTAGCTCGCCAGGCCAATGGTGATGGCTGGGAACAGGATGTGAAACGACACGGTAAAGGCAAACTGGATTCGGGCGAGCTCTAGGGCTTCTAATCCGAACATGGTGCTTCCTCTTCAGATAATTCGGCGTCGGGCTTGTGGCCCAATGCCCACTGCCCCTACGTGAGTCGAGTGCGGCGTGTTGGAATTGTTCTGTTCGATCGCAGGGATTGCGGCCCAGTGGCCAATTCGTTGCATCTGTAACGGTTGATCCAGATCAACGAATGTCAGCAAGCATAGTCCCGAATCCTCTGCCAGGGTGCGTGGCGCAATGCCGCGTGACCGGTTGTCCCACCCTCTTTACCTGCGGCTTGAAGCTTGACCCACGGCGCATTCAGCAACTCTTTGTTACAAACAGATGGTAGTCTGCAAAACCCTGTCTTTCCGAGGCCGCAGGCTCGCCGATGTCCGACTCCGCCCCGCAATTGCTGCGTCATCACCGCCCTTTCCTGGCTTTCTGGCTGGCCCGGGTGTTCACCGCCAGCGGCTTCCAGATGCTCACTGTGGCCATCGGCTGGCACCTCTACCAGCTCACCGGCAATGTGCTCGACCTGGGCCTGGTCGGGCTGGTCGAGTTCGCCCCGCGCGTGCTGTTCATGCTGCACACCGGGCATGTGGCCGACCGCTATGACCGGCGCAAGGTCGCCGCGTTGTGCCAAACCCTGCAAGCGCTGATCGCCCTGGCGCTGGCGCTGGGCAGCGTTAGCGACAATATCAGCCGCGAGCTGATCTTCGCCCTGGCGTTTCTGCTCGGTGCCACGCGCTCCTTCGAAATGCCGGCCACCCAGGCGCTGCTGCCCAACGTGGTGCCGCCTGGGCTGTTCCCGCGGGCCGTGGCGGCCTCGGCTTCGGCCACCCAGGCGGCAACCATCATTGCCCCGGCGATCGGCGGTTTTCTGTATGCCTTCGGCAGCATCTGGGTGTATGCGCCAACGGTTGCGCTGTACTTCATTGCCTGCCTGCTGATGCTCAGCCTCGATGCCCGCCAGCAGGCGCCGCAACGCGGGCGTGCGACGCTGGACTCACTGCTGGCCGGGATTAGGTTCATACGCAGCCGCCCGGACGTGTTCGGCGCCATCTCCCTGGACCTGTTCGCCGTGTTGCTAGGTGGCGCCACCGCGCTGCTGCCAGTGTTTGCCAAGGACATCCTGCTGACCGGCCCCTGGGGCCTGGGGCTGCTGCGCTCGGCGCCTGCGGTCGGGGCACTGTTGATGTCGGTGTGGCTGGCGCGTTTTCCGGTGGAGCGCAAGGTCGGGCGCACCATGTTCACTGCCGTCGGCGTGTTCGGCGTCGCAACCATCGCCTTCGGCCTGTCGACCTCGTTCTGGTTCTCGCTGGCGGTGCTGGTGGTGCTGGGGGCGGCGGACATGATCAGCATGGTCATCCGCGGCGCCTTCGTGCAGTTGCAGACCCCGGATGAAATGCGCGGCCGAGTCAGCGCGGTGAACGGGCTGTTCATCGGTGCTTCCAACCAGCTGGGCGAGTTCGAGTCGGGGGTTACCGCGCACTGGCTGGGGACGGTACCTGCGGTGGTGCTGGGCGGGGTTGGCACCTTGGTGGTCACCGGCGTGTGGATAAAACTGTTCCCAAGCCTTGCCCATCGCGATCAGTTGCACGGCAAGGAGCCGAGCTGACACGGACGCCCATTGCGGGGCAGTGTCAGCCTGTAATGCCGCCATCGCAGGCTGTCGCCAGCTCTCATAGAACAAACGCTAACTGACTGATTTACATCGAAACGTGGGAGCGGGCTTGCCCCGCGATAGCGATAGCACTGCCAGCATCGCATCGCGGGCAAGCCCGCTCCCACGGTGCCCAGTTCTCTGCGCGACAGCGCAGCCCGGAAGGGCTGGGTGATCTCCCACAGAGCTCGCCCATCCCCATATCGATGCCGTCTACGCGGTCAGTGTAGGAGCGGCCTTGTGTCGCGAAAGGGCTGCGAAGCAGCTCCAGGATCTGAGCAACCACCAGAATCGCTGGGGCTGCTTCGCAGCCCTTTCGCGACACAAGGCCGCTCCTACACAATCAAAAGCGACTTGCCCGAAACCATAGAATCTCCCACAGGGATCCGAGCCAAGCATCAATATCTTGGCAGGCACAGTTTCTGTGGGAGCTGGCGACAGCCTGCGATGAGGCCGGAACAAGCCTGCACAGGGTTGTGTCCGACGAGCTTGGCGTGGGCCGTAAGGGCCGCAACGCAGCGCTCAGGCCCCAATCAGGAAGGTAAAGCGCCGCTCGTAGCCGACACGCGCGGGGTAACCATTGCCAGTGTCGTGCCAGCAGGTGGCGCGGTAGCAGGCAATGGCCGCCTGGTTGCCCGGGTCGACCGACAACTGCAAGCGGTCGACCTCAGGCCACACGCCGTGCACCCAAGCCGGCAGCGCCTGCATGCACAGCCGCCACAGGCCACGGCCCTGATACCGCCGGTCGATCTGCAGCGCGCTGACCGTGGCGGCGCCCGGTTCGCTCCACGATGCCCGAAGCCCACGCTGCAACAGCATGAACCCGCACGGCTCGCCATCGAGCAGCAACACCAGGCCGCGTATTTGCTCGCGGTTGGCACTCGACAGCAGGTACAGCGCGCTGTCGATGGCGCCTGCGTGCATCTGTTGTTCGGGATGCACTTCAAGCCCCTTCAGGCGCTCGCGCTGCACTGGGTCCAATTGGTCGTAGTCGCTGAGTTGCATGGCGGTGGCGCACCTGCCTGAGAGGATTGGCAGCAGATTCCGCCGCATGCTGCAGTCTATCGCGACATTCGTTACCGCTCAGCAAGCATGCTGGTATGATGCGCGGCTTTTTTCCACCCCACGCAAAACTGCGGCATCCGCTGATGACTGTGCTTTGCTGATGGGGTCGATACATTCACGGCGCCTGGGCGCCCGGGGAGCAGGCATGCTGGAAAGGCTGTTTCAACTGAAAGCGCACAACACCAATGTGCGCACCGAGATTCTGGCAGGGGTCACCACCTTCCTGGCCATGGCTTACATCCTGTTCGTCAACCCGAGCATTCTCGGCGAGACCGGTATGGACAAAGGCGCGATCTTCGTCGCCACCTGCCTTGCCGCTGCCATCGGCTCGGTGACCATGGGCCTGATCGCCAACTACCCGATTGCGCTGGCGCCGGGCATGGGCCTTAACGCGTTCTTCACCTACACCGTGGTGCTGCACATGGGCCACACCTGGCAGGTGGCGCTGGGTGCGGTGTTCCTCTCGGCGGTGCTGTTCTTCCTGTTGTCGATCTTGCGCATCCGCGAATGGATCGTGAACAGCATCCCGCTGCCGCTGCGCTCGGCGATTGCCGCAGGTATTGGCCTGTTCCTTGCGCTTATCGCGCTGCATAACGCAGGGATCGTCGTCGATAACAAGGCCACCCTGGTGGGCCTGGGCGACCTGACCGAACCGGCGCCAATCCTCGCTACCCTGGGCTTCTTCGTCATCGTCGCGCTGGAATCGCTGAAAGTGCGCGGCGCGGTGTTGATCGGCATTCTGGCCGTGACCATCGCCGCGATTGCATTCGGCGTCACCCCATTTGCCGGTGTCGTGTCGATGCCGCCATCGCTGGCGCCGACCTTCCTGCAGCTGGACATCAAAGGCGCCCTGGACGTTGGCCTGATCAGCGTGATCTTTGCCTTCCTGTTCGTCGACCTGTTCGACAACTCCGGCACCCTGATCGGTGTGGCCAAGCGCGCCGGCCTGATGGGCAAGGACGGCCACATGCCGAAGATGGGCCGCGCCCTGATCGCCGACAGTACCGCGGCCATGGCCGGCTCCCTGCTGGGCACCTCGACCACCACCAGCTACATCGAATCTGCCGCAGGCGTGAGCGCCGGTGGCCGCACCGGCCTGACCGCCATCGTGGTGGCCGCGCTGTTCCTGCTGGCGCTGTTCTTCGCCCCGCTGGCCGGCAGCGTGCCGGCCTTCGCCACGGCGCCTGCGCTGTTGTTCGTGGCCGTGCTGATGGCCTCGGGCCTGGCCGAAATCAATTGGGACGACGTCACCGAAGCGGCGCCGGTGGTAGTTACCGCCCTGGCCATGCCGCTGACCTATTCGATTGCCAACGGCATCGCCTTCGGCTTCATCGCCTGGACCGCCATCAAGCTGCTTTCCGGTAACCGCCAGGACCTGAACCCAGCGCTGGTGATCCTGTCCATCCTGTTCGTCATCAAGCTGGCTTGGTTCAACGCATGAGTGCTGCCTTCGACCCTACGCAATATGACGCGCAACTGGCGGCCAAGGCCGCCCGCTTGCGCGAGCTGCTGGCCCCGTTCGATGCGCCGGAGCCTGCCGTGTTCGATTCCCCGCGTGCGCATTACCGACTGCGCGCGGAGTTTCGCCTGTGGCGCGAGGACGGCCAGCGCCACTATGCAATGTTTGCCCCAGGCGACAAGCACAAGGCGATTCTGATCGATGAGTTCCCCATTGCCAGCGAGCGCATCAATGACCTGATGCCGCGCCTGAAAGCCGCCTGGCAGGCCGATGAAGCGTTGAACAATCGGCTGTTCCAGGTGGAGTTTCTGACCACCCTGGCGGGCGATGCAATGGTCACGCTGTGCTATCACCGCCCGCTGGACGAGGCCTGGGAAGCCGCTGCCCAGCAGCTTGCAAGCGAGCTGAATGTCAGTGTGATTGGCCGCTCGAAGGGCAAGCGGGTGGTGATCGGCCGTGACTATGCGGTTGAAAAGCTCGATATCGCCGGGCGCACGTTCAGCTATCGCCAGCCGGAGGGCGCGTTCACCCAGCCCAACGGCGCGGTGAACCAGAAAATGCTGGGCTGGGCCGTGGACGCCATGGGCGAACGTGACGATGACCTGCTGGAGCTGTATTGCGGCAATGGCAACTTCACCTTGCCGCTGGCGACCCGTGCGCGCCAGGTGCTGGCCACCGAGATCAGCAAGACCTCGGTCAATGCCGCGCTGCATAACCTTGATGAGAACGGTGTGGGTAACGTGCGCCTGGTGCGTCTTTCGGCTGAAGAGCTGACGCAGGCGCTGAACGAGGTGCGGCCGTTCCGTCGGCTGGAAGGCATCGACCTGAAGCGCTACGCGTTTGGCACGGTGTTCGTCGACCCGCCGCGTGCAGGCATGGACCCGGACACCTGCGAGTTGACCCGCCGCTTCGAGCGGATTCTGTACATTTCGTGCAACCCCGAGACCCTGGCGCAGAACATCGCCCAGCTGCATGACACGCACCGCATCGAGCGCTGTGCGTTGTTTGACCAGTTCCCGTATACCCACCATATGGAAAGTGGTGTGCTGCTGGTTCGTCGCTGACGAGCACAGGGTGAAGGCCTGCAAGGCCTTCACCCTGTGCTACCTACCCTATCGGGACCAGCGCCACAAGATCGGACTTTTCCTATCCTCACGCCACAGGCGCAGGTCTACCCTGTGCGCCCCCTAATCCGGCGTAAGGCTTCCCCATGAAATCACTGCAATCAATGGCCACTGGCCTGGCCCTGGCGCTGCTGGCAACCGCAGCCTCTGCCAATGACACTTTGGTATCGGTGCCCAACAGCACCGCACTGGCTTGGCAGCAAGTGCCTGGCACCGACGGCGCGGTCAGCTACGCCAACGTAGAAGGAGACCTGTTCGGCAAGGGCGCCTACTCCGCGTTCGTCAAGTTTCGCAAAGGCACCGATAACGGCCTGCACAGCCACAGCCAGGCGCTGCCGACCGTGGTCCTGGGCGGCACCTTCTACGCGGTGATCGACGGCAAGCGTGTGGAATACCCAGCCGGTGCCTACTACCACCTGCCAGCTAACCTGGTGCATGAGAGTGGGTGCAGCGCAGCAGCCGACTGCTTGCTGTTCCAGTATCAGCCCGGGGCGTTCGATCTGGTGCCCGCGCAAGGCTGAAACGACCAAGGGGCAAGCCATGCCGGCGCACCGGTAGAGCTTGCCCCGTGCAGCTTGAATACTCAGAAG
Organism: Pseudomonas farsensis; assembly: GCF_014268805.2. Classification (GTDB taxonomy): domain Bacteria; phylum Pseudomonadota; class Gammaproteobacteria; order Pseudomonadales; family Pseudomonadaceae; genus Aquipseudomonas; species Aquipseudomonas farsensis. Next base: position 51,803 of record NZ_JABWRF020000003.1, read on the forward strand.
TCGAAGAACACCGTCTCCCCCTCCCCCTGAATGCGCATATCAAACCGATACGCCGTCTTGCCATCCACTTCACAGCGCTTGGCAATCAGCGTCTCGCGCCGCTGCGGCTGTTCAATCAGGTTAAGCACCGGGCACTTGGCGTTAGCCTCGGCCTCGTCATCGAAATACACCCGCGTATGCAGGTGAATATTGATGCCACGGGCAAACAGGCTGATGTTGATGTGCGGCGCCATCGGCACACCGGCAGCATTGTTGACCACCCCAGGCTTGACCGTGTGCAGCGTCCACTCCCCAGCATCGAAGGTGGTGGCGGTCCGACCGAAGCTGTTGAACGCATGCTCCTGGTTGTAGTCATCCTGATACTGGCCATTGGCGTCGGCCTGCCAGACTTCGAGGAATGAATCGCGCACCAGGTGGCCATTGCCGTCATAGACGTGGCCGATCAGCAGAATGTGCTCGCCTGGCGCCTGCGGCTTGGCCAGGCGGCTCCAGATTTCCTGTTCGCGGGTCGGGTTGCCCGCAGCTTCCAGTGCCAGGCCAATGTGCACGTAGGGGCCAGCAGTCTGCGATGGGGTTTCCGGCAGCAGTTCGATAGGCATGACGGCGCTCCTCAGCGGTTTTCGAAGTGGGTCTGGCGCTGGCCGCGCAGCACGATGTCAAAGCGATACGCCAGGCAATCCATCGGATTGGCCGCGCTCATGTCGAGCTTGGCGATCAGTTGCTGGACCGCATCAGGGTTGGCGATCGACTTGACGATAGGGCACATCGGAATCAACGGGTCACCTTCGAAATACAGCTGGGTGATCAGCTTGGTGGCAATCGATGGGCCGCTCACCGAGAAGTGGATATGCGCCGGGCGCCAGTCGTTGGGGCCGTTGCGCCAAGGGTATGGGCCGGGCTTGATGGTGCGGAAGCTGTAGTAGCCGTCACGGTCGCTAAGGCAGCGGCCAACGCCACCGAAGTTGGGGTCCAGCGGGGCCAGGTAACGGTCGTTCTTGTGCCGATAGCGGCCACCTGCGTTGGCTTGCCACATTTCGACCAGCGTATTGGGCACCGGCTTGCCGTACTGGTCGACAATGCGCCCGGCCACGATAATGCGCTCGCCAATCGGCAGGCCACCGTTGTTGAAGTTCAGCAGCAGGTCGTGGTCATGTTCGCCAAAGCGCAGATGGGAAAAATCCGGGCCGGTGGTTTCGCTGATCGACTGCGGAATGCTCACCAGCGCTTGGCGCGGGGAGCGGGCAATCGAGGTCTTGTAATCAGGCGTGAGGGCCTTGGGGTGCCAGTTGCGATCACGGATCACGAAGCGGCTGGTGTCCTGGGCGGGCATGCCGGGTTCCTCTCTTGGAATTATCGAAGCGCCTGGGCGTGGCAGGCGGACTTGCAGTTTCCGGCAGGCCGGGCGGGATGAATACTGAAATTGGCGGTCACAGGCATAACCATTTGGTTATGCATGAGCGGGTTGCTCAGCGCTGGACTAATCTTTCGACTTGATGTTTCAACAACCGGAGAGCTCCACATGGAATGGCGAAAAGGCCGACGCAGCGACAACGTGGTCGATGCCCGCGGCGCAGGTGGCGGTGGCGGCGGCATGCGTTTTGGCGGCGGCAAGGGCCTTGGGCTCGGCGCCATTTTGCTGATCGTCGGCATCAGCTGGCTGACCGGGCAGGACCCGCTGCAGATTCTTGGCCAACTGACCGGGCAAATGCAGCAACAGGCGCCGGCCACTGTCGGCAACAAGGCGCCGGCGGGCAACGACGAGCAGGCGGCCTTTGTTGCCTCGATCCTCGGCGACACCGAAGACACCTGGAAAGCCCTGTTCGCCCAAGCCGGCAAGCAATACCAAGACCCGAAACTGGTGCTGTTCAGCGGCCAGGTGAACTCCGCCTGCGGCTTCGCCTCCTCGGCAGTGGGGCCGTTCTACTGCCCGGCCGACCAGCGCGTGTACCTGGACATGACGTTCTTCCGCGAAATGGAAACCCGCTTTGCCGCCGAAGGCGACTTCGCCCAAGCCTATGTGATCGCCCACGAAATCGGCCACCACGTCCAGACCCTGCTTGGCGTATCGGCCAAAGTCGACGCCGCACGCCGCAGCGGGCAACGCATGGAAGGCGACAACGGCTTGCTGGTGCGCCAGGAATTGCAGGCCGACTGCCTGGCTGGGGTCTGGGCCTATCAGGCGCAAAAACGCCTGAACTGGCTGGAGCCCGGCGACGTCGAGGAAGCGCTCAACGCCGCCAACGCCATCGGTGACGACCGCCTGCAACAGCAGGGCCAGGGCCGCGTTGTGCCTGACTCCTTCACCCATGGCACTTCGCAGCAGCGGGTGCGCTGGTTCAAGGCCGGTTTTTCCAGCGGCGACGTGAACCAGTGCGACACCTTCGCAGCCCGCAGCCTGTAAGCCCTCCAGGGGCTGCCTCGCGGCCCCGAAACCCACACATTTCAATGGGTTATAAATCTGCTGAACGGCGTTTCAGCTTACGCCTCGCTGGCCGATAACACCTTCACGAATCAGCCGGGCCCTGCACAAGAACAACGCCCGCGGTTTGAGATCAAGTGAAAGAAATCAAATTCGGAGAGCGTGCATGAACAGCTGGTTTGCCAACATCAGCGTCAACCTCAAACTCGGCCTGGGCTTCGGCCTGGTGCTGGTCCTGACCGGCCTGCTGGCCCTGACCGGCTGGAACAGCCTGGGCAGCCTTATCGACCGCAGCAACTGGATGAGCGACATCGGTAAGCTCAACAAAGACCTGACCGACCTGCGCGTGGCGCGTCTGCAGTACATGATCGCCAACGGCGACGACGCCTCGGCGGCCAATACCCAGACCAAGCTGGACGCCTTCAGCAAGCAGCAGGATTACCTGGTCAGCACCTTCAAGAGCCTCGACAACGTCAAGTTGCTGCAGGCGCTGGGCCAGACCATCAGTGAGTACAAGGTGTCGCTGAACAAGATGCGCGCCGGCTACAAGGTCTCTACCGCTGCCCGCGATTCGATGAACCTGGTGGCGATCAAGGCCGACGAAGCCATGGACGCCCTGAGCCAGGACGTGATGAGCCGCAGTGAGTCCGACAGCGTGCGCCTGGCCCAGTACCAGTTGATCAGCAAGGCCCGCCAGCAACTGCTGCAGGTGCGCATCGACGTGCGCGGCTACATCGCCGACAACAGCGCCGCCAACGAACAGGCCGCCCTGCGCCAGCTCGATGCCGCGCTAGTCGAAGTCGACACGCTCAAGCGCGAACTGCCCAACGAAGCCCCCCGCCTGCAACAGTTCGAACAGTCGGTGCTGGCCTACCGCGACGCGGTGCGCCAGTTCCGTGATGCGGTCGCAGCCATCGCCACCGCACGCGCCGAGATGACTGTGCAAGGCGCCGACATCGTCAAGCGCAGCGATGCGCTGTACGCCATCCAGATCGAGCGCCGCGACATCGAAAGCGCCCAGGCCCGCAGCCTGCAGATCATCGCCACCTTGCTGGCGCTGCTGGTCGGTGTGCTGGCAGCATTCATCATCACGCGCCAGATCACCCGCCCGCTGCGCGAAACCCTGGACGCTGTGGAAAAGATCGCCGCAGGCGACCTGACCCAGAACCTGCGCGTTACCCGCCGCGATGAGCTGGGCGTGCTGCAACAGGGCATCGCGCGCATGGGCACCACCCTGCGCGAGCTGATCGGCGGCATCCGCGACGGCGTCACGCAAATCGCCAGCGCCGCCGAGGAACTGTCGGCGGTGACCGAGCAGACCAGTGCCGGTGCCAACAGCCAGAAGGTCGAAACCGACCAGGTGGCCACTGCCATGCACGAAATGGCTGCCACCGTGCAGGAAGTTGCGCGGAACGCCGAGCAGGCTGCCATGGCTGCCACCAACGCCGACACTGAAGCGCGCAACGGTGACAAAGTGGTTGGCGAGGCGATCAGCCAGATCGAGCGCCTGGCCACTGAAGTCAACCGTTCCACTGAAGCCATGAACCTGCTGCAGCAGGAAAGCCAGAAGATCGGCAGCGTCATGGATGTGATCAAATCGGTGGCCGAACAGACCAACCTGCTGGCGCTTAACGCCGCCATCGAAGCCGCCCGTGCCGGTGAAGCGGGCCGTGGTTTTGCCGTGGTCGCCGACGAAGTCCGCGGCCTGGCCCAGCGGACCCAGCAGTCCACCGAGGAAATCGAGGGCCTGATTGCCAGCCTGCAACAGGGCACCCAGCAGGTTGCCGACGTCATGAGCGGCAGCCGTAGCCTGACCGACAGCAGCGTCGAGCTGGCGCGCAAGGCCGGTGGTTCGCTGGACAGCATCACCCGGACGGTGTCGAACATTCAGTCGATGAACCAGCAGATCGCCGCCGCCGCCGAGCAGCAGAGCGCCGTGGCCGAAGAGATCAGCCGCAGCATTCTGAACGTGCGTGATGTGTCCGAGCAGACCGCCTCGGCCAGCGATGAAACCGCAGCGTCCAGCATCGAGCTGGCGCGTCTGGGTGGGCACCTGCAGACCTTGGTCAGCAAGTTCCGCGTCTGACCCGGTAAAACACCGCGGGGCAAGCCCGCTCCCACGGATGCCGACACGGGCACCGTAGGAGCGGGCTTGCCCCGCGATCATTTGCGCAAGCGGTTACTTGACGACCATGCCCACGCCACGCCCACGTGGGTCGGAGGCGGTCTCAAGTTTCTGCCCGGTGACCCGGATCGCCTGGATGTCACCCATCTCCCAGCCCTGATCCTCAAGCACATACCCCATTTTCTTCAGGTCATCGGCCACTGGCCCTTTGAGCGGCGCGTAGCTGTCGAAGTAAATGGTGTCCTTGGGCAGCAACTGGTGGTGCACCCGCTGCGCAGCCACGGCTTTTTCCAGCGGCATGCCGAAGTCATACAGGTTGTTCATCACCTGGAAGATCGAGGTAAAAATCCGCGAGCCGCCCGGCGTACCGACCACCAGCACCACCTGCCCATCACGGGTCACCAGACTCGGGCTCATCGACGACAGCATGCGCTTGCCTGGCTCGATGGCGTTGGCGTCACCGCCGACCACACCAAATACGTTGGCTGCACCCGGTTTGGCACTGAAGTCATCCATTTCATCGTTGAGCAGGAAACCCGCCCCTTTCACCACCACGCCACTGCCGTAGTCCAGGTTGAGGGTGTAGGTGTTGCTCACCGCGTTGCCCTGCTTGTCGACGATGGAGAAGTGCGTGGTCTGGTGCGGCTCCAGGCCCGGCTTGACCTTGTCAGTGGCCGAGATGGCGTTGGGGTTGACCTGCGCTGCGCGCTTGGCCAGGTAATCCTTGGCCATCAGTTGATCCACCGGCACCTTGGTGAAACCAGGGTCGCCGAGGTAGTCGGCGCGGTCGGCGAACACGCGTTTTTCGATCTCGGCCAACAGGTGAATGTATTTGGCCGAGTTGTGTTCCACGCCCTTGAAGTCCGCTGCGCGGTCTTCCTTGATGCCCAGCAACTGGGCCAGGGCCACACCGCCCGAGCTTGGCGGTGGCGCGGTGTAGACCACGTTGCCGCGCCAGCTGATGGCAATCGGGTCACGCCACACGGCCTTGTAGTCGGCCAGGTCCTGTTTGCTGATCAGGCCGTTGTCGGCCTTCATCTGTGCCACCAGCAGGTCGGCGGTCTTGCCTTGGTAGAACTCGCTCACGCCCTTGTCGGCGATGCGCTCCAGGGTCTGCGCCAGCTCCGGCTGCTTGAACAGCTCGCCGACTTTCATATGGCCAAAATAGTCGTTGAAGTTGGTCGCGGTCTTGAACAGCCCCTGGGCGTCGTCGCGGTACTGGTACTGCTTCTGGGCGATCTTGAAGCCGTTCCTGGCATAGCCGATGGCGGGGGTGAGCAACTCGCTCCACGGCAACTTGCCAAACTTCTGGTGCGCCTCCCACAACCCCATCACCGTGCCCGGCACACCTGCGGCGCGGGCGCCGACCAGGCTCAGGTTCTCGATGACCTCGCCCTTGTCGTCCAGGTACATATTGCGCGTGGCAGCCTTGGGCGCGACCTCGCGGTAGTCGATGAAGTACGGCTTGCCGTCGACGTACAAGGTCATGAAGCCGCCGCCGCCAATGTTGCCGGCCTCGGGGTAGGTCACCGCCAGGGTGAACGCGGTGGCCACGGCGGCGTCCACGGCGTTGCCGCCTTTTTTGAGAATATCGGCGGCCACCTGTGCGCCATATTGATCAGGCGCGGCCACCGCGCCGCCTTCGAGGGTGACGGCAAACGCCGAGGAACAGCTCAGGATCGCGGCCCCAAGGGCCAGTAGCTGGAACGGGACAATACGCATGGGCACTTCCTGGTGTTGTTTTTGTTGATCAGTCATTAAAGGCCGAAGCCTTCATGCCCGGCAACCAACCCAGGGAAATTTCGCCGCCCTTGGACAGATACTGTCGCGTTCAGGCAACTGCGCAGGCGTACGTGGCGAGCTTTTTCTGGATGAAATCCAGGAAGCACTGGATGCGCAGGGCCAGCTGGGTGTTGCGGTAGTAGACCGCGTGAATAGGCTGGCGATAACCGTTGTTGTGCTCGCCCAGCAGCACCTGCAGGCGCCCGGTGCGGATATCTTCGTGGGTCATGAAATGCGAAAGGCTGACGATGCCTTCACCGGCAATCGCCAGTTGCCGCAGGGTTTCGCCACTTGAGGCAAGCAACTGCGCGCGGATGCGCCAACTGTCGCCCTCGGCGTGGCGCAGCGGCCACAGGTTGAGCGATTCGGGGGCGCTGAAGCCGAGCAGGCAATGCGCATTGAGCGCCTCGACAGTGGTCGGGGTGCCATGCCGGGCCAGGTAGTCGGGGCTGGCCAGGATCTGCACCGGGCTGCAGCCCAGCGAGCGCGCATGCAGGGTGGAGTCGGCCAGTTCGCCAATGCGGATAGCCACATCGGTGCTCTGTTCGAGCAGGTCGATGATCAGGTCATCGGTGTTCAGTTCCAGTTCGATACCGGGGTATTGCTGGCGGAATTCGCCGATCCACGGCAGGATCGCATGCAGCATGAACGGCGCAGCGGCGTTGATGCGCAGGCGCCCCGATGGGGTCTGGCGGTGCAGCGACAGGCGCTCTTCCATGTCGACCATCTGCTCAAGCACCTGGCGCGCCCGTTCAAGGAAGAACCGCCCCTCCTCGGTCAGGTCCATGCGCCGGGTGGTGCGGTTGACCAAGGTGGTGCCAAGCTTGGCCTCCAGGCGCGCCAGCGTGCGGCTGACCGCAGACGGGGTCTGGCCGATCTGCTCGGCGGCAGCCGAGATCGAGCCGCCGTCAATCACGGCGACGAATACCTGAAGCTCTTCGGATCGGGTTTTCACGGGGGTTGGCCTTGGCAGGAAGTCGTCCTGATAAATAGCGGCTACCTCAAGGCGATGCAAGCCGCCATCAGCGCAGGTTGCCGAACACCTGCTGCAGGTGTTGCTGGTAAGCGGCCAAGGCCGCAGGCACATCCGGGCGCTTCATCACATCCACCGCCAGGAAGGTCGGCAGGCCGCCCATGCCCAGGAACTGGTTGGCCTTGTGGAACGGGAAGTACACCGCATCCACACCTTTACCCTCGAAGAAGTCAGCCGGGTCGTCGAAGGCCTGCTGCGGCGCGTTCCAGGTCAGCGACAGCATGTACTGCTTGCCCTGCACCAGGCCGCCGCTGCCGTACTTCTGCGAAGCGTCCGAGCGGGTCCGGCCGTCGCTTGCATAGAGGCTGCCGTGGCCTTCGGTGAACACTTCATCGATGTACTTTTTTACCGTCCACGGCGCGCCCATCCACCAGCCCGGCATCTGGTAGATGATCACATCGGCCCAGAGAAATTTCTGCACCTCGGCTTTGACGTCGTAGCCGCCGTCGATGAAGGTTTGCTGAACGTCGTACCCGGCGCTGTCCAGGTAGGCCAGGGCGGCATCGTGCAGGGTCTGGTTCAAAAGGCCGTCGGAGTGGGCAAAGCGTTTGCCGCCATTGAGCAACAGGATGTTTTTCATGAGGGTGACTCTGAAGTGGGATTGCCGGCAGGTTAGGCACTCGCGAGGCCCGGAAAAAGCCGCCCCGGAGCAAAATACATTTGCCTTGATTTCACGAATCCCCAAGCCATTGTTGCTTTAGACTTTGCCCACCTTCTTCTTCAAGGACTCCGCCATGAGCCAACAGCACGCCTTTATTCTGAAAGCCAAGACCCGCCCGGAAATGTCCGAGGCCTTCGAACAGTTGCTGCGCCCCTTCGTCGAGCCAAGCCGCCAGGAGCCGGGCTGCATCGAATACCACATGCTGCGCGACAAACAGGACCCAAGCCTGTTCCTGTTCTTCGAAGTGTGGGCCGACAAGGCCGCGCTGGATGTGCACTCGGCCCTGCCGCACATGCAGGCGTTCTTCGAAACCCGCATGGACTACCTTGAGCACGACCTCGACGTGCAGATGATCGAGATGCTCAGCCCATCGAGCGCTAGCCGCTGATCAGCAAGTGCGCGCCAAGCAGCGCCAGGCCGATGAAGAACCAGCGCTTGAACAGCGCTGCGCTGATGCGGCCGCGCAGCCACTGGCCCGCGAACATGCCCAGCAGCGCTGGGGCCAGCATCAGCAATGAGGCCCCCAGCGCCTCGCCGCCCAGGGCATCCTGCCCGGCAAGCCCGATGGCCAGCGCCAGGGTCGAGACTGTGAACGACAGGCCCAGGGCCTGGACCATTTCATCACGGCTCAGGCCCAGCCCCTGCAAATAAGGCACCGCCGGCATGACGAACACGCCGGTGGCCGCCGTGACCACGCCAGTCACCAGCCCGCACAACGGGCCCAGCCATTTCTCCCGCTGCGGCGCAACATGCAGCCCCGGCCCGGCCAGCCCATACAGCGCATAGACCAGCAACGCGCCACCCAACGCGTGCGCCGCCCACGGCCCGCTGTCGATGCCCAGCCACACGCTGCCCAGCAAGGTGCCGACGAAAATCATCAGCAGCATGCCGCCCAGGCGCCGGATCAGCGCCAGCAGATGCCCGCCTGCCGCCAGCTGCCACAGGTTGGTCAGGGTCGACGGCACAATCAGCAGCGCCGCGGCCTGCGCGGGCGGCATCGCCAGGCCCAGCAGGCCCATGGCGATGGTCGGCAGGCCGAGGCCGATTACCCCTTTGACGGTACCCGCCAGCAGGAAGGTGAGCACCACCAGCAGGGTCAGGGCCAGGCCGATGTCCTGGTAGAACGCGAAGAGAGTTTGCATGGGGCTATCCTGACCGAACCTTGCGCTGTGGGAAAGGTGCATTGCCCGGCAGGCGCCTGGCCGCGCACGGCCTGCTAATGCGCCGCTGCCAGTTCGCGCAGCGCGGCCGAGGCCAGGAAGCCGGAGCGTGACGCATAGCGATGGTCGCGCTTCACCTTCTCGTCGATACGCTGCAACAGGTTCTCGGGCAACGTGGCGTTGAACCGCACGGCCTTGCCCAGGTACGGGGTGACATCGAAGTCCACCACCGCCCAAACGCCTCCGGCGTAGTCAGGGTTGACGATATGTACGTCTACCTCCGCCGGCTGCGGAAGTTCCTCGCCATCGGCGACCAGACCTTCAAAATGCAGGGCCAGGGCTTCTTGCACGTTCTCCAGCGCCAGGGCAACGGTGGCACCGGCTGAAAAGCAACCGGGCACATCGGGCACAGTAACGCCGTAATCTGAATCTGCGTCCTTGTGCAGCACTACTGGAAATTTCATAGCTTGTCTCCATTGATGTTCGGGGCCGCAGGGCGAGCACGCCAGCATGATCGCCATCATTTCAGTCCCGCCTGTTTCAGGATGCTGTGCACTGTGCCCCGGGGCAAACCGTGCCTGGGGTGTGGCACCGTCACGCGCCCAGGCTTGCATGGGTGCCTGAACTGATGATGACTTCCTTTGACTTCCACCTCGTACCAGCCGTCAGCCTCGATCAGCTGAATCACTTCCCTGCTGCGCATGTTGGATTCCTTGGCAGTCGATGTGTAGAGTACACATCAAAGTAAAATTAACCAGTGCCAATACACACCACACACACTTGGTGCGACAAGCGGACTAAGCCGGCATTGCTGAAGGCAAGGTCAGACTCCGCAGCAGGAAAGATCTCCCTCCCCGCGATGGGCCTTGCCCTCCCCCTGCGCTTTCCCCACAATCCGCCCACGCCGCACACGACAGGGAGTTTCTCGTGCCATCGATCTACCAGCTCAAACCCCGCTTCCAGGCGCTGCTGCGCCCCTCCGTGCAGCGCCTCTACGACCGCGGCGTCACCGCCAACCAGGTCACGGTCAGTGCCGCCGTGGTTTCCGTCGCCCTCGGCCTGCTGCTGGCCTGGCTGCCGCATGTCGCCTGGCTGTTCATCCTCATTCCGGTGTGGATGCTGCTGCGCATGGCGCTCAATGCCGTGGACGGCATGCTGGCCCGTGAATTCGGCCAGCAATCCAGACTCGGCGCCTACCTAAACGAACTCTGCGACGTGATCGCCGACGCCGCCCTGTACCTGCCTTTCGCGCTGCTGGCCGGCGTCTCGCCGGTGCTGGTGGTGCTAGTGGTGCTGTTCTCGGTGGTCAGTGAATACGCAGGCGTCATGGGCCCACTGGCCGGTGCCTCGCGCCGCTACGACGGGCCAATGGGCAAGAGCGACCGCGCCTTCGCCTTCGGCGTGCTCGGTACCGGCGTCGCGCTGGGGCTGCTCAACGCCACCTGGATCAACGGCCTGCTGCTGGTCATCCTGCTGCTCTCGCTCTATACCCTCTACAACCGCGTGCGCCAGGGCCTGGCCGAAACCCGCTGAACTGCTTTTCGCCGAAAAAGGATATTCGCCATGCGCCAAGCGCAATCGCTGCACTTCAGTACCCACGACGGCGTCGAGCTGCACTACCGTCACTGGCCCGCTACCCGCAACGAGCACCAGCCGCGCCGGGCGGTGGTGATGTTCCACCGCGGCCACGAGCACGGTGGGCGCCTGGCGCATCTTGCCGATGAGCTGAACATGCCGGGCTACGACTTCTTCGCCTGGGACGCCCGTGGCCATGGCGAATCGCCGGGCGCGCGCGGCGACAGCCCAAGCTTTGGCACCAGTGTGCGCGACGTGCAGACCTTCATCGAACACCTGCAGGCCCGTCACGGTATCGCCGAAGCCGACATGGTGGTGCTGGCGCAGAGCGTCGGCGCGGTGCTGATCGCCACCTGGGCCCACGACTACGCGCCCAAGGTGCGCTGCCTGGTGCTGGCCTCGCCGGCCTTCAAGGTCAAGCTCTACGTGCCGTTCGCCCGGCCTGGCCTGAAACTGCTCAAGGCGCTGCGCGGCAACTTCTTCGTCAACAGCTACGTAAAACCGCGCCTGCTGACCCACGACCCCGAGCGGGTGATGTCGTACCAGGCCGACCCGCTGATCAGCCGGCCGATCTCGGTGACCATGCTGCTGGGCCTGTACGATGCCGCCGACCGCGTGGTGGCCGATGCCCAGGCCATTCAGGTGCCCACGCAACTGTTGGTGTCCGGCGCCGACTTTGTGGTCGAGCGCGGCCCTCAGCAACGCTTCTTCGACCGCCTGGGCAGTGCCCGCAAAGAAATGCATGTTCTGCCGGGGTTCTTCCACGACACCCTCGGCGAACGTGACCGTGGTCATGCCCTGGCGCGCATCACCCGCTTCGTCGAACACTGCTTTGACGCGCCACTGCCGGCACCGTCGCTGCTCGATGCCGACAAAGCCGGCGCCAGCTGCGCCGAAGCCGAAGCACTCGCCGCCCCCCTGCCGCGCAACTCGCTGCGTGACCTGTACTGGCGCGCCACCCGCGCCAGCCTGCACCTGGGCAAGGGCTTGTCGGCCGGGGTGAAACTGGGCTTCGACACCGGTTTCGACTCCGGCTCCACCCTCGATTACGTCTACCGTAACACCCCCACCGGCAAAGGCCGCCTGGGCGAGCGCATCGACCGCAACTACCTCGACGCCATCGGCTGGCGCGGCATTCGCCAGCGCAAGCTGAACGTCGAGGAACTGCTGCGCCAAGCCATCGCCAGCCTGCGCGAGCAACAGCGCCCGGTGCATATCGTCGACATCGCTGCCGGCCACGGCCGCTACATCCTCGAAGCGCTGCAAGGCCTGGAGCAACTGCCCGATTCGATCCTGCTGCGCGACTACAGCGAACTCAACGTGCAGCAAGGCCAGGCGCTGATCAGCGCCAAAGGCCTGGGCGACATAGCGCGCTTTGTCCAGGGCGATGCCTTCGACCGCCAGAGCCTGGCCAGCCTCGACCCGCGCCCAACCCTGGCGGTGGTGTCCGGGCTGTATGAGCTGTTCGCCAGCAACACCTTGGTCGGCAACTCGCTGGCCGGCCTTGCCGATGCCGTCGAAGACGGCGGTTACCTGGTGTACACCGGCCAGCCTTGGCACCCGCAACTGGAGATGATTGCCCGCGCGCTCACCAGCCACCGCGGTGGCGAGGCGTGGGTCATGCGCCGCCGCAGCCAGGCCGAAATGGACCAACTGGTCGAAGCGGCGGGCTTTCGCAAAATCGCCCAGCGTATCGATGAATGGGGCATCTTCAGCGTCAGCCTGGCCCAGCGGGTGCGTTGATGGCCCGTGAAGCGGGGCTGATCCGCCGCGGCGTTTTCTGGCTGTTGCTGCTCGGGCCGTTGTTTTTTCTCAGCTACGGCCTGAGCAACAGCTACACCGCAGGGCGCGACGATGTCGGCAGCCTGGTGTTCGCCTGGGAGCGGCACATGCCGCTGTGGCCGTGGACGATCATCCCGTACTGGTCGATCGACCTGCTGTACGGCCTTTCATTCCTGCTGCCGCTGAGCCGCCGGGAAATGGACCGCCACGCCCTGGCCCTGCTCAGCGCGCAACTGATCAGCGTCAGTTGCTTCCTGCTGTGGCCCCTGCGTTTTACCTTCGAGCGCCCGGAACTCGCAGGCCTGTTCGGCTGGTTGTTCGACGTGCTGATGGGCTTCGACAAACCCTACAACCAGGCGCCGTCACTGCATATCGCGCTGCTGGTGATCATCTGGGCGATGTTTGCGCGTCACACCCAGCGCCCGCTGTGGCGCTGGCTGGTGCATGGCTGGATGGCGCTGATCGGGGTCTCGGTACTGACCACCTGGCAACACCACTTCATCGACCTGCCCACCGGGGCGCTGGCGGGGTTGCTGTGCCTGTGGCTATGGCCGGCACAAGGGCCGCTGCCCTGGCAACAGGCGCGCCTGGCGCGCGACCCCAAGCGCTGGCGCCTGGCGCTGCGTTACGGGCTGGGCGCGCTGCTGCTGGCAGTGTGTGCGCGCACGTTCGGGCCTGCGCTCTGGTGGCTGCTGTGGCCGGCGTTGGCGCTGCTGATGGTGGCGCTCAATTACGCGGTGTTTGGCGCGGCTGGTTTTCAGAAAACCCCGGATGGGCGCTTGTCGCTCGCTGCGCGCTGCTTGCTGGCGCCGTACCTGCTGGGGGCGTGGGTCAACTCACGGCTGTGGACCCGGCGCCACCCACAGGCCGACGAGGTGTGCGACGGGGTTTATCTGGGGCGGGTGCCTGGCAAGGCTGATGCGTCGGGGTTCGCTGGGCTTGTGGATTTGAGTGCGGAGCTGGGCTGTAGCGCCGCCACCGCGGGGTTCGAGGCGGCGCAGCGCTATGTGTGCCTGCCATCGCTGGACCTGATCGCCCCGGACAAAAACACCTTGGAGCAAGCCGCGCAAGCCATAGAGCGCTTGCGCCAGCACGGCCCGGTATTGGTCTGCTGCGCGCTGGGCTATTCGCGCAGTGCCAGCGCCGTTGCCGCCTGGCTGCTCGCCAGTGGGCGCTGCGCGACCTGCGCCGATGCCGAGGCGCTGATCCGCCAGGCACGCCCGGGCGTAGTCCTGCATCCAGCCCATCAGCAGGTGCTGCAACGCCTGGAAGCCCGGCCATGAACCTGTTTGTTACCGCCAGCCTGCTGGCCCGTGGCCGCCAGCTGGAGCGCCTGTCAGACGGCATCACCCTGCTGGCGTTGGCGCTGAGCCTGGCGCCGCTGCTGGGCCTTGCGCTACCCATGCTGCCAAAAGTGCTCTGTGCAGGCCTGGTGCTGCTGGGCCTTGCCCATAAGTACTGGGCCGTGCGCGTGGCGCTGGATGCCGAGTTGTTCACGCGCATGGCTGCAAGCGGCGACCTGCCTGCCGACACCCAAGCCCTGGACCGCGCCCTGCATGCGCTGCGGCTCAAGGCCCAAGCCTGCGACAGCCGCGACTGGCCTGCCCGCAGCCAAGGCGCACTGTCGCTGCTCAACCGCCAGGCCGTGTGCCTGGCTTTGCAGCTACTGTTGATTCTCACCCTCCCCTTCACCGGATAAGACCGATGCCATGCTTGCCAGCCTGACCGCCTTCGCCATTACCTCCGCCGCTCGCCTGATCACCGGCGCCCGCGCCTTGTGGCTGGGCTGCACGCCGCAACCGGTACAGCGCCTGTACTTCGCCAACCACAGCAGCCACGGCGACTTCGTGCTGCTGTGGGCGGCGTTGCCCGAGACGCTACGCCGCCACACCCGGCCGGTGGCCGGTGCCGACTACTGGTGCAAACCGGGCCTGCGCGAGTTCATCATCCGCCGGGTGTTCAACGCCGTGCTGATCGACCGCCAGCGCCCGTCCGCCGAAGGCAACCCGCTGCAGCCGGTGCTCGATGCCTTCGCCCAGGGCGACTCGCTGATCTTCTTCCCGGAAGGCACGCGCAACCTGGGCGATGAGCAGTTGCTGGCGTTCAAGAGCGGGCTGTACCACCTGGCCGCCGCCAACCCGCAAGTCGAGCTGGTGCCGGTGTGGATCGCCAACCTCAACCGGGTCATGCCCAAGGGCCGCGCCCTGCCCTTGCCGCTGCTGTGCACCTTGAGCTTTGGTGAGCCGCTGCACCTGCAGGACGATGAAAGCAAGCAAGCGTTTCTCGAGCGGGCCCGCCAGGCCCTGCTGAACCTGGCCCCGAAGGAAGCCTGAAATGGATCACAACACGCTGTCCCTGTTCGCTGGCATTGGCGCCTTGCTGCTGCTCGCCAGCCTGATCGGCCGCCTGCTCAAATGGCGCGCAGGCCCTGCCCCGCATGCCGTGATCGACAACCTCAACGCCCGCATCAACGCCTGGTGGGTGATGGTGCTGGTGATCGGCATCGCCTTCGTGTTCGGCAAATATGGCGTGATCGTGCTGTTCTACGGCGTGTCGTTCTACGCCCTGCGCGAATTCATGACCCTCACCCCAACCCGGCGTAGCGACTACCCGGCGCTGGCGGCAGCCTTCTACCTGGCACTGCCGGTGCAGTACCTGCTGATCGCCATGGACTGGTACGGGCTGTTCAGCATTTTCATCCCGGTTTACCTGTTCCTGCTGCTACCGATCCTGGCCAGCCTTGGCGGCGACACCACGCGGTTCCTGGAGCGCGCCTCCAAGGTGCAGTGGGGCCTGATGATCGCGGTGTACTGCGTCTCGGCGGTGCCGGCGCTGATGACCCTGGACATCCCGGGCTTCGAAGGCCGCAACCTGCTGCTGATCGCCTGGTTGATCATCGTGGTGCAACTGAGCGATGTGCTGCAATACGTGTGCGGCAAGCTGTTCGGCAAGCGCAAGGTGGCGCCTAACCTGTCGCCTTCGAAAACCCTCGAAGGCCTGCTGGGCGGTGTAGCGCTGGCCACCCTGATCGGCGCCATGCTGTGCTGGATCACCCCGTTCACCTTCTGGCAGGCTGCACTGATGGCGCTGACCGTCAACGCCATGGGCTTCTTCGGCGGCCTGGTGATGTCGGCGATCAAGCGCGACCGTGGCGTCAAGGACTGGGGCCACATGATCGAAGGCCACGGCGGCATGCTCGACCGCATCGACTCGGTGTGCTTCGCCGCGCCCGTGTTCTTTCACTTCGTGCGTTACTGGTGGGCGTAAGGCGGGTGATAGCGCAGGCAGACAGCTGAGCGTCGAGCCTAGGCAACTGCGGGCACGGCGATGGCCCTATGGTAGTGAGTCTTACCACTCTTTGCCTGGAGCCACGCCATGTCCGATTTCATCACCGTGCTGCGCGAAACCTGCCCAACCCCGGTCGTCGATGCGACCAAATGGAAGCGCATCGGCGGCGAGCCGCACACGGTCAACCTCAACGCCTACCTGTCGGCTGACGGCAGCAAGATCATGGGCACCTGGATCTGCACCCCGGGCAAGTTCGAGGTCAACTACGACAAGTGGGAGTTCTGCCACTTCCTCGAAGGCTACTGCATCATCACCCCGGAAGGCGAAGAACCCAAGCACCTCAAGGGCGGCGATGTGTTCGTGATCGAACCGGGCATGAAAGGCACTTGGGAAGTGGTCGAGACCGTG
This sequence comes from Pseudomonas farsensis, assembly GCF_014268805.2. Classification (GTDB taxonomy): domain Bacteria; phylum Pseudomonadota; class Gammaproteobacteria; order Pseudomonadales; family Pseudomonadaceae; genus Aquipseudomonas; species Aquipseudomonas farsensis. Next base: position 68,036 of record NZ_JABWRF020000003.1, read on the forward strand.
CGCAAGTATTTCGTGTTTGCCTGACAGCCCATTGCGCGTTGGGGCTGGATGCCTGGATTTGACGCGGTCAATGTGTAGGAGCGGCCTTGTGTCGCGATGGGCTGCGTAGCGGCCCCACTATCTCGACCATCTGCAAAATCGCCGGGGCCGCTTTGCGGCCCTTTCGCGACACAAGGCCGCTCCTACGCCAGGCCGCGTCGCTTAGGCTGAGCAAAAAAACGCGGGGCCGGATGCCTTTCCCCTGGTGCTCAGTTGCAGAGGAAAGGCACACGGCCCCGCGATCTAACTCGCTTGTCGAATCAATCCTTCTTGCGATACCCCTCGACGATCGCCGAGAAATCCTTGCCGCCGTCACCGCGCAGGCTCATGGCCTGATACAGCTGCTGCGCCACCGCGCCGAGGATCACCGGCTGGTGCGCCTGGCGGGCAGCTTCAGTGGCCAGGCCCAAATCCTTGAGCATCAGTTCGGCGCCAAAGCCACCGGTATAACCGCGTGCCGCCGGCGCTGTCTCGATCACGCCAGGCCACGGGTTATAGGTGTCTGAACTCCAGCAACGCCCGGTCGAGCTGTTGATGATGCCGGCCAGCACCTGGGTGTCGATGCCCAGCGCGTTGCCCAAGGCCATGGCCTCGGACACACCGATCATCGAAATGCCCAGCAGCAGGTTGTTGCAGATCTTGGCAATCTGCCCGGTCCCCACCTCACCACAGTGCACGATGTTGCGGCCCATCTGCTCCAGCACCGGCTTGAGGGTGGCGAACAGTTCGGCACTGGCGCCCACCATGAAGGTCAAGGTGCCGGCCGCCGCGCCCCCGGTGCCGCCGGAGACCGGCGCATCACCCATGTCGATGCCTTTGGCGGCGGCCGCCTTGGACACATCGCGGGCGGTCTGCGGGTCGATGGTGCTGCAGTCCACCGTCGGAGTGCCGGGCTTGATCCCCGCCAGCACGCCGTCGTCGTTCAGGTAAACCCCACGCACATGGGCCGCAGCCGGCAGCATGGTGATCACCAACTCGCTGTTGGCCGCCGCGTCCTTGGGAGAACGGCTGATCTGCCCGCCCAGTTCGGCAAGCTCGGCCAGCACGCTCTGGTTGAGGTCGAACAGCTGCAACTGATGCCCGGCCTTGATCAGGTTGCGGGCCATGGGCGCGCCCATGTTGCCCAGGCCGATGAATGCAATACGCATGGCGAACTCCTTAGCGCAGGCTGATGGTGGTGTTCACACCGTCGTTGACGCTGTCGTCATCGAACCAGCGGGCGGTGACGGTCTTGGTCTGAGTGTAGAACTGCACCACTTGTTTGCCGTACGGGCCGAGGTCGCCGAGCTTGGAGCCGCGCGAGCCGGTAAAGCTGAAATAAGGCACAGGCACCGGGATCGGGATGTTGATACCCACCTGGCCGATGTCGATCTCGCTCTGGAACTTGCGCGCCGCCGCGCCGCTTTGCGTGAACAGGCCTGTGCCGTTGCCGAACGGGTTGGCGTTGACCAGCGCGATGGCCTCATCGAGGGTATCGACAGTCAGGGTCACCAGCACCGGGCCGAAGATCTCCTGGGTGTACACCTGCATGTCGGTGGTCACGCCGGAGAACAGGGTCGGGCCAATGAAGTTGCCTTGCTCATAGCCCGGCACTTGCACATCGCGGCCATCGAGTTCGAGCGTGGCGCCTTCCTTGATGCCGCTCTCGATCAGCCCCAACACGCGCTCCTTGGCGCGCCGGGACACCACCGGGCCGACATCGGTGCCAGGCTCGCAGCCGGCGTTGACCTTGAGTTTGGACGCCGCTTCCTTGATGTCCGGCAGCCACTCGCGGGCCTTGCCCACCAGCACCGCGACCGAGGTGGCCATGCAGCGCTGGCCGGCGGCGCCGAACGCAGCGCCGACCAAGGCGTTGACGGTCTGCGTGCGGTTGGCGTCAGGCAGCACCACGGCGTGGTTCTTGGCGCCCATCATCGACTGCACGCGCTTGCCGTGCTGGCTGCCGAGGTTGTAGACGTGGGTGCCGACCTCGGTGGAGCCAACGAACGAAATCGCCTTGATGTCCGGGTGGGTGCAGATGGCATCGACCACCTCCTTGCCGCCGTGCACCACGTTGAGCACGCCCGCCGGCACCCCGGCTTCCAGCGCCAGCTCCACCAGCATCACGGTGGACAGCGGGTCCTGTTCGGACGGCTTGAGCACGAAGGTATTGCCACAGACGATGGCCATGGGGAACATCCACAGCGGGATCATCGCCGGGAAGTTGAACGGGGTGATGCCGGCGCACACACCGATAGGCTGGCGCAGGGTGTAGGTATCTACGCCGCCGGCCACGTTTTCGGCAAATTCGCCCATTTGCAGGGTGCCGATTGAAGCGGCGTGCTCGACCACTTCAAGGCCGCGGAAAATATCGCCCTCGGCGTCGGCAATGGTCTTGCCCTGTTCAGCGCTGAGGGTCTGGGCGATGCGCTTGCTGTGCTCACGGATCAGCGCCTGCAGCTTGAGCATGATGCGCATGCGCGCGCCAATCGGGGTGTCGCGCCAGGTCTTGAAGGCGCGCTCGGCGGCGGCGACGGCGGCGCTTACCTCCTCGGCAGTGGCAAACGGCACCCGCGCCAGCACTTGCTGGGTTGCCGGGTTGACGATGTCGCGCCATTCGCGGGTTTTCGACTCGACCCATTGGCCGTCGATCAACAGCTTGACCTGCTCGACCTGGGTCTGGTCTGGGGTGTGCGGTGCGTTCATCTGCGCTCTCCTTGGAATTATTGTCGCAGCGATGATGCCAGCGCCCGGAATGACCACGGGGTGGCGTGTAGGGGCTGAGTTCGAGTATAGATGTGCAAACATCCAACAAGAATCAACAAAAAAACCGGATCATCATGCAAAAAGACCTCACCTCCCTGAGCGCGCTGAACTGGGACGACCTCAAGTTCTTTCTTGAGGTAGCGCGCACCCGCAAGGCCAGCAGCGCCGCCAAGCGCCTGGCGGTGGACTACACCACGGTGTCGCGGCGCATCAGCTCGCTGGAAGGGGCGCTGGGCACGTTATTGTTCGAAAAATCCCGCACCAGCGGCTTTGTGCTGACCGCCGAGGGCCAGCGCCTGCTGGGTTACGCCGAGGCCATCGAGAGCACGCTGCACATGGCTTGCGAGCAAGTGTCGGGCTCCGGGGTCGCGTTGTCGGGGCATGTGCGCATGGGCTGTACCGAGGGCTTTGGCAGTTTCTTTGTCACCCCGCAACTGAGCCATTTCGTCGATGCCTGGCCGGCGATCTCGGTCGACATCCTGCCGCTGCCGCACTTCATCAGCCTGTCAAAGCGCGAGGCCGACATCGTCATCGCCTTGGAGCGCCCCGAGCACGGCCCCTATGTGTGCTGCAAGCTGTGCGACTACCGCCTGCGCCTGTACGCCACCCAGGGTTACCTCGACAACCATGCGCCAATCAACACCCTGGCAGACCTGGCCAGCCATCCGTTCATCAGCTATGTGGACGACCTGGCGTTCAGCTCGGAGCTTCTGTACCTGGCCAACCTCATCCCCAACGCCCAGGCGCACCTGCGCAGCACCAGCGTGATTGCCCAGTACACCGCCGCCCTGCAAGGGCGCGGCCTGGCGATCCTGCCCTGCTTCCTGGCCGCCCAGGACCCACGGTTGGTGACGGTGTTGCCGGAGCAGATCGAGGTGACGCGGCAATTCTGGATGTATTGCCGGGAGGATTTGCGCAAATTGAAGCGCATTACCCTGCTGTGGGATTACATCCGCGAGGTGACCGAAGCCAATGCGCCGCTATTGATGGGCGAGACGCGGGAAATGAGGTTTGCTTGAAAGTGGGATATGCGGCACTGAGGGGTTGCCGACCTGTCATTTTTGCCAGTAGACCAAGCTCCGCGGAGGGCGCCAAATGTTCTTGAATACACTTTCAAGGAGTGACGGTCATGCAATCAAACTCTGGGAGAACCAAGCCGTGCCTGAACCTGATCGTGATCGGCGATGCAGGCCAAGGCAAGACAACCCTCACCGCCGCGCTGACTCATTACAGCGCGAAGTTTTATGCGACAACCAGAGCGGAATACAAAGACCTGTGTGAGGGGAAAGAAGAAATAAGTGGCAACGCGCGCTATAAAGTTGCTCGTGTGGAGTATGAGACGCACAACCGCATCTGCAGGCAGTTAGATTTTCCAGATCACACTGACTGTGTGAAATATTTGGAAAGTGGTGCAGCCAAGGTTGACGGTGCCATCCTGGTTTGCTCACAAACTGATGACTCTATGCTGGTCGTCAAAACGCAGTTAAAACTGTGCCGAGCGGCAGGCGTAGAGCACCTCGTGGTCTTCCTAAACAAAAAAGTTGAGACCATGGACCCAGAATTACTGGAGCTGATGGAAATGAAAATTAGTGACCTTTTGAACGCTGAAGGATTTAACGGCGATGACGCGCACTTTCAGGCCGGGTCTGCGCTTACTGCAAATAATGACGAACTTGATTGCCCTGTATACCTGCTAATGGGCAACATTGAAGCGGAGATTCCTCTGCCCGAACGCGGACCTCTCGGGGAGTCATAACACTGCCCGATTTAATAGGCCGGGGCCGTTTAGGACCACCACTTGCAGCACAACTAGCCCCTTCAATCCGACGCCACCACAATCGACACCCGCCGGTTCTCCATCCGCCCAGCCCCGGTGCGGTTGTCGGCCACCGGCTGGCTGCTGCCGAGCCCGCGGGTCTTGATGTTCTGCGCCTGCATGCCGATACCGGTCAGGGCATTGGCAACGCTTTGGGCGCGGCGCTCGGAGAGTTGCTGGTTGTAGGCGGCCTTGCCCGATGCATCGGCATGGCCGTCGATACGCACCTGCTGGATATCGACCGACAGCAAGGCTTTGCCAATGCGCTCGACGATGGCCTGGCTCTGGCTGTTGAGGCCGTCCACGTCGCTGCCGAACAGCACCTTGCCCGACAAGTCGAAGGCCCAGCCTTCATCGGTAGGGGCAAAGCCTTCGCGTTTGAGCACGGCAATCTGCTCAGGGCTCAGGCCTTTGGGCGGCACGCTCTGGCAGCCTTGTAGCGCCAGCACGGCCAGCAACAAGGCCAGCAGGGCAATACGGACATTCAACACACGCTCGATCACGGTTCAGCTCCTGTTTTTTCCATCAGCGGCGCAGCTTTCCGTCTGCGCCACTTGCCATTGGCCACGGCGCTTGCGCTTGGCCTGGTACATCGCCGCATCGGCGGCATTGAGCAGACTGGCCGGGTCGTGGCCGTCGTCCGGGTAAAACGCGATGCCCACGCTCAACGAGGTGGTGATGCTGCTGCCATCGCTCAGCTGGATCGGCACCTGCATGCTGCTCACCACCTTTTCGGCGATGCGCTGGGCGTCTTCGCGGGCCGGCAGGGGGCTTAGCAGTACGGCGAACTCGTCACCGCCCAGCCGCGCCACCAGGTCGTGCTCGCGCAACTGCGCGCGTACCCGGCTGGCGACACTGATCAGCACTTCATCGCCCACGGCATGGCCAAGGCGGTCGTTGATCTGCTTGAAGTGGTCGCTGTCGAGGAACAACAGCGCCACCTGCCCCTGATGCTGTGCGGCGTTGCGCAGGCAGCGGTGCAGGCGGCCTTCAAAATAGGCGCGGTTGGGCAGGCCGGTCAGGCTGTCGTGGCTGGCCTGGTGGGCGAGCGTCTGGTTCTCGCTTTGCAGGTGGCTCTGCCAGGCTTCCAGTTCATCGAGCAAGGCGTTGAAGTCGTTGCCCAGTTCATTCAGTTCGGCGATGCCGGTCGGCGGCACGCGGCGGTCGAAACTGCGCTCGCGCCGAGCGGCGTGGGCAACGCTGGCAAGATGGCGCAGCGGGCGGATGATATTGCCGAACACACGCCGCGACAGGTACAGCGCCAGCAGCGCACTGACCACGCTGCACAGCAGAATACCGCCCAGCCCGCTGAGCAGAAAACGCATCAGGCTACCGCCCTGCCCGGTCAGCTCGACGTGGCCGACTGGCTGCCCCATATGTTGTATCGGCAGGTTGATCGGGTCTTCGAGCAGTGTGTCGGCCACCTGCGCCTGCAACTGCGCAAACAGGCCCGCGTCGTCGCGCTGCCAGCGCGCCAGCAATACGCCGTCCTTGCCGTACACCTTGGCGTCGGCCACTTCTTCATTGCTGGCGATCAGCGCCAGTGCCTCGTTGGCCGCTGCGCTGTCATCGAACACCACGGCGGCCTCGACGGTGTAGCTGATGGAGCGGGCGATCAGGTCCAGATTGTGGCTGGCGTACACCCGTAGCGCCGCCACCCCGAGCAGCGTCACCAGCACCCCGGCAAGGCCCGCAGCCAGCAGCGCGACACACAGGTGGCCACGCCCAAGCACCGAGCGCAAGGTCGGCAACGGGTAGCGCAACGTCCTACGCTTCACGGCTGCACCGCCCGGCGCCGCGACAACTGCAGCACGCTGGGGTGAATGCGCACGCCGCTGCGCGCGACCGAATCCAGGTTGACCTCGAACGCGACCTGCTGGTCGCTGACCCGCAGGCAGAACAGGCTGCCGACCGTGCACGGGTCATCGGCCTCGCTGATGCTGAGCACCGGCTGGCCCGTCAGGGTGGTGAACAGGCGCCCGCGCTGGGCCGTGTCGAGCTTGCCGATGTACACCGCGTCGCAGGCCTGGGCCACGCTTGCGTCATCGGCCAGCAGGCGGCGCACCTGCAACGGCTGCCCGGAATTCTGCAGGTTGCCCTTGATCAGGTCGTCGGCATATTCCGTGGGGCCGACCAGGCACAAGCGCAGCGGGTTGGGGGTGTTGGGCCAGCGGGCGTAGCCAAGGATGCCCAGCACCACATGGGTGACCGCCTTGGCGCGCTGCTGGGCCTGGGCGACAGCGGCGCCGCTGTCGGCATGGGCGCAGGTGCCAAACAGCAACAGCGTGGCCAGCAGCAGCGAGAGCGCAGGGTCCGTCACTCGTCTCAAGGCCGACACTGCCACGGTCATGGGCGGTTCTCTCAGTGTGTTACCAAGTAATGCCGCAACGATAGCATAGTGCCGCTGTGTGCCATCACTGCGTGTGCTCCAACATCAGCCCGGAAACCCGCCGTACCTTACGCGCCACAGTGTCTTCGAATACCCCGGCACGCGGCTCGATCAGGCTGAAGCAATGCTTGGCACGGGTGATACCGGTGTACACCAGCTCTTTGGTCAGCACCGGGTTCAACGCATCCGGCAGCACCAGCGCGGTATGGGCGAACTCCGAGCCCTGGGACTTGTGCACGGTCATGGCGAATACGGTTTCCACCTCGTTGAGCCGGCTGGGCAGCACGAAGCGCACCCCGCCGCTGCCGTCGTTGCGTGGGAACGCCACCCGCAGCAGCGCCTGGCCCTGGTCATCGGGCAAACGCAAGGCGATGCCGATGTCGCCGTTCATCAAGCCAAGGCCGTAGTCATTGCGGGTGACCAATACCGGGCGGCCTTCGTACCAGGCTTGCTGGCTGTCGATCAGCCCGGCGTTGTGCAGCACCCGCGCGACCCGTTCGTTCAGGCCCTCGACACCCCAGGCGCCACGGCGCACCGCACACAGCAACTGGAAGTCCTCGAAGCTGTGCAGCACCTCGGCCGCCCAGTGTTCCCAGCGCGGATCATCGGCGCCAGTACCGGGCGGCGGGCGCAGGCGGCCGATGGCGCGCAGGTAGCTGCGATAGCCCTGCGGGCCGTCGGCGCCGCGATTGAGGCCGTCCAGCAGCAGGCGGTCGAAGCGCTTGTCGTGCTCGCCGCCCAGGGTCAGGCAGAACACATCGGCAGGCGCGCTGGCCAGCATTTCGCGGGCTTCGGGCGCCTGCTGGCGGTTGACCAGCCGCGCCAACTGGCCGATGCCGCTGCCTTCGCCAAAGCGCCGCGAGTGGCGCAGCATGACAATTTGCTGGGCCAACGGCTTGCTGGGCGCCACGGCAGCGGTCAGGCCGGTTGCCGCCAGTGACTGCCCACCCACCTGCTCCAGCCAGCTCAGCGTCTGCGGCCAATAGCAGCCTTCTTCGGCGTCGCGACACAGGTCGCCGAGCACCGCGCCCGCCTCGACCGAGGCCAGCTGGTCCTTGTCGCCGAGCAGCACCAGGCGGGCAGCAGGCGGCAGCGCATCGAGCAGGTTGGCCATCATCTCCAGGTCGATCATCGACGCTTCGTCGACCACCAGCACATCCAGCGGCAGCGGGTTACCGGCGTTATGCCGAAAATGCCGAGAGCCGGGACGGCTGCCGAGCAGCCGGTGAACGGTGCTGACTTCAGTGGGAATGTGCGCGCGCACGCTGCTGTCGACCTGCAACCGCTCGACCTGTTGGCCGATGGACTCGGTCAGCCGCGCCGCCGCCTTGCCGGTGGGCGCCGCCAGGCGGATGCGCAGGGGCCTGCCCTGCTCCACTGCCGGCGCTTGCAGCAGGGCCAGCAGGCGCACCACAGTGGTGGTCTTGCCGGTGCCGGGACCTCCCGTTATTACGCTGAAGCCTGCGCGGGTCGCCAAGGCGCAGGCTAGTTTCTGCCAGTCCACCTCGCCTGCGGGCGCACCGCCGGCAAACAGCTGCTCCAGGCGCTCGGCAAGGTCGGGCTGCAGCGATTGATGGCGCGCCAGGCGCTGGTGCAACGCCGCATCAATGCGCCGTTCATAGGCCCAGTAGCGGCGCAGGTACAACCGCTCGCCGCTGCGCACCAATGGCCGGGTGCGCTGCTCGGGGGCATCGGCAGCAGCCACCAGCGGGCTTTCGCCGATGCGCTGCAGCCAGGTAGCCAGGTCGAGGCTAGCCAGCAGCTGCGAAGGCAGCAGCAATGGCCCGGCCAGGGCATCGCCCTCAGGCGGCAGCGACAGGGCAAAATCGGGCTCGGCCAAGGTTTGCGCAAGGTCCAGGCAGACATGCCCATGGCCCAACTGGTGGCTGGCCAGTGCGGCGGCCAGCAGCAGCAAGGGGTCACTGCCGGGGGCGCGCTCTTCGAGAAAACTCACGAAGGCCCGGTCCAGGGCACGCAGCCAGCCGCGTTCCACCCAGCGGTCGAGCAGGGCCAGCAGGTCGAGGCTGTCGCGCAGTGGCGCCAGGGCACTGAGGTGCTCGGCCTGAAGTGCGGTGGGCAGCAGGTCGGCAAGGCTTCGGCTCATGGCACCGCTCCGGCAAACAGGTCCTGCTGTTCCGGGGCTTGCTCGCCCCGGAACAACGCATCGAGCGCTTCGATCAGCGCCCGTGGCGGGCGGGCCTGATACAGGCCGTGGCCTGCGGCGGTGACGCCACGCAGGAAGATGAACAAGGCACCGCCAACATGGCGGTCGTAGTCGTAATCTGGCAGCCGCGCACGCAACTGGCGATGCAGGGCCAGCAGGTAGAGCACGTACTGCAAGTCGTAACGGTGATCGAGGATCGCCTGCTCCATGGCCAGCGCGTTGTAGGCCTGGGCGTCGGGGCCAAGCCAGTTGGACTTGTAGTCGGCCACGTAGTAGCGCCCGTCCAGCTCGAAGGCAAGGTCGATGAAGCCTTTGAACATGCCGTTGAGCTGGCTCGGCTGGAGGGCGGGTCGCGCAGCGCCATCATGGGTGTGGCGCGCCACCAGGTGGTCGAGCTGCAGCACATTGACCTGATGGCTGGCGAACCAGAACTCCATCTCGATCTGGTACTGGTTCAGGCCTGCCAACGTCAGGGTGCCCTGCTGCAGCGGCATCGGCTGCACCAGCATGGCCTGCAACCATTGCGTCAGGGTCGGGATCCAGCCGTTCCAGTCGCGGCGGTTACACCGCTGGCCGACAGTGCGCACGATTTGCTCGGGCTGCGCGCCCACCTCGGCAAAGCCTTCGCGGCCCGCCCATTCCAGCAAACCATGAAGGAAAGTACCGGGCGCCGGGCCACGGGGGAAGCGGTGAATGTCGCCGGCCTCGGCCGGGACTTCGCGCAGCAACTGGCTGTCGAGCACTTCGTCATCGAGTAGCTGCTGGGCCTGAGAGCTGTCGGCGACCAGGGTCTGATCGCCCACGCGCAAGGCGCTGTAAGAGGCGATCCACCAGTTCTCGGCTGCCGCGCGGCGCGGCTTGCGTGGTGGCAACAGCTCGTGCTCGCTGGCAGGGATGCGGTAGCGCTGCTCGTCGGCCTCGGGCAGCGGCGCGCTGCTGATCGCAGGCATGTCGTTACCGAGTGCCTGCAACCATTCGCCGAGCTGGCTGGAGGCAGCCAGGGGCTGGCCGCCGCCGAGCAGGTAGCCCAAGGCCGAGCGGTGCAATTGCGAGCTGCGCTGGCTGCCGCGCTTCAAATCGGCAACGCCCAGCCAACAGGCATGCTGGGCGCGGGTCAGGGCCACATAGAGCAGACGCAGGTCTTCGGCCAGGCGCTCGTCGTCGGCGCGCTCTATCTGCTGGGCGGTGGGGGTCAAGGTCAGCTGGCTGGCGCCGTCGTCGTCATGCCAGGCCAGCGGCAGGCGCGAGCCGTCCACGGGCTTGCCGGTGCAGATGAACGGCAGGTACACCAACGGGTATTCAAGGCCTTTGGACTTGTGGATGGTCACCACTTTGACCAACTGCTCATCGCTCTCAAGGCGCAGTATCTGCTCCTCGCCGGCCTGCCCGGCATTGGCCAGGTGTTCGGCCAGGTGCCGAATCAGCGCCTGCTCGCCATCCAGCTCACCGGCGGCCTGTTGCAGCAGCTCGGCCAGGTGCAGCAGGTTGGTCAACACGCGCTCGCCGTCGCTGCGAACCATCAGGCTGCGCGGCAACTGGAAGTCATGCAACAGGCGCCGCAACATCGGCAACACGCCTTGGCGCTGCCAGGTTTCGCGGTAACGACGGAAATCCATGACCCAGTTTTCCCAGACCCGCTCGTCCTGGTTCAGCCGCTCAAGCTCACGCAGCGGCAGGTCGAGGGTAAGGCTGGCCAGCGCGGCCTTGAGCAGGCGCTCGGAGTCGGGTTCGGCGCAGGCCTTTAGCCACGCCAGCAAGTCATGGGCTTCTTGCGCGGCAAATACCGAGTCCTTGTCGGACAGATACACACTGCGCACGTCACGGGCGGCAAGCTCGGCGCGGACCATCTGCGCCTCGCGCCCATCACGCACCAGGATGGCGATATCCGACGGCAGGCATGGCCGTAGCCTGCCCTCTTCATCGGCAAAGCCGGTCACGCCCTGCTGGCCGCCATTGAGCAAGGCAACGATGTGGCTTGCGCAACTGGCGGCCATGCGCTGGCGGTACAGGGTATTGGCGACCGGCTCATCGCTTTGGAGTTGCCAGCATTGCAGCGCCGGACACGCTTGGCCGTCGATCTGCAACTGCTCGCTGCGGCCCTTGGCTTTGACCTCGATGAACGGCAGCGGGTTGTCGCCCTTGGCGCGGAACAGGAATGCGCCCCGGCCTTGCTCGCGCTGTTCGGCCAGCATGAACACGCGGTTGACCGCAGCGACCATGGCCTGGCTTGAGCGGTAGTTGGTGTCCAGGCTGTGCAAGCGCCCGGTGGTGGCGCGCCGGGCGGCCAGGTAGGTGAAGATGTCAGCGCCGCGGAAGGCGTAGATCGCCTGCTTGGGGTCGCCGATCATGAACAGGCCGGTGTCGGGGTTGTTGTCGCTGATGCGGTAGATACGCTCGAAGATGCCGTACTGCACCGGGTCCGTGTCCTGGAACTCGTCGATCAGCGCGACCGGGAACTGCTCGCGAATCAGCGCGGCCAGGCGCTCGCCCGCCTCGCTGCGCAGCGCCTGTTGCAGGCGCAGCAGCATGTCGTCGAAGCCCATCTCGGCGCGGCGGCGTTTTTCCACCTCAAAGCGCGCCGAAACCCACCCTGCGGCGTGCTCCAGCAATTGCGCATCGGGGGTTGGCAGGTTCTGCAACTGCTCGCGCAGGCCATGCATGGCTTGCAGGCCCGGGTGCTGCGGCGGCTCGCCGACTTTCCACGCTTCGGCCATGCCGTCGGGGGTCAGGCGCGTGAAGCCGGTGCCCAGGTCCAGCTCCATCGCCTGCGCGTCGCCGGCCCAGGCGCGCAGCTTGTCGAACCACGGTTCGAAGTAGCGGGCTTGCAGCTTGCGGCCATCGGCGTGCTTGGCCGCGACGGCATCGCGGCAGATCTGCTGCAGCTCGTCGGCCCAGACAGCCCAGGGCGCCTTGAGCTGGTCGAGCTGCTCGGTGCGCAGGCGCAGGGCTGCTTCGATCAGTGCCTGTGGCTCAAGCTCGCTCACCTCGGCGCGCATGCGCCCGAACAGGGGGCGGATACGTGGCAACAATGCGTCGGGGCTGACCCAGTTGCTGCGCACCCAGTTCAGCGACTCGCCGCGCATGCCGTAGCAGAAGCGCCGCCAGTAATCGCGAACCACTTGGCCGAGCAATTCGCTGTGGTCGGTTTCCAGGCTCTGGGTGAACAGGCTGCCACTGTCGAAGGCGTGCTCGCGCAGCATGCGCTGGCACCAGCCGTGGATGGTCGAGACGGCGGCCTCATCCATCCATTGCACGGCAATTTCCAGGCGGTTGGCACAGCGCGGCCAGTGCGCTTCGGGGTAGTCATCGCGCAGCAGGTGCAGCAGCGGGTCGGCGCCGGCAAGCTCGCCGCGGAAAAACCGCGCAGCTTCCGCCAGGCGGGCGCGGATCCGCTCGCGCAGCTCTTTGGTGGCGGCGTCGGTGAAGGTCACCACGAGAATCTGCGGCGGCAGCAGTTCGCGGCTGAACGCCTGGTCGTCGCCATGGCCCAAGATCAGCCGCAGGTACAACGCCGAGATGGTGAAGGTCTTGCCGGTGCCGGCGCTGGCTTCGATCAGCTGGCTGCCGTGCAAGGGGAAACTCAAGGCCAATGGGCGGGCCTGGCTCATTGGGCGCTCTCCGTGTTGCCGAGGGTTTGCCAGGGGGCAGCGAACAGCGGCCGGTACAAGGTTTCGCACCAGCCTTCGAAGGTTTCATCTTCGCTGAGCGCGGCAAAGTCGCGGTACTGGCGGGCCAGGGCGAGGCTTTCGCTGCGCTCGCCAAAGCTGTTCTGGCCGTCACCTTCGTAGGCACGGGCGGCAGCGGCCAGGGCTTTGTCCGGGTCTTCCTGGGCCAGCCAGGCGAAGGCGGTTTTGGCCGCCACCGGCAGCGGTGCATTCATTGCCGCCTGGCGCGCAACCAACAGCTCGCCCAAGCGCTCGGCCGCTTCAGCCTGGGGCAAGGGTGCAAGTAGCAGCGTCAGGTCGCTGGCCACCAGCGCGCTGTGCAGCGGGTAACCTGAGGCGCAGGCCGCCAGGTGCATCACCCAGGTGGGGATCAGCCGGTGGCGCTTGAGGTTGTTACGCCCGGCGTTGAGCGTGTTGGGCACGGTGGTGATGCTCAGCAGGCTCTGGTCGTGCGCCTGGTACACGCGCCCGAGCCAGCCTTCCAGGCGCTGCCCACCGTGCTCGAAGTGGATCGGCAGCGCGCCCTCGACCAGGCTCGGCCAGCGTTGCAGCAATTGCCGGTGGCGCTGTAGCAGGTCGGGCAGCGGCTCGATCAGCTCGGCCTGCAGGGCCTCCCCAAACCCGGCCAACGGCAGCAGGCCACACGCCTGCAATTTGAGGGCCTGGGCCTTGAGCGCGTGTTCCGCGTTGTCGGGGTCGGCCAGCGCGGCGCCCAGCAGGCTTTCACTCAGGCCATAGCGCTGCAAGGCATCGAGTACGAAGGGTTCTTCATCAGGGGTGGGCGCTTCCAGGGCTTCGAAGAATACTTTCAGGCGCTGGCTGAAGAAGTGCCTGACCGGGTGGCGCAAAAAATCCTGCAATTGCATCAGCGTCAGCGGTTCGTCGCTTTCGTAGGGCGGCAGCGCTTCTGGCGCGGCCTGCGCGCTGGCGTCGATGCCGTGCAGGGCCAGCCACTCGTTGGCGAAGCTGAACAGCGGGCTGCCCTTGTGGAAGTAGCGCTGGCTGAAAGGTTGCAGCGGGTGTTCCTGGGTCAGTGCGTGCAACAGTTGCTGGCCGGCGTCGTGCTTTTCGTCGTGCTGGGCGCCGGCCAGTCGCCAGCCGGCCGCGAGGTGGTCGCGCAGCTGGCCGATCAATACCGAGGCCGGGCGCTCGCTGTTGTCGCGGATGCTGCGCCCGACCCAGCTGACATACAGCTGATCGCGGGCCGACAGCAGCGCTTCGAGCAGCAGGTAGCGGTCGTCCTCGCGGCGTGAGCGGTCGCCTGGGCGGTAGTCGCTGGCCATCAGGTCGAAATCGAGCGGTTGCTGCGCACGCGGGTAATCGCCGTCGTTCATGCCGAGCAGGCAAACCACACGGAACGGGATGGCGCGCATGGGCATCAGCGTGCAGAAATTCACCGAGCCTGCCAGAAAGCGCTGGGACAGCTTGCCTTGGTCCAGGCCCGACAACCACGCCTCGCGTACCACGGTGAGGGGCAGCAGGTCGTTCAAGGCTACCGATTCGCACGTCTGCAGCCAGGTGTCGCGCAGGTCCTGCAACTGGGCCAGCAGCAGTTCATCGTGCTCGTGCTCGGCCAGGAAGAAAATCTGCAACAAGGCGTGCAGGCGCTCACCCCATTGGGTGGCAGTGGCCGGCTCAGACAACACATTGCACGCGACGTCGAGGGCATCGAGCAACGCGACCAGCGGGCCAATCAGGGCGGCGTCCAGGCCGCCGATCTCATCGAACGGCTCGATGCCGTCGCAGCCTTCGCCCATGCCCACCGCATAGCCGAGCAGCATGCGCCGCAGGCCGAAACGCCAGCTGTTCTGCTCAAGCCCTTCGGGCAGGCCGAGGGTAGCGCGTTGCCGGGCATTGAGGCCCCAGCGGATGCCGGCGCCTTCGATCCAGCGGTGCAGCGTCGGCAGGTCGCTTTCCTGGATGGCAAAGCGGGCGCGCACAGCGGGCACGTCGAGCAGGTCGAGCACTTCACTCACTGCAAAGCGGCTGTCTGGCAGCTTGAGCAGGTGTTCCAGGGCGATCAGCAGCGGGTCGCGGCCACGTTGGCCCTGATCGGTCAGGGTGAACGGGATATAGCGTGGGTCGTTGCGATCCAGTTGGCCGAATACCGCCCGAATGTGCGGGGCGTAGGTATCGATGGCGGGCAGCATGACGATGATGTCACGCGGGCGCAGGTGCGGGTCGGCACTGAAGCGGGCGAGCAACTGGTCGTGAAGGATCTCGACTTCACGCTGCGGACTGTGGGCAATATGGAAGCGTACCGAGCGGTCCTTGGCGGGGTTGACCGCTGGCCACTGCTCGCGGGTTTCGCTTAGTGGGCGCAGTTCGAGGATATCGTCCTGCAGCTGGTTCAGCAGGGTCTTGGGGTCGGCCTCGCTGAACAGGTCGATACGCCCATCGCTGAATACGCCTTGATAGCTGCCCGGGTCGTCGTAGCTGTCGAGCAGGTTGATGTAGTCGCGGCCTTGCTTGCCCCAGGCTGCGAGCAACGGGTGAGCATGCTGGTGCAGCAGTTCATCGTCCAGCTGCAGCGGCATGCCTTGCTTGCGCTGCTGGCGCTTGTACTGGTGGCGCAGCAGGTCTTTGTCGGCAACGATGTCGCCCCAATGGTGGCGGCAGGGGTTGTGCACGCACAGCAGCACCTGGCTGAAGCGGGCAAGGCCGGCAAGGGCTTCGAGAATCTGGGCCGGCAACGATGAAATACCAAACACGATCAGGCGTGCCGGCAGGCCCTTGGGTGCTTGCTCCAGGCCGTTGATGCGTTCGATGAAGCGCTGGTGCACCCCGGCGCGGCTCTGTGCCATGCCGGCCTCGCCCACGTCTTCGAGCAGGGTCCGCCAGAGCTCGGCTTGCCAGCGGTTGCCGGGCGCCAAGGGCTTGCGCTCGCCACGGGCGGTGTTGATCACGTGGTTGCCGCTGGCCCAGTCTTTCAGCCAGTCAGCGCGATAGACCTGGTATTGGTCGAAAAGGTCGGCAAGGCGCTCGGCCAGTTGGTAGCGCTTGCGCAGGTCGGTATCGTCGGTGAGAAAACGCCGCAGCGGCTCGAAATGCGGGCGCTCGATCACTTCGGGCAGCAAGCGCATCAGGCGCCAGGTCAGCGGGGCCTTGTCCAGCAACGACACTTCAGGGATTTCGTCGCGGCCCAGCACCCGACGGTAGAGCTGCCACATAAAGCTGCCCGGCAACTGCACATCTATGGCGGCAGCAATGCCGCAGCCGCCTTGATCGTCATCTTGCGGGTCTTGCGCCAAGGCGAGCTTGAGCCACTGGGCAATGCCGTTGCTCTGCACCAACGCGATTTCGTTCTCTAGCGGTGCCAGCGGGAAACGGCGCATCACACTCACCACCAGGTTGCGCAGTTCATCCAGGCGATTGCCCTGGACGATCATGAAGCCTGGATGCAGCGAGGTAGTGGTGGTCATTCAGCGCTCTCTGGGAGGGTTGGTTCTGCCGGGGAACCATATCACGGGCCGCTCTTTTTCCGACTCGGAAAAGACAAAACCCCTACCTGCATGCGCAGATAGGGGTTTTGCGAAATGAATCTTGACGATGACCTACTCTCACATGGGGAAACCCCACACTACCATCGGCGATGCATCGTTTCACTACTGAGTTCGGGATGGGATCAGGTGGTTCCAATGCTCTATGGTCGTCAAGAAATTCGGTAGCCAGTCCGTTCAGATGAACAGCCCAGCGAATTCGGATATGTGATTTGTGTGTGCCGCGAACTTTCGGTTCATGCGTCTTCACCACCACAATTCGGCTTACGCGCAAATTGCTTGGGTGTTATATGGTCAAGCCTCACGGGCAATTAGTATTGGTTAGCTCAACGCCTCACAGCGCTTACACACCCAACCTATCAACGTCGTAGTCTTCGACGGCCCTTTAGGGGATTCAAGATCCCAGTGAGATCTCATCTTGAGGCAAGTTTCCCGCTTAGATGCTTTCAGCGGTTATCTCTTCCGAACATAGCTACCCGGCAATGCCACTGGCGTGACAACCGGAACACCAGAGGTTCGTCCACTCCGGTCCTCTCGTACTAGGAGCAGCCCCTCTCAAATCTCAAACGTCCACGGCAGATAGGGACCGAACTGTCTCACGACGTTCTAAACCCAGCTCGCGTACCACTTTAAATGGCGAACAGCCATACCCTTGGGACCGGCTTCAGCCCCAGGATGTGATGAGCCGACATCGAGGTGCCAAACACCGCCGTCGATATGAACTCTTGGGCGGTATCAGCCTGTTATCCCCGGAGTACCTTTTATCCGTTGAGCGATGGCCCTTCCATACAGAACCACCGGATCACTAAGACCTACTTTCGTACCTGCTCGACGTGTTTGTCTCGCAGTCAAGCGCGCTTTTGCCTTTATACTCTACGACCGATTTCCGACCGGTCTGAGCGCACCTTCGTACTCCTCCGTTACTCTTTGGGAGGAGACCGCCCCAGTCAAACTACCCACCATACACTGTCCTCGATCCGGATAACGGACCTGAGTTAGAACCTCAAGGTTGCCAGGGTGGTATTTCAAGGATGGCTCCATGAGAACTGGCGTCCCCACTTCAAAGCCTCCCACCTATCCTACACAAGCAAGCTCAAAGTCCAGTGCAAAGCTATAGTAAAGGTTCACGGGGTCTTTCCGTCTAGCCGCGGATACACTGCATCTTCACAGCGATTTCAATTTCACTGAGTCTCGGGTGGAGACAGCGCCGCCATCGTTACGCCATTCGTGCAGGTCGGAACTTACCCGACAAGGAATTTCGCTACCTTAGGACCGTTATAGTTACGGCCGCCGTTTACCGGGGCTTCGATCAAGAGCTTCGCTTGCGCTAACCCCATCAATTAACCTTCCGGCACCGGGCAGGCGTCACACCCTATACGTCCACTTTCGTGTTTGCAGAGTGCTGTGTTTTTAATAAACAGTCGCAGCGGCCTGGTATCTTCGACCGGCATGGGCTTACGGAGCAAGTCCTTGACCCTCGCCGGCGCACCTTCTCCCGAAGTTACGGTGCCATTTTGCCTAGTTCCTTCACCCGAGTTCTCTCAAGCGCCTTGGTATTCTCTACCTAACCACCTGTGTCGGTTTGGGGTACGGTTCCTAGTTATCTGAAGCTTAGGAGCTTTTCTTGGAAGCATGGCATCAACCACTTCGCGCTCTAATGAGCACTCGTCATCAGCTCTCGGCCTTGAGATCCCGGATTTGCCTAAGATCTCAGCCTACCACCTTAAACTTGGACAACCAACGCCAAGCTGGCCTAGCCTTCTCCGTCCCTCCATCGCAATAACTAGAAGTACAGGAATATTAACCTGTTTTCCATCGACTACGCTTTTCAGCCTCGCCTTAGGGACCGACTAACCCTGCGTCGATTAACGTTGCGCAGGAAACCTTGGTCTTTCGGCGTGGGAGTTTTTCACTCCCATTGTCGTTACTCATGTCAGCATTCGCACTTCTGATACCTCCAGCAAGCTTCTCAACTCACCTTCACAGGCTTACAGAACGCTCCTCTACCGCATCATCATAAGATGATACCCGTAGCTTCGGTGCATGGTTTGAGCCCCGTTACATCTTCCGCGCAGGCCGACTCGACTAGTGAGCTATTACGCTTTCTTTAAAGGGTGGCTGCTTCTAAGCCAACCTCCTAGCTGTCTAAGCCTTCCCACATCGTTTCCCACTTAACCATGACTTTGGGACCTTAGCTGACGGTCTGGGTTGTTTCCCTTTTCACGACGGACGTTAGCACCCGCCGTGTGTCTCCCATGCTCGGCACTTGTAGGTATTCGGAGTTTGCATCGGTTTGGTAAGTCGGGATGACCCCCTAGCCGAAACAGTGCTCTACCCCCTACAGTGATACATGAGGCGCTACCTAAATAGCTTTCGAGGAGAACCAGCTATCTCCGAGCTTGATTAGCCTTTCACTCCGATCCACAGGTCATCCGCTAACTTTTCAACGGTAGTCGGTTCGGTCCTCCAGTCAGTGTTACCTAACCTTCAACCTGCCCATGGATAGATCGCCCGGTTTCGGGTCTATACCCAGCGACTAAAGCGCCCTATTAAGACTCGCTTTCGCTACGCCTCCCCTATTCGGTTAAGCTCGCCACTGAATATAAGTCGCTGACCCATTATACAAAAGGTACGCAGTCACCTAACAAAGTAGGCTCCCACTGCTTGTACGCATACGGTTTCAGGATCTATTTCACTCCCCTCTCCGGGGTTCTTTTCGCCTTTCCCTCACGGTACTAGTTCACTATCGGTCAGTCAGTAGTATTTAGCCTTGGAGGATGGTCCCCCCATGTTCAGACAAAGTTTCTCGTGCTCCGTCCTACTCGATTTCACTGGCAAGAGATTTTCGTGTACGGGGCTATCACCCACTATGGCCGCACTTTCCAGAGCGTTCCACTAATCTCAAACCAGCTTAAGGGCTGGTCCCCGTTCGCTCGCCACTACTAAGGGAATCTCGGTTGATTTCTTTTCCTCAGGGTACTTAGATGTTTCAGTTCCCCTGGTTCGCCTCTTGCACCTATGTATTCAGTACAAGATACTCAGCTTATGCTGAGTGGGTTCCCCCATTCAGAGATCTCTGGATCACAGTCTGTTTGCCGACTCCCCAAAGCTTATCGCAGGCTACCACGTCTTTCATCGCCTCTGACT
>NZ_JABWRF020000003.1:90000-460000 GCF_014268805.2 Pseudomonas farsensis
TTGTCGCTGGAAGTGGGGCGCATTATAAGGGGATCTGAAACGGCGTCAACCCTTTATTTCAAGAAACTGAAATATAAGCGAAAACAAAGCGGGGAGGCCGTTTGGCCTCCCCGCTCTCATTCACCTATTAAAGGCTTGGGAACGCAAACTGCGACGCTTCGTGGCTGGCACGCTGCGGCCAACGCTGGGTAATCGCCTTGCGGCGGGTATAGAAACGCACCCCATCCGGCCCATAGGCATGCAGGTCACCAAACAGCGAGCGCTTCCAGCCGCCGAAGCTGTGGTATGCCACAGGTACCGGCAGCGGCACGTTCACACCCACCATGCCGACTTCGATCTCGTCACAGAACAGCCGCGCGGCCTCACCATCACGGGTGAAGATACAGGTGCCATTGCCATACTCATGGTCGTTGATCAGCTGCATCGCCTGCTCGAGGCTGTTCACCCGCACGATGCACAGCACCGGGCCAAAGATCTCTTCTTTATAGATGCGCATTTCAGGGGTCACCTTGTCGAACAAGGTGCCGCCGACAAAATAGCCATCTTCGTTACCCGAGACGCGGAACCCGCGGCCATCGACCACAAGCCTGGCGCCGGCGGCAACGCCGTCATCTATATAGCCAACGACCTTGTCACGCGCAGCTGCAGTGACCAGCGGCCCCATGTCCAGGCCACAGGACGTGCCGGCGCCGATCTTCAGGGCTTTGATCTGCGGCTCAAGCTTGGCGATCAACGCATCCGCCACCTGGTCACCCACGCACACCGCCACCGAAATAGCCATGCAGCGCTCACCACACGAACCGTAGGCTGCGCCCATCAAGGCACTGACGGCGTTATCCAGGTCGGCATCGGGCATCAGCACTGCGTGGTTCTTGGCGCCACCCAGCGCTTGTACGCGTTTGCCGCGCTTGGTGCCCTCGGCGTAGATGTACTCGGCAATCGGCGTAGAGCCGACGAAGCTCAAGGCTTTTACCTCGGGCGCCTCGATCAGCGCATCGACTGCTTCCTTGTCGCCGTGCACCACATTGAGGATGCCTTTAGGCAGGCCAGCTTCCAGCAGCAGCTGGGCGATGAACAGCGTCGAACTCGGGTCGCGCTCGGACGGCTTGAGAATGAATGCGTTGCCACAGGCGATGGCCAGCGGATACATCCACAGCGGCACCATGGCCGGGAAGTTGAACGGGGTAATCCCGGCAACCACGCCCAGCGGCTGGAAGTCCGACCAGGCATCGATGTTCGGCCCGACGTTGCGGCTGTATTCACCCTTGAGCACTTCAGGCGCTGCGCAAGCGAACTCGACGTTCTCGATACCGCGCTTGAGTTCGCCGGCAGCGTCTTCGAGGGTCTTGCCGTGTTCTTCGCTGATCATCTGCGAGATCTTGGCTTCGTTCTGCTCGAGCAACTGCTTGAAGCGGAACATCACCTGGGCGCGCTTGGCCGGTGGCGTATTACGCCAGGCCGGGAACGCGGCCTTGGCCGAATCGATGGCCTCTTGCACAGTCGCGCGGCTGGCCAGCTCGACCTTGCGTACCGCCTGGCCGGTCGACGGGTTGAAAACGTCGGTGGTGCGCTCACCTTTGCTGACCAGCTCGCCGTTGATCAAGTGCTGAACGATGCTCATGCATAACTCCTATAAAGAGGGCAGAAACCGGCGCGCGCCATATCAGCCGCGCCTGGCGTCGAAATCGGAAAAATCAGTCGACCTTGTTCAGGGCTTCGCCCACCGCGTCGAACAGGCGGTCCAGCTCCTGCGGCTGGGTATTGAAGGTTGGCCCGAACTGCAGGGTGTCGCCGCCGAAGCGCACATAGAAGCCGGCCTGCCACAGTTTCATTGCGGCCTCGTAGGGGCGCACGATGGCATCACCATCGCGGGCGGCAATCTGAATGGCGCCGGCCAGGCCGTAGTTGCGGATGTCGACGACATTCTTGGTGCCCTTGACGCCGTGCAGCAACTTCTCGAAGTGCGGCGCAAGATCAGCGGCCGACTGCACCAGGTTTTCCTTTTGCAACAAGTCCAGCGCCGCGATCCCGGCTGCGCATGCAACCGGGTGCGCCGAATAGGTATAGCCGTGGGGGAATTCGACCGCGTATTCAGGCGTCGGCTGGTTCATGAAGGTCTGGTAGATCTCGCCGGTGGCGATCACCGCGCCCATTGGGATGGCGCCGTTGGTGACCTGCTTGGCAATGCACATCAGGTCTGGGGTAACCCCGAAGGCTTCGGCACCGGTCATCGCGCCCATACGGCCGAAACCGGTAATCACTTCGTCGAAGATCAGCAGGATGTTGTGCTGGGTGCAGATTTCGCGCAGGCGCTTCAGGTAGCCCTTCGGCGGTGGCAGCACACCTGCCGAGCCTGCCAGCGGCTCGACGATCACAGCAGCAATGTTGGACGCGTCGTGCAGCTCGATCAGCTTGAGCATCTCATCGGCCAGGGCGATGCCGCCCTCTTCTGGCAGGCCCTTGCTGAAGGCGTTGGCCGGCAGCACGGTGTGAGGCAGGTGGTCGACATCGAGCAACTGGCCGAACATCTTGCGGTTGCCGTTGACCCCACCCAGGCTGGTGCCGGCGATATTCACGCCATGGTAGCCACGGGCACGGCCAATGATCTTGGCCTTGCTGGCCTGCCCCTTGAGGCGCCAGTAGGCACGCACCATTTTCAGCGCGGTATCGGCGCACTCGGAGCCCGAGTTGGTATAGAACACGTGGTTCAGGTCACCAGGCACCAGGTTGGCGATTTTTTCGGCCAGCTGGAACGACAGCGGGTGGCCGAACTGGAATGCCGGAGAGTAATCGAGCGTAGCCACCTGGCGCGCCACTGCGTCGGAGATTTCCTGACGAGTATGCCCCGCACCGCAGGTCCACAGCCCCGACAAGGCGTCGAAGATCTTGCGGCCCTTGTCATCGACCAGATAGTTGCCCTTGGCCGCCACGATCAGGCGCGGGTCGCGCTGGAAATTGCGGTTGGCGGTGTAGGGCATCCAGTGGGCATCCAGCTTGAGCTGGCTGGCCAATCCGGGATGGTCGGTTGCAGGCATGTTCATCGGCGGTTCCTCGTAGGACGATCGGGCAGCGATGGCTGTTGTTGCAGCTAAATTCGCATGACGATAAAGTCCGGAAAACCCAACATTTCTAACCTTCAGTCAGCAGCAGGCTAAACAGATGAGCCGACGCCCCGATGCCCTCGCCCAGGTCAGCGATTTCGATATCCGCCTGCTCAAGATCTATCGCAGCGTGGTCGAGTGCGGCGGCTTCTCGGCCGCCGAGAACGTGCTCGGCATCGGCCGCTCGGCCATCAGCCAGCAGATGAACGACCTCGAGCAACGCCTGGGCCTGCGCCTGTGCCAGCGTGGCCGTGCAGGCTTTTCGCTGACCGAGGAAGGCCGCGAGGTATACCACTCGGCCTTGCAACTGCTCAGCGCCCTGGAAAGTTTCCGCACCGAGGTCAACGGCCTGCACCAGCACCTGCGCGGCGAGCTGAACATCGGCCTGACCGACAACCTGGTCACCCTGCCACACATGCGCATCACCCATGCCCTGGCCGAGCTCAAGGACCGCGGCCCGGATGTGCGCATCCAGATCCGCATGATCGCCCCCAGCCAGGTAGAACAAGGCGTGCTCGACGGCAGCCTGCATGTCGGCGTGGTGCCGCAGACCAGCCCGCTGTCGGGCCTGGAATACCAGCCGCTGTACAGCGAACGTTCGCTGCTGTACTGCGCCGTCGGCCACCCGCTGTTCTATGCCGATGACCAGCAGGTCGACGACCAGCGCCTCAACAGCCAGGATGCCATCGCCCCCACGTTCCGCCTGCCGGCTGAAGTGCAGGCTCATTACCAGGCGCTGCACTGCACCGCCAGCGCCTCGGACCGCGAGGGCATGGCGTTTCTGATTCTCACCGGGCGTTACATTGGCTATTTGCCCGACCACTACGCCAGCACCTGGGTCCAGCAGGGGCGCCTGCGGGCACTCAAGCCCGCGCAGCGCTTCTATGACCTGAGCCTGAGCTGGGTAACGCGCAAAGGCAGGCGCCCGAACCTGGTGCTGGAGAGTTTTCTCGAGAGTCTGGCTGCGACACGCTGATGCCTGTGGCTGACGCAAACGCTTGTCACTTCGGCACAGGA
The DNA here is from genome assembly GCF_014268805.2 of Pseudomonas farsensis. Classification (GTDB taxonomy): domain Bacteria; phylum Pseudomonadota; class Gammaproteobacteria; order Pseudomonadales; family Pseudomonadaceae; genus Aquipseudomonas; species Aquipseudomonas farsensis. The sequence goes on from NZ_JABWRF020000003.1 coordinate 94,119, forward strand.
AGGTAATCTGTCCGACAATTCGTTGCCAACGACCCTGTACGGAATCGTCCATGACCCTAGAAGTCCCTGCGCATCGCCTCTCCAATTCGGGCAAGCCCGCCGGCCGCATCCGCCAGAAGAACGAACAGGCCATCATCCAGGCCGCCGAGGACGAGTTCGCCCGCCACGGCTATAAAGGCACGAGCATGAACACCATCGCGCTCAAGGCCAACCTGCCCAAGGCCAACCTGCACTATTACTTCACCAACAAGCTCGGCCTGTACATCGCCGTGCTGAGCAACATCATCGAGCTGTGGGACAGCACCTTCAACGCCCTGAGCGTTGACGACGATCCAGGCCAGGCACTGAGCCAGTACATTCGCACCAAAATGGAATTCTCCCGGCGTAACCCGCAGGCCTCGCGCATTTTCGCCATGGAAGTGATCAGCGGCGGCGAGTGCCTGAGCGAGTATTTCAGCGCCGACTATCGCGAGTGGTTCCGTGGCCGCGCCGCGGTGTTCGAGGCCTGGATGGACGCCGGCAAAATGGACCGGGTAGACCCGGTGCACCTGATTTTCCTGCTGTGGGGCAGCACCCAGCACTACGCCGACTTCGCCACCCAGATTTGCCAGGTCACCGGCCGCAGCCGCCTGACCAAGCAGGACATCGAAGACGCCAGCAACAACCTTATCCACATTATTCTCAAAGGCTGCGGTATCAACCCGCCCGCCTGACCCGGACCTATGCCTTCTACCCTGATCGAGCTTTGCGAGTTCCGCGAGGAGATCCGCAAAAGCCGCTTCATCACCCTCGCCGGCCCCATCGCCAGCCCGGCCGAGGCCATGGCTTTCATCGAACGCCACAGCGACCTGGCGGCCACCCACAACTGCTGGGCCTGGAAGCTCGGCGGCCAGTACCGCAGCAGCGATGACGGCGAGCCTGGCGGTACCGCCGGCAGGCCGATCCTTGCCGCCATCGAGGCGCAGGACTGTGACCAGGTCGTGGTCCTGGTGATCCGTTGGTACGGCGGCATCCAGTTGGGCACCGGTGGTTTGGCCCGCGCCTACGGCGGCGGCGCCAACAAGTGCCTGCAGCAGGCACCCAAGCGGCTGCTGGTCGAACGCAGCGAGTTCCGTTGCAGTTGCAGCTTCAGCGAACTGGCGTTGCTCAAGCTGCGCGTGGCAGAACTGGACGGCCTGGTGCTGGACGAACAGTTCACCGCCAATGGCGTCGACCTGCACATCGCCTTGGGCGGCGCCCACCTGGCCCTGCTGCAACAACAACTGGCCGACCTCAGCCGTGGGCGCATCCTGCTCGAACCACGCTGAACATTGCCCACAACTACTGTGGGCCTGCCTGTGGATAAGCTTGGGGCTAATTGTTACAAGCCTTTAACTGCAAGGCTTGCAGGGCTTTGATCATATTTTGATCACAATCTTGTTACAGCGGCTTAATGCGCGCAGGATCAGTAAGTTATCCCCAGCTAGCGGCATATTCGAGACTGCATTCGGCCTTTGCCGTGGCGCCAAGCTTGCGCACAGTTACTGTGGAGCAGCCTGTGGATAACCGGTTAGCCATTGCGCCGGGCACAGGCGCAGCAAGCCCTACAGCGCAGCGATCATTTTTTGATCAGCTGGCTGTTCGTTTGCCACCGGCCACACCTGCAGCACCAGCCATACCAGTTCCAGCAGCAATATCACCGCAATCACTGGCGTTGCGCCCAATGCCAACGCATACGCCTGCCAAGTGGCAAACAGCAGCCGGCCCACTGCGTCATAACGGCCGAACTGGCGCTGCGGATCGCGGATACGCAACCACGCCCAGACACAAATGATCGACCCCATCAGGTTGCCCAACAGCACCTGAACCGGGTCGAATGCCGGCAGCGATCCGGCAAAGCCGAGCATCTGGTGCAACTGCCCCAATTGCTCATGCAACAAGGCAAAGGTCCACGGCGTGGCAAATGCCCCCGCAATCAGCAAGTCGTAAATGCCGCTGGCTCGCACCAGCTTGCGATACCCCTCAGAACTCCACATGACGCCTCCTGATCAATCATCGAAAGCGCGAGGCTAAAGCCTGGAGTATGCTCCAAGGTCAAGCCCTGTTAATTGGAAGGATTCCAGCATGCGTATCGGCGAACTGGCTCAGGCCTGTGACGTCAGCCGCGACACCCTGCGTTTCTATGAAGAACGCGGGTTGATCCGCGCCTATCGCCTGGCCAATGGTTACCGCGACTACCCCGCCGAAACCGCGCAGTTGGTACTGTTTATCCGCACCGCACAGCGCCTGGGCTTCAGCCTTGGCGAAATAGCCAGCAACGTCGAAGGGCTGTGGCAGACAGACAAACCCGACCAGGCCGTCAGCGCGCTGTTGCAGGACAAGCTCGCTCTGGTCGAAAGACGCCTGGACGAACTGCAGCAACTTCGCGCCGAACTGCGCCAACGCCTGACCCTCGCCTGCCCGCTTCGACCTGACCCTGTTCAAGGAGACCCACAATGACCGCAACCAAGACCGCCCTGATCATCGGCGCCTCCCGAGGCCTTGGCCTCGGGCTGGTGCAGCGCCTTAGCGAAGATGGCTGGCGCGTCACTGCCACGGTGCGCAACCCGCAACAACCTGGGGCCCTGGCTGACGTACCGACCGTGCGCATCGAACAACTGGAAATGAACGACACCGCCCAGCTAGACGGCCTCAAGCAACGCCTGGGCGGCGAAGTGTTCGACCTGGTGTTCATCAACGCAGGCGTCATGGGGCCGCTGCCGCAAGACCTAGAAAGCGTAAGCACCGAGCAAGTGGGCGAGCTGTTCATGACCAACGCCGTGGCGCCAATTCGTGTTGCCCGACGCCTGGCTGGTCAACTGCGTGAAGGTAGCGGCGTACTGGCGTTCATGAGTTCTATTCTGGGCAGCGTTGCGATTCCCGATGGTGGCGAGCTGTGCCTGTACAAGGCCAGCAAGGCCGCGCTCAACTCGATGATCAACAGTTTTGTGGTCGAGCTGCAGCGCCCTGACCTGTGTGTTCTGGCCATGCACCCAGGTTGGGTCAAGACCGACATGGGCGGTGAAAACGCCGAGATCGACGTGCACACCAGCACCCAGGGCATGCTCAAACAGATCAAGGCCAACAGTGGCAATGGCGGCCTGCACTTCATCAACTACAAAGGCGAAGCACTCACCTGGTGAATTGAAAGCCGCGGGGCGAGGCAGTAGACTCGACGCCTCGCCCCTTCGGCGGACCTGGATCAGCAGACAGGGCAACACTGAGCTGGCTAACCTGAACCCACTTTCAGAGGAGCCGGCACAATGCCTGCGATCCGCATCTGGTTGAAATCCCCCCTCGCCATCTTCACCGGCAACAGCAGCGACGCGCGCGGCGGCCTGGTCATCGAAGACGGCCGTATCAGCGAGCTGCTTGCAGCAGGCCAGGCCCCTGCCCTGCCCTGCGATCAGGTGTTCGACGCCCGCGAGCATGTGGTCCTGCCCGGCCTGATCAACACTCACCACCATTTCTATCAGACCCTCACCCGCGCCTGGGCGCCGGTGGTCAACCAACCGCTGTTCCCCTGGCTCAAAACCCTCTACCCGGTGTGGGCGCGGCTGACCCCGGCCAAGCTTGAGCTGGCAAGCCAAGTGGCCCTGGCCGAACTGCTGCTGTCCGGGTGCACCACCGCCGCCGACCACCATTACCTGTTCCCTGAAGGCCTGGACCACGCCATCGACGTGCAGGTCGAAGCCGTGCGCAAGCTGGGCATGCGCGCCATGCTCACCCGTGGTTCCATGAGCCTGGGCGAGAAGGACGGCGGCCTGCCACCGCAACAAACGGTGCAACAGGGCGAGGTGATCCTGGCCGACAGCCAGCGACTTATCCACAGCTACCACGAACGCGGTGACGGCGCGCGCATCCAGATTGCCCTGGCGCCCTGCTCGCCGTTCTCGGTCACCCCCGAGATCATGCGTGCCAGCGCCGAGCTTGCCGAAGAGCTCGACGTGCGCCTGCACACCCACCTGGCCGAGACCCTGGATGAAGAGGACTTCTGCCTGCAACGATTCGGCCTGCGCACCGTCGATTACCTGGACAGCGTCGGCTGGCTTGGCCCGCGCACCTGGTTGGCCCACGGCATCCACTTCAACCCCGATGAAATCGTGCGCCTGGGCGCCGCCGGCACCGGTATCTGCCACTGCCCAAGCTCGAACATGCGCCTGGCGTCGGGCATCTGCCCGACGGTGGACCTTGAGGCGGCCGGCGCAACGGTGGGCCTGGGTGTCGACGGCTCGGCCTCCAACGACGCCTCGAACATGATCCTTGAAGCGCGCCAGGCCTTGTACCTGCAACGCCTGCGCTACGGCGCCGAGCTGATTACCCCGCAGCGCGCCCTTGGCTGGGCCACACAAGGCTCAGCCAAGTTGCTCGGGCGCAGCGACATCGGCGAACTGGCCGTCGGCAAGCAGGCAGACCTGGCGCTGTTCAAGCTCGACGAACTGCGTTTTTCGGGCAGCCACGACCCGTTGTCGGCCTTGCTGCTATGTGGCGCCGACCGCGCCGACCGCGTCATGGTCGGTGGCCAGTGGCGGGTCATCGACGGCCAGATCGAAGGGCTGGACATCAAAGGCCTGATTGCTGACCACCGCCAGGCCGCCGCCCACCTGATCGCCGGCTGACGCCTGCACGCCTGGCCGGGCGCATTGCCTGGCCAGGCCCTGTAGAATGTCGGCCAACCGTACCTGACCGAGATTAGTAACTATGTATGACTGGCTGAACGCCTTGCCCAAGGCCGAACTGCACATGCACCTTGAAGGCTCGCTGGAGCCTGAGCTGCTGTTCGCCCTGGCCGAACGCAACAAGATCGCCCTGCCTTGGGCCGACGTTGAAACCCTGCGCGGCGCCTATGCGTTCAACAACCTGCAGGAATTTCTCGACCTGTATTACCAGGGCGCCGACGTGCTGCGCACCGAGCAGGACTTCTACGACCTGACCTGGGCCTACTTGCAACGCTGCAAGGCGCAGAACGTGATCCACACCGAACCGTTCTTTGACCCGCAAACCCATACAGACCGAGGCATCCCGTTTGAAGTGGTGCTCAACGGCATCAACCAGGCTCTTAAAGATGGCCGTGAGCAACTGGGCATCGGCAGCGGCCTGATTCTGAGCTTCCTGCGCCACCTGAGCGAAGATGAGGCAGAAAAAACCCTCGACCAGGCGCTACCGTTCCGCGATGCCTTCGTTGCCGTTGGCCTGGACAGCTCCGAACAGGGCCACCCGCCGAGCAAGTTCCGCCGCGTCTTCGACCGGGCCCGTAGCGAAGGCTTCCTGACCGTTGCCCACGCCGGCGAGGAAGGCCCGCCCGAGTACATCTGGGAGGCGCTCGACCTGCTGAAAATCCAGCGTATCGACCATGGCGTACGCGCCATCGAAGACGAACGCCTGATGCAGCGCATCATCGACGAGCAGATCCCGCTGACCGTCTGCCCGCTGTCCAACACCAAGCTGTGCGTGTTCGACCACATGAGCCAGCACAACATCCTCGACATGCTCGAACGTGGCGTGAAGGTGACGGTCAACTCCGACGACCCGGCCTACTTCGGCGGCTACGTCACCGAAAACTTCTACGCCCTGCACGAGCACCTGGGCATGACCCAAGACCAAGCACAGCGCCTGGCGCAGAACAGCCTCGACGCCCGCCTGGTCAAACCCTAACCCACCTGCCGCGAGACCGGCCTTGCGATGGCGCCGATCTGCCGCACACCGAGCGGGGGCACATGCAGCGCGCGGCCGCCGTCCAGTTCCTGCACCCAGCCGGATTGCAGGAACAACTTGAGCAAGGCATGCCCAAGGCTGCCGCCCAGATGCGGGCCTTGGTCGCTCCATTCGCTGCAATGGCACATCACGCAACCACGCTGGTGACCCGGCGCCAGAGCATCGATGAACACCCCCAGCGCTTCCAGCTGAGCCTTGCCACGCGAGCTGACACTCAGGTGGCTGGGTTCACCTTCCAGCCAGCTAGCGTCGAGCAGACGCTGGAGCAGCTGCGCGGCGATCTCGCCGCCCAAGTGGTCCCCACACAGGCGCGCCTTGCTTAGGGTCGGCGCAATGCGTAGCGGCGCCCGCGCTTGCGGGTGCTGGCCAAGCTGGATGCTGGCAAGCGCCTCGACCGCCGCCCCCACTTCGGGGGTTGCCAGGCGGAAATGGCGCTTTCGCCCGCGCACGTCGACACGCAGCAGGCCAGCTGCCACCAGCAACGAAAGGTGCATGCACGCCGACGATGTACTCAAGCCGATAGCCAACGCCAACTCATCGGTCGAGCGGGCGGAGCCATCTATCAGTGCCCAGAGCATGGCGCTGCGCTTGGGGTCGGCCATCATGCCGGCCACCTGGGTAATGCTGTTGACTGCATTCATGAAGCTCGAGTCCCTGAGTAGTGTCGTCTGGTTGGCTTGACGGACGCGCACCCTATCCGGCCGTCACGAAACACTCGGCGGTAAACGATGAGGGGGAAATGTCTCTCGCTGGCACTGGTCGTCGAGCGCAGTATAAGCCGCGCCCCACGGTAGGTTTTGTAGGCAAAATGGCATAGTGGCGTGGGCCGAATGGCGCGTTGTGGGGAGCCCCATGCAAGCCTGCGCAGGGGTAATTGCGCAGGAATACGAGCCCGCTTGAGGTGCAAGGCCCAGGGCGAAATATTTCCGACAGCTACCACGGGGCTGCCCCACACCCCTGTTCGTCATTTAAGGCGGGTAAAACAGAAAGCACCCGGCTGCGCCTGACCGTCAGTCAGCGCGACGTTTCCGGGCCTGGCAGATACAGGGGGCAGCGCTACACTGAGCCGCTCCTGCTCACTGGAGGTAGTTCAGCATGAAGATTGTCGTCAGTGCGTCGAACCGCAACCCCAATTGCCCGTGGCAGGTGCAGATGGACCAGCACCTGGTGAGTTTTCGCAGTGAAGCCGAGGCGCGCGCCTTCGTTGCCTTGCTGGAGGCCCGGCTGCGGGCCCCGCACCCGCTTATGCCAAGCGGCTGGCCTGAGCACGCCGGGTCAGCATTGCAACACTGACCACCAGCGCGCCACACAGGCTGACCACCAGCGCCATCGGCACGGCGCTGCCGTCATGCAGCACCCCGACCAGTGCCGCCGCAGCCGCGGCGACACTGAACTGCAGGCAGCCCATCAACGCCGAGGCACTGCCGGCGCGTGCGCCCTGGCCGCTCATGGCACAGGCCGAGGCGTTGGGGATGATGCAGCCAAGGCTTGAGATGCACACGAACAGCGGCACCAGCAGCGGCCACAACGCGGCCGGGCGCAACGCCGCCACGGCCAGCAATACCAGACCTGCCACCAGATACAGCCACACCGCCCGCGCCAGCAGAAACGCTGGGCCGCGCTTGGCCAGCAGGCGCGCATTGACCTGCGCCATCAATATGAAACCTGCGGCATTGGTACCGAACAGCCAGCCATAATGCTCAGGCGGCACGCCATACAGCTTGATGAATACGAACGGGGAGCCGGCGATATACGCGAACATGCCGGCAATGGCGATACCGCCGGTCAGCGCATGGCCGACGAACACCCGGTCACCCAGCAACCGCAGGTACTGGCGCAACGCCCCGGACAGCGGCTGGCGGACCATCTGCGGCGGCATGCTTTCGGGCAAACCAAGGCTGACGGCCACCAGGCACAGCGCACTGAACAGCCCCAAGGCGATGAAAATCGACTGCCAGCCGGCGACATTTACCAACACCCCGCCGAGCATCGGCGCCAATATCGGCGCAAGCCCCATCACCAGCATCAGTTGCGAAAACACTTTGGCCGAGGCCACGGCGTCGCACTTGTCGCTGACGATTGCCCGGGACAACACCATGCCCGCGCAGCCACCCAGCGCCTGAACGAAACGCGCCAAAACCAGGCTGTCGAGATTGGGCGCAAAGGCGCAGGCGAGCGAGGCCACAGTAAACAGCCCTACGCCGACCAGCAGCGGGATGCGCCGGCCAAAACGGTCGGCTACCGGGCCATAGGCCAACTGGCCCAGGGACAGGCCGAGAAAATACGCGGCCAGGGTGGTCTGCACATGCTGCTCGTCGGTGCCGAAAGCAAGCGCCATGGCCGGGAACGCCGGCAGATAGAAGTCGATCGCCAGAGGCCCGAACGCACTGAGGGCGCCGAGAATCAGCAGGGTACGCAGGTTCATGGATAATCCATAGCAGGCTAAGCAAGTGCGCTAGTCTACCTGCTGCTCACCCCCCCGCGATGAAAACCTTTGTAACAGTTACGGAGTAAATCCGTCTCAGGCCTCTTGCGCCTCATAACCCTCTTCACGAATGGCCGCCAGCAGTTGCGGGGCCTCCAGCACGCTCTGCACGCGCACCTGGCGGGCGGCCAAGTCGACTTCCACCTGCGCAGCAGCATCCTTTTCCTGAACTGCCCGCGTCACAGCCTTCACGCAGTGGCCGCAGGTCATACCTTGCACATTGAACACTTGCATCGGGGTTACCTCCTTCAGGGTTTGGCGCAGTTTCGACCTTGCCATCGGGGCAAGGTCAAGTTCTCTGCGTAACAGCCGGGGTGGAAATCCGCGCCCGGGTCGGCCAAGCTGCGCCTTTGACGACTTTGCCAAGCAGGAGATTCTTCATGATCAGGGCAGCATTTGGCCTTGTCGGGTTGCTGGGCGCGCTGGCCGTGGTGCCAACGGCCGGCGCCGAGGGCAACAGCGACTACAGCGTGCTGATCATTTCCCGGGAACGCCTGGAAGTGGCCACCACCTGCGAGATCGGCGTGTATCTGAACGACCAACTGTCGGGGCGGGTGTTCCAGGAACAGTCGACCTCGTTCAACCTGCCGCCAGGCCCGGTGGATGTCCGCCTGCGCCTGCTGCCTGGGCAAGCACCCGGTTGCTTGCCCGGCGTTGAAGACCAGCGCAGCACGCGTCTTACCCTGCAAGCCGGGCAGATCAACAAATACCGCATCGCCATGGGGCAATATGGCCTGGAGCTGAAGCGAGCCAGCCTCGGCTATTGACCTTGACCGCATGGCAAGGTTGATGCTGCTGGCCTGTCCACGGAGGAAACCGCCATGCCAGCATCCACCACCTTCGATCTGCCGATCACCGGCATGACCTGCGCAAGCTGCGCAGGCCGGGTCGAGCGCGCCTTGCGCAAGGTCACCGGTACCGAACAGGTCAGCGTCAACCTGGCCACCGAACAGGCCCGTGTCCAGGCCCCGGCCGAGAGCCTGCCGGCGTTGCTGGGGGCGGTGCGCGAGGCCGGGTACAGTGTGCCGACCCGCACCGTTGAATTGCAGTTGGGTGGCATGACCTGCGCCAGTTGTGCCGGGCGCATCGAACGCGCATTGGCCAAGCTGCCGGCCGTGGAGCAGGTCAGCGTCAACCTGGCCCGCGAGCGCGCCCATGTCCAATTGCTGCAAGGCGTCGATGAAACCCTGCTGATCAGCGCGGTAGAGAAAGCCGGCTACAGCGCCAGCCTGCCGCGTAGCCTCGACGATGAACAACACCTGGCCCAGCGGCGCCTGCGCAACGAGCGCCTGGCGGTAGGCGCAGCACTGTTGCTGGCACTGCCGCTGGTGCTGCCGATGCTGCTCGAACCCTTCGGCCTGCACTGGATGCTGCCAGCCTGGGCGCAGTTCGTGCTGGCAACCCCTGTGCAGTTCGTTCTGGGTGCGCGCTTTTATGTCGCCGCCGCCAAGGCCGTGCGCGCCGGTGCCGGCAACATGGACCTGCTGGTGGCGCTGGGCACCAGCGCCGGCTACGGGCTGAGCCTGTACCAGTGGGCCAACGCCCACCCCGGCATGCAACCGCACCTGTATTTTGAAGCTTCCGCCGTGGTCATCGCCTTGGTGCTGCTGGGCAAGTACCTCGAAAGCCGCGCCAAGCGCCAGACCGCAAGCGCCATTCGTGCCCTCGAAGCGCTGCGCCCGGAACGCGCCGTGCGCGTAAGCGAGGGCGTGGAACAAGAAGTCGCCATCAACCAACTGCGCCTGGGCGATCGGGTGCTGGTCAAACCCGGCGAGCGCTTCCCGGTAGACGGCCAGGTGCTCGAAGGCAGCAGCCACGCCGATGAGGCGCTGATCAGCGGCGAGAGCCTGCCGGTGCCCAAGCAGCCGGGCGACACCGTGACCGGTGGTGCAATCAACGGTGAGGGCCGCCTGTTGGTAGAAACCCGCGCGCTGGGCACCGAAACGGTGCTGGCGCGCATCATTCGCCTGGTCGAAGACGCCCAGGCGGCGAAGGCACCGATCCAGAAGCTGGTAGACCGAGTCAGCCAGGTGTTCGTCCCCGCCGTGCTGGTGCTGGCACTGCTCACCCTGCTCGGCTGGTGGCTGGCAGGCGCTGCGCTGGAGACGGCTTTGATCAACGCCGTCGCGGTACTGGTGATCGCCTGCCCCTGCGCGCTGGGCCTGGCCACGCCCGCAGCGATCATGGCCGGCACCGGCGTCGCAGCCCGCCACGGCATCCTGATCAAGGACGCCGAAGCCCTGGAGCGCGCCCATGCAGTCAACCGGGTGGTGTTCGACAAGACCGGCACCCTGACCTCCGGCAGCCCGCGCATCGTCCACCTGCAGGCCGTTGACCAGGGCCAGGCGCTGCGCCTGGCCGGTGCCCTGCAGCGTGGCAGTGAGCACCCGCTGGCCAAGGCGGTATTGGACGCCTGCGCCGAACGCGGCCTGGACGTGCCGCAGGTCAGCGACAGCCAGTCGCTCACCGGGCGCGGTATCGCCGGGCATGTGGATAACCTCGAGCTGGCCCTGGGCAACCGCCGCTTGCTCGATGAAAGCGCACTATCGCCCGGCGAGCTGGCCGCCAACGCCAGCGCTTGGGAAGCCGAAGGCCGAACCTTGTCGTGGCTGATTGAGCGCGGCGCGCAGCCACGGGTGCTGGGCCTGTTTGCATTTGGCGACAGCCTCAAGCCTGGCGCCGCCGAAGCCATCGGTGCCCTGCATCGGCGCGGCATCAGCAGCCACCTGCTGACCGGCGACAACCGTGGTAGCGCCAAAGTGGTCGCAGAGGCGCTGGGCATCGATGACGTGCATGCCGAAGTGCTGCCCGCCGACAAGGCCGCGACGGTCACGGCGTTGAAGCAGGACGGCGTGGTGGCCATGGTTGGCGATGGCATCAACGACGCCCCGGCGCTGGCCGCCGCCGATATCGGCATCGCCATGGGCGGCGGCACCGATGTCGCCATGCAGGCCGCTGGTATAACGCTGATGCGCGGCGACCCACGGCTGGTCCCGGCCGCGCTGGAAATCAGCCGCAAAACGTACGCGAAGATCCGCCAGAACCTGTTCTGGGCCTTCATCTATAACCTCGTCGGCATCCCGCTGGCAGCCTTCGGCTTCCTCAACCCGGTGCTGGCCGGCGCCGCCATGGCGCTGTCCAGCGTCAGCGTGGTGAGCAATGCGCTGCTGCTCAAAACCTGGAAACCCGCCAACATCGACCAGGAGACGCCATGAACATCGGCCAGGCGGCCCGCCGCAGTGGGCTTAGCGCCAAGATGATCCGTTATTACGAGTCCATCGGCCTGCTGCGCCCGGCGCAGCGCAGCGACAGCGGCTACCGGGTGTATCAGGCGCAAGACCTGCACAGCCTGGCGTTCATCAAGCGCTCGCGCGACCTGGGCTTCTCGCTGGACGAAGTGGCGCGGCTGCTGACCCTGTGGCAGGACCGTCAACGCGCCAGCGCCGACGTCAAAGCCCTGGCCATGCAGCATATCGATGAGCTCAACCGGCGCATCGAGGAGCTGGTGAGCCTGCGCGATACCTTGGGTGAACTGGTTGCCACTTGCCAAGGCGACGACCGCCCGGACTGCCCGATCCTCAAGGGCCTGGCCGATGGGTGTTGCAACTGAGACAGAACGCCGCCCCTACTGGGGCGGGCTTTTGCCCTGCCAGGACCGTGGCAAATCGCCTAAACGCGACAGTTTTCTTCCCAGCCGCGCCGCTGACCAACGAATTAGGCCTTAAGCGCTACATAAAGCACCGACCCTGCCGATGCCCTGATACCTGCCTGTGTCACGAAAAAAACAAATCTGGGAGCGTGGATGAACATCAAGCAAAAACTGACCTGGGCCTTTGCCGTCATAGCCGGCCTGCCCATCGTTTTGGTCGCCACCTTGGTGATCATCAACTTGCGTGGCGAAGCCCGTGACGACTTCCTAGATAACAGCAGCCGGGAAATTCGCCAGGTTGGCAACGCCATGAACATCTTCTTCCAGGCTATCGACCAGAACGTCGAGTACATCGCTTCGCAGCCGATGGTGGCCGCTACCGGCAGCAACCTGAACAAGTACATGAGCGCCGCCCCTTCCTATGATCTGGGCGACCAGGACAAGGGCGTGCTGGACTTCTTCACCCGCCTGGCAGCCGCCCACCCCGCCTATTCCTACCTGTCCTACGGCGTCAACGACGGTGGCTACGTCGGCTGGCCGGCTGGGCAGAAGTTCGTCAACTACGACCCGCGCACCCGCCCCTGGTACCAGTCGGCCATGGCCAACCCAGGCAAGACCCTGCGCACCAGCGCCTACTACTGGGCCGCCGACGACGCCGTGCTGATCAGCACCGTGCGCACCGTCGCCAACCAGCTCGGCAGCCCAGGCGGTGTGGTCAACATCGACGTGTCGCTCAAAGGCCTCACCGAGATCGTCAAGAAGATCAAGCTGGGCGACAGCGGTTACCTGATGCTGATCGAAAGCAACGGCAACGTGATGGTCGACCCGCGCGATGCCAGCCACAACTTCAAGCAGCTTTCCAGCCTCGGCGGCGGCTATGCCGAACTGGCCAAGGCCGGCAAAGGCCTGGTCGAAGTCGAGATCGACGGCGAGCGGTTCATGGCCAACGTCTACCCTGACGAGCAGTTGGGCTGGACCTTCGTCGGCCTGATCCAGGAAAACGAAGTGATGGCCAGCACCACCCGCCTGACCTGGCTGGTCGGCATCGTTGCCCTGGTACTCGCGGCCTTGTTCGCGGTAGTGGGCGCGACTTTCGCCAAGCTCATCGTACGCCCGATCAACAGCGTCACCAGCGGCCTGGAAGACATCGCCCAAGGTGAAGGCGACCTGACCCGCAACCTGGAAATCCGTGGCCGCGATGAAACCGCGCAACTGGCCAGTTGGTTCAACCAGTTCCTGGGCGCCATCCGCAGCCTGATCCAGCATATTGGCGCGGCAGCAGGGAAAATCCTCACCACCTCCACCAGTTCCACCCGCGTGTCCGGCGACATGGCCGAAGCCGCTGGCCGCCAGCGCGAAGCCGTGGACATGGTGTCGACCGCCTTCCACGAAATGGTTGCGACTGCCAACGAAGTGGCGCGTTCGTGCAGCCAGGCGGCGTTGTCTGCCGACAGTGGCCAGGCCCAGGCCCGCGAAGGCCAGCAGCAGATCGACGCCGCGGTACAAAGCGTCGACCGCCTGAGCCAGGAAATCGAACAATCGGCGCAGTCTATCCAGCAACTGGAACGCGACAGCAACGCCATCCAGTCGATCCTGGGAACCATCCGTTCGATTGCCGAGCAAACCAACCTGCTGGCGCTCAACGCGGCCATCGAAGCGGCCCGTGCCGGCGAGCAAGGCCGTGGTTTTGCCGTGGTTGCCGACGAAGTCCGCGCGCTGGCCAAGCGCACTGCCGACTCCACCGCCGAAATCGACGGCCTGCTGGGCAACCTGGCCAGCCGCACCGCCGAAGTGGCCGAGCAGATGCACGCCAGCATCGAGGTGTCGCAGCAGTCTGTCAGCCGCATTGGCATGGCCCGTGACAGCTTTGGGCAGATTCGTGAATCGGTGGATGTGATCCGCGACATGAACACGCAGATCGCCACCGCCGCCGAGGAACAGCACCAGGTCGCCGAGGACATCAACCGCCACATCAGCCAGATCCATGGTGATGCGCAGTTGGTTGCCGAACTGGCGCAGGCCGCACGGCAAGACTCCGAGAGCCTGGCAGGGCTGTCGAACGAGCTGGATACACTGGTGCGCCGCTTCCGCACCTGATCTTTGGAACCGCCGCTCCTACACAAGGCCGCGTAAAGTCCGGGCTGGTCATTTGAACCGGCATTCGCCCGGGCCCTGCCTCAGGGGGAAGCACTGCTCCCCCACCCACTCCCCCTCAGCGGCCGAGCGCTTGCCCGGCCGCGTCAGCCGGGCCCCGCCAGAGCTTCCGGTGACGTAGTCACACATCACGCTGTCCTTCCATAACCTTGCCCGGCTGAAGTGAAAGCGCTCAAGATCAGCGGCAACCGCCGTCGGATTGTAAAAACGCCAACCACCCGGTGCCTGGTAAACCAGCCCAGGTTGCCCGGCCACTTGCGTCTGGGTTATCTGCGCAACCGCAGGGCATTGTTCAGTCGCGCCTTGCGCGTTCAGCGCCAGCGTGAAGCCCGCCACTGCCATAAAGCCGCTCATCGCCACACTCCTCTGAAATGAGCAGCGAGTGTGGCGGCCACGCGCGTGCGCCAGCATCAGGAAGCGCTTACCCCAGCCTACCGCTCAACGATAGCCGTAACCCCCTGCCCGCCCGCTGCGCAGATAGAGATCAGCCCGCGCCCCTTGCCGCGTGTCGCCAGCAACTTGGCCATGTGCGCCAGAATACGCCCACCGGTGGCGGCAAACGGGTGGCCGGCGGCGAGCGAGCTGCCCTTGACGTTCAGCTTGCTGCGGTCGATCGCCCCAAGCGGCGCCTCCAGCCCTAGCCGGGTGCGGCAGTAATCGGCGTCCTCCCAGGCCCTCAGGGTGCACAGCACTTGGGCGGCGAAGGCTTCGTGGATTTCATAGAAGTCAAAGTCCTGCAGGCTCAGGCCGTTGCGCGCCAGCAGCCGTGGCACGGCGTACACCGGCGCCATCAGCAGCCCTTCGTGGCCGTGCACGAAGTCCACCGCGGCAGTTTCGCCGTCCACCAGATAGGCCAGCACCTTCAGGCCCTGCTGCTCGGCCCAGGCCTCGCTACCCAGCAGCACCAGCGACGCGCCATCGGTGAGCGGCGTCGAGTTGCCGGCGGTCAGTGTGCCTTGGCCGCTACGCTCGAATGCCGGCCTGAGCTTGGCCAGTTGCTCAAGGCTCAAGTCCGGGCGCAGGTTGTTGTCGCGGCTAAGCCCCTGGTACGGGGTGAGCAGGTCGTCGTGCCAGCCTTCAGCGTAAGACGCGGCCAGGCGCTGATGGCTGAGCAGCGCCAGTTCATCCTGCTCGGCGCGCTCGATGTGCCAGGTTTGCGCCATGCGCTCGCAGTGCTCGCCCATCGACAACCCGGTACGCGGCTCGCCGTTGCGCGGCAGTTCTGGCTTGAGATGGCCTGGGCGCAGTTTCAGGAAGGGCTTGAGGCGAGCAGCCAAGTCCTTGCCCCGGCTGGCCTGCAACAGTATCTGGCGCAGCCCTTCACTGACCGCAATCGGTGCATCGGACGTGGTATCGACACCCCCGGCAATGCCGCTGTCAATCTGCCCCAGGGCGATCTTGTTGGCCACCAGCAACGCCGCTTCCAGGCCCGTGCCGCAGGCCTGCTGAATATCGTAGGCCGGGGTTTGCGGGGCCAACCGCGAGCCCAGCACGCTCTCGCGGGTCAGGCTCATGTCGCGCGAATGCTTGAGCACCGCGCCCGCAGCGACTTCACCCAGGCGCAGGCCATGCAACCGATAGCGCTCCACCAGCCCTTCAAGCGCGGCGGTGAGCATCGCCTGGTTGCTTGCTTTGGCGTAGGCCCCATTGGAACGGGCGAAAGGGATCCGGTTACCCCCCAGGATCGCGACCCGGCGCGTTGAATGCATGCCTGTTCCTCCTGAAACAAATTGATCGATAAGCCTAGGCGGTTTTTGCCCTGTTCGAACGACCCTGCCACAAACATGGTCCACACTGCATGCTTGCCTTCAAGGAGACCCGTACATGAGCGATCGTTATCTCGGCTTTGCCAACTCCAACCTAGGCCGGCGCCTGGTCGATGCCCTCGGCCTGCCTTCGCCGGCGCCGCTGGAGCGCTGGCAGGCAGGCCGCCTGCGCCCGGTCGAGGGCGCACTGGTATTGGGCGGCGGTGCCCTGGCCGGCTACGTCGAAACGATTGCCCCGCGCTTGACCGGCGAGTGCTACAGCTTCAACGAGCCAAGCCTGTCGTCACCGGCCTGGGTTGCAGGGCTGGGGCCGAAACTCAAGGCGTTGGTGTTCGATGCCAGCCATTTGTCCGACAGCGATCAGCTCAAGCAGTTGCGCGAATTCTTCCAGCCGCTGCTGCGCAGCCTGGCGCCGAGTGCCCATGTCGTGATCCTCGGGCGCGCCCCGGAAACCCTCGGCGACGCCCACGCAAGCGTTGCCCAGCGTGCCCTTGAAGGTTTCAGCCGGTCACTGGGCAAAGAGCTGCGCAATGGCGCAACCGCCAACCTGCTGTATGTCGGCGCCGACGCCGAGTCGGGCCTTGAAGGTGCACTGCGCTTCTTCCTGTCGCCCAAAAGCGCATTCGTCTCCGGCCAGGTGCTGCGCCTGGGCCACTGCGCCACTGCGGTCGAAGACTGGACCCGCCCGTTGGCGGGCCGCCATGCACTGGTTACCGGTGCCGCTCGCGGCATCGGCGCCGCTATCGCCGAAACCCTTGCCCGTGACGGCGCCGAAGTGACCCTGCTGGATGTGCCGCAGGCACAGAAAGACCTCGACGCCATCGCCGCACGCCTGGGCGGCCGGGCGTTGGCGCTGGATATCTGCGCAGCCGATGCCGCCACCCAGTTGATCGAAGCCTTGCCGGGGGGCCTGGATATCGTTGTGCACAACGCAGGCATCACCCGCGACAAGACCCTCGCCAACATGACCCCCGACTACTGGGACTCGGTGCTGGCGGTCAACCTCAAGGCACCGCAGGTGCTCACCCAGGCGCTGCTGGACGCCGGCAAGCTGCACGACAACGCACGCATCACCCTGCTGGCCTCGGTCAGCGGCATTGCCGGCAACCGCGGCCAGGCCAACTATGCGGCCAGCAAAGCCGGGTTGATCGGCCTGGCGCAAGCCTGGGCGCCAACCCTTGCCGAGCGCGGCGCGAGCATCAATGCGGTAGCCCCAGGGTTTATCGAAACCCACATGACCGGCGCCATGCCCATGGGCCTGCGCGAGGCCGGGCGGCGCTTGAGTTCGTTGGGCCAGGGCGGGCTGCCACAGGATGTTGCCGAAGCCATTGCCTGGCTCAGCCAACCGGGCGCAGGCGCCGTCAACGGCCAGGTGCTGCGCGTGTGCGGCCAAGCATTGATGGGGGCCTGAGATGACCGCCAACTGGCTCGAAATACACCACCCCGACCCGCGCCTGAACCTGTACCTGCGCGCCTTGGGCAAACGCAAGATCAGCGGCGCCACGCTGCCCGAGCGCGGCTTGCGCTGCCTGCTGCGGATCGATGCCGGCAACCTTGGCGCCTATCGCAAGCTGTGCCACTTCGCCGACGAAGGGCGCCTGCCCGGCACCTACCCGCACGTAATGGCCTTTACCCTGCAACTGCAGCTGCTCACCGCCCCCGACTTCCCGTTCCCGCTGTTGGGCATGGTGCATCTGCACAACCGCATCGAAGTGCTGCGCCCGCTCGGCGGGGTCGATGCGCTGCGCTTCTCCGTGCATGCCGACAACCTGCAACCACACGCCAAGGGCGGCACCTTCGAGCTGGTCACTGAAGCCGCCGATGGGCTGGGGGTGCTGTGGCGCGAAACCAGCCGCATGCTGGTACGCGGGCTCAAGCTCGACGCCACTGCCACGCCAGCCCCCGAGGCTGAACCTGCGCCCCTGCCGCAAGCGACCCGCTGGTACGCCGACAGCGATATCGGCCGCCGTTATGCGCGGGTTGCCGGTGACTACAACCCTATTCACTTGAGCGCCCTGAGCGCCCGCCTGTTCGGCTACCCCAAGGCCATCGCCCATGGCATGTGGAGCCAGGCAATGGCACTGGCAGCGCTGCAGGGCCATCTGCCCAACGCCGGCTACAGCTTCGAAAGCACCTTCCTCAAACCGGTGCGCCTGCCATCGGAAGTGGTGCTCGGCGCCAGCGCACCTGGCCCATCCGGCCAATTGCGCCTGGATGGCCATGGCGGGTTGCTGCACATGCTCGGCAACTGGGGCTCGCTTTAGCGTTTGATGAAGGCTTGCTTTACATCGGACCCCACCGGAAGCTATGCGCCACGAGGAGACCCCGATGAACCTGCAAGAACTCACCGAACGCCTGCACCGCATCCGCGACACCAACGATTGGCGGGGCTTTCACAGCCCGAAGAACCTGGCCATGGCTGCCAGCGTCGAAATGGCCGAGCTGGTCGAAATTTTCCAGTGGCTCAGCGAAGACCAGTCGCGCCAACTGCCCGCCGAACAGCTCGCCCACGCAGGCCAAGAGGTCGGCGACATCGTCCTGTACCTGTTGCTGCTGTGCAGCGAACTGGGCCTGGACATGAATGAAGTGGTACGCGCCAAGCTTGCCGACAGCGAGAGGCGCTTCGCCAAATGAACGACCGTCACTTCGATGAACTGGCAACCCGCTTTGCCGAGAAGATCTACGGCGGCGCCAAGGGCGCGATTCGCCTGGCGGTGTTGCAGGCAGACCTTGCCGAAGCGCTGCCAGACCGCCCGTTGCGCGTGCTCGACATCGGCGCTGGGCTCGGCCACATGGCGCTGTGGCTGGCCGAACGCGGCCACCAGGTGACCCTCGCCGAACCCGCCGGCCCCATGCTTGAAGGCGCCCGCGCCCGCTTTGCCGAGGCGGGCCAGCAGGCGACGTTCATCCAGGCGCCCTGGCAGGCACTGCTCGGCCAGCTCACCGAGCCCTACGACGTGGTGCTGTGCCATGCGGTGCTGGAATGGTTGGCCGAACCCGAGAGCATCCTGCCGGTGCTGCACCAGCTCACAGCACCCGATGGCTGTTTGTCGCTGGCGTTCTACAACCGCGACGCGCTGGTGTATCGCAACCTGCTCAAGGGGCATTTCCGCAAATTGCGCAGCAACCAGCTGGCGGGCGAAAAACAAAGCCTGACCCCGCAAAAACCCCTTGATCCGCGCGAACTCCGGGCGCAACTTCAATTGTTGTGGCAGGTCGAAAGCGAAAGCGGCATCCGGGTGTTCCACGACTACATGCCCCGAGAGTTCCAAAGCAAGGCCGAGCTGCTCGACCTGCTGGAAATGGAACTGGCGCACCGTCGCCACCCAAGCTTTGCCGGGCTTGGCCGCTACTTGCACTGGGTCTGCCGCCCCCTCTGAGAACGCGGCCGGGAGGACACATGCTGTACCGTTCACTGTGCCTGGCCGTGCTTGCTCTGACCCTTGCCGCTTGCCAGAGCCCCAACCCGTACGTGGCCAGCGGCAAGCCGATCCCGCCGGCCCCGGCGCAGGCGGCCACGACCTTCGACGCCAGCGCCTACCCGGCCCCAGCGCGTGACTACGGCCGCTATCGCAGCTGGCGCTGGCGCGACAGCCAGGCACCTGGCGGCCTTGCCAATGCCAGCCCCGGCCAGCTTGCCGATGCGGTCAGCACTGCGCTCGATCAACACGGCCTGCGCCCGGCCCATGGCGGTGCGGCGGACCTTCTGGTGAGTGCGGACATTCGCCTGGAAAGGCGTCTGCGCCAAGTACGCGACTACGATTACTACGACCCCTACTACGGGCCTTCGAGCAGCGTTGGCTTTGGCGGCTACCGTAACGGCTACGGGGCGTATGGCAGCGTGCCGATCGTGCGCACCTACCAGGTCGAGGTGATGGTGGTGCGCATCGACCTGTTCGATGCGCGCAATGGCCAGCCGGTCTGGAGCGCGAGTGCCGAGAGCGGCAGCAGCAAGGGCTCCCCGCGCGATCGTGAAAACGCCCTGCGTGAATCGGTGAGCAAGGCACTGAGCGGCTATCCTCCCAGTTAACTGTTGACGGAGACTCATCATGTTGCGTCGTCTTGTTGTTCTGTCGTGCGTGTTGTTGCTAGCGGCGTGTGCAAGCAACAACGTGCAGCACGATTTCGATGCCAGCCGGGATTTTGCGGCCTACCGCAGTTGGGCCTGGCAAGAGCCGGGGTTGCAGTACCGGCCCGATGATCCACGGATCAAGAGCGACCTCACCGAACAGCGCATCCGCGAGGCGGTGGCTGACCAGCTCGACCAGCGTGGGCTGCGGCCGGCGCAGGGTAACGCCAAGGCCGACCTCAAGGTGCGCGCCTACTTGATCGTCGAGCAGCGCCAGCAGCAGGTCACCACCAATTACGGCGGGGCCTGGGGTGGTTATTGGGGCGGCTATTGGGGTGGGCCGATGTACAACGAGACGCGCAGCGTCGATTACAAGGTGGCGACCATTCAGGTCGACTTGTTCGATGGCAAGGATGGCAAGCTGGTCTGGCGCGGGAGCGCCGAGCAGATCATGAACAACTACCCGCCGAGCCCTCAGGAGCGTAATGCTGCGATTCAGAAAACGGTTACCCAGGTCATGAGTAACTACCCGCCCAAGTAAGGCCCGAACCAAACTGTTGCGGCCTCTGGTAGGAGCGGCCTTGTGCCGCGAAAGGGGTGCGTAGCAGCCCAGGCGATTCTGCATGATGCGCAGATCCTGGGGCTGCTTCGCACCCCTTTCGCGACACAAGGCCGCTCCTACAGACAAGGCAACCTGCCATCACCTTGACTACACTCCGCGCACAGCAGCCGTGCTGCCGGGCCTGTGGCCGGCAAAGGAGTGCCTGTGGTTCCCTGCTTCGCTGTGCGCCAACGCGGCGCGATCGGCTTGATGGCCACCCTTGTGCTGGGCCTTGCCCTGCTGTTCATGCTGCTGGCCGTCGACGGCGGTCGTCTTTACCTTGAACAGCGCAAACTGCAACGCATTGCCGACATGGCAGCACTGGAAGCGGCCGAGCACGGCGGCACCTGCACAGGCTCCGGCCCGCAAGCCACGGCGCTGGCACGCATCGCCGCCAGCCGTAACGGGCACGCCGCCAATGCGCCGCTGGTCGCCCGCTGCGGCTACCTGCAAACCGGTGCCGGCAGCATTCGCCGCTTCACCGCCGACAACGCCCGCAACGAGGCGATAGAAGTCGAGGTGCGCAACGCCGTCACCACCAGCGTCGCCGGCAGCCTGTTCAGCCTGGTCGATGGCGCCTTCCAGCCCACCACCAACCTGCATGCCAGCGCCGTCGCCGCATCACCACGCCCGCCCAAGGCAATGCTCAGTATCCGCTCCACCCTGGCCACTGTCAGTTCCAGCCAAGGCACGCTGCTCAACGGCCTGACCAAAGCGCTGGGCGGCAACCTGCAACTGGACCTGCTGGGCTGGCAGGGCATGGCCAATACCCAGTTGAGCCTGCTCAAGTACCTCGACCAACTGGCCGTGGACCTGCACCTCAATGCCGGTGACTATCAGCAACTGCTCAACCTCGACACCAGCGCTACCGTGCTGCTCAAGGCGGCAGCCAAGGTGCTGCAGCAAAACGGTGCTGCGGCCGATGTGGTCAGCAACCTCGGGCGGCTGGCCGCCGATCTGCCGGTTGGCGGCCTGAAACTGGGCGACCTGCTGGATGTTCGCAACGGCACCGGGCAGGCCGGGCTGGATGCCAACCTGCAATTGCTGCAACTGGTGCAAGGGGTGATCCAGCTGGCGGCGAGCGAGCGCGCAGCTACCGCCGAACTGCCAATCAGCGTGCTGGGGCTGGCCAACGGCAAGCTGTACCTGCGGGTGATAGAGCCGCAGCAGGTGTCGGCGGTGGGCGACCCGCGCAGCGATGATTTGCGCGTGCATACCGCGCAGGTGCGGGCGTTGATTTCACTCGACCTGCCTATCCTCAACAATGTTACCGGCCTTGCCAACGCCGTGCTCGACCTGGCCGGGCCGTTGACCAATGTGGTCAGCAACCTGCTCAGCCTCAACCTGCTCGGCACCGTGCAGTCGCTCACTTGCGCCCTCGCGGTGCCCTGCAAGGTCAGCGATATCAAGCTGCTGGACGGGGTAACCCACATCGATATCGGCATCGAAGTCGCAGAAGCCACCAGCCGCCTGCGGCCCATGCCTGCGGATGCCTACAGTTGCTCACCGAAGAGCCTGACAACGGTCACCCAGCGCTCGGCAGCCAAAATAGCCATCGGCAAATTCGAGCTCCCCGAGGACTTCCTGAACCAAGGGACGACCACCGTCAAAGCGCTGCCCTTGATCGACATCGGCACTAACGTCTGCAGTCGTCTGCTGGTTCTGCCGCCAAGCTGCGGTACCCGCGTGCCCTTCGCCGGCGGCGGTATTGGCCTGCGGGTGGACAGCAAGGTACTGGGCAGCAGCCCGAGCGCCAAACCCCTGATATTCAACAACCCACCCAACATTGGCCAGCCGCCGCTTTACCTGAGCGTCGACAGCGACCAGGCGCAGGTAGTGGCAAGCCTTTCAAGCACAGTGGCCGGCATTCATCTGGAAGCCTATCGCCCCGCCGCGAACAGCGGCCTGGGGCAGGTACTGAACCTGACCGCCGGCCTGCTCGACGGGGTCAAGACAATCCTCGAACCCTTGATCAAGAACCTGCTCAGCCCCGTGCTCGACCCGCTGGTCAATACCTTGCTCAAAGTGCTGGGCATCGATCTGGTCAACGCTCAGGTGGGCGCCAACCTCGATTGCAGCGGCGGCCACGCTCAACTGGTGCTGTAGAGCGGCAGCTCTACGCAAAAGCACGCGCCCTGGTCGCTGTTGCCAACGCTCAGGCGCCCGCCCATGTGGCTGACGATGCCGTGGCTCACCGAAAGCCCCAACCCGGTGCCGACACCCGCAGGCTTGGTGGTGAAGAACGGTTCGAAAATCCGCTCGTGCAGGTCCGCGTCGATGCCGCCGCCATTGTCCTCCACCAGTAGCCGCAGCCGCGAACCCTCGACCACTTGGCGCACGCGTATCCAACGCTCGGTGCGGGGCTGCTCCAGAAGGGCATCACGGGCGTTGACCAGCAGATTGATCAGCACCTGCTCCAACTGGTCGGGATGGCCAAGCACCTGCTCCAGCTGCGCAGGCGGCTCCAGCAGCAGGCTCACACCCTTGCCGCGCAGGCCTTCTTCGAGCAACGCGGCGGCGCCTTCAACGGCCGCCCAGGCGGCAAAACCCTGCTGCTCGACGGTCGACCTGCGCCCGTAGACCCGCATGTGCTCCACCAGCCGTTCGGCCCGTGCCACCTGCGCTTCGATGCGCTGCAGCTTGGTTTGCAACCAGGCACGGTCGACCTCGCCGTTTTGCAAGCGATTGAGCGCATTGGCCACGGCCATGCGCATCACATTGAGCGGCTGGTTGATCTCGTGCACAAGCCCTGTGGCCAGCTCGCCAAGGGTGGCCATCTTGGCCCCCTGCAACAGTTGCTGCTGGCTGCGCCGCACCTCGGTATTGTCGCGGCCCACAGCCTGGACTTCCAGCAGCCGGCCCTCTGCGTCGAACAAGCCCCGGTCAGCCCAGATCCACCAGGCGTGCTCACGCCCCGGCAGTTGCAGGCAAATCTCGGCGCTACTGACCGGCTGCTCGGGGGTCAAGGCCGACAGACGCAAAACAAACGCCTCGCGCTGGGCCTCGGACAGCCATTGACCAAGGTTCGCGCCCTCCAACTGCGCCACGCTGCAGTGCAGGTAATCGGCCAGCGGGCGGTTGGCGAACACCAGCGTAAGGTCCGGGCGATAGCGACAGATCATGGCTGGCGAGTCCTCCACCAGCACCCGATAGCGCTCCTCGCTCTGGCGCATGCGCTCGGCGGCGTCCGTGGCGTCTGTAACGTCCAGCCACAAACCGACGACCTCGCGCGGCTGGCCAAGGTCATCGCGCAGCAGGCGCGCTTCGTCAAGCATCCAGTGGTAGCCGCCGTGCACGTCACATAGCCGGTAACGGCTGCGTACATGGCCATCGCGCAGCAGGCTGCGGGTGCGCGCAAGCCACAGCGGGCGGTCGTCGGGGTGTACGGCCAGGCCCGGCTGGCGGGCCTGCTCACTGTCGCTGGCCCAGCCCAACAGCGGCGCCAGGCTGGCACTGAAAAATTCGCCGTGCAGCGCGCCTTCGGCGTAGCCCTGCACATAAATCACCGCAGGCGAGCTGGCGATCAGGTTTTCCAGCCGCGCCTGGGCGGCGCCGGCCTGCTGCTCTTGCTGCTTGAGGGCGGTGATGTCGAGGGCAAAACCGCGCAGGCGATTGCCCTGGCGCTGGCCGGCCAGGTGCAGCCAGCGCGGCGCCGCTTGGGCCAGGCGCAGGCTGAGGTTAAGGGCGTGGCCTTCCCGGGCCTGGGCCAGCGCCAGTTGCGCAGGCTCGCGGTCGGCGGGGTGCAGTTGCGCCAGCCATTGTTCAAGGCCCAGTCGTGGCTCAAGGCCAAACGCCACGGCCACCGCCGGGTCCAGCTGCAACTCGCCGCCCAGCGGCCATTCCCACCAGCCGGCGCCCAGTTGCTGTTGCAGGTCATCGAGCTGGCCGCTCTGCTGCTGCAATTGCTGGCGCCGGTAGCGGGCAAGCAACGGCTCGACCACCGTGCGCGCCAATGCCAGCGCCATATCCGCCGGGGGCAGGTTGGCGACATCGGCACACAACAGCCAGGCTTCGGTATCGCGGCCCTGGCGATAAGGCACCAGATACAACGCTGCGCCACCGCACAAGGCTTGCAGCTCGGGCTGGCCGACCACCTCCAGGGGCGCAGCGCCAGGCAATTGCTGTAGCCAGGCTTGCAGGCGGCTGTCATCGGGCCATGGCCACTGCGCCTCGCTACTGGCGTAGTGGCGCCAGCCGCCCGGCTCGCGCAGCAGCAGGCGCAGCGAACGGGCCTGCCAGTGCCCGGCAATCAGTTGCAACTGTTCACCGGTGGTCTGTACCAGGCGTTCGGCGCCGCATTCGCGCAGGGCGTTGCCGATTTCGCCGAACAACGGCCGTTGTCGGTCCCAGCGCTGCTCGCGCAGCAGGTCGCCGATGTCGAACAACTGCAACAGCCAGCCCTGGCCGTGGCGTTGCAGCCAGCCACGGGTATGCAGGGCATTGCCGGCCAGGGTGTTGAAGTCCAGGTCCAGCGGCAGCCCTTGCCAGTCGGCAGGCTCGCCTTCGAGCACCAGCAGGCTGTGCCGCGCCAGGTAGTCGTGTACCCGCGTCGCGCCTTGCGCGGGCAGCGCCAGCAGGCTGCGCAGGGGCCCGGCCAGGCGCTGCACCTTGGCGTGGTCGTCCAGCCAGAATTGCAGGCCCACCGCAGGCAGCGCCTGGCTATCCTCGTTGGCACCGCCACGCCAGCGGTCGAACAGGCTGCCGCTCATAGCTGCAGGCTCGCCTGGGCTTGCAGGCGCGGGGGCAGTCTGGGCACCTCGCCGATGCCCGGCAGCACCAGCACCGGCAGCACCCGCTCCAGCCGCTCACGCGGGTAGTCGATGCTGACGGTCAATAGCTTGTCCGCACCGATCAACACCCGCGTATCGGTGGCCAGGTTGAAGCCCAGCGCCGCCGGCATCCACGCCAGTTGCTGGCCGATCACCTGATGGGCCAGGGCCTGGACGTCCTGGGTATACGTGGCGCTGGTTGGGTCGACCGCCACACAGCGGCGCACCGCCTCGCTGCTGGCCTGGTTGAACGACTGCAGCATGAGCATTGGCAGCGCATAGCTGACAAGGCCATAGAACACCGCGAAAAACACCATGAATACTGCGACAAACTCGATGGCTGCCGCGCCTTTTTGTTGCCGGACCGGGCCTGCTTGCATGTTCGCGTCTACCCTGACAGTGAGACCTGCCTGACAGCATAGAAGTGATCAACGAATAGGGATGGCGATTTGCCAATGCACAGCATTGTTCTTTTGATGTGGCTTGCCTTGTGCAGCGAACAAGATGTCCGCGAACGTCAGATTTCCAATGCCCTCACCTTGGGCGTGGCCACCGCTGCGCTGGTGTGGCTGTTCGCCACCGGCCACAGCTGGATCGGCGCCGACGCCAGCGACGCGGGCTGGGCGCTGGCCATCGTCATGCTGCTGACCCTCCCCGGCTACATGCTCGGGCGCTTCGGCGCCGCCGACGTCAAATTGATGGGCGCCCTGGCACTGGCCACCAGCCCGCAATACGTGCTTGGCACCTTCATTGGAGCCGGGATAACCGTGGTGGTGTGGCTGCTGAGCCGGCGCAG
Organism: Pseudomonas farsensis; assembly: GCF_014268805.2. Taxonomy (GTDB): domain Bacteria; phylum Pseudomonadota; class Gammaproteobacteria; order Pseudomonadales; family Pseudomonadaceae; genus Aquipseudomonas; species Aquipseudomonas farsensis. The sequence goes on from NZ_JABWRF020000003.1 coordinate 120,141, forward strand.
GCTGTGGACCCTGCTCAACCCCAAGCTGAAAAAACGTTTGCAAACTATTGCTGAAACCCTCGGTGACAAGCAGCCATTCGCGCCTTACGTGTTGGCAGGCTTTCTGCTGACGTCCGTCTGGATCCAATAAGCCCGACTGAACGTCGAGTCGCGGTCTAGAGTCCATGAACATAATTGCAAAGTGCGACTACTGGTCGTGCTGCCAGAGCGACTGGCCCGGGAGCAGGGCCGATACAACAGGGAGTTGATCGTGAACAAAGCCGTCAGTGAGGTGAAAGTACTGGTTGTCGACGACCAGCCGTTGATCGTCGAAGAACTCTGTGAATACCTCGAAGCCAAGGGCTACCGCTGCGTGCCGGCCCACTCCACCGACCAGGCCATCGAGCGCTTCGAGGCCGATGACGGCATTGGCCTGGTGCTGTGCGACCTGCACATGCCCGAGCGCGATGGCATCGAACTGGTGCGTTCGCTCAAGCAGATCGCCGGCCACCAGCGCATGTTCGAGGCCATCATGCTCACGGGCCGTGCGGAGAAGCAGGATGTGATCCGTGCGTTGCGCGAAGGCTTCGCCGATTACTACCAGAAGCCGATGGACCTTGAAGAACTGCTAGAGGGCCTGCGCCATCAGGAAGAAGCGCTGCTGGAGCGGCGCCGCAACTTCCGCGAGCTGGGTAGCCTGAACCAGCGGTTGCAGGAGCTGGCCGAGTCGATCGACGACCTTTACCAGGATCTGGAAAAAGCCCGTGGCCAAGGCACCCACCGCCGCGCCACCGATGCTGCGGAAAGCGAATGGGAGTTGCCGCCAGCCTTCGAAAAGCTCTCACCGCGCCAGCTTGAGGTGGCGCGACTGGTGAGCAAGGGCAAGACCAATTACCAGATTGCGTGCGAGTTGGGCATTACCGAGAACACGGTAAAACTCTATGTCTCGCAGGTGCTGCGCCTGACCCACATGCACAACCGTACACAGCTGGCCTTGGCGCTGACGCCGAGGGCCTCGCCGGTGCATCAGCGGTTTACCACCCATTGAGGCCTGCCAGGGCCGGGGGGCGCTTCGCACCCCTTTCGCGACACAAGGCCGCTCCTACAGACGAACGCGACCTCCTGTAGGAGCGGCCTTGTGTCGCGAAAGGGGTGCGAAGCGCCCCCGGCGATCTAGCAGGACATAGCCAATACCAACCCTCAGTTGTTCGACGAATTAACCTTGGTCCACCGGTAAAAATCCGGTATCGCATACTTGTAGCTGTCCAACCAGCGCTGCATCGCCTGATCGCGCTCTTTATCGGTTTGCACCTGCGGCACAGGCGATGCCTGGCGATTGCTCGCCTGTACCTTCAGCCACGCCTCGGTGGCCGTTTCAGCCGGCCGCTGCGGCTCCTGCGCCAACACCGTCAGCGGCACCACCACACAAGCCAGCACACCCCAGAGTCTGTTCATGCCCACCCCCTTTCAGTTAACCAGCGCCGGCGGCTGCGCTGCGGCGGCCAGCGGACCACGTGCGCCAGCCTTGAGCCGGGCTGCCCGCGCCTGAGCCTCGGCAAACTGCGCAGCGCCCAGATGCAGGCGCCGCACCAGGTCCTCGGCCTGGTTCCAGTTGTCCTGCACCAGCAGCAGCGTCACCAGGTTGATCGCCGGTAGCGGGTTGTCATCCTTGAGCTCGATGGCGGTCAGAAACTCAAAGCGTGCCTGGGCATGCTGGCCAAGGTTCATCTGCACAACGCCCAGGTCGTTGCGCACTTTTTCATCGGTGGGCGCCAGGCGTACAGCGCGCTGCAAGTGGCGCAGCGCCTGCTGGTCGTCGCCGCGCGCCGAGGCAATCTGCCCCAGGCCATGTTCGCCCTCGGCTGCCAGGCAGCCACCGAGCAAGCTGCGGTACAGCGGCTCGGCCTCGTTGCGCCCCAGCAGGCGCAGCACTTTTGCCTTGCGCAGGCGCACCTGATCCAGGCTCTCGGGCAATTGCTCAAGGTGGGCAAGCCCGGCATGCGGGCGGCCTTCGTTGATCATCTGGTCGGCCATGTCCAGGCTCAGTTGCTGGTCGGCATCGGGCTTGCTGCAACTGCCCCCACCGAGCAGGCGGCTCAAGCCATCGGGCTGCTGGCCGGCACACCCTCCCAGCAGCAACAGGCCAGTGAACATCAAGATTGCTCGCATCGCGTTCTCCTTCACGACCCCAATGCCCGCGCCAGCGCGGAAAACCCTGGCCCGGCCAGCACGATCAGCAAGGCCGGAAACAGAAACACCATCATCACCGCCGACATTTTTGCCGACATTTTCGACACCCGCTCCTGCAAGCCGGTCAGGCGCCGGTCATCGAGCAGGTCCTTGAGCGCCTGCAGCGACTTCATCGAGCCACTGCCCTGCACCAGCAACTGCTGCAGGATCACGCAGGTATCGACGAACTCGTCCACCGCCAGCAGCCGCGCGGCCTTTTCCAGCTCGGGGCCGAGTGCCAGGCCCGAGTCGACGCGCTGCAACACCAGGCGCAATTCGGCACTGATGTGCGGCACCAGCGTGCGCCCCTCGTACGCCAGCACCCGCAGGGCCTGCTCCACCGCAAGCCCAGTCTCGAACAGAATGCGCAGCAGCGGGATCAGCAGCCCCACTTCAGCGCTGATGGTGCGTTGGCGCCGGGCAGCGGCCGCTGCCAGCAGGCGTTTGGGCAGCAGGTAACCGGCGCCCAGCGCGCACAGCACCATCACGCCCCAGCGCGCGCTGCGCTCACCGGGCAGGCCATGCACCAGCAGCAATGCCGCCCCGGTCGCCAGCAACGGCAGGCCCAGTTGCACCGCCGCAAACAGCGCCCGCTGGCGGGTGCGGCGCCAACCCAGGCGGTCGAGCAGGGTTTGGGTTTCGCTGTCCAGCCGTTGCAGGCGCAGGCCCAGCGGGCTGCTGCCCAGCCAGTGCAGCCAGTCACCGAGGCGCTCATCGCGGCCCAGGCGGCCCTGCAAACGCCGCGTCACCCGTCGCCGCGCCCGCCACTGCCGCGCCCCCTGCAGCGCCAGCAGGGCAAAGCCTGCCAACAGGCATAGCGCGCAGGCCAGCAAGGCGATGTTCACAGGCTTCTCATCATGCGCCACAACACCACGCAGCCAACGGCTTGCAGGGCGAAGGCGAACAGCAGCATGGTCTGGCCATGACGGTCTTGCCACATGGCCAGCAGATAACCGGGGTTGGCGAACATGAAGTAGCCGACCATGGCCAACGGCAAGGCGCCAAGAATCCATGCGGTGATGCGCGTTTCACCGGTCATCGCTCGCAACTGGCGGCCGCCCTGCTCGCGCTCACGGATCAGCTTGATCAGGTTTTCCAGCAGCTCGCTGGCGTTGCCGCCATGGCGCTGGTTGATACGCAGGCCCAAGGCAAACAGGCGCAGTTCATCCTGGCGATACAGCTCGGCCAGTTCATTGACCGCAACGTCCAGCGCCACGCCCAGTTGCACATTGCGCCGCACCCGCAGCATGGCCGAACGCAGCGGCTCGCGGGTGCTGTCGATGCCACCGAGCACCGCATCGTTGAGGGTGCGCCCGGCCTTGAGGCTGCGCACGCTGTAATCCAGCAGGCCGGGCAACTGCTGGATGATCTGCCGCAACCGCCGCCGGCAGCGCCAGATCAACCCGAGCCAGGCCAGCACCGGCACGCCAAGCAGCGCCAGCAGCCCACCTGCAGCACCTGCGCCCACGGCGGCCAGCAGCACCAGCCCCAACCAGGCGAACACCCAAGGGCGCAACTTCAACTCGCCCTGGGCGAAGCCTGCACGCAGCAGCATAGGGTCGAGCCAGTCGCGGCGAACCGCGACACTGCGCACCGCCAGGTAGGCGCTGCCCAACCGCTGCACGATGCGCTCTTGGCCCCGCTTGAGCAGGCCCAGGCGCACCAGCAGCAGCGCAACGCCCAGCAGCAGCGGCGCCAGTGCCAGCAGCAGCGGGCCCATCAGCGCAGGCCCTCGTGGCGCAGTTTTTCACCGGCAGGGTTCGGCGCTTCGCGCAGGAAGCCCTCGCCGCCACGCCGGTCGAGGCGAAACAGCACGTTGGTGACGTAGACATCGTCACGCACCCCGACCACTTCGAGAATTTCACTGACACAGCGCCGGCCATCGGCAAGGCGGGTCAGCTGGATGACTACATCGAGCGCTGCGCAGACCATCTGTCGCAAGGTCTTTTCGGCCACCTGGCGCCCGGTCAGGCCCACCAAGGTTTCCAGCCGCAGCAAGGCGTCCTGGGCACTGTTGGCGTGCACGGTACTCATCGAGCCGTCGTGCCCGGTGTTCATCGCCGTCAGCACATCGACCACCTCGGCCCCGCGAATCTCGCCAAGGATGATGCGGTCCGGGCGCATGCGCAGGGCGTTGCGGATCAGCTCGCTGGCTTTGATTTCGCCATTGCCCTCAGCGTTCGGCGGGCGGGTTTCCAGGCGCACCACATGGGGGTGGTTAAGCTGCAGCTCGGCAACATCCTCAATGGTCACCAGGCGCTCCTGGGGGGCGATCATCTGGCTGAGAATATTCAACAGCGTGGTCTTGCCGGTACCGGTGCCGCCACTGACCAGCACATTGCAGCGCTGGCTGACGGCCAGTTCAAGGAAGTCGAAAATCGCTTGGTCGATCGCCCGCGTGGCCAGCAGGTCGGCGCTCTTGAGCATGTCCTGGCGGAACTTGCGGATCGACAGGCACGGCCCGTCCAGGGCCACGGGCGGGATGATCGCATTGACCCGGCTGCCGTCGGGCATGCGCGCATCGACCATCGGCGACGACTCATCCAGGCGCCGCCCAAGGGGTGCGAGAATGCGCTGCATCACCCGCTCCACATGGTGCGCATCGATGAAGCGCAGGTCGGTCTGTTGCAGCAGCCCGCCGCGTTCGATGAATACCCGGTACGGGCCGTTGACCAGAATCTCGGTGACACTGGGATCGCGCAGCAGCACCTCCAGCGGGCCATAGCCGGTCAGCTCATCGACGATTTCCTCGCCCAGGCGCTCCATTTCGTAGCGCGACAGGGCCAGGCGCAGGCGCCCGACATAGTCGCCAACCTGTTCCAGCACGAACTGCGCCAGCGCTGGCCGCGCGCCTTCGAGCAGGTTGCGCCCGCTGTCTTCAATGGCATCGATCACATGGCGGTGCAGTGCTCGCTTGAGCACCTGCGGGTCGTTGCCGGCGTGGCGGGTACCGCCAAAAGGTTGCTCTTGGCTCATCGGCTACCCCACAAACGGCGCAGCCAGGTGGTGCTGGGCGGGGCCAGGTTTTCCGAGCGCCGCGCCAGGCGCTCGCCGAGGCTGCGCAGGGCTTGGGTGAGGCTTTCGCGCGGGGCCAGCTCGAACAGGCTCAAGCCCTGGTTCTTGGCGTTCAAGCGCACTTCAGGGCTGTACGGCAGCACCCGCAGCAGCGGCAGGCCGTAGCGCTTGGCCAGGGCTTCGGCGTCCGGGGCAACCTGGCGCAGGAAGCGGTCGACCAACAGGCTGGCGTGCTCAAGCTTGATGCCACGGTCGCGCCACTGTTCAAGTACATCAAGGTTGCGCCGGCAATCGATGATGTTCTGGTCGGTGTAGATGATCAGCTTGTCGCAGTGGCTGACGATGGTGCGCAGTGCCTCGCTGTCGGCCTGCCCGGTCAGGTTGACCACGATGTGCTGGAAATGCTGGCGCAAAGCGCTGAGCAGCATGTACAGCTCGGCGGCGCTGGTCTGCGTGAGCGCCTCGTCGGTGCCGGCATAGGCGAGGATGCGCAGGCCGCCTTTGTCGCCGGTGAAGGCACTGTCGATCAGGGTTGCATCAAGCCTGCGCAAATGGCGCAGCGCGTCACCGAAATGGAACGAGGCCTCAAGGCCCAGCAGCGCCAGGCTGTCGCCACGGGGCAGGCCCAGGTCGAGCAGCAAGGTCTGCTGGCCGCTTTCTTGTACTACCCGCGCCAGATGGGTGGTCAGCAAGGCGCCGTCGGCACTGCGCTGGGCGCCGTAGAGCACGGTCAGGCCGCCCAGGCTCGGGCTGTTGGCCACCGTCGGCAGGCGCTTGCCCAGGCGCCGCACCAGCCCGGCCACTTCGCTGGCCCGCGAGCCGTAGGCGACGAAGTCGCGGGCGCCGGCGCGCATCGCGTGCAGCACCAGCTGGTTATCCATGCCATCGCCCAAGGCAACGATAGCCAGCATCGGCTTGGCTTCCAGCATGCCTTCGATCAGCGCGCACTGGCCCACCAGTTGCTCGCGGTCCAGGCCAATGAACACCAGGTTGCTGAAGGTCATGTCGACCAGCGCCAGCAGCTCATCAAGGCTGCCGCCGCTGGCGCCGATCACTTGACCAAGCGGCGCCAGGGCGCCCTGCAGCCATTGCAGGTCGTCCTCGTTGCGGGTCAGTGCCAGGTAGGTGTGGTTCAGGCTTTCAGTCATTGGGATAACCCGCCACGGCCTTCGAAGTTGCCGTTTTCCAGAAAGAACAGCCGCCCCCAACTGGGGTCGTAGGTGCGCAGCGCCTCGCCGGGCAGCTCGGGCATGCGCGCATTGGCCGCCAGCGGTTGCACCAGGTGCGGGGTGACGATCATCAGCAGTTCGGTTTCCTCACGGTTGAGGCTGGACTGGCGGAAGAACGCACCGATGATCGGCAGGTTGCCCAGGCCCGGCAGCTTGTCGACGCTGGAGCGCACGTTGCTGCTGATCAGGCCGCTGATGATGAAGCTCTCGCCATCGGCCAGGGAAATACTGGTATCGGTGCGCCGTACGTTGAGCGCCGGGACCCGCGTGCCAGCGATGGTCACCGCGTTGTTGTAGTCCAGCTCGCTGACCTCGGGCGCCACCTTAAGGGTGATGCGGTTGCCGCTGACCACGGTCGGGGTCAGGGCCAGGCGCACGCCGAACTCCTTGTACTCGATGGACACGTTGTCGCTGCCGCTGCTGGGCACCGGGATCGGCACCTCGCCGCCGGCCAGAAAACTTGCGGTGAGGCCGCTGAGCACGGTCAGGCTGGGGCGGGCCAGGGTGTAGGCGAAACCGCTGTTCTCAAGGGCGTTGATCATCGCCAGAAAGCGGCTGCTGCCGCCGCCCCAGACAATGTTGAAGGCGTTGTCGTCAAGGGGGATGCTGCCCTGCACCAGCGGCACGTCGCCGGGGCGTACCGTGGTGCCGGGCACAGTACCGGGTGAGCCGATCAGGCTGTTGTTGGAGCCTTTGAAAAACAACCTGGCGCCTGCCTCCTTGTACTTGACCCGGCGTACCTCGACGAAGCGGATGTCGGCCTGCACCTGGGTCGGCAGCTCGGCCTGGCCTGCGGGCAATGCAGCCACCTCGGCCATGTCGGCACTGGCGCGGCCCTTGACGAACAGCATGGCGCGGTGCGGCGCTGCGCTGCAGGCGGTCCACAGCATCAGGCTGGTGCTGCCCTGCCCCACCGCCGTCAGCAGCACGGCCTGGGTGCCGCTGGCCTGCACGTCGGCGACCTTGGGCTCGCCGACGGCGGCGCGGGTGATTGCCACGGGCAAGCGCAGTTCCTGCTGCAAGCCTTGGTCGAGCTCGATCACCGAGGGCAGCCGGGTAAAGTCGGCGCAGCCTTTGCTCGCCGCCTGCGCCGTCGGCAGTTGGGCAAGGCACAAGACAGTCCAGAGCGGCACAAGACGACGCAACGTACGACGCATAAGTGCATCCTTGCTCGGTCAGGGTGTGGGGGTGGCAGCGCCCGCCTGGGCACCGCGGATAATCTGCATGGCCGGCGCGCCTGAAGGTACGGCGGCGCCAGCCACCGGCACCTGGGACAGCTGGCTGAAGCGGTACAGGTCACGGCTGGCGGCAAGCACTTGGGTATCGGCCTGCTGGCCTGCCCAGTAGCGCGCCAGCAATTGCTCATCGGCGCTACGCACCGCCAGGCGCAAGGTGCCGGCCTGGGCCGCCAGCATCAGGCGGCTGGCCAGCGCGGCGGGCACAGCCAGGCCGACGGTGCGCGTGGCAGCCCCGCTCATCGACTGCTGCTCGCGGCGTGCTTTCAAGTCTTCGGCACTTTGCGCAGGCCGGCCATCATTGGCCAGGCCCGTCTGCGAGTCGACGCTAAGCACGCGCAGCGCCGGCAGCACCACTTGCGCCGAGGCCTGCGGGTTGCTGTTCTCTTCGCGCAGAAACAACAACACGTCCACGTAATCGCCAGGGCGCAGTTGCCCGGCGGCGCCAATCACATCATCCACGGCGACCGCCACGGCGCGCTCGTGGGGGCGGATCATCCGTGCCAGCGGGCCGCCGGCGTGGAAGTTCGACTCCTCAAGCCAAGTGCCAGCAGCCAGCGGCCGTGCGCTGCTGCGGCCAAGCACCTGCTCGGGGCTGTGGAACGCTTCGCCCGGCACCACCTGCAGTTGCTCAACCAGCACATCATCGGCCGTGATCGGGGTATTGGCAGCGACCGCCTTGCGCAGCACCACGATGGGCGAGCGTGCAGGCTCCGGCGGTGCGGTGGGTGTGGGCGCTTGCTGCGGCGCCGCAGCACTGGCATCCACAGTTGGCGAGGGCACAGCAACCGGTTCGGCCGGGCGGCTCAGCCGCAGCCCCCAGTAACCAGCGAGCAGCGCGGCGACGAGGAAAAAGCCAGCCAGAATCATGGTCAAGCGACTGCTCATTTACGCCCTCCCTGAGCCCGGCCGAATACTGGCAATAAGTAACTATTTGGCTATTTCACCGTAGCGCAGGCCTGCCAATTCGCCATTAAGTGGCCAGCGTTTTTCAAGCCAGTAAATTGACAGTTCGAGAAAACAGGAACTTACGGACGCTGACCCAAACCACTACTTTTGCACTAATACCTTCTTACATTTGCAGCCTTCCCCAAGCCAGCGATGCTCTGATGGCAAAGGGGCAGTACTGACCCGGCCCCACGAGCGGCGCCCTCAAGTGCGCAAGGAGCAAACCATGCTGCTGCAACAAGTCATCTGCTACTGCAAAACATTCCTGCAACGCGAGGACGGTGCTTCGGGTATTGAATACGCGGTCATTGCGGCGATGGTCGCAGTGGTGCTCGCAGGCTTCGTGACGCCCATCTCGACCGAGGTGAGCGCCATCATGACAACCATCAAGAACGCTATCACCCAGTGACCTTCAAGCTTGAGGTAGCCGTCCATGCAGACCCTGCGTCAACAGATACTGCTGGTCGACGATGAGCAAGAGGCGCTGGAGGAGCTGGCAGAAATGCTCGAGGGCCAGGGTTTCTGCTGCCATACGGCAAGCTCGGTGAAGGCCGCCTTGCAGCAGCTCACCCGCCACCCTGATGTGGCGCTGGTGATCACTGACCTGCGCATGCCCGAAGAAAGTGGCATAGGCCTGATACAGCGCCTGCGTGACCATACAGCGCGCCAGCACCTGCCGGTGATCGTGATGTCGGGGCACGCGGATATGGACGATGTCAGCGACCTGCTGCGGTTGCAGGTACTGGACCTGTTTCGCAAGCCGATCTATCACGCACGGTTGCTGGAAACCTTGGATAACCTGTTCCCGCGGGTGTTGTTGCAGGCGGTGAAGTAGCGCGTTCGGCGTTCGGGGGCAGACCCGCATACGAAGGCCGCGCCGGGCATCATTGTCGCGTGTGGGCACCATTCTCTGTAGGAGCGGCCTTGTGTCGCGAAAGGGCTGCATAGCAGCCCCGCCGATATCAGCGTGGGGCAGAAATTATGGAGGCGCTTCGCACCCCTTTCGCGACACAAGGCCGCTCCTACGGAGAACGCCCACAGCCGCAGTATTGAACCCTGGCCCAGATTCCAGTTCGCGCCAACAACGACCTTTACCTCAGAGCTGATAACTAAAACTCAGGTTCACCCGCGGCCGTCGATTGAAGCTGTCCAACGCGATGTCGGACATAGGCTTGGCCACCTCCACGGCGATGTTGTAATAGCGCATGTCGCCCAAGCGCAGGCCAACCGCTGCCGACGACATGCGCGCCTTCTGCACGTCCAGCTCGTTGAACCACGCCCGCGCCGCATCCAGCACCACATAGGGCTGCAGCACCTTCACCCAGTCGCCTTCGCGGCGCAGGCTGTAGTTGATCTCGTAGGCCACCCCCCAACCTTTGTCGCCGGAGGCCTGGTCGCTGGGGTAGCCCCGCCCGAACGTCTGCCCGCCAAATACAGCGCGTTCGCTGTCAGGCAGGCTGTCGTTGCTCCAGTACCCCGCCGCCGAGGCTACGCCCTGCCACTGCTCGGTGAAGTTGTCGCTCTGCATGCCGGCAACCCGCAAGCGCAGAAAGTCCAGGTCGAGGTCGGCATTGCTGCGCGCGCCGAGCCGGTCAAGGCCTTGGTAAACCCCGGCACTGAGGATGCGCAGGCGATGGGCTTCGGCCTTGCGCCAGTCCGCTTCGAACGACAGTGCGCGGATGTCGGTCTGGCTGTCGAACTGCAACGGCGCATTGGCCACCTGGTAATCGATGCGATCGTTCACGGCATAGAACCGCCCGAGCACCTCGAACCATTCATTGGGTGAGGCAATCAGCACTTGGCTCAGGCCAATGGCGTAGCGCTCGTTCTCGCGGTGCTGGCTGAGCTGGTTACCATCTGCGAGGAGGATGCGCGCCCGCGGGTCACTGCGGTAGCGCGCCGCTGACAGTTGCAACCGCGAGCCTTCGTCATCGATGAACTGGCTGTAGTCGACCCGCAGGTAGTGCTCTTTGTCCTCGCCCGGCGGCACCAGCACGTTGGCGCTGAGCTGCTCGCCATAGCGGGTCTGGGCATTGCTGCTGGCGCCCAGCAGCGCCTGCAGGTCGTCGCGGCTGCTTTCGTTGAGGCTGAGGGTCGTGGTGAACGGCTTGCGCGCAGCCACCGCCACCAAGCGGGTGGCGCCATCGCTGGTGCCGGGTGGCGGTACCTCGGCACGGAAGGTCACGCCCGGTATGCGCGTAACCAGGCTGGTGTAGCGTTCGAAGGTCTTGCGGGTAAGGGGGCGCTCGGCCTTGAGCTTGTTCAGCAGCCGGTCGAGGTAGGCGCGCGACGAACCAATATCGCCCTCCACCTGCACGTCGCGAACGTAGCCCTCCACCAGCACCACCCGCACCCGGCCATCGGCGAAGTCCTGGGGCGGCAGATACGCGTAGGAAAGCAGGTAGCCGTCATCCTGATAACGCTGGGTGAGCCGTCGGGTCAGCTCGATCAGGTCGGCCAACGGGATCTCGCGGCCGATGACCGGCTGATAGTGGTCGCGCAGATCACCAAGGGGGTATACGGTGCCGCCCTCGAAGCGCACCTTGCGCACCTGCACCCGCGTGCTCATCAGCAACGTCTGTTGCGGTGCGCTGGCTGGGGCTGGCACCTGCAAACCCGCCGCGCCTGGGCGGTAGGCATCTACGGGCAGGTTGTTGCTGGGTAGCCGGCGCTCGGTGTCGTTACTGTTGAGAAAACCCGGCAGGGGTTCGGCCCAGGCCAGCTCGGCCCCGGCCAGCATCAATAAGGTCACGGCCATTCGGCGCATGCGGACACTCCATGATCCGGTTGAAGCAGGGACGCCCCCCGGCGTCCCTGGCACTGTTGCAAGCGTAGGTGCTGAGCTGGCTTACGGCCACTAGCGAGAAGCGCCAAGCAGACCACCCAGTCCGCCTAGCCCTTGGCCAGAGGCGCCGCCATTGACCAAGCTGCCGGCCTGGCCAACGGTGCCGCCCAGCGCGCCCACGGTGGTGCCGAGCTGGCTGACAACCGGGTTGCTGCTGGCGCCGCCCAATTGCGTGCCGACATGACCCACCGCTCCGCCGACCTGGTTCAGCACACCGGCCACTGGCGTACCGAGCCCGGTGCTGGCGCCGACTTGGCGGGTGACGCTGGCGACACCGCCGACCACCGGATTGAGGCCACCGCCCACTTGCTGGGTGAGCGCCGCAACCGGGGCGCCAGCGGCGTTGTTGGTCACGCCATTGCCGCCAAGCACAGTGCCCAACCGAGCGACAGTATTGCCCACTTGCACGGTGCTGCCGGCGGCGCTGGCCACTGCGCTGTTGCTGGTGCCGAGGCCAAGCCCGCTGCCCGCCCCTGCCACTACACCGCCGACGGTTTCCAGCAGGCCGGTACGCGCCTGGCCACCGGTCGGAGAAAGGCCCGCACTGGTGCCGACCAAAGCGCCAAGGTTACTGACCAGTTGCCCCGTGGTGTCGGTCACAGGGTTGCCGTTACCGGCGCCCGCAACCTGCTGGCCGGCCTGGCCGAGGGCATTGCCTACGCCATCGAGGGCCTGGTTGAGCGGGCCGGCAAGGCCGGTCTGGCGCGTGGCGTTGGCGGTGGTGTTTTCTACCAGCGAGACCACCGGCACCAACGCATCGCTCACGCCTTGGGTAGCACCAGACAACGGGCCGCTGGTGCCGATTGGGGTCAGCGTGTCGCCCAGCATGGTCACCGCCTGGCCCACCTGGTCAACGCCTTGCCCCGCGCCTGCGACCACCTGGTTGACCAGTGGCACCTGCTCGACCGGCGAGCCGCTGGCCAATGCCTGCAAGCCTTGGCCGAGCCCGGAAACACCGGTGCCGAGGTCGCCGGTGGCTGCGCCGACAACGCCCACTGTGGTGCCGACTGCGTTGTTGCCGCTACCGAGTTGGCCAAGGCCATCGCTCAGCCCGCTGCCAACCGTGTTCAGCGCAGTGCCAGTGGAGGACACCAACGCCCCCACCCCGCCCGTCAATGCCGTGCTGCCGGCGATGGGCAGGGCGCCGATGGCCTGGCCCAGATTGCTTACGCCATCGCCGAGCCCCGACACCGTGGTGCCGGCCTGGTCAACGATCTGCGCGGTTACCAGGCCGCCATCAGTTCCTCCACCGACACTGCCGTTGCCGCCGCCAGCGCCTGGGCCGCCGCCGGTTCCGCCACCACCACTGCCGCCGCCAGAGCTTCCCGAGGACGAGCCGTCCACCGCGCTGTGGCTGCCACCGCCGCCGCTACTGCATCCTCCAAGGCCCAGCGCCATGACTATCGTCAGCGCCGTAGCCGCCTTCATCCACGGTTGGTTGTTCATGGGAAGACTCCTGCTGCTACGTTGTTGTTGGAAAGCGCGGCGCTTGATTGCGCCTGCTTATCCCTACAGTCAGCAGTGAAGTCCCCGAGGTTCGAAACCGATAGCTCCCAACTTGGTATTAACCCTTGCGTTGGGTGCCTGTACAGGGTGCAAAAAGGTTGGTGTTTCAGACGCTTACAAAACGCAGGTCAGGGCCTACCACCAAGGGTGTAGGCCCAAGCGACTAGTCACCTTCACTCGCTGACCTGAAACTCGACGCGGGCCGTCTCGCCGCTCTCGTCCAGGGCGCTCAGTTCGATGCGGCCGGCCTGCTCGAAGTGCACCAGCAGGCTGTCCTGGCCCTGGGTCTCCCCCAACGGCTGCCCGTTGAGGAACCACCAGCGCCGGCCATTGCCGCCCAACGCCGAGACGTGCAATTGCAGCGGTTCGCTGGCACTGGCCGGGCGGCGCAGGTTGTCACCGCTGCGCACGCCGACAATCGCCAGCGGCGGCGCGCTGCCGGTAAGTTGCGGCGGGCAAGCAGGGTCAAGCGCAGGCAGGCGCGCACTGCGCCGTTCTGCCTTGGGCAGCCAGGGCTCAAGGGGCGCCGGCCACAGGGCGATGTCACGGGCAACGGCGCCTGGGCAACTGGCATCGACCCGCAACCCCTGCGCGTTGACGTAGACCGTATCGCGCAGGCCAAGCCCAAGCGGCTGGTCGGCAGCCTGCAGGGTTGGCGGCGTGGTGCCGTCCAGCGTCCAGGCAAACCGCTGGCGCCGGCAGTTGGGGTCCTGGCGGTTCATGGGCTGGCCCAATGGCCAACAGATCGCCGCCACCCCGACCGATGCCGGCACCGGTTCCACCGGCACCCGGATGCCACGCTGGGCATCGCGGTTGCTGAGCAGGTCGTGCACCTGCAGCATCAATGGCGCCGCCGAAGCCAGGCCGAATTGCCCCGGTACCGGCGTGCCGTCCGGGCGGCCGATCCACACGCCAATCAAGTAACGCGGCCCGACGCCCACCGACCAGGCATCGCGAAAGCCGTAGCTGGTGCCGGTCTTCCAGGCCAGTTGCGGGCGCTGCACCAGCTCGGCATTGGGGTCACGGTCCGGGCGCGCCTGGCCGCTGAGAATGCGCCGGGTAATCCACGCCGAGCCCGGCGACAGCAGGCGTTGCTCAACCAGAGGGTCCTGCGGTTGCAGGCGAATTCTGGCGCTGCGCCCTTCGCGGGCCAGGGCTGCGTAGCCGCCAACCAGTTCGTCCAGCCGGCTGCCGGCCCCGCCCAGAATCAACGAAAGGTTGGGTTCGGCCAGCGGCGGCAGGATCAACGGCACCCCGCCCATGCGCATCTGCGCGGCAAACCGCTTGGGCCCATAGGCTTCGAGCAGTTGCACAGCCGGCAGGTTGAGCGACAGCGCCAGCGCGGAACTGGCCGACACCGGGCCGCTGAAGCCCATCGAAAAGTTGCCCGGCCGGTAGTCGCCATAACGCCTTGGCACATCCTGCAGCAGCGACTCGGAGTGGATCAGGCCTTCGTCCATGGCCATGGCATACAGGAACGGCTTGAGCGTCGAGCCCGGCGAACGCAGCGCGTGGACCATGTCGACATGGCCAAAGCGGCGTTCATCGGCAAGGTCGATGGAACCCAGGTAAGCGCGCACCGCCATGTTCTGCGTCTCGACCACCAACAGCGCCGCCGAGGTGCGCTCAGGCAGGCGCGCGCGCCAGCCCAGCAGCAGGTCCTCCAGGCGCCGCTGCAACGCAGCATCGATGGTGGTGCGAATCAGGGGTGGGCTGTTGGCGCTGTTCAAGCGCCGCGCCAGCAACGGCGCCAGCGCTGGCTCCTGGCGCGGAGCCAGCAGCAGCGGTTCTTCACGGGCCTCGGCGATGCGCGCAGCTGGCCACACGTGGTATTCCTCCAGGCGTTGCAGCACCTTGTCGCGTGCACGCTGGGCGCGCTCGGGGTGGCGGTCCGGGCGCAGCCGGCTCGGGGCCTGTGGCAATACCGCCAGCAGCGCAGCTTCCGATGGCGTCAGGTGCATCGGCGACTTGCCCAGGTACGCCCAACTGGCAGCGGCCACCCCCTGCAAGGTGCCACCGAATGGCGCGCGGTCAAGGTACAGCTGCAGGATCTCGCGCTTGGACAGGTGCCACTCCAACTGCGCGGTACGCCATAACTGACGCAGCTTGCCGGCCAAGGTGCGGTCGTGCGGGTCGAGCAGGCGTGCCACCTGCATCGACAGTGTGCTGCCCCCCGACACCACGCGCCCGCCCCGCAGGTTCAGCCACGCCGCACGCGCCAGGGCCATCGGGTTGACCCCGGGGTGCTGGTAGAACCAGCGGTCCTCGTACGCCAGCAACGCCTCCAGGTACAACGGCGACACGTTCTCCTGGGTGACCGGATAGCGCCACACCCCCTCGGCATCGGCAAAGCGCCACAACGGCGTACCGTCCTCGGCAAGCACCACGCGGGCAAGGTCATCGCCGGGCATCGGCAACGGCCAGATACGGTCGGCGGCCCATAGCAACGCCACGGCCAGCAAGGCGCCGATGGCGATACGCTGGAGCATTCTTTTAACCTGCGGGCGGGCTAAGCTTGGCATCGGGAACTGACCGGGCCGGGTAATGGCCAAAGGCTTGAAGTGATCATCAGGAAGCGACTATGCACGTAGAAGGGTTTTTCGATTGGCTGGGCCAGGTGCTGGGGTCGGTGATCCGTTTCATCGTCGACGGCCTGAGCGGGCTGTTCAACCTGCTGGCCAATGCCGGCGGCAATTTCATCGATGGCCTGGCGCGGGCGCTGGGGATGGATACTTCGCTGGTCAGCATCCTGGCGTTGATCGTCGGGCTGCTGTTGCTGTATTCCGCGGTGCGCGCGTTCATGCGCGCATCGATCATCCTGGGCATCATCTGGGCGGTGCTTGGGTTGTGGGTGTTGAGCTGGGTGGTGCATTGATAGCCCGGGGGCGGCACTGCGCCGCCCCCGAGCAACGTTGATACACGCCCGTTAACGGCCGCGCACCACCATCTCACCCTGGCTGCTGCCCACCGCTTGCAGGTTAGGCCGGTACATCGACTCCACCTGCGGCGGCGGAATGCGGTAGCTGCCAGGGGTCACGGCACGGGCCAGGTACAGCAGGTGCGTGGTGCTGTAGCCGTCCAGTTTCAGCGCCGCGACGTAACGGTCATCGCGGTACTCCTGGTGCACCACGCTTGCGTTCTGCATCGAGTCGCGCCACTCCTTCACCGCCGAGCTGGCGTTGTCCAGGCTGGCAGCGCTTTGCGCAAGGTTCTGGTTTTCAAGCTCAAGGCCGGCCGGCAGCAGGTCGACCACCAGCGCGTCTGGCACGCTGTCCTGCGAACGCAGTGCCAGGTGCACCAGCACCAGCTCGCCGCTACGCAGGTTACGCACATCCAGTGCCTGGCCGTTCATGCCCAGGTACTCGCGGCGGATCTCCATGCCATTGCCACTGGCAGGCGGGGCCTGGCGTGGGTAGCCAGAGACAGTCAGTTGCTGGTAGATGGTGTCGCTGCCTTGGTTCTGTACGGTCAGCGGCGAGGCCAGCAACGGGCCTTCAAGCTTCATGCCCGAATCGGCATTGTCGAAATCGCGCACTTCACCGGCGCTGTCCAGACGCGCTTTCCAGCTGCTTTCAGGCTTGCCCAGCAGGCCACGGCCAGCGAGGAACAGCGCGTTACGCTCCTGGGTCGACAACCAGCGGTTGGCGGCCAGCTCATCGGACAACGCGAACAGGCGCTGGTCGACCTGATTGGCCGCCAGGTTGTTTTCTTGCAGCAGCGCCAGAATCAGCGCCTGGTCACGCAGGGCGCTGCCGTAGTCGGACAGCCAGCCTTTGCTGCGGCTGGCGGCAAGGCCGGCCTGCAGCGCCTGCTGCGCACGCGGTTTGTCGCCCATCTTGTCCAGGGCCACCGCCAGTTGCACCAGCGGCAGGCCCGACCGGGCGTCGGCGCGACGCTCGAACAGGCTGCGCAGCGCACCCAGCGGCGCCTGCTGACTACGCGCCAGCACCAGCGCCGCATAGGCCTGCACGGCAAAACGGCTGTGGTCGGCGTTCTGGGTGTAGCTCAACTCGATCAGGTTGCGCTCCTGCACATAACGCAGCAGGCGCTCGTTGGCCTTTTTCAGCGCATCGGCGGGTACGCCGTAGCCCTGCTCACGGGCGCGCATCAGGAAGTCGGTGACATAGGCCGTCAGCCAGTATTCCTCTTCGCTGTCCGAGCTCCACAGGCCAAAGCTGCCGTTGTAGCGCTGCATGCCCAACAGGTGCTCGATGCCCATCTCGATCTTGCGCTTGCGCACATCGGCCGGCTCGCCCTTGATGCCCAGGCGTTTGAGGCTGTCGGCGTCGGCGTACAGCGACGGGTACAGGCCGCTGGTGGTTTGCTCCAGGCAGCCGTACGGGTAGGCCTCAAGCGCGCGGATCTGCTCGGCAAGGTTCAGCGGCGGGCGGCTCGACAGCGCCAGGCTGGCTTCAAGGCCCGCCGGCTCGAACTCGGCCAGGTCGCTTTCCGGCAGGGTCCAGGGTTGGTCTTTGAGCGCCACACGGTAGTGCTTGAGCATGGCCGGGTAGGCCGGGCGGATGCCCAGGGTCCACTCGCGCTCGAAGGCTGTCGCGGTTTCGCCTGGCAGTTGCAGGCCGCTGACCTGCACCCGCACCTTGCCTTGGCCGAGGCCGCCCTGGGCCTGTACCGGGATCATCAGCGTGCTGCGCTGGCCTTCGGCCAGGCTGATGGTCTGCTGGGTGCTGCCGGTGAGGCTCAACTGGCCTTCGGTGAGCAGCTGCACAGTCAATTGCTGGGCACGCCCGGACAAGTTGGACAGGTCCAGCGCCAGGTTGGTGCGGTCGCCGCCGGCCAGGAAGCGCGGCGCCGACAGCTCGGCAATCAGCGGTGCCGCGACCACGGTCTTGCCCTCGGCCATGCCGAAGTGCTCGTCGGTCCAGGCCTGGGCCATCAGGCGCAGCTCACCGTTGAAGTCAGGGATATCGACCGTTGCCTGGCCTTCACCCTTGTCGTTCAGCGTAACCGGCAGGCTCTGCTGGGCCACGATGGTGACCGTGGTGTTGGGGCGCTTGCCGCCTTTGGCCATCGCCGCATCACCACCGAAGGCAAGGCTGGCCAGACGGCCTTGGCCGGCCTCGATCAGCTGGCCGTAGATGTCCAGTTGGTCGGCGCCATAGGCTTTGCGGCCGAACAGGCTGGCGAACGGGTCAGGGGTCTTGAAGTCGGTGATGTTGAGAATGCCCACATCCACTGCCGACAACAGCACGTGGATCTGCTTGGGCACGCTGCCGTCAGCATTGGCGGCCTTGAACTTCACCGTCAGCGGCTGTTTGGGGCGCATTTTTTCTGGCGCCTGCAGGCTCAGGGCAAGCTTGCGCTCGGCGCGGTCCAGCGGCAGGTGCAGCAAGCCGACGGCGCGTTTCGGCGTGGCGTTGGCCTTGCGCTCGCCCGGGCGGATCACCAGCGCGCTGATGTACAGGTCATGGCGGGCCCATTTCTTGTCGATGTCGACTTCGAAGGTTTTGCCTTCGACGGGTACGTCGATTTCCTGCCACCACAGCGGGCCATCGGCGGACTCGACCATCAGGTAGCCACTGCCTGCGGCAGGCGGGGTGATAGTGACTTTGGCGCTGCCGCCTTCTTTGTAGGAAGGTTTGTCCAGGGCGATCTTGACCTGGTCAGGGCGCACGGCGCCGCCTTCGGCGTTGTCCTGGGCGCGCCAGCCAGCCCAGAAGCGCTCGCTGGAAACCAACCCGGTCTGCGGGTCTTCAACCTCGACGCGGTACGGGCCCCACTCCACCTGGAAGCTCAGCTTGGCAGTGGAGCCGGCCTTGACGCTGAGGGTCTGCTCGTCCTGGGTGAGGAATTTCTCGTTGTAGTTGTAGCTCCAGCCGTCGCTCTGCGAGTAGTTCCAGTAGTAGTCGCGGCGCTCACGGATCAGGCGCACCTTGAGGTTGTTGGCAGCAAGCTTGTTGCCATCACGGTCGGCGACCAGAAACTCGAATTCGACCAGGCCGTTGCTGTCGGTTTCTTCGCCATCAAACAGGCCGCGCAGGCCCGGCAGGCGCTCGGCAGGCCAGATCGGCTGCTCGAGGCGGCGAGTGATCGGGCGGCCACCGGACTCTTGCAGGCTGGCCTGCACACTCAGTTGCAGCGGCGAGCGGGCCTCGCTCCAGCGGCTTTCGATGTCGATACGTGCCTTGCCGGCCTGGTCGAGGGTCACTTCGTCCAGTTCCAGGTCCTGGTTCAGCTCGGTTTCGGTAATTGCACCGAACTGGTAGCCCGGCAGCGCCTTGACCGCTTCACGCAGCGGGCGCACATAGGCCTGGCCGCTCAGGCGGTTGCCGGCAGCCGGGGCGCCATACAGATAGCGGCCGTTGACCTGGATGGTGGCGGTCTGTTCAGGCGACAGCGGCTTGCTGCTGCCTTTGAGTTCCAGCGCCAGGCGCTCGGGCAAGAAGTCCTCGACGAGGAATTCGTACACCTGCTTGCGCCCGCCGCCGAGGTCGAGCAGCAACTGCCAGCGGCCGGTCGGGGCCTCGGTGGCCAGTTGCAGTTGGTACTGGAACAGGCCGTTGGCATCGGCTTCCCAGACGAACTTGCGGCTGACCTGCTCGTCGGGGCGACGTACTTCGACGTTGACCGGCTGGGCTTTGACCGGCTTGCCATCCTGGTCACGCAGCAGGCCATTGAGCAGCACGGTCTCACCTGGGCGATACAGGTCACGTGGGCCAAAGATGAAGAACTGCAACGGGTTGGCTTGCGGGCCAGTGATGTCGAACTCGGCCAGGTCCAGCGCTGCGGTGTTCAGGCGCAGCAGCGTGGTGTGCACGCCCTGGGTTGCAATCAGGGTATCGGCCTTGGCCGTGATCGGCAGTTGCGCATGGCCGTCACTGTCGGTCTTGGCCTGGGCCAGCAGCTTGCCTTTGTCGTCGTGCAGCTCCAAGGTGACGCCGTTCAGCGCCTTGCCGCCTTCCAGCGCCTGGGCGAACACGTCGAGGCGGTCACGGTAGCGGTGCGCCGAGACGCCGATATCACTCAGGGTGAACAGCGTCGCTGGCTGCGAATAGTCGTAGGTCCCCGATGCGCGCATCACAGCCAGGTATACGCCTGGCTCCTGCAATTGCTTGATGCCGGCAATCGGCAGCAGCACGGTCTCGCGGGTGTTGCGCGCAGGGTTGAGGTCGAAGCGGCCGCCGTAGACCAGCTCGGCCATGTCCAGCAGTTCCTTGGACTGGTAGTAGTACAGGCTGCTGCTGCGCCCCCAGTTGGCCAGGAAGCTGGAGAGCATGTCCGGCTTGACCCGGAAGAACTCGACATCGACCTTGTCGACGTTCAGCGCGATCACCGGCAGGCCTTCGGCCACGCGGGTAGGCAGCAACGAACCGCGGCTGGCGAAGCCGATGGTGGCTTGCATGTCACGGGTTTCAAAACGGCTGACCGACTCGTTCTGCAGGCTGTTGCCGTTGACCGACAGCAGGCCTTTGTCGATGGTCAGGACCATCTTGCGCTGCGGCTCAAGGTGGCGCAGGCGCAGTTCCATCTGGTTTTCGGAGAGCTCCCAGGCGCCGTCGACCTTGCCCTTGACGGTGTCGACCAGGTGCAGCTTGGTGGCAAAGTCCTGGTTGGCATCGAGCGGCGCAGAAACGCTGACCGACAGCGTACTGGCGCCGTCCAGTTGCACTTCCGAGACGTCCAGCACGCTGAGCTCGCGGCCGGCATAACGCTTGGCCAGCACCGCCGGGTCTTCGCGTTTGGCCTGCGGTTTTTCTGCAGGTGCGGCGGCGGCGGGCGTGTCTACGGGGGCCGGCTGCTTGTCCGGCGTGGAGGAATCACAGGCACTAAGCAGGGCCAGCGCACAGGCCAGCAACAATCCTTTGTTGAGCATTTGAGAGAGAACTCTTCGGCAGCGTGTTTTGAGGGCAGCACTATAGCGCAACAACGGCAGGGTTTCCTGCTGATGCGCGGCGATTGAGACCGTGTTCGCGTCGAGGGGTTGCCTGCCCGGTACACTGTGTAGGCCATTGCTCTATACGCCTGATCCGCCCCCATCGCAGGCTGGCGCCAGCTCCCACAGTGAACTGCGTGGCTCTTGATCTTGTGGGAGCTGGCGCCAGCCTGCGATGAGGCCGGATCAGGCTGTCTGATAACCCTGAAACTTCCCACATCACCTTTACGCTGGAGCCCGCATGTCTGCACTGTCCGCCGCCTGGCGCCACCGCCCGACCCACCGCAGGGTCTGGGGCCTGGCCGCACCGATGATCCTGTCGAACGTATCGGTGCCGCTGGTGGCGTTGGTAGACAGCACGGTCATCGGCCACCTGCCCCATGCGCATCAACTGGGCGCCGTGGCGGTGGGGGCAATGATGTTCACCTTCATGGTCGGGCTGATGGGCTTCCTGCGCATGGGCTCCACCGGTTTCGCCGCCCAGGCCGCCGGGCGCGCCGACGGCGCCGCGCTGCGCCAGGTGCTGGTGCAAGGGCTGCTGCTGGCATTGGGCCTGGCCATGTTGATCGGCTTGCTGGCCATACCCTTCAGCCAGCTGGCGCTCAAGGCCATGCAGCCAAGCGAGGCGTTGCACACCGCCACCGAAGCCTTCTTCCATACCCGCCTGCTCGGTTTGCCCGCGGCGCTGGCCAGCTATGCACTGGTCGGCTGGTTCCTCGGCACGCAGAACGCCCGGGCGCCGCTGGCAATCCTGTTGAGCACCAACCTGCTCAACATCGCCCTGAACCTGTGGTTCGTACTTGGCCTGGACTGGGGTGTGGTGGGTTCAGCGCGGGCCTCGGTGATCGCCGAGTGGAGCGGCGCCTTGCTGGGCCTTGCCCTCACCCGCCCGGCGCTGCGCGCCTACCCGGGGCGCATCGCCTGGGCGGCACTCAAGCGCTGGCACGCCTGGCGACCGTTGCTGGCGGTGAACCGCGATATCTTTCTGCGCAGCCTGGCATTGCAGGTGGTGTTTCTGTTGCTCACCGTGCAGGGCG
The DNA here is from genome assembly GCF_014268805.2 of Pseudomonas farsensis. Lineage (GTDB taxonomy): Bacteria > Pseudomonadota > Gammaproteobacteria > Pseudomonadales > Pseudomonadaceae > Aquipseudomonas > Aquipseudomonas farsensis. The sequence goes on from NZ_JABWRF020000003.1 coordinate 142,055, forward strand.
CACGGCTGGGCGAGGCCACGGTGGCGGCCAATGCGCTGCTGCTCAACGGCCTGTTGTTGACCGCTTATGCGCTGGACGGCCTGGCCCATGCGGTCGAGGCGCTGTGCGGCCACGCCATCGGCGCCCGTGACCGCCAGGCGCTGGTCCGCTCGCTGGTGGTGGCCTGCGCCTGGTCGCTGATTGTCAGCCTGGCATTTGCCGGGGCGTTTCTGTTTGGCGGGCATCTGTTCATCGACCTGCAGACCGATATCGCCAGCGTGCGCGCGGCGGCCTACCCGTACTTGCCGTACCTGGCCGTGTTGCCGTTGATTGCGGTGTGGAGCTATCTGCTGGACGGGCTGTTCATCGGCGCCACGCGAGCCCGTGAAATGCGCAATGCGATGCTCGCCTCGGTGCTGATCGCCCTGCCCTTCGCGCTGGCGCTGAAGGGGCTCGGCAACCACGGGCTGTGGCTGGCGTTTTTGGGGTTCATGGCGCTGCGGGCGGTGACATTGGGGTGGATGGGGTGGCGGTTGCAGCGGTGTGGGGGATGGGTGCGTTGAAGCTGGCCGGTAACCCGCCTTCAGGTAGGAGCGGCCTCGTGTCGCGAATGAAGGCAAAGCCCTCACCTGCAGACTCATATCCACAGTGCCTCAACAGTAAATTCGCAATCCAGGCGAGCCGACGTTAGTTCAGTCACGGATACACCCTAGGTGAGGGCTTCGCCCTCATTTCGCGACACAAGGCCGCTCCTACAACAGCAGGCTTGGTACTGACATCGCCGTATCACGCCCACGCGTGTAGGAGCGGCCTTGTGTCGCGAAATGAGGGCAAAGCCCTCACCGGCAGACTCACAGCCACACACAATCCCAATGTGGATAATCCCTGACCTTGCTGACCAATCCGGCACGCAACGGGTTAGCAATGATGTACCGCGCTGCCGCCCTGATATCCTCCTCACGGCGCAAAGCGCGGTCATGAAACCCAGGCTGCCAAATGTGCTGCCGGTCTGCACCGGCACGATACAGCGCACAACTGCTCCGGGATTTAAAAAGCGCACATCAAGCTACTCAGGCTGCCTTGCCCGAGCTCAATCAACCAGTGCAGATGATCGGGCATTAGTACCCAGGCCAATGATCGGCACTCTCCCTCTTCATCGCTCTTACGCAATTCCGGACAACCGCTCTGGCGAAGACGAAATCAGTGAACAGCGGGACGCGTTGACGAGTGATGGTGGTGAGCAGGTATAGACGGCCTAATTCTGACGTCCGACCAATTCGCAGGCGGTGATTACCTTGGCGGTCCATGTTGCACTCCCTTGAATATTGCATTCAAAGGTAGCTGTGAGGCCGAGGCTGGGCGGGATTAGTTCGTTTCTGGATGTGCAGTCGGTGAGGGCTTTGCCCTCATTTCGCGACACAAGGCCGCTCCTGCAAAGGTCGCATTACCTTCGCAGGAGCGGCACGGCCATTTACGAAGACAAATACGAAGACCGGGTCAACCCCAGGCGCAGCGCATCGAGGTACTGGGTGCGCTCGCGGGCGGTGATCTTGGCGCTGGCGACCTTGTCACGGTAATGCGTCATCAACTCCTCCGGCGACAGGTGCACATAGCGCAGCATGTCTTCGATGGTGTCGTGGGTCTCGATGCCGGCGTGGTGCACGCTGCCATCGGCGCTCTGGTAGATGTTCACCGAATCGGTATCACCGAACAGGTTGTGCATGTCGCCCAGAATTTCCTGGTAGGCCCCCACCAGGAACACACCCAGCAGGTAGTCTTCGCCCGCCTTGATCGAATGCACCGGCATGCTGGTCTCGATGCTCTGCTCGTCGACGTACTGGTTGATCTTGCCGTCGGAGTCGCAGGTCAGGTCCTGCAGCACCGCGCGGCGCATCGGCTCTTCGTCCAGGCGGTGCAGCGGAATGATCGGCAGCACCTGGCCAATCGCCCAGGTGTCCGGCAGGCTCTGGAATACCGAGAAATTGCAGATGTACTTGTCGGCCAGCTTGTCGTTGAGCTCGTCCAGCACCTGGCGGTGCGAGCGCTGGCGGGCTTTGAGCGAGTTGTGCAGGCGACGGCACACGGCAAAGTAGCATTGCTCGGCCAGGGCTTTTTCTGCCAGGGTGAGCTTGCCATCGGCATACTGCGCCGCCACGTCACCCATGTAGTGGGTGGCGCGCCAGTAGGTCTCGGTGACCATCTCGATATCGGTCGGGCCAAGCAGGTCGGCCAACCATTGCACGGTCTCGGGCAGCGCCTCTTTGTTCTCGATCACCGGCATCTCGTCGTTATGGCTCTCGACGTCGGTCACCTGGATAACCAGAATCGCGTGGTGGGCGGTCAGCGAACGGCCGCTTTCAGAGAAAATGTGCGGGTGCGGCAGGCCCTGCGCGTCGCAGAACTCCTTGAGCATGCCGACCACAACACCTGCGTAGTCGTCCATGTCGTAGTTGATCGAGCTGGCGTTGCGCGAGTGGGTACCGTCGTAGTCCACACCCAGGCCGCCGCCGACGTCGATATGGTCGACCGGCAGGCCCAGCGCGCGCAATTCGCCGTAATAGCGAATGGCTTCTTTGAAACCGTGCTGATAGTCGGCCAGGTTGGCGATCTGCGAGCCCATGTGGAAGTGCAGCAGGCGGATGCCTTGGTCCAGGCCTGCGTCACGGAAACGCTCGACCACCGAGATCAGCTGCGCGGCCGACAGCCCGAACTTGGACTTCTCGCCACCGGTGTCGGCCCACTTGCTAGACGCCAGCGACGACAGGCGCACACGCAAGCCAACCTGCGGCTTGACCTTGAGCTCGGCTGCTTCTTCGATCACCAGCGCCACTTCGGACTCTTTCTCGATGACGATGAATACGTTATGGCCAAGTTTCTGGCCCATCAGCGCCAGGCGGATGAACTCGCGGTCCTTGTAGCCATTGCAGACGATGGTGCCGCCCTTCGGAGCCAGTGCCAGCACCGCCAGCAGCTCAGGCTTGGAGCCGGCTTCAAGGCCAATGGAGACGTTCTGCGTGGCGATGATGTTTTCCACCACCGCCTCTTGCTGGTTGACCTTGATCGGGTACAGGGCGGTGTACTGGCTCTGGTACTCAAGGCGCGCAATGTTGGCATCGAAGGCGCCGGTCAGTTGCCGCACGCGGTCTTGCAAGATGTCCGGGAAGCGTACCAGCAGCGGCAGCGAAAGGCCGCTCTGGCGCAGCTCTTCGACCTGTTCGAACAGGTCGATGGGCGAGCTGTCCGGGCCGTTGGGGCGCACTTCGACGCGCCCGGCTTCATTGATGGCGAAATAACCCGCGCCCCAATGGCGGATGCCATAAACACTGCGGCTGTCGGCCACGGTCCACTGGCTACCATCGTCTTTGCGTGTGCGTCGTACGGACATTCAAGTCCCCCATAGATAAGTCGAAGACACTGCCCCACAAGGGGCGGGCGCAGTGTAGAAGCTGAAAATGACGATTCGTCCATGCCAGGGGTAGACCCTGCACACGCAACCGAGTTTAGAAAGCGCTGGTCAAAAAAACCCGTTGCAGCCTCAGCCGCCGGACTTTTTCGCCTTGAAGCCTTGTTTGATCAGCTCACCGAGCAACAGCTCGACGTGGTCGCCTTGAATCTCGATGACCCCGTCCTTGAGCGCGCCCCCGGTGCCGCAGCGGCGCTTGAGCGACGCGGCGAGCGCCTTGAGCGGCTCAGCGGCCAGCGGCACGCCGCTGATGGTGGTCACGGTCTTGCCACCACGGCCTTTGCTTTCGCGGCGCACACGGGCGATGCCATCCCCTTCGGGAATGGCCTGCTGGCTACAGATGCAGGCGTCCACGGGTTTGCCACAGTCAGGGCAGTGCCGACCGGCATCGGTGGAATATACGAGGCCGCCAAGGGCGGCGAGGGAAGAAGCTTTCTTGGCCACTTTTGTTCCTCGGTGCTGAGGACAAAAACTGGTCGACGGGAGCCGACCGCGAGGCCCCACTCTGGCAGGGGCGGCGCTACTGGCGCAACATCTGCGACAGCCCAAAAGGGCGCGCAGTGTAACGATAAATCTGACAGTTGCTAAGTACCGGATTGCGCCATTTTGCGAATGTTTTGCGACCCCCAAGCGGGCTTGCCCCGCGATGAAGCGCTACACGGTGCCCAGGCCAGCCTTGTAGCGCTGCAATGCCGCCAGCGAGTCCGGGCAATACGGCAAGGTCGCGCTATCGCGTTCGGCCTGCGCAACCGTGACAAAACGGGCCTCGATCACCTCTTCAGGCTGCAAGCGCAACGCCCCGTCCCACACCGCCGAAAACACCGCGCACCACATGCGGTTGTCTGGCTGGTCGAAGTAGAACCGTTCGTGAAAGCGCAGCGGCACGCCGCTCACGCCCAGCTCTTCTTCCAGTTCACGGGCCGCAGATTCGGCATAGCTTTCATCAGCACCGACCATGCCCCCGGCGGCGACATCCCAGAACCCGGGGTACAGCGCCTTGCTCAGGGTGCGGCGATGCACGCAGAGCAAGCCTTGGCTATTGAACAACAGGATGAACGTGCAGCGGCCGATCAGGCCGCGCTCGCGCAGGTCGGCCCGCGGCAAGGCGCCGAGGGGCTGGTCGTGCTCGTCCACCCAGACGACCAGCTCGGCATCCGAGGCCGCGCGATGTGCGACCTCGGCGGGGCTGATGGGCACCTCAGCCCTGCGACAGCAGTTGGCGAAGGTCAATCACCGCCGCGTTGGCACGGGAGATGTAGTTGGCCATGACCAGCGAGTGGTTGGCCCACATGCCGAAGCCGCTGCCGTTGAGCACCATCGGGCTCCACAGCGCTTCCTGCGAGGCTTCGAGCTCACGGATGATCTGCCGCACGCTGACCGTGGCGTTCTTCTTGGCCAGCACGTCGGCAAAGTCGACTTCGATGGCGCGCAGCAGGTGCGACAGCGCCCAGGCCTGGCCACGGGCTTCGTAGAACACGTTGTCGATCTGCATCCACGGGGTTTCGACCACCTCCTCGTCAACCTGTGGCGCCTGGCCGGCGATCACGGTGTCAGTCTTGGCGTTGGCGTTGAGCTTGACCCGGCCGACACTTGCCGACAGCCGCTGCGACAGCGAGCCCAGGCGGGTGGCGACATCGCCCAGCCAGTTGTTCAAGTTATCGGCACGGGTATAGAAGATCGCGCCCTGGTCGCCGCTGGCCAGGCGCGCCTGGTAACGGTTCAGCGACTTGATGCCCTCTTCGAACTCCGATTCGCTCGACGGCAGGATCCAGCTCTTGTGGTCGAAGTTGAAACGCGGCTCGGCCTTGGCCAGGTCGGCGTCTTCAGTGGACTGCGACTGCGAACGGGCGAAGTCCTTGCGCAGCGCCCGCGACAGGTCGCGCACCTGCACCAGCACGCCGTATTCCCAGCTCGGCATGTTGTCCATCCACAGGCCTGGCGGGAAGCGGTCGTTGGCGATGTAGCCGCCCGGCTTGTCGAGCAAGGTGCCGGCGACGGTCTTGAGGGTTTCGATGGTGGTGTAGCCGATGACCATTTTCTGGCCGTTGCGCTCGGCCGCAGCCTGGGCGTTCTGCTGAACCGGGAACAGGTCGGGTTCCTCGCTCCAGTACCATCCCAGGCCTATGCAGACCACGAAATAAACCCCCACCAGCACACCCAGGCCACGGCCCCAGAGGCCACCAAGGTAGCGACGGGAAGCAGTTTTGCGCGGTTCGGCCCGCTCACGGGGCGCGCTTTTGGCCTCGCGGTTTTTCCAGTCCAGCATGGCATTGTCCTTAATCAGTCACGACGGTTCAGAGGCTTTGACCACCAACAGTTGTCAGGGTGCCACGGCAAGCCCGAGTGCCAGCACTATAAAGCAGACGCCGCCGTTCGTATAAGCGACCAACGGGTCAGCAACTGAATATTCGGCCCTGAACACTTTGTTGATACGTGGCACTCGCTTGTAGGAAAAGCAGTGCTAGCATAGAGCCATCATCGAACCTGCAATCCTCCTCTAACAAGTAGCCAGGACATGACCCAACCAGCCGAGCCGAGCCACGAGCGCCTCAAGCAGCACTTTGCCCAACGGGTCATCCATCAAGCTCGGCAGATGCTGGAAATATGGCAGCGCCTGCACCGCGGCGAATGGTCGAGTGCCGACCTTGGCGAATTGCACGAGGCCAACCTGCGCCTGCAGCGCTATGCCGAGCGCTTCGAACAGCCCGAACACAGCAGCCTGTCGCAGGCCATCACCCAGACCTTGGGCGCTATCGAGGCCAATAGCGCCCGGCTCAACTCGGCGTTGATCGGCGAACTCAACAACCTCATGCAGCGCCTGTCGCGCACGGGCCTGCGCCGTGGCGACCAACTCGACAACGTGCCCCTGCCGCCGCTGCGCAAGCCGGTGTACATCGTGCTGCAGGACCACGAGCGCGCCGAGCGCCTGGCCCAGCAACTGGAATTCTTTGGCCTGACCGTGCAGGCGCTGTGCAGTGGCGAGGCGTTTCAGGCGTCGATGAGCGAGCGCCTGCCCTCGGCCATCGTCATGGATGTGGACTTCACCGGCCCCGGCATCGGCCTGCAGTTGGCCAGCCAGGCGCAGCAAGGCCTGGAGCAGCCAATCCCGCTGCTGTTCTTCAGCCTGCACGACACCGATACCCGCACGCGCCTGGCGGCTGTGCGCGCAGGCGGCCAAGAGTTTCTAACCGGCACCCTGGAGGCGTCCAGCCTGCTTGAGAAGCTCGAACTGCTGACCAGCGCGACCCAGTACGACCCGTTCCGGGTGCTGGTAATCGACGATTCCCGCGCCCAGGCGCTGAACACCGAGCGCCTGCTCAACAGCGCCGGCATCATCACCCGCAGCCTGACCGAGCCGACTCGCACCATGAGCGAGCTGGCCGACTTCCAGCCAGACCTTGTGATTCTCGATATGTACATGCCGGACTGCACCGGCGTGGAGTTGGCCAAGGTGATCCGCCACAACGATCGTTACGTCAGCGTGCCGATCATTTACCTGTCGGCTGAGGACGACCTGGACAAACAGCTCGATGCCATGAGCGAGGGCGGCGATGATTTTCTGACCAAACCGATCCGCGCCCGCCACCTGATCACCACTGTGCGCAACCGCGCCGCTCGCGCCCGCCATCTTAAGGCACGCATGGTGCGCGACAGCCTCACCGGCCTGTACAACCACACGCACATTCTGCAACTGCTCGAAGATTGCAGCTTCCGCGCACGCCGCGAGGGGCAGCCGTTGAGCTTCGCCATGCTGGATATCGACCACTTCAAGAAGATCAACGACCGCCACGGCCACCCCATGGGCGACCGGGTGATCAAGAGCCTGGCGTTGTTTCTCAAGCAGCGGCTGCGCAAGACCGACTACATCGGCCGGTATGGCGGCGAAGAATTCGCCCTGGTGATGCCCGACACGTCGCTGGAAGCGGCGTACAAGGTGCTGGACGAAATCCGCCGGCGCTTTGCCGAGATTCACTACCCCGCGCAGCCCCATGACCTGCAGTGCACGTTCAGCGCAGGGGTGGTGCAACTGGATGAACACCTCGATGCACCGACCATGGCCAGCGCCGCCGATGAAGCGCTGTACCGGGCCAAACATGCCGGGCGCAACTGCGTGGTACGGGTCGACAGGTAACGTCAGCATCCCAGGCGATGCGGCCCGTGTAGGAGCGGCCTTGCGTCGCGAAAGGGCTGCGTAGTAGCAGCCCCAGGATCTCGGCATCATGCAAGATCGCCGGGGCTGCTACGCAGCCCTTTCGCGACGCAAGGCCGCTCCTACACGGGCCGCGTGAAGCCTGCGCCGATACAGGCACAGTGCCACTTTTTCTGGCGCCAGCCCGCCGCCGTCATCACCACGTCACAAAACAGCAATAACTTCAGGCACTTACTTCTCCCCTCCGCAGGAAGTTCGCGGCTATGCGCCTGAAGTGGCTGACCAATTTCAATACCTTGTTGCTGGTAACCGTCTGCATCGCCCTGGGTGCAACCCTTTGGTGGTCGCAGCGCGCGCTGGAACGCCCCTATCAACTGATGGAGCGCTACCTGGGCCTGTCGCAGCAATTTCAGAACGACGCGGCGCGCAATACCCAGGCCTACCTGAGCAGCGGTGATGCCCTACGCCACGCGGCCGCCATGCAAGCCAATGAGCGCCTGCAAGCGGCACTCGTCGACTGGCCCGAGGCGCTGGCTGACAAGCTGCGGCCAAGCCTTGGAGACCTGCACGCCTTTACCGCCAACGAACTGCTCGCCGCCGGCAAGCTGGCAGGCGACCCGCAGGCGCTGTTGCTGCAAGCCGAGCGCGAACTGGGCGCCAACTTCGAGCAACTGGCCAACTATGCCCGTGACAGCCGCAGCGCCGATGCCGGCCGCTATCTCGCCCCGCTGCTGGACGCCGCGTTACACCTGGGCCGCCTGTCACTGGCACGCGACAAGCTGGTCAGCAGCGGCCGTGCGGAACTGGCCGGCGAGGTAGACCGCGAGCTGCAACTGATCGCCGCCCAGGCGCAGCTCATCGATGCCCTGCCGCTGCTGGGGGTAACCCGCGCCAGCGAATCCGGCGCCGATGACTTTGCCGCAATGATGGGCCTGGCGTCCGAGGCCAGCAGCGCGCAGGAAGACGTGGCCGTGGGCCTGAAACGCGAGCTGCAGAGCCTGGTAAAACGCTACCCCGGCGAACTGCAACGCACCCGCGAGCAGATCGAACGGCGCACCGCGCTGGCCGCCAGCACCCACCAGCGCCTCGACGCTGTGCAGCAGGCCATCGCCGGCCTTGAGCCTGAGGTGCGCGGCCAACACGCGATCATCGCCGCCGAAGTGCGCATCATCCAGGGCCTGATGATCGGCCTGATCCTACTGATTGCGCTGCTCATCGACACCTTGCAGCGGCGCCTGGCCCGCACCCTCACCAGCCTCGCCCCGGCCTTGTCGCGCTGGGCCGAAGGCGATTTTGCCCAGCCCATTGCCTTGGGCAAGACCAACCGTGAATTGCACGACATTCAAGAGTCGCTCAACCGCCTGCGCCAGTACCTGGTGGAACTGGTCGGCACCCTCCGCCACAACGCCGAGCAAGTGGCAGGCAGCAGCCACGCCCTGGCTGGCATGAGCAGCGCGCTGCACGATGGCGCCGAGCGCCAGGCCGGCGACACAGCGCAGATTCGCGATGCCTTGGGCGAGCTTGAGGCGACCATCCAACAGGTGGCCGGCGATGCCAGCGCTGCCGCCGACGCCAGCCGCCACGCAGGCCTGGCTGTGCAACAGGGCCAGGCGGTGATCGGCCAGAGCCTGTCGGGCCTGCGCGCGCTGGTGGATGAGGTGCAAGGCAACGCGCAGATGATCGAGCAACTGGCTGAAGAGTCGGCCACCATTGGCGGGGTGCTGACGGTGATTCGCTCGATTGCCGAACAGACCAACCTGCTGGCATTGAATGCCGCCATCGAGGCGGCTCGGGCGGGCGAGATGGGGCGCGGCTTTGCGGTGGTTGCCGACGAGGTGCGCTCGCTGGCCCAGCGCACCACGGGCGCTACAGGCGAAATCCAGGCGCTGATCGACCGCTTGCAACTGGCAGCGCGGGATTCGGTCGAGGGCATGCGCACGCAGCTTGAACACGCCGAAGCCACCGCTGAGCAGGCGCAGTCCGCCGATGGTGCGCTGGATGAGATCGTCGCGGCCATCCGCACCATTGCCGAGACAGCGGTGCGTATTGCCGATGTGACGGCGCAGCAGACGGGCGCAGTAAGCGAGATTCGCGATCACAGCGAGCGGATTCATGCGCTGGGCGGAGAGAACCTGCAACGTATCGGTGAAGGGCGCGAGCAGGGTGAGCAGTTGTTGCAGCTGGGCGGGGAGCTGAATACGGCGGTGCGGGCGTTCAGGCTTTCATAGGGCTCGGGGAGCCTGCTCCGGCCTCATCGCAGGCTGTCGCCAGCTCCCACAGGTTCAAGGCAGCGCCTCGGTATTGCGACTGTGCGCGGTCTCTGTGGAAGATTCTAGGGTTTTGTACAAGCCTGCTCTCGCCAGACACATCTCCTGATGGCGAGCTCCGTTGTGGCGAGCGGGCTCGTCCCGCGTTGGGCTGCGCAGCAGCCCCTGGGGTTTTCAGGGCTGCTGCGCACCCCAACGCGGGACAAGCCCGCTCGCCACAACTAACTATCGTTTCCCACAGGATTGGGGCCAGCCAGCAATGTAGCGGTTGAGCACGGTCTCTGTAGGAGCTGGCGACAACCTGCGATGCGCTGCGCGAGCGGCGCTCGATCCCACAGGCACTAAAAGACTCGCGGCAAACACCTGGCAGCCTTACCCAGTTATCATCCCCGCCAGGTTCCACCTAGCGAGTTGATCATGCGCCGCCTGTTTTTCCTGCTGCTTCTGCTGCTGTCCAGCCCCACGTTTGCCAACAGCCTGCTCGACAACCGCCCCAGCGCCAGCCTCGGCGCTGCCTCGCTGTCCAACAACGCTGACTTTCTCCCGGTCAACGAAGCGTTCGAACTGAGCCTGGTGCAGGCCGATGCCCACAGCATCAAGTTGCGCCTGGTCGCTACCGATGGCTATTACCTGTACCGCCACCGCTTGCAGTTTCACACCGAGCCTGCCGACATCAAGCTCGATGCCGCGCGCCTGCCCGAAGGCGAAGCCAAGCACGATGAATTCTTCGGCGATGTCCAGGTGTACCACGGCGTGCTCGACATCGAACTGCCACGCAACGACCCGCGTGCCTTCACCCTGCAGGTGGGCTACCAGGGCTGCGCGGAAAAAGGCCTGTGCTACCCGCCGCAAACCGCAAAACTCAGCATCGACGGCAGTGCGGCGCCCAGCACCCATGACTGGAGCTGGAAATCCCTGCTGTTGTTCTTCATTGCCGGCGTCGGCCTGAGTTTCACCCCCTGCGTGCTGCCGATGCTGCCGATCCTCTCGGGCGTGGTGCTGCGCGGGCAGGTCGGAGGGCTGCGCGGGTTCTCGCTGTCGCTCGCCTATGTGCTGCCGATGGCTGCCAGCTTTGCCGCACTTGGCGCGCTGATGGGTATATTCGGCGCCGGGCTCAACCTGCAGGCACGCCTGCAATCGGCCTGGGTGCTGGTGCCGTTTGCGGCGTTCTTCGTGGTGTTTGCCCTGGCCATGTTCGGCCTGTTCGAGCTGAAACTGCCGCAGGCCTTGAGCAACCGCCTGGACCAGGTCGCCAACCGCACCCAGGGCGGTTCGCTACTCGGGGCTGCAGTGCTCGGCGTGGTCTCCAGCCTGCTGGTTTCGCCTTGCGTTTCCGCGCCATTGGCCGGTGCTCTGCTTTATATAAGTGCCAGCGGCGATGCCTTGGGCGGCGCGCTGAAGCTGTTCGCCCTGGGCCTGGGCATGGGCGCGCCACTGCTGCTGGTGGCTACGGGTGGTGCTGCCTGGCTGCCGAAAAGCGGGCCATGGCTGAACACGGTCAAGAACGCCATCGGCGTAATGCTGCTGGGGGTCGCCATCGGCTTGCTCAGCCGGGTACTGCCGGGGCCGGTCACGCTGCTGCTGATCGGTTTTCAGGCAGCAGGCGTGGCGATCTTCCTCGGCGCCCTGGAGTGGGTGGTGAAAACCCCGCGCCAGCGCCTGGCGCAGTTGCTGGGCCTGGCATTGCTGGTATACGCCCTGGCCTGCTGGTACGGCGCCCTCAGCGGCCAGGGCGACCCGCTGCGCCCGCTGCCGCCAGCGCAAGCCGCAAGCACGGCGGCCAGCCCCCAGGCCGATGCCTGGCAGACCGTGACCAGCCCCGCCGCTCTCGATGCCGCACTGGCCCAGGCCAAGGCCGCCGGCCAACCGGTGCTGCTCGACTGGTATGCAGACTGGTGCATCAGTTGCAAAGTGATCGAGCACGAAGTACTCGAAGCCCCGCAGATCAAGCCGCAACTGGCAGCGTTCAAACTGCTGCGGCTGGACATCACCCAGAGCAACGCCGAACAACGCGCGCTGCTCGACCGCTACCGGCTATTCGGCCCGCCAGCGCTGATGTTCTTTGCAGGCAATGGCAGCGAACTGGGCGCTGAAAGGGTGGTTGGCGAGATAAACGCCGGCGAATTTGCCCAGGTGCTGGCGCGCGTTGGCGGCCAACTGCGTCTATAACTTCCTGCGGACGGGGAAAACCCGTTGCAAGTGACCAAAATTAATCATCCGGTCACATACTTTGCGTGAATCTCGGGCATCGTGCTGGCTATTGCCGGGAACTGGACACTCAGCGCCGGTTCCGGCATAGTCGCCGCGCTACGTCGAATTGCCCTACAAAACCAAGGAATCACAGATGGCAACACTACTGGTGCTGCACGGCCCCAACCTGAACCTGCTCGGCACTCGCGAGCCTGGCCACTATGGCGCGGCAACCCTGGCGCAGATCAATCAGGACCTGGAGCAGCGCGCTCGCGCCGCAGGCCACCATCTGCAATACCTGCAGAGCAATGCCGAGTACGAATTGATCGACCGTATCCACGCCGCGCGCAACGAAGGCGTGGACTTCATCCTGATCAATCCGGCCGCATTCACACACACCAGCGTCGCATTACGTGACGCGTTGCTTGCGGTGAGCATCCCATTCATCGAAGTGCACCTCTCCAACGTGCACAAGCGCGAACCGTTCCGTCACCACTCCTACTTCTCCGATGTAGCCGTGGGGGTGATCTGCGGCCTGGGCGCCACCGGTTACCGGCTGGCCCTGGAGTCTGCACTGGAACACCTGGCTGCCAACGCACAGCCCTGATGACACAAGGCCTTGGCCCCTGCGGGCCGAGGCCTGAAAGAAACGTTTTCGATACGTTTACAACTTACATCCCTGACCGAACCTTGGGAGTTGCTGATTAATGGATATCCGTAAAGTCAAGAAGCTGATCGAACTGCTGGAAGAGTCCGGCATCGACGAACTGGAAATCAAGGAAGGCGAAGAGTCCGTTCGCATCAGCCGTAACAGCAAGAACGCCGCTCCTCAGCAGTTCTACGCACCCGCCCCGATGGCCGCACCTGTTGCAGCTCCAGTGGCCGCTGCTGCTGCGCCAGTTGCCGAAGCTGCAGCCCCAGCCCTCAAAGGCACCGTGGTTCGTTCGCCAATGGTCGGTACCTTCTACCGCAAGCCATCGCCGACCTCGCCCAACTTCGCTGAAGTTGGCCAGAGCGTGAAGAAAGGCGACACCCTGTGCATCGTCGAAGCCATGAAGATGATGAACCACATCGAAGCCGAGATTGGCGGCGTGATCGACGCCATCCTGGTTGAAGACGGCCAGCCGGTTGAGTTCGACCAGCCGCTGTTCACCATCGTTTGATTCGCGGAGAGCCAACGATGTCTGGGAAGCTCGAAAAAGTTCTGATCGCCAACCGCGGGGAAATTGCCCTGCGGATCCTGCGTGCCTGCAAAGAGCTGGGCATCAAGACCGTCGCCGTGCACTCCACGGCCGACCGTGAACTGATGCACCTGGGCCTGGCAGACGAGTCGGTCTGCATCGGCCCTGCATCGTCCAAGGATTCCTACCTGCACATCCCGGCAATCATCGCTGCCGCCGAAGTGACAGGCGCTACCGCCATCCACCCAGGCTACGGCTTCCTCGCGGAAAACGCCGATTTTGCCGAACAGGTGGAAAAGTCCGGTTTCGCCTTCATCGGCCCGAAAGCCGACACCATTCGCCTGATGGGCGACAAGGTTTCGGCCAAGGACGCCATGATCAAGACCGGCGTACCGACCGTACCGGGCTCCGACGGCCCGCTGCCGGAAGACGAAGCAGAGGCACTGGCCATTGCCCGTAAAGTGGGCTACCCGGTGATCATCAAGGCCGCCGGTGGTGGTGGTGGTCGCGGCATGCGCGTGGTGCACAAGGAAGAGGACCTGATCGCCTCGGCCAAGCTCACCCGTACCGAAGCCGGTGCAGCCTTCGGCAACCCGATGGTGTACCTGGAGAAGTTCCTGACCAACCCACGTCACGTGGAAGTTCAGGTGCTGTCCGACGGCCAGGGCAATGCCGTTCACCTGGGTGACCGCGACTGCTCGCTGCAGCGCCGCCACCAGAAGGTACTCGAAGAAGCGCCGGCCCCGGGCATCGACGAGAAGGCCCGCCAGGAAGTCTTCAAGCGTTGCGTCGATGCGTGCATCGAAATCGGCTACCGCGGTGCCGGCACGTTCGAGTTCCTGTACGAGAACGGCAGCTTCTACTTCATCGAGATGAACACCCGCGTCCAGGTCGAGCACCCGGTCTCGGAAATGGTCACTGGCATCGACATCGTCAAGGAGATGCTCAGCATCGCCGCTGGCAACAAGCTGTCGTTCCGCCAGGAAGACGTGGTGATTCGTGGTCACTCGCTGGAGTGCCGGATCAACGCCGAAGACCCGAAGAAGTTCATCCCGAGCCCAGGCAAGGTCAAGCATTTCCATGCCCCAGGTGGCAACGGCGTTCGCGTCGATTCGCACCTGTACAGCGGTTACTCGGTTCCGCCGAACTATGACTCGCTGATCGGCAAGCTGATCACCTACGGCAAGGACCGCGACGAAGCCATGGCGCGTATGCGCAATGCCCTGGACGAGATCGTCGTCGACGGCATCAAGACCAACATCCCGCTGCACCGCGACCTGGTGCGTGATGAAGGTTTCTGCAAAGGCGGCGTCAACATTCACTACCTCGAGCACAAACTGGCCAACCAGGAGTGATCGCTGTAGCTGCATGAATAAACCCCGGCCTGGTGCCGGGGTTTTTTATTGCCCGCAAATCATGCTCAAGGCTTCATGCGCGGCATGTCGATACAGTGCTCATGCACCCGCCGATACAAGGTCGCCCGCGAAATCCCCAGCGCCCGCGCGGCATCGGCGGGTTTCCAGCGGTGGCGAATCAGCGCATCGAGCAGCATCTGCCGCGCCGGGCTGGAAACACCCTGCGCAGCCGGTGCGCAATTGGCCCGCAATTCCTGCGGCAAGTCCTCAAGGCGCACCTGCCCGCCCTCGCTGACCGCGCAGGCGTAGCGCAGCACCTGGCGCATCTGCCGCAAGTTGCCCGGCCAGCGGTACACCAGCAGCGCCTCCAGCGCGGCATCGGCCAGCACCACCTCGACCCCGCAGGCTGCCGCCTCCTCGCCCAGCATCTGCTGGATCAACGCCAGGCGGTCTTCACGCTCGCGCAACGGCGGCAGCTCGAAACGGGCGTTGGCCAGCCGAAAATACAGGTCCTCACGAAAACGCCCCTCGCTGACCATCGCCGCCAGGTCGCGGTGGGTGGCGCAGATCACCTGGATATCCACACGCTGGCGCCGCGCTGCGCCCAGCGGCGCCACCTCGCCCTCGGCCAGCACCCGCAGCAGGCGGGTTTGCAGGTTAAGCGGCATATCGCCGATCTCGTCGAGGAACAGCGTGCCGCCATCGGCCTGCTGCAACAGGCCCTGCATGCCCTTGCTCGACGCCCCGGTGAAGGCCCCGGCGACATAACCGAACAGCTCGCTTTCGATCAGGTTCTCGGGGATGGCCGCGCAGTTGAGGGTGACGAAGGGCCCGTCGCCCCGTAGGCTTTGCCGATGCAACTGGCGGGCAAATACCTCTTTACCGGCCCCGGTTTCACCCTGCACCAGTACCGCCAGGTTGCAGTCCTTGACGCGGATGGCCAGGCGCAACTGCTGCTCGATACGCCCATCCTGCGCAAGCTTGAGCGGCCGCGCCGGAGCACGCCGCTGCGGGGCGCTGACCCGGCCATACAAGCCGCCCCAACCGGCCAGGCGCTGGGCCGAAGCATCGTGGGCGCGGCGCAACTGGTCGGGGTCGAACAGCTCGCCGATATGCCCAGGCAAACGCCCGTCGCGCTGCATCAGGTGCTGGCGGGCCAGGCTGTTCAGCGCCAGCAGCCGGCCATCGCCATCCCACGCCAGCAGGTAGTCCGGCTGGCTCTCCACGTAGCCCGGCGTGCCATGGGCGCGCATCACCCAATGGCCTTGGGCGCTGTGCATGAAAAAGGCGTTTTCGATCTCGCGCGCGGTCTGCTCCACCAGTTGCCGGATCAGGTGCTGGCTGCGCCGGTCGTCGGGCGACTGCAAGGCCGACACATCCACCACCCCGAGCAGCTCGCCGGTCGGGTCGAACACCGGCGCGGCGCTGCAGGTCAGGCCGATGAAGGCGGCGCGAAAATGATCACGCTTGTGCACCGTGACCGGCGCCTTGCTGGTCAGCACCGCAGCCACGCCACAGGTGCCCTCCTCGCCTTCAGACCAGCAGGTGCCCAGGTACAGGCCGGCCTTGCGGCAGTCGTTGCGGATAGAGGATTCGACCCGGTAGTCGATGGTGCGGCCCTGAGCGTCGGTCAGCAACACGCAGTAGTCGGCGCCGCGCACCCGCTCATGCAGGCGCGCCACAGCATCGCTGGCAATACGCAGGAACAGTTCGGCGCGTTCGCGGCACTCGTTGAGCAGGCTTTGCGAAAGGATGCGCGGCCCCTGCTGGGAAGCAGGGTCGAGGCGATAAAGCTCCACCGAACGGCGCCAGGAGTCGAGGATCAGCGGCGGCACGGGAACCTGCGGCTGACGATCGACGTTTTTCAGCACCCGGCTGACGCAGTCGACATGGGCTCGGGAGTTCGCGGCAAGCATTGGGGCCCTCCGGTTCTCATTGTTCTTGTCGTTGTGCAGCCATTAAGCGCCAGGGCAATTGCCCCGACAAGTACTGCGTGATTACCGGCTGGCTTGAGACGCTGCGTCTCAGCGTCTCGCCGCCGGCAGGCCATGGCCGACACCCGGCGTCTCGCAGGGGGGCTGAGCCACGCAGGCCATCTTCGCCTTGAAAAGCTCTAGCACGGGCTTTACGAGCGTTATCAGCAAAGCTGGCACCGCGCTTGCTCAAGCCCTGACAAACAACAATTCGAGGTGCGCCATGCCGCAACCCGCCCCGACCGTCGGCATCATCGCCAACCCCGCCTCCGGTCGAGACCTGCGCCGCCTGACCGCAAGCGCCGGCCTCTACTCCAGTACCGACAAGGCCTCTGCCATCCAACGCCTGCTCGCAGCCTTCGGCGCCACCGGGGTCGAGCGGGTACTGATGCCCACCGACATGACCGGTATCGCCGCTGCGGTGCTCAAGGCCTGCGCCGGCCCCAACGCCCGCCAGCAGCACTGGCCGAAGCTGCAACTGCTTGACCTGCCACTGACCCAGACGGTCGCCGACACGCGCCTTGCCACCCGGCGCATGGTCGAGGCCGGGGTCGCGCTGATTGCCGTGCTGGGCGGCGATGGCACGCACAAGGCGGTGGCCGCCGAAGCCGCTGGCACGCCGCTGCTGACGCTGTCTACCGGCACCAACAATGCCTTCCCGGAACTGCGTGAGGCCACCAGCGCCGGGCTTGCCGGCGGCCTGCTGGCCTGCGGCCGGGTGCCGAGCAGCCTGGGCCTGCGCCGCAACAAACGGCTGCTGGTGGAGGTGCCCGAACAGCAACTGAGCGAATGGGCCTTGGTGGAAGTCGCGGTTTCGCCGCAGCGCTTCATCGGCGCCCGCGCCCTTAGCCACAGTGACGACCTGGTCGAAGTCTTCGCCTGCTTCGCCGAGCCCCACGCCATTGGCCTGTCGGCGCTGCTCGGCTTGTGGAACCCGGTGTCGCGCCAGGCACAGCATGGCGCCTGGGTACGCCTGAACCCCGGCGCCGAGCAGGCCCTGCTGGCACCGGTTGCCCCTGGCCTGGTGCAAGGCTGCGGCATCACCGCCAGCGGCATCCTCAACCCCGGCGAGCCCCATCGCCTGAGCCTGGCCTGCGGCACCTTGGCGCTGGATGGCGAGCGCGAGATCGAGTTTGCCGCCTGCGACACCCCGACCATCACCCTCGATACCTGCGGCCCGCTGACCGTGGACGTCGAGGCGGTGCTTGCGCATGCCGCCCGTCATCACCTGCTGGCGGTCCCCCGGGGCCACCGGCTGCACCCCGCAACCCCGTGTTGAGACAACCCTGGAGAACAACAAGATGTCCACTCACCTGAGCCCTGAACAGCTCCTGCATGCCTATGAAGTGATGCGCACCATCCGCGTCTTCGAGGAGCGCCTGCACGTGGAGTTCGCCACTGGCGAGATCCCCGGTTTCGTCCACCTGTATGCCGGCGAAGAGGCCAGCGCTGCCGGGGTCATGGCGCACCTGCGCCACAGCGACTGCATTGCCTCCAACCACCGTGGCCACGGCCACTGCATTGCCAAGGGCGTCGATGTGTACGGGATGATGGCCGAGATCTACGGCAAGAAGACCGGCGTGTGCGGCGGCAAAGGCGGCTCGATGCATATCGCCGACCTGGAAAAAGGCATGCTCGGCGCCAACGGCATCGTCGGCGCCGGCGCGCCTCTGGTGGCCGGCGCTGCGCTGGCGGCCAAGATCAAGGGCACCGACGACGTCGCCATCGTCTTCTTCGGCGACGGCGGTTCCAACGAGGGCGCGGTGTTCGAGGCGATGAACCTGGCCTCGGTGATGAACCTGCCGTGCATCTTCGTCGCCGAGAACAACGGCTACGCCGAAGCCACGGCCTCCAACTGGTCAGTGGCCTGCGACCACATCGCCGACCGCGCCGCCGGCTTCGGCATGCCGGGGGTGACCATCGACGGCTTCGATTACTTCGCCGTGCACGAAGCCGCAGGCGCTGCCATCGAACGCGCCCGCAGCGGCCAAGGCCCGTCGCTGATCGAGGTCAAGCTCAGCCGCTACTACGGCCACTTCGAAGGCGACGCCCAAACCTACCGCGCCCCGGACGAGGTGAAGAACCTTCGCGAGCAGCGCGACTGCCTGATGCAGTTCCGCAACAAGACCACCCGCGCAGGCCTGCTCAGCCCCGAGCAGCTCGATGCTATCGACGCCCGCGTGGCCGACCTGATCGAGGATGCCGTGGTCCGCGCCAAGGCCGCGCCCAAGCCGCAGCCCGCCGACCTGCTCAGCGACGTCTACGTCAGCTACCCCTGAGCCACAACAACAAGAACAAGCAGGAGAATCATCATGGCAAGAAAGATCAGCTACCAGCAGGCCATCAACGAAGCCCTGGCCCAGGAAATGCGCCGCGACAGCACGGTGTTCATCATCGGTGAAGACGTCGCCGGCGGTGCCGGTGCGCCTGGCGAGGACGACGCCTGGGGGGGCGTGCTCGGCGTGACCAAAGGCCTGTACCACCAGTTCCCCGGCCGCGTGCTCGATGCACCGCTTTCGGAGATCGGCTACGTCGGCGCGGCCGTGGGCGCTGCAACCCAGGGCCTGCGCCCGGTGTGCGAACTGATGTTCGTCGACTTCGCCGGCTGCTGCCTGGACCAGATCCTCAACCAGGCCGCCAAGTTTCGCTACATGTTCGGCGGCAAGGCCGTCACCCCGCTGGTGATGCGCACCATGTACGGCGCCGGCCTGCGCGCCGCCGCCCAGCACTCGCAGATGCTCACCTCGCTGTGGACGCACATTCCGGGCCTGAAAGTGGTCTGCCCGGCCACCCCCTACGACGCCAAGGGCCTGTTGATCCAGGCCATCCGTGACAACGACCCGGTGATCTTCTGCGAGCACAAGCTGCTCTACAGCATGCAGGGCGAGGTGCCCGAAGAGGTTTACACCGTGCCCTTCGGCGAAGCCAACTTCGTGCGCGATGGCGACGACATCACCTTGGTGACCTACGGGCGCATGGTCCACGTAGCGCTGGAAGCGGCCAACAACCTGGCGCGCCAAGGCATCGACTGCGAGGTACTGGACCTGCGCACCACCAGCCCGCTGGATGAAGACAGCATCCTGGAAAGCGTGGAAAAAACCGGCCGGTTGGTGGTGATCGACGAAGCCAACCCGCGCTGTTCGATGGCCACCGATATCAGCGCGCTGGTCGCGCAAAAAGCCTTCGCCGCCCTCAAGGGGCCGATTGAAATGGTCACCGCGCCGCATACTCCGGTGCCGTTCTCCGACGCCCTCGAAGACCTGTACATACCTGACGCGGCGAAGATCGAAGCAGCCGTGCGCAAAGTGATCGAAGGCACAAGGAGCGCCGCATGAGCCAGATTCTGACCCTGACCATGCCCAAGTGGGGGCTGTCGATGACCGAAGGCCGGGTCGATACCTGGCTGCGCCAGGAGGGCGATGAGATCAATACCGGCGACGAGATCCTCGACGTCGAGACCGACAAGATCAACGGCACGGTCGAGGCGCCGTTCAGCGGCACCTTGCGCCGCCTGGTCGCCCAACCTGACGAAACCCTGCCGGTGGGCGCGTTGCTGGCTGTGGTGGTGCAAGGCGAGGCCGATGAGGCCGAGATCGACGCCGTGGTGCAACGCTTCCAGGCCGAATTCGTCGCCGCCGAAGGCAGTGAGCAGGCCACAGGGCCGGTACCGCAAAAAGCCGACGTAGGCGGGCGCCTGCTGCGTTGGTTCGAGCTGGGCGAAGGCGGCACGCCACTGGTGCTGGTGCATGGCTTTGCCGGCGACCTCAACAATTGGCTGTTCAACCACCCGGCCCTGGCCGCCGAGCGCCGGGTGATCGCCCTCGATCTGCCAGGCCATGGCGAATCAGCCAAGGCCCTGCAACGCGGCGACCTGGATGAACTCAGCCAGGCCGTGCTGGCGCTGCTCGACCACCTCGACATCCCCCGCGCGCACCTGGCCGGCCATTCCATGGGCGGCGCGGTGTGCCTGAACCTGGCGCGCCTGGCGCCGCAACGGGTGGCCAGCCTGGGCCTGGTGGCCAGCGTCGGGCTTGGCGAAACCATCAACGGCCAATACCTGCAAAGCTTCGTCGCCGCCGCCAACCGCAATGCCTTGAAAGCACCGATGACGCAGCTGTTTGCCGACCCTGGCCTGGTGACCCGGCAGATGCTCGAAGACATGCTGCGCTTCAAGCGCCTTGAGGGCGTGCAACAGGCGCTGGAGCAACTGTCGGCCGCGCTGGCAGAAGGCGACCGCCAGCGCCACGACCTGCGCGCCGTGCTCGGCCAGCACCCGGCACTGGTGCTGTGGGGCAGCGAAGACGCGATCATCCCCGCCAGCCACAGCGACGGCCTGGACGCCGAAGTGCTGCTGGTCCCTGGGGCTGGCCACATGGTGCAGATGGAGGCTGCCGAGCAGGTCAACCAACGCCTTGCCGAGTTCTTGCGCAAACACTGAGGGTTTTCTTCGTGAGCCTGGAGACAACAACAATGAACGACCTGAGCCACACCCACATGCGCGCCGCCGTCTGGCACGGGCGCAACGATATCCGCGTCGAACAGGTGCCACTGCCCGCCGACCCACCGCCTGGCTGGGTGCAGATCAAAGTGGACTGGTGCGGCATTTGCGGCTCGGACCTGCACGAATATGTCGCAGGCCCGGTATTCATTCCGGTAGAAGCGCCGCACCCGCTGACCGGCATTCAAGGCCAGTGCATCCTCGGCCATGAGTTCTGCGGCGAAATCGTCCAGCTTGGCGAAGGCGTGCAGGGCTATGCGCTCGGCGACCCGGTGGCCGCCGACGCCTGCCAGCACTGCGGCACCTGCTACTACTGCACCCATGGCCTGTACAACATCTGCGAGAAGCTGGCCTTTACCGGGCTGATGAACAACGGCGCCTTTGCCGAGCGCGTCAACGTGCCGGCCAACTTGCTGTACAAACTGCCCGAAGGCTTCCCGCGCGAGGCCGGCGCGCTGATCGAGCCGCTGGCGGTAGGCATGCATGCGGTGAAGAAGGCCGGCAGCCTGCTGGGCCAGAACGTGGTGGTGGTCGGCGCCGGCACCATCGGCTTGTGCACCATCATGTGCGCCAAGGCTGCCGGCGCGGCCCAGGTGATCGCCCTGGAAATGGCCACGGCGCGCAAGGACAAGGCCCTGGAAGTGGGAGCAACGGCGGTGCTCGACCCAAGCCAATGCGACGCCTTGGCCGAAATCCGCAAGCTGACGGGCGGGCTTGGTGCTGATGTGAGCTTTGAGTGCATCGGCAACAAGAACACCGCCAAGCTTGCCATCGACGCCCTGCGCAAGGCCGGCAAATGCGTGCTGGTGGGGATTTTCGAGGAGCCGAGCTCGTTCAACTTCTTCGAATTGGTCTCGACCGAGAAGCAGGTGCTTGGGGCACTGGCGTACAACGGCGAGTTCGCCGATGTGATTGCCTTCATCAACGACGGGCGCCTGGATATACGGCCGTTGGTAACCGGGCGTATCGGGCTTGAGCAGATCGTCGAGTTGGGCTTTGAAGAGCTGGTCAACAACAAGGAGCACAACGTGAAGATCATCGTGTCGCCTGGCGGCGCTTAGCAGCACGATCCCCTGTAGGAGCGGCCTTGTGCCGCGAAAGGGGTGCGCAGCGCCCCCGGCGATGTCTGCGCGATGCAGAATCCGGGGGTGCGCAGCGCCCCTTTCGCGGCACAAGGCCGCTCCTGCAAGACCGCGTGCGGCTTCACTCCCTTTTAACGCCTGCGTGGCGTAAACTGGCGGCCTTTCGCGCAGCCTTGGGCTGCCCCTGTCGATTTACCTAAGGTGCCCGCCATGCCCTGGCTGCAAGTACGCCTGGCCATCAGCCCGGAACAAGCCGAAACCTACGAAGACGCCCTGCTTGAAGTGGGTGCGGTATCGGTAACCTTCATGGACGCCGAAGACCAGCCGATCTTCGAACCAGACCTCAACACCACGCCGCTGTGGTCGAACACCCACCTGCTGGCACTGTTCGAGGCCGATGCCCAGCCTGAGGCGGTATTCGCCCACCTGCGCCTGCTGACCAGCGCCGAGCTGCCCGAGCACCAGGCCGAGGTCATCGAAGACCAGGACTGGGAGCGCAGCTGGATGGACAACTTCCAGCCCATGCGCTTCGGCCAGCGCCTGTGGATCGTCCCAAGCTGGCACGAGGCCCCGGACAAAGACGCAGTCAACCTGCTGCTCGACCCGGGCCTGGCGTTCGGCACCGGCACCCACCCCACCACCGCACTGTGCCTGGAATGGCTTGACGGCCAGCAGCTCGACGGCACCCAGGTGCTGGATTTCGGCTGCGGTTCGGGCATTCTGGCCATCGCTGCGCTGCTGCTGGGCGCCGCTAAAGCGGTCGGTACCGACATCGACGTGCAGGCCATCGAAGCCTCCCGTGACAATGCCCAGCGCAACGGTATCGCTGACGACACGTTCGACCTCTACCTGCCTGAGCAGATGCCCGCCATGCAGGCCGACGTGCTGGTCGCCAATATTCTGGCCGGCCCGTTGGTCTCTCTGGCACCGCAGCTGTCCGGCCTGGTCCGCCCAGGTGGCCTGCTGGCGCTGTCGGGCATCCTTGCCGAACAAGGCGAAGAAGTGGCAGCCGCCTACACCGCCGACTTTGACCTGGACCCGATTGTCGTGCGCGACGGCTGGGTACGGATCAGTGGCCGTCGTCGCCAGGCCTGACTAGACTCAACCTCTGCACAACCCCGGATCGCCGCATGACCGACAGTTTCGTCACCCAGTGCCCGCATTGCCAGACCAGCTTTCGCGTCACCCACCATCAGTTGAGCGTGGCGCGCGGCGTTGTGCGCTGCGGCAACTGCTTGCAGGTGTTCAATGCGGCCAAGCAGTTGCTCGAGCAAAACCGCGCAGCCGCAGGCGTTGTGCCCGAAGCACCGCTGCCACCGGCCGAAACGCCGCAGGCCAAGGCGCCGGTCGTGCCTGTGGCACCGCCTGGGGACTGGGCGAACACGGCCAACGCGCTCGATGGCCTGGACCTCGACCAGGAACTGGCGCGCCTTGAGCGGCGCAGCCCCGGCGACCGTCGCGCACCCACGCCCAGTGCCACGCTGCACGCCCGGCGTGACGAGCACGGCAGCGACGAGCAGGACGACACACCGTTCGGCAACGCCACCGACGATCACCTCGAACCGGTAGAGCAGGTGCTGCAGGCCCCGGTGCTGGTTGAACAGCCAGAGCCTGAGCCGGAACCCGAGCCGGTTGTCGAAACGCGCACCGAGCCGACCTTCGGCGCCGTCGACATCGACCTCGACGACGAGCCGCCGCTGCGCTCGCAGCCGCTGGACGACGATCTCGACCTGCCGCCTGAGCGCGTGGCCAGCGATGACGAGCCGGCACCGGTCAGCGGGCTGTCGGCGCTGGATGACGAGGTGCGCAGTGAGCGCCTGTCGGCACGCGATGACGACGACCATCTGGATGAGCCTGGCGACAATGACCGCCTGGAACCCAGCCTTGCCAGCAAGCCCGAGCGAGTGCGCAAGGAGCCGCTGGTGGACGTGGTCGACGACCCGCTGCAACTGGGCTGGGAAAAACCCGCGCCAAACTGGGGCAAGCGCCTGCTGTGGGGGGCGCTGACGTTGTTGGCGGCAGGCCTGCTGGCCTTCCAGTACATCTGGTACCACTTCGACGAGATGGCCCGCCAGGACCAGTACCGCCCGTGGTTCCAGCAATTGTGCCCGACACTCGGCTGCCAGGTGCCGACCCGCGTCGACATCTCGCGCATCAAAAGCAGCAACCTGGTGGTGCGCAGCCACCCGGACTTCAAGGGCGCGCTGATCGTCGACGCGATCATCTACAACCGCGCACCGTTCGCCCAACCCTTCCCGCTGCTCGAACTGCGCTTTGCCGACCTCAATGGCCAACTGATCGCCAGCCGGCGCTTCAAACCCAGCGAGTACCTGTCGGGCGAACTGGCCGGCCGCGGCGAGATGCCAAGCCAGACGCCGATCCACATCGCCCTGGATATCCTCGACCCTGGGCCGAAGGCGGTGAACTACAGCCTGAGCTTCCGTTCGCCGGAATAACCCAAGGCGTAACGCACAGAGCGTGGGAGACCCCAGGCTTAGGGCAAGCTTGTGGTGGCCTCATCGCAGGCTGCCGCCAGCTCTCAAGGAATGTGGCTTGTCGCTATATAGGTGCCGTTTTACGCGGTCAGTGTAGGAGCGGCCTTGTGTCGCGATGGGCTGCGAAGCAGCCCCAGCGATTCTGGTGGGTGCACAGATCCTGGGGCTGCTTCGCAGCCCATCGCGACACAAGGCCGCTCCTACACAATCAAAAGCGAATTGCCCGAAACCATAGAATCTCCCACAGGAGCTCAGCCAGGCATCTCTATCGCGGCCCGGCGCTGTCTTTGTGGGAGCTGGCGCCAGCCTGCGATGAGGCCGGTACAGGGTTGCATATAACCGACGTGCGGACTTGACCCGCGAAAGTGACAGCACCGTTGCAGCGCACGCCTACTCCCACGCCACCCATGCAAATGTCATAAGCCGGCAACTGTTCAGATTTTATCCAAATCCTTCTTTATCCAGTCATCGAGAGCGGGTATCATGCCCACCCTTTTTCGACTCCAATGATTCGGCCCCACAACAGGGAACACCTATGTCGGCGGTACGCATCGGCCCTTATACATTGCACAACAATCTGATCCTCGCGCCCATGGCCGGGGTGACGGACCAGCCGTTCCGCACGCTGTGCAAACGCCTGGGGGCAGGCATGGTGGTGTCGGAAATGGTCAGTAGCGACATGAGCCTGTGGAACAGCCGCAAGTCCAGCCTGCGCCGCATCCATGAAGGTGATCCCGAGCCACGCTCGGTACAGATCGCCGGGGGTGATGCACAGATGATGGCCGCGGCGGCCCGGGCCAACGTGGCCGCTGGCGCCCAGATCATCGACATCAACATGGGCTGCCCGGCAAAAAAAGTCTGCAACAAGGCTGCCGGCTCTGCTTTATTGAGAGACGAAGCCTTGGTTACCGAGATCCTCCAGGCCGTGGTCGGCGCTGTCGAGGTCCCGGTAACGCTGAAAATTCGCACCGGTTGGGACCGGGCGAACAAGAACGGCCTGAACGTCGCGAAAATCGCCGAACAGGCCGGCATCCAGGCGCTTGCGGTACATGGCCGCACACGCGCCGACCTGTACACCGGTGAAGCCGAGTACGACACCATCGCCGCCATCAAGCAGGCGGTGTCGATCCCGGTATTTGCCAACGGCGATATCACTTCGCCAGAAAAAGCCCGGGCGGTGCTGGATGCCACCGGGGTCGACGGCCTGCTGATCGGCCGGGCTGCCCAGGGGCGGCCATGGATTTTCCGCGAGGTCGAGCATTACCTGCGCACGGGCGAGCACATGCCGGCCCCGGCGCTGGATGAAGTAGAACGCATTCTGCTGGAACACCTGGCCGCGCTACACGCCTTCTATGGCGATGTAATGGGCGTGCGGATTGCCCGCAAGCATGTCGGCTGGTACCTGGCAACCCGACCTGGCGGCAAGGAGTTCCGCAGCCAGTTCAACGCCTTGCAAGACACACAAGCGCAGTGCGCCAACGTTCAGGCCTACTTCGCCGAACGTCGACAGAGCCTTGGGACAGAGGACGAACAAGGGGTGGCCGCATGACGATGATGACCGAGACATTAGTGAGTGGAACAACGCCCGTGAGCGACAACGCCAACCTCAAGCAGCACCTGAACACGCCGAGCGAGGAGGGTCAGACCCTGCGCGACAGCGTCGAAAAGGCGCTGCACAACTACTTCGCCCACCTGGAAGGCGCGACCGTGACGGACGTGTACAACCTGGTGCTCTCCGAAGTCGAGGCGCCCCTGCTCGAAAGCGTGATGAACTACGTCAAGGGCAACCAGACCAAGGCCAGCGAAATGCTCGGGCTCAACCGAGGCACGCTGCGCAAGAAGCTCAAGCAGTACGATCTGTTGTAAGGCCAGAACCCCATACAAGAAAGGCGCTCATGCGAAGAGGCGCCTTTTTTTGACTTCACCGTGTTATGGAATCCGAAATGACCGACCAGACTACCCGCCTGCCGATCCGCCGCGCCCTGATCAGCGTCTCCGACAAGACCGGGATCCTCGAATTCGCCCGTGAGCTGCAACAGCTCGGCGTGGAGATCCTGTCGACCGGCGGCACCTACAAGCTGCTCAAGGACAACGGCGTCAACGCGGTGGAAGTGGCCGACTACACAGGCTTCGCCGAAATGATGGACGGCCGGGTCAAAACCCTGCACCCGAAAATCCACGGCGGTATCCTCGGCCGTCGTGGCACTGACGATGCCATCATGAGCGAGCACGGCATCAAGCCGATCGACCTGGTCGCGGTCAACCTGTACCCGTTCGAAGCCACCATCAACAAGCCAGGTTGCGACCTGCCGACCGCGATCGAGAACATCGACATCGGCGGCCCGACCATGGTCCGTTCGGCGGCGAAAAACCACAAGGATGTCGCCATCGTGGTCAACGCCGGCGACTACGCCGGTATCGTCGAGAGCCTCAAGGCCGGTGGCCTGACCTACGCCCAGCGCTTCGACCTGATGCTCAAGGCGTTCGAGCACACTGCCGCCTACGACGGCATGATCGCCAACTACATGGGCACCATCGACCAGGCCCGCGACACCCTGTCGACCGAAGACCGCAGCCAGTTCCCGCGCACCTTCAACAGCCAGTTCGTCAAGGCCCAGGAAATGCGCTACGGCGAGAACCCGCACCAGAGCGCGGCGTTCTACGTTGAAGCCAAAAAGGGCGAAGCGAGCATCTCCAGCGCCGTGCAGCTGCAGGGCAAGGAGCTGTCGTTCAACAACGTGGCCGACACCGATGCTGCACTTGAGTGCGTGAAGAGCTTCGTCAAGCCTGCCTGCGTCATAGTCAAGCACGCCAACCCGTGCGGCGTGGCGGTAGTGCCGGAAAACGAAGGCGGCATCCGCAAGGCCTACGAC
This sequence comes from Pseudomonas farsensis, assembly GCF_014268805.2. Taxonomy (GTDB): domain Bacteria; phylum Pseudomonadota; class Gammaproteobacteria; order Pseudomonadales; family Pseudomonadaceae; genus Aquipseudomonas; species Aquipseudomonas farsensis. Next base: position 169,561 of record NZ_JABWRF020000003.1, read on the forward strand.
CTGGCCTACGCCACCGACACCGAGTCGGCCTTCGGCGGCATCATCGCCTTCAACCGCGAGCTGGACGGTGAAACCGCCCAGGCCATCGTCGACCGCCAGTTCGTCGAAGTGATCATCGCACCGAAAATCTCCCAGGCCGCCCGCGACGTCGTGGCTGCCAAGCAGAACGTGCGCCTGCTCGAATGCGGCGAATGGCCAGCTGAGCGTGCTGCCGGTTGGGACTTCAAGCGGGTCAACGGCGGGCTGCTGGTACAGAGCCGCGATATCGGCATGATCACTGCCGATGACCTGAAGATCGTCACCAAACGTGCACCGACCGAGCAAGAGGTGCATGACCTGGTGTTTGCCTGGAAAGTCGCCAAGTTCGTCAAGTCCAACGCCATTGTCTACGCCAAGCAGCGCCAGACCATCGGTGTCGGCGCCGGCCAGATGAGCCGCGTCAACTCCGCACGCATCGCTGCAATCAAAGCCGAGCATGCTGGCCTGCAGGTGCAGGGTGCGGTCATGGCCTCGGATGCGTTCTTCCCGTTCCGCGACGGCATCGACAATGCCGCCAAGGCCGGCATCAGCGCGGTGATCCAACCGGGCGGCTCGATGCGTGACGCCGAAGTGATCGCCGCAGCCGACGAAGCCGGCATCGCGATGGTCTTCACTGGCATGCGCCACTTCCGCCACTAATTGACTGCGGATTGCGTGGGAGCGGGCTTGCCCCGCGATAGCGTCAGCAAAGGCCACAACGTTGCCTTGCCTTACGTCATCGCGGGGCAAGCCCGCTCCCACGCAACGGTCACAGGTTTAGAGAACTCGAGGTTTTGACATGAAAGTTTTGATCATTGGCAGCGGTGGCCGCGAGCACGCCCTGGCCTGGAAAGTCGCCCAGGACCCACGGGTCGAGAAAATCTTCGTCGCCCCCGGCAACGCCGGCACCGCCACTGAAGCCAAGTGCGAAAACGTCGCCATCGATGTCTGCGCCCTGGAGCAACTGGCTGACTTCGCCGAAAAGAACGTCGACCTGACCATCGTTGGCCCGGAAGCGCCACTGGTGATCGGCGTGGTCGACCTGTTCCGCAGCCGTGGCCTTGACTGCTTCGGCCCGACCAAGGGCGCGGCCCAGCTGGAAGGCTCCAAAGCCTTCACCAAGGACTTCCTGGCTCGCCACAAGATCCCGACCGCCGACTACCAGAACTTCACCGAGATCGAGCCGGCCCTGGCCTATCTGCGTGAAAAAGGCGCGCCCATCGTGATCAAGGCCGACGGCCTGGCCGCAGGCAAGGGCGTCATCGTCGCCATGACCCTGCAGGAAGCCGAAGACGCCGTGCGCGACATGCTCGCTGGCAACGCGTTCGGTGAAGCCGGTTCGCGCGTGGTCATCGAAGAGTTCCTCGACGGCGAAGAAGCCAGCTTCATCGTCATGGTCGACGGCCACAACGTGCTGCCAATGGCCACCAGCCAGGACCACAAGCGCGTCGGCGACCAGGACAGCGGCCCGAACACCGGCGGCATGGGCGCCTACTCGCCAGCCCCGGTGGTCACCGCCCAAGTGCACCAGCGCGTGATGGACCAGGTCATCTGGCCGACCGTGCGTGGCATGGCCGAGGAAGGCAACGTCTACACCGGCTTCCTGTACGCCGGGCTGATGATCGACAAGGCCGGCAACCCCAAGGTCATCGAGTTCAACTGCCGCTTCGGCGACCCGGAAACCCAGCCCGTCATGCTGCGCCTGGAATCAAGCCTGGTGCTGCTGATCGAGGCGGCCTTCGCCAAGGCCCTGGACAAGGTCGAAGCACAATGGGACCCGCGCCCGAGCCTGGGCGTGGTCCTGGCAGCCGGCGGTTACCCGGGCGACTACGCCAAAGGTGACGTGATCAATGGTCTGGACGCTGCTGCCAAGATCGAAGGCAAGGTGTTCCATGCCGGCACTTCGCTCAAGGATGGCCAGGTCGTGACCAACGGCGGCCGCGTGCTCTGCGCCACCGCAATGGGCAGCACCGTTGCCGATGCCCAGCAACAGGCCTACCGCCTGGCCCGCGAAATCAGCTGGAACGCAAGCTTCTACCGCACCGACATCGGCTACCGGGCCATTGCCCGCGAGCGCGGTGAAGATCAGCAGTAAGGCTGCACCGAACAGCCGTGACGCGCTCGCGACACGGCCTTCGGCTCGTCGACAAGGCCCTTCTGGGCCTTGCCTTCGCCTTGGCGCGCCGCGCATAGTTGTTGCCTGGCTTATTTAGCTAAGAAAGGATTTCGTCGTGCCTCGGCTTCGGATTGCCACCGCCCTGATCGTCAGCTTGCTGGCCCTGCTTTGCCTGTTCCCGGCGCACGCCGATCAGGACGGCTGGTCTGCGCTGCTCGACGAACAAGCCAGCCTGCAGCTGTCCGATGTGCGCTCCGAGCGCTACCGCAACCAGTTCAGCCCGGTGGGCCTCGACGAACTGGAAGCCGCCCTGCCCGACCAGGCCCTGTGGTTGCACTACCGCCTGGAACCCACTGACCAGGAACAACTGGTCCGTATTTTTGCCCCCGATCTCTCGCGCCTTGACCTCTATGCCCTCGAAGGCGGCAGGCTGCTGCGCCAGCTGCACCACGGGCGTCAAGGCGACAACACCAGCCCCGACCTGCATGGCAGCGACCATGTGCTGCCGCTGCCGCGCAGCAGCCAGCCGGTAGATGTGTACCTGCGGCTGGTTTCCGAGCATCAACTGCGCCCAGCGGTGAGCCTGGAACCCTCGGCCCTGGCCGCCGCCGATCAAAGCCAGCCGCTGCTGTTCGGCCTGCTGTTTGGCGGCCTGGCCATGCTGATCGTGCACAACCTGATCCGCTTCGCCTACACCCGATCCAGCACCACACTGATTCTGGCGCTGTACCACGCGCTGATGCTGCTAAGCGCGCTGATTCTGCTCAACCTCAGCGGGCCGTGGTCGCACAAGTGGTACAGCGCCCAGACCCCGGCCGCCTACCTGACCCTGGTGCTGGCGTGCCTTGCCGGGCTGTACTTCACCCAGCACTTCTTTGCCCCCTGCAGTTCGGCGCGGCTCAACCGCCTGTTACAAGGCGAGATGCTGCTGGTGGCGGTGAGCGGCCTGCTGTTGCTGTTCGTCGACACCCTGCCGCTGAACCTGATGACCTACGCCCTGCTGGCCCTGGGCAGCGTCAGCATGCTGCTGGTCAGTGGCTACCACTGGCTCGGCGGCTACCGGCCGGGGCGGCTGTTTGCCGTGGCCATGCTGGTGTTCAACCTGGGCGGGCTGGTATTGCTGCCGGCCCTGCTGGGGCTGACCCGCACGCCAACGCCGTGGCTGCTGTGCATCCTGATGGCGTTGACCGTCGGCAGTGGCTTGCTGCTTAACCTGTCGGTCAGTGAGCGCCTGCGGCGCATCAGCGAGGAGCGTTTCAGCGCCAGCCGCGCCCTGGCAGCCAGCGACGCCGAAATAAACGCCAAGGCCGAATTCCTGGCCAAGATCAGCCACGAAATCCGCACGCCGATGAACGGCGTGCTGGGCATGACCGAGCTGCTACTGGGCACGCCGCTGTCGGTCAAACAACGCGACTATGTGCAGACCATCCACAGCGCGGGTAACGAGCTGCTCACCCTGATCAACGAAATTCTCGACATTTCCAAGCTCGAATCCCGGCAGATCGAGCTGGATGACGTGCAGTTCGACCTTAACGCGCTGATCGAGGACTGCCTCAACATCTTCCGCTCCAAAGCCGAGCAGCAGAACATCGAGCTGATCAGCTTTACCCAGCCGCAGGTGCCCCAAGTCATCAGCGGCGACCCCACACGGCTGCGCCAGGCACTGTCGAGCCTGCTGGAAAACGCACTTAAAAACACCGACCACGGCGAGATCCTGCTGGTGGTGGCGCTCGACCAGCGTGGCGAGGCCCCGCGCCTGCGCATAGCCGTGCAGGACAGCGGCGAGCCCATGGCTCCCGCCGAGCGTGACGCGCTGCTGCAGGCCGAACTGCACAGTCGGCATTTTCTTTCCAGTAACAAGCTCGGTGGCCACCTGGGCCTGATAATCGCCAAGCAGTTGATTGGCCTGATGCAGGGCGAGTTCGGCATCAAGACCAGCACCAGCATGGGCAACACGCTGTGGCTGTCGCTGCCGCTGGACCCACAGCGCCTGGAGCAGCCGCCCACCGACTTCGACGGCCCGCTGCGCGATGCGCGGGTGCTGGTGGTGGACGACAACGATACCTGCCGCAAGGTGCTGGTACAGCAATGCAGCGCCTGGGGCATGAACGTCAGCGCCGTGCCATCGGGCAAGGAGGCGCTGGCGCTGCTGCGCACCAAGGCGCACCTGCGTGACTATTTCGATGTGGTGCTGCTCGACCAGAACATGCCGGGCATGACCGGCATGCAGCTGGCCGCCAAGATCAAGGAAGACCCAAGCCTGAACCACGACATCCTCGTGGTCATGCTCACCGGCATCAGCAACGCGCCCAGCAAGGTGATTGCGCGCAACGCCGGCATCAAGCGCATTCTGGCCAAGCCGGTTGCCGGCTACACGCTAAAGACCACGCTTGCCGAAGAACTCGCCCTGCGTGGCCGCGAACAGGCCATGCCAGCATCGCCGGCCAGCGCGCCACAGCCGCTGCACCTGCCGGGCGACTTCCGCATTCTGGTGGCCGAAGACAACAGTATTTCGACCAAGGTCATCCGCGGCATGCTCGGCAAACTAGAGCTTCAGCCTGATACCGCCAGCAATGGCGAAGAAGCGCTGCAGGCCATGAAGGCCAAGCACTACGACCTGGTGCTGATGGACTGCGAAATGCCGGTGCTCGATGGTTTTACTGCCACCCAGCAACTGCGCGCCTGGGAGTCAGCCAACCAGCGCCCACGCACCCCGGTCGTCGCCCTGACTGCGCATATTCTTGCCGAACACAAAGAGCGTGCCCGCCTGGCGGGCATGGATGGGCATATGGCCAAGCCCGTCGAGCTGTCGCAATTGCGCGAGCTGGTGCAGTACTGGGCCGGGCAGCGCCAGGCGGTGCCTGACAGCCTGGCGCCATGAGCTCTGCGGTGTAGAGCACTCTAGGGTGCTGCACCGCCTGCACCGGCCTCATCGCAGGCTATCGCCAGCTCCCACGGAGACCGTGCTCAACCGCAACATTGCTGGTGTACCCGATCCTGTGGGAAACGATAGATAGTTGTGGCGAGCGGGCTTGTCCCGCGTTGGGCTGCGCAGCAGCCCTGAAAACCCAAGGGGCTGCTGCGCAGCCCAACGCGGGGCAAGCCCGCTCGCCACAAGGAGATATGTCTGGCGAAAACAGGGTTGTACAAAACCATAGAATCTCCCACGGAGACTGCGCACATTCGCAAAATTGAGACTTTGCCCAGATCGCGACAGCCTGCGATGAGGCCGGTGCAGGATTGCCAAGAAATCGTGCGCATGGCAAGCCCACGGCCAAGGCCCATGCTATACAGTTGCCACTTTCCACCTGCCGGACCATCCCCATGCTTCATGAGTTGTTCAGCGTCTACCTGAAGATGCTTGTGCTCTACAGCCCATTCTTCGTGCTGTCGTGCTTCATCAGCCTGACCCGCGGGCACTCCAGCAAAGAACGCAAGCAGTTGGCCTGGCGGGTGGCAATCGCCACGCTGATCGCCAGCGTGCTGCTGTACCTGTTCGGTCGGGTTATTTTCGGGGTGTTCGGCATTACTGCCGACGCCTTCCGCATTGGCGCAGGCTCGGTGCTGTTCATCTCGGCGCTGGCCATGGCCCAAGGCAAGTCGGCGATCCAGACCGACAACGTGCAGCAGGACGTAACCATCGTGCCGCTGACCATCCCGTTGACCGTCGGCCCCGGCACCATCGGTGCGCTGCTGGTGATGGGCGTGAGCCAGCCGCACTGGGACGACAAGCTGCTGGCCATCGTCAGTATCGCCCTGGCCAGCTTCACCGTCGGGCTGGTGCTTTACCTGTCGCACCGCATCGAGCGGATTCTGGGCGACCAGGGTTTGCAGATCGTCAGCCGCCTGATGGGGCTGTTCGTCTGCGCCCTGGCCGCACAGATCATCTTTACCGGCATCAAAGGCTATCTGGTGAACTAGCCCGGCATGTCAGTACCAGCGCGGGGTATAGACCCATTCACGGCCATCTGCGCGGTCGAAGCGGCAGGTGGTCGACGACCCCACCAGCACCATGGTGCGCATATCCACCATCTGCGGCTGCAACTCGGCCAGGCTGACCACTTTCAGCGTCTGCCCCGGCCTGCCGATATCACGCCCCAGCACCACAGGCGTCTGCCCGTCGCGGTGGCGGCGCACGATATCCAGTGCCACACCCAGCTGGTGCGGCCTGGATTTTGATATCGGGTTGTAGAACGCCAGCACCAGGTCGGCCTGCGCCGCCAGGTCCAGGCGCTTCTCGATGATCGACCAAGGCTTGAGGTTGTCCGACAGCGACATCACGCAGAAGTCATGCCCCAGCGGCGCACCCGCCTGTGCGGCGGTGGCCAGCGACGCCGACACCCCCGGCAGGATCTCCAGGTCAACCCGCTGCCAGGCGGGGTCGCTGGATGCGTGCAGCGCTTCGAGCACTGCAGCAGCCATGGCGAACACACCCGGGTCACCCGACGACACCACCACCACCGAGCGCCCTTGGGCGGCCAGTTCGAAGGCGTGCCGGGCACGCTGCATTTCTTCGCGGTTATCGGTGCAGTGCTGCACCTGGTCGTCGCGGAACGGGCCAGCCATGCGCACGTAGGTTTCATAGCCAAGGATGTCCTGCGCCCGCGCAAGCTCCGCCTTGACCGCTGGCACCATCAGCTCGGCAGCACCTGGGCCCAGGCCGATCACTGCCAGACGCCCGCGTGGGCGGCCCAGTTGCTGCACCGCAACCGGCGCTTCAGCGATAGCCAGCGCCAACCCCGCAGCAGACTCGATGCGCGCACCCGGCAGAGCAGCCGCAAGCAGTTGCTGCGCGGTGGCAGCGGGCGCGGCAAAGCGCAGTGGCACGTTGAGCGCCTGGGCCGCCTCATGCAGGGCGGGCTCGGCCATATCGTCCTCGCTTGCCAGCAGGCAGGCCAGCGCCGCCTCGGCGATACCCGCGGCGTGCAGGCTGTCGCGCACCTGTTGCGCCAGCCCGGTAGCGGCCCCCGGCAGCGCTACTACGACGCAGCGCGCATGGATCAACAGTTCGTCACGGCTGGCCGGGCGCAGCGCGCTGCCGACATGAATGGTACGCAGCGCCTGCTCGCTGGCCGGCAGTTGCGCCTGGTCCAGCCAAGGCGCACTGCCTTCAACGCGTACGCTTTCACCGGCCAGCAGGTCGGAAACAAAACGCTTGCCCTGCTCGATATCGGCAAGTGCATAGCCTTCAGGCGGGTTCAGCAGGCAAGTGCCAAAGCGCAGCTCGCCGCTGGTGGTAATGGCGGCGGCCACGCCCAACGCCTGGGCAATGTCCCGCGCCATCAGGTTCACCCCGCCGAGCCCTCCCAGCAAAGGCACCACGGCGCTGCCATCTTCGGCAACTACCAGCACCGGCGGCTCGCTGCCTTTCTCGTCGAGCAGCGGCGCCAGGGTACGGATGACGATACCGGCGGCGCACAGGGCAATGATCGGCGTGCCCTGCTGGTACAAGCCACGCAAGGTGTCGCCAAAGGCGCTGTAGTAAAGGTCGGCCTGCTCTACCCGGCCTTGCAGGCCATGGATCTGCGCCTGTGGATAACACTGCTGGATGCGTTGTGCGGTGGCCAGGCTGCCCGGGCCAAGAATCACGATTGCCGGTGCGCTGTTCATCCCTGCCATTTTTCACCCGGCACGATGATCAGCGAGAAGTAAGGCGAGGACTGTGGGTCGACCTCATCCAGCGGCACGATCTTCTGGTTGGCCATGGTCGCGCGCTCTACATACAGCGCACGCTCATGCAGACCCAGCTCGACCAGCACCTGGCGCACCTTGGGGAAGTTGCGCCCAAGTTTCATGATGACCGCCGCATCGGCATCGGCCAGGCGGCGTTTGAGCTCCTCGTGCCCCAGCACGCCGGAAAGCACGGTCAGGGTCTGGTTGCGGTACACCAGCGGCGCGCCCAGTACCGAGGCGCCGCCGAGCATCGAGCACACCCCTGGAATGACCTGGGCCTCGTAGCGTGAGGCCAGGCGGTCGTGCAGGTACATGTACGAGCCGTAGAAGAACGGGTCACCCTCGCAGATCACCGCCACATCGCGCCCGGCATCGAGGTGTTCGGCCACCTGCACGCTGGCTTCGTCATAGAAGTCGCTGATGACCTGCTCGTAGGACAGCGGCGCCGGCAGCGCTTCGGTGGTCACCGGGTACACCAGCGCCAGTTGGGTCTGCTCAGGCACCAGGTGCGCCTCGATGATGCCGAAGGCGTTGCCACGCTTGCCCTTGGCCACGAAGTACGCAACCACCGGTGCTTCGCGCAGCAGGCGCAGGGCCTTGACCGTGATCAGCTCCGGGTCGCCTGGGCCTACACCTAGCCCCAGCAGTCGTCCGCGTGCGTGCATCACTCCACCTCCGTGGCCAGGGCGTTGACGGCGGCGGCCGCCATCGCGCTGCCGCCCAGGCGGCCTTGCATGATCACGAACGGCACACCACGGCTGTCGGCGGCGAGCATCGCCTTGGATTCGGCGGCGCCGACGAAGCCAACCGGGAAGCCGAGAATCAAGGCAGGCTTCGGCGCGCCGGCGTCGAGCATTTCGAGCAGGTAGAACAGCGCGGTCGGGGCGTTGCCGATCACCACCACGCTGCCTTCAAGGTGCGGGCGCCACAGCTCGAGGGCCACCGCCGAACGGGTGTTGCCGGCGTCCTTGGCCAGGCCCGGCACGCTGGGGTCGCGCAGGGTGCAGATGACCGGGTTGCTGGCCGGCAGGCGGGCGCGGGTGATGCCTTCGGCGACCATGTGCGCATCGCAAAGGATCGGCGCGCCTTTGGCCAGGGCTTCACGCCCGGCGCTGCCCGCACCTTCGGAGAACTGTAAACCGTCGATGGCCTCGACCATGCCGCAGGCATGTATTACGCGCACGGCGAGTTTTTCGAGGTCGGCGGGGATCCGTTCCAGGCGAGCTTCTTCGCGGATGATGCGGAAGGAATTGCGATAGATCTCCTGACCGTCGCGGATGTAGTCAATCATCAAAATGCTCCGTCGGCAGGTCGAGCATGGCGCCTGCTTCTTCTGGGGTAAGGTCGGATGCGCGCAGCCTGCCGAAGCCTGGCACGCGCGCATCGCGCAAATAAAGGTCGTAGCGGCCCGGGCTTCGGGCCAGCAGGGTCGCCGGGGCGACGTGGGCCGCAGCGCAGGAGCGCGGGCAGGCCGACAGGTGCACAGCGCCCGGAGTGCCCAGGCGCAGCTGGGCGGCCAGGGTCACGGCATCGGCCTTGGTGTCGGCCAAGCCCTTGGCGCAGCCGCTGGCGCCGGTGCAGGCGGTCACCTGCGCCAGCGGGTGGTCTGTCGCGCAGAGCATGCCCTGCGCGGCCAGCGCCTGCACGGCCTGGTCGGCCTGATGCGGCGCCAGCGAAGGGATAATCACACTCTGCCATGGGGTCAGGCGCAGGCTGCCATCGCCCCACTGGCGGGCAATCGCGGCCAGGGCGCGCAGCATGGCGGGGCTCAACCGGCCCAGGGGTGGGGCCACGCCCAGCGCGGTGCCCTGGTGCTGCGCCAATACGCCCAGCCATGGGCTGTGGGCCGCAACGCGCCGCCAGCCGGCAGGGGCGTCACTGAAGCGCACAGACAGCCCTTGGAGAAAACGCGCCACCGGGTAATCGGCCAGCAACTGGCGCATGCGGGCTTGCTCCGGGGTCGCCAGGTCGAGAAAACCCTCAAGCACCGCACGCACCAACGCCAGGCCCTGCTCTGCCGGCACCATGCCCAGCGCCGGGCCATGCGCCGGGCAGCCGGCAAGGCCAAAGCACAGCCAGGTTTGCGCGCCTTGGCGAATGGCCGACAACCACAGGTCATGGGGGTGCTCGAGCATTGCCAGGTGCTCACCCCCGTCGAGCTGGACGGCGAACTTGGCCGACAACTGATGCAGGCGCGGGGTGGTTTCGAGCAGGTGCAGAATCTGCCCGGCCAATGGCTGGGTGTCGTACAGCATGCCCGCATCGAGCCCGGCCAGCGGGCTGAGCATCAGGTTGCGCACATCGTCGCCAGCGGCATCACGCGGGCCCAGGCCTGCCGCCAGCAGGTGCTCGATCAGCCCTGCGTGATCAGCGCCGATGCCGCGGATTTGCAGGTTGGCACGGTTGGTTGCCTCGATCACGCCCCCGGCGTAGCGCTCGGCGGCCAGGGCTACCGCTTCGGCTTGCTCGGCCAGCAGCCGCCCGCCGGCCAGTTTGATGCGGCAGATGCCGCCATCACGCGCTGCGACGATGCGCCACAACCCCGGGCAGGCCGAGGGGCGAGGCGAACGATCAGTGGGCTGGGCTTGCTTCAAAGGGGCATCCGGCAATCGTGAAAACGCGCTTGAGTATAGAAGGCGCGGTATTATGCCTGCTTTGTCCGGCGGCATGAAAAGCCGGTGGTCGACGCATCGTGAAAACCTGCCCCTGCGGCGGCCCGATGCACACCCCATGACGAGGAACAGATGGCCCCCTGGCTGACAGTAATAGGCATCGGCGAAGACGGTTTCAGCGGCTTGGGCAAGCAGGCCCGGCGCGCCTTGCTGGCGGCCACACGGGTTTTCGGCAGCCCTCGCCAGTTGGCCCTGCTGCCACGCTGCATCGGCGGCGAACGCCTGCCATGGCCGCGCCCGTTCTCCCTCGAACCGGTGCTGGCCTTGCAGGGTGAGCCGGTGTGCGTGCTGGCCAGCGGCGACCCGATGTTCTACGGCGTGGGCGCAAGCCTTGCCCGGCACGTGCCCGCTGCTGCCATGCAGGTGCTGCCGATGCCGTCCTCATGTGCGCTTGCCGCCGCCCGCCTGGGCTGGGCATTGCAGGATGTGCAGGTGGTATCGCTGGTGGCGCGCCCGCTGGCGGTACTCAACGGCCATTTGTTCAGCGGCCTGCGCCTTTTGCTGCTGAGCAACGACGAACACAGCCCCGCTGCCATCGCCGCGCTGCTGTGCGAGCGGGGTTTCGGCCCGAGCCGGTTGCAGGTGTTCGAGCATCTGGGCGGCGCCGCTGAACGCCAGTTGGCGGGCACCGCCGAGGACTGGCCGCACGGCGATATCGCCGCGCTCAACCTGGTCGCCATCGACTGCCTGGCCGCGCCCAATGCATTGCGCCTGCCGCGTGTCGCCGGCCTGCCGGACAGCGCCTTTCTGCATGACGGGCAGCTGACCAAGCGCGATGTCCGCGCCATCACCCTGGCACGCCTGGCACCGCAGCCCGGCGAGGTGCTGTGGGACGTCGGCGCAGGCTGCGGCTCGATTGGCATCGAGTGGATGCGCGCCCACCCCAGTTGCCGCACCCTCGCGATCGAGGCCGACGAAGGCCGCCAGGGGTTTATCGAACACAACCGCGATGCCCTTGGCGTACCGGGCCTGCAACTGATTCGCGGCAAGGCGCCACAGGCCCTGGAGGCGCTGGAGCAGCCCGATGCCGTGTTCATTGGCGGCGGCGTTACCCGCGAAGGCGTGCTCGGCCTGTGCTGGGAGCGCCTGCGCCCGGGTGGCCGGCTGGTGGCCAACGCCGTCACCTTGCAGAGCGAGGGGGTGCTTGCTCAGTTTCGCGATGCCCACGGCGGTGAGCTGACCCGCATCCACATCGCCCACACCCAGCCGCTGGGCGCCTTCGACACCTGGCGCCAGGCCTTGCCGATCACCCTGCTCGAGGTGGTAAAACCCTTCGATGCGTGAAGAAACCCGCGAACAGCCCGCGCCCCTGCGCAGCGGCCTGACCACCGGCAGTTGCGCCACCGCCACCAGCCTCGCGGCTGCACGCCTGCTGCTGACCGGCCAGCAGCACGACGCGGTCGCCATCACCCTGCCCAAGGGCAAGGTGGTGCAGATGCGCCTGGAGTTCTGCCGCCTGGCCGGCGAGCACGCCGAAGCCGGCACCCTCAAGGATGCCGGCGATGACCCCGACGTTACCCATGGCGCCTTGCTGTACAGCCAGGTGCGGCTGCTGGCCGAACCCGGCGTGCGCTTTGTGGCTGGCGTCGGCGTTGGCACCGTAACCCGGCCGGGGCTGGTGCTGGGGGTGGGGGAGCCTGCGATCAACCCGGTGCCACGGCGGATGATCACCGAGCACCTGCAACAACTGGCCTGCGACTGTAGCTACAGCGGCGGCTTCGAGGTCACGGTGAACGTGCGCGACGGCGAAGCGCTGGCGCTGAAAACCATGAACCCGCGCTTGGGTATTCTCGGCGGGCTGTCGATTCTGGGCACCAGCGGCATCGTCCGGCCGTTCTCTTGCGCCGCCTACATTGCCTCGATTCACCAAGGCATCGATGTGGCCCACACCAACGGCTACAGCCATATCGCTGCCTGCACCGGCAACGCCAGCGAGGACACCATGCGCCGTGTCTACGGCCTACCGGAAATCGCCCTGATCGAGATGGGCGATTTTGTCGGCGCCGTGCTCAAGCACGTGCGCAAGGTGCCGGTAGCGCGCCTGAGCCTGTGCGGCGGCTTCGGCAAAGTCAGCAAACTGGCCGCAGGCCACATGGACCTGCACAGCCGCCATTCCAGCATCGACCTGCCGCAATTGGCCGGCTGGGCTGCCGCCATCGGTGCCGATGCGGCGCTGCAACAGGCGATCATCGGCGCCAATACCAGCCAGCAGGCGTTGGCCTTGGCGCACGCAGCGGGCATCGCCCTGGGCGATGAAGTCTGCCGCCACGCCCTGGCCTTTGCCCGCAGCGTGGTGCCAGCGCAGGTACAGGTGGAGGTATTCGCCATCGACCGCCAGGGCGGCATTGTCGGCACGGCGGGCGTGACATGAGCGGGCGCATCCTGTTGCTCGGTGGGGTGACCGAAGCGCTGGCCATCGCTCGCACGCTGGGGCCCCAGCACATTTACAGCCTGGCCGGCGTTGGCCGCGTGCCGCAGGACCTCACCTGCCAGGTACGGGTCGGCGGTTACGGCGGCGCCGAAGGCTTGGCGCACTTTCTGCGCGAGCAGCATATCGAGCTGCTGATCGATGCCACCCACCCTTATGCCGCGCAGATCAGCGCCAACGCCGCCCTGGCTGCGCGCAGCGCCGGCGTTGCCTGTTGGGCGCTGCACCGCCCGGCATGGCAACCGCAGCCGGGCGATGACTGGCGAGAGGTTGACGACTGGGCCTGCCTGATCGAAGCCCTGGCGCCCTTCCGCCGGCCGCTGTTCACGCTGGGGCGCGAGCCGTTGCAGCACCTGGACGAAATCCCGCCGCAGCAGTTCTGGACCCTGCGCGCCCTCGAAGCCTGCCCCGGCAACGCCCGCTGCGAGGTGATCGGCGCCCGCGGCCCGTTCACCCTCGAAGGCGAACGCGCGCTCTTCGAACGCCGCCAGGTGGACGTGCTGATCAGCAAGAACAGTGGCAGCACGGCGACAGAACCCAAGCTTGAAGTGGCGCGTGAGCGCGGCGTGCCGGTGCTGGTTCTCAAGCGGCCGCAGTTGCCGGAGGTGGAGCGTACCTTTGATGAGCCAGCGGCATTGATAAGGGCCTTGGAGCAAGTCCAAGGCTGAAGGGTGGCGGTATATCCCATTGACATATCCAGCCCGTATCATAAACTTCGGACATACTTTTGCGCTTTAACGGAGACCGATCATGGAGCAAGGTGCAATCTTCAAAAGCAACCGTAGCCAGGCCATCCGCATGCCAAAGGCGCTCGCCCTACCCGATAACGTGACCCGCGTGGATATCATCGCCATTGGGCGCACCCGTGTCATCTCGCCTGCAGGCGAAGCGTGGGACAGCTGGTTCGAGGGTGACGACGTCACTGCAGACTACATGGCCAGCCGCGATCAACCTGCCGATCAGGAGCGAGAAGGGTTCTGATGCTCAAGTACATGCTTGACACCAATATCTGCATTTACACCATCAAGAGCAAACCCCAGCAGGTTCGCGATGCTTTCAACCGCCACCATGGGCAACTGGCCATAAGCACAGTGACGCTGATGGAGCTGGTCTACGGCGCCGAAAAGTCCGCCGCGCCAGCACGCAATCTTGCGGTGGTTGAAGGCTTTGCGGCACGGCTGGAGGTCCTCGACTATGACCAATCGGGGGCCGCACACACGGCACAACTGCGCGCCGAACTGGCAAAGGCAGGAACACCCATTGGCCCCTATGACCAGATGATCGCCGGCCATGCCAGGGCGCTCGGTCTTGTTCTGGTCACAAATAACCTGCGCGAATTTCAGCGCGTGCCGGGCCTGCGTGTGGAGGACTGGCTCTAACTGCCCGCGCTGGCAAGCCGCGCAATCTCGTAAGACAAGCCTGATGGCCTAGGGCCTTGCTCTTGGCGTAAACTCAGCGCCCCTCAACTGGAAGGCCCACCCATATGGAAATGCAATGGTGGATCTGGCTCGTCTTCGGCGTAGCCCTGATCTTGCTGGAACTGGTCCTGCCCACGTTCTTCATTCTCTGGTTCGGCATCGGTGCCGTGCTGGTGTCGCTGGTCGCTCTGCTCGCCCCAAGCCTGCAACTGGATATGCAGGGTTTGCTGTGGATCGTGTTCTCCTCGATCACCACCGTGGTGTGGTTCAAGGTGTTCCGCAAAAAGCCGGATGTGCGCTGGACCGCCGACAGCGTGATTGGCGAAGTCGGCCTGCTGACTGCCAGTGTCTCGCCGTTCCAGAAAGGCCGCGTGCGTTTCCAGAAACCGATACTTGGCAACGAAGAATGGATTTGTGTCGCCGATAGCGACATAGCCGCCGGCCAGCGCGTGCGCCTGGCCGCCGTAGAAGGCAATACTGCCCGCGTTACCCCCGCCTGAACCCCGTACTGACAGGAAGTTGCATACATGAACACCCTTATCATCGTCGGCACCCTCGCCGCTTTCGTCTTGATCACCGTCTTCAAAGGCGTACGCATCGTGCCCCAGGGCGAGGAGTGGATCGTCGAGCGCCTGGGCCGCTACCACAGCACCCTCAAGCCAGGCCTGAACATCGTCATCCCGTACATGGATGTTGTGGCCTACCGCCTGCCGACCAAGGACATCATCCTGGATGTGCAGCAACAGGAAATCATCACCAAGGACAACGCGGTGATCGTCGCCAACGCCCTGTGCTTTGCCAAGGTGGTCGACCCGCAGAAGGCCTCTTACGGGGTGCAGAACTTCTCGTTCGCCGTTACCAGCCTGACCATGACCTCGCTGCGCGCAATCGTCGGCGCCATGGAACTCGATGAAGCGCTGTCGAGCCGCGAGCAGATCAAGGCACGCCTGCGCGAGGCAATGTCCGAGCAGACCGAAGACTGGGGCGTGACTGTGCGCTCGGTTGAAATCCAGGACATCAAGCCATCGCCAAGCATGCAGGTGGCCATGGAACGCCAGGCCGCCGCCGAGCGTGAACGTAAAGCCGAAGTGACCCGTGCCGAAGGCGCCAAGCAGGCCGCCGTTCTGGAAGCTGAAGCACGCCTGCAGTCGGCGCGGCTCGATGCCGAGGCGCAGATCAGCCTGGCGCAAGCTTCGGCGCGCGCCATCTCGCTGGTCAAGGATGCGGTAGGCAGCGAGACCGTGCCGGCCATGTACCTGCTGGGTGAGCGTTATATCGGTGCCATGGAGAGCCTGGCCAGCAGCGACAACGCCAAGGTCGTGGTATTGCCTGCTGACCTGCAGGAAACCGTGCGCGGCTTGATGGGCCGCGGCAAGGCCTGATGCCGGCCACCGTTCTGAGCACGCTTGCACCGGCCTCATCGCAGGCTGTCGCCAGCTCCCACAGGTTCAAGGCAAGGCCTTGATATTGCGACTGTGCGCGGTCTCTGTGGGAGATCACCCAGCCCTTCGGGGCTGCGCTGTCGCGCAGAGAACTGGGCACCGTGGGAGCGGGCTTGACCCGCGATACCGGCGTAGCCGGTGCCATCCATCGCGGTGGTTCGGCATTCCGAGCAAGCCCGCTCCCACGTTTCCATTAAAATCAGTTAGTTAGCGTTTGTTCTATGGGAGCTGGCGCCAGCCTGCGATGGGGCCCTGGCAGCAAACCCATCAGCCAATGCCAGGCTCGCCTGCAGTGCGCCCCCGATGTGCTAGCAGCGTATACACACAAGGCAACACAAACAGCGTGAACAACGTCCCGATCGACATCCCCGTAGCAATCACCACGCCGATATCGAACCTGCTCACCGCCCCCGCACCGCTGGCCAGAATCAGCGGCACCATGCCGAATACCATGGCGGCGGTCGTCATCAGTACCGGCCGCAAGCGAATCGCTGCCGCTTCTTCGATGGCCGCACGTACCTCAAGGCCCTTCTCTTCACGCAGTTGATTGGCGAACTCGACGATCAGAATGCCGTGCTTGGTAATCAGCCCGATCAACGTCACCAGCCCCACTTGGGTGTAGATGTTCATGCTCGACACCCCGAGGAACAACGGCAGCAAGGCCCCGCAGATCGACAGCGGTACCGTGACCAGAATCACCAGCGGGTCGCGGAAGCTCTCGAATTGCGCCGCCAGCACCAGAAAGATCATCGCCAGGGCCAGGCCAAAGGTCATCCACAGCGCACTGCCTTCCTGCACGAATTGCCGTGCCGTGCCGGCATAGTCGATGGAGAACCCTTCCGGCGCCTCCTCGCGCGCGATGCTGCGCACGGTCTCCAGGGCTTCGCCCATGCTGACCAGCGGGAAACCTTGGATGATCGCCGAATTGAGCTGCTGAAACTGGTTGAGTTGCCGTGGCCGGGCGCGGTCACTGAGGGTAATCAGCGTCGACAGCGGCAACAGCTGGCCCTGTTCGTTTTTCACGTAGTAGCTGTTCAGCCAGCCGGGGTTGGCGCGGTATGGCCGCTCAACCTGGGCAATCACTTTGTAGCTGCAGCCCTCCAGGGTGAAACGGTTGATTTCCGCCTCGCCCAGCAGCGTGGCCAACGTGCTGCCGAGGGTATCCATCGAAACGCCCATCTGTGCGGCCTTGGCGCGGTCGATGTCGATCATGACCTCAGGCTTGTCGAAGGCAAGGTCGATATCCAGAAAGGCGAACTTGCCCGAGGCCTGGGCGCGTTCCTTGATGCGCTGGGTCACCTCAAGCAGCGCCGGGTAGTCGCCTGCAGTATTGATCACGAACTGGAACGGCAGGCCTTCGCCGGTGCCCGGCAGTGACGGCAGGTTGAAACCGAACACCTGCAGCCCGCCAATCTGCTCAAGCTGCGCCTGCACTTGTGGCAGCAGCTCCATTTGCGTGCGCTCACGCTCGTTCCAGGGCTTGAGCAGAAAACCACCGATGCCGCTCTGCACGCCGTTGAACCCGTTGATCTGGAACGAAGAGTAGTACTCGGGGAAGCGCTTGAAAATAGGGGTGAACTGGTCGGTGTAGGCGTTCAGGTAGTCCAGGTTGGCGGTCTGCGGCGCGCTGCTGATCATGAAGATCACCCCCTGGTCTTCATCCGGCGCCAGTTCGTTGCGGGTGAACATCAGCAACACCGGGATCAGGCACAGGATCAACGCGGCGAACACCAGCACTACCGGGCGGCTGTTCAGCGTGCCGTGCAGCAGCCGCTGGTAGCGGCCCTTTAGGCTGTCGAAAACGCGGTCCAGGCGGTGTGCCAGGCCGTGGTCGGACTGCTCCGGGCGCAACAGCAGGGCGCACATCATCGGCGACAGGGTCAGCGCCACGATGCCGGAAATCACCACCGCGCCCGCCAGGGTCAGGGCGAACTCCTTGAACAGCGCACCGGTGAGCCCGGTCAGAAAACCGATGGGCGCATACACCGCAGCCAGTGTGATGGTCATCGACACCACCGGCACGGCAATTTCCCGGGCGCCGTGCAGCGCGGCCTCCAAGGGTGGCTCGCCCTCCTCGATATGGCGGTGGATGTTCTCCACCACCACGATGGCGTCGTCCACCACCAGGCCGATAGCCAGCACCATGGCCAGCAACGTCAGCAGGTTCAGCGAATAGCCCATCATCTGCATGAAGAACAGCACGCCGATCATCGACAGCGGAATGGTCACCACCGGGATCAGCACCGAGCGCAGCGCGCCGAGGAACAGGAACACCACCACAATAACGATGAGCACGGCCTCGCCGAGGGTCTTGATGACCTCGTCGATGGAGGCCTGGATGAACAGCGTGGCGTCGTAGGCAATCGACACTTTCAGGCTCGACGGCAGCTGTTCTTCCAGTTGCGGCATGATCCGCCGCACTTCCTTGATCACCTCCAGCGGGTTGGCGGCCGGAGTGGCCTTGATGCCGATGTACACCGACGGCGTGCCGTCGAACGAGCTGACCGTGTCGTAGTTTTCGGCGCCCATTTCTATGCGTGCTACATCGCCCAGCAACACGCGGCTGTCGCCGCGGGTCTTGACCGGTAGCGCGGCGAACGCCTCGGCGGATTTCAGCTCGGTGGTGGCGTTGACGCTGGTGACCACGTACTCGCCTTTGACCTCGCCGGCGGCGGCAAGGAAGTTGTAACGGCGCACTGCATCGGTGACATCCAGCGCCGACAGGCCGAAGCCTGCAAGCTTTACCGGGTCGATCCAGATGCGCATGGCAAACACCTGGTTGCCGAGAATCTCTGCCTCGGCCATGCCGGGCAGGGTGGCAAGCTTGGGCTGGATCACCCGCGACAGGTAATCGGTGATCTGCGGGTTGCTCATTTCGGTGCTGTAGAAACTGACGTACATCAGCGCCGAAGCATCGGCAGCCTCTTTGCTCAGCACGGGGTCTTCGGCGTTTTGCGGCAGTTTGTTGCGCACCTCGTTGGCCTTGGCCAGCAGTTGCGTGAACAGGCGGTCGCTGTCGGCGCCGACCCGTGCGTAGACCGAAATCACCGAAAAATTCTGCCGGCTTACCGAGGTCATGTAGTCGATGCCGTCTGCACTGGCCAGGCTCTGTTGCAGTGGCTGGGTGATATAGCCCTGGATGGTTTCGGCGTTGGCGCCGGGGTAGGCGGTGGTCACCGTGATCAGCGCGTTTTCCATTTGCGGGTACTGGCGAATCTGCAGCTTGCTCCAGGCCTGCAACCCCAGCAGCAGTATCAGCAGGCTGACCACGCAGGCCAACACCGGGCGGCGGATGAACGGGTCAGTGAACGCCATGCCGGGGCTCCTCAGTTGGCGCCAGGCGCGGCGGGTTCAAGAGCGGGCTGGTCGCTGATACGAATGGCGGCCCCAGGCGTCAGCTTGAGTTGGCCTGCGGTAACCACCCGGTCGCCGGCCTGCAAGCCCTTGGTTACCACCACCCAGCCATCGCGGCGCTCGCCGGTTTGCACGGTGCGCTGCTCGGCAACCAGTTGCCCCTGGCCGTCGGCGCTGGTGTCTGGCTTGCCGTCCTTGTCCTTTTTAGCGCCGATCACATAGACCGAATTGCCATACAGGGTGTAGGTAATGGCGTTTTCCGGTACCACCACTTGCGGGTGTGGGTCGGGCAGCAGCACCTGCAGGCTTGCGAACATACCGGGCAGTAGCTTGCCATCGGGATTGGCCAGGGTGGCGCGCAGCAGCAGGTTACGCGTGCTTTCCTCGACCTTGGGGTTGATCGCGCTGAGGCTGGCCGGGAAGGTCTGGCCGGGGTAGGCGGCCACCTGCACCTGTATCTGTTGGCCCAGGCTCAGTTGCGGCAGGGCTTGCTCGGGCACGTTGAAGTCGACGTACAGGCTCGACAGGTCCTGCAGGGTGGCGATCACCGTGCCGCTGGCAAGGTAGGCGCCGACGTCGACCTGGCGGATGCCGATGGTGCCGCTGAACGGCGCGCTGATGCTCTTTTTCTTCAGCGACGCCTTGAGCTGGTCGACCACGGCCTGGTTACGCCGGTACTGGGAGCTGAGGCGGTCGAACTCGCCGCGGGAGATGGCCGAGTCTCCGACCAGTTGGCTGCCGCGCCCGTAGTCGACTTTGGCCAGCCCCAGGTCGGCCTGGGCGGTGCCCAGCAGCGCGGTTTCCTGTTCGTTGTCCAGTTGCAACAGCAACTGGCCAGCCTTGACCTGCTGGCCGGACTCGAAATGCAGTGACTTGACCGTGCCTGCCACTTCCAGGCTCAGTTCCACGCCCTGATAGGCCTTCAGGCTACCCACCGCCGGCAGGCGCTGCTGCCACTGGCGCAACTGCGCCTCGCCCGCAGCCACGCTCACCGGCGGCTTGGGCTGGGAGAACTGCTGAATCTGCTGGTAGATGGAGAAGCCCTTGATGGCCCCCAGAATCAACACGATCAGCACGACGATGGCCAACATGATCAGCATGCGCCGGCGCAGCATGGTCCGGTTCCTTGGCGATGGAATTGCTATGAGCGAGGCACGAACACGGGGCGTCCTGCCCACGGGTGATGGGGCAAGTATTGTCCAGATTCAGGAAAAGGGGAGGGCGTTGCTGGCGTTCGCGAAATAACGCCGGCCAGGCCACGCGGTCGGTGTAGGAGCGGCCTTGTGCCGCGAAAGGGCCGCAGAGCGGCCCCAGCGGTTGCGGTGTTGCCATCAAGCCAGATGCAGATGGTTATCCCAGAACCCCGAAGGCAGGTTCAGCGGTTGCCCGACCAGCTCAGGCTTGCGGCAATCATAGTAGCGGCAGCGCCCTTGCCCGGAGGTAACGACAAAACCATCTTTCACCGCCCCCACCCCGGCGCAGTCGGGCATCGGTGCATCAAGCTTCACCGCGCCGCTGTCCAGGTCCCAGATAAACAGCCGGTTGGCCCGTGGCGCAGTCAGCGCCACCAGACGCAGGTCGCTGTGGATGGCGACGCTGGCGGTGTACTGGGCCATCGCCTGCAACTGCCGCTCGGGCACCGGGAAGGCTTTGAACGGCTCGCCCGGGCGCTTGATCGCCAGCAACTCGGCCGTTTCGTGCGCACCGCCCATGAACTGCTGGCAGGCGGCGATGGTGCCATCGGTGCCCACCGCAAGGTGGCGCACGCTGTTCATCTGCTGGGCCAGCGTCTCTTTGCTCAACAACGTGCCATCACGCTGCATCAGCACCAGGCTCGGCTGCATGGCGTCGAGGTTCATTTCCACCCGGCTCTCGGCCTCGGTGCGAATGCCGCCGTTGGCCACTACCAGGGTTTCGCCGTCGGGCAGCCAGGCCAGTTCATGCGGGCCTATGCCATGGGTCGACAGCTCGCCGCTGTGCACCAGGCGCTCACCCTCGAAGCGGTACACCCCCAGCACGCCACGCCCGGGGTCGGTGGTGTCGTTCTCGGTGGTGTACAGCCATTCGCCGCCCTTGTGGATAACTGCATGGCCGTAGAAGTGACGCTGCGGTTGCGCGGTGAGAGTCTGCAGCAGGCGGCCGTCGCGCAGGTCCAGCAGGTAGCTCTCTGTGCCAGGCCTGCGGGCCACGAACAACGCGATGGGCAGCGTGGGGTGGTTGATGATCGCGTGGCAACGCTGGCCGACCTCGGTGCTGAACACCTGGCTGCCGTCCAGGCGAAACCCGACGGCGTAGTGCTTGCCGTCGGCATCGTCCCGCGCCGAGAGCAGCAGGGGCTCGCTGCCTTTGTTGCGCAGCAGGCTCCAGCCCCCCAGGGTCAGGGCACTGAGCACAACGCTACCGAGTTTGATCGCCTGGCGTCGCAGCATCATCAGTCACCGTCGTTGGCGTTGAAGCCCAGCTGGATATTCAGCGCCTTGGCCAGTTCACCTTCATGCAGGCGATGAACGACGTTGAGGCTGTCGTAGATCTGCGTGAGTTTCTGCTGGCCGGCGTCATCGGCCAACAGCTCGCCGAGGGTCTGCTGGTTGGCATCGAGCAGTTTGAAGGCCGCAGCGTAGGCGTCGTCGATCTTCTGCGCCAGTGGCGCCTGGTCTTTGCCCAGCAGGCCGCGCAGGCCCTGGTTGTCGACTCCGACCCAAACGGCCTGGGCGGCTTTGAGCGAAGCTTCCAGGCTTTTGAGCGACGAGTGGCTACGCCAGGCTTCGGCTTGCAGCGGCTGTGGGATGCCCTTGCTCAGGCGGCCCATGGGGGCACCGAGCTTTTTCTTCAGGGTGTCCAGCGCAGTCACCTGGGCACGCAGCAGGTCGGCGATGGCCTCGTGGGAGTCGGCATAGCGCTGGTTGGGGAACTTGGTCATCTGCGAGAGCATGCCGTCGGTGCTGTTCCAGCCTTTGAGAATCTCTTCGGCCAGGGCTTGCTGGTGCTCGGCGATGGCCACCAGCAGCGGGCAGTAGCGGGCCTTTTGCTCGGCGCTGGCGACGTCGGGCTTGCTGTCGAACAGGATGTACTCGTAGGCCGACAGGCCGCGCACTACCACGCTGGCTTTACCCAGCGATTCCTTGTCGACCGGCTTGTCGCCGTTGACCAGTTGCTCGACCTGGCGGCCCACCAGGTTTTTCTTGTCGGGCCAGAACTGCACCTGCCAGGCGCGGTTGCCTTCGGCCAGCGGGCCCACCAGCAGCGGCTGCAGCTCGGCCCAGGCTTTCTGTGCGTTGAGGAAGTCGGCGCGGGCGTTGTCCAGCGAGGTCTTGCCTTCGCAATAGGCCAGGGCGCTGGCGGCCAGGGCGCGGTCGGCTTCGACCCAGCGGCTGTAGGTCGGCAGGATCACCTGCTTGGCGATGGCCGAGGAGGTGACGGCCTGCGGGTCCTGCGGCGAGCAGGCGCCCAGGGCGATGGCGGCGAGGCTGGTGAACAACAGCTTGGGTCGGAACATGCCCGGCTCCTTGTGCGTTTTAAAGTGAATTCAGAAACGCCAGCAGCGCGGCGCGCTGCTCGGCATTGAACGTCAGAACCTGGTCGCGCGCCGCCTGGGCTTCGCCGCCGTGCCAGAGCACGGCTTCGAGCAGGTTGCGGGCGCGCCCGTCATGCAGAAAACGGCTGTGCCCGCTTACGGTTTCGGACAGGCCCACACCCCACAGCGGGGCGGTGCGCCAGTCCTGGCCATTGGCGGCAAATTCGGTGCGCTCATCGCTAAGGCCCGGGCCCATGTCGTGCAGCAGCAGGTCACTGTACGGGCGGATCACCTGGCCGGCCAGTTCTGGCTCATGGGCGTCGGCAGCGGTGGTGAACTGCGGGGTGTGGCAGCCTTGGCAACCGGCCTCGAAGAACAGGTTCTTGCCAGCCAGCACTTGCGGCGCGTCGACGTTGCGCCGGGCCGGAACACCCAGGTTGCGGGTATAGAAGGTGACCAAGCGCAGGATGTTGTCGCTGACTTCCTTCTCGCCATCCTGCCCGTCGCCGTTGGGCGCTGCCAGGCAGTCAGTCTGCGCCGGGGTACAGTCGTCCTTGGGTTGCAGCGTGCTGGTCAGGCCCATGTCGCCGGCGAAGGCGTGCACGTTCTGCTGGTTGACGTTGGGTTGCCCGGCCTTCCAGCCGAAACGCCCGACCACGGTCTTGCCTTGGGCGTCATCCCACACCCGGTTGGCGCGGCCACGGATGCCATCGTGGTTGCGGTCGTCCGGGTCTTCGTTGGCCAGCAGGTCTGCTTCGGGGATGGCTTCCAGCAGGCCAAGGCCGATCATCGGTGGCGCTACCCGGGCCGAAAAGCGCGTGTCGGGGTGCATCGGGCCATAGCCGAGCTGGGTGATCTGCAGGGTCGGGCGTTGCAGTTCGACCTTATGGCCATCCTTGAAGGTGACAGTAAGGCTGTCGTAGTTCACCCGCACCTTCCCTTCAGGGGCCACGCCTGGGATGGCCATGTCCTGCAACTGCGTGCCGTAGACCGGCTCGGGGACCACGCCGATGCGTTCGATTTCGCGGGCGAGGTAGGGCTGGTCGGGGATCGACAGGCGCACCAGCATGGATACCGCGTTGCTGTCGTCAGGCGCTGGCGGGTGGCCACGGCCATCGCGCACGTGGCAGTTCTGGCAGGCGTTGGTATTGAACAGCGGCCCCAGGCCATCGCGGGCGGTGGTGGTGCTCGGGGCGATCACCCAAGGGCTGCGAAAGAAGCTGTTGCCCACGGAAAAATCCAGGCGCCGTTCTGGCGACAGGTTGGCAGAAGGCAATGAATAGGCATTGCGATCACTGCGCTGCACCGTTGCCTGGCCACCGGAAAGGGCTTCACCGGGCTCGGCCTGGGTGAAACGCGGCGCGTCGTCACAGGCGGCGAGGGCGAGTGCCAGTAGCAGGGGGCTTAGGCGGAGCAAGGACATCGGTGATCCTGGGCGAGGGCGAAAAACCGGCGTGCAAGCTTAGCAAAGTGGGGGGCATTGAATAAGAGCAATTTGCAATTGCTGGATGAAATCGCTAGCGATTGGCCCACTGCGTAGGCGCGGCACAAGGCCGCTCCTACATGGCATCCGCATGGCCGCTGAGCGCAAAAAAGGCGGTCCGAAGGCCGCCTCTGTGGTTAAACCACCACCGCGTGGATCAGAACTCGTGATCAGCGGTGTCCGGGTTCAGGTTGGAGATGCCCAGCTTGCCTGCGGCCTGTTCGATGGCACCGGTCTGCTTGACCAGCGAAGCGATGGCGTCGCGCACGATCTGGTTGCCAGCAGTGTTGTCGGCGGCGATCAGTTGGTCGTAGTGCTCGCCTTTGAGGGCGTGGTCGACCATGACCTGGATCTTCGCCTCGGTGGCTTCAAGGTCAGCCTTCAGCGTGGCGTCTGCCGCAGGGTCGGCCTTGGCCACCAGCGACGACAGGCTCGGGCCGGTCAGCTTGCTGCCGTCGACACGGGTGTATTCGCCCAGGTAGACGTTGCGGATACCCTTGGCGTCATAGAAGTGCGAGTAGTGGGTGTTGTCGCTGAAGCAGTCCTGCTCGTCTTCCGGCGAGTTGGCTTCCAGCGAGACCTTCATGCGCTCGCCGGCCAGTTCGCCCAGCGACAGGCTGCCCATGCCGAACAGCATCTTGCGCAGGCCGTCGTTGACAGGCTCCGCTTCCAAGGTGGCGCGGTAGTTGTCGGCGACGTTCGGTGCCCAGTTGCCGACCATCTCTTCGAGGTCTTTGACCAGCAGCTCGGTGACCGCCTTCAGGTAGGCGCGGCGGCGTTCGTTGTGCCCGCCAGTTGCGCCTTTGCCTTCGAGGTAGTCAGACACCGGGCGTGCGCCAGCGCCAGGGCCGGTGCCGTTGAGGTCCTGGCCCCAGAGCAGGAATTCGATGGCGTGGTAGCCGGTCGCAACGTTGGCTTCCGAACCGCCCAGCTCGTTCAGGCTTGCCAGTTTTTCAGGGGTGATGTCCTTGACGTCGACCTTCTCTTCGCCCACCTGGATCTGGGTGTTGGCGATGATGTTGGCGCTGGCCGCCGGGTTGCCCAGGGCGTGCTCGTAGCTCTTGTCGACGTAGTCGATCAGGCCTTCGTCCAGGGGCCAGGCGTTAACCTGGCCTTCCCAGTCGTCGATGATGGTGTTGCCAAAGCGGAACGCTTCGCTTTGCAGGTACGGTACGCGGGCAGCGACCCAAGCCTCTTTGGCGGCTTTCAGGGTTTCTTCGCTCGGCTTGGCGAGGAAGGCGTCTACTGCGTTTTGCAGGGCCTTGGCAGTGCTCAGCGAGTCGCTGTAAACGGCGTAGACCATCTCGGTGTAATGCTTGACCACGGCCTTGCCAGCGGCTTCATCGACCGCGCCAGGGGCTGCAGCGGTGGTGCTGGCAGCAGCAGGGGCCTGGGCTTGCGGGGCAGCAGCCTTGTCGTCCTTCTCGCCGCAACCGGCGAGGGCGATGGCGATGGCCAGCAGACTGGCGGAGGCCAGAGGCATACGAATCATTGTGGGTTTCCTGCGTCGTGTGGTTGGACCAGAGGGTTGGGCCGTGCGCCTTGGCACGCGAAACTACAACATCATGCGAAAGATTTGCATTTGCTGTAAAGGGGCGCTGGCGCATTTCACGCAAACGCCCGTTTACACCAAGGGCAATAAAGACGGGGGGTTACAGGACCGAAACCTGGTTGCGTTGCGCCTGGCGCAGGAACGCAGTCAGCTCGCGCGCCGGCAGCGGCTTGCTGTAGTGGTAGCCCTGACCCTCATGGCAGCCCTGGGCAATGATGTAGGTTTCCTGCTCGCTGGTTTCGACGCCCTCGGCGATCACCTGCATGCCCAGGCTCTTGCCCAACTGGATGATGGCGCGAACGATGGTGGCGTCGTCATCGTCGTCGAGCAGGTCCTGGACGAAGCTCTTGTCGATCTTGATCTTGTCCAGCGGCAGCGATTTCAGATAACTCAGCGACGAGTAGCCGGTGCCGAAGTCGTCGATGGCGATCATCGCCCCGGAGCGGCGCAGGCTCAGCAGGTGCTGTGCTGCGGTGCTGATGTCTTCCATCAGGCCGGTTTCGGTGACTTCCAGCTCCAGGCTGCGCGGCGGCAGGCGATAAGCCTGCAACAGGTTGTTGACCACCCGTGGCAGCTCGCTGTGGTGCAGTTGCACCGTGGACAGGTTGACTGCCATGCGTAGCTCTGTGAAACCCAGGTCGTGCCATTCGCGCAGTTGCTTGCAGGCTTGGTCGAGGACCCATTCGCCAATGCTGATGATGCTGCCGTTCTGCTCGGCCAGCGGGATGAACTGGTCCGGCGGCACCAGGCCAAGCTGCGGGTGCTGCCAGCGCAGCAGGGCCTCGACGCCGACCACGCGGTGGTCGCGGTAGCTGATCTGTGGCTGGTACACCAGGTACAACTGGTTGCGCGGCAAGGCTTCGCGCAGGTCTTTTTCAAGCTCGCGGCGCCGGCGCATTTCGCTGTCGACGCTGGCGATATAGAACTGGTAGCGGTTGCGCGAGCGGGCCTTGGCCAAGGTCATGGTCTGCTCGGCTTTTTGCAGCAGTTTTTCGGTGCTGTCGCCGTCTTCGGGGAACAGCGTGATACCGATGGTGGCGCGCAGGCGAATTTGCTGGTGGTCGAGGTCGAACGGCGCTTCGAGGTCGTCAAGAATGCTTTGCGCCAGCTCTGCGGCCTCGTAGGGCTGCTCGATATTGGCCTGCACCAGGGCGAATTGGTCGCCGCCCAGCCGGGCCAGGGCGCCGAGGCGGCCGCTGTGGGCGCGCAGGCGGTCGGCGAGGGCCAGCAACAGTTGGTCGCCCACCTGGTAGCTGAATTGTTCGTTGATGCCTTTGAAGTCGTCCAGCCCGACGCACAGCACCGCCACCCGGTGTTGCAGGCGGCCGCCGTCGGTGAGGATCTTGTCCAGTTGCTGCTGCAGTTGCTGGCGGTTGGGCAGGCCAGTGAGGAAGTCGTACTGGGCCATGCGTTGCAGGCTGTTTTCGGCTTCGTGGCGCAAATGGGTGTTGCGCTCGATCGAGGCCAGCAACTGGTTGGCGGTGTTTACCCACAGGCCCAGTTCGTTGCGTTCGTGGCCTTTGAGCAACGGGATCTGGTGCTGGCTGGGGTGATCCGGGTTGATGTTGGTCAGGTGCTCGATGATCTTTGACAGCGGCTTGGTCAGCAGCCAGTGGTACACCAGGTACAGCACCAGGCCCATGGCCAGGGCGCGCAGCACGCCAGAGACGAAAATGATCACGGCGTTGATCAAGAAGCCCTCGCCATAGGCGCTGGTGTCCAGGGTGATGCTGAGGTCGCCGTAATACTCGCTATAAGGGCCGCGGCCGACCAGTTGGGTGGTGTAGGTGCGTTCCTGGCCCAGAATCGGGTCGGTGAGCCAGCGCATGGACATGTCACGCAGCGGGCGGGATTTTTCGGCCAGCATGGTTTCGTTGGGGTGGCCAATGGAGGCCATGCGCACCGACTCATCCTGGAACAAGCCTTCCATGACCTGCATGCCCATTTCGCGGTCGAGGCTGTACACCGCCTGGGTAGACGGGTCGCGGAACATGTCGAGGATACGCTGCGCGTCGCTGTTGATTGCCTGGCGGGTCTTGTAGACGTCATAGACGATCTGCGCGCAGCTAAGCACCACGCCGACTGCCAATGCCGAGAGCAACACCACCCTGAGCAACTTCACCGACAAGCTGTTGCGAAATTCCAGCTTCAAAGGGGATTCCTTAATCCATGCGCATGCCATTATTTTGCCATTAACTGTGGCATCAGGGTATCGACCGATTGCGCTTGCGGGCAACTCGCCCGTCGGCGGTGTTGCCCTTGGCTCTGTATCGGTTGAGTGGCCGTGCGACTTGAGTGCGCTGCGTCAGCTTTCCAGAAAATTGATGTTAGCGCGCTCTGCGCGCTGAGCAAGCCTTTGAAGGTGGATAAAGGGCGA
This sequence comes from Pseudomonas farsensis, assembly GCF_014268805.2. Lineage (GTDB taxonomy): Bacteria > Pseudomonadota > Gammaproteobacteria > Pseudomonadales > Pseudomonadaceae > Aquipseudomonas > Aquipseudomonas farsensis. The sequence goes on from NZ_JABWRF020000003.1 coordinate 197,608, forward strand.
AAAAAAACCCGGCCGAAGCCGGGTTTTTGCATGGCGCGCTGTGCGTCAGGCTTTGAAGGTCTTGCCTTCGAACTGCTCGGCGACGAACGCCCAGTTGACCAGGTTCCAGAACGCCTCGACATACTTCGGACGGACGTTGCGGTAGTCGATGTAGTAGGCGTGTTCCCAGACGTCGCAGGTCAGCAGCGGGGTATCGCCGCTGGTCAGCGGGCAGCCAGCGCCGATGGTGCTGGCCAGAGCCAGGGAACCGTCAGCTTTCTTGACCAGCCAGCCCCAGCCGGAACCGAAGGTGCCAACCGAAGTCTTGGTGAACTCTTCCTTGAACTTGTCGAAGGAACCGAAGGCGGCGTTGATGGCCTCAGCCAGGGCGCCAGTGGGTTGGCCGCCAGCGTTCGGGGCCAGGCAGTTCCAGTAGAACGAGTGGTTCCAGACCTGGGCTGCGTTGTTGAAGATGCCACCCGAAGAAGTCTTGACGATTTCTTCCAGGGTCTTGCCTTCGAATTCGGTGCCCGGGACCAGGTTGTTCAGGTTCACGACGTAGGTGTTGTGGTGCTTGTCGTGGTGGAACTCCAGGGTTTCCTTGGAGATGTGCGGCTGCAGGGCATCGTGGGCGTACGGCAGCGGCGGCAATTCAAAAGCCATGGTGTCTCTCCTGATTCAGGTCTGTTTGCGGGTTGCGCCAGGCCTCACGGGTGGCCTGTATGAACGTCGGCGAGTTTGTACTCTTTGCGACGCAAGTGCCCGATCATAGCACCGGGGTAGGCGCATAACCACGCAACAACTATAGGGATTAATGCGAGCTGCAAGCGGCTAGCTGCACGTTACACGCGCGTTCGCCGGGGCTTGCCGCTTGAAGCTTGCAGGTCACGAGAAGATCAGTTGCGCTGCTACCGCGAACATCATCACCGCCACCATCAAATCCAACAGCCGCCAGGTGGTGGGACGCGCCAGCCACGGCGCGAGCCAGGCAGCGCCCAGGGCGAGGGTCGAGAACCACACCAGCGAGGCGCTGGCGGCGCCCGCCACATAGGCCCCCGGCATGCTCTGCTGGGCACCGAGCGAGCCGATCAGCAGCACGGTGTCCAGGTAGACGTGGGGGTTGAGCAGGGTGACCGCCAACGCGCTCAACAACACCGCCCTGCGCGAGCGCACACCCTGGCCTTGCTGGTGCTGCAGGCTCTGTTTCGAGCAGGCGCTGCGCAGCGCCTTGGCGCCGTACCAGATCAGGAACACCGCGCCGCCCCAGCGGGCAACGGCCAGCAAGGTCGGGTTGTGCGCCAGCACGGTGGCCAGGCCGAACACCCCGGCCGCTACCAGAATGGCGTCGCAGATGATGCACAGCGCAGCCACCGGCAAATGATGTTCACGGCGCAAGGCCTGCGCCAGCACGAAGGCGTTCTGCGCGCCAATGGCCATGATCAGGCCGAAGGCCACCAGCATGCCGTTCAAATAGCTTTGCCACATGGCGAAATACTCCACAAAAGATGCTGGCCATTGTGGCGAGGCGGGCTGTATAAGAAAAACAAATAGAGCTGATCCGGTATTAGAGAAATTAATGTTTGACTACAAGTTGCTCGCCGCCCTGGCTGCGGTGATCGAACAAGGCGGCTTCGAGCGTGCCGCCCAGGTGCTCGGGCTTTCGCAGTCGGCGATCTCCCAACGCATCAAACTGCTCGAAGCCCGGGTCGGCCAGCCGGTGCTGGTACGCGCCACCCCGCCCAGCCCGACCGACGTCGGCCGGCAGTTGCTCAACCACGTCCAGCAGGTGCGCCTGCTCGAACGCGACCTGCAGCGCCAGGTACCGGCGCTGGACGAGGAGGGCATGCCGGAACGCCTGCGCATCGCCCTCAACGCCGACAGCCTGGCCACCTGGTGGGCGGGGGCGGTGGGTGCGTTCTGCGCCGAACAGCGCCTGCTCACCGACCTTGTGGTCGAGGATCAGGACGTCGGCCTCAGGCGCATGCGCGCCGGTGAAGTGGCGGCGTGCCTGTGCGGCAGCGAGCGGCCTGTGGCAGGTGCGCGTAGCCTGGCACTGGGGGCGATGCGTTATCGCGCCTTGGCCAGCCCGGCGTTCATGGCGCGGCATTTTGCAAAGGGGTTCGACGTTGCCCGGCTGGCGCGTACCCCGGCCATCGTCTACGGCCCGGACGACTTCCTGCAGCACCGCTACCTGGCGTCGCTGGGCATCGAGGACGGTTTCCTGCATCACCTGTGCCCGTCCTCCGAAGGTTTTCTGCGCATGACCGAGGCAGGGCTGGGCTGGGGGCTGGTGCCGGAGTTGCAGGCCCGTGAGCAGTTGGCCAGTGGTCAACTGGTGGAAATCTGCCGCGATACCCCCATCGATGTGCCGTTGTACTGGCATCATTGGCGCAACGGCGGGCAATTGCTCGCGCAACTGACCGAACACCTGCGCCACGCGGCGCGCGACTGGCTGGTGCCGTTGCAGGCGTAGCCGGCGTCAGTAGCATCTGAAATCTGGCAAGGCGGAGTGGTACATGCGAATTCTGGTCACCGGCGCAAGCGGCTTCATTGGCGGGCGCTTTGCGCGTTTTGCCCTGGAGCAGGGCCTTGAGGTGCGGGTCAACGGCCGCCGCACGGAGGCTGTCGAGCACCTGGTCAAGCGTGGCGCGCAGTTCATCCCAGGCGACCTTGGCGATGCCGAGCTTGCCCGGCGCCTGTGCCAGGGCGTCGACACGGTGGTGCATTGTGCCGGTGCGGTGGGCACCTGGGGGCGCTATCAGGATTTCCATCAGGGCAACGTGGTGGTGACCGAGAACGTCGTCGAAGGCTGCATAAAGGAGCATGTGCGGCGCCTGGTGCACCTGTCATCGGCTTCGGTGTATTTCACCGGCCGCTCACACACGGATATTGCCGAGGAGCAACTGCCACGGCGCTTTCACGGCCACTACGCGCTGACCAAGCGCCTGGCCGAGCAGAAAGTCTTCGGTGCCCAGGAGTTCGGCCTTGAGGTGCTGGCGCTGCGCCCGCGGCTGGTGACCGGCGCAGGCGATGCGAGCATTTTTCCGCGGCTGTTGCAGATGCAGCAGAAGGGCCGTGTGGCGATCATCGGCAATGGCCTGAACAAGGTCGATTTCACCAGTATTCATAACCTCAACGATGCCTTGCTCAGCGCGCTGTTCGCCGATGAACAGGCGTTGGGCCAGGCCTACAACATCAGCAACGGCCACCCGTTGCCGTTGTGGGACGTGGTCAATTACGTGATGCGGCGCATGAACCTGCCCCAGGTCACGCGTTACCGCAGCTACGGGCTGGGCTACAGCCTTGCGGCGCTCAACGAGGCGGCGTGCATGCTCTGGCCTGGGCGCCCGCAACCGACCCTGAGCCGCACCGCCATGCAGGTCATGAGCCGCGATTTCACCCTTGATATCAGCCGCGCCCGGCAGCATCTGGACTATCGCCCGCGTACTGATATCTGGGCCGCGGTGGATGAATTCTGCACCTGGTGGCAGGCGCAGGCGGGCAGGCGCTGAACCACCTGCCTGGATGATGTTCATAAGTGCGCCGCTTCGGCGGTTTATACTCATGCCTCTTTGCTATCACCGTGGTTGAATGCCCATGCGTAACGACGCCCGAGACGATTTTGACGATGTGCCTGCGCTGCGTGCAGGCACCCCCGATGACGACGAGTTGCTGCCTGCCCACGTTGCGCGCAGCCGCCAGCAAGCGGCGCGCCCGCGCAGCAACGGCCCGCTGTGGGCGTTGCTGGGCGCAGCGTTCATCGCCCTGGGCGGGCTTGGCTGGTGGAGCTTTCAGCAGATTTCGCTGATGGAGCAGCAGCTGGTTGCCACCCAGGAGAGTTTTGCCCGTATCAGCGAAGACGCCGCCGGGCGCTTGCAAGCGATCAGTGGCAAGGTCGAAGCCAGTGAGTCTAGCAGCAGCACCGGCAGCGAAGCGTTGAAACTGCAGATCCGCCAGTTGCAGGCCAGCCTTGCCGAGCAGAACAAGCAGCAGCAGGGCGTTGCTGGTCAGGCCGGTGACCTGGGCAAGCGCCTGGAGCAGGTGCTGGCTGATACCCGTGCGCAGCAAAAAGCGGTGACTGAGCTGCAAAGCCAGTTGCAGGCCCAACTCAAGGCAGTGAATGCCGAGCTTGCGGCGCTCAAGTCCGGGCAGTTGGATGGCGGCAAGCTCGATGGCCAGGTAAAGAGCCTGAGCACTGAGCTGGCGGCGTTGAAGAAGAGCAACCCGACTGCGGCGATCGAAAGCCTGGAGCAGGATGTGCTGGTGCTCAAGACGCAACTGGAGAACCGCCCTGCGGCCAACGCCAGTGGCGCTTCGGTGCAGGAGTTCGATGCATTCCGTGGACAGACCACGCGCAATATCAGCACGCTGCAGAGCCAGATCCAGAACCTTCAGCAGCAGATCAACGCACGGCCTTGAGGGCTGGCTTGCTCGGAGTGCCGAAACACCGCGTTTTTGCCAGATCAGGCAACCCAACTCGGCCTGCTTGCCTGATCGCGGCATAGGTATCTACACCGTTTCGCACTCCGACACATCTTCTCGTGGCGAGCGGGCTTGCCCCGCGTTGGGCTGCGCAGCAGCCCTGAACCCCATCATCTTCAAAGCGTGCGCACAAACGCTGCGAACTGCTGTATCCCGTAGCCGCTGGCTGTTTTTCTGCAGCCATCAGGGCTGCTTCGCAGCCCAACGCGGGGCAAGCCCGCTCGCCACAAAACCCACTTGCCACGAAGGCCGAGCTTCCGGTGTTTCAGGAGGCGCAGAACCCAGGCGGCAAACCCGTGACGCCCGTGATCACAACCGCGGGTAATCGATATACCCCACAGCCCCGCGCCCATAAAACGTCTCCGGTCGGGCCTGGTTCAGCGGCGCATCAGCCTCAAGCCGCGCGGGCAAGTCCGGGTTGGCGATAAACGGCACGCCAAAGGCCACGGCATCTGCCGTGCCTGCTGCCAACGCGGCATTGGCACGGGCTTTGTCGAAGCTCTCATTGGCGATATAAACCCCGCCAAACGCCGCCTTGAGCTGCGGGCCAAGGCTGTCTTCTGCCTGTTTCTCGCGCGAGCAGATAAACGCAATGCCACGCTTGCCCAGCTCGCGCGCCACATAGGTAAAGGTCTCGGCGCGGTTCGCATCGCCCATGTCATGGGCATCGGCGCGTGGCGCCAGGTGCACGCCGACTCGCCCGGCCCCCCACACATCGATGACCGCATCGGTCACCTCCAGCAGCAGGCGTGCGCGGTTTTCCAGCGAGCCGCCGTAGCGGTCAGTGCGCTGGTTGGTGGTGCTTTGCAGGAACTGATCAAGCAGGTAGCCATTGGCGCCGTGGATCTCGACGCCATCAAAACCCGCCGCCTTGGCGTTTTCGGCACCACTGCGGTAAGCCTCGACGATATCGGCGATTTCTTCGGTTTCCAGCGCACGGGGCGTGGGGTAATCGCTCAACGGGCGCACCAGGCTGACATGGCCCTTGGGCTGGATCGCGCTAGGCGCCACCGGCAATTCGCCGCCCAGGTACGAAGGGTGGGAAATACGCCCCACATGCCACAGCTGCAGGAAGATCCGCCCGCCCGCTGCGTGTACCGCCTTGGTCACGTTGTGCCAGCCGCGCACCTGCTCGTCGTTCCAGATACCCGGCGTGTCGGGGTAACCCACACCCATCGCCGTCACCGAAGTGGCCTCGCTGAGGATCAGCCCGGCGCTGGCGCGCTGCACATAGTATTCGGCCATCAGCGCGTTGGGCACGCGGCCGTCGTCGGCACGGCAGCGGGTGAGCGGCGCCATGATGATGCGGTTGGGGAGTTCGAGGTCGCCAATCTTGATCGGGTCGAAAAGCGTGGTCATTACGGTTACCTGCCTTGTCAAAGCGCTTGGCGCAGTTGTTCGAGAAACGCCTGGATGGTGTCGTCGTTGCGTTTGAAGAAGTGCCACTGGCCGACCTTCTGGCTGCTGATCAGCCCGGCACGCTGCAAGGTCGCAAGGTGCGCCGATACGGTCGATTGCGAGAGCCCGCAGCGTTGGTCGATCTGGCCGGCGCAGACGCCGTTTTCGGTGCTGTGGTACTGGTCGGGGAACTGCGTGGCTGGGTCTTTCAGCCAACTTAGGATTTCGCGGCGCAGCGGGTGGGCCAGCGCTTTGATGATTTCGTCGAGATCGGGTGCCATGACGTGCGGCTCGTGGGGTGCGGTATATCGCGATAAGGCGAAATCTATATCGATGGTTGCCGATATACAAATACCCAGAGGTTCTGATGTCAGCTTCAATCGGTATATCGCGTTATAACGATATAGGCGATGGCGATGCTAGACTGCGCCCATGAATTACCTCGCACACCTGCACCTCGGCGGCCCGGCGCCGCAACAACTGCTCGGCAGCCTGTATGGCGATTTCGTCAAAGGCACGCTGCAGGGGCGTTTTACCCCAGAGCTTGAAGCGGCGATCCGCCTGCATCGGCATATCGACAGCTACACCGACAGCCACCCGCTGGTGCTGGCAGCGCTGGCGCGCTTCCCCAGTGAGCGGCGGCGGTTTGCCGGTATTGTGCTGGATGTGTTTTTTGACCACTGCCTTGCACGGCACTGGCACGATTACGCCGACCAGCCGCTGGCGGATTTTACTGGCCGCTTTTACCGGGTGCTGCTTGCCGAACCGCAGTTGCCAGAGCGCCTGGCGCGCATTGCGCCCTATATGGCCGCGGATGACTGGTTGGGCGCCTACGGCGATTTTGCAACGCTTGAGCAGGTGTTCCGTGGCATTGCCCGGCGGCTGTCGCGGCCTGAAGGGTTGGCCGGGGTGATGGCCGAGCTTGAGCGGTTGTACCAGCCTTTGCTGGGGGATTTTCGCGAGTTTTACCCGCAGTTGCAGGCATTTGCGGCGGCGCGTCACGCCGCCTTGGCGTGACTGCGCGGCCGCGGTGCCAGCTGCTCGGCACCGAACAGCGCCTGGTGAATGGCCTGCTGTGCCTGCAAGGCCAGCACCGCACGTTCCTTGCCGGCGCTGGTAAGCGCGGGCAGCAGTTCGATGCGCACCTGGCCACGGGGCTGGGCGAACAGCCTGAGCAGGTGCGAGACCAGGTCGTCATTGCCAATGAACGGAGCGATCGGGTCGCTCTGCCCATCGCGCAGGTAGCTGATGGCCACCGGCTGCACGCCGACGCCCTGATCGATGGCGCCTGCCAGCAAGCGGCCATGGAAAGTGCGCAGGGAGCGGCCGTCGGTGGTGGTGCCTTCAGGGAATATCAGCAGCGGGCGTTGCTCGGCTAGCTGCGCGCTGATCTGCTCGCGCAGGCGCTGCCCGTCGCCACCGCCGCGGCGGATGAACAGCGTGCCGGCTTTTTCCGCCAGCCAACCGGCCAACGGCCACTGGCGCACTTCAGCCTTGGACAGAAACGACAGCGGGGCGAGCATGCCGAGCAGCGGGATGTCGGTCCACGACACGTGGTTGCTGACCCACAGCATCGGCCGTTGCGGCAGCGCGCCGTGCACGCTCACCTCGAATGGCAGCGCCGCCACCAGCCGTTGCATGAACCAGCGGCTCCAGCGTTGGCGCCGTTCAAATGGGGTTTTAAGGCCCAGGCGCTCGCCCATGGCGATGCAACTGGCCATGCCGGTACCCAGGCTGAGTACCGCAAACAAACGCAGCAGGCGGGCGCAGGCCCGCAGGCCCGGCATCAGACCGCCGCCTTGAAGTGGCGTGCGTAGCGCGGGCAGAGCTCGTCGCGTTTGAGCAGGATGAACACGTCGGCCACCTGGAAGTCTTCGTCCCAGCACGGCTCGCCACAAATCTTCGCGCCCAGGCGCATGTAAGCCTTGAGCAGCGGCGGCATCTCGGCGATGACATTGCCGGGCAGGGCAAGGGTAGGCAGCGGTTTTTTCGGCTCTGCGCGCAGGTGCTCGTTGCACAGGTAGCGGTCGCGCAGGCGCTGCATGATCGCGTGGGCCTGGATGCCGCCGTCCTGCATCGGAATGCTGGCGCAGCCCATCAGGTAGCTGTAGCAGCCTTCGTTGAGCACCTCGGCCAACTCGCCCCACAGCACCGCGATGGTGCCGCCGTTGCGGTAGTCCGGGTGCACGCAGGTGCGGCCCAGTTCCAGGATCGGCCCTTGCAACTGGCGCAGGCCATGCAGGCTGAATTCTTCTTCGCTGTAGAAGCGGCCCAGGCTGCTGGCGGCCTGGTGGTCGAGCAGACGGGTGGTGGCGACCAGTTTGCCGCTGGCCAAGTCGCGCACCCCGATGTGGCGGCAGTGGATGTCGTAGTCATCCATGTCCAGGCCCAGTTCTGCGCCCTTGAGCCTGGCCTTGAATTCACCACTGAATACGTTGAAGCGCAGTGCTTGTGCTTCCTGCAGCGCGTCTACGCCGACCAGGCGTTCGGCTTGCAGACGGCGTTCAGGGCTGTTGTCGCCAGAGCGAGCGATCCGAGTCATTGCGAGTCTCCATGGGCCAGCCAAAGGGGTGCGGCCGGTCGGCTTCGTTGTGCAAAGTCAGCCTAGGTAGACCCGGTGTCACCCCCGTGAACCTTTGGTGATGCTTGCGTGACAGGCCCTCGGCGCAGGATCGGCAGCTTGCTGCCGTGAAACCGTGCGGGTAATGTTGGCGGCCTTGTGTCACAGGATTTCACATGTTCAAGCCGTCCCGTCTGTTACCCGCATTGCTGCTGCCGCTGTTCATGCTTGCCGGTTCGCCTGCCCAGGCCAACTGGCATCTGGACGGTGAGTCGTCGCGGCTGTCCTTTATTACTGGCAAGAACGGCGAAATTGCCGAGGTCAACCGCTTCCTTGTGCTGCATGGCAAGGTAGACCGCAAAGGCGCGGCCGAGCTCAGCATCGAGATGGACTCGGTGAGCAGCGGTATCCCGCTGCGCGATGAGCGCATGCGCGACAACCTGTTCGAAGTCGAGCGCTTTGCCGAAGGCAAGGTGCAGGCACAGATCGACCTGCGCCCGATCAACGACCTGGCCGACGGCGCTCAGCTGGAGCTGCGCCTGCCGGTGAGCGTCACCCTGCACGGCCAGACCCACAGCTATAGCACCTTGCTGCTGGCGACCCGGCTGGATGAGCGGCGCTTCCAGGTAGTGACCCTGGAACCGTTGGTGCTGCGCGCCGAAGACTTCGGCCTGCTGCCGGGGCTTGCCGAGCTGCGCAAGCTGGCCGGGCTCAAGTCGATCAACCCGTCGGTGCCGGTCAATGCGGTGCTGATCTTCAACGCCCGCTGATATGCCGGGGCCGATCTTCCCGTGGCGCGATGGCAACAGCTTCGAACTGCTGATCGACGGCCCTGAATTCTTCCCGCGCATGCTGCAGGCCATCGCCACTGCCGAGGTCCAGGTGGACCTTGAGCTGTACCTGGTCGAAGGCGGAGCTTGCGCCGAGGCGGTGGTCGAAGCGCTGGAGCAGGCGGCGCGCCGTGGCGTAAGGGTGCGCTGCCTGTTCGATGACTACGGTTCGCTGGCCTTCCCGGCACTTTTGCGCGAGCGCCTGAGCGCAGCTGGCGTGTACTTGCGCTGGTACAACCGCCTGCGCTGGCGGCGCGGTTTGCGCAACCTGTACCGCGACCATCGCAAGCTGCTGCTGGTAGACGGGCGCTGGGCGGTGGTGGGCGGCACCGGGGTTACCGACGAGTTCTGGCAACCGCAGCAGCCGGTAAGCGAATGGCACGAGGTGATGGTGCACATGCAGGGGCCGATCGTCAGCGATTGGCAGCTGTTGTTCGACCGCCAGTGGCACGCCAACCAGCGCCGCACCGCCTGGCGCCCGCCAGAGAACTTCGGCCTGCCGCGTTTGCCACGGGTCCCGGTCGAGGGCCAGGGGTTGGGCCGGGTGGCCTACGCTGATGCTCGCCAGCACAAGGACATCCTGCACGCGCTGGTACGTGCGCTGAACAGCGGCCAGCGGCGCGTCTGGCTGGCCACACCGTATTTTCTGCCGACCTTCAGCGTGCGCCGCTCGCTGCGCCGCGCCGCGCAGAAAGGCATCGATGTGCGCCTGCTGCTCACTGGCCCGCGCACCGACCACCCGGCGGTACGCTACGCCGGCCACCGTTACTACCCACGCCTGCTGCGCGCGGGGGTGCGGATCTTCGAGTACCAGCCGTGTTTCCTGCACCTGAAGATGGTGCTGGTGGATGACTGGGTGAGCGTGGGTTCGTGCAATTTCGACCACTGGAACCTGCGCTTCAACCTGGAGGCCAACGTCGAGGCGCTGGACCCTGCACTGACCGCAGCCGTTGCCGCGAGCTTTGCGCGCGATTTCGAGCAGAGCCTTGAGGTCGACCTGGCCCGCTGGAATTCCCGGCCGTTGTGGCGGCGGGTCAAGCAACGCGTGTGGGGCTGGCTGGACCGTTTGGTCGCGAACCTGCTGGACCGACGCGACTAGCGGCGTATATCGCCAATCGGCAAAGCGGACTAAGGTGCTTTGGGTTGTTCCCCTGCACTGGAAGGAGTGGATGCGATGATGGCGAAGAAGATTCTCATGCTGGTCGGTGATTACGTCGAGGATTACGAGGCGATGGTGCCGTTCCAGGCCCTGACCATGGTCGGCCATACCGTGCACAGCGTGTGCCCGGACAAAGTCGCGGGGCAGACGGTGCGCACCGCGATCCACGATTTTGAGGGCGAGCAGACCTACAGCGAGAAGCCTGGGCACAACTTTGCCCTGAACTTCGACTTCGTCCAGGTGCGCGCCGAAAGCTACGACGCGCTGCTGATTCCCGGTGGCCGAGCGCCTGAATATCTACGCTTGAACGACAAAGTGCTGGGCCTGGTGCGTGCATTCGACAAAGCCGGCAAACCGATTGCTGCGGTGTGCCACGGTGCGCAGCTGCTGGCGGCGGCGGGCGTGCTGGAGGGGCGTGAGTGCAGCGCGTACCCGGCGTGCGCGCCAGAGGTGCGTCTGGCGGGCGGCACCTTCATCGACATTGCCGTGGACCAGGCCCATGTAGACGGCAACCTGGTTACAGCCCCGGCCTGGCCGGCGCACCCGGCGTGGCTGGCGGCGTTCTTGAAGGTGCTGGGGACGCGTATCAGTTGATGGCGCAGGCGCTGAGCAAGCCTGTACTGGCCTCATCGCAGGCCCTGCTCAACTGCAACATTGCTGGTTGGACCCAATCCTGTGGGAAATGATAGAGAGTTGTGGCGAGCGGGCTTGCCCCGCGTTGGGCTGCGCAGCAGCCCTGAAAACCCAAGGTAATCCCTGGGCTGCGGCGCAGCCCAACGCGGTGCAAGCCCGCTCGCCACAAGGAGATATGTCTGGCGGGAACAGGCTTGTACAAACCATAGAATCTCCCACGCAGCCCGCGCGTGCTTGATCTTGCGCCAACATTGCGGTGATGGAGAAATACCTGTCGCGCAGGGGTAAGGCCGGGGTGCCCAGCCGGTGTTAGGGTTTGTCCTCAGGCCCGGTTCATCCGAGCGCGTCATCCACATCGAGAACCCACGCCCCGCATGGAAATACGCCTGCTGCATGGCGCTGCCATCGCGCCTTATATCGATGACCTCGCTCGCCTGCGCCTGACGGTGTTCCGCGAGTTCCCCTTCCTCTATGACGGCACACAGGCCAACCAGGCAGAATACCTGGCAAGCTACGCCCAATCCGGGCGCAGCCTGGTAGTGCTGGCGCTGGACGAAGGCCGAGTGGTCGGCGCCTCCGCAGGCCTGCCCCTGGTCGACGAAAGCCCAGAGTTCCAGCAACCCTTTCTGGCCCAGGGCCGCGACCCTGCCAGCGTGTTCTATTTTGGCGAGTCAGTGCTGCTGCCGGCCTATCGCGGCCAAGGGCTTGGCGTTCGCTTTTTCATCGAGCGCGAGTCCTACGCACACAAACTGGCCGAATTCGACTACTGCGCCTTCTGCGCCGTCGAACGCCCGGCCGGGCACCCACGCCGTCCACAGGACTACAAGCCACTGCACGGCTTCTGGCGCAACCGCGGCTTCCTGCATGAGCCATCGCTGCGCACCTCCTACAGCTGGCGCGACCTGGACGAGCGCGAGCAGTCGGCCAAGATCATGTCGTTCTGGCTCAAACCACTACCGGCCTGAAGGCCGCCGGCAGGGCATTGCACAGGGGAGGCTGCAAGCGGCAGATCGCCCGGTTTTTTCTGACCCCGAAGTCCGGTTCCGCCGCCCGGCAGCACAGGCTTCGAGCGGGTGCCGAAAGCTTGGAATTTAGGCTAGAATGCACGGCCTCTAAGCACACCCCTTCCCTGAGGCTGTCCCGACGATGTTGATCCTGCGCGGCGCTCCTGCCCTTTCTGCCTTTCGCCACGGTAAATTACTCGAGCAACTGAGCCAGAAAGTCCCCGCTGTTACTGGTTTGTATGCCGAATTCGCCCACTTCGCCGACGTTGACGGCGAGCTGACCGCCGACCAGCAGCAGGTGCTGGGGCGTCTGCTCAAGTACGGCCCGAGCGTGCCGGTGCAGGAGCCCAACGGGCGCCTGTTCCTGGTCGTTCCGCGCCTGGGCACTATCTCGCCGTGGGCGAGCAAGGCCAGCGACATCGCCCACAACTGCGGCCTGCAGTCGATCCAGCGCCTTGAGCGCGGTATCGCCTACTACGTTGCCGGCAGCCTCAGCGATGCTGACGCACACGCCATCGCCGCCGAGCTGCACGACCGCATGACCCAGCGCGTGCTGGCCAGGCTCGAAGACGCAGCCGATATGTTCAGCCACGCCCAGCCGCGCCCGATGACTTCGGTCGATGTGCTCGGCGGTGGCCGCGCAGCGCTGGCGCAAGCCAACGTCGACCTGGGCCTGGCCCTGGCCGAAGACGAGATCGACTACCTGGTCGAGGCCTTCCAGGGCCTCAAGCGCAACCCGAACGACATCGAGCTGATGATGTTCGCCCAGGCCAACTCCGAGCACTGCCGCCACAAGATCTTCAACGCCAGTTGGGACATCGACGGCCAGGAGCAGGAAAAAAGCCTGTTCGGCATGATCAAGAACACCTACCAGATGCACAGCGAAGGCGTGTTGTCCGCTTACAAGGACAACGCCTCGGTCATCGTCGGTAGCGTTGCTGGTCGCTTCTTCCCGAATCCTGAAACCCGCCAGTACGGCGCGGTGCAGGAGCCGGTGCACATCCTGATGAAGGTCGAGACGCACAACCACCCGACCGCCATCGCCCCGTTCTCCGGCGCCTCCACCGGCTCCGGTGGCGAAATCCGTGACGAAGGCGCGACTGGCCGTGGCGCCAAGCCCAAGGCCGGCCTCACCGGCTTTACCGTGTCCAACCTGCGCATCCCTGGCTTCGAACAGCCTTGGGAGCAGGCCTACGGCAAACCTGAGCGCATTGTCGATGCCCTCGACATCATGATCGAAGGCCCGCTGGGCGGCGCTGCGTTCAACAACGAGTTCGGTCGCCCGGCCCTGACCGGCTACTTCCGTACCTTCGAGCAACGCATCAATACCCCCCACGGCGAAGAAGTGCGCGGCTACCACAAGCCGATCATGCTCGCCGGCGGCATGGGCAACATCCGTGAAGACCACGTGCAAAAGGCCGAGATCACCGTTGGCGCCAAGCTGATCGTGCTCGGTGGCCCGGCCATGCTGATCGGCCTGGGCGGCGGCGCTGCTTCGTCGGTGGCTACCGGCGCAAGCTCTGCAGACCTGGACTTCGCATCGGTCCAACGCGAAAACCCGGAAATGGAACGCCGCTGCCAGGAGGTCATCGACCGCTGCTGGCAGCTGGGCGATGCCAACCCCATCGCGTTCATCCACGACGTCGGCGCCGGTGGTATTTCCAACGCCTTCCCGGAGCTGGTCAACGACGGTGGCCGTGGTGGCCGCTTCGAACTGCGCAACGTGCCCAACGACGAGCCGGGCATGGCCCCGCACGAAATCTGGAGCAACGAATCGCAGGAACGCTACGTGCTGGCGGTCAGCGCCGAAGACTTCGAGCGCTTCCAGGCGATCTGCGAGCGCGAGCGCTGCCCGTTCGCGGTAGTCGGTGAGGCCACGGCAGAGCCGCACCTGACCGTTACCGACAGCCACTTCGACAACACCCCGGTGGACATGCCGCTGGACGTGCTGCTGGGCAAGCCGCCGCGCATGCACCGTTCGGTCACCCGTGAAGCCGAGCTTGGCGATGATTTCGACCCAAGCGGGCTGGACCTCAAGGACTCGGTCGAGCGCGTTTTGCGCCACCCGGCCGTGGCCAGCAAGAGCTTCCTGATCACCATCGGCGACCGGACCATCACTGGCCTCGTTGCCCGCGACCAGATGGTCGGCCCGTGGCAGGTGCCGGTGGCCGACTGCGCCGTGACCGCCACCAGCTTCGACGTCTACACAGGTGAAGCCATGGCCATGGGCGAGCGTACTCCGCTGGCCCTGCTCGACGCCCCGGCGTCCGGGCGCATGGCGATTGGCGAGGTACTGACCAACCTGGCCGCTGCACGTATCGACAAGATTTCCGACATCAAGCTGTCGGCCAACTGGATGTCGGCTGCCGGCCACCCCGGTGAAGACGCGCGTCTGTACGACACCGTCAAGGCCGTGGGTATGGAGCTGTGCCCGGAGCTGGGCATTACCATTCCGGTCGGCAAAGACTCGATGTCGATGAAGACCCAGTGGAACGAAGCGGGCACCGACAAGAGCGTAACCTCGCCGATGTCGCTGATCATCACCGGCTTTGCACCCGCTACCGACGTGCGTAAAACCCTTACCCCGCAACTGCGCATGGACAAGGGCGAAACCGACCTGATCCTGATCGACCTGGGCCGCGGGCAGAACCGCATGGGCGCCTCGATCCTGGCGCAGACCCACGCCAAGCTTGCCAGCGCGGCCCCTGACGTGGACGACGCCGAAGACCTCAAGGCGTTCTTCGCCGTGATCCAGGGCCTCAACGCCGACGGCCACCTGCTGGCCTACCACGACCGTTCCGACGGCGGCCTGATGACCACCGTGCTGGAAATGGCCTTTGCCGGCCACTGCGGCCTGGAGCTTGAACTCGATACCCTGACCAGCAAGGCCGAGAAAATCGCGGCCATTCTGTTCAACGAAGAGCTCGGCGCGGTTATCCAGGTTCGCCAGGATGCCACCCCGGACGTGCTGGCGCAGTTCAGTGCCGCGGGCCTGGGCGAAGATTGCGTCGCAGTGATCGGCCAGCCGATCAACAACAGCGAAGTGCTGATCAAGTTCGAAGGTAAAGAGCTGTTCAAGGGCGACCGTCGTACCTTGCAGCGCCAGTGGGCCGAGACCAGCTACCAGGTCCAGCGCCTGCGTGACAACGCCGACTGCGCCGACCAGGAATTCAACCTGCTGCTCGAAGAAGAAAACCCGGGGCTGTCGGTCAAGCTCGGCTTCGACGTCAATGACGACATCGCCGCGCCGTACATCAAGAAGGGCGTGCGCCCGCAAGTGGCGATCCTGCGCGAGCAGGGCGTCAACGGCCAGGTCGAGATGGCTGCCGCCTTCGACCGCGCAGGCTTTGCCGCCATCGACGTGCACATGAGCGACATCCTTGCCGGTCGTGTTGACCTCGAAGCGTTCAAGGGCCTGGTGGCCTGCGGCGGCTTCTCCTATGGCGACGTGCTTGGTGCTGGCGAAGGCTGGGCCAAGTCGGCGCTGTTCAACGCCCGTGCCCGTGATACCTTCCAGGCCTTCTTCGAGCGCACTGACAGCTTCGCCTTGGGCGTGTGCAACGGTTGCCAGATGATGTCCAACCTGCACGAGCTGATCCCTGGCACCGAGTACTGGCCGCACTTCGTGCGCAACCGCTCGGAGCAGTTCGAGGCGCGCGTGGCCATGGTCGAGGTGCAGAAATCCAACTCGATCTTCCTGCAGGGCATGGCCGGTTCGCGCATGCCGATCGCCATCGCCCACGGTGAAGGCCATGCCGAGTTCGCCAGCGAAGAGGCACTGCTCGAAGCCGACCTGTCCGGTTGCGTGGCGATGCGTTTCGTCGACAACCATGGCAAGGTCACCGAGGCCTACCCAGCCAACCCGAACGGCTCGCCGCGCGGTATCACCGGCCTCACCAGCCGCGATGGCCGTGTGACCATCATGATGCCGCACCCTGAGCGTGTGTTCCGCGCTGTGCAGAACTCCTGGCGCCCGGATGAGTGGCAGGAAGATGCCGCGCTGATGCGTATGTTCCGCAATGCGCGGGTGTGGGTGAACTAAGGGCGTGTACAAACTCGCCTTCTTTGTCCCCGACAGCCATGTCGAGGTGGTCAAGGCCGCTGTGTTCGCCGCTGGCGGCGGGCGCATCGGCGCTTATGAGCACTGCGCCTGGCAAGTGCTCGGCCACGGCCAGTTTCGCCCAATGCACGGCAGCCAGCCGTACCTTGGGCAGGCGGGTGAGGTGGAGCGGGTCGAGGAGTGGAAGGTCGAGTTGGTCGTGGCCGATGAGCTGATTGTTCAGGTCGTTGCCGCGCTCAAACAGAGCCACCCTTATGAAGCACCGGCTTATGAGGTCTGGCCGCTGGCCGATTTCTGAGGCATATCTCACCCACCCCGCGCTTGGCATTGGGATCGAAGCATCCCCTGCTGAACGCTGGAAGATAGACAGTTGTGGCGAGCGGGCTTGTCCCGCGTTGGGCTGCGCAGCAGCCCTGAGGGTTACCCTTGGGTTTTAGGGCTGCTGCGCAGCCCAACGCGGGGCAAGCCCGCTCGCCACGAGAGATATGTCTGGCGATGGAATCTCCCACGCAGCTAAAACCTGCATGGGAGATTCTTTGGCCTTGTGCAAGCCTGCGATGAGGCCGGTGCAGGGGTTCAAAGAACCCCGCGATGCACTCAGGCCGTACCTATTTCCCCGCCATCAAGCCGCTGGATCACCACGGTCGAGGAGCGTGGGCGCACCTTGCTGCCGGCAGGCGTGACGTCGGTTGCAACGTCCGTGGACGGCCAGTTCTGCGGGTGCTGGATATTGACGAACAGCGTCTTGTTGTCGGGGGTGAAGGTTAGCCCGGTGACTTCGCAGCCGGTGGGGCCGACGAAGAAGCGCCGCAGGTCCGCCTGGTTCTGCGCATTCACGGGCACTTGCTTGCCGTTGGCATCCACCAGGTCGGTCGGGATCACGGCCAGCAACTGGTCGTTGGTATAGCGGGTCACGCTTTCTTCGCTATTGTCGGTCTCGATCCACAACACGCCACGGCTATCGAAGCTCATGCCGTCGGGGCTGGCGAACTGGTTCATTTCGGTCAGGCCGGAGCGGTTGATATCGGCCGCGCCATCGGCGTTGGCGCCGAAAACAAAGATGTCCCAGTTGAAGCGCTGCTGATCCTCGCTGTCGTGCCAGCGGATGATGTGGCCATGGCGGTTGGGGCCGCGTGGGTTGGCCTTGTCGGTTTTGTCCGGGCTGCGCGCGCTGTTGTTGGTCAGGGTCAGGTAGGCGTCGCCGTTGAGCGGGTTGACGGCGGTCCACTCGGGGCGGTCCATGGGCGTGGCGCCCACGGCATCGGCAGCGCCACGGGTGTTGATGATGATGCCCGGGAGGTCGCCAAACAGCGCGCCCAGGGGCTTGCCGTCGCGGGTCGGCGTGGTGATATCCAGCAGCAGCCAGTCGCCACTGCCGTCGGCGTTGAAGCGCGCGACGTACAGCTTGCCTTTGTCCAGGTACTTGGTGCCGGTGGCAAGGCGGTCGGGGGCCTTGGCGTCGGCCGGGTCCCACAGGGCGTCGGAGACGAACTTGTACAGGTATTCGTTGTTGGAGTCGTCGCCGGTGTACCAGACCAGCGGCTTGCCCGCCACCGCCAGGCCCGGGCAGCAACCTTCATGGCGCATGCGCCCCAGCGCCGTGCGTTTTACCGCGCGGGTGGCGCTGTTGTACGGGTCGATCTCGACGATATAGCCGTAGGTGCTGGCTTCGTTGCGGTAGTCGTCGCTGGCACTGGCGCCGGACGGGGTGATGTCGAAGCGGGCGAATTCGTCGTCGAACTCGCTGGCATCACCGGCGGCGCTTTCCCAGCGGTACTGGCTGGCGCCGGTGGCAACACCGATGCGCACCTGGTCGGCAGGGCGGGGGGCGTTATTGACGAAAATACCCGGCCAGTTCTCCTCGCACGTCAGGTACGTACCCCATGGGGTATAGCCATTGCCGCAGTTGTTGTTGGTGCCTCGGCACTCGACCCCGGTGGGTGAGAAGCGCGTGCGTACATGCTCGGTGCCGCGCAGGGGGCCGGCGATATCCATCACCGTGGCGGTGGTGAAACGCCGGTTCAGCGGGTCGTTGTCGACCACCTGCCATCGCCCGCCGACCTTGCGGATACGGATCACGCCTGCGCCGTGGGCGTTGATTTCCTTGCGCACTTCTTCGGCCGGCCGCTGGCCGCTCAGGGCGTTGGTCGGGCCGTTGGGGTGCAGCGCTGCGGTATCGATGTACTCGAAATTGATCGCCAGCAGGCCGTCGTCGGAGCTGCCGTCGATGGGGAAGAAGCGCATGCCGTCGTGGTGCATGCCCATGGCGTTGGCCTGGTCGCTGGCGCTGTTGCTGCCATCGGCCAGCCACGGCCTGCCGCTGCTGTTGATCGGCGTGCCCCAGGGCGCCAGCACGTGGGCGCTGTAGCCGGGGGCGATAGCGCAGGCATCGGTGCGCGAACCCTTGATCGAGGCAAAGCCGAGCTTGGGTTTGGCTGACGCAGGCGGGGCAGGTGGTTTGCCAGGCGACAGATCGAGACAGCCGCCAAGGCCTGCACCAGCAATCATGGCGATGGCCGCCCCAAGGCTGCCGCGGATTACGCTGCGCCGGCTCAGGTAGGCGTCCATGACGCTTGCCATCGGCGGGTTGGCGGAACGGTTGCGGTCCAGGTTATCGCCGCTGTCTCGACTCATCAGGTGTCCTTTCTAGTAGGTTTGTGCGCAGGGGAAAGACTGTAAAGCGCAAATATGATGTTTAGGTTGCTGGAGGGGGCATTAGCCCCCCCCGCACTTCAGGCCCGGGCAGTGGTCGGCTGCCCGGGCTGTTCTGCTTACGGCTTGGCGTCTATTTTCGAGGCCAGTTGCGCGCTGCGGTCGTAACCGCTGGTGCGCAGCAGGCCAAGGTCGAGGGCGTTTTCGCCTTCGGCCGCGCCTTTGCTTTTGAGGCTGTCCAGCACCGCCGTGCCGAGGTCTACCGGCGCATTGCTGACGTCGAACGACACATCGCGGCGATAGTCGCGCCCGCTCAGGGTTTCACGGCTGACATCGCTGCCACCCAAGTCGACTGCACCTTCGGCGGATTTCAACGCGGCCCCAACCAAGCGTGTATCGCCGCCGACTTTGAGGTCGATGCCTTGAGCGCCGCTCAAGGTGGTCTGGCGAGCCACGGTGTCGCGCTGTTGCTGGCTGACATCCGCCTTCAACGTCGGCGACAAGCCAGGCTCTGTTCGGGCCAGGGCCTTGCCGGCTTTCTCCTGCACCTTGCCAGCGGCAGGGCCGGCCAGCGATGAGACGGCATTGATATGGCCTTGCGGGTTTTTCTCCTGGCTCAGGCGCCCATCGACATTGACCGTCAAGCTGTCGATGCGGTCTTTGCGGCTGGCCACCAGCAGGTCGCCGCCGACAGTGCCACTGATGCGCTCGGCATCAAGCTTGGCGCCTTCGATGCGGGTGTCGCCGCGGCTGTTGATGTCGATCTGGTCGGCGCGCAGGGTGCTGTCGCTCCAGCTCTGGTTATCGCGCTTGTCCAAGGCCACTTGCACCCGGCCATGCAGGCCACGGATATCCTGATCGGCCGTTTCCCCGCGGTTGAGCTTGAAACCGGCCCCCGCACTGATGTCGCGGTTGTCGTAGCGCTCGTGCTGGTTGGACGCCTCTACCTGCAGGCCGCCGTTGCGGGCGGTCAGGCCGATTGATGCGGCATTGGCCTGCAGCCCTTGAACCTGCAGTGCGATGTCCTCGCGGGCAAGGCTGGTGAGCTGCAGTGCCTGCTTGGCGGTGAACTGTGCATTCACCGCCTGGCTTGCGTTTTCATCTACCTTGGCGCTCGTGGCATGGCCGCCCACGCCACCACCCTTGCCTGTGCCTGCGGTGCCCGCCATCTCGACACCGCCGCCGAGTGTGTCGCCCACGGCTTCGTGGCTGTCGTTGGCGGCCAGCACTTTCAATACGCCGTCGCTGTGCAGGTTGATATGACCGCCCGCGTCAATGCGGGTGCCTTCCAGGGTGAGGTCACCGCTGCTGACCACCTCTACCGGGCCCTTGGCGACGATGCTGCCGACCTGGGCCTTGCTGTCGTCGCTTTGGTACGTACTGTGGTCGGCATAGGCGCGTACGTCGGCACCGGTGCTGCCAGGGCGATTACCGCCTTTGGCCCAAAGGCTGGTGTCGAGCTGGGTTTTGCTGTGGTGGGTGTGGTCATGGGCTGCGTCCAGCGTCAGGGTGCCGGCGCCGGTCACCTTGACCGCGCCGTCGCCGCCGTCCATGCGGGTGCCTTCGTAGCGCCCGTCACTGCCCAGTTGCACCTGTATACCGGTCTGGCCGCTCAGGCTGCCAGGGCGGGCGAGGCGGGTGGTTTGGTTATCGTCCAGGGTGGCGTACTTGCCTTCGACGCGAGCGTTGATATCTTCACCGGTGCTGGTGTCTACCCGCAGGCCCCCAGCGATATCGGTACGTTGCACGCGCGTGCTCTGCTGGTCTTGGGCTGCCAGCAACTGGTGCTCGTTGGCGTCGATCTGCAGCTGCCCGGCAGTGCCTGTGTATTGGGTGCCCTGGTCTTCTATACGCCCCGCCTGGATGTGGGTGCTGGTACCACTAAAAGAGGCAGGCTGTGCGGTACTGCTGGTGTCGGCCTGCGTCCGAGCCAGATGCCCGACGGTAGCATCGGCGCCTACGCTGGGTGGCGCCATGGCATCCTCGACGCCGGCCTGCTGGAAGCGCGCACCTTCACGGCCCTCGACCAGGCGCTCGATCGGCCGGGAGATATCCCGGTACTCGATGCTTGCGCCCAGGCTGCCTTGCCAGTTGCTGGTGGACTCTTCGCGTTCATGGGTGTCGGCAGCGGCGCGGTTTTCGATGTGCTCGGCGTTCACCAGCAATTGGCCCTCGGCGTTCACCTTGGCGCCTTCGGTCGCCAGATGGGGGGTGTCGATAAGCAGGTTACCGCTGGCGCTCAGCTCGCTGCGCCGAGCACTGCCAGTGCTTTCGCGCAGGTCGGTCTGGTTGCGGTGGCCCTCGAAAGCGCTGCCGACCCGGTCGATGCCGCCGGTTACCGCCAGGTCGCCGCCGCTGATGGTGGTTTTTGTTTGGCTTTGCTGGGTGTCCTGCGCCGCGTTCAGCTCGACCTTGGGCGCCTTGAGTGTCAGGTCGCCTGCGGTGGCCTTGACCTGTGCTGCATTGGCCACCAGCCGGGTATCGCTGCGCACGTCGACCTTCGCCCCGCTCAGGGTACTGGCGACTTGTTCAGTGGCTGACTGGTGCTGCTCGCGGTTCTCGACCTGGTAGCCGACCTTGGCGTCGTACTGCCGCGAACCGGGCTTGCCATCCTGGGCTTGCTGGGTCTGGCTCGCGCTGGCGGTGAGGGAGCGCTGCTGGTTGTTTTGTGTGTGGCTGCTGGTGGCTTCGGCGCTGTCCAGGTGCACGTCGCCTTTGGCGGTGACTTCGAGCGCCTGCCCGGCGGCCACCTGGGCGCCTTTGAGGCTCAGCTCCCCGGCACTGGCCAGGCGCAGGTTGGTGCTGGAGCGCACATCGCTGACCAGAACCTGCTGCGTGTCGCTGTTGTTCTCGCTGCGGCTGCCCAGCAGGCCGAAGAGCTGGCTGTCACTGGTGGTGTCCTGCGACCGGCGTGTGCTTTGCGCTGCGCCCACCTCAAGCCCGGCCTTGTCGCTGTAGAGCACGGCATCGCCGGCGCTGCTGACCGAGCTGCCCTTGATGGCCATGCTATCGGCGCTGACCGTCAGCTTGCCCTCGGCCCTTACCGTGCTGCCGACGGCCTGGCTGCCTTGGGTGTCGTTGCCCTTGCGGTCGCCGAAGAATGTGCCGGAGACCAGGTCGCCACGGTAGTCACGCTTCTGGCCGCTGTCCTGCATCGCCTGTTCGCCCACCTCTACCTGCGCGGCCTGCAGTTGCATGTCGCCCTGGCTGCTGAGGTTGCTGGCGCTGATTTTCAGCTGTTTGCCGGCCGTTGCGGTCAGGTTGCCGGCTTCAAGCGAGCTGCCGTTGGCGCGTTCGGTGTACTGCTCGCTGTCGCTGTCGCCGCGCCACAGGTGCTTGCGGTGGCGAACCTGTTCCTGGACCTTGCTGCTGTCGACACCTGCCGAAATGTCGAGGTTGCCTTCACTGTGCAACGCCAACGTAGTGCCCGCCTTGAGCTTGGCGGCGGTCATCTGCAGGTCGCCACCGGAATCCAGGCTGAGGCCTTCGTTCGCTTGCAGCGCGGTGCCTTGCTGGGTGCTGTCGGTTTGCGTGCGGTCGCGGCTGTAAGTCTCGGTGGTGACGAACCACCAGCGTTTGTCCCAGGCCTCACGGTCCTTCTTCACCTGCTCTCGGGTCTTGGCGTTGAGTACCAGCTTCTGCCCGGCCTTGGCCTTGATTTTTTTCGCCTTGGCCTGGGTGCCGGTGAATTCCAGGTCGCCTGCCGAGCTGATACTCAGTTCGTCGTCGCTGAACAGCTCGACGTCGCCCACCTGCACCCCGGCGCCTTCTGCGGTGCTGATCACGCGGATGCGCCCGGCGCGCATGGCACCGAACAGCCTGGCATCAATGCTCGACGGGGTGCCGGGCAGGTGCTGCAGCACTTCGCCGCTGGCGGCGTCGATACGGTTGCGCCCGAGGGTAAAGGTGGCGACCCCTTCGTTTTTCAGCGGGCCCTCGATGTGCACGCGCGGTGCGATCAGGTCCAGTGCGCCTTTAAGGTTGCTCAAGCCGCCAGCCTGCACGTGCAAGATGCCCTCGGCGTTCAAGGTGTCGAGGTATTTGATGCGCTGGTCTTCGATCACCGGGGTGCCTACCAGAAAGCCGGCCTGGGTGTTATTGATGAAACTGCCACCATTGATGGTGATGCCGTTGGGGTTGGCGAGAATGTAATCGGCTGGGCGACCGAGAATCTCTTGCGGGCCTTGGATCAACGAAGCCTGGCGGCTGATCACCTCGTTCAGGATGATGGCGGCAGCCTGGCCGTGGAACTGTGGGTTGGCCTGCAGGACGCTGCCGGTGAGCACCGACTGCCCGGCCTGTAGGGCGTTGTTCAGCACCAGGCCCTGCGAGTCGACGTTGTAGGCCTGGTACTGGTTATGGGAAAGGCCAGTGGCGTTTGGCGGCACGATGTTGACTACCGGCACGCCATTGGCATCGCTGACAATGGGCGTGCCGCCCGGGCCGGTACTGGGTTGCAGGCCTTCGCTGGCCTGCAGGGCAGGAGGGGCGAACAGGCACAGCAGGATGGCCAGGCGCAGAGGGTCGGGGCGCAAGAGGCTGGGTGGGGTGTGATGATTCACGTTGGTTTCCTTTCTTTTTGTGGGTGAATCAGAGTTCCAGGGTCCACTCAAGGCCCCAGAAACCGGGTTCGAGCGCCTTTCGCGCGCGGTCGCTGGCGTACAGCGCGCGCTGGTAGTCGAGGCGGATGCGATTGCTTGGCAGGGTCAGTTCCAGGCCGATGGCACTGCCGGCCAGGCGTTGTGAGGGGGCATTGCGTTGGAGCTGGGCCCAGCCCAGGTCCAGGCCGAGGTAGGGGCGCAACTGCACGGTGGGCGATGACGGCAGGTTGAAGGGGTAGCTCAGGGTGTTGCGCCAGACCGCGCCCCTTGAGCCGGCTACGGCATGCTGGCGTACGCCGCGCACACTGTTGTTGTCATTGAGCGACAACTGCTCGACGGTGGGCAGGTAGTCGCGGCTGTATTGCAGGTTCAGTTCGCTCTGCCAGCGCCATGGCCGTTGCGGTGGTGCCTGGGCCAGGTACAGCAGGCTGGCGCGGTACTTGCGAAAGTCCGGTTGCGGGGCGCCGCGCCCGACGGCTGCGTGGTCGGCGCCCAAGGCGTCGAGGCCTTGAGCCAGGCCCAACGAGGCGCTCCACACGCCATGCTCGAGCCACAACAGGTTGAGCCCTGCATCAAGGGTGGTGAGCGCGTCGGTTTGCAGTTGAACCCGCAGCCCCGAGACTTCGTTGATCAGCCGCTTGCTCTCCAGGCGCATGCCGGCGCTGAGCATGCCCTGCTGGCTGCGCCACAGCACGCGCTCTGCACCCAGCGCATTGAAACGGCTGCCGCCGCTGGCTAACTGCCCGGCTGGCAAGGGTGAGCGGTAGCTCAACTGGCTGCTGCTGAGGGTGAAGCTCCAGGGGCCGTAAGGGATGTTGTAGTACAGGCTTACGCCCTGGCTTTGGCCGGGGGGCTGGAGCACGGTCGACGACAGCGACAGGCGCAGGTCGTCATTGAGCCCCAGCGGGCTGTCCACGCCGAGCCCAAGGTTAAGGCGATGGCGCCCGGTGAGCTCGCTGCCGCGGTTGTCGAAACGCCCTTCCAGGTGCACGCGCCTGCCGACTTTGTGCGGGGTGATGGCTATTTGGGTGGCACCACGGCCCTGGCCGGGGATCAGGTCGGCGGTGAGGTCATAGGCGCGCAGGCGGTTGAGCTGGTCGAGGCCCTGCTCCAGGTCGGGCAGGTGCAAGGGCTGGCCGAGCAGTTTCGGGAAGGCACCCCGTAACGACAGCGGGGCGGTATCGGTCAGCTCGATGGACTCAACGTAGCCTTCGTCAATGAGAATATCCAGCGGTTGGTCGGCCTGAGGGATTTTTCGCAAGTAAGGGCGGGCCAACGGGTAGCCCGCTTCGACGTAACGCGCGGTGAGCGCTCGCAGCAGCCGGTTGATGGCGGTAACGCCCATGCAGGCTGGCAGCAGCGGGTGCAGTTTGCGCTTCAGCTCGCTGGCTGATAGCCGCCGATTGCCCGTCAGGCGTAGCCCGGAAACCGGCAGGCAGGGCTCTATGGCGCCGTCGGGCGACGGCCCCTCAGGCGTGCGGGTGGTGGGTAACTGGCGCTCCCAACGCTGCAAGCGCTGTTGTTGTTCCAGTTGTTCGGTTGCCTGGCGCTGCTCGCGCAGTTGCTGGCTGGCAGGGTTTGCGCCGTGGGCGATGGGCAAGCAGACGAGGGTCGACAGCAGGCCGGCGACGAAGAGTTTCAGGGCAGGTTTGAGCATGGAAAATCCCGCAATGCGTGTACGAATCAGGTACTCGATTGCGTGGATTTTATGGCTTTGACCAGTCGGCTGAATGCGGTCCCGTGCCCTGTTGGGCGTAGGACAAAGGCAAGAAGGGTGTAGGGGATTTCTTGGCGGAGAGACCGGGAATCAGCAGGCGCTCAGGGCCGGGGCATTCAAGGCAGCGCTGTCATGGCCTGATTTCAATCAACGTGCCGTCCTTCACCAGGCTCCACACTTCGCGCATGTCGGCGTTACGCATGGCGATGCAGCCTTCGGTCCAGTCCAGGGTGTGGAAGTACCACTCCGGGTATTCCTCGTCGAGGGGCGTGCCATGGATCATGATCATGCTGCCGGCGCTTACCCCTGCACGCCGCGCCTTGGCGGCGTCGGTGATGTTCGGGTAGGAGATGTGCATGGCCAGGTTGTAGCGGCTGCTGGCCTTGCGCCAATCGAGCCAATACAGGCCTTCTGGGGTTTTCTTGTCGCCCTCGCGCTCCTTGGCGCCCTTGGGCTGCTTGCCCAGGGAAATGCGGTAGGTCTTGAGCGGCTCGCCACGGCTGATCAGTTGCAGGCGCCGTTCGGACTTGAGCACCAGCACCTTGTCGATCGCCTGCAACTGCGGGCTGGGCGTGGCCGGGGCGGCAGGCTGCACGGCCGATTGTGGCTTGCGGATGATGGTTTCGGTGAAGGCTGCTTGCGACACCGAGGCGACACTTAGGCAGAAAAGGGCAAGCAACCAGCGCATGAAACCGTATCCCTGAAACTTGAGTTAAGTTGGCGACGAAACGTTCATCGGCGGCAGGTACTCGTGGCCTATGGGGTAGTGCTGCCGGATGCGGTCGCGATAGTAGCATTCTAGTGTGCGGGTGACGGTGCGAAAAGCCAGCTCCGCCCAAGGGATCTCGTGCTCCTCGAACAGGCGCACTTCCAGGCTCTCGACGCCCACGGCGAAGTTCAGGTCGGCAAGTTCTGCGCGAAAGAACACATGCACCTGGTCGATATGCGGCAAATCGAACAGTTGATAGAGGGCTGTTGCGCCCACGCGGGCGCAGGCTTCCTCTTCGGTTTCGCGACGGGCGGCGGCGTCGAGGGTTTCGCCGTTTTCCATGAAGCCTGCGGGTAAGGTCCAGAACCCTCGGCGTGGCTCGATGGCGCGCCGGCACAGCAGCACCTGGCTGCCCCAGGTTGGCAGCACCCCGGCGACGATATTGGGGTTCTGATAATGGATGGTATGGCAGTGGTCGCAGACATGGCGCAGGCGGCTGTCGCCCTCGGGGGTTTTCAGAGTGACGCTGTGGCCGCACGCGCTGCAGAATTTCATGCTTACATTCCTTTGGGGTCGGGCTATCTTGGCGCGCTCGGCCTGCTCACCGCAAGCGGCCAGCGGGCGGGGGGCTTGGGTGCCTCACGGCTTTTGGTGCATCATGCACGGCAGGCTTTGGATACGAGAGTGCGCAATGCTGGACGAGCTTCTTCGCCGAATGAGCAACCACACCCCGGCTTCGCTGGAGGTGGACCGGCGCTTCCCGGAGGCGGCGGTATTACTGCCCATCACCCGTAGCGAAGAACCGCAGCTGGTGCTCACGCTGCGCGCCAAGGGCCTGTCGACCCACGGCGGCGAAGTGGCGTTCCCCGGTGGCCGGCGCGACCCCGAAGACCCGGACCTGGTGTTTACGGCCCTGCGCGAAGCCGAAGAAGAAATCGGCTTGCCGCCGGGCCTGGTCGAGGTGATCGGCCCGCTCAGCCCGCTGATTTCGTTGCATGGGCTCAAGGTGACGCCGTTCGTCGGCTTGATCCCGGATTACGTCGAGTACCGCGCCAATGATGCAGAAATCGCGGCGGTGTTCACCGTTCCGCTGGCGTTTTTCCGCCAGGACCCGCGTGACCACACCCACCGTATCGATTACCAGGGGCGCAGTTGGTATGTGCCCAGCTACCGCTACGAGGGTTATAAAATCTGGGGGTTGTCGGCGATCATGATCGTCGAGCTGGTCAACCTGCTGTACGACGCCGGCATCAGCCTGCATCAGCCGCCAGAGCGTTTCATCCAGAACTGAGCAGGGTTCACCCTGCCGCGCTGCGTTCAACCGTGAGGAACGACACATGAAATACCGCTTGGGCGACCTGCGCGTCGAGACCCACCCCAGCAGTTGGGCCGCGCCTACCGCCACGCTGATCGGCAAGGTGCGCCTGCAGGCGCGTGCCAGTGTCTGGTTTGGCGCGGTGCTGCGCGGTGATAACGAGCTGATCGACATCGGCGAGGACAGCAACGTCCAGGACGGCACGGTGATGCACACCGACATGGGTTCGCCGCTGACCTTGGGCCGCGGTGTGACCGTTGGCCATAACGCCATGCTGCATGGCTGCACGGTGGGCGACTACAGCCTGATCGGCATCAACGCGGTGATTCTCAACGGGGCACGCATCGGCAAGCATTGCATCATCGGCGCCAATGCGCTGATTCCCGAAGGCAAGGAAATCCCCGACGGTTCGTTGGTGATGGGCTCGCCGGGCAAAGTGGTGCGCGAACTCAGCGAGCAGCAGATGCGCATGCTCGAGGCCAGCGCTGCCCATTACGTGCACAACGCCCAGCGTTATGCCCGCGAGCTGGTGGCCGACGATGACTGACACCGCCCCCCGCGAACGGCCGGTGGCATCGCCTTGTGTCAGTGTCTGTGCGCTGGATGAGCAAGATATCTGCACCGGCTGCCAGCGTACGGTCGATGAGATCACCCGCTGGGGGAGCATGGATAACCAGCAGCGCCGCGCGGTGCTGACGCTATGCCATGAGCGGGCGGTGGCGGCGGGGCTGATGCTCGGCCTGTAGCCCAGGGCCATGCAATGGTTTACCCATGCCCGCGCTGGCGCTAATCTGTGCGGCTTGCCCAACGAACCCTTCGGCCCCATGTTCTATCTCATCGCCTATATCAGCAGCGTGGTGCTCATCAACTACGCCTTCTCCAGCGCTCCGCACCTGGACGTGATCTGGTCCGCCTGGGGCGGGCTGGTGTTCATCCTGCGCGACATGGTGCAGACCCGCTATGGCCATGGCGCGCTGGTGGCGATGCTGGCGGCGCTGGTGCTGTCCTATGTGACCTCGGAGCCGGCTATCGCGTTGGCCAGTGCCACGGCGTTCTTCATTTCCGAGCTGATTGACTGGCTGGTGTTCAGCGTCACCCGGCGCCCGCTGCGCGACCGGCTGTGGCTGAGTTCGGCGCTGAGCATTCCGGTGGACACCTTTATTTTCTTCGGCATGATTGGCGCGCTGACGCCCGTGGTGGTCGGCACGGCCATGGCCTCGAAGTTTGCCGGGGTGACGGCGGTATGGCTGATCATGGCCTGGCGCGCTCGGCGTGCGGTGGTTGTCGGCTGACCTTGCAGGTGCAGCGCG
Source organism: Pseudomonas farsensis (assembly GCF_014268805.2). Taxonomy (GTDB): domain Bacteria; phylum Pseudomonadota; class Gammaproteobacteria; order Pseudomonadales; family Pseudomonadaceae; genus Aquipseudomonas; species Aquipseudomonas farsensis. Next base: position 226,017 of record NZ_JABWRF020000003.1, read on the forward strand.
CTGCCACGCCGAGTGTTGGGGCACAGTTCCGTGCAGGCTTGTTATGGCCTCATCGCAGGCTGTCGCCAGCTCCCACGCAGGCCCTGCCCAACCGCAACATTGCTGGTGGGTGCCAATCCAGTGGGAAATGATAGACAGTTGTGGCGAGCGGGCTTGCCCCGCGTTGGGCTGCGCAGCAGCCCTGAAAACCCAAGGGGCTGCTGCGCAGCCCAACGCGGGACAAGCCCGCTCGCCACGAGGAGATATGTCTAGTGGGAACAGGCTTGTACAAAACCATAGAGTCTCCCACATGATCTGAGGCAGACCTCGATATTGTGGCTGAGAGCGGTCTTTGTGGGAGCTGGCGCCAGCCTGCGATTGGGTTATCTGCTGTAGCACAAAGCGCCAACAAACCCTCGCCCGGGTGTAGAATACCGGTCCTTTTTCAGCGGGCCGCGCCACGTGCCGCGCCGCCCCGGACGCCTTCGAGGACCTGAAATGACCCGTATCGGAACCCCATTGTCGCCGACCGCGACCCGTGTACTGCTGTGCGGCTGCGGCGAGCTGGGCAAAGAAGTGGTAATCGAACTGCAGCGTCTGGGCGTCGAAGTAATTGCCGTTGACCGCTACGCCGATGCCCCGGCCATGCAGGTCGCGCACCGCAGCCATGTGGTCAACATGCTCGATGGCGTTGCCCTGCGCGCCGTGATCGAGGCCGAAAAGCCGCATTATATCGTCCCTGAAATCGAAGCCATCGCCACCGCGACCCTGGTCGAGCTGGAAAGCGAAGGCTTCAATGTGGTGCCGACTGCCCGCGCCACTCAGCTGACCATGAACCGCGAAGGCATCCGCCGCCTGGCTGCCGAAGAGCTGGACCTGCCTACCTCGCCGTACCACTTTGCCGATACCTTCGAGGACTACAGCAAGGCGGTCGCCGACCTCGGCTACCCCTGCGTGGTCAAGCCGGTCATGAGCTCCTCGGGCAAGGGCCAGAGCCTGCTGCGCAGCGCCGCTGACCTGCAGCAGGCCTGGGACTACGCCCAGGAAGGCGGCCGCGCGGGCAAAGGCCGGGTGATCATCGAAGGCTTCATCGACTTCGAATACGAAATCACCTTGCTGACCGTGCGCCACGTCGGTGGCACCACGTTCCTTGCGCCGGTCGGTCACCGCCAGGAGAAGGGCGATTATCAGGAGTCCTGGCAGCCCCAGGCAATGAGCGCCAAGGCGCTGGCCGAGTCGCAGCGTGTCGCCCAGGCGGTCACCGATGCGTTGGGCGGCCGTGGCCTGTTTGGCGTTGAGCTGTTCGTCAAAGGTGATCAGGTGTGGTTCAGCGAAGTCTCGCCGCGCCCGCACGACACGGGCCTGGTGACGTTGATCTCGCAAGACCTGTCGCAGTTCGCGTTGCACGCCCGCGCCATTCTTGGCCTGCCGATCCCGGTAGTGCGCCAATTCGGCCCATCGGCCTCGGCGGTCATCCTGCCTGAGGGCAAGTCGCAGCAGACCAGTTTCGCCAACCTGGGCGCCGCCCTGAGCGAGCCGGACACTGCCATCCGCCTGTTCGGCAAGCCAGAAATCAACGGCACCCGCCGCATGGGCGTCTGCCTTGCCCGTGACGAGTCGATCGAAGCCGCCCGCGCCAAGGCCACCCGCGCAGCGCAGGCGGTCAAAGTCGAGTTCTAAGCGGCAATGCATCGCGGGGCAAGCCCGCTCCCACAAAAGCAGCCTTCATGCATGCTGTGGGAGCGGGCTTGCCCCGCGATGGTTTCAGCGCCTCAAAGCTCGTTATTGCGTGTCTCTTTCAGGCATAGCACGGCAATCAGGCTGATCACCGCCGCCGCCGACACATACCCCCCAACCCAGCTCAACCCACCCATGCTGACCAACTGCTGGGCAAAGAACGGTGCCGCCGATGCGCCGACGATGCCGCCCAGGTTGTAGGCCGCCGAAGCGCCGGTATAACGCACGTGGGTCGGGAACAGCTCAGGCAGCAACGCGCCCATCGGGGCGAAGGTTACCCCCATCAGGAACAGCTCGATGCTCAGGAACAGCGTCACCCCGGCGGTGGAGCCCGAGGTGAGCAGCGGCTCCATGGCAAAGCCCGAAGCAATCGCCAGCAGGGCGCCGGTGATCAGCACCGGCTTGCGCCCGTAGCGGTCGCTGAGCCAGGCCGACAATGGTGTGGCCAGGGCCATGAACACCACGGCGAAGCACAGCATGCCGAGGAAGGTCTGGCGGCTGTAGCCCAGGGTATTCACCCCGTAGCTCAGCGAGAACACCGTCGAGATATAGAACAGCGCATAGCACACCACCATCGCCGCCGCGCCCAGCAGGGTTGGCAGCCAGTACTGGGCGAACAGCTCGACCACCGGCAGCTTGACGCGCTCCTGGCGCGCCACGGCCTTGGCGAACACTGGGCTTTCTTCAAGCTTCAGGCGAACGTACAGGCCGACCAGCACCAGCGCTGCGCTGAGCAGGAACGGGATGCGCCAGCCCCACTCGCGGAACTGCTCGTCACTGAGCACTAGGGCCAGTGTCAGGAACAGGCCGTTCGCGGCCAGAAAACCAATCGAGGGGCCCAGTTGCGGGAACATGCCGAACCAGGCGCGCTTGCCCTTGGGCGCATTCTCGGTGGCCAGCAGCGCCGCGCCGCCCCATTCACCGCCCAGGCCCAGGCCTTGGCCGAAGCGCAGCACGCAGAGGATGATCGGTGCCCAGATGCCAATGCTGTCATAGCCCGGCAGCACGCCGATCAGCGTGGTCGATACACCCATCAGCAGCAGCGAAGCCACCAACGTGGATTTTCGGCCAATACGGTCGCCAAAATGGCCGAACAGCGCCGAACCTAGCGGCCTGGCCAGGAAGGCGATGCCAAAGGTGATGAACGCCGCGAGCATCTGCACGGTGCCAGAACCCGACGGGAAGAAAATCGGCCCGATTACCAAGGCTGCAGCCGTGGCGTAGACGTAGAAATCGTAGAACTCGATGGCGGTGCCAATAAAACTGGCGGTAGCCACCCGCGCAGGCGAGTTGACCGGGGGCGCCTCGGCAGGTTCGGCGTAGGTGCTGCTGGAAGTCATTTTGGTAGGTCCCTGACAGTCGATGCTCCATGGGGCACGGCAAAGCGACAGGCGCAAAGCGGCCGGAGCGTATTGTTATGGTTCGCTCACTTACGATGGCCCGGGGGTAAGAAGGCGGGGGCGGGCTGTTCGGGGTGGTGAAGCAGCGCGCAGGGCGTGTCAGTGTGGCGTACTGGCCGCGCGGCGCCGTTTGCGGATAGCAGGCGTGGCGGCGGGAGCTGGGTAAGCGTGACCGAGTATAGCTATCGGGTCACGGTCCAGACCAGTACCTTGCTTGCGCAATTGTCCTCGGTTTCGAGGATTTCCAGGCGATAGCGGCCGATTTTCAGGCACACCGCGCTTTCGGGGATGCTTTCCAGTGCTTCGGTGACCAGCCCGTTGAGGGTTTTCGGCCCGCCATCGCAGGGCAGGTGCCAGCCCAGGGTGCGGTTGATTTCGCGCAATGAAGCGGCGCCCTCGATGACAAAGCGCCCGTTTTCCTGTGGGTGTACGTGGGGGTTTTCCAGGCTTTGTTCGTCTTCGAATTCCCCGACGATTTCTTCGAGGATGTCTTCAAGGGTGACGATGCCCAGCACTTCGCCGTATTCGTCCACCACCACGCCCATGCGCCGCTGTTGCTTGTGGAAGTTCAGTAGCTGCATCTGCAGCGGCGTGCTTTCGGGCACGAAATACGGTTCGTAGCAGGCACCGCGCAGCGCCTCCAGGGTGAGTTCGGCGCGCGGCAACAGGTGGCTGATGAGCTTGGTGTTGAGCACCGCCTCAACCTGGTTGATGTCGTTGTGATACACCGGCAGGCGGGTATGACGGCTGACGATCAATTGCTCGATGATGTGTGCGATGGGCTCGTCGAGGTTGATGCCATCTACCTCGTTACGCGGTACCAGGATGTCATTGACGGTGATCCTGTCCAGCGCCTGCAAGCCTTCGAGCAGGCCGTGGCGGGGCGGCTCGTGCTGTTCGTCTTCGTCGAAGTCGTCGGTTTCCTGCGGGTGCAGGGCGGTGGCGGTTGGCTGCACGCGAAACGGCCGCAGGATCAACCGGGCGATGCCGTCAAGCAGGCAGGCCAGCGGCTGCAACAGCATCAGCGGCAGCTTGAGCAGGCTGGCGCCGAGGCTCACGAAGGCGTGCGGGTTGCGCCGGATCAGGCGTCGCGGCAGGTATTCGGCGAACACCAGCAGGGCGAGCGCACCGCCAAGGCCGGCCATCCAGAAACCATGCTCGCCGCTGTAGCGTTGCCCGATCAGGCAGGCCAGGCCCAGCACCAGCAGCTTGCCAAGGCAGGCGCACAGTACCAGCGCCTGGGCGGGCAGGGCGGGTTCGGCATGGCCGTTGAGTTGCTGGCGTGCGCTGTCTACGGCAGTAAACAGCGCCGACCACAGCAGGGCCAGAGCGAGGGTGCCGAGCAGCGGGGCGTACGGCAGGCTATCCATGGGCGACCGTCAGATGTGCAGGATGAATTCGCGGACCAGCTTGCTGCCGAAATAGGCCAGCATCAGCAGGCAGAAACCGGCCAGGGTCCAGCGGATCGCCTTGTGGCCACGCCAGCCCAGGCGCGTGCGGCCCCACAGCAGCACGCTGAACACCACCCATGCCACGCAGGCGAGCAGGGTTTTGTGGACCAGGTGCTGGGCAAACAGGTTGTCGAGGAACAGCCAGCCCGACAGCAGCGACAGCGACAACAGTACCCAGCCGGCCCAGAGGAAGCCGAACAGCAGGCTTTCCATGGTTTGCAGCGGCGGGAAGTTGCGAATCAGGCCGGACGGGTGCTTGTTTTTCAGCTGGTAGTCCTGCAGCAACAGCAGCAAGGCCTGGAATACGGCGATGGTGAACAAGCCGTAGGCCAGGATCGATAGCAGGATATGCGCAAGAATGCCGGGTTCTTCATTGACCAGCGGCACGGTGCCGGCCGGTGCGAACTGCGCCAGCAGCGCGGTGACGGCACCCAGCGGGAACAGCAGCACCAGCAGGTTTTCTACCGGAATGCTCAGGCACGCGAGCAGGGTCAGGGCAATGACGGCCACGGCGATCAGGCTGGCGGCGCTGAAGAAATCCAGGCTCAGGCCCAGCGGCGTGATCAGTTGGAAGAACAGCGCGCCGGCTTGGGCGGCTACCGCCAAGGCACCGATAGCGCCCAGCAGCCGTTTGTCGGCGCGGGCGCCACGGGCCAGGCCGGTTGCCTGATAGACGGTCGCGGCCACATAAAGGAAGGCGGCGATGAGATTGGGGATGAGGCTGGGTGAAGAGAGCATAAGTCCTGGGAGGCAAGCCCTAAAGAGACGGAGTTTGGCATAGAACTCGCGGTTCTAGGAAGCCTGCTGCTGTCGGTCTCTGTGGGAGGTTCTATGGTTTTGTACAAACCTGTTCCCGCCAGACACATCTCCTTGTGGCGAGCTCCTTTGTGGCGAGCGGGCTTGTCCCGCGTTGGGCTGCGCAGCAGCCCCTGGGGTTTCAGGGCTGCTGCGCAGCCCAACGCGGGACAAGCCCGCTCGCCACGACTCTTTATCATTTCCCACAGGATTGGGTCCAACCAGCACTGTTGCGGTTGAGCACGGCCTGCGTGGGAGCTGGCGATAGCCTGCGATGAGGCCGGTGCAGGTTTGCTGATGTCTGTGGTTTTGAGATGTTTATGCGCATTCATTTTTGATGTCGACGCTTAGTCACCTTTGCGCCCTTACGGCGGGTTACTTTGCTCTTGGCTAGGCGCCCCCGGCCAAAGTAACCAAAGCCGCTCGCTCCCATCATCAGTCCCGCTCGTGGCGGGATCACCTCCCTACGCAAGCCCTGCGTTCGGCCTCCTGAAGTCGCACTTTGCGTCGCCTGAGCTATCGCGCGCTTAGAAGCAAGATCAAGAGCGTGTGCGCTGTGCTGTCGGGCCACCGAATATCTATCGGCCAGGTGCGAAGGTGTGCGCAGCAGGCAGTCTCCGCTATAATCGCCGCCTTGTTGTGCCTGGCGGGTGTGCATTTCCCCCCACGGCACCTGAAAAACCTCGGCTCAACTAGGCCTGAAAGGATCACCATGTTCGAAAACCTGACCGACCGCCTGTCACAGACGCTGCGCCATGTCACCGGCAAGGCCAAGCTGACCGAAGACAACATCAAGGACACGCTGCGCGAAGTGCGCATGGCCCTGCTCGAGGCCGATGTTGCCCTGCCGGTGGTCAAGGATTTCGTCAACAGCATCAAGGAACGCGCCGTCGGCACTGAAGTGTCGCGCAGCCTCACGCCAGGCCAGGCCTTCGTCAAGATCGTCCAGGCCGAACTCGAAAGCCTGATGGGCGATGCCAACGAAGAGCTGGCGCTGAACACCACGCCACCTGCGGTGGTGTTGATGGCCGGCCTGCAAGGCGCGGGCAAGACCACCACCGCCGGCAAGCTGGCCCGCCACCTCAAAGAGCGCAAGAAGAAAAGCGTCATGGTGGTGTCCGCCGACGTTTATCGCCCGGCGGCGATCAAGCAGCTCGAAACCCTGGCCAATGACATCGGCGTGACGTTCTTCCCGTCCGATATCAGCCAGAAGCCGGTCGACATCGCCGAGGCCGCCATTCGCGAAGCACGGCTCAAGTTCATCGACGTCGTCATCGTCGATACCGCCGGCCGCCTGCATGTCGATACCGACATGATGGACGAGATCAAGGCCCTGCACGCCGCGGTCAAGCCGATCGAAACGCTGTTCGTGGTCGACGCCATGACCGGCCAGGACGCCGCCAACACCGCCAAGGCCTTCGGTGATGCCCTGCCGCTGACCGGCGTGGTGCTGACCAAGGTCGACGGTGACGCCCGTGGCGGTGCCGCGCTGTCGGTGCGCGCCATTACCGGCAAGCCGATCAAGTTCATCGGTATGGGCGAGAAGTCCGAGGCCCTGGAGCCGTTCCACCCTGACCGTATCGCCTCGCGCATCCTCGGCATGGGCGACGTGCTCAGCCTGATCGAGCAGGCCGAGCAGAACATCGACAAGGCCAAGGCCGACAAGCTCGCCAAGAAGCTCAAGAAGGGCAAGGGTTTCGACCTCGAAGACTTCCGCGACCAACTGCAACAAATGAAGAACATGGGCGGCCTCGGCGGGCTCATGGACAAACTGCCGAGCATCGGCGGCGTCAACCTGTCGCAGATGGGCAACGCCCAGGGCGCTGCCGAGAAGCAGTTCAAGCAAATGGAAGCGATCATCAACTCCATGACCCCTGCCGAGCGCCGTGACCCTGACCTGATCAGCGGTTCGCGCAAGCGCCGTATCGCCCTCGGTTCCGGCACCCAGGTGCAGGACATCGGTCGGCTGATCAAGCAGCACAAGCAGATGCAGAAGATGATGAAGAAATTCTCCACCAAGGGCGGCATGGCCAAGATGATGCGCGGCCTGGGTGGGATGCTGCCAGGTGGCGGCATGCCGAAGATGTAATCGAATCAGGCGGGTCTTCCTTATAGAAGGAAAACCCGCCAGACCCCCGCACTGGCGGGGACACTGCCGCCATTTGGCGGCTTCAACCGGCAAAAATGAACGGTGGGCCATGTGCTTGCCGAAAAAGGCATTTGCAAATGTCCGTGTATTCCCCGAGAATATGCGGCCTTTTGGGCACGCGTGTGCCCATTGGGCATTCAGTTTTGCAGCACCGACTATAGGAACGATGTTCACATGGTAACCATCCGTCTTGCCCGTGGCGGCTCCAAGAAGCGCCCTTTCTACCACCTGACCGTGACCAACTCGCGTAACGCCCGTGACGGCCGTTTCGTTGAGCGCGTTGGCTTCTTCAACCCGATCGCATCGGGCGCCGAAGTCAAACTGTCGGTCAACCAAGAGCGCGTCACCTACTGGCTGAGCCAGGGCGCACAGCCGTCTGAGCGTGTTGCTCAGCTGCTGAAGGAAGCTGCCAAGGCTGCAGCCTGAGCAGTATGAACGCGACGCCAGAAAAGCCTGACGATCTGATCGTTGTAGGCAAGATTTTTTCGGTACACGGCGTTCGCGGCGAGGTGAAGGTGTATTCCTTTACCGATCCGATTGAAAACCTGTTGGATTACCCGCGCTGGACGCTCAAGCACGAAGGCAAGGTAAAACAGGTCGAGCTGGTTAGCGGTCGTGGCTCCCAAAAGGGCCTGGTCGTTAAATTGAAAGGCCTCGAGGATCGTGAAGAAGCCCGTCTTCTGAGCGGCTTTGAAATCTGCATACCGCGGAGCCTTTTGCCCAACCTGGCCGCTGACGAGTACTACTGGTACCAGTTGGTAGGTCTGAAGGTCATCAACCAGGACGAACAACTGTTCGGCAAGGTCGATCACCTGTTGGAAACCGGCGCAAACGATGTATTGGTGGTCAAGCCTTGCGCAGGCAGCCTGGATGATCGCGAGCGTCTGTTGCCCTATACCGGGCAGTGCGTGCTGGCAATCGACCTCGAAGCCGGTGTGATGCGAGTCGAATGGGATGCGGATTTCTAACCGATGGGTAGCCTTCGTGTAGACGTCATCACGCTGTTCCCTGAGATGTTTTCGGCCATCACCGAGTACGGCATTACCAGCCGCGCGGTGAAACAGGGGTTGCTGCAAGTGACCTGCTGGAACCCGCGGGACTACACCACAGATCGCCACCACACCGTGGATGATCGGCCGTTTGGCGGTGGTCCGGGCATGGTGATGAAAATCAAGCCTCTGGAAGACGCTTTGGCTAGCGCCAAGCAAGCGACCGGAGCATCGGCAAAGGTAATTTACCTTTCGCCGCAAGGCCGCAAGCTGAATCAGCAAGCGGTCAAAGGCCTGGCCGAACAGGAATCGTTGATCCTGATCGCCGGTCGTTATGAAGGCATCGACGAGCGTTTTATCGAGGCTCATGTCGATGAAGAGTGGTCGATTGGCGACTATGTGCTTTCCGGTGGCGAGCTGCCGGCCATGGTACTGATCGATGCGGTTACGCGGCTGCTGCCCGGAGCTTTAGGGCATGTGGACTCGGCGGAGGAAGACTCTTTCACCGACGGTCTGCTGGATTGCCCGCACTACACCCGACCTGAGGTGTATGCGGATCAGCGTGTTCCCGACGTGTTGCTAAGTGGCAACCATGCACATATCCGGCGATGGCGGATGAAGCAGTCCCTTGGTAGGACCTTCGAACGACGCGCCGATCTTCTGGAAAGTCGCTCACTTTCTGGAGAAGAGAAGAAGCTGCTCGAGGAATATCTCCGCGAGCGGGACGATAGTTAAACGTATCGATGGTGGATCACGTATCCATCTTAGGAGCACAGCATGACTAACAAAATCATCCAGCAGCTCGAAGCCGAGCAGATGAGCAAGGAAATCCCAACCTTCGCACCAGGCGACACCGTTGTCGTCCAGGTTAAAGTGAAGGAAGGCGATCGCTCGCGTCTGCAGGCATTCGAAGGCGTCGTTATCGCCAAGCGTAACCGCGGTCTGAACAGCGCCTTCACCGTGCGCAAGATCTCCAGCGGCGTTGGCGTTGAGCGTACCTTCCAGACCTACAGCCCGCAGATCGACAGCCTGGCCGTGAAACGTCGTGGTGACGTGCGTAAAGCCAAGCTGTACTACCTGCGTGACCTGTCCGGTAAAGCAGCTCGCATCAAGGAAAAACTGTCCTGAGGACAGTTTGACCGGTGGCCCAGGCCGCCGTGCGAGAGAAAAAGCAGCCTTCGGGCTGCTTTTTTGCTTTCTGGGCTTTATCGAGGCGCGCAACCGCCTGTGTTCATGCTGTGGTTTTCAAGAGCCTGTCCGGGCCTCATCGCAGGCTGTCGCCAGCGCCCACAAAGACCGCGCACAACCACAATATAGAGGCGAGCCCGGATTTTTGTAGGAGCTGGCGACAGCCTGCGATGAGGCCAGTACAGACAATCTACAACCTGCTGTGAAACACTGAGCCCCTTAAACAGTCGGTACATCAAGCCCCCAATGCCCGCCCTCGACCACCCCCTGATCGACCAATTCCTCGACGCCCTCTGGCTGGAAAAAGGCCTGTCCGACAACACCCGCGCGTCCTACCGCAGCGACCTGGCCTTGTTCAATGGCTGGTTGCAGGAGAAAGGCGTGGCGTTGCCCGATGCTGGCCGCGAGTTGATTCTCGATCATCTGGCCTGGCGTTTCGACCAGGCCTACAAACCCCGTTCGACAGCGCGTTTTCTGTCCGGCGTACGCGGTTTCTACCGCTACCTGCTGCGCGAGCGGATGATCGCCGTCGACCCGACCTTGCAGGTCGACATGCCGCAACTGGGCAGGCCATTGCCCAAATCCCTGTCAGAGGCGGACGTTGAAGCCTTGCTGCAGGCCCCGGAGCTGGGCGAGGCCATCGGCCAGCGCGACCGCGCCATGCTGGAGGTGCTGTATGCCTGCGGCCTGCGCGTCACCGAACTGGTCAGCCTGACCCTCGATCAGGTCAACCTGCGTCAAGGTGTGCTGCGGGTGATGGGCAAAGGCAGCAAGGAGCGCCTGGTGCCCATGGGCGAAGAGGCAGTGGTATGGATCGAGCGCTACCTGCGCGACGGCCGCGCCGAACTGCTCAATGGCCGCCCCAGCGACGTGCTGTTCCCCAGCCTGCGCGGCGAGCAGATGACCCGCCAGACCTTCTGGCACCGTATCAAGCACCATGCTCGCGTGGCCGGCATCGACAAGCCGCTGTCGCCGCACACCCTGCGCCATGCCTTTGCTACCCATCTGCTCAACCACGGCGCCGACCTGCGCGTGGTGCAGATGCTGCTGGGCCACAGTGACCTGTCCACCACGCAAATCTACACCCATGTCGCCAAAGCCCGCCTGCAACAGCTGCATGCCCAGCACCATCCGCGTGGATGAATGAAATTCATGTTCTGCCGAGTGGCGCGTGAGGGATCATTCTGCACCCCTCTGTTGTGGTAGGCTTGGGCGGTTTGTTGCAAGGGCCGTCGCAACGCCGCGATCCACTCGCAGGCTCGCTTGCCCGGCCCCGTCCGCCTTCAGGAGTACCCCATGCGCGTGACCCAGATTTTCGCCGCCGCCGCTTTGGCGTTGGCCAGCACTTTTGCCTTCGCCGCAGCCACCGACAGCAATGCCGGGGCCGAGCAGGCCATCCGTAAATCGTTGCAGAACCTGTCGCTGGAAGTGCCGGTCGAGAGCGTTGCCAGCAGCCCCGTCAGTGGGCTCTACGAGGTCAAGCTGCAGGGCGGCCGCGTACTGTACGCAAGCGGCGATGGCCAGTTCGTGATGCAGGGCTACCTGTTCCAGATCCAGGACGGCAAACCCGTCAACCTCACCGAAAAAACCGAGCGCCAGGGCATTGCCAAGCTGATCAACGGCATCCCGGCTGGCGAAATGGTCGTGTACCCGGCCAAGGGCGAGACCAAGTCGCATATCACCGTATTCACTGACACCACCTGCCCGTATTGCCACAAGCTGCACGCCGAAGTGCCCGAGCTGAACAAGCGCGGCATCGAAGTGCGTTACGTCGCCTTCCCGCGCCAGGGCCTGGGCTCGGCCGGCGATGAGCAACTGCAGGCAGTGTGGTGCTCCAGCGACCGCCGCGCGGCGCTGGACAAAATGGTCGATGGCAAGGAAATCAAAGCTGCCAAGTGCACCAACCCGGTCGGCAAGCAGTTTGCCCTGGGCCAGTCGATCGGCGTCAACGGCACGCCGGCCATCGTGCTTGAAAGCGGCCAGGTGATTCCGGGCTACCAGCCCGCACCGCAAGTGGCCAAGCTGGCCCTGGCGGCCGGCAAGTAATCAATTCAGTACGCCGTCGTCATGGGGTGACGGCATGTTTCACGGTCGGCGCAGGCGCCGGCCGTTCAATGGGGAGTTCACAGTGAAACCGGTCAAAGTAGGCATCTGTGGGTTGGGGACCGTCGGTGGCGGTACCTTCAATGTACTTCAGCGCAACGCCGAGGAGATTGCCCGCCGTGCCGGGCGCGGTATTGAAGTGGCACAGATTGCCATGCGCTCGCAGAACCCGAACTGCCAGATTACCGGTACCCCCATTACCGCTGATGTGTTCGACGTTGCGACCAATCCCGAGATTGATATCGTCATCGAGCTGATCGGTGGCTACACCATCGCCCGCGACCTGGTGCTCAAGGCCATCGAAAACGGCAAGCATGTGGTCACTGCCAACAAGGCGCTGATTGCCGTGCATGGTAACGAGATCTTCGCCAAGGCCCGCGAGAAGGGCGTCATCGTTGCCTTCGAGGCAGCCGTGGCGGGCGGTATCCCGGTGATCAAGGCCATCCGCGAAGGGCTGTCGGCCAACCGTATCAACTGGCTGGCCGGCATCATCAACGGCACCGGCAACTTCATCCTCACCGAAATGCGCGACAAGGGCCGTACCTTCCCTGACGTGCTGGCCGAAGCCCAGGCGCTGGGTTACGCCGAAGCCGACCCGACCTTCGACGTCGAAGGCATCGATGCGGCGCACAAGCTGACGATCCTGGCGTCCATCGCCTTTGGCATCCCGCTGCAGTTCGACAAGGCCTACACCGAAGGCATCACCCAGCTGACCACAGCTGACGTGAACTACGCCGAGGCCCTGGGCTACCGCATCAAGCACCTTGGTGTGGCCCGTCGTACTGCCGATGGCATCGAGCTGCGCGTGCACCCCACGCTGATCCCGAGCGACCGCCTGATCGCCAACGTCAATGGCGTGATGAACGCAGTCATGGTCAATGGCGATGCCGCAGGCTCCACCCTGTATTACGGCGCCGGCGCCGGCATGGAGCCGACTGCATCGTCGGTGATCGCCGACCTGGTCGACGTGGTTCGCGCCATGACCTGCGACCCGGAAAACCGTGTGCCGCACCTGGCATTCCAGCCAGACTCGCTGTCGGCCCACCCGATCCTGCCGATCGATGCGTGCGAAAGCGCCTATTACCTGCGCATCCAGGCCAAGGACCATCCGGGCGTGCTGGCCCAGGTTGCCAGCATCCTGTCGGAGCGCGGTATCAACATCGAGTCGATCATGCAGAAGGAAGCCGAGGAGCAGGACGGCCTGGTGCCGATGATCCTGGTCACCCACGGTGTGGTCGAGCATCGCATCAACGACGCCATTGTCGCCCTGGAAGCCCTGCAGGACGTGGTTGGCCCGGTAGTGCGCATCCGCGTCGAACAGCTCAACTAAGCGGCAAGCCTCACGCTGCAAGCTGCAAGATGAAGCAGTTCGGTGTTGGGGCTTTGATCAGATTACCTATGCGGCAAGGTTGCAGTGCAGGGCGCAAGAACAACGCCAGTCGGCTCTTTCTTGTAGCTTGCAGCTCGCCACTTGCCGCTCAAACCAAAGGTTTGCACCCATGCGCTATATCAGTACCCGCGGCCAGGCTCCGGCCCTGAACTTCGAAGACGTGCTGCTGGCTGGCCTCGCCACCGATGGCGGCCTGTACGTTCCCGAAAACCTGCCACGCTTCACCCAGGAAGAAATCGCTTCCTGGGCAGGGCTGCCGTACCACGAGCTGGCTTTCCGAGTGATGCGCCCGTTCGTCACCGGCAGCATCGCCGATGCCGACTTCAAGAAGATTCTCGAAGAAACCTACGGCGCCTTCGCCCACGCGGCGGTTGCGCCGCTGCGTCAGCTCAACGGAAACGAGTGGGTGATGGAGCTGTTCCACGGCCCAACCCTGGCGTTCAAGGACTTTGCCCTGCAACTGCTCGGCCGCCTGCTCGACCACATTCTGGTCAAGCGTGGCGAGCGTGTGGTCATTGTCGGTGCCACCAGCGGTGATACCGGCTCTGCCGCCATCGAAGGCTGCCGCCGTTGCGACAACGTCGACATTTTCATCCTGCACCCGCACCAACGTGTGTCGGAAGTGCAGCGCCGGCAGATGACCACCATCCCGGGCGATAACATCCACAACATCGCCATCGAAGGCAACTTCGATGATTGCCAGGAAATGGTCAAGGCCAGCTTCGCTGACCAGTCCTTCCTCAAGGGCACTCGCCTGGTGGCGGTCAACTCGATCAACTGGGCACGGATCATGGCCCAGATCGTCTACTACTTCCATGCAGCGCTGCAGCTGGGTGGCCCGGCGCGATCGGTGGCGTTCTCGGTGCCAACCGGCAACTTCGGCGACATCTTTGCCGGCTACCTGGCGCGCAACATGGGCCTGCCGATCAGCCAGCTGGTGGTCGCGACCAACCGCAACGACATCCTGCACCGCTTCATGAGCGGCAACCAGTACGTCAAGGACACCCTGCACCCGACGCTGTCGCCGTCGATGGACATCATGGTGTCGTCCAACTTCGAACGCCTGCTGTTCGACCTGCACGGGCGCAACGGCGCAGCGATTGCCGAATTGATGGCCAACTTCAAGCAAGGTGGTGGTTTCAGCGTCGAGCAAGACCGCTGGACCGAAGCCCGCAAGCTGTTCGACTCGCTGGCAGTGACCGACGAGCAAACCTGCGAAACCATCGGCGACGTGTTCGCAGCGACGGGTGAAGTTCTCGACCCGCACACCGCGATTGGCGTCAAGGCCGCCCGCGAGTGCCGCCGCAGCCTCGACACGCCGATGGTGGTGCTCGGCACCGCCCACCCGGTCAAGTTCCCGGAAGCGGTGGAAAAGGCCGGTGTTGGCAAGGCGCTGGAATTGCCCGCTCACCTGAGCGACCTGTTCAGCCGCGAAGAGCGCTGCACGGTTCTGCCGAACGACCTAAAAGCTGTTCAGGCATTTGTCAGCCAGCACGGCAACCGCGGCAAGCCGCTGTAAGCATCGGTTGTTATCTGGGGGCCGCTTTGCGGCCCCTTTGCTTTTCCCCTCTCAATCCCGGCCGTTTCGGCAGGCTTGATCGGACTTTTCCTATATATCGCAGGCCGCCGCTTTCATTAAGGTGCGAGCTTCATTTATTCAGGGAGAGGCCGATGCGCAGCCTCCATGTCCTCATCCATCAGGCCCGCCCCTTTCACCAGATCCTCCTGCACCAGGCGTTCAATGCCCAGGGGGTGTTCAACGTGCGCCTGAGCGACGACCTCGAAGACACCGCTGCGCGCCTGGGCCGTGAACAGGTGGTCGATGTGCTGGTGCTCGATCAGGGTATGCCTGAAGGGTGCGCACGGTCCTTGTTCCAGCACCTGCAGCCCGGCGCTGCGCCGAGGGCGCTGTTGTTTGTGGGGCAGGGCAGTGACCAGACCCGCGACCTGGCCCGGGAAGCCCGCAAGCGTGGGTTTCGCGTGGTCGGCGAGCTGGCTTGGCCGATGTCGACGGTAGCGCTGGAAAAGGCCTTGGCGCGGGTGTAGCAAGGTAGCCTGGGGCGGCCCTATCACAGGCTGGCGCCAGTTCCCACAGGATTTCAGTCAGACATCTCTATAAGGACTGGCGCAGTATATGTGGGAGATTCTATGGTTTTGTACAAGCCTGTTCCCGCCAGACATATCTCCTTGTGGTGAGCGGGCTTGCCCCTTGGGTTTTCAGGGCTGCTGCGCAGCCCAACGCGGGACAAGCCCGCTCGCCACAACTGTCTATCATTTCCCATAGGATTGGGTCCAACCAGCAATGTTGCGGTTGCGCATGGCCTCTGTGGGAGCTGGCGCTAGCCTGCGATGCGCCGCGCAAGCGGCGCCCAATCCCATAGACGGTAAAGTTCTTTCGGCTAATCCTCCAGCCTTCTCTCGGCGCCGACGGTAATGGCTAAAGCAACCAGGGCCATTGCGCGAAACTGTCATCTTGCTCCGGCATGCTCGGTCTAGCCGCATGGCCGTGCGAACTTTCCTGCAAGCGCGATGGTCAGTTTTGATATCTCCCCCCCCAGACAGCGAGTGATCCGGATGGAAAGAATCTGCAGACTGCTCAACGATGCCCTGACCCCTTACCAAACCACGCTCGGCAACCTCGACGCCGATGGCACCGTCCAGCTCACGCTGCATGACGAACATGGCGGCCTGATCCTGCAACGCAAGGTGGCTGTGCGCCAGCTACTGGAACAGCACCTGCTCATCGACCTGGTCGATGGCCTGCACCGCGACCTGCAAATTGCCGAAGGTCGCCTGCAGCCCTGCGTGATCGCGGCCCTGCAACACCAACGTCAGCCCCAGGGAACCTTTGCCTGACACGCGTATCAGAAATATCGAGGCCAGCTTGACGGTGCTTTGCTCCGGTATTCGTCAGGTTGTCCCGGGAGCCCCCAAGGCTTTCGCTTGACCCCGGCCGTTCTCCCCAGCGCCCGGGGTTTCTTTTTGCCTGGCTTCAGGGAACGGGCGGTGCGTCGGCTGCGGAGCTTTCGAAAAACTCCCGAGCCTGGTGCAGATAGCTGCTTTGCAGTTCCGGTTCCAGCCAGCGCGCGTACAGGCCAGGCAAGGTGTCGCGGCGAAGGGCTGGCAGCAACTTGTCGATACGGGCAATCGCCTGGCGGCCCAGGTCGGTGTTGGAGCAGCCCACGCGCAAGAACTGGTACTGCTTGACGCCCTTGATGGGGTAGAAATCGTAATCCTCGGCCGCACCGCCCTGCTGCTGGATCAGGTAGCGGATCTCGGGCCAATACCCGAGCACTATCTGCAGGCGGCCCAGTTGCTGCATTTGCAGCAGGCTGGCAGTGGCCTCGGTACCATAGTGGCGGCTCAAGGCCTGCTCGGGCAAACCGCGCAGTATGTCGTCTACCTGAGCGCTGTAGCTGCGCTGGGCCACGATGCCCAACTTGAGCTGGCTGTGCGCCAATAGCGGGGCAAGGTCAACCTGGTGCTGCTCAAGGTAAGGCGCCAGCAGCGCCTTGTCCTGCTTGCGCACCACCAGGCCGCTGCTCATTACCCCGAGCAACGGCTTGGAGAAGGTGACGTAGGCTGCGCGTTCCGGGGTCCACAGCAGGGTCGGGTCGCAGGTGAAACTGGGCTCCTGAAGCATCTGGATACCGCGTGCACGGTTGACCCGCACCACGCTGTGGTCGTACTCCGGCATCTGTGCGATCAGCATGGGCAGCATCTGGTCGACCACGCCCTGGCCTTTGGCAGCCCCTTCGAAAATGGTGAACGGCGGCAAGTCACGGACCAGCCACAGCAGGCGTTCGCGGGCGTGTGCCTGGGGTGCTGCAAGGGTGCTCAGCAGCAGGCAGGCGAGGGCGCTCAGGCGCAGCACTGGGCGGGGGCCTGGCGCGGTCAGACCGCGCCGCTCTCACGCAGACGGGCGATGGCCGCCGCGTCGTAACCCAGGGCGCCAAGCACGGCGGCGGTGTGCTCGCCGAGTTGCGGGCCGACCCATTCGGCAGAGCCTGGGGTATCGGAAAGCTTGGGCACGATGCCCGGCATCTTGAACGGCTTGCCGTCCGGCAACTTGGCCTGAAGGAACATCTCACGGGCCAGGTACTGCGGGTCGCTGAACATGTCCTCGGCAGAATAGATGCGGCTGGCCGGCACCTCGGCCTTGTTCAGTGCCTGCATGACCTGCTCCAGTGGCAGGCTGTTGACCCAGCGGTCGATCACCCCGTACAGCTCGTCACGGCGCGCATCACGGCCATCGTTGCTGGCCAGCGAGGCATCTTCGGCCAGGTCGTCGCGGCCGATGGCGTGCATCAGGCGCTTGAAGATCGCATCGCCGTTGGCGCCGATCTGTACATGGCGGCCATCGGCGCTGGTGTGGATACACGAGGGCGTGATGCCGGGCATGATATTGCCGGTGCGTTCGCGGATAAAACCGAACACGTCGAACTCCGGCACCATGCTTTCCATCATGGCGAAGATCGCCTCGTACAGCGCCACATCCACCACTTGCCCAAGGCCTGCGTTGACTTCGCGGTGACGCAACGCCATCAGCGCGCCGATCACGCCCCACAGGGCGGCAATCGAATCACCGATGGAAATGCCGGTGCGCACCGGCGGGCGGTCCTCAAAGCCTGTGATATAGCGCAGCCCACCCATGGACTCACCGACGGCGCCGAAGCCTGGCTGGTCTTTCATCGGGCCGGTCTGGCCGAAGCCCGACAGGCGCACCATCACCAGGCGCGGGTTGAGCGCATGCAGCACGTCCCAGCCCAGGCCGAGCTTTTCCAGCACGCCGGGGCGGAAGTTTTCGATCAGGATGTCGGCCTCGGCGAGCAGGCGCTTGAGCACCTCGATACCCTCCGGGTGCTTGAGGTTGAGGGTCAGCGACTGTTTATTGCGCGCCTGCACGAACCACCACAGCGATGTACCCTCGTAGAGCTTGCGCCACTTGCGCAGTGGGTCGCCGCCGTCGGGCGATTCGACCTTGATCACCTCGGCCCCGAACTCGGCGCAGATGCGCGAGGCGAACGGGCCGGCAATCAGGGTGCCAAGCTCGATGACTTTGAGGCCTGCGAGGGGTTTGCTGGGCGTTGGCATGGGGCGTCCGTGGTGAATGCGCTAAAACGGAGGTTTTATCACAGCTCGACGGCGTCAGGTACTGTCGTGGCGCACGGGCAAATGCGCCGCCGCCCTCGGCGGCCAGATCGGGTAGACTGTGCGCCTTTATTTTCAACGAAGCCCGCGTCCATGGCCCAGCCGTCCACTACCTACAAATTCGAACTGAATCTGACCGACCTTGACCGCGGCGTGTACGAAAACGTACGCCAAACCATCGCCCGGCACCCTTCGGAAACCGAAGCGCGCATGGCCGTGCGCTTGCTGGGCTACGCGCTCTGGTACCACGAGCAGTTGGAATTTGGCCGCGGTCTGTCGGATGTCGACGAAGCTGCCTTGTGGGAAAAAAGCCTGGACGACCGCATTCTGCACTGGATCGAAGTCGGCCAGCCTGACGCTGACCGCCTGACCTGGTGCTCGCGCCGTACCGAGCGTACCAGCTTGCTGGCCTATGGCAGCCTGCGGGTATGGGAAGGCAAGGTACTGGGTGCCGTGAAGAACCTGAAAAACCTGAACATTGCCGCTGTGCCCCAGGACGTGCTGGAAGTCCTCGCCAAGGATATGCCGCGTACCCTCAAGTGGGACGTCATGATCAGCGAAGGGACCCTCTTCGTCACCGACGACCGTGGCCAGCACGAAGTGCAACTGCAATGGCTGCTCGGCGAGCGCGGCTGAGCCGATCCACCCCTGATTACCGAAGACCCCATGCGTATCGAACCCCGTCCCCTGCCGTCGACACTGCCCTTGCTGGGCAACCTGCCACCTTTGCTGACCCGTCTGTACGCCGCGCGCGGCGTGCAATCCGAGGCCGAGCTGGACAAGAGCCTGGCGCGGCTGTTGCCTTACCAGCAGCTCAAGGGCATCGACGCTGCGGTGGAACTGCTGGTGCAGGCGCTGGACCAGCGCCAGCGCATTTTGATCGTGGGCGACTTCGACGCCGATGGCGCCACTGCCAGCACCGTCGGCGTGCTCGGCTTGCGCCTGCTGGGCGCAGCCCATGTCGATTACCTGGTGCCCAACCGTTTCGAGTATGGCTACGGCCTGACCCCTGAAATCGTCGAAGTTGCGCTACAGCGCCAGCCGCAGCTGTTGATTACCGTGGACAACGGTATTTCCAGCGTCGAGGGCGTGGCAGCGGCCAAGGCCGCAGGCCTGACGGTGCTGGTCACCGATCACCACCTGCCGGGCAATGCGTTGCCTGCCGCCGATGCCATCGTCAACCCGAACCAGCCGGGCTGCGAGTTCCCCAGCAAGTCGTTGGCGGGTGTCGGGGTGATTTTCTACGTGCTGATGGCGCTGCGCGCGCGCCTGCGCAGCCTCGGGCGCTATGCCACTGAGCCGCAGCCGAACATCGGCGAGTTGCTGGACCTGGTCGCGCTGGGCAGTGTGGCCGACGTGGTGCCGCTGGATGCCAACAACCGCATTCTGGTGCACCAGGGCCTCGAGCGTATCCGCGCCGGCCGTGCACGGCCTGGGCTCAAGGCCATTCTGGAAGTGGCCCGACGTGACTACCGACGCATTACTTCGACCGACCTGGGCTTCATTCTCGGCCCTCGGCTCAACGCCGCCGGGCGCCTGGACGACATGAGCCTGGGCATCGAATGCCTGTTGTGCGACGACGAGGCGCTGGCGCTGGACATGGCGCAGCAACTGGATGGCCTGAACCAGGACCGCAAGTCCATCGAACAGGGCATGCAGCGCGAGGCACTGGCGCAGCTCAAGGACTTGCCGGTGGAGTCGATGCCGTACGGGTTGTGCCTGTTCGATGCCGATTGGCACCAAGGTGTGATCGGCATTCTGGCTTCGCGCTTGAAGGAGCGCTACCACCGCCCGACCATCGCCTTCGCCGACGCCGGTGACGGCGTGCTCAAAGGCTCGGCGCGTTCGGTGCCGGGTTTTCATATCCGCGACGCACTGGACGCGGTAGCGGCGCGGCACCCAGCGTTGATCAGCAAGTTTGGCGGGCACGCCATGGCGGCTGGCCTGTCCTTGCCCGAGGGTAATTTCCCTGCATTTTCCGAAGCGTTCGATGAAGAAGTCCGGCGCCAATTGTGCGAAGAAGACCTGACCGGCCGTCTGCTTTCAGACGGCAGCCTGGCGGTAGAGGAATTCCACCTCGACCTCGCCAAGGCCCTGCGCAATGCCGGCCCCTGGGGCCAGCACTTCCCCGAGCCGCTGTTCCATGGCGTGTTCCAGTTGCTCGAACAGCGGGTGGTGGGCGAGCGGCACCTGAAGGTGGTGCTCAAGAGCGAATGCGGTTCGGTGCGCCTGGACGGCATTGCCTTCGGCATTGATCGCGACGTCTGGCCAAACCCTACCGTGCGCTGGGTAGAGCTGGCCTACAAGCTCGATGTGAATGAGTTTCGGGGTAATGAGAGTGTGCAACTGATGATTGCGCATATCGAGCCGCGGTGACTTGGGCTGTGCTCTAGAGTGTAGGAGCGGCCTTGTGTCGCGAAAGGGCTGCGTAGCAGCCCCAGTACTCGGCCTTATGCAAAATCGCTGGGGCTGCTACGCAGCCCTTTCGCGACACAAGGCCGCTCCTACACTGACAGTGTGAAGCCGGTACCTGCTACCGCCAGAAAAAACCGAACCCCACCCCCATGGTCTAGTCTCAATCAAACCGGTACCGGCCCCCCACTCACAACGAACGCCCGGCCCGGCAAACCATTTGGAGTCCTTGGGAGGTGCCCTCATGAGCCTGTTGCTTGAGCCCTACACCCTGCGTCAGCTAACCCTGCCCAATCGCATTGCCGTATCGCCAATGTGCCAGTATTCAGCCACTGATGGCTTGGCCAATGACTGGCATCTGGTCCACCTCGGCAGCCGCGCCGTCGGCGGCGCGGGGCTGGTGATCACCGAAGCGGTCGCCGTCACACCGGACGGGCGCATTACCGCCGAAGACCTCGGCCTGTGGCACGACGCGCAGATCGCCCCGCTGCAACGCATCACCCGCTTTATCACCGCCCAAGGTGCCGTCCCCGGCATTCAGCTCGCCCACGCCGGGCGCAAGGCCAGCACCCATCGACCCTGGCTGGGCAAGCACGGCAGCGTCAAAATCGAAGACGGCGGCTGGCAACCTGTCGGGCCTTCGAAGATCGCCTTCGACCCCGAACACACCGCGCCCCGTGAGCTCACCACCGGCGACATTCAGGGTATCATCGACGCCTTCGTCGACGCGGCCCGGCGGGCGCTGACGGCAGGCTTCAAAGTGGTCGAAATCCACGCCGCGCACGGCTACTTGCTGCACCAGTTTCTTTCGCCGCTGAGCAACCAGCGCCGCGACGAGTACGGCAGTTGCTTCGAAAACCGCATCCGCCTCACCTTGCAGGTCACCGAAGCGGTGCGCAACGTCTGGCCCAAGGAGCTGCCGCTGTTCGTGCGGGTATCGGCCACCGACTGGGTAGAGGACGGCTGGAACCCTGACGAAACCGTCGAGCTGGCGCGGCGCCTGCGGGTGCTGGGTGTGGACCTGATCGATGTGTCCTCCGG
The DNA here is from genome assembly GCF_014268805.2 of Pseudomonas farsensis. Taxonomy (GTDB): domain Bacteria; phylum Pseudomonadota; class Gammaproteobacteria; order Pseudomonadales; family Pseudomonadaceae; genus Aquipseudomonas; species Aquipseudomonas farsensis. The sequence continues at coordinate 247,802 of NZ_JABWRF020000003.1, forward strand.
CGGTACCTCGGTCAACGCCGAAATACCCACCGGCCCCGGTTACCAGACCCGTTTCGCCGAACGCGTGCGTAAAGAGTCGGAAATTGCCACCGGCACCGTCGGCATGATCACCGAGCCGGCCCAGGCCGAGCACATTCTGCGTACCGGCCAGGCCGACCTGATTTTCCTTGCCCGCGAACTGCTGCGCGACCCGTACTGGCCGCTGCATGCCGACGATGACCTGGGCGGTAACAAGGCCACATGGCCGGCCCAGTACCAGCGCGCCACTCACCGTGCCAACCCGATTCATGAGTCGGACTTGCGCGATTGATTCAGCGGCAGGCCGCTTGATAGAGCGTGTCGCTGACCCATTGGTTGATGCTTTTTTGCGCCAGCTCGGCCTTCGCTGCCACGCGGGCGTGGAGGGGCGGCTTCAAACGTTTGCCGGTAGTTTTTCAGCGCCCATTAGACCGAGCGCCGCCCGCGCGGCGCTCGGTCTAATGGGCGCTGAAAACCTTTCGGCGAACATCTGCGCAAAACCGCCGGCTAAGCCCCTCAGCCGGCCACTTCAATTCACCCTCAATGCTTGAACATCACATGCCGCACGCAGGTGTAGTCCTCCAGCCCATACATCGACATATCCTTCCCATACCCTGAGCGCTTCTGCCCGCCATGGGGCATTTCACTGACCAGCATGAAGTGGGTATTCACCCAGGTGCAGCCATACTGCAAGCGCGCCGCCAGGCGGTGGGCGCGGTTGCTGTCGCGGGTCCACAGCGATGACGCCAGGCCGTATTCCGAGTCATTGGCCCATTGCAGCGCCTGGGCTTCATCGCTGAAGCGGGTCACCGAGACCACTGGGCCAAACACTTCAGTGCGCACGATCTCGTCATCCTGCAAGGCATCGGCCAGTACGGTCGGCTCGAAGAAGAACCCCTCGCCCGGTATTGCCTTGCCCCCCGTCACCAGGCGGATATGCGGCTGGTCAACGGCGCGTTGCACCAGGCCCGCCACTTTGTCGCGGTGCTGGGCGCTGATCAGTGGGCCGAGTTCGGTGTCTGGGGCGTTCTGCAGGCCGGGCTTGATGCTGGCTACCGCTTCGCCCAGGCGCTCGACGAACTGCTCATAGATGCCGTCCTGCACGTACAAGCGACAAGCGGCGGTGCAATCCTGCCCGGCGTTGTAAAAGCCAAAGGTGCGAATGCCTTCGATGGCAGCGTCCACATCGGCATCGTCGAACACCAGCACCGGCGCTTTGCCGCCCAGCTCCATGTGGGTGCGCTTCACGCTGTCGGCCGTGGCGCCAATGATGTGCGCGCCCGTGGCAATCGACCCGGTCAGCGACACCATGCGTACCTTGGGGTGAGTGACCAGCGGGTTACCGACCGTCTGGCCACGGCCGAAGAGGATGTTCAGTACCCCGGCCGGCAGCACGCCCTGCAGCAGCCCACCGAGGTGCAGCGCGGTCAGCGGCGTCAGCTCGGACGGCTTGATCACCACGGTGTTGCCAGCGGCCAGGGCCGGGGCGATCTTCCATGCCAGCATCATCAGCGGGTAGTTCCACGGGGCGATGGAGGCGACCACGCCCAGCGGGTCGCGGCGCACCATCGAGGTGTGCCCGGGCAGGTACTCGCCGGCCGCCGAGCCGCCCATGCAGCGGGCGGCACCGGCGAAATAGCGGAATACATCGGCGATGGCCGGGATTTCGTCATTCAGCGCCGCGCTATAGGGCTTGCCGCAGTTGTCCGACTCAAGCTTGGCCAGCGCCTCGCCGTGGGCTTCGATGCTATCGGCAATCGCCAGCAACGCGGCTGCGCGCTCTTTCGGCGGTGTTTGCGACCAGCCGTCGAACGCCTGGTCGGCCGCGCGCACGGCGATATCGACCTGGGCCTCGGTGGCTTCCTTGATCTGCGCCAGCGCCTGGCCGGTGGCGGGGTCGAGGACTGTCCACACGGCGCCTTCACCGTCCACCAGGCGGCCGTTGATCAACATTTGGGTTTGCATTGGGAGCTCCTTTTGGTCATTTGCCGCTGCCCGCAACGCTTTCACCGCCACGGGTCAGGTAATAGGCGCCGAGAATCGGCAGCATGGTGACCAGCATTACCAGCATGGCGACCACATTGGTCACCGGCACATCGCGCGGGCGGCTGAGCTGGTTGAGCAGCCAGATCGGCAAGGTGCGTTCGTTGCCGGCTGTAAAGGTGGTGACGATGATTTCGTCGAAAGACAGCGCGAACGCCAGCATGCCGCCCGCCAGCAGGGCCGAGCCGAGGTTGGGCAGGATGATGTAGAGGAAGGTTTGCCAGCCGTCGGCGCCCAGGTCCATCGAGGCCTCGATCAGGCTCTGCGACGTGCGCCGCAGGCGGGCGATGACGTTGTTGTAGACGATCACCACGCAGAACGTCGCGTGCCCGACGACGATGGTGAACAGCCCAGGTTCCACCCCCAGGCGCTTGAACGCCGACAACAGGGCGATGCCGGTGATGATGCCAGGCAGCGCGATGGGCAGGATCAGCATCAGCGAGATGGCTTGCTTGCCAAAAAAGCTGCGCCGGTACAGCGCCGCAGCGGCCAGGGTGCCGAGTATCAGCGCGATCAACGTGGCCAGGCAGGCCACCTGCAACGACAGCGTGATCGCCTGGAGCACGTCGGGGCGGGCGAGGGCGACGCTGAACCACTTCCAGGTCAGGCCCTTGGGCGGGAAGCTGAACGCTGCGTCCTCGGTATTGAACGCATACAGCAGGATGATCAGGATCGGGAAGTGCAGGAATACCAGCCCGCCCCACGCCGCCAGGCGCAGGCCCCATGAGGCGCGGTCAGAGTGCATCGAAGGCCCCCAGGCGTTTGACGATGGACAGGTACACGGCGATCAGCACGATCGGCACCAGGGTGAACGCCGCCGCCATCGGCATGTTGCCGATGGCGCCTTGCTGGGCGTACACCATGCTGCCGATGAAATAGCCCGGCGGGCCGACCAGTTGCGGCACGATGAAGTCGCCCAAGGTCAGCGAAAAGGTAAAGATCGAGCCGGCCGCGATCCCTGGGACCGCCAGGGGCAGCACCACCTGCATGAAGGTTTGCCGGGGTTTGGCGCCGAGGTCTGCCGAGGCTTGCAGCAGCGACGGCGGCAAGCGTTCCAGCGAGGCCTGGATCGGCAGGATCATGAACGGCAGCCAGATATACACGAACACCAGAAACCGCCCCAGGTGCGAGGTGGACAGCGTACTGCCGCCGACACCAGGTATGTCCAGCAGCAACTGCAGCAGGCCCTCCAGGTGCAGCCGTTGCACAAACCACTGCGCCACGCCGCCCTTGGCCAGCAGCAGGGTCCAGGCGTAGGTCTTGACGATGTAGCTGGCCCACATCGGCATCATCACCGCGATATAGAAAAACGCTTTGGTGCGGCCTGTGGTGTAGCGCGCCATGTACCAGGCAATCGGGAAAGCCAGCGCGGCGCTGGCCAGCGACACTGCCACCGCCATGCTCAAGGTGCGCAGGATGATGTCGAAGTTGGCGGGGTTGAACAGCGCGGCGAAGTTGACCAGGGTCAGTTCGGGGGTGACCGTCATCGAGAAGTCGTCGAACGTGTAGAAACCCTGCCACAACAGGTTCAGCAACGAGCCCAGGTAAATCGCCCCAAACCACAGCAGCGGCGGTATCAGCAGCATCAGCAGGTACAGGTTCGGGCGCCTGTACAGCAGGTTGCCCAGGCGCCGCAGCGGGGTGCCGGTAGTTGCCACTGCCACGCTCATGCCGGGGTTTCCTTGAGTGACGTCATCGCCGCCCGAGGCCAGTGGGCCAGTACTCGCTGGCCGGGTTGCCAAGGCTGTGGCTGCGCCAGCCACTGGTCGTTGGCCTGGCTGACGGCCAGTAGCTGGCCACTGTCGAGGACGATTTCCAGGCGCGTGGCGCTGCCTTGATACTGCACATCGCGGAGCACCCCGGCGACCTGCACCTCATGCGGCCCTGGTTGGCCATCGAGGCGGATGTGCTCAGGGCGGATCGAGAACGGCTGGGCACTGCCGCTCAACTGTTCGGCAATTGCCCCGCGCAGCACATTGGAGGTGCCGACGAATTCGGCAACGAAGGTGGTGGCAGGCTGCATGTACAGGTTGCGCGGGGTATCGACCTGTTCGATGCGACCACGGTTGAACACCGCCACCCGGTCAGACATCGACAGGGCTTCGGTCTGGTCGTGGGTGACGAAGATGAAGGTGATGCGGAGCTTGCGCTGGAGCTTTTTCAGCTCGCCCTGCATCTGCTCGCGCAGCTTCAGGTCCAGCGCGCCGAGCGGTTCGTCGAGCAGCAGCACGCGCGGCCGGTTGACCAGCGCCCGGGCCAGGGCCACGCGCTGGCGCTGGCCCCCGGAAAGCTGCGCCGGCTTGCGCGTGGCGTAGCCGTCCAGGGCAACCATGGCCAGCGCTTCGTCGGCCCGGGCATAGCGCTCGGCCTTGGCCACGCCCTTGACCTTCAGGCCGTAGGCGACGTTGTCGCGCACGTTCATGTGCGGGAACAGCGCGTAGTCCTGGAACACCGTGTTGACGTCACGCAAGTACGGCGGCAGGCCAGCGGCTTCGCTGCCGTGGATGCGGATCGAGCCGCTGCTGGGTTGTTCGAAGCCTGCTATCAGACGCAGGCAGGTGGTCTTGCCCGAGCCTGAAGGGCCGAGCATCGAGAAGAACTCGCCGTCGAGGATGTCGATACTCACCTGATCGACGGCTTTGACCTCACCGAAGGTGCGCGATACCTCGGTGAACTGGACGGCTGGTGGCATGGTGCGGCTCCGGTAGGATGACAACAGATTCATCGCCAGCTCCCGCAGAGAGCTCGCTTTTGATTGTGTGTAGGAGCGGCCTTGTGTCGCGAACGGGCTGCGTAGCGGCCCCAATGCCTCGGCCTCATGCACAATTTTCGGGGCTGCTGCGCAGCCCTTTCGCGGCACAAGGCCGCTCCTACATAGCCTGCGATGGGGGCCTCAGCGCCCGCCCATGATGGCGATGTAGTCTTGGGTCCAGCGGCTATAAGGCACGAACTTGCCGCCCTCGGCCTGCGGGGTTTTCCAGAAGGCGATCTTGTCGAAGTTGTCGAACCCGTTGGTCTTGCACCCCTCGGCGCCCAGCAGTTCGCTGCCCGTGCAAGCCGCCGGCACCGCGGGCAACGAGCCGAACCAGGCCGCCACATCGCCTTGCACCTTGGGCTGCAGCGACCAGTCCATCCACTGGTACGCGCAGTTAGGGTGCTTGGCCTCACTGTGCAGCATGGTGGTGTCGGCCCAGCCGGTGGCGCCTTCCTTTGGTACCACCGACGCCACCGGCTGTTTATCGGCCTGCAGGCCGTTGACCATGTAGCCCCACGAGCTGGTCGCGGCCACGCCTTCATTCTTCACATCGCTCATTTGCACCGTCGCGTCATGCCAGTAGCGGTGGATCAGCGGCTGTTGTTTGCGCAGCAGCTCAAGCACCGCCTGGTACTGCTTCTCGGTCAGTTCGTAGGGGCTCTGGATGCCCAGTTCAGGCTGGGTTGTTTTCAGGTAGAGCGCAGCATCGGCGATGTAGATCGGCCCGTCGTAGGCCTGCACGCGGCCCTTGTTCGGTTTGCCGTCTGGCAGGTTCTGCGGTTCGAACACCACGCTCCAGCTGGTAGGCGGGGTTTTGAATACTTCGGTGTTGTACAGCAGCACGTTCGGGCCCCACTGGTAGGGCGTGCCGTAGACCTGGTCCTTGACCACGTACCAGGCGCCGTTTTGCAGGCGCGGGTCGAGGTTCTTCCAGTTGCCGATCAGCGCGGTATTGATCGGCTGCACACGCTTGCCGGCGATCAGCCGCAACGAGGCATCACCGGACGCTGTGACCAGGTCGTAGCCGCCCTTGGTCATCAGGCTGACCATTTCATCGGAGGTGGCGGCGGTCTTGACGTTGACCTTGCACCCGGTCTGCTTTTCGAAACCGGTGACCCAGTCATAGGCCTTGTCGCTGTCGCCGCGCTCGATGTAGCCGGGCCAGGCGATGATGTCCAATTGCCCCTCGCCGGCGCCGAGCTTCTGCGGCAACCCCGCAGCCTGGGCGCCGGCGCTGGCCAGCAAGGCGCCGAGCAAAACGGTCGTGTGCACTGACATGGTGATCCCTCTTGTTGGACATTATGGTCGGGGCAGTGGTCGAGCAAAGGGTGCGGCATGCGTGAGCCGGGTTGGCCAGATCGAGTCTAGTCGGCTTTTGGCGGTGCTCGGTGCAACATCCAGAAGCATTTACCCAGGTGGCGAAGGGCGCTTGGCGTCTTACTCTGGTGGCCTATTTTTCGTGTGTGGAGGCTTGCAGATGAACACCCGGGGTTTGCTCGATCAGTTGCTCAAGTCCGGCCAGGAAATGCTCGGCAATCAACTCAACAAAGGCAGCAAGCCCGCTGCCGGGGGCGGCCTGGGCGGGCTGCTGTCGGGGGCAGGGGGCGGCGCGCTGGCAGCCGGTGCCATGGGCCTGCTGATGGGTAACAAGAAAGCGCGCAAATACGGCGGCAAAGCGCTTACCTATGGCGGCCTGGCTGCGCTTGGCGTGCTGGCCTACAAAGCCTATGGCAACTGGCAGGCGCGCCAGGGCACGGGCAACCACGAACCGCAGACCCTCGACCGCGTGCCGGTGGCCCAGGCCGAGCAACACTGCCAGGCGGTACTGCGGGCGCTGGTGGCGGCGGCCAAGGCGGACGGCCATATCGATGACCGCGAGCGGGCGTTGATCGAAGGCGAGTTCACCCGCCTGGACAGCGACCGCGAGCTGCAAGGTTGGCTGCATGCCGAACTGAACAAGCCGCTGGACCCTGCCGAGGTGGCGCGCGCAGCGCAAACCCCGGAGATGGCCGCCGAGATGTACCTGGCCAGCGTGATGATGGTCGATCAGGAGAACTTCATGGAACGCAGCTACCTCGATGAACTGGCGCGGCAATTGCGTCTGGACCCAGCGCTGCGTCAGGAGTTGGAAAGCCAGGTCCGGCTTGCTGAAGGTCAATGAAGTAGCGGATTGCCAGCCACTGCGGCATGGGCGCCTGAATAGAGCAGCATTCAGCCAAATAAGCGTAGGGCGCCTAGGCTATACTTCAGCGATTTTTCCCGCTCGTGACGAATTCCTGAGGGCTGAATGTGAAGAACTGGACACTGCGCCAACGGATCCTGGCAAGTTTTGCCGTGATCATCGCCATCATGTTGCTGATGATCGTGGCCGCCTATTCGCGGTTGCTGGCAATTGAATCCAGTGAACAGAAAGTCGGCTCTGACAGCCTTCCAGGGGTTTACTACAGCTCGATGATCCGCAGTGCCTGGGTCGACAGCTACGTCACCAGCCAGCAATTGGTGGGGCTGTCCAACCACCGTGAAATGACCCCGGCCGACCTCGAACTGTTCAAGAGCTTCGATGACCGCCTGACCCAGCACATGGCCAGCTACCAGGCCACCATCCGTACCTCTGAAGACCAGGCTGCCTTCGATGCCTTCACCCGGCAAGCGCAGGAATACATCAAGCTGGTCGGCCGGGTGCTGGATACCTACCGCAACCGTGACTACGACGAGGCCCAGCGCCTGATTGCCGACGTGCTCACCCCGGCCTGGGCCGAGGGCCGCAAGCACCTGAACACGGTGATCGAGCGCAACCGCGATTCCGCCGATGCCGCAACCAACGACATCGCCGCCGCCGTTGCCACCGCCAAGGTCAGCATGCTGGTGTCGCTGCTGCTGGCCATCGTCGCTGCCGGTGTGTGCGGGCTGCTGCTGATGCGTACCATCAGCGCGCCGATGCAGGCTATCGTCCACGCCCTCGACCGCCTGCGTTCGGGCGACCTGAGCATGCGCCTGAGCCTGGACCGCAAGGATGAGTTCGGCGCCATCGAAAGCGGCTTCAACGAAATGGCCGAGTCGCTGGCAGGGCTGGTGTCTCAGGCCCAGCGCTCCTCGGTGCAGGTGACCACGTCGGTGACCGAAATTGCCGCCACCTCCAAGCAGCAGCAGGCCACCGCAACCGAAACCGCCGCCACCACCACCGAAATCGGCGCTACCTCGCGCGAGATTGCCGCCACTTCCCGCGATTTGGTGCGCACCATGACCGAGGTCACCAGTGCCGCCGACCAGGCCTCGAGCCTGGCAGGCTCCGGCCAGCAAGGGCTGGCGCGCATGGAAGAGACCATGCACCAGGTGATGGGCGCCGCCGAGCTGGTCAACGCCAAGCTGGGCATCCTCAACGAGAAAGCCGGCAACATCACCCAAATGGTGGTGACCATCGTCAAGGTGGCCGACCAGACCAACCTGCTGTCGCTCAACGCCGCCATCGAAGCCGAGAAGGCCGGCGAATATGGCCGTGGCTTTGCGGTGGTTGCCACCGAGGTGCGGCGCTTGGCCGACCAGACTGCCGTGGCGACCTACGACATCGAACAGATGGTGCGCGAGATCCAGTCGGCGGTGTCGGCGGGGGTCATGGGCATGGACAAGTTTTCCGAAGAGGTGCGCCGCGGCATGTTCGAGGTGCAGCAGGTGGGCGAGCAGCTCAGCCAGATCATCCATCAGGTGCAGGCGTTGGCGCCGCGGGTGTTGATGGTCAACGAAGGCATGCAGGCCCAGGCCACCGGCGCCGAGCAGATCAACCAGGCCTTGGCGCAGCTTAGCGATGCCAGCACCCAGACGGTGGAGTCGTTGCGCCAGGCAAGCTTTGCCATCGATGAACTGAGCCAGGTGGCTGCCGGCCTGCGTGGCGGTGTGTCGCGCTTCAAAGTCTGACGACGATGAAAGACCTGTTCCCGCGCGAAACCCGCACGGCCCCTGCCAAAGGCGTGCTGTACCTGCAGTTTCGCATCAACCAGCAGCGCTTCGCCCTGGATGTGCGCGAGGTGCTCGAGGTATTGCCGCGCCGGCCGCTCAAGCCTATCGCCCAGGCCCCTGCGTGGGTTGCCGGGGTGCTTGCCCATCGCGGCGTGCTGGTGCCGGTCATTGATGTTTCGGCGCTGAGCTTCGGCGCGCCAGCCCCGGCGCGCAGCAGTACCCGGCTGGTGCTGGTCAATTACCAGGGCGACCCGCTGCAACCTGGCCAGCAGCTGGGGCTGATTCTGGAACAGGCCACCGACACCCTGCGTTGCCAGCCCGATGAGTTCCAGCCGTACCACCTGGATAATGGCCAGGCGCCGTATCTGGGCCCGGTGCGCCAGGATGAGCGCGGCCTGTTGCAGCGTATTTGCGTCAACGACCTGTTGCCCGACGCCGTGCGCCAGTTGCTCTACCCCAGCCAGAACGGGCAGGTGCCGACATGAGCGAACAGCTTTTTTTCCGGTTTTTGCAGGAGCGCATCGGCCTGGATGTCGAGTCGGTGGGCGCGCCCATGGTCGAGCGCGCGCTGCACCAGCGCTGCGCTGCCGTGCAGGCCGCCGACCTTGACGACTACTGGCTGCGGCTGCGCCAGTCGGCCGCCGAGCAGCAGGCGCTGATCGAGGCAGTGATCGTCCCCGAGACCTGGTTCTTTCGTTACCCCGAATCCTTCAGCGCGCTGGTGAGCCTTGCGCACAAACGCGCGGCGGAGCTTGGCGGTGCTCGCCCACTGCGCATCCTCAGCCTGCCGTGTTCTACCGGCGAGGAACCCTATTCGATTGCCATGGCCTTGCTCGACGGCGGCCTGTGCCCGCCGGCCTTTGCCATCGACGGCATGGACATCAGCCCCAATTCGGTGGCCAAGGCGCAGCAGGGCGAGTACGGGCGCAACTCGTTCCGTGGCAGTGACCTTGCGTTTCGCGAGCGCCACTTCACAGATATGGGCGACGCCCATCGGCTCGATGACCGGGTGCGCCGCCAGGTCACGCTGCAAGCCGGCAACGTGCTCGACCCTGCGCTTTCAAGCCGCGAAGGCCTGTACGACTTTGTGTTTTGCCGCAACCTGCTGATCTATTTCGATGTGCCGACCCAGCAGCGCGTGTTCGAGGTGCTCAAGCGCCTGACCCACGCCGATGGTGTGCTGTTCATCGGCCCGGCCGAGGGCAGCCTGCTGGCACGCCTGGGCATGCGCCCGGTGGGTATACCCCAGTCGTTTGCCTATGTGCGCCGCGAAGAAGCCCCCGCGCCGCCGCCCGTTGCGCCCGCGCCCTTGCGCCCGCACCTGGCGCCGCTGCCGGCCAGAACCCCGGTGTTGCCGTTGCGCACCGCGCCCCCTGCACCGGCCCCACGGCCAACTCCGGCGCGCGACGGCGAGGCGCAGTTGCTGGCCAGCATTGCCCAGGCCGCCAACAGCGGCGACAGCCGCCAGGCCCGCGCCGATTGCGAGCGCTACCTGCGCGAGTTCGCCCCCAAAGCCCAGGTTTACTGCTGGCTGGGCCTGCTCAGTGACACCGAAGGTGACCCCGCGCAGGCGATCACCCATTACCGCAAGGCCCTGTATCTAGAACCGCAGCACCCCGAGGCGCTGATGCACCTGGCCGTGCTGCTGGCCGCGCAAGGCGACGACGCCGGCGCCCGGCGCCTGCAAGAACGTGCGGCGCGGGCCGGCAGGGAGTCTGAACGATGAGCCTAGGCATCGACATGCAAGTGATCGCCGAACAGCAGGACATCGATGACTGCTGGAACCGTATCGGCGTGCACGGTGATAAACAGTGCCCATTGCTGGAGCGGCATATCCATTGCCGTAACTGCGAGGTTTACGCCAGCGCCGCCACGCGCCTGCTCGACCGCTACGCGCTGGTCGGTGACGACAGCTTCGACGCGCCGCCTGTGCTGCAAGAGGTTGCCACTGGCCGGTCGATGCTGCTGTTCCGTCTGGGCGAAGAATGGCTGGCGCTAGCCACCGCCTGCCTTGCCGAGATCTCGCCGCTGCAAGCGGTGCACTCGCTGCCGCATCAGCGTTCGCGGGTATTGCAGGGCGTGGCCAATGTGCGGGGTGCCCTGGTGCCGTGCCTGTCGCTGGCCGATCTGCTGGGTGTTGCCGTGGAATCGGGCGCACCGCGCAGTGGGCGCAGCATGCCGCGCATGCTGATCCTTGCCGCTGACGGCGGGCCGGTGGTGGTGCCGGTGGATGAAATCGACGGCATTCACCGCCTCGACCCTGCACAGCTCGACCAAGGCCGCGACACTGCCCATTTCACCGCTGCCGTGCTGCAGTGGCGCAACCGCAGCGTGCGGGTGCTGGACGAACAACATCTATTGCAAGCTGTGAAGCGGAGCCTTTCATGACCCCCGAGCAAATGCGTGATGCTTCGCTGCTCGAACTGTTCAGCCTGGAGGCCGAGGCGCAGACCCAGGTGCTCAGTGCTGGCCTGATGGCGCTGGAGCGCAACCCGGCGCAGCCTGACCAGCTTGAAGCCTGTATGCGTGCGGCGCACTCGCTCAAGGGGGCGGCGCGCATTGTCGGCATCGATGCTGGCGTCAGCGTCGCCCATGTCATGGAAGATTGCCTGGTCGCGGCACAGGAAGGGCGCCTGCTGCTGCGCCCCGAGCATATCGATGCGTTGCTGCAGGGCACTGACCTGTTGATGCGCATCGCAACGCCCGGTGATCAAGGCGGGGAAGCTGCGGTGCCGGGGTTCGTCGCACAACTGACAGCGCTGCTGGACCCCTCGGCAGCACCGCTCACCGCCATTGTGCCTGCGCCATTGGCGGTGCCGCTGCCGCCCTTGGCCGAGCCTGCCGTGCTCGGCGAAACACTCGCAGAACCCGAGCCGACGCCCCCCCGCAAGCCTGGCAAGCGCCCGGCCGAAGGCGGCGAGCGGGTGCTGCGGGTGACGGCCGACCGCCTCAACAGCCTGCTCGACCTGTCGAGCAAGTCGCTGGTCGAGACCCAGCGCCTTAAACCGTATCTGGCCACCTTGCAGCGCCTCAAGCGCATGCATGGCCAGGGCATGCGCGCACTGGACGGCCTCAAAGGCCAGCTCGAAGACAGCGGCCAAGGCCCTGAAGTGCTGCAGGCGCTGGCGCAGACCCAGCAGTTGCTGGCCGAAACCCAGCAGATTCTGCTGCAACAGGCCGCCGACCTGGATGAGTTCGGCTGGCAGGCCAGCCAGCGCGCGCAACTGCTCTATGACACAGCGCTCGCCTGCCGCATGCGGCCATTGGCCGATGTCTTGACCGGGCAGAGCCGCATGGTCCGCGACCTGGGCCGTTCACTGGGCAAACCGGTGCGGCTGGTAGTCGAAGGCGACAAGACCCAGGTTGACCGCGATGTCCTCGAAAAGCTCGAAGCGCCGCTGACCCACCTGCTGCGCAACGCCGTCGACCATGGCATCGAATTGCCGGAACGGCGCCTGCTGGCCGGCAAGCCCGCCGAGGGTACGCTGCGTCTGCGCGCCTCGCACCAGGCCGGGCTGCTGATTCTGGAACTGTCCGACGACGGCGCCGGTATCGACCTGGCGGGGCTGAGCCGCAGCATCGTCGAGCGCCGCCTGTCGCCGGCCGAAACCGTGGCGCAGATGAGCGAAGCAGAGCTGCTGACGTTTCTGTTCCTGCCGGGGTTCAGCCTGCGCGATACCGTCACCGAAGTGTCCGGGCGCGGTGTTGGCCTGGATGCGGTGCAGCATATGGTGCGCGAGCTGCGCGGCGCCATCGAGCTGACCCAGGTCGCCGGCCAGGGCTGCTGCTTCCATCTGGAAGTGCCGCTGACGCTTTCGGTGGTGCGCAGCCTGGTGGTGGAGGAGGGCGGCGAAGCCTATGCCTTCCCGCTGGCGCATATCGAACGCACCCTTGATGTCCCATCCGAGGCCATCGTGCAGATCGAAGGCCGTCAGCATTTCTGGCACGAAGACCGCCACATTGGTTTGGTCGCCGCCAGCCAGTTGCTCAACCGCCCGGCGTCCCAGCGCGAAGGCCAGCACCTGCGGGTGGTGGTCATTCGCGAGCGCGACCAGTTGTATGGCGTGGCGGTGGAGCGGTTGATCGGCGAGCGGGTGCTGGTGGTGATGCCGCTCGACCCGCGCCTGGGCAAGGTTCAGGACATTTCTTCGGGCGCCTTGCTCGACGATGGCTCGGTGGTGTTGATCATCGATGTCGAGGACCTGCTGCGCTCGGTCGAGAAGCTGCTCAGTACCGGGCGCCTGGAGCGTATCGAGCGCGGTGCCAGCGCGGCCAGGGGCGTGGTACGCCGGCGTGTGCTGGTGGTCGACGACTCGCTCACCGTGCGCGAGCTGCAGCGCAAGCTGCTGACCCATCGCGGCTACGAAGTGTCGGTGGCCGTTGACGGCATGGACGGCTGGAACGCCCTGCGCAGCGATGATTTCGACCTGCTGATTACCGATATCGACATGCCGCGCATGGACGGTATCGAACTGGTTACCCTGGTGCGCCGCGACCACCGCCTGCAGTCGTTGCCGGTGATGGTGGTGTCGTACAAAGACCGTGAAGAAGACCGACGACGTGGACTGGATGCCGGCGCCGACTATTATCTGGCCAAGGCCAGCTTCCATGATGATGCGTTGCTGGATGCCGTCGAGGAATTGATCGGAGGTGCTCAGGGATGAAAATCGCCATCGTCAATGACATGCCCATGGCCGTCGAGGCGCTGCGCCGCGCCTTGGCCTTCGAGCCTGCGCACCAGGTGGTGTGGGTGGCCAGCAACGGCGCCGAAGCGGTGCAGCACTGCGCCGAACTGACCCCGGACCTGATTTTGATGGACTTGATCATGCCGGTAATGGATGGCGTCGAGGCCACCCGGCGGATCATGGCCGAGACCCCGTGCGCCATCGTTATCGTCACCGTCGACCGCAAGCAGAACGTGCACCGGGTGTTCGAGGCCATGGGCCATGGCGCCCTGGATGTGGTCGACACCCCGGCACTTGGCGCGGGCGACCCGCGTGAAGCGGCGGCGCCGCTGCTGCGCAAGATCCTCAACATTGCCTGGCTGATCGGCCAGCAACGGCCCAGCGCACCACGGGCGGTAACCACGCCCTTGCGCGATGCCTCGCAGCGCCAGGGCCTGGTGGCGATTGGTTCGTCCGCCGGCGGCCCTGCGGCGCTCGAAGTGCTGCTCAAAGGGCTGCCGCGCGAGTTCCCCGCTGCCATCGTGCTGGTCCAGCACGTTGACCAGGTATTTGCCGCCGGCATGGCCGAGTGGCTGTGCTCGGCCAGCGGCCTGCCGGTGCGTCTGGCCCGCGAAGGCGAGCCGCCGCAGCCGGGGCAGGTGCTGCTGGCCGGCACCAACCACCATATCCGCCTGCTGCAGAACGGCCAGCTTGCCTACACGGCGGAGCCGGTGAACGAGATCTACCGGCCTTCCATCGACGTGTTCTTCGAGAGCGTGGCGCGCTACTGGCGCGGCGATGCGGTGGGTGTGTTGCTCACCGGCATGGGCCGTGATGGCGCCCAAGGGCTCAAGCTGATGCGCGAACAGGGCTTTTTGACCATCGCCCAGGACCAGCACAGCAGTGCGGTGTACGGCATGCCCAAGGCAGCTGCGGCAATCAACGCAGCCGTGGAAATCCGCCCGCTGGAGCGGATCGCCACGCGACTGATGGAAACCTTTTCGAAATGACCATATGCAATGCTCAACCCGGCGCGGCCGGCAGTGGGCGGGTGACTAGCGATGAATGATCTGCCAACCGACGGTCTGATGACCACCAACGACAATTCGGCGATGGTCCTGCTGGTCGACGACCAGGCGATGATCGGTGAAGCAGTGCGCCGTGGGCTGGCCCACGAAGACAACATCGACTTCCATTTCTGTGCAGACCCGCATCAGGCGGTGGCCCAGGCCATGCGCATCAAGCCGACGGTGATCCTGCAAGACCTGATCATGCCGGGCCTCGATGGCCTGACGCTGGTGCGCGAGTACCGCAACAACCCGGCTACCCAGGACATCCCGATCATCGTGCTGTCGACCAAGGAAGACCCGCTGGTCAAGAGCGCAGCCTTTGCCGCCGGGGCCAACGACTACCTGGTCAAGCTGCCGGACACCATCGAGCTGGTGGCGCGCATTCGCTACCACTCGCGCTCCTACCTCACCTTGCTGCAGCGCGACGAGGCCTACCGCGCCTTGCGCGTCAGCCAGCAGCAGTTGCTCGACACCAACCTGATGCTGCAGCGGCTGATGAACTCCGACGGCCTGACCGGGCTGTCCAACCGCCGCCATTTCGATGAATACCTTGAGCTGGAATGGCGCCGGGCCATGCGTGAACAGCAGCAACTGTCGCTGTTGATGATCGATGTGGACTATTTCAAGTCGTTCAACGACAGCTTCGGCCATTTGGCCGGCGACGAGGCGCTGCGCCAGGTGGCCGCGAGCATCCGTGGTTGCTGCGCGCGCCCAAGCGATCTGCCGGCGCGCTACGGCGGCGAGGAATTCGCCCTGGTGCTGCCCAACACCTCGCCAGGCGGGGCGCGACTGGTGGCCGAGAAGCTGCGCCAGAGCATCATGGCGCTGAACATCCCGCATGTGGCGCCCGAGGAGGGTTCGCACCTGACCGTGAGCATTGGCCTTGCCACGCACACCCCGGCCCAGGGCAGCCATTGCCGTCAGCTCATCTCGGCTGCTGATAAAGGCCTCTACCTGGCCAAGCACAACGGGCGCAACCAGGTCGGCATCGCCTGATCGCGGGCTATCGCCAGCCCCACAGGGATCGCGTCAGCTGCGATATGGGTGCCTGGCTCAATTCCTGTGGGAGATTCTATTGTTTCGGGCAAGTCGCTTTTGATTGTGTAGGAGCGGCCTTGTGTCGCGAAAGGGCTGCGAAGCAGCCCCAGCGATTCTGGTGGGTGCTCAAATCCTGGGGCTGCTTCGCAGCCCTTTCGCGACACAAGGCCGCTCCTACACTGACTGCGTAGACGGCATCGAGAGGGTGATGGGAGAACTCTGTGGGAGCTGGCGCTAGCCTGCGATTAGGCCAGTATGGGCTTGTGCAGAACCCTGGAATCTCTCACAGAGTGAATGGCCGTGGCAGCGGGCCATACCTGCCAAGCGGGTCTGCCGCCATGATCCAGACTCGGTTATACTCGCGGGCTTTTCACCGAATTCGCAAGAGAGCTGCCCGCCCATGGAAATCCAACCGATTCTGAACACCATCAAGGACCTTACCGAGCGTTCCCAGTCCATTCGGGGGTATCTTTGACTACGATCACAAACATGATCGTCTAGTCGAAGTAAACCGCGAGCTGGAAGACCCGGCCGTCTGGAACAAGCCCGAATACGCCCAGGCCCTGGGCCGTGAGCGGGCCATGCTGGCGCAGGTGGTCGAGACCCTCGACAAGCTGTCCGGCGGCCTTGCCGACTGCAAGGACCTGCTCGACATGGCCGTCGAGGAAGGCGATGAAAGCGCTGCCAGCGATGTCGTGACCGAGCTGCAAGGGCTCGAGGAATCCCTCGCCCTGCTTGAGTTCCGTCGCATGTTCAGCGGCGAGATGGACCCGAACAACGCCTACCTGGACATCCAGGCCGGCTCCGGTGGCACCGAGGCCCAGGACTGGGCCAACATCCTGCTGCGCATGTACCTGCGCTGGGCCGACAAGCGCGGCTTCGACGCCACCATCATCGAGCTGTCCGAAGGCGAAGTGGCTGGCATCAAGGGCGCCACCGTGCACATCAAGGGCGAATACGCCTTTGGCTGGCTGCGTACCGAAATCGGCGTGCACCGCCTGGTGCGCAAGAGCCCGTTCGACTCCGGCGCCCGCCGCCACACCTCGTTCTCGGCGGTGTTCGTCTCGCCCGAGATCGACGACAAGGTCGAAATTGAGATCAACCCGTCGGACCTGCGCATCGACACCTACCGCTCCTCCGGCGCCGGTGGTCAGCACGTCAACACCACCGACTCGGCGGTACGTATCACCCACGTCCCGACCAACACCGTGGTTGCCTGCCAGAACGAACGTTCCCAGCATGCCAACAAAGACACCGCCATGAAAATGCTGCGGGCCAAGTTGTACGAGCTGGAAATGCAGAAGCGCAACGCCGCCTCGCAAGCCCTCGAAGACAGCAAGTCGGACATCGGCTGGGGCCACCAGATCCGCTCCTATGTGCTGGATGACTCGCGCATCAAGGACTTGCGGACCGGTGTCGAGCGCAGCGACTGCACCAAGGTCCTCGACGGCGACATCGACCAGTACCTCGAAGCGAGCCTCAAGCAGGGGCTGTAAGCATCTACGCCGTGGCAGGCCCGTGGGAGCGGGCTTGCCCCGCGATCCCTCACCCGCGAGGGCAACGAATACCTGATGGAAACAATGACGACATGAGCGACCTCAAGACCGAAGCGCAAGACCTGCAACAGGAAGAAAACGCCCTGATCGCCCTGCGCAAGGAAAAACTTGCTGCCGAGCGCGCCAAGGGCAATGCCTTCCCCAATGACTTCCGTCGCGACAGCTACTGCAACGACCTGCAGAAGCAATACGCGGACAAGACCAAGGAAGAACTGGAAGCTGCAGCGATCCCGGTCAAGGTGGCTGGCCGCATCATGCTCAACCGTGGCTCGTTCATGGTCATCCAGGACATGACTGGGCGCATCCAGGTCTACGTCAACCGCAAGACCCTGCCCGAAGAAACCCTGGCCGCGGTCAAAACCTGGGACCTGGGCGACATCATCAGCGCCGAAGGCACCCTGGCCCGTTCCGGCAAGGGCGACCTGTACGTCGAAATGACCCAGGTACGCTTGCTGACCAAATCGCTGCGTCCGCTGCCGGACAAGCACCACGGCCTGACCGACACCGAGCAGCGCTACCGCCAGCGCTACGTCGACCTGATGGTCAACGAAGACACCCGCCACACCTTCCGTGTGCGTTCGCAGGTGATCTCGCACATTCGCAAGTTCCTCATCGAGCGCGACTTCCTCGAAGTCGAAACGCCGATGCTGCAGACCATCCCGGGCGGCGCTGCGGCCAAGCCGTTCGAAACCCACCACAACGCCCTGGACATGGCCATGTTCCTGCGCATCGCGCCGGAGCTGTACCTCAAGCGCCTGGTGGTCGGTGGTTTCGAGAAGGTCTTCGAGATCAACCGCAACTTCCGTAACGAAGGCGTCTCGACCCGGCACAACCCCGAGTTCACCATGCTCGAGTTCTACCAGGCCTACGCCGACTACAACGACAACATGGACCTCACCGAAGAGCTGTTCCGCGAGCTCGCACAACTGGTGCTGGGCAGCACCGACGTGCCGTACGGCGACAAGGTGTTCCACTTCGGCGAGCCGTTCGTGCGCCTGTCGGTGTTCGACTCGATCCTCAAGTACAACCCTGAGCTGACCGCCGCCGACCTGCAGGACGTCGACAAGGCCCGCGCCATCGCCAAGAAGGCCGGCGCCAAGGTGCTTGGCCACGAAGGCCTGGGCAAGCTGCAGGTGATGATTTTCGAAGAACTGGTCGAGCACAAGCTGGAGCAGCCGCACTTCATCACCGAGTACCCGTTCGAAGTCTCGCCGCTGGCCCGTCGCAACGACCAGAACCCAGCTGTGACCGACCGCTTCGAGCTGTTCATCGGTGGCCGCGAAATCGCCAACGCCTACTCCGAGCTCAACGATGCCGAGGACCAGGCCGAGCGCTTCCTGGCCCAGGTGGCCGAGAAGGACGCCGGTGACGACGAAGCCATGCATTACGACGCAGACTTCGTGCGGGCCCTGGAATACGGCATGCCGCCGACTGCCGGTGAAGGCATCGGCATCGACCGCCTGGTGATGCTGCTGACCAACTCGCCGTCGATTCGCGATGTGATCCTGTTCCCGCATATGCGTCCACAGGCTTGATTGAGCTGAACGAGCCGCCTTTCGAGGCGGCTTTTTCTTGCCTGCCATCGCGGGGCAAGCCCGCTCCCACACAGAGGGCTGCCCCTAAGAAGTTGGACACCAATCCGATTCCTTGTGGGCAGTCCACAGCGTGGGAGCGGGCTTGCCCCGCGATGAGGCTCGCGCTGCCAGCATCTGACTAGAATTCATGAGGTGACTTCACCGTGAATCCCGCTATACCTCACCAGGGCGCTGCCGGCATCGCCAGCGCCGTTGCCGAAAGCGTGCAGTACCAGGGCCGCAAGACCGCCCGCCAGGGCAGCGAGCAGCGCCGCCAGCAAATCCTCGACGCGGCCATGCGCATTGTCGTGCGTGATGGAGTGCGCGGCGTGCGCCATCGTGCGGTGGCCGCCGAAGCCGGTGTGCCGCTTTCGGCCACCACCTACTATTTCAAGGACATCCAGGACTTGCTGGCCGATACCTTCGCCCAGTACGTCGCCCGCAGCGCCGACTACATGTCCAAGCTGTGGGCCAATACCGAGGTGCTGTTGCGCCAGTTGCTGGCCCAAGGTGACGGCACGCCACAAGCGCGGGCTCGGCTGGTGGATGATGTGGCGCGCATGACCGCCGACTACGTGATCCGCCAGTTGCACAACCGCCGCGACTTCCTCATGGCCGAGCAGGGCTTTCGCCAAGAGGCGCTGTTGTGCCCGCGCCTGGCTGAGCTGGTGTGTGCCCATGAACAGATCCTGCTGCATGGCGCCCGGCAGATGCTGCAGGTGGTGGGCTCGCGCCAGCCCGAGCAGGACGCGCAGATGTTGACGGCGATAATCGAGCAGATGGAATATCAGGGGCTGCTCAAGGGCGCTGATGCGCAGGCCGATGAGCAGATGCTCGCTATTCTTGTCCGATACCTGCAGATGGTGCTGGCTTCGGCCTGAGGCGACCGAATTCTCAAGGAGAACCTGATGAAAGCCTGGCGTGTGATGCTGTTGAGCGTGTCCTTTCTCTTGCTGGGCGGCTGTCTGGTGACCTTTCACGAGCCGCTGCCGGCCAACCAGGCCGCGCCCAAGGGGCTGCTCGGCAAATGGAGCAGCAAGGACGCCTGGGGCGAGCCGCTCAAGCTTGTGATCAGCCGCAGCGGCGCCGATGCCTACAAGGCCGTGGCCACCGCCAAGGGCAAGGCGCCTGAGGAATACGTGTTCACTGTGTCGCGCCACGGCAACCGCTGGTACTTGTCTGCCGGGGTGCCCAAGCGCCTGGGCGGCAACTTCCTGATTGGCGGTTTCGATATCGTCGAAGGCAAGGAACTGGTGGTCTACAACCTTGACGTCGAGCAGGTGCAGCAGGCGCTTGCGCAAAAAGAGCTGAGCGGGCGCAGCATCGAGGTGCCGGAAGACAACGGTGACGGCGTACTGATCGACAGCCCCGCCCAACGTGTGCTGGCCTACCTCGACGACCCGGCCAACTCCGACCTGTTCGTCGAAGTGGCGCGCTTCCAGCGGTCCGGTAAATAGCCCTGATCCAGTGGGTATGGACTGCACCCAGGAAATTGGACACGCATCCAATGCCTTTGGGGCAGCCCCGTACGTGGGAGCGGGCTTGCCCCGCGATGAGGCACAAACAAGGAGTTCCCGGTGGACGATTACCAACAAACCATCCGCACCCTCTCTGACCGCATCGTCGCCGCGCAGACGCCGATCCGCGTACTCGACGCGGTGAAATGGGACGACGGCATCCGTCAGGGCTTTCTCAAGGGCAAGGGCAAGGAGCCGCCAGCGGTCGACCGCGCCTACTACCAGAGCCGCCCGCTGGGTTTCGACTCCAGCGCCGTAAAAGCCGAATTCCAGAGCATCGAGCGCGATATCACCCGGCAACTGGGGCAGTTCAACCCAGTCGGGCAAATCATGAAACGCATGTGCAAGGAGTACCGCATGGTGGTGCGCATGCTCGAAGCGCGCGGCACCGAGGACTTCGGGCTGATCTCGCAGGAACTCTACGGCGCCGCCTCCGATGCATTCCATGCCGGCGACCCGACCTTGGCCGACCTGGGCCTGATGCTGTCCAACTACCTGGACAACATCGACGGCCGTGGTGACCTCAAGGACGAGCCGAAAAACCTCACGGCCAAGGAAGCGGTGGATATCCTCCAGCGCCGCCTGAACAAGGTGTTCGGCGAGGCCGAAGGCACCATCCGCGTGTTCGAGTCCGACGGCATCGTTGCCGACGCCGCTGCCGGTGCCGACTACATCAAGGTGCGCGCCGATGCCATGTTCAACAGCCGCGACGTACGCGCCCTTGAAGTGCATGAAGGGCTGGTCCACGTGGGCACCACGCTCAATGGCCTGAACCAGCCAATCTGCACCTTCTTGGCCAAAGGCCCGCCGTCTTCGACGGTGACCCAGGAAGGCCTGGCGATTCTGATGGAGGTCATTGCATTTGCCTCCTACCCAAGCCGCCTGCGCAAGTTGGCCAACCGCACCCGGGCGATCCACATGGTCGAGGAGGGGGCTGATTTTCTGCAGGTGTTCGAGTTCTTCCGCGAGCAGGGTTTCGAGCTGTCGCAGAGCTACAGCAACGCCAGCCGTGTGTTCCGGGGTTCGGTGCCAAATGGCCTGCCATTTACCAAGGACTTGTCCTACCTCAAGGGCTTCATCATGGTTTACAACTACATTCAGTTGGCCGTGAAGAAGGGCAAGCTTGAGCAGATCCCGCTGCTGTTCTGTGGCAAGACCACCCTTGAAGACATGCGCACGCTGCGCCAACTGGTCGAAGAAGGCCTGGTGGAGCCGCCCAAGTACCTGCCCGAGCAGTTCCGCGACCTTAATGCGCTGTCGGCGTGGATGTGCTTCTCCAACTTCCTCAACCACCTGAGCCTTGACCGCATTGAAGCCGACTATGCGAACATTCTTTGAATGCTTGCGCTGCCTGGCCCTTGGCATGTTGCTGCTGGGGCTCGGCGGTTGCAGCAGCCTGCTGTTCTTCCCCGAACGCGGCCAGCCGTTCACCCCTGCACGGGCCAAGCTCGAGTACCGCGACGTCACCCTGACCACCGCCGATGGCATACGCCTGCACGGCTGGTGGCTGCCGGCCAAGGCCGGTGTCGCGGTCAAGGGCACGGTGCTGCACCTGCATGGCAACGGTGGCAACCTGGCCGGCCATCTGGGCGGCAGCTACTGGCTGCCGGAGCAGGGCTATCAGGTGCTGATGATCGACTACCGCGGCTACGGCCTGTCGCAAGGCGCGCCGAGCCTGCCTGCGGTGTATCAGGATATCGCCGCTGCCATGGCCTGGCTGCAAGCCGCCCCCGAGGTGCAAGGCAAGCCGCTGGTGCTGCTGGGCCAGAGCCTGGGCGGGGCAATGGCCATCCATTACCTGGCAGAACACCCCGAACAGCGCCAGCGCTTCAGCGCACTGGTGTTCGACGGCGTGCCAGCCAGCTACCGCGATGTCGGCCGCTTTGCCTTGAGCACCTCGTGGCTGACCTGGCCATTGCAAGTGCCGCTGTCATGGCTGGTGCCCGACGGTGACAGCGCGATCCGCTCGATCGAACAACTGCAAAGCCCGCCGAAACTGTTCTTCCAGAGCATCGATGACCAACTGGTACCCATGGCCAACGGTATAAGGCTGTATCAGCACGCCCCGGTGCCCAGGGTGCTGCAGCTGACCCGTGGCGGCCATGTGCAGACCTTCGCCGACCCAACCTGGCGTGAGGTGATGCTGCGTTTTCTGGATGACCCGACCCACTTCAACGGCCTGCGTCGCCTGGCCGAAGTGCCCAACTACCCTGACGAGAACACCAAGCAATGAGTGAAGAACGCAACGCCATCCCGCTGATCCTGACCGGTATCGGTAGCATCATCGTGACGGTGGGGGCCCTCTGGTATTACGGCTACCTGCATTTCGCCAAGCCTGAAGATGCCCTGTTGTTGCAGGATTTCACCATGCTCAAGACCATCCCTGGCGAGGACTACAAAGTCTCGCTGACGCCTGCGGCGCAGGTGGCGCAGTGTATTGATGGGGTTCTGGTGCTGTTCGATACCGAGCAGAAGGGGTTGAGCGGGGTGCTGGTGGATGACCGCAAGCGCGCTGTGCGGTGTGTGGGGCAGGAGACGCCCCAGCAGGTGCAGTAACAGCTGGGGCCGCGTTGCGCCCCATCGCGGCACAAGGCCGCTCCTACAGGGGTTTGAAACGCCTCTGCAGGAGCGGCCTTGCGCCGCGAAAGGGCTGCAAAGCAGCCCCCATTGACCCGCCTTACTGCGCCTGGCTCATCGAACGTGGCGCAACTGGCTGGTTGTCGTTGGAAATGGTCACTTCCACACGGCGGTTTTGCGCACGGCCCGAGTTGCTGGTGTTGTCGGCAACCGGGTATTCCTTGCCGTAGCCCTGGGCGACGATGCGCGCTGGGTCTACACCTGCGCGAACCAGTGCCATGCGCACAGCGCCGGCGCGGCGCTCGGACAGCGACTGGTTGTAGCTGGCAGAACCGACGCTGTCGGTGTAGCCCTCGACGATCACCTTGCGCTCAGGGTTTTCCTGGAGGAACTGAGCCAGCTTGGTGACGTTCGGCAAGGCGCTGCTCTTGAGCTCGGCCTTGTTGAAGTCGAACAGCACATCGCCGAAGGTCACCAGCGTACCGCGGTCGGTCTGCTTGGCGTTCAGGCTGTCCTGCAGCTTCTTGATCTGGGCGTCACGGGCATCGAGCT
Organism: Pseudomonas farsensis; assembly: GCF_014268805.2. GTDB lineage: Bacteria > Pseudomonadota > Gammaproteobacteria > Pseudomonadales > Pseudomonadaceae > Aquipseudomonas > Aquipseudomonas farsensis. The sequence goes on from NZ_JABWRF020000003.1 coordinate 271,120, forward strand.
TGGCCTGGGCGCGCTGTGCGGCGGAGTTTTTAAGCTCGGCTTCTGCGGTGCGCAGGGCGATGGTCTGCTTGGCCACTTCGACACGCTGATTGGTCAGGTAGGCCAGTTGGTCGACCTTCTTCTCGTCCTCACGGTCCATGTAGGCTTTGTCAGCCTTGTTCAGCCAGTCTTGGGCGTCCTTGGTTTCCAGCGCCGCCACCTGGGTGGACTGCGGGTCGCTTTGCAGCGCCGAGAAGTTGGTACGGGCCGACTCCAGGTTGGCGTTCGGGTCGTGGGAGCAAGCAGCCAGGCCAACGCTCAGGGCCAGCAGGGCGGGAATCATGACGTAATTGCGCATAGTGTTCATCCTTTGATCTTTAACGAAAGCTCACGTGGCGAGGCAGGCTTATTCAGCGCTGCGCAGGCCTTCCTCACGCACGTCCTGAACACCCTGGCGGGCGTCCTGCACGGCTTTCTGGGCCTTGGCTGCCTGCGCTTTGCGCTCGGCTACACGGGCGTCCCATTCAGCCTGTTCGGCCAGTTTCTTGGCCTCATCGTACTTCTTGTCGTGCATGGCGATTTCGGCTTGCTTGAACTTGTCCTGGGCCGCTTTCATTTCCACAGCCGCGAACTCGGTGCCGCCCGCGCTGACTGCCGAATTGACCGCCGACTGGGTGACGGCGTATTGCTCGGTAGGCGGCTTGCCAGCACAACCGGCCAGAACCAGGCTGCTGCCCAGGGCCAGTGCGGCCAGCTTGAGCCCGCGCAGAGGGGTGGAGGAGGGGTTTACGATGCGGGTCTTCATGGTGGTCAACTCCATTGGGTCACTCCTGTTAACGACGATGGCCACAAAGGGTTCATCGCTGTTTCCCTGTATCTGGGCGAGGGCTGCAACGCCCGTGTTTGCAGGGTTTGGCCGTGATGGCTATTGGCTGTGACCGAAGCGGTTTTGCGATAGTTCAGAAAAAACTGCGCGCTAAATACTTTTTTTTCTGACTGATTGGTCAGCGCTGGCAAGGTGGAACTTTGCGCGCCGAAGGCGGTATCGCGGGCCATTTTTTGCTGGCCCGCGATCAGCTTGAAGGGCTAGTTTTGCTCGTCGTCATGGGCGCTGCCAAGGGCGTGCAAATGCCTGCGCGAGAGCGCCAGAAAGCGCGGCGTGGCGCCGACGTCTTCATACAGCGGGTCGCCTTCCTCGTCGGTTGAAATCACCTGCTGGCCCTTGATGTAGGGGAAGCTGGCTTCCAGTTCTTCAAGCGCAGCGCCGACCAGTTCGCCCAGCAGTTCTTCAGCGGTGCGCTTGGGGTACATGTCGATCAGCGCAGCCAGGCGCGCTTCCGATTCGATGTCCAGGTGCAAGGTGTGACCAGTGGGGCTTAGGCGTCCTGCGGCGTTCTGTTCCCAGTGCTGGGCGAGTTCGCGGATTTTCATGATGACCTCTGTCAAAGCCTTTGAAGGGGCATAACTTCGGATTGGCTGTACTCACTTTAGTTGCTTTGGCCGTTCCCGGCTTGCCAGGCGCAGGCGCCAGTGGGCACTCTTGGGGGCATGCTGTTTCCTGGAGTGGAGAAGGCCGATGAGCGATATTGATCAGCGCTTGCGTGAGGATGTGCATCTGTTGGGTGAACTGCTGGGCGAAACCATTCGCCAGCAGCATGGCGAGGCGTTTCTGGACAAGATCGAGGCCATCCGCCACAGCGCCAAGGCCGACCGCCTGGAGGAGGGCGAGCAACTGAGCTCGACCCTGGACGACCTGCCCGAACAAGACTTGCTGCCGGTGGCGCGGGCCTTCAATCAGTTTCTCAACCTGGCCAACATCGCCGAGCAGTACCAGCTGATCCGCCGCCGCGATGCCCACCAGCAGGAACCGTTCGAGGCGCGCGTGCTGCCCGAGTTGCTGGCCCGGTTGCAGGCTGAGGGGCACGGCAATGACGCCCTGGCCCGGCAACTGGCGCGGCTGGACATCGAGCTGGTGCTGACGGCGCACCCCACGGAAGTTGCGCGGCGCACGCTGATCCAAAAATACGACGCCATCGCCGCGCAACTGGCCGCCCAGGACCATCGCGACCTGTTGCCTGCCGAGCGCCAGCAGGTGCGCGAGCGCCTGCGTCGGCTGATCGCCGAAGCTTGGCACACCGAAGAAATCCGCCGCACCCGGCCCACCCCGGTGGATGAAGCCAAGTGGGGCTTTGCGGTGATCGAGCATTCGCTGTGGCAGGCGATTCCAAGCCATCTGCGCAAGGTCGATGCCGCGCTGCACCATGCAACCGGCCTGCGTCTACCGCTGGAAGCCGCCCCGGTGCGCTTTGCCTCATGGATGGGCGGCGACCGCGACGGCAACCCCAATGTCACCGCAGCCGTCACCCGTGAAGTGCTGTTGCTGGCGCGCTGGATGGCCGCTGACCTGTTCCTGCGCGACATCGATAACCTGGCTGCCGAGCTTTCGATGCAGGCGGCCAGTGCTGCGCTGCGCGAGCAGGTGGGTGACAGCGCCGAGCCGTATCGGGCCTTGCTCAAGCAACTGCGCGACCGCCTGCGCGCCACCCGCGCCTGGGCACACGCTTCACTGAGCGCGGCCCAGCCTGCCAGCGCCGCGGTGCTGGTGGACAACCGCGACCTGATCGCCCCGCTGCAACTGTGCTACCAGTCGCTGCATGAGTGCGGCATGGGTGTGATCGCCGATGGTGCGCTGCTTGATTGCCTGCGTCGGGCGGTGACCTTCGGCCTGTTCCTGGTGCGCCTGGACGTGCGCCAGGACTCGGCACGCCATCGCGATGCGCTGTCTGAAATCACCGATTACCTGGGCCTTGGCCGCTACGCCGACTGGGACGAGGAGCGGCGCATTGCGTTCTTGCAGGCCGAGCTGAAAAACCGCCGGCCGCTGCTACCGGCGCATTTCCAACCCCAGGCCGATACTGCCGAAGTGCTCGCCACCTGCCGTGAGGTCGCCGCAGCGCCCGCCGCCTCATTGGGCTCGTACGTCATCTCGATGGCGGGCGCTGCCTCTGACGTGCTGGCGGTGCAACTGCTGCTCAAGGAAGCTGGCCTGACCCGGCCGATGCGCGTGGTACCGCTGTTCGAAACCCTTGCCGACCTGGACAACGCAGGCCCTGTGATGCAGCGCCTGCTCGGCCTGCCGGGCTATCGCGCAGGGCTGCACGGCCCCCAGGAAGTGATGATCGGCTATTCCGATTCGGCCAAGGACGCCGGCACCACGGCCGCGGCCTGGGCGCAGTACCGCGCGCAGGAGAACCTGGTGCGCATTTGCCGTGAGCACCAGGTTGAACTGTTGTTGTTCCATGGCCGGGGTGGCACGGTGGGGCGCGGTGGTGGCCCGGCCCATGCGGCGATTCTGTCGCAGCCGCCAGGCTCGGTGGCGGGGCGGTTCCGCACCACCGAACAGGGCGAGATGATCCGCTTCAAGTTCGGCCTGCCGGGGATCGCCGAACAAAACCTCAACCTCTACCTGGCGGCGGTGCTGGAGGCGACCCTGCTGCCGCCACCGCCGCCGCAACCGGCCTGGCGCGAGTTGATGGACCAGTTGGCCGCCGACGGGGTCAAGGCCTACCGCCAGGTGGTGCGCGAGAACCCGGACTTCGTCGAGTACTTCCGCCAGTCCACCCCGGAGCAGGAGCTTGGCCGCCTGCCGCTGGGCAGCCGCCCGGCCAAGCGCCGTGCCGGTGGCATCGAGAGCCTGCGGGCTATCCCGTGGATCTTCGGCTGGACCCAGACCCGCTTGATGCTGCCGGCCTGGCTGGGTTGGGAAACCGCGCTGAACAACGCGCTGGCCCGTGGCCAGGGCGAAATGCTGGCGCAGATGCGCGAGCAGTGGCCGTTTTTCCGCACCCGCATCGACATGCTGGAAATGGTGCTGGCCAAGGCCGATGCACAAATTGCCGAGGCGTACGACCAACGTCTAGTGCAACCGGAACTGCTTCCTTTAGGTGCACAACTGCGCGACCTATTGTCGCAGTCATGCCAGGTCGTGCTCGGCCTGACTGGGCAGCCGGTGCTACTGGCGCATAGCCCCGAAACGCTGGAATTCATCCGCCTGCGCAACACCTATCTGGACCCACTGCACCGCCTTCAGGCCGAGCTGCTGGCCCGCTCGCGCAGCCGCGAAGCCGCTCTGGACAGCCCGTTGGAGCAGGCCTTGCTGGTGACGGTGGCCGGCATCGCAGCGGGCCTGCGCAACACTGGCTGAATAGCAGGCGGGTGCTTGCCGCCGGTTGCGCCCAGGTGCGCCGGGCGGCAACTGCGCGTTCGGTTGCGCCAGGCGCAACCGCCACCTGTGCAGGCTGCGCCGCAGCCTTTGTTGCCACTTTGGGACGCTTGTCGGGGGGGCGGGTGCTGTGTATCTTGAGCAGCCTTCTGACCGAATTTGCGGTCTCGTCCGATTTTCCCGGAGTTGGCCTTGTGCGCCGAATCCGTTGATTTGCATAAAAAAATATGAGGAGCACAAGATGCGCGTAATTCTGCTGGGAGCTCCCGGGGCCGGTAAAGGTACTCAGGCAAAGTTCATCACCGAAAAGTTCGGTATCCCCCAGATCTCCACCGGTGACATGCTGCGTGCTGCCGTCAAGGCCGGCACCCCGCTGGGTCTGGAGCTGAAAAAAGTCATGGACGCCGGCCAACTGGTCTCCGATGAGCTGATCATCAACCTGGTCAAGGAGCGCATCGCCCAGCCAGATTGCGCCAATGGCTGCCTGTTCGACGGCTTCCCACGCACCATCCCGCAAGCAGAAGCCATGGTCGCTGCCGGTGTCGACATCGACGCCGTGGTTGAAATTGCCGTGGACGACGAAGAAATCGTCGGCCGCATGGCTGGCCGCCGCGTGCACCTGGCCTCGGGCCGCACCTACCACATCCAGTACAACCCGCCGAAAGTGGAAGGCAAGGACGACGTCACTGGCGAAGACCTGATCCAGCGCGACGATGACAAGGAAGAGACCGTGCGTCATCGCCTGTCGGTCTACCACACCCAGACCAAGCCGCTGGTGGACTTCTACCAGAAGCTGTCCGCTGCCAATAACGGCAAACCGAAGTACAGCCACATCGAAGGTGTCGGCTCGGTGGACGCGATCACTGCCAAGGTGCTGGCAGCCCTGAGCTGATCCACCACCACGCATAACCACGGCCCGCTTGCGGGCCGTTGTCGTTTATACTGCCGCCCTTTCCCTCTTGATGCCTGGATACCCCGTTCGATGACCACCTTGCTGGCCCTGGATACCGCCACCGAAGCCTGTTCCGTTGCCCTGTTGCATGACGGCAAGGTGACCAGCCATTACGAGGTGATCCCGCGCATGCATGCGCAAAAGCTGCTGCCGATGATCAAGCAGTTGCTGGCCGATTCCGGGGTTGCGCTGGGCGCGCTGGACGCGATTGCCTTTGGCCGTGGGCCGGGTGCGTTCACCGGTGTGCGCATTGCCATCGGTGTGGTCCAGGGGCTGGCCTTTGCCCTCGACCGCCCGGTGCTGCCTACCTCCAACCTTGCTGCCCTGGCGCAGGGCGCGTTGCGCCGGCATGGCGTGCAGCAGGTGGCGGCCGCTATCGATGCGCGCATGGATGAAGTGTATTGGGGTTGCTATGCGGCAGAGCAGGGCGAGATGCGCCTGCTCGGCCAGGAGCAGGTGATTGCACCCGAGCGGGTAGCGCTGCCGCCGGCCGTTTCTGGCGATTGGTACGGTGCTGGCACCGGCTGGGGCCTGGCGGATCGCCTGGCCGTGCAGTTGGCCGCCAGCGACGCAGGTGCGCTGCCCGATGCCCAGGACATCCTCAGCCTGGCGCGCTTTGCCTGGGCGCGCGGTGAGGCGGTGGCGGCTGACCAGGCGCAGCCGGTGTACCTGCGCGATAACGTGGCCACGCCCAAGGCGCGCTGATGGCTTGCTCGTGAGGCAGCACGCTTGCTGTTTTGTGCAAGCATGTACTGGCCTCATCGCAGGCTGTCGCCAGCTCCCACATAGCCCGCCCATCCCATATCGATGCCGTCTACGCGGTCAGTGTAGGAGCGGCCTTGTGTCGCGAAAGGGCTGCGAAGCAGCTCCAGGATCTGAGCAACCACCAGAATCGCTGGGGCTGCTTCGCAGCCCTTTCGCGACACAAGGCCGCTCCTACACGATCAAAAGCGACTTGCCCGAAACCATAGAATCTTCCACAGGATCTGGGGAAGGCCCCAATATTGCGACTGTACGCGGCCTCTGTGGGAGCTGGCGACAGCCTGCGATGAGGCCAGCACAAGCCTGCACAGACCTGCGCCGCATGACTCGGTGTGAGAGCGGGCCCTAGGATTTTCGGCAAGAAGTTGCATCAAGATGCCCCGCATTTCGTCGGCTATCGCCGTTGGTGATAAACCTTTTGCTTGATCTGTGGTCCAGTTATCGTTCGGGCATTAGCGAGGGATCTCTGATGCTGCTAAATTGCCATCATTGATCCTGAGTGTAATGCCATGCGCATCGACGGCTTCTCCTCACCCAGCTACCCCATCAAACGCACACCGCGCAAAGCGCCGGTGCGTGATGATGCGGTCGACGATGAAGCCGATATCACCGACGAGCCCGAGCCGCAGCAAACGCACAGCAACCGCCGCTCCAGCAACCTGCCGGCGCGCCAGCAAGACATGATCTTCCCCCGCGCGCGCGACCGCCGCACCGCGACCGCCCTGGCCAGCTACCTGGCTACCGCAGGCTTTACCGAATGGGACATGGAAGTACTGGGGCTCGACCTGTACATTTGACGGATGACTCCGTCCCCATTGCCCTATTTCATCGGTTGCCCCTCCTGGAGCGAAAACGCCTGGCGTGACTACCTCTACCCAGCCGACGCCCGCGCCACCGACTACCTCGGCCTGTACAGCCAAGTGTTCAACGCCGTTGAAGGCAACACCACCTTCTACGCCCGCCCAGCACCAGCAACCGTAGAACGTTGGGCCAGCACCATGCCGCTCGGCTTTCGCTTTACCGCCAAGTTCCCGCGTGACGTCAGCCATGTCGATGACCTGCGTGCACAACTGGACGCCGCCCTGGATTTCACCCGCCTGATGGCCCCGCTCGGCGCCCGCGTGGCGCCTTACTGGTTGCAGCTGCCGGCGCAGTTCGGGCCGGCGCGGTTGGGCGAGCTTGCCTGGTTTCTGGATGAGCTGCAGGTGCCGGTCGCGGTCGAGGTGCGCAACCAGGCGTTCTTCGCCAAGGGTGAGCAAGAGCGCCTGCTCAATCGCCTGCTGTACGAGCGCGGCGTGGAGCGCATCTGCCTCGACCCGCGTGCACTGTTCAGTTGCACCTCGCGCGAGCCCGGCGTGCTGCACGCCCAAGCCAAGAAGCCCAAAGTGCCGCCGCGCCCCTGTGCGTTCAGCCAGCACCCGCAGGTCCGTTTCATCGGCCACCCAGAGCTGGCAGCCAACGAACCGTTTCTGGCCCCTTGGGTCGACAAGGTCGCCGGCTGGGTTGAAGAGGGCCGCAGCCCCTATGTGTTCCTGCACACCGCTGACAACTACCAGGCTGCCGCCCTGGCCAAGCGTTTTCACCAGTTGCTGATGGCGCGGCTGCCGGGCCTTGCTGCGCTGCCGGAATTGCCGCGTGCGCCCGAGGTCGAACAGCTGGGCTTACTTTGACGAATGACTGATGATTGCCGGAGGTTGAACCATGGATGTGCAAACCCTGCGAGCCGAAGCCTTCAAGGCGCTGCATGAGCGTGATGGCGCGTTCGTGATGGCCAATCCTTGGGATGCAGGCTCTGCCAGGCTGCTGGCTAGCCTCGGTTTCGAAGCCCTGGCCACCACCAGTGCGGGGCTGGCGTTCAGCTTGGGGCGGCCTGATGCCGAAGGGGCATTGAACCTGGATGAAACCCTGCAAAACGCAGGCGTCATCGTCAATGCCACACCGCTGCCGGTGGCGGCGGACCTGGAGAACGGCTTTGGCGACACGCCACAGCACTGCGCCGACGCGATTCTGCGTGCTGCCGAAATCGGCCTGGTGGGCGGCTCCATCGAGGACGCCAGTGGTATCGCCGAGGCGCCGATCTACGACTTTGAACTGTCGGTAGCTCGCGTACGAGAAGCGGTGCGCGCTGCACGCAGCTTGCCGTTCCCGTTCACCTTGTGCGCGCGCGCCGAGAACCTGCTGCATGGCCGTGTGGACCTGAACGATACCATCGCACGGCTGCAGGCCTATGCCGACGCAGGCGCCGATGTGCTGTACGCCCCGGGGCTGCGCACTGCCGAGCAAGTGCGCAAGGTGGTGGAGGCGGTCGCGCCGAAACCTTTGAATGTGCTGATGGGCATGGCCGGCGTGGCGCTTAGCGTGGCTGAGTTGGAGGAACTGGGGGTCAAGCGCATCAGCGTCGGCTCCTCGCTGGCCCGCGCTGCCTTGGGCGGCCTGCAGCGCGCAGCACTGGAAATCCGCGACCAGGGCACCTTCACCTACGGCGAACAGGCCTTGCCGTTCGACCAGCTCAACGACCTGTTCCGCCGCTGAGGCCCTATGCGTAAAGCGTTGTTACTGCTGTTGGGCCTGCTGCTGGTGGCAGGCCTTGCCTGGCAACTCGGGCTGCGCCCGGCGGATGCCTGGAACCCCTGGGCCGTGCTGGACGTGCGCCAGCCGCCGAACCTGCTGACGCCCTACAAGCTGTCGCGCCTGCGCAACGACCCCGAGCTCTGCCGCCAGGCGCTGCAAACCTCTGCGTTGCGTGTGCGCCAGCAGGCCGACAGCGCAGCGAATGCCAATTGCCCGCTGCAAAACGTATGGCGGGTCGAGGCCGGCCAAGCGCGGCTGAGCAGCAGTTTCCTCGCGACTTGCCCGCTGGCGGTGGCATATGCACTGTTCGAGGAGCATGGCCTGCAGCCGGCCGCGCAGCGCGTCTTTGGCCAGCCGGTGGTGCAGGTCGATCATCTGGGCAGTTTTGCCTGCCGCAACATGTACCACCGCAAGCAAGGCCGGTTGAGCCAGCACGCAACCGCCAACGCGCTGGATATCAGCGGTTTTCGCCTGAAGGACGGCCAGCGCATTGTGCTGGCCAAGGACTGGAAAGGCGACGGGCCCAAGGCGCAGTTTCTAAGGCAGGTGCAGGAAGGGGCCTGTGACAGTTTCGATACGGTGCTGGGGCCGGCCTATAACGCGGCGCATCACAACCATTTTCATCTGGACATGGGGCTGTGGCAGATCTGCCGCTGAACTCAGGCGTAGACGCGCACGTTGTTCAGCACCACCGGGCGCGCCCAATGGGTGTCGAACTCAAGGTCGTTCTGCTGCTTGGCCAGGGTCGTGTCATCGAACGGCTCAGGCGCTGGGTCGAGCAGGTTGCGCTCAAGTTCAGCGATAGGCAGGTGTAGCGGGCGCGGCGAGCCGGCAGGGCCTGGCTCATCCAGCGGATGGCCCTGGCTCATGACCACCGGGCGCAGCCAGCTGGTGTTGAGGTCGAGCTGGCGCTGTTGCTCGATCAGTTCGGCGGCGCCAAATGGCTCCGGTGCAGGCGGCAGGAATTTCGCTTCAAGCTCGGCCTTGGGCAGGAACAGGGGTTCAGGCGGGGCGACTTCGGTGTCTTGCACCGGCAGTGCGCGCTGGGTTTCGATCAGTGCCAGTGCCTTGGCACCACCGACAGGTTCGCCGCTTTCCTGGTCGTACTGCACCAGCGCCTGGCTGAAGCTGTCGACCTCGACTTCCTGCTGCTCGGCCATCGCGCTGGCGAAGAAATCCTGCCACAGGTGGCTGACGCCACCCAATGCCTGGGTATTCTGTCGACCGTAGTTGCCGACAGGCGACAAGTAGGTCAAACCGATGGGAAGAGTATCTGTCATGGCAGTCGCGCGCGTTGTGCTCTGGCAGAATAGCGGGATATTCGCTTTATCGGCCTTGGCCGGGCTTTCATTAATTTTTTCGAGTGCGTGAACCGATGGTTGAGCAAGTGCAGGGCGCAGGTATCCGGGTCGAGGCGTTGGCGCCGCAATTTCAGGCCCAGGCGCAGCAATGGGCCGCACGCCTGGGTTTGCCGTTGGTTGCCGAGAACGCCGAATTTGCCGTGCAGTTTGGTGAAGATGGCCTGCAGATCCAACAACTTGGCCCGCAGGCACCGGGCCCTGTTCGGGTCGATTTCGTCGAAGGCCAGGCGGCGCACCGGCGCTTGTTCGGTGGCGGCAGCGGGCAGATGATCGCCAAGGCCGTGGGCATCGCCCAGGGCGTGCGCCCGCAGGTGCTCGACGCCACCGCAGGGCTTGGCAAGGATGCCTTCGTGCTTGCAAGCCTGGGCTGCCAGATGACCCTGATCGAGCGCCAGCCGTTGGTTGCTGCCTTGCTCGAAGATGGCCTGGCTCGCGCCCGGGGTGATGGCGAGGTGGGTGCAATCGTCGAGCGCATGCGCCTGCTCGGCGGCAATTCGATCGAGCGCATGCGCAACTGGGAAGGGGAGCCGCCGCAGGTGATCTACCTGGACCCAATGTTCCCGCACCGCGACAAGAGCGCGCTGGTGAAAAAAGAGATGCGCGTGTTCCGCCCGCTGGTTGGCGATGACCTGGATGCGCCGGCCCTGCTTGAGGCCGCTTTGGCGCTGGCCACCCATCGGGTGGTGGTCAAACGGCCGCGCAAGGCGCCGATCATTGATGGGCCCAAACCGAGCCATAGCCTTGAGGGCAAGTCGAGCCGGTATGACATCTACCCGAAGAAGGCTTTGAAGGCCTGATCGAGCCCAGGCAGGAGATCACCCAGCCCTTCCGAGCAAGCCCGCTCCCACGTTTCTATGAAAATCAGTTAGTTGGCGTTTGTTTTATGAGGGCTGGCACCAGCCTGCGATGAGGCGGGCCTGTCAATCGAAGGGCTAAAGTCGGTAGGCCCGCACAAAGACCCCCACCACCTCCCGCACATGCGCCTCGGCTGCCTCCCCCTCCAGCGGCCCGGCACACCCCAGCAACAACCGGTAATCCGGCGCACCTTTGACCAAGCAGAAAAAATGCTCCGCGGCATGCAGCGGATTCTCGATGCGCAGCAACCCGCGCTCGTCGGCCTGGCGCAACAGCGCTTCCATGCCTGCCAGCACCTGCTTGGGCCCGGCTTCATAGAAGTACTGCCCGAACCCCGGGTCATGGCTGCCTTGCGCCATGATCAAGCGGCTGAGCTTGACGGCCTCGTCGCTGCTGATCAATGCCTGGAAGCCGCGGGCGATTTTCAGCAGTACCTCTTCCACCGGCACCCCGTCGGGGTAGGCAAAGATCAGGTCCGGCAGTTGAATCTGGCAGGTAGCCATGACCGCCGCTGCAAACAGCGTCTGTTTGTCGGTGAAATGGCTGTACACGGTGAGTTTTGAAACACCTGCCGCCGAAGCGACTGCATCCATGCTGGTGTTGGCGTAGCCAAGGCTGAGAAACAGCGACTTGGCGGCTTCAAGGATGGCCTCGCGCTTGGCCAGGTCCTTTGGCCGGCCTGGGCCGATGGGTGCGTCGTTGGGCATGGGGAACCGTATGGGCTGTAAAAGGTGGCCATATTACCGGGTCACGGGCAATTCGGGGGCTGCCCGCTAATCTGGTTTTTATCTCGGGCAGTGCTTCCCGGAGGCGTTTGGCTGATTTAGTATACTCGCCAGTATAAATATTGCTGCGCCCACTGCCCAAGGTCTTCCATCATGTTGCGTCTTGCGTTGTCGTTCGCCTTGCCCACTGCTCTTGTGTTGCTCACTGCCTGCGGCCAGGAGGCCGCGCCACCTGCTGCGCCGCGCCCGGCGCTAGTGGTTCAGCCACAACCGGCAGGGGCTTCGGCCGACAGCTACCCCGGGGAGGTGCGGGCGCGGTTCGAGCCGGAGCTTGCGTTTCGTATCGCCGGCAAGGTGAGCAAACGCCTGGTCGAAGAGGGCCAGCGGGTCAATGCCGAACAGGCCCTGGCCGAGCTGGACCCACAGGATGTGCGCCTGCAACTGGAAGCCAACCGCGCGCAATTGGCTGCTGCCGAAGCCAACCTGGCGCTGGTGCGCGCCGAGCGTGAGCGCTACCAGAAGCTGCTCGACCGGGGCATGGTCAGCCATTCGCAGTTCGATAACGCCGAAAACCTCTACCGCGCAGGCTTGGCCCGCCTCAAGCAAGCCAAGGCCGAGGCGGATGTCGCCGGCAATCAGGCTGCGTATGCCGTGCTGCGTGCGCCGCAAGCCGGGGTGATTGCCAAGCGCCAGGTTGAAGTGGGCCAAGTGGTCGCGGCTGGGCAGACCGTGTTTACCCTCGCCGCTGATGGCGAACGGGAAGTAGCCATCGGCGTGCCAGAGCAGCAGTTCGCCCAGTTTGCCGTGGGCCAGGCGGTGAGCGTTGAGCTATGGTCGCACCCCAACCAGCGCTTCGAAGGGCGTATCCGTGAGCTGTCGCCTGCGGCAGACCCTCGTTCGCGCACCTTCGCCGCCCGCATCGCCTTTACCGGCAAGGCGCCGGCGGAATTGGGCCAGAGCGCACGGGTGTTCATCGCCCATGCCGAGCAGGCACCGTTGGCCGTGCCGCTGGCGGCGGTCAGCGCCGAGGGCGGGCAGGCGTATGTGTGGCGGGTCGGCAAGGACAACCGTCTGCAACGGGCTGCCGTGCGCCTTGGCGCCTACGGTGCCGAAAGCGTGCCCGTGCTCGAAGGCCTGCAGGCTGGCGACTGGGTGGTTGCCGCCGGAGGCCATGTGCTGCGCGAAGGCCAGCAGGTGCGGCCAGTGGACCGCAACAACCGTGACGTGAACCTGGCGGGCAAGGAGTAGGTCAGCATGGGTTTCAATCTTTCTGCCTGGGCGCTGCGCAATCGCCAGATCGTGCTGTTCCTGATGATCCTGCTGGCTGCGGTCGGCGCTGTTTCCTACACAAAGTTGGGGCAAAGCGAAGACCCGCCGTTCACCTTCAAGGCCATGGTCATCCATACCCAGTGGCCGGGGGCCAGTGCCGAGGAGGTCTCGCGCCAGGTTACCGAGCGTATCGAGAAGAAGCTCATGGAAACCGGCGAGTACGAGAAAATCGTCTCGTTCTCGCGCCCCGGTGAGTCCGAGGTCACCTTCGCTGCCCGCGATTCGCTGCACTCCAAGGATATCCCCGAGCTGTGGTACCAGATCCGCAAGAAGGTCGAGGACATCCGCCACACCTTGCCGCCCGAGGTCAAAGGCCCATATTTCAATGATGAATTCGGCACCACGTTCGGCAATATCTACGCCCTGACCGGCCCAGGTTTCGATTACGCGGTGCTCAAGGATTACGCCGACCGCGTCCAGGTGCAGTTGCAGCGGGTCAAGGACGTCGGCAAGGTCGAGTTGGTCGGGCTGCAGGATGAAAAAATCTGGATCGAGCTGTCCAACACTAAGCTGGCCACCCTTGGCGTGCCGCTGAGTGCGGTGCAGCAGGCCCTGCGCGAGCAGAACGCGGTAACCACCGCCGGCTTTTTCGAGACCCCCAGCGAGCGCCTGCAATTGCGCGTCAGCGGGCGTTTTGACAGTGTCGAGCAGATTCGCCAGTTCCCCATTCGGGTCGGCGACCGTACCTTCCGTATCGGCGATGTCGCCCAAGTGCAGCGCGGCTTCAATGACCCACCCGCCCCGCGCATGCGTTTCATGGGTGAAGACGCCATCGGCCTTGCGGTGTCGATGAAAGATGGCGGCGATATTCTGGTGCTGGGCAAGGCCCTTGAAGACGAGTTCGCCCGCCTGGCGCGCAGCCTGCCGGCTGGCATGGAGCTGAGCAAGGTGTCTGACCAGCCCGCAGCGGTGAAGGCCGGGGTGGGGGAGTTTGTCCAGGTGCTGGTCGAGGCGCTGGCCATTGTGTTGCTGGTGAGCTTCTTCTCGCTCGGCGTGCGTACAGGCCTGGTGGTGGCGCTGGCGATCCCGCTGGTGCTGGCCATGACCTTTGCCTTGATGCACTACTTCGGCATCGGCCTGCACAAGATTTCCCTTGGCGCGCTGGTGCTGGCGCTGGGCTTGCTGGTGGATGACGCGATCATCGCGGTCGAGATGATGGCGATCAAGATGGAGCAGGGCTACGACCGCCTCAAGGCCGCCAGTTACGCCTGGACCAGCACAGCGTTCCCGATGCTCACTGGCACCCTGATTACCGCTGCGGGCTTCTTGCCCATTGCCACGGCGGCGTCGAGTACCGGCGAGTACACCCGGTCAATCTTCCAGGTGGTGACCATCGCGCTGCTGACCTCGTGGGTAGCGGCGGTGCTGTTCGTGCCGTACCTGGGCGAGCGCCTGTTGCCAGACCTGGCCAAGCGCCACGCGGCCCGCCACGGCAGTGACGGGCAGGCCCCGGACCCTTATGCCACGCCGTTCTACCAGCGCGTGCGGCGCGTGGTGGGCTGGTGCGTGCAGCGGCGCAAGACGGTAATCGTGCTGACCATCGCGGCGTTTGTCGGCAGCATCCTGCTGTTTCGTTTCGTGCCCCAGCAGTTCTTCCCGGCCTCGGGCCGCCCTGAGCTCATGGTCGACCTCAAGCTTGCCGAAGGCGCTTCGCTGAACAACACCGCCGAGCGCGTGCGCCAGTTGGAGGCGATGTTCAAGCAGCAGGAGGGCATCGATAATTTCGTGGCCTATGTCGGCACCGGCTCGCCGCGCTTTTACCTGCCGCTTGACCAGCAACTGCCAGCGGCCAGTTTTGCCCAGTTCGTGGTGCTGGCTAAATCCATCGATGAGCGCGAACGCCTGCGTAGCTGGCTGATCGCGACGCTCGACGAGCAGTTCCCCGACCTGCGTGGCCGTGTCACGCGCCTGGAAAACGGCCCGCCGGTGGGCTACCCGGTGCAGTTCCGGGTAACCGGCGAGCACATCGAAAAAGTCCGCGCCCTGGCCCGCGAGGTGGCGGCGAAGGTGCGCGAGAACCCGCATGTGGTCAACGTGCACCTGGACTGGGAAGAACCCAGCAAGGCGGTGTACCTGAACATCGACCAGGACCGCGCCCGCGCCCTCGGGGTGAGCACTTCGCACCTGTCGAGTTTCCTGCAAAGCTCGCTGACTGGCAGCAACGTCAGCCAGTACCGCGAAGACAACGAATTGATCGAGATTGTGCTGCGCGGCACCGAACAGGAACGCCGCGAACTGGGCAACCTCGCCAGCCTGGCACTGCCGACCGACAACGGCCAGAGCGTGGCGCTGAGCCAGGTGGCAACGCTTGAATACGGCTTCGAAGAAGGGGTGATCTGGCACCGCAACCGCCTGCCGACAGTCACCGTGCGCGCCGATATCTACGACAACACCCAGCCGGCCACCTTGACCCACCAGATTCTGCCGACCCTGCAACAGATCAAGACCGCTTTGCCGGATGGCTACCTGCTGGAGGTGGGCGGCACGGTCGAGGATTCCGAGCGCGGCCAACGTTCAGTGAACGCCGGCATGCCGCTGTTCATCGTGGTGGTGCTGAGCCTGCTGATGATTCAGCTGCGCAGCTTCTCGCGGATGTTCATGGTGTTCCTCACCGCGCCTCTGGGGCTGATTGGCGTGACCCTGTTCCTGCTGGTATTTCGCCAACCGTTCGGATTCGTGGCGATGCTGGGCACCATTGCCCTGGCGGGCATGATCATGCGCAACTCGGTGATTCTGGTCGACCAGATCGAGCAGGACATCGCCGCAGGGCTGGGCCGTTGGGAGGCGATCATCGAAGCGACAGTACGGCGCTTCCGGCCTATCGTGCTGACGGCATTGGCGGCGGTACTGGCGATGATTCCGCTGTCGCGTAGCGTGTTCTACGGGCCGATGGCGGTGGCGATCATGGGCGGCTTGATCGTGGCGACGGTACTCACCCTGTTGTTCCTGCCGGCGCTGTATGCGGCGTGGTTCAGGGTGAAGAAGGGCTGACGCGGGTTGCTTTTGAATGTGTAGGAGCGGCCTTGTGCCGTGAAAGGGCTGCGTAGCAGCCCCGGGATTTTTGCATCACGCGAATATCCAGGGGCTGCTGTGCAGCCCTTTCGCGACACAAGGTCGCTCCTACAAAACCCGCATGCAATAGCGCTTCAAAGCGCGCCAAACACCTTCTTGGCAATGCTGGTAGCAGCCTGGGCAGGGTTCTTGCGAATAGTCTCTTCCTGCTTGGCGATCATTTCGAACAGGCCATCGAGGGCTTTTTCGGTCACGTAGCTCTCGATGTTGGCGCTCTTGGCGTCGACCACCCCCAGGCTTGCGGCCTGGCCTGCGAAGTTGTTGTACTGCTTGGCCAGCCCCACTTGGTCGGTGGCTTGTTTCACGATAGGCAGGAACTTGGCGCGGATCTGCTCGCGGCTGCTCTTGTTGAGGTACTGGGTAGCCGAGTCGTTGCCGCCGCTGAGGATGCCCTTGGCGTCGGTCACGGTCATCTTCTTCACGGCATCCAGCAACAGTGCCTGCGCCTGCGGCACAGCGGCCTCAGCGGCTTTGTTCATGCTGTTTTCCAGGGCATCGACCTGGTCACCTTTACCAAACATCTTCATCGCCTTTGCGGCCTTGCCCAGCTTGCCCGGCAGCTCGATGCGCACATCGGGGTTGTTGTTGAAGCCACCCGGGGTGCTCAGTTGCTTGACGGCAACCTGGGCGCCTTGGCTGAGGGCGTCTTTCAGGCCGGTGGAGGCGTCACCTTGGGACAGGTCGCCAAGCGACAAGGCCATGGCGCTGGCCGACAGCAGCAGGCCGGCACACAGGGTGGTGAAGCGCAGGGAGGTGCGAAGCATGGAGGTTTCCTTGTGAACGGAATGGAACGGGGTTCAGCGCACCGGGTCGACCTTGATCCGCAGCGGTTGCGGGTCTTGGCCGTCCAACGTCACGCTATGGTGCTCGGTGTTAATGAACAATAGCTCGCCATCGAGTTCAATGCGCGCGCTCACCGCGTAGCTGTGGCCCGGCATGATCTGTTCTAGATCGTAGCTTAAGCTAAACGGCAGTGGCACGTTGCCTTCGACCGGCCCAGCTTGCGATGCCAGGATCACGGACGATGCGTCCGCCCACGATACGTCTTCCAGGCTCACGCTCAAGTGGGCGCCCAGTGGCAGGGCGATGCGCTGCATGTAGAACACTTCGCCTTCGAGGGTGGTGTAGCACGCAGGTGGGGAGTCTGAACTGGCTTCGGGAAGGTTGGCGCTGCGTGGGGTAATGAACTCTTTCATGTAATCTCCGTCGTTTGAGGGGGCTTGGTTTATGCCCACCCCGGACGTTAGTGGGTTCACTACAGGCAGCGCAGGGGGAATTTCGCTCACTCAGTGGCGGCCATGCGGGAGTGCGGGGCTGCAGTGCAGCCCTCTGTAAATTACTCAGCCAGTACCGTGTGCGCCTGATCTTCCTGGTGCAACGCCACTTGGCGAATCGACAGGCGCAGCTCTGCCGACAGCACGCGCTTGGCCGCACCTTCGGCCAGCTCGCCGAGCTTGCTGTGATAACCCAGCTTGCCGTCGGCATCGGGCGTGAGCACGCCTTCGCGCACCAGGGTCTGGATGAAGTGGCGGAACAAGGTCTTGTCGAAAAACTCTGGGGCATTGAGCCCATGCAGAATCGACAGGCGCTGCGCCATCATCACGCACAGCTCTTCGAGTTGCTCGGCGCTCAGGCTGTGCTGGCCGCTGTTGAGCAGCAGCGAGGTGGCCATGTAGAAGCGTTGCAGGGTCTGGGTGATGGTGCGTGCCAGCAGGGTCAGCAGCACGAACTGGCGCGAGCTGGGCGCCGGGCGCAGGTACACGCCATTTTCGAAACGCAGCAGGCCCTGCTCGACCAGCGCTGCCAGCCATTGGTCGATCACCTCGTCCAGCTCTGCAGGCTCCCAGCGCAGGAACAGCTCAGCCTGCAAATAGGGGTACAACGCGGTGACGTAGCGCCCGATCAGTTCGCGGCTGATGCGCGAGCTGCTTTGGAAGAAGCTGGCCAGTAGCCCCGGCAGGGCGAAAATGTGCAGCACGTTGTTGCGGTAATAGGTCATCAGCACCGCATTGCCTTCATCCAGGTACAGGATGCGGCCCATCGCGTCCTTCTGCTCGGCCAGCAGGTCCATGCCCAGTACGTGGCTGATCATGGCGGGGCCATCGCCTTCGGGCAGGGTGGTGTGCGCCGAATAGGGCACTTGGCGCAGCAGCGTCATGTACAGGTCGAGAACCCGCACCAAGGCGCGTTCGTCCAAGGCCATGCGGCTGGTGGACAGCAGTGCCATGGCCACCAGGTTGACCGGGTTGACCGCCGCCGCACCGTTGAGGTGGCGGGCCACGGTCTCGCCAAGGCGGGTGGTGGTTTCGTTGAGCCAGGCCGGGCGGTATTGCGGCGCCAGGTCCTGGATGCGCCACTCCGGCTGGTGCTGGTCGAGGAAACCGGCCAGGCGGATCGGCTCGCCGAAGTTCACGGCCACCTGGCCAAAGCGCTGCCTGAGCGCGCCAATGACCTTGAAGATGTCAAAGATCGACTCTTTTTTCTTGCTCGCCCCGCGCAGCTCGCCCAGGTAGGTGCGCCCTTCGAGTACCCGCTCATAGCCGATGTACACCGGCACAAACACGATGGGGGTCCGCGAGGAGCGCAGGAAGCTGCGCAGGGTGATGGCCAGCATGCCCGGGCGTGGCTGCAGCATACGCCCGGTGCGCGAGCGGCCACCTTCGACGAAGTACTCCACCGGGAAGCCCTTGGTGAACAGGGTGTGCAGGTATTCGTTGAACACGGCGGTGTACAGCGGGTTGCCCTTGAAGGTGCGGCGCATGAAGAACGCGCCGCCACGGCGCAGCAGGCTGCCGATCACCGGCATGTTGAGGTTGATGCCGGCGGCGATGTGCGGCGGCGTCAGGCCATTGCGGAACAACAGGTACGACAGCAGCAGGTAGTCGATATGGCTGCGGTGGCACGGCACGTAGATCACTTCGTGACCGGGGGCGATGCCTTGGACCTGCTCGATGTGGTTGACCTTGATGCCGTCGTAGATTTTGTTCCAGAACCAGCTGAGCACCACCTCAAGGAAGCGGATGGCGGTGTAGGTGTAGTCGGATGCGATCTCGTTGCCGTAGTGCAGCGCCTTGGCCTCGGCCTTGGCGTAGGAGATGTTCTCGCGTTCGGCTTCCTCGCTGATGGCCTGGCGCACCAGCGGATCACGGATCAGCCCTTTGACCAGATTGCGCCGGTGCGAGATGTCCGGGCCGATGACCGCGGTCTTGAGGTTGCGAAAATGCACGCGCATGACGCGCTGGGCCATGCGCACGGTGCGTTCATGGCCTTTGTTGTGGTCGACCAGCTCACGCAGGTGAATGGGCGCCGAGAACTGCACGCGGGTCTTGCGCCCCAGAATCAGAATGCTCAGCAGCCGGCGCAGGCGCCCGGTGACGGCCCAACTGTCGGCGAACAGCAGCTTCCACGGGCTTGATTCACTGGCCGGAGTCTGCCCCCAGAACACGCTGACCGGGATGATTTGCGCGTCTTCTTCGGGGTGTTGGGTAATTGCCGATACCAGCCGCTCCAGGGTCGGCGGTGCGCCGCGTTTGTCCTGGCGGCCGAGCCAGTCGGGGTCGGGGGTGAGGTAGAAGAACGCCGCGGCTTCCTGCAACGGCCCAACCACGACGGGGAGCACCGGGCGCGGCAGCCCCGCTTTGGTGCATTCGTGGTCGATCACGGCAAGGTCGGTGAGCGACGGCGAGGGCAGGGCATAGAACACCGGGCGGCTGCGGTCGAGCTTGAGGGTGAGTGAGGACTGGTTGATGGTCTCGGAGCGCACCCACAGGTACAGGACGCGGCGCAGGGCGCCGAAGATCAGGCGGCGCAAGGGGGAACGGGTCATCGAGTCATTGCCCTGGCTAAGGGGTTTCGGGGTTTTTCCATGGCGTTAGTCTGCCGTATCTGCGTAAGTTCAGCAAAAATCGGCATAAACGCGGGGCGTCATCAAATATTTTTCTGGCCTGCCATATACTCGGCCTGCCGCTTGCTTGGTATTCACCCAAGCGGCGACGGCGCAGGTGGTGAGCCTGGGCCGGCAAGGCGATCTTCAAAAAAAAAAAACCGGAGTAGTTCAGATGTCGTCTCGTGAGACTGGGAATGTGAAGTGGTTCAACGATGCCAAGGGTTATGGCTTCATTCAGCGCGACGGTGGGGCGGATGTGTTCGTCCACTATCGGGCTATCCGCGGAGAGGGGCATCGCACCCTGGTCGAGGGGCAACAGGTGGAGTACGCATTGGTGCAGGGCCAGAAAGGCCTGCAGGCTGAAGACGTCGTCGGTCTCTGACCCTTCAAGCCTCAAGCTGCAAGCTTTCCGTGGAGCTTGCAGCCTGATGCGATCCAGCTTGCAGCTTGCTCTCAGTGTGTGCGCCAGGTGATTTCTTCTTCGCCGTCGGCGCTGATCCGTACCCAGCGGTCGGCATCTTCTTCCCCGTCTTCTTCAGCCCAGCTACCCGGTGCACAGCGCACTTCGACGTTGAGTGCGGCAAAGGCTGCGCGGGCGCAAGCGATGTCATCGGCCCAGGGGGTGTGCTCGCTTTCCAGGTACAGGCTGTTCCATTTCCCTACAGCCTTCGGTAACCAAGTGACCGGAATGTTACCGGCCATGCACTTGAAGGTCTGACCTTTCTGCTTCCATTCGCTGCACGGGCCCAAGGCCTGGGCGAGCCAGTCGGCGATCTGCTTGTGATCGACGTCGGCGTCTTTCAGATAAATTTCGATATCGGGTTGGCGCATTGGGGGCTCCGGGTGTGCTCAGTCTTGGCGCACAAAATAGTCATAACGCATGGAAACCGTCACCTCGAACGGCGCGGCCTGGTCGATCACCTGGGCGCGCTTTTCGGCGCTGGCGCGCCAGCCGTGTGGCGTCATGGCCAGCAGGTCGGCGCGGGCCTTGGGCGCGGCCAGGCTCAGACGGAATTCGAGCACTTCGCTGTGGGCGTGGGCCATGCCTTGGGGGACCAGGGCCAAGTGCTTGTCATCGGCGTAGGGGCGCACTTCATCGTAGAGCACTTCACGCAGTTCCATCAGGTGGCCGCTGGTCGGGCCTACCCGCATCAGGCCGCCACCCGGCGCCAGCAGGCGCTTGGCTTCGGCCCAGTCGAGCGGGCTGAACACACTGGCGATAAAATTGCAGCTGACATCGGCCATCGGCACGCGGGCCATGCTGGCGACCATCCAGGTGAGTTGCGGTGCGCGCCGGCAAGCGCGCTTGACCGCTTCGCGGGAAATATCCAGCGCATAGCCGTCAGATGCGGGCAAGGCTTGGGCGAGCAGGGCGGTGTAGTAGCCCTCGCCGCAACCGATGTCCAGCCAAGTGCGCGGCGCACGCTCGGCGGCCAGGGCTGCCAGGCGTTGCGCGACCGGGGCGTAGTGGCCGCCGTCGAGAAAATCCCGGCGCGCCTCGACCATGGCCTGGTTGTCGCCGGGGTCGCGGCTGTTCTTGTGCTGCACCGGCAGCAGGTTCAGGTAACCCTGGCGAGCGCGGTCGAAACGGTGGCCGGCCGGGCAGGCGACGCCATTGTCGAGCGGCGCCAGCGGCGCCTGGCAAAGTGGGCAGGCAAGCATCAGGCGAGCAACCGTACCAGGGTCTGGTAGTAGATTTCAGTCAACAGGTCGAGATCGCTGGCCAGGATGCGCTCGTCCACCTGATGGATGGTGGCGTTGACCGGACCAAGCTCGACGACCTGGGTACCCATGGTGGCGATGAAGCGCCCATCGGAGGTGCCACCGCTGGTGGAGGCCTGGGTGTCGCGGCCGGTGACCGCCTTGATGCTCGACGACACGGCATCGAGCAGCTCGCCCGGTTCGGTCAGGAACGGCAGGCCCGACAACGCCCAGTCGATGCTCCAGTCCAGTTGGTGCTTGTCGAGAATCGCCGCCACCCGCTGTTGCAGGCCTTCGACGGTGGACTCGGTGGAGAAGCGGAAGTTGAACAATGCGCTCAGCTCGCCTGGCACCACATTGGTGGCGCCCGTACCGGAATTGAGGTTGGAGATCTGGAAGCTGGTGGGCGGGAAGAACGCGTTGCCTTCGTCCCAG
This sequence comes from Pseudomonas farsensis, assembly GCF_014268805.2. GTDB lineage: Bacteria > Pseudomonadota > Gammaproteobacteria > Pseudomonadales > Pseudomonadaceae > Aquipseudomonas > Aquipseudomonas farsensis. The sequence goes on from NZ_JABWRF020000003.1 coordinate 292,970, forward strand.
TGCTCGGCGGCAAGCTCGGCCAGCGCTGGCGCTGCCAGGTGGATTGGGTTGCGCGCCAGGTGCGGGTAGGCCACGTGGCCTTGCTTGCCGCGCACGGTCAGCTTGGCACCGAGCGAGCCGCGACGGCCGTTCTTGACCACATCACCCAGCAAGTCGGTGCTCGACGGTTCGCCGACGATGCACCAGTCCATGCGCTCGTTGCGCGCCTTGAGCACTTCCACCACCGCCTTGGTGCCGTGGTGTGCCGGGCCTTCTTCGTCGCTGGTGATCAGGAAGGCGACCTTGCCGCGATGGTTGGGGTACTGCGCGACGAAGCGCTCGCAGGCGACCACCATCGAGGCCAGGCTGCCCTTCATGTCGGCGGCGCCACGGCCGCAGAGCATGCCGTCCTGGTCGATCAGCGCATTGAACGGCTCATGTTGCCACTGCTGCACCGGGCCGGTCGGTACCACGTCGGTGTGGCCGGCGAAGCACAGCACCGGGCCTTCGCCAGTGCCATGGGTGGCCCAGAAGTTGTCGACGTCCTCGATACGCATGGGTTCGAGCTTGAAGCCTGCGGCGCCGAGGCGATTCATCATCTGGGCCTGGCAGTCGGCATCGACCGGGGTGACCGATGGGCGACGGATCAGGTCGCAGGCCAGTTGCAGGGTAGGCGAAAGCTCGGCTGGGGCCGTCATGGGGTACTCCGGGGCAAGGCAAGGCGGGGAAATCTGAGGGGCGTTATCTTATATCAAACACGTTGCGCCGACACGGTGTAGTGGGCGTGGGAGCCGCAATCCTGCACTGGGCTCATCGCAGGCTGTCGCCAGCTCCCACAAAAACTGTGCCCGGCCTCGGCATCATGGCCCGGCGCAGTCTTTGTGGGAGATTCTATGGTTTTTGTACAAGCCTGTTCTCGCCAGACATATCTCCTTGTGGCGAGCTCCCTTGTGGCGAGCGGGCTTGCCCCGCGTTGGGCTGCGCAGCAGCCCATTGGGTTTTCAGGGCTGCTGCGCAGCCCAACGCGGGACAAGCCCGCTCGCCACAACTCTCTGTCATTTCCCACAGGATTGGGCCCAACCAGCAATGTGCGGTTTTGCAGGGCCTGCGATGAGGCCAGAACAGGCTTGCACACAACCATGAAATATCCACAGGCCGGGCCCGAGCAGCATCACACTGCTGGCGCTTGGGCAGCCTCCTGCACCGGCTTGGGTAGCGACGACAGGAACGCCATCACCAGCGCCGCCAGATACGGCAACGACTGCACCAGCAACATCGCTACCCAGAAGCGCATGTCCGAGCTCGGCAGCCCCTGCACCAGGCAAATGCCGGCAGCAGCGCCCCACAGCATGAGCATGATGAACAGCTCCTCGCGCGCTTCGGAAATCGCCACCAGCAGCCCGTGGCTGTCGGCATTCTTCGGCGTGCGGAAGAACGGCATGCTGCTGGTGAAGAACCCGTACAGCACCGCCTTGGCAATGGTGTGCGACAGCGCAAGCCCGGCCAACGCGGCGGCAAAGGCGTCCTTGAGGTTGACCCCCACCGCGCGGCGGTACAGGAACACGATCTTGCCCACTTTGAAGAAGAACAGCGCCAGCGGCGGGATGGCAAACATCATCAGCGGCGGGTCCACCCGGTGCGGCACGATGATCATCGCCGCCGACCACAACAGCGCGCCGACCGTGAAGAAGATGTTCATGCCATCGGCAATCCACGGCAGCCAGCCGGCCAGGAAGTGATAACGCTGGCCGCGGGTCAGCTCGCTGCCCTTGCCGCGCAGCAGTGCGCCGGCATGGTGCTTGATGATCTGGATGGCCCCGTAGGCCCAGCGGAAGCGCTGTTTCTTGAAGTCGATGAAGGTGTCGGGCATCAGCCCCTTGCCGTAGCTGTTATGGGCATAGGCAGCCGAGAGGCCTTTTTCGAACACCCGCAGGCCCAGCTCTGCGTCTTCGCAAATGCACCAGTCGGCCCAACCCAGCTCTTCGAGCACACTGCGCCGGGTCATGGTCATGGTGCCATGCTGGATGATCGCGTCACGGTCGTTGCGGGTGACCATGCCGATGTGGAAGAAGCCCTTGTACTCGCTGTAGCACAGCTTCTTGAAGGCGCTTTCGTGCTGGTCGCGGTAATCCTGCGGCGATTGCACCACGGCGATTTTCGGGTCGGCGAAGTGCGGCACCATATGCTTGAGCCAGTTGCGGTCGACGCAGTAGTCCGAGTCGATCACCGCAATCACCTCGGCATCCTTGGCGGTGTGCGGCAGCAGGTAGTTCAGCGCGCCGCCCTTGAAACCGGCCAGGGGCGCGACGTGGAAGAACTTGAAGCGTTCGCCGAGCTTTTCACAATGGGCTTTGAGCGGCTCCCAGACCGCCGGGTCCTTGGTGTTGTTGTCGATCACCAGCACTTCATAGTCGGGGTAGTCCAGTGCGGCCAGGGCATCGAGGGTCTGTTTGACCATCTCGGGCGGCTCGTTGTAACACGGCACATGCACCGACACCTTCGGCCGGTAGGCGCTGTCACCCTGCACCGGCAGGAACTCGCGCCGGCGCTTGTGTATCCATACCGCCTCCGCAAGCTCATGGGCCTCGGTCAGCAGCACGATGAACACGCCCAGCGCCCCCAGGGCCAGCAACACGCCCACCGTCAGGCTGAACCAGGTGCTGTACTGCTGGCTGTAGTCGTAGGCGATCCACACCAGCACCGACCCGCACAGGAAGGTGATGAAGGTCAGGAACGTTCGCCCGCGCTGGCGCAGCGCCGAGCCGTCGATCAACAGCACCGTCAGGGCAATCATCGCCAGCACGACCGAGGCCACGGCCAGGGCGCGCCACTGCGGGATGGCCACGATCGGCCCTTCGAAATTGAATTTCTGCTGGCGCTCGGCGTTGTACACGCCCCAGTAGGCGCCCACCGAACCTTCGTCACTGGCCTTCCACGGTTGGTCGTAGGCTTCGATCACGAAGTAGTTGTAGCCGCGCCGGTTGAGGGTATTGACCAGGGTGCGCAGGTAGATGGCCTGGTCGGCCTGGGTGGCGTCGGCACCGCCGCGCATGCGGCCATTGCTCGGCCAGCCCACTTCCGAGAGCAGCAGTTGCTTGCGCGGGAACTGTTTGCGCAGGTCGCGGGCGCGGTCCAGCACGAACTGCACCGAATCCTTCATCGGCACGAATTCCCAGTAGGGCAGGATGTGCGCGGCGATCAGGTCGACGTGCTTGGCCAGCTCCGGGTGGTCCTTCCAGATGTGCCACTGCTCGCTGGTAGTCACCGGCACCTTGACGGCCGCACGGACCCGGTCGAGGTAGCCGATCAGTTGTTCGGGGGTAACTTCTTCACGGAACAACGCCTCGTTGCCCACCACCACGCGCACCACGCTGCGCGAGGTGTTGGCCAGGCCAATGGCCTTTTCGATCTCGCGCTCGTTGCGCTCAAGGTCCGGGCTGATCCAGATGCCCAGGGTGACACGCATGCCCAGCTCTTCGGCCAGGCGGGGTACCTCGGCCTGGGTGCCTTCGACGGTATAGATGCGGATGTTGTCGGTCAGCTTGTTGAGCTGCTCCAGGTCCTGGCGCATTTCGTCTTCGGTGGGGTACTGGCCCTTTTGCGGGCTTTCACCCAGGCGAAATGGCGAGTACGAAAAGCCGGAAATCTGCTCAGGCCAGGCAGGGGCGGTCACCGGGCGGTTGATCAGCGCCCAGAACCCGGTAAACAGCGCGGCGATGGCAAGAACCACCACCAGATTGAGGCCGAATTTGCGTGAAGACATAGGTGTACGAGGTTCCGAAGAGGGGAGCGGGCGGGGCCTTCGGGGTGTAAGTCCTACACTGCCTTAGGAAGGTGCAGTGTTGGATTTTCGTTTTCGCATAAGGTTCTGAGCCCGCTCGGTTGTCGTCCAGATCTTTTTCATTTGTAGGACATTAAAGCAGGCTTGGTGGGACAGATGCTAACGATAGCCCCCTAACGGGCTGCTTGGCCTATAATGCGCGCCGGTTTTTTCAGGGGCGAACCATGAGCACAGAAGATCCACGCTTTGCCGGCGTCGCCCGGCTGTACGGCGATGAGGGGCTGCAACGCCTGGGCCGCGCCCACGTCGGTGTGGTCGGTATCGGCGGCGTTGGCTCGTGGGTGGCCGAGGCCCTGGCGCGCAGTGGCGTCGGTGAAATCAGCCTGTTCGACCTCGACGATGTCTGCGTCAGCAATACCAACCGCCAGGCCCATGCCCTGGACGGCCAGGTCGGGCGGGCCAAGGTCGAAGTGATGGCCGAGCGCCTGCGGGCCATCAACCCGGCCTGTGCGGTGCATGCGGTGGCTGATTTCGTCACCCGCGAAACCATGGCCGAGTACATCACCGAGCAGATGGACTGCGTGGTGGACTGCATCGACAGCGTGATGGCCAAGGCTGCGCTGATTGCCTGGTGTCGCCGGCGCAAGATCGCCGTGGTGACCACCGGTGGGGCGGGTGGGCAGATCGACCCGACCCAGATCCAGGTCGGTGACCTCAACAAGACGTTCAACGACCCGCTGGCCTCGCGGGTACGCTCCACGTTGCGCCGCGACTACAACTTCTCGCGCAATACCAGCCGTAACTATGGCGTGCCGTGCGTGTTCTCCAGCGAGCAACTGCGCTACCCCAAGGGTGATGGCAGTGTGTGCCTGCAGAAGAGCTTTGTCGGCGAAGGCGTGCGCCTGGACTGCTCGGGCGGTTTTGGTGCGGTGATGATGGTGACCGCGACCTTTGGCATGGTGGCCGCGAGCAAGGCCATCGAAAAACTGGTGGCCGGTGCGCGGCGCCCGGCAGAGCGGGCCAAGGCTGAGTGAGTTACTGCGCCTGACGCTGTAGCTCGGCCATGCGCTGCAGCACCGCGTGCAGCCCATTGCTGCGCGAGGGCGAAAGCTGGCGCTCCAGCCCAAGCTGGGTGAACCACTCGCGCAAGTCCAGTGCCGACAGCTCATCACTGGCAAGGCCCTGCACGCGCACCAGCAGCATTGCCAGCAGCCCGCGCAACAGCCGCGCGTCGCTGCTGGCCTTGAACTGCCAGCCGCCGTCCTGCTGGCGGGCGACCAGCCACACCAGGCTTTCGCAGCCGTGTACCCGGTTTGCCTCGGTCTTTTCGCTGTCCGCCAACGGTTCGAGGCGCTCGCCCCACTGCATCAACAGGCGCGCCCGCTGCTCCCAGCCGCGGGCTTGAGTGAAGCTCTCAAGCGCCTGGCTGGCTTGGCTTGGCAGGCTCATCGCAACAGCTCCAGGCCTTGGTCGAGCGCCTCGAAGAAGCGCTGCACATCGTCACCATCGCTGTACAACCCAAGCGACACGCGGATTGCCCCCTCCAGCCCCAAGCCCTTGAGCAGCGGCATGGCGCAATGATGCCCGGCCCGCACGGCAACGCCCTGCTCGGTGAGCAGGTGGGCGATATCGGCGTTGTGCACGCCTTCGATGACGAAACTGGCCAGCGCCGCCTGTGGCGCGCCAAGCACGCGAATACCCTCGCGCTCGGCCAGCCCGCGCAGCAGCGACTGGTGCAGGGCGGCTTCGTGGCGGCCAATGGCATCGGCGTCGAGGCTCGCCAGGTAATCCAGCGCCGCGCCCAAGCCAATCACCGCGCCAATCGGCGGCGTGCCGGCCTCGAAACCCAGAGGCGCCGGGCGAAAACTGGCGCTTTGGTAATCCGCCTGCTGCACCATCTCGCCGCCAAACTGCCAGTGGCGTAGCAGTGCCAGGGCCGACTCCCGGCCGTACAGCACCCCGACACCCTCCGGGCCATACAGTTTGTGGCCGGAAAATACATAAAAGTCGCAGCCCAACTGCTGCACATCGTGGCGGCCATGCACCACACCTTGTGCGCCGTCTACCACTGTCAGTGCGCCTTGGGCGCGGGCGTGGCTGAGCAGCGGCTCAAGCGGTTGCCAGGTGCCGAGCACATTGGACAGTTGGCTGACTGCCAGCAACCGTGTGCGCGGGCCGATCAGTTGCAAGGCCTGGTCGAGGTCGATGCGGCCCAGCTGGTTGACCGGCAGGACCACCAGCTTGAGGTTGCGTCGCTGCGCCAGTTGTTGCCAGGGCAGCAGGTTGGCGTGGTGCTCCAGGGCGCTGACGGCGATTTCATCACCGGCCTCGAAACGCCACTCAAGGCCGTAGGCCAGCAGGTTCAGCGCCGAGGTTGCGCCGTGGGTGAAGACGATCTGCCGGGCTTGCGCGGCATTGATCCAGGCGGCCACTTTGTCGCGGCTACCTTCGAACGCCTGGGTCGCCAGTGCGCCAGGCAAATGCTGGGCACGGTGCACATTGGCAGCGCCATGGCTGTAGTAATGGTTCAGGGCGTCGAGCAGGGCTTGGGGCTTCTGCGTGGTGGCGGCGCTGTCCAGGTAGGTCTGGTGCTGCCGTTGCAAGGCGCTGATGGCGGGAAAATCGGCACGCCAGGGGGAGGGCTGGAACATGTTTGCGGGGCCTGGAATGAAAAATCGGGTCTGGCGTTGGGCCAGACCCGATCTTATCACTTCACACCTGACGGTTCTCAGTTGTGGGCGTGCAGCGCCTCGTTCAGCTCGATGGCCGACTTGTGGGTCTTGCACTCCACAGCGCCGTTGAGCGAGTTGCGACGGAACAGCAGGTCGGTCTGGCCGGCCAGGTCACTGGCCTTGACCACTTTGACCAGCTCGTTGTGTTCGTCGAGCAGGTTCACCTTGGTACCGGCGGTGATGTACAGGCCGGCCTCGACGGTGTTGCGGTCGCCCAGCGGGATGCCGATACCGGCGTTGGCGCCGATCAGGCAGCCTTCGCCGACCTTGATGACAATGTTGCCGCCGCCCGAAAGCGTGCCCATGGTCGAGCAGCCGCCGCCAAGGTCTGAGCCTTTGCCGACGAACACGCCAGCGGAAACCCGGCCTTCGATCATGCCTGGGCCTTCTGTGCCGGCGTTAAAGTTGACGAAGCCTTCGTGCATGATGGTGGTGCCTTCGCCGATGTAGGCGCCCAGGCGCACACGGGCGGTGTCGGCGATACGCACGCCGGCCGGGACCACGTAGTCGGTCATCTTCGGGAACTTGTCCACCGAGAACACTTCCAGCAGCTCGCCCTTCAGGCGCGCTTCCAGCTGGCGCTCGGCCAGCTCGCTGAGGTCGACGGCGCCCTCGTTGGTCCAGGCGACGTTCGGCAGCAGCGGGAAGATGCCGGCCAGCGATACGGCATGTGGCTTGACCAGGCGGTGCGACAGCAGGTGCAGCTTGAGGTAGGCCTCTGGGGTGGAGGTCAGTGCAGCGTCTTCGGCCAGTACGGTAGCCACCAGCGGCTTGTGGCTTTCGGCCAGGCGGGTCAGCAGCGCGCCCTGGGCGGCATCGACAGCTTTGACGGCATCGGCCAGCTGCGCGGCCTGGGCGTTGCTGAAGGCGATGGCCTGGTTGCCACCCTGGTAACCGATGACCGGGGCAATGGCGGCGATCAGCTCGGCGCTTGGGTTGAGCAGGGGCTGTGCGTAGAAGACTTCCAGCCAGGCGCCCTGGCGGTTTTGGGTGCCGACGCCGAAGGCCAGGCTGAATGCAGTATTGGACATGGGATTACCTCGTACTAAATAGAATAGGGGCTCAGGCCAGGGCGGCGGCGTACAGGTCGGGCTTGAAGCCCACCAAGGTGCGCTCGCCAAGGTCGAGCACCGGGCGCTTGATCATCGACGGTTGGGCCAGCATCAGTTCGACGGCCTTGGCCTGGTCGAGGTCGGCTTTGCTGGCGTCGTCGAGTTTGCGGAAGGTGGTGCCGGCACGGTTGAGGATGACTTCCCAGCCGTGTTCGCTGCACCAGCGGTTCAGGCTGTCACGGTCGATGCCTTGAGCCTTGTAGTCGTGGAAATCGTAGGCGATGGACTGTTCTTCGAGCCACGTTCGCGCCTTTTTCATGGTGTCGCAGGCTTTGATGCCGTAAAGAATGTAAGTCATGTAATCAAAGGGTCAGGCTGGTTTCCCCAAGGCCTCCCCGGTTTCTCCCGAAAATGAGTCGCGCGATTATGCGACATCGGTTCGTACTGCGCCACGCCCGGCGGCGCTTGGGCAGTTTTGCAAGGTGTTTGGGCATCATTATGTTACATATTGGCCGGCCGGCTGCGACCATGGTGCAGCGGCCCCAGCGGGCGCTGGCCGTTACCATCGCGGGGCAAAGCGGTTGGCATTAGCCCATGGCCGTGTTTCACCCTGAAGTAGCACACCCGTTGATAAAGGAAGTGATTAGCCGATGCAGTCCGCCTACACCGTCCTCATCCTGCTGACGCTGGTAAGCCTGTCGAAACTGGTCGGGCGGATGATTCCGCTGCCGCTCCCGCTGGTGCAGATCGCCGCCGGTGCCTTGCTCGCCTGGCCGACGCTGGGCCTGCATGTGGCCCTGGACCCTGAGCTGTTCCTGTTTCTGTTCCTGCCGCCGCTGTTGTTCGCCGATGGCTGGCGCATTCCAAAGCGCGAGCTGTGGCGCATCCGCGGCCCGGTGGTGGCGCTGGCGGTGGGGTTGGTGTTGTTCACCGTGGTGGGCGCCGGCTACTTCATCCACTGGCTGCTGCCGAGCATTCCGTTGCCAGTGGCCTTTGCCTTGGCAGCGGTGCTGTCGCCAACTGACGCCGTGGCGGTCTCGGCCATTGCCCAGGACCGGCTGCCCACGCCGCTGATGCATATGCTCCAGGGCGAGGCGCTGATGAATGACGCTTCGGGCCTGGTGACTTTCAAGTTCGCCCTGGCTGCCGCCATTACCGGCGTGTTCTCGCTGGCTGATGCCAGTTTCAGCTTCGTGCTGGTGGCCTTGGGTGGGCTGGCGGTGGGCGTCGCCCTGAGCTGGCTGATCGGCCGCCTGCGCGCCTGGATGATCGCCCGCGGCTGGGATGACCCGGCCACCCACGTCGTGTTCATGCTGTTGCTGCCGTTCGCCGCCTATGTGCTGGCCGAGCGCCTGGGCGTGTCGGGTATTCTCTCGGCGGTGGCGGCCGGCATGATGCAGAGCTGGCTCGACCTGCTGCCCCGCCAGACCAGCACGCGCCTGCTCAACCGCAGTGTCTGGTCGTTGCTCGAATTTGCCTTTAACGGGTTGATCTTTCTGCTGCTGGGCCTGCAGTTGCCCGACATCATCAAGGCGGTGGTCAGCCATGAAGCCACGGTCTGGCCGACGCTTGCCTGGCGCTGCCTGGATGTACTGGCGATCTTCGCCGCCCTGATCGTGCTGCGGTTCATCTGGGTGCAGAGCATCTGGCGCTCGATTGGCGCGGTGCGGCGCTGGCGCGGCAAGCCGGCGCTGGTGCTGATGCCCACTGCGCGCTCCTGCTGGCTGCTGACCCTGGGCGGGGTGCGCGGTGCGGTAACCTTGGCCGGTGTGATGTCGGTGCCCTTGCTGATTGGCGCAGGCCAGGCCTTCCCCGAGCGCGACCTGCTGATTTTCATTGCCGCCGGGGTGATTCTGCTATCGCTGATCAGCGCCTGCATCGCTTTGCCGTTGCTGCTGCGTGGCATCACCAAAAGCCCTGATGAGCGCTTGCAGCAGGAGGTTCAGGACGCCTGGCGGCGCACGGCAGAGGCCGCTATCCATGCCTTGGAGGCTGAAGAAGTGATAGACGCCAGCGCGCCCCAGGATGCCGCCCAGGCAACCCTTGCCACGGAGCTTAAGGCGCGCTTGATGGCCGAGTACCGCGATGAGCTGGACAGCTACAACGACACCGCCGAGGCCCGCGCCCTGGCCGAACAGATGGACCTGCTCGAACGCAGATTACGGGTGCGTGCCCTGCGCGCCCAGCGCCTGGAACTGTACAACCTGCATCGCCAGCACCTGGTGGGTGATGAGGTGGTGCGCCAGGTGCTGGGCGAGTTGGACATGAGCGAGGCCAATCTGGGGCATATTAAGTAGCGGGCTTGGTTGCAGAGCGTCGAGCGGTCGAGGCGGACGAAGAACTCATCCACGCTTATGAACCCGTCGCTGTCGATGTCGACCTGCTTGATGATCTCATCGAAAGCCGCCTCGCTATAGGTGTCGCTCCCGGCCAGGCGCAGCTACTCCACAGATACTTTGCCGTCCCCGTGGTGGTCCGGCTCCAGTAGCGTTTGCCGCGCTGCGTCACAGCTGTCGGCGTTGCACTCTGCTACAAGGTCGTTAACGAGAGGTTGCAGAGTGGCAGGGTCTACTCGGCCAGGGTAGGCCATGGCGATGGCCTGTTTGTCTTTTTGGCTGAGCACGTAGCTGGCCGCAATTTCATAACCGTCCAGCGTGTCGGCCTTGTCGATTGCGTAATGCATGATCGACTTCTTGTCGTAGCGCAGGACGATGCGGTCGTCGGCGTCTGGCGCACGGAAATAGTTTGCTTGCAGGGCCTCTTCGATGCTGTTTGCGTATAGCGCGGCGTCCATGTTGCCCTGGGGTCTCTGCTCAATCAGCTTGTCGCGCAGTGCATCCACGTTCCACGGAATATTGGCATCCGGGTGCAGGTGCTCGTGATGCAGGCCCAAGGCATGGCCGAACTCGTGCAGTACGGAGCGGTTGATCAGGTTCCTCGCGACTTCACGAGATTGCGCGTCGAGGGGCAGGAGTGGGTCCTCGGGGTCTTCTGGGTCTTCGGGGTATTCGTCAATGACCCAATCGTAGTAAGGGCTCGGATCGAGGGTCATGGTTTCGTAGTCGTACTCACCCTCGCTGTTGCCAACAATACTGTGGTTGAGCAATGGCGGCCCGTCGCTGCTGATACGAATCTGCGCACTGAAATCGTCGTCTTCACGCAGCTCGAATTGCAGATTGGCATAGTCCAGCCATTGACGGGCAGTCTCATACACGTGCTGCTTGAAGTCAGGGTCGGGGTCATCCAGAAACGAGATGCCCAGCGTTTGGCCAGGTGTCCACAGTACCGAACGCACGATGAGCGAGCGTTTTTTACGTGGCGCTGCCTGGGTGGGTTTGGTGGGTTCTAGCAGCTGCTGCAGGGTATGGGCAGCTTTGGCATTCAGCGTGTTGGTCATTGCGGTGCTCTCCAGATTGACGGAAAAGCAATATGCAGGGGCTGTGCAGGGGCAGGGCGGTAGCTATTGCTATTCCGGCAGCCTTGCTCAGGGGCAAGGCTGCCGGTGATCGGCGCTGCTCTCAAGCGGCGCGCGCAGGTGGCTCTGCTGCTCGGCAGAGGCCTGCCAGCTGATTATCTACCTGGGTACAGGGTGCGGGCGGCCTGCTTGTCCTTCTCGCTCAGCCGCAGGTTCAGGCCTGTTTCATAGTCGCCCAGGGTGTGCGTCTGCAGGACCGCGTAATGCATGATCGATTCCGGGTCATAAGGCAAAACCTTAAGATTCTCCTGCGGCATCGGCAGAAAATTATCCGCCAGCTCCGCTTCCATCTTGTCTTCGATTTCCTCATCAGGAACGCCTTCATCGGCAAGAATGCCCCGGATCAGGCTACGCAGCGCTTCCAGATCCCAGGGGATGTTGGCTTCTGGGTGTTGATGCTCGTGATGCAGGCCGAGCGCGTGGCCGAATTCGTGAAGAACCGTGTGTTCGAACAGGTCGTGGCCCGGTGGGCAGCCAATCAGCATGCTGGCGCCTTCCTGTTGCATCGACTGGGTACCCTGCAAGCTGAAACTGGCGTTCTCGGGGCCGATCCGGATTTCGGCGGTGGCGTCCTCATCGTCGACCCGTTCGAACTGAAGGTTGGCGTACTCCAGCCATTCGCTGGCAGCCGCGAATATTGCCTTTTTGACGTCGTCTTCGGTTTGGTCCACGAAGGATATTCGCAGGTTCTGGCCTGGGGTCCAAAGACGGGATGGCTCGCTTATCGAGCGCTTGCGTCGCGAGCGCGATGCCGCGGCAGGTGCAGACAATTTCTTGCGGATGGAATGTACAACATTGTTAATCAGGGCGTCGCTCATGTCATGCGTCCTCGTTGAATGAGGGTGACAGGATCAGCGCAGGGTGGGGCGGGCGGGTGTTATTTATGTAGTGCGTCGGCAGATGACGTCACGTTGCTTGATGGGCCTAGGGGCGTGCCTGGCTGTGGTGCAGGCCGCCCCCACCCAGCGGATCAACGTGCTTGCAGGAACGCGCGAATCCGCTCGGCAGCCTCGATGCATTCGGCCAGTGGCGCAACCAGCGCCATGCGCACACGCCCGGCACCCGGGTTGACGCCATCGACCTCACGGGACAGGTACGAGCCTGGCACCACGGTCACGTGCTCAGCGGCGAACAGGTCGCGGGTGAACTCGGCGTCGCAGGCATTTACCTTGGCCCACAGGTAGAAGCTGCCATCCGGGCGCTGTACGTCCATCACCGGCTGCAGGATGTCGAGCACGGCATCGTACTTGGCGCGGTACTGGTCGCGGTTTTCACGCACATGGGCTTCGTCGTTCCAGGCCGCGATGCTGGCCAGTTGCGTTTGTACCGGCATGGCGCAGCCGTGATAGGTGCGGTACAGCAGGAACGGCTTGATGATGCTGGCGTCGCCCGCCACGAAGCCCGAACGCAGGCCCGGCAGGTTGGAGCGCTTGGACAGGCTGTGGAACACCACGCAGCGGGCGAAATCGCTGCGGCCAAGCTCGGCGCAGGCACTGAGCAGGCCGGGAGGCGGGGTGGCCTCGTCAAAGTACAGCTCGCTGTAGCATTCGTCGGCGGCGATCACGAAGTCGTGCTCATCGGCCAGGGCAATCAGCTTTTTCAGGGTTTGCATCGGCACCAAGGCGCCGGTGGGGTTGCCTGGCGAGCACAGGAACAGAATCTGGCAGCGCTGCCACACCTCGGCAGGCACTGCGTCGAAGTCCGGGTTGAAGCCGTTGTCTTCAAGGCACGGCAGGTAGTGCGGGGTAGCACCGGCCAGCAGCGCTGCGCCTTCGTAGATCTGATAGAACGGGTTGGGGCTGACCACCAGCGCGTCGTCGCTGCGGTTGACCACGGCCTGGGTAAAGGCGAACAACGCTTCGCGGGTGCCGTTGACCGGCAGGATGTGGCGCTCGGCGTCTAGCCACCCGGCTGGCACGTTGAAGCGCCGCTCGCACCACTGGCCAATGGCCTGGCGCAGGGCCGGCAGGCCCAGTGTGCTCGGGTACACCGCCAGCTTGTCGAGGTTGTCGACCATGGCCTGGGCGACGAACGCCGGCGAGGCATGCTTCGGCTCACCGATCGACAGGGCGATGGCTTGTTTGCCCGCTGCCGGGGTGACGCTGGCGAGCAGGGCACGCAGTTTCTCGAACGGGTAGGGCTGAAGCTGGGTCAGGGCGTGGTTCATCGGCGCAAGGTCTCGTAATCGTCAAAAGGTGATGCGGTTCGGGCTGGCTTCGCTGGCCGGTGCGGCTTGTAGCTGCTGGACGATGGCTTCCTGCAGGCGGCTGCACAGTTGCGGGTCGGACAGCGGCTGGTTGTCGGCATCGGTGATGAAGAACACGTCTTCTACCCGTTCGCCCAGGGTGGCGATCTTGGCGTTCTGCAGTGACAGGTCGAACTCCAGGAAGATGCGCCCCAGACGCGCCAGCAGGCCTGGGCGGTCAGGGGCGGTGATCTCGAGGATGGTCACCGCGCGTTGGGCGTCGTTGAGAATCGTCACCTGCGGGGCAAAATTGAAGTGCTTGAGCTGGCGCGGCACCCGGCGCTGAATGATGGTCGGGTAGTCCTCGGGGTTGCGCAGCGCTTCGGTCAGGCCATCGCGGATCTGTTTGACCCGCTGCGGGTTGTCGCCAATCGAGCCACCGTCGTTGTCGAGCACTATATAAGTGTCGAGGGTGAACTGGCTGCTCGAGGTAATGATGCGGGCGTCATGGATGTTCAGGTTGAGCTGGGACATCGCGGCCACGGTCACGGCGAAGAAGTCATGCTGGTCGGGGGCATAGATGAAGATCTGCGTGCCGCCCTCGAACTCGCGCCGGGTGGTTTCCTTGATCAGCACCAGCGGGCCGCCATCTGCCGGCTGCTGCAGGATGGCGTCGGTGTGCCAGGCCACATCGGCGGCATTGTGCTTGAGGAAGTAGTCGTCGCCCAATTGCGACCACAGTTGCTCGACGTCGTCCGGGTCGGTGCCTTCGCGTACCAGAATGTCCAACGCTGAGCTTTGCGTCTGGCGGATCTGTTCTTCGCGGTCCAGCGGGTTTTCAAGGCCGCGGCGCAGCGCGCGCTTGGTCTCGGTATAAAGCTGGCGCAACAGGCTGGCACGCCACGAGTTCCAAAGGCTGGGGTTGGTGGCGTTGATGTCGGCGACGGTCAGCACGTAGAGGTAGTCCAGACGGGTTTCGTCGCCGACATGCAGGGCAAAGTCGTTGATCACCTGCGGGTCGGAGAGGTCCTTGCGCTGGGCGGTGGTCGACATCACCAGGTGGTTCTGCACCAGCCAGACGATCAGCCGGCTGTCCCAGGCGGGGAGTTGATGGCGCTCGCAGAACACCTTGGCGTCCACCGCACCGAGTTCGGAGTGGTCGCCTTGGCGGCCCTTGCCGATGTCGTGGTACAGCCCGGCCAGGTAGATCAGCTCAGGCTTGGGCAGGTGCCCCATGAGCTTGCTGGCCAGCGGGAATTTCTCCGAAACCGGCGTGTACTGCAGCTTGCGCAGGTGCTTGATGAGGTTGAGGGTGTGCGCATCGACCGTATAGATGTGGAACAAGTCATGTTGCATCTGCCCGACGATCAGGCCGAACTCCGGCAGGTAGCGGCCCAGGATGCCATAGCGGTTCATCCGCCGCAGGTTGCGGTGAATGCCGATTTCACACTTGAACAGCTCGATGAACAGGCTGGTGTTACGGATATCGTTGCGGAACTTGTCGTCGATCAGGTGCCGGTGTTCACGCAGCAGGCGCACCGTGTCGGCGCGTACGCCTTTGATCTCGGGGTGCTGGGCCATCAGCACGAAGATTTCGAGCATGGCGAACGGGGTGCGCTGGAACACCTTCGGGTTGGCCGCTTCTATATAACCGTCATGCAGGCGGAACCGCGCGTTCAGCGGCTGCGTGGTGCCGCTGTCGTCATCGGCCAGAATGACTTCTTCGAAATGCTGGATGATCAGGTCGCACAGCTGGCTGATGCTCATCACCACCCGGTAGTACTGCTGCATGAACTGCTCGATGGCGCGCTTGGGGTTTTCGTCGCCGTACCCCAGCAGCCCGGCAATGCTGCGCTGGTGGTCGAACAGCAGGCGGTCTTCGGCGCGCCCGGCAAGCATGTGCAGGGCATAGCGCACCCGCCACAGAAACGCCTGGGATGACGCCAGCAGCTCGTTTTCGCTCTCAAGCAAAAAGCCTTCGCCGGCCAGGGCATGCAAGTTGAGCGTGCCGTACTGGCGACGGGCTACCCACAGCACTGTCTGGATGTCGCGCAACCCGCCCGGCGAGCCTTTGACGTTGGGCTCCAGGTTGTACTCGGTGTCGTTGTACTTGTGGTGGCGGGCCTTGAGTTCGGCGCGCTTGGCCAGGAAGAACTCCCGGCTTGGCCACATGTGCGCGGTGCTGGTCACCTCGAGCATGCGCAGGCGCAGTGGCTCGGGGCCGGCGATGGTGCGGCTTTCCATCAGGTTGGTGATGATGGTCAGGTCGGCCCGGGCTTGCTCGGCGCATTCGGCAACGCTGCGAACGCTCTGGCCGACTTCAAGGCCGATGTCCCACAACAGGGTCAGGAAGCGTTCGATGGCGTCGCGGTACTGCTCGTGGTCGGCGTCGCTCAGCAGGATCAGCAGGTCGATGTCCGACCAGGGGTGCAGCTCGCCACGGCCGTAGCCGCCCACCGCCACCAGGGCGATGCCGTCCGGGTTGCCCCAGTCGAATTGCTGCCAGGCCTGCTGCAGGATGTTATCGACGAACCAGGCGCGATCCTCGATCAGCCGGCGAATCTCGCCACCTTCGCGAAAGCGCCGGTCGAGCACTTCGCCCGCCATGCGCAGGGCCTTCTTGAAGGCTGCAATGGGGCTGGACTTGAGGGCCAGTTCCGCCTGGAACTGGCCGCGGTCGAACAGCTCGGAATCCACCTGGGGCATCGAGTCGCGTTCCTGTTGGCTGGGCGTCAGGCCGAAATGCGCGGCAGGGTGTCATCCTTGCGCAGGGTAAAGATCTCGTAGCCGGTCGCGGTCACCACGAGGGTGTGCTCCCACTGCGCCGAGAGCTTGCGGTCCTTGGTGATGGCGGTCCAGCCATCGCCCAGCACCTTGGTGTCGGCCTTGCCCTGGTTGATCATCGGCTCGATGGTGAAGGTCATGCCTTCCTTGAGCTCCATGCCGGTGCCGGCGCGGCCGTAGTGCAGGATTTGCGGCTCTTCATGGAACACCTTGCCGATGCCGTGGCCACAGAACTCGCGCACCACCGAAAAACCATTTTTTTCGGCATGCTTCTGGATCACTTCACCGATGTCGCCCAGGCGGCAGCCAGGCTTGACCAGCTCGATGGCCTTGTAGAGGCATTCCTGGGTGACCTTGGACAGGCGCTCGGCCCATGGCGCAACGGTGCCGACGTGGAACATGCGGCTGGTATCGCCGTGGTAGCCGTTCTTGATCACGGTCACGTCGATGTTGAGCGTGTCGCCATCCTTGAGCGGCTTGTCGTTGGGGATGCCGTGACAGACCACGTGGTTGATCGAGGTGCAGATCGACTTCGGGTAGCCCTTGTAGTTGAGCGGTGCCGGGATCGCCTGCTGGACGTTGACGATGTAGTCGTGGCAGATGCGGTCGAGCTCTTCGGTGGTGACACCGGGCTTGACGTGCTCTTCGATCATTTCCAGCACTTCGGCGGCCAGGCGGCCGGCGATGCGCATCTGTTCGATGTCTTCTGCGGTCTTGATGGTGACGGTCATTACAGGCTCTCTAGCGGCGCCGCGTACGGCGCGAACGATACGGAAAGGCCTCATTCTAACAGAGGGTGGCCGCAAACAGGCAGCACGGCCCGGCGCAGGGCGCTTTTGCAGGTTGCAGTCGCCTTGAACGGCAAGCTGCTTAAAGTCAGTTCCGTCCGGGCGCGGTCTGTGGTATAAAGTGCGCCGCTTTCAGGGGACGACCCCTGTGAGCTTAAACCCACACACGTGTCGACACGATGGCCTGGGTGCCCCGCTTCCTACGGACGCGCGGGTTGGTCATTGGGATGCGTGGAGGCCCAACCCGACTTATCAAGGAACTATCATGTCCCAAGTCAACATGCGCGATATGCTGAAGGCCGGTGTGCACTTCGGTCACCAGACCCGTTACTGGAACCCGAAAATGAACAAGTTCATCTTCGGTGCGCGCAACAAGATTCACATCATCAACCTGGAAAAAACCCTGCCTATGTTCAACGACGCCCTGGCGTTCGTAGAGCGTCTGGCTCAGGGCAAGAACAAGATCATGTTCGTCGGCACCAAGCGTTCCGCCGGCAAGATCGTCGCCGAGCAAGCTGCTCGTTGCGGTTCGCCATACGTTGATCACCGCTGGTTGGGCGGCATGCTGACCAACTACAAAACCATCCGTGCATCGATCAAGCGTCTGCGTGATCTGGAAGTCCAGGCTGAAGATGGCACTTTCACCAAGCTGACCAAGAAAGAAGCCCTGATGCGTTCGCGCGATCTGGAAAAACTGGATCGCAGCCTGGGCGGCATCAAGGACATGGGCGGTCTGCCAGACGCTCTGTTCGTCATCGACGTTGATCACGAGCGCATCGCGATCACCGAAGCCAACAAACTGGGTATCCCGGTTATTGGTGTTGTCGATACCAACAGCAGCCCAGAAGGCGTTGACTACGTCATTCCAGGCAACGACGACGCCATTCGCGCCATCGAGCTGTACATGACTTCGATGGCTGACGCTGTCATCCGCGGCCGCAACCACGTTGCTGGCGGCACCGAAGTCTACGCTGAAGAAGCGGCTGCACCTGCTGCTGAGTAATAGGCGCTAGCGTCTGACTTGGCACGCAAAAAGGGGGCTTGGCCCCCTTTTTGCCACCTTGAAATCCTGCTGCAGCAACCGCCCCGCATCATGGGTGCGCAGATGCACAAGGCAGCGGATTCGCAGAATTTTAACGCCCGTCACAAGCGGGTGGAATGGTTGAAAAACTTTCCAAGAGGATTTTGAAATGGCAGCAATTACTGCAGCGCTGGTCAAAGAACTGCGCGAGCGTACTGGCGAAGGCATGATGGATTGCAAAAAGGCCCTGGAAAAGGCCGACGGCGACATCGAAAAAGCCATTGACGACATGCGCGCCTCGGGCGCCATCAAGGCCGCCAAAAAGGCTGGCAACGTCGCTGCCGAAGGCGCTATCGCCATCAAGGCCGACGACAAGTCTGCCGTGCTGGTCGAAGTCAACTCGCAGACCGACTTCCTGGCCCTGCAAGACGACTTCAAGACCTTCGTCGCTGAAAGCGTCGAGCAAGCCTTCGCCGATAAGCTGACCGATGCCGCTCCGCTGATCGCTTCCCGTGAAGCTGCTCGCGAAGCCCTGGTTGCCAAGGTTGGCGAAAACGTCAACATTCGCCGCCTGGTGCGCGTTGAAGGTGACGTTGTCGGCACCTACCTGCACGGCAACAAGATCGGCGTTGCTGTGGTTCTGAAAGGCGGTGATGTTCAGCTGGCCAAAGAAATCGCCATGCACGTTGCAGCTTCGAACCCGGAATTCCTGGATGCATCGGAAATCTCCGCCGAAGCCATCGAGCGCGAGAAAGCCGTCTTCCTGCAGCTGAACGCTGACAAGATCGCTGGCAAGCCAGAAAACATCGTTGAGAACATGATCAACGGCCGTATCACCAAGTTCAAAGCCGAAGCGTCGCTCAAAGAGCAAGCCTTCGTCATGAACCCGGAGATCAAAGTCGGCGAACTGGCCAAGAAAGCCGGTGCCGAAATCGTTTCCTTCACCTACTTCAAAGTAGGCGAAGGCATCGAGAAGCCGGTCGACAACTTCGCTGAAGAAGTTGCTGCCCAGCTGGCTGCTGCCAAGCAGTAAGACAGCCCCGTCTGTCGCCCCAAAGAGGCTGCCCGCTCACGCGCGCAGCCTCTTTGTCAAAACGAGCAACGGTTTATAAGCCCGTTGCTCGCTGGCACTGAAGCAGTGCCACGCTACAGTTAGCAGGCTGCAAACAGCCCGCACGAATTTTCTACAGTACGCCGCAGGAGAGACTCGCAATGGCTCAGCAGGTGAGTGGTCGCCAACCTCGCTATAAACGCATTTTGCTCAAACTTAGCGGCGAGGCCCTGATGGGCTCGGAAGACTTCGGGATCGACCCGAAGGTGCTCGATCGCATGGCCCTGGAAGTCGGCCAGTTGGTTGGTATCGGTGTCCAGGTTGGCCTGGTGATCGGTGGTGGCAACCTGTTCCGCGGTGCAGCGCTCAGCGCAGCCGGCATGGACCGTGTTACCGGTGACCACATGGGCATGCTGGCCACGGTGATGAACGCCCTGGCCATGCGCGACGCCCTGGAGCGCTCGAACATCCCGGCGCTGGTCATGTCGGCCATTTCCATGGTCGGTGTCACCGATCATTACGATCGCCGCAAAGCTATTCGTCACCTCAACTCCGGTGATGTGGTAATTTTCTCCGCCGGTACCGGCAACCCGTTCTTCACCACCGACTCCGCAGCCTGCCTGCGCGCCATCGAAATCGATGCTGACGTGGTGCTGAAGGCGACCAAGGTCGATGGCGTGTACACTGCCGATCCATTCAAGGACCCGCATGCCGAGAAATTCGATCACCTCACCTACGACGAGGTGCTCGACCGCAAGCTCGGCGTCATGGACCTGACCGCAATCTGCCTGTGCCGCGACCACAAGATGCCATTGCGGGTATTCAACATGAACAAGCCTGGCGCCCTGCTTAACATCGTGGTGGGTGGCGCTGAAGGTACTCTGATCGAGGAAGGCCAAGCATGATCAACGACATCAAGAAAGACGCGCAGGAGCGCATGGGCAAGTCCATCGAGGCGCTGGGTCGCCACCTGGCTTCCATCCGCACCGGCCGTGCCCACCCAAGCATCCTGGACAGCGTCAAGGTCACGGCCTGGGGCAGCGAAATGCCGCTCAACCAGGTGGCTGCGATCAGCGTCGAAGACGCGCGCACCCTGAAGATCGTCGCCCACGACAAGAACCTCAGCGCCGCCATCGAGAAGGCCATCCTGACCTCGGACCTGGGCCTGAACCCGTCCAGCGCCGGCACCACCATCCGTGTGCCGATGCCTGCCCTGACCGAGGAAACCCGCAAGGGCTACACCAAGCAGGCCAGCGCTGTCGCCGAAGACGCCAAGGTCGCCGTGCGCAACGTGCGCCGTGACGCCCTGGCCGACCTCAAGAAGCTGACCAAGGACAAGGCCATCAGCGAAGACGAAGAACGTCGCGCTGCTGACGAGATCCAGAAGCTGACCGACAAGTTCGTCGCCGATGTCGACGCTGCGTTCAAAGCCAAGGAAAAGGACCTGTTGGCCGTCTAAGGTCGAGGTTTCTTAATGGAAAAGACCAAGCTGGCGGCACCGGGTTCGGTGCCGCGTCACGTCGCTATCATCATGGATGGCAACAACCGCTGGGCGAAGAAGCGTCTGCTGCCCGGCGTTGCCGGGCACAAGGCTGGCGTGGATGCCGTCCGTGCGGTGATCGAGGTGTGCGCCGAGGCGAAGGTCGAAGTGCTCACCCTGTTCGCCTTCTCCAGCGAGAACTGGCAGCGCCCGGCCGAAGAGGTCGGGGCGTTGATGGAGCTGTTCTTCACCGCTTTGCGCCGTGAGGCGCGGCGCTTGAACGACAACAACATTTCGCTGCGTATCATTGGCGACCGCTCGCGCTTTCACCCTGAATTGCAGGCGGCAATGCGCGAAGCCGAGGCGGCCACTGTTGGCAGCAACCGTTTCATCCTGCAGATCGCGGCCAATTATGGCGGCCAATGGGATATCGCCCAGGCTGCACAGCGGCTGGCGCGCGAGGTCCAGGCTGGGCATCTGCGCCCTGAGGACATCACCCCCGAGCTGCTGCAAACTTGCCTGGCAACCGGCGACCTGCCGCTGCCGGACCTGTGCATCCGTACCGGTGGTGAGCGGCGTATCAGCAATTTCCTGCTGTGGCAGCTGGCCTATGCCGAGCTGTACTTCTCCGACCTTTTCTGGCCGGACTTCAAACACGAGGCCATGCGCACCGCGCTGGCCGATTTCGCTTCGCGCCAGCGCCGCTTCGGTAAGACCAGCGAGCAGGTCGAGGCTGGAGCCCGTGCTTAATGCTTAAACAACGCATCATTACCGCGCTGATCCTGCTGCCGGTCGCCCTGTGCGGCTTCTTCCTGCTCAACGGCGGGGACTTCGCACTGTTCATCGGCCTGGTGGTGACGCTGGGTGCCTGGGAATGGGCGCGTCTGGCCGGGCTTGCAGCCCAGCCGCTGCGCATTGCCTACGCCGCTGTCGTCGCCGGTGGCCTGATGCTGCTGTACATCTTGCCGGAGCTTGCACCGTGGGTGCTGGGCGCCTCGGTGATCTGGTGGGCGCTGGCGACCTGGCTGGTGCTGACCTATCCACGCAGCAACGAAATGTGGGCCAGCGCCGCCTGTCGTCTGCTGATCGGCCTGCTGGTGCTGTTGCCGGCCTGGCAAGGGTTGGTGCTGCTCAAGCACTGGCCGCTGGGCAACTGGCTGATCCTCGCCGTCATGGTGCTGGTGTGGGCTGCCGATATCGGCGCGTATTTCTCCGGGCGTGCCTTCGGCAAGCGCAAGCTGGCACCGCAGGTCAGCCCCGGCAAGAGCTGGGAAGGTGTCTATGGCGGCATGGTGGTCAGCCTGCTGATTACCCTGGGCGTTGGCCTGAGCCGCGACTGGAGCATTGGCCAACTGCTGCTGGGCCTGTTGGGCGCGGTAGTGGTGGTGATGTCGTCGGTGGTCGGTGACCTGACCGAAAGCATGTTCAAGCGCCGCGAGGGCATCAAGGACAGCAGCAACCTGTTGCCGGGCCATGGCGGCGTGCTTGATCGCATCGACAGCCTGACCGCCGCCATCCCGATGTTCGCCGTGCTGCTGTGGGCTGCTGAATGGGGTGTGATGTGAGTCATCCGCAGCGCATTACCGTGCTGGGGGCCACCGGCTCCATCGGTTTGAGCACCTTGGATGTCATCGCCCGTCACCCGGACCGCTACCAGGTATTCGCGCTGAGCGGCTATTCGCGCGTCGATGAGTTGCTGGCCCTGTGCCTGCGCCATCGCCCGGCGTTTGCCGTGCTGCCCAGCAGCGAGGCTGCTGCGCGGCTGCGTGAAGGGCTGCGGGCTGCGGGCTGTGACACCGAAGTGCTGGAAGGCGAGGGTGGCTTGTGCCAGGTGGCGGCGGCCCCGGAAGTGGATGCGGTGATGGCGGCCATTGTCGGCGCAGCGGGTTTGCGCCCGACGCTGGCGGCGGTTGAAGCCGGCAAGAAGGTGCTGCTGGCCAACAAAGAGGCCCTGGTAATGTCCGGGGCGCTGTTCATGGACGCGGTGCGCCGCAGTGGCGCGGTACTGCTGCCCATCGACAGCGAGCACAACGCGATTTTCCAGTGCATGCCCGGCGACTACGCCCGTGGCTTGAGTGCGGTCGGGGTGCGGCGCATCCTGCTGACGGCCTCAGGCGGCCCGTTCCGTGAAACGCCGGCTGCTGCGCTGCAGGATGTTACCCCCGAGCAGGCCTGCGCCCACCCCAATTGGTCGATGGGGCGCAAGATTTCCGTCGATTCGGCGAGCATGATGAACAAGGGCCTTGAGTTGATCGAGGCCTGCTGGCTGTTCGATGCAGCGCCGAGCCAGGTAGAAGTGGTGGTGCACCCGCAGAGCGTGATCCACTCGCTGGTCGATTACATCGACGGTTCGGTGCTCGCTCAGTTGGGTAACCCGGACATGCGCACCCCCATTGCCAATGCCTTGGCCTGGCCTGAGCGCATTGACTCGGGCGTTGCCCCGCTGGACCTGTTCAGCATCGCCCGTCTGGATTTCCAGGCCCCCGACGAACAGCGCTTCCCTTGCCTGCGCCTGGCGCGTCAGGCTGCCGAGGCCGGCAACAGTGCACCAGCGGTGCTCAATGCCGCCAATGAAGTGGCGGTCGACGCCTTCTTGCAGCGGCGCATTCGCTTCCCCGAGATCGCGAGTATGATCGAGCAGGTACTGGAGCAAGAGCCTGTGCTGCCTGTTGCCACGCTCGATGCCGTATTCGCTGCCGACCAACGTGCCCGGGAGCTTTCCCGCGAGTGGCTGCGGCGCCACGGCCGCTGACCGCCAGCACGCCACCGGAGAACTGACATGTCTGCGCTTTACATGATTATTGGCACCCTGGTGGCACTGGGCGTGCTGGTCACGTTCCACGAGTTTGGCCACTTCTGGGTGGCGCGCCGTTGTGGCGTGAAGGTATTGCGCTTCTCGGTAGGCTTCGGCACGCCGCTGCTGCGCTGGCACGACCGCCACGGCACCGAGTTCGTGGTCGCGGCAATTCCGTTGGGCGGCTACGTCAAGATGCTCGACGAGCGCGAAGGCGACGTGCCGGCGGCGCTGGCCGGGCAGTCGTTCAACCGCAAATCGGTCCGCCAGCGTATCGCCATCGTCGCGGCGGGGCCCATTGCCAACTTCCTGCTGGCCATCCTGTTCTTCTGGTTGATCGCCATGTTGGGCACCCAGCAGGTGCGCCCGGTCATCGGCACGGTCGAGTCGGGCAGCCTGGCGGCGAGCGCAGGCCTGGTTGCCGGGCAGGAAATCGTCGCCATTGACGGCAAACCGACCAACGGCTGGTCGGCGGTCAATCTGCAACTGGTACGCCGGCTGGGTGAAAGCGGCACCCTGCGCGTCAATGTGCTGGATGAAGGCGCAACCACGCCGCGCCAGTACGACATTGCACTCAATGCCTGGCTCAAGGGCGCCGACGAGCCTGACCCGATTACCTCGCTGGGCCTGCGCCCATGGCGCCCTGCGGTGCTCCCGGTGCTGGCCGAGATTGACCCGCAAGGGCCGGCGGCTGCGGCCGGGCTCAAGAGCGGTGACACCTTGCTCGCCCTGGATGGCGCGGCGCTGGCCGACTGGCAGCAAGTGGTCGATGCGGTCCGAGCGCGCCCTGACAGCAAGGTCAGCCTGCGTATCGAGCGTGATGGCGCCCAGTTGGATGTGCCGGTAACCCTGGCTCGCAAGGGCGAGGGCAAGGCTGCCGGGGGTTACCTGGGGGCAGGCGTGAAAGCCGGCCAGTGGCCAGCGCCGATGCTGCGCGAGGTCAGCTACGGTCCGCTCGATGCGGTAGGGGAGGCCTTCTCGCGTACCTGGAACATGAGCGTGCTCACCGTTGAATCGCTGAAGAAAATGCTCTTCGGGGAGCTCTCGGTAAAAAACTTGAGCGGACCGATAACCATTGCTAAAGTGGCGGGCGCTTCAGCCCAGTCGGGTATCGGGGATTTCCTGAATTTCCTGGCCTATCTGAGCATAAGCCTAGGGGTTCTGAATTTGCTGCCCATCCCGGTACTGGATGGCGGCCATTTGCTGTTTTACCTGATCGAGTGGGCCCGAGGTCGTCCGCTATCGGATCGGGTACAAGGTTGGGGGGTCCAGATCGGTATCAGTTTGGTCGTAGGGGTGATGTTGCTCGCCCTGATCAACGATCTGGGTCGACTATAAAAGCTTCGCTCATTCGCGAAACCCGCCACGTTGTCTGCGGCGGGTTGTTTATTGCCAGTTGGAATAAAAGGACTTCATGAAACGTCTGCTGCTAACTGCGGTCCTCTCCGCACTGATGATCGCTGAAGTTCACGCCGAGTCCTTCACCATCTCCGATATCCGCGTCAACGGCCTGCAGCGGGTTTCCGCCGGCAGCGTGTTCGGCGCATTGCCGCTGAACGTGGGTGACCAGGTCGATGATCGACGTCTGGTCGACTCCACCCGTTCGCTGTTCAAGACCGGCTTCTTCCAGGACATCCAGCTGAATCGCGACGGCAATGTCCTGATCATCAACGTGGTCGAGCGTCCGTCGGTTGCCAGTATCGATATCGAAGGCAACAAGGCGATCAGCACCGAAGACCTGATGAAAGGCCTGAAACAGTCGGGCCTGGCCGAAGGTGAGATCTTCCAGCGGGCAACCCTGGAAGGCGTGCGTAACGAGCTGCAGCGCCAGTACGTGGCCCAAGGCCGCTACTCGGCCGAGGTGGACGCTGAAGTCGTCCCGCAGCCACGCAACCGTGTTGGCCTGAAAATCAAGATCAACGAAGGCACTGTCGCTGCCATCCAGCACATCAACATCGTCGGCAACACCGTGTTCGACGACGACGAGCTGGCCCAGCTGTTCGAGCTGAAAACCACCAACTGGCTGTCGTTCTTCAAGAACGACGACAAGTACGCCCGCGAAAAACTCTCCGGTGACCTCGAGCGCCTGCGCTCGTACTACCTGGACCGTGGCTATATCAACATGGATATCGCCTCTACCCAGGTTTCGATCACCCCGGACAAAAAACACGTCTACATCACGGTCAACGTCAACGAAGGCGAAAAATACACCGTGCGTGACGTCAAGCTCTCCGGCGACCTGAAAGTGCCGGAAGACCAGGTCAAGTCGTTGCTGCTGGTGCAGCCGGGCCAGGTGTTCTCGCGCAAGGTGATGACCACTACCTCCGACCTGATCACCCGTCGCCTGGGTAACGAAGGCTATACCTTCGCCAACGTCAACGGCGTGCCACAGCCGCACGACGAAGATCACACCGTCGATATCATGTTCGTGGTCGACCCTGGCAAGCGTGCCTACGTCAATCGCATCAACTATCGCGGCAACACCAAGACCGAAGACGAAGTACTGCGCCGTGAAATGCGTCAGATGGAAGGCGGCTGGGCTTCGACTTACCTGATCGACCAGTCCAAGACCCGCCTCGAGCGCCTGGGCTTCTTCAAGGAAGTCAACGTCGAGACCCCGCCGGTGCCAGGCACCGACGACCAGGTCGACGTCAACTACGCGGTCGAAGAACAAGCGTCCGGTTCCATCACCGCCAGCGTCGGTTTCGCCCAGAGCGCCGGCCTGATCCTCGGTGGTTCGATCAGCCAGAGCAACTTCCTCGGTACCGGTAACAAGGTGTCCATCGGCCTGACCCGTTCGGAATACCAGACCCGCTACAACTTCGGCTTTGTTGACCCCTACTTCACCGACGATGGTGTGAGCCTGGGCTATAACGCCTTCTACCGCAGCACCGACTACGACGACCTCGATGTCGACGTGGCCAGCTACGCTGTAGACAGCCTGGGTGCAGGTGTAAGCCTTGGCTACCCGATCAGCGAGACTTCGCGCCTGACCTACGGCCTGACCGTGCAGCAGGATGACATCAAGACTGGCCGCTATACCGTCGATGAGATCTTCAAGTTCCTGAAAGACGAGGGCGACAGCTTCCTCAACGTCAAGGCCTCGGTCGGCTGGTCCGAATCGACCTTGAACAAAGGTGTGCTGGCGACCCGTGGTCACTCGCAAAGCCTGACGCTTGAAACCACCGTGCCGGGCAGCGACCTGTCGTTCTACAAGCTCGACTACCGTGCGCAGATGTTCAAGCCGATCAACAACGACTACACCCTGCGCCTGCACACCGAAATGGGCTACGGTGACGGTTTTGGCTCTACCTCGGGTCTGCCGTTCTACGAGAACTACTACGCCGGTGGCTTCAACTCGGTACGTGGCTTCAAGGACAGCACCCTCGGCCCGCGCAGTACGCCGAGCACTGGCAAAAACCCCGGTACCGAGCGCGACCCGGACCAGGATCCATTGCCGTTCGGTGGCAACGTGCTGGTCCAAGGTGGTGTTGAACTGCTGTTCCCGCTGCCGTTCGTCAAGGATCAGCGCTCGCTGCGCACCTCCGTGTTCTGGGATGTGGGTAACGTGTTCGACACCAATTGCGGCTCCAAGCCTGATTGCTCGAAGGTCGGTTTCAGCGACATGGCAAGCTCCGTCGGTCTGGGTGTGACCTGGATCACTGCGCTGGGCCCGCTGAGCTTCAGCCTGGCGATGCCGATCAAGAAGCCGCAAGAAGCCGAAACCCAGGTCTTCCAATTCTCTCTGGGGCAGACCTTCTAAGGTCGCCCCTTACAACGACAACGGTTTATCCAGGAGTGCATCGTGCGTAAGTTGACCCAAATGGCCCTCGTGGCTGCGGCGCTGGTCGCCACCCCGGCTTTCGCCGAAATGAAGGTAGCCGTGCTGAACTATCAGATGGCACTGCTCGAATCTGACGCTGCCAAGAAGTACGCCGTTGACGCCGAGAAGAAATTCGGCCCGCAACTGACCAAGCTCAAGGGCCTGGAAAGCAGCGCCAAAGGCATCCAGGACCGCCTGATCAAAGGCGGCGACAAGATGCCTCAGCCTGAGCGCGAGCGTCTGGAGCTTGAGTTCAAGCAAAAAGCCCGTGACTTCCAGTTCCAGTCCAAAGAGCTGAACGAAGCCAAGGCCGTTGCTGACCGTGACATGCTCAAGCAGCTCAAGCCCAAGCTGGACGGCGCAGTGGAAGAAGTCATCAAGAAAGGCGGCTTTGACCTGGTGCTTGAGCGCGGTGCGGTCATCGATGTCAAACCTCAGTACGACATCACCCGCCAAGTCATCGAGCGCATGAACCAAGCCCGTTGATATGACCGTGACCATGACGCTTGGCCAGCTGGCCGAGGCCCTCGGGGCGCAGCTCAAAGGCTCCGAGGCATTGCTGATTACCGGGCTGGCTACCTTGCAGGAAGCCGGCGCCGGTCAGTTGAGCTTTTTGGCCAACAAGCAGTACCGCAAGTTCCTCGATGACACCCAGGCCGCAGCCGTACTGCTCAAGGCCGAGGACGCCGAGGGCTTTGCCGGTAATGCGCTGATCGTTGCCGACCCGTACCTTGCCTACGCACGCATTTCGCACCTGTTCGACCCCAAACCCAAGGCTGTGGCGGGAGTTCATCCCAGCGCCGTGGTGCATGAGGACGCTCAGGTCGATGCCAGCGCCAGTATCGGCCCGTTCGCGGTGATCGAAAGCGGCGCGCAGATTGGCGCCAACGTGACGGTCGGCGCGCATTGTTTCATCGGTGCGCGTTGTGTGATCGGCGAGGGTGGCTGGCTGGCTCCGCGGGTCACGCTGTATCACGACGTGACCATCGGCAAGCGTGTGGTGATCCAATCCGGTGCTGTGATCGGTGGTGAGGGCTTCGGCTTTGCCAACGAGAAGGGCGTCTGGCAGAAGATTGCGCAGATTGGCGGCGTGACCCTCGGGGACGACGTCGAAATCGGCGTCAACACCGCAGTCGACCGCGGTGCGCTCTCTGACACGCGCATCGGCAATGGCGTCAAGCTCGACAACCAGATCCAGATCGCCCACAACGTGCAGGTCGGTGACCACACGGCGATGGCAGCCTGCGTCGGGATTTCCGGCAGCACCAAGATCGGCAAACACTGCATGATTGCAGGCGGTGTCGGCATGGTTGGCCACATTGATGTCTGCGACAACGTATTCGTATCCGGCATGACCATGGTCACCCGTTCGATCACCGAACCGGGCGGCTATTCTTCCGGCACGGCCATGCAGCCTTTGGCCGATTGGCGCAAGAGCGCTGCGCGTATTCGCCAGCTGGACGAGATGTCCAAACGCCTCAACCAGTTGGAAAAACGCGTCGACACCGTGACCTCAGGTGGCCAGCCGACATCAGAAGGCTGATACCATTTCCTGAGCAAGAGAACAGTCGCTAGCTGGCTCCTCTTTGGATTTGCAAAAGGAGCGTAAGGTCAGCACCTGCGCTCCCTATTCTTATTACAGGCTTCCCCCCCGAAATGATGGACATCAACGAGATTCGCGAATACCTGCCTCACCGTTACCCGTTCCTGTTGGTGGACCGCGTGACGGAGTTGGACTACGAGGCCCAGAGCATTCGTGCCTACAAGAATGTCAGCATCAACGAGCCATTCTTCAATGGCCACTTCCCGGCGCATCCGATCATGCCGGGCGTGCTGATCATCGAGGCGATGGCCCAGGCGGCCGGTATTCTCGGATTCAAGATGCTCGACGCAAAACCTGCGGACGGCACGCTGTATTATTTCGTCGGCTCCGACAAGCTGCGCTTCCGCCAGCCGGTGCTGCCGGGCGACCAGTTGGTGCTCGAAGCCAAGTTCCTCAGCCGCAAGAGCATGATCTGGAAGTTCGAGTGCCGTGCGCTGGTTGACGGCAAGCCGGTCTGCTCGGCGCAGATCACCTGCGCGGAACGCTCCCTATGAATTCGATTGACCCTAGGGCGATCATCGATCCTTCAGCCAAGCTGGCCGAAGGCGTCGAGGTCGGCCCGTGGTCGATCGTAGGCCCCGATGTCGAAATCGGGGAGGGCACCGTTATTGGCCCGCACGTCGTGCTCAAGGGCCCGACGCGCATTGGCAAGCACAACCGCATCTATCAGTTCAGCTCGATTGGCGAAGACACCCCTGACCTGAAGTACAAGGGTGAAGCGACGCGGCTGGTGATCGGCGACCACAATGTGATCCGCGAAGGTGTGACCATTCACCGTGGCACGGTTCAGGATCGCTCCGAAACCACGCTCGGTGATCACAACCTGATCATGGCCTATGCCCACATCGGCCATGACAGCGTGATCGGCAACCACTGCATCCTGGTCAACAACACCGCCCTTGCCGG
Source organism: Pseudomonas farsensis (assembly GCF_014268805.2). Taxonomy (GTDB): domain Bacteria; phylum Pseudomonadota; class Gammaproteobacteria; order Pseudomonadales; family Pseudomonadaceae; genus Aquipseudomonas; species Aquipseudomonas farsensis. The sequence continues at coordinate 322,424 of NZ_JABWRF020000003.1, forward strand.
GCATGTGCACGTTGGCGACTGGGCGATTCTGTCCGGCTACACGCTGGTGCATCAGTATTGCCACATCGGCGCCCACGCCTTCTCCGGCATGGGCACGGCCATCGGCAAGGACGTCCCGGCGTTCGTGACCGTGTTCGGCAGCCCTGCAGAAGCGCGCAGCATGAACTTCGAAGGCATGCGCCGCCGAGGCTTCAGCGATGAAGTCATTCACGACCTGCGCCGCGCTTACAAGATCGTCTATCGCCAGGGCCTGACCGTCGAGGAGGCCATGAAGGAACTCGACGAGCTGTGCATCCAGCATCCGGAAGTGGAACTGTTCCGTCAGTCGATCAAGAATTCCGCTCGCGGCATCACCCGCTGATATGGCGCAACTCTGCGTAGCGCTGGTGGCTGGCGAGGCCAGCGGCGATATCCTCGGTTCCGGCCTGATGCGTGCCATCAAGGCGCGACACCCCGATGTGCGTTTTATCGGGGTTGGCGGGCCGTTGATGGAAGCCGAGGGCATGATCTCCTACTTCCCCATGGAACGCCTGGCGGTGATGGGCCTGGTCGAGGTGCTTGGCCGCCTGCGTGAGCTGCTCAAGCGCCGCGAGCTGTTGATCGACACCTTGATCGCTGAGCAGCCAGATGTCTTCATCGGCATCGATGCCCCTGATTTCAACCTCAATATCGAACTCAAGCTGCGTCAGGCCGGGATCAAGACCGTGCACTACGTAAGCCCGTCGGTTTGGGCCTGGCGGCAGAAACGCGTGCTGAAAATTCGTCAGGGTTGCGATTTGATGCTGACCCTGCTGCCATTCGAGGCGCGCTTCTACGAAGAGAAGGGCGTGCCGGTGCGTTTTGTCGGCCACCCGCTGGCTGACACCATCCCCCTTGAAGCGGATCGTGCCGCTGCCCGCGCCGAACTTGGCCTGGCTGCTGGCCCGGTGATCGCGTTGATGCCGGGCAGCCGAGGTGGTGAAGTCGGCCGCCTGGGTGCGCTGTTCCTCGATGCAGCCCAGCGCCTGTGCGAACTGGTGCCCGGTGCGCGCTTCGTACTGCCTTGCGCCAATGCTACGCGACGTGCCCAGATCGAGCAGATGCTCGAAGGCCGCAACCTGCCGCTGACCTTGCTCGACGGCCAGTCGCACGTGGCCCTGGCGGCCTGCGATGCGGTGCTGATTGCCTCGGGCACCGCCACGCTTGAAGCCATGCTGTACAAGCGGCCGATGGTGGTGGCCTACCGCCTGGCGCCGCTGACTTACTGGATACTCAAGCGCATGGTCAAGAGCCCTTACGTGTCGCTGCCCAACCTGCTGGCCCAACGTATGTTGGTGCCTGAGCTGTTGCAGGATGCCGCCACCAGCGAAGCCTTGGCCCAGACCTTGGCGCCATTGCTGGCTAATGGTGCGCAGCAGACCGACAGCTTCGATCAGATTCACCGCACCCTGCGCCGTGACGCCTCCAATCAGGCGGCTGATGCGGTGCTGGCCCTGTTGAAGGACCGCTGACATGCAGATGGGACTGGATTTCACCCTGGTCGAAGAGTTGGTTGCCGGCGTCGATGAGGTGGGCCGCGGCCCGCTGTGCGGGGCGGTGGTGACGGCTGCGGTGATTCTCGATCCGCGCCGGCCAATCCTTGGCTTGAACGACTCGAAAAAGCTCACCGAAGCGCGCCGTGAGGCGCTGTTCGACGAAATCTGCGAAAAAGCCCTGAGTTTTTGCATTGCCCGCGCCGAGGTCGATGAGATTGACCGCCTCAATATTCTGCAGGCCACCATGCTCGCCATGCAGCGCGCGGTCGAAGGGCTGCATGTCACGCCAAAACTGGCGCTGATCGATGGCAATCGCTGCCCCAAGCTGGCGGTGCCTTCGGCGCCGGTGATCAAGGGCGATTCGCAGGTGCCTGCTATTGCTGCGGCTTCTATCCTGGCCAAGGTAACCCGTGATCGCGAGATGAGCGCGTTCGAGCTGATCTACCCCGGTTATGGCATGGGTGGGCACAAGGGTTACCCGACGCCTGTACACCTGGAAGCCTTGGCGCGACTTGGCCCGACGCCGATTCACCGGCGCTCGTTTGCCCCGGTGCGGGCGGCATGGGAAGCCCGCGAAGGGCTGTCTGACGCGCTGATCTGAATGTGCTGAAGCCCATCGCGGGGCAAGCCTGCTCCCACGCTGGTGTGGGAGGTTCTGGGTTCAGTGTAAGCCTGTTTCGGCCTCATCGCAGGCTGTCGCCAGCTCCCACAGAGACCGCGCACAGCCGCACCATTGAGGCCTGGCCCAGACTTGTGGGAGCGGGCTCAGGCCCTGGCAGGCTGTCGCCAGTTCCTAACCAGACCGCGCACAGCTGCACCATTGAGGTCTGGCCCAGATCTTGTGGGAGCGGGCTTGCCCCGCGATGAGGCCCTGGCAGGCTTGGCCACTTGTCCCGCTTGCCCGGCGATGCGCTGAAACCCCCCTCCTTTTAAGCTACAATCCCGCCCTTGTCGTTCAGCGCTGCTACAGGATCTTCAATGCCGGTCTCCTTCGTTCACCTTCGCGTGCACTCCGAATTCTCCCTGGTCGATGGCCTGGTGCGGATCAAGCCGCTGGCCAAGGCCCTTGCCGGGATGAACATGCCGGCGGTGGCGATCACCGACCAGAGCAACATGTGCTCGCTGGTGAAGTTCTACAAGACCGCCATGGGTGCCGGCATCAAGCCGATCTGCGGCGCCGACCTGTGGCTGGCCGGCACAGACCCGGATACCCCGCTGACCCGTATCTGCTTCCTGGCCATGAACCCCCAGGGCTACCGCAACCTCACCGAGCTCATCTCGCGCGGCTGGACCGAAGGCCAGCGCAACGGCCTGGTAGTAATCCAGCGTGATTGGGTAGCGCCAGCGAGCGAGGGCCTGATTGCGCTTTCGGCGGGCAAGGAAGGCGATATTGGCGCCGCGCTGATGGCCGGCCGCCAGGCTGACGCCGAACTGCTGCTGGCCGACTGGCTGCGCATGTTCCCCGACCGCTTCTATGTCGAGGTGCAACGCACCAACCGCGCCGGTGACGAAGAATACGTGCACGCCGCCGTCGCGCTGGCCGACAAGCTTGGCGCACCGCTGGTGGCCACCAACGATGTGCGTTTCATCAAGCAGACCGACTTTGACGCGCACGAAACCCGCGTCTGCATCGGTGAGGGCTGGACCCTGGATGACCCGCGGCGCCCGCGCGGTTACAGCGACCAGCAGTACCTCAAGTCGGCCGAGGAAATGGCCGACTTGTTCAGTGACCTGCCCGATGCCATCGCCAACACCGTCGAAATCGCCAAGCGCTGCAACATCACCGTGCAGTTGGGCAAGTATTTCCTTCCCGACTTCCCTACGCCCAACGGCATGGGCATCGACGATTATCTGCGCCATGTTTCCCATGAAGGCCTGGAAGAGCGCCTGGCGGTGCTGTGGCCGAAGGAAACCACGCCCAACTACGAAGAAAAGCGCCAGGTCTACCTTGACCGGCTGAAGTTCGAGCTGGACATCATCATCCAGATGGGCTTCCCCGGTTACTTCCTGATCGTTATGGACTTCATCAAGTGGGCCAAGAACAACGACGTGCCGGTCGGCCCTGGCCGGGGGTCGGGTGCGGGCTCGCTGGTGGCCTACGTGTTGAAGATCACCGACCTCGACCCGCTGGCCTACGACCTGCTGTTCGAACGTTTCCTCAACCCGGAACGGGTATCGATGCCCGACTTCGACGTCGACTTCTGCATGGATGGCCGCGACCGGGTCATCGACTATGTGGCCGAGACTTACGGGCGTAATGCGGTCAGCCAGATCATCACCTTCGGCACCATGGCCGCCAAGGCGGTGGTGCGTGACGTGGCACGGGTGCAGGGCAAGTCCTACGGCCTGGCCGACCGACTGTCGAAGATGATCCCGTTCGAAGTGGGCATGACCCTGGAGAAGGCCTACGAGCAAGAAGAGATCCTGCGCGACTTCCTCAAAAGCGACGAGGACGGCCGCGAGATCTGGGACATGGCGCTCAAGCTCGAAGGCGTCACCCGCGGCACCGGTAAACACGCAGGTGGCGTGGTTATCGCGCCCACCAAACTCACCGATTTCTCGCCGATTGCCTGTGATGAAGAGGGCGGCGGCCTGGTTACCCAGTTCGACAAAGACGACGTCGAGGCCGCGGGCCTGGTCAAGTTCGACTTCCTTGGCCTGAGGACGCTGACCATCATCAAGTGGGCGATGGAGACCATCAACCGCGAGCGCGCGAAGGTCGACTTGCCCGACCTGGTCATCGACTTCATCCCGCTGGATGACCGCAAAACCTACGAGCTGCTGCAAAAAGCCGAAACCACGGCGGTGTTCCAGCTTGAATCGCGGGGCATGAAGGAGCTGATCAAGAAGCTCAAGCCCGACTGCCTCGAAGACCTCATCGCCCTGGTGGCGCTGTTCCGCCCCGGCCCGCTGCAATCGGGCATGGTGGACGACTTCATCAACCGTAAGCACGGCCGCGCCGAGCTTGCCTACCCGCACGCCGACTACCAGTACGAAGGCCTCAAGCCGGTACTGGCGCCCACCTACGGCATCATCCTGTACCAGGAACAGGTGATGCAGATTGCCCAGGTGATGGCCGGCTATACCCTCGGCGGCGCCGACATGCTGCGCCGGGCCATGGGTAAGAAAAAGCCCGAAGAGATGGCCAAGCAGCGCGGTGGCTTCATCGAAGGTTGCGTGGCCAATAATATCGAGGCGGACCTTGCAGGTAACATCTTCGATCTGGTGGAGAAGTTCGCAGGTTACGGCTTCAACAAATCCCACTCCGCCGCCTATGGCCTGGTGTCCTACCAGACCGCCTGGCTGAAGACGCACTACCCGGCGCCGTTCATGGCTGCGGTGCTGTCGGCGGATATGCACAACACCGACAAGGTGGTGGTGCTGATCGAAGAAGTGCGCAGCATGAAGCTGCGCCTCGATGCCCCGGACGTGAATGCCTCCGAGTTCAAGTTCACCGTCAATGATGACGGCCGCATCATCTATGGCCTGGGCGCGATCAAGGGCGTGGGCGAGGGGCCGGTCGAGGCGATTGTCGAGGCACGCAGCCAGGGCGGGCCGTTCAAGGACCTGTTCGACTTCTGCGAGCGCGTCGACCTCAAGCGGGTCAACAAGCGCACCCTGGATGCACTGATCCGAAGCGGCGCACTGGATCGCCTCGGCCCGCATTTCCACGACGAGATCAAGGCCTACCAGGCAAACATCGACCGTAACCGAGCGGTACTGCTGTCGGCGCTCGAAGAGGCGATCAAAGCCGCCGAGCAGACCGCCCGTACTGCCGACAGCGGCCACGTCGACCTGTTTGGTGGTTTGTTCGTCGAAGAAGACTCCGACGTTTATGCCAACCACCACAAGGTGCGTGAGCTGACGCTCAAAGAGCGCCTCAAAGGCGAGAAAGACACCCTCGGCCTGTACCTCACCGGCCACCCCATCGATGAGTACGAGGCCGAGATCCGCCGTTTTGCCCGCCAGCGCATCATCGACCTCAAGCCCGCGCGCGATACGCAAACCATCGCCGGGATGATCATTGCCCTGCGGGTGATGAAGAACAAGAAGGGCGACAAGATGGGCTTTGTCACCCTCGATGACCGCTCCGGGCGCATCGAAGCCTCGCTGTTTGCCGACTCGTTCATGGCCGCCCAGGCGCTGCTGCAGCCTGATGCCATGGTGGTGGTGGAGGGCGAGGTGAGCAATGACGACTTCTCCGGTGGCCTGCGCCTGCGCGTCAAGCAGGTGATGACCATGGAGGATGCGCGTACCAAGCTTGCCGAAAGCCTGCGCCTGAAAGTCGCCCATGATGCGCTCAAGGGCGACCGCCTGAAGTGGCTGGGCGAACTGATCACCCGCCACCGTGGTGGCTGCCCGATCACCTTGGAGTACACAGGTGCCGATGCCAAGGCGATGCTGCAGTTTGGCGAGCAATGGACCATCGACCCGGCTGATGGCCTTATCCAGGCTCTGCGTGACCAGTTCGGGCGTGAGAACGTCTTCCTGCAATATCGTTGAAACGACACATTTTAATCTCGACCTTTATGCGCCTGATCCCTTAAGGTATGGCGCCAAACGGATCAACCGGCCGGCCGCCTGGCCGTAGACCCAAGACGGAAGCTTATGAACCCGAATTTCCTCGATTTCGAACAGCCGATTGCCGACCTGCAAGCCAAGATCGAAGAGCTGCGCCTGGTAGGCAACGACAACTCGCTGAACATCAGCGATGAAATTTCCCGTCTGCAAGAAAAGAGCAGCACCCTGACCGAAAGTATTTTCGGCAACCTGACCAGCTGGCAGATCGCTCGCCTGGCACGTCACCCGCGCCGTCCGTACACCCTCGACTACATCGAGCACGTGTTCGACGAGTTCGAAGAACTGCACGGCGACCGTCACTTCTCCGACGACGCCGCCATTGTTGGCGGTACCGCGCGCTTGAATGACAAGCCAGTGATGATCATCGGCCACCAGAAAGGCCGTGAAGTGCGTGAAAAGGTCCGTCGCAACTTCGGCATGCCACGCCCTGAGGGCTACCGCAAGGCGTGCCGCCTGATGGAAATGGCCGAGCGCTTCAAGATGCCGATCCTGACCTTCATCGACACCCCCGGCGCCTACCCAGGCATCGACGCCGAAGAGCGCAACCAGAGCGAGGCGATTGCCTGGAACCTGCGTGTCATGGCCCGCCTGAAAACCCCGATCATCGCCACTGTAATCGGTGAAGGTGGTTCTGGCGGCGCACTCGCCATCGGTGTCTGCGACCAGTTGAACATGCTGCAGTACTCCACCTACGCGGTGATCTCGCCAGAAGGCTGCGCCTCGATCCTGTGGAAGACTGCCGACAAGGCCGCTGACGCTGCCGAAGCCATGGGCATCACCGCCGAGCGCCTGAAGAGCCTGAACATCGTCGACAAGGTCATCCAGGAGCCGCTGGGCGGCGCCCACCGTGACCCGGCCAAAATGGCCAGCAACGTGCGCGCCGATCTGATCGAACAGCTGGACATGCTGGGCAAGCTTGACCACGAAACGCTGCTCAAGCGTCGTTATGACCGCTTGATGAGCTACGGTCTGTAATGTGCACGGGGGCGCCAAAAGCGCCCCCGGCTATTTCACTGCTCTGAGGCCCTGATGCTCAGCCTCACCCCTTGGCTTTCAGCCCCCGCCTGGTACATCGCCTTCTCTGGTGGCCTCGATTCCACCGTCTTGCTGCACCTGTTGGCCGACTACGCACGCCAGCATCCAACGCCCCCGCTGCGTGCCATTCACGTACACCACGGCCTGCAATCTGCCGCCGATGCCTGGCCCTGCCACTGCAAGGCGGTCTGCGCAGCCTTGGGCATCGAGCTTGACGTTATCCCTGTCACGGTCGCCTCCGGCGCCAGCGTCGAGCAGGCTGCCCGCGATGCGCGTTATGGCGCGTTCGAGAAGCTGTTGAGCCCCGGCGCGGTGCTGTTCACTGGCCAGCACCGCGACGATCAGGCCGAGACCTTGCTGTTTCGCCTGTTGCGTGGCGCCGGGCTGCGTGGGCTTTCGGCCATGCCCGAGGCGCGTGCGCTGGGGCAGGGCAGGGTGGTGCGCCCCTTGTTGAAACTGTCGCGCCAGCAGTTGCAGGCCTACGCCAATGCGCAGGGTTTGGCCTGGATCGAGGACCCGAGCAACGCAGATACGGCCATGGCGCGTAATTTCTTGCGCGGCGAGGTGCTGCCGCTGCTACACGGGCGCTGGCCTGCCGCTGCCAGCAACTTCGCCCGCAGCGCCGAGCACCTCGGTGAAGCGCTGGGCCTGCTCGATGAACTGGCCGCTGAGGACCTGGCGCAGGCCTGCGGCAAAGCGCCGCTCCCCTGGCTTGGGCTGGCCTCTCTAGACCTGGCAACCCTCAAGGCGTTGTCGCCTGCCCGCCAGCGCAACGCCTTGCAGTTCTGGCTGAGCCAGCGCACGCGGTTGCCAGACAGCCGCCACTGGGCAGGCTGGGAGGCGTTGCGCGATGCCGGCGCCGATGCCTGCCCTATCTGGCGGCTGGAAGGTGGTGAGGTGCAGCGCAGCAACGGGCGTATCTGGTGGCTGAGCGGGGCCTGGTTGCAGCCGGTCGGTGCCGGCCTGCCATGGCCAGACCCTTCGCAGGTGCTGGAGTTGCCCGGCAACGGCAGCGTTCGCCTGGAAGCCGGCGCAGCCCTTGCCGGCCTGCGCATTGCCTACCGGCACGGTGGCGAGGTCGTGCATATAGAGGGGCGCGGCCACCGCGACCTGAAGCGCCTGCTCAATGCGCTGCACATCCCTCATTTCGTGCGTCCGCGCCTGCCGTTGCTATATTGCGGCGACCAGTTGCTGGCGGTAGCCAACGTTGCGTTGCGCACTGAGGCGAATTGCCAGCTTCATTGGCTTGCGCCGACCGACGTGCAAGGTTTGAGCTGAAGGGTACATTCCGGTAGACTACCCTCCCTTCTTGATACAACTTCTGTGGCTTCCTCGAAAACACAGCGGTTGCCGATTACCAAGCAGTTTTTTGCTGGGCTGATTCTTAAAATGACGAGCGAGCTCCATGCCGGGGATACCCCTGGTCTGTACAGACGCGACAGTTGTTCGAGATGCACTGTGATTGACGCAGGTGATCGGGGGCTTCGGCCTTCCTTCGCTTTCTCCGGCGGCCCATGCCGCCTTAACGCAGACTTCTAGGGTTTTTCATGACGCGCTACATATTCGTCACGGGCGGTGTTGTTTCTTCATTGGGGAAAGGCATTGCCTCGGCTTCCCTGGCGGCCATCCTGGAAGCGCGGGGGCTCAAGGTCACCATGCTCAAGCTGGACCCATACATCAACGTCGATCCGGGCACCATGAGCCCGTTCCAGCACGGTGAAGTATTCGTCACGCACGACGGCGCCGAGACCGACCTCGACCTGGGCCACTACGAGCGGTTCATCCGCACCACGATGACCCAGAACAACAACTTCACCACCGGCCGCATCTACGAGCACGTACTGCGCAAAGAACGCCGTGGTGATTACCTGGGCGCGACCATCCAGGTCATCCCGCACATCACCGACGAAATCAAGCGCCGCATCATCAAGGGTGCCGGTGACGCCGATGTCGCTCTGGTCGAAATCGGTGGCACTGTGGGCGACATCGAGTCGCAGCCGTTCCTCGAGGCCATTCGCCAGTTGCGTGTCGAAGTCGGCTCCAAGCGCGCCATGCTGATGCACCTGACGCTGGTGCCGTACATCGCCACTGCCGGTGAAACCAAGACCAAGCCGACCCAGCACTCGGTCAAGGAACTGCGCTCCATCGGCCTGCAGCCAGACGTGCTGATCTGCCGCTCCGACCACCCGGTCGATGCTTCGTCGCGTCGCAAGATCGCGCTGTTCACCAACGTTGAAGAGCGTGCGGTGATTTCGCTGGAAGACGTCGACACCATCTACAAGATTCCTGGCGTGCTGCATGCTCAAGGCCTGGATGACTTCGTCGTCGAGCGGTTCGGCCTGCAGTGCAACAGCGCAGACCTGTCCGAGTGGGACAAGGTGGTCGATGCCAAGCTCAACCCTGAGCAGGAAGTCACCATCGCCATGGTCGGCAAGTACATGGAGCTGCTCGATGCGTACAAGTCGCTGATCGAAGCGATGAGCCACGCCGGCATCACCAACCGTACCAAGGTCAACCTGCGCTACATCGACTCCGAAGACATCGAGAACCAGGGCACCAGCCTGCTCGAAGGTGCCGATGCCATTCTGGTTCCGGGCGGCTTCGGTCTGCGCGGCGTCGAAGGCAAGATCACCGCGGTGCAGTACGCCCGTGAGAACAAGGTTCCGTACCTGGGTATCTGCCTGGGCATGCAGGTCGCGGTCATCGAGTTCGCCCGTAACGTGGTGGGCTGGAAAGACGCCAACTCCACCGAATTCGACCGCAACAGCGGGCACCCGGTTGTCGGCCTGATCACCGAGTGGGCAGATGCCACCGGCGCTGTCGAAACCCGTACCGAAGCTTCCGACCTGGGCGGCACCATGCGTCTGGGCGCCCAGGACTGCCAACTGGCGGCCGGCTCCAAGGTGCACGACTGCTACGGCAAGGACGTGATCACCGAGCGCCATCGCCACCGCTACGAAGTGAACAACAACCTGCTGCCACAGCTGGTTGAAGCCGGCCTGCAGGTTTCCGGCCGTTCCGAAGACGGCGCGCTGGTAGAAGTGGTCGAGTCCAAGGATCACCCTTGGTTCGTCGCCTGCCAGTTCCACCCGGAATTCACCTCCACGCCGCGTGACGGCCACCCGCTGTTCAGCGGCTTCGTCAAGGCTGCCCTGGCGCAGAAGAACAAGGCCTGATTCATGACTCAGAAGATCATTCGCGTCGGTAACATCGAGATCGCCAACGACAAGCCGTTCGTCCTGTTCGGCGGCATGAACGTTCTGGAATCCCGTGATCTGGCCCTGAAGGTCTGCGAGGAATACGTGCGGGTTACCGAAAAGCTCGGTATCCCCTACGTGTTCAAGGCCAGCTTCGACAAAGCCAACCGCTCGTCGGTCAGCTCCTATCGCGGCCCGGGCATGGAAGAAGGCCTGAAGATCTTCCAGGAGATCAAGCAGACCTTCAACGTGCCGGTGATCACCGATGTGCACGAGCCGTACCAGTGCCAGCCGGTCGCCGAAGTGTGCGACATCATCCAGTTGCCGGCTTTCCTGTCGCGCCAGACGGACCTGGTGGTGGCAATGGCCAAGACCGGTGCGGTGATCAACATCAAGAAGGCGCAGTTCCTGGCGCCGCACGAGATGAAACACATCCTCGCCAAGTGCGTCGAGGCCGGCAACGACCAGCTCATCCTGTGTGAGCGCGGTTCGAGCTTTGGCTACAACAACCTGGTCGTCGACATGCTCGGCTTCGGCATCATGAAGCAGTTCGAGTACCCGGTGTTCTTCGACGTCACCCACGCGCTGCAAATGCCCGGTGGCCGTTCCGATTCCGCCGGTGGCCGCCGTGCCCAGGTTACCGACCTGGCCAAGGCCGGCATGAGCCAAGGCCTTGCCGGCCTGTTCCTCGAAGCCCACCCAGACCCGGACAACGCCAAGTGCGATGGCCCGTGCGCCCTGCGCCTGGACAAACTGGAGCCGTTCCTCAGCCAGCTCAAGCAGCTGGATGACCTGGTGAAAAGTTTTCCGACGGTAGAAACCGCGTAAAGCGCATTTCTCGGGTAAAGTACCGCCCGTTCCACCCCTGACCATCAGGTCAGGGGCTCCCTTCGCCAGGCCTGCCCGTGCCATGTCGCCTGGTGAACGGCAAGAATTCCCAAAAGTTGCGTTGTTTTCGTCAATTCTGGAGTGCTTACAACAATGGCAAAGATCGTCGACATCAAAGGTCGTGAAGTTCTCGACTCGCGTGGCAACCCCACCGTGGAAGCCGATGTGCTGCTCGACAACGGCATCATCGGCAGCGCTTGCGCGCCGTCTGGTGCTTCCACTGGCTCGCGCGAAGCGCTGGAGCTGCGTGATGGCGACAAGAGCCGTTACATGGGTAAGGGCGTGCTGAAGGCTATCGCCAACATCAATGGCCCGATCCGTGACCTGCTGCTGGGCAAGGACCCATCGGACCAGAAAGCCCTGGACCGCGCCATGATTGACCTGGACGGCACTGAAAACAAAGCCAAGCTGGGCGCCAACGCCATTCTGGCTGTTTCGCTGGCTGCCGCCAAAGCCGCGGCTCAGGACCAGGACCTGCCACTGTACGCGCACATTGCCAACCTGAACGGCACCCCGGGCCAGTACTCCATGCCGGTTCCGATGATGAACATCATCAACGGCGGCGAGCACGCCGACAACAACGTCGATATTCAAGAGTTCATGGTGCAGCCGGTTGGCGCCAAGACCTTCTCCGACGGCCTGCGCATGGGCACCGAAATCTTCCACCACCTCAAAGCTGTGCTCAAGGCCCGTGGCCTGAACACCGCCGTCGGTGACGAAGGCGGCTTCGCGCCGAACCTGGCTTCCAACGAAGACGCTCTGGCGGCCATCGCTGAAGCCTGCGAAAAAGCCGGCTACAAACTGGGCACCGACGTGACCCTGGCACTGGACTGCGCGGCTTCCGAATTCTACGAAGACGGCAAGTACAACCTGTCCGGTGAAGGCAAGTCGTTCGACGCCGAAGGCTTCGCTGACTACCTCAAAGGCTTGACCGAGCGCTTCCCGATCATCTCGATCGAAGACGGCCTGGACGAGTCCGACTGGGCTGGCTGGAAAATCCTGACCGACAAGATCGGCGAGAAAGTCCAGCTGGTGGGCGACGACCTGTTCGTTACCAACACCAAGATCCTCAAGGAAGGCATCGAAAAGGGCATCGGTAACTCGATCCTGATCAAGTTCAACCAGATCGGCTCGCTGACCGAAACCCTCGAAGCCATCCAGATGGCCAAGGCTGCCGGCTACACCGCCGTGATCTCGCACCGTTCGGGCGAAACCGAAGACTCCACCATCGCCGACCTGGCTGTGGGTACCGCTGCGGGCCAGATCAAGACCGGTTCGCTGTGCCGTTCCGACCGCGTCAGCAAGTACAACCAACTGCTGCGCATCGAAGAGCAACTGGGCGCCAAAGCCGTTTACCGCGGCCGTGCCGAGTTTCGCGGCTGAGCAAGAGATGGTAAAAAGGCAGCAGCCGGGGTGGCCTGAACGTTCGTACTGAATTTTCAGGCCTTTCCTACGGGTTTCTGTCGATGAAGCCTGGCCTCGGCCAGGCTTCTTGCTATAGGAAGCTCGCTGCGGCGGCCTTTACACCTGGATACCTTCATGCGCAGTCCTTATTGGTTGTTTCTTGTTCTGCTCCTGCTGCTCGGCGGCCTGCAATATCGCCTATGGGTCGGTACTGGCAGCCTTGCGCAAGTGACCGAGCTCAAGCAGCAGATTGACGAACAGCATGCCGAGAACGAACGGCTGCTGGAGCGTAATCGCGTGCTCGATGCCGAAGTGCTGGAGCTGAAGAAAGGGATGGAGACCGTTGAAGAACGGGCTCGTCATGAACTGGGGATGGTCAAGGACGGCGAGACCCTCTACCAGCTGCCGCAAAAATGACTCACCCCTTGCCGGCCTTCTGGGCCGTGATCCCTGCTGCGGGCGTTGGTGCCCGTATGGCGGCCGACCGTCCCAAGCAGTACCTGATGCTGGGCGGGCAGACGCTTATCGAGCATAGCCTCGACTGTTTTCTCGATCACCCCACGCTCAAGGGCGTTGTGGTGAGCATTGCCGATGACGACCCTTACTGGCCCGGCCTGCGCTGCGCCAGCGATGGGCGCATCCGTCGCGCCAGCGGTGGCGCTGAGCGTGCCGACTCGGTGCTCAATGCCTTGCTGCTGTTGCATGCCCAGGGCGCTGCGGATGATGACTGGGTGCTGGTGCACGATGCCGCCCGGCCCAACCTTGCGCGCACTGACCTGGACCGGCTGTTGGCCGAGCTTGCCGATGACCCGGTGGGTGGCCTGCTGGCGGTGCCGGCGCGTGACACCCTGAAGCGTGCCGGGGCCGATGGCCGGGTAAGCGCCACTATTGACCGCAGTACCATCTGGCAGGCCTACACACCGCAGATGTTCCGCCTTGGCCTGTTGCACCGAGCGCTGGCTGAATGCCTGGTGGCGGATGTGGCGGTGACCGATGAATCCTCTGCCATCGAATGGGCCGGCCACGCGCCACGGCTGATCGAAGGGCGCAGTGACAATATCAAGGTGACTCGGCCAGAGGATCTTGAGTGGTTGCGCCAACGCTGGGCTGGGCGGCGCTAGGGGTTTGCCGTTAATGGCCTCATCGCGGGGCAAGCCCGCTCCCACGCCCATAAGACATTTGTGGGAGCGGGCTTGCCCCGCGATGAGGCCATTACAAGCTTACGAACCCGCCCGATACTCCGGCAACTGCGCCAATTCTTCCTTCATATAGTCCACCAGTCGCCGCACCTTCGGCGACAGGTGCCGCTGCTGCGGATACAGCGCCCAGACGGCCGTATTAGGCGGCTGGTGCGCCTCCAGCAACGACACCAGTGCACCGCTGTGCAGGTGCTCGAGCACGTAATAGTCTGGCAACTGGCACAAACCCATGCCCAGCAACGCCGCATCCAGCACCGCCTGGCCACTGTTGCAGCGCCAGTTGCCCTGAACCCGCTGGCTGACCTCCCGCCCATCCTGCTGCAAGGCCCACAGGTCGGTGCTGCCAATCAGGCAGTTGTGCCGCGCTAATTCCGACACGCTATGGGGGCGCCCGTAGCGTTCCAGGTAAGCAGGCGATGCGCACAGGTACATGCGCCGCGGCGCCAGGCGCGTTGCCACCAGCCTTGAGTCTTGCAGGCGCCCCAGGCGAATGGCCAGGTCCATGCCTTCGTGCAGCAGGTCGAGGGTGCGGTTGCTCAGCTCGACCTCAACGCGCAACTGTGGATATTGCGCCATGAAGCGCGTCACCAGCGGCACGATGAAGCGCTCGCCATAAGCCACCGCGCAGGTCATGCGCAACAGGCCCTTGGGTTCGCTGGCCAGGTCGCCCATGGCGCGCAGGGCTTCCTCGCGGCCGTCCTGCAGGCGCTGGCAATGCTGCAGGAAGGTCTGGCCGGCCTCACTCAACGTGACTCGACGGGTGCTGCGGTACAGCAGGCGTGTTTGCAGGCGCTCTTCAAGGCGGGCGATCTGCCGGCTGATATGTGAGGACGACACCCCAAGCCGCTCGGCCGCCGCCGTGAACTGCCCGGACTCGGCCACCGCGACGAACTCGTCGATGCCTTCCCAGCGGTTGGTCATTGATTGTCCCTGTACAGCAATAATGTTTTTTATCCGGCTGGATTATTCATCAAAAGGCGATGAATTACACTGCTGGACTGTTATCGACATTCTGTCTGGAGACCTTTGATGATCAAGTCCCGCGCCGCTGTAGCCTTCGAAGCGAAAAAACCCCTGGAAATCGTCGAAGTCGACGTCGCCATGCCCAAAGCCGGTGAAGTGCTGCTGCGCGTCGTCGCCTCCGGTGTGTGCCACACCGATGCCTACACCCTGTCGGGCGCCGACCCTGAAGGCATCTTCCCGTCGATCCTGGGCCACGAAGGTGGCGCGATCGTCGAAGCAGTGGGCGAGGGCGTCACGTCGGTGGCAGTGGGCGATCATGTGATTCCGCTGTACACCCCGGAATGCGGCCAGTGCAAATTCTGCCGCTCGGGCAAGACCAACCTGTGCCAGGCCATCCGTGCCACCCAGGGCAAAGGCTTGATGCCGGACGGCACCACTCGCTTCAGCTATAAAGGCCAGCAGCTGTTCCACTACATGGGCACCTCGACCTTCTCCGAGTACACCGTGCTGCCGGAAATTTCCGTGGCCAAGATCCAGAAAGAAGCACCGCTGGAGAAGGTCTGTCTGCTCGGCTGTGGCGTCACCACCGGGATTGGCGCAGTGCTCAATACCGCCAAGGTCAAGCCGGGCGATACCGTGGCCATCTTCGGCCTGGGCGGCATCGGCCTGTCGGCGGTCATTGGTGCGGTCAAGGCCAAGGCCTCGCGCATCATCGCCATCGACATCAACCCGGCCAAGTTCGAAATTGCCCGCCAGCTCGGTGCCACCGACTGCATCAACCCCAAGGAATACGATCGCCCGATCCAGGAAGTCATCGTCGACCTCACCGACGGCGGCGTGGACTTCTCGTTCGAGTGCATCGGTAACGTGCAACTGATGCGTGCTGCACTGGAATGCTGCCATAAGGGCTGGGGTGAATCGGTGATCATCGGTGTTGCCGGTGCCGGCCAGGAAATCGCTACCCGTCCGTTCCAGCTGGTGACCGGCCGCGTCTGGCGTGGCTCGGCATTCGGCGGTGTGCGCGGGCGCAGCGAGCTGCCGAGCTATGTCGAAATGTCGCAAAAGGGCGAGATCCCGCTGGATACCTTCATCACCCACACCATGGGCCTTGAAGACATCAACAAGGCATTCGACCTGATGCATGAAGGCAAGAGCATCCGTAGCGTTATCCACTTCTGAGGCTGCTGCCATGACGCTGGAAAACATCTCCTGTCAGAAAAGCTTCGGCGGCTGGCACAAGCGCTACCGGCATGCCTCCAAGGTGCTCGGTTGCGACATGGTGTTCGCCGTGTACCTGCCGCCCCAGGCCGAGCAGGGCGCGAAGCTGCCGGTGCTGTATTGGCTGAGCGGCCTGACCTGCACCGACGAAAACTTCATGCAGAAGGCCGGCGCCCAGCGCCTGGCCGCCGAGCTGGGCTTGATCATCGTGGCCCCCGATACCAGCCCGCGTGGCGAGCAGGTGCCGGGCGACCCGGATGGCGCGTGGGATTTCGGCCTGGGGGCGGGTTTCTACCTCAACGCCACCCAGCAGCCGTGGGCGCAGCATTACCGCATGCATGATTATGTGGTTAGCGAACTGCCTGCACTGATCGAGGCGCACTTCCCGGCGTCCGATCAGCGCAGTATCAGCGGCCACTCCATGGGTGGGCATGGTGCACTGGTGTGCGCACTGCGTAATCCTGGGCGCTATCAGTCGGTCTCGGCGTTTTCGCCGATCAGCAACCCCATGGATTGCCCGTGGGGCGAAAAGGCCTTCAGCCGCTACTTGGGCGAAGACCGCGCGCGCTGGCGCGAGTGGGATGCCAGCGTGCTGCTGGCCGAGGCGGTCGAATGCCCACCGCTATTGGTCGACCAAGGCGACCGCGACGACTTCCTGCAAAAGCAGCTAAAGCCAGAAACCCTGGAGCAGGCCGCACGCAAAGGCGGCCATACCCTCACGCTGCGCCTTCAGCCAGGCTACGACCATAGCTACTACTTCATCGCCAGCTTCATCGATGAACACCTGCGCCATCATGCGGTGGCACTTGGCCGGGTGTAGCCAGCATCTGCAAGCCGCGCGCTTGTAGCTTGCAGCTTGCCCCCCGCAGCTGCAAATGCAGGTAGAATCACGCCCTGACTCAATCAGGGCGTTTTTTATGCGTATTGGCCACGGCTACGATGTGCACCGTTTTGCCGACGGTGATTTCATTACCCTGGGCGGGGTGCGTATCCCCCACAAGTTCGGCCTGTTGGCCCATTCCGATGGCGACGTGCTGCTGCACGCGCTCAGCGATGCCCTGCTCGGTGCGGCGGCGCTGGGTGATATCGGCAAGCACTTCCCGGATACCGACCCGCAGTTCAAGGGCGCCGATAGCCGAGTGCTGTTGCGGCATGTGGTGGGCGTGGTGCGCAACAAAGGCTGGAAGGTCGGCAACGTCGACGCCACCATCGTTGCCCAGGCGCCGAAAATGGCCCCGCACATCGAGACCATGCGCCAGCGCATCGCCGAAGACCTGCAGGTCGATCTCGACCAGGTCAACGTCAAGGCCACCACCGAAGAAAAGCTTGGCTTCACCGGCCGTGAGGAAGGGATCGCCGTGCACGCTGTCGCCCTGTTGCTGCCCGCATGAACGAACTTGAACTGTTGGGCCCGCGGGCCTTTGGTGACGCGCTGGGTAGCGCGGTGCTCAAGGCGGTCGCCGAAGATTTCCAGGTCGATGAAGTGCTCGACATCCCGCTGTCTGGGCAGGGCGAGCACCTGTGGCTATGGGTCGAAAAGCGTGACCTCAACACCGAAGAAGCTGCTCGCCGCCTGGCCCGCGCTGCCGGTGTGCCGGCGCGCGCCATCAGCTACGCCGGCCTCAAGGACCGCCAGGCCCTGACCCGTCAGTGGTTCAGCCTGCACCTGCCAGGCAAGGCCGACCCCGACCTGTCGCGCGCCGAAGATGACACCTTGCGCGTACTCAAACAGGTACGTCACCAGCGCAAGCTGCAACGTGGCGCCCACTCGGCCAATGGCTTCACCTTGCGTCTGACCGGTCTGAGCGCCGATCACCCGGCGCTCGATGCCCGTCTTGAACAACTCAAGGCGCACGGGGTGCCCAATTATTTCGGCAGCCAGCGTTTTGGCCATGCCGGCGGTAACGTCCACGATGCCCAGGGCTGGGCCGCGCGCCAGGCCTTGCCGGAGCAGCGCAATGTACGTTCGCGGCTGCTGTCGGCTGGCCGCAGCTACCTGTTCAACCAGGTGCTTGCCGCGCGTGTGGCAGATGGCAGTTGGCAGCGCGCCCAGGTCGGTGACCTGCTGGCGTTCACCGACAGCCGCAGTTTTTTCCCCGCAGGCGAGGCGGAGTGTTGCGATCCGCGCCTGGCGATTCTTGACCTGCATCCAACCGGGCCGCTGTGGGGCGAAGGCCCGTCGCCCACCGCTGGCGGCACCTTGGCCGTGGAGTCGGCGGTGGCCGAACGGCACCCGGCGCTGTGCCAGTGGCTGGCGCGGGCGGGCATGGATCAGGAACGGCGCATCCTGCGGCTCCCTATTGGGCGGCTGACGTGGCATTATCCAGAGCCTGATATCCTGCAACTGGAATTCGTCCTTCCGGCCGGATGCTTCGCCACCGTCGTGGTGCGCGAACTCGTCGATCTGGTGCCGGTAGGGCAGACGGACAGCCCATGCGTATTCTGATTTCCAATGATGACGGTGTTACCGCCCCCGGCCTTGCTGCGCTGCATGCAGCGCTGGCCGATTACGCCCAGTGCACGGTCATCGCACCTGATCAAGACAAAAGCGGTGCCGGCAGCTCGCTGACGCTGGACCGGCCACTGCATCCGCAAACGCTTGCCAACGGCTTCATCAGCCTCAACGGCACGCCGACCGACTGCGTGCACCTGGGGCTTAATGGCCTGCTGGCACACACGCCCGACATGGTGGTGTCCGGCATCAACCTGGGCGCCAACCTGGGTGACGATGTGCTGTATTCGGGCACCGTCGCAGCCGCCCTCGAGGGGCGTTTCCTTGGCGGAACTTCGCTTGCGTTCTCGCTGGTGTCGCGTCAGCCCGACAACCTGCCGACAGCTGCCCACATCGCCCGGCGCCTGGTCCAGGCGCAGGCGCGTCTGGAACTGCCGCCGCGCACCGTGCTGAATATCAACATCCCCAACTTACCGCTTGAGCACATCCGTGGCATCCAGCTCACCCGCCTGGGGCACCGGGCGCGTGCGGCGGCGCCGACCAAAGTGGTCAACCCACGGGGCAAGGAAGGTTACTGGATTGCCGTGGCCGGTGACGCCGAGGACGGCGGCCCGGGCACTGATTTCCATGCGGTGATGCAGGGCTACGTGTCGATCACCCCGCTGCAACTGGACCGCACCTTCAACGATGCCTTCGAGCGCTTCGAGGGTTGGCTGGAGGGCGTGCTCTGATGCGCGAACAGGACGATCTGATGCGCCGAGGGATCGGCATGACCTCGCAGCGTACCCGTGAGCGGCTGATCCAGCGGCTCTGCGAGGAAGGGGTGTCCAACACCCAGGTGCTCGAGGCCATCCGCCGTACGCCGCGCCACCTGTTCGTCGACGAGGCGCTGTCGCACCGCGCCTACGAAGATACCGCGCTGCCCATCGGCCACAACCAGACCATCTCACAGCCGTTCATGGTTGCACACATGAGCGAACTGCTGCTCGAGGCCGGCCCGTTGGACAAGGTGCTGGAGATCGGTACCGGTTCCGGCTACCAGACCGCCATCCTCGCCCAGCTGGTCGAGCGGGTGTTCTCGGTCGAGCGTATCAAGGTGCTGCAGGATCGCGCCAAGGAACGCTTGCTCGAGCTCAACCTGCGCAACGTGGTATTCCGCTGGGGCGATGGCTGCGAAGGCTGGCCGGCGCTGGCACCGTACAACGGCATCATCGTCACTGCCGTGGCCCCTGAAGTGCCGCAGGCACTGCTCGACCAACTGGCACCGGGTGGGCGCCTGGTCATACCGGTCGGCCCGGCGGGGGAAACCCAACAGTTGATGCTGATCGTGCGCGAAGAGCATGGTTTTTCGCGTCGGGTGCTGGGTGCAGTGCGCTTTGTGCCGCTGCTCAACGGCCCCCTGGCATAAGCCAAAACGCCGGAATATTTGCACCACAGACGAATTCCTGCGCACCAGCCCTGTCTATTCGGCGAGGCTGGCGCTTATCGCAGCACACACTGGGCCACCGCATCAGCGCGGCTCGGTTATAATTGCAACAATATTGCATTTCATATTGTTATTTTTCGGCACCATGAGGGGAGCGCGGGTGGGTCACACAGTCGTTCGGCAGCGCAAGGATCGTTCGGTTTTGAAGCTTCTGGTGATTGCGCTGGCCATGGGAACCCTGTTGGCCGGCTGCTCGAGCACAGGCTCCAGCGGTGCGCGGGTGGTCGACCGCAATAACGCGGCGCCCAAGCGCCCCACCGTCACCTCCGGCCAGCACACCGTCAAGCCAGGCGATACGCTGTTCTCCATCGCGTTTCGCTATGGCTGGGACTACAAGGAACTGGCCGCGCGCAACAACATTCCGGCCCCCTATACCATCCGGCCGGGCCAGGCGATCCGTTTCAGCAGTGCCGCAGGTGGCAGCACAACGGTCTCCTCCAGCCCCTCTTCGTCGAGCAAGACAACGGTCATTCGTCGGCCAGTTGCCACTACTGCGCCCGCTTCGAATAATGGCAAAACTGCCAACACCGCGACTTCCTCGTCGACGCAAACGGTTGCAACCGTACCGGCTGCAGAGCGCGCCGTAGGCGGCTGGACGTGGCCGGCAAACGGCGTGCTGATTGGAAAATTTGCTTCAAACGGTAGTTTGAATAAAGGCGTTGATATCGCCGGGGATTTGGGACAGCCTGTTTTTGCTGCGTCTGATGGAGCAGTGGTTTACGCCGGTAGTGGATTGCGGGGCTACGGCGAGCTGATCATCATCAAGCACAACGATACCTACGTCAGTGCCTACGGTCACAACCGCAGGCTTTTGGTTCGGGAGGGGCAGCAGGTCAAGGCAGGGCAGACAATCGCAGAAATGGGGTCTACGGGCACTGATCGGGTGAAACTGCATTTTGAGATTCGCCGCCAAGGCAAACCCGTCGATCCGCTTCAGTTCTTGCCACGCCGTTGATCCTGTTCCGGCCTGTTCCTTGGATGTAGAGGGGACAGGCTCCAGCGCTGCCACGGAAGGGTGACGCTCGAGTCTGAGTTCGAACTCAGCAAAGGACTATAACAATGGCTCTCAGCAAAGAAGTGCCGGAGTTTGACATCGACGATGACCTCCTCCTGATGGAGACCGGCATCGTTTTGGATACGGATGTGGTGTCAGACGAACCTGTTGCACCGGTTCGAACTAAGTCAAAACAGAGCGCATCGCTCAAACAGCACAAGTACATCGACTACACCCGGGCGCTTGATGCGACCCAGCTGTATCTCAACGAAATCGGCTTCTCGCCCCTGCTTTCGCCAGAGGAAGAAGTGCATTTTGCGCGGCTCTCGCAAAAAGGCGACCCAGCCGGCCGCAAGCGCATGATCGAAAGCAACCTGCGCCTGGTGGTGAAAATCGCCCGCCGCTATGTCAACCGCGGCCTATCGCTGCTAGACCTGATCGAAGAAGGCAACCTTGGCCTGATTCGCGCCGTAGAAAAGTTCGACCCTGAACGCGGCTTCCGCTTCTCGACCTACGCCACTTGGTGGATCCGTCAGACCATCGAGCGGGCGATCATGAACCAGACCCGCACCATCCGCCTGCCGATCCACGTGGTCAAAGAGCTGAACGTCTACCTGCGTGCTGCGCGGGAACTGACGCAAAAGCTCGACCACGAACCGTCGCCTGAAGAAATCGCCAACCTGCTCGAAAAACCGGTCGCGGAGGTCAAGCGCATGCTTGGGCTGAACGAGCGGGTATCTTCGGTTGACGTGTCCCTCGGGCCGGACTCCGACAAGACCCTGCTCGACACCCTCACCGATGACCGCCCCACTGACCCATGCGAGCTGCTGCAGGACGACGACCTGTCGCAGAGCATCGACCAGTGGCTGGGGGAGTTGACCGACAAGCAGCGCGAGGTGGTGGTGCGCCGCTTCGGCCTGCGCGGCCACGAAAGCAGCACCCTCGAAGATGTTGGCCTGGAAATCGGCCTGACCCGTGAGCGGGTGCGGCAGATCCAGGTCGAGGGCCTGAAGCGCCTGCGTGAGATTCTCGAGAAGAACGGGCTGTCCAGCGAGTCGCTGTTCCAGTAATTCGCCCGGCAGTCGAAGAGCGCCCCGATCATATCGGGGCGTTTTCGTTTGCGGCGGCCTGCACTTGTTGCTGGGCAATTGCTCGACCCTGACAAATCGCCTGGTGGCGAGCGGGCTAGCCCCGAAACCGCCTGAGAGGTTGGCAGTAAATGGAGAAATATGTGCTTATCCACCGTTGTTGCATGATGTGTAAGCTTTTGCTTACTCGTGACGTAGGAGAACGGCGTAAGGGTTAGTAAATCAATGTCGTTTCCAATGCCTGTAATTTCACAAGTAATTGATATGAAAAGGATTTATTGATTTACCAAATCGTGTCACAAGTATTTCCCCGAGAAGTTCCCCCCTTGAACGCCGCGTGAAAGCCGCTAGTATTCGAACTGTGTCCAGGGACAGACACAGGCTTTCAGGATGAAGGCCAAGGACATCGCAAGACGCGATTCATCAGGACGATGAGTGGGATATACAGGGACTACGGAAAAAATGTGGGCGGGTCATACCGCCCCTTTTTTTGCCTGCAGAAAATGAAAAAAGGCCCTTGCGGGCCTTTTTCGTTTCTGGGCGCTTAGCGCTCCAGGTCGGCAACCTTGCCAGGCTTGCCATCCCACTCTGCAGCGTCAGGCAGCGCGTCTTTCTTCTCGGTGATGTTCGGCCAGATCTCCGCAAGCTCTGCGTTGAGCTCGATGAAGTTCTCCATGCCAGCAGGAATCTCATCCTCGGAGAAGATGGCCTGGGCCGGGCACTCAGGCTCGCACAGCGCGCAGTCGATGCACTCGTCCGGGTGAATCACCAGGAAATTCGGGCCTTCGTAGAAGCAGTCCACCGGACAGACTTCCACGCAGTCGGTGTACTTGCATTTGATGCAGTTGTCGGTGACGACGAAGGTCATTTCTAATTTTCTCCTCAGGCGACGGCAGCGTGCCCTTCCTTGCAGGGCAGCGCGGTTCGCGATTGTGGCTGCAGGCCAGGCTAGGAGCCCGCAGCACGCGCAAACCGCGCCGGATTCTACCAGCTTGCGCGGGCGGCCGTTATAACAGGTTCTTTAGTTGATATAGCATTTCGATAGCTTCACGCGGCGTCATGTCGTCCAGCGCCAGCTTGCCCAGCTTCTCGATGGCCGGGTGGGGCAGGGTGGCGAACAGGTCGCTCTGGTGCGGCACGTTTGGCTCGCCCTTGCTCTTGCTGGCAAGTGGCGCGTCGTGGGGCAGGCTTGCGGTTTCAAGCCGGCCCAGATGCTCGCGGGCACGCTGGATCACCGCGCCAGGAACCCCGGCCAGTTGCGCCACGGCCAGGCCGTAGCTCTGGCTGGCGGGGCCGGGCAGCACATGGTGCAGGAATACGATGCGCTCGTTGTGCTCGGTGGCGTTCAGGTGCACGTTGGCCACCAGCGGCTCGCTCTCGGGCAGCACGGTCAGCTCGAAATAGTGCGTGGCAAACAAGGTATAGGCGCGCAACTGGGCCAGCCGCTCGGCAGCCGCCCACGCCAGCGACAGGCCGTCGAAGGTGCTGGTGCCACGGCCCACTTCGTCCATCAGCACAAGGCTGCGGTCGGTGGCGTTATGCAGAATATTGGCGGTTTCGCTCATCTCGACCATGAAGGTCGAGCGGCCACCGGCCAAGTCGTCGCTTGAGCCGATACGGGTGAAGATGCGGTCGACCAGCGACAGCTCGCACGCCGCTGCCGGCACGAAGCTGCCGATGTGTGCCATTAGCACAATCAAGGCGGTTTGGCGCATGTAGGTCGATTTACCGCCCATGTTCGGGCCGGTGATGATCAACATGCGCGTGCTGTCGTCCAGGCCTAGGTCGTTGGCCACGAACGGCGTGGTCAGCACTTGCTCGACCACCGGGTGACGGCCTTGCTCGATACGCAGGCATGGTTCGTCGACAAATTGCGGGCAGTTCAGGTCCAGGTTGAGCGCACGCTCCGCCAGGTTGCTCAGCACATCCAGTTCGGCCAGTGCTGCGGCGCTGTCCTGCAACGGCGCCAAGTGGCCGATGAGGGTTTCGAGCAGGGCGTCGTAGAGCATCTTCTCGCGGGCCAGGGCACGGCTTTTGGCCGACAGCGCCTTGTCTTCGAAGGCTTTGAGCTCTGGGGTAATGAACCGCTCGGCGCCCTTGAGGGTCTGGCGGCGGATGTAATCGGCCGGCGCCTGCTCGGCTTGCTTGGTGGGTAGCTCGATGAAGTAGCCATGCACGCGGTTGTAGCCGACCTTGAGGTTGGCAAGCCCGGTGCGGGCCTTTTCGCGTGCTTCTAGGTCGATGAGGAACTGGCCGGCGTTTTCGCTCATGGCCAGCAGCTCGTCCAGCTCGGGGTCGTAACCGGTCTTGAGCACCCCACCATCGCGGATCACCGCAGGCGGGTTATCGATGATCGCCCGCTCCAGCAGGCCAGCCAGCTCCGGGTAGGTGCCGGTGATGGCCGCCAGGCGCGCCAGGTGCGGCGCTTCCAGTTCGGCCATGGCATTTTGCAGTTCGGGGAGTGCGCCCAAGGCATCACGCAGGCGCGCCAGGTCGCGCGGGCGAGCATTACGCAGGCCAATGCGCGCCAGAATACGTTCGAGGTCGCCGATTTCCTTGAGCTGCGGTTGCAGCTTTTCGAAGCGGTAACCATCTAGCAGGCAGCGGATCGAGTCCTGGCGCGCCTTCAATACTTTGAGGTCGCGCAGCGGGCGGTTCAGCCAGCGGGTCAGCAAGCGGCTGGCCATGGCGGTCTGGCAGCGGTCGATGACCGACTGCAAGGTATTGTCGCGGCCACCGGCCAGGTTGATGTCCAGCTCCAGGTTGCGACGGCTGGCCGCGTCGAGGATGACGGTGTCGTCCATGCGTTCGTGGCGCAGGCTGCGCAGGTGCGGCAGCGAGGTGCGCTGGGTTTCCTTGGCGTAGGTCAGCAGGCAGCCGGCGGCGCCGATGGCCAGGGTCAGCTTGTCGCAGCCAAAACCCTTGAGGTCCTGGGTGGCGAACTGTTGGCACAGCGCCTTGCGCGCCGAATCACGGTCAAAGTCCCACGGCGCACGGCGACGGGCACCTGGGCGTTTCTCGGCAGGCAGGCCCTGTGGCCAGTCATCCGGGATCAGCAGTTCGACCGGGTTCAGCCGCTCAAGCTCGGCCAGCAGGTTTTCCCAGCCTTTGATCTCTTGCACGATGAAGTTGCCGCTGGTGATATCCAGCACCGCCAGCCCGAACAGGCGCTCGTCACCCAGCAACGCGGCAATGAGGTTGTCGCGGCGTTCATCGAGCAACGCTTCGTCGCTGACAGTACCGGGGGTGATGATACGCACCACCTGGCGCTCCACCGGCCCCTTGCTGGTCGCCGGGTCGCCAACCTGCTCGCAGATCACCACCGACTCGCCAAGCTTGACCAGCTTGGCCAGGTAGCCTTCAAGCGAGTGGAACGGAATTCCGCACATCGGAATGGACTGGCCCGCCGACTGCCCACGGGCGGTCAGGGTGATATCCAGCAGTTTCGCGGCCTTCTTTGCATCTTCGTAGAAGATCTCGTAGAAGTCGCCCATGCGGTAGAACATCAGCTGGTCTGGGTGCTGGTTTTTCAGCTTCCAGTACTGCTGCATCATCGGGGTGTGTGCGGAGAGATCGGACATTCGGGGCCTTGAAGCAGAGCGTTTGTTAGACAAATGCGAAACCGGCAATTCTACAGGCTTTCGCCGGCACATGCCGCTACGATGTTTGCGCGTGCGGGTCTAACAGCGTTTCTTCCCAGCAGGCCCAGGCCACCGGTCAGCCGTTATGGTTGACATAAAGGTCAGCGGATACCTACTGTTGATTTGAGCGCGAAACCAGTTGCCATCCAACGGCTAGAACTGGCGTAAGAACCCCGTCGATGGTTGGGTCATCAGCGTAGGGTGAGACCTCCACACCCCTGCTTGAGGGTGTGTATATGAATATCAAGCACTCATTTCAGGCCGCTCTCAGTAGCGGCCTTTTCTTTGCGTGATATTACCGAACCGGAGCGTTCAGGTCTGAGTAGCGCTGGAAAAGCAGCTGGCTATGGCGATGTTGGTTCAGGGACTTGGCATCAGTGTGCATAAAGTTCCAGAGCACTTTGCCATTCTCCATCGTCACGCTGACAAGCATCTGCCTTTTCGACTCATAGGCGCCGGCGATGCTGTGCTCAAGGCGTTGGTTGTCGTGCTCAAGGTGGTCCCATGCCCTTGGATAGGAAGTGCGACATGGTGCCACAGATCTGTGGCGTAGCCCGTTCAACAGATCGACAAGCCGTTGCTATGAGAGCTGCTGGAGCCAACGCCTGCGGACGTTTATTACTAGGCAATCTCACTGCGAGTATTGCGTTCCATTAAACAGAACCTCATTATGCACGTTATGCAAAAACGCAACGTAGCCTCCACACTCAAAGCGCTGCTTGATCGCCACGGCCTGTCCCCGACAGAGCTGCACCGGCGCACGGGCGTACCGCAATCCACGCTTTCGCGCATCCTCAGCGAGAAAATCGTCGACCCGTCCGATAAGCACGTGTCGAAGATTGCCGAGTATTTCGGCGTAAGCACCGATCAGTTGCGCGGCCGTGCCGAGCTTGGCGAGTCGCGTGAAACGCCGGCGGCCAGCGCTGGCCATTCGGCATTGAGCGACATCAGCCTGTGGGACGATGACACCCCCGTCGAGGATGACGAGGTATCGGTTCCTTTTCTTCGAGAGGTCGAGTTGGCAGCAGGATCAGGAAGATTCGTCATCGAAGAAAGCGAGCACGCCCGCCTGCGCTTCGGCAAGCGCAGCCTGCGCCACAATGGTGTGCAGTTCGATAACGCCAAGTGCGTGACGGTGCGCGGCAACAGCATGCTGCCGGTGCTGCGCGACGGCGCCACGGTGGGGGTGAATACCGGTAAATGTACCGTGGGCGACATCATCGACGGCGACCTCTATGCCATCAACCACAATGGCCAGTTGCGGGTGAAACAGGTGTACCGCCTGCCGACCGGCATTCGCCTGCGCAGCTTCAACCGCGACGAGCACCCCGACGAGGACTACAGCTTCCAGCAAATGCAGGATGAGCAGATCAGCGTGCTCGGCCACGTGTTCTGGTGGGGCATGTACGCCCGCTGACCCCGACTTGCATCCACACAAACCCGCTTCGGCGGGTTTTTTTTCGTCTGCAGAAAAGCCCTACGCACCGCGTAGCGCATGGACTTCATGCGTTTCAGCAAAATCAAATGCATAGACGGTTGAATAAATGCATTGACTGCATATGCATCAATGCATAACCTGTGTCTCAAGCCGGGCAGCAACCGGTTGTTACACAGGCAGCGATGAACAGGCCTCAACTGTTCAGAGGGTTGGCAACTGGCCCGGGTGTGCAGCGTAAAGCACCACGAACAGTTATCCGGCGGGCAGGCGGCCGCGGTCGGAGTCACCAATTTGAAGCGTAACCGCACGGCGTCACCAGTCGTGGCCGGCGGTTGAACCGCGCATTACTGCAAGGCCTGGCGAGCCGGGCCTTGTGGAATGCCGAGTTATTGCACAACACGTACCGTCGGCATGTCGCCGGCGGGCATCACACAGGAGACAGGACAGTGACGAACGAGCAACAGGCGTTGCTGGAAATGCCGCTCTGGCTGGTGATCGTCCTGGCATTGCTGGGCGGTCTGTCTGGCGAAATGTGGCGCGCCGACAAGGCTGGCGCCCGCGGCTGGGGTTTGATCCGGCGGCTGGCGCTGCGCTCGGGGGCCTGCATGGTCTGCGGCGTATCGACGGTCATGCTGCTGTATGCCACCGGCATGTCGATCTGGAGCGCCAGCGCCTTCGGCTGCCTGACCGCCATGGCCGGCGCAGACGTCGCCATCAACCTTTATGAGCGCTGGGCTGCACGGCGCCTGGGCCTGCAACTGCCGGCAGACGGTAATGAACGATAACAGGAGGACGCATGAGCGAGCTTTCGACGCTACAAGCGACGTTGACCGCCACCATTCGTGAGGCAATGCCGGGCCTTGCGTCCGTCATGGCCGATTCGAGCGCCGCTGGCAGCCCGGCACTGCCGGCGCTGCGCCACGGCATTGTCAGCATGGTCGCCGACACTGCACCGCGCGATGGCCGCTCGGTGCTGGCCGTGACCTTCGAGGCCGATATCACCACCGATGCGGCCAGCGGCGATGCGCGCTTGCAGGGCAGCGAGCTGGCCGCGCAACTGCTCGACCTGCTGCGACAGCAACTGTGGGGCCTGGAGTTCGTCGAGGCGACGCGCAATGTGCAGGCGCAGTACCAAGGCCTGCAATGGAAGGTGCGCTGGGAGCAGCCGGTGCTGCTCGGCGAGCCGCGCTGGGAGTGGCCGGACCAACCACCGGGCAGCCTGATGCTGGGCTTCGCCCCGGATACCGGGCTGGGCAACGAGGACAAATACGTCAAACCGGAGGACCTGGCATGAGCTACGCCAGCGCCATGCACGACCGCATGCTGGCCAGCCTGGTGATCCCGTGCAGGGTCGTTGCCGTCGACCTGGCCGCCGCCCGGGTGCGGGTATCGGACGGGGGCGGTTGGACCAGCGCCTGGGTGCGCTGGCATTCACTTGCCGCCGGCAAGGCCCGGCACTGGCGGGCGCCCAGCCTGGACGAGCAGGGCGTATTGGTCAGCCCCAGTGGTGAGCCGGCCCAAGGCACATTCGTTGCCGGCCTTTATGGCAACGCGGGTGCCGCGCCTGACAACCGCGCCCATGTCGAGGCCTGGCACTTCGACGACGGCGGCTCGCTGAGCTACGACTGGCAGGCCGGTAGCTACGACATCCAATTGCCCGCGGGCAACGCCACCATCACCGTGGGCGGCAGCGTTCTACAGGTCAACGATGGCGCCATCACCTTGAAGGCGAGCGCCATCAGCCTGGACGCCGCCAACATCACCCTGACCGGCCAGGTTGCGGTCAACGGCACGCTTGCCGTCAGCGGCGACATCAATGGCGCCGGGCGGATCATCGATACCGCCGGCAACACGGCCAACCACAAGCACTAGACAGGTTGCGCACATGCTCAAGGATTTTCGTTGCGGCACATGCACGCGACTGCTCGCCCGTGTGGGCGGGTTTACCGAACTGCAGATCAAGTGCCCGCGTTGCGGCACCTTGAACCATGCCAGGGCCACGAGCCCAGAGCGATCGCCTGAGAGCGACATGACCGCGGCCCGCGCCGCGCCCCATTCCTCGCTGCAATAAACAGCACAAGCCTGCGCGCTTTGCTGTCAGGAGAACGCTAATGCCTGTCCACACGGATACGCCTGCGTCGGGAGGTGCCCCTTGATCGGCATGGACCGCCGTACCGGGCAACCCTTGAACGGCGTTGCCCATTTGCGCCAATCCATCGAAGACATCCTCACCACCCCATTAGGCAGCCGGCGCATGCGCCCCGACTACGGCAGCCAGTTGCGCCGTTACATCGACCTGCCGGTCAATGCTGGCTGGAAAAGCGCCGTGCAGGCCGAAGTGGCCCGTGCCCTGGGCCGCTGGGAACCGCGCCTGGCGCTGGAGCGGGTGAGGGTAGTGGCGGTACTTGATGGCCAGGTCAGCCTGGCCCTGAGCGGCCGCTACCTTGGCGACGACATGCTGGTGGAGGTGAGCGTATGAGCCAGGTCGACCTGTCGAAACTGCCGGCCCCGCAACTGCTCGAAGACCTCGATTTCGAGGAGCTTTACCAGCAGGACCTGGACACCTTCCGCATGCAACTGGGCGACAGCTGGAACGCCAGCCTTGAGAGCGACCCGGTGACCAAGCTGCTGGAGGTCGGTGCCTACCGCAAGCTGCTTAACCGGGCGCGCATCAACGATGCCGCCAAGGCCCTGCTGCTGGCCTATGCCGAGGGCCGCGACCTTGCGCAACTGGCGGCCAACGTGGGGTTGCAACGCCTGGAAATCCAGGCCGAAGACCTCACTGCCACGCCGCCGGTAATGCAACTGCTGGAAACCGACGATGCCCTGCGCGAGCGGGTGCAACTGGTCTACGAAGGCCTGACCACTGCCGGCCCGCGCAACAGCTACATCCTGCATGCCCGCAACGCCTCCGGCCAAGTCGCCGATGCCACGGCAGAAAGCCCGTCGCCTGCAGTGGTAGACATCACCGTGCTGAGCCTTGAAGGCGATGGCAGCGCCAGCGCCGAACTGGTGGCGCACGTTGCGGCTTACCTCAACGACGACGATATACGCCCGGTGGCTGATCGGGTCGCGGTGCGCAGCGCCGAGATTCTGCCGTATCGCATCCAGGCGGTGCTGCACATGGCCGGCAGCGGCCCGGAGTACGAGGCGATTCTGGCCGAGTGCCGGCGCCGCCTGGCGGCTTCGGTCAACCCCCGTCGGCGCTTGGGCGTCGAGGTGGCGCGCTCTGGCATCGATGCCTTGCTGCATATCGACGGCGTCAGCCGGGTCGAGCTGATCGACTGGGTCGACCTGCAGCCGACCAAGGCCCAGGCCGCCTGGTGCACAGGCTTCGACCTGACCCGGGGAGGCTGAGATGCAAAGCCTTCTGCCGCTCAACCACACGCCCCTGGAGCGCGCCCTGGAAGTGGCCGCCGCCGACGACCTCAAGGCCGGCCTGCGCGCGCTCTACAACCCCGACACCTGCCCCGCGCATTTGCTTTATCAGCTGGCCTGGGCCTGGTCGGTGGACCGCTGGGACGACAACTGGAGCGAGCTGATCAAGCGTTCGGTGATCCGCTCGGCCTTCTTCGTTCATGCCCATAAAGGCACCCTCGGCGCCTTGCGCCGGGTGGTCGAGCCGTTCGGCTACCTGATCGAGGTGCGCGAATGGTGGCAGCTCAACCCACCGGGCCCGCCCGGCACCTTCAGCCTCAAGGTCGGCGTGGAAAAGGCCGGCATCGACCAGGACACCTTCCTGGAGCTCAGCCGCCTGTTCGAGGACGCCAAGCCCGTCAGCCGTCACCTGATCGGCCTGGATATCAGCCTGGAAAGCCTGATCCCGGCCTACCAGGCGCTGGCCGTCAGCGATGGCGAACTGCTCGAGGTGTACCCCTGGGAAGCGGCGGACATCGACGTGCACCTGGCCGCTCCCCACCGGGTGAACGATCACACTCTGGACATACTGGACATCTACCTCAATGGCTAACACAACCACTCAATTCGGTGGGTTCCTGACCAACGTTGGCATCGCGCAGCAGGCCAATACTGCCGCGCTCGGCCAGCCCTGGAACATCACCCACATGCTGATCGGCGATGCCGGCGGCGAACCTTCGCAAACCCCGGACCCTACGCCGAAACCTACCCAGGCGGCACTGGTACGCCAGGTTTACCGGGCGCAACTCAACGCGCTGTACACCTCCCCAGCCGACCCCAATGTGCTGGTGGCCGAACTGGTGCTGCCACCGGAAACCGGCGGCTGGTGGATCCGCGAGCTGGCGCTGGAAGACGCCAACGGCAACTTCATCGCCGTGGCCAAGCCTGCACCGAGCTACAAGCCCCTGCTGGCGCAAGGTTCGGGGCGTACCCAGACCATCCGCATGCACGTGGTGTTCGGCAACCTGGCCAACGTCACCCTGAAGATCGACCCCAGCATCGTGCTGGCCACCCGCGATTACGCCGACAAGGCGCGCGAAGCGGCCGAGCTGTATGCCCGCAACCAGATCAAGGCACACATCGAGGCTGCCGACCCGCACCCGCAATACCTGCGCCGTGCCGATGTGGCCAAGGATGCCGGGCAACTGGCCTGGCTGGGTACCGCCACCGGCACCGCCAATGCGCTGGTGCTCAAGCTCAAGAGCGGGGAAGCGGCGCTCACGGCCTATGCCGCCGGCCAGCGCTTCCAGTTCCAGGCCAGCGCCAGCAATACCGGCGCGGTAACGGCCAAGGTCAATGGCCTCGCCGCCGTGCCGGTGAAAAAGGCCGACAGCGCAGGGCTGGTGGACCTGTTCGCCGGGGATATTCGTGCTGGCGCGCTGTACGACCTCAATTACGACGGCACGTATTTCCAGCTGGGTGGTGGCGTTGGTGCTGGCAAGGCGTTCGAGCGTTTCTCGTTCGAGGCTTCGGTGGGGCAGACCACGTTCAACGTGCCGCACACCATCGGTAGCACCATCGTGCTGCGCAACGGCCGTGAGGTGACGGACTACCAGGCTGATGGCGCCAAGATCATCCTGCGCACCCCGTGTGCCTTGGGGGATGCGGTGGAAATCCTCGCGTTCAGCGGGTTCCAGACGGCCAATACCTACACCAAGGCGGAAACCCAGGAGTTGCTCAAGACAGCGTTGGCGCTGCCGGTCGGGACCATGCTGCCGTTTCCGCGCGGCACGGTGCCTGCGGGATTTCTGGAGGTGGATGGTAGTGCGCACAGTGCGGCGGTTTATCCGGACTTGGCGGCTTATCTGGGCGGGGCGTTTGACAAGGGCGATGAAGGGGCTGGGTTCTTCCGGCTGCCGGATACTCGCGGGGAGTTTTTGCGTGGGTGGGATCATGGGCGGGGGGTGGACCCTGAACGCGTTTTGGGCTCTTGGCAGGACAGCGAGAACAAAGCGCACAACCACGAGTCGTCGCTCGGAGAGGGCTGGAAATTCCTGAGCTCTGACGGGAAGTCAGGGTCTGGTCTGACCGGCGCAAGTGCAACCAAGGTTTCCTACACCAACACGATTTTGAGCTCGGGCGGCGCAGAGGCGCGCCCACGTAACCTGAGCGTTATCTGGTGCATCAAGGCCTGGAATGCTCCTGTAAATCAGGGCGTAATTGACGTCGCGGCTTTGCAGGCGCTCGCTCACCGGGCCACTGAAACCACGTCTGGTGTAGTGCAGATAGCCACACAAAGCCAAGTCATCCAGGGCACTGACGACAGCCTTGTAGTTACGCCTCTGAAACTCAAGCAGTTCCGAGACAACCAGACCTACGAAGTTGAGTTCCCCATCACTCCGGGTACGGCCAATGTCATTTCATATCCTGAAGGCCAGTCATTCACCACCTTTGATATTCGCTGGAAGTGCGTCACTGCCACCGGCTCGGCTGGTTATGCAGTCGGGGATGAAGTTGATCGAAAATTCTGGCTCTACAACTCCCTGCAAACCGTAAACAACGAAGGTCCTTATCTGCACAGCTTCGGCCCGACAGGCTGCGTACTGATGCAGGCTAATAACGGAAGTTCTTTCTTGCCGAACAAGACCACCGGGGCGGTAACTTCAATCACTCTTTCCAGTTTCAGACTCATCGTGAGGATGAAGCCATGATGCTTCGCTATTACGTAAAAACTACTGGCCAGTATGCCGGGGCAGCGAGTGTTGCCGAGGGCCAAGATCCAGCGGCTGCGTTCAACCCACTCCGTGACGCGGGCTATATCGAGGTGCCAGAAGCCGCGCCAAGTGGTGAGTGGTTCTGGGATTTTGCGAATCTTAGTTGGCACTTGCCGGCTTCGGCCAGTGCGGAACGTAGCTGGCGCGACAGCGAGCTAGCCGAGTGGATTTGGCTGCGCGATCGTCATCGTGATCAGCTCGACCTTGAGGTTGCTCCATCCCTTGAGCCGCATCAATTCACCGAACTGCTCATCTATCTGCAGCAACTGCGTGATTGGCCCCAAGCCGGCGAGTTTCCTGAAATGTCGGAACGCCCAACGGCCCCTGATTTTCTTGAGCAACTAAGGAGTGGTTATGAGCCGCAGTGACGATCTTGCTCTGATCGAAAGCGGGATGCTCTCGGCCAGAGGTGTCAATAATGCTGTTATTCGAGGCAGCAAGGTACTGACCGCTCAGGACACCGGCTTTGTTCTGGCGGACGCCTCGGCAGGGCAACTAAAGATCACATTACCGATTGCGAACCGTCCCATGGATATACGTGTTCAGCGTTTGGACAATACCGCAAACCGGCTGCTTGCCTACGCAGCGGATGGCGAACGTATCAAGTTTCACACTCACTTGCGGTCCGAGGGATATCCATTCTGCATGGTGCTGGGCGGCGGAGATTTCTGGCACCTGCGCAGCGACGGCGCGGGTAGCTGGGTGCTTATCGACAGACTCGACAAAACTGCAGTGGGGCGCGTTGCCTACGACGCGTCGACCGCATTGAACCCCGGAGGTTGGGGTACTCCTGATGCCGCTTTATTGAACCGCGCTGACTGGCCCTGGTTGTGGGACTACGCCCAGCAATCGGGGATGCTTGTCACTGAAGCCGGACGCACGGGAATGGAGGGCTGCTGGACCTCTGGGGACGAAAGCACGCTGTTCCGCCTGCCCGACTTGCGCGGTGAGTTCATCAGGGGTTTCGACGAGACTCGAGGCCTTGATGTAGGGCGCCAACCGGGTGCCCGGCAGTTGGGTAGCGTGCAGGTTCTGGACTCCACCGTCCAGACAGGGACCGTGACAGGCCTCTATAACCCCACTACACCTGAGAACGAGGCGGCTGCCAGGGCAGGTCTCGACCCTATGAATGTTGATGAGTACGGCGCGGGTGCGACGTTTATAGGTATAGGTGGGGGCTCAGCTGGTAAGGCTGTGAACGCACCAAACAATTTCGGCATTACACGCCCTCGAAACATCGCTCAGCCCGTGCGTATCAAACTTATCTGAGTGTTGCAAAACACTTCTTCCCCTCAAGGCCCCGCACCCGCGGGGCCTTTTCATATCTGAATCTGGAGCAAAACCCCTATGAGTGGATTCTTCCACGGCGTCACCGTGACCAACGTCGACACCGGCGCACGCAGCATCGCGCTGCCTTCGTCCTCGATCATCGGCCTGGTCGATACCTTCACCGAGGGCCCAGGCGCTACCGCCAAGGCCAACGACCTGATCCTGATCACCAGCGAGCGCGAAGCCGTCGCGGCATTCGGCCCGGATGCCGCCATTACCCGTGCCTGCCGCGCCATCTATAGCCGCGCCAAGGCGGTCATTGTTGCCTGCGGCGTGGCCAAGCTCAGCGACCGAGCCGAGCAGACCTCGGCGATCATCGGCAGCGTGCTGGCCGACGGCAAGCGCACCGGTTTGCAGGCGCTGCTGGACGGCAAGAGCCGTTTCAACGCCCAGCCACGCCTGCTGGCAGCCCCCAAACACAGTGCCACCCAAGCGGTCGGCACCGCGCTGGTGGCCCTGGCCGACAAGCTGCGCGCCATTGCCATCATCGATGGCCCCAATACCACCGACGAGGCGGCCATCGCATATGCCGAAAACTTCGGCGCCAAGCGCGCCTTCCTGGTCGACCCAGGCGTGCGCTACTGGGACACCGAGCAGGCCGCCACCGTGGATGCGCCGGGTTCTGCGTGGGTAGCCGGCCTGTTCGCCTGGACCGACCGCGAGTACGGCTTCTGGGCCTCGCCTTCGAACAAGGAGTTCGTCGGCATCACCGGCACCGGCCGCGCCGTTGAGTTTCTCGATGGCGACGACACCTGCCGCGCCAACCTGCTCAACAACGCCAACATCGCCACCATCATCCGCGATGACGGCTTCCGCCTGTGGGGCAACCGCACGCTGTCCAGCGACCCGAAATGGGCCTTCGTCACCCGCGTGCGGACCATGGACATCGTCATGGACGCGATCCTCTATGGCCACAAATGGGCGGTCGATCGCTCCATCACCGCCACCTACGTCAAGGACGTCACCGAAGGCCTGCAAGCCTTCATGCGCGACCTGAAGAACCAGGGCGCGATCATCAACTTCGAGGTCTATGCCGACCCCGAGCTGAACACTGCCAGCCAGCTGGAGCAGGGCAAGGTGTACTGGAACATCCGCTTCACCGACGTACCGCCTGCCGAAAACCCCAATTTCCGCGTTGAAGTCACCAACCAGTGGCTGACCGAAGTTCTCGATTCCGCCGCTTAAGGAGCGCATTTACATGGCAATGATTCCCGAAACACTGGCCAACCTGAACCTGTTCGTCGATGGCGTGAGCTTTCAAGGCGACGTTCCCAGCCTGACCCTGCCCAAGCTCACCCTGAAAATGGAAGAGTTCCGCCCCGGCGGCATGGACATGGCGGTCGAAATGGACCAAGGCATGGAAAAACAGGAAGCCGCCTTTACCACCACCGGCGTGCGCCGCGAAGCACTGAAGTTCTTCGGCCTGGCCGATGGCAACGGCTTCAACGGCACCTTCCGCGGTGCCTTCAAGGGCCTCAAGGGCCAGGTCAACCCGGTGGTGGTGACCCTGCGCGGCACCCTCAAGGAAGTCGACATGGGTGACTGGAAATCCGGCGACAAGGCCGAGGTCAAGCACACCGTTGGCGTGACCTACTACAAGCTCGAAGTCGATGGCCGCCTGATCTACGAGATCGACGCCATGGGCATGAAGCGGGTGATCGACGGCGTCGACCAACTGGCCGCCCAGCGCGCCGCCCTGGGTTTGTGAGGAGAGCAGAAATGGCTCAAGCGAAAAAAATCCCGCAGTGGCTCAACGTCAGTGCCGAGCAAGTCACCGTGCGCCTGTCCCGTGCCAGTGAAGCCAATGGTGTACAGGTTGATAGCCTGACCCTGCGTGCACCCACCGTGCGCGATATCCGCAACGCCCAGGCGGGCGGCAGCAAGGACGACGAACAGCGCGAGCTGAACCTGTTCGCCTCGCTGGCCGAAGTCGGCGTCAAGGACCTCGAAGGGCTGGCGCTCAAGGACTACAGCCGCCTGCAAGCCGGCTACTTTCGCCTGGTGCAGGACGACGAGCTTTGACCCAGCCCGGCAGAAGGCCGCCGCACGGCGGCTGGCCTGCGAGCTGAATTTTTCTGCGAGCGAAATCATGGGCATGTCGTACCCCGACATGCTCTGGTGGCTCGCGCCGTGACAAGGAGGAACGCATGGCGAACACACAAGTGTTCACCCTCGGCGTCACCCCCATCGCTTCGCTTGGCAGCGCGCTCGACGCGCTGCGCAAGCAGGCCGATGGCACCCGGCTCGGACGGCTGATCGGCGAGATCATCCGCCTGGGGCTGGAGCTGGACAAGGTGCGCCTGGTTGAACGACGCCTGGCGATTGACCAGGCCTGGGCCCATGAACAACAGATCGACCGGCTGCAGCGCGAAGGTGATGCAGTCGAAGGCTTGCGCAGGCGGTATCTGGCGCTGCGCAGGGCAATAGCGTTGCAGCCGCCGAAGGCTCGGACCGTTAGTGCTGATAGCAGTGAAGCAGGCGTACCCACACAGAGCAAAAGCCCGCCTGCGGCTGGGGGAAAAACCACTGTTCCGGCCAATGAATCATCGGAGCAGGGAGCGGCTAAAGACAGTCGGCAGGCGCCAGCCCCGTACCCCCGTGATAAAGCGGACACCGGTGTTGTGGTCGGCTCCATAGGCGGCGTGATTGCAGCAACGCTGGCAGTTGGTTTGTTCAAAAAGATGCCTGCTCATTTGCAGACCAGCGTTAAGGAGGCTGCCCACGAAGGTGGGCCGACTGCCCTTGGTAAAGGGCTTGTGGCGCTTACCGAAGAAAACGAGCAAGACAGGGCAAGAGGCCTTGGCGCCGCTGCCGGCGAGTTGGCAGGCGGCGTATTGGGCACGCTGCTGGGGGCGTTGACCAAGAACGAGAAAGCCAAAAAATATGGCGGCAAGATCGGCGAGTCGTTAGGAGAAGAGATCGGTGGGGCATTTGGCGCTCTGCTGTATGACAAGGTTTACGCTGACCCTGCCCCGAGCGACAAGTCAGCTACTGGCTCCAAAGCTACAAGCCGACCCAATGACAGCACTAGAACGTCGCGCGATGAGGATGACGAGCCGCCGGAAGAGTATGAGGACGAGGAAGAAATAGAAGAGGAGGAAGAGGAGGAAGAGGAGGAAGAGGCAGAGGAAGAGGTCGAGGAGTTTGAAGACGACGAAGTGCGAGCTGCTTCATCTCTGCAATCCACACAGCCCTCGACGGCGCCATCGCAACCTGGCTCGGCATTGGGCTCTGCCTTGCTCGGCGCCGCCTCGCTCGCAGGCCTGGCCGGCAAAACCTCGGCCAGCCCAGCTGGCGCCTCGTTGGCCAGCCGGGCGATGCGCCGGGTGCCGGTTTTGTCTGTGCTTGCCACCGGCATGCAACTGGCCGATACCTACAACAGCGATGCCACGCCTGATGAAAAACTCGAAGGCTACGGCGCGGCTGTCGGCGGTTTGGGTGGAGGCCTTGCGGGTGCGGCGGCAGGGGCCGCAATTGGCTCGGTTGTGCCGGTCGTCGGCACCTTGATTGGTGGCCTGATCGGCGGCGCGCTCGGCAGCATGGGCGGGGAGAGTATCGGCGGTTTGCTTGGCAAGGTACTCGGCAGCAGTGCCGATGATGTCCCTACTGCGCCTGGCCCCGCGCCATCTGCCATACCTACGCCGGTGCCAACGGCTGCAACGCCCCCTGCGCCCACCAACCAGCAGTTCACCTTCACCGCCAACATGCCAGTCACCTTCACCAACAGCCTGTCCGACCCCAGCGTCCTGCAGCAGTTGGAGGCCATCGCGCGCCGACAGCTGGAAGAACTGATGCGCCAGGCGCGTTCGGTGCAGTTGGCCGACGCCCCCCACATCGCACTCTAAGGAGCACCCATGACCTATCTGGAGCAGCTGCAAGCCACGCTGCACGCTCTGGTCGCGGCGGGGGAGGCAGGGCGTCAGCGCATCGACGCCATGCTCGACCCGATGAACGAGGCCATCGACCATGTAAAAGGCGCAGTGACCGAGCTTGAGGGCCTGCCGGTGGTCGGCCCGATCATCGGCGCCAAGCTGCAACGCACCATGCGCGCCATTGCCCGGGCGCAGCAACGGGTAACCAAAGTGGTCGCCAAATACGACCAAACGCTGGGCAAGGTGCGCCAGGTGCGTGAGCGGATCGATGCCTTTGCCGGCCACGTGGCCAAGGCCGGGGCGGCGATCCGGCGGGTGGTGGGCGAGGTGCGAGCAACCGTCACTGGTGTGCTGCAGACCCTGGGTTTTGCGCCCCAGGTGACACCCGCCGCCGAAGCGGTCAAGCCGTTCCCGCACCTGCTGGTGCTGCAGCCGCTCAAGCCGGGCACCGCGCCGTACTACTTCAACCTGGATACCGCAGCGTTTGACCAGTTGCGCCGGCAGACGCGGTTTCGTTGGGCCGGGCAGGACCGCCTCGGCCGAGGCAGCGCGCAGCAGGCGGTCAGCCTTGGCGATGAGACCATCTCCCTCAGCGGCACGATCTTCCCTGGCTTCAAGGGTGGGCTGAGTCAGTTGCAGACCTTGCGCAGTATCGGCCAGCAACTGCTACCCCTGTCACTGACCACCGGCTACGGCGAGGTGCTCGGCAACTGGTGCCTGACCAGCATCGAAGACAACCAGAGCCTGCTGCAAGCCGGCGGCATCCCTGCCAAGCAAGGCTTTTCACTGGAGTTCGTAAGCTATGGCCAAGACCTGCACAACGTCTGAAGGTGACCTGCTGGACACCCTCTGCCAGCACTACTACGGGCATTTGAGCGGCACCGTCGAAGCGGTGCTGGATGCCAACCAAGGCTTGGCCGACGAGGCGCAACCCTTTCGCACCGGGGTGCTGATCGTGCTGCCAGACCTGTCGGCGCCTGCCAGCAACACCCTTCAACTGTGGGACTGACAAGGAGGGCGGCGCGGCAACGCGCCGGCCTTCCAGGGAGGCACACGCATGAAACCTGAGTTCAGTATCCAGGCCGACGGCAAAGACATCACCGCACTGATCAACGACCGCCTGTTGCTGATGCGCACCACCGACAAACCCGGCCTTGAGTCGGACGAATTCGAACTGCGCATCGACGCCCGTGACGGCGTGCTGGCGCTGCCTGCTCGCGGTGCGGTGCTGGCCGTGCACCTGGGTTACAGCGGCCAGACGCTGACGCTGTTGGGGCGCTATACGGTGGATGAGGTGGAGCTGTCCGGCCCGCCCGATACCCTGGTGATCCGCGGCAAGGCCAGCGACCTGCGCGGCAGCGGCAAGACCATCCGCAGCGGCAGTTGGGAAGGGGTAACCCTGCAACGCATCGTCGCCGATATCGCCGCCCGCAACGGTTGGCAGGCGGTGTGCCCGGTGACCACGCAGATACCGCGCATCGACCAGTACAGCGAGTCCGACTTCAACTTCATCACCCGCGTGGCGCGTTTGCACGACTGCACTGCCAAACTGGCCAACGGGCAATTGCTGGTGCTGCCCCGTCAAGGCGGCAAGAGCGCCAGCGGGCAAGCCTTCGGCGTGGTCAGCCTGACCCGTGCCGAGGTCAGCCAGTGGCAGTTCCGCCTGGCCGATCGCACCACCCACAAAGCTGTGCGCACCCGCCACCAGGACAGCGCCAGCGGCCGGGTACAGGCGGTGGAACTGGCCAACGAAGCGGCGCCCGACGGCATGCAGCCGCTGTATACCGACCGCCACCTTTACCCCAACCGCAGTGCAGCCGAACAGGCGGCGCGTGCGCGGCTGGCCAGCTTCAACCGCGACACCGCCAGTGTGCGCCTGGACCTGCCGGGGCGCACTGACCTGTTCGCCGAACGCAGCATCGAGGCGCGCGGCTTTCTGGCCGGGCTCGACGGCCTGTACCTGATCGAGTCGGTGGAGCAGGTGTTCACCAGCAGCGGCTGGCGCACCACGCTGCAGTGCAACGGCGGTCAGCAGGGCAAGGCGCGCGCCAAGGGCAGTGCGACCCGCCAGGCCGATGCGCTCAAGGCGCAGGGCTGAAAACCCGAGCGGCGTTTCCCACTGCGGCCGGCCAGTGTCACTCCTTATAGTCGACCCTCTGTTGCCAGGGGGGGGGCGGCGTTGACCCCGTGAAAGCCTCGCGCTTCCAGCCATCGCCCTGAGCGACCCGTTGGCGGCTTGTGCCGCTGTTCGAACAGACAGCTATGGAGCATGTACGGATGGTGCTGACTGCAAGGCAACTCAGTGATATCTACCCCCTCGCCGGCCAGCGTGCCACGGCGTTTCTGCCAGCGTTGAACACGGCCATGGCGCGCTGGGAAATCGACCACCCCAAGCGCGTTGCGGCGTTTCTGGCCCAGGTTGGCCATGAGTCTGGCCAACTGCGCTATGTGAAGGAGTTGGGTAGCGATAGCTACCTGGCCCGTTACGACACCGGCAGCCTGGCCAAGCGCCTGGGCAATACCCCCGAGGCGGATGGCGATGGCCAGCGCTATTGCGGCCGAGGCCTGATCCAGGTGACCGGCCACAACAATTACCAGGCATGCAGCCGCGCGCTGTTTGGCGATGAACGTTTGCTGGCCCAGCCGCAGATGCTCGAGCAACCGCGCTGGGCGTGCGAGTCGGCGGCCTGGTTCTGGCAATCGCGGGGGCTCAATGCCTTGGCGGACCAAGGCGAATTCAACCGGATCACCCGCCATATCAACGGCGGCCTGAACGGGCTTGCCGAGCGCCTGCAACTTTGGGCCAGGGCCCGGGAGGTGCTGTGCTGAACCGTTGGAAGCCAGGCCTCTACGCGGCGCTTCTGGTTTTGGGGGCGGTGCTGGCCTGGCAAGCCCAGGCCTGGCGTTATGGGCGCCTGCTGGCGCAACAGGAGCAGGCCCTGGTGCAGCAACGGCTGGATCAGGCCGAGGCGCTGCATGGCTTGCTGCTGGCCGAACGCGAGCAGCGCGAAGGGCTGGAACTGCGCGTTCGCGACATTGATGCAAGATACTTCAAGGAACTGAGCGATGCCCAGAATACTCAAGCTCGTCTACGTGACCGCCTTGCTACTGCCGATCTGCGCCTGTCGGTCTTGGTCGAACGTGGCGCCGGCTGTCCCGCAGTGCCCGCCGCCACCGGCGCCGCCGGCGTGGATGATGGCCCCGTACGCGCCCGACTTGACCCCGCGCATGCTCAACGAATTATCGCCATTACCGACCGCGGTGACCGGGGACTGATCGCCTTGCGCGCCTGCCAGGCCTATGTGCGGGCGCTGGCACCGTGATGCCTTGCGAGAGCAGATGAGGATGGTAGGGTAGGGCGCATTCCCGCCTGGAGCCCGTCATGGACCCGATCACCGTTCTTTCTGCCCGCTTGGGCGAGCACCTGCAGCGTTTAAGTGCCCAGGTCACTACCGCCGAATCCTGCACAGGCGGCGGCATCGCCGAAGCCATCACCCGCATCCCCGGCAGCTCGGCCTGGTTCGAGGCCGGCTACGTCACCTATTCCAATGCCCAGAAAACCCGCCAGCTTGGCGTGCCGCAGGCACTGTTCGGCGAGGTGGGTGCGGTCAGCTGCGAGGTGGTCGAAGCCATGGCCCGTGGCGCACAGGCTGCCAGCGGCGCGCGTTTTGCCGTTGCCGTCAGCGGCGTCGCCGGGCCCGGTGGTGGTTCTGCGGCAAAACCGGTCGGCACGGTATGGCTGGCCTGGGCCGATGGTGGCCGTGTTCACAGCGAACAACGCCACTTCGACGGCGACCGCGATGCGGTACGCCGACAGACGGTGATCGCTGCGTTAGACGGCTTGTTACAGCTTGGTAGGGAGTAAATCGCCTAACGGGGGTTTGCGGAAACGAATCCCTGTGGAATAATACTGGCTACTTATACAGGTATTCCGGCCATCAGGGCCAAAGTCGAACACGTGAGGGTTTCAATGGACGACAACAAGAAGCGCGCCTTGGCTGCGGCCCTGGGTCAGATCGAACGCCAGTTTGGCAAGGGCGCAGTCATGCGCATGGGCGATCACGAACGCCAGGGCATCCCGTCAATCTCCACCGGCTCGCTGGGCCTGGACATCGCCCTTGGCATTGGCGGCCTGCCCAAAGGCCGTATCGTCGAGATCTACGGCCCGGAATCGTCGGGTAAAACCACGCTGACCCTGTCGGTCATCGCCGAAGCGCAAAAAAGCGGCGCCACCTGCGCCTTCGTTGACGCCGAGCACGCCCTCGACCCCGAGTACGCCGGCAAGCTGGGCGTCAACGTCGATGACTTGCTGGTTTCGCAGCCCGACACCGGCGAACAGGCCCTGGAAATCACCGACATGCTGGTGCGTTCCAACGCGGTTGACGTGATCATCGTCGACTCCGTGGCAGCACTGGTACCCAAGGCCGAAATCGAAGGCGAAATGGGCGACATGCACGTCGGCCTGCAAGCCCGCCTGATGTCCCAGGCCCTGCGCAAGATCACCGGTAACATCAAGAACGCCAACTGCCTGGTTATCTTCATCAACCAGATTCGTATGAAAATCGGCGTAATGTTCGGCAGCCCGGAAACCACCACCGGTGGTAACGCGCTGAAGTTCTACGCTTCGGTACGCCTCGACATCCGCCGCACTGGCGCGGTCAAGGAAGGTGACGAAGTGGTGGGTAGCGAAACCCGCGTCAAAGTCGTCAAGAACAAGGTTTCGCCACCGTTCCGTCAGGCTGAATTCCAGATTCTCTACGGCAAGGGTATCTACCGCAACGGTGAAGTCATCGACCTGGGTGTTGCCCACGGGTTCATTGAAAAAGCCGGTGCCTGGTACAGCTACCAAGGCAACAAGATCGGCCAGGGCAAGGCGAACTCTGCCAAGTTCCTGCAAGAAAACCCGGCTATTGGCGCAGAGATCGAGAAGATGATTCGGGACAAGCTGCTGACCACCGGCGCTGCTGCCGCTGCTGGTAAAGCCGCGGCTGCCCAGGCTGATGCCAGCGACCTGGCTGACGCCGAAGCCGGTGTCTGATCTGCCCCATGTCCGCCGTACTCGACACCCCCGTCGCCGTTCGGCGGACAGCCATGGACCTGCTCGCACGCCGCGAGCATGGTCGGGTCGAGCTGACGCGCAAGCTGCGCCAGCGCGGCGCTACGGATGAGCTGATCGAGCCTGCGCTTGATCGGCTTTCCGAAGAAGGGTTGCTCAGCGAAGCCCGTTATCTGGAAAGCTTCATACGCTACCGTTCCAACGCAGGTTATGGCCCCGCGCGTATCCGCGAGGAGCTAGGCCAGCGGGGGCTCGAACGTGGCGATGTGGAGCAGGCGCTACGTGAAAGTGGCGTGGATTGGGGCGAGCGGCTTCAGGATGTCTGGCAACGCAAATACGCCGGGCTACGCCCTCAGGACCCGCGCAGCCGCGCACAACA
Organism: Pseudomonas farsensis; assembly: GCF_014268805.2. Taxonomy (GTDB): domain Bacteria; phylum Pseudomonadota; class Gammaproteobacteria; order Pseudomonadales; family Pseudomonadaceae; genus Aquipseudomonas; species Aquipseudomonas farsensis. The sequence continues at coordinate 366,289 of NZ_JABWRF020000003.1, forward strand.
AACACGTTTTCTCGCCTACCGTGGGTTCTCCATGGAAATGATCGGCCGGCTACTCAACGGCCGAGATTTGGACGATTACTGATCGATGCCCTGCATCGCAGGCCTTCAATGGCCTGTGGTGCAGGGCATTTTGCGTTTAGCTGACTTTCAAGGGCTGGTGGGCGCGCTGGGCGGTTTGCACAGGCAGTGGCTTGGCCCAGTTTTCCGGCAGGTTGATGAAATCCACCAGTTCGCGCAGGCGCCCCTGATTGCGGCCACTGAAGGCGAATGCCAGCCGCGTCAGGTGGCTGAAGTCGTCTCTTTCGTGTTCGGCCCCGGTGTCCGGCTGCTGCTGGAAGTGGCCGCTCAGGCACAAGTCGGCAAACTGTTCGCCAATTGCGCACAGCGCTGCCTCGCTCAAGGGGTGATGCATGCGGATCACGAACTTGTCCTTCAGCCAGCGGCTGGAGTGGTAGTTGCGGTAGAACTGCTCGATCTCGGCCACCGCCTCTTCGGCGCTGTACACCAGGTGCATGAGTTTCAGGTCGCTGGGCAAGATGTAGCGGTTTTCTTCGAGCTGACGGCGAATGAAGTCCAGCGCTTCACGCCAGAAACTGCCGCCCGGCGAGTCGAGCAGCACCACTGGCACCAGCGGGCTTTTGCCGGTCTGGATCAGCGTCAATACCTCCAGCGCTTCGTCCAGGGTGCCGAAGCCGCCCGGGCACAGTACCAAGGCGTCGGCTTCCTTGACGAAGAACAGCTTGCGAATGAAGAAAAAGTGGAACGGCAGCAGCTTGTCGGTACCGTCCACCGTGGCATTGGCATGCTGCTCGAAGGGCAGGGTGATGTTGAAGCCCAGGCTGTTGTCGCTGCCGGCGCCTTCGTGGGCCGCGGCCATGATGCCGCCGCCGGCACCGGTAATGACCATCAATTCAGCCTGCGCCAATTGTGCGCCCAGCTCACGGGCCAGTGCATACATTGGGTGTTCGACAGGCGTGCGCGCAGAACCAAAAACCGTGACCTTGCGCCGGCCTTTGTAGTGCTCGAGGGTACGGAAGGCGTGGTCCAGTTCACGCAGGGCCTGCAAGGTGATCTTGGCGTTCCAGCGGTTGCCGTCATCGTGTGCCATGCGCAGCACGGTAAGCACCATGTCGCGGTAAAGCGGCAAGTTAGGGCTGTTGGGGGCGACCAGTTGCAGTTGTTCGTCGACCTTGCTCAGGTCGATGCCATGTTCCTGAAAGTGGTTGAACAATCGTTCGTTCGGTAGGTAGGGCATTCAACGTCTCCTTGGGCAACGAAACCTGTTACCGGGCCGATGGCGTGGCCCGGCAGCGACTTCCATGCGTCGCAGGCTGCCTTGCGCTCAAGTATGCACACTGAGCATTGCAGAAGGCCTTCAAGGCCGCGTTGCAGAAGTAAAGTCCATCCATTTCTGTGTTTTTGTCACCGCGCAATTGCCCATGCGCTTGTGTTCAATCTAGACGTTCGACACGCGCCGTGCCGAGGATTCTGGCCTTTGGTCGGTTCGGATCCAATTATCGCCAGACTTTGATTTACTGAATACAGAAATGCCCGCTACGCGGAGGTGGCGCCATGCATCGCTTGGTAATCGAGGTAGACGCGCAGCTGTTCAGCCAGCTGGCAAGGGCTGCCAAGGCTGGGCATATCACGGTTGAGGCGGAGTGCCTGCGGCGGCTGCAAGGGGCAGAGCGGCACTCGCGGTATCTACAGGCGTTGCTTGCAGATTTACGCGCCGATGAGCAGCAACGGCGCGCAAGTTCCAGCGATCAGGTGGCGTGAATCACTTCTTCTTGTTGCCCGATACACAACTGGCAGCGTCGAAGGCCTGGTCCATGATCGGCTGGTTGGTCTTGTAGACAGTGAAGCGATAGACCAGCACCGCGCCTTTGGACATCAGCTGGCGGTAACCGTTGTTGCGGCACACGCTGTCGCCCAGCTGGCTACGGACTTGCTGAGGGTTGGCCAGCATGCGCTCTGCATGGCTCTGACGTACGCTCAGGTGGTTGACCAAGGCCTTGCCCTTCTCAACGGTATAACCCTGGTCAAGGATGTCTTCATTGATGGCACGCGGGGTGCCAATGCTGCTTTCCTTGGCGACTTTCTGCAGCACCTGGGTCAGCTCGTACTCCTGCTTGGAGGCGGCTTGTGCGGCCAGCGGCAGAGCGAGCAGCAGGCTCAGGGTCGGGGCGATAACACGCAGCATGAATCTCTCCTGGTTCGATAACTGGCGCTTTGACCGGCACCTGCAGCCGGCGTTCCATGAAACCCTTGGGTTCCGTGGCCGCCAAAGCCTGTGATTATAAAGGAGCAGCGGCTTGCCCTGCACGGCAAAACAGTTGCGCTCTGGTAGACTTGCGCTTTGTTTTTGCCGAGTTGTCGCCGTGCCCGTCTCCTCCTCCAGCCAAGGCCTGCAGCCATGAGCCACGCAGTCTCGCGCCTGCGCGCCGAGCGCCTGGCCCGCAGCGTCAAGCCTTTCATCGCCCGTGGCTCTCGCGCCGAGCGCTGCCCTGAATGCCGGGTGATTGCCACTCACTGCCTGTGCGCCTGGAAACCCAGGGTGCAGGCCAACGCTGGCATGTGCCTGCTGATGCACGACACCGAGCCGTTGAAGCCGACTAACACCGGCTGGCTGATTGCCGACCTGATTGAAGACACCTGCGCCTTCGGCTGGCTGCGCACCGCGGTCGACGAGCGCCTGCTGGCCCTGCTCGACGACCCGCAGTGGCAGCCGTATATCGTCTTCCCCGGTGAGTTCGTCGCCCAGGAACGGGTGGTCAACGAGGTGCACGCCGAGCCCGGCAAGCGCCCGCTGTTCATCCTGCTCGATGCCACCTGGACCGAAGCGCGCAAGATGTTTCGCAAGAGCCCCTACCTTGACCGCTTCCCGGTGCTGAGCCTTGAAGCCGAGCAGATGTCGCGCTATCGCCTGCGCCGGTCCAAGCGTGATGACCATTTCTGCACCGCCGAAGTGGCCGCCATGTGCCTGGATCTGGCCGGTGACAACCAGGCTTCGCAGGCACTGGATGCCTACCTGGACGTGTTCAGCCTGCATTACCTCAGTGGCAAGCGCCGCCTGCCGCTGGATGAGCAGGACGAAGTACACCAGCGCCTGCATACCTTCCTATAGTCCAAGGGGCGAGCGCCGCGGATTGGTTCATACTGTCGGGGCTGGCAGCCACAGGGCCAGGGCAACCGGGTAATTGGCTTGACCACCCGGGGTGTGCTCGGCATCCTTGGCGCCGCTTCAGGCACGCTGAAGGCGCGGTACAACCGCTCTGCGCCGTGCCATCCCGGCCGACGGCCCTGCCGTCAGCTTGAGTTGCCCGCCCGGCGCCTCCCGTACCCTGCGCCCGGCACAGAACAGGATCCATAGAGCAAATGGCCACGTACGAAATCCTGATTGCCGATGATCACCCGTTGTTCCGCAGCGCCCTGCGCCAGGCCGTTACCCTGGGCCTTGGGCCGGACGTGCGCCTGGTCGAGGTGGCGAGCATCGCCGAGCTGGAAACCCGGCTCAGCGAAAAAGCCGACTGGGACCTGGTCCTGCTCGATCTGAACATGCCCGGTGCGTACGGTTTCTCGGGGCTGGTGCTGTTGCGCGGGCAGTACCCGCAGATTCCGGTGGTGATGGTCTCGGCGCAGGAAGAAGCAGCAGTGGTGGTCAAGTCGCGCGAGTTTGGCGCCAGCGGTTTCATCCCCAAGTCGAGCGATTTGAGCGTCATCCAGGAAGCGGTCAAGAAGGTGCTGGATGGTGAAGTCTGGTGGCCGCCGCAGGCATTCGAGAAGGTCGATGTGTCCGCTGAGGCCAAGGCCGCCAGCGAAGGCCTGGCCAGCCTCACGCCGCAGCAGTTCCGCGTGCTCACCATGGTTTGCGAAGGTCTGCTGAACAAGCAGATCGCCTATGAGTTGAGCGTCTCGGAGGCCACCATCAAGGCCCACGTTACTGCTATCTTCCGCAAGCTTGGGGTACGTACTCGCACCCAGGCGGCATTGCTGTTGCAACAACTTGAATCGGTTTCGGCCAGCTAAGTTACTGTGCCTTCACGCTTTTTTGACCACGGTTGAACTAGCCTGCTGGCCATTTTTCGGTGAAGTCACTGCACCTATGTCGCCATTCAAAGGCCAGACCGGCCTCAAACGTATTTTCAATGCCGCTGGCTATTCGCTGGACGGCCTGCGCGCAGCGTTCAAGGGCGAGGCGGCGTTTCGCCAGTTGGTGCTGGTCAACGTGCTGCTGATTCCGACGGCCTTCTGGCTGCCGGTCAGCCGCGCCGAGCGGGCGATCCTGATTGCTGTATGTCTGCTGGGGCTGATCGTCGAACTGCTCAACTCGGCAGTCGAAGCGGCCATCGACCGCATCTCGCTTGACCGCCATCCGCTTTCGAAAAACGCCAAGGACATGGGCAGCGCCGCGCAACTGGTGGCCATGAGCATGGTCGCGCTGGTGTGGGGCGTTATCCTGCTGGGTTAGTGCTCAGGCTATGGTCGGCAGCACGATCTCGTCGCTGCGCTGAACGCCTGCGGTAAAGCTTCTGCACAGTTCCAGGAACTCGCGCATCGCCGAGGTCTGGTATTTCTGCTTGTGCCAGATGAAGTAGAACTGCCGCGCCAGGTCCAGTGCCGGGGTTTCCACCGGCACCAGGCTGCCGCGGCGGAACGCATCACGCAGGGCCAGGCGCGAGATGCAACCGATGCCAAGGCCCGATTCCACGGCACGTTTGATTGCCTCGGTATGCTCAAGCTCCAGGCGGATGTTCAGGTTGGCGCGGTGGTGGCGCATGGCCTGGTCGAAGGTCAGCCGAGTGCCAGAGCCCTGTTCGCGAAGAATCCACGCCTCATGGGCCAGTTGCTCGATGTCGGCGTGGCCAACCTTCGCCAGTGGGTGCTGAGGCGCACAGAACACCACCAATTCATCCTCGACCCACGGCTGCACTTCCAGGTTCGGGTGGTTGCAGTCGCCCTCGATCAGACCTAAGTCAATTTCGTAGTGGGCAACTTGTTGCACGATATGTGCTGTATTTTGCACATGCAGCTTCACCTGGCTTTCCGGGTGCAGTTGCATGAAGCTGCCGATGAGCAAGGTTGCCAGGTAGTTGCCGATGGTCAGCGTGGCGCCGACGGCCAGTGAGCCAAAGCCGGACTTGCCGTTGAGCAGGTCCTCGATCTCTTTGGCCTGGTCGAGCAGGGCAACGGCCTGTGGTAGCAATTGGTGGCCCAAGGCGTTGAGGCTCAGGCGCTTGCCGGCACGGTCGAACAGCTGGCAGCTGGACTGGCGCTCAAGTTCAGTGATCGACGTGCTGGCAGCCGACTGCGACAACGCCAGCACCCCTGCGGCTCGAGAGACGCTCTGGTGCTGTGCGACGGCGACAAAGACCTGTAGTTGACGAAGCGTGAATCGCATATCTATATAACCGATAACACATATCTTGATAATTCAGTTAACAGATATTGTCGCTGCCCCTAAACTATCGCGCAACTGCGCGTTTTGCGCGCCGCGTATTTCTTCAGGAGCCACCCTAGATGAGCAACATGAACCACGAACGTGTCCTCAGTGTGCACCACTGGAATGACACCCTGTTCAGCTTCAAGTGCACCCGCGATCCGGGCCTGCGCTTCGAGAACGGTCAGTTCGTGATGATCGGCCTGCAGCAGGAAAGCGGCCGTCCGCTCATGCGTGCCTATTCCATCGCGTCGCCGAACTGGGAAGAGCACCTGGAGTTCTTCAGCATCAAGGTGCCGGACGGTCCGCTGACCTCGCAGCTGCAGCACTTGAAGGAAGGCGACGAGATCATCATCAGCAAAAAGCCTACCGGCACGCTGGTACTCGACGACCTCAACCCAGGCAAGCACCTGTACCTGCTGAGCACCGGCACTGGCCTGGCGCCGTTCATGAGCGTCATCCAGGACCCGGAAACCTACGAGCGCTTCGAAAAAGTCATTCTGGTCCACGGCGTTCGCTACGTGAACGAAGTCGCCTATCGCGAGTTCATCACTGAACACCTGCCGCAGAACGAGTTCTTCGGTGAAGCGGTGCGAGAAAAGCTGATCTACTACCCAACCGTTACTCGCGAACCGTTCGAGAATCAGGGCCGGCTGACTGACCTGATGCGCAGCGGCAAGCTGTTCAGCGACATCGGCCTGCCACCGATCAACCCGCAGGATGACCGTGCGATGATCTGCGGCAGCCCAAGCATGCTCGACGAAACCAGCGAAGTGCTCGACAGCTTCGGCCTGAAAGTGTCGGCGCGTATGCGCGAGCCAGGTGACTACCTGATCGAGCGCGCCTTCGTCGAGAAGTAAGGCGAACGCGGCAAAAAAAACGCAGACCTTGGTCTGCGTTTTTTTATGCCTGCGATGCAGCGGCTCTGGCTCAAGTCTCGCGCACTACTTCCAGCACGCGGATCTGGTCCGGCTGGGGGTAATGCCAGCGCACCTGCACATCCCAGAATTTCACCCCGTAGACCCGCTCCGGTGGTGGCAGTTGGTACGCCGGGCGCGGGTCTTGCGCCAGACACTGCTCGATCAGCTCGACCAGCGGTTCACCCAGGCGCTGCGCATGCGCATGGGCCTGGGGCACGGCATGTTCGTGCCAAAGCACGACAATAGGCGCGGGTGCAGCGTCGGCCATCAGGTTGGTTGCCGTTGCAACGCTGTCGGCGTAGGGCACATATGGCTTGATATCCAGCACCGGCGTGCCGTCGAGCAAGTCGATGCCGGACAGCAACAGCCGGCCCGGCTCGACCCCTTCCAGGCGGACCACTGATTGCCCGATGCCATTGGGCCGGTGGGTCGCGCGGGTGGCGAACACGCCCATGCTCTTGTTGCCGCCCAGGCGCGGGGGGCGCACCTTCAGGCGCGGCTTGTCTTCAAGCGCTTCATGGAACAAAAACAGCAGCCAGACGTGGCTCACCTGTTCCAGGCCAGCCACCGCATCACCCTGGTTGAACGGGGGCAGCAGTTCCAGCACACCGCGGGCGGCTGGCGCCAGCTGTGGCTGGCGAGGGATGGCGAACTTTTCCTTGAAGCAGGAGCGCACGATACCCACCGGCGAAACCGAATGCGGCATCACCACTTAGCCATGTACGCGCAAGGTCAGGCCCTTGAGGAAGTTGCGCAGAAGCTGGTCGCCGCACGGGCGATAGTTGTCATGGCCAGCCTTGCGGAACAGTGCGCTGAGCTCGGGCTTGGAGACCGGGAAGTCGACCGAGTTGAGCACGGCATGCATGTCTTCTTCCTTGAGTTCGAAGGCCACACGCAGCTTTTTCAGGATGCTGTTGTTGGTGACGGGGACTTCGATAGGCTGCGGCGGGCGGCTTTCGTCGCGGCCACGGCGGTGGATCACCAGGCCGTCGAGAAAGTGCGCGATGACGTTGTCCGGGCACTGCACGAAACCGGGTTCTTCTTCCTTTTTAACGTAGCCGGCGATGGCTTGTGCAGTAACTTGCAGGCCAGTCAGGGCAATGATTTCGGCCATTTTCTGGTCGTTGGCCTTGATCATGTAGCGCAGGCTGCGCATGACGTCGTTGTGGTTCATTGAAACAATCCTGTTCGAGCGCCGCGCGTACATGCGCGGCATGTATTTCTAGAAACGTTCGGTAGTCGCCATGAAGCGCCACTGGCCCAGCGGCAGTTTGCCCATGGACACACCGCCAATGCGGATGCGGCGCATGCCCAGCACCTTCAGGCCAGCGGTTTCGCACAGGGCTTCGATTTGCCCCGCTTGCGGGCCTTTCAGCACCATGCGCAGGTGTTGCTCGTTCTGCCAGCTGGCTTTGGCCTTGGGCAGTTCGACGCCTTTGCGCTCGACGCCACGGGCCAGGCGCTCCAGCGCGCCCGGTTTGGCTTCGCCGCTGACTTGAACGATGTATTCCTGTTCGATGCGGCGCAGGTCGGCTTCAACCTTGCGCGTTACCCGCCAGTCCTGGGTGAAGACCTGCAGGCCAGCAGCACCGGGCAGCAGCGGTGCAATGCATTCCTGGCGGACAAAGTGCCCGTGCAGGGCCCGCACACCTTCGCGATGGGCTTCGCTGAGGCTGGCCATGCCGAGGCTGGCCTGGGCAATGCTCAGGGCCTGCCCGGCGGGCTGATTGAGCAGCAGCGTGACCGGCTCGAGGGTGTCGGCCGTGGCGCCTGGCAGCAGCTCGACGCGCTGGGTATCGACCTTGAACTGCGGCTGCTCGACCACCACGCCGTCGACCGTGACCCAGCCCCCTTCGATGTACATTTCGGCCTCTCGGCGCGAACAGCCAAGCTGTTCGATGAGGCGTTTTGACAGACGGATAGGCTCGGACATGGACATTCAGCTTCGCAGTGCAGGGAAAGGCGCCATTGTACCCGGCCCGGCGAGCTTGCGGCGGCCTATCGGTGTCATTTACGTCAATTCGGCAACGGTCCCCAGCAATATCGGATCAAGCCTCATGTCGCTGCAGGAAGCCGGCGCATGTGCAGCAAAGGGTAGGGCTGCCCAAGGCCGTCGGTTTCAGAGCGCCCGATGATTTCAAACCCTTCGTGCAGGTAGAAGCCCAGGGCCTGCTGGTTCTGTTCGTTGACATCCAGGCGTTCGGCGTTCAGCTCGCTCACGGCGTGGCGCAGCAAACGCTGGCCTACCCCTTGGCCGCGCTGCTCGGGTGCCACGAACAGCAGGTCGATACGGCCATTGGCGACCCCGGCAAAGCCCTGTATCCGCCCGTTGCGGTCTTTGCCGCAGACCAGCATCACGGCGTCCAGGTAGCGGCTGAGCACATGATCGCGCAGCAAGACTATATAGGCGTCAGGCAGAAAGTCGTGGGTCGCGCGCACCGAAGCCTCCCAGATGCGTACCAGCTCCGGGTAGTCGGTGTAGCGAGGTGTGTGCAGCGTCAGCGGTGGCTTGCTCAAGGGTGGCTCCTGTGTTGGCCTCTCAAGCAAACATAGATGCAAAAAAATACCCCGCCAGTTGGCGGGGTATTCTCGACGCAGCGCGCTTAGATGGGCTCGGCCCACATGTCGTACTCATCGGCATCGACTACGCGGCAACGCACCTTGTCGCCTGGCTTGAAGCCATGATCGCCGTCGATGAACACGCTGCCGTCGATTTCCGGGGCATCGAAGAAGCTGCGCCCAACCGAGCCTTGTTCTTCGACTTCGTCGATCAGTACTTCGATTTCCTTGCCGATGCGCAGTTGCAGGCGCGCCGTGCTGATCGCCTGCTGGTGAGCCATGAAGCGGTCCCAACGGTCCTGCTTGATGTCATCCGGCACTTCGGCCAGGCCCAGGTCGTTGGCCGGGGCGCCTTCGACCGGCGAGTACTGGAAGCAACCCACGCGATCGAGTTGCGCTTCGCTCAGCCAGTCCAGCAGGTACTGGAAGTCTTCTTCGGTTTCGCCAGGGAAGCCGACGATGAAGGTCGAACGAATCACCAGTTCCGGGCATTGCTCGCGCCAGTTCTTGATACGTGCCAAGGTGCGGTCTTCGAAGGCCGGGCGCTTCATCGACTTGAGCACTTTGGGGCTGGCGTGCTGGAACGGGATGTCCAGGTACGGCAGGATCTTGCCCGCGGCCATCAGTGGGATCACGTCATCGACGTTCGGGTAGGGGTACACATAGTGCAGGCGCACCCAGGCGCCGAGGCTGCTCAGCGCTTCGCACAGTTCGAGCATGCGCGTCTTGACCGGGCGGCCGTTCCAGAAATCGGTCTTGTACTTGACGTCGACGCCGTAGGCGCTGGTGTCCTGGGAGATCACCAGGATTTCCTTGACGCCAGCCTTGACCAGGCGCTCGGCCTCGCTCAGCACTTCGCCCACCGGGCGGCTGACCAGCTTGCCGCGCATCGACGGGATGATGCAGAAGCTGCAGCTGTGGTTGCAGCCTTCGGAAATCTTAAGGTAGGCGTAGTGACGCGGGGTCAGCTTGACGCCTTGCGGCGGCACCAGGTCGATCAGCGGGTTGTGGTCCTGGCGCGGCGGCACCACTTGGTGCACGGCATTGACCACCTGCTCATACTGCTGGGGGCCGGTGACCGACAGCACGCTGGGGTGCACGTCACGGATGCTGCCTTCCTCGACACCCATGCAGCCGGTGACGATGACCTTGCCGTTTTCCTTGATGGCTTCGCCGATCACTTCCAGCGATTCGGCCTTGGCGCTATCGATGAAGCCGCAGGTGTTGACCACCACGACGTCGGCGTCCTCGTAAGTGGGCACGACTTCGTAGCCTTCCATGCGCAGCTGGGTAAGGATGCGCTCGGAATCGACCAGGGCCTTAGGGCACCCAAGCGAAACAAAGCCGACCTTAGGAATGGCGTTGGTGGTGGACATGACTAACCTCGGTATTGAATACAGGCCGCCCGGCCGGTAACGGGGGCGATCCTGGCGGGCGCTTTGCGCGCCTCTGATCAAAAAGTGCGCAATTCTAGCGAGCACGAGGTCGCTTGACCAGCAGAAATACGACGAACGTTGTTTCCCCATCCATGGCGTTGCCCGGCGCCAGTAGGCAACGGCTGGAAACATAACCTTGCGTTTCCAAGCCTTGATAAGCAGGGCGTTGCTGCGCACTGACGTGCAGGTCATTAACGCCTAACGCCGCCGATTGTCGTCCGGCTTCTTCCCGTGCTGCCTTGTGCCGATTAGATCGTCCGCCGCCCCCGTAGGGTCTGCTGCCCAATAATGTTGTCGGTTACACAGTCATAGAGAATGCGACAGCTATCGCCGGGTGGCGCTGGCATCTTGACAGGGCCTCGGCCGATGTCGCCCAGCGCCTTGGCATTCTCCGGGCTGTGCGACGACTTCTGACCGCGCTTTGGCGGTGATGTCGACATCCTGCTACCAGACGGTCAGCCTGCCCCAGATCTGCCGGCGCCGATGGGCGGCCAAGCGGCGGGGATGTTCGGCTTTCCCGAGAAAGGCACCACCGTGGTGGTAGGGTTCGCGTACGGCCTGCCGCACAAGCCTTTTATCCAGCAGATCCTGGCGCACGGCCTGAGCCTGCCCCGGGTGCCGAAAGGTGACCAGGTGTGGCAACAAAGCGAGGCCTGCCAGCAGCGCGTCGACGCGGACGGCAACTGGCTGCGCCAGACCGATGGCAAGATCCAGGACAAGGCGATTGAGCGCGAAGTTGAGGCCCTGGACAACCGCGAGCAGTACCAGAGCCACGCCAGCAACGTGGATGACCATTCCACCGAGTCGGTGGGCGGTACCAAGACGCTCGAGGCGATGGGTGCCCTCAAGCTGCTTTCAGGTGGGGCAGCTAGCCTGGCCGCCATCGATGATCTTAACCAGGCCACGGGCCGGGACTTCAACCTAGTGGTAGGGCAGAAGCTGAACGCGACGATCGGTGGCGACCTGCAGGAGCGGATCGAGGGCTTGCGGGCGAGCGTGGTGGGCGTGAGCCAGCGCTTGCAGGCGCCGAAGACGTGGCTGGGGTCGGAAAGCGTGAACGTGCTGCAGGTGCTGTGCGATCTGCTGGAACTTGTGCACGAGATGAACGTGCAGTTGGCCGCACACACACACGGGCCGACGCCGGTACCGAGCAACGCAAGTGCTTTCACACAAGCTGATACATCGGCATTATTACTTGCTGAAAAGTTAAAGCCGATAACCTCTGAACAGCAGCAATAAAACTAAGAGTAAAAACTCTTATTGACATGAATATTCAAAGCATGAATTGCGGGTATCCTGATTTTGGGGTCGACAATATTCATTGTTCCGTACAAGTGGTCATTTAGAGATTGGTGAGTGAAAAAATACCGCTCAAACATAAATAAATCTACCGCGTCCTGCGCCTTAATCGTAATGCGCTGGAAGTTTTTTTCTACCGCCATTGAGTACGCCTCGAAACTTACCAGGCTCTCTGGCACTGTTTTTTTACTCCGGATCGAGAGCAATGATCCCAGCACTGCAGTGGTAGGCATACCAAATGCTTCTACCAGCCCCTCCCCGTCAATATTGCTGATCGCAGCAGTAAGAGATTCGAAATAGAAATCTTGCCAGTGCATCCTAACGATCGCCTTGTTAATGTCCTCGCTTAGCGACAAGTAAATTGCGTCAAATTTTTCATTGGCACTGACCAAAGAGCGAATGAGCTCTTTAGCTTGTGAAGGTGTTGGGCCTGCAAGGTGAGCGAAATTATTGGCTACGATGGTCATCTTCTCTATCAAGCTACGACACTCAGCCACTAGTGCTATCTGCCTATCAAGTTGCTTGTTTCTCTGATACTGATATACACCAAGAATAAGCGCGCCTGCCGTGGCCACTTGAGCGACGAGACTGAATAGGTCGATAAATTTAATCTGCCAGAAATCATCACTGGATGTTCTTAAAAATAGCACTCCAAGTCCAGCAATTAACAAGGCAAGAAAAATGGCCCCGAAAAACAAATCGCGCTTTCTTAGTTTTGATTCTGGCTTTTTCTCGAAATGGATTCCCATCATTCATCCTCAAATCATACTTGTTTAGGCAGCTTAAGTTAGAGCCTTCCTAGGCCCGGGTCCGATATCTCCTGATTCATTTTTGTAATTGCTGACTCGATATCACGCATCAGCACAGGATAAGTCTGGCTAAGTTCTGCGGTCAGTGTCTTCAGCGCATCCGCATAAGATCCCATACCCAGAACCTTAGCCTCCAAAATAACCCATTGGTCATGATAGAACGAATGATCGTTGCCCGTAGCATCAACGCTGACAGCTAGCTGCGTCATCTCCTGAAGTCGTTTTCTTCCTGCCCCCCACACCAAATCTAAGTACCGATTGTTGGTTTCAATCATGGCCACCAAACCCTTCATACGCATATAGGTTCTCACTATAGAACCTGCAGTGGTCGGGTCGATTTCCGCGAGAGAACTTGCCATGGTGTCATAAACTGTAAATGTATCAGCCCCAATATCTAGGCGATACATATGAGGTTCACCTTGCGGAAGGGCAAGAAGGCTGGCGGCATACTCCATATTGTAGAGGCCCCACGCCGCTCCCATTTCAGTGCTGATGAGTAGCAAAGAGTTACGAACTGAAACTAACGCTTCCCTCTTTGCTCGTTTCTCACTCAATTCATAAGCTTTAATTGAAGCGTGTCTAGCGAAAAAACCGCCGATGAACGCAGCTCCTAAGCCAATAACAGCAGGATTTTCGAGTATTTTACGGAACTCGGTTAGAGCACCCACAATTTCCATAGCACTTCTCGGCTGGCGGCATAGGGCTACTATGGTAATCATTCTGGGAGGGCAGTGGAATTACCCTCAGCGACACCACCAGACCGGGCGCACGCGTGCCCATCAATAATCTAGAATCCGATCAGCGCAAATCGGAATGTGGCCATGCCATATAGTCTCGCGTCGTACAGCGAGGGCAGCGGCTTCTTTGCATAGGTTAGGTAGGGATGAATTTCGACCAGATTCAATGGCTCGTCCTAGCCGATCATCCTGAATGCATGTGACCCGAACGTCTACCGTCACGCCCTGATACCCACCGCGATCCTGGGGCGACATGCTGACACCTCGATAGCGCATTGGCGTCACAAGCATTCGCATGATCCGCCTCACCTACCAGTTCTCAGCTTCCGTCGCTTGATGCGCGTACATCAACGCTTCATCAGCTAGCTCCAGCATTTCTGCCAAAGTCCCTGCATCAACCGAATGAGCATCGCGCAGCGCGTAGGCATGGTGCAGCAATTCCCGATGACGCTTCGTGGGCTCCTGGATCAGTGCATCAGTGTCCTGGAGGAGGTGGTACCACTCGGGGAGCGTTAAGAGGTTGGCTTGTTGTGCGAGCATGAGGGCATCTGCGAAAAATACTGTATGTGCATACAGTATTTGAAAACATCGGCTTGGTACAGTGCTGAGCCGACCAATTGCAACGCACGCGCGCGGGAAAATTGCGGCGAGAAAAAAAATTGCGCGAGAAAATTACTTATCCCCCTCCCGCCGACGGGCTTTGCGTCACAAAAAAGTGCAAAGACCTGGTGTGGTGCAATACGGGACTCAGCCCAAGCCCACTGCTGGACCTAGGCTCTGTCTGAAATTCCGAGAAACTGAACTCCCGTACCCCGAAAGCCGAAATTCTGTAATTTTTTCAGCCATCTACGGAAAGGAATTCTGTGATGGCCAAGCGCTACGAACTTTCAGATGAAGCATGGGACGTGATCGCGGATCTCTTCACTCCAACCCACTGCAGAGGAAGGCCGCGATCAAATGATCGTCTGATGCTCGACGGCGTACTGTGGCTGCTGTGCTCAGGTGCTGCATGGCGGGACATGCCCGAGCGGTTCGGGCCTTGGCGAACGGTCTACCATCGCTTTCGGGATTGGCGGAATAGGGGCACATTCGATCAGTTGCTCAAGCGATTACACCTCCGACTGAACGATAAAGGTCTCATCGACCTGCAGACCTGGATGATCGACTCAACCGCTGTTCGTGCAACCCGCGCCTCATCAGGTGCAGGTAAAAAAGGGGGCCTGATGAACCTGCCGATCATGCTCTAGGCCGCAGTCGCGGTGGCCTCATCACGAAGATTCATATGCTTTGCGATGCCAACGGCGTGCCGTTACGCTTCCTTCTCTCTGGCGGTCAAGCCAGTGACATCAGCTATGCCCAGCCGCTACTGGATGAAGTAAGCATCCCGGCGAGCCAACGTGGCCGCCCTCGCAAACGCTGCCGTTGGCTGCTAGCCGACAAGGGCTACGACGCCGATGCTCTGCGGCGTTACTGTGACCGATACCGCATGCAGCCGGTCATTCCTCTGCGCTCGATGAAGCGCAAGCCCAAGCCTGGGCTACCCCGCCTGTTTGATCGCCCAAAGTACCGTCAACGCAATGTGATCGAGCGCATGTTTGGCTGGCTGAAAGAGAATCGGAGGATCGTGACGCGCTTCGACAAGCTGGCGAAAAGTTATGCCGCGATGGTCTCGCTGGCCTGCGCTATGCGGTGTTTGAGACACCTCTTTTCAGACAGAGCCTAGCAACTGAGAAGGCATTGCACTGCGTGCAAAGTTTTGCAAAGAAATGTCACGCGCTTGCATGGCGTGCTGCAGGCTTGTATCGAGGGGAGCAATTCCGTAAAGCCCCAGCCCGCTTAGGCGGTAGGTTGGAAAACAGGCGAAAAGGTCGATTTTCCAAATTTGCCCCGCTTCTGGTAATGCGCACCAAGTCGCGATGCCAGATCTGCTACAAACCGAGAGGCCTAGCGGCAGTAAGCTTTCAGGCTATTTGCAGGCTGTCGGGGCTTTTCACTTCATTGCTTTCGGCCTGGAGCTTCAAATGCGGGAGATTTGCTTGGTTCACCAGGCGCCTGTGTTCCGCTGTGACGGTCGGATGTAGCAGACTCTTGAGCAGTTCTGCCAGCTTCAGTGCGGTCTCTTCAGTAATCTTTTTCACCGTGCCAACGCGAGCGGATGGGCGGCATATTTTGCCAGTCGACACACCTAGGGCGTCGACCATGCCGCATACATACCCGTCCAGAAACTCGTTGTCGAATAGCACACGGCTCTCGGGGGCTTCTTGATAGTCCCAATCCACCCGCCAAGAACGTCCTTCTTTTCTTACATCGATCTTGGGTAACGCAGGATGTGGGGCAGGGGCTTTCATCAGCGGCTCCGAGGAAGCGATGGGCAGGGGGAACTGTTGGACTACAGCTAGTTGTTGAACGCGGTAGACCCTTCTCAGCTCAAGGCCGCGAGTACATGTTCAGGGTCGTTATGGATAGCCCTGAGCAACGCCCGTGCTGGACCTTCAGGCTCACGGCGTCCTTGCTCCCAATTACGTAGAGTTCCTACGGCAACATCTATGCGTTTGGCGAACGTAGCTTGAGAAAGCCCGGTTGCTTGGCGGATCTTCTTGACTTGAACCGCGTCTACGTGGAATTCACGCGATGGCTGACGCTCACCGCGATCGATCTCATCCATCTGGGTCATGCTTTCCACAAGACGATCGAAGAGATTCTTTTCCATTATTTCCACCCTTTGTTAAGTGCGCGGAGCTGCGCGTTCTGACGATCGGTCAAGGTATCCATGATACCTTTTCGATAAATCAGAATCATTCGTATCTGTTGTGCCGATGTCACATGGTAATAAATCACCCGGACGCCACCACTTTTGCCTTTGCCATTGGCCGCCCAGCGGATTTTCCTCAGTCCACCGGTATCTTCAAGGAGGGCCCCCGATGTGGGGTGTTCTGCGAGATACCTCTGCAGTTTTCGGTACTCCTCATCGTCCAAATGCTCCGCTAGATCGGAGGTGAAAATTGGTGACTCGATGAAGATCATGCAATCCCTGCTATGCGTCATTGGCGTATGTGGATGATAGCCAGACGCTCAGAAAGTATCAACTATTTGCTGATCATTTTTGATCAACCAGGCCGGCCCTCGGTCGGAGGATTCCCCTGTTTACTTTGGGTATCTTAGGGGCACCCAAGCGAAACAAAGCCGACCTTAGGAATGGCGTTGGTGGTGGACATGACTAACCTCGGTATTGAATACAGGCCGCCCGGCCGGTAACGGGGGCGATCCTGGCGGGCGCTTTGCGCGCCTCTGATCAAAAAGTGCGCAATTCTAGCGAGCACGAGGTCGCTTGACCAGCAGAAATACGACGAACGTTGTTTCCCCATCCATGGCGTTGCCCGGCGCCAGTAGGCAACGGCTGGAAACACAACCTTGCGGTTCCAAGCCTTGCTAAGCAGGGCGTTGCTGCGCACTGACGTGCAGGTCATTAACGCCTAACGCCGCCGATTGTCGTCCGGCTTCTTCCCGTGCTGCCTTGTGCCGATTAGATCGTCCGCCGCCCCCGTAGGGTCTGTTGCCCAATAATGTTGTCGGTTACACAGGCATAGAGAATGCGACAGCTATCGCCGGGTGGCATCGCGCAGCGCGTAGGCATGGTGCAGCAATTCCCGATGACGCTTCGTGGGCTCCTGGATCAGTGCATCAGTGTCCTGGAGGAGGTGGTACCACTCGGGGAGCGTTAAGAGGTTGGCTTGTTGTGCGAGCATGAGGGCACCTGCGAAAAATACTGTATGCGCATACAGTATTTGAAAACATCGGCTTGGTACAGTGCTGAGCCGACCAGTTGCAACGCACGCGCGCGGGAAAATTGCGGCGAGAAAAAAATTGCGCGAGAAAATCACTTATCCCCCTCCCGCCGACGCGCTTTGCCTCGCGAAATAATGCAAACCAGCGGTGGGGTGCAATGCCTGCTCCAGGCCCCGCCGTCTGTGGGTTCTCGCAGGGGAAGGCCCATTTCATACTGTGAAAGGGAATGACAGGTTCGGCAGCCGGGCTTGCACAGTGAAGCGGGGGAGAGACGATCGGGTGGGCTGGCTGCAAGCCACGGAATCCGTGGGCGAGTGTCGGAAAAATCCGGTTTAGCGGGGTTTTCAGATTCAGCACGCATCGTTTCTGAACTGCGCAGCGTAGCAAGGGCGACAGACATAAAGACGCTGTAACCACTGCAGTAGATGGCTTTCAGCCAGATCAGTCGCCACACCCACGTTGCAATGTAGCGCACCGTTCGTCGTATAGTTAATGGCTACACAGATACACATCAGCAACACGCTGTGCTAGAGTCGATTCTGCTGGATATAGGCCGGTAACATGAGCAGCCAATCCCGGCTGTCATGACTGACAGGGAGAGCAGCGCAACCTATTTTTGCCGCTGCAACAAAGTAGGCGTCCGTATGACTCACACCCAATGCGTTAGGGAGTTTCATTGTCAAAGGCGATAGAGGAGTAGATATCACACACGCACCCCGGAAGGAGAGGAAGTAATGGAAAGAGTGGCAGAAGCGGGCATCAAGCCCGTGTCAATAAATATGAGGGCCGATTCGAAACGGCGGGATTTGATTGATGCTGCAGCTGAGATTCTCAGCGTCGATCGGACCAGTTTCATCCTAAACGCTGCCTGTCAGCGCGCTGAGGAGGTGATCCTGGATCGCAAGCTTTTCCTGCTTAGTGATGAAGCTTTCGACCGTTTTGAAAAGGCTCTCGATGCGAACCCCATCAGGAGCAATGAATGCGTCAAGAAACTGCTTGCCCGACCGAAGCCCTGGAGCTGAGCCCTCCCGAGAAGCTGGGTAGTCACCACGTGACGGATAAGTTCAACTGCAACGAACCCTCAATCAATGACTATCTGTGGAGCAAAGCTCTAAAGGCGCAGAACGCCAAACACGCGATGGTCTACGTGGTGTGCTTCAAGGGCACGCATGAGGTCGCTGCGTATTACACACTTTCGAACAGTGCGATCGACCGCCGGCATGGTGCGACAGCCAAGATTCGTCGTAATGCACCAGATCCGCTCCCTGTGACAGTTCTGGGTCGCATGGGCGTGACGGAAGCAGCGAGCGGTCGGGGCCTATCCGTGGCGTTGCTGGCAGACGCGATTGAGCGCTGCATCATCGCTTCTGAAGTGATTGGGTCCACAGCGTTAATAGTGCATCCGCTCAACGACCGTCTTACCGATTTCTACGCAAAGCACGCGGGGTTCATTCCTTGCCCTGACCTTGCTCCCATGACGATGATGCTTCCCCTCAGGTAGCAACTGTCGAAAAAAGGCCCGCTTATGCGGGCTTTTTGTTTAACAGGACACCGAGTACCGAAGGTATATTTTGACTATCGCTCGAGCAACCCAGCGAAACAAAGCCGACCTTAGGAATGGCGTTGGTGGTGGACATGACTAACCTCGGTATTGAATACAGGCCGCCCGGCCGGTAACGGGGGCGATCCTGGCGGGCGCTTTGCGC
This sequence comes from Pseudomonas farsensis, assembly GCF_014268805.2. GTDB lineage: Bacteria > Pseudomonadota > Gammaproteobacteria > Pseudomonadales > Pseudomonadaceae > Aquipseudomonas > Aquipseudomonas farsensis. The sequence goes on from NZ_JABWRF020000003.1 coordinate 384,981, forward strand.
GCCTCTGATCAAAAAGTGCGCAATTCTAGCGAGCACGAGGTCGCTTGACCAGCAGAAATGCGACGAACGTTGTTTCCCCATCCATGGCGTTGCCCGGCGCCAGTAAGCAACGGCTGGAAACATAACCTTGCGTTTCCAAGCCTTGCTAAGCAGGGCGTTGCTGCGCACTCTCCGTCGCGTAATAAAATGCTTGTTAATGCTTATAAAACACTTATTATTTGCGGTGTGACGGCGGGCGGATGAATACGATCGACTGGTCCAGAAAGGCAGTAAAACAGCTACGCAAGATCACAAGTGGTGATCAGGTCAGAATCTACGACGCGGTCCAGGTGCTGGCTCAGATGCCGGATGTGCACAATGTCCGTGCGCTGTTAAACCATCCGCAGGGCTACCGGCTGAGGGTCGGAAATTACCGCGTTCTGTTTGACTGGGATGGAGGGGTGAAAATTGTCCACATCGAAGAGATCCGAAAACGCGATGAACACACCTACTAACGTGCAGATCATCAATGACGCCGATGGTCGCCCGGCTTTTGTCGTGTTGCCTTATGCCGATTACATCGCCAGTCGCCCCCAGCAGGATCTGGTGCCCAATGACGTTGTCGGCTACATGGTCAGAGAAGGCGCGACCGCTATCGCTGCGTGGCGCCGGCATCTTGATCTGACCCAGGCAGAGGTCGCCCTGCGCCTTGGTATTTCGCAACCTGCCTATGCTCAGCAGGAGGCCGCAGAACGTCCGCGCAAGGCTACGCGGCAGAAGATCGCCGCAGCGCTCGGTATTCCGCTGCAACTGCTCGATCTCTGAGCCATTTCTGAACGTCCGAAGAGCGCTTGACCAGCAGAAATACGACGAACGCTGCGCTATGCTTCGCGCCGTTGCGTCGGGGCCTTTTGCAGGCGCTGCGCCAATTCGAATTCTATGGCTCTATAAGGCCTTCTGCGGGAGTGGTCGATGGTTCAGGCAAGCAGTCACGCCGAGGGCGGGCAGGGGGCGACGCGGTCGTTGAGCCTGTTGGTGGCAGCTGTTGGGGTGGTGTATGGCGATATCGGCACCAGCCCGTTGTACACCCTCAAAGAGGTCTTCACCGGCGGCTACGGCGTGCCGGTCAACCACGATGGCGTGTTGGGGATCCTGTCGCTGATCCTCTGGTCGCTGCTGTGGGTGGTTTCGTTCAAGTACGTGATGTTCATCCTGCGCGCCGACAACCAGGGCGAAGGCGGCACCATGGCGCTGACGGCGCTGGCGCGGCGCGCTACTGCCGGCCACCCGAAGCTGCGCACGCTGATGGTGATCTGCGGGCTGATTGGCGCCTCGCTGTTCTACGGCGACAGCATGATCACCCCCGCGGTGTCGGTGCTGTCGGCGGTGGAGGGCATGGGGCTGGCGTTCGATGGGATCGACCATTGGGTGGTGCCGATTGCGCTGGTGGTGCTGGTGGCACTGTTTCTGGTGCAAAAGCACGGCACCGAAAAAATCGGCAAGCTGTTCGGCCCGGTCATGGTGGCGTGGTTCCTGGTGCTGGCGGCCCTTGGCGTGCACGGCATTGCCCAGAGCCCGGAAGTGCTCAAGGCGTTCAACCCTGGCTGGGCGCTGAACTTTTTCATCGTCCACCCTGGCATGGGCGTGGCCATTCTCGGCGCGGTGGTGCTGGCGTTGACTGGCGCCGAGGCGCTGTATGCCGACATGGGGCACTTTGGCCGCAAGCCGATTGCCCGCGCCTGGTTTGCCCTGGTGCTGCCGGCGTTGGTGCTGAACTACTTTGGCCAGGGCGCGATGCTGCTGCAAAACCCTGAAGCTGCGCGCAACCCGTTCTACCTGCTGGCGCCGAGCTGGGCGCTGTTGCCGCTGGTGGGGCTGGCGACCATGGCCACGGTGATCGCGTCGCAGGCGGTGATTTCCGGGGCCTTCTCCCTGACCCGCCAGGCTATCCAGCTGGGCTATATCCCGCGCATGCACATCCAGCACACTTCAAGCGACGAGCAGGGGCAGATCTACATCGGTGCAGTGAACTGGACGCTGATGGTCGGCGTGGTGTTGCTGGTGATCGGTTTCGAATCGTCCGGTGCGCTGGCGGCGGCCTACGGCGTAGCGGTTACTGGCACCATGCTGATGACCACCATCCTGGTGGCGGCGGTGATGCTGTTGCTGTGGAAGTGGCCGCCGCTGCTGGCGGTGCCGATCCTGATTGGCTTTTTGTTGGTCGACGGGCTGTTCTTTGCAGCCAACGTGCCGAAGATCGTCCAGGGCGGCGCGTTCCCGGTGTTGGCCGGCGCGGTCCTGTACTTGCTGATGAGCACCTGGAAGCGCGGCAAGCAGATTCTGGTCGACCGTATCGATGAGGGCGCGCTGCCGTTGCCGGTGTTCATTGGCAGTATTCGTGTGCAGCCGCCGCACCGCGTCGAAGGCACGGCGGTATTTCTGACTGCCCGCGCCGATGCGGTGCCCCATGCGCTGTTGCACAACATGCTGCACAACCAGGTGCTGCACAACCAGGTGGTGCTGCTGACAGTGGTCAGTGAGGATCGCCCGCGGGTGCCGGAGCATGAGCGCTTCGAGGTCGAGGCTTATGGCGACGGGTTCTTCCGGGTACTGTTGCACTTTGGCTTCATGGACGAGCCCGATGTGCCTGCCGCGCTCAAGCTCTGCCATCTGGAAGAGCTCGACTTCAGCCCCATGCGCACGACCTATTTCCTCAGCCGCGAGACAGTGATTGCATCGCGACTTGAGGGCATGTCGCGCTGGCGCGGCAACCTGTTTGCATTCTTGCTGAAGAACGCCAATGGCAACCTGCGCTTCTTCAACCTGCCGCTGAACCGGGTGATCGAGCTGGGTACGCAGGTGGAGATCTGAGGTAAGCGGGGCCGCATAGCGGCCCCGGTTACATCACTTTTCGGCAACGTTGGACTTGCCTTGGCGGGTCTCGATTTCGTCGATCAGACGTTTGGCCAGGGCCGGGTAGTTCTCGTCGAAGTGGTGGCCGCCAGGCAGCTTCAGGCGCTCGCCTACCGCCGTCTTGTCGGTGCAGCCGCTTTCGTCGGTTTCTTCAACCCCATAGATGCACACCACTTTCGAGGCGGGCAGCTTGGCCATCTCCGGCCCGGTAGGGGCCTCCTGGCCTTCCTTGCCCAGCCAGCCCTCGACTTCGATCTCGAAGCTGCCACTGCGCGCAAAGGCCAGTAGCACTACTGCATCGACGCGTTTCTGGTCTTCTTCCGGCAGGCGGTTGTAGATGGCCGGCAGTACATCGGCGCCGAACGAGTAGCCGGTCAGCACGAAGCGTTTGGTACCCCATTTCTGCCGGTAGTGCTGCATCAGTTCGGACAGGTCGGCGGCGCTCTGCTCGGGGGTCTTGTGCTGCCAGTAGTAACGCAGGGTGTCGATGCCCACTACCGGGTAGCCGAGCTTGGCCATCTCGCCCGCCACGTCGCGGTCCAGGTCGCGCCAGCCGCCGTCACCGGAGAGGAACAGGGTGACCGTATCGGTAGTTTGCCCAGCCGGTACTTCAACCACAGGGATGGCCAGGGCGTTGCCGTCGTGGCCGACCAGGGCGTGGGTCAGTTGCGCCTTGAGCACCTGCGGCAGGTGGATATCGTAGTCGGCGATGCTGGTTTCGGCGTTGGCCTGATCGCGCACAAAGGCTGCGCTGGCGTCATCCGGGTTGTCGTTCCAGGCTACGTTCCAGTGGCCATGGGCTGCAGCCTTGGGCAGCGGGGCCTGGCAGCCGGGCTGCTCCAAGGTGAAGTCCACCGAAATGGCACGGGCCTGGTCATTGCCTTGCGTGGCCAGCCAGCGCCAGGCCTGGGCCGCGCCTGGGCCGATACCGGCGACGATAGAGGGCTTGTCGGCCAGTTGGGTCAGTGCCTGGTCCATGGCGGCTGCCTGCTTGGTGCAGTCGGCATCCGGCAGGACCACCTGCACCAGTTGGGCTTCGCCGGCCTGGCTGAGGTCGAGCAACTGCTTGTCGCTCAGGGCCTGCTCGCGGGGCACGCCGATAGCCACCAGGGTTTTCGGGTGCACGCCTGGGGTGGCGCGGGTCAGGCTGCTGCCCTCGCTCAGGGTCAGGTGCTCAAGGCTCGGCTCAGGCGCCGGGCGGGTCCATAGCCAGAAGGCCACGGCGCCTGCCAGTACGGCCAGCAGCAGAGGAATCAGTACGTACAGCCAATAGCGTCGGATCATCAGCGTTTCACCAATCCAGTCAGGCCGCCCGCAATCAGGGCGGCGGTATCAGCCAGTGCCACCAGCGGGTCGAGCCCTGCCGGCACTGCCATGTAGCGAGGTTCCCAGTCCGGCTGGAACTTGTCCTTGAAGCGCCGCAGGCCCTGGAAGTTGTAAAGCTGTTCGCCGCGCTGGAACACCATCGAGCCCAGGCGCTGGGTCAGTGGCGCGCCCCGGCGCGGCTGCAAGCCGGAAAGTGGCACCATGCCCAGGCTGAAGCGGCCGTAGTCATGGCTTTTGTAATGTAGGATCAGGCCCACCATCATGAATTCCATGGTCAGCTTCGGGGCGTCCGGGTGGGCGCGCATCAGGTCCAGGCTGGCCAGCTCGTTGCTGTGGGTTTCCAGCAGGTTGGCGAACGCCACCGGGCGGCCCTGGAAGCGGATCAGCGCAATGCGAAAATGCTGCAGGTACTCTGGGCTGAAACGGCCGAGGGAGAAGCCCTTTTCACGCACGTTCTTGCCGCTCAGCCAGGCGTCGGAGATTTCCTTGAGCTCGGCCAGCGGGGCATGGCCGGGTTCGTGGATTTCCAGGCTCAGGCCATCGCGGCCGCCGCGGTTCCAGGTGTAGCGCAGGTCTTTCATCTCCTTGCCCTTGGCTTCGATATCGAAGCGGCGCAAGTCGACGCGTGCTTCTTCACCGAGCTTGATCGCGGTCAGGCCGATGTCCATGTAGAACGGCAGGTTCTCTGCGCGCACCTGGTAGAACACCGGGCGGGCGTGGTGCAGGTCGCACAGGTCGCGGAACTGCCAGATCATCTCGGCGCGTTCCTGGGCCGGGCCGATCGGGTCGTACAGTGCCACCAGGCTACGGCCACGCCGGGCGTACATCAGGTAGGCAGTGTCATTGGGGTGGAACAGCAGTGCCTTGTCGCCGGTCAGGGCCAGGCCGCCGTCGGGCTGGTCCGAGGCCTGCAGAATACGGCTGGCGCGTTGCAACTCGTCGTCGGTAGGCAGGTGGATCACCGGCCGAGCGGTGCGCAGCAGCCAGGTCAAGGCGACGATCACCAGCAGCACCGCGCTGCCCAGGGTGGCGCGCAGGCCACGCGGGGCGTCGGCGTCGAGGGTGAACTGCCACCATAGGCGGTGGGTGTAGGGCACATCCTGGTAGGCGAACAGCAGCAACCATACCGAGGCGCCGATGACGCAGGCGCTGGCCACCAGGTAGACCGGTGAAAACGGCAGCTCCAGCAGGCGGCTGGGGCGGTAGAACGAACGGCGGAACAGCGCCAGCAAGGCGGCGGTGAAGCACATCATGCTGGCTTCTTCCCAGTCGAAGCCCTTCAGTAGCGACAGTACGGCGCCCACCAGTAGCAATATGGTGGTCAGTAACCACGCTGCCGACAGGCGTCGGCGCAGGCCCTGGGCCAGCAGCAGGCAGAGCACGCCGATCAGGCTGGCGCCGAAGTGCGAGGCGTCGATCAACCGATGTGGGATAAGAAAACCCATGTGTTCCAGGCGGCTGTCGATTTCCGGGGTAGCACCGGAAAACAGCAGCACCACGCCCGACAGAAACACCAGAATTGCCAGGATCGGCGCCGCAAGGCCGGAGGCTGCACGCATGGCTTGCTGGGCGAACAGCAGGCGGCGAGCTTCGTTGGCCAGCAGCAGTACGCAAGCCACCAACAGTGGCAGCACCACGTAGATCAGCCGATACAGCAGCAGGGCGGCAGCCAGCGGTGCGGCGCCAAGCTGGTTGGCGAAAGCGGCCAGCAGGATCGCCTCGAACACCCCGACGCCGCCCGGTACATGGCTTAGCACCCCAGCGGCCAGCGCCAGCAGGTAGACCAGTACGAACGCGCCGAAAGGCGGCGCCTCGGGCAGCAGCAGATAGAGCACAGTGGCAGCGGCGGCGACATCCAGCGCGGTAATCAGCAGCTGCAGCGCCGCCAGGCGACCGTTGGGCAGGCGCAGGGTGCGGCGACCGAGCTTTACCAGCAGGCTGTCCTTGAGCGGTTGCTCGGCCAGGCGGCGGCGATACAGGCCAATCACCAGCGCGGCCGTCAGCAGCAGTACCGCAACTGCGATGGCGCCCAGCAGCGTTGCCGGCAGGCGCAGCGCGGTGGCCGCAGCGGGCAGGTTGCTCAGGGTTGCCAGCGCCGCCAGGGGCGGCAGTGCGCAGCCCAGCGACAGGCTGGCGAACACCGTCATGCGCGCCACCTCGGCGGCCCCGAGGCCTTCACGGGCGTACAGGCGATAGCGCACAGAGCCCCCCGACAACATCGACAAACCAATGGCATTGCCAATGGCGAACGCACTGAAGCCGCCCAGCACCAGCGTGCGCGGCGGCAGCTTCACGTCCGCGTAGCGGGTCGCCGACCACTCATAGCCCAGCAGAATCACAAACCCGGCGACGGTCGCCAGCAGCGCGCCGGCCAGAGCGTGGCGCGGCACGCTGAGCATCGCGTCGTGCAGGGCATAGATATCCAGCTCGCTGAGCAGGTGTCGGCAAGCGACCAGGCCCATGCCGAACAAGAGCAGGGTCACGGCCAGGCCCAAGGGCTGGCGGTACTTGCTCAGCCGCTCAAGCCACGGCAGATGCTGCGCGGCCGCAGGCAGTGCTGCAGTCAGCGGAGTGTGGGTATCAGGGGTAGGGGCATTCATGGTTGACCCCGGGCGATCAGCGCGAGGTGGGGGCGAGGTGCGGCCAAGTTAAAATCCCTTTGGAAAAACGTGTCCAGATATTACTCCGGCCCGAGTGGTTAATCTGTTTCAGGATAGTTAAAGATAGTTCATCAGCTCCCCTGAATGCGGGAAACAGCGTGGATCGGGAGGGGATTTCAGAAAGGCAGAAAGCAACAAGCCCCGCCATCTTTCGAGGGCAGGGCTTGTTCTGACGATATGGTTGCGGGAGCCGGATTTGAACCGACGACCTTCGGGTTATGAGCCCGACGAGCTACCAGGCTGCTCCATCCCGCGTCAGTGGGGCGCATTCTACGGCTTTCTGAATTGGCGTCAAGCGTTAATGCTTGATTTGCCAAGTTTTTTTCCGGAAGGCATTTTGCGGGCAACAAAAAAGGCCACTGTGTGAACAGTGGCCTTTTTCTTGTATCTGGTTGCGGGAGCCGGATTTGAACCGACGACCTTCGGGTTATGAGCCCGACGAGCTACCAGGCTGCTCCATCCCGCGTCAAGGGTGCGTATTCTACGTATTGGCAGCCTGGTGTCAACAAAAAAATGCTGCGTGCGGTAAAAAACGCTGGGACGAGGTTATTCTTCGCCCATTTGCGACTGCAGGTAGTTCTCGATGCCGATCTTGTCGATCAGGCCCAGCTGGGTTTCCAGCCAGTCGATGTGCTCTTCCTCGGACTCGAGGATGTCTTCGAGCATTTCACGGGAGCCGAAGTCGCCAACGGTTTCGCAGTGGGCGATGGCAGCCTTGAGGTCGGCGTGGCCGGTTTTCTCGATTTTCAGGTCGCACTCGAGCATTTCGCGGGTGTGCTCGCCGATCAGCAGCTTGCCCAGGTCTTGCACGTTGGGCAGGCCTTCGAGGAAGAGAATACGCTTGATCAGTTTGTCAGCGTGCTTCATCTCGTCGATGGATTCTTTGTACTCGTGCTTGCCCAGCTTGTTCAGGCCCCAATCTTCATACATGCGGGCATGCAGGAAGTACTGGTTGATTGCGACCAGCTCGTTTCCGAGGATCTTGTTGAGATGCTGGATGACGCTTACGTCGCCTTTCATGGGGTCTGCCCTGTAGAAGTTGAGCCAATGAAAACAAGTTTGAGCCCGGGCACTATCTATGTCAAACCTAAGTTATTGAATAATAAGTGAAATTTAATCGGAATAAGAATGTTTTTGAACCGCGTTACAACGCTAACTTATTGAATTACAGGCATAAAAAAACCGGGCAAGGGCCCGGTTCTTCGAAATAAGGGTTTTACGCCGCGGTGAATTCAACGGGGTAGGGCAGAGCAGCCTGTTGGCTCAGTTGCAGCTCGGTGAGGGTTTCGCGCACCACTTGCTTGGCAAGGCAGGCACACTTGCCGCACTGGCTGGCCACGTTGGTGGCGGCTCGGACGTCCTTGTAGCTGCAGCATCCTTCGTAGATCGCATCGCGGATCTGTCCGTCGGTGACACCGACACATAGACACACATACATAAAGGCTGACCATCGCGGGTGGGTTCGATGGGTTGGAGAGTAATGGTAATGAGAATGCTTGTCAAAGCACTTTCTGAAAGGGGCGCGCCAGAGCGACCGGTGGTACATATTCGGCCTGTCACGCTAACCCGTGTATGATGGTCAGCCTTTATCGGGCCCGGTTGGCCGTGTGCTGCCCGGGCAAGTTTTCTAGCCTCATCCAGGAGAAATCGAATGAGCGTACTCGTTGGTAAGAAAGCCCCTGACTTCACCGTCCCTGCTGTGCTGGGCAACGGCGAAATCGTTGACAGCTTCAACCTGGCCTCGGCCATCAAAGGCAAGTACGGCCTGGTGTTCTTCTACCCGCTGGACTTCACCTTCGTATGCCCGTCCGAGCTGATCGCCCTGGACCACCGCATCCCGGACTTCCAGGCCCGCAACGTTGAAGTGATCGGCGTTTCGATCGACTCGCACTTCACCCACAACGCCTGGCGTAACACCCCGGTCAACAATGGCGGCATCGGCCAGGTCAAGTACACCCTGGCTGCCGACATGACCCACGAAATCTGCAAAGCCTACGACGTCGAGTCCGAAGGCGGCGTTGCCTTCCGTGGCGCGTTCCTGATCGACACCAACGGTGTCGTGCGTTCGCAGATCGTCAACGACCTGCCACTGGGCCGTAACATGGACGAGCTGCTGCGTCTGGTCGATGCCCTGCAGTTCCACGAAGAGCACGGCGAAGTCTGCCCTGCCAACTGGAAAAAGGGCGACAAGGGCATGAACGCTTCGCCAGAAGGCGTTGCTGCATACCTGAGCGAGAACGCCGGCAAGCTGTAATAATTGCCAGGCGCAAAAAAAAACCGGCCTTCGTGGCCGGTTTTTTTATATCCAGCTTGCAGCTCAGTCGTTGAAGTCGCGCCAGCCGCCCATCTCTTTCCAGCGGTTGACGATGCCGCAGAACAGTTCAGCGGTTTTCTCGGTGTCGTAACGCGCCGAATGCGCCTCACGGCCGTCGAAGTCGATGTCTGCGCTCTGGCACGCCCGCGCCAGGACCGTCTGGCCATAGGCAAGGCCGGCCAGGGTCGCGGTGTCGAAGCTTGAGAAGGGGTGGAACGGGTTGCGCTTGATATCGTTGCGGTTTACCGCCGCATTCAAAAAGCCCAGGTCAAAGCTGCTGTTGTGCCCGACCAGGATCGCCCGTTTGCAGCCATTGGCCTTGAGCGCCTTGCGCACCCCCCGGAAGATATCGGTAAGCGCCGCTTCTTCACTGACCGCCATGCGCAGCGGGTGGTCCAGCTTGATACCGGTGAATTCCAGTGCCGCCTGCTCGATGTTGGCCCCTTCGAACGGTTCGACCCGGAAGAAGTAGGTGTGCTCGGGGAACAGGAAGCCCTTCTCGTCCATGCCGATGGTGACGGCAGCGATTTCCAGCAGGGCGTCGGTGGCGCTGTTGAAGCCGCCGGTCTCGACATCCACCACTACCGGCAGGTAACCGCGAAAGCGTTCGGCCATCGGGTGGCGCGAGCCGCTAGTGGCTTGGCCTTCCTGTTCGTCTTCGTACAGGTCTTCGCTCACGCGTTTTCCTCCAGCAGGCGCCAGCGCAGTGTTTCACCAGCGCGCAACGGGATGATGGTGTTGTCGCCGAACGGCAGGCTGGCGGGCGCAGTCCATTCTTCGCGCACCAGGGTGATAGTGTCGGTGTTGCGCGGCAGGCCATAGAAGTCCGGGCCGTGCTTGCTGGCGAAGCCTTCGAGCTTGTCCAGCGCATTGCGCTGCTCGAACGCCTCGGCATACAGCTCGATGGCCGCAAAGGCGGTGTAGCAGCCGGCACAACCGCAGGCGTTTTCCTTGGCGTGCTGGGCGTGGGGCGCCGAGTCGGTGCCGAGGAAAAACTTCGGGCTGCCACTGGTTGCCGCGTCCAGCAGCGCCACCTGGTGGGTGTTGCGCTTGAGAATCGGCAGGCAATAGAAGTGCGGGCGGATGCCGCCCACCAGCATGTGATTACGGTTGTACAGCAGGTGCTGCGGGGTGATGGTCGCGCCGACGTTGGCCGGTGCATCCATGACGAACTGCGCGGCGTCGCTGGTGGTGATGTGTTCGAACACCACTTTGAGCGTCGGGAAGCGCTCGACCAGACGGCGCATGTGCTCGTCGATGAAACGCTTCTCGCGGTCGAACACGTCGACGTCGCTGCGTGTTACCTCACCGTGCACCAGAAGCGGCAGGCCGGTTTCGGCCAGGGCTTCGATGGCCGGGGTAATGTTGTCGATGCTGGTCACGCCCGAATCGGAGTTGGTGGTGGCGCCGGCCGGGTACATCTTGGCGGCGTACACGAAGCCGCTGGCCTTGGCCGCGCGGACATCCTCGGCGCTGGTGCGGTCGGTGAGGTACAGCACCATCAACGGCTCGAAGCGGCTGGCAGCCGGGCGGGCGGCAAGAATACGCTCGCGGTAGGCGCCTGCCTCGACGGCGTTGCGCACCGGCGGGACCAGATTGGGCATGATGATGGCGCGAGCAAAGGTGCGCGCCACGTCACCAACGGTATGTTTCAGCACAGCACCATCGCGCAGATGGATGTGCCAGTCGTCGGGACGCAGAAGGGTCAGGCGATCGGACATTGGGGTTTCCAGGCGGGTCGAACTCAGGCGCCAATCCTACCGGAAAACCCCGGCGCGAGCACGGCTATCAAGTTTTCCGCGAGCTGTCCGATAGCCTTGGGGTAAGCCGTCAGAATCTGTGGAGCCGCCCGTGCGCCAGCGTTATCTAGCCCTGTTCACCCTTGTTGCCAGCCTTCCGGCCGGGGCAATGACCTTCCAGACCCGCATGGAGAGCGTTGCCTGGAAAGTCGATGGTGATCAGTTCGAATGTCGCCTGATCCAGCCTATCGAAGGCTTCGGCAGTGGCGAGTTCGTGCGCCGCGCCGGTGAGCAGCCGACGTTCCAGTTGCGCTCGGACACCAATGTGCTGGGCGCAGGCTCCGCGACCTTGCTGGCCGCTGCGGCCCCGTGGCAGCCCGGTCGTGGCGACGTCAACCTGGGGTCGGTGCGCATGGCACGCACGGGTGTGCTGTTTACCTCAAGCCAAGGCCAGGCCAGCCGACTGATCAACGGCCTGCTCGATGGCCGCAGCACGGTCGTGCGCAACTACGCCGGTGAAGGCGGGCGGGTGATGGAAGTGCGAGTGCTGCCAATCAGCTTCGCCAAGGCTTTCAGCGACTATCAAGTGTGTGCGGCCAAGCTGCTGCCGATGAACTACGACCAGATCCGCCAAACTCAGATTGCTTTCCCAGGCACTGGCCTTGAGCTGGACAGCTCGGCGCGGGCGCGGCTGGATGTGCTGCTGGACTATCTGAAGGCCGACCCGTCGGTCAACCACATCGAGCTCGACGGCCACTCCGACAGCAGCGGCAACCGCCTCACCAACCGCGACAACTCGCGGCGCCGGGCACTGGCCGTTGCGGACTATCTCAAGGCCCATGGCGTACCTGAGGAGCAGATCACCGTACGTTTCCACGGTGAACGCTACCCGCTGGTCAAGAACAACAGCGCCGCCAACCGCGCGCGCAATCGGCGGGTGAACATTCAGCTGGATCGCGTTACACCGGTTGAAAAACCCGTGGAAAAAACCCAGGCGCCTGTAGCTCCGGCTGCCGCCCCCGCCGCCCCCGCACCCGCTCCGGCAGCACCAGCCCCAGCGAAGAAGGCCTGAGCGCGACCGTTGGTCGCACAGACGAAAGTTCTTGTCGCTTTGCCGTCAGAAGCTGTCGCCCCACTGTAAATTTTCCGGCAAGGCCGTTAGAATCGACGGCTTTCCGTACAACCCCGTGGAGTGATGGCATGGCGGACGTAAATAAGGTCGTACTGGCGTATTCCGGCGGCCTTGATACTTCGGTGATTCTCAAGTGGCTGCAGGACACCTATAACTGTGAAGTGGTGACCTTCACCGCTGACCTGGGCCAGGGCGAAGAGGTAGAGCCTGCTCGCGCCAAGGCGCAGGCAATGGGCGTTAAAGAAATCTACATCGACGATCTGCGCGAAGAGTTCGTGCGTGATTTCGTGTTCCCGATGTTCCGCGCCAACACCGTGTATGAAGGCGAGTACCTGCTGGGTACGTCCATCGCCCGCCCGCTGATCGCCAAGCGCCTGATCGAGATCGCCAACGAAACCGGCGCCGATGCCATTTCCCATGGTGCTACCGGCAAGGGTAACGACCAGGTGCGTTTCGAGCTGGGTGCCTACGCACTCAAGCCTGGCGTCAAGGTCATCGCCCCATGGCGTGAATGGGACCTGCTGTCGCGCGAGAAGCTGATGGACTACGCCGAGAAGCACGGTATCCCGATCGAGCGCCACGGCAAGAAGAAATCGCCGTACTCGATGGATGCCAACCTGCTGCACATCTCTTATGAAGGCGGCGTCCTGGAAGACACCTGGACCGAGCACGAAGAAGACATGTGGCGTTGGAGCGTCTCCCCGGAGAATGCCCCGGACCAGGCGACCTACATCGAGCTGACCTATCGCAATGGTGACATCGTCGCCATCGACGGCGTCGAGAAGACCCCGGCCACCGTGCTGGCCGACCTCAACCGCATCGGTGGCGCCAACGGCATCGGCCGTCTGGATATCGTCGAAAACCGCTACGTCGGCATGAAGTCGCGCGGCTGCTACGAGACCCCGGGTGGCACCATCATGCTCAAGGCGCACCGCGCCATCGAGTCGATCACCCTGGACCGCGAAGTGGCTCACCTCAAAGACGAGTTGATGCCCAAGTACGCCAGCCTGATCTACACCGGTTACTGGTGGAGCCCTGAGCGCCTGATGCTGCAGCAGATGATCGACGCTTCGCAGGTCAACGTGAACGGCGTGGTTCGCCTGAAGCTGTACAAAGGCAACGTCGTGGTTGTCGGCCGCCAGTCTGACGACTCGCTGTTCGACGCCAATATCGCCACCTTCGAAGAAGATGGCGGCGCCTACAACCAGGCTGATGCTGCTGGCTTCATCAAGCTCAACGCACTGCGCATGCGCATCGCGGCCAACAAAGGCCGCTCCATGCTGTAAGCGCGTCTGCTTGCGGCAGCAAAGACCCGGCCCAGGCCGGGTTTTTTGTTTTCAGGCAGCGCCTAGGGCATGGCTTCATCGGCCATCGGCCCGACGGTTAGCTGCACCGTAATGCGATTGTCGAGGTCATGCAGGGTCCAGCTGCGCGGCGCAGAATACTTGCGCTCAAGCACGTCGTGAAAGTGTCTCTGAAGGTTTGCCCGGCTCTGTGGCCCGGACAAGGCGATGATCATCGGTGTGCTGTCTGTGGCCACAGGCGTAAACAGAGCGGTTGCAAGGGGGGGCGGCTCGCTGGCGGCTGGCGGTGCTGCCGGTGCTGCCGGTGGAGAGTCCTGCGGCGCGGGCGCTTGCTCTGCAGTGTCATCTTGGCTACGAGGGGCGAACAATGTTCCGTTGTTGAAATTGAGCGTGAGGAAGAACAGCACGGTCAGGAAGAACGGAAAACCGACCAGAAACCATGTGTAGATCCCTTGGCTCGATTCGCTTAGAAACGGTAGCGACGCCAACGCCGAGGCTTCGATGACGCCTGCAAAGACTGCGATGAGGCTCAAGGGGCTCAGTGATTGCTGCTTCATGATCAGATCCACCTGTGTTTTAGCCATCAGTAACGCTTTGCATTTCAGTTGCCTAGTGCGCTTCTTTCCCTCCCGTTCAGGGATTGCACCTGAACCGACGAGATCCCTCTCCCTCGGTCGACATTTCTGTCATCCGCGGTGCTGTTTCCACGCTTTTTTAGGCGTGGCCTGGCCTGCTAGGTTGGGTTGCCTGGTAGGCCGGGCAGATAGCGGGCACTGAATTAAAGGTTTGCGCGTAGGACGTTTCTCTAAATCGCGTAGGCCTGTTCTTTCTCTGTAGGTTCAGGGGGAATCGCTACTTATCCAGAGGTGATGCTCGGGTAAGGTTAGTGGTCGAAATCAAACAACGAATCAATGGGTAACCCATGAACAAAGTGCTGATCGTGGATGATCATCCGGTCATTCGCCTCGCGGTGCGCATGCTGATGGAACGCCATGGCTATGACGTAGTGGCAGAGACCGACAACGGCGTCGACGCATTGCAACTCACTCGCGAGCACCTGCCGGACATCGTCGTCCTGGATATCGGGATCCCCAAGCTCGATGGGCTGGAGGTAGTGGCGCGCATGGCGCTGGCCAACCCGTGCAGCAAAGTGCTGGTACTCACCTCGCAGGCGCCTGGGCATTTTTCCATGCGTTGCATGCAGGCGGGGGCTGCGGGCTATGTCTGCAAGCAGCAGGAGCTCACAGAGTTGCTCAGCGCCATCAAGGCGGTGCTGTCGGGCTACAGCTACTTCCCTAACCAGGCGCTGCAGAAAGGCCGCTCGGTGACCAGTTCGGGCACCGAGGCGGAGATGGTCGGGCGCCTTTCAGGGCGCGAAATGATGGTGTTGCAACAGTTGGCCAAGGGCAGGAGCAACAAGGAAATCGCCGACTGCATGTTTCTGAGCAACAAGACAGTGAGTACCTACAAGACGCGGTTGCTGGCCAAACTCAATGCCCGCTCGTTGGTCGATCTGATAGAGCTGGCGCAGCGTAACGGGCTGATTTGACCATGCGCAAAACGCCTCCTGAAGGAGGCTTTTCAGGTGCGGTTACAGGTCGTAGTCGAAGTCGGCCAACTGCCGCTGCAGGCGGCGCTCCTCGAGCAGGTTGTCGATGGTGCGGCGCTTGCTGAGGTTGGTCTTGGCGGGCTCGATCCGAGGCTCTACGTCTTCCTCGGTGATGGGAAAATCGTCATCGACAACCAGGTCTTCTTTATCGGTGCTCATGCGTCAGGTCACTCCCAGCCAAAGGGCCATTGGCCGTCCTTATAACGGGATTCGCGAAGCCGGTAAAAAAGATTTTTTCAATCGAAATGGGCGTTGTTTTCTATTGCTTCAATCGTCAGAGGTCTTCTGCTTGTATTCGCACAGGTCTTCGATGCGACAACTGCCGCAGCGTGGCTTGCGGGCCTGGCAAACATAGCGCCCGTGCAGAATCAACCAGTGGTGCGCATCGAGCAGGTAGTCCTTTGGGACGAACTTGAGCAGCTTCTTTTCAACCTCCACCACCGTCTTGCCCGGTGCGATGCCGGTGCGGTTGCTGACGCGGAAGATATGCGTATCGACGGCCATGGTCAGTTGGCGGAAAGCGGTATTGAGCACCACGTTGGCGGTCTTGCGGCCAACGCCCGGCAGTGCCTCCAGCGCCTCACGCGACTCGGGAACCTCGCCGCCATGCAACTCGACCAGCAGGCGGCAGGTCTCGATGACGTTCTTGGCCTTGCTGTTGTAGAGCCCGATGGTCTTGATGTACTCACTCAAACCTTCAACGCCAAGCGCGTGAATGGCCTCGGGGGTATTGGCGACAGGGTACAGGCGTGCGGTGGCCTTGTTGACCCCCACGTCGGTGGACTGGGCCGAGAGAATCACCGCGATCAGCAATTCGAAGGGCGTGGTGTAGGCCAGTTCGGTTTTCGGCTCAGGGTTGTCTTCATGCAGCCTGCGGAAGATCTCCAGGCGTTTTGCGGCATTCATGGGGCCAAAGGGTTCCTTGATGGCATTGCAGATACAATTGCCCCGGCCAGTGGCCGGGGCAGGGGGCTTACTTGATGCGCTGGCCTGGCTTGGCGCCGCTGTCAGGGCTCAGCAGGTAGATCTCTTCACCGCCGGGGCCGGCAGCCATCACCATGCCTTCAGACACGCCAAAGCGCATCTTGCGGGGCTTGAGGTTGGCAACCATCATGGTCAGGCGGCCTTCGAGCTTGCTTGGGTCCGGGTAGGCCGATTTGATGCCGGAGAACACGTTGCGCCGCTCATCACCGATGTCCAGGGTGAGCTGCAACAGCTTGTCGGCGCCAGGCACTGCCTCGGCCTTGACGATAAGCGCTACGCGCAGGTCGACGGCGGCAAATGTATCGAACTCGATCTCGGCCGACAGCGGGTCTTTGGCCAGCTCGCCGTTACCTGCCGGCGCTGCAGCTTCTGCAGCCAACAGGTCTTCCTTGCTGGCAGCGACCATGGCTTCGACCTTGGCCAGCTCGATACGGCTCATCAGCGCCTTGAACGGGTTCAGCTGGTGGTTTTCCAGGCGGCTCAGGTGGTCGTTCCAGGCCAGCGGTGCGACATTCAGGAATGCCTCGGCGTCGGCAGCCAGCACCGGCAGTACCGGTTTGAGGAAGATCACCAGTTGGCGGAACAGGTTGATGCCCTGGGCGCAGATGGCCTGTACCTCGTCCTGCTTGCCTTCCTGCTTGGCCAGCGACCACGGTGCCTTGTCCGCGATCCAGGCGTTGGCGCGGTCGGCCAGGGCCATGATTTCGCGCATGGCGCGGCCAAAGTCGCGGCCTTCATAGGCGTCGGCAATGGACGGCGCGGCGGCGATGAAGGCCTCGGTCAGCTCTGGCGCGGCGTCACCGGCAACCATGACGCCGTCGTTGCCCTTGTGGATGAAGCCTGCACAGCGGCTGGCGATGTTGACCACCTTGCCGACCAGGTCCGAGTTGACCTTTTGCACGAAGTCTTCGAGGTTCAGGTCCAGGTCATCGACGCCACGGCCCAGCTTGGCTGCGTAGTAGTAGCGCAGGTATTCAGGCTGCAGGTGGTCCAGGTAGGTGCGCGCCTTGATGAAGGTGCCGCGCGACTTGGACATTTTCGCGCCATTGACGGTCAGGTAGCCGTGCACGTTGACTGCGGTGGGTTTGCGCAGGCCTGCCCCTTCAAGCATGGCTGGCCAGAACAGCGCATGGAAGTTGACGATGTCCTTGCCGATGAAGTGGTACAGCTCGGCCTTGGAGTCTTTGTTCCAGAATGCGTCGAAGTCCAGTTCCGGGCGGCGTGCGCAGAGGTTCTTGAAGCTGGCCATGTAGCCAATCGGCGCGTCCAGCCAGACATAGAAATACTTGCCAGGCTCGCCGGGGATCTCGAAACCGAAATACGGTGCGTCGCGGGAGATATCCCACTCCTGCAAGCCCGAGTCGAGCCATTCAGCCAGTTTGTTGGCCACTGCGTCCTGCAGCGTGCCGCTGCGGGTCCACTGCTGCAGCATGGCCTGGAAGTCCGGCAGCTTGAAGAAGAAGTGCTGGGAGTCGCGCAGCACGGGGGTGGCGCCGGAGATTGCCGATTTCGGGTCTTTCAGCTCGGTCGGTGCGTAGGTAGCGCCGCACTTTTCGCAGTTGTCGCCGTACTGGTCTTCGGCTGCGCATTTCGGGCAGGTGCCCTTGATGAAACGGTCGGCCAGGAACATGCCCTTTTCAGGGTCGAAGTACTGCGTCACCGAACGGGTGGCAATGTGGCCGGCATCGCGCAGGCGGCCGTAGATCATGCTCGACAGTTCGCGGTTCTCGTCGCTGTGCGTCGAGTGGAAATTGTCGAAGTCGACCAGAAAATCGGCAAAGTCGCCGGCGTGCTCGGCCTGGACGTTGGCGATCAGTTGCTCTGGCGTGATGCCCTCTTTTTCGGCACGCAGCATGATTGCCGAGCCGTGGGCGTCATCGGCGCAGACATAGATGCACTGGTTGCCGCGCAGTTTCTGGAAGCGCACCCACATGTCCGTCTGGATATACTCAAGCATATGGCCAAGGTGGATCGACCCATTGGCATAGGGCAGGGCGCTGGTAACGAGAATCTGGCGTGGCTCGGACATGGTGGCTCGGCTACTTATCTGGCGACGGGGTAAAGATTGGGTGATCGGCCACTATAAAGGCCCGGCGAATATATTTCACCCCGCGAACGCATCTGCTGACGATTGACGGGTTAGCATAGGCGCCTGTTTTGTATTCAGTTTGCCAATGGGAGTGTCCATGAGTGCCGTCACCCGTGCCGCCATCGAAGGCGTGCTTCGCCAGTACACCGACCCCTACCTGAACCAGGACCCGGTCAGCGCCGGCTGCGTGCAGGCCATCGACATTCAGGGCGGGCAGGTCAGCTTGCAGTTGCACCTCGGCTACGCAGCCGGGCTGTTCAAGGGCGGTTGGGCCCAGGTGCTGGAGACGGCCATCGGCAACCTTGACGGGGTGACCTCGGCGAAGGTCGCCATCGACACCCGCATTGCCGCGCACAAGGCCCAGGCCCAGGTGCCGGCGCTGGCCAACGTGAAGAACATCATTGCCGTGGCGTCGGGCAAAGGCGGGGTCGGCAAGTCGACGACAGCGGCCAACCTGGCGCTGGCGCTGGCCCGTGAAGGCGCGCGCGTGGGCATTCTCGATGCCGACATCTACGGCCCAAGCCAGGGTGTGATGTTTGGTATTGCCGAAGGCACCCGCCCGCAGATCCGCGACCAGAAGTGGTTCGTGCCGATCAAGGCCCATGGCGTCGAAGTGATGTCCATGGCGTTTCTGACTGACGACAACACGCCGATGGTCTGGCGCGGCCCGATGGTGTCCGGCGCGCTGCTGCAACTGGTCACCCAGACGGCCTGGGACGACCTCGATTACCTGGTGATCGACATGCCGCCAGGCACCGGCGACATCCAGCTGACCCTGGCGCAGAAAGTGCCGGTGGCCGGTTCCGTTATCGTCACCACACCGCAGGACCTGGCGCTGCTCGATGCCCGAAAAGGCGTGGAGATGTTCCGCAAGGTCAACATCCCGGTGTTGGGTGTAGTGGAAAACATGGCCGTGCACATCTGCTCCAACTGCGGCCATGCCGAACACCTGTTTGGTGAGGGTGGCGGTGAGAAGCTGGCGGCGCAGTATGGTGTCGAGCTGTTGGCCTCGCTGCCGTTGTCGATGCTGATTCGCGAGCAGGCCGATAACGGCAAGCCGACGGCGATTGCCGAGCCAGAAAGCCAGATCGCCATGGTTTATCAGGAGCTGGCCCGCCAGGTGGGCGCGCGCATCGTGTTGCAGGAAGCTGCTGCGCCAGCCATGCCGAATATCACCATCAGCGAAGACTGACAGACAAGCCGCCTGGGCGAAGCGCTGCAGGCGCTGCGCCCAGACAGCCTGCACATCTTTCGTACAGGCATAAAAAAACCCGCCAGAGGCGGGTTTTTTTGAAAGCTAGGAAGCTAAATCGACTTAGGCGATTTGAACTTCTTCAGCCTGCATGCCTTTCTGGCCGCGGGTAGCGACGAAAGTAACAGCCTGGCCTTCTTTCAGGGTTTTGAAGCCATCAGCTTGGATAGCTTTGAAGTGCACGAACAGATCGTCGCCCGACTGAGGGGTGATGAAGCCGTAGCCTTTCTCGTCGTTGAACCACTTAACGGTACCGTTTTGACGGTTGGACATTTTTCTGTCTCCTTGGACAAAGTTGATGGCGGCAAGAGAAAAACCTCAAGCCGAGACTGAGTGCAAAGGAGCAGAAGTTGTCGTGGAGATGGGCCGATCGTAAATCGTGCATCAGAACAGGTCTTCGGTGTCGCGTGCAGCACAGTGGGCGTAACCTTAACCCACTTTCCCGAGCCTGCCAATAACCCAATCCATGTTTGTCGCAAATCGGATCGACGGTGGCTGGAGGCCACGTCTGACGCGGATTGCAGCGAGGTGGAGGATGTGACTTTGCCGCAGCCGCCGGGACCGGTAAGATGTGCATCACGTTTTTTTTCACCTTTGCACTCTCAGGACACCCCCCGCCATGAGCATCAAATCGGACAAGTGGATTCGCCGCATGGCGCAGGAACACGGCATGATCGAACCGTTCGTCGAGCGCCAGGTGCGCGGCGAGCAGGACAGCCGGGTCATCTCGTTCGGCGTTTCGAGCTACGGCTACGACGTGCGTTGCGCCGATGAATTCAAGGTGTTCACCAACATCAACTCGGCCACTGTCGACCCGAAGAACTTCGACGCTGGCAGCTTCGTCGATATCAAAAGCGACGTGTGCATCATTCCGCCAAACTCGTTCGCCCTGGCCCGCACCGTCGAGTATTTCCGCATTCCGCGTGATGTGCTGACCATCTGCCTGGGCAAGAGCACCTACGCGCGTTGCGGCATCATCGTCAACGTCACCCCGCTCGAGCCTGAATGGGAAGGCCACGTGACCCTGGAATTCTCCAACACCACCACCCTGCCGGCGAAGATCTACGCCAACGAGGGCGTGGCGCAGATGCTGTTCCTGCAGTCCGACGAAGAATGCGAAGTTTCGTACAAGGATCGCGGTGGCAAGTACCAGGGCCAGCGTGGTGTCACCCTGCCACGTACCTGAGCCGACCAGTTGCGGGGAATTGTTTGCTGGCAACGCACTCCAACGATTGAACAGTCCTGACGCACATGACGTGCGTCGGCTCTAGTCAGGAGTAGCCCAATGAAACTTGACCCCGCAATCAGTGCCAAGCTGGCCGTCCTGCAGCCCAACCAGATCGGATTGCTGGCGTGGACATTGCTGGCGCATCCGCCAACCGCTCTGTACGCCGGTGGCGTTCCGCACCAGCCCGAGCCAGATACACCGCAGCCGGTCGAACCCGGTGAGCCGACCCTACCGGATGAGCCGCCACCCGCCCCCGTTGCGTGACTACTGCGTCAGCGGCCAGACCCTGTCGGCGCCGGTCAGGAACATACGGGTGCCCGCCTGTGGCGCCACGTTCCAGCCGCCGGTGAATTCCCCGAATGCTGGCAGCACTGCGACCTGCGCGCCGATCACGAAGCACGGCAGGCGTAGGCGCTGGCGTGCGCGGCCGCGCAACACATAGGCAGGGTGCACATGGCCCGCCAGTACGGCATGGCTCGCGTGTGGCTCAGGTTCGTGGCACAGCGCAAATGGGCCGAGCAGCCAAGGCTCCTCATGCACGGTGATACCCAGCTCGACGGGCGGGTCGCCCGCATGCCGGTCGTGGTTGCCACGCACCAGCACGATCTCAAGCTCGCAATGCCGTGTACGCCATGCTGCAAGCGCTGCCAACGTGCCGGCGGCGCGCGCGGTTCTGGCGTGCAGAAAATCCCCCAGCACCACGAGCCTGTTGCATGCATATCGCGCGAGCAGTTGGTCGAGCCGAGCCAAGGTTGCCTCAGTGGTGCCACGCGGCACGGGCTGATGCAGCGCGCGGTAGCTTGCGGCCTTGCCGATATGCAGGTCAGCCACCAGCAGCGTGTGCTGCTGCGGCCAGTAGATTGCTTTGTCCGCCAAAAGCAGCAGCGTTTCGCCTGCGTATTCGATTGCCAGTTCATCCATGCGCGGTGCCTGCGGCCTGTTCCAGTTCTGCGACCATTCTGGCGATGCGATCGGCCAGTTTTTCGGTGCTCATCGTTTCGCGCAAGCCTTCGACCAGCAAGGTGAACGCCAGCGGGCTTGGGCGCTTCAACACATGTAGGTCGAGGCGCCGAGCGGCCATTTTTTCCAGCTGCCAGCGCAGGCGCTCGATCTCCAGCTCTTCGGCCAGCACCTCGTCACGGGCCTGGCCCAGCAGCAGGTTATCCGGGTCATGCTTGCGGAACACCTCGAAGAATAGCCCGCTGGACGCCTGGATCTGACGCATGCTTTTCTGCGCAGCCGGGTAGCCGCCAAATACCAACCCGCAGATCTGCGCGATTTCCCGAAAGCGCCGCAGCGCCATTTCGCCAGCATTGAGGCTGGCCAATACGTCGTCGAGCAAGTGCTCGGCGGACAATACCCTTGGTAGCCACGCGGCCCAGTCAATACGGCTCGGGGTGAGCAGCTCGAAGCCGTAATCGCTCACCGCAATCGACACCGACAGCGGCTGCTCGCGGCTCACCCGCCAGGCGATCAGGCTAGCCAACCCCAGGTTGGCCATGCGCCCGGCAAAGGGGTAGAGAAACAAGTGCGAGCCTTGGCGAGTGTTCAGGGTTTCGGCAAGCAGGGTGGTGGTGGTCGGCACGGCAGACCACTGCGCCTGCAGCGCCAGGAGCGGGCGCACCGCACGCAGCTCGGGGTTGTTGAAGCGCCCGTGGGCGGCGGCGTCCAGTTGTTCGACCAGTGCGTCGGCCAGCTCGCTGGAAAGCGGCATGCGCCCACCATTCCAGCGTGCCACTGCGGCCTTGCGCGAGGTGCTGCGGCGCACATAGGCGGTCATGTTCTCGACCCGGACCAGCTCCAGCACGCGCCCGCCGAACATCAGCGTGTCGCCTGGGCGAAGGCGGGCGATGAAGGCCTCTTCGACACTGCCCAAGGTCTTGCCGCCACCGCCCTTGCTCCAGAATTTCAGCTGTACGCTGGCCTCGCTGACGATGGTGCCAATGCCCATGCGGTGGCGGCGCGCCAGGCGCTCGCTGGCCACCCGCCATATCCCGTCAGGGTGTGCTTCGACCCGTTGGTAGTCGGGGTAGGCGCCCAGCGAGCTGCCGCCGTTGCGCACAAAAGCCAGCGCCCATTGCCAGTGGCTGTCGCGCAGGTCGCGGTAGGCCCAGGTACTGCGGACTTCAGCCAGCAGTTCGTCAGGCCGCATGCCGCTGCCCAGCGCCATGCTGACCACATGTTGCACCAGCACATCCATGCACAGGCGCGGCGAGCGCCTGGCCTCGATGCGCCCGGCTGCCAAGGCTTCGCGCGCGGCGGCGGCCTCGACCAGCTCAAGGCTGTGGGTGGGCACCAGGGTGATACGCGAGGTGCGCCCCGGCGCATGCCCGGAACGCCCGGCGCGCTGGGTAAGCCGGGCGATGCCCTTGGCCGAGCCGATCTGCAGCACGCGCTCAACGGGCAGGAAATCCACCCCAAGGTCCAGGCTTGAGGTGCAAACCACCGCTTTGAGTTCACCTTTTTTCAGCGCACCTTCCACCCAGTTACGCGTTTCGCGGGCGAGCGAGGCATGGTGCAAGGCGATCAGCCCGGCCCAGTCGGGGCGCGCGTCGAGCAGCGCCTGGTACCACAGCTCGGCTTGGGCGCGGGTATTGGTGAACACCAAGGTGCTGGCGCTGTGCTCCAGCTCATCGGCCACCTGGGCAAGCATCTTCAGGCCCATATGCCCGGCCCAGGGGAAGCGTTCAAGCTGGGCCGGGATCAAGGTGTCGACCTCCAGGCGCTTGTCCTGCCGCCCCCGCACCAGCAAGCCGTGTTCAGGCACCAGCACCTGCATGGCGTGGTCAAGGTTGCCCAAGGTGGCCGATAGCCCCCATACCAGCAGGCCCGGCTGCCAGCGGCGCAACCGGGCCAAGGCCAGTTGCAGCTGGACGCCGCGCTTGTTGCCCAACAGTTCGTGCCACTCATCGACCACCACCAGGCGCAGGCTGGCAAAGTCGTTCTCGGCTTGGGCGCGGGTCAGCAGCAGGGTCAGGCTTTCGGGCGTGGTGATCAGCGCGCTGGGCAGGCGCCGAGCCTGGCGGGCACGTTCGGCGCTGCCAGTGTCACCACTGCGCACGCCCACGCTCCAGTTCAGTTGCAGCTCATCCAACGGCGCCTGCAAGGCACGCGCAGTGTCGGCGGCCAAGGCGCGCATGGGCGTGATCCACAGCACTTGCAGCGCTGCCGGCTGGCGCCCGGCGCTGTTTTGCGCAAAGGCGCGCAAGGCGGCCAGCCATACCGCGTAGGTCTTGCCGGTGCCGGTGCTGGCGTGCAGCAGGCCAGACTCGCCGCGCCCCACTGCTGCCCACACCTGCCGCTGGAAGGCAAAGGGCTTCCAGCCGCGGGTGGCGAACCATGCATTGGCGAGGTCGGGCATGCGGGCGAAATCCTGCGAGGTCTGTGACTCTACTGACCGCCCGCCAAGCCGTTTGGTTTAACCGAATCAGGCGCCCAATAGATAACCGCTGCGGCAGACCTTCTCGCCCGCCACGTGGGCCACCACCATGCCGGCTGTGGCCATGCGCCGCAGGCTGCGCGCATACATCAGCCCTGCCTGCGGCGTGTGCAGCGGCGTGACACGGTCGCTGAGCGGGTCGATCACTTCGGCAACCCGTTGCCCGGCCTCCAGGTACTGGCCGGGCTTGGCGTGAAACACCAGCAGCCCACCCAGCGGCGCGGCCACCTGCTCGACCGCCGCCAATGGCGTTGCCGGGCGGCGCAAGGCCGGCAGTGGCGCAGGCTCGCCTTCGATTACACCGCTGTGGGTCAGAAAGTCCAGGATCGCCTGGCAGTCCTGGGTGGCCAGCGCGTGGCTGACATCGCCCTGGCCGCGCAGCTCGATGGTCACCGCGACGCTGCCCAGCGGGATCGGGAAGCGCTTGCCGAAACGCTGCTGCAATTGCCACCACACAAGACTGAAACATTCATCGAACGACTGCCCACCGGAGTCGGTGGCCAGCAGGCTTGCCTGCACACCCAGGTAGCGCGCCAGGGGCTCTACTTGAGGCCAGGCTTCGGGGGTGGTGTACAGGTGTTCCACAGCCTCGAAGTCGCAGTGCAGGTCGAGCACCATATCGGCATCGCAGGCCAGCCGTTGCAGCACCAGGCGTTGTGATTGCAGTGGCGTGCGCGCCGGGTGCGCATCCAGGCCGCGGCGCAGGTATTCGCGGATCAGCGCCAGGTTGTGCGCGGCATCCTGGGTCAGGTGCGGCTCGATCTGATCGCCGATGCTGTCAGACAGGTCGACGAACTTGCGGTTGAAGTTCTCGCCGCTTTGCAGCTCGAAGCGGCCCAGCGGCGCATCCAGCAGTACCTGCTCCAGGCCCACCGGGTTGGCGACCGGCACCAGCACCACTTCGCGGCGCAGGCGGTCTTGCTGCTCCAGCTCTGCCAGGCGCTGCTTGAGGTGCCAGGCTACCAACATGCCTGGCAGCTCATCGGCATGCAGCGAAGCCTGAATATAGACCTTGGCCCCATCGCGCGGGCCAAAATGGAAGCTGTGCAACTGGCGGGTGATACCGGGGACAGGGGACAGCAGATCGTGGGTCGAATGGTGCATGGGCGGCCTGAGGCAAACGTGGATAAGAAGACCCAAGGATAGAAGCACAACTTTGCGTGCCGCGCACGTTCAGCCGAGCAGTGCTTGCAGGGTGGCCAGATCGTCGGCCTGCTCGACGGTTTTGTCATGCCGCCAGCGCAGCATGCGCGGGAACCGCACCGCGATTCCGCTTTTGTGCCGCTTGGACAGCGCAATACCCTCGAAACCCAGTTCGAACACCAAGGTCGGGGTGACGCTGCGCACCGGGCCGAAGGTCTCTATCGTGGTTTTGCGGACCACCGCATCGACCTTGCGCATTTCTTCGTCGCTCAGGCCGGAGTATGCCTTGGCGAAGGGCACCAGCGTGCGTTGTGCCGCGCCCGGTGGGCCGTCCCACACCGCGAAGGTGTAGTCGCTGTACAAGCTGGCCCGCCGGCCATGGCCGCGCTGGGCGTAGATCAGCACCGCATCGACGCTGAACGGGTCGATTTTCCACTTCCACCAAAGGCCCATGTCCTTGGTGCGGCCCACCCCATACAGCGCCTCGCGTTGCTTGAGCATCAAGCCTTCGACCCCCAGGCTGCGCGACGCCTCGCGTTGGCGGGCGAGGTCGGCCCAGGAGTCGCCGGTTAGCAGCGGTGAGAGCAGCAGCGGCGCCAATGGGTGCTGTTCCAGCAGGTGCTCCAGCTGGCGCCGACGCTCGTGCTGCGGGCGGTTGCGCCAGTCCTCGCCTTGCCATTCGAGCAGGTCGTAGGCTTGCAGCATGACCGGCGCATCGGCCAGCAGTTTCTTGCCCAGGGTCTTGCGCCCAAGGCGTTGCTGGAGCAAGGCAAAAGGCTGCACGGCAATGCCGTCGCCGCCGGGCTTCCACACCAGGATTTCACCATCGATCACCACCCCGTCGGGGAGCGTGGCCGCCAGGCTGTGCAGCTCCGGGAAACGCTCGGTGATCAGTTCTTCACCCCGTGACCACACCCATAGCTGGCCGTCGCGCTTGACCACCTGGGCGCGGATGCCATCCCATTTCCATTCCACCTGCCAGTCCTGCACCGCGCCGAGCGCGCTGTCGAACTGCTCGACGGGCAGTTGCAGGGCGTGAGCGAGGAAAAACGGGTACGGCTGGCCGCCGCGCTGTTGGTGTTCGTCGTCCGACTCCGGGGCCACCAGCTTGAGGTAGCTGGCGGCGACCGGGCGGTGGCTGAGGTCGGTATAGCCGACCATGCGCTGGGCCACGCGTTTGGCGTCAAGCCCGGCAAGCTGGGCGAGGGCGCGGGTCACCAGAAGCTTGGACACGCCGACGCGGAAACTTCCGGTGACCAGTTTCAGGCACAGCATCAGGCTTGGGCGGTCGAGCTTTGACCAAAGCTGCGGCAGGCGCTCGCGCACCGCTTCGCCAGGCTGCCCACGCAGGGGCAGCAGGTGGTGTTCGACCCAGATAGCCAAGCCCTCATCCGTGCCATGCGGGTTTTCCGGCAGCAGCAACGAGATGGCCTCGGCGAGGTCGCCTACCGCTTGATAGCTTTCCTCGAACAACCATTCCGGCAGCCCGGCCTGCTCGGTGGCAAGTTCGCGCAGCAGGCGGCTGGGCACCAGCTGGCGCGGCCGCCCGCCCGCCAGGAAGTACACTGCCCAAGCCGCATCGCCTGCCGGCGCTGAGGCAAAGTAGTCGCGCAGCGCTTGCAGCTTGGCATTGCTGGAGGTGGTCGCATCCAGGCGCAGGTAGAGCTCGGCGAAGGCCTTCATGCGTCGGCCTGCGCGGCGGGCACATCGTCTTCTTCTCCGTATTCGGTGACGAACCCGCGAGCATCCAGGCCCTGTTCGCTCAGGTAGCGCACCAGCACGTTGACCGAGCCATGGGTGACCATCACCCGCTCGGCGCCGCTTGCGTTGATGGCCCACAGCAGGCCCGGCCAGTCAGCGTGGTCGGAAAGGATGAAACCCCGGTCGACCCCGCGCCGCCTGCGCGCACCGCGCAGGCGCATCCAGCCGCTGGCGAAGCCGTCGCTGTAGTCGCCGAAGCGCTTCATCCATGTGCTGCCGCCTGCCGAAGGAGGTGCCAGCACCAGGGCCTGGCGCAGCATCGGGTCATTGCGCGGCAGGTCGCCGACATACAGTGTTTCGGGCAGATACACGCCAGCTTCGCGGTAGACCCGGTTCAGCGGCTCGACCGAGCCATGCACCAGGATCGGACCGATGTGCTCATCCAGCCCGTGGAGAATGCGTTGGGCTTTGCCGAAGGCGTAGCAGAACAGCACGCTGGCCTTGCCCTGGTCGCGGTTGGCGCGCCACCAGGCATTGATGTCGGAAAACACCTCGGCCTGGGCCGGCCAGCGATAGATCGGCAGGCCGAACGTCGACTCGGTAATGAACGTATGGCAACGTACCGGCTCGAACGCCGCGCAGGTGCCATCGGGCTCGACTTTGTAGTCGCCAGAGGCCACCCACACCTGGCCTTGGTATTCCAGGCGTACCTGCGCCGACCCCAGCACATGCCCAGCCGGGTGCAGGCTGAGGGTCACGCCATGGTGCAACAGGCGTTCGCCGTAGGGCAGGGTTTGCAGGTCGATGCCCTGGCCCAGTCGGCTACGCAGAATGCCGGCGCCGGGCGTGGCGGTGAGGTAGTGGCGGTTGCCGGAACGCGAATGGTCGCCGTGACCGTGGGTGATCACTGCACGATCCACCGGCCGCCAGGGGTCGATATAGAAATCGCCGGGTGGGCAGTACAGGCCTTCGGGACGGGCGATGACGAGGTCCATGGGCAGGGGTGTCGGTGGCGGGCGTTACAAGGTGGGAGCGCTGCCGGGGAAATAAAGTTCGGATTTAGTTGCCTGCCGCGAGGCAGTCGCTCGCGACAGGGTTCATTGTGCTGCGCCTGATTACTTGCCAGGCACCAAGGTCAAGCGTTGGCTGCCATACGCCCGGCCAAAGTTCTGTGGCTGCACCGGCAGGCTCATGAAGCGGCCTTTGAACCACGCATCCAGCCCGTCGCCATAATGGCGGCTGGCGGGGTTGCCGGACTGCCCGCTGCTGGTCAGCACCTGCAGGGGTTCTGCCTGGCCGAAGTCGACGACCATGCGTGCCGAGTTCGGCAGGCGTGTGTCGAAGTTGTTGCCCCAGGCGTACGGGGTGAGCGCCAGTGTGCCGAAGTCTCCGCCTGCAGCCAGCGGCGCGCGGGTCTGGGTATCGCCCAAGCCTTGGTAGCTGGCAGCGGGCCAGCGATACTGGTGCAACTTGCCCCACTGCCAGGCGCGGCGGTCGGCGCCCAGTTGCGCGGTGCCGGTGTCGATGGCTGCGGCCAGGCTGCGCGCCAGGATGGCGGGCTTGTCTTCTTTCTGCGGGGTGCTGCGATCATCCCAGAACGGGCTGTCTTCGCGGCCCAGCAAGTGGTCGGCCTGGGCTGAGTAGGACAACTGCGCATTGCTGACGAAGGCCTGCCACGCGGCGCCAGACTCGGGGCCCAGTTCGTCGAGGAAGGTCTGGCGGGTGACTTCCTGCAAGAACAGTTCGTACAGCGCAGCATCGGCCGACACCGGGCTCAGGCGACCGTCGAACGCCTTGAGCCGGGCCAGTGCGTCACGGGCTTTGTCACGCTGGTCGGCCGGCAAGGCGTCGATGGCCTGCTTGAGTGGCTGGGCCATGCCAGGGGCGTCGAACATCTGCTTGAGCTTGGCGGCCAGCAACGTCACCTGATCGTTCTGCAGGGCCATCAGGCTGCGGCTGTCATGGCGGCCATTGCCGGCAAGCTCGGCCAGGCGCTCGGCGCGCTCGGGGTAGTACCAGGTGCTCGACAATTGCATGCCATAACCCTTGGGCAGGCTGCGCTGGTTGGCGTGGCCGATGAAGCCTGTGGTCGGGTCCTGGTCGTAGGGGTGAAGCATGGCGTCGGCGTAGCCATCCCAGTCATAGCGCCCGTCCCAACCCGGTGAGGGCAGCAAGCCTTGGCCGTCACGGCGGTTGGGGTAGCGGCCACTGACCTGCCAGCCGATATGGCTTGGCTCGGCGAACACGAAGTTCAGCGCCGCAGCGCCCACTTCACGGGTGCTGTCGAAGGCGCGCTCGATGTTGCTGGCGCGGGTCAGGTCGAACAGCGCATCCAGGCTGCGGTCGCCTTTGAGTTGTGGCACGTGCAGCGCCAGGCCCAGGCTGCCGTGGCCCGGCAGCAGGGTGCCGTGGCGGGTGTCGTACATCACCTCGCGCTGCGGGCGCTGGCCACGGACCAGGAAGGTCTCGTTGCGGCCCCGGGCCGGCTGCCATTTGCCGTCGGCCAGGTAGCTTAGTTGGTTGCCCTGGCGGCGCACCTGTTCAAGGAACAAGTCCTGGTTGTCGGCCATGACGGCGCTGGCGCTCCAGGCCAGCTTGCCGTTGAAGCCGGCCAGCACAATCGGCAGGCCGGGCAGCGAAAGGCCCGCCACCTGGTACTTGCCGGTGTGGATCTGCACCGGGCTCAGCGCCCAGCTGGCGCGGCTGTCGCTGGCCAGCAGGCTTTTGCCACTGCGGCTGCGCTGCGGGCCAAGCGCCAGGTTTGAGGAACCTGGGCTACCGAGCAGGCCAAGGTCGGCGAGCTGCTGGCTGGCGGCTGCGAGCGAGGCCAGCCCCGGCAGTTGGTTGGCCAGGTTGACCCCTTTGAGCTTGTCGGTTTCGCCATGGGCCAGCGGCTCGTCGGGGGCCACAGGCAGCAGCCAGGCCAGTTTGTCGGCACCGACTTTCTGCGCCAGGGTAAGGGCGGAGAGTTCTTCCTGCAGGTTGGCCGACTGGCTGAAGGCATACAGGCTGAAGACCAGCGCCGAATCTTCGGGCTTCCAGTATTCCGGGCGGTAGCCGCTGGCGGCGATGTCTGCCGGCAGGTTGTTGCGGTAGCGGAACAGGTAGGCGTTGACGCCCCGGGCATAGACTTCGAAGAAGCGCTTGAGCCGTGGCGAGGCATCGGCATACAGCTGGGCGGCGCTCTGCTTGAGGTTGGCGGCGCGCATCAGGCGGTCGATTTCCAGCGCATCGGGGCCTGCCATTTCGGCAAGGCGGCCCTGGGCCAGCAAACGCATGGTGAGCATCTGGCCAATGCGGTCGCCGGCGTGGACATAGCCCAGGCTGAATAACGCGTCATGGAAGTTGCTGCTCTCGATCAGCGGTGCGCCCATGGCATTGCGCCGTACCGAGACATTTTGCGCCAGGCCCTTGAGCGGTTGCACACCGCTGCCAGGCAAAACGCTGCCCTTTTGGCCGCCGATCTGGCAACCGGCCAGCGCAAGCATGCCGAGCAGCGCGGCGGCACCGCCGAAACGGAGACGGAAGGGGGGAAGGACGGCGGCGGCCATGAACGGGGCTCCTGCGGGGCGAGGCGGGGAAAAGGCGCTAAAGGTAGTGGGACAAACAGCAAGCTTCAAGTTGAAAGCGGCAAGCAAAAGCGGATGGGTTGGCGACCCCGCTCTCACTTGCTGCTTGCCGCTCGAACCTTGTGGCTGCTTCAGGCCCCGTGGCACTTCTTGAATTTTTTCTCGCTGCCGCATGGGCATGGGTCGTTGCGGCCAACGTCCTTCAGGGCGTTGCGCACCGGCTCCTGGTGGCCATGGTTGCAGTGCGGGCCGTGCACGTGGCCGTGGTCATGGTCGTGGTGATGGTCATCGCCGTGGTTGCAGTCAGGGCCATGAACATGAGGTTGTTGGGTCATTGCAGGGTCACTCCGGTTGAATATGGGCGCGATTATCGCACCCTTGCGCGCCAAGTGCAGCGGCTCATCCGACCAGATAGCTGGCGCAGCATTTCTTGAACTTCTGGCCGCTGGCGCAGGGGCAGGGGTCATTGCGCCCGGCCTTCAGGCCCACCGTCGGGTCGATGAAATACCAACGCCCGCCGTGCTGGACGAAAGCTGAACGCTCGCGTTGCTGGTGATCGCCCTCGGCATCGTGCCAGCGCGCGGTAAAGGTCACGAAGGCATGCTCGGGTTGCCCGCCGAGCACCTCGGCGCTTTCTACTTCAAGCCCAAGCCAGGTGCTCTGGGCGCTCCACGCAGCCATGGCCGCGCGGTCCAGGCCGCTTTGCTGGGCCACAAGCGTGGTTGCCACCAGATAGTCCACCAGCCCCAGCACATAGGCGCTGTAGCGCGAGCGCATCAGGGCTTGCGCGTCCGGTGCCGGGGTGCCGGCATGATAATGCCCGCAGCAGGCATCGAGCAGGTTGCCACTGCCGCACGGGCAGACCGAGACACTCATTGAATCACCACCAGTACTTGCCGAAGTTTTCAGGGTTGGCCCAGAACTGAGTGGGGTATGGCGGCAGGCCAAGCGTAGCGGGCTTCATAGAGGACCTCAAGGAATTTGGTGACAAAGCTGGTGACAGTGTTGGTGACAGACAGCGAGACCGCAAGGGCGAATTAACTGGTGTCCTTAAAGCGCCCACGGGCACCTATGCGAGGGCCTACGGGGGAGCCTGCGCGGGAAGTCTTGTAATGGTGACCTTTCAGATTTTTCTGTCAGATTCTCAAAGGGCCTGCTGTGAGCTGGTGTGACTGACACCACTGGCGAGCAGCTAACTACGGTGGCCTGCGAGACCACAACCATAACCCCAGTTGAACGGCCAGACAGACCCAGTAGAGGGCCTGTAGGTGGTCCATGGGGTTCTCCTATAGGTTGATGGTTAGATGGTCTTGAGGCCCAGCTCAGCGGCTCTCTGTGGAGTCAGATTGCCTTTTGCTACGGCAGCCCGGAGACCCCTTTGAGTGTTCTTGTGGGGAGCCTTAAGGGCCTTCCAATCGCACTTGTCGTTGAAGGTCATGCGCTTGAGGATGTCCGCACTATGGTCATTACCCAGTGAGGCCATCTTGTCGGCTACCAGTGCGGCCACCTCGGGCATCTCAAGGATCGCCTCGAAGGCGTCATAGACCATATCCTTGAAATCCTCAGAGACCCACCCAGCGTACTCGATGGTTGCTCGTTTGGTTGCAAAGACCATGGAGCCAGAACGCCCGTTGTTTAACGCATGCAGAAATTGCATTCGTTCCAGACGCTCAGCGAGCTTGGTCCGCCACTGTCCCGGTTGCTTACCCTTGGGCAGCTTCAGGGTTCGCCAGATGTCAGTCAGGTCCCATTGGCCCCGGTCGTTTGCTTTGAAGGCGTGACCTTCGATGATGATGACGTGGCCGGAATGCTTGTGTTTGATGTCGATATTCATGGTCATGTTTTCCTTTTGTTTGCTCTCTGAGTTCGCTCCCACGGGCAGCCGAAAGACCCCATGACGGGTACTGACAGTGGCACAGAGGGCAAACAGAAAGACTTTCGATTAGATGGATGCCCAGCGACGGGCAGGTGCAGTGGTTGAGGTATTGGTCGCAATAGTGAGTAGTTTTGAAAGAGGCGTAGACCATGCCGTGCCCTACGGGTCGGACTTATAGGTCTCTCTCAGATGGCCTTAGCGGCTTTGCGGACCCGGTTACGCTCACGCTCATAGGCTTCAAAGCGAGCCACAGCGGGGCCCATAGGAAGCCCATTGAGGGAAGCCGATAAGGCCACCACAAGGCGCTTGCGTTGGATTCTGGTCATTGGCTGACTCATGGTATCGGTCTCCTGTAAGAAGCCCATCGAGGCCCATTGCGGGCCCCTGAGGAACTATGGAATCAGACGGTCAGCTTTACATTGGTGACCAGCGGGAACGGCACTTGGACGGTCTGAAGACCATCGGTAGTGAGCTTCACTTGACCATGCCATTGGCGATGATGTCCACCACAGCCATGATCTCAAGGTCCCAGCCTTGGGCGTTCGGATTGCGGGTCGCTTCGATGCGCCACACGCTGCCGTCTTGGCGCTCACGGTAGCTCAGCGAGGTGAACAGCTTGGGCAACATGAAGATGCCGTGGTCGGTCCCAGTGTACGGCTGTACGCCTGCGCCAATGAGGTCCTCGATAGAGTCCTGACCAGCACGTTGAGCAGCGCGCTCAAGGACAGCCACCAGTGACACGGGCAGCAAGATCACGAAGTCACTCAGCGAGGTCCCTACAGTCTGGTTAACGTGGGTCGTGAGGATGTCGATGAGGTCCTCAGCGATCTCAGCAGGCTTGCCCGTTGGCTTGGCCTCAGAGACGCTCTCGGTGCTTGGGGCAGTCGCCAAGATGGCAGCGACCTTGCCGGCTGCACTGTGCTCGATGTCACGGAGCATCTTGTCAGCGGTTTGCTCCATAGACTGTACGGTGAAGCCTGCCATCAGATTGTGGTCGAGGATGGTGGCACGGTGGCTGATGACCAATGCCGTGTCGGTGGCCTCGGTGAAGATCACAGAACCGGCCAGGACTTCACCCTTGTCGATGGTCTCGTTATCCCAGTTCTTGCGAGGGTCGAAGGCGACAGAGCGGTCGGCCATGGTGATGATCTGTTGCCCAGTGGCCTCAGAACCAGCCGGACGGAACTCACAAGGGGTTGCCTCCATGGCAGCCTCTCGCCACTCATCGCCGTTCAAGTAGTCCTCAGCGGCTTCCACAAGGGCCTCCACGTAGACGGACACATCGGTGGCCGCTTGGGTCTCTGGCCGGACATCAGCAGTGTTGAATTGAATCGACCCGGTGTTTTCATTGGACGCGTTTACGCGCCACTTAACGGTGTCTACATGCGGGGCTACATACTCGAATGGTTTAGTCATGATTGTTGTCTCCTGAATTATGAATGAAGTGGTAGTGGGTCGAGGTGCTGTTACCAGCCACCGCTATTGCTACGGGAGGCGGCACGCATACGGGCACCATGCTCACGAATGGCCGCTGCAATCTCCTCACGCTTAGCCTTCGCTTGGGCGATCTCTCGGGGCGTATGCTCACGGCATCGCTCAGCATGGGCATCTGCCTCAGCCTGCAAGCGAGCACCCTCCTGAGCCTTTTGGTATTGGTATTGGCGGTACTCTCGGGCAACTACGGGAATCGCTTGGAGCGACAGACCGGCCTCATCGAACGCCTTAACGATCTCGAATTGCTGGCCCTTAACGGTCCCGCATTGGGCGACCAGCATGGGCAACATGATGTTCTCGACGTACTCACGGTTCAGTGTCTGGCCCGACACGGTGACTTCGTTCTTCAGGACTTTGGTGATGGTGATTTTCATGGTTTGGGTTCTCCTATTGGGGACCCTTTGATTCGTCCTTGCGCCATAGACGCGCACGACCAGACGGCCAAGGAGAAAGCCTTCGCGGGCATCTTCAAGGACGATCAAAAGGTTCTGGGTTTCAAATGGTTTTGATGCCGCTGATTCAGGACATGGCAAGCCTGAAGGGCATCGAAGGGATCAACCGTGGCGACGGTAAAAGTTGGAACATAGCGACGAACTGTAAGAACCACAGGAACGGCGTTAATAACATGGTAGAAACGGATCAGGTCAAGGCCCGTGGCTTTCAGAACTTCTTCAAGGGGATCTAAGAGAAACGCTCCCAGCTTGCCCGACACATACTCAAGGCAGCTCTCATGTCCTTTACTGGTCCGTAGACCGATGTTCTTGAGGTTGAAGACAGCGAGACGATGGCGACCAGTGGACATAGCTGACTCAATAGACAACAGGGTCTCTTGGCGTCCTTGTGGGATGCCGTCAAGTGCAAAATGGAATTTCATCTGGACCTCCTTTGAGGTGGCTGATTGACGGGGGTGTCATGGTCGCAAGACCAATCCCTAACTTAGAGAGGTCTATGAGATTGTCTTTAAGTCTTAATTGTTGGATTGATTTAAAGATAATAATGATAGAGTTGCTCTAAGAGTTATCTTTAAGTTAAAGGCCCCCGTACAACTTGAGCGATACACGGTGGCCCCAATCCCGTGCATGGTCTCTCCAACGGTGCCCTTCGTGGGCATCGGTTCATGGATCGACAGTATCAAGCTGTGCTCCTTCCTACTGGAGCCAGACGCTGTGGTCTGCTTATCGGGGACTGCTGGCGCTGGCTCACATCACCGCAATGGTGGCTGGTCTCTTATCGCTTGGTCGTCGCTGATCGGGATCGCAAGGATGCCCGGTAGGGATGGCAGGGCACTGTGAGATTTCTTTCGGTGGTCTCTGTGTGTCCTGGCCATAGTGAGGGTTTTTAAATTCTGGTTGACAGATGCGCATATTAGGGGAACTCATCGCCATGGTCAGAGCATCGACGATGAGTGGGTCTCACTTTGCATTTGCTCCGGCTCAGAACGGTATATCGTCATCCCCGTTTACTACATGCTTATGAGATCTCGCCTCATAAGGTAGGGCCTCGAACTGTTCAAAAAGGTCCGCAAGTTTCGATGACTCGGGCTTGGCCCTTCTTGCGAGATATCGAATTGAACGTGACATTTCTTTGAGCGCATCCAAGGATTCTTGATAACCCCCGGCTTCCATTGCATCTATATTGTGCGCATTAATAAATGCCTCCAGTAACTCCTCGATAGGCTTGGTAGGAATTCCAGAGTTCTGACGAGAGGCAGATCGGGTCAAGAGCAAAATCTCATCTAAGACTTCTCTATCTCCGCGTACTGGACCGTCAACAATAGTAATGGAGCTAAGGATTTCGTTGATTTTTTCTTCGAGATCAGGCCACCATTTCTCAAAAACATTATCCAGCGTTTTTACAGGAAGTTTCTGGTCGCCAAGCCTGCCATTAATTACAGTGATTAGTTTGTGAAAGTCTGTCTTTGTGAATTCGGTCGTTTGGAATTGCTTCAACGGGCCCGCAAGGTCTGCGTTGTTGATACCAAATAGAATCGGACAGACAAAACTTTTGTCGAGGCTCTTTGATAGTGCGCCCGCCTCGAACAGTATCCAGTCACTATGGATGTTGTCTCGGGTGATGCAGAGAATTCCAAGTTCAGCACTCGAAAGTTCCTTTGCGATGTCGTTGGCCCAACGCCCACCCTTCTCAATATCAGAGGGAGTGAAGTAAGGGGTTACGAGTTGTAAAACTCCGGGGAGCCAGTCACGGATAGACTCCGCTAATCTCTTACTTACTGGGCCTGACCAGCTTATGAAAACCTTCATTCGAATCCGTCCGTCTCTACAAAAACACTATATTAACAACGAAAAGTAGCCTTTTGCCATCCATCAGAAGCGACTCATTGGCAGGGACTCAATTCAAACGGGCTCCTGAAGAGAACGCCTTCACCAGAGCCTCATGGAGTGTTCTCACAGGAACCCTCTGAGACCCCGCGTAGAGGTCGTAAGTGATATTCCCTGAGCTGTGCCCGGTGATGCTCTGAGCGATGACCTCAGGGGTCGCAGCGGCCTTCAGCAGACCCGACAGGGAATGCCTCAGTGAGTGGAACGACTGATTCCCGCCAGAGGCCAGACCCAGAGGTTCCCTGAGGGCCTCATTGAGCGGCTTGTTGAAGTAATGTTCCTTGGCCTTGAACAGACGGCCTTCGTTGGCATCGACCCACTCAAGGAAGGTCTGAAGAGAGAACCCATAGGCCCCATCCACCAGAGGGACTTGCCTCACGGAGAAGCTGTTCTTCAGGGTCTTTCCACCGTTTTCATCTTTGTTGATGTCGATAACGGTGATGCCGTCCACCTGCTTAATGTCCTCCTTGGTCAACTGGTAGATTTCCCCAATGCGGGCACCTGTGAGAACCCCAAGGGACAAGGCCCAGCGCTTCCAATCGTCTATAGCCAGACCATTCGCGTGATCCATGATCTTGACCACCTGATCCTGAGTCAGGGGCTTGCGAGTGCTCTCAGCGCCTCTCTCGATCTTCAGGCCCTTGTCAAAAGAGCGCTCAAGGAATCCGTTATTTACCGCCCAGCTCATCACAGTTGATAGCTGAGTGAGTAGCTTGTTGGATGTCAGAGGTTTGCGACCATCAATGACTTTCTCCTTCAGCGCCACCATATCGGCCCGAGTGTGGGTCTTGAGGTTCAAGTCTCCAAGGAGCCCGCTGAGGGTCCGGCAAGCGGACGTGACTGATTTGTGAGTGGTCGCAGTGACGTTGCCCTTGCGCTCAGCCAGATAGAGCCCTGAGAGGGTCTCAAAGGTCACTGGCTCATCTGACGGTAAAACAGATAGGGGAAGGGACGCATTTACAGATAGGGACACGGAAGGGGCTACAGACGTGCTACAAGACAGCTCCCCAATGATCTCTGTGAGTTCCTGAGGGCGACCCTCAAGACGCTCCTGAGCAGCCCTGAGAACTCGCTGGCCTGTGCCAATGGCTCGCTGCTGGCTCCCAGTGAACCGACCAAGCGAGGCAGCCTCAGCGAGGTGATTGTTCATCTGGTCATAGATTTCCATGTAGAGGCCCCGTGAGTCCTCGCTATGGCCCTGTAGGGCGTCCTCAGCGATCTCTTTGAGGCGCTCCCTGAGGTCCTCCCACGAAGCCTCAGGGCGGTCGAGGTGGAAGACAGCCAGTGTCTTGAGGATGTCCTTGGAGAACTGCATAGCGGTTGGCCTATCGGTGGAACGGAGAGAGATGGCGAGACTACGGGTTGAGCATCCCCGAGGGCGAACCCTCAGGTAATAGATTCCTGACCGTCTGTAGTGCCAGACCGAAAGGGCCTGAGATGGTCTTTGGTGACAAGGCTGGTTACAGGCTGGTGACAGTTGGCCCTGCTCGGGGATAGCTTCGATAGCGTTCATGGTGAGGTAAGCCCTTGATATTCATGGGTTTACCACCAGTACTTGCCAAACATTTCCGGATTGGCCCAGAACCTGGCGTTGAGCCAGTCCGGGACCTGTTTGTAGTCGTGCAGATCATAGGTGAACAGGCTCAGCACCTGTTCGTCGCGGGTGAATTTTTCGCTTGCCGACAGCGCCAGCGAGAAAAAGTCGGTGTCGTGCCAGCCGCAGGCGGCGAGGTCGGCCAGTACCGCGACGCGGCTGGCATTGAGGTTGCGGATGCCACCGAGCAGCTCCAGGCCCTGGCGCTTGGGCAAGTGCTCCAGGCAATCCACCAGCAGCGCCAGCTCGAAGCGTTGTGCTGCCAGCGGCGCCGGCAGCGGGCCGGGCGCGGCCAGCTCGATGTGCGTCTGCGGGTGGGCCTTGGCAAAGGCGTCCAGTGCCGGGAAGCGCGTGCCCACCAGCAGCAAGGTGCGCGGGGCAAAGCGTTCGAGCAGGGCGGCCAGCGCTTGCTGCGGCGTGCGGAGTGAGACAGCGTCGGTCATTGCCATTCCTCGTTCAGGTCGCTCAAGACTAGCGGCCTGGAGCGCGCAGGCAAAGAGGCGTGGCTTATTGCTGGCACATCGTGAAACAGCGGTCTTTACTCCCAGAGCATCGGTTTTGCACCGATTCCCCCCTAGGAGAAGCAACAAGATGAGCATAGTACGCACAGCGATACCCCTGGTTCTGCTCACCAGTGTGTTGACTGGTTGTGCAGGTTTGCAAAAAACCGACTGGCCGAAGTGTGCTGCCGTCGGGGGCGTGGGCGGCGCGGCCCTGGGCGCCATCGAAAGCTCCAGCTGGGCTGGTTGGGGCGCCTTGCTCGGCGGTGGCCTGGCGGCTGGCTACTGCTGGGCCAATGGTGACGGCGACGAGGACGGCGATGGTGTGCCGGACAGTCGCGACAAGTGCCCTGGCACCCCGCGCGGGGTGCAGGTCGATGCCAACGGTTGCCCGCCGGCAGCGCCTGTGGTGCAGGAAGAAGTGGTGGTGCAGAAGGAGGAAGTCATCGTCATCCGCGATGTGCACTTCGAGTTCGACTCGGCGCGCCTGACGGCCACCGACAAGGACCGCCTCAACACCATCGCCACGCGCCTCAAGCAAGAAGCACCGAGCGCGCGCCTGAGCGTCAGTGGGCATACCGACAGCGTCGGCTCCGATGCGTACAACCAGAAACTGTCCGAGCGCCGTGCCCATTCGGTAACGGATTATCTGGTGCAGAGCGGCGTGTCGCGCAGTAGCTTCGTTTCGGTGGTCGGTGCCGGTGAAATCCAGCCGGTGGCTGACAACGCAACCGCCGACGGCCGCGCCATGAACCGCCGCACCGAGATCAAGATCCAGCGTTGAGCGCAGTGCGTGCGCGCCTTGAGAAGTGGCGCGGGCGCGTCTTTACTCCTGTGTGACCGGTAGTGGCCGGTGACACAGGAGCATCGATCATGAATGTCATGTCGAAGGCGGCGCTGCCGCTACTGGTGGTGACTGGCCTGTTGGGCGGCTGCGCCACCCACAGCGATGGCAGCGCACCCCTCAATCAACGGACCTGGCCACTGTGCAGCCTGCTTGGCGGGCTGGTCGGCGGCGGCCTCGGGGCTATCGAGAGTTCCAGTTGGGCGGCCGGTGCTGGCGCTGCGGGGGCGATCGTCGGTGGCCTTGTCTGCTATGCCCAGGACGGCGACCAGGACGATGACGGTGTATTCGACCGCCGCGACCGTTGCCCCGACACCCCGGCCGGAACCCCGGTGAACCACATGGGGTGCCCAGTGCCGCAATATCCGCCGGCACAGACCCAGCCCGAGCCTGTAGCCGCCACCCCGCAAGTGATTACCCTCGACGACCAGGGCCAGGTGCTGTTCGCCTTCAATTCCGCTGAGCTCAATACCGGCGCGCAGCAGCGCCTGCACAGCCTGCTGCCCAAGCTCAACGACCCCAGCGTGGTGAGCGTCAAGGTGATCGGCCATACCGACAGTGTCGGCTCCGATGCCTACAATCAGGGGCTGTCCGAGCGCCGTGCCAGCAGCGTGGCCGAGTACCTTATCAGCCAGGGGCTGGCGCCGCAGAAGGTGACCAGCCAGGGGCGTGGCGAGAGCGAACCGGTGGCTGACAACGACACCGACGAGGGCCGTGTGCAGAACCGACGGGTGGAACTGCACCTTAACTGAACACCCTCTGGCGCGCGCCCTTGCAACGGGGGTACTGTTGTCGACATGGCCCGCTCGGCGGGCCTTGCCGGCACAACAATAATGTCAGTGGGGGCGAGGGCATGAAGTTCATCCTGGGCTTGGGCAAGTTCCTGACCGTGGTGTTCTGGTGGGTGGTGCTGGTCAATCTGTTGATCCCGCAGCCGCTGCCGCTCAACCTGCTGATCAACGCTGCTGGCATTTCCCTGCTTGGCCTGCATGTGCTTGAAGTGCTGTGCTTCAACGCAAGCTTGCGCGGGCGCAGCCACCGCTGGTTCGACCGGTTGCAGATCCTGCTGACCGGTATCTTCCATGTCATGTCCATCCCCAAACCCGAAGAGGCGTCGCGCCGTGCGTAAACTGATGTTGCTGGCTGCCCTGGCCACGCCGATGGCCCAGGCCGAGAGCCTGGAAGTGGCTGCCCATTCGATGCTGCGCTTGCCCAACAAGGCTGCAAGCGTGCACCTGGAGCAGCTACGGGTGGCCGATTCTGCCACTTTGCTGTTGCCGGCCACGCTGACTGATTTAAAGATCGACCACCTTGAGCTTGGCCGTGATGCGCGCATTGCCATTGCCCCTGCCGCTGCGGGCTTGAGCATCGTGGCGGGCAGCGCAGCGCTTGGCGCGGGCAGCGAGTTCAGCGCTCCTGGCGCGCCGGGCAGTTACGAGCGCGCTGCGCGTCCGGGCCGGGACCTGGATATCCGCCTTGAAGCGCTGGAAGCTGAACGCTTGGTAATCGATGCGCGCGGCGGTGCGGGTGCGCCGGGTTACGTTGGGCTGGATGGCGCCAATGGCAAGGCCGGTGGCTGTACTTGGGGCCAGGCCAGCCGGGGTGCCAACGCTGATAATGGCGGCAATGGGCACGACGGGGCGGCTGGCGGGCGAGTGCGGCTGGCGCTGCCTCAAGGGTTTGCGCGCGAACGGGTTGAAGTGCGGGTCGATGGCGGGGCGCCGGGGCAAGGTGGCGCTGCCGGTGTGCCGGGTAAAGGTGGGGCGAGTAAAGGCTGCCTGGTTTATCGCACGGCCGCCGGAGCCAATGGGCGGCCCGGTCAGGCGGGTGAGCCTGGCTTGGCTGGGGCTGCTGGGGAGCTGATTCTGCAGCGGCTTTGAGGCCGGCTGGGGCTTGTGGAGTAAACGCGACCGTGGGGCCGCGCCCAGCCGCGATATCGGCGCCGTTTTACCCGGTAAGTGTAGGAGCGGCCTTGTGCCGCGAAAGGGGTGCGAAGCGCCCCCAGGATTTGTGCACCACGCTAATATCGCTGGGGCCGCTTCGCAGCCCTTTCGCGGCACAAGGCCGCTCCTACCTCGTGCGGCTTTTGGTTCATGTTGCTGGCGTTAGGGGGCAGAGATCGTCAGCTAGATCAAACCCAAAGCCGCGAACTGGCAACCGCCACAACCCCAACCCCGATCAGCAGATTAACCCCGACCATCCGTCGAATCCGCGCCAGCACCCCGGCCCCCGCAGCCCAATCCTCTGCCTGCACAGCCGCGCGCAGCTCAGGCAGCAGCAACGCCTGTACCCGCATGAACAAGGCGAACATCACGATCCCACCGCCGATCATCACCTGAACATACCGCGGTGCCGTCTCGAAGCCGGCGAAGCGCAGGTGAATCATGCCCACCCCACTCACTGCCAGCACCACCACCGCAAGCCAGACCCATCCGAAAAAGCGTCGGAAAACTTCCACCCACAACCGCAGCCGCGCCGGCCCCTCAAGCGTTGAAACCATTGCCGGGCACAGCACCAGCCAGGCTAAGAACATCCCGCCGACCCAAATCAGGGCAGCCAGAACATGCAGTGTATAGGGCAGGGCAAAGGCAACCATCCGGATCTCCATTCGGCACAAAGGGCAATAGCCGGGTA
The DNA here is from genome assembly GCF_014268805.2 of Pseudomonas farsensis. Taxonomy (GTDB): domain Bacteria; phylum Pseudomonadota; class Gammaproteobacteria; order Pseudomonadales; family Pseudomonadaceae; genus Aquipseudomonas; species Aquipseudomonas farsensis. The sequence continues at coordinate 426,643 of NZ_JABWRF020000003.1, forward strand.
TGATAGCCCCCCATGCGAAACACTGAAAATATATCCAGCCCTTCGGGCGTCCGCAGACCATGATCAGTACCGAACTCAAAGCCACCATCCAGGGCGCCTACTCGCGTTTCCTCGAAGCCAAAAGCCTCAAGCCGCGCTATGGCCAGCGCCTGATGATCGCCGAAGTCGCCAAGGTGCTCGGTGACATTGCCACCGACGACGAAGGCCGCCGTGCAGGCGAACCCGCCGTGGTAGCGGTCGAGGCCGGCACTGGTACCGGCAAGACCGTCGCCTACAGCCTGGCCGCCATTGCCGCCGCCAAGGCCGCAGGCAAGCGCCTGGTGATTGCCACCGCAACCGTGGCCCTGCAAGAGCAGATCGTGTTCAAGGACCTGCCCGACCTCATGCGCAACAGTGGGCTGAATTTCAGCTTTGCGCTGGCCAAGGGCCGTGGGCGCTATCTGTGCCTGTCCAAGCTCGACGTGCTGCTGCAAGAAGGCCACGCCCAGTCGGCCACCGCGCAGCTGTTCGAAGAAGAAGGCTTCCATATCGAAGTCGATGAGCGCAGCCAGAAGCTGTTCAACAGCATGATCGAAAAGCTCGCGGGCAACCGCTGGGACGGCGACCGCGACAGTTGGTCGGAAAACATCGAAGACCAGGACTGGGCGCGCCTGACCACTGACCACGGCCAGTGCACCGGCCGCCATTGCCCGAACTTCCAGCAGTGCGTGTTCTACAAGGCACGTGAAGGCATGGGCAAGGTCGATGTCATCGTCACCAACCACGACATGGTGCTGGCCGACCTTGCACTGGGTGGCGGCGCGGTGCTGCCCGACCCGCGTGACACCATGTACGTATTCGACGAAGGCCATCACCTGCCCGACAAGGCCATCGGCCACTTCGCCCATTACTCTCGCCTGCGCTCCACCTCCGACTGGCTTGAGCAAACCGCCAAGAACCTGACCAAGCTGTTGGCCCAGCACCCGCTGCCGGGCGACCTTGGCCGCTACATCGAACAGGTGCCGGAGCTTGCGCGTGAAGTGCGCACTCAGCAGCAGTTCATGTTCACCCTGTGCGAGCAGGTGGCCGATTTCCGTGCCGGGGAAGACATGGAAGGCCGTGACCGGCCGCGCTACCGTTTCGAAGGCGGTGTGGTGCCCGAGCAAATCCGCGAAGTCGGCATCGAGCTGAAAAAAGGCTTTGCCCGCCTCAACGACCTGTTCACCCGTCTGGCCGACTTGCTCAAGGAAGGCATGGACGGCGAAAGCAGCATTGGCATCGCCAGCCATCAGGCTGAAGAGTGGTATCCGCTGTTCGGCAGCCTGGTCACCCGCGCCCAGGGCAACTGGGAGCTATGGACCGCCTTCACCGCCGAAGACCCGGAAGACAGCCCGCCGATGGCGCGCTGGTTGACCCTGGCCGAAACCGGCGCGTTGTTCGATATCGAGGTCAACGCCAGCCCCATCCTGGCCGCCGAGATGCTGCGGCGCAATCTGTGGAATGTCGCCTTCGGCGCGCTGGTCACTTCGGCCACGCTGACCGCGCTGGGCAAGTTCGACCGCTTCCGCATGCGTTCGGGGCTGCCGCGTGATGCGGTGCAGTGCGTGGTACCCAGCCCGTTCGTGCACGATGACGCAGGCGTGCTGCGGGTGCCGGACCTGGGTGCCGACCCGCGCGATGCCACGGCGCATACCGCGGCGATCATTCGCGAGCTGCCCGGCATTGTCGAGGGTGCTCGCGGCGCGCTGATCCTGTTCTCTTCGCGCAAGCAGATGCAGGATGTATTCGACGGCCTGGACCGCGACTGGCGCAAGCTGGTGCTGATCCAGGGCAACCTGTCCAAGCAGGAAACCCTGAACAAGCACAAGGCGCGGGTCGACGATGGCCAGCACAGCGTGCTGTTCGGCCTGGCAAGCTTCGCCGAAGGTGTCGACTTGCCGGGTGCCTACTGTGAACACGTGGTTATCGCCAAGATCCCCTTCGCGGTGCCCGATGATCCGGTCGAGGCTGCGCTGGCCGAGTGGATCGAGGCCCGTGGCGGCAACCCGTTCATGGAAATCGCCGTACCTGACGCTTCGCTGCGCCTGATCCAGGCCTGCGGCCGCCTGCTGCGTACCGAGCAGGACCGTGGTGTCATCACCTTGCTCGACCGGCGCCTGGTCACCCAGCGCTACGGCAAGGCTATTCTCAATGCACTTCCGCCGTTCCGGCGCGAAATCAGCTGACCGCCGGAGCAAGATGCACCGGCGTGCTGTCCATGACTGAGTTGCGAACCCATGAGGGTTCAGAAGGAGAGCTACCGCCCCATGATCCGTCGCACCCTACCTGCCATGCTTACCCTGTTGTTCAGCGCGCCGTTGCTCGCCGGGCAACAGACACTGTTCAGTTTCGTGCGCCCTGCCTCGGTGGTGAACGTCACCACCCAGGACGCCGGGATGCCGCAGTACAACGCAGAGCAAACCGCCGAAGGCGAGGTGCTGCGGCGGGTGGTATTCAACCCCGTGCCCCAGCCGACGCTGCGCCTGGCGCCGCCAAGCGGCGCGTGGGACTGGTCGGCCGGGCAGTTCCTCACCCTGCGCCTGCAAAGCGGCATGGATTGGGCGCTCACGGTAGATGTCACCGTTCAGGGTAGCGATGGCCGCACGCTGACCAGTCGCGTCGACCTGCCGGCCGGCCCGGCGCAGACGGTAATGGTTCCGCTGGTCGCCCGCTCGCCGCTAAGCCAGGGCATGCGCGCCGGCCCGCCGATGCCTTGGAGCCACGGCGGCGAGCGCCTGCTGCTGGCCAGCAGCAAGGGTGAAGTGGACCTCAAGCAGGTCACCTCGGTGAGCCTGAGCATCCCCAACCCGAATGTTTCCCAGAGCCTGCTGATCGAGCGCGTAGGCCTGCAAGACGATGACCTTGCATTCAAGGCTGCCTACAGCGAGCTGATCGACGGCTTTGGCCAGTCGACACGCGGCAACTGGCCAGAAAAGGTCAGCAGCGACGAGCAGCTCAAGGCTGCCAGCCTGCGTGAGCAGCCGCAGCTCAAGGCCTGGCTGGCCGAACGCGACAAGCTCGGCCTGGACCCATACGGCGGTGTGCAGGCAGGCCCTGCGTTCGACGCCAAAGGGTTCTTCCGTACCGAAAAACGTGACGGGCGCTGGTACCTGGTGACACCGGACGGCCACCCGTTCTATTCGCTTGGGGTCAATGCCGTTGCGCCAGACGGCGGGCGCACCTATGTTCAGGGCCGCGAGGGCATGTTCAAAAACCTGCCAGGCGAGGGCCAGGCGCTGGCGGCTTTCTATGGCCAGGGCAATAACGACGACGGCAACACGTCCTCTCAGGGCCGCCACTTCAAGCAGGGGCGCTGGTTCGACTTCTACAGTGCCAATCTGCAGCGCACCTATGCCAAACCGTGCCAGGCCGATGCGCAGGCTGCCCCATGCCCGCCGCTGGCACTCGATGCCGCGCGCTGGCAGGCGCATACCCTCGACCGCTTGCAGGCGTGGGGTTTCAACACCTTGGGCAATTGGAGCGACCCGTCGTTTGAACACGCCCAGCGCATGCCCTACACGCTGCCACTGTCGATCGTTGGCGACTACGCCAGCATCAGCACCGGCATGGACTGGTGGGGGCGCATGCCCGACCCGTTCGACCCGCGCTTTGCCATGGCCACCGAACGCGCCGTGGCCATTGCCGCACGCGACCACCGCGATGACCCTTGGCTGATTGGTTATTTTGCCGACAACGAACTGGCCTGGGCTGCGCCGGGTGCAGACCCCAAAGCCCGCTATGGCCTGGCGTTCGGCACCTTGCGCCTGACCACCGACGTGCCGGCCAAGCGCGCCTTCCTTAAACAGTTGCGCGACAAGTACCGCAACCAGGACGGCCTTTCCAAAGCTTGGGGCATCGAGCTCAGTGCCTGGGAGTTGATGGAAGACCCAGGCTTCGAGGCGCCACTGCCCAACCCGGAACACCCGGAAATCGAGCGTGACTACCAGTACTTCCAGCAGGTATTCGCTGAAACCTACTTCAAGACCATCGCCGATGCCCTCAACTGGCACGCGCCCAACCACCTGCTGCTGGGCGGGCGCTTTGCGCAGAGTACGCCGGAAGCGGTCAAGGCCTGCGCGCGTTACTGTGACGTGCTGAGCTTCAACTTCTATACCCTCAAACCGCAGGACGGTTACGATTTCGAGCGCCTGGCCGAGTTGGACAAGCCGGTGCTGGTGTCGGAGTTTCAGTTCGGTTCGCGTGATCGCGGCCCGTTCTGGCCAGGTCCGGTCGAAGTTGCGCGGGAAGAGGAGCGGGGCCCTGCGTACGGCAACTTCCTCAAGGCGGCGTTGGCCCAGCCCATGATTGTCGGGGCGCACTGGTTCCAGTACCTCGACCAGCCGGCCAGCGGCCGGTTGCTCGACGGCGAAAACGGCCACCTTGGGCTTGTGGCCATCACCGATGTGGCCTACCCGGGCTTCGTCGAAGCCGTGCGAAAGAGCAACCTGCAAGCCGTTGGTCAGTTGCGCACCGTGTTGCAGAAACCGGCGCAGTAAGCGGGTCGGGCGGGGCAGGAGTGGGCGATTCCGCGGCTTTATCGAGGGCCATCCAGTAGGCAAACCGCCCAACTACTGAAACAATGCACGCCTTTGCCAGTCAGGTCGTACGGAGAGGTAGCGGGTGCAGATCCAGGGTCACTATGAGCTGAAGTTCGAGGCGGTGCGCGATGCCTTCGCCGCGTTGTTCGAGGATCCCCAGGAGCGTGGCGCTGCGCTGTGCATCCAGGTCGGCGGCGAGACTGTTGTCGACCTGTGGGCCGGCACCGCCGACAAGGACGGCCAGCAGGCGTGGCACAGCGATACCATTGCCAACCTGTTCTCCTGCACCAAGACGTTCACGGCCGTCACCGCCCTGCAACTGGTCGGGGAAGGCAAGCTGGCGCTGGATGCACCGGTAGCGCGTTACTGGCCCGAGTTTGCCCAGGCCGACAAGGGCAACATCACCCTGCGCCACTTGGTCAGCCATCGCGCCGGCCTGCCGGCCATCCGCCAACTGCTGCCCGCCGAGATGCTTTACGACTGGCAGGGCATGGTCGATGCCTTGGCCGCCGAAGCACCCTGGTGGACGCCCGGCAGCGAACACGGTTACGCCGCCATCACCTATGGCTGGCTGCTCGGTGAGCTGATTCGCCGCGCCGACGGTCGTGGCCCTGGTGATTCGATTGTCGCCCGCACCGCCAGGCCGCTGGGCCTGGACTTCCATGTTGGCCTTGCCGATGAAGAGTTCCACCGGGTGGCGCATATTGCCCGTGGCAAGGGCAATGCCGGCGATGCCGCTGCCCAGCGCCTGCTGCAGGTGACGATGCGTGAGCCCGAGGCGTTGTCGACGCGCGCCTTTACCAACCCGCCGGCAATTCTTACCAGTACCAACAAGCCTGAATGGCGGCGCATGCAGCAGCCTGCGGCCAACGGGCACGGCAACGCCCGTAGCCTGGCCGGTTTTTATGCCGGGCTGCTCGATGGCAGCTTGCTCGAATCCGAACTACTGGATGAGCTGACCCGTGAACACAGCCTGGGCCAGGACCGCACCTTGCTCACCCAGACGCGCTTCGGCCTGGGCTGCATGCTCGACCAGCCCACGGTGGCCAATGCCACCTTCGGCCTTGGCGCCCGTGCCTTCGGCCACCCGGGGGCAGGCGGCTCGGTTGGCTTTGCCGACCCGGAGCACGACGTGGCTTTTGGCTTTGTCACCAATACCCTCGGCCCTTATGTGCTGATGGACCCGCGCGCGCAACAACTGGTGCGGGTGTTGGGCACCTGCCTTTGATCGGGTAACGCGGGTATTGCCTGCGGCCTTTGACTATCCTCAATGCCAACGCCTCATCCGTGTGGGCAAAATATCCTTCTATTTCATGGTGTATCGCTGATGTCTTCACATAAAACCTTAGCACTCGCGCTGTGCCTGGCCATGACCGGCTGCGCCAGCCATTCGCAGGACGCGTCCAAAGACAGCGGCCTGAGCTGGTGGCCATTTGGTTCGGACGCAGTTGCCGACAAGGAAGTGAAGGGCGCTGTTACCGAGAACGTGGCCAAGGCCGATGCCAAATCAGAAAGCGGCAGCCGTTGGTGGTGGCCGTTTGGCGGTGACGACAGCAAGGCGCAAGCCGCTGCCGTGCCGAAAATCGACCACAAGGCCACCCAGGCCTGGCTCGACCAGTACGAACCTAAAGTGCGCGAGGCCATCAAGGGCAGCAAGTTCGAGCTGGAGCGCCGTGAAGATGTGCTGGCGGTGACCATCCCGGTGGACGGGGCCTACAACCCTGACCGCCCGAACATGCTGCTGCCACTGACCCTCGGCCCGATTACCCAGGTGGCCAAGGCCATCGAGACCGACAACAAGACCGCCATTCTGATTCTCGGCCATGCCGACAGCAGTGGCGCCACGGCTGCCAACCAGAAGCTCAGCCTGGAGCGCGCAGCCTCGGTCTCGGCGATCTTCCGTCTTAGCGGCCTGAAACGTGACCGCCTGATGCTCAAGGGCATGGGTTCGGTCATGCCGCGTGCGGCCAACGACAGCGCTGCCGGCCGGGCCTTGAACCGCCGTGTCGAGCTGCTGCTGACGCCGCAGGACACCATGGTTGCCCTGCTGGCCAAGTACCAACAGCCTGCCCAGGCGCCTCAGCCAGCCGCGATGGTTGCCACGCAGGACGCCAAGGCGCCGGCCGCCGCTGCCGCTAAACCTGCGGCCAAGCCCGCTGCCAAACCGGCCGCCAAGGCTGCAGCAAAACCTGCTGCGAAAAAAACCGTAGCCAAGACCAAGGCGCCAGCCAAGGCCACCGCTGCCGCCAAGAAAGCACCTGCAGCAGCCAAGCCTGCCGCAAAAAAGGCAACCACCGACAAGAAAGTTGCCGCCAATAGCCCTGCGAAGACCAACTGATCGTCAAGGAACCGCAGCAATGACCCAAACCCTGGCCGATATGCGCCGCGACTACACCCGTGATGGCCTGGCCGAAGCCCAGGCTCCGGGGGAGCCGTTCGCCTTGTTCCATCACTGGTTCGCTGACGCGGTGAAAACCGAGCAGTTGCCGGTGGAGGCCAACGCCATGACCCTGGCGACCGTCGACGCCGAGGGTCGCCCACATTGCCGGGTGCTGTTGCTCAAGGCCCTGGATGCGCTTGGGTTCACCTTCTTTACCAACTACACCAGTGCCAAGGGCCAGCATCTGGCGGCCAACCCGTTTGCCGCCATGACGTTCTTCTGGCCGGCGCTGGAGCGCCAGGTGCGTATCGAGGGGCGGGTGGAGAAGGTCACGGCCAAGGAATCGGACGACTATTACCAGGTGCGTCCACTGGGCAGCCGCCTGGGGGCCTGGGCTTCGCCGCAGAGCCAGGTCATTGCTGATCGGGAAGAACTCGAAGGGCTGGTCAAGGCCACCGAGGCGCGCTTCAGCGACACCCAGCCGCATTGCCCGGAACACTGGGGAGGCTACCGTTTGCTGCCCGAGCGCATCGAGTTCTGGCAGGGCCGCGCCAGCCGTCTGCATGATCGCCTCAACTACCGCCTGGTAGAGGGGCAATGGCAGCGCGAGCGCCTGGCGCCGTAATGCCCAAGGGGGCCGTAACGCGGCCCCTGTCTACGGTTGTCTTGCCGCTTCGCGTTGCAGCCAGGCTGGCAGGTCCTTGCGTTTTACCTTCTCCCGCTGCGCCCGCTGCAGCAATTGCAGCATGTGCTCGCGCCGCGCGGGGTCGCTGCCGGCCATCGACAAGGCCAGGTCGCGGTCCATCCAACGGCGCATGCGCACGTACAGCCAACCGTGGAAATACAGGCCAGCCACTGTGGCCACGACAACGATGAAGTAATCCATGACTATCCTTGGTCCAACCTGTTGAGTCCGGTCTGCAGCCGCTGTTTGGCTGTACCCGAGCTGAATGAGAACAAATTTGTCATCGTTGCGCCGTGACACCGGTCATGGTGCAGAGTCTAATAGTCACCTGTCTTTTGGAGATTGTCCTCATGCGTAAATCCGTTTTGCTGGTGGCGAGCTTCACCACCATGGCCCTTCTGCTGGGCGGCTGCCAGTCGTCGCTGACCGGCGACAGCTACTCCCGTGATGAGGCCCGCCGCGTGCAGACCGTGCGTATGGGTACCATCGAATCCTTGCGCCCCGTGAAAATCGAGGGCACCAAGACCCCAATTGGCGGTGGCGCTGGCGCCATTGTCGGTGGTGTGGCCGGTTCGGCAGTTGGTGGCGGCCGTGGCAGCATCGTGGCTGCGGTGATCGGTGCGGTTGCCGGTGGCCTGGCAGGTTCTGCGGCTGAAGAAGGCCTGACCCGCACCCAGGGTGTGGAAATTACTGTCCGTGAAGATGACGGCAGCATGCGTGCTTATGTGCAGCAGGTGCAGCAGAACGAAATCTTCCGGGTCGGCGAGCGCGTGCGCATCATGACCGTGGATGGCACCAGCCGCGTCAGCCACTGACTGCAGCCGTAAAAACAAAACCCCGAACCGGCCTGGCCGATTCGGGGTTTTTTATTGGACGCTATCGCCGTATGCAGGCTTACAGCCCGAGCATGTCCCGCGCGACTGCTTCGGCGATGCGGATGCCGTCGACACCCGCCGACAGAATGCCGCCCGCGTAGCCTGCGCCTTCACCTGCCGGGAACAGCCCCTTGAGGTTAAGGCTCTGGTAGTCGTCGCCACGGGTAATGCGCAGTGGCGAGGAGGTGCGCGTCTCGATGCCGGTGAGCACCGCGTCATGCAGGTTGTAGCCTTTGATCTGGCGGTCGAAGGCCGGCAGTGCCTCGCGGATGGCCTCGATGGCAAACGCCGGCAGGGCTTCGGCCAGGTCGACCAGGGTGACGCCCGGCTTGTAGGAGGGGTCGACGCTGCCAAGGGCCTTGGAAGGGCGCCCGGCGACAAAGTCACCGACCAGTTGCGCGGGGGCGTGGTAATTGCTGCCACCCATCACATAGGCGTGGGCTTCGAGGCGCTCTTGCAGCTCGATGCCGGCCAGCGGGCTGCCCGGGTAATCGCGCTCGGGGTCGATACCCACGACGATGCCCGAGTTGGCATTGCGCTCGTTGCGCGAATACTGGCTCATGCCGTTGGTGACGACGCGGCCCGGCTCGCTGGTGGCGGCGACCACGGTGCCGCCTGGGCACATGCAGAAACTGTACACCGAGCGGCCGTTCTTGGCGTGATACACCAGTTTGTAGTCGGCAGCTCCCAGTTTCGGGTGGCCTGCGTATTTGCCCAGGCGCGCCTTGTCGATCAGCGACTGCGGGTGCTCGATACGGAACCCAACCGAGAACGGCTTGGCTTCCATGAACACGCCCTTGGCGTGGAGCATGCGGAAGGTATCGCGGGCGCTGTGGCCCAGGGCCAGCACCACATGGCGTGAGTGCAGTTGTTCGCCGCTCTCCAGCACCACACCGGTCAGTTGCTCGCCGTCGGTGAGCAGGTCGGTGACTTTTTCCTGGAAGCGCACTTCGCCGCCCAGGTTGATGATTTCTTCGCGCATCTTCTCGACCATGCTGGTCAGGCGGAAGGTGCCGATGTGCGGCTTGTTGATGTACAGGATCTCGTCCGGCGCGCCGGCTTTGACGAACTCTTCGAGCACCTTGCGGCCGTGGTGCTGCGGGTCCTTGATCTGGCTGTACAGCTTGCCGTCGGAGAAGGTGCCGGCGCCGCCTTCGCCAAACTGCACGTTGGACTCGGGGTTGAGCTCGCTTTTGCGCCACAGGCCCCAGGTGTCCTTGGTGCGCTGGCGCACTTCCTTGCCGCGTTCGAGCACGATCGGCTTGAAGCCCATTTGCGCCAACAGCAGGCCGGCGAAGATGCCGCACGGCCCGAAGCCGACCACGATGGGGCGGGCCTGGGCGGTGTCGCTTGCATGGCCGACGAACTTGTAGGTGACGTCTGGGGCGACGCTGATCTTGGTGTCATCGGCGTGCTTGCGCAGCAGTTCTTCTTCGTTGCTGGCGTGCAGGTCGATGGTGTAGATGAACAGCAGCTCGCTGTTTTTCTTGCGCGCATCGTAGCTGCGTTTGAACAGGGTGAAGCTGAGCAGTTGCTCATCAAGGATGCCCAGGCGCGCGACGATGGCTTGGCGCAGGTCGTCGTCGGTATGGTCCAGGGGCAGCTTCAGTTCAGTGATTCGTAGCATGGCAGGGTCCAGTATCCCGGCCATGGGCGGCCGGCGGCTTTACACAAACCGCCAAGTATAAGCTGTTCGCCGCCCCGACTGGCAGGATAAAACCGCCCAGTGGTCAGAGGTCGCGTGCACCGCCGTAGTAGGCGCAGCCTTGTACGCTCTTGCCGTCGATGCGCAGCTCTGCCTTGAGGTGGCGAATGGCACCGGTTACCGGGTCGACGCAGCGCTGCGGGGCAACCCACAGCTCAACCCGCTGGCCATTGGCTTCGCTGGACAGGCTCAGGCCACCGCCGGGCATTTGTTCTTCCAGAAACGGCAACGGCAGTGGCGCCTGGCCTTCACGGTTGAGCACCATGCCTTTGCCGCTGGCCTTGATGTCCCAGGCGGGGTGCTGGCCGTCGGCGCGCAGGGTGAGCTGTTTGAAGTTGGGGTCTTCGCAGCTGCGGGTCGTGGGTTCCAGGCGGTACAGGCGGGTCACGTCGACCTGGCCGTCGCTGCCGGCCTGCTTGCTGCCGGCCAGGCGCCCACGCAGGTCGGCGAACAGTTTGTCGCCGGGGGATTTGGCGAGGTTTGCGGCTTCTTGAAGGATGGCGGTGCCGCCTGCGTCTTTGATCACGAACTGGCGTGCTTCAGTGCAGGGTTTGAACAGCAGGTGGCCGCCGGCTGCGCTCAGTTCACCTTGCATGCGCGTGGTGCCCAGGTTTGGGTCTGCGGGTTTCTCGGCGAGCATCTGGCAGCCGGCGAACAGCGGCAGCAGGGCAGTGAGCAGCAGGGGGGTGAGGCGCATTGGGCGGGCTCCGGGAAACTGTACAAAAGAGGCGCCACGTTACTGAGGGTGCATTGGGATCACAAGGGCTTATCGCGGGGCAAGCCCGCCAGCCGAGTTTTGGAGCCCAGTTCTGTGCAGGCCCGTGCTGGCCTCATCGCAGGCTGTCGCCAGCTCCTACAGGTATCTTGGCCAGATCTCAACATTGTGGCTGAGAGGGGGCTCTGTGGGAGACTCTATGGTTTTGTACAACCTTGTTTTCGCCAGCCATATCTCCTTGTGGCGAGCGGGCTTGTCCCGCGTTGGGCTGCGCAGCAGCCCCTTGTTTTCAGGGCTGCTGCGCAGCCCAACGCGGGACAAGCCCGCTCGCCACGAATCTCTATCGTTTCCCACAGAATTGGGTACAACCAGCAATGTTGCGCTTGAGCACAGCCTGCGATGAGGCCCGCACAGGCGTTAAAAAAGGGCCCGAAGGCCCTTTGTCGATTCACCCCCCCAGATACGCGTCGCGTACCTTGGGGTCGGTCAGCAGTGCTTCCCCCGTGCCTTGCATCACCACCTTGCCGTTTTCCAGCACATAGGCGCGGTCGGCAATCTTCAGCGCCTGGTTGGCGTTCTGCTCCACCAGGAACACGGTCACGCCATCGCGGCGCAGCTGTTCGATGATGTCGAAGATCTGCTGGATGATGATCGGTGCCAGGCCCAGTGACGGCTCATCGAGCAGCAGCAGCTTGGGCTTGCTCATCAGCGCCCGGCCGATGGCCAGCATCTGCTGCTCGCCGCCGGACATGGTGCCGCCGCGTTGCATGTAACGTTCCTTGAGCCGTGGGAACAGCTGAAGAACCTTGTCCAGTTGTTCCTGGTAGTCGCCCTTGTCGGTGAAGAACCCGCCCATGGCGAGGTTTTCCTCGACCGTCAGGCGGGCGAACACGCGGCGCCCCTCGGGCACCACCGCGATGCTCTTGCGCATGATGTGCGAGGACGGCTGGCCGACCAGCTCTTCACCCAGGTACTTGATGCTGCCGCTGTGTGCCTGGGGCGAGCCACACAGGGTCATCAGCAAGGTCGACTTGCCGGCGCCGTTGGCACCGATCAGGGTGACGATTTCGCCCTGGTTGATCTCCACGTTGACGCTGTGCAGGGCCTGGATCTTGCCGTAGAAGGTGGAAACGTTCTCGAACTTAAGCATTTACGCCTCCCCCAGGTAGGCCTTGATCACATCAGGGTTGTCGCGGATCTGTTCCGGCGTACCGTCGGCCAGGGGCGTGCCCTGGTTGATCACCACGATGTGGTCGGAAATGCTCATCACCAGCTTCATGTCGTGCTCGATCAGCAGCACGGTCACGTTGTGCGATTCGCGCAAGTAGCCGATCAGCGCCTTGAGGTCCTCGGTTTCCTTGGGGTTCAGGCCGGCGGCCGGTTCGTCGAGCATGATGATGCGCGGCTGGGTCATCATGCAGCGGGCGATTTCCAGGCGCCGTTGCTGGCCGTAGGCCAAGGTGCCGGCAGTGCGGTTGGCGAACTCGGTCAGGTTGACCTTCTCCAGCCAGTACTGCGCACGCTCCATGGCCTCCTTCTCGCTGCGGCGAAACCCTGGGGTTTTGAACAGGCCGGCAAAGAAGTTGGTGTTGAGGTGGCGGTGCTGGGCAATCAGCAGGTTTTCCAGGGCGGTCATCTCTTTGAACAGACGCACGTTCTGGAAGGTCCGCACCACGCCCTTGCGGGCAATCTGGTGGCCGGCCAGGCCCTGGATCGGCTGGCCGTCGAGCAGGATGGTGCCGCCGCTGGGCTTGTAGAAGCCGGTCAGGCAGTTGAACACAGTGGTCTTGCCGGCGCCGTTGGGGCCGATCAGCGCAACGACCTGTTTTTCCTTGACGGTCAGGGCCACGCCGTTGACCGCCAACAAGCCGCCGAAGCGCATGCTCAGGCCGCTGACTTGCAGAATTTCGCGGCTCATCGGCGCAGCTCCATGTGTGGACGTTGCATGGGCAGCAGGCCCTGCGGACGCCAGATCATCATCAACACCATCAGCGCACCGAACATCAGCATCCGGTATTCGCTGAACTCACGCATCATCTCTGGCAGCAGGATCATCACGATGGCCGCAAGAATCACGCCCAGTTGTGAGCCCATACCGCCCAGCACGACGATGGCGAGGATGATCGCCGACTCGATGAAGGTGAACGACTCCGGTGTCACCAGCCCTTGGCGGGCGGCGAAGAAGCTGCCGGCAAAGCCTGCAAAGCTTGCGCCCAGGGTGAACGCCGAAAGCTTGATCACGGTAGGGTTCAGGCCCAGCGCGCGGCAGGCGATCTCGTCTTCACGCAGCGCTTCCCAGGCGCGGCCGATAGGCATGCGCAGCAGGCGGTTGATCACGAACAACGCCGCCAGCGCCAGCAGCAGCGCCACCAGGTACAGGAAGATCACCTTGTTGATCGAGTTGTACGGCAGCCCGAAGTACTCGTGGAAGGTCTGCATGCCCTCGGCGGCACGGCGTTCGAAACTCAGGCCGAAGAAGGTCGGTTTTTCGATGTTGCTGATGCCGTTGGGGCCGCCGGTCCAGTCGGTGAGGTTACGCAGGAACAGGCGAATGATCTCGCCAAAGCCCAACGTCACGATGGCCAGGTAGTCGCCGCGCAGGCGCAGCACCGGGAAACCGAGCAGGAAGCCGAAAGTTGCGGCCATCAGGCCGGCAATTGGCAGGCACACCCAGAAGCTCCAGCCCAGGTAGTGCGAGAGCATCGCGTAGCTGTAGGCACCGACTGCGTAGAAGCCGACATAGCCCAGGTCGAGCAGGCCGGCAAGGCCCACCACGATGTTCAGCCCCAGGCCCAGCATGACGTAGATCAGGATCAGCGTGGCGATGTCGACCGCACCGCGCGAACCGAAGAACGGCCACACCAAGGCGACCACGATCAGGCCGAGGATGATCCAGCGCTGGGTCTTGGGCAGGGTGAGGAAGTTGCTCACGGCAGGGGAGATCAGCTTGCGGTCCGAGCGCCGGCCCATGACCGAGCTCCACTGCTTGTCGAACAGCACGCGCAGGAACATCAGCACCGAACACACGCTGATGATGGTCAGGCTGAATGCCCCCTGGCTATGGACGGCCAGGCTGATGCCGTCGATGCTCAGTTTCAGGCCCAGCACCGGGAACGCCACGGCCCAGACCAGCAAGGCGCTGAAGAACGCCTGTTTGAGATTTTTGTTCATACTTTTTCAACCTCCGGGCGGCCCAGGATGCCGGTCGGCCGGAACAGCAACACAAGAACCAAGAGCCCGAACGCCACCACATCCTTGTACTGGTCGCCGAAAATGTCGGCGCCGAACGCTTCGGACACACCCAGCACCAGCCCGCCGAGCATGGCGCCCGGGATGCTGCCGATGCCGCCAAGCACCGCTGCGGTAAAGGCCTTCAGGCCCACCAGGAAGCCGGCGTTGGGGTTGATTACCCCGTACTGCATGCTCAGCAGCACGGCTGCCACCGCCGCCAGTGCGGCGCCGATGACGAAGGTCAGGGCAATGATGTTGTTGGTGTTGATACCCAGCAGGTTGGCCATCTTGATGTCCTCGGCGCAGGCGCGGCATGCGCGGCCCAGGCGGGAACGGGAGATGAACAGCGTCAGGCAGGTCATGGCTACCAAGGTGACCACGAACACCAGCACTTGCATGTACGAGACCAGCACTTCCTCCGCACCGCCCGGGCCAAACGAGAAGCTGCCGGGGATCAGGTTGGGGATGGACTTGTCTTTGGAGTCCTGCGAGAGCAGCACGGTGTTCTGCAGGAAGATCGACATGCCGATGGCCGAGATCAGCGGAATCAGCCGGTTGCTGTTACGCAGCGGCCGATAGGCGACCCGTTCGATGCTGTAGCCATAGGCGCTGGTGACGCAGATGGTGGCAATGAAGGCGACGGTCATCAGGATCGGCAACGAATGAATACCCATCATGGCCAGGCCCGCGAGGGCGATGAAGGCCACGTAGCTACCGATCATGTAAACCTCGCCGTGGGCGAAGTTGATCATGCCGATGATGCCGTACACCATCGTGTAGCCGATGGCGATCAGGGCATAGGTACTGCCGATGGTCAATCCGTTAACCAGTTGTTGGAAAAAGTGATAGATCTCAGGCATTACAGCGCTCCTAAAAACCTGATTTGCATTTCGCTGGCGGGTGTTGCCCTGGCCCGTTCTGTGGTCTTCGCCACTGGATGTTATGCGGGCACTGCCAGGAAACCGCGGATGACGGTTTTAAGATTTTCAGGTGGGTAGGCCCCCGGATCACGGGGATCAGGCCCATAGAACCTCGTAAAACAAAGCCCACTGCTCGCACAGTGGGCTTCTTAGGTCAGCTATTTAGTCACGCAGTTACTGAGGGGAGACTTCGGTCTTCGGCTTGCCGAAGTGCCATTCGTAGACCACGAACTTGAAGTCTTTCAGGTCGCCCTTGGCGTCGTAGCTCAGGGTGCCGGTCGGGGTCTTGAAGGAGCCGGCGTGCAGTGCCGCTGCTACCTTGTCGGTGTCTTCGGACTTGGCTGCCTTGATGCCCTCGGCGATCAGCTCGACAGCCGAGTAGGCCGGGAACACGAACGGGCCGCTTGGGTCCTTGCCGTCAGCCTTGATGGCATCGACGATGGCCTTGTTCTCAGGGTCGGTGTCGAACGACTTCGGCAGGGTGACCAGCAGGCCTTCGGAAGCGCCTTGGGCGATCTGCGAAATGGAGTCGTTACCCACGCCTTCCGGGCCCATGAACTTGGCTTTCAGGCCCTTTTCTTGCGCTTGGCGCAGGATCAGGCCCAGCTCTGGGTGGTAGCCGCCGTAGTAGACGAAGTCGACGTTGTTCTGCTTGAGCTTCTGGATGATCGAGGAGAAGTCTTTGTCGCCGGCGTTGAGGCCTTCGAACACGGCAACCTTGGTGCCTTTCTTCTCGAGGGTCTGCTTGACCGCGGTGGCGATGCCTTCACCGTACTGCTGCTTGTCGTGCAGCACTGCAACGACCTTGGGCTTGACGTGATCGGCGATGTAGTTGCCGGCGGCTGGGCCCTGCGCGCTGTCCAGGCCGATGGTGCGGAAGATCAGCTTGTAGCCACGGGCGGTGATTTCCGGGGAGGTGGCAGCCGGGGTGATCATGATCACGCCTTCGTCTTCGTAGATGTCGGACGCAGGCTGGGTGGAGCTGGAGCACAGGTGACCGATGACGAACTTGACGCCGTCGTTGACCACTTTGTTGGCAACCGCAACGGCCTGTTTAGGGTCGCACGCGTCGTCGTATTCCTTGGCTTCGAGCATCTTGCCATCTACGCCGCCCTTGGCGTTGATGTCTTTGATGGCCTGTTTGGCACCGATGAACTGCATGTCGCCGTACTGGGTGACAGGGCCGGTTTTAGGGCCGGCGATGCCGATCTTGATGGTGTCTGCGGCAAACGAATGGCTGGCAACCCCGGCCAGGACCATTGCGGCGAACAGCTTGGAAATCTTGATCATAGTGCTCCACTCATTCTGTTGTAATTCTTATAGTCCTGGCGGCCAGGGCTACAGACCGGGCGGGACTCGCGGCTGGCTACGCCGAACCGCAACCCCACCTTCCCCCGGAATCGTGTCCCGGAACTGTACCGGTACAGTGTAGAGCGCTGTCGGATGGCTTGAAAAGCCGGCGAAAAGCGTCTGTTCCCAGGGGTGTCGCTTGATCGACATAAAAAGACAGAAAAGCGCCATCACTTTGCCTGCATTTGCGGCCCGCTCCCACAAGTTCGGGCCTGTTCGACCAAATTACGTATTTGAAACCGGGTTTTTCTGCAAAAATACCGGCCTTTTTGTTGGTCGATTTTTTGTGCAGGTAAACCCATGACAGATCAAGTAAGCACCCTCTATGCCAAATTGCTCGGTGAGACCGCCATCATCGAGTGGAAAGCCTTGGAGCGTTTCTGGGCCAAGGGTGACCTGATTTGGGTCGACCCCAGTCTGGACCTGATCGAGGTTGCCGAAGCGATGGCCGATAATCGCAGCGAGATCTTCGCCAAGTGGCGTAGTGCTGGCACTGTCGGCCCGGTCAGCGCCGAACAAGCGCTTGAGCTGCAAACCCGCGATCCAGAGATATGGGCCGTGGTGGTTTCGCCGTTCATCGTGATTCAGGCCAAGAAAAAAGATTGAGTCTGCACATTTCCGGTGCTCGGCAATGCGCACGCGCACCAGAAAGGTGCGCGTTGACGCTCACGTAAGGTGGAAGTTGGTAACAGTGGCGGGGTTATTCGGCGGCGCGGTAACAGTTTACGGAATGCGTAATGCATCGCGGGGCGAGCCCGCTCCCACATCGGCTTCATGCAATCCTGCACCGGCCTCATCGCAGGCTATCGCCAGCTCCCACAAGGTCTGGGTGAGCCGCCGATATCGAGGCCAGGCACGCTCACTGTGGGAGCTGGCGACAGCCTGCGATGAGGCAATTACAGGTTTGCAAAAACCCTGGAATCTCCCACCAGGGCCGCTCTGATAGTTATCTGAGCATCAGGCGCTTGTGGGAGCGGGCTTGCCCCGCGATGTTTTCAATGCCTGGCGACGATCAGTAATCCACGCGCCCGGTATGGCTGTTCAGCGAGATCACGCGGGTCTTGCCGATGCGGTGCCTGAAGATCTCGCGCAGGTACTTCACCGCCTTCTTCACGCATTCGCGCGACAGCCGAATATCGTTGATCGACACAAAGCGGCTCTTGTCGTTGATAAGCTCGCGGTACTTCTTCTCGTACATCGGCTTGATCGCATACCAGTTGGTGTCGAGGATCTTCGCCGGGTTTTCGAACTCGTTGAGCAACTCATCGATACGGCTCTCATCGAAGTGCTCGCTGGTGATGAACTCAAGGATGGCGTTGTCCATGGTGTCGTCGAAACGGTACGGGTTACGCGCAAAGCAACGCTTGATGAAGGCCACGATCAAGGTCAGGAAGTCGTCCGACAGGCACGGGCTCTTGGCAATCAATGTGGTCAGCGACAGGTTGGCCGAGGCGCCGATCACCAGCGCATAACGCTTGAGCGTGGTGTTGGGGAACAGGCTGTTGAGGTGGGTCTTGAGCCGGTTCAGGTCCATGTAGGACAGCTTGTAGTCCTTGGGCAGCGACACGATCGATACCACCGAGGAGCAATTCTTGAAGAAGTGCAGGTCGTGCAGGGCGGCGGCGTCGTAGGCCGAGGCCTGGTACTGCTCAAGCGCTGCGCGGTAGCGGCGCGACTCGATCGGCAGCAGGCTGATACCTTCGATGGCCTGGGTCTGCTTGTTGAAGTGCGGCAAGTCGATGGAACGGAAGAACAAGTCGTCGATGTCCAGCCGTGGCTGCTCGCGCTCGAACACCTTGAACTTGTCTGAACCGGCCGGCGGGATTTCCGGGACCACGGATTCGGCGTAGGCAATCGCTACCGGGCCCGCCAGGCTCATGAACAGGTCGTTGGCATCCAGGCGAATGGTTTCGCCGATGTCGATGCCGGCGCGGCGGAAGTAGTTCTGGTCGTAATCGGTGGTCACCGCCTGGGCGGTGAGGATGTTGAAGATCTGCTGGGAGATGTACTGGTTGGCGTGCTTTTCCATGGCATTGACGTCGATGTTCTGGATCGTGCCGTCATCGCTCTCTTCGGCGTAACGCATGATGTCGTTGGAGATCAACATCATCGCGTTCCATGGGCGAATACGCCCCATTACGCTGGCTTCGCTGCTGTCTTCGTTATCGAAGTTGTACGAGAAATCCCATTCTTCAGACAGGTATTTGCACAGCAGCCGCCCGGCGTTGATGTGCAGGGCTTCGGACATTTCGCTGCGGTGGTCCGATGCATTGGGCAGCACGCAGATGCCGCTGGTGAAGATGGGCTCGAACACGAACGAATGCCCGCTCTTGCCGTCATTCTCGTCGGAATGCTTGGTATCGAAGGTCTTGTTCATGTAGGAGAACTGCTGGGCCAGGCCGAATTCCGAGGCCATGCCAGAGCCCGTACCGCCGCCTGCGCTGAAAATATAGAAATACAGGCGCGACTGGTTGGCTTTGATGCCGCACGAGTCGATCAGGTAGGAATGGATCAGCTTCCAGTCGGCACTGGAGAAGCGTTGGGTGTCCTTGTTGAGGATGATCTTGGCCAGGTACTGGCCAAGGATCGGCGCGTTACCGGCGCCACCGGCATGCACCTCGGACAGGTCCATGATCTTCATCTTGCTGTAGTCGCGCAGGAACCCACCGCGCTCGCCCTTGCGCGAGAAACGGATACGCCCGGCGATGTCCTTGTCCAGGTCGCCCAGCATGACCAGAGGCTCGACCAGGAAAACCGGCTTCACGCCCTTGTTCTGCACCAGGCGCAGGTTCTGTCGGATCCACCGCGCCGGGCTGTAGCCCGATTCGCCCTTGTTGCGGTCCTCATTGTTGAACTCGTTGAGGAAGAAGGTGCGCGCGTTGTACACCAGCTCCGCGACATCAAGGGCAATGTTCGACCCGCAGCGCCCAAGGCCGATCAGGCAGACCGAAGGGAACTGCTGCTCAAGGCGCAGTTGGTCTTCATCCTCGACATGCAGGTTTTGCGGAAACACCAGGTCGCGCAGGCCATCGAGGTTGTCGAGGATGCGCTGGATGTCCTGCTCGGTGAAATACAGGTATTGCGCCGGTGTGGCGCGGGGGGCTGACGGTTCTCGAGCACCGCCCACGGTCAGAGAGGTGGACGGAAGCGACGTCTCGGGGACCGCATTGGCAGAAGTGTTCGTAGAGGTCATAGTGCGCCATTTGCCTGATAAGGGGTTTCCCCAAGCGGTATGCCATTAGGCCATCACTCGGGGTTTGCGCGACTGTAGCAGTGCGCCTTTTCCTTGTGCGATAGGGGATAACCCTAGGCACATGAAGGTTTTTATTCGTCTGTACTGCATCGCCCGTTTGTCCCGCTTCTTTAATCTTGTGCTGGAGTTGCTCATGAATAGTGCGTTGCCTTCGCTGGGTTTTGCCGGTATCGGCCTGATGGGCCTGCCGATGTGCCGCCGTCTGCTGGCTGCCGGCTACCCGCTGACCGTGTGGAACCGCAGCCCGGAAAAATGCGCCGAGCTGGTTGCCGCCGGTGCCCGGATGGCCGCCACGCCTGCGCAGTTATGTGAAGGCAGCGACCTGCTGCTGCTGTGCCTGGCCGACACCGCTGTGGTGCGCGACGTGGTATTCGGCGAGCAGGGCATCGCCGCTGGGGGCCGCCCAGGCCAGTTGCTGGTGGACTTGTCCAGCCTGGAGCCTGCCGCCACTCGGGAAATGGCGGCGCAGTTGCACGCGCAGTGTGCAATGGGCTGGCTGGATGCGCCGGTATCTGGCGGCACCCCCGGCGCCGAGGCGGGCACCTTGGCAATCATGGCCGGTGGCACCGCCCACGACCTTGAGCGGGCGCGCCCGGTGCTGCTGACCCTTGGTCAGCGGGTAACGCACATGGGCGGGGTTGGCGCAGGCCAGGTGACCAAGGCCTGCAACCAGATGATCGTTGCCTGCAATGCGCTGGTGATTGCCGAAGTGGTCGCCCTGGCTGAGCAGTCAGGGGTGGATGCGCGGTTGATCGCCGAGGCCCTGGCCGGTGGCTTTGCCGACTCCAAGCCCTTGCAGATTCTTGCACCGCAAATGGCCCAGAGCCGCTTCGAACCGGTCAAATGGCATGTACGAACGCTGCTCAAGGACCTCGACGGCGCGGTGAAGCTGTCCCGCGAGCAGGGCGCTGCGACCCCGCTCAGTGGCCTTGCGGCACAGCTGATGCGCCTGCATGGTAGCCAGGGGTATCTGGAAAAGGATCCGGCGACCCTGGTCGAGATGTATCGCAGCAAGGCGTGAACACGCCGTGCTGCTGGTCGAGCCGCTCCAATGCTGCGCGCAGCGCGACGATGGGCACCGGGCGGCTCAGCAGGTAACCCTGCAGAAAGTCGCAGCCGTGGGCGGCCAGAAACGCCTGTTGCTCCACGGTTTCGACGCCTTCGGTAACCACTTTGAGGTGCAGGGTGTGGGCCATGGCAATAATGGCCTGGACGATTTCACAGTCTTTCTGTACGCCAGGCACCTCTACCACGAACGAGCGGTCGATCTTCAGCACATCCAGCGGCAGGCGCTTGAGGTAGGCCAGCGACGAATAGCCGGTGCCGAAGTCGTCGATCGACAGCGCGACCCCTTGGGCGCGGATGCGCTTCAGCAGGCTGACGGTGTGCTGGATATCGCCCATCAGGGCGTTTTCGGTCACCTCCAGCTCCAAGTGGCGCGCCTCGACGCCGGCCTGGAACAACGCCATCTCCACCTCCTTGGCCAGCTCTTCGCGGCCCAGGGTGAGCGCCGAGCAGTTCACCGTCACTTTCAAGTCGCTGTAGCCGTGCTGGTTGAGCCAGGCAAGGTCGCTACAGGCCCGGCGCAGCACCCACAAATCCAGGTCGGCGATCAGGCCGTTGGCCTCGGCAATGCCAATGAACCGGTCCGGCCCGAGCAAACCATGCTGCGGGTGCTGCCAGCGCACCAGCGCTTCGAGCTTGGCCACCTTGGCGCTGCGCAGGTCATAGATTGGCTGGTAGTACACGCACAGGCCGCGCTCCTCGAACAGCGCCTCGCGCAGTTCTTCTTCGAGCTGCAGCTCCAGGGTGGCGCGTGCTTTGAGCCGGTTGTCGAAGAAATGCAGGCTGTTGCGCCCGCAGGCTTTGGACTGGTACAGCGCAAGGTCGGCGTTCTTGAGGAGTTCTTCGCCAGTCAGGCCATCGTCGGGAAACACGCTGATGCCGATGCTAGTGGTCATCACCATGCGCCTTCCGCTGAGTTCAATCGGCTCTCTCATGCGCAACATGATGCGCTGCGCCAGGTGGCGAGCCTCATCGTGGCTGTTGAGCGGGGTAACAATGCAGAACTCGTCGCCACCAAAGCGGGCTACCAGGTCATGGCTGCGGGTGGCCGCCTTGATGTGCCCGGCAATCACCTTGAGCAGCTCATCGCCTGCGGCGTGGCCAAGGCTGTCGTTGATCCGCTTGAAATGGTCGATATCGAGGAACATCACCGCCAGCATGCTGCCCTGGGCGGCATGCTCGCTCAGGCGCTCGGCGAATAGCTGGTTGAAACCGCGTCGGTTGACCAGGCTGGTCAGGGCATCATAGTGGGCTGCCTGCTGCAGCGAGGCGCGGGCTTGGTCCAGTTGGCTGAGCAGCACATTGACCCGGCGCAGGTCGTGCTCCTTGCTTTGCAGTTTCTTGTCGGCCAAGGCTGCACTGATGCTGCTGCCGCTGATTAGCAAGGTGATGAAGGCAATGGTCAGGGCCAGTTGCGGGGCATTGTCGGCAATCGGCAGTTGCATGGCGCTGGCGTCCGGGATAACCAGGGTCATGGCGGCCATGCCGGTGAGGTGGGTGGCCACGATGCCTGCGCCCATCAACAGGCATGCGCCGTGCTTCATCAGCAGATGCAGGCCGCCACTGCCGCTGCGAAAGTGCCTGGCCATCAATAGCGCAATCAGGCTGCTGGCTACCGCCAGGGCGATGGACGCCAGCAGCAGTTCGGTCTGGTAGTACTGGCGGGCGCCGGTCTGCAAGGCCGCCATGCCGGTGTAGTGCATGACGCTGATGCCCAGGCCGATGAACAGCGCGGTTTGCAGGTAATGACGCAGGCGCATGTCGCTGCGGTTGAGGCTATTCATTGCAAGCCACGCGGCCAGTAGCGCGATCAGTAGCGAGAGGGCGGTCAGCGGGGCGTCATAGCGAATGTCCAGCGGCGCCTGGAAGGCCAGCATGCCGATAAAGTGCATGGCCCAGATACCACCGGCCAGGCAGCAGGCGCCGAGCAGGCGCCATTGGCGGCGGGCCAAACGGTTTTCGCAGTGGCTCTGGCGCTCGGCCATGTCCAGCGTGGCAAAACAGCCAGCGCAGGCGACCGCATAGGCCAGCAGCACCAGAAACAGGTTGTGTCGGCAGTCGAGGATGATTTGCCCGCCCGCCGGCAAGTCGGCGAACAGTTGCAGTCCCAGCCATTCCATTGCAGGTCTCTATGTCGAGGTTGCACTGGTCCCCACAATGCATGGGCTGGAGACAGTTCCTGCAGCAGTATAGGAAGAGGTAGTTAAACCTTCCTCATTAATGGCACTTTGGTTTCTATCGTTTGGTTATTGGTGTGATAGCCAGGTGTTCTAGGCGGGAGAAGCCCCGCCCCGCAGGATTGCCCTGCGAAGCGGGCCAATGGCGTTAGCCGGCGACCAGTACGCGGATCGCTTCAAGGCGCAGCGCCGCTTTTTGCAAGGCGGCCATGCCGTCTTCGCGCTGCTTGCGCACCGCGTCGACTTCGCTGTCACGCACGCTGGGGTTGACGGCTTGCAGTGCGGTCAGGCGCGCCAGCTCTTCGTCGGACTCGGCAGCCAGGCGCTGCTGGGCCTCGGCCACACGAGCCTCGTGGCTGGGCAGAATTTTCGCTTCACCGGCGGCTATGCGCTGGCCGAGCACGTCACGCTGGGCTTGCACGAACTTGTTGGCGCTGGCCTTCGGTACGCTTTCGAGCTGGTCGTTGAGGGTTTCGAAGCTGACCCGTGCGCTCAAGTCGTTACCGTTGGCGTCGAGCAGGCAGCGCAGCGCTGCCGGTGGCAGGTAGCGGCCCAGCTGCAGGCTGCGCGGGGCGACCACTTCGCTGACGTACAGCAACTCAAGCAATACGGTGCCAGGCTTGAGCGCCTTGTTTTTGATCAGCGCCACGGCGGTGTTGCCCATCGAACCAGACAGCACCAGGTCCATGCCGCCTTGCACCATGGGATGTTCCCAGGTCAGGAACTGCATGTCTTCGCGGGACAGTGCCTGGTTGCGATCGTAGGTGATGGTCACGCCTTCGTCGTCGCCCAGCGGGAAGCTGGCGTCGAGCATTTTTTCGCTCGGGCGCAGCACCAGGGCGTTTTCCGAATGGTCTTCACTGTCGATGCCAAAGGCGTCGAACAAGGTTTCCATATAGATAGGCAGGGCGAACTGGTCGTCCTGCTCCAGAATGGCTTCGACCAACGCTTCGCCTTCGCCGGCGCCACCGGAGTTGAGCTCCAGCAGGCGGTCACGACCGGTGTGCAGTTCGGCTTCGAGGCGCTCACGCTCCTGGCGGGCGTCGGCAACCAGCGTATCCCAGGCCTTTTCTTCACCTTCGGCGAGCAGCGGCAACAGGCGCGGGCCGAATTTGTGCTGCAAGGCGTTGCCGGTCGGGCAGGTATTGAGGAAGGCGTTGAGGCCTTGCTGGTACCACTGGAACAGGCGCTCTTGCGGGCTGTTTTGCAGGTACGGGATGTGCAGCTGGATGGTGTGCTTCTGGCCGATACGGTCGAGACGGCCGATACGTTGTTCGAGCAGGTCGGGGTGGGCCGGCAGGTCGAACATCACCAAATGGTGGGCGAACTGGAAGTTGCGGCCTTCGCTGCCGATTTCCGAGCAGATCAACACCTGGGCGCCGAATTCTTCGTCGGCAAAGTACGCCGCCGCGCGGTCACGCTCAAGAATGCTCATGCCCTCGTGGAACACCGAGGCCGGGATGCCGGAGCGCACACGCAGGGCGTCTTCGAGGTCCATCGCGGTTTCGGCGTGGGCGCAGATCACCAGGACCTTGGTGCGCTTGAGCATCTTCAAGGTGTCGATCAGCCAGTCTACCCGTGGGTCAAAGCGCCACCAGCGTTCTTCATCACTGGTCTCGCCCTGGGCCTGGAAGGCGACTTCCGGATACAGCTCGGCGCGCTCACCGGCCGGCAGTGCCGCGTATTGCTCAGGGTTGGCCAGCGGGTAGGGGTGCAGCTCACGCTCAGGGAAGCCCTGAATGGCGGCGCGGGTGTTACGGAACAGCACGCGGCCGGTGCCGTGGCGGTCGAGCAACTCGCGGATCAGGCGAGCGCTGGCCTGGGTGTCGCCATCATTGACGGCAGCCAGCAGTGCTTCACCTTCGGCACCAAGGAAACCATGGATAGTGGCATGTGCCTTGGGCGACAGGCGGCCTTCGTCGAGCAGTTCCTGCACCGCTTCTGCGACTGGGCGATAGTTTTCGCTTTCGGCGCGGAACGCCGCCAGGTCGTGGAAACGGTTTGGGTCGAGCAGACGCAGGCGGGCGAAGTGGCTGTCCTGGCCGAGTTGCTCGGGGGTAGCGGTGAGCAGCAGCACGCCAGGGATGACCTGGGCCAGTTGCTCGACCAGCGAATATTCAGCGCTGGCCTGTTCTTCATGCCAGACCAGGTGGTGCGCTTCGTCGACCACCATCAAGTCCCAGCCTGCGGCGAACAGGGCGTCCTGGGCTTTTTCGTCCTCGACCAGCCACTCCAGCGCGACCAACGCCAGTTGCGCATCTTCGAAGGGGTTGCTGGCGTCGCTTTCGATGAAGCGTTCGGCATCGAACAGCGCCACTTGCAGGTTGAAACGCCGGCGCATTTCTACCAGCCACTGGTGCTGAAGGTTTTCGGGAACCAGAATCAGCACGCGGCTGGCGCGGCCCGAGAGCAATTGCCGGTGGATGACCAGGCCGGCTTCGATGGTCTTGCCCAGGCCTACTTCGTCGGCCAGCAGTACACGCGGTGCGATGCGGTCGGCCACTTCGCGGGCGATGTGCAACTGGTGGGCGATCGGCTGGGCGCGCACGCCCCCCAGGCCCCACAGCGAAGACAGCATCTGCTTGCTGGTGTGTTGCAGCGTGTTGTAACGCAGGGAGAACCACGACAGCGGGTCGATCTGCCCGGCGAACAAGCGGTCGCTGGCCAGGCGGAACTGGATGAAGTTCGACAGCTGGGTCTCGGGCATGGTGCGCGGGACGTTCTGCGGATCGATGCCGTGATAGATCAGCAGGCCATCGACCATGTCGACCTCACGCACGGTGAGCTTCCAGCCCTCGAAATGTGTGATCTGGTCGCCGGGCGAGAAGCGCACGCGGGTCAGCGGCGCATTGCGTAGCGAGTACTGGCGGGTGTCGCCTGTGGCCGGGTAGAGCACGGTCAGAAGGCGGCCATCCTGCGCCAGGATGGTCCCAAGACCGAGCTCGGCTTCGCTGTCGCTGATCCAGCGTTGCCCCGGTTGATACTGCTGCGCCATACTGCCAAAACTCCCGCGGTGAAAAAGCCGTCTATGGTAACGGATCGGCTGCGTCAGACCAATGAATCAAAGAGCCTAGCGTGTTTCCAGGCCAATAATGTCCCATCATGAGGGCGCTTTACACCTATGTATGCCAAGCACCGCTGGTTGAACCTGTCATTGGGCCTGGGCAGTCTGGCGCTGCTGGCCGCCTGCGAACAGAAAACCTTCGAAGTATTGCCGCCTGTTCCGGTGGAGCAACTGGAAGTGCTGGGCGTGCAGACGCCGATCAAGAGCGTGCACTTCCATGACCGCGAAGGCGAGGGGCTGCTGGTGCTTAGCCGCATCGACGGCCAGGCCACCGACCCGGACAGCGAAGAAGAAGTCGACAAAGTGGTGCTCAAGGCCACGTTGTATGGGCGCAACGCGGCTTCCGACGCATTCAAGCCGCGCTGGCAGATCGAACAGGAAACCACCTGTGCCGGGCTGGACCTGGATGTCGACTTCTATACTGACGTCAGTGACGTGGCCGACCTGAACAAAGATGGCGTGGCCGAAGTGACCGTGGCCAGCCACGCGTTCTGCGGTGGCGGCATCGACCCGCACGATATCGCCATCGAGCTGCGCGAAGGCCAGGCGGTGTACAGCATTACTGGCCAGTCGCTGATCAGCCCGGCAGGTGAAGAGCCGTTCGGCGGTGAGCGTGAGGACAGCGCCTCGCTCAAGGCGGCGCCCCAGGTGCTGCGCGAACACATGGACAGCGTCTGGCAGAAAGTCTACAAGCGCCCATGGAGCGAAATCGGTGCGGCCGCCGATGATCTGCCCGACGACGATGCTGAATAACCGTTGTCCATAGTTGCACAGGCGCTGTGACGCGCCGCACACCTTCACCCGCAGGCATTCAAGGCGGCTGATCATTGGCCGACAAAGTGGCCAAAGGAGAATATCCCATGCTGCCGCCCATCATCCCGCTCAGTGCCGCCCCGGTGACCACCCAACAAGACCCGGTCAGGCACACGCCGAACATCCCTGCGGTGGTGCCAGCCCAGGCGACTTCCAGCGAGAGCACCATCGACCTCAAGCACCAGCACCCCGAAGAACAGGGTTTTTTGCTGCGCGACGAGCAACGCCGGCGCCAGCAGCAGCGGCGCAAGCCGGCTGACGACGAGGCTTTTGATGCGGTGCCAGGCGATGAGCTGAACGCCGACAATACTGTGCCGGTTGCGCCTTTGTGCGAACGTTCGCGCCAGGGCTTGTTGGTCGACATCGAAGTCTGACTGGCCAGCGCTGGTCTCTGCCTTCATTATTGAGGCCTTTGCTGCCCGTCGAGCCTGCCATGAGCCAAGACAACCTGATCGACTTCGGCGCCGAGCGCGCCAAACGCGTCCACGACCTCAACGACAAGCGCCTTGACGACATGCGCAAGGCGTTCGAACAGGCGCTGCCGCTGCCTGCCGCCAAGAAGAAAAAGCCCAAGGGCAAACCCAAGAAGCGCTGAAACTTGATGCAGGTCAAGCCTGCACACCCCTCGCGTGCCCGGCCCCGGGCAGCATTGACGCTGGTCAATTCCTTACCCCCCGCCATTGGTTACCTTGCACTCATCGGATGACGGCACACCAAGGGAGGGGCCGACATGTTCTTCGACAACGTGGTTATCGCCGGAGTGGTGACGGTCGGATTGATGTTGGCGTTCTTCGCCGGTCTGGGAATTTTCATCTGGAAGGACTCGAAAAAGCGCAAGCAGCGCTGAGCCTTCCGATCAACGAGCACGCAAGGCATTTAGGGCGACTTCGGTCGCCCATTTTTTTGTGCGCGTTTTTTGTGGGAACGGGGCTACCCACTCTTGAGCGTTATCCTTCCTCCGGTTGTCTATCGTTCTACTTGTACTTTCCCACCCCAAGGTTCGATTCGTGCCCATCACCTTCCAGGCCCTGTTCGCACCCAGCAGCCTTGCCCTGAAGTTTGCCGCCAAGACGGTGCTCGGTGGTGGCCTTGCCCTGTGGCTGGCGATGCGGCTGGGGCTTGAGCAGCCTTCCTGGGCATTGATGACTGCGTTTATCGTCGCCCAGCCGCTGTCTGGCATGGTGGTGCAGAAAGGCCTGGCGCGGCTTGCTGGCACCGTGGTCGGCACTTGCATGTCGGTGGTGTTCATCGGCTTGTTCGCACAGACGCCGGGGTTGTTTCTGCTCACCCTGGCGTTGTGGCTGGCGCTGTGCACCGCAGCCTCGACGCAGTTGCGCAGTGCCTGGGCCTACGCTTTTGTATTGGCGGGTTACACCGCAGCGATCATCGCCCTGCCAGCAATCAACACGCCGCTGCAGGTGTTTGACCAGGCGGTGGCGCGTTGTACCGAGATTTGCCTGGGCATCTGCTGTGCCACCCTGACCAGCGCGTTGGTGTGGCCGCTGAGGGTTGAGCAGCAACTGGCCGGGCATGCCCGCCAGGCGTTGGACAATGGGCTGCAGGCGGCCCGCGCCATGCTGGCTGGTGAGGACGACGCGGGTAAAGGGCTGTTGCAGACGTTAGGCGGCCTGGTGGCCATCGATGCCCAGCGCGAACACGCCTGGTTCGAGGGCAGCCGTGGGCGTCAGCGAGCGCGGGCGATCAACGGCCTGAGCCAGAAGCTCATGGTGCTGCTGCGCATTGCGCGCTCGGTGCGCCGCCAGTGGCGTCAACTTGATGAAGCCGAGAGCGCACACCAGGCGCCATGGCTGAGCGAGGTACGCGAGCAGTTGGCCGCCGCGGATCAGCCAAGCTGGCTGGTGCTGCGGCAACGGATCTGGGATGCCGCCCATGACGAGCGCATCAGTTCTGCCGAGCACTATTGCCTGGCGCGTCTGGCGCTGTTGCTCGATTACGCGATGGCGGCCAGCCAGGCGCTGGACGATGTGGAGCAGGGCAGGGCGCCGAAACAGGCCGTGCAAAGCCTGGCTGCCCATCGCGACCTGTCGCTGGCGCTGTTGTTCGGCTCGCGCAGCGCCCTGGCGTTTCTGGTCATGAGCGGCTTCTGGCTCGCCACTGCCTGGCCGTCGGCTCCGGGTGGGCTGATCCTCACCTGTGTGGTGTGCAGCCTGTTCGCCAGCCGCGAGAACGGTGCCCAGATCGGCTTGAGTTTTTTGCGCGGCATCCTGCTGGCGGTGCCGGCAGCGTTTGTCGTCGGGCAGATTCTACTGCCGCAGTGGAGCAGTTTCGCCATGCTCTGCCTGGGCATGGGCGTGCCGCTGTTTCTTGGCGCGCTCGGTATGGCCCACCCCCGCACCGGGGCAACGGCCACATCCTATTGCCTGCATTTCATCGTGTTGGTGGCGCCGCTCAATGCCATGCAATTCAACGTTGCGAGCATGCTCAATAACGCCCTGGCGATGCTGGTCGGCGTCAGCGCAGCAGTAATGGCTTTTCGCCTGGTGGTGCTGCGCCATCCCGCCTGGCTGGGCCGACGCCTGCGCGCGGCCACCCAGCACGACCTGGTACGTCTGACCCGCCGCGACCTGCGCGGCGCCGACAGCTGGTTTGGTGGGCGCATGGCTGACCGCCTGATGCAACTGGCGCGGCATGCCAGCGAGTTGCCCGAGGCCGAGCGCAAGCGTTGGGACGACGGCCTGCATGGGTTGGATATCGGCGACGAACTGGTGCACCTGCGCATGTGCCTGGCGGTCGCCCAGGTGCGCTTGGGCGAGGCCGAGCGCCAGTATTTGCAGCAGGTGCAGGCGGTGCTTGCCAGCGGCCCGGGGCCAGGGCGCGGCGATCGCTTGAACGCTGCGAGTGATCAATTCATCGCGGCCCTGCGCCAACAGCCGGCTGATGACCCGCTGCGGCTGGCGATTGGCGCGGTGCTGCAGTTACGCAACAGTTGGAGCAAATGGTGCCGTTGGCAGGAGCAAAGCCATGGGTTTGCGTGAGTGGGCGCTGGGCGGTGTGCTGCTCAGCCCCTTTCTGATTTACACGATCATGGCCTTGGTGCTGGCCGGCCTTGCACGCTTGCTGGTGCATGCAACGCCATTGCGCCACTGGATCTGGCATGAAGCGTTGTTCGATGCGGCGCTGTTCGTTTGTATTCTGTTCCTGGTGGTACGCCTGCTGGGGCCTTTGTAAGGAGTAAGTCCATGCGTTCAGCCGTACGGGTGCTGGTCACCTTGTCTGTCGTGGTGCTGGCCGTGTTCGCCGGTTATCAACTGTGGCAGTACTACATGCTCACGCCCTGGACGCGGGATGCGCGGGTGCGCGCCGATGTGGTGGTGATCGCCCCTGACGTGTCGGGCTGGGTGAGCCGGTTGAGCGTGCATGACAACCAGCAGGTGAAGGCCGGTGATCTGCTGCTGACCATCGACCGTGAGCGATTCCAGGCGGCCTTCGACCAGGCCAGCGCGGTGGTCGAGACCCGCATCCAGCAGTTGCGCCTGCGTGAGCGCGAAGCTGCTCGGCGTACGGCACTGGGCCCGGAAGCGATCAGTGCCGAGCTGCGTGAGAACGCGCAGATCAACGCCGCCGTGGCGCGGGGTGAATTGCATGAGGCCGAGGCGCAGTTGAAGGTGGCCAAAATCAACCTGGCCCGCAGTGAAGTGCGCGCGCCGCGCGGCGGGCATATCACCAATCTGCGCCTTGCCGAGGGCAACTACGTCAACAGCGGGCAAGCGGTGATGGCGCTGGTGGACGACGCCACCTTTTATATACAAGCGTATTTCGAGGAAACCAAATTGCCGCGCATCCGCGTGGGAGATCCGGTCAAGGTGTGGCTGATGGGGGCTGGCGAGTCGATGCCGGGCCAGGTCGAAAGCATCAGCCGTGGCATCACCGACCGCAACTCGACGCCCGATGGGCAGTTGCTGCCGGAAGTCGAGCCGACCTTCAACTGGGTACGCCTGGCGCAGCGGATTCCGGTGCGCATTCGCCTGGAACGTATCCCTGAAGGTATCAACCTCAGCGCCGGTATGACTGCCAGTGTGCAGGTGCATGAACAACCGTGAAAAACCTTGGCGGCCGGCCGGTCAGATCGGGTAGGCTGAGCGCCTCGCGTTGCCCGTCAGAGGTAACCGTTTCCTGCCCAGCGTGCGTCACTTCCGAATTTTCTGTGAGGTAACGTCATGGCCATCTCTTCCCAGGACATCTGCAATGCCGCCGACCAACTCAAGGGTTTTGTCGGCTACCACGGCAAGCGCGCCACCCATATCGTGCGGTTTTCCGAAGACTCGTTCGGCATGGACGTGGCGGATGAGAGCATTACCCCGTGCAGCGAATTCGTCTGGCGCCCCGAGGGCGAGCGGCGCATGGCGCTGTGCCGGGAGCGGCTTGCGTTGTTGTTTGGCCAGCATGTGGATGATCGGCTCAATATCGGCGAGCCGCTGCGCCTTTACCTGAAACGCACCGACCTGCCAGAGATTATTGCCGAGCGTAGCGTCAGTCTGGGTAAGCCAGCCTGAGCGCGGCGGCCTCGGCGTGGGCCAGGCTGACCTGATCCCGGCCTTGGTGCTTGGCGGCGTACAGGGCTTGGTCGGCTTCGAGCAACCAATGCTCGGGGGTGGGCAGGTGCGTGCTGAAGGCAGCAAGGCCGATGCTCAGGCTGATACGCAGCTCGGGCAGGTGCGGGTTGCGGTACGCGGCGACACGCTCGCGCAGGCGTTCCATGGCCAGGTAGGCCTGGGCCTCATCGGTATTGGGGAAAATCACGCAGAATTCATCGCCCCCGTAGCGCCCGGCCTTGTCGTTCTGGCGCAGATTGCGCCGGAGTTCCTGGCTGAGCTGTAGCAGCGCGCAGTCACCGACGCCATGCCCATAGGTGTCGTTGATGGCCTTGAAGTGATCGATGTCGATCAGCGCTATCACTGCGGGGGCTTTCTGTTGCTGGCAAATACGGAATTTTTTCTCCAGCAGGTCTTTCCACGAGCCATGGTTGAGCAGCCCGGTAAGGCTGTCGGTGCGGCTGAGCGCGCCGAGGCGACGCTTGTGTTCGGCCAGTTGTATCGCCAGTTGGTAGCAGACCCAGCCCAATGCCAAGGGGTACAGCGTGAGCATTGGCAGGCTGGCATACACCTGCAATGACGTGGTGTGCAGCTCCAGGCCGGGGCCAAGCAGCGCCATGGACAGCAGTACACCGGCCACCTGGGCAAGCAGGCCGCGCACCACCATCGGCCTGCCGCCCGCGGCGACGTTGTTCATGGTAACCATCGACAGGATGGTCAGGCTGGGCAGCGGGTTGAAATGCATGGTCGCCGCCCAGAACCCGGCTGCCACCGAATCAAGCTGCAGGTTGCGCAGTTCGGCTTGGTAGGGCATTGCCGACCTGCGTGCCCAGAAATACGCAATGTGCGGCCAGGCCAAGCCGTTGACGAGCATCAGCAGCCATACCCACTGCGGGGGATGCAGGGGCGCAACCGCAGCGGCGGCGGCGATCAGGCCGATCCCTTTGCCGATGATTCGGGGCCGGTAGATACGCCGGACAAACGAATGCCCTTTGCCGCTTTTATTGTCCGTCATGGTGATGTGTTCTTACGTGAGGCGGCATTTATCGCATGGGTTGCGTGAATATTGTCGAGCATTCACGCCCTTGCGAAAACTGGCCTTGCAAGCCAAATCACGGTTTATCGGGCACCTGGGCTGCATCAGGCGGGTTTTTCTGTTCGCGCTGGCGCTCTTGCAGCAGTTTGGATGGTGGCTTGCCGCTGTCGCTGCGCACCTGCGCGTGGCTGATCAGGGCAAAGATGAAGCTGCCACCAATGATGTTGCCGGCCAGGGTGGGCAGGGCAAAGTCCATAAGGAATGCGCCCCAGGTTTCGTCACCGGCCCACACTAGGTAAGACACCTCCAGCGAGCCCACTACTATATGCGTGAAGTCGCCGAGGGCCATCAGGTAGGTGATGACCAGGATGATCCAGATCTTGGCGTGCTCCATGGAGGGGATCATCCACACCATGGTTGCGATCATCCAGCCTGAGACGACCCCTTTGGCGAACATCTGGCTGATGTCGTTTTCCATGACCTTGCGGCCTACCTCGAGGAAGGCAACGTCGGTCTTGCTGTCGAATATCGGCAGCTCCAGCATCACCCATGCCACCAGCAGGGTGCCGGCCAGGTTGCCAAGCAGCACGATACCCCACAGCCGCAACAGTCGGCCGAGGTTGGCCAGGGTCGGCGTGGTCATGACCGGCAGCACTGCGGTCAGGGTGTTTTCGGTGAACAACTGCTGGCGGGCCAGGATCACCCCAAGAAAACCCGCGCTGTAACCCAGGCTTGCAATCACCTGGGCCCCGTCGCCTTGGGGCAGGCGCGCATAGAACAAACCCATTGCCATTAATGACAGGCCCATGGTCAGGCCGGCGGCGAGCGCTGACCACCATAATGCTGCCAGCGTGCGTTCGAGTTCCTGGTCGCCCTGCAGGCGAATGATCTCGTGCAGCACGGCTGCCCGCGGGGGTTGGTTGTGGTTGACTTCCTGCTGTTCGTCCGGCGACAGCCCTGGGGTCTTGTCGCTGTGCGTA
>NZ_JABWRF020000003.1:462500-790689 GCF_014268805.2 Pseudomonas farsensis
TGGGGTTATATGGTCAAGTGAAGAAGCGCATACGGTGGATGCCTTGGCAGTCAGAGGCGATGAAAGACGTGGTAGCCTGCGATAAGCTTTGGGGAGTCGGCAAACAGACTGTGATCCAGAGATCTCTGAATGGGGGAACCCACTCAGCATAAGCTGAGTATCTTGTACTGAATACATAGGTGCAAGAGGCGAACCAGGGGAACTGAAACATCTAAGTACCCTGAGGAAAAGAAATCAACCGAGATTCCCTTAGTAGTGGCGAGCGAACGGGGACCAGCCCTTAAGCTGGTTTGAGATTAGTGGAACGCTCTGGAAAGTGCGGCCATAGTGGGTGATAGCCCCGTACACGAAAATCTCTTGCCAGTGAAATCGAGTAGGACGGAGCACGAGAAACTTTGTCTGAACATGGGGGGACCATCCTCCAAGGCTAAATACTACTGACTGACCGATAGTGAACTAGTACCGTGAGGGAAAGGCGAAAAGAACCCCGGAGAGGGGAGTGAAATAGATCCTGAAACCGTATGCGTACAAGCAGTGGGAGCCTACTTTGTTAGGTGACTGCGTACCTTTTGTATAATGGGTCAGCGACTTATATTCAGTGGCGAGCTTAACCGAATAGGGGAGGCGTAGCGAAAGCGAGTCTTAATAGGGCGCTTTAGTCGCTGGGTATAGACCCGAAACCGGGCGATCTATCCATGGGCAGGTTGAAGGTTAGGTAACACTGACTGGAGGACCGAACCGACTACCGTTGAAAAGTTAGCGGATGACCTGTGGATCGGAGTGAAAGGCTAATCAAGCTCGGAGATAGCTGGTTCTCCTCGAAAGCTATTTAGGTAGCGCCTCATGTATCACTGTAGGGGGTAGAGCACTGTTTCGGCTAGGGGGTCATCCCGACTTACCAAACCGATGCAAACTCCGAATACCTACAAGTGCCGAGCATGGGAGACACACGGCGGGTGCTAACGTCCGTCGTGAAAAGGGAAACAACCCAGACCGTCAGCTAAGGTCCCAAAGTCATGGTTAAGTGGGAAACGATGTGGGAAGGCTTAGACAGCTAGGAGGTTGGCTTAGAAGCAGCCACCCTTTAAAGAAAGCGTAATAGCTCACTAGTCGAGTCGGCCTGCGCGGAAGATGTAACGGGGCTCAAACCATGCACCGAAGCTACGGGTATCATCTTATGATGATGCGGTAGAGGAGCGTTCTGTAAGCCTGTGAAGGTGAGTTGAGAAGCTTGCTGGAGGTATCAGAAGTGCGAATGCTGACATGAGTAACGACAATGGGAGTGAAAAACTCCCACGCCGAAAGACCAAGGTTTCCTGCGCAACGTTAATCGACGCAGGGTTAGTCGGTCCCTAAGGCGAGGCTGAAAAGCGTAGTCGATGGAAAACAGGTTAATATTCCTGTACTTCTAGTTATTGCGATGGAGGGACGGAGAAGGCTAGGCCAGCTTGGCGTTGGTTGTCCAAGTTTAAGGTGGTAGGCTGAGATCTTAGGCAAATCCGGGATCTCAAGGCCGAGAGCTGATGACGAGTGCTCATTAGAGCGCGAAGTGGTTGATGCCATGCTTCCAAGAAAAGCTCCTAAGCTTCAGATAACTAGGAACCGTACCCCAAACCGACACAGGTGGTTAGGTAGAGAATACCAAGGCGCTTGAGAGAACTCGGGTGAAGGAACTAGGCAAAATGGCACCGTAACTTCGGGAGAAGGTGCGCCGGCGAGGGTCAAGGACTTGCTCCGTAAGCCCATGCCGGTCGAAGATACCAGGCCGCTGCGACTGTTTATTAAAAACACAGCACTCTGCAAACACGAAAGTGGACGTATAGGGTGTGACGCCTGCCCGGTGCCGGAAGGTTAATTGATGGGGTTAGCGCAAGCGAAGCTCTTGATCGAAGCCCCGGTAAACGGCGGCCGTAACTATAACGGTCCTAAGGTAGCGAAATTCCTTGTCGGGTAAGTTCCGACCTGCACGAATGGCGTAACGATGGCGGCGCTGTCTCCACCCGAGACTCAGTGAAATTGAAATCGCTGTGAAGATGCAGTGTATCCGCGGCTAGACGGAAAGACCCCGTGAACCTTTACTATAGCTTTGCACTGGACTTTGAGCTTGCTTGTGTAGGATAGGTGGGAGGCTTTGAAGTGGGGACGCCAGTTCTCATGGAGCCATCCTTGAAATACCACCCTGGCAACCTTGAGGTTCTAACTCAGGTCCGTTATCCGGATCGAGGACAGTGTATGGTGGGTAGTTTGACTGGGGCGGTCTCCTCCCAAAGAGTAACGGAGGAGTACGAAGGTGCGCTCAGACCGGTCGGAAATCGGTCGTAGAGTATAAAGGCAAAAGCGCGCTTGACTGCGAGACAAACACGTCGAGCAGGTACGAAAGTAGGTCTTAGTGATCCGGTGGTTCTGTATGGAAGGGCCATCGCTCAACGGATAAAAGGTACTCCGGGGATAACAGGCTGATACCGCCCAAGAGTTCATATCGACGGCGGTGTTTGGCACCTCGATGTCGGCTCATCACATCCTGGGGCTGAAGCCGGTCCCAAGGGTATGGCTGTTCGCCATTTAAAGTGGTACGCGAGCTGGGTTTAGAACGTCGTGAGACAGTTCGGTCCCTATCTGCCGTGGACGTTTGAGATTTGAGAGGGGCTGCTCCTAGTACGAGAGGACCGGAGTGGACGAACCTCTGGTGTTCCGGTTGTCACGCCAGTGGCATTGCCGGGTAGCTATGTTCGGAAGAGATAACCGCTGAAAGCATCTAAGCGGGAAACTTGCCTCAAGATGAGATCTCACTGGGATCTTGAATCCCCTAAAGGGCCGTCGAAGACTACGACGTTGATAGGTTGGGTGTGTAAGCGCTGTGAGGCGTTGAGCTAACCAATACTAATTGCCCGTGAGGCTTGACCATATAACACCCAAGCAATTTGCGCGTAAGCCGAATTGTGGTGGTGAAGACGCATGAACCGAAAGTTCGCGGCACACACAGATCACATATCCGAATTCGCTGGGCTGTTCATCTGAACGGACTGGCTACCGAATTTCTTGACGACCATAGAGCATTGGAACCACCTGATCCCATCCCGAACTCAGTAGTGAAACGATGCATCGCCGATGGTAGTGTGGGGTTTCCCCATGTGAGAGTAGGTCATCGTCAAGATTCATTTCGCAAA
The DNA here is from genome assembly GCF_014268805.2 of Pseudomonas farsensis. Lineage (GTDB taxonomy): Bacteria > Pseudomonadota > Gammaproteobacteria > Pseudomonadales > Pseudomonadaceae > Aquipseudomonas > Aquipseudomonas farsensis. Next base: position 465,668 of record NZ_JABWRF020000003.1, read on the forward strand.
ACCCCTATCTGCGCATGCAGGTAGGGGTTTTGTCTTTGCGGCTGAAAAAATTCCGCCATTACGCCCCGCGCACCGAGCTACCTCAACTACGTCTGGAAGGTGCGACAATTATTCCTGTTGGCGAACGTGACTTTCCCGTGCCTACCCTGCGTCAAGACTTAGGTTCGGGGCAACCCTAGCCCCTGGACAACGCGATGCCAGCGCACCGTGCTGCGCATTTATGGACCTTTCCCGTCCAATACAACTGAGGTAGATAGCAAGATGGCCAAGGCCGCCGATGTCGTTGTGCAATGCCTGGAAAACGAAGGTGTCGAGTATGTATTCGGCATTCCTGGTGAGGAAAACCTCGATCTGCTCGAGTCCCTGCGCAAGTCGAAGATCAAGCTGGTACTGACCCGCCACGAGCAGTCCGCAGGCTTCATGGCCGCAACCTATGGCCGCCTGACCGGCAAGACCGGTGTCAGCCTGTCGACCCTGGGCCCGGGTGCCACTAACCTGGTAACCGCCAGCGCCTACGCCTACCTCGGCGGCATGCCGATGATGATGATCACCGGCCAGAAGCCGATCAAGAAGTCCAAACAGGGCCGCTTCCAGATCATCGATGTGTGCGGCATGATGGACCCCATCACCAAGTACACCCACCAGTTCGCCTCGGCTGACAACATCCCGGCGCGCATGCGTGAAGCCTTCCGCCTGGCTGAAGAAGAAAAGCCCGGTGCTGTGCACCTTGAGCTGCCCGAAGACATCGCCGCCGAGCAAACCGACGCGCTGCCGATCCCGCGCAGCCTGCACCGCCGCCCGCTGGCCGAGCACGTGGCGATTGAAGCCGCTGTCGAGAAGCTCAAGACCGCCCGTAACCCGATTTTGGTCATTGGCGCCGGCGCCAACCGCAAGATGACCGCCAAGGTTCTCAAGCAACTGATCGACAAGACCGGCATTCCGTTCATCACCACCCAAATGGGTAAAGGCGTGGTCGACGAGCGGCACCCACGCTTCCTCGGCAACGCTGCGCTGTCGTCCGGTGACTTCGTGCACCGCGCCGTCGAAGCTGCCGACCTGATCGTCAACATCGGTCACGATGTCATCGAAAAGCCGCCGTTCTTCATGGTCCGTGGCGGTACCGAAGTGATTCACGTCAGCTTCCGTTCGGCAGAAGTCGACGCGGTGTACTTCCCTCAGGTGGAAGTGATCGGCGACATCGCCAACGCCGTGTGGCAGATCAGCGAAGCGCTGACCGACACCAGCCACTGGGACTTCACCCGCATCATGGCCATCCGTGAAGCCAACGAAGCCCAGATCGCCGAAGGTGCCGACGACAACCGCTTCCCGGTGTACCCACAGCGCATGGTCGCCGACATCCGTCGCGCCCTGCCATCGGAAGGCATCGTTGCCCTGGACAACGGCATCTACAAGATCTGGTTCGCCCGCAACTACAAGGCCCACAAGCCCAACACCGTGTTGCTCGACAACGCCCTGGCAACCATGGGTGCAGGCTTGCCTTCGGCCATGGCTGCGCACCTGGTATACCCGGACCGCCCGGTCATTTCGGTATGTGGTGACGGCGGCTTCATGATGAACAGCCAGGAACTGGAAACCGCAGTGCGTCTGGGCATGCACATCACCGTGGTCATTCTGCGCGATGACGGCTACGGCATGATCCGCTGGAAGCAGGCCAACATGGGCTTCACCGATTTCGGCCTGGACTACGGCAACCCGGACTTCGTCAAATATGCCGAAGCCTACGGTGCAAACGGCCACCGCGTCGAAAGCGCCGAAGGCTTCCTGCCGCTGCTGGAGCACTGCATCAAGACGCCGGGCGTGCACGTCATCGACTGCCCGGTCGACTACAGCGAGAACGACCGCATTCTCAACAGCGAGCTGCGTGAGCGCGCGCTGGCGGTCTAAGACGCTTTAGCAGTACACGCGGGGCAAGCTGCTCCCACTGCCGTGATTCGTTGAGTCCGGCAAGCGGGGGCGCTTGCCCCGTTGTGCTTTGCATACACCATCCGCAATAGCTAATTACTGCTCGTACCGCCTGCAGCTCCGTCACCCTCTGGTTCTTCTTCATTGACGGAGTACCAGGCCATGACCATAGCCTGAGCATCGCATCGCTAGCGCACGCTAGCGCAATGAAGCGCTGACAGTCATGTTCGTACCCGCAGCCGCGGGCGCGCTTTGCCAGGCGCTGTGCTAGGGTGCAGGCAAACTCGATCAGGACAACCGCCCATGCTTCCCCCGCTTAGCGAAAAAGAACTCAACCGTCTCGAAGACCTGCTGATCACCTACGGCAACGACTATTCGGTGCTCAACATCTCCGAACTCGATGGCTTTTTCACGGCTCTGGCCAGCTCCCCGGCCACCGTGACGCCCGAGCGTTGGCTCCCGGAAGTGGCTGGGGGCAAGGTGCCGAAGTTCAAGAAGCCCGCCCACGAAGAGGCCTACACCGCGCTGATGCTGCGCTACGCAAGCCAAGTGGCGCAGTCGTTGGCCGAAGACCTCGAAGGCTTCAAACCGCGGTTCGAACAAAGCGAGACCGAAGAGGGCACCACGATCATTCTCGAAGAGTGGTGCTTTGGCTATATGCGTGGCACCCAGGTTGCTGGGTGGCGCGAATTGCCGCCGGCGCAGGACGAACAACTCAAAGCCATTTCGCTCCACGGCCTTGAAGACAACTTCGAACTGCTCGACGCGATGACCTCTGATGAACTTCAAGCGTGCGTACCGCAGGTGACGCAAGCGGCCTGCAACCTTTACCGTTACCAGAAGCTGCAGCGCCACTGAAACCACTGGTATTGTTTCGCTGCAAGAAATTATTCATTGCTCCGGGCGCTGATTCTGCTGTCAGCCGAATCAGCGCAAGCTGTTGCTCAACCCCACCCCCGGAGCAACCGCCATGACCTCGCCCATCAAGCTCTACAATTTCCCCAAGTCCGGCCATGCCCATCGCATCGAACTGATGCTCTCGCTGCTTAACCTGCCGACCGAACTGATCTTCGTTGACCTGGCCAAAGGCGAGCACAAGCAGCCGGAGTTTCTGGCCATCAATCCCTTCGGCCAAGTGCCGGTGATCGATGACAATGGCACCGTACTCGCCGACTCCAACGCCATTCTGGTTTATCTGGCCAAAGCCTATGGTGGCGAGCACTGGCTGCCGCAGGACCCGCTCGGCGCCGCCCGTGTGCAGCGCTGGCTGTCGGTGGCTGCCGGCCCGCTGGCCTTTGGCCCGGCGGCGGCTCGGTTGGTGACGGTGTTTGGCGCGGCGTTCAACACCGATGAAGTCATCGGCCGCGCCCATAGCCTGCTGAAAGTGATGGATGCCGAACTTGGCAAAAGCCTTTACCTGACCGGCGATCACGCCACCATCGCCGACGTTGCCAATTATTCGTACATCGCCCATGCACCGGAAGGCAACGTGTCGCTGCAGCCTTATGCCAACGTGCGCGCATGGCTCGCACGTATCGAAGCGCTGCCAGGTTTCGTACCGATGCCGCGCACCGTGATCGGCCTGCAAACCAGCCTCTGAGCCCCCCCCCCACACGAGGAATGCAGCCATGCGCTCTCCCTGGCATGCAGGTGAAAAACAGTTGCAGCAACAGGTCGGCGTTGCCGAGCGCATGGAGGTGCTCGGGCAAAAGGTCATTCGCGACCACATGCCCGACCAGCACCGCAGCTTCTATCAGCAGTTGCCGTTTATCGTGGCGGGTGCGGTGGACCCAAGCGGGGTGCCCTGGGCCACACTGATCGAGGGTGCGCCAGGCTTCATCGGCTCGCCCGACCCGCAGCAACTGCTGATTGCCGCGAACCTGCCAGACGACGATCCCGCCACCCCCGGCCTCGCAGCGGGGCAGGGTATCGGCTTGCTCGGCATCGAACTGCACAGCCGCCGGCGCAACAGGCTCAATGGCCTGATTAGCGAGGCCTCGGCCGGCCAGTTGGCGGTGCAGGTCGAGCAGTCGTTCGGTAATTGCCCGCAATACATTCAGTTGCGCGAGTACAGCCGTGTCGACGAGCCGGCCCAGGCGCGTATCGACGCCACCGCGCTGGATGCCCACACCACCGCGATGATCGAAACCGCTGATACCTTGTTTGTCGCAAGCTATGTGGTGCACGAGGATGGCCAGCGTTCGGTGGATGTGTCGCATCGCGGTGGCCGGCCTGGGTTTGTCCGGGTGGAGGGCAACCGCCTGATCATCCCTGACTATGCCGGCAATCTGTTCTTCAATACCCTCGGCAACCTGCAGGTGAACCCTGTCGCAGGGCTGCTGTTCGTCGACTTTGCCAGCGGCACACTGCTGCAGGTGTCCGGGCGAGCGCAGGTGCTGCTCGACAGCCCCCTGCTCAGCAGCTTCGAAGGCGCCGAGCGGCTGTGGACCGTCGATGTGCAGCAGGTAGTGCTGCGCCCGGCGGCGGTGTCGCTGCGCTGGGCGTTCCGCGAGTTTTCCCCCACCAGCCTTGCCACTGGCACCTGGGCAGAGGCGCAGTTGCGCTTGCAACAGCGTGAACGCCAGCGCCAGTGGCAACGCTGGCAGGTGTTGCGTATCGAACAGGAGAGCCGCGATATCCGCTCGTTCTACCTACAACCTGAAGACGGCCAGCCGGTCACATTCGCACCTGGCCAGCACATCCCGGTGCGCCTGCAACTGGGCGCTGAGACGGCGCTTATTCGCACCTACAGCTTGTCCAGCGCGCCGTCCGATGGCCACCTGCGCATCAGCGTAAAAGCCCAGGGCCCGGCCTCGCAGCACCTTCATGCGCAGTTGAAGGTCGGCGACAGCCTGCAGGTGCGGGCGCCGGCCGGCAGCTTTACCCTTGATGCGCAGAGTACGCGGCCCATTGTGCTGATTGGCGCCGGCGTTGGCATCACGCCGCTGATCGCCATGTTGCGCGAGCAGTTGGCAACGGGGCAGGGGCGGCGCATTTATCTGTTCCATGGCGGCCGCTCGCTCGCCGACCTGCCTTTCCAGCAAGAGCTCGCTGCGCTTAAAGGCAAGGCCGGCGACGTGCTGTCGGTCTACCGGGCACTGAGCCAACCTGAACCCGAGGCTGTGCAAGGCCGCGATTACGAATTTGCAAGCCGCCTGGGTATCGAGCAGGTAAAGTCCACACTGGCACTGGACGATTACGACTTTTACCTGTGCGGCCCGGCCAGTTTCACCCAGGACCTGTACGAGGGCCTGCGTGGTGTGCACGTGCCGGATATGCGCATCCACGCCGAAGCCTTCGGCCCCTCGACCTTGCGTCGGCATACCGAGAGTGGCCAACCGGCGCTGCAGCAGCCTCCGCCCGCCAGCGACCCAGTACCTGTGTATTTCGCAAACTCTGCCAAGGAAGCGCGCTGGACGCCCGGCAGCGGCACTTTGCTGGAGCTTGCCGAGCGCCGTGGCCTGGCACCAGAGTTCAGTTGCCGAGGCGGCTCGTGCGGCACCTGCAAGACCAAGTTGGTCAGCGGCCAGGTGCACTACCCGAACCCACCGGCCGAGCTGCCAGAGCAGGGCACGGTGCTGATCTGCTGCGCCGTGCCGGCCCAGGCCGAGGATGGAGTGCTGGCGCTGGTGCTGGATATCTGAGCCTCGATAAGCGCATTGTGGATGAGCGCATTGCAGGAGAGCATTGCGCAGGAGAGCATTGTGGAGGAGGGCGATTGTGGAACAGGGCCATTGTGGCGAGCGGGCTTGCCCCGCGTTGGGCTGCGCAGCAGCCCCCTCGATTCCGAATATGAAGCGTATCTGACGCATCAGATGTGCGTGGCAAGCCCGCTCACCACGATATTTGTGCGCAGATAAGACCTGCCGCCCAGCACAAAACCTTCTACAAACCCCATAATCCATCGTCCCCCAGCCCAGGCGCCGCACATGGACCAGTTCCACCTGATGAAGGTCTTCGTCGCCGTCGGCGAGCTGGAAAGCTTCGCCGCCGCCGCCCGCCGCCTGGCCATATCCCCGGCTGCCGTCACCCGAGCCATCACCGCCCTCGAAGAGCAACTGGGCGTCAAACTGCTGCTGCGCACCACCCGCAGCGTCCGCCTGACCGAAGCCGGCGGCCGTTACCTGGAAGACACTCGCCACATCCTTGCCAGCATCACCGAGGCCAACGAAGCCGCCGCCGGCATCAACGCTGCGCCCAAAGGCGACCTTGCGGTGACTGCGCCGATCCTGTTTGGCAAGAAGTTCGTCATGCCCTGCATTGTCGGCTACCTGCAGCAATACCCCGAAGTAGACGTCTCGGCGTTCTTCCTGGACCGTGTGGTCAATCTGGTGGAGGAGGGCATGGACGTCGCCGTGCGCATCGGCCAGCTCCCCGACTCAGGCCTGAAGGCGCTAAGGGTCGGTAAAATGCGCCGCTTGCTGTGCGCATCCCCGGAGTACTTGCAGCGCCACGGCACCCCACGCCACCCCAGCGAGCTCCAGGGCCACGCCGTGATCGCCGCAGGCAGCCTGTCACCGCGCACCGACTGGCGCTTCGGCGCCCTCGACGACCCCACACTGATCCGCGTCAAACCAAGGCTCACCGTCACCAGCAACGACGCCGCCATCGCCGCCGCCAGCGCAGGCCTGGGCATCGCCAGGCTGCTCTCCTATCAAGTGGCCGATGAACTGGCTGCGGGGCATTTGCAGGTGATTCTCGCCGAGTATGAAGAAGCGCCCTGGCCGATCCATATCCTGCACCGCGAGAGCAAATATGGCTCGACCAAGGTACGCACATTCATCGACATGCTGGCTGAGCATTTGCGTGGGCATGAGCATTTGCGATGACGGTGGGTTGAAAGCATTTTCCCGCAGCGGTATGCTCAGGCCTGGACTCGCCCTTGACCATCTATATCGTGTTACGGCACGCTCTCATCGGCACTTGATGCCTTTGTCGGCAAGGGCGAGTTCTCTCACTTCCAAGTCAGCGCCAGCGCTACGTTGCTGGTTATCCGCTGCATCTGCGCAACGCAACTCCTTCCCCCAAGCATGAAAGCCTGCACCACGCCCGTAGGCGATTGCCCAGCGCTGCGCTATTCACCGAGAACAGGGCAGCGTGGGAGCGGGCTTGCCCCGCGATGGGCCGCAAAGCGGCCCCGATGGGCTTAACTGACTGGCATTAACCCGAAGGCAGCTTCTTTGCAGATCGCAGAGCCGATCAATCCCAGCTCAACGCCCCACCGGTCTGATACTCGATCACCCGAGTCTCAAAGAAGTTGTTCTCTTTCTTCAAGACTGCTGGACGATATACCTGAGATGGATAACGTATTGCAGCAGTATAGGCACCAAGGTGACGCGGGTAATGCAGCCTTCATTGGATTTGTGATTCAAAGCAATACTGAAGCGATGCAAACCATCGCTTCAACCCTCGGCAATGACTCCCCCCTGTTGGTGGTTATTGCTCAAGCCCTATTGAATCGGGGTGGTTCGAAGACGGCGACCACGGCCTCACATACGTCGACGGGGCAGTCAGAATAAACAACCTCAGTCGGTGCAAAAGCTGACTCAGAGGCTGGGGTGCCGCATAATCATCCCGTAAAAGTTAGCTCCGAATTGAAAACGGCGTCTAATGCTGCTAACTCAGCGGCGGACAATATTGATTTGTTCACCCCTAAGGATAAGCACAGCCTGGGCGGAGGATCAAAGTCGAAAGCGCGTTTCAGCACAAACGATGTACAGGAAATTAGAGATGTAATCAGTAATGGATTGCGTTCTAGCTCCGCCGCTTTTTATAATAATCCTGACCACCCTGGTACATTCAGAGTTGTCATTGATGCCGGCCGACCGATCGGTGTAAAAGGCCAGACTAAAATCAGGGTGATTGTGGGAGGAGATGGCAGAGTGATTAATATATTCCCGGTACACGAAAAATGACAGTGCTTTCAATTGATTTTGAGTTGGTTACCTTGCCGAAGGATATGTCAGGCTACAATGCTGCCGCATTCGTTGAGGGACCCCTTAGCTTTAAAATTGGAGGGCAGACATTTCTGAATATTGAGTATTGCTTGCTGCTTGAACTGGCGACTGTAATGTGGCGATGGTTGACCGCAGAAGCCGGTTCCGATTTTTACTACGCCTCAATGGATGAAGAGGAAGAACCCCTTCTGGCGCTGCGCTACTGCGAATCAAAATTGACTTATGTGGCCGAATCGTGCTGGGCGACAAACCAATGTGACCTAGATATCTCTCAAGAAGACATCACTGCATGCTTTGAGGCTTACATCAAAAACCTAGAACTTGTTCTTTACAATAAATGCGGATACATCTGGAATCGCGAGTAATTCACGCCTGGTAGCGGAAAAATATTTGAGAGCCTGAGCGCATTGAAACAAAAAAGACTGAACACCATACACGAGTTTGGCCACGGTATTTATGTGCCCTTAGAAGCGAGTAAGAAGGGCATGTTTGGCGTGCCGACTGCTGAGTTCGATGTTCAGGGACCTGGCAAGATTAATATTTATGCGCTAAAACCTGGACCCCAGGACCATTACTCGAGGGATTGAGAAGAAAGTCGTTCAAGGGCAGGCTAACTCCTGGGCGTTTCAGCAAGATGAATATGTTCAAGTCTACCGCTGCTGCTTTTGGAAAAAACTGGGGGCAAGCCAATTCATTTAAATCAAGTGATTTTCTCGCAGGGAGAGACAGTCATTCAACTGGACAAACAGGCTATCGACAGCCTGCCAGGAAGGTGGCAAATGGCAAAACTTCCATGTAGATGCTCCCATATTATCAACCTGATTAGCTCCCCACTTCGGAAGAGTTCACGCTCATGCCAAAAAAAATACTGTATGACCTGGCGGGGCGGGCAGAGAAGGGCAAGCATCTCTTTTGATGCATATCGATGCAGCCAGTAAAGAGGTCATTACTTGCCCTGCATGCGACCGGATTTGGATAAAAGTTTTGGGTTTAGTGGGCTTATCTTGAGGAAAAGGAATAAGCACCTCGGCTTAATCGCGGGTGTTTCTGTGATTTCTTTTTCTTTTTTGATGTGGTTTGTAGAGTAAATACCCCATAGCGCCACTGCGATTGCAGCGATTATTGTCATGATTAGCGAGCGATTTGAACTCTGACGTGCATTGCTTCTATTGTGCTCAGCGATCCGGCCGGCATATTACAATTCTTTTTGTGGCGCGTTAAATTATCTCGCCTTTTCTCCGAATCCATTGGCTCCTCCTGAAGATAGGTCAGAAGGTGTAAACCTTATTCAGGACGGGACACACCCACAAAAAAGGCCACCCGAAGGCAGCCTCTTTGCAGATCGCAGAGCCAATCAATCCCAGCTCAACGCTCCACCGGTCTGATACTCGATCACCCGCGTCTCAAAGAAGTTCTTCTCTTTCTTCAAGTCCATGATTTCGCTCATCCATGGGAACGGGTTGGTGGTCCCTGGGTACTCTTCCTTCAACCCGATCTGGGTCAAACGGCGGTTGGCGATGAACTTGAGGTAGTCTTCCATCATCGCCGCGTTCATGCCCAGTACGCCGCGTGGCATGGTGTCGCGGGCGTATTCGATCTCAAGCTGGGTACCCTGCAGAATCATCTGGGTAGCCTCTTCCTTCATCGCGGCATCCCACAGGTGCGGGTTTTCGATCTTGATCTGGTTGATCACATCGATACCGAAGTTCAGGTGCATCGACTCATCGCGCAGGATGTACTGGAACTGCTCGGCAACGCCGGTCATCTTGTTGCGGCGGCCCATCGACAGGATCTGGGTGAAGCCGCAGTAGAAGAAGATGCCTTCCAGTACGCAGTAGTACGCGATCAGGTTGCGCAGCAGCTCTTTGTCGGTCTCGACGGTGCCGGTGTTGAACTCCGGGTCCGAGATCGCGCGGGTGTACTTCAGGCCCCAGGCGGCCTTTTTGGCGACCGACGGGATCTCGTGGTACATGTTGAAGATCTCGCCTTCATCCATGCCCAGCGACTCGATGCAGTACTGGTAGGCGTGGGTGTGGATCGCCTCTTCGAAGGCCTGGCGCAGGATGTACTGGCGGCACTCGGGGTTGGTGATCAGGCGGTACACGGCCAGCGCCAGGTTGTTGGCAACCAGGGAGTCGGCGGTGGAGAAGAAGCCGAGGTTGCGCATCACGATGCGGCGCTCGTCTTCGGTCAGGCCGTCCATGCTCTTCCACAGGGCGATGTCGGCGGTCATGTTGACCTCCTGCGGCATCCAGTGGTTGGCGCAGCCGTCGAGGTACTTTTGCCACGCCCAGTCGTACTTGAATGGCACCAGCTGGTTAAGGTCGGCGCGGCAGTTGATCATGCGCTTTTCATCGACCGCAACGCGGGCCGAGGAGCCTTCCAGCTCAGCCAGGCCTTCGGCGATGTCGAGGGCATCCAGCGCGGCCTTGGCGCGCTTGACCGCGTCCGAGTCGGAGGCGGTGGCAGCACGCGCTTCAAGGGCGGCGGCACCGCCGGCGCTGTCGAGTTTGTCCAGGGTGGAGGCGGCTGCGGCTTGCGCCGGGGTGTTGGCCTTGGCAGCTACTTCGCCGTCTTCTTTGTCGAATTCGTCCCAGCTCAGCATGGTAATCAGCTCCTGCTTGAGGGTCGCCCCTGGGGCAACCGGTTGGATTTTAAGAATGTGATGCCTGACGCAAGGCCGTAACGGCGAATGGACAGCTAGAGAGGCTGACTCTCGTTTACATCTGAATGTGTTCTGGCTTGTGCCTGGCCGGGCCTCGAGGAGGGGCCAGGGCACTTGAATGGTATGCGGCCACGAAGTGCGGTGTAGCCGGGCGTTTTCACGCAGGCTTTTGTCACGCAACTGATCATTGGCTGACCCTTTTTCAGAGGGGGCGGAGTATACCGGAATTCGCGTTGGATCGGGGCGTGAGTCTTACCGGCGAGGGTAAATTTTCGACCCGGTTTGCGTGCATCCGTTCACGAATTTCAGGGTGGTTTCTGTGGGGTGGGAGTTTAGCGGCAAAACGGGAGGTGTACTACATGTTGTGTGTGATTATTTTGTAATCCACATGATGTAGTGATTTTACAGGCACTGAAACGGCGGGCCAGCGGCTATGGACACCGCACAAGGCACAAGGGCGATGGCGGCGCCTGCAGCCGCTGGCTTACCGATCAGTTGGGCGTTAACTGCAGCGCTTGCGCAGCGTTTCGACTACGTGGTTCTTGGGATGTTTGCGCGCTTCTTCGACCGAGGTAAAGCGGCCGGTTTCGGCGTTGCGGCCAATCTTGCGAGTAACGGCTTTTTTGCGTGCCATGGGGTACACCCTTGTTGAGAGATTGTGCCTTTTTACCGAGCCGTGCGAATGGCTGGCAAAAGGGCAAGGTTTCTCGGGGGGGCGCATGCAAAAAAGCCGCAAGCGGCGCCCGGGGGCACGGCTTGCGGCATATGGGGTGCTACGAATGCCTTATTGGCAGGCTTCGCAATCCGGCTCGTCGATGGCACATGCCTTCGGTACGGGGGCAGGGCCTGCGGCCTGCAGCGGGGCACTGTCGCCGCCGCTGGATACCGCGTTCAGCTTACCGGTGTTGATGGTCGACTTCTCGGTGCTGGTCGCCGCCAGGGCACGGAGGTAGTAGGTGGTTTTCAGGCCACGGTACCAAGCCATGCGGTAGGTCACGTCCAGCTTCTTGCCCGACGCGCCAGCGATGTACAGGTTCAGCGACTGTGCCTGGTCGATCCACTTCTGGCGACGCGAGGCGGCGTCGACGATCCACTTGGTCTCGACTTCGAACGCGGTGGCGTAGAGGTCTTTGAGCTCTTGTGGAATGCGCTCGATCTGCTGCACCGAACCGTCGTAGTACTTCAGGTCGTTGATCATGACCGAGTCCCACAGGCCGCGGGCCTTGAGGTCGCGAACCAGGTACGGGTTGATCACGGTGAACTCGCCCGACAGGTTCGATTTCACGTACAGGTTCTGGTAGGTCGGCTCGATGGACTGCGATACGCCGGTAATGTTGGCGATGGTCGCGGTCGGCGCGATGGCCATGATGTTCGAGTTACGAATACCTTTTTGTACACGCTCGCGCACCGGTGCCCAGTCCAGGCTCTCGGTCAGGTCGACGTCGATGTACTTCTGGCCACGGGCTTCGATCAGGATCTGTTGCGAATCCAGCGGCAGGATGCCCTTGGACCACAGCGAACCCTGGAACGTCTCGTAGGCGCCACGCTCATCGGCCAGGTCGCACGAAGCCTGGATGGCGAAGTAGCTCACCGCCTCCATGGACTTGTCGGCGAACTCGACGGCAGCGTCGGAACCGTAGGCGATGTGCTGCAGGTACAGTGCGTCCTGGAAGCCCATGATGCCCAGGCCCACAGGGCGGTGCTTCATGTTCGAGTTGCGCGCTTGCGGCACCGAGTAGTAGTTGATGTCGATCACGTTGTCGAGCATGCGCACGGCAGTGTTGACGGTGCGTTGCAGCTTGGCGGTGTCCAGCTTGCCGTCGACGATGTGGTTCGGCAGGTTGATCGAGCCCAGGTTGCAGACCGCGATCTCGTCCTTGTTGGTGTTCAAGGTGATTTCGGTGCACAGGTTCGAGCTGTGTACCACGCCCACGTGCTGCTGCGGGCTACGCAGGTTGCACGGGTCCTTGAAGGTCAGCCAAGGGTGGCCGGTTTCGAACAGCATCGACAGCATCTTGCGCCACAGGTCTTTGGCCTGGATGGTCTTGAATACCTTGATCTTGTTGTACTCGGTCAGGGCTTCGTAGTACTCGTAGCGCTCTTCGAAGGCCTTGCCGGTCAGGTCGTGCAGATCAGGGACTTCGTTCGGCGAGAACAGGGTCCACTTGCCGTCATCGAAGACGCGCTTCATGAACAGGTCAGGGATCCAGTTGGCGGTGTTCATGTCGTGGGTACGACGACGGTCATCACCGGTGTTCTTGCGCAGCTCGATGAACTCTTCGATGTCCAGGTGCCAGGTTTCCAGGTAGGCGCAGACCGCACCTTTGCGCTTGCCACCTTGGTTGACGGCAACGGCGGTGTCGTTGACCACTTTGAGGAACGGCACGACACCTTGGGATTTACCGTTGGTGCCCTTGATGTACGAGCCCAGCGCACGCACTGGCGTCCAGTCGTTGCCCAGGCCACCGGCGAATTTCGACAGCATGGCGTTGTCGTGGATCGCGTGGTAGATGCCCGACAGGTCGTCCGGCACGGTGGTCAGGTAGCAGCTCGACAGCTGCGGGCGCAGGGTGCCGGCGTTGAACAGGGTCGGGGTCGAGGCCATGTAGTCGAAGGACGACAACAGGTTGTAGAACTCGATCGCACGGGCTTCCTTGTCTTTCTCTTCCAGCGCCAGGCCCATGGCCACACGCATGAAGAACACCTGTGGCAGCTCGAAGCGCACGCCATCCTTGTGGATGAAGTAGCGGTCGTACAGGGTCTGCAGGCCCAGGTAGGTGAACTGCTGGTCACGCTCGTGGTTGATTGCCTTGCCCAGGCGCTCCAGGTCGTAGCCCTTGAGTGCCGGGTCGAGCAGCTCGAACTGCACGCCTTTTTCGACGTAGGCCGGCAGCGCTTTTGCGTACAGGTCGGCCATTTCGTGGTGGGTTGCGCTGTCGGCAACACCCAGGAAGCCCAGGCCTTCGGCACGCAGGGTGTCCATCAGCAGGCGGGCGGTGACGAACGAATAGTTCGGCTCACGCTCGACCAGGGTACGGGCGGTCATGACCAAGGCGGTGTTGACGTCTTTGAGGGCAACGCCGTCGTACAGGTTCTTCAGGGTTTCGCGCTGGATCAGCTCGCCATCGACTTCGGCCAGGCCTTCGCAGGCTTCGGTGATGATGGTGTTCATGCGCGCCATGTCCAGCGGCGCCATGCTGCCGTCGGCCAGAGTGATGCGGATGCTTGGGTGCGGCTCGACAACCGAATCGGCGTTGCTGCGGGTAGCACGCTCTTTGGCGCGCTGGTCGCGGTAGATGACGTAGTCACGGGCGACTTTCTGCTCGCCGGCACGCATCAGGGCCAGTTCGACCTGGTCCTGGATTTCTTCGATGTGGATGGTGCCGCCCGATGGCATGCGACGCTTGAACGTGGCAGTGACCTGCTCGGTCAGGCGCGCGACGGTGTCGTGGATGCGCGACGAAGCAGCGGCAGTGCCGCCTTCAACTGCGAGGAACGCCTTGGTGATGGCAACGGTGATCTTGTCGTCGGTGTAAGGGACGACAGTGCCGTTGCGCTTGATCACACGCAGTTGGCCCGGAGCGGTGGCAGCCAGATCCTGGTTGGATTCGGCCTGCGGCGCCAAAGCCTGCGGGTTCTCGCGAGTTGTGTCGGTTTGCATCGGTGGGTGTCTCCACAATTTCAATAGTTTCAGGCGCCTTTTGGGCACCTACCGTTCCATCCGTCAGACGTGTGGCCGGGGCGGGGACGCGCAAAATGCATGCATCCGCCGCTCGGGCTTGCCGACTTCGGGACAGACTCAGGAATAAATGGCAGTACAACTGCCGCTCCCTGGCCGAAGTCAAAGGTCCCGGGCCAGGCCCGGAAACTGTTGCTCATAAGTGCGAGGCAATGCCTGCAACACTCATACCCGAACAAGGCCCTGGCGGGCTTGCCTCGGTCGCCTCCGCAGGAGCGGTTTGGCTGGTGAAATCACGCTAAGTTCAGTGGGAAAATTCGCTTGAATTTACCTGTCGACTTGTGTTTGTGATTTTGCTCGAAACCCAATATGTAGTGGTTCGCAGCGATCGGGATACAAGATAATGCGGTCCGGGGGGCTTTGCAAGGTGGGCGGCCTGTGGATAACTTGTGGGTACTTTGTGGGTGATCCGTGGGTATTCGCTGTAGGCCTTGTGCCCACTGGTTTACAAGATTTTTCCGAGCTGTTTGGCCGCGGAGCACTTTTTCGCGGGCGCGCACCCTATCACAAAATCAGCTTCCGGCAAGGGCACGCATGTGCAGTTGGCATGGGCAGGGGTGCAACGTAGTATCCGGCGCAGAAGGTGTTTTTTTGATGCCTGGCCCAAGGGCCGGGCAGTAGACGACCGAAGCGCTGAAAAGACCTATAAAAGGCAAATTGCCATGCCCCAGCCAGACAACCGCATTCTCATCGTCGAAGACGACCAGCGCCTTGCCGAGCTGACCGCCGAGTACCTGCAAGCCAACGGTTTCGAGGTGGCGGTGGAGGGTGATGGCTCGCGCGCAGTGCGGCGCATCATCGACAGCCAGCCGGACCTGGTGATCCTCGACCTGATGTTGCCCGGCGAAGATGGCCTGAGCATCTGCCGGCGGGTGCGCGGCCAGTACGCCGGGCCCATCCTCATGCTGACCGCGCGCAGCGATGAACTCGATCAGGTGCAGGGCCTGGACCAAGGCGCCGACGACTATGTGTGCAAGCCGGTGCGCCCACGCCTGTTGCTGGCGCGGGTGCAGGCGCTGCTGCGCCGTACCGAGGCCCCCGAGCGGCGCCAGGCGTTGACCTTCGGCCCACTGCATATCGACAACCGCCTGCGCGAGGCGCACTTGGGCGGGGCGCTGGTCGAGCTGACGGGGGCGGAGTTCGACTTGCTCTGGTTGTTGGCCAGCAACGCCGGGCGAGTGCTGTCCCGCGAGCAGATCTTCACCGCCCTGCGTGGCGTCGGTTATGACGGCCAGGACCGCTCCATTGATGTGCGCGTGTCCAAGATCCGCCCCAAGATCGGCGATGACCCGGTCAACCCCCGGCTAATCAAGACCCTGCGCAGCAAGGGCTATCTGTTCGTTGGCGAGGCGGCCCAGGCGCTGGCGCCATGAAGTCGATTTTCCTGCGCATCTATGGCGGCATGCTCGCCGTGCTGGTGCTGGTGGCCGTGCTTGGCGCACTGAGCCTGCATCTGCTCAATGAGGTGCGCGCCGCCCAGCACCGCGAGGGCCTGGCCCAGGGCACGTTCAGCCTGATGGCCGACAACCTGGCGCAACAGAACGAGGTAGAACGCAAGCGCTCGTTATTGATGTGGGAGCGGCTGCTCGGCGTGCCGCTGGATGTGCAGCCGTTGTCTGCATTTACCTTGGACGGTGGCCAGCGCGCGCGGCTGTACCGCGACCTGGTGGTGGTGGAGAAGACCGGCCCGCATGCCGCCCGCGTGCTGCGCCGCATTGGCCATGAAGACCAGTTGCTGCTGGCCGAGGTCAAGCAGGTCAGCGAGCAACTGGCGCGCGCCACCCTGTACCTGCTGGCCGACGAGCTGGTGCGCTACCCGGTCAGCGAGCAGCAGAGCCGCCTGGCGCAGATCAAGCAGAGCAAAGGCTTCGGTTTCAATATCGCCCTGCAACGCATCGAACGTGCCGCGCTGGATGATGACCAGCGGCGCCGGGTGGAGGAGGGGGACACGGTGATGGCGCTGGGCAAGGACGGCGATTCGATCCAGGTGTTTTCGGGGCTGGCCGGTTCGCCCTGGGTGCTGGAAATCGGCCCGTTGTACCAGCTCAACCCCTACCCGCCGCAGTTGTTGATACTGATTGCCTGCCTGGGCCTGTGCCTGATCGGGCTGGTGGTGTACTTGCTGGTGCGCCAGCTTGAGCGCCGTGTGTCGGGGCTTGAGGTGGCCGCCACGCGCATTGCCCAGGGCAGCCTCGACACCCGCGTGCCGGCTGGCGATGCTGACTCGGTGGGGCGCCTGGCCGAGGCGTTCAACGGCATGGCCGAGCACCTGCAGCGTTCGCTCAGCATGCAGCGCGAGCTGGTGCGGGCGGTGTCCCACGAGCTGCGCACGCCGCTGGCGCGCCTGCGCTTTGGCCTGGAGATGCTCGAAAGCGCCAGCACTGAACAGGCGCGGGCCAAGCATCTGCTAGGCATGGACGGCGATATCCAGGACCTCGACAAGCTGGTCGACGAGATGCTCACTTACGCCCGCCTGGAGCAAGGCGCGCCGGCGCTGCAGTTTCAGGCCGTGGACCTGGATGCCTTGCTCGACCGGGTGATTGCCGAGCTGTCGCCGCTGCGCGCCGAGGTCAAGGTGCTACGTGGGCAGTGCCAAAGGCCGCAGGATGGCGCTGCCTGGGTCGAGGCGGAGCCACGCTATTTGCACCGCGCCCTGCAGAACCTGGTGCGCAACGCCATGCGCCATGCCGAAGGCGAAGTGCGCCTGAGCTATCAGCTGGGGCAGCAGCGCTGCCGTATCGATGTCGAAGACGATGGCCCCGGTATCCCCGAGGGCGTCTGGGACCGCATCTTCACCCCGTTCACGCGCCTGGACGACAGCCGCACCCGGGCGTCTGGCGGGCACGGGCTGGGCTTGTCGATCGTGCGGCGGATCATCTACTGGCATGGCGGCCGCGCACTGGTCGGGCGCAGCGAGGCGCTGGGCGGCGCCTGCTTCAGCTTGAGCTGGCCACGCCAGCAAGCGGGCGGTTAGACGCTGACCAGGCTGAGCAGGTGGCCGCCTTGCAGGCAGAACTGGCCGTCGAGCTCGACGCCGTGGTGCCATTGTGCGGACAGGTCGGTCAGCAGGCGCAGGCGGGCATGGCCGTCGGCGGACCAGTGCAGCAGTTCTGCGTGCTCGAAGTAAAAGCGCTGGCCGGTGATCGGGTAAAGGGCCTTGAACAGGCTTTCCTTGAGTGAAAACGTCAGGGTGACCGCCAGCGCTTGCTGGCTGCGGTCCAGGCGTTCCAGCTCGGCGGGGGTGAGGATTTCACCGGCCAGGCGTTCGGCGCGCTCTTCGCTCAGTAGCGACTCCTGGTCCAGGCCCAAGCCTGAGCCCACGCTCGCGACCACCGCCGCCGCCCAGCCTTGGCCGTGGGTGATGGAGCCATGAATGCCGCTGGGCCAGATCGGCGAGCGGTCCTCGTGGGTGGCGGGTATATAGTCGCGGCCATCAAGCAGGCGCAGGGCTTCACGGGCGCACATGCGGCCGGCCAGGTACTCGGCCTGGCGCTTGGCTACCGAGCGTTGCAGGCTGGCGCTGGGCACAATGCCGGCGCGCTGGAAATCGTCAGGTGCGAGGTTGGCCGGGTCGAAGGCACAGCTCACCAGCACCGCGCCCGGTACCGGGCGGGGCAGGGGCCAATGGGGTTGCAGGGGGGCGCAGCAGGCAGGGAGTCTGTTCATGGCGAGTATTGTGCCATGGTGTCTTCAACATTGGCGCAGGCTTGCTCCGGCCTCATCGCAGGCTGTCGCCAGCCACTCAGGCCTTGCTCAACCGCAACATTGCTGGTTGGACCCTATCTTGTGGGAAATGATAGAGAGTCGTGGCGAGCGGGCTTGTCCCGCGTTGGGCTGCGCAGCAGCCCTGAAAACCCAAGGGGCTGCTGCGCAGCCCAACGCGGGGCAAGCCCGCTCGCCACAAGGAGATATGTCTGGCGGGAACAGGCTTGCACAAAACCATAGAATCTCCCACAGATATCCAGATCAGGCCTCGATATTGTGGATGTGCACGGTCTTTGTAGGAGCTGGCGACAGCCTGCGATGGGCTGCAACGCAGCCCCGGCTTTACTCAGTCAAACGCCTTCTTGAAAAACGCCTGCATGTCTTTCCACGAGCTTTCATCGGCTGCCTTGTCATAACCGATATCCGGCCCGCCATGCCCACCATGGCTCAAACGGTCGGCATCCGGGTTGGTGAAGCCATGCTTGGCCCCGGGAATCCCGACAAACTCATAGTCCACCTTGGCTGCATCCATCTCGGCCTTGAACGCCGCCACCTGCTCCGCGGTGACCATGCTATCGGCCTCGCCGTGCTCAACCAGAACCTTTGCCCGTACCACGCCAGGCTTTGCCGGTGTCTTGGTCGCCAGTGCACCATGGAAGCTCACCACGCCATCGAGCTTTTCGCCCCGGCGCGCGGCATCGAGCACCACCGCGCCGCCAAAGCAGTACCCCACCGCGCCCAACTGGTGCTTGTTGGTGTTGGGCTGCAACTTGAGCAGCTCGAGCCCGGCGTCGAAGCGCCGCGCCGCTGCCGCCGGGTCTTTCATGGCCGCAGCCATGAACGCCTGGGCGTCCTGTGGGTGCTCGGTATGCTTGCCGTCGCCATACATATCGATAGCCAGCGCGTTGTAGCCAAGTGCCGCCAGGTCACGCGCGCGGCGTTTGGCGTAGTCGTTCAGCCCCCACCATTCATGCACCACGACGACGCCCGGGCGTTTGCCTTCGACCGCGTCGTCGTAGGCGTAGTAGCCGATCAGCGCAGTGCCGTTGTCATCCTGGTAGCGGATTTCGCGGGTCTGCACCGCCGCCTGGGCGAGGGCGGTACTGCACAGCAGGGCCAGGGCAAGCAGGGTACGCATGGGGAAACTCCTTTTACGACGGTGGCCGCTTCGTTCAGCGGTTGTTCAGGCAAGGTTCAGCGGCGGTTCAGGGCGCCCTCCCTACTCTAGCTCCCAGACACAGACAAAGCATCCAACGGGAGTACCTGAACCATGAAAACGCTCAATACCCTGATTGCCGCCATGGCGGTGTGCGCCGCCGGCATGACCACCGCGGCCCAGGCCGACGACAACTTCGCCAGCCTGACCTACGGCCAGACCAGCGACAAAGTGCGCAAGTCCGGCCTGCTGCAAAACAATGCCCCCGGCCTGAACGCCGACGGCATCATCGGCAAGGACAACACCTGGGGCGTGCGCCTGGGTCAGATGAATCAGCAGGGCCGCTACTACCTGACCTACGACAACGTGTCGGGTGACCACAGCGGTGTCAAGCTGCGCCAGGAGAACCTGCTGGGTAGCTACGACCTGTTCCTGCCCGTAGGCGATACCACCAAGTTGTTCGGCGGCGCCAGCCTGGGCGTGACCAAGCTGACCCAGGATTCCCCCGGTGCCAGCCGCGACACCGACTATGGTTACGCCGTTGGCCTGCAAGGCGGTGTCATCCAGGAACTCACCGACAATGCCTCGGTTGAGCTTGGCTACCGTTACCTGCGCAGCAACGCCAGCACCGAAATCGGCGAGCATGGCGGGCCGAAAGACGGCACCCTGCGCCTGACCAGCAGCGCGCAGACGTACCTTGCGGCCACCTACAAGTTCTGAAGCAGGTGCACCGGCAAGCCGGCACATAGGGATGATGTCGCTTCGCTGTTATCCTGTGCCGGCCCCGCACAAACAAGGAGAGCTGCATGAAACTGCTGGTGGTCGAGGACGAAGCGCTGCTGCGTCATCACCTGTTCACCCGTCTGGGCGAAGGCGGGCATGTGGTGCAGGCGGTGGCCAACGCCGAGGAGGCGCTGTACCAGGCCGAGCAGTACAACCATGACCTGGCGGTGATCGACCTGGGCCTGCCGGGCATGAGCGGGTTGGACCTGATTCGCCAGTTGCGCAGCCTTGGCCAAACCTTCCCCATCCTTATTCTCACCGCCCGCGGCAACTGGCAGGACAAGGTCGAAGGCCTGGCCGCCGGCGCCGACGACTATGTAGTCAAGCCGTTTCAGTTCGAAGAGCTCGAAGCCCGGCTCAATGCGCTGCTGCGCCGCGCCAGCGGTTTTACCCAGTCGACCATCGCTGCCGGCCCGCTGCTGCTTGACCTCAACCGCAAGCAGGCCAGCCTGGATGACACGCCGCTGGCGCTGACCGCCTACGAATACCGCATCCTTGAGTACCTCATGCGCCATCACCAGCAGGTGGTGGCCAAGGAGCGCCTGATGGAGCAGCTGTACCCCGGCGACGAGGAGCGCGACCCCAACGTCATCGAGGTGCTGGTGGGCCGCCTGCGGCGCAAGCTTGAGGGCGACAACGGCTTCAAACCCATCGACACCGTACGCGGGCTGGGTTACCTGTTCACCGAGCGCTGCCGTTGATTCGTTCGCTGCGCGTACGCCTGATGCTGGCAGCGGCGCTGTTGGCGCTGCTGTTCATGCTGGCGCTGCTGCCGGCGTTGCAGAAGGCGTTCAGCCTGGCGTTGCAGGAGTCCATCGAGCAGCGCCTGGCCTCGGATGTCACGACCTTGATTTCTGCCGCGCGCATCGAGGATGGCCGCCTGCAAATGCCGGCGCTGCTGCCCGACGAGCGCTACAACCTGCCGTACACCGGGCTGCTCGGCTACATTTTCGACCGCCAGGGCACGCTGGTCTGGCAATCCCGCGCGACCCGCAACCGCCACATCAACTACAGCCCGCGCTATGACGGGCGTGGCAATGAGTTCGCGCGCATCGAGCAAGAAGGCAACGAAGAGTTTTTCGTCTATGACGTCGAGGTCAAGCTGCTGGGGGGCAAGAGCGCGGCTTACAGCATCGTCGCCCTGCAACCGGTGCGCGAGTACCAGCACACCCTTGATGGCCTGCGCGAAAAACTCTACCTGGGTTTTGGCGCAGCGCTGCTGGCACTGATGGCGCTGCTGTGGGCCGGCCTGACCTGGGGCCTGCGTTCGTTGCGCAGGCTCAGCGTAGAGCTTGACCAGGTCGAGGCTGGTGCCCGTGACGGCCTCAGCCGCGAGCACCCGCGTGAGCTGCTGCGCCTGACCGGCTCGTTGAACCGCTTGCTGCATAGCGAGCGCGAACAGCGCCAGCGCTACCGCGACTCGCTCGACGACCTGGCCCACAGCCTGAAAACCCCGCTGGCGGTGTTGCAGGGGGTTGGCGAGAGCATGCCGCAGGGCAGCCAGGCGCAGGTGCTGCAAAGCCAGATCGAGCGCATGAGTCAGCAGATCGACTACCAGTTGCAGCGCGCCAGCCTGCGCAAGAGCGGGCTGGTGCGCCACCAGGTGCAACTCGTGCCGCTGCTCGACAGCCTGTGCAGCACGCTGGCCAAGGTCTACCGCGACAAGCGCGTCGAGGTCAGCCTGGATATCCCGGCCCAGGCGTGTGTGCCGGTGGAGCAGGGCGCCTTGCTCGAACTGCTCGGCAACCTGCTGGAGAACGCCTACCGGCTGTGCCTGGGGCAGGTGCGGGTGAGCCTGCGCGAAACGCCGGGGCTGCTGGAGTTGTGCATCGAGGATGACGGCCCGGGTGTGCCGCCGGATCAGCGCGAGCGCATTCTGGAGCGCGGAGAGCGGCTGGATAGCCAGCATCCGGGGCAGGGCATTGGGCTGGCGGTAGTCAAGGACATCATTGATAGCTACGACGCAGAGTTGCAGCTCGATGATTCGGCGCTCGGTGGGGCGATGTTCCGGATTGTGTTTCGCTTGGATTGAGGCCGAGCACCCCTCGCAGGCGGGCATCTCTGTGCCGGCTGGGCGCGGTTTGCGTAGGAGATCATCCAGCCCTGCAGGGCTGCGCTGTCGCGCAGAGAACTGGGCACCGTGGGAGATTCTATGGTTTTGTACAACCCTGTTTTCGCCAGACATATCTCCTTGTGGCGAGCGGGCTTGCCCCGCGTTGGGCTGCGCAGCAGCCCCTTGGGTTTTCAGGGCTGCTGCGCAGCCCAACGCGGGACAAGCCCGCTCGCCACGGCTCTCTATCATTTTCCATAGGATTGGGTCCAACCAGCAATGTTGCGGTTGCGCATGGCCTCTGTGGGAGCTGGCGATAGCCTGCGATGAGGCCGGTGCAGGTTTGCTGATACCTGTGGTTCTTTGCTGTGGTTTTGAGGTGTTTACGCGTATTCATTTGTGATGCCGACGCTTAGTCCCCCAGCCATTTTGAGTGAGGCGCCCATTTAAGGGTCGCACGCCCCATCGCGGCACAAGACCGCTCCCACAGCGGCCAGGGCGGATTCCCGCCACCCCCTCTGTACGAAACCCGCCACCGGGCGGAAATCCGCCAGCCGAACCCCCGCCTCGCGCCCTGTCCCAGGGCAAAAATATCCCGTAAACATTGGCTTTGCACCGCCGTCGGGCATTTTGGCATCGCCCTTGCTAAGTGTTCATCAGAGACCGGGCAGACGCCTGCCAGGCTGCTCGAAAACAATGACAAATCCCTCCAGGTGCAGGAGGGTTCGCGATTCAGGTGCCCACATCCTTGAAGGGATGCGCCGGCACACTTGAGGAAACTAAGCCATGACGACTCGTCAGCCGCTGTACAAATCGCTGTATGTCCAGGTGATCGTCGCGATCACCATCGGTATCCTGCTTGGCCACTACTACCCCGAAACCGGCGTCGCCCTCAAACCACTGGGTGATGGTTTCGTAAAACTGATCAAGATGGTCATCGCCCCGATCATCTTCTGTACCGTGGTCAGCGGCATCGCTGGCATGCAAAGCATGAAGTCGGTCGGCAAGACCGGCGGTTACGCGCTGCTGTACTTCGAGATCGTCTCCACCGTCGCACTGATCATCGGCCTGGTCGTGGTCAACGTGGTCCAGCCGGGCGCCGGCATGCACGTCGACGTCAGCACCCTGAACGCCAGCAGCGTGGCCGCCTACGCCGCCGCCGGCGCGCAGCAGACCACCGTCGGTTTCCTGCTCAACGTCATCCCTAACACCGTTGTCGGTGCCTTCGCCAACGGCGACATCCTGCAAGTGCTGATGTTCTCCGTGCTGTTCGGCTTCGCCCTGCACCGCCTGGGCAGCTACGGCAAGCCGGTGCTGGACATGATTGACCGCTTCGCCCATGTCATGTTCAACATCATCAATATGATCATGAAGCTGGCGCCGGTCGGTGCCTTCGGTGCCATGGCCTTCACCATCGGCCAGTACGGCGTGGGTTCGCTGGTACAGCTGGGCTACCTGATGGCCTGCTTCTACATCACCTGCCTGCTGTTCATCCTCGTGGTACTGGGCGGTATCTGCCGCGCCCACGGCTTCAGCGTCCTCAAGCTGATCCGCTACATCCGTGAAGAACTGCTGATCGTGCTGGGCACCTCGTCCTCCGAGTCGGCCCTGCCACGCATGCTGGCCAAGATGGAGCGCCTGGGCGCGAAGAAATCGGTGGTTGGCCTGGTTATCCCGACTGGCTACTCGTTCAACCTCGACGGCACCTCGATCTACCTGACCATGGCTGCGGTGTTCATCGCCCAGGCCACCGACACCACCATGGACATCACCCACCAGATCACCCTGCTGCTGGTGCTGCTGGTTGCGTCCAAAGGCGCTGCCGGTGTTACCGGTTCGGGCTTCATCGTGCTGGCTGCCACCCTGTCCGCCGTCGGCCACCTGCCGGTTGCAGGTCTGGCGCTGATCCTCGGCATCGACCGCTTCATGTCCGAAGCCCGCGCCCTGACCAACCTGATCGGCAACGCTGTTGCCACCGTGGTTGTCGCCAAGTGGGTCAAGGAACTGGACACCGACGTGCTGCAGGCTGAGCTGGCCTCCGGTGGTGCCCCGCTGATCGACACCCGCCCGACCGACGACCTCGGCGTAGCGGAAGGCCCGGCGCGCTGATAGCGCAGCGGTAACCTGAAAAAACCCATCTTCGGATGGGTTTTTTTGTGCCTCCCCGACCGGCGCAACGTTCTTTTGGCGCCAATTTAGTGTTAAATAGCCATCACCTTTTATTGCCTGGGTTTTACGGACCGGCCAGGCGTTGAGTACACGGATGTTCACGGTCTATTCAGGAATGTAGTGCAATGCCCAGCCCCACCGGATACACCTCGGCTCGCAGTGTTTCGCTGTCGGGCAACAACCTCATCGATAGTCTGCTTGCCGGCTCGGCCTGGGATACCTCTTCGTATTTCACCGGCGGCACCACGCCCCTGACCTACAGCTTCGTCACCCCGAACGTGTCGATGTTCGCCACCCGCTATACCGACAGCAACGAGTACCGCGCCGCGTATTCGCTGACCGCCGCGCAGAAAACCGCCGTGACCGGTGCGCTGGCGGCGTGGTCTGCCGTGGCCGACATCAAGTTCACCCTGGTTGCCGAGTCGCGCAGCAACGTGGGTGACTTGCGCTTTGGCGGTTACAGCAAGATGGATGAAGATGCCGCTGCGTGGGCCTACTACCCAGCCAACAACCCGAGTGCGGGCGATGTCTGGATCGGCAAGCACACCAACCAGGCCAATCCGCTGCCGGGCTCGTACGACTACATGACCTTCATGCACGAGATCGGTCATGCCTTGGGCCTGAAGCATCCGTTCAGCGCCTCTGCCAGCAACTCGGCCGTGTTGCCGACAGAGCTGGATGACGTGCGCGTCACCTTGATGAGCTACCAGAACCTGTATTTCACCGACAACACGCTCAGGGCCTACGTCGAGCCAACCACGCCGATGCTGCTGGATATTCTGGTGATGCAGCGCCTGTACGGCGCCAACATGAAGTGGCACAGCGGCGACGATACCTACAGCTTCAAGCCCGGCCAGGTGGTGTTCCAGACGTTGTGGGACGCAGGCGGCACCGACACCATCGATGCCAGCAACCAGCGCACAGGCGTGAAGTTGGACTTGAATGAAGGGGCTTACAGCAACATCGGCGCGTTGTTCTATGACTACAACCTCGGGGCCTATGTCAACGACGGCCTGGCCATCGCCTACGGCGCCAAGATCGAAAACGCCACCGGTTCCGCCTTCGCCGACACCTTGATCGGCAACGACCTGGACAACGTGCTCGACGGCCGTGGCGGCGCCGACATCATGCGCGGCGGCCTGGGCAACGACACCTACATCGTCGACAACGCAGGCGACGTGGTCGTCGAAGACAGCACCCTGGCCAGCGAGATCGACACCGTGATGGCGTCGATCAGCTACACCTTGGGCGACAACCTGGAAAACCTCACCCTGACCGGCCGCGCAGCGATCAACGCCACCGGCAACGCGCTGAACAACGTGCTGATCGGCAACGCCGGCAACAACGTACTGGACGGCGGCGCTGGCGCCGACAAGATGAGCGGCGGTGCCGGCAACGACACCTACGTGGTCGACAACGCAGGCGATGAGGTGATCGAAGGCGTCAACGCGGGTATCGACACCGTGCGCGCCTCGCTGAGCTGGGCGCTTGGCGCCAACCTGGAAAACCTCGAACTCACCGGCAGTGCCAACCTCAATGGCACCGGTAACGCCCTGGCCAACGTGCTGACCGGCAATGCCGGCAACAACGTGCTCGATGGCGGGCTGGGCGCGGACCGCATGATCGGCGGCCTGGGTGATGACACGTATTACGTTGATAACATCCGGGACGTGGTGGTGGAACTGGCTGGCGAAGGCCGCGACCTGGTGCGCAGCTCGATCACCTACGTGCTCACCGCCAACGTCGAAGACGGCGAGCTGCTCGGCACGGCCAACCTGAACCTGACCGGCAATGCCGGCGACAACGTGCTGACCGGCAACGCCGGCAACAACATCCTCAAGGGCGAGGGCGGGCGCGACACGCTCATCGGCGGCCTGGGCAACGACACCTACTACGTCGACAGCAGCGATGACGTGATCATCGAAA
This sequence comes from Pseudomonas farsensis, assembly GCF_014268805.2. Classification (GTDB taxonomy): domain Bacteria; phylum Pseudomonadota; class Gammaproteobacteria; order Pseudomonadales; family Pseudomonadaceae; genus Aquipseudomonas; species Aquipseudomonas farsensis. The sequence goes on from NZ_JABWRF020000003.1 coordinate 491,741, forward strand.
CCAGCACCCTGGCCAGCGAAATCGACAGCGTGTTCGCCTCGGTCAGCTGGACCCTGGGTGACAACCTGGAAAACCTCACCCTGCTCGGCGCGGCCCACCTTGACGCCATCGGCAACGCGCTGGACAACCGCCTGACCGGCAACAGCGGCAACAACCTGCTCGATGGCGGCGCTGGCGCTGACATCATGAGCGGCGGGGCCGGCAACGACACCTACATCGTCGACAATATTGGCGACCAGACCCTCGAAGCGGCCAACGGCGGTATCGACACCGTGCGCGCCTCGCTGGACTGGACCCTGGCCGCCAACGTCGAAAACCTGGTGCTGACCGGCAACGGCAACTTGCGCGGCACCGGCAATGCGCAGGCGAACGTGCTGATTGGCAACAGTGGTGACAACCAATTGTTCGGCGGCGCCGGCAATGACCGCCTCGAAGGCGGCGCGGGCGACGACCTGCTCGATGGCGGCGTGGGTATCGACACCATGATCGGCGGCCTGGGCAATGACATCTATTACGTCGATAACGTGCGCGATGTGGTGACCGAAGCCTTTAACGAAGGCCGCGACCTGGTGCGCGCCTCGATCAGCTACGTGCTGGCCGATAACATCGAAGAGGGCGAGCTGCTCGGCAAGGCCAACCTCAACCTGACTGGCAACTCACTGAACAACATCCTCACCGGCAACGACGGCGCCAACGTGCTGCGGGGCGGTGGCGGGGTGAACACGTTGATCGGCGGGCTGGGCAACGACACCTACTACGTCGACAACGTAGATGACGTGATCGTCGAGGCTGGCACCTCGCCCAAGGAAATCGACAACGTATTTGCCTCGGTCAGCTGGGCCTTGGGCGACAACCTCGAAAACCTCACCCTGACCGGCGCTGGCAACCTCAATGGCACCGGCAATGCGTTGAACAACCGCATCACCGGCAACGACGGCGACAACGTGCTGGACGGCGGGGCGGGCGTCGATACTCTGATCGGCGGCAAGGGCAATGACACCTATGTGGTGGACGATGTGCGCGACGTGCTGATCGAAGGCGTCAACGCCGGCATCGACACCGTGCGCGCCTCGGTCAACTGGACCTTGGCAGCCAACTTCGAAAACCTGGTGCTGACCGGCACCGATAACCTCAACGGCACCGGTAACGCTGCGGCCAACGTGATGACCGGCAATGCCGGCAACAACACCCTCAATGGCGGCGCCGGCAATGATGTGCTGGATGGCGGGGCAGGCGATGACGTACTGATCGGCGGCCTGGGCACCGACACCATGACCGGCGGCACGGGCGCAGACCGCTTCGTGTTCAACCTGATCAGCGAAATCGGCCTGGGCGACAAGCGGGATGTCATCACCGACTTCAACGGCGCCGAAGGCGACCGCATCGACCTGACCAAGATCGACGCCAACGTGCTGCTCAAAGGCATCAACACCTTCACTTACATCGGTTCCGGCGATTTCACCGGTGCCGGCCAGCTGCGTTTTGCCAATGAGATCCTCTCGGGCAACATCGACGCCAAGTTGGGCAGTGACGGCAAGTTCACCGCTGACTTCGAGATCCAGCTGGTGGGCGTGCAGCAGTTTACTGCCGAGCACCTGGTAGGCGTTGCGTGATTCAGGGCGGGTGGCTCACTCCACCCGCGTCTGCCCGCTGAATACCAAGGTCTGCCGGCAACGTTTGCACAGGTAGCGCCGCCCCTTGGCCACCAGGGTGTGGCGCTGCGCCGTGAACGGGAAGTCTTGTTCCGGGCAGCGGCAGGTATAGATGTAGCGCGTGGCGCTGCGCCGCTGCACTGCATAGTTGTGGCAACGGTTGGGGGGCAGCTCGTAGACCCCGCGCATGATCAGTTGCCATTCTTCGCCATGGGCCTGGATGCGGTCACCGAACAATTGGTGGGCGACCAGGTGCGCCACCTCGTGGGCCACGGTCTGGCGCAGGAAGTCGTCCTGGTTTTCGCGGTACAGCTGCAAGTTGAAGCGCAGCAGGTTTTCGTGCAGATGGGCGACGCCGGCCTTCTGGCCACGCAGCTTGAAGCTGACTTGCGGGCGCGGGAAGGGGCGTTTGAAGAAGGTTTCAGCTTGTTGGTAGCAGGTTTCGACGCGTTGTTTGAGCAGCTCGGGCATGGCGGGGCGGGTCTCCTGGCCCGGCATTATGCCGCAATCAGTGCCTTGTAGGAGCGACCTTGCGTCGCGAAAGGGCGGCGAAGCGGCCCCAGGATCTGCGCGTCATGCAAAATCGCCGGGGCTGCTTCGCAGCCCTTTCGCGACGCAAGGCCGCTCCTACACACCGGCCGCGTGGCGGTTGAATTATCCGATCTTCAGTTGGTATACACAGGCCCCACACCCAACCCCCAGATGATCACCGTGGCCGCCATGATCGCCACCAGCACCACCAGGCCCACCGCCAGCACGGAACTTGAGAACAGAAAGCCCTCATCGGCCGGGATGTTCATGAAGGTCGGCAGCCCGACATACAACAGGTACACCGTGTAGCAGATCGCCGCCGTGCCGATCAGCATGCCCAGCCACAGGTGCGGGTACAGCGCGGCGAGCCCGCCGATGAACAGCGGGGTGGCGGTATAGGTCGCAAAGGCGATGCACTGCGCCATGCTCGGGTTGGCATCATAGGTGCGTGCCATCCAGTGGATGAACGCGCCCATCACCGCCACCCCGGCGAGCATCGCCAGGTAGGACATCACGCTCATCCACACGGCGCTTTCCATGGTCAGCATCACCGCTGGCCGTTCGCCGATCACCCAGCCCACCTGGGTGGTGCCAATGAACGCCGAAATGGCCGGGATCGCCGCCAGCACCAAGGTGTGTGTCAGGTACATGTGGCTGATGGTTTCGTCTTCGCCACGGATTTCCCGCCATTCCTGGTCAGGATGGGTAAATAGCCCCACAACGTGATGGATCATGCCGGTCACTCCTGTCAGTCGTCGTTGCCAGCGGCTTGCCCATGGCGCGCCAGTGGCCCGAGGCCAAGGTGCCCGCAGTGGGCGGATGTGGCCTTATGTCGCAGTATAGGAAGCGCTACCCGGCACAAACGGCGCTTTTTAGAGCAAATCGCGCTGTAACTCGCTTGGCTGATTCCCGCGAAGTCTTTGTCGGAAGGCCTACAGCGGGGCGCGGTTTGTGCGTAAAATAGCCGGCTTTTGTCACACCTCGCGGATTCAAGCGCTATGGGCACCCTCTCGGTCAACCAGAACAAACTGCAAAAACGCCTGCGTCGTCTCGCCGGCGAAGCCATCACCGACTTCAACATGATCGAAGATGGCGACAAGGTCATGGTCTGCCTGTCTGGCGGCAAGGACAGCTACACCATGCTCGATGTTCTGTTGCACCTGCAGAAGGTGGCGCCGATCCAGTTCGAGATCGTTGCAGTGAACATGGACCAGAAGCAGCCAGGCTTCCCCGAGCACGTGCTGCCGGCGTACCTGAAGAGCCTGGGCGTCGAGTACCACATCGTCGAAAAAGACACCTATTCGGTGGTCAAGGAATTGATCCCCGAGGGCAAGACCACCTGCTCGCTGTGTTCGCGCCTGCGTCGCGGCACGCTGTACACCTTCGCGGACGAAATCGGTGCGACCAAAATGGCCCTGGGCCACCACCGCGATGACATCGTCGAGACGTTCTTCCTCAACATGTTCTTCAACGGCGCGCTCAAGGCCATGCCACCCAAGCTGCGCGCCGATGATGGCCGCAACGTGGTGATCCGCCCGCTGGCGTACTGCAACGAGAAGGACATCCAGGCCTACTCGGACATGCGTGAATTCCCGATCATCCCGTGCAACCTGTGTGGTTCGCAGGAGAACCTGCAGCGCCAGGTGGTCAAGGACATGCTGGTGGAGTGGGAGCGCAAGCACCCGGGCCGTTCCGAGAGCATTTTCCGCGCCCTGCAAAACGTGGCGCCGTCGCAGTTGGCCGACCGCAACCTGTTCGACTTCACCAGCCTGAAAATCGACGAAAGCGCCACGCCGCGTTTTCTCGACGTGCTGAACATCTGACCGCATGCGCGATTATCAGTGGTTGCATGAGTACTGCCTGAACCGCTTTGGTTCGGCCCAGGCGCTGGAGGCGTTTCTGCCGCAGCCGCGTACGCCTGCGCAATTGCGCGCGGTCAGTGATGACCGCTACCTGTCGACCTTGGCGTTGCGGGTGTTCCGCGCAGGTCTCAAGCACAGCCTGGTGGATGCCAAGTGGCCGGCGTTCGAGCAGGTATTCTTCGGCTTCGACCCGGAAAAGGTCGTGCTGATGAGCGCCGAGCATCTGGAGCGGTTGATGCAGGACACGCGCATCATCCGCCACTTGGGCAAGCTCAAGAGCGTGCCGCGCAACGCGCAGATGGTGCTGGATGTGGCCAAGGTGCACGGCAGTTTTGCAGCGTTCATCGCCGCCTGGCCCGAAACCGATATTGTCGGGCTGTGGAAATACCTGGCCAAGCACGGTACTCAGTTGGGCGGGCTGTCGGCGCCGCGGTTCTTGCGCATGGTTGGCAAGGATACGTTCATCCCCACCGATGACATGGCCGCCGCGCTGATCGCGCAGAAAATCATCGACAAGGCCCCCACCAGCCAGCGCGACCTGGCGTTGGTGCAACAGGCGTTCAATCAGTGGCACGCCGAGAGCGGCCGGCCGCTGTGCCAGTTGTCGGTCATGCTGGCGCATACCGTCAACCATTGAGCGCAGGGGTAAGGCTATCGCGGGGCAAGCCCGCTCCCACAAAAGCTGCTTTCATGCATCCTGTGGGAGATCACCCAGCTGTTACGGGCTGCGCTGTCGCGCAGAGAACTGGGCAGCGTGGGAGCGGGCTTGCCCCGCGATAGGGCCTAACTGCCTTCGCCGGCCATGCGCCGTTCCAGCTGGAACTTCCAGCGCACATACAGCAGCCCGGCAATGAACAGCCCCAGGCTCACCAGCACCTCCACCCAGCCAAACAGCGCCCGGGCCGGGTCGAACGCGGCCAGCACGCCCTTGATGAAATAGATGTTCACCACAAAGCAGGCCCAGGCATGCGCCCTGGCGCTGCCCATCAGCATGCCCGGCAGCAGCAACAGCAACGGCACCAGCTCGACCGCCAGAATGACCTCGACCCGCGCCCCGTGCAGGTTGGCGAACCACAGGTTGTTGACCACCAGCAGCGCGATCAGGCCAAAGAAGCAGGCCAGGCTCAATGCCCGCATCAGGCGCGCCCGTGGCGCCAGCCAGGCCAGCGGCGGCAGTACTTTAGGCTTTTTAGCCACGTTGGCCCCCGAGGGCTTTGGCGGTGTTGGCCAGGCGTTGGCCCAGCGCGCGGCACAGGGTGATTTCGTGCGGGTCGAGCTCGCGCTTGCCGTCGGCACCGGCGTGATGGCTAGCCCCATAAGGGGTGCCGCCGCCGGCGGTTTCGAGCAGCGCCGATTCGCTGTATGGCAGGCCGGTGACCAGCATGCCGTGGTGCATCAGCGGCAGCAGCATCGACAGCAGGGTGGTTTCCTGGCCACCGTGCAGGCTGGCGGTGGAGGTGAACACCGCAGCCGGCTTGCCGACCAGTTCGCCGCCCAGCCACAGGCTGCTGGTGCCATCGATGAAGTACTTCAGCGGCGCGGCCATGTTGCCAAAGCGCGTCGGGCTGCCCATGGCCAGGCCCGCGCAGTGGCGCAGGTCGTCCAGGGTGGCGTACAGCGCGCCGCTGGCCGGGATGTCCGCAGCCACCGCTTCGCACTCGGTGGAAACCGCCGGCACCGTGCGCAGGCGGGCTTCAAGGCCGGCCATCTCGATGCCACGGGCGATGTGCCGGGCCATTTCGCTGGTGGAGCCGTGGCGGCTGTAATAAAGCACCAGAATGTAGGGGGCGCTCACGGCAGGATCTCCACCAGGTTGTCCAGTGGGCGGCCGATGGCAGCCTTGTTGCCGGCAACCAGAATCGGCCGCTCGATGAGTTTGGGGTGTTGCACCATGGCGTCGATCAGTTGCGCCTCGGTCAATGCCGGGTCCGCCAGGTTCAGCGCCTTGTACTCGTCTTCGCCGCTGCGCAGCAGCTGGCGCGCGCCGATGCCCAGCTTGGCCAGCAGCTGTTGCAGGGTGGGGGCGTCGGGTGGGGTTTCGAGGTAGCGCACGACGTTGGCGGTCAGGCCGCGTTCTTCGAGCAGCTCCAAGGCTGCACGGGATTTGGAGCAGCGCGGGTTATGATACAGCGTCAGGTCGGTCATGGCGGGTCGCATCCAGCAGGGTGTGGCGGCTATTCTAACCGCAGCGATCGGCTCCAGGCTTTGAAAAACTTGCAGAAGGATTGACCCATGGCAAGGCGTTTGGCAGCTGCACTGGCCATTACCGCGGGCTTGTTGCTCGGCGGTTGCGGTGCCGATTACGGCGTTGACCAGCACGGTAACGCGGTGCAGGCGCAACAGCTCGACGGGCACTGGCTGGTGCTCAACTACTGGGCCGAATGGTGCGGCCCGTGCCGCACGGAAATCCCCGCGCTCAATACCGCGGCCAAGCAGTGGCAGGCCCAGGGCATCAAGGTGTTGGGGGTGAACTATGACGGGCTGCAGGGCGCGGAGCTCAAAACCGCTGCCGATACCCTCGGCATCGACTTCACTGTGCTCGCCCAGGACCCGGCCGAGCACTTCAAGCTGCCACGCAGCGAAGCGTTGCCGGTGACCTACATCATCGATGACAAAGGCAAGGTGCGCGAACAGCTGCTCGGCGAGCAGACCCTCGAGGGCCTGCAGGCGAAGATCAAGGCGCTCAAAGGCGGCGCCTGAGCGGCTGTTCGCGGGGCAAGCCCGCTCCTACAGGCGTGGGAGCGGGCTTGACCCGCGAAGGGCCCTGGGCCCGTCAGCCTTCCTCAGGCCAAAAGCGCAGCGGCTTGCCTTCGGCGGGCCAGAAGCGGATCTGCTCGATGGGCGACACATCCCAGCGTTGCACGGTCTCCAGTGCCTGCAAGAAGCGTTTTTCCTGCTCCATCAGCGCCGGTGAGCACAGCTTGCGGGTCTTGCCGACCTTGCCGAAGCTCAGTTGCTCGCCGTCAAGCGTATACGGTGCAAACCAATGGTTGCAGCCGGCATTGCCGTAGGCGCGGCCATCGCTGGCCAGGGTCAGGGTCAGGTGGCTGTAGTCCATCAGCGGGCGTTCGCCGATCCATTCCAGCACATAGCTCTGCTCCTTTTGCAATGGCGAAGGCTGCGAAGCGCAACCGGCCAGGCCGCAAGCGAGCAGGGCGGCAGTCAACAACTGTTTCACTCACCACGCTCCTGGCAGTTGGGGCACAGGTGGGCGTTGCCCTGGCTGGTCCAGCCCAGCTCGGCAATGCGCGCGGTGGCGGCTGGGGCGTGGCCCTTTTTGCCAAGTTTGGCTTCGGCGGCGAACTCGAAGTCCAACTGCGCCTGGCAGCGGTCGCAGTTGACCTGCCACTGGTGAATTTCCAGCTCGTTGAACACCGGGCCCTGGGCCACGGCGACCCACTGGCCGGTCGGGTTGATCAGGTGGCGCACGCTGTCCACGGTCAGGCGCATGGACAGGGTCTTGCTACCTTTGAGCGACACCAGCAGGGCGTCACCCTTCTGGATCGAGCCGCCGTTGCCGGTCACCTGGTAACGGCCCGGTACCAGCGCGCGGCATTCGATCAAGGTGTGTTGCGGGTTGAAAAGGGTGTAGCGGAAATCGTGCTCGACCATGGGTCCTCCAGAAATGCCGCGTATCCTAGCATCACTTTGTGACCAGATTCTGCGGATTGCCTGCCGCCCAGCGGTTGATGTTGTCCAGCGTGGTCGCGGCGATGGCATCCAGCGCTTCGCGGGTGAGAAACGCCTGGTGCGCGGTGATGATCACATTGGGGAAGGTCAGCAGGCGCGCCAGCACATCGTCCTGCAGCGGCTGGTCGGAGCGGTCCTCGAAAAACAGTTGGGCCTCTTCTTCATAGACATCCAGCCCCAGGTAGCCGAGCTGGCCGCTCTTGAGCGCCTCGATCAGCGCGGGGGTGTCCACCAGCGCGCCGCGCCCGGTATTGATCAGCATGGCGCCGTGCTGAATCTGCGCAAGGCTCCTGGCGTTGATCAGGTGCCGGGTGTCTGCGGTCAGCGGGCAGTGCAGGCTGATGATGCGTGCTTCACGCAGCAGCTCGGGCAGCGGCAGGTAGCGGGCACCCAAGGCCAGCAGTTCGGGGTTGGGGTAGGGGTCGTAGGCCAGCAGCTGGCAGCCCAAGCCGGCCATGATGCGGGCGAAGGCCGCGCCGATCTGCCCGGTGCCGACCACCCCGACCGTCTTGCCATGCAGGTCGAAACCGGTCAGCCCATGCAAGGTGAAATCGCCCTCGCGGGTGCGGTTATAGGCCCGGTGCAGGCGGCGGTTCAGTGCCAGAATCAGCGCCACGGCATGCTCGGCGACGGCGTGCGGCGAATACGCCGGCACCCGCACCACACTCAGCCCCAGGCGCTCGGCTGCGGCCAGGTCGACGTGGTTGTAACCCGCCGAACGCAGCGCGATCAGCCGCGTGCCGCCCTCGGCCAGGCGCTCCAGCACCGCAGCGTCAAGTTCGTCGTTGATGAACGCGCACACCACTTCATAGCCGTGGGCCAGTGGGGCGGTGTCGAGGGTCAGCCGGGCGGGCTGGTAGTGCAGGTCCAGGTTGCTGCCAGCGGCGCTGCGGGCAAAGCTTTCCTGGTCGTAGTGCTGGCTGCTGAACAACAGTGCGCGCATGGCGGTAGTCCTTTTATGGCAACAGCAACAGTCTAACCACACGCCAGGCGCGCGGTGTTGACCTGCATAGCGCCGATCACGCGCTCAAGCGCGCCTGCTCGGCAAGGCGGATGATCGCCCGGTCCAGTTCATCCAGCGCTTGCAGCGCCTGCGGGCTGTCCTGTTTCAGCAGTGTTTCGCTGCGTTGGCAGGCGGCGCGCAGTTGCGGTACCCCGCAATAGCGCGAGGCGCCATTGAGGCGGTGCACGCGCTCGATCAAGGCCGTGCGGTCGTCATCTTGGCGGGCAATGTGGATGGCTTCGCGGTCGGCATCCAGCGAGGCCAGCAGCATCGCCAGCATGTCGGCGGCAAGGTCTGGCTTGTTGGCGGCCAGGCGCAGGCCTTCTTCAGGGTCGAGCACTTTCAGTTCGCTGTCCGGCAGTTGCTCGGCAGCGCGCTCCTGGGAGGTTGCGCCCAAGGTCAGGCCGGTCCATTTCATCACCACCTGGGCCAGTTGGCGCTCGCTGATCGGCTTGGTCAGGTAATCGTCCATGCCGCTTTGCAGCAGGGCACGTTTTTCGTTGGCCATGGCATGCGCGGTGAGGGCGACGATGGGCAGCACCGGGCCGCTCTGGGTGCTTTCCCATTGGCGAATCTGCTCGGTACAGGCGCGCCCGTCCATGCCGGGCATCTGCACATCCATCAGCACCAGGTCGAAGGCCTCGTTCTGCACCGCTTGCAGGGCGGCAAAACCGCTGTCTACAGCCAGCACCGCCGCGCCCATGTCTTCGAGCAGGGTTTGCACCAGCATCAGGTTGGCCGGGTTATCGTCGACGCACAGCACCTTGGGCATGCGCTCGCCACTGTCTATGCGCGCCTCGCCGAGGATGCGCCGCGGTTGCACCAGGTCGACCAGCAGCCGGCGCAACTTGCGCGAGCAGGTGGGTTTGGCCAGCAATTGCCCATAGGCGTTGGGCAGATACGGGTGATATAGCGGTTGTTCGGTGGTCGGGCACAGCACCACGCACTGGCAGCCCAGGCGTTCGAGCTGCTGATGACACTGGCCCAGTTGCTCGGGCGACAGGCTGCCCAGGTTGGCCCCGAGCACGGCGAAGTCGAACGGCTGGCCGGCCTGGCTTGCCGCGTTGACCGCTTGCAGCAGTTGCTCGTAGGAAGAGAACAGGCTCACCGCCAGGCCGCAGTCCTCAAGCTGGTGCTCCAGGGCCTGGCGGGCCAGGTCATGGCCGTCGACGATGGCCGCGCGGCGCCCGATCAGGGCTTGCAGCGGCTGTTCTTCGGCATCGTCATGGGCCCGTGGCAGGTTGATGCTGATCCAGAATTGCGAACCCTCGCCCGGGGTGCTGTCCACGCCGATCTCACCGCCCATCTGCTCGATCAGGCGTTTGGAAATCACCAGCCCAAGGCCGGTGCCACCGGGCTGGCGCGACAGCGAGTTGTCGGCCTGGCTGAACGCCTGGAACAACGTGCGCACATCCTGTGGCGACAGGCCGATGCCGGTGTCCTGCACGCTGATACGCAGTTGCGCATGGTCATCCTGCTCGTCCTCGACCATGGCGCGGACGACGATGGTGCCTTCGCGGGTGAACTTGATCGCGTTGCTCACCAGGTTGGTCAAAATCTGCTTGAGCCGCAGCGGGTCGCCGACCAGCGACAGCGGCGTGTCGCGGTACACCAGGCTGAGCAGCTCCAGTTGCTTGGCGTGGGCGGCCGGGGCGAGGATGGTCAGGGTGTCCTGGATCAGGTCGCGCAGGTTGAACGGAATGCTGTCGAGCACCAGCTTGCCGGCCTCGATCTTGGAGAAGTCGAGAATCTCGTTGATGATCCCCAGCAGGTTGTCGGCAGACTTTTCGATGGTGCCTAAATAGTCGAGCTGGCGCGGCGTCAGTTCGCTTTTCTGCAACAGGTGGGTGAAGCCCAGAATGCCATTGAGCGGGGTGCGGATCTCGTGGCTCATGTTGGCCAGAAACTCGGACTTGATACGGCTGGCCTCCAGGGCTTCCTTGCGCGCCATGTCCAGTTCGATGTTCTGGATCTCGATGGTTTCCAGGTTCTGGCGCACATCTTCGGTGGCCTGGTCGATGCTGTGCTGCAGCTCTTCGTGGGCGTTTTGCAGGGTTTCGGCCATGCGGTTGATACCGGCTGCCAGTTCATCCAGCTCATGGCTGCCCATGGCCGGCAGGCGTTCTTCGAGGTGGCCGTCCTTGAGTTGGTTGACCGCATGCTTGATGTGCTTGATCGGCTCGTTGATGGTGCGGCTCATGCGCAGGGCCAGCAGGGCGGTCAGGCTCAGGCCGACCAGTATCAACAAGAGGCTGGTAAACAGGTTGCGGTAGCCACGCAGCAAGGTGCCGTCATGGGACAGCTCGATCTCGACCCAGCCAAGCAAGCGCTCGGCCTCCTCGGGCACGGCGTCGGTGGCCAGGTCGCGGTGGTGGCCGAATACCGGCATCAGGTAGCGGGTGGCATCGTTGCCGGTGCGTTGCAGCAATTGCGTACCGGTGCCGCCGCTGGGCGGCTGGTTGAGCATGCTCGGGCCGGCATGGGCCAGGCGCTTGCGGTCCGGGCTCAGAAACGCCACAGCGCGCACGTCGGTCTGTTCCAGGGCCTGCGCGGCGATGCGCTCCAGTTGCGCAGGGGACTGGTGGGCCATTGCCGGTGCGGCCAATGGCGCCAACTGCTCGGCGATCATCTTGCCGCGTTGCAGCAGTTGCGTACGCAGTTCGCTCTGTTGCAGCCAGGTGAAGTAGGTGCCCAGCACCAGGGCCATGAGCGCTGCTGGCAGCAAGGCCAGTAACAGTACGCGGCTGCGGATTCCTAATCGGTCGAGCACACCTGTCTCCTGTCATGTGCATAAAACGTGCGCCGGGCGCATCTGCGCGAACGTTACTCCGCGAGCAGTGGCAATGCACTCATTTGTATCTGTTTTTTGCCTGTATGGCGGCACCTGCAACGCTTGTCGTTTCGCTGTTGCCTGGCGGCAGCGCTTGCCCAATAATCACGTAATTGAGAATTGATGGCAGTTGCCAATGCATCCTGTACCCATTCACCCTTCAAGCATTCTTGCCATTGAAGACGACCCCGTGCTGGGCGCCTACCTGCACGACGAACTGCAACGCGGCGGTTTTCAAGTGACCTGGTGCCGCAATGGGCTGCAAGGGCTTGAAACCGCCGGGCAGCAGGCCTTCGATCTGGTGCTGTTGGACATCCTGCTGCCTGGCCTCAACGGGCTTGAGGCCTTGGCCCGCCTGCGCCAGCACAGCGCCACGCCCGTCATCCTGATGTCGGCGCTGGGCGCTGAGGCGGATCGCATCAGCGGCTTCGAGCGCGGCGCCGACGACTACCTGCCCAAGCCGTTCAGCTTTGCCGAACTGCGCGTGCGCATCGATGCGGTATTGCGTCGGGTTGCCTTTGAGCGGCGCAACCAGGCTCCGCGCGAACTGCCAGCCAGCGCGCTGTGCTTCGACGAGGCGCTCGCGGATGTGAGCCTGGGCGATGCCTGGGCAGGCCTGACCCCCAGCGAATACCGGCTGCTCGACACCTTGTACCGCAGCCAGGACGAGGTGTTGAGCAAGCCCTTCCTTTATCGGCAGGTATTACAGCGTGGTTATTCACGCCACGACCGCAGCCTGGACATGCACGTCAGCCAGATCCGCCGCAAGCTCAAGGCCATCGGCTACCACGAGCGCCAGCTGCGCACGGTGTGGGGCAAGGGCTATGTGTTCGCAGCTGGCGAGGCCGACTGACTGTGCTCAACCGCCATTCGCTGTTCTGGAAACTGTTCATTCTGCTGGTGGGCTTCTGCCTGCTGATGATCGGCCTCAGCTACACCTGGGGCCGGCACATGGAAACCCGCAACGCCTTCCTCGACGAGCCGGCGCGCGCCGTGCTGCGCGGCTATGCCGCCCAGGCAGAGCAGGCCTGGCTTGAAGGCGGGCGTGAAGGGGTCGACCGCTGGCTTGAGCAATTGCAGGGCCATGAGCCTGGCTGGGCCGCTGTGCTCGATGCCGACCTGCAACCCTTGGGCAGCGTGCCGCTCAATGCCGAACAAACCCAGCACCTGACCCGCCTGCGCGGCATCGACTGGCCGATGAGCCGGCGCATCGTTGGCCAGCCCTGGCTGCGCCTGCCGTTCCCCACGGTGCCCGAGCAGGGCATGTTGGTTATGGAGCTGCCCCAGCGCCTTAACCCAGGCCATTACCGCCTGGCCTGGCAAATTGTGACCAACGGCATTATCCCCGGGTTGTTCACGCTGCTGCTGTGCGTAGGCCTGTACCGCATGCTGATCGTGCCGCTGAACCAGCTGCGCGAGCAGGCCAACGCTTGGCGCGCCGACCAGCTCACCGCGCGGCTGGACTCGCGCACCACCCAGCGCAAGGACGAGCTTGGCGAACTGGGCCGTGCCTTCGACCAGATGGCAGAGCGGCTGCAAGGGACGGTGGCCTTGCAGCAGCAGTTGTTGCGTGACCTTTCCCACGAAATGCGCACTCCGCTCAGCCGGCTGCGTGTGGCTTGCGACGGCGAGACTGACCTGCAGCGCCTGCGCGAGCGTCTGCACCGCGAGGTGGACGCCATGCAGCAACTGGTCGAGGACACCTTGCAGTTGGCCTGGCAGGACGCCGAGCGCGGGGCGGTGGCGTTCGAGCCGATCCAGATTCACCCGTTGTGGGACCTGCTGAGCGAGAACGCCTGCTACGAAAGCGGCTGGTCGCAGGCTCGGCTGCGCTGCGAGGTGCCGGCCGATTGCGCGGTGCAAGGCAACCTCAACCACTTGGCCCAGGCGCTGGAAAACCTGTTGCGCAACGCCATCCGCCACTCGCCAGCCGATGGCGTGGTGCGGCTTGCCGGGCAGCGTGAGGGCAGTTATTGGCGCATTGACCTTGAAGATGACGGCGGCGGTGTGGCCGAGGGCGAGCTGGAGCGCATCTTTGCGCCATTCACCCGCCTTGATGGCTCGCGGCCTGGGGATGGCGGGTTTGGTCTGGGCTTGAGCATCGCGCGCAGTGCCATCGAGCGCCAGGGGGGGATGCTGTGGGCAGTCAATGGCCAGCGCGGGTTGCGCTTGTGCATGCGTTTGCCGGCAGCGGCGTGCGCATAAACCACAAGCGGCGCGGTCTTTGTGTGTTTTGCGCAATCGCGCTCTGGCCTCATCGCAGGCTATCGCCAGCTCCCATAGCTCGCCCATCCCCATATCGATGCCGTCTACGCGGTCAGTGTAGGAGCGGCCTTGTGTCGCGAAAGGGCTGCGGAGCAGCCCCAGGATCTGAGCACCCAGCAGAATCGCTGGGGCTGCTCCGCAGCCCTTTCGCGACACAAGGCCGCTCCTACACAATCAAAAGCGACTTGCCCGAAACCATAGAATCTCCCACAAAGACTGCGCACAAGCACACTATCGAGCGCTTGCCAGGGTTCCTGTGGCTGGCGATAGCCTGCGATGAGGCCGGTGCAGCATTGCATAGAGCCGATGTGCATGCGGGCTTGTACTCTGCGCGACCTGCAACCCTTTGAGGGCCATATAGCTTCCAGCTATAACCCCCAACAATTGCGTGATATGGCCTGGAACTGTTTGCCGGTATGATAGGCACCCCCGCCGTCCGGATTGCGAAAACGCCCATGACTTTGCAGTACCCAACCATCGCCGATTGCGTCGGCAACACGCCTCTGGTTCGCCTGCAGCGTCTCGCCGGGGAAACCAGCAACACTTTGCTGCTCAAGCTCGAAGGCAATAACCCGGCAGGTTCGGTCAAGGACCGCCCGGCGTTGTCGATGATCACCCGCGCCGAGCTCAGCGGCCAGATCAAACCCGGTGACACGCTGATCGAGGCCACCTCCGGCAACACCGGCATTGCCCTGGCCATGGCCGCTGCCATCAAGGGCTACAAGATGATCCTCATCATGCCCGACAACTCCACCGCCGAACGCAAGGCGGCCATGACCGCCTACGGCGCCGAGCTGATCCTGGTCACCCGCGAAGAGGGCATGGAAGGCGCCCGTGACCTGGCCGACAGACTGCAAGCCGAGGGTCGGGGCCTGGTGCTCGACCAGTTCGCCAACGGCGACAACCCGCTGGCCCACTATCACGGCACCGGCCCGGAAATCTGGCAGCAGACCCACGGCCAAGTTACGCACTTCATCAGTTCCATGGGCACCACCGGTACCATCATGGGCTGCTCGCAGTACCTCAAGGAACAAAACCCGGCCGTGCAGATTGTCGGCCTGCAACCGATGGAAGGCTCGTCGATCCCCGGCATTCGCCGCTGGCCGCACGAGTACCTGCCGAAGATCTTCGACGCCACCCGCGTCGACCAGGTTCTGGACATGTCCCAGCAGGAAGCCGAAGACACCACCCGCCGTCTGGCCCGCGAAGAAGGCATCTTCTGCGGCGTTTCCTCCGGCGGTGCGGTGGCCGGCATGCTGCGCCTGTCGCGCGAAGTCGAGAACGCGGTCATGGTTGCGATCGTCTGCGATCGTGGCGACCGCTACCTGTCCACCGGCCTGTTCGATCCCGCCTGATGTCAAAGAAAAAACCTAGCGGCGGCCTGCGCTTCCAACCGGCCGGCGGCGAGCGCAGCACCCAGGTGCCAGTGGGCAAGAAACAGCGCCTGAGCATCGAGCGTGTCAGCGGCGATGGCCGTGGCATTGCCTTCATCGACGGGCGCACCTGGTTCGTCAGCGGCGCGCTGGCCGGTGAAGAGGTCGAAGCGCGGGTGCTCGGCGCCCGTGGCAAGGTGGTCGATGCGCGCCTGGAACGCGTGTTCCAGGCCAGCGCCGAGCGCCGCGAAGCACCGTGCAAGCACTACCAGCGCTGCGGCGGCTGTACCTTGCAGCACCTGCCCCACGAAGGCCAGCTGGCGCTCAAGCAGCGCCTGCTCGCCGAGCAATTGCAGCGTGTGGCCGGCCTGCAGCCCGAAGCATGGGCCGCGCCACTGTGCGGGCCGGAATTCGGCTACCGTCGCCGCGCCCGCGTGGCGGTGCGCTGGGACCACAAAGCCCGCCAGCTGGATGTCGGCTTCCGGGCCGAAGCCAGCCAGGACATCATCGCCATTGATGAGTGCCCAGTGCTGGTACAACCCTTGCAGGCGATCCTGCGCCATTTGCCGACCGTCCTGCGCAGCCTGGCCAAACCCCAGGTAGTGGGGCATGTCGAGCTGTTCAGTGGTACTGCGCAAGCGTTGCTGGTGCGCCATGTGGCGCCCTTGGCAGAAGACGACCTGGCGCGCCTTGGTGCGTTCTGCCAGGAGGCCGGTGCGCAGCTGTGGCTGCAAGGCGAAGGTGAGCCGCAGCCGGTCGATGCCACCGCGGCGCTGGGCTTTACGCTGCAGCCGTGGGGGCTGGAACTGGCCTGGCGGCCAGGTGACTTTGTGCAGGTCAATGCTCAGGTGAACGACCTGATGGTTCAGCAAGCGCTGGAGTGGCTCGCGCCACAGGCTGACGAGCGGGTGCTGGACCTGTTCTGCGGCCTTGGCAACTTTGCCCTGCCATTGGCCGGGCTTGCCCGCGAGGTGGTGGCGGTGGAAGGCGTGCAGGCCATGGTCGAGCGCGCCGCAGGCAACGCCCGCAACAACAATGTGCATAACGCGCAGTTTTTTCAGGCCGATTTATCGCAGCCTTTGGCCGGCGCCGGATGGGTCGCCGAAGGCTTTTCTGCGGTACTCTTGGACCCACCACGCGACGGCGCCTTTGATGTGGTGCAAGGCATCAAACAGCTCGGCGCAAAACGGCTGGTCTACGTATCGTGCAACCCGGCCACGCTGGCGCGAGACGCGCAGGTGCTGGCAGGGCAGGGGTACCGGTTAAAAAGGGCCGGGATTCTCGACATGTTTCCTCAGACGGCGCATGTCGAAGCCATGGCGTTATTTGAAGCGGGTCAGCCAGGCTGACTCTCTTGGTGCAGCCTTCAGGGACTGAGGGCCGTACAGTTGATAGCCAGTGCACCCGCGTGGTGCGCTGTATGGAAAGGTAAAGCAAAGATGGTACAGGTGAGAGTGCACCAGCCGGTCAATACCGACGGCAGTATCAATCTCGAAGCATGGCTCGATCATGTGGTGAGCGTCGATTCGCAGCTTGATCGCGCAGCGCTGAAAGAAGCCTGCGAGTTCGCCCAGGAAATCGAAAAAAAGGGTAACCCGGCCAAGCATTCATGGGCCGATGGTACCTCCAGTTTTCAGGCCGGGCTTGAAATCGCCGAAATTCTGGCTGACCTCAGGCTCGACCAGGATTCATTGGTGGCAGCCGCCATCTACCGCTCGGTACGTGAAGGCAAGGTAACCCTTGCCGAAGTCGGCCAGCGCTTTGGGCCGGTGGTGTCCAAGCTGATCGACGGCGTGCTGCGCATGGCGGCCATCAGTGCCAGTTTCAGCCCGCGCCAGTCGCTGGTGCTGGGCTCCCAGGCGCAGGTCGAGAACCTGCGCAAGATGCTCGTGGCCATGGTCGATGATGTGCGTGTCGCGCTTATCAAGCTGGCCGAGCGCACCTGCGCCATTCGGGCCGTCAAAAGCGCCGATGACGAAAAACGCCTGCGGGTTGCCCGTGAGGTCGCGGACATCTACGCACCGCTGGCCCACCGCCTTGGCATCGGCCATATCAAGTGGGAACTCGAAGACCTTTCGTTCCGCTACCTTGAGCCTGACCAGTACAAGCAGATCGCCAAGCTGCTGCACGAGCGCCGCCTCGACCGCGAGCGCTTCATCAGCGATGTGATGAACCAACTGCAGAACGAACTGCTGGCCACCGGCGTCAACGCCGATATCAGTGGCCGGGCCAAACACATCTATTCGATCTGGCGCAAAATGCAGCGCAAAGGCCTGGAATTCAGCCAGATCTACGACGTTCGCGCCGTGCGCGTGCTGGTGCCTGAGGTGCGCGACTGCTACACCGCGCTGGGTATCGTGCACACGCTGTGGCGGCACATCCCCAAGGAGTTCGACGACTACATCGCCAACCCCAAGGAAAACGGCTACCGCTCGCTGCACACCGCGGTGATCGGCCCCGAGGGCAAGGTGCTGGAAGTGCAGATCCGCACCCACTCCATGCACGAGGAAGCCGAGCTGGGCGTATGCGCGCACTGGCGCTACAAGGGTACCGATGTAAAGTCCGGCTCCAACCACTACGAAGAAAAAATCTCCTGGCTGCGCCAGGTGCTGGAATGGCACGAAGAGCTGGGCGATATCGGCGGCCTGGCCGAGCAGCTGCGCGTCGATATCGAGCCGGACCGGGTGTACGTCTTCACCCCTGATGGCCACGCCATCGACCTGCCCAAAGGCTCGACGCCGCTGGACTTCGCCTACCGCGTACACACCGAAATCGGCCACAACTGCCGTGGCGCGAAGATCAACGGCCGCATCGTGCCGTTGAACTACAGCCTGCAGACCGGCGAGCAGGTGGAGATCATCACCAGCAAGCACGGCAACCCCAGCCGTGACTGGTTGAACTCCAACCTTGGCTACGTGACCACATCGCGGGCGCGGGCCAAGATTGTCCACTGGTTCAAGCTGCAGGCCCGTGACCAGAACGTCGCCGCCGGCAAGACCCTGATCGAGCGTGAACTCAGCCGCCTGGGCCTGCCCCAGGTCGACTTCGAGCGTCTGGCCGAAAAAGCCAACGTCAAGACCGCCGAGGACATGTTCGCAGCGCTTGGCGCCGGTGACTTGCGCCTGGCGCAGATGGTCAACGCCGCCCAGCAACTGCTTGAGCCCGAGCGCATCGAGCAGGTCGAGCTGATCCCGCGCCAGGCCCGTGGCATTCGCGCCGGCAAGCGCAGCGATATCCAGATCCAGGGTGTCGGCAACCTGCTCACGCAGATGGCCGGCTGCTGCCAGCCGTTGCCGGGCGATGCCATCGTCGGCTACATCACCCAGGGCCGGGGCGTGAGCATTCACCGCCAGGACTGCGCCTCGGTGCTGCAATTGAGCGGCAAAGAGCCGGAGCGAATGATCCAGGTCAGCTGGGGCCCGATCCCGGTGCAGACGTATCCGGTGGATATCGTCATCCGCGCCTACGACCGCCCCGGCCTGCTGCGCGACGTGTCGCAGGTGCTGCTCAACGAGAAGATCAACGTGCTGGCGGTCAACACCCGTTCGAACAAGGAAGACAACACCGCGCTGATGTCGCTGACCATCGAGATCCCTGGCCTGGATGCCCTTGGGCGCCTGCTTGGGCGGATTTCGCAGTTGCCCAACATCATCGAGACGCGGCGTAACCGTACCCCTTGAAACTGCGGCGCCCGCTTTGCAAGCCACCCTGCCAAGCGGGCGCCGTCGAAGGACCTGCCACCATGACCTACACCCTCGACGACCTGCTGCACCTGATGGCGCGGCTGCGTGACCCGCAATACGGCTGCCCCTGGGACCTCAAGCAGACATACGCAAGCATCGTCCCGCATACCCTCGAAGAAGCCTACGAGGTGGCCGATGCCATCGAGCGCGGCGACTTCGCGCACTTGCAAGGCGAGCTCGGTGACCTGTTGTTCCAGGTGGTCTACTACAGCCAACTGGCCCGCGAAGAAGGGCGTTTCGAGTTCGCCGGGGTGATCGACTCGATTACCCGCAAGCTGATTCGCCGCCACCCCCATGTGTTCCCCACCGGTGAGCTGTATGCCCCGCTGGATACCCCGGCCCTGAGCGAGGACCAGGTGAAGTCGCGCTGGGAAGAAATCAAGGCCGAGGAGCGCGCCGAAAACCGCGAACCCGAACAGCTATCGCTGCTCGACGACGTGCCGGCAGCCTTGCCTGCATTGTCCCGTGCGGCCAAGCTGCAAAAGCGCGCGGCCACGGTCGGCTTCGACTGGCCGGACGCGCTGCCGGTGCTGGACAAGGTGCGCGAAGAGCTCGACGAAGTGTTACAAGCCATGGCCGATGGCGACAGCGACGCACTGGAAGATGAACTCGGCGACCTGCTGTTTGCCACCGTCAACCTGGCCCGCCACCTCAAGCACGACCCAGAAAACGCCCTGCGCCGCGCCAACCGCAAATTCGAGCGGCGTTTCCGATTTATCGAACAGGCATTGCGCGAGCAGGGCCTGAACCTCCAAGATCGTACCCTCGACGAGCTGGACGCCCTCTGGGGCGAGGCCAAGCGTCAGGAAAAGAACCTGCCCAGCTGCGGCTGAGCCGATGCCAGAGTGAGTGAACACCCCCATGAGCCTTTCCCTTCGCGACCAATTGCTCAAAGCCGGTCTGGTCAACCAGAAACAGGTCTCGCAGACCAACAAAGCGCAGAAAAAACAGAAACGCATGGAGCACAAGGGCCAGGTCGAGGTGGATGACACCCAGCAGCGCCTGGCCAAGGAAGCCATGGCCGAAAAGGCCAGGAAGGACCAGGAGCTGAACCGTGCGGTCCAGGAGAAAGCCGAGCAGAAAGCCCGTGCCGCGCAGGTCAAGCAATTGATCGAAGCGACCCGTCTGCCAAAGCTGACCACCGAGGACTACTTCAACTTCGTCGATGACAAGAAGGTCAAACGTATCGCCGTCAACGCCCTGATGCGCAGCAAGCTGAGCAACGGCGCACTGGCCATCGTCGCCCACGGTGGCGGCTATGAGGTGGTGCCGCGTGAGTCGGCGCTGAGGATCCAGGAGCGTGACCCCCACCGCATCCTGCTGCTCAACACCCATGTCGAAGAAGCCGACGAGGCTGATGATCCGTATGCGGCCTACAAGATCCCGGACGATCTGATGTGGTAAACCTGAAAAACCCCGCCGCGGCGGGGTTTTTCATTTAAAGACGGGGTCATTGCGTACGGTGCTGGTTTTCCTGGGCTTCCAGTTCGTTGCGGTACTGCTGAGCCTGGTGCTCTTCATGGAACATGCCGACCAATTGACCTTGCTGATGCACGTCCCAGATCCGCACACCAGCGGCCAGGCCTTCGTGGGACATTTTCGATTCGTCGCGTTCGGTTACTTTGACTGTCATCGCTGAACTCCACTGCTAGGATTTGGCTGCGGCACTGTGTCGCAGGTCTTCTTTATAGATTCAGTTAGCAGGCTAAGTAAATAAAACAGCGATTAAACAAATTTCATGAAAGCGTTTGGGTTGGGCAGGGCACCACAGCCGACGCGCCCGCGTGTAGGAGCGGCCTTGTGTCGCGAAAGGGCTGCGTAGCGGCCCCAGGATCTTGGCGGTGAGCAGGATAGCCGGGGCTGCTACGCAGCCCTTTCGCGACACAAGGCCGCTCCTACAGCGCCAGGCTTCAGCCACAAAAAAGCCCCGCACAAGGCGGGGCTTCGGGCGCTACAGGCGAGTGGTCAGTTACCCTTGACCGCCTTGCCATCAACCGTGCCGTCCTGCAGCACGATTACATACTCTTTGCCGTCAGTCTCAACCTGACGCAGCTGCACCAGCAGGTAATCCCAATCCTTGGCGAACCAAAGCTCGGTCACGCGCTTGCTCTGGCTAGGATCGCGCACGCGCTCCACCTTGATGGCCTCGACCTGGCCGGTCTTGGTCGCAACCTTTTCGGTGCCCAGCACGCGGAAGTCGTAGGTATCGATCTCGTCGCCATCGACCACCTGGTAGCTCATGCTCTTCTTGCCCGCCGCTACATCATGCTGCAGCGCCAACTGATAAGAGGACTTGTCCAGCACGCCACGGTTCAGCGGCAGGTTCACCGCATCGCCACGGTCGCTGCCGGTGATCTTCTTGCTGGTCCAGTCGAAGTCCAGGTCAACTTTCTTGGCCTTGCCCAGCCCGCCGCGCTCGAAGTGGTACTTCTGCGGCAGCAGCGTGTCCTTGTCCATGCGCACGGTGCTTTGCTCGGTCAGGCTGGCGATCATCATCGAAGCCTTGAAGTTGAGCTCCCAGCTGCCATTGGCGTTTTCCACCAGGCTGCGCTCGGCGGTGCCGCTCATGGGCAACTGTTTCCAGTCTGCGGTGTAGCTGGCCTTGAAAGGCTTCAGATCGGCTGCCTGGAGCGGCAGGGCGAGCACGGCGAGAGCCATCAGCAGGGCACGACGCATAGTTTCTCCTAGGATCGAATCAAGTGGCCACTGGCCGCCAGCGGTTCGCCATCCAGTAACGCACCCTGATCAGTAAGGCGCAAGCGACCTTCAGCAAACCAGCGCACGGCCAGCGGGTAGATCTGGTGTTCCTGCAGGTGCACCCGCTGGGCGAGTGTCTGCGCGGTGTCATCGGTTGCAACCGGAACTACAGCCTGTACGACCAGAGGCCCGCCATCGAGTTCCTCGGTGACGAAGTGCACGCTGCAGCCATGCTCGGTATCGCCTGCCTCCAGCGCCCGTTGATGGGTGTGCAGGCCCTTGTACTTGGGCAGCAATGACGGGTGGATGTTGAGCAGACGCCCCTGGTAGTGGCGCACGAAGCCGCCACTTAGGATACGCATGAACCCCGCCAGTACCACCAGGTCCGGGCTGAAGCCGTCGATCAGCGCCATCAGCGCTGCATCGAAGGCTTCACGACCGGCAAAGCCTGCGTGTTCGAGCACCGCGGTGTCGATGCCGGCAGCTTTTGCGCGTTGCAGGCCGTAGGCATCGGCGCGGTTGGAAACCACCGCGCGGATGCGCACCGGGCTGTCACCTGCACTGGCGCTGTCGATCAGCGCCTGCAGGTTGCTGCCGGAACCCGACAGCAGCACCACCACGTTACAGGTATTGCCAGGCATCAGTGCGCCTTGAGGTTTTGCAGCTCGACCTGGGCGGCGCCTTCGGCGGCAACGCCGATGCTGCCGATGACCCAAGGCTGCTCGCCGGCGGCGCGCAGGACGTTCAGGGCGTTGTCGACCTGGTCCTGGGCAACGCAGATGACCATGCCGACGCCGCAGTTCAGGACGCGGTGCATTTCGTGCTCGTCGACGTTGCCTTTTTGCTGCAGGAAGTCGAACACTGCCGGGCGCTGCCAGCTGGCCACGTCAACCACGGCCTGGGCGCCTTTTGGCAGCACGCGCGGGATGTTGTCGAGCAGGCCACCACCGGTGATGTGGGCCATGGCCTTGACTGCGCCGGTCTGCTTGATCAGTTGCAGCAGTGGCTTGACGTAAATACGGGTTGGCGCCATCAGCAGGTCGGCCAGCGGCTGGCCGTCGAGTTGGGTGTTCTCGATATCGGTGCCGGACACTTCGAGGATCTTGCGGATCAGCGAGTAGCCGTTGGAGTGCGGGCCGGAGGAGGGCAGGGCGATCAGGGCGTCGCCGGCGGCTACTTTGGAGCCGTCGATGATTTCCGACTTTTCCACCACGCCGACGCAGAAGCCGGCCAGGTCGTAGTCTTCGCCTTCGTACATGCCAGGCATTTCGGCGGTTTCACCACCGACCAGCGAGCAGCCGGCCAGTTCGCAACCTGCGCCAATGCCGGTGACCACAGTGGCGGCCACGTCGACGTTGAGCTTGCCAGTGGCGTAGTAGTCGAGGAAGAACAGCGGCTCGGCGCCGCACACCACCAGGTCGTTGACGCACATGGCGACCAGGTCCTGGCCGATGCTGTCGTGCTTGTTCAGGTTCAGCGCCAGGCGCAGCTTGGTGCCAACGCCGTCGGTGCCGGAAACCAGGACCGGTTGCTTGTAGCCGGCCGGGATCTCGCAGAGGGCGCCGAAGCCGCCCAGGCCACCCATGACTTCAGGGCGTGCGGTGCGCTTGGCGACGCCCTTGATGCGTTCGACCAGTGCTTCGCCGGCGTCGATGTCTACACCGGCGTCTTTGTAGCTCAGGGAGGGTTGCTTGCTCATTGATCCAGGCCTTTAAGAGGGAGGGATTCAGAAAAACGACCGTGACGGCCAATGCCGGCTGTGTAAGCGGCGGCTGCCTGTACGTCACTGGTCTGCGAAGGCGCGCGATTTTATCAGGGTTACCCCAAGGCGGCCATCCTCAGGCCGACGGGCAGGGTGCAAATCTGCTGAAAAAAGCGCTTTCACCTTGCGCGACTGGTTGCCGCGCCAGTGCCTGTATAAGGTATAGGCATGGCAACCCGCACAAACACCGGCTGCGGCGCAGCATTCAGCCCGGCGGTGTGGTCACAGCCCACAGTGAAAGTGTGTTGCCCCCGGTTATCTGGACAGGAATTCCCCATGCGTCTGCTCAATCATTTCGCCGCCGGTTGCCTGGCACTGGTCTGCATCAGCGCCCAGGCCGAAACCGTCTCAGGCCTGTATCAGGTGCGCGAGCCGCTTGCCGGCCAAGGCAGCGAAGCCCGCGCCGAAGCCACCAGCAAAGCCTTCGATACCCTGGTGCTGCGCCTGACCGGCGACCCCAAGGCGCCGCAAAGCCAGGCGCTGGCCGGCCTGCGCAAAGACCCGCAGCAAATCGTCAACCAGGTGGGCAGCGAGGCAGGGCCGCCCGAGTCGGTACTGGTCGAGTTCGACCCTGGCAGTACCGAGCGCGCCCTGCGCAAGGCGGGCCTGGCGCTGTGGGGCAGCAACCGCCCGGCAATCATTGGCTGGTGGTTGAACGACGGCATCGAGGGCAGCAACCTGGTCGGTGATGGCCAAAGCGCTGCCGAGCCGCTGCACCGCGCGGCCCAGCACCGTGGCCTGCCGCTGCGTTTGCCACTGGCCGACCTGCAGGAACAACTGGTGGCTGACGCCAAGCACATCGAAGGCAAAGACCCGACCGCGCTGCGCGAAGCCTCCGAGCGCTATGGCGCGGATGCGTTGCTGGCCGTGCACGCCCGTGAGGCCGACGGCAAGTGGCAGGGCAAATGGCAGCTTTGGCTGGGCGATGACCGCGAGCAAGGCACCGCCGAAGGCGCCGACCAGGCTGCTTTGGCCGATGCCGTGCTGCTGGCGGTGAGCAACCGCCTGGCGCCGCGTTATGTCACCCGGCCGGGGGCTAGCAGCGAACTGCTGGTGCAGGTCGAGGGCATGAACCTTGCGCACTATGCCGAACTCAGCCGGGTGCTTGAGCCTTACGGCGCCCGCTTGCAGATGGCCGAAGGCAGCACCCTGACCTACGCCGTCAGCGGTAACCGTGAGCAATTGCGCGCGCAATTGGCACTGGCTCGCCTGCAAGAGGTGCCGGCCGAGCCCGCGGCGCCTGCCCAGGCCGCTCAAACCGAACCCGCTGCAAGCCCCCAGCCTGCTGCCCCTAAACCGTTCGACGGCATGCGTTTTCGTTGGTAAGGGAGCTTTGCGATGACTGACTTGCGTCGCTGGATCTGGCTTGGCGCAGCACTGCTGATTGCCCTGCTGCTGTACTTGCTGCACAACATTCTGTCGCCGTTCCTGGTGGGTATCCTGCTGGCTTACCTGGCCGACCCGCTGGTCGATCGCCTTGAGCGCATGGGACTGTCGCGCACTTGGGGCGTGGTGGTGGTGTTCAGCCTGTTCACGTTGATCTTCCTCGCGCTGTTGCTGGTGCTGATCCCGATGCTGGCCAAGCAACTGGTGCGCCTTTACGAACTGGCGCCGCAGATGCTCGACTGGCTGCAGCACGTCGCGCTGCCTTGGGTGCAAAGCCGCCTGGGCCTGGCCGACGGCTTCTGGAAGTTCGACAAGATCAAGGCCGCCATCGGCGAGCACATGGGCCAGACCACCGACATCGTCGGCGTGGTGCTGTCCCAGGCCACGGCTTCAGGCCTGGCGCTGATCGGCTGGGTGGCCAACCTGGTGCTGATCCCGGTGGTAGGCTTCTACCTGCTGCGCGACTGGGACCTGATGATGGCCAAGCTGCGCAGCCTGCTGCCGCGTCAGCACGAGCCGCAGGTGGTGGCGCTGGCCGGGGAGTGCCACGAAGTGCTGGGCGCCTTCGTGCGTGGCCAGTTGCTGGTGATGCTCGCCCTCGGCGTCATCTATTCATCCGGGCTGATGCTGGTGGGGCTGGAGTTGGGGCTGCTGATCGGCATGCTGGCCGGGCTTGCGGCGATTGTCCCGTACATGGGCTTCATTATTGGTATCGGCGCGGCAATCATTGCCGGTTTGTTCCAGTTCGGTGGCGAGCCTTACCCGATGCTGGCCATCGTCGCGGTCTTCATGGTCGGCCAGGCCCTTGAGGGCATGGTGCTGACGCCGCTGTTGGTGGGTGACCGTATCGGCCTGCATCCGGTTGCGGTGATTTTCGCCATCCTTGCCGGCGGCGAGTTGTTCGGCTTTACCGGCGTGTTGCTGGCCCTGCCGGTGGCGGCAGTGATCATGGTGCTGCTGCGCCATGTGCACAGCCTGTATAAAGAGTCGGACATGTATGCCGGGGAAATCGACCCCGATCTCTGACCTGGCCAAGCAGTTGCGCTGCTTTTGCAGCGCAACTGCTTGATTTTGTTCGTGCTCCGGCGTTGGCCGATTGTGCCGCCCGCGCTGCGGGTATAGACTTTGCACACTCTTCACCATAGGGCCTCTGTGGTCGCTGCGACCACCCGCGAGCATGAAACCGATCCAGTTGCCCCTGGGTGTGCGTCTGCGTGATGACGCCACCTTCATCAACTACTACCCAGGCGCCAATGCAGCTGCATTGGGCTATGTCGAGCGTTTGTGCGAAGCCGACGCGGGTTGGACCGAGAGCCTCATCTACCTGTGGGGCAAGCAGGGCGTGGGCCGCACCCACCTGCTGCAGGCCGCGACCCAACGTTTCCAGCAGCTCGGCGAACCCGCCGTGTATTTGCCGTTGGCCCAGTTGCTCGACCGTGGCGTCGAGCTGCTCGACCACCTCGAACAATACGAACTGGTGTGCATCGACGACCTCCATGTAATCGCTGGCAAGGCGGATTGGGAAGAGGCGATGTTCCACCTGTTCAACCGCCTGCGCGACAGCGGCAGGCGCCTGTTGCTGGCGGCCTCCAGCTCCCCGCGTGAGCTGCCTATCAAGCTTGCCGACCTCAAGTCGCGGCTAACCCTGGCGCTGATTTTCCAAATGCGCGCCATGTCCGATGAAGAAAAGCTCCGTGCCCTGCAATTGCGCGCCTCGCGCCGTGGCCTGCACCTGACCGACGAGGTCGGCCACTTCATCCTGACCCGCGGCACGCGCAGCATGAGCGCACTGTTTGACCTGCTCGAACGTCTCGACCAAGCTTCCCTGCAAGCCCAGCGCAAGCTGACCATCCCCTTCCTCAAGGAAACCCTTGGCTGGTAAGCCCCTGAAAACACGGCGCCAGAGCGGAAAAACGTAAAAGTCACACATTTATCGATAATATTTGCAAATGGTTCCGATAGAGGGCATAGTTTCCCCCTTCTAAAGGACTACAGACACGGTCGTGCCCATGCTGAAGCGCTTCGCACCCCTCGTGCCACTTGCACTTGTCACGGTATTGTTCGGTTGCGCCACCACTGGCCCAACCACCCCTTCGCAGCCGCAGCGCCCGGTTTCCGAGCAATCGGTTCAAGCCAAGCCATCCACCTCTTCCGTATTCACCGAAGAAGAGCTGGCCAGCGAAGAAGACCTCAACACCTTCTCCAGCAGCAAGCCTTACCAGATGCCAGTGCTGGCAGACAGCATTCTTGAGCGCGGTATGTCGCTGATCGGCACCCGCTACCAGTTTGGCGGTACTTCGGCCAAGTCGGGCTTCGATTGCAGCGGTTTCATTGGCTATCTGTTCCGCGAAGAAGCCGGCATGAACCTGCCACGCTCTACCCGCGAAATGATCAACGTCAATGCCCCGAAGGTTGCGCGCAACAAGCTCAAGCCGGGCGACTTGCTGTTCTTCAGCACCAATGGCCGTGGCCGCGTGAGCCACGCCGGCATCTACCTGGGTGACAACCAGTTCATCCACTCCAGCAGCCGCCGCAGCGGTGGCGTACGTATCGACAGCCTTGGCGATCGCTACTGGAGCAAGACGTTCATCGAAGCCAAACGCGCCCTGGCCATGGCCCCGAGCACCACGCTCTCGCGCAATTGATTTGATATCAAAATGATGTAATCTGCCACGGCGGCGCAGCTGAAAAGCTCGCCGCCGTGTGCGTTTACAGAAAACGTCTAATCTAATTTCTCAACTCTTTTAATCTTCGGCTACGGCCGGAGCCTCCCTGACAGGAAGTTCCTCTCATGGCGATGTTGGCGCGTTTCGCATTGCTCTCGGCGGTGGCCCTGCTCGCGGCCTGTTCCAGCCGTGCTCCGGCCCCGGCGCCGGTCTACCCAACCGTTACCTTCAATCAGCAGCCTGCTTCGCCGGCCGCCGAAGATGTGTTGTTCCGCGCCATCGGCCTGGTTGGCACGCCGTACCGCTGGGGTGGCAACACGCCGGACTCAGGTTTTGATTGCAGCGGCCTGATCGGTTATGTGTACCGCGATGCAGCCGGTATCAGCCTGCCGCGGACCACCCGCGACATGATCGTCATGCGTGCCCCCAATGTCGACATCAATGCCCTGCAGTCGGGCGACCTGGTGTTCTTTGCCACCAATGGCGGGGCGCAGGTCAGCCATGCGGGTATCTATGTGGGGGAGGGGCGCTTTGTGCATGCCCCGTCCACCGGTGGCACGGTGCGCCTGGACTACCTGTCCAACAGCTACTGGGCCAAGGCCTACCTGCAGGCCAAGCGGGTATTGGCCCCAGGCCATCTGGCGCAGAATCCTTAGCGGCTTTATCTACCGCACATCCAGCTGCTATCAGCCGACCATGGGCGCTTCTTCAATAGAGAGGCGGCCCCATGGACTCCATCGAACAAACCTTGCAGCACAATCTGGCAGTGCTCGGCACCGGCCGTGAACTTACGCGTATGGCGCAGCGCCTGCTGCACGCCTACCCAGACCCCGGCCAGCTAGCAATCAGCGAGGCTGCGCGCATTCTGCGCAAGCACACCGGCAAGGACCTCGACCCGCAATCGGTCTGGTGGCACCAGTTCAGCGGAGCTAGCAGCAGTGGCCGCAGCTTCACCGGTTGGGCGCACAACCAGGCGCCGACACGCTCCATGCGCTTTCCTGAGCTGATGATCGAACGCTTCGAGCCTGCATTTCAGGAGGCGTCCGATGAGCTGAGCGTCTACAGCGGCTTCTATCGGCAAGGCCCCCGCGCCAGCCGCTTTGACGAACTTAATGAAGTGGCGGTGCTGCCGCGCGATGTACAGGCCGACTTCTGGGCGCTGAACTTTGCCCAGGCGTATCGCCAGCAGGTCGACGCCTTTTGGGCCGAGCAAGCGGACCACTTTGCAGTGCTGGCCAAGGTCAACTTGCTAGGCCAGTGCGTGGTTGCCCAACGCGAAGGGCGTATCAGCCCTGAAGATACGCAGCAGTTGCGCACCTGGTTGGGCTTGAGCGATGCGCAACTCACCCTTGCGCAGTTGCGTGAGCAGGCCGTGGCGGACGGCGCGTTAGCCGAAGCCTACGAGCTGGGAGCGGTCTCAGGTGCCTGCCTTTATGTATTGCAGGGCGCTGGCAGTGGTGTCTTGCTGTACTTGCCGTGGGCCGAGCAGCCCTTGCAGGCTTTTGCTTCCCTGCAGGCAGTGGCGCAGTGGCTACGGGAACAGTTGGCAAACACTGAGCAGGTGGCGCGGTTCAAGCGCGGCCTGGTAGCCGACCCCCATGACGCGGCTTCGCTGCAAGCGGTGGGCGATGCGTTGGCGGCGCTAGGTGCCAGTGACAGCGACGAAGCTGCACTGGTTTTGCTGGAAGGTGCCCGCAAGCCGGTTGGCCCTTCATTCTTTGCTTTCGTTACCGAGCAGGCGCGTAACCAGATGCAGAGCAGTGCCGCACGCATGACTGACAACAGTCAGTTGCGCAAGGCCATGTGGCGCGGCTATCTCGGCGCTTTCCTGCAGGTCTTTGGTGGCTTTGTGCCGATGGGCTGGCCAGTGTCGCTGGGGTTGCTCGGCGTGACCCTTGCAAAGCTTGGCCTGGATATCGATGCCGCCGTGCATGCGGGCAGCGCCCAGCAACGCCAGGCGGCAATGCGTGCGGCGATTCTGGATTCAGTGTTCGCCGCACTGAGCATGGTCGATGTGGGCGCAGGCAGTAGCATGGCGCTGCTTTCGTACCAGACGCCTTTTCACGAACTGCAAGCGTCGCTGGCCGATTGGGAGGTGGTTGAGGCGCCCTCGGCCGGTCTCGATGGCATCGAGGCCAATGAAGTGCTGGATGCAAAGCCGCTAGGGCAGGGCCGCTTGGAAGGGGTGCGCATGGGCACCGACGGCAGTTGCTGGATCGAGCTGGAAGGTGTTCCCTATCGCGTGCGCTATAGCCCGGAGACATCGAGCTGGCTGATCGTGCCTGCCGACAATCCGTTTGCGTTCGGGCCCCTGCGCCCGGTGCGGCTCAATGCTGAGGGGGAATGGGAGTTGCTGGCACCGCCACGTCTGGCCGGTGGCGCGCCAACCGGCAACCTGGCCAGCGAGCCTTCAGCGTTCTGGGACGAGTACATGCGCCCGGATGCGCTGCGCGAGCGCACCCTCTCGGACAACGCCCGGGCGCGGCAGGAGGCGTTGCTGGGCGACCAGGATATCCCTGAACTCGATGATGAAGACGACCCGCAAGTGGACGACAACGGTTTCGATTATGTCGATGACGGCGGCACGCCGGCCTACACCTATCAGCAGGACGGCCGCTACAAGAATCACCTGATCCTGATGTACACCGAGGAAGATTCGCAGATCCACCGCTTCCTGCGCGAAGGCGTGCGCGATTTCCCCTACGGCGATGAAGTGGACTACGTGACCAAGCTCGCTGATGATCTGGAGCGTCTGCCGAAAAACAGCGATGTGCCGCTATATCGCGGCGGCCATGGCCTGCGCAGCACCAGCGGTACGCACTTCCGTAACGGGCAGTTCAATGTGGGCGATGTGCTGGTCAATACCGACCTGACCTCGTTTACCGAAAACCCGTATGTGGTGCGCCAGTTCGCCGCCGACAACAACCTCAAGACTGCCAGCGGCGTTGAGGGCGTTTTCGATGACACCTCCGTGGTATTCGAGTTGCCAGCAGGCAGCTATCGCAATGGCACGCCGGTCAGCGCGTTTTCAGGCCATGCCAACGAGGCCGAAACGCTGTTCGTGCCGGGCTCGTACTTTCGCATCGATTCGCTGCGCGAGATCCGCGGCGCCGAGTACCACTTCGTCAATGTGCGGTTAAGTGAGGTGGCCGCCCCCGCGTCCGGGCCGGTTTATGACCTGCGCACCGGCCAGCTGTTCGACCGCGCCGCCTACGCAGCGCGCCTGAATGATGCAGGCTTGGTCGAGCGCTTCTTCGGCTGACCCGGTCACGCCTGCTTGAGCAGCAACGCCACCCCGGGAAAGTACTGCCCCAGCTCGTTGTGCAGCTTGCGATAGGCATACGGGAAGTACCACGCCACCGCGCAGGCGGTGTGCTTTTGCAGATCGTCCACCAGGTCCTGCAGTTCCTCGGGGCTTGCGTGCTGGCCGGCCTTCCATGGCGTGACGAACAGGGCGCCGGCCTTGAGCTGGCTGGGGTAGGCGATGCATTTGGCCTGCACGGCGGTTTCCAGCAGCGCCGCGGTCATGTCCAAACGCGCAATGCGCGGCCAGCGCTGGCTGGCATGCAAGTACACGGATGCTTCGGCGCTACTGATCGACAGGTCGCAGCGGGCGTCACGCTCGCCTTCGTCGCGCTGCTTCTTGCTGACGGTCTGCTCCAATGCGGCCAGCTCGCTCTGCCAGGCGGCAGCGGCCAGCAGGCCGACATTGGCTGCTGTGCCATGCCAGTAGGGCGCCTCGTTGTCGCCA
The DNA here is from genome assembly GCF_014268805.2 of Pseudomonas farsensis. Taxonomy (GTDB): domain Bacteria; phylum Pseudomonadota; class Gammaproteobacteria; order Pseudomonadales; family Pseudomonadaceae; genus Aquipseudomonas; species Aquipseudomonas farsensis. The sequence continues at coordinate 522,952 of NZ_JABWRF020000003.1, forward strand.
TGGAACTGGTTGCAACGGTCGATGCAGTCGATCCAGCGCTCCAGTGCCGGGCGCAGGAACTCCAGATGCTGATTATTGATGGTCAGGCCTTGCATGCTGCGCTCTCCTTGTAATTGTATTGAGGTCAGCTGGGTGCTGGCTAAGTGATATCACTGTACTCAGTGTGGCACAAGCTGGCAGATCGGCCATTGATCCAGGCCATTGCGGCCTTCGTTCATTGACGCTCAGGGTGCAACCCTCTAACCTTCGCGCGTGTTTCAGGTGCCCTGCGAGCCAAGCCTTGGCGGGGTGAAACTGGGAAGCCGGTGGGTGCCAGCATGGCGCGATTCCGGCGCTGCCCCCGCAACGGTAGGTGAGTCGACGCCGCGCACGGCCACTGGGTGCTCTCACCCGGGAAGGCGCGCAGGCCGGGGCCTTTGCCCCACTCACAAGCCCGGAGACCGGCCTGTAACTGCCAACGGCATCACGGAGGGTGATGCGCGGTGCACTGTGGCTAATGCCGCAGCTCCTGCGCGTTCTCCGTATGCCCGCCTTTTACCTGCCGCCACCGCGCGGCAGTTTGCGGAGACCCCTGATGAGCGAATCCCCCGAACGCGACGAACGCCACCTGGCGCGCATGCAGCGCAAGAAGGCGCTCATCGACGAGCGCATCGCCAACTCCCCCAACGAATGCGGCCTGCTGCTGGTGCTCAGCGGCAACGGCAAGGGCAAAAGCAGCTCGGCCTTCGGCATGCTTGCACGCGCCTTGGGCCATGGCATGCAGTGCGGCGTGGTGCAGTTCATCAAGGGCCGCAACAGCACCGGCGAAGAGTTGTTCTTCCGCCGTTTCCCGGACGAGGTGCGCTACCACGTGATGGGCGAGGGCTTTACCTGGGAAACCCAGGACCGCCAGCGCGACATCGCTGCAGCCGAGGCCGCCTGGGCGGTATCGCGGCAACTGCTGCAAGACCCCGCGGTGCAGTTCGTGGTGCTCGATGAGCTGAACATTGCCCTCAAGCACGGCTATCTCGACCTCGACCAGGTGCTGACCGACATCCAGGCGCGCCCGCCGATGCAGCACGTGATCGTCACGGGCCGTGGGGCCAAGCCTGAAATGATTGAAATGGCCGACACCGTCACCGAAATGGGCATGCTCAAGCATGCGTTCCAGGCCGGCATTCGTGCGCAGAAAGGCGTCGAACTGTGAGCCAACCCCGGCACTGCCCGGCCGTGCTGATTGCCGCCCCGGCTTCGGGGCAGGGCAAGACCACGGTCACTGCGGCCCTGGCACGCCTGCACCGTAACCAGGGGCGCAAGGTGCGGGTGTTCAAGTGCGGCCCGGACTTTCTCGACCCGATGATTCTCGAGCGGGCCAGCGGCGCGCCGGTGTACCAGCTCGACCTGTGGATGATCGGCGCCGACGAAAGCCGTCGCCTGCTGTGGGAGGCGGCGGTCGACGCTGACCTGATCCTCATCGAAGGGGTGATGGGGCTGTTCGATGGCACCCCGTCCAGTGCCGACCTTGCCCGCCACTTCGGCGTGCCGGTGCTGGCGGTGATCGACGGCACCGCCATGGCCCAGACCTTCGGCGCCCTGGCCCTGGGCCTTGCGCGCTATCAGCCCGATTTGCCATTCGCTGGCGTACTGGCCAATCGGGTCGGCAGCCTGCGCCATGCGCAACTGCTCGAAGGTAGCCTGACCGAAGGCCTGCGCTGGTATGGCGGGCTGTCCCGCGAGCGGGGTATCGAGTTGCCCAGCCGCCACCTAGGCCTGGTGCAGGCCAGCGAGCTGAACGACCTCGACGCCCGCCTGGATGCCGCCGCCGAAGCACTCGGCGCCAGTTGCGATGCGGCCTTGCCGCCGCCGGTCAGCTTTGCCGCGCCGCTGCTGCAGCAACCCGCCGCTACGCTGGCCGGGGTGCGCATTGGCGTGGCCCGCGACGAAGCCTTTGCCTTCCTGTATGGCGCCAATCTTGAGCTGCTGCGCAATCTGGGCGCCCACCTTGAGTTCTTCTCGCCGCTGCACGACCGTGAGCTGCCGGCGGTAGACAGCCTGTACTTGCCCGGCGGCTATCCGGAGCTGCACCACCACGCGCTGGCGGCCAATGCGCCGATGCTCGAGGCGATCCGTGCCCACCACGCCCAGGGCAAGCCGCTGCTGGCCGAATGTGGCGGCATGCTTTACCTGCTCGATGCGCTGACCGATGTGGCGGGCGAGCGCGCCGCGCTGCTGGGGTTGCTGAGCGGCGAGGCAACCATGCAGAAGCGCCTGGCTGCGCTGGCGCTACAGGCGGTCGAGCTGCCTGAAGGCACTTTGCGTGGGCACACGTATCACCATTCGCTGACCAGCACCGAGCTTGAGCCCATCGCTCGCGGCCTGAGCCCCAATGGCGGGCGCGGTAACGAAGCGGTGTACCGCACCGGCCGGCTGACGGCTTCATACGTACACTTCTATTTCCCTTCCAACCCCGATGCGGCGGCGGCATTGTTGCGACCATGAATGAACACGCTTACAGCGACGCAGAACGCGCGGCTATCTACCGGGCCATCGGTGAGCGCCGCGACATGCGCCACTTCATCGGTGGCGAGGTGGCGCCTGAGCTGCTCGGGCGCCTGCTGAGCGCCGCGCACCAGGCGCCCAGCGTCGGCCTCATGCAGCCATGGCGGTTTATCCGCATCAGCCAGCGTGCGTTGCGCGAGCGTATCCAGGCGTTGGTCGAGCAGGAGCGCCTGCGCACCGCTGAGGCACTGGGCGAGCGCTCCGATGCGTTCATGCAGCTCAAGGTCGAGGGTATCGGCGACTGCGCCGAGGTGTTGGTCGCGGCATTGATGGACAACCGCGAGCCGCATATTTTTGGCCGCCGCACCCTGCCGGAGATGGACCTGGCATCGCTTGCCTGCGCTATCCAGAACCTGTGGCTGGCCGCGCGTGCCGAGGGCTTGGGCATGGGCTGGGTGTCGCTGTTCGACCCGCAGGCGCTGGGCGAGCTGCTGGGCATGCCGGCCGGCGCAAAAGCGGTGGCGGTGTTGTGCCTGGGGCCGGTTGCTGCGTTTTACCCGGCGCCGATGCTGGTCATGGAAAACTGGGCCGAGGAGCGTCCGTTGCACGACATGCTGTTTGAGAACCACTGGGGAGAGCGCCCATGAGCGTGGCTTTGCTGACCGTCGCAGGCGTTGCGTTGGACGCCTTGTTCGGCGAGCCGCAGCGGCGCCACCCGCTGGTGGGCTTCGGCAACCTGGCGAGCAACCTGGAAAAACGCCTGAACGCCAGTGGCCGGGGCTGGCGCAGCCATGGTGTGAGCGCCTGGTTTATCGCCGTGGTGCCGCTGACGCTGCTGGCGCTGATTCTGTCATGGCTGCCCTACATCGGTTGGCTGGTGGACGTACTGGCGTTGTACTGCGCGCTGGGCTTGCGCAGCCTTGGCGAGCATGTGCTGCCGGTGGCCCAGGCCCTGCGCCAGGGGGACCTTGAGCAGGCGCGTACCCGCGTCGGTTATCTGGTCAGCCGTGAAACCCGCGAGCTGGACGAGCCGGCCGTGGCCCGCGCCGCCACCGAATCGGTGCTGGAGAACGGCAGCGATGCGGTGTTCGCCGCGCTGTTCTGGTTTGTCGTGGCTGGGGCGCCGGGCGTGGTGTTGTACCGTCTGAGCAATACCCTGGATGCGATGTGGGGCTATCGTAATGAACGGTTCGAGCGCTTTGGCTGGTGCGCGGCGCGTATCGACGATGTGCTCAACTATGTTCCGGCCCGGCTGGTGGCGCTGACCTATGCGCTGCTCGGCAAGACCCGCCTGGCACTGCGTTGCTGGCGCCAGCAGGGGCCTTTGTGGGACAGCCCCAACGCAGGCCCGGTAATGGCGGCTGGTGCCGGTGCGCTGGCGGTCGAGCTGGGCGGCCCGGCGGTGTACCACGGCGAGCTGCATGAGCGCCCACGCCTGGGGGAAGGGCCGATGGCCGACGCCGATGCCATCGAGCGTGGCTGGAACCTGGTGCAGCGCGGGGTGTGGCTGTGGTTGCTGGTGATTGCCTTGGGGGGGTATTTCTATGCTTGAACATGGTGGCCGCTTGGCGCGCGCCGTACAGCAGTACGGTATTGCTCGCCAGCACTGGCTTGACCTGTCCAGCGGCATCGCGCCCTGGCCGTACCCGGTCCCGACCATTGACAAAGAAGCCTGGGCACGCCTGCCAGAGACCGAAGACGGCCTCGAACAGGCGGCGCGCGCCTATTACAACGCCACAGTGCTGCTGCCGGTGGCAGGTTCCCAGGCGGCGATCCAGGCCTTGCCGCAGTTGCGCAGCACTGGCCGGGTTGGGGTGTTGTCGCCGTGCTATGCCGAACACGGCCACGCCTGGCGCAAGGCGGGGCACACGCTGGTGGAGCTTGCCGACGATGAGGTCGACGGTCAGCTCGACAGCCTCGATGTGCTGCTGCTGGTCAACCCGAACAACCCCACCGGCCGCCTGGTGCCACGCGAGCGCCTGCTGGCCTGGCATGCGCGGCTGGCTGCACGCGGCGGCTGGCTGGTGGTCGATGAAGCGTTCATCGACAACACCGCGATGCTCAGCCTGTGCGCCCTGGCTACGCAACCAGGGCTGATCGTGCTGCGCTCGTTTGGCAAGTTCTTCGGCCTTGCCGGCGTGCGCCTGGGCTTTGTCATGGCCGAACCTTGCGTGCTCGATGCGCTGGCCGAAACCCTTGGGCCGTGGACCATCAGTGGCCCGACCCGTGCCCTGGGCAAAGCGTGCCTGGTCGATGAGCTGGCGCATCTGATGCAAATCCAGCGCTGCGCCAGGTTCAGCCGCAGGCTGGTAGCCGTGTTGAGCAGCAGCGGGCTTGCGCCCAGCGGCGGCTGCGACCTGTTCCAGTACGTCGTGTGCGAGCAGGCGGTGCAGTTGCATGACTTTCTTGCCCAGCGCGGCATCCTGGTGCGCCTGTTCGAGCAGCCTGCGGCCTTGCGCTTCGGCCTGCCTGCCGACGAATTCCAGATGCAGCGCCTGAGCCAGGCGCTGCTCGAGTACCAACAGGTATCCGCATGAGCACACTCATGGTGCAAGGCACCACGTCCGATGCCGGCAAAAGCACGCTGGTCACCGCCTTGTGCCGCTGGCTGTTGCGCCAGGGCGTCGGGGTGGTGCCGTTCAAGCCGCAGAACATGGCGCTCAACAGCGCGGTGACGGCCGATGGCGGCGAGATTGGCCGCGCCCAGGCGGTGCAGGCCCAGGCCTGCCGGTTGGCACCGCACACCGACATGAACCCGGTGCTGCTCAAACCCAACAGCGACACCGGCGCCCAGGTGATCATCCACGGCCGCGCGGTAGCCAGCATGAACGCCGTCGCCTATCACGACTACAAAGCCATCGCCATGCAGGCGGTGCTGGCGTCCCATGAGCGCCTGCGCAGTGGTTACAGTGTGGTGATGGTCGAAGGAGCCGGCTCCCCAGCGGAGATCAACCTGCGTGCCGGCGACATCGCCAACATGGGTTTTGCCGAGGCGGTGGACTGCCCGGTGATTCTGGTCGCCGACATCAACCGTGGCGGGGTCTTCGCCCACCTGGTCGGTACGCTGGAGCTGCTTTCGCCGAGCGAGCAGGCGCGGGTCAAAGGGTTTGTCATCAATCGCTTTCGCGGCGACATCGCCTTGCTGCAACCGGGCCTGGACTGGCTGCAGCAGCGCACCGGCAAACCGGTGCTGGGCGTATTGCCGTTCGTCACCGACCTGCACCTGGAAGCCGAGGACGGCATCGACCGGCGCCAGGGCCAGAAGGGCGAACGGGTGCTCAAGGTGATCGTCCCGGTGTTGCCACGCATCAGCAACCACACCGATTTCGACCCGCTGCGCCTGCACCCGCAGGTCGACCTGCAATTTATCGGCGCCGGCGAGCCCATCCCGCCCGCCGACCTGATCATCCTGCCGGGCTCGAAAAGCGTGCGCGCCGATCTTGCCCACCTGCGCGCCCGTGGCTGGGATACGGCCATCGACCGGCACCTGCGCTATGGCGGCAAGTTGATCGGCATATGTGGCGGCCTGCAGATGCTCGGCAGCCAAGTGCACGACCCGTTGGGCCTGGAAGGGCCTGCCGGCTCCAGCGCAGGCCTTGGCTTGCTCGACTACACCACGGTGCTCGAAGCCGACAAGCAACTGCGCAATGTCGCCGGCACCCTGGCGCTTGCGCAGGCGCAGGTGAGCGGCTACGAAATTCACGCCGGCGTTACCTGCGGCGCGGCCCTTGAATGCCCCGCCGCGCAGCTGGCTGATGGCCGCTGTGATGGGGCCATCAGCGCCGACGGGCAGATCCTTGCCACCTACTTGCATGGCCTGTTCGAAGGCACCGCATCCTGCGCCGCGCTGCTGCGCTGGGCCGGGCTCGAAGACGTGCAAATGGTCGACTACGAGGCGCTGCGCGAGCGCGATATCGAACGCCTGGCCGACCTTGTCGAGCAGCATCTGGACACCGACCAACTGCGCGCGCTATGTGGTATTGCCCATGCGTAACCTGATTCTTGGCGGCGCCCGTTCAGGCAAGAGCCACCTCGCCGAACAACTGGCGAAGGACAGCGGCCTTGCCGTCACCTATATCGCCACCAGCGAGCCGCTGGATGGCGAAATGAACGAGCGAGTGCGCCTGCACCGTGAACGCCGCCCTGCCGACTGGGCGCTGATCGAAGAACCCCTGGCGCTGGCAGCCGTGTTGCGTGCCCAGGCCAGCGTCGAGCGTTGCCTGCTGGTGGACTGCCTGACGTTATGGCTGACCAACCTGTTGCTGCTCGACGACCCGCAGCGGCTGGTCGAGGAGCGCGATGCGCTGCTCGATTGCCTGCGCACCTTGCCCGGCATGATCATTCTGGTCAGTAACGAAACCGGCCTGGGCGTGGTGCCCATGGGCGAGCTGACCCGCCGTTATGTCGATGCCGCAGGCCTGCTGCACCAGGCCGCCGCCGCGCGTTGCGAGCGGGTGGTGCTGACCGTTGCCGGCCTTCCTCTCATGCTTAAAGGACCTGCTCTATGACCCAGATGTGGTGGCGTGATGCCTGCCAAGCCCCCGACACCACCGCCATGGACCAGGCCCGCGCCCGCCAGCAGCAGCTGACCAAACCGGCCGGCTCACTCGGCCAGCTCGAAGGCCTGGCGGTTCGCCTGGCCGGCCTGCAAGGCTGCGAGCGGCCAAGGCTTACCCAGGTGGCGATCAGCATTTTTGCAGGCGACCATGGCGTGGTCGAGGAGGGCATCTCAGCCTACCCGCAAGCGGTCACCGGGCAGATGTTGCGCAACTTCGTTGGCGGCGGTGCTGCAATCAGCGTGCTGGCCCGCGAGCTTGGCGCCAGCCTTGAAGTGGTCGACCTTGGCACCATTGACCCCGCGCTGGAGCTGCCAGGTGTGCACCATCTGCGCCTGGGCGCGGGCACTGCCAACTTTGCCCGCCAGCCGGCCATGACCGATGCGCAACTGGCGGCGGCCCTGCAAGCGGGCCGCGACAGCGCACTGCGCGCGGTGGATGCCGGGGCGCAGCTGTTCATAGGCGGCGAAATGGGCATCGGCAACACCACGGCTGCCGCTGCCGTCGCCAGCGTCTTGCTGGGCTGCCCGGCGCAGGAACTGACCGGGCCGGGCACCGGCCTGGACCCTGCCGGTGTGCGGCACAAGGCTGAGGTGATCGAGCGCGCCCTGGTGCTGCACGCCTTGCGCGCCGATGCGCCGTTGCAGGCGCTGAGGTGTGTTGGCGGGTTAGAAATCGCCGCGCTGGCCGGCGCGTACCTGGCCTGCGCCCAGCATGGCGTGGCGGTGCTGGTAGATGGCTTTATCTGCAGCGTTGCGGCGTTGGTCGCGGCGCACCTGAACCCGCAGTGCCGCGCCTGGTTGCTGTTCGCCCACCAGGGCGCCGAGCCTGGGCACAAGGCCCTGCTGGCGGCCCTGCAGGCCGAGCCGCTGCTGGCGTTGGGCTTGCGCCTGGGCGAGGGCAGTGGCGCCGCCTTGGCCGTGCCGTTGCTGCGCCTGGCCTGTGCCCTGCACGGGCAGATGGCGACTTTTGCTGAAGCTGCCGTGGCGGACCGCCCGGCATGATCCTCGACCTGCTGCGCCATGGTGAGACCGAACTGGGTGGCGGCCTGCGCGGCAGCCTCGACGATGCCCTGACCGAGACCGGCTGGGCGCAGATGCGCAACGCGGTGGCCAGTGCCGGCCCGTGGGACGTGCTGGTCAGCTCGCCGCTACAGCGGTGCGCATTGTTCGCTGACGAACTGGGTGCGCAGCTGGGTTTGCCGGTGCACCGCGAAGCTGGGGTGCGTGAGCTGCATTTCGGCGATTGGGAAGGGCGCAGCGCTGCGCAGATCATGCAGACCCAGGCCGACGCGCTTGGGCAGTTCTGGAACGACCCCTATGGCTATACCCCGCCTGGCGGCGAGCCGGTGCTCGAGTTTGCCCAGCGTGTGCTTGGCAGTATCGAAACCCTGGCCCGCGAGTATGCCGGCCAGCGCGTGCTGCTGGTGACCCATGGCGGGGTGATGCGTTTGCTGCTGGCGCGCGCCCGTGGCCTGCCACGCGAGCAGCTGTTGCAGGTGGAGGTCGGGCACGGCGCGCTGATGCGTGTGCACGTGCGGGGCGGCCAGTTGCACGAGGGCGTCTAGATGCTGGCGTTGTGGATCGCCTTGCAGTTTCTCAGCAGCTTGCCGGTGACCCTGCCGGGCATGCCGGCGCCACGCGAAATGGGCCGCTCGTTGCTGTTCTACCCCGTGGTCGGTGCCTTGTTCGGCCTGCTGCTGTGGCTGGCGAGCGCTCTGCTGCAAGGCGTTGCGGCGCCGTTGCATGCGGCGCTGCTGCTGGCCTTGTGGGTGTTGCTCAGTGGCGCGTTGCATCTGGATGGCCTGGCTGACAGCAGCGATGCCTGGCTGGGTGGCTTTGGCGACCGTGAGCGCACCTTGGAAATCATGAAAGACCCGCGCAGCGGGCCGATTGCGGTGGTCACGCTGGTGCTGGTGTTGCTGCTGAAATTCTGCGCGCTGTGGGTGCTGGTGGAGCGTGGTGCGGGCGCGGTGCTGCTGCTGGCCCCGGTGATTGGGCGGGCAGCGATGCTCGGGCTGTTTTTGTGCACGCCGTATGTGCGCAAGGGCGGCTTGGGCGCGGCGCTGGCCGAACACCTGCCGCGCCAGGCGGCTGCGTGGGTGCTGGCGGGCAGTGCGCTGGCCTGTGTGGTGCTGGCGGGTGCCACGGCTGTGTGGATTCTGCTGTTGGCGTTGGCGGTGTTCGCCAGCTTGCGGCGGTTGATGTGCAAGCGCCTGGGCGGCACCACCGGCGATACCGCCGGGGCATTGCTGGAACTGCTGGAGCTGGCGGTGGTAGTGGGGTTGGCAGTGCTTCCAGCAGCGTGACCTGTAAAACGGAAACCTCCCACGCGCAATGCGGAAATGGCTCAGAGTGATCCGTTTTATCGTGAGGGGCCTTCCATTACTGGGGTTGCTCCGATGCGCCACTGGATATCGTTTTGCCTGCTTGCCCTGATGTGCCAAGCCTCCCACGCCGCCGACCTGATCGACTTCTGGGACGCCGCGCGCCACGGCGGCAACAGCTTCAACCGCTTGCCGCCCGATCAGGCCTACTTCGATGCACTGCAAGGCTACGGCGCTAATTGGGTACGCCTGTCCTACGACAAGTGGAAGCCCGCCAGGCGCGACTTCCTGCTGGGCGATGCCGACGATTACACAGGGCTCGTCGAGGCCGACTTGCAGCAGCTCATGGCGGTACTCGACCGTGCCCATATTGCCGGGCTCAAGGTAGTCGTCGCACCGCTCTCGCTGCCCGGCATGCGCTGGGCGCAGAACAACCAGGGCCAGTTCGACGACAGGCTCTGGCAAGACAAGCGCTACTGGCAGCAGGCCGCACGCTTCTGGCGTGACCTGGCCACTGCGCTCAAGGACCACCCGGCGGTTGCCGCCTACAACTTGATCAACGAGCCGGCCCCTGAGTTCAAGGGCGGGTTGGCCGAGCACGCGAGCGCTGCGCAGATGCAGGCCTGGTATGCCCAGCAGCAGGGCAGTGCCCGCGACCTGCCGGCGTTGTATCGGCAAGTCATCGCAGCTATCCGCGAAGTCGATGGCACCACCCCGGTAATGGTCGATGCTGGCTGGTACGCCGCGGCCGATGCCTTCAGCTACTGGCCGGCGGCGCTGGAGGATGAGCGGGTGCTGTACAGCGTGCACATGTACGAGCCCTACGCGGCCACCAGCGCGCCGAACCTTACCCGCGACAAACCCATCCCCTATCCTGGCCCGGCACCCTTCGGCGGGCAAAGCGTGCAGTGGAATGGCCAGCGCGTGGCCGAGTACCTGCAAAAGCCACTGGGCTGGGCGCAGCGGGTGCAACTGCCGCGCAAGCGGCTGGTGGTGGGCGAGTTCGGTTGCATGCGCCGCCTGGCAGGGTGTCAGCAATATCTTGAGGATGTACTGAGCGTGCTCGACCGCGAGCAGCTGCATTGGGCGTTCTACAGCTTTCGCGAAGACAGCTGGGATGGCATGGACTATGAATTGGGTACAGGCAAGGTGCCGGGTGTGTACTGGCAGGCGATTGAGGACGGCACACCGGACCCGGTCGCACGTCGGGCGACCCGTGCATTCAAGCCTATTCTCAAGCGTTTGCAGCCCGGAACGTAAATAGATAATACCTGTCCTCCGGAAAACTCTTGCAACAGGTCGCTGCCGGTGTCCATCATTTCAGCGCCGCCTTAAGCTGCGGCCTGATGTGCACGAGCGGGACGATACCTGCAAACACCTTGCGAGCTGCCGGAGACAACAATAATGAATTCGCTATGGCGTACCAGCGGTTGGGTATTACTGGGCGCCGCGCTGATCCTTGCGCTATCGCTGGGAGTGCGCCACGGTTTCGGCCTGTTCCTGGCGCCGATGAGCGCCGATTTTGGTTGGGGCCGCGGCGTCTTTGCCTTCGCCATTGCCCTGCAAAACCTGATCTGGGGCCTGGCCCAGCCGTTCGCCGGGGCGTTGGCTGACCGCTTGGGGGCGGCAAAAGTGGTCATCATCGGCGGCATTCTCTATACCGCAGGCCTGGTGCTGATGAGCATGGCCGACTCGCCCTGGTCGCTCTCGCTGAGCGCCGGCTTGTTGATTGGTATCGGCCTTTCCGGCACTTCGTTCTCGGTAATCCTTGGCGTAGTCGGCCGCGCCGTGCCGCCCGAGAAGCGCAGCATGGCCATGGGCATCGCCAGCGCTGCAGGCTCGTTCGGCCAGTTCGCTATGCTGCCCGGCAGCCAGGGCTTGATCCAGTGGCTTGGCTGGTCGGCGGCGTTGCTGGTGCTGGGTATGCTGGTGGCGCTGATTGTGCCCTTTGTGGGGCTGTTGCGGGACAAGCCGATGGTGGTCAAAGGCCCTGACCAGACACTCGGCCAGGCGCTGCGCGAGGCCTGTACCCATTCAGGTTTCTGGCTGCTGGCACTGGGCTTTTTCGTCTGCGGCTTCCAGGTGGTGTTCATCGGGGTGCATCTACCGGCGTATCTGGTCGATCAGCATTTGCCGGCGACCACCGGCACCACGGTGCTGGCGCTGGTCGGGTTGTTCAACATTGTCGGTACCTATACCGCCGGCTGGCTGGGCGGGCGCATGTCCAAGCCGCGCCTGCTTACCGGGCTGTATCTGCTGCGCGGGGTGGTGATCATCCTCTTCCTGTGGGCACCGGTCACGCAGTACAGCGCGTATCTGTTTGGTATCGCCATGGGCCTGCTGTGGCTATCGACGGTGCCGCTGACCAACGGCACCGTGGCTACGCTGTTCGGCGTGCGCAACCTGTCGATGCTGGGCGGGATCGTGTTCCTGTTCCATCAACTGGGCGCTTTCCTGGGTGGCTGGCTGGGCGGCGTGGTGTATGACCAAACCGGTAACTACGACCTTGTCTGGCAGTTGTCGATCCTGCTTAGCGTGATGGCCGCCGCGCTGAATTGGCCGGTGCGTGAACGCCCGGTGGCACGCTTGCAGGCGCAAGCGGCATGAGCCTGGCCTGGCGTGCTGCGCTGGTTATCGCCGCCACAGGGGTGCTGGCGCTGGTGTGGTGGGGCTGGCAAAAGGGCGGCCTGGCGTTGATGCAGTTGGGCATGAGCATCTGTTAGGCGCTACCCTGCAGGTTCATGGAAACCTTTGCAGGAGAACCCGACAATGCATGCTCGCTGGCTGATGATCCCGGTACTGGCTTTGGCTGCCAGTACTTCTAGCTGGGCTGCAGACTGCCCGGCCCTGTTGCAGGGCAGTTTGCCGGAGCTGCGTGGCAAGCAAACCATAGACCTCTGCCAGCGTTACGCCGGCAAGCCGCTGGTGATAATCAATACCGCCAGCTATTGCGGTTTTGCCCCGCAGTTCGAAGGGCTTGAGGCCACTTACAAGCACTATCACGAGCAGGGGCTGGAAATGCTCGGCGTGCCGTCCAACGACTTCAAGCAGGAAGACGACAACGCCGAGAAAACAGCCAAGGTGTGTTACGCCAACTATGGCGTCACCTTCACCATGGCCAAGGCGCAAGCGGTGCGCGGCAAGGATGCGGTGCCGCTGTTCGCCGAACTTGCCCGGCAGAGCAGCGCGCCAAAGTGGAACTTCTACAAGTACGTGGTAGACCGCAAGGGCAAGGTGATCGGCAATTTCTCAAGCCTGACCAAGCCCGATGACCCGGCGTTTACCGCTGCCATCGAAAAGGCCATTGCCTCGCAGCCTTGAGTTCAATGCGGATGCACGGTCACTGCCACCAGGCGCACAACCACCGGCCTGACCATCAGCACGCAGAGAAAGGCCACCGGCATCGCCAGCTGGTAGGCCTTTAACACGTTGCTCAGGTACTGGCTGTCGATGCCTGCGTTGGCGGCGGTGATCACGAAGCACATCAGCATGGCCATGATTGCCGACATATAAAAAGCGAACACGTAAGGCGTGGCGCTTGGGCGCAGCTTGCGGCGGGTGCGTGGGGAAGAGAGTTCAGTCATGAAAGCTCCAAGACAGGTGTGAATGTGCGGGCAGGTTAACAACGGCCGCAGGTAACCCTGTAGACCTCCGGTGCTGAGTTCTTTATAAAGGGAAACTTACGAATGCCGAGGCCAGACATGGACCTGCTCAATACCATTCGCAGCTTCATCAAAGTGGTTGAAGCCGGCAGTATCGCCGGTGGCGCCCGTGCCCTCGGCCTGACCCCGGCAGCGGTCAGCCAGAACCTGGCGCGGCTCGAGGCGCACCTGCAAGTACGCTTGCTCACGCGGACCACACGCAGCATGGCCCTCACGGCAGCCGGGCGGCTCTATTACGAGAAGGTCAGCCATATCGAGCGCGACCTGGCGTTGGCCGAGCAAGCGGTCAGCGCCCCCGACAGCGAGCCGCAGGGCCGGTTTTGCATAGCCAGTACGTCGGCGTTTGGCCGTCATGTGCTGGCGCCGCTGATCCCGGCCTTTGCGGCTCGCTACCCTGGGCTTTCGATAGAGTTGGTGATGACTGACCGCAAGGTGAACCACACTCGCGAAGACGTCGATGTCAGCCTGCGCATTACGCCACAGCTTGAAGACAACCTGCTGGCGCGGCATATCGCGCGCATCCCGTTTATCTGCTGCGCATCCCCTGGGTACCTGGCCGGCGCCGGTTGGCCGGCAACCCCTGAAGCGCTGCGCGAGCACCGTTGCCTGGTGTTTCGTTACCCGGTGGACGGGCGGTTTCTGCACTGGGGGTTTGTACGTGATGGCCATCGTTTCGAGGCGCAGTTTGGCCCGGCGCTGATCAGTGACGATGTCGATGCGCTGACCCAGATGGCCTTGAACGATGGCGGCATTACCCGGCTGGCTGACTTTATCGTGCGCCCACACCTGGACGCAGGGCGGCTGGTGCCATTGTTCGAGTACAGCAACGCAGGCGTTGCTTACGCGCAGACCGAACCAATGGATGTGTTCTTGTGTGTGGCAGACCGCTTTGCCATGACCGCCAAGGCGCGGGCATTCATGGAGTTTTTGCAGCAGTCGCTAGAGGGAAGGTGGGCGGTGCCGGCTTGAGCCGGAAAGGGGCCGCAGGGCGGCCCCGAGCGTACGCTGCGGCTTAGAAGCGATAGGTCAGCGAAGCACCTACGCCATGGGCGCTGTTTTCGTACTTGGCCTGGTAGCTGCCACGCAGGGCATTCTGGGCAGGGCCGTCCGGCTGGTTGTTGACCTTGGTGTCCTCTTCCCACAGGTAGGAGTAGGCCACGTCAATGGTCAGGTCATCCGAAGGGCTCCAACCGGCACCGAGGCTGAAGATCTTGCGATCGCCAGTAGGGATGCGTGGGGAGCGGTTGGTGTTGTTGGTAGGCGACTGGTCCACCGTGAAGCCGGTGCGCAAGGTCCACTCTTTGTTGACCTTGTAAGAAGCACCGATGGCGTGTGCCCAGGTGTCGTGCCAGTTCTGCTCTTCGCTGATGGTTGCGAACTGGCCTGCAGCGCCTGCCGGCACCTCGTTGTTGACGACGATGGCTTCCAGGCGGCTCCAGCGGGTCCAGGTACTGCCGGCGTACACCGTCCATTGGTCATCCAGTTCATGGGTGACGGAGAAGTCGACCGATTCCGGCGTCTTGATCTTCAAGGTCGCGTCGAACTTGGAGTCATTGAGGCCCAGCAGCGGGTAATTGACCTTGGTCTTGCCTTCGAGCTTGTAGTCCACCATCGAGTGGTAGGTCAGGCCCAGGCGAGTGCGGTCGGTGGCTTGCACGAGGATGCCGATGTTGTAGCCAACGGCGGTATCGTCACCTTTGATCTTGACCTCGCCATCGGCCGGGGCCAGCGGAGATACGCTTGCCAGGTTCGAGCCCAGCTCACCTTCGATACGGTTGATTGTCGGGCCGAAGCCGATCGACACTTTGTCGTTGAACGCGTAGCTGACGGTTGGCTGGAAGGTCACCACTTCAACGTGGCTCTTTTTGCCCCAGTAGCGAGCGGCGTCGTCGCTACCGTAGTCGGTCACCAGGCCAAATGGCACGTAGACCCCGAAGCCGATGCTCCAGTGGTCATCCAGCGGTTTGACGTAGTAGCCCATCGGTACGCCGACGACCGGCACCATGTCACCGTCGGTTTCCCCCCCTTTGCTGCTGCCAGGCCCGGAAATGTCGGTCTTGGCAATGACCGCGGCGCCGCCGACGGTGATCTGCTCGCGCTTGAGGCGCGACATGCCGGCAGGGTTGCCGTAAACGGTGCTGGCATCTTCGGCAGAAGAAGAACGACCCGCGAAACCTGTCCCCATGCTGCTGATGCTCTGTTCGTTGAGCGCAAAGCCCGACGCGAACAGTTGACTTGAAGCGATGGCCACGGCGATGCCGAGGGAGGTTTTGAGCATTACTTTTTTCATTATTAGAAACTCCTTGGGTTCTCCGGGGCGAAAAGCTACCAACAAATCTCGCTCCACGCTATAGGCTAAAACGCAGGAGATAGAGCGGTTTTGTAGGACAATCCGACCATAATTCCATTTTTCAGAGTTTTATATGAGAGGTCTTCTCATATGCTAACGGTGGCTGCCGGCTCGACGCAGTGGTGCCAGGCCTGGGTGAAGTCACGCAAGCGGCCCTGCGGATGGAATGTTTGGCGCCAGATTCGTGCCAGCCCTTGCAGGTCGTCGGCGGCAGGCAATGGGGTGGCCTGCTCCTCGATCAGCATCCAGGCAATGGCCGTGGCGTAGCGCAGGTTGACTGTGAGTTCCAGGTGGGGGCCGCCCAGGAAGGCGTGTTGGCTGGCAAGGCCGCGTACCAGGCTGGCCAGGTCCGGGTCTCGGGCGAGGAAATCGTCCCAGAGCACGCGGTGGCGTTGGCTGGTGATGCGGTACAGCCCGTGACCGCGCCGGTCGTGCAGGGCCGCGCCCAATGCCGACTGGCTTGCCGCAACGCCCAGTAACAAAGCTTCGGCGCTCTGGCAGTAACGATTCAGGTAAACCAGCGTTGGCCGGATCACGTATTGACTCAACTCGTTCGCAGCAATGCCCATGATGCCCTCATCTGCAAAGGGCCGACGGGCGCTGGAGCTTGGCAGCTGGTGGGGGATCAGGCCCGTCGGAAGCGGTCTGCACCGCTCGAGTTGAAGTGTAGTGTGATAAGCGTGCTGTAAAGGGCTGTTTTTAAATCGATTGCAGCCTGAGAGTGCTGGGCATATGCCCGTAGGCAATTAAGCCAATCGTACTCAGGCTGCAAAAAATGGCGGTTATTCATGCTGTGAATCTGCCGCCATTCATTCATGCGGTCAGCGACTGGCGGGTGCGCTCGATCACCGCTTGCAGCGGTTCTGCCCGGTTGTATTGGTCCGGGTACAGGCGCTCGGTGTGACAGGCGACGCCATATTCGTCGACCAGGGTAAAACTGAAGCTGCCCTTGCGGGGGGCAACGATAAGGCACGTCAGTGGAGCGAAGGCCTGAGAGAGTTTGCCGAATGCGGCGTGGATCTGTTGTTGTTGGCACATGTTTAGAATGTTCCTGCGAAAGACACGGTGTCTGATCCGTGAACAATAGAAACGTTCCAGTGACGTCTTTATTACGGAGACGAATAACCTGACTGGAACAGGGCAGCCAGAGGTGCGCAATTAAATGTAGGCGCTGGGCTGACTGGTAGGTACTACAGAAGGCAGGCAACACTCCGGGCCAAGGTTCTAGGCGTCGGGGAAGATCCTGATCAATCTGAGACGTGATTCGCGCTCGGGCAATGGTTTGCAGAGTGAATCAGCGAATGGGCCGTCCGAGGGGGCAGCGCAAGCAAAAGGTGCGAGCGAGGCTGCAAGGACTTGATGGCCAGAATTGACTTTCAGCTGGTGTACTAACGGGGCGAACAGTACAGCAGAAAATTGAAGTTGGCAAGCGTTTTGCTGGTGCCTCGCCAAGCCGGCCATTATGTCGTCTTTGCGGGCTGCTGGGAAGAGGGGTAAACCCAGGGTAGCTGCCATGAATGTGCGGTTTTCGTGCATCGCCGTGCCGCCTGCTGGTGCACTTGTACACACGCGGGCAGGCACCTGTAACCAGACTGCAACAGGCTGTGGATGCTTTGCCGATGACTTGGCCGCACGCTTAAGTCAATGAAAAAAAACACTAATTTGTACTGGTGAAAAAATCGTCAGTTTGACTGTAGGCCCCATTTCACAAGGGTTTGCGGGGTGTATGCCGGGGTTGTCCACCGAGTTATCCACAGGTTCTGTGGATTGTCCCGAGGGCTTGCTCTAGGACGGGCGTGCCAGCGCTTTGCCGTAATGTCCTACAATCAATCGTCCAAGGCGCAGCTGCATTTTTGCCTGCTGATCGTCAAGAAAAAAACCTCGAAAAAAAGCGCGCTTTGCTACGCTCCGGGTTGGGCCACAGCGCAAAAAGGGAGTAGAGTGGCGCGCCTCTTGAGTCCACCCTCGCTGTCGGTCATGAAGCTCCTCGGTAAATCTCACACCCCCTCTGCTGCATCCCCGTCGTTGCCCGCTGAAAAGCGCTTTTCCTTGAAAGTGGCCCCGTGGCTGCTCGACAGCCCGCGCCTGGGTGACAAACCCCGCGTCAAACACCTGGCCGGGCGCATGCTCAAGCAGCCGGCGCGCCAAGGCGTGGTCGTTGCGCAAAGCCGGCTTGGGCAGATGCTCTGCCGGGATTGCGGCAGTGCCCGCGACCGGCGCATCGGCCATGACCTGTTGCGCCAGGCCGCCCGCGCAGGCGACAGCCGCGCACAGCAGGAGTACGCACGCCTGTGCCAGGCGCCGGAAACCGAGCAGGCATAAGCGCGGCCTGGGCTAGCCCTGATAAGCTGCGCAGCATTCGTCATTGAGCGTTGGGGTAACCATGGCTGTTGATCTGACCAGCATTCTGCTGGGCTTGGTGGCAGGGGCTTTGCCTTGCCTGGCGTGGGTCATGCAGGTGCAGCGCCGCCAGGGCGCTCGGGCCGCCGAGCAAACCTTGCTTGAAGAGCGCCTGAACAGCGCCTTGCTGGCCCAGGCAGGCTTGCAGGCGCAGCTTGACGCCAACCGCGACGAGGTCAGCGACCTCACTGAAGCCAACACCCTCAAACAGACCCAACTGGCCGCCCAGGGCCGCGAGCTTGAGCTGTTGCAGATCGACCGCGACAACGCCCGTGACGCCGCCCACGCCTGGCACATCGAGCGCGTCAACCGCGAAGCCGAACTGCGCCGCCTCGAGGCCCAGGCCGCGCGCCTGGAAGCTGAGCTGCGCGAACAGCAGGACAGCCACCAGCAGCGCCTGGAAGACTTGCAGCAGGCTCGCGATACCTTGCGTGCGCAATTTGCCGAGCTGGCCGGGAAGATATTCGACGAACGCGAGCAGCGCTTCGCCCAGACCAGCCAGCAGCACCTTGGCCAGTTGCTCGACCCGTTGAAGGAGCGCATCCAGGCGTTCGAAAAGCGTGTCGAAGAAAGCTACCAGCAAGAAGCCCGCGAACGGTTCTCGCTCGGCAAGGAGCTTGAACGCCTGCAACAGCTCAACCTGCGCCTGTCAGACGAAGCCACCAACCTTACCCAGGCGCTGAAGGGCCAGAAAACCCAAGGCAACTGGGGCGAGCTGATTCTGGAGCGGGTGCTGGAGCACGCAGGCCTTGAGAAGGGCCGCGAGTACCAGACCCAGGTCAGCCTGAAAAGCGCCGATGGCGAGCGCTTCCAGCCCGACGTACTGATCATGCTGCCGGGTGACAAGCAGATAGTGGTCGACGCCAAGGTCAGCCTGACCGCTTATCAGCAGTGGGTGTCGGGTAACGACGAAAGCGCCCTCAAGCAGCATGTGCAGTCGCTGCGCAGCCATGTCAAAGGCTTGTCGAGCAAGGACTACAACCGCCTCGACGGGCTGCACAGCCTGGATTTCGTGCTTTTGTTCGTGCCCATCGAGGCGGCGTTTGCCGCAGCCTTGCAGGCGGAGCCGAACCTGTTCCAGGAAGCGTTCGACCGGCAGATCGTGATTGTCAGCCCGACCACCCTGCTGGCCACCTTGCGGGTGATCGACAGCCTGTGGAAGCAGGAGCGCCAGAGCCAGAACGCCCGCGAAATCGCCGAGCGTGCCGGGTGGCTGTACGACAAGTTCGTGTTGTTCATTCAGGACCTGGACGAGCTGGGCAACCGCCTGCAACAGGTCGACAAAGCCTACGCCGCGGCGCGCAACAAACTCTGCGAAGGGCGCGGCAACCTGGTCAGCCGCAGCGAGCAACTGAAGCTGCTCGGCGCCCGGGCCAGCAAAAGCTTGCCGGCCGATCTGATCGAGCGCGCGCTGGGCGAGGAGCCGGTTACTGAACCAGGCTCAGATGCCGATTGAGCAGGGCGCGCAAGGCGGCAGGCTTGACCGGTTTGGCCAGGTAGTCCAGGCCTGCGGCATGCACCAGGGCGATGGTTTCGTTGCGCCCGTCGGCACTGATCACCACCCCCGGCACCGGCTCGCCCAGGCGCGCCCGTAGCCAGCCCATCAGCCCGGTGCCGGTCTCGCCGTCGTCCAGGTGGTAGTCCACCAGCGCCAGGTGCGGGCGTAAGCCCTTGGCCAGCAGCGCCTCGCATTCGGCCTGGTTACGCGCCGTGGACACCTGGCAGCCCCAGCGGCTGAGCAGGCTGTGCATGCCGATCAAAATGCTGTCTTCGTTGTCCACGCACAGCACTTGCAACCCCGCCAGGGGTTGGCCAGGTTGCTCGACCGGGGCCTGTAGCACCGGCGCGGGGCTACGGGCGATGGGCACGCCGACGCGGAATACGCTGCCCTTGCCTGGCCATGAGCGCACTTCAAGCGGGTGGCCGAGCACTCGGCACAGGCCATCGGCAATCGCCAGGCCCAGCCCCAGGCCTTTTTCGGCGCGGGTCTGGTGGCTGTCCAGGCGTTTGAATTCCTGGAAGATCACTTGCAGTTTGTCGTCGGCGATACCAGGGCCACGGTCCCAGACCTCCAGCCACAGCTGCCCGCCCTGGCGCCGCGCACCCAGCAGAATCGGGCCCTTGCCGTAGCGCAGGGCGTTGGTCAGGAAGTTCTGCAGCACCCGGCGCAGCAGCTTCATGTCGCTGTCGATGCGCAGGCGGCTGCCACGCAAGCGGAACGCCAGGCCTTTTTCGGCGGCCAGCGCCTTGAATTCGGCACCCAGGGTGTCGAACAGATCGTTCAGGGCAAACGCTTTGACGTCCGGGGTGATCTTGCCGTTTTCCAGGCGCGAGATGTCCAGCAGGTCGCTGATCAGCTCTTCGGCCGAGCGCAGCGAGCTGTCCATGTGCTGCACCAGTTGCCCGGCTTCCTCGCTCAAGCCTTCGGCTTGCTGCGACAGGGCGGCGGAGAACAGCCGCGCGGCGTTCAGCGGTTGCATCAGGTCGTGGCTGACCGCAGCCAGGAAGCGGGTCTTGGACTGGCTGACCGCCTCGGCGCGGCTCTTGGCCTCCGACAACGCCTGGTTGAGTTGCGAGAGCTCATGGGTACGTTCGGCAACCCGTTGCTCCAGGCTCTCGTTGGCATCGCGCAAGGCCTGCTCGGCCTCGCGGAATGGGGTGATGTCGGTGAAGCTCATGACAAAACCACCGCCGGGCATGGGGTTGCCGATCAGCTCGATGACCCGGCCGTTGGGGAACAGCCGCTCGGAGGAGTGCGCCCGGCCCTGGCGCATCCAGTGCAGGCGCCGCGCCACGTGCACCTGCGCCTCGCCTGGGCCGCACAGGCCGCGGTCGGCGTTGTAGCGGATGATATCGGCGATGGGCCGGCCGACGCTGATCAGCCCCTCGGGGTAGTTGAACAGCTCAAGGTAGCGGCGGTTCCAGGCCACCAGGTGCAGGTTCTGGTCGACCACACTGATGCCCTGGTTGATGTTCTCGATGGCGCCTTGTAGCAGTGCGCGGTTGAACTGCAGCACTTCGCTGGCTTCGTCGGCGATACGCACCACATCTTCGAGCTGCATCTCGCGCCCTTCGATGGCCGCCTTGACCACCGCACGGGTGGACGAGGTGCCCAGCACACCGGCCAGCAGCCGCTCGGTGTGCTCGATCCAGTCGCCATCGGCGTTCTGGTTGGGGTTGAAGCCTTTGCCCTGGCGGTAGGCGAAGCGGATAAAGCTTTGCCGGGCGCGCTCCTCGCCGACAAAGCGTGCGGCCAGGTTGAGCAGGTCGTCGATCTGCACCGCCAGCAGCGGCTTGCTGCTGGGCCGGGCGCTGGTTTGCTGGCCAATGAACGCACCCGCCTGCCAGTGCTCCGATACCCGTGTGCGCGACAGGATGGACACCCAGGCGAACAGGGTGAAGTTACCTGCCAGCGACAACACCACGCCCTGGGTGAGCGGGGTAATCGGCAAATTCAGCGGGTTGCCGTGCAGCCAGGCAAGGCCGGGGAACAGCTCAAGGGGCCAGCCCAGGCTGTGCGCGGTGATCGGCAGCACCAGGGTGTAGAACCACAGGAAAATACCCATCGCCAGGCCTGCGAACACGCCACGGCGGTTGGCCTGCTTCCAGTACAGCGCACCCAGCATGGCCGGGGTCAGCTGGGTCACGGCGGCAAAGGCGATCTGGCCGATGGTGGCAAGGCTTGCGGTGGAACCGAGCAGACGGTAGCTGACGTAGGCCAGCAGCAGGATCACCACGATGGTCACACGGCGCACCGACAGCATCCAGTGGCGGAATGCCTCGAACGGGCGCTCGGCGTTGTTGCGCCGCAGCAGCCAGGGCAACAGCATGTCGTTGGAAACCATGGTCGACAGCGCCACCGCCTCGACGATCACCATGCCGGTGGCCGCCGACGCGCCGCCAATGAACGCCAGCAGGGCAAGGCTTGGGTGGGCCTCGGCCAGTGGCAGGCTGATCACGAACGAGTCGGACATCACCGTGCCGGGCAGCAGCATCTGCCCGGCCAGGGCAATCGGCACTACGAACAGCGCAGCCAGCGCCAGGTACATCGGGAATACCCAGCGCGCCAGGCGCATGTCCTGGGGTTCGATGTTCTCAACCACAGTGACGTGGAACTGGCGCGGCAGGCAGATGATCGCCATCATCGCCACGGCGGTCTGTACCACCATCGACGGCCAGTTGATGGTCTCTTTCCAGTAGCTGTCCAACTGCACCGACTGGCGCGCCTGGGTGAACAGGTCGTCAAAACCGTCGTACAGGTTGAACACCACGAACACCCCTACCGCCAGAAACGCCAGCAGCTTGACGATCGACTCGAAGGCGATGGCCAGCACCATGCCCCGGTGGTGCTCGGTCACATCCAGGCTGCGGGTACCGAACACGATGGCGAACAGCGCCAGCACCAGCGACACCACCAGTGCCGTGTCCTGCACGCGGCTGCCGGTGGCGTCGGCATTGGCGCCGATCAGCAGGTTCACCCCGAGCACGATGCCCTTGAGCTGCAAGGCGATATACGGCAACACGCCGACCAGGCAGATCAGCGCCACCACCACCGCCAACGATTGCGACTTGCCGTAGCGGGCGGCAATGAAGTCGGCAATCGAGGTGATGTTCTGCTGTTTGCTGATCAGCACCATCTTCTGCACCACCCAGGGTGCGAAAACCAACAGCAGCACCGGCCCCAGGTAGATCGGCAGGAACGCCCACAGCTGTTCGGCGGCCTGGCCGACCGCGCCGAAGAAGGTCCAACTGGTGCAGTACACCGCAAGCGACAGGCTGTACACCCACGCACGCACGCGCGGGGGCAGCGGGGTGCTGCGGCGGTCGCCATAAAACGCGATGGCAAACATGATGGCCATATAGCCGAGGGCGACGGCGGCGATCAGCCCGCTGGACAACGACATGCAAACTCCGGAGCAAGAAATGGAACGCGGTCCCGATCAATCAGTCTGGCACGCGCCAGAGCCTTCGTCAGCGCCGACGTTGGTCGCAGTGGCAGGACGTCGCAGGCTATGGCCTCAGTGGCTGCGGCGGGTGCCCAGGCGATAGAAGACCGCCGCCAGTATTACCGAGCCGATCAGCAGATAGAACACCCCGGCAGGCGCCATCCAGCCAAGCGCTGCGCCGACCAACGCAGGGCCCAGGCCGGCGCCGAGGTTCGACAGGTTCTGCGCGCCGTAATACACGCCGCGCAGCGGCTGCGGGGCAATCAGGTCAATGAACATGAACTCGGCCGGGATCACGATGATTTCGCCCAGGGTGAAGACCACCATGGCCAGGCACCAGGCCGGGACTGACGACGCCATGGAGAACCCCAGCAAACCGGCGATGAACAGCGCCATGCCGGCCATCAGCCAGGGCAGCAGGTGCTGGCGGCTGATGCGCCGGCCGATTACGTACTGCAGGGCGATCACCGTCAGGGCGTTGCTGGTGACCAGGTAGCCGGCCAGGCGCGCGACCTGCACCGGGTCTTGCAGGGTGACCACCAGGTACTGCGACAGGTACGCGGTGAACTGGCCAAACACCACGGCGCTGAGCATGCCGCCCAGGGTGAAGCAGACCAGCCGCGTGTCCCGCAGCAGGCTCAACCCCACCTGAGCGAAGCCGGCTGTGCTTTTGTCCTGTGCGGGGCTTGCCAGGCCGCGTTCACCAAAGCGCTGATAAAACACTGCCAGGCCAAGGCCGATCGCCGCGCTGAACAGAAATGGCAGATGGTCATCGAGCTCGATCAACAACACCCCAAGCATTGGCCCCGCAGCCCAGGCAATGTTGTTGAAGGTGTATTTGATGGCGAAGGCTTCGGCTCGCCGCGCCTCGGGCAGCAGGGCGCAGAAGCCGGCCTTGGCGGCGATGTCTACCACCGTCTGGGCCAGGTAGGCCACCACCAGGCAACAGAAGAACGGCAACGCCCAGGTGCTGGCGACAATGCCCAGGAACGACAAGCCGAACACTGCGCTGCAGGCCACGATCAGCGTGTGGTTGCGCAGCCGGTCGACCAGGTGCCCGCCATACAGCGACAGCGCCGAGGCAACAAACATCGCGCCACCGACCAGCAAGCCGACCCGTCCGACCGACAGGCCCATATGCGTTGCCAGGTAAACCACCAGATAGGGCAGGGTGATAGCGCGGGCCATGGTCAGCGTGAAAGTGGTGAACAGCAGCAGGCGTACCGCGCTGGGGTAGCCTTTGAGTGCGGCGAGCATGACGCATCCTTGTGAGCAGAGAGCCGGCTGTAGCATAAGCCCAGAGGAAGTATTCCCGTATATCTTCAAAACCGATAACAGATAGAGAAAATACCCGTTATATAGATATTCTTCGAAGGCATAAGATTGACTCCACCTTACACAAGGCCCGGAGACAACCCATGCCCTGCACCCCAACGCGCCCTGCCTGCTGGCGCCCCTTCAGCGCACTGGCCCACCCCCGCGAGGTGATCCGCCAATTCACCCCCAACTGGTTCGCCGCGACTATGGGCACAGGCGTATTGGCCTTGGCGTTTCATCAATTGCACATTGCGCTGCTCGATGGCTTGGCTGAAGGCCTGTGGTGGCTGACGATTGGCTTGTTCAGCCTGTTCTGCGTCCTGTATGGCGCCCGCTGGTTGCTGTTCTTCGACGAGGCGCGGCGCATTTTCGCCCACTCCACGGTGTCGATGTTCTTCGGCACCATCCCCATGGGCCTGGCCACCATTCTCAACGGCGCGCTGGTATTCGGCCTGGCGCGTTGGGGTGAGGCCGTTGTGCCTTGGGTGGAGGCGCTGTGGTGGCTGGATGTGGGGCTGGCGCTACTGTGCGGGGTGGCCATCCCCTACCTGATGTTCACCCGCCAGGAGCACAGCATCGACCAGATGACCGCAGTCTGGCTGTTGCCGGTGGTGGCCGCCGAAGTCGCTGCCGCCAGCGGGGGGCTGCTGGCGCCGCACCTGGGCGATGCGCAGGAGCAGTTTCAGGTGGTGATCACCAGCTACGTGTTGTGGGCGGTGTCGCTGCCGGTGGCGTTCAGCATCCTGACCATCCTCATGCTGCGCATGGCCTTGCACAAATTGCCGCCGGCCAACATGGCCGCCTCCAGCTGGCTGGCGCTGGGCCCGATCGGCACCGGTGCACTGGGCATGCTGCTACTGGGCGGTGACGCCCCGGCGGTGTTCGCCGCCAATGGCCTGGGCAGCCTGGGCGAGGTGGCGCGTGGCCTTGGGCTGGTGGCGGGGCTGGTGCTGTGGGGCGCCGGGTTGTGGTGGTTGCTCACTGCCGTGTTGATCACCCTGCGCTACATGCGCCAGGGCATGCCGTTCAACCTCGGCTGGTGGGGGTTCACCTTTCCGCTTGGGGTGTACTGCCTGGCCACCTTGAAACTGGCAGCCTGGCTCGGGTTGGGCTTTTTCAGCGTGTTTGGCCAGCTGTTGGTGGTGGCGCTGACGATGCTGTGGCTACTGGTCGCCTGGCGTACCCTGCGCGGGGCGTGGTGCGGGGAGTTGTTTGTCTCCCCGTGCATTGCCCAGCGTTAGGTAGCCGAGCATCAGCTATGCATGCATGCAGGCCAGGGCGCAGTTGGAAATCTGCGCATCCTGCACCGCGACACCGGTCAGGTCGGCCAGGGTGATCTGTTGGTCATCCTCGCGGCCCTTGGCCTGCCCGGCCAGCAGGGCGCCCAGCTCAGCCAACTGGCCCAAGCTGATCAACCCGGCCTTGAGCGCGTGGGAGATTTCGCCGTACTGGCTGCATTGCACCAGCGAGTCGACGATGATGCGGTCGGCCCGTGCCACCAGCGCAGGGTCGAGTTCCTGCTTGCCGGCAGTGTCAGCGCCGACTGCGGTGATATGAGTGCCGGGCTGCACCCAGTGGCTTTGCAGCAACGGCTCGCGGGACGGGGTGGTGGTAACGATCAGGTTGGCCATGCCGGCCACCTCGGCGGCATCGCGTGTGGTCCTGGCCTGGAACCCCAGCCCATGGGCAAAGGCTTCGAACGCAGCCAGCCCAGGCTCGTTGCGCCCCCAGGCAATCACCTTGCGGCAGTCGGTGACGGCGCGCAGTTGCTCTAGCTGCATGCGCGCCTGGGTGCCGGTGCCGATGATGCCAATGGCGTTGACCTGGCGGGGGGCCAACAGGCGTGCAGCGATGCGCCCAGCGAGTGCTGTGCGGATGCACGTCAGCCAGCCTTCATCCTGCAGCAGCGCCAGTGGCTGGCCGGTGGTGGCCGACAGCACCATCATCAGGCCGTCGTTGCTCGCCAGGCCCTTGGCCGGGTTGTCGTAAAAGCCGGTCGACACCTTTACCGTGAAGGTGTCACTGCCTTCTACAAAGGCCGACTTTACGCAGCAGTCGCCGTTGGCCTGGTTAAAGGCAAACGCCTGCACCGGCGGCACTTGCACCTGGCCCGCCGAGAACGAGACGAAACCTTCCTGCAGGCGCTGTACGGCAAGTTCCAGGTCCAGGCTGGCGACGATTTGCGCTTTGCTGAATACCTTCATTGCACCGCCCCAAGAAACTTCTCGAAGGTGATGTTGCGCCCACAAATGATCACCGCCACGCGCTTGCCGCGGTATTGCTCGGCGAGTTTCTTCATGCCGGCGACGGCCACCGCTGCTGCGCCTTCGATGATCCAGCGGTCACCGCTGGCGACATCGCGCATGGCGGTTTTGATGTCATCCTCGCTGACCAGCACCGTGCGGGTAATCAGGCTCTGGCACAGGGGGAAGGTAATGCTGTCTGGCTCTACGCCACCGGCGGTGCCATCGGACAGCGTTTCGTCTTCAAGCATTTCGATGATGTGCCCCACTTCAAGCGAGCGCTGCAGCGTCGGCGCGTTCTGCGGCCAGCAGCCAATGATGTCGGTTTTCGGGCTGAGCGCCCGCAGCGCAGCGCCAATCCCGGAAATCAGCCCGCCACCGCCAACCGCCACGAACACCGCGTCCAGTTCGGGCTGCTGCTGGAACAGTTCGATGCCGATGGTGCCTTGGCCTGCGATCACCTGTGGGTCGTTGTAGGGCGAGACGAATGGCTTGCCCTGCAGCTCGGCCTGGCGCCCGCCTTCCAGCTCCACCCCGAGTGGGTCCAGGTCGAGGCTGACCACCTCGGCCCCCAAGGCGCGGATGGCATCGACTTTGTACTTGGATGCCGTGGTGGCGGTGTACACCGTGACTGGCACGCCCAGCAGCTTGCCGGCAAGCGTGAGCCCCTGGCCGTGGTTGCCGGAAGACGCCGTGACCACGCCGGCCGCGCGCTGTGCTTCAGGCAGCAGGCGCAGCTTGTTGCTGGCGCCGCGGAACTTGAACGAGCCGGTGTGTTGCAGGTGTTCGCATTTCAGGTAGACCTGGCACTGCGTCAGGGCAGACAGATGCGCGCTGTGGCTGAGTGGGGTGACGCTGACCTGCGGGCGCAGCGCTTCGTGCGCTTCGCTGATGGCTTCATACAGGGAGAGCAGGGTGTTGGCATCGGCGGACATCGTGTTCCTCTCGGCAATCGGGGCGAGCGGGCACGGGAAGGTGCTCGCCATTGTGGAATATTTGTCTACGGTAGACTCATATTCTTTTTGTGGCAAGCCTGCTGACAGTTAACGACGGTGAGTTTTTTTGTGGTGAGCGGGCTTGCCCCGCGTTGGGCTGCGAAGCGGCCCTGAGGTCTGTGCTGTTCAAAGTGCACGCGCTGGCTGCTCGGTGTTTGCACAACAG
The DNA here is from genome assembly GCF_014268805.2 of Pseudomonas farsensis. Taxonomy (GTDB): domain Bacteria; phylum Pseudomonadota; class Gammaproteobacteria; order Pseudomonadales; family Pseudomonadaceae; genus Aquipseudomonas; species Aquipseudomonas farsensis. The sequence continues at coordinate 550,391 of NZ_JABWRF020000003.1, forward strand.
CATTCAACGCTTTGATGGATGTGGGTTTAGGGCTGCTTCGCAGCCCAACGCGGGGCAAGCCCGCTCACCACAAGGAGAATTGTCTGGTGCCGAATTGGCGCCTTCACTCAAAAACCTTGAAAGCCATGGGTAAAACCCAAGCCATCCCGTCAGCCCCGAAGTTCCTTCAGGTACTTGTAAACAGTCGCCCGCCCCATGTTCAGCACATTGGCCACATAGTCCGCCGCGCTGCGGCCTTCGAACGCCCCTTCGGCATACAACGCCTGAACCAGGCTGCGCTTGTCTTTTGCAGCCAGGGTACGCAGCGACAAGCCATGCTCGCGCAGCCAGGTTTGCAGGAACGTGTTGATCCGTTCCTGCCAGTCATCCTTGAACAGCGCCTCTGGCTGCGCAATCAGCCGGCTGACCTGGAAGAACGCACTCAACGCTTCGTGGGCCTGCTGCAAGACCGAGAAATTCAGGTTGATGCACAGCAAGTACTCAGGCTCGCCTTGCTCGTCATAGAGCACGCTGGTCACCGAGCGCAGCTTCTGCCCATCCCAGTTGGTCTTCTCGTACGGGCCGATGCTCGGCGAGCGGCGAAACTCGTCCATGTCCTGTTCCAACGCCGAGTCATCGCCCAGCTTGCGCTTGGAAAAGTTGTTGGCGATATGAACGATGCTCTGGCTCTTGACCTCATGCACGACGACCTCGGCATGGGGGAACAGCAGCAGGGCGATGCTCTCGGCGATGGTCTGGTAGTTCTTGGTTTTCATGGTCTGCCACGGGGTGGGAGCGAGGGCCTGCGTGGAAAAAAGTCTACAGGCGGATTGGGCCTATGGTGGACGTTGGGGCGGGGGGATTCAAGTTGGGGGAACTTTCGATTGCTGATCGTAGAGTTTGATACGGGTAGTGCGAGGACGGCTATCAAGTCCGTTTGTGGTAATGGCATTATGATGTTTCGCAAGGAAGCAGCATTCGGCGCACAGGCAAGGGAATATGACGTCTATACAGATGGATGGTGAGGACAAGACTTCAACGATCAGCGACTGGACGATTCGCTGGAGCGACAAGCACGATGTGTTTGAACTCACCTGTCATTTTACGTCCGGTAGAAAATCTACTCGCCCGCTCAGCAACTGTCGTGTTTCTCCCTCCCGAGAGCTAAGCAATGTTCTGCTGATCAAACCCGGCAGCAAGATCGTCAAGCCCATTGATAAAGCGATGATCTACGGTGAGCGCTACGCGGTGGTGCACTACCCAGGTTCCAGCAAGCCTTATTTACACAAGATGGCTGGGATCGTCTTTGCTGCACCAACCTCGCTGAGGGAGGCGCCAGTTTTCCGCTATTTTGCGGACGTTGCCAATGCACGAGAGTCCCAAGCGCAGTCCAAGGTTGACCGTGATATAGCAAGCAATGTCGCGGCCCAGCTCGGCAAGCTGCCTCCTGTCGCAAGCACTGCCTTGCAGGCTTATTGTACCGGGCGAAATGGCACGCTGGCGCCAGACCAAGGGCTCATTTATCCGTTTGGGCTCAATGAAAGTCAGTACCACGCAGTTGAGCGGGCGTTCAGCGCGCAAATCAGCGTGATCGAAGGGCCGCCCGGCACCGGTAAGACCCAGACCATCCTCAACATCCTGGCCAATATCGTGTTGCGCGGCCAAACAGTGGCGGTGTTGTCCAATAACAATGCGGCCGTGGCAAACGTCTACGAAAAGCTTGAGAAATGTGGCTTGGGCTATTTGGTAGCCAAGTTAGGCAACAAGCAGAACCGCGAGACCTTTTTCGCCGACCTGCCAGCGTGGCCGAGCGGTGAACCCGGGCCGGCGGCGTCTGCGGATGAAATTCAAGCCTTGCTGACCCGCTTGAAACAGCACCTTCAAGACCATAACAGAGCCGCGCAACTGCAGATCGAACTGGATGAGCTGGTCATCGAGCGGCGCTACCTACAGCAATGGTGGGCACGCAACGGTGTGCAGACCGAAAGCTCATTGGACAAGTACGGGCTCACCCCGCGCAAGACGGCAGACCTCATGGCATACCTGGCGTACTTGGGGGAACGGCGCGTTCAGCTCAAGGACCGCATCGAGTTGCTGTTCAAGTTTCGGGTGTTCCGCACCAAACCTTTCGCCGAGGGCCAAGCGCGCATCGCCGCATTCCATGCGTTGCAGTTGCATTTCTATGACAAAGCGCTGAAGGACAAGGACGCCGAGCTGCGGGCCTGCCGTGAATCGTTGGTACGCGCAAATTTCACTGAATTGCTGGAAGGGCTGACAAGTACATCGATGCAGTATTTGAAGCAGCACCTGTCAGGGCAGCAGCGAACTCGAATCAGCTTCGATGCTAGTAACTACCGCAACAATTTCGATGCCTTCATGCAACGATTTCCTATTGTGGCTAGCGGCACGCACTCCATCGTCAATTCGCTCGCACCTGGGGCGATCCTTGACTATGTGATCATCGACGAAGCCTCACTGCAGGACATAGTGCCGGGCATTCTGCCATTGGGCTGCGCCAAGAACCTGATCGTGGTCGGCGATAACCGCCAGTTGCCGCACATCCCTGTAAAGCTTGGACTCCCGGCGCCGGCCGAAGCCTATGATTGCGAGCGCTACAGCCTGTTGGACTCGTGCATCGAGGTGTTTAAGGATGCGCTACCGAGGACGCTATTGAAAGAGCATTATCGCTGCCATCCTAGAATCATTCAGTTCTGTAACCAGCAGTTCTATGACAATGCCTTGGTGCCGATGACCGTGGACAACGGCGAAGACCCCATGTGGCTGGTGGTGACAGGCAAGGGAAATCATGCTCGCGATAACACTAACCTCCGTGAGTTGGACTCATTGCTGGCGGTGCTTGAAAGCGATGGTGACCCCGTGGGTGTAGATCGCGAAGGCCGCGGTTACATCGCCCCATTCCGCGCGCAAGCCACCCTCTCTGCCACGCACTTGCCGTCGGACTTCGTCAATGACACGGTGCACAAGTTTCAAGGGCGCGAATGCGACGAGATTGTCTTCTCGACCGTATTGGACAAGAAGCGCTATAACCAGACGCAAAGGCGCCTCGATTTCGTCGATGACGCCTGCATGGTCAACGTGGCTGTGTCGCGGGCCAAGAATCGCTTCACGCTGGTGACGGGTGATGAGGTGTTCACAGCGAACAATGGCCCTATCGCCGCATTGATTCGCTACATCAGCTATTACGGCCAGGATAAGCAAAGCGTACGCGCGCCGGTGGTGTCGGCCTTCGACTTACTCTATCGCGAGTACGACCAGTCGTTGGCACGCTTGAATTCCCGCCTGCGGCCCGAGGACTCGCGCTACAAGTCTGAGCAGATCGGGGCACAGTTGCTGCGCGAAGCAATGTCGGCCCCGGCGTATCAGGCGTTGACCTGGCATACCCAGATCAAGCTGGATCAGCTTGCAGCGCCTGACAACGCGCAATGGACGGAGCCGCAGCGAGCGTTCATGAGGCGCGCCAGTTGTGACTTCGTGATCTATTTCAAAGTAGGGAAGACGCCAGTCGGTGTGATTGAGGTTGATGGCGGGTACCACGATCACCCTGTGCAGGCGGCTCGGGACGCCATGAAAAATGAAATCCTGGCGCAGAGTGGCATCTCCATTCTGCGGCTGCGGACGGTTGAGAGTGGGATCGAGAGCAGGATTGCTGAGTTTCTTGGGCAGTGGGCGGGGCCTGCTTCGGGAGTGTAAACAGCTGTGGCACTCGGGTTTTTCATTGATCAAAATGCCCCGCATGCGGAAACCTTCGGTCGTGTTTGCCGGCAGTCTGGCTACGCATCGCTAACGAGAAATCTGGCACTCCTTGGTTACTCGGCCATCAGTTTGCTTCTGGGCAATGCCAGACCACGCAATGCCACATGCTTCCAGACACCGTGAACTGCAGCATAAGCATCTGCGACTCGATGTGGTCAGGTGCTTCGATATGGCTGAACACCAGTTTCGAGTGAATTCCCTCGCCGAACTCCAGGAATGCCGTAGTAGGCGTATTACGATTCTCCAAGCTTGCTGTCAGTAGATGCCACTCACCGGCGGAAAATGATCTGAGTGCCTTCCGCCATTCGATGTATTCGTTGTTCAGAAATAGGTCATGGATACAGTTGGTTAGCTCTTCTTCGGTCTGTTCAATCTCGGCGTCGCAGGGTGTGGTCATCGTTCTGGCCCATGGTGGTTTGCAGTTGGTTAGTAGAATCTTCCGTCAGTTTCTGCCAATCGTGAGGGTCAGCAAAAGGTCGGTAGCGGACAGGCACATGGGCTTCCGACTTAAAGCGGTCCTCCACCACGGGTCGCCACAGGGCAAAAGCTGTAGATCAGTAGTGCCATGATCGTCCCGCTGTCTGGCTCAAAAGTTGTACTTGATACCCGTCATGATGTTTCTTGGCGCACCGTACATACCGTGGTCGCCGGCATAGCTGAGGTATTCACGGTCAAACACGTTGTTGAGATTGACTGACGCACTCAAGTGCTGGTTGAAGTCGTACCGAGCCATAAGGTGGGTGACGGCGTAGCTACCCTGAGTAAAGGTGTGCAGATCGGTGCCGGTTTTGCTCTGCCAGTTGACTCCGCCGCCAACGGTGAGCTTTTCCAGAACCCCCGGCAGGCGATAGCTGGTGAAGGTCTTGAGACTGTGCCGAGGCAGGTTGGTAACGATACGCTGGTCGTCAGCGTCGGTGCTGACCGCATAGGCATAGCCGGCAGATGCCTGCCAGCCTTCGGCCAGCTCTCCGTCCAGGGTGAATTCAGCGCCTTTGGTAGTGGTTCCCTGTTCCGACTTGTACGTATTACCGCCCGGGGTATCGATCCAGATCGCCAGGTTGTCCTGCTCGATCTTGAACAGCGCGACGCTGGAGTTCAACCTGCCGTCGAAGTGGCTGCCCTTGACGCCGACTTCATAGCCGGTGCCCTCCATCGGATCGAGTGGTTTGTTGTCGATGTCGCGAACCCAGGACGACTGGGGGTTGAAGATTTTCGTGTAACTGGCATACAGCGACCACGTATCGTTGATGTCATACACCACGCCAGCGTAGGGGATGTAGACGCCGGTTTCCGACTCCTTGGTCTTGGTTTGCTCGGCGTTGTAGGGTTTATCCTCGATGTCACGATGCCAGTCGATCAACCGGCTGCCCAGCAGGATACTGAGATCATCGGTGGTGTGCAGGCGCGTGGCAAGATAGGCCGCGTATTGGTTTTCGTCGGTAGTGGATTTGCCCGTGACGTTGAACTCAGGTTTCACGGAGTCGCCGTTCCAGTTCAGCAGGTTGTCGATCGCGCCGGCCGCAGAGCCGGAATAGTCGTATTTCCAGCCGCCGTAGCTTGGCACGTTCTCGTAGTAGTGGGACAAGGTCACGCCGGCAATCAACTCGTGCTCGCGCCCCAACAGGCCGAATGGGCCGGTCAAGTAGGCATCGATGTTGTTCTGGCGCGGGGTACCGGAAAAGCGCACTGGCAACTGTGTGGTACCGCTTCCGTCCGGGTTGAGGCTGCCGTTGACGTAGTTGAAGACCTCGTCAAACTTGTTTTCGGAGTGGGTCAGTTCGATCTTGCCGCTCCAGCCGTTGGCGAACTGCCGCTCGATCGAGGTAAAAAAGCTGGTTTGAACATGGTCGTTGTAAGACCAGGTCTGGGCCGAATTGAGCGAGCGTTTGAGGTCGCTGCGAGAGCCGTCGCTGAAGCGGGTCGGCAAGCCGGAGCGCATGGGGGAGTCGACGTCCGTTTGCTGATAGCTGAAACCCAGGGTCAGCAACGTGTCTTCAGTCAGGTCAAACTCGGTAATGCCGTAGATCAGTTGCGAGTCCTGCTTGTAGCGGTCGATCCAGGACTGCTCGGTGTTGAAGTCGGCAACCAGGCGGCCGCGAACATTGCCGCTTTCGGTCAGCGGCCCAGATACATCAAAGCCGGTACCGTAGCGGTCCCAACTACCGGCTTGCGCAGAGATGCTGGCCTGCGCTTCGGCAGTCGGGCGCTTGCGGATCAGGTTGATCGTCGCTGAAGGGCTGCCCAGGCCGCTGATCAGGCCGGTCGCACCGCGCACCACCTCCACTCGGTCATACATGGCCATGCTCTGGGTGTAATTGTCCATGCGCTTGACGGTGGGCACACCGTCGATTTCGAAGTTCTGGATCTCGAAGCCCCGGGAGAAGTAACCGTCGGATTCGGCCCCCAGCCCATCGCGCAACACGATGACACCCGGTGTGGCATCGAGGGTATCGCTCAGATTGGTCAGGCGCTGGTCATCCAGGCGCTGGCGGGTCATGACGGTCAGCGACTGCGGAGTCTCCTTGGGGGTCAGGTTCAGGCGGGTCGAACTGCTGGAGGAGTAGGTGGTATAGAGCCCGGTACCCTCTGTGGTCGACCCGGGCGCTTTGCCCGAAATGGATATGCTCTGGAGCTCCAGGCTGGTAGAGGCTGGCGCTTGCTGGAGGATATAGCGTCCATCGGGTTGACGAACCGCAACCAGTTGGCTGCCCGCGAGCAGCGCTTCCAGGGCGCCGTCGACCGTGTAGTCACCCTTGAGGCCAGGGCTGATTTGCCCGGCAATCAGGTCATTGGGAAACGACAGCAGCAAATGGGCTTGCTGACCCAGTTGGGTGAGCGCAGTGCCCAGTGCCGCCGGGGGAATTTCGTAATGTTGCACGCTGCTGTCGGTGGCGGCCCACACTGGCGATGATGTGGCGACAAGAACCGCTGTAGCACAACCAATAGTGGTGGCGAGCAAGGTTGGGTAGTACGAAACACTGCGGTGATGCATGTGAAGTTTCCCGATGATTTTTGATGTATGGCCTATAAGTCTCGCCAGAAATCAAAACGGCTCATCGAAGACGAAAATAGCTCACACGGTTGCCGGCAAGGCGCGCAAGTTGACCCACAGGCGAGTGAAACGCTGCACATCCAGTTTCAGCGTCTGGGCAATGGCATCGATGATTCGATCGCTGTCTGCCAGCGGGTAGGTGCCCCATACAGGCAGGTTGGCCAATGCGCGGTCGCACCCCAGATGCCCATGACGATACCGACCCAGTTCATCCAGAAAAGCCTGCAGCGGTTGGCCGTTGGCGATGATCATGCCTTCTGTCCAGGCTGCTGCGTTGGCTTGCAGTGCAGCCTGATCCACCAGCCCGAGCGGCCCGAACCGAGCCAATTGTCCGGCCTGCAGGGACGTCCACGTGCTCGCTTTTGCCGGGATTACCTGAAGTGAGCCACGATAGACCGCCAACTGAGTCGAGCCATTGTCCAATTGGCGTACCGTGAAGCGCGCCGAGGCCGCCTGCGCGCGAACCTGAGGGGTGTCGATGGCGAGCGCCTGGTTCAAAACCGTGTCGACCAGGACCTCGCCGCTGAGCAATCGAAGGTCCCAGCGATGATCGGTATGACGGACATTTATCGCGCTGCGGGTATTGAGATCAAACGACAGGTTGGCGTTCAGTGCGACGCGTCGCTGCTCGCCAACGCCTGTCGCGTAATCGGCGCTCAAGCGCGAAACCACTTCGCTGTCTCGGGCCAGCCAGGCACCCGCGCTTGTGGTCAGCAGCAAGGCAAGGCCCTTGATGGCCCGTCGCCTGCTCAACCCATTCTCAGAAGAATGCAACAGGGCCTGTCGGGCAAGGTCTGGATCGCCTCGGGTACGCACTGAGTCTAGCTGCGCCGCCAGCGCCAAGGCTTTTTCCCAGGCCAACTCATGCAACGGGTGTTCACCACGCCATGCCATGAAAGCGGCCTGTGCGGGTGAATCGAAATTGGCTTCCTGCATATCGAGCCACCACGCCATCGCCTCCTCACACATTTTCGGTGATAGCGCGGGTTCTCGGGTGAAGGCGTTGTCGGCGCTCGTCATTCCAGCGCGTCCGTCACCAGCATGCACTGCGCACCTGCCTTGATGATGTGGCGTTTGACGGTAGCGATTGAAATACCCAGCCGCTCGGCAATTTCCCCATGGCTGAGGCCATCCAGCTGCGACCACAGGAAGGCCTTTTTGACGGCGACATCCAATTTACAGAGCGCTTCGTCGAGCCGAACCAGTGTCTCGAAAATAATCATTTGGGTCGCCAGGTCTGGCAGCACGTTTTCGTCTTGCGCCTGGATCGCATCCAGATAGGCTTTTTCCAGGCGTGCGCGGCGGTAGTGGTTGGACAGGACGCTACGTGCCACCTTGGCCAGAAACGGTCGGGGCTGTCGGACTTCAACCGCCTCTTTGCTGAGCAACAGGCGCATGAAGGTGTCCTGCATCAAATCAGCGGCGCGGTGTGAACAGCTCAGTTGCCGACACAGCCACCCACGCAGCCAGCGGTGTTGCTGTTCGTAAAGAGCCGTGAGCTGAGCACTGTCGACGGATGCCATGAGTTGCCACTGAATCGATGCAAATGAGACTTAGTATCATATGCAACTCTTGGGCTGCCGACAAGGATGCAAAATGTTTGCTTCAGTTCGATAACGGTTCGTCGCAGTTTGCCGCTTTGAGCCTCAAACCCCGCTCGGCACATCCAGCCCGACCTTCACCCGGTCCAGCGCCACGATTGTCTTGAACCAGGTAACGTTGGCGTTTTCGGCAAACAATCGCCGTGCCAAAGCCTGGTATTCATTCATGCTGGCAACGGTTAACACCAGCACGAAATCCACTTCGCCGGTGACGTAGTAGCACTGCTGAACTTCGGGCACCGCAAAGTGTGCCTTCATCGCCTCCAGCGCGTCGATGCTGGTGCGCTCTGCCATGACTTCCACAATGATCGTGATCGGCCGCCCGACAGCCGTGGGGTCGACGATGGCTACGTTGCCGGTGATCACGCCGCCTTCTTCCATTCGCTTGATGCGGCGCTGAACGGCGGCCGTGGAAAGATTGACCTGCTCGGCCATAAGGCGCAGTGGCAGGGTGTTGTCGCGCTGGACGAGGTCGAGGATGGCGCGGTCGAATTTGTCCAAGGATTCAGGTGCAGCGTCCTTCTTTGCCATAGCAAACCCGTGAGAAATTTTCTCGAAAACTATCAGAAAACTGCGCGCCTTTATCTAGGGCAGAGAAATATTATCTTGCCAGCAGCCTGCATACGCAGCCTGGGTCTGGAATTCACACAGGATATTATCGGCATGCTCGCACTGTTCCATCTTTCCCCTGTCCTGTTGGTTACAGCCATGCTCGTCGTGCTGCGTAGGCCGCCGGTCCACGCCGCTATGGCAGGCACTGTGTTGGTCATGGTGCTGTGGTTTGCCGGTGCTGCCGATGCGTGGCGCCTGGGCAGTATGCTGGCCGCCGCGCAAGACACCGCCGTGCTGTTTGCAAGTACGGCGTTCGTGATCGTTCCAGGGCTGGTTTTCGTGATTTTCATCGAGCGTATGGGCGTCAACCTTGCGCTTAGCCAGTGGGTGCGCTCACTGGGGCTTGGACGCGGCGATCAGGTAGTGTTCATTGTCCTTGGGCTGGCGCCGTTGCTCGAAGCGATGACCGGTTTCGGCGTGTCATTGATCGCTACGGTGCCGCTGCTGCTCAGCCTCTTCGAACGCCGGGTGGCGCTACGCATAGCGCTGACCGGTATGGCGATCATGCCGTGGGGAACGCTGGGCCTGGCATCGGTGATTGGTGCTTCGTTGGTTCACCTGGACGCCTCTGCGCTGGCATCAACCTCGGCACTGACCAGCGCACCGGTATTTTTGGCACTGAGTGCAACCGCGCTCTTTCTTGCAGGCGTTCGTAACATGCGCGAATGGCTGGCGTTGGGCGCGTTCTGGCTGCTGTTTGCGGGCGTGCTCTACGGTGCCAGCCGTTGGCTGGGGCCGGAAGTGGCCGGCGTTGCTGCGGGCCTGGTGACGGCAGCAGCGGTACTCGCGGCGGGGCTGTGGCGCCTGCACCGCAACGACAGCGGGAGCGGGGCGGTGCAATGGCCTCGTCAGGCATGGCCGTACCTGGTGCTGATTGTCTGCATTGTCGGGTTGAAGGTGCTGTGGACGACTACCTCCTGGCCAGATCACTGGGTTGTACAGGGTGCCCAGGTCACCTGGAAACCACTCGCCTCACCCGGCCTGGCACTGGTTCTGGTGCTGATCTGGCTAAGGTTTTACACGCGCAACACACAACGCGACACAGCCCACGAGGCCAACTTGCCTGCTGCGCTGCTGGCGCGGGCGAAACGGCCGTTGCTGACCATTTTCTTCTTTCTCGCCATGTCGCAGATGATGGTGAAGGCAGGTTTTCTTACGGGTTTGATGCAACTGCTGGCGGGCCTGTCGCCCACCGCGGCGACGTCGCTGGTTGCCGTGTTTGGCGCGCTGTCAGGCTATATGACCGGGTCGAATGTCGGCGGCAACGCGATCTTCATGCCGGCCATCGCGATGCTGCCCGAATCCTCTCGGCTATTGCTGGCGGCCGTTCAGAACAGCGCGGCAGGGCATGCAGCACTGGGCTCGCTGTCGGTGGTGATGCTGATCCTTGGGCTTGCTAAAACCCACGCCAAGGAGGAAGGCGAACTGGTCAGGTTCGGCTTCATGCTGGTCTGTCTCAATACCGCGCTAGTGGCGCTGGGCGCAGCGTGGTTGAGTGGCTGGTTCGGGTAGCAGGGGCTCGGCATCAACGCCGATCGCCCGAAGCGCCTGGGCGAACGAGCGATCGATAACCGCTTCGCCTGTTGTCGCACCCGCTTGGTCGATAGCCCCAATGCGGTAGCGCAGCGTCTGCCCAGCCGCAAGCTCACGGATGATCCGCTTCGCTTTGTCGCCGGAGGCCAATGTGTAGGGGGCCATCATTTGCGACGCGGCGTCCTGCGAGTCAGCCCCACCCTTCGAGAAAAGCACCGGCGACAGGCTCACCGGGTTCTCCTGCGGGGTGATGGTCCAGGCCTCGTGCTGGTCGACCATCAGTTGCACGGTACCTACCGGCAGCCTGGCCCTGCCGGCGGACATCACCCCAACCAGCAGCTCATTCCCTTCCTTGCGAATCACCGGGAAGTAGTACACCGGCCTGGGGAGCATCCAGCTTGTACTTTCTATATCGACAGGGCTGACCATCAGGGTCGTCTGGTGGGTGGACGCGTCCGTCGAACAAGCCGCTTGCCAGGTTTGTTTGCTACCCGCGCACCCGCCCAGCGAGAGAGCGACAGCGAGCACTGCTGTGGTCCATTTCATTGCGGCTTCTCGGTATCCAGGGCGGCGAGTTTAGCAAGGGGCCTTGGTGGAGGCATCTTCGTCAAATCACAGCGCTCCTGACCGACTGATTGTCGGGATAGAACTGGCCACCGCCCTGCATCTGTTCCCAAAGTCACGCTCCCACTCTACAATCGCAACTGATTCCTATCCGCAGCTCATTCCTGGGAAAGCACAGTGCCCCCTGACGCCACCTCGCACCCCCTCAATAGCCTTTATCGTGACCACCATGGCTGGTTGCAGGGCTGGCTGCGCGTGCGCCTGGGTGACCGCGAGCGAGCGGCGGATATTGCCCAAGACACCTTCCTGCGCTTGCTGGTCACGCGCCGCATGCCGGAGCAGGGTGATGGGCGTCGGTTCCTGGCGCAGATCGCCCGTAACCTGGTCATCGACCAATGGCGCCGCCAGCGTATCAAGCAAGCCTACCTCGACAGCCTGGCCGCGCTGCCCGAGCCAGAAACCCCGTCGCTGGAAGCCCGGGCCATCGTCATCGAAACCCTGATGCAGATCGATGCCATGCTCGACAGCATGCCGGCCAAGGTCCGTGAGGCGTTTTTGCTGTCGCAGTTCGAAGGGCTGACCTATCCGCAGATTGCCGAGCGGCTGCAGGTCAGCGTCAGCTCGGTGCAAAAGTACATGCTGCGTGCCATCACCGCCTGCTATCAGGTGTTGTACGCCGAATGAAAAGCGAAGCGCCCATTGCCGCAACCATCATCGAGCAGGCCAGCCACTGGTTGATGCTGCACTGGGGAGGCGAGCTGAACAGCGAGCAACTGCGGCGCTTCGTCGAATGGCGCGCTGCCGACCCAGAGCATGAGCGCGCATGGCTGCGCCTTGAGCAACTGCAAAGTACCCTGAGCGGTGTGCCAACCGGTACCGCCCTGACGGTGCTGCGCGAGCAGCCCGATGCGCGCCGCCGGCAGGCGCTGAAACTGCTCGGTACATTGTTGTTGGTGGGCGGCAGCGGCTACCTCGTGCAATCGCAACTGCCCTGGCGCGAGGCGATGGCAGACCTGCGCAGCGGCACCGGCGAACGCCTTCAGCACACCCTGGCCGATGGCAGCCGGCTAAGCCTGAACAGCGGCACCGCGGTCGATATCCTGTTCAGCGCAAGCGAACGGCGCATTCGCCTGCTAGCAGGGGAGTTGCTGCTGGACAGCGGGCAAGACGCCGCACAACGCCCGTTGATCGTGGACACCGCAGCCGGCGAAATCCAGGCGCTGGGCACGCGTTTTTCGGTGTATCAGCATGGCGAGCGGTGCCAGGTCGAGCTATTCGAAGGCGAACTCGAGTTGCGCCCGAGGCATGCTCGGGCCATGCGCCTGCATGCCGGGCAAGGTTGCGGGTTTGATGCAAACCAGGTCGGTGCCGTCGTGCAGGCCAACCCCAACGCCATCGCCTGGCAGGATGGCCGCCTGATCGCCGAACGCACGCCGCTGGGCGAGTTCGTCGAGCAACTCGCTCGCCATCGCCCCGGCCTGTTGCGCTGCGACCCGGCCGTGGCAGGCCTGCCGCTGACGGGCGTTTTCCCCTTGGCAGACACCGACCGCGTGCTGTTGGCGCTGGAGCAGTCGCTGCCGGTGAAAGTGCACCGCCTGACCCGCTTATGGGCCACCGTCAGCGCGGCCTGACAGGCGTAGCCATCGGTATTACAAAAAAAATTCAGCCACCCTTGTCGGTTTTGCCGACTCGCTCGGGATACCTCTTGAATCCAACCAAGAAGCATTCTCAAGAGGAACATTCAGAGTGCCGTATCTGCCCACGACATCCATTTCTCAACTGAGCCATGCGGTTCGTCACGCCCTGTTTGCCGGTTTGCTCTGCAGCGGCCCGCTGTTGCTCGCACTGCCTGCGGCGCAGGCCAGCGCCAGTGAGCAATCGCGCAGCTACGCCATCCCCGCCGGCAACCTGGACCAGGCGCTGAACCGCTTTGCGAGTGAGGCCGGCATCCTGCTGTCGGTCGATGCCCAGCTCACTGCCGGCAAGCGCAGCGCCGGGCTCAATGGCAGCCATTCCGTTACCGATGGCTTGGCCGTGCTGCTGGCCGGTACCGGCCTTCAGGCTCTGGATAACGGCGGCAACTATTCGCTTGAGCCCGTCGCCGATAGCGCTGGCGCCGTGGAGCTCAGTGCAACCAACGTCATCAGCAACCAGCTGGGCACGGTCACCGAGGGCACCGGCTCCTACACGCCCGGCACCATCGCCACGGCCACCCGGCTGGTACTCACGCCCAGGCAAACCCCGCAGTCGATCAGCGTGGTTACCCGCCAGCACATGGATGACTTTGCCCTCAACAGCGTCGACGCGGTGATGCGCCACACGCCGGGCATTACCGTGTCGGCCTATGACACCGACCGCACCAACTACTATTCCCGCGGTTTCTCGATCAACAACTTCCAGTACGACGGCATTCCCTCGGCCGTGCGCAACGTCGCCTATTCGGCGGGCAACACTCTTAGCGACATGGCCATCTACGACCGTATCGAAGTGCTCAAGGGCGCCTCCGGCCTGCTGAGCGGCGCAGGCTCGCTGGGGGGCACCATCAACCTGGTGCGCAAGAAGCCCACTGCCGACTTCCAAGGCCATGCCACCTTGGGCGCGGGCTCCTGGGACAACTACCGCAGCGAACTGGATGTGAGCGGCCCGCTGACCGAAACCGGCAACGTCCGCGGCAGGGCAGTGGTGGCCTACCAGGACAAGCACTCGTTCATCGACCGCTATTCGAGCGAGAACTCGGTGTTCTACGGCATTCTCGAATTCGACCTGTCCCCCGACACGATGCTGACCGTGGGCGCCGATTACCAGAACAACGACCCCAAGGGTTCCACCTGGTCGGGCAGCTTCCCGCTGCTCAACTCCAGGGGCGAGCGCAACGATGCCAAGCGCTCGTTCAGCAACGCCACCGACTGGAGCAGTTGGCAGCAGTACACCCGCACGGTGTTCGCCACGCTTGAGCACCAGATGGGCGATGGTTGGGTCACCAAGCTGCAACTGGACCACAAGTACAACGGCTACGATGCGCAGATGGGCGCCATCCAGTTCGACCAGCCGCTGCCCGACGGCAGCGCCGAGATCAACGCGCAACGCTATAAAGGCGACACCACCAGCGATTCGGCCGACCTGTACGTGAGTGGCCCATTCAGCATGCTCGGCCGCGAGCACGACCTGGTGCTTGGCGGCTCGATCAGCAAGGCCCACTGGGATGGCAAGGGCTACTGGGACGAAACCTTCTCGGTCCCCAACCGTGTGGACTACAACAACTGGCACGGCAACCTGCCCAGGCCCGACTGGGGCCCAGTGTCGCAGCGCACCGACGACGTCATCCGCCAGACCGGCGTGTACCTCACCACCCGCCTGAACGTCACCGACGACCTCAAGGTGCTGCTGGGCGGCCGCGTGGTCAATTACAGCCTTACCGGGCTGACCCCGAGCTATACCGAATCCGGGCGTTTCATCCCTTATGCGGGCGCCATCTACGATTTGAACGAGAACTTCTCGGTGTACGCCAGCTACACCGACGTGTTCATGCCCCAGGAAAACTACAACCGCGACCGCGACAACAAGCTGATCGAGCCGGATGAAGGCGAGAACTACGAAGTCGGCATCAAGAGCGAATTCTTCGACGGCCGCCTGAACGCGAGCCTGGCGTACTTCGAGGTCAAGGAAAGCAACCGCTCGGTGCCGGACGATGCCTTCAACAACCAGACGCCGACCCCGCCCAACTACGCGTTCAAGGGCAGCAAGGCGACCACCAAGGGCTACGAGCTGGAAATGTCCGGCGAGTTGGCCCCCGGTTGGCAGGTACAAGGCGGCTACACCCACAAAGTGGTGCGCGACAGCAACGGTATCAAGCTGTCCACCTTCGAGCCTGAAGACCAGATGAGCGTCTATACCACCTACAAGCTCAGTGGAAACCTGGACAAACTCACCGTCGGTGGTGGCGCACGCTGGCAGAACAAAGCCTGGCAACAGATCTGGAACAACCCCAAGGGCGTTAACGAGGACGTCACCCAGGAGTCCTACTGGGTGGTGGACCTGATGAGCCGCTATCAGATCACCAAGAACCTGTCGGCCACGCTCAACGTCAACAACATCTTCGACAAGTACTACTACACCAATGTCGGGTTCTATAACTCGGCCATCTACGGTGAACCGCGTAACTTCATGGTCACCACGCGCTGGGACTTCTGAGGCGGCGCTTGAGATTTCATGGGTTTGTACAAGCCTGTGCTGGCCTCATCGCAGGCTGGCGCCAGCTCCCACAGGTATCTGGGCCAGACCTCGATGGTGTGGCAGTGAGCCGCCCTTGTGGGAGATTCTATGGTTTTGTACAACCCTGTTTTCGCCAGGCATATCTCCTTGTGGCGAGCGGGCTTGCCCCGCGTTGGGCTGCGCAGCAGCCCCTTGTTTTTCAGGGCTGCTGCGCAGCCCAACGCGGGACAAGCCCGCTCGCCACAACTGTCTATCATTTCCCATAGGATTGGGTTCAACCAGCAATGTTGCGGTTGGGCATGGCCTCTGTGGGAGCTGGCGCCAGCCTGCGATGAGGCCGGTACAGGCCTGCACCGCCAAAGCGCAGGTGACGCGCAGGGTCACTCGATCAGCGGCACACCACTGAGCTCTTGCAAGGCCTGGAACGACAGGTCTGCGCAGATTTCCACGACCTTCAGGCCGTCAGGCGTCACGTCCAGTACGGCAAGGTCGGTGTAGATGCGGCTGACGCAGCCAATACCGGTCAGCGGGTAGGTGCACTCGGGCACCAGCTTGCTTTCGCCGGTCTTGGTCAGGTGGTCCATCATCACGAACACCTGGCGGGCGCCGGTGGCCAGGTCCATCGCGCCGCCCACGGCCGGGATCGAGCCTTCTGCGCCGGTGTGCCAGTTGGCCAGGTCGCCCTTGACCGAAACCTGGAACGCCCCCAGTACGGCGATATCCAGGTGGCCGCCACGCATCATCGAGAACGAGTCGGCATGGTGGAAATAGGCACCGCCGGTCAGCAGGGTCACGTGCTGTTTGCCGGCATTGATCAGGTCGTCATCCTCCTCGCCGGGTGCCGGGCTTGGCCCCATGCCCAGCAGGCCGTTTTCGCTGTGCAGGAACACTTCCTTGTCGCCCAGGTAGTTGGCAACCAGCGTCGGTGCGCCGATGCCCAGGTTCACGTAGGCGCCTTCCTGGATGTCCGCAGCCACGCGCTGGGCCATTTCAGTACGGGAGAGCTTTTGGGTGATGGTCATGGCAGGCCTCAGGAAGCGTTGGCGATTGGAGCGGCGGCGCTGGAGACGGCAACCACGCGTTGGACGAAAATACCCGGGGTGATGATATGTTCCGGGTCCAGCTCGCCCAGCTCGACGATCTGGTCAACCTGGACGATGGCGGTCTTGGCGGCCATGGCCATGATCGGCCCGAAGTTGCGCGCAGCCTTGCGGTAGGTCAGGTTGCCCCAGCGGTCGCCCTTGTGCGCCTTGATCAAGGCAAAGTCGGCGTGCAGCGGCATTTCCAGCACGTACTGGCGGCCATCGATCTCACGGGTTTCCTTGCCCTCGGCCAGCAAGGTGCCGTAGCCGGTCGGCGAGAAGAACGCGCCGATGCCGGAGCCGGCAGCGCGAATGCGTTCGGCCAGGTTGCCTTGCGGCACCACCTCCAGCTCGATCTTGCCGGCCCGGTAGAGGGCGTCGAAGACGTAGGAATCGGACTGGCGCGGGAACGAGCAGATGACCTTGCGCACGCAACCGGCCTTGAGCAACGCGGCAAGCCCGGTGTCGCCATTGCCGGCGTTGTTGCTGATGATGGTCAGGTCACGTGGGCCGAGGGCAATCAGCCCATCGATGAGTTCGGACGGCATGCCAGCGGTGCCGAAGCCACCGACCAGAAGGGTTGATCCGTCGGTGATATCGGCCACGGCACTGGCGATGGACGCATGCGTTTTATCGATCAAAGCGGGACTCCCGGTGAGTTCAGAGAGAGGTCGCCCGGTGGGTGTTGTTGGTATTGAGGCGACCGGCGACTGAGGTTGATTGCGAGCTTGTCGATAGTCTGACTTAACCCGGATGGGGCGCCGAGGGGGGCAGGGCGGTATATGGGCGATTACCGAACCATTGTTTGGCCGCCGCAGCGGCTGCACGCAGCCTTTGTAGGAGCGGCCTTGTGTCGCGAAAGGGCTGCGCAGCAGCCCCAGGGATATCTGCGTGGTGCACAAATCCTAGGGGCGCTTCGCACCCCTTTCGCGACACAAGGCCGCTCCTACAAGGCGCTAGGCCTCGCGGCGTTGCAGGCGGAACTCCTTGGGGGTCAGCCCAGTGGCGCGCTTGAAGTAGCGCGAAAAATACGCCTGCTCGGCAAACCCCAGGCTGTCGGCTACCTGGCCGATGGTCATGGCGGTGTAGACCAGGTTGCGCTTGGCCTCGAGGATTACCCGCTGGTTGACCAACTGCAGCGCTGACTGCCCGGTAAGTTGCCGACACAACGCATTGAGGTGGGCGGTACTGACGCCGATCTGCTGCGCGTAGTGCTCGATCTGCTGGTGTTCCCTGAAGTGCTTTTCTATCAACTGCGCCAGGTTATCGAGGTGCTGCATACCGCGTTCCCGGGGTTTGGCGATGTGCTGGGCGCGTTCGCGAGCGCGTCGCGAGATCCATACCAGCAGCGCGCAAAGCAGCGATTGCAGCAGCAGGTCGCGTTCTGGGCGGCGCAAGGCATATTCCTCGGTCAACTGGGCAAACAGCTGGTCAAGGTAGGCCCGGTCATCGCCGGCCCAATAGCACTCGGCCTGTGCCATAGGCTTGCCTTCGAGTAGCGGCGCAAAGCGGTCGATGACCGGCTTGGCCAGGCTGATCACGTAGCCCTGGATATCTTCGGAAAAGCGAAAACCATGGATGCTCATTACCGGCACGACCTGCAACGCGCCGCCGCTCACTTGCTGCTCGACATCTTCGACCAGTACCCGAGCCTTTCCGGCTTGTACGTAGAGCAACTGGGCGAGATCGCCATGGCGGTGAGTCTTGATTTCCCAGTCATGCAGGCGGCTGCGTTCCGGGATCGATTCGCAGTGAATGAGGTCTGGCGTCGGCCACGACGTCTCCCCGTAGAGTTTGAAAACCGGTATGCCATTCGCCGTTGCCATGTTGTTATCTGTCGATCCTCGAAAAGTCCTAAAAATAAAGCAGAAAGTGCCTTCTTATGGAACCTTTATCTGCGAAAAATACAGAACGACAAATCGTAACCCAGAGCCTTGCGGCTCATGAGGATAAAAACAATGAAAACTCAAATTGCCATCATCGGTGCAGGTCCGTCTGGGCTTCTGCTGGGTCAACTGCTGCACAATGCCGGTATCGACACGGTCATCATCGAACGTCAAAGCCCTGATTATGTGCTTGGCCGGATCCGCGCCGGTGTGCTCGAACAAGGCATGGTCGACCTGCTGCGCGAAGCCGGTGTCGGCGAGCGCATGGACCGTGAAGGGTTGGTCCACGATGGTTTCGAACTGGCTTTCAATGACCGCGTGGAACATATCAACCTGCGTGAATTGACTGGCGGCAAGACGGTGATGATCTACGGTCAGACCGAGGTCACCCGCGACCTGATGCAGGCCCGCCGGGCTAGCGGCGCACCCACCTATTACGATGCCAGCGACGTCCAGTTGCACGAACTCAAGGGCGAAAAACCTTACGTCACCTTTGTTCAGGACGGCACCCCGGTGCGCCTTGACTGCGACCTCATCGCAGGCTGCGACGGCTATCACGGTGTATCGCGCAAATCGATCCCGGACGGCGTGCTCAAGGAGTTCGAACGGGTCTATCCGTTCGGCTGGCTGGGCGTGCTGGCCGATACCCCGCCGGTCAATGAAGAACTGATCTACGCAAGCCATGAACGCGGCTTCGCCTTGTGCAGCATGCGCTCGCCAACACGCACCCGCTACTACGTGCAGGTGGCCAGTGACGAAAAGGTCGAGGACTGGTCCGACCAGCGTTTCTGGGACGAGCTGAAGAGCCGCCTGCCAGAGCCGATTGCGGCCAAGTTGATCACCGGCCCTTCCATCGAAAAGAGCATCGCCCCGCTGCGCAGCTTCGTCGTTGAACCCATGCAGTATGGCCACCTGTTCCTGGTTGGCGATGCCGCGCATATCGTCCCGCCGACCGGCGCCAAAGGGCTGAACCTGGCCGCAAGCGACGTCAGCACGCTCTACCGGATCCTGCTCAAGTACTACCGCGAAGGCCGCCAGGACTTGCTTGAGCAGTACTCGCAGATCTGCCTGCGACGCGTCTGGAAAGCTGAGCGCTTTTCCTGGTGGATGACCTCGATCCTGCATCAATTCCCTGGGACCGACGCCTTCACCCAACGCATGCAGCAGACCGAGCTTGAGTATTTCGTAAGTACCGAGGCCGGGCGCACATCCATCGCGGAAAACTATGTGGGCTTGCCGTACGAGCCTGTGGAATGAAATGGGTGCTGCTGTGATCACCGCAATGGGCCGCCAAGCGGCCCCATCTGCTTTACCCGACGTGCATTAGGCATTGACACCCTCACAGGCAGGGACAATACTCTCGAAAAATTCATATATATGTCTATATAACAATATCGAGAGCCGCCCATGAACGCCCTGTCTGCCGATGCGCGCCTGCCCCGTTACCAACAACTGCGCGACCACCTGGTCGAGCAGATCGCCAACAACCGCTGGCGCCCGGGTGAGGCGATCCCCACCGAGGCTGCGCTGGCAACCGAGTTCGACCTCTCGGTGGGCACCGTGCGCAAGGCCGTCGATGCCCTGGTGGCCGAGGGTGTGCTGGAGCGCCAGCAGGGGCGCGGCACGTTCATTCGCCGCCCGCAGTTCCAGTCCTCGCTATTCCGCTTTTTCCGCTTCGAAGCGGCCAACGGCGAACGCGCCGTGCCGCAGAGCCGCATCCTGTCCATAGAGCCGGTGCCCGCGCCTTCGGCGGTCGCCGAGGCTTTGGGGCTGTCGGTCGGGGCGCCGGTCATTCATATCGTGCGGGTACGTCTGCTCGGCGCCGAGCCGGTGCTGGCCGAAGACATCTGGCTGGCGCGCCAGACCTTCCAGCCGCTGCTTGAGGTCGACCTGGACCGCAAGGGCCCGCTGCTTTACCCCATCTATGAAGAGCTGTGCGGCCAGGTGGTTGCCTCGGCCGAAGAAACCCTGACCGCAGAAGCGGTGGATGAGGTGCACGGGCGCCTGCTGCAAGTGCCGGCGGCAAGCCCGGTGGTGGTGATCGAGCGGCTGGCCCGCGATTACGCCGGCAAGCCGCTTGAGTGGCGGCGTTCGCGCGGCCATGCGCAGCACTTCCGCTACCGCATCGACATTCGCTGACCGCAACGCCGTAACCCGATGACGTTCGGCGCCGTGTCTGCACGGCGCCGTGGTTCTGCCTGCCCGACCGGCGCGCGGCGAGCGTTCGTGTGCCCGGCCGTTACACAACACACCAAAAAGGATAAAAATCATGTTCAGTTGGTATCGTCAGATCACTTCACGGGAACGCAAGACGTTCTGGGCCTGTTTCGGCGGCTGGTCGCTGGATGCACTGGAAGTGCAGATGTTCGGCCTGGCCATTCCGGCGTTGATTGCCGCGTTTTCGTTGAGCAAAGGCGATGCCGGGCTGATCAGCGGCGTCACCCTTGTGACCTCGGCAATCGGCGGCTGGCTTGGCGGCACGTTGTCCGACCGCTACGGCCGGGTGCGCACGCTGCAATGGATGATCCTGTGGTTCTCCACCTTTACCTTCCTCTCGGCATTCGTCACCGGTTTCTACCCGCTGTTGTTCGTCAAGGCCATGCAAGGTTTTGGTATTGGCGGTGAGTGGGCGGCGGGCGCGGTGCTGATGGCCGAAACCATCAACCCGAAATACCGCGGCAAGGTCATGGGCACGGTGCAGAGCGCCTGGGCGGTGGGCTGGGGCCTGGCGGTGGCGCTGTTCACGCTGATCTACTCGCTGGTGCCGCAGGAGTTCGCTTGGCGGGTGATGTTCTTCGTCGGCCTGCTGCCGTCGCTGTTGATCATCTGGGTGCGTCGCAACGTGCCTGAGCCGGACAGCTTCCAGCGCATGCAGAAGGCCAACGTGGTACCGGTCAGTTTCGCCAAGTCCATGGCCGGGATATTCCGCCCTGAACTGCTGCGCGTCACCTTGCTCGGCGGCCTGCTGGGCCTGGGCGCACATGGTGGCTACCATGCGGTGATGACCTGGCTGCCGACCTTCCTCAAGACCGAGCGCAACTTGTCGGTGCTCAACTCGGGCGGCTACCTGGCGGTGATCATCTTCGCCTTCTGGTGCGGCTGCGTGGTCAGCGGCATGCTGATCGACCGGATTGGCCGGCGCAAGAACATCCTGCTGTTCGCGGTGTGCTGCGTGCTGACGGTGCAGGCCTATGTGTTCTTCCCGTTGAGTAACACCCAGATGCTGTTCCTGGGCTTCCCGCTGGGCTTTTTTGCCGCCGGTATTCCGGCAAGCCTCGGGGCGTTCTTTAACGAACTGTATCCGGCGGATGTGCGCGGCGCCGGGGTGGGCTTCTGCTACAACTTCGGCCGCGTGCTGTCGGCGGTATTCCCGTTCCTGGTCGGGCATATGAGCGAGTCGATGTCGCTAGGCGCTGCCATCGGCATCGATGCCGGTATCGCCTATGGCGTGGCCGTGATCGCCGCCCTGTGCCTGCCGGAAACTCGTGGCCGCAGCCTTGAAACCACGCCTGCACCCGCCATGGCGGATGCGCAGGCCAAGTAACCTCACTTGCACTTTTCGATGAGCACCATGCCTGACGTTCCCGTTTCACCGTTTTCTGCTATCGACAGCCATGCCCACGTGTTCAGCCGCGGGCTGAGCCTTGCCGCCGAGCGCCGCTACGCGCCGGCCTACGATGCGCCGCTGGGCGATTACCTCGCCCAGTTGTACGGCCACGGCTTCAGCCATGGCGTGTTGGTCCAGCCGAGTTTTCTCGGCACCGACAACGGCTACCTGCTCAGCGCCCTGCGCGCTGCGCCTGGGCAACTGCGCGGCGTGGTAATGCTGGAGCGGGGCGTCCAGCGCGAGGCCCTTGAGCAGATGGCGGGCCAGGGCGTGCGTGGGGTGCGGCTGAACCTGATGGGCCAAGCGCTGCCTGATTTTGCCGATGCCCAGTGGCAGACGCTGCTGGAGCGCATCGGTGAGCAAGGCTGGCACCTGGAGCTGCACCGCGAGGTCCAGGACCTGCCGGCGCTGGTACGGGCATTGCGGCCGTTCGGGCTGGATATCGTCATCGACCATTTTGGCCGCCCCGACGCCCGTCGCGGCCTCGGCCAGCCTGGCTTTGCCGAGCTGTTGACGCTGGGCGGGGAGGGCAAGGTGTGGGTGAAGGTGTCAGGCGTCTATCGGCTTGAAGGCACGCCGCAGGAAAACCTGCACTTCGCCCGCCAGGCGCTGGCTGCGCTGGAGGCGCATTACGGGGCTGAGCGCCTGATGTGGGGCAGCGACTGGCCGCACACACAGCATGAGCAGGCGGTGAGTTTCACCACGGCGGTCGAGCAATTCGATGCGTTGGGCTGTTCAGCCGAACTGCGGCGGGCGCTGTTGGTAGACACTGCGCGGGCGCTGTTCAGATTCGATTGACGTAGTGTCGAAACGGCCCTGCCAGTGCAATGCGCCGGCAGGGCCTTGCGGGAGTCAGGTTTTGGCGGGGTGAATGGCCCGCTCGATCTTGTCCTTGAGCAGCAGCCGCTCCTTGCGCAGCTGGGTGACCCGCTCATCATTGCTGCCTTTGCCTTCGGCCACCATCACTTCCTTGTCCTTGGCGTTGTAGTCCTTGTGCAGCTTGTGCAGGGCCTGGTCCTTGTCGATCAAAGCCTGGAAGTCCTCGGCGGTAATGTGCAGGTCTGCGAGCAAATCGTGCGGAACTGGCATTTCTTCACCTCTGTCTGGGGTTGGCGAAAGGGCCTGAGCCCTGAGGATAGCCGCCTTTAGGGTAGCTTGGGAGGCTTTGCCCGGGGTGGGCCTGACTGAACGGTTGCTGAATGAAAACCGTTTAATAAATAAAACTGGCCTTCGCGACTAAGTGTTACCAAGTTTTTCACAAAAAATTGATGCTACGCTTTCTAAAGTTCGCCCACTTTCCAGCGTACCCGTCCGGGCCGCTGGCCGATTCCGTACTTTGAATGCGAATGCCATGCCTAACGTCAAACCCCTGCGGACTGAATGGGTCACGCTGTTGGCCAGCCTGTACCTGTTGATTGGCCTTAACACCTTTCTGTGGAGCCACCTGAAGAGCATACTGCCGCCCGGTATGGTGGGGCTGTGGCTAGGTCTTGCGTTTGCCGTGCTGATGTTTTTCGCGTTCAACCTGGTGCTGACGTTATTGGCCTTTCGTTATGTATTGAAACCGGTGCTGGTTATATTGTTCATGAGCGGTGCGGGCGTCGCGTATTTCATGAACCAATATGGCGTACTTATTGACGCTGGTATGTTTCGTAATGTCGCGGAAACCAATGTTGCCGAAGTACGCGACCTGTTGTCTATCAAGTGTGTGCTGTATATCGTGCTGCTCGGTGTGCTGCCCTCGTTGCTGGTCTGGAAGGTGCGCATTGCCTACCGCCCCTGGCACCGCGAGGTGCTCGGCAAGCTGGTGGTGGGCGGTGCCTGCGTGGCCGCGCTGGGTTCGGTGGCGCTGGTCAACTATCAAGGGCTGTCGTCGCTGCTGCGCAACCACCACGAACTGCGCCTGATGCTGACCCCAAGCAACATTGTCGGTGCCTCCATTGGTTATGTCAGCGAGCAGGTCGGCAGCGCCGCGCGCCCGTTCCAGGCCTACGCCGAAGACGCCCACCGCGACCCCGCCTGGCAGCACCACCAGCGCAAATCGCTGACCGTGCTGGTGGTGGGCGAGAGCGCCCGCGCCGAGAACTTCGGCCTGCTTGGCTACGCTCGTAATACCACGCCAAAACTTGCCCGGCAGCAGGGCCTGCTGAGCTTTACCGATGTGCATTCGTGCGGCACTGAAACGGCGGTGTCGGTGCCGTGCATGTTCTCCGGCTTGGGCCGCAAGGGCTACGACGCACGAGTGGCCAAGAACCGTGAGGGGCTGCTCGACATCCTGCAGCGTGCCGGGCTTGCCGTGCAGTGGCGCGATAACCAGTCTGGCTGCAAAGGCACCTGCGACCGCGTGCAGTTCATCGATGTCAGCAAGCTCAAGGACCCAACGCTGTGCGCCAGTGGCGAGTGCCATGACGCAATCCTGCTGCAAGGCCTGGCCGAGCTGATCGACAACCTCGACAAGGACACCGTGCTGGTGCTGCACCAGATGGGCAGCCACGGCCCGGAATACTTCAAGCGCTACCCGGCCGGCAGCGAGCCGTTCCAGCCGGTGTGCCGCAGCAACGCGTTGAACCAGTGCAGCCGTGACGAAATCATCAATGGCTACGACAACACCCTGGCCTACACCGACACCGTGCTGTCGTCGCTGATCGACACCCTGCGCAGCAAGCAGGACAAGGTCGATACCGCGATGATCTACCTGTCCGACCATGGTGAGTCGCTGGGCGAATACAACCTGTACCTGCATGGCACCCCCTACGCCATTGCCCCGGACCAGCAAAAGCATGTGCCGCTGCTGGCCTGGTTCTCCGACAGCTACCGCGAGGACTTTGGCGTAGATACCGCCTGCATGGCCAAGTTGCGCGATGCACCGCTGTCCCAGGACAACCTGTTCCACTCGATGCTGGGCCTGTTGCAGGTGCGTACCGGGGTTTACCAGCAGTCGCTGGACATGTTCGCCAGCTGCCGCCCGTGGCTTGCGGCCGAGCGCTGAATAGCCGCCCGGGCGACCGCCCGGCACCATGGATGGCGCGAGGTTTCACCCGCAGGGCCCGCGCCGTATATACTGCGCGCCAATGTTAGTGGGAGAGCCTCGTGGCCAACGAAATACACTGGATCCGTGACGACCAGACCCTGGCCGAACACTGCCAAAGCTGGCGCGAACTGCCCTTCGTAGCGCTCGACACCGAGTTCATGCGGGTCGACACCTTCTACCCCAAGGCGGGGCTGATACAGATCGGCGATGGCAAGCATGCCTTTCTCATCGACCCGCTGCTGATCTGCGACTGGCAACCGCTGGCCGCGTTGCTCGAAGACCGCGCCGTGGTCAAGGTGCTGCACGCCTGCAGCGAAGACCTCGAAGTGCTGCTGCGCCTGACCGGCAAGCTGCCGCAGCCGCTGTTCGACACCCAGTTGGCCGCAGGCTACCTCAACATCGGCTTCTCCATGGGCTACTCGCGCCTGGTGCAAGAGGTGCTGGGGCTCGACCTGCCCAAGGGCGAAACCCGCTCCGACTGGCTGCAGCGCC
Source organism: Pseudomonas farsensis (assembly GCF_014268805.2). Taxonomy (GTDB): domain Bacteria; phylum Pseudomonadota; class Gammaproteobacteria; order Pseudomonadales; family Pseudomonadaceae; genus Aquipseudomonas; species Aquipseudomonas farsensis. Next base: position 575,816 of record NZ_JABWRF020000003.1, read on the forward strand.
CGCTGTCGGACACCCAGGTCAGCTACGCCGCCGAAGACGCCGTGCACCTGGCCGAGCTGTTCAGCGCCCTGCGCCCGCGCCTTTGCGACGACAAATACGCCTGGGTGCTTGAGGACGGCGCCGAACTGGTCGCCGCCATGCGCCGCGAAGTCGACCCGCAAACCCTGTACCGCGATGTGAAGCTGGCCTGGAAGCTGTCGCGCCAGCAGTTGGCGGTGCTGCGCGAGCTGTGCGTGTGGCGCGAAAGCGAAGCGCGCCGCCGCGATGTGCCGCGCAGCCGCATCCTCAAGGAGCACTCGTTGTGGCCGCTGGCCAAGACCCAGCCCGATAACCTCTCGGCCCTGGCCAAGATCGACGAGATGCACCCGCGCACCATCCGCCAGGACGGCGAGTTCATCCTCCAGTTGATCAAGCGCGCCGCCGCAACGCCTGCCGCCGAATGGCCGCCCGCGCAACCAGAGCCGCTGCCGATCGAAGCCGCCGGCGTGCTCAAGCGCCTGCGCGCCATCGGCCAGGCCGAAGGCGAGCGCTTGCAGATTGCCCCGGAGCTGATGCTGCGCAAAAAGACCCTCGAAGCGCTGCTCAAGAGCGGCTACCCCGATGGCCCCTATCAATTGCCTGATTCGCTGCGCGGCTGGCGCCGTGAGCGTATGGGCCAGGCCTTGCTCGACGACCTGGCCGGAGACAAACCATGAAACGTATCTGCTCGATCTACCGCAGCCCGCGCAAAGCCGGCATGTACCTGTATGTGCTCAAGGCCGATGCCCTGGCCCGTGTGCCTGAAGCGCTGCTGCCCATTTTCGGCACGCCCCTGCATGCCTTCGACCTGGTGCTGACCCCCGAGCGCAAGCTGGCCCGTGAAGACATCGTCAAGGTGCTCGAAAACCTCGACAGTCAGGGCTACCACCTGCAAATGCCGCCGCCTGAAGACGAGTACATCGAGCACTTGCCCGAAGAGCTGCTGCGCCGCAACGACCCGGTCTGACCTGGCCGCGTTACCGCCCCCTCGGTGGCCCGCCTGGCGGGCCGCTTTCGTTGTCTGCCAAGGTTGTTTTCTACATGCGCGTTCTGATCGCAGAACAGGATCATGCCCTCTACGCTCGCCTGCTCGGCGAGGCGGCACCGGACCTGGAGGTCCTGACCAGCGGCGATTCAGCCGAACTTTCGCGCCTGGCACCTGAGTGCCCGGTATGGCTGGGCCAGCCCGACCTGCTGGCCAGCCTGCTGCGCCAAGGCCACAAACCGCGCTGGGTGCAATCGACCTGGGCGGGCATAAAGCCGCTTTTGGCCGACGGCCTGGCGCGTGATTACCGACTGACCCGCGCGGTGGGTATTTTTGGCCAGGTGATGGCCGAATACATGCTCACCTACATGCTGGCCCACGAGCGCGAAGTGCTGTCGCGGCTGGTCAGCCAGGTGGAGCGGCGCTGGGATGATCGCCCAGGGCGAACCTTGGAGGGGCGGCGGGTGCTGATTGTCGGCACGGGCGATATCGGCCAGCGGGTTGCCGAGTTTCTGTTGCCGTTCGGGGTCACGCTGTATGGCGTTGCCAGCAGCCCGCGCGCGCAGGCGCCATTCGTCGAAGTTGCCGGGCTCGATCAACTGCCGCGCCTGGTCGGGCAGGTCGATTATGTGTTGAACCTGCTGCCCGACACCCCGGCCACCCATGACCTTTACGATGCCGCGCTGTTCAAGCGGTTCCTGCCGGGGGCGTTGTTTATCAATGCCGGGCGCGGCGTGGCGGTGGTCGATGCCGACTTGGTCGAGGCGCTCAAGCAGGGGCATCTGGCAGGCGCGGTGATCGATGTCTGCCGCCAGGAGCCGCTACCGCAGCGCCATCCCTTCTGGACGGCCTGGGGTTTGCTGCTGACCGGGCACAGCTCGGCGCCCACCTCGCCAGCGGCGATGGTGCGGCTGTTTATCGAGAATGCCCGCAGCTATGCGGCGGGGCAGGGGCTGCGCGGCGAAGTGGACTTCGCCCGGGGTTACTGAGCGCACCCATCATCAAGGCGACGCGGTCAATGTGTAGGAGCGGCCTTGTGCCGCGAAAGGGCCGCGCAGCGGCCCCGATATCTCGGCCTCACGCAAAATCGCCAGGGCTGCTTCGCACCCCTTTCGCGGCACAAGGCCGCTCCTACACGACCGCGTGAAGTGCGCAGGCGAGGGCTGCTTACAGGCTGAACTCACCCTCAGCAGCAAGTTCGCTCAGCGGCCGGCGCGGGCTGGGTACTTCGCGGGCTTGCAGGCCTTCGGCCAAGGTCGCTTTATCGCCCAGCTTGCCAATGGCGATCATGGCATGCAGCTCATACCCAGTCGGGATTTTCAGCTCGCTGCGCGCCAGCGCCTGGTCGAAGCCTGCCATGCCGTGGGTGTGCCAGCCGCTGATGCTGGCCTGCAACGCCATGTGCCCCCAGGCAGAGCCGGTATCGAAGGTATGCGACGGCGCCGGTTTTTCTTCGGTCGAGCCAGGTGCGGCAAAGGTGGTCTTGGAAATCACCAGTACCAAGGCCGATGCATGTTGCGCCCAGCTGCGGTTGAATTCATTGAGGATCGCCAGGTAGCGCTCCCAGCTTGGCGTGTCGCGGCGGGCATACAAAAAGCGCCATGGCTGCGAGTTATAGGCTGACGGCGCCCAACGTGCAGCCTCCAGAAAGCTCAGCAGGGTTTCCTGGCTGATCGGCTCGGCACTGAAGGCGCGCGGCGACCAGCGATTGATGAATTGCTCGTTGATGGCGTAATCGGCAATGCGTGGGTTGGCGCTCATGCAGGCTCCTGGCACAGGTCGGGAAACCTTGCACGCTACTGCCTGCGGCCAGCGCTGACAAGCGGTCTGGCTTTGCTGCCTGACTGCCTCTAGACTGGCGCCGCCGCGCGCCGCGGATTCACGTCAAATGCAGGAAACCGTGTGATGATCGCCGATACCGCGCCCTTCTGGCGGCGCAAGACCCTCGATGAACTCGACAGCCGCGAGTGGGAATCACTCTGCGACGGCTGCGGCCTGTGCTGCCTGCAAAAGCTCGAGGACGAAGACGACAACAGCGTCTACTACACCAACATCGCCTGCAAGCTGCTCGACCTGCAGACCTGCCAATGCAGCGACTACCCCAACCGCTTCGAACACGTGCCGGACTGCGTCCAGCTTACCCCCGGCAAGGCCGACCAGTTCAAGTGGTTGCCGCCTACCTGCGGCTATCGCCTGGTCAGCGAGGGCAAAGACCTGCCGGCCTGGCATCACTTGCAAAGCGGTGATCGCGAGCAGGTGCATGAGCAACGTATTTCCCGGTCTGGGCGCATGCTCAGCGAAAACGATGTCGACGAAGACGACTGGGAAGATCACCTGATTTTCCGCGCTGGCTGAACGTCGTAGCCCCCTGCGGTACAAGGAGTGTTTTGTATGCGTCGCCCGCTGTTGTTGGTTGTCGCGCTATTGGCAAGTGGCCAGGCGCTGGCAAAGAAGGTCGACCTCGATTACCAGGTGCGTCTGCTGCCCGATAGCCGCCAGGCCGAAGTGCGCCTGACGCTTGCCGAAGGCAGTGCCGTGCGCAGCCTGGACTTTGACCTGGGCACGGCTGGCGCCTACAGCGATTTTCTCGCCGACGGCCAGTGGCAGGCGCAGAACGGTCGCGGCATCTGGCGCCCGGCAGCGGGCAAGACCAGCCTGAGCTACCGCGTGCTGCTCGACCAGCAGCCCCAGGGCGCGGGCCATGAAACGCGCATTACCGCGCATTGGGCGGTGCTGCGCGGCGAGCAACTGGTCCCGCCGGCGCGCCTGGACCAGCAGGATGGCACCGAGCTTGTGGCCCGCCTCACGTTTGACCTGCCCAAGGGCTGGAAGGGCGTAGAAACGGCCTGGACGCGCATTGGCCGGCAGAAGTTTCGTATCGACGATGTATCACGCCTGTTCGACCGCCCCACCGGCTGGATAGTGGCCGGCAACCTGGGCAGCCGCCGCGCGCGCCTGGGCGAAACCGAAGTCACCGTCGCCGCGCCGCAAGGGCAGGGCATGCGGCGCATGGACACGCTGACGTTGTTGACCTTCATCTGGCCGCAGCTGCAAGCGGTGTTCCCGCGTAACCCGGACAAGTTGCTGGTGGTCGGTGCCCGCGACGAGATGTGGCGCGGCGCGCTGGCCGGCAATAATTCGCTGTACCTGTACAGCGCCGGCCCGCTGATCAACGAACGCGGCGGCAGCCCGCTGTTGCGCGAGGTGGTGCAGCTGTTTGCGCAGATCAACGACCGCGAGGGCAGCGATTGGCTGGGCGAGAGCTTTACCGATTACTACGCCGTCGAATTGCTGCGCCGGGCAGGCGGTATGAGCGATGACCGCTACGCCGCGTTGCAGGCGCGTTTGCACAAGCGGGCGGCGAAGGTTGCCAGTTTGCAGGGCAGTAAGGCGGATGCTGGGCAGATAGCCCGCGGTGTGTTGCTGTTGCAGGCACTGGACCGTGAAATCCGCCTGCACACCCACGACAAGCGCTCGCTGGACGATGTGGCCCGGGCGCTGATGCGGCTGTCCAGCGTGAGTAGCGAAGAGTTCGTGCAGATCAGCGAAAATGTGCTGGGCCGCGAGTCCGAGGTGCTGCAAAGCAAAGTGCTGCGCTAGGCGCGCCGTGCTTGAGAGCGTTTACATCTGCAGTAAATCGCGGGGCAAGCCCGCTCCCACATTGGTAACAGCGATCGGGGGCAAAGCCCGCTTGCGCCTGTTAACAGAGTGGGAGCGGGCTTGCCCCGCGATAAGCAACTCGGCAAATCCAAGGCTGGCGGCCTAACCCACCAGCGGGTCCTTGCCTGTCACCGTCACTTCGCGCACCGCAGCCTCGGCACTGTCCTTCAGCGCCTTGAGCTCGCGCGCACCGCGGTCGATCTCGCCGCGCAGATGGTTGTACTCGGCGCGGTGGCGCAGCCACCAGGCTTTGGTCGAGCAGTGCCCACTGACGCCGCGGGCCAGCGCCAGGCCACCGGCGGCTACCTGCAGCATGCCGATCAGCCCGCCGTGGCGCAGGCCTTTGCTGATCATCAACGCGCCGCCGGCCAGCGAACCGAGGCGTTCAATGCCCTGTACGTTATGTTCTGCAGTGGCGTGTGGGGTATGGATATCGAGCATCGCAAGGTCTCCTGTTTGCTTGGGTTATGCAGCTGACCCATAGCGCGCAACAGGCGTTCAATATCGCTGCCAGGCGGTGCCTCGGTTACTTGAATTTCGGCCCCGAGCGGGTATTGAGCCCCTTGGCCAGACGGTCGTACAGCACCACATTCACTGTCGCGGCGAGGTTCATGCAGCCTTGGGTCGGGATATAGATGGTTTCTTCGCACCAGGCCCGCACTTCTTCACTCAGCGAGCCATCTTCAGGCCCGAAGATGTAGAGGGCGCGGTCCGGGTGGGTGTACTCAGGCAGCGGCCGGGCGCCGTCCACAAGTTCGACCGCAACCGGTGTGCAGCCAAGCGGAATGATGCGCTGCAGATCATCGATGCCGATCAGCGGGATATCGTAGTGCACCCGCTTGGTGTCGGTGACGAAGTCACGGGCGCGCTCATAGCGCTTGCCGGTGTAGAACACCGAATTGACCCCATAGCAGCCCGCGGCGCGCATGACGGAGCCGACGTTTTCAGCGGATTTGGGGTTGAACAGGCCGATGCAGCTATACCGTTTGTTCGCCACGAGTCGGGGCCCTTCGCAAAAAAGAGCGCGATTATACGGGCTTGCCGACCCTGGCGGCGACCGTCAGTCCTTCTTCAGCAACGCGCCCAGCCCTGCAAAGGGGTTGTGGGTGGCCACGGCGGTCTTCGGCGTGCTCAGCGAACCTTCGCCAAAGTACTGCTGGTCGGTGTAGCGCGAATGCTCGTTATCGTGGCAGTACAGGCACAATAGCTCCCAGTTGGAGCCGTCCTGCGGGTTGTTGTCGTGGTTGTGGTCGCGGTGGTGCACGGTCAGCTCCGACAGGCGCTTGCCGGCAAACTCACGGGCGCAACGGCCACAGACGTGCGGGTACATCTTCAGCGCCTTGTCGCGGTAGCCCATTTCCTTGTCGCGCTTGGCGTCGGCAAGAATGCGGTCGAGGCGGGCAGTGGCAGAGGAGGTGGAGCTCATGGTGTGACCTTTATTTTATTTCAGGCGGATGACGGTTATGGCGTTGAGTCTAGCGCGCCAGCGGCGGAGACGGACAGGCAAAAACGTCGGATTCGGCATAGCCTGTACAAGACAAGTTTTGCGGGCACCTTTATGTATGGCCTGTTCCGGCCTCATCGCAGGCTGGCGCCAGCTCCCACAGTGACCGCGTGAGCCGCGAGACTGACGTCTGGCTCAGATTCCTGTGGGAGCTGGCGCGAGCCTGCGATGAGGCCATGACAGGGTTGTACAAAACAGAATCGCCCAGGCGATGTTCATTGATCAGGAGATGGCAGATGTTACCTGCGATGCTGCTTGTTCTACTGGCTGCCGGGCCGCTGACCCCGCCACCGGGTGCGCCGGGTACCGCAACGCCTACGCCATACCCGCAGATCACCCCAACTAACCCGCCCAAGGCCGCAGCCGGCCAGCCCGGCGCGCCGTTGCTGCCGCCCATCCCTCAGCCCGGGCCACCCAAAGACCAACCCTTGCCTGGGCTGCAGCCAGCGCCAGCCAAACCGCCGGCCAAAGACGATTAAGCCAGGCGCTGGCCGTCCTGCATGCGCAGGCGTCGCGACAGCGTTACCGCCAAGGCGCGGATAATCCGTGCGGCGATACGCGGAGCATCGTTGAGCATTTTGTCCAGCGAGTCCTTGCCCAAGGTCAGTAGTTGGCATTCGCTGGCCGCAACGCAGGTGGCCGAACGCCGCTCGCCGTCGAGTACAGCCATCTCGCCGAAGGCCCGGCCATTGCGCAGCGTGGCGATCTCGGCCAGCGCGCCGTGGCCATCGGTCTTGCGCACCGACACCACGCCGCGGTGCAGGATGCACATGAAGGTGCCGGCATCGCCTTCGCTGAAGATGGTCTGATCTTGCGCGATGGTGCTCAGGCTGAAGTAGCCGGCGGCAGTCTGGAAGTCGCCGGGCTGGAGGGTGTCGAACAGGCCGCAATCCATGAGCATGTCGCGGATTTCGGCGTTCAGGTGGGACTGCTCAGGCATAGGTTGTTCTTCTTGATGTCTGTCGCCAAGGTCAAGCGGCACGCGTCGTTGCAGTGCCGCAAACCCTATGACAGCAAAAACCGTGTTTTACACAACGCCCAGTTCATTCAGCACGAAAGCGTACTCCAGCGCCACATCCCGCAGCCCTTGGTAGCGCCCGCTCATGCCGCCGTGGCCGGCGCCCATCTCGGTCTTGAGCAGCAGCAGGTTGTGGTCGGTTTTCAGCGTGCGCAGGCGCGCTACCCACTTGGCTGCCTCCCAGTACTGCACGCGGCTGTCGTTGTAGCCGGCGATCACCAACATGGCCGGGTAGGGCTGCGCCTTGACGTTCTCGTACGGGGCGTAGGCCTTGATGCGCGCATAGACCTCCGGCTCCTCGGGGTTGCCCCACTCGTCGTATTCGGTGACGGTCAGTGGCAGCTCCGGGTCGAGCATGGTGTTCAGCACATCGACGAACGGCACCTCGGCGATGGCACAGCGGAACAGCTCCGGGCGCAGGTTCAGCACCGCGCCCATCAACAAGCCACCGGCACTGCCACCACTGATGGCCAGGCGTTCGGAACCGGTTACACCGATACCGATCAGGTGCTCGGCGCAGGCAATGAAGTCGCCGAAACTGTTGTGCTTGTGTTCCTGTTTGCCGGCGCGGTACCAGGCTTCGCCCAGCTCACCGCCGCCGCGCACGTGGGCGATGGCAAAGGCCACGCCGCGCTCCAGCAAGCTCAGGCGGGCGTGGGAAAACCACGGGTCGAGGCTCTCGCCGTAGGCACCGTAGCCATACAGGTACAGCGGCACGCACTTGCCTTGGTCGGCGCGGCGGCGCACCAGGCTGATAGGCACCTGCGTGCCATCCTGGGCCTGCGCCCAGAGCCGTTCGCTGACATAGTCGTCGGCGTCGAACGCGCCCAGCACCGGGGTCTGCTTGAGCACTTGCTGGGCGCCGCTCGCGAGGTCCAGCTGGCGCACCTGGGCGGGGCGGTTGAGCGCCTCGTAGCGCAGGCGAATGCGTGGGCTGGCAAATTCCAGGCTGTCCTGCACGTACAGGCTGTAGGCCGCATCCGGCAGCTCAACGCGGTAGGCCGCCAGGCCCTGCGGGTGCACCTCGATGATCGGCAAGCCGCCCTCGCGCAGGCTCAGCGACAGCGCCGAGGCGTTCAGGCTCAGGCCTTCAAGCATCACGGCGTCGCGGTGCGGTACCAGCACCTGCCAGTCGTCACGGGCCGGTACGGCGTCTGCGCCGGCGTGGAACAGGGCAAAGTTGATGCCGTGCTGGTTGCTGCGGATGAACCAGCGCCACTGGCCGTCAAGCTGGCCGTGGTCGGGGAAGTATTCGTGGCCTTCGCTGCGCTGCGCCAGGCAGGTGAAGTCGGCGTGTGGGGTGCTGGCGTCCAGCACCCAGGCTTCGCTGGTGGTCTTGCTGTTGAGCAGCAGCACCAGTTGGCGCTCGGAGCTGGTGCGGTAGCAGTGCAGGAAGAAGCGCCCGTCGGGCTCTTCGAACACCGTGGCGGCATCGGCTGCGCCCAGGGTGTGCCGGCGCAGGCGCCACGGGCGGTGGGTATCGTCAAGTTCGGCGAAGAACAGCGTCTGGCTGTCGTTGGCCCAGGTCATGCTGCCGTCGCAGTCGTCGAAGGGCAGGGTGGTCAACGCGCCGCTGGCCAGGTCCTTGACGTACAACGTGTAGATTTCATCGCCGCTGCTGTCCAGGCTATAGGCCAGCAGGCGGTGATCGGGGCTGATGCTGAACGCGCCGAGCGATAGAAAACCCCCATCGGCCAATTCATTGGGGTCGAGCAGCAGCTCTTCGCCGGCCGGGTCCACGGTGTTGCTGTCGTCAGCCGGGCGCGGGCAGCGATAGTGGCGCGGGTACTCGTCACCGGCGGTGGTGCGGGTGTAGTAAAGGTAGGGCCCCCACGGCGAGGGCAGGGACAGGTCGGTTTCGAGGATGCGGCTTCTTATCTCGTCGAACAGCTGCTCGCGAAGCTCGGCCTGTTCGGCCAGGCACGCTTGCTGATAGGCGTTTTCCTGCTCCAGGTAGGCCAGCACTTCGGGGGTGTCGCGCTGTTGCAGCCAGGCGTAGGGGTCGGCGGCCTGATCCTTGCGAGCGACGGGGGGCTTGATCTGCATTCTGGGTCTCTTGATTAAGGCCGGCACAGCCCGCGAATGGGGATGGGGGCGCCTGTGGCGGTAAAAGTGTTTATCATAGGCGTCTCTTTACCTGGCTTGCACCCACACCATGACCGAACACGACTATCTGTTGGCCTGGGGCGTTTACGCCGTTGCCGCCCTGGGCTGCCTGCTGGTGGCTTTCAAGTTCACCGGCTGGATGTGGCGCTGGCTGCGCGAGCCGCTGCGGGTGATCGTCGCCGTGCTGCTGCTGACCCCGACCATCGTCGACCCGGTCAAGGACAGCTTCGCCCCGGCCATTGCCATCACCGTGCTGGATGTCGCCTTCAAAGTCGGCAACAACGCCCTGCGCGCAGCGTCTGACCTGGCCATGTACGGCATGTTCGCCTTCGCGTTGTACATTGTCTTCGTGCTGATCCGCTGGCCACTTGAAAGGCGCGCCCGCGAGCGCCGTGCCCAGCGTGAGGCCGCTGCCCAGCGCCAGGCCAAGGAAGACGACGAAGTGATGGTCGAGGTGGCAGCCGATAGCCATGACCGTTACCGCCAGGACCCACCCGCCGCCCCAGCGCGCCCCATCGGCGCTGGCCAGGGCCGCGTCGAACCCCGTCTGTAGGCCAGGAGCTGCGAGCATGTGCGAACTGCTGGGCATGAGTGCCAACGTCCCCACCGATATCGTCTTCAGCTTCACCGGCCTGATGCAGCGCGGCGGCCGCACCGGGCCGCACCGAGACGGCTGGGGCATCGGCTTCTACGAAGGGCGCGGCCTGCGGCTGTTCCAGGACCCGGCTGCCAGCAGCGAGTCGGAGGTGGCCAACCTGGTGCAGCGCTACCCGATCAAAAGCGAAGTCGTCATTGGCCATATCCGCCAGGCCAACGTCGGCCGCGTGTGCCTGTCCAACACCCACCCGTTCGTGCGCGAACTGTGGGGCCGCAACTGGTGCTTTGCGCACAACGGCCAGCTCGGCGACTTCAGTGGCCTGCGCACCTTCTACCGGCCGGTGGGCGACACCGACAGCGAAGCGGCATTCTGCGACCTGCTCAACCGTATCCGCGAGGCCTTTCCGGAGCCTGTTGAAATCGAGCAGTTGCTACCGGTGCTGGTCGAGGCCTGCAGCGAGTACCGCAGCAAAGGCGTATTCAACTGCCTGCTCAGCGACGGTGACTGGCTGTTCTGCTTCTGCTCGACAAAACTTGTGCACATTACCCGGCGCGCCCCGTTTGGCGCTGCACGCTTGAAAGATGTCGACCTGATCGTCGATTTTCACACGCAAACCACCCCCAACGACGTGGTCACGGTGATCGCCACCGAGGCCTTGACCGAAAACGAGACCTGGAACCGCTACGAGCCGGGTCAATGGGCCCTGTGGCGGCACGGCGAGTGCACCGCCCACGGGCAAAGCCAAGGACGCTGAATGTTCAGAAGTTACCTGCGGTTGCTGTTGTTCACCTTCGGCCTGCTGGCCGGTATTCAGGTGCCTGGGCTGGTCAACGACTACAGCCAGCGGGTCGAGGCGCACCTGCTTGAATCGCGCCAGGCCCTGGATGGCTTCCGGCAGACGGCCCAGCGCTTCTTCGGCGGCGACCTGCAGGCGCTGGTGCGCCATTACCGCAGCAGCGATGACCCGGTGTTCAACAGCGATGCCAACAGCATCGACAGCCTGCTGATCCGCAACCAACTGCTGGAGAACGAATGGCAAGCACTGCAGGGCTCGTGGGTTAGCCGCACCTGGCATGTGCTGGTGCAACCGGAGCCTGCGCTGCGCGAAGAGACGCTCAAGGGTTACAGCTACCAGATTCTGCTGGTGCCCGAGGCCATTGGTTGGGGCATCGGCGCGGGCTTTGTGCTGGCGTTCGTGGTCGAGAGCCTGTTGCTGGTGGTTGGCTGGGTGGTGCTGGGCGGGCGGCGCAAGGCTGTGAAAGAGAGCTGGCGCTAAACCCATTACCTGGAATTTTTGTCAGTGGACCGGCAAAGTTCAGCCTTCTATGCTGGCAGCTCTAACAGCTGCCAGGTACGAATGTGATGGATGCCTCTCCAAACACTCGGAAAAAACCGCGTGTTCGCTCGTACTCAGCCTACGGGTATGCAGCAGCCATAAATGAGTCAGTATTTCTAGGGTTTACCGGGCAGCTTCTTGATCCCATTAGCGGATGTTATCTGCTGGGTCTTGGCCATCGAGCATATAGCCCGATATTGATGCGGTTCCAAAGTCCGGATCACTTGAGCCCCTTTAATGCCGGAGGTATCAACTGTTATGTCTACTGTCTTGGCGATCCGCTTAATCACGTCGATCCCAGCGGGCGTATTGGGAGGCCTGTGCAGTTACCCTACCGGGCTCGGCCAATTCCAAGCCAGCTAATGAGTCGTGAAATTAATGGTCCCGGTCCTTCGCTGTCTATTCGGCTGCTCCCTAATGAGCAAGTGAGGACCTACATAAATGCAACCTCAGCATCCCCACGCCGGGGTCTACTCATGGATGCGACTGAAAATGCGTTGGCGTCCATAAGCCCTCCGCGAGATGCCGGTGTTTCAGTAGGGTTGCTAGCAGCGGATGCACGCTTTCTTGAGGACAATGTTCATTCCCACAGCCGGCAAATAGCCCTTCACGAACAGTTTGGCAGAGCACAACTGGCAGAAGTCGCTATGAATAAAATGCAGCTTGCAATCACGTTGTTCCGTGGAATCGCAAGCGGGCGACGAAACTATTTGATGAAGCGGGGAGCGTTGCATCCAGCTGACCCGATGGTTGGTCAGATCGAGCGTATGGTGCCACTCATTCGTGAGTGAAGCGACCTTCATGCATTCGCTTCCCACAAATACTGCGCCAGCCCGTGATACAGATGTCTGGCTCAGATCCTGTGGGAGATCACCCAGCCCTTCCGGACTGCGCTGTCGCGCAGAGAACTGGGCACCGTGGGAGCGGGCTTGCCCCGCGATACCGGCTTAGCCGGTGCCATCCATCGCGGTGGTTCGGCATTCCGAGCAAGCCCGCTTCGGCTGCATGGTTTTGTGCAAGCTTGTGGAGGCCTCATCGCAGGCTGGCGCCAGCTCCCACAAATACTGCGCCGGCCCGTAATAGCGATGCCTGGCTCAGACCCTGTGGGAGCTGGCGCCAGCCTGCGATGAGGCCGGTACAGGCTTGCAGATAACTGACGTGCGGACTTGCTCGGCTGAATCCCGTTACCTGATAAGTTTGCCAGTTGGCAGACGTTCGCGCGCTAGTCACCATTAGCCAGGAAAACAGGCCTGGCCGCAGCGGCGCAGGCATGGCTTCATACCAACGGTCTCGCTTGATAGTTCGCATGGGGCTTACTGAAAACAGGGTCTATCAATGCGCCTAGCTTACAGCCCATACGGCTTATCAGACTCCCCACCCGAGAACTATTGCCTGGCATTCAATGGCGAGCTTTGGCAAGCCGCGTTTCAGGGCTATCTGCTGGGTAATGGCAGAAGACCGTTCAACCCTATCCTGATGAGATTCATGACGGCGGACCGGATGAGTCCGTTCGGGCGCGGAGGGCTGAATACGTATGCTTACTGTGCTGGTGATCCCATCAATAATGTTGACCCTTCGGGCCATTTCTTCCTGCCCTCCAGATTAGCCCACGCGATCAATTCGAAGGCAGGAAGGACAGTTTTCAATGCCCGGAAACGTATGCCGTTTAAAGATTTTGGCGTTGACACCAGCCTGGATCCCTATAAGTTGAAACGCGCGCTAAAACGGGGGGAGGTGGAGGGGGTGGTTGCAGTAATACCCACTGGCTCTATAGGCGCTGTGATGGATAAGTACCCCACTCAAGCGCGCCAGGTATTTACAGAGTCCACCCGTCTGGCCTTCGAGGAAGTGGTTAGCCAGGCTGCCCGCCGCGCTATAGATGGGGCGGGCTTCGTTGCTGAGCCGCGGCTTCACGGGCTGGCCATTCACGACGCCACGGCTGTGGCGCTTGTTGCCAGCGGTTTGAGCGATAAGTTGGGGAGTCACGGTGTTCCGCTATTGCTCCAAGCCGCGTGGTTCAAAGACAATAATGGCCTGGGCATACAAAAAATCCTCAGTAGAAGATTGAATGCATTGAGAGCCGGGCAACATATCCCAATCGATGACTGGTATGCGAGCTTGAACCCGTACCTTTAAGATGAAATATCTCGGTGAGTGCTCACGGTAAAACTAGTAATTTTGTCAGTAGCGAGCTAAGCGTGAATCGAAAATGCTAGGGGTAACTCTGAAATATTTGGACGGGGCACAACCTGATGACGAAATCATATTTCTTCTATCAAGAGAGCTTGTTCGTACTCGAATTATTGAGCAGCGGCGCAAAACGTATCGTCTGGGCCGGCACCTTCCCTTTGGGCGAGCAGCAAGCGGACGCCACACTTTGCTTCGCGGTGGATGGAAGCAATACGGTATTGGAAGCAGGGGGGCGTCATTATGCCTACACCCCGTTTGGTGGTGATCCCCTGGAGCCGGATAAGCTCACGATTGACTTCACCGGGGCGCCATGGCGAGAAATGCTCGGCGGTTACCTGCTGGGAAATGGGTATCGCTGCTATAAGCCGGCACTGATGAGATTTTGCTCGCCCGATAGGCTCAGCCCTTTCAAAGAAGGCGGTTTCAACGCCTACTGCTATTGTGGAAATAACCCGGTCAGTTATGTGGATCCATCCGGGGCGAGCTTTTTTTCAGTAATGAAAAGCAATATTGAGATGTTTTTTACTTCACCAAAGACGCTGCTCCATGCTCACCGCTCTTTGGACCCCCCTACATTTTTTTCACGTTTCAGTGATTTACATCACGGCATGGTGGAGCAGGTGTTCAATGTGATACAAGATCCGAGTCGTAGGAATGTTTCGAGTGTTGGGGGTAATTTACTTAGTAATTCGATAAATTTTCCATCGGCCGCTAGTAACCGTATTGTTGAACATGCCACTCTAAATTTGCTTGATGCCATATCTAGCGGACGTCGATCTTCCACTGGGATTTTCCCTCAAGATCTTGATAGGCTCCCTCGTTTTAGATCAGCGACTAACCGCATCCCATATAAGTTCCATTCCCCCGAGCTGAGCCACATGGCGCGGGGTGACCGGGAATGGGGGCGTGACGGTCAAGAAGTTGATATTGTGTGGCACAAGCCTGTAGTTGTTCAGCGCTCGAGTTTCCTCCGAGGGGAGTCTGCAGCGCTTCATTCGAACGACTTTTTCCGTGTGAATGAAGACGGTCGTTTGGTGAGGCGATAGGGTTGCTGCAATTTCTTGTTATGGATTTTCGATTATTTAGAGAGATACTTCATCCCATCCTCCAACCCCTGCAAAGTCAACGGATACATCCGGTCCTCGATCAACTCCCGCACCAGATGCGTCGAGGCGGTGTAGTCCCATGTCTGCCGCGGATACGGGTTAATCCAGATGATCTTCTTGAATTTGGCCATGAAGCGCTGCATCCATACATACCCCGCCTCTTCGTTCCAGTGCTCGACACTGCCGCCTGGCTGGGTGATCTCATACGGCGCCATGGCTGCATCGCCGACAAACACCACTTTGTAGTCCTCGCCGTACTTGTGCAGCAGGTCGAAGGTCGCCAGACGCTCTGAGGTGCGGCGCAGGTTGTTCTTCCACACCGACTCGTAGACGAAATTGTGGAAGTAGTAGTACTCCAGGTGCTTGAACTCGGTCTTGCACGCCGAAAACAGTTCTTCGCACACCTTCACATGGGCATCCATCGAACCGCCGATGTCGAACAGCAACAGCAGTTTTACTGTGTTGCGCCGCTCGGGGCGCATCTGGATGTTCAATAGCCCCGCGTCTCGGGCGGTATGGTCGATGGTGCCGTCGATGTCCAGCTCTTCTGCCGCGCCCTGGCGGGCGAACTTGCGCAGCCGGCGCAGGGCTAGCTTGATGTTGCGTGTGCCCAGTTCGACCTGGTCGTCGAGGTTTTTGTACTCGCGCTGGTCCCACACTTTTACCGCCTTGCCCTGGCGTTCGCCGGCATCCCCGACGCGAATGCCCTCGGGGTTGAAGCCGCCAGAGCCGAACGGGCTGGTGCCGCCCGTACCGATCCACTTGTTGCCGCCCGCGTGGCGTTCTTTCTGCTCTTCGAGGCGTTTCTTGAATGCTTCGATCAGCTTGTCCAGCCCGCCCAGGGACTGGATTTGCGCGCGGTCCTCGTCGCTCAGTGAGCGCTCGAACTCCTTGCGCAGCCATTCATCGGGGATCAGCGCCTCGATGTGCCGGTCGAGGTTTTCCAGGCCCTTGAAGTACGCCGCAAACGCGCGGTCAAACTTGTCGAAGTGGCGCTCGTCCTTCACCAGGATGGCGCGGGCCAGGTAGTAGAACGCGTCCATGTCGGCGAACACCACGTGCTTTTGCAAGGCGTGGTGCAGGTCGAGCAGCTCGCGTACCGATACCGGTACCTTGGCTGCGCGCATTTCATTGAAAAGGTTGAGCAGCATGCCCGGCTCCTGTCAGCGGTTGCCGCGTCGGCTCATGAACGCCAGGCGCTCCAGCAACGTCACATCCTGCTCGTTCTTCACCAGGGCGCCGGCCAGCGGCGGGATGGCCTTGGTCGGGTCGCGCTCGCGCAGCACCGCTTCGCCGATGTTGTCGGCCATCAGCAGCTTGAGCCAGTCGACCAGCTCGGACGTGGAGGGCTTTTTCTTCAGGCCCGGCACCTTGCGCACATCGAAGAACACATCCAGCGCCTCGCTGACCAGCGACTGGCTGATGTTGGGGTAGTGCACATCGACGATGCGCTGCAGGGTGTCGCGGTCCGGGAACGCGATGTAATGGAAGAAGCAGCGGCGCAGGAAGGCGTCGGGCAGCTCCTTTTCGTTGTTGGAGGTAATGATGATGATCGGGCGCTGCTTGGCCTTGATGGTCTCGTCGATTTCGTAGACGTAGAACTCCATCTTGTCGAGTTCCTGCAACAGGTCGTTGGGGAACTCGATGTCGGCCTTGTCGATTTCATCGATCAGCAGAATAACCCGCTCATCGGCCTCGAAGGCTTCCCACAACTTGCCCTTTTTCAGGTAGTTGCGCACGTCGTGAACCTTGTCCACGCCCAGCTGCGAATCGCGCAGGCGGCTGACCGCGTCGTACTCGTACAGGCCCTGGTGGGCCTTGGTGGTGGACTTGATGTGCCAGGTAATCAGGCGCGCGCCAAACGATGCTGCCAGTTGCTCGGCAAGCATGGTCTTGCCGGTGCCCGGCTCGCCCTTGACCAGCAGTGGGCGCTCGAGGGTGATGGCCGCGTTGACCGCCAGTTTCAGGTCGTCTGTGGCGACGTAGTCGCGGGTGCCTTCGAACTTCATTGAGCGATCCTCTGCAGGGCCCTGTCGCGGGGCTTGGCTGTTCATTGATTGCCGGGGACTATAACCCTGCCTCCGGCTTGCTGAAAACGCAGACCGGCCATTCAGTCCATGAATGGCCCGTCACAGGCGCGTTTAGTCGGATTCAGGCTTGGGCTGTTCGTAACGTGCGTTGAACGCCTGCACAAAGCCGTTGCGCAAGATCTGCAAGAACGCCTCGAAACCGCTGATATCTTGCTGGTGCACGTTGCCGCTGAGCTCTACGCGGGTGGCGAACTGGTTCTTGCGCTGGTTTTTCAGCACGGTTTCGCTGGCCCCGACCAACGCTTCCCACACCGAGCGGAAAAAGCCCTTGTTCTTGTTTTCGACGTCCTGTTGCCAGTTGAACACGTCAACATCGCGCAGCAGCGGCTTGATATAGCCATTGAGCTGGCCTTTCTCGGCTTCGGCCTCGATCACCACATCGCCGTGGCCGGCATTGAAATCGAACTTGCCGTAGGCACTGGCGAAGTCATTGAGCCGGCGCAGTTCGATGCCCGTTGCCCGCAGCCGGAACTGGAAGTCGTCAAAGTCGCTGAACGGGTCAAAGGTGGCGCGGCTCTCGACCTTGGCGTCACCCAGCAAGACGGCGGTGGCATCGAAGCTGGCATCGCGCCGGCCGCTTTCGTCGCGCACGTTGGTCAGGTTGCGAATACTCGCCTGCAATTGGGTGGCCTTGAGGTGGACCGGGGGCTTGGAGTTGAAATTACGGAAGGTCAGCGTGCCTTGGTCGATGCGCACCTCATCAAGGGTGATGGGCAGCAGTTTTTCCAGTTGCTGGCGCCAGTCGGTGCCGCGGCCGGTCTGCGAGTTCTGCGGGTTGCCGCCGTCGACGAAGTTCAGCTCGGGGTGGGCGAAGGTCACGGTGCCGACCACGGCATGGTCGTACCACAGCGAATGCCAGCTCACCGACAGGTCGATCACTGGGGCATCGAGCAGCGGCACTGGCACTTTGCCGCTGACTTTGACGATCTTCAGGCCGTTGATCTGATAGGCGCCGCGCCACCACGCCAGGTCGACATCGGTCACCTGGCCTCGGTATTCGCCCATGTCGGCCAGCTTGTCGTTGAGGTAATCGCGCACCAGGTACGGCAAGGCCAGGTGCAAGGCCACCAGCAGTACGGCCAAGCTGGCCAGGGTGATCAGCGGCCAGCGGTAGCGGGCTTTCATCAGCGGTCCTCCAGGTCGGTATGGGCGGTTGACCGCAGGCAGCGCGCGCGAGTTCGAACGGGCTTTACGCACCCTCGGCTACGGGCTTACCCTTTTGCATTCAGTTGCTTCACTCGACCCTCAAGGACCTGCCATGAGCCGTATCTACGCAGACAACGCCCATTCCATCGGCAACACGCCGCTGGTGCAGATCAACCGCATCGCCCCGCGTGGGGTGACCATCCTGGCCAAGATCGAAGGGCGCAACCCGGGCTATTCGGTCAAATGCCGGATTGGCGCGAACATGGTCTGGGACGCCGAAAGCAGCGGCAAGCTCAAGCCTGGCATGACCATCGTCGAGCCTACTTCGGGCAATACCGGCATTGGCCTGGCCTTCGTGGCCGCCGCCCGTGGCTACAAGCTGATGCTGACCATGCCGGCCTCGATGAGCCTGGAGCGGCGCAAGGTGCTCAAGGCCCTGGGCGCAGAACTGGTGCTCACCGACCCCGACAAAGGCATGAAAGGCGCCATCGACAAGGCCAACGAAATTGTCGCGTCCGACCCTGCCCAGTACTTCCTGCCGGGCCAGTTTGAAAACCCGGCCAACCCGGCAATCCACGAAAAGACCACGGGCCCGGAAATCTGGAACGATACCGACGGCGCGGTGGATGTGCTGGTCGCAGGCGTCGGCACCGGCGGCACCATCACGGGCATTTCGCGTTACATCAAGCACACCCAAGGCAAGCCGATCGTGTCGGTGGCTGTCGAGCCGGTCAGCTCGCCGCTGATCACCCAGACCTTGGCCGGCGAAGAGCTCAAGCCGAGCAAGCACAAGATCCAGGGCATCGGCGCAGGCTTTGTGCCGAAAAACCTCGACCTGTCGATTGTCGACCGCGTCGAGACGGTGACCGATGAAGAGTCCAAGGCCATGGCCATCCGCCTGATGCAGGAGGAGGGGATTCTCTGCGGTATTTCTTGCGGTGCCGCCATGGCTGCCGCGGTGCGTCTGGCCGAAAAGCCCGAGATGCAGGGCAAGACCATTGTGGTGATCCTGCCGGACTCCGGTGAGCGCTACCTGTCGAGCATGCTGTTCAGCGACTTGTTCAGCGAGCAGGAAAACCAGCAGTAAGCGGCAAGTCGCACGCTTGAAGCTGCAAGAGGGCGCATGTGTTGATACAGATCAGCTTGCCCCTTGCAGCGACAGGCTTGCAGCTCCCCCGGAGGGGGTTATGATGTGCGGCTATCTGGGCATGGCCTGATTTCCCCTCCCAAGGAGTGTTGCATGACCTTTTCCTTTGTCGCCAAGGCGGGTGTCCTGCTGGTGTTCATCGCCAGCGTGCTGTACGTGCACCTGCGCGGCAAGGCCCGCCTGCCGGTGCTGCGCCAGTTCGTCAACCACTCGGCGCTGTTCGCACCGTACAACGCATTGATGTACCTGTTCTCCGGCGTGCCGTCCAAGCCCTACCTCGACCGCCAGCGCTTCCCGGAGCTCGATGTGCTCAAGGACAACTGGCAGACCATCCGTGAGGAGGCCATGCGCCTGTTCGACGAGGGTTACATCCGCGCCGCCGAAAAAGACAACGACGCAGGCTTTGGTTCGTTCTTCAAGAAGGGCTGGAAGCGCTTTTACCTGAAGTGGTACGACAAACCGCTGCCATCGGCCGAAGCGCTGTGCCCGAAAACCGTCGAGCTGGTCAGCCGCATCCCTAACGTAAAAGGCGCAATGTTCGCCCTGTTGCCTGGCGGCAGCCACCTGAACCCGCACCGCGACCCGTTTGCCGGCTCCCTGCGCTATCACTTGGGGCTGTCCACGCCGAACTCCGACAACTGCCGTATCTATGTCGACGGTGAGCCCTACGCCTGGCGCGATGGCGAGGATGTGATGTTCGACGAGACCTACGTGCACTGGGTCAAGAACGAAACCGACGTCACTCGCGTCATCTTGTTCTGCGACGTCGAGCGCCCGCTCAACAGCCCGCTGATGACCCGCATCAACCGCAGCGTCAGCGCCTTCCTCGGCCGTGCCACTGCGCCGCAGAACACCGACGAAGAGCGCGTTGGCGGCATCAACCAGGCCTATGCCTGGAGCAAGCGCTTCAGCAACGTCATCAGCGCGCGGGTGAAAACCTTCAAACGCGCCAACCCCAAGGCCTACCGCGTGCTGCGGCCAGTGCTGGCGGTGCTGGTGGCTTACGCGCTGTATCGCTGGTTGTTCTGATCAACCTTTGCATCTGATGGAAAAGGAGCAGCGTGCTGCTCCTTGTAATGCCGGCGGCGTACCCTCAGCGCTTGGCCGGGCGCAACACCAGCCACAACGCCACCCCGATCAACAGCCCGCCATACAGGTGCGCCATCGACAGTGGCTCATCCAGCAACCATGCCCCCCACAGTACGCCGAACGCCGGGATCAGGAAGGTCACGGTGGTGGCTTTGACCGGCCCGATTTCGCCGAGCAGGCGGAAATACAGGATGTAGGCGAACGCTGTGCACACAAGGCCCAGGCCTAGCAGCGACCCCCACACCTGCCAACCGCCCCAGCTGGCCGGAGGCTGGGTGATAGCGCTCCAGGCAAACAGTGGGGTCAGCAGCAGGGTTGCGCCGAGCATGCTGCCGAGCGCTGAAAGACGGCTGTCCAGGTCGCTGACCCAGCGCCGGGCCAGGTAACCGGCAAAGCCGTAGCAGGTAGTTGCCGCCAGGCACGCCAGCGCGCCTTGCATAAGCGCCCAATCCAGCGCCACGGGGCCGGCGCCGCTGAGGATGCCGACGCCGAACAGGCCGAGGAAGATGCCGCAGAGTTTGGGTAGCGTCATGGCCTCGCGGAAGAACAGCGCGCCGATCAGCACGCCCATCAGCGGGGTGGTGGCGTTGAAAATCGCCGAATAACCCGCTGGCAGTACCTGGGCGGCTACCGCGTAGAAGGTCGCGGGTATGCCTGAGTTGATCATGCCCAGTACCAGGCAGGCGCCGAGTTTGCCCTGGAAGTCCCAGCGCACCCGCGCCAGCGTGACGATAGCCACCAGCCCCAGGCAGGCGATGGAGACGCGCAGGAACGCCGTCGGCACGGTGCCGAGCACCGGGGCGATGATGCGCATGAACAGAAAGCTCGCGCCCCAGACAGCGGCAAGGGTCAGCAGGCGGGCAAGGGCGATGGGCGTCACGGCGGTCTCCGGCGGTAGGGCAGGGGCAGGAGTTTACGTCAGTGGGTGGGAGATCCTCTGGTTTTTTGTACAAGCCAGTTCTCGCCAGATATATCTCCTTGTGGCGAGCGGGCTTGTCCCGCGTTGGGCTGCGCAGCAGCCCTGAAAACCCAAGGGTAATCCTCAGGGCTGCTGCGCAGCCCAACGCGGGACAAGCCCGCTCGCCACAACTCTCTGTTAATTTTCACAGGATTGGGTTCAACCAGCAATGTAGTGGTTGAGCACGGCCTGCGTGGGGGCGGGCTTGCTCGGAAGGCAGAACCACCGCAATTTGGCCGTCGCCGGCCCCGAAAAAGCCGCAGCCGACTAATCTCTCTAGCTCACCCCTGCGCGAGATCGCCCGCATGGCACAGCCCTGGCCCGCCGTCGACATCGCGCGGATGATCCTCGATGGCTTCGACGACTACCGCGAGCACTTTCGCAGCATCACCCTGGGTGCCCGCGAACGCTTCGAGCAGGCGCGCTGGCAGGCTATCCAGCAGGCCGCCGCGGCGCGGATAACCCTGTACGAAGAAAAGGTCACCGAGGTCAACGGCTGGCTACGCCAGGCCTTTGCTACCCAGGGGTTGATGGAGGTAGAGCACTGGCCGCAGGTCAAGCATGCCTACATCCAGTTGATCGACCCGCGCCTGGACGATGAGCTGGCCGAAACCTGGTACAACTCGCTGTTCTGCAGCCTGTTCAGCCACGACCAGATCAGCGATACCTGCATGTTCATCCATAGCACCCGCCCGCCGCAGCGTAGCCACCAGCGCGCTGCGCAGACTCGCAGGTACAGCCAGCCAGCAGGGGTCGAAAGCCTGTTGCGCGCAATCTTCGCCGATCATGCCTTCAACGTGCCGTTCGCTGACCTTGAGGCTGACCTGGCGCGGTTACTCCAGCAGTTGCGCGACAGCGTGCCGGACTGGGTGTGCAAAGACCCGGCATTGACCGCCGAACTGTTCACCCCGGTGCTGTACCGCAACAAAGGCGCCTACCTGCTGGGCCGGCTGTACAACGCCGATGAACAGTGGCCGCTGGTCATCGCGCTGGTGCATCGCGAAGGGCACGGCATCGTCGCCGATACGCTGATCACCGATGAGGCCGAGGTATCGATCATCTTCTCCTTCACCCGCTCGTACTTCATGGTCGATGTGCCAGTGCCGGCGGAGTTCGTCAATTTTCTCAAGCGCATTTTGCCCGGCAAGCACATTGCCGAGCTGTACACCTCTATTGGCTTTTACAAGCACGGAAAATCGGAGTTCTACCGCGCCCTGATCAACCACCTGGCCCACAGCGACGACCGCTTTGTCATGGCCGCAGGGGTGCGGGGCATGGTGATGAGCGTGTTCACGCTGCCCGGTTTCAACACCGTGTTCAAGGTCATCAAGGACCGTTTTTCACCCTCCAAGACTGTCAACCGTGCCACGGTGATCGAAAAATACCGCCTGGTGAAAAGCGTCGACAGAGTGGGCCGTATGGCCGATACCCAGGAGTTTGCCGATTTTCGCTTCCCGCTGGCCAAGTTCGAGCCTGAGTGCCTGGCTGAATTGCTGGAGGTCGCGCCCTCCACCGTGGTGCTTGAGGGCGATACCGTACTGATCCGCCACTGTTGGACCGAGCGGCGCATGACCCCGCTCAACCTGTACCTGGAGCAAGCCAGCGAAGCCCAGGTGCTGGAGGCCCTGGAAGACTATGGGCTGGCCATCAAGCAACTGGCGGCGGCGAATATTTTCCCCGGCGACATGCTGCTGAAGAACTTCGGCGTTACCCGCCATGGCCGTGTGGTGTTCTACGACTACGACGAGATCAGCTACCTGACCGAGGTTAACTTCCGGCACATTCCGCCGCCGCGCCACCCCGAAGACGAAATGTCGGGCGAGCCTTGGTATTCGATTGGCCCGCACGATGTGTTCCCGGAAGAGTTTCCGCCGTTTCTGTTCGCCGATATGGGCCAGCGGCGCTTGTTCAGCCGTTTGCACGGCGACCTGTACGACGCCGGCTACTGGCAGGGGCTGCAAGAGGCGATTCGCGCGGGGAAGGTGATTGATGTGTTTCCGTATCGTCGCAAGGGGCGCTGAGGTGTGGCAGCGGCGTCGCTGCCACATTCTGGCTTGACTCAGAGCACTTTCAAGGCCATCTGGGCGCCGGCCTTGAGGTACTCGAGTTGCGAGACAAGCGCATCGCGAACGATGGCCGCTCCGGTGCCGCTGAGCTTGGCTTTTTTCGCATCCACAACCGCCAGTTGCAGCAACTGCATGGTCACATCCACCGAGTGCATGTAAGCGGTCAGGTTGCTGTTGCGCTTGCCGAAGAGCTCGACCAGTTTTTCCATGCGTTTGTCGGCGTCGTCACGCAACGACTGGAATTCGGTCACGGTAATTTTTCCGTCGGCATTCACGTCGCTGAGAAGCGCCTCCAGCGATGCGGATTGGAAAAGGTTGTACTCCAGATTGGGCAGGTCGGTTTTCATGCGCTGATCTCGGTAGGGAACAAGAAATTGCCGGGCACCGGCATACGCAATCTGCCCCAGCCTGCATCAGCACCTGCGGTGAATAATCACTACCTTGGCCTGCGCAAGTGAGTGCCTCAACCGGCCACCTTCAGGCATTTCAACTCACTGAAATCGGTGCGCACCTTGCTCAGCCGCTGTTCAAGCAGCGCCCGCTGCTGCGGGGTGCTCTGTTTCATCAGGTCCACCAGCAGGCTGCGCGCCTGTTGCTCGGTGTTCTGGAAGGCAGCCCTGTAGGCCGGCGTCCACAGGCTTTCCTTGCGCTGCAGCAACTGCGCAAGGCGTGGCTCAAAGCTTGGGCTGCTGCGCTGGTCCATCACCAGAACCAGTTGCTGCTGCCAGTGCGCGCGGTTGGCGATCCACTGGCTGTTCTGGTCGCCCAGGGCCTGGGACCAGCTTTTGACCCGCTGGCGCTGCTGCGCGGTGAGTTCGCCCAGCCAAGGCTGCAAGCGTTTCTGCATGCGCGTTGCACGCTTTTCGACCTGCTCGGGCAACGGCGTGTCCACGTACTCTTTCTGGCGCTGGGCAATGTCGTCACGAAACGCCTGGCGCATCTCTGCCACCTGGCGGTCGCTCATGCCGCGCAGCAATTCGGTGGCCGACGGTGTCACCTGTTCGGCAACCCGGCCGATCGCCTCGCGGGCCTCTGCGGTGCGCTGCTGCAGCGCCTGGTCGGTGACGGCGTTGTCGGCCACCATCTGGCGGACGCGGTCGAGCCAGTCGAGGTAGCCGGGCAACTGCGTGGTGCAGTGCCAGGCCAGGTGGGTTTTCAGCCGCTCGTCGAGCAGGCTCTTCTGCTCGCGGTTCATGTCCAGGTAGTCGCCTAGCGACCACGGCACAAGGCGGTCGAGGTTGCGGTAGGCCAGGTCGATACGGCTGCAGGCGCCAAGCGCCAGGGCGCAAGCGATGAAGGTGAGCAGGGCTTTGGTCAGGCGTGACTGCATGAGCGGATCCTTGCAAGGGCTGGCCAGGCGATAGACGCAAGGTAAGCGCGGCGGTTCCACCCGGGCGGGCGAACGGGTCAGGTGTTAGAATAGCCGCCTTGTCTGGAGGATCTTCACAAATGGCTCTGCTTGGGCGTTACAACAGTTTGCAAATCGTTAAACACGTAGAGTTCGGCCTGTACCTGGACGGCGGCGCCGATGGCGAAATCCTGCTGCCGCGCCGCTACTTCCCCAAGGACGCCGAGCTTGAACTCGACGACTGGCTGAACGTGTTCATCTACCTGGACAGCGAAGACCAGCTGATCGCGACCACCGAAAAACCCAAGATGCAGGTCGGCGAGTTCGCCAGCCTGAAGGTCAAGGACATCAACGGCTCGGGCATCTTCCTCGACTGGGGCCTGTCCAAGGACTTGCTGATGCCTTACTCCGAAGAGTCGCGGCCGCTGAAGGTCGGCGACTACTGCGTGGTGCACGCCTACCTGGACAAGCGCACCCGTCGCCCTACCGCCACCGCCAAGCTGGACCGCTACCTGGACACCACCCCAGCCGACTACAAGGTCGGGCAGCCGGTGGAACTGCTGGTTGCCGGCGAAACGCCGATGGGCTTCAAGGCCATCATCAACAACCGCCATTGGGGCCTGATCCACAAGAACGAGGTGTTCAAGTTCCTGCGCTCGGGCATGCACGAGAAGGGGTTCATCAAGGAAGTGCGCCACGACGGCAAGATCGCCCTGAGCCTGCAACCTGTGGGGCAAGCCCTGGCTGAAGGCCTCAATGAGCAGATCATGCAGCGCCTGGATGCAGCCGGTGGCGTATTGCCGGTGTGCGACAAGAGCGACCCGGCGGTCATCAGCCAGATGTTCAATGTCAGCAAGGGCAACTTCAAGAAGGCGATTGGCGCGCTATTCAAGCAGGGCTTGATCGTCATCCATGACGACCGGATCGAGCGGGCCTGATCAGGCCTGCACGAAGGTGCTGAAATCCAGCTGCTCGCCGCCTGGGCGGGTGTCGCGCAGCAGTGAGTCGCGGTCGGCGCTCAGTGCCAGGCTGATGGTCGAGCGGCGTTTACCGGGGTTGCGCACTTCCATCTGCTCCTGGTGAGCCTTGAGGAAGTTGACCGGCACCTTCAGGTGCTGCAACTCATCGGTTTCGGGGGTGTGCAGCAGCAGGTTGACCCAGTCGGGCTGGCCTTTGCGCAGCAGCGCTACCGGCACTTCGAACCACCACAGGTTGCGTTTGCTGTCGAGGATGGCGAACAAGGTGTTGGCACTGGTCAGTACCGGCTTGCTCATCGCCTGGTTGCGGCGGGCGATGGCGCTGGGTTTATCGAGTTTCATGCAGGTTCCTGCGGGTTGACGCCAGAAAGGCCCGACATTGTGCGGCTCTGCTGATCGCGGGGCAAGCCCGCTCGGGCCGGGGTCGCCGATTGGCGTAGGAGCGGCCTTGTGTCGCGAACGGGCTGCGCAGCAGCCCCAGGATTTCGACCTCACTCAAAATCGTCGGGGCTGCTGCGCAGCCCGTTCGCCACAAGGCCCGCTCCTACACAGACTGTGGTACGCGACAATAGGCAAGCACTACGCTCAGCGGCGCAGTGGCTGGCTCAGCTCCGAAGTGGCGCCGTCTGCCGTGGTCACTGTGGCGGTAAAGCTGTGTAGCCCCTCGGCCTGCCCCAGCACCTGGCTGAAACGCGCCTGGCCTTGGGCATCACTGTTCACCAACACCTCGCCCAGATACTGCTCAGCCTCGGTCGCATTCGCCGCCGCGTTGCCAAACACCTCCACCCGCAGCAGGCTCGACGCAGGGCCTTGCACCTCGCCACGCAGCACATTGCCGTCAAGCGCCGTCAGCGTTGGCGGCTGCTGGTTATGGTTGGGCAGCGGTTGGCAAGGCGCAGGCTCGCCTTTGGCGTCGCAAATAATCGCCTGGTCCTTTTTCGGCAGGTCCGCGCCGACACCGCGAGAGCCCACATACAGCGCGTGAGCCTGGGCCGGTACCCCGAAGACAATCGCCCCGGTGCGCTGGTCTGGCACGCATGAGCCGCCGGCCTCGCAGCGGCGGATATCCTGGCTGTTGCTCCAGATACGGTTGGCGCTCAGGCGGGTGGCGGTCACCTCAGGCTCCGGGCGCAGCGCCACGCCGATGCGGTTGCCATGGATCAGGTTGCCGTCAAGGATGTTGCCCTCGCCGGTCACGCTGACGCCGATGGAGTTGCCGGTGAAGCTGTTGCCCGCCAGGTAATTGCGCTTGCCCCAGTTGATCTGCAAGCCATCGGAGTAGTTCTCGAAGCGGTTGCGCACCACGCTGTTGTCGTTGCCCAGCAGAATCTCGATGCCCTGGGAGGGCTCAGGGTTGGCGGCGGTGGAGCGGAACAGGTTGTCGGCCACCAGGTTGAAGGCGGCGCCGCGAGTCAGCTCCAGGCCGTCGCCGTTGTCGACCAGTTGGTTGCGCAGCACCTTGTTGTTATTGGTAGTGGTGGCGGTCGGGTTACCAGCGCCGTCATCGCCGGTCAGCATGACCCCGGCGCCGCCCTTGTTGGCGGTGATGCGGTTGTCTTCGATGACGTTGTTGCTGGCGCGGTTGACCAGGATGCCGATGCAGAAATTACGCACCTCCAGGCCCTGGATGTGTACGCCTTGGGTATCACGCAGCACCAGCCCCCGCTGGGTGGTGGTGCGCACGTTGGTGCCGAACTGGCCAGGCACCGCGCCTGGGCAGGTGCGCACGCCCTGGTCCTTGATATAGCCGCTGCCGTCGATGGCCACATACTGGCCTTCACGCGCCCACGGCTGGCCACTCAGGCTGACTGGCCCCTTGATTTCCGGCAGTGGCCGCGAGGGCCTGATCACATAGGGCGGCGTGCCCAGGGCGGCGATCTCGATGCGGTAGTGGCCGGGGTTCTGGTTGCTGGTTTCGATGGCCCAGCGCAGGGTGCCGGGCTGGCCGTCGTCGGTGTAGCGCTCGACGGTCAGGGTTTGCACGGCGGCAGGGGCTGCGAGGGCGGGCAGGGGGAGTAGCGGCAAAAGGGCTGCGAGCGCAGGCATCAAACGCATGGGGCGAGGTTCCAGTCACTGTTGTTGTTATGCGGCGCGCCGGCAAGGGCGGCCTGTCTGAGGGCGATTCTAGGGCAGGGCGCTTGCCTGGCGGCGTCTGGGCAGCGGATTCGGTGCGATATTCGCCCGCTGTTTACCGTTCGGCTGTTGCCAGCCAAACGCATTGAAACTCTTGCGAAGGTGCGAAGGTCGATCCATTGTCGGCACGATTTCCCGTGCCTCTTTAGCAAGGAGTCATCCCATGAGTGGCACCAAGGATAAAGCGAAAGGCCTGGCCAACGAAGCAATTGGCAACATCAAGCAGGGTGTTGGCAAGGTGACCGACAACGACAAACTGCGTGCCGAGGGCAAGGCCCAGGAACTCAAGGGCGAAGCCCAACAGAAGGTGGGTGAGGTCAAGGACGCCGTCAAGAAGCCTTGATTGCGTGCGCTTTATCGCGGGGCAAGTCGGTTGCCACAGGGTGATCTGTGGCCGCAGGCTTGCCCCGCGATGCATTTGACGGTTTTTTTGCTTCGCGCTGTGCACTTACAGTTGCTGTAGGGTCTATTAGACTTGTCTGTACCGGCGGCCCGATTTAACGCCGGGCCAGCCCTCGATGATCAAGCGGCGAAAGGAGACGCTATGATTTTCCCCGACCTGCGCGGCCTGCCTCTGCACCGCGTGCTGGTGCGCACCGTCAAGGAATTCGTCGACGACGAGATGTCCACCTACGCCTCCGCGCTGGCCTACCAGATGCTGTTTTCGCTGTTCCCCTTCCTGCTGTTTCTGATTGCCCTGATTGGCTTTCTGCACCTGCCTGACTTCTTTTCCTGGTTGCGCCTGCAGTCAGAACTGGTATTGCCGCCCCAAGCCTTGGAGCAGGTGAACCCGGTGATCGACCAGTTGCAGCAGTCCAAGGGCGGGCTGTTGTCGGTGGGTATCGTGATTGCGCTGTGGACCGCGTCGGCCGGTGTGCGGCTGATGATGAGCGCGATGAACGCCGCCTATGATGTGCCCGAAGGGCGCCCGGTCTGGAAGCGCTTTCCGCTGTCGGTGTTCTACACCATTGGCATCGCCGGCATGTTGCTGGCCGCCGCTGCGTTGATGGTGCTGGGCCCGCAGGTGATGGAGTGGATTGCCGCCCGGGTAGGCTTGCAGGAGGCCGTGGTGACCCTGTGGACCATCCTGCGCTGGCCGGCGATCATCATTTTGATGATGGTGGCGGTGGCGCTGATGTACTACGTCATGCCGGATGTGGAGCAGAAGTTTCGCTTCATCACCCCTGGTTCGGTGCTGGCCGTGGTGGTATGGATCATCGCCTCGCTGGGCTTTGCCTACTACGTGAAGACCTTCGCCGACTACAACGCCATGTATGGCAGCATCGGGGCGATCATCGTGCTGCTGCTGTATTTCTATATCTCGGCCGCGGTACTGTTGCTGGGCGCCGAAATGAACGCGGTGATCGAGCACATGGTGGCTGAAGGCAAGAACCCCGGTGAGAAGGAGTTCCACGACGAGCCTGCCACTGCGCCGCACACTGTACTTGGCCATCCCCACCCTATCGCCCCCCAGCCGCCTGAGCCGAACGACCGATGATCCGCGACATTCTCAAGATGGGCGATGAACGCCTGCTGCGCATCGCCCCGCCGGTGCCTGCGCATATGCTCGGCAGCCCTGAGCTGCAGCAATTGATCGACGACATGTTCGAAACCATGGCCCATGTCGGCGGCGTAGGCTTGGCGGCGCCGCAGATCGGCATCGACCTGCAACTGGTGATTTTCGGCTTCGAGCGCAGCGAGCGTTACCCGGACGCAGAGCCGGTGCCGCGCACGATCCTGCTCAACCCGGTGATCACCCCGCTGGGCACTGAAGTCGAGGATGGCTGGGAGGGTTGCCTGTCGGTGCCCGGGCTGCGCGGCGTGGTGCCGCGCTACACGCGCATCCGCTACACCGGTCTCGACCCGCAAGGCCGCCCGGTCGAGCGCTTTGCCGAAGGTTTCCATGCGCGGGTGGTGCAGCATGAGTGCGATCACCTGATTGGCCGCCTTTACCCCTCGCGCATCCAGGACTTCAGCCGCTTCGGCTACACCGACGTGCTGTTCCCCGGGCTGGATGTCGCCGAGGACTGACCGCGTTGCATGGCCAGCAACGGCTTGCTGCGCTGGTAGCGCGCCAGGCGCGAGGCCAGCGCCTCGGGCAGGTGCTCGGTGCTGCTGAAGCCCAAGCGGGCGTAGAACGCTGCCAACTGCGGGTCACAGAACAGCCATACTGGCGCGGGGTTGGCCATCAGGGCGGCGTGAATCAGCCGGCTGGCGACTTGCTGGCCTCGGCACTGCGGCGCCACGAACAAACCTGTCAGCCAGTAGCCCTCGGCAACCGGGGTCAGGTTGAGCCCGCCAACAATCTCGTTTGCCCGTGCCACCCATTGCTGGCCATCGCCGGCTGTGCGCATGCGTGAGCCGTGCTGGTGGTAGAGCTGCTCCAGCAGGCGGCGTTGCGGCGATGGGAGGAGGGTGCAGGTCAGCGGCAGCATGCGGGGCCCTGAGTGGCTTGGCGGGGCTTTGTCGCAGATTGTTGCAAAAGGCGCAAGGGTGAATGTCCTACTTTGGGGTTCAACTATTTTTCGGCAGGCGTAGAATTTTTCCTATCCCCAGCGCAGTACGCAAAAGCGGGATCGGTACTTCGTGTTGCTGCACCTCGGCAACAACTTCTCCGCGCCAGTGACGGCATCAGAAGTCACGCGATCAGCTTGTTAGCCATCAAGGTTCGAAAATCATGAAAGCCCTACTGATTCTTGCATTGGTCGGTGTGTCTTCGTTCGCCTTCGCGGACGCGGCCACCACCCCCGCCAGCGGCGCTCAGGCGCCAGTGGTGGAGCAATATGACTATTCCACCAACCTCGACATCAAGCGGGTGATCAGCCTGTCGACCATCCCTAACGTCTGCGAAGTGGTGCCTGCCACCATCACCTACGAAGACCACCAGGGCCGGGTGCACACCTTGCAGTACCGGGCGATGGGTGAGGGATGTAGCCAGAGTTGAGGTTTAGGCAGGCTGGCGCCAGGTATGGATGCCGTGCTCAATCGCAACGTTGGTGGTTGGACCCAATCCTGTGGGAAATGATAGATAGTCGTGGCGAGCGCAGGATTGTACAAACCCATAGAATCTCCCACACAGACCGCGCCCGGTCTCCAAGGGATGCCAGACGCGCAGTTCGTGGGAGCGGGCTTGCCCCGCGATGAGGCCAAACCTGGTCACTCAGCCCTCGGCCAGTACTTGGCCAACCCACTCCAACCCTTGCTTCAACTGTGCCCGGTTCGCCGCCGCCGAAAGGCTTATGCGCACCGCTCGGGGCATCTGCGTTGCCACCGCGAACACACTCGCTGGCACCACCTCCACGCCCCGCTCGCGGCACATCGCCGCCACCTCGTCAGCACTGGCTCGCGTGCCCACCCACACATGCGGTGACGGGCCGCCAGTACTGACCAGCGCACGCCCAAGCACTGCCCGTGCCAGCCGCCAGCGCTCGGCGATTTCCTGGCGCTGCCAGGCCAGCCTGCGCGCGGCGCTGCCGTCGGCGATCCACTGACAGGCAATGCGCAGGTTCAGCGGCGAGACCGTCCAGTGGGTCGCCTGGGCATGCGGGTCGATGCGTGCCAGCAGCGTCGGATGGGCAACGATCCAGCCCATGCGCAAACCTGCGGCAACGGTCTTGGACAAACTGCTCACCAACACCCCACGGCCCTCCAGCAGCGGGTACAGCGGCGGCTGATCTGCCAGGGCACCATAGACATCATCTTCGATCACCAGCAGTCCATGGCGCCTGACCACCTCGGCCAACGCCTGCCGGCGCGGTTCGTCCATGCAGGCGCCGGTCGGGTTGTGCAGGGTGGGCGTGCAGACCAGCACCCGCGCCCCGCTGGCGCGGGCCACGCGGTCCAGGTCGTCCGCGCGCAGACCGTGCCCATCCAGCGCAACGCCATGCACCGGCAGGTGCAACTGGCGGCATGCGGCCTTGATGCCGGGGGCTGTGAGCGCTTCGACCAGCACCGGTTCGCCGGCTGAGCACAGCGACTGCAGCACGCTCAACAATGCCTGCTGGGCGCCGCCACTGAGCGCCAGTTCTTCCGGGTGCAACGCAAGGCCGCGGTTGGCCAGCCACTGTGCGCCATGCACGCGGCCCAGCAACAACTGTTCAGGGCCCAGGTAGTGATCCAGCAGCCCATAGGCACCGCTATCGAGCAGGGTGCGCAGGCTGTGCTGCAAGTCGGTATTGTGCGGGTCAACCACCGGCACGTTGGTCGAAAGATCAATCATCCCCGGCAGCCGATCGTGTTGTTTCAGCCGAAACAACGTGGCCTCCTTGCTGCCCGCCAGCACATAAGTGCCGCGCCCGACCTCGCCTGCCACCAGGTGGCGCGCGGCGGCCTCGCGGTACGCCTGCTGCGTGGTACTGGGGTTCAGGCCCATGGCCCAGGCCAGGCGCCTTTGCGGCGGCAAGCGTTCGCCGACTTGCAACTCGCCGCGTTCGATAGCCATGGCAATGGCTGCCACCAGCGCCAGGTAGCGAGGTTGGCCATCGTCGGCCAGGGTTGGGGTCCACACGAAATTGTCGCCCATGCAATATAGTCTTGGACCCATACAATGCCCGGCGCTTAGCATCGGTTCAACCTCGTACCGACCAAGGATGCCCGCCATGTTCGACTTGCCCGCCCTGCGTGAAGCCGCCGCTTTCGTTCATCAGCACGTACCACCGACGCCGCAACACGCCTGGCCACTGCTGGCTGACCGGCTGGGTTGCCAGGTGTGGGTCAAACATGAAAACCACGCACCCACCGGCGCATTCAAGGTGCGTGGCGGGCTGGTCTATGTGCGTTCGTTGCTGGCGGCAGGCGAGCTGCCGCGTGGGCTGGTCACCGCCACCCGGGGTAACCACGGCCAGAGCATGGCCTTGGCCGCGCGCCAGGCCAATCTGCCGCTGGTCATCGTGGTGCCTGAGGGCAACTCGCAGGAAAAGAACGCCGCCATGCGCGCTTTGGGTGCTGAGCTGATTGAACACGGCGCCGACTTTGACGTGGCCCGCGAAGAAGCGGCGCGGCTTGCCCAGGCGCGTGGCTACGCCATGGTGCCGTCCTTCCATGCCGAGTTGGTGCGCGGCGTGGCCACCTATGCGCTGGAGTTGTTCGAGGCCGTTGCCGACCTTGATTGCGTTTATGTGCCTATCGGCATGGGCTCGGGTATTTGCGGCTTGATCCTGGCGCGCAACCTGCTGGGGCTGCGCACCGAAATCGTCGGCGTGGTGTCCAGCGCCGCTGATGCTTATGCGCAAAGCTTCGAGCAGGGCCGCATCGTCACCACCGCCAGCGCCGACACCTTCGCCGATGGCATGGCCTGCCGCATGCCGCACCCGGATGCGTTTGCCCTGGTCCGCGAGCATGCCGCGCGCATCGTGCGGGTGAGCGATGCCGAGGTGGCCGGCGCCATGCGCCTGTACCACGAAGCCACCCACAACACCGCCGAAGGCGCAGGTGCGGCGGGACTGGCTGCGCTGATGCAGGAGCGCGCGCGCCAGGCCGGCCGGCGCGTGGCCGTGGTGCTGAGCGGGGCAAACGTCGACCGGGCCGTGTATGCGCGTGTGTTGGCGGGCTAGGTTGGCCAAGGGCGTGGGTTTTTCCCTACAATCCGCGCTCTTTCCATGATCGCCCCGAGTGACCGATGCCCTTTTCAAATGGATTTCTGCTCAGCCTGTCCCTGTGCCTGGACATCGGTATTGCCAACATCGCCATGATCACCCTGGCCATGCAGCGCGGTTTTCTGCGCGGCTTCTGGCTGGGGCTGGGTACCTGTGTCGGTGATCTTGTCTACGCGATCGCCGCACTTGCCGGCATGACGGTGCTTTTGCAGTTTGAAAGCGTGCGCTGGGCCTTGTGGCTGGGCGGCTCGGCACTGTTGGTGTGGTTTGCCCTGAAAATGCTGCTGGCGGCCTGGCGCGGCGGGCACATGGATGCCCGCAGCGAAGTGCGCAGTGAGTCAGGCTGGCGCGAGTTTCTGCGGGGTATCTTCCTGGCCATGTCATCGCCCACCGCTATTTTGTGGTTCGCAGCAGTGGGTGGCGTGTTGATCTCACGTTCAGGTGCGGACAGTGCGCTGGATGCCGGGTTGTTTCTGGCGGGGTTCTTTGCGGCGGGGCTGTTCTGGTGCGTGTCGTTGTGCGCCATCGCCAGCCATGGCGGACGCTTGCTCGGTGACCGGCTGCTGACGTGGTCTTACGTACTTTCTGCGGCGATTTTCTGCTATTTCGCGGTGTACGTGATTGTTTCGGGGTATCGCGAATTCATTCTGGCCAGCCCGCCGGCATAACCTTGGGGGCCGCTTGGCCCGAGTCGCGTTCGAGCCAAGCGTTGCCAGGGCTGCTGTCAGCTGGCGACGAAATTCGGCGGGCTTACCAGTTCGACAGTCTGTTGCTTGCGCGGGGCCAGAATCTCGGCCTCACCTTGAACCACCAGTTCGTCGTTCTGGTTGTAGACGTTGGTTGCGATGCGCACTTTGAACTTGGGCAGCTTTTCCAGGATTTCCAGGCGCACGGTCAGGGTATCGCCGATTTTCACCGGTTTCTGGAAGCTCATTTGCTGTCCCAGGTAGATAGTGCCAGGGCCGGGCAGGGTGCAGGCCACCGCGGCGCTGATCAGCGCACCGCTGAACATGCCGTGGGCGATGCGCTCGCGGAACATGCTCTTGGCGGCGAATTCGGCGTCCAGGTGCACCGGGTTGTGGTCACCGGACATAGCGGCGAACAACTGGATATCACGTTCTTCAACGGACTTTTCAAAGGTGGCTTTCTGGCCGACTTCGAGGGCTTCGTAAGGCGTGTTGGTGACCTGGGTCATCGAGGTTTCCTGGTTGAGGCGCAAAGGGCGGCAATCATTCACTGCGGGCAGGGCGGCCAAGGGCCAGCGCCTGCTCCAGCCAGCCGATGATGTCTGCCATGACCTCGTCGCGATGGGTTTCGTTGAGCACTTCGTGCCGGGCGCCGGGGTACAGGCGCAGTTGCACGTGGCGGTTGCCGGTCGCGCGCAGGGCGTCGGCCAGATGGGTGAGACGCTTGCCGGTACTCACCGGATCACATTCTCCGCCAATTACCAGCATCGGCAGGTTCGGATCGATCTGCGCCAGGTGCTTGGCACGGCTGATTCGCGCCAGCCCCAGCAGCAGGTCGAGCCATAGCTGGTTGCAGCAGCGAAAGCCGCACAGTGGGTCGGCGATGTAGCGGTCGACCTCTTCAGGGTCGCGGCTTAGCCAGTCGAAGCGCGTGCGGTTGGGCTTGAATGGCCTGTTGAACGAGCCGAACGACAGCCAATCGATCAGCGCACTTTTGCCCAGTGGCCCCTGGCGCCAGGTTTCCAGCCGCGCGATCTGCCGCGCGCAGCGGTAAAACAGTGCCGGTTGATAGTTGGAGCCGCTGAGAATTGCCCCTTGCAGGCTGGCGCTGTGGTGCAGCAGGTAAGCCTGGGCGATGTAGCTGCCCATGCTGTGGCCAAACAGAAACAGCGGCGTGCCGGGAAACTGCTGGCCGATGTGCTGGGCCAGCACGCCAAGGTCGTTGACCACGGCATCCCAGCCATTGTGCATGGCGAACAGCCCCATGCTGCCCGGCTCGGCGGTGCGGCCGTGGCCGCGCTGGTCGTGGCCGAACAAGGCAAACCCTGCGTCATTCAAGGCTTCGCCCAGACGCTGGTAGCGCCCGGCATGCTCGGCCATGCCGTGGGCCAGCAGCACCACGGCCTTGACCGGTGTGGATGGCAGCCACTGGTGCACGTACAGGCTGCAATGCTCGCTGGCAGGCAACCAGAAGGCGTCATGGGGCATGGCCGGTCCTTGTCCGCGGGGTGTGTTCACTAGTGTACGCACAACCGCTGAGATTGCAGGAAGGGCACAAATAAGATTCACAATGTTAATGGCAGCACTTGGCGTGTTTGCCACCTGGGGGGGACCTGCTAACGTCGGCACAACGCCTTTTTGCAGTTACGGCAAGGGACTCATCGCAGCGCCAGGCAGAGGAACAATAATAAATGCAAGCCGACTTCTGGAACGACAAACGCCCCCAGGGCGTGCCATCCACCCTCGACCTCAGCGCCTACAGCTCGGTGGTCGAAGTGTTCGAGCGCTCCTGCAAGCGCTTCGCCGACCGCCCGGCGTTCAGCAACCTGGGGGTTACGCTCACCTACGCCGAGCTTGAGCGCCACAGCGCCGCCTTCGCCGCCTGGCTGCAGCAGCACACCGACCTCAAGCCCGGTGAGCGCATCGCGGTGCAGATGCCCAACGTGCTGCAATACCCGATTACCGTGTTCGGCGCCCTGCGCGCAGGGCTTGTGGTGGTCAACACCAACCCGCTGTACACCGAGCGTGAGATGCGCCACCAGTTCCAGGACTCCGGCGCCCGCGCCCTGGTTTACCTGAACATGTTCGGCAGCCGTGTGCAGGCGGTGCTGCCCGACACCGGCATCGACTATCTGATCGAGGCCAAAATGGGCGACTTGTTGCCTGCGGCCAAGGGCTGGCTGGTCAACACCGTGATCGACAAGTTCAAGAAGATGGTCCCGGCCTATCAGTTGCCCCAGGCCGTGTCGTTCAAGCAGGTGCTGCGCCAGGGCCGCGGCCAGTCGCACCAGGCGGTGCCGCAGGTGCTCGATGATGTTGCCGTGCTGCAATACACCGGTGGCACCACGGGCCTGGCCAAAGGCGCCATGCTCACCCACGGCAACCTGGTCGCCAAC
Organism: Pseudomonas farsensis; assembly: GCF_014268805.2. Lineage (GTDB taxonomy): Bacteria > Pseudomonadota > Gammaproteobacteria > Pseudomonadales > Pseudomonadaceae > Aquipseudomonas > Aquipseudomonas farsensis. The sequence goes on from NZ_JABWRF020000003.1 coordinate 611,967, forward strand.
ATGCTGCAGGTGCTGGCCTGTTTTGCCCAACACGGGCCCGACGGCCAGCCGCTGATCAAGGAAGGGCAGGAGGTGATGATCGCGCCGCTGCCGCTGTACCACATCTATGCCTTCACCGCGAATTGCATGTGCATGATGGTGACCGGCAACCATAACGTGCTGATCACCAACCCTCGGGATATCGCAGGTTTCATCAAAGAGCTGGGCAAGTGGCGCTTTACCGGCCTGCTTGGGCTTAACACGCTGTTTGTGGCGCTGATGGACCACCCAGGCTTCAAGGCCCTGGATTTTTCGGCGCTCAAAGTCACCAACTCTGGCGGCACGGCCTTGGTCAAGGCCACTGCTGAACGCTGGGAGGCGCTCACTGGCTGCCGTATTGTCGAAGGCTATGGGCTTACCGAAACCTCACCCGTGGCCAGCACCAACCCCTACGGCAAGCTGGCGCGTCTGGGCACGGTGGGTATCCCGGTGGTCGGCACCGCGTTCAAGGTAATCGACGACGATGGCAACGAGCAGCCCTTGGGTGAACGGGGCGAGCTGTGCATCAAGGGCCCGCAGGTCATGAAAGGCTACTGGCAGCAAGCTGAAGCCACCGCCCAGGCCCTGGACGCCGAGGGCTGGTTCAAAACGGGCGATATCGCGATCATCGACCCGGACGGGTTTACCCGTATCGTCGACCGCAAGAAGGACATGATCATCGTCTCGGGTTTCAATGTGTACCCCAACGAAATCGAAGACGTGCTGATGAACCACCCGCAGGTAGCCAGTTGTGCAGCCATCGGCGTGCCTGACGAGCGCTCGGGGGAGGCGGTCAAGCTGTTCGTGGTGCCACGGGCAGGCGGGGTCAGCGTCGAGGAGCTCAAGGCCTACTGCAAGGCCAATCTCACCGGCTACAAAGTGCCCAAGCACATCGTGCTGCGTGACTCGCTGCCGATGACGCCGGTGGGCAAGATCCTGCGCCGAGAGCTGCGCGACACGGCCTGATCGTCAGGGCCGTTCCGGCCAATCGCAGGCTGTCGCCCACTGAGGCCGTGCTCAACCGCAACATTGCGGTGGGGCCCAATCCTGCGGGAAATGATAGAGAGTTGTGGCGAGCCCGCTCGCCACAAGGAGAGGTGTCTGGCGAGAACAGGCAGGTACAAACCCATAGAATCTCCCACGCTGCCCAGTTCTCTGCGCGACAGGGCAATATGTTCGTGACCAGGCTTGGCTATGCAGTCATTTTCGTGACCGTGAAGCCCGTTTCGGCCTCTAGGCGACCCTTGGCAAAGCTGATACTCTCGGCGCGTTTCTGAGGATGCCCGGCTTGCCAGCAAGCCGGCTTTCCATATCAATAATAAGCGCATTGACGCGTACCGAATTCGCTGTTGCTGAAGGAGCGGGCTTCCATGATCGAACATTTTTGGAAGGATAAGTACCCAGCCGGGATAACGGCGGACATCAATCCTGACGAATTCCCCAATATCCAGGCCGTACTCAAGCAATCCTGCCATCGCTTTGCCGATAAACCTGCCTTTAGCAACCTGGGCAAGACCCTCACCTATGGTGAGCTGTACACGCTGTCCGGCGCCTTCGCCGCCTGGCTGCAACAGCACACCGACCTGCAGCCAGGCGACCGTATCGCCGTGCAACTGCCCAACGTGCTGCAATACCCGGTAGCGGTGTTCGGTGCCATGCGCGCCGGGCTGATCGTGGTCAATACCAACCCGCTGTACACCGCGCGGGAGCTGGAGCACCAGTTCAACGATTCCGGCGCCAAGGCGCTGGTGTGCCTGGCCAACATGGCGCACCTTGCCGAAAAAGTCGTCCCCAAGACCCAGGTGCGCCACGTCATCGTCACTGAAGTGGCCGACCTGCTGCCGCCGCTCAAGCGTCTGCTGATCAACAGCGTCGTCAAGTACGTGAAAAAGATGGTGCCGGCCTACAACCTGCCCAAGGCGGTGCGTTTCAACGACGCCCTGGCGCTGGGCAAAGGCGGCGCAGTCACCGAGGCCAACCCGCAGCCCAACGATGTTGCCGTGCTGCAATACACCGGCGGTACCACCGGGGTTGCCAAGGGCGCGATGCTCACCCACCGCAACCTGGTGGCGAACATGCTGCAGTGCCGTGCGCTGATGGGCGCCAACCTGCACGAAGGTTGCGAGATCCTCATCACGCCGCTGCCGCTGTACCACATCTATGCGTTTACCTTCCATTGCATGGCGATGATGCTGATCGGCAACCACAACGTGTTGATCAGCAACCCGCGTGACCTGCCGGCGATGGTCAAAGAGTTGAGCAAATGGAAGTTCAGCGGCTTTGTCGGGCTGAACACGCTGTTCGTGGCTCTGTGCAACAGCGAGGCGTTCCGCGCCTTGGACTTCTCAGCGCTGAAAATCACCCTGTCGGGCGGCATGGCCCTGCAACTGAGTGTTGCCGAGCGCTGGAAGGCTGTCACTGGCTGCGCCATCTGTGAAGGCTATGGCATGACCGAGACCAGCCCGGTGGCGGCGGTCAACCCGGCCGAGGCCAACCAGGTGGGGACCATCGGTATTCCGGTGCCTTCGACGCTGTGCAAGGTCATCGACGACGCCGGCCAGGAACTGCCGCTGGGCGAAGTGGGCGAGCTGTGCATCAAGGGCCCGCAGGTGATGAAGGGCTACTGGCAGCGCGACGAAGCCACCGCCGAGATTCTCGACAGCAACGGCTGGTTGAAGACCGGCGACATTGCGTTGATCCAGCCGGACGGCTACATGCGCATCGTCGACCGCAAGAAAGACATGATTCTGGTGTCGGGCTTCAACGTCTACCCTAACGAGCTCGAAGATGTGCTGGCGGCCTTGCCGGGCGTGCTGCAATGCGCGGCCATCGGCGTACCGGATGAAAAAACCGGTGAGCTGATCAAGGTGTTCATCGTGGTCAAGCCGGGCATGACCTTGACCAAGGAGCAGGTGATGGAGCACATGCGCGCCAATGTCACCGGTTACAAGGTGCCCAAGGCTATCGAGTTCCGCGATGCCTTGCCGACCACCAACGTGGGCAAGATCCTGCGCCGCGAACTGCGTGATGAAGAGCTGAAAAAGCAAGGCCTGAAGAAGATCGCCTGATTTTCACAGCAGGGCCGCGCTGCGGCCCATCGCAGGCTATCGCCAGCTCTCACAGAGATCGCGCAAAGTCGCAATATTGAGGCCTTGCCCAGATTCTGTGGGAGCTGGCGCCAGCCTGCGATTGGGGCGCAAAGCGCCCCCTCTGTGCCTTAGCGCAATTTCTCAAGCATGCCGTAGTACCACATCCCCGCCGCCAACAGCGGGTTGCCCAGCAAGTCCCCCATCGGTACCTTGATGTGTTTGCACCCGGCAAACGTATCGAACTTCTCAAGCGTCCCAGTCAGTGCCTCGGCCATGATCTCGCCCATGATGTGGCTGGTGGCGATGCCGTGCCCCGAATACCCCTGGCAGTACCAGACGTTGTCCGAAAGCTTGCCCAGTTGCGGAATGCGGTTGACCACGATGCCCATGGCGCAGCTCCACTGGAACTCGATCGGCACGCCCTTGAGCGCCGGGAAGGTGCGCTCGATACACGGGCGCAGCTCGGCTTCGATATCCCGCGAATCGCGTCCTGAATAGTTTGCGCCACCACCAAACAGCAGGCGTTTGTCAGCGGTCAGCCGGTAGTAATCGAGCACGAAGCGGCAGTCGTAGACCGCCAGGTCCTGCGGGTTGATCTGCTCGGCCAGCGCGCCAAGCGGCGCCGTGGTGACGATGCCGCCCATCGCCGGGAAGATCTTGCCCTTGAGCTGACGGTTTTCCAGCTTGTGATACACGTCACCGGCCAGCATCACCTGGCGGGCTTCAATCCGGCCATGGGCGGTAACCACCGCCGGGCGCGGGCCGTGCACGATGTCCAGCACCTCGGAATGCTCGAAAATCAGCGCCCCCAGGCTGTGGGCGGCGCGCGCCTCGCCCAGGCACAGGTTGAGCGGGTGCAGGTGCAGGTTGCGCAGGTTCTTCAGGGCACCCAGGTACAGCGGGCTCTGCAGGTGTTCGGCCATCGCTGCGCGGTCCAGCAGTTGCACCTGCTCGCCCATGCCGCGGCGCTGGGCTTCGGCCTCGAAGGCCCGCAACTCCTTGATGTGCGCAGGTTTCATGGCCGCGTGCAGGTGGCCGTGCTTGAGGTCGCAGTCGATGCCATAGCGCGCTACGCGCTGCTCGATGATCTGGTGCCCGCGCCAGCGAAGCTGCCAGATGAAATCGTCGACCTCGTCGCCCAGGCGCTGACGCATTTGCGTACGCATCGCCTCGTCGCCCGACAGACTGCCCGTCACCTGGCCACCGTTGCGCCCGCTGGCACCCCAGCCGATGCGGTTGGTTTCGACGATGGCCACCTTCAGCCCGCGTTCGGCCAGCTCTACCGCGGTGGCCACGCCGGTGAAACCGCCGCCTATGATCGCCACATCCACCTGCACCGTGCCCGCAAGCCTTGGGTACTCGGTGTGGTCGTTGAGGCTGGCGCTGTAGTAGGACGGCGCGCGCTCGGCTGCGCCTGTGTTGCTTGCTGCGTTCATGGGTAATCCTTGTGGTCGTTCGGGGGGCTCAGGCCTGGTGCAGGTACCAGCGCCAGTCCTGCTCGCTGACTTCGGCCATGAACTGGCGGTACTCGGCGCGCTTGACCTTCAGATACACCCCTAGAAATTCTGCGCCCAATGCCTCGCGCGCCCACGCCGAGCCTTGCAGGGCATCGAGGGTGGTCAGCCAGTCGGTGGGCAGATGCTCGGTGGCCTGGGCATAGCCGTTACCCTGCACCGGCGCGCCGGGGTCGAGTTGCTCGCGAATGCCCTGGTGAGTGGCGGCAAGAATCGCAGCGGCGGCCAGGTAGGGGTTGGCGTCGGCGCCGCAGATGCGGTGCTCGATGTGCCGGCTGGCGGCCGGCCCGCCCGGTACGCGCAAGCTGACGGTGCGGTTGTCCACGCCCCAGGTGGGCGCCAGCGGGGCGTAGCTGTTGGCCTGGAAGCGCCGGTACGAGTTGGCGTTGGGGCAGAACAGCAACAACGACTCGCGCAAGTGGCGCAGCATGCCGGCCACCGCCTGGCGCAGCAGCGGTGTGCCGGCCTTGTCGTCACTGGCGAACAGGTTGTTGCCGTGCGCATCGGCCAGGCTCAAGTGCATGTGCATGCCGGTGCCGGCCAGTTGGTCGAACGGCTTGGCCATGAAGCAGGCCTGCATGCCGTGGGCATTGGCCACGCCTTTGACCAGGCGCTTGTAACGCACGGCCTGGTCCATGGCCAGCAGTGCATCGCCGTGCTCCAGGGTGATTTCCACCTGGCCTGGGGCATATTCGGAGATTGCCGTACGCGCCGGAATGCCTTGGGCTTTGCAGGCGGCGTACAAGTCGGCAAGAAACGGCTCGATCTGCTCCAGCTCGCGCAGCCCATAAACCTGCGTGGCACGTGGCCGGCCACCGTCGCTATCCAGCGCAGGTTGCGGGCGGCCTTGGGCGTCGCGTTTCTGGTCGAGCAGATAGAACTCGAGTTCGCAGGCCATGACCGGGTAATAGCCGTCGGCCTTGAGCGCCTCCAGGGTGCGCAGCAGCACATGGCGCGGGTCGGCGACGCTGGCTGGCAGGCCTTCGCGCGGGTGCATGCTGACCTGTACCGCGGCCGTCGGTACGCGGCGCCAGGGCAGGCGGACCAAGCTGTCTTGCAGGGGGTAGGCGCGGCAATCAATATCGCCCACCTCCCACACCAGGCCGGAGTTCTCGACGTCGTCGCCGTTGAGGGTCAGGCCGAGGATGGTGCTGGGCAGCGGCCTGCCGCTCTCGTACACCGCCAGCAGTTCATCGCGGTGCAGCAGCTTGCCGCGTGGCACGCCGTTGGCATCAAGGATAAACAGCTCGATCAGGTCGATATCGGGGTTGTCGGCCAGAAAACGTCTGGCCTGTTCTGCAGGAGCAAAATGCATGGGGGTTCGCTCGCGCCTAAGGGCGCACGGGGCCGCTGTTCAATTGCCAGCGGTCGCACTGAAGGAGCCGGCGCAAGGGCCGGAACGGGTCAGCAAGGGGCGGGCGAGGTGTCCGGTGGGCGCGCATGACGGCAATGCCACAAGGCCCAGAAGGCGAGGATGATATGCACCAGAGGATTCTCGCCGGCACGCGCCCTGGCCTTCGGTTGCGAAGGGCTGGGCAGCGGGCGGGCGATGATCGGGGCTGGAAGCATGCCTTGATACTCACATGCGCTGTAAGGTTGATTAAAGCGGTGAATGGCAACCTTCACATCAGCGCTGGCTAAACAATTCGGCTGCTGCCGGGCCTCATCGCAGGCTGGCGCCAGCTCCCACAAAGACCGCGTACAACCGCAATATCGGTGCCTGACCCGGACTCCAGTGGGAGCTGGCGACAGCCTGCGATAGGGCCCGCACAGGCCCCTCAGCATCTATCAGGCAAATCTGCGACAATTGCCACCCACACGAATGCCGATCATGCACAAGCAGGCTCACCTGCATCATTAAAAAGCCCCATGACAGACCAAGCCATCGACCAGTTGCTGAACAACCTCGACCACGCCATGATCGCCGACCGCCATCGCCTGCGCCGGCAATTGCACGAACTGCGCAAGCGCCCAGATGAGGCCAAGCTTGCCCAGTGGGCCGAGAAGGTTCAGGCCTCCTTCGCCCAGGTGACTGCGCGCCAGCAGAGCGTGCCGAGCATCCGTTACGACGACAGCCTGCCGATTGCAGCCAAGCGTGACGAGATCAAGAAGGCCCTGGCCGAGCATCAGGTGCTGGTAATCGCCGGTGAAACCGGTTCGGGCAAGACCACCCAGTTGCCCAAGATCTGCCTGGAGCTGGGCCGCGGCAGCCATGGCCTGATCGCCCACACCCAGCCGCGACGCATCGCGGCGCGCAGCGTGGCCGCGCGTGTTGCCGAAGAACTGGGCACCCCACTGGGAGCACTGGTGGGTTATCAGGTGCGCTTCGAGGACCAGAGCGATTCGAACACCCTGGTCAAGCTGATGACCGACGGTATTCTGCTGGCCGAAACCCAGCACGACCGTTTTCTCGAGCGCTACGACACCATCATCGTCGACGAAGCCCACGAGCGCAGCCTGAACATCGACTTTCTGCTTGGCTACCTGAAAACCCTGCTGCACCGCCGTCCCGAACTGAAGCTGATCATCACCTCGGCGACCATCGACCTTGAGCGTTTCTCCAAGCACTTCGATGGCGCGCCGATCATCGAAGTGTCGGGCCGCACCTACCCGGTCGATACCTGGTACCGCCCGCTGACCAGCGAGCAGGACGAAGAGGGCAACCAGATCGAGGACGACCTCAGTGTCGACCAGGCGATCCTCGCCACCCTCGATGAAATCGCCCACTTCGAGCGCAGCCAGGGCAAGGGCCCGGGCGATGTGCTGGTATTCCTGCCCGGCGAGCGCGAAATCCGCGATGCTGCGGAAATACTGCGCAAGGCGCAGCTGCGCCATACCGAAATCCTGCCGCTGTATGCGCGCCTGACGCCTGCCGAGCAACAGAAGATTTTCCAGTCGCACAGTGGCCGGCGCGTGGTGCTGGCCACCAACGTTGCCGAAACTTCGCTGACCGTGCCGGGCATCCGCTATGTGATCGACAGCGGCACCGCGCGTATCAGCCGCTACAGCTACCGCGCCAAGGTGCAGCGCCTGCCCATCGAGGCGGTCTCGCAGGCCAGCGCCAACCAGCGTAAAGGCCGCTGCGGCCGCGTTGAGCCGGGTATCTGTATCCGCCTGTACAGCGAGGAAGATTTCAACGGCCGCCCGGCGTTCACCGACCCTGAGATCTTGCGTACCAACCTGGCGGCGGTGATCCTGCAGATGCTGCACCTGCGCCTGGGCGCCATCGACGCCTTCCCGTTCATCGAGCCGCCAGATGGCAAGGCCATCAGCGACGGTTTCAACCTGTTGCAGGAGCTTTCGGCGGTCAACCGCGAGAACCAGCTGACGCCGCTGGGCCGCCAGCTGGCGCGCCTGCCGATCGACCCGCGCATGGGCCGCATGCTGCTCGAAGGCGCCCGCCAGGGCAGCTTGCAGGAAGTGCTGATCGTCGCCAGTGCGCTATCGGTGCAAGACCCCCGCGAGCGCCCGCCGGAGCGCCAGCAGGCCGCCGACCAGGCCCACGCGCAGTGGAAGGATGTCGACTCGGACTTCGCCGCGCTGGTGAACGTGTGGCGTGCGTTCGAGGAGCAGCGCCAGGCATTGACCGCAAGCCCGCTGCGTAACTGGTGCCGGAAGAATTTCCTCAATTACCTGCGCCTGCGCGAATGGCGTGATGCCCATCGCCAGTTGTCGCTGATTTGTCGCGAGCTGCAACTGACGGTCAATAAAGAGCCGGCTGACTACCTGCGCATGCACAAGGCCATTCTCAGTGGCTTGCTCAGCCAGATCGGCCACAAGGCCGAGGAGGGCGACTACCAAGGCGCTCGGCAGCGGCGTTTCTGGATTCACCCCTCGTCCGGCATCGGCCGCAAACGCCCGCAGTGGGTCATGGCCGCCGAGTTGGTCGAGACCACCAAGCTGTACGCGCGCATGGTGGCAAAAATCGAACCGGACTGGATCGAGCCGCTGGCCGGCCATCTGATCAAGAAGAACCACTTCGAGCCGCACTGGGAGAAGAAGCGCGGGCAAGTGGTGGCCTACGAGCAGATCACCCTCTACGGCCTGATTCTGGTGGGCCGCAGGCCTGTGCACTTTGGCCCGATCGACCCGGTCACCTCGCGTGAGCTGTTTATCCGCGAAGCGCTGGTGGGCGGTGAAATCCAGTCGCGGGCCAAGTGCCTGGCGGCCAACAAACGCCTGCTCGAACAGCTCGACGAGCTGGAAGCCAAGGCCCGGCGCCGCGACATCCTGGCTGATGAAGAAACGCTCTATGCCTTCTATGAGGCGCGGCTGCCGGCAGAAATCCACCAGACCGCGACCTTCGACGCCTGGTACCGCATGACCAGCCAGCAGGACGCCAACCTGCTGATCATGCGCGAAGAGGACGTGCTGGCCCGCGAAGCCAGTGAGGTCACCGCCGCGCAGTACCCCGACCATTTACAGGTGGGCGACCTGCGCCTGTCGCTGAGCTACCACTTCGAGCCCAATCACCCGCGTGACGGCGTGACCGTGCGGGTACCGGCGCCGCTGTTGCCGAACCTGCCGGGCGAGCGTCTGGAGTGGCTGGTGCCGGGGCTGTTGGAGGCCAAGTGCATAGCCTTGGTGCGCAACCTGCCCAAGGCCCTGCGCAAGAACTTCGTGCCGGTGCCGGACTTCGTCAAGGCGTCTCTGTCGCGCATGACCTTCGCCCAGGGCGCGTTGCCCCAGGCACTGGGGCAGGAGCTGCTGCGCATGACCGGCGCACGGGTGCCCGACGAGGCCTGGGCCGAGGCTGGCGCTGCGGTGGAAGGGCACTTGCGGATGAACATCGAGGTGGTCGATGGCCAAGGCAAGTTCCTGGGTGAAGGCCGTGACCTGGCCGAGCTGACCGCACGCTTTGCAGCGGCAAGCCAGGCTGCGCTGGCCTTGCCGCGCGATGAGAAAACCGAGCGCCCGGTGCAGGCCAAGGCTTTTGCCGAGGTGGCGCAAACCACGCAACAGAAAATCGCCGGGCTGTCGATGACTGTCTACCCCGCCCTGGTCGAAGAGAACGGCGCCGTGCGCGAGGGGCGTTTCTCGACCCAGGCCGAGGCCGAATTCCAGCACCGCCGTGCTTTGCAGCGCCTGTTGCTGCAGCAGTTGGCGGAGCCGGCGAAGTTCTTGCGCGGCAAGCTGCCGGGGCTGACCGAGCTTGGCCTGCTGTACCGCGAGCTGGGCCGCGTCGAGGCGCTGGTCGAAGACATTCTGCTGGCCAGCCTGGACAGCTGCGTGCTCGAAGGCGAGGAGCCGCTGCCGCGTGATGGCGCGGGCCTTGCGTCGCTTGCCGAGCGCAAACGCGGCAACTGGGCCGAGCATGCCGAGCGCCTGGCGCGGCTGACGCTTGAGGTGCTCAAGCTGTGGCATGGCTTGCAGAAGCGCTTCAAGGGCAAGATCGACCTCAGCCAGGCGGTGGCGCTCAACGACATCAAGCAGCAGTTGGCCAACCTGGTGTATCCAGGCTTTGTGCGCGAAACCCCTGGCGTGTGGCTCAAAGAGCTGCCGCGCTATCTGAAGGCGGTGGAGCTGCGCCTGGAAAAACTCGGCTCGCAGGTGCAGAAAGACCGGGTGTGGAGCGCCGAGCTGAGCAACTGCTGGGCGCAGTACAAGGCCCGTGCCGAAAAGCATGCCCAGGAGGGCAAGCGCGACGAGCAACTAACCTTGTACCGTTGGTTGCTTGAGGAATACCGCGTGTCGCTGTTTGGCCAGCAGTTGGGCACCAAGGTGCCGGTGTCGGACAAACGCCTGAGCAAGCAGTGGAGCCTGGTGGAAGCCTAAACGCCACGAGTTGTGGCAAACTTGCTGGAATTTGCGGCCGCGCTGCGGCCGTTCGCGGGTAAGCCCGCTCCTACGCTGGGGCGGGCGGACCGTGTACGAGGGCACAGCCTTCGTCAGCAAGTTGGCACCAAGGTGCCATTATCCCGGCCAGCGCCGTGTGGCGATGGCCTCTGACCAGAGGATCGTCCGTGCATAACGTCGTGATCAGCGGCACCGGCCTGTATACCCCGGCCCAGAGCATTTCCAACGAAGAACTGGTGGAGTCCTTCAACACCTGGTCGCAGCAGTTCAACCGCGACAATGCCGCTGCCATCGAGCGCGGCGAGGTCGAGGCAGCGCCGCTGTCGGACGCTGCATTCATCGAAAAAGCCTCGGGCATCAAGAGCCGCTTCGTCATGGACAAGGCCGGCATTCTGGACCCACAGCGCATGAAGCCGCGCCTGCCGGAGCGCTCCAACGACGAGCCTTCGGTGCTCTGCGAAATGGGCGTTGCCGCCGCGCGCCAGGCCCTGGAGCGCGCAGGTCGCACGGCTGCCGACGTGGATGCGGTGATCGTGGCCTGTTCCAACTTGCAGCGCCCGTACCCGGCCATCGCCATCGAAATCCAGAACGCCCTGGGCATCGAGGGTTTTGCCTTTGACATGAACGTAGCCTGTTCCTCGGCCACCTTCGGTATCCAGGCTGCCGCCAACAGCGTGCAACTGGGCCAGGCCCGCTCGGTGCTGGTGGTCAGCCCGGAAATCTGCACCGGCCACCTGAACTTCCGTGACCGAGACAGCCATTTCATTTTTGGCGATGCGGCCACCGCTGTGCTGGTCGAGCGCGCCGACCTGGCAACGTCCAGGCATCAGTTCGATGTGGTCAGCACCAAGCTGGCGACGGTGTTCTCCAACAACATCCGCAACAACTTCGGCTTCCTCAACCGCGCCGCCGAAGAAGCCGCAACCGCGCCGGACAAACTGTTCGTCCAGGAAGGCCGCAAGGTGTTCCGTGAAGTGTGCCCGATGGTTGCCGAGCTGATTGGCAAGCACCTGGGCGAGAACGGCTTGCAGCCGTCGGATGTGAAGCGTTTCTGGCTGCACCAGGCCAACCTCAGCATGAACCACCTGATCGTCAAGAAACTGCTGGGGCGTGATGTGAGCGAAGAAGAGGCACCGGTGATTCTCAACCGGTACGCCAACACCAGTTCTGCAGGCTCGGTGATTGCGTTCCACCTGCACCAGGATGACCTGGCCGAAGGTTCGGTTGCGGTACTCAGCTCGTTTGGTGCGGGGTATTCGATCGGCAGCGTGATTCTGCGCAAGCACTGATTCAGGCTTGGAAAAACCGGTGGGAGCGGGCTTGCCCATCCCATATCGATGCCGTCTACGCGGTCAGTGTAGGAGCGGCCTTGTGTCGCGAAAGGGCTGCGGAGCAGCCCCAGCGATTTTGGTGGGTGAACAGATCCTGGGGCTGCTTCGCAGCCCTTTCGCGACACAAGGCCGCTCCTACACAATCAAAAGCGACTTGCCCGAAACCATAGAATCTCCCACGCTGCCCAGTTCTCTGCGCGGCAGCGCAGCCCGGAACGGCTGGGTGATCCCCCACGCTGCTTCAGGCAAAAAAAGGCGGAAAACGCTGGATGGGGTCAGCATTTTCCGCCTGAGCGTAAAGCAGAGGGTGTTGCCGCTTAGAACTTCGCTTCCAGGTCCAGCTGCATGGTGTCGACGCTGGCATCGCTGTTAGGCAGGTTGGAATAGTCGGTCTTGGCCATCAGGTAGGCCGCGCCCAACGAGAAGTTCTTGTCGATCTCGTAACCCACCTTGAACTTGTGCCCGCGCGAACCGGTGAAGCCGTTGCCGAAGTCCGAGTCGGTAAACAGGCTCACTACTGCGTTGCGCTGCACGTCACGGTAGTTGTAGTCCAGGCTCCAGGCGCCGAGCTTGGTCTTCAAACCGGCCAGCCAGGCCTTGTCCTTGCCGTCGGTGCTTTCGGTGTTCTTGACCATCTGGCCATAGGCCGACAGCGGGATGGCGAAGCCGGTGAAGTCGACCTGGCCGAAGCCTTCAACCAGGTTGAACTCGTTGGTGGTGTTGCCCAGCGAGCGCAGCAGGGTCGATTCCTTGTCGTTGTCGTAGCCATACAGGCTGCCGCCCACGGTGACCTTGACGGTATCGGCAGCGTTGAACTTGGCACCCAACTGGCCGTGGTACAGCTGTGCGTCATGCTTGTACTGCACGCCGTCGCCGTCGACGTTGTCCTGCAGGGTGTACTGGCCGGCGCTGGCGAATACTTCGGCCGGGCCTAGGTTGGTCTTGTAGGTAACCGCCACGCCCTCGGGGTTGATGTCGCTGTCCCAGATGATGTCGCCCATGCTCACCCAGGGCTGCGCGATCTTGCCGCCGATGATGTGCAGGTTCGGCACCGCAGTCGGGTGCCAGTCGAGGTAGGCCATGTCGACCCACAGCGCCTTTTTGTCGAAGTAGTTGTCCAGGCTCTGGTTGGTCGAGCGACGGTCGGCGCCGCTGCCGGTGGCAATACGAATACCTGCATCGACCTGCGGGTTGACCTCGCTGTAGAAGCCAACGCGGGCACGCACACGCTGGCGGTCCTGGTTGTTGCTGCGGGCAATCGGGTCGTCAACGTTGACGTCTTCGTAACGCAGGCGCACATCACCCTTGATCTGGGTCTTGGCGGCCCATGCCACTTTCTGTTCGAAGGAGCTCATGCGGTCGGCCTGAGCTTTTTGCGCTACCTTTTCCTTGGTTTCTGCAGCCAGGTCACCTTGCAGTTCGGTGTACTGCGCCTGGTTGATCGAACCATTGGCGCGGAGCATTTCGAGCAGTTTGGCGTCGACCGCGGCACTGGCCGGAGTACTTAGAGCCAGCATCATGCCGGTGAGGCTCACTCCGGTAAGTGTAGAAACAAGACGCATAAGGTTCTCCCTGTTGGAAAGGTTGCGGGCGGCTAAAACGCGCACCTGCGAGTTGGCATATCTTCGGAAAGGGCCTGAATAGACAGGTTCTGTGGCTTTCGAAAACAGGCGCAAGTATTGCGGGGAGGGATTACAGAATAATGTCTAAACAGTGGCACTGGTGTTAATCGAACACGTCGTCATTTGAGTGTCGGGGGCACTTTGGCAATACTGGCGCTCTTCTTTCAGTGAGTCGGAACCGTGATCAGCCTTCACAGCCTTGCCCACCTGCGTGACCTGCCGGCGACCACCTGGGATGCACTGGTGCCCGACGGCCAGCCGTTTCTGCGCCATGCCTTTCTCAGCGCCATGGAGGACAGCGCAAGCGTCACCCCCAATACCGGCTGGGCTGCCGAGCACCTGGTGCTTGAAGCTGACGGTGTGGTGCGCGCGCTGCTGCCGGCCTATCGCAAATGGCATTCGTTCGGGGAGTACGTGTTCGATCACGGCTGGGCCGACGCCTGTGAGCGGGCGGGTATCGCTTACTACCCCAAGCTGCTCGGCGCGGTGCCGTTCAGCCCGGTGAGCGGGCCGCGCCTGCTGTGCCGGCAACCGGCCGATGGCGTGTTGCTGTTGCAGGCTCTGCCCGAGTACCTGGCCAAGGGCGGGCTGTCGGGGGCGCACATCAACTTTACCGACCCGGCGCTGGACACCGCCCTGGCCGGGCAGCCCGGCTGGATGGAGCGGCTGGGCTGCCAGTTTCACTGGCGCAACCGCGGCTACCGGGATTTTCAGGACTTTCTCGACACCTTGAGCTCACGCAAGCGCAAGCAGATGCGCAAGGAGCGCGAGCAGGTGGCGGGGCAGGGCATCGCCTTCGCCTGGTATCGCGGCGACGAACTGAGCCAGGCGCAATGGGACTTCGTCTACCGCTGCTACACCAACACCTACGCGGTACGCCGCCGCGCGCCGTACCTGACCCGCGAGTTCTTCAGCCTGATCGCCGAGCGTATGCCCGAGGCGCTGCGGGTGGTGATTGCCAGCCAGCACGGGCGCGAGGTGGCCATGGCCTTGAGCTTGATGGGCGGCGACAGCCTGTATGGCCGTTACTGGGGCTGCCTGGACGAGTTCGACCGGCTGCACTTCGAGACCTGCTTCTACCAGGGCATGGACTTCGCCATCGCCGAAGGCTTGCAGCGTTTCGATGCCGGGGCACAGGGTGAGCACAAGCTGATTCGCGGCTTTGAGCCGGTGATTACGCGGTCGTGGCACTACCTGCTGCACCCGGGGTTGCGCCGGGCGGTGGATGAGTTTTTGCAGCAGGAGCGGGTGGGGGTGTTGGCGTATGCCGAAGAGGCCAGCGCGGCGTTGCCCTATCGCAAGGATTGAGGGTTGGGGGCCGCGTGGGAGCTTCTATGGTTTTGTGCAAGCTTGTGGTGGCCTCATCGCAGGCTGTCGCCAGCTCCCACAGGATCTGGGCCAGCCCTCAATGTTGTGGCTGTGCGCGGTCTTTGTGGGAGCTGGCGACAGCCTGCGATGAGGGCATTACAGGGTAAAGCGCTTCACCAACCCATTGAGCCCATTGGCCAGGCGCGACAGCTCCTGGCTCGACGCATTGGTCTGCTGCGCGCCGGTCGCGCTTTGCACCGACAAATCCCTGATATTGGTCAGGTTGCGGTCCACCTCGCGCGCCACCTGCGCCTGTTCCTCGGCGGCACTGGCGATCACCAGGTTGCGCTCGTACATCTCGCCAATGCCCGAGGTGATCTCCTGTAACGCATGCCCAGCGCTCTGCGCCAACTCTTGGGTATCGCGCGCACGCGCGCTGCTGCTTTGCATGGCCGTCAGCGCCTGGCTTGAGCCATTGCGCATCAAACTCACCATCTGCTCGATTTCCTGGGTGGAATTCTGCGTACGATGCGCCAGCGCCCGCACTTCATCGGCGACCACGGCAAACCCGCGCCCCGACTCGCCTGCGCGGGCGGCCTCGATGGCTGCGTTGAGCGCCAGCAGGTTGGTCTGCTCGGCAATGGCGCGGATCACATCCAGTACCTTGCCGACTTCCTGCGACTGCTCGGCGAGGGTTGCCACCAGCGCAGCCGACGCCGTCACTTCTTCGGTCAGGTCGCTGATCGCCTCGATGGTCTGCGATACCCGCGCCTGGCCCTGTTGCGCCGACTGGGTCGAAACCCGCGAGGCCTCGGAGGTGGACACCGCATTGCGCGCCACTTCCTCGACCGCTGCGCTCATCTGGTTGACGGCGGTGGCGGCCTGCTCGATTTCATCGTGCTGGCGGGTGATGCCACGCCCGGATTCTTCGGTCACTGCATGCAGCTCTTCGGAGGCCGCCGCCAGTTGCGTGGAAGACCCCGAAATTTCGCCCAAGGTGGTGCGCAAGCGCTCACGCATCTGCGCCAACGAATGCTGCAATTGGCTGACTTCATCGTTGCCGCTGGCAACGATCGGGTTGCTCAAGTCACCTTCGGCAACTTGCCTTGCGGCCAACACCGCCTCGCGCAATGGCTGGACAATGCTGCGGGTCAGCAGCCAGGCCAGGACGATGGTGAACAATGCGGCCAGCGCGATCACGCCAATGACGATGGTGCGCGACTGCTCGAAGCGCTCGGCGGCCTGGCTGCCCTCGCGCTCGATGCTTTTGCCATACAACTCGCCCAGCTCGGCCAACTGCGCGCCGGTGCCATCGACCACAGGCTTCATGTCCACCAGCACCAGTTTGTGCAGGGCCGCGGTGTCGCCGCGACGCGCCAGGGCAAAGGAGTCGGCCATGCCTTTCTGGTACACCGCAAAATCGCGCTGGAACTGTTGGTAGATGCGGGTTTCTTCAGGGGTGTCGACGAACGCCTCGTAGTCCTTGATGTTCTGCAGCAGGACCTTGTTGCGCGCATCGTATTGGCCGACATAGGTGTCGACGTTGGCAGGGTTCGGGTCGAGCGCGACGCGCAGCGAGATGGTGCGTACCCGCAGCATGTTCTCGCGGATGGTGTCGACGGTGCGAATGCTCGGCACCCAGTTGGTTTCCATGGCCGTGGCCGAGTCGCGGATCTCGTCCATCTTGGCCAGGGAAAACATGCCCAGCAGGGCCACCATCAATGCAATGCAGGCAAAACCCGATGTAGCCCGGGGCGCGATATTCCATTGGCGTAACAGCATGACCACCTCGCCGGCCCCACCAGGAGCCTTATAGTTGTTGTACGACAACCTGTATCGGCTTGGTGGGGCTTTGCTTGAGGGGCGCAGCGGTCAATCGACGCCGACGAAGCCGCCAGTCTGGTGCTGCCACAACCGCGCATACAGCCCGCCTTGTGCCAGCAGTTCGCTGTGGCTGCCGATTTCGACGATGCGGCCCTTGTCCAGCACCACCAGGCGGTCCATGCGCGCGATGGTCGAAAGGCGGTGGGCGATGGCAATCACGGTCTTGCCCTGCATGAGGGTTTCGAGGCTTTCCTGGATGGCCGCCTCGACTTCGGAGTCCAGCGCCGAGGTGGCCTCGTCCATGATCAGGATCGGTGCGTTCTTCAACAGCACCCGGGCAATGGCGATGCGCTGGCGTTGGCCACCGGACAGCTTCACCCCGCGCTCACCGACATGGGCATCGAAGCCGCTGCGGCCCTGGGCGTCTGACAGTTCGCCGATAAAATCATCGGCCCGTGCCCGGCGTACCGCTTCCCACACCTGCGCCTCGGTGGCGTCAGGGCGCCCGTACAGCAGGTTGTCCCGGATCGAGCGGTGCAGCAGCGAGGTGTCCTGGGTAATCATGCCGATCTGTGCCCGCAGGCTGGCTTGGTTGACCCCGGCAATGTCCTGCCCATCGATCAGAATGCGCCCGGCCTGCACGTCGTACAGGCGCAGCAGCAGGTTGACCAGGGTCGATTTGCCGGCCCCCGACGGGCCGATCAGGCCGATTTTCTCGCCGGGGCGGATATCCAGGTCCAACCCGTCGATCACCTGGCTGCCTTTGCCGTAGTGAAAGCCCACTTGCTCGAAGCGCACCGCGCCACGGCTGACGGTGAGCGGCGGGGCGTCTGGCTGGTCGCTGACGGTGACCGGCTGGGCGATGGTCTGCAGGCCGTCCTGGACCATGCCGATGTTCTCAAAAATACCGTTGACCACCCACATGATCCAGCCCGACATGTTGACGATGCGGATCACCAGGCCGGTGGCCAGGGCAATGGCGCCTACGCTGATCAGCGATTGGCTCCACAGCCACAGCGCAAGGCCGGTGGTGGTGACCACCAGCAGGCCGTTGAGGCTGGTGATGACCACATCCATGCTGGTGACCACGCGCGAGGCGTGCTGGGTTTTTTCGGTCTGTTCACGGATCGCTTCGCGGGCGTACTGCTGTTCGTAATCGGTATGGGCGAACAGCTTGAGCGTGGCGATGTTGGTGTAGCCATCGACGATGCGCCCCATCAGCTTGGAACGGGCATCGGACGAAATCACCGAGCGCTCCTTCACCTTGGGCACGAAGTAACACAGCGAGGCGATGTAGCAGACAATCCACACCAACAGCGGCAGCATCAGCCGCCAATCGGCCTCGGCGAACAGCACCAGTGAGCTGATGGCGTAGATCAGCACATGCCACAGGGCATCGACTGCCTGCACCGCCGAATCACGCAGCGAGTTGCCGGTTTGCATGATGCGCTGGGCAATACGCCCGGCGAAGTCACTCTGGAAGAAATTCAGGCTCTGTTTGAGCACGTAGCTATGGTTTTGCCAGCGGATCATGCTGGTCATGCCGGGGCTGATGGTCTGGTGCACCAGCAGGTCGTGCAGGGCAAAGAACAGCGGGCGCAGCAACAGCACCACCACCAGCATCCAGATCAGCTCGCCGCTGTGCTCGCTGAAAAAGTTGGCATTCGGCGTGCCTTGGGCCAGGTCGATGATGCGGCTCAGGTAGCTGAACATCGCTACCTCGATCAACGAGGCGAACAGCCCGACCACCAGCAGGGCGAGAAAACTCGGCCACACCTGGCGCAGGTAATAGAGGTAGAAGGGCCAGACTTTGCCGGGAGGCGCCTCGCTGGGCGCCTCGCGGAAGATGTCGATCAACTGCTCGAAACGACGGTACAGCATGGGTAAACACACTCCTGTTGCAGCCGACCCGCAGGCGGATTCACATCCCTGTGCAGCCTGCGGTCAATCGATGCGTTTGGCGGACTTGATGTAGACCGGATCTGCCGGCACATCGCGCATGCCTTTTTTCACGGTGGTGGGCGAATTGACGATCTGGTCAACCACTTCCATGCCTTTGGTGACCTTGCCGAACACGGCATAGCCACGGTCGCGGCCGGGGTTGAGGAAATCGTTGTCGGCCACGTTGATGAAGAACTGGCTGGTGGCCGAGTTCGGGTCGGAGGTACGCGCCATCGACAGGGTGCCGCGGGTGTTCTGCAGCCCGTTGCTGGCCTCGTTTCTGATTGGGTCCTGGGTGCTCTTCTGCACCATCTGGTCGGTAAAGCCGCCGCCCTGGACCATGAAGCCTGGGATCACGCGGTGGAAGATGGTGTTGTTGTAGAAGCCGCTATCCACGTACTGCAGGAAATTCTTGGTGCTGACCGGCGCTTTTTCAGCGTTCAACTCGATTTCAACCTGGCCGAAGCTGGTATCCAGCAGTACGTGCGGGGTCTTGTCGGAGGCCATCACAGAGGTGGCGAAGGCGACCGAGCAGGCGGTGAGCAGCAGTTTTTTCAGCATGGGCGCAAAGATCCTTGAGAGGTTGAAGCGGCTGCCAGAAACTGCAGCACGGTGAGGTTGAAGACCTCGGGTTGGTCCAGGGGCGTAGCGTGCCGCGAATCCTCGATGACCGCCAGCTTTGCGTTGGGCATCAGGGCCACGTAAAGCTCCTTGATTTGTACCGGGGTGTAATCCCGGTCGGCGCTGATCACAAGCGTCGGACAGTTGATCTGCCCGATGCGTTCCTGCACGCCCCAGTCGACGATGGCATCGAAGCTTTTCAGGTAGGCGCGTTTGTCGTTGCGTGCCCAGCGTTCGGCCATCGTGCGCCTTAGCTCGGCTTGCTCGGGCTTGGGGAACAGCCGCGCCGCCAGGCCCTTGCCGACGGCCTCGACACTGAGCAGGCGCGCCAGGCTCCAGCGTTTGAACCACCACACCCAGTCGCTGCGGCTGCGCCGCTTGACCTCAGGGGCGCTGTTGACGATGCACAGGCTGCGCAACCAGGCCGGGTGGTCGACAGCGAACTGGAACCCGACCATGCCGCCCATCGACAGCCCGACAAAATGCACGGGGCCGGTGCCCAGGTGTTCGAGCAGGGCCAGCAGGTCCTCACTGAAGGTCTTGATGCGGTAGCCATGGTGCGGTTTCGATGACTGCCCGTGGCCGCGGATATCCATGAGGATGACCCGGTAATCGCGGCTGAATGCCTCCAACTGCAGTTCCCAATCCTGGCTGCTCGACCCCAGCCCGTGCAGCAGCACCAGGGGTTCGCCCTGGCCGAGTTGTTGGTAGTGCAGCAGGCATCCGTCGTGTTCGAAACAGGCCATGGGCGCGGTCCTATCAGGCTTGCGGGGGGGCTGCGAAGGGCACGTCCAGCGGGGCAGTGTCGAAGTTGCGCAGCAGCTCGATGAGAATCTGCGTGGCCGGGCCCAGCGTCTTTTCCTTGCTCGAATAAAGGTAGAACAGTGGGTGACGGCTGCCACCCTGATCCAGCGGCAGCGGCTTGAGCACGCCTTCGCGCAGCTCGCGCTCGATCATGTGCCGGGGCAGCCAGGCAAAGCCCAGGCCGCTGCTGACAAAGGTGGCCGCGGTGCCCAGGCTGCCGACCGTCCAGCGCTGTTCGGCGCCAAGCCAGCCGACATCGCGCGGTTGCGCGCGGCCCGAGTCGCGGATCACCACTTGAAGCTGGCTTTCGAGGTCCTGGAAGGTGATTTCACGGCCGCTGCGGTGCAGGCTGTGCTCCGGGTGGGCGACGGCGACGAATTCCACCGGGCTGAGCTCGGTGCCCAGATAGCCGCCAATGTTGAAACTGCTGATGGCAAGGTCGGCAATGCCTTCGTGGAGCACTTCTTCGACCCCGGACAGCACTTCTTCACGCAGGCGCACCCGGCAGCCGCGGCTTTGCGGCATGAACGCGCTCAACGCGCGCACCAGGCGGGCGCTAGGGTAGGCGGCATCGACCACCAGGCGTACTTCGGCCTCCCAGCCCTGTTCCATGTGGTGGGCCAGGTCTTCAAGCTGGCTGGCTTGCTTGACCAGTTGCCGCGAGCGGCGCAGCAGCACGCTGCCGGCCTCGGTCAGCACCGCCTTGCGCCCGTCGATGCGCAGCAGCGGCACCCCCAGTTGCTCCTGCATGCGTGCCACCGTGTAGCTCACCGACGACTGCGAGCGGTGCAGCACCTCGGCGGCCTGGGCGAACCCGCCATGGTCGACCACTGCCTGCAGGGTTCGCCATTGATCAAGGGTTACGCGCGGCGCTTTCATGGAGGGCTCCTGTTGTCCTAAGCTGCGCTCACCTCAAGGAGAGCGCCCTATGAAGAAAATTTGTCTGGCCTTGTTGCTGTGCATGCCCGCCATGGCCATGGCGTACCCGATCGATGTGGAAAAACAGCTGAGCGGCGTGAAGCTGGACTACGCCACCTACGCCACGGCCTACGACATCGGCGCCATTACCTTGAACAATTACGGTAGCCAGGCGGCAGCGTGCCGGGTGATGTTCCGCAACGGCCCGGAAGCGCCCAGGGTGCGCCGGGTAAACGTACCGGCCGGCAAAAGCGTAGACGTGACCGCCAAGTTCAACCGGCAGATTATCAAGCTGCGTATCAGCCTGGACTGCAACGCCGATTAAACAGATTAGTCGATAGATTGAACCCACTTTTTACGCTTTTTTATCGATAGGTCAACATTTAATCTCACCTCCATCGAATCGCAACCCTTTACCGCCGATGGAGGCATCCATGTCCCGCGTACTGATTATCGAAAGCAGCGCCCGCCAGCAAGATTCCGTTTCCCGTCAGCTGACCCGCGACTTCATCGAACAGTGGCAGGCAGCCCACCCGGCCGACAGCATCAGCGTGCGCGACCTGGCCGTGTCCCCAGTGCCGCACCTGGACGCCAACTTGCTCGGTGGCTGGATGAAGCCTGAAGAGCAGCGCAGCGCCGCCGAGCTTGAAGCGCTGGCCCGTTCCAACCAGCTTACCGATGAGTTGCTGGCTGCCGATGTGCTGGTGATGGCCGCGCCGATGTACAACTTCACCATCCCCAGCACGCTCAAGGCTTGGCTCGACCACGTGTTGCGTGCCGGCATCACCTTCAAGTACACCCCCACCGGCCCGCAAGGCCTGTTGACCGGCAAGCGCGCCATCGTGCTGACCGCACGCGGCGGCATCCACGCCGGTGCCAGCAGTGACCATCAGGAACCCTACCTGCGCCAAGTCATGGCCTTTATCGGTATCCACGATGTCGACTTCATCCACGCCGAAGGCCTGAACATGAGCGGAGAGTTCCACGAGAAAGGCCTGAACCAGGCCAAGGCTCGACTGGCTGCGGTTGCCTGAGGCATAGCGAATCCCTCCTGACACCTTTTGCTCCTTGGGTGTACCTGCCCGGCCTTGATGGCCGGGTTTTTTTTGCCCAGAGACATTGGTGGGAGGTCTCAAGGTTTGTGCAAGCCAGCGCAGGCCTCATCGCAGGCTGTCGCCAGCTCCCACAAGTATTGAGCCAATCATCATTTACGCAGTTGACACGGTCTCTGTGGGAGCTGGCGATAGCCTGCGATGGGGCCAGCACTGGCTTGCATCAGGGCAAGCCCGCGCCTACGGCCTGGCCTTACAGTCTCCATGGTTGAACTCCTCGAACCCAGCGGCTAAGGTCGCCGCCTTGATTCACGAGAGGCAACCATGGGCTACCTGATTATCGTCGCGCTGATCCAGGCGTTCTCCTTCAACCTGATCGGCGAATACCTGGCCGGCCATGTCGACAGCTACTTTGCAGTGCTGGCGCGGGTAGTGCTGGCGGGCCTGATATTCCTGCCACTTACCCGCTGGCGCCAGGTCGAGCCGCGTTTCATGCGCTCGATGCTGCTGATCGGTGCCCTGCAGTACGGCATCACCTATGTCTGCCTGTACCTGAGCTTCCGCGTGCTGACCGTGCCTGAGGTGCTGCTGTTCACCATCCTCACGCCGCTGCACGTGACCTTGATCGAAGATGCCCTCAACCGCCGTTTCAACCCGTGGGCCTTGCTGGCTGCGCTGGTTGCAGTATCAGGCGCGGCGGTGATCCGCTTCGACAGCGTCACCGGTGAGTTCTTCGCAGGTTTCCTGCTGTTGCAACTGGCCAACTTCACCTACGCCGCCGGGCAGGTGATGTATCGCCACCTGGTAGCCCGCCACCCCAGCGACCTGCCGCACTACAAGCGCTTTGGCTACTTCTATGTAGGCGCCTTGTTGGTGGTTTTGCCCGCCTTCTTGCTGTTCGGCAACGCCGGGCGCCTGCCGAGCACCGACACCCAGTGGCTGGTGCTGCTGTTCCTCGGCCTGTGCCCGACAGCGCTGGGGTTGTACTGGTGGAACAAAGGCGCATGCCTGGTCAGTGGCGCCACCTTGGCGGTGATGAACAACCTGCATGTGCCGGTGGGCCTGCTGCTGAACCTGCTGATCTGGAACCAGGACGAGCCGCTGGGGCGGCTGGCGGTGGGTGGCGGGATTATTCTGTTGTCGGTGTGGATGAGCCGGTTGGGCGGGCAGGGTAGGGTGGCGCAGGCGTCACGTTGATGGGTTGGCGGTGAGGGCCTCATCGCGGGGCAAGCCCGCTCCCACGCTGCCCAGTTCTCTGCCCGACAGCGCAGCCCAGAAGGGTTGGGTAATCTCGCACAATTCATTGGGTTTTGGACTGCCTCAGGAAATTGGATGAGTGTCCAACGTCTTGGCGGCAGTCCATTGTGTGGGAGCGGGCTTGCCCCGCGATGCGTTTCAGGCCGTTTCCGAGCGCTCAACCTTGCCCGCCAACCCCGCGCGCATATCGTTGCCACTTGGCTGCTGATACAAGCTCAACCCAAACTCCGGCAGCACCGCCAGCAGGTAATCGAAGATATCCCCTTGGATCGCCTCGTACTCGGCCCATACCGTAGTGCGGGCAAAGCAGTAGATCTCCAGCGGCACGCCTTCGGCGGTGGTCTGCATCTGGCGCACCATGCAGGTCATGCCCTGTTTCACATCCGGGTGGTTTTTCAGGTAGGCCAGGGCAAAGGCGCGGAAGGTGCCGAGGTTGGTCAGCCGCCGGCGGTTGGCCGAAAGCCCGGTGTTTTCACCTTTTGCCTCGTTCCACTGGTGCAGCTCCTGGCGTTTGCTGGCCAGGTAGTCGCTGAGCAGGCGCACCTGGCTCAGGCGCTGGTCCTCTTCCGGGGTGAGGAAGCGTACATCGGCGGCATCGATGAACAGGCTGCGCTTGATCCGTCGCCCGCCTGACTGCTGCATACCGCGGTAGTTGCGAAATGACTCGCTCATCAGGCGCCAGGTGGGGATCGAGACGATGGTCTTGTCAAAGTTCTGCACTTTGACCGTGTGAAGGGTGATATCCACCACATCACCATCGGCGCCGGCCTGGGGCATTTCGATCCAGTCGCCGACGTGCAGCATGTCGTTGCTGGTCAGCTGCACGCTGGCCACGAACGACAGCAGCGTGTCCTTGTACACCAACAGCAGCACCGCCGACATGGCACCCAGGCCCGACAGCAGCAACAGCGGCGAGCGGTCTATCAAGGTGGCGACGATGACGATGGCGGCGAAGATCCACAGCATCATCTTGGCCAACTGCATGTAGCCCTTGATCGAGCGGGTACGGGCATGTTCGGTGCGCGCATAAATGCTGAGCAGGCCGTCGAGCAGGCACGACAAGGCGCGGGTCATGAACAGCAGCGTGACTGCCAGGGCGACGTTGCCGAGAAAATGCTGGGCTGTGTTCGACAGCTCCGGCACCAGTTTCAGCCCCGACTGCACCACTAGCGAGGGGGTGGTTTGCGCCAGGCGGTGGAACACCTTGTTGTGGCGCAGGTCGTCCAGCCAGCGCAGCGCCGGCTGGCGGCCGAGCAGGCGGGTGGCGTGCAGCACCAGAAAGCGCGTCAGCCTGCCGATCAGCAGGGCAACGCACAGCAGCACCAGGGTGCCGAGCGTAGCGTGCAGCATTGGGTGTTGGTCGAGGGTGCCCCAGAGGTCGAAGGCGTCGCGCCAGAATCGTTGCAGGTCCATAGGTATCTAAAGCGGTCTGTGTGGCGGTTCGAAGCGGCATTAGAGCGCGGATCGGCGCAAAGTTGCCAAAAGAAATTCGGTTCTGGCGGCGGAAAACGTTACCCTATGCAACTTGAATTTTTGCACTTGCCCGAGGTTACTCCCGTGTTTTCCCAATTCGCCCTGCACGAACGCCTGCTCAAAGCCGTGGAAGAGCTGAAATTTGTCGAGCCGACTCCGGTGCAGGCAGCGGCCATTCCCCTGGCTCTGCAAGGGCGTGACCTGCGGGTGACGGCGCAAACCGGCAGCGGCAAGACCGCCGCTTTCGTGCTGCCGATGCTCAACCGCCTGGTTGGCCTGAGCGGGCCACGGGTTGAAATCCGTGCGTTGATCCTGCTGCCGACCCGTGAGCTGGCGCAACAAACCCTCAAGCAGGTGCAGTTGTTCTCGCAGTTCACCTACGTCAAGTCTGGCCTGGTCACCGGTGGTGAAGACTTCAAGGAACAGGCCGCCATGCTGCGCAAGGTGCCTGACGTGCTGATCGGCACCCCGGGCCGCCTGCTTGAACAACTGAATGCCGGCAACCTCGACCTGTCCCACGTGCAGGTGCTGGTGCTCGATGAAGCCGACCGCATGCTCGACATGGGCTTCGCCGAAGACATGGAGCGCCTGTGCAAGGAGTGCGAGAACCGCGAGCAAACCCTGCTGTTCTCGGCCACCACCGGTGGCGCCGCGCTGCGTGACATCATCGGCAAGGTGCTGAAAGAGCCTGAGCACCTGATGCTCAACAGCGTCTCGCAGTTGGCCGAAGGCACCCGTCAGCAGGTCATCACCGCTGACCACGACCAGCACAAGGAACAGATCATCCAGTGGCTGTTGGCCAACGAAACGTTTAAAAAGGCCATCATCTTCACCAACTACCGCATCATGGCCGACCGCATCTACGGCCACCTGGTCGCCAAGGACATCAAGGCTTTCGTGCTGCACGGCGACAAGGACCAGAAAGACCGCAAGCTGGCCATCGACCGCTTCAAGGAAGGTGGCTCCAAGGTGCTGGTGGCAACCGATGTCGCCGCCCGCGGCCTGGATATCGACGGCCTGGACCTGGTGATCAACTTCGACATGCCGCGCAGCGGTGACGAGTACGTGCACCGCATTGGCCGTACTGGCCGTGCCGGTGGTGAGGGCTTGGCCATCTCGCTGATCACCCACAATGACTGGAACCTGATGTCCAGCATCGAGCGCTACCTCAAGCAGCAGTTCGAGCGCCGCGTCATCAAGGAAGTCAAAGGCACCTACAGCGGGCCGAAAAAGGTCAAGGCTTCGGGCAAGGCGGTGGGCGCCAAGAAGAAGAAGGTCGACAAGAAGACCGGCGACAAGAAAACCGCCGCCAAGCGCAAGCCAACTGCCAAGCCACGGCCAAACGCGCCGCTGGCGAGCTCTGACGGCCTGGCCCCGCTGAAAAAGCGCAAGCCAGCGGCTGAGTAAGCCTCGCTAAAAGCCCGCTACCGCAACGGTAGCGGGCGTTTCAGTAATGATCTTGGGCCTTCTATTACGTAAGGCTCGGCACGGACTCAGTGCCCGTAAAGCCTGATGGCATCAGGTTTTCTTCTCGGCCTCTTTCAATTCGCTGATCCGTTTGTCGATCAACTGGCATTTGTCGGGCAGGTCCTTGCTTGCCGTTCCCAAGTCCATACCCTGCAGCTCTTCGTTGATTTCCTTGGCCTTCTGCGCGTTCTGCTCTGTCAGCTGACTGACCAAACCGGCCAGTTCTTCACGCTTTTGCGTGGCTTCTTCCGGGGTACAGGCCCAGGCGGGCAGGGCGCAACACAGGGCGGTTGCACAGGCGATACGCGGTAATGGTTTCATCCTTTTTACCTCCGGCGTGGGTTATGCCCGGTGGAGGTAGTTGCTGGGGTAGAAGTTCAGTTCAGGTGATGGGGGACAGTTGGCGGCCGGTAGGACATTTATTCAGACACTGAGCCCTCGCCACTGCTTTTTCAGCCTTGAGGACATACGCCGCATCGCCGGTTTCCAGAGCATCGATCAGGAACTGCGCGCTGGCCTCCATGTTAGTCAGGTAGTCAGCAGCATCGAACTCAAAAAATGTTTCAGTCATTTAGCTTCCGATATTCAGTGGGTTGCCTGAATGTAAGGGGAAAATCAGGCAATGCAACGGTGCAAATGATTTCTCTCTGTTGCTGCTGAAATACGCTGTAAAGCGTTCCCTGGATGCCGTGCATCCAAGGAGGGCAATCTCCTTGAACGCTCAAGCTCACGCACATGTCCCACGCTTGTAACCCCTTCCGTCCACAGCAGGAGGCCGTCTATGAGCACCTACGATTGGGACCTGATCGAGCGTTTGCTGCATGAAGTGCAAAATGGCGCCGGTCAAAGCTTCACCCCGCGCCCGTACGCCGAGCAGCACGCCGCTGCGCTGGCGGCCAAAGGTGAAGCGCCAGGCGATCTGGATCATCTGAAAACCCGCGCGTGCGAGTACGAAAAACTGTTGTTCCAGCGCGGCTTCATCGACAGCCGCCCTGAAGAGGAAGGCGGCAACGGCGAGAATTTCGTCCTCACTGAACGGGGCTCGCGGCTGCTCAGCCTGATCGACAGCAGCATCCCTGGCTTCGAACACCCGCGCCAAGTGCTCGATGAACAGGCGGATGCGTTGGACGAGGGGACGTTCGAGCAGGTTTCGGCCAAGGCGCAAATTGCTGGCGGGGCTATCTAAGGCTGGCATTGGCAAGGCCGGCGCCGTGATAATCGCGGCTGCACCCCCGTCAACTGCCGAGCCTTGCCAATGACCCAGCACCGACCAGAGGCGCGCCCATGAGCGCGGCCCGCAAGAACCCCGATGCCTTTGCCCTGCAAGTGATGCTGGGGCTGTGCCTGATCTGGGGCTGCCAGCAGGTGCTGATCAAGTCGGCGGCGGTGGATATCGCACCCGTCATGCAGGCCGCATTTCGTAATGGTATTGCCGCTGTACTGGTGGGGCTGCTGGTGTGCTGGCGGGGCGGCTGGGAGCAGGTTGGCAGTACCTGGCGCGCGGGCTTGCTGGCCGGCGGGTTGTTCGGCCTGGAGTTCCTGTTCATTGCCGAAGGGCTGAAGCTGACGTCGGCGGCGCATATGTCAGTGTTCCTTTATACCGCGCCGATTTTCACCGCGCTGGGGCTGCATTTCATGATGCCCAGCGAGCGGCTGCGCGTGCTGCAGTGGCTGGGCATCCTGCTGGCCTTTGGCGGTATTGCCCTGGCCTTTGCTGGCGGGGTTTCGCTGGATCAGCTTGATGGCCGCATGCTGCTGGGCGACGCCCTGGCGATTCTGGCAGGGCTGGCATGGGGCGCGACCACTGTGGTGGTGCGCGGCTCGCGGTTGTCCGAGGCGCCAGCGACCTTGACCCTGTTCTATCAGTTGGCAGTGGGTTTTGCCGGGCTGCTGCTGATCGCGCTGTTAAGCGGGCAAATCGGCGACGTTACCCTGACGCCGCTGGCCGTGGGCAGCGTGTTGTTCCAAGGCATCGTCGTTTCGTTCATCAGTTACCTGACCTGGTTCTGGCTGCTGCGCAAATACCTGGCGTCCAACCTTGCGGTGTTCTCGTTCATCACTCCGCTGTTCGGGGTGACGTTCGGTGTGGTGCTGCTGGGCGAGCCGTTGAGCCTGAACTTTGTGCTGGGCGCGGTGCTGGTGTTAGCCGGGGTGATCATGGTCAGCGCCGAGGCGTGGGTGCGTCAGCAACTGCGCAAGGTGCTTGGGTAACCCGCTCGCACCCCACCGCTCAGCACCAGTACACCGGCCAGCCCCAGCCCGGCAGCGGCCAGCAGCAGGGCCGGTTGCAGCCCGCCGCTGAAGTGGCTGCTGAGTGCGGCCAGCAGCGGGCCGCTCAACTGGCCCAGGGCAAAGCACGCCGTCAACAGCCCGGCATTGCGCTGGGTGGCATGTGGCGCCAGTTCCCGTGAGCGCTGCATCACCAGTTGCATGCAGGCCAGGAAAGGCCCGCCGCACAACAGCACGCCCAGCGCCAAACCGATGCCGCCGCCGAGCAGGCACGCCAGTACGCCCAGGCCTTGCAACCATAGGGTCGCGCTCAGCCAGGCCGAGGTCCGCCCCGGGCCACGCAGGCTGACCAATACCACGCCCAGCGCCGAAGCCAGGCCAAACGCCGGCCAGAACAGGTCTGCGAGCCACTGCCCGTGAAAGTGCTGGCTGGCCATCTGCGACAGGAATGTCGCCGGCAGGATGTAACCCACCCCGTAGAGCGCGTACACCACGCCCAGCCGGCCAATGCCTTGGTTGCCCGGCGCAGGGCTGCAGCGCACGTTTGCGACGGGCGCGGGCTCGGTCGCCTTGGGCAGCCAAGGCAACACTGCAAGCAACATCACCAGAGCCGCCACCGCGTAGATCAGCCACAGCGCCGCTGACCCAAGCCCCAGCAAGTGCGCGGCCAGTGCCAGGATACCGGTCAGTGCAATGCCGACGCCGGGCCCTGCGAACACCAACGCACCGAGGCGTTGGCGGCCATGGGCTGCAGCCAATTGCTGGCTGAGGCTGGCGAGCATCACCAGTACCCAGGCGCTGGCAACGCCGGTGCCCAAGCGCAGCAGCAGATGGCCCCAGAACCCGTCCGCCGCAGCTGATGCCAGGGTCAGTAGCACGCACAGCCACAACCCGGCGTACAGGCGCAGGCGCACCTGAGCGGGCTTGCGGGCGAACATGCCATCTACGGCGCCGATGAAGTAACCGAGGTAATTGGCAGCGGCGATCAGCCCGCCTGCGGTCAAGTCGAGCTGGCCCTCGGCGATCAGCCGGGGCAGTTGCGGGGTCAGGGCGAAACGGCCGATGCCCATGGCCATCATCAGCGCCACGGCGCTGGCCAGCAGTTGTACAAGGGGCGACATGGTGGCTCTCCTGCCGAAAGGGATGCGATGGATGGCAGGTTAGGATGCTTTTACTTTCAATAAAATTGAATAATGATGATCAAGTTGTTCTGTTTTGGAGAATTCTGTGGAATTCAGCCAGCTACGTATCTTTCAGGCGGTGGCAGAGGAGGGGTCGATTACCCGCGCCGCCGAGCGGCTGCACCGGGTGCCGTCGAACTTGAGCACGCGCCTGCGCCAACTAGAGGAGCAGTTGGGTGTCGAGTTGTTCGTGCGCGAACGTCAGCGCCTGCAGTTGTCGCCGGCCGGCAAGGTGCTGCTGGACTACGCCAATCGTCTGGGTAACCTGCGCGATGAAGCCATGGCGGCAGTCCAGGGCGGCCAGCCGGCGGGCGATTTTGTGCTCGGCACCATGTACAGCACCGCTGCCATTCATCTGCCTGCGCTGCTAGCGCGCTATCACCAGGCATATCCGGCAGTGAACCTGCAAGTGCAAGCCGGGCCGAGTGGCGAGTTACTTGAAGGGCTGCTCAACCATAAGCTTGATGCCGCTTTGGTCGATGGCCCGCTCACGCTGGCAGGGCTGGACGGTGTGCCGCTGTGCGACGAAACGCTGGTGTTGATCACCTGCCTTGAGCACCCGGCCGTGCGCAGTGCCCGGGATGTCGCCGGCAAGGCGGTGTTCACCTTCCGCCAGGGCTGCTCGTACCGCATGCGTCTGGAGGCCTGGTACGCCCACGCCCATACGCCGATGGTAAGAGTGATGGAAATCGAGTCGTACCAGAGTATGTTGGCCTGTGTGATCGCCGGGGCCGGGGTGGCGATGATGGCGCAGTCGATGCTCGACAGCCTGCCGGGGCGTGATCAAGTGCGCGCCCATCGCCTGCAAGCGCCGTTCGATCACGCCGTGACTTGGTTGATGTGGCGCCAAGGCATGTGTGGGGCCAATCTGCAGGCCTGGGTCGACTTGCAACAAAGCGAAACGATTCACCAGCCGTCGGATGCTGCGGCCCGCGCTTGATTCGGGTCACAATCGCCCCTATCTGTAGTACCAGATGCAGGCGTAATGTAGGACATCAGGCTATGATCTGTATGACGCATCGCTGGATTGATTACCCGTGAGGCTGACCCGTCAAGGGGGCACTATGAACGACAGACTGTACAACTGGCTCCACGACCTCGCCGTCGCCCTGGGCTTGCTCCCGCCACCGTTGCAACCGGTGCCGATCCCAAGCGACGAAGAACAGCGCAAACGCCAGCCAAGGCGGCGCTGATTCACTGAGTGAAAAGGCCGCTGCATCGTGATGGATGCGCCGGCCTTTTGCATTTTTGGTGGCGTGTTTTTGCAGGCTTTCTCGGTGAATGTAGGAGCGGCCTTGTGTCGCGAAAGGGCTGCGTAGCAGCCCCAATACCTTGACCTCATGCAAAATCACCGGGGCTGCTGTGCAGCCCTTTCGCGACACAAGGCCGCTCCTACACAGTCCGCGTTGGTTTTGATTATTGCGATGAGGCGATCACAGGCCTCAAGCCAGATTCACTGCCACAGCCGGTTTGCGCGATGCCAGGCTGACCAGCACGAAGCTCACCAAGCCAATGGCCAGGCTGTAGTAGATCGGCGAGTTGGCATCCAGGCCATCCTTGAACATGAAGAACAGCGCGGTTACAAAACCCAGCGACATGCTGGCGATGGCCCCTGCGGTGGTGGCGCGTTTCCAGAAAATCGCCCCCATCAGCGGTATCAGCATGCCGCCCACCAACAGGTTGTAGGCCAGGGTCAGGGCGCTGATGACGTCGTTTACTGCCAGCGCAATGCACAATACCACAAGCCCGGTCAGCAGGGTGAACAGCCGGTTGATGCCCAGGCTCGACTGCTTGCCGCCGCGCAGCTTGGGCAGCAGGTCTTCGGTCAGCGTGGTGGAGGCCGCCAACAGGCCGGCGCTTGCCGTCGACATCATGGCCGCCAGTGCCGCCGCCATCAGCAGGCCGCGAATACCGTCCGGCAAGGTACTCTTGATCATCTCGGCGAAGGCGTTGTTGGGGTTGGCAAGGTCTGGCATCAGCACATGGGCGGCCATGCCGATCAGTGCGCAGGCCAAGCCGTAGATCACGCAGTACACCCCGGCAGTGGTGCCGGCGCGCTGGCACACCTTTTCGTCACGGGCAGTGAACACCCGCTGCCAGATATCCTGGCCGATCAGGATGCCGAAGAAGTAGATCAGGAAGTAGGTGATGATGGTGTCCCAGCCGATGGTGGTCCAGCTGAAGCTTGCCGCTGGCAGTTGCGCCACCAACTGGTCCCAGCCGCCCACCTTGTACAGGCACACCGGCAGCAGGATGAACATCAGGCCAACGGTCTTGATGACGAACTGCACGATATCGGTCAGGGTCAGCGACCACATGCCGCCGATGGTCGAGTACACCACCACCACGCCACCCCCGAACAACAGCGCTATCCAGAACGGTACGTCCAGCAGCACCTGCAGCACGGTACCCATGGCCAGCGTCGAGGTCACGCCAATCATCAATGCGTAAGCCAGCATGATCGCTGCACTGGCCTGGCGAGCCATGGGGTTGTAGCGCCGTTCCAGCACCTGGGTAACGGTGAAGATCTTCAGGCGCAACAGCGGTTTGGCCAGAAACAGGTTCAAGGCAATGATGCCCAGGCCCAAGGCTGCACAAAGCCAGAAGCCTGAGATGCCGTGCACGTAGCCCAGGCGTACCGTGCCCACGGTCGAGGCGCCGCCCAGCACGGTGGTGGCCATGGTGCCCATGTACAAGGTCGGGCCGAGGTTGCGCCCGGCGACCAGATAGTCTTCATGGGTCTTTGCGCGGCGCATGCCGTACCAGCCCAGGGCGAGCATGGCGGCGGCGTAGATCAGTACAACGATGATGTCCAAGGCCATTGGGGGTCTCCCGATTATCTTTATTATGGCGAGATCGGCCACGCGGGCTGCACACGGCGCCCGGCGGTCCTTTGTTGTGTTGGCGGGCCTCTATGGCCCTCCCGGATGGCTCCTGCCGGGGTCCAGCAGTTGGGCGCCTGTGTGTAGGAAACGGCACAAGGCCGCTCCTACACAGAGGAATGCGTTCCAGGGTTAACGGTGCGCCACACCCGGCAGCACGCAGAGCATTTCGAACAGCAGGTTGGCGCCCAGCAGCGAGGTGTTGCCGGTGGTGTCGTAAGGCGGGGAGACTTCGACCAGGTCACAACCGATCAGGTCCAGGCCCTGGCAGCCGCGGATGATCTCCATCGCCTGAATGGTGGTCAAGCCGCCGATTTCCGGGGTGCCGGTACCGGGCGCCCAGGCCGGGTCGATGCCGTCGATATCAAACGACAGGTAAACCGGGCCGCCACCGACTTTCTCACGCACCTCGGCCATCAAGGGCGCCAGCGACTTGTGCCAGCACTCCTCGGCCTGCACCACGCGAAAGCCCTGGCGGCGGCTCCAGTTGAAGTCATCGGCGGTATAGCCCTGGGCGCGCAGGCCAATCTGCACCACGCGATCGCAATCGAGCAGGCCCTCTTCGACCGCACGGCGGAAGGTGGTGCCGTGGGCGATCTTCTCGCCGAACATGTGGTCGTTGACGTCGGCATGGGCGTCGATGTGCACCAGGCCGATCTTGCCGTGCTTTTTGTGCAGCGCACGCAGGATCGGCAGCGTAATGGTGTGGTCGCCACCCAGGGTCATCGGGATCACGTTGTGCTCGACGATCTCGTCGTAGGCCTCTTCGATGATGCGCACGGCGTCGAGCAGGTTGAAGGTATTGATCGCCACGTCACCGATGTCGGCCACCGACAGCGAGTCGAACGGGGCGGCGCCAGTGGCCATGTTGTAGGGGCGGATCATCACCGATTCGGCGCGGATCTGCCGTGGGCCGAAGCGGGTGCCGGAGCGCAACGAGGTGCCGATGTCCAGTGGCACGCCGATAAACGCAGCGTCCAGGCCTTGGGCGGTTTGCAAGTGGGGCAGGCGCAGCATGGTGGCGATGCCGCCGAAACGCGGCATTTCGTTGCCGCCCAGTGGTTGGTGAAGAATCTTGTCCACGGTGGGCCTCATCAGTCGGTCGATTGTTGTGTTTGTTCGAACCTGTTCCGCCCGCGGCGGGTTGCGCTGTAGCGGCCGGCGGGGCAGGGATATTTCGCCGAAGTCTGCGCAAGGTAGTGCGGCTAAAGAATCGCTACCGACAAAAACTTACTTCAGGGTTTTCTGAACTAAAGGCCCGGACGCAGGTTAGACTCTGGCCTTTTCCAGCCTGCGGAGCCCTCGCGCCATGGCCTCATCGCTGCCCGACCTGAAACTGCTGCGCATTTTTGCAAGCGTGGTGCGCCACCAAGGGTTTGCCAACGCCCAGCGCGATCTCAACCTGTCCACCTCGGCCATCAGCACCTACATGAGCCAGCTGGAAAGCAACCTGGGCATCGTGCTGTGTCACCGTGGCCGTGGCGGTTTCAGCCTGACCAGCAAGGGCGAGCTGTTTCACCAGGAAACCCTGCGCTTGCTCGGTGAGCTGGACGGTTTCGAGCAGTACGCAGCGGCGCTCAAGGGCGAGTTGCGCGGCACGCTGAACCTGGGGGTGATCGACTCCACGGTTGGCGACCGCGCCTTGCCGCTGGCCGAGGCTATCGGCGCCTATAGCCAGGAGCACCCGGCGGTGCACCTGCACCTGTCGGTCTCAAGCCCCTACGAACTGCAGTTGGGTGTCCAGGACAACCGCCTGGACCTCGCCATCGGCGCGTTTTCATCACGCATGAGCGGCCTGTTGTACCAGCCGCTGTACCGCGAGCAGCACTGGCTGTATTGCAGCAGCCGCCACCCGCTGTTCGCCGAGCGGCGCATCCCGGAACCGGTGATTACCCAGCAGCGCATGGTCGGGCGAGGCTACTGGAGCCAGGCCGAGCTTGCCCGGCACGGCTTCAAGCACAGCGCCGCGACCGTCGAAAGCATGGAGGCGCAGCTGATTCTGATTCTGTCCGGCGCCTACATTGGCTACTTGCCCGAGCACTACGCCCAGGCCTGGGCCGACAAGGGCGACCTGCGCGTGCTGTCGCCCGCGACCTTTGGCTACCAGGCGCCGTTTTCGTTGATCATCCGCCGTGGGCGCAGCCGCGAACCCCTGATCCAGACGTTCCGCGACCTGCTCAAGAGCCAGCTCAACGTCGGCTAAAGCAGGTCTTTGGTCTAATGCCGCAAATATTCCTGCAAAACTCACCGTCGCAGCCGATAGCGTTCTGCTAAAACTCAAGTTGCCTTATTGATTTTCACCCCACCCGGATACACAAGGGACCGCCAACGATGCGCATGAATTTGCCCGTCACTGAACGCGAAAGAACATTTCCAAACGATCAGCGGCTGATTTCAACCACTGACCTGAACAGCCATATCACTTATTGCAACGACGCGTTCGCGGCTATCAGCGGTTTCACCTACGACGAGCTGGTGGGCCAGCCGCACAATCTGGTGCGTCACCCCGACATGCCGCCGTCGGTGTTCGGCCATATGTGGGACACCATCAAGCAGGGCAAACCGTGGATGGGTGTGGTCAAGAACCGCTCCAAAAATGGCGATTTCTACTGGGTCAGTGCCTATGTGACGGCGGTGTACGAAAACGGCCGCATCAGTGGCTACGAGTCGGTACGCTCGGTGCCTACGCGTGAGCAGATCCGCCGCGCCGAGGCGCTGTATGCGCGGCTGCGCGCCGGGCGCTCGCCAGTGTCGCTGACCGCGCGCCTGGGCCACGCCCTTGCGGGTGGCTGGCCGCTGATCGGTGCCGGTGTGCTGTCGGCTGCTGCCCTGGTCTGGTTGCCGCAATACGCGGCCCTGGGCGTTCTGGCTGCGAGCCTGCTGGCGGCCTGGTACCTGAGCGAGCTGCGTCACGACACGCACATTCGACGAACCCTCGCAGAGCACCCCAAGGCGTTCACCAGCCCGCTGGTGGCGCTGACCTACAGTGACAGCCCAGGGCTGCGCGGGCAGCTCGACCTCGCCATCCACAGCGAAGAAGCGCGGCTGCAAACCGCACTGACCCGGTTGGTGGACGCAGGCGTGGGGGTCAAGTCGCGGGCCGCGCAATCGGCTGAACTGTCTGATTCGCAGGCCCAGATGCTCGACCGCCAGCGCAGCGAGACCGACCAGTCGGCCACTGCCATTGCAGAAATGGCGGCGACCATCCAGGAAGTGACGCAAAACGTGCAGAGCACTGCCCATGCCGCAGGCGATGCCGACCAGTTGGCCCAGCAGGGCAGCGATCTGGCCCAGCAGAGCCTGCGGGCGATGGGCAGCATGCGTGAGGCGGTGAGTGACATTGGCCAGGCGGTCAATGCCTTGGCTGAGCAGACCCAGTCGATTGGTAGCGTGGTGGATGTGATCACCTCGATTGCCGAACAGACCAACCTGCTGGCGCTCAACGCCGCCATCGAAGCCGCACGTGCCGGCGAGCAGGGCAGGGGCTTTGCGGTGGTGGCCGACGAAGTCCGCTCGCTGGCCCAGCGCACTCGTTCTTCGACCGATGAGATTCACACCATCATCGCCACCCTGCGCTCAGGTGCCGACCGCGCGGTGGCCAGCGCCAGCCGTGGCCAGCAGATCTCCCAGGACAGCGCGCACAGTGTCGAGGCAGTGCAGTCGGCGTTGGCGGGCATCGTCCAGGCGGTCAGCCGCATCACTGGCATGAGCCAGCAGATGGCCACGGCCTCCGAGCAGCAAAGCCACGTTGCCGAGGACATCAACCAGCAGATCGTGCGCATTGCCCATCTGTGTGATGAGAGTGCAGGCCAGGCCAAGCAAGGCGCCGAAATCAGCCAGGACCTGGAACGCATGGCCGATTACCTGCACAGCCTGGCGGAGCGCTTCAACCGCTAGCGGCGGTATAGATGGACAGTTGTGGCGAGCGGGCTTGTCCCGCGTTGGGCTGCGCAGCAGCCCTGAGGGTTACCCTTGGGTTTTCAGGGGCTGCTGCGCAGCCCAACGCGGGGCAAGCCCGCTCGCCACAAGGAGATATGTCTGACGAGAACAGGCTTGTACAAACCAAGGAATCTCCACGGCGGCTACCGGGCCAGTAAACTCGGGCCCGGCTCCGCGGCCTGTGGCAAAATCCCTCCGCCAACGGAGGACCCCATGCCCAGACCTCGCTGCGAACGCTGCCAGCGCCCGCTCGCCCACTGCCTTTGCCCGCTGATCCCAGACCTTGCCAGCCGCACCCGAGTGGTCCTGCTGCAGCACCCCAGCGAAACGTCCCACGCTCTGAATACCGCGCGCCTGGCGGCCCTTGGCCTGGCCAACGCACAGTTGCAGGTGGGGGAAGTGTTCGATGATCTGCAGGCATTGCTGGCGACGCCTGGTTACCGGCCGGTGGTGCTGTTCCCCGGTGACGATGCGCAGGTATTGCAGCCCTACAACGCCAGCCCGGACCCGCTACCCCTGCTGCTTATCGTGCCTGACGGCACCTGGCGCAAGGCGCGCAAGCTGTTGTACCTGAACCCGTTGCTGGCGGCACTGCCAAGGGTGACGCTTGGCGAGGTGCCACCGTCGCGTTATCGCTTGCGCAAGGCTCCGCAGCCGGGCGCAATGTCGACTATAGAGGCAGTGGTGCAGGCGCTCAATGTGCTGGAGGCCCCGCACAGCTTCGATGAGTTATTGCGCCCGTTCGAGGCGTTGATTGACGGGCAGATCGATGCCATGGGCGGACAGACGTATGCACGCAACCATGGGGGCGGGGTTTGACACCACACTTGTGACCTTCGAGGGTACAAAAGAGAAAATTCCTACACTCTCATCGGAAGCGTCGCCCTAGCTCCCATTTTTTATCGCTGTACCATGGCGCCCTCTACATGCTAATGGCAGGTAATTAAGTTGCCTGGATCTCCAAAGCTGTTTAATTAACGCTTAGCCATACTCATGCAACTTACTCGAGTAAGTTTGCTTGTGCCTGTAGTTCACATTGATTTTTCTGGGTGCTGTCTATCGAGATTGGGGTGCTGCGGTGCATTCTGCGTATTCAGGCGCGCGTTCGTCGGACGTTCTTGTTGGCTGTGAAAGCTCTGTAGCGTTAGAGAATGATCATGTTGCCATTCTAATGTGTACCTACAATGGTGGTGCCTTCCTGCGGGCGCAGCTGGACTCCATCTCTAGTCAATCCCATGGGGATTGGTCGCTTCATGTTTCTGATGACGGTTCAACAGATGGTACGCATGAATTACTTCGGTCCTTTCAAAATCTGCAAGGTGCGCACCGGGTTCACCTGTATGCCGGGCCGGGTATTGGCTTTGTAGCGAACTTCTTGTCTTTGACCTGTCGCGATGGCATTCGCGCGCAATTTTTTGCTTGGTCCGACCAAGATGACGTCTGGCACGAGGACAAATTACAGGTGGCGTTGAAGTGGTTGCGCCGTGTGCCTGCCGAGCGGCCGGCGCTGTATTGCGGCCGTACCCAGATAGTTTGTGAAGCCGGGGTGCACCGCACGTTTTCACCCAGGTTCACCTTTGCGCCCCATTTCAGAAATGCGCTGGTACAGAGTATCGCGGGTGGCAACACCATG
Source organism: Pseudomonas farsensis (assembly GCF_014268805.2). Taxonomy (GTDB): domain Bacteria; phylum Pseudomonadota; class Gammaproteobacteria; order Pseudomonadales; family Pseudomonadaceae; genus Aquipseudomonas; species Aquipseudomonas farsensis. The sequence goes on from NZ_JABWRF020000003.1 coordinate 649,866, forward strand.
GTGTTCAACCTTTCCGCCAGAGCCCTCCTCGTCGAGGCCGGTTGGCACGTGGCGGTGCCCTCCCATGACTGGTGGTGTTATCAGTTGGTCTGTGGTGCAGAGGGGGAGGTTCGCTACGATCCGCGTCCTTGGCTCATGTATCGCCAGCATGCCGGCAACATAATAGGTAGTAACACCGGTTTAAATAATCAGTTGAAACGGTGCCGTATGTTGCTGGAGGGGAAGCTGCGCGGGTGGAATACACAAAACATCTGTGCGCTGGAAAAAATGCAGCATCGGTTTGATGAAAAGCACCGCCGTTCCCTGGCGCTATTCAAAGCTGCGCGTCAACAGCGGTTACCGTGGCGCCTACTCAATCTGTTACGGGCGCGTCTCTATCGGCAGACACTCATGGGCAATATCGGTTTGTTTGCTGCGGCCTTATTAAAGAAGATTTGAACGGATGACTATTTTAGTAACCGGCGGTGCAGGGTTTATCGGTGCCAACTTTGTACTCGACTGGCTGGCCTGCTCGGAAGAGACCGTCATCAATCTCGACAAGTTGACCTACGCCGGCAACCTGCAAAGTCTCGCTTCGCTGCGCCCAGGTGCGCAGCATATCTTTGTCCAGGGCGATATCGGCGATGCCGGGCTGGTGCAGCAATTGCTCGAGCACTATCGGCCGCGAGCGGTAATCAACTTTGCGGCCGAGTCCCATGTCGATCGCTCGATCGAAGGGCCCGAGGCGTTCGTGCAGACCAACATCGTTGGCACGTTCCGGCTGTTGCAGAGTGTTACCACTTACTGGCGAGCGTTGCCCACTTCGCAGGGCGGTGCGTTTCGCTTCCTGCATGTCTCAACTGATGAGGTCTATGGCAGCCTGGCCGAGGGCGATGCAGCGTTCACCGAAGCCCACCCGTACCAGCCCAACAGCCCGTACTCAGCAAGCAAGGCAGCAAGCGACCACCTGGTTCGGGCTTATCACCACACCTACGGGCTGCCGGTGCTGACCACCAATTGCTCGAACAACTACGGCCCGTGGCAGTTCCCGGAAAAACTGATCCCGCTGATGCTCGCCAATGCGCTGGCTGGCAAGGCGTTGCCGCTCTATGGGGATGGCCTGCAGATCCGCGACTGGTTGTATGTGGGGGATCATTGCGCTGCAATTCGCCGCGTGCTGGAGGCTGGCGTGGTAGGCGAGGTGTACAACATCGGTGGGTGCAACGAGATGTCCAACCTCGAAGTCATCAGCCACATTTGCCGACTGCTCGACGCGTTGCGCCCCCGTGCTGATGGGCAAAGCTACTGCTCGCAGATTATCCATGTGGCAGACCGCCCCGGGCATGACCGGCGTTACGCGATCAACGCTGGCAAGGTCGAGCGGGAGCTGGGTTGGCGGCCTGCTGAAACCTTCGAAAGCGGCATCGCCAAGACCGTTGGCTGGTACCTGGACAATCAAGCCTGGGTGCAGGCGTTACTTGGCGCAGGCCTCGGGCGATGAAAATCCTCTTGCTGGGCAAGCATGGGCAGGTCGGCCGCGAGTTGCAACACAGCCTGGCACCGCTGGGCGAGCTTCTGGCGCTGGGGGCGCGCAGTGCCCCCCTTTGCGGCGACCTGGCCGACCTCGTCGGCCTTTCCCGTACGCTGCGACACTACGCACCCGAGGTCATCGTCAATGCGGCAGCCTACACCGCTGTCGACCGCGCCGAGGCTGATACCGCCGCCGCTTATCGAGTGAATGCCGAGGCCGTGGGCGTGCTGGCTCGATACGCAGCCCAGAGCGGGGCGTTGCTCGTGCACTTCTCCACGGACTACGTCTACCCAGGCCATGGCGTGTTGCCGTGGACGGAGTACGACACCACAGGCCCGTTGAATGTCTACGGCGCCAGCAAGCTGGCCGGCGAAGTCGCCATCCGCCTGTCAGGCTGTCGCTATCTGATTTTCCGTACCAGTTGGGTGCATGCCGCCCACGGCAACAATTTCGCAAAAACCTTGCTCAAACTGGCTGCCCGACGCGGGAGCCTCGGCGTGATCGACGACCAGTTCGGCGCACCAACCGAGGCTCGGCTGCTGGCCGATATCAGCGCCCAGGCAATCCCGCAGGTGCTCCGCGAACCTGCGCTGGCCGGGCTCTACAACGTGGCGGCGGCGGGGGAGACGACCTGGTTCCGCTACGCCGGTTTTGTACTTGCCCATGCCCAGGCTGCAGGTTTGCCGCTGATGCTAGCGCCGTGCGCACTGAATCCCTTGACCACCGAACAATATCCCACACCGGCGCTACGCCCGTTCAATTCCAGGCTTGCGACTACCCGGTTGCAGACCGCCTTCGGCGTGGATTTGCCAGATTGGACCACCGGCGTAGCGCGCACGCTGAACGAACTGATGGAGCAGCAGGCATGAGCAAACGCAAAGGCATCATTCTGGCTGGGGGCTCGGGTACTCGTCTGTATCCGGCAACCCTGGCGATATCCAAACAGCTGCTCCCGGTCTACGACAAACCGATGATCTTCTATCCGCTGACCACGCTGATGCTGGCAGGTATCCAGGACATCCTGATCATCTCCACGCCCCAGGATACGCCGCGCTTCGAACAGCTTTTGGGGGATGGCAGCCAGTGGGGGCTGAACCTGTGCTACGCCGTGCAGCACTCTCCGGACGGCCTTGCCCAGGCATTCTTGATTGCTGAAACCTTCATTGGCAACGGCCCGTCCGCACTGGTGTTGGGCGACAACATTTTCTACGGCTACCACTTCCAGGAACTGCTGCGCAATGCCTGCCGCCGTGAGCAGGGCGCTTCAGTGTTCGCCTATCACGTCAGCGACCCTCAACGCTACGGCGTTGTCGCTTTCGACGAGGCGGGTACAGCGGTGAGCCTTGAAGAAAAGCCGCTGCAACCACGCTCCAACTACGCCGTCACCGGGCTGTATTTCTATGACGCGCAGGTGGTCGATATCGCCCGGCAAATTAGCCCCTCCGCGCGCGGCGAGCTGGAAATTACCGATATCAATCGCATCTACCTCGAACAGGGCAGGTTGTCTGTCGAAAAGATGGGGCGGGGCTACGCATGGCTTGACACCGGCACTCACGATTCGCTGCTCGAGGCTGGGCAGTACATCGCCACCATCGAAAACCGCCAGGGCTTGAAAGTCGCCTGCCCAGAAGAAATTGCCTACCGCCAGGGCTGGATCGGTGCCGAGCAACTTGACGCAATGATTCTGCCACTGGCCAAGACTGGATACGGCCAGTACCTGCAACGCCTGCTTAACGAGGGTATCTGCTGATGAAAGCGACCCCACTGGCCATTGCAGAGGTTGTCCTGCTCGAACCTGCCATTTTCGAGGACGAGCGCGGCGCGTTTTTTGAAAGCTACAACCATCGGCTGTTCGAGGCCGCTGTCGATCAGCGCGTGGCGTTCGTTCAGGACAATCATTCCCGCTCGCACAAAGGCGTGCTGCGTGGCCTGCATTACCAACTCGACAACCCCCAGGGCAAATTGGTGCGCGTGGTTGCAGGTGAGGTGTTCGATGTGGCGGTAGACCTGCGCCAGCGCTCGCCAACGTTTGGCCAGTGGGTCGGCGCCCACCTGTCTGCGGCAAACCGGCGCCAGCTCTGGGTGCCGGAAGGCTTTGCCCACGGTTTCTATGTGCTCTCGGAAACCGCGGAGTTCTTGTACAAGACCACCCGCTACTACAGCCCCGCAGATGAGCGCTGCCTGATGTGGAACGACCCGCAGGTCGCGGTTGGCTGGCCATTGCAAGGGGCGCCGCTGGTGTCGGGCAAGGACGCGATGGGGCGGGCGCTGGCCGACGCTGACATCTACCGCTAAATCACCCTCGCCGTGCTGGCACAAAGCAGCGGGCGGAGTTTGCTATTTATTAGAAGAGGTATGCGAGGCGTGCAAAAGATATCTGCCTCTCCCATGGCCATGTTTTCGGTGCTCTGGCAGCACCGCAAGCTTATCCATGCGTTGAGCAAACGCGAGGTGGCCAGCCGCTATCGCGGTTCCTACCTAGGCATCTGCTGGGCTGTGCTCACGCCGGCATTCATGCTGGCGGTCTACACATTTGTTTTCAGCGTGGTGTTCAATGCCAAGTGGGGTGACAGCGGCCACTCGAAAACCGAGTTCGCCCTGATTTTGTTCACCGGCCTTGTCGTCTTCAGCGTCTTTTCCGAGTGCATCAGCCGGGCGCCTGGCTTGGTGGTGGCCAACGCCAGCTACGTGAAAAAAGTGATCTTCCCTCTGGAAATCCTGGCGCTCGTGACCCTTGTTGGCGCCTTGTTCAACCTGCTGGTCAGCCTGCTGGTGTGGATGCTCTTTTACCTGGTGTGCTTTGGCCTGCCGCCGTTGACCGGGCTGCTGTTGCCCTTGGTACTGTTACCGTTGGTGTTGTTCGTCCTCGGCCTTTCATGGTTGCTGGCCTCGCTGGGTGTGTTCCTGCGGGACGTGGGCCAAATGGTGGGTGTGCTGGTCACTGCGCTGATGTTCATGTCGCCGATCTTCTACCCACTGTCGGCAATCCCTGAGCACTATCGCTATCTGCTCGAACTCAATCCGCTGACCCATGTCATCGAGCAGGCGCGCGCTGTTCTGCTCTGGGGCCAGTTGCCCGCATTCGGTAACTGGGCGCTTTCACTGGGCGCCGGTCTTATCTGCGCCTGGGGCGGTTTTGCCTGGTTCCAGAAGACCAGAAAGGGGTTTGCCGATGTGCTCTGACCTAGCAGTGCGTGTCCGCGGCTTGAACAAGTGCTATCACGTCTATGACAAACCCCACCACCGACTGCTGCAAATGCTGACGGGCAAAGGCCGGCGCTTTTTCCGCGAGTTCTGGGCGCTCAAGGATATCGACCTCGATATCCGCAAGGGTGAAACGGTCGGCATTATCGGGTGCAATGGTTCGGGCAAATCCACACTGCTGCAGATGATCTGCGGCACGCTTACCCCTACCAGCGGTGAATTGCAGGTCAACGGGCGAGTGGCGGCATTGCTTGAGCTTGGCGCCGGCTTCAACCCCGAGTTCAGCGGCCGCGAAAACGTCTACCTGGCCGCTTCGCTGTATGGCCTGAGCCCAGCGCAGATTGATGAGCGTTTCCTGGCCATCGCAGAGTTTGCCGATATTGGCGAATTTCTTGAACAACCCGTTAAAACCTACTCCAGCGGCATGTACGTGCGCCTGGCTTTTGCGGTTGTGGCCCATGTAGACGCCGACATCCTGGTGGTCGATGAAGCGCTGTCGGTGGGTGATGCGTTCTTCACCCAGAAATGCATGCGTTTTATCAGGACGTTCTGCCAGACCAAGTCACTGATTTTCGTGAGCCACGATTCTTCGTCGATCATCAGCCTCTGTGACCGGGTGCTCTGGCTCGACCGTGGCGAGCAGCGTCAGACGGGCCCGGCCAAGGAGGTGTGCGAGCAGTACCTCAATGCATTGTTCGGCGCGTTGTCCGAACAGCCGGTCGATGCTCAGCCACAGCGCAAGCACATCGCCCGCTTAGGTCAGCCGGAGCTTGTGTGGAAAGACCAACGCACCGATCTGGTCAACGCGAGCGCCTTTCGCAACGACTTGCAGGTGTTGCGTTTTGCGCCTGACGAGGCTGCATTCGGCGGCGAGCAGGCGCGGGTCAGCAGTGTTGTGCTGACCGACTCGCAAGGGGCCAACCTGGCCTGGGTGGTCGGTGGCGAGCAGGTGACGCTGAGCGTTGTGGTGGATGTGGCTTGTGACCTGGCTCGCCCCATCGTCGGCTTTTTCGTCAAAGATCGCCTGGGCCAGACACTGTTCGGTGACAACACCTACTTCAGCTACCAGCATCAGCCACTGTCCGCGCCCGCGGGCAGCCAGCTCACCGCACGTTTCGAGTTCTACATGCCCTGGCTAGCTAAAGGCGACTACGTCGTCCAGGTAGCGGTAGCCGAAGGCTCCCAGCACGAGCACCGCCAGCTCCACTGGTTGCACGAAGCGCTGGTCATCCGCTCCCATCATGATCCGGTGGCCACCGGCATCATCGGTATTCCTCTGTCCGCTATCAGTCTTAGCGTTGCTTGAACAAAGGTTGGTGTATGCATCCTAGTGCTATGAATCTCGGTGCCCTGTTCTTTCAAAACTACCTCGCCGATGCCGCTGGCAAAACCGTGGTGGACATCGGCTCGCGGGATGTTAACGGTTCGCTGCGACAGGTGTGCCCGACTGCAGCCAACTATATCGGCGTCGACTTCGACCCAGGCGACGGCGTCGATGTGGTGCTCGACGACCCTTACCAGATGCCCTTCGCCGACGCTTCGGTAGATGTCGTGGTGTGCAGCTCGGTGTTCGAGCACTCGCAGCTATTCTGGCTGGTGTACCTGGAGCTGTTGCGCATCCTCAAGCCTGACGGTGTGCTGTACCTGAACATGCCTAGCAACGGCTATATCCACCGCTATCCGGTGGACTGCTGGCGCTTTTACCCCGATGCAGGCAGCGCTTTGGTCGCCTGGGCTCAGCGCAGCGGCTATAACCCAGTATTGTTCGAATCCTTCATTGCCAACAAAGGCGGCGACCTGGAAAGCGACCCGGCCAGGGCCTGGAACGATTTCGTCGCGGTGTTTGGCAAGGATGCCGAGTACCAGCCCCGTCATCGCCAGCGAATTCTCGGCGTCTACCCGGACTACACCAACGCGACCTGCGATATACACAGCATCGACCAGAAATACAGCAGTGCTACCGAAGACCTCGACATGATCACTGCCCGCGGGGCGTTGTTGGGTGAGCAACAAACGTCGCTGGTCGAGGCCCGCCAGTGCATTGCGCAAGCCGAAGCGGAACGTGCCGAGCTGTCACGCCTGCTCGACGAGGCGCGCGAAAGCCTGCAGCGGCAAACCCACATCGTTGCGGCTCTACGCCATTCCAACAGTTGGCGGCTGACGCAGCCATTACGCGTGGCGAAACGGCAAGCGGAACCAGTCCGTCAGCTTGCACTGCGCGTGAGCGGCCGTGTACGCGCACACGGCGGCGTGCCAGCGATCCTGTCCGGTAGTCTTCGGCTACTACGCCGTGAAGGTGCCTTGGCCGTGTTGCGCCGCATTCGCTCGGCCTGGGCGTTGCCGGTGCCTGTGCAAAGCGGCGCACAAGCAACGGTTGCGGACATTCCGGTCGTTGCCTTTGATAGCATCAGCGAAGGCTTCACCGAACATATCGCCCAGCCGCCAATAGACCCAAGCGTGAAACTCATCGCGTTTTATCTACCGCAGTTTCACCCGTTCGCCGAAAACGACAAATGGTGGGGCAAAGGCTTTACCGAATGGAGCAACGTGGCCAAGGCCCGCCCCAACTACCAGGGCCACTACCAGCCGCACTTGCCAATCCACTGCGGCTACTACGACCTGCGTGTGCCGCAGGTCATGCGCGAGCAGGCCCGGCTTGCCAAAGCCTATGGCGTGCATGGCTTCAACTATTACTTCTACTGGTTCGCCGGCAAGATCCTCATGGACACGCCATTGCAGATGATGCTGCGCGACCCGCAGGTGGACATGCCGTTCTGCCTGACCTGGGCCAATGAAAACTGGACTCGCCGTTGGGACGGCCAGGAAAATGACGTGCTGATCGCCCAGGAGCACACCGCCGAGGACTCCTTGGCATTCATTCGCCATCTGCTGCAGTATTTCGCCGATCCGCGCTATATCAAGGTGGACGGCAAGCCGCTGCTGATCGTCTATCGCGCCAGTATCATCCCGGACATGGCCGGCACCGCCCGGCTGTGGCGCGAAGAGGTGGTCAAGCATGGTTTGCCAGGGTTGTACCTGATGTGCGCGCAGACCTTCGGCATTCTGGCCCCCGACGAATTCGGCTTTGATGCCTCTCTGGAGTTCCCGCCCCACACCACGTTGAGCCATCGCATCAACGAGCAGCTCGATATCACCAACCCGGACTACGCCGGCAACCTGTTCAGTTACGACCAAGTGGTGGATAACGTTGTGCGCATGCCCGAGCCGGCCTACAAGCTCTACAGGACCGCGATGCTGTCCTGGGACAATACCGCGCGCAAGCAGAACAACAGCCATACCTTTCATGGCTTCAGCCTGCTGCGCTACAAGCAGTGGCTGGCATTCCTCTGCAACCGCGTGCAGGATAACCCCAAGTACGCAAGCGACGAGAAGCTGGTATTCGTCAATGCCTGGAACGAGTGGGCCGAAGGCACCCATCTGGAGCCGGATCGCAAGTTCGGCTATGGCTATCTGCAGGCCACGTACGATGTGCTGAGCGACTACGACCAACAGCCTCAGAGCATTGCGACGGCGGTGGTTGAGCAGCGCAATCCACTGGCCGCCATCGTGCACCTGCATTACCCGGAGGTGCTCGCTGACCTGCAGGCGCAACTTGAAAACCTGCAAGCGGTGGGCTGCGACCTGTATTTCACCGCTACCAGCGCTTCGGCAGCCGCGCAACTGCGCAGCAGCTACCCGGAGGCGGCGGTTTACCTTGTCGAGAACCGCGGGCGCGATATCCTGCCGTTCATCAAGGTGCTGGCCCAGCTTGAAGGCCTGAACTATCAGGCCATCTGCAAGCTGCATGGCAAGAAAACCGTCTACCGGGCTGATGGCGCGCAGATCAGGCAGGAGCTGTTCTCATCGCTGGCGGGCAGCGCGGAGCAGGTGGCCACAGTTGCTCGGCGCTTCGCCGAGGACCCCACGCTGGGGCTGGTGGTGCCGAGCAAGTACCTGATTGAACACAGTGACCACAACATGACCTACAACCACCAGCCAGTGGCTGACGCCTGCCGGCTGATGGGGCTGGAGTTCGTGCGTGATCGCTTCCCCGCAGGCTCGATGTACTGGTTCAGGCCTGAGGCGCTGGCGCGGCTCAGGGCGATCGAACCTGAAGCGTTCGATCTGGAGCGTGGGCTCTGTGATGGCACCATGCCCCATGCGATCGAACGCGTGATTGCACTGTTGGTCAGGCAGGAGGGCTACAGTGTCGAACGCTGCTAGCGCCAGCTTCAACGCTCGCGCAATGCTTCGGTCCGCGCCTTGAGCACCGGCTTCAACAGGTAGTCCAACACGCTTTTCTGCCCGGTAATAATGTCCACCGTGGCGACCATGCCGGGGATGATCAGCAATGGCTTGTTGTCCCCGCCCAGGTGGTTCTTGTCGGTGCGCACCTGGATCAGGTAGAACGCGTTGCCCTTGTCGTCAGTGACGGTATCGGCGCCGATCAGCTCCAGCTTTGCCTTCAAACCGCCGTAAATGGTGTAGTCGTAGGCGCTGAACTTGACCATCGCAGTCTGCCCGGGGTGCAAAAATGCCACGTCCTGGGGCCGCACCTTGGCTTCGATCAGCAAGTTGTCTTCAATGGGCACGATCTCCACCAAATCGCTGCCGGGCTGGACCACGCCGCCTATGGTGTTGACCTTCAGCAGCTTGACGATGCCGCGCACGGGCGACACCACGGTGGTGCGGTTGACGCGGTCGTCGATGGCGATGCTGGTGGCGGTGATCTTGGAAAGCTCGGTGCGTTTGTCGTTGAGTTCCTTGGCTGCCTCCGAGCGGAAGGTGGCATCGGATTCCTGGATCTTGCTGCGGATTTCCGCCACAGCAGCTTCGGCGCGGGGTATCGCCAGGCTGGTGGCGCTGAGCTGACCGCGGGCTTCGACGCTGCGCTGTTTGAGGCGCAGGATTTCAACCGGCGAGATGGCGCCCTTGCTGACCAGTGGCGAGGACATATCCAGCTCCTGTTGCAGCAGGCCTACGGCTGAACGGTACTGGTCGACCTTGGAGCGAAATTCGGCAAGTTCCTGGGTTTTCTGCCGCAGTTGCTCGTTAAGCGTCTGTTTTTCGCTAGCCAGGCGGCGTTGGCGCGACTCGTACAACCCTGCTTCATCCGCGGCTACCTGTGGCGCCTTGGCGCGCACTTCAGCGGACAGCACGAAAGGCTTGCCATCGGCTTCGGCCTGCAGCCGCTCCACCTGGGCGCTGAGGGCGTAGCGGTCGGCTTCGCTCTCGCCTTTGTTGGACTTGAACCGGGTGTCGTCCAGGCGCAGCAGGGTGGCGCCTTTGTCGACCATCTGGCCTTCGCGGACGAAGATCTCGGTCACGATGCCACCTTCGAGGTTTTGCACCACCTGGATCTTGCTCGACGGAATGGCCTTGCCCTCGCCGACGGTGACCTCATCGAGCACTGCAAAATTGGCCCACACCAGTGCCACCAGTAGCAGCACCGCCGCCAGCCATACCGTCAGGCGTGACAGCCCCGGCGACTCTTGCTGGGTGGCGCCGGCCAACTCCGGCATATAGTCGCGCTCGGCGCGAGCGTCGCTGCCGTGCAGGTAACTGCGCACGCTATGGCTGATGGACATGTTCTACCTCGCCGAGGAATGGGGTTGCTCACTACAGCGCCGAACCAATGCGCCCTTTGCGCAGCGCATCGATCACCGCGTCCTTAGGCCCATCGGCGACGATCTTGCCGTTATCCAGCACCAGCAGCCGGTCGACCAGGCCTAGCATCGAGGTACGGTGAGTGACCAGCAGCAGCGTCTTGCCCGGCACCCAGGCCAGCAGGCGCTGGCGCAGTTGGTCTTCGCTGCTGTTGTCCATGTGGCTGGTGGGTTCGTCGAGTATCAGCAGCGGCGGCTCCAGCAGCAGCGCGCGGGCCAGCAGCACTGCCTGGCGCTGGCCGCCGGAGAGCAACTGGCCGCGCTCACCCACCGGGCGGTCGAAACCTTGTGGGTGCTGGCGTGCCAGCTCGCTGACGCCGGTCAGTTCGGCCACTTCGAGCATGCGCGCATCGCTGACATGGCGGGCGCCCAGGGTGAGGTTGTCGCGCAGGCTGCCGGCCAGCAGCGGCAGGTCGTGGGCCACATAGCCGATCTGGCTGCGCAGGTCGGCGATATCCAGTTGCCGCAGGTCAAGGTTGTCCAACAGCACCTGGCCCTCGTCGGGGTGGTGAAAGCCCATCAACAAACGGCCCAGGGTGCTCTTGCCCGAGCCGCTGCGGCCAATGATGCCGATACGCTCGCCCGGGCTCAGGCTGAAGCTCACATCGCTAAGTGCTGCTGCCGTCTGGCCGGGGTAGCGGAAGGTGGCATGGCTGATGCTCACCGCGCCCTGCAGTGCGGTGTGTTCCAGGCCCTGATGGTCAGGTTGGCGCTCTTGCGGCAGGCTCATCAGTGCATCGGTGCTGCGCATGGTCAGCTGAGCTTGCTGGTAGCGGGTGATCAGCCCGGCAATCTGCCCGAGCGGGGCGAGCACGCGGCTGCCGAGCATGTAGCTGGCCACCAGTGCGCCGACGCTGAGGTTACCGGCGATGATGCTGTACACCCCGGCGACGATGGTGGCCATGCCGCAGAACTGCTGGATGAACAGCGTGCCGTTGGTGGCCAGTGATGACAGGTTGCGGGCGTGGGCATCGAGCCGGGCGATGGCGCCGTTGGTGTGTTCCCACTGGTATTGGCGCTCGCTTTCGGCGCCGCAGGCCTTGAGGGTTTCCAGGCCGCCAAGGGTCTCGATCAGCAGCGCCTGGCGGACTGCGCCCAGGCTCAGGCTCTTTTGTACGGTGTCGCGCAGGCGCAGCTGGATGAACAACGCCAGGGCCACCGCCACCGGGAACGCAACCAGTGGGATGACCACCAGCCAGCCGCCAAGCAGGCCGATCACCAGTAACATCAGCGCCACGAAGGGCAGGTCGATGATGCTGGTCAGGGTCACGGCGGTGAGGAATTCCCGCAGGCCCTGGAAGTCGTGGATGCTCTGGGCGAAGCCGCCGATGGTGGCCGGGCGCGCCTTCATGCTCATGCCGGTGATGCGTTCGAACAGCGTGGCCGAAAGTATCAGGTCGGTTTTTTTCCCGGCTTGGTCGAGCAGATGCGCGCGGACCATGCGCAGCACCAGTTCAAAGGCGGTGCCAATGAACAAGCCGGCTACCAGCACCCACAGCGTCGATAGCGCCTGGTTAGGCACGACGCGGTCGTAGGTCTGCATGACGAACAGCGGCACCATCAGCCCCAGCAGGTTGATCAGCAGGCTGGCCAGCAGTGCATCGCCGTACAGCCAGCGCGAATGGCGCAGGGTGTCGCGAAACCAGGCGTTGACCCGCGGCAGCAGCGGCGAGCGTACGTCTTCCAGCGTGTGCCGGGGGCGGGCAAACAATGCTTGGCCGCTGTAGGCCTCTGCCAGCGCCTGCGCCTCGACCCACTGCTCGCCGCCTTCGGCTTCGCAGGGCAGCAGCAGCGCCCGGCCGTTTTCGCCGAAGCGCTGCAGCACAGCGCTGCGGCCGTCGTTGAGAATCAACAGCAGCGGCAGGTTGAGCGCCGAGATGGCGCCCAGCTCGCGACGCAGCACCCGCGCCTGCAAGCCAGCACGGGCGGCTGCACGCGGCAGCAGCGCCAGGCTCATGCGCTGGCCGGCCAGTGGCAAGCCGCTGCACAGGCTGGCGCGGCTGGCGTTGCAGCCGTGCAGGCGACACAGTATCAGCAGGCCATCGAGCAACGGGTCGTCCACATCCAGGCGCGGTTGCGCGCTTTGCATACTGGTCACGATGGCCTACTCCTGGCTTGTGCTAGCGCATGTCGGGCAACCGCGCCTCGTTACGCACCTCGGATTTTGCAATGGCTTCGGCCGGCAGCGTGATGCGCTGTTTGCTCAGCAGTTCGCCCATGGTCGCCAGCACGCGGTACATCGAGTATTCCTCGGTGTAGCGCACCTCGGCGTAGCGCCGGTTGGCGTTGTACAGCTCGTTCTCGCTGTCGAGCACATCGAGCAGGGTGCGTTGGCCCAGGCCGAACTGGTCCTGGTAGGCGGCGCGCACGCGCTGTGTGGTTTCGGCGTATTCACGGGCGCTTGGGGTCTGCTTGCGCGCGTTGTTCATGGCGTTCCACGACAGGCTGAGGTTTTCGTTCAGCTCGCGCAGGGCGTTGTTGCGGATGTCCATGGCCTGGTTGATCTTGTGCGCATCGGACTGCAGGCGCGCTTTGTCGCTGCCCCCGCGGAACAGGTTGTAGCTGAGCTCCACGCCCGCTTGCCAGTCGTTGTTGCTGTGCCCGCGCTCACCGCCCTGGTTGTTGTTGGCGCCGGTCGCCAGCACCGCGTCCAGGCGCGGGTAGAACGGCGACTTGGCCACTTCGTACTGTTTCTCGGCGGCGTTCACGTCGGCCTGGGCCGAACGCAGATACGGGTTGTTTTCCTGCATGCTCTTGCGCGCGTCGGCCAGGGTTGGCGGCACTTCTATCTTGATCGTGCTCGGGGCCTCCAGCTCATCGGCAGGGCGCCCGACCACACTGAAGAAGTTAGCCTCGGCATCCGCCAGGTCCACCTCGGCGGTGTCCAGGTTGTTTTCTGCCAGGGCGCGGCGGGCGCGGGACTGGTCAAGGTCGGCGGTGCTGCCAACGCCGCGTTCGCTGCGCAGGCCGATCTGGTCGTTGACCCGCAGGTGCGCCTGCAGGTTGTTGCGGGCCAGGGTGACCAGTTCACGGCGTTTCAGGACTTCGAGGTACACCTCGACGGTGCGCAGTGCCACGTCCTGGGCGATGGCCTGGGTGTAGTAGGCCCGCGAGTTGGACACCGCTTCAGTTCTACCCACTTCATTGGAGGTGTTGAAGCCGTCGAAGATCATCTGCCGCAGGCGCAGCTCCGACTGGGTGTAGTTGAGGGTGGCCTTGTCGTGGTTGCGGGTGCCGTCGGCATTGAGTCCGCGGGTGTTGAGGTTGTCCGAGCGCTGGCGCCCGTAGCCTGCGACCAGGTCGACCGTGGGAAAGTACCCGCCGCGAGCGAACTTCACATCCTCATCAGCCGAGAGCCTGCTGTTGCGATACGAACTGATCTGCGGGTGGTAATCCACCGCGCTCTGTACGGCCTCGTTAAGTGACATCGCCTGGGTATTGGCGCACGTCATAGCCAATAAAATCGCACCGGTGATGGGGGTTAAAACGCGCATGGGGTACTTCTCCCTGGTCTCAAAATGGTCCTGCAATCGCCAAAAAAATGACGAAAAATAAGTGTCAAACCGTTTCAGGCTTGTAACAACCTAGCTAAGAACATTTATGGGCCTAGCTAAGAAGATTTCTTCATAAGGTATATGCGAAAAAAAACTTATGCGGTCTAAGCAAAGCACGACATTGTTGCTCTCAGGTGGCTCGCTCAACCGGCTGCAACGCTCAGGTTGTCGGGCTTCGATGAAAGTTCCAGTTTTTTTGCAGCAGAGGACACGGGGAGAAAGGCGCTGGCGGTAATTGGCGACAATAAATTGGCACTTTGAGCTTGCCATTACCCATTACTGCTATTGCCGTAATCGTCACTAAAAACGGGTGATTCTTGCCTGGGTGACAGCGACGTTCCGCTTGCCAGCCATGCTGGCCGGTCGTCTGGAATCTCTGCCCGCCACGCCTTGAACTGTAAAAAGTCCAGCGGCAGGGGAGGCATGCACTCATGGCCAAATTAGTTGGCGTGGTCAGCAAGGTGGTCGGGCAGGTAATGGCGATTGGCGATGACGGCCAGCGTCGGTTACTGGTCGAAGGCGACCGGCTATATGCCGGCGAGCAGCTTGAAACCGGTGCGACCGGTGCGGTAGCCGTGCATCTGCAAAATGGTGCCGAGCTGACCCTTGGCCGCGACAGCAGCCTGGAGATGACGCCGCAGTTGCTGGCCAACCGCGCGCCCCATGTCGATACCCCGGATGCGGTGCCCAGCGAGGCGCAACTGACCGATGTCGAGCAACTGCAGCGGGCCATCGCTGCTGGTGGTGACCCGACCCAGGATGCCGAAGCCACCGCTGCCGGTGGCAACCCTGGCAGCGTCGGCGCATTGGGCGGCGGGCACAGTTTCGTGCTGCTGACCGAAGTTGCTGGGCGGGTTGACCCCACCATCGGCTTCCCTACCGCAGGCTTCAACAACCTCCCCGAGCTTGCCCTGAATTACCTGGGGGACCGCGACAACGACGATGGCGCCGGCACCGGCACTCCCGGCCCAACGCCAGATCACCCGGTAAGCCTTGAAGGGCTGAGCGTGGAACCTGCCGAACTGACCCTCAACGAAGCCAACCTGCCGTTGGGCTCGGTCAATGCGCCAGGGCAACTCACCCAGAGCGGCAGCTTCACCGTGGTCGCGCCGGATGGGGTGTTCAACCTCAGTGTCGGCGGCATCAACGTGGTCACTGCCGGCAACGTGACCGGCGTCGGCCAGTTTATCGTTACCGAGCTTGGCAACATCCTCACCATCACCGGCTACAACCCGACCACTGGCGTGGTGAGCTACAGCTACACCCTCACCGGCGCCGAGCAGCACCCCGACGGCGCCGGCACCAACGTACTTGGCGAACACTTCCCGGTGCTGGTCAGCGACACCGACGGTGATGTGGCCAGTGGCTCGCTGGATGTGAACATCATCGATGACGTGCCCCACGCCGTGGATGACCACAACCCGACCCCGGCCACCGAGCTGAACACCCAGCTCACCGGCAATGTGCTGGACAACGACATCCAGGGCGCCGACCGGGTCGAAGGCGGCATGGTGCAGGGCGGCACCTTCACCGGTACTTACGGCACCTTGGTGCTCAACGCCGATGGCACGTATACCTATACCCTCGACACCAGCGACCCGGACTTCAAGAACCTGCTCGGTGGCGGCGTCGGCGTGGAGCATTTTGCCTACACCATCAAGGACGCCGACGGCGACACCAGCAGCGCGACCCTGACGCTGGATATCAACAACCTCGACGACCCGGTAAAACTCTGTGGCCTGGATGTCGAGGGCGGTGAGGTGAAGGTCTTCGAGAAGAACCTGGACGACGGCAGTGCGCCCAACCCTGGCGCCCTGACCCAAGGCGGCACCTTCACCGTCAACGCCCCGGATGGCCTGAAAACCCTGACCGTAGCGGGCTTGACCCTGGTTGCCGACGGCGCCCCGGCAGGTTTCCCGCAGTCGGTGACCACGCCGCTTGGCAACACCCTGACCATTACCGGCTACAACCCCGACACCGGCGTCGTCAGCTACACCTACCAGCTGCTCGACAACGAAACCCACCCCAACGCCGACGGCACCAACAGCCTGCAAGAGCATTTCACTGTCACCGCGACCGACAGTGACGGCGACACCGCCACCGGCTCGTTGGACGTCACCATCGTCGATGATGTGCCCAAGGCCCATTGCGACTTTGCCGATGTCAGCGAAGGCGGCAGCGTGACCGGCAACGTGCTGGACAACGACACCACCGGGGCGGATGTGCGAGCCGACGGGCAGTACGTGGTTGGCGTGCGCGCCGGTAACGACACCTCGTCCTCGGCCATCGGCAACCTGGGCGACCCGATCGCCGGCCAGTATGGCTATCTGACCCTCGATGCCAATGGCGTGGGCACTTATCACGCCAACGCCAACCAGGACCTGCCGCAGTGGGCCACTGACACATTCGTCTACACCATCCGCGATGCCGATGGCGACGAAAGCACCACGACCATCACCATCAATGTGCAGGACTGCAAACTGGTGGCGGGCCAGGATGACGTGACTGTCTACGAAAAAGCCCTGGACCTGTGCCAGACCGGCGACGATCTGGCGCCTGGCAATGTGGTCGGCAGCGACCCGCATTCACCCGCCGAAACGGCCTCTGGCTCGCTGGCCGGTGTGGTGCAAGGGGGCGTGGGGGCACTGACCTTCACCTTGGTAGGCAATGCTGTCGGCCAGTACGGGCAGATTCTGCTCAACCCCGACGGCAGCTATACCTACACATTGACCTCAGCGCCCAACTCGCCGAACCACGTCAACGACGGGCCAAATATCATTACCGAAAGTTTCACCTACCAGGTGAAGGACTCGCTCGGCAATACCACCAGCAGCACCATCGTGATCAACATCGTCGACGACGTGCCCAAGGCCCATTGCGACTACGCCGATGTCAGCGAGGGCGGCAGCGTGACCGGCAATGTGCTGGCCAACGATGTGGTCGGCGCCGACGTGCGAGCAGACGGCCAGTATGTGGTAGGCGTGCGCGCAGGTAACGACACTTCGTCCTCGGCCATCGGCAACCTGGGCGACCCGATCGCCGGCCATTATGGCTACCTGGTACTCGATGCCAACGGCGTCGGCACCTACCACGCCAATGCCAACCAGGACCTGCCGCAGTGGGCCACTGACACGTTCGTCTACACCATCCGCGATGCCGATGGCGACGAAAGCACCACGACCATCACCATCAATGTGCAGGACTGCAAGCTGGTGGCGGGCCAGGATGACGTAACCGTCTACGAAAAAGCCCTGGACCTGTGCCAGACCGGCGACGACCTGGCGCCCGGTAATGTGCTCGGCAGCGACCCGCATTCGCCCGCCGAAACCGCATCCGGCTCGCTGGCCAACGTGGTGCACGGCGGTGTAGGCGCACTGAGCTTCACCTTGGTGGGCAACGCGGTCGGCCAGTACGGGCAGATTCTGCTCAACCCCGACGGCAGCTATACCTACACATTGACCTCAGCGCCCAACTCGCCGAACCACGTCAACGACGGGCCAAATGTCATCACCGAAAGCTTCACCTACCAGGTGAAGGATTCGCTGGGTAATACCACTAGCAGCACCATCGTCATCAACATCGTCGATGACGTACCCAAAGCCCATTGCGACTATGCCGATGTCACCCAAGGTGCGGCGGTGAGCGGCAATGTGCTGGCCAATGATGTGATCGGCGCGGATGTGCGCGCAGATGGCCAGTATGTGGTTGGCGTGCGCGCCGGCCACGACACCTCAAGTGCGGCCACGGGCCATGTCGGTGACCAGATCGACGGCCTGTACGGCTACCTGACGCTCGATGCGCAAGGCAACGCCACTTACCACGCCAACGCCAACAGCGTGCTGCCGCCCTGGGCGTATGACAGCTTCGTCTACACCATTCGCGATGCCGACGGTGACGAGAGCACCACGGTGCTGCAGATCAACGTGCAGGAAAGCAAACTGATCGCCGGTGTCGACAGTGAAGTCACGGTGTACGAAAAAGCCTTGGATATGTGCAAGACCGGTGACGACCTGGCGCCCGGCACGGTGCTCGGCAGTGACCCGCATTCCAGTGCCGAAACCGCTTCGGGCTCGCTTGCCAATGCAGTTACGGGCGGCGTTGGCGCGCTGACGTTCAGCCTGGTGGGCAATGCCGCCGGCCAATATGGGCAGATTCTGCTGAACCCCGATGGCAGCTATACCTACACCCTGACCTCGGCGCCGAACTCGCCCAATCACATCAACGATGGCCCGAATGTGCTGACCGAAAGCTTTACCTATCAGGTGAAGGACGCGGCGGGCCATACCACCAGCAGCACCATCGTCATCAGCATCGTCGACGACGTGCCCAAGGCGCATTGCGACTTTGCCGACGTCAATCAGGGCAGTAGCGTGACCGGCAATGTGCTGGCCAATGATGTTATCGGCGCCGATGTGCGCGCAGACAGCCAGTATGTGGTGGGGGTGCGGGCGGGCAACGACACATCGACTTCGGCCATTGGCCATGTCGGCGACAAGATCCTCGGCCAGTACGGCTACCTGACCCTCGACTCCCAGGGCAACGGCACCTATCACGCCACCAACGGTGGCCATCACCAGCCGGAGTGGGCCAGCGACACCTTCGTCTACACCATCCGTGATGCCGACGGCGACGAGAGCACCACTACCATCACCGTCAATGTGCACAGCGGCAAACCCGTGGATTGCGCCGACGATGAGCGTGGCCAAGGGGGCAGGGCCGATGAGTCCGGGGGCGCGCAACTGATCCGTTTCGATGCCAGCGACAAGGCCGCCAGCCCGCAGCGGGACCTCGCCCGCAGCGAGTTCAGCAACCTGTCCGGCAGCATGACCGCCGCGCTGGTGGTGGCCGGCTACCTGGGCGCAGTGGGCACGGCATCGGGTGAGGAGCACTTCAGCGTGGCCCTGCACAAAGGCGAAACCCTGACCCTTGACCATGATCGCCCGGCCGCCAACCTGGCGCTGGCCTGGAAGGACGCCAATGGCGTCTACCAGCCGCTAGCCGACGGCGGCAGCTTCACGGCAGGCCATGACGGGGTGTACAGCATCCGTGTGGTCAACAGCGAGAATGGCGCGGGCAAGGGGGCCGAACCCTACAAGCTGAGCCTGGCGCTGGAGCACAGCCCTGCAAGCCAGGCGCCTGTCGAGCCGAGCCACGCCGTGCGCCATGACGACACGCCGGCTGACCGTGGTGCGGGCAGCCAGCACCATCAGCAGCCCGCTGCCGCCCACGATCAACCCGATGCGCACAGCCAGGCCAAGGCTCCGGCAGGGGCCGAGCAGGGGCACGGCGAACCGGCGCTTGCCATTGGTAACCTGATCGGGCCTGACGACCACGACACGCTACCGGGTATCGCGGCTGACAACGGGCAGGCTGGCGGCGCTGGCAGCGATACGTTCGTCTGGCACAAGGGTGATAGCGGGCATGACACCATTACCGCCTTTGCCCCGGGTAGTGATCATCTGGACCTGTCGCAGCTGCTGCAGGGTGAGCAGGCCAGCGGTGCGTCGCTGGATGATTTCCTGCAGTTCAAGGTCAGTGGCAGCGGGGCTGCGGTGGTTTCGACCATCGAGGTCAGCAGTGTCGCAGGGGCGTCGCCGACCCAGACCATCGAGCTTGCCGGGGTGGACCTGGCGCAGCATTACGGGGTGACGGCGGGAGCGGGCGGGGTGATTGCGGCAGGGCATGACACCGCGACCATCATCAACGGGATGCTCGATGACCATTCGTTGAAGGTGGATACGGTGTAGAGGCTGGCAGGCTACGCTGCTTTTGCGTTTGTAGGAGCGGCCTTGTGCCGCGAAGGGGGCGCGAAGCGGCCCCCAGGATTCATGCTTCAACCCGATATCGCTGGGGCCGCTCTGCGGCCCTTTCGCGACACAAGGCCGCTCCTACATTGACTGCGTCAAGTTCCAAAGCGGCGCTCACCCGCGATGTAAGGTCTTTTGCCGCACGATCCACAGGCTCACCAGCACCGCACTGCTGAGCATGAATACCCGCGCCCAGAACAAAGGCACCAGATAACAGGACAGCCCGATGCTCGCCCACATCAAGCCGATGGCGTATACCTTGGCCTTGAGCGGAATACCCTCGCCACCTAAATAGTCGCGAATCCACGGCCCAAGCTTGGGGTGATTGACCAGCCAGGCATGAAACCGCGGCGAACTACGGGCAAAACAAGCCGCTGCAAGCAGCAGGAATGGGGTGGTCGGCAGTACCGGCAGGAAAATCCCTACCACCCCCAGCGCAACGCTGAGCCAGCCGGCGGCCAGCAGCAGGTAGCGCACCACCTCGATCAGTGGTGGCGAGGTTTGAGCAGCGCAGGTTTTTCGTCCGGGGCGTGCAGCAGCAGGAACAGCGCCGTCAGCGCCTCAGGGATTTGCACGATCATGTCGTCCTGCAGGTTGGCGTTGCTGGCGATATCGGCAAACTCAGGCTGCTCGTCGAACAGGCCCGAACCCACCATGATCGGCAACAGCATTTCGCTGACTTCTTCTTCGGCGCTGCCGAACCAGGCCTCTTCACGCAGGAACACACCTTCCATGAAGCCAATGCACCAGCCGCGCAGGTCGGAATCGTCCGGCTCGTCGGTCAGGTCGAGCTCGCAAGGCAGGTCGAAATCTTCCTCGCTGGCCAGCTGGCGGGCGATATGGGCCTTGAGTGCCACCAGGGTCGCTTCGATTTCGGCGCGCTGGGCATCACTGGCGTAGTGCGGCTCTTCAGCGAACAGTGCATCGATCCATTCACGCTCGGGAACCTCCTCGGCGCAGATCGACAGCGCGGTCAGGTAGCCGTGTGCGGCGACGTAGTCCAGCGCTTCTTCGTGCAGCTCATCGGCGTCGAGGAAGGCTTGCAGGCGGGTCAGTTGCTCGGCGAAGGACATTACGGGGCTACCTTGGGGAATAAACGATACCGAATTCTAGCACCTTGCGGCGCACACGGGGCAAAGGGAACGTCTGTCAGTGGGCATGCCGGGGGGCGGGCCACTCGGGTATACTCCGCGCTTTTCACTGCCAGCAGGCGCTGCACGCGCCCTGGCAAAAACCGCTTACGCATTCGTTGTGTGCGCGGCGCATTTATCGTCCAGCCTGTGTCCAGGGTGGTACGGCGATTTTGGAGTGGCAAATGCTCGAACAGGCTCAGCGCGTTCTCAAGGATGTCTTCGGTTACGACAGTTTCCGGGGCCGCCAGGCCGCGATCATCGAATGCGTGGCCAATGGCGGCGACGCCCTGGTGCTGATGCCCACTGGTGGCGGCAAGTCGCTGTGTTTCCAGGTACCGGGCTTGCTGCGCCCAGGCCTTACCGTGGTGGTTTCGCCGCTGATCGCGCTGATGGACGACCAGGTCGCAACCCTTGACGAACTCGGGGTGGCGGCTGCCGCACTCAACTCTACTCTCAGCGCCGAACAACAGCGTGATCTTGCCGGGCGCCTGCGCCGGGGCGAGGTAAAAATGCTGTACCTTGCGCCCGAGCGCCTGGTGCAGCCGCGCATGCTCGATTTTCTGCGCGGGCTCGACGTTTCGCTGTTCGCCATCGACGAGGCCCACTGCGTGTCGCAGTGGGGCCACGATTTCCGCCCCGAATACCTGCAACTGGGCCAGCTCGCCGAGTTGTTCCCGCATGTGCCGCGCATCGCCCTGACTGCCACCGCCGACATGCGCACCCGCGAGGAGATCGTCCAGCGCCTGCACCTGCAGGGCGCCGAGCGCTTTCTGTCGAGCTTCGACCGGCCGAACATCTTCTACCGCATCGTGCCCAAGGAAGCCCCGCGCAAGCAACTGATGGCCTTCCTCGGCGAGCGCCGCGGCAACGCCGGCATCGTCTATTGCCTGTCGCGCAAGAAAGTCGACGAAACCGCAGCGTTTCTCTGCGACCAAGGCTTCCCGGCGCTGCCGTACCACGCCGGTCTGCCGGCCGAGACCCGTGCCGCCAACCAGCGCCGCTTCCTTAACGAGGAAGGGCTGATCATGGTTGCCACCATTGCCTTCGGCATGGGCATCGACAAGCCCAACGTGCGTTTCGTCGCCCACCTCGACCTGCCCAAGTCGCTTGAGGCCTATTACCAGGAGACTGGCCGCGCCGGCCGTGATGGCCTGCCGTCGGATGCCTGGATGGCCTATGGCCTGCAGGACATGGTGATGCTCAAGCAGATGCTGCAGAACTCCGAGGGCGACGAGCGCCACAAGCGCGTCGAGCAGCACAAGCTCGACGCCATGCTGGCGCTGTGTGAAGAAACTCGCTGCCGCCGCCAGTCGCTGCTGGCCTACTTCGACGAAGTGCTCGAACAGCCGTGCGGGCACTGCGACAACTGCGTCGACAAGGTACAAACCTGGGATGCCACCGAACCCGCTCGGCAGGCCCTGTCGGCGGTGTTCCGCACTGGCCAGCGCTATGGCGTAGGCCACTTGGTGGACGTGCTGCTGGGCAAGGACACCGAAAAGGTGCGCAGCTTTGGCCACGAGAAACTCTCGGTATTCGGCGTGGGCAAGGCCATGGCCGAGGCTGAGTGGCGCTCGCTGTTCCGCCAGTTGGTCGCCCGCGGCCTGGTCGATATCGACCTTGAAGGCTATGGCGGCCTGCGCCTGTCTGACACTTGCCGGCCCCTGCTGCGTGGCGAAGTGAACCTGCAACTGCGCCGCGACCTCAAGCCGCAGACCACCGCCAAGTCGTCCGGCAGCGGCGGCGGCAGCCCGGCCAGCCAACTGGTACGTGCCGAGGAGCGCGAACTGTGGGAGGCGCTGCGCACCCTGCGGCGCAAGCTGGCCGAAGAGCACAGCGTCCCGCCCTACGTCATCTTCCCCGACTCGACCTTGCTGGAGATGCTGCGCAGTCAGCCCACCAGCCTCAGCGACATGGCCCAGGTCAGTGGCGTCGGCGCACGCAAGCTGGAGCGCTATGGCCAGGCCTTCCTCGAAGTGCTCAACGGCGCGGGTGGCACTGAAGAGGCGCCGAAGGTGGTGCTCGACCTGCGCCACGAACTGGTCAGCCTGGCCCGTGCCGGCATGACGCCGATGCAGATCGCCGGCCAGCTCAACTGCAGCGAAAAGAACGTCTACAGCTTGTTGGCCGAGGCCATCGGCCGCCAGGAGTTGAGCCTGGACCAGGCCCTGGACTTGCCCGAAGACCTGATGATGGAAGTGCAGGACGCGTTTTTGGACGGTGAGGGCGAATTGCCGCCGGTTTCGACCATCGCGCCGCTGTTTGGTGCGCGGGTGCCGGAAGGGGTCCTGTACTGCATACGGGCGGCGCTGGCGGCGGAGTTCGAGCTGTAATTGGCGACATTTGCGCCAATAGCTGATCTTTGTCATATCCGCTGACGACCCCCGGTCTTGCCTGATCGTCCGGGCCATGATTAGCTGACTAACAATTAGTTCTGTTCATTGAGTTGCTTATGCCCCTGACTGACAACCAACACCGTTTCGGCATGCAGCTGGCCCAGATGTCGCGGGGCTGGCGTGCCGAACTGGACCGCCGCCTGGCCGGGCTCAACCTGTCCCAGGCGCGCTGGTTGGTATTGCTGCACCTGGCGCGTTTCGAAGAGGCGCCGACCCAGCGTGAGCTGGCCCAGAGCGTTGGTGTCGAAGGCCCCACCCTGGCACGCTTGCTCGACAGCCTGGAAACCCAGGGCCTGGTGCGTCGCCAGGCAGTGATGGAAGACCGTCGCGCCAAGAAGATCCTGCTGTGCCCGCCAGCCAAGCCGCTGATCGAGCAGATCGAAACCATCGCCCACGCGCTGCGCCAGGAGCTGTTCAGCGGAGTGGATGAGGCCGACCTTGAAGTGTGCATGCGCGTGCATGCCAAGATTCTCGCCAACCTCGAAAAGTCCTGAACAACCATGGCCGACAGCAAGCCCCACATCGTCATCACTTATTGCACCCAGTGCCAGTGGCTGCTGCGCGCCGCGTGGTTGGCCCAGGAACTGCTCAGCACCTTCAGCGATGAGCTCGGCCAGGTAGCATTGGCACCTGGCACTGGCGGGGTGTTCCACATTGCCTGTGACGGGGTGCAGGTCTGGGAGCGCAAGGCTGATGGCGGCTTCCCCGAGGCCAAGGTGCTCAAGCAGCGGGTGCGCGACCTGATCGACCCGCAACGCGACCTGGGCCACAACGACCGCTGATCAAGCCCCCTCGGCGGCGTGCTGGCGAGCGGGTTCGTTGCCCGCCATGCGGCTGGACAGCACGATGGCGAAGATGATCAGCGCGCCCCCGGCAAGCATGCTCAAGGTTGGCGTTTCAGCGAACACCGCCCAAGCCACCGCAATGCCATAAACCGGTTCCATGCCGAATACCACCGCTGCCGTGCGCGCCTTGATCACCGCCAGCGCGGCGACGAACAGGCTGTGGGCTACGCCGGTGCAGAACACGCCGAGCAGGGCGATCCATAACCAGTCCAGTGGCGTTACCGCTTCAATGCCCGGCGCCGCGAATGGCAGCAGGCAAAGGCCGACCACCAGGTTTTGCCACAGCGCCGCCTGCACTGCCGGCAGGCGCCCAGAGCCTGCGCGGTTGGTCAGCGACAGCAAAGAGAACAGCAGCCCGGACAGCAGCGCCCAGAGCAGCCCTCCGGTCGCCTGGCTTGCGAGGTCGAACTCAGGCGTCACCAGCACCAGGCCAATGCTTACCAGCAGTACCAGCAACGCTTCGTTGCGACGGATCCGCTCGCGGAACAGCGCGCCTTCAAGGATCACCGTGAACGCCGGAAAGCTGGCAAAACCGAGCGTGGCGATGGCCACGCCACCGACCTTGACCGCAATGAAAAAACTTACCCAGTGCCCGGCCAGCAGCACGCCGCCCAGCAGCAGGCGGCGCACATGCCCGTGCAGCGGCTGCCAGCGCTGGCGGGCGAGGGCGATGAACAGGCCTAGGGCGAGGACGGCAAAGGCGGCGCGACCAAAGACGATGATCGACGGGCTGGCGCTGGCGGCCAGCTTGCCGAACACGCCGGTCAGGCCGAAGAACAGCGCGCCAATGTGCAGGGCGCCGAGGGCGGTGCGGTGGTTCATGGGGGGGCCTTGGCAGCAAGAGCGGGCGGATTCTGTAGGGCTGAAAAGCCACAGGTTCGCACAGAACTATGGTCCTATCCCACAGCGGTCGCTTCGGTTTTTGACTTTGTGACAAGCCGGCAATGGCCATCCAGACTGTCATCTGTGTGTCTCAAACCTGTCATTTGCGCCTGCCAGTCTCAGCAAACAGTGCCGGAGCCTGCCCCATGACCCACGCCGAACTCGCCCGCCCGTCACGCAAACAGCGTGTGCGAACCCTGTGGATCTCTGATGTGCACTTGCAGCCTCAGGTTGGTGAAAGCGCCTAGCGCTGCGTCAAAGGGCGATACGCCCCAGCAGAATGTCGCGGAACATGGCGAAGTCACCGGCCAGGCTATACCACGGGTGGCTGAAGGTGGCAGGGCGGTTCTTTTCGAAAAAGAAGTGCCCCGCCCACGCAAAGCCGTAGCCGACCAGTGGCAGCAGCAGCAACAATGCCCACCGGCCACTGCCCAAGGCATAGGCGAACACGGCGATCACCAGCGCGGTGCCGACAAAGTGCAGGCGTCGGCAGGTGGGGTTGGCGTGCTCGCCCAGATAATAAGGGTAGAACTCGGCAAAACTTCGGAACTGCGCGGTGTCGGTCATGGCGGGGCTTTCCGTATCTGCTGGTCGAAAAACAGGATACACGGCGTGGAGCCTGAAACGAGTCTAGAGTGACTGGGTACGCCGACCAGTGACAATAAGCGCCAATTGAGTATCCTTTCGATTCACCGCTTGAGCGGTCAGCACAAGAAGCCTGTCATGAGTGAAAGAACCACGTCTGCCAGTTGGGCATCAGGGATCGTCAAGGCGCTTGAGCTTGAAGGGCTCGACTGCCCGAGCATGTTCAGGCAACTGGGGCTGGATTTTGCCGCCCTCGACGACCCCGACGCACGCTTCCCCCAGGACGCCATGACCCGGCTGTGGCAGTTGGCAGTGGAGTTGTCCGGCAACGAAGCCATTGGCCTGAACATGGCCCGTGTGGTGCGCCCGGCCTCATTCCATGTGGTCGGCTATGCGTTGATGTCCAGCCGCACGCTGGCCGAAGGTTTTGACCGGCTGGTGCGCTATCAGCGCATCATTGCCGAAAGCTCGGACCTGAGCTTTCGCCTGGGCCCGGAGGGCTACTCGCTGGTGCTTACAGTGCACGGCGATCACTTGCCGCCCACCCGCCATAGCGCCGAGGCGTCGCTTGCCTGCGCGCTGGCGCTGTGCACCTGGCTCAGTGGCCGGTCAATCCAGCCGCGGCGGGTGTTGATTCAGGGGCCGCAACCGAAGAACGTCGAGCCGTACAAGGTCGCCTTCCACGCCCCCTTGGTGTTCGGCGCGGCCCATGACGCGCTGGTGTTCGAGCGCGCCGACATGGAGGCGCCGCTGCCCACCGCCAACGAGGCCATGGCCGTGCTGCATGACCGCTTTGCCGGTGAGTACCTGGCGCGGTTTTCCGAGAGCCGGGTTACCCACCGCGTGCGCCAGGTGCTGTGCCGCATCCTGCCGCAAGGCGAGCCCAAGCGCGAGACCGTGGCGCAGGCCCTGCACCTGTCGCAGCGCACCTTGCAACGGCGTTTGCAGGATGAGGGCACCAGTTTCCAGACATTGCTCGACGACACCCGTCGCGAGCTTGCCGAGCAGTACCTGGCCCAGGCTTCCACCACGTTGCTCGAAACCGCGTACTTGCTGGGTTTTGCCGACCCGAGCAACTTCTACCGGGCGTTTCGTCGCTGGTTCGATGTCACCCCCAGCGAGTACCGCGCCCGGCTGGCGATCAGTGACGCCAGAACGCCGGCATGCACAACACCAGCACCGTGATGATCTCAAGGCGGCCCAGCAACATGCCGCCGGCCAGGATCCACTTGGCGGCATCGGGCAGCGAGGCGAAGTTGCCGGCAGGGCCGATCACCTCGCCCAGGCCAGGCCCGACGCCGGATACGGTGCTGGCGGCGCCGGTCAGCGCGGTCATCCAGTCCAGGCCAAGCAGCGACAGCAGCAGGGCGATGAGGGCGATGGTGGCGGCGAAGAAGAACGAGAACGTCAGGATGGAGCGCACGATTTCTTCGTCGAGGCGGTGACCGTTGTATTTCTGCTTGATCACCGCGCGCGGGTGGATCAGCTGGTTAAGGCTGGCCTTCAGCAGGGTGTAGGCGACCTGGAAGCGGAAAATCTTGATGCCGCCGGCCGTCGAGCCTGAGCACCCACCGATAAAGCCCAGGTAGAAGAACAGCATCAACGAGAAGTTGCCCCACAGGCTGTAGTCGCCCAAGGCAAAGCCTGTGGTGGTGACCACCGAGGTGACGTTCAGCGCCACATGGCGCAGCGCATCCAGCCAGTGCAGGT
The DNA here is from genome assembly GCF_014268805.2 of Pseudomonas farsensis. GTDB lineage: Bacteria > Pseudomonadota > Gammaproteobacteria > Pseudomonadales > Pseudomonadaceae > Aquipseudomonas > Aquipseudomonas farsensis. The sequence goes on from NZ_JABWRF020000003.1 coordinate 677,155, forward strand.
TGGTGGTGGCCCAGTACCAGGTGCCGAGCACCACCCAGGTGGCAAGCAACAAGCCGAGAAAACCCTGCACCTGCTGGTCGCGGATCAGCGCCCGGCGGTTGCCACGCAAGGTCGACACATACAAGGTGAACGGCACGCTGCCCATGATCATCACCACTACCGCCACCCAGTGCACCGCAGGCAGGTCCCATTTGGCCAGCGACTGGTCGGAGGTGGAGAAACCCCCGGTGGAGATCGCCGACATGGCATGGTTGATGGCATCGAACGGGTTCATCCCGGCCCACCAGAACGCCAGGCTGCCGAGTACGGTAATGCCCACATACACCGCGACAATGAACTTGGCGACCATGTGCGAACGCGGCATGACTTTTTCGGAGCGGTCCGAGGATTCGGTCTGGAACAGGCGCATGCCGCCGATGCGCAGCAGCGGCAGGATGGCTACCGCCATGCCGATGAAACCGATGCCGCCCAGCCAGTGCAGCATCGAGCGCCACATGAGGATGCCCGGCGACATGTTGTCCAACCCGCTGAGCACGGTCGAACCGGTGGCGGTGATGCCGGACATGCTTTCGAAGAAGGCGTCGGTGTAGCTGATGTGCTGGGTGAGCAGGAACGGCAGCGCGGCGAACACCCCGACCACCAGCCAGCTGCTGACGGTGAGCAGGTACATGTCGCGCGGGCGCAGGTGCACATGCTCGGGCCGCCCTGGCACCACCAGGCCCAGGCCTGCGAGGAAGGTGATCATGCTGGCCCAGAGGAATGACGGCATGTCGCCAGTGCGTTCGAAGATCACCAGCGTGGCCATGGGCACAACCATGCTCACAGCCAGGGTGATCAGGAAGATGCCGATGATGAAACCAATGATCCTTAAGGTCGGCAACGCCATGTGATCTGCTCTGACTCGAAACGGAAAGGGCGCCATTCTACCTGTGGGTCAGGTGTTGTAAACGCACGATTGGCGCATCGTGGGGCAAGCTCGCTCCCACGTGATGGGCGGGTTGGTGCAGAATGTCGGCACTTTCAATCTGCCAGGAGGGTAGCCGATGGAGGCTCTCGACGCATTGCTCAACCGTGTTTCCGTGCCGCGCCTGACCGAACCTGCCCCCAACGCTGCGCAGCGCGAGGGGTTGTTCCAGGCAGCGCTGCGGGCGCCGGACCACGGCCAATTGCGCCCATGGCGTTTTCTGACTATCGAAGGGCAGGGCCGCGAGCGGCTCGGCGAGCTGTTTGCACAAGCGCTGCAGGCCAAAGGCGATGCCAGCCCGGCCGCACTGGACAAAGCTCGCGCCATGCCGCTGCGTGCGCCGTTGCTGATTGTGGTGGTGGCAACGTTGCAGGATCACTTCAAGGTGCCCAAGTCCGAGCAGCGCCTGGCTGCCGGCTGCGCCGCCCATGGCATTTTGATTGCTGCCCATGCCCAAGGTATTGGCGCGGTGTGGCGCACGGGTGACATGGCCTTTGATGCGCATGTGCATCAAGGGTTGGGGTTGGCTGACAACGAAGAATTGATCGGTTATCTGTACGTCGGCACGCCGCTCGCCGAGCCGCGTACCCCGCCGGTGCTTAAGACCGAGGATTTCGTTGCGCCCTGGGGGGAGTGATCGGGATTGTGAGAGCGGGGCGCGCTTTGGGGTTTGTGCAAACCTGCTCCGGCCTCATCGCAGGCTGGCGCCAGCTCTCATAGAACAAACGCTAACTATCTGATTTACATGGATAACGTGGGAGCGGGCTTGCTCGGTGCCCAGTTCTCTGCGCGACAGCGCAGCCCGGAAGGGCTGGGTGATCTCCCACGGAATGTGGCTTGTCGCTATATCGGTGCCGTTTGACGCGGTCAGTGTAGGAGCGGCCTTGTGTCGCGATGGGCTGCGAAGCAGCCCCAGCGATTCTGGTGGGTGCACAGATCCTGGGGCTGCTTCGCAGCCCATCGCGACACAAGGCCGCTCCTACACAATCAAAAGCGACTTGCCCGAAACCATAGAATCTCCCACAGGGATCTGAGCCAGCCATCAATATCGGCGCTCGGCGCGTTCTCTCTGGGAGCTGGCGGCAGCCTGCGATAAGGCCCTCAACGGGGCTGCAGGATCACAGGCTGGTTTCGGCCTTCAGGGGCAATTCCAGCGTCGCGACAAACCCGCCCTGCGGGTGATTGCCGAAGGTCAGGCTGCCGCCATGGCGTTCTACCGCCTTGCGGGCAATCGCAAGTCCCAGCCCGTGCCCCGGTGCTTCCTGCCCAGGCGCCCGGTAGAACGGTTCGCCCAACTGCGCCAGATGCTCCGCCGCCACCCCTGGCCCGTGATCACGCACGCTCACCACGATGCGCTCCGCCTCGCGGCTGGCGTGGATTTCGATCGGCTGCCCGCTTGGGTTGAAGCGCAGGGCATTACGCACCAGGTTGTCCACCGCGCGCTCGATCAGCGTTGGCCAGCCCTGCAGGGTCAGGCCCGGCTGCGCCTCCAAGCGCACGTCCTGATCGGCGGCGCTTAGCTGGGCGTCCTTGCGCACGCTGCCCAACAGCGCATTGAGGTCGACCGGCTCCGCATGGGCCTGCTCGGCATCAACCCGGGCCAACTCCAGGATTTCGCTGATCAACGCCTCCAGGCGGTCGCATTCACGGGTCAGGCGGGGCCACAGGGCCTGGCGTTGTTCAGGTTCGGCGCGCTCGGCCAGCGCCAGGGCAATGCGCAGGCGTGCCAGTGGTGAGCGCAGCTCGTGGGAAACATCGCGCAGCAGCTGGCGCTGGCTGCTGATCAGGCTCTGCAGGCGGGCCCCCATCTTGTTGAAGTCGTTGGCCAGCACGCCGAACTCATCACGCCGCACCGCCAGGCGCGCCAGGCTGTTCTGCTGGTAGCTGGCCTGGCCAAGGTCGTGCACCGCACCGCGCAGGCGGCTCAGTGGGCGGGTGATCGAGAGGGTCACCAGCAGGCTGAACAACGTCAGTACCACCAGGGCGATGCCCAGTGCGCTCAACGGCCAGATCAGGCTTTCGCGGTGCCAGGCCTCAAGCTCGGGGTGTGGAATACGGTAGATCAGCAGGTAGGTTTCGCCGCTGCTGGGGCTTGTGTATTCCTCGGTCAGGCGGCGCCACGGCAGGCGCCGCTCATCGTTGTGCTGGCGCGCCTCAAAGGCTGCGGCGCGGCGCGGGAAGGTGCCCGGCACTACGGCCTCGCCGCTGTCGTCCAGCACCTGCACGTCGATCTTGTAGCGCTGCTTGCGCCGCTCCAGAAACCGCTGCGAGGCATCCAGGCCTTCTTGCTCGTAGTGCTGCACCCAGCGGCTGGCGAGGGTGTTCAGGCCTGGGTGGCGGCTGAGGATCCAGGTGTCCTGGTTGAGCATGTGGCCCAGCAGGATCGACAGGCCCGCAACCAGGGCGATGGCCAGCCAGAAGCTGGCCAGGATGCGCCAGAACAGTGAACGCAAGAGCAGCACCTCCAGGAAATGGCAAAAGCCCGGCCCGCAAGGGTGCGGGCCGGGCGTTGGGTTGACAGCTTACTGGGCCTTGGCGGCTTTTTCAGCTTTCCAGGCCTGGAACTCTTTCCATTCAGCCTTGCGTGCAGCACGTTCTTTTTGCAGCTCGTCGAACTTCTTCTGCTGGTCAGGCTTGAGCAGGGCGCGGATCTGGCCGTCGGCCTTGTCGTGGCTGGCCTTGATTTCATCCTGCATGGCTTTCTGGTCGGCTGCCGGCAGCTTGTCGAGGTAGCGCTGGGTGATGTCGCGGCGCTGCTTCATCTGCTCGCCCATCAGCTTGCCGACTTGCTCGCGCTGGTCGCGGGTCAGGTCGAGCTGGGCAAACGCTGCGCCACCGCGGTGATGCGGGCCGTCGTGGCGTGGGCCACCTTCAGGCATGGCCATGGCAACGGTCGGCAGGGCAGCGGCGAACATCAGGGCGATAAGGGTCTTGCGCATGGTGTCTCTCCTGTCATGGGCCGGTTGTTACCGGATGAGCCCAGTTTAGGGAGATCAAGGTCAAGCGCGGTCAGGCGAGGGTAAAGGCTGGGTAAAGACCAGTTGCAAGTTTCTAGCGGCTAGCTGCAAGAAAAGGCAGTTGTGCGCAGGGCCGCTTTCTCTTGCAGCTAGCTGCTAGAAGCTTGCAGCTGCGCTCAAAGGGCGTAGTAGTAGCCACGGCTGCGCAGGGCGATGATGCGCGGGCGGCCGTCGGCGTGGGGGCCGACCTTTTTGCGCAGGTTGCTCACATGCATGTCCAGGCTGCGGTCATACAGTGTCAGCTTGCGGCCCAGGCCGATCTGCGCCAGTTCCTGCTTGTCCAGCGGCTCGCCGGGCTGGCGCAGCAGCGCTTCGAGAATGCGGCTTTCGGAAAGTGTCAGGGTCATCTCGCGCTCATCGATGCTGACCACGCCACGCACCGGGCTGAACACCAGGTCGCCCACCTCGACCTGAGTGGTCGGCGCGCTCGGGTGGCTGCGGCGCAGAACGGCGCGCAGGCGCGCAGTGAGTTCGCGCGGGTCGCAAGGTTTGGCCAGGTAGTCGTCGGCGCCCAGCTCAAGGCCCAGTATGCGGTCCAGCGGTTCGCCGCGGGCCGAGAGCATCAGCACCGGCAGCTCGGCATGCTCGCTGCGCAGTTGCTTGAGCAGCTCAAGGCCACTGCCATCGGGCAACATGACATCCAGTACCACGGCCGCCGGAGCCTGGGCAGCCAAAGCCTGACGCGCGCTCATGCCATCGTGGCAGGCGCGTACCGCAAAACCTTCCTGGGTCAGCCAGCTGCCGAGCAGCTCGCATAACTCCTGGTCATCATCAATCAGTAACAGCTCGCTCATGTCTCACTCAATTAAACCATTGACGGCGTCTTCTGTGTCCGCCGCTGGCTAAGATACCGCAGACCAGCGACAACAGTGCAACGCCTGAACCGATCAGGAACCATTGTTGTTGGTCGGTGAGCAGCCGCTGGGGGGTGCCGGCACCTGCCTGCAGCTCCTTGATAGCCAGCTTCATGCGCTGGTTTTCCTGGCGCAGGCGGGCCAGTTGGGCGCTTTCGCGCTCGCTGTCCTGGCTCTGCAACTGCTGGGTCAGCGCGCTGCGCTGTTTTTCGCTTTCTTCAAGGCGCTGTTGCAGTTCGGTGATCCGCGCACCGGCTTCCAGTGACAACGGCTGTTGGGCGCTGGCCAGCGGAGAAAGCAGTAACAGGCTAAGCAGGAGGAACATCGGACCTTGACGCATTGGAACTCCTGGATCGAATCGGTTCAGGAGGTTGTCGGCCGTTTGTCAGAATAAATGAATACGGCAACACCCCATTCGCCCCGCAGGCAGGGCGAATGGGCGGCGGGTTACGGCAGAACCTGCTTGAATGGCTTGACCACGACCTTGTCGTACACGCCAGCAGCAATGTAAGGGTCGGCGTCAGCCCAGGCTTGGGCGGCGGCCAGCGAGTCGAATTCGGCGACGATCAGGCTGCCGCTGAAACCGGCTTCGCCTGGGTCGTTGCTGTCGATGGCCGGGTGCGGGCCTGCCAGCACCACACGGCCTTCGGCCTTGAGCTGCTGCAGGCGTTCGATGTGCGCCGGGCGCGCAGCCAGGCGTTTTTCCAGGGAGTTGGCGACGTCGCTGGCGATGATGGCGTAGAGCATGTCAGTCCTTGGTCTTGGAGGTGGACGGGTCGGTGTCGTGCAGGTGGCGCGACAGGTAAACGCCCTGGGCGACGAGGAAAATCACGGTCATGCCCAGGCTGCCGAACACCTTGAAGTCGACCCAGAAGTTCTGGAAGGTGAAGGCGACGAACAGGTTGGCTGCACCGCAGATCAGGAAGAACGCGATCCAGGCCAGGTTCAGGCGAGTCCAGATGGCATCGGGCAAGGTAAGGGCGTGGCCCATGATGCGTTTGATCAGCACCCGGTCGCCGATGAAGTGGCTGCCGGCAAAGGCCAGGGCGAACAGCCAGTTGACCACCGGCGCCTTCCATTTGAGGAAGGTTTCGCTGTGGAACGCCAAGGTCAGGCCGCCAAATACCAGGCAGGCCACCAATGTGAGCAGTTGGCCCTTTTCGAGCTTGCGGTGGCGCAGGAACAGCGCACCGTAAACCACCAGCGAACTTGCGATCAGTACCGCCGTAGCGCTGTAGATGCCGCCAAACTCGAAGCTGTTGCCGGCGAATTCGACCGAGCGTGGGTCCAGCTTGTAGACGATGAAGAACAGCAGCAGCGGGATGAAATCGATGAATTGTTTCACAGTGGCAGCCAGAAGCGGGATGTGACGGCATAATAACAAACATCGATTCCGGCGAAAGCGCTCCACCATGAATGTTGATCTGCACTGTCACAGCACGGCCTCCGACGGCGCCCTGTCGCCTACGGCACTGGTCGCTCGCGCCTTCGAACACGGGGTACAAACGCTCTCGCTCACCGACCACGATACCCTCGAAGGCCTCTGCGAAGCCCGCCAGGCCTGTGCCGAGCGCGGTATGCGCTGGGTCAGCGGGGTAGAGCTGTCCTGCACCTGGGGCGGCGCGACCATTCACATATTGGGTTACGATTTCCCGCTTGATGCCCCGCCGTTGCTTGCGGCTATCGAAAGCCTGCACCGCGGCCGTTGGCTGCGTGCCGAAGAGATCGACCGCAAACTGGCTGCCAAGGGCATGCCGGGGGCGCTGGAAGGTGCGCGCGCGGTGCAGCAAGAGCTGGGCGACAGCGCTAATGCACCCGCGCGGCCGCATTTTGCCGAATTTCTGGTGCGCGCGGGCTTCGTCAAGGACCGTGGCGAGGCGTTTCGCAAGTGGCTGGGCGCCGGCAAGCTGGGCGACGTCAAGCTGCATTGGCCCACCCTGGAGGAAACTGTCGCCACCCTGCGCCAGTCCAACGCTTGGGTGAGCCTGGCGCATCCCATGCATTACGAGCTGACCCGCAGCAAACGCAGACGGCTGATCGCCGACTATATTCAAGCAGGAGGGCAGGCGCTCGAAGTGGTCAATGGAATGATGCCCCACGAACAAGTGGGGACCATGTCCATCCTCACCCGCGAGTTTGGCCTGCTGGCAAGTGCTGGCAGCGATTTCCACGGCCCCGGCACCTGGGGCGAGATCGGTGCCTACCGGCCTTTGCCTGAGGACCTGCCGCCTTTGTGGCGGCGATTCCGACATGAACAGCCTATGGCGTTATGAACAGGAAGACTTCGTGAGCCAATTTTTCCAGATTCACCCTGAGAATCCTCAGCCACGCCTGATCAAACAGGCCGTTGAGATTATTCGCAAGGGCGGGGTAGTGGTGTATCCAACCGACTCGGCGTACGCGCTGGGTTGCCAGATGGGCAATAAAAACGCTGTGGAGCGCGTGCGCACCTTGCGCAAACTCGACAAACAGCACAATTTCACCCTGTTGTGCTGCGACCTGTCGCAAATGGGTCTGTTTGCGAAAATCGACACCGCCAATTTTCGCCTGCTCAAAGCGCACATCCCCGGCCCTTATACCTTTGTGCTCAACGCCACCCGCGAGGTGCCGCGCCTGGTGATGCACGAGAAGCGCCGCACCATTGGCATGCGTGTGCCGTCCAACCCGATCGTACTGGCGCTGCTCGCCGAGCTGGGTGAGCCGCTGATGAGTGTCAGCTTGATCCTGCCGGGCGATGAAGAGCCGATGACCGACCCCTACGAGATCCGTCAGCGCCTGGAGCACCACGTCGACCTGATTGTCGATGGCGGTTTCGGCGACCTCAAGGCCTCGACGGTGATCGACCTCACCGGGGATGAGCCTGAGGTGATCCGTGTTGGCTGTGGCGACCCCACGCCGTTTCTGGTCGACGCGTGAGCGAGCAGCAGGCGCCTGAGGCGCCGGCAGTCGATGCCGATGCGCCATTTCAGCTGCAGCTCGCCCTGGTCTACGGTGAAGCACTCACCGAAATGCCGGTGGACCTGTACATTCCGCCGGATGCTCTGGAAGTTTTTCTCGAAGCCTTCGAAGGCCCGCTGGACCTGCTGCTGTACCTGATTCGCAAACAGAACGTGGATATTCTCGATATCCCGGTAGCAGAAATTACTCGTCAGTACATGAGCTACGTCGAGCTCATGAAAAACGTGCGCCTTGAGCTGGCCGCCGAGTACCTGGTCATGGCCGCGATGCTTGCCGAGATCAAGTCGCGCATGCTGCTGCCACGCTCGGCAGAGGTTGAAGAAGAAGAGGGCGACCCACGCGCCGAACTGATCCGCCGCTTGCAGCAATACGAGCGCTTCAAGGCCGCCGCCGAGGGCATCGACACACTGCCGCGGGTTGGCCGGGATATCCTCGTGCCGCGCCTGGAGGCCCCGCAGGCCAAAGCGCGCAAGCTTCTGCCGGATGTCGCGTTGGAGGAGATCCTGCTGTCGATGGCCGAGGTCATGCGCCGTAATGACCTGTTCGAGAGCCACCAGATCACCCGCGAGGTGCTGTCGACCCGCGAGCGCATGAGCGAGGTGCTTGAACGCCTCAAGGGCGGTGCTTTCGTGCCCTTCGTCGAGTTGTTTACCGTTGAGGAAGGCAAGCTCGGGGTGGTGGTCACTTTCATGGCGATTCTCGAACTGGTGAAGGAATCGCTGATCGAACTGGTGCAGAATGAGCCCTTCGCCCCGATCCACGTCCGTGCCCGGGCAGAATGACCTGACGACGACCGATGAACCTGAACGAACCCCGCGAACTCGCATCCCTGATCGAGGCCTTTCTGCTGGCCTCGGGCAAGCCGCAATCCTTGGAGCGACTGTACGAGCTGTTGGATGAGGCCGAGCGCCCGGCGCCTGCCGTGTTCAAAAAGGCGCTGGAGGTGTTGGGCAAGTCGTGCAACGGCCGCGCCTTCGAGCTCAAGGAGGTGGCCACCGGCTACCGCCTGCAGATCCGCGAAACCTATGCGCCGTGGGTCGGCCGGCTGTGGGAGGAGCGCCCGCAGCGTTATTCGCGTGCGCTGCTCGAAACCTTGGCGCTGATTGCCTATCGCCAGCCGATCACCCGCGGTGAGATCGAAGACGTGCGCGGCGTTGCGGTGAACAGCAACATCACCAAGACGCTGCTTGAGCGTGAGTGGATTCGCATCGTCGGCTACCGCGAAGTGCCGGGCCGCCCGGCCATGTTCGCCACCACCCGGGCATTTCTCGATCACTTCAACCTCAAGAGCCTGGATGAGCTGCCGGCGCTGGCCGAGTTGCGCGAGCTTGAGCCTCTCGCCGAGCCTGACGACCCGGATGAGGCACCGGTGCCTGCGCACCTGCAGGCCCTGGCCGATGCCAGCCTGGGTGAGCAGGAAGGCGATGAGCCGCCTAAGGACGAAACCAGCTTCCGTTCGTTGCTGGTGGAACTCGATGCCATGGAAGAAGGGCTGAAGACCGACTTCGATGATTTGCGTGAAGAGCAGCGGGCGCCTGAGGTTGATCACAAGCTTTAGAGGTGGGGTGCCTGGACTGGCCTCATCGCAGGCTATCGCCAGCTCCCACAGTAATCGAGCCAGACACCGATGTACGCGGTTACTGTGGGAGCTGGCGATAGCCTGCGATGAGGCCGCAACAGGCTGCACCCAAGTACTGGCACACACCATTGAGCAGAAAATCACGGCCAATCGGTGAAAACCTTCTACCCTCCAGTGCGTTCGCGCCCTGAACAACGTATGATGCGCGCCCGCTTTCACTACTACACCGGGAGGTGCCCAGATGAGTGACAAAGACCTGCAGGACCAACAACCTACCCCTCCATCCGGCGAAAAGCTGCAAAAGGTGCTCGCACGCATCGGCGTCGGCTCGCGTCGTGATGTCGAGGCATGGATCAGCCAAGGCCGTATCAAGGTCAATGGCGTCGCCGCGACCCTCGGCGTGCGCGTCGACCTGCACGACGCCATCACCGTTGATGGCAAGCTGATCAAGCGTGTCGAGGCCGCCGAGGCGACCCGCCGCGTCATCATGTACAACAAGCCCGATGGCGAAATCTGCACCCGTGACGACCCGGAAGGCCGCCCGACCGTGTTCGACCGCCTGCCGCGCCCGAAAGAAGGCCGCTGGATCAACATCGGCCGCCTCGACATCAACACCACCGGGCTGCTGCTGTTCACCACCGACGGTGAGCTGGCCAACCGCCTGATGCACCCCTCCTACGAGATGGACCGCGAATACGCGGTGCGTGTGCGTGGTGAAGTCGACGACGAGATGCTCGACCGCCTCAAGGCTGGCGTTGTGCTCGAAGACGGCCCGGCCAAGTTCACCGACATCCAGAAAGCACCTGGTGGCGAAGGTTTCAACCACTGGTACCACTGCGTGGTGATGGAAGGCCGCAACCGTGAAGTGCGCCGCCTGTGGGAATCCCAGGGCGTGGTGGTCAGCCGCCTGAAGCGGGTGCGTTTCGGCCCGGTGTTCCTCAACTCCGACCTGCCGATGGGCCGCTGGCGCGAAATGAGCCAGGGCGAAATCGACATCCTTGCCGCTGAAGTTGGCCTGCAGCCGGTGGCGCTGCCGACCTTGAACCTCAAGGCCAAGGACAAGCTCGAGCGCCTGCAGCGCAAGTCGTCCCGCCCACTGGGCCGTGGCGAGCGCGTGCGCACCCTGCGCCCGACCCAGGGCGATGCGCCTGCCGAGCGCGCCCCGCGTGCACCGCGTGAAGACGCAGCAGCGCGCAAGGGCAACCGTGGCAGCGCTGTGGCCGAGCGCCCAAGCGACATGCGCAAGCGCCCGGCGCGCCCGGACGGCGACAAGCCGGCTGGCCGTGGTCGCGGCAAGCCGCGTGGCTGATCAGCGCCGGTTGTGACCTAAGTTCTGGGGCCGCTTTTAGCGGCCCCAAGCTTTTGATCAGAAAGATTTTTTACGCTGCGTGGCAAGTTTTTGCACCGGCGCGTAAAGAAATTTGTACGAGCTGCTCCGGCTTTTCGGCCAAAACACGAATTTTCCTACAGTTGTAAAGAAAGCTTGCCGCGCACCCCCTCGCAATACCTGCCTCCTTGCCCCGCACCCCCTTGCCCAAACCCCTCTACCACGGTGTTATAGCCCCATTGCCGTGTGCAACGCCGGGCCGCAGAGCCCTGCGAACAAAACAACAAATGGAGGCGCCATGTACGCCGATCACTTCGCCTTTTCAGGCCATACCCATTGGAACGCTGCGTTTTTTCCGCCGGAACCGACGCAACGCGTTGACGCCTGCGCGTTTGCAGGGGTATACAATGCGCCGCGTTTTACCTGTGACCCCCTTGCGTACCGCGCACTCTTGCTGACACCCGGTTGACCTGCCTGGGCCTTTCGCCCACTGCGTCCTGCCTGTCCAAGAACCAAGGTAACCACCTTGCCCATTCCGCTGCGCCACGAGCGCGGTGGGTCCGATTCCGTCACAGATAAAAACAAGCAGGTGACTACGTTCATGAGTGAACACAACGCACAGTCAGGCGAACTCAAGCGTGGCTTGAAGAACCGCCATATCCAGCTGATCGCCTTAGGTGGCGCAATCGGCACCGGATTGTTCCTGGGCTCGGCCGGCGTGATGAAATCCGCAGGCCCGTCGATGATCCTGGGCTATGCCATCTGCGGCTTCATCGCCTTCATGATCATGCGCCAGCTTGGCGAGATGATCGTCGAGGAGCCGGTCGCCGGCTCCTTCGCCCACTTTGCGCACAAGTACTGGGGCGGCTTTGCAGGCTTCCTGTCGGGCTGGAACTGCTGGGTGCTGTACATCCTGGTGGGTATGTCCGAGCTGTCGGCGGTGGGCAAGTACGTGCATTACTGGTGGCCAGAGATACCGACCTGGGTGACGGCTGCAGGGTTCTTCGTGCTGATCAACGCCATCAACCTGATGAACGTGAAGTTCTTTGGTGAGGCCGAGTTCTGGTTCGCCATTATCAAGGTTGCCGCCATTGTCGGCATGATCGCCCTGGGGGCGTGGCTACTGACCAGCGGCAGCGGCGGCCCGGACGCCTCGATTACCAACCTGTGGAGCCACGGCGGGTTCTTCCCGCATGGGGTCAGCGGGCTGGTGATGGCGTTGGCGTTCATCATGTTCTCCTTCGGCGGCCTGGAAATGCTCGGCTTCACCGCGGCCGAGGCCGACAAGCCGAAAACCGTGATCCCCAAGGCGATCAACCAGGTCATCTACCGCATCCTGATCTTCTATGTCGGCGCCTTGGTGGTGCTGCTGTCGCTGACCCCATGGGACAGCCTGGTGGCCAGCATCGACGCGTCCGGTGGCAGCTACGGCAGCAGCCCGTTCGTGCAGGTGTTCTCGATGCTGGGCAGTGACACGGCGGCCAACCTGCTGAACTTCGTGGTACTGACCGCAGCGCTGTCGGTGTACAACAGCGGCACCTACTGCAATGCGCGCATGCTGCTGGGCATGGCCGAACAAGGCGATGCCCCGGCGGCCCTGGCCAAGGTCGACAAGCGCGGCGTGCCGGTGCGTTCGATTCTGGTTTCGGCAGCGGTGACCCTGATTGCCGTGCTGCTCAACTACCTGATGCCGCAGAATGCGCTGGAGCTGCTGATGTCGCTGGTGGTTGCGACGCTGGTGATCAACTGGGCGATGATCAGTTTCTCGCACCTGAAATTCCGCCAGCACCTTGACCGTACCGGCCAGAAGCCGCTGTTCAAGGCGCTGTGGTACCCCTACGGCAACTATGTCGTGCTGGCATTCGTGGTGCTGATTCTGGGCATCATGCTGCAGATCCCGGGTATTCAGGTGTCGGTGTATGCGATGCCGGTGTGGCTGGGTGTGATGTTTGTCGCCTACCTGCTCAAGGGCAAGCGCGGTGTCCAGGCAGTTGGCAGCGTGGCCAAGTAAACGCCTGAGCAGATAGACCCAAGCCCGATGCCGGATAACTGGCATCGGGCTTTTTGTTGCCTGTTCGGGCCTCATCGCAGGCTGTCGCCAGCTCCCACAAAGACCGCGCACAGCTACCCTATCGAGGCCTGACCCGGATTCCTGTGGGAGCTGGCGACAGCCTGCGATGGGGCCAGCACAGGCTTCAGATCTGCTCCAGCAACCAGCTGCGAAACGCCCGCAATGATGGCAGTGCTTCGTTGCGCGGCGGGTAGATCAGGTAGTAGCTGCGCTGGCTGGCAAAGGGCTCGCCGGCGCTGTGCAGCTCGCCGTTGGCCAGTTCCTCCTGCACCAGAACCCGCGGCACCAGGCCGATGCCGATGCCGGCGCGGACCGCCTGGATCAAGTGCGAGGTCAGCTCGAAGCTTGGCCCCAGGCGCATCGAACGATGCGCCAAGCCGTGATGGGAAAACCACTCGCCCCATGCATGGGGGTTGTTGGCGACATTCAGCAGCACCTGCCCGCTGACTTGCAAAGGCCCCCACGGGCCCTCGGCCGCGCCCTGCGGTGGCAGAATCACCACCAGTTCCTCGGCGTGCAAACGATGGCAGATCAGCCCCGGCAGGTCGTGGCTGGCAACGCCAATGGCCGCGTCGATCTCGCAGGCTTCGAAGTTGATCGCTTCGATGCGGGAATGAATGTGTACCAGCATGCCGGGGTGAGCACGGTAAAAGTCATGCAAGCGCGGCAGCAGCCATTTCGAGCCGAAGGTCGGCAACGTGGCCAGGCGCAGGGTGCCAACCCCGGACTGGTAGGCCAATGCCTGTAATGTCGCGCTGCGGATGCGCCCCAGCGCTTCGCTGAGTTCGCGCTGGTACAGGCGGCCGACGTCGGTCAATTGCACTTGGCGGCCCTCGCGGCGGAACAAGGTCAGCCCCAATTGCTGCTCCAGCGCCTGCACCTGCCGGCTGACCGCGCTTTGGGTCAGCGACAGCTCCGCGGCGGCGCGGGTGTAGCTTTCGTGCCGCGCCGCTGCCTCGAAGGCCAGCAGCAACGACATCGACGGCGTCAGGTGGCGGTAATTCATTCATAAAGCTCATTGATAGCGGCAGGAATATCCGTTTGCCCCTGGCGCAAAACTACAGGAACATTGGCACATTCGTCATCTGTACAGCCTGCAATCATGCCGGCTGTGCATTCAACACCGTGAATTCGCCCTATACCAAGAGGCCATCCCCCGATGATCGCCCAGCTCGCCACCCGTGCACCTGCCGCCAACTACCCAGAATTCCTCCAAGCCCTGCAAGCCAGTGGCTTCCGTGGCCAGATCAGTGCCGACTACGCCACCCGCACGGTGCTGGCCACTGATAACTCGATCTACCAGCGCCTGCCGCAGGCAGCGGTGTTCCCGCTGGATGTCGATGACGTCACGCGCGTAGCCACACTGATGGCCGAGCCGCGTTTTCGCGACATTCGCCTGACCCCACGCGGCGGTGGCACCGGCACCAACGGCCAGTCGCTTACCGACGGCATCGTTGTCGACCTGTCGCGGCACATGAACCAGATTCTCGAAATCAACGTCGAGGAGCGCTGGGTACGGGTGCAGGCCGGTACCGTCAAAGACCAGCTCAACGCTGCGCTCAAGCCCCACGGGCTGTTTTTTGCCCCTGAGCTGTCCACCTCCAACCGCGCCACTGTCGGCGGCATGATCAACACCGATGCCAGCGGCCAAGGCAGCTGCACCTACGGCAAGACCCGCGACCACGTGCTCGAACTGCACAGCGTGCTGCTGGGGGGCGAGCATTTGCACAGCCTGCCGCTGGCGGACGCCGAGCTTGAGCAGGCCTGCGCCGCGCCCGGCCGGGTGGGTGAGGTGTACCGCATGGCGCGGGATATCCAGCAAACCCAGGGCGAGCTGATCGAAAGCACCTTCCCCAAGCTCAACCGCTGCCTGACCGGCTACGACCTGGCGCACCTGCGCGACGAGCAGGGCCGCTTCAACCTCAATAGCGTGTTGTGCGGTGCCGAGGGTTCGCTGGGCTACGTGGTCGAGGCCAAGCTCAATGTGCTGCCGATCCCCAAGTATGCGGTGCTGGTCAACGTGCGCTACACAAGCTTCATGGATGCCCTGCGCGATGCCAATGCGTTGATGGCGCACAAGCCGCTGTCGATCGAAACCGTCGATTCCAAGGTGCTGATGCTGGCGATGAAAGATATCGTCTGGCACAGCGTTGCCGAGTATTTCCCCGCCGACCCCGAGCGCCCGACCCTGGGTATCAACCTGGTGGAGTTCTGCGGTGACGAGCCGGCCGAGGTCAATGCCCGCGTGCAGGCGTTCGTCGATCACCTGCAGGCCGACACCAGTGTCGAGCGCCTGGGGCATACCCTGGCCGAAGGCGCTGAAGCGGTGACCCGGGTCTATGTCATGCGCAAGCGCTCGGTAGGGCTGCTGGGCAACGTCGAGGGCGAAGTGCGCCCGCAGCCGTTCGTCGAAGACACCGCCGTGCCGCCAGAGCGCCTGGCTGATTACATTGCCGATTTTCGTGCGCTGCTCGATGGCTATGGCCTGGCGTATGGCATGTTCGGCCATGTCGATGCTGGCGTGCTGCACGTACGCCCGGCGCTGGATATGAAAGACCCGGCGCAGGCCGCGCTGGTGAAGCCCATTTCCGACGCCGTGGCGGCGCTGACCAAAAGCTATGGTGGCTTGCTGTGGGGCGAGCACGGCAAAGGCCTGCGCTCTGAATATGTGCCGGAATACTTCGGCGAGCTGTATCCGGCGTTGCAGCGCCTCAAAGGCGCGTTCGACCCATACAACCAGCTCAACCCCGGTAAAATCTGCACTCCACCAGGCAGCGCCGAGGGCCTGACCAAGGTCGATGGCGTGACCCTGCGCGGCGACCTGGACCGTACCATCAGCGAGCGGGTGTGGCAGGACTTCCCCAGCGCAGTGCATTGCAACGGCAACGGTGCCTGCTACAACTACGACCCCAACGATGCCATGTGCCCGTCGTGGAAGGCCACCCGTGAGCGCCAGCACTCGCCCAAGGGCCGTGCATCGCTGATGCGCGAATGGCTGCGCCTGCAAGGTGAAGCCAACGTCGATGTGCTGGCTGCCGCGCGCAGCAAGGTGTCCTGGCTCAAGGGGCTGCCGGCGCGGCTGCGCAACAACCGCGAGCGCAGCCAGGGCCAGGCGGACTTTTCCCACGAGGTGTATGACGCCATGGCCGGCTGCCTGGCGTGCAAATCCTGCGCGGGGCAGTGCCCGATCAAAGTCAATGTGCCGGACTTCCGCTCGCGTTTTCTGGAGCTGTACCACGGCCGCTACCAGCGCCCGCTGCGTGACTACCTGATCGGCTCTTTGGAATTCACCATCCCGTACCTGGCCCATGCGCCGGGGCTGTACAACGCGGTGATGGGCTCGAAGTGGGTAAGCAAACTGCTGGCCGAGCAGGTCGGCATGGTCGACAGCCCGCTGATCAGCCGTTTCAATTTCCAGGCAACCTTGAGCCGCTGCCGTGTGCAAGTGGCCAGTGTGCCGGCCCTGCGTGAGCTCACCCCGGCCCAGCGCGAGCGCAGCATCGTGCTGGTGCAGGACGCGTTTACCCGTTACTTCGAGACGCCGCTGCTGGCGGCGTTCATCGAGCTTGCGCACCGCCTGGGGCATAAAGTGTTTCTGGCGCCCTACAGTGCCAATGGCAAGCCGCTGCATGTGCAGGGTTTTCTCGGTGCTTTCGCCAAAGCTGCCATCCGCAACGCCAGCCAGCTCAAGGCCCTGGCCGACTGCGGCGTGCCCTTGGTGGGCCTGGACCCGGCAATGACGCTGGTGTATCGCCAGGAATACCAGAAGGTCGAAGGCGTCGATTGCCCGCAAGTGCAATTGCCGCAGGAATGGCTGATGAGCGTGCTGCCTGAACAGGCAGCGGCGGCCAGCGGCACGTTCCGCCTGATGGCGCACTGCACGGAGAAAACCAACGTGCCGGCCAGTACCCGGCAGTGGGAGCAGGTGTTCGCACGCCTTGGGCTGAAGCTTGTGACCGAGGCAACCGGTTGCTGCGGAATGTCCGGCACCTACGGGCATGAGGCGCGTAACCAGCAGAGTTCGAAGACTATCTTCGAGCAGTCCTGGGCGACCAAGCTGGACAAGCAGGGCGAAGCGCTGGCGACCGGTTATTCGTGCCGCAGCCAGGTCAAGCGCATGACCGACAAGCAATTGCGCCACCCGCTGGAAGTGGTGCTGCAGTACGCCCAGCGCTGACCGGGCGGCCCTTCGCGGGGCAAGCCCGCTCCCACGACCGCGCTGGGCATCACCATCCAGCGTGGCTTGCGCCTTCAGCGCGTGGGAGCGGGCTTGCCCCGCGAGGCTTTCTGTCGGTACAGGTACACACTCAACATCAGCCCGCAAGCCGCCGCCCCGGCGGCGAACAGGAACATCGAAGCAAAGCCGAACCCTGCCGCCACCGCGCCTACCAGTGGCCCGGTGATCCCCAGCGACAGGTCGATAAACAGCGAATACGCCCCCACCGCCGCGCCGCGGTTGGCTGCTGACACCTGATTCACCGCCTCAACCCCAAGCGCCGGGAACACCAGCGAGAACCCGAAGCCGCTCAGCGCAGCGCCGGCCAGGGCCGTGTGCGCATCGGGCGCCAGCCACAACATCAGCAGCCCGACGGTTTCGACCGAGAGGCAGACAATCGCCACGCGGAAACCGCCCAGACGGTTGATCATGTTGCCGAACAACAGCCGCGCGCAGATGAAGCTTGCGCCGAACAGGCTCAGCGTCAGCGCTGCATCGGGCCAGCTGCGGCTGGCGTAATACAAGGTAATGAAGGTCGCGATGGTGCCAAAGCCGATGGCGCCCAACGCCAGCCCCGAGCCGTGGGCGAACACCTTGCCCAGCACCTGCATGAACGGCAGGCGGACCCCACTCACCACCGGTGCAGCACGCTTGGGCCAGGCGATCAGCAGGCCGATCACGCCGAGCAGGATGATGCTCACGCCCATGCTCCACAGGCCTAGCTTGCCGACCATCCACACGCCCAGCGGCGCGCCGACGGCCAGTGCGCCGTAGCTGGCGATGCCATTCCACGAAATCACCTTGGCGGTATTATCGGCGCCCACGCGGCCGATGGCCCAGCTGATCGAGCCCGAACCCACCAGGCTTTCAGCGCTGCCCAGCACCAGCCTGCCGACCAGCAGGCACATCAGGCTCAGCCATGGCCATGGTGTCAGAACGTAGCAGGCGAGCATGAATACGCCGCTCAGGCCGCAACCGGCCAGGCCCCACATGACGGCCTTCTTGCTGCCGAGGTTATCGATGATACGGCTGGCGGTGGGGCGGCTGAGCAAGGTGGCCAGGTACTGCACGCTGATCACCAGCCCTGCGATCACGGCGCTGAAGCCTAGCTGGTTGTGCACATAGCCGGGCAGCACCGCGAGTGGAATGCCGATGTTGAGGTAGCCGATGAAGGTGAAAAGCACGATGGACACCACCTGCGCGGTGATCGCCAGTGATGAGGGAGACTGTTGCGGCATGGGTGGTTCCGAAAGCGTTGGCGCGTGTTGGCAGGGCCGGGAGGCATGTGGCGGTGTGAAAACGCGTTGGCGTGGAGTGGCTCGCAGGCCAGCCGTTTTCACACTGCCGGGGGCGCGTGGTTATTCCTGATCGGCGCTGGATTGATCGTCGCTGGCCTGGTCGACGGCTGGCGTCGGTTCGCAGTGGGCGGCAACGGGTTGCTCTTCGGGGTTCAGGCTTGGGAAGGGCAGATTCGGGATTTCATGCATCTCGTCGTCCTCGCAAGTGTGAGTGAAAAGGCAGCGCTTGGCGCATCGAAGGGTGGGTGAAACGGGGGCAGGATACCGCAGTCTGGATGACAGTTTGAGGTTTTTGCGTTGCGCTTGTCGGCTGGGTGGGGTTGTCAGAGGGCGTTGCAGGCTTAAGTACCGGTCAACTTCACGCGGTCTCTTGTGTAGAAAATCACCCAGTCCTTCCGGGCTGCGCTGCCGCGAAGAGAGCTGGGCAGCGTGGGAGATTCTATGGTTTTGTACAAACCTGTTCCCGGCAGACATACCTCCTTGCGGCGAGCTCCTTTGTGGCGAGCGGGCTTGCCCCGCGATGGATGGCACCGGCTCCGCAGGCAGTCGTGGTGCCTGCGATGCCGCTGACGCGTTGTTACTTGCGACCTTCTGCGGTCTTGGCCACTTCATCGGTGCGAGCGCACATGATGAAGTCGTTGCGGTGCAGGCCTTTGATCGAGTGGCTCCACCAGGTCACGGTGACTTTGCCCCATTCAGTCAGCAGCCCAGGGTGATGCCCTTCGGCTTCGGCGATTTCGCCCACTGCATTGGTAAAGGCCAGCGCATGCTTGAAGTTCTTGAACAGGAACACCCGCTCAAGCTCCATGTGCCCGTCGCGGGTTTCAATGTTCCAGTCCGGGATGTCGCGGATCAGCGTTGCAAGTTCGTCATCACTGACCTTCGGTGCGTCGGCTTGGCAGGCTTCGCAGTGTTCTTTAGTCAAGGCATTCATGGCTGTTTTCCGATTTTGAGTTGTAATCGACAGGGCGGCTCAGGCCGCAACTTTCGGTGGAAACTTGGGGGCGTGCAGCCCCAGCTGCATAGCCTGTTGGACCATCCCCATGATGTCCTCATGGGCCAGGTCGAACAGCCGTTTCATGCTGGGCAGAACAAAATAGACCGGTTGCAGGATGTCGATGCGATAAGGCGTGCGCATGGCCTCGATCGGGTCGAATGCCTGGTGCTCAGGTTCGCTGGAAAGGCTGTAGACGGTCTCTTTTGGCGAGGAAAGAATGCCGCCGCCATAGATCTTGCGGCCTTGGGCGGTTTCCATCAGGCCGAACTCGATGGTCATCCAGTACAGCCGCGCCAGGTACACCCGCTGCTCTTTGCTGGCCGCAAGGCCCAGCTTGCCGTACGTGTGGGTGAATTCGGCAAACCAAGGGTTGGTCAGCAGCGGGCAATGGCCGAAGATCTCATGGAAGATATCCGGCTCTTGCAGGTAGTCCAGCTCCTGCGGGGTGCGGATGAACGTCGCCACCGGGAAGCGTTTGCTGGCCAGCAGTTCGAAGAAGGTCTGGAACGGGATCAGCGCCGGCACGCGCGCAACTTGCCAGCCGGTGGTAGCGCCGAGCACCTTGTTCACTTCGCCCAGTTGCGGGATGCGCTCATGGGGCAGCTTGAGCTGCTCGATGCCGTCGAGGTATTCCTGGCACGCCCGACCCTCGATCACTTTCAGTTGGCGAGTGATCAGCGTGTTCCAGACCTGATGCTCGGTGTCTGGGTAGTCGATAAAACCTTGCGCATCGGGCTCGCGGGCCACGTAGTGCGTCTGTTTCATGTGGCTCTCCTGGTGAGGGCTTTTCTTGTTATGTGCAGACTTGCAACAGGAATAGCTCGACAGGGGAGGGTTGGAAAGAGCTCTCAGGCGGTGAGAAAACTCGAATAGGCTTCTTTTTGTAACGATAATTTTACAATTTCGGGCAAGTGTCGGAAGATTCGGGGCATCACGTGGGCCGTACGGCCATTTTTGTCAGCTTATCTTTACAACTTTTATGCGCGGCGGTTAAAAACCCCTGCGCTTCGAGAGCTTTCATGCGTATCAA
The DNA here is from genome assembly GCF_014268805.2 of Pseudomonas farsensis. Taxonomy (GTDB): domain Bacteria; phylum Pseudomonadota; class Gammaproteobacteria; order Pseudomonadales; family Pseudomonadaceae; genus Aquipseudomonas; species Aquipseudomonas farsensis. Next base: position 697,466 of record NZ_JABWRF020000003.1, read on the forward strand.
AGTGCACTGCCAGAACCGCATTGGCATCCTTCGCGACATCCTCAACCTGTTGGTGGAGTACGGCATCAACGTGCTGCGCGGCGAGGTGGGCGGCGACCATGGCAATGCTATCTACCTGCACTGCCCGAACCTGATCAACCTGCAGTTCCAGGCGTTACGGCCCAAATTCGAGTCGATTGCCGGGGTGTTCGGGGTCAAGCGAGTCGGCTTGATGCCCAGCGAGCGGCGCCACATGGAGCTCAATGCGCTGCTGGGGGCACTGGACTTCCCGGTATTGTCCGTGGACATGGCGGGCAGCATCGTGGCTGGCAATCGTGGCGCGGCGCAGTTGCTCGGGGTACGGGTGGATGAGGTGCCGGGTTTGCCGCTGGCCCGTTACGTCGAGGACTTCGACTTGCCGGAGCTGGTGCGCGCCAACCAGTCGCGCATCAATGGCCTGCGGGTCAAGGTAAAGGGCGATGTGTTTCTGGCTGATATCGCCCCGTTGCAGTCCGAGCACGATGACAGCGAGGCCCTGGCGGGCGCGGTGCTGACGCTGCACCGCGCCGACCGCATCGGCGAGCGCATCTACAACGTGCGCAAGCAAGAGCTGCGCGGCTTCGACAGCATTTTCCAGAGTTCGCGGGTAATGGCCGCTGTGGTGCGCGAGGCGCGGCGCATGGCGCCTTTGGATGCGCCGCTGCTGATCGAAGGCGAAACCGGCACCGGCAAGGAACTGCTGGCGCGCGCCTGCCACTTGGCCAGCCCGCGCGGCCAGGCACCGCTGATGGCGCTTAACTGCGCCGGGCTGCCGGAGTCCATGGCCGAGACCGAGCTGTTCGGGTATGGCCCAGGGGCGTTCGAAGGGGCGCGGGCCGAGGGCAAGCTGGGTTTGCTCGAGCTTACCGCTGGCGGCACATTGTTCCTGGATGGGGTAGGGGAGATGAGTCCGCGGCTGCAGGCGAAGCTGCTGCGCTTTTTGCAGGACGGGTGCTTTCGCCGGGTAGGCAGCGACGAAGAGGTTTACCTGGATGTGCGAGTCATCTGCGCGACCCAGGTCGATTTGTCCGAATTGTGCGCACGCGGTGAGTTTCGCCAGGACCTGTACCACCGGCTCAACGTACTGTCGCTGCATATCCCGCCGCTGCGCGAGTGCATGGATGGCCTGCAAGGGTTGGTCGAGCATTTCCTCGATCAGGCCAGCCGGCAAATCGGCTGCCCGCTGCCGCGCCTGGCGCCAGCGGCGTTCGACAAACTTTCGCACTATCAATGGCCGGGGAATGTTCGGCAATTGGAGAACGTATTGTTTCAGGCGGTCTCATTGTGTGAGGGCGGCATTGTTAAAAGCGAACATATTCGTTTACCTGAATATGGTGCGCGTCAGCCGTTGGGTGAGTTCTCGCTGGAGGGGGATCTTTCGGATATTGTCGGGCGCTTCGAAAAAGCGGTACTTGAACGTTTGCTGGGCGAGTTTCCAAGTAGCCGTGCGCTGGGTAAAAGACTGGGGGTTTCACATACGACCATTGCCAACAAGTTGCGTGATCACGCGCTGAGCAAGTCGTCAGATTGAACAGCCTTGAAGTTATCCTGTGGCGGGCGCTGGTCATTTAACGGCGAAGGGCCCCAAAGGGGCCCCATGCAAGGCTTAGCCGTTGGAGCAGCCATTGCCCATTACGCGGTATTCGAGGACGTGCCGCTGGCCCTTGGAATCTTCATAGGTCATACGGGCGGGTACAACTTCACAGACATTGGGTACTTCGCTCATTGAGATAACACGGGCGATGTCCAGGTGCTGAGAGTACGTGTAGTGTTCAACCGGAATGTGCTCGGCATCTTTTGCTTCGCCCGCCATTGCCGCGCCGCAAAAACTACCCAGTACCAATACCAGTAAAGCTTTCATTTTAAAGTTACCTGCCTAAGGTCGTGAGGGGGCTCGCAGCGCTTGTGGCGCCGCGAATACAACATGTTTTATCGATCAGGATATACGCAGATTAACGGGTGCCTTCGTGGGGGCTGTTACCTGAAGTTAATCGCGTTGCCGTTGCTGGCGAGGTGAATTCTAGGGCGCTGCCTGCCGCCGAAACAGAGCGGGTTTTGATAAAGACTGTTGGCAGAATCCGTAACAATCGCCTGGCGCATTCGGCCCGGTATTCGAGGTGCTGGCTGCGTGCCACGTTCTAGAGCGGTCGTGGCCGCTGCAGGGGCGGCCGGTTCGTCGTGTTAAGACCAACGTCGAATGGTGTATACCGCTCTGGTACAGTTACAAACGGTCCCATACAAAAACAACTATTACACCGAGGTAACACAGATGAGTGCGGCTCCACTGTATCCCGTTCGTCCCGAAGTTGCGGCCACTACCCTGACCGACGAGGCCACCTACAAGGCCATGTACCAGCAATCGGTGATCAACCCGGACGGCTTCTGGCGCGAGCAGGCCCAGCGTCTGGACTGGATCAAGCCGTTCACCAAGGTCAAGCAGACCTCGTTCGACGACCACCATGTCGACATCAAGTGGTTCGCCGACGGCACTCTGAACGTTTCCTCCAACTGCCTTGACCGCCACCTCGAAGAGCGCGGCGACCAGTTGGCAATCATCTGGGAAGGCGACGACCCTTCCGAGCACCGCAACATCACCTACCGCGAACTGCACGAGCAAGTGTGCAAGTTCGCCAACGCCCTGCGTGGTCAGGACGTGCACCGTGGCGACGTCGTCACCATCTACATGCCGATGATCCCGGAAGCCGTGGTGGCCATGCTGGCCTGTGCCCGTATCGGCGCCATCCACTCGGTCGTGTTCGGCGGCTTCTCGCCTGAGGCGCTGGCCGGTCGCATCATCGACTGCAAGTCCAAGGTCGTCATCACTGCCGACGAAGGCGTGCGTGGCGGGCGCCGTACGCCGCTCAAGGGTAACGTCGACCTGGCGCTGACCAACCCTGAAACCAGCAGCGTGCAGAAGATCATCGTGTGCAAGCGCACCGGTGGCGAGATCGCCTGGCACCAGCACCGTGACATCTGGTACGAAGACCTCATGAAGGTCGCCTCCAGCCACTGTGCCCCCAAAGAGATGGGTGCCGAAGAAGCGCTGTTCATCCTTTATACCTCCGGCTCCACCGGCAAGCCCAAGGGCGTGCTGCACACCACTGGCGGTTACCTGCTGTACGCCGCCCTGACCCACGAGCGCGTGTTCGACTACCGCCCAGGCGAGGTCTATTGGTGCACCGCAGACGTTGGTTGGGTGACTGGCCACAGCTACATCGTCTACGGGCCGCTGGCCAATGGCGCCACCACCGTGCTGTTCGAAGGTGTGCCGAACTACCCGGATATCACCCGCGTGTCGAAGATCATCGACAAGCACAAGGTCAACATCCTCTACACCGCGCCAACTGCCATCCGCGCGATGATGGCCGAGGGCGAGGCGGCGGTTGCCGGTGCCGATGGCTCCAGCCTGCGCCTGCTGGGCTCGGTGGGTGAGCCGATCAACCCGGAAGCCTGGAACTGGTACTACAAGACGGTCGGCAAAGAGCGCTGCCCGATCGTCGATACCTGGTGGCAGACCGAAACCGGCGGCGTACTGATCAGCCCGCTGCCGGGCGCCACCGCGCTCAAGCCGGGCTCGGCTACCCGTCCGTTCTTCGGCGTGGTGCCGGCGCTGGTGGACAACCTGGGCAACCTGATCGACGGCGCCGCCGAGGGCAACCTGGTGATCCTCGATTCCTGGCCAGGCCAGTCGCGTTCGCTGTACGGCGACCACGACCGCTTCGTCGACACCTACTTCAAGACCTTCCGCGGCATGTACTTCACCGGTGACGGTGCCCGTCGCGACGAAGATGGCTACTACTGGATCACTGGCCGGGTGGACGACGTACTCAACGTTTCCGGCCACCGCATGGGTACCGCCGAAATCGAAAGCGCCATGGTTGCCCATCCGAAGGTTGCCGAAGCTGCGGTGGTGGGTGTGCCGCATGACCTCAAAGGGCAGGGCATCTATGTCTACGTCACCCTCAATGCCGGGGTGGAATCGAGCGAGCAGCTGCGCCTGGAGCTTAAAAACTGGGTGCGCAAGGAAATCGGCCCGATCGCCTCGCCGGATGTTATCCAGTGGGCGCCCGGGTTGCCCAAGACCCGTTCGGGCAAGATCATGCGCCGTATCCTGCGCAAGATCGCCACGGCCGAGTACGATTCGCTGGGCGACATCTCCACCTTGGCCGACCCAGGCGTGGTGCAGCACCTGATCGACACCCACAAGGCGATGAACCTGGCCACGGCGTAAGCCGAGTCAAGCCTTGAAACAAACCCCGTCGGGCAACCGGCGGGGTTTTTGCTTTACTGGGACACTGTTACCCCGACATACATCGGTAACCGCCGCTAGCGGGTTTTTCGCAACAGAGTGGGGCGTGAGGGAACAGCCACGCCCTGCCAAGGTGCATTTTGCTGCCTGATTTACCTTAGGTGCCACGCTACACTTGCCGGAATACAAGGCTTTGCCAATAATGGGCGCGCTTATTGCTTTGGATAAAGGTTATTTTCTTTTTGCGCTTGCATAATTTGCAAGAGCTGTCAACATCGCCCGCCGCAGTTTCAGGCGCTTCTATAACTAGTTGTCGCTTTGAAGAAATATCGACTTCCGGGCTGTCGCTAGAATGCCACTCACTCGCTCGTGGTCTGCGACCTTGGTCGAAACCTGCGCGGCTCGCGTTGTACCCATTTGCATATCGGGCAGCTGTTGCAACTGCCTTGGATTGCCCCGTACCGATGGAGTCACCTGATGAAGAAGCTCGCACTGTTCGGCGCCCTGGCGCTTTCCGTGTTTTCCCTGGTAGCGCAAGCCGATGAAAAGCCGCTGAAGATCGGCATCGAAGCTGCCTACCCTCCCTTCGCCTTCAAGCAGCCTGACGGCAGCATCGCCGGCTTCGATTACGATATCGGCAACGCCCTGTGCGAAGAGATGAAAGCCAAGTGCACCTGGGTCGAGCAAGAGTTCGACGGCCTGATCCCGGCACTGAAAGTGCGCAAGATCGACGCCATCCTGTCGTCCATGTCGATCACCGAAGACCGCAAGAAGTCGGTCGACTTCACCAAGCGCTACTACCTCACCCCGGCGCGTCTGGTCATGAAGCAGGGCGTTACCGTCAGCGACAGCCTGGATGAACTCAAGGGCAAGAAAATCGGCGTACAGCGTGGCTCGATCCACGACCGTTTCGCCAAGGAAGTGCTGGCTCCGAAGGGCGCCACTGTCGTGCCTTACGGTACCCAGAACGAAATCTACCTCGACGTCGCCGCTGGCCGTCTGGACGGTACCGTTGCCGACGCCACCTTGCTCGAAGACGGTTTCCTAAAAACCGACGCCGGCAAGGGCTTTGCCTTCGTTGGCCCAGCGTTCACCGACGTGAAGTACTTCGGTGACGGCATCGGCATCGCCGTACGCAAGGGCGACACCGCCAACGCCGAGCGCATCAACGCCGCAATCGATGCCATCCGTGCCAACGGCAAGTACAAAGAAATCGAGAAGAAGTACTTCAGCTTCGACATCTACGGCCCTGACGCCAAGTAAATCGTCGAGTTTCACCTGTGCAATGGTGCAAACAGCAGAGGCTCTGAGGTTTGCACCATTTTTCATTCCCAAGCCCTGAGGAATCCCGAACATGTTGAAAGGCTATGGGGCAGTCATCCTCGATGGGGCGTGGCTGACGCTACAGCTCGCCCTGTCGTCGATGGCCCTGGCCGTCGTCCTTGGCCTGATCGGCGTGGCGCTGCGCCTGTCGCCGGTGCGCTGGTTGGCCTGGCTGGGTGATCTGTATTCCACGGTGATCCGTGGCATCCCTGACCTGGTGTTGATCCTGCTGATCTTCTATGGCGGCCAGGACCTCCTCAACCGCGTGGCGCCGCTGCTCGGCCATGACGACTACATCGACCTGAACCCTCTGGCGGCCGGCATCGGCACCTTGGGCTTCATCTTCGGTGCGTACCTCTCGGAAACCTTCCGTGGTGCCTTCATGGGTATCCCCAAGGGCCAGGCTGAAGCCGGCGCGGCCTATGGCATGAGCGGTGTGCAAGTGTTCTTCCGCATCATGGTGCCGCAGATGATCCGCCTGGCGATCCCGGGTTTCACCAACAACTGGCTGGTCCTGACCAAGGCCACCGCGCTGATTTCGGTGGTGGGCCTGCAGGACATGATGTTCAAGGCCAAGCAGGCGGCCGATGCCACCCGCGAACCCTTCACCTTCTTCCTGGCGGTCGCGGCCATGTACCTGGTGCTGACCAGTGTCTCGCTGCTGGCGCTCAAGGCCCTTGAAAGGCGCTACTCGGTGGGCGTCAAGGTGGCAGAGCTATGATCTTCGACTACAACGTCATCTGGGAGGCCATGCCGCTGTACATCGGCGGCCTGCTGACCACGCTCAAGCTGCTGGCGCTGTCGCTGTTCTTCGGCCTGCTGGCGGCTATTCCGCTGGGGCTGATGCGGGTTTCCAAGCAGCCGCTGGTGAACATGACCGCCTGGCTGTACACCTATGTGATCCGCGGCACGCCAATGCTGGTGCAGCTGTTCCTGATCTATTACGGGTTGGCCCAGTTCGAGGCGGTGCGCGAGAGCTTCATGTGGCCGCTGCTGTCCAGCGCAACCTTCTGTGCGTGCCTGGCATTTGCCGTCAACACCAGCGCCTACACCGCCGAGATCATCGCCGGCAGCCTGCGCGCCACGCCGCACGGTGAAATCGAGGCGGCCAAGGCCATCGGCATGTCGCGCATGAAGATGTACCGCCGCATCCTGTTGCCTTCGGCGCTGCGCCGCGCGCTGCCGCAGTACAGCAACGAAGTGATCATGATGCTGCAGACCACCAGCCTTGCCTCGATCGTCACCCTGATCGACATCACCGGCGCTGCGCGCACGGTCAATGCCCAATATTACCTGCCTTTCGAGGCCTACATCACGGCGGGCGTGTTCTATCTGTGCCTGACCTTCATCCTCGTGCGCCTGTTCAAGATGGCCGAACGCCGCTGGCTCGGCTATCTGGCGCCGCGCAAGCACTGACCGCTCTGTGAGAACCGACAGCATGTACAAACTGCAAATCCAAGACCTGCACAAGCGCTACGGCAGCCATGAGGTGCTCAAGGGCGTCTCCCTCGAAGCCAAGGCAGGCGACGTGATCAGCATCATCGGCTCCAGCGGCTCGGGCAAATCGACCTTCCTGCGTTGCATCAACCTGCTGGAGCAGCCGCATGCCGGCCGTATCCTGCTCAACAATGAAGAGCTCAAGCTGGTGGCCGGCAAGGATGGTGCGCTCAAGGCGGGCGACCCGAAGCAGCTGCAACGCATGCGCTCGCGCCTGTCGATGGTGTTCCAGCACTTCAACCTGTGGTCGCACATGACTGCGCTGGAAAACATCATCGAAGCGCCGGTGCACGTGCTCGGCGTGAGCAAGAAGGAAGCACTGGAAAAAGCCGAGCACTACCTGGCCAAGGTGGGTGTAGCGCATCGCAAGGACGCCTTCCCGGGCCATATGTCCGGTGGCGAGCAGCAGCGTGTGGCGATTGCCCGGGCACTGGCCATGGAGCCTGAGGTGATGCTGTTCGACGAGCCCACCTCGGCGCTGGACCCGGAACTGGTCGGCGATGTGCTCAAGGTAATGCAGGCCTTGGCCCAGGAAGGCCGCACCATGGTGGTGGTGACCCACGAAATGGGCTTTGCTCGAGAGGTGTCCAACCAGCTGGTGTTCCTGCACAAAGGCGTGGTCGAAGAGCGTGGCTGCCCGCGCGAAGTGCTGGTCAACCCGCAGTCGGACCGGCTGCGTCAGTTCCTCTCCGGTAGCCTGAAGTAAAGGCTGCACTTTTGCACCAGTTTGGGGCATGCTGCGCAACGCGCGCAGTTTGCTCCGGCGCCACCCTTTCTCAGGTTTCGGATCACGCCCTATGACCACCCAGCGAATCGGCTTTCTCATCTGGCCCGGCACCCGGCCGCTGACCCTGGCGCTGGCCGAAGAAGTGTTGCTGGTGGCGCAGCGGGTGCATCCGGATGTGGCCTACGAGCTGACCTTCTTGCAGGCCGAGCCTGCCGAGGAGGGCGCCTGGCGCTTGCCGGGCGAGGCCTGGAATGGCCGCCTGGACGGCTGTCACAAGCTGTTTCTGCTGGCTGACGAGCCGCCCGGGCCGATGAATTCTGCGCTGTCTGCGGCGCTCAAGCAGCTTGCTCGTGGTGGCTGCATGATCGGTGGGATGTCGGCGGGGGTGTATCCATTGGCCGCGCTGGGCTTGCTCGATGGTTATCGGGCGGCAGTGCACTGGCGCTGGCAGGACGACTTTGCCGAGCGCTATCCCAAGGTGATTGCCACCAGCCACCTGTTCGACTGGGACCGTGACCGGCTGACCGCCTGCGGCGGCATGACCGTCACCGACCTGCTGCTGGCGGTGCTGGCCCGTGATCATGGCGCCGAGCTGGCTGGCGCGGTGTCCGAGGAGCTGGTGGTCGAGCGCATTCGCGAAGGCGGCGAGCGTCAGCGTATTCCGCTGCAGAACCGCCTGGGTTCCAGCCACCCCAAGCTCACCCAGGCTGTGCTGTTGATGGAAGCCAACATTGAAGAGCCGCTGACCACCGATGAGATTGCCCAGCATGTGTGCGTGTCGCGCAGGCAGCTGGAGCGGATCTTCAAGCAGTACCTGAACCGCGTGCCGAGCCAGTATTACCTGGAGCTGCGCCTGAACAAGGCGCGCCAGATGCTGATGCAGACCAGCAAGTCGATCATCCAGATCGGGCTGTCGTGTGGGTTCTCTTCAGGGCCGCACTTCTCCAGTGCCTATCGCAATTTCTTTGGCGCCACCCCGCGCGAAGACCGCAACCAGCGCCGCAGCAGCAGCCCGTTCGAGCTGAGTTCGGCGCCGGCCGAAAAGGGCTGATTATTTTGCTGCCTGGGCTGGCCTCTTCGCGGGGCAAGCCCGCTCCTACGCTCATGCAAATTGCCAGGCTCTTGTGGGAGCGGGCTTGCCCCGCGAAGAGGCCAGCCCAGGCAACCATCTTCTAAATGTGACCACCCGTTCACCCAGCCCCGCTCTGCCAGTACACTGCGCGATTGCGACACTGTTTGTCGCATTGCCGAAAGCCTTGGTAAAACAGGGTTTGGCGCTGTAACAAGTTGTCGCCTGGCAGCAAGGACAGGCGCCGATCAGTCCTTACAATCCCCCCATCGCTCGCCACTTCCAGGCCAGCGTTCCTCTTCAGGAGACTCAGATGTCCGTTGAGCAAGCCCCGGTGCAACGTGCCGATTTCGACCAGGTCATGGTTCCCAACTATTCGCCGGCGGCCTTCATTCCTGTGCGAGGCGAGGGTTCCCGAGTCTGGGACCAGTCGGGCCGCGAGCTGATCGACTTCGCCGGTGGCATCGCCGTCAACGCCCTCGGCCATTGCCACCCGGCGCTGGTCAAGGCGCTGACCGACCAGGCCAACACCCTTTGGCACGTCTCCAACGTCTTCACCAACGAACCGGCCCTGCGCCTGGCGCACAAGCTGGTCGACGCAACCTTTGCCGACCGCGCGTTCTTCTGCAACTCCGGGGCCGAGGCCAACGAGGCCGCCTTCAAGCTGGCCCGCCGTGTTGCCCACGACCGCTTTGGCGCCGACAAACACGAGATCATTGCCACCGTTAACAGCTTCCACGGCCGTACCCTGTTCACCGTGAGCGTTGGCGGCCAGCCGAAGTACTCCGACGGTTTCGGCCCGAAGATCACCGGCATCAGCCACGTCCCGTACAACGACCTCGAAGCGCTCAAGGCGCAGATTTCCGACAAGACCTGCGCCGTGGTCATCGAGCCGATCCAGGGCGAGAGCGGTGTGGTGCCGGCAGATCTGGCCTACCTGCAAGGCGCGCGCAAACTGTGCGACGAGCACAATGCGCTGCTGATCTTCGATGAAGTGCAGACCGGCGTTGGCCGTACCGGCTCGCTGTTCGCCTACCAGCACTACGGCGTTACCCCCGATATCCTGTCCAGCGCCAAGAGCCTGGGCGGCGGTTTCCCGATTGCCGCCATGCTCACCACCAACGCGCTTGCCAGCCACCTGGCGGTCGGTACCCACGGCACCACCTATGGCGGCAACCCGCTGGGCTGCGCCGTGGCCGCTGCAGTGCTGGATGTGGTCAACACCCCTGAGACCCTCGCCGGGATCAAGGCCAAACACACCCGCTTCAAGTCGCGCCTGGAAAAAATCGGCCAGGAAACCGGCCTGTTCTCCCAGGTGCGCGGCGTCGGCCTGTTGATCGGCTGCGTGCTGAGCGATGCCTGGAAGGGCAAGGCCAAGGACGTGCTCAACGCCGCTGAAAAAGAAAACGTGATGGTGTTGCAGGCTGGCCCTGACGTTGTGCGCTTTGCCCCAAGCCTGGTGATCGAAGACGCCGATATCGATGAAGGTCTTGACCGCTTCGAACGCGCCGTCAAGCAGTTGGCCCAGGCCTGACCGGCCTTGTCGCAGGCCCTGCACAGGGCCTGCGACACCGAATTCCAATGCGGGCACCTGCTTGCAGGTAGTGGCGTGTGCCCGCTGTTTTTCCGTGCCGATGTGAGCGGCACGCTATCCCGAAAGGAGTGACACCATGCTGGTGATGCGCCCCGCGCAAATGGCTGACTTGAACGAAGTGCAGCGCATGGCTGCCGACAGCCCGGTTGGTGTCACCTCGCTGCCGGACGATGCCGGCCGCCTGGGCGACAAGATCGCTGCCTCGGAAACCTCCTTTGCCGCCGAAGTGAGCTTCAACGGCGAAGAAAGCTACTTCTTCGTGCTCGAAGACAGCGCCACCGGCAAGCTGGCCGGCTGCTCGGCCATTGTGGCCTCGGCGGGCTACTCCGAGCCGTTCTACAGCTTTCGTAACGAGACCTTCGTGCACGCCTCGCGCGAGCTGAAGATCCACAACAAGATCCACGTACTGTCGCTGTGCCACGACCTCACCGGCAACAGCCTGCTGACCAGCTTTTACGTCCTGCCGGAACTGGTCAACAGCGGCTGGGCCGAGCTCAATTCGCGCGGGCGCCTGCTGTTCATGGCCGCACACCCCGAGCGCTTCGCCGATTCGGTGGTCACCGAAATAGTCGGCTACAGCGACGAACAGGGCGAATCGCCGTTCTGGGACGCCATTGGCCGCAACTTCTTCGACCTCAACTATTCCCACGCCGAGCGTCTGTGCGGGCTGAAAAGCCGCACCTTCCTCGCCGAACTGATGCCGCACTACCCGATCTACGTGCCGCTGCTGCACGACGAGGCCCAGGAGGCCATGGGCCAGGTGCACCCGCGGGCACAGATCACCTTCGACATCCTGATGCGCGAAGGCTTCGAGACCGAGCACTACATCGACATCTTCGATGGCGGCCCCACGCTGCATGCGCGCACCTCGAGCATCCGCTCGATTGCCCAGAGCCGCGTGGTGCCGGTCAAGGTCGAGGATGCCGCGGTCAAGGGCGGGCGCCCATACCTGGTGTGCAACGGCCAGTTGCAGGATTACCGCGCCGTGTTGCTTGAGCTTGACTGGGTGCCGGGCAAGCCGGTCAGCCTGAGCGCAGAAGCTGCCGACGCCCTTGGCGTGGGTGAGGGCGCCAGCGTGCGCCTGGTCGCCGTCTGAGCCCACGCCAACTGCAACAGTGAGTTTTGCGGCGGGCGCCGTCCGCCGCACAAGGAGATAGCATGATCGTTCGTCCTGTACGCAGCAGCGATTTACCCGCGCTGATCGAGCTTGCCCGCAGCACTGGCACCACCGGGCTGACCACGCTGCCGGCCAACGAAGAGCGCCTGGCGCGCCGGGTTGGCTGGGCGGAAAAAAGCTTTCGTGGCGAAGCCGAGCGCGGCGACACCGACTACCTGTTCGTGCTGGAAAACGACGAAGGCCTGGTGGTAGGCATCAGCGCCATTGCCGGCGCCGTCGGGCTGCGTGAGCCCTGGTACAACTACCGGGTTGGCCTGACCGTCAGCGCCTCCCAGGAGCTGAACATCTACCGGGAAATCCCCACCCTGTTCCTGGCCAACGACCTGACCGGCAACTCCGAGCTGTGTTCGTTGTTCCTGCGCAGTGACTACCGCAGCGGGCGCAACGGCCACTTGCTGTCCAAGTCGCGCATGCTGTTCATTGCCGAGTTCCCCGACCTGTTCGGCAAGAAGATCATCGCCGAAATGCGCGGCATGTCCGATGAAGCCGGGCGCTCGCCGTTCTGGGAGAGCCTGGGCCGGCATTTCTTCAAGATGGAGTTCAGCCAGGCGGATTACCTGACCGGCGTTGGTAACAAGTCGTTCATCGCCGAGCTGATGCCCAAGTTCCCGCTCTACACCTGCTTCCTGTCCGAGGCGGCGCGCAGCGTGATCGGCCAGGTGCACACCGACACGGAGCCGGCGCTGGCGATGCTCAAGCGCGAAGGCTTCAACTACCAAGGCTACGTCGACATCTTCGACGCAGGCCCGGCCATCGAGTGCGCAACCACCAGCATTCGCGCGGTGCGCGAGAGCGAAACCTTGGTGCTGGCCGTGGGCACGCCGGGCGATGACGCCACCCCGTACATCATTCACAACCGCAAGCGCGAAGACTGCCGTATCACTGCCGCGCCCGCACGCCTGGCGGCCGGCACCCTGGTGGTCGACCCGCAGACCGCCAAGCGCCTGCGCCTGGGCGCTGGTGACAATGTGCGCGCAGTGCCGCTGTCCGCCGCTCGGGAGGCCAAGTAAATGACCACGCATTTTATCGCCGGCCAGTGGCTCGCCGGGCAGGGCGAGGCCTTGCAATCGCTCAACCCGGTCACCCAGACAGTGGTCTGGGCCGGGCAGGGCGCTGATGCCGCCCAGGTCGATGCCGCCGTGCAGGCGGCGCGCAAGGCGTTCCCAGGTTGGGCGCTACTTGGCCTGGATGCGCGTATCAGCGTGCTGGAAGCCTTCGCTGACAAGCTCAAGGCGCGCGCTGACGAGCTTGCTCGCTGCATCGGTGAAGAAACCGGCAAGCCACTGTGGGAATCGGCCACAGAAGTGACCAGCATGGTCAACAAAGTGGCGATTTCAGTACAGAGCTACCGCGAGCGCACCGGTGAAAAAAGCGCCCCGCTGGGCGATGCCAATGCCGTGCTGCGCCACAAGCCGCATGGCGTGGTTGCGGTGTTTGGCCCTTACAACTTCCCAGGGCACCTGCCCAACGGGCATATCGTGCCGGCGCTGCTGGCCGGTAACTGCGTGGTGTTCAAGCCCAGTGAACTCACGCCCAAGGTCGCCGAGCTGACCGTGCAGTGCTGGGTTGAGGCCGGATTGCCCGACGGGGTGCTCAACCTGGTGCAGGGTGCGCGCGAAACCGGCGTGGCACTGGCGGCCAATGCCGGTATCGATGGCCTGTTCTTCACCGGCTCCAGCCGAACCGGCAACCTGTTGCACCAACAGTTCGCCGGGCGCCCGGACAAGATCCTTGCCTTGGAGATGGGCGGCAACAACCCGCTGGTGGTCGATGAGGTCAAGGACCTGGACGCTGCGGTGTACACCATCATCCAGTCGGCCTTCATTTCGGCAGGCCAGCGCTGCACCTGCGCCCGCCGCCTGCTGGTGCCTGAAGGTGCCTGGGGCGATGCGCTGCTGGCGCGCCTGGTAGAGGTCAGCCGCAGCATCAGCGTGGGGGCCTTCGACCAGCAACCAGCGCCGTTCATGGGCTCGGTCATCTCGTTGCAGGCCGCGCAGGCATTGCTGGCGGCGCAGGCCGACTTGCTGGGCAAGGGCGCCCTGGCGCTGCTTGCGATGACCCAACCGCAACCGGGCGCTGCGCTGCTGACCCCCGGGATTATTGATGTAAGTGCGGTGGCCGAGCGCGTCGACGAAGAGTTCTTTGGCCCGCTGCTGCAAGTGGTGCGTTACGCCAACTTCGAGGCGGCCATCGATGAAGCCAACAACACCCAGTACGGCCTGGCCGCCGGACTGCTGTCGGACTCCCATGCCCGCTACCAGCACTTCTGGCTGCGCAGCCGCGCCGGCATCGTCAACTGGAACAAGCAGCTGACTGGCGCTGCCAGCAGCGCGCCCTTTGGCGGGGTGGGTGCCAGCGGCAACCACCGCGCCAGCGCTTACTACGCGGCTGACTATTGCGCCTACCCCGTGGCATCGCTGGAGACCGCCAGCCTTGCATTGCCGGCGGCCCTGACGCCGGGCGTCACCCTATAACAACAGGTCTCGGAGCCTAGCCGATGAAATCCTACGAAGTGAATTTTGATGGCCTGGTGGGGCCAACCCACAACTACGGCGGCCTGTCGTACGGCAACGTGGCCTCGCAAAGCAACAGCCAGCAAGGTTCGAACCCCCGTGAAGCGGCGCGCCAGGGCCTGGCAAAAATGAAGGCGCTGATGGGCATGGGCTTTGTCCAGGGCGTGCTCGCGCCGCAGGAGCGCCCGGACGTCGCCGCTTTGCGCCGCCTGGGCTTTACCGGCAGTGACGCCGAGGTGATCCGCCGCGCCGCCAAGGAAGACATGCCGCTGTTGGTGGCCAGTTGCTCGGCATCGAGCATGTGGGTGGCCAACGCGGCCACCGTCAGCCCCAGCGCCGACACCGCAGATGGCCGCGTGCATTTCACCGCCGCCAACCTCAACTGCAAATACCACCGCAGCATCGAGCACCCGACCACCAGCCGCGTGCTCGGCGCCATGTTCAACGACGACAAGGTCTTCGCCCACCACCCGGCGTTGCCGGCCGTTGCGCAGTTCGGTGATGAAGGCGCGGCCAACCACACGCGTTTTTGCCGCAGCTATGGCGAGGCCGGTGTCGAGTTCTTTGTCTATGGCCGCAGCGCGTTCGACGCCCGTTACCCGGCGCCGCAGAAATACCCGGCGCGCCAGACCCTGGAAGCCTCGCAGGCCGTTGCCCGGCTGCATGGCTTGAGTGAGGGCGGGGTCGTCTACGCTCAGCAGAACCCTGCGGTGATCGACCAGGGTGTGTTCCACAACGACGTGATTGCGGTGGGTAACGGCGAGGTGCTGTTCTACCACGAGGATGCCTTCCTCGACACCGACGCGGTGCTTGCGCAACTGCAAGCTAAACTGGCCAGCAAGGGCGGTAACTTCCAGGCCATCTGCGTGCCGCGTGCGGCGGTAACGGTCGAAGATGCGGTGCGCTCCTACCTGTTCAACAGCCAGTTGCTCAGCCGCGCCGACGGCTCGATGCTGCTGGTGGTGCCAGAAGAGTGCCGCAACAACGAGCGGGTCTGGGCCTACCTGGCGCAGCTCGCCAGCAGTGGCGGGGCAGTCAAGGAGGTCAAGGTGTTCGACCTCAAGCAGAGCATGCAGAACGGCGGTGGCCCGGCTTGCCTGCGTTTGCGCGTGGCGCTGAAAGAATCGGAACTGGCGGCGGTCAACCAAGGCGTTATCATGACCGCCCCGCTGTACGACACCCTGGTGCAATGGGTCGACAAGCACTACCGCGATCGCCTCGTCGAGGCGGACCTTGCCGACCCGCAGTTGCTGGTTGAATGCCGCACGGCACTGGATGAACTGACCGGCATTCTCAAGCTGGGCTCGGTCTATCCGTTCCAACGCCAACCTTGATAGAGAGAATTAGCAATGTCCGACGCCCTGCAACTGATCCTGGAAGATGAAGACGGCACCCAGCTGGAAACCTCCTGCACCCGCTTTGCCGTAATGTGGCAAGGCAAGGAAGTGTGGATCCAGCAAGACGGCCGTGGCCAACTGCTGATCGGCGTCGATGTCGACGAAAACGACACCGAGTACGCCAACCTGTTGCTGCGCCCGATGGCGACCAACCTGGTCAGCCTGCAACTGGAAATGGAACCGGCTGAGGTCGGTGAAGACGACGATCATGTCCACGGCCCTGACTGCGGCCACCACCACTAAGGAAGCGCCCATGCTCGCCCTTGGCAAACTGCTTGAGCTGACCCTGACCGACCGTGAACCGGCCGAGAAGACCCAAGTGACGAGCCGGGGCGTGCGTTTGCGCTGGCTGGGCGAAGGTGCACTTGAAGTGCGCCCCCCAGAAAGCGACGACAGCGGCCTCGATGTGCTGCTGTCAGCGGGCATCCATGGCAACGAGACAGCGCCCATCGAGCTGCTCGAAGAGCTGTTGCATGGTGTTGCCAGTGGGCAGATCACGCCCAAGGCTCGGGTGTTGTTCCTGTTCGGCAACCCGGCGGCCATTCGCAAGGGCGAGCGTTTCATCGAGCAGGACATCAACCGCCTGTTCAACGGGCGCCATGAGCTGACCAGTGGTTTCGAAGCGCTGCGTGCGGCTGAACTGGAACAGTTTGCCCGGGTGTTCTTCAGCAAGCCCGGGCGCACCCGCCTGCACTATGACCTGCATACCGCCATACGCGGCTCGAAGATCGAGCAGTTTGCCCTGTACCCGTTCAAGGAGGGGCGCAAGCATTCGCGTAACGAACTGGCGCGCCTGGCGGCGGCCGGCATGCAAGCCGTGCTGCTGCAGAGCAAACCTTCGATCACTTTCAGCGCGTTTACCTACGAGCAGCTCGATGCCGAGGCTTTTACCTTGGAGTTGGGCAAGGCGCGGCCATTTGGGCAGAACGAGCAAGTCAACCTCGATAAGCTGCACACCCGCCTGGTGCAGATCATCGAAGGCACTGAGCCGCAGGCTGATGCCTCGCTTGCCGGGCTCAAGCTGTTCAGCGTGGCCCGCGAAATCATCAAGCACAGCGACAGCTTTCACCTGCACCTGCCGGCGGACATCGAAAACTTCTCCGAACTGAGCAAAGGCTACCTGCTTGCCGAAGACCTGGCCGAAATGCGCTGGGTGGTCGAGGAAGAGGGCGCGCGCATCATCTTCCCCAACCCCAAGGTCCGCAACGGGCTGCGCGCGGGCATTCTGGTAGTGCCGGATTCGGGGCAGCGGCTCGGTTGAGTACCGGGTTTTTTGGATCCGATGGCCGATGAAAACCTTTTAATTCACCGGCTGTTCCATTTTCCCTTGGCATGGGCGGTAATAGGCTTGCCAGTGGCGAAACGCTGCATTTAGCATCGCCCCATGTCATTTTCTGTTTGAACACGCTCAAAACCGTCCGATTGGCGGTTTCTTGCACATAAACACACTGCACCGAGCCTGCAGGACCGATATAATGCGGCCCTTTGCCGTCGTTTCGACGATTCGACGTGGCCGCCGTTTCCGTGGAAGAACCTATGAAAAGCGCTGAAATCCGTGAAGCCTTCCTTCGCTTCTTCGAAGAGCAAGGGCACACCCGCGTCGCCTCCAGCTCTCTGATTCCGGGCGACGACCCGACCCTGCTGTTCACCAACGCCGGTATGAACCAGTTCAAGGACTGCTTCCTGGGCCAGGAAAAGCGCGCCTATACCCGCGCTGTGAGCAGCCAGAAATGCGTGCGTGCCGGCGGCAAGCACAACGACCTGGAAAACGTCGGCTATACCGCGCGTCACCACACGTTCTTCGAAATGCTGGGCAACTTCAGCTTCGGTGACTATTTCAAGCGCGATGCAATCACCTTCGCCTGGACCTTCCTGACCTCCGAGCAGTGGTTGAACCTGCCCAAGGAAAAGCTCTGGGTCACCGTCTACGCAAGCGATGACGAAGCCTACGATATCTGGACCAAAGAGGTCGGCGTGCCGGCCGAGCGCATGGTGCGCATCGGCGACAACAAAGGCGCCCCGTACGCCTCCGACAACTTCTGGACCATGGGTGATACCGGCCCTTGCGGCCCGTGCACCGAGATCTTCTACGACCACGGCGCCGATATCTGGGGTGGCCCGCCCGGCTCGCCAGAAGAAGACGGTGACCGCTACATCGAGATCTGGAACAACGTCTTCATGCAGTTCAACCGCACCGCCGACGGCGTGCTGCACCCGCTGCCGGCGCCGTCGGTGGACACCGGCATGGGCCTTGAACGCATCAGTGCGGTCATGCAGCACGTGCACTCGAACTACGAGATCGACCTGTTCCAGAGCCTGCTGGCTGCCGCCGCCGAGGCCATTGGCTGCAACAACGAAGAGCAACCATCGCTGAAGGTGGTCGCCGACCACATCCGTTCGTGCGGCTTCCTGATCGCCGATGGCGTGCTGCCTTCGAACGAAGGCCGTGGCTATGTGCTGCGCCGCATCATTCGTCGCGCCTGCCGCCACGGTAACAAGCTGGGCGCCAAGGGCAGCTTCTTCCACAAGATCGTCGCGGCGCTGGTCAACGAGATGGGCGAAGCCTTCGTTGAGCTGAAAACCCAGCAGGCGCACATCGAGCGCGTGCTCAAGACCGAAGAAGAGCAGTTTGCTAAAACGCTGGAGCAGGGCTTGCGCATCCTCGAGCAGGACCTGGCGCAGTTGCAGGGCAGCGTGGTTCCGGGTGATGTGGTGTTCAAGCTGTATGACACCTTCGGCTTCCCGATGGACCTGACCGCCGATATCGCCCGCGAGCGCGAGTTGACCATCGACGAAGCCGGTTTCGAACGCGAAATGGACGCCCAGCGTGAGCGTGCGCGCTCCGCCAGCGCCTTCGGCATGGATTACAACAGCCTGGTCAAGGTCGATACCGCCACAGATTTCCTCGGCTACGAGGCTACCGAAGGCCAGGGCAAGATCATCGCCTTGTACAAGGACGGCCAGGCGGTCGACCAGCTTGGTGAAGGCGAGCAGGGCGTCGTGGTGCTGGACCGCACCCCGTTCTATGCCGAATCCGGCGGCCAGATTGGCGACACCGGCTTCCTGCAGGCTGACGCTGCGCGCTTTGACGTGCGTGATACCACCAAGACCGGCGGTGCCTTCCTGCACCACGGCGTGGTTGCCAGCGGCGCGCTGCTGATCGGTGCGCCGGTCGAGGCCAAGGTTGACGCCCAGGTGCAGCACGCCACGGCGCTGAACCACTCGGCGACCCACCTGCTGCACGAAGCGCTGCGCCAGGTGCTGGGCGAGCACGTCCAGCAGAAGGGCTCGCTGGTCGACAGCCAGCGCCTGCGCTTTGACTTCAGCCACTTCGAGGCGGTAACCCCTGCGCAAATCAAGGCGCTGGAGGACATCGTCAACCGCGAAGTGCGCCGCAACACCCCGATTCAGACCGAGCTGACCGACATCGAAACTGCCAAGGCCAAAGGCGCCATGGCGCTGTTCGGTGAAAAGTACGGCGACACCGTGCGCGTACTGAGCATGGGCGGCGACTTCTCCGTTGAGCTGTGTGGCGGTATCCACGCCAAGCGCACCGGCGATATCAGCCTGTTCAAGATCATCAGCGAAGGCGGCGTAGCCTCTGGCGTGCGCCGTATCGAAGCGGTCACCGGCGCCGTTGCGCTGGCCTACCTGAACGCTGCTGAAGAGCAGGTCAAGGAAGCCGCCCAACTGGTCAAGGGCAACCGTGACAACCTGATCGACAAGCTGTCGGCTGTGCTTGAGCGCAACCGTCAGCTGGAAAAGCAGCTCGAACAGTTGCAGGCCAAGGCCGCCAGCGCCGCAGGGGATGATCTCTCCAGTGCGGCTGTTGAGGTCAAGGGTGCCAAGGTCCTTGCCGCCCGCCTTGATGGGCAGGATGGCAAGGCACTGTTGGCGCTCGTCGATCAACTGAAGAACAAGCTCGGCCACGCAGTGATCCTGCTGGGCAGCGAGCATGAGGGCAAGGTCGTGCTGGTGGCTGGCGTGACCAAGGACCTCTCCGGCCAACTCAAGGCTGGCGACCTGATGAAACAAGCCGCTGCGGCGGTCGGTGGCAAGGGCGGTGGTCGCCCTGACATGGCTCAGGGTGGTGGCGTTGATGTCGCCGCGCTGGACAAGGCCCTGGCCCTGGCAGTGCCGTTCGCCGAGCAGGGACTTTGAGATGGAGCGGCCGCCGTGTGAACGGTGGTCGCGCCATGTTGGATTGTTTTTTGGGGCCCCTGGTGGGCTGAGGCACCTTTGAAATGGCGTTGATCGTACAGAAATTTGGCGGTACCTCTGTCGGTTCCATCGAGCGGATCGAGCAGGTAGCCGACAAGGTCAAGAAATTCCGTGAGTCGGGCGACGACCTGGTCGTCGTGCTGTCGGCCATGAGCGGGGAAACCAACCGCCTGATCGACCTGGCCAAGCAGATCACCGAAAAGCCTGAACCGCGTGAGCTTGACGTGATCGTGTCGACTGGCGAGCAGGTGACCATTGCACTGCTGACGATGGCCCTGATGAAGCGTGGCGTGCCTGCGGTGTCCTACACCGGCAACCAGGTGCGCATTCTCACCGACAGCGCGCACAACAAGGCGCGCATCCTGCAGATCGACGACCAGAAGATCCGTGCCGACCTCAAGGCTGGCCGTGTGGTGGTGGTTGCTGGTTTCCAGGGCGTCGATGAGCAAGGCAACATCACCACCCTCGGTCGTGGCGGCTCCGACACCACTGGCGTTGCCCTGGCGGCGGCGCTGAAGGCTGACGAGTGCCAGATCTACACCGATGTCGATGGTGTCTATACCACCGACCCACGTGTGGTGCCGCACGCGCGGCGTCTGGAGAAGATCACCTTTGAAGAGATGCTGGAAATGGCCAGCCTCGGTTCCAAGGTGCTGCAGATCCGTTCGGTGGAGTTCGCCGGCAAGTACAACGTCCCGCTGCGCGTGCTGCACAGCTTCAAGGAGGGTCCGGGTACCCTCATTACCATTGATGAAGAGGAATCCATGGAACAGCCGATCATTTCCGGTATCGCCTTCAACCGTGATGAAGCCAAGCTGACCATTCGTGGCGTGCCGGATACCCCAGGCGTTGCGTTCAAGATCCTCGGCCCGATCAGTGCTTCGAACATCGAAGTCGACATGATCGTGCAGAACGTCTCGCACGATAACACCACCGACTTCACCTTCACCGTGCACCGCAACGAGTACGACAATGCGCTGAGCGTGTTGCAGAAGACCGCCAACGAAATCGGCGCGCGTGAAGTGATCGGCGACACCAAGATCGCCAAGGTGTCGATTGTCGGCGTTGGCATGCGTTCCCACGCAGGTGTTGCCAGCCGCATGTTCGAAGCCCTGGCCAAGGAGAGCATCAATATCCAGATGATCTCCACCTCCGAGATCAAGGTCTCGGTGGTGATCGAAGAGAAGTACCTCGAACTGGCTGTACGTGCGCTGCACACCGCGTTCGAACTCGACGCACCTGTACGACAGAGCGAGTAACACGTAGCCCAAAGGGGCGCGGCTTGCCGCGCCCTTCGCGTTTCTGGCTATCAGAGGGGCTCCTGTCCAGGTGCCTCTGGTGGCCATTACGGGCCCGTGCCGTCGTCCCCGGCCGGGCCCTGCTTACCAAAGACTGTTGTCCCTGAAAGATTCGTTAAGGAGAAATGTATGTTGATTCTGACTCGCCGGTGCGCCGAGAGCCTGATCATTGGCGATGGCGAGATCACCGTAACGGTGCTTGGCGTCAAAGGTAATCAGGTGCGTATTGGTGTGAGCGCGCCCAAGGAAGTGGCCGTTCACCGCGAGGAAATCTACCTGCGCATCAAGAAAGAGAAGGACGAAGAACCAAGCCTTTAATTTTTTTGAAGTTTTTTTCAAAAAAGGGTTTGCAAACGGGGAGGGGTCTGGTTAATATACGCCCCGTGTTGCGGTGAGGTGGCCGAGTGGCCGAAGGCGCTCCCCTGCTAAGGGAGTATACCTCATAAGGGTATCGGGGGTTCGAATCCCCCCTTCACCGCCATTATTCGCTTAGTGCGCTGTAAACGGTCAAAAACTTAAGTCGTTGAATTTAAACGGAAAAGTTCTTGATAAAACGATATAGCGACCTATAATGCGCGGCAAGACACGGACTCATAGCTCAGCTGGATAGAGTACTCGGCTACGAACCGAGCGGTCGGAGGTTCGAATCCTCCTGAGTCCGCCACTTTTGAAGTGGCTTTGTTTCAAAGCTGCTTCAGGCACCAGTGGTAATCTGGTCTAAAACTACCCCACGGACCCATAGCTCAGCTGGATAGAGTACTCGGCTACGAACCGAGCGGTCAGAGGTTCGAATCCTCTTGGGTCCGCCACTTTTGAAGTGGTTTTGCTTGCAAAGCTGTTTCAGCGCCAGTGGTAATCTGGCATAAAAAATACCACCTACGGACTCATAGCTCAGCTGGATAGAGTACTCGGCTACGAACCGAGCGGTCGGAGGTTCGAATCCTCCTGAGTCCGCCACATCTGAAAAGCCCGCTTATATAAGCGGGCTTTTTCTTTTCCGCCTTTTCTGTGCGGTATCGAAATAGCGTCGGCCAGCCTTGGCTAGACTGCATTCAACTCCCTTCAATGCCCGCGCCGCGATTGTGCTTTTAACCCTCCAGATGCTATTGCACGGATGGCCTTGAGCGTTGTCATAGTTTCGTTGCGCAGACGATTGTTCCGGCCAAAAATTTAGGCGAACCAACAGCTTGTACAGTGTATGATTGCGCCCGTCAGCCCCGCCGGGGCTTGTGGAATACCACCATGGACTTACCCAGTAGTTACTCGCCAACACGCTTGAAACAGCCAGATCTGACCGATTGATTCTCCCGGCGTGCTCCGCTGCTGGGGGTGGAGTTCGCCTATGACCGAAATCGAAGTAAAAAAATCTCAAGACAGCCTGCAGGATCGCCTGGCCCAGGTGATCGAACTGCTGCAGCGTCAGCGCGTGGTCGAAGACCTGACGCACCGCCAGGAAGGCCATCATCAGGACCTGGTAGAAAACCTCGTTCACCGCCAGAACCTGGTCGAGCTGCAACGCAAGCTCGATGACCTGCACCCTGCCGACATCGCCTACATCCTCGAAGCATTGCCCCTGGAAGACCGCCTGGCGGTCTGGCAGCTGGTGCGCTCGGACCGCGATGGCGACATTCTGCTTGAAGTCTCCGACGCCGTTCGCCAATCCCTGATCGCCGACATGGACGATCACGAGCTGTTGGCAGCGGCCAAGGAGATGGACGCCGACGAACTCGCTGACCTGGCGCCTGAGCTGCCGCGTGACGTCGTCCACGAGTTGATGGAAACCCTCGACGCCCAGCAGCGCGAACGTGTGCGCTCGGCCCTGAGCTACGACGAGGACCAGATCGGCGCGCTGATGGACTTCGAGATGGTCACCATCCGCGAAGACGTCAGCCTCGAAGTGGTGTTGCGTTACCTGCGTCGGCTCAAGGAGCTACCTGGGCACACCGACAAACTGTTCGTGGTCGATTCCGACGGCAAGCTCAAGGGCGTGCTGCCGATCAAGCGCTTGCTGGTCAACGACCCAGAAAAACAAGTCGCTGAGGTCATGGCCAATGACCCGGTGGCTTTCCACCCTGACGAAGACGCCTACGACGCCGCCCAGGCCTTCGAACGCTACGACCTGGTATCTGCCCCGGTAGTCGACAAGAACGACCGCCTGATCGGCCGTTTGACCATCGATGAGATGGTCGACCTGATCCGTGAGGAGAGCGAGAGCGAAGTGCTCAACATGGCCGGTCTGCGCGAAGAAGAAGACATCTTCGCCTCGGTCTGGCGTTCACTGCGTAACCGCTGGGCGTGGCTTGCGGTCAACCTGATCACTGCTTTCCTGGCTTCGCGGGTGATCGGCCTGTTCGAGGGCTCCATCGAGAAGCTGGTGGCACTGGCGGCACTGATGCCGATCGTGGCCGGCATTGGCGGCAACTCGGGCAACCAGACCATCACCATGATCGTACGCGCCATGGCGCTGGACCAGGTGTCGCCGGGCAATACCAGCCGCCTGATGCGCAAAGAGCTCGCGGTATCGCTGCTCAATGGCCTTATCTGGGGCACCGTCATCGGTGTGGTTGCGTTCTGGCTGTATGGCAGCTGGTCGCTGGGCCTGGTCATGACTGCGGCGATGACCTTGAACCTGTTGCTGGCCGCGCTCATGGGGGTGCTTATCCCGATGACGCTGACCCGCCTTGGGCGCGACCCGGCCATGGGGTCGAGCGTGATGATCACGGCGGTGACCGACAGCGGTGGCTTCTTCATCTTCCTGGGCCTGGCCACGCTGTTCCTGCTCTGAGTGCCGCGCAAAACACGGGGCAATAAAAAAGCCAGCTTGCGCTGGCTTTTTCGTGTGCGGCGGTAAGGCGTGATCAGGACGCGTCTGCGGCCATTTCCACATCGTGGGCTATCAGCGCCACCAGCGCATTCTGCTGGCGGTGGGACAGTTGGCGGAAGCGCTGCAGCAATTCACGTTCGTGCAGGCTGAGCTCTGGGCTGTCCAGGCGCATGCTCAGCTCGTCGCCCAGCGCGCCTTCCTGGATAAGGCTCTGTTCCAGGCGCGCGATGATCTCGGAGTTCATGCTGCGGTGGTGGTTGCGCGCTACCTCGGCAATGCGCTCACGCATGCCGTCTGGCAGGCGGACGACGAATTTGTCGGCGGTGCGGCTCGAATAAATAGCCTGTTTCATTGGGCGCATATAAATTGACCGGTTGTTCTGGTTCAGGGGGAGCGGTTGTCAGATTGGCCGCACGGTGGTGGTACGACCACTGCGACGACAAAATGTTCAACCATCGTTTGATTTAGGTTTGCCATCTTGCCTCAAGGTTGCCGTTTCCTTGGCGTCAATTCTGTGACAAATAGTGATCTCGATAAAGGCTTTTTGCCAGTACCAATTATCAGAAATGCGCACTGGTTTGAAAAGTTTTACCTTTATCTGATCCCGTGGGTGTCAGACCTTTGTCGTCAAAATCTGGTAACTGGCAGCAAAGGCAAGGGAAAAAGCCTAGAATGCGCCGGTTCTCCCTCACATTGAGCATAGTGGCTATGCAACATGACGCAAGCGGCAAATTGCCGGTAGCGGCACGCCTGATCTACCTGATCGGACCGTCTGGTTCGGGAAAAGATTCCCTGATCGACGCCGCGCGTGGCCACCTGCAGGCCGCTGGGGTAGAAATCGCCCGCCGGGTGATCACCCGCTCTGCCGAAGCCAAGGGTGAAGCCGCGCTCAGCGTCACTCCAGAGCACTTCGAGCACATGCGCAGCACCGGGGCGTTCGCCTTGCATTGGCAGGCCAATGGCCTGTGCTATGGCATCCCCGCGCAAATTGACACCTGGCTTGCCAGCGGCCGCCCGGTGCTGGTCAATGGCTCGCGGGGGTATTTGGCCGAGGCTCGTCGGCGTTACCCTGATTTGCTCGCTGTGGGGCTTCGCGTATCGCCCGAGGCCTTGCGTGCACGGTTGCTGGCGCGGGGCAGGGAAGGGGTGGTTGAGATCGAGCAGCGCCTTGCGCGCAACGCCAGCGTTCTGCCCTATGACGATGGGGTGCAGGTGCTGGATAACTCCGCAGACTTGCAAGCCACGGTGCAGGCCTTGCTGGAGCTTCTGCGCGAGCAGCACGTGTTGTAGCAAAGCCCGACAGGCGATGTGCCCGATTCAGGCATGACAAACGGCTTGATGCTGGTTAACATGCACGCCGTCCCACGCACGCGGCGACGCCTGCGTTGCACACGTCTCAGTAGCTCAATTGGATAGAGCATCCCCCTCCTAAGGGGAAGGTTGCAGGTTCAAATCCTGCCTGGGACGCCACCTCCCGTCACTGCGCCATCCGCCGCAGTGGCCCCGACCAGCAGGGCCCGCGTCCACTACGCCTACAGCTCGGCTGTCTTCTGCTTCTGGCTGTCATCCGCGTCCGCTGCTGCTACCGCAGCGCTGGCGCCTGCCTGTTCAGACTCGGCCTGTTGCTCGATCTTGGCCTGGGTCTTGATCTGCACATCTTCCTGAAGCCGTTCAGTGATCTGCTCCATGACCTTGGCCTTCTGTTCGGGGGGCAGGGCCTCGAACTCGTCTTCGGTCAGGCCCAGTTCCTGGAGGATCTTCTCCTTGATCTTCTCCTCAGGCGACTTGGCCATGTAATCGCGGAACTCCTGCACCGCGTTACTGGCTTTCTGCTTGCCGACACTGGCTTGCTCGCGCGCCTCGGTGTCGGGGTTTTGCAGCATTGCCATCAGCTTGGCGAAGGCTTCTTTTTGGTTGTCTTCAGCATTGCCTGCGGTGCTGCCCTTGCTGTTGTGCTGCGCTGTAGTACTGCCGATAGGCGCTACCGGCCGCTGCGGCATGAACCCGCCTTGCGCCTGTTCAGCGCCGGCGCGGGAAGGTAGCGGGGTGTTGGCGTACCAGCCCAGCCCGTTGAATGCATTGACCATGTGTCCCTCCTGGAACAATCGATAGGCGCCAATAACCGGGCAAGAGCTGTGCCAGCGGTCGCAAGCCATTGAAATCTCGGGTGGCAGCTATTCCGGTCGCGGCGCGCTCGGCATATGCTTGCCCAACAGAGGAAAGGGATTGCCGCTGGCGGCAACCCGCAGCGCATCGGCAGTACCGAGATGGCGCGCAGTTGCTGGGCAACGGAGGGAGTGTCCATGAGTCAGGTACCAAAGCCGGTTCCAACCGGTTTCACTGAGCAGCAGCTGCACACTTTGTTCGAACTGATCAGCGACGGCGTCTGGGATTGGCATGCCAACACCGGCTATGTCTATCGCAATCCGGCCTGGTACGCGATGCTGGGCTATGACGGCCACTCGCTGGACAACTCCGTACTCACTTGGGAAAACGTGATCCACCCGGAGGACTACCCGCGGGTGATGGCGCATTTCGAGGCCTACCTCGAGCAGCGTAGCGAGGCGTATTGCATCGAGTATCGCTGCATCCGGCGTGATGGCAGCCATTTGTGGGTCGAGGACCGTGGTTACATCATTGCCCGCAACGAGGACGGCACGGTGGCGCGTATGCTCGGCGCCCATCGCAACATCGATGACCGCAAGCGGCTGGTGGTACAGCTTGAGTTGCGCAATCAGTCGCTGGAAAGCCTGGTGGCCGAGCGCACCCGCGAGCTGTCCTGGGTCAACCAGCAGTTGCTGCGCCAGCTAGACGAGAATCGACAGTTGGCCGAACGCGATTCCCTTACTCGCACGGCTAATCGCTACCATCTGGAAAAGACCCTGCACCAGGAGTGTGAGCGGGCGCGTCGCTTTCGCGAGCCGCTGGCGCTGATTGCCATGGACCTGGACAACTTCAAGCCAGTCAACGACCTGTACGGCCACGCCCGTGGCGACGCGCTGCTGATAGAGCTCGTCGAGCAGGTGCGCCCGCATTTGCGTGAGCAGGACATGCTGGCGCGCTGGGGTGGCGATGAGTTCGCCGTGGTGCTGCCCGGCACCACGCTGACCCAGGCCTGTGAAACGGCCCAGCGCATCCGCAAAGCGGTGGCCGAGCTTGCGCCGGTGGGCGAGTGCCGGCTGACCATGAGCTATGGCGTGGTGCAGTGGCGCGAAGGAGAGAACCAGCACAGCCTGTTGGCCCGTGCCGACCAGGCGCTGTATCGGGCCAAGGCGGCGGGCAAGAATATCGTCGCCGAATAAGGCCTTGGGGTAATTCCAGCCAGTCAGGCCCATCGCGGTGGTTCGGCATTCCGAGCAAGCCCGCTCCCACAGAGCTTGCCCATCCCCATATCGATGTCGTCTACGCGGTCAGTGTAGGAGCGGCCTTGTGTCGCGAAAGGGCTGCGAAGCAGCCCCAGCGATTCTGCTGGGTACACAGATCCTGGGGCTGCTTTGCAGCCCTTTCGCGACACAAGGCCGCTCCTACATAATCAAGAGCGACTTGCCCGAAACCATAGAATCCCCCACAGAATAGGCTTAGCTGACTGGGACTAGGCTTGGCGGGTTTCTGGCAGGCAAAAAAATGCCTGCAGCGTCTGGTAACGCTGCAGGCCAACTCGGCTTTCGCCGCCTCAGTGTGCTTGCCCTAGATGTGCAGTGCGTGCCCCAGCGCCCTCAGCGCCGCTTCCTGCACCGCCTCGCCGAGGGTCGGGTGAGCGTGAATGGTCCCGGCGATGTCCTCCAGGCGTGCGCCCATTTCCAGCGACTGGGCGAAGGCGGTGGACAGCTCCGAAACCGCCACGCCCACCGCCTGCCAGCCCAGAATCAGATGGTTGTCGCGCCGCGCGACCACCCGCACGAAGCCGCTTTTCGCTTCAAGGCTCATGGCCCGACCATTGGCGGCAAAGGGGAACTGCGCAACGATGCAGTCCAGCCCCTGCTGCGCGGCCTGCTCAGGCGTGGCGCCGGCCACCACCACCTCGGGGTCGGTAAAGCACACGGCAGCAATGGCGTTGGGTGCAAAGCGGCGTGCCTTGCCATGGATCAGCTCGGCGACCATTTCCCCCTGGGCCATGGCGCGGTGTGCGAGCATCGGCTCGCCGGCCACGTCGCCTATCGCCCAGACGTTGCGCATGCTGGTCTGGCAGCGCTGATCAATGGCGATGGCCGCGCCGTTCATCGCAAGGCCCAGGCTTTCAAGGCCAAAGCCCTGAGTGTGCGGGCGGCGCCCGACCGCCACCAGTACCTGGTCGGCCTCGATACGCAGCAACTCGTCCTGGCCATTGCGCGCCAGCAGGCAGCCGTCGGCGTAGCCCTCCACGCGATGCCCGAGGTGCAGGCCGATACCGAGTTTTTTCAGCGACTCGGCCACCGGTGCAGTCAGTTCGGCGTCATAGGTGGGCAGAATGCGTTCGCGCGCCTCGACCACACTCACGCGTACCCCCAGCTTGCGGTAGGCGGTGCCAAGCTCCAGGCCGATATAGCCACCCCCGACCACCACAAGGTGCTGCGGCAGCGCCTTGGGCGCCAACGCTTCGGTGGAAGAGATGACTGCGCCGCCCAGCGGTAGCATCGGCAGTTCGACCGAGCTTGAACCGGTGGCCAGCAGCAGGTGCTCGCACTGAATGCGCTGGCCGTCGACCTCGACCTGTTTGCCATCGATGATCTGTGCCCAGCCGTGAATCACCTTAACCCCGTGCTTTTTCAGCAGTGCCGCGACGCCACTGGTCAGGCGGTCGACGATGCCGTCCTTCCACTGCACGCTCTGGGCAATGTCCAGGCGCGGGGAGGCGACGCTGATGCCCAGCGGCGATGGCTCGGTGAAGCGGCTGGCCTGATGGAACTGCTCGGCCACGTGAATCAGCGCTTTGGATGGAATACAACCAACGTTCAGGCAGGTGCCACCCAAGGCCTGGCCTTCCACCAGCACGGTCGCAATGCCCAGTTGCCCGGCGCGAATGGCGGCCACATAGCCACCGGGGCCGCCACCGATGACCAGCAGGGTAGTGTTGAGGATCGGTTGCATGGTCACTCCACGAACAGGCAGGCAGGTTGCTCCAGCAGGCCGCGCACAGCCTGGATGAACAGTGCAGCGTCCATACCGTCGACCACGCGGTGATCGAACGAGCTGGACAGGTTCATCATCTTGCGCACAACGATCTGGCCGTCTATCACCACCGGCCGTTCGACCATGCGGTTGACGCCGACAATCGCTACTTCGGGGGTGTTGACCACGGGCGTGCTGACGATGCCGCCGAGCGCGCCGAGGCTGGTCAGGGTGATGGTCGAGCCAGTGAGTTCTTCACGGGTCGCCTTGTTGCTGCGCGCAGCCTGCGCCACACGGGCGATCTCGCTGGCGTTAGTCCACAGGCTGCCGGCCTCTGCGTGGCGCAATACTGGCACCATCAGGCCGTTGTCACCTTGCGTGGCGATACCCACATGCACCGCGCCGTGGCGGGTGATGACCTGCGCTTCGTCGTCGTAGGTGGCGTTGATCTGTGGGAAGTCCCGCAGCGCCACCACCATGGCGCGCACCAGAAACGGCAACAGGGTCAGTTTGCCGCGGCTTTCGCCATGACGGCTGTTGAGTTGCTGGCGCAGCGCTTCAATGGCGGTCACGTCGATTTCCTCGACGTAGCTGAAGTGCGCAACGCGGCGCTTGGCATCCTGCATGCGCTGGGCGATCTTGCGGCGCAGGCCGATCACCGGCACCTGTTCGCTGTCGCTGCGCCTGGCATAACCGCCTGGGGCTTGCCCGGCGCTGCTCTGGGGTTTGCTGATGAACGCGTCGAGGTCTTCGTGCAAGATGCGCCCGGCCGGGCCGCTGCCGTGTACATAACGCAGTTCGATACCGGCATCCAGCGCGCGCTTGCGCACAGCCGGGGAGGCCAGCGGTTTGTCGTGGGCCTCACGCGGTGCGATGGGGGCGGCGGTGTGCTGAGCGCTCGGCTGCGGCGCTTCGCGGCGTGGCTCGGGCGCGGCCTGTGGCGCTGCGGCTACCGGTTCCGGCGCCTTGGCCTGCGGGGCGTCGACATGGTTGCCGCTGCCTTCGACCTCGATGCGGATCAACTCGCTGCCCACCGCCATGACTTCACCGGGCTGGCCGCCCAGGGCCAGCACCTTGCCGCTGACCGGCGAAGGGATTTCAACGGTGGCCTTGTCGGTCATGACATCGGCCACCACCTGGTCTTCGTTGATGATGTCGCCGACTTTGACGAACCATTCCACCAACTCCACCTGTGCGATGCCTTCGCCGATGTCCGGCATCTTGATGACGTGCGTGCCCATTCAGACCTCCATGACCTTTTTCAATGCCGCGCCTACCCGCGAAGGGCCTGGGAAGTAAGCCCATTCCTGTGCGTGGGGGTAGGGGGTGTCCCAGCCGGTAACGCGCTCGATTGGCGCTTCGAGGTGATGGAAGCAGTGTTCCTGCACCAGTGCGACCAGTTCGGCGCCAAAGCCGCACGTGCGGGTGGCCTCGTGCACTACCACGCAACGGCCGGTCTTTTTCACCGAGTCGACGATGGTTTCCAGGTCCAGCGGCCACAGGCTGCGCAGGTCGATCACTTCGGCATCGACACCAGCTTCTTCGGCGGCCACCTGGGCGACGTAGACCGTAGTGCCATAGGTCAGCACCGTGACATCGTTGCCGGGGCGGGTAATCGCCGCCTTGTCCAGCGGCACTTGGTAATAGCCATCGGGTACGGCGCTATGAGGATGCTTGGCCCAAGGCGTAACCGGGCGGTCGTGATGGCCGTCGAACGGGCCGTTGTACAGGCGCTTGGGCTCCAGGAAGATCACCGGGTCGTCGCATTCGATCGAGGCGATCAGCAGGCCCTTGGCGTCATAGGGGTTCGACGGCATGACGGTGCGCAGGCCGCAGACCTGGGTGAACATCGCCTCGGGGCTCTGGCTGTGGGTCTGGCCGCCGTAGATACCGCCGCCGCAAGGCATGCGCAAGGTCAGCGGCGAAATGAACTCGCCGGCCGAGCGGTAGCGCAGGCGCGCCATTTCCGAAACGATCTGGTCGGAGGCTGGGTAGAAATAGTCGGCGAACTGAATTTCCACCACCGGGCGCAGGCCGTAGGCGCCCATGCCGACCGCGGTGCCGACGATGCCGCTTTCGGAAATCGGCGCATCGAACACCCGCGACTTGCCGTATTTGTTCTGCAGCCCTTCGGTGCAGCGGAACACGCCGCCGAAGTAGCCGACGTCCTGGCCGTACACCACCACATTGTCATCGCGCTCCAGCATCACGTCCATGGCGGAGCGCAAGGCCTGGATCATGGTCATGGTAGTGGTGGACATGGCGTTTTCCAGGTCGATTGCATTGATTTGATCGTTCATCTCAAACCCCCAGTTCCTGGCGCTGACGGCGCAGGTGGTCAGGCATGTCCTTGTACACGTCCTCGAACATCGAAGCGGCGCTGGGGATATGGCCGTTGCTCAGGGTGCCGAACTGCTCGGCCTCTTTCTGCGCGGCGATGATCTCGGCTTCAAGTTCGGCGCTGACAGCCTGGTGCTCTTCATCGGACCAGTGGCCGATCTTGATCAGGTGCTGCTTCAGGCGGGCAATCGGGTCGCCCAGCGGGAAGTGGCTCCAGTCGTCGGCAGGGCGGTACTTGGACGGGTCGTCGGAGGTGGAGTGCGGGCCTGCGCGGTAGGTGACCCATTCGATCAAGGTTGGGCCCAGGCCGCGGCGGGCGCGCTCGGCGGCCCAGCGCGAGGCGGCGTAGACGGCAATGAAATCATTGCCATCGACCCGCAGCGAGGCGATGCCGCAGCCCACGCCGCGCCCGGCGAAGGTGGTCGACTCGCCACCGGCAATGGCCTGGAAGGTGGAAATCGCCCATTGGTTGTTGACCACGTTGAGGATCACCGGGGCGCGGTAGACGTGGGCGAAGGTCAACGCGGTGTGGAAGTCGGACTCAGCAGTTGCGCCGTCGCCGATCCAGGCCGAGGCAATTTTGGTGTCGCCTTTGATCGCCGAGGCCATGGCCCAGCCGACTGCCTGCACAAACTGCGTGGCCAGGTTGCCGCTGATGGTAAAGAAGCCAGCCTCGCGCACCGAGTACATGATCGGCAACTGGCGGCCCTTGAGCGGGTCGCGCTCGTTGGACAGCAACTGGCAGATCATCTCGACCAGCGACACATCGCGGGCCATCAGGATGCTCTGTTGGCGGTAGGTGGGGAAGCACATGTCACTGCGGTTGAGTGCCAGGGCCTGGGCACTGCCGATGGCTTCCTCGCCCAGGCTCTGCATGTAGAACGACATCTTCTTCTGCCGTTGGGCCACGACCATGCGGCTGTCGAACAGGCGCGTCTTGAGCATGGCGCGCATGCCTTGGCGCAGCACCTGCGGGTCGATGTCGGCGGCCCATGGGCCAAGGGCATTGCCCTGCGCATCGAGCACGCGCACCAGGCTACCGGACAGGTCGGCGGTGTCGGCGGGTTCAACGTCGATGGGCGGTTTACGGACGGTACCGGCGTCGTTCAGGCGCAGGTAGGAAAAATCGGTCTGGCAGCCTGGCCGGCCTGTAGGCTCGGGCACATGCAAACGCAGGGGGGCGTACTCGTTCATGCTGTTTACGCTCGCTCGAATATTGTTTTTGTGAGCTCTGAAGCGGTCGCCGCTGGTGCCGGCTTGTGACTGGCAGGTCAGCGTCTGTTACATCATAGGGGGGCGGCTGGAGAATTTTTCTCTCATGTTCATTGCCTTTGTCTTACCAGGGAGATAAACATTCCGCACAAACACAAAAGCCAGGTGAATTTGTCTCATGCGCAAACTGGATCGTACCGATATCGGCATTCTCAACAGCCTTCAGGAAAACGCCCGCATCACCAACGCAGAGCTTGCGCGGTCGGTGAACCTGTCGCCCACGCCGTGCTTCAACCGGGTCAAGGCCATGGAGGAGTTGGGGGTGATTCGCCAGCAGGTGACCTTGCTGTCGCCCGAAACCCTGGGGCTGGACGTCAACGTGTTCATCCACGTGAGCCTTGAGAAACAGGTCGAGCAGTCGTTGCACCGCTTCGAGGAAGAAATTGCCGAGCGGCCCGAGGTGATGGAGTGCTACCTCATGACTGGCGACCCCGACTACCTGCTGCGCGTGTTGTTGCCCAGCATCCAGGCGCTGGAGCGGTTTCTTGACTACCTGACACGCCTGCCGGGGGTGGCCAATATCCGCTCCAGCTTTGCCCTCAAGCAGGTGCGTTACAAGACCGCGTTGCCGTTGCCAGCCAATGGCATGACGCTGCGCGATTGAACTTGGCTGGCCTGGGCGCGACGAAAGCTGTTACAGGCGCGCCGTGACGCGCTTTTTCAATGGCCGGGGCCTGCACTGGGCAGGTTTTGCCCTTATGCTTGGCTGCACCGCCGCCACCTGACCTGGGAGCTTTTCGGGACGCATGCGACACATCTGGAAGTCATTTCGCTCGCTGTATTTCGCCGCCCTCATGATGCTGATCGGCTCCGGCCTGCTCAGCACCTACCTTGCCCTGCGCCTGGCTGCCGAAAATGTCGACAGCCTGTGGGTGGGTGCACTGATGGCCGCCAACTATTTCGGCCTGGCCCTGGGCGGCAAGGTCGGCCACCGGCTGATCGCCCGTGTCGGGCATATTCGCGCCTATGCGACCTGCGCCGGTATCGTCGGTGCGGCAGTGCTCGGCCATGGCCTGACCAGTTGGCTGCCCGCCTGGATCGGGCTGCGCATGATCGTCGGCCTCGGCATGATGTGCCAGTACATGGTCATCGAAAGCTGGCTCAACGAGCAGGCCGACGCCAAGCACCGCGGTGCGGTGTTCAGCTGCTACATGATCGCCTCTTACCTGGGGCTGGTGCTTGGCCAGTTGATCCTGGTGGTGCACCCGCAGCTTGGCCCGGAACTGCTGATGCTGGTGGCCATGTGCTTTGCCCTGTGCCTGGTGCCGGTGGCCATGACCCGGCGCATTCACCCGGCGGCCTTGCGCCCGGCGCCGATGGACCCGAAGTTTTTCATCAAGCGAGTGCCGCAGTCGTTGTCGACGGTGTTGGGTGCAGGGCTGATCGTGGGGTCTTTCTACGGCTTGGCGCCGGTGTATGCAGCCAGCCAGGGGCTTAGCACCGAACAGATCGGTCTGTTCATGGGTAGCTGCATTTTTGCAGGCCTGGTGGTGCAGTGGCCGCTGGGTTGGCTGTCGGACCGCTATGACCGTGCGGTGCTGATCCGCAGCGTGGCCATTGGCCTGGCCCTGGCCTCGGCGCCCTTGGCGATTCTGCCTGGCGTGCCGCTCGAACTGCTGTTCGGCATTGGCTTTGTCATCTCGCTGCTGCAGTTCTGCCTGTATCCGCTGGCCGTGGCGTTTTCCAATGACCACGTCGAAAGCGAGCGGCGTGTATCACTGACCGCGATGCTGTTGGTGACCTACGGGGTAGGCGCCTGTATCGGGCCGTTGGCTGCGGGTGTGCTGATGAAGCTGCTGGGCGCGCAGATGCTCTATGCATTCTTTGTGTGTTTTGCGCTGGTGTTGGTGTGGCGTATCCGGCCCAAGGCGGTTACCGGCCTGCACCAGGTGCAGGATGCCCCGCTTGGGCACGTGGCGATGCCTGCTGCCGGTTCGCCGCTGTCGGCGGCGCTTGACCCGCGGGTGGATGAGCAGACCGTGCAGGACGTGATGCAGGCGCCGGTGGCGGCTGAAGATACGGAAGAAGAGGCGCAAGAGGCAGGTGAGGTGGCGCCGCAGCAAGATCCGCAGCGCAGCTAGTTGCAGGCCGGTGTTGCAGGGCGCAGATAAGCAGCAAGGCTATCGCGGGGCAAGCCCGCTCTCATAGAACAAACGCTAACTATCTGATTTACATGGATAACGTGGGAGCGGGCTTGCCCCGCGATAGCGATAGCACTGCCAACATCGCATCGCGGGGCAAGCCCGCTCCCACGGTGCCCAGTTCTCTGCGCGACAGCGCAGCCCGGAAGGGCTGGGTGATCTCCCACAATGGTTGCCACTAGGGCCAGGTGTGGGGCGGGTTTGATCGGCGAAGGGGTGGAGCGAAGGGCGATCAGTAATCGTCTTTGTCGAACCGGCGCGCTTCACGTTGCAACTGGTACACGAAGCTCTCGATCTTG
The DNA here is from genome assembly GCF_014268805.2 of Pseudomonas farsensis. Taxonomy (GTDB): domain Bacteria; phylum Pseudomonadota; class Gammaproteobacteria; order Pseudomonadales; family Pseudomonadaceae; genus Aquipseudomonas; species Aquipseudomonas farsensis. Next base: position 732,513 of record NZ_JABWRF020000003.1, read on the forward strand.
CGCTGCGCCTGGCCGCTGAGGTTATGGAAGCGCACGCCGGCAAAGGTGGTGTTGATGCGTTCTTCAAAATGCAGGTGGCGCAGTTCGACCATGGTGTCGGAAAGGCCCAGCGGGTTGGCCGCCTTGAAGTTCTCATACACCTGGCCCAGTTGCAGGCGGTGCTCGATATTGCCTTCGAAGCGCAGTTTGCAGCCGGTGGCCGAGATATCCAGCAGCTTGCCGCGTACAGCACCATCGCCCTTGAGGTAGGTGCCGTCGATGGCCACATCGACCAGTTGCGAAAGCTTGAGTGCAGCGCGGAATGCATTACGGCGCTGGTGGTAGACCACTTCTTCCGGCAGCGGGCCGCGGTAGCAGCGGTGGCCGTCGATCTGGGTAATGGTCAGCGGGGTACTGCATTCCCAGGCGATACGGACGCCATCATGGAAGCCTTCGACGCGAAACGGCTCGCCGTTCTCGATGAATTTTTCGCCATCGCGGGGGATCATTTCGTCAAGCGCCACCACACCGGTGTCGCGGTCGACGTGCACCACGTAGCTCTGGAACCGTTGACTGCGCTCAGGGAAGCTGATGATCAGCGGGTCGTGGCTTTCCAGCAACTGGCGCAGGTTGGCCGCAATCTCCAAAGGGGTACTGAGCACCTTCGGTGGCTGGGGGGCATCGGTCTCATTGAACACGGGTAATCAATCTCCAGGCAAAAGCTACACACGCAAGAAAGGCATTTTGCCAGTATGTTCCGTGCCTTGAATACTATTAATCACACTTGGCTGAGGGCCCGGGGCTTGGCCATCGGCGAAGTGGCGCCACGGCTGTCGTACAGCGACGGAGAATCGCCACCGTTGAGGATGCGGATCTGGTTGGCCGTGGCGTTCTGCTGCATCTGGATAATCCGCCCGTTGGTCTCGTTGACCTTCTGGCAGGCATCCATCAGCTGCGTCAGCACGTCGAGCTGCTGCATGATCAGTTCACCATTGGGCGACTGCGCCGCGACGGCCTGCACACCGGCACGATCAGCACTTAGGCCGAGGCTGGTGAGCACGTGGTTGCGGCGCTGCCCCTGCTGTTCGAGCAACACGATCAATGACTGTTTGCGTGCCAGGATCTGCTCCAGCACGGGCATGTCGCGGCCATGCAGCGCCACTGCTTCCTTTTGTAGAAGGTCGAGCAGTTCGTGCGTGGGGGCGATGTCGTCTTCGATCAGTTGCAGCAGGGTTGTGTCGTGCATGGCTAACTCTTGGCTATGTTGCGTCCTTGAAGTCAGCGCGCCGGAGCGTTAGCGCTGCGCTTCGAATTGGAGCAGTTTACCGGCGACCCGGCCGGCATCGACCTGGTAGCTGCCGTCTGCGATGGCCTGCTTCAACTCGGCCACACGGGCGCTGTTGACGGTAGGCTGGTCGCGCAGCTTATCGCTGATCTTTTGCAACTGCTGAGCCTCTTGGCTGAAATGAACCGTTTCGCCGCTTTCGCTGGCGCGCACTGGCGTTTCACCAGTTGGCGCGGCTTTCTCGCTGCTGCCGTTGGCGGCAGTGCCACGCACGCCGCCTGCAACCGACGGAGAATTATTCAAACGACTGAAGTCGATGACCATGATCAGAACCTCTGGGTATTTGGACGCATGCCTTGTTTTCGGCCAACCCGAAACAAACTTTAGGCGCGAATACGCGACCGCTTGTCTGCTCGCATGCATGACCCGATTTCTGACCTAGTTTAGGGGGCGCGGTTCCGCCCCGCCAGTCTTCTGTCGTTTGCCGGCATCTGTTTGCCGGCCAGTGGTTACATTGACACCTCGACCTGGCCCGGCCCGGTCACCCGCGCCTTGACTACACGTTTTGAATTGAGATTGCGCACGCGGATCTGCTCCTGCAGCCCGCCCTTGGTCAGGGCCTCGCCTGGCATGCGTACGCTCAGGCTGCCGCTGCGGGCAATGATAACCACCTGGTCACCTTTGCGAACCACTTCGGCCTGCTCCAGGTGGACTTGGGTCAGCACCTGGTCGACCACCACCGGGCGAATCAGCTTCATGCCCAGGGCCTGGTCCAGTTGGGTCAGGTACCCAGGCCCCAAGGTACCGACATCGCGCTCACGCAGGCCTACGTCGGCATCGCTGATCACGCTTTCACGGCGCAGCGGGCGGGTCATTACCACCACGTCGCGCAGCAGCCGCACCTGGGCCGGGACAAACACCGTCCATGGCGAGCTGCCATCGCAACGCACCTTCACCGTGACTCGCCCCAAAGGCGTGGTGCTTTCCAGGGACGCGTCAAGTTGCTGGCTACACTGCGGCATGCGCAGGCGCGGGTCGAGGTTGTTCACCTGGATCTCGTAACGGCCTTGGGTCTGGGTGGTCGCCAGATAATCTTCGACTGTGAATTCAAGAAACCCTTGGGTGACACCGATAAGCTGTTCAGGCAAGGTGAACGCGTCCGCCTGCGGCTGAAGGCCAGGCGCCACTACGCACAGCGCGGCAAGCGAGCCGGTCAGCCAGTGCGTCAGTCGTCGGGAAAATGTCGTTTTCGTGTACATGGTGCTCAAAAAAGCAATCCCCGTGCCGACTTGGTACGCAGGCAATCGTTGAAGGAGTCCGGCATGGCTGGAGTAATGGATTCGGTCAACCAGCGCACACAGCTGGTGGGGCAGAATCGCCTGGAGCTGCTGTTGTTTCGCCTCAATGGCGACCAGCTCTATGGCATCAATGTATTCAAGGTCCGCGAGGTGCTGCAGTGCCCGGCGCTGACCTTGCTGCCCAAGGCGCACCCTGTGGTGCGTGGGGTGGCCAACATTCGCGGGGCGACCATTCCGATTCTGGACCTGTCGATGGCCACCGGCTTGCCGGGCCTGCGTGAAGAACTGCGCAACAGTTTCGTGATCATCACCGAGTACAACACCAAGACCCAAGGCTTCCTGGTGCATTCGGTGGAGCGCATCGTCAACATGAACTGGGAAGAGATCCACCCGCCACCCAAGGGTACCGGGCGTGACCATTACTTGACGGCAGTCACTCGGGTCGATAACCGCATGGTTGAAATTATCGACGTGGAAAAAGTGCTTGCCGAGGTTTCGCCGTCGTCACAACAGGTCTCGGCCGGTGTGGTGGATGCCGAGGTTGCCGACAAGGCGGTGTTGCTGCGGGTACTGACGGTCGACGATTCGTCGGTGGCGCGCAAGCAGGTCAGCCGTTGTCTGCAAACGGTCGGCGTGGAGGTGGTGGCGCTGAACGACGGTCGCCAGGCGCTGGACTACCTGCGCAAGCTGGTCGATGAAGGCAAGCGGCCAGAGGACGAGTTTTTGATGATGATTTCCGACATTGAAATGCCGGAAATGGACGGCTATACCCTCACGTCAGAGATTCGTAGCGATCCACGCATGCAAAAACTGCACATCTGCCTGCATACTTCGCTGTCCGGGGTATTCAACCAGGCGATGGTGAAAAAGGTCGGGGCTGATGACTTCCTGGCCAAGTTCAGGCCGGACGACCTTGCTCAGCGGGTAGTCGACCGGATCAAGGCAACTCATTGAAACAGCCGGGGCTCGCCCCGGCGTTAGCGAATAGAAAGAGGCGGCAGCTGTGTCTACGGGTAATTTGGATTTCGAACAGTTCCGGGTCTTCCTGGAAAAAGCCTGTGGCATCCTGCTGGGCGAGAATAAGCAGTATCTGGTCTCCAGCCGTCTCAACAAGCTGATGGAGCAACAGGGTATCAAGTCGTTGGGTGAACTGGTGCAGCGCATCCAGACCCAACCGCGCAGCGGTTTGCGCGAGCAGGTGGTCGACGCCATGACCACCAACGAAACCCTGTGGTTCCGCGACAGCTATCCATTCGAAGTGCTCAAGAACAAGGTCATCCCCGAGTTCATCAAGGGCAACCCAGGCCAGCGCCTGCGTATCTGGTCGGCGGCGTGCTCGTCCGGCCAGGAGCCGTACTCCATCTCGATGACCATCGATGAGTTCGAGCGCGGCAACCTTGGGCAGCTGAAAATGGGTGCGCAGATCGTTGCCACCGACTTGTCTGGCTTGATGCTCAACAACTGCAAGACTGGCGAATACGACAGCCTTGCCATTGCCCGGGGCTTGTCCCAGGAGCGCCTGCAGCGCTATTTCGACCCGAAAGGGCCGGGCCGCTGGGCGATCAAGGCGCCGATCCGCAACCGCGTCGAGTTCCGTTCCTTCAACCTGCTCGACAGCTACGCATCGCTCGGCAAGTTCGACATCGTGTTCTGCCGCAACGTGCTGATCTACTTCTCGGCCCAGGTCAAGAAGGACATCCTCATGCGCATTCACAGCACCCTCAAGCCGGGCGGCTACCTGTTCCTGGGGGCTTCCGAGGCGCTGAATGGGCTGCCGGACCATTATCAGATGGTGCAGTGCAGCCCAGGCATCATCTACCAGGCCAAGTAAGGCGGGTGGGTGGTAGAAAGAGGCCGGTATCGAAAGATGCCGGCCTTTTTTGTTGTTTTTCCCTAGGTTCCCGAGCAGGCCTGTGCCGGCCTCATCGCAGGCTATCGCCAGCTCCCACAAAGACCGTGCTCAGCCTCGATGCTGATGGCCAGCACCGAACCCGTGGGAGCTGGCGATAGCCTGCGATGAGGCCGGCACAGGCTTGCCGCTAACCCCGCCGCAACCCACGTCAATTTTTTGTTTTGCCGCTGTTGCCGCCTGGCAATTGCCGCTTGCCTGCGCCAAGGCGGAAGCGCTTTGCCGCTTTTCTGGCAGCCGGCAAACCCCAATACCCAGCGCAGCCCGCAGATTCCGGGCTTTGGTGAAAGTGGCACAGCCCTTGCTAAAGCTTTGCCAACGAAATTCCGGTCAACCTCTGAAGGTTTCCCAGACATGAGCATCAGCTTCGACAAAGCCCTTGGCATCCACGAAAAGGCATTGGGCTTCCGCGCCCAGCGCGCCGAGGTGCTGGCCAACAACATTGCCAACGCCGACACGCCTAACTACAAGGCGCGTGACATGGACTTTTCCTCCGTGCTCGCCGCCGAGGCGGACAAGCAGCAAAAAGGCCGCATCGCCCTGGATCGCACCAACACCCGGCACATCGAAGCCGAAGGCCTGGCCATGGCTGACGACACCCTGAAGTTCCGTACCCCGACCCAGCCGTCGGTGGACCAGAACACCGTCGATGCGCATATCGAGCAGTCCAACTACACCGAAAACGCCATCGGCTTCCAGGCCAGCTTCACCTTGCTCAACAGCAAATTCAAAGGGCTGGTGTCAGCCCTGCGCGGAGAATAAGCATGTCCCTGTCCAGTGTCTTCAACATCGCCGGCAGCGGCATGAGCGCGCAGAACACCCGCCTCAACACCGTTGCCTCCAACATCGCCAACGCCGAGACCGTCTCGTCGAGCATCGATCAGACCTACCGTGCCCGCCACCCGGTATTCGCCACCACCTTCCAGAACGCGCAAGCAGGCCAGTCGCTGTTCGAAGAGCAGGGTGAAGCGGGGCAGGGCGTCCAGGTGAAGGGCATCATCGAGGACCAGAGCAATCTGGAAGCCCGTTACGAGCCCAATCACCCGGCGGCGAACAAGGACGGCTACGTCTACTACCCCAACGTCAATGTGGTCGAGGAGATGGCTGACATGATCTCCGCCAGCCGTGCGTTCCAGACCAACGCCGAGCTGATGAACACCGCCAAGGCCATGATGCAGAAAGTTCTGACCCTGGGTCAGTGATAAGGAATCCGAACCATGGCAACGACTTCTACCAGCGGTGTAAACCTCAACGACGTGATCGCCTCCTCGGGCGTGAGTTCCGGTAACGCCGCCAACAAGAAAAGCCTCAGCGGTACCAACGACAACAGCACCCTGGGCAAGGATGCATTCCTGCAGTTGCTGGTTACCCAGATGCAGCACCAGAACCCGCTCGATCCGCAGGACAACGGCGAGTTCGTGGCCCAGCTTGCGCAGTTCAGCAGCCTCGAAGGCATCACCTCGCTGAACGAGTCGGTGACCAACATCACCAGCGCCATGGCGTCGTCCCAGGCGTTGCAGGCCTCGTCCCTGGTCGGGCGCTCGGTGATCGTGCAGAACACCAAGGCGGTGGTCGATACCGCCGAAAGCTTCAACGCCCAGTTTGTCGTGCCGCAGGCCATCAACGAGGCCAAGGTCACTGTCACCGACAAGGACGGCAATACCGTCAAGACCATCGAGTTGGGCGAGCAGAAAGCCGGCTACGCCGACTTTATCTGGGACGGCACCAACGCCAAGGGCGAGAAGGTCGCGCCGGGTACCTACACCTTTACCGCCACCACCACGGTGGACGGCAAGTCGGTGCAGATGAACACCCTGCTGCCGGCCAAGGTCACCAGCGTCAGCTTCAACACCACCGGCGAGATGGTTCTCAACCTCGCAGGTGTGGGCAAGGTTTCCCTGTCCGACGTACAAACCATCGGTATCTAAGGCCGACAGAACGGCAAAAGGAGCAACAGCATGTCTTTCAATATCGGCCTTAGCGGTCTGTACGCAGCCAACAAACAACTCGACGTTACCGGCAACAACATCGCCAACGTCAACACCACTGGTTTCAAGTCCTCGCGTGCCGAGTTCGCCGATGTGTACGCCGGCGCCAACCGTCTGGGCGTGGGCAAGAACCAGGTCGGTAACGGCGTGCGCCTGGCTGCGGTTTCCCAGCAGTTCAGCCAGGGTGACGTGAACAACACCGGCAACGTGCTGGACATGGGTATCCAGGGGCAGGGCTACTTCGTTCTGTCGGACAACGGCGCGCAGGTTTACACCCGTGCCGGTGCGTTCCAGAACAACAAGGACAACTTCGTCGTTACCTCCGACGGCCTGCGCCTGCAGGGCTATGCGGCTGATGAAAACGGCAACATCAAGAAGGGCATCCTGACCGACCTGAAGATCGACACTTCGGCGCTGGCGCCTAAGGCTACCACCCTGATCGATCAGGGCATCAACCTGAACTCCGAAGCCGACATCATTGCCCTGCCGATCATCCCAGCGCCTGCTCCTCCGGCAGATGCGGGTGGCCCGGCCTTCGACCCTTCGGACGACACGACCTACACCAAGTCGTTCCCGACCAAGGTGTACGACAGCCAGGGTAACGAGCACACCATGGAGCAGTTCTATCGCAAGACCGGCACCAATGAGTGGACCATGTACACCCTGGTCGACGGCCGTAACCCGCTCGACCCGACCAGTACCGACCCGCTGGAAGGTACCATCAAGTTCAAGTCCGACGGCAGCGTGCTGTCGATGGCTGCCGAAGCGGTGACCCCGCCTAGCGCGTGGACGGTGACCAACAACACCTTCACGCTCAATGGCTGGGTCCCTGCGGCCAAGGATGCTACCGGCAACTGGGCGTCGAACGGTTCGGCTGCGGCCACTGGCGGCATGCGCTTGTCGATGAACAGCACCACCTCGTACAACACCGAGACCGCGCGTATGTCGCAGTCCCAGGATGGCTACGCCACCGGTATCCTGTCGAGCCTGTCGATCGACTCCACCGGCGTGATGTTCGCAAGCTTCAGCAACCAGCAGTCGCGGGCCATTGGCCAGGTAGCGCTGGCGAGCTTCGCTAACGACCAGGGCCTGCAGCAGATCGGCGGTACCCGCTGGACCGAGACCTTCGCTTCGGGCATTCCGGGTATCGACTCGCCGAAGACCGGCACCCTGGGCAGCGTCGAGTCCAACTCGCTGGAAGCTTCCAACGTCAACCTGACCGCAGAGCTGGTCGAGCTGATCAAGGCGCAGAGCAACTACCAGGCCAACGCCAAGACCATCTCCACCGAAAGCACCATCATGCAGACTATCATCCAGATGAGCTAATGCTGGCTGAGCGGGACTGGACGAACCCCTTCACTGAAGGGGTTCGTCATTTTTGCAGGAGCGCTTATGAAAAAGCTGCTGGTCATGCTGCTGGCTGTGTTCGGCCTTTATCAGGCGCAGGCGGCTATGGCGCCTTGGTGGCGCTGGGAAAGCCAGGCCGATGGGCGCTTGGTGTGCGCGCAGTGGGCGCCGGGGGAGGGCTGGAAGAAGTTTGCCGGGCCCTTTAACAATGCCGGTTGCCGGGACTTGAACAACTGAATCTCCCCCCGGCTGTCGATCCGGGCTTTGTGTGTAGGAGCGGCCTTGCGTCGCGAAAGGGCTGCGCAGCAGCCCCAGGATCTCGGGTTCATGCACAATCGCCGGGGCTGCTTGGCAGCCCTTTCGCGACGCAAGGCCGCTCCTACGAGGGATCGCGTCGCGTGGGGGCTGTATTGCCGCAAGCGGCAACCCAGCGCCGGTTATCCGGCACGCCACGCCCGAGCTTATCGACGCAAAGCCCGTATCCACGGGCTTTTTCAAGTTTTTCAAAAGTTGGTTCGGAACTTGCTTTGTAGCCTGCATAGCAGCGGCGAGCGGCAATCGAACGCCAGTGCAGCGGAGGAAGACTGTGGACAAGATGCTTTACGTGGCCATGACCGGCGCCAGCCAGAACGCGCTGGCGCAGAAGGCCCATGCCAACAACCTGGCGAACGTTACCACCAATGGTTTCCAGCGTGACCTGGAGCAGGCGCGCTCGATGCCGGTATTCGGCGACAGCTTTCCGTCGCGCGCCTTCGCCATGACCGAGCGTCCCGCCACCGACTTCAGTGAAGGGCCGATGATCGAAACCGGCCGTGACCTCGACGTCGCCGTCGGCGGCCACGGCTTCATCGCCGTGCAGGCGCCCGATGGCAGCGAAGCCTATGTGCGCACCGGCAGCCTGAACATTGACGCCCTTGGCGTGCTGCGTACCGGCAATGGCATGCCGGTCATGGGCAACGGTGGCCCGATTGCCATTCCGCCTGAGCAAAAGGTCGAAGTGGGCGCTGACGGCACCATCAGCATCCGTTCGATGGGCGAAGACCCGCGGGTGATGGCCGAGGTCGACCGCATCAAGCTGGTCAACCCCGACATCAAGACCATGACCAAAGGCCCTGACGGCCTGATCCACACCCAAAGCGGCCAGGCGGCACCGGCTGACGGCACAGTGCGCGTCGTGTCGGGCTTCCTGCAAGGCAGCAACGTCAACGCCGTTGAAGAAATGACTTCGGTACTGGCGTTGTCGCGTCAGTTCGAGCTGCACGTAAAGATGATGAGCGCTGCCAAAGAAGGCGATGAAGCCATGGCGCGTGTTTTGCAAATCGGCTAACCACACTTGAACGGGTGCCGTAAAACAGGCGCACGAGGAGAATACTGATGCTTCCGGCTCTTTGGGTCGCTAAAACCGGCCTGTCCGCCCAGGACACCAACCTGACCGTCATTTCCAACAACCTGGCCAACGTCTCGACCACCGGCTTCAAGCGTGACCGTGCCGAGTTCCAGGACTTGCTCTACCAGATCAAGCGCCAGCCAGGTGCGCAGTCCACCCAGGACAGCGAGCTGCCTTCGGGCCTGCAGGTCGGTACCGGTGTGCGTGTCGTCGGCACCCAGAAAAACTTCCAGACCGGCAGCCTGCAAACCACCGAGAACCCGCTGGACCTGGCCGTCAATGGCCGTGGTTTCTTCCAGGTTCTGCAGCCGGACGGCACTGTTTCCTACACCCGTGACGGTACTTTCCACCTGAACTCCGATGGCCAGGTCGTGACCGTCAATGGTTTTGCCCTGGAACCTGCGATCGTCGTACCGAACGATGCCAAGACCTTCACCGTCGGCCAGGACGGTACCGTGTCGATCACCACCGCCGGCAACCCGGCCTCCCAGGTGATCGGCAACCTGCAGACCGCTGACTTCATCAACCCGGCCGGCCTGCAGGCGATCGGCGACAACCTGTTCCTGGAAACCGCAGCCAGCGGCGCGCCGCAGGTCGGTACCCCGGGCCTGAACGGTTTCGGCACCACGCTGCAGCAGACCCTGGAAAACTCCAACGTGAGCACCGTGGAAGAGCTGGTCAACATGATCACCACCCAGCGCGCCTACGAGATGAACTCCAAGGTCATCTCCGCCGCTGACAAGATGATGTCGTTCGTCACCCAGCAGCTGTAAGCCAAACTCAGTAACACCGTGAGGTATGTCATGAAGCGTCTGTTGTTCGTTTTCGCCCTGGGGGGGGCGGTGTCGCTGGCCGGTTGCGTCGCGCCGACGCCCAAGCCCAACGACCCGTACTATGCGCCGGTTCTGCCGCGCACCCCGTTGCCGGCGGCGGCCAACAACGGTTCGATCTACCAGTCCGGTTTCGAGCAGAGCCTGTACACCGACCGCAAGGCGTTCCGGGTCGGTGACATCATCACCATTACCCTGAACGAGCGCACCTCGGCCAGCAAGAACGCAGGCTCGCAGATCGCCAAGGACAGCAAGGCCAATATCGGCCTGACGTCGTTGTTCGGTGCCATCCCCAACACCAACAACCCGTTGGGCAGCGGCGACCTGACGCTCGATGCCGGTTACGAAGGCACCCGGGCGACCAAGGGCGCAAGCTCGGCGTCCCAGGGCAACACCCTGACCGGCTCGATTACCGTGACCGTGGCCGAAGTGCTGCCTAACGGCATCATCGCCGTACGCGGCGAAAAGTGGATGACGCTGAACACCGGTGAAGAGCTGGTGCGTATCGCTGGCATGATTCGCGCCGACGATATCTCCACCGACAACACCGTGCCGTCCACCCGGGTTGCCGATGCGCGCATTACCTATTCGGGGACCGGCTCGTTCGCCGATGCCAGCCAGCCTGGTTGGTTCGACCGGTTCTTCCTCAGCCCGCTCTGGCCCTTCTGAGTACGGATGACCATGTTCAACGCTAGACGGTTGATTGCCGCGACACTGCTACTGACCTGCGCCTTCGCAGCCCATGCCGAGCGGCTGAAGGATATCGCCAGTATTTCTGGCGTACGGTCCAACCAGCTGATCGGCTACGGCCTGGTGGTGGGCCTGAACGGCACCGGCGACCAGACCACGCAGACCCCGTTCACCCTGCAGACCTTCAACAACATGCTGTCGCAGTTCGGCATCAAGGTGCCGGCCGGCTCCGGCAACGTGCAGTTGAAGAACGTCGCGGCGGTGTCGGTGCATGCGGACCTGCCGGCGTTCGCCAAGCCGGGCCAGGTGGTCGATATCACCGTGTCCTCCATCGGTAACTCCAAGAGCCTGCGCGGCGGCAGCCTGTTGATGACCCCGCTCAAGGGTATCGACGGCAACGTCTACGCCATCGCCCAGGGCAACCTGGTGGTGGGCGGCTTCGATGCCGAGGGCCGTGACGGTTCGAAGATCACCGTCAACGTTCCGTCGGCAGGCCGTATTCCTGGCGGTGCCAGCGTCGAGCGAGCGGTGCCGAGCGGTTTCAACCAGGGCAACAGCCTGACCTTGAACCTCAATCGCCCGGACTTCACCACTGCCAAGCGCATCGTCGACAAGGTCAACGAACTGCTTGGCCCAGGTGTCGCCCAGGCCATGGACGGGGGTTCGGTGCGGGTCAGTGCGCCGATGGACCCAAGCCAGCGCGTCGATTACCTGTCGATCCTGGAGAACCTGGAGATCGACCCAGGCCAGGCCGTGGCCAAGGTCATCATCAACTCGCGTACCGGCACCATCGTCATTGGCCAGAACGTCAAGGTGTCGCCGGCAGCGGTGACCCACGGCAGCCTGACCGTGACCATTACCGAAGACCCGATCGTCAGCCAGCCTGGCCCGTTCTCCAATGGCGAGACGGCCGTGGTGCCGCGCTCGCGGGTCAATGCCGAGCAGGAAACCAAGCCGATGTTCAAGTTCGGCCCTGGCACCACGCTGGATGAAATCGTCCGTGCCGTGAACCAGGTGGGCGCAGCCCCCGGTGACCTGATGGCAATCCTCGAAGCCCTGAAGCAGGCCGGCGCGTTGCAAGCCGACCTGATCGTGATCTGAGGACCCGCCATGGACTCCAAGAGCCTGATTTCCGGCAAGCCCGACAGCGGCGCCTACACCGACCTCAACCGCTTGAGCTCGCTCAAGCTTGGCGACCGCGACAGCGACGCCAACGTGCGCAAGGTCGCCCAGGAGTTCGAGTCGCTGTTCGTCAGTGAAATGCTCAAGGCCTCTCGCAAGGCCACCGACGAGCTTGCCGACGAAGACAGTGTGTCGAACAGCTCCTCGGTCAAACAGTACCGCGACATGTATGACCAGCAGCTGGCCGTCAGCATGTCCCGCGAGGGCGGCGGTATTGGCCTGCAGGACGTGCTGGTGCGCCAGTTGTCGAAAAACAAGGCGGCGCCCCCTAATACCAGCCCGTTCCCGCGCATTGAAGGTGCGGCGCCGGCGCTGTGGGGCACCAAGGTGGTCGATGCGGCCAACCTTGCGCAGAACGGCAACCACCGCAATGACGTGGCGGCGCTCAACTCGCGGCGCCTGGCGCTGCCGGGCAAGCTCACCGACCGTCTGCTGGCCGGGATCGTGCCCTCAACCGCCACCAACACCGCCCCCGTGCCGGCCCGTGAAGGGCAGCCGCTGGTCAACGGTGTGGCCAAGGGTGACTGGGAGCCGGCGCAGGCGTTTGCCGCCGGTAGCGATGGCACGCGCATCCTTGGGCGCGCCGTGGCCCAGCCACCGTTGGCACCGAAAAAAGCCTTCGCCGGCAGCGACGAGTTCGTTGCCACCATGCTGCCGATGGCCGAGCAAGCCGCCAAGCGTATTGGCGTCGACCCACGCTACCTGGTCGCCCAGGCAGCGCTGGAAACCGGTTGGGGCAAGTCGGTCATGCGCAACAGCGATGGCTCCAGCAGCCACAACCTGTTTGGCATCAAGGCCACCGGCAATTGGCAGGGTGGCGAGGCACGGGCGATTACCAGCGAGTTCCGTGATGGCCAGTTCGTCAAGGAAACCGCAGCGTTCCGTTCCTACGATTCGTACCAGGACAGCTTCCACGACCTGGTCAGCCTGTTGCAGAACAACTCGCGCTATCAAGAAGCGGTGAAGTCTGCCGATAAACCAGAACAGTTTGTGCGAGAGCTGCAAAAGGCGGGGTATGCCACCGACCCGAACTACGCCAGCAAGATCTCGCAGATCGCAAGACAGATGAAGTCGTACGAGAGCTACGCGTCGCTCGGTACCACAACGAAACTTTAAGGGCTTGAACCATGGCGAGTTTACTAAACATTGGTATGTCGGGGCTTGGCGCCGCGCAGTCGGGGCTTTACACCCTCGGTAACAACCTTGCCAACGCCGATGTCGACAGTTATTCGCGCCAGCAGAACGTGCAGAAGACCAAGGGCGGCCAGCAGGCCGGCCAGGTGTTCATTGGCTCCGGCACCACGCTCGCCGACGTGCGCCGTGTGTACAACTCGTTCCTTGAGAACCAGCTGCGCACCACCACCGCGCTGTCGGCCGATGCCACCAGCTACCTGAACCAGATCGCCCCGCTGGATACCGCCCTGTCCAGCGCCGATACCGGCATTACCGCTGCCCTGCAAAGCTTCTTCAGTGCCCTGCAGGACGCCTCGGCCAAGCCGACCGAAGACGCCTCGCGCCAGCTGCTGCTGACCAGCGCGCAGTCGCTGGCCAAGCGCTTCAACACCTTGTCGGCGCAGTTGAACCAGCAGAACGACAACGTCAACAGCAACATGGCATCGCTGGCTACTCAGGTGAACAACCTGACCAAGACCATCGCTGACCTGAACGGCCAGATTTCCAAGATGTCGGCCATTACCGGCCAGCCCAACGACCTGCTCGACCAGCGCGATGGCGCGGTGCGCGAGCTGTCCAAGCTGATCGGCGCCGATGTCGTCGAACAGAAGAACGGCAACTACGACGTCTACCTGAAAAACGGCCAGGCGCTGGTACTGGGCAACACCACCCAAACCATCGGCGTTGCCGCCAGCAGCACCGACCCGACGCGCATGAGCCTGATCCTCAACCGCGGCTCGACGCAGATGGACATTACCAACGGCACCACTGGCGGCGAGCTGGGCGGGTTGATCCGTTACCGCAAGGAAACCCTGGACCCTGCGCTGAACGAGCTGGGCCGTGTGGCACTGGTGGTGGCCGATGCCATCAACAGCCAGCTGGCACAAGGTATCGACAAGAACGGCGAGTTCGGTGCCAGCCTGTTTGCTGACATCAACAGCGACAAGGCCATCGCCGGGCGCAGCATTGCCAAGTCGGGCAACAGCGCAGGCTCCGGCAACCTCGATGTGACCATCAAGGATACCGGCAAGCTCAGCACCAGCGACTACCAGGTGACCTTCACCAGCGCCACCGGCTACAACGTGCGCAAGCTGCCTGATGGCACCGACATGGGCACCTTCGACCTGAGCACCACCCCGCCACCTGTGATCGACGGCTTCAGCCTGTCGCTCAATGGCGGCGGCTTGAGCGCCGGCGACAGCTTCAAGATCACCCCAACGCGCAACGCGGCTGCCAACATCGGAGCCACCCTGACCGACCCCAAGCGCCTGGCCATGGCCGCGCCGCTGACCGGCACCAGCGCCTCGGGCAACAAGGGTACTGGCAGCATCACCCAGCCGAACCTGACGTCGCTGGTGAACATCTACGATTCCGCCCAGAGCAGCGACCTGCAAACGGGCTTGAAGTATTCCACGCCCGTCAAGCTGGTGTTCGCCGACGACACGGCCTCGCCGCAGGCGTACACGATGTATGACGCCCAAGGTAACAGCATCGGCAGCGGCACCATCGTGCCGGGCCAGGACAACACGCTGAAACTGTCGGTGCCGATGGTCGATGCCAGCGGCAACCCGATCACCGAAGCCGACGGCGTCACCCAGAAGACCTTCAGCTTCGAAATGAACGTTTCCGGCGCGCCGAAGACCGGTGACAGCTTCACCGTCTCGATGACCGCCTCTGGTTCTGCCGACAACCGCAATGCACAGTCGGTTATCGACCTGCAGACCAAGTCCACTGTCGATGTGAACGCCAACGGCAAGGGCATCAGCTTCACCGATGCCTACGCCAAGCTGGTGTCCAATGTCGGCGGCAAGACCGGCCAGGCGCAGATGGACAGCGATGCCACCACCGCCTTGCACAAGTCGGCCCAGGATTCGCGCGACGGGCTGTCCGGCGTGTCGGTTGATGAAGAAACCGGCAACCTGATCAAGTTCCAGCAGTACTACACGGCGTCGTCGCAGATCATCAAGGCGGCCCAGGAAACTTTCGCCACCCTGATCAATAGCCTTTAAGGAGTCGTAGATCGTGAGCGTACGCATCTCTACTGCACAGTTCTACAACACCAACAGCAGCAACTACACGAACAACTTCGCCAAGTTGGACAAGACTCGGCAGGAGGCCAACGACAGCATTCGCGTGCGAACTGCCGCCGACGATCCGGTCGCAGCTGCCCGCCTGCTGCAGCTTGAGCAGCAGCAGAACATGCTCAAGCAGTACAGCGGCAACATCACCAGCGTGCGCAACTCGCTGGGCACTGCCGAAAGTACCCTGAACTCCATCGGCAACATCTTGCAGAAGGTCAACGAACTAGCGATCAGCTCCGGCAACGCCAGCTTCACCGACTCCGATCGCAAGGCCAACGCCGACGAGCTCGAAGCGCTGGAGCAGCAACTGTTTTCGCTGATGAACAGCAAGGATGAGAACGGCAAGTACCTGTTCTCCGGCTCCAAGGGCGACACCCCACCTTATGCGCGCAACGCTGATGGTACCTACACCTACCAGGGCGACCAGACTCAGCTCAAGCTGCAGGTGGGCGATGCCCTGTCGCTGGCGGCCAACGAAACCGGCTACGCCGCGTTCGAGCAGGCGCTGAACACCAGCCGCAGCCAGACCAGCCTGACCGCTCCGGCGGTAGACGACGGCCGTGTCAGCCTGTCCAACGGCCAGGTTTCCGGTAGCGCCGTGTACAACGACCGCTTCCGCAGCGGCGAGCCGTACAGCATCGAGTTCACCAGCAGCACCGAATTCAAGATCACCGACGCCAGCGGTACCGACGTCACCCTGGAAGCTACCCAGGGCGGTAAGTTCGACCCGAACGGCAGTAACACCTCGGTTTCCTTCCGTGGCGTCGATCTGCGCCTGAACATCAGCTTCCAGGCCGGCGACTCGGTCAACCCGGATGCCGCCATCGCCGGGCACACCTTCAGCTTGAGTTCCAAGGCCGACGAAATCAGCGGGACCCGCAGCCCGGGCAATGCCTCCTCGAGCCAGGTCAGCGGCGCCAGCGTCACCGATCCGGTCGCCTATAAAGCAGCGTTCCCCGAGGGGGCGGTGCTCAAGTTCACTAGCGCAACCAACTACGAGCTTTATGCCGCACCGGTTTCGGCTGATAGTCGCCCGGTCACAAGCGGTACCATGGTCGGCAACAGCGCCACCGCCATGGGTGTGCAAATTGATCTGTCGGGCCCTGCGGCGCCAGGCGATTCGTATGCCATCAAGGTCGATACCCACCAGACTCAGAATATTCTCAATACCGTCAGCAAGCTGCGTTCCGCCCTGAAGACTCCGATAGACAGTGATCCGGTAGCCAAGCAGAACTTCAAGGCATCGCTGGATTCGGCAATTGGCAATGTCTCCAGCGGCATCAACCAGGTGTCTTCTTCCATTAGTGCAATCGGTGGCCGTGGCCAGGCGCTGGATATCCAGGCCGAAACCAATGAGGCGCTGGGCAACGAGAACACCCTGACGCAGAAGTCGCTGCGTGAAACCGATCAGGTCGAGGCCATGCTGCGCCTGCAAATGCAGACCAACATGCTGCAGGCGTCGCTGCAGGCCTACGCCAAAGTTGCAGGCTTGTCGCTGGTCAATTACATCTGATCGATTCGACTGTTCCAGGTTGTCGCGAGGGGGGTTCCCCCTCGTCCATCGCGTGACCGTGACCCTGCCGCCGGCCCTTCGCTGACATAGGCAGGGGGTGCGGCGCTTACAACCGAACACCGCTAAGCGAGCGCTTTGTGAACGTACAACCCCTTGTGACAGTCGCCATTCCTGCGTTCAATATCGAGTTCTTTCGGGCCACGCTGGTCAGCGCACTCGCCCAGGATTATGCCAACCTGGAAATCGTCGTCTGCGACGACAGCGGTGACGGGCAGATCGAATCGCTGTGCAAGGAGTTGGCTAACGCTACAGCGGTGCTGCGCTACATTCGCAACCCTGTGCGGCGTGGCTTTGCACGCAACATGCTGGCTTGCCTTGAGCACGCCCGCGGAGAAATGATCAAGTTTCTCTGCGATGACGATACGCTGTTCCCCAACTGTGTCGGCCTCCAGGCACAGGCGCTACAAGCCAATGACCAGGTCAGCATGGTCATTGGCCAGCGTTTATTGATATCCGCGAACGATGTGCTGTTGCCATCTCGCCTTCTCAATTTCGTCATTTCGATGAACGATGCGGTGCTGCATGGTAATGACCTGCTGCACTGCGTTGCGGACAACGCTACCAACCTGTTCGGCGGTTTCAGCCATGCCTTGTTTCGTCGCGCGCAAGTCCAGGAGTACCTGGCTACGCTGGTGCAGGAAGGGCAGGGATTTGCCGCACGTCTTGATCTGGCGCTGTACGCATGCTTGCTGCGCCGAGGCCACCTGTGTAGCCTGAGCCAGGTGTTGAGCCTTGAGCGTGTGCATCCAGGGCGGCTCAGCCATCAAACCAGCATGACCGAAGCGGCAAAGCGCGAAACCGACTGGTTGTTGCAGATGTTCCAGGGCAGTACCGGTGAAGCGGCCCCGGCGTACGGTTGGGTTCGTTACTGTTTGCTCGAAGAGTATCGCGAAGATCGGCCGTTGGTGTGGGATGAGTTTGATCTGCGACTGATCTTTTCCGGTCAAATGGCCAACTTCCAGCAGCAGGTAGGCGTTCACAGCCTGAGTTTCGACGACTTGTATGCGCAGTGGCTTGAAAGCCGCAAGTTCTCAGCGGGCCAATTGCAATTGTTGCCCAAGCGCATTGGTCGATGGGCGCGCCAGCCGCGCATCGTTGCCGTTATCGAGAGTAGGCTGGGGCAAGAGGCGGCCTTGCGCGTGACATTGGCAAGCCTGCACAACCAGTCCTACCCGGCCGCATTTACGCTAGTGATCGGGCCTGATTTGCCTGCCAGCAATACCTTGGAGAACGTGCGCCATCTGCGGCTGCGCGATGACATGGCAACAACGCTCAATCGATGGCTTGCGGAAAATCCCCAGGCAGACTGGGTATTGCTGCTTGAAGCGGGTGACCGCTTGCATGAGCACGCTCTGGTGCTGCTGGCAGAGCGCATGGTGTTGCGTACAGAATGTCTGTGCATCTACAGCGATGAAGGTGCCAATGACAATCTTAAATCCAGCACACCGGTGTTCAAGCCCGACTTCAACCTCGATCTGATGCGCAGCGTGCCCTATGTAGGGCGCATGTTGGCCTTGAATGTCGATCAACTTCGCACCTTGGGCGGTTTGAACCCGCAGCTTGGCAGGTTCGCGCCGCACGATATGCTTTGGCGCATGGTCGAGACGCAGGGGCTGCATGTCGTCGAGCATATCGCCGAGGTCCTGGTCCAAAGCCTGCGCACTTACAGCGATTGGCTGCAAGACCCCGCCGATGCTGCACTGGCCACTGAAGTGGTACGAAACCACTTGCAGCGTTTGGGTGTACCTGCGCTAGTCGAGCAGCAAGGCGCAAGCCCCATGACGCGCGTCACTTATGTACATCCGCAGCCTGCGATGGTTTCTATCCTGGTCTACGCTGGCAGCGATTTGATGACGCTTGAGCGATGCATCGAATCGTTGATGGGTCGAACTGCGTATCCCCATTTCGAGGTTCTGTTGGTAGGCGACGAAGGGTGCCCACCGCACGTGTGCGCCTGGTTGCAGGCGATGGCCCAACTGGGAGTCGAGCAAGTGCGCTTCATCGAGGTCGCAGCTCTCGGCCAGGCGCGTAGCCTTGACATGGCCAGCCAGCATGCGCGTGGCGAGTACCTGTTGATGCTGGACGTCGGTTGTGTCTTGTTCGATAGCAGCTGGCTGCACGAACTGATGCTCCAGGCGCAGCGCCCCGAGGTCGGCTTGGTAGGGCCCAAGCTCTTCGACGATAACGGGGCGGTAGTCTCGGCGGGGCTGGTACTTGGCCTTTACGGTTCAGTGGGTAGCCCGTTCCTCGGGTGCCCGATGCACGCCGACGGCTACATGGGGCGCTTGCAGATGGTGCAGAACTGGAGCGCCTTGAGTCTGCATTGCCTGGTGGTTCGTCGCGACCTGTTCACTGAGCTTGGCGGGCTCGATGCAGACCAGCTGGGTGAGGGGTTGCTTGAAGCAGATCTCTGCTTACGGGCGCGCAGCCAAGGCTACCTGGTGGTGTGGACGCCGTTCTCCAGGGTAGCAAGGCCTCAGGGCATAGCGGCCGGGGCCGCTGGCAAGGTCGGTATGGATGTTTTCTACGACCGCTGGCTGTCGGTGCTGGCCAGCGATCAGGCCTACAACCGCAACCTCAGCCTGAAGTACCCCAACTTCAATTTTGAACCAGGCCTCAGAAGCAGCTGGGACCCTTTCATTGCCCGGGTGATGCCGACCGTTTTGGCGCTGCCGAGCAACACCACAGCTATTGGCCATTACCGCGTAGTGCAGCCATTCACCGAGCTGGAGCGGGCAGGGTGGATTCAGGGACGGATCAACTACAATGTATCCGGGGTAATCGAACTTGAGCAGGAAAAACCAGATGCATTGATTCTGCAGTGCCGGTACACGCCTGCCGGCACCCAGGAGATCGCCCAGTTCAAGCGCTATAGCAACGCGCGGCGGATCTACGAAATCGATGACTACATCATCGATCCGCCGAAAAAGAACGACCACGCGCGGAAAATGCCGGACAACATGCGCGAACTGGTTGCCAAGGCCATAGGTCTCTGCGATCGCGTGGTGGTTTCTACCGAACCTTTGGCTGATGCGTTGTCGAGCATGCATCAGGATATCCGGATCGTGCCCAACATGCTGGCGGCGAGCCTGTGGAAAGGTTTGCTCAGCCAGCGCCAGACGACGGCCCGGCCTAGGGTTGGCTGGGCCGGCGGAACCAGCCACAGGGGCGACCTGGAACTGATCATCGATGTGGTGAAGACCCTGTCCCGCGAGGTTGACTGGGTGTTCTTCGGCATGTGCCCGGAGGAGCTGCTTCCTTACGTGAAGGAATTCCACGAAGGGATCTCGTTCTCGCTCTATCCGCAAAAACTCGCCGGCCTCAACCTCGATCTGGCACTAGCGCCGCTTGAGCAAAACTTGTTCAACGACTGCAAGAGCAATCTGCGTCTGTTGGAATACGGCGCCTGCGGTTTCCCGGTGATCTGTACTGACACCAAGGCCTACGCCGGTTACCTGCCTTGTACGCGGGTGCGGCAGAACACTAGCGCGCAGTGGCTGGAGGCGATCCGCATGCATCTTGACGACAGCGTGGCGAGCTACGCCATGGGGGACGCCTTGCGTGAATCAGTGCTGCGCGATTACGTACTCGATGAACACCACTTGCAGCATTGGGCCAATGCTTGGTTGGCCGACTGATTACTGACGCCGGGCGTCCAAACGAATACTTGAACAGGTGCACTATGATCGAAACCGCAACAGGATCGCGCAGTGATGTAACCGTCATTTTGCTTGGTCAGGAATCCTCGGAGTCGCGTGTACGTGCGGCGCATTACTACCTTGGGCAAGGCATATTGGGCCAGAGCGCTACGCACCAGGCCGGTGCCGCAGGTGTCAGCCGCGCGGCACTGGAGCAGGCGCTGGGCCAGGTGTCCACAGCGCTGGTGATGCTGGCGCTGGACAGCGATTTCGTCCTGGGTGAGGCACTGGATAACGCGGCGGCCTGTCTCCAGGCCCAGCCGCATGTGGACGCTGCACAAGGCTATGCACTGGGCTATGTGCCAGGCACCAACCACGTGTCGTATCACAAATTGGGCGCGGCGCTTGCCGACGCTTCGCAGCAAGGCGCGCAGGCGCGTGTGTCGCAGTATGCCAGCGCAGGTCAACAAGCCTGGCGCGCGGTTGTCCGCGTCTCGGCCTTGCAAGCGGTTGTGGCTACCCTCCCGAACGATTTGCAAGGCGCAAGCCTTCTCGTCGCGCTGTCTTGCAAGTTGTTGCAAGCCGGGGCGATAGCGCGTCTGCATCAGACTGATGTGGTCTGCGACTACCAACCTTGCGACCTCGCACCCTCAGTGCGCGAGGAGCGCCAGGTGCAACTGGTGAGAGCGCTGCACGATCGGCAGGGCCAGCCAGCTGGTGTAGAGGCAGACGATGAAGCATTCCGAGTGCTTAACCTGTTCGTTCGCAGCACTTATGAGCAGCTTGAGGCGCCGTTGTTGGTGACCTCCACTTGGGACAGCATTGTTGCCGACCCGCAGCGGGCCTTCGAAAGCCGCCAGTACCTCGAGTTGCCTTACTACACGCATGCATTGTTCGAGCAACTGATCGCAATCGAGTTCCTCTGTCATGTGTGGCCTGTCGGGCAGCGTCACCAGCACTTGCTCGAGGGGGCCTGGGTTCGTCAGCACGATTTGCTGCTGGTGCACCCCAACGACACCAGCGAAAGCTTGCAGCAGCGATATTGGCAGGCGCTGGGGCTGGGCCTGTTCAATCTTGATGTGTGCCTGCGTCTGCTGCCTATGCTGAGCGACCCTGCAGACCTGGAGCGCGCTCGCGAGCTGCGCAGTTGGATCGAGCGCTTGCAGCAAGTGCCGGCTCCAGGCGTTGGCCTGCGCTTGCAGCAAACGTCATCGGGTAAGGTGCTGGCAGATATTGCACGTGCCACACCAGGCGCTGCTGGCAACCAGCGTATTCAGAGCTATCTTGCCAAGCATCAGACCGCTCAATTGGCGTTTGTGGTGCTCGACTTGCACGATGATGCCCAAGCGCTGCAGGCGACCTTCGATAGCCTGCTGGCGTGTGGTCTGCGCAATTTCAAGTTGGTGGTCCTCACCACCGGCAAGCCGCCAGCAATCACCACCGCGCGGGATGTGCTGCATTTCATCCAGGTGAACGAAAACAACTGGCTTGCCCACCTCAATCAGGTAGTGCGGCAATTATCCAGCGAATGGTTGCTGCTGCTCGATGCCGGAGACACGCTGCTGGCCGGTGGTCTGCAACGTTTGCTGGTTGAGCTTGTCAGCGCGCCGGCCTGCCAGGCCATTGCTTGCAACGAAGTGCAACGCGATGCCGAGGGGCGACTGCACGAGGTAGTGCGGCCAGGTGCCGACCTTGACTTGCTGCGTGGACAGCCTGGCCTGATGTCCCGCCACTGGCTGGTACAACGCCAGTCGGTTGTTGACCTGGGTGGCTACAGCGAAACCTACCGCCATGCCTGCGAACTGGACCTGTTGTTACGGCTTGTGGAAGAGCGGGGCGTGAGTAGCCTTGCGCACATGGATGAATACCTCGTCGTTGGCCGTCAAGCCGGGCATGAAATGGCCAAAGAGGCTGTGCTCATCCTCAACCGTCACCTGGCGCAACTGGGTTATCGTGGGCATGTCACCGATCTGGAAACAGCTGGGCTGGCGATTGATTTCCGCCACTCAGCGGTTCCGCTGGTCAGCATTCTTCTGGCATACGAGGGTGACAGGGAGCAATTGCAGGCCTGCCTCACCGCAATCCTGCAGCGTACTCGCTACCCGCGCTATGAAATTTTGCTGGCTTGCGCCGGCAATGTCCTGGACGTTGAAGATCCCGCGCTCAATACATTCGCCGGGCGCGTTCGCTTGCTCGTCGGTGACGCGGAGGCGGCGCGGCCAGCGTTGCTCGATCTTGCGGCTCGCCAGGCCCGTGGCGAGTATCTGGTGATGCTGTCCCAGCACTGTCAGGTCAACTCGCCGGCCTGGATCGAGGCTTTGATGAACGAAGGGCAGCGCCCTGAGGTAGGGGTTGTCGGTGCGTGCCTGCACACCGGGGAAGGGGTTCTGGTCCACGCCGGTTATCAGTTGCTTGCCGGGCCTGGGGTTCAAGAACCGTGGAAAGGCTTCACGGTAGAACAGGGCATCGAGGTGCGTTGGCCGCAATCGGTTCGCCAATGCGCCGCTGTAGCGGATGCCTGCCTGATGGTGCGCAAGGACGTTTTTGAGCACTGTGGCGGCGTGCAAGCTTCGTTGGATGCAGGCCTGAGCATCTCGCTGGCGGTTGCCCACGCCGGTTTGATGGTGATCTGGACGCCCCGTTCGTTAGTGTTTGCCCAGCAATTGCCAACCCCTTGTCAGGATGCAATAGACCAGGCGGCCCACGCCTGGCCGGCGGCGTTCTCTGCGCCGGGCCGTGACGATGCAGTGGCTCAGCCACTGAGTTCGGCGGATGAACCGGCTTGGCTTGCGCAGCTCGACTAGCTGGCGCGGGAATTGCAAAAGCCGGGTTCAAGCCCGGCTTTTTCTTGCCAGGTGCCGTTTTATTGACATGCTGCACAGCATGTTACCGGTTCGGGCAGATGGGGTTCTGGATGCAAAAGAAAGTGGCGGTAGTTCAGTCCAACTACATTCCCTGGAAGGGCTACTTCGATCTGATTCGCAGCGTCGATGCATTCGTTCTGTATGACGATGTGCAGTACACCCGGCGCGACTGGCGGAATCGCAACAAGATCAAGACTGCCCAAGGTGAGCATTGGCTGACTGTCCCCGTGAAAAACCGCGGGCGCTACGAGCAGTTGATCAACGAGGTACAAGTCAGCGAACCGGACTGGGCTGCCAAGCACTGGAAAACGCTGGAGATGAGCTACCGGCGAGCGTCCTGCTTCGCTCAGATGGAAGCGGCTGTCCGTGCGCTTTACGAGCAGGCAGCCGGGGTCGACGACCTTTCGCGCATCAACCAGTTGTTCATCACCGGCCTTTGCCCGCTACTAGGTATTCAGACGCCCATCTACCGCTCTGAAGACTTGGGTTACAGCGAGGGCAAGAATGAGCGATTGATCCAGTTGTGCCAGGCCTTGAGCGCGACTGAATACCTGTCCGGGCCCGCAGCGGGTTGCTACCTGGATGACGCCGCCTTTTCTGCTGCCGGGATTGAGGTTGCGTACATGAGTTACGCAGGCTACCCCGAGTACCCGCAGTTGCACGGCGAGTTTCAGCATGCGGTAAGCATCATCGACCTGCTGTTCAACACTGGCAGCGACGCGTCAACCTTTCTGGAGCGACATCCTTGAGCGCAGATATCTTGCAAGACGTAGCGCGGTATTACTCGTCCCGTATCCGTGAGCACGGCGCCACCCCGCAGGGGGTTGATTGGAATGGCAGCGCATCTCAGGAACTGAGGTTTGCCCAGTTACTCAGCCTGGTGCCTGCGCCAGAACAGCAGCAAGGCTTCAGCCTGATTGATGTTGGTTGCGGCTATGGTGCGCTGTTGAGCTGGTTGCAGGAGCGCGGCGTGGCGTGTGACTACCATGGCTATGATCTCTCGGAGCAAATGATCGAGGCGGCGCGCCAGCAGCATCCAGAGTGCGATTCAGTTCATTTTGAAGTTGCCAGGCAAAGCTCGCGGCAAGCGGACTATGCCGTAGCGAGTGGCATTTTCAACGTGCGCCAGGATGCGTCGCGTGCGGCATGGGAAGGGTATATCGCTGAGGTGCTCCGCAGCATGGATGCCTGCTCACGCAAAGGTTTTGCCTTCAACTGCCTGACTTCGTATTCGGATCCTCCCTTCATGCGTGATTACCTCTACTACGGTGATCCGTGCTTCTACTTTGATCTGTGCAAAAGAACCTACTCCAGAGAGGTGGCACTCTTGCATGACTACGGTTTGTACGAGTTCACCTTGCTCGTGCGCAAGGCTTCTTGACGAACTGCCCGATCACTCTGTTTATTGGAAAATCCCATGCTCAAAAGCGGTTCCACCTCCGTCACGCAGTCCAATAATGGCCAGCTCGAAGCCCGCGAGCAGCTTTGGCAGGCATTTGCAAACGCGCCTCTGGATGATGCCGAGAAAGAGCGCAATCTCGGGCTTTTCATCCGTTCGGCGTCGCTGGCACGCATGCTGGCGATTTCTGATCTGTATCGGCAGATTGCTCGCCTGCCTGGCTCAGTACTGGACTTCGGGACCTGGCGCGGGCAGAACGCGGTGCTGTGCGAAAACCTGCGGGCGATTTTCGAGCCGTTCAATAAACAGCGCCGGATTGCGGCGTTCGATACCTTTGCCGGGTATAAGTCCCATGTCGGCGACGGACAGGTTGCCAATGCCAACTTCCAGGATGGTTGCTACGACACTGGCAACGGCTATGCCGATTACCTGCGCCATTTGTTGAGCCTGCATGAAAGCATCAACGCGCTGCCCGAAGTAGCGAGCGGCCATCAGGTAGTGGAGGGGGATATCAAGGACACCTTGCCTCGCTTCATTGAACAGCAACGCAACCTGTTGGTGGCGTTGGCGTTTTTCGACATGAACCTGGAAGGGCCGACACGCTTTGCGCTAGAGCAGATCATGCCACGTTGCGTGCCGGGTTCGTTGCTGGTGTTCTTCCAGCTGCAGCGCGATTTCCTGCCCGGCGAAGGCTACGCCTACGTCGCGCAAGTTCTTGGCAAGGTCCGTCACCAGATCAAACGCTCGGACACCTATCCTTCCCTGTGCATCGTCGAGCTGCTGTAAGGAGTCCATCATGTTCTTGATCGTTGGTAATGGCATGGTGGGCCTGGCAATCGCTGCTGGCCTCTCGCGCAGTATTCCAGGTGAGCGTATTCAAGTGGTCGGTCCGGCTGCTCGTCCTTACAGTGCGTCGATGGCGGCAGCGGCAATGCTCAACTCGTTCGCTGAATTGGAGCCTGGTGCGCTTGATCAGCCTCGTGACCGCTTGAAGTTCGAATTGAGTCAGGCATCGGCACGCTTGTGGCAGGGCTTTGTCGAGGAGTTCGAGATCCCCGCCGAGCATTACCGCCTCGGCACTGTGCTGGTGAACAACAACGCCTCCAACCGCTTTGAGGATGCCGCGTTCGACGCGATTGCCGGCTACCTTGATGAGTTCACCGAACCCTATGAACGGGTAGACCCACAGGTCGAGCCGGCCTATGTGCCCGATGCCAGCTACCGAACCCGACAGGCGCTTTTCCTGCCTCGCGAAGGGGTACTGAACCCCGATGGGGTGATCCATGCGCTGCAGGCAACGCTGCAAAAGCGTGGCGTTCGGTTTGTCGACGGCGTGGTGAAGTCGATGAACAAGGCCGGTGACAGTACAGCTGGCGTGACGCTCGAGGACGGGCAGGTACTGAGTGCTGAACGTATCGTGCTGGCCAACGGCAGCATGGCGACGCGGTTGTGGGATGAGCCCGGCTGTATCCGCGTAATCAATAGTGTTGGTGCTACCGTGGTGCTGAAGAACGCTGGCATCAAGGGGCGCTATGTATTGCGAACGCCTAATCGGGGAGGCGCTTGTGGCATTTACCATGCACCCTATCAAGACGATCTGTTTGTGGTCGGCGCCACCAACCTGGTGACTACCGCCGATGAACAGTTTCCCCGGGCAGAGTCCGTGGCTGCGTTGATCAATGGGGCGATCAATCAGGTCAATCACCTGCATCGGACCAGTGGCTTCATTCGTTATAACTTCGGCTATCGACCGTTGAGCATGGATGGATACCCCGTTATTGGGCAGCTCAACGACAATACCTTCATAACGTCTGGAACCCGGCGTGACGGATACCATTTTGCACCGTGGCTGGCCGACAACCTAGCTGCTCTGCTGTTGGGCCAGACGGTCTCGGCAGCGGCCCGGGAGTATTTCGATTTCGCGCGGCCGCAGCGTAGCGCATGGCTCGACCAGTCGGTGGAGGCATGTTGCCGGAAATATGCAGCGGTCAAATGCTCGGCGCTGTCGCAACACGGCTATGACGCGGGGCATACCGATGCCAATCAAGCGCTAGAGCAATATTACTACCAGCGCGCAAAAGCGTTTTTCGACAAGCACGAGCTTGAGCAGGCTGTCCAGGTCGACTTTGTGGACGCGCTTCTGGCCGGGTTCCTTTCCCCGTCGGACTTTGCCTGACGTTCAATAATCGGAGACACGAAGGTGGACAACCAGATCATTCCATTCAATAAGCCGTTCGTTGTTGGCAAAGAACTGTTCTACATCGCCCAGGCGGTCATGAATGGTGGCATAGCGGGCGACGGGCAATTTACGCGCTTGTGCCAGCAATGGCTGGAGAGCAATTTGGGTTGTTCCAAGGCACTGTTGACGCATTCCTGCACGGCAGCCCTTGAAATGGCGGCAATCCTGGCTGACATCGGCCCGGGCGATGAAGTCATCATGCCGTCGTTTACCTTCGTATCCACCGCCAACGCTTTCGTTCTGCGTGGTGCAGTGCCGGTATTCGTGGATGTGCGCGCCGACACGCTCAATCTAGACGAGCGTCTGGTCGAGGCTGCAATTACCGAAAAGACCAAGGCGATTGTTGCCGTGCACTATGCGGGGCAGCCGTGTGACATGGATACCTTGCTGCAGCTATGCGAAAAGCACGGCTTGATGCTTATCGAAGATGCGGCACAGGCAATCCTCGCTCGGGAAAAAACACGTGCGCTGGGTACCATCGGCCATCTGGGTTGCCTGAGCTTTCACGAAACCAAGAACGTGATCAGTGGTGAGGGTGGTGCTTTGCTGATCAACGACCCGAAGTTGATCGAGCGGGCAGAAGTGATCTGGCAGAAAGGCACCAACCGCAAGGCCTTCTCTCGCGGTGAGGTCAGCAAATACACCTGGGTCGATGTCGGTTCATCGTTCCTGCCCAGCGAGCTGACGGCAGCGTTTCTCTATGCTCAATTGGAGCAGGGCGAAACCATCAACACCCATCGGCGTGCGTTGTATGAGGCCTACTATCACTCGTTGTCAGCATTGCAGGCCGACGGCTTTGTCAGGTTGCCGCGTACCGAGGGCGGCAAACCGGCTAATGCGCATATTTTTTACTTGCTGATGCGCAACAACCAGGAACGTGGCGAATTGATTGAGTATTTGCGCGAAAAGGGTATCTATGCAGTGTTCCATTATGTGCCCCTGCATGATTCGCCAGCCGGGCTGCGGTTTTCGCGCTGTGTCGGCGACTTGCCGGTAACCCAGGAAATTTCCGCATGTCTGGTGCGCCTGCCGCTTTATTCTGACATGAGCATCGAACAGGTTGGGCGCGTGTGTGCGGCCATTTTCCAATTCTTCGCAGGTGCACGGCAGGCGTAAAAGCCTTGGCTCGGCGATTTTCAGCTGATTATGGAGTTTCACCCGATGTCGAGTTCCGAGCAGGCCCTTGCGCAGGCCATGAAGCGTCTTCGTTTGATGTATGCCCGCCCGGAGCATCCTTACTACATCATGGCGCCGGACTATCGGGAGACGTCGTCGGGAATCGCGTCGCTGCATTATCTTTGCCACTTGCTCAACCTCAATGGCCGCGAAGCCTATATCTGCGGTGGCAAGGTGGTGAATCCGGAGCTCAAAACGCCCCTGCTCGACGATGAAGCCAGCCTGCGTCACCAGCGCGCCGGCTGCGAGCCAATTGCGGTCTATCCGGAAGTGACTGTAGGCAACCCGTTCAACTGCTCGGTCGTCGCACGTTTTCTGCTGAACTTCGAAGGCTTTATCAGCGGCCAAGGCATGGAAGCTGCGCCCAGTGACTTGCTGTTCTACTCGGGGAAACTCATTGCCGAACATCATGGCTACCCAGATGGCGACCTGCTGTGCTTGCCCACCATCGATATCGATCTGTTCACCGCCGGGCCGCTGGACACCCCGCGCGAGGGTTGTTACCTCTACCAGAATCGCCACCCGCTCGATGCCATCGACTATTCGATTCTGCCTGAGCAGGTACGCCTGCTGAGTATGGCGAATGCGTTGACGCTGCCGGAACTTGCCCAACTGCTTCGACGGGCGCAAGTGCTGTACACCTATGAATGGTCTATGACCTGCGTCATCGCAGTGCTGTGCGGCTGTCCGGTTATTTTCATTCCAGGGCACGGTATCGACCAGGCCTTTCTAGATGGCAGTTTCGTTGGTAGCGCTGGTTTTGCC
This sequence comes from Pseudomonas farsensis, assembly GCF_014268805.2. Lineage (GTDB taxonomy): Bacteria > Pseudomonadota > Gammaproteobacteria > Pseudomonadales > Pseudomonadaceae > Aquipseudomonas > Aquipseudomonas farsensis. The sequence goes on from NZ_JABWRF020000003.1 coordinate 761,316, forward strand.
ATGCTTGACCGTCCAGATGCCGTTGATCACGCCCGGGCTGGCGTGGACGGTGCTTTGCAGCGTTATGTCGAGCGCACGGCGCCTTTCTGGGACCAGTTCGAAGTATTTATCGCCAAAACCCAGTCTGCTGCCCGTCGTGAAGCCTCGGGCAACCGCCTGGGTGTGCGCGAGTGGTTGCGCCAGCGCTACCCCCTACCGCAACAAATGCGCCTGATCCAGGAGCAACTGGCAAACGAGGCGCCCATAGGCTTTGCCGTGCTGGTGCTCGATGGGGGCGATCAGGCCGCGCTGGCCATTACTCTGGAAAGCCTGGCGCGCAGCCTTTACCGGCAGGTCGAAGTGTATGTCCTGGGTCATCAGGCCCCGGTACAGGCAACTGCGCGCTGGGTTCACTGCGACCCATTGCAGCCGGTCGATGCCATTAACCGCTGTATGGAGCAGGCCGCTTGTGACTGGTTCGCGGTGGTGCAGGCCGGTACCGAGTTTGCGTCCAGCGGCTTGCTGATGACGGCTTTGGAGTTAGGCCGAGCGCCGCAGGGCTGCCTCGCCGCCTATGGCGATGAAGCGGTTTTTCAGGTGCAAGGGGTGGTCGACACTGCGCTGCGTCCAGATCTCAACCTGGATTTGTTGTTGGCATTTCCTGGGCATCTCTGCCGCCATTGGTTCTATCGTCGCCAAACCTGGCACCAGCGTGGTGGCTTTAGTTGCACCGCTGGGCAGGCATTCGAGCTGGAATACCAGCTGCGCTTGATTGTCGAGCATGGTCTTGGCTGTGTGTTGCACGTCAGTGAGCCGTTGTTGATCGGCAATGTCTTGCCCTTGCAGGAATGCGCGGACACGGCTGCAGTTATCGAGGCTCACCTGCGCGGCCGTGGCTACGGCGGTGCGCAGGCAGTGCCGTTGGCCGCTGCTGCTGGGCGTTACCGCATCGACTACGGCCACCCGCAGCAGGCCTCTGTAAGTATCGTCATTGTTGTCGAAGGCTCATTGGTGAGCCTGCAACGCTGCATGGAAAGCTTGCTGGTACACGCTACCGCCGGCGACCATGAAATATTGCTGATCGAACCGGGCGCTGACGATCCCCTGCTGCAGGATTGGCTGGCGATGGTCGAGCAGATGGGCCAAGGCCGCTTCAGGGTTCTGCGGTTCGAGCCTGGGAGCGCGCGCGCCGCCATGTATAACGTAGCGGCGGCAGAGGCTCGCAGTGAATATCTGCTGTGGCTCGACGCAGGTAGCGTGGTGTTGGGGGCTGATTGGTTGAAGGCGCTGCTCAACCATGCACAGCGGCCGGAGGTGGGGGCGGTGGGCTGTAGCGTGCTTGCCCGCGACGGTACTGTTCGTCAGGCGGCGCTGGTACTGGGGTTGGGGGGCAGCGTTGGACGTGCCTTCGAAGGGCGCTCGGCGCAGGATTCCGGTTACATGGGACGCCTTGGGCTGGAGCAGAATTGTTCGGCGGTGGGCGGTGAGTGCCTGATGGTGAGCCGCGCGTTGTTTGTCGAACTCGGAGGGTTCGACGTCAACCCGCTGCTGAGCCGTTGGATGGCCGAAGACCTGTGCCTGAGGCTCATTCAAGCCGGCTATCTCAATGTCTGGACACCCCACGCGCGCATCCTCTTGGAAACGCCCGCGCCCGAGGTGGTTAGCGTTGAGCAGGAGGATGCGCTATATGCGCGCTGGTTGCCGCAACTGGCACGTGACAGCGCGTACAACATGCACTTTTCGCTTAGTGATGGCGAAGCCTTTGCGGTCCAGGGCGGCGATATGAGCTGGCGACCCTTGCGCGGCTTGCTGCCTGGCGTACTTGGCTGCGTCGACGGCGAGCAAAGTGAGGGCCATGCGCGGGTTCTGTTACCGCTGGAAGCCATGCGTGTTGCCGGTCGCATTGATGGCGCGGTGATCGCCGGGACGCTGTCTGCGGTGGAACTCGAGCGCTTCAACCCTTCCACTATCGTGGTTCAGCGCCCGATTGACGATGCGAGCCTGTTGATGTTGCGACGACTGCGGGCGTTCTCGCAGGCCTTCAAAGTCTACGACTTGGACCGGTATCTGCCGAGCGCCCCACACGTGCTTGCTTGCTCTGCCGAAGAGTTGGAGCAGCGCTTGCGATTCGGTGCAATGCAAGCCGACCGGGTGCTAGTGGCGACGACCGCTCTGGCGGGGCTGGTGCAGCCACACCATCCTGACGTTCGTTTGCTGGAAAACGTGCTGCCCGCTTCGTGGGGCCGCTTGCAGGGTGAGCGGCGGGTGGGTGCGAAGCCGCGTGTAGGTTGGTTGGGTGGCCATGACGATCATCTGCTTGGCGAGGTTGTGCCGATGTTGGTGGATGACGTTGACTGGGTAGTGCTGGGAGATTGCCCGGCGGCACTGCAGCCATACCTGAAAGAGCAGCACGCTGCTGTGCCGCCGCAGTTGCTTGCGATGAGCCTGGTCGCGCTGAACCTGGATATCGCACTGGTACCGATGGCTGAGACGTTGGCTAATGCCTGCTCAGGTGATTTGCGCGTGCTTCAGCATGCCGCGTGTGGTCAGTCGGTGATCTGTAGTCGGGTGGCGGGATTCGCCGGTGGGGACGTGCTACCGCTGTCGCGCGTTCGCAACGAGGCGGCCGAATGGGTTCGTACCTTACGTCTTCATCTGGACGATCTAGACGCTTCTGCGGCATTGGGCGACGCCCAGCAAGCTGCGGTTCGAAGCGACTGGCTGTTGGAAGGGCGGCGCCTGGAGGATTGGCGGTGCGCCTGGATCGCTGACTGATCTGAAGCGGGGCTCGGAATGCTCATGTACTCCAGTACACTGGGCTTCCTCGCCCCGTTTTGCCTTGTCTGGCCTGCCCGCAGGCAGATTTCAGGCAGACCCCGGGTCAGGAGAAGCTGATATTGATTCGCTGGCTTCCGTAGACCACTCGCGCTGCAGAAATAAGCTGATAGGGAATCTCGACATAGGGCACGTCGGAATTGGTCAGCGCCATGTCCATCAGTTGAACGAGCATCGAGTTCTTTCTGACAAGAATCACGTCCGACCAATCAGTGTTGGTCATGGCCACGGGAATGAAGTCGGAGCGTTTGATGAAGCTGCCCAGGGCCTCCAGGACGCCGAGGTTCTGTTTGGTCCCGTTCGGGCTGTGGCAGCAGTCGTTGAGCATGATGAAGCCATCATCTGCCACCAGGTCCTGGTAGTACATCAAGTCCCGCAGTATGTATTCGTACTGGTGGTTGGCATCAATGTACACTAGGTCGAACTTGGCGATGTCAGTTTCCTGTCGGATTTTGTTGATGGCGCCAATGGTGTCCGAGCGGATAATTGTCACTTCTGGCAGATGCGCGAAACGGGCCTGGCACTCTTCGTACAGTTTGTCCCAGGTCTGTTGGTCGTGCAGTGAGCCGCCGTAGTAGTAGTCATAGGTGTCGACGGGTACTACCCACGGTGGCAGCTCGTCGAATGGGCTGTAGGCATCGTTAGCTGCTTTGCTCCAGCTATCTATAAGCACCATTTTCTCGGGGGCCAACGCAGTATGGATCTTCAGCGCGTTTTCCCCGCGCAATACCCCCAGTTCCGCTACCAGCGGGCGCTTCTCCATGACCTGGAAAATCGCCCCCAATAGGTGGTACAGGTTTTCTCGATAGGTGTGGCAGACCTTCATTGAGGTGTCCTTTATCGTTTATGGCGGTCCTGCTGTGGAAGCAGGTCGCGTGCTGGTGTCTCAAGCACATTCTCTGGCGCGTCACATCCTATGCAAGATGTGCGCCTGGCTTTGCGGGGGCAGGGCTTGGACTTTATGCGGCGATTGTCCTTGCATTGAGTTGGCCGCAGCGGTGTCTGTGCGGCATGATGTCGTGACTTGGCGGTCGAAACGCGCATCTTTAGTCTATTGAGTCAGCGGGCTGTCACGCCGACGCTGCAGGCATAGGCCTATGAGCTTTGTCGAAAGCCCGTGTATTTTCGCTATTTCCATCGGGAAACCAAAATGATTGGCATCAAAAGCATCGCCAGTTACGTACCTGTGACGGGTGTCGACAACTACCTTCAGGGTGCGAAATTCGGCAAGGATCAGGAGTTTATTTTCGGTAAGATCGGCTCCACGTTCCTGCCGCGCAAAGACGCCAACCAGGAAACGTCCGATCTCTGCGTAGAGGCAGCGCGCAATCTTTTCGCCGCCAACCCTTCGCTTGATCCGGCTGCAATTGATGTAGTGATCGTGGTCACCCAGAACGGCGATGCTGAAGGGCTTCCGCACACGGCCGCGATCGTTCAGCACAAGCTCGGCCTTTCCACGGCTGTGGCAGCTTTTGATGTTTCTCTGGGTTGTTCTGGCTACGTTTACGGTTTGTATGCGATGAAAGGCTTCATGGAAGCCGCAGGGTTGAAAAACGGCCTTCTTCTCACTGCTGACCCCTATTCGAAAATCGTTGACCCTGAAGATCGCAATACCACCATGCTGTTCGGTGACGCTGCCACCGCCACCTGGATGGTTGATGGCGCACCGTGGCAATTGGGCAAATCACTGTTTGGCAGTGATGGCGCTGGCGCCGAGCACCTTCGCACGACCGACGGCAAGTTCTTCATGAACGGCCGGCAGGTCTATAACTTCGCGCTGGTGAAGGTGCCTGCACACCTGGCGCAACTGCTCGAAGCGTCCGAGCTGAGTGCCAGTGATGTCGACCTTTACTGTCTGCATCAAGGCAGTGCTGCGATCGTCGATGCCGTTTCGCAGCGCTTCGATGGCGGGGAGCAGAGGCAAAAGTTCGTTAAAGACATGGTTGAGACCGGCAATACCGTGTCGTCGAGTATTCCGCTGTTACTCGAAAGGCATGTGCTGCAGTCCCAGCATCAGCGCGTTGCACTCAGCGGCTTTGGGGTGGGGTTGTCTTGGGGTTCGGCAATTATCGAACGGGATGCCTGAACTCGCCCAGCAGGAGAACGCCGCCACCTTTTCTGGCGGCGTTTTCATTTGCGCAACAGATATGGGGTGCGCCCATAGTTTGACGTCAACAGCTTGATTTCATTGGGCTGGCAGGTTGCCAGTATTTTTTTTTTGAAAATCTTCTAAAGCAACCCGGCCTGACGACGATAACTACTACGAAGGTTCTCTGTGCCCCTCTCGGCGTATTGCCAAGGCCGGAAGCCGCAGTACCCAATACAACGAGGAAATCGTCATGGCTTTGACTGTAAACACTAACACTACCTCCCTGGGCGTTCAGAAGAACCTGAACCGTGCTGCCGACGCGCTGAGCACCTCGATGTCCCGTCTGTCCTCCGGCCTGAAAATCAACAGCGCCAAAGACGACGCCGCCGGCCTGCAGATCACCACTCGTATGACCTCGCAGATCCGTGGTCAGACCATGGCTATCAAAAACGCCAACGACGGTATCTCGATCGCCCAGGCTGCTGAAGGCGCGATGCAAGAGCAGACCAACATTCTGCAGCGTATGCGCGAACTGGCACTGCAATCGCGAAACGACTCCAACAGCTCGGCTGACCGTGACGCTCTGGACAAAGAGTTCCAGGCAATGCTGTCGGAAATCGACCGTATCGCTGACAGCACCCAGCTGAACAAAAAGAACCTGCTCGACGGCAGCGCTGGCGTCATGACCTTCCAGGTTGGTTCGGACACTGGCACCCAAAACCAGATCACCATCACCCTCAGCGCCGCGATGAAAACCACCGGTACCGGTGCTGCTCTGACTGGCCTGGCTGGCAAGAACATCAAAGGCGCTGATACCACCGCCGCGCAGAACAACTTCAGCGCGGCAATGAGCGCGATCGACTCCGCTCTGGATGCGATCAACTCCACTCGTGCAGACCTGGGTGCTTCGCAGAACCGTCTGACCAGCACCATCAACAACCTGCAAAACATCAACGAGAACGCCGAAGCTGCTCGTGGTCGCGTACAAGATACCGACTTCGCCGCTGAAACTGCTCAGCTGACCAAGCAGCAGACTCTGCAGCAAGCATCGACTTCGATCCTGGCCCAGGCCAACCAGCTGCCATCGGCAGTCCTGAAGCTGCTGGGCTAATCTTCCAGCTAGCTGACCGCGGGGGAGTGCTGTTGAGGCGCTCCCCCGTCTTTGTATTGCGAGGTGGTAGATATGGACATGAGCGTCAAGCTGAACCTATCCTACCCGGCCGCTCGCCCGGCCGAGCCGGTGGGTGAAAGAGCAGTCGCGCGGCTTGCAGAGACTCCCAAGGGCACCGATGCGCTGGTGGCCAAGGCGGATCTGGGGGTTGGTCAAGACGTGAACGATATCGAAAAGGTGAAAAGCGCCGTTTCGGATATCGAAAAATTTCTCAGCTCTACTCGGCGCAATCTGGAATTCTCAACTGATGAGGAATCCGGAAAGATCGTCGTTCGAGTTATCGCCAGCGAGACGGGTGAAGTGGTTCGCCAGCTCCCTTCCGAAGAGGCGTTGCGCATTGCTCGCAGCCTCAGCGATGTTAACAGCATCCTGTTCGACGCCAAGGTTTGATGGGCTGCGAGCGGTTAGCTAGATGATTCATGCCGGCCCTGCAGGAGTTGGGCTGCGCGTAAAAATGAGAGGGGCACTGTATGGCAAAGATTACATCCTCGATTGGTGTTGGCTCGGGTCTTGAGATTGGCGCGCTCGTCCAGACGCTGGTAACTGCCGACACCGCTGCGAAGAAATCGCAGATCGCTCGTCAGACGAGCAATAACGCTGCGATGATTTCGGGGATTGGTGCGCTGCGCAGTGCCCTGACCGCGTACAGCACCGCAATGGGCAAGCTCAATGACAAGAACGCGCCTTCGTTCAATGCCTATGCTGGCAAGTCGTCCAATGAGGGCGTGGTAAAAGTCAATGCCGGCAACACTGCGGTGGCTGGTAGTTACAGTGTTGCGGTCAGCAACCTGGCAACCAGTTCCAAGGTAGCGACCAACGCGTTTGTCGGAGGGGCTACCTCGTTGGTTGGCGATGGCGATATGACTATCACCCAGGGAACTACGAGCTACACGCTCAAGGTTCCAGCAGGTGCGACGCTGGAAAGTGTTCGTGACCAGATCAACAAAGAGTTGGGCGCCAAGGGTATTTCGGCGAACATCGTTACCGGTGAAGGTGGCTCGCGGTTGGTGTTAGGCTCGACTACTACCGGCAAAGGCACCGATATCTCGGTCAGTGGCGACGTGACCTCCCTGAATGTCGATGGCACCCAGTCGATGGCAGCCAATGGTGCTGGTTACGTGACCGAAAAGGCCGTGGACGCCAAGATGACCATCGATGGATTGGTCGTGACCAGTGCCTCCAACAAGGTTGCCGATGCGGTGAGCGGCCTCACTTTCGAGTTGACTGGGGTGAGTGCTGTCGGCACGGCTGCCACTGTCACTGTTGCAGCCAATAGTGACGGACTGAAAACTTCGATCCAGGGTTTTGTCGATGCTTACAACACGCTGCAGAAAGCTATCAGTTCGCTGACCGCTACGTCTCAGGACGAAGAGGGTAATCTGGTGCTGGGTTCGCTGACCAACGACCCTACCACTCGATCGCTGTTGTCCGATCTTCGTAAGGTCTTGACCGATGTGGGTTCCGGGGATCGTCTCACCACCCTTGGCCAGCTTGGTATCAACACCACCAAAGATGGCACGCTGGAGTTCAACAGCGCCAAGTTCACTGCAGCAATGGACGACAAGAAGCTCGGCAACGAGGTGCAGGAGTTGTTTTCGGGCGAGAACGGCATTTTCGCTCGCATGAACAAGGCGATTGATCCGTATAACGCGGCCGATGGTAGCTTGGTTAGCCGTAAGGCTGGTTTGGATAGTGTCGCCAAGAATCTGAAGGATCAGCAGGATGCTCTGGACCATCGGGTAGAGACGCTCACGGCCTCGCTGACCAAGCAGTACGCTACGCTGGACGCCAACCTTGGCAAGATGAAGGCCCAGGCCAACCAGATCACCGCCATTTTCGACGCGCTCAACGCCCAGGCCAAGAAGTCCTAAGCAGCTGCTTGCGCCAAAAGCCCGGCGACGCCAGTTTGGTGTCCCGGGCTTTTGCATTTTCCCTAAAGTTTTTTGACGGGGTGGCGATAAGTATCCTGTATTAACCTTTTTCGCTGCAACGAGGTAGATTCATGAACCCGATGTTGGCCCTTCGGCAATACCAGAAAGTCAACGGCGCGGCGCAGACTTCCGAAGCCAGTCCGCACCGTCTGGTGCAAATGCTCATGCAAGGCGGTTTGGACCGTATGGCTCAGGCCAAGGGTGCAATCGCGCGTAACGATATGGCCCAGAAGGGTATCCTGATCGGCAAGGTCATCGACATCATTGGCGGCCTGCGTGAAGGCTTGGACCTGGAAAACCACGCCGACTCCCTGGCCGACTTGGACAGCCTCTACACTTACATGAGCCGGCGCCTGGTCGAGGCCAATGCCAAAAGCGACCCCGAGATCATCGATGAAGTGGCGCGCCTGCTGATTACCGTGAAGGAAGGGTGGGACGCGATCCCCGACCCTCAGCAGGTACCGTGACCCGGGAGGTGACATGAGCGAGGTGATCGAGCGTATCGAGCAAACCCGTGACGCCCTGCTGGCTGCGCTGAGCAACCGGGACTGGGACGCAGTGGGCGAACTCGACCTGAAATGCAGGGTATGCGTCGACGATGTGCTGGCCGAAGCCGGCAGCAACGAGGCGGGAGTACGGGCAAGCCTCGAGGAATTACTGGCGGTTTACCGGCAATTGATCGAGGTTGCCAGTGGCGAGCGTCAATCAATAGTCGACGAGATGACGCAGATACGTCAGGCAAAAAGCGCGGCGAAGGTATACCATCTGTTCAGCTGACCACGAATAACACTAGAAAAAGCGCGCCATTAAATTGACTGCGCGCTCTTTTTTGACTTAACTAGTGGCTGTATCCGAATTTCAGACGTCCGAACACTGACCATTCAGTCGAATGATGTCGAGCACGCCCCACGGGCGCCGAGATGACTAGGGAAGTTGCTATTGCATGTGGCGTGAAACCAAGATTCTCCTGATCGATGACGACAGCCCACGCCGCCGCGATCTGGCGGTGGTCCTGAATTTCCTTGGCGAAGAAAACCTGCCCTGCTCCAGTGATAACTGGCAGCAAGCGGTTGAATCTTTGTCTTCGAGTCGTGAAGTGCTGTGTGTGCTCATCGGGGCCGTAAACGCTCCGGGCAGTGTGCTCGGGCTGCTTAAGACAGTGGCTGGCTGGGATGAGTTCCTTCCTGTGCTGTTCTTGGGTGAAAATTCTTCGGCCGAGTTTCCCGAGGACCTTCGCCGGCGCGTGCTTTCCAGCCTCGAGATGCCGCCGAGCTACAGCCAACTGCTCGATTCGCTGCACCGTGCCCAGGTCTATCGCGAGATGTACGACCAGGCCCGTGAGCGCGGTCGCCAGCGCGAGCCCAACCTGTTCCGTAGCCTGGTGGGCACCAGCCGCGCCATCCAGCATGTGCGGCAGATGATGCAGCAGGTGGCCGACACCGACGCCAGCGTGCTCATTCTGGGGGAGTCCGGTACCGGCAAGGAGGTGGTGGCGCGCAACCTGCACTACCACTCCAAGCGCCGTGAAGCGCCGTTCGTGCCGGTCAACTGCGGGGCCATCCCTGCCGAGCTGCTCGAAAGCGAACTGTTCGGCCATGAGAAAGGCGCCTTCACCGGCGCCATCACCAGCCGTGCCGGGCGTTTCGAGCTGGCCAATGGCGGCACGCTGTTCCTCGACGAAATCGGTGACATGCCGCTGCCGATGCAGGTCAAGCTGCTGCGTGTGCTGCAGGAACGTACATTCGAACGCGTGGGTAGCAACAAGACCCAGAGCATCGATGTACGCATTATTGCGGCCACCCACAAGAACCTCGAGAACATGATCGAGGACGGCACTTTCCGCGAAGACCTTTACTACCGCCTGAACGTCTTCCCCATCGAGATGGCCCCGCTGCGCGAGCGCGTCGAGGACATTCCGCTGCTGATGAACGAGCTAATTTCGCGCATGGAGCATGAGAAGCGTGGCTCGATCCGCTTCAACTCAGCCTCGATCATGTCGCTGTGCCGCCACGGCTGGCCGGGTAACGTGCGTGAATTGGCCAACCTGGTGGAGCGCATGGCGATCATGCACCCCTATGGAGTGATTGGCGTATCAGAGCTGCCGAAGAAATTCCGCTATGTCGATGATGAAGACGAGCAGTTGGTCGACAGCCTGCGCAGCGACCTCGAAGAGCGCGTTGCCATCAACGGCCACACGCCGAACTTCGCCAACCAGGCCATGCTGCCGCCTGAAGGTCTTGACCTGAAGGATTACCTCGGTGGCCTTGAGCAGGGCCTGATCCAGCAGGCGCTGGATGATGCCAACGGCATTGTTGCCCGCGCTGCCGAACGCCTGCGCATCCGCCGCACCACGCTGGTGGAAAAGATGCGCAAGTACGGCATGAGCCGCCAGGGTGGCGAGGAACAGGCAGAAGATTGACCCAGCAAGGGCCGCTTGGCGGCCCTTGCTGGCGGTCCCGCCCTCAGTTTTCTACAAGCCTGTTCTGGCCCTATCGCAGGCTGGCGCCAGCTCCCACGGAATGTGGCTTGTCGCTATCTCGGTGCCGTTTTACGCGGTCAGTGTAGGAGCGGCCTTGTGTCGCGATGGGCTGCGAAGCAGCCCCAGCGATTCTGGTGGGTGCACAAATCCTGGGGCTGCTTCGCAGCCCATCGCGACACAAGGCCGCTCCTACACAATCAAAAGCGACTTGCCCGAAACCATAGAATCTCCCACAAGCATCTGCGCCAGGCATCAATATCGCGGCTCTGCGCGGTTTTTGTGGGAGCTGGCGATAGCCTGCGATGAGGCCGGCAAAGGCTTGCACAAGACCCATCGCTGTAACGGCGCAGTCGGTGCCGCCTAATCCGCACTATTGCAGCTAAATCCCTATCCCCGGCACGGCTATTGCTACACCGCTGGCATCACACCGTTTTTATGACGGTCAGCCATGCGAGAGAGCACCATGCCCCAGGCCGCCCCCAAGTCCCGAGTCCCTGCTGTCCAGGGAGTAATCCCGGTCGAGCAGGAAAGTCGACTGGGCCTGGAACAGGCGTTTGCCCTGTTCAGCCAGGTTTCCACTCAGCTCACCGAGTCCTACGGCATGCTCGAAGCGCGCGTCAGCGAGCTCAAGGGCGAGTTGGCGGTGGTCAGTGCGCAGCGCATGGCCGAGCTTGGTGAAAAAGAACGCCTGGCCAACCGCCTGCAGAACCTGCTCGACCTGCTGCCCGGGGGCGTGATCGTGATCGACGCGCAAGGCTATGTGTGCGAAGCCAATCCCGCCGCCTGCGAGTTGCTCGGCGAGCCGCTGATCGGCTTGCTCTGGCGCGAGGTGATTGCCCGCAGCTTTGCGCCGCGCAAGGACGATGGCCACGAGGTGTCGCTGCGCGATGGCCGTCGCCTGTCCATCGCCACCCGCTCGCTGGATGCCGAGCCTGGCCAGTTGGTGCTGTTGACCGACCTCACCGAAACCCGTCGGTTGCAGGGCCAGTTGGCGCGCCATGAACGGCTGTCCTCGCTGGGGCGCATGGTCGCCTCGTTGGCGCATCAGATCCGCACGCCACTGTCGGCGGCCATGCTGTATGCCAGCCACCTGGCCGATGCTGGGCGCGACCTGCCTGAAGAAACCCGCCTGCGCTTTGCCGGCAGCTTGAAAGAGCGCCTGCAAGAACTGGAGCACCAGGTGCGCGACATGCTGGTGTTCGCCCGCGGCGAGTTGCCCCTGGTTGATCGCCTGACCCCCAAGGCTCTGTTCCAGGCCTTGCAACACGCAGCGCAAACCCACGTGCAAGGCCATGCGGTGCGCTGGCAGTGCGATGTTCAGCTGGGAGAGTTGCTGTGCAATCGCGACACCCTGGTGGGTGCTGTGCTGAACCTGATCGACAACGCCTTGCAAGCCAGCGCGGAACCTGCGCGGCTCAAGGTTCACCTGTACCGCCGCGAGCAGAACCTGCACCTGTGCATCAGTGATGCGGGCTCTGGTATCGACGCTGAGCTGCTCGGGCGCCTGGGCGAACCTTTCCTCACCACCAAGGCAACCGGCACTGGCCTGGGCCTTGCCGTCGTGCAGGCGGTGGCTCGTGCGCACCAGGGCGTGCTGCGCCTGCGTTCCAGGCCCGGCCGTGGCACCTGTGCCTATGTAGTGCTGCCTTTGATCGGAGCACCGGAGACCCACTGATGGATATCAAGGTATTGCTGGTCGAAGACGACCGTGTATTGCGCCAGGCGCTCACCGATACGCTGGAAATCGGCGGTTTCGCCCACCGCGCCGTAGCGTCGGCCGAAGAGGCCTTGCTGGCTGTTGGCCAGGAGCCGTTCAGCCTGGTCGTCAGCGACGTCAACATGCCGGGTATGGACGGCCATCAACTGCTCGCCCAGCTTGGGCGCAACCACCCGGAGTTGCCGGTTTTGCTGATGACCGCCCACGCTGCGGTCGAGCGGGCGGTGGATGCGATGCGCCAAGGCGCTGTGGATTACCTGGTAAAGCCCTTTGAGCCGCAGGCCTTGTTGAGCCTGGTCGAGCGCCATGCCGCTGGTCGGCTTGGCAATAGCGAAGATGACGGCCCGGTCGCCAGCGAACCTGCCAGCCGGCAGCTGCTGGAGCTGGCAGCGCGGGTTGCGCGCAGCGAGTCGACGGTGTTGATTTCGGGCGAATCGGGCACCGGCAAGGAGGTGCTGGCGCGCTACATTCACCAGCAATCGCCGCGGGCGGCAGCGCCTTTCGTGGCGATAAACTGCGCAGCCATCCCTGACAACATGCTCGAAGCCACGCTGTTCGGCCATGAGAAGGGCTCGTTTACCGGCGCCATCGCTGCCCAGCCTGGCAAGTTCGAGCAGGCCGAAGGTGGCACGTTGCTGCTCGACGAAATTTCCGAAATGCCCCTTGCGCTACAGGCCAAGCTGCTGCGTGTGCTGCAGGAGCGTGAAGTGGAGCGGGTAGGGGGGCGCAAGCCAATTGCACTGGATATCCGCGTGCTGGCCACCACCAACCGCGACTTGGCCGGTGAAGTGGCCGCAGGGCGTTTTCGTGAAGACCTGTTCTACCGCTTGTCGGTGTTCCCGCTGGCATGGAGCGCCCTGCGCGAGCGGCCCGCCGACATTCTGCCGCTGGCCGAGCGCCTGTTGGCGCGGCATGTCGGCAAGATGAAACACGCACCGGTGCGGTTGTCTGCCGATGCCCGCGCCTGCCTGCAAAGCTACGCCTGGCCTGGCAACGTGCGCGAGTTGGACAACGCGCTGCAGCGGGCATTGATTCTGCAGCAGGGCGGCGTCATCGAGGCGGCGGATTTCTGTCTGGCCGGCGTCATTCCGTTGTCGGCACCTGGGGTGGCCACTATTGCGCCATTATCCGCAGATTTGACGGTCGAGCAGGGTGGGCTGGGCGACGACATGCGCCGCCATGAATTCCAGATGATCATCGATACCTTGCGTGCCGAACGTGGTCGCCGCAAGGAAGCCGCTGAGCGTCTGGGCATCAGCCCGCGCACGCTGCGCTACAAGCTTGCGCAAATGCGTGATGCCGGCCTTGATGTGGAGGCCGGCCTGTTCGGTTGATGCATCGTTTTGAATGTAAAAACGCGTACTGGCACTGCTCTTGCTAGTTCCAGCCTACCCGCTGCATGACTGTCAAAAAAATGCGGCCGCCGGAGAGAGAAGTCCATGACCCAAGGTGTTGAATTCAATCGTCTGATGTTGGACATGCGTGCCATGCAGGCCGATGCCATGTCGCTGCCCAAAGTCGCTGCAGCCCCTGAGCTGGCGCCGGGTCAGAGCAGCTTTGCCGACATGCTTGGCCAAGCCATCGGCAAGGTCAGCGATGTGCAGCAGGCATCCACCCAGCTGTCCAATGCCTTCGAAATCGGCAAGAGCGGCGTGGACCTGACCGACGTGATGATTGCCTCGCAAAAGGCTTCGGTGTCGTTCCAGGCGTTGACCCAGGTGCGTAACAAGCTGGTGCAAGCGTACCAGGACATCATGCAGATGCCGGTTTAAGGCGAGAGTTGAGTCATGGCCGAAGCAGCAACCGTCGATAACGCCCCCGCCAAAAGCGGGCCGCCAGCAGCCAAGCCGCCGCTGTTCGGTATGTCGTTCCTGGAAAACATCTCGCAGATGCCCATGCTGCGTCAGGTGGGCCTGCTGGTCGGCCTGGCTGCCAGCGTGGCCATCGGTTTTGCCGTGGTGCTGTGGTCACAGCAGCCGGACTACCGCCCGCTGTACGGCAGCCTTGCCGGCATGGACACCAAGCAGGTCATGGACACCCTGGCCGCTGCCGATATTCCCTACAACGTAGAGCCCAATTCCGGTGCCCTGCTGGTCAAGGCCGACGACCTCTCCCGTGCGCGCCTGAAGCTTGCAGCCGCAGGTGTTGCGCCGAGCGACGGCAACGTCGGCTTCGAGCTGCTCGACAAGGAGCAGGGCCTGGGTACCAGCCAGTTCATGGAAGCCACCCGCTACCGCCGCAGCCTTGAAGGCGAGCTGGCGCGTACGGTGTCGAGCCTGAACAATGTGAAGGCTGCTCGCGTGCACCTGGCCATCCCGAAAAGCTCGGTGTTCGTGCGTGACGAACGCAAGCCAAGTGCTTCGGTACTGGTCGAGCTGTACCCCGGCCGTGCGCTGGAAGCAGGCCAGGTGATGGCGATCGTCAACCTGGTCGCCACCAGCGTGCCAGAACTGGACAAGTCCCAGGTCACCGTGGTCGACCAGAAGGGCAACCTGCTCTCCGAGCAACTGCAAGACACCGCGCTGACCATGGCCGGCAAGCAGTTCGACTACAGCCGCCGTATGGAAGGCATGCTCACCCAGCGTGTGCACAACATCCTGCAGCCGGTGCTGGGTAATGACCGCTACAAGGCTGAAGTGTCGGCCGACGTCGATTTCAGTGCCGTGGAGTCCACCTCCGAGCAGTTCAACCCTGACCAGCCAGCGCTGCGCAGCGAGCAGTCGGTCAATGAACAGCGCTCCAGTAGCCAGGGCCCGCAAGGCGTCCCCGGCGCGCTGAGCAACCAGCCACCAGGCCCTGCCAGTGCGCCACAGACCACTGGCGGTGCAGCCGGTGCGGCTGGCGCGATCCAGCCTGGCCAGCCGCTGGTCGATTCCAACGGTCAGCAGATCATGGACCCGGCCACCGGCCAGCCGATGCTCGCGCCGTACCCGAGTGACAAGCGTCTGCAGAGCACCAAGAACTTCGAACTCGACCGTTCGATCAGCCATACCCGTCAGCAGCAGGGGCGCCTGACGCGCCTGTCGGTGGCCGTGGTGGTCGACGACCAGGTCAAGCTCGACGCTGCCAACGGCGAAGCCACCCGCAGCCCATGGAACGCCGAAGACTTGGCGCGTTTCACCCGCCTGGTGCAGGACGCCGTAGGCTTCGATGCCAGCCGTGGCGACAGCGTGACCGTGATCAACGTGCCGTTCGCTGCTGACCGTGGCGACGAACTGGTGGATATTCCGTTCTATTCGCAGCCGTGGTTCTGGGACATCGTCAAGCAAGTGCTGGGCGTGGTGTTCATCCTGATCCTGGTGTTCGGCGTGCTGCGCCCGGTGCTCAACAACATTACCGGTGGCGGCAAGCAAGCTGCTGCAGATGGCGACATGGAGCTGGGCGGGATGATCGGTCTGGATGGCGAACTTGCCAACGACCGGGTAAGCCTGGGTGGCCCGACAAGTATTCTGTTGCCAAGCCCTACCGAGGGTTACGAAGCACAGCTCAACGCAATCAAAGGCCTGGTGGCCGAAGATCCGGGCCGCGTGGCCCAGGTCGTGAAAGAGTGGATCAACGACGATGAGTGACAACCGAGCCGTTACCGCCAAGCTGAGCCGTGTCGACAAAGCGGCTATCCTCCTGCTCTCGCTTGGCGAGACCGATGCCGCACAGGTGCTGCGTCACATGGGCCCCAAGGAAGTGCAGCGGGTCGGTGTGGCCATGGCGCAGATGGGCAACGTCCATCGCGAGCAGGTCGAGCAGGTCATGAGCGAGTTCGTCGAGATCGTCGGCGACCAGACCAGCCTGGGCGTGGGCTCCGACAGCTACATCCGCAAGATGCTCAGCCAGGCGCTGGGCGAAGACAAGGCCAACGGCCTGATCGACCGCATTCTGCTCGGTGGCAATACCAGCGGCCTGGATAGCCTGAAGTGGATGGAGCCGCGTGCCGTGGCTGACGTGATCCGCTTCGAGCACCCGCAGATCCAGGCGATCGTGGTCGCCTACCTCGACCCCGACCAGGCCGGTGAAGTGCTGAGCAACTTCGACCATAAAGTGCGCCTGGACATCGTGCTGCGCGTATCGTCGTTGAACACCGTACAACCTGCGGCGCTCAAAGAGCTCAACCAGATCCTCGAGAAGCAGTTCTCGGGCAACTCCAACGCGGCCCGTACCACGCTGGGCGGTATCAAGCGCGCTGCCGACATCATGAACTTCCTCGACAGCTCCGTCGAAGGTGCACTGATGGATTCGATCCGCGAGATCGACAGCGAGCTGTCCGAGCAGATCGAAGACTTGATGTTCGTCTTCAACAACCTGGCCGACGTCGACGACCGGGGTATCCAGGCGCTGCTGCGGGAGGTGTCCTCGGATGTGCTGGTGGTGTCGCTCAAAGGTGCCGACGAGCGGGTCAAGGACAAGGTCTTCAAGAACATGTCCAAGCGTGCCTCGGAACTGCTGCGCGACGACCTCGAAGCCAAGGGCCCGGTGCGCGTCAGCGACGTGGAAACGGCGCAGAAAGAAATCCTCACCATCGCCCGCCGCATGGCCGAGGCCGGCGAGATCGTGCTCGGCGGCAAAGGCGCCGAGGAAATGATTTAAGCTGCAAGCTTCGAACTGCAAGCTGCAAGTGGAAGCGGGCCTGCGATAGGTGCTTGTCCTTGTGGCTTGACGCTCGAAGCTTGTGATTCAAGAGGCAAGCTGCAATAAGCGCCGCGAACGCGGGCCTGCTTTTACTTGCAGCTTGAAGCTTGCAGCTAACGAGGCTTTTCAGTATGTCCACCACCGTCCATCCCAGCGATCTGATACGCGCCCGTGACCTTGAGGGCGTCGATGTCTGGGCGCTCCCAAGCTTCGACCCGGCGCCGCCGCCGGAGCCTGAACCTGAGCCCGAGATCGTCGAGGAAGTCGAAGAAGTCCCGCTGGATGAAGTCCAGCCATTGACCCTTGAAGAGCTCGAAGCGATCCGCCAGGAGGCCTACAACGAAGGCTTTGCCACGGGCGAGCGCGAAGGTTTTCACAGCACTCAGATCAAGGTGCGCCAGGAGGCCGAAGTGGCCCTGGCAGCCAAGCTGGCCAGCCTTGAACAACTGATGACGCACCTGCTCGAACCGATTGCCGAGCAGGACACGCAGATCGAAAAAGGCCTGGTGCACCTGGTCGCCAATATGGCGCGCCAGGTGATAGGCCGCGAGCTGCGCGGCGACTCCAGCCAGGTCACCCACGTGCTGCGTGAAGCGCTGAAGTTGCTGCCCATGGGCGCCGAGAACATTCGCATCCACCTCAACCCGCAGGATTTCGAGCTGGCCAAGGCCCTGCGCGAACGCCACGAAGAGAACTGGAAGCTGCTCGAAGACGAAGCCCTGCTGCCCGGCGGCTGCCGCATCGAGACTGCCCACAGCCGTATCGATGCGACCATGGAAACGCGCATCGAGAAGGCGGTTGCGCAGTTGTTCGACCAGTCCCACGATCAGGCGCTGCACCCTTCGACACCTGATATTTCGGTCGACCTGCAGGCCCCCGCGGCCCCGGTGGAGCCCACCGATGCGCCTTGAGCGGACCAGCTTCGGCAAGCGTCTTGAGGGTTACCAGGACGCGGTGAAGCTGCCTGCCAAGCCGGTGGTCGAAGGCCGTCTGCTGCGCATGGTCGGCCTCACCCTTGAGGCCGAGGGGCTGCGCGCCGCTGTGGGCGGTCGCTGCATGGTGATCAACGACGACAGCTATCACCCGGTACAGGTTGAAGCTGAGGTGATGGGCTTTGCCGGTAACAAAGTGTTCCTGATGCCGGTCGGCAGCATTGCCGGCATTGCCCCAGGGGCGCGGGTGGTGCCGCTGGATGACAGCGGCCGCCTGCCCATGGGCATGAGCATGCTCGGCCGGGTGCTCGACGGCGCCGGCCGTGCCCTGGATGGCAAGGGCGGCATGAAGGCCGAAGACTGGGTGCCGATGGACGGGCCGGTAATCAACCCGCTCAACCGCGACCCGATCAGCCAGCCGCTGGACGTTGGCATTCGCAGCATCAATGGCCTGTTGACCGTCGGCCGTGGCCAGCGTCTGGGCCTGTTCGCCGGTACCGGTGTGGGTAAGTCAGTGCTGCTGGGCATGATGACCCGCTTTACCGAAGCCGAGATCATTGTGGTCGGGCTGATCGGTGAGCGGGGCCGCGAGGTCAAGGAGTTCATCGAGCACATCCTCGGCGAGGAAGGGCTCAAACGTTCGGTGGTGGTGGCTTCGCCTGCTGACGATGCGCCTTTGATGCGCTTGCGGGCAGCGATGTACTGCACGCGGATTGCTGAATACTTCCGCGACAAGGGCAAGAATGTCCTGTTGCTGATGGACTCGCTGACCCGTTTTGCCCAGGCCCAGCGTGAAATCGCCCTGGCCATCGGCGAGCCGCCGGCCACGCGTGGCTACCCGCCTTCAGTGTTCGCCAAGCTGCCCAAGCTGGTCGAGCGCGCCGGTAACGGCGAGGCCGGTGGCGGGTCGATTACGGCCTTCTATACCGTGCTCTCCGAAGGGGACGACCAGCAGGACCCCATCGCCGACTCGGCGCGAGGCGTGCTGGACGGCCACTTCGTGCTGTCGCGGCGCTTGGCCGAAGAGGGTCACTACCCAGCCATCGATATCGAAGCGTCGATCAGCCGGGTAATGCCGCAGGTGGTCGATGCTGGCCATCTGCGCCAGGCGCAGAAACTCAAGCAGCTGTGGTCGCGCCTGTCGCAGAGCCGCGACCTGATCAGCGTCGGCGCCTATGTAGCTGGCGGCGATCCTGAGACCGACCTTGCCATCGCCTTGCAGTCACGCATGGTCGATTATCTGCGCCAGGGGCTCGATGAAAATGTGTCGATGACACAGAGCCGCACCGAGCTTGAGGCGATCTTCACGCCTCCAGGCACAGGCCGCTAAACCATGGCCCAGCCAAGTCGCGCTGCGCGCCTGGCGCCAGTGGTGCAAATGGCTGAGGAGGCCGAGCGCAAGGCTGCGCAGCGCCTGGGGCACTTTCAGCAGCAGGTGGCCCAGGCGCAAGCCAAGCTCAAAGAGCTGGAAAGCTTTCGCGAAGGCTACCAGGCGCAGTGGATCGACCGAGGCGGGCAGGGCGTAAACGGCAACTGGCTGGTCAACTACCAGCGCTTTCTTGGCCAGCTCGAGACGGCTATGACCCAGCAGCGCCAGAGCATGGCCTGGCACCAGAACAACCTCAACAACGCCCGTGGCACCTGGCAGCAGGCGTACGCCAAGGTCGAGGGCTTGCGCAAGCTGGTGCAGCGCTACATGGACGAAGCCCGCCGCGCCGAAGACAAGCGCGAGCAGCGCCTGCTCGACGAGCTGTCGCAGCGCCTGCCAAGGCAAAGCCCCCTGTAGGAGCGGCCTTGTGTCGCGAAAGGGCTGCGTAGCGGCCCCAGGATCTCGGCTTTATTCAAAAATGCTGGGGCCGCTACGCAGCCCTTTCGCGACGCAAGGCCGCTCCTACAAGGTGCGCGCGGTGGTGGCAACCTTGCAGCCCGGGGCGCGCACTGCTAAACCTTTCTAAGCTGCATTCGCCATCATCGAAGGAATCGCTCGCATGGCAGTGGAATCCGTTTTTTCGCAGGAAGGGAAGAAACTCACGATCAAGATCAAGGGCCGCTTTGACTTCGGCAAGCATCAGGAATTCAGAGATGCCTATGAACGTCAGCATCCTGTGCTGGATTCGGTGGTGGTAGACCTGAAGGAAGCCACCTATCTCGACAGTTCTGCGCTGGGTATGCTGCTGTTGCTGCGCGATCACGTCGGTGGCGATGACTCCGACATCCGCCTGGTGCACGCCAGTGATGATGTGCGCAAGGTCCTTGCCATCTCCAACTTCGACAAACTGTTCGATATCAGTTGAGCGCCCTCATGCCTGCCAACCAGGCGTTGCGTGTGTTGATCGCTGAGGACGGCGCTGCCGACCGTCTGCTGCTGGCGCAGATCGTGCGCCGCCAGGGGCATGAGGTGTGTACCGCCGAGGATGGCGCGCAGGCGGTGCAGCTGTTCATGCAGCAGCGCCCGCAGATCGTCTTGCTCGACGCGCTGATGCCGGTGATGGACGGCTTCGAGGCCGCCCGGCAGATCAAGGCGTTGGCTGGCGAAGCGCTGGTGCCGATCATCTTCCTCACCTCGCTCAACGAAGAGCAGGGGCTGGTGCGTTGCCTGGAGGCAGGCGGCGACGATTTCATGGCCAAACCCTACAGCCCGGTCATTCTGGCGGCGAAAATCCGCGCCATGGACCGCTTGCGGCGGCTGCAGGCGACGGTGCTTGAGCAGCGCGACCAGATTACCCGCCATCACCACCACCTGCTCAACGAACAGCGTGTGGCCAAGGCGGTGTTCGACAAGGTCGCCCACTCCGGTTGCCTCAACGCGCCAAATATCCGTTACCTGCAATCGCCCTATGCGCTGTTCAATGGCGATCTGCTGCTGGCCGCCTACGCCCCTAACGGCGACATGCACCTGCTGCTTGGTGACTTCACTGGCCATGGCTTGCCGGCTGCGGTTGGCGCCATGCCCTTGGCTGAAGTGTTCTATGGCATGACCGCCAAGGGTTACGGCCTGGTCGAGACGCTGCGTGAAATGAACGCCAAGCTCAAGCGCATCTTGCCGGTGGACATGTTTTGCTGCGCACTGCTGCTTAACCTGAGCTTCCAGCGCGGCACGGTGGAGGTGTGGAGCGGCGGCATGCCCGACGGCTACCGCTTGTCAGCGGCGGGTGAGGTGCTGGGCGTGCTGGCCTCGCGCCACCTGCCGTTGGGGATTCTGCCGCCGGAGCGGTTCGACGATTCAACCTGCGTGCTGCCGCTGGCGGAAGGTGAGCGCCTGCTGCTGTTGTCTGACGGGGTGGTCGACAGCGGCGATGCTCAGGAGCGGCTGTTTGGCGAGCAACGCCTGCATCAGGTACTTGCGGCAAATCGGGAGCCTGCGCAGTTGTTCGATGAGCTGATGCAGGCGCTGGCACGCTTTGGCGGCCAGGCGCGGGATGATATCAGCCTGTGCGATGTGCGCATGCTCGGCCCGGACGGCGCGGCGGCGCAGGCGGTGGTGTACTCCGACAGCGGTCGTTCAAGCCCCTTGGACTGGTCGCTGGACTTCGAACTGCGTGGCGACAGCCTGCGCCGTTTCAACCCGGTGCCGTATCTGGTGCAGTTGCTGCAAGAGATTCACGGGCTCAGGCCCAGTAGTGGCTTGTTGCACAGTGTGCTCAGCGAGTTGTACGCCAATGCCCTTGAGCACGGTGTGCTGGGCCTGGATTCATCGCTCAAACGCGACGCGCAGGGGTTCTCGGAGTACTATCGCCAGCGCGCCGAGCGCCTGGCCGCCGAAGTGGGCGGTGTGGTGCGCATCGGTCTCAGGGTTGAACCCCATGCCACAGGTGGCCGTCTGATGATTGAGGTGCGCGACAGCGGCAACGGTTTTGACGTCGCGTCGGTGTTGGCACGCAGCCCGCAGGCCCAAGGCTTCTGCGGGCGGGGGCTGAACCTGGTGCAGCGCCTTGCGCACAGTGCCGAGTGGCTTGATGGCGGGCGCCTGGCGCGGGTGGCGGTGCAATGGTAAAGGGTGGGCCCGGCGGTGGCGCCTGGCCTTTTGCAATCAGGCTTGATCAGGGAGTGAGCACGTGATGGATGTGCACATAGATCACAAGGTCCTTTGCGACCTGCGCGAGATCATGGAGGACGGCTACCTGCAGCTACTGGATACCTTCCTGGAAGATTCCGAGCGGCGCTTGAGCCAGCTGCACCAGGCCAAGGACGCAGCCGAGCTTGGCATGGCCGCGCATAGCTTCAAGGGCAGCAGCTCGAACATGGGCGCTGTTGGCCTGGCAGGGTTGTGCCAGGAACTGGAAGATCGGGTCAGGCAGTTGCCGTTGTATGGCATCGAGGACCTGATCAACCGGATCGACCTCGAATACCGTGAAGTGCAGCAGTTTTACGGTAGCGAACGGGAACGAATTTCCGCCGGCTGACAAAGCTGGCGCGAGTTTTGCCTGTCTTTACCCAGATGTTTTATCAAGTTTCTGGTGTGGAGACCTTTCAATGCCTGTGGCACCTAACCCATTGTTGCAAGCCGGCCTGCTGAACAAGCCTTCGCGCCCGGCGGCAGGCGTTGCCGAAAAACAGCCACAGCCCGCGGCAGACAAGGGCCCAAGCTTTGAAAAAGTGATGGTCAAGCAAGGCCGTGACGCGGTCCCTGCGCCTGATGACAAAGTGGCCAAAGGCCCCGCCCAGGCCAGCCCGAAAGACAAACCGGCGGCTGCCGACAACGGCAAGAAAGATGACGCTGCAACGCCAGCGGTTGCCGATGACGGCAATGCCTTGCCAGTCACGCCGGTTGCCGAGGCAAGCGACGGCGACACTGCGCCATCCCTGGATTCGTCGCTTGTAGCGGGCCAGGTCACCGACGCCCAGCCCGGCGCGCAGTTGCTTCAGGCCCAGGCCGAAGCCGTCGCCCCGGTGTTGCAGGCGGCAGCCCAACCGGCGGTGAGCGCCGCAGCGGCAACGCCTGCGCCGGCAGAGTTCGACCCCGAAGCCGACCCATTGGCCGACATGCCGACCTTGCGCCTGGCGCTGGAGCAGACTGCCCAGGCGCAGGGGACCACCTCTGCGCACGCCGCCAGCGCACGAAGCGAGGCGACTGCCCAGCAGCCAACCGACCCGAACGCGGCAGCCGTCAATACCTTGGCGAACCTCGTGCAGAAGGGTGAGGCCGAGCCTGGCAGTTCCGAGCGTGGTGACAAAGCCTTTGCCGGGCTGCTCGACGATGGCCTCAAGGATCTCAAGAACGCCAGCAGCGACACCCGCGTGGACGATTTCGCCAATCGCCTGGCGAGCCTGACCCAGGCAGCCACCGCCAAGACCGCCAATGCCGTGCCGGTGACCCCAAGCCCCTTGCAGCAGCCGCTGTCGATGAACCAGGGTGGGTGGACCGAGGGCCTGGTCAACCGGGTCATGTACCTGTCCAGCCAGAACCTCAAGTCGGCTGATATCCAGTTGGAGCCCGCCGAACTTGGGCGCCTGGACATCCGCGTCAACGTTGCGGCGGACCAATCCACGCAGATCCACTTTGTCAGTGGCCACGCCGGCGTGCGCGATGCCCTCGACAGCCAGGCCCACCGCCTGCGTGAACTGTTCGCCCAGCAGGGCCTGGCGCAACCGGATGTCAGCGTTGCCGACCAATCCCGTGAGCAACAGCAGCAGCAGGCCCAGCAGGGCGGCTCGAACCTCTCCGGCGTTGCCGCGCGCCGCGCCGCCAATGGTGCAGGCGAGGGCGAAAATGTGGCCGACGCCACACAGCCGGTCGAGCAGCAGGTGGTGATTGGCGACAGCGCGGTCGATTACTACGCCTGATCGATGGTTTTGTACAGTCTTGTTCCGGCCTCATCGCAGGCTGTCGCCAGCTCCCACAGGAGTCTGTAGTCAGACCTCGATGTTGCGGCAGGTCGCGGTCTCTGTGGGAGCTGGCGATAGCCGCTGTCGCCAGCTCCCACAGGAGTCTGTGGTCAGACCTCGATGTTGCGGCAGGTCGCGGTCTCTGTGGGAGCTGGCGATAGCCTGCGATGGGGCCAGTTCAGGCCTGCGCAGAACTGTGATCCCACGCTCGGACAAATCTGGCATAACACTTGCTCAAGCCTCGTCATCCTCTTTGAAACCCTGATGGACGACGGATTATTGGCATGGCTAAGACCGACGCAGTGAAAGACCCCGCCGCTAAAGGCAAACTCAAGATGATCCTGCTGCTGGTGGTGGCCCTGCTGCTGGCCGTCGGCCTTTCGGTGGGCGCTACCTGGTTCTTCATGCACAAGGGCGAAACGGCTCCGGCAGTCGACCCCGCCGCAGCCAACGTCAAGCAGGCGGCGATCTACGAGCCGCTGGCGCCAGCCTTCGTGGTCAACTTCAACCAGAATGGCCGCCAGCGCTACATGCAGGTGAGCATCACCATGCAGGGCCGCAGCCAGGCCGATCTCGATGCGCTGAAAGTGCACATGCCGGTGATTCGCAACAACCTTGTGATGATGTTCTCTGGTCAAGGCTTCGACGTACTGGCCAACAGCCCGGTCGGTCAAGAGATGCTGCGCCAGAAAGCCACCGCCGTGGTGCAGGAAGTCGCCCAGAAAGAAGTCGGCAAGCCGGTCATCGACCAGCTGCTGTTCACCAACTTCGTATTGCAGTAGGAGCACACCGATGGCCGTGCAGGACCTGCTGTCCCAGGATGAGATCGACGCCCTGTTGCATGGGGTGGACGATGGCCTGGTCACCACCGAAAGCGGTGGCGACCCCGGCAGTATCAAAAGCTACGACCTGACCAGTCAGGACCGTATCGTCCGGGGGCGCATGCCGACCCTGGAGATGATCAACGAGCGTTTCGCCCGTTATACCCGCATCAGCATGTTCAACCTGCTGCGCCGCTCGGCGGACGTAGCCGTGGGCGGCGTGCAGGTGATGAAGTTCGGTGAATACGTACACTCGCTGTACGTGCCCACCAGCTTGAACCTGGTCAAGATCAAGCCGCTGCGTGGCACCTCGCTGTTCATCCTCGACGCCAAGCTGGTGTTCAAGCTGGTGGACAACTTCTTCGGTGGCGACGGCCGTCACGCCAAGATCGAGGGGCGTGAATTCACCCCCACCGAGCTGCGCGTGGTGCGCATGGTGCTGGACCAGTGCTTCGTCGACCTCAAGGAAGCCTGGCAGGCGATCATGCCGGTCAACTTCGAGTACATAAACTCCGAGGTCAACCCGGCCATGGCCAACATCGTCGGCCCGAGCGAGGCGGTGGTGGTGTCGACCTTCCACATCGAACTTGATGGCGGTGGTGGCGACCTGCACGTGACCATGCCGTACTCGATGATCGAGCCGGTGCGCGAAATGCTCGATGCGGGCTTCCAGTCCGACCTGGACGACCAGGACGAGCGCTGGGTCAAGGCCCTGCGCGAGGACGTACTGGACGTCAACGTACCGATTTCGGCAACGGTTGCGCGGCGCCAGATGAAACTGCGCGACATCCTGCACATGCAGCCGGGTGATGTGATCCCGGTGGAACTGCCTGAGCACCTGGTGCTGCGCGCCAACGGTGTGCCGGCGTTCAAGGCGCGCCTGGGTTCGCACAAAGGCAACCTGGCGCTGCAGGTCATCGACCCGATCCCGCGCCGCTGAGGCGCAACGGTCGCATTAAACGAATTGAATGGCTGTCGAGGAAATCATGGCTAACGAAAACGACATCAACGCTTCCGACGATCAGGCCCTGGCCGATGAATGGGCCGCAGCCCTGGAAGAAACCGGCGATGCCGGCCAGTCCGACATCGACGCACTGCTGGCGGCAGACAGCGGCAGTGATCGCCTGCCGATGGAAGAGTTCGCAAGCTCGCCCAAGCCCAACGAGAACGTCAGCCTCGAAGGGCCGAACCTGGACGTGATCCTGGACATTCCAGTGAGCATCTCCATGGAAGTGGGCAGCACCGAGATCAACATCCGCAACCTGCTGCAGCTCAACCAGGGCTCGGTGATCGAGCTCGACCGCCTGGCCGGTGAGCCGCTGGACGTGCTGGTCAACGGCACCCTGGTCGCCCATGGCGAGGTGGTCGTGGTCAACGAAAAGTTCGGCATCCGCCTGACTGACGTGATCAGCCCCAGCGAACGTATCAAGAAGCTGCGCTGAGTGAAGGGCACCTTGCGGGCCATTGCGGCCGTGGGCGCGTTGTTGCTCAGCGAAGTGGCCATCGCCCAGGCCCAGCCTGTGCAGACCACTGCGTCGGCAACCCCCGGCGGCCTTGGCGGGCAGCTGGCGCAGATGCTCTTCGGGCTGCTGTTGGTAGTGGGCCTGATCTTCTTCCTGGCCTGGCTGCTGCGGCGCATGCAGGGCACCGCTCAGCGCGGTGCGCCAGTGATCGAGATCGTCGGCACCCGTGCCATCGGCCCGCGCGATCGTCTGTTGTTGATACAGGTGGGCAAGGAGCAGATTCTGATCGGCCACTCGCCGGGCAGCATCGAGGCCCTGCATGTGCTGGCCGAGCCGGTCGAGGTGCCCAATAGCGCCCGCCAGGCAACGCCGGAATTCGCCCAGCGGCTGCTTGAGCTGATGGGCAAGGATCAGAAGGACAAGACGTGATGATGGGCGCAACGCGCTTGCTGTTGACTCTGGCGCTGCTGATGGCAGCACCACTGGCGCTGGCCGCCGACCCGCTGTCGATCCCGGCCATTACCCTGTCAAACGGGGCGGACGGGCAGCAGGAGTATTCGGTCAGCCTGCAGATTCTGCTGATCATGACGGCGCTGAGCTTCATTCCGGCGTTCGTCATCCTGATGACCAGCTTTACCCGCATCATCATCGTGTTCTCGATTCTGCGTCAGGCCCTGGGCCTGCAGCAGACGCCATCGAACCAGGTGCTGACCGGCATGGCGCTGTTCCTGACCATGTTCATCATGGCGCCGGTGTTCGACCGGGTGAACAAGGACGCGATCCAGCCTTACCTGGCTGAGCAGATGACCGCCCAGCAGGCCATCGACAAGGCGCAGGTGCCGCTCAAGGACTTCATGCTGGCGCAAACCCGGCAGAGCGACCTGGACCTGTTCATGCGCCTGTCCAAGCGCACCGATATCACCGGCCCCGACCAAGTGCCGTTGACCATCATGGTGCCGGCGTTCGTCACCTCCGAGCTCAAGACGGCGTTCCAGATCGGTTTCATGATCTTCATCCCGTTCCTGATCATCGACATGGTGGTGGCCAGTGTGCTGATGGCAATGGGTATGATGATGCTGTCGCCGCTGATCATCTCGCTACCGTTCAAGATCATGCTGTTCGTGCTGGTGGATGGCTGGGCCTTGATCATGGGCACCCTTGCCGGCAGTTTCGGCGGCGTCTGACGCCGCCCCAGGAGAGCTTCGATGACCCCGGAAATTGCCGTTGACCTGTTTCGCGACGCGCTCTGGCTGACCACCTTGATGGTCGCAACGCTGGTGGTCCCCAGCTTGCTGGTGGGGCTGGTGGTGGCGATGTTCCAGGCCGCCACGCAGATCAACGAACAAACCCTGAGCTTTCTGCCGCGCCTGCTGATGATGCTGATCACGCTGATCATTGCCGGGCCTTGGCTGGTGCAGAAGTTCATGGAGTACTTCATCAGCCTGTACACCAACATCCCGCAGTTGATCGGCTGAGGCGGCCATGCTGGAGCTGACCGACACGCAGATCGGCACCTGGGTCGCCACGTTCATCCTGCCGTTGTTCCGGGTGACGGCGGTGCTGATGACCATGCCGATCTTCGGCACCAAGATGCTCCCGGCGCGCCTGCGGCTGTACGTGGCCGTGGCTATCACCGTGGTGATCGTGCCGGCGCTGCCGCCGCTGCCGCAGTTCGACCCCCTGAGCCTTCGCGGCCTGCTGCTGTGCGCCGAGCAGATCATCGTTGGTGCCCTGTTCGGCTTCTCTTTGCAGTTGTTGTTCCAGGCGTTCGTGATTGCCGGCCAGATCGTTGCCGTGCAGATGGGTATGGCGTTCGCCTCGATGGTGGACCCGGCCAACGGCGTCAACGTGGCGGTGGTCAGCCAGTTCATGACCATGCTGGTGAGTGTGCTGTTCCTGCTGATGAATGGGCACCTGGTGGTGTTCGAAATCCTCACCGAAAGCTTCACCACGCTGCCGGTCGGCAATGCGCTGGTGGTCGAGCATTTCTGGGATGTGGCCGGGCGCCTGAGCTGGGTGCTGGGCGCGGGATTGCTGTTGATTCTGCCGGCGATCGCCGCGCTGTTGGTGGTCAACATCGCGTTTGGCGTGATGACCCGCGCGGCGCCCCAATTGAACATTTTCTCCATCGGTTTCCCGCTGACCCTGGTGCTGGGTATCGCCATCTTCTGGGTCGGCCTTGCCGATATTCTTTCCCATTACCAGGCACTGGCCAGCGAAGCGCTGCAGTGGCTGCGTGAGCTGGCGCGGGCGAGCTGAGCATGGCTGAGAGCGAGAGCGGTCAGGACAAGACAGAAGACCCCACCGACAAGCGCAAGACCGACTCGCGCAAAAAAGGTGAGGTGGCGCGCTCCAAGGAGCTCAATACGGTGGGTGTCACGCTTGCCGGTGCGGGTGCGCTGCTGATGTTCGGTGGCCACCTGGCCGAGACGCTGATGACGCTGATGCGCATGAACTTCAGCCTGACGCGCGAGGTGATCGTCGATGAGCGCAGCATGGGCGCGTTCCTGTTGGCCTCGGGCAAGATGGCCATCTGGGCGGTGCAGCCGGTGCTGATCCTGCTGTTCGTGGTGGCGTTCGTCGCGCCCATCGCGTTGAGTGGTTTTCTTTTTTCCGGGAGCCTGTTGCAGCCCAAATTCAGCCGTATGAACCCGCTGGCAGGCATCAAGCGGATGTTTTCGATGAATGCGCTGACGGAGCTACTGAAGGCGCTGGCCAAGTTTTTCGTGATTCTGATCGTGGCCCTGGTGGTGCTGTCCAGCGACCGCGAGGCGCTGATGTCGATTGCCAACGAGCCGCTGGAGCAGGCGATCATCCATGCTGTGCAGGTGGTTGGCTGGAGCACGTTGTGGATGGCTGCCGGGCTGTTGCTGATCGCGGCGGCTGACGTGCCGTTGCAGCTGTATCAGACGCACCAGAAAATGAAGATGACCAAGCAGGAAGTGAAGGACGAGTACAAGGACAGTGAGGGTAAGCCTGAGGTCAAGCAGCGTATCCGGCAGTTGCAGCGCGAGGCTTCCCAGCGGCGCATGATGGCGGCGGTGCCGGATGCGGATGTGATCATCACCAACCCGACGCACTATGCCGTGGCGTTGCAGTACGACCCCGAGAAGGGTGGGGTAGCGCCGTTGCTGCTGGCCAAGGGGACGGATTTCATTGCCTTGAAAATGCGTGAGATCGGGGTTGAGCACAAAGTGCAGATTCTGGAGTCGCCGGCGTTGGCGCGGGCGATTTACTACTCGACCGAGCTTGAGCAGGAGATCCCGGCAGGCTTGTACCTGGCGGTGGCGCAGGTGTTGGCGTATGTGTTCCAGATTCGGCAGTACCGAGCAGGCAAGGGTAAGTCGCCGGAGCCGTTGAAGAAAGATCTGCCGATTCCTGATGATTTGCGGCGGGATGAGTGAGTGCGGGTAGAGCTGTTCTGATTTACCTGGCGCGTGGGCTTGCTCGGTTATGTGCAGCCCTGTTCCCGCCAGGCATATCTTCTTGTAGCGAGCTCCCTTGTGGC
>NZ_JABWRF020000004.1 GCF_014268805.2 Pseudomonas farsensis
CCAGCCTGCGATGAGGCCAGCACAGGCTTGCGCGAAACAGTGCCCAACCGGGCGTAGGGGCGAGCTGGCTCGGAGTGCCGAACCAGCACGAGGTGATCAGCGCGAAGCGGCGATGATCAGGGCTTTCATTTCGGCGACTGCCGCCTTGAAGCCGACAAACAAGGCATGCGCCACCAAGGCGTGGCCGATGTTCAGCTCATTGATGCCTTTGATTGCCGCCACCGCCTCGACGTTGTGGTAGTGCAGGCCATGGCCGGCGTTCACGATCAGGCCCTGGCCGACGCCAAAGGCGACGCCATCCTTGATGCGCTGCAGCTCTTCTGCCACCTCGGCTGGCGTTTCGGCATCCGCGTAACGCCCGGTGTGCAGCTCGATAGCCGGCGCACCCACGCGGCGCGAGGCTTCGATCTGGCGCTCGTCAGCATCGATGAACAGCGACACTTCGGCGCCGGTGCGCGCCAGACGCTCGACGGCAGCCTTGATACGCGCCTCTTGGCCAGCCACGTCCAGGCCACCTTCGGTGGTCAGCTCCTGGCGGGTTTCCGGCACCAGGCAGATGTGCGCAGGGCGGACCTTTTCGGCGAAGGCCATCATCTCTTCGGTGACGCCCATCTCGAAGTTCATGCGCGTTTGCAACACGTCCTTGAGCAGCAGTACATCACGTTCCTGAATATGCCGGCGGTCTTCACGCAGGTGCACGGTAATGCCGTCGGCGCCCGCCTCTTCGGCGTCCAGCGCAGCCTTGACCGGATCAGGGTAACGCGTGCCGCGTGCCTGGCGCAGGGTGGCCACGTGGTCGATGTTGACGCCAAGAAGCATGCGGTTGCTGTGAGTCACGAAAGGCTCTCCTGATAGTTGAGCCACACAGCATACGTCGTGATCAGCGCTTGCGAAACAGTTCCCGGCTGACCAGCGGCTTGGGCCCCAGGTGCACCGCCAGCGCCTGGCGCATCAGGCGCTTGGCCGCAAGCAATGCACCGGGGGCGGCCCAGTCCGCGTCAGCCAATGCCAGCAGCTCGGTGCCCTTGAACAACCCGGGCTGAAACAGCTCGACCCGCTCAAGCCCGGCATCGACCAGCAACCGGTACAGGCCATCGGCAACCACCGGGGCATCATTGACGTCATGGTGCAGGGCAAAGGCGTAGCCCAACTCGTCCAGCAGCCGCCATTCGAACGCACGCAGCAGCGGCTCCAACGGGCGACCGGCAGCCAGGGCCTGCAAGGTCAGGGTGTAATGCTCGAACAGCGCCGGGTACGGCGCCTCCGCTGGCAGCAGGCGCATCAGCAACTCATTGAGGTACAACCCGCTGAATAGTGCATCGCCATGCAGCCAGGCGGCGATACCGCTGCTGTCCATACGGCCGACGTTCTTCAGCTCCCCTCGCCCGCGCAGCTCAACCTCAAGCGGCACGAATGGGCGCACCAGGCTACCGCCCTTGCCCCGCGCCCGGCGCAGCACCGCCCGTACCCGCCCCTGGGGGGTGAGCAAGTCCACCAGCGCGCTGGTTTCCTTGTAGGCGCGGCTGTGCAACACGTAGGCCGGCTGGGGGGTGGGTTGGTCCATGCGAAATCACTCGGGGCCAGAAAGAACTGTGGGAGCGGGCTTGCCCCGCGATTCGGCCAGCAGCCAGAGTGATGCTATCGCGGGGCAAGACCGCTCCCACATTCGCGACCAGACCCCACCTTCGCCAGCCAAGGCAACCCCAGCGCCCACAAAGGCGCCAGCAGCAAGCCGGTGCCCATCGCCCCCAGCGGCAACTCAACCCCTGCCAGGCGCGCGCCGGCCAGGTAGGCCAATGGCCCACCCACCAACCCCGCCAGCGCGCCGCACCACGGCACGCGGCCGGCCCAGGCCAGGCTGTGGCGCATGCCGCAGGCAAGCACCAGCCACATCAATGCCAGCCACAGCGGCAGCGGCCAGGCCTCGAATACGAACACCCCCAGCAGCCCGAGCAGGCTATCGGCAATACACCCCAGCAACGCCACGCGTAGCAGCGCCCACACCTCTTCGCGGGGGGTCGGGCACAGCCACAGGTGCAGTGCCAGGCCGACAGGAATCACCAGCAACCAGGCCGGTGTACGCGCCCCGAGCACGCAGGCCCACCAGCCGGCTTGCAGCCACAGCGCATTGCCGACCAGCCATGCCCGGCCCACGCTTATGCACCCGGCAGCGCAGCGCGGCGAGCGTGTGGCGCGGCCCACAGTAACTGCGCAACGCCGATGGCACGCTCTTCAAAACCGCCCTGGCAATAACACAGGTAGAACTCCCACAGCCGCTGGAAGCTGTCGTCGTAGCCAAGCTCGGTCAGCGCCGTGCGCGCCGTGCGCAGGTTGTCGCGCCAATGGCGCAGGGTGCGCGCGTAGTCCTGGCCGAAGTCTTCCAGGTGCACCAGGTTCAGCTCGGTCTGGCGGCTGGCGGTGTCCAGCAGCACGCTCAGCGAGGGTAGGGCGCCGCCTGGGAAGATGTAGCGCTGGATGAAGTCCACCGAGCGACGCGCCTGGGCATAGCGCTGATCGCGGATGGTGATGGCCTGGATCAGCATCAGCCCGTCAGCCTTGAGCAACGCCGCACATTGGCGGAAGTAGGTGGGCAGGTAGCGGTGGCCAACGGCCTCGATCATCTCGATCGACACCAGCTTGTCGAAGCGCCCCTGCAAATTGCGGTAGTCCTCGCACAGCACGGTGATGCGCTGCTCAAGGCCCAGCGCCTTGACCCGCGCCAAGGTGTGCGTGTACTGCGCCTGCGAAAGCGTCGTGGTGGTCACCCGGCAGCCGAATTGGCTGGCGGCATGGATGGCCAGGCTGCCCCAGCCGGTGCCGATTTCTATCAGGTGGTCCTCGGGCTTGAGTTCAAGCTTTTCGCAGATGCGCTGCAGCTTGTTCAGTTGCGCGTGTTCAAGGCTTTGCTCGGCGCTTTCGAACTGCGCTGCCGAGTACATCATGGTCGGGTCGAGCAGGCGCTCGAACAGCGCGTTGCCCAGGTCGTAATGGGCAAGGATATTGCGCCGCGAGCCACGCTGGCTGTTGCGGTTGAACCCGTGCAGCAGGCGCAGCGCCGGGCGCCCCAGGCGGGCCAGGCCGCCTTCCATGGCATCGAGCACATCGAGGTTGGCGACGAACAGCCGGGTCACCGCGCCCAGGTCCGGGCTGTGCCAGTAGCCGTGGATATACGCCTCGCCGGCCCCGATGGAGCCGTTGCTGGCCACCAGCCCCCACAGCGCGTCGTCCAGCACCTGCACCTCGGCTTGCAGTGGGCTTGCGGCGTCGCCGAAGCTCAGGGTTTCGCCCTGGCAAAGCAGGCGCAGGTGGCCATGGCGCAAGCGTTTGAGCTGAGCGATGACGGCGCTTCGGCCCAGCCCGCCGAGCAACGGGCTCAGGCCTGCCGACTTGCTAACGCTCAGGGTGTTGTTGGGCATTGTCGAGTTCCTCGTTTGCGGGGTGGCCCAGCGCCAGGTTGCCCTGGGTCGGGGTGTGGTCGTGCACGGGAGTGCGTTTGAGCAGCAGGCGCAGGGCCTGCCAGTAAATGGCCGAAACGGTGCGCAGGCTGGCCCAGGGAAATGCCAGCACATGCCTGTGTAGTGCCGTGCGGTCCAGCGGCTGGCGTTGCAGTGCCAGGTCGGCCTGGAACACCTTCGCGCCGTCGCGCCAGTTCTGCATCTGGATGCGCACGTGCGGCCCTTCGAGGGCGAAGCGCAGGCGGTACTGCATGTCCACAGGCAGAAACGGCGAAACGTGGAACGCCTTGGCCATGGCGAACGGCTGGTCCAGGTTGCCCTGCACCGGCAGCACATAGTGAAAACGCTCGCGCCACGGCGTGTTGCGCACCTCCAGCAGAATCGCCGAAAGCTGGCCGTGCAGGTCGTGGCAGAAGTAGAAGCTCACCGGGTTGAACGACAAGCCCCAACAGCGCGGCTGGGTCAGCAGGTGCACGGCGCCTTCGCAGGCTTGCCCGGTGGCCTCGGCCACCAGTTGCCGCGCGGCGTCGGCCAGGCTTGTGCCGCTGCCAGTCAGGGCTGGCAGGTAGTCGCGTTCACGCAGGCTCATCGGCGCCCAGCGCGAGCGCCCCAGCCAGCGTGACAGGCGCAACAGCGCCGGCCACTCGTCCAGGTGCAGGTACAGCATGGCGGTGCGGTAACGGAAGGCGTGGGGGCGTGGTGTCAGGCGTTGATGGCTGACCCAGCCGTGGCACAGGCTGCTGTTCACAGCTGTTCCCCAAAATGCTCGGCCACTTGCAGGGCACTAAGCACGCCGTCTTCATGGAAACCATTGCCCCAGTAAGCGCCGCAGTAGTAGCTGTGTTGCTGGCCTTGCAACTCGGCGTGGCGGGCCTGGGCGGCGAGGGCCGGCAAGCTGTACTGGGGGTGTGCGTATTCGAAGCGGGCGAGGATTTGCGCCGGGTCTATCTGCGCGGTCTGGTTGAGGCTGACGCAGAAGGTCACCGGCGCCTCGATGCCTTGCAGGATGTTCATGTTGTAGGTCAGCGCGGCGGGTGCTTCATCGCTGCCGCCCAGGCGGTAGTTCCAGCTGGCCCAGGCCTTGCGCCGCTTTGGCAGCAAGCGTGTATCGGTGTGTAGCACCACATCGTTGGCGGCGTACTGCAGTGCGCCGAGCACCCCACGCTCCTGGGCGCTGGGCGCCTCCAGCAAAGCCAGCGCCTGGTCGCTGTGGCAGGCGAACACCACGCTGTCGAAACGTTCGCTGCCTGCGGCGCTGTCGAGGGTGACGCCGCCTTCATCACGGCTTACTCGGCGCACCGGGCATGACAGGCGGATGCGCTCTGCAAAAGGCTTGCACAGCGGCTCGATGTAGCTGCTCGAACCGCCCTCGATCACCCGCCATTGCGGGCGTTGGTTGACCGACAACAAGCCGTGGTTACGGCAGAACCGCACGAAGAACTGCAATGGGAAACCGAGCATGCCGAGCGGCGCCATGGACCAGATCGCCGCGCCCATGGGCAGGATGTAGTGGTCGATGAAGCGCTTGCCGTAACCCTGCGCCAGCAGGTAGCTGCCAAGGGTTGCGTCAGGGCTGATGCGTTGGTTGTCGAGGTCTTCGATCACCTGGCGGTTGAAACGCAGGATGTCGCGCAGCATGCCCCAGAACGCCGGGCTGAGCAGGTTGCTGCGCTGGGCGAACAGGGTGTCGAGGTTGTGGCCGTTGTATTCCAGGCCGCTGCGCGGGTCGTGCACCGAAAAGCTCATTTCGGTTGGTCGCGTAGGCACCTTGAGCTGGTCGAGCAGGCGAATGAAGTTCGGGTAGGTCCAGTCGTTGTAGACGATGAAACCGGTGTCGACCGCATAGGCCTGGCCGCGCACCTGCACCTTGACGGTGTGGGTGTGGCCGCCGATGCGCGCGTCGGCCTCGAACACAGTGACTTCATGCTTACGTGACAGCAGGTGAGCGCAGGTCAGGCCGGCGATGCCGCTGCCGATAATGGCGATACGCATGGTTTATTCCTGGGAATTGCGGGCCAGACGCTGGCCCAGTTTCAGCCGCCAGCGCCCCGGCAGCGCGCCAAGCAGGCGCAATACCAAGGTGAACAGGGCCGGGAAGTTGATTTCCAGCGGTCGCCGCTGCAGGCGCGCGGCGATGTGCCGGGCGGCGCGCTCGGCGCTCCACAGTTGCGGCATGGCGAAGTCGTTGCGCTGTGTCAGTGGCGTATCGACGAAGCCTGGGTTGATCAGGGTGACGTCGATGCCCTCCTTGATCAGGTCGATGCGCAGCGACTCCAGCAGATAGCGCAGCGCCGCCTTGGACGCACCGTAGGCGCCGGCGCGTTGCAGCGCGAGCCAGGTCACCGAACTGCTGGTGACCGCCAAGTGCGGCCGCTGGCCTGCCCGCAACAGCGGCAGGGCGGCGGCGATGCAGTGGCTGGCGCCGAACAGGTTGGTGCGCAGCACCCGCTCCAGCAGCGCGGTATCGAGCTGGCCGGGTTCGAAGTATTCGCAGGTGCCGGCATTGAGCACCACCAGGTCCAGCGCGCCCCATTGCTCTCGAATATGCTCGGTGATGGCGGCGACTTGCTGCGGGTCATCGATATCGCCGACGGCCAGCAGCACCTGCTCCGGATAGCGTGCGGCCAGGTCCAGCAGCGGCTTGGCCCGGCGTGCGCTGAGTGCGACGTGATGGCCCTGTTCCAGCAGCAGGAGCGCCAGTGCCGCGCCGATACCGCTACTGGCGCCGGTCAGCCAGCAGCGGCTCATGCCAGCCTGCCTTTGAGCCAGCGAATGGCGCTGCCCATCACTGGCACATGCTCGTACAGCAAGGCGCCGGCGTCGTAGTAGTCCTGGTGAAAGTGCACGCGCTCGCGCCACTGCAGGTGGCTGCAGCCTTGCACGCTGATCGCGCGTCCGCTGTTCAGCCGCGGGTGGCTAAACTGCAAGGTCCAGCGCAGGTAGCCGTGGCCGGGGGCGATTTCGTCAGCGCCTTCGAACTGGTAGCTGATATCGCGGGCGTTGGCGTAAAGCTCGGCGAAATATTGGTGCAGGGCAGGGAGGCCGCTGAGCCGGTGCAGTGGGTCGCGGAAGGTGATGTCGTTGCTGTATAGCTCGGCCAGCCGGTCGAGGTTATTCGCGTCGAGGGTGGCGAAGCGTTCGGCGAAGGTTTGCAGGTAGGTGGACATGCTTTAGGCCTGTACAACGCTTGATTGTTGTACAGGTATAGCGCACGGCTTACCGGAAAGCTATACAGGGGATGGTTTTTGTATAGATTTTGATTCTGCCCGCTGCGCACGCGGTCAGGGTGTAGGAGCGGCCTTGTGTCGCGAAAGGGCTGCGCAGCAGCCCCGGTGATTGTGCGTGAGGGTGAGATCTTGGGGCTGCTACGCAGCCCTTTCGCGACACAAGGCCGCTCCTACACCGCGTCGCTGGGGGTTTCAGCCCCGTACCATCGGCTCCGGCAGCCCTTTGACACCAGGGTTCAATGCAAACACCCCGCCTGCCAATGGCTGATCCCGCAGATCCACCCCTTGAGGGCGAATCGAGGTCACAAACAGCGTATCGAGCTGCGGCCCACCAAACGCACACATGGTTGGCTTCTTCACCGGCAATTCCAGCGTCCGGTCCAGCTTCCCCTCGGGGGTAAAGCGCAGCACCTGGCCCGAGTCGATGGCGCAGATCCAGTAACAGCCCTCGGCATCCACTGCCGCCCCGTCCGGCCGGCCGGGGTGCGCGTTCATATCGACGAACACCCGGCGATTGTGCGGGGTGCCGCTGTCGATGTCATAGTCGAACGCCCAGATCAATTGCACGTTGGGGTGCGAGTCACTCAGGTACATGGTCCTGCCATCCGGGCTGAATGCCAGTCCATTGGGGACTGTAAGCCCGGTTAGTTGTGCCTGCAGCATTGGCACGGCGCCATCCAGGCCTTGCTCATGGCGATACATTGCACCTGCTTGCTCACCCCCCATGCTGGTTTGCAGGGTGCCGGCCCAGAAACGCCCCTGCCGGTCGCAACGCCCGTCATTGAACCGCATACCCGGCAGGGCGTGTTCGACAGCGGCGCATTTTTCGGCGTGCAGGCGCCCGTCGGCTTGCGGCGTGAGCTTGAAAATTCCGCTTTGCTGGGCTCCCAGCCAGTGCCCCTCCGGGCTGCGCGCAATGCAGCCGAGCATTTCATCGGCAGTCCAGTAGCTGAAATGACCGTCCAACTGCCAGCGATGCAGACGTCCGGCCGGGATGTCGACCCAGTACAGGGCGTTTTCCTGTGGCTGCCATACCGGGCTCTCGCCCGTGGCATTACGGGCATTGATGATCAGTTCGGCGTTCATCGGGTGCTCCTTGTGGTCAGTCGCCGAACGGGCCGGCAGCAGTGAAGGCGCCGCCTTGCAGGCGGGCGGTGGCGTCGTCGGCGGCAGCCTGGGGCTGTTGCTCGAGCTGTGTGCGAAAACGCTCCGAGCTGTCCTGTGGGTTGAAGCCAAGGTGGGCTGCGTAGCGGTTGCTCCACCACAGGTCGCGGTTGGCCGACACGCCATAGACCACGGTGTGGCCAACGTCTTCGGCCAGCAGGGCGCGCTCCACCAGGTGAGCGAGGTCGGCATAGCTGAGCCAGGTCGACAACATGCGCAGGTTGCGCGGGGCGGGGAACGAGGAGCCGATGCGCAAACTCACGGTTTCGATGCCATAGCGGTGGTAATAGAAGGTCGCCAGGTCCTCGCCGTAGGCCTTCGACAGCCCGTAGTAGCAGTCCGGGCGGCGCGGGGAGTGGGCGTCGACCAGTTCGTCCTGCGGGTAGAACCCGGTGACGTGGTTGGAGCTTGCGAAGACCACGCGCTTGATGCCGTGTTTGCGCGCGGCTTCATAGATATGGAAAGTGCCGACGATATTGGCCTGCAGAATCTCTTCGAACGCACGCTCGGTGGAGATCCCGCCCAGGTGCACGATGGCATCCACGCCTTCTGCCAGTGCCAGCACGCCGGCCTTGTCGGCCAGGTTGCAGCTGATGACTTGTTCATGGTCGCCGGCAGGTGGCGCCATGGCGCTGATGTCAGAGGCGCGCACCACATTGGCGTGGGCCTGCAACGCTTCACGCAGAATTTGCCCAAGGCCGCCGGCAGCGCCAGTCAGCAGCAGGCAGTTGAAGGGTTTTGCAGTGGGAGTCTGGGGCACGGTAAAACCTTGTCATTAATTGAAAGAACAACACCGGGCACGTTTCAAGTTGCCCGGTGACGGTGGCTTACATGAAGTTGTACTGCACCCCGATACGCCAGCGAGCCTGGCGGTCATCGGTGGTGGAGTTGACTTTGATATCCCCCACTTCCATGAACGGCGCCCATGCTTTGTTGAGCTTGTACTTGACGATCAAGTTCTGCTCGTAGTCGCTTTTCTTGTTGTCGTAGCGGATATAGTCGGTATCGAAGTAGATGTACTGATACTCGAAGGCCCAAGGGCCTTTGGGGGTATAGCCGAGCCAGCCTTCCAGGCGCGTAGTGTTCTGGTTGTCCTTGGCGCGGTCATCTTTGCTGCGGTCGATCTGGTCGCGGTCCAGGCTACGTGCGTCGTGGCGCACGCGGGTGGCGACGTACCAGGTGTCGCTGATCTTGTAGTTGTACTTCAGGCCGAACTTGTAAGTGGTCGCATCCTTGGAGCTGTCCATCTGGAAGGCGGGGGTCAGCGTCGACTTGGGGCTCAACTTGTAGTTGTAGTCCACAGTGAATTCATGGCCATTGTTGACAATGTTGTCGTACGCGACGTCTTCCCGGTCGCCGGCAGTCTTGTAT
Organism: Pseudomonas farsensis; assembly: GCF_014268805.2. Classification (GTDB taxonomy): domain Bacteria; phylum Pseudomonadota; class Gammaproteobacteria; order Pseudomonadales; family Pseudomonadaceae; genus Aquipseudomonas; species Aquipseudomonas farsensis. Next base: position 9,218 of record NZ_JABWRF020000004.1, read on the forward strand.
TTGATCTCGGCGGCAAAGCCCAGCCCATTATCCTTGCGGTAATTGAGCTTGATGCGGTCGGAGTGAATGCTGTCGTCTTCGGTAAAACCGTGTCGGTAGTTGATGCTGGCCGAGTCTGCGCAAGCGTAGAAGGACAGGCCGAGCGTACTGACGGCAATGAGGCGGCGGAGTGTGTTGTTCATGCGATCTTCTTTTTTTGTTTTTGTTGAGGACGTTATGAGGCGTGTGGCGAAGGGTGTCGGTGTGGGTGAGGTCGCTCCGTGATTTTTCGAATAAGTTATCGTACGACTTTGCGGCTGTCTACGATTTCTTTGAATGTTGTCTGATCACTTGGAGTGATGGCTCTAGAATAAGCATTTCGAGTGCTGTGTGGTCTGGTGATTGTGGGTGTCGAACGCTGTGTAGCACAAAAATACGGCCTCTAAATCAGTTTTAAAGAGGTGCTTTTCAAAAGTTGTATGATGACGTAGGATCCTTCCCAGAGCGTGACTCCCTCGCCACAAATCCAATAAGAAGGCACAGACGTCCATGATCATCACCGCTGTAAACGTGCAGATTTTTTCCTACCCCACACGCCGCGCCGTAGACAGCGCCGGCCATGCCCACCCCGGCGACGTGACCCAGGCCAAGATGGCGCTGCTGCGCATTCGTACCGAATGCGGCCACGAAGGCTACGCGTTGGGCGCCCCCGAACTGATCCGCCCCTATGTCCTCGACAACTTCGTGCGCAAGGTACTGGTTGGCGCCAACGCCTTCGACCGCGAAAAAATCTGGCATGACCTGGCGCACTGGCAGCGTGGCAGCGCCAGCCAGCTCACCGACCGCGCCCTGGCGCTGGTGGAGCAGGCACTGTGGGACTGGGCCGGGCGCAAGCTCGGCGTGCCGGTGCACAAGTTGATTGGCGGCTACCGCGATAAGGTGCCGGCCTATGGTTCCACCATGTGCGGCGATGAGCTGCCGGGCGGGCTGTCTACCCCTGAGGAATACGGCCGCTTCGCCGAAACTCTGGTCAAGCGCGGCTATAAAGCCATCAAGCTGCACACCTGGATGCCGCCGGTGTCGTTCGCCCCAAGCGTGGCCATGGATATCAAGGCCTGCGCCGCAGTGCGCGAGGCGGTTGGCCCGGACATCGCACTGATGATCGACGGCTACCACTGGTACAGCCGCACCGAAGCGCTGACCATCGGCCGGGCCCTGGAAAAGCTCGACTTCGCCTGGTTCGAAGAACCCATGATGGAAGACTCCGCCGAGAGCTACGCCTGGCTTGCCGGCCAGCTGGATATCCCGGTGCTGGGCCCGGAAAGCCTGGGTGGCAAGCACCTGAGCCGGGCCAGCTGGGTGAAGAACGATGTCTGCGATATCCTCCGTGCCGGGGTGGCCGGGGTGGGGGGTATCGCGCCGTGCCTGAAGGTTGCGCACATGGCCGAATCATTCGGCATGGATTGCGAAATCCACGGCAACGGGGCGGCGAACCTTGCCGTGGTCGGCGCCATCAAGAACTGCACTTGGTACGAGCGCGGCCTATTGCACCCATTCCTCGACTACGACGAGGTGCCGGCCTACCTCAAGCGCCTGGTCGACCCGATGGACCAGGACGGTTTCGTGCACCTGTCGAGCCTGCCGGGCCTGGGTGAAGACATCGACTTCGACTACGTCGAGACCAATACGCTGCAGAGCTTCTGATTCGTGTCATGGCGGTGCGCGGGTTCGCGCACCGCCCGAGAGTCCAATAACTATAAAAAGGCTATCTCACATGAGCGTTCTTCCCACAGTCTGGGCGGGGGTCCTGGCCGCATCGCTGGCGCTGGCCCCGGTCTCTGCTGCATTCGCCAAAACCCCGGCCGACCAGCTGATCGTCGGCATGAGCATGATCAACCTGTTGTCCCTGGACCCGGCTGCCGCTACCGGGCTGGATGTCTCGGAGGTCAACGCCAACCTTTACGACATGCTGCTGGTGCAGGATGTGCGCCAGCCCGACAAGCTGGTGCCGGCGCTGGCCGAAAGCTGGCAGGTCAGCGACGACCGCAAGACCTTGACCTTCAAGCTGCGCCAGGGCGTCAAGTTCCAGTCCGGGAACCCGCTGACTGCCGAAGACGTCGCCTGGTCGCTGCAGCGTGTGCTCAAGCTCAACCTGGCCCTGGCTTCGACCTGGAAAGCCTACGGCTTCACCGCAGGCAACGCCGCGCAAACCCTGCGCGCCGTCGACGAGCACACCTTCGTGGTCGAGCTGCCGCGCCCAACCGACCCGCAACTGGTGCTCAACACCCTGGCCACCTCGCCCAGCGCGTTCATCCTCGACCGCAAAGTGGTGCAGCAGCACCAGAAGGGCGATGACATGGGCGGCGCCTGGCTGACCACCCACGCCGCCGGCAGCGGGCCGTTCATCCTCAAGGACTGGCGCGCCAACGACGTCATCCTGATGAACCGTTTCGACGGCTACTGGGGCGGCCCGGCCAAGCTCAAGCGCATTGTCATGCGCAACATGACCGAGTCGCAGTCGCTGCGCCTGATGGTCGAGCGCGGCGACCTGGACCTGGCCAAGGGCATGTCGGCGCCCGATATCGAAGCGCTGGAGAAGTCAGACAACGTTCGCACCCAGACTGTACAGCGCGGCACCTTGTATTACGTGGCGCTGAGCGTAAAGAACAAGCCCTATGACGATGTGCGGGTGCGCAAGGCCGTGCGCTCGCTGATCGACTATCAAGGCATCAACCAAACCGTGATGCCGCACTATGGCCAGCTTAACCAGCGCCCGCTGCCGCTTGGCCTGCCGGCGCGCCTGGATGACCCGGGTTACACGCTGAACGTCGCCGAGGCGAAAAAACTGCTGGCTGAGGCCGGCTACCCGAACGGTTTCAAGACCACCATTCGGGTGCTCACAGAGCCGCCGTTCATCAATATTGCCTCCAGCCTGCAATCGACCCTGGCCCAGGCCGGCATCCAGGCCACCATCGTTACTGGCACCGGCAACCAGATCTACGGCGCCATGCGCGAACGCAGCTTCGACATGCTGGTCGGGCGTGGCGGCGGCGGGGCCGAGCGCCATCCGCATTCGAGCCTGCGCACCCTGGTGTACAACCCGGACAACCGCGACGAAGCCAAGCTGAGCAACTTCCAGGGCTGGCGCACCTCGTTCTACAGCCCGGAGCTGAACAGCCTGATCGAGCAGGCTGAGGTCGAGCCTGACAAAGCCCGTCAAATGGCCCAGTACCAGCAGATCCAGCAGACCCTGGACACCCAGGTGGGCGCGATTCTGCCGATTTCGCAGATGACCGACACCGTGGTGCTGTACCACGACGTGCAGGACTACCAGGGCCATACCGCCGCCACCACGCGTTACAAAGACGTCTACAAGTCGCGTTGAGGGGTCGGGGCTCGCCCCGCACCCCGGTGACCGCTTTTTCAGGAGCCCGTTATGTTTGCTTCGACTGCCTCTGTGCTGGGTACTCGCGTGTCAGGTACCGCCCGCAGGGCCGGCACGGTCATGGTGACCCTGCTTGGCCTGCTGGCGCTGACCTTTTTCATTGGCCGGGTGATGCCGCTGGACCCGGTGCTGGCTGTGGTCGGCCCCGACGCCGATAGCTCCACCTACGACCAGGTGTACCGGGCCATGGGCCTGGACAAGCCGATCTGGACCCAGTTCGGCCTGTACCTGAATGACCTGCTGCACGGCGATTTTGGCAACGCGCTGCTGACTGGCCACCCGGTGCTGGATGACATCAGGCGAGTCTTCCCGGCCACCATCGAGCTGGCCACCCTGGCGATTCTGTTCGGTGTGCTGATCGGCCTGCCGCTGGGTGTGGTCGCAGCCAGTAACCAGGGGCGAATTGGCGACCATGTGGCGCGGGTCATCACCTTGTTTGGCTACTCCACGCCGATTTTCTGGGTCGGCATGATGGGCCTTCTGGTGTTCTACGCCTGGCTCGGTTGGGCAGGCGGGGCAGGGCGCATCGACCTTGCCTATGACGGCATGGTCGATGAGGTCACCGGCCTGTTGCTGATCGACACTGCGCTTGCCCGCGATTGGGATGCCTTCAGCAGCGCGCTGCGCCATATCGTGCTGCCGGCGCTGATTCTGGGCCTCAATTCGGTGGCTTACATCAGCCGCATGACCCGCAGCTTCATGCTCGAACAGCTGTCCCAGGAATACATCATCACCGCACGGGTCAAGGGCCTGTCGCGCCGCCAGGTGGTGTGGAACCACGCGTTTCGCAACATCCTCGTGCAGTTGCTGACTGTGGTCGCCCTGGCCTACGGCTCGCTGCTCGAAGGTGCGGTGCTGATCGAAACCGTCTTTGCCTGGCCGGGCTTCGGCCAGTACCTGACCAGCAGCCTGATGCTTGGCGACATGAACGCGGTGATGGGCTGCGTGCTGGTGATCGGCCTGATCTTCGTGGCGCTGAACCTCATCAGCGACGCCCTGTACAAGGTCTTCGACCCAAGAACCCGCTGACGGATCGGGGTTGCCCTGTAGGAAGCTGGATAGCGTGGGAGCGGGCTTGCCCCGCGATAGCGGTGGTGAAGGTGACAGGAGTCATCGCGGGGCAAGCCCGCTCCCACGCTAACCGGTCAACGTTGATGCTATCGGCCTGGTGCCGTGAAGGGGCGCAAAGCGGCGCCCACTGAATAATAAAAAAAGGATGCCCACATGAAGTCAATATTCCCGCCGCTGCGCACCGCCTTGCTCGGCACTGCGCTGCTGCTCGGCCCGCTGGCCGCCGTGCAGGCGAAAACCCCGGCCGATCAGCTGATCGTCGGCATGAGCATGGTCAACCTGTTCTCCATCGACCCGGCCAACGCGCCGGGCCTGGATGCCTCGGGGGTCAATGCCAACCTGTACGACACCCTGATCAAGCGCGACAACGGCAGCCCCGACAAGCACCTCGGGCAACTGGCCGAGCGCTGGACGGTGAGCGACGACGGCAAGCAGATCACCTTTTACCTGCGCCCCGACGTCAAGTTCCACTCCGGCAACTTGCTCACCGCCGAAGACGTCGCCTGGTCGCTGTACCGGGTAATGAAACTCAACTACGGCCTGGCCACCACCTGGAAGGCCTATGGCTACAGCAGCGAAAACATCCAGCAACTGATCCGCGTCGTGGACGCCCATACCCTGGTGGTGGAGCTGCCGCAGCCGACCGACCCATTGCTGGTGATCGACTCGCTGGCGGTATCGCCAAGCGCCGTGGTGGTGGACCGCCAACAGGTGCTCAAGCATGAGAAGAACGGCGACCTCGGGGCGGCGTGGCTGGTCACCAACGAAGCCGGCAGCGGCCCGTTCACCTTGAGCAAATGGAGCGCCAACGATGCGCTGGTGATGACCCGTTTCGACGGCTACTGGGCCGGCCCCGCCAAGATGAAGCGGGTGCTGGTGCGGCACATGACCGAGTCGCAGTCGCTGCGCCTGATGCTCGAACGGGGCGACCTGGACCTTGCCTACGGCATGGCGGCGCCCGACATCAAGGCCATCGAAAGCTCGGACAAGCTGCAGGTGCAGGCGCTGCAACGCGGCACCATGTACTACGTGGCCATGAGCATGAAACAGCCCGAGTTCGCCAACCAGAAAGTCCGCGAAGCGGTGCGCAACCTGATCGACTACAAGGGCCTCGACGAGCAGGTCATGCCGCACTACGGCAAGCTCAACCAGCAGCCGATGCAGCTTGGGCTCCAGGCGCGCCTGCCGGACCCTGGCTACAAGATGGATGTCGCCAAGGCCAAGGCATTGCTGGCCGAAGCCGGCTATCCGCAGGGCTTCACCACCACCATCCGCACGCTGTCCGAGCCGCCATTCATCGATATTGCCGCACGCATGCAGTCGACCCTGGCCGAAGGTGGCATCAAGGCGCAAATCATCACCGGCACCGGTAACCAGGTGTACGGCGCCATGCGCGCACGCAACTTCGACATGATCGTTGCCCGCGGCGCCGAGCGCTATCCGCACCCGTACTTCAGTCTGCGCACGTTCGTGTACAACCCCGACAACAGCGACAGCGCCGGGTTGCCCAACTTCCAGGGCTGGCGCGCCTCGTTCTACAGCCCACAGCTCAACACCTTGATCGACCAGGCCGGCGTCGAACGGGACGCCGGCAAGCGCCTGGCGCTGTATCACCAGGCGCAGGAGCTGTACGACAAGCAGGTCGGGCCGATCATGGTGGTGTCGCAGATGACCGACACCGCGGTGAGTGCCGTCGACATCAAGGGCTTTACCGGCGATGACGCCGAGGCCACCCGTTACCTGGGCGTCTACAAGCAGCGCTGAGCACCACCGGCGGTGCCTGCGGGCACCCCGGTGGCCATGATTTCACCTTGAGAACATGCCGATGATTGCCAACATGTCTTCTACCGAAACTGCCGCCAAGCGGCCGCAGGATACACCCAGCTCAAGCCTTGAGGCGCTGGGCAAGAGCAGCCTGCGCGTATTGCGCCTGCTGGTGCGCAACCCGATGACCCTGGCCGGTTTGCTGGTGGCCCTGCTGCTGATCGTGGTCGCCGCCTTCGCGCCGTGGATCGCCACCCACGACCCGGTGGTGCAGAACCTTGCCAACGCGCTGCAAGCCCCGGGCGCTGCGCACTGGTTCGGCACCGACGAATATGGCCGCGACATCTTCAGCCGGCTGGTCTATGGCGCCCGCATCACCCTTTACATCATTGCCCTGGTGACCATCATCGTCGGCCCCATCGGGCTGTTCATCGGCACCGTCTCGGGCTATTTCGGCGGCGTCATCGACACTGTGTTCATGCGCATCACCGACATCTTCATCTCGTTCCCAAGCCTGGTGCTGGCGCTGGCGTTCATTGCGGCCCTTGGCCCTGGCCTGGAACATGCCGTGGTGGCCATCGCGCTGACCTCCTGGCCGCCAATCGCGCGCCTGGCGCGGGCCGAAACCCTGTCGCTGCGCAAGGCCGATTTTGTCGTGGCGGTAGAGCTGCAAGGCGCATCGTCGAGCCGCATCATCCTTCGCCACATCGTGCCGATGTGCCTGTCGTCGGTGATCATCCGCCTGACCATGAACATGGCCGGCATCATCCTCACCGCCGCCGCCCTGGGCTTTCTCGGCCTCGGCGCGCAGGCACCGCTGCCGGAGTGGGGCGCGATGATCTCCACCGGCCGGCGCTACATGCTCGAGTGCTGGTGGCTGGTGGCAGTCCCCGGGGCTGCGATCATGCTGGTGAGCCTGGCGTTCAACCTGCTGGGCGATGGCCTGCGGGACATTCTCGACCCGCGTAGCGAATAACCGGAGGCCCTATGTCAACGCCAAAGATCCATGTCGATTCGCTCAACGTGCGCTTCGTCAACGGCAAGAAAGTGATGCACGCGGTGCGCGATGTGTCGTTCAGCCTGGGCCAGGAAAAACTCGCCATCGTCGGCGAGTCGGGCTCGGGCAAGTCCACCGTCGGGCGCAGCCTGCTCAAGCTGCACCCGGCCAGCGCGCAGATTACGGCCAAGGCCATGCAGTTCGGTGATGTCGACCTGCTCGGCGCCGGCGAACGGGCCATGCAGAAGATTCGCGGCCAGCGCATCTCGATGATCATGCAAGACCCTAAGTATTCGCTTAACCCGGTGGTAAAAGTGGGCGAGCAGATCGCCGAGGCGTACCTGGCGCACCACAAGGCCAGCCGCAGCGAAGCCCGTGAGCGGGTGCTGCTGATGCTGGAAAAGGTCCATATCCGCGACCCCAAGCGGGTCTACAACCTGTATCCCCACGAGGTCAGCGGCGGCATGGGCCAGCGCATCATGATCGCCATGATGGTGATCACCAACCCTGAGGTGATCATTGCCGATGAGCCTACGTCGGCACTGGATGTGTCAGTGCGCCAGCAGGTGCTCAGCGTGCTTGAAGAGTTGGTGGTCGAGCAGCAGATGGGGCTGATCTTCGTCAGCCACGACCTGAACCTGGTGCGCAACTACTGCGACCGGGTGCTGGTGATGTATGCCGGGCGGGTGGTCGAGTCGCTGGCTGCCTGTGACCTGCAATACGCCGAACACCCCTATACCCGTGGCCTGTTGGCCGCCTTGCCAAGCATGGACAACCGCCGCGCGCGCTTGCCGGTGCTGCAACGCGACCCCCTGTGGCTGACCTGCTGAGGTAACCGAGATGTCCATGATCCAAGCACATGCATTGAACCTGAGCTTTGGCCTTGGCGCCGGGCTCAACCAGGTGTTGCACGACGTCAACCTGAGTGTCGAGGACGGCGAATCGTTCGGCCTGGTCGGCGAGTCCGGCTCGGGCAAGACCACGGTGCTGCGCTGCCTGGCCGGGCAGTATCGGCACTGGAGCGGGGCGCTGAGCATCGGCGGGGTGCCGTTGCAGCACAAGCTGCCCAAGGAGCACTTTCGCAAGGTGCAGATGGTGTTCCAGGACCCGTATGGCTCACTGCACCCACGCCATACCATCGACACCGCGCTGCGCGAGCCATTGATCATCCATGGCCTGGACGAGCGCGATGACCGTATCAACGACATTCTGCTGAAGGTCGGGCTCAATGACAGCTTCCGCTACCGCTACCCGCACCAGTTGTCAGGCGGGCAGCGCCAGCGTGTGGCGATTGCCCGCGCACTGATTCTGCAGCCACGGGTGTTGTTGCTCGACGAGCCCACCTCGGCGCTGGATGTGTCGGTCCAGGCCGAGATCCTCAACCTGCTGGCTGACCTGCGCCAGCGCGAGAAACTCACCTACCTGATGGTCACCCACGACTTGGGCGTGGTCAGCCACCTGTGTGACAAAGTGGCGGTGATGCAGCAGGGGCGCATTGTCGAGCGCCTGGACAGCCAGGCGCTGAGCCAGGACCTCGCCAGCCATGAATACACCCGCATGCTGGTGCAAGCTAGCCGTGACTTCAGCGCCGAGACGCCCATGGCCGCCCGCGCCTGACCCATCGCCGGTAAACCTGCCCCCACAACCGTTGCTATGGCATCAGTGGGCGCGGGCTTGGCCAACCCAGATCACCAAGGACCCCTCATGCCCCACTGCACCATCGATTGCCCCACCACCCTGGCCCAGCGGGTAGGCGAACAAACGCTGCTGAGCACCGTGCACGACGCCATCGACGCCAGCGGTCTGTTCCAGCCCGGCGAAATCAAGGCCCGCCTGAATACCTTCAGCCATTACCGCTGCGGCGCCGGCCATGATGATTTTGTCCACATCGCCCTGCATGTGCTGGGCGGGCGCACCGAGCAGCAGTGCCGCAGCCTCGGCATGGCAGTAGTGGCGGCGCTGGTGGCGTTGCTGCCCGAGGTCAAGGCGCTGTCAGTGGATGTGCAGGAGATGCCCCGCGAAACCTTCGTCAACCGCCGTCAGTACCTTGAGCATCAAGGGCTGAGCGCCTGACGCCACGCATTGGTTCAAAACAACAACAAGGAAGACCCTGCATGCGCAACCCGACACTTCTCGCCACCCTGGCCATGACCTGCAGTATGCCGCTGTGGGCGGTACAAGCCCCGGTCAAGGTCCAGGTGCCAACTCTGGCCTACGATGATCAGCAGATCATCCTGGTGTGGGAAAAGCCCGCCAACCACGCCGATATCGTCGACTACCATGTGTACGCCAATGGCAAGTTGCTGGGCAGCAGCAACACCAACAACGGCGAGGTCTCGCCGGCCAAGCCGTACATCGATCGCTTCTACCAGCAGGACGTGCACAACTTCCACCACCGCATCGCCATCCACAGCTACACCGCCCAAGGCCTGAAGCCCGACACCGAATACCGCTTCACCGTGCGTTCGGTGGACCGTAACGGCAAGGAGTCTGCACCAAGCGCGGCCGTGGCTCAGCGCACCACCCCGGTGCCGGCGCTGTTCGATGTGAAGCGCTACGGCGCCAAGGGCGATGGCAGCACCCTCGACACCGCCGCAATCCAAAGCGCCATCGATGCCTGCAGCGTGGGCTGCAAGGTGTTGCTGCCGGCCGGTACCTACAAAAGCGGGGCGCTGTACCTGAAGAGCAACATGACCCTGGAAATCGCCGAAGGCGCGACCTTGCTTGGGTCTGAACGGGCCGAGGACTACCCGCGCGACGGTTATATCCAGTACCCGTATTCCACCACCGTACGCCCGGCGTCGCTGATCAACGCCTTGCCCCGTGACCCACGCAAGCACCAGGCGTTCGAGAATATCCGTATCGTCGGCAAGGGCACCATCGACGGCAACGGCTGGAAGCGCAACGCCGATGTGCGCGACGAGCGCGGCCAGCCACTGCCGTTCTACCTGCCCAGTGACAACACCCGCTATATGCACGATGGGGTGCTGGCCAAGGCGCAGGTCGAGCGGGCGGTGGCCGAAGGCATGAACGTCAAGGACGCCTATGGGCAGATGCGCTCGTCGTTGATTACCCTGCGCGATGTGACCAACGTGTTCTACGGCGGCTTCACCGTGCTCAACCCGGCGTACCACGGCATCATGAACCTGGAAACGCGCAATGTGGTGCTGGCCAACACCACCCACAAGACCTACGACGCCAACAACGGTGACGGCATCGAGTTCGCCAACAGCCGGGGCGCGATGGTGTTCAACAACTTCTTCGATACCGGCGATGACTGCGTCAACTTTGCCGCCGGCACTGGCGCCGATGCGGTGCATCAGAAAGCCCAGGAAGATGCGTGGATCTTCAACAACTACTTCCGCAAGGGCCACGGCATGGTGGTTGCGGGCAGCCACACCGGGGCGTGGATTCAGAACATCCTGGCCGAGGACAATGTGTCGGATGGCACCGATGCCGGCCTGCGCATGAAAAGCACCAACTTCATGGGCGGCGGCGCACGGCATGTGACCTTCCGCGATTCGGCGATCCGCAACACGGTCAAGCAGGCGTTCATCTTCACCCTGGACTACAACGACCCCAACGCCAAGCTCGATTACAAGCGCTCGACGGTGGCGGGGCAGTTCCGCGATATCAACGTCAGCGACGTCAGCGTGGAAAACGCAGGCACGGCGGCAATCGAGGTCAAGGGTGACAGCCAACAAAATGCCTTCCACCAGGGCCTGGTGTTCGAGCGGGTACGCTTCAGTGGGCCGGCGCCGGTGAAGATCGAGGGCTTGAAGGATTCACGCTTCGACAACCTGCGCTTCAGCGAAACTACCGGCGCCAATCCATGGCAGGTGAGCAATAGCCAGGGGTTGGCCTTCAGCGATGTAGAGCCTGCGCCCAAGCCCTGAGTGAAATGCGCCAGCCTGTTGTGGCCTCATCGCAGGCTGTCGCCAGCTCCCACAGGGACCGTGCACAGCCGCGATATTGAGGCCTGGCTCAGATCACTGTGGGAGCTGGCGCCAGCCTGCGATTGGGCTGCAGCGCAGCCCCATGGGCCGATCTGCCTTACTCCCCGTAGAACGCCTGCACCTGCTGCGCCTCGCGCAGGCGCATGCGGCTGTTGCTCAGGTGCAGGTACATCGCGGCGCGTGCGGCATCTACCTGGCGGCTGGCGATGGCATCGAAGATCTGCTGATGCTCCACATTGATGCCCGCCAGGTAAGTGCTGCGGCTGCTTTGCCCGGTGTAGGCCGAGTTCATGCGGGTACGCGGGATCATCTTGGTGCCCAGGTGCTTCATGATGTCGATCAGGTACTGGTTGTCCGCCGCCTTGGCGATCTTCAGGTGGAACTGAAAATCGGCATTGGTGGTGCTGCCGGACTTCTCCGGCCCCTGCATCAACGCCTCCAGCGCCTGGGCGAGCTCTTCGAGCGCCTGCGGCGTCGCGCGCTCGGCGGCCATGCCGGCGGCCTGTACCTCAAGGCTCAGGCGAAACTCCAGCAAGTCGAGTACATCTGACAACAGGCCAATGGTGGCCGGGCCTACGTTGAAGCTTTCTGGCGCCGGCATATCGAGCACGAAGGTGCCGACACCATGGCGCGTCTCAACCAACCCGGCAGCCTGCATGCGCGACAGTGCCTCGCGCACCACCGAGCGGCTGACGCCTTCGGCCCGGATGATCGATGCTTCAGTGGGCAACTTGTCGCCGCGTTTGAGGGTGCCTTCACGCATGCGCTGGGCGAAGCGTTCTACCAACTGCTCGGCGAGGCGACGGGGCTTTTGCAGGGCGCTAGGGGTTTGATCCGGCATTGTTCTGCTCGAGTGTGAACAATGGCCAGTATAATGGCTTTTTTGCGTAAAGCTGCGGGTATAATCGAGCATCTTCCTGTATCGATGGCCTTTTGCAATGCCAGCAGCGACCCCCGATAGACGTCTTAATCTCGCCCAGCAGCTTGTCCACGACCTGTCGCAGCAGATCCTTGCCGGCGAGCTGCCAGCGGGCACCAAGCTGCCCACCGAAGATGCCTTTTCCAAGGCGCGAGGGGTCAGCCGCACGGTGGTTCGCGAAGCCATGTCACGGCTGCAGGCAGAAGGGCTGGTGGAAACCCGGCGCGGTATCGGCACCTTTGTGGTCGACGCCATTCCGGCCGGCGATTTTCAGGCCGCCAGCCCCGGCAAAGGCAGCGCTTATAACGCCGTGGCCATCATCGAACTGCGCCTGTGCCTGGAAGTGGAAGCGGCGGCCATCGCTGCCCAGCGTGCTGGCGCCGAACAGTTGCAGGCCATGCGCGCCGCGCTCGATCAGGCCCACGACCCGCAGCAAGCGCCTTGCACCCGCACCGACTTTGCGTTTCATCTGCAAATAGCCCAGTGCACGGGTAACAGCTTCTTCATCGACAGCATGACCCACCTGGGCAATACCCTGGTGGCGGCGGGTGAGCAGGCGGTGCCGGCGTTAGGTGATGCCATGCAGGTGCGCGAACGTGAGCAGGTATACAGCGCGATTGCCCGCAAGGACGCCGACGCTGCGCGCGCGGCGATGCGCCTGCACCTGACCAATTGCCTGGGCCGTGCACGCGCGGTGGTAGAGGCCGGCAACAGCTGATTGCGCAGCCCGAAAACTTTTTTGCATCCAGTTGGGCTGCTGGCGGGTAGTGATAGTCAGGCGGTGTATTACCGCCTCACCCTAACTTGCCAGGAGTTTCGCGATGACCCGCACATTCGCCCCATACCTGCTCGCTACCGGTTTGCTCGTTGCGCTCGCCCAGCAAAGCGCCCACGCCCAGGCCGCCGTGCCGGATGCGGTCAAAGTACCGGAAGGGCACAAGATCATGCTGGAAACCGTCGGGGTCGGTGAGATCACCTACGAATGCCGCGACAAGGCCAATATGCCCGGCCAGACCGAATGGGTCTTCGTCGGCCCCAAAGCCGTGCTCAACGACCGCAGCGGCAAGGCCGTGGGCGATTACTTCGGCCCGCCTGCCACTTGGCAGGCCAAGGACGGCTCGAAGGTCACCGGCACGCAGCTGGCCGTAGCGCCTGCGGCCAAGGCCGACTTGCCGTACCAACTGGTCAAGGCCAACCCGGCCGAGGGCAAGGGCGCGATGCAGGGCGTAAGCTACATCCAGCGCCTGGCGACCAAGGGCGGGGTAGCACCCGCGAGCGGCTGCACAGCGCAGAGCAAGGGGACGCAGCAGGTGGTCAAGTATCAGGCTGACTACGTGTTCTGGGCGGCCAAGTGACGGCGTTGGCCACTGCGCGCTGATTAATCATCTACGCTCCTCGGCATGCCCCGGCGCAACCGCCGGGGCATCAGTTGCCGCCCAAGGAGTGTGCGCGTATTGAACCTGCCGGCCCCCCCATTTGATTTCCAGGTATGCCTGGCTGCCTGCGCGCAGGGCGACCGGCGAGCGTTGCAGGCACTTTATGACCACGAGGGCGCGCGTCTGCTTGGCGTTGCACGGCGTATCGCCCGGGATCACGCCACCGCCGAAGACATTCTGCACGATGCGTTCATCCGCATCTGGACGGGCGCCGCCAGTTTTGACCCAGCGCGCGGTTCGGCACGAGGCTGGGTCTACAGCATCACCCGCCACCTGGCGCTGAACTTTGTACGCGACACCCGGCGTGAAACGCCATTGGATGACCACGAGGTAACGGCTGTGGCCAGTCTTTTCGCAGGCTTTGACGAGCCTCAGTTGTGGACGGGCTCTGCGCGCATAAACCGCTGCGTCGAGCAACTGCAACCGGCGCCCCAGCGCTGCATCCTGCATGCCTATGTCGATGGTTGCAGCCACGCTGAGATCGCCGGTTTGCTGGGCGCGCCGCTAGGTACGGTCAAAGCCTGGATCAAGCGTAGTCTGCAGGCCCTGCGCGAGTGCATGGCATGAACCAGGGTTCTGCAAGCAAAGACCCCGAAGCGTTGCAGACGCTTGCGGGCGAGTATGTGCTGGGCACCTTGGCGGCTGACGAGCAGGCCGAGGTAGTGCAACGCCTGGCCCACGACCCTGCGTTGCAGGCCGCTGTCGATGCCTGGGAGCAGCGTTTGTTGCCGCTTGCCGAGCATGCCGCGCCGCAGCCCCCCAGCCCGCGGCTGTGGAGCCGTATCGAGCGCAGCCTCGGCCATCAGCAGCAGGTGCCGCGCACGCCTTGGTGGCAGCGCCTGGCGCTGTGGCAGGGCGCAAGCGCCGCAGGGCTTGCTGCCAGCCTGCTGCTGGCGGGTTTGCTGCTCACCCAGCAAGCTCCGGCGCCGCGTTATCTGGTGGTGCTGGTGGCGCCTGGTGACAATGCCGCCGGCTGGGTCGTGCAAGCCAGTGATGCGCGCAACATCGAGCTGATTCCGCTGGGCCAGGACCAGGTGCCCGAAGGCATGGTGTTGCAGTTCTGGACCAAGGGCGAGCAGTGGCGGGCGCCGGTATCGCTGGGGTTGGTCAAACCTGCGCAGCAGTATCGGGTACCGCAGCAGGATTTGCCGCCCCTGGAGCCGAACCAGCTGTTCGAGCTCACCCTGGAGAAAGCAGGTGGCTCGCCAACTGGAAGGCCGACTGGGCCGGTGAAGTTTATTGGTCGGGCGTTGAAAGTGATTTGAAGCGAGCGTTGCTTGCTTGACGGGGAACAGGCGCCACGCCAACATCGCCCGTTTGCGCCATTGCTGCTGCGATGGTTGTTCAACGCCGCCAATAAGTGAAAGGACTCATGATCCCCGACAACCACCCCTGCATTGTGTTCGTACCCCCGCTCAGGGTTGTGCTCCAGCGCGCCGAACAGGAAAAGGGCGCACCGCTTGTGGAAGCGGAAGTGATCCAATTGTGCAACAAGGCCATGTGCATGACCGTGCCGTTTTCGGCCGGCGTGGAGATGGTCCACGAACTGGGTTACGTCGATGTCGTGCCCGAGGACTGCTGGAAAGACTGGCAGCGGCATCGCAGGCAGATCAACGGCGAGCCGGAACCGGGTTTGTGGACGTGGTTGCGTGGGCTATTCAAGTAAGCCACCGCTTGTAGGAGCGGCACGCGGCCGCTCCTACAAAGATCTGTGAAGTCCGAATACACCGCTATTCAACGCCCTCAACCACCCCTTGGTCCTCGCCCAGAAACCCACCACTCTGGTGCTGCCACAGCCGCGCATAAGTACCATTGCGGCCCAGCAGTTCGGCATGGGTGCCTTGCTCGATGATGCGCCCTTCATCCATGACGATCAGCCGGTCCATGGCGGCGATGGTCGACAGCCGGTGGGCGATGGCGATCACCGTCTTGCCTTGCATCATTTCGTCCAGGCTCTCCTGGATCGCCACTTCGACCTCCGAATCCAGCGCACTGGTGGCTTCGTCCAGCAGCAGAATCGGCGCGTTCTTGAGCATTACCCGGGCAATGGCGATGCGCTGGCGCTGGCCACCGGAAAGCTTGATGCCGCGCTCACCGACCAAGGTGTCGTAGCCGCTGTGGCCCTGTTTGTCGCTGAGCTGGTTGATAAACCCATCGGCCTGAGCGTTGGCGGCGGCGCGCTGGATCTGCGCATCGGTGGCGTCGGGGCGGCCGTAGGCGATGTTGTCGCGGATCGAGCGGTGCAGCAGCGAGGTGTCCTGGGTGACCATGCCGATAGCGCTGCGCAGGCTGTCCTGGGTGACGTCGGCAATGTTCTGCCCGTCGATGCGAATACTGCCGCTGTCAACGTCGTAGAAACGCAGCAGCAGGTTGATCAGCGTCGACTTGCCAGCGCCTGAACGGCCCACCAGCCCGACCTTTTCGCCAGCGCGAATAGTCAGCGAAAGGCCATCGAGCACCTGGCGCTCACCGTTGTAGTTGAAGCTCACGTTGTCGAACTGCACGGCCCCGCCACGGGTTTCGAGCAAGGCTGCGTCTGGCTTGTCCTGCACCTTGGGGCCGCGGGTGAGGGTCTGCATGCCGTCCTGCACGGTGCCGATGCTTTCGAACAGCGAAGTCATCTGCCACATGATCCAGTGCGACATGCCGTTGATGCGCAGGGCCATGGCAGTGATTGCCGCCACCGCACCGGTGCCGACCTGGCCCTGGTGCCACAGCCACAAGGCGTAGCCGCCGGCGCCCATGATCAGGCCCACCACCAGCGCCTGGTTGACGATTTCGAACTGGCTGACCAGGCGCATCTGGCGAAAGCCGGTGAGCTTGAAGTCTTCCATGGCCGCGCGGGCGAAATGCGCCTCGCGCCTTGAGTGGGAGAACAGCTTCACCGTGGTGATGTTGGTGTAGGCGTCAGAAATACGCCCGGTCATCGACGAGCGCGCGTGGGCCTGCTCCTGGCCGACCTTGCCCAGGCGCGGCACGAAATACAGCATGGCCAGGCCGAACAGCGCCAGCCAGGCAAGAAACGGCAGCATCAGTTTGAGCGCAAAGCCGCCGGCCAAGGCAATGATGGCAATGAAATACACGCCGATGCCCGGAATGATCTCGATCATCGTGAACAGCACTTCACGCACGCCCAGCGCCGTCTGCATCACCTTGGTGGTGACGCGCCCGGAGAACTCGTCGGAGAAGAACGACAGGCTCTGGCGCAGCATCAAGCGGTGGAAGTCCCAGCGCAGACGCAGCGGCAGGTTGATCGCCAGCACCTGGTGCTGAACCATGGTGCGCAATGCAACCAGGGCAATGCTGACTACCAGCACGATACCGATGCCCCACAGCACCCGCTGCTCCTGGCCATCGGCCGCGCCGCCGGCCTGCCAGGTGGACAGCAGGTCGACTACCTGGCCGAGAAAGGCGAACAGCCAGGCCTCGTACACCGACACCGCAGCACTCAGCAGCGCAAAGGCGAGGATATAGCCGCGCGCTCCGCGGGTGCAGGCCCACAGGAAGCGAAACAGCCCCATGGGCGGCGGCGGGGCCTCGTCGGGTGGGAAGGGGTCTAGCCGTCGTTCAAAGGCGCCAAGCATCAAGGTCTCCGGATTGATCAGGGGATGGGCGACAGGATAGCAAGATGCGATTTGCAACACTGCGCTTGAACATGAGCAAAACTACGATTGCTATCAAATAATATGAGTTTGTCTCATTAGAAAGCTTTGCAGAGAATGGTCGCCATTGAATGACTCGATGGAGCGACAGAACAACATGGCACTGGCACACAACCTCGGTTTCCCACGTATTGGCGCCGACCGCGAACTGAAAAAAGCCCTTGAGGCCTTCTGGAAGGGTGAACTGGACGAAGCTGGTTTGCGCCAGGTTGGCCGTGAACTGCGGGCAAGCCACTGGCAGGCGCAGAAGGACGCCGGCATCGAGCTGCTGCCGGTTGGTGACTTTGCCTGGTACGACCAGGTGCTGACCCATTCGTTGACCTTCGGCGTGGTGCCGCAACGCTTCCAACGCCCCGAAGGCGCCAAGCCGACGCTGCAAACCTTGTTCGACATGGCCCGTGGGGCCAACGACACCGACGGTTGCTGTGGCGGCGCCCATGCGCAGGAAATGACCAAGTGGTTCGATACCAACTACCACTACCTGGTGCCAGAATTCAGCGCCGATCAGCACTTCGCCCTGAGCTGGGAGCAACTTTTCGAAGAGGTCGACGAAGCCCATGCCTTGGGCCATGCGGTGAAGCCGGTGATCATTGGCCCGCTGACCTACCTGTGGCTGGGCAAGAGCAAAGGTGCGGGCTTCGACAAGCTCGAATTGCTCGACCGCCTGCTGGCGCTGTACGACGAAATCTTCAACCGCCTGGCAACCCAGGGTGTGGAGTGGGTGCAGATCGATGAGCCGATTCTGGTACTCGACCTGCCGCAGGACTGGAAGAACGCCTTCGAGCGAGCCTACAACATCCTGCAGCGTGCGCCGCTGAAAAAGCTGATCGCCACCTACTTTTGCGGGCTCGAAGAGAACCTTGGCCTGGCCGCCAATCTGCCGGTCGATGGCCTGCATATCGACCTGGTGCGTGCGCCTGAGCAGTACCCGACCATTCTCGACCGGCTGCCGGCCTACAAAGTGCTGTCGCTGGGCCTGGTCAATGGCCGCAGCATCTGGGCCTGTGACCTGGAAAAGGCCGCCGATGTGCTGCGCCACGCCGCCGAGCGCCTGGGCGAGCGGCTGTGGGTGGCGCCGTCCTGCTCATTGCTGCACAGCCCGGTGGATCTGGCCCGCGAAGACAAGCTTGATGCCGAACTGCAAAGCTGGCTGGCCTTTGCCGTGCAGAAGTGCCAGGAGGTTGCCGTGCTGGCCAAAGCCGTCAATCAGCCTGAAGCGCCCGATGTACTGGCAGCGCTTGCCCGCAGCCGCGCCGTCCAGGCTAGCCGTGCGGCGTCGCCGCGCATTCACAAGCCTGCCGTGCAAGCGCGCGTGGCTGCCATCAAGCCGGCTGACAGCCAGCGCAACTCGGCCTTCGCCCAACGCATCGCCAAGCAGCGCGCCGGCCTGAACCTGCCTGCCTTCCCGACCACCACCATTGGCTCGTTCCCGCAGACCACGGCGATTCGCCTGGCGCGCCAGGCGTTCAAGCAAGGCAAGCTGACCCTGGGCGACTACACCGAGGCGATGCACAGCGAGATCCGCCACGCCGTCAAGATTCAGCAAGACCTGGGGCTGGACGTGCTGGTGCATGGCGAGGCCGAGCGTAACGACATGGTCGAGTACTTCGCCGAGCAACTCGATGGCTATGCGTTCACCCGCTTTGGCTGGGTGCAGAGCTACGGCTCGCGCTGCGTCAAGCCTGCGCTGATCTTCGGCGACCTGAGCCGCCCGAACGCGATGACCGTAGAGTGGATCCGCTACGCCCAAGGCCTGACCGACAAAGTCATGAAAGGCATGCTGACGGGGCCAGTAACCATGCTGATGTGGTCCTTCCCGCGCGAGGATGTGAGCCGTGAGGTGCAAGCCCGGCAACTGGCCCTGGCGATTCGCGACGAGGTGGTGGACCTTGAGGCCGCCGGCATCCGTATCGTGCAGATCGACGAAGCGGCGTTTCGCGAGGGCCTGCCGCTGCGTCGCAGCGCGTGGCCAGCCTACCTTGAGTGGGCCACCGAAGCCTTCCGCCTGTGCGCCTCGGGGGTGCGTGACGAAACCCAGATTCACACGCACATGTGCTACAGCGAATTCAACGATGTGATCGAGTCCATCGCCGCCATGGATGCGGACGTGATCACCATCGAAACCTCGCGCTCGGACATGGAGCTCTTGGAGGCGTTCGAGAAGTTCGACTACCCCAACGAGATTGGCCCAGGGGTGTATGACATCCACTCGCCACGGGTGCCGAGCAAGGACGACATGGTCAAGCTGCTGACCAAGGCAGCGCAGCGCATTCCAGCCGAGCGCTTGTGGGTCAACCCTGACTGCGGCCTCAAGACCCGGGCCTGGCCTGAGACGGAGGCTGCGTTGGTGAACATGGTTGCCGCAGCCCGCACATTGCGCGCGACACTGCTGTAAAGCCTGGGGGCGTTTCGGTTTTATTGCGCCAAGCCTGCATTGACCCTTTAACACCCGACGTGGTCTGCTGGCATGGCTGCACTAAAACCGAATGAGCCTTCAAAGGAAGATGAAGATCCATGTCCGAGTTCAAACTGCATTGCTTCGCTGAATCGGGTAACGCCTACAAGGCAGCCCTGATGCTTGAACTGACGGAACAGGACTGGGATCCGGTGTTCGTCGATTTCTTCAACGGCCAGACCCGCGAGCAGAGCTGGCGCGAGCAGGTCAACGAGCAGGGTGAGGTGCCGGTGCTCGAACATGCCGGCCAGACCTTGACCCAATCCGCGCTGATTCTTGAGTACCTGGCCGAACACACCGGCCAGTTCGGCGCGCGCGATGCGGCAGAAAAACGCGAAATCTGGCGCTGGATGCTGTTCGACAACCACAAGTTCACCGCCTACTACGCGGCGCTGCGCTTTATCTATTGCCTCAAAGAATCCGGTGAAACCGACGTTACCCGCTTCCTGCGCGAGCGGGCCACGGCCGCCTATCGCATCGTCGATGCCCATCTGGCAAACACGCCTTTCATGGTCGGTGGGCGTTTGACCATCGCCGACCTGTCGCTGGCAGGCTACGTTTTCATGCCTGAAGACACTGGCATTGCGCTGGAGGAGTTCGTCCACATCGAGGCCTGGAAGGGCCGAATCAAAGCGCTCAAGGGGTGGCAGCACCCTTACGACTTGATGCCAGGCGTCGCGCTCTGAGCCCACTTGGCACACGCGCGACAACAAATTAGAATCAGTCGCATTTACGTCAAGCGCGTGTGCCTTCCTGATGACCAACCCTTGCGCGGCCAGTAATACCCCGGTCGATGCCCTCTATCGCGAACACCGTAGCTGGCTGCAAAGCTGGCTGCAGCGGCGTTTGGGCGACAGCTGGGCTGCCGCCGACCTGACCCAGGATACGTTCTTACGCGTGCTCGCGGCTCAGCAGGCGCGCACCTTGCCCAGCCTGCGCGAGCCGAGGGCGTATCTGCTGACGGTCGGCCGGCGCTTGCTGGTCAACCATTACCAACGCCGTGACCTTGAGCGGGCCTATCTGGAAGCGTTGGCCAACCTGCCCGAGGCGCAGGTGCCGTCGCCTGAGCAACGCTGGCTGCTGCTGGAAACCTTGCAGGCCCTCGATGAGCTGCTCGACGGCCTGCCGCGCCCCGTGCGCCGGGCGTTTCTCTGGTCGCAACTCGAAGGCCTGGGTTACGCCTGCATTGCCGAGCGGCTGCAGGTCAGCGAGCGGACGGTCAAACGCTACATGGCCCAGGCCTACGAGCACTGCCTGCTGGTGGACCTTTGAGCGGCGCCTCGTCCGCCCGGCAACTGGCCCGCGAAGCGGCGCAGTGGCTGGCGCTGCAGGATAGCGGGGCCTTCAGCGCCGAGCAGGCCGCCGAGCTGGGCCGTTGGCGCCAGCGCAGCGCGGCCCATGAGGCGCTGTGGCAAAAGGCCGAAATGCTCCGCCAACGCTTTGCCGAGGTGCCCGCGCCGCTGGCCGCCGCCTGCCTTGACCGGCCCATGCTCGACCGCCGCCGGCTGCTTGGCCAGGCGCTGGCGTTGGGCAGCTTGGCGCCGCTCGCCTGGTTGGGTTACCGGCAACTGCCGGTGGCCAACTGGCGCGCCGACTTGCGCACCGCTACCGGCGAGCGTCGCGGCCTGACGCTGCCCGATGGCAGCTATCTGCAACTGAACACCGCCACTGCCGTGAACCTTGATTTCGAGCAGGGCCGCCATGTTTTGCAGCTGCTTGAGGGTGAGATTGCGGTGCAGGGCAGGGGGCCTTTGCAGGTACATACCGGCCAAGGCCTGGTGCGGTCTTGGGGGGCGAATTTCTGCGTGCGGCTGGACGCGGGGTTGTGTGTGGTTTCGGTCAGCCGCGGCGAGGTCGAACTGGTGCCGCAGGCAGGGCACAGCAGGCGCCTGGCGGCTGGCCAGCGGGGCCAATTTTCCGCAGGTGGTATACGCGCTACCGAGGCGTTCGATGCCTTGGTGCCCGGCTGGCAACAGGGCTTGCTGATGGCCGACAACCAGCCGTTGGGCGAACTGCTGCGCGAGCTGCGCCGGTACCGGGCTGGCCTGCTGCGCTGGGACCCGGCGCTGGAGCGGTTGCGGGTTACGGGCACGTTCCAGTTGGATGACACCGATCGCATCTTCGCCCTGTTGGCCGCCAGTTTGCCGTTGCAGGTGAGTTACCGCACGCGCTATTGGGTGTCGCTGGCGCCCGATCCTGAGCGCGTGGCCTCGTAACCCGCAATCGCTGGGCAGCTTGGGAGGCCCAATGATTTTGCGCAGTTCCGCACTGGCCTCATCGCAGGCTGTCGCCAGCTCCCACAGGGTTTGAGTCAGGCACCGATTTCGCAGTCCGGCGCAGTCTTGGTGGGAGCTGGCGACAGCCTGCGATGAGGCCGGTGCAGATCACCGGCAAAAAAATCCGCAACCCCCGTCCCCTTTTTCCAACTCGCTTGTCATTCAGGGCATAACTTCCTCAACAAGAGCATTCCGGATGTCCCTGCCCACGCTTTTTCGCCCCCTGTCCACGCCATTGCTAGTGATCGCCCTGGGACTGCCAGGTACCGTCTGGGCCGAGGATGCCAGCCAGCGCCGCTTCGATGTGCCCGCCGGCAGCCTGGCCAGCGCGCTGACCCGTTTCGCTGGCCAGGCCGGGGTCAGCCTGTCGGTGGACCCGGCGTTGGTAGCAGGGCGCAGCAGCACTGGCCTGCGCGGTGACTTTGCCGTGGAAGAGGGCTTTCAGACGCTGCTGCAAGGCTCGGGCTTGCAATTGGTACCTGCCGGGCAGGGCAGCTACACCCTGATGCGCCAGGCACAGCCTGCCGACGGCGCCCATGAGTTGCCTAGCACAACCATCAATGGCGAAGGTGTCGGTCTTGCCAGCGATGCCTATGCCGGCGGCCAGGTGGCCCGGCGTGGCAACCAGGGCCTGCTGGGGGAGCGCGACTTCATGGAGACGCCGTTCAACATGACTTCGTACACCAGCGAAGCCCTGCAGAACCAGCAGGCGCGGACCCTGGCCGATGCCGTGGCCAACGACCCCTCGGTGCGCACCACCAACCCATCGGGCGGGCGCTTCGAGCAGTTTTCGGTACGCGGCTTCAGCCTCTACAACAGTGACGTCGCCTACGGCGGGCTGTATGGCGTGCTGCCGACCTACTCGATCGACATGGAAATGGTCGAGCGGGTGGACATTCTCAAAGGCCCCGGCGCCTTGCTCGGCGGCCTGGCGCCCAACGGCAGCGTGGGCGGTGGGGTGAACATCGAGCCCAAGCGCGCGGGTGACACGCCCCTGACGGAGTTCACCGCGCTGTACGCCTCGACCGGCCAAGGTGGCGGGCACCTCGATGTGGGGCGGCGTTTTGGCGAAGACCAGCGCTTTGGCCTGCGCCTGAATGCCTTGCGCCAGTCCGGCGACACCGAATGGGACCATCAAAGCCTGGAGCGTGAAGCAGCGGTGTTGGGCTTTGATGTGCGCGGCGAGCGTACCCGGCTGTCGCTGGATGTCGGCCGACAGGAGCGAGATGTCGATGGCACCATGGAACGCGTGGGCCTGGCCCGTGGCTTGAAGGTCCCGGATGCCAAGGACGTCCACCACAACTTTGCCCAGCCCTGGACCTACGCGCGGGCCAAGGACACTTTCGGCGCCTTGCGTGGCGAATACGATGTCAGCGACAACTGGATGGTCTACGGCGCGGTGGGCGCCCGCAAGGGCGACTACGATTTCATGCGTCACGCCGTGGTGCTGAGCAACGATGCGGGGCGTTTCAGCGTGACTCCGCGGGCATTCCAGCGCGAGGAAGATGTACGCACCGCCACTGTGGGCGCGCGTAGCTGGTTCAACACCGGGGCTGTCGGCCACACCCTGAACATGAGCCTGAACCGCTTCGAGCTGACCTTTGACAACACCGGCGCCAGCTACGCCTCCGGGGTCAGCAACCTGTACGACCCGGTCACGCTGCCGGCCCCAGCCCGCGTGACCGACCCGGACGACCCTACCCACACCGAAACCGTGCTTTCCAGCGCAGCCCTGGCCGATACCCTGAGCTTTGCCGACGACACTGTGCTGCTGACCTTGGGTGTACGCCTGCAGCGGGTCGAGGTGGACAGCACCACGGCCGGCAAACCCAAGCCGGGTTACGACGAACGCGCAACCTC
Source organism: Pseudomonas farsensis (assembly GCF_014268805.2). GTDB lineage: Bacteria > Pseudomonadota > Gammaproteobacteria > Pseudomonadales > Pseudomonadaceae > Aquipseudomonas > Aquipseudomonas farsensis. The sequence goes on from NZ_JABWRF020000004.1 coordinate 33,038, forward strand.
ACCGGCCATGGGCCTGGTGTGGCGCACCACCGAGCAGTTGTCGCTGTACATGAACTACATGGAAGGCCTGACCCAAGGGCAGACCGCCGGGGAAACCACCGCGAATCAGGGCGAAATATTCGCACCGTTTCGCAGCAAGCAGCTTGAAGTGGGTGCCAAATATGACATGGGCCGTTTCAGCACCACGCTCAGCGTGTTCCGCATCGAGCGGCCGATGTACTACACCGACAGCCAGAACTTCTTGCGCGACGATGGTGAGCAGCGCAACCAAGGGGTGGAGCTGAACCTGTTTGGTGAACCGCTGGATGGCGTGCGGGTGCTGGGCGGCGCCATGCTGCTCGACGCCACGCAGACGCGCACCAACGGGGGCATCAACGACGGCAAGCGGGCGGTGGGCGCGCCAATCGTCAATGCCAACCTGGGCGTTGAATGGGATTTGCCGGCGGTGCAGGGGCTGACCTTGACTGCGCGGATGATCCATACCGGCAGCCAGTACCTGGACGTTGCCAACACCCAGAAGCTCGATGCGTGGCAGCGTTACGACCTTGGGGCGCGCTATGCGCTGAAGTTGGGCGACAAGGACGTGACATTGCGCGCCAGTGTGGAGAATGTCTTGGACAAAACCTACTGGGCGTCGGCTAACGTGCCGGAGGGGACGGCTACCGGGATGACCCTGTCGACGCCGCGTACCTGGCTGGTCTCGGCGACGGTCGGGTTTTGAGGAAGGCCTGCTGATGGTTGGTGATTTCGATGTGGCGAGCGGGCTTGTCCCGCGTTGGGCTGCGCAGCAGTCCTGAAAACCCAAGGGGCTGCTGCGCAGCCCAACGCGGGACAAGCCCGCTCGCCACAACTCGCTATCATTTCCCAAAGGATTGGTTCCAACCAGCAATGTTGCGGGTTAGCAGGGCCTGCGATGAGTCCACCACAAGCTTGCGCAAAAACCATGGAATCTCCCGCGCTGCCGCGGTTCTATGCGCAACGCGGGCGATGTAGGAGCGGCCTTGTGCCGCGATGGGCTGCAAAGCAGCCCTGGATTACTCAATCACAGCCAACCCTTGATCTGCTGCACCACCGCCTCGGTGGAGATCCCATAACGATCGTGCAGCGTCGGCAGCGCGCCGGCATCAAGGAAGGCGTCGGGCAGGGCGATCTGGCGGAAGGTCGGGGTCACGCCGTTGCGCAGCAACACACCGGCCACAGCTTCCCCCAGGCCGCCGACAATCGAGTGGTTCTCGGCCGTGACCACCAGGCGCCCAGACTTGCGCGCCTCGGCAATGATCGTCGCTTCGTCCAGCGGCTTGATGGTCGGCACGTGCAGCACCGACACATCCACGCCATCCTTGTGCAGCAGGTCCGCCGCCTCCAGGGCGCGCATGGTCATCAGCCCGCTGGCGATCACCAGCACATCACGCCCGCCACGCAGCACCTGCGCCTTGCCCAGTTGGAACTTGTAGTCATAGCGATCCAGTACCAGCGGCACATTGCCGCGCAACAGGCGCATGTAGACCGGCCCCTGATGCGCTGCGATGGCCGGCACCGCCTGTTCGATCTCCAGTGCGTCGCACGGGTCGACGATCATCAGGTTGGGCATGGCGCGCATGATCGCCAGGTCATCGGTGGCCTGGTGGCTGGGGCCGTAGCCGGTGGTCAGGCCCGGCAGGCCGCAGACGATCTTGACGTTGAGGTTCTCTTCGGCAATTGCCATGCAGATGAAGTCATAGGCCCGGCGCGAGGCGAATACCGCATAGGTGGTGGCAAACGGGGTCATGCCTTCGCGGGCCATGCCCGCGGCTGCGCTCATCAGCAGCTGTTCGGCCATGCCCATCTGGTAGAAACGCTCCGGGTGCGCCTTGGCGAAGATGTGCAGGTCGGTGTACTTGGACAGGTCGGCGCTGAGCCCGACGATGTCCTGGCGCTGCGCGGCCAGCGCGGCCAGGGCATGGCCGAACGGCGCCGGCCGGGTGGGTTGGCCCTCGGCGGCAATGGAGGCGATCATCGCCGAGGTGGTCAGGCGTTTTTTGCCGGTGGTCTGGCTGTTCATGCTTGGCTCCCGGAGTCCAGTGCTTGCAGGGCAAGCGCCCATTCGTTTTCGTCGACGCGGATGAAGTGGGTCTTGTCGCGGTTTTCCAGAAACGGCACGCCTTTGCCCATGCGCGTGTCACAGATGATCACCCGCGGCTGCGCAGCGGTGTGCGCACGGGCCTGGTCGAAGGCCTGGACCAGCGCATCGAGGTCGTTGCCATCGACCCGCTGCACATACCAGCCAAAGGCCTGCCAGCGCTCGACGATGGGCTCAAAACCCAGGACCTCCTGGCAATGGCCGTCGGCCTGCTGGTTGTTGACGTCGACGATGGCGATCAGGTTGTCCAGTTTCCAGTGGCTAGCGGACATCACCGCTTCCCAAGTCGAACCCTCGTTCAGTTCGCCATCGGACAACAGGTTGTAGACCCAGCTGTCCGAGCCCTTGCGCTTGAGCCCAAGGCACGCGCCGACGGCAATGCCCAGGCCCTGGCCAAGGGAGCCGCCGGTTATTTCCATGCCCGGGGTGTAGGTGGCCATGCCCGACATCGGCAGGCGGCTGTCGTCACTGCCGTAGGTTTCCAGTTCGTCCTCGGCAATCACGCCGGCCTCGATCAGCGCTGCGTAGAGGGCGATGGCGTAGTGGCCGATAGACAGGTAGAACCGGTCGCGCTGTTCCCATTCAGGATTGGCCGGGTCCATGCGCAGGGCGTGGAAGTAGGCCACCGCCAGCAGGTCAGCGGCGCCCAGCGCCTGGCCGATGTAACCCTGGCCTTGCACCTGGCCCATGCGCAGGGCATGACGACGAATGTTGTGGGCGCGCACAGCCAGAGGCCGCGCACCCGGGGTAACGGGTACGGCATTCATAAGGGTGACTCCTTGGGGAATTAACGGTTGACCAGGCTGGCCGGTACACGCATGACCAACAGCGCGCCGAACACCAGCACGCCGGTGATCAGGTACATGCCGACGGCGTTGCTGCCCAGGCTGCTGGTGACCCAGCCGATCAAAAATGGCGAGCAGAACCCGGCCAGGTTGGCAAAGCTGTTCACCGCTGCGATGCCGGCTGCCGCCGACACGCCGCCGAGCAAGGTAGTGGGCAGCATCCAGAACAGCGATGAGGCCGAGAGGATGCCGGCTGCGGCCAGGCACAGGCTGAGGATCGACAGGCTCAAGTGGCTGGCGAACACCGCCGCCAGGCTCAAGCCCAAGGCGCCCGCCAGCATCGGAATTGCCAGGTGCCAGCGGCGTTCACGATGGCGGTCTCCGCTGCGCCCGGCCAGCAACATGGCGACGATTGCGCAGCAGTACGGCAGGCTGGTGAGCAGGCCGATGTGCAGCGGTTCACTGACCCCGGCATTGCGCACCAGGGTGGGCAGCCAGAAGGTAATGGCGTACTGGCCCATGACCACGCAGAAGTAGATACCCGCCAGCAGCCACAGGCGTCGGTCGCGAATGAAATCGCCGACCGAACCGTGCTGCACCTTGTGCTTGTCGTCCTCGGCCAGTTCCTTGCGCATCAGGGCTTTTTCATCGGCAGTCAGCCAGGTGGCCTGGTCGACGCCATCCTTGAGGTAGCTGAGCACCAGGAAGCCCACCAGTACGGTTGGTATCGCCTCCAGCACGAACATCCACTGCCAGCCCGCCCAACCGTGCACACCGGCAAAGCGCTCCATGATCCAGCCCGACAACGGCCCGCCGACCATGCCCGATAGGGGGATGGCGATGAACCACAGGGCGGTCATCTTGGCCCGGCGGTAGGACGGGAACCAATAGGTCAGGTACAGCAGCAGGCCAGGCGCCAGGCCTGCTTCGGCAACACCGAGGAAGAAGCGCAGCACGTAGAACTGCCAGGCCGTCTCGACGAAGGCGAACAGCGCCGAGATGATGCCCCAGGTGATCATGATGCGGGCGATCCAGCGCCGAGCGCCGACCTTGTGCAGCACGATGTTGCTCGGCACTTCGCAGAGGAAATAGCCAATGAAGAACATCCCGGCGCCCAGGCCGTAGACGGTTTCCGACAGCGCCAGGTCGTCCATCATCTGCAGCTTGGCGAAGCCGACGTTGACCCGGTCAAGGTAGGCGCACAGGTAGCACAGCATCAGGAACGGCATCAGCCGCCAGGCTGTCTTGCGATAGGCAGCGCTGCGCGCGGTGGCGGCCGCGTCGAGAGTGAGGGTGGTCATGTCGATCTGATCTCTTGTTGTTATCGATTGCCCCGCCCAGGCGGGGCTCAGATGCGAAACATCGGGCTGTTGCGATCAGTGGATCAGCATGCCCCCGTTCACGTCCAGGGTGATGCCGGTAAGGTAGCTCGACAGGTCGCTGGCCAGGAATAGCGCCGCGTTGGCAACGTCGCGCGCCTCGCCCAGGCGGCCCAGGGGAATACCTTCGATAATCGCGTGGCGGCGTTCGTCCTGCAGCAGACCGCCGGTGATATCGGTGTGGATCAGGCCTGGGGTGATGGCGTTGACCCGCACATTGTCAGGGCCAAGTTCGCGCGCCATGGCCTTGCCCAGGCCCAGTACGCCGGCCTTGGCGGCGCTGTAGTGCGGGCCGCCGAAGATGCCGCCGCCGCGCTGCGCCGAAACCGACGACATGCAGATGATGCTGCCGCTGCGTTGGCTGCGCATGGTCGGGATCACCGCCTGGGACATCAGCAGGGTGCCGCGCAGGTTGACGTCGACGATGCGGTCGAAGTCTGCGTTGGTGATGTCCAGGGTTTTCACCGGCTGGGTGATGCCGGCGTTGTTGACCAGCACATCGATGCGGCCGAACTGCGCCAGTACCTGAGCTACGGCATCGCGGACCTGGGCCTGGTCGGCGACGTTGGCGGCCAGGCCCAGGTGGCCTTCGCCAAGTTCGGCGGCGGCGCTGCGGGCGGCGTTGAGGTCAAGGTCGAGGATAACCACTTTGGCGCCGTGGGCGGCGAACGTCTGGGCAGTGGCGCGGCCAATGCCGCGGGCAGACGCTGCGCCGGTAACGATTGCAATCTTGCCTTCGAGTAGCATGGGAGTGCTCCGGGTGATTGTTTTTATGGGCGGTCCAGGCAGAACCGTTGGCCACAGCTTGGTCTGGGCGAGAGGGGCGGGCAACGACGTGGGCTTCAGCCTATGCTGAAAAAAATTCAGTACTGGGCAGTTGCGTGCGATCACGGCACAGTAACGCGCCACGCTTAAGGCCACGGAACCCGCAGGTAGACCGATGAATCACCACCCTGGCAACAAACCCTTGCAGCTGCCACCGCTGAAAGCGATTCAGGCCTTCGAGCAAGCGGCGCGGTTTGGCAACGTCGCACGCGCTGCCGAACAACTGAACCTGACCCCGTCAGCCGTCAGCCATCAGATCGCCAACCTGGAGGCGCTGATCGGCCGCCCGCTGTTTTTACGCAGCGCCAAGGGCGTGCAATTGACCCCGGCTGGCGAGCAATACCTGCGTGAGGTCAGCGGCTTGCTGCAAAACCTGGCCAGTGCCACCGAGCGCGCCGGCAGCGCCGTGGGGTTCGATTGCCTGCGTCTGCACTCGGCGCCAAGCTTCGGCTTGCTGTGGCTGCTGCCGCGTCTTGAGCGGTTTCGCCTGAGCCACCCGGATATCCAGATCAACCTGTCGTGTTCGTACGAGTCGTTGCATTTTGGGCGTAACCAGATTGACCTCGATATCCGCCATGGCTACCCCAACTGGCCGAGCCTTGAGGTGCGTACCATTCGCCATGAGCAGGCGACGGTGCTGGCATCACCGGCGCTGCTGGCGCGCCAGCCGATCGCGCAACCGGCTGACCTGCTCGGGCATAACCTGATTCTTTCGGAAGCGGCGCTGGTGCAGTGGCCGCAGTGGTTTGCCCAGCAGGGCGTGTCGTTACCGCAGGCGCCGTATGCGCTGAGCTTCGACCGTTCGTACATGAGCCTTGAGGCGGCCAGCCACGGCTATGGGCTGGCGCTGGAAAGCTCGTTGCTGGCCCAGGACTATATCGAGCGCCGGCAGCTGCAGCCGGTGTTCGGTGCCGAGCGAGCCAGCCCGGTCAGCGCCCACCATCTGGTGTTCCCGCGCGGGCATGCAGAGTTGCCGCGGGTGCGGCGGTTTCTGGACTGGATGCAAGGGCAGTTGGGGCATGACTTTAGTTATTGAATAGCTCGGGGCTGCTTGCGGCGCGCAAAGCAGGTTGGCGCATGCCTGTAGGAGCGGCATTGCGCCGCGATGGGCCGCAAAGCGGCCCGAAAAGACAGCGGTGCTGGCTTAGAAACTGGCCTTGACCTGCAGCCCGAGCACCAGCGCATTGTCGATGTCCTTGCCGGAAAACGCCCCCGGCTCGACGATGTACTGCACGTCCGGGCGCAGGTTCAGCCAAGGCGTTGCCTGGTAGCCGTAGCTCAACTCGATCAGCTGCTCGGCGCCATCGATGTTGGGGAACGGTTGCCCTGCATCGAACGCCGCCTCTTGCAGCACGTCGCGACTGCGCGGGTTCTGCACGGCGCGGCCATAGCCCAGGGCCACGGTGTCGCGGGGGCGGTTGGCGAACGGCTTGTACAGCACAACGCCTGTGCCATACCACTTGGTGAACGGCGAGGCCGCTTCACTGGAGGCCGAATACTGGCCAAAGGCATGCAGGCTGCGCCCCGGCATGGCCGGGTCGTTCCACACCGCCTGGTCGATCAACAGGTAATGGCCGCCCCGGCCAGCGACTTCCTTGCTGCTGCCGATGCGTTTGACGTTGGAGCTGTCGTAGTAGTAGCCCAGCTTGTACTCACCCGCAAGCTCCGCCAGGCGCTTGTACACCAGCTCCACCGGCACCACGGTGCCGGTGGTGTGCTTGGGGCCAAGGTGCCAGGCACGGCTCGAATTGCCGTTGCTTTGCGGGTCGACATTGAACGCCGCTACGCGCAGTTGCCAGGCCGGCGAAAAGTCGTATTTGATCCGCCCGCCGAGGTGGGCGTTGGGGTAATTGGTCCAGCCGCTGCCACCGGACATGTTCAGTGGGTGGCCGCAGAACCCGGCGTTCATGAAGTTGCACAGGATGCCGCTGTCCAGGCCGCCCAGGTCGTTGCCCATGGCCATGTAGCCGAGCTTGACGTTGAGTGCCGGCGTGAACAGGGTGCGTTCGTAGCTCAGTTCGGTCAGGCGGGTGTACAGGCCACCGTAGTTTTCCTGGATCGGCAGGCGGTTGCCCACCAGTTCTTCGGAGGCGCTGTTGCCGCGGCGGTCGTTGATGGTCAGCTGGACCTTGCCGGCGTTGTCCAGGCCGTACAGTTTGGACAGGTCGAACTGCACGCCCAGCTTGATGTTCTGCGAATAGCGCGCCGAGCGGTGCAGGCCGCCGTGAGCGTTGTAGGCGGTTTCGCCACTGTAGTCGCCGGTAACTTTGACGCCGTCTTGTTCGAGCTGATGGCGCAGGCCGCTCCAGTCGCCGGTAAGGGTGTCGCGGGTCAGCAGGTCGGTGTCGGCGAAGGCGCCGGTGCTGGCCAGGGCCAGCAGCAGGGCAGTGGGGGTAAGGCGAATTGCGGATGGCATTGCTAAGTCTCGTCGAATCGTTCAGGGCCTCTTCGCGTGCAAGCCAGCCCCCACAAGCACCGCGCCATTGCAAAGGCAGTGCACATCCTGTGGGAACGGGCCTGCCCCGCGATGGCGTCGTCGCTTACGGCAGTGCGTAAGAAATCACGTAGTCGCCACGGTCAGTCGACTGGCGCGCACCACCAGCGGTGATCACCACATACTGCTTGCCGGTTTTCGGCGAAACATAGGTCATTGGGCCGCCTTGGCTGCCAACTGGCAGGCGGGCCTTCCAGATTTCGCTGCCGTTGCTGCTGTCGTAGGCGCGCAGGTAGAAGTCCTGGGTGCCGGCGATGAACACCAGGCCGCCTTGGGTCGAGAGCGTGCCGCCCAGGGTTGGCAGGCCGATCTTGATCGGCAGGTGCATGCGGATGCCCAGGGGCCCGGTGTCCTCGACGGTGCCGACCGGGACCTGCCAGGCGATCTGGCGGGTCTTCATGTCAATGGCGGTAAGGGTGCCGAATGGCGGCGCCTGGCACGGGATGCCGGCCACCGACAGGAAGCGGTTCTTGTTCACCGCGTATGGCGTGCCTTGGAGCGGTACGGCGCCCATACCGGTGTTCAGCGCTTCACCACCGCCGGCAGCACTGCCTTTGTTCTGCGACGGGATAATCTGGATCCACAGGCCCAGGCGCATGTCGTTGACGAAGATGAAGCCATGCACCGGGTCGGTGGACAGGCTGCCCCAGTTCATGCCGCCCAGCGAGCCTGGGAAGCTCAGCGACAGGTCGGTGCCGGGCGCAGTGTACAGGCCGTCGTAGCGCATCTTCTTGAAGTCGATACGGCACAGCAACTGGTCATACGGGGTGGCGCCCCACATGTCCGACTCGGTCAGGGTCTGTGCGCCGATCTGCGGCATGCCGACCGATTTCGGCTGGGTTGGCGAGTACGGCTCGTTGGGGATGTTGCTTGGCTTTACCGGCACTTCGTCGACCTGGGTCAGCGGCTTGCCAGTGGCGCGGTCGAGCACGTAGATCTGCCCGGCCTTGGTGCCGATCACCACCGCAGGGACGGTCTGGCCGTCATCCTTGGTGAAGTCGATCAGGCTGGGCTGCATCGGCAGGTCGAAGTCCCAGAGGTCGTTGTGCACGGTCTGGTAGACCCACTTCTGGTTGCCGGTGGTGGCGTCCAGGGCCAGCACCGAGGCGCCGTAGGTGTGGTCCAGCTGGTTGCGCTCGACACCATAAATGTCGGTGGACGAGGAGCCCATCGGCAGGAACACGGTGTTCATCGCCGGGTCGTAGGACATCGGCGCCCAACTGTTCGGGGTGCTGCGCACGTAGGTGCTGTCGCCCTCAGGCGCGCTGCGCTGCTCTGGGTTGCCTGGGTCGAATGCCCAGCGCATTTGCCCAGTGATCACGTCGAAGCCACGGATCACACCGCCTGGCATGTCGGTCTGGACGTTGTCGGCCACACGCCCGCCAACCACCACGGTGGTGCCGGCGATCAGTGGGGCGGACGACAGCTGGTAGTAGGAATCGGGCACGTTACCCAGCCCGGCCATCAGGTTGACCTGGCCATTGTCGCCGAAGCCCTGGCAGAACGCGCCGGTGTCGGCATCGACGGCAATCAGGCGGCCGTCGATGGTGTTGGTCAGCAGGCGGCGCTGGCAGTTGGCGCCAGCGGCAACCGCTGCGCCGGTGACCGGCGAGCTGTTTGGTTGAGTGGGCTGGGCCAGCGGCGCGGTAGCGTCGAAGTAGGCCATGCCGCGGCAACGCTGCCAGACCTTGGACTGGGCGTTGATCGCGTTCTTCCACAGCTCTTTGCCGGTGTCGGCATCGAGGGCGATGAGGTTGTTGTGCGGGGTGCAGATGAACACCTTGTCGCCCACCTGCAGTGGGGTCAGCTGGTCCTCGGCGCCGTTGCCGTCGCTGATCGCCACGTCACCGGTATGGTAGGTCCAGGCCACCTTGAGCTTGTCGACGTTGCCACGGTTGATCTGGTCCAGCGCCGCGAAGCGGCTACCGCCCTCGGTGTTGCCGTAGTGTGCCCAGTCCTTCTGTTCCTTGCCGGCCTCGACCGGGGTCAGCCCGGGGCCTTTACCGGTGGGGGCGACGCTTGGGTGGGCGACGAACATGTTGCCCACGGCAACCACCAGCGCCACGGCCAGTACAGCGGCAACGCCATAGGCGCTACGGCCGCGGTTGCCGGCAAGCTGCGGGTAGACCAACGCCACGACCATGCCGATGGCGGCAAACATGAACAGGCGCGAGAACAGCGGCCAGAACACCAGGCCTACGTCGGCCAGGGCCCAGATCAGCGTACCGAGCAAAAAGGCTGCATACAGCCAGGCACCGGCTTTTTTGCGCCGCGCAATGAGAATGCCGGAAATGGCCATGGCCAAGCCGCCGACCAGGAAGTACCAAGAGCCGCCAAGGCCTGCCAGCTTGATACCGCCAGCGGCCAGGAGCAGGCCGAGCAGGGCGACGATAACGCCCAGGCCGACCAGGATGATTGTGCAGGCGCCAGAGGCGCGCGGGTTGTCTTTCATGCCAAGGATCTCGCAGGTGGAATGCGCCGGAGTTTAAACGCTTAGCAAGCTAATTAACAAGTTGGTACATTTTACTTCGGGACTGATTGTCGCAGGGCGGAACTACTGATTACGTTGCTAAAAGTGTAGATCTGCTTGGCTAGCGGTACGAAAAGCACTGTTCGTTTATCGAACGAAAAATTGCGGGCTTGCGACCTTGGTCCAGGCCCGCTGCGTTAAACCGGCCTTGGCCTGTGCAGTTGATTCCCGGCCTGGTTTGTAGGAAGGTTTCGGGCTTTGCCCCCACGGACGTTCACATGGACAAGCTGCTCGCGATCAAGGCGTTCATGGCCACGGTCGAAGCCCAAGGCTTTTCGGCGGCTGCGCGCCGGCAGGGTGTTGCGACCTCGTCGGTGACGCGCCTGGTCGATGCGCTGGAGGCGCAGTTGGGCGCGACCTTGCTCAACCGCTCGACGCGCCAGGTCAGCCTGACCGAGGCGGGCGCCAGTTATTACCAGCGTGCGCGGGACATTCTCGAGGCCCTGGCCGAAGCCGACGCGCGGGTCGGCGACCGTGGCGAAGAGCCTGTCGGGGTGTTGCGGCTGTGCTTGCCGGTCGAGTTCGGCCGGCGAGTCATTGCGCCGCACCTGGGCGGGTTTCTGGCGCAGCACCCCGGCCTTGAACTGGACATCGACCTCAGCGACCGCTTCGACGACCTGCTCGATGGCCGCTATGACTTGACCATCCGCCTGGGCGAGCCGGCACCCAGCGATGAGCTGGTATGCCGGCCGCTCGGGCGCTTCGAGCGCTGGCTGGTGGCAAGCCCTGGCTACCTTGCGCAACGCCCAGCGCTTGAGCACCCCAGGCAACTGGCAGATTGCGCCTGCCTGCGCTTTCGTTACGGGCAGTCGGCCCGGCCTTGGCGCTTGCGCGGTGATGGCCAGGACGTGGAGCTGGATGTCAGCGGCCCGTTGCGCAGTGCCAATGCCGACCTGCTGCGCGAAGCGGCCATCGCCGGCACCGGCGTGGCCTTGCTGGCCGACTGGCTGGTACGCGAAGACGTTGCGGCAGGGCGCTTGCAGCGGCTGTTCAGCGATTGGGAAGTCAGCCCGGGGGCCGCCAGTGCGACGATCAATGCGTTGTACCTGCCCAACCACCGGGGCTCGCGGCGGGTAATGGCGTTTGTGAAGTTCTGCGAGGCGCTGCTGAAGCGCTGAGCGTTGCGTACAGCGCAACGGCCTGTTGCGCTATGGCTGGATTCTGCGCAACGCCCGCTTGCGCGACCATGGCAGCACTTTCCCCGTCCACCGAGGCTAACTGTGATGAATTCTTCAACCGCTGCCGCGCAGCCGTCGGCCCAGGGCCTGAGCCGCGCCCTGGTGACGCTGCTGGCGTTCTGTTGCGGCGCCATCGTCGCCAATATCTACTACGCCCAGCCGATAGTCGGGCTGATCGCACCTGACCTGGGGCTGAGCCCCGAGCACGCCAGTTGGATCGTCTCGCTCACCCAGCTTGGCTATGCGCTGGGCTTGCTGCTGCTGGTGCCGCTGGCAGACCTGGTGGAGAACCGTCGGTTAATGATCGCCACGGCGGTGCTGGCGACCGTCAGCTTGCTACTGGCCGGCACCAGCGGTCATGGGCAGGGGCAACTGTTTCTCGGCTATGCGTTGCTGATCGGCTTCAGTTCGGTAGCGGTGCAAATGCTGATCCCGCTGGCGGCGCACCTGGCGCCTGAGCAGCAACGTGGCCGGGTGGTGGGCAATATCATGGGTGGGTTGCTGCTGGGCATCTTGCTGGCGCGGCCGCTGTCGAGCCTGGTGGCGGACCATTTTGGCTGGCGCGCGGTGTTTGTCGGGGCTGCGGGTGTGATGTTGGCGATCATCGTGTTGCTGGCTCTGACCCTGCCGCGCCGTGTGCCTGAACACAAAGCCAGCTATGCCGGGCTGATGGCGTCCTTGCTGGTGCTGCTGCGCCGTTACCCGGTGTTGCGCCAGCGTTCGCTGTACCAAGCGTTGATGTTCGCAGCCTTCAGCCTGTACTGGACCGCCGTGCCGCTGGCGCTTGCCGGTGAGCATGGGCTGTCGCAAAGCCAGATTGCGCTGTTTGCCTTGGTGGGGGCGGTGGGCGCAGTGGCAGCGCCGCTGGCAGGGCGCCTTGCCGATGCCGGCCACGCGCGGCGCGGCTCGTTGCTGGCGATGGCCCTGGCCCCTTTGGCCCTTCTGCTGGGGCTGAGCGCGCCGGGGGCTGGAGTGATCGGGCTGGCCCTGACCGGGGTGCTGCTGGATTTTGCCGTGCAGATGAACATGGTGATCGGGCAGCGTGAGGTCTATGCCCTGGACCCTGCCAGCCGTGGGCGGCTTAATGCGCTGTACATGACCAGCATCTTCCTCGGTGGTGCGCTGGGCTCGGCGATGGCCAGCGCGGTGTACAGCCAGTTTGGCTGGAGCGGTGTGGCGATGCTGGGGGCAGGGCTGCCGGCGCTGGCGCTGGCGTTGTTTTTGCTGGTTTCGCTGCGCGGTGGGCGCACAGCCTGCTGATTTACATCAGAAGTGGGGGATTCCGTGGTTTTGTACGACCCTGCACCGGCCTCATCGCAGGCTGGCGCCAGCTCTCACAGAATGTGGCTTGTCGCTATATCGGTGCCGTTTACGCGGTCAGTGTAGGAGCGGCCTTGTGTCGCGAAAGGGCTGCGAAGCAGCCCCAGGATCTGAGCAACCACCAGAATCGCTGGGGCTGCTTCGCAGCCCTTTCGCGACACAAGGCCGCTCCTACACAATCAAAAGCGACTTGCCCGAAACCATAGAATCTCCCACAGGAATTGAGTCAAGTGCCAATATCGCAGCTGACCCGGTCCCCTGTGGGAGCTGGCGCCAGCCTGCGATGAGGGCGGAACAGGCCTGCACAGTTATCTGCCTATTGCGCGGTGCCGAACAAGCCGGTCCAGTAGATCCCGGCATCGCTTTTCGGGTCCACGGCGTAGGCGGCACCCAGTTCGCGGTAGTCGGGGTTCATCAACGTGGCGCAGTGCCCAGGGCTGGCCAGCCAACCATCGACCACCTTGCGCGCGCTGTCGCGGCCCGCTGCGATGTTTTCGCCGATCTGCCGGTACTGGTAGCCGGCAAGCTCGGCGCGGTCGCCTGGGGTGCGGCCGTCGCGGTCCAGATGGTCGAAGAAGTTCTGGTTGGCCATGTTGCGGGTGTGGTTGGCGGCAACACCGGCCAGCGTGGTGTTCCAGGCAAGCGCCGGGGCGGCCGGGAAGGGTTGCCCACCGCACTGGCGCGGTACGTTACGTGCGGCGTTCACCTCTTGCAGCAGCTTCTGGCCTTCGGCCTGCCAGTCGCCCAGGCGCCCACTGAGCAGCGGCCGGGCGAGCACGATACGCCAGTCGCGGCCCTCTTGGCTGACGCCGATATCGACAAACTGCGGGTCGAGCACCACCTGGCAAAAACTCTCTTCGATGGCTTTCATGGCGGACTTGGCATCACGCGGCCCGGACAGGCTGATGGCCTGGACGTTGACCATGGGGTAGGCCGCCCGGCTCATCGCTTGTTGCAGGTCGCGGGTGCCCTCTGGCGACAGCGCCAGGCGGTTATCGCTGTTCAGCGGAGGCAGCTCCAGCGACGCTTCGCCCGCACAGCCCTGTGCCTGGCTGCGGTAGCTGTTGATCGTATCGATCAGTTGCGTCTCTTCGCCGGTCATGGCCTGGGCAGCGGCCGAGGCGAGCAGGCCCAGCGACACACCTAAGAGGCAGGCAACGGATGGGACGCGCATGTGAATCTCCCTGTAACTGGCAGCGTCGGGTTGTGCGCTGCCCATCCTACACAAGCACCGAGCGTTTGGCCCGGCGTTGTGCAGTCCCCATGAAGAACCGTCGTACGGAAGGTTCACGGCAAAAGAGGGGGTAGACCAGGGTGGATCGAAAAAGTGCGATGGACCGTGATCAATTGGCCCCATCGTTTGAACATTCCACCAGGTCGGGCGGTGTTGCGCACCGCTGTCTCAAACAGTCGACCGTTGGGGCTGCAGGCTGTTCCGTTGCGCTTGCGCGGGGTTGGCACTAAAGCCGGCAAGACATCAACGTGCCAAGGCCGGGTTGGGCTTGTAGAACAGAAAGTGCGTGGTCTGCGCCGTGCGCCGGTAGGCCTTGATCCAATCGGGCTTTACGCTGCGGTCATGGAAGTACAGCGCGCCGCCGGTAGGGTCCTTGAGCTGCTGGTTCAGCGCCTTGCGCGCGATCTCCTTGGCTACCGTGTAGCGGTCGGTCTCTTCGACCTGGTCTGGGCGGCCATCGCACCACCAGGAAAACTGGCAGCTCTTGCTCTCGACACCCTGCTTGACCACACCGCAGATGCTGTCCGGGAACCCCTCATGCCCTAGCCGGTTGAGCACCACACTGGCTACCGCACTCATATCGCGCTCATCGGCACCTTTGGCCTCCCAATAGATGGTCCGCGCCAGGCAGGTAATGCTGTCGTCCATCGGCGCCTGCCCAACCGGGTCAACTGCCTGAACCTCTGTCGGCGTCAGGGTTTCCTGTTTTTTTGGCGGCGGTGCGTCCTGCACCACTTTCTCCTCCAGCACCTGTGCCTTGTCTTCGGCAACGGCGGCCTTTTGGCTGTCAGCCGCCGCGATAGAGCCTGCAAACAGGGCCAGGGCAACGCCAGACAGTAGCAGAGAGAGACGCATGATCAGGTATCCGCAAGGTTGGGTGCGTGTGAGTTTAGCCGCCTCGCTTCAATTGAGCGTCAACGTCAGCATTAAAGGCAACGTCGCCGCCGCCAGCACCGTTTGCATCGCGATGATGGTTGCCATCAATGGTGCATTGCCGCCCATCTGCCGCGCCATGACATAGGACGACGAGGCGGTCGGCAGCGCCTGGTACAGCACCGCCACCACTGCGGCCTGGCCGCTGAGCCCAAGCATACGGCACAAGCCCCAGGTGGCCAGGGGCATCACCAGAAACTTGAACAGCGAAGCGGCCAGCATGGGCTTGACCTGTTGCCCAAACCGCGCGCCGCCCAGCGCTGCACCGACACACAGCAGACCCATGGGCAGTGCCGCCTTGCCCAGCGCACCGACCGTGGGCTCCAGCCCTGCCGGCAGGCCTAAGCCTGTGACCCGCAACAACATGCCCAGGCCGCAGCCGATGATCAGCGGGTTGGCGAAGATCGCCCGCACAATTGTGCCTGGCGAGCTATGGCGGGCGCTGAAGCGGGCGAACACCAGTACGCACAGCAGGTTCACCAGCGGCACGATGGCCGCGTTGGCCACCGCCGCCAGGGCGATCCCGGCGCTGCCGTAGAGGCCAAAGGCAAGGGTGGCGCCGATGTAGTTGTTGAAGCGAATGCCGCCTTGGAACACTGAGGTAAAGTCGGCGCCGTCGTGGTTGGCAGCGCCCTGGTACAGCACCAGCAGCACTGCGCCGAGCAGCGTCGAGAGCACCAGCACGCCGACCATGCCGAATATCGGTACACCTTCAAGGTTGGCGGTGGCCATGCCGTGCACGAACAGCGATGGCAGCAGCACGTAGTAGCTCAGCCGCTCGGCGCCTGGCCAGAAGGTCTCGGCCAGAAAACCGCGCAGCCGCAGCCAGGTGCCTAAGGCGATAAGGAGAATGATCGGGACGAGGGTGGTTAGCAGCAGGTCAAGCATGGGCGACGGTCCGTGGTCGGGTACCGGCACAGGGTAGCGTAGGGGAATGAGCAGAAAAAACGCTGTTTTCTGCATTTACCGTTGAGAAAAAATCAACCCTCGC
This sequence comes from Pseudomonas farsensis, assembly GCF_014268805.2. Lineage (GTDB taxonomy): Bacteria > Pseudomonadota > Gammaproteobacteria > Pseudomonadales > Pseudomonadaceae > Aquipseudomonas > Aquipseudomonas farsensis. The sequence goes on from NZ_JABWRF020000004.1 coordinate 48,826, forward strand.
AGAGTCGTTCACAAGCGGCCAGGCCGCGCCTACGCCCCGAGCGCGGTTCTCAGCACCGCGCTCAAATGCCGGCGCTGGCTCTTTTCGTGCTCCAGCAATACCACCCGGCGGGTCAGCTGCGGTTCGCCGAAGGGCAGGATGGTCGCCGCCGGAAGCCGCTGCAGGTCATCATCACTGACCGGGATCACCGCCACGCCCAGGCCCATCGCGGCCATGTGTGCCAGCGCCTCCTGGCTGTCCAGCTCCATCTGCTCGCTGACCTGCAAGCGCTGACGGCGCAGCTCCTGCTCGATCTGCCGGCCAGCCCAGGCGCGCTTGTCAAAACGCAGGAACGGCAGGTTGGCCAGTAGCTCCGGCAGGCTTTGGCCGGCATGCTCGGAGCTGGCGATGGCCCAGAATCGATCCTCGAACAAGGCGGTGTACTGCAAGCTCTGCGGGTAGGGGCTTACCGGTTCGGTGGTAATCGCCGCGTCCAGCTCGCCGTCTTCGACGCGCCTGGCAAGCTCGGCAGACATACCCGACACCACGCTTACGTGCAGCAGCGGATGGTGCGCCTTGATCCATACCAGCGCCTTGGGCAGGCGCCGCGCCAGGACGGTGTGAATCGCGCCGATACGCAGCCGCCCGCGCAGGCTCGGGCCGCTGGCAAGGGTGTCGGCCAGCTCGTCGTAGGCGGCCAGGATGCTCTCGGCGCGAGCCACTGCCAGTTGCCCGGCTTCGGTCAGCACCACTTGGCGCCGGCTACGGTCGAACAGCGCGACCTGCAGTTCGTCCTCCAGCGCCTTGATGTGCAGGCTGACCGCTGAGGGCGTGAGGCTGAGCAAGTCGGCGGCACGGGCGAAGGTGCCGTGGCGGGCAATGGTGACCAGGGTGCGCAAGGCTTTGAGGGACACGGGCAGCGGCTCCGCAATGAGCTGTTCGCAACATTGTCCGGGGCCTCTGCCGGGCTGGCAAGCAGAGGGGCAGGGAAGTGCTGCCCCGCCTGAGCGGGCGCAGCACGCGCCGGGCGTTGGATCAGACGCGGAATTGATCCATCAGCCCCTGCTGCTGGTTGGCCAGGCTGTTGAGCGACTGGCTGACCCGCGCCGACTCGTTGGCCTGGCCAGACAGCGACTCGGTGACATCGCGGATGGTGGCGACGTTGTGGTTGATCTCCTCGGCCACCGCGCTTTGCTCCTCGGCAGCGCTGGCAATCTGCAGGTTCATGTCGGTGATCACCGTCACGGCCTGGCCGATGCGCTGCAAGGCGGTGACCGCCTGGCCAACCTGCTCGACACCGCCCTGGGCCTGGCGGTGGCTGCTGTCCATGGCACCTACCACTTCCTGGGTGCCCGCTTGCAGGGCTTCGATGACCTGGCGGGTTTCCTCCACCGACTCCTGGGTGCGACGGGCCAGGTTGCGGACTTCGTCGGCGACCACGGCAAAGCCGCGCCCGGCTTCACCGGCGCGGGCGGCTTCGATGGCTGCGTTGAGGGCCAGCAGGTTGGTCTGTTCGGCAATCGAGCGGATCACCTCAAGCACTGAACCGATCTTCTCGCTGTTGAGTGCCAGCCCTTCGACCTGGCCCATGGCGGTGCTCATGTCGGCAGCCAGCGCGCCAATGCGCGTGGTGGTGTGGTCGATGACCGCCAGGCCCTCGCGGGTGGCCAGGTCGGCTTCGCGCGCGGCCTGGGCTGCCTGGGCGGCGCTGCGCGCGACATCCTGGGCGGTGGCGCTCATTTCGTGGGAGGCAGTGGCCACCTGGTCGACCTGGCGGTACTGCTGCTCCATGCCGGCGCTGGTTTCAGCGGCAATAGCGGCGGACTGGTCGGCGGTACTGCGCGCCGCCTGCACCGAACGTTTCACGTCGGCGATGATCGGCTGCAGCTTGTCGAGGAAACGGTTGAACCAGCCAGCCAGCTCGCCCAGTTCGTCGTGTTTGTCGTATTGCAGGCGGCGGGTCAGGTCGCCTTCGCCGCTGGCGATGTCCTTGAGCATGGCGGCAACGCCGAGAATCGGCCGGGTTACCGTGCGCGCCATCAGCCACACCAGTAACAGGCCGAGAATCGCCGCGCCAAGGCCCAGCCCCAGTTCCAGCAGGGTGCCGCTGGTATTGAGCGCATCCAGCTCCTGCTTGAGCGCGTCAGCGGGGCCCGTGAGCACGCTGTCCGGCACCTGCAGTAAAACGCCCCACGGTTTGGCGCCTGGGATCGGCTCAAAGGCCGCCAGCACTTTCAACTGTTGCTGATGGTGCAGCACCTGCAGCTTGCCGTCAGCCAGCTTGCGCACCAGTTCAGCGCCTTGGGCGCTGTCGACCTGGTCGAGGCGCTGGGCCAGTTTGTCGGCGTCGGCGCTGTAGCCTGCCAGCAACCCGACTGGGCTGAGAATGCCGACGGTGGTGCGGCCTTGGTACAGGCTGCGGCTGGCCGATTCGCTCAGGGCTTGCAGGCTGTTGAGGTTGATGTCGATGGACAGCGTGGCGATTACCTTGCCGTCGCTCTTGAGCGGGAAGACGATGCTGGTCATCAGCACGCGCTGCCCGTCGATGTCATAGAAGTAGGGCTCTACCACGCATACCTGCCCGGTGCTGCGCGGGCATACCCACCACGTGTTGGCTGGCTGGCCGCTGGGGCCGACCTCGGTATTGGCCATGTCCAGTTCAGGCAAGGCCATCGAGGTCAGTTGGCCGGCACGCGGTTGTGACCAGTACAACGCGAAGCGGCCGGTTTCGTTGCTGCCAAGCGCCGCCTGCCCGGCGAACAGCGTGTCCTTGCCATCCAGCGCACCGGGCTCGAACACCAGCGACAGCCCGAGCAGGTCGGGGTTGGCCTGCAGGGCGGCGCGCACCTGCGCGGTCATGTCCTGGCGCAGATCGTAGGCGTCGAGAAAGCGCTTTTCTGCCTGCTCGCGCAGGAACAGCACTTGGCGGGCGAAGCCTGCACCGTACTGATAGGCGTCCATGAACTGGCGACGGATATTCAGTGCCTGCACCTCGCCCTGGGCTTCGATACGCGCCTGGGCCGATTCACCCAGCATCTTGGTGCTGCTGGCCTTGACCAGGTCGGAGCTGTGGTCCATGCGGTACAGCGACAGGCCGACCAGCAAGGTGACGATGCTGGCCAGGCACAGCCCGGCCAGCAGGGTGATTTTCCATTGAATCGAGAGTTGTCGCAGCGCAGGCATGGGGGCAAATCCCTTCTGATAATTTTTAATGCTGCCGATTGTATCGGCGATGCTCGGTTTTTCTTGATTGAACGTTCAATCAGTTCTCTGCGACTTTGGTCTCGTCCTACAACAAAGCGCGACGGATACGGCTTTGACATCTGTTATTTCGTGCTTCAGAGTGTGCGCCCTTCATAACAAGATCCCCCTGTCCCGGCCGCTGCCTGTGTGCAGCCTGGCGCCGGACGCTTTTCTTTTGTCTGTCGAACGAGGTTTTCATGAATGCAGTGATAGCTGCGGTAGGGCTCATGCTGATCATGAGTTTGTCCCGCGTGCATGTGGTCATCGCGCTGATTGTCGGTGCCATGGCCGGCGGCCTGGTGGGCGGGCTGGGCATCGAGGGCACCCTGAAAGCCTTCAACGGTGGCCTGGGCGGTGGTGCGACGGTTGCGCTGTCCTACGCATTGCTGGGCGCTTTTGCCGTGGCGATCGCCAAGTCGGGGCTGGCCCACGCGCTGGCCGATTGGATGTTGGCCAAGGTCGACCGTCAGGGGGCGCAAAACGCGCGCATGGTGAAATGGCTGATCATCGGCCTGATGCTCCAAGTGGCGGTGGCGTCGCAGAACGTGCTGCCGATTCATATTGCGTTCATCCCGTTGCTGATCCCGCCGCTGCTGTACGTGATGACGCGCCTGCGTATCGACCGGCGGCTGATTGCCTGTGTGGTGACCTTCGGCCTGATCACCCCGTACATCTTCCTGCCGGTAGGTTTCGGTAATATTTTCCTCAACGAAATTCTGCTGGCCAACGTCAGCCGCGCAGGCGTCGATGTCAGTGGCGTCAATGTCACCCACGCGATGGCCATTCCGGCTGCAGGCATGCTGTTCGGCCTGCTGGTAGCGGTGTTCATCAGCTACCGCAAGCCACGCGACTATGACCTGGAACGGGTCGAGCAGGTCGAGCAGGTGAGCATGCAGTACCAGCCACGCACCTTGCTGGTGGCAGCCCTGGGCATCGTCGTCGCCTTTGCGGTGCAGCTATGGCTGGGTTCGATGATCATTGGCGCAATGGTCGGCTTTCTGGTGTTCTCGCTGTCGGGCATCGTGCGCTGGAAAGACAGCGACGACGTGTTTACCGAAGGCATGAAGATGATGGCGATGATCGGCTTCATCATGATCGCCGCCTCAGGCTTTGCCGAGGTGCTCAAGGCGACGGGCGAAGTGAAGGGGCTGGTCGAGGCGTCGGCGCAGTGGATCGGCCACAGCAAGGGCGTGGGTGCGCTGCTGATGTTGCTGGTGGGCCTGCTGGTAACCATGGGGATCGGTTCGTCGTTCTCCACCGTGCCGATTCTGGCGGCGATCTTCGTGCCACTGTGCGTGCAGCTTGGTTTTGACCCTATTGCCACGGTATGCATTGTCGGCACCGCCGGGGCATTGGGCGACGCGGGGTCGCCCGCTTCGGACTCAACCCTGGGCCCCACCTCGGGCCTGAATGTCGATGGGCAGCACCATCACATCTGGGACACCGTGGTGCCCACCTTCATCCACTACAACCTGCCACTGCTGGGCTTTGGTTGGTTGGCGGCGATGATGCTGTAACGCGCGCGGGTCAGCCGCGGCTGGGCGGCGGGACGATGCGATTGAGGACGGTGCTGCCGTCCTTGCTGCGGGTGAGGTACACCGGCAATACCTTGGGCAGCGTATCGACCAGCCGGGCAACTTCACGGGTGTTGTAGATGCCGCTGATGCGGATGCGCGCGGTGCTGTCATCCGCCAGCAACAGCGGCTTTTCGAGGTAGCGATTGATCACAGGCAGTGCCTGACGCAGGCTCAGGTTGTCCAGTACCAGCTTGCCACTGCGCCAGGCGAGCGCGTTGTCATAGTCGTCGCTTTGCGCCAGGTGCGGCTCGAAGTCGCCCATTTGGTAGGTGGCCTGCATGCCTGGGCCCAGGCGGTAGCCGCCGCTGTCACCGTCACTGCTGACCAGCACCGAGCCTTCGACCAGGGTCACCTTGACCTGGTCATCGTACTTCCACACGTTGAACTGCGTACCGGTCACCCGTGTCTGGCCGTTGCCGGCACGGACGATGAAGGGGTGGCTGCTGTCGTGCGTCACCTTGAAGAACGCCTCGCCCTTGATCAGCGTGACGCGGCGCTCGTCCTTGAAATTGAAGTAGCGCAGTTCGCTGTGCAGGTTCAAGTCGACGCGGCTGCCGTCGTTCAGTTGCACCTGCTGCAATTGATCGCCGGTCTGGAAATGCTGATAACTGCTCGGCAGCCAGTTCTGTTCCCAGCCAACCCAGCCGGCCAGCGGCAGGGCCATCAGTGCGATTGCTGCTGCTGAGGCCAGCGGCCGCCAGTTGCGCGTGCGGGCCTTGCGCCGAGGGCTGAGCGCGACGACATTGTGTTCGCGGGGCAGCAGGTCTGCGGTTTGCCAGATTTCCAGCATTGCCTGGTATTCAGCGGCGTGACGCGGGTCGGCTGCCAACCACTGACTGAACGTTGCCCGTTCTGCGGCCGAACAATCGTCGGCATGCAGGCGCATGCACCAATGCGCCGCGGCATCGGTAATGGCATCGTCTTCGCTGAGGGGGTGGCGGTCCTGATTCATTACGGCTCCCGGTTTTGCCGCATTCTACCCTCGGGCGGGGCATTCCGAGAACGGATTAATGGCGAATGACTATCAATTGACTGCATTTTCCTCGTGGATGCGCATGGGTCTTATTGGGACTTGCGCGTCAACGAATGAAGTGCACCTTGCCGGTGTCGTCATTGCCCATGTAAATGCCGTAGACCCCCGCCTGGCGCTCGAGGATATAGCGCTCGAGAATCTGCCGAATGGCCGGGTAATAAATGTCATCCCACGGAATCTCGTCAGGCTCGAAGAACTTGTAGGCCAGCGTCTCGGCCCCGTACTGGCCGGTCTCTTCGGTTACCACCGCGCGGAAGATGATGTAGACCTCGCTGATCTTCGCCACGCTGAAGATCGAGTAGGGGCAGACGATGTCGGCGCGTACGCCGCTTTCTTCCCACACCTCGCGCAGCGCCGCCTGCTCGGTGGTCTCGCCGGCTTCCATGAACCCGGCCGGTAGCGTCCAGGTGCCTGGGCGCGGCGGGATGGCGCGCTGGCACAACAGGTACTTGCCATCACGTTCGATGATGCACCCGGCGATGATCTTTGGGTTGATGTAATGGATGTAGCCGCAACCGGTGCAGTGCAGGCGCTCGTGGGTGTCACCGGTGGGCACGCCCCGGGCCAGTTCCTTGGTGCAGTGCGGGCAGTAGCGCGGGGCGGTGGGCATGGTCAGCGGCCTATGCGAGGGTCCTTGAGGGGCAGGGGAGCGACGATTTCGCGGACCTTGGCGTTGTCGTCCTGCTTCTGACGCAGGTATTCCAGTGCCACCTTGGCTGCAGCGCGCACGTGGTCGACCGAAGCCTGGTGCGCCGCCAGCGGGTCGCCGCCCTTGATCGCCTCGACCATTTTTTCCATTTCGCGGTTGCTCGCGCCGCGGCGGTTTTCCTGCGAGACCGAGGTCGCACGCAGGTAGCTGATGCGGGCCTGCAACTGGCGTAGCTGCTGGGCTGCAACCTGATTGCCGGAGCCTTCCAGAAGCACGTCGTAGAAGCCTTGTACCGAATCGAGTACTTGCGCCAGTTCGCCTTCTTCGAGCGCTTCGCGGTTCACTTCAAGGGCGCGTTCCAGGGCACGGATGTCCTTGCTCTTGGCGTTGAGGGTGAACAGCTGGACGATCAGCCCTTCGAGCACGCAGCGCAGCTCATAGATGTCGCGGGCGTCTTCGAGGGTGATGATGGCCACCCGCGGGCCCTTGGCGTCGGCGAACTCCACCAGGCCTTCGGACTCGAGGTGGCGCAGGGCTTCGCGCACCGAGGTGCGGCTGACGCCGAGGCGGTCGCAGAGGTCGCGTTCGACCAGGCGGTCGCCGGGCAGCAAATGGAAGTTCATGATCGCGCTGCGCAGTTTGTCGAGCACGATTTCGCGGAGCGTGACGGGGTTGCGGTTGACCTTGAAGCTGTCGTCGAGTGGCTGGCGTTTCATCAGGTGCGCTCTTTATGAGGCTGTTGCGCCAACATCGCGAAGGGCCACGAACCGTGGCGCTCCATGCAGTGGTTCGAACAGCCCGGTGTTAACGGGTGGGCTCTGCATCGGCCTCGGCGAACGCTTCGCGGGCCAGGCGGAAACTGTCCACCGCCGCAGGTACGCCGCAATATATGCCGACTTGGAGCAGGATCTCGCGAATCTGTTCACGGCTCAGCCCGTTACGCAATGCGCCGCGAATGTGCAGCTTGAGCTCGTGGGGCCGGTTGAGCGCGGAAATCATGGCCAAGTTTATCATGCTGCGCTCTTTGAGCGACAAGCCATCGCGGCCCCAGACATGGCCCCAGCAATACTCGGTGACCAGCTCCTGCAGCGGCTTGGTGAACTCGTCGGCGTTCTGGATCGAGCGGTTGACGTAGTCTTCGCCGAGCACCTGGGTGCGGATGGCGAGGCCTTTTTCGTACTTCTCGTTGCTCATGGGCCGGGTTCCTGCGTAGGTTGAATAAAAATGGGGGCCGCAACCGGGGGTGAGGGGGTGTGTGCGACCCCCGAAAAATGTGGGGCTGCTGTGCAGCCCATCGCAGGCTGGCGCCAGCTCCCACAGGTAGTGCATACCTCAAAGGCAATGAAATGCCTGTGGGAGCTGGCGCCAGCCTGCGATGGGGCGCACAGCACCCCCGGCGGTAGTCAGCCCAAAGGTGGCAATGCGCCGAGCTTGCCGCGATGGTAGACCATCGGCGTCACCGGCTGCTCTGGCAACACCAGGTTCTTCACCGCGCCGACGATGATGGCGTGGTCACCGCCGTCGTATTCGCGCCACAGCTCGCACTCGATGATCGCCGTGGCCTTGGTCAGCAGCGGGTTGCCCAACTCGCTGAGCTGCCACTCGATCCCTTTGGCCTTGTCCTTGCCTTTACCGGCGAAGGCGTAGGCCTCGGCGGTCTGCTCGGCTGACAGCAAGTGGATGGCGAACTGCTTGCTGTCACGCAGGATCGGGTAGGTGTCGGAGGCATAGTTGGGGCAGAACAACACCAACGCCGGCTCGATCGACAGCGCACTGAAGGCGCTGGCGGTGATGCCGACGATGGCGCCGTCGGCATCCAGCGTGGTGACCACGGTGACACCGGACGGGAACGAGCCCATCACGTCTTTGTAGATGCCTGGTTCGATCATTTTGGCTGCACCTCGTTAACGCATCACGAACGGGTCGGGCATCGGCGCTGTGGACAGGTTGATCCACACCGTTTTCAGCTCGGTATAGGCAAGCACCGAATCGATGCCACTCTCACGGCCATAGCCGCTGTTCTTGAAACCGCCGATGGGCGCCATGGCCGACACCGCACGGTAGGTATTGACCCAGATGATGCCGGAGCGCACGTCACGGGCCAGGCGGTGGGCGCGCCCCAGGTCGCGGGTCCAGATGCCGGCTGCCAGGCCGAACTGCGAGTCGTTGGCCATATCCAGCGCCTCTTGCTCGGTCTTGAAGCGGATCACCGCTGCCACTGGGCCGAACACTTCTTCCTGCATGATGGTCATCGAGTTGCTGTCGCACTCGAACAGGGTCGGCTCATAGAACCAGCCGTCCCCCTCGACCTCGGCACGCTTGCCGCCCATGTGCAGCTTGGCGCCTTCTGCCTTGGCGGCGGCCACCAGGCCTTCGACCACCGCCAGTTGCTGTGCGGTGGCCATCGGGCCCATTTCGCTGGCGTCGTCCTGCGGGCTGCCGATGCGGATGCGCTTGGCGCGCGCTACCAGGCGTTCGACGAACTCATCGAAGATCTCGTCCTGCACCAGCAGGCGCGAGCCCGCCACGCAGCTTTGCCCGGAGGCGGCATAGATACCGGCCACCGCACCGTTGATGGCGCTGTCCAGGTCGGCGTCGGCGAAGATGATGTTCGGCGACTTGCCGCCCAGCTCCAGCGACAGCTTGGCGAAGTTTTCGGCGCTGCTGCGCACCACATGGCGAGCCGTGGCGGCGCCGCCGGTGAAGGCAATCTTGCGCACCAGCGGGTGGCGGGTGAGGGCGGCGCCAGTGCTTGGGCCGTAACCGGTGACCACGTTGACCACGCCAGGCGGAAAGCCCGCTTCGAGCGCCAGGCGGGCCAGTTCGAGGAGGGTCGCCGAGGCATGCTCGGAAGGCTTGAGCACGATGGTGTTGCCGGCGGCCAAGGCTGGGGCGAGCTTGATTGCGGTCAGGTACAGCGGGCTGTTCCACGGGATGATCCCGGCCACCACGCCGATCGGCTCGTGCACGGTGTAGGCGAACAGGTCCGGCTTGTCCAGGGGCAGGGTGCCGCCTTCGAGTTTGTCGGCAAGGCCTGCGGTGTAATGGAAGAACTCCGGCAGGTAGCCGACCTGGCCGCGGGTTTCGCGGATCAGCTTGCCGTTGTCACGGCTTTCGAGTTGGGCCAGGTGCTCTTTGTTTTCGGTGATCAGGTCACCCAGACGGCGCAGTAACTTGCCCCGGGCGGTGGCGGTGATGCTGCGCCAGGCTTTGCTTTCGAAGGCGCGCTGGGCCGCTTGCACGGCCAGCTCGACATCGGCCTCGCCGGCGTCTGGCAGTTGCGCCCACGCCTGGGCGGTGGCCGGGTTGAGGCTGTCGAAGGTCTTGCCGCTCTGGGCATCGAGCCACTGGCCGTCGATGCACATCTGGAAACGAACGAGGGTCATGCAACAATCCCCTTGGCGGATTCGGTGAGGGTGCGGGCTTGGGCGAGGAAGTCGAGCAGCATCTTGTTGACTTCGCGCGGTGCTTCCACCGGCATCATATGCCGTTGCTCGGCCAGCACCACGCTGTGCGCGCCAGGGATTCTGGCAGCGAGCTGGCGGGTCATGGCCGGGGTGGAGCCGGCGTCGAGCTCGCCGGTGGCGATCAATGTCGGCACCTGGATACTGCCCAGATCATCGGCGCGGTACATGTCCTGGGTGGCGAACAGAGAATAGGTGGTGTGGTAGCCCTGCGGGTCGTTGCCGGCCAGGATCTGGCGGATGGCAGCTACCTGGGCCGGGTTGGCGGCCTTGTACTCGCGGCTGAACCAGCGGTCCAACGCGGCGTCGACGTTGGCGTCGGGGCCTTGTTCCAGCGCCTGCGCCGCACGGGCGATGACGCCTGCGCTTTGCTCTTCGGTGCGCTGGAATACGCTGTTGAGCACCACCAGCGCAGCCAGACGCTGCGGGTAGTTGAGGGCAAAGGCACGGGCCACGAGACCGCCCATGCTGAACCCGATCACCGTCGCCTGGGCGATTTGCAGGTGGTCAAGCAGTTCGGCCAGTTGTTCGGCGTAGCCTTCCAGCGGCGTGTCGGCGGCTGGCATCGGGCTTTGGCCATGGCCGAGCATGTCGTAGGCGATGACGCGATAGTCGTTGGCAAGGCCGACGATCTGCCCGCCCCACATTTCCTTGTTCAGGCCCACGCCGTGGATCAGAACCACGGGCTGGCCCTGGCCGTGGACGGTGTAGCTGGTCCCGGCCGGTGTACGTTCAGCGACAGGCTGAATCATGGAGGGCGCTCCTTGAAGGTCGGGCGCGGCGGGTATGCACGCCACGCCCAGGCCCGTCTTGGTTATTGTTATTGAGCGTTGGCTTTTTCGGCAGCCAGTTCTTCCAGGTCGATGTAGCGGTTACCGATGCGCGGGTGCAGACGGCCGCCGTCGGCGGCGCCCAGGACCACGACGATTTCGTCAGCGCGCGGGGCGTCTTCGATCTGCATTTCCAGGGTGATGTAGTGCGAGCGCAGGCCTTCGTCGTCCTTCTGCATCATCGGGATCTGGATTGAGGTGCCCGGGCCGCCGCGCTTGTTGGTGAAGCTCAGGTAGCTCTTGGCCTGTACGGCTTCCCGGTAGTGGTTGCCAAAGCGCAGGGTGTGGATCACTGCAGAGGCGTGTTCGATTTCGCCGTCGGCGCCGACCACCGCAGCTTTACCATAGGCCTCGATCTTGTCAGCGCCGCCGATGGCGGCGGTCAGGCGCTCGACCATCAGCGCACCGAGCTCGGAGCAGTGGGCACGGATTTCCGGCTTCAGGTCGTCAACGAAACCGCGCCCAGCCCATGGGTTTTTGATCACCACGGCCAGGCCGACCATGGTCACTGGCTTGTCGGTGGCCTTGCCGCCTTCGATGCGGGTTTCTTCGGAGTAGGTGACGATTTTGCGGATTTCGAAACTCATGGGGGGCTCCTAAGTAGGGTTATCAGCTCTTGTTGTCTGATGGTATACCATAATATTTGTTGTGCAAGACCCGACTGAAAAATTGTTTCGTCGGGGGACGAAAGGTCGGCTGATGCCTTGAAATACGGGCTTTCTGTATTGGCGCGCAGCGCGGGGTAAGCCTAAAAAAGCCCGCTCTCACGGGAGAGCGGGCTGGGTCCTGCAATCAATCAGGCAAAGGGAATTCAGGCGAACGCCGGCACCACTTCCTTGATGAACAGCTCAAGCGATTTTTTCTTCTCTGCGTGCGGCAGGCTGTTGTCACACCAGAAGCTGAACTCGTCGACGCCAAGCTCTTGGTAGTACTTGATACGCGCGATGATTTCTTCGGGGGTGCCGATCATGGTGTTCTTGCGGATGTTGTTCAGGTCGAACGCCGGCACTTCGGCAAATTTCGATTCAGGGCTTGGCTCGAGGAAGCCATTGACCGGGGTGGTCTTGTTGCCGAACCAGGCATCGAATGTGCGGTAGAAGCGCGCGATAGCCTGGGCGCCGACCTTCCAGCCTTCAGGCTCGGATGGGCTGTGCACATGGGTATGGCGCAGCACCATCAATTGTGGGCGTGGCACATCCGGATTGTTGTCCAGCGCGGCCTGGAACTTGTTTTTCAGGTCCAGCACTTCTTCATCGCCTTTCATCAATGGCGTGACCATGACGTTGCAGCCATTGGCCACGGCAAAGTTGTGTGAGTCTGGGTCGCGGGCGGCGATCCACATCGGCGGTACGGCGTTGAACGGCTTCGGCACGCTGGTGGACGTGGGGAATTTGTACACTTCGCCGTCATGGGCGTAGTCGCCTTCCCACAGCTTGCGCACCACCGGCACCATTTCGCGCAGCGCCTTGCCGCCGTCGGTGGCTGGCATGCCGTTGGCCATGCGGTCGAACTCGAACTGATAGGCGCCGCGGGCCAGGCCCACTTCCATGCGGCCATTGCTGATGACGTCAAGCAGGGCGCATTCGCCTGCTACGCGGATCGGGTTCCAGAACGGCGCAATGATGGTGCCGGCGCCCAGGCGGATTTTCTCGGTGCGGGCGGCAAGATAGGCCAGCAGCGGCATCGGGCTCGGCGAGATGGTGTACTCCATGGCGTGGTGTTCGCCGATCCACACGGTGCTGAACCCGCCGTCTTCGGCCATCAGGGTCAGCTCGGTCAGGTCTTCGAACAGTTGGCGGTGGCTGACCTGTTCATCCCAACGTTCCATGTGCACGAACAACGAAAATTTCATGGGGCATTTCCTCGGAGCTTGTTGTTGTCGCCTGCCGGGCAGGCTTTGGAGTTCGCCACAGGCACCTGGGCGCCTGCTTGTAGAAGAAGGGCTCAGGCGAAGGCGGGCAGGCTGGCCATCTTGCCGCGGCAGTAGATCATCGGGCTCGGCGCTTGCTCAGGGATGATCAGGTTGTGCACCTTGCCGACCATGATGGCGTGGTCGCCACCTTCGTATTCACGCCACAGCTCGCACTCGATGACGGCGGTGGCGCCGGCCAGGATCGGGTTACCCAGTGCGGACAGCGTCCACTCGATGCCGACGGCCTTGTCCTTGCCCTTTTTGGCAAACGCGTAGGCCTCGGCTTGCTGTTCACCGGAAAGCAGGTGAATGGCAAAGCGCTTGTTCTTCATCAGTACAGGATAGGAGTCGGAGCTGTAGTTGGGGCAGAACAGCACCAGCGGCGGGTCCATCGACAGGGAAGAAAAAGCGCTGGCGGTCAGGCCGACGATCGATCCGTCGTCGTCCAGGGTGGTGATGACGGTCACGCCGGAAGGGAAGGAGCCCAGGACGTTCTTGTAGACAGTTGCGTCGATCATCGTGTGTACCTCGCAAAGGCGGCGGTGGTCCGCTGTTTTTATCGTTGATGTGTCTGATGGTATACCGTAATACCTATTTTGCAAGTGGAATTTTCGCCCGCTCCAAATACACGATGAACGGCTGCAGGCCACGAATACCGGGGCTTTCAGCGCAAAGACGTTTGGTTGGGCTGGCTGCGGAAACGGATCAGCTAGCGTTTTTTAATACGGAGCAGTGTTGTCAAAAACTTGGAATACCATAATATGGTCTTCAGCTGAGAGGCCGCCCTGGATGCGGTTTCCTTACAACGATAAAAACGACCTTTCGAGCTGAATTCCTATGTCTCAACCGTCTTCGCAGCACCAGTTTGTCGAGAATCACACGGTCGATTACGTGCCACCTGCCGAGCGCCACGGGAAGGCGCGCGACCTGTTCACCCTCTGGTTCAGTACCAACATCGCGCCGCTGCCCATCGTCACGGGGGCCATGGTGGTGCAGGTGTTTCACCTGAATTTGCTGTGGGGCTTGGTGGCCATTGTGATTGGCCACCTGCTGGGGGGCGTGGTCATCGCCCTGGCCTCGGCACAGGGGCCGCAGTTAGGGATCCCGCAGATGGTCCAGAGCCGTGGCCAGTTCGGGCGCTACGGGGCGCTGCTGATCGTGTTTTTCACAGCGCTTATCTATGTTGGCTTCTTCATCTCCAACATCGTGCTGGCCGGCAAGTCGATCCATGGCATTGCCCCGGGCGTGCCGATGCCTAGCGCCATCGTGATCGGCGCCTTGAGCGCCACTGCCATTGGCGTGATCGGCTACCGCTTTATCCATACCTTGAACCGCATTGGCACCTGGGTGATGGGTTCGGCGCTGCTGGCCGGCTTCATCATGATGTTTGTCCAGGACCTGCCGGCTGACTTCTATACCCGTGGGGCGTTCAACCTGTCGGGCTTCGTTGCCACGGTTTCGCTGGGCGTTATCTGGCAGATCAGCTTTTCGCCGTACACCTCTGACTACTCACGCTACCTGCCGCGTGAAATCGGCATCGCCAAGCCGTTCTGGGCTACGTACTTCGGCGCAACCCTGGGCACCATCCTGTGCTTCAGCTTTGGTGCGATAGCGGTGTTGTGCGTGCCGCAGGGCACCGATGCCATGGCCGCGGTCAAGCAGGCCACCGGCTGGCTGGGGCCGATCCTGATGGTGTTGTTCCTGCTTAACATCATCAGCCACAACGCCCTTAACCTGTATGGGGCGGTGCTGTCGATCGTCACGGCCATCCAGACCTTCGCCGCGCAGTGGACGCCCAGCATCAAGGTGCGTGTGGTGTTGGCTGCGATCATTCTGCTGGGCTGCGGCATGGTTGCGCTCAATGCCTCGGCGGACTTCATCGGCCAGTTCATCGGCCTGATCCTGGCGCTGCTGCTGGTACTGGTGCCGTGGGCATCGATCAACCTGGTGGATTTCTACCTGATCAAGAAGGGCGAGTACGACATTGCGTCGATCTTCCGGGCTGACGGCGGCATCTACGGTCGTTTCAACCACCACGCGATCATCGCCTACGCCTGCGGCATCCTGGTGCAGTTGCCGTTCGCCAACACGTCACTGTATGTGGGGCCGTATTCGAACATCGTTGAAGGGGCTGACCTTTCGTGGCTGTTCGGGCTGCTGGTGACTGTGCCGCTGTATTATTGCCTGGCTACGCGCAGCAAGCCGCTCAAGGTGGGTAGGCCCGTTGCGGTGAAGTAGTGGGCCAAGCGATGCCGTTTCACTCGGTCAGTGCAGGAGCGGCCTTGTGCCGCGAAAGGGCTGCGAAGCAGCCCCAACGTTTGTTCACCACGCTGATATCTCCGGGGCTGCTACGCAGCCCTTTCGCGGTGGTTTCAGCATCTGCAGATCAAACCTTGAACTGCGCCACCATGCCGTTCAGTTCAACCGCCAGGCGCGACAGGTCCTGGGCTGCGGCGCTGGTCTGGTTCGCCCCCGCCGAGGTCTGCATCGCCAGGTCGCGGATGTTGACCAGGTTGCGATCCACTTCACGCGCCACTTGCGCCTGTTCTTCCGAGGCACTGGCAATGACCAGGTTGCGCTGGTTGATCGAGGCGATGGCCTCGGCAATCAACTCCAGCGCCTCGCCTGCGCCTTGCGCCACTTCCAGGGTGCCGCTGGCGCGGCCTTGGCTGCTGTGCATGGCGCTGACGGCACGCTCGGTGCCGGTCTGGATGCCACCGATCATTTGCTCGATCTCGGCAGTCGATTCCTGCGTACGGTGGGCCAGCGCACGAACCTCGTCGGCAACCACGGCAAAACCACGGCCAGCCTCGCCCGCACGGGCAGCTTCGATGGCAGCGTTGAGCGCCAGCAGGTTGGTCTGCCCGGCAATCGAGCCGATTACATCAAGCACACGGCTGATCTCGTTGGCGCTGGTGGCCAGTTGTTCGATTTCGCCAGAGGTGCCTGTCACGTCATTGACCAGCAACTGAATCGAGCTCAGCGCTTGGTTGACGCGCTCGCGGCCATCGCGGGTGGTCTGGTCGGCGCCCTTAGAGGCGTCGGCAGTGCTTACTGCGTTGTTGGCGACTTCTTCGACGGCGGCAGTCATCTGGTTGACTGCGGTAGCCGCCTGGTCGATCTCGGCACTTTGCTGGTGCAGGCCGCGGCTGGTGTCTTCGGTGACGCTATGCAGCTCTTCGGACGCCGATGCCAATTGGTCGGAGGAGGCGGCGATCTTGCGGATGGTGTCGCGCAGGTTGCCCTGCATGCGGCTCAGCGAGCGCAGCAGCATGCCCGGCTCGTCACGGCCGCTCACTGCGATTTCCTGGGTCAGGTCGCCAGTGGCCACGCGCTCGGCAACGGCAACGGCGTCGGCCAGCGGCACGACGATGCTGCGGGTCAGCAGCGTGGCGATGGCAGCCAGGGCGAGCAGGATAACGGCCAACGACACGATGATCACGCCGAACGCCTCGTCGGCCACATCGCTGCTGCGTTGGGATGCGTCTTCGGCACCTTCGCCGTTGTAGCTGATGAGTGCGCTCATGGCTTTCATCATGGTGTCGGCAAGCTGCGTGAGGGGGCCGCTGATCTTGGCTTTGGCATCGGGAATGCGGCCGGCGGCGATGTCTTTGACCACGTCCTGTTGCAGGACATAGTAGTTGTCATAAGCAGCCTTGAAGGTATCGAACAGGGCCCGGCTCTGCTCGCCGACTACGGTCTGCTCATAGTCTTTGAGGCCTTGCTTGAGCTCCTCGTTGACGCGCCCGAGCAGGGCGATATTACGGTCGCGCTCGGTGGTGTCGTCGTCCATGGCGCTGCGCAGTGCGACTGCACGGGCACGGCCCAGGTTGGTGCTGATTTCGCTGAGCGTGATGACCGCAGGTACCCAAGTCTCTCGGATTTCGTCGGTGGCGCTGTCCATGCGCTTGGTCTCGTACAGCGCCAGTAAGCCCATGGTCAGCACCAGGACGCCCAGCAGTGCAAACACGCTGGCAGCCCTTGAACCGATTTTCATATTCCGTAATTGCATGAGTGCTCCTTGACGGTGTGCGTTGCAGGCGTCAAGAGCATGGTCGTGAGGGCTGGCGATGGTGCCAGGCTCTCGATGCGCTGCGAAATTAGGTTGGTCCTCACCCGGTGTTGTATTTTTGACGCCAATAATGGCACGGTGCCGGTATGGTTGACCAGACGTTCAATGTAACAACTCGTACATACAATTCCGTCACAATTTGACGGAACTGTCAGCTTTGAATGCGTGAGGCGGCGGCGCTGTTGGGGTACACCGTTTTTGGAGCGCTGTTGAGTTGGCAGGGCTTCGGAAAATTAATTGTCGCGCAAGGTTTCGCTCTTTTAACTCTGCAATTTGCGGATACACTCGGTCGCACTTCCCCCTCACATGGATGTGTCTGATGCCGGAATTCGCCAACCTGACGGCCTTCGCCTTGATTTGCCTGGGCATGGTGCTGACCCCTGGGCCGAACATGGTTTACCTGATCTCGCGCTCTATCTGCCAAGGGCGCGGCGCCGGGCTGATTTCGCTCGGTGGCGTGGCGTTGGGCTTCGTCATTTACATGGTGTGTGCGGCGCTGGGCATTACCGCATTGGTGATGGCGGTGCCGTTGGCGTATGACACCCTGCGCATCGCCGGGGCGCTGTACCTGCTGTACCTGGCCTGGCAGGCGCTGCGCCCGGGTGGCCGCTCGCCGTTCCAGGTTCGTGACTTGCCCGCCGACAGCCCGCGGCGCCTGTTTGCCATGGGTTTGCTGACCAGCCTACTCAACCCGAAAATCGCAGTCATGTACCTGTCGCTGATGCCACAGTTCATTGAGCCCGGCCATGGCAGCGTGCTGGCCCAGTCATTGGCGCTGGGCTGCACACAGATCGTCATCAGCGTCACGGTCAACGCGCTGATTGCAACGATGGCCGGCTCCATCGCGGTATTTCTCGGCGGTCGGCCGGTGTGGCAGCAAGTGCAACGCTGGTTGATGGGGACCGTACTGGCAGGCCTTGCCGTGCGCATGCTGACCGAAGCCCGACGGTAAACCCCCCATCCGGTACAAAGTCTGAAAGCCAGTGGAACATCTGCCTGCGGTCGATTTCATATCCAGTGATGGATGGCAATCTGACCGGGGCCACTGATGGTTTTGCAGCACATGAAATCAGTCCAGCACACAGGTTCACGCAGCGGCATTCCAACGTTCTTCAACACGGGCGGGGCGGTTTGTGGCTTGCTGCAAAATATGGACTGGAGCGCCTCGCCGCTAGGCGATCCACAGGGCTGGTCGGCGGGACTGAAAGCGGTGATGACCACGCTGTTGCCGGCCCAGGCGCAAATTGTGCTGTTCTGGGGGCCGCAGTATGCCGCGCTGTACAACGATGCCTATGCGCCCAGCATCGGCCACAAACACCCGCATGCCTTAGGCCAGCCAGCGCATATCCATTGGCGTGAACTGTGGGACGATCTGGAGCCGCTACTGCGTGGCGTGCGTGAAACCGGCCAGACCTTTTCCGCGCAAAACCGGCCTTTCTACATAGAGCGTCACGGCCTGGGTGAAACGGTCTATTTCGATGTGTCCTATTCCGCCGTGCGCGAAGCCGACGACACCGTAGGCGGCGTATTGTGCATCGTCAATGAAACCACTGAGCGCGTGCGTTTTCAGCGCCGCCAGGCGTTTTTGCTCGAGCTTGGGCAGACCTTGCCAAGGCTCGGCGCCGCCGAGCGCATCGGCGACCACGCGGCGCGCCGGCTCGCCGAAGAGCTGGGCGCGGCACGGGTGTGTTTCGGCGAGGACCTGGGCGAAGGCCAGAAGGTGCGTATTGCTCATGAGTGGGCGGCCGACACCCCGTCCATCTTGGGCGATCACAGCTACGCAAGCTTTGACCCGACCCTTTACGACGTGCTCAAAACCGGTCAACAGGCGCGCCGTAATTACGCCGAAGACGAACCGCGCTCGCCGGCGCTGCAGGGCTTGGGCGGTGTGCTGCATGTGCCGGTAATGCGCGCCGACCGGCTTGAAGCAATGCTGGCCGTGCACTACAAGCAGCCCCGCTTGTTCGTCGAAGACGAGTGCCTGCTGGTTGAAGAAACCGCCAAGCAGGTGTGGGCCGCCATTACCCATGCCCGTGCCGAGCGCGCTTTGCACATGCTCAACGAGCGGCTTGAGGAGCGGGTGGCGGACATGCTCGCCCAGCGCGAGGCGTCCATGCTACAGCTGCATGAAGCGCGCAAGATGGAGATGATCGGCCAGCTTACCGGCGGCATCGCCCACGATCTGAACAACATGCTTACGCCGATCATTGCCTCGCTGGAGTTGGTCCGTCGGCAGTCGGACAAAGAGCGCACCGTGCGCCTGATCGATGGTGGCCTGCAGGCGGCCGAGCGGGCGCGCAACCTGGTTGGGCGCCTGCTCAGCTTCGCCCGGCGTCAGACCCTGAAACCACAACCCGTGGCGCTGGCGCTGCTGGTCGAAGAGATGCACGAACTGATGGCCCGCTCACTGGGCCCGACCGTCAGCCTGCAAGTGTGTATCGACCCGGCATTGCCAGCGGTGCTGGTCGACCCGCACCAGCTGGAGCTGGCACTGCTCAACCTGGTGATCAATGCCCGCGACGCCATGCCCGAAGGGGGCAAGCTGACTATCGCTGCTGGGCTGGATGGTGATGGGCCGGCGCTGCCGGAGGGGCTGGTGGCGGGCAAGCAAGTGTGGCTGCAGGTGGCTGACAGTGGCGGCGGCATGAGCGATGAAGTGCTCGGGCGCTGTATCGAGCCGTTCTATTCCACCAAAGGCGTTGGCAAGGGCAGCGGGTTGGGCCTACCCATGGTGCAAGGCTTGGCGGTGCAGTCCGGTGGCGGCTTTGCCATCTGCTCGCGGGTCGGCGAAGGCACTGAAGCGACGCTTTGGCTGCCGACCAGCGCGACCGGGCTGCCCAGCTCCGAACCATCGCCGGTGCAGGCCCCCAGGGCACAAGGCCCGATAAAGGTGCTGCTGGTGGATGACGAGGCATTGGTGCGCCAGGCGACGCTTTTGCAGTTGCGTGACTTGGGCTACGAAGTGGTCGAGGCCGACTGCGCCGCGCGGGCGCTGGCGCTGGTGGAGCAGGGTTGGGTGCCGGACGTGCTGGTGACCGACCACGTCATGACTGAGATGACCGGCGTACGCTTTGCCCAGCGCCTGCGTGAACGGATGGCTGGCTTGCCGGTGCTGATCATCACCGGCTACGCCAACCTGACCCCGCGCGAGCTGCACGGGTTCGAAGTGCTACGCAAGCCGTTCCGCCAGGATGAACTGGCGCAAAGCCTTGCGCACCTGCTCGCCCAGAAAGGCTAGGCTTCAGTCTTGAGCCACCCGCGTACCTTTTTGACGGTCGGTCTTGTATTGCATGGCCACCGCAGGTGCAGGCTTGGCGCTGCCGGTTTCAAGCCATTGGCGCATGCGGCTGGCATCGGCAAAGTGGGTGTACTTGCCGAACGCATCGAGAATCACCATCGCTACCGGCCGGTTGTCCATTTTGGTCAACAGCACCAGGCAGTGACCGGCTTCGTTGGTAAAACCGGTCTTGGTCAGCTTGATGTCCCAGTTGCTTTTGTTCACCAGGTGGTCGGTGTTACGGAAGCCCAAGGTGTAGTTGGGCTTGCGGAACGCTACAGTTTTTTCGCGGGTAGTCGACAGCTCGCTGAGCATTGGGTACTTGCGCGAAGCCATCAGCAGCTTGGCCAAATCCTGGGCGGTGGACACGTTCAGGGTCGACAGGCCCGTGGGCTCGACGTAACGGGTACGCGTCATGCCCAGGCTGCGGGCCTTGGCATTCATCGCCTTGATGAACGCGCCGTAGCCGCCTGGGTAGTAGTTGGCCAAGGTGTTGGCGGCGCGGTTTTCGGAGGACATCAAGGTGATCAGCAGGGTCTCGCGGCGGTTCAGCTCACTGCCCAGCCGCACCCGCGAATACACGCCTTTCATTTCGGGGTTGTTGGCGATGGTCATGCTGAGCATTTCGTCCATGGGCAGCTTGGCGTCGAGCACCACCATTGCCGTCATCAGCTTGGTCACCGAGGCGATGGGGCGCACGCGGTCCGCGTGGCTGGCGTACAGCTCCTTGTTGGTGCTGAGGTCGATCAACAGGGCGCTGCCGGACGCCAGGTGCAATTTACTGGGGTCGCGTTGGGCCTGGGCCGGGGGTTGTGCAGCAGCGGTCGACGGGAGGGTCGCAGTACCTGTGAGCAACAGCAGCAGGCTGAGGATGGACAGGGTAGTTTTCACGTTGAGGCTCACTAAATGGTGGTATGTCGTTGGCTGTGCAAGGGTTTTCCCCCAAAAACCGGTGCATTCTGGAGTATGGCCCAGCGCCTGTCGATTGCTCGTTGATGGGCGTCGTCGATATGAAAAAAGCTTCATGCTGGATCGGTTCCGCAGCAACCGTTCGTCGTTTTGGCAGGCAAAAAAAGCCCGCCGAGTAGGCGGGCGAACAAAGGGCGTAGGGAGCACCCACAACAACAGATTCGGGGTTGCCAACAACCGCTGCGGCGGCTGCGTTGAACATGGCGCCCACTTTAAAGCGCAGGCGCCATGCGGTGAAATCGATGCCTTCGATAGTGGTCATTGATTTCTTTGTGGTCCGCCTCACCAGCGCGGCGGGCCGTAGTAGCCAGGGGGTGGGCCGTAGTAGCGGTGATAGACCGGCGGCGGCGCGGGTACATAGCGTTCCACGACATACGGCTGTGGCTGGTAGTACACCGGCGGTGGCGGCGGCTGTACGTAAACCGGTTGTTGCACATACACCGGCTGCTGCACATAAACCGGCGGTTGTTCGACGTACACCGTGCGGTCACGCCCGCCGCTGACGGCAGCACCCACCACGGCACCCACCACAGCGGCGCCAATCACCGGGCCTGGGCCACCCCAGCGCCCACCGTGGGCAGCCGCCGGGCCGCTGATGGCCAGTGCGCCGACCAGCAGGGCGATTCCAGGGATGAGACGATTCATGATCATTCCTCGCAAGACAGCCCCACGTTCGGGGCCTGATTACTATGACCGCGCCCAGCGTCAACTGCGCACAGGGCAACGGTAAAGGTTGTGTAAGGGGCGACCGGCGGTTGCCTCTGGTACGCTGGGGTCAAACGCTTCAGCCGTTACATGAGGAACAGCAGATGAGTATCAGCCCCAGCCGGGACACGGTCCTGTGCATTTCATTGGCCGGGCGCCCCGGCACCTTCGGCGTGCGCTTCCACAACCACCTGTATCAACAGCTTGGGCTCGATTACTACTACAAGGCCATGACCACCCAGGACTTGCCCGCAGCCGTGTCTGGCATCCGGGCGCTGGGCATTCGCGGTTGCGGGGTATCGATGCCATACAAGGAGGCGTGCATGGCGTTGGTCGATGAAATCGACCCTTCCGCAGCGGCCATCGAGTCGGTGAATACGCTGGTCAATACCCATGGCCACCTCAAGGCCTACAACACCGACTATCTGGCGGTGCGCCAACTGCTGGCACAGCGCCAAGTCGATCCGGCCACGGCGTTTGCCCTGCGCGGCAGCGGCGGCATGGCCAAGGCGGTGGCCAGTGCCCTGCGCGACGCAGGCTTCACTGCGGGCACCATTATTGCCCGCAATGAGCAGGCCGGCCGCCAACTGGCTGATACGTGTGGTTATCGCTGGTTGCCAGACCTCGGTGACTTGGCGCCGCCCATGCTGATCAACGTCACCCCGATCGGCATGGCAGGTGGCCCAGAGGCGGATCAGTTGCCGTTTGCCGATACAGCGATAGAAGCGGCCGAGTGGATATTCGATGTGGTGGCCATGCCGGCGCGCACGCCGTTCATCCAGCGCGCCGAGGCGTTGGGCAAGCCGGTGATCACCGGGCTTGAAGTCATTGCCTTGCAGGCGCTGGAGCAATTCGTGCTGTACACCGGCGTACGCCCCAACCGCGAGCAGGTTGACGCAGCGGTAGCGTACGCACGGCAGATTTGAGAGCGCCTCAGCCCTGGGCGGGCGCTTGATCCAGTTGCCGATCGACCAGCGCCCGGCCATGTGCTAACGACACCCGCTGGGCGTTGTCCAGGTCACTGAAGAATTTCATCGGCATCGACATGCGCTTGCTGGTGTGGCCATGCGGATCGGTGATCAGGCAACCGGCGGCATAGGGCAGGGGAGAGTCAGGGTGTGGCATCACGCTGGCGGTGATGGTGTGGTCGCGGTACTCACAGTGCAGGGATTGCATCGTCCTTACCTCGCTGTGGCTTGGAAGGGGAGTTACCTTCGTATACCACGGCGTGGGGCCGCAGGGGCGCGGCCCGACGAACGTATGGGCTGAGGTTAGCCCTTCAGCTCGCTCGGCTGGATCACTTCTACCCAATAGCCGTCCGGGTCCTTGATGAACGCCAGGTGGTTCATGCGGCCGTCCTGCAGGCGCTTCTGGAAGGGCACACCGAGCGCCTCGAAGCGGGCGCAGGCTTCACGCACGTCAGGTACCGAAACGCAGATGTGGCCAAAGCCGCGTGGGTCGCTGTTGCCGTTATGGTAGGCAAACTCGGGGTCGTTTTCGCTGCCATGGTTGTGGGTCAGTTCCAGCACGCCAGGGATCGACTTCATCCACTGGTGGCGTGCAGCGTCGTCGGCAGGGATCTGCGCGGGGTCTACCAGGGCCAGGAAGTACAGGCTGAAGGCGGCCTCCGGGAAATCGCGCTTGTCGACCAGGCGAAAGCCCAGGACGCGGGTGTAGAAGTCCAGCGACTTGCTGATGTCCTTGACCCGCAGCATGGTGTGGTTGAACACGAACTGTGCAGTCGCGGTGTCTGGCTGGGCGGTGACGCCGGGCAGGCTATTGAGGTCTTGCAGGCTCATGGGTACTCCAGAATCAGGCTTAAAACAGATGGACCATGATACGGAAGTGAGCCTTGCGCGCAAATGAAAACGCCCTGCACGAGGGCAGGGCGTTGGAATTAGAGGCCCGCGTGTGCGGGCGCGTGATGGGGTCGCTAGTCCGTTAGCTGGGTTTATAGTGATACAGCCCTTGTGAAAAAACTGTGAACTTCATGTCGAGGTTTCATCCACGTACCCAGCTTTCCACTTTTTGTGCGCCGTACTGCTGTTTCCAGGCTTTCAAACCGCGGTGGTTACCGCCTTTGGTCTCGATCCGCTCACCCGTGTGTGGGTTCTCGTAAACCTTGACCACGCGTGCGCGCCGTTGCTGTTTGGCCGCAGGTGCCGGGGCTCGGCTGGTGGCCTTGGGGTCGAGGATGGCGATGATCTCGCGCAGGCCCTTGTCGTACTGTTTCATCAGCGCGACGAGTTTTTTCTCGAACTCGATCTCACGCTTGAGCCCGGCGTCGTTCTTCAGGGTTTCAAGTTGTGCCATCTGTTCCTGGAGCGCTTTTTCAGCGGCACGAAATTCTGCAAGTCTGGACACTGTGAGTACTCCTGAAAGTCTGCGTGGCATGGCGTGACGAACATCGGTAATTGCGTTTAACGTTAACCACGGGTGGGGGACTGCTGTTCGTTGAGGGTCAGTGTAGTAGCCACTTGCAATAGGGTAAACCGCAAACCCAAGTTTGTTTGTACGGAACTTTTACTGTTTCCTGCACGTTGTTTCAGTTGCCATTGAGCGCAAGCGTGCGCCGTGCTCCGCTGGGCCCGACGCGCTGCCACCAGCCGCCGCATTCTGCGCAGCGGTGCGTGCGATATGGAAAATTCGGGTTATCTTCAGGTATAACTTCGTGCTGTTCGGATCGGGGCCAGCCCCTTTGCCGTTAGCGCTTTCAAGTTGGCGTCTGCGGCAAACATCCGGAAAACAATGAGGCCCTGCATGAAACAACTATTGTTGATTGGCATTGGCCCAGGTGACCCTCGGCAGGTGACCTACGAGGCTGTAGAGGCCATGCAGCGCGCAACGGTGTTCTTCGTCCTCGACAAGGGCGCAGCCAAGAACGAACTGCTGCAATTGCGCAAGACGATCCTCGCCCGCTATGTGCCCCAAGGCGACTATCGGCTGATACAGGTGCAAGACCCGCAGCGCGATGCCGATGCGCCAGATTACGCCGGCGCGGTTAACGCCTGGCATCAGCAGCGCGCTGCATTGTACGCGCGGTTGCTGGAGCAGGAGCTCGCCCCAGGCGATATCGGTGCTTTCCTGCTGTGGGGCGAGCCTGCGCTGTACGACAGCACCTTGCGCATTCTCGATCGGGTGCGCGCAGGCGGGGTCGCACTGGCGCTGACGGTGATTCCGGGCATCAGCAGCGTGCAGGCGCTGGCGGCACGCCATCAAGTGCCGCTGAACCGCATCGGCGAACCGTTGACGATCCTTCCCGCACGGCGCCTCGCCGAGCTTGAGTCGGTGGACAACGTGGTGGTGATGCTCGATGGCCACTGTGCCTTTGCCGCATTGGATGACCCTGGCCTGCACATCTACTGGGGCGCGTATATCGGCAGTCCCGATGAAGTGCTGATCAGCGGTCCGCTGCAGGCGGTGAAGGCGCGCATCGTGCAAGTGCGCGAGCAACTGCGACAGCGCAATGGCTGGATCATGGATACCTATCTACTACGCCGCGGGGTTTGACGCGGCGGCTGCGCGCTGTACCCGGCAGCAGGTGCCCAAGGCACCTGCTACAGGTTTTGTAATATTTTCCCGCTGTGAGGAAAACCTGCTTCGATTGTAGGATCACCTTCCCAAATTTCTATCCAGGTACACATGAGCACCTTTTCGGAGCCCCCCAGTTTCTGGCCGTTCTGGCCATCCTCCCCGCGTCTGCGTGACGCATTCCCAGTGAGTACCCGCTAATGGAATGGCTAGCCGACCCCACGGCCTGGCTGGGCCTGTTGACGTTGATCGTCCTCGAGCTGGTGCTGGGCATCGATAACCTGGTGTTCATCGCCATTCTGGCTGACAAGCTGCCACCCCATCAGCGCGACCGAGCGCGGATCATCGGCCTGTCGCTGGCGCTGATCATGCGCCTGGGCCTGCTGGCGAGCATTTCGTGGATGGTGACGCTGACCGCGCCGCTGTTCGAGGTGTTCGACAAGAGCTTCTCTGGCCGCGACCTGATCATGCTGTTCGGTGGTGTGTTCCTGTTGTTCAAGGCCACCATGGAGTTGCACGAGCGTTTGGAAGGCCATGCGGCGCAATCCACAGGCGCTGTCCGCCATTCAGCGTTCTGGCCTATCGTTGCGCAGATTGTGGTGCTCGATGCGGTGTTCTCGCTGGATGCGGTGATAACCGCCGTGGGCATGGTCGAGCACCTGTCGATCATGATGATCGCGGTGATCTTCTCCATCGGCATCATGATCGTGGCCAGCAAGCCGCTGACCCGTTTCGTCAACGAACACCCCACAGTCATCATGCTGTGCCTGGGCTTTTTGATGATGATCGGCTTCAGCCTGACCGCAGAAGGCCTGGGCTTCCATATCCCCAAAGGCTACCTGTATGCGGCCATTGGCTTCTCGCTGTTGATCGAGCTGTTCAACCAACTGGCCCGGGCTCGACGCAAGCGCAGCGTGCAGCAGCATCGGCCGCTGCGTGAGCGTACCGCGCATGCCGTGCTGCGCCTGATGGGCGGGCGCCGTGTCGAGGCGGATGAGGTGGGCGAGGAAATTGCCGACCTGGTCGAAGGCGGTGGCGAACAGGTGCTGTTCGACCGGCGCGAGCGGGTGATGATCAGCGGCGTGCTGAACCTGGCCGAGCGCCCGATTCGCACGGTAATGACTGCGCGTACCGACGTTGACGTGATCGACCTGTCGCAGCCGACCGAGGCCATCACCCAGGTGCTGGTCAACTCGCCTTACTCGCGCTTGCCCTTGCTGCGCGATGGCCACAGCGACGAACCGCTGGGCTTCGTGCACAAGAAGGAGCTGCTCAAGGAGCTGTTGGCCGGCAACACGCCGGACCTGGAAACCTTGGCCCGCACGCCGCTGAACCTGCTGGAGAGCTTCAGCATTCTCAACGCGCTGGAGCAGATGCGCGGGCAGTCGACGCACATTGCGTTCGTGGTCAACGAGTTCGGTGATTTCACCGGCATGCTGACCATGACTGACATCCTGGAGTCGATTGCCGGCGAGCTACCTGATGCCAGCGAGGTCGAAGGCCCAGGTGTAGTCGAAGAGGAGGGCGGGTTCGTGGTCAGCGGCGCGCTCAACCTTGCCCAGGTGCAGGCGCGCACCGGCTTTGTCGCCCGAGCCACCGAGGACTACCAGACCCTCGCGGGCCTGGTGATGAGCCTGCTCGACCGCCTGCCGATCATCGGTGACCGCCTGGCCTGGAACGGCTGGACCTTGACCGTGGTTGCCGTGGAGGAGCGCCGGGTACGCCAGGTGCGCCTTACACAGGGCGCCGACGTTGACGCAGCAGGTGCCTGAAGCCTTCAAGCACCAGCACCAGCACCGCGGCCCAGATTGGCAGATACGTCAGCCACTGGTCCGCGGCGATGGTTTCACCCAGCAGCAGCGAGACGGCCACCAGCAACACTGGCTCGACGTAGCTGAGCAGGCCGAACAGGCTGAACGGCAGCATGCGGCTGGCCAGCACGTAGGCAATCAAGGCGCCTGCGCTGATCGCCCCGAGCAGCGGGATCAGCCCGTACAAGCCTGGGTGCTGGGCCACGTCGGCGGCTGACAGCGGCCCCTGAATGACAAAGTACAGCGCCCACGGCAACAGCAGGGTCATGTCGCACCACAGCCCGCCAAGGTGGTCGGTGCGGCAGCGGCGGCGCAACACGAAGTAGATCGGGTAGCCGATCATTACTACCAGGGTTTCCCAGGCAAAACTGCCGTGCTGATACAGCTCGTGGCCAACCCCTGTGGCCGCACAGGCGACCGCCACGGTCTGCATGCGGGATAGCCGCTCGCCATACACCAGCCGCCCGGTCAGCACCATGGTCAGCGGCAGCAGGAAATACCCCATCGAGACTTCCAGGCTGCGCCCGTGCAGCGGCGCCCACAGGAACAGCCACAACTGCACGCCCATCAGCCAGGACGTACCAAGCATGCCCAACAACAGGATGCGGTTCTGCCGCACCCGCCCGAGCAGCTCGCCAACCCGCTTCCAGTCTTTGGACACCAGCATGAACAGCGTCAGGCACGGCAAGGTCAGCAGCGTGCGCCAACCGAAGATCTCCTCGCCATCGAGCGGGGCCAGGAATGAGGTGTAGTAATACATCACAGCGAACAAACAGGACGCCATGACGGATGTCGCAATGCCTTTTGACACGAATGCCTCGAAAACCGGAAGTGAGCGGATGGGTCAGCCGCGCATGATCTCAGGGGGCGCAGTATGCGGCAACCGGGCACTGCCTGGGCGTGCTGCAAGCGCCAGCAACAGTTCGTCCAGCGGCATCGGCCGGGCGAACAGGTAACCTTGCTGGAAGTCCACCTTGTAGCGCGCCAGGTAGTCGCGCTGCACCGCGGTTTCGACGCCTTCGGCGACAATCCCCAGGGCCAGCTTGCCCGACAGCTCGATGATGCTGTCGAGAATGTGCTGCGACAGCGCGTCACCGCCGATCATGGCGACAAAGCTCTGGTCGATCTTCAGGTAGTCGACCTTGAACTGGCGCAGGTAGTTGAGGCTGGACTGGCCGGTACCGAAGTCATCCAGCGCAATCATTACCCCTATGTCGTGGAGTTTTTCGAACAGCTCAAGGGTGATGGGCGTCGGCTCGATCAGCTTGCGTTCCGTCAGTTCAAGGGTGAGCACCACGCGCCCTGGCGCAAAGTGCTGAAGGAAGGTTCGGCAGTCATCGAGCAGGCCCAGGCTGCGGCAGTGGTCGGCGGTAATATTGATGGCAACATGGAAACCGTCTTCAAGCAGCGCGGCATGCGGCGCCAGGGCCTGGGCGGTGTTGAGCATCAGGGCGCGGGTCATGGCGACGATCTGCCCGCTGTGCTCGGCATAGGGGATGAACAGGTCGGGCCGCACCAAGCCTTCGCGCGGGTGCCGCCAGCGCATCAGCACCTCGACCCCGGCCCAGCGGTAATCACCCTGGCGCACCACCGGCTGGAAGTAGGGCAGAAATTCCCCGGCCTGCAGCGCCCGGTCAAGCTCGGCGCGCGGCGAATTGGCGCGGCGGATCTGCCAGCGGCACGCAGCCCCCGCCAGCGCGCCAAGCATCAACAGCAGGCCAAGCATCGCCGGGTAGCGCGCGAGGAATAATTCGCCAGCCTTGCCTGCGGCGTAGCCTGCATGGACGCTGAACGGGTAGCGGCTGGAACTCACGGTGACCGGCGCGCTGTCGGCAATCGGCGGGGTGCCGTTGTGCACCCGGCCCTCGCTGCCCATCCAATGGTCGCCCACTTGCACCTGAAGCTGCACATCCTTGCCGATCAGGCGCAAGGCGCTCAGCAGGTGGCGCCCGTCTACCGTGGTAATTGCGCCACGCGAGCCTTGGCTGGCGCGATACACCATGAGGGCCTGGCCTGGCGTGACGGTGTTGCCGTCCATCAGCCACAGCTTGCCATCGGTGTAGTCGCGGGCATGCACCGGCTCGTCGAAATCGCCATACAGCGACGAGCAATACAGCGTGTTGTGGTCGAACAGGTTGGTCGAGCGCACGAAGGGGTTGCGCGTGACCTCGATGCGCAGCGCCAACTGCACGTCGCTGCAGGGCTGCCCGGCCTTGGGCAGCAACTGCTCGGCGGCTGCGGCCAGGCTGTCGAGGATGGTTTCGATGTGCCGGCTCACCTCCAGCGCAGTCGCCTGGCTTGCGCTGCGCATTTCGCGCCCGGTCTGCCAGTTCATGACCGCAAGGCCACCTAACAGCGGAATGACAGCCACCGCCCAGGGCAACAGGGTACGCCAGCTCCAGCGGGCAGGGCGGTGACGGGTAAGGGGCATGGCAGGCTAACCTGTAAAAGCGGCTCGGTTCGCTAAGGATAGCCGTTTGTCGGGGAAGCCTTGTAACTAGAGCGCGACAAAGCAATTTACGCCCTGTAGAATCGGGTTACGAATAAAACAATAAGGCCCCTCGGTATTCGATGGGCCAAGCCTGCCTGGAAGGTCTCCATGACAAACCCTGGGTCCAAGCTGATCATTGGCGCCTACCTCGCCAGAAGCGTGCGCGGCATCCCCTGTTCACCCCCTGTGCAAGACGGCATCGCAACTGCTCGATAACCGTTTTTTTTGCAGCACAGAGGACACGAACATGGCAGATATCTTTGAAAACCCGATGGGCCTCGAAGGCTTTGAATTCATCGAATTCGCATCGCCCACCCCAGGCGTGCTGGAACCTGTTTTCCAGATCCTCGGTTTCACCAAAGTGGCAACCCACCGCTCCAAGGATGTACACCTGTATCGCCAGGGCGGCATCAACCTCATTCTGAACAACGAACCTAAAAGCATCGCTTCGTACTTTGCCGCCGAGCATGGCCCGTCGGTATGCGGCATGGCGTTCCGCGTGCGCAACGCCCACGAAGCCTATGCCCGCGCGCTGGAACTGGGCGCACAGCCGGTCGAAATCGAAACCGGCCCTATGGAGCTGCGCCTGCCCGCAATCAAAGGTATCGGTGGTGCGCCGCTGTACCTGATCGACAGGTTCGAGGAAGGCAGCTCGATCTACGACATCGACTTCAACTTCATCGAGGGCGTTGATCGCAACCCGGTCGGTGCGGGCCTGAAGATCATCGATCACCTGACCCACAACGTGTACCGTGGGCGCATGACCTACTGGGCCGGCTTCTACGAAAAACTGTTCAACTTCCGCGAAATCCGCTACTTCGACATCAAGGGCGAGTACACCGGCCTGACCTCCAGGGCCATGACGGCCCCAGATGGCATGATCCGTATTCCGCTCAACGAAGAGTCGTCCAAGGGCGCCGGGCAGATCGAAGAGTTCCTCATGCAGTTCAACGGCGAAGG
Source organism: Pseudomonas farsensis (assembly GCF_014268805.2). GTDB lineage: Bacteria > Pseudomonadota > Gammaproteobacteria > Pseudomonadales > Pseudomonadaceae > Aquipseudomonas > Aquipseudomonas farsensis. The sequence continues at coordinate 79,329 of NZ_JABWRF020000004.1, forward strand.
CATCCAGCACGTGGCCTTCCTCACCGATGACCTGCTCAAGACCTGGGATGCCCTGAAGGGCATCGGCATGCGCTTCATGACCCCGCCACCGCAAACTTACTACGAGATGCTCGAAGAGCGTCTGCCAGGCCATGGCGAGCCGGTCGACCAGTTGCAGGCGCGCGGTATTCTGCTCGACGGTGCTTCTGAGTCGGGCGACAAGCGTCTGCTGCTGCAGATTTTCTCCGAAACCTTGCTGGGGCCGGTGTTCTTCGAGTTCATCCAGCGCAAGGGTGACGATGGCTTTGGTGAAGGCAACTTCAAGGCGCTGTTCGAGTCGATCGAGCGCGACCAGGTACGTCGTGGGGTGTTGAACGTCGAGTAAGCCGCGTCGGGCCTCATCGCAGGCTAGCGCCAGCTCTCATAGAACAACCGCTAACTATCTGATTTACATGGATAACGTGGGAGCGGGCTTGCCCCGCGATAGCGATAGCAATGCCAACATCGCATCGCGGGGCAAGCCCGCTCCCACGGTGCCCAGTTCTCTGCGCGACAGCGCAGCCCGGAAGGGCTGGGTGATCTCCCACAGGGTCTGGGTCAATCCACAATATCGAGGCTGGACAAATTAACTGTGGTAGCCGGCGATAGCCTGCGATGGGGCCATCACAGGCGTGCTCAGGCGCAACCCTAATACCTCCAAAGGCAAGGCCCCCGAAGGGGCCGTCCCGCAAAGCTTGCGGATCAGAACTTGCCGTCCAGCCCAATGCGGAACATCTCATTGCGCTCGTTGGTGCCCAGCGCAGTCTTGTAGGAAACCCCCACACGCCAACTCCGGCCAAGGCTCAAGTCCAGCCCGGTATCCAGGTCCATGAAATTGGTGTCTAGCGGGTCTGGCGACAACCGGTACGTCACCCCGTCATTGCCCTGGTCTGCATACCGCATCCGGTAATCCTGGTTACGGCTGAAGTTGTGGCCCCAGGCCAGCCCGACCCGCGGCGTCAGCATGCCAAGCCGGGTTTCGATGTCGTATCCAGAGCGCACACCGACGAACGAGGTGAAGTAACGCAGCGTCTGCTCCTCGTAAGCCAGTGCCAACTCACCCCCGCCGCGCTCGCGGTAGGCATCGAGCCGGGTAAAGCTGCTGTTGACCCGCGCATAGGGCGCAAGCGACAACGCCCCGTGGCGATATTCGTAGCTTGCGGTGAGCGAGGCGAATAACTGGTCAGCATCGCGCGAGCCCTTGGCGTAGCCATTGGAGGGGTCTTCGGTCACGTAGCGGCGCGAATCGAAGCTGATCCGGTTGTAGCCCAGCAGCGCGTCGACATACACCTGCGACAGTGGGTTGACGCTCAGGTAGGCCGCCAGCCCCAGGGCATCGCCATCGCTACGCGAGTCATGCTCGCCGATGTCCGCGCGGTCGTTGCCGTAGCCAAAGCCCACGCCTACCACCGTCCTCGGCGACAGCCGGTAGTCCACGCCGGCGCTCAGGCCAAAGGTGGTAAAGCTGTTGTCCTGGGCGCCGCGAGCGCGGTTGGAGCCGGTGTTGACGAAGCCATCGGTCCAGTAGGCCAGTGCGTCTTCCCGGCACTCACCGGTGGTTGCGCGTGAGCTGTCCTTGTCCTGGCGACGTTTTTCATCGTCATCCGCATCGCGGCCCTTGCCGTTGCCTTCAAGCTCGTCGCGCAAGGCCCTGCCTAGCCCGCCAAGGCTGACATCTTCACGGCCGTGGCGCACGCTGGCATTGAACGAATTACGGTCGCAGGTGGGGCGGTGCAGTTGCTCCAGGCGGCGGTTGAAGTTGTCCATCTGCGTGCTGGCAAAGCGCTCGGCGGCGCGCGACTGCGCGTTCAGCAGGCCGATTACCTCCGGGTCTTTGGAGGGGTCGGGGCGCGATTGCACGGCAAAGGTGATGAAGCTGGCCACTGCGCCGCCGGCATTGCTCAGGCTGAAGGACACCACCGCAGCACCGGTAAACGCCGCGGCCGGGGTGAAGCTCAGGGTGAACGGGCCGGTCATGCGCGCGGTACCGGCCGAAGGCGGGCTGACTGACAACAGCGTCGCGCTGGTGAATGGGCCGCCGGTCGCGCCACGGGTAAGGTCCACGGTGGCACTTTGGCCGGCAACCACCGTTTCGCTGCTCGGCGGTACTACGACTGCCTGGGATTGCACCTGCAAGGTGTAGTTGCCGCTGCCGGTCGCACTGTTGCTATCGGTGGCGGTGATGGTGAAGCTGCTGGTGGCTGCGGTGGTCGGGGTGCCGCTTAGCATGCCGCTGGCAGCGTTGAGGCTCAGCCCGGGCGGCAGTGCACCACTGGTCACCGCGAAGGTGTAGGGCGTCGCACCGCCGCTGACAGTGAACGCCTGGGTGTAGGCAGTATTCAGGCTGGCATCCGGCAGGCTGGCGCTGGCGGGGGAAAGCGCCAAGGTTGGGGCCGTGACCGTAACGGTGACCATAGCTGGCGCAGATGTACCGCCTGGGCCGGTTGCGGTATAGCTGAAGCTGTCGCTGCCCGAAAAGCCTGGTGCGGGGGTATAGGTGATGGTGGTGCCGCTCGCCGAGGCTGTGCCATGGGTGGCAGTGCTGCTGATGGCCACGCTGGTGGTTGCGCCGCCGCTCAAGTTCAGGGTTACCGGGGTGGCCGAACTGTTGGCCGCCACCGTGGCGCTGGTCGAGCCTGCCACTGGCGCCGTGTTGCTCACCGTCCCTGAGTAAGACCTGGATGCCGTGAAGCCGTTGTCATCTGTGGCCGTTACGTTAAACGAGTAAGCCCCGGCTGTGGTGGGCGTCCCTGAAACGGTCGAGCCGCTCAGCGTCAACCCAGCCGGTAGTGTACCCGCAGTGATGGCGTAACCGTAAGGGGCCGCACCTCCGCTGGTGCCTAGGACTTGGTTGTAGCTTGTGCCGACAAGAGGAGCAGGCATTGTCGTCGGGCTTATAGAAAGGCTGGGGGCGGCGATTGTCATGTTGTAGATCTGACTGCCTGACGTGCTGTTGGCGTCGGTTGCTGTCACCATGAAGCTGAATGTCCCAGGTGCAATCGGGGTTCCACTCAACGCGCCGTTGCTTGCAAGGGTCAACCCCGTGGGCAACGCGCCTGCGCTGACTGCATAGCTGTAGCCACCGCTACCACCGCTCGCTGTCAGGGTTTGGCTGTATGCGTTGGCGTAGTTTGGGGTGGGCAGGGCACTCGGGCTGATGGTCACGCTCGGCGCTGCTACCGTCATCGTGTAGGCCCGACTTCCGCTGACGCCGTTGCCGTCAGTTGCGGTCACGGTGAAGTTGAAACTGCCGCCTGCTGTCGGGGTGCCGCTCAGGGCGCCACTGCTGGCAAGGGTCAAACCGGTGGGGAGTGAGCCTGCATTGACCGTATAGCTATAGCTACCGTTGCCCCCGCTGGTCGTCAGGTTCTGGCTGTAGGGGGTGATATAGCTTGGGTTGGGCAAGGAGACTGGGCTGATTGTCAGGGTTGGCGCACTGACTGTGATGCTCACTGTCGCCGGTGCCGAGGTACCGCTGCTGTTGGTGGCGGTGTAGGTGAAGGAGTCAGTGCCCGAATACCCGGGGTTGGGGGTGTAGGTGATCGACGTGCCGTTGGCTGTCGCGGTGCCATTGCTTGCGGCGCTGGCGACTGCAACGCTGGTGGCGGGGCCGCCGCTGAGGTTCAGCGTCACCGGGTTGCTGCCGGTGTTGGCGGCTACCGTCAAGCTCAACCCGCCAGCCACAGGTGGTGCGACGTAGGTAAAGGCATTGGTCAGCGTGGCTGTGCCGCCTGCAATAGTGGCAACGATGTTGACGGTGCCGGCAGCATGGGCCGGGGTGATTACCGTGACAGATGTCGGGCTGTTGACGGTCACCGCAGCGGCGGCATTACCGCCAAAGCTGACTGCCGTAGTGCCAGTGAGGTTGGTGCCGGTAAGGGTCACGCTAGTCCCGCCTGCGCTGGGGCCGGTGTTCGGGTTGGCTGCGCTCAACGTCGGTGGCGGCGTTACGTAGGTGTAGGCCGCAGCCAGCGAGGTGTTGCCGCCAGGGGTGGTGATGCTGACCGCAACAGCGCCGGCAGCATGGGCGGGGGTAGTGACTGTCACCGATGTACTGGAGTTGACCACCAGCCCGGTTGCGGCAACGCCGTCAAAGGTAACGGCCGTTGCTCCGGAGAGGTTGGTACCGGTCAGGGTCACGCTGGTGCCGCCTGCGGTGCTGCCGCTGTTGGGGTTGATACTGCTCAGGGTTGGCGCTGGGGTGACATAGGTATAGGCATTGGTCAGGGTGAATGTGCCCCCGGGCGTGGTGACGGTCACGTTGCTCGCACCCGCGGCATTTGCCGGTGTTGTCGCCGTGATGGTGGTGGCATTGACCACGATGATGTTTGTGGCGGCTGTGCCACCAATGGTGACCGCTGTGGCGCCGCTGAGGTTGGTACCGGTCAGGGTCACGCTGGTACCGCCTGCCGTGCTGCCGCTAGGGGGGCTGATGCCGGTGAGCGTCGGAGTGGCACTCGCCCCCACCTGCAGGGTGTAGGAGCCCACGTCGGCATCGAAATTATCATCAGCCACCGAGATGATTAAAGTGTAAGTCCCGGCAACGGTCGGGGTGCCCGACAGGGTGGTAGTGGTGCTGCCGGGTGACTCTGCGAGGGTCAGCCCCGCGGGCAGGCATCGCCGACTGGGGGTGTAGGAGGGGTCGTTCAGGTCGCACTCGTACCAGCCAGCGATGATGACGCCCCCAGTCGAGGCGGTGAAGCTTGTAGTGTATGGCTGGTTCAGAGCTGCCGGAGGCAGCGTACTGTTTTTGGCAGGGCTGACCAGGCTTGGCACGGCCTGGGCCTCGGCCGACAGCAGCGCGGCCAGGGTCAACAGGCACAGGGCCAGGAAAGAGCGGGCCCAATGGGCCATGAATGGGGTCGGTGCGTTCATGCTGCATCCTGCCGATGGACGATCACGCAGCACGTGTCGTTCGACGTGAATCGGGGACGCTTCGGGCGATGCCGAGCTGTCCATGCTTCCTTGCGTAGGTGGCAGTGCTAGTTCATGGCGGCGCTCCGTGGGAGGGCTGGCCTGTGCATCTGCAGATAGGCACCCTGGTCCTCTCCAGGCAGGAAGCCAAGGCGTGTGTAAAGCCGCCGTGCCGGGCTGAACGGTTCGACGCTCAGGCAGCAAGGTGTAGCCAGTTGGTCGGCCAGTGCCACCACTGCCTCAAGCACAAGGCTGCCCATGCCGCGGCCCTGCCATGCCGGCAGGAGGGCAATGTCGACCACCCGCAGCGATTGGTCCGCGCGCCATATGCAAAGCCGGCCTACAGGCTGGTTTTGCTGTACGACCACCAGAAAATCGGCTTGCGGATAATGCCGCTCATAATGCGCGCGCTGCATTTGCTCTTGCGCGTGCAGGAAGGCCAGGCGTTGTGCATCGCTCCATCCGGGCGCGGCGCTGACTTCCTGCCAGCGCCGGGCTACAAATAGAGCGCGCAGCAACGAGACATCCTCCCCGGTTTGCCTGCGCAAGCCGGGGAGGGGCAGGCTGGGGGTTGCGCCCAGCAGACTTTGCAGTGCGTCAAGGCAGCTCATGGGTGTGGTGGGTATATCCCTTGCACTGCGATGCAGTAAACCAGTGTCTGGTAGGGCTGCATGATGTTCATCGGCGCTGAACCGCCTGCCGGTGCCAGGGTCTCGGACGACAGTGAGGTATCGGCCGCCTTGTTGTAGAGGGTGACCCGGGTCGGTTGCGTCGGCACCACGTTGTTGGCAGGGGCGTTGATCGCGGTACTGGCGGTGACCGAAGGGATGACGTTCAGCCCGTGGTTATGTTGCGGCAGGTTGTTGACGTTCAGTTGCACCGTATCGGCGCCGGTGGGCTGGGCAAGCTGCCATGTGGTCCCGGTTTTCGATACACCGGCACCTACAGCGGCCCGCCCGTTGAGGTTGGGCAACTTGAATGTGTTGGCGCCGGCGCTGCCGTAGGCAAGGCCGATCACCGCATACAACACCGCGTTGGTCTGAATTGGCAATACCGTGCCGTCGCAGCGCATCCAGCCGCTGGGAATGTAGTTATAGGGGAACAGCCTGACTTCACCGACAAAGGGATCCATGGTAACTCCGTTACGAAAGGGGCTGATCGTTAGTTGAAGTCCGGGAAATAACCATCCAGGCAGATGATGTAATTGATCGCCAGGGCCCCCATCAGGTTGCTGCGTGTTGCCGCGGGTGCACCTGCGGCCATCACTGCGTTAGGGTTCAGCGCTACGGTCGCAGTCGGCGGGGCGGGGGGCGGGTTGACCGGTTTGGCGTACAGGCCTGTCACCACCTGGGTTTTGGTGAAACTCGAGAGCAGCAGCGTAGGCCCGGGTGTCGGAGTGGTGGCGACGGCACTGGTGGTGGTAAACCCATGGCTGTGGGCCGGCATGTTGTTGCTGGTGACCGGCACCGTTTCGGTACCGCCGAAGCTCGCAAGGGGGCGGTTGCTCAAGCCGGCTCCTTGGCCTTGGCCCACCGGGATGCGACCGCGCAGGTCCGGCAGGGCGAATGTCGTGCGGCCGTCACCGCCATAGAGGCTGCTGATCAATGCAAACAGTGCGGGGCTCTGATTGACTTGTAACAGGCTGCCGTCGCAAAAGCGCCAGCCTTGGGGGGCGTAGTTACCGGCAAACAGACGAATCTCACCTACGTAGGCATCTGACATGGAAAATGCTCCAGTAAGTTGGGTCAAGGGCGGGGTGGGAAGATGCCAATGGAGGCGATGCAATAGCTCAGCGTCAGGAACGGCTGCATGTTGGCCATGGGCGCCCCTTCACCTGCGGAATCGACCACCATGGGGTCCAGCGTCACCGCGCTCCCGCTCTTGACGGCATATACCGGCTGCGACAGCGCTTTGCCGTCGACGGTCGCCGAGGCGGAGAAGAAGCCGTTGGCCGGGCTTGCCTGGTTTTCTTTCTGAGTACTGGCTGCCACCTGGTGGGTGTGTGTGGGCATTTGCGCCAGGGTCATGCTTATCGCTTCGTTGCCACCCTTGCTGCCCAATGGGTGCACATCCAAGGCAGGGCTTGGCGAGGCGACATCGTTGCGGGAAATTGCGACGCGGCCGCTTAGATCAGGCAGGCCGAAGGTGGTTACCCCATCGCCGCCGTAGGTGACGCCGAGTAAGGTAAACAAGACTTGGTTGGTGTTGATAGGTAATAACTGGCCATTGCACGGTAACCAGCCTCTGGGAATGCGACCAAAAGCAAAAAGGCGAACTTCGCCAACGAACGGTTCCATGACTCAATCTCCGTTTCAGGTATAAACATCAGGCACACGGCAGGCCTGCAAACGCGCGCAGGGCTGCATAATCGAAAACGACTGATAATTAGTTCAACCTTGGAAGAATGTGGTGTCCCTTGCGTGGGCGCCGTCCATTCCCTGGACTCCATGATGTGTCGGCCATACGCAGAAGGGCGGCCGTGCAGCGGAGATTGGATTGGATCCTAGCGTGAGATGATGGGGAATTGCCATCACTTTTGTAGGGTTAAGCTCAATTATTGTTTAAAAGATTTCCGTGGCAGGTTTTGATGCCTTTCATTTGGCGTCATAAACCCGTTATGCAATAAGGAATTGGCATAAAGAATGACGACGAGGCCGCAGCGTGCAGGCTGCTTTAAAAACTCAATGGCCCGGCAAGCCATTGTTTTGTCTTAAACAGGCGGGTTGAGTTGATGTTATTTAATGCGTAATTGCGACGGTGTCTCAACTGTAAGGGCGGCAAGGTATTACTGCCCCTACAGTTACTCAGTTGCTTGGGGCTTGTGCTACAACAGGCCACGAGCGCTTAGGCTCTTTCTGAAATGTATCTGCACTCGCCCATAGTGCGTTGAAACGGGGCTCGGAATGCTCATGTACTCCAGTACAGTCGAGCGCGACCCCGGCCGTTCCTCGCCCCGTTTCGCCTTGTCTGGCCTTCGCGCAGACACATTTCAGACAGACCCTAGGCCGACTCTGCGTGGGCGGGCGTATCCGTCGATGGCTCATCATGCAGCGAAACCCGCGATGTCTCCGGCAACGCCAACCCGCCAACCAGTGCCAGCAGTGCAATCACCACTAGATAGAACGCAGGTGCCAGTCGGCTGCCGCTCATCTCGATCAGCCAGGTCGCCACCAGCGGTGCGGTGCCGCCGAACAAGGTGTAGGCCACGTTGTAAGTGATTGCCGAAGCGGTGTAGCGGCTGCGAGTTGGGAAGCACTCCGACAGCAACGCTGCAGTGACCACGCCGCTCATCAAGGCGCCAATGGCCAGCAGGACGACCCCCAGCAATGCCCCGCTCAGCGAGCCGGAGCTGGCTAGCCAGTAAGCCGGAAACACCGCCACCATTACCCAGATGCAGGTGACGCCGATGGCGCGCCGACGCCCGATGCGGTCGCTGAACGCGCCGGCCAGCGGGCAGCCTGCGGCGGCGAACAGCAGCGCCACCGTGGACACCAGCAGGGCCTGGGCGCGGCTCAACTGGCCGACGGTTTGCAGGTAGGTCGCAAAGTAGGTAGTGAACATGTAGAACGACAGCGCCGTCAGCGAGATGAACGCGCCGAGGTTACGGATGGTGCGGCCATGGTGGCGCAGGGTGTCGGCCAGCGGGGAATGGGCGTGTTGCTTGCCCTCGGCGATGGCTTGGCGGAACGCCGGGGTTTCCTCCATGCGCCAGCGCAGGTAGAGCCCCACCAGGCCAAGCGGGGCGGCTACAAGGAATGGCACGCGCCAGCCCCAGGTGTTCATCGCCTCGGCAGTAAGGCTGGCCTCAAGGCCGTAGGCAATCACCGCCGCGCAGGCAAATGCCGAGAACGTCGATACCGGCACGAAGCTGCCATAGAACGCCCGTTTGTTCTGCGGGGCGTGCTCCATCAGGTAGGCGCAGGCGCCCGCATATTCGCCCCCGGCAGAAAAGCCCTGCAGGCAGCGCGCGAGGGTGAGCAGTACCGGCGCCAGTACGCCGATGCTGGCATAGGTTGGCAGCAGGCCGATCAGGGTGGTGGAGCCGGCCATCAGCAGAATGGTCAGCGACAGGATGCGCTTGCGCCCAAGGCGGTCGCCCAGGGCGCCAAACACGATGCCGCCCAACGGGCGCAGGGCGAAGGCCACAGCGAACACCGCGAAGGTTTTCAGCAGGCCGACGCTTGCGCTTTGCCCCGTGAAAAACTGGCTGGCGATCAGCGTGGCGAGGAACCCGTACACGGCAAAGTCGAACCACTCGACGAAATTACCGATGGCCGAGGCGGCGATCACCCGGCGCAGGGTGGTAGGTGATACCTCATGGGGGGTGGACATGGATGTGCTCTCCGAAGGACTTGGCAGCCAGGACTGATGCGGCACACTCGGGGGCGCCGTCGTTGTTGTTCACCCAGTAGAGCGGCTGGGCGCAGGCTGCGCATTGTCGAGGGCGACATTGGCATTTGCCCGAGCGTACGAGGGCCGCTGGTCAGTCTGCGCTGGCCGGTTTCGAGCGCTTGTAATCAAGTTGCAGATAGCCTTGCGCCAAACCGATCGGCGAATATCAGCGGTGCCTTGATTTCAGTCTGGCGCCGCTCATCGAGCAAGGTCTCAGGGGGCGCTGGGAATTCTGTCGCCAGGCACCGCTGTTGCACGAGCTGGAGCAATGCCGACAAGCGCGGTGCGTTTGGCCCTGTGATGTCGGTCTGGCGCATCGGCCTGGCAACGCAGGCCAGAGGCCGCCCGGTGCGGTCGAGGGTGAAGGTGAGCACCACCAGACCCCTCAACCCGACCGTGCTGACGATTTGCATGTTACGCACCAGGATGTATTGCACGTTTTCCTGAAAGCGCAGTTCAGAAACCGCTTGCGCGCTGGCCTTGGGTGATGATGCGCAGCCGGATGTCAGCAGGATGCCGAGTGTCAAGGAAGCGATTAGAACGCGTGAACGCAGCGGGAAAGACATGTCATGGCCCAAGTGGGAGTTGCCGAGTGGGCAGGATCTCCCGCTGGGACGCGATGTAACAGGTCACGGTTTCCCATACAAACGTGGGACGTTTCCTAACGACAGAACCGCAGGACAGCGCCTGGGCCTGCAGGCATCAAGGGCCTCACGGCTGACGCTGCGCTACAGCCCTTAGCGTGCGCAAGGTCACCACCGGCGCATCGACCACGAAACGGTTGGCCAGCCAGCCAGGCACATCGCCAGCTGGGTCTGCTCGCAACTGGTAGGTCACTTCAGTCTCGCGCTCGCCCAAGGGCTTCATGATCCACTCGCCAGCCAGCCGCTGAACGCGGATTCGCCCCTTTTCCTCAGGGATTTTGCCGGGGTCGGCGCTCAGGTGACGCACCAGAGTGCCGTCATCCAGCCGCTCGGTAGTCACCTTGAGTACCATGTCGCGGGGCTGTGTGGGCCACGGCAGGTCGGTGGTGAGGTAAATCCAGGTCGCGTCCCCGTCGACCTCGAGCAAACGCATCTGCGCGCAGGCATATAGCCATTTGCAGGCCACCCGCAGGTTCTCTTGCAGGTCGCTAAGCGTGCGCACACTCGCCTGCATGGTGCTGACGCCACGAAACTGTTTATACGCCGAACCCTCCACGGCGCTCAGGTACACCCGGATGCCCTCGCGGTCATAGGCCAGGTTCCAGCTGTCGGCGGCCCGCAGAGGCGGTGCCATTAACAGTACAAAGCAAGCCATCAGGTGTGGCAGGCGCATGGTCGTGGCCCGGTGGCAGTTAATAGCTGCAAGTATGGCCACAAACACAAAGCCCGCCATGCAGGCGGGCTTCGTTTACATCAACCGGGGCTCAACGCTGAGGGTTGAGGGTCAGGTGCACATGGCGGTTGACGTCTTTGTACAGCAGGTAGCTGAACGGGCCTGGGCCGCCGGAGTAGCAAGCCTGCGGGCAGAAGGCACGCAGCCACATGAAGTCACCGGCCTCGACCTCGACCCAATCCTGGTTCAGGCGATAAACCGCCTTGCCTTCCAGCACGTACAGGCCGTGCTCCATGACGTGGGTTTCGGCAAACGGAATCACGCCGCCTGGCTGGAAGGTCACGATATTCACATGCATGTCGTGGCGCATATCGGCCATGTCGACGAAGCGGGTGGTCTTCCAGCAACCTTCGGTGCCTGGCATCTCGATGACGGTGGCGTTGTCGCGATGGGTGACGAACGACTCCGGCAGCGGCAGGCCTTCGACCTTCTGGTAGTGCTTGCGCAGCCAGTGGAAGGTGACATTGGCCTTGCTGTTGTTGCGCAGGCTCCAGTCGGCGCCCGGCGCCAGGAAGGCATAACCACCCGGGACCAGCGTGTGGTGCTTGCCTTCGACGGTGATGTCGATTTCGCCTTCGACGACGAACAGCACCGCTTCTGCGTTGGCGTCCATCTCTGGGCGCTCGCTGCCGCCTTCTGGGGCGACTTCAACGATGTATTGCGAGAACGTCTCGGCAAAGCCGGTCAGCGGACGGGCGATGACCCACATGCGCATCTTGTCCCAGAACGGCAGGTGGCTGGTGACGATGTCACGCATCACGCCCTTGGGGATCACGGCATAGGCTTCGGTGAACATGGCACGGTCAGTGAGCAGCTCGGTCTGAGCTGGGTGCCCACCGTGGGGGGCGAAGTAGGATGGTTTCGACATGAACGGTCTCGACTTGTTGTTCTCTCCCCATTGCCTTGGACCACACCGGCCGGTGCGTGCAGGGGATGCCCGGACAGCATAAGAGCCGTAGCGCAGCATCCACAAATTAAATGTTGAAATACTCGGTATTCACTTACTGAATGTGCACATTACGCCCCACATGGGCCTGCGGCAGTTTATCGCCCTTGCCAAACAGTTTGTGGCGCAGGCTGCCGTCGGCGTAGGCCGTCGGGTAGCGGCCTCGGTGCTGCAGCTCTGGTACCAGCAACTCGACCACCTGGGCGAGGTCGTCCGGCTGCACGGCATAGGTGAGGTTGAAGCCGTCGATGCCGGTTGCATCCAACCAATGCTCCAACTGGTCGGCAACGTCGCTGGCGCTGCCCACCAGCACCGGGCCGCGGCCGCCCAAGCCTATGAACTCGGCGGCTTCGCGCACGCTCCAGCGGCGGTTGGGGTCGGCAGCGGTGAAGGCTGCAAGGGCGGCGCGGCCGGCATCGTTCTCGATATATTCGATTGGCGCATCGGGGTCCAGGCCTGCGAAGTCGATACCGGTCCAGCCTGAGAGCAGCGCCAGGGCTGCATCCAGATCGACATAGCGCCGATACTCGGCAAAGCGTGCCTCGGCTTCGCTGCGTGTGGCACCGACGATCAATAGCGCCTGGGCATAGATCAGCACCTCGTCACGCCCGCGCCCGACCGCCTCGCAGGCTTGGCGGATGCCGTCGGCATAGCGGCGCAGCACCGTTGGCGTCGGGCCGCTGATAAATACGCATTCGGCATGCCGCGCAGCGAACTGCTGGCCCCGCGCCGAGGCGCCGGCCTGGAACAATACCGGCGTGCGCTGCGGCGAAGGTTGGCACAGGTGCATGCCCGGCACCTGGAAGTGCTCGCCGTGGTGGTTGATAGGGTGCACCCGCGACGGCTCGATATAGCGCCCGCTGTCGCGCTCCAGCAGCACGGCATCGTCGTCCCAGCTGCGCTCCCAGAGTTTGTACAGCACCTGCAGGTATTCCTCGGCCAGGTCGTAGCGCTGGTCGTGGCCCAGTTGACGCACCTGGCCCAGATTGCGCGCGGCGCTGTCCAGGTAACCGGTGACGATGTTCCAGCCCACTCGGCCGTTGCTCAGGTGATCGAGCGTGGACATGCGCCGGGCGAAGGGGTACGGGTGCTCGTAGGTCAACGAAAAGGTCACGCCAAAGCCCAGGTGTTCGGTCACCCCGGCCATGGCTGGGACCAGCAGCAGCGGGTCGTTGACCGGCACCTGAACGCCGCCGCGCAGGGCCGCGTCAGGGCCGCCTTGATAGACATCGTAGATGCCCAGCACATCGGCAATGAACAGCGCATCGAACAACCCGCGCTCTAGCAGGCGGGCAAGGTCGGCCCAGTAATCCAGGCGGTTGAACTGTACGCTGGTGTTACGCGGGTGGCGCCACAGGCCGGGCGACTGGTGGCTGGCAGCGTTCATGCTGAAGGCGTTGAAGCGGATCGGGCGGGGCATCCAGGCGTTCCTCTTACGGCAGCACGGCGGTGGGGTAGACCGCCTCGGCGACGTTGAGCTTGCGCGGGATCAGCCCCAGGCCCTGGAAGGTATCGGCCAGTTTCTGCTGCTCGGCGATGATTTGCGGGGTGATGGCCACGGCGTTGTAGTTGCGTCGCTCGCTGGCCACCTCCAGCACGCTGGCGTTGATGCCCAGTTGCGGCGCCAGGAGGGTTGCGACTTCGCCGGGCTTGGCGTTGGCCCATTGGCTGACCTTGCTCAGCTCGCTGAAGAAGGTCTTGAGCAAGTCGCGGTGCTGGTCGGCAAAGCTTGCGGTGGACAGGTAGAAGGTGCGGTTGTTGGACAGCCCGCTGCCGTCACGCAGGTTTTTAAGCCCCGGCTGGCTTTCTGCTGCGGCCAGGAACGGGTCCCACAGCGTCACGGCTTGCACGCTGCCAGACTGCAACGCGGCTACCGCATCGGCGGCGTTGTTGACGTAGGCGGGGGTGATGTCTTGGTAGCTGAGGCCGGCTTGTTCGAGGGCTACCGCCAACAGGTACTGGGCGTTCCAGCCACGGCCGGTGGCCACGCGCTTGCCTTTGAGGTCTTCGACCTTGTTGATGTGGTCCTGCTCGCGTACCACCAGGCCGATGCCGCGCGGGTAGGGCTGCTCGGCTGCCAGGTAGACCACAGGCTTGCCCGCGGCCTGGGCGAATACCGATGGCGCGTCGGCGGCGTGGCCCAGGTCGATGGCGCCCGTACTCAGGGCTTCGAGCAACTGCGGGCCTGCCGCGAACTCGTGCCAGCTGACTTTCACCCCTTGCGGTGCCAGCGCTTTTTCCAAGGCGCCGCTACCCTTGAGAATGTTGATGCTGTTGAACTTCTGGTAGCCGATGCGCAGGGTCTTGGCATCGTCGGCAACGGCGCTGGACCATGGAATCAGGGCACTGGCAACGCTGGCCAGCAGGCCGCCGATCAGCAGGCGGCGCAGGGGAGAGAAGGCACGGGCAGGCACGGTGAAACTCCTTTGCGAGGTAACGGGATGTGCATGCAGCGTACGTAGCGGGCAGGGCAATGTTCAATTTGTTTATGCGTATTAGTTAGATTGTTTTGTTCTTTTTATATCCTTTTGTTTAATTAAGGCTCGCGCGTATACCCCCACGACATTTTTTTCACATCGGCTTGTTAGCATCGCCGGCATATTTTCTGGAGCCCAACAATGATGCATGTCTTGCGCACGCGCACTTTTCGCGTGGCCGTGGCCACTGCTGCCGGCCTGGTCGCCTGCGCGTTGGGTTTCTTTGCCTGGCAGTCGTTCTACCCCGTCCAGGCAAGCGACGGTTGGGGGGTGCAGGTGCTGCACGACTCGGTCGACAAGGCCGCCTCCCTGCTGCCTGAGCGCGACGGCAGCCTGCTGGTCAGCCGCGAACTGAACAGCGGGCGCGGCAGTATCTTGCGCATCACCGCAGGCGGCGACCGGGTGGTGGTGGTCGATGGCCTGTCCAAACCTGATGGCATGGTGGCCGTGGCCGGCGGCTGGGCGTTCAGCCAGGAGGTCGGCGGTGCGCCAGTCAGCGTCTCGCGCAATGGCCAGGTACGCATGTTGTTCCAGGGCAATAACGTGCAGGGCCTGTTCAATGACGGCGACTATCTATACGCCATCGAAGACCGCAAGGGCGATGGCCGGTTGCTGCGCTATGACTGGCGCACTGCGCAGCTTGACGTGCTGCGCCAAGGGCTGAGCGAAACCGAAGGCCTGACCCGCTGCATCGATGGGCGCCTGCTGTACACCGAAAAGGCCAATGGCAAGGTGCGTGCGTACAACCCCGAGGGCACCGACCCAGTGGTGGTCGATGGCCTCAACAACCCGACATTTCTGTTCTGCGACCAGCGCGGTTTGTGGATCAGCGAAGACTCCACCCACCGTGCGCGGCTGCTGCGCATTGCCGGCGATGGCTCGCGGCACACGGTCTTGAGTTTTCTCAAGGCGCCGCAGGCCATCGTTGCGGACGGTCAAGGCGGCTATCTGGTGGCCGAAGGCGGGCGTGACCGCGTGCTGCGCCTGACACCATCGACACCGGTCGATGTGGCTACGCTGAGCCCCCGCGAGTGATTCGGCTCGGTTAGGCACAAACATCCGAACGAATGCGTGGCTAATGGCCATTTCTGGTGCACACTGTGTGTTCGCCGGTGAACCCGGCTCACCTGTTTGCCTGCCTTTACCCACTACCTAGCGGTAGCGCGAGGATCGCAATGAGCGCACGGAGTTTGTGCCAGTGGATGGGACTGACGCTCGCCATTATCTGGCTGCCCGCAGTAGCTTCGGCGCAGCCTGCTTGCCAGCAACTGACGGCCACCGGCAACCCTGAATACCCGCCTTATCTGTGGCGGGACCCACATGACCCCCGGCACTTGATCGGCGCCAATGCCGACCTGTTGCGCCATGCCGCCGACGAACTCGGTCTGGTGGTGGACGTGGTTTATGCCGGGCCTTGGTCACGGGCACAGGAGGAAGTGGCAAGCGGGCGCATCGACATGATGGCCGGCTATTTCCGGACCCAGGCGCGTGAACAACTGATGGACTTCATCAGCCCGCCATTCCTGTTCAATTCGAGCGTGGTGTGGGTGCGTGAGGGCGAGGCATTGCGCTACAGCGACTGGGCCGATCTGCAAGGGCTGCGCGGCGGAACATTGGTCAACAACAGCCACGGCGAGGCGTTCGATGATTACGCCCGGCAACACTTGAACCTTGAGGCTGTGCCGACCGCCACCCAGGCGTTCGAAAAACTATTGCTCAAACGCAATGACTACGTGGTTTTCGAGCGCTACCCCGGCATGGCGCTGGCCCGCCAGTTGGGCAAGGAGAAGCTGTTGCAGGTGGTGGAACCGCCGGTATCGAGCGAAGGCATGTACCTGGCGCTGTCGCGCAAGTCGGCGTGCAACGAAGCGGCGCTGCGTGAAAAGCTCGCGGGCAAGATGCAGGAGCTGGCGAGCGGGCCGCTGCCTGAACAACTGCTGGCGCAAAACCTTGAGCGCTGGCAGCGCCAGCATCAGGAGGGGCGTTGAGCGCGCGAGCCTAGCTTTTGCACTTGGCCACCACCACCTGGCAGGTTTTCGGTGACCCGCCAGAGCGCCCCGCGTAGCGCATGCAGCTATCCATCGACTTGCGGCTGGCAGCGGCCAGGGTTGGGCCAAAGGCCAAGCCACCTTCGCCGCTGCTGGGCAGCGCCTTGGCGTAACAGTTCGAACCTTGGGCTGAATAGCGTGCAGATTTGCCTGAGCAGCCGGTCAATACCAGGCCGAGGGCGAGCAAGGTCAGCGGGAGCAGATAACTGCGGGCAATGTTGGTGCGCATGGCAGCCCCCTGGTGCGGGTGTGTAGTTCAGATTAGACGTGCGCCGCGCAGGGTACACCAATCCGATGCTGGCAAAATGTGTCGATGCGGCCAGCTGTAATCATTTTGCCAGCACTAAAACCGTGCGTTTCCCCAACGCTTGCGTACAATTGGGCGATTTTCAGGCCTTTCCTGGCCTACCCGCGGACGTGCCCATGCTGATCGGTAGCTATTCATCCTCACTCGTGTTGATCTCGTTGCTGGTGGCCATTCTTGCCTCCTACACCGCACTGGACTTGACCGGGCGTATTGCCACGGCCAAAGGGCGGGCGGTGTATCTGTGGATGCTCGGCGGGGCGCTGGCCATGGGCATGGGCGTCTGGTCCATGCACTTTATCGGCATGCTCGCGTTCAGCCTGCCAGTGGGCCTGGGCTACGACACGACCCTGACGGCGCTGTCACTGCTGATTGCGGTGCTTTCCTCGGGGTTTGCCTTATGGCTGGTAAGCCAGCCACGCCTGCCGTGGTTGCAGTTGGGGTTGGGCGCCTTGGTGATGGGCGCAGGCATTGCCTGCATGCATTACATGGGCATGGCGGCGCTGCGCATGCAGCCAGGCATCGACTACGACCCATCGCTGTTCGGCACGTCCCTGGCCATTGCCGTAGGCGCTTCGGCAGCGGCGTTGTGGATTGCCTTCCGGCTCCGCCAGCAGACGGCCTATGTGCGGCAGATTCGCGGCGCAGCGGCGGTAGTGATGGGCGTTGCCATCGTCGGCATGCATTACACCGGCATGGCCGCTGCCAACTTCCCCGTCGGCAGTTTCTGCGGCGCGCTGCCCGATGGGCTTGCCGGCGATGGGCTGGACTACCTGGTGCTGATCACCACCCTTGCGGTGCTGGCCGTGGCGCTGCTCACCTCGGTTCTGGATGCCCGCTTGGACGCGCGCACCGCCGAGCTTGCCCGCTCACTCACCCAGGCCAACCAGGAGCTGACCCAGCTGGCGTTGCACGACATCCTCACCGGGTTACCCAACCGGACCCTGCTGGCCGACCGTATCGACCAGGCCATGGCCCGGGTTGCCGAGCAGGGCGGCTGCTTTGCGCTGATGTTCATCGACCTGGATGGCTTCAAACCGGTCAACGATGCCTTTGGCCACCATGTGGGCGACCAGTTGCTGACGGCCGTAGCCAGCCGCCTGCGCGGCCACCTGCATAGCCAGGACACCTTGGCCCGCATAGGTGGTGATGAATTCGTGCTGCTGGTGCGTTTGCAGGAGCCGGACGACGCCATGGGTGTTGCGGTCAAGCAGGTGAACCTGGTGGCCAAGCCGTTCCGGGTGGCCGAGCATGACCTGCAGTTGTCGGCAAGCGTTGGCATCGTGCTGTATCCAGGCAACGGCATGGACCAGCACGAGCTGCTGCGCAATGCCGACGCTGCCATGTACCACGCCAAGAACGCCGGGAAGAACGGCTACCGGTTCTTCGATACCTCGATGAACAACAACGCGCGCCAGCAGCTGCAACTGCTGCACGATCTGCGCGCAGCGCTGCACAACAATGAATTCCGCCTGCATTACCAACCCAAGTTCGACGCCGTGAGCTGTGAGCCTATCGGTGCAGAAGCCTTGTTGCGCTGGGAGCACCCACAGCACGGCCTGATGGCCCCGGACCGATTTATTGGCCTGGCCGAAAAAACCGGGCTGATCATCCCGCTTGGCGACTGGGTGCTGGCCGAAGCATGCCGGCAAATGCGTCAGTGGATGGACGAGGGCTACGGTGAGTGGCGCATTGCGGTGAATCTGTCTGCGATCCAGTTCTCCCACGCGGGCTTGGTTGATAGCGTGGCCCAGGCCCTTGCCCAGAACGGCCTGCCAGCCAACCGCCTGACCCTGGAAATCACCGAAACCACGGCCATGCGGGATGCCGATGCCAGCCTTGCGGTGTTGCAGCGGTTGTCGGACATGGGCGTTGACCTGTCGATCGACGACTTTGGCACCGGCTATTCAAGCCTGATGTACCTCAAGCGCCTGCCCGCTAATGAGCTGAAGATCGACCGCGGTTTTGTGCGCGACCTGGAACAGGATGGTGACGACGCAGCGATTGTCTCGGCCATCGTCGCATTGGGCCAGGCGCTGGGGCTGCGGATTGTCGCAGAAGGTGTCGAAACCGACGGCCAGCAGGAATTCCTGACCCGGCTGGGCTGTGATTCGCTGCAGGGTTATCTGTTAGGTCGGCCGGTGCCGGCCGAGCAGTTCATGGCCAAGCTTGACGCCAGGGGCGGGGTCGAGCTCAGGCAGTAAATTGCTGGTGCGGCTCAAACCGCATCGCGCAATACCGGCAAGCCCAGGTTGAAGGTGTCCATTTCGGCTTCTACCGCCTCGATGATGCGTTCGACGTCGGTGGCGGCCATGATTGCCGCGCAGGGGATGCCGGCAATCGCCAGCAAGGTTTCGCCGCTGGCGCGGTCGAACAAGCGCACGATCATGCTGCGCGGGGCATCCATGGTGGCTTCGAAGCCAAGCGGATGGAAATGCCAGCGCATCACCTGGCAGGCGTTGGGAAATGTCATCTTGTTCATGCCAGCCTCCTTGTTCACGGGTGGAACGCGGTGATTCGACGACTTTTAAGTAAACCGGGCCTTGCCTGGCCCCTCGGGAGCTAACCATAGCACCCGCAACGGCTACGATCCGGGGAAAATATTACCAATGTGCCAATGCATGACGGCGGTCACACAGCCGCCTGGCTGTGCGGCCCCGGTGTGCCGGTGAAGCAAACGTTTTCCAGTGGCTGGGTATTGTCAGAAGCGCGCAGAACTTTCGGACCGGCGGCACTCAGCCGAGTAGACCAGCGGCAATATTGATGGTGAAACCCAGGATGGCGGTGTTGAACACAAAGCCCACCAGCGAATGGGCAAGCACCACACGGCGCATGCCCCGGCCGCTGATGCCCACGTCGGAGGTTTGCACGGCGACACTGATGGTGAATGAGACATAGTGGAAGTCCCAGTAATCGGGGTTTCGTTCGCCGTCTGCGAAGCGCAACGGCGGCTCGTGCCGATCATCCGAGTAGAACAGGCGGGCGTAATGCAGGCTGAAAATGCAGCCGATCAACAGCCAGGACCCCGCGATGGTAAGCCCCGTGTACAGGTAGTGCAGCACCAGCGCGCTGCCATCGAGCCCGCGGCTGGACACCAGTTGCAGTGTGACCGCCGCAAGGCTGGCAATCGCAGCGATGCTGACGGTGAACAGCACCAGGCCTGCGTTCTCGTCTTCGATACGCGCCACTTTGCGCACCTTCTCGGGGGTGGCGCCGACGCTCAGCCACAACACCATCAGCAGATACAGCCAGACCCCGAGGTTCCAGCCAGCCAGGATGCGTTGCACCGTGTCGGGTGTGGGGATAAGCCATACGCCCAACAGCCCGACTAGCGTGGCGATGCTGAGGCGAGGGTGGGTGCGGGTCAGGTGATGGAAGGCCATGCGTGCTCTTGAGTCAGGCGGATGCTGCAACTGTAGCCCAGTCGCAGCCAAAACTACCTGCTGCTGTCACATCACCACAACGCCAAGGCCGCCGCACCGACTACCCGCTCGAACGCAGCAATCGCCCGGTCCACGTCGGCCTGTTGGGTATAACGCCCAACGCTCACCCGCACGCTGTTACGCGCACGCTGCTCGCCGATGCCCAAGGCTAGCAACACATGCGACGCGGCATTACTGGCCGAGTTGCAGGCCGAGGTGCTAGACACCGCCAGATCCCCCGCCAAAGCCCGGCTGTTGAACCCCGGGCTGTCGATATACAGGTTGAGCGTGTGCGGAACCCGCTGCGCAGAGACTGTGTTCAAGCTGACCCCAGGCAAAGCCAGCAGGCCATCGCGCAGGCGGCTAGCCAAGGCTGCGATTCGCTGATACTCGGCATCCCCCGGCCGCCCGGCAAGGGCAAAGGCGCTGCCCATGCCAACGATCTGATGGCTGGGCAGGGTGCCTGAACGCAGCCCGCGCTCGTGCCCGCCGCCGTGCATCTGGGCGCGCAAGCCGTCACGGGCGCGCGGCCCCACATACAGTGCGCCGATGCCCTTAGGCCCGTAGACCTTGTGCGCCGAGAACGACATCAGGTCTACCGCCTGGCGCGCCAGGTCGATAGTGACCTTACCCACTGCCTGTGCAGCATCCACATGCAGCAACGCGCCGTGTGCCCGCAGCAACTGGCCGATGGCTGCGAAATCGGTAATGGTGCCGAGCTCGTTGTTGACCGCCATCAGCGACACCAGCCGCGTATCGGCCCGCAGCGCCGCTTGCACCACCTCAGGCTGGATCAGCCCCTCGGCATCGGGCGCCAGGCGCGTCACCGCCCAGCCCTGGCGTTCCAGTTCTGCGGCGGTGTCCAGCACCGCTTTGTGCTCCAGCTGGCTGGTGATCAGGTGCCCGGGCTGTTTGCAGCCCTGGGCGATGCCCTTGAGAGCGAGGTTGTTCGATTCGGTGGCGCCCGAGGTCCACACCAGGTCGTCCGCTTGCGCCCCGATTTGCTCTGCGACCTGGCGCCGCGCCTGGTCGACCGCTTCGCGTGCAGCTTGCCCGTATGCGTGGCCGCTGGAGGCGGGGTTGCCGAAATTGGCCTCGCGGCCCAGGCAGGTGAGCATGGTTTCGATGACCCGGTTGTCGACCGGAGTGGTGGCGGCGTAATCGAAGTACAGCGGGGCAGTCGTCATATCGGGCAGGTCCGTGCAGGGAGGCCGTTGTTCGGCCTCCATGAACCGCATGCTAAAGGGCCGCTGCGGCGAAGGTTTCCTCTTCTTACCGTACGTCGGGCATCATTCAGAAATAACGTTTCGCCATTAGCTTATGACAGAGAAAAAAATTCTCCTGCAAGCGGCTTGCGGTCAAAACCACTGCCAGGGGGCCTGTTTGCTGACCATTACCAGCACCATCAGGAACATGCCGGCAAACCCCGCCACGCCCATCCACAGCCACCACCGATACAGCCGCGCGTATGCCGCAGGCAGCGCTGCGTGGGTGCCTGCGGCGGCAGCGGCCATTGCCTGCATGCGTTTTTGCAGCATCAGCACCGGTAGCCATAGCGCGCCGACGCCGAAGAAGATCAGCAGCGCGGCCAATAGCCAGCCCACCGTCCAATCCATGCCGGTTAGCCGCACCATGGCAAACCCGGTCAGCAGTTGCACAAACCCAGCGGGCGTAGTGATCCAGGCATCGAAACGCACCACCATGCGCGCCACCGCCGCGATCACCCGAGCATCGCCAGTGCGATGGGCTGCGATCAGGTACAGGTACGACCCCATGCCAAAGCCGAACAGAAACACAGCCGCAATGACATGCAGATATTTGAGCAGGACGTAATCCATCTCAGCTGCGGCCCTGCTGGAAATCCAGGCTGTAGCGAAGCTGATGGGGCGCGCCGATGGCGGCCAGGTACTCGGCCACGCTGATTTCGCCGACACAGGGGCGGGCGCCTGGTTGCGGGCGGTAGCCGGCCAGCACCTTGGCCATCAACGCCACCGACGCGCAGCTTGGGATTTGCGGGCCTTTGTCATCCAGCGCGGTCACCTGTGCGTGCATGTGCAGCGGCTGGCCTTGCGGGTCGAGGCCACGCACGCGGATGTACATCGCGCTCTTGCCGTCGCCCAGCCGCTCGCAATACACACCCAGGCGGTGCAGGCGGCGGGCCCACGGCAGCGGGTCACGCACCAGCCCCAGTTTTACCAGCAAGGCCAGGGCGGCGTTGGCCACCCCGCCGGCCATCAGCCCGGCGCCGGCCTTGAATGCAAGCGTACCGGCGCCGTAACGGCGGGCGAAGATGTCCATGTCGGGCACATCGACATTGTTCAGCAGCCGCCAGCCCAGGCCTGGCAAGTGCCGCAGTTGCAGGCCCAGCCAACCATCGACGCTGCACGGCTGGCCATCGCGCCACTGCGGGATGGGCCGCCCGGCATAGGCCAGCACGCCTTCGATGGTAGAAAGGCCAGGCATCTTCGCCGACGAACTGATGCCATGCTCGATCGCCTCGATCTGGCTGAAGCGGTGCCGCTGTTCGTCGATGATCGCCGACGACAGGCTGGGCACTGAGCTGCAGCCGCTGAGCAGTGCCACGCCGGCCTCGCGCGCCTGTGCATCAAGCTGGGTGATACCGTTGACGAACACCCGGCAGTCGGCAAGGTCGCAGTAGTTCGCCCCTGCCTCTATGCACGCCTGGGCGACGCTGTAGGGCTGGCGCTGGAAAGGCCCGCCGGTATGGATTACCCAGTCGATGCCCAGCTCACGCAGGGCTGCCGCGAACCCTGGCGCCATGGCATCGCCGCACCAACTGCCGTGCAAGGCCGCAGCGGGGCCAGCGAGCTGTTCGCAGAGGTTTTTCAGGGAATTGGCATTGCGCCCGGCGACGATCAGTTGCACGCCTGGCATCGGGTTCAGGTGCCGGCAGATGATGCGCCCGAAGTTGCCGTAGGCGCCGATCACCAAGATCCTTATGGGCATGCTGCATTCCTTGTGCGGGGGAGGACTCACGCCCTGGACCAGGGCCGCGCAAAGGTTACCTAAAGCACCTGGCAATGCAACCTGCCCAAGCGCCTCAGGCGCTGGCCAAGGCCTGTTGCTCCTGCGCAGCCACTCGTTCGCACAGTTCGATGATCTGCTCGCGCATCCAGCGGTTGGCCGGGTCCTGGTCGGTGCTCTCGTGCCAGTACAGGTGGGTTTCCAGTGCCGGTACCTCGACCGGCAGCGGCTGATGGCGCAACTGGTGGCGCCGGGCAAAACGTTCCGGCACGGTCATTACCATATCGGTCTGTTGCAGTACCTGCGAGGCCATCAGGTAATGCTGCGAACGCAGCGCCACGCGGCGCTGCACGCCCATCTTGCCCAGCGCCAGGTCAACATAGCCCAAGCCATTGCGCCGGCTCGATATATGGATATGGGTCATGCCCAGGTAGCTGTCCAGCGTCAGCTTGCTGTCGGCCAGCGGGTGGCCGGGGCGCATGGCGCACACGTAACGGTCCTGCATCAGCCTGACGTGGCGGACTTGAGGGTCGGTGTTCAGCGGTGCGTCCACGGCAAAGTCCAGGCGCCCAGCGGCCAGCTCCTTGGTGGTTTCACGGCGCTTGCATGGGAAACTCTCGATCACCAGGGTCGGGGCCAGGCGCCGCAGGCGCTGGAACAATGGGGGCAGGATCACCGCTTCGGTCAGGTCAGTCATGCTGATGCGGAAGGTCTTGTTGGCCTGTTGCGGGTTGAAAATGCGGCTTTCCTGCACCGAGGTGCGCAGCAGGGCTAACGCGTTGCGTACCGGGCCGATGATGTTCTGCGCCATGGGCGTCGGCACCATGCCTTGGGCGGTACGCACGAACAGCGGGTCATTGAAGGTCTCGCGCAAGCGCGACAGGGCATTGGACACCGCCGGCTGGGTGATGCCGACGATCTGCCCGGCGCGGGTCAGGTTGGCTTCGGTGTAGATGGCGTCGAAGACGATGAACAGGTTGAGGTCGACCTTGCTGAGGTTCATGGCGCCGCTCGTTGTTGGAATTATTGCCGGATCATATATCGGTTATGAATGTTTATACACGCAGAAAATAGGCTAGGTGGATTGAGCATGCCTGTTCTAGGCTGCGTCCATGTTGCCCACAGACTGGAAGGTAGCCCCGATGGATTTCGCCTATTCGCCCAAGGTGCAGGCACTGCGCGAGCGCGTCAGTGCGTTCATGGACGCCCACGTATACCCGGCAGAGCCGGTATTCGAGCGCCAGGTAGCCGAGGGTGACCGCTGGCAGCCCACGGCGATCATGGAAACGCTCAAGGCGCGCGCCCGTGACGAGGGGTTATGGAACCTGTTTCTGCCTGAGTCGGAATATGGCGCAGGGCTGACCAACCTGGAATACGCCCCGCTGGCCGAAATCATGGGCCGCTCGCTGTTGGGGCCGGAGCCGTTCAACTGCTCGGCGCCGGACACCGGCAATATGGAGGTGCTGGTGCGTTATGGCAGCGAGGCACAGAAACGCCAATGGCTGGAGCCGCTGCTGCGCGGCGAGATCCGCTCGGCGTTTGCCATGACCGAACCTGAGGTGGCGTCTTCGGACGCAACCAATATGGCTGCGACGGCGGTGCGCGACGGTGACCAGTGGGTGATCAACGGGCGCAAGTGGTGGACTTCCGGGGCCTGTGACCCGCGTTGCCAGGTGATGATTTTCATGGGCCTGTCCAACCCGGATGGCCAGCGCCACGCGCAGCATTCGATGATTCTGGTGCCCCGTGACACCCCGGGGGTGACCATCGTGCGCCCGCTGCCCGTGTTCGGCTACGACGATGCTCCCCATGGCCATGCCGAGGTGTTGTTCGAGAATGTGCGGGTGCCGTATGAAAACGTGATCCTGGGCGAGGGCCGAGGTTTCGAGATCGCCCAAGGCCGCCTTGGGCCTGGCCGCATCCACCACTGCATGCGCTCGGTGGGCATGGCCGAGCGTGCGCTGGAGTTGATGTGTAAGCGCTCGGCGCAACGCAGTGCCTTCGGCAAGCCGTTGGCGCGCCTTGGGGGCAACATCGACAAGATCGCCGACTCGCGGATGGAAATCGACATGGCGCGGCTCTTGACCCTCAAAGCGGCGTACATGATGGATACGGTGGGTAACAAGGTGGCGCGCAGCGAGATTGCGCAGATCAAGGTAGTGGCGCCCAACGTTGCACTCAATGTCATCGACCGGGCCATTCAGATGCATGGTGGGGCAGGGGTGAGCGGTGACTTCCCGCTGGCTTATATGTACGCCATGCAGCGCACCCTGCGCCTGGCCGATGGGCCGGATGAGGTGCACCGCGCAGCTATCGGCAAATATGAGATTGGCAAGTATGTGCCCAAGGAGATGTTGCGCGGGGATTAGCGTCAGAGCTGGTGGTTCGGCTCGGTCTGCGGGCCTCATCGCAGGCTGGCGCCAGCTCCCACAGAAACCTGAGCCAGACCCGGATATCGCCACGACTCCCTATCATTTCCCACAGGATTGGGTCCAACCAGCAATGTTGCGGTTGAGCACGGCCTGCGTGGGAGCTGGCGCCAGCCTGCGATGAGGCCAGTGCAGGTTGTGTAAAACCATGGAATCTCCCACAGAATTCATTCTCCGCCAGGCTGCGCTATCCAGACTTGCCCAGCAGTTACCCATTCCTGACTTGTTGTAAGCCTATTCCCAAACCCCTGATCCTTGCATTTCCATCCCCCTGAGAGCTGTTAGCTTCCCGTGCTTTGCACAGGAAGGCCTGCACATGAGCCGCGTCAATATCGAGGGGAAGGGCCAGGCGCTGGACAGTGATATCACCACCACCGGTGCGCGATGCATTGCCAGCAACCCCGGCTATAGCAGTGACGGCCATCAGGTGCTGCGCAAAGGCGATGCCACCAGCGAGTGCCCAGGCTGCGGTCAAGTGGGTACGGTGGTGGAGGGCATCCCTTGGTTTACCTACGGCGGTCGTGAGGTCTGCGTCGACGGCGCGCTGGTCGCCTGCGGCTGCCCTCCAGGCAGCAACCGAGTCATCGCGCCGCTGGGCGGTGCTTCACTCCCTGCGCAAGCCGTGACGGCCTCCGGCACAGAGTCAGGTGCACTGCAGCCGGGTTTCTATATCGTCCCGCGCAGCATGTCCGGCCCGCAGGTGCTGGCTGAGGTCCTCGGGCATGACCCATTGCTGCCCATCAGCCGCGTGCAGCGGCTCAACCCCACCTTCGATCAAGGTTTCAAGGCTGGCGAACTATTCGTCCTGGGTGACCCCGACAACGCCAATGCCTGCACGCAGGAAGAAGCGCACCTGATGGCGGCCGCAGCACGTGCGCGCGACGCGCTGGCGATTCTCGATGAGCAGGAAGCCAACTTCATGATGGAGCATATCGGCGAAATTGCGGGTGTTTTGAGTGGGGCAAGCCTCTCGATGGGTGTCGGACGTGACATGCTTGCAAGCGGCCTTGGTCGGGTGGAAGACACGCTAAAGGGTATCGAGCTGCTACATCAGCGCGAGTTTTCTGCACATGGGAGATTAAACAGCCCGCAGTTCTTTGAATCGCGACGGTTTTTGTATCAGCAACTGGACGCTCAATTACGCAGCGCGTTTCTGGATAAGTACCTCACGCTAGGTGGGCATGAGCGCTTACGCAAGGGGTTAGGTATTTCCACCAAGAGTCTAGTGCATCACTGGATTAAAGCAGGAACGCCTGGTTCGATACCGGGTTATACGACGCATTTGGATGAGGTCGCCAGGACAGCAAAATATTTGAAAGCGGGTGCATTTGTAGCGATTGGATTAGGCGCGGGCTCGTCGTATTTGAAAGTAGTGGAGGCTTGTCAGGCCGGTGAAACCAACAGTTGTAAAAGGGTGCGGTTTATAGAGGTCGGTGGTTTTTCCGGAAGCGTGGCCGGAGGTGCTGCGGGCGGTAGCATTGGGGGGTTAGCAGTCAAGGCGATCTGTAATTTCGGCGTCGTGGGTAAAGCCATATGTGGGATAGCCGTTATCGGTGCAGGCTCTTTCGGAGGCACCAAGGCTGGGAGTTTCGTCGGAGAGTGGGCGGGTGATTTATTATATGAGGCCAATTATGATTGACCTTGTTGCATGGCCTGCGAGCGTGCGGTTATTCATTGTGCTGCTGCCCTTCACATTTCTGATTATCGGTACGGCAACTCAAGCATTCATCGCCCATTCTAGATACTTCAATGCGCTGCGACGCGCCTTTCGGCGTAGTAGCGGTTTTGAGGATGAAATTAACTGCTGGGGGGCCTCGACGCTGAGGTCGCGTATATTGGTGGTCAGCGCCATGAGCCTTGCCGTTATCTATCCATCGCTCGGCATTCGCCACGGGTGGTTGAGCGTTGAGGACAGCGAAGAATTCCCTCGGCGGCTGAGATGGATATTGTTAATCAGTACCTGGAGCCTGCTGCTGGGTTTTTTGATCCTGGGAATACTCATCGCCTTCGTGAAAGTGACCAACACGTGATGCTCGGGCGCTTCATACATGTTTCGTTTGATCTTGCTCGCAGGATTCTCCTCGAGCCGTCGTTATCTAACGGCCGGAGAGGTGATATTTGAGCGTCTTTATGATTAGTCTGGTCTATTCGGCCACTGCATGTCAGCTCTTCATCCTATCTGCCAAGCTCTTCATCTTGTTTGCAGGTATGTCGCTCCATCTGTATGCTGCAACTTCGGCGCAATTTGAGTTGATGTGCAATGCGCTGCGGAGGAGCGAGTGCCTATGCGCGGAAATAAAAGCCGCCGGCGCTTCCACATTGTACATTCGTAGCATGAGAGTGAGCATAATGGCGGCTGTGTTGCTGTGGCCGAAGTTCTTTATTAGCCGCGGGGAACTAGATGAGGATGATTATCTCGATTTTCCGCGCGGTCTTGCAATGCGCATAAGAATAGCTTGGTACCTCATGACTATTGCGACAGCATGGATCTTGCTCGCCAGTTAATCCTTCGATCGGCATGTACCAAATTTCATGTTGGCTGGTAGGTCGTAGACTGGGCGGTCCGATTTGCGCTCATCGACCCGCTACGGTAGAACATCCCCACACCCAGCAACCAGCCCAAATGCATGCCAACCTGGACCATCGCCCCCGTCAGCCGAGCCGCCACTGCCGCAACCGTGCGCTTCATCGACAGTGCCCGACGCGGCCTTTTTCCACTGCTCGCCAGCTCCCCCATGCCTGCGGACCTGGCCACCTTCAACGAAACGTATATCGACGGCCCCGGCCATTTTCTGGTTGCCCACGACGACCATGGCGAGCTCATCGCCGGCATCGGCTATCTGCCGTACGATCATCGCTTTGCGCAACTGGACTATCACACGTGCAAAACGGTGGAGGTCGTGCGCCTGTTCGTCGCCCCTGGCTACCGCCGCCACGGTTTGGCAGCCGAGCTGTTCGCCGAATTGCGCGAGCATGCGCTGCAGGCAGGCGTTGAATGCTTGTACCTGCACACCCATCCGTTCCTGCCGGGGGCGATCCGCTTCTGGGAGCGGCAGGGCTTTACCACCGTCGATGTCGAAAGCGACCCGGTCTGGCAGACCACGCATATGCAATGTGTGCTCTCGGCGCAGGCCTGCTGATGAAAAAGACACTTGTGCTGGTCGCTGCATTGCTTGCCGCCGTGGTGCTCAAGCTTGGCTATTACACCAGTTACGAAGACGAGGAAATCAAGACCACGTTCTTTATCAAACACGGGCTGACGCCGCGCCTGCAGTTCTTCAATATTTTTGCCAATGAAGGTGATGACAAACCGCTGTATCGGCTGCGCGCCGATGAGCGTGAGATGGTCATCGACTACTGCCGTTACCGCCTGGGCATTGAAACGCGCTTGCAACGCCAGGCTGAACTTGATGCTTGTAATGTCAGATAGAAGTCAGAAACTTCCTACCTATCAATCGGTTTGAGTAACACCGTGTATATTTTCAAACCGCCTAGGGTCGCTTACCGTCTTCTTTCCATACAACCAAAGGAAGACGCGCGATGCCAAACCTTGCTCTCTATAAAGTTAAACTGCTCGACGAATTCGAAGCCCGCACCGATGAATGGACCTTCGGCGATTTTGAACGCCGCTTGACCGAAGTCAATCGCCAAACCACTTATCAGGACGCCAAGGGCATCATTAACGCTGCCCATCGCCAGGGTCGATGGCCAATGACAGTGAAACGCTATTTGCTGACCAATTTCTCGGTGTTTGGCAATGTCAGTGGCGAGTTCAATCAGACATTCGGCGAGGTAAAGGCCAGCCTTACTCCTCAAGAAAAAGAGCAGTGGAAACTGAACCAATAAGGCGTTTAAGGCGATACAAGAAGGGCCGGTGATGCGCTGGCGCGTTGGCGTAAGCCCTCGCTCAGCCAAGCCACTTCACCACCGCTGCAGGGTGGACGCCGATCAGGCCAAGGATTGCCTGACGGCGCACACTTGCAGAACCGCCCACTGGGCGGCTGCACCACCCGCCTCAAGGCTGTGCCCGCAACTTCTCCAGTTGCGCAGCCAGGCGGCGCCTGGCACGGTCGGGCAGGGCTTCGGGGATCGTCGCCGCGCCGGGTTCGCCTACCTGTATCAGCATCACCATACCCATCGCCAGGTGAGGAATGCACTGGATGCCGTACAGACCTGGTGTTGCGAAGGTCTGCTCGAAC
Source organism: Pseudomonas farsensis (assembly GCF_014268805.2). Classification (GTDB taxonomy): domain Bacteria; phylum Pseudomonadota; class Gammaproteobacteria; order Pseudomonadales; family Pseudomonadaceae; genus Aquipseudomonas; species Aquipseudomonas farsensis. Next base: position 108,840 of record NZ_JABWRF020000004.1, read on the forward strand.
GGCTGATTGATCTTGCTCTTGAATGCCACCGCGCCGTCCGGCAGCAGGCCCGCGATGCTGGCGGCGTTGTGCCCGGCCTGGGTGGGTAGAAACCGCACCGTGTCGCCAGGTGCGATACGCAGGTGGTCGGGCTCATACACCATGGCGCCATCAGCGCCGCGGTTCAACATCCTTACTTCATGCACTTCAGCTAGCGCGCCTGTGGCGGCGAATAGCGTGGTGAGCAGCAGGGCAGCAGGGCGCAGCAACATGGGCAGAACATCCTGTTCAGGGGGCGCGAAAACGCAGGATGCGCGCGCCATCGAATGGGTCGGTCAGGTAGTGGGCCTGCACACCGAAAGTGCTCAGTAAACGCTCCGGGCTCAGTACCGCTTCTGGGGTGCCAAGCGCGACCAGGCGCCCTTTGTCGAGCACCGCCAGGCGGTCGCAGGTGAGCGCCTGATTGAGGTCGTGCAGCGCCACCAAGGTGGTCACCGGCAGCGCCTGAACTTGATGCAGAAGGCTCAGTTGGTGCTGAATATCGAGGTGGTTGGTCGGCTCGTCCAGCAGCAACAACTGCGGGCGTTGGGCCAGGGCCCGGGCGATGTGCACGCGCTGGCGCTCGCCACCGGACAGCTCGCGCCAGATGCGCGCGGCCAAGTGGCTGGCATCAGCGTCCGCCAGGGCTTGCTCGACAATGGCGCGGTCGGCCTTGCTGAACGGCGCCAGTGCCGACAGCCACGGTGTGCGGCCTAGCGCCACGGCGTCGTAGACACTGATGCTGTCCTGGGTGTCGGCCTGTTGCTCCACCAGTGCAAGCAACTGTGCGACGCGCCGGCGCGGTAGCTTGGCCAATGGCTCACCGAGCAGTTCCACGCTGCCGCTACTTGGCGTACGCAGCCCGGCGAGCAGCTTGAGCAAGGTCGATTTGCCCGAACCGTTGGGCCCTACGATGCCCAGGGTTTCGCCGGCTTTTACCGCAAGGTCGATGCCCTGCAAAACCTCGCGCCCACTCAGCCGCAAGCTCAAGCCCTGGCAGGCGAGCGGGGCGCTGACGATGGTATGCAGGAGGGTCATGGGCGGCCCCGGCGGCTGATCAGAATCAGTGCAAACACCGGTGCGCCGATCAGCGCAGTGACCACGCCCACCGGGATTACCTGCCCGCTGATCAGTGTGCGCGAAAGAATGTCAGCGACGATCAGAAACAGCGCTCCGCCGAGCGCACTGGCAGGCAGTAGGCGGCTATGCCCCGGGCCCAGCAGCAAGCGCAGGGCATGGGGGATAACCAGGCCGACAAAACCGATGGCGCCGACGATCGACACCATTACCGCCGTGACCAGCGCGGCACAACTGATCAGCAGCAGTTGCGTACGGCGCACCGGCACCCCGAGTGAGGCGGCGGAGTCGGCGCCAAAGGTGAAGGCATCCAGCGCGCGGCGGTGCCACAGGCACACCACCAGCCCCAGCAGGGCCACAGGTAGGGCGAGCCACACCGATGGCCAGCGCACACCGCTGAGGTTGCCCAGCAGCCAGAACATGATGCCGCGGGCCTGCTCGGCGGTAGCCGACTTGGTGATCAGAAACGCCGTAAGCGCGTTGAACAGCTGCGAGCCGGCAATGCCGGCAAGAATTACCTGGGCGTTGTTGTGGCTGCTGCCGCTGGCGCGCGCCAATAGTAAAACCAGCGCGAACGCCGCCAGGGCGCCGACGAAAGCACCACCAGACAATGACAGCAGCGTCCCACCCAAGCCCAGCAAACCAACTGCCACGGCGCCGGTCGATGCGCCGGCAGACAGGCCTAGCAAGTAGGGTTCGGCCAGCGGGTTGCGCAACAGCGCCTGCAGGATTACCCCGCAGGTGGCCAGGCCAGCGCCACAGGCGGCAGCCACCAGCGTGCGCGGCAGGCGGTAGTTCCAGATGATGCCGGCGTCTATCGGGTCGAGCACGTGGCCTGCCTGCCACAGGTGGTTGGCCAGCACCTGGGCGACCACCTCGAAGCTCAGGCGCGTTTCGCCGATTGCGATACCGGCCAGCAGCGCTGCCAGCAAGGCAAGCAGCGCGACGGCGCCAAGAGGAAGCAGGCGGTTCATGGTTGCGGCGCTTTACCGGTGGCGAAGGCCGTGGACAGGCGCTCCAGCCCAGGGAACAAGCGGATGCCGGCTTGCATGGCGTCAGCATCGAGCACTATTACGCGGCCGTTCCTGACCGCGTCCATGTTCTTTGCTACCGGGTCGGTATGCAGAAATTCAAGCTTCTTTTCGACGTCGTCGGCAGGGAAGCGGCGGCGGTCCATGCGCGCGATGATCAGCCAGGTTGGGTTGGCCTTGGCCAGCGTCTCCCAGCCCACGGTCGGCCACTCCTCGTTGGACTCGACCACGTTGCGCACGCCCAGGGTTTGCAGCATGAAATCGGCCACGCCCTGGCGGCCTGCTACATAAGGGTCCATCTCAAGGTCGGCGCTGGAGAACCAGAACAGCGCGCTGGTGGCGCTGAGGTCCTTGCCGGCAAGCTGCTGGCGAGCATGCTCAAGCTTGCCTTTGAGCTGGTCATTGAGGGCCACGCCCCGGGCCTGGACGTCAAAGATTGCTGCCAGCTCGCTGACGCTCTTGTAGATGCTGTCGATACGAAACGGCTGCAGACGGGTGCCGTCGGCGCCCACCAGATTGTCTTTGCCCTCGCAGTCCGATGGCAGCAAGTAGGTCGGGATTTCAAGCTCGGCGAACTGCTCGCGGGTGCCGACCACGCCCTGGGCGCCGACCATCCACTCGAACTGCACCGCCACCAACTGCGGGCGTTTGCCGACTACGGCCTCAAAGCTTGGATCGTTGTCCGCCAAACGCGGCACCTTGGCGTTCTGTTCGGCAAACTCGGGGAGTACATTGTTGAACCACAGCGAGGTGCCCGCAAGCTTCTCACCAAGGCCCAAGGCATAGAGCATTTCGGTGCCGGCCTGGCCGATGGTCACCGCACGCTCGGGGGCTTGGGCGAAGGTCTGCGGTACACCGCAGTTGTCGACGGTCAGCGGGTAGTGCGTGGCGCCAGCATGGGCTGCACATGCCAGCGACAGGCTGGCGAGCAGTGTGGCGAAACGGGGCAGCATGAGGGGCGATCTCCTATCGGGCTGTGTACGGCATGAACACACGGACAGGCATCGCAAGGCCCATTGCGGCCGGCAACGGACAGCACCCGCAAGGGGTGGAGATGGCCATCCCGGACACCCCGCCGGTTGGTGAATGTGCGCCGGCAGGTCTCCTGACTGGTGCGTCCTGGCCCTGCGCCAGCCTTCCCGGAGGTTCGCTCCAGTGGCATTGATGGCGCGGGCTCGGCACCTACAGTTGCGGGGGCAGTTCCCGTTGGCTTGCCACTGGCAAGCCGGGGATTCCCTGTTAGTTCCCTGGGGAAACCGGCGGACGGCATGGTAGACCATCAGCCGCCAGGGGGAAACGTTTTTGCTGCCCACATAAACCACAGCGCGGTGTAGGGGCAGATAGTGGCATTACAGATACTTGAGCCAGGCGATATCCCGCCGGCGAGCCTTCAACTGCGCGAACCAACGCACTGGCAGGTAAAGGGCAGCCGCCAGTACCACTGCCACCAGCCAAACCGCACTGATAGCCTCAAAACCGAAATACTCGCCACGGTTGAGCCCAAACAGCGCCACGCAGGCCAGGTACAACAGCTTCAGCACATACAGGTGCAGCAGGTAGAAGAACATGGGCGCCGCGCCAAACACTGTCAGCGCGTTGATCCAGCGGGTAGCCCCGGCTCGTTCGAAGCCGCGCAGCAACAACAGCCCACAGCCCAGCGTCAGGGTCAGAAACACCAGCGACGGCGGGTACTTGGTGATGTTGAAAAAGCTCATCACACTTTGCGTGACGTTCGCGTAGCTGCTCCATGGCGCTTCGCCGTAGCCATTGATCAGGCGCAGCAGCGCGAACCCAAGCAGTGCCGCGCTACCGGCCAGCAACAGGCGCTTTTGCCGGGCCCCTGTCTGGCTGGCACGGCCAAACCACGGCCCAAGGCCATAGCCTATGGCAATTACGCCAATCCACGGCAGCACTGGGTAGGAAGTGCGCAGGCGCAGGCTGTCGCAGGCTTGCAGCCAGCCACGGTCATGCAGGATGGCCCACGGCACGTGCAGTGCCGACTCAGGCCCAAAATGCAGGGCATCGAGCAGGTTATGCCCGGCAATGATCACTGTGCCCAGGGTGATGAGCGCAGCGCGCGGCAGCCACACCAGTACGGACAGGGCAATCATGCTGATGCCAATCGCCCAGATGACCTGCAGGTAGATCACCGTCGGCGGCAACTGGAAGGTCCAGGCGAAGTTGACCAGAGTGAATTCCAGCGCCACCAGAAACAGTCCGCGCTTGAACAGAAACGCCGAGACATCCCCACGGCCCTGGTACTTCTCGCCGTACAGCCAGGCTGACAGCCCTGTGAGCAGCACGAACACAGGTGCGCACAAGTGGGCGAGGGTGCGGCTGGCAAACAGACCGGGGTCGGTCAGTTCGACGTTCATCGGGTCGCTGACCTGATGGTGCATGAAGAACGTCTCACGCACGTGGTCGAGCAGCATGAAGAGAATCACCAGCCCGCGCAGGGCGTCAATGCTCTGCAGGCGCTGGGATAGCAGGGTAGGGGTGGCTGATGCGCTTGTCATGGAGGAGAGGTCACAGGCAGAAAGATCACGATAAGAAACGTTATCTTATAACCATGCACCTACCGATTCACAGCGTTTTTTGGACCTTCGAGCCCAAAGCTACAAGCTGCAAGAAAGCGCCAATCCGCTTTTGCTTGCAGCTTGCTCCTCACGCCACCTTGAACACATGCCGCAGATAGCTCACGAAATTCTCGTCCCGGCATTGGGTCTTGCCTGGGCTGTCGGAAATCTTGGCCACCGGGGCGCCGTTGCAGGCGGTCATCTTGATCACCATGTTCATCGGCGCCACACCCGGAATATCGCAGGTGAGGTTGGTGCCAATGCCGAAGCTCACGTGAATGCGGCCGCTCAGCGCCCGGTACAGCTCGAGCATCTTGGCGAAGTCCAGCCCGTCGGAGAAGATCAGCGTCTTGCTTTGCGGGTCGATGCCCAGGCGCTGGTAGTGGGCGATGGCTTTTTCGGCCCAGACCAGTGGGTCGCCGGAGTCGTGGCGCAGGCCGTCGAACAGCTTGGCAAAATACAGATCGAAGTCCTGCATGAACGCATCCATGCCGATGCAGTCGGTCAGGGCGATACCCAGCTGCCCGCGGTATTCGCGAACCCAGCATTCCAGCGCAGCAGCCTGGCTGTCGACCAGCCGCGGGCCGAGTTGCTGGTGCGCCATGAACCATTCATGGGCCATGGTGCCGATGGGTTTCAAGTCGTACTCGCGGGCCAGGTGTACGTTGCTGGTGCCGACGAAGCGCCCGGGGAAGTCCCGCTTGAGAATGTGCACCACCTCTTCCTGCACCCGGTACGAGAAGCGCCGCCGGGTGCCGAAGTCGGCCAGCTGCAAGCCGGCCAGTTCATCGGCACTGGCCTCGGCCTTGAGCCAATCAAGCTTCTGGTAGAGGCGTTCGCCGACCTGCTCGATGACCACATCGCGGTAACGGTAGCGGTTGCGCACCTCGCTGATGATCGCCAGCAACGGGATTTCGAACAGGATCACGTGCAGCCACGGCCCGCGCACGCGGATGGCCAGTTGCCCGGCATCGTCCAGGCCCACCTGCACGTAGCGCAGGTTGAAGCGGAACAGGCTGAGGAAGCGAATGAAGTCCGGCTTGATGAACGGGATCTTCTCAAGGTAGGCCAACTGGTCGAGGGTGACCGACAGCTCGCTCAACTGCTCGACCTGGTAGCGGATCTCGGCCAGGTACGGCGCCAGGTCTTCGTTGTTGCGGCAGCGGAATTCCCATTCCACTTCGGCGTTGGGGTAATTGTGCAGCACCGCCTGCATCATGGTGATCTTGTAGAAGTCGGTGTCCAGCAGGTTCTGAACGATCCGTGGGCCGAATACGCTGTCGGTCATGGGCGGGGCTCCTTGAGGGCGGTGAGTTGGGTGTCGAGCGCTTGTTCGTCGGCGCACAGGTAGATACCGGCGGCTTGCATCTCGCTGCATGCGGCGTTGGCGCCATCGGCACTCAGGGCGCGGCAGGCCGGCAGGTACAGCAGCACTTCGAAGCCCGCCCGGCGCAGTTGCAGGGCAGTGGTGCGCACGCAATAGTCCAGGGCCAGGCCGCCGACGATGATCGCCTGCACCTGCTGCACCTTGAGGTATTCGATGGCGCCGGTGGAGCGGCGTTCGGCCAGGTCGTGGTAGCAGGCGCCGTAGGGGTGCAGGTCTGGCTCCACGCCTTTCCAGACGAAGTAGTCGTAGTCGATGGGGGCGGGCAGGCCGGGCAGCAGCTCGAAGCCTGCGGTGCCGGGGACGCAGTGGCTGACCCAGGTCAGGTCGGCATTGGCCAGCGTCAGCGGTTGCAGCATTTGCCCGTGTTCGGCGACAGTCCAGGCCGCATTGGCTGGGTGGGCGTCCTTGCTGCCCAGGCGCAGGTCGGCGCGGCGGGCCATGGCGTTGAGCGCGGGGACGATCAGCTCGCCGCCAGGCACCGGCAGTTCCTGCGGGGCGTTGCTGGTAAAGCCGTTTTGGGCGTCAACATCGAAGCTTGCGATTTTCATCTGAGGGTCTCCCCGGCTGGAATGGGCACATAATCCATCTGGTGCACTAAGTGTGTCAAGGCCGTCCACCCAAATAATTTGTTGCTTGCCCTACTTAATTGCTCTGGTGGAATATAGGCAGGTTTTCAGAGTGGAGGCATCAAGTGAGCACAGCAGAAGTCCTGGCCAGCGTCGATATCGTTGCCCTGCGCCTGTCACCGCATAATCTGCGCCTTCAGGTGCTGCTGCATCAGCGCGAGCGTGAGCCGCATGCCGGGCAGTGGGCGTTGCCCGGTGTCATCGTCAATGGCCGCAGCGCCGATAGCAGCCTCGATGCCGCTGCTGCCCGCGCGTTGAGCGAAAAAGCCCTGGTGCAACCACGGCATCTGGAGCAAGTGGGGACCGAGGGCAATGCCGTGCGCGATCCGCGCGGCTGGTCATTGAGCACCTATTACCTGGCGCTGCTTGATCCGGACACGGCCCTGCAAAGCGAGCATCTAGCCTTTCACGACCTTGACAGCCTGTTGACCGGCAAGCAGGCGCTGCCGTTCGATCACCGGCTGTTGGTTGAGCGCGCTGCCGAGCGCCTGGCTGCCAAAAGCCTGTACACCAACTTGCCGCTGTACCTGGTGCCGGAGTGCTTCACGGTGCTCGATGCCCTGGCCGCGATGCAGGCGTGCCTGGGCCAGCCAGTTAATGGCACTTCGGTGCGCAAGCGCCTGGAGCGCATGAAAGGCGAGGGCTGGGTGGTCGATACCGGTGACAAGAACCAGCCGCGCCTGGGCCGCCCGCAGCAGTTGTACCGGCACACTCCGCGTGAGCCCCGTGGGTTCGTGTTTGACCGCAGCCTGCTCGCCGGCGGTTGAAACAGTCGATGCACATTTGCCCTTGACCTGGCCCTGCCAGTTGCTGTTGAATGCGCGCCTTCAAACCCCTGCAACCTTTTTCCAAGTGGTGAAGCCAGTGCCCTGCCTCAGCCAACACGCCTGATACCGACGACGGTCCATCTTGCCTGATGGCTGCCTGCGCCTGTGCGCGGCGGCGCTTCATCGCCATGCCTGCCTGATCCTGTCGTCGGTTTTTCCCAATTTCTGTGGAGAAACCCATGAACATGGATTTTCGTGCCGATGCGCACACCCTTGATCTGCTCAAATACCCCCGCACGCCGCACTTGCAAGGCTCACGCCTGCAGGATGGCGACACTGACGACGGCCAGGTCCGCTACAGCGCTCTGGCCGGTGCCTGGCTTGTGGTGGAAGAAAAACTCGACGGCGCTAACGCTGGCATCAGCTTTACCCAAGGTGGCGAGCTGCGTTTGCAATCGCGTGGCCATTACCTCACCGGAGGCGGGCGCGAGCGCCAGTTCAACCTGTTCAAGCAGTGGGCGGTAGCCCATGAACACTGGTTGCTCGAACGCCTGGAAGACCGCTTCGTGCTCTACGGCGAGTGGCTGCACAAGAAGCATTCGGTGTTCTACGACCGTCTGCCGCATTACTTCTGCGAGTTCGATGTCTGGGACCGGGCCAGGGGCCTGTTCCTGTCCACTGAAGCGCGCCGGCGCCTGCTCGATGGTGGGCCGGTGCTGTCGGTGCCGGTGCTGTATGAGGGGCCGGCCCCGGCGCGTTATGCCGATTTGATGGCACTGGTGGGCGACTCATTGGCCAAGAGCGCGCAGTGGCGCGAGGTATTCGCCCAGGTGGTGCAGCGCGAGGGCCTGGACCTGGCCCGCGCCTGGCGCCAATGCGATCACTCCAGCCGCATGGAGGGCCTGTACCTGAAGCTTGAAGACCACCAGCAGACCCTGGGGCGGCTCAAATGGGTACGGCAGGATTTTGTGCAGGCAATCCTTGATGCCGACCAGCACCATGCCAGCCAACCGTTCATCCCGAATCAACTGGCCGACGGCGTCGACCTTTACGCACCGAGCCTGTCCATGGACTGGCACGGCCCGCGCCGTGGCTACTGAAGGAGCATCCGGAAATGGATATTCGACACTTGCAACAACTGGTGCCCGCACCCGGGCACGACATGGACGCATCGGCGTGCCTTGCGGTTATCCCTGCGCTGGCTCGCCTGGCGGACACCCCGCAAGACCCGACCTACCACGCCGAGGGCGACGTCTGGATTCATACGCGCATGGTGGTGCAGGCATTGCTGGCGCAGCGCGCCTACCAGCAGGCCACGGCGGACCAGCGTTTTGTGTTGTTTTTTGCAGCCTTGCTGCACGACATCGCCAAACCCGATACCACCGTCATCGACCCCGAAACCGGGCGTATCGGCCAGCCCGGCCACTCCCGGCGTGGGGCGGTGGATGCGCGCTTGCTGCTGTGGCGGGCGGGCGTACCGTTCGCGTTGCGCGAGCAGATCTGCAGGATCATCGCGGTGCATCAGTTGCCGTTCTTCGCCCTGCAAGGCGACCGCAGCGGGCGCAGCGCGGAGTTCCTGCTGCACAAGCTGTCCTGGGAGCTGCCGGTCTGGATGCTGTGTGCCATTGCCGAGGCTGACATGGAGGGGCGGCACTTCAGTGGCAAAGCCGATGTGCTGACGGCCATCGAGGTGTGGCGCGAGCTGGCCGCAGAAGAAGGCTGCCTGCACGGGCCCCGTGCATTTGCCGATGACTACACGCGCATCCAGTACCTGCGCGGTGCGCGGGTGCATCCGGACTACTCGTTGCACCAACCCCAGGGCTCGCAGGTGCTGATGTTGTCGGGCCTGCCGGCCAGTGGCAAGGACACCTGGGCCGCCGAGCATCACCCGCAACTGCCGGTCGTGTCGTTTGACGACGCGCGGCAGGCGTTGGGCTTGCGCCATGGGCAGAACGAAGGGGCGGCGGCGCACTACGCCATTGACCGCGCCAAGGCCCTGTTGCGCGAGCACCGGCCGTTTGTGTGGAACTCGACGCACCTGTCGGCGCAGATGCGCAGCCGCACACTGGATTTGCTGTACGGTTATGGCGCGCAGGTGCAGATGGTGTACCTGGAGCGCCCGGAGGGCGAAATCATGCGGCGCAACCAGCGGCGCGACACCTCGCTGCGTAACGATGACATCCGCCGGATGCTGTTCAAGTGGGAGGTGCCGTTGCCCACTGAGGCGCACCAAGTGACTTACCAGGTGGTGACCGGGTGAGGGTAGCTGTTCGTTAATCGAACAGGCTTTTCGTCGGGTTCATTGCCTGAAGCTTCGCAAACTTCATACGATGCTGGTTATGTGCCCGCGGCCTCGGCCGCGGCGCAACGAATCTGACCGTGACCACAGGCCACAAGCCTAGTAGGAAACGGCACACAATAACGACGTCACCGAGTGCCTGCCTAATGGAAAGCCGTCTGCTAAGCGAAAGTAGTAGCGTGTTCCAGCACGCTGACCCCTATGCCGTGTCGGACTACGTTAACCGGCATGTAGGGAAGCACTGCATCGGCTTGTCTCATACCACTCATCCCCAGGCCAGTCTCAGCCATCGCAAACTTGCTGAGCTCGACCTCTGCCGGATCAGCTACGGGGGGAGCGTTCGCGTGACCTCCCCAGCCCTGGAAAACGTATACCACCTCCAAGTGCTGCTAAGCGGCAACTGCCTGTGGCGAAGCAGGGAGAAAGCGCATCACCTGGTACCTGGGGAATTGCTGCTCATCAACCCGGATGAGCAGGTCGACCTGACCTATTCCGCTGACTGCGAGAAGTTCATCCTTAAGGTGCCCATGCAGCTGGTTGACTCCATTTGCGACGAGCAGCGATGGGCGCGACCGGCTCAAGGGGTGAGGTTTACCAGGAATCAGTATCGGCTGGATGAGCTGGCGGGTTTTGTCCCGTTGCTGTCGATGATTTGCCATGAAGCGGAGGTTGTAGACTCTCTGCCTCGCGTTCAGTCCCACTACAGCCAAATCGTCGCCAGCAAGCTTTTGACGCTGCTCAGCACCAACATTCGGTACGAATGCCTCGGGAGTCCGAACAGGGGCCTGGCGCCGATTCTGGATTACATCCAGCGTAACCTGAAGCTCGAACTATCGCCGGATACCCTCGCTGCGCAGGCCTGCATGAGTGTGCGGTCGCTTTACGTGCTGTTTGAGCGGCATCTAGGGGTCACGCCTAAGCGCTATGTTCGCCAGCGCAAGCTTGAGCGGGTGCACGCCTGCCTGAGCGACAGAAGCTGCGCGGTTCGCAGTGTGACCGAGATCGCGGTTGAGTACGGGTTCACTCATCTTGGGCGTTTCGCCGAAACCTATCGCCAGCAGTTTGGCGAGTTGCCGTCGGAAACCGTCAGGAACAGCCGCTAGCCCATTAACAGACAAGCCCGTGTCGCATAAGTGGGTAAATAGTCTGGGCTAATCCTACAGCCGCTTCTCCATGACGATGGTGCGCTCCGCCCCATGAAACTCGTCGCGGATTTTTTGATAACCCAACGCGGTATAAAACCGTTCAGCTGTAATTGACGATGGCACACGTACAGCGCCAACTCCTGCGTGTGCAGCAGTTGTATGAATGACATCCATCAAATGCCGCCCGATACCGCCTTTCTGGTGAGCCGGGTCAACGAAAACACTTCTGACCACATCACCGTCGAGACCGGCAGTGCCAATAATGTTTTCGCCCAACAAGGCTACGAAGACCTTACGCTTCGTAAGCTGTGTGGTGATGGCGTCAGGAGAAAAGCTTTGCTCAACCTGAGCGATCACACCAGGCGGATAGTCCTGTGAATTTGATTCACGCAGGGCGGCAATGACTACGCGGCTTATCGCTACTGCATCTCTGCTCGTGGCGGGACGAATGTGACATTCCATGCTGAGCCCTCAATCCTACCGAATTAATGCAAGGAGTGGATATCACTGTGCAGCGAGTGGATATCTGAACGCAGATGCTCGCCCTAAGCTGGCCTGGCCTGACAATAACAATGGAGGCCCTGGCCATGTTCCTGGGATTCGACTACCTCAATGCCTTGCTCGAGGACGATCGCGAGAAGGGTGTCTACCGCTGCAAGCGGGAGATGTTCACTGACCCACGCCTGTTCGACCTTGAGATGAAGCACATCTTCGAGGGCAACTGGATCTATCTGGCGCATGAAAGCCAGATCCCGGAGAAAAATGACTTTATCACCCTGAACATGGGGCGCCAGCCGATCTTCATCGCGCGCAACAAGGACGGGGAGCTGAATGCGTTTCTCAATGCCTGTAGCCACCGCGGCGCCATGCTGTGCCGGCACAAGCGTGGCAACCGCTCCAGCTACACCTGCCCGTTCCACGGCTGGACATTCAACAACAGCGGCAAGCTGCTCAAAGTCAAAGACCCCAGCAGCGCGGGCTACCCTGCCAGTTTCAACTGCGAGGGGTCGCATGATTTAACCAAAGTCGCCCGCTTCGAATCCTACCGCGGCTTCCTCTTCGGTAGCCTCAACGCAGACGTCAAACCCTTGGTCGAGCATCTGGGCGAATCTGCCAAGATTATCGACATGATCGTCGACCAGTCCCCTGAGGGGCTGGAAGTACTGCGCGGCGCCAGCTCGTATGTTTATGAAGGCAACTGGAAACTGACCGCCGAGAACGGCGCTGATGGGTACCACGTAAGCTCCGTACACTGGAACTACGCCGCCACTCAGAATCAGCGCAAGCAGCGCGAAGCGGGCGATGAAATCAAGACCATGAGTGCAGGCGCCTGGGCCAAGCAAGGGGGCGGCTTCTACTCCTTCGACCACGGCCACCTGCTGCTCTGGACCCGCTGGGCCAACCCCGAGGACCGCCCGGCGTTCGAGCGTCGTGAGCAACTGGCACAGGACCATGGGCAGGCACGCGCGGACTGGATGATCCAGAACTCGCGCAACCTGTGTCTGTACCCGAACGTCTACCTGATGGACCAGTTCAGTTCCCAGATTCGTGTGGCGCGACCGATTTCCGTCAACAAGACCGAGATCACCATCTACTGCATCGCCCCGAAAGGCGAGAGCGCCGATGCTCGGGCAAAACGGATTCGCCAATACGAGGACTTTTTCAACGTCAGTGGCATGGCCACCCCGGATGACCTTGAAGAGTTCCGCTCTTGCCAGACCGGCTATGGTGGCGGGGCAGGCTGGAACGATATGTCCCGCGGGGCTGAACACTGGGTTGAAGGTGCAGACCAGGCGGCGCAGGAAATCGAACTCAAGCCTCTGATGTCTGGGGTGCGTACGGAAGACGAAGGCTTGTTCGTTCTGCAGCACAAGTATTGGCAGGACATGATGATCAAGGCGCTTGAGCACGAGCAGAAACTCATCCCTGTGGAGGCTGTGCAATGAGGCTTCATGAAACGGTCCGCGACTTCCTGTACCGCGAAGCACGCTTGCTGGATGACGCTCGGTGGGATGAGTGGTTGGAGCTGTATGCAGTCGATGCAAGCTTCTGGATGCCGTCCTGGGACGATGACGACACGCTGACCGAAGACCCGCAGAGTGAAATATCGCTGATCTGGTACGGCAACCGTGGCGGGCTTGAGGACCGTGTATTCCGTATCAAGACCGAGCGCTCGAGCGCAACCGTCCCGGATACACGCACCTCTCACAACATCAGCAACATCGAAGTTGTCGAGCACAGCAATGACGTGTGCAACGTTCGTTTCAACTGGCACACGCTGAGCTTTCGCTACAAGACCACTGACAGCTACTTCGGTACCAGCTTCTACACCTTGGATCTGCGCGGCGAACAGCCACTGATCAAGGCGAAAAAAGTGGTACTGAAAAATGACTATGTCCGTCAGGTCATCGACATCTACCACATCTGATACGAAGCAAGGCGAGTGTCCGCCCGCGTGCCTCGGCGCGCGGTGCTGGAACTCGCCCGCGAGGTGCAACATGAGTTTCCAGATCGCACTCAATTTCGAAGATGGCGTGACACGCTTCATCGAAGCCGGTGGCCACGAAACCGTAGCCGATGCCGCTTACCGCCAGGGGGTCAACATTCCGCTGGACTGCCGTGACGGGGCATGCGGTACCTGCAAGTGCAAAGCCGAATCCGGGCGCTATGACCTGGGTGACAATTTCATTGAAGACGCACTGAGCGAGCAAGAAATCGCCGAAGGCCTGGTGCTGACTTGCCAGATGCGCGCCGAAAGCGATTGCGTCATCAGCATTCCTGCGTCCTCACAGGTGTGCAAGCTGGAGCAAGCCCGTTACCAGGCAGTCATCAGCAGCGTCGAGCAGTTGTCAGAGAGCACCCTTGCGCTCTCTATCAAGGGCGACGCCTTGGCGCGGCTGGCATTCCTTGCGGGGCAATACGCCAACCTTCAGGTGCCAGGCACCGAACACTCGCGTGCTTACTCGTTCAGCACCTTGCAGAAGGATGGCCAGGTTAGCTTTCTGGTCCGCAACGTGCCGGGCGGCTTGATGAGTACGTTCTTGACCCGCGAAGCCAAGGTAGGCGACAGCCTGAGCCTGGTCGGCCCACTGGGTAGCTTCTACCTGCGCCCCATCCAGAGGCCACTGTTGCTGCTGGCGGGGGGGACTGGGCTTGCCCCGTTCACCGCCATGCTGGAGCGGATCGCCGAGCAGGGCAGTGATTTTCCGGTGCACCTGATCTATGGCGTGACCAACGATTTCGACCTCGTCGAGATCGAGCGTCTGGACCGGTTTACAGCCTGCATTGCGAATTTCACCTACGGCGCTTGTGTGGCGAACCCTGAAAGCCAGCACCCACTGAAAGGCTACGTGACCCAGCACATCGCACCGGCCCACCTGAATGAGGGTGACGTTGACGTTTACCTGTGCGGCCCGCCTGCCATGGTGGAGGCAGTCCACCGTTATATGGCTGAGCAAGGCCTTACCCCGGCCAATTTCTACTACGAGAAATTCGCAGCCGCATCCTGACCTTTGGGGGCTGTCATCGCGCGGGTGAAGGCAGCCCTCTTTTTTATTCGACGCTGTCATGGCGTCCTGGCGCGTGCTTCCTGGCGGTCATGCAGGAGGCGGCGAGGGAGAAGTGTATGAACCGATTTCAAGGCAAAGTCGCCTTGGTGACAGGCGCTGCCCAGGGAATAGGGCTGGCCGTTGCTCGGCAGCTCAAGGCTGAAGGGGCATTGCTCGTCGCAGTGGATCGCTCGGATCTTGTTCATGAACTGGCCGGCCCTGGTGTGCTCGCCCTGACGGCCAACCTGGAAGAGCATGAAGCGTGCAGTCGGGTAATGGCTGCGGCGGTAGAAGCATTCGGAAAACTGGATGTGCTTGTAAACAATGTTGGCGGCACGATTTGGGCCAAACCGTTCGAGCACTACGAGAAAGATCAGATCGAGGCGGAGGTACGTCGCTCGCTGTTCCCGACTTTATGGTGTTGCCATGCCGCTCTGCCTTACATGCTTGAACAGGGCTGCGGCGCGATCGTCAATGTCTCCTCCATCGCCACGCGAGGCGTCAACCGCGTGCCGTACGGCGCCGCCAAGGGCGGTGTCAACGCACTGACTTCGTGCCTTGCATTCGAGACAGCGGAGCGTGGGGTGCGGGTGAACGCAACGGCGCCAGGCGGTACTGAAGCACCACCGCGGCGCATACCGCGAAACAGCGAGCAGCAGAGCCAGGACGAGAAGGGTTGGTACCAGCAAATTGTCGACCAGACCCTCAGCAGTAGCCTGATGAAGCGCTATGGCAGCATCGATGAGCAGGTGGGCGCGATTCTGTTCCTGGCGTCGGACGATGCCTCTTACATCACCGGCGTCACGCTTCCAGTGGGGGGAGGGGATTTGGGGTAGCGGCGAAGCGCAAGCGCCGGGCACATCAAACCATCATCTCTCTGACCAAACGGACTTCACCATGACCTACCCAACAATCGACAGGCTCGATGCCATCATTGTCGACCTTCCGACCATTCGCCCGCACAAGCTCGCCATGCATACGATGCAGAAGCAAACCTTGGTGGTGCTGCGCCTGCGCTGCAGTGACGGTGTAGAAGGCATCGGCGAGGCAACCACCATTGGTGGGCTTGCCTATGGGTACGAGAGCCCGGAAGGCATCAAAGCCAACATCGATGCGTACCTTGCTCCGGCGTTGCTTGGCCTGCCTGCTGGCAACATCAACGCTGCGATGCAGAAACTGGACAAACTGGCCAAGGGCAACACCTTTGCCAAGTCAGGTATCGAGACTGCACTGCTCGACGCGCAAGGCAAGCGTCTTGGGCTGGCAGTCAGCGAGCTGCTCGGCGGCCGTGTGCGCGATAGCCTGGAAGTTGCGTGGACCTTGGCCAGCGGCGATACGGCCCGCGATATCGCGGAAGCGGAACATATGCTTGAAATTCGCCGTCACCGCGTTTTCAAGCTCAAGATTGGCGCGAACCCGCTCGAACAAGATCTCAAACACGTCATTTCAATCAAACGCGCGCTGGGCGAGCGCGCCAGCGTGCGGGTCGATGTCAACCAGTACTGGGACGAGTCACAAGCCTTCCGGGCTTGCCGGCTGCTCGCTGACAACGGCATCGACCTTATCGAACAGCCCATTTCACGCATCAACCGTAGTGGCCAGATCCGGCTCAACCAAAGCAGCCCAGCGCCCATCATGGCCGATGAATCCATCGAGAGTGTTGAAGATGCCTTCAGCCTGGCAGCCGACGGTGCGGCCAGCATCTTTGCACTGAAGATCGCCAAAAATGGCGGGCCTCGCGCAGTACTGCGCACTGCGCAGATCGCACAGGCCGCCGGCATTGCTCTGTATGGCGGCACGATGCTCGAGGGCTCGATCGGCACCCTGGCCTCTGCCCATGCCTTTCTGACGCTGCGCCAGTTGACCTGGGGGACCGAGCTTTTCGGGCCACTGCTGCTGACGGAAGAAATCGTCAACGAGCCTCCTGTTTACCGGGACTTCGAGCTGCATGTCCCTCGGACACCGGGGCTTGGCCTGAGCCTGAATGAAGAACGCCTGGCGCGTTTCTGCCGGCATTGATGCTGATCTGCAAGGAGAAAGAACAGATGCTTTTCCACGTAAAGATGACCGTGAAGCTCCCCGGCGACTTGGACCCGGCACAGGCCGCCAAGCTCAAGGCCGACGAGAAAGACCTGGCGCAACGCCTGCAGAGAGACGGCACCTGGCGACACCTGTGGCGTATTGCGGGGCAGTACGCCAATTACAGCGTCTTCGATGTGCCGAGCGTTGAAGCGCTGCACGACACCCTCATGCAACTGCCGCTGTTCCCTTACATGGACATCCAGGTCGAAGGCCTTTGCCGCCACCCATCGTCCATCCACAGCGATGACCGCTGAGCTGCGATCCAACCAGAACAAGACGAGGCACCCGATCATGACCGTGAAAATTTCGCAATCTGCCGAGACCCAAAAGTTCTTCGACGAGGTAAGCGGGTTTGGCAACACCGACGGAAACGCCCGCATCAAGACCATCATCCACCGCGTTCTGCAGGGCACCGCGCGGTTGATCGAAGAGCTCGAGGTCACCGAGGATGAATTCTGGCATGCCGTCGATTACTTGAACCGCCTGGGCGGCAAGGGCGAGGCGGGCTTGTTGGTAGCAGGCCTGGGGCTCGAGCACTTCCTTGATTTGCTCCAGGACGCCAAGGATGCCGAGGTTGGCCTTACGGGCGGCACCCCACGTACGATTGAGGGCCCTCTGTACGTAGCAGGTGCTCCGCTCGCCGAAGGGCAAGCGCGGATGGATGATGGCAGTGAAGACGGCAGCGCAACCGTGATGTTCCTTGAAGGGCAGGTGCTCGACCCGCAGGGCAAGCCCCTGGCCGGAGCCACTGTCGACCTTTGGCATGCCAACACCCGTGGCACGTACTCGTTCTTCGACAAGAGCCAGTCGGACTACAACCTGCGTCGGCGTATCGTCACTGACGCGCAAGGCCGCTATCGCGCGCGTTCGATCGTGCCTTCTGGCTACGGTTGCGACCCGCAAGGCCCTACTCAGGAATGCCTGGATCTGCTGGGCCGTCATGGCCAGCGGCCGGCGCATGTGCACTTCTTCATTTCTGCGCCGGGCTACCGCCACCTGACCACTCAAATCAACCTTTCGGGTGACAAGTACCTGTGGGACGACTTCGCCTATGCGACGCGAGAAGGGCTGGTGGGGGAAATCGTGTTCCGCGAAGACGGCGCTCGCGGCGTGCCTGGCCGCTACGCTGAACTGACGTTTGATTTCCAGTTGCAAAATGCCGCTGACAGCGGTGCTGAACAGCGCAACGCTCGGCCACGTGCGCTTCAAGAGGCATAAGCCCAGCGCTCCCCCCTCTTGCATGCCTTGTTTCACGCTGCTTGCAAGAGGGGGAAGGGTTCCGATGGCACGGTCAGCCCGGCAACACCGATTTGAGCACCTGCTTGGCGGTTTGCACGATTACCCCAGCTTGGTCCGGGTCACCCTTGAGCAGGGTGCCGGCGAACTTCTTCGCCTGCTCAAGCTTGATGTGCGGCGGTAAAGGCGGCACGTTGGGGTCTGTCTTGAACTCGATCAATACCGGGCGATCTGCCGCCAGCGCTCGCTCCCAGGCGGGGCCCACGTCCTCTTCGCGGTCGACGAAAATACCTTCCAGGCCAATGGATATTGCAAACAGGTGATACGGCACGTCAGGGATTGACTGCGACGCCTCGAACTTCGGGTCGCCTTCCATCACCCGCTGCTCCCACGTCACCTGATTGAGGTCCTCGTTGTTGAATACCGCGCAGATCCACCGTGGATTTTCCCACTGCTGCCAGTATTTGGCCACTGTGATCAGCTCGGCCAGGTTGTTCATCTGCATGGCGCCGTCGCCCACCAATGCCACCACCGGGCGCTGGGGGTGGGCGAACTTGGCGGCGATGGCGTAGGGCACCGCCGCACCCATGCATGCCAGGCCGCCCGACAGCGAGCATTGCATGCCCTCGCGGATTTGCAGGTCGCGGGCGAACCAGTTGGCGCAGGAGCCCGAGTCACTGGTAATGATGGCGTGGTCTGGCAGGCGTGGCGACAGCTCGTGTACCACACGTTGCGGGTTGATCGGCTCGGCCTTGGCCAGAGCGCGCTTGTGCACGGTTTTGTCCCAGCGCGCGCGCCAGCCTTCTACCTTGCGCCGCCAGCGCCGGTCGTCCTTGTGTTCGAGCAGCGGCAGCAGCGCTTGCAGGGTTTCGCCGGCGTCGCCGGTGAGGTTGACCTCCATCGGGTAGCGCAGGCTGAGCATGTCTGGCTGCAGGTCTATCTGTACGCCGCGCGCCTGGCCCTCCTTGGGCAGAAACTCCGAATAGGGGAAACCCGAGCCGATCATCAGCAAGGTGTCGCACTCGTTCATCAACTGGTAACTGGGTTCGGTGCCGAGCAGGCCAATTGCGCCGGTGACCCACGGCAGGTCATCCGGCAACACAGCCTTGCCCAGCAGCGCCTTGGCCACACCGGCGCCCAGTTTTTCTGCGACAGCCCGAACCTGTTCACTGGCTTGCAACGCACCTGCCCCCACCAGAATTGCCACCTTGCGCCCGGTATTGAGCACATCGGCTGCGCGTTGCAGATCCGCCTCGAAAGGCACCACGTGCGGCTTGCTGTAGCCGACGCCGGAGTGCACAGTGCCATGGGCCCTCGCCGGTTCGCTGTAAGGCAGGTCTTGCAGGTCGTTGGGCAGAATCACTGCCGTCACGCGGCGTTCGCCGACGGCGGTGCGCACTGCGCGGTCCAGCAGGTGACGCACCTGCGAAGGGGTGGACGCTTGTTGTACGAACGCACCCGCTACGTCCTTGAACATCGACACCAGGTCGAGTTCCTGCTGGTAATGGCCACCAAGCGCTGCCCGCGCCTGCTGGCCGACGATGGCCAATACCGGTTGGTGGTCCATGCGCGCATCGTAAAGGCCGGTGAGCAGGTGCGACGCGCCAGGGCCAGAGGTGGCGATACACACGCCTAGCTCGCCGGTGAATTTGGCGTGGGCGCTGGCCATGAACGCAGCCATCTCTTCGTGGCGGGCCTGGATGAACTGGATCTTTCCGTTGGCGCGGCTCAGCGCGCCGAACACGCCGTTGATGCCGTCGCCTGGGTAGCCAAATATGCGCCGCACGCCCCACTCGTACAAACGTTCCACCAGAAAGTCGCCTACCGTACCCGTCATCACCTGCTCCCAGTCATTGATCGATAGGGGTCTGGACTGGGCGGGGTTGGCGAAAGTTTCACTGGGTTGGCTGGGCTAGGTGATTCTGCTGCTTACCGCATGACGCCAGCAGATCGAGTGCTTGCGTTGCAAGGTCCTGCCCTTGGTCTGATACACCAACGCATTTATTGATTAGGGGCATCGTTTTTTCTAATGCCGTCCGCGCGTTGGGATGGGTAAAAGGTTTTCGGTTTGTATGAAAATGTCGAATAACCAGGATCTCCAGGGTTGCTCGGATTTTCTGTAAAGATCCGATGCTCAATTCGGGTTAGCCCGGCAGGCAGAGAGGGACCCGGGGTCTCCGTGAGGAAGGCGCGTACGTTACCTTCATACCCTTCCACCGGAATTGAAAGGAGGTCAGAGACCGCTTGCGCGTATGAGATCTTGCCATTATCGACTTGCGCTGTTTTACAGCTACAAAGCGACAGATGGGTATAGTTATGTGGATTTACCCCGGAGTCTTTCAATCGTGTTATTAGCTGCTGCGGCGTTAGCGGGGTGTCGTCGATATAAACGTAGTTACCGTCCCCGTGAGCGTCTAGGATCAACTGTTTCATCCCGCTGCTGTCTCGTTTGCGAAAAATCATCGCATCTGGCGCGATTCTCTGGCCGAGGCCTTCGTAAAGCAATGTCTTCACATGGCCGGAATTATCCTGGTAATTGATGGGGTCATTGCCCACAAAATTATAAGCGTTGAGACCGCCAGCTTTGAATGGGGAAAGATTGTCAGCGCTGAGGAATCTCATTAATGTAGGACTATAAGCCCGATATCCGTTTCCTAACAGATAACAACCTGATGTAGCGTCATATTTGGTACCGTTGAAACCGGTCAAATCAACGGCGCAGGCTGAGCTGAAGCCATACGGAGTATAGCTGGTAAGTTGCGTCATCGTTGGGCTTAGCCGAAGCGTGATGGAGTGATGTGGGTCGGTGCCCGCCAGCAAGGTTGAAGCGTTCTCCATGATCGCCAGGGTTCGGTGCGAAACCCGGAAACACGTAAAATGGCTGTCACTATCGAGAAGGGTAAAGATTGTCCCAGCCGAATAGAAGTAACGCATGGCCCTGCCTCAGGTTTTAAGTGCGCGACTGATGATATCTAAGTTTAGAAACGCTATCGGCATGTGCAACTATCACATTTGATAGTTGCAGGAATCCATTACTGTCGATGGGCAGAGTCGAGCACTACGGTAACACCAGTGCTGACATCATCAGAGCCCCCCGCGCTTCACATGCTTGACCAGCACTTTTTCCAACAGCTCCCACATGGCAGGGTCGGTGCTGAACGCCACGTTGAAGCGCATCCACCCGGTCGCTTTGGCATCGACCATGAACAACTGGCCGGGGCCGAGCATGATGCCTTTCTCCAAGGCGTCGTCCAGCAGCGCAGCGCTGTCTGGGATGGCTGGGTGGCGGGTCCAGACGTACATGCCTTCGTCGGACTCGGTGAACAGCTCGAAACCGAGCCGGTGCAAGTGGCGTCCCACCTCCTGGTGCGCCTCCGCCAGGCGTTGGCGCAGGCGCTTGAGGTGCTTGCGCCAGCGCCCGTCGATGATCGCGGCATAGACCACGCGCTCCATCACCTGGGAGGTGGTCAAGCCTGAACGCATTTTCAGGTGCACCAGTTGCTGGGTCAGTTCAGGGTTGGCCAGCAGGTAGCCGACCCGCACGTTGGGCGAGATGCTTTTCGAATAGCTGCCCACGTACACCACCTGCTGCAGGTGGTCGAGGCTGGCAAGGCATGGCAGCGGGTCTGCGATCATGTCGGCGTAGAGGTTGTTCTCCACCAGACGGAAACCATGCTGGCTGGCCAG
The DNA here is from genome assembly GCF_014268805.2 of Pseudomonas farsensis. Lineage (GTDB taxonomy): Bacteria > Pseudomonadota > Gammaproteobacteria > Pseudomonadales > Pseudomonadaceae > Aquipseudomonas > Aquipseudomonas farsensis. The sequence goes on from NZ_JABWRF020000004.1 coordinate 130,319, forward strand.
TTGCAGCAGCCGATGCAACTGCGCCAGCGGGGTGCGCGAGCAGGTCGGGCTGTGCAGGTGCGGCTGGGTAAAGAACGCGGTAGGGCGGTGGTGGGCGAGCAGGCGTTCGAGGTGGTCCAGGTCGTAGCCGGCCGGGGTACGCGGCACGCCAACCAGGGTTGCGCCCTGGGTGCGCAGGATGCTCATCAGGTTGGGGTAGCCGGGGTCGTCCACCAGCACCACGTCACCTGGGCGAACCAGGGTTCGCACCGCCAGGTCCAAGGCCTGGCTGGCGCCGTGGGTGAGCATTAATTGCGCCGGGTTGGCGACGATCGACAGGTCCTGTTGCAGGTTCTGCGCAGTCAGTGCGCGCAGCTCTGCCAGGCCCATGGGGTCGCCATAGCCCGACAGCTCCAGCGGGCTGCCGGCGACTTGGCGCAGGCCGCGGCGCAGGCCTTCCTCGTACATCCATTCATTGGGCAACCAGCCGCAGCCGGGCTTGAACGGCAGTTGGCGGATCTCGAAGATCTGTTGCAGATACCACTCGGAGTTGAATGTCGGGCGCGAGGTGTCGGTGTCGACGTTCTGGCTTTCTATCAGTTCGTTGGCAGCACGATTGACGAAGAAGCCTGCATTGCCCTTGCTCACCAGCAAGCCCTGGGCGACCAGGCGGTCGTACGCCTCCACCACGGTGAAGGTGCTTACCGAGTAGGTGGCGGCGAATGCGCGGATCGACGGCACCTTCGCGCCAGGTTTGAGGGTCTGGTTGTCGATCAGTTGGCGCAACCCGTCAATGATCTGGTTGACCAGCGGGGTAGGGGATTCAGGGTGTAGCTGGAACATTCGGGTGCCTTCGGGGTGCGTAACGCCAAGCGCCTGCGGGGGTGTATTGCATTGGCAGCCTGTACAGTGCAGTGCGGATTTCATGCCACTGTGCATGGCTCTCTGCGTCAGACATTTTTACATTACGTGTCAGATATCTCCAACACAGCGCGTACCAGCGTCATGAATAATCATAAAATCGCCGCTTCACCGTCGAGGTTCGCCTCGAAACTTCTTTCTGCCGGTCGGCCTTCATTGGCCTGGCCCCAGCATGGTTCTGCACGTTCAGAGGGCGACTTCTGACCGCGTGAGCAGGCCGCCATGGATGGCCTGCGTGTGCTGCGCACACCTCCCTGCCCGCATTTGCACTGTACAGGTGAGACCGATAGCCATCGGGGTTTCACAGTTTTCCTTGGATAAAAAGAAGCACGGGGTACATAACTGATGGACGCAACATCCACATCCACCACCGCGAAAGGCGAGCACGAGAGCAAACTCAGTGCCTCGCTCAAATCGCGCCACCTGACGATGATGTCGATCGCCGGTGTTATCGGCGGCGCACTGTTCGTCGGCTCCGGCAGCGTCATCCACAGCGCAGGCCCAGCAGCCGTGCTGGCTTACCTCGCTGGCGGCATCCTGGTGGTGCTGATCATGCGCATGCTGGGCGAGATGGCGACCTCTTCGCCGGACACCGGTTCGTTCTCCACCTACGCTGACCGCGCCATTGGCCGCTGGGCCGGTTTCACCATCGGCTGGTTGTACTGGTGGTACTGGGTGATCCTGATGGCCTGGGAAGCCTACGTGGCGGGCAAGATCCTGCACGGCTTCTTCCCCGACGTCAGCGTCAACGTGTTCGTGCTGGCCACGACGCTGCTGCTGATCACTGTCAACTTCTTCAACGTCAAGCACTACGGCGAGTTCGAGTTCTGGTTCGCCTTGATCAAAGTGGTGGCGATTGTCTGCTTCCTGGTGGTGTGCACCGCTGCAGTGATGAACGTCTGGCAGTTCGGCGAGGTGCGCGGCATCACGCACTTGACGGCTGAAGGCTTCATGCCCAACGGCATCTCCACGGTAATCGGTGCGTTGCTTGGGGTGATGTTCGCCTTCCTGGGGGCTGAAATCGTCACCATCGCGGCGTCCGAAGCCAAGGACCCGGCTGCACAGATCGTCAAGGCTACCAACTCGGTAGTGTGGCGCGTGTGCCTGTTCTACGTGGGTTCGATCTTCCTGATCGTCTGCCTGGTGCCTTGGAACGACCCGCACCTGGGCGTCTCGGGCTATGGCGCCTACCGTCGGACGCTGGAGCTGCTGGGTGTGCCGTATGCCGAGCTGCTGATGAACTTCGTGGTACTGACCTCGGTGAGCAGTTGCTTGATCTCCGGGCACTACACCGCTTCGCGCATGCTGTTCTCGCTGTCCCAGCGTGGCGATGCGCCATCGTTGTTCAAGATCACCCGTGCAGGCACCGGGGTGCCGGTTTACGCGATTCTGGGTTCTTGTGCGGTCGCTGTGGTGTGTGCGCTGATCAACTTCAGCGAGACACTGCGCCCTAAAGACGTGCTCGATACGCTGATGAACACCACGGGCATGATTGCGCTGCTGGTGTACTTGGTGATCGCCTGCTCGCAACTGCGCATGCGCCGCAAGCTGATTGCAGAAGGCAAGCAGGTGCAGCTGAAGATGTGGCTGTTCCCCTGGCTGACCTACCTGGTAATCGCGTTTATCGTCGCTGCCCTGGTGACCATGGCGTTTATGCCTGACTACCAGATTCTGGTGATCTCGACTGGCATTGCTGCGTGTGTGGTGGTGGCGATGGGTGTGGTGCACCAGATCCGTAGCGCCAAGCGTCTTTAAGCGTTAGCGTGACCTAAAGCGGTCGGGCCCTTGGCGGGGCCCGGCCGTTTTTGCGTTCAAGGTTGGATGTCTATCACATCCAGCACCGTGGGCTTGCGGTTCGGGCAACTCGACTCGGCCTGCCGGCCCCATCGCAGGCTGTCGCCAGCTCCCACACGGACCGCGCAAAGTCGCGACATTGCGGGCTTGCCCAGATGACTGTGGGAGATTCTATGGTTTTGTACAAGCCTGTTCCCGCCAGACATATTTCCTCTGGTGGCGAGCGGGCTTGCCCCGCGTTGGGCTGCGTAGCAGCCCCTTGGGTTTTCAGGGCTGCTGCGCAGCCCAACGCGGGACAAGCCCGCTCGCCACAACGCTCTATCATTTCCCACAGGATTGGCTCCAACCAGCAATATTGCGGTTGAACATGGCCTCTGTGGGAGCTGGCGGCAGCCTGCGATGAGGCCACCACAAGCTTGCACAAAACCACAGAATCTCCCACAGCATTGTCACAGGCTTATGATTTGAAGCGCCCGACCAGCCCGTTCAGCTCATCCGACAGCTGTGCCAGGCGCCCGGAGTCGGACTGCGCCGAGCTGGCAAGGCCTTCAACCAGGCGCGCTTCGTCGTAGATCTGCTGGATGTGGCGGTTGATCTCTTCAGCCACGCTGTGCTGCTCCTCGGCGGCGGCAGAAATCTGCAGGTTCTGGTCGCGAATCTCGTTCACCGACAGCTGAATGCCTTCGAAGCTGTCGCGCGCGCTTTCGATGGACGAGACGCTGGCGCGTGACAGGTCCAGGCAGCTGTCCATCTTTTGTGAAACCTCCTGGGTTTTGCTACCCAGGGTGTTGAGCAATTGGTCGATCTCGCCGGTGGAGTCGGAGGTGCGCTTGGCCAGCGCGCGGACTTCGTCTGCCACTACCGCAAACCCGCGGCCCTGGTCGCCTGCGCGAGCGGCTTCAATGGCGGCGTTGAGCGCCAGCAGGTTGGTCTGCTCGGCGATGGCGCGGATGGTGCCCAGAATCTGGTTGATGCTGCGGCTGCCTTCTTCCAGCTCGACCATGGCCTGGGAGGATTCGCTCAGGCGCAGGCCGAGGCGGTTGACGTTGTCGGTGGTGGCGACGATCTGCTGCTTGCCTTCGGCCACACGGCGGTGGCCATTTTCAGCGGCATCGGCGGCGCTGCTGCAAGAGCGCGCGACTTCGTTGGCAGTGGCGACCATCTCGTTGAAGGCCGTGGACACAAGCTCCACCGCCTCGCGTTGACGGCCGGCTGCTTCGTTCATGTCGCCGGCCATGGCGCTGTTGGCCTGCGAGGCTTCGTGCAGGTTGGTGGAGGCCGCACCAATACGCTGGATCAACTGGCGGATGGCGGCGAGGAACTTGTTGAACCAGCCGGCAAGCTCGGCGGTTTCATCACGGCCTTGCACCTGCAGGTCGCGGCGCAGGTCGCCTTCGCCTTCGGCGATCGATTGCAGGCCGACACTGACCTGGTTGATCGGCTTGACGATAACCCGCGAGAACGCGGCAGCCAGCAGGGCGAAGACCAACGCCAGCACAATCACGATCAGGACGATGGTGTAGGTCATGCTGGTGGCGGCAGCCATCACTTCGTTGTATTCGATCAGCCCGACAAAACGCCAGCCCAGGCCCGGCGAGGTCCACACGTTGGCCATGTAGCGGACGCCGTCGATCTCGACGTCGGTCGAGCCCTGGGTGGTGGCGGCCAGTTGCGCGTAGGGTGCGCCGAGGTCCTTGAGCTGCTTGAAGCTGTGCCCGGCGTCGCGCGGGTCGACCAGTACGGTGCCGTCTTCGATCAGCATTACATAGCCGCTTTCGCCCAGCTTGATGCTCTTGATCAGTTCGGTGAGGTTTTTCAGCGAGACGCTGACCACGAACACGCCGCGTGGCTTGCCGGCCGGGTCCAGCAGTGCGCGGGCGGTGCCCACCAGCGCTACGTCGTCTTTGTCGTAGTAGTACGCAGCGGTGCGCACGGTCTTGTCCGGGGTGGCCATGGCTGCCTTGTACCAAGGGCGGGCGCGCGGGTCGTATTTGGCCAACTGCGGGTCATCGGGCCATTTGGCGTAGGTGCCGTCTTCCAGGCCGATGGAAAGAATGGCCGCAGCGGGGTGGGTGGTGCCGTAGCGGGCAAAGGCGTCGATGACCTGTTGCGCGGCTGCTGGCATCGGCAGTTTGGCTGCGTCTGGGCCGGTGTAGTCTTTAAGTGTACTGACCGAATTGTATACAGGATCCTTGGCCATTTGATCGACGTTTTGCAGCGTGCCGTCGAAGAACTGCCGCATGTTGCCGTCGATCTGGCGGATTTCACGGGTACTGCCATCGACGAACTGGTCGACCGCGTCGCTGCGGATACTCACTACCGAAATACCGCCAACCAATGCGACCGGGATAAACGCCACGAGCACGAAGGCCAGCACTAATTTATTTTTTATTTTCATTGCGACACCCATCCGTGAAAGTGAAGGAACGCATGGCCGTTTCGGTGGAGGGGTGGCCACTTGCTATGCCTACTGTTTCGGCGGGTTGAATATAAACCTTTAGGAGAAAATTCGTGTACAGGAATTAACAGGATTGTCTTGAATTTGCTGTAGAAGCCAGAAGGGCCGCAACGCGGCCCCTGTTTCAGTGGGTTTCAGTGATGGCCGTCAGCCGGCCGTAACTTTGGCAAACGCCTCGCGAAAACGCCGCATGTCGGCCTCATCACCCACGCTTACGCGCATCCAGTTTGGCCAGCTTGGCCACACCCTGCCCACGAGTACCTGCTCCTGGGCCAGGCGCTCTACCACCGGCTGTGCAGGGCCGCGCAGGTCAATCATGAAGCAGTTGGTCTGCGATGCCGTGCAGCGCCAGCCGCGCTCACCGAGCCAGGCAATGGTGTGGTCGCGCAGGCGGGCGTTGTCACGCTTGCGCTGCGGCGCAACCTGCGGGTCTTGCAGGCTGGCCAGTCCTGCCAGCAGGGTAGCGGCGGGGGCCACGTTATCGCCGTCGTACACCTCAAGTTTTTGCAGCAGCGGCGCCTGCCCGATGGCCAGGCCCAGGCGTGCGCCGGCCATGCCGTAGAGTTTGGAGAAGGTTTGCAGCACCAGCAGCTCGGGGTGCTCCTTGACCAGATCGACACAGCTTTGCGCGTCGCTGAAATGAATGTAGGCCTCATCGACCACCACCACGCTGCCTGCGGGCTTGTGCGAGAGCAGGCGTTCAATGTCGCGGCGCGGGGTGAGGGTGCCGGTGGGGTTGTTGGGGTTGCACAGGTAGATCATGCCGGGGTTGCTGTCGGCACCCAGCATGGCGTCGACGTCATGGGCGTGCTGCGGGTTCAGTGCGACGGCGCGCACTGCTGTGCCCCGGGCGTGTGCGGCGTCGCTCGGCGCTTCGTAGGAGGGTTCTGCCAGCACCAGGCTGCGCGGGCCGGTAAAGGCCATCACTGCATGCTGCAGCGCAAGTTTCGAGCCGCAGAATACCTGCACCTGGTCGGCTTGCAGGCCTTGCTGCTCGGCAAACAGGTCGATCAGCCGGTACTGCGCCTTGTACGGGTAGCGCCCGCTCTGCGCGATGCCGTCCTGCATTGCCTTGCGCGCGGCGGGGCATGGGCCCCAGGGGCTTTCGTTGAAATTGATTTGCACAGGGCCTGCATTGCGGGCCGCAGGCGGGGCCTCGCCGGCCCAGCTCAGTTGGCCGAGAAACGGCAGGGCTATGCCCAGGCCAACCAGCGAGCGACGTGAGAGATCGGTCATGCTGCAACTTCCTTGTTGTCGTTGGATTAAACAAGGAACGAGGCAGCGGCAAGCTGATTAAGGGTGGCAAAAAGCCGTTGCGTTGAGCGGCATGCAGTGAAGGGTTGAACTGTACGGCGTATCTGCAATCATTATCCGGCCCCCGGAGCGGGGTTTTTCCATTGATCGAACAGGAATCGCAGCATGATGCTTGCAGCAAAACGCAACTGGATGGCCCTGGCGCTGGGCCTTTTCATCAGCAGCCCATTGTTTGCAGCCGAGGCCGCACGGCCGGCGGTGGCGGACAAGGTAGACGCTTTCGAAGGTGAACGTGGAGTGCAGGTCTGGACGATGCGCGTCGGTGAGCGCTCGGCCAACGAGGCGCTGGTACAGATTGCTGGCGCCGATCACGATTGGGACAAGCGTATCCAGAAAATGCAGGTGGAGAAGACCGGCCGTGACGTGCGCTATGCCACCCAGGTGGACGGCAAGAAGTATGTCGTGCTGATCGTGCGTGGCAACTCGGGTGAACTCTATCTGCCAGGCCAGGACGGGGAAACCCCGCTGTACTACAGCGCGGGTCTGGCCCGCCAGAGCAACCCCGAGCACTTCCTGACCGATTACCTCGAGCAACAGTCCGCCAAGTAATCGGGCAGGACTATGGCCGTACACGAATGTGGCGGCTGGCGCGGTCGGTGCAGGAGCGGCCTTGTGTCGCGAAAGGGCTGCGCAGCAGCCCCGGCATTTTTTGCATTAAATCCGAGATATTGGGGCTGCTGCGCAGCCCTTTCGCGACACAAGGCCGCTCCTGCACTGCCGTGGAACCGGTAAGGGTTGGCTCAGAACGCCAGCTTGTACCCGATCAGCAGCAGCATCGCTGCCAGGCAAGGCCGCAGCACGCGGTCGGAGATGCGCCCGGTCAGGTGGCTACCCAGGTAGATCCCCGGCAACGACCCCAGCAGCAGGTAACCCAGCAGCGACCAGTCCATGTTGCCCATGCCGGCGTGGCCCAGGCCTGCGACCAGCGTCAGCGGTACCGCGTGGGCGATTTCGGTGCCCACCAGGCGGCGGGTGACCAGGAAGGGGTACAGCAAGAACAACGCGACGGTGCCCAGGGCGCCAGCGCCGATCGAGGTCAGGGTAACCATCACCCCCAGCACAACGCCTGTCACCACGGTGAGGGTGTTCAGGGTGCGGTCGCTGAGGTGGTAGTGGTCGCCGGCATGGCGGCTGGCGAAAGCTTGCAGGCGCGATTTGAACAGGATCGCCAGCGCAGTCAGGATCAGCACTACGGCCAGGCCTTGCTTGATGATTGCGTTCAGCGCCGAGGTATCGGTGTGCAGGGTGCTGAGAAACCACAGGGTCAGCGCCGCAGCCGGCACACTGCCGAGGGTCAGCCAGCCGGTGATCTTCCAATCGATGTTCTTGTTGCGCCCATGCACCCAGACGCCGCTGGCTTTGGTGATGGCTGCGTAGAGCAGGTCGGTGCCCACGGCAGTGGCGGGGCTGATGCCGAACCACAGCAGGATAGGGGTCATCAGCGAACCGCCGCCAACGCCGGTCATGCCGACGATGAAACCCACAACCAGCCCTGCAATGGTGAAACCGAAAGAACCTACATCCATACGCTACTCGACTGCCCAGCTTTGCCCGTTATCGGATGCAAGCAGCATATAGATTTTTTTATAGCCAAATAGACTTGTTCGTTATTAGGTTATAACCGGTCATGTCGGCATCGCGGGGCTGGCCCGCGATGCCGACCACGGTCAGATGCGGAAACTGCCGACCAGTTGTTTCAGGCGCCCGGCCTGCTGGCTCAGCGCATCGCAGTGGCGCAGCGTTTCGTTGAGGTTTTCCACCCCTTGCTGGTTGAGGGCATTGATCTGGGTGATGTCCAGGTTCAGGCTCTCGACCACGGCGGTCTGCTCTTCGGTGGCGGTGGCCACCGACTGGTTCATGCCGTCGATCTCGCCGATGCGCTGGGTAACGCTGGCCAGGCGTTCGCCGGCCTGGTTGGCAACCTGCACGGTTTGCTCGCTGGACACCTGGCTGGTGTTCATGGTGTGCACCGCCTCGCGCGAGCCCACTTGCAGGCTGGTGATCATGCGGTGAATCTCTTCAGCCGATTCCTGGGTGCGGTGGGCCAGGTTACGTACTTCATCGGCTACCACGGCGAACCCGCGGCCCGCTTCACCCGCGCGCGCGGCTTCAATGGCGGCGTTGAGCGCCAGCAAGTTGGTCTGCTGGGAAATACCCTTGATCACGTCGAGAATCTTGCCGATCTCGTCGGTGCTGGCATTGAGCGTTTCGATCTGTTGGCACGACTCGCTGATGCGCTGCGACAGGGCGGTCATGGAACTGATGGCCTGCTCGACCACGGTGCGGCCATCGTGGGCCTGGTCGCTGGCGCCGCTGGCGTGCTGCGAGGCATCGGCGGCGTTGCGGGCGATTTCCTGGGTAGCGGCGCCCAGTTCGTTGATCGCCGCGGCCACGCTGTTGGTGCGCATGCTCTGCTCTTCGGAGCCGGTAAGCGAGGCGTTGGATGCGCCTACGACTTTCTCGGAAAGGTCGTGCACCAGGCGGGTAGCCGAAGACACTTCGCTGATCGAGGCGTGAATACGCTCGACGAAGCGGTTGAATGAGCTGGCCAGTTCCCCGAATTCGTCGTTGTTCTGCACGGTCAGGCGGCGGGTCAGGTCGCCTTCACCTTCGGCGATGTCGCGCATGGCGCGGCCCATGGTGGTCAGAGGGCGCATCAGCACAGGGATCAGCAGGCCCAGCAGGCCGGCGATGGCAGCCACGGCCACGAGCATGGCAATAATGGCCGAGATACGGAACTGGCCGAGGGCTGCGTAGGCTTTGTCTTTATCGATCGACAGGCCGATGTACCACTTCGCTGAGGGCAGGCCTTTGACCGGGGCGAACGAGAGAATGCGTTCCTGGCCGTTCAAGGTTACATCCTGCAGGCCCGGCTCGATGCGCAGGGTGGTGCCTGGGTAGATGTCCTTGAGGTTTTTCATCACGTGGTCTTTGTCAGGGCTGACGATGACCTGGCCTTCGTGGTCGACCAGAAACGCATGGCCGATGCCGCCGAAGTCTACCGCGTTGAGAATCTCCACCAAGGTGTCCAGGCTCAGGTCGCCACCGACTACCCCGAGCAGTTCGCCGCCGCTGCGGGCCTTGACCGGGATGGCGATGGTGACCACCAGGCCACCGACCGACGCCTGGTAGGGCGGGGTCAGCAGGGTCTGGTTGGCGCTGACCGCCTGGGTGTACCACGGGCGCTGACGCGGGTCGTAGCCATCAGGCATCTTGGCGTCAGGGCGCTGGGTGAACAGGCCGGTGTTCTGGCCAAAATAAGTGAACTGGAAGTTGCTGGTCAGGGATGGTTGGTCAACCAACCCTGGTACGTTGCTGCCTGCTCCCTGCTGGCCGATATTCTGCGCGAGGTTTTCTAATACCAGAATGCGCCCGCTCATCCAGTTCTGCACGCTACTGGCTGTCTGCGCGCCTGCCTGGCGTACCGATGACTCGATATTCTGGCGGATGGTGTTGCGCTGCAGGTAGTCGTTGTAAAGCGTGAACAGGGCAAATGCCAGGACGACAACGCCGCAGGCACTGAGCAATATCTTGTGGCGGAATTTCAGGTTCATGTTTCGAGACCTTGGGCCAGAGGGTGGAGGGCGCCGCACACTTTTGGTGCGATGGGCAAACCCTGTCAACACGGTATCGGCGGCATCTGAAATTTGTTGATACACCGGCTGTCGCAATTTGTGACTGATATGCCCTAAATGTCACCCCGCTCGCACAGCAGCCTGACCAAGGCGCGCGCCGCCTGCCCAAGCGGCTGTTGTTTGCGCCAGAAAGCATGCACCGGAAGCTGCAATTCGTTGCGGGTATTGCCGAATTCCAGGCGCACCAGGCGGCCGTCTGCAATGAACGGGGCCACCCGCGACAAGGGTAAATCTCCCCAGCCCAGGCCAGCTTCGACCATTTGCACGGCCAGATCGAAGCTGTCGGTGCGCCAATGCGAGGTGCCGATCAGTGAGCGCGGGTCGCTCAGGGGCAGGTCGCGGCTGGCTATAAGTACCTGGCGTAAGCCAACCAGGTCCTCTAGATTGCGGATCCGCCCTTGGACAAGCGCCGGGTGCCCAGGCGACAAAATGGCCACCAGCGACTCCATGCCAACGTGCTGAAAGCTGCGCTGCGGGTCCACATGCAGGCCTGCAAAAGCCAGCGCCAAGGCGGCTCGGCCGCTGTCCAGCAGCTGCAATGCCTCTTCTTGGGGCGCTGCAAGCAGCTCGATATCCAGCAGCGGGTAGCGTTCGGCGAGGCGGCCGATGGCCGCAAGCAGCGGGCGCTGGTCGATGTCGGGCACGACGGCGATAGCCAGGCTGCTTTCAAGCCCTTGCGACAGCTCCAGGGCGTGCACTGCCAGCAAGCCCAGTTGCTCGGCTATCAAGCGAGCGTGTGGCTCAAGCGCCAGTGCCTGGGCGGTGGGCCGCACTTCCCGTGAGCCGCGCTCGAACAGGGCATAGCCCAGTTCGGCTTCAAGGTTGCCAATGGCCATGCTAATGGCTGAAGGCACCCGCCCCAATGCCCTGGCGGCGGCTGAAAACGAGCCTCGGTCGAGGACGGCAAGAAACAGTTCGATAGTGTCGCTGGACAGGTTCATGGCAAGTCTCCTTTCAGTAAATCTGAAAGCTGATGACTTTTTCTGTCAAGCGCATTGATGCAAGCTCGCCGCCTTTCGATGAACCTGTAGTAAAGGCAAACCCGTGCAAGGACTTAAACGCAAACTGGTCTACGTGACCTTCTATGAATTGATCGGCCTGTGCATGTCGACCTTGGGCCTGGCTTATTTGTCGGACACCCAGGCGTCGCACACCGGGCCCTTGGCGGTGATGATCACCACCATCGCCATGCTGTGGAACCTGATCTACAACACGTTGTTCGAGTACTGGGAGAGCCGCCAGGCCACGCGCGGTCGTAGCGTGGCGCGCCGGGTTGTGCATGCGGTGGGGTTTCAGCTGACCTTGGTGGTGTACCTGATCCCGCTGATTGCCTGGTGGCTGGGAATGACGTTGCTGGAGGCGCTGATGGTGGACCTGGCGTTCATCGTGCTGGTGCCGTGCTACACCTTTGCCTATAACTGGGCGTTTGACCGGGTGTTTGGCTTGCCAAGGTCGGCGCTGGCTGCGGCCTGAGGGGAGGGCACCGGCCTTGCGCCGCAAGGCGGCCCCTTTTTCAGCCAGGCCTGCTCAGCCCTGGCCCAGGTCAAGCTTGGCCTCGAGCCGATCAAGATGCTCATGCATCAACGCCAGCGCCGCCTCGCCGTTACCGCCCTCCACCGCATCGATGATCGCGGCATGTTCCTGCCAGGCGCAGTGCTCGCAGCACGGCGACTCGTAGCGGGCGATGATCAGCGAAGTCATTGGCACCAGGCCATTGAGAAAACGCGCCAGTGGCGCGTTGGCCGCCATTTGCGCAAGTTTCATGTGGAACTCACCGCCCAGGCGGATGGCCGTGCAGCGCTCGCCCTGTTCGTGGTGCTGGCGCTCGCGCTCGACCAATTGGCGCAACTGGCGGATCTGCGCTGGCCGGGCACGCTGCGTGGCCAGGCCAATCAACGTGGTTTCGGCCAGGCGCCGGGCGCTGAGCACCTGGCGGGCTTGCTGCGGGTCGGGGGCGGCCAAGTGTGCGGTGTGGCTTGGGCGCTGCACCACCACTTGCTGGTCGCAAAGGCGCCCGAGCACGCGGCGGATTACCGTGCGGCTGACGCCAAAGGCATTGCCCAGGGCTTGTTCAGGCAAGGCGCTGCCTGGTGGCAGACGCTGTTCGAGAATCGCGTCGAACAGCCGCGGGTAGATTTGCTCGGCCGACAGGCGGGTTTCGCCACTACCCAGCAGGGCAGGCAGGCGAAGGGCGGCTTGGGCGCTGGCGGTCATGGTCGCTCTCCTTTATTACGGGCCTGGGTGTTCGTCGGGAATATTCAGTGCGATGCCCATGCGCTCGCCTTCAGCGAGGATGTGGCGGCGCATCTGCAGGCTGGCCAACGCGCTGTTGCGCTCGCGGATGGCGCGCACCACCGCTTCGTTTTCGCGAAGCCGTGCTGCCAGGTGTTCGGGGGAATTGCGCAGCATGTCGGTGCTCTGCTTGAGGGCGTTGCCGGTCTGCTGTACCACGCTCTGGAAAATCGGGTTGGTGGTCAACGCGAACAAGGCTTCATGGAACGCAATGTAGGCATTGAACCCTGCTTCGCTGTCGGTGCTGTCCAAGGCTTCGCGCATGTCCATGAGGGTCAGGCGCAACTGGCCGATGTCCTGGCTGCCGGCCGATTGCGCGACCAGGCCGGCGATGAAGGGTTCGAGGGTGTAGCGCAGCTCCAGCACGTCGGCCAGGCTTGCCTGGGCCACCGTCTCCGGGGTTTGTGGGGGGGCAGCGTCGGCATCGAGCACCAGCACGCCTTTGCCGGGCATCGAACGCACCAGGCCCAGGGTTTCCAGCACGATTACCGCTTCGCGCAGGCTAGGTCGGCTGATACCCAACTGCTCGGCCAGCTCGCGCTGGCCGGGCAACATGTCGCCGCTGCGCCACTGGCCGCGGGCCAGGGCTTGGCGAAGTTTCTCCACCACTGAGTTGACTACGGTCGAAGAGCTGATCACGGGTCGCTCCTTGTTCGGCGCCGTCGGTTGTCGGGAAGTTGCCGGCCGACGCTTGGCGTCGGCCGGGCTTGGCTCAGAATTCCTGTTGATGGGCCGGGCCTTGTGGTTTGCGTGGCGCCGGGGCAAAGCCTGGCTTGTTGGCCAGCACGTTGTTGGCGCGCTCCAGGTCGATGTCTTTCTCCCAGCGGGCGATGGCCACGGTGGCCACGCAGTTGCCGATCAGGTTGGTCAGTGCGCGGCCAATACCCATGAACCAGTCGACTGCCAGCACCAGCACCAGGCCCACCACGGGGATCGCCGGCACTGCGGTCAGGGTCGCTGCCAGAATCACCAGCGCCGAGCCGGGGATGCCGTGGGCGCCTTTGGAAGTGACCAGCGACACCAGCAGGATGGTCAGCAGGTCGGTCATTGCCAGTGGGGTGCCGGTGGCGTTGGCGATGAACACGATTGCCAGCGTCAGGTAGATGGAGAAGCCGTCGAGGTTGAACGAGTAGCCGGTTGGAATTACCAGGCCCACGGTGGAGCTGCCGATGCCCAGATGCTCAAGCTTGCGCATGACCTGTGGCAGCACGGCATCCGACGAGGCGGTACCGAGCACGATGCTCAGCTCTTCACGCAGGTAGCGGATCAGCGGTAGCAGGCGCAGGCCAGAGATACGCATCACGGTGCCGAGGATGATCAGCACGAAGCCTGCGCAGGTCAGGTAGAACAGCGCCACCAGGCCGCCCAGATGCTGCAGCGACGACAGGCCATATTTGCTGGTGGTGAAGGCGATGGCACCGAATACGCCGATCGGTGCCAGGCGCACGATCATGCCCATGATGCGGAAGATCACATGGCTTAGTTCGTTGATCAGGCGCGAAATGCCCGAGGCCGATTCGCCCACCAGGTTCAACGCACTGCCGAACAGCACCGAGAACAGCAGCACTTGCAGGATGTTGTTGTCGGCAAAGGCGCCCACCACCGAGGTAGGGATCAGGTCCATGAGGAAGCCGGTGGTGCTATGGATGTGCGCGCCGCGGTCGGCCAGGGCGCCTGCGTCGGCGCTGGACAGTTGGTCGAGGTGAATGTTGGCGCCGGTACCGATGCCGCTGGTGAAGGCGAACACCAGACCGATCACCAGGGCCAGGGTGGTCAGCACTTCAAAGTAGATGACCGACTTCAGGCCGATGCGGCCGACCTTTTTCAGGTCGCCGGCACCAGAGATGCCGCTGACTACAACGCAGAACACGATCAGGCCGATCAGCATCTTGATCAGCTTGATGAAACCGTCACCGAGGGGTTTGAGTTGCAGGGAGAGTTCAGGAGCGCTCAGGCCGCAGACGACGCCTAAGGCGAGGCCGAGCACTACCTGGAGAAAGATCGAACGCGAACACCATTTGAGCATGGGAGGGATCTCTGGTCGGTGTCCTTGCCCCCCAGCCACACGGAGCGAAAGAGTGCAGGACTTAATTATTGTGGTCTTACCGGTTTGTTCACTGCGAGAGCCATAAAACTCCGAAATTTCTTACATTGCAAGATATTTTGGCCTTACCGGTCTGACCAGTTGTCGCGCGCTGATTTCCCCCCCCCAGCCGTTGGCCAAGCCTAAGGCTGGAGTCTGTATGAGGCTGCGCGGGTTCGTGTAGGAGCGGCCTTGTGCCGCGAAAGGGCTGCGCAGCGGCCCTCGGCGATAGTGGCGTGGAGCGCAAATCTTGGGGGGCGCTTCGCACCCCTTTCGCGGCACAAGCCGCTCCTGCAGGGGCCGTGCGAAGCCCGGCATCGGTGCCCTCACCGCTGGAGCCCAGCGGTGGGGGCAAGGCAACCTCAGGACGTAACCATCGCCTGCGCGGCCTGGTTATCCATCAACACGGTGGTAAGGGTCGCAACCAGCGTTCGCTCGGCATCGCGCCGGGCCCGCAGCATCACCCCGCCGACCCGGTCCAATGGGTTGGGTAGCATGTTGGCGTAGGGCTCTGCGGTAAGGTCATGCTGTTGCAAGATGCCATCGCTGCGCCAGCTCAGGCCGGGCACGTCGGCGACTTCGCTTTCCAATGCCGCCACCAGCGACTCAGGCACCGCTGGGCCGGTGTAGGGGCCGGTTGCGACCCCCGTGGTGGCGAGGGTGTCGAAGTACTCCGAGGCCGCCTCCCAGCTTTGCGCCTGTGCTTCGAACTCTTGCGGTGCCAGGCGGCGGAGCCAGGCCTGCCAGAAGCTCTGCTCTGCCGCCCACTGGCCGAGCCCCGCCAGGTTGGAGCTGGCCACGACGCCTTGGCTCAGGCGTTGCAAGGTGGCATCGCTCAGGCGAGCCAGGTACGCGAACATCATGCCGTCCGGCTGCGGCGGCAGGTGCAGCGACTGGCGCAGGTGGATGCGCGCATGCAAGGCCATTTCCAGTTCATCGAGCAGGTAATCCGGCTCGGTCAAGGACGTGTCGTCCAGGTCGTCGTCGGCGTGCAGCGGCGGGGCGGCAGCACGTGCGGCATCGTCGCTGGCGTCGGCCAGTGCGCGGCGCCGGGCCACGCGCGCCTGGTACAGCTCGCCGACACGGGCATCGAGCAGGCGCTGGCGATACAGGCAACCTGCTGTGCCTACCGCAGCGGCTTGGTCGGCATCCCCGGTGGCGGCCTGGCTGATGCCCTGCCACACCAGCACATCGGTTTCGATCTCGCTGAACAGCAGGCTGGCTTGGTCGACGCATTGCTGGCCGGCATCCTCGATCAGGTCGTTGATGTGTTGCATGACCTGGGCGCGGCCCCAAGGTGCCTGCGCCTCTTCAACGGCAAGCGTTTGCACCACTTGCTGCATGCGGGCCCTTACGCCCGTTGGGCTGCGGGCATAGTCTGCGGTGTCTGGCAGGCGCCGGAACAAATTATACAGCGGCTGCCAGGCAGGGGCCTGGGCCGTGGTCGTGAGGTGTTGGTGCAGTGACTGCGGCCATAGCTCGAGCGCCATGCCCCCGACTTCGGCCGGCGCGTTGAGCTGCAGGCCTGCACGCTCAAGGCGTTGCCAGGCTTCGGCGCTGAAGGGGTTGTCATTGAGGCTATAGGAAAAGTCCGCCTGGCCTTCGCGCACGCTTCGCGCGTAAGCCGATGCCTGCAAGTCGGGGGCATCGGTAATGTCGTTGCCGCTGAGGTCGAACCTGCGCATGTTCAGCGGTGTCTGGTCGAGCAGCGCCTCTAGCCCTGCGGGCCACTCGGCGATGCCGGTGTCTTCCAGGTCCAGCTGCTGCAAGTTTGTCCAGCCGGTCAGATCGGGCGCCAGCCCCAGCGGGTTTTCGTAGAGCGACAGAATTTCCAGCTGGTTGAGCCGCGCCAGTGCTGCCCGGGTCGCTTGGTTGAGGCTGATCTCGTTCTGGCCCAGGCTCAGGCCGCGCAGCGCCGGCCAGCGGGCCAGCGCTTCGAACTGCTCGACACTGAAATTCAGCGAGTTGAGGTCGGCTTGCAACGTGTCGAGCAGCGGCAAGGTTGCCAGGCGATCAAGCGCCGCGACGGGCAAGCCCTGAATGGCATCGGTCAAGTTGAGGCGCCTGAGACTGCGCAGGCGCACGATCACGCCCAGGTTGGAGTCATTGAGCTCTACAAAGTTTTCAGCAAGGTCCAGTGATTGCAGTTCATGCATCTCTGCAAGCGCCTCGGGGAGCACATGCAGGGTATTGTCCGCCAGGTCCAGGGCGCGCAGGCCTGGAAAAGCCTGCAAGAACGGTGCGAGCTCTGCGCCGGATGTGTCAGTCAGGCCGTTGAGCACCAACTGGCGCACGTGTGGCAGGCGCATGGGCAACCGGGGCAGGGCATCAAGCTGGTGCGCCTCGGCCATAAGGATCACATGGTCGAAGGTGCCGGTCGGGTCGTCGGGGTTTTCCCGGCGCCAGGCGCTGCGAATGCGCTGTGCCAAGCCTTCTCGGTTGCTGCGTCGAAGCTCCAGGGCGCCAAGGGCGACGCCTTCTGGGTCGTGGACCCAGCTCAGCAGGGCGCTGTCGAGCTGCTGGTATTCCTGGCGCAGTTGGTCAAGCAGGCGCGCGAATGCACCAGGCTCGCCACCTGCCTGGTGTCGCAGGCGCTGGCGCAGCAGTTCGCGGTCGCCCTCCGGGTTGGCCGGGAACAGCTGGTCGAACTGCTCGTCTGCCGTGAGGGCGCCATGCCCCCGGCCGCTCAAGCGGTAACCGATACGGCGCTCACCCGGCAGGCGGGTGGGCAGCCGGTACTGTGGGCGTACTGGTGCCATATGCAGGTCCAGGGCTGCCTTGCTGCGGTCGCTGGCTGCTTGCTCGAATAGGGCATCACGCAGTTCGGGCCCCTGATGAACCTGTACTTGCAGGGCGGTGCGCTCGCTGTCGGGCAGCGCCTGGAGTAGGGCGCGGTAGATATCATGTTCCCCGGACAGGGCTTCGCTCTGCTCGTCATACGGGACGTAGCTGTTGCCGTTGCGCACCAGTACCTTGGTCGGCAGCGTTTGTTCGCCCACCTCGGCCTTGAGCTCCCCTTTGAGCGTGCCTTCGCGCAGTTCCAGGCGGACTTCGCCGGCCCAGCCGGGCAGGCGTGCCAGGCTGTTAAACAGCAGGGTATCGCGGTCTGCTGCTGGGCCATCGTCATGGTAAAAACGTGCAAGTGCCCGGCTGATCCGCCCTTCGCGCAGGTGCAGGCGAGCGGTTTCGGCGATGCGTAGCGGCAGCCGGCCGGTGCGTTGCAACTGAGCAAGGTCCACGGGGCGGGCCTGGGCCAGTATCTCCCTGCGCGCGCGCAGGCTCAGCGATGGGAAGTCCTGCGCCAGTATGGCCGCCCCGGCTGGTTCCTGCTCCGCCAGGCCGGGCTCGATGCCGCCCAGCGCTTGCAGGCTATCGGCCAGCAGTGCCGGCAGTGGCTGGTGGTCTGCCGTTACCTTGCGCAGGGTTGCAGCATCGTAGCCGCTGCACCGCAGTGCTCGCTCAAGGGTGGCTTGATCCAGGCCTTCACTCAGCGGCCCCATGCGCTTCAGCAATTTTTCTGGCTGCCACGCGAGTGGGCGCTCGTGCTCCAGAAGCCAGGTGCCCTGGCCATTCCCCAGTAGCTTGGGGCGATGGCGCTGCCCGGCAACTTCGGCCAACTGCCAGGTGCCCTCTGGCGCTTGTTTGATCGGCGCGGCGCGGCCCTCGTGCAGCCACCAGCGCTCGTCCTCCCAGGTGTACAGCCCCTGGCCATCGGCGAGCGTCTGTGCGGGCCACGGCTGCGGCTGGGTAAAGGGCTTCAGCTCGCCGTGCCACAGTCTTTGCTGTTTGCCGCTGCCAGTCAGGTGCCAGTCGTGAAGAATGCCCTGGGGCTCGGCGAACTCTGCGGCGGCGCCCAAAGCGGCGAACTGCGCGAGGTTTTCGAACACATCGAACAAGTGTCCGATCGCAGCTTCGGCATCGCCTTCGTTGGCGGCGTGCACTCCTTCAAGAAACTCGTCGACCAGTTGCGCGCCGCCGGTAATCAACAGCGCCTCACCCAGCCCCGGTACGAACAGCCCGGCGACATTGAGCACCGTCAGCCCCACGCCCAGCCAACCTTCGATCCGTGCCAACTGGGCGGCGGCGTCGCGCTGGGCAACGGGTACCGCCAACGTGGCGGCATCTTGCAGGCGGCGTTCAACCTGTACCCTCGCGCTTTCGATGAATGCATCCTTGCGCCATGGAGTGGCGGTGATCTCCAGCAGGGCATTTTTGTCCAAGGTCTCCTGCCACAAGTCGGTAGGTGCTGGGAACGCGCGCTTGAGCCAGTGGATGTGCTCGCCGCGCTCAAGCACCGGTGGGGAGGGTTGCAGGGTGGCGTAGGGGTAGCTGGGGTAGAGGTTGGCACGCAGGCGCTCGGCAATGTGCGGCTGGTCGGCGTGGGCAATATAGCGGTTGAAGAACTCGCGCTCCGACTGCTCCCACAGCATGTCTGTCAGCGCGCGTGCCAAGGCCTGGCGGTTGGGGTACTGCCGAAGAGGCTGGCGCGGATGCCCGGGTAGGTACAGCAGGCATTCGGGGGTGTCTGCCTGGTCCAGTTGGATAATCATCGGGCCGCTCAGTGGCTTGCCATACAAACTCACGAAGCTGCATTGCAGTTGCTCCTGTGCGCTTGGGGCAAGGCCTGCCAGTACGGTATCAGCCAGCGTCTGACCGCGCGCCTCCAGGTGCCCCTGCAGGCGCGCCAGCAGCACATCGGCGCCGAAAGCGGTGCGGATTTGCTGGTGCAGCAGTTCTCGAAATGCGTCGGTATCGAGGTGGTCGGCCAGGTGATCGCGGTAGCGCTGGCCGAGGTTCAGGTTGCGTATGCCGCTGACGAAGGTCTTGGCGTCCTCAGCCGAGCGCTGCGTCCCACCGTTGCTGTCGTACAGCGTGATGGTGGCGTCTTCATCGAAGTTCTGCAGGGCTGCTTCGAACCAGCTGCGGGTTTGCGCACCTTCGGCGACTTGGCCCAGGTCGATGCCTGGCACAGGCACTTCTGGGTACCAGCGCGGCAACACCTCTTCGAGCAGCGGGCGGCAGTAGGCGTCGATGCCTTGCACGGGTTCAAGGGCTTCTCTCAAGCGGCGCATAGCGGCGTGGCTGCGTATGATGCGGCGCTTGAGGTCCTGGCGCTGCCCAGCGTTGGCGCTGGCAAGCCACTCAGGTAGGCGTTTGTGGATGAAGGCGAGGTGAGGGGAAAGCGGGGAGGGGGTCATCGCTGCAGCTCCTGAAGGTAGGGGCAGCGACGTTATCGGTATGTGGATGGCGTGCCGAAATGCATAGTTGCCACCCGGTAGCGGCTTTGTCGCAGGCAAAAAAAACGGCACCTGCCGAGGTGCCGTTTTCACAAGCAGCCGGTGTGCTTACTGGTGCAGCTCTTCAGCAGCGTACAGCGTGTTTTCCAGCAGGCAGGCGCGGGTCATCGGGCCAACGCCGCCGGGTACAGGCGTGATCCAGCCGGCGCGGGGCAGGGCGGTCTCGTAGACCACGTCGCCGACCAGCTTGCCGTCTTCCTGGCGGTTGATGCCAACGTCGATGACGATGGCGCCTTCCTTGACCCATTCACCCTTGACCAGCCCCGGCTTGCCAGCTGCGACCACCAGCAGGTCGGCGCGGCCAACGTGGCCGGCGAGGTCCTGGGTGAAGCGGTGGCAAACGGTGACGGTACAGCCGGCCAGCAGCAGTTCCATGGCCATGGGGCGGCCGACGATGTTGGATGCGCCGACGATCACGGCGTTCATGCCGTACAAGTCCTGGCCAGTGCTTTCCAGCAGGGTGATGATGCCCTTCGGGGTGCACGGGCGCAGCAGCGGGATGCGTTGCGCCAGGCGGCCGATGTTGTAGGGGTGGAAGCCGTCTACGTCTTTGTCCGGGCGGATGCGTTCGAGCAGCAGCGAGGCATCAAGGTGCGCCGGCAGCGGCAGTTGCAGCAGAATGCCGTCGACTGCCGGGTCGTCATTGAGACGGTCGATAAGGTCGGTCAAGGCTTGCTGCGTGGTATCGCTGGGCAGGTCGAACGCTTGCGAGATGAACCCGACTTCTTCGCAGTCCTTGCGCTTGTGCGAGACATAGACTTGGGAGGCCGGGTCGGTGCCGACCAGGATCACAGCCAGGCCAGGGGTGCGAAGGCCTTGCTGGCGGCGCTCGGCGACACGTTGGGCGATCTGCTTGCGCAGGTTGGCGGCGATCGCCTTGCCATCGATAAGGTGTGCAGTCATAGACGCGTGATTAACCATCGAGAAGTAAACATGAAGAAGCGCGCATTCTCGCACGACACGGCGCATGGGCAAAGGCGCGTGGTCGGGCAAATCTTCTAACCCCTTCAATAATTTAAATATTTTATAGAAAGGTGTTGACGAGGGCAGGGGGCGTCTATAAGATTCGCCGCACTTGTCGGGCACTGCCTGGCACGGGTTGGCAAAGTTGGTTTGCTCCAGCTGTACGCTTAAGCGCCCGTAGCTCAGCTGGATAGAGCATCCGCCTTCTAAGCGGATGGTCGCAGGTTCGAGTCCTGCCGGGTGCGCCATTAGGCCTGGGCAAGTAAGTAATATCGCAATATGGTGGGCGTAGCTCAGTTGGTAGAGCGCTGGATTGTGATTCCAGTTGTCGTGGGTTCGATTCCCATCGTCCACCCCAGATTTTGCAGAGGCGCCTCGATTGAACGATCTGGCGCCTTTGTTTTAAGTGTTATGCGGACGTGGTGAAATTGGTAGACACACTGGATTTAGGTTCCAGCGGCGCAAGCTGTAAGAGTTCGAGTCTCTTCGTCCGCACCATGTTTCTGTAAGGTTGTAAACGTAGCACCGCACTATGGTGGGCGTAGCTCAGTTGGTAGAGCGCTGGATTGTGATTCCAGTTGTCGTGGGTTCGATTCCCATCGTCCACCCCATATTTTCGAAGGCGCCTTGACCGTATGGTCGGGCGCCTTTGTTTTTTCTGTGTTGCGAAAATGCCGCTGCTAGCGGCATTTTTCGTTTTTGTCCGCTATTAATGTGCTGGGCGTCCCGGCTGTCGTCGCCCTCTGGTTGCGGCTCGATGAAAGCTGATAGATTTCAGGCGGTTGAATGTCTGGCTGTTCAGGTTGGCAGAGGATAACTGTTGATGATTGCAAAAGAAGCGCGCCAGGCACTGGCGCTGCAGCGTTTCGCTGAGCAGAACCCGCAGATGCTCGAGGAGATCCGTGAACTGGACGCCCGCGAGCAAGCCCAGCAGATCGAGTGGGCGTTCCAGGATGCTGCCGAGGGGCAGGGCCTGCAGCCTTGGGAATATGCGCTGCAGTTGATTGCCGAGTCGCCGGAGCAGTTGCAGGCCATGCGCCTGGAAACCCATCGCGAAGTGGCTGAAGCGTTGGGGCTGGCGTGGGAAGAATACTGCCAGTTCAATGAGATTGAACCGGAGTAAGGGGCGTGGCGCAGGGTTATCGCTACACCTGCGCAGCCATTTATGCGATTCCCTCGGCGATCCCCCTTGAAATCGCTGAAAATAATCCCATATCCCCGCTAGCTGTCGTTTGTTTGACAAGGTTTTACAACCGCGGGGCATTCACGCGGCCGCGCGGCCATTGTTCGAGCAGGCTCGACGCCACAGGGCGCGGGCCTTTCAGGGAAAACGACCGGCGTAGTTCGATGACCATCCGGGTGGGGTGACTTCTGGTGCGTGAGTCACTAGAATGCTCGCCCTTGATTCTGGAGTCGGGCTATCGCCGGCTAACGTCTGTGCAACGAGGAATATCCATGCAAGTTTCTGTTGAAAACACTTCCGCTCTCGAGCGCCGCATGACCATCGCCGTTCCGGCCGAGCGCGTCGAGAACGAAGTCAACAAGCGTCTGCAGCAGACTGCCAAGCGCGCCAAGGTTGCCGGCTTCCGTCCGGGCAAGGTGCCAATGAGCGTTATCCGTCAGCGCTTCGAAGCTGATGCCCGTCAGGAAGTGTTCGGTGACCTGGTTCAATCGTCCTTCTACGAAGCCATCGTCGAGCAGAAGCTGAACCCGGCTGGCGCTCCTGCCGTTGAGCCAAAATCGTTCGAAAAAGGCGGCGATCTTGAGTTCGTTGCCATCTTCGAAGTGTTCCCGGAGTTCACCGTTGCTGGTTTCGAGTCGATCGCCGTCGAGCGCCTGAGCGCCGAAGTGGCTGATGCTGACCTTGACAACATGCTCGAAGTGCTGCGCAAGCAGAACACCCGTTTCGAAGCCGTCGAGCGCGCCGCGCAGAACGACGACCAGGTCAACATCGATTTCGTCGGCAAGGTCGACGGTGAAGCCTTCGCTGGCGGTTCGGCCAAGGGCACCCAGCTGGTTCTGGGTTCCGGCCGCATGATCCCTGGCTTCGAAGATGGCCTGGTTGGCGCCAAAGCCGGTGAAGAGCGCGTTGTCAACGTGACCTTCCCTGAGGACTACCAGAACCTTGACCTGGCTGGCAAAGCCGCTGAGTTCACCATCACCGTCAACAGCGTTTCGGCCCCTGTGCTGCCTGAGCTGAACGAAGAGTTCTTCGCTCAGTTCGGCATCAAGGAAACCACGCTGGAAGGCTTCCGCGCCGAAGTTCGCAAGAACATGGAGCGCGAGCTGCGCCAGGCCATCAAGGCCAAGGTCAAGAACCAGGTAATGGACGGTCTGCTGGCCGCCAACCCGATCGAAGTGCCGAAAGCGCTGCTGGAAAACGAAGTCAACCGTCTGCGCGTTCAGGCGGTTCAGCAGTTCGGTGGCAACATCAAGCCTGATCAACTGCCGGTCGAGCTGTTCGAAGAGCAAGCCAAGCGCCGCGTCGTGCTGGGCCTGGTCGTCGCTGAAGTGGTCAAGCAGTTCGACCTGAAGCCTGACGAGGCTGAAGTTCGCAAGGTGATCGAAGAAATGGCTTCGGCTTACCAAGAGCCAGAGCAGGTCATCGCTTGGTACTACAAGAACGACCAGCAAATGAACGAAGTCCGTTCGGTTGTACTGGAAGAACAAGTTGTAGATACTGTTCTGCAGAAAGCGACTGTGACAGACAAGTCGGTTTCGTACGAAGAAGCAGTCAAACCAGCACAGGCTCCTGCCGCTGAGTAACTGGCTTCTCTCGTAAGAAACCTCCACAAGCCAGCCTTCGCGCTGGCTTGTGCGTATTCAAGCCATGACTATTTGGGAGTGAGCGCAGGACATGTCCCGCAATTCTTATATTCAGCAGAGCTCTGACATCCAGGCCGCAGGCGGCCTGGTCCCGATGGTTATCGAGCAGTCCGCCCGTGGCGAACGTGCCTACGACATCTATTCTCGCCTCCTCAAGGAGCGCGTGATTTTCCTGGTCGGCCCGGTAGAAGACTACATGGCCAACCTGGTGGTGGCGCAGATGCTGTTCCTCGAGGCGGAAAACCCGGATAAGGATATCCATCTTTACATCAACTCCCCGGGTGGCTCGGTGACCGCTGGTATGTCGATCTACGACACCATGCAGTTCATCAAACCGGACGTCTCGACCATCTGTATTGGTCAGGCGTGCAGCATGGGCGCCTTCCTGTTGGCGGCCGGTGCTGCCGGCAAGCGTCACTGCCTGCCGAACTCGCGGGTGATGATTCACCAGCCGTTGGGCGGCTTCCAGGGCCAGGCGACCGATATCGAGATCCACGCCCAGGAAATCCTCAACATCAAGGCGCGCCTGAACGAGCTGCTGGCCCACCACACCGGCCAGGATCTGGAAACCATCAAGCGCGACACCGAGCGTGACAATTTCATGAGCGCCAAGCGCGCGGCCGAGTATGGCCTGATCGACTCGGTTTACGACAAGCGGCAACTGGCATCCTGAAGCAATACGCCAGAGCGGGCAGGTGCATGACGCGCCTGCCCGCGGGCCTTGAAAAAGCCCGCGATTGCCTTCATCTTGTGTTTCAAGCCTACCGGATTGGATCGATCGAATGACTGACACCCGTAACGGCGAGGACAGCGGCAAATTGCTCTATTGCTCCTTCTGCGGCAAAAGCCAGCACGAAGTGCGCAAGTTGATTGCCGGCCCCTCGGTATTTATCTGCGACGAGTGCGTCGACCTGTGCAACGACATCATCCGTGAGGAGGTGCAGGAAGCCCAGGCCGAGAGCAGCGCGCATAAGCTACCTTCGCCGAAAGAAATCAGCACAATCCTGGACCAGTACGTCATTGGTCAGGAGCGCGCGAAAAAGGTGCTTGCCGTAGCGGTGTACAACCACTACAAGCGCCTCAATCAGCGTGACAAGAAGGGCGATGAGGTCGAACTCGGCAAGAGCAACATCCTGCTGATCGGGCCTACTGGCTCGGGTAAGACCCTGCTCGCCGAAACCCTTGCACGCCTGTTGAACGTTCCGTTCACCATCGCCGACGCCACCACCCTGACCGAAGCCGGTTACGTGGGTGAGGACGTCGAGAACATCATTCAGAAGCTGCTGCAGAAGTGCGACTACGACGTGGAGAAGGCCCAGATGGGCATTGTCTACATCGACGAAATCGACAAGATTTCGCGCAAGTCGGACAACCCGTCGATTACCCGTGATGTTTCGGGTGAAGGCGTGCAGCAGGCGCTGTTGAAGCTGATCGAAGGCACCGTGGCTTCCGTGCCGCCCCAGGGCGGTCGCAAGCACCCGCAACAGGAATTCCTGCAGGTTGATACCCGCAATATTCTGTTCATCTGCGGTGGCGCTTTCTCCGGCCTCGAAAAGGTCATCCAGAACCGCTCCACCCGTGGTGGTATCGGTTTCGGTGCCGAAGTGCGCAGCAAGGAAGAAGGCAAGAAGGTTGGCGAATCGCTGCGCGAAGTCGAGCCGGACGATCTGGTCAAGTTTGGCCTGATCCCCGAGTTCGTCGGTCGTCTGCCGGTGCTGGCAACCCTCGATGAGCTCGATGAGGCTGCGCTGATGCAGATCCTCACCGAGCCGAAAAACGCCCTGACCAAGCAGTATGCCAAGCTGTTCGAGATGGAAAGCGTCGACCTTGAGTTCCGCACTGATGCGCTCAAGGCCGTTGCTCGCAAAGCCCTGGAGCGCAAAACCGGCGCCCGTGGCCTGCGTTCCATCCTTGAGGGTGTATTGCTCGACACCATGTACGAAATTCCTTCGCAGAAGGAAGTCAGCAAGGTGGTCATTGACGAGAGCGTCATTGAGGGCACCTCGCAGCCGCTGTTGATCTACGAGAACAGCGAGCCGCAAGCCAAGGCCGCCCCCGACGCCTGATCGGGCAGGGGTAGCCAGTCAGAAAGGGGCCTTCGGGTCCCTTTTTGCATTTCATGGCCACGGCGCTTGTAATTTCAAAGGGCTGCCCCCACATTAGCCCTCAAGCACCATTTCCACAGGATTCCGGCCGCCAGGCCGTTGTAGAGGCGAAATCATGAAGACCACCCTCGACTTGCCTCTTTTGCCATTGCGCGACGTTGTCGTCTATCCGCACATGGTCATCCCACTGTTCGTGGGGCGTGAGAAGTCTATCGAAGCCCTAGAAGCCGCGATGACGGGCGAGAAGCAGATCCTCCTGCTGGCCCAGAAGAACCCCGCTGACGACGATCCAGGCGAAGACGCCCTGTACCGTGTCGGCACCATCGCCACTGTGCTGCAGCTGCTCAAATTGCCCGATGGCACCGTCAAGGTGCTGGTCGAAGGCGAGCAGCGCGGTGCGGTCGAGCGCTTTACCGAAATCGAAGGCCACATTCGCGCCCAAGTCAGCCTGATCGATGAAGTCGATGTTGCTGAGCGCGAGTCCGAGGTGTTCGTACGCACGCTGCTGTCGCAGTTCGAGCAGTACGTCCAACTGGGCAAAAAAGTCCCTGCCGAAGTGCTGTCTTCGCTGAACAGCATCGAAGAGCCGGGCCGCCTGGTTGATACCATGGCCGCGCACATGGCGCTGAAGATCGAGCAGAAGCAGGAAATCCTCGAGATCGTCGACCTGCAAGCCCGCGTCGAGCACGTGCTGGCGCTGCTGGATGCCGAAATCGACCTGCTGCAGGTAGAAAAACGCATCCGTGGCCGCGTTAAAAAGCAGATGGAGCGCAGCCAGCGCGAGTACTACCTGAATGAACAGATGAAGGCCATTCAGAAAGAGCTCGGCGATGGCGACGAAGGCCACAACGAAATCGATGAGCTGAAAAAGCGCATTGAGGCTGCTGGCCTGCCTAAAGACGCGCTGACCAAGGCCCAGGCCGAACTGAACAAGCTCAAGCAGATGTCGCCGATGTCTGCCGAAGCCACCGTGGTACGTTCGTACCTCGACTGGCTGGTGCAGGTGCCATGGAAAGCCCAGAGCAAGGTACGCCTGGACCTGGCCAAGGCCGAAGAAATCCTTGATGCCGACCACTATGGGCTTGAAGAGGTCAAGGATCGTATCCTTGAGTACCTCGCCGTGCAGAAGCGCGTGAAGAAGATCCGTGGCCCGGTGCTGTGCCTGGTTGGCCCGCCTGGCGTAGGCAAAACCTCGCTGGCCGAGTCGATCGCCACGGCCACCAACCGCAAGTTCGTGCGTATGGCGCTGGGCGGCGTGCGCGACGAGGCCGAGATTCGTGGCCACCGCCGCACCTACATCGGCTCCATGCCGGGCCGTCTGATCCAGAAAATGACCAAGGTGGGCGTGCGCAACCCGCTGTTCCTGCTCGATGAAATCGACAAGATGGGCAGCGACATGCGTGGCGACCCGGCGTCGGCGTTGCTCGAAGTGCTCGACCCCGAGCAGAACCACAACTTCAACGACCACTACCTGGAAGTCGACTACGACCTCTCGGACGTGATGTTCCTGTGCACCTCCAACTCGATGAACATTCCACCGGCGCTGCTCGACCGCATGGAAATCATCCGTCTGCCGGGCTACACCGAAGACGAGAAGATCAACATCGCAGTCAAGTACCTGGTGCCCAAGCAGATCAAGGCCAACGGCCTGAAGAAGGACGAGCTTGAGGTCGATGTCACCGCGATTCGCGACATCATTCGCTACTACACCCGCGAAGCCGGCGTGCGTGGCCTTGAGCGCCAGATCGCCAAGGTTTGCCGCAAGGTGGTCAAGGAACACACCGGCCAGAAGCAGGTGAAAGTGAAGGTTGCTGGCGAGCAGCTCGAGCACCTGCTGGGCGTGCGCAAGTTCCGTTACGGCCTTGCCGAGCAGCAGGATCAGATCGGCCAGGTCACTGGGCTTGCCTGGACTCAAGTCGGTGGGGAGCTGCTCACTATTGAGGCGGTGGTGATCCCTGGCAAAGGCCAGTTGATCAAGACCGGTTCGCTTGGTGACGTCATGGTCGAGTCGATTACTGCCGCTCAGACCGTGGTGCGTAGCCGTGCGAAAAGCCTGGGGATCCCAGCAGATTCGCACGAAAAGCGCGACGTTCACATCCATATGCCGGAAGGCGCGACCCCCAAGGATGGCCCGAGTGCAGGTATCGGCATGTGCACCGCGCTGGTCTCGGCCCTGACCCAGATTCCAGTCCGTGCCGACGTTGCCATGACCGGTGAAATCACCCTGCGTGGTCAGGTATTGGCCATCGGCGGGCTGAAGGAAAAACTCCTGGCAGCACACCGTGGTGGTATCAAGACGGTCATCATTCCTGAAGAGAACGTTCGCGATCTCAAGGAAATTCCGGAAAACATCAAACAGGATCTTCAGATCAAACCGGTCAAATGGATTGACGAAGTCCTCCAAATTGCGCTGCAATACGCCCCGGAGCCCTTGCCAGATGTGGCTCCTGAGATTGTCGCCAAAGATGAGAAGCGCGACGGCGATGCTAAGGAAAGAATTAGCACGCACTAGTAAGGTTTTCGTTTGGGGGCTTTGGTTGACAGATTTTTCGGGGCCTTGCTATAAAGCGGCACGCCATTGTCACCAGGCCAACGGACGCTCGTTTCATAAGCTTTTCATTACATACTTAGAAACAAACTCAATAGAGATATAAGGGGACTTAGAGTGAACAAGTCGGAACTGATTGACGCTATCGCCGCATCCGCTGACATCCCGAAAGCTGTAGCCGGCCGTGCGCTGGACGCAGTTATCGAATCCGTTCAGGGCGCCCTGCAAAAAGGCGACGATGTAGTCCTGGTTGGCTTCGGTACTTTCTCGGTCAAGGAACGCGCTGAGCGTACCGGCCGTAACCCGCAAACCGGCAAGGCGATCAAGATCGCTGCCGCCAAGGTTCCGGGCTTCAAGGCTGGTAAAGGCCTGAAAGACGCCGTCAACTAAGTCGTCTTTCAGCCGGCCCGGGCGCTGCCTGGGCCGACCGCGTGACTGCGGGTCGCAACCGTCCCCGCTGGCACGCTCGCTTCGAAAAGGCGCATCCACTGGATGCGCCTTTTTTCTATCAGGACTCTACCCACGCTCCGCGGTTGTCGACGCAGTGGTACAACCGTTTCTGGGGGACGCATGCTGCAGAATATTCGGGACAATTCACAAGGTTGGATTGCCAAGACCATTATTGGCCTGATTGTCGTGCTGATGGCACTGACTGGCTTCGAAGCCATTTTCCAGGCCGCAAGCCATAGCCAGGACGCCGCCAAGGTCAACGGCCAGACCATCAGCCAGAACGAGCTGAGCCAGGCTGTCGACATGCAGCGCCGCCAGCTGATGCAACAGCTGGGCAAAGACTTCGACCCGGCCCTGCTGGACGAAAAGCGCCTGCGTGAAGCAGCGCTCAAAGGCCTGATCGATCGCAAACTGCTGCTGCAGGGCGCTGAAGATGCCAAATTCGCCTTCTCCGAAGCCGCACTGGACCAACTGATCCTGCAGACGCCTGAATTCCAGGACAACGGCAAGTTCAGCGCTGAGCGCTTCGATGCCGTGATTCGCCAGATGGGCTATGGCCGCATGCAGTTCCGCGAGATGCTCGCCCAGGAAATGCTCATCGGCCAGTTGCGCACCGGCCTGGCTGGCAGCAGCTTCGTGACCGACAAGCAGATCGAGGCATTCGCTCGCCTTGAGAAGCAGACCCGCGACTTCGCAAGCGTGACCTTCAAGGCCGACCCGGCTGCGGTGAAAGTCACGGACGAGGAGGTCAAGGCCCACTACGACCAGCACGCCAAAGAGTTCATGACCCCAGACCAGGTTGTCATCGACTACATCGAGCTGAAGAAGGCGGCCTTCTTTGACCAGGTCAAGGTCAACGATGACGAACTCAAGGCGCTGTACGAGAAGGAAATCGCCAACCTCGGCGAGCAGCGCCGTGCTGCGCACATTCTGATCGAGGTCAACGACAAAACCACCGACGCCCAGGCCAAGGCCCGTGTCGAAGAGTTGCAGCAGCGCCTTGAAAAGGGTGAAGACTTCGCCAAGCTGGCCAAGGAATTTTCCCAGGACCCAGGTTCTGCCAACACCGGTGGCGACCTCGGCTTCGCCGGCCCAGGTGTCTACGACCCAGCCTTCGAAGACGCGCTGTACAAGCTGAACAAGGACCAGGTATCGGCCCCGGTGCGTACCGAATACGGCTACCACCTGATCAAGCTGCTGGGCGTAGAAGCACCTGACGTTCCAAGCTTCGCCAGCCTGAAGGACAAGCTCACCCATGAGCTGAAAACCCAGCAGGTCGAGCAGCGTTTCGTCGAGGCTACCAAGCAGCTCGAAGATGCGGCGTTCGAAGCGTCTGACCTGGCTCAGCCGGCTCAGGACCTGGGTTTGAAAGTGCATACCTCGGCGCCATTCGGCCGTGAAGGTGGTGAAGGCATCACTGCCAACCGTGCGGTGCTGCAGGCGGCATTCAGCGAAGAAGTGATGGACGAGGGCGCCAACAGCAACGGCATCGAGCTGGACCCGGAAACCGTGGTCGTGCTGCGCGTCAAGGAACACCGCAAGCCTGAGCAGATGCCGCTGGAGGCAGTGGCCAAGAACATCAGCGAGCACCTGGCCAAAGAGAAGGCGACTGCCGAACTCAAGGCCAAGGCCGACAAGCTGATCGCCGGCCTGCGCGATGGCTCGGTCAAGCCTTCCAGCCAAAACTGGAAAGTCCAGGAAGCGGTCACCCGCGGCCAGGACGGTATCGACCCTGCCGAGCTGCAAGCGGTGTTCCGCCTCGGCAAGCCTGAGTCCAAGGACAAGCCTGTGTATGGCAGCGTGGTTCTGGGCGATGGCAGCCTGGTTGTGGTGCAGCTCAAGGGCGTCAACGAAGGCGCAGCCGCTACCGATGAAGAGAAGCAGCAGATCCGCCGCTACCTCGCATCGCGTGCTGGCTCGCAGGACTTCGCGGCCTACCGCAAACTGCTTGAAAGCAGTGCCGATATCACTCGCTACTAAGTGGTACAGCACTAACCAGACAGGCCGCTTATGCGGCCTGTCTGGTTTTCTGCGCTCGCGTTAGCGGCGCACGCCCTCATGGGCATCGAGGGTGTCGCGGGCAATCTCCCGGCCCAAGGCGATCAGCTCCGGGGCTTTGTAGAACTCAAAGAACCGGCACACTCGCTTGGGCACGTTGATCAGCACATCGGGTGGGTAGCCGGCGATCTTGTACTGGGCGAGGGAGGTCTGCATGACCTCGAAGCTCTGGTTGATCAGGTCGAGCAGTGATGCCGGGCCTACGTTGTCGATGATGAACGAGCCGGTGGCCGACTTTGGCGCGCCGCCGCTTTCGGGGGCTGCGGCAGGCTGTTGGCTTTCGGGTTCTGCGCCCTCGGCCAGCCATGGATTGGGTGGTATAAGGCCCTCGGCACTGATTTCCTGGTCCAGGCGCATCAGTTGCTCCGCCGGTTTGCGGCGAAACGGCAGGTGCGAGCCAAGGGAGTTGATCAGCGAATCGAAGCGCATCTTGAACGCCGCCGGCCGCTCGATCACCGGCAGTTGGTATTGCTTCTGGTTAGTGGCGTTGAGGTTGACCGCGATGATCAGATCGCAGTGGCTGGAGACCACCGGCACGATGGGCAAAGGGTTGAGGATGCCGCCATCCACCAGCATTCGGTTGCCTTGAACCACCGGGGTGAACAGGCTGGGGATTGCCGCCGAGGCGCGCATGGCTTGGTGCAGGCAGCCTTCCTGGAACCAGATCTCCTGTTGGTTGGTCAGGTCGGTTGCTACCGCAGTGTAGGGAATGCGCAGTTCCTCAATGTTGATTTCGCCGACAATCTTGCGGATTTGTCCGAAAACCTTGTCGCCACGGATCGCCCCCAGGCGGAAGCTGACGTCGACCAGGCGCAATACGTCGAGGTAGTCCAGGCTTTCAATCCAGCTGCGGTATTCGTCCAGTTTGCCGGCGGCATAGATGCCGCCCACCACGGCGCCCATGGAGCAGCCGGCGATACAGGCAATTTCGTAGCCGCGTCGTTCGAGTTCTTCTATGACACCGATGTGCGCATACCCTCGGGCACCGCCCGACCCCAGTACCAGTGCTACACGTTTACTCATACGATTCCCCCAGGGTTATGCAACCATGGCCCACAATGCACCCATTGACGCCTGTGCTTCAATGTCGCCCGCGCTGGGCTACGCTGAGCAGGGCACTTTTGGCCTGTTTGATCGTCGAACGGCCATACCGTTTTCCTTCTTCGAGGTTACCCCAATGAAAGCCTGGATCGCCGTTCCTCTGATTGCCCTGGCCTTGGCTGGCTGCGCTGGCAAGACTGCCTACCGCGAAAGTTGCGCGACCCAGCTTGATGCTGCCTGGAAGGAACTGGACCTTGCCAAGGCCGAAGGCTTTGCGGGCGCTGTGAGTTACTCCAAGGCCTTGTCGCTGCTCACCGGTGCCAAGACCCAGCAGCAGTTCGAGGGCTACGAAAGCTGTACCGCCAAGGCTGAGAAAGCGCGCTTCTATATCCGTGAGTCCCGCGCCGGGCGTTGACCGAGGAGTGATGCATGGCTGCCATGCTCGATCACGTTGTATCGCAGGTGCTGACCTTGCATGTCCGCCTGTTGGCTTGCCGCGAGCGGCTGGCGGCTAATACCGACAGCGAGGCATTGCACGACCTGCGCATTGCGCTGCGGCGTTTGCGCAGCCTGCTGCGGCCACTGCGCGGGTTGCCCGGTGTAGAGCAGCTTGAGGAGGCAGCGAAGGCCTTGGGTACGTTGACCACCCCACTGCGTGACCGTGAGGTGCTCGCTGCCGAACTGGTCGGGCGCGGGCACCTGCAAGCGGGCCAACTGCGGCTACAGGGCAGGGCGGCGACCTTCGTCGGCGTGGCCTCCAGTGAGCAACTCAAGCGCGTGCTGCTGATCCTCGATGCCTTCCCGCTGTTTTTGCGTGCAGCAGAGCGTGAGGGCCTGGTCGAGAACCTGCGCGCGCGCATCGACAAGCGTCTGCAAAAACAGTGGAAGAAGCTCGCTGACGCGCTGCAAGACCCTGACCATGACCGGCATCGCCTGCGCCTGCTGATCAAGCGGGTGCGCTACGGCGATGAGGCGTACCCGCAACTTGATCACGCTGGCAACGAGCTGCAGCGGCTGCTGAAGAAGGCGCAGAGCGACCTGGGCGACTGGCACGACCGCTGGCAGTGGCTGCTACAGGTGCGCGAACACAGCGACCTGGCGCAATGCAAGCTGGGGTGGGAGCAGGAACTGGCGGCGGCCGAGGGAAAGTCTGATATCACCCTTGAGGCGCTGCACGAGGCGCTGGAGCGCCGATAGGCCTGCAATTGGCTGATATGCGGGGTGTGGGCTTGCAGGTGGATGGGTAAGATCGAGACTTTCGCCGTTGGAGCCAGCCCCATGAATTTCACTGAACTGCTTGGCGCAGCCCGTACTCAGCCGCACGCCATCAGCGTACCTGCCGACTGGGCCCAAGGCCGTGCTGTGTTCGGTGGGCTGATGGCGGCAATGCTGCACGAGGCCATGCGCCTGAAACTTGCTGATGAGCGCCCGGTGCGCTCGTTGGCCATCACGTTCGTCGGCCCGGCTGCCCCCGAGGTGCCGATCAGCCTTGAGGTTGAGGTGTTGCGCGAGGGCAAGGCGGTCAGTACGTTGCTTGGCCGGGCGGTGCAGAACGGCCAGGTAGTCACCGTGGTGCAGGGCAGTTTCGGTGTTGGCCGGCCGTCGGTGGTGGCCGTCGATGCGCTGCCTGCCGCGCCCCTCAAGCCGCTGGAGCAGGCTGCGCCAGAGCTTCCCTACATCAAGGGCGTCACGCCCGAGTTCATGCGCCATCTGGCGCTGCGCTGGGCGCTGGGCGGCTTGCCGTTCAGTGGTAACACGTCTCGGCAGATGGGCGGTTGGGTCAGGCTGCGCGATGTCGCGGCACAGCCACTCCAGGCAGCCCACGTGCTGGCGTTGGTGGACGCCTGGCCGCCGAGCCTGTTGCCGCATCTGCAACAGCCCGCAGCGGGTAGCACGCTGACCTGGACCATCGAATTCATTCAGCCTGCGCCGCCGTTGTCGACGCTGGACTGGTGCCGTTACGTGGTGGATACCGAGCATGCGCGCGACGGCTACGGCCATGCCGCAGCGGCGTTGTGGAGCGCTGACGGCGAGTTGGTAGCGCTGAGCCGCCAGACCGTTACCGTATTTGCCTGAAGCTCCGCCCTTCAGTGCCGGTGCTTGTGGCGCTCGCGCCAAGCCCGCCACCAACTGCCGCTCAGTAGAAACCTGGGGAAGGTAATGAACTGCTCGGTCAGCAGCCGCTGCACGGCGTCTTTGCGGTTGGCGAAGGGCTCGGGTTGCTCAGCTTCCAGTCGGTGCCCCTGGCGTTGCAGACCAAGGCCTGCAATCAGCGCGATGATGCCGACGGCGAACTGCACAAGGTCAAGGCCGAACAGCCCCGACAGCACCAGCAGGGCGCCAAGGATGAACAGCGGCACGGCGATCAGGTGCAGCACCAGGTTGGCCGGGTGCCGGTGGTTGTGGTGGTAGCCGCGCCATTGCCAGGCGGGTAAGTTAGGCAGTCGTTTGCTCATGGACAGTTCCTCACAGACATGCCCAAAGCTTAGTGCGGCCCCCCGTGGAGGGCCAATCGAGGCTGGCTATGGTGACCATAGGGGCCCGCTTGCGGCTCAGAGCTTGAGCTGACCGATCGCTTTGTTCAGCTCGCCGGCCAAGGTCGCCAGTTCGCTGCTGGTGGTGGCAGAGCCGACGGTCTGCTGTACCGTCTGCTCGGTAACGTCGCGGATGCTCACCACCGCGCGGTTCATCTCTTCCGCCACCTGGCTCTGCTGTTCGGCAGCCACGGCGATCTGCGTGTTGCTTTCACGCATCTGCGCAACGGCACTGGTGATTTCGAGCAGCGCCTCACCGGCTTCCTTTGCCTGGCGCACGCAGTCATCGGCCTTGTACGAGCTCTCCTGCATGAAGTCCACCGCATCGCGGGTACCGGCCTGCAGGTCGGAGACCATGGTGGTGATCTCGTCGGTGGAGGTTTGCACGCGCTTGGCCAGGTTGCGCACTTCATCGGCCACCACGGCAAAGCCACGGCCCAGATCACCCGCACGGGCGGCTTCGATCGCAGCGTTGAGGGCAAGCAGGTTGGTCTGTTCGGCAATACTGTGAATGACCCCGACCACGCTGTTGATCTTCTGGCTGTCTTCAGCCAGTTGGCGAATCATTTCGGCGGTTTGTTGCACGCCGCTGGACAGCCCCGAAATCGAATCCTGCACCCGGCTGACCACTGCCTGGCCACTACCGGCAAGGTTGTCGGCGCTCTGCGAGAGGTCGCGGGTGGCACCGGCATGCTGGGCGATGTGGTGCACGGTGGCCGTCATCTCGTTGATCGCCGTGGCAGCCTGGTCGGTTTCGCTCTGCTGGCCAATCATGCCGTGGCGCACTTCATCCATGCTGCCGGCCAGGCGCGCGGCACCTGAGTCGAGCTGCGCGGCGGTGCGGGCGACGGTGCTGACCACGCGGTGGTAGGTGGACTGCATGGCGTTGAAGGCGCCGGCCATCTGGCCCACCTCATCGCCACAGGCCAGCGGCACTCGCGCCGACAGGTCGCCGGTGCGTTCCACATGCAGCATCACATCCTTGAGGGTGTTGAGCTGGCTGAGCAGGAAGCGGATCAACAGTTGCGAGGCGCCGAGCATGGCCAGCATCAGGATCAGTACGCACACCGCGTAGTTGCTGAAGCGGTCAACGAAGACCTGGCTCAGGCTGGGCGTGTGGGCCAGCAGCGCAATGCGTTGGTCGCCCGCGCGCAGCACCTGCGCGCCGATCAGCGGGTTGTCGCCCAGCACGGAATCTGCCGGCAACTCGACCCAGCCTTGGGCGTCGCCGGGCAGGCCTGCGAGTGGTGGCTTCTGCCCGGCGTTCCAGGTGATCAGGTTGGGCTGGGCGGGCAGCGGTTGCCCGGCAGGCCAGGCAGCCAACAGTTGCGCCTGGGCCTGGGCCTGCGCCTGGGCGCCGGTAGCACGCGCCTGCTGCTCCAGGCTTACGGCGTAGAGCACCAGCAGCAAGGTGGTAACGAAGGCCACTGCGTTGACGGCCCAGAATTTGTACTTGAGGGAGATATTGCTAAGCCAGGCACCCATGGCAGGTCTTCTCTGAGTTGGCGAACGTATTATTGGCAAGGTGCCATCATTGTGCCTGCCTGCGATAAACACCTTGTTGATATGCGTCAAGAAACCACAGGCAGGCCAAAGAACGCGCGGGCGCAGGCGCTGGTATGGGCGGCCAGATGTTCGGCGGTTTCGCCGCGGTGGCGGGCTACTTCGTGCAGCACCTCGGGCAGGTAGGCAGGCTCGTTGCGCCCGTTTTTAGGCTTGGGGCGCAGGCTGCGCGGCAGCAGATACGGCGCGTCGCTTTCGAGCATCAGCCGCCCTTGTGGGATATTGCCCACAAGTGGGTGCAGATGAGTGCCGCGGCGCTCATCGCAGATCCAGCCGGTGATGCCGATGTGCAGGTCCATGTCGAGGTAGGCAAACAGCGCGTCGCGCTCGCCGGTGAAGCAATGCACCACGGCCGCCGGCAGATGGTCGCGGAAGGCTTTTACAATCGCCAGCAGGCGTTCGCTAGCGTCGCGCTCATGCAGAAACACGGGCAGGCCCAGTTCTGCGGCGAGCGTCAACTGCGCTTCAAGTGCTTTTTCCTGAAGCGGGCGAGGTGAGAAGTCGCGGTTGAAGTCCAGCCCGCATTCGCCCACAGCCTTGGCCCTGGGCTGTGCCAGCAGTTGGCGCAGTTGCCGTTCGCTGTCGCCGCTCCAGTGGCTGGCGTCGTGGGGGTGTACCCCGGCGGTGGTGAACAGCCGTTGGCCGTCGGCATCGAGCTGCTGGCAAAGCTCCAGGGCCTGCTCGCTGACATCCAGGCTGGTGCCGGTGAGTACCATCTGCACCACGCCCGCCTGCACGGCGCGTTCGACCACCGCTGCCTGTTGGTCGTGGAAACTGCTGTTGGTCAGGTTGACGCCGATATCGATCAGTTGCATGGTGCTACCTCGTGCCGCGGGGCGGTCAGCATAGCAAAAACCGCGAAAACGCGGAAAATTGAGCAACTTCAACGGTTTGCCGCAGCCATTTGCCGTCATTCATCACGGAACGATCACCGCGCATGCTGCACTCCCACCGCCCACGCCTCGCTATACCCCTGCTGTTGACACTGGCCTGCCTCGCTGTTGTCGGTGGGCTGTTTTCAGGCTCGGCGCATGCCCGCGAGCCCGGTCCGCAACAGCATGTCGCTGCCAGCCAGGCCCGCGACCTGCAGCAGATCCGCGCCAGCAAGGTGCTGCGGGTACTGGTCAATCAAAGCCGCAATAGCTCCGGTGAGGTCAAAGGGGAGCCGGTGGGCGTGGAGTATTACCGGCTGCGGGCCCTTGAGCATTCTCTTAATGCGCGGGTTGCGGACGGCCAGCAGCTCACGCTGAAAATCATCCCGCGTGCCAAGGAGCAGTTGCTGGGGGCGCTGCTGCGTGGCGAAGGCGACCTGGCCGCGCCCGGCGAGTTGCTCGACCCTTCGTTGGTGCAGGGCGCCCACGCCAGCGCGCCTGTGCTGGACCAGGTGCCACTGCTGCTGGTGGGGCGCAAGGGTGAACGCAGCTACAGCCGCGCCGACCAGTTGTCTGGCCGCACCATTGCGCTGACCAGCGCCAGTGCTGCGGGTGCGGCAATCCAGGTGATCAATCAGCAGTTGGCATTGCGCAAGCGTGCACCGATCAAAGTCGAGTGGGTCGACCCGACGCTTGCCGTGGAAGATGTGCTGGAGATGGTCCAGGCGGGGATCTACCCATTGACGGTGGTCGAGCGGCCTATTGCCCAGCGCTGGGCGCGGGTTATGCCGCGCCTGCGCCTGGACAGCAAAGTGCAGTTGGCGCAGCCGCAGGCGCTGCGCTGGTACGTGAGCAATGACGCGCCGTTATTGCAGGCGGCCGTGGACCGCTTCCTCGCGACCTACCGGGCGCCGGACAACCAGGACGCGGCCTTCGAGCGCATCTACCGCCGCCAGTACCGGGTGCACAACCCCTTGGCCCGCCAGGACCGCCAGCGCCTCGCGGCGGTACGCGCGGTGCTGCAGAAACACGGCGGCGAGCAGCAGATCGACTGGCTCAACCTTGCAGCCCTTGCGTTCAAGGAGTCGACCCTCGACCCGAAAGCCCGTGGCGCAGGCGGCGCCCATGGGCTGATGCAGATCACCCCGTCTGCCGCGCAGCGGGTCGGTGTGAGCAATATCAGTACGGTTGACGGCAACGTACAGGCCAGCGCGCGCTACCTGGCGCTGATCAGGCGCAAGTTCTTCGCCAGCCCACAGATCAACGAGCGCGAGCGCATGGCCTTCACCCTGGCCGCCTACAACCTGGGGCCAGAGCGCGTCCAGGCGATGCGCGCAGAGGCGCGTCGGCGCGGGCTCAACGGTAACCAGTGGTTTTTCCAGACCGAGCGTATCGCCATGGAGCAGGTGGGCATGGGGCCGGTGAGTTTCGTCAACAGCGTGAACAAGTATTTCCTTGCGTTCAACCGGGAGCGTGTTGCGTTAGAGCGAGTCGCCAAGCGCTGAAGTATCTATTTTATCGATGGTTACTACAGGGTTTTTGCGATTCTCTTATCTGGTGGTTTGATTATTATGGCGCTCATCCAAACCAACACCCCGCTTTGACAAGGAAGCATCACCATGAACAACACCCTCAAATCGCTGCTGAACACCCGCGCCGGCTATGGCCTTAGCGTCGTCCGCATTCTGGTCGGCATCATCTTCATGGCCCACGGCGCGCAAAAGCTGTTCGGCCTTTTCGGCGGCTACGGCCTTGAGGGCACCGGGCAGTGGATGGAAAGCATTGGCCTGGCGCCGGGCTACCTGATGGCGCTGCTGTCTGGCAGCGCCGAGTTCTTCGGCGGCCTGGCGCTGGTGGTGGGCTTGCTGGCCCGCCCGGCAGCCTTGGCACTGTCGGTGACCTTGGTGGTGGCGATCTTCTCGGTGCACATCGGCAACGGCTTGTTCATGTCCAACAACGGCTATGAATTTGCCCTGGCGTTGCTGGCCGGCAGCGTGGCAGTACTGATCGAAGGTGCTGGCCGGTTGTCGCTGGACCGTTTGCTCGCCCGCTGAAACACCGCTGTAACGCCTGGGCCTCAAGCTGCACCTTGTCGATTTCGATAAACGTGCGGCTTGAGGCTTGTATCTTCTGGCGTCGCCCTCTAGCATAACCCTTGCGCCGATTTAAACAGCTACTTGCGGGGCGCAGGGCAGGCCCCCCGGTGGGCCGTCCGAAATACCGCTAAAGCGCTGGTTTGGTGACGCCTCTCACCTGCCCGGCGGGATCAGCGAGGCGGAGAGACTCCATGAGTTGCCCACGTACCAGTGTCTATTTGACCCCATTGCCTGCAGACCAGGCTTCCCGTACCCCGCGCATCCTGCTCGGCGGCCAGCATCAACCCACGTTATTGCGCAACCTCGATGGTTTCTCCCGTCGCAAGGGCCAGGCGCGTGCATTCCTCATCCAGTTCTTTGAAACCTGCGCGCAGCTGTCGCAGTACGCCAACGACCGTTTTGACCTGGCCGTTATCCAGGCGCCGGCGGCGGCTGATGCTGCCGAAGTGATCGGCCAGCTCACCCGTATCGCCCGCCAGGGGCTGATCACACGGCGTTGAAAGGGGTTTCAGAGTGCGTCGTTCCGAGTTCGCCCGGTAACAAAGAGCCCGCTCAAACGGGCTCTATCGGGCAGCCGATCACCTGGCCGCTTTATATCGCAGGCGCCAGGCATGCAGCAGCGGCTCGGTGTAACCACTGGGTTGCTCGCGGCCCTTGAAGATCAGCTCACATGCGGCCCTGAATGCATGGGAACTGCCAAAGGCTTTTGCCATGGGCCGGTAGGCGGGGTCATGTTGATTCTGCTGGTCCACGACCTGCGCCATGCGCTCCAGGGTGTGTTGCACTTGAGTACCGCTGACGACGCCGTGGTGCAGCCAGTTGGCAATGTGCTGGGCGGAGATGCGCAGCGTTGCACGGTCTTCCATCAACCCCACATTGTGGATGTCGGGCACTTTGGAGCAGCCGACCCCGTGCTCGACCCAGCGCACAACGTAGCCCAGGATGCTCTGGCAGTTGTTATCGAGCTCAGACTGAATCTCAGCCGCCGACCACTGTCTGTCCGGGCTCACCGGCACGCTCAGCAAGTCGCGTAATAGCCCTGCGCGTTCGCTTTGCAGGTCGACACCCTCCAACGCGGTTTGCACCTGTTGAACATCCACCTGATGGTAGTGCAGCGCATGCAGGCTGGCGGCGGTGGGTGAGGGCACCCACGCGGTATTGGCTCCTGCTTTGGGGTGGGCGATTTTCTGCTCCAGCATGGCGGCCATCAGGTCCGGCATGGCCCACATGCCTTTGCCAATCTGCGCCCGCCCGCGCAGCCCGCTGGCAAGCCCCACCAGCACATTGTTGCGCTCATACGCTTGAATCCACGCGGTGCTTTTCATATCGCCCTTGCGCAGCATGGCGCCCGCTTCCAGGGTGCTGTGCATCTCGTCGCCGGTGCGGTCGAGGAACCCAGTGTTGATGAACACCACGCGATGGGCGGCTTGCTCGATGCAGGCTTTGAGGTTGACGCTGGTGCGCCGCTCCTCATCCATGATGCCCATCTTGACCGTGTGGCGCACCAGCCCCAGCAGGTCTTCGACGCGGCCGAACAGTTCATTGGCGAAGGCGACTTCCTGTGGGCCATGCATCTTCGGTTTGACGATATAGATGCTGCCGGTGCGCGAGTTGCGCTTGCGCTGCAGGTCATGCAGGGCTGCCAGGCAGGTCACCACAGCGTCCAGAATACCCTCAGGGATCTCCTCGCCAGCCCCATAGTGAATGGCCGGGTTGGTCATGAGGTGGCCCACGTTACGTACAAACAACAGCGACCGGCCGGGCAGGGTGACTTGCGCGCCCGCCGGGCCTTGGTAGGTGCGGTCGGCATTCAGCGTGCGGGTAAACGAGGTGCCTTGCTTGCTGACCGTTTCCGACAGATCGCCCTTCATCAGGCCCAGCCAGTTGCGGTACACCAGCACCTTGTCGTCAGCATCGACGGCGGCCACCGAGTCCTCGCAATCCATGATGGTAGTGATCGCCGACTCCATGATCAGGTCTTTCACACCTGCCTTGTCGGTCTTGCCGATCTGGCTTTGCGGGTCGATCTGCATTTCCACATGCAGGCCATGGTTCTTCAACACAATGGCTGTCGGGCTTGCAGCCTCGCCTTGATGGCCCACGAACTTTTCGGGGTTGACCAGGCCGGTGCTTGAGCCGTTCGCCAGGCTGATTTTCAGCGCCCCTTCAGCCACCTGATAAGCCACCGCATCGCTGTGTGAAGCCCCTTCGAGGGGGAAGCTCTGGTCGAGAAACGCTCGCGCATAGGCGACGACTTTGTTGCCGCGGGCTGGGTTGTAGCTGCCTTGCCGTTGTGCGCCGTCGTCTTCACTGATGGCATCGGTGCCATAAAGCGCGTCGTACAACGAGCCCCAGCGCGCATTGGCGGCATTGAGCGCGTAGCGGGCATTGCTCACCGGCACGACCAGTTGCGGGCCTGCCTGGGAGGTGATTTCGTGGTCGACATTGGCCGTGGCGACTCGCAGCTGCGCAGGTTGTTGCACGAGATAGCCGATGCCGTTCAAGAACTCGATGTAGGCCTGCATGTCGTTGATCGGGCCGGGATTGGCGCGATGCCAGGCGTCGAGCTGCGTCTGAATGCGCTCGCGTTCGGCCAGCAGGGCCTGGTTCTTCGGCGCCAGGTCATGGACCAGGGCGTCCAGGCCTTCCCAGAACTGCTCGGCCGAAATAGAAGTACCGGGCAACACCTCGTGCTCGATGAAGTGTTTCAGGTTTTCGGCTACGTGGAGCCGATGGCATGGGATACGGTTTGTCACGTCAGTTCTCCAGATGCTTTGGGCTTGCCCGGCGTCAGGCGTTGAGTGCGGCGATGCCTGCGGCGGCAACCTGCGCGTCCTGTTCAGCCTTGACCCCTGATACGCCAACAGCGCCGACCACTTGCCCCTGTACCAGCACCGGCAACCCTCCGTCCAGAGAGGTGAGCAGCGGGGCGCTGACAAACGCGAAACGCCCACCGTTGACCATCTCTTCGTAGCCCTTGGTGTCGCGCCGGCCCAGTGCGGAAGAGCGGGCTTTTTCGGTGGCGATGTAGGCTGCGACGGGCGCGCAGCCATCCAGTCGTTCGAGTGCCAGCAAGTGCCCGCCGTCATCGACGATGGCCACGGTCACTTTCCACTCATTGCGGTGGGCTTCTTCGCGTGCGGCGGCGAGTACGCGCGCGACATCGGTGTGTTCCAGAACGGCTTTCTGTTGCATGGGTATCTCCTAGGAAAGTGCCTCTTCAACCAGTTCGATCCAGTGCCGGACCGGCGTACGGCCGGCGCCATCCAGATGGGTCTGGCAGCCGATGTTGGCGGTTACGATGACGTCGGGGTTGCCGCTCTCCAGGGCGTTGAGCTTGTTGTCGCGCAAGCGTTGGGAGAGTGCTGGTTGAGTAATGGAATAGGTGCCCGCAGAGCCGCAGCACAGGTGGCTGTCTGGCACTGCGGTGAGGCTGAAGCCGAACCGGGTGAGCAGGCCCTCCACGGCACCATTGAGCTTCAGTGCGTGCTGCAGCGTGCAGGGGCAGTGGAAGGCCAGCCGCCGATCTGCCTGAACGCCCAGTTGCTCGATGGGCTCTGCACTCAGCACCTCGACAATGTCTTTGGACAGTGTGGTTACCCGCTGCGCCTTTTCGCAGTAGGCAGGGTCGTCTTTGAGTAGATGGCCATAGTCACGGACAAACGCGCCGCAACCGCTGGCGGTCTGCACGATTGCTTCTGCGCCGGCCTCGATCGCCGGCCACCAGGCGTCGATATTGCGCCGGGCCCGCTCAAGGCCTTTGTCCTGAGCGTTGAGGTGATAGTCAACGGCCCCGCAACACCCGGCCTGAGGGGCGGGCACCACGCCGATGCCGAGCTTGTCCAGCACACGAGCCGTAGCCGCATTTGTGTTGGGCGCAAGGGCCGGCTGAACGCAGCCTTCGAGCATGAGCACCTGGCGTTGGTGCTGGCGGGCAGGGCGCGGCTTGGCGGCCACCGCATGCCGGGGAAGTTTTGCCTGCAGTGACTCCGGCAACAGTGGGCGCAGTGCCATGCCCGCAGTCATCAGTGCCTTGAACAGCACAGGGCGCGGCACGACCATGCGCAAGCTGCGCCGCAATGCACGCTCGCCAAGCGGGCGCGGCACCTGCTGTTCGACCACTGCCCGGCCTATGTCCAGCAGGTTGTGGTACTGCACGCCGGAGGGGCAGGTGGTTTCGCAATTGCGGCAACTAAGGCAGCGATCAAGGTGTTGCTGGGTCTTTGCGGTGACTTCTTGCCCCTCAAGCACCTGCTTGATGAGATAGATCCGACCACGCGGGCCATCGAGTTCGTCGCCCAGCAATTGATAGGTGGGGCAGGTTGCCGTGCAGAACCCGCAGTGCACGCAGCTTCTGAGAATACGTTCGGCTTCGTCTGCGCGTGGTAGTTGCTTGGCACGTTCGCTCAGGTTGGTTTGCATGGCGCTTCATACCTCCGCGTACATTCGGCCAGGGTTGAAAATGCGCTGCGGGTCGAGCTGTTGTTTCAAGCGCTGGTGGTAGTGCAGCAGGGCCGCAGGCAGTGGGTGGAACGGCGTATCGGTCTCGCCATAGAGGGTCGCGTGGCCTCCGGCAGCGGCCACGATGCCGCGCACCTGGTCGTCGGCGGCGCTCGACAGCAACCAGCGCTGGGCGCCACCCCAGTCGATCAGCTGTTTGCCCGCAATATTCAGCGCTGGGCAGTGGTTGGGAACCGACAGCCGCCAGAGTGGTGTG
The DNA here is from genome assembly GCF_014268805.2 of Pseudomonas farsensis. GTDB lineage: Bacteria > Pseudomonadota > Gammaproteobacteria > Pseudomonadales > Pseudomonadaceae > Aquipseudomonas > Aquipseudomonas farsensis. The sequence continues at coordinate 173,865 of NZ_JABWRF020000004.1, forward strand.
GCCGAATGGAAGAAGGGCAACTGATGCTCACGCAGTTGCGCCCAGTAACTGCTGCACAGCGCTTCACCGCCCAGGCGGTCGCAGGCCGATTGCACCGAACCTTTGCCGCCTTCCAGGCGCAAGTAGAGGAAGCCGCCGTCGTGGCACGCGGCAGTGATGGGCATAGGTTGTTGGCCCCACGCCATTAGCTGTGTCAGTGCCTGATCGACGTCCATCTGCAGCTTGAGGCTGGCGCATTCGCGCGGTTTGGGCAGCACTTTGAGTGACACTTCAGTGAGCAGGCCCAGGCAGCCGAAGCTACCTGCCAGCAGGCGGGAAACATCGTAGCCGGCAACGTTCTTCATGACCTCGCCACCGAAGCGCAACAGCTTCCCGTGGCCGGTGATCACGCGCGTTCCCAGCACATAGTCGCGAGCCGAGCCGGCCCACGGGCGGCGCGGCCCCGATAGCCCGCAGGCAATCGCCCCGCCAATGGTTGCCGACGGGCCAAAGTGGGGCGGCTCGAAGGGCAGCATCTGGCCGTGGGTTGCAAGTGCGGCTTCTACTTCGTCCAGCGGTGTGCCCGCGCGGGCGGTCAGCACCAGCTCCGTCGGGTCATAGCTGACGATGCCGCGGTGTGGGCGGGTATCCAGTATCTCGCCGGTCACCTGGCGGCCTAGTGCGGCCTTGCTGTTACCGCCCTGGATGCGCAACGCGCCCCGCTCGTTGAGCGCTTGGTTGACCTGCTCCAGCAGGTGTGCGGTGTGGTCATGATCAGGTGCCATCAGAAACGCTCCAGTTCGGGGAAAGGCAGCTTTCCTTGATGGATATGCATCGAACCAAACTCGGCGCAACGGTGAAGCGTCGGGATGTTCTTGCCGGGGTTGAGCAGGCCGGCGGGGTCAAAGGCCGCCTTCACTGCATGAAACAGGGTGATTTCATCGCTGCTGAACTGGGCGCACATCTGGTTGATCTTTTCACGGCCTACGCCATGCTCCCCGGTGATGCTGCCGCCCACCGCGACGCACAGTTCGAGGATCCGCGCGCCCAGTGCCTCGGCGCGCTCCAGCTCACCGGGCTGGTTGGCATCGAAGAGGATCAGCGGGTGCATGTTGCCGTCGCCTGCGTGGAACACGTTGGCCACGCGCAGGCCGAACTGCGTCGAAAGCTCGTCGATGCCGCGCAGCACTGCGGGCAGCTCGCGCCTTGGGATGGTGCCGTCCATGCAGTAGTAGTCAGGCGAAATACGGCCGACCGCAGGGAACGCATTCTTGCGGCCAGCCCAGAAGCGCACCCGCTCGGCTTCATCGCGGGCTAGGCGCACCCGAGTGGCGCCGGCACGCTTGAGCACCTGCTCGACCCGTTCGCAGTCTTCGTGAACGTCGGCTTCTACACCGTCCAGCTCGCACAGCAACATGGCCGCAGCATCGGTTGGGTAGCCTGCGTGGATGAAGTCTTCGGCGGCTCGAAGCGACAGGTTGTCCATCATCTCCAGGCCACCTGGAATGATGCCTGCGGCAATGATGTCCGCGACCGCGCGGCCAGCCAGCTCGACGGAATCGAAGCTGGCCAGCAGCACCCGGGCCGCCTGGGGTTTGGGCAGCAGTTTCACGGTGACCTCGGTGACTATCCCAAGCATGCCTTCGGACCCTGTGAACAGCGCAAGCAAGTCAAAGCCTGGGGCGTCCAGCGCATCGCTGCCCAGGGTCAGATGCTCACCGTCGGCGGTCAGAATTTCGACCTTGAGCAGGTTGTGCACGGTCAGGCCGTATTTCAGGCAGTGCACGCCGCCGGCGTTTTCGGCGACGTTGCCGCCGATCGAGCAGGCAATCTGCGAGGAGGGGTCGGGGGCGTAATACAGCTGGTAGGGGGCGGCCGCCTGGGATATCGCCAGGTTGCGGACCCCGGGTTGAACCCTGGCAAACCGGCCTTCAGGGTTGATCTCGATGATCCGGTTGAAGCGCGCCATCACCAACAGGATGCCTTGCTCCAGCGGCAGCGCCCCGCCAGAGAGGCCGGTGCCTGCGCCACGGGCGACAACAGGCACTTGCAGCGCGTGGCAGAGCTTGAGGATGGTCTGCACCTGCTCCAGATGTTCCGGCAGCAGCACCAGCATCGGCACCACGCGGTAGGCGGACAGCCCATCGCATTCGTAAGGTTTGAGTTGCTCGGTGGTGTGCAGTATTTCCAGGTCGGGCAGGGCGGTTCTGAGCTGCTTGAGCAACTCGCCTCTGTCGACCTTGGGTAGCACGCCGTCAACGCGCTCGTCGTAGAGAATGTTCATGGTGCTCCCGTCTGTTCTTATTGTTATTTCACGGCGCTGCGCAGGCCCGACGCCAAAGCGGGGGCTTTGCAGGGCTCATTGAACCGAACACAGTGGAGCCTGCTGCGTTTGTGGCCGCTGCGTCGACTGGCTGTGAAACTGGTCCTACCACTTTCTTTGCAGGAAGGCTTTGCGAGGTGGATAACACTGAGGCTCGTGGGCTAGCATCGGCAGGCTCTCACTCACCAGCCAATAGCTGGTCCTACCAGTTCGGAGGTGGTTCGTGGATGACGTCCAGCAGGTCAAGCAGGCAAGGCCACAGGTTGCAGACCATGTGGCAGAGCGTATCGAGAAGCTCATCGTCGATGGCGTCATCAAGGTGGGCCAGGCATTGCCTTCCGAGCGGCGCCTGGTCGACAAGCTCGGTTGTTCCAGGTCTGCCTTGCGCGAAGGGCTGAGGATCTTGCGGGGCAGGGGCATTGTGCAAACGGAGCACGGCCGTGGCTCCTACGTCGCTGACCTCAGCGGCAGGGACAGCAATACGCCTTTGATGCACCTGTTCAGTTCGCAACCCCGCACCCTGTTCGACCTGCTGGAGGTGCGCGCCTTGCTGGAAGGGGAGGCGGCAAGGCTGGCCGCATTGCGTGCCACAGACATCGACCGGCTGCTGATCAAGCGCCGCTTCGAGGAAATGGCTGCAGCCCATGAGCTGAGCAAGCAGCACGACCCACGGGAGCAGGCGCGGCTGGACCATGCCTTCCACCGGGCCATCAGTGAGGCGTCACACAACCCGGTGCTGGTCCACACCCTGCAGACGCTGAGCGACCTGACGCTCAGTACAGTGTTCGCCTCGGTCAACAACCTGTATTGCCGGCCGGCGCAAAAGCGCCAGATTGATCGGCAGCACGCCAAGCTGTACCACGCCGTCATGGAGCAGTTGCCAGAGCAGGCCCAACGGGCGGCCAAAGACCATATCAACAGCATCCGCGACAACCTGCGCGAGATCGAGCAGGAAGAACAGCGGCTGGTGCGCGCCACGATGAGGCTGGAGGGCTGGAGCTGAAAGGTGGGTGCTTAGGCTTGCGTGTCGCCGACGGGCGATGAGGGGTACTCAATGCTCACCACAAACCAAACCGCTTCGCCCGTAGGCGTTTGCACAACAACCTCGTCACCCTCGTTTTTTTTCAGCAAGGCGCGGGCCATGGGTGAGTCGATTGAAATGTAGTCGTTGCGCCCGTAGATCTCGTCATAACCCACAACCCGAAACCGCTTGCGCTCTTCGTCCTCATTCTCGATTTCGACCCAAGCCCCAAAAAATACCCGTCCTTCCTGTTCTGGGGAGTAATCGACGACACGGATGTCTTCCAGGCGTTTGCGCAGGTAGCGGATCCGCCGATCGATCTCACGCAGAAGCTTCTTGTTGTACTGGTAGTCAGCATTCTCACTGCGGTCCCCAAGGGATGCAGCCCAGGTGACCTTCTGCGTGATTTCGGGCCGGTAGGTGTGCCAGAGATGGTCGAGCTCTGCTTTGAGCGCGGTGTGGCCCTCTCGGGTGATGATGTTGGTGGCCAACCTTTACTCCTACAGTTTCAGATGATGGCAAGTGCGGCAGACTAGCATGCCGCTTTGCTCATATATCGCCGTTGGCGTGTCTCAACCTTCGCGCAGTACCGTCAGTGGGCTGGCATTGAGCGCCCGGCGCGTACCAATTACCCCGGCGCCACCGACCAGCACGGCACCGGCCAGCGGCAGCAGCAACAGCCATGGGTGCGGTGCCCACTGTAAGGCGAAGGCATAGCGGTACAACGCCCAGGTGATCAGCTCGCAGCCAAGCGCCGCCAGTACACCGCTCACCGCCCCCAGCAGCCCGAACTCGATGCGCCTGGCTTTGACCAGCAGCGGCCGCGCCGCGCCGAGGGCGCGCAGCAGCGCACCTTGGCGGATGCGCTCGTCCAGGGTCGCCTGCAAGCCTGCGAACAGCACCGCAAGGCCTGCGGCCAGCACGAACAGCAACACGTATTCCACCGCCAACGTCACCTGGGCAAGGATGCTGCGCAGCTGCGCGAGCAGGGCATCGACCTGCAAGATGGTCACTGCCGGGAAGGTCCGTGACAGTGCCACCACTTCGGCGTCATGGCCCGATGCCAGGTAGAAGCTGGTGAGGTAGGTGGTGGGCAGGCCTTGCAGCGTGCCCGGCTGGAAGATCATGTAGAAGTTTGGCTGGAAGCTGTCCCAGTGCACCGTGCGCAGGCTGCTGACCCGGGCCTGGCGCTGCTGGCCCGCGATATCGAAGGTCAGCAGATCGCCCAGTTGCAGTTTCAGGCTCAGGGCCAGTTCTGCCTCCACCGAAACGCCGGGGATGGTGTCATTGGCTGGCGCCTGTTGCCACCAGGTGCCTGCGGTGAGCGCGTTGCCCGGTGGCAAGTCAGCGGCCCAGGTCAGGCTGAGGTCACGCTGCACGGCGCGCTCGCCGGTGGATTCCTTGCTTACAAGCTGCCGCACTGGCTCGTCGTTGATATGCGTGAGCCGCCCCGGTATCACCGGGTACAGCGGCGCCGACGTGGCGTTGATCCGGGCCAGGTGCTCGGCGAACGGCTGGCGATCGTCGGGCAGGATGTTCAGGGCGAAGTGGTTAGGTGCGTCCTTCGGCAACTGCGCCTGCCAGTTGTCCAGCAGCTCCGCACGCAGCAGGGCAACCAGGCCCATGGCCAGCAGAATCAGGCCAAAGGCCAGCGCCTGGCCGGCAGCGGCCAGCGGGTGGCGCAGCAACTGGCCAAGCCCCAGGCGCCACGCCAGCGGGGCACCGGCCAGCAATTGGCGCAGGCTACGCAAGCCGAGCAGCAGCAGGCCGCCGAGCACGAGCGCAGCGATCAGGCCGCCACCCAGCAGGGCGAAGGTGAGCAAAAGGTCCAGGCTCAGGCGCCACATGATCAGGCCCAGGGCAAACAGTGCGGCGCCATACACCAACCAACTGCTCGCAGGGATGGGCAGCAAGTCGCGGCGCAGCACACGCAGCGGTGGTACGCGGCCAAGGGCTGCCAGCGGCGGCAAGGCGAAGCCGGCCAGGGCCACCAAACCGGTGCCGATGCCGGCCAGCGCCGGGGTAATGCCGCCTGGCGGCACCTGGCTCGGCAGCAGGCCTTCGAGCAGGCGGAACAGGCCCAGTTGCGCCAGCCAGCCAAGCATCGCACCGCCCAGGGCTGCGACTGCACCCAGCATCGCCAGTTGCAGGCAGTACAGGCCCAGTGCCTGGTGCCGCGACAACCCAAGGCAGCGCAGCAGCGCACTGGCATCCAGGCGCCGGGCGGCATAACGGCTGGCCGAAAGCGCCACGGCGACCCCAGCCAGCAGCACGGCCACCAGGCTCGCCATGTTCAGGTAGCGTTCGGCCTTGCCCAGTGCGCCGCCGATCTGGCGGTTGCCATCGCGGGTGTCGAGCAGGCGTTGGTTGGCGGCCAGCGACGGTTCTGCCTTGAGGCGGTACTCGGCCAGTGCCTGCGGCTCGCCGCGCCACAGGTCGCGGTAGCTGACCCGGCTGCCGGGCTGAATCACCCCGGTGGCTTCAAGGTCGGCCAGGTTCATCAGCACCCGCGGGGTCAGACTATAGAAGTTGTTGGCACGGTCCGGCTCGTAGGTGAGCACGCGGCTCATGCGCAGGCTCTTCATGCCGACATCGATGCTGTCGCCAATCGACAGGCCCAGCGCCACCAGCAGGCGCGGTTCAACCCACACCTCGCCAGGTGCCGGCCCGCCGCCTGGGGTTTCGTTGGCAAACGGGGCAGGGGCGCTGCGCAACTCGCCGCGCAGCGGGTAGGCCGGGCCTGCGGCTTTGATGCTCGACAGTTGGATGCCGTTGTCGCCGCCGACCACGCTGGTGAACTCCACTACCTGGGCATGGCGCAGGTTCAGCGCGGCGCCGCTGGCGATTTGCTGTTCGCTGGCCGGCGCGCTGCCTTGCAGCACCAGGTCGGCGCCTAGAAATTCGCTGGCGCGCAGTTGCATGGCGCCGTTCAGGCGGGCGCCGAAGTAGCCGATGGCCGTGCTGGCCGCCACCGCCACCAGCAAGGCAAAGAACAACACGCGCACTTCGCTGGCGCGGATATCGCGTAACAGCTGGCGCAGGGCCAGGCCCCACAGGCGCAGGAAAGACAAGCGGGTCATCAAGGCTCCAGGGGCGCCACCAGGCGGCCGGCATCCAGGCGGATCTGGCGGTGGCAGCGCCGCGCCAGGCGTTCATCGTGGGTGACCAGCACCAGCGTGGTGCCGCGCTCCTGGTTCAGCTCGAACAACAGGTCGCTGATGCGCTCGCCGGTATGGCTGTCGAGGTTGCCGGTAGGTTCGTCGGCGAACAAGACGGCAGGTTGCGCGGCAAAGGCGCGGGCAATCGCCACCCGTTGCTGCTCGCCGCCTGATAGCTGGCGCGGGGTGTGGGTCAGGCGTTGGCCCAGGCCTACGCGCTCAAGCAAGCTGCGCGCGTGCTCACGGGCATCGCGGCGGCCGTCCAGCTCCAGCGGCAGCATGACGTTTTCAAGGGCGTTGAGGCTGTCGAGCAACTGGAACGACTGGAATACAAAGCCCACGTGCTCGGCGCGCACCCGGGCGCGCTGGTCTTCATCGAGGGGGCCGAGGTCCTGGCCGGCCAGTATCACCTTGCCGGCACTTGGGCGGTCCAGGCCGGCCAGCAGGCCCAGCAGGGTGGACTTGCCCGACCCCGAGGCGCCGACGATGGCCAGGCTGTCGCCTTGGGCAAGGTCCAGGCTCAGGGCATGGAGGATGGTCAGGTCACCTTCCGCGCTGGGGACCACTTTGCTAAGGTTCTGCGCAACGAGAATGCTTGGGCCCATGGAGAATCCAATGCGAATGTGGTGGTTGAGTGCCGGCCTGGCCTTGTGTTGCATGGCCCAGGCGGCTACGGCGGGAACCGTACTGGTTGTCGGCGATAGTATCAGCGCAGGTTTTGGCCTGGATACCCGCCAGGGGTGGGTTACCTTGTTGCAGCAGCGGCTGAAGGACGAGGGTTTTGATGACCAGGTGGTCAATGCCTCGATCAGCGGCGACACCAGCGCAGGAGGCCAGGCGCGCCTGCCGGCGCTGCTTGCAGCACACAAGCCGGCGCTGGTGGTGGTCGAGCTGGGTGGCAACGATGGGCTGCGCGGGCAGCCGCCACAGCAATTGCAACAAAATCTTGCTTCGATGATCGACCGTTCTCGCGCAGCGGGGGCCAAGGTGGTGTTGCTGGGCATGCGCCTGCCGCCCAACTACGGCCAGCGTTACACCACGGCGTTTGCCCAAGTCTATGAGCAGTTGGCCAGCCAGAAAAACGTCGCACTGGTGCCGTTCTTTCTGGAGGGCGTAGGCGGTGTTCCCGAACTGATGCAAGCCGACGGCCTGCATCCGGCAGCGGCTGCCCAGCAGCGCTTGCTGGAAAATGCCTGGCCGACGATAAAACCACTGCTGTGACGCTTTTATCGGGGGCCGCTTTCGGCTAATGTTGCGCCCCCCGATTCGAGTGCCCCCGATGCCCCGCCCCGCCTGGTCCCTGTACGCCTATCAACTGATCGAGCCTGACGAACAACTTGACCTGTTCGCCTGCCAGGAAGTGCGCGTGCATTTGGCTGCCCGCCAGCTGGAACTCGGTGTGCCGGTCGACCGCACCCTGTGCGGAGGGCTGCTGCCAGCGCAACCGCGCTGGTCGGCAGTGGAGCGCGCCATCTACCGAGACGAGCGCCTGTGCCCGCTGTGCAAGGCCATTCTCGACGCCCAGCGCCGTGGCATGCGCCCGGTGTGGCCGGAACTCTCGGCGCCTTTCATCATCTGAAACGCATGCACGCCGCCGACGCCTCCCGCTTGTTCAGGGCCGGGTGTACAATCGCTGTCTTGACTGATCTTTCAAAGGATTTACCGGATGTTGCCGCGCTTTCCTGCCGTCACCCGTCGCCTCTCCCTGGCCGCCTTGCTGGCGGCCGGCCCTGCTGTCGCGCTGGAACTGCCGTTGCCGCCACCCGGTGAAGACGTGGTCGGCCAGGTGCAGGTGATCAAGGCCAAGTACGAAGACACCTTCGCCGACATTGGCACCGCCAACGATTTGGGCTACCTGGAAATGATCGCCGCCAACCCCGGTGTCGACCCTTGGTTGCCGGGCGCTGGCACTGAAATCGTGCTACCAACCCGTTATATTCTGCCGCCAGGCCCGCGTGAAGGCATTGTCATCAACCTGGCCGAGTACCGCCTCTATTACTACCCGAAAGGGCAGAACGTGGTGCACACCTTCCCGTTGGGTATTGGCCGTGAAGGCTGGGGCTCGCCAATTGCCAATACCAAGATCACTGCCAAGACCCCGAACCCTACCTGGACGCCGCCTGCCTCGATTCGCGCCGAGCATGCCGCCGATGGCGACATCCTGCCTGCTGTGGTGCCAGCCGGCCCGGACAACCCGCTGGGGCCGTTCAAGTTCACCCTGGGCGTACCGGGTTACTTGATCCATGGTTCGAACAAGAAGTTCGGCATTGGCATGCGTACCAGCCATGGCTGTTTCCGCATGCTCAACAACAATGTGCTGACGCTGTCGAAGATGGTGCCAGTGGGTACGCCCGTTCGTATTATCAGCGAGCCTTACAAGTTTGGTGTCAGCGCTGGCAAGGTCTATCTCGAAGCCCACACGCCGCTGGATGACCAAGGCAATCCGTCGGTAGTTGACAAGCACACTGCGGTCATCAACGCGTTGCTCAAACGTGAAGACCTGGCCAACAACTTGCGCATGAACTGGGACATGGTTCGCGATGTGGTGGCGGCCGAAGATGGCATGCCAGTTGAAATCGCGGTGCCGGTCAATGGCAACGGTGCTGCGCCGGTGGTATCGAGCATTCCCGCCGAATTGCAGTAAGCCGCTTTACGCTGCGCCGGGGCCTGCCATAGTGCAGGCCCTTTTCGTTGGCGGTTACGACGGGCAATAAAAAAGCCGACCCACAAGTGGGTCGGCTTCTTAACAATCCGTAAGGATTATTACTTGCGGCTGGCTTTGTCCAGCATACGCAGAGCGCGCTCATTGGCTTCGTCAGCAGTTTGCTGAGCCTTCTGAGCAGCTGCCAGAGCGTCGTCAGCTTTGCGGTAAGCTTCGTCTGCACGAGCTTGGGCGCGAGCTGCTGCGTCTTCGGTAGCGGTCAGGCGAGCTTCGGTTTCTTTGGAGACGCTGCTGCAACCGGTAGCCAGAACTGCGGCCAGAGCCAGAGCAGAGAATTTCAGAACGTTGTTCATCGTGTTCCCCTTCAAGGACTTTCTATTAAAGAGCCATCTCTCGGAAAAGAGAAACTGGCCGGCGTACATAGTACCCATTACTTGTAGTAAGTAAACTGACAGAGCGCAAGAACTGCAAAAAAAATGCGGCTGCAGCCTGCCACCGGCGGGTGTTGCAGGCAATCTCGCCGCCACCTGTACGAACGCTGCAAGCGATTGTAGCAATGGAACTTTTTTCGTGAACTTAAGGTGACTTAAACTGTCTCTGTGCGTCATAGCCCTTAGACTATCCGGCTACTGTAGTACACCTGAAGCCTCTTTGTGAAAGCCCTGTCATTGCATTTTCATCGACGTTGCTTGAGCAATCCCGCTCCCGCCGCCTACTATTTGTAGGTGCTTCTGGGCAGAACGATGCACAAGGCGGGGTTGTCCAACGGCCAGAGGGTGGCGTAGAGGCTCTAGCGCCGGATAAAAACCACATCGGTAAGGCAAGGGTCTGCCACGAAGACCTGCGAGGAGTAGTGATGAGCGAAACGCTGACCATCCACCATGACCAGGCCGGTCATCAGTTCGAGACCAATGTGGACGGTCACCGGGCCTACCTGACGTACATGGACCTGGGCAAGCAGACGCTGGACATCTACCGCACCTTCGTGCCGAACGCCCTGCGTGGGCGCGGGATAGCCGCCGCACTGACCGAAAAGGCCCTCGAGTACGCCGAGCAGATGGGCTACACGGTGATCCCATCGTGCTCCTACGTTGAGCGCTACATGGAGCGCCAGCAGCGCCACTCAAGCAAAGCCTGAAGGCATTGCAGACACGAAAACGCCGGGCATTTGCCCGGCGTTTTCGTGTCTGCGTATAGCCTCAGCCGCGCTGGCGGTTAGGCAGTACGTCCTTGAGCTTGGCGCGCATGCTGCGCAGGGCTTTCTCGGTGGCAGCCCAATCGATGCAGGCATCGGTAACCGAAACGCCGTACTGCAGCTCGTCGAGGTTTTTCGGGATCGCCTGGCAGCCCCAGTTCAGGTGGCTTTCTACCATCAGGCCGATGATCGACTGGTTGCCTTCGAGGATCTGGTTGGCGACGTTCTCCATCACCAGCGGTTGCAGCGCCGGGTCCTTGTTGGAGTTCGCGTGGCTGCAGTCGACCATGATGTTCGGCTTGATCTTGGCCTTGGCCAGGTCCTGTTCGCAGAGCGCGACGCTGACCGAATCATAGTTGGGTTTGCCGTTGCCACCGCGCAATACCACGTGCCCGTAGGCGTTGCCCTTGGTGGTCACGATCGACACGCCGCCTTCCTGGTTGATGCCAAGGAAGCGGTGCGGCTTGGACACCGACTGCAAGGCGTTGATGGCAACGGTCAGGCCGCCGTCGGTGCCGTTCTTGAAACCGACCGCCGAGGACAGGCCAGACGCCATTTCGCGGTGGGTTTGCGATTCGGTGGTGCGTGCGCCGATGGCCGACCAGCTGATCAGGTCCTGCAGGTACTGCGGGGAGATCGGGTCGAGTGCTTCGGTGGCGGTGGCCAGGCCTTTTTCGGCAAGGTCCAGCAGCAGTTGGCGACCGATGTGCAGGCCATCCTGGATCTTGAACGAGTCATCCAGGTACGGGTCGTTGATCAGGCCCTTCCAGCCTACGGTGGTGCGCGGCTTTTCGAAGTACACGCGCATGACCAGGTACAGGGTGTCGGAAACTTCCTCGGCCAGGACTTTCAGGCGGTCGGCGTACTCGTGGGCGGCCTTGATGTCATGAATGGAGCAGGGGCCTACCACCACGAACAGGCGATGGTCCTTGCCGTCGAGGATATTGCGCACCACTTCGCGGCCAGCAGTCACGCTTTGCAGGGCCTTGGTGCTGAGGGGGATTTCCTTCTTGAGCTGATCGGGGGTGATCAAAGTCTCGTTGGAGGCAACGTTAAGGTCATCGATCTGTAAATCAGCCATCGTGTTACTCGTCAGGTCACGGGTGCCGGCCGCCAGCGATCCCCGTGCGGCCCAGCAGCAGATTGTTCGCAGCGGGGAGGCCGAACCTTAGCGCGTTAGCGGGAGTGCGACAATGGGCGGCGTCCCGTCGGCATGGGGTTTTTGCCGACAATTAGGGTTTCAGACGGGTCCGGCGCGCAGGCTGGCCTCGGAAAATGCCTCGGCATTGAGGGTGACCCACTGCGCCGCGAGCTGTTGCGTGGCGCTGTCGCCAAGCTGGCCGCTGGCGTGCAACTGGCAGTAATGGTGAATTTGGCAGACCTGCTCGCCCATGCGTGCACCAAACAGTGTCTCGCTGTCAGTGAACGCCACGCCCACCCGGTACCCCACGTCCAGGCGCTGGCACCAGGCAACGTAGCCGGGGTAGCGGGCGTCCACCCCTAGCGACGGAATCAGCACCTCGACCGCCGTGCCGCGGCGGTAGGCGCGTGCTTGCAGGCAGGCGATGCCACCGAGCCCCTGGGTATGCAAATGGCGGCGGTACAGGCTGGAGGAATGACGAAAGGTGAGTTCGACCGGAATGTCGTCAGGGTGGGCCAGGTATCGGGGCATGCGCGACTCCGTGTCGATTATTTGACCATTGTTAATGGCCAGTATAGTGAGGGCTCGAAAACCGGCTGATTTAGGTGTAGAAAAACGGACGAATGACGCAGGAGAAAAACATGGACCCTCGCAGCACTCGCATTGGCATCATTGGCACAGGTGCCATTGGTGGTTTCTACGGGCTGATGCTGGCCCGCGCCGGCTTCGACGTGCACTTCTTGCTACGCAGTGAGTACCAGGCCGTGCGCGAGCATGGCATCAGGCTCGACAGCGCCGTGCACGGCCAGGTGCACATGCCAGTCAACGCCTATGCCAACGCCGCCGACATGCCGCCCTGCGACTGGTTGCTGGTGGGCGCCAAAGCCACCAGCAATGAACAGTTGGCACCGCTTATCGTGCAAGCGGCGGCCCCCGATGCCAAGGTAGTGCTGCTGCAGAACGGCCTGGGGGTCGAGGAGCAATTGCGCCCGGCATTGCGTGCCGACCTGCATCTGCTCGGCGGTTTGTGCTTCATTTGCGTCAACCGCCAGGGGCCAGGGGACATTCGTCACCAGGCACTCGGGGCGGTCAACCTGGGCTACCACAGCGGCCCGGGCGGCGCCGATGCCGAGCAGGTGGTCGAGGAAGGTGCCGGGTTGTTCCGTGCTGCGGGCATTGATTCTCAGGCCATGGCCAACCTCGACCAGGCGCGTTGGCAGAAGCTTGTGTGGAATGTGCCCTACAACGGCCTTTCGGTGCTGCTCCAAGCCAGTACGACGCCGTTGATGGTCGACCCCGACAGCCGCGCCCTAATTGAGGCGCTGATGGCTGAAGTGGTCGAGGGCGCCAAGGCCTGTGGCCAGGTGCTGCCCGACGGCTACGCCGCGCACCTGCTCCGTGTCACCGAGCAGATGCCCGATTATTGGCCGAGCATGTACCACGACCACGCCCAGCAGCGCCCACTGGAGTTGCAAGCCATCTACGCCGAGCCCCTCAAACGGGCCGCTGCTGCCGGCTGCCAACTGCCACGCATGCAGGCGTTGTATCAGTCGCTGGCTTTCATGGACCGGCGCAGCCAGCCCAACTGAGAACGGCAGCGCCGGACGGCCGAGCGATGGCCAAAGGCGCTGCTAAGCTGAACCTTGCTCTGCCGAAACGGCAGTCGAGGAGGTCGAATGATCCGTTCCATGCTGTACGCAACCGACCTCGGTGTGTACGCGCCTTTTGTCTTGCAGCACGCGCTTGCCCTGGCGCGGACCTTCAGTGCAGAGCTGTATGTGATCCACGCCGTCGAACCCATGGGCCAGTTCGCCGAGTCCCTGCTGCAAAGCTACCTTGACGAGCAGACCCTCGACGCCCTGCATAGTGAGGGGGTGAACACGGTCATGGCCAATATCGAGCAGCGTGTCCTGGAAAACTTCCGCGATGAACTCGGCGAGGTGGCCGACCTTGCCCTGATTCGTGCGGTGCGCGTGCGCCAGGGCGACCCGGCCCAAGTCATCCTTGATCAGGCGCAGCGGCTGCAAGTCGACCTGTTGATTTTTGGCAGCCACGCCGCAGGGGCTGGGGTGGATGTGCCGATTGGCAGGACAGCCGTGAGGTTGCTGCAACTGTCGCCGGTGCCGGTATACATGGTGCCTCTGGCGCAGCACCTTGGGCGTAGGAAACTGTGACAAAGCCGGTAGGGCGCCGAGCGCAGTCGTAACAAAATAGTTCTAGATTTATTGCCGGAGCCACTAATATAGTTATAACTCGTCGCGGCCAGCTGCCGGTGACTCACCGTCTTTGAGGGATATCTATGAAGCTTCAACAACTGCGCTACATCTGGGAAGTGGCGCACCATGACCTCAACGTTTCGGCGACGGCGCAAAGCCTTTATACCTCCCAGCCTGGCATCAGCAAGCAGATCCGCCTGCTCGAAGACGAGCTGGGCGTCGAGGTTTTTGCCCGTAGCGGTAAGCACCTGACCCGTGTCACCCCGGCGGGTGAGCGCATTATCACGACCGCTGGCGAAATCCTGCGCAAGGTCGAGAGCATCAAGCAGATCGCCCAGGAATTCTCCAACGAGAAAAAGGGCACGCTGTCCATTGCCACCACTCACACCCAGGCACGTTATGCGCTGCCGCCGGTGATCAGCAACTTCATCAAGCAGTACCCGGATGTGTCCCTGCACATGCACCAGGGTTCGCCCATGCAGATCGCCGAAATGGCGGCTGACGGCACTGTCGATTTTGCCATCGCCACCGAGGCGCTGGAGCTGTTCGGCGACCTGATCATGATGCCGTGCTACAAGTGGAACCGTTGCGTGGTGGTGCCGCAAGGCCACCCGCTGACCAAGCTGCCCAAGCTCACCCTGGAAGCGGTCGCCGAATACCCGATTGTTACCTATGTATTCGGCTTCACCGGACGCTCCAAGCTCGACGAGGCTTTCAACCACCGCGGCCTGACCCCCAAGGTGGTGTTCACCGCAGCCGATGCCGACGTGATCAAGACTTACGTGCGGTTGGGCCTGGGTGTGGGCATCGTGGCCAAGATGGCGGTCGATCCCAAGCTGGACAGCGACCTGGTGTGCCTGGATGCCAGTGAGCTGTTCGAGGCCAGCATCACCAAGATCGGCTTCCGTCGCGGCACTTTCCTGCGTGGTTTCATGTGCGATTTCATCGAGAAATTCGCCCCGCACCTGACCCGTGAAGTGATGGCCAAGGCCATCCAGTGCCACAACAAACAAGAGCTTGAAGAGCTGTTCGAAGGCGTCGAACTGCCCGTGCACTGATCCAGCGCGCGCTGTACAGGAGCGGCCTTGTGCCGCCAAGGGCCGCAAAGCGGCCCCGCTTTCTTTACGCTTTGCTGATCAAATTGCCGGCATGCAGCCCGCATTCTTTCTGCGTCGCTTCTTCCCACCACCAACGCCCTTCACGCTCATGCTGGCGCGGTAATACCGGGCGCGTGCAGGGCTCGCAGCCGATGCTGATGAAGCCCCGCTCGTGCAGCGCATTGAATGGCAGCTCAAGCATGCGGATGTAACCCCAGACTTCCTCACTGCTCATCTGCGCCAGCGGGTTGAACTTGTACAGGGTGTGCTCTGGGGAGGAAAACGCAGTGTCGATTTCCAGTGCCGCTACCTGGCTGCGGGTGCCGGGGCTCTGGTCGCGGCGCTGGCCAGTGGCCCAGGCGCTGACGGTCGCGAGCTTGCGGCGCAACGGTTCGATCTTGCGAATGCCGCAGCACTCGCCGTGGCCGTCCTTGTAGAAGCTGAACAGGCCCTTTTCCTTGACGAACGGGTCGAGTTTGTCGCGGTCTGGGCTGAGCAGCTCGATAGGCAGGTTGTACTGCTCGCGCACCTGGTCAATGAAACGGTAGGTTTCCGGGTGCAGGCGCCCGGTGTCGAGGCTGAACACCTTGACCTGTTTGTTGAGTTTCCAGGCCATGTCCACCAGCACCACATCCTCGGCGCCGCTGAAGGAAATCCACAGGTCGTCACCGAAATGCTCGAAGGCGAGCTTGAGGATCTCCTGCGGGGATTTGCTGGCATAGGTCGCGGCCAGGGCGGCGACGTCGAAGGGTTGGCTCATCAGGCGGTTTCCATCGGGTGAGTGGCGCTGTGCGCTCGTAGTGCGCAGATGGTAACAAAAAATGGCGGGCCCACGGGCAGCTGCGCAGGCGCTTACAAGCCCTGCAGCGTCTCCATCAGTACCCGCACCTTGGCAATCGACTCTTCGTACTCGGCCTGCCAGCTGGAATCAGCCACCACCGCGCCGCCGCCCCAGCAACTGACGTGCCCCTCTTTGATCAGCAGGCTGCGGATGGCAATGGAGCTGTCCATTTCGCCGCGCACATCCACATACAGCAACGAGCCGCAGTACAGGGCGCGGCGGGTTGGCTCGAGTTCGTCGATGATCTGCATGGCGCGGATCTTCGGCGCGCCGGTGATCGAGCCACCGGGGAAGCTGTCGCCGATCAGTGTCAGTGCGTCCTTGCCCGGCGCCAGGCGGCCGGTGATGCTGCTGACCAGGTGGTGGACGTTGGGGTAGCTTTCCAGGCTGAACAGCTCCGGCACCTTGACCGAACCGATCTGGCAGGTGCGGCCGATATCGTTGCGCAACAAGTCGACGATCATCAGGTTTTCCGAGCGGTCCTTGGGGCTGGCCAGCAACTGAGCCGCGTTGCGGGCGTCCTCGTCCGGGTCTTGGGCGCGTGGGCGGGTGCCCTTGATTGGCCGGGTTTCTACCTCGCCCTGGCTGACGCGCACGAAACGTTCAGGTGAAAAGCTCAGTATTGCAGCGCCATCACCCAGCTGCTGATAACCCGAGAAGGGTGTGGGGCAGGCAGCACGCAGGGCCTGATAGGCATGCCAGGGGTCACCCTGGCAGGGCGCGCGAAAGCGTTGTGTGAGGTTGATCTGGTAGCAATCGCCGGCCTGGATGTAGTGCTGCACCTGGTCGAATGCCGTACGGTACTGCTCGGCAGTCAGGTCGCCCGCCATCGGCGCCAGCAGGCTGAATGCCGTGCGTTCGGGCAGGTGTTCGGCGCTGAAAAGCGTGATCAGGCGCAGGCGTTCGGCTTCGCTGAGCGCTGGGTGGAATACCAGCTGGCTGGTCTGTAGCTGGTGGTCCGACACCAGCGCCCAGGCGTACAGGCCAAGCTGCGCATCGGGCAAGCCTAGGTCGTCCGTGGCCAGCGCTGGTAATTGCTCCAGGCGGCGGCCGAAGTCGTAGCTCAAGTACCCGATCAGGCCGCCGGCGAATGGCAGCTCGATTGCATCCGGCAACTGCGCCTCGCCCAATGCAGTCAGCGCCTGGCGCAGGCGCTGCAGGTAGTCGCGGCCAGCTTCGCCCGTTTGTGCCTGCAACTGTTGCAGGGGCCAGGCGCTGAGCAGGTCGAAACGACCGCGCTCGGCGCCGGGGCGGGCGCTGTCGAGCAGGATCGCCCCCGGTTCACTGCGCAGGCGTGCGAAGTAGTGGGCGGGGTCGGCTTGGTAGGGCAGGGGATGGAGCGTACAGGTCGGCATCAGAATGGACGGCGATGAAAAAGCAAGGAGCGCGATTGTAGACCTGTGTAGGAAATGCGCCTAGCGCTGGGGCGACATTTGCATGCCAGCGATCACGCTGAGCGTGTAGGAGCGGCCTTGTGCCGCGAATGGAGTGCGAAGCGCCCCCTTGGATTTTTGCCTCTAGCGGGTATCGCCGGGGCCGCATAGCGGCCCTTTCGCGACACGAGGCCGCTCCTACAGAGAGAGCGTAACCGGCTATCAGTGCGGCACGACGTGGCCGAACAGGCCCTGAGCCACCTTGACCCGCTGCTCGGCATCTTCGCTGCGCCCTTCCTTGGCCAGCATTTCGATATGCGCCTCGATAGCGTGGGTGCGTTGGGTCAGGCCGCAGTCGTTGGCGATCTGGATGTTCAGGCCGGGGCGGGCGTTCAGTTCAAGGATCAGCGGCCCCTTGTCCTGGTCCAGCACCATATCCACACCGATGTAGCCCAGGCCGCACAGCTCGTAGCAGTTGGCGGCAAGCTTCATGAAGCCGTCCCAGTTCGGCAACTGCACGCCGTCCACCGCGTTAGTGGTGTCTGGGTGCTTGCTGATGATCTTGTTCAGCCAGGTGCCGCGCAAGGTCACGCCAGTGGCAAGGTCCACACCCACGCCGATGGCGCCCTGGTGCAGGTTGGCTTTGCCGCCGGATTGGCGGGTCGGCAGGCGCAACATGGCCATCACCGGGTAACCCATCAGCACGATGATGCGGATGTCCGGCACGCCTTCATAGCTGATGCTCTTGAAGATCTGGTCGGGCGTGACGCGGTACTCGATCAGCGCGCGGTCGCGGTGCCCACCAAGTGAATACAGGCCGGTGAGGATGCTGGAAATCTGGTGCTCGATTTCCTCGTGGCTGATGATCTTGCCCGACACCGTGCGGTAGCGGTCCTCGAAACGGTCGGCGATCACCAGGATGCCGTCACCGCCGGCGCCCTGGGCCGGCTTGATGACGAAGTCGCTGCGCCCACCAATGATCTCGTCGAGCTTGTCGATCTGCTTTTCGGTCTCGATCACGCCGTACATTTCCGGCACATGAATGCCGGCCGCCAGCGCGCGCTCCTTGGTGATGATCTTGTCGTCGACGATCGGGTACAGGTTGCGCTTGTTGTACTTGAGGACGTAGTCCGCGTTGCGCCGGTTGATGCCCATGATGCCCCGGGCTTCCAGGGCCTTCCACGTCTTGATCAGTCCGAACATCAGGCGTCAGCCTTCTTCAGGAATGCCTTGAAGCGCACGAGCTCGGTCAGGCGGTAGCCACGGTAGCGGCCCATCGCCAGCATGAAGCCCACCAGGATCAGCAGCACAGCCGGGAAGGTGAACACGAAGTACACAGCCTCTGGCACGGTCATCAGCAGGTGCGCCAGGGATGCGGCGAACAGGGTGCCGATGGCCACTTTCATGGCATGGCCACCACCACGTTCTTCCCAGGTGATCGACAGGCGTTCGATGGTCATGGTCAGAATCACCATCGGGAACAGTGCAACCGACAGCCCGCGCTCCAGGCCCAGCTTGTGGCTGAACAGGCTGATGGCGGCAATCAGCACCACCACGAAGGTCAGCACCACCGACAGGCGCGGCAGCATCTGCAACTTCAGGTGTTCAAGGTAGGAGCGTAGCGACAGCCCCAGCGCGGTAATCACCGTGAACAGCACGATGCCGAAGCCCAGCTGGGTTTCACGGAAGGCCAGGGCGATCAGCACCGGCGTGAAGGTGCCCAGGGTCTGGATGCCGATCAGGTTGCGCAGCACCAGGATCACCAGTACGCCGATCGGGATCATCACCATGATCATGAAGGTCTGCTGGGTCTGCAACGGCAGGCCGTACAGCGAGTATTCCAGAAAGTCCGCGTCAGTGTTCTCGTCGGTCAGCTTGGCCAGGCGGATGGCGTTCATCTCGCTGTTGTTCATGCTGAAGGTCACGCTGGCTTTCTTGCCGCCATCGACGCTGATCAGGTTGTCATCGCCGGTCCACCACAGCAGGCGGTCGTTTGGCAGGCCCTGCTCGCCGGTGTCCGGGTTGAAGTACAGCCAGTCGTTGCCATTGAAGCTGCGCAGCCACAGCTCAGGGGTTTGCGGGGTGTCGGCGACCAGGCGAATGGTGTGGACCTTTTCCAGCGGCACGTGGGCAATCGACAGCAGCAGGTCGATGACCTGGGCTTTTTTCATCGACGAAGTGTCACCGGCCAGCAGCAGCTTGACGTTGTCGTCGTTGAGGTTGTTGACGCGCTTGATGGTCTCGCCGACAAAAGTCTCGACGTCGGCCGAATGCTGGCGGATAGGCGCCATCAGTGCTTCGGCGGCGATCTTCTCGGGGCCCTCGACGGCCTGGCTGTCGCGGAAGGTCGGGCCTTTGATCTTGGTTTTTTCGGTGCTGTAGCGTTTGGTCAGCACCAGGCGGTAGTACAGCGTCTGGTTGCCGCTGGCGCGACGTGCCGACCAGGTGACCTTGCGGTTGCCATCGGCGCGGTTGATGCTGACACCATAGTTGTTGGAGATGAAGCTCTCGTTGAGGCTGACGTAGTCGCGGTTCAACGGCGGCACGAACATCTGCACCTTGACCGGGTCCTTGGAACTGGCGACGAACTCGACCTTGGCGTCGATGTTCCACAGGTCGTCGGTTTCGTCTTCGGTCACCGGGATGCCCAGAGCAAAGATCTGATAGGCCGTAATGGCAACGCCCAGCAGCACCAGTACGGTGATCAGGACTTTCAGGTGGAGGGTAAGAGAGCGCATCGGGATTACTCTGCTTTGGGAGCTTCGGTGGCGCAGGCAGGTTTGCCGGCCGCGTATTTTAGGCTTGGGTCGACCAGCGCATCCATGTGCTTGAGGGCCTCGGAGCCGATCAGCAGCGGGAACTGGAACGCGCTGCGGTCGGTGAGGTTGACCTCGATGGTGCGGCGGGTCTGGCCCATGCAGATGTCGAGTTCGATGACCGGGCGGGCAGTGTAGGCCTTGCCCGATTCGGCGTCGTAGTCCCCGGCGCGGCGTTTGATCTTGCTGACACGGGCCAAGGGGCGTTCGATGGGGTGCTTGTGTGCGGCGTCGATGGCCAGATAGAAGCGCACCCAGCTTTCGCCGTTGCGCTTGAAGCGCTTGATGTCGCGGGCACTGAGCGAGGCGGTCTTGGCGCCGGTGTCGAGCTTGGCCGCCACTTCAAGGTCCAGGTCGCCCAGGCGGGCGTACTCGTTCAGGCCATAGACGGTTTTTTCCGCAGCCGGGGCAAAGGCCGGCAGCAGAGCAAGGCAGAGCAGCAGTGGAGCGGGTATCAGTCTCATAATCCTGGCGCGTTGCTGTGCGGGTTTCTGGGCAAGGCGACTGGCCAAGCATCCTTTTTAGGGCTGTCGACAGTATGAAACGACGACAGTCACGCTATCCGTGCTCGCAAAGGAGCGCGGCATTCTATCACGCCGATGTGCCGGCGCCAGCGCGTCCGCGATCTGACCGCAGGTAGGCGGGGTAAGTTCGTTATTAGACGATTGTCGACAATATGCTTTTTGTCTTTGACTGACGGCCTCTAGTTAGCTAGTTTTGCCAGCAAGGATTCAAAAGGTGTCGACAATTATGCTCGAAGCAGCCCCCGTTACCGCACTGATGCAGGACGAAACCGAGACCCTCTCTGAGAACGTCTTCCGGCGCATCCAGGCTGCCATCGTCAAAGGCGAGATCGCCCCGGGCAGCAAAATCTCCGAACCTGAGCTTGCCCGCACCTACGGCATCAGCCGCGGCCCGCTGCGCGAGGCCATTCACCGCCTCGAAGGCCAGCGCCTGTTGGTGCGCGTGCCCCACGTCGGCGCGCGGGTGGTTTCACTGAGCCATGCCGAGCTGATCGAACTGTACGAAATCCGCGAATCGCTTGAAGGCATGGCCTGCCGGCTGGCCGCCGAGCGCATGAGCCAGGCCGCTATCGACGAGCTGCGCCATGTGCTCGATACCCATGAGCGCGACGCCGCGTTCCAGGCCGGGCAGGGCTATTACCAGCAGGAAGGCGACTACGACTTCCATTACCGGATCATCCAGGGCAGCGGCAACCAGACCCTCTACAAAATGCTGTGCGGCGAGCTGTACCAACTGGTGCGCATGTACCGCATCCAGTTTTCCAGCACCCCCAACCGGCCCCGCCAGGCGTTCGCCGAGCACCACCGCATTCTCGATGCCATCGAGGGGCGTGACGGCGAACTGGCAGAACTGCTGATGCGCCGCCATATCGGCGCGTCCAGGCGCAATATCGAACGCCACTTTCAAGGCACCGACAACAATAGCCCACGAGGTGATTCATGACAGTCAAGAGCACGCCCGGCCAACGCTTTCGCGAGGCGGTCGCCGCCGAACATCCGTTGCAGGTGGTCGGTACGATCAACGCCAACCATGCATTGCTGGCCAAGCGCGCCGGGTTCAAGGCCATCTACCTGTCTGGTGGTGGCGTAGCCGCAGGCTCGCTGGGCCTGCCTGACCTGGGCATCAGCAACCTCGACGACGTGCTCACCGATGTGCGGCGCATCACTGATGTCTGCGACCTGCCATTGCTGGTGGATGTCGATACCGGCTTTGGCGCTTCGGCGTTC
Source organism: Pseudomonas farsensis (assembly GCF_014268805.2). Taxonomy (GTDB): domain Bacteria; phylum Pseudomonadota; class Gammaproteobacteria; order Pseudomonadales; family Pseudomonadaceae; genus Aquipseudomonas; species Aquipseudomonas farsensis. The sequence continues at coordinate 195,438 of NZ_JABWRF020000004.1, forward strand.
AACGTGGCGCGCACTGTCCGTTCGATGTGCAAGTTCGGCGCGGCAGCCATTCATATCGAGGACCAGGTGGGCGCCAAGCGCTGCGGCCACCGCCCCAACAAAGAAATCGTCTCGCAGCAGGAGATGGTCGACCGCATCAAGGCGGCGGTGGATGCCCGTAGCGACGACAGCTTCGTCATCATGGCGCGCACCGACGCCCTGGCGGTAGAGGGCCTGAATGCCGCGCTGGACCGTGCGGCGGCCTGCGTCGAAGCCGGCGCCGACATGATCTTCCCTGAAGCGATCACCGAACTTGCCATGTACAAGACCTTCGCCGAGCGGGTGAAGGCGCCGATCCTGGCCAATATCACCGAATTTGGTGCAACGCCGCTGTACACCACCGAGCAGTTGGCTTCGGTCGACGTGTCGCTGGTGCTGTACCCGCTGTCGGCCTTCCGCGCCATGAACAAGGCAGCCGAGAACGTCTACACCGCGCTGCGCCGTGACGGCACGCAGCAGAACGTGATCGACACCATGCAGACCCGCATGGAGCTGTACGACGCCATTGGTTATCACGCGTTCGAGCAGAGCCTCGATGCGTTGTTTGCGCAGAAGAAAGGTTGAGTGAATGCCGGTGCGGGCCCTTCGCGGGGCCGCACCGAATCAGCCAGAAAGACTTCATAACAAATTCAAGAAAGGAGAAACCCCATGGCCGAAGCAAAAGTACTCAGTGGCGCAGGCCTGCGTGGCCAGGTGGCCGGGCAGACGGCGCTGTCGACCGTCGGCCAGGCTGGTGCCGGCCTGACCTACCGTGGCTATGACGTACGCGATCTGGCCGCCGCTGCCGAGTTTGAGGAAGTCGCCTATCTATTGCTGTATGGCGAGCTGCCAAGCGCTGCGGAACTGGCCGACTACAAGCACAAGCTCAAAGGCCTGCGCCAATTGCCCCAGGCGCTGAAAGAAGTGCTGGAGCGCATCCCGCGCGATGCCCACCCGATGGATGTGATGCGCACTGGCTGCTCGATGCTGGGCACCCTGGAGCCCGAGCTCACCTTCGACACCCAGCGCGACAAGACCGATCGCCTGCTGGCGCTGTTCCCGGCAGTGATGTGCTACTGGTACCGCTTCAGCCACCATGGCGTGCGCATCGATTGCAGCAGCGACGAGGACACCCTGGGTGGCCACTTCCTGCACCTGCTGCATGGCAAGAAGCCCAGCGACCTGCACGTCAAGGTGATGAACGTCTCGCTGATTCTGTATGCCGAGCACGAATTCAACGCCTCGACCTTCACCGCCCGGGTTTGTGCCTCGACCTTGTCGGACCTGTATTCGTGCATCACCGCCGCCATCGGCTCGCTGCGCGGCCCGTTGCATGGCGGCGCCAACGAGGCGGCAATGGCGCTGATCGAGCGCTTCAGCAGCCCGCAAGAGGCCACCGCCGAGCTGCTGCGCATGCTGGAGCGCAAGGACAAGATCATGGGCTTTGGCCATGCCATCTACAAAGAGTCCGACCCGCGCAACGAGGTCATCAAGGGCTGGGCCAGGCAGCTTGCCGATGAAGCGGGTGACACGGTGCTGTACCCGGTCTCCGAGGCCATCGACAAGACCATGTGGGAGCAGAAGCGCCTGTTCCCCAATGCTGACTTCTACCACGCCTCGGCGTACCACTTCATGGGTATCCCGACCGAGCTGTTCACGCCGATCTTCGTCTGCTCGCGCCTGACCGGCTGGGCCGCCCACGTGTTCGAGCAGCGCGCCAACAACCGCATCATCCGCCCGAGCGCCGAATATACAGGCGTCGAGCAGCGCAAGTTCGTGCCGATCGAGCAGCGTTGAGTCACCGGGCGCTGGGGCTGCTTTGCAGCCCTTTCGCGACACAAGGCCGCTCCTACAGGGGGCGCGCTTTTCTGTAGGAGCGGCCTTGTGTCGCGAAAGGGGCGCGCAGCGCCCCCAGTGGCCAGGCCTGCATACTGAATACCGTGACCGAGTCTGATAACTATATGAACAGCGCCTACCGCAAGCTCCTGCCAGGCACCGCCCTGGACTATTTCGATGCCCGCGCCGCCATTGACGCCATCCAGCCAGGCGCCTACGACCGGCTGCCCTATACCGCCCGCGTGCTCGCCGAAAACCTGGTGCGCCGCTGCAGCCCCGCCACCCTCGACGCCTCCCTGGGCCAGTTGATCGAGCGCAAGCGTGACCTCGATTTCCCATGGTTCCCGGCGCGCGTGGTGTGCCATGACATTCTTGGCCAGACCGCGCTTGTAGACCTTGCCGGCCTGCGTGACGCCATCGCCGACAAAGGCGGCGACCCGGCCCAGGTCAACCCGGTCGTGCCGGTGCAACTGATTGTCGATCACTCCCTGGCCGTCGAATGCGGCGGCTACGACCCGCAGGCGTTCACCAAGAACCGCGCCATCGAAGACCGGCGCAACGAAGACCGTTTCCATTTCATCAACTGGACCAAGCAGGCGTTCAAGAACGTCGATGTGATCCAGCCGGGCAACGGCATCATGCACCAGATCAACCTGGAAAAAATGTCGCCGGTCATCCACAGCGACCAGGGCGTGGCCTACCCGGACACCTGCGTCGGCACCGACAGCCACACCCCGCATGTCGATGCGCTGGGCGTGATCGCCATTGGTGTCGGTGGCCTGGAAGCGGAAAACGTCATGCTTGGTCGCGCCTCGTGGATGCGCCTGCCCGAAATCATCGGCGTCGAGCTGACCGGCCGCCTGGCGCCGAACATCACCGCCACCGACCTGGTGCTGGCGCTGACCGAATTCCTGCGCAAGCAGAAGGTGGTCGGGGCCTGGCTTGAGTTCCATGGCGCCGGCGCCAGCGCGCTGACCCTGGGCGACCGCGCCACTATTTCCAACATGGCCCCGGAATACGGCGCCACGGCGGCAATGTTCGCCATTGACCAGCAAACACTGGACTACCTCACCCTGACCGGGCGTGACGATGCCCAGGTGCAACTGGTCGAGACCTATGCCAAGTCGGCTGGCCTGTGGGCCGACAGCCTGGCCAACGCCGAATACGAGCGTACCCTGAGCTTCGACTTGGGTAGCGTGGTGCGCAACATGGCCGGCCCCTCCAACCCCCATGCGCGGGTTGCCACGGCCGACCTTGCTGCCAAGGGCATTGCCGGCCAGTGGCAGGAGGTGCCGGGGCAGATGCCCGACGGCGCGGTGATCATCGCGGCAATTACCAGTTGCACCAACACCAGCAACCCGCGCAACGTCATCGCTGCCGGCCTGATTGCGCGCAATGCCAACCAGCTTGGGCTGACCCGCAAGCCATGGGTCAAGTCGTCGCTGGCGCCGGGCTCCAAGACCGTGCAGCTGTACCTCAAGGAAGCGGGCCTGGAGCAGGAGCTGGAACAGTTGGGCTTTGGCATCGTCGCCTTCGCCTGCACCACCTGCAACGGCATGTCCGGGGCGCTGGACCCGGCGATCCAGCAGGAAATCATCGACCGCGACCTGTACGCCACCGCCGTGCTGTCGGGCAACCGCAACTTCGACGGGCGCATCCACCCTTACGCCAAGCAGGCGTTTCTGGCCTCGCCGCCGCTGGTGGTGGCCTATGCGATTGCCGGCACCATCCGTTTCGATATCGAAAAGGACGTGCTGGGTGTGGTCGATGGCAAGGAAATTCGCCTCAAGGACATCTGGCCCAGTGACGCCGAGATCGACGCCGTGGTGCGCGCTTCGGTCAAGCCCGAGCAGTTCCGCCAGGTGTACATCCCGATGTTCACCATCGAGGAGGACACCGGGCCGAAAGTGGCGCCGTTGTATGACTGGCGCCCTATGAGTACCTACATTCGCCGCCCGCCGTACTGGGAAGGCGCCCTTGCCGGCGAGCGCACGCTGCGTGGCATGCGCCCGCTGGCGGTGCTGCCGGACAACATCACCACCGACCACCTGTCGCCGTCCAACGCCATCATGCTGGACAGCGCTGCCGGGGAATACCTGGCGAAAATGGGCCTGCCGGAAGAGGACTTCAACTCCTACGCCACCCACCGTGGTGACCACCTGACCGCCCAGCGCGCCACGTTCGCCAACCCCAAGCTGTTCAACGAGATGGTGCACGACGCCCAAGGCAAGGTGCAGCAAGGCTCGCTGGCGCGTATCGAGCCTGAAGGGCAGGTGACGCGCATGTGGGAGGCCATCGAGACCTACATGGCGCGCAAGCAGCCGCTGATCATCATTGCCGGCGCCGACTACGGGCAGGGGTCTTCACGCGACTGGGCCGCCAAGGGTGTGCGCCTGGCGGGTGTCGAGGCGATTGCCGCCGAAGGTTTCGAGCGCATTCACCGCACCAACCTGGTGGGTATGGGCGTGCTGCCGCTGGAGTTCAAGCCGGGCACCGACCGCAATACCTTGCAGCTCGATGGCAGCGAAACCTACGACGTAGTCGGTGAGCGCACACCGCGTGCGACCCTGACGTTGCTGGTCACCCGGCGCAACGGTGAGCGCGTCGAGGTGCCGGTGACCTGCCGTCTGGATACCGCCGAAGAGGTGTCGATCTACGAGGCGGGCGGGGTGCTGCAGCGCTTTGCCCAGGACTTCCTGGAAGGCACAGCCTAATAGCCATTTGTGGGGGCGGGCAGGCCCGCTCCTGCGCAAAGGAACCTTCAACATGAGCCATGTGCCGCAAATCCGCATCCCCGCCACCTATATGCGTGGCGGCACCAGCAAAGGCGTATTCTTCCGCCTGCAAGACCTTCCGCCAGCGGCGCAAACCAAGGGCCCGGCCCGCGATGCGCTGCTGCTGCGTGTCATCGGCAGCCCCGACCCCTACGCCAAGCAGATCGACGGCATGGGCGGCGCGACCTCCAGCACCAGCAAGACGGTCATCGTTGCCCCCGCCAGCAAGCCCGGCCACGACATTGATTACCTGTTCGGCCAAGTGTCCATCGACAGCGCCTTCGTCGACTGGAGTGGCAACTGCGGCAACCTGTCCGCTGCCGTGGGTTCGTTCGCCATCAGCAACGGCCTTGTCGATGCCGGGCGCATTCCGCGTGATGGCATTGCCACGGTACGCATCTGGCAGGCCAATATCGGCAAGACCATCATTGCCCATGTGCCCATCACGAATGGTGAGGTACAGGAAACGGGTGATTTCGAACTGGATGGCGTGACGTTTCCGGCCGCCGAAGTGCAATTGGAGTTCCTCGACCCGGCCGCCGATGAAGGTGACGGCGGAGGCGCGATGTTCCCCACGGGCAACTTGGTGGATGAGCTGGAAGTGCCGGGTATTGGCACCTTCAAGGCGACGCTGATCAATGCCGGCATCCCGACCATCTTCGTCAATGCTGCCGATATCGGCTACACCGGCACCGAACTGCAGGACGCCATCAACAGTGACCCAGCGGCGCTGGCGCGGTTTGAGATGATTCGCGCCTATGGCGCGGTGCGCATGGGCCTGATTGAGCACATCGACCAGGCTGCAGGCCGGCAGCACACGCCAAAAGTTGCGTTTGTCGCAGCGCCAGCCTCGTACACGGCCTCCAGCGGCAAGCCCGTGAAGGCCGAGGATGTCGACCTGCTGGTGCGGGCGTTGTCGATGGGTAAGTTGCACCACGCCATGATGGGCACTGCGGCAGTGGCCATCGGCACGGCCGCGGCGATTCCGGGCACGCTGGTGAACCTTGCAGCCGGCGGCGGCGCGCGTAGTGCAGTGCGCTTCGGCCACCCCTCCGGGACCTTGCGGGTGGGTGCCGAGGCCAGTGGGGAGGGCGGACAGTGGACGGTCACCAAAGCCATCATGAGCCGCAGCGCGCGGGTGTTGATGGAAGGCTGGGTGCGCGTGCCGGGCGATAGTTTCTGACACGGTCAGGAAATCGCCGGGGCTGCTTTGCAGCCCATCGCAGGCTGCCGCCAGCTCCCACAGAGGCCATGTTCAACCGCAACCTTGCTGGTTGGACCCAATCCTGTGGGAAATGATAGACAGTTGTGGCGAGCGGGCTTGTCCCGCGTTGGGCTGCGCAGCAGCCCCTGGGGTTTTCAGGGCTGCTGCGCAGCCCAACGCGGGACAAGCCCGCTCGCCACAAAGGAGCTCGCCACAAGAAGATATGTCGGGCGGGAACAGGTTTGTACAAAACCATAGAATCTCCCACAGGTTGCGTCGCTTTTTGATTTTGTGGGAGATCACCCAGCCCTTCCGGGCTGCGCTGCCGCGCAGAGAGCTGGGCAGCGTGGGAGCGGGCTTGCCCCGCGATGGATGGCGTAGCCCTCGCGGCAATATCAAAGGCATAAAAAAGCCCCGGTTCTCACCGGGGCTCATTCTTACCGCTTGTCGCTAAGCCTGTAGCTGCTTAAGCCTGGACAACCGGGATGTTGGCGCTGGCTGCCGCCTCGCGGAACTCGGCGATCTGGTCGAAGCTCAGGTAGCGGTAGACGTCGGCAGACATGCTGTCGATGTCCTTGGCGTACTGCATGTACTCCTCGACGGTCGGCAGCTTGCCGATGATCGAAGCGACCGCAGCCAGCTCGGCCGAGGCCAGGTACACGTTGGTAGCATCACCCAGACGGTTCGGGAAGTTACGGGTCGAAGTGGAGACCACGGTAGAGCCGGTCTGCACACGTGCCTGGTTACCCATGCACAGCGAGCAGCCTGGCATTTCCATGCGCGCACCGGCCTTGCCGTAGATGCCGTAGTAGCCTTCTTCGGTCAGCTGGTGTGCGTCCATCTTGGTTGGCGGAGCCAGCCACAGACGGGTCGGGATACCGCCCTTGACCTTCTCCAGCAGCTTGCCGGCAGCGCGGAAGTGGCCGATGTTGGTCATGCACGAACCGATGAACACTTCGTCGATCTTCTCGCCCTGTACCGAAGACAGCAGGCGGGCGTCGTCCGGGTCGTTCGGCGCGCAGAGCACAGGCTCCTTGACGTCGGCCAGGTCGATTTCGATGATCTCTGCGTATTCGGCATCGGCGTCGGCCGACAGCAGCTCAGGGTTGGCCAGCCAGGCTTCCATGGCTTGTGCGCGGCGCTCCAGGGTGCGTGCATCGCCGTAGCCTTCGCTGATCATCCAGCGCAGCAGGGTGATGTTCGACTGCAGGTACTCGGCAACGGCCTTTTCCGGCAGCTTGATGGTGCAACCTGCTGCCGAACGCTCAGCCGAGGCGTCGGACAGCTCGAAGGCTTGTTCGACGGTCAGTTCGTTGAGGCCTTCGATTTCCAGGATGCGACCCGAGAAGGCGTTTTTCTTGCCTTTTTTCTCGACGGTCAGCAGGCCTTGCTGGATGGCGTAGTAAGGGATGGCATGGACCAGGTCACGCAGGGTGATGCCAGGCTGCAGCTTGCCCTTGAAGCGCACCAGGATCGACTCGGGCATGTCCAGCGGCATGACGCCGGTGGCAGCGGCGAAGGCGACCAGGCCGGAACCGGCCGGGAACGAAATGCCGATCGGGAAGCGGGTGTGCGAGTCGCCACCGGTACCCACGGTGTCAGGCATCAGCATGCGGTTCAGCCAGCTGTGGATGATGCCGTCGCCTGGGCGCAGCGACACGCCGCCACGGGTGCGGATGAAGTCTGGCAGGGTGTGGTGGGTGGTCACGTCGATCGGCTTTGGATAAGCCGCGGTGTGGCAGAACGACTGCATTACCAGGTCAGCCGAGAAGCCCAGGCAGGCGAGGTCTTTGAGCTCGTCGCGGGTCATCGGGCCGGTGGTGTCCTGGGAGCCGACGGTGGTCATCTTCGGTTCGCAGTAGGCGCCTGGGCGTACGCCCTGGCCTTCTGGCAGGCCGCATGCACGGCCGACCATCTTCTGCGCCAGGGTGAAGCCTTTGTTGGATTCGGCAGGCTGATCAGGCTTTTTGAACAGGTCGACTGGGCCCAGGCCCAGTTCGGCGCGAGCTTTATCGGTCAAACCGCGGCCAACGATCAGCGGGATACGGCCGCCAGCACGGACTTCGTCGAGCAGGACCGGGGTCTTGAGTTCGAAGTTGGTGACCAGCTCGTTGCTTTCGTGGCGGCGCACTTCACCTTTGTATGGGTACACGTCGATGACGTCGCCCATGGCCAGGTTGGTGCAGTCGAATTCGATCGGCAGGGCGCCGGCGTCTTCCATGGTGTTGTAGAAGATCGGGGCGATCTTGGTGCCGAAGCAGAAACCACCGGCGCGCTTGTTCGGCACGTACGGGATGTCGTCGCCGAAGAACCACAGCACCGAGTTGGTAGCCGATTTACGCGACGAACCCGTACCCACCACGTCGCCGACGTAGGCGACCGGGAAGCCTTTGGCGCGGACGGCTTCGATCTGCTTGAGCGGGCCAACCGAACCGGGTTGCTCAGGCTCGATGCCGTCACGGGCCATTTTCAGCATGGCCAGGGCGTGCAGCGGGATATCAGGGCGCGACCAGGCGTCCGGAGCCGGCGACAGGTCGTCGGTGTTGGTTTCGCCAGGCACCTTGAACACGGTCAGGGTGTATTTTTCGGCGATTGCCGGGCGCTTGGTGAACCACTCGCCGGCAGCCCAGGATTCCAGTACGGCTTGGGCGTGGGCGTTGCCCGACTTGGCTTTTTCGGCCACATCGTGGAAGGCATCGAACATCAGCAGGGTGTGCTTGAGCTGTTCGGCCGCGACGGCGCCCAGTTCGGCGTCATCCAGCAGCGCGACCAGCGTCTCGATGTTGTAGCCGCCCTGCATGGTACCCAGCAGCTCGGTGGCGTGCTTGCGGTCGAGCAGTGGCGAAGTGGCTTCGCCCTTGGCGATGGCAGAGAGGAAAGCGGCCTTGACGTAGGCAGCTTCGTCCACCCCTGGTGGAACGCGGTTGGTGATCAGGTCTACGAGGAAGGCTTCTTCGCCGGCCGGCGGGTTTTTCAGCAGCTCGACCAGGCCTGCGGTTTGTTCGGCGTTCAGCGGCTGGGGCACGATGCCCAGAGCGGCACGCTCTTCGATGTGTTTGCGGTAGGCTTCAAGCACAGTTATTACCCTCATCAGTGGTCCCTAAAGGGGGTCCGGGACGCTCATCCAGCATTCCTTGCACCCATGCGCAGCAACGGCTTTTTGAGCCGCAGGGCCAGGGTCGCAGAGAATCCTTACAGAAGCTGTTTTCAAAGTTTTACGCCTGTAGAACGGAAGGCTGATGAGGGGTTGGTACGGGGCAGGGTGCCTGGCCCGGACCAACGCCGTTCTACCGGATGAACTGTGCTCGTGACGCTTTGAAAACAGCTTCCAACGGACATTGTTGCCTTGAAAAGGCGGGTTGATTCTACGGTAAAAAATGCCCGATGGTAAGGCGGGGAAGATGACTTTAACGAGTGACCCTGGTTAGACAAAGGGCTAACATGGCCGCATGTTCCACCCCCAGACCGTTGTTTGCTCATGTCCAACCAGTCCATCAAGACCCCTTGTGTCGGCCTCTGCTCCACTGTCTACGGTGACCTGGTGTGCCGTGGCTGCAAGCGTTTTCACCATGAAGTGATCCACTGGAACGGCTACGACGACGAGCAGAAGCGCGCGGTGTGGCTGCGCCTGGAGCAACTGCTGGTGCAGGTGATGATGGCCAAGCTTGAAGTGTTCGACAAAGCGCTGCTGCGCCAGCAACTGGAAAACCGCTCGATCCGCTTCGTCGAGCATCAGTCGGTGTATTGCTGGGCATACCAGCTGATCGCCCGTGGGGCGCGCATGATCCGCGAACTTGAGGCCTACGGCATGGTGTTGCTGCCGGAGTTTCGCGATTGGGAGCTGCCGCAACTGCGCGATGCGATTGACCGCGAGTTCTTTTTGTTGTCCGAGGCACACTACCAGCGCTACATCGCCCCAAGCTTTCTGCGCGACGCCATGGGTTGAAGCTGATGGCCTCATCGCAGGCTGTCGCCAGCTCCTACAGGAACTGGGCAAGGCCTCAATTGTGCGACTGTGCGCGATCTCTGTGGGAGCTGGCGACAGCCTGCGATGAGGCCCATGCAGGCCGGTAAATCAGTCGCCGGTGTATTCGCAACCGCTGGTGCAGGTTTCGTGAATACGCACTTTCGAAAGCTCCGGCAGCAGCGGCTTGACCTGTTCCCAGATCCACTTGGCGATCACTTCGCTGGTAGGGTTTTCAAGGCCTGGGATGTCGTTCAGGTAATTGTGATCGAGCTGCTCGTAAAGCGGCTTGAAAATCGCCTTGATCTCGGAAAAGTCGCGGATCCAGCCGGTGTGCGGATCAAGCGGGCCAGTCAAGTGCAGGGCGACCTTGAACGAGTGGCCATGCAGGCGCCCGCATTTGTGCCCGGCAGGGACGTGCGGCAGGCGGTGGGCCGATTCGAAAGTGAATTCCTTGAAGATTTCCACGCTGTATGAACTCTGTGTGTAACGAAAATTGCGCGCAGTCTACCAGCATGCCCGCTACAAGGCTTGCAGCCGATCAGCCAACTGCCCGGTGGCAATCAGCTCCAGTAGCTCATCGCCCAGGCGCTGGCTCTCGGTGATGGCCTTGTACCAGTAGCGCTTGCGCCCGGCGGCATCGCCCATGAAACGCTTGAAATCGTTGCGGTCGGGCAACTTGCCGTAGGGTAGGGCGGCCAGATACTGCGGCGAGGGTGTGAGCAGCAGCACGTTGCGCAAACGCTCGGCGTCGCCACGGCGCCAGGGCAGGGCCTTGTCGAACCAGCCCGGCACCACTTTGTCGGTGAAGTGCGGGTACAGCACCAAGTCGTCGCCTGCGTAAGGCAGGTCGAGGTGGTAGTCGAGCAGGCCGCCATCGCGGTAGGTGCCGGCGCCTGCGCCGGGTATGTCACGCACGCCTTCCATCACCATCGGGATCGAACCCGAAGCCAGCAGAGCGTGGCGCAGGTTGGCAAGGTCCAGCGCCAGGCAGCGTGAGGGGAAATCGGTCAACGGCCCCAGCGGCGGCGCTGCGCGCTGGTCGTGCAGGATAACCCGCTCGAAGTGCCGGCCCAGGTTGGCGCGGCCCAGCAGGTTGCTGGCGATCACCGAACCCAGGCCCATGCCCAGGCGCCCGCGATGGTCGTGGGCCAAATGGCCGTGGCTTTTGACCACCAGAATATTCAGCCGATAGTGCGGGTTGGCCAGAATCTGCCCGTCGCGGCCTTGCAGCAAGTCATCGAGCATGCGCTGGCAGCTCTGGCTGATCTGCCGCGCAGTGACACCTTTGGCGAAGTCCTGCTCGGTATACAGCTCGCCAAGGCGGCGGATGCCGGCAACCGGGTTGTCGAGGCAGGCACTGGCAAAGCGCCAGGAGCCGATCGAAGCACCGATCAGCGCCCGTTGGCGTGGCGCCGAGGGCAGCCATTCACCGAACAGCGCCAGGTCAAGGCCCTGGATGCCCAGCGGCTTGGGCCCGCCTGCAGCACCCGGCAATACACCCACATCGCCAGCCTGCAAGCCACGCTCGCGGATCTGGCGCATGGCGCGTTGCCCGGCCTTGAGTGTCAAGGCGGGGTATTTGATATGGATGGCGGTCATGGCGTCTCTCGTGCCGGGCAGGTGCGCATTATAGAGCAACACCTGGGTTGGGCACGAAGGCCTGCGAGAGCGCCCGAGCCTGCGTTATCATGCACCCCGTTGTTTTCAGGTTGAATTAAGGACCCAGGGTTAATGTTGATTGCGTAGACAACTTCTAGCCCTCCAAGGAGAAACATTCATGAAAACGTTGACTGCCCTGTTCACCGCCGCTGCCCTGACCTTCGGTGCTACCGCTGCGTTCGCCAAAGACGTGCAACCCGATGAAGTGGTCAAGCTGGTGAACGCCAAGACCATCAAGTCCCTGGATGAGCTCAAGGCTACCGCCGTCGCCAAGCACCCAGGCGCCACCGTCACCGATTCGGAGCTGGAAGACGAATACGGTCGCTACATCTACAAAGTCGAGCTGCGCGATGCGCAAAATGTCGAGTGGGACGTTGACCTGGACGCCAAGACCGGTGAAGTCCTGAAGGACGCGCGAGACAACTGATGAACGCACTCCCGCGAGCGGCGCGCTACCTGGCTCTGGCCCTTGCGGCTGTGTGTTCGCTGGCGGCCGCCCGCGACCTGGACCAGGATGAGGCACTGGCGCTACGGCAAAAGGGCATCATCCTGCCGCTTGAGCAACTGCTTGAAGCCGCCCTGGGGCGTTACCCCGGGGCGCGCTTGCTTGAGGCGGAGCTGGAAGAAAAGCACAAGCGCTACGAATACGAAGTCGAGCTGCTCACCCCGCAGGGTGTGGTGCGCGAGATCAAGCTCGACGCCCGCACCGGTGCGTTGCTCAAAGACGAGGAAGACGACTGAATGCGCCTGTTGCTGGTCGAAGACAATGTGCCCCTGGCCGACGAACTCACCGCCGCCCTGCAGCGCCAGGGCTATGCCCTGGACTGGTTGGCCGATGGCCGCGATGCGGTCTACCAGGGCCAGAGCGAACCCTATGACCTGATCATCCTCGACCTCGGCCTGCCTGGCATGCCGGGGTTGGAGGTGCTCGCGCAGTGGCGCGCAGCCAAGCTGGCCACCCCGGTGCTGGTGCTGACCGCCCGTGGTTCATGGGCCGAGCGCATCGAAGGGCTCAAGGCGGGCGCTGATGACTACCTGACCAAGCCATTCCACCCCGAGGAGTTGCAACTGCGCATCCAGGCCTTGCTGCGCCGTGCCAAGGGGCTGGCCAACCAGCCGCGGCTCGAAGCGGCGGGGCTGCACCTGGACGAATCGCGCCAGTGTGTCAGCCGCGAGGGTGTCGATATCCAGCTGACTGCCGCCGAGTTTCGCCTGTTGCGTTACTTCATGCTGCACCCAGGCCAGGTGCTGTCCAAGAGCCACCTGGCCGAACACCTCTACGACGGTGAGACCGAGCGTGATTCCAACGTGCTCGAAGTGCACGTCAACCATCTGCGCCGCAAGCTCGGCCGCGCGGTGATCGAAACCCGTCGTGGCCAAGGTTACGTGTATGCCGGGAGTGCTGCGTGAAGTCGATCCAGGGGCGCCTGAGCCTGGGCCTGGTGGCGGTGCTGGTGGTGGTCGGGTTGTGCGTGGCGCAGCTGACCCTGTGGCTGTTCGAGGCCGGCCTGCAGCGCTACCTGGAAAGCGGCTTGCGCAAGGAAAGCGAGAACCTGCTGGTGGCGCTGGTGCGCGGCCCCAATGGCCTGCAACTGGATGAACGGCGTATTTCCTCGGCTTATCAACGGCCGTTTTCCGGCTACTACTTTCGCATCGACTTCGAGCAAGGCACCTGGCGCTCGCGCTCGCTGTGGGACTTGAACATGCCCAAACCGGCCAAGGCCGGGCTGGACGATGGGCACGAACTGGGCCCCGAAGGCCAGCATCTGCTGGCTTTTCGCGGTGATTACCGGCGCCTGGGCCAGGACATTTCCATCAGCGTGGCGCAGGACTATTCCCCGGTGCGCGAAGGTTTCCGGCGCATGCAGCAGGTTGGCCTGGGCATCGGCCTGGTAGCGCTGGTGCTGGTGCTGGTGCTGCAGCGCATCACCGTGACCCGCTCGCTGCGCCCGCTGGAGCGTGCACGCCTGCAGATCGCCCAGTTGCAGCAGGGCAAACGCTCGCAACTGGACGCCGAGGTGCCCAGCGAGCTGCAACCTCTGGTCGACCAGATCAACCACCTGCTGGCCCACACCGAAGACAGCCTGCGCCGCTCGCGCAATGCCTTGGGCAACCTTGGCCACGCCCTGAAGACGCCCCTGGCGGTGCTACTTAGCCTGGCGGCCAGCGAGCGCCTGCAAGGGCTGCCTGAGGTGCGCACGCAACTGCGCGAGCAACTGGAGCAGATCCAGCAGCGCCTGGCCCGCGAGCTCAACCGCGCACGCCTGGCGGGCGATGCGCTGCCTGGCGCGCAGTTCGATTGCGATGCCGAGCTGCCGGGCTTGATGTCGACACTGGGCATGATCCACGGCGAAGGGCTGCTGCTGGCTCGCGATGTGCCACCGGGCTTGCTGCTGCCGTGGGACCGTGAAGACCTGCTGGAGCTGCTGGGCAACCTGCTGGATAACGCCTGCAAGTGGGCCGACAGCGAAGTGCGTCTGGGTATTGCGCCAACCACCGAAGGCTATCAGTTATGGGTCGATGACGATGGCCCAGGCATCCCCGAGGGCCAGCGCTTGCAGGTGCTCGAGCGCGGCTCGCGGCTGGACGAGCAGGTCGATGGCCACGGCTTGGGGCTGGGTATCGTGCGCGACATCGTCGAAGCCTGGGGCGGGCGCATCGCGCTGCTTGAGAGCACTCTTGGCGGGTTGCGGGTCAGCATCGACCTGCCGCGCAAACACCATTGACTTGCAGGGCGGGCGCTATGGCCCGCCTCGATGCTGCAAAATAATTGCATCTCAAGCGCACTTTTTTGAATTAGCCGCCCCCACCGCCGCCCGGCACAATCGCCCCCACGAAACCTTTGGTTTCCATCCCTCCATGGACGGAACTCCTTGCGTTATTGCTCCGGCAATACGGGGCCCAGGCAAGCGGTGCTGGGCTTTCTTTTTCAACTAAAAAAAACACGACCCCATAATTTCGATGTCTGCCTCTCGTCCGCAAAGCCGCCTGCAGCGCTTGCTGCCGGCCCCTCTGAATAGCCCCCCAAAAGAATGGTTGCGCGCAGGCCTTGGCGCACTGCTCGGCCTGTTCCTGGCGGGTTACCTGTGTAGCCTGGCTTATGGCCCCTCGGTTGCCTTGCACTTGCTCGGCCCATTGGCCGCCTCGGCGGTGCTGGTATTTGCCGTACATTCAGGCCCATTGGCCCAGCCGTGGTCGGTGCTTGGCAGCTATGCCGTGGCCGGTGCCATAGGCCTGGCTATGCGCCAGGCTCTGGGCGGCGGCCTCTGGGTGGCCGCCGCCGCGTTAGGCATCGCCCTGGTGGTGATGTGCCTGCTGCGCTGCCTGCACCCGCCCGGTGGCGGTGTGGCGGCCAGTGCGGTGCTGGCTGACCCCGGGCTGGTTGCGCTTGGCGACCATCTGCTTGAGCCCGTGCTGCTCAACGCACTGGTGCTGGTGCTGGTGGCCGTGATGTACAACCGGCTGACCGGGGTGCGCTACCCCAAAGGCGTGCCCCCGCGTAAAGACGCGCACCACACCCACGACCCGCTGCCCAACGAACGCGTGGGCTTCAGCGGTGCGGACCTGGACCAGGCCTTGGAGGACATTGGCGAGTTCGTCGACGTGACCCGCGAGGAGTTGCAGCGGATCATCCTGGCCACCGAACAGCATGCGTTGCAGCGCAGCCTGGGCGGTATCACTGCGGGTTCGCTGATGTCCCGTGATGTGCAGTCGGCCAGCCCGGACACCACCTTGGAGCAGGCGTGGAAGATGCTCTCAGGCCATCATCTGAAAACCCTGCCGGTGCTCGACAACGGCCAGCTGGCCGGCATTGTCAGCCTGAGCGACCTGGTCGGCCCGGCCATGGCGCGCGGGCGGTTCAGCTGGCGGGGCGTGTTTGGCCGAAAGCCCGTGCGGCTTGGCCAGGTGATGAGCCGGCGGGTCGTCAGCGTGACCAGCCAGCACCCATTGGAGCGCCTGTTGCCGCTGCTTTGCGAGCAGGGCCTGCACTGCCTGCCGGTGCTTGATGAGGGCCGCTTGGTGGGGGTGATTACCCAAACCGACTTGATTGCCGGCCTGAAGCGGCATTTGCTCAATGCCGCAGGGCAGGCGTCAGATAACCGGGTCCCAGCGCTGTGACCAGTCGCTCTCGCCGGCTGCGATCAGCCGGCGCAGCACGCTGAAGGCCTGCTGCAACGCCTCGCTGTCGCGCTTGCGGGCGTACACCAAGAACGTTGGGTAGGTAAATTCCGGCGCATGCGGCACGCGCTCGAACACCCCGCTTTGCAGGTAGGCCTGGACCACGCGGGTGCGGAAGTAGCCACTGCCGCCTTGGTCGAGAATGAACTGCAGGGCCAACGGCCCGAGGTTGAAACTCAGCGCCGGGCGCGAGAGGTCGGGCAGGGCGGCATCGTGCTGGCGCCGGAAGGCTTCGCCCCAGTCGATATAGACGTAAGGGGCGGGGGCATCCACCCGGCGTATGCGGATCAGTTTTTCTTCCATCAACTGCTCGACCTGCAGCCCGGGGCCGTAGGTGGGCTGGTACACCAGCGCGGCGTCCAGCAGGCCCATCTCGACCTTGCGCAGCAGCGACTCGCCATCGCTGACTTCGCTGCGGATGGCATGGCTGGGCAGTTCGCGGTGCAGCGCGCTGACCCAGTCGAGCATCATCGGGTTGCCCAGGCTCACTTCCCCGCCCACATGCAGCACTTGCTGGCAGCCTTGCGGCAATGGCAGATCGCGCCGCGCCGCTTCCCAGGTTTGCACCAACTGGTTGGCATAGATGACGAACGCCTCGCCATCGCTGGTAAGGCTGGCGCCGCTGCGGTTGCGCACGAACAGCTGGCAGCCGAGTTGTTGTTCGAGGCGTTGCACGCGAGCGGTGATGGCAGTTTGCGATACGAACAGGCGCTCTGCCGCAGCGACAAGGCTGCCGCAGCGGACGATTTCGAGGAAGGTTCGGGCCTGTTCGATGTCCATGGCGCTGCTCGGTGGGGAGGGTTGCGTATTCTAAAGCGCTTTGCACCGAAATGGGGCTCTACCGGCGGGCCTGCCAACCGTTGATTCGGGTTGTTACGCCGGTTTGGCTGTAGGAGCGGCCTTGTGTCGCGATGGGGTGCGCAGCAGCCCCCAGGATCCAAGCCTTACGCAGAACCTCTGGGGCCGCTTTGCAGCCCATCGCGACACAAGGCCGCTCCTACACTTAAAGCTGCCACCAGCCCATGCAAATCTGCACAACCGTTGCGACTTAAGTCCGATGGCGGCGCGCCAACCCCGGTCCATACTCATCATTCGCCCTTCAATAACAACAAGTACCGGGTTGCGAAAACGATGACTTATCAGCACAGCTACACCCAGTCCATAGCCGACCCCGCAGCCTTCTGGAAAACCCAGTCAGACGCCCTGGCCTGGTACCAAAAGCCCACTCAGACCCTGCAGCAAAACCCCGACGGCACCCACCGCTGGTTCGAGGACGGCCGCCTGAACACCTGCTACCTGGCCCTCGACCACCAGATCGAGCAAGGCCGCGGCGACCAACTGGCGCTGATCTACGATTCGCCCGTCACCGCCACCCAACAGACCTACACCTATAACCAGTTGCGCGACGAAGTGGCGCGCCTGGCCGGCTTGCTCCGCAGCCTGGGCGTGGGCAAGGGCGATGGCGTGATCATCTACATGCCCATGGTCCCCCAAGCCGCCATGGCCATGCTCGCCTGCGCGCGCATCGGTGCCGTTCATTCAGTAGTGTTTGGTGGTTTCGCCGCCAACGAGCTGGCCCTGCGCATTGACGACGCCCGCCCTGCGCTGATCCTCACGGCCTCGTGCGGCCTGGAGTTCGACCGTGTCATCCACTACAAGCCCCTGGTGGACCGCGCCTTGCAACTGGCCCGCCATCAACCTCGCCACGTCCTGGTGCTGCAGCGCCCGCAGGCCCACGCCGAGTTGTTGCCGCAGCGCGACCTCGACTGGCAGCAGGCGCTGGCCACCGCCCAGCCTGTGGCTCCGGTGGAGCTGGCGGCAGGCGACCCGCTGTACATCATGTATACCTCCGGCACCACCGGCAAACCCAAGGGCATCGTGCGCGAAAACGGCGGCAACGCGGTGGCCCTGTGCTACGCCATGCGCCATATCTACGGCATGCAGGCGGGGGACGTCTGGTGGGGTATTTCCGACGTCGGTTGGGTAGTAGGGCATTCGCTGATCGTCTACGGGCCGCTGATGAGCGGCTGTACCACGGTGTTCTATGAAGGCAAGCCGATCCGCACCCCCGATGCTTCTGCGTACTGGCGCGTGGTGCAGCAGTACCAGGTCAACGCGCTGTTCTGCGCACCCACCGCCATGCGTGCGATCCGCAAGGAAGACCCTGAAGGCGAGCTGATCCGTGGCCACAACCTGAGCTGCCTGCGCCAGTTGTTCCTGGCCGGCGAAAAGCTCGACTCCAGCACCCACGAATGGCTTGAGCGGGTCAGCGGCAAGCCGGTGCACGACCATTGGTGGCAAACCGAAACCGGCTGGCCGGTGACTGCGCCCTGCGTTGGGCTGGAAGGTAGCGCCGCACGGCCTGGATCGAGCAACCGCGCGGTGCCTGGCTACCATGTGCAGGTGCTGGACGATGATGGCAAGGTGCTTGGCCCGAACCAGCAGGGTGCCATTGTCATCGCGCTGCCCTTGCCGCCTGGCTGCAGCCAGACCCTCTGGGGCGACCACGACCGCTATCTTGAGGCGTATCTGCACACCCACCCGGGCTACTATCACACGGGCGATGGTGGCTACCTGGACGACGAGGGTTTTGTCTACATCATGGGCCGTACCGACGACGTGATAAACGTCTCTGGCCACCGCCTGTCCACAGGCGAGATGGAAGACTTGGTCGCCCGCCACCCGGCGGTGGCCGAGTGTGCGGTAATCGGCGTGCATGATGACATCAAGGGCCAGGTGCCGCTGGCGTTGGTGGTGCTCAAGGACGGGCAGGGCATTGGCGAGGCGCAGTTGCAGTCCGAGCTTGCCGCCAGTGTCCGCGAGCATATTGGCGCGCTGGCCTGTTTCAATCAGGTGCGGCTGGTGAAGCGCTTGCCCAAGACCCGCTCGGGCAAGATTCTGCGGGCGGTGCTGCGCAAGATTGCTGATGGGCAGCCGTATATCCCGCCCTCAACGCTGGATGATCCGGCGGTGCTTGGGGAGATTGAAGGGGTGTTGGCCAACCTGGCGCGTGCGGGGTGAGGTTAGGTGCTCGCCTGTACCGGCCTCATCGCAGGCTGGCGCCAGCTCCCACAGGGATCTGAGCCAGGCTCGGATATCGCGGCTGACGCGGCCTCTGTGGGAGCTGGCGATAGCCTGCGATGAGGCCGCCCCGCGCTGGCACAAAACCCTGGAGTTTCCAACGCTGCCCAGTTCTCTGGGCGATTTCCTACAGTTGGCGGCGAAAAGCAGGCCAGCGTGGTGCCCCTCACGGCCCAACTTGATGTAGTTGTCCCAACCGGCTGCGGGTGCGCATCAGGTCGCCAATTGCGCCGCCCAGGCTGTCTGCCAACGGGCGTTTGCCAATCACCGTCACCTGGCGATCCTGGTCATACAGCACATCCACCAGGTTGACGAAACGCTGCTGGGCGGCCAGCGAGCATTCGGCCAAGTCGTCCAGGCCGTCGATGATCCAGTGCTGGTAACGCTCGGCCAGCGCCAGGTAGTCAATTACCGCGGTGGCCTGCTCGCACAGGTCGCTGAAGCTGAACATCACTTGCTGGCCATCTTCTGCCAGCACCCGCAACGGGCGTTTGTTGACCTCCAGCACTTTTGCCTCACTCGGCGGCAGTTGCAGTTCTGCACGCTGCTCGGCATCGCCTGGCCACACATAGTACCCCTGGGTAAAGCGCTGGTGCTCGCGGTTGGCCGGCAGGCTGCGAAAGTCGGTATCGCCGCCCACTTCCAGCACCTGCATGCGCCCGTGGATCAAGCGGATTACCGGCAGAAAACGCTCGTGGTACAGCGGGTTGGGGAGCAGGCCCTCAGGGGCGTAGTTGGAGGTCACCAGCAGAAACACGCCGCGTTCGAACAAGGCCGTGAACAGCCGCGTCAGCAGCATGGCATCGCCGATGTCATGCACATGGAATTCGTCGAAGCACAGCACCTGCACTTCACCCAGCAGTTCATCGAGCGTCGCCTCCAGGGCATCGTCCAGGGCGCGATGGCGGTGCATGCCCTGGTGCAGCCGGGCGAAGAAATCGTGAAAGTGCAGGCGCCGCTTTGCGCTAACCGGCACGGCCTGGAAAAAACCGTCGAGCAACCAGCTCTTGCCGCGCCCGACCGAGCCGTGCAGGTACAAACTGCACGCCTGGCCTTGTTCCAGCACAGCCAGTTGCGTGGCCATGGCGTCGATGACTAGGCGTTGGCCGTCGCTGAGCAAGTAGCCGCGGTCGCGGGCCTTGTCCTGAAAGTGCGTCAGCAGTGCGCTTGGCGCGGGCTCGCAAGTGCGCGCGCGGCGCAGCGGGGCAGGGATCCAGCTGGGCAAGGGGCAAGGTCCTCGGCGTGGGGGCAGCCTTGGATTCTGACCAATAGTGCAGACGCGGTGCAAGCCCACTCCCCAGCCAGCATTGCCAGCGCGGTTCAGCCCTTGCGCTGGAGCTGCCGGTCGATCATGTACTTCACGGCCAGCCTACGTTCCTTGAGGCGGCGCAGGTCCTCATCGACGAAGTTGCCCGCTGAAATAGCCTCGGCAGCCAGGACCTGATTGTCGATGTCGACATAGTCGTCTAGCAGGCGGTCGAGTTCCTTGTCCTGCTGACGGCGCTGTTGGACGATTTCACGGGGGTAGTGCAGGTCCTGATAAAGGTCGTGGGAAACTGGCATGGCGCCTCCTTGTGATGCGCAGGTTAAGGTCTACCTGATTGGAAGGGCCAAAGCCGATTGTGTTGAAGCGAGACGGAAAAAATACGACGAGCGGTACGCTGCCACCGCGAGTCAGCCGCAAGGAATCGCCGCTGCCAAAATACAGATGGACTAACTTGCTGTTTTTCTGCGTTTTTTTTAAGAAAAAGCTTTTCAACTGGAAAAGGCGCTGGTAAAGTTCGGCCCATTCCCGAGCTGCTCCACACGGAGCACTCGGTGAATTGTCAGATCGACAGTGCATCAGTCACTCGTCACATCCGATACAGGGGCGTCGCCAAGCGGTAAGGCAGCAGGTTTTGATCCTGCCATGCGTTGGTTCGAATCCAGCCGCCCCTGCCATTACTTAATCAGCAGTCAGTCTCCCAATCGCCTTTCGGCGATTTTTTTCGTTCTGCCTCTCAATTTTCCAGCAGCTCGGCCAATGCCTGGGCCAGCGCCTGCTCGTGCACGGGCTTTTGCAGCACGCGGCTATGCGGCAGGTTCAGCTCTTCAACCTCTGCGTACCCAGTCAGGAACACCACGGGCAGTTGCGCAAAGCGCTCGCGGGCCGCTTGGGCCAGCTGGGCGCCGGTGAGCCCTGGCATGGCGAAATCGGTGAATAGCAGGTCGATGTGCTCATCGAGCAGCTCCAGCGCCTGCGCGCCGCTGACGGCCTGGCGCACCTGATAACCCAGGCGGCCCAGTACATCGGCAATCATCTCGCGTACAGCATGGTCGTCGTCCACCAGCAATATCCGCTCGCCGCCGCCGCCACTGGCAAGGGGCCGTGGGGTAGGGGTTTCGGGGGCGCTGTCGCGGGGGCGGTGCTTGACCGACGGCAGGTAGACACTCACCTGGGTGCCGCGCTGCGGCGCCGTTTCGATACGTACCCCCCCGCCGGATTGCTTGGCAAAGCCGAACACCTGGGCCAGCCCCAGGCCTGAGCCTTTGCCAATATCCTTGGTGGTGAAGAACGGCTCGAAGACTTTGGCCAGCACCTCTTCACTCATGCCGCAACCCGTATCACGGATGCTCAGCACCACGTATTCGCCGGGCTCCGGGTCTTCCGGGCGGCGCGGGCGCATGTTCACCTGGGTGTTGCGGGTGGACAGGGTGAGCTGGCCACCATTGGGCATGGCATCGCGGGCGTTGATCGCCAGGTTGAGAATGATCATCTCGGTCTGGGTAGGGTCGGCCAGCGCGTGCCACAGGTTGCGGTCCAGATCCAGGCTTACCGCGATCCTGCCGCCAAGGGTGCGGCTAAGCAGCTCTTCCAGCCCGGACAGCGTACCGTTGAGGTCCACCGGCACCGGCTCCAGACGCTGCTTGCGCGAAAAAGCCAGCAACTGTGCAGTCAACTTGGCGCCGCGCTCGCCCGCTTCGCGGATATGCTGCAGCCGCTTGTCGGCCTTTTCGAGCTGGCCTCTTTGCAGGTCGCGTTCAAGGAAGCTGGCGCCGGTCAGGATCACCGTCAACAGGTTATTGAAGTCATGGGCAACGCCTGCGGTGAGCTGGCCGACGGCTTCGAGGCGTTGCATTTGCTGCAGGGCGGCTTCGACGCGCTCGCGTTCGGCAATTTGCTCGCGCAGGCGGGTGTTGGCCTGGGCCAGCTCCAGCGCTGCCTCGCGCTCGCTGGTTATGTCGCGGGCGACCACGTGCAGCAGGGCATCGTCCGGCACCACTACCCAGGACAACCAGCGCGGCTGGCCGTTGGCGTGCAGCACGCGGCCGACAAAGCGAGCGCTGGTGCGCCCGAGTGACAGCGCGGCGAGCTCTGCCAGCAGCACCTCCTGGTCGGGCTCGGGCAGCAGTTGCAACAGCGAGGCTTGCCCGAGGCGCTCAAGGCTGAAACCCAGGCTCGCCTCCCAGGCTGGGTTCAGCGCCACCGGCGTGAGGTCTTTGTTCAGTACCGCCAGCAAGTCCTGGGACAACTCCCAGGCACGGTCACGTTCGCGGGTGCGCCGTTCGACCCGCTCGCCGAGCATCTGGTTGAGCTGCTCCAGGGCGCGGGTGGCCTGGCGTTGCTGGTGAATATCCTGCAGCACCCCGGAAAACCGTACGCACTTGCCATCGACGAACTGCGTCTGTCCGGTGGACAGCAGCCAGTGAGGCTCGTAGCCCTCGGGCTGGGCAATGCGAAACTCCACGCGGTAGCGGCCATCGCTGTCGGGGCGCATGGCGTGCTCGACCATCTCGCGGACTTTGTCACGGTCTTCGGGGTAGATGCCGTCGTAGAACACATCAAGGGTCATGTGCGTATCGGCAGGCAGCCCGAACAGCATCTTGCAGCGATCATCCCACAGCAGCTCGCCCTCCTGCGGGCGAAACTCCCAGGTACCCATGCCGGCGGCGTCAATGGCGATGCGCGCACGCGCCTCGACATCGGCCAGCGCTTCTTCGGCGCGGCGCCGACGCTGGCGCTCGTGCACCTCGGTCAACGCCCGGCGCACGGCCTTGGGCAGCAGCGAGAGATTCTTTTTCAGCACATAGTCGGTGGCACCCAGGCGGATCATTTCCACCGCGTGCTCTTCGCCATAAATGCCGGAGAGGAAGATGAACGGCACCCCAGGGGCCTGGCGCTGGGCAATGGCCAGCACCTCGGCGCCGGAGGAACCTGGCAGCACGCAATCACAGAGAATCAGGTCAAAGCTGGCTTCACGCAGGGCGTGCTCGGCCGCCACATGGTCGAACACCAGTTTTGACTGCACGTGCAGGCCGCTGCGCTCGAGGCGCATCAGGATCAGCTCGGCATCCATGGTGCTGTCTTCGACCATGAGGATGTGCAACGGGGTTTGCTGCATGTTGCCCGCCTTACTGGTTGCCACGGCGGCTCAGGCGCAGCGAACCGGGTGGTGGCTCGTTGAGCACCGCCCAGAACACGCCGAGGTCGGAAATGGCGGTGACAAACTCCTTGAACTCCACCGGCTTGACCACATAGGCGTTGACGCCCAGCTCGTAGGCACGTTGCAAGTCGGGCTCCTCGCGCGAGGACGTCAGCATAACCACCGGGATACTGCGCAGCTCAGGCGTGGTGCGTACAAGCTTGAGCACCTCCAGGCCATCGACTTTGGGCAGTTTCAGGTCAAGCAGCATGACGGCGGGGTTGCCGTCGTCGCGGTCGGCATAGGCATTGCGGCGCAGCAGGTAGTCCAGTGCATCGGCGCCGTCGCGCAGCACGATGACTTCGTTGGCCAGCTGGCTACGCTCCAGCGCCACGAGGGTGAGTTCCAGGTCGCGAGGGTTGTCTTCGACCAGCAGGATAGGCTTGAGCATGGTAATCGGCGGCCTCAGGCTGTCGGTAATTGATGGGGCAGGGTGAAATGGAAACTGGCGCCCTGGCCGACACGGCCCTCGGCCCAGACCCGGCCGTCATGGCGCTCGATGATACGCCTTACACTGGCAAGGCCAATACCCGTACCCTCGAATTCTTCCATGCGATGCAGGCGCTGGAACACGCCGAACAGCTTGTCGACATAGGCCATGTCAAAGCCCACACCGTTGTCGCGCACGTACACCTCGGTCTCGTCGGCGTGTTGCACCGCGCCCACTTCGATACGCGCAGGGTCGCGGTCGCGGCTGTACTTGATGGCGTTGGCGATCAGGTTGTGCAGCACCATGTTGATGAAGGCCGGGTCTGCGTACACCTTGGGCAGCTGCGCCACTTCCCAGATAATAGTGCGCCCGGCGTAGTCAGGCGCCGTTTCGTTGCGGATCGCTTCGACCAGCGCATTGAGGTCAACATCCGACAGGCGCAGCGCCGAGCGGCCCATCTGCGAGAAATTCAGCAGGTTGTCGACCAGCGAGCCTGCAAACTGTGCGGCTTCCTCGATATGGCCCAGGAAGCGCTTGCCGCGCTCGGTCAGGTGCTCGCCCTCAAGCTCGTTGAGCAGTTCGCTGTAGCCCGCGATGTGCCGCAGCGGCGCGCGCAGGTCGTGGGATACGCTGTAGGAAAACGCTTCGAGCTCTTTGTTCGAGCGCTTCAGCTCGTTGGCCAGTTGCGCCAGTTCTTCAGCCTTGCGCAGGACGATGCCGAGCACGGCGTTGCGCAGTTCGGTAACCCCTTCGATGATCAGTGGCTCCCACGGTGCGCTGAAGTCGCGGACCTCTTCCCGCCAGCGTTCGAAGCTGTGCCGCGGGTTGAGCGTGCCTTGCGGGCCAATATGCTTTTCTGGCCGGCCGGCCCAATCGACTGTGCGCGCCTGCTCGTCGCGGAACCACACCAGGTAGTGCGAGTGGATCTGCGAGATGGCCACCGCCAGCACCCCGGCAGAATGCTCCGCGAGTTCCGGCAACACCTCGATGTCGCGGCGCACGTTGTCGGTGTGTAACACCAACTCGCCACTGCGCTGGCCCAGCCAGTGCACCAAGGCGTTTACCTGCGCTGCGGGCGGGGTGTGGCCGATCAGGTCGCAGCGTTCGGCACTGATGATCGCAGCGCCAGAGGCGCGGGCAAATTGCAGCATGACCTCGGGCTGTGCCAGCAGGCCATCGCTGACGCTGTCATGGTCGGCCATGGCGGCAAGCATGCGCACGATGTACTGGCGCAGGTCGAGCAGAAAACGGGTGCTGTCGTGGGCTTCCAGCGCTTCAAGCTGCAGCGATAGCACGTTGGCCAGCAGTTCGCAGGCGGTGCGGCTCTGGAAGTCCACCGCACGCGGCTGTTCGTGGTGGCACGACACCAGCCCCCAGAGCTTGCCGTCGACCACGATCGACAGCGACATCGAAGCCTGCGTGCCCATGTTGCGCATGTACTGAAGGTGCACTGGCGAGACACTGCGCAGGGTGGCGAAGCTCATGTCCAGTGGTTGGCCGGTGCGAGGGTTGAGCTCGGGGACCAGCGCTGCGGGCTGGTAATCGGCGTCTTCGATGACGCGGATGCGGTTGATGCAATACAGCTCGCGGGCCTGGCGCGGGATGTCCGACCCCGGGAAGCTCTGGCCCAGGTAGCTGGGGTAGCCGGGGTCCAAGGCTTCAGCCAGGACCTTGCCGGTGCCATCGGCATCGAAGCTGTAGGCTTTTACCCGGCCGAAACCTGTGATGCGCTTGATCTGCCGAACCGCCTGCTGCAGCAGTTCCTCGATGCCTTTGGCCTGGTGCACGGTGCTGACGAAAGCGCGCACCAGCGGATAATAGTCGCTGTGCTGCGAAACGCGCCGCGCACTGGGTTCGAATTCGACGATCAGCACCTGGTCATGGGCATGGGCGAGCACGCGCAGCGGTTCCTGGCAGGGGGCCTGCGGGTGCAGTTGCAGGTCGCCGATATGGAACGGAAACACCTCGTCCTCAGGCAGGTTTGCCAACAGCTCGCGCAGGTTGACGCCCTCGGCGAGTAAGGCCGGCAGCGCTTGGCCAAGCAGCGCCTGGGCAGGCTGGCCGAGCCATTGCTGGCTGTTTTCGCTGGCCTGAAGAATGCTCAGGTCGCTGTGGTCGAGCACCAACAGAAAACCTTGGGGCTGGATGCTGCCGGGGATCCGGATCGGTTCCTGGGCGCAGCGCTCGATGGCCTGTTCGAGCGAAGTCGGGGCATTGCTCAAGGGAATCTCCTGTGGGTCCGTCCATGCGCGGGGCAGGTACTTGTGTCGCGGTGCAAAGTATCAGAAGGCGGCCTGGATTGCCGGCTTATGGCTATTGGAGGGGCAGGAAGTTCAGGGGTTTCGTCCATTTTTCAATAAATTTTCTGCACCCCCGGTTACGCCGTTTAGCCCTTTTTATTAATGCCAAAGAGAGATATCCATCGCCCGGCCCTGATCAATTCCCACTGCTACGCTCAAATTCAACCTCTTCAGGGCAGGGTGTAAAAGGTGAAGGAGCGCTTAGTGGCCGGGTGTTTGGGCCTGTGTTTGAGCAGCAGTGCAATGGCAGCAGACTTTCTCGTCGATGTGCAGGTACGGGTGCAGCGCGGCTGCATGCTGGTCAATCAGCAACGTGATGCCGGTGCCCAAGCGCTAGGAGTGATCGACCTTGGCGCCGCCGCCCGCCTGGACGGCCCCGGTGCGCCGCTGGCCGGCGTGCTGTACAGCCCGCGGCCGCCACGCCTTGAGTGCAACCCCGATACCCCCTACCAGATTCGCGTTGACGGCGGCCTGCACGGCGGCGTCGGCCAGGTGCGTTACCTGGCCAGCACTGATCAGCGCGCCCAGCCTATCCCGTACCGCCTCTACCGCGATGCCGCCTGGCGCGAACCCCTTGAAGTGGGTGTCGCGCAGTCGGCGCGGGTGCCGGACAGCGGCTCGGTGGAACTGCCGCTGTATGCGCGTATCGACAAGATAGCGTGGGTGCCGCGGGCCGGGCTGTATGCCGACCTGCTCAAAGTCACCGTGACCTGGTAGGGAACCGCCATGCACAAGGAACGGCTGCAACGCACATCCCTTCTACTGCTGACCCTCGGCCCGCTGTTGCTACCGGGTGGCACTGTCCACGGCAGCAGTACCGGGTTCATCCAGGCGCAGTTGATCATCAGCGCCGCCTGCCAGATCAACAACAACCCCCAGCCGGCAACCCTCGGCAACCCAGGGCTGATCGACTTCGGCGCGCAAGGCCCGTCCTGGGAACAACCGCTGGCCGGCAAGGTGGACGACGCCGGCGGTGCAGGTGGCCTGCAGATCAGTTGCTCGCCCCAGGTGCGCGCCTTCACCGTGCGCATCGACGAAGGGCTAAACGGCGGCGACGGCGTGCGCCGGCTGAGCAACGGCCGCGAAACCATCGTCTATCAGTTGGCTGTCGACCCCGCTGGCAACAGCCGCTACGCCGTCGGCCAGGCGCGCACCTTCACCATCAGAGGCACCCAGCAAGTTCCCGTACCCATTTACGGCGTGGTGGTCGCGCAGCCGCGCGCGCTGCCGGCCGGGCTGTACCGCGACACCCTCAGAGTGACACTGGACTGGTAACACGCAAGGAGATCCCGATGCCCAAGCACTATTCTCGCTGCCTGCTCGCAGGCATGGCCCTGGCCCTGACCGCTCAGGTTCAGGCCGCCACCGTAACCGGCACCATCAGCTCGACCCTGACCCTTACCGCTGCGTGCCAGGTCAATGGCGGCTCCGGTAGCTCCGGGCTGAACTTCGGTACCCTCAGTTTCGGCACCCAGGATGCGCTGTTCACCACCGCCAACGGGCAAGTGCTCGGCGGCGGCGGTGGGGCGATGAGCATTTTGTGCTCGGCGGGCACCGTGCCGTCGATCCGCGTGCGCGCCGGGGCCCATGACGGCCAGTCCTCTGGAGGCACCCGCGCCCTGGCTGACGGTGCTGGCAACTATGTGCCCTACGATTTCTACACCGACACCGGGCGCACCCAGCCACTGGCCATCGACGGCACCATCACTTTGCCGACCAGCACCGGTGCTGCGCAGACCGTCAACCTGTACGGCCAAGCACGTGGTAAAGCGGGGCTGCCGGCAGGGGTGTACACCGACACAGTGGCGGTCGAGCTGAGTTTCTGAACCATGTGCAGCGCGCTTCGCCTGCTGCTTGCCGGGCTGGTGCTGATACCCGTGCAGGGCACCCAGGCGGTAACCGGCAGTACCTTCGAGGTATCTGCGACCATCAGCGCCGGGTGCCTGGTGGTGGGCGGGGTGACCACCTACGGGGTGCTCGATTTCGGGACCCGCTCGGCGCTGGCCACCGGAGTGGTTGGCACGTCGCTGGGCGGCACCACGGTGACCTTCCAGTGCACGCCGGGGGTTGGTCTGAGCATGAAGCTCGATGGTGGGCAGAACAGCGCCAGCGGCACCCGCAACCTCAAGCGCAACGGCGGTACCCAGCTACTGGCCTATCAGCTGTTCAGCGACGCCGCCTACAGCCAGGCGCTGGGTATTGGCACCAGTGCCACGGTCAGCTACAGCGACCCTACTGCCATCAAGCTGCCGGTCTATGGCCGCACCACCTTGCCCGGCAACTTGCCGGCTGGGACCTACACCGATGTTGTGCAAGTGACGGTGACCTGGTGAACCAGGCGCTGTAATCGACCAGATGAAGGAGAGCGGTATGCGGGCAGGCGCGAAACTGGCGCAAGGAATCATCGGGCTGTTGCTGCTGGCGAGTACGCCGGCCTTCGCCGCCACCTCGGTGTTGATCTGGCCGATCGACCCGGTGCTTGAGGCCGACCAGAAGGCCGGTGCGCTATGGCTGGAAAACCGCGGCAGCACGCCGGCCAGCCTGCAGGTGCGGGTGTTCGCCTGGCGCCAGGGCGAGTTCCAGGAACAGTTTCAGGCCCAGCGCGACATCATCGGCAGCCCACCGGTGGCCAATATCGCCCCGGGGCAGAAGCAACTGATTCGCCTGACCCGCACCGGCAACTCGCCAGCGGGGCAGGAGCAGGCTTACCGCATCATCATCGACGAGATCCCGTCACCCTTGCCCACCGACCCAGCAGCAGAGGGGCCCAAGGCTGCGATCCGTCTGCAGATGCGTTATTCGGTGCCGCTGTTCGTCTACGGCGATGGGCTGTGGGGCAAGGCCGACAGCGAAGGCAACCGCAGCGCCGAAGGCGTGGGCAAGCCGCAACTGAGCTGGCGCGCGGTGACGGTGCAGGGCAAACCCTATGTGGAGTTGCGCAACACCGGCCCGGTACACGCCCGGCTGACCGATGTGGTGCTGCAACAGGGCGGGCAGGAGCGGCCGCTGGTGGAGGGCTTGCTGGGTTACGTGCTGCCCGGCGCCAGCATGCGATGGCCGGTGCCCGCAGCGCCGGGCGCCGCTAGCGTGCTCAAAGGGCGGGTCAACGGCCAGGACGTGGCGCAGGCGATTCGGCAAGGGCAGTAATCCACGCAGTAGATGCACGTCAGGGGCCAGGGAGGACCCGGCAATGGCAGAGAATCGTGTGTGAGCTGGATGCGGGCAGCAACGCATCGAGTATGGCTGGGCCTGGCAGTGCTGGGGGTGGGCCTTGCGGTGGCCGACGAACTACCGCCACCGCCCGCCGAGAGTTCGGCCATTGCCGATGCCACGCTGTACCTGGACCTACTGGTGAACCAGGTGGGCAAGGCTGAGCTGGTGCCGGTGCAGCAGCGGGCAGGGCGCTTGTACCTGCCCAGCGAGGTGCTGCGCGAGGCCGGCGTGCGCTTGCCGGGTGACCCGCAAGGCGAGGTCGCCGTGGAAGACATTCCAGGCCTGCACGCCGACTACGACAGCCAGAACCAGCGCCTGCTGCTGCAGGTGCCACCGTCGTGGCTGCCGGACCAGCAAATCGGTGACCGCGGCCTGTACCCGGCCAGCGACAACCGCACCAGTTTTGGCGCCTTGTTCAATTACGATGCCTACCTCAACGATACCGACGACGGCGGGACCTACCTGGCTGCCTGGAACGAACTGCGTCTGTTCGACACCTGGGGCACGTTTTCCACCACCGGGCAGTGGCGCCAGTCGTTCAATGGGCCGCACAGCGAGACGCGCCAGGGTTTTCTGCGCTACGACACCACGTTTCGCTACACCGATGAACAGCGCCTGCTCAGCTACGAGTTGGGCGACGTGGTGACCGGCGCCTTGCCGTGGACCACCTCGGTGCGTGTGGGGGGCGTGCAATTGTCGCGCGACTTCGGCGCCCGCCCAGACCTGGTCACCTACCCCTTGCCGGCCTTTGCCGGCGAAGCGGCGGTGCCAACCTCGCTGGATCTGTTCATCAATGGCTACAAAAGCAGTACCACCGAGCTGCAGCCAGGCCCCTACACGCTAACCAACGTGCCGTTCATCAATGGCGCGGGTGAGGCCGTGGTCGTCACCACCGACGCCCTGGGCCGGCAGGTCTCAACGACCTTGCCGTTCTACGTCACCAGCAGCTTGCTGGCCAAGGGTTTGTCCGACTTCTCGATGGCCGCAGGCAGCCTGCGCCGTGATTACGCCGTGCGCGACTTTGCCTATGGCCCAGGGGTGGCGACTGCCAGCTTGCGCCATGGCCTGTCGGACTACTTCACTGTCGAAACCCATGCCGAGACGTCCGAGTCGCTGGCGCTCGGCGGCGTGGGTGGCAATCTGCGCGTCGGTACCTTTGGCGTGCTCAATGCTGCAGTGGCGCAAAGCCGCTTCGCCGGGGAGAGCGGCCAACAGGTGGCGCTTGGCTACCAGTACAACAGCCGGCGCCTTGGCTTCAATTACCAGCGCATCGAGCGCCGTGGCGAATACGCCGATCTGTCGCTGGTCGACAGCCCCTACACGCGCCTGAGCCGGCGCAGCGAGCAGGCTACCGTGAGCGTGAACCTGGACCGCTACGGCAGCCTGGGTGCGGGCTTCTTCGATATTCGCGCTGGCGACGGCTCGCGCACCCGGTTGCTGAACCTGAGCTGGAGCAAGCCCCTGTGGGGCAACAGCAGCCTGTACCTGTCGGCCAACCGCGATATCGGCGACAGCCAGTGGGCGGTGCAGGCCCAGGTGGTGGTGCCGTTCGATCTGCGCGGCACGCTCTCGTTCAGCGCCGAGCGCAGCAAGGACGGCCAGGACCTGCAGCGCGTCAACTACAGCCGCGCGGTGCCGGTTGGGGGTGGTGTCGGCTACAACCTGGGCTACGCCAGCGGCGGCAGCAGCGGTGCCTATCGTCAGGCCGACCTGACGTGGCGGCTGCAGTCGGTGCAGTTGCAGGCCGGGCTGTACGGCAGTAGCGAGCAGATGACGCGCTGGGCCGATGTCAGCGGCTCGTTGGTCCTGATGGATGCCGGAGTGTTCGCCGCCAACCGCATCGATGATGCCTTTGTGGTAGTCAGCACAGCAGGCTACGCCGATGTGCCGGTGCGCTACGAAAACCAGCTGGTTGGCCGTACCGACCGTAACGGGCACCTGCTGGTGCCGTACAGCAGCGGCTATTACCGAGGCAAATACGAGATCGACCCCATGGACCTGCCGGCCGATGTGCTGGCGCCGCAGGTTGAGCAGCGCGTGGCCGTGCGCCGCAACAGCGGTTACCTGCTGGAATTCCCGCTCAAGCGGGTGTTGGCGGCGAGCCTGGTACTGGTGGATGGCAAGCAGCAGGAACTCAAGCTGGGCAGCCGGGTGCTGCATCAGGAGAGTGGCAGCGAGGCGGTGGTGGGCTGGGACGGGCTGGTGTATCTGGAAAACCTGGCGCCAGACAACCATCTGCGGGTGGACAAGGCGGACGGTGGGCAGTGCACGGTGGCCTTCAGGTTGCCTGAAGGGCAGGGCCCGATCCCGCTGATCGGCCCGCTGGTGTGCCAGTGATGCGGCGCCTCGGGCTGGCCTTGCTGGCAGTGCTGTTGCCGGCGCCCGCGTGGGCCGCGTGCTCTGTGGTCAGCACCGCTGCGGCGGGGTTCGGCACCGTCAACTCAACCTTGGTGCGCACCACTGTGCAGAGCGCCTCAACCCCCAACGCCGGGCTGCGCTGCACCGGTTCGCTGCTGTCGCTGCTGGTCAGTACCGACCACATCTACGTCACCATCACCTCCACCAGCAGCGGGCTGGTGGCGCCGACGGGGGATGTCATCCCTTATACGATCTATGCCGACAGTGCGGCCAGCTACGCCATCACCCGCGGCACGCAGTTTGATCTGGCCCGCAATGGCGTGGCCGATGCGCTGGGTTTGCTCAGCGGCAACACGCCCAAGACCGCACCGTTGTATCTGAAGACGGTTATCGGCGCCAATGTCGCGGCGGGGGTTTATACCGAGACGCTGAACGTGGCTTGGGCGTGGAATTATTGCTCTGGCATTGGCCTTGGCAACGTTTGCCTTGGGCGGGATGTCGGGTCTGGCAACCAGACCGTCAGTGTCAGCCTGACCGTGAGTAACGACTGCCAGATCACCACCCCGAACATCAGCTTTGGCAGTGCGCCGGTGGTGGCCGGGTTCACTACGGTGAACCAGAGCTTGAGCCTGTCGTGCACCAAGGGCAGTGCCTACACCGTAGGCCTGAACGATGGGCAGAACGCTTTGGGTGGGCGGCGGCGGATGAAATCCGCCGCTGGCAATTACCTGGCCTACGACATTTTCAAGAGCGGCGGCACTACGCGCTGGGGCTCGGTTTCGGCGGCCCGGCGTGCAAGCAGCGATGCCGATGTAAACCCTGGCAACGGTAGTGGCATCGGTGCGCAGGTGTTCAATTACAACGCCCGAATTTACACCGACCAGCCCACTCCGCCGGCTGGCAGCTACCTCGACAATGTAGTGCTGGATGTGACGTTTTAAGCGATCGCCCAGCCCTTTGGGTTGCGCTATCGCGCAAAGAATTGGAGCTTGGGAGATTCTATGGTTTCAGGTAATTCGCTTTGACTGTGTAGGAGCGGCCTTGTGTCGCGAAAGGGTCGCAAAGCGGCCCAGGCGATATCAAGTTGAAGCACAGATTTTGGGGGCGCTTCGCACCCCTTTCGCGACACAAGGCCGCTCCTACAGAAACCGCGTCCAGGCGCGGTATTGATGCCAGGCGAGGGCCAGGCCAGCCTGTAGAACAAGTGGCTGCTAGCGCAGGTCGTCGACCATCTTGAGCAGCGTTTCAAGCACCGCCCCGGCCAGCGCCTTCGCGCGTGCGCCCGACCACTGTGCTACCGGCTCCGGCGCATCGTCATGGTCCTTGAACGGCATTTCCAGCGTCAGCGACAGGCAATCATAGGCCTGGCCCACGGCATTGCAGGCAAGGGTCATGTTGGCCTGGCCGGGCGCGTCGCGGGTGTAGCCGTGGGTGGTCTGGAAATCTGCGGTCAAGCTGCTCAACGTAGTGCGGAACTGCTCTTCCAACCTGGCGATACGCGGGGTATAGCCAGGGTTGCCTTCGCAGGCCGCGGTGAATACATGGGGTATTTCTTCATCGCCATGGGCATCGACAAAGGCGTCCACACCGTACAAGTTCATCTGGCTTTGGGCGAAGAACACCTCGGGGCTTTGCTCAAGGCTGGCGTTCTGCCAGGCGCGATTGAGGTCCTGGCCCTTGAAGTTGGTGCGCAGGTGGCCGAGGAACGCGCCGTCGGGGTTCATGTTGGGAATCAGGTAGAGGTCGGCCTTGGCCAGCAGTTGCGCAATGGCCGGGTCGTTGGCCTGCAAACGGTCGATAACCCCTTCGATGAACCATTCGGCCATATGTTCGCCGGGGTGCTGCTGGGCGATGATCCACAGCTTGCGCTTGCCGGCACCGCCATCGCCTGCCCGCAGCAGCGGGATGTCCCGGCCTTGCACGCTGCGGCCGTTGGCTAGCACTTCGACGCCGGGGATTTGCCGGGCGCGTTCGATCAACTGGTTGTGGCGTGCGCGGGAGTAAGGCTCGAAATAGGCGAACCAGATAGTGTCGTGTTCGGCCTCGACTTCGAAGCTGAGCGCCTTGCCGTCGTACTGGCTGGGCACACGAAACCAGGTTTTCTGGTCGTAGGAGGCCGCCGCGTTGTAACCCGTCCAGGCGTTTTTGTACGAGGAGGCATGGGCGTTGTCGAGGCTGAAGCGATGCGTTTGCCCCACGATCAGGCCGCTGACCTTGAAGTGGAACCACTGGAAATGGCCGCTGTGGGTGTCCGGGCGGATATGCAGGTGCACCTGGGCGGGGTTGCTGGCATCTACCACATGGATATTGCCGGCATCGAACTCACAGTCGATGTGCAGTGGGGACAGCGTCACGGTCATTGCCAGGCTCCTGTCTTGGCGTTGTTGTGCGGTTACTCTACACCGCAACGCTGGCGACAGGGCGCGTGAAATTTCCTTCAAATAAGTCGGACTGTTCTGTGAGCTGACCAGCTTCTAACCGTGGCGTATTGGCTCAAGGGCAGGCAGGCGTTTTGGTCAGGCCCACAAACCCAGTGCTGCCAAGGCCGCTAGCCCTAGCGCAATGGTCACCGAGCAGCCGCCCAGCGACAGTGCCGCCCGGCCCTGGCGATACCAGCCATCCTGCCCGAGCAGCCGGGCCGGTGCCTGCAGGCTGCGCCAGCGCAGTTCGGTCTGGTGGAAGGCGTGCAGATGCTCGGGGGCTGCATCCAGCCAGCGGCGAAAATCGATACGTTCGCTGGCCGTCACTTCCGGGCTTTGCAGGCGCACGTACCATTGGATCGCCACACTGGCCAACGCGTCGCCCGGCTCGCGGGTGGTCTGCAGGGCCTGGTTCAGATGGCGCTCGATGGCCAGCAACGGCAAG
This sequence comes from Pseudomonas farsensis, assembly GCF_014268805.2. GTDB lineage: Bacteria > Pseudomonadota > Gammaproteobacteria > Pseudomonadales > Pseudomonadaceae > Aquipseudomonas > Aquipseudomonas farsensis. The sequence goes on from NZ_JABWRF020000004.1 coordinate 229,785, forward strand.
CCCAGGCGCGCGGCAATCTCGGCGAAGGGCAATTGGTCGAGACGGTTGAGCAGAAAGACTTGCTGCACCCGCCGCGGCAGGCGCTTGAGTGCATGTAGCAGGGAGTCGGCAGGCTGGTCGGCGGTGCGCGGGTGTTGCTGTAGAGGCAACAGCAGACGGCTCATGGACAGCTCCTTGCTCAGGGAATGGAGGGAGGGGCGCGTCTTCCGTGACGCCGAACCAGCTTAATCGCAATGAGATTGATTCTCAAGTGCTGATTCGGCAAAGATTTGTAATGAGCGTTCACGCACTGAAACACTTTTGCTATGATCGCCGCCATTAAACGATCTTCATTAGCCTGAAGAGCAAAAAAAATGACCCGGCAAAAAGCCGGGTCAAAAACCGTGATTAGCCTGATGAGGAGATAATCTGAGAGTCCGACCTGAGGACTTGCAGGTTATCCAGCGGGTCTCGCGACCAGCTGAGTGCAATAATAATCGTTATCATTTGCCAGTCAAATGATTTTTACCGTACTCGGTAAAAAAAACGTACCGACGCACGCCTCATCCCTGCCAGCGGGGGATAGCACCAGCCCTGGGCATCACGTCCTGCTTCCTTCCTGCATTCAATCCTGTTCCATGGCGTGGCGCTGCTCCAGCAGAGCGCGGGCCATGTTGGTCATGTGCATCAACGCAAAAACCACCTCACGCGTCGTGCCCTGCTGATGGGCTGCGGTTTCCTGCGCGGTGGCCGCAGCGCAGCGCAGCAGCTCCAGGGCATGTTCCATGGCCTGCTCGCGGCTCACCCCGTCACGCAAGGTCCACAGCGAACGCTCAAGGTCGGGTGTGGCGGTGGGCGGGTTGAGGTAGTAGTCGAGGGCTCGGCGGGCGGCCTCGCTGTCGAGTTCTGTATCCGTTTTTTTCGGGCTGTTCATCCTGATTACCTGAGAGTCCAAGCGGGAAAGGGTGTTCGGCGAGTTTAATACCTTGAGTATTTTTAGTAGATTACTGAAATACTACTTTATGTGTATTGAGCGTGAGGTGGCAGCCCGTATTGTGCCTGCGATGAATATGGACAAATGGATCGCACTCATCCGAGACCGGATCGAGGAGCTGGATATCTCCCAGGAGCAGCTAGCCGAACGCGTTGGGGTTTCCCAGGGCAGCATTGGCCATTGGCTGCGTAAGCGCCGGCAACCGCGGGTCGAATCGATGAACCGGGTGTTCGTCGAATTGGGCATGCCGCATTACCAGGTCTGCATGCAGTTGCGTGTGCAGGGCCAGGTGGGCGAGGAGCGCGCCCGGTACGTGGTGGACGAAGACGAAAGCGTCGATGATGCCCAGGCTCAATACTTTGTGTGCTTCCGCTACCCGCTGCGCCAGTGGGTGGCGTTGGGCGAGCCTGAGGCAGAGGCACAGGTGTTCGAGCAGACGGACTATCTGGCCCAGGGCAAGGCGTTCTGGTTGACGGTGGAGAACGACAGCATGAACGCCGCCCACGGCACCAGCGTGCCCCAGGGGGTGCGCATTCTGGTCGACGACGGCCTGCCTGCCGAGCCTGGCAAGTTGGTGATTGCCCGGTTGCCTGGCAAGAGTGCGATCTTCAGGCAGCTGGTCGAGGAGGGTGGGCAGCGTTATCTGAAGGCACTAAACACAAGCTACCCGACGTTGTTGTGCGAGGACGGGTGCGAATTTCTTGGGGTGGTGGTGCGGATGCAGGGGGCTTTGTAGCTGGGGCTACACCAACCCCTTCTTTCAAGGGGGGCGCGAGAGGGCTGGCAGGTGCTCGCGGGCAGGTTTCCAGCGCCTACAAGATCGAGCGCCGCCCGCGCGGCGCATCGCGGGACAAGCCCGCTCGCCACAACTCTCTATCATTTCCCACAGCATTGGGTCCAACCAGCAATGTTGCGGTTGAGCACGGTCTCTGTGGGAGCTGGCGATAGCCTGCGATGCGCCGCGCGGGCGGCGCTCGATCTTGTAGGCGCTGAAAGGCTTCCGGCAAACACTTGGCAGCCCTGACTCGATCACCTCGATGCCCCCGCAGGTCGCCTGTCCCCTCACTCCATCTCCACCAACACCCTCCCTTCGCTCACCATCTCCCCCTCCTGGCAAAACAGCCCCTTGACCGTGCCATCCTCAACCGCGCGGATGCTGTGCTCCATCTTCATCGCCTCCAGCACCACCAGCGTCGCGCCTGCGGCAACCACCTGGCCAGGCTCCACCAGCACCCTGACGATGCTGCCATTCATCGGCGCTGCCAGCCCGCCATGGTGCCCCGGGCCCGCTTCAGCAGCGGCTATCGGGTCATGCTGGCGCAGCGTATGCAGCTCGCCCTGCCACTGCAGATACAGCACATCATCACGACGCACCGCCAGGTAGCGCCGGCGCAGGCCGTCGTGGTCGTGGCACAACTGCTCCCCGGCCAATTGCCAGGCGCTCGGTGCGTTACCTTCAACGGCAACCGCCTGGGCCTGCCCGTCGCTGTGCAGATACACGCTGCTGCGCGCAGGCAAACCCAGGCGCAGGCCATTGCGGGTGGCCCAAGGCGAGGCCGGGTCATCCTCGCGTTGCAGGGCCGGAGTGCTTTGCAACCAGGCCTGTGCGGCAGCCTCCCAGAACAACGCTGGCAGCGGCTCTGGGGCCGGTAGCAGCACCTGTTGATGACGTGGAATGAAGCCTGTGTCCAGTTCTGCCGCCGCAAAGCCTGGGTGGGCGAGAATGCGGCGCAGGAAGGCGATGTTGGTTTTCACCCCGCCGATAGCAAACTCGTCGAGCATTGCCAGCAGGCGCAGGCGCGCCTGTTCACGGTCCACGCCCCAAGCGATCAGCTTGCCCAGCATGGGGTCGTAGAACGGCGAGACTTCATCGCCCTCACTGACCCCGCTGTCCACACGGCGCCCGGCGCCGGGCGCCGATTCACGGTACAACGCAAGGGTGCCGGTGGCCGGCAGAAAGTCGTTGGCCGGGTCTTCGGCGTACAGTCGCACCTCGATGGCATGGCCATTGAGCGGCACCTGCTCCTGGGTGATCGGCAGCGGCTCGCCGCAGGCCACGCGGATCTGCCAGGCAACCAGATCCAGGCCGGTAATCGCCTCGGTGACCGGGTGCTCCACCTGCAGCCGCGTGTTCATCTCCATGAAGAAGAACTCGCCACGGGCATCGAGCAGAAATTCCACCGTGCCAGCCCCGACATAGCCGATGGCCTGGGCGGCGCGCACTGCCGCCTCACCCATGGCCTTGCGCAGCCCAGGCGCAAGGCCTGGCGCGGGGGCTTCCTCGACCACCTTTTGGTGGCGGCGCTGGATCGAGCAGTCGCGCTCGTTCAAATAAATGCAATTACCGTGCTGGTCGGCGAATACCTGAATCTCCACGTGCCGGGGCTTGAGCACGTATTTTTCCACCAGCATGTGCGCATCGCCGAACGAGGCCTGGGCTTCGCGCTGTGCCGAAGCCAGGGCATCGGCCAGTTGGCTGGGCTCATCAACCACTTTCATGCCCTTGCCGCCGCCACCGGCGCTGGCCTTGAGCAGCACCGGGTAGCCAATGCTTGCGGCCGCCTCGCGGAAGGTGTCCAGGTCCTGTGCCTGGCCATGGTAGCCGGGCACCAGCGGTACGCCAGCGGCCTGCATCAGCGTCTTGGCCGCCGACTTGCTGCCCATGGCATCGATGGCGCTGGCGGGTGGGCCGAGGAACATCAACCCGGCCGCTTCAATGGCGCGGGCAAAGGCGGCATTTTCCGACAGGAAACCATAGCCTGGGTGGATCGCCTGGGCGCCGCTGGCTTTGGCGGCCGCGAGGATCTTGTCGATCACCAGGTAGCTCTCGGCGGCTTTGCTGCCGCCCAGGTCGACGCGGATATCGGCTTCGCGGCTGTGCCGCGCGTCGCGGTCGATGGCGCTGTGGACGGCAACGGTGGTCAGGCCCATGGCCTTGGCGGTGCGCATCACCCTGCAGGCGATCTCGCCACGGTTGGCCACCAGCAGGGTAGTGAGGGTTGCGCGGCTCATGGCTGCTGCTCCTTGTGCGGCTTGGCTTGCCAGCTGGGCGGGCGTTTTTCGAGGAACGCGCGCAGCCCTTCCTGGCCCTCGTCGCTGACCCGAATGCGGGCGATGGCGTTTTCGCAGTAGCGGCGCAGTGCCGGGCTCAGTTCGCCGTCATCCACTTCGCGCAGCAGGTCTTTGGTGGCGCGCAGCGCCTGGGGGCTGTTTTGCAGCAGGGTTTCGATCCACGCCTCGGCCTGCGCGGGCAGCTCTGCGGCCGGGTATACCTCGGCCAGCAGCCCCAGTTCGCGGGCGCGCTCGGCGCTGAAACGCTCGGCGGTCAGGGCGTAGCGGCGTGCGGCGCGCTCGCCGATCGCCTTGACCACGAACGGGCTGATGACCGCCGGGGCCAGGCCAATGCGCACCTCCGACAGGCAAAACTGTGCATCATCGGCGCCAATGGCCATGTCGCAGCAACTGATCAGCCCCAGCGCGCCGCCGTAGGCTGCGCCTTGGACAACCGCCAGGGTCGGCACCTTGAGCCGGTGCAGGGCGTACATCAACTCGCCCAACTGGCGCGCGTCGTCCAGGTTGGTGTTGAAGTCCAGCGCAGCCGACTGCTGCATCCAGGCCAGGTCCGCCCCGGCGCTGAAGTGCCGGCCACGGGCACGCAGCAGCACAAAGCGCAGGCTAGCGTCGTTGCCAAGCTGTTCAATGGTCACGACCAGCTCGCGGATCATCTGGGCGTTGAAGGCGTTGTTCTTGTCCTCGCGGCTCAGCCACAGGGTGGCGAAGCCGCGAGGGTCCTTGTGCAGTTCGAGGGTGGCGAAATCGCTCATGGGTCACATCCGGAAGATGCCGAAACGGCTCTGTTCAATCGGGGCGTTCAGCGCAGCGGAAAGCGCCAGACCAAGCACGTCGCGGGTTTGCGCCGGGTCAATGACGCCGTCATCCCACAGCCTTGCGCTTGAGTAGTACGGGTGGCCCTGTTGCTCGTACTGATCGAGAATCGGTTGTTTGAGGCGCTGCTCGTCCTCAAGGCTGAACACCTCGCCGCTGCGCTCGCTCTGTTCGCGCTTGACCTGCGCCAGCACGCCGGCGGCTTGCTCGGCGCCCATCACGCCAATGCGCGCGTTTGGCCACATCCACAAAAAACGCGGGTCGTAGGCGCGCCCGCACATGCCGTAGTTGCCGGCACCGAAACTGCCGCCGATGATCACCGTGAACTTAGGCACCTGGGCGCAGGCCACGGCGGTCACCAGCTTGGCGCCGTGCTTGGCGATGCCGCCTTCTTCGTATTTCTTGCCGACCATGAACCCTGTGATGTTCTGCAAGAACAATAGCGGGATGCCACGCTGGCAGGCCAGTTCGATGAAGTGCGCACCTTTTTGCGCAGCTTCTGCGAACAAAATGCCGTTGTTGGCCAATATCGCGATCGGGTAGCCGTGCAGGTGGGCAAAGCCACACACCAGCGTGGTGCCGAACAGGGCCTTGAACTCATCGAATTGCGAACCGTCGACCAGCCGCGCGATCACCTCGCGCACATCAAACGGCTGCTTGGCCTCGGCGGGCACCACGCCATACAGCTCATTGGCGTCGTACAGCGGGGCAACCGGCGCCTGGCATTGCAGCCTGCCGAGCTTGTGCCAGTTGAGGTTGGCCACGCAGCGCCGGGCCAGGGCCAGGGCGTGTTCGTCATCTTCGGCGTAGTGGTCGGCGACGCCGCTGGTGCGGCAGTGCACATCGGCGCCGCCGAGGTCCTCGGCGCTGACCACTTCACCGGTGGCGGCCTTCACCAGCGGGGGGCCGGCGAGGAAGATGGTCGCTTGCTGGCGCACCATGATCGCCTCGTCGGCCATGGCTGGCACATAGGCGCCGCCAGCGGTGCACGAGCCCATTACCACGGCGATCTGCGGGATGCCTAGGGCGCTCATGTTGGCCTGGTTGAAGAAGATCCGGCCAAAGTGCTCGCGGTCAGGGAATACCTCGTCCTGGCGCGGCAGGTTGGCGCCGCCTGAGTCCACCAGGTACAGGCAGGGCAGGCGGTTCTGCAGGGCGATGGCCTGCGCGCGCAGGTGCTTTTTGACCGTAAGCGGGTAATACGAGCCGCCTTTGACCGTGGCGTCGTTGGCCACGATCATGCATTCCACGCCCTCGATGCGGCCGATCCCGGCAATCACGCCGGCAGCGGGCACGTCTTCGCCATACACCTGGTGGGCTGCCAGCTGGCCGATTTCAAGAAACGCCGAACCCGGGTCGAGCAGCCGATCGATACGTTCGCGTGGCAGTAACTTGCCGCGCGAGGTGTGGCGCTGCTGGGCCTTTTGCCCGCCGCCCTGGGCGACTTGGGCAAGCAGGCTGCGCAGGGCATTGACCTGCTCCAGCATGGCGGCGCTGTTGGCGGCGAAATCCGCCGCACGGGTGTTCAACTGAGACTTCAGAATCATCGCAGGTCCTTGGGCAGCGGCCAGGCTGTAACCGGCAAGCTGCAAGCTTGGTACGCGTGGGCTACCCGCTTTCAGCGGGTCTCGTTGAACAGTTCGCGGCCGATCAGCATGCGGCGGATTTCGCTGGTACCCGCGCCGATCTCGTACAACTTGGCATCGCGCAGCAGGCGCCCGGCGGGGAATTCGTTGATGTAGCCGTTGCCACCGAGAATCTGGATCGCCTCCAGGGCCATTTGCGTGGCGCGCTCGGCGCTGTACAGGATCACCCCGGCGGCATCCTTGCGTGTGGTCTCGCCACGGTCGCAAGCCTGGGCCACGGCATACAGGTACGCGCGGCTGGCGTTGAGCTGGGTGTACATGTCGGCGATCTTGCCCTGGATAAGCTGGAACTCGCCGATGCTCTGGCCAAACTGCTTGCGGTCGTGAATGTACGGCACCACCAGGTCCATGCAGCTTTGCATGATGCCGGTAGGGCCGCCGGCCAGCACCACTCGCTCGTAATCCAGGCCGCTCATCAGCACTTTTACGCCGCTGTTGAGCTGGCCAAGCATGTTTTCTTCGGGCACTTCGACGTCATCGAAGAACAGCTCGCAGGTGTTGGAGCCGCGCATGCCGAGCTTGTCGAACTTGTTGCTGCGGGTGAAGCCTTTCCAGTCGCGCTCGACAATGAACGCAGTGATGCCATGGGCGCCGCGTTCAAGGTCAGTCTTGGCGTAGATCACGTAAGTATTGGCGTCGGGGCCGTTGGTGATCCAGGTCTTGCTGCCGTTGAGCAGGTAATGGTCGCCGCGCTTGTCGGCGCGCAGCTTCATCGACACTACGTCGGAGCCGGCATTGGGCTCGCTCATGGCCAGCGCGCCGATGTGCTCGCCGCTGATCAGGCCCGGCAGGTACCTGGCCTTTTGCGCCGCGTTGCCGTTGCGGTTGATCTGGTTCACGCACAGGTTGGAGTGCGCGCCATAGGACAACGCCACCGAGGCCGAGCCGCGGCTGATTTCCTCCATGCATACCACATGCGCCAGATAGCCCAGGCCGGCGCCGCCGTACTCTTCAGACACGGTGATGCCCAGCAGGCCCATGTCGCCGAACTTGCGCCACATATCGGCGGGGAACAGGTTGTCTGCATCGATTTGCGCGGCGCGCGGGGCCAGCTCTGCTGCGACAAAGTGGCGGACCTGGTCGCGGAGCATGTCGATGGTTTCGCCCAGGGCGAAGTTCAGGGTTGGGTAATGCATGAGCGGCACCTTGTTGTTCTTGATATGGCTCGTGGGGGCGGGCTTGCAAGGCCAAAGCGGCAGTGGTTTACGTTAGCAATCGCGGGGCAAGCCCGCCCCCACAGGGCGTTTTTTTGATCACCTTTACGTTAACGTAAACCTGAGTGGGTGAATTGTCCAGCCGGCTGTTTGGGAGGGGTCAGGCTTTTGCGGCCAGCGCCTTGCGCACCAGTCGGTCGAGGGTTTTGAAAACTACGAGGGTGGGGATTTGTGTCGGGAGCCGGATGTCAAGTGCTTCCTCAGCCAGGGCCTGCATCTCGACCATGTCCATGCTGTCAGCGCCCAATTCGTGGAAGCTCAAGTCGCTCAAAAAGTCTTTTTCTTCCAGCTCCAAATGAGCCGCGAAGATGCGCAGAAGCGTGGTAGTGATGGAGTCGTGGGCGGGCATGGCGTTCATCGGCGAAAGGGATGAGCGTCTTGTTACGCGCATTGGCAGGGTGGGGCTACTGATAGAAATGTCAGTTGAGTGTTGCCGAAGGATATGCATCGTCGCCAGCGTGGGCGTAGCTTCCCAGGGCCTCCATTGAGCACCTGCTCAAGGACTCGCTACTAGCAAAATTACAGGTGCCGCCCAACCAGGCGCGGCAACCCGTCTATCCTCACACCTTCACCGGCGGCTCCTCGCTCGGTGGGTCACCCACGGTAGGCGGCACGGTTGGCTTGATCGGCAATTCATCCGGCTCATGCACCGGCGGCGGCAGGGGTGGCTCGTCGATGTTCGGGTCGGGAGTCTCTGGTGGCACTGGGATGTTCATGGGGCCTGACCTCGCGGGGGTGAATGAAGAGGTACTGCAGGCTACGACAAGTGCTTTGCGCCTTTCGCTCAGTTTTTTTGAACCCCCGCGCGCGTTCACGGCTCAGAACCCTTACCGCCACAATCCCCCTGGAGTGAGTGCGATGTCAGGTAACGAGCCCTTCGAAAGCGTGCCAATGGCCTTGGATCATCCGGACCAGGCCATCAGCCTGTCCCAGGCGTTGCTCGCGCCGCGCATCGTGATCGAGGATGCCGGCCCCGTGCTCGACGCTGGCGCATTTGCCGCCAAGGCCATCAGCGGCCAGCCGGTGCAGGCCAGCGCCAAGGTCTACAGCGATGGCCACGACCGCCTGGCGGTGATGCTGTACTGGCGCCAGGCCCACAGCCGGCGCTGGCACGCCGTGCCCATGCAGTCGCCGGGCAACGACCTGTGGTTGGCTGAATTCACGCCCACCGAGCTTGGCCTGCACCTGTTCAGCATCGAAGCGTGGATCGACCCGTTCGCCACCTATTGCTACGACCTCGAGAAAAAGTACGCAGCGGGCTTAGATGTCACCCTTGAACTCGAAGAGGGCCGGCTGATGCTCGGCAAAGGCATCGAGCGCAGCGACGGCTTGCTGCATGAGCAACTGCTGGAGATCCAGCAGCGCCTGCCAAGCCTTGCGCCGCACGAGCAGGTGGCGCAGTTGCTTGACGCCGACACCGCACGCCTGATGAATGAAGCCGAACACCGCAGCTACCTGACCCGCAGCCGCGAGTTCCCGCTGGACGTCGATCGTCCTGCGGCGCAATTTGCCAGTTGGTACGAGCTGTTCCCGCGCTCGGTCACCGACAGCCCGGAGCGCCACGGCACTTTCAACGATGTGCACAAGCGGCTGGCGGCGATCCGCGACATGGGCTTCGACGTGCTGTACTTCCCGCCCATTCACCCCATCGGCAAGCAGCACCGCAAAGGCCGTAACAACGCCTTGCAGGCCGGCCCCGATGACCCTGGCAGCCCTTACGCCATCGGCAGTGCCGAGGGTGGCCACGATGCCATCCACCCACAACTGGGTAGCCGCGAGGACTTCCGCCGGCTGGTGCTCGCCGCCGCCGAACATGGCTTGGAAATCGCCTTGGATTTTGCCATCCAGTGTTCCCAGGACCACCCGTGGCTCAAGGAACACCCCGGCTGGTTCAGCTGGCGCCCGGACGGCAGCATCCGCTATGCCGAGAACCCGCCGAAGAAGTACCAGGACATCGTCAACGTCGACTTCTATGCGCCCGACGCGGTGCCGGGGTTGTGGCTGGCCCTGCGCGATGTAGTGATTGGCTGGGTAGAGCAGGGGGTCAAGACCTTCCGCGTCGACAACCCGCACACCAAGCCCTTGCCGTTCTGGCAGTGGCTGATCGCCAATGTGCGCAGCCAGTACCCCGAGGTGCTGTTCCTCGCCGAGGCCTTTACCAAGCCCGCGATGATGGCCCGGCTGGGCAAGGTCGGCTACGCCCAGAGCTACACCTATTTCACCTGGCGCAACACCAAGCAAGAGCTGCGCGAGTATTTCGAAGAACTCAACCAGCCGCCCTGGAGCCACTGCTACCGGCCGAACTTCTTCGTCAATACCCCGGATATCAACCCGTTTTTCCTGCACAACTCTGGCCGCGCCGGTTTTCTCATCCGCGCAGCTTTGGCAACCATGGGCTCCGGGCTGTGGGGCATGTATTCAGGCTTTGAGCTGTGCGAAGCGGCAGCGCTACCGGGCAAGGAGGAATACCTGGACTCGGAAAAGTACGAAATTCGCCCGCGCGATTACACCGCCCCCGGCAACATCGTCGCCGAGATCGCCCAGCTCAACCGCATACGCCGGCAAAACCGCGCCCTGCAGACGCACCTTGGGGTGGTGTTCCTCAATTGCTGGAACGACCAGATCCTGTACTTCGCCAAAATGACACCTGCGCGCGACAACATCGTGCTGGTGGCCATCAGCCTTGACCCGCACAACGCCCAGGAAGCCAATTTCGAGCTGCCGCTGTGGGAGCTGGGGCTGGACGACACCGCCAGCACCCAAGGCGAAGACCTGATGACCGGCCACCGCTGGGCCTGGCATGGCAAGACCCAGTGGATGCGTATCGAGCCCTGGCACCAGCCGTTCGGCATCTGGCGCATCGAGAAAATGCGCTAGACGCACCGCGCACTTAAAGGAGTTGCACATGGCCAAGCGTTCCCGCCCGGCAGCGTTCATCGATGACCCGCTCTGGTACAAGGATGCGGTGATCTACCAATTGCACATCAAGTCGTTTTTCGATGCCAACAACGACGGTATCGGCGATTTTGCCGGGTTGATCAGCAAGCTCGACTATATTGCCGAACTGGGGGTGAACACCCTGTGGCTGCTGCCGTTCTACCCCTCGCCACGGCGCGACGACGGCTATGACATCGCCGAGTACAAGGCCGTACACCCCGACTACGGCAGCATGGCCGATGCCCGGCGCTTCATTGCCGAGGCGCACAAGCGCAACCTGCGGGTGATCACGGAGCTTGTCATCAACCACACCTCCGACCAGCACCCGTGGTTCCAGCGTGCGCGCCACGCCAAGCGCGGCAGCAAGGCGCGGGATTTTTACGTGTGGTCGGATGATGAACACAAATACGACGGCACGCGGATCATCTTTCTCGATACCGAGAAGTCCAACTGGACCTGGGACCCGGTGGCCGGTCAGTACTTCTGGCACCGGTTTTACTCCCATCAGCCGGACCTGAACTTCGACAACCCGCAGGTGCTCAAGGCGGTGATCGAGGTGATGCGTTTCTGGCTCGACCTTGGGGTCGATGGCCTGCGCCTGGATGCCATTCCGTACCTGATCGAACGCGACGGCACCAACAACGAGAACCTCCCGGAAACCCACGCCGTACTCAAGGCGATCCGCGCCGAAATCGACGCCAACTACCCCGACCGCATGCTGTTGGCCGAAGCCAACCAGTGGCCGGAGGATACGCGCCCGTATTTCGGTGAAGGCGACGGCGATGAATGCCACATGGCGTTCCATTTCCCGTTGATGCCGCGCATGTACATGGCGCTGGCCATGGAAGACCGCTTCCCGATTACCGACATCCTGCGCCAGACCCCGGAAATACCCGCCAATTGCCAATGGGCGATCTTCCTGCGCAACCACGATGAGCTGACCCTGGAAATGGTCACCGACCGTGAGCGCGACTACCTGTGGAACCACTACGCCGAGGACCGGCGCGCGCGTATCAACCTTGGCATTCGCCGGCGCCTGGCGCCGCTGCTGCAGCGCGACCGGCGGCGCATCGAGCTGCTGACCAGCCTGCTGCTGTCGATGCCCGGCACGCCCACGCTGTACTACGGCGACGAGCTAGGCATGGGCGACAACATCTACCTGGGCGACCGCGACGGCGTGCGCACCCCCATGCAGTGGTCACCAGACCGCAACGGCGGCTTCTCGCGGGCCGACCCGCAGCGCCTGGTGCTGCCGCCGGTCATGGACCCTTTGTATGGCTACCAGACCATCAACGTCGAAGCGCAGGCCCACGACCCGCATTCACTGCTGAACTGGAACCGCCGGCTGTTGGCAGTGCGTAACCAGCAAAAAGCCTTTGGGCGTGGCAGCCTGAAAATGCTCAGCCCCAGCAACCGGCGCATCCTTGCGTACATTCGCGAATACACCGACGCCGAAGGTCATACCGAGATCGTGCTGTGCGTGGCCAACGTGTCACGCGCTGCCCAGGCAGCAGAGCTTGAACTGTCGCAGTACGCCGACCGGGTGCCGGTGGAGATGCTTGGAGGCAGCGCGTTCCCACCCATCGGCCAGTTGCCGTTTCTGCTCACCCTGGCCCCGTATGGCTTCTACTGGTTTGTGCTGGCTGCCCATGACCGCATGCCCAGCTGGCACATCCAGCCCGCGCAGAGCCTGCCGGAACTCGATACCCTGGTGCTGCGCAAGCGCATGGAAGAACTGCTCGAAGCACAGCCACGCGATACCCTGCAAAGCGCGATCCTGCCGCAATACCTGCCTAAACGGCGCTGGTTCGCCGGCAAGGAAGGGCCTATCGACCAGGTGCGCCTGAGTTACGGCGTGCGCCTGGCCACTTCGGCGTTGCCGGTGCTGCTCAGCGAGTTCGAGGTGCACAGCGATGGCGTGGTTACCCACTACCAGTTGCCATTCGGCTTGCTGCCCGAAGACCAGATCAACGCTGCCTTGCCGCAGCAACTGGCGCTCGCGCGGGTACGTCGTGGCCGGCAGGTGGGGCTGATTACCGATGCTTTTGTCCTCGAGCCTTTCATCCGCGCGGTGTTGCGTGGCTGCCAGGACGGCCTGCGGCTGCCGTGCGGCGAGGGCCTGGGGGAGCTGCATTTCGAATGCACCGAGCAATTGGCAGCGCTGGGTCTGAACGATGAAAGCGAAGTGCGCTACCTGAGCGCCGAGCAGTCCAACAGTTCGGTGGTGGTCGGTGGTTGCGTGGTGCTCAAGCTGATCCGCCGGGTCAACCCCGGTATTCACCCCGAACTTGAAATGAGCGCGTACCTGACCGAAGCAGGCTTTGCCAATATCTCGCCGTTGCTGGCCTGGGTCAGCCGCGTCGATGCAGCGGAGCAGCCGCACCTGCTGATGATTGCCCAAGGTTACCTGAGCAACCAAGGCGATGCCTGGGCCTGGACGCAGAACACCCTCGAACGCGCTATCCGCGATGAGATGGAGCCGTCCAGCCACCAGCAGGAGGCCCATACCGATGCACTGGCCGAACTTGGCGCCTTCGCCGGCCTGCTCGGCCAGCGCCTTGGCGAGATGCACCTGTTGCTGGGCGCTCCAACAGACGATACGGCCTTTGCACCACGGCCCAGCACTGCCGAGGACAGCGAACGCTGGAGCACGCAGATCAACGCCGAGCTGGAGCATGCCCTCGACCTGTTGGCCCAGCACCGCGACAACCTCGCACCCGACAGCCAGGCGCTGGTCGACGACCTGCAGCAACAGCGCGCAGGGCTCGCCCAGCACATTGCCAACCTGGCACGGCAGGCTGAAGGCGGTCTTTTGATGCGGGTTCATGGCGACCTGCACTTGGGGCAGGTGCTGGTGGTGCAGGGCGATGCCTATCTGATCGACTTCGAGGGTGAGCCGGCGCGGCCTCTTGAAGAGCGGCGGGCCAGACACAGCCCGTACAAGGACGTCAGCGGCGTGCTGCGCTCGTTCGACTATGCTGCTGCGATGATTCTGCGCAGCGCCTCGGCGGTCGACCTGTCGGACGCCGCGGGCCAGGCTCGCCAGCGCGTTGCCCGGCAATACCTGCACCAGTCCAGGCATGCCTTTGTCGAAGCCTATGGCTTGGCCACGGCCGCCATGCCCCACGCGTGGCAGCACGCCGAGGGCGAGCGCGCGGCGCTGGAGCTGTTCTGCCTGGAAAAAGCCGCCTACGAGATCACCTACGAGGCCGAAAACCGGCCAAGCTGGCTGGCCGTGCCTTTGCATGGCTTGCATGGGTTGATCAGTACGTGGGGCGAGGCATGAACCTGAATGAACCTGGCGTTGCGCCGCAGCGTCAGACAATCGCTTTGAACTACACATGGAAAGGGGCTGTGAGATGAATGCAACCACGCGTGACAACGGCGGCCTCCGGCAGCGGGACCTCGATGCCCTGGCCAGCGCCGAGCACGCCGACCCGTTCGCCGTGCTCGGCCCGCACCCCGATGGTGCAGGCGGGCTGAACATCCGGGCCTACCTGCCCAACGCCCTGAGTGTGCAAGTGCTGGCCCGCGACGATGGCCGGCCTCTGGCCCAGATGCAGCAGGGCAAGTTGCCCGGGCTGTTCACCGCCCACGTGCAGCAGGCTCATCCCTACTTGCTGCAGATTGCCTGGGCCGGCGGCGAGCAGGTCACCGAAGACCCGTACAGCTTTGGCCCGCAACTGGGTGACATGGACATGCACCTGTTCGCCGAAGGCAACCACCGCGACCTGGCCGGGCGTTTTGGCGCCCAGCCGGTGCAGGTCGACGGTGTCGACGGGGTGTGCTTTTCGGTGTGGGCGCCCAACGCCCGGCGCGTGTCGGTAGTGGGCGACTTCAACAACTGGGACGGCCGCCGCCACCCAATGCGCCTGCGCCATGGCGCCGGGGTGTGGGAGTTGTTCATCCCGCGCCTGGCCGCAGGCGAAACCTACAAATACGAAGTGCTTGGAGCCGAAGGTGTGTTGCCGCTCAAGGCCGACCCACTGGCCCGTGCCACTGAGCTGCCGCCCAGCACCGCCTCCAAGGTAGCCGGCCCGCTGGCGCATGCCTGGCAGGACCAGCAATGGCTTGATCAGCGCGCCCATCGCCACGCCTACAACGCGCCGCTGTCGATCTACGAGCTGCACGTCGGCTCCTGGCGCTGCGAACTGGACGATGCCGGCGAGGTGGCGCGGTTCTACAACTGGCGCGAACTGGCCGAGCGTCTGGTGCCTTATGTGCAAGAGCTGGGCTTCACCCACATCGAACTGATGCCGATCATGGAGCACCCGTTCGGCGGCTCGTGGGGCTATCAGCCGCTGTCGATGTTCGCGCCCACCTCGCGCTATGGCAGCGCCGAAGACTTTGCCTTCTTCGTCGACGCCTGCCACCAAGGCGGCATTGGTGTGTTGCTGGACTGGGTGCCTGCGCATTTCCCCACCGACGAACATGGCCTGGCACGCTTCGACGGCACTGCGCTGTACGAGTACGACAACCCGCTCGAAGGCTTCCACCAGGACTGGAACACGCTCATCTACAACCTTGGGCGCAACGAGGTGCGCGGTTTCATGCTGGCCTCGGCACTGCATTGGCTCCGGCACTTCCATATCGACGGCCTGCGCGTGGACGCAGTCGCCTCGATGCTGTACCGCGACTACTCGCGCAAGGCCGGTGAGTGGGTGCCTAACCGCCATGGCGGGCGCGAGAACCTCGAGGCCATCGATTTTATCCGCCACCTCAATGAAGTGGCCGCCCACGAGGCCCCAGGCGCGCTGATCATCGCCGAGGAATCCACCGCATGGCCGGGCGTCAGCCAGCCGGTGCAGCAAGGCGGGTTGGGTTTTGCCTACAAATGGAACATGGGCTGGATGCACGACACGCTGCATTACATCCAGAACGACCCGGTGCATCGCAACCATCATCACAACGAGCTGAGCTTCGGGCTGATCTACGCGTATTCCGAGCACTTCATCCTGCCCATCTCCCACGATGAGGTGGTGCACGGCAAGCACTCGCTGATCGACAAGATGCCCGGTGACCGTTGGCAGAAGTTCGCCAACCTGCGTGCCTACCTTGCGTTCATGTGGACCCACCCCGGCAAGAAGCTACTGTTCATGGGCTGCGAGTTCGGCCAGTGGCGTGAGTGGAACCACGATCAGCAGTTGGACTGGTACCTGCTGCAGTACCCCGAGCACCAAGGGGTGCAGAAGCTGGTCGGCGACCTCAACCGTTTGTACCGCGAGCTGCCGGCGCTGCATGAGCAGGATTGCCAGCCCCAGGGCTTCCAGTGGCTGATTGGCGATGATGCGCAGAACAGCGTGTATGCCTGGTTGCGTTGGAGCAGCCAGGGTGAGCCGTTGCTGGTGGTCGCCAACTTCACCCCGGTGCCGCGCGAGGGGTATCGCATTGGTGTACCGTTTGGCGAACAGTGGCAGGAGTTGCTCAACAGTGATGCCGAGCTGTATGCCGGCTCCAACGTTGGCAACCTTGGGGCAGTGGCCAGTGATGCAATCGCCAGCCACGGCCAGCCATTGTCGCTGGCGCTGAACCTGCCGCCGCTGGGTGTTTTGGTCATGAAGCCCGCCTGACGCCCCCCGACCTTCACACGTTCACTGTAGGAGCGGCCTTGTGTCGCGAAAGGGCTGCGTAGCAGCCCCAGGATCTCTGTCTCACACAAAATCCCTGGGTTGCTACGCAGCCCTTTCGCGACATAAGGCCGCTCCTACAAGTGCGGCAAGAAGCCGATCGTTCCTACCACCGCATCCTCACCCCCAGGCTGCCAATCAGCCCGTTCAGGTCGTTGTCATCGACATCACTGCTGTAATCGGCGCTGACAAACAGCGCCACATTCGGCGTGACCCGCGCCACCAGCCCCAAGCCCAATTCCACGGTCGCCGCGCTGCGCGAGCTTGAGATCTTGTCCACTTCATCGAGCTTGACCGTGTCGTAGTTGCTGAAGTCGTACCACACGTTGGTGCGCACATAGGGTTCAATCGGCATGCCGCGTACCTCATAACGCGCCGACAGTTTCGCCCCCACCCGGCCGCTCCAGCTCGGCTGGCTGTCAAAGGCCTTCAGTGTCTCCTCCTGTACCTGGCTGCCGGGGAAGAACTGCTGGTTGATCAACTGGGCCTGGGGCTCGATCACCCAGTGGTCGCCCAGACCAATGGGAAAACCGCCTTCCACCGAAAAGGTCATGGCATGCCCGCTGTCATCGACCCGCTGGCCGCCCTCGGAACGGCCATTGACATCGATCCGCGACCCCATGGCCACGGCATCCACGTGCCAGCCCTGGGCATGGGTCATGCTCCAGTACACCCCAAGGCTCTCGCCGCTGAGGTTGACCGCATTGCGCTGCTTGTCACCGAGCAACGGGCGCATGCCATTGAAGCTGCTCTGCAGGTTGTTTTGGCCGACGAAGATCCCGGCCCGGTGCACATTGCCGCCAGCGGTTTCACGCACGAACAGGTCAGGCCCGACCATCATCTGCTGGCTGGGCGCCTCCAGATGCGCCGGCGCCTGGCCACCGGGTTGTGGCGCACTGGGGAAAAACTGCGCCCATTGGCTGGCGATCAGGTCTGGGGCGCTCTGGCCATGGCGCTCGCCCATCCGCTCGCTGAAGGCCGTGAGCATACCCTGGGTCAGGCCGTTGGCATTGAGGGGGTCGAGCGACAGGGTAGGCGTGGCCGGTACATCCAGATACCGGCTGAAGGGCTCGCGTTCCTGCTCATCGAAGGCAAACGTCTGCACCGGTAGCGAAAACAGCAATGATGCACAGAAAACAGCCTCACAACGCCGGGTGTTCGAAGTGTGGGTCATGGCGGATCTCCTGTTTGTCATGGGGTTGAACAACCACTACCTGGCGTGATGTCACTGAGCTGACGACAAAACAGGAGGCGACAAAGACCAGCGCCCCGGCCTTTCGTGAACACGCGCAAAGACGCGAGCTAGAGGCCCGGAACGTTTTATTACCGTTGTTGGTTCTGTTCAGCTAAGGAGACAGCCGCGCTTGCGTCAAGAAGCTGTGAAATGCGCGTGCACAGCGCGTGAAGGGCGCCAATGTATTGATTGGGAAGGGGATTGGAGGGTGGATATGGGCGTAGGTTATTTCGCCGCTGCTGGCTATGCCGAATCATTGCTAGGGCGCACCGGCGTCCTGCAAAAGACGGGGGCGTTACCGCCCCCGTCTACCGGTCACTCTTCCTCGCGTTGCAGCACCATCAGCAGCACCGAGCGGCCTTGCACCTGGAACTCGGTATCGAATTCCAGGCGCTGAGCCTTGCGCAGCTCCGGTCGGTCGGTATCGATGAGGCAGCTCCAGTACTCGCCCTCTGGCACCTGGGGCAGGGTGAATGGCACCACGTCATGGTAGGCGTTGACGATCAGCAGCATGGTCGCTTCGGCCCCTGGCCGGGCGATACCGCTGACCTGCGCGCGGCCGTCCATGAGCATGCCAAGGCAACGACCATGCGGGTCCTCCCACTGCTCGACGCTCATTTCATTGCCGTCGGGCGCAAGCCAGGTCACGTCCTTGACGCCAATCGCCTCGTTGTAGTCGCCCACCAGGAAGCGTGAGCGGCGCAGGATCGGGTATTTGAGGCGCAGGCGGTTGAGGCGTTTGACGAATGCCAGCAAGTGCTGGCCTTCTTCGTCTATGTCCCAATTCACCCAGCCGATCTCGCTGTCCTGGCAATAGGCGTTGTTGTTGCCGTGCTGGGTGCGGCTGAATTCGTCCCCGGCGACGATCATGGGCGTGCCTTGCGACAGCAGCAAGGTGGCGAAGAAATTGCGCATCTGGCGCATGCGCAAGGCATTGATCGCCTCGTCATCGGTGGGGCCTTCGGCGCCGCAGTTCCACGACAGGTTGTTGTCGGTGCCGTCCTGGTTGTTTTCGTCGTTGTCCTCGTTGTGCTTTTCGTTGTACGACACCAGGTCGCGCAAGGTGAAACCGTCGTGGGCAGTGATGAAGTTGACCGAGGCATAGGGGCGCCGGCCACGGTTGTTGAACAGGTCGCCAGAAGCCGTAATGCGCGCGGCAAAATCGGCAAGCTTGCCCTCATCACCTTTCCAGAAGCTGCGCACGGTGTCGCGGAAGCGGTCGTTCCATTCCGCCCAGCCTGGGGCGAAATTGCCCACCTGGTAACCGCCGGGGCCGCAGTCCCAAGGTTCGGCAATCAGTTTGACCTGGCTCAGCATCGGGTCCTGGCGGCAGGCCACGAGGAAGCCGTGTCGCTCGCTGTAACCATCGTGGTAACGGCCTAGAATGGTCGCCAGGTCGAAGCGGAAACCGTCCACGTGCATCTCGCCGGCCCAATAGCGCAGTGAGTCGGTGACCAGTTGCAGCACGCAGGGATGGCTCAGGTCCAGGGTGTTGCCGGTGCCGGAATCGTTGATGTAGTAACGCTTGTCGTCGGGCATCAGGCGGTAGTACGAGGCGTTGTCGATACCGCGCATCGACAGGGTCGGGCCGCGCTCGTTGCCTTCGGCGGTGTGGTTGTAGACCACGTCCAGAATCACTTCAAGGCCGGCATCGTGAAGGTGCGCGACCATTTCCTTGAATTCGGCAATCTTGCCACTGGCCAGGTACTTCGGGTGCGGGGCGAAGAACGCAATGCTGTTGTAGCCCCAGTAGTTGTTCAGGCCCTTGTCCAGCAGGTGCTGGTCATTGACGAAGGCGTGGATCGGCAACAGCTCGATGCTCGATACGCCAAGGTCCTTGATGTGCTTGAGCAGTTCGTCGTTGGCCAGCCCTGCAAAGGTGCCACGCAGCTCCTCGGGCACCGCCGGGTGGCGCATGCTGATGCCACGGGTGTGGGCTTCGTAGATGATCGTGCGCTCCCACGGCACCGATACACGTTGGTCGCGGCCCCAGGTAAACGCCGGGTCGATCACCTTGCATTTAGGCACGAATGGCGCGCTGTCGCGTTCATCGAATGACAGGTCGTCATCGGGGTGGCCAATGGTGTAGCCAAATAGCGCTTCGGACCATTTCAACTCGCCAACCAGTTGCTTGGCATAAGGGTCGATCAGCAGCTTGTTGGGGTTGAAACGGTGGCCGTTCTGCGGCTCGTAAGGGCCGTAGACGCGGTAGCCGTACACCAGCCCAGGATGCGCATCGGGCAGGTAGCCGTGGTAGATCTCATCGGTGTACTCCGGCAGTTCGATGCGTTCGAGCTCGTTTTCGCCCGTGGAGTCGAACAGGCACAGTTCGACTTTGGTGGCGTTTGCCGAGAACAGCGCAAAATTGACGCCCAGCCCATCCCAGTTGGCGCCGAGCGGGAAGGGCAGGCCCTCACGAATGCGCGACGGGGCAACGGAGCGGGTTTTCTTGTGGGTACGGGGGTTCATGGCAGGCCTCGTGGAGCCTCGCAACGCGAGCGCAAGGGCTTAACTGAAAGACGTTAGCCGGCGGCGTAACGCTGTTGTTCAAAGTCGCTGGGGCCGCTTTGCGGCCCTTTCGCGACACAAGGCCCCTCCTACAGAAGAGCGCAGCCCCGGGTACGAGCGGCCTTGTGTCGCGATGGGCTGCATCGCAGCCCCAAGTGGAGTGGTTATCCAGCGGCGGGCTTTTTCGCAGCCCTTGGCTTCTTCGCCGCCACCGGTTTTGCAACCGCTGCCGTGGCCGGTGGCACTTTTGCGTCAGCTTTGGGCTTGGGCGCAGGTTTCTTGCGTGGCGCCGCCTTAGGCGCTAACGATTCCGCCTCGGCCAGCTTGCGCGCCATGGCCCAATGGCGCTCCTCCTGCCCCTCGGGTTTCCCCTCTGACTCCCAGATCTCATAGGCAAATTCGCGAACCCGTTTTTCATCGACACTCATCACGACGCTCCTGAATACAGTTAGGCACGATCAATCAGTACATTGACCGGGAACTCCGCCAGCACGGTGCTCACTTTCAGCTCCCTTGAAGGGCTGACCGCGGTGCTGCCGAAAAGTCCCGAGCAATTGGCAGGCGACAAGGCGAACGGCAATATCAGCCGAGTATCGTCCCAGTTCTGCGCCGGGATCAGTGGGGTGGTGGCTGAGCCCAGCAGTGCGCTGGCCAGCCGCGGTACAACGATGATGGCGCGCTCACCCTCACCCAGGCGGGCGAAGGCCAGCACCTTGTCGGCGTGGCGCCCCTGCACCGTCAAGGGCAGGTACGCGCCGCGTCTGAACAGGTCGGCATGGGCCTGGCGGCAATCCAGCACACCGGCCACGAGGGCCTGCTTGATGCGCCCGTCGCGCCAATGTTGCAGCAGCGTCGGCAGCGGCGCGCTTGCGTTCAGGCTGGCCCGTCTTGCAGCGTAGTCCACCGGGCGGCGGTTGTCCGGGTCGACCAGGCTCAGGTCCCAGTACTCATTGCCTTGGTACAGGTCGGGTACCCCGGGCGTGGTCATGCGCAGCAGGCACTGCACCAAGCCATTGAGTGCGCCGGGGCAGGCGATCTGCTGCGCGGCATCGTGCAGCGACTGGCGCAGTTGCTGCGCATCGCCCAGCAGCAGCCCATCGAGGTAGCTGCTGCAGGCCTGTTCGTAGCGGTCATTGGGCGCTGCCCAGCTGCTACGCAATTTGGCCTCGCGCAGCGCTTTTTGCTGCCACTGGCGCACCCGCTCCGCGTAGCGCTGCAGCCCGGCTTGGTCATCGGGGTGCAGGTCCAGCGGCCAGCTGCCGAGCAGCGTCTGGTACAGCAGCAGCTCATCACCAGGGCTGGGTGCCGGGCCGTCTTCAAGCGCATCGCGCAGTGGCGCTGCCAGTTCGCGCCAATGCTCCACGCGGCTGGCCAGCCACGGCGCACGTTCGCTGAGCACGGCCAGGCGTGCGCGGCAGTCTTCGCCGCGCTTGTGGTCATGGGTTGCGGTCGCCAGCAGGTTGTCGGGGAAGTCACGCAGGCGGCGCTGCGCCTCGTTGCTGAACCAGGCGGGCTCGGCGCTGAAGCGTTCGGCCTCGAAGCCTACGTCATTGCGCGACAGCAGCCGGGCACTGCGGTAGAACGCGGTGTCTTCCACCGCCTTGGCGGCGCTGGGCGCGGTGAGCTGCTGGAAGCGCACGCAGGCATGGCGCAAATGCTTGCGTGGCCGGCCCGGGGGCAGCGCACGCCAGCGTTGGCCGCCCAGCCAGCGTTCCAGGTGCGCAAGCACCGGCCAGTCGGCCTCGCTCAGGGACTGGCGGGCGCCGTCCATGGCCTGCTGGAAGAATTTTTCGTCCTCGGCAGGGCGCCCGCAGGCATTGATGTAGGTGCGGTAGACCGGGTAGTGCTCCACCAACGCTTGCAGTGCCCGGCGGATCGCGCCCAAGGTCAGATCGCGGGTCATCAGGTCGTCGCGTGCCACTTGCAGCAGGGCCAAGGCCACCGACTCGCAATCGCCGGCAAGGCTTGCGTTAAGCACCAGGCGCCGGGCAATACGCACTTCCTCGGTGAACTCAGGGCGCTCGCTGACCGCCTGCCACAACTCGGTCAGGGGCGCTTCACCCGCGGGGTCATGCTGCAGCAGCGAGACCTGGTTCATGAACTCGTAGCCGGTGGTGCCGTCGGTGAGCCAGTCGCGGTGCAGGTGCTCGTCGGCGCCGAGAATCTTCTCGACGAAGATCGGGAAGTGCTCAAGTGCTGCGTGCATCGGGCGTTGGGCCAGCAGGCTGTTCACCCGCCGGCGCAGGTTGCGGCAATAGCGGCGCGGGTCGGCCAGGCCGTCGATGTGGTCGATACGCAGGCCATCGACCAGGCCGCGCTCGATCAGCTCGAACAGCTTGGCGTGGGTGGCCTCGAACACCACCGAGCGCTCCACCCGCAGCCCGCCCAGTTCGTTGATATCGAAAAAACGCCGCCAGTTGATATCGTCAGCGGCGGTGCGCCAGCTTGCCAGGCGGTAGCTCTGGCGTTCGAGCAGCAGGTGCAGGCGCTTGAAGCCGGCCTCGGTCTGGCTGTCGAAAGCCGCCAGCGCCGCCTCCAGGCTGACGCCGCCCTGCACCAGCCGGGCAAGCTCGCGGTGCAGCGGCTCGGCGCCGGCCAGCGGGTCGGCGCTGTTGGCCAGTGCGCTGAATTGCAACGCCAGTGCTTGCAGTTGCGGCTGGTCGGCCTCGCCAAGAATACGGCCGTAGTCCAATGGGCAGATCGGGAAGCGGTGGTCGTAATGGGCCACCTCGAACTGGCCGCTTTTGCCATCGAACGTCAGGGGCATTTCGCCGTTTTGCAGGGTTGCGCCGTAGTCGTTGCCCAGAAACGGCAGCAGCAACTGCCCGGCCAGCAGCGGGTCGCTTGAATGCCATTGGATATCGAAGAACTCCGCATAAGGGCTGCGCCGGCCCCAGGCAAGCAAGCTCTGCCACCAGGGGTTGTCGGCGCCGCCTACGGCCATGTGGTTGGACACGGTGTCCAGGATCAGCCCCATGCCGTGCTGGCGCAGCGCGCCAACCAGCCGCTCCAGCGCTGCCTCGCCGCCAAGCTCGGGGTTGACCTGGGTGGGGTCGACCACGTCGTAGCCGTGGCGCGAGCCCGCGCGGGCGGTGAGGATGGGCGAGGCATAGACATGGCTGATGCCCAGTTGGGCGAAGTAGGGCACCAGGGGGGTGGCATCGTCCAAGGTGAAATCGCTGTGCAGTTGCAGGCGCACAGTGGCGGTCAAGGGTTTCATCGGTCACGCTCCCAGGCTTGTTCGCGGGCCTGGGCCAGCAGTTCCAGGCGCCGTATGGCGTCTTCGTTGTCGAGTAGCTCACTGGCCGGCACGGCGAAACGCCGCTGCCAGTTGGGGTGGCCGCTGGTGGTGCCGGGGAGGTTGGGCTGCTCGTCGCAACCCAGCAGGTCTTCCAGCGGCAGCAACACCAGCGGGGCGCGGGTATGGCCGACATAGCGGATAGCGGCGTCGATCAGCGCCGGGTCGCCATCAAGGCGGCCGTAGTTGGCGATCAGCGTGCGGCGCAGGCCCTCGCTTTCCTGCTTGCGCTCATCGCGCCAGTGCATTTCGGTGGGCTGGTCGATCAGTTGCAAGCGGTGATGCCAGTCGATGTCGCGGGCTGTGAGCCAACCGGCCAAAGGCGCCAGGTCGTGGGTGCCGGTGGTGGCCAGGGCGTTGTCCGGCCAGTCGAGCAAGGGTTTGAAGCACCCTGGTGCGGTTTGCTCGAACGGCAGCACGCGCATGCCCAGCACGGCTTTGTCGGCCAGCCGCTCACGCAGGCCCTCCGGGACCGTGCCGAGGTCTTCGCCAAGGATGATGGCCTGGTGACGGTGCGATTCCAGCGCCAGCAGGCGGAGCAAGTCATCCAGCGGGTATTGCAAGTACGCGCCTTCGCTGGGCTTGGCGCCCCTTGGGATCAGCCACAGCCTGCGCAGGCCCATCACATGGTCGATGCGCAGCCCGCCGGCGTGGGCCAGGTTGGCCCGCAGCATTTCGATGAACGCGCGGTAGCCGTTGCGTTTCAAGCCCTCAGGGGAAAACGCGCAAATGCCCCAGTTCTGCCCGGCGCGGTTGAGGATGTCGGGTGGCGCGCCGACTTGCAGCTCGGCCAGCAGTTCGTCCTGGCGGCTCCAGGCCTGGCTGCCGGCGCCGTCGGCGCCCACGGCCAGGTCGGCGATCAGGCCGATGCGCATACCGTTGCCGCGTGCAGCATCCTGGGCACGTTGCAGGCTACGCTCGGCAAGCCACTGGCAGAACGCGTGGAATTCGACGCGCGCAGGGTAGCTGCTGGCGATGGCTTCGACTTCCGGGTCGTACGGGTCGCGCCACGCTTGCGGCCATTGGCGCCAGTCGGCACCGATTCCCTCGCTGACCGCTTCTGCCTGCAGCACTTCGAAGCGGCAATGGTGTTCCAGATGCTCGCCCGCGTTGGCGCGGAAGCTGTCGAAATCGGCGCGTAGTGGATGGTCGGTGCTGCTGAACTGCTGGTAAAGCGCTTCGAGCAGCTTCCAGCGCGCTTGGGCCGCCAGCGGCCAATCGACCAAAGGCTCGTGCGCCAACCCTTCAAGCATTTGCTCAAGGCCACACGTCTGGATAGCCTGGCGCACTTCCCGTTCGCCAAACAGCATGGCCGGGCTTGCATAGAGGGCATTGAGCAGCAGGCGGCTGGAAGGTGAATACGGGCTGTAGTGGCTTTGATCGAACGCCGAAAGCGTGTGCATCGGGCTGATCGCCAAGGCATCGGCACCGCGTTCGGCAGCGCTGCGGGCCAGTTCTTCCAAGGCCTGACAGTCACCGTAGCCACCATCGCCCGGGCGACGCAGGCTATACAACTGCACCGAAAGCCCCCAGCAGCGTGCGGGCGGCTGCTCGACTAAATCATCGAGGGCGTGGCAGCGCGGTGGCGCTACTGCCAAGGTGAAGGTGCGGTTGTCGATGGTCAGGCGGTGATAGCCAACGGGCAGTGTGCCTGGCAGGCGGGCCTCGGCGTCCAGGCTGGTCTGCAGGTTGCTACCGTCCTCAAGCACGCACTGCACTTGGGCTGCGGCGGCAAAGTAGTGGTGCAGGGCAAGTGGCTGGCCGCTGTCGGCGGTCAGCAATGGCGGCAGGTGTTGGCTGTCGTTGGCTTGTTCGACCGCGCGCAGGCTCGCGTTGATGGCGGCGTCATCGCCGGCAGGGTGGCCGAGGGCTTCGAGAATATCGCGCAGCACCGCGTCGCTGACCTGCTGCGCACGGTTATTGGCATCGACCCAGTCGCGGGCCAGGCCAACCTGCGCTGCCAGGCGGTGCAGGGGGTGTTCACTCATGGTGACTCCAGTTCGGGGGCAGCAGGCTGACTACGCAGCTGTGCGCGGCCAGTGTCGAGTCGGGGTGGGCGTTGTCGCTGGTGTCGTACAGGCGCAGCGCGCGCGCGGGCAATTGCACCGGCTGCGGCTGCTCATCCAGGTTCAGGTCGATGCGCAGTTGGCGGCCGTCGCCGAGCTGCCAGCGGGCTGTCAGGGCCTTGTTGCCGATGACCTCGCAGCCCAACGCACGGCTGCCTGGCAGGTGCGGGATGACGTGGCGGCGGCGCAGGTCGAGCAGTTGTTGATACAAGCCGTGCCAGCCGGCCAGTACCTCCTTATGGCCAAGCCTTGAACTGGCAAAGGTGCTGGCGGCGTTAGGGTCGGGGATCTGCGCGCGCTTGGCAGGGTCGGCAAAGGCGTCGAAATGGGCGAATTCGCCGCGCCTGCCTTCGCGCACGGCATCGGCCAGTTCGTCGTGGAAGTCAGTGAAGAACAGGAAGGGTTCCCGGCTGCCCTCGTCATCGCCCATGAATAGCAACGGAATCATCGGCGACAGCAGCAACAGTGCACTGGCCGCGCGCAGCGCCTGGGGCGGGCACAGGCGGCTCAGGCGCTCGCCAAAGGCGCGGTTGCCGACCTGGTCGTGGTTCTGCAAGAACAGCACGAAGGCGCTGGGCGGCAGGTGCGCGCTCGGTTCCCCGCGTGGGTTGCCATGGCGGTTGGGTTCGCCCTGGAACACGAAGCCTTCGGCCAGGCAGCGCGCCAGTTGCTCGATGGGGCGGTCCTTGTAGTCGGCGTAGTAACCCTCGGTTTCGCCGGTCAGCAGCACGTGCAGGGCGTTGTGGCCATCGTCGTTCCACTGGGCATCGAAGCCTTGTTCGAGCAGGGCGGCCTGGTTGTGCTCGTTTTCGAGTACCAGCCACACCTGGCGGCCAGGTTCCACCGTGGCGCGCACCCGCTGCGCCAGTTCGACCAGAAAGTCCGGTTGGTCAATGGCGTGCACGGCGTCCAGGCGCAGGCCGTCGCAGCGGTAGTCGCACAGCCACATCAGCGCGTTCTGGATGAAGAATTCACGCACCTCGGCGCGGCGGAAATCAATCGCCGCGCCCCACGGCGTCTGCCGGTCCTCGCGAAAGAACGCACTGGCGTACTGGTGCAGGTAATTGCCGTCGGGGCCGAAGTGGTTGTACACCACGTCCACCATCACCATCAGACCGTTGCCATGGGCCTCGTCGACCATCTGGCACAGCGCCTCTGGGGTGCCGTAAGTGTGTTGTGGGGCAAACGGCAGTACCCCGTCGTAGCCCCAGTTACGTTCACCAGGGAATTGCCCAAGCGGCATCAACTCGATGGCAGTGACGCCCACTTGGGCGATGCGCGGCAAGGCCTGACTGATGCCGGCGTAGCCGTCGAGCAAGCCAACGTGCAGCTCCTGGATCACCGCCTCGTGCCAAGGTCGGCCCTGCCAGGCGTGACGCCAGGTATAGGCGTTGGGGTTGATTACCTGGCTGGGGCCATGCACGCCTTGGGGTTGATAGCGCGAGGCCGGGTCGGCAACTTGCAGCTCGCCGTTGATCAGATAGTGGTAAAGGTTGCCCGCCTGGCAGGGGGCAATGCCTGTGAACCAGCCTTCTCCGTCGGGCAACAGCTCGACGGCTGGCTTATCCTGGATTACAACGCTCACGCTGCGCGCATCGGGTGCCCAGAGGGCGAAGCGCGCCGACGTGGCGTCCATTAGCTGTGCGCCATGTCTGTGCATCTTCAAACTCCGCTCAGTAGTGGGCCAATTGGCTTTGCTTGACCAGGTCCTCGTACAGGCGCGCGTAGGGTTCCACCGCCTGGCACCAGTTGAATGGCTGGGTCATCGACAGGCAGCGCATGGCGTTGAGCAGGTCTTTGTTGTCGAACACGTTGAAGGCACGGCTCAGGGCTTCGCGGTAGCTCTGCAGGGTGGAGTCGTTGAACAGAAAACCCGTGACCCCGTTCTCGATGGTGTCGGCCAGCCCACCGGTATTGCGCGCCACCGGCAGCGAGCCGAAGCGCTGGGCGTACATCTGACTCAGCCCGCAAGGCTCGTAGCGCGAGGGCATCAGCAGGAAGTCGGAGCCTGCGAACATGCGGCGGGCATCGGTTTCGTTGAAGCCAATGCGTACGCCAATGCGCCCTGGGTGACGTAGCGCCAGCTCACGCATGGCCTGTTCTTCTTCCGGCTCGCCGCGGCCGATAATCGCGATCTGGCCGCCTTTTTCGACGATATAGTCGGCAACGCCCAAAGTCAGGTCCAGGCCTTTCTGGTAGACCAGCCGCGAGACCACGGCAAACAGCGGGCCTTCGGACGGCTCAAGGCCGAACAATTCACGCACCTGGGTGGCGTTGCGCGCCTTGCCTTCCCAGTCGTTGATGCTGAAGTTGTGGTGCAGGTGCTGGTCAGTGGCCGCATCCCAGCTTTCGTCGATGCCGTTGGGGATACCGCCCAGCAGGCCCTGCTGGGCCTTGCTGGCCAGGAAACCGTCGAGGCCGCAGCCAAACTCAGGCGTGGTGATTTCGCGGGCGTAAGTAGCGCTCACCGTGGTGATATGGCTGGAGTAAGCGAGCCCGGCCTTGAGGAACGACAGCTTGCCGTAGAACTCCATGCCTTCCTGCTGCATGGCGTGTTCGGGGATCGCCAGCTCCGGGCTGCAGCCGCGGGCATACACGCCCTGGTAGGCCAGGTTGTGGATGGTGAACAAGGTCGGGGTGCTCAGGCCGCGCCAGTGCATGTAGGCCGGGGCCAGGCCGGCTGGCCAGTCGTGGGCGTGCACCAGCTCCGGGCGCCAGTGGGCCATGCCTTCACCGGCGGCCATTTCGGCGGCTGCAAGGCCCAGGCGGGCGAAGCGGATATGGTTGTCCGGCCAGTCGCGGCCGTTGTTGGCGCCGTAAGGGGTGCCTTCGCGCTGGTACAGCTCGGGGCAGACAAGAACGTAGATCACCAGGCCGTCGGGCAGGTCCATGCGCCCGATCTTGCACGGCGGCAGTGCTGCATGGCCACCTAGCTCACCGACGATATGGATCGGGTTGTCGCTGTCCATCACCTGCGGGTACCCGGGGATCAGCACGCGCACGTCGTGCAGGTGGGCCAGGGCGCGTGGCAGGGCAGCGGACACGTCGCCCAGGCCCCCGGTCTTGACCAGGTCGGCGATTTCCGAGGTGACGAACAGGACCTTGCGCTTGTTCGGGTTTTGCTGGCGCTGGGCGCCGGGTGCCTTGACTGCCGGTGCGAGGCTGGCAGGCAGCGGCTCGCGGTTATCCGGTTTGAATGACTCTACGTGAGGCTCGACAGCGGCACTGATCATACTTCTCTCCGTCCCTTGTTCGCGGGTGCTTTACGTTGGCTCGTGGTGACTCTCTCTGTTATCGGTGTTGCGTCTTCGTAGTGCGTTCCTTGCCCCATATTTGTGCGCACAAGCACTGCACGCCTGGCACTCCGGCCAAAGACGTGTGGACTGGTTGGGGTGGGTGGGCCGTGCGCAAGGATGTCCTTTGCATTGGCCTACTTAGTTCCTGACCTGCCCGCATTTCGGAAAGTTCGACTTATTTTCGTCACTTCTGACCGAGCAAGACGCGGGCCGAAATTGCAGTGTAGGAGAGGAAATACAAAAAAAGTGACCAGCGGGTCATGTTTGTGCTGACCGCTGGTCTGCGCAAACGTTGGCGGGGCAGGAGGGCGCTACGGGGGAGGTGCGATGGTGATGAGTGGGCTTGCCCCACACTGGGCTGCGTAGCAGCCCGTGGGGCCATCCCTTCCAAAACGATGCCGGAAAAGATGGTTTGGCTTATGTCTGAATCAACCCTGCGGTTGCAGCGAGGAGTGGTGCTGGCTGATCAGCCAGCGCTGGCCATCCCAGCGGTAGGTAAAGGTATAACGCGCTGCGACTTTTTGACCGGTGGCAGCAAACTCGAAGGTATAAAGGCCAGCGGCGGTGGCCTCGTTGCAGCCGGTTTGCACTTCGTGGGTATCGAGCTTGCCGCTAGGGCCGTCGCGCAGGAATTTCTCGAAGTAAGCCAGGCGGTCATCGTGGGTCAGTCGCGGGACTGGCGAGAGCGTGGGCAGCAGCACCGCGTCCTTGCTGTAAAGTTGGGCGACCTGGGCGGGGTCGCCGCTTAGCAGGCCGGCGTTCCACTGGTCGAACAGCACGAGCATTTCTGCCGCGCTGCTGGTTCGGCATTGCGAAAGGCTGGCCTGGGCGTGCAAGGCGGGGGCTGAAAGCAGAGCGAGGGTGACGGCAAGTGTTGCGCGTTTCATCGAAGGGGCCTGTGGCGACGCAGGTGCCGGGGTGGCCCTGCAAGGCGGCCCACTCTAGGAGCACTACCACAGGCGTCGTATAAGAAAAGGCCTTAAACGCTGTCAGATTTGCCTGCACTGCTTGTCTGATTCAACAGCAGATTCAATTGCGCGAGTTGCTGGCGCAACTGGTCGCGTTCGTCTTTCAATTGGCGCAGTTCGTCACGACGAATAGTGACGTAGAGGGTCTGGGTGGGGGTGGATGGCATCAGAGTACCCATGAGTACACCTCGCATTCTGGCTGGTGACAATTGAAAGCGTAGTCGCTTTATGCGGGCGCATTCTGAATTCTTTCCACATTGATTGGAACTTTTTTGTTTATGGTGGTCGCGCCGTTCGTCGGTGAACCCTCGGGCGGCGCGCTGGACTAATCTGAAATGCTTCAACGATGTCATCCATTTTTACCGGGAGTCGCCACATGCAACTGGGAATCGTCGGGCTGGGCCGCATGGGCGGCAATATCGCAAGGCGGCTGATGCGCGCCGGCCACCGCACCGTGGTGCATGATCGCAGCCGCGAGGCGGTCACGGTTCTTGAGGGCGAAGGTGCCCAAGGCGCCCACGACCTCGGCGCGCTGGTCCAAAAGCTCAAGGCGCCGCGCGCGGTGTGGGTGATGCTGCCGGCAGGCGAGGCCACCGAACAGACCATCGCGCAACTGGCCGACCTGCTCGAGCCTGGGGATGCCATCATCGATGGCGGCAACACCTTCTATAAGGACGACATGCGCCGCGCTACCGAACTTGCCCAGCGTGGCCTGCATTACCTCGATGTCGGCACCTCGGGCGGGGTATGGGGCCTGGATCGCGGCTATTGCATGATGATCGGCGGCGACAAATCGGTGTTCGAACGCCTGGAACCATTGTTCAAGGCGCTGGCGCCGGGTGTTGGCGACATTCCACGGACCCAAGGTCTCAGCGGTGAACACCAGCGCGCCGAACATGGCTACATTCATGCCGGCCCGCCAGGAGCCGGGCATTACGTGAAAATGGTTCACAACGGTATCGAGTACGGCCTGATGCAAGCCTACGCCGAAGGCTTCGACCTGCTGCGCAGCAAAGGTGGCCCTGAGTTGCCGCCAGAGCAGCGTTTTGATTTGAACGTCGCCGAAATTGCCGAAGTATGGCGGCGCGGCAGCGTGGTCACCTCGTGGCTGCTCGACCTCACCGCCGATGCGTTGGTGGCCGACCCGCAACTGGCGGCGTTCAGTGGCTCGGTGTCCGACAGCGGCGAAGGCCGTTGGACCATCGATGCTGCCGTCGAGCAGGCGGTGCCGGTGCCGGTACTGTCCAGCGCCTTGTTTGCGCGTTTCCGTTCGCGCCAGCAGCAAGGCACCTTCGGTGACAAGGTGCTGTCCGCCATGCGCCTGGGCTTCGGTGGTCATGTGGAGAAAAAAGGCCAATGACCGAAAAGAAGATACCGGCTGCACCGCCTTGCACGCTGTTTCTGTTCGGCGCCAACGGCGACTTGGTCAAGCGCCTGCTGATGCCGGCGCTATACAACTTGAGCCGCGACGGCTTGCTCGATCGCAATCTGCGAATTATCGGCGTTGACCACAACCCCGCCACGGCTGAAGAATTTGCCCAGCGCCTGCATGCCTTCATGCAAACCCGCGACAAAGGCGGCGAGGGCGCGCCCAAGTCGCTCGACGATAAAATCTGGGCCCGGTTGGCCAAGCGCCTGGACTACCAGACCGGCGATTTCCTCGACCCTGCAACCTATCAAGCCTTGGCCAAGCGGATCGACAAGACCAGCCACGGCAATGCCATTTTCTACCTGGCGACCTCGCCACGCTTCTTCCCTGAAGTGGCCCAGCGCCTTGGCGAGGCAGGCCTTCTGGACGAGACCGCTGGCGGCTTTCGCAGGGTGGTGGTGGAAAAGCCATTCGGCACCGATCTGGCCAGCGCCGAGGCGCTCAATGCCTGCCTGTTGAAGGTGATGAACGAGCGGCAGATCTACCGCATCGACCACTACCTGGGTAAGGAAACCGTGCAGAACATCCTCGTCAGCCGTTTCTCCAACGGCCTGTTCGAGTCATTCTGGAACAACCACTACATCGACCACGTACAAATCACCGCTGCCGAAACCGTCGGCGTCGAAACGCGCGGGGCGTTTTACGACAACACCGGCGCCCTGCGTGACATGGTGCCGAACCACCTGTTCCAACTGCTGGCGATGGTTGCCATGGAACCGCCTGCAGCATTCGGCGCCGATGCTGTGCGTGGCGAGAAAGCCAAGGTAATTGGTGCCATTCGCCCTTGGTCAAACAAGATGGCCCTGAAAAACTCGGTGCGCGGCCAGTACCTCAGCGCCAAGCAGGGCCGCAAGAAGCTCGCCGGCTACCGCGATGAGCCCAATGTCGCACCCGACAGCCAGACCGAAACCTATGTGGCGCTCAAGGTGATGATCGACAACTGGCGCTGGGCCGGGGTGCCGTTTTACCTGCGTACCGGCAAGCGCATGAGTGTGCGCGACACCGAAATCGCCATCTGTTTCAAGCCGGCGCCCTATGCGCAGTTCCGCGAAAGCGAGTTGGAGCGGCCCAAGCCCAACTACCTGAAAATTCAGATCCAGCCCAACGAGGGCATGTGGTTCGACCTGCAGGCCAAGCGCCCCGGCCCTGAACTGGTGATGGAGAACGTCGAGTTGGGCTTTGCCTACAAGGACTTCTTCAAGATGACCCCGGCAACCGGTTACGAAACCTTGATCTACGACTGCCTGACCGGCGATCAGACCCTGTTCCAGCGCGCCGACAACATCGAGAACGGCTGGCGCGCTGTGCAGCCGTTTCTGGATGCCTGGGCCAGTGGTGCAGGCGAGGTGCATGGTTATGCCGCAGGCGAAGATGGCCCCGAAGCCGGCAACGAGCTGCTGAGCCGCGACAAGCGCGAGTGGCACAGGCTGAGCTGACCAGGTGGGGCGGCAGAGCACGGCCGCATAAAGCCGTGCTTAGCTGCAAAAGCTGCTTCAAGCGGAACGACTGCGCCACCCCTGGCATCCAACCCTGCAAACCCGCTAACGCGCAGGAGCCCGGATGCCAGCCCCTATCGAAGACTACGCCCTTATTGGCAACTGCCGCAGCGCCGCCCTGGTCAGCCGCGACGGCGCCATCGACTGGCTGTGCCTGCCGCGTTTCGATGCCCCCGCAGTGTTCGCCGCCTTGCTGGGCAACGAAGACAACGGCCGCTGGCGCATCGCCCCAAGCGACGGCATCGAACAGTGCACGCGCCGCTACGTTGGCGACACGTTGGTCCTGGAAACCACTTGGGTCACCGCAACTGGCCGTGCCCGGGTGCTGGACTGTATGCCGGTGGGCGAGAGCAACGCAGTGCTGCGTGTGGTCGAAGGGCTGGCCGGAGAAACCGCATTCGAGATGGACCTGGTGCTGCGTTTCGACTACGGCCGCAGTGTGCCGTGGGTCGAAAAAATCGACCCGCTGACCCTGAGTGCGGTTGCCGGCCCCGACCGGCTGATCTTGCGCAGCACCTGCGCCACCCACGGCCAGGACCATCACAGCGTGGCCCGCTTTCGCGTGGCTGCAGGTGAGCGCCAGGTGTTCAGCCTGTGCCACCAGGCCTCGCACCTGCCGGTGCAGCCAGGCTGCGACGCCGACCATGACCTTGAACAGACCCTCGAACACTGGCAAGCCTTCGCCGACCGCTGCCCGAATGTCGGCCCCTACACGGCCTTGGTGCGGCGCTCGCTGATCACCTTGAAAGCGATGACCTATGCGCCCACCGGCGGCATGGTCGCGGCTGTCACCACCTCGCTGCCCGAGCGCGTGGGCGGTGAGCGCAACTGGGATTACCGCTACTGCTGGCTGCGCGATGCCACCATGACCCTGCTGGCGTTGATGAACCTGGGGTATTTCGACGAAGCCCAAGCGTGGCACGAATGGCTGTTGCGCTCGGTGGCCGGCAACCCCGAGCAGATGCAGATCATGTATGGCCTGGGGGGCGAGCGGGACCTCACCGAGTTCACCTTGCCCTGGCTTGCCGGCTATGAGCATTCACAACCGGTGCGCGTCGGCAACGCTGCGGCCGATCAGCGCCAGCTGGATATCTACGGCGAGTTGGCCGACGCCATGGCCCAGGCGATCAAGGGCGGCCTGCCGCGCCATCCGCGCAGCGCCGCCATTGCCCGGGCCATCCTGCCGTACCTGGAGCGCATCTGGCGCGACCCGGATGAAGGCATCTGGGAGGTGCGCGGCCCGCGCCAGCATTTTGTGCATTCCAAGGTCATGGCCTGGGTAGCCTTCGACCGCTCGGCGAGCCTTGCCGAAACCACCGAAGAGGGCCGCGAGCGCGCTGCGCACTACCGCCAGGTGGCGGACCAGATCCACCGCGCAGTGTGCGAGCACGGGCTTGACGCCGAGGGCGACTATTTTGTCCAGGCCTACGGTTCCAGCGATATGGACGCAAGCCTGCTGCAGATCGCCCTGACCGGCTTCCTGCCGGCCAGCGACCCGCGCTTTTTGCGCACCCTTGAGCAGATTGAACAGCGCCTGCTGCGCAATGGCCTGCTGCTGCGCTACGACAGTGACACCTGCACCGATGGCCTGACGGCGGGCGAGGGCACGTTCCTGGTCTGCTCGTTCTGGCTTGCCGACGTCTATGTGCTGCTGGGCCGCCACGCCCAAGCCCAGGCGTTGTACGAGTCATTGACCGGGCTCTGCAATGACGTCGGCTTGCTGGCCGAGCAGTACGACCCGGCCGGCCAGCGCATGCTGGGTAACTTCCCCCAGGCGTTCAGCCATATCGGCATTATCAACACCGCGCTGAACCTGCACCGGGCGCAGTGCCCGGTGCGTGACAGGGCTGCGCTGCTCTGACGAAGGCTCTGCCATGTCATGATGCCAAGCCCGCGTTTCAGCGCTCCCAGACAAGGACCAACCCAATGCCCTCGATCCCTCCCGACGGCCTGCCAGTGTATCGCCTGATAACCGGCAAGGATGATGCGAGCTTCTGCTGGCGCATCAGCGAACAGCTTGCGCTGGGCTATCAGTTGTAT
The DNA here is from genome assembly GCF_014268805.2 of Pseudomonas farsensis. Classification (GTDB taxonomy): domain Bacteria; phylum Pseudomonadota; class Gammaproteobacteria; order Pseudomonadales; family Pseudomonadaceae; genus Aquipseudomonas; species Aquipseudomonas farsensis. Next base: position 264,402 of record NZ_JABWRF020000004.1, read on the forward strand.
GGCTCGCCCAGTGTCACCTTCGACGCGACGCTTGGCCATGTGATTGCCGCCCAAGCGCTGATCTGGCCGCGCGACTGATCATTGATCAGACTCGCTCGATCGACGCCTGTGAAGACGTGGAGCCGGGCTTGCAACGTGATGAGGCCAGCAGGCCGAGCTGAGTTGGCCGATCTGACGCTATCGCGGGTCAAACCCACGGAATGTGGCTTGTCGCTATATCGGTGCCGTTTTACGCGGTCAGTGTGGGAGCGGCCTTGTGTCGCGATGGGCTGCGAAGCAGCCCCAGCGATTCTGGTGGGTGCACAGATCCTGGGGCTGCTTCGCAGCCCATCGCGACACAAGGCCGCTCCTACATAATCAAAAGCGACTTGCCCGAAACCATAGAATCTCCCACGTTGCCCAGTTCTCTGAGCGACAGCGCAGCCCGGAAGAGCTGGGCGATCTCCCACAGGGATCTGAGCGCTCGGCGCGGTCTTTGGAGGCGCTGGCGACAGCCTGCAATGAGGCCAGTACAAGCTTGCGCAAAACCATAGAATCCCCCACGCAGATGTTCAGCAGCATCTGCCCCCGTGCAAGCCTTTCCGTCTCCCTCTCGGACACCCGTGCGGGGCACTATGACGGCATTGTCCTGATGCCGGATCTGTCCCGCCCGTGCCTTGCGAAACGCATGTTCCCACCTTTAGCGTTGACACCATCGGCAGGCCGTTCGATGAGGCCTGCAGTGCTGTGCGGCAGGTATTTGAAGGGCTGTTCAGCGTTGATCCGATGCCCAAGCAAGGCTTCGGCGTCGCCATCGAGATCCAGCATTTCAGCCGCTTCATGTTGCTCGACAGCCAGTTGGACAGCGCCCGATATCGCCGTGATCCGCTGCAGCCTGGCGTTGGCGAACTCAATCACCTATTGCTGCATATACCCCTTTCAGGTGGCGTGCACATCGACCAAGGGCGACGGGTTCGTCCCGGTGACGTGGTGCTGCTGGACTTCACGCAAACCGCTGACTTTCACGTGTCGGCGGGGCGCAGCATCAGCTTGGTGATTCCGCGCAGCGAGCTGCCAGTTGCCCAATCGGCACAGTTGCACGGGCTAGTTCTGCGCAGGTTTAGCGCCTCCGCGAACCTGCTTACCAGCATGCTCTCGTCGTTGGCAGCAGTGGCGTCGCAGCTCGATGACTGTCAGCGAATTGGGTTCGGCCAGCCCTTGCTGGACATGATCAGCGCCTGCCTGGCGCGACACCTTAGCCAATGCAACGCACGTCCCGCTGTCGGGCTGGCAGAGTTGGGGGGGCGGGTGAGGTGCTTCATCGAACACAACCTGCACCGCAACGACCTCACTTCGGCGGTGCTCGCCAAGGCTGTGGGGACCTCGCGTAGCCAGCTGTACCGGGTTTTCGAACGGTTCGGCGGTGTACATCGTTACGTACAGCAGCGGCGCTTGCGTCGATGCCTGCTGGCACTGGGTGATAGGCACAACGCCGGGCTACGCATCGGCGAGCTGGCCTACGCCCATGGGTTTGTCGATGAGGCGCACTTCAGCAAGGCGTTTCGAAAGGCCTTCGGCATGTCCCCAGGCGCTGCTCGAAGCGCAGCGCGGCACGCTGTTTCGCTGGGTCAACCGGTTTGCGATGCGGCGCAGGTCCCGGTGCTGGCACGTCTGATCGCTGCACTGGACGGCAGTCCGGCGGAGTTGGGACGTACAGGCAACTTTCTGGAACGCACGCCCCGGGACGTCCCCCGGCCCACCTCGTAATCTTGCAGCGTCAGGGTCGAGACTTGGCCCAATCCGACGAAGAGTGGCCAGTTTCGCGGCCTGCCCAGCGCTCAACACGTGGGGGCCACCGGCCGGCCATTCTGGCTGAGTAATGAGGAGCAGACATGAATCAACACCTGGAACAATTCGTTGATCACCTGGAGGCTGCCGTGTTCGACGCGCGGCTCGCCATCGGCAGGCGGTGGGGGGGTATCGACATGACGTCCATGTCGGTTGCGCTACAGGCCTCGGTCGAGCCTGGAGACAGCGAGGATACCCTGGCGCTGAGGCTCAGCCCAAAACCTGCAGTGCGTCGGCGGGTCCATGAACTGAGCATTGAAATCCCGGATGAAAGTGGGGATATCCGGGTACTGTTCGATGGGCAACTGCTTGCCCGCTATGGGAGGACTGCCGATGCCTCGGAGTAATGGAGAATCGATCCGGATAGTGCTCACACCTGAAGAAACCGTCGCGTTGCGCGCGTTGCTGCGCGCAGCCCCTTCACGCCGGTTTGCGCAGCCCCGGACGCTGATTGCTTGCGGGTTGTGCGTAGCGCTGTTGACTGTGCCTTTTTTGCTCGGCTGGGTCAGGCCAGACTTGATCGACCAGGCGTTCCAGTGGGTGCGGCAAGTGCCGGTTGGTGTCTACGAGGCTAGCCAGCGGGAAGGAAAAATACCCTGAGAGTTCCAGCTCACCACCAGATGGCGAGCGCGAGTAACACCCGCCCCCGCTCGCCACCCTCGTCGGTTTTACTGCGCCCGGGTCACTCGCCAAATGGTATTGGCCAGGTCATCGGCAATGATCAGCGCACCCCGTGGGTCCACCGTCACTCCGACCGGTCGGCCCCGGGTCTTGCCGTCCTCGCCGCGGAACCCGGTGGCGAAGTCCACAGGCTCACCAGCAGGCTTGCCATCCTTGAATGGCACGAAGATCACCTTGTAGCCCACAGGGTTCGGCCGGTTCCAACTGCCGTGCTCGCCAATGAAGGCACCCTCGGCGAATTGTGGGCCCATGCTTGCTGTGGAGAAGTCCACGCCCAGTGCCGCCACGTGTGAACCCAGGCTGTAGTCAGGCTTGACGGCGGCCTTGACCTTGTCCGGGTTCTGCGGCCGCACGCGCTCGTCTACGTTCTGGCCCCAGTAGCTGTAAGGCCAGCCATAGAAGGCACCTTCCTGTACCGAGGTGAGGTAGTCCGGCACCAGGTCCGGGCCCAGTTCGTCACGCTCGTTGACCACCGCCCACAGCTGCCCGTTGCCGGGCTGGATGGTCAGCGCGGTAGGGTTGCGCAAGCCGGTGGCATAAGGGCGGTGAGCGCCGGTGACCGCATCGATCTGCCAGACCATGGCGCGGTCTGCCTCAACTTCAAGCCCGCGCTCGGTGATGTTGCTGTTCGAGCCGATACCCACATACAGGTAGCGCCCGTCCGGGCTGGCCGCCAGTGACTTGGTCCAGTGGTGGTTGATCTGGGAGGGCAGGTCGGTGACTTTTTCAGGTGCGCCTTCGGCTTTGGTCTGGCCGTCCCGATAGTCAAAGCGCACCAATGCATCCTGGTTGGCGACATACAGCTTGCCGTCTGCCAGCGCCAGGCCGTAGGGCGCGTTGAGGTTCTCGGCAAACACGGTGTTCAGCTCGTAGGTGCCGTCACCATCGGCGTCGCGAAGCAAGGTCAGGCGGTTGCCGCCTTTGACCTGAGTGTTGCCCTTGGCCTTGATCTGGCTGGCGATAACATCCTTGGGCTTGAGCTTGGCCGCGTTGCCGCCGCGGCCCTCGGCCACCAGGATGTCACCGTTGGGCAGCACCAGCGTCTGGCGCGGTATTTTCAGGTCGCGGGCGATGGCCGTGATGCGGTAGCCCTCGGGGACTTGTGGGGTGGCATCGCCCCAGGTGGTGGGCTCGGCGATCTTCATGCTGGGTAGCAGCCCGCGTTCCGGGGCCGGCAGTTTCGGTTCGGGGCCGCGGCTCTGAGTAGCTTCGCCATCGCCACCACAACCGCTGAGCAGCAGGGCCATGCTCAAGGCGCTGAGTGCAAGTTTCATACGCGGACCTCCGTGCGCAGGCCAGCCCAGGTGGCCACGCAGGCCAGCAGGGTGACAATCACCGACAGCACCAGCCCTGACGGCATCACCGCCCAGGCATCTTTGGCGTGCTCGAAGGCATTGACCAGGCCCAGCAGCCAGGTTGCCAGCAGCACCACGAAATAGAGTTTGCGGCGCGGCGCACGCAGTAGCCCGACCAGCGCGAACAGCAGCGCCAGGCCGCTGAGCAGCAGGCCGCCGGCAATCAGCCAGGCCGCGAAGTTGCTCCACTGGATCTGGTAGCTCTGGTAATAGGCGATGTCGCTGAGCAGCCCACCGACGAACAGCGGCAGGCTGCCGGCGAGCAAGGTGCTGTGCAGCACGCCGGGGTGGCTGTAGTAGAGCGGGGCGGGGGTGGTGGTCACGGGCACTCCTTATCGGTCGGCAATCCTCAGGCGCGCGCAGGGCGCCTAATTGAGGAGTGCCGCAGGGTGCATTGGTTCAGTCGGTGTGCTGTCGCGTCTACGCCAGAAGCGGTCGCAGGAAATTGCGCTCGTAGCTCAGGATGAACCGCTGTTCGGTGGCCAGGGCGAAGGCTGCAATGCACTCAGGGTCAGACGCCGAGTCTGCCCGGTACTGCTCGTAGGCGGCCAGGCTCGGGAAGCTGAACAGCGCGTAGGCGACATTGTTGGCGCCTTCGCTTGGCAGGAAGTAGCCGTGGTGGGTGCCGCCCATGCGGTTGACGATGGGGATCCACAGCTTGGCGTAGGCCTCGAAGGCCGGAATCTGATAGGGGTCGAGGATGTACTTGAGGTGGCAGGTGACCATTGCACGCAGTCCTTTGGGTGAGCCTTTTCGGAAGGCTCACCTTACAGGCCGGTGCTTGCAGCGTCACGGGGTATCGGGCTGGCGCCAGATCAGATCCTCGGTGGCATACCCCTGTTTGCGGGCAATCTGCAGCAACTGATCGCGAGTCTGCTGGCTGACGGTTGGGGTGCGCGAGAGCAGCCACAGGTATTCGCGGTTAGGGTGTCCGACCAGTGCGACTTTGTAGTCGGGGTCGACATACAGCACCCAGTACTCACCCTTGGTCAGCCCCGGCGCCAGGCGGCTGAACCAGTTGTCGAAGCGCACCCACAGCTTGTCGGTGTTCCCGGCGACCTCGGGCTCGGCGATGCCGTGGGCATCGTTCCATTTGCCGTCGTCTTCCTTGCAGCGGTTGTTCACGTCGATGCGGCCGTCTTCACGCAGGCCGTAGTGGGCCTCGGATTGCACGCAGTTGCGCTGGAAGAACATCGGCAGGCGCGCCAGCTCGTACCAGGTGCCCTGGTAGCGCTTGAGGTCGACCGATTGGGTGATAGGTGGAGCTTGCTGCTCATCGCGCGAACTGGAGCAGCCGACCAGTGCGAGGGTGAGGCAGGACAGCAGCAGGGCCGAACGCATCGTCATGGAAACCTCCTGGAAAAAGGGAAGTGTTACAGGGTGTTCGATGCGCGGGCAGTGAGAAAGTTGTATCGAGGCGTTGCGAGTATGCTCAGGGGGTTATGCGCATTCACTGTGCGCTGGAGTGGGCTGCGCGCTCGCGCAGGCATCTCTGGTCATTGTGGGAGCGGGCTTGACCCGCGATGAGGGCAGCAGGCAGATTTGAGTTGCCTGGTCTGATGCTATCGCGGGGCAAGCCCGCTCCCACGCTTTCGGCGGCAAAGGGCTGGGTGATCAACGTTCAGCCCCAGCGTGCGGTGGGCCCAGCCCCGAGATCTCAGGCCAGCACGGCAAACCCATGGGTGCCATCGCGTTCGAGCTGGGCAATCAGCCCGAACTCCCAATCCAGATACCCCTGCATCGCCTCGCGGGGCGCGTCGGTGCCTTCATAGGGCCGGCGATAACGGTCGCTGCGGGGTACGGCCAGGTGGGTTTCGCCGCTCTGCAGCGGCAGTCCGGCAGCTATCCAGCGTGCGGTACCGCCTTCGAGCACATACACCGGCACCTGGGTCAGCGCCTGCAAGTCACGGGCGGCGAAGCGCGCCAGCAGGCTGCTGCCGCAGGTCAGTACATAGCGCTGTGCTTGCGGCACGGCCTCCAGCGCTTGTGGCAACTGGGCGCGGATCGCCCAGTGGGCGCCGGGGATGTGGCGTTTGACGTAGTTGGCGCTGGTGGTGAAGTCCAGCAACACCGTGCCAGCCTCGGGCAGCCAGGCATCCAGCTGTTCAACACCAATCGCCTCAACCTCAGGCACTTCAGGCAACGTTGGCTGCCATTCGCCGGGGGCGCTGAAGTCTGCTGCAGACAGCCCATCGAGCACCGCCACTTGCCACCCCATCTGTGCCAGCCATGAGGCGCTCATGTTGGCGCGCACGCCATCGTCGTCCACCAACACGATGCGAGCGCCGCGCACGCTGGCCACATGGTCGGTTTCCTGTACCAACTGCCCACCCGGTACCGAGCGGCTGCCCGGCAGGTGGCCGGCGCTGTATTGCTCGGGCGTGCGCACATCGAACAGGTACGTGGTGCGCGCCGCATCGGCCTGCCACCCAGCGAGCCCTTCGCGGTCCAGGCGCAGCACACCGGCGCGATCAGCCACCGAGCGCGCCTGGCGGGCGGCGTTGGCGCGGGTGCCGGCGCTCACCTCGGCAAAGGTGCGGCTTTGCCCGTGGGCCAGTTGCTGCCCGGCGAGGGTCCAGCCAATGGTACCGTTGCGCAGGGCCGCCACCGGGTTGGGAATGCCGGCGTTGACCAGCGACTGGGTGCCGATGATGCTGCGGGTGCGCCCTGCGCAGTTGACGATTACCTGGGTAGCTGGATCGGGCGCAAGTTCCGCCACCCGCAATACCAGCTCGGCGCCAGGCACACTGATGCCGCCAGGGATGCTCATGGTCTGGTATTCATCGAAGCGCCGCGCATCGAGCACCACCACATTGGCGTTGCCGGCAAGCAGCGCCTGAACCTGCTCGGCGCCCAGCGACGGGGTATGGCGCACGTTCTCAACCAACTCGCCAAAGGCCTTGCTGGGCACATTGACGTCGCGAAACAGCTCGCCACCCGACGCGCGCCAGCCTGCCAGGCCGCCATCCAGCACCGCCACGTTGCTATAGCCGAGCGCGAGCAGACGCTCCGCGGCCAGCACCGCCAGGCCCTCGCCATTGTCGTAGACGGTGATGGCGGTATCGCGCCGGGGCACGCGGTCATACACCTCGATTTCGAGCTTGGACAAGGGAATGTTGGCGGCGAACAGCGGGTGGTCCTGGGCAAACGGGTCTTCTTCGCGCACATCGACCAGCGCCAGTTCCTCATGGGCCAGCAGGGCGCGGCGGATATCCTGGTAATTGCGGGTAGTCACTGAGGTCATGGGGCAGGGTTCTCTTTGGACAGGTCCCAGATGTTGGGCAGGCGGGTATTGGAGTAGCCGGAAATAAAGGTTTTTTCGCTGCCGTCCTCGGCGTACACCGCGCGCTTGACCGCGCCGATATTGCCGCCATAGACGTGGATGCTGATCGACACCTGGTCGCTGAAGGCATTGTTGACCTGGTGGATGTCGCCAATGCGTGGCGACACCGCCTCCACCTGGCCGGGCGCCAGCCGCACCGGCTCGCCCTCGGCCACCAGCGCGCCGTCGGCGCTGCGGCTGAAGCCCTGCGAGTATTCAGCACCGCGCAACATGCCGATCAGCCCCCAGACGCGATGATCGTGGATCGGCGTGCGCTGGCCAGGCCCCCAGACAAAGCTCACCACCGAAAAGCGCTGGCGCGAATCGCAATGCAACAGGTATTGCTGGTAGCGCTCGGCGTTGGGCTGGGCAAGCTCGTCGGGTAACCAGTCATCATGGGCGACCAGATTGGCCAGCAATGTGTGGCCGTGGTCCAGCAGGTTGGCTTCGTCGGGGTGCTGATCGAGCAGCGCGGCAAGGCTGTCGATGAAATGGCGCAGGCGCTCGGGGCGCAGGTTCTGGGTCATGGTGCAGGCTCGGCGATCAGGTTTCATAGCACCCTAGCAAAGCCTTGCGCTATTAACAAAATGCAAAATATGCATAAGCTAATATGCAAATAATGCATTTACAAATTTGCCGCTGTGCTTTCAAATCCAGGCATGACGTTATGCCTAAAGCGCATTTCACAGTTAATTGAATGCGCTATAGATTATAAAAGGCTTCTCGGTAAGACCAAAAAGCTATAAATAACTGCGACGAGACCGCACGCGCGGATCGCCTTACTGCCCTTGCCGGGCATCTGGAGACCCCCGTGCGCTATTTGAAACAACTCGCCGCCACCGTGCTGGCTACCTCGCTGAGCCTTAGTGCTGCTGCCCAGACCCTGGTCGTCGGTGACCAGAGCTACAACGCCCGCGCTGTCATGGAAGCTGCCGGGGTGCTCGACGACCTGCCTTATACCCTGGAATGGAAGCAATTCACCGCAGGCTCACCGGTGGCCGAGGCGCTCAATGTCGGCAGCCTCGACATCGGCCTGCTGGGTGATGCACCGCCCCTGTTTCTCGGCGCCCTAGGCGCGCCGATCAAGGTGATCGCTGTCAGCCGGCAGAACCTCGAAGGGGTTGCCATCCTCGCCCGCAAGGACTCCTCCATCCATAGCCTGCAAGACCTTCGCGGCAAGCGTGCGGCCATCTGGAAGGGATCGTGGAGCCAGCAACTGCTGTTCAGCGCCCTGGACAAGGCTGGGGTGCCGCGAGATTCCCTGGAGCTGCGCTATCTCAGCGCGCTGGACGCCTCCCACGCCCTGGACGGCGGTTCGGTTGACGTGATCGCCACCTGGGAACCCTATGTCACCCAGCAGGAGCGCCAGGGCGCGCGAGTGCTGGCCACTGCCGAAGGGGTGATCCCGGCGCAGAGCTTTGTGGTTGCCAACAGCAAGGCGGTGGACGCCAAGCGCGCGCAGATTGCGGACTTTTTGCAGCGGTTGAAAAAGGCCCGCGACTGGACCTTGAACGACCCTGCCAACACCGAGGCCTACGCCGATGCCTGGGCCAAGCGCACCCGCGCCGACCGTGACATTGCCCGCGCCTGGTTCGCCCGCGCGCGTACGGACCTTGCGCCGCTGAACCCACAGGTGATCGTCGATGCGCAGAAGACCGTGGACTTTTTTGCAGGGCTTGGGCTGATCAAGGCCTATCCGGCCAGCAGCTTGTTCGATACCTCGTTCGGGGCCGCCATCGAGCAACCGACGGTCAGCCAGCATTGAGCCAACCCGTTCCCAAGGATTCCCCATGAGCAAACGACAGATCAAACTCGGCGCCCTGACCATGGGCTGCGGCGGCCCCGGCCGGCACAATCTGTGGCTGGACCCTGAGCTACCCAGCGATGCCAGCGTCAATATCGACTGGTACATCGATATCGCCCGCCAGGCCGAAGCCGCGCTGTTCGACCTGGTGTTCATCGTCGATAGCCAGTTCATCACCCCCGGCTCGCCGTCGCATTACCTCAACCGCCTGGAACCCCTGACGCTGCTTTCGGCGTTGGCGGTCAGCACCCGCCATATCGGCCTGGTCGGCACCCTGACCACCTCCTATAACGCCCCGTACAACGTTGCCCGCCGGCTGGCGTCGCTGGACCTGATCAGCAAGGGCCGCGCCGGTTGGAACGTTGTCACCAGCGGCGACGCCGGCACCGCAGGCAACTACAGCCTGGATGAGCACTACGACTACGACACCCGCTACGCCCGCGCCCAGGAGCATGTGCAGGTGGTGCAAGGCTTGTGGCAGTCGTACGAGGACGACGCGTTCCCCCGTGACCGCTCGACCGGCCGCTTTCTGGACCCTGCCAAGCTGCATGCGCTCGAACACAAGGGCGAGCATTTTTCGGTGGTCGGCCCGCTGAATATCCAGCGCTCGCCACAGGGCCAGCCGGTGATTTTCCAGGCAGGTGACTCCGAGCAGGGCCGCGACCTGGGCGCCGCCACCGCTGATGTGGTGTTTACCCACGCCGCCAGCATTGAGCAGGGCCAGGCGTTCTACCGCGACATCAAGGCCCGCGCTCAACGCCTGGGGCGCGACCCTGAGCAGTTGCTGGTGTTGCCGGGCGCGGAAATCTACGTAGGTGATACCGATGAGCACGCCCGCGAGATCGAGCGCCATTACCATCAGACCGACCATAGTTTCGAGCTGGCGCTCAAAGAATTCGGGCGTACCTTTGGCTGGCATGATTTCAGCCAGTACGACCTGGATGCGCCGTTCCCGCAGCAAAGCCTTGAGTACGCGCGCAGCAGTTTCTTCACCAATGCCAAGCGCATTGCCGACCAAGCGCGGGAGAAGGGCTTCAGCCTGCGCCAGGCCGTGGAGTTCGGCCGCCAGTTGCGCCCTGGGGCCTTCGTGGGTTCGGCGCAGACGGTGGCAGCGAAGATGGCTGAGTGGTTCGAGGCGCGGGCGCTGGATGGCTTCAATATCTATATCGGGCACCCCGCACAGTTTCGCCGGTTCACCCAGGAAGTGCTGCCGTTGCTGCAGGAACGTGGGGTTTACCGTACGGCTTACGAGGGGACGACGCTGCGCGAGAGCCTGGGGTTGGCGATCCCGCGCTTTGCGCAATAGGTCAGCCCTGTTGCAGGGCCTTGACCACCTGTTCGACGCAGGCCTTGAGCCCGGCCACGGTATCTTCCGGGTCGCTCTCCACGACCACCAGGCGGGCCCCGGATTTTGCGATGGCTTCGGCGACTTTCGGGTCAGGCTGGCGGTGGTGCAACACCAGCGCCACGTCCTGGCCCTTGAGGTTTTCGGTCAGTGCCGTGAGCGCGGCATCATCCCATTTGTCTTCGGCCGGCAGCGGTTGCTCGACAACATCCAGGTTCAGCCCGCTGGCCAGGTAACCCAGGCGCTCGGACAGGTTCACCACGCTCAGGTTATCGACCTCGGCCAGTTGCTGCTGGCTGCTGGCGGTGAGTTCCAGCATCTGCCGCTTGAGGGCGGCAAGGTTGGTTTGAATTTTGGCTTTGTCTGCCGGCGACAGGCGCTCCAGGTCATTGGCCACCACGTCAGCCATACGCCCCAGATTGCCCGGGTTCAGCCAAGGGTAAGCGCCAAAGGCTTCGTCACCTTTTACCGCGATACCCGGCAAGGCGCCGTCTACCGGGCGCGCCGCGTCGATTTCGACGATACGGATATTGCTGCGCCGGGCCATCGGGTACAGCGGGTCGTCGCGCCAGATCGAACGCACGCCGATCACCGCATCGGCCTTGAGCGCCGCCTTGTGCAGGCTGGCCCCGCCACGGCCGCTGAAGTACGACGGCTGGCGCGTGGCCGGCAGGTTGGCCGGCGCTGCGCGGGTCAGTTGCACCGAGGTGCCTTGCAGCAGGTTGCTGGCCAGGCTGTGGGTCAGCGCCAAGGTGGTCAGCACCTGGGTTTCGGCCGCCTGGCCCATGGCAGGCAGGCCGGCCAGCGCCAGGGCGAGGGTCAGGCGTTTGAGCAGTAGGGTCATGCCGGGTTTCCTTGCAGGCGGGGGACGAGGGCGCGGGCGAGGGCGGCGAGGGCAAAGCACACGCCGGCCACCAGAATGATCGCGGCGCCCGAGGGCACCGGCAGGTCGAAGACGATCGGCAGCAGGATGCCAAGCAGGGTGCTCAAGGTGGCAATCACCACCGAGATGAAGAAGAACCCCTTGAGGGACTGGCTCACCAGCCGTGCTGCTGCTGCCGGGATCACCAGCAGGGCACCGACCAGAATCGCGCCGATCACCTTCACTGCCGCCACGGTGACCAGCGTCACCAGCACCACGAACAGATAGTCCAGGGTCTTTACCGCCACCCCGCGCACGGCGGCCAGTTGCGGGTTGAAGCTGGCCAGCATGATGCGGTTGTACAGCGGCAGCGCCAAAGCCAGCACCAGCGTTGCGACGATGCCCAGCACCAGCAAGTCCTGGCCGCTGACGGTCAGCACCGAGCCGAACAGCACGTTTTCGAGGATGTGCACGTTGATCTTGCCAGCCAGCATCAGCAGCAGGCTGGCGCCCAAGGCCAGGGATACCGAGAGAAACACCCCGATCAGCGTGTCTGGCGACAGCCCGGTGCGGTTGCGCAGGTAATTGAGCAGAATGCCGAACAGCAGGCAGTAGCCGAACAGGCTGCCGTAGGGCCCGGTATAGGGCTCACCCAGCAGTATGCCTATGGCAACGCCCGTCAGCGCGGCGTGGCCGACCGCTTCGGAGAAAAACGCAAAGCGCTTGACCACCACCAGCGTGCCCAGCCCGCCCAGCACCGGGCCGATCATCAGCCCGGCTAGCAGGGCGTTGACCACAAAACCGTAGGCCAGCGCTTCTGGCAGGTAGCCGGCGGTAGCCCAGTGCTGGACCAGTTCGCGGAAGGCTTCGTAAGTCATCAGGCAAGGCTCTCGCTGCGCGGGTGAACGGAAAACAGCCCAAGCAGCCGCTCAGGCGTCAGTGCCTCGGCGGGTGGGGCATCGAACAGCACTTTGCGGCTCAGCCCGGTGACCCGGTCGGCCAGGCGCAGCACCGCTTCCAGGTCGTGCTCGATCCACAGCACCGTGGTGCCGGCCTTGCGCCAGCCGTGCAGCAGTTGCTCGAACACCCGAATACCCGCCTCATCCAGCGCCGACATCGGCTCGTCCAGCACCAGCAGTTGTGGCTCGGGAATCAACCCCTGGGCCAGCAGCACGCGCTGGCGCTCACCGCCCGACAGCGCGCCCATGCGCCGCTTGCGCTTGTCGAGCATGCCCACCTGCGCCAGCGCCGCGTCGATGGCCGGGCGCACACGCTGTGACAGGCCCAGGAACGCTGGCCGGCGCTGGCACATGGCAGCCATGAAATCGTCGACGGTCATGGGCAGGCCGCGGTCGAACTCCAGCGCCTGTGGCACATAGCCGATCACTTCGCCGGCGCTTGGCCAGTGCAAGGTCAACTGGCCCTGGTGCGGCATTTGCCCAAGCAGGGTCTTGATCAACGAGCTCTTGCCGCCGCCGTTGGGGCCGACGATGGCGTGCACGCTGCCGGGGGCGACGCTGAACGCGACGTTTTCCAGGATGCGCGTGCGGCCCAAGGTCAGGTCGATGCCGGCGAACTCGATGCGCGGCCCTGCCGCCAGGGGCAGGTTGGCTGCGGCGGTCACGCGCGGTTCTCCTGAATGGCCTGCACCACGGTATCGAGGTTGCGCTTCATTTCGACTTCGTACTTGTCCTTGGTGTATTCGCCGTAGGAGATATGTGTCAGCGGGTAGATGCGCACCCCCGACTCACGCTGGATGGTCTCGACATAGGCGGAAGGGAAGTCCATTTCCGAGAAGATCACCTTCACGTCCAGCGCCTTGAGCTGGTCGATGGTCTTCTTCAGTTGCGCAGGGCTCGGCTCGATGCCGTGGGCCGGCTCCACCACGGCGGTGACCTCAAGGCCGAAGTCGCGCACCAGGTAGTCGTAGGCGGCATGGATGGTGGCCACGCGGAAGGTCGCGTCCGGCGCCTGGGTCACCTTGGCCAGGGCGTCGGCGCGCAGCCCACGCAGGCGCTTGGCGTAGGCGCGGGCGTTTTGCTGGTAAAAGCGGGCGTTGTCGGGGTCGAGCTTGCCCAGTTCGCGGGCGATGTTATTCACCTGGGCGATGGTGGCGCTGATCGACAGGAAGGTATGCGGGTTGACCACTTTGCCTGCCCCGCGCGCGGCGATGCCGGTGGCGGCCAGCAGTGGCACGTTGGCGTTGGACTCGATGGTCTTGATATCGGGTTTTTCGCTGGCCGCGATCATGCGGTCGGCAAAATCGTCATGGCCCACGCCATTGAGCACGACCACATCGAGGCTGCCGATACGCTTGATGTCTTCTGCGCGCGGCTCGTAGGCGTGCGGGTTGAAGCCTGCGGGAATCAGCGGCACCACCTCGGCCTTGTCGCCGACGATGTTGCTCACATAGCTGTAGTAAGGGTGCAGGGTGATGCCGATGCGCAGCGGCTTGCCGTTGTCGGCGAGGGCCACGGCGGGGAGGGTGGCAGCCAGAAGCAGCGCCAGGGCGCGGGCGAAGCGGAACATGGGCAGGTCCTTGGGTTCAGTGGCGATGTTGGCGGGTAACCCCGGCATCGTAGTGGGTGACGACCTGCTGCCAGCCGGCGGCGATCAGCGTATTCGGGTCGAGGGCATCGGGCGTCACGGCGGCGCTGTCGCGGCGCAGCCAGACATCGGGCTGGGCGGCGCTGTCCTGCGCCACGATCAGCACGAAGCTGCCGGCCACTTGCGGGTCCTGGCTGCGGCCCAGATACGCCCCGCCTGGCAGTTGCGTCCATTGGTGGTTGCCACGGCTCTGGCTGCTGGCGTCGGCGGCGAAGGGTGGCAGGCCTTCTTCGGCCAGGGCAGCAACGCTCGGGGCGGTGCCGGTTTCGTCGCCCAGGGCGCGAATTTCCTCAGCGGCGACCCACAGGTCGGTGTGCAGGCCCTGTTCGGCGGCATTCAGGTCGCGGCGGGCATCAAGCTGATGGGCGGCGATGGGCTGCTCGTCCTCACGCTCGCCGCGCAGCGACACCACGCCTGCGGCCAGCGCCATGATCAGCAGCGCGGCCAGCAACACGTACAGGGTTTCGTGCCCGGCGCCGGCCGGGCGTATCACCTGGGCGCGGCTCATGGTGCACCGATGTCGGCATGGTCCACTTCGACCACGTGGCCGGGGCCGGCATCGAACAGCACATAGAATTCGCCGTCGGGGCGCTTGAACGACAGCGTGGAGTCTGCGCCCAGCTTGCTGGCGACCAGCACCTGCTCGTCATAGCCGATCACATCCAAGGTCACGCCGGGGGCGCCGCTGCCATCGGAGAAGCCGCCCTTGCAGGTGATCTGCTCGCCGCTTTCGGTGCATTCGCACATGGGGTTGTGCGCCAGCGCCGGGGTGGCGGCCAGCAACAGGCAGGGCAGGGCGAGCCTGCGCATCAGGTGTTTCATTTGTTGCCTCCTTGTTTCTCGAGCCAGGCTGCGGTGGCAGGCGAGGCTTTGGCCAGCGGCACCGACGCCTGGTACATCTTGCCGTCCCAGCCTTCGATGGTGACCCAGATGTCGGCATCCGGGCGGGTGCGCGGCGGGATTGGCAGGTTGGTGCCCATGCGCGAGGGCGGGCCAAAGAAGATGCTGCCAGCAGCGCGCAGGCTGCGCGGTTTGCCGATGCGCAGGTAGATGGCCTTGACCCCTTCGGCGCAGGTGTTGCACAGCGCGGCGTTGAACGCCTTGAAGTCACCCGCCGGGCCGTCGGCGCGCGGGGCCTCATCGCGCAGCTCGGCCAGGTCCAGGGTCCAGCGCCCCACTTGCAGGCCTTGCACCACGTTGGCGCCCAGGCCGCTGTCACCACGGAACAGGCTGGCATCGGCGAAGTACTTGGGCATGAAGCCCAGCGGGATCAGAATCAGCAGGATGTTCAGGTGGAAGCGCCACTTCAGCCACCACTGCTTGAAGCCGCCTTGCGGCAAGGTGTGCGCCTGGCTCATGGCTGGGCCTCCAAGGTGGTTTCACGCGCAGGCTTGGCCCGCGCCGGGCGCTCGGCGCGCTTGAGTGCAGCGGCGGTGGCGTGGGCGGTGCGCTTGGTCCAGATCAGCAGGCCGCTGAGCACCATCAGTGTCAACACCAGGCCGAAGAAGAACCAGATCAGTTTGATTGCCAGCCCGCCGAAATCGCCGGTGTGCAGCGGGCGCATCGACTCGGTGACGAACTCCAGGGTGGAACGGTCGCTGAGCAGGAACTGGCTGTCGACGTTGCGCGTATAAGGGTTGACCTCGGCGGTCTGATACATCAGCGGGTACCAGCCGCGCCCGCCCATGCTCATGTGGCTGTAGGCGGTGGCCGGCAATGAAATGAACGTGACGTCCAGGCCAGGGATGGTCTGGGTGGCGATGCGCGCGGCTTCGTCCAGGTCGATGCGCGGTGCCGGGCTGCCATCGGCGGTCTGCGGTACTTGCTCACGGGCGATCACTGGCACGATCGGCTCGGTGGAGATGGTCACATGGTTGTCGCCAAGGATCGCCTGGATCAGGAACCAGGTGCCGGTAATCGAAATGACCGCGATGAACCAGATCGACCACACCCCAGCCAGGCGGTGCACGTCACCCCAGAAGATTCGCGAGCCGTGGCCGGTGCGCACCGGCTTGAAGAAGCCGCGCCAGAACTTCTTGTACACCACAAGCCCGGTCACCAGCGAAGCCAGCATCGGCAGGCCGAGCAATGACACCAGGTACCAGCCCCAGCTGTAGCCGTTGGTGAACGGCACCAGCCACCAGCCATGCAGGGCGCGCGTGAAGGCCTCGAAGTCAAAGTCCGGCCGCTGGCCCTGGATCGCCCCGGTGTACGGGTTGACGTAGAGCAGCGCGCTGGTGCCATCGGCGCGGGTCACCGAGGCCTGCAGGGCAAAGTGCGAGCCGTCGGGCTGGCTGATGAACCGTACCGAGGTGTCCGGCTCGGCCTTTTGCATGGCCTCGTAGACCTGCTGGAAGCTCAGGCGCTCGCCGGCGTCATCCGGCTTGCTGGCGCGCACATCGGGGTTGGCCAGCCAGACGATCTCCTGGCTGACCACCGCCAGCATGCCGGTGAAGCACACGATCAGCACAAAGAACCAGATCGGCAGGGCGAGCCAGCTGTGCACCAGGAACCACAGCTTGGATTTGGATTTCTTTTTCGGTTGTTGGGCCATCAGTCGGTCTTCTGCATAAAAAGTGCGGTCGAGCATCGGCTCAACCGAGAAGGCTGCACTAATTAAGACGAATGAGAATGAGAAACCTGCAAGGTTAAATGCAAGCAAATGTTTCAAGGTTGTCGGCGGGCCCGCATGCCCGCACGTCGTAGGGTTAATTTTTTGCAACTTGTATCCGTTTCGTAGGGATAGCCGGGCACTGCCCGTGGTACCTCACTTGTACGGAAGCAACCTGAATGAATGCCGAAAAGTCCCTGCAACTGGCTCGTCGTTTCATTGAACTGCCGCTGGAAAAGCGTCGCGTGTTCCTTGAAAGCCTGGCGAGGGAGGGCGTGGACTTTTCCCAGTTTCCGATTCCGGCCGGGGTGCAGGCCGAAGACCGCATGGCGCCGTCTTTTGCCCAGCAGCGCATGTGGGTGCTTTGGCAGCTTGACCCGCAAAGCGGCGCCTACAATCTGCCGGGGGCGGTGCGGCTCACTGGGCGTCTTGACCCAGCGGCGCTCGAAAAGGCCTTCGCAACGCTGCTTGAGCGTCATCAGGCCCTGGCCTGCGTGTTCCAGCTCCAGGCCGATGAGCGGCTTGCCCAGGTGCGCCAGCCGGGGCCTGTGCACATTCAGCGGGTCGATCTGCGCGAGCTCGATGGCAGCGCACGTGAGCAGCATGTGCAAGACGAAGTGCTAGCAGAATCGCAGCGCCCCTTCGACCTGGAGCGCGGCCCGTTGCTGCGTGTCCGACTGCTGCAACTGGCTGAGCAGGAGCATGTGCTGCTGCTCACCCTGCACCACATCGTTTCCGATGGTTGGTCGATGAACGTGCTGATCGAGGAGTTCAGCCATTGCTATGACGCCTTTGCTGGTGGCCGCCAGCCGCAGTTGCCGGAATTGCCGATCCAGTACGTCGACTACGCGCTGTGGCAGCGGCGCTGGCTTGAAGCCGGCGAGCTGGAGCGCCAACTCGGCTATTGGCAGGCTACGTTGGGCGCCGAGCAGCCCGTGCTTGAGCTGCCGCTGGATCACCTGCGCCCGGCCACGCCGAGTTTTCGCGGCAACCGTCTCGAGTTTGCGCTCGATCCTGCTTTGGCTGAGCAACTGCGAAGCTTTGCCCGTCAGCACAACCTGACGCTGTTCATGCTGCTGCTGGGTGGCTTTGGCCTGCTGCTGCAGCGTTATACCGGCCAGGCCGACCTGCGCATCGGAAGCCCGGTGGCCAACCGCAATCGTAACGAAATCGAAGGCCTGATCGGGCTCTTCGTCAACACCCAGGTGCTACGCCTGCAGCCCGATACGCAAACCGATGTGATGGCCTACCTGCAGGCTGTGCGCCAGACCGTACTAGGTGCCCAGGCGCATCAGGACCTGCCGTTCGAGCGTTTGGTCGATGCCCTGCAGGTCGAGCGCAGCCTGGCCCACGCGCCGCTGTTCCAGGTGATGTACAACCACCAGCCGCAAGTCGCCGATCTGGCGGCAGTGACGCTTGCGGCCGATCTTGAGCTGGCGCCGCTGGAGTGGCGCAGCCGCACCACGCAGTTTGACCTGAGCCTGGATACTTTCGAGCGCGGTGGTGTGCTGCACGCAGCGTTCACCTATGCCTGCGACCTTTTCGATGTGGCCACCATCGAAGCCATGGCCGGGCATTGGCAAACCTTGCTGCGTGGGCTGGTCGAGCAGCCGCAGCGGGCTCTGCAGCAGTTACCGATGCTTGATGCCGAAACGCTTGCGGCGGTGCTCCATGGCTGGAATGCAACGGCCACGGACTACCCGTTGCAGCGGGCGGTACACCAGTTGATCGAAGATCAGGTGCAACTCACCCCGGACGCCTGCGCACTGGTGTTCGGCGAACGCCGCCTGAGTTACGCCGAGCTGGACGCCGAGGCCAACCGCCTGGCCCATTACCTGCGTGCCCAAGGCGTCTGCGCGGATGGCCTGGTAGGCATCAGCGTGCAGCGCAGCGTGGAAATGGTCGTGGGCCTGTTGGCTATTCTCAAGGCCGGCGCGGCCTACGCGCCACTAGACCCGGAATACCCCAAGGAGCGCCTGGCCTATATGGTCGAGGACAGTGGCATCCAACTGCTGTTGACCCAGCAGGCGCTGATTCCCGAAATTGCCGTACCGGCGGGTGTGCGCTGTATTGCCCTGGACACGTTGGTGCTGGTTGAGCAGCCGGCCACGGCACTTGGCCTTGCGGTCGACCCCGGGCAGTTGGCTTATGTGATCTACACCTCCGGCTCAACCGGTCGCCCCAAAGGCGCTGGCAACAGCCATCGGGCGCTGACCAACCGCTTGTGCTGGATGCAGCAGGCCTATGGGCTGGACTGCAGCGATACCGTGCTGCAAAAAACGCCGTTCAGTTTCGATGTGTCGGTGTGGGAATTCTTCTGGCCGCTGATGACCGGCGCCCGTCTGGCGGTGGCCGCGCCGGGCGAACACCGCGACCCTGCGCAACTGATTGCCAGCATCCAGCGCTATCAGGTCACAACCTTGCACTTCGTGCCATCAATGCTGCAGGCGTTCATTCATGAGCCAGGCGTTGCTGGCTGTACCAGCCTGCGCCGCGTGGTGTGCAGCGGCGAGGCGCTGCCGGTGGACGCTCAGCAGCATGTCTTTGCCAGGCTGCCGGGCGCAGGGCTGTACAACTTGTATGGCCCCACTGAGGCGGCCATCGACGTGACCCACTGGACCTGCCGCGACGAAAACCGCGACAGCGTGCCGATTGGCCAGCCTATCGCCAACCTGCGCACCTATGTGCTCGACGCCGGCCTGGAGCCTGTGGCGCCCGGGGTTGCGGGTGAGTTGTATCTGGGTGGCGTTGGCCTTGCGCGGGGTTATCACCGCCGTCCGGGGCTCACCGCAGAGCGCTTCGTTGCCGACCCATACGGCAGTGGCGAGCGCCTGTACCGCACCGGCGACCGAGTGCGGCAGCGCCGCAACGGGGTGATCGAGTACCTGGGGCGCTTTGATCACCAGGTGAAGATCCGCGGCCTGCGTATCGAGTTGGGCGAAATCGAGGCGCGTCTGGCCCAGCATCCGAGCGTGCGCGAGGCGGTTGTGCTGGCTGTGGACGGCAAGCAGCTGGTTGGCTACCTGGTCCTCAACCATCCCCATGATCTGCAACAGCAAGTGCTCAAGGACTGGCTATTGCTGGCGTTGCCCGAGTTCATGGTGCCGACCCACCTGATTGCGCTTGACCGTTTGCCGCTGACGCCCAACGGCAAGCTCGACCGTAAAGCCCTGCCGCAGCCCGAGGCGGCTGCGCGTGAGGTGTATGCCGCCCCGGTGGATGAGGCTCAGCGCCAGCTTGCCGAGGTGTGGGCGCAGGTGCTTGGGCTTGCCCAAGTGGGCATTGATGACAATTTCTTCGAGCTGGGCGGCGACTCGATCATCGCCATTCAGGTGGTCAGCCGCGCTCGCCGCCTAGGTTTGCAGTTCAGTCCGCGTGACCTGTTCCAGTACCAGACGGTGCGAAGCTTGGCCGCAGCTGCTGGGCAGGTGCTGGCGGTTGCCGCCGAGCAGGGGCAGGTCACTGGCC
This sequence comes from Pseudomonas farsensis, assembly GCF_014268805.2. GTDB lineage: Bacteria > Pseudomonadota > Gammaproteobacteria > Pseudomonadales > Pseudomonadaceae > Aquipseudomonas > Aquipseudomonas farsensis. Next base: position 284,284 of record NZ_JABWRF020000004.1, read on the forward strand.
AGGCAGTGCTCAGCCCGATTCAGCGCCAGTTCTTCGATCAACCCGTGCCGGTACGCGCACACTGGAACCAGTCAGTGCTGCTGATGCCGCGCCAGCCGCTGGACGGGCAGCGCCTGGCGGCGGCGGTGGCGCAGGTGCTGCAACAGCACGATGCCTTGCGCCTGCGCTTCAGTGAGCAACAGGGCCAGTGGCAGGCTTGGCACGGCGATGCGGGCGAGGTGTTCAGCCAGCAGTCGGTGGCCAACGAACAGGCGCTGGCCGAGCTGTGTCAGGCGACCCAGCAGAGCCTGGACCTGGCCCATGGCCCGCTGTTGCGTGCTGTACTGGCGCAACTGCCCGACGGCTCTCAGCGCTTGCTGCTGGTCATTCACCACTTGGTAGTTGATGGTGTGTCGTGGCGTATGTTGCTTGAAGATCTGCAACTGGCCTATCAGCAGCAGCCGCTGCCGCCCAAGACCAGTGCCTGGCAGGCTTGGGCTGCGCGCCTGCCAGCGCTGGCGGCGCATCATGCCGATGAGTTGGATTACTGGCGCGCGCAGCGCGTCTCTGCCGAGCTGCCCTGCGACAACCCCCATGGGCAGGCCACTAACCGCCATGGGTGCAAGCTGGAGAGCCGTTTTGACGCCACTTTCACTCGCCAGTTGTTGCAACAGGCGCCCGCCGCCTATCGCACCCAGGTCAACGACCTGCTGTTGACCGCCCTGGCCCAGGCTGTGGCCGACTGGAGTGGGCAGGCCGAGGTATTGGTGCAGCTCGAAGGCCATGGCCGTGAGGAGGTGTTCGAAGATACCGACCTGTCGCGCACGGTGGGTTGGTTCACCACGCTGTTCCCGGTGCGCCTGACCCCAGTCGCCGAACCGGGTGCGGCGCTCAAGATCATCAAGGAACAGCTGCGCGGGGTGCCGAACAAGGGCCTGGGGCACGGTCTGCTGAGCCAGCTGGGCAGCCCCGAGCAGCGCGCGGCATTAGCCGCGATGTCTGCACCGCGCATCACCTTCAACTACCTGGGCCAGTTCGACCAGCAGTTCGATGAACGTGCCCTGTGGGAGCCTGCCGTCGAGAGCAGCGGCGGGGCCCAGGACGCCGATGCGCCGCTGGCCAACTGGCTGACGGTGGAAGGCCAGGTGTATGGCGCCGAACTGGCGTTGCAGTTCGGCTTTAGTGGGCAGATGTATCAGCAGGCGAGCATTGCCCGTTTGCAGCAGTGTTTCGAGGCGCGCTTGCAAGCGTTGGTCGCGCATTGCTGCGCGCTGCCCGCGCCGCAGGCAACCCCCTCGGACTTCCCACTGGCGCATATCGATCAGGCCGGGCTCGATGCCCTTGCCTTGCCCCTGGCGCAAGTGGCTGACGTGTATGGGCTGTCACCGATGCAGCAGGGCATGTTGTTCCACAGCTTGATCGACCCGCTAAGCGGCAGCTACATCAATCAGCTTTGCGTTCAGGTCGATGGTGTCGATGTCGAGCGGTTCCGTGCCGCCTGGCAGGCTTCGCTGGATGCCCACGACATTCTGCGCACTGGCTTCGTCTGGGAGGGTGCGCTAGAGCATCCGTTGCAGGTGGTGCAGCGCACGGCCGAACTGCCGTTCAGTTACCTGGACTGGCGCGAGGGCAGCGGGACCGAGGCTGCGCTGCAGGCGCTGGCCGAGCAGGAACGCCAGCGCGGTTTCGACCTGCGCCAGCCGCCGCTGCTGCGAGTGCTTCTGGTGCGTCTGAGCGATGTGCGCTGCCAACTCATTTACACCCACCACCATGTGTTGCTGGACGGTTGGAGCAACGCTCAGTTGCTGGGCGAGGTGCTGCAACGTTACCAGGGCCAGGAGGTCGCGGCCGCTCCAGGACGTTTCCGGGACTACATTGCCTGGCTGCAAGCCCAAGGTACTGCTGGCAGCGAAGCGTTCTGGCGCACGCAGTTGGCCGTGCTCGACAGCCCAACCCGCCTGGCGCTGGCTTTGCCGCGTTGCGCACCGGGCGGGGGTTTTGGCGATCACTACCAGCGGCTGCCCGCTTCGGCGTTGCAGCGCCTCGAGCATGTTGCCCGGAACCACAAGGTGACCCTCAATACGCTGGTACAAGCTGCCTGGCTGCTGCTGTTGCAGCGCTATACCGGGCAGGCCGCTGTCTGCTTCGGCGCCACCGTGGCCGGGCGTCCGGCGCAGTTGGCGGGCGTCGAGCAGCAGATCGGACTGTTCATCAACACCTTGCCTGTGATCGCCAGGCCCGACGGCAGCCATACCGTTGCGCAGTGGTTGCAGCAGGTGCAGGCGTTGAACCTGAGCCTGCGCGAGCATGAGCACACACCGCTTGCCGAGGTGCAGCGCTGGCATGGCCAGGGTGGCGAGGCCCTGTTCGACACGTTGGTGGTGTTTGACAACTACCCGGTCGCCGAGGCCCTCGGCCAGGCGGGGTCGCAGGTGCGCTTCGCAGGCCTTGAGCATCGCGAGCACACGCACTACCCGCTGACCCTGGCGGTGGGGCAGGGCACTGGCCTGGAGCTTCACCTGAGCTACGACCGTGCCCAGTTCGATGACGCCGCCGTCGCGCGTCTGGCCGTTCATCTGCAGCAATTGCTGGACGCTTTTTGTGCGCAGCCGCTGCAACCGCTGGGCACCCTCAGCCTGCTGGCGACCGAGGAGATGCGCCAGTTGCGAGGCTTCAACGCCACAGCTACCGAATACCCGCTGGATACGCCAGTACAACGGCTGATCGAGGCGCAGGTCCAGCGCACACCGCAGGCCGAGGCGCTGGTCTTTGGCGATGTTCGCCTGAGCTACGCCGAGCTGGATGCCCGCGCCAACCAGCTTGCCCATCACCTCGTCGGGCAGGGCGTTGGCCCTGATGTACTGGTCGGCATCGCCGCCGAGCGCAGCATCGAAATGGTGGTTGGCTTGCTGGCAGTGCTCAAGGCCGGCGGTGCCTACGTGCCGCTTGACCCAGAGCTGCCAGCCGAGCGATTGGCGTACATGTTCGAAGACAGCGGTATCGAACTGCTGCTGACCCAGAGCCACCTGAGCCTGCCGATGCCGGCTGGCCTCAAGTTACTCGCCTTGGACCAGTTGGACCTGAGCGCCTACCCAACGACCAACCCAAACATCACCGTCGCCCCGGAAAACCTGGCCTACGTGATCTACACCTCCGGCTCCACCGGCAAGCCCAAGGGCGCCGGCAACCGCCACAGCGCGCTGACCAACCGCTTGTGCTGGATGCAGCAGGCCTACGGGCTGGATGGCAGTGACACCGTGCTGCAAAAGACCCCGTTCAGCTTCGACGTGTCGGTATGGGAATTCTTCTGGCCGCTGATGACCGGCGCACGCCTGGCCGTTGCCGGCCCAGGCGATCACCGCGACCCGGCGAGGCTCGTTGAGCTGATTCAGCAGTACCAGGTCACCACGCTGCACTTCGTACCTTCGATGCTGCAGGCCTTCCTGACCGACGCTGGGGTGAGCAACTGCACGGGCCTCAAACGCATCGTTTGCAGTGGTGAAGCGCTGCCGGTGGACGCCCAGCAACAGGTCTTCGCCAAGCTGCCGCAGGCAGGCCTGTACAACCTGTACGGCCCAACCGAGGCCGCCATCGACGTCACCCACTGGACCTGCCGCGAAGAAGGCGCCGACACCGTGCCGATTGGCCAGCCCATCGCCAACCTTGCCACCTACGTGCTGGACAGCGAGCTGAACCCAGTCCCAACCGGCGTGATTGGCGAGCTGTACCTGGGCGGTGAAGGCCTGGCGCGCGGTTACCACCGCCGCCCTGGGCTGACGGCCGAGCGCTTTGCCACCAGCCCGTTCGGTTGTGGCGAGCGCCTGTACCGCACGGGCGACCTGGCCCGCCAGCGTGCCGATGGGGTCATCGAATACGCGGGGCGCATCGACCATCAGGTGAAGATTCGCGGGTTGCGTATCGAGCTGGGTGAAATCGAAGCGCGGCTGATGGAACAGCCGCAGGTGCGTGAAGCGGTGGTGCTGGCCGTGGAGCTTGCCGGCAGCCTGCAACTGGTCGGTTACGTGGTACCGGTTGAGCAGGGCGCGGGCGAACCGGCGCTGCGCGACACCCTCAAGGCGCAACTCAGTGCCAGCTTGCCGGACTACATGGTGCCTAGCCACTGGGTCTGGCTTGCGCAGATGCCACTGAGCCCAAACGGCAAGCTTGAACGCCGCGCCCTGCCAGCGCCAGAGGCGGCAGCGGCACGTGGAACCTACCGCGCCCCTGCCAGCGATGTGCAAATCCGCCTGGCTGCGATCTGGCAGGAAGTGTTGCAGGTCGAGCAGGTTGGCCTGGACGACGATTTCTTCGAACTGGGTGGCCATTCGCTGCAGTTGGTGATGGTGCAGTCACGCCTGCGCGCAGCGTTCAGCTGCGAGATGCAGCTCAAGGACATTCAGGCATTGCGCACCCTCGATGCGCAGGCGAACTACATACAGGCAACGACGATCACCGACGATCGTGAAGCAGAGCTCGACCTGATTTTTGGCGTGCTCGACGAACTGGAGGAACACAATGCATAAGCAAGGGCCCGCTCGCACCGAAGAACTGGTCAGCCGGATCAGAGGGCTGGACAGCGGCAAGCGCCGGCTATTGTTCACTCGCCTGCAACAGATGGGCGTCGACGTCGCACGCTTGCCTATTGTGCCGGCCGTCGAGGGCAGCGCTACACCGTTGTCCTATGCCCAGCAGCGCCAGTGGTTTCTTTGGCAGCTTGAGCCAGAGGGCTGTGCCTACAATATTCCTGCAGCCTTGCGCCTGCGCGGAGCCCTTGATATTCAGGCGTTGAGCAACAGCCTGAAGTGGTTGAGCCAGCAACAGGCCAGCCTGCGCACACGCTTGGACGAGACTGACGGCGAAGTGCATCAGCGCTTCGACGAGGATGGCGTCGCAGTGCTGGAGTTTGAAGACTGCACATTGCCGCTGGCTGAGCGCGACGACAAGGTCAACGCGTGCCTTGGCGCGGAGCTTGCTATGCCCTTCGATCTGACCGCGGGCCCGCTGTGGCGGGTGCGCCTGGTGCGTCTGGGCGATGACGACCATCTGTTGCTGCTGTCTCTGCACCATCTGATCACCGATGGTTGGTCGATGAACGTGTTGGTCGAGCAATTGCTGGGCGGCTACAGCGCATTTGCCAACAATGCCAAACCTGAGCTTGTCGCACCCTGTATCCAGTACGGCGACTATGCCAGCTGGCAACGCGAGTGGATGGAATCAGGTGAGCGCGAGCGCCAACTGGCATGGTGGACGACGGCGTTGGGCCGAGAGCTCCCGGTGTTGGAGTTGCCAACCGACCACCCCCGCCCCCCGCGCCAGAGTTATCGGGGCGCACGGCTGGAGGTCGCACTGCCCGGCAAACTGAGCGAGGCGCTACGCCAGTTGGCGCAGGCCCGTGATGTGACGCCGTTCATGCTGCTACTGGCGTCCTTTCAGGTGCTGCTGCATCGCTACAGCGGCCATGACGACATTCGTGTTGGGGTGCCCAACGCCAACCGCAATCGTCTGGAAACCGAATCACTGATTGGCTTGTTCGTCAACACGCAGATCATGCGCGCACAAATCACCCAGGGCCTGCGCTTCGACGAATTTCTCGAACAGGTTCGGGAGATGGCCCTTGGCGCTCAGGCGCATCAGGACCTGCCGTTCGAACAACTGGTGGAGGCCCTGCAACCAGAGCGCAGCCTGGCCATAAACCCGTTGTTCCAGGTTATGTACAACCACCAGCATGCTAACGCCGACCGAGTAGGTCAGCAATTGCCAGGCCTGCAGGCCGAGGCGTTGCGTCTGGATAACCGCACCGCACAGCTTGACCTGGCGCTGGAAACCTATGACCTGCGCGACGGCTTCAGCGCGGTGCTGATTTATGCCACCGACCTGTTCGAGGCGAACCGTATCGAGCGGCTTGCAAGTCATTGGCTGAACCTGTTGCATAGCATTGTCGATAATCCGCATGGGCGTATAGATCAGTTGCCGATGCTTGATACCGATGAACGCCAGCAGGCATTGCTCGGCTGGAACGCCACCGCTACCGAATACCCGCTGGATACGCCAGTACAACGGCTGATCGAGGCACAGGTCCAGCGCACGCCGCAGGCCGAGGCGCTGGTCTTTGGCGATGTTCGTCTGAGCTACGCCGAGCTGGATGCCCGCGCCAACCAGCTTGCCCATCACCTCGTCGGGCAGGGCGTTGGCCCTGATGTACTGGTCGGCATCGCCGCCGAGCGCAGCATCGAAATGGTGGTTGGTTTGTTGGCAGTGCTCAAGGCCGGTGGTGCCTACGTGCCGCTTGACCCAGAGCTGCCAGCCGAGCGTTTGGCATACATGTTCGAAGACAGCGGGATCGGACTGCTGCTGACCCAGAGCCACCTGAGCCTGCCGATGCCGGCTGGCCTCAAGTTACTTGCTTTGGACCAGTTGGACCTGAGTACCTACCCAACGACCAACCCGAACATCACCGTAGCCCCGGAAAACCTGGCCTACGTGATCTACACCTCCGGCTCCACCGGTAAGCCCAAGGGCGCCGGCAACCGCCACAGCGCGCTGACCAACCGGCTGTGCTGGATGCAGCAGGCTTACGGGCTGGATAACAGTGACACCGTGCTGCAAAAGACCCCGTTCAGCTTCGACGTGTCGGTATGGGAATTCTTCTGGCCGCTGATGACCGGCGCCCGGCTGGCCGTTGCCGGCCCAGGCGATCACCGCGACCCGGCGAGGCTCGTTGAGCTGATTCAGCAGTACCAGGTCACCACGCTGCACTTCGTACCTTCGATGCTGCAGGCCTTCCTGACCGATGCTGGAGTGAGCAACTGCACGGGCCTCAAACGCATCGTTTGCAGTGGTGAAGCGCTGCCGGTGGACGCCCAGCAACAGGTCTTCGCCAAGCTGCCGCAGGCAGGCCTGTACAACCTGTACGGCCCAACCGAGGCCGCCATCGACGTCACCCACTGGACCTGCCGCGAAGAAGGCGCCGACACCGTGCCGATTGGCCAGCCCATCGCCAACCTTGCCACCTACGTGCTGGACAGCGAGCTGAACCCAGTCCCAACCGGCGTGATTGGCGAGCTGTACCTGGGCGGTGAAGGCCTGGCGCGCGGTTACCACCGCCGCCCTGGGCTGACGGCCGAGCGCTTTGCCACCAGCCCGTTCGGCCGTGGCGAGCGCCTGTACCGCACGGGCGACCTGGCGCGCCAGCGCGCCGATGGGGTCATCGAATACGCGGGGCGCATCGACCATCAGGTGAAGATTCGCGGGTTGCGTATCGAACTGGGTGAAATCGAAGCACGGCTGATGGAACAGCCGCAGGTGCGCGAAGCTGTAGTGTTGGCGGTCGAGATCCTGGGCAGCCAGCAGCTGGTGGCCTACCTGGTGCCGCAGCAAGGGGCCGACCCCGAAGGCCTGCGCGAGGTCCTCAGGGGCAGCCTGCTGACCCACCTGCCGGACTACATGGTGCCCAGCCACTGGGTGCTGCTTGACGCGCTGCCGCTGAGCCCGAACGGCAAGCTGGAGCGCAAGGCGCTGCCGCGCCCGGACGTCAGCCAGGCGCAAGCCAGCTATGTGGCGCCACAAAGTGAACTGGAGCAACGTATCGCGGCAGTCTGGGAAGAAGTTCTCAAGCGCGAACGCGTGAGCCTTGCCGATAACTTCTTCGAGCTGGGCGGCGACTCGATCATCTCCATGCAGTTGGTCAGCCGGGCACGTCAGGCCGGCATCCGCTTCACTCCAAAACAGTTGTTCCAGCACCAAACGGTGCAGGCACTTGCTGGGGTGGCACGCTTGGAAGAAGCGGCAGTACAGATTGACCAGCAACCGCTGAATGGGCCTGCGCACCTGCTGCCGTTGCAGGGCTGGTTCTTCGACACCGCTATCCCCGAGCGTCACCACTGGAACCAGTCGGTATTGCTCAAAACCACTCAACCCGTTGACGCGGCTCGCCTGGACGCTGCATTGCAGAAGTTGGTGCAGCACCACGATGCGCTGCGTCTGCGCTTCAGCGAAGCAGGCGATGGTTGGCACGCGCACTTTGCCACGGCGCAGGTCGACACCTCGCTATTGTGGCAGGCGCCGGTGGCCGATCTTGCTGCGTTGCAACAGTTGGCAGAGCGAGCACAAGCAAGCCTGGAGCTGGCTCAAGGGCCGCTGTTGCGGGCGGTGCTCGCCCACCTGCCAACAGGTGAGCAGCGCCTGCTGCTGGTCGTTCACCACCTGGCAATAGATGGGGTGTCTTGGCGCATCCTGCTTGAGGACCTGGAACAGCTTTATCGCGGCGCCACCTTGGCCCCGCGCAGTCATTCGGTTCAGACCTGGGCTGCACTGCTGCACGATCATGCCCGCGAAGTGCTGCCTACGCGCGAGCTTGACTATTGGCGCGCGCAGCTCGACGGCGTAGCTAGCGCCCTGCCCGGCGCCCGGCAGGGCGTCATCGGCTTGCGTCGTGATGCCTGTGTAGTACATACCCGCCTGGATGCAACACTGACTCGGCAATTGCTGCAGGAGGCGCCTGCGGCCTACCGGACCCAGGTCAACGACCTGCTGTTGACTGCGCTGGCACGCGTGCTGACGCGCTGGGCCGGCACCCCTTCGGCCCATGTGCAACTGGAAGGCCATGGACGCGAGGATATCTTCGACGGCATCGATCTCACCCGTACGGTGGGTTGGTTTACCAGCCTCTACCCGCTGAAATTGACGCCCCAGGCTGACCTCGGCTGCTCGATCAAAGCGATCAAGGAACAGCTACGCGCTGTGCCCGACAAGGGCGTGGGTTTTGCTGCACTGCGTTACCTGGGCGAGCCGAAGTTGCGCCAGCAACTGGCCACCCTGCCGATGCCGCGCATCACCTTCAACTACCTGGGCCAGTTCGACAACAGCTTCCAGGCGCAGGGTGAGGGGTTGTTTTTGCCCAGTGGCGAGGCAGCAGGCGCCGAACAGAGCCCGCAGGCGCCGCTTAGCAGTGACCTGAGCCTCGACGGCCAGGTGTATGGCGGTGAATTCGACATGGCCTGGACTTTCAGCGCCGCGCAGTTCGAACCGTCGACGATGCAAGCTTTGGCCGATGAGTACGGTGCGCAGTTGCGCTCGCTGGTCGAGCACTGCCTGGTGCCGGATAACCAGGGCCTGACGCCCTCTGACGTGCCTTTGGCCGAGCTTGACCAAGCCGCGCTGGATGCACTGCCGGTCGCGGCTGCGCAGCTTGAAGACCTCTATCCGCTATCCCCGATGCAGCACGGCATGCTGTTCCACAGCTTGTATGAGCCGGGAGGCGGTGACTATCTCAACCAGATGCGCGTTGATATCGCCGGGCTTGACCCTGAGCGCTTTGCCCAAGCCTGGCAATACGCCTGCCAGGATCAGGCTCTGCTGCGCACCGGTTTTCTTTGGGAAGGCTTGCCGCAGCCGCTGCAGGCGGTGCTCAAACGCGTGAAGGTGCCGTTTGACTGCTGCGAACTGCCGCTGCATACCGATCCCCAGCAGGCGCTCGACGCACTGGCTGCGGCCGAGTTGGAAAAAGGCTTCGACCTCGCCTGCCCGCCGCTTCTGCGTGTGCTGCTGGTACGAACCGGGGATGACCACCACCATTTGATATACACCCATCATCACCTGTTGATGGATGGCTGGAGCAATGCTCGACTGCTCGGCGAGGTGCTACAGCGCTATGCCGGCCAAGTACCTGAACGCACTGCCGGGCGCTATCGCGACTACATCGAATGGTTGCAGCGCCAGGATCAGCAGTCCAGCCAAACGTTCTGGCAGCAGCAATTGGCTGCCTTGAAGCAATCGACCTTGCTGGCCCGAGCCTTGCCAACGCGGCGCGGCGAGTTGCCGATGGGTCAGGGCGAATTGACTCAGGCCATCGACGCCGTGAGCACGCAACGTCTGGCCAGCATGGCCCGCGAACACAAGATAACCCTCAACACCCTGGCGCAAGGCGCCTGGCTGTTGCTGTTGCAGCGTTACACCGGGCAGGCCTGTGTTGCTTTTGGCGCGACTGTCGCTGGCCGCCCGCTCGAGCTCAGGGGGATCGAGCAGCAGGTCGGCCTGTTCATCAACACCTTGCCAGTGGTCGCCGAGGTTGACCTTGCCCAGCCAGTGGCGCAATGGCTACAGGCGCTGCAGGCTGCCAACCTAGCGTCCCGCGAGCACGAGTACACGCCACTTGCGGACATCCAGCGCTTGGCAGGGCAGGCCAATGAAGGGCTGTTCGATACGTTGCTGGTGTTCGAAAACTATCCGGTAGCTGACGCCCTGCGCGAAGCGCCTGCCGGGCTTGAGTTCGGCGAGGTCTACAATCACGAACAGACCAACTTCCCGTTGGCGCTCTCGGTAAGCCTGGCACAGACCCTGACTTTGCATTATCGCTTTGCCCACCAGGCCTTCGATGAGCAAGCCATCGTCCAGATAAACCGCCACATGACGCAATTGCTGGCCGCCTTAGCTGAGGCTCCTCAGGCCTGCTTGCGCGATGTCGTCATGCTGGCGGCCGATGAACGCCAGCAGGCATTGCTCGGCTGGAACGCCACCGCTACCGAATACCCGCTGGATACGCCAGTACAACGGCTGATCGAGGCACAGGTCCAGCGCACGCCACAGGCCGAGGCGCTGGTCTTTGGCGATGTTCGCCTGAGCTACGCCGAGCTGGATGCCCGCGCCAACCAGCTTGCCCATCACCTCGTCGGGCAGGGCGTTGGCCCTGATGTACTGGTCGGCATCGCCGCCGAGCGCAGCATCGAAATGGTGGTTGGCTTGCTGGCAGTGCTCAAGGCCGGCGGTGCCTACGTGCCGCTTGACCCAGAGCTGCCAGCCGAGCGATTGGCGTACATGTTCGAAGACAGCGGTATCGAACTGCTGCTGACCCAGAGCCACCTGAGCCTGCCGATGCCGGCTGGCCTCAAGTTACTTGCTTTGGACCAGTTGGACCTGAGCGCCTACCCAGCGACCAACCCGAACATCACCGTCGCCCCGGAAAACCTGGCCTACGTGATCTACACCTCCGGCTCCACCGGCAAGCCCAAGGGCGCCGGCAACCGCCACAGCGCGCTGACCAACCGCTTGTGCTGGATGCAGCAGGCCTACGGGCTGGATGGCAGTGACACCGTGCTGCAAAAGACCCCGTTCAGCTTCGACGTGTCGGTATGGGAATTCTTCTGGCCGCTGATGACCGGCGCACGCCTGGCCGTTGCCGGCCCAGGCGATCACCGCGACCCGGCGAGGCTCGTTGAGCTGATTCAGCAGTACCAGGTCACCACGCTGCACTTCGTACCTTCGATGCTGCAGGCCTTCCTGACCGACGCTGGGGTGAGCAACTGCACGGGCCTCAAACGCATCGTTTGCAGTGGTGAAGCGCTGCCGGTGGACGCCCAGCAACAGGTCTTCGCCAAGCTGCCGCAGGCAGGCCTGTACAACCTGTACGGCCCAACCGAGGCCGCCATCGACGTCACCCACTGGACCTGCCGCGAAGAAGGCGCCGACACCGTGCCGATTGGCCAGCCCATCGCCAACCTTGCCACCTACGTGCTGGACAGCGAGCTGAACCCGGTGCCGACCGGCGTGATTGGCGAGCTGTACCTGGGCGGTGAAGGTCTGGCGCGCGGTTACCACCGCCGCCCTGGGCTGACGGCCGAGCGCTTTGCCACCAGCCCGTTCGGCCGTGGCGAGCGGCTGTACCGCACGGGCGACCTGGCCCGCCAGCGCGCCGATGGGGTCATCGAATACGCAGGGCGCATCGACCATCAGGTGAAAATCCGCGGGTTGCGTATCGAGCTGGGCGAAATCGAAGCACGGCTGATGGAACAGCCGCAGGTGCGCGAAGCTGTAGTGTTGGCGGTCGAGATCCTGGGCAGCCAGCAGCTGGTGGCCTACCTGGTGCCGCAGCAAGGGGTCGACCCGGAAGGTCTGCGCGAGGTCCTCAGGGGCAGCCTGCTGACCCACCTGCCGGACTACATGGTGCCCAGCCACTGGGTGCTGCTTGACGCGCTGCCGCTGAGCCCGAACGGCAAGCTGGAGCGCAAGGCGCTGCCGCGCCCGGACGTCAGCCAGGCGCAAGCCAGCTATGTGGCGCCGCAAGACGATATGGAGCTGGACCTTGCTGCCATCTGGCAGGACGTTCTGCAAGTCGACTGCGTAGGCAGCCGCGACAACTTCTTTGAGCTCGGTGGTGATTCGATCGTATCCATTCAACTGGTCAGCCGGGCGCGTCAGCACGGGATACGCTTCTCTCCCAAGGCGCTGTTCGAATACCCCACGGTCCATGCGCTGGCACAGGTCGCGCTGCGTGACGGCAGCGTCACCCAGGTGGAGCAGGGGCCGCTGACGGGGGCCACGCCATTACTGCCGTTCCAGCAAGCCTTCTTTGACACTGCCATCCCTGAGCGCCATCACTGGAATCAGTCGGTGCTGCTCACCCCAGTCACTGCACTGCAATTGCCGGTGTTGCAACAGGCTCTGGATGTTTTGCTGCTACAGCATGACGCCTTGCGCCTGCGTTTCAGCGAAGCTGATGGCCAATGGCAGGCGCGTTGCGCCGCACCGGGCCCTGCCGCGAGCCTTGCTTGTGTGACGCTGGATGCGCCGGACGAACTGGCGTGCCATGCGGATGCGCTGCAACGCAGTCTCGACTTGGGCGAAGGGCCGTTGTTCAAGGCACTGCTGGCGAACCTGAAGGACGGTGAGCAGCGGCTGCTGCTGGTCGCGCACCATCTGGTAGTCGATGGCGTCTCCTGGCGTATCCTGTTGCAAGATCTGCAACTGCTCTGCCAGCAGCTGTCACGGGGCCAGGCGCCCGGCCTGCCGGCGCGCACCACCTCATTGCGTCAATGGGGCGAGCACCTGAAACAACATGCTCGGGATGCCCAACCCGCCGTTCTGAAGCATTGGCAAGGCTTGCTGGACGGTGTGGATGGCGACCTGCCACGCGACCACGCGGTAACCACCGCGCAGCGGCATCAGGCGCGGACCTGCGTGTCACGCTTCGATGCCCTGATTACCCGCAGCCTGTTGCAGGATGCGCCCGGCAGCTATCGCACCCAGGTCAATGACCTGCTGCTGACCGCATTGGCCCAGGTAATTGCGCGCTGGACCGGGCGCCAGGATGTGCTTGTGCAACTCGAAGGCCATGGCCGTGAAGCACCGGATGAGGCGCTCGACCTTTCTCGAACTGTCGGTTGGTTCACCAGCCTGTTTCCGGTACGGCTCAGCGTGGCGGAGCAACTGCCTGCCACGATCAAGCAAATCAAGCAGCAACTGCGTGCCTTGCCAGGCAATGGCCTGGACTTCGCTGCCGTACGCTACCTTGGCGATGCGCCTGCCCGTCAGGCACTGGCTGGGCTTGCCGTGCCACGCATTACCTTCAACTACCTGGGGCAGTTCGATGCTAGCTTCAACCGCGCCGACGGGATGTTCAACCTGGCGGTGGAGGGCCGAGGCGATGAGCTATCGGCTGCGGCACCGCTGGCCAATTGGCTGAATATCGAAGGCGGCGTGCAAGGTGCGGAACTGAGCCTGGCCTGGACCTTCAGTGCGGCGATGTTCGATGAGACGACCATCGCCGCACTGGCGGCCGATTACGAGCGCACGTTGACAGCGCTGGTCATGCATTGCCTGCAACCGGGTGTGCATGGAGTAACACCGTCTGACTTTCCACTGGCCGGGCTCGATCAGGCTGCCCTGGACCGTCTTGCCCTGCCATTGCCGCGCGTGGAGGATTTGTTCCCGCTTTCTCCAATGCAGCAAGGCATGCTGTTCCACACGCTGTACCAAAAGGCCGCCGGCGACTACATCAACCAGATGCGGCTCGATGTCGATGGCCTCGACCCCGAACGCTTCATCCAGGCATGGCAAGCTGCACTTGATAGCCATGAAAGCCTGCGCAGCGCTTTCCTGTGGCAGGGCGAGCTCGAACGGCCGCTGCAGATGGTGCTGCGGGGCTGCCCATTGCCGGTTCGCCAGCTTGATTGGCGTGGGCGTGCAGACCTGCTTGGCGAGCTTGATGCGCTCGCCGCCGAGGATCGCGCCCAGGGCTTTGCCTTGGACCAGGCGCCTTTGCTACGGCTGATGCTGGTGCGCACTGGCGACGATCGGCACCAGTTGATCTATACCTGCCATCACATACTCATGGACGGCTGGAGCGTTTCGCGCCTGTTCGCCGAAGTACTGCAACACTATGCTGGGCAACCGCCGCAGCGTAGCGCCGGGCGTTACCGGGACTACATCGCCTGGCTGCAAGGCCGCGATACGCAGGCCACCGAAGCGTTCTGGAAGGCTCAGTTACGTGCGTTGGAGTCGCCAACCCGCCTGGCCGATGCCTTTAGTGTGCCCCCAGCCACAACCCAAGGCGCTGCGCAGCAGAGCTTGATGGTAGAGCTGGACGCCGGTCACAGTGGCCGTCTACAGGCATTCGCCCGCAGCCAGCAGGTGACCGTCAACACGTTGATCCAGGCAGCCTGGCTGCTGTTGCTACAGCGCTACACCGGGCATGCCACGGTTTGCTTCGGCGCCACCGTGGCTGGACGCCCGGTGCAAGTGCGCGGAGCCATGGAGCAGATCGGTCTGTTCATCAACACCCTGCCGGTTATCGCCAGCCCCTCTGCACAGACGGGCGTGGGGGAGTTCCTGCGCGGATTGCAGGCCAGCAACCTGGACCTGCGCGAGCACGAGCACACACCGCTGTATGAAGTGCAGCGCTGGGCCGGGCAGGGCGCTCAGGCGCTGTTCGACAGCTTGCTTGTGTTCGAGAATTATCCAGTCTCCGCAGCCCTGGCCCAGGCCGGCTCGCAAGGCCCTCGTTTTACCCTGCTGGCCAACCATGAGCAGACCAACTACCCGCTGGTTCTTGCGCTGAACCTTGGGCAAACCCTGCACATGCAATACAGCCACGACCCGCGTCTGTTCGACAGTGCTACGGTCGAGCAACTCAACCGGCATTTACTGCACTTGCTGGCGCAGTTGTGCGAGGACGGCACGCGCGCCCTGGGCGAACTTGCTTTGCTGCCTGCAGGCGAGCGAGAGCAACTGCTGCAACGCTGGGCTCCGTGCGCGCCTGATCTGCCGCTGGTCCACGAACGCATAGCGCAATGGGCTGAGCGCACCCCGGATGCCATCGCCCTGCATGCGGCTGATGGAAGCGTTACCTATGCAGAGCTTGATGCCCGTGCCAACGCCCTGGCCCATGCATTGGTGGCCCGTGGTATCAAGGCCGAGGATCGAGTCGGCGTGGCCATGCCTCGCGGTGCCGGGCTGATTGTCTGCCTGCTTGCTGTGCACAAGGCCGGCGCCGCCTATGTGCCCTTGGACCCAGAGTACCCGGCGCAGCGGCTCGCCTACCTGATGGCAGACTCCAGCATGGTGCTGCTGTTGTGCGATTCCCGGCTTGAAGGCTTGCCGATACCGCAAGGCCTGGCGCTGCTGCATCCGGACCACCTCGACCTTGCTGCCCAGCCGCAGGGCCTACCTGCGGTCACAGTCCGTGCCGGGCAATTGGCCTACATCATTTATACCTCCGGTTCGACCGGCCAACCCAAGGGAGTCGCGGTTGAGCATGGGCCACTGGCCATGCACTGCCAGGCAATCGGTGAGCGCTACGAGATGACGGCAGAGGATTGCGAACTGCACTTCATGTCGTTCGCCTTCGACGGTGCCCATGAGCGCTGGCTGACTAGCCTGACCCACGGTGGCAGCTTGCTGATTCGCGACGATAGCCTGTGGACCCCGCAGAAAACCTACGAGCAGATGCACCGCTTTGGCGTCACCGTGGCAGCCTTCCCGCCGCTGTATCTGCTGCAGTTGGCCGAGCATGCCGAGCGCGATGGCAATCCGCCGCCGGTCAGGGTGTACTGCTTCGGTGGCGACGCGGTGCCCAATGCCAGCTTCGAACTGGCGCGGCGTGCGCTGCGTCCGCGCTTCATCATCAACGGCTACGGGCCTACCGAGACGGTGGTCACTCCACTGATCTGGAAAGCCGGTCGCGAGGCCTGCTGCGGCGCTGCCTATGCCCCTATCGGCACCCGCATTGGCGAGCGTAGCGCCCAAGTCCTGGATAGTGACCTCGACCTGCTGCCAGTCGGCGTACCCGGCGAGCTTTATCTGGGGGGTAGCGGCGTCGCACGCGGCTATCTGGACCGTCCGGGGCTGACTGCCGAGCGCTTCGTGCCAGACCCATTCGGCTGTGGCGCCCGCGTTTACCGCAGTGGAGACCTGGTGCGGCAGCGCGCTGATGGTGTGGTCGACTACCTGGGGCGCATCGATCACCAGGTGAAGATTCGCGGTTTCCGTATCGAATTGGGCGAGGTCGAGGCCAGCCTGCAGGGGCTTGCTGGTGTGCGAGAGGCCGTTGTGGTTGCGCGTGATGGTGGCAACGGGCCGCAGCTGGTCGGTTATCTGCTGTCCGAAGACCCGGCGGCGGCCCACCCCGGCCCGCTGCAGCAGCAACAGCGCGACGCCATCCGTGTTGCGCTCAAACGCCAGTTGCCGGGCTACATGGTACCCAGCCAGTTCGTGTTCCTCGAACGCTTCCCGCTGACCCCAAATGGCAAGCTCGACCGCAAGGCCCTGCCTGCACCCGACAGTCCGCAGGCTGGTGAGTCCTACGTGGCTGCGCAGACCGAGCTGCAACAGATAGTCGCTGCGGTGTGGCGTGAGGTGCTCAAGCTTGAGCGGGTAGGGCTGGGCGATAACTTCTTCGAATTGGGAGGGCACTCCCTGTTGGCCACCCAAGCCACCGCACAACTGCAATTGGCACTCGGCGGCGAGGTGGCCTTGGAGCTGCTGTTCGCCACGGGCTCCCTGGCCGAGTACGCCGAGGCTGTGGCCAACACCCTGACGACACATAGCGAGGACGATTTGAGCGAGATGTTCGATTTCATGGCCGAACTGGAGGCTGACTGAATGAGCGTGATGGACAACCTGGCGCTGGTACAGCGCTTCATCCGCCTGCCGGAGCACCAGCGCAAGGCGTTCTACGAAAAACTTGCCAGCAAGGGCATGAGCCTTGCGCAGCTGCCTATCCCGGCGATGCGCGCAGAGTTCACGCGGTTACCGTTGTCGTTCGCCCAGCAGCGCCAATGGTTCATCTGGCAGATGGAACCCGAAGGCGTCGCCTACAACTTGCCAGTGACCCTGCGGCTGCGAGGCCCCCTGCATATCGTAGCGCTGCAGCGCAGTGTCGAAGCTCTGGTAGGCCGGCATGAGAGTTTGCGCACGCTTTTCGATGAAGACAGCCAGGGTGCCTGGCAGATCGTAGGCCCCGCCGCAGTGGCGCCGATCGAGGTGCAGGCGGCGGTGTCGGGCGAGCAGAGTGCTCAGATCAGGGCGTTCGTCGAGGGTGAGGGGCTGCGCCCGTTCGATTTGCGTAGAGGCCCGCTGCTACGTTTGAAGTTGCTGCGCCTGAATGATGACGATCACGTGCTGGCCATGACCTTGCATCACATCGTCTCCGACGGCTGGTCGATGCAGGTCATGGTTGATGAGCTGATTCAGGGTTACGCGGCCTTCAGCGAAGGGCGCGAGCCGCTGTTCGCTGAGCTGGCGGTTCAGTACGCCGACTACGCATTGTGGCAACGCGCCTGGATGCAAGCGGGCGAGCAGGCTCGGCAGTTGGCTTACTGGACCGCGCGCCTGCGTGCCGACCAACCGCTGCTGGAGTTGCCCGGGGATCGCCCGCGCCCTGCGCTGAGAAGCAGTGCCGGGCGCCGGGTGGACATCGCGCTGCCACCGGCGACTGTAGCGGCGCTCGGAGAACTTGCCAGGCGCCAGGGGGCGACGCTGTTCATGGCGCTGCTGGCGTCCTTTGAGGTGCTGCTCTATCGCTACAGTGGCCAGCAAGATCTGTGCGTCGGAGTACCTGTAGCCAATCGTAACCGCAGCGAGACGCGCGGCTTGATCGGTTTTTTTGTCAATACTCAGGTGCACCGTGCCCAGCTCGACCCGGCGCAGGGCTTCGAGCTGCTGCTTAGCCAGGTCAAGGACGGTGCGCTGGGGGCTCAGGCCCATCAAGATCTGCCCTTCGAGCAGTTGGTCGAGGCTTTGCAACCCGAACGCAGCCTGAGCCATAGCCCGTTGTTCCAGGTGATGTTCAATCACCAGAGCCAGTCGCGCGGGAGTCAGTCCAGCCAGTCTTTGGCGGCGATCGCAGTGAGTGCCGTTGATTGGGAGGTGAAAAGCAGCCAATTCGACCTCACGCTGGAGACTTTCGAGGCCGATGAAGGCGTGACGGCTGCGCTGACCTACGCCTGCGATCTGTTCGATGAAGAACGCATCACGCGCATGGGCCGGCACTGGTGCAACCTGTTGGGCAGCATCGTTGCTGATCCTGCCCAGGCGTTGGCAGAGTTGCCGATGCTTGAGCCCGAAGAGCGCGAGCAGGCATTGCTCGGCTGGAACGCCACCGCTACCGAATACCCGCTGGATACGCCAGTACAACGGCTGATCGAGGCACAGGTCCAGCGCACGCCACAGGCCGAGGCGCTGGTCTTTGGCGATGTTCGCCTGAGCTACGCCGAGCTGGATGCCCGCGCCAACCAGCTCGCCCATCACCTCGTCGGGCAGGGCGTTGGCCCTGATGTACTGGTTGGCATCGCAGCCGAGCGCAGCATCGAAATGGTGGTTGGCTTGCTGGCAGTGCTCAAGGCCGGCGGTGCCTACGTGCCGCTTGACCCAGAGCTGCCAGCCGAGCGATTGGCGTACATGTTCGAAGACAGCGGTATCGAACTGCTGCTGACCCAGAGCCACCTGAGCCTGCCGATGCCGGCTGGCCTCAAGTTACTCGCCTTGGACCAGTTGGACCTGAGCGCCTACCCAACGACCAACCCAAACATCACCGTCGCCCCGGAAAACCTGGCCTACGTGATCTACACCTCCGGCTCCACCGGCAAGCCCAAGGGCGCCGGCAACCGCCACAGCGCGCTGACCAACCGCTTGTGCTGGATGCAGCAGGCCTACGGGCTGGATGGCAGTGACACCGTGCTGCAAAAGACCCCGTTCAGCTTCGACGTGTCGGTATGGGAATTCTTCTGGCCGCTGATGACCGGCGCACGCCTGGCCGTTGCCGGCCCAGGCGATCACCGCGACCCGGCGAGGCTCGTTGAGCTGATTCAGCAGTACCAGGTCACCACGCTGCACTTCGTACCTTCGATGCTGCAGGCCTTCCTGACCGACGCTGGGGTGAGCAACTGCACGGGCCTCAAACGCATCGTTTGCAGTGGTGAAGCGCTGCCGGTGGACGCCCAGCAACAGGTCTTCGCCAAGCTGCCGCAGGCAGGCCTGTACAACCTGTACGGCCCAACCGAGGCCGCCATCGACGTCACCCACTGGACCTGCCGCGAAGAAGGCGCCGACACCGTGCCGATTGGCCAGCCCATCGCCAACCTTGCCACCTACGTGCTGGACAGCGAGCTGAACCCAGTCCCAACCGGCGTGATTGGCGAGCTGTACCTGGGCGGTGAAGGCCTGGCGCGCGGTTACCACCGCCGCCCTGGGCTGACGGCCGAGCGCTTTGCCACCAGCCCGTTCGGTTGTGGCGAGCGCCTGTACCGCACGGGCGACCTGGCCCGCCAGCGTGCCGATGGGGTCATCGAATACGCGGGGCGCATCGACCATCAGGTGAAGATTCGCGGGTTGCGTATCGAGCTGGGTGAAATCGAAGCGCGGCTGATGGAACAGCCGCAGGTGCGTGAAGCGGTGGTGCTGGCGGTCGAGATCCTGGGCAGCCAGCAGCTGGTGGCCTACCTGGTGCCGCAGCAAGGGGTCGACCCGGAAGGTCTGCGCGAGGTCCTCAGGGGCAGCCTGCTGACCCACCTGCCGGACTACATGGTGCCCAGCCACTGGGTGCTGCTTGACGCGCTGCCGCTGAGCCCGAACGGCAAGCTGGAGCGCAAGGCGCTGCCGCGCCCGGACGTCAGCCAGGCACAGGCCAGCTATGTGGCGCCGCGAACTGAGCTGGAGCAGCGCATTGCAGCTATCTGGCAAGAGGTACTGCAAGTCGAGCGCGTTGGGCTTGACGATGACTTCTTCAGCCTTGGCGGTCATTCATTGCTCGCCACCCAGGTCATCGTACGCTTGCGTGAACGGCTTAACCTCGACATGCCACTCAAACAGCTGTTCACCGCAGTCAACCTCGCCACCTTCTGCGAGCAGGCCGCGCAGCTCAAGGCTGGCGGCCAGTCTATCGAAGACGAATTGGCTAAATCTTTAGAGGCCCTCAAACGTTTATCTGGAGGTGAGCTTGAAGAGCTAATTTCCTAGCGAGGAGTGTGGGTGTGCAAGAGTTGATCGGGGCGGTAGGGAAGCTTTCGCCAAAGGAACGCAAGGCTTTGGCGGTTTTGCTGAAAAACAAGGGGATCAACCTCTTCAGCGTCGCTCCGGTTTTCCAGCGCCATGGTGATGAGCCATTGCTGCTGTCCTACGCCCAGGAGCGGCAATGGTTCCTGTGGCAGCTTGACCCGCAAAGCACCGCCTATCATGTCCCCGCAGCCCTGACCTTGCACGGCGAACTGGACCTCACGGCCCTGAGGCAAAGCTTTCAGGCCTTGGTCCAGCGCCACGAATCCCTGCGTACCACGTTCGTGCACAATGGCCATCAAGCCCTGCAACACGTCGCCGCTGAGGCCGATGTGCAGATGTCGGTGGACGACCTACGCGCTGCCCGTCCAGACCCCTTGGCGCTCAAGGCCTTGGTCGAGAGCGAAACCCAACGGCTGTTCGATCTTGAGCGAGGCCCGTTGTTGCGTGTTCGCCTGCTACGTCTGGCCGACGAAGAGCAGGTGCTGGTGCTCACCCAGCATCACAGCGTCTGCGACGGCTGGTCGATGCAGATCATGATCCAGGAATTGATGCAGGCCTACGCGGCCTTCAGCCAGGGCCAGCAGCCGCAGTTCACCGCGCTGACCGTGCAGTATCCCGATTACGCGCTGTGGCAACGGCAATGGATGGACGCTGGCGAGCGACAGCGGCAGCTGGACTACTGGGTACGCCAGCTGGATGGGGAGCAGGCTGTGCTGGAACTGCCGCTGGACCGCCCGCGCCCGGCCGAGCGCAGCCATGCTGGGGCGCGGCTCGATATACCGTTGACCAGTAATTTGGTTGCCAGCCTGCGCGCCATGGCGCAACGCGAAGGCGTCACGCTGTTCATGCTGCTGCTCGCGTCGTTCCAGACCTTGCTGCACCGCTATAGCGGCCAGGCGTCGATTTGCGTCGGTGCGCCCACCGCCAACCGTAGCCGGGTTGAAACCGAAGGCCTCATCGGCTATTTCGTCAACACTCAGGTACTCAAGGCCGATTTCACCGTAATCGACAGCTTCCGTGCGTTGCTGGCCCAAGTTAAGCAGACCGTCCTTGATGCCCAGGAGCATCAGGACTTGCCGTTCGAGCAGTTGGTTGAAGCGTTGCAGCCCGAGCGCAACCTCAGTCACAGCCCGTTGTTCCAGGTCATGTTCAACCATCAGCGTGACAGCGCTGGCGAGCAATCGCTCGCCCTGGGCGGGCTGCGCATCGAGCAGATGCCACTGGAACGCACCACCGCGCAGTTCGACCTGACACTCGATACTCAAGAGGGCAGCAGCGGCCTTTATGCCAGCCTGACCTACGCCACCGACCTGTTCGACGCCAGCACCATCGCTCGCCTGGCCCGCCATTGGCAGCAGTTGCTGGCCTCGGTGGTGGCCGAGCCTGGCCAGCGCATTGGCGCCCTGGCACTGCTTGATGCCGAAGAGACCGCTGCCCAACTTGCGCAGTGGAACCCCAACCCTGCCCGTTTCGAGGTGGGGCAGTGTCTGCACCAGTTGATCGCCGCTCAGGCCGCAGCCCGCCCTGAGGCGATTGCGCTGACTTACCAGGGCGAACATTTGAGCTATGACCAGCTCAACCGCCGCGCCAATCAGTGGGCGCATCGCCTGATCGAGTTGGGTGTCGGCCCGGATGTACTGGTGGGTGTTGCCGTGCAGCGCAGCCTGGACATGGTGGTTGGTTTGCTGGCGGTGCTCAAGGCCGGTGGTGCCTACCTGCCGCTGGACCCGCAATATCCCGAAGACCGCCTGGCCTACATGATCGAGGACAGTGGCATCGAGCTGGTGCTCAGCCAGGGCGAAGTAGCTGGCCAGTTGCCGCTGCCGGCGACGATGCGCTGCCTGCTGCTCGAAGACGCCCCGCAGGGGCTGCCGGACAGCGACCCGCAGGTGGCTACTGGGCCTGACAACCTGGCCTATGTGATCTACACCTCAGGCTCTACTGGCAAGCCCAAGGGCACTTTGCTGGCACACCGTAACGTGCTGCGCCTGTTCAGTGCCACCGAGCACTGGTTCGGCTTTACTGGCGACGATGTGTGGAGCCTGTTCCACTCGTACGCCTTCGATTTCTCGGTGTGGGAGTTGTTTGGCGCGCTGCTGTACGGCGGGCGCGTGGTGGTGGTGGCCCAGGATGTGAGCCGTTCGCCTGAAGACTTCTACCAACTGCTGTGCGCTGAAGGCGTGACGGTGCTGAACCAGACGCCCTCGGCGTTCAAGGCGCTGATGCCTGTGGCCTGCGAGGCGGCTTCGGCCAGCAACGCGTTGCGTCATGTGGTGTTTGGCGGCGAAGCGCTGGATGTCTACAGCCTGCGGCCGTGGTTCGAGCGTTTTGGCGATTGCCAGCCGCAGTTGATCAACATGTACGGCATCACCGAGACCACGGTGCATGTGACCTACCGGCCAATCAGCCTGGCGGACCTGGGGCAGGCCGCTAGCAGTCCGATTGGCGAGCCGATAGCGGACCTGAGCTGGTACTTGCTGGATGCCGACCTGAACCCGGTGCCCAAGGGCTGTGTGGGGGAGTTGTACGTGGGTCAGGCGGGCTTGGCGCGGGGTTACCTGAACCGCGCAGCGCTGACCGCGACGCGGTTTGTTGCCGACCCGTTCGGCCCGGCGGGTGCTCGGCTGTACCGTACCGGCGACTTGGCGCGCAACCGCGCTGACGGGGTGATTGAGTACATCGGTCGGATCGACCATCAGGTGAAGATCCGAGGTTTCCGCATCGAGCTGGGTGAAATCGAAGCCCGTCTGCAACAGCAGCCAGAGGTGCGCGATGCGCTGGTGCTGGCAGAAGACGGCCAGTTGGTTGGCTACGTGGTAACGCAGGAAGTGGTGGTGTCAGAGCAGCAAGGCGCACTGCGCGATCACCTGCGCATGGCGCTACGCGGGCACCTGCCGGATTACATGGTGCCTGCGCACCTGTTGTTCCTGGCGAATTGGCCGTTGACGGCCAATGGCAAGCTGGACCGACGTGCGCTCCCCAAGCCTGATGCGAGCGTGTTGCAGCAAGACTATGTGGCACCACAAAGCGAGCTGGAGCAGCGTATTGCGGCTATCTGGCAGGATGTGCTCAAGCTTGAGCGGGTAGGGCTGGACGATAACTTCTTCGAGCTGGGCGGGGACTCGATCGTTTCCATCCAAGTAGTCAGCCGGGCGCGGCAGGCCGGCATCCGCTTCACCCCCAAGGCGCTGTTCCAGCAGCAGACCGTCCGCGGTCTTGCTCAGGTCGCTGAGCAAGGGGTGGGTGCCCGGGTCGCCGAGCAGGCGCCCAGCAGCGGTTCGCTGATTTTGCTGCCGATCCATCAACACTTTTTTGCCAGTGCTATCCCTGAGCGTCACCACTGGAACCAGTCTGTGTTGCTCAAGCCGACCCGTCGCCTTGAAGGCAGTCGCTTGGAGCAGGCATTGCAAGTGCTGGTCAAGCACCACGACGCCCTGCGTTTGCGCTTTAGCGAACAGCATGGCCAGTGGGCAGCACGCTTTGCCTCCGTTGATACCGCGCAGGCGCTGCTCTGGCAGGTTGACCTGGATGACCTTCAGGCGCTGGCTGCCGTTGGTGACCAGGCCCAGGCCAGCCTGGACCTGAGCAACGGCCCACTGTTGCGCGCGGTGCTGGCGACCTGTGCCGATGGCGAACAGCGCTTGCTGCTGGTCATCCATCACTTGGCAGTAGACGGGGTGTCCTGGCGAATCCTTGCTGACGACCTGCAGAATGCCTACGCCGGGCACGCCTTGCCGGCGCGCACCAGTTCACTGCAGCATTGGGCCGCGCGCCTTGCTGAGCATGCGCAAAGCCCGTCGGTGCAGGGCCAGTTGGGCTTCTGGCAGCAGCAATTACAAGGCTTGTGCCCTGATTTGCCGCAGGCGCGCTCTGGCGCATCGCTCAGCCAGCGCATGGCGCACAGCGTGCAGACCCGCCTTGATAAAGACCTCACCCGGCAGTTGCTGCAGCAGGCGCCCGCAGCCTATCGCACACGCATCAATGACCTGCTGCTCACCGCGCTAGCGCTGGTGATCACGCGCTGGACTGGCCAGTCATCGATGGCTGTGCAGTTGGAGGGCCATGGTCGAGAAGCGTTGTTCGACGACATTGACCTAACCCGCACCGTTGGCTGGTTCACCAGCCTCTACCCGTTGCGCCTGGTTCCCGCCGAAGGGCTGGGTGCGTCGCTCAAAGCGATCAAGGAGCAATTGCGCGCGGTCCCTGAAAATGGCCTGGGCTATGGGCTGTTGTGCCATCTGGGCGGCGCACCTGCGGCTGCGGCGCTGGCCGGTCAAGTGATGCCACGCATCACCTTCAACTACCTTGGGCAGTTCGATGCAGGGCACGATTCCGCGGACACATTGCTGCTGCCCGTTGGTGAAGACGGAGGTGCCGAGCGCAGCGCCGACGCGCCCCTGGACAACTGGCTGACGATCAACGGTCAGGTCTATGACGCAGAGCTGCGCCTGGGCTGGACCTTCAGTCGCGAAATGTTCGACATCGAACAGATGCAGGCACTGGCAGACGCCTACGGCGATACTCTGGCCGAACTGGTCCGGCACTGCTGTGATGGCCAATCGAGCGGCCTGACGCCTTCCGATTTCCCGTTGGCGCGCCTGACCCAGAAGCAGCTCGACCAGTTGCCCCTGGCCGTGAGCCAGGTCGAAGACCTGTATCCAATGGCGCCGATGCAGCAGGGCATGATGTTCCACACCCTGTTCGAGGACGCTGCCAGCGACTACATCAACCAGATGCGCCTGGATGCCGACGGCCTTGATCGCGAACGCTTCATGCAGGCCTGGCATGACACACTGGCCGCGCACGATATCCTGCGCACTGCGTTCCTCTGGGAAGGCGAGTTGGCCGAGCCGCTGCAGGTGGTGCACAAACAGGTGCTCATGCCGTTCCAGCAGCACGACTGGCGCGGCCGTGCCGACCTGGCGGCAGCGCTGGACGCGCTGGCCGTTGCTGACCGCGAGCAAGGCTTCGACCTGGCGCGCGCGCCGTTGCTGCGCATGGCGATGGTGCGCACGGGTGAGCAGTCCTACCACCTGATCTACACCAACCACCACATCCTCATGGACGGCTGGAGCAATTCGCGCCTGCTCGGCGAGGTGCTGCAGCGTTATGCGGGCCAGGCATTGCCGCCCGCCAAGGTGCGCTACAGCCAGTACATCGAGTGGCTGCAAGGCCAGAACATGGCCGCCAGCAAGGCATTCTGGGGCGCGCAGCTGGCGAGCTTGGAAGAGCCGACCCGGTTGGTGGACGCGTTGCCACGCCCTGGCGCAGGCCGACATGGTCAGGGCGAATGCCTGCGCAGCCTCGATGCTGCGCAGACCGCGCGGTTGAATGCCTTCGCGCGCGACATCAAGGTGACCCTCAATACGTTGGTGCAAGGCGCCTGGGGGCTGCTGCTGCAACGCAGCACCGGCCAGGATAGCGTGTGCTTTGGTGCGACCGTGGCCGGGCGTCCGGCCGACCTGAAGGGGGTCGAGGAGCAGATCGGGCTGTTCATCAATACTTTGCCGGTCGTGGTCGGGCCATCCCCGGCGCAGCCGTTGGACCAGTGGCTGCGGGCGCTGCAAGGGCAAAACCTGGCGTTGCGCGAGCATGAGCATACGCCGTTGTTCGAGATTCAGCGCTGGGCCGGGCAGGGCGGTGAAGCGTTGTTCGATAACATTCTGGTGTTCGAAAACTACCCCGTGGCCGAGGCCTTGCAGAATGCTGCACCGCCCGGGCTGAACTTCGGTGCCATTGCCAACCACGAGCAAACCAACTACCCCTTGACCCTGGCCGTAGGCCTGGGCGAGCACCTTGCCCTGCACTTGAGCTACGCCCGTAACCTGTTGCGTGACGATAGTGTCGAGCAGATGCTCGGCCAACTCTGTCGCTTGCTGCTGGCCATGGCCGAGCATGGCCAGGGCGCGGTGGGCGACCTGGTTCAGCTTGATGCGCAGCAGATTGCCCAGACCCTGGCGCTGGGTCAGGTCGCGTTCACCTGCCCGGACCCGCGGCCGCTGCATGAGCTGTTTGAAGCGCAGGTGGCGCGTCAGCCGCAGGCGACTGCGCTGATTCATGGCGAGCAACAACTCAGCTACGCCCAACTCGATGCGCGCGCCAACCGCCTGGCCCGGGCTTTGGTCGCCGGCGGCGCCGGCCCCGAAGTGTTGGTCGGGGTAGCGGTTGAGCGTAGCCTGGAGATGATTGTGGCTGTGCTTGCGGTGCTCAAGTCCGGTGCGGCCTATGTGCCCCTGGACCCGGAATACCCCGCCGAGCGCCTGCAATGCATGATGGAGGACAGTGGTATCCGGCTGTTACTGGCGCAGACCGCGCTGTTGCCGCGCCTGCCGGTAGCGGATGCTGTGCAGGTGTTGTGCCTGGACCAGGATCAAGCCTGGCGCGACGCTGACCCGACGCCCTTGGGGCGCACGGTGCATGGTGACAACCTTGCCTATGTGATGTTCACCTCGGGCTCCACCGGCCGCCCCAAGGGTGTTGGCATCAGCCAGTCCGCTCTAACTCGGCATGCCTGGGTGTCGGTGGAGTTCTTCGGCCTGCGAGCCGACGACTGCATGTTGCAGTTCGCGACTTTCAATTTCGATGGCTTTGTCGAACAACTCTACGCACCCCTGGTGTGCGGGGCTGCGGTAGTGCTGCGCGGCCCACAGATCTGGGACAGCGAAACCTTCTATGAGCAACTGATCAGCCACCGCATCAGTGTGGTCGACTTGACCACGGCTTACTGGCACATGCTTGCCAAGGATTTCGCTGCGGCAGGCCCGCGTGACTATGGGCGCCTCAAGCAGGTGCACAGCGGTGGTGAAGCTATGCCCGCCGAAGGCTTGGCGGCCTGGCGCGAGGCAGGGCTCGGGCATGTTCGCCTGCTCAATACCTATGGGCCGACCGAGGCCACAGTCACGGTCAGCAGCCATGACTGCAGTGACTACGTGAACGGTTTGCAGCCTTTACCGCTGACACTGCCGATAGGGCGCGTACTGCCCGAGCGCAGCTTGATGGTGCTGGACAGCAGCGCTGCGCTGGCCGCTCCGGGTGTGGTCGGTGAACTGATGATCGGCGGCGATCTTTTGGCACGGGGTTATTTCCAGCGTCCGGGCCTGACCGCCGAACGCTTCCTTCCCGACCCGTTTGCGCAACGCCCGGGCGGGCGCATGTACCGCAGTGGCGACCTGGTGCGTAATCGGGTTGATGGAGTAATCGACTACGTTGGCCGGGTCGATCACCAGGTCAAGATTCGCGGGTTGCGCATTGAATTGGGTGAAATCGAAGCGCGGTTGCTGGAACAGGCGGCGGTGCGTGATGCCGTGGTCTTGGCTCAGGAATCGACCAACGGCCTGCAATTGGTCGCATATGTGGTTGCCGATGGGCAGGCAGAAGCGGCATTGCAAGAGCGCCTTCGCGCACATCTTCGCCAGCATTTGCCTGACTACATGGTTCCCGGCTACTTGCTGCTGCTGGAGCACCTGCCGCTGAGCCCCAACGGCAAGCTTGATCGCAAAGCGCTGCCCAAGGTCGATGCGCAGGCGGCGCAGGCTGGT
Source organism: Pseudomonas farsensis (assembly GCF_014268805.2). Classification (GTDB taxonomy): domain Bacteria; phylum Pseudomonadota; class Gammaproteobacteria; order Pseudomonadales; family Pseudomonadaceae; genus Aquipseudomonas; species Aquipseudomonas farsensis. The sequence continues at coordinate 312,066 of NZ_JABWRF020000004.1, forward strand.
TTCGTTGAGCCGCGCACAGCGCTGCAGCGCCAGGTCGCGGGCATCTGGCAGGAGGTGCTCGGTGTCGAGCAGGTCGGCCTCAGCGACCGATTCTTTGCCTTGGGCGGCCACTCGCTGCTGGCCACCCAGGTGGTCTCGCGCCTACGTCATGCACTAGGCATGGAGGTTGCGCTGCGCAGCCTCTTTGAACACGACACGCTACAGGATTTTGTCGCCAGCCTGCAGCAGCCCGCCCAGGATACCGCGCCTGCGCTGGTGCCACGAAGCGAGCACATCCAGCCTGTGTTGTCCTACGCCCAGGAGCGGCAGTGGTTCTTGTGGCAGCTTGACCCGCACAGCGCGGCCTACAACGTACCTTGCGCTCTGCGACTGCGCGGCCCGTTGCAGGTAGAGGCTTTGCAACAGGCGCTCAATGCGCTTGTACAGCGCCACGAGAGCCTGCGCACGACCTTCGTTGCCGATAGCCTGCAACCGGCTCCTTTGATTGCCGCGCAGTCTTCGCTTGCGATCACCCACCACACGCTGCCGAGCCCCAGTGGCGAGGCTGCGCGTGACGCATGGCTGGAAGCATTCCTGCACACCCACATCAGTGAACTGTTCGACCTCAGTCAGGGGCCGCTGACGCGCGTGCATCTGCTGCAGCTTGCCCCCGACGAGCACATCCTGCTGCTGGTGCAACACCATATCGTCACCGACGGTGCCTCACAGCAAGTCATGGTCAATGACTTGGTGGCGATGTACACAGCCTTCACAACCGCGCAGCCGCTGCAGTTGGCCCCGCTGGCTTTGCAGTACGCCGACTTCGCGCTGTGGCAGCGCCAATGGATGGATGCCGGTGAGCGTGACCGTCAGTTGCGCTACTGGGTCGAACGTCTGGCCGGGGATCAGGCGCCCCTTGCGCTGCCCACCGATCGACCGCGTCCACCAGTACAAAGCCACCGTGGGGCGCGGCTGGACCTGCGACTGCCAGTCGGCCTGGGCCAGGCACTGCAGCGCCTGGCGATTGAGCACAATGTCACCGTGTACATGGTGCTGTTAGCCTCATTCCAGGCACTCCTGCACCGTTATAGCGGTCAGGACGAGGTGCGTGTCGGCGTCCCGGTTGCCAACCGCAGCCGTCTTGAAACCGAGGCTCTGGTGGGCTTTTTGACCAACACCCAGGTTCTGGATGCACGTTTTGCACCACGCCAGACTTTCAGCGAGCTGCTCAAACAAGTCCGCGCCACTGCGTTGGCGGCCCAGGCGCACCAGGATCTACCGTTCGAGCAGTTGGTCGAAGCCTTGCAACCGCAGCGCAGCCTGAGCCACAGCCCGTTGTTCCAGGTACTGTTCAACCACCAGCGCGAACCTGTGCAGAGCCGCGCCCCGCAGCGCGTGGCTGATTTGCAGGTTGAGACCCTGGCCTGGCAGACCCACACCGCGCAGTTCGACTTGGCTTTGGATACCGTAGAAGCCAGCGATGGCTTGAGTGCCTCGCTGACCTATGCCACCGATTTGTTCCAAGCGGCGACCGCAGCGCGTATTGGCCGCCACTGGTGCAACCTGTTGCAAGCGATTATCGCTAACCCGGCAGCGGTGGTTGATGAATTGCCGCTCCTTGATACCCAGGAGCGCCAGCAGGCATTGCTCGGTTGGAACGCCACCGCTACCGAATACCCGCTGGATACGCCAGTACAACGGCTGATCGAGGCACAGGTCCAGCGCACACCGCAGGCCGAGGCGCTGGTCTTTGGCGATGTTCGCCTGAGCTACGCCGAACTCGATGCCCGCGCCAACCAGCTTGCCCATCACCTCGTCGGGCAGGGCGTTGGCCCTGATGTGCTGGTCGGCATCGCCGCCGAGCGCAGCATCGAAATGGTGGTTGGCTTGCTGGCAGTGCTCAAGGCCGGCGGTGCCTACGTGCCGCTTGACCCAGAGCTGCCGGCGGAGCGGTTGGCGTACATGTTCGAAGACAGCGGTATCGAACTGCTGCTGACTCAGAGCCACCTGAGCCTGCCGATGCCGGCTGGCATCAAGTTACTCGCCTTGGACCAGTTGGACCTGAGCACCTACCCAACGACCAACCCGAACATCACCGTAGCCCCGGAAAACCTGGCCTACGTGATCTACACCTCCGGCTCCACCGGTAAGCCCAAGGGCGCCGGCAACCGCCACAGCGCGCTGACCAACCGGCTGTGCTGGATGCAGCAGGCTTACGGGCTGGATAACAGTGACACCGTGCTGCAAAAGACCCCGTTCAGCTTCGACGTGTCGGTATGGGAATTCTTCTGGCCGCTGATGACCGGCGCCCGGCTGGCCGTTGCCGGCCCAGGCGATCACCGCGACCCGGCGAGGCTCGTTGAGCTGATTCAGCAGTACCAGGTCACCACGCTGCACTTCGTACCTTCGATGCTGCAGGCCTTCCTGACCGATGCTGGAGTGAGCAACTGCACGGGCCTCAAACGCATCGTTTGCAGTGGTGAAGCGCTGCCGGTGGACGCCCAGCAACAGGTCTTCGCCAAGCTGCCGCAGGCAGGCCTGTACAACCTGTACGGCCCAACCGAGGCCGCCATCGACGTCACCCACTGGACCTGCCGCGAAGAAGGCGCCGACACCGTGCCGATTGGCCAGCCCATCGCCAACCTTGCCACCTACGTGCTGGACAGCGAGCTGAACCCGGTGCCGACCGGCGTGATTGGCGAGCTGTACCTGGGCGGTGAAGGTCTGGCGCGCGGTTACCACCGCCGCCCTGGGCTGACGGCCGAGCGCTTTGCCACCAGCCCGTTCGGCCGTGGCGAGCGGCTGTACCGCACGGGCGACCTGGCCCGCCAGCGCGCCGATGGGGTCATCGAATACGCAGGGCGCATCGACCATCAGGTGAAAATCCGCGGGTTGCGTATCGAGCTGGGCGAAATCGAAGCACGGCTGATGGAACAGCCGCAGGTGCGCGAAGCTGTAGTGTTGGCGGTCGAGATCCTGGGCAGCCAGCAGCTGGTGGCCTACCTGGTGCCGCAGCAAGGGGTCGACCCGGAAGGTCTGCGCGAGGTCCTCAGGGGCAGCCTGCTGACCCACCTGCCGGACTACATGGTGCCCAGCCACTGGGTGCTGCTTGACGCGCTGCCGCTGAGCCCGAACGGCAAGCTGGAGCGCAAGGCGCTGCCGCGCCCGGACGTCAGCCAGGCGCAAGCCAGCTATGTGGCGCCGCAAAGCCAACTGCAACAACAGGTCGCAAATATATGGCAGGACGTGCTGCAGGCTGAACGTGTCGGCCTTGGCGATAACTTCTTCGAGCTGGGCGGGCACTCGCTGTTGCTGGTGACCATCGTCTCGCGCATTCAACTTGAGCTTGGTATGAAACTGACTCCGCAAATGCTATTCCAACACCCGGTCCTGGGGGACTTCGTCGATCATCTGCAGCAGTCTGGCGAGCAACTCGATGATGCCAAGCTCGACAGGCTCGAGGCGCTGTTCGATGACATGGAGGAAGTGTAATGGACCAGACTACCGCCCAGCGTATCGCCAAGCGCTTCATCACGTTGCCACTCGACAAGCGCCGTCAGTTCCTCGAAAAGATGCTCCAGGAAGGCGTATCGCCTGCCAACCTGCCGATCCCGGTAACCCGCGATGCAGTGGCTCCGGTCCCGCTGTCCTATGCTCAGGAGCGTCAGTGGTTCCTTTGGCAGTTGGCCCCCGACAGCGCCAACTACAACCTGCCTACTGCCCTGAGGTTGCTCGGCACGTTGGATCTTGAGGCGCTGCAGGCAAGTTTCGATGCCTTGCTGGCCCGCCACGAGGTCCTGCGCACCACATTCACCGAGACGCCTGAGGGCGTTGTGCAAGTTGTGCATGAGGCTCGCCCGGTCGCCATTGTGCGCCACCAGTTGCCGGCACAAAGCGCAAGCGAGCAGCGTGAGCGCGCCGTGCAGGCGTTTCTGCAGGCTCAGGCGCAGCGCTGCTTCGACCTGAGCACAGGGCCGCTGCTAGAGGTTGAGCTCTTGCAAGTAGGGCCAGATGAGCATGTCCTTGCGCTGACCCAGCACCATATCGTCTCCGACGGTGCTTCGCTGAAGATCATGGTCGAAGAGCTTGTCCAGGGGTACGCAGCCCACGCTCTGGGCCTTGGTGAGGCACTCGTAGCGCTGCCTATCCAGTACGCCGACTATGCAATCTGGCAGCGCCACTGGATGCAAGCAGGCGAACGTGAGCGCCAGTTGGCGTATTGGACTCAGCAACTCGATGGCCAGCAGGCGGTGCTGGAACTGCCGTTGGATCGCCCGCGCCCGGTGGCGCAGAGCTACAGAGGCGCCCGCCACCACGTGGCGCTGGACTCAGGCCTGGGGCAGGCCTTGGGCGAACTGGCGCAACGCGAAGGCGTCACGCTGTTCATGCTGCTGCTGGCCTCGTTCCAGACCCTGTTGCACCGCTATAGCGGCCAGTCGTCGATCTGCGTCGGGGTGCCAAACGCCAACCGCAACCGAGTCGAAACCGAAGGGCTGATCGGCTTCTTCGTCAACACCCAGGTACTCAAGGCTGATTTCACCGAAATCGACAGCTTCCGTGCCTTGCTGGCCCAGGTGAAGCAGACCGTCCTTGATGCCCATGACCATCAGGAACTGCCATTCGAGCAGTTAGTTGAGGCGTTGCAGCCTGAGCGCAGCCTGAGCCATAACCCGCTGTTCCAGGTGATGCACAACCATCAGCGCGAGGCTGCCAATCAGCAGCACCAGCCCTTGACACTCCCGGGCCTGAGCGTTGAGGGGGTGTCGTGGGAGCAGCAGACTGCACAGTTCGACCTGACCCTTGATACGTTCGAAACCCCAGAGGGGTTGAGTGCCAGTCTGACCTACGCCACCGACCTGTTCGACGCCAGCACCATCGCTCGCCTGGCCCGCCATTGGCAGCAGTTGCTGGCCTCGGTGGTGGCCGAGCCTGGCCAGCGCATTGGCGCCCTGGCACTGCTTGATGCCGAAGAGACCGCTGCCCAACTTGCGCAGTGGAACCCCAACCCTGCCCGTTTCGAGGTGGGGCAGTGTCTGCACCAGTTGATCGCCGCTCAGGCCGCAGCCCGCCCTGAGGCGATTGCGCTGACTTACCAGGGCGAACATTTGAGCTATGACCAGCTCAACCGCCGCGCCAATCAGTGGGCGCATCGCCTGATCGAGTTGGGTGTCGGCCCGGATGTACTGGTGGGTGTTGCCGTGCAGCGCAGCCTGGACATGGTGGTTGGTTTGCTGGCGGTGCTCAAGGCCGGTGGTGCCTACCTGCCGCTGGACCCGCAATATCCCGAAGACCGCCTGGCCTACATGATCGAGGACAGTGGCATCGAGCTGGTGCTCAGCCAGGGCGAAGTAGCTGGCCAGTTGCCGCTGCCGGCGACGATGCGCTGCCTGCTGCTCGAAGACGCCCCGCAGGGGCTGCCGGACAGCGACCCGCAGGTGGCTACTGGGCCTGACAACCTGGCCTATGTGATCTACACCTCAGGCTCTACTGGCAAGCCCAAGGGCACTTTGCTGGCACACCGTAACGTGCTGCGCCTGTTCAGTGCCACCGAGCACTGGTTCGGCTTTACTGGCGACGATGTGTGGAGCCTGTTCCACTCGTACGCCTTCGATTTCTCGGTGTGGGAGTTGTTTGGCGCGCTGCTGTACGGCGGGCGCGTGGTGGTGGTGGCCCAGGATGTGAGCCGTTCGCCTGAAGACTTCTACCAACTGCTGTGCGCTGAAGGCGTGACGGTGCTGAACCAGACGCCCTCGGCGTTCAAGGCGCTGATGCCTGTGGCCTGCGAGGCGGCTTCGGCCAGCAACGCGTTGCGTCATGTGGTGTTTGGCGGCGAAGCGCTGGATGTCTACAGCCTGCGGCCGTGGTTCGAGCGTTTTGGCGATTGCCAGCCGCAGTTGATCAACATGTACGGCATCACCGAGACCACGGTGCATGTGACCTACCGGCCAATCAGCCTGGCGGACCTGGGGCAGGCCGCTAGCAGTCCGATTGGCGAGCCGATAGCGGACCTGAGCTGGTACTTGCTGGATGCCGACCTGAACCCGGTGCCCAAGGGCTGTGTGGGGGAGTTGTACGTGGGTCAGGCGGGCTTGGCGCGGGGTTACCTGAACCGCGCAGCGCTGACCGCGACGCGGTTTGTTGCCGACCCGTTCGGCCCGGCGGGTGCTCGGCTGTACCGTACCGGCGACTTGGCGCGCAACCGCGCTGACGGGGTGATTGAGTACATCGGTCGGATCGACCATCAGGTGAAGATCCGAGGTTTCCGCATCGAGCTGGGTGAAATCGAAGCCCGTCTGCAACAGCAGCCAGAGGTGCGCGATGCGCTGGTGCTGGCAGAAGACGGCCAGTTGGTTGGCTACGTGGTAACGCAGGAAGTGGTGGTGTCAGAGCAGCAAGGCGCACTGCGCGATCACCTGCGCATGGCGCTACGCGGGCACCTGCCGGATTACATGGTGCCTGCGCACCTGTTGTTCCTGGCGAATTGGCCGTTGACGGCCAATGGCAAGCTTGACCGACGTGCGCTCCCCAAGCCTGATGCGAGCGTGTTGCAGCAGGACTATGTGGCACCACAAAGCGAGCTGGAGCAGCGTATTGCGGCGATCTGGCAGGATGTGCTCAAGCTTGAGCGGGTAGGGCTTGACGATAACTTCTTTGGCTTGGGCGGCCACTCGTTGCTGGCGACACAGGTTGTGTCGAGGGTTCGTGCCCTGGGCATCGAAGTTTCGCTCAAGGCCCTGTTCGAGCAGCCCGATTTGCGCCGGTTCAGCGCCTCGCTGGGGGCTTCGGTCAAGGTTCAGAGCCGTATTCAGCCGGTCGGTCGCGGCCAGCCCTTGCCATTGTCGTTTGCCCAGGAGCGTCAATGGTTCCTCTGGCAGCTTGATCCGCAGAGCACGGCCTACAACATCCCGTTGGCACTGCGCCTGTGTGGTGAGCTTGACCTTGCTGCGCTGCAGCGCAGCTTCGACACCCTGGTTGCCCGTCACGAGAGTTTGCGCACGCGGTTCCTGCGCAACCCTGCCGGAAGTGCCTGGCAGGTGATCGACAGCCAGGCCCAGTTGGCCCTTGAACTCGATGAACTCCCTGGCGCGGACCAAGACCAGGTTCGCGCCTGGGTCGAACGTCATGCGGGCCAGGTATTCGACCTTGAACAGGGGCCGCTGGTGCAGCTGCGCGTGTTGCGTCTGGCTGCCGATGAACATGTTTTGCTGCTGGTGCAACACCACATCGTTTCTGATGGTTGGTCGATGCAATTGCTCATCGACGAACTGGTCCGGCTGTACGGCGCACAATGCCGTGGCGAGGCGCTGCGTTTGCCGGAATTGGCAATCCAGTACGCTGACTATGCGCAGTGGCAGCGCCAGGAACACAGTGAACACGCGCGCCAACTGGCGTGGTGGACCGCCCAGTTGGGCGAGGCCGATGCGCTGCTGCAATTGCCGTTGGACTTCGTGCGGCCGGCCGAGCAGAGCTTGCGTGGCGCGCAACTGGACCTGGCCTTGCCGCAGGCGCTGGTTGCACGTCTGCAGCAGCTGGCCGGGGCCCATAACGCCACCTTGTTCATGCTGCTGCTGGCCTCGTTCCAGGCCTTGCTCCACCGCTATAGCGGCCAAGCCCTGATTCCGGTCGGGGTGCCGGTGGCCAACCGCAACCGGGTCGAAACCGAAGGTGTGGTGGGTTTCTTCGTCAACACCCAAGTGCTGCAGGGGCGTTTTGACAATGAGCTGCGGTTCTCGCAATTGCTTGAGCAGGTTCGTGACTTGGCAATGGGCGCGCAGGACAACCAGGACCTGCCATTCGAGCAATTGGTCGAAGCCTTGCAACCGGAACGCAGCCTGAGTTTCAGCCCCTTGTTCCAGGTGATGTTCAACCACCAGAGCGAGCAACGCCAGGCAAACCAGCCGCTGCATCTACCTGGGCTGCAGGTGCAGGGCTTGAGTTGGAACGACCCGACTTCGCAGTTTGACCTGACCCTTAACACCTTCGAGTCAGGTGAGGGCTTAAGCGCCACCCTGACCTATGCCAGCGATCTGTTCCGTGCCGCTACGGTGGCGCGCATGGGTGAACACTGGCTGAACCTGTTACACGGCATCGTCGAGAATCCGCAGCTGCGCATCGACCAGTTGCCGTTGCTGGGCGACCGTGAGCGACAGCTAATCTGCCGCGACTGGAATGCCACCTTCAGTCCATATGAAAGTGAAGGCAGCATTCATCAGGCGATCCAGGTGCAGGCTGCGCTGCAACCTGAGGCGCTGGCCCTGGTCGACGGCCAGCGCCGCTACAGCTATGGCGCCATTAACGCCTGGGCCAACCGCCTGGCCCGTGAACTGGTGGCACAGGGCGTTGGCCCGGAAGTACGGGTTGGCGTGTGCATGCAGCGTAGTGCCGAGCTGCTGGTGGCATTGCTGGCTGTGCTCAAGGCAGGCGGCACTTATGTGCCGCTGGACCCCGACTACCCCGGCGAACGACTGGCCTACATGCTGCAGGACAGCCAGGCATGCCTGCTGTTGACGCAGGCACAATTGGCAGGCGAACTGCCCGCCAGCCAGGCGCGCGTGCTGCTGGTCGGCAACGATGGCGTTGGTCTTGAGCATTTCGATGATATTGATCTGCCACCGCGTGCGCTGGTTGATAACCTGGCGTACGTGATCTACACCTCCGGCTCTACTGGCAAGCCAAAAGGCGTGGCGATCGCCCACCGCAACGTATTGGCGCTCAGCCACTGGAGCCGCCAGGTCTACAGCCAGGCCGACATTCAGGGCGTGCTGGCTAGCACTTCGGTGTGCTTCGACCTGTCGGTATGGGAGCTGTTCGTCACGCTGGGCAATGGCGGTTCACTGGTGCTGGCGCGTAACGCCCTGGAGCTCCCGGAGCTGGCAGCACGTGATGAAGTCAGGTTGATCAACAGTGTGCCGTCGGCGGTGCTTGCGCTGCAGCGCAGCGGGCAGATCCCGTCTTCGGTGCGAATCATCAACATGGCGGGCGAGCCGCTCAAGCAAGGGCTGGTCGATGCGCTGTACCAGTCGAGCAGCGTGCAGCACGTCTACGACTTGTACGGGCCTTCGGAAGACACCACGTATTCCACCTGGACCCGGCGCGAAGCGGGTGGCACCGCCAATATTGGCCGACCGCTGCACAATACTCGTGCGTACATCCTGGATGGCCAGTTGCAACCAGTCCCTCAGGGCGCGGCAGGTGAACTGTACCTGGCGGGGGACGGCGTCACCCGTGGCTATCTGCTGCGGCCTGGCCTTAGTGCCGAGCGTTTTGTGCCCGACCCGTTTGGCGCCGATGGTTCGCGCTTGTACCGCACGGGCGACCTCACACGCTATGGCGCTGATGGTGCCATCGAATATGTCGGGCGCATCGATCACCAGGTGAAGATTCGCGGCTTCCGTATCGAATTGGGTGAAATCGAATCGCGCTTGCTGCAGCAACCGGAGGTGCGCGAAGGCGTGCTACTGGCAGTGGAGGGCGCCAATGGCCAGCAATTGGTCGGCTATGTGGTGAGCCATACCCCACCCACTGACTCGGCAGCGTTGCGCGACACCCTGCGGGCGCGGCTGCGGGCTGTGTTGCCCGAGTACATGGTGCCGACGCACCTGATACTACTCGACGCCCTGCCATTGACCCCCAATGGCAAACTGGACCGCAAGGCGCTACCTGCGCCACAGCTGTCTGAACAACCGCTCTACCTCAAGCCGTATAGCCCGCTGGAGCAGCGCATCGCGGCGATCTGGCAAGACGTGCTCAAACGCGAACAGATTGGTCTTACCGACAACTTCTTCGAGTTGGGCGGTGACTCCATCGTGTCCATGCAGGTGGTCAGTCGGGCGCGCCAAGAGGGTATCCGCTTCACCCCCAAACAGCTGTTCCAGCACCAAACCGTGCAGGGGTTGGCGGCAGTCGCCCGGCTAGAGGAGGGTGGCCCGGCAATCGATCAAGGGCCGGTGCAGGGTGCGCTGACATTGCTGCCCATTCACCAGCACTTCTTCGCCAGCGCCATTCCTGAACGCCATCATTGGAACCAGTCGGTGCTGCTCAAACCGGTGCAGCCCCTTGATGGCGCACGCCTTGAGGCCGCCTTGCAGCGTCTGCTGGAACAGCATGATGCGTTACGCCTGCGCTTCACCGAGGACCATGGTAATTGGCAGGCCAGCTTTGCTGCGCCCCAGGCGGGCACGTCGTTGTTGTGGCACCAGGCAATCCCAGACGTGGAGGCATTGCAGGCCTTGGGCCAGCGGGCTCAGGCCAGCCTCGACCTTGCGCAGGGCCCACTGCTGCGCGCCGTGCTGGCCGAGTTGCCCGGCGGCGAGCAACGTCTGCTGCTGGTGATCCATCACCTGGCCGTGGACGGGGTGTCCTGGCGCATTCTGTTCGAGGACCTGCAGCACGCCTACAACGGGTTGCCATTACCGGCCAAGACCAGCTCGCTGCAGGCTTGGGCCAAGCGCCTGCATCTGCACGCCAGCAACCCTGCGCTGCTGAAGCAGGCCGACTACTGGCTGGCTGCGGGTGCCAACGGCGCCGGCGAACTGCCCCGTGACGTACCGGTGCAGCAGGCGCTCAATCGCGATGCCAGTAGTATCAACAGCCACTTTGACAAGACCCTCACTCGGCAATTGCTGCAACAGGCCCCGGCGGCCTATCGCACCCAGGTCAATGACCTGCTGCTGGCTGCTCTGGCACAGGTGATCAGCGCCTGGACTGGGGATGCTGCCGTGCGTATCCAGCTTGAGGGTCATGGCCGTGAGGCATTGTTCGATGACATCGACCTGACCCGTACCGTTGGCTGGTTCACTAGCCTCTATCCGGTCAGCCTGAGCCCGGCGCATGACCCGGCTGCCACCATCAAGACGATCAAGGAGCAACTGCGCGCAGTCCCGGACAAGGGGCTGGGTTATGGCCTACTGCGTCATCTGGGCGAGCCGTCGCTGAGGGCACGACTGGCCGAGCAGCCTGCTGCGCGCATTACTTTCAACTACCTCGGCCAGTTCGACGCAAGCTTCGATCAGCCGGATGCGCTGCTGCGCCCGGCTGGCGAGGCCGCCGGCCAGGATCAGAGCGCCGAGGCGCCTTTGGGTAACTGGTTGATGGTCGATGGCCGGGTGTATGACGGCGAGTTGAGCCTGAGCTGGACCTTCAGCCAGGCGATGTTCGCTCCTGCCACCATCGAACGGTTGGCACGGGCTTACGAAGTTGCACTGGCGCAGCTGGTTGGCCACTGCCTTGAAGAGGGCGCGCAGGGCTTCACGCCGTCGGACTTCCCGCTGGCTGCGTTGGGCCAGACGCAATTGGACAACCTTGGCCTCGTGCCTGATGCGGTGGAGGATATCTACCCGCTATCACCGATGCAGCAGGGCATGCTGTTCCACACACTGTTCGAGCAGCGGGCCAGCGAGTACGTCAATCAGATGCGCCTGGACGTGGAGGGCCTGGAGCCCGAGCGCTTTGCCCAGGCGTGGCAAGCTGCCATCGATGGCCACGACATCCTGCGCAGTGGGTTCATCTGGCAGGGCGCAGTGGAACGCCCCCTGCAAGTGGTCTACCGCTCCGCCAGGCTGCCATTCCAGTTGCTCGACTGGCGCCAGCAAAGCGACCCTGAAACTGCTCTGAATACCCTCGCTGCCAGCGAGCTGGCATGCTGTACCGAACTCGCTTGCGCGCCGCTTCTGCGTATTGTGCTGGTGCGGCTGGGCGAAAGCAGTTATCAGCTGATCTACACCCATCACCATCTGCTGCTCGATGGCTGGAGCAACTCCCAACTGCTTGGCGAAGTACTGCAGCGCTACAATGGCCAACGCCCGCAACTGGGCAGTGGGCGCTTCCGTGACTACATTGCCTGGTTGCAGGAACGTGATGTTGAAGCCAGCCAGCGCTTCTGGCGCGAGCAATTGGTTACGTTGCAGGCGCCGACGCAACTGGCTACGGCACTGCCGGCTCCGACGCAGCCCAAGGCTGGCCAGCAGCATCTTCACAGCGGCCTGGACCACCAGCAGACCGCGCGGCTCGGTGAGTTCGCCCGGCAGCAGAAGATTACTGTCAACACCCTGGTGCAGGCCGCCTGGTTGCTCCTGCTGCAGCGTTACACCGGCCAACCCACGGTTTGTTTCGGCGCCACGGTCGCGGGGCGCCCGGCTGAGCTCGACAACATCGAGCAGCAGGTGGGCCTGTTCATCAATACCTTGCCGGTCATTGCCGGCCCAGTGCCGGAGCAACCCGTCGGCGGGTGGCTACAGGCCTTGCAAGAGCAGAACCTGGCGCTGCGTGAGCAGGAGCACACACCGCTTGCCGACATCCAGAGTTGGGCCGGCCAACGTGGCGAGGCGTTGTTTGACACCCTGTTGGTATTCGAGAACTACCCGGTTGCCGAGGCGCTGCAAGAGGCCTCACCGCAGACTGTGCGCTTCGGCGCGATTGTTCATCACGAGCAGACCAACTATCCGCTGACCGTGGCGGTCAACCTGGGCGAATGCCTGGAGTTGCACTTCAGTTACGACGCTGCCCGCTTCAGCGATGCCCAGTTGCAGCAGATCGACAGGCACCTGCAAACCCTGCTGCTGGCTCTCGCCGAGGATGCCCAGCGCTACGTCGGGCAGTTGGCTGTGCTGCAAACCCAGGAACGTCTGCAACTGACGCAGTGGAATGCCAGCGATGTGCGGTTTGAGCAGGCTCAGCCGGTACACCGGCTGGTGCAGGAGCAAGCCCTGCGTACACCGGATGCGGTGGCGGTTCGCGCCGGCGCCGAACAGCTGAGCTACGCCGAGCTGGAGGCCCGTGCCAATCGCCTTGCCCATCGTCTGCTGGCTGCCGGCCTTGGACGCGACCAACTGGTCGGGGTCGCCGCCGAGCGCAGCCTGGAGTTGGTCATCGGATTGCTGGCCGTGCTCAAGGCCGGCGCAGGCTACGTGCCGCTGGACCCGGCTTATCCGCGCGAGCGGCTTGCCTACATGATCGAGGACAGTGGGCTGAACCTGCTGCTTACCCAGGCTCATCTGCATGAGCGCCTGCCGTCCCTCGCCGGCCTGCAGGTGTTGGACCTGGCGGATGAATGCAGCGCGCAGCCGGCACACGACCCAGATGTGCCGGTCAATGATGAAAACCTGGCGTATGTGATCTACACCTCAGGTTCCACCGGCCAGCCTAAAGGTGTTGGCCTGCGCCATGGCGGCCTGACCAACCACATGCTGTGGATGCGTGGGCAATTGGCGCTACAACCCGATGACCGGGTGCTGCAAAAGACGGCCTACAGTTTCGACGCTTCGGTGTGGGAGTTTTGGGCTGCGCTGATTGATGGTGCGCAGTTGGTCATGGCGGCGCCTGGGCTCAACGATGATCTGACGCAACTGTGGTCGATCGTCGCCGAGCAGGGTATCAGCGTGTTGCAGATGGCCCCGTCGCTGCTTCAGGCCTTGTTGCCTCATGCCGATGCCGCTCAACTGCAAGGGCTCCGCCAGCTGTACATGGGCGGCGAAGCGTTGCCAGCGACGTTGGTCGAGCAACTGCGCAGCCGTTGGCAGGGCCGCTTGTACAACCTGTATGGCCCCACCGAGGCAACTATCGACAGCAGCATTCATGAGCTGGGCAGCGCCGCGGACGGCCTGGTCACGCCTATAGGCCGGCCGCTGTCCAACGTGCAGTTGTGGTTGTTGGATACGTCGCTGCAGCCGGTGGTGCCGGGCGTGGTCGCGGAGCTGTTCGTTGCAGGCCAATCCTTGGCCCGTGGTTACCACCGACGCCCCGGTTTGACCGCTGAGCGGTTCCTGCCCAACCCCTTCGGCGCGCCAGGCAGCCGCCTGTACCGCACCGGTGACCTGGCACGTCAACGTGCCGACGGTGTGATTGAGTATGCCGGGCGTATCGACCATCAGGTCAAGGTGCGCGGCTTGCGTATCGAACTGGGCGAAATCGAAGCTTGCCTAAACCGCCAGGCCGAGGTGCGCGATGCCTTGGTGGTGGCTCAGCCGTTGGAACAGGGCCAGCAACTGGTGGCCTATGTAGTGGCACAGCAGCACTGCGAACTGAACGTGCTGCGCGACAATCTGCGCAGTGCGCTGCTGGAGCAGTTGCCGGCGTACATGGTCCCTGGGCATTTAGTGTTCCTTGAAGCCTTGCCGCTGACCAGCAACGGCAAGCTTGACCGCAAGGCGCTGCCACTGCCGGACTGCCAGCCTGCAGCGCAGGCTTATGAAGCGCCACGCAATGCACTGGAACAACGCCTCGCAGAGCTTTGGCAGGATGTGCTCAAAGTCGATCAGGTAGGTTTGAACGACAACTTCTTTGAATTGGGCGGCGACTCCATCGTGTCCATTCAGTTGGTCAGTCGTGCCCGCCAGGCAGGCATCCGCTTTACCCCCAAACAGCTGTTCCAGCAGCAGACGGTGCAGGCTCTGGCAAGCGTGGTGCAATTAGGCGATGCGCCCGAACCCGCGGTTCAGGGGCCTGCCAGCGGGGCGCTGACCCTGCTACCCGTGCACCAGGTGTTCTTCGCCAGTGATATTCCCGAGCGCCAGCACTGGAACCAGTCGGTATTGCTTAAACCGGTCCACGCGCTGGATGGCGTGCAATTGCGCCGGGCGCTGGGTACGGTCCTTGCGCACCACGATGCCCTGCGGTTGCGCTTCAGTACCACTGATGGCGCCTGGCAAGCCGATTTTGCCGGCGCCGCTGACGAGGACGTGCTCTGGCAGGTTGAGCTGGAGTCGTCCGAAGCACTGGCCGCAGTTGCCGAACAGGCGCAACGGAGCCTGGACCTGGCCAATGGCCCGCTGTTGCGCGCAGTACTGGCCAGTTTTGCCGACGGCGAGCAGCGGTTGTTGCTGGTCATCCACCATCTGGCGGTGGATGGGGTGTCATGGCGAATCCTCTTCGAGGACCTGCAGCTGGCTTATCATGGCCAGGCGCTGCCTGCGCGAACCAGCTCGATTCAGCTTTGGGCCGAGCGGCTTCAGGCCCAGGCCCGCGGTGAGCGGCTGCTGGCTGAACGTGATTACTGGTTGGCCCAGCTCGATGGGGTGGTTGGCGAGTTGCCACGCGACCGCTTGGTAGCCCAAGGAGAAAACCGGCATGCGCAGACTGTGCATGTACGCCTGGACCCTGCGCGGACCCGACAGCTGTTGCAGGAGGCTCCCGCGGCCTATCGCACCCAGGTCAACGACCTGCTGCTGACTGCATTGGCTCAAGTGATCAGCCAATGGACCGGTGAGTCTTCGGCCCTTGTGCAGTTGGAAGGGCATGGTCGCGAGGCGCTGTTCGATGATATCGACCTGACCCGCACGGTGGGTTGGTTCACCAGCTTGTATCCGGTAAAACTAACCCCGGCGCAGGAACCAGGTGACAGCGTTCTGGCGATCAAGGAACAGCTTCGCGCAATCCCGGACAAAGGCATCGGCCATGGCTTGCTGCGCTTCCTCGGCGACGATGCGACGCGCGACGCATTGGCGGCGATGCCGGTGCCGCGCATCACCTTCAACTATTTGGGCCAGTTCGATGCAAGCTTCGATGCCGAGCAGGCACTGTTCCTGCCGGTTGCCGAAGACAAGGGCCAGGAGCAGTCGGCGCATGCGCCACTGGATAACTGGCTGACCATCAACAGCCAGGTTTTCGACGGTGAACTGGGCCTTGCCTGGAGCTTCAGTGGGGAAATGTTCGATGCCTGCACCATCGAGCGCCTGGCAGAGGCCTATGTGACCACGCTGACGGCGCTGGTGGAGCACTGCCTGCTGCCCTCCAGCGGCGGAGTCAGTGCCAGTGACTTCACCAATAGCGGCCTTGTCGGCAGCCAGTTGCGCACATTGCCGTTCCCTCCACGGGACATCGAAGATGTCTACCCGATGTCGCCGATGCAGCAAGGCATTCTCTTCCACAGCTTGGAGGCGGCGGGTAACAGCCTGTACGTCAACCAGCTCAGCGTGCCAGTGGAGCATCTTGACAGCGCGCGTTTTGTGGCCGCCTGGCAGCAGGTTGTCGAGCGTCACGAGATTTTGCGCAGCGCGTTCTGGACCAGCCCGGAGCTAAGCCAGCCCCTGCAAGTGGTCAAGCGGCGCGCGCCGCTGACCGTCGAGGTGCTTGACTGGCGGGGGCGCAGTATGGCCGCCGACGCCATCGACAGCCTGGTGCAGGCTGACTGCACGCGGGGCTTCGACTGGCTGGCACCGCCGTTGATGCGCCTGACGTTGGTCCGTCTGGACGAAACGCGCCATCACTTGATCTGGACCAGCCACCATATCCTGATGGATGGCTGGAGCAGTTCGCGACTGTTTGGCGAGGTGCTTGAACTCTATGCTGGCCGACCGCTGCCTGCCAAGCGCGGCCGTTACGGCGACTACATCGCCTGGCTGCAAGCGCAGCCGCAACAGGTCCTTGAGCAGTTCTGGAAGGCGCGCCTGGCATTGTGCGAGGGGCCGACTAGCCTGGCAGATGCGCTCCACCCCAAGCCCGAGCCGCACGTGCCGGGCCATGATGCGCTCTACCTGCGCTGGGATGCGACGCGCACTGCTGCGTTGCGTGAACGCGCACAGGCCCTTCGGGTGACCAGCAACACGTTGGTACAGGCGGCATGGCTGTTGCTGTTGCAGCGTTATACCGGGCAGCAGACTGTCTGCTTTGGCGCCACTGTTGCCGGACGCCCTGCGGGCTTGCCGGGCGCTGACGAGATGCTGGGGCTATTCATCAACACCTTGCCTATCATCCATCGGCCCGAGCCTCAGGTTCAGGTCAGTCAGTGGCTGCAGGCGTTGCAAGCGCACAACCTGGAAGTGCGTGACCACGAGCACGCATCACTGGCCGATATCCAGCGCTGGTCGGGGCAGGGCGGGCAGGCGCTGTTCGACAGCATTCTGGTGTTCGAGAACTACCCCGTGGATGAGCGCTTGCAACAGCCTGACGCCACGGGGCCGCGTTTTGGCAAGGTGCAGTCGCGTGATGTGACCAACTTTGCCATGGACCTTGCAATCAAGCTGGGTGATACCTTCGAGGTGGAGTTCCTGTATCTGCGCAACCGCTTTACCGTCGAGGCGGTGACGCAGCTTCGCGCAGACTTCGAGGCATTGCTGCAGGGCTTGCTGCAGCCCGGCGAGCGCGCTATTGGCGCCATGGCTGCGCTGCATGCGTGCGACGCCCAGCCGGAAAAGGCCCAGGCGCCGACCCAGCTGGTCGCGCAACGCATCGCCAGGCATGCTTTCGAGCAGGCAGATGCGGTGGCGGTGGCCTGCGCGGGCACACAACTTACCTACGCGCAGCTTGAACTGCGTGCCAACCAGCTGGCAGCTCGCCTGCTGGCACTTGGCGCGGGGCCTGAAACGTTCGTCGGCGTGGCGCTGGAGCGTTCGGTCGAGAGCGTGGTTGCGCTGTATGCAGTACTGAAGGCGGGCGCCGCCTTCGTGCCGCTGGATATCAGCTACCCGAGTGAGCGCTTGCAGTGGATCATGCAGGATTCGGGCATGAGCATCCTGCTCACGCAGCGTGCGTTGGCTCAGCGGCTACCGCAGGTCGAAGGTGCACTGCGGCTGTATATCGAAGATATCGATTCGCAGGCGCCAGGCCTTGCCGTGACGCCAGCGGTGCACGCCGAGCAGCTTGCCTACCTTATCTACACCTCTGGCTCCACCGGTGTGCCAAAGGGGGTGGCGGTCAGCCACGGCCCGATCACCCAGCACTGTGAGGCAATCATCGCCCGTTACGGTATGGACTGCATGACGCGCGAGCTGTTGTTCATGTCGTTCGCCTTCGATGGCGCCCAGGAACGCTGGTTGTCGACCCTTGCTGCGGGCGGGCGTCTGGTGCTGCGGGATGAACGCTTGTGGACCGCAGAGGAAACCTGGAATGCGCTGCACGAGCACGGCATTACCATCGCCTGCTTCCCACCTGCCTACCTGCAACAGCTTGCCGAGTATGGCCAAGGCCGTGAAAACCCACCTCCGGTGGATACCTACTGCTTTGGTGGCGATGCCGTGGCCAACAGCAACTTCGAATTGGTCAAGCGCACCTTGCGCCCACGCCAGTTCACCAATGGCTATGGGCCGACCGAGACGGTGGTTACCCCGTTGCTGTGGAACGCCGGCGCCGATGCAAGCTGCGAGGCAGCCTATGCCCCGATTGGTAGTGCAGTAGGGGCACGCAGCCTGCACATTCTCGATGCGCAGTTGAACCCTGTGCCCGACGGCGTGGCCGGTGAACTGTACATTGGCGGCTATGAGCTGGCGCGGGGCTATCACCGTCGCGCCGGGCTGACCGCCGAGCGGTTCGTCGCCGACCCGTTCAGCGCTGATGGCGGGCGTCTGTATCGCAGCGGCGACTTGGTGCGCCGTCGTGCCGACGGTATCGTTGACTACCTGGGCCGTCTGGATCATCAGGTGAAGGTGCGCGGCTTCCGGATCGAACTAGGCGAGATCGAAGCACGCCTGGCAGCGCAGCCTGGCATACGTGAATCGCTGGTAATCGCCCGAGACGGCGGCGCTGGCAAGCAATTGGTGGGTTATGTGGTAGCCGATGCGCAGGACGGACTGGGCGAGCAACTGCGCCGAGCGCTGGCCCAGGAGTTGCCGGACTATATGGTGCCCGCACACGTGGTGGTGTTGGCAGCGTTGCCGCTGAGCCCCAACGGCAAGCTAGACCGCAAGGCACTGCCGGAGCCGGACTTCCAAGGCCGCAGCTATGTGGCACCGCGCAATGCGGTGGAGCGTCGTCTGGTGCAGATCTGGCAGGAGGTGTTGGAACTGGATCAGGTGGGGGTCAGCGATAACTTCTTCGAGATCGGCGGCGACTCGCTGCGGATTCTCAAAGTGTTGGGCAAAGTTCGCGGCGAACCGCAGTTGGGGCTGGACCTGAAATTGCGCGACATCATCGGCAAGCCGACCATCGCCGAGTTGTCAGGCTATCAGGCCGGGCCTGACAGCCTGGACCCACTGTTGTTGCTCAATGCGCGCGTACCGGGTGTGGCGCCGTTGTTCTGCTTGCATGCAGGGTTTGGCACGGTATTCGACTACGAGCCGCTGGCCCGCCGCCTTGAAGGGGCGCGCAGTGTCTATGGCGTGCAATGCCGCATGTTGCTTGACCGCGGATGGAACGATGACTGCCTGCAGTCGATGGCCATCGATTATGCCCAGTACATCCGCCAGAAACAGGCCGAAGGGCCGTATCACCTGCTCGGATGGTCGCTTGGCGGTACGCTGGCGGCATTGGTCGCTCGCGAGCTGCGCGACCAGGGTCAGCAGGTGGCATTGGTGGGGCTGGTGGACAGTTTCGTGCCGCAGGCCGGCATTGATCGTTCTGCCGGCGGTTGGCAGGAAGACTTGCCGGGCTACCTGGCGGTTGTCTTCGACTGCCATGCCGACGCGTTGCCCGCGCTGGATGCCGTGGCCGAGGGGGATGTCGCGGCTTTGCAGGCGCTCATCGAGAGGCTCCAGGCAATGCACGGTGCAGCCGGCCATGCAGGCTTTGCGGCAGACGAGTTGGCTCATACCTTCGTTGTGGCGATGCGCCTCAAAGTGTTGGCCGAGCGCTTGCAAACCATGCCAACCCTGGACTGCTCGGTGCGCCTGTGGTGGGCCGAGGGCCAGGACAGCGTGCAGATCGCTGAATTCGAGCAGGCTTTGGGCGCTGTGAGGCAATCGCAGGTGATAAATGGGGTTTCCCATTATCAGATTCTGCGCAGCGAGACGTTGTTGCACGCCTTGGTGGGCCAGCTGAAGCTGGCGCAGAACGTCGACGGCTGATGGCGAGAGCCGGTTCCTGGATGGGAACCGGCCTTTTGCTTTATTGGCGTACGGCTTGTTCGTCTACACAGAGTCATCCTCAGCAAGGATTTATCCGATGCCATTGCATCCTGATCTGGCGGGCTTTCTGGAGCTCGTCGAACTTGGCCGCCTGACCGGCAAAAGCAAACCCATGCATGCGCTGGATGTGGTGCAGGCTCGCGTGGAATTTGAAAACGCATCGCAAATACTTGATGCCAGCCCGCCGCAGGCGGTGGATATACAAGCCTTGAGCATCCCGGGCCGCGATGGCCACAGTATCGCTGCACGGCTGTACCGTCGCCCGAACGGCGCCAGCACTGCGCAGCCGGTGCTGTTGTATCTGCACGGCGGTGGCTATGTGGTCGGCAGCCTGGATTCCCATGACGTAGTGTGTCGACGTCTGGCGCTGGCCGGCGACTTTGCCGTGCTCGCACCGGCCTATCGGCTGGCGCCGGAGCACCCGTTTCCGGCGGCTGTGCATGACTGCCTGGACACCGCCAACTGGCTGGCTGCGCAGGGTGTGACGCTGGGCCTGGATAGCGAGCGGGTGGCGGTGGGGGGCGACAGCGTTGGCGCAACTTTGGCCACGGTGCTGGCCATCGCTGCGGTGCACGAGCCTGAACTACAGCGGTTGCGGCCTAAGGCACAGCTATTGTTCTACCCGGTAGCCGAGGCCAGCACCACACGCGCATCGCATGCCCGCTATGGCGAAGGTTACCTGCTGGAAACCGCTACGCTGGATTGGTTCTACCGCCATTACGCGCCTGCCGCTGCTGACGACTGGCGCGTATCGCCGCTGCGCCTGGAAGGGCTGCGTGCACTGGCCCCGGCACTGGTGTCGCTTGCCGAATACGACCCTCTGTTCGACGAAGGCCAAGCCTGGGCCGAGCGCCTGGCTGCCAGCGGCACACAAACTACCTTGCAGGTGCAGGCAGGGCTGACGCATGACTTTTTGCGGATGCACGGTATGGTTGCAGAAGTGCAGGGCATCTATGCGCACCTGGGGCAGTGGTTGGCTGAACGGCTCTGACCCGCAGCGGCGGCATAAAAAAACGCCCCCGGACCGATGTTGGTCCGGGGGCGTTTTTTTGTGCGCTTAGTAGGTGGCGCGAACAGTCAGGGTGAAATTACGCGGTTCGCCATAGAAGTTGCCGTTGGCTGAGGTGCCGACGGTCTGATAGTACTTTTTGTCGAAGATGTTGTTGGCGTTGACCACTGCGGCCCAGTGCTCGTCGATCTTGTACTCGACGCTTGAGCTCCAGATGGCATAGCCGGCCTGGATAAACTTGAAATCCTCGGCCGCACCGTCGTACTGGCCGGTAACCGGATTGTAAGGCCTGATGGTGCCGCTGCGGCCATTGTTGCTCTGGGCGGTGACGCCAAGGCCGAGCTTCC
This sequence comes from Pseudomonas farsensis, assembly GCF_014268805.2. Taxonomy (GTDB): domain Bacteria; phylum Pseudomonadota; class Gammaproteobacteria; order Pseudomonadales; family Pseudomonadaceae; genus Aquipseudomonas; species Aquipseudomonas farsensis. The sequence continues at coordinate 333,173 of NZ_JABWRF020000004.1, forward strand.
ACTTGTCCAGCTCGCCAGGCAGTTTGTAAGTGCTCCACACTTTGAGCAGGTGTTTGGGGGTGACATAGGCGAAGATATCGCGGCTGGAGTCCGAAGCCTTGTCCACCGTGTGGTTGTAGGTGTAGCCGGCGAACAGATCGAGCCCGGTCAGCACCTCACCGCTTATTTCGGCATCAAACCCTTCACTGACGACCTCACCTTGGTTCAGGTAGCAGCAGTTGGTTGCGCCAAACGTCTCTGGGTAGCGGGCATCCTGGATGGCAGCGCCCTCTTGCTCGATACGATAGATTGCAAAGCTGGTGTTGATCCTGTCGTCGAACAACTGCCCCTTGATGCCGACTTCGTAGTTTTTCGAGGTGGCAGCGTCAAGCGTCTTGTTGTCAGCTGCTACCTGCAGAAACTGCGGTTTGTAGGTCTCGGCATAACTGACATAGGCGGTCCATTCTGGCGTCAGGTCGTAGGTCAGGCCGGCGTATGGGGTGGTGACACCCTGTTCCTTGAGCGCCCGGTGGTAGGGCGCTGGGTTGTCCAGAACATTGCCAAAGTCGTCGAAGAAGACTTCGGTGTCACGGTACTTGTAAGTGGCTACGCGGGCGCCAAGGATGAGCTTGGTGCGGTCGTTCAACGACAGCCGGGTCATGCCGTAGTAGCCGTATTTTTCGGTGGTATTGTCGTGGGTCTTGTTTGGCGTGGTGCCTGGGTCGGCCGGCTGGGTTGGGTTGAATACATCCACCGGGGTGAAATTGAGCAAGCCCCAGCGTTGCACGGTGTAACCGTCCGAATGTGAGTAGTCGCCGCCAACCAGCACATCATGGTGCAGATCGAACAGGTCAAAGCCACCTTTGACGTAGCTGTTGATACCTTTGCGCTCAAGCCCCGTCTTGGCCGGGTAGTTCAACCAGCTGGTGCCTGCCCCGGTGATAGGGTCGACCGCACCGTTGGCGAACAGCGAGTTGGCGTCGCGGTCCATGTCCATCCAGGTCAGGTCAGTAGTCCAGACCCATTCTTCGCCGAGATTCTGGTCGAGCTTCAGATAAGCCTGCTTGGTTTTCTCAAGCGACGAACCCCAATTGGTCAGGTAGGCCGTCTTGCGCGACAGGCCTATGTCGGTGCCGTCCTTGTAGCGCGGCAGGCCGCCGAAGTTGGGCACGCCTTCGCCCTCCTGGTAGCTCGCACCGACGGTCAGCAGGGTGTCCGGGCTCAAGTCGAATTCCAGCGACCCGTAGAACAGGTGTTTTTCGTTGTTGGCCGTGTCGTAGAAGAAATCGTTGCTTTGATAGGCGGCGCCGGCGCGGCCGCGCACATTGCCGGTCTCGGTCAGCGGGCCGGTAACGTCAATCTCGGTGCGATAGGTATCCCAACTGCCAGCCGATGCAGAGAACTTCAGTTGGTTGTGGGCCAAGGCGCGCTTGCGTACCAGATTGATGGTGCCGCCAGGGTCGCCACTGCCGGAATACAGGCCGTCAACGCCACGCAGGAACTCGACATGGTCGTACTGTGCGAGGTCCAGCTGGCTGACCTTGCCGTAGCCGGAAATTGTGCTGTCCATTGGTGCGCCGCCATCGAACTGGATGTTCGAAACGGCAAAACCACGGGAAAAGAAGTTGGTGTCGTTGCCCAAAGACGAGCCAGAGGCTCCGTTCTTCTGCAAAGTCACGCCGGTGGTCTTGTCCAACGCATCACTGAGGGTCGTGAGGTTCTGGTCTTCGATACGCTGGCGGGTCACCACCGTTACCGAGTGCGGAACTTCCTTGATCGACTGGGCGACCTTGCTGCCAACCGTGGTGGCGCCGGTTGTGTAGGAACCGGTGTTTTCGGTGGTCTGGCCCAAGGCCGAGGCATTCACCGAGGTGGCGCCGAGGCTTATGGCCCCTTCGCCGGCATCGGAGGGTACTGAAAATATCACCGTGTTGCCGTCCAGCGTGTAGCTGATACCGGTACCGCGAACCATCTCAGCCAAGGCTTGCTCGGGCTCGTAGGTGCCCTTGACCGCGTGCGAGCGCAGGTGGGTGAGCATGTCGGGGCTGTACACGAACTGTAACTTGGTGCTTTTACTGATTGCCTGCAATGCGCCAGGTAGCGGTTGCGCAGGAATGTCGAAAGCTTGCGGTGCGGCCTGCAACTGGGCGCTGTAGCCCAGTACCAATGCGGCACTCAAGGCCAGAAGTGCTTGTGGTGGGCGTAACAAGGTCCGTTTTTTCAGCGCTGGTGAATGGCTCATGTGACTGCCTGTTGTAAAAAGGTGTTGTGGTAATTGCGAATGGTTATGGTTATGAGACGCAAGGCGAAAAAAAACCGGAAAAGGAATTTCCGGTTTCTAGTTCAGGCTCAGGCGTTGACGCGTTCGCTGATGACTTGGCCAGCCTCCATCCGCACCAACTGATCGGCGCAATCGAAGTAACGATCATCATGCGAGATCACGATGATGGTCTTGCCCAGGCGTTGCAGATCGGGCAGCAGTTCGGTGTAGAACACTCTGCGGAACGTCGGGTCCTGGTCGGCGGCCCATTCATCGAACACCAGCACTGGGCGCCCCTCGACCCAGGCGTTGACCAATGCCAGGCGCTTACGCTGGCCGGTCGACAGGTCGGTGGTGCTGAAGCGTCCGTTCTCCACGCTGACCTTGTGGGCGATTTCCAGGCGGCGCAGATACTGATCAGCTTGTGCCGGTAGCGCCTGGTCGGCCTGGATAACGTCGTCGAACAGGTAGTAGTCGGCAAAGATGGTGGTGAACAGTTGGCGATAGTCGTCGCGGCTGGCGTGATCGACGGCCTGGCCATCGAGCTGGATCACTCCCTGTTGCGGTGCGTACAGCCCGAGCAGCAGCTTGATCAGCGTGGTCTTGCCGCAGCCATTTTCGCCAACGATGAATACGATTTCGCCTTGAGCGATCGTCAGGTTCACTGGGCCCAGGCGAAACGGTAGTTGCTCGCCGACCGGCGGGAATGCGTAGGTCACATCGCGCAGCTCCAGCTCTCGGATGCTGCGTCCGGTCTGCACTGGGGCGTCCAGCACCAGGTGTGGCTCGGGCGATGAGAACCGCTGCGAAAGCTCGGCAATACGGGCAAACGCGATCCGGGCCTTGCTCACGATTGGCAGGGTGCCGATCAGGTGCTCCAGCGGGCCTTTCATGTACAGCAGCACCAGCACGAAACCGCTCATCACGCTTTTGTCGTTGCTCGGCCAGAACGCCTGCAATGCCAACGCCAGACCAATGACTACGAAGAACAGCATTGAGCCAAAGGCCTTGGCCACCACAAAGGTATTGATTGCCTTGACCTGGGTGCTGCAGATGAAATTGGCGGTGCCCACGATGCCTTGGTTGAACATACGCTTGCGCCGCGGGCGGTGGATGCGCAGTTCCTTGGCGCCTTCGGCGATGGCGCTATAGTTCTTCTGCAGCTCGTCCTCGGCTTCGCGCGCCGCCTCGAAACCGCGCAGCCCCCGCGATTGAGCGATGAACTGGGCGCTGCAGCCGATCACGATGGCTGCCAGCATCAACAGAAACATCGGCCAGGACAGCATTGCCAGGTAGCCCATGCAACCCAGTGTCACCGTCAGTGAAATCGCCAGCGGCGCGAAGGCGAAGGCGAAGTCGCTGATGGTGTCGACATCGTGGGTCAACACCGGGATAAGCCGGTGGGTACGGAAGCGCTCGATCTGTTCGATCGGGGCTGCCAGCACCTTCTCACCCAGTTCACGACGCAGTTTGGCAATGATGTTCTGGCCAACATGGTTAGTACCCATATCGGACAGGATGGTACTGAGCAGCGCCAGGGCACACAGCCCCGCGAAGCCCAGTACCAAACCCTGGCTCATGCCACCGTCGCTGTGCAGGCCGTTGTTGATGGTGGCCAGCAGGGCGGTGACACTCAGGCCACCGACCATGCCCAGCACTATCGACAGGGCGACCACCGGCCAGAACGGCCGCAGCAGCGCCAGCAGCTCGCGCATGGCGCCGCGGGGTTGATTGCTCATCGAAAGGTTTCCCGTGGTCAGGCGCTGGTTGCGCGCAGGGCGGTCGGGGCGTTGCTGGCCTGGTTGCCGAGGTGCTGGTACAGCGACTGGCCAATTTCCAGGGCGCGGGCCGGCAGTACCGAAAGCAGCGTGTCGGAAAGCCCGTGGGAGGCCTCGCAGAAGCCTTGCAGGTAAACGCCGGCAGCGAACTCGGGGCTGGCCAGGGCGCGGTAGTCGCGGTCCACCTCGAAGTCCTTGAGGTGCTGTTGCAGCGGCGCCAGCAGCTCGCGGTGCGAGCGGCGCTCGTAGCCGGTGGCCAGAATCACGGCGTCGTAGCGGTGGGTCTGGCGCACATCGGTGGCCAGGTCGCGCAGGGTCAGCTCGATACCTTCGGCAGTGTTGACCACTTGTTCGATATCGCGTCGGCACAGCACGTGGTGGCGATACTGATGGGCGACTTTCTGGCGATACAGAATGCCGTAGATGCGCTCGATCAGGTCGACGTCGACCACCGAATAGTTGGTGTTGTGGTACTCGTTGACCAACTTTGCCCGCTCGGCGTGGGGCTGGTTGAACACCAGGTCGGTGTATTCAGGGGCGAAAATTTCGTTGACGAACGGGCTGTCGTCGGCAGGCTTGAGTGCCGAGGCGCGCAGGATCATGTCGACCTTCACCGACGGGAAACTGTCGTTCAGGTCGATGAACGCTTCGGCGGCGCTCTGGCCCGAGCCGATGACGGCAATGCGCATGGGCTTGCCCTGGGTGCACGGCAGTTTTTGCAGGCCGGCCAGGTATTGCGAGTGGTGGAACACCCGCGGGTCATCCTTGAATGCGCGGAACGCCTCTGGGATTTTCGGCGTGCCGCCACTGCCGACTACTACGGAGCGGGCACGGCGGGTGTATTCGCGGCCTTGCTGGTCACGCGAGACCAGGCGCAGGTGGTCGACCTTGCCATCGTTGAGTGCCGGCTCGATGCGCAGCACTTCTTCGCCATACACCGCCTGGGTGGCGAAATGGTCGGCGGCCCAGCGCAGGTAGTCGTTGAACTCCAGGCGGCACGGGTAGAAGGTGCCCAGGTTGATGAAGTCGGCCAGGCGCTGCTTCTGGTGCAGGTAGTTGACGAAACTGTAGGGGCTGGTGGGGTTGCGCAGCGACACCAGGTCCTTGAGGAAGGAAATCTGCAGCTCGCTCTGGGTGGCCAGGGTGTTGCCGTGCCAGCGGTAGTCGGTCTGCTTGTCGATGAACAGCGCGTCGAGGGCGTGGCCGTTGGTTTCGGCAAGCTCTTCCAAGGCGATTGCCAGCGCCAGGTTGGAAGGGCCGAAGCCGACCCCGATGAGGTCGTGGATGGTATCGGGCGAAGAGGTCTGGCTCATGGTTGCGGTTCCTTGGATGGTGGGTGGGGGCGCCGTAGGGGCACCCCCGGTCCTCTGCAAGTACACCGATAGGAACGAGCCTGGGTTGGCAGAATTTACCGCCGTACGGCGCTCAAAGTTCGCGGGCCACGCGCAGCCCAATCCAGTCGCCGCGGTTGGCAGGGTCGGCCTCATTGCGATTGCCCGAGCGTGAGAAAATGGGTGCTTCGCCCCAGTCATTGCCGCGAATGCTCACCCGCTCGCAAGCGCCTTGCATCCAGGCGCTGCCGTCGCTGGGCGCGCCTTGGTAGGTGTCGTGGTAACAGTCGGCAACCCATTCGTAGACGTTGCCGTGCATGTCGTACATGCCGAAGGCGTTGGCCGGGAAACTGCCCACCGGAGAGCTGAAACTGAAACCGTCCTTGGGGCCGTAGACGTTGGCGTGCTGGCTGATTTCGAAGTTGGCGTCGGCTTCAAATGGGAACATGCCGGTACTACCTGCGCGGGCTGCGTACTCGCGCTGGGCTTCGCTGACCAGGCTGTAGCGCTGCCCGGTCGTTTTCGACAGCCATGCCGCGTAGTCCACGGCGTCGTGATAGCTCATGCACACTGCGGGTTGGCGTGGGCCCTGTTTGTAACTGGGCTTGCCATTGCGGCAGAGGCGTCCGGGGCGTTCGTCGCCGTCAGCGAGGGTGACGCCTGCCGCTTTCTGATAAGCCTCCCATTCCCCGGCAGTCACCTGGAAGCGGCTAATGGCAAAAGGCTTGGCGAAGGTCACCGGGTGCTGCGGGCTTTCGTCGTCCTGGCGGCCCATTTCATCGTCCGGTGTGCCCATGGTGAACGTGCCGGCGGGCAGCACGACCATTTCCGGGCATGCCTTGCTGCAATCGCGAAACACGGTGCCGGGTTTGCCGGCAGGTTGTGCAGCCAGGGCTGGCAGGCTGCATAAGGCCACTGCGGCGGCCAAGGTCAGTCGATACAACGGTGCGTTCATGATGCTGCCTTGTTCAAAGTTGTTGGGTGATCAGGGCCATGGCGCGGTCGATCTGCTGTTCATCGTTGAGCAGGCTCGGCGCCAGGCGGATGACCGGGCCGACATCGCGGTACACCGCATCGCACATCACCTTGTTGGCGGTGAGGTGGGCGGCGACGGCGTCGGGGTCACGGTCCTTGATACGGAAGAAACTGAAGCCTGCCGAGTAGCGTTCGCTGCGCGGCGTCACCACCTGGATCTGCCGGTGCTCGCTCAGGCGCTCCTTGAACAGGCTGTTGAGTTGGTGGATGCGCTGCTGCACGTCGGCCTTGCCCAGTTGCAGGTGCAGCTTGAACGCTTCGCCTGCGGCCCAGCGGTGCTCGAAGGCGTGGTAGCCGCCTGGGGTCATGATGGTGGCGAAGTCTTCGTCGCGGGAGAACGTGGCGATGGTCGGCGTAAGGTGTTCCATGCCGGTCGAGGCCGCGCAGATGATGCCGGTGCCGCGCGGGCCGAACATCCATTTGTGGGTGCCGGCAATGAAGTAGTCGCACTTGAAGTCGGCAAAGCGGGCGTTTTCGACCCCAAAGCCGTGCACGCCGTCGACCACATACAGAATACGCTCGGCTTCACTGCGGTTGCGGTTGTGCTGGCGCACCAGTTCGCCGATCTCGCCCACCGGCAGTTTGACGCCGCTGCCCGAATGCACCCAGGTCATGCCCAGCACCCGGGTGTGGGGTTTGATGGCTTTGTCCAAGGTGCTCAGCACCTGGTCGGTGGACACTGTCCAGGGGTCGTCGAACAGGCGGATGGTGCGCACTGCGGTGCCTTGGCGCTGGGTGCGGAAGGCCAGGGCCTTTTGCGCTGAATAATGCTCGTGCTCGGTGACCAGAATTTCCTGGCCAGCGCCGACTTGCAGGCCGCCGTAGATCAGCGCCAGGCCCTCGGTGGTGCTGCCGGTCAGCGCGATCTGCCGCGGACCGACTTCCAGGTAGCGCCCGGCCCACTCGCGCACCTCGTCTTCGCGCTGCCATTCGTACTGGCTTTCCCAGTCCATCAGCGCCGCCGGGTTGCGGTCCAGGTCGGCGCGGTGGCGGTCGATGGCCGCTTGCACCGGGCGCGGGTGAGCGGTGACCAGAAAGTTGGCGAAGTGGGCGATGCTTGGGTCCAGCGGGAACAGTTCACGCAGGTTGCGCCACTTCTCTGCACCACTCAGCGGTTTGCTGGCAGGGGTTTGCCCATGGGCCAGCAGTGGCAGGCTTGCGGCCAGTACGCTGGCCTGTTTGAGAAAGGTGCGGCGGTTGCTCATCGGGTAATGCTCAGCGGTTGGCGACGGGGCGGGCGGATTTTTGTACCTGTTCCCAGGTGCGCAGGAAGTTGCCTGCCCAGAGCTTGGCGATGTCGGTTTCGCTGTAGCCACGGGTCAGCAGCTCGGCGGTGACGTTGCGGATTTCGCTGACGTCCTTCCAGCCTTCCAGGCCGCCGCCGTCGTTGAAGTCCGAACTGATGCCGACGTGGTCGATACCGACTTTTTTTACGGTGTAGTCGATGGCATCGACGTATTGCTTGAGGGTGGCCTTGGGTTCTTCTTCAAGGATGCCGTACAGGGAGCCTGCGTATTCGCCAAAGCGCGCCTCGGGCCAGATGGCGATGACGGCATCGCCTGGCATCAAGGCATTGGCCAGGCCTTGCAGCGGTTGCAGGTCAAAACGCGCGCGCAGCGCGTCGAGTTTGTCCAGCACCGGCTTGCTCAGGGGCTTGAGGTACTGGCCGAAACCGACCACCTGGATCACGCCGCCGCTGTCGCGGATCAGCTGCATTTCCTTGTCGGACAGGTTGCGCGGGATGTCCACCAGGGCGCGGGGCGCCGAGTGCGAAGCCACCAGCGGCGCGCGCGACAGGCGGGCGACGTCTTCAAGGGCCAGCGTGGACATTTGCGAGACGTCGATGATCACCCCAAGGTCGTTCAGCCGCGCAACCGCCTGCTCGCCCAGCGGCGACAGCCCGCCCAAGGCGTCGGCGGTGTCGTTGAAGAACGGCAGCGGGCGCGACGAGTCGGCCCAGTCATTGTTGCCGGTGTAGCTGAAACCGAACATGCGCATGCCGCGCGCAGCCCACAGGTCGAGCTGGCTCAGGTCATGGCCCAGTGGGTAGGCGTTGAGCATACTGATGAAAATGGCGAACTTGCCTTCGCCATTGAGGCGGCGGAAATCTGCCGGGGTGTAGGCAATGCCGACCTGGTTGGGGAAGTCGCGGACCATGCCGGTGATGATCTTGTAGCGCACTTCCTGCTCGTGCCGGGCGGCGTCGACAAAGCCCGGGGTAGGGCGGTGCGGGGCGTTCTCGCCGTTCCAGATTTCCGGCCAGCCGAACACCGTCAGCGCGGCCCCCGACAGGCGACCCCGGCCAGCCTTGACCAGGTCGAACTGGCCTGCCCCGTCCTTGTCCAGCTCGTTGCCGGCGCTGCCCAGGTCCAGCGGCACGGTAACGTGGCTGTCGAACGACAGCATATGCTCATGCAGGGCTGTGGCCTGTTCGACGATCTTGTGCGGGTAGCCGGCGTCCTTTTGCTGCCAGTAGAGGTAGCCGGCGGCGCTGCCCAGGGCGACCGCCAGGGCCAGGGGCAGGCCGATGTACAGGGCTTTGCGGGAACGGGTCTTGGTCATTGCCATCTCGTGCTGGGCTGATCGGAGCGCCCGGCCGGGGCCTTGACGGCACCCGGGCAGGGCTTGGGTATCAGGTGGACGAATGGGCGGCTGGCAAATTTATCGCGCGCTGGCGCTCAAGCCTGGCGTGGCGCTGCCGATAGTGCGCTTATCGACACGTCCAATTTACGGAGATCAGGGGCATGGCAGGTATCAGTGGTATCAGCATCAGCAACCCGGCCGCCACCCAACCGCTCACCACAGCGGCTGCGGATGACAGCAGCGAAGGCAAGCAGACCTCGTTGCAGATCGACGGCACCGCGCTGGCGCTGGGGTCTTCGGTGACCGAGGCGCAAAAGAAGGCTGCGGCCAGCGAGCCGCAAAGCGACGAGCCTGCGCACATCAAGCAACTGCGCGAGATGATCAAAGAGTTGCAGAAACAGATGGCCGAAGAGCAGAAGCAACTGGCAGCGCTGATGGCGCAGAAGGTCGATGACAGTATCAAGCTGCCGCAGGTCATGGCTAAGCAGGCCAGCATCGCCACCTTGAGCGGCCAGATCCAGGCGGCCACCGCGCAGTTGCTGCAGGCCCTGGTCAAGCTCGGTAGCGGCAGCTCGGGCAGTATGGTCGACACCCAGGCCTGAACCCGCCTGGCGGCGCCAATGACCGGGTTCAGCAACTGGCCCGGTCAGGCCCGCCCGTCCGTGAGTATCAGCGCTGCAAACACCCAGCAACACTTCCCGGCAAAAATCCCGGATAATGCGCGGCATTTTCCGCCCCGCTTTCTGGTACCCCTTCGCATGGAAATCAAGGTCAATTTTCTCGACAACCTTCGTCTTGAAGCCAAGTTCGACGACTTCACGGTAATCGCCGACCAACCCATCCGCTACAAGGGCGATGGCTCGGCGCCTGGGCCGTTCGATTACTTCCTTGCCTCCTCGGCGCTGTGCGCGGCGTACTTCGTCAAGCTGTACTGCCAGACCCGCGATATCCCGACCGAGAATATTCGCCTGTCGCAGAACAACATCGTCGACCCGGAAAACCGCTACAACCAGATTTTCAAGATCCAGGTCGAGCTCCCCGAGGACATCAGCGACAAGGACCGCCAGGGCATCCTGCGCTCCATCGACCGCTGCACGGTGAAGAAGGTGGTGCAGACCGGCCCCGAGTTCATCATCGAGCAGGTCGACAACCTCGACGCCGATGCCCAGGCGCTGCTGATGCCGGTGTCCGACACGCGCACCTGCATCCCCGGCAAGGACCTGCCGCTGGAGCAGACCATCGCCAACATGTCGGCGATCCTGGCCGGCCTCGGGATGAAGATCGAGATCGCCTCGTGGCGCAATATCGTGCCCAACGTGTGGTCGCTGCATGTGCGCGACGCGCAGTCGCCGATGTGCTTCACCAACGGCAAGGGCGCGACCAAAGAAGCCGCGCTGGCCTCGGCGCTGGGCGAGTTCATCGAGCGGCTGAACTGCAACTTCTTCTACAACGACCAGTTCTGGGGTGAGGACATCGCCAATGCGGCGTTCGTGCATTACCCCAACGAGCAGTGGTTCAAGCCTGGCCCGAAAGACGCGCTGCCGGCAGAAATTCTCGATGCCTACTGCCTGGAAATCTTCAACCCCGACGGCGAGCTGCGCGGTTCGCACCTGTACGACACCAACTCCGGCAACAAGGAGCGCGGCATCTGCTCGCTGCCGTTCGTGCGCCAGTCGGACGGTGAGACGGTCTACTTCCCGTCCAACCTGATCGAAAACCTCTACCTGAGCAACGGCATGAGTGCCGGCAACACCCTGGCCGAGGCGCAGGTGCAGTGCCTGTCGGAGATCTTCGAGCGGGCGGTGAAGCGCGAAATCCTCGAAGGCGAGCTGTGCCTGCCGGATGTGCCGCAGGAGGTACTGGCCAAATACCCTGGCATCGTTGCCGGTATTCAGGGGCTGGAGGAGCAGGGCTTCCCGGTGCTGGTCAAGGATGCGTCGCTGGGCGGGGAATTCCCGGTCATGTGCGTGACCTTGATGAACCCGCGCACCGGTGGCGTATTCGCCTCGTTCGGCGCCCACCCAAGCCTTGAAGTGGCGCTTGAGCGCAGCCTCACCGAACTGCTGCAAGGGCGCAGTTTAGAAGGCCTCAACGACTTGCCACAGCCGACCTTCGAAAGCCACGCGCTGACCGAGCCGAACAACTTCGTCGAACACTTCATCGACTCCAGCGGTGTGGTGTCGTGGCGCTTCTTCAGCGCCAAGGCAGACTTCGAGTTCGTCGAGTGGGACTTCAGCGCCAGCGGCGAAAACGCCAATGCGCAGGAGGCCGCCACGCTGTTCGGCATCCTCGAGGAGCAGGGCAAGGAGGTGTACATGGCCGTCTACGACGACCTGGGGGCCACTGCGTGCCGCATTCTGGTGCCGGGCTATTCGGAAATCTACCCGGTCGAGGACCTGATCTGGGACAACACCAACCGCGCGCTGGGTTTCCGCAGTGACATTCTCAACCTGCACAAGCTCGACAACCGCTCGCTGAAGCTGTTGCTAAAGCGCCTGGACAACGCCGAGGTGGACGATTACACCACCATCACCACGCTGATTGGCGTCGAGTTCGACGACAACACGGTGTGGGGGCAACTGACCATTCTTGAGCTGAAGCTGCTCACGCACCTGGCCTTGCAGCGCTTTGACGATGCCAAGGAGCTGGTGGAGATGTTCCTGCAATTCAACGACAACACCGTCGAACGCGGCCTGTTCTACCAAGCGCTGAACGTGGTGCTGGAGGTGGTGCTGGACGACGATCTGGAAATGGCCGACTACGAAGCCAACCTGCGCCGCATGTTTGGTGATGTGCGCATGGACGCGGCGTTGGGTTCGGTCGATGGCAGCGTACGCTTCTATGGCCTGACCCCGACCAGCACCAAGCTTGAGGGCCTGGACCGCCACCTGCGCCTTGTAGAGAGCTACAAGAAACTGCATGCAGCGCGGGCCAGGGCTGCCGGTTTGCACAGCTCGCGCTGAGCTTGGCAAGCTCCCATAGGCCGCAGCCCGCTGCGACAGTGATGGATGGCGCAAAATCGCCATCATCTCTGTGTGGCGAGCGGGCTTGCCCCGCGTTGGGCTGCTAAGCAGCCCTGATGGCCTCCCGGTGGCTACCGTAACGTTACTGCCCGGTGCCCCACCCCAGCGATAAACTGTGCCCAGGCGCCAAGACTGCAACTGCGCACGCAGGTGGGTGCGGTTGCTTGCCGTTGCTGGGATGCCGTATGGCAACAACGCAGATACACGGATGTAGCGAATTCAGTCACACGGCATGCGCACCATTTTCCATGTAAGGACGCAGAGGAAATTCATGCCATGGCTGATGCACATCTAACGTGTATTGGACGCGATCGCGTTGCCGTTGAAGACATCCGTGCGGCCAGGGACGCGCTCTTGGCCAGTGATACGTTTCACAAGTCTCCGCGAATGAGCCGGTTGTTGGCGTATCTGGTCGAACGGGCCATTACCGATTGCGCCCGGGACACCAGCGAATACGCCATCGGCATCGGCGTTTTCGACCGCGATCCGCTGCACTACAGCCCCGGCGAAGACCCAGTCGTCAGGGTGCAGGTCGGGCGCCTGCGGACGAAACTGAAAAACCACTATGCAGCCCCTGAATGCCTGGCATGCATTGAAATCGTGGTGCCTCTGGGCTGCTACATGCCGGTTTTCCAGCGCAGGCGCGCCCCCGCGCTCAATCGGCCTGATGCGGGTGCATTCGCTGTCAGCCCGTTCAAATGCGTGTCCGCGGATGCCCATGGTGAGTATTTCGCCCTCGGGCTGCACGAGGAACTGACCCACCTGCTGTACAAGAATCTCGGCCGGCGAATCATCATCGAACACGGTAGCGAGCGGGCGTTGGAGGACAAGTCTTGCCACCGCCTTGAGGGCAGTGTGCATGTCGATGCCGAGCGGGTTCGGACCTGTGTGCGGGTGATCGAGGTGCAGTCCGGTTGCCTGGCCTGGTCAGAGCAGTTCGACGGCGCCGCGCACCTGGCGCTTACCCACCAGCAGGCCATGGCGTTGTCGATCTGCGACGCCTTGCAAGCGTTTCTCAACGCGCCCACCCACAGTGCGCAGGCGTTACGGTAACGCTACTTATCCCGCTGCATGACGCTTGTTAGGTTTGCTCTCGAACCCACCGGTCTGGCCAGGGAAGGATGTAGGCCAGGCGGTGGTTCGATCGTCAGCCAGGAGCAATCAAGGGCTGGCAAACCTCAATGTGTTAAGGATCGACAGGTGACGCCATGACTACATTCGCGATGAATTTCGACTTCAATTCGGCCCCGGAAATGGAGGTGCTGGAGCAGTTGCAGAAGCAGGGTTACTACTTGCTTGGCTTCAAAGGGGCAGAGGGACCCAACCAGCTCACTGCCGGTGTACCCACCTGGTTCTCGGTGCCCTTTGGCGATATCTTCGGCAAGGTCGCTATCGAATACACCCCCAAGTACAAGCTGTACGTGACCACTCAGCGTGATATCGCGGCCAATACCACCATCGAAATGGAGAAGACTTCCGGCGAACTGTCGCTCGGCAATGCCCAGACGTTCAATCCCAGCGGCGGCTTCGTTTCGGGTGGCGTGACGGGCGTACCGGCTGACAGCCTGGGGTTGTTCAACAACCGCCCGGCCGGCACTCCGCCACTGACCGTGGGGCTTGCAGGGTTGGTGGCGACTCCTCAGGGGGACAAGTACCTGCCGTTCTGTGCATTCACCTTGAACCCGCAAGGGTCCATTGTGATGAAACCACTGGATAACATTTTGCTCGTGGCCGCGCAGAGGTCCCTGAAGTCCGGCAATGTGCAGGCAAGCGTATCGGCGCCAGGCTGCACCTTCGCTTTCTCTGCCAGCGCCATCAAGTATGAGCTGCAGGTTCTGCCAAGCACCTATGCCATCAGCAACCGGCCTGGCGCTGCGTCGGTGAACCCGGTCAGTTCTGGGTCGACCATCGGCACCATCATCAACTCGCCGCGCTGATCGGCCTGTTGTGTTGCAACGACACCCGTATACGCCTGGGGCGCATACGGGTGTCTTTCTTTCGGGCAGAGGTGTGCATGTCTGTTTACCGGCTGCGGATTGCCTTGCTTGCCTGGTTTCTGCTGAGCCCGGCAGGCATGGCGGCGCCCCTGCAACTGACCTTGTCTGTCAACGATGAGGCCAGGCAGTTTCTCATCGATACAGGGCAGCAGATCATCGTGGTGCTGCCGGAACCGTCGTCGCCAACCGAGGCGATGGTGGTGGCGGTGGCACTGGAGTTGCCACTGGTGGACAGCGCCGAGCTGATACTGGAACTCGATCGCGAGCTGTACGTTTCCAACCAGTGGGTTTTGCCCCTTGGGGAGGTGGTCATGAGCGCCTCCCATAGCGCACAAACTGGCCGTGCCTACCGTTTCGATGGCCGAAGCATCAGTGAGGACGGGGCCGGCTTGCCTGGTTACCTGAGCCTGTACTTCGACGCGCCGCCCAATGCGCGGCCCGTGCAGGCTGGCCTTGCCGGTTTTGTCTACTGGAAAGCGGCGGGCCGGGCCGAGCACCCCTCGCCATTGCGCTACTTCACTGCCCAGCGGATGCAGACCCAGATCGTGGCCAGCACCGAGCCGCTGCTATGGGTGTTCGTGGGCAGCGGAATCGGTAATGGCAGCACGCTGCCACGGGCTCTGCTGAGGCCGGCCGCCCCCGTATTGACCAGCGCCCCGCGCGTGGCGGCAAGGCCGACAAGCCTGCAATTCGGCCGTTATGCCGCGGTGAAGCCGAGTGCCGGTAACACGACCATCCTGCATTTCGACCTGGCCCTTGGGGCGTTCGTTGAAGGCCCGTATCCCCAGACCCCCTGAGGGTTACGGTAACGCTACTTCACCGGGTTGCGGCAACTCGATAGCGTGAGGATGTGGGCCAGGGATGCGCGGGCGGAGTCAGCGCCAGACGGAGCTCCGGAGACCCACAGCTACCTAACTTGACTGGAAGGAAACCAACATGACGACTGAAATTTATGACTCGAGTGTGCCCGCTGTCATCGCCACAGGGCTAACTGGCCGCAAAAACAATGGGGTCTGGGAAGTGGATAACTGTGTGGCCGTGCCCCCACATGCCGGCGTTCAACCGAATGGGTGGTACATGCTGCGGATGCAGGATGGTTACTTGTCCATATCGGTGATATGCACCGGTGTGGGCATTCCCGGTGCCGTCCCGGCAACGTTCGTAGAACGCTGACCTGAGTGAAGGCTGGCTTGGTATGCCCGGTGGCAGGCCTACCAAGCCAGCTTATTTGGTTAGGCCTGGCGGGATTCGATTGAGGATGATTGATTCGCGTGAAGACCAGCTACCACCTCAGCTGCGGTAGTGACCTGGCCGAAATGGTGCTTCCAAAGTTCGATGCCGATCTGGCCGGAGCGGTCCAGCGACGAGCCCATGGTCAGGTCGGTCACCAGCGTGGGACACAGCCCTGCATCGAACAGGGCAAAACCTGCGGCGAGCACGCAGGTTTCGGTTTGCAGCCCGCACACCAGCACGCGCTCCACCCCCAACCCCTTCAGGTAGGCAATCGCTTCCGGGCTTTGCCCGTAGCCGTGTTTGACGAACACCTGGTCGGCTTCCACCAGCGCGATATCGTCGCTTGCCGGGTGCCAGCCAAGCTGGCGCTGGAACGGCGTGACCTGCTCGTCATGCAGCTCGATGGAGGCGATGGCGGGAATGTTGGCCGACAGTGCGCGGATGCCATCAACCAGTTTTTCCGAAGGGCTGAAGGTGGATTGCACGTCGACAATGAGCAGGGCTTGGCGCATGGAGAGGGCGGGTCCGGGTTGAAGAGGCCGCCGAGTATACCGTTGTCTGCGAGATCGAGCGCCGCTGCGCAGCGCATCGCAGGCTATCGCCAGCTCCCACAAATACTGCGCCAGCCCGAGATAGAGATATCTGACTGACATCCTGTGGGAGCTGGCGATAGCCTGCGATGCGCCGCACAGCGGCGCTGTGTCTCAACAACGCCTCAAGCAGCCAACCGGCCGCTGGCAATCGCTTCCGAAGCCGCCAGCATCGCCCGCAGCAACACCGCACAGCCTGCCGCCAGGTCCTGCGGTGTGGCGTTCTCGATTTCGTTGTGGCTGATACCCCCTTCACACGGCACGAAAATCATCCCCGCCGGCCCTAGCTCGGCCAGGAATATTGCGTCATGCCCTGCACCACTGACGATGTCCATGTGCCCCAGGCCCAGCGCGCTCGCCGACTCGCGCACCGCATCGACACACCCTCGGTCAAAGTACAGCGCCGGAAAATCAGCAGTGGGTACCAACTCGTAGCTCAACCCATGCTTGGCTGCAGTCGCCTCGATGACGGCTTGCACTTCGCTGATCATCGCTTGCAAGTGCTCGCTCTCGAGGTGGCGAAAATCGAGCGTCATGCGCACCTCGCCGGGGATCACGTTGCGCGAGCCTGGGTAGGCCTGCAGGCAGCCGACCGTGCCGCAGGCATGCGGCTGGTGGGCGAGGGCGGTGCGGTTGACTGCTTCCACCACGGCGGCAGCGCCAACCAGGGCGTCCTTGCGCAGGTGCATCGGGGTGGGGCCGGCGTGGGCCTCGACGCCGCGCAGGGTCAGGTCGAACCATTTCTGGCCGAGGGCGCCGAGCACCACGCCGATGGTTTTTGCCTGGTCTTCAAGAATCGGGCCCTGCTCGATATGCGCCTCGAAATACGCACCCACAGGGTGGCCCAGCACGGCGCGTTCGCCGGCATAGCCAATGGCGTTGAGCGCCTCGCCAACGCTCACGCCCTGGGCGTCGCGCTTGGCCAGGGTTTCTTCGAGGGTGAATTTACCGGCGAACACCCCCGAGCCCATCATGCAGGGCGCAAAACGTGACCCTTCTTCGTTGGTCCACACCACCACCTCCAGCGGTGCCTCGGTTTCCACGCCAAGGTCGTTGAGCGTGCGCAGCACCTCAAGCCCAGCCATTACCCCGAAGCAGCCGTCGAACTTGCCGCCGGTGGGTTGGGTGTCGATATGGCTGCCGGTCATCACCGGGGCCAGCTTGGGGTTGCGCCCCGGGCGGCGGGCAAAAATGTTGCCCACCGCATCGATGCTGACGCTGCAGCCGGCCTCAGTGCACCATCTCACGAAGAGGTCGCGGGCCTGGCGGTCGAGGTCGGTGAGTGCCAGTCGGCACACCCCGCCCTTGGGCGTGGCGCCCAGTTGCGCCAGGTCCATCAGCGATTGCCATAGCCGAGCGCTGTTGACGTGGTGTTCGGTGGACTGCAAGACGTGCTTGGCGGGAGTGCTCATGGGTGTCTCTCCTCAGGCTGTTTTTATCTGCAAAAGCAAATGCGCGTTAGGGTCGGCTGTTGATCAGGGCAGCGGCTTGGCCACTGGCACCGGCCCGCGTACTGCGAGGCGACCGAGGGCGTAGTACAACCCGCCACCGAGCAAGGAACCTGTGAACCAGCCGTAGTCGTAGAACCAGCTGAAACGGGCGTTGCCGATAGCCAGCACGGTCAGTGCCACCGGCACGGCAAAGGCGATAAACCCTGCGCGGTTCCAGGCTGGGTACACGTCGTCACGGTACAGCCCGGCCAGGTCCAGGCGCTGGCGGCGAATCAGGAAGTAGTCCACCACCATGATCCCGGCGATGGGCCCAAGCAGGCTCGAATAGCCCAGCAGCCAGTTGGAGTACACACTCTCAAGGCTCAGGTCGGAGACGATCCAGCCGAGTTTCTTGAGCAGCTCATGGCCCATCAGCGCCAGGCCGATGAAACCGGTCAGCCACACCGCACGGGTGCGGCCGATCAGGCGTGGGGCGATGTTCTGGAAGTCGTTGGTCGGCGAGACGATGTTGGCCGCGGTGTTGGTCGAAAGCGTGGCGATGACGATCAGCGCCATGGCCAGCGCCACCCAGCCTGGGCTCTGAATGCGGCCAATCAGGCTGACCGGGTCGGACACCGTTTCGCCCACCAGCGACGCCGAGGCGGCGGTCATGATGACCCCAAGTGCCGCGAACAAAAACATGGTCAGCGGCAAACCGAAAATCTGCCCCAGAATCTGGTCTTTCTGGCTTTTTGCGTAGCGGCTGAAGTCGGGGATGTTCAGCGAAAGCGTCGCCCAGAAGCCCACCATGGCGGTAAGCCCCGCGCAGAAGTAACTGACCACGCTGGCGCCTTCCGGGCGCTTGGGCGGCTGGGCCAGCAGTTCAGTCATCGACATGTGCGGCAATGCCCACACCAGCAGGCCAAAGCCCACCGCCACCAGCAGCGGTGCCGATAGCGTTTCGAGCCACTTGATCGACTCGGCGCCGCGCAGCACCACCCACAGGTTCAAGGCCCAGAACAGCATGAAGCCGATCACCTCGCCAGTGCCGCCCAAGGCCTTCCATTCCGGCGATATCGAGCCCAGGAACAGGTGAATGGCCAGCCCGCCGAACATCGTCTGGATACCGAACCAGCCGCACGCCACCACGGCGCGAATCAGGCACGGTACGTTGGAGCCGATGATGCCGAACGAAGAGCGCAGCAGCACCGGGAAGGGGATGCCGTACTTGGTGCCCGGGAAGGCGTTGAGGGTCAGCGGGATCAGTACGATCAGGTTGGCCAGCAGGATCGCCAGCAACGCCTCGCCCACGCTCAGCCCGAAGTAGGCCGTGAGCACGCCGCCCAGGGTGTAGGTGGGCACGCAGATGGACATGCCTACCCACAGCGCGGTGATGTGCCACTTGTTCCAAGTGCGCTGGTGCACCTTGGTGGGGGCGATATCGTGGTTGTACCGAGGGCTGTCGAGGACGTCGCCGGCGGCGTCGAGCTCGAACAGGCCGTGCTGCTCGATCACTTTCGATCTGCTCTGTTGCATGGGGCTCTCCAGGTTTTTTCTTATCGTTGTCGCTCATCGGGCTGTTGCGATGGCCGGAGTACACGCACCACAAATACTGCACCTCCAGTCCGGCCATGGCGGTTGGCCTGCGCCTTCAACAAACGTGCCGGGTTGGCAATGGCCTTCCCGGCGCACTGCCGCCGACCGGAGGTAACTCACTGACTTGCAATCAAATTCAGCATCGCTGGCAAACGCACCGGATCACGGGCCGGGTGCTTGCTGGCCGAATGGGCCGCCACGCTGTGGTTCAAAGCGGTGCGGCCGGTAAAACCTCAGGCGTGATCTGCGCCTTGCCGAAGGTTTTCAAACAGCTGAATTTGCGTAGAAAATCTTGCTCATTTTGGCTTCCTGTCAAGTGCGTCAAAATGGTGAGGGCCTGCTTCGTTTTGGTGATTTGTATAAATATTCCTTGTTTATCAGTTAGTTATCTAAATTGTAATTTGCTTATATTTTTTCTTGATCAATATCCGATCAGCAACTAGCCTCGAATCTTGTCAGGCCTGACAGGATTGCTTCGAGCCCCCAGGCACTGGCAGAAAATTCCAAGAACCGGCCAAGACCGGTCAGCCTGCGAGGAAGACGGCATGTCCCTGTTGATCCGTGGTGCCACCGTGGTCACCCACGAAGAAAGCTACCCCGCCGATGTTCTGTGTGCCGACGGGCTGATCCGTGCCATTGGTGCAAACCTCGACGCCCCTATCGGCTGCGAAGTGCTCGACGGCAGCGGCCAGTACCTGATGCCCGGCGGCATCGACCCGCACACCCACATGCAGTTGCCGTTCATGGGCACGGTGGCCAGCGAGGACTTTTTCAGCGGCACCGCTGCAGGCCTTGCCGGCGGCACTACCTCGATCATCGACTTCGTCATCCCCAACCCCCAGCAGTCGCTGCTCGAAGCCTTCCACACCTGGCGTGGCTGGGCGCAGAAAAGCGCCAGTGACTACGGATTCCACGTTGCCATCACCTGGTGGAGCGAGCAGGTCGCCGAAGAAATGGGCGAACTGGTGGCCAACCACGGGGTGAACAGCTTCAAGCACTTCATGGCCTACAAGAATGCCATCATGGCCGCCGACGACACCCTGGTGGCGAGCTTCGAGCGCTGCCTGCAACTGGGTGCGGTACCAACGGTGCATGCCGAGAACGGCGAGCTGGTCTACCACCTGCAGAAAAAACTGATCGCCCAAGGCATGACCGGCCCCGAAGCCCACCCGCTGTCGCGCCCGCCGCAGGTTGAAGGCGAGGCCGCCAGCCGCGCCATCCGTATTGCCGAAACCCTCGGTACGCCGCTGTACCTGGTGCATATTTCCAGCCGCGAGGCGCTGGATGAAATCGCCTATGCCCGGGCCAAGGGCCAGCCGGTATACGGCGAGGTGCTGCCAGGCCATCTGCTGCTCGATGACAGCGTGTACCGCGACCCCGACTGGGCCACTGCCGCCGGCTACGTGATGAGCCCACCGTTCCGCCCGCGCGAGCACCAGGAGGCGCTGTGGCGCGGCCTGCAATCGGGCAACCTGCACACCACCGCCACCGACCATTGCTGCTTCTGCGCTGAGCAAAAAGCCATGGGCCGCGATGACTTTAGCCGCATCCCCAATGGCACCGCAGGTATCGAGGACCGCATGGCGGTGCTGTGGGACGCAGGGGTGAACACCGGGCGGCTGTCGATGCACGAGTTCGTTGCACTGACCTCCACCAACACGGCGAAGATTTTCAACCTGTTCCCGCGCAAGGGCGCCATCCGCGTGGGCGCCGATGCCGACCTGGTGCTGTGGGACCCGCAGGGCACGCGCACCATCAGTGCCAGCACCCACCACCAAAAGGTCGACTTCAACATTTTCGAAGGCCGCACGGTACGCGGGGTGCCCAGCCACACCATCAGCCAGGGCAACCTGCTTTGGGCCGATGGCGATCTGCGTGCCACGCCCGGCGCTGGGCGTTACGTGCAGCGCCCAGCGTACCCCTCGGTGTACGAGGTGCTGGAGCGGCGCGCCGAGCAGCAGCGCGCCGTGCCGGTCAAGCGCTGACCAGGCACTGCGCCACCCCATAACAATAGAGCTACACCTGTTGACTGCCATCCCCCAACAACGGACGGGCGGGTAACCGCCGCCTGTACCCATAAAAAAGAGAGAGGCTAACAACCGTGATCGACGCCCTGAACCATTTGCCGCGCCCCCGGGCCGGCGCCGACCAGCTCGCCGAGGCCTTCAGCGACCTCGCGCCACCGCTTACCGCCCGCCAGGCCGCCGTCGAGAGCGCCCGCTGCCTGTACTGCTTCGACGCACCATGCGTCAACGCATGCCCCAGCGAGATCGATATCCCATCGTTCATCCACCGCATCAGCGATGACAACCTGCAAGGCGCTGCCGAACGCATCCTTTCGGCCAACATTCTGGGTGGCAGCTGCGCCCGGGTGTGCCCCACCGAGATTCTCTGCCAGCAAGCCTGCGTGCGTAACAACGCCCAGGAGTGCGCGCCGGTGCTGATCGGCCAGTTGCAGCGCTACGCCATCGACAACGCAGGCTTTACCCAACACCCATTCCAGCGCTCCCCGGCCACCGGCAAGCGCATTGCCGTGGTGGGTGCCGGCCCTGCCGGGTTGTCCTGTGCGCACCGGCTGGCCATGCACGGCCACGAGGTGGTGGTGTTCGAGGCGCAGGAGAAGCCAGGCGGCCTGAATGAATACGGCATCGCCCGCTACAAGCTGGTGGACGACTACGCCCAGCGTGAAGTGGAGTTTCTGCTGGGCATTGGCGGCATCGAAATACGCTACGCGCAGCGCCTGGGCGCCAACCTCACCCTGACCGAACTGCATCAGCAATACCATGCCGTGTTCCTCGGTCTGGGCCTGAACGCCGTGCGCCAACTGGGCCTGCCCGACGAAGATGCCCCGGGCTTGCTGGCGGCCACCGACTATATCCGTGAGTTGCGCCAGGCCGACGACCTCAGCCGCGTGCCGCTCGCCGACCGTTGCCTGGTGCTGGGCGCCGGCAATACCGCCATCGACATGGCCGTACAGATGAGCCGCCTTGGCGCCCGTGATGTGAATGTGGTGTACCGCCGTGGCATTGCCGAAATGGGCGCCACCGCCCACGAGCAGGATATCGCCAAGCATGACCAGGTGCGGCTGCACACCTGGGCGCGTCCAGACGCCGTGCTGCTGGATGACCAGGGCCGCGTGCGCGGTATGCGCTTTGCCCGCACGCAGCCGGTGGCGGGGGTTCTACACGACACCGGGGAAACCTTCGAGCTGGCGGCCGACGCGATCTTCAAAGCCATCGGCCAACGCTTCGACGAGGCCAGCCTCAGCGACCCGCTGGCGGCGCAACTGGCCCGCGATGGCGAGCGTATCCGCGTGGATGCGCAACTGCGCACCAGCCTTGCCGGCGTGTACGCCGGTGGCGACTGCACGGCGCTCGGCCAGGACCTCACCGTGCAGGCGGTGCAGCACGGCAAGCTGGCCGCCGAGGCCATTCATGCCCAACTCATGCTCAACGTGGAGGCTGCATAAATGGCCGATCTGTCCATCGTGTTCGCCGGCATCAAGGCCCCGAACCCATTCTGGCTGGCCTCCGCGCCACCGACCGACAAGGCGTACAACGTGGTCCGCGCATTCGAAGCGGGCTGGGGCGGGGTGGTGTGGAAAACCCTGGGCGAGGACCCGGCGGCGGTCAACGTGTCGTCGCGCTATTCGGCGCATTACGGCGCCAACCGCGTGGTGCAGGGCATCAACAACATCGAGCTGATCACCGACCGCTCGCTGGAGATCAACCTGCGCGAAATCACCCAGGTGAAAAAGGACTGGCCCGACCGCGCGCTGATCGTGTCGCTGATGGTGCCGTGCGTGGAGGCGTCGTGGAAGTTCATCCTGCCGCTTGTGGAAGCCACCGGCGCTGACGGCATCGAGCTCAATTTCGGCTGCCCCCACGGCATGCCCGAGCGCGGCATGGGCGCTGCCGTTGGCCAGGTGCCGGAATACGTGGAGCAGGTCACCCGCTGGTGCAAGACCTATTGCTCGCTGCCGGTGATCGTCAAGCTGACGCCCAACATCACCGACATCCGCCAGTCAGCCCGCGCCGCCCATCGCGGCGGTGCCGATGCGGTGTCGCTGATCAACACCATCAACTCGATCACCAGCGTCGACCTGGACCGCATGGTGGCCCACCCCATCGTCGGCGACCAGAGCACCCATGGCGGCTACTGCGGGTCGGCGGTCAAGCCGATTGCCTTGAACATGGTGGCTGAAATCGCCCGCGACCCGCAAACCCGGGGCTTGCCGATTTGCGGCATCGGCGGCATCGGCAACTGGCGCGACGCTGCCGAATTCATCGCCCTGGGCAGCGGCGCCGTGCAGGTATGCACCGCGGCGATGCTGCATGGGTTCCGCATCGTCGAAGACATGAAAGACGGCCTGTCACGCTGGATGGACCAGCACGGCCACAGCAGCCTCGAAGCGTTCCGCGGCCTGGCCGTGGGGCACACCACTGACTGGAAATACCTGGACATCAACTACAAGTCGATCGCCCACATCGACCAGGACGCCTGCATTGGCTGCGGCCGTTGCCACATCGCCTGTGAAGACACCTCGCACCAGGCCATTGCCAGCACCGTCAAACCCGACGGCACGCACCTCTACAGCGTGATCGAAGAGGAGTGCGTGGGTTGCAACCTGTGCCAGATCACCTGCCCGGTAGAAAACTGCATCGACATGCAAGCCCAGGACACCGGCAAGCCTTACCTGAACTGGACCCAGGACCCAAGAAACCCCTATAGAGAGGCGAGTTGACAAGCCGAAGAGGAATCTACGGCTCTACGCATGCAGGGATTTCAGCGTGGCCTGTGGGCGATTCCAGGGGGGGGCGTACAAGCCTGTGCCGGCCTCATCGCAGGCTATCGCCAGCTCCCACAGTGGCCCCGCACAGCCACATTATCGAGGTCTGGCCCGGAGCCCTGTGAGAGATTCTATGGTTCTGTACAACCCTGTCCTGGCCTAATCGCAGGCTGTCGCGAAGCCAGGTCAGGCCTCGATAGTGTGGCTGTGCGCAGTCTCTGTGGGAGCTGGCGCCAGCCTGCGATGAGGCCGGTACAGGCTTGCGCAAAACCATAGAATCTCCCTTGGTTTAGAACCCGCAAATGAGTACGTTGCCCGATCACCCCAGCCCTCAGCGAATTTCCAACACCCTCCCAGATCAGAATGCCTGCCGCGCTTTGCCAAGCCCAGGCGATTGGCCTAGTATCCCGCCATGGCCAGATGCTGCCAGCCGCTCGCGCCCCCAGGGTTCGGTGAAAGCATCGCCTCATCCCCGTCACTACACACCTCTATAGGTTGTCGAAGACTGGCAACGCGAGCACCTGCAGGCTTCGACCAATGGAGGCAACATGACGTCCATCGCCCAGGCCAAGCACATGGCCAAGCGCTTGCGTGCACACTACGCAACCCACAACCTCACCATCAGCCATAGCGCGGCACTGGAACAGGTGGCCGACCAGCTCGGCTACAAAGACTGGAACACCGCCGCCGCCGCGCTTGACGACACACCTGCCGTAACAGCCGTGAGCTTCGAGCGCTGCATCGCCATTCTGCGCATTTTCGATGAAGCCAAGGCGCGCGAGTTCTACTGCGATTTCCTGGGGTTCAGCGTTGAGTTCGAGCACCGGTTTGCGCCGGACCTGCCGCTGTACCTCGGTGTCGAGCGGGCCGGGTTGAAGGTGCATCTGTCCGAGCACCACGGCGATGCCAGCCCCGGCACCACGCTGTTTGTCCCGACCCTCAATATCCACGCGCTGCGCGATGAACTGCAGGCCAAGCGCTATGGCTATGGCCGCCCGGAGCTGGTGGAGCAGGGGTGGGGGCAAGTGCTTGAGGTGCATGATCCGTTTGGGAACCGGATACGGTTTTGTGAGGGGTGAGTCGCGATGGGCTGTATGCCTGGCTACCGCGTCTGGACTAAGGTTTCGCATGGCTAGACGCGCTGCTTATCGGCCTTCTTTCGACGAGGGCCGCGGCGCGTTAGGGCTGCATTGATATCAATCTCGTTGTTGCCCTCCGGCGCCGCCTCGAATGCTTCAGGCGGTGCCGGGGCGGCTTTTATATTGAACATCCGGCAGATTGCGTACCAGAAGACCGCGACCGATAGGTTGTAAGGAAACAGCACGGCCCACATCGGCAATAGCCAGAGTTTCTTGCCTTGCATTTCACCGGGCTCGCCGGTCCTCCAGGGTGCGTAATGCCGCCAGGCCTGGGCTGGAGTCAGGCAAATGGCGTTGAGAGGAACGTGCCACCAATTCGGCTCGCCGGGCGCCGGCAGTTGGTCAGGGCCGTGCGCCATGAATTGGCGAAGGTACTCCCAGACTTCAGCAACATAAGTGATGGAGGGGTCGCTGGGTTCGTTACTGTCTACCCATAGGCAGTCTTTTTTGTGCAGTGTGCCGTCCGGTCTAGGCACAGCAAGTGCGAGAGCATGGCTAGTGGTGTAGGAGCCATTAATGATTTCGGTAATCTTATAAACGCCGCCCACTGTTTGGCTCCATTCGAGTGTCGTCAGCTTGCCCCTGTACGTGTAGTGGATTTTTTGGGTCAATCTATTGAAATAGAAGTTGGACAGGGCTTTTATAAGCCAAATCCGATAGATTAGGAACGGCACGAAGAGTAAAGGCCCCAGGATTTTTGCTGCAAGCAAGAAAGAGCTGAAAGGAGGGGTGTTCCATGGCTGGTTAACGAATAAGGGAGGGTAAAAAGTTATAATTATAAATAGAATGCTTGCCGTGTATATTTTTCCCATAAAAACAGAGTCTGGTATCCATGGGTTTCGCAGTGTTAGCGTTCCATAAGATTGCTTCTCAAACTGTCCACAAATGGCGGGTCGGTTTGAAGATTGAGTCAGGGGGGCAAAGATCCAAGTTATTGACATTACTGTGGCTCCAGTTGGAACGTTGATAGTATTACGATGCTTTCGTCGATGCCTTGATTTGGGCGGTATGTAATTTCAACGTTCGCATAGTGTCGACTTCGGGTCTCGCTGTTGATGTAGATGATTAGGCCTGACTCTACGATGTAACACGCCGGTTCAATGCGGAGGATGGATTGTTTTTGGTCAGAACTCATGCGGACGAGATTCGCTGACCATGAACTGATTCCGACTATGAAATTGGGTAATAGCGTAGTGAATTTAAATGCCAAAATATTGTTTGGTGTCTTATCCACAAGATTGCTCCATCGTTGAAGCTCGGCGTGTTGTGCATTGTTGTAGTCCTTGTTAGCTTGTTCGACTACGCCTAATGCCAATGCTTGTTTAGTCGTGAGGAGCTGTGGTCGATAATGCTCAACGTACCAGGCTTCAATCTCATTACGCAACGTCGCAAACTTTGGCAACCTTTTATGCGCGTCCAGTATGATCCCATTTCGTATTTCACCATCATTCAATCGATTGCCGAAAATAGACCGCGCTGCCCATAATTCGATAGGTGAATGGATGCGTTCAGCTGACTTTGCATGGAGGGATAAACTTACAGCAATGATGGCTATGCCGGTGAGTATTAGTGCAGCGACAAACCAGCCCGTAACTGGCACGCCGGCAATAGTTGAGGCTATTCTCAGTCCCGCCGCAAGGGTTATAAAAGAGCCGGCGCTCATTGTAATTCCTGCCGCGGTCGTGTAATCGGCAGCGATTGTGTCTCCGTTCGCTTCTTGACGGTCCGCTTTAGCGAAGTCTGATCTCAAGCCTAAAAGAATTGAAGGGTAGGCGAATGCTCGCACAAATAGTTTTGAATTCAACGCCTTGATAATTCCGCTACCAAAAGCCACCCCCGGCACTGTTGGCCTCAGTTTCAACATTACAGCTGTATGCAGCGACCGAGTGCCGACTAACGCCGCTGCCGCCGCGCCAATCACTCCAAATATGGAAGCCGCAAAGCCCGCTGTATATTCCGGCGCATCACTCTTCTGTAGATTGTGATAAGCCACTTTCAACGAAATTATGTTGAACCATAATATCGCTATATTGGCGCCGGTACCGACGCCAGTACGTAGCATCCCAAGTGCAGTCGGCGCAGCGTGCAATCGAGTAGTCAACTCCAGAGCTATCGTCCGCGTGCCTTTGATGCTCAGCTCTCTGGTTTCAACAACACTCGCCATCCCTCGATCAAGGAAGCCTCTGACCTCCCGGCTGAACGGATCAATGCGAATGCTCTGGTTGGTAACGCTGTATCGGGCGGCCAACAACCCCAGCGCTTTTTGCGCATTGGCTTCACTTGCAGCCATCAGCACCTGCTGTTTCAGACCGTGACTCGCATTCCAACGTGTCTTCCCACGCAGCCGTTTGAGCACCACGGTAAACACTGTCTGCGCAGTAAAATCAGTGATTCCGACAATGGGTGGGAAGCGCGGCGCCAACTGTTCAATGACCTCATCCCCCGCACCCAGCAAGCTACCGACCGCATCCGCCTTGTCCTTGAACGGGTTGAACGGCGCCAAGGCGGTGTACAGCGGGCTGTCGTGCTGGTCCAGCCAGCGCTCCAGGCGCTTGAAGCGCAGGTCATCCGCCTCGGTGCCGGGGGTGGGCTGGCTCATTGGCTGAATCAGCAGTGCAAGGGATATCTCCAGGCCGCGCGCGGAGGTGATGTCGTCGCGGTCGTAGCTGGCCAGCGCTGCCGCGAGGCTGTACGGGTCATCGATCTGCGCAGGCTCCGCGCTGGCCAGCCAGATGTCGTGGTCGTCGCTGGCCTGCGAGGCACGTTCGCGCAAGGCGACGATGCGCTTTTCGAGCGCCTCGCGCTCAGTGAGAAATTGCAGGTACTTGTCGGTGTCCAGGCGCTGCCCGAGGCGGGCACCGTTGGGCGAGTAGTCTTTATGAGTGAACGCGCGAAACCTGGCTTGCGCCGCGCTGGGCGCAGGGCCGCGATGTTCAAGCCGATAGCCCACTGCCTCCGGCGGGGGACCGTTGGCTGGCCACATGCTCTCCAACGTTCTGTCGAGCAAAATGGCCGTCAGGTTGCGGTGATGGAAGTCGCGGCTTTTGTGGCTCATGCGCTCGGTGTCCAGCCGGTAGCACAGCGGCGTCTGCTCTTGTTCGGCATCCGGGGCCGATGCCTGCGGTTGCAACTGCTCGCTCGGGATCAGGTCGTTCAACTGATGCTGGTAAGCCGCGACCGACAGGCTCAGGTCCAGCGCCAAGCCTTCGGTATCGGCCAGCGCGACTACCACCGGGACTTTGGGGTGGGCGCCCGGGTAGTCCCTGGCCATGGCGATCAGCCTGCCGGTTGGCAGCCTTTCACTGACCGGGTGGCTGCTCCAGTCGAGGAACATGCGCCGGCCTTGGAGTTTGTAGTCTTCGACCCAGTCTTGCAGCGCGCTGACCGGCAGCACATGGGGTTGGCTTGAGGGCAATTGATTGCCAGCCAGCAACTCGGTCATGTCCAGCTGGCGCATATGCCGTTTGCGCTCATTGGCAGAACCGGTAATACGCGCCGTCACCGCATTGGTCCAAAGGTGCGGGCTATAGCCGATCCACACCTCCTTGGCGCTGGCCTGGCAGACGTCTGCCCACACCCAGCCCATGCTCTGGCCGGACAGATAGCGGTCGCGCTGGTTGTAGCGGTCCAGGCCTTGGTAGCGCAGTTCTTTGTACAGCCCTTGGCCGTCGTATTCATGGATGACCAGCTTCTGGCCCGAGTCGCCTTTCATGAACACGTAGATGTAGCCGGGGCGCAGCGCCCTTAGCGTGTAGGACGAATGCTGTAACGGGCTGAACCCTTGTTCCAGGTTGAAGCCCGAACTTGCATAGCGGCATGCAGGCATGGCGCCTGTGCGCGGCACGATGGCGTAGCGCACCGGCAACACAGGTACCCGCACGCTACAGGTGGGGGCAGCGATGGCGCTGCCGGGAGAGGTATCAGTCATGCAGTGATTCCTTGCGGCGCAGCAGCATCTGCAGTTCGTACAGGCGAGCCTGGGGCGGCTCTTGAAGGTCGGTGTAGATATCGACGGCGCGGTCGTCGCTCAGCAGCCACATGTGACGGGCTACCAGGCGGATGAACTGCCCGATGACTTCCTCACTGCGGAAGTTGAGCGCTTGCAGTTGCACGTGAAGGGTTTCGATCCATGTGCGCAGGTCGGCCAGGTTGTGGGTGTTGTGGTGTGGCATGGCCAAAACCTCATGGGCCAGGCTCAGCACGAAATGCTCGTGCAGGCCTTTGTTCAAACTGTCCAGTTCGCTGGGGCCAAGCGCCAAGGGTGCATCTGCGTACGAGCGTGCTTCGCTCGGGCTTTGCCGCAGGGTCTTCCACGCGTACGCAGGCCCCCAATTGACCCGCCACGCAAGGTGGCTTACCGGCCCAAGCCAGGTTGCGCGCTGGTCGTCGTCCAGCGCCTGCAGCCAGGCGGCAAGGTGGTCTGGCTTGATGTGATAAGTCGCGCTGCTTTGGTCGGGCAGGGTGATGGGCATCAGGCTGGTGAAATGCTCTGCAAGTGCTGCCAGGCTCACATTGGCGTCCAGCGCGACAGCGGCGCCGATTGGCATCCAAGTGGCGATTGCGTAGGCCAGCAGCTCCGGTGCTTGGGCAACGTCTACCAGCAGCGGGCCGAATTGGTATTGGTCGTCCAGTGTGCTGCGCTTCCATAGCCAGGCATGCCGGGTGTTGCGGCTTATTGGGTTGATCAGCTCCAGTACGGATGGGGCATAAGCTGGCACCGGCTCGCCTTCCTGGGGGATGGGGCGCAAGGCCCAGTGCTCAATTTCGATAGTCATCAGCAATAGAAAGCGGCACTGCTCGGCGAACCCGTGCTCAATGCCCGGCTGGTAGGTTGCCGCACTCATTGGCTGGGCCCTGCCATGCAGCGGCAATCTGCGAGGGCGCAACTGCCGTCGGGCTGCCGACCGCACTGGCGTTGCAGGGGTTTTGCGGCGCCTGGGGCGCTGGGCATGGGCAGTGGGTTGCTGCCGGCCGCGGCCGTGACCAGCAGCTCGCCGTTGATACGGACCAACAGCCCCTCCAGGGTGATGCCGGTCTCATCGATCCGGATCGAGCCGCCTGGGCCTTGGATCGTCACCGTTTGCGCCGCGCGAAGCTCATAGCGTTGTGTGCGCCTGCCGATGAGCGCGCCGGCTTCGAGTTCCGCTCGGCCCTGAACCTGCTGCTCCAGGTTCGCGCCGATGCTGATGTGGTAATCCGCGGCGATGGTTTCCTGCCGGTTATTGCCAGTAACGAGCACATGGTCGTTGGCGATGTTGACGGTGCGGTTTCGGCCAACCTCAAGGCGTGCGTCCTGGCCTACAGACACGTGCACATCGTTACCCACTTTGTCTGAGCGGTTACGGCCAATATTGCGCGCTTCATCCTGGCCGATTTGCTCGTTGCGATTTCGGCCAATGCTGGAGGTCTGGTCGTGCCTGACTTGCGTGTTGTGGTCTTTCTGGGCATGGACGAATACTTCTTCGCGCCCCAGCTCATCTTCGAAACGCAATTCATTGAAGCCCTCGCCCTTGTGGGTCTGGCTCTTGATGGTCATGCGGGTCTTGTGTTCAGGCAGGTCATAGGGTGGTAGCTGGTTGGCGCAGTAGGTGCGGCCCGTGATCACCGGCTGGTCGGGGTCGGCATTGAGAAACTGCACGATCACTTCCTGGCCGATCCTTGGGATTGCCATCGAGCCCCAGCTGCCACCGGCCCAACCCTGCGAAACGCGTACCCAGCAAGAACTGAACGCATCGTCGCGGCTTTCCCGGTCCCACGGGAAGCTCACCTTTACCCGGCCCCACTCATCGCAGTAGATCTCTTCGCCCGGTGGCCCGACCACAGTCGCCATCTGCGGGCCGTCGATATGCGGCTTGGGCAGCGGGGCAGGGCGCCATTCGGCCATGCCGGGCACCAATACCGCGCTTTGCTGATAATGCGAGCCGCGCTCGGCGCCAGCGGCTTCCTCGGCCAGGCATGCGTATTGGCTGCCCTCGTGGGTAACGCTGATCGCCCGCCAGTGCGTATTCAGGCTCTGGCGAGGATGCCCGGTCAGATTGAAACCAAGCCCTGGCTGCACGCGCACATCGTCGCCTTCAACGCAGGCTGTGCGCGCGTCGTGCTGCAGGGCTGCGGCGCGGGTGTTGACGAAGGCTTTGCCAACCACGTCGCGGTTGTAGCGGCCGGGGTAGTCGAAACGCTCATATTCGTTTCGGTGCCATTGGCTCAGGTGTGGCACGCCGACATGCTCTTGACGGTAAGCCGGCCTGAGGAAGGTGTAGTCGCGTTGCACTTGGCGTGTGCTGCGCACCTGCTCGCTGTAGTTCAGGCGCCGAAGGCAGGGCACATTTGACGTGCCATCGGGTATAGCGAGATAGAGCACGTCGTACGCGGTGTTTTGCTCCCGCTCCGCGTCAGTTTCTTCGGCTTTGATCGTACCCATCGATAACAGGCGGTCGGTAATCAGCAGCTTGTGGTGGCTAGGGGTGTGCTCGAAGCGGTAGACGAAGCCCTCTTCGGCTGCGAGGCGGGTGATGAAAGCCAGATCGGTTTCGCCGGCTTGTACGCAAAACTCGCGGGGCTGATGAGCAACGCTTGTGGTGAGTTCGAATTGGGTTATGCCTTGGCGCTTGAGCATCAACTCAAGAATTTGCGGGACGCTTTTGTGCTGGAAAATACGCCAGTTGGAACGCAGGCTAGCCCGGGCCAGTTGCGGTTCGACCCGCGCGTGGTAATAGGTACGGGCCAAGCCACTTTCAGCTTGGCTGAAGCGGCTGACCAAACCGTGCACATAACGCGTAGGCCGGTCGTTGTGGAGGATGGTAAAGAGTACGGGCTGGTCGAGCAGGTCGCTAAAGCCAATATCGTCTTCGTGACTGGCTAATTGAACTTGCAACTCGAAGACCTGGCTCAGCCCTTCATTGAGGCTGAATGCAATGACGTCAAACTGGGCGCCGCCCCGTAACGCGCTGAAGGTATAACGCAGGTGAGAATGTTCAGGCATGTGCAGCCTTTGTTAAACGTTGAGTTCATGCTGCGCGGGCAGCCGCACTGCCCGGAGCAATGAAGGGGCTGCGGATCAATCTTTTCTAGGCTTATTCCATGCGTGCGTTCCTTCCGTGGACGCAATGACATGGCGTTCATTGATTTTGTGGTAGGAGAACCAAAGCTCCATCTCTTGAGTTGCCGGTGTGGGGTCGTTATTTTGTACGTAAGGCTGAATCGTTTTCATTCTGACGAGGTAGGCGCCGGTCAGTGTCGTTTCGTAATAAAGTTGCTTGCCCTGGTCGGAGGTAAAGCGGTAGTGCTCGATAGAGACTTGCTCAAAGCGTGTCAGTTTGGATATTTCTTCCAGCAACAAAGGCTTGCAGCGATTTACCGCACAGATGATCTTGTAGGGGTTGAACAGGCATGCCCCGACGGGTTCGCCGCTCTGGGGGTTAGTATTGGTCAAGATTTCATGTTCGATTCTGAATATTCGGATCTTGTCCTTGTGCTCTTCTTGATACGCATTGCCCATGGAGGCTTCATCACTCGCGTTCTCGGTGAGGTTTTTTCCATCGGATGTAATAATCGTCATGTAGGCAGGTACATTCATCTGTGTGGCTCCATTTTGATGTGGTTTTCTCTGGCAATGGTGTCTGCTCATTGCCAGCGTAGAGGGCGGCGGTCAAGCGGCCTGCAATGCTCATTGTTGAAGTGTTAGATGTGCAATAAGTTTTCTAGTGACTGCAAAACTTCGGCGGTAATGAGTTGCAGGCGGTAGCTGTAAATGCTGTACGCCACTCCCATTACCCCCACACTTAGGGGCAGCGGGCTCCACCACGGCCACTTTCGCGCCATGCGAAAGTTGCGTTTAGCAACATGGGCCAGCGGTGTGCAAACTTCTACCGGCACCGGCCCGCGCAACTCACGAATCACGCTGTACACTTTCCTGATTAACGCATTCAGCGCTTCATCCCCCCTCGGCGCGATGGCGTACTTGCCTTTAAGGCCAAGGCACAGGCACAGGTGCATGAACTCAAGGACGTCCTGATAACGCTCGGGCTCGTGCATCAAGCGCGACAGCACGGTAAAAAACTTTTCTCCTCCCCAGGTTTCATGGTGAAAGATGCTCAGTAGTGGCTCATGGCTCCAGCGGCAGTTTCTGCCCCACGGCCTGTCCATGACCGCTTCATCGATGAACAGGCACAGCGCATACGAATAGGCCAACAACAGGGCGGGTTCATAGCTGTGCTGGCGCATTTCTTCGAGCACGGTGTCGATCTGGTTGCGCACCTGCCTGTGCACCTCGTCGATGTGGGGCAATTCATCCAGTGTGCGCAGGCGTATCACCAGGCCGAACAGCGGCATGGCGGCGTCGACCAGCGGGTTGGCATAGCCGCCGCGAAGCTGGAACTCCGGGTCCGCGGGGTACTGCTCGTGCTCCTCGCATTGGGTTTTGATGGGTGTTTGCGGGCGCGTGCGCAGCCCCGTCAGTTGCCCTGCGTCAGGGTGGGCAGGATCCATGTCATTGCCCCCTGACAGCCCAGAACTGCAGTTCCAGCCCCGGGAATTCGCCTGCTATGTGCAAGCCGAAGCCGTTGGCGTCTTGCATGGCCTGCCACCCAGGGCTGCGCCGGTCCAGTTCGAAATAGCTGAAGCCTGCATGAAAAGGCAGTTCCCGAGGCGCTACTGGCATGGGCACCAGCGTTATGCCAGGCAGTTGTAGCGGTACCAGTTCGTTCAACGCCTCCAGCGAGGTGACCTTGGCCTTCTGGATGAGCTGCTGCTGCAAGGCCTGGGCAGGCAGGTTGCTGCGCACGGCCAGTATGAAGTCGGCGTCTTCGAGCAGGCGTCGGTCTTCCAGCAACGCGGTCATCACGCCGAAATCCAGGTGGCTGAGCGGGATGGAAACCGCCCGAGGCTGCAACACGGTGCTCAAGGCGCGACGCAGAGTGACCTGCAACGGCCTGAAGGACGCATGTGGCGCGATGTGATGATAGGCGGGGTAATCGTCCGGCAGCCGGCTTGGCTCGGTGAAGGTGACCAACTCGCCGCATGCCTGGCTCATGCTCAGGTAGAGCTGTTCGGGGTGGGTATGTGCCTGGCGAGCCATGTGCTGAAACCCGGGCCACCAGCGGTTTAACGCTTGCAGCAGGTTGAAGTCGCGGATGTCTGCGATCCCCGACTGGCCGGCCGAGCCCAGGCGTGCTGCAAGGTTCTGTGCTCGTTCGCGCAAGGTGTGGGTGATTTCTTCAACAAACCTTTGCAGCGCGGGTACGGCGCGCACGGATACGCTGGTGGGGTAGAACGTCTCGTCCAGTTGCAGGCTGCCGTCGGGGCGGATTTGCTGGACCCGTGCCAGTGACAAGCAGGTGTAGGCGCCGGTGTTGTCGGCCTTGCGTTTGAGCTGCAGGTTAGGGGCTGCGACGTCTATGTGAACCAAGTCACCGTCGGTGCTATGGGTGTCCTTGGTTTCGTGCGTCTGGGCCAAGTAGCGATAATTGTCTGCACTTTCTGGCCAGCTCACCTCGCGCCCACCTGCGCTGCGCAAGGGCAGGCACAGGTAGACGTCGTTGTCGCCTGCGCCTGTGTTGTCGATCTGCAGCGGTGGTGGCGCGGGTAGATCCGCCGGAATGTCGAACACCGTGCCGTCCGGCATGATGCCCCGCGCTTTGGTGATGGCGATTTTGCCAAGGCTCAGGTATTCGTCGTTCAGTTGCAGTTCGCTGAAGCCGTAGAAGCTTGCATGCAGGCTTTCTATGCGCTGATGGATCGCCGCCTCGCTGGCTCGCGCTGCTTGCTGGAAATGTTGCGGCTTGACGAACAGCCCTTCGGGCCACAGAACCGGGTTGCGTGAACTCATGGGCGTTTTACCTTGGGTGCGAAAGCGTAAAAATGCAGGCAGTTGGTAGTTGGCATCAGTCTTCTTCCCTGAGCAGCAGTTGCCCTTCGTTGAGCAGCACAGACAATGCTATTTGCCGGCCGCGCGGCGGTATGCGCAGCACCTGCTGCCAGGTAGCGTCTTGCTGGTTTCGGTAGTCGCCGACCACTGCCACGAAGCGGGTGTCGGCATGAAGGGCGACGAAGGGGACGAACTTGAACTGGCCGGGGCGCAGCAGGTAGTCGTCGTGGCTTATGTAAGTGCTACGCAAGGCCTTGGCGGGGTTGTTGTCCAGCGACTGGTAAAGGCTGTTGCGCAGCAGCGAGTCGTCCCGTAGCTGCAGGATCTTGATGGCAATCGGCGCAGCGGCCTGCACCAGGTTTGCTGTGGTGGGGCGGGGTAGCGTAAGCAGCACTGCCGGGTCTTCGTAGCGGCCTGGCGTGCTTTCCTCCAAAGGCGAGCGCGGCAAATCCTCCTCGCCCTCTGTATCCGGGGGCACTGGCGACATGGCTGGGAATTGCTCGTGCATGAACGTCACCAGCGTGGTGAGTTTGTCGGTGAGCGCATAGGGGTCGCCGGCGCTGAGGGTTACTGCGTAAGGGCTCGGCTCCAGCGTCGATGGCTGTCCAGTCATGACATCGAGCTCATCGGGGGCGGCATAGAGCGCAGGGCTGGCGTTGATGCTGAAGGCAATCTGCGTCGGGTGGTCCGGCGGTGCGCCAATCGGCAGCGACGGGTCGAGCAACACTTGAGCCATACGGCTTACAGGTGTGCAGGCCGCCAGGCCTATGGCGGCCAGTAGCATTGCAGTGGCAGCGCATGCAGGGCGCGTCATCGGGCTTCCCTCGCCGCTTGGGTCTGCTGTGCCCCGTTTCCCAATGCAGCCAACGGGTCGGTTTCGATGCGCTGCGCGAAGACTTTGCAGATGTCCACTGCCTGCAGCGGGCGGCTTGGCGCTGCCGGTTCGGCAGGCACAAAACCGTCAGCGAGTAACGCATCCAGTACCGGCGGCCAGGCAGCAAAGCAGTCTTTCAGCGCGCCGCCCTGGGCATGCTCGCCAGGGAATCGAACCTGTACCAGGTAAGGGCCGATGCGCATGACATCGCCGTCGCGCAAGCTACGTGGCGAACGCTCCCCCACGCACAGCGGTTCTTCGTTCAAGTAAGTGCGGTTGCAGCGGTCAATGATGCAGAACCGGCCTTCGAGCCAGCGAATCTCGCAATGTACCGGGGCAACAAGGCCTGCGCTGTCGCTCAGTAACCAGTGCGCGCCTTCGCTGCCGATGGTGCCGCCGCGCCTGTCGAAGCGATGCCGGGCGATCACGCCGTGCTGCAGTTGTTGGAGGTTGCAGATGCTCAAGGTCAGCGTGTTCATGCGCGCCCCCTGACTCGCACGACCGGGCCCGACTCGCCGTCGCTATTGGGAACGAAGCTGGTCCAGCCCAGATGTGCGCCGTGCTCACAATGCAGGCAAAACGGCGCCAGGGCGTTGCGCTTGAGGTGCAGCTCCAGGTCGTAGGCAAGGCCATCGCGCAGCAGAAAATCGATCAGCGCACGCACGCGGCTGAAGTTCACCCCGCTGGGCAGCAGATCGCGCAGTTGTGCGTGGTCGAGATCGCTGATCACCAAGGTGAATTTGCTGCTGCGGGTACGGGTGCGGCTGCCAACCATGAATGTGCTGCCAAGCACGCCGTTGGCGCGCCCCAGGCACAGCAGTTGTGCGGCGGCGGTGGGCACCTGGCGGGTATCGAATTCGCGAATTCGCACATGCTTGAGGTCGAAGCAGTGGCCAATGATGCCGGCTACGGTTCCAGGCGCCCGGCTGCGCCCGGCGATCACACCGGCAAAGCTTAATAACCGGCTCCAGGGCAGCGCGGTATCGCCGCGCAGCTGTTGATCGTTGAGGCCGATGAGGGCGAATACGTATTGCGAGAACTGGTCGTTGGCGCCCGCCTGGAAGCGGATGTAGTAGCGGTATTTGCGCCAGATCCGATGCAGCAGGCTGAGCAGGTAGTGGTTGAAGAAGTCCAAGAACGCCGGGCGTAGCCCGATGCCGTGAGCATGCTCGTAAGCAAGCTGTTCCAGGTAGTAAGTCGGCAGGGGCGAATCAGTGCCGTGCAGCCCCATGAAGGTCGTGCACACGCGGTAACGTTCTGGGCTGCCCGGCATGCGCGTTGCGGCACGCACATCAGCGGCAGGGAAGGTCAGGCGTGGATCACAGGCCAGACGTATCCGTTGCCGTGTAGCGGGGGCTGGCCAGCGCGGTTCGAGGTCGTCACCGTGCAGGCCGTGCAGGGTTTCCAGCAACGGATAGAAGTTGTACTGATGGGCGTCGGCGAGCAGCGTGCCGACTAAATCAGCGGCTGCTTGCCGGTCTGTAGTGGCCATGTGTAGTGCTCGTTGTTGGTGGTGTTGATCACTTCCAGCATGTGGAAGGAATTGATGCTCGCGTACAGGCCAAAGAATTGCGCCAGCACACAACTGAACAGATACAGGTCGCCCTCGCCGAGAAAGCCGCTTTCGGCCAGTTGCAGTTGCGTGCGCAAGCCGCGAATGGGCTGCCCTGCGATCAGCCAGTCAAGCGGTGCGGTGTTTACCGCGTCGATGGCATCGAGGCGTTTGCGTGTGGTGCGTGCATGCTGAATGTCGTGCAGCGCGGCAAAGTCATACGCGCGCAGTACCGCTTTAAGGGGTTCTGTGGAAAGCAGCGACAGGTAGTTGAGCGACAGATTCGACACCAGCGCCCACTGCAACTGGCCGTCCAGCACAGGCCGATAGGGGCGAGTAGGGGCGCGTAGATTGCGGTAGGTCACCAGCGGCGGGGTGGTTTCGGTCAGCACATCGATATCACCAATGCCCAGGGCCAGCGGCAGGTCGCGATTGGTGCAGGTGAGTTCGATGGAGGCTGTCTCCAGCTCGCCTATATAAGCGCTAGCGTCGGCGCGGACGAAGGCGATGTTGTGGGTGACGCCATCACCGTGCAGCGACTCTTCGACAAGGCATCGGTAATACAGCGCGGTCCGGCCTTGGGCATGTTCGATTTCGTGGGCGAAGGACTCGAATGGGCGGAAGATGCGCAAGCCTTGTTCGGCGGCGCCCGCGGTGCCCGCCCGGGCGCTGCTGACCTGGTCGACACTGAATATTTCATAGGCAAATGGCTGCCTGCCGCTGGGTGTCACCCGTGCGTGCGTGTGCAGGCCATTCAGGTCGATGGGGTCGGCACTGTGCTTGAACAGGTTCACCGCCGGTGTGCAGAACAGCGCAAAGTCTTCGCTGCGGACACGCATCAAGGCGGGCAGTGGGCGGCTGCAATGAAACTCAAGCAGCACCTGCTTGCAACTGGCCGCAGGCCAGACCTGGCTCAGCCCATTAACTTTGAAAAAGTGAAAACGCTGCGGGAAGACGAAGTATTCCTGCAGGACGCGATAGCCATCGAACACGTTCTGCGGGTATGGCAACAGCGCCTCTTCAGGTTTGAACCCCGCAAATCCGATGCAACTGGCCGGCAAGCGCTGCGCCTGGCCATCGATGGTCACACTGACGTGCTGCAGATACTGCGCAAGCCACAGGTACAGGGTGCGAGCGCTGCGGTCATCTCCACTGAGGTGAAACTCCAGCGCATCGCACCCCAGCGTATCCAGAGGCCGCTCGACCAAAGGCTCGAGGCTGATGCGCACCACCGTGTGGTCGCGGGTCTGAGTGGCGCTTGCAGCCTGGATCGCGAAGGGGTGCAACGCCACTTCGGTACAGCTGCGGTATTCGCAGGCAACTCCATCCACGGGGCGCGAAAACAGCCGGGCACCCTTGGCGATGCGCTGCGATTCGCTTAGCGCCTGCTTGAGCGGGGTGAACTGGATGATCGTGGC
The DNA here is from genome assembly GCF_014268805.2 of Pseudomonas farsensis. Taxonomy (GTDB): domain Bacteria; phylum Pseudomonadota; class Gammaproteobacteria; order Pseudomonadales; family Pseudomonadaceae; genus Aquipseudomonas; species Aquipseudomonas farsensis. The sequence goes on from NZ_JABWRF020000004.1 coordinate 371,645, forward strand.
GCTCGGCAGCGGCCGCAGGTAGTTCGGCCACAACAGTTGCAGCATTGGGTGGGTGAGTTCAGGCAGGTCGTCTTCAAGCTTCAGCCGTAGTTTGGCGGTGAGAAAGGCAAAGGCTTCGATCAGCCGCTCCACGTCAGGGTCGCTGCTGCTCTGGCCCAAAAATCGGGCCAGTTGCGGGTTGTCCTGGGCGAAGTCTGCGCCGAGCTCGCGCAGGTAGCGCAGTTCTTCACCGAATCGGTCTTTCAACGACATGGCTTACCTCACCTGCGTGTAGCGGCTGTGGCCGTTGATCAGCAGTTCGAGCTGCAACTGCTCGGCGCGGTCGTTGACCTGCACGTGGCACTCCAGCACTACGTGCAGCTCGAGCGGGCAATCGGCATCAGCCACGGCCCTCAGTGCGCTGACACTGATGCGCGGTTCGAAGCGCTGCAGGGTCTGGCGGATGTCGCGGCTGACCTGCTCAAGCAACTCGCCGCCGCTGAGGTCGTGCCCATTGAAGTCGCGCAGCCCCAGCGTAGGGCTGCTCTGTGAGCAGCCTTGGCGGGTGTTTAGCAAGGTTTCCAGATGGCGCTTGATGGCGGCGAACTTGTGCGCGGCGTTTTCGCGGCGCGTCGCCTGTCGGCTCATCTGCGGCGCCGTCAGGCGCTCGAAGAGGCTGTTCATTGGGCGTCAAGACGCCCGACCAGCGAGATCTCGAAGTTGGCGCCCATGTACTTGAAGTGCGGGCGCACAGCCAGCGAAACCTGATACCAGCCAGGGTCACCGGGCACATCCGATACCTCGACCCTGGCCGCGCGCAGGGGCCGCCGGCTACGCACGTCGGTGGATGGGTTTTCCTGATCGGCGATGTACTGCCTGAGCCATTTGTTGAGTTCGGACTCAAGGTCGCCGCGCTCTTTCCAACTGCCGATCTGCTCGCGTTGCAGCACCTTGATGTAGTGCGCCAGCCGGTTGACGATGAACAGGTAAGGCAGTTGCGTGCCCAGCTTGTAGTTGGTTTGTGCCTGCAAACCCTCTGGGGTTTTCGGGAATACCTTGGGTTTCTGTACCGAGTTGGCCGAGAAGAACGCGGCGTTGTCGCTGTCCTTGCGCATGGTCAGGGCAATGAAGCCTTCCTCGGCCAGTTCGAATTCCTTACGGTCGGAAATCAGCACTTCGGTGGGGATTTTCGCCTGCAATTGCCCCAGTGCCTCGAACAGATGCACTGGCAAGTCTTCGACGGCGCCACCTGATTGTGGGCCAATGATGTTCGGGCACCAGCGGTAGCGGGCAAAACTGTCGTTGATGCAACTGGCGAGCAAAAAGGCGGCGTTGCCCCACAGGTAGTTGTCGTGGCGCCCGTCGATGTTCTCGTCGTAGTTGAAGGCGCGAATGGGCTGTTGCTGGTGGTGGTAGGCCGAACGCAGCATGAACCGTGGCCCCACCAGCGCGGTGTAGCGTGAATCTTCACTCTCGCGGAACGAGCGCCACTTGGCATGGCGTGGCCCTGCGAAGAGGTCCTTGACCTCCTTGAGGTTGGGCAACTCTTCGAAACTTGCGAGGTTGAAAAACTCAGGGGAGGGCGCAGTCAGAAATGGCGCATGCGCCATGGCCCCGACCGACGCCATGTAACTTAACAGTTTGATGTCGGGTGACGAGGGGCCAAAGGTATAGTTACCGAGCATGGCCGCAATCGGTTCGCCGCCAAATTGGCCATAACCTGCGGTGTAGACATGCTTGTAGATACCGCTGCAGGTAATGTCGGTCGCGTTCTCGAAGTCCTCCAGCAAATCATCTTTGCTGATATGCAGCACATCGAGTTTTATGTTCTCGCGAAAGTCAGTTCGGTCGACCAGAAGTTTAAGTCCACGCCAGGACGACTCCAATTGCTGAAAGGCAGGCTGATGCAAAATGGCGTCCATTTGTTTGCCCAGTACCCGGTCGACTTCCGTGATCATCTGGTCAACACGGTGCTTGTTGATCAGTTGTTCCGGTTTGTCGCTTTTAAGCAGTTCGGCGATAAACGCTGATACGCCGTTGCGAGCAACTTGGTAACCCTCGTCAGCTGGCATCAGACGTGTTTCGGCCATTATCTGGTCGAGCAGCGTGGTGGTGCCGAGGGTTTTGCTGTCCGCCTTGGGTATGAGTTGCGGCATCAGGAGGCTCCGTGGCTCGGATTGGGTTCGGGGTCATCAATGGCCAGCTCCAGTTCATGCGCCAATTGCTGGCGCGTGTGCTTGTCATTGAGCAGGTGCTGCAGTTGCTGGCGGAACGCGGGCAGGTTGCCCAGAGGGCCTTTGAGCGCCACAAGCGCCTCGCGCAGTTGCAACAGCTTGTTCAGTTCCGGCACCTGGCGGGCGATGTGCTCTGGGCCGAAGTCGTTGATCGAACGGAGCTGCAGGCTGATGGCAAGCTCGGCGTCGGCGGCAGGGTTCAGCAAGGATGGTACGGTCATGTCCAAGCGCACGCCTGAGTCATTCAGTACGTTGTCGAAACTGTGCTTGTCGATGCGCATTGCCGGCCGGTCTTCAAGTGCTCGGCAATCTTCCAGACCGAAGTCACCGATCACTAGCATCTTGTGGGGGAGTTCGACCTCTGCCGTTTCGTCGCCGGTGGCAGGCCGATATCTGATGTTGATGCGCTCTTTTGGCGCAACGGAACCCAAGGTTTTTATCACTGTTGTATTGCCCCGTCTGCATGTGGGATTGCTATCGATTAGACGGTATTTATCGTGGCTTCGCCTGTAGGAGAAATCTCAGTGTGTGGCCCGAATTTTACGCTTCCCGTTAATTTGCCGGGGCTGAGCGTGAAAGGGTTTGGCTGGAAGCGAGCTCTGCTGTAAGTGCAATGTGTGAGCAAATATTTGTTTGTAGGTTTTAGTTTGTCTGTACTAGTCTCGGCTCGTTTTGGATTTCAGATAGCACCCAATAATTATTACAACTTTGCAGTCAGAAAATTCGTGCACTGTTTTGCCGAAATCAGAGTATTGAAAAGGACAAATCTCGACATGAATTACCGTTGCGCCTATGGCGCGAGTTTATTGTCTTTGCTTGTTGTCGATGTTGCACAGGCCGGCGCCGGGCGTGACTGTCGGCACATCGTATCGAGCCTTGAACGCCTGGCCTGTTTTGATCAAGTAGCAGGTACGCGCGGCCGCATGGCGCCGCCGCAACGCGCGGTTGCCGAACTCCATGCGCCCAGCTATTCGCGTGTAATAGCCAACGAGGGCAGCAGAGGCGAGTACGACCTGACCTTCGTCAGCAATGCAGCAGAGCCAGGCGCTACCGATGGCTTGATGATCTCGGCGCCCGCCATTGCTTCGGCAGCGCCTCACACTTATCTCGCCATTAGCTGCGTGCAGAACATTTCGAGGCTGCAACTGATCAGCGGGCGGCCGGTTGATGCAAGGTGGGTCAGGGTGCAACTGCAAGGGGAGCGCAACGCCACGACCGCTACCGCTTGGCAGGTGATGGAGAACGGGCAGGTGCTTGATGCTGGGCGTGGGCTGCCGGCCATCGAGCAGATCAAGCAACTGATTGGCGCTCATCGTATTCGGGTGCACAGCGACAACCCACAAGTAGATGGCCTCACGTTCGATGCACAGGGGCTGGACCCCTTGATCAACCAGGCGCGCTCAGCATGTCGCTGGTAATGGCGGTGCCGTCATCGCCCGTCGACCGATTGCTGCTCCCAATCGATCCGCGCGCCCCGGCCGGGCTGTTCGATTCTGAGAATGAAACCTTTCAAGCCATTGATCAGGAGATGGTCAAGCTTGGAGGGTTGCAGACTGCCAGCATTGATTGGAGCTTCGTGGAAGAGGCGTCATGCCAATATCTGGAGCGCAGTTGCAAGCACTTCAGGATCGCAGCCCACCTGAGCGCCGCCTGGTTGCGCAACCCAGGCTGGGGGGAATGGGGCAATACCGCTCGGTTATTGGCGGGCATGGTGCAGGCTTACTGGGAGCCCGGCTACCCCAAACCAGGGCCGACCGGGTTCATTGGCAAGCGCAGGCTGGTAGAGCGGGTGGCCAACCGGCTGGCTGAAACACTGCCAAAACTTGAGCGCGGCAGCTACAGCCCAGCGGCTGCGCAACTGGCGCAAAATGCATTGGCCCAGTTGCAGCAGGGTCCGGCGCAATTGGCGGACGCGGGTCTTGGCGAGTTGCAGAGGTTGCTGGCGCTGTATCTGGAGTGCGCCAACGAACCTCAGCGGTGCGCAGCCCCCATGGCTGCTGTTGAGGTTGAGCCTGCGCCCGTACAGGCGGTTATTTCCGCCGTCAGGCCGAGCAGTGCCAGCGACAACCCACGCGAAACCCGGCGCGCCCTGTTGAGCATGGCAGACCTGGCAAATCAGCATGATCCCTATGACCCCGTGGGGTATCAGCTTCGTCGTTTTGCCATGTGGGCCCATATCGATGCCGCGCCAAACTGCCAGCCCAACAACCGTACACAGCTGCTGGCCATTCCCCCTGAGCTTTCCAGTGGCTATGTCAACGCCATGGCCGGGAAGGCCGTCGAGCTCGGCTTGCTCAAACGGATCGAAACCAGTGTTGCAGCTTCTCCCTATTGGTTTCGCGGCAGCTTCATGGCTGCCAGCGTCGCGTCGCGTCTGGCCATGGACGAAGTGGCTGAAGGTATTCGCAGTGCCACCGCTCGCTTTGCCCAACGGTTACCTGCCCTGCAGCAACTGTGCTTCAGCGACGGCTCGGTGTTCATGGATGAGCAGACCTTTGCCTGGCTCAAGAGTACGCCAGAAGCCGCTAACGCTGGCGGGTGCGCACAAGCGTTCGCCGAGTTGCGCAAACAACTGCTCAGCCAGCTCGAAGCCGGTGGCGTGGAGCCCGTGCTGTTTCACCTGCAGTCGTTGCAACGCGATCTGCGTACCCCGCGTGAGCGCTGCCACACAACGCTTATCGCAGCCGAGCTGCTGGCTGCGCGCGGCATGCCGTGGCTTGCCCAAGACTTGTACGCCGGTATTGCCCGGCTGATGCAGGAAACCACCGCAGATGCCTGGGAGCCCGATGTATTTCGGCTACTCCAGCAGCCCGCTGCGCGCCCGGCTCAGGCCGACCATGACAAGGGGCAAAAACCTTGATGAATCAACTATGGACCTTGTTTCTGCGCTGGGGCCTGCCGCTGGCAGGACGCGTTGCAACGCTGATGCCTGTGCTGCTCGCGGCCTGTGCCGTGCTTGTGCTGGTAGCCATCTGGTGGCTCGGGCCACACTGGACCTGGCGCGGCCAGCAACCGCTGGCTGCACCTTCCCATCGTGCGGTGCTGAGCCTTGCGTTGGTATTGCTGGTATTGGCAGCGTGGCTCGGCGCATTGCGTTCAGGCATGCGGCGGTTGCAGGCGCAACGTCGGCGCGAATCCGAGCTTGATGACGACCCATGCCTTGAGTTCGTCCATGCTCAGGAGCGGGCGCTCAACCGCAATCTAGACCACTACCTTGACAATGCCGGCGGCGGCCGTGCGTTGTATCGCTTGCCATGGTACCTGGTGCTGGGTGATGCGCAGGCTGGCAAAAGCAGCCTTGTTGACCGTTCGGAGCAGTGTTTTTCGCTGACCCGGATAGGCCAAGACCAGGCCCGGGTGCGCGGCGCGGTCGAGCAGGGCCACTGCCCAGGTTGGTGGGTGAGCAGTGATGCCGTCATCATTGATCCGCCAGGCGAGTTCATCAGCCAGGGCCCGTCGCTGCCCGCATTACCTGAAGGCACTCAGGCCAGGCTGTGGGAGCATCTGCTGGGTTGGCTTTTGCGCAAGCGCAGCCGTAGAGCGTTGAACGGGCTGTTGCTGGTCGTTGATCTGCCGGCCTTGTTGCACGCAGCGCCCGAGCAACGCCTGGAACTTACCCGTGTGTTGCGCACCCGCTTGCATGAAGTCAGCAGCCAGTTGGGTTCACGCTTGCCGCTGTACGTAGTGCTGAGCAAATTCGATTTGCTCGACGGCTTTGAGCAGCTCTACGGGAGCATGGCCGCCGCGCAGCGGCGTCAGTTGCTCGGATTCACGTTCACGCTCGACGCCGTCAGTGCCCCAGATGTGTGGCTGGACGAGCTTGACGCGGCCTATGACAACTTTCTTCACCACTTGCATGAGCAGGTTCTGGAGCAAATGCAGGCAATCGACAACGCGCCGGGGCGTGCGCGGCTGTTGTCGCTGCACGTGCAACTGGTGGGTTTGCGCCCGGTGCTGGCGAACTTTCTGCGCGAAACCCTGGCCAGCGACAGTTTCACCACGCCAGCGCTGGTGCGTGGCGTGTATTGGTCTTCCGTTACCCAGCAGGGCGATATGCTCAATGCCTTCGCTCGCGAGGCTGCGCAGCCCTACGGCACGTTGGCGCCACTTCGCGAAGGTAAGGCGCAGGGCAAGGCACTGGTCTACTTCATCCAGCAGGTGTTCGACCAGGTGATCTACAAGGAGGCGGGGCTTGCCGGGGACAACGTACAGGTCGCGCGGGCCAAGCGGCGCCTGCTGTGGGCGAGTTGTGCGGTGGGCCTGCTGGCCTGCGCTGTCGCAGTGGCCAGCTGGCATCGCTATTTCGCCATCAACCAAGGCAAGGCCATCGGGGTATTGGCCAGAAGCCAGGAGTACAGCCGTCACCAGGTTGATCAGCGCCTGGACCCGACCGGGCGCAACCTGCTGGAACCGCTGGATCAGATCCGCGCAGCGGTGAGCGTGTTCGGCGACTACCGCGCAGCCTGGCCGTTGGTGGCTGACGTGGGCTTGTACCAAGGCCGGGTCATAGGGCCGCGGGTCGATGAGGCCTATCTGAATTTGCTGTCGCGCCGCTTTCTGCCTGCCCTGGCCAGTGGCGTCGTCGAACAGATGATGGCCGCAGCGCCCGGCAGTGAACAGCAGTTGGCAGCGCTTCGGGTCTATCGAATGATCGAAGACCGACGCAATCGACGAGCGCAGTGGGTGGAGGAATGGATGGCTACGCAATGGCAGGCCGCGTTTCCAGGCCAAGGGGCTTTGCAGCGTGATCTGATGCGCCATCTGAAATACGCCCTGGCTTATGCAGATGCCGACCTTGCGCAGTACCGCCAGCGGGTCGCGCAGGTGCAGCAGGTCCTGCGCCAGGTGCCGCTGCCTCAGCGTGTGTATGCCGGGCTCAAGCAGCAGGCTAGCGAGAAGCTGTACGGGGCGCTGAGCGTGCGCCAGCAGGTCGGCCCGGCGTTTGACGTGGTCTACCAGCCAGCCTCAGACATGGATCACATGGAAGGGGCTGTACTGCTGGCGCCCCTGCTGACGGGCAAGGGCTTGGCCAGTTATTTTGAATCGCGCAGCCAGCAATTTGCCGAGATGGCCATGCTCGACCAGTGGGTGCTGGGCGAGCGCGATGACCTGGATTATTCCGACGCCGATCGCGATGCTTTGGCCGAGCGGGTGCGCAGTATTTACAGCACCGATTATGTCGACAGCTGGCGGCGAGCCCTGAATGCGTTCGAGGTGGTGGATTTCCACGGGCTGGACCATGCCGTGGCGGTGCTGCAGCAGGTCACAGGGCCCGCGGCGCCGCTGCTGCGGTTGTTGGAGACGGTCAGGGACAACACGTCGCTACCGCGCCCCGCGTTGGCTGAAGCTGCGCCTAGCAGCAATGGCGTCAAGGCGACTGGCGCGCCAGAGGATGTGCATGCGATGAGCATTCGCCGCGCGTTCTCGGCGTTGAATGGCATGCTGCAGGCCAATGCCGAGCGCCCCAGTTACTACGATGAAACCCTGCAGGCAATCACTGCCGTGCACGACTACGTCAAAGCCGTGCAGGACAGCCCCGACCGGGGCAAAGCTGCGTTGCATCTGGTCCTGCAGCGCTTTTCCATGACCGCCCACGACCCTATCGGCAACTTGCAGCGGGTGGCCAGCGGGCTGCCTGACCCGGTCAACCGGCAGGTGCGCAAAATGGCCGACCAGACCGCCCAAATGCTCAATATCGAAGCGCTGCGTGAGTTGGAGCGGCGTTGGGACGTCGAGGTTTACAGCTTCTTCCAGCAGCGCCTGGCGGGCCGCTATCCCTTTGTGGTGCGGGCGCCGGATGCCTCGCTGGATGATTTCGAGGCGTTCTTCGGCCCGAAAGGGCGGTTGCAGCAGTTTCATGACAGCTACCTCAAGGTGTTCCTCAAGGACAACCTGGAGGCGCTGCAGGCCAGTCAGCAGGGGACTTCGTTAATCCGCAGTGATGTCATCGAGCAATTGGAACTTGCCGAGCAGATCCGCGAAACCTTCTTCGATCAGCGGGGCAACCTCAGCGTGCAGTTCAGCATCGAGCCGTTGGGCCTGAGCACCAATCAGCGCACCAGCCTTCTCGACCTGGACGGCCAACTGATCTCTTATACCCATGGCACTGGCCAGATTACCGGAGTGGTCTGGCCAAACACGCAGGGACAGCAAGTGCGTAGCAGCCTGACCCTGCTGCGGCTCAACGGTACCAGCAGCAACCTTGAATACCGTGGCCCCTGGTCGTTGTTTCGGCTGCTCAGCAGAGGCTCGTTGAATGGCCGCACGGCCAGCAGCGTCGATTTGAGCTTCCATACCGCAGATGGCGCGATGCGCTATCGATTGAGTTCGGAAAAGGCGTTCAACCCCATCACCCAGCAGCCCTTCAAGGGGTTCCGCCTGCCACGCGGGCTATTGCAGCAGCCGCCGGCATTGGCTGAGGCAGGCCAGCTGGACTTGTAAGCCACGCCCAGGGACGCCAACCGACCTCGGCGCCCCGCAATCCTTTGCTCAGCCCATTCGCTTCTATTAATAAACCCGCCTTATAGCCAAAACCAATCAGCAGCATCAGCTTTGCCAATGAGCCTTCAGCCGCCGCTGTCGGTAGGATTCACTCCATCAACTGATTCCAACCCCATGAAGGAGCGTCTCGCATGCCAATCATCAACAGCCAAGTCAAACCGTTCAACGCCACTGCCTACCACAAAGGCGAGTTCGTTCAGGTCAGCGACGCCGATCTGAAAGGCAAATGGTCGGTCGTGTTCTTCTACCCGGCAGACTTCACCTTCGTCTGCCCGACCGAACTGGGCGACCTGGCCGACAACTACGCCGAATTCCAGAAACTGGGCGTGGAAATCTACGGTGTGTCCACTGACACCCACTTCACCCACAAAGCCTGGCACGACACCTCGGACACCATCGGCAAGATCCAGTACCCACTGATCGGTGACCCGACCCACGTCATTTCGCGCAACTTCGACGTGCTGATCGAAGAAGCAGGCCTGGCTGACCGCGGTACCTTCGTGATCAACCCAGAAGGCCAGATCAAGATCGTCGAACTGAACGACGGTGGTGTAGGCCGCGATGCTGCCGAACTGCTGCGCAAGGTCAAGGCTGCCCAGTACGTCGCCGCTCACCCAGGCGAAGTATGCCCAGCCAAGTGGAAAGAAGGCGAAGCCACCCTGGCCCCGTCCCTGGACTTGGTCGGCAAGATCTAAGTGTCCAGCACCTTGTGGGCGGTAGACAGCCGCCAAAGCTGAAGTAGTTACCGCCCCGTAAAAGCGCCCGGGCGACCTCGCCTGGGCGTTTTTGTATCCGAGTTTTGAAAAAAGGAATCGCCCGTATGTTGGACGCCACGCTTAAATCGCAACTGAAAACCTACCTGGAGCGGGTCACCCAGCCGATCGAGATCGTTGCCTCCCTCGACGACGGCGCGAAGTCCCGCGAATTGCACGACTTGCTGGTGGAAATCGCCGGCCTGTCCAACCTCATTACCTTCAGCGCAGACGGCAACGATGCACGTCGCCCTTCGTTCTCGCTGAACCGCCCGGGGGCTGACATCAGCCTGCGCTTTGCCGGCATCCCCATGGGCCACGAATTCACCTCCCTGGTGCTGGCGCTGCTGCAAGTCGGCGGCCACCCCTCCAAGGCCAGCGCCGAAGTGATCGAGCAGATCCAGGGCCTGAAGGGCGAATTCACCTTCGAAACCTATTTCTCGCTGTCGTGCCAGAACTGCCCGGATGTGGTCCAGGCGCTGAACCTGATGGCGGTGCTCAACCCTAACGTGCGCCATGTGGCGATTGATGGCGCGCTGTTCCAGGACGAGGTCGAGCGGCGCAAGGTCATGGCGGTGCCGAGCATCTACCTCAACGGTGAAGTCTTCGGCCAGGGGCGCATGGGCCTTGAAGAGATTCTGGGCAAGATCGACACCGGCGCAGCCGACCGTCAGGCCGAGAAAATCAATGCCAAGGATGCCTTCGATGTGCTGGTAGTCGGCGGTGGCCCGGCCGGTGCTTCGGCGGCCATCTATGCGGCGCGTAAAGGTATCCGCACCGGTGTGGCTGCCGAGCGTTTCGGCGGCCAGGTGCTCGACACGCTGGCTATCGAGAACTTTGTCTCGGTGCAGGAAACCGAAGGGCCGAAGCTGGCCACGGCGCTTGAAGAGCACGTCAAGCAGTACGACGTCGACATCATGAACCTGCAGCGCGGCGAAGCGCTGATCCCGGCAGCCGACGGCGGCCTGCACGAAGTGCGCCTGGCCGGTGGTGCTGCGCTCAAGGCCAAGACCGTGATCCTGGCCACCGGTGCCCGCTGGCGCGAAATGAACGTGCCCGGTGAGCAGCAATACCGTGGCCGTGGCGTCGCCTACTGCCCGCACTGCGATGGCCCGTTGTTCAAGGGCAAGCGCGTGGCGGTGATTGGTGGCGGTAACTCGGGTGTGGAAGCGGCCATCGACCTTGCGGGTATCGTCGCCGAAGTGACGCTGATCGAGTTCGACAGCCAACTGCGCGCCGACGCCGTGTTGCAGCGCAAGCTGCTGAGCCTTGCCAACGTCAACGTGATCAAGAGCGCGTTGACCACCGAGGTGATCGGCAATGGCGAGAAGGTGTCTGGGCTGCGTTACAAGGACCGCACCACGGATAGCGAACATGAGATCGAGCTTGAAGGCATCTTCGTGCAGATCGGCCTGTTGCCGAACACCGATTGGCTCAAGGGCACTGTCGAGCTGTCGCCACGCGGCGAGATCATTGTCGATGCCAAGGGCCAGACCAGCATCCCGGGCGTGTTTGCCGCAGGTGACGTGACCACTGTGCCGTACAAGCAGATCGTTATCGCTGTGGGCGAGGGCGCCAAGGCTTCGCTGGCTGCATTCGACCACCTGATCCGTACCTCTGCGCCGGCCTGAGGCCTGGGGGGATGGTGGGGCGAGTGGGCAAGCCTGCTCGCCACGGGCCTGAGGGTGTCTACTATTACTGCTGACATCCTCGGGAACCACGCCAATGACCTTGATCAGCCGCGAACCTTGGTGGCTAGTGCCACCCCAGCCCGGCCAGCAAGAGCAAGACTTGCACTGGGGCTACCTGGAAATCTATGCCGACGGCCGTACCCTGTTCGTCGACCAGCGCCCCAGCGACCGGGAACTGGCTGAGCGCAAAAGCTGCCGCAACTTCCCCGAACCTGAACAACCCTGATATCGCCGGGGCCGCTTTGCGGCCCATCGCGGCGCAAGGCCGCTCCTACACAGGCCACACATATCCTGTAGGGGCGGCCTTGTGCCGCGATGGGCTGCAAAGCAGCCCTGGCTCTCAGCCAACCAGCTCGTCCAGGCGTGCCTCAAGCGCAGCAATGCGTGCTTCCAGCGCTTCGATACGTTCCTCCGACACGGCATTGCCTGCGCTGCGTGAACCCCCTTCATGCTGGCGCGCAGCAAGAATCGCCTCGATTTCTGCAGGGTCGCCCAGCGCATGGGTGTAGCGGTCTTCACGCTGGCCTGGCTGGCGCGGCAGGTGCAGGGCCAACCCTCGCGAAATCAAACGCTCCAGCTGGTGCTGCACCTGGTCGACATCTTCGAACTCGTGCAGGCGGTTGCTGCGGGTCAGCAGCTCATTGAGCGTCTGCGGGCCGCGCAGGAACATCAGGCCCATTAGCACCAGCTGCGCGGGCACCAGCTCCAGGGCCTTGCCTACCCGGTGCTCCCAGCGGTCAGCGCGGCTGCCCATTTGCAGGCGGGTCATGTCCTGGCCTTCGAGGCTGCGCAGGGCCTGGCCAACCTGGCCGGGGGAGAGATTCATCACTGGCTCACGGCTGGTTTTCTGGTTGCACGCCAGCACCAGGGCATTGAGGGTCAGGGGGTAGCTTTCAGGGCTGGTTGCCTGCTTCTCGATCAATGAACCGAGCACGCGGATTTCGATGCTGGTGAAACGGCCTTCGCCGGTGGTTTCTTGGTCTGACATGGCCCAGTCTCATTGCGAGGAAAAGGCCACTAGCCTAGGTAAAGCCTGATCGCGGGGCAAGCCTGCCCCGCAATCATTGCTTCAGGCGCTGCGCTGCTTCATGCCGCCGCAGGCCGCTGCGGTGAACAGTACGTCGGTCGAGGAGTTCAGTGCCGTCTCTGCCGAGTCTTGCAGTACGCCAATGATGAAGCCCACCGCAACCACCTGCATGGCCACTTCGCTGGGGATGCCGAACAGGCTGCAGGCCAACGGAATCAGCAGCAGCGAGCCGCCGGCCACGCCGGAAGCGCCACACGCGCAGATCGACGCCAACACGCTCAGTAGCACGGCAGTTGGCAGGTCCACCGGGATGCCCAGGGTGTGTACCGCGGCGAGGGTCAGCACGGTGATGGTGATCGATGCACCGGCCATGTTGATGGTCGCGCCCAGCGGGATCGAGACCGAATAGGTGTCTTCATGCAGGCCGAGTTTTTCGGCCAGCGCCAGGTTGACCGGGATATTGGCCGCCGAGCTGCGGGTGAAAAACGCCGTGATGCCGCTTTCGCGCAGGCACAACAGGGTCAGCGGGTACGGGTTGCTGCCGGTTTTGCAAAACACGATCAGCGGGTTCACCACCAGTGCGACGAACAGCATGCAACCAATCAGCACGCCCAGCAGGTGCAGGTAGCCAAGCAGCGCGTCGAGGCCGGACTGGGCGAGGGTCGAGGTGACCAGGCCGAAGATGCCCAGCGGCGCGAAGCGGATCACCAGGCGCACGATGCGGGTTACCGCATGGGACAGGTCATCGACCATGCCGCGGGTACTGTCGCTGGCGTGGCGCAGGGCGATGCCGAGGCCGATGGACCAACTGAGCACGCCAATGAAGTTGGCATTCACCAGGGCACTGACCGGGTTATCGACGGCGCTGAGCAGCAGGTTCTGCATCACTTCGGTGATGCCGCCGGGTGCGCTCAGCGAGGCCTGGCTGGCATTGAGCACCAGTTCCGAGGGGAACAGCATGCTTGCCCCGACCGCAACCACGGCTGCGGCGAAGGTGCTCAGCAGATACAGGGCGAGGATCGGGCGAATGTGGGTTTGCTGGCCATGGCGGTGGTTAGCGATCGACGCCATGACCAGCACGAACACCAGGATCGGCGCCACAGCCTTGAGCGCGCTGACGAACACTTTGCCGATAAAGGCCAGGTCCAGGGCGATTGCCGGGGCGAGCAGGGCGAGGGCGATGCCGGCCACCAGGCCGATGCAGATCTGCGTCACCAGGCCCGTACGGCCAATGAAGCGGAGGATGGAGGACATGTGCAACACGGTCTCTGATTCGTCGAAGGGCGCGACTTTAGCACATCCCGGCCGGGGCCTCGCGCAGCGGCGGGCTTGGCCTCAACCAGGGAACAGCGCCCGCCGCGCGCTTTCGGTAATGGCCACGATGCCGGGGTGGCTGACCTTGCGCTCTACCGAAATGGCATAGAACGATTCGCTGACCGCTTCGGTCTGCCCGATCAGTTGCACCGCATACTGGCGGCACACCTCTTCGGCGATCACGCTGGGTGCCACGAAGATACCGCTGCCCGATTGGCCGAAAGCCTGCATCAGGGCGCTGTCGTCGAACTCGCCGATGATGCGTGGGTGTACGTTCTGTTCGGCCAGCCAGCGCAGCAGGCGGCTGCGCAGGACGGTTTCGTGGCCGGGGATCAGCAGTGGGGCGTTGTCCAGGCAGGCGGGGAAGGGCGCGGACAGGCGCTCTGCAAGCGCACTGGCGGCAAAAAAACTCACCCCGCACTCACCGAGTTTCTGGCTGTAGCCCTTGATGTCCAGGTGGCTGGGCATGGGGCTGTCGGAAATCACCAGGTCCAGGCGCTGGATCGCCAGGTCTGCCAGCAGGCGCTCGAGCTTGTCTTCGCGGCAGTTGATACGCAGCGCGGCTTCCAGCTCCAGGGTTGGCGCCAGCAGGCTGTACACGATCGACTTGGGCACCACATCGGCCACGCCTACGCGGAACAGAATCTGCTCTTTGGGCCCGGCACGCAGCATGGCTTCCAGTTCGCCGCCGATCTGAAACATCTGCTCGGCATAAATCAGGGTCTGGCGGCCGGTTTCGGTCAGTTCCAGCTGGCGGCCCACCCGTTGGAACAGTTGGATGTTCCAGGTTTGCTCGAACAGGCTGATCTGCCCGCTGATGGTCTGCGGCGTGAGGTTGAGCTGTTCGCTTGCGCGCACGATGCTGCCGGTCTTGGCCACGGCCCAGAAATAGTGGAGCTGGCGATAATTGAGCATGTGCGTCTACCGATTCGTTAAAACCGAAGTATAACCACTGAAAATACGAATTTTCTGGATGTTTCAGCCTCACTAGAATGCCTCCCCATCAGGCGCACGACGCGCTGCCGCAATCGACAAGCGAGGCTCCCATGCTACAACTCAAATCCATTGGTACACCGTTGGTGCTGGTTTTCGCGCTGTTGGCCATGAGTGGTTGCGACCAGGCCGAGAAGTCTGCCCAGCAGGTGCTCGACCAGGCGGCCCAGTCGGCCAAGCAGGCCATCGACAAGACCAACGAAGCTGCCCAGCAGGCGCTGAGCGATGCGGTCGGTAGCGACGGCAAGGCCAAGGCCGAAGACGACAAGAAAGACACCCAGGACATCTGACCGGAGCACGACTGAACCATGGAATACTTACTGGAACTTGCCGCGAGCCCGACCGCCTGGGTCGCACTGGCCACCTTGGTGGCCATGGAAGTGGTGCTGGGCATCGACAACCTGATCTTTATTTCCATCCTCACCAACAAGCTGCCTGAAGCGTACCGCTCCAAGGCGCGGCGCATTGGTATCAGCATGGCGTTGATCATGCGCCTGGCCTTGCTCAGCACCGTAGCCTGGATCGTTCAGCTTACGGAGCCGGTGGTCGAGGTGTTCGGGCATGCGTTCTCGTGGAAGGACATGATCCTGATCGCCGGTGGCCTGTTCCTGCTGTGGAAGGCAACCAAGGAAATCCACGAAAGCGTCGACCCGCATGGTGCCAAGGAAGAGTCCAAGGTTGGCCGTACCGTGACCATTGGCTTTGGTGCGGCGATCTTCCAGATTCTGCTGCTGGACATTGTCTTCTCGATCGACAGCATCATTACCGCCGTGGGCATGACCGAGCACTTGCCGATCATGGTCATTGCCGTGATCACTGCTGTGATCGTGATGCTGGTGGCTGCCGACCCGCTGGCCAAGTTCATCAATGACAACCCGACCGTCGTGATGCTGGCCCTGGGCTTCCTGATCATGATCGGCATGACCCTGATCGCCGAAGGCTTCGGCGCCCATGTGCCGAAGGGTTATGTGTATGCCGCCATGGCGTTCTCGACGGCCATCGAGATGCTCAACATCATGGCCCGCCGGGCGCGGTTGAAGCGCGAAGCGGCAGAGGGGTAGTAGGGCTATCGGGCCAGGCAAGCCTGCGAGGCCCTCATCGCAGGCTAACGCCAGCTCTCATAGAACAAACGCTAACTAACTGATTTACATCGAAACGTGGGAGCGGGCTTGCCCCGCGATGGATGGCACCGGCGAGGCCGGTATCGCGGGGCAAGCCCGCTCCCACGTTGCCCAGTTCTCTGCGCGGCAGCGCAGCCCGGAAGGGCTGGGTAATCTCCCACAGGAATCTCGGCCAGACCTCAATATCGTGTCTGAGCACGTTCTCTGTGGGAGATTCTATGAAAGCGTACGGGCAAACCGTGTTGCACGACTAAGCCGGACGCCAACGATGCGGCAGCAGCTGCGCAATCTCCCTGGCCCGTTGCGTCGGCAGGCGCCTCAGCACATCTTTGAGATAGGCATACGGGTCATGCCCGTGGTTGCTCGGTGGTTTTCTGCGTGTGCAGGCGTATCCATTTATGCACGAGGTTGATATTGAGGCTGTAGCCCAAGGCGATGTTGGCGATGGAGGCGCCGGGCTCGGAGCACTCTTGATGACCTGGGCTTTGAAGGATTTGCTGTAGGTACGAGACTACCGCCGCCCCCTTCTCAGCCTTCACATAAACCCCATGAAGGCTAGCCCTACCGCGCAAACGGATTACGCAGTCGTACCCAAACCACCGCTGGCAGCGCCATCAACAGCCACTTGAAGTACTGGTTCACCGCCAGTTGCTCGCACACCACGCCGATGATGGTGCACAGCACAACCACCGCCAGAAACTCGATCATTTTGTGCATGCACAGCCTTCCATCATTGCCACTGAAGAGGGCGCGCACTTTATCACCTGATCGGCCCAGGCGGCCCTGGACCAACAGTTTGTTGCAACTTTCAGGCTATCCTTGCTCCATGACCACCCAGCCAGCCCAACGCCACCCATGCCCGCCGGGCGCCTGCGATTGCGGGCGCGAGCAGCTGCTCGAAAGCCCGGAGCAGTTGCAACGCATCCTGCTGCTGACCCGTGAGGAAGAAAAAAAGCTCATCGCCCGCCTGGAAAACCTCAAGGACTTCGACGACCTGCAGCATCTGCAGCAGCGCATGTACCAGAACCTCGGCCTGCGGGTGCACATCGCCCCAGGCTTCAACGAGGTACGCACCATGCGCGGCATCGTCATCGAGCTTGAGGCGCTACCGGGGTTGTGCCGCAAGACCCGGCAGTCGATCCCGGCTGCGATTCGCCGCGGGCTGGAACGCAACCCGCAGGTGGCGTTTAGCTTGCTGGATGCCCACGACTTGTTGGGCGGTGGCTAACGCATCGCGGCAAGCTTTATTCCAAACCCCACCAGGCAGGCCCCCGCCAGCCGCTCAAGCACGTTGCTGACCTTGGGGCTTGCACGCATGCGCTCGGCCAGGTGGTGCGTCAGCAGCACCGCCACCAGCCCATACAGGAACGTCACCGTAGCCACTGTCACCGCCATGAACGCAAAGGTGACCATGCCCTGATGCTTCACCGGGTCGATGAACAGCGGAAAGAACGCCATGTAGAACATGATCGCCTTGGGGTTGAGCAGGGTGATCATCATGGTCTGGCGCAGGTACCGGCCATTGTTCATGCCGCCTTCACGGGGCGCTGCGCCTGGTTTGCTCAGCACCATGCGCAGGCCCAGCCAGGCCAGGTACCCAGCCCCCGCCCACTGCACCACGTGAAACGCCGCAGGGTAGGCGGCCAGCAGCGCAGCAACCCCTGCCACGGCTAGCCACATCAATACCTGGTCGCCCAGGATCACCCCGCAGGTCGCAGCCAGCCCGCCCTTGATGCCGCCTTTGCCAGTGGCGGTAATCAGGGCGAAATTGCCCGGCCCCGGGATTGCCAGCAGCACGATAAAGGCAATCACGAAAGCGCCGTAGTCGGTCACGCCGAGCATGGGGGGTCTCCTGGTACGAGTTGGCGGGGAACGTTTGGTATATGCCATTATTCGCCGCACATGCAAATCCGCAGGTCACAAGGAGGTGATCATGGCGTTTTCCCCCGAAGCACGCAGCCAACTGCAGGCCGTCAAAGGCGTTGGCCCAACCGTGCTGCAGCGCCTGGAACAACTGGGCTACAACAACCTTGCGCAACTGGCCGCGGCCGACGCGCGCGATATCGTCGAAGGCGCCGCCAGCCTGGTTGGCTCCAGCTGCTGGAAGAACAGCCCCCAGGCCCGTGCCGCCATCCAGGCGGCCATCGCCCGCGCTCGGGAGCTGGCCTGCACGACGGAGTAATTTTTCCGCAGGCCGCTTCGTTTTCTTGATAGCCGCCCTGCGCCCGGCGCATCCGGCCCTCATCATTCAAGGAGACAGGCAATGACTTCCGTATTCGACCGCGACGACATCGTGTTCCAGGTAGTGGTCAACCACGAAGAGCAATATTCCATCTGGCCCGACTACAAGGCCATCCCGGACGGCTGGCGTGCAGTCGGTAAAAGTGGCCTGAAACAGGAGTGCCTGGCCTACATCGACGAAGTCTGGACCGACATGCGCCCGCTGAGCCTGCGCCAGCAGATGGCTGCAGCTGCGGCCCAGTGACAGTGACCACACTGAACCTGCTGTGCCTGCCGTACTCCGGGGCCAGTGCGATGGTCTACAGCCGCTGGCGGCGCAAGCTGCCAGCCTGGCTGCAGGTGCGCCCGGTCGAATTGCCTGGGCGTGGCGCACGGCTAGGCGAAACGCCGTTCACCGACATGCAGGCGCTGGCCCGGCAACTGGCAGGCGAGCAGCGGCTTGCCGCTGGGGCCCCGTATGCCTTGCTCGGGCACAGCCTGGGCGCTTTGGTAGCGTTCGAGCTGGCCCACGAACTGCAAGCCTTGGGCTGCCCGCCACCGGTGGCGTTGTTTGCCTGTGGCACGGCGGCGCCAACTCGGCGCGAAGACTACGACGGCGCAAATTGGCGTGAGCCGAAAAGCGACGCCGAGCTGCTGGCAGAGCTGCGCAAGTTGGGCGGAACCCCGGAAGAGGTGCTGGCCAACGAAGAATTGATGAGCCTGACACTGCCGGTGGTGCGCGCCGATTTTCTGCTGTGCGGGCGCTACGCCTACCGCCAGCGCGCGCCGCTGCGTTGCCCCTTGCATGTGCTCGGGGGGCAGAGCGACCGGGCCAACGCTGAGCAGTTGCAAGCCTGGGGCAACGAAACCCAGGGGCCGTTCAGCCTCGACATGTTCCCCGGTGGGCATTTCTTCATCCACGAACATGAAGACCGTGTGCTCGCCATGCTCAGCGCCACCCTGGAGCCCCTTCGGCTGTCTGCCTGATTGACGCCGCTGTGTGTCTGGGTAAGGCTGCAGGCTTTACCCAGGCAAGGGCCGGACCATGCTGATTGACCCATCCAACGCCACGCTGCTGGTGGTCGACATCCAGGACAAACTCATCGGCGCCATGAGCGACCCTGCAGGCACCGCCGCGCGCGCCCGCTGGCTGCTGGCAGCGAGCGCCGAACTGCAGCTACCCATCGTCATTTCCGAGCAGTACCCCAAAGGCCTTGGCCACACCCTTGAAGCGCTCAAGGCGACAGCGCCGGCTGCGCAAATCGTCGAAAAAGTGCATTTCTCCTGCGTGGCTGGCGACTGCCTGCCGGATAGCCTGCTGGCGCGCGACCAAGTGATCGTATGCGGCATGGAAACCCACGTCTGCGTGCTGCAAACCGTGTTTGGCCTGTTGGCGCAGGGCAAGCAGGTGTTCGTCGTCGAGGACGCTTGCGACAGCCGTACCCCGGCCAGCAAAGCCGCTGCGCTGGCGCGTATGGGGGCGGCGGGTGCGCAGATCGTGACCCGAGAAATGGTGGTGTTCGAGCTGATGGGCAGCGCCAGCCACCCGCTGTTCCGCCACATCAGCAAGACCTATCTGGTAGGCGAGCAGCCCTGATCGGAACATTGATGGCGTTATGCTACGTGGTGCTCTAAAGTGCAGGCGGATTTCTTACTGCCTACAGGAAGTTGCAATGAAAACCCGTCTCATGCTGATCGCCGCCATGTCCTTCTGCGCCGCTGTTCCACAGGCCTTTGCCGCACCTGCAAAGCTTGCCGATGTGTTCAACGGTGAAATGCTCGGCGCCAACCTGCGTTACTTCGAGTCGGTAGCCGGTATTGCGCGTACCAGCCTCGGCGATGACCACTCCTACAAGGTCCAAGGCTGCACTATCACCGCTACCGCAGCGGGCGGCACAGTCACGGCATTGCGCCTGGAGCTGTCGCCCACGTGCAAGGCCGACCTGCAAAGCTTTGTCGGGGATTTCGGGCCGAAGGCCGGCCAGCCATTGACCGTTGGTGCACTCGGCGAGTCCACCGGTGGCGGGCTTGAGTTCTACGCCGACTGCCTGCAGATGTGTGGCAACGCGGCCGACCCGTCCGTTTACGCGTATTGGCAAGGCCCGCATGCAGCGGACTACAAAGAGGTACTGCTGGAGGTTGTGCTGGTCGATGACGCCGCTATCCAGGCCTCTGATCGCTGGGCACAGGCGATGACCCAAGCGAAGGGCGAAGACTTCGTGTCTGAGACGAAGTTCAACTGCGAACGCAGCTTCGATGCCCAAGCATTGCAGGCGTTCGCCAAAGTGAAGGCCAGCGCCGTGACCATTGGCACGGGGTTGACCAAGCCGACCTGCAACTGATTGAAGCCTGCGCCCACTGCCGCTAGGCTCTGTCTGATCAAGGCAGAGGATGAGCATGATGAAGGTGCGGTATGCGGCAATGGCGGCGGCGATCCTTGGGTTGTTGCAAGGCTGTGCGGGGCAGGGCGAGCAAGCAGCCGATACTGACCCCGCCAAGGTCCGCGCGCAGTTGCTGCGCCTGTTGCCGGCACAGGTCAAGGACCGTGAGGGTTGGGCTGAAGATATCCAGGTGGCGTTCCAGGCCCAGGATATTGCGCCGAACAAAAGCAACCTGTGCGCGGTGCTTGCGGTGACCGAGCAGGAGTCGACGTTCAACGCCGACCCGCAAGTGCCCAACCTGGGCCGTATCGCCCGCGAAGAAATCGACCGCCGTGCCGCACGCGTGCACATCCCCAAGCTGCTGGTCGACGGTGCCCTGCAAACGCCGTCGAGCAATGGCAAGACCTACCAGCAGCGCTTGCAGGCAGTGCGCAGCGAAAAGCAGCTCAGCGAGCTTTATGACGAAGTGATTGGCCGGGTACCGCTGGGCCGCTCCCTGCTGGGCGGGCTCAACCCGGTCCACACTGGCGGGCCGATGCAGGTCAGCATCGAGTTTTCCGAGCAGCACGCCAGGGGCTACCCCTATGACCATCAGGGCACGGTGCGCGACGAAGTGTTCAGCCGCCGTGGCGGCATGTACTACGGCATCTATCACCTGCTCGGCTACCCCACGCACTATGAGCGCCCGCTGTACCGCTTCGCCGACTTCAATGCTGGCTGGTACGCCAGCCGCAACGCCGCGTTTCAGGCTGCCCTGAGCCGTGCCACGGGCGCGTCGTTGGCGCTGGATGGCGACCTGATCGCGCCAGGCGCGGTAATGCCCGGCAAGACCGAAACGGCCGCGCGCATGCTGGGGCCGAAACTGGGCCTGCGCAACCCGCAGATTCGCGCGCAACTGGAGCAGGAGAGCAGCCTCGACCTTGAGCAAACCGACCTTTACCAGGGCGTGTTCCGCCTGGCCGAGGCCAAGGCCGGCAAGGCCCTGCCCCGGGCGGTGCTGCCGGGCATCGAACTTAAAAGCCCGAAGATTACCCGTAAGCTGACCACGGCCTGGTTTGCCGGGCGGGTCGACGAGCGCTATCAGCGCTGCATGAAGCGCTGATGCACCCAGCCTCAGAAGTTGTAGGTCAGCCGCCCGAAGTAATACCCACCGGTAAAGCCATACGGTGAATACACCCCGTACCCCTTGACCATGGTCTTGCTGGTGGGTGCCTGCCGCTCGGGGTAGACATCGAACAGATTGCGCGCCCCGACCGCCAGCTCCAGGTCCTTGGTCAACTGGTAGCCCACATCCAGGTCGGTGATCCAGCGCGCCTTGTACTCCCGGTCCAGGCTCCGGTCATTGGCCGCGTTGACCTCGCGCCATGACCCATAGCGGGTCAAGCCCAGGTTGACCCGGTAACGGTCCAGCCGCCAGTTGCCACCCAGTATCAGCTTGGTGTGCGGCTGCACTTCGGTCAGCAGGTTACGCGCCTGGCGGTCCATCAACTGATACGGCGTGCCCAGAATGTTCACGCTCTCCTTGTAGTCGAGGATCTCGGTCTTGTTCCAGTTGAAGGCCGCCGTCCATTTCACGGAGCCGGCGCCGCCCAGGTCCTGGTCGTAACTGCTCACCAGGTCCAGGCCCTTGGTCCGCGTGTCGGCGCCATTGGTGAAGTACTGCCCGCCCGACGTCGAGTCGATGCCGTTGGCCAGCAACGCTGCGGTGACCTCCGGCCCCAGCAGTGTGCCGGTTAGGGTAATGCGGTCGCGCACATTGATCAGGTACGCATCGGCGGTAAACGCCAGGCGCTCCGAGGCCTGCCAGGTCAGCCCCAGGCTGTAATTGGTCGACTTCTCAGGCTTGAGCGACTCGGCGCCCAGCGCTTGGGCAGCCGCCGAGTCCACCGGCAGCACGCCGTAGTTGATCGACTGATACACGCCATTGACCACCCCATAAGTGGTCGAGCGCGCGCTGAACAGGCTGTTGGCCAGCGAAGGCGCACGGAACCCGTTGCTTACCGTGGCGCGCACCGCCAGTTGCGGGGTGAATTCATAGCGCGTGGTCAGCTTGCCACTGCGGGTGGCGCCAATGCCTCGGTCGTAGTGCTCGTAGCGCAGCGCCGCGCCCCAATACCACTGCGGCAGCGGGTTGAAGCCGACGTCGACGTAGCCTGCGTAGCTGTTGCGGCTGGCGCTGGTGGCCTCGGCCGGGGAGATGCCATTGGTCACCTGCGCGCCGGACGATGCGCAGTTGCCTGGCCCGGCGCAGTAGCCGCCATCGGCCCAACTGGCCCAGTCGCCGGCTTGCACCTGATAGGTATCGCGGCGCTGCTCCAGGCCCCAGGAAAAGTCCAGCGGCTTGGCCAGTCCCACCTCGAAGCTGCGCCGCAGATCGAGGTTGCTGGTCAACTGCGAGCTGACCCAGGTGCCAGATTCGAAGTGGTTGGGCGTGGCTTCGCCCAACGATGGGTTCTGGTTGTTCCAGGTGCCTTGTTCGGCCTGGTTGCGCCCGTAGGTACTGGACAGGTCCCAGTCCCATTCGCCCACCAGGCCCTTGGCGCCGAAAGCGGCCTGGTAGTCGTACTCCTCGATGTACCAGGTCGGCGTGTAGCCAGCCGGGCGGCCGTTAGGGCCGGTGGGGACGGTGTTGACGATGGTCGGCAGGCGGTAGTTCTGGCCCTGTTCGGCCTTGCGGTATGACCAGGTGCTGAACGAGTACAGCGTCAGGTCATTTTCAAGCGGCAGCTCGGCGTTGTAACCCAAGGTCAGCAGGTTGATCTTCGGCGTGCCGTAGCCGCCGTAGGTGACCTTGCCGGCGTGGTCCAGCGCTTCGGCCTGGCTGTAGCCGTTGGCGCTGGCCTTGTTATCGTCGTTCTGGCTGCGGGCATCGAGTGCCAGTTGCACAATGCCGTCGTGGCCAATCTCGAAGCCTTTGTTCAGGCTTTGCTGCACGGTCTGTTTCTTGCCGTCGTAGCCTTGGCCGACCGTGGATACGGCGGTGCCGCTGGTGTCGGCCTTGAGGATTACGTTGATCACCCCGGCAATGGCGTCCGAGCCATATTGCGCGGCCGCGCCGTCGCGCAGCACCTCGACGTGGTCGATGGCGCTGATCGGGATCAGGTCCAAGTCACTGGGCGCAGCGCCGGCATTGATGCCGCTGATGTTCAGGGTGGCGCTGGTGTGGCGGCGTTTGCCGTTCACCAGTACCAGCACCTGGGCTGCGTTGAGCCCACGCAGGTTAGGTGCGCGGGCCATGCCGCTGGCGTCCCAGCCGGTTTTCTCCGGCAGGGTCAGCGAGGGTACGGTGGCGCTCAGGGCTTCCATCAGGCCGGGCTTGCCGGTTTCCTGCAACTGCCTGGCGCTGATCACATCGATCGGCACCGGGCTTGAGGTCACGGTCCGTTTTTCGCTACCGCGGTTGCCGGTGACGATGACCGTGCCCAAGGCCTGGGCGGCAGGTTCGTCGGCGCTGGCCGGGGTGGTATGCAGCCCGGCAGCGAAGGCTACGGGGAGTAACGAGGCAGTGGTAAAAGCTGACTTCATGCACGCAGTTCCTTGTCTGGCGGGTTGGCGCGCTCAGGGCGCCTTGGCCGCGATAGCGTCGATTTCCACAAGTGCCCCCGGCAGCGGCAGCGCGACCACCTGAAGGGCGGTGCGGGTCGGCGTGCGCGGCTGTTCGGCGGTGGCGAAAAACTCGGTGTAGGCCGTTTGCAGCCCGGCAAAATCCAGGGCGCCGCCGTTGGCTGGGTCGCCGACCAGAAACACCCGCAGTTGCACAATGTCGCCCAGGTCCAGGCCTTGGCTTTGCAGGGCCGTGCGCAGCTTTTTCAGCACCGAACGGGTCTGGGTTTCGGTATTGCCCAAGGCGGCGATGCTGCCCTTAGGGGCGGTGCTGTCCGCGACATCGGGCAGGGTGCCGCTGACAAACGTCAGTTGCGCACCGGCCGGCACTGTCACCAGTTGCGAAATCGGGAAGTTCGAGCCAGGAGGGGCAACACGTTTGATGCTGTCGGCCTGGGCATTGAGGGTCAGCGACATGAGAACTCCGGCGAGCAGAAGAAGACGAGGCATGGGGTGGTTTCCTTGAGGGTCAGGCGGCGCGGATGGCCTGGGTAGCGTGTTGGGCGATCAGGCCGACAACCCGGCGCGCGGATTCAGCGGCGCTGTTCTGCCAGATGCCGACCCCGCCATGGGCGAGTGCATCACTGGCCAGCCAGGTCCGGCCCTGGGGCTGGTTGAGCAGGTCGTAACCGGGTTGGGCGACCTCGTCGTGGACGATCCACGGCGCTTTGCTGAAGGGCACTTTCGACCAGTTCACCACCAGTGGCCGGCCCAGCTTGTGGCTGTGGCCTGGGTGCAGCGATTCCACCGCCTGGCGTGACGAGGCGATCTGCGCCGGCAGTGATTTTTCAGCGAACTGCTGGGCCACGGCGCCGGTGTTGTAGGTGGCAACCAGCACCCCTTCGGCGCTGTTCAGGCGGTCGCTGGGGTACCACAGCGTGCGCGCCTCGTGGTTGATGTAGCTGAGGCCGCCGTAGATCTGGTAGTCGGTCTCCCAGAAGCGCGGCGACTGCCAGGCCACCTTGTTGGCCTTGTCGCCTTCGGCGCTGCCGATGGCCTGCTTGAACGCTGCGCTGAAGTTGTTCGGCAGCCGGGCCAGCAGTGGCAAGGGCAGGGTGACGATGGCGTAGTCGGCATGCTCGACATGCTGCTGACCGGTCTTGCGATCCCGCCACACCACCTTGCTTGCGTTGTCGCCGGTCTCGATGCCCAGTACCTCGGCGCCCAGGCGCACGCTGTCCTTGACCTGGCGGTAGAAGGCCTTGGGGATCTGGTCCATGCCGCCCACCGGCTGGAACATGGTCGAGGAAAATTCGGGGGTTTCGTCGAACACCAGCGGCAGCAGCAGGTTGCTATCGAGCAATTGCTCAAGCGGCACCGGCTGGCGTTGCACCGGGGTCTGGTCGCCGGCGCCGGCGAAGCGGGTGTAGCCGGCGCGCACCGAGCCGCGGTATTGCTGCTCGGTGTCGAGGTCGCCGTAGACCTTGAGGAAGTCCAGTAGCGCCTTGCGCTGGCCGCCGTCCAGTTCGGCATCCAGGCTGTTGCGCTTGACGCTGCGTGCCAGCAGTTCGCTGAAGTGGCCACGGGTGTCGTTGACTGCCTGGCGCAGCAGCAGTGGCGGGCGTGCCAGGTCGGGCTGGGCGAGGGCGTTGCGGCTGCTGTTGACCAGCACCTGCAACTCGACGCCCAGTTCGCGGCAGTAGCCGAGGATGGTCAGGTGGTGGCTGGGCAGGCGGGCGGCGCCGGCATTGAAGAACTGCCCTTGGTCAAACTCTACGGTTTGCGAGGTGCCGTCGTTGAGTTCGATACGGTCGCCCTTGCGCAGGGTCCAGACCCGTCCACCGACGCGGTCACGGGCTTCAAGAACGGTGACCGAAAAGCCGGCCTTGCGCAGTTCGTAGGCTGAGACCAGCCCGGAAATACCGGCACCGACAATCACTACGCGTTTGCCGTTGCCGCCGTTGGCGGCCAGTTGCAGGGGTTCGAAAGTGGCCGCCAGGGCGTTCTGCCCCAGCGCGCCGAGTGCTGCCGAGTAGCCGCCGATGGCAGCCATGCGGGCGATCAGGTCTCTACGGGACAATCCCATGTTGCGCTCTCCGTTCGGTGTCTTAAGCGGAAGGTGCGCCACAGGGCAGACGTTCCCGTGCGGGGAACGATGGCGGGAGGCGCACATCCATTTGCCTCCGCCAGGTCGGGGTCGGTTTACAGAACTTAATGATCTTTATGAGGGTTGTGAAAGGATTTTTTGATCTAAGGTAATTATGTAATTTTCTGATTTTTATTGTTTGATTTGATGCGTTAAATCTATTTTATGCTGGGCTTGGTGGTGAGGCGTACCGGTGGCCGCCGAGAGAGTTTCAGCGCCTATGAGATCGAGCGCCGCCCGCGCGGCGCATCGCAGGCTGTCGCCAGCTCCTACAGAAATCGGACCAGCCACCAATGTCGCAGCTGACGCGGGCCTGTGGGAGCGGGCTTGCCCCGCGATGCGCCGCGCAGGCGGCGCTCGATCTGAAAAGTATTCAAGCCTCCTCGGCAGGCACCTCGAGGCCCTGAGGCGAATGTCCTTTCAAGCCCTTTTCTGCCCTCCAACTCCGTCCCGCTGCGCCACCAACTGGCGAATCCGCGGTATCAACTCCTGCCCATACTCCACCGCATCGCGCAACTGATCGAACCCGCGGAACAAGAACGTACTCACCCCCAGCTCGTAATACGCCAGTGCAGCCTGCGCCACTTGCTCTGCGGTCCCCACCAGCGAGGTGGAGTTGCCGGCACCACCGCCCAGCGCTGCAATTTCGGTCCACAACCGGGTGTCATGCACCTTGCGCTGCCCGGCCAGTTCCACCAGCCTTTGCGAGCCGATGTTGCTCTTGCCGAAGTTCTTCTCCCGGCGGTTGCCCTGACGGATGCCGATGCGCTGCTTGGCATCCTCCAGAATGCGCTCGGCGCGGTCCCAGGCCTGCTCCTCGGTCGCGCCCAGAATCGGCCGCAGAGACAGGCTGAAACGGATGTGCTTTTCTCGCCCGTAGCGGGCTGCCGCCTTGCGTACCTGGGCAATGCGCTCACGCACCTGCTCAAGCGGCTCACCCCACATCATGTACACGTCTGCATGCTTGGCCGCGACTTCCACCGCCGCGGGCGATGCGCCAGAAAAATAGATCGGCAAATGGCCCACCGGCTTCACCAGCGTCAGGTTGTCTTCAACCTGGTAGTGCGCGCCGTGGTGGTCGAAGGGTTCAGTCTGGGTCCAGGTGTTGCGCAGCACTTGCAGGTATTCGTCGGTGCGCGCATAGCGGGCGTCCTTGTCCAGGAAGTCGCCGTCACGTTGCAGGTCGCCACTGTCGCCGCCGGTGATCACGTTGATCGAAGCACGGCCGCCACTGAGCTGGTCGAGGGTGGCAAACTGGCGGGCAGCGAAGGTGGGTGCCTGAAAGCCTGGGCGGTGCGCCACCAACAGGCCGATGCGCTCGGTCAGCGCGGCCACATAGGTGGCCAGTATCAACGAGTCCGGTGCGCTGGTGTTAACCGCCAGCAGCGCTTTGTCGAAGCCGCCGTACTCTTGCGCCTGGGCGAATGCCTTGATGAACGGCAGGTCTACCTGCGGGCCGCGTGGGGCCTGGGATTCGCTGGCTTCCTGGGGGCCGATAAGGCCGATGAATTCGAGGGGCATGCAACAAAACTCCTTTTCTGTGGTGTGCGGCGAAGCCTGTGGTCTCAAGCCACCGCGCCCTGGCTGCGGCGCAGGGTATTGCGGTTGGTGGGCACGGCCAGGCCGAAGTTGTCCCGCAGTGTCGAGCCTGTGTATTCGCGGCGCACCAGCCCCCGCGCCTGCAGCAGCGGCACCACCAGTTCGGTGAAGTACTGCAAGCCGTCAGGCAGCAACTGGTTGATGATGAAACCGTCGGCGGCGCCGTTTTCGAACCAGTCCTGCACAGCATTGGCAACCTGCTCAGGGGTGCCGGTGAAGTCGCGCCGTGGCCGCGAGAAACGCAGCGCCAGTTCGCGCAGGGTCAGTTGTTCCTCGCGGGCCAGCAGTTTGAGCTGGTCGGCGGTACCCTTGTGGCTGTTGTCGCCCAGGCTGCCGAGGTCGGGGAAGGGCGCGTCCAGGTCATGCTGGCTGAAGTCGTAGTCATTGAAGGGCCGGCCGAGGGCGACGATGGCGTCTTCGATGCTCACCAGCTCGACGGCTTGCTGGTAGCGGCGCTCAACCTCTGCTTCATCGCGCCCGACGATGGGCCGAATGCCGGGCAGGATGAACAACTGCTCGGGGTTACGGCCATGGCGGGCGGCGCGTTGCTTGAGGTCCTGGTAGTAGCTGCGTGCGTCACTGAACGACTCGGGGCTGACAAAAATGGCATCGGCGTTTTGCGCGGCAAAATTGCGCCCGTCGTCGGACACCCCGGCCTGAAAGATCAGTGGCTGGCCCTGGGGCGATCGCTGGATGTTCAGCGGCCCTTTGACCTTGAAGAACTCCCCCTGGTGGCCAAGGGTATGCAGCTTGTCCGGGGCGAAGTATTCGCCGGTTTGCTTGTTGCGGGTAAAGGCATCGTCTTCCCACGAGTCCCACAGCCCCTTGACCACCTCGACGTGTTCGCGGGCAATGCGATAGCGCACCGCATGCGGCGGGTGCTCGGCCTTGCCGAAGTTGTCGGCAGTGCCCGACAGCCACGAGGTGACCACGTTCCAGCCAGCGCGCCCGCCGCTGAGCAGGTCCAGCGAGGCAAACTGGCGCGCCACCTGGAACGGCTCGGTGTAGCTGACGGTGACGGTGGCCACCAGGCCGATGTGCTCGGTGACGGCCGCCAGCGCCGAAAGGATGGTCAATGGTTCAAAGCGGTTGAGGTAGTGGGGGCTTGAGCGGGCGTGGATGTGCAGGCTGTCGGCGATGAAGGCGAAGTCGAATTTACCGGCTTCGGCCAGTTGCGCCTGCTGCTTGTAGAAGCCGAAATTGACGCTGGCATCGGCCAGCGCATCAGGGTGACGCCACTCGCCCCAGCCGTGGCCAACGCCGTGAATCATTGCGCCGAGTTTGATCTGTCGTTTGCTCATGGGAGTACCTTTGCATTCGGATAGTTAAGGCCTCCGCCGGGCGTGGGGTCGGACTGGTGGAAGGGACGTTAGCGTGTAGGGGAGGGGGTTGTGAAAGGCTTTGTGGTTCTAAGCTAATTATGCGAATAACTGATAAAGATATTTTTATAATATGTCCAATTGTGTGCTGTCGTTCTGTAGGAGCGGCCTTGTGTCGCGAAAGGGTCGCAAAGCGGTCCCGGCGATTTCAGCTTGATGCACGTGTGCTGGGGGCGCTTCGCACCCCTTTCGCGACACAAGGCCGCTCCTACACCATCAAATAGTTGCTTGCCTGAAACCACGCAATCTCCCACGCATGAGGCCCTCTGAGTCTGAGGGTTGCCAGCCCAGGCGACCTAAACCGCCACCGGCAACACACTGCGCGAATACCCCGGTATCGCCGCAATCAGCTCGCGGGTGTAGCTACTCTGCGGCTGCGACAACACCTGCAGCGCCGCCCCTTGCTCCACCACTTCGCCGCGCCGCAGCACCAGCACCTGGTCCGCCATGCTCGCCACTACCGCCAAATCATGTGACACCAGCACATAGGCAATACCCAGGTCGCGCTGCAGCGCTTCGAGCAGCGCCAGAATCTGCGCTTGCACCGATACATCCAGCGCACTCACCGGCTCGTCGAGCAGCAATACCTCAGGCTCCAGCGCCAGCGCGCGGGCAATCGCCACGCGCTGGCGCTGGCCACCGGATAATTCCTTGGGCAGGCGGTCGAGAAACTGCACCGGCAACTGCACCCGGCTTATCAGATCGCGGGCCTTCTGTTCCAGCGCCTCGCCCTTGAGCAGCCCAAACGACACCAGCGGCTCGACAATGCTGTCGAACACGGTAAAGCGCGGGTCGAGGGCAGCGAACGGGTTCTGCTGCACCAGCTGGATACGCCGGCGCAGCGGCCTGAAGGCCCTCCAGCTGTAACCGGTAACATCTTCGCCGGCAAACTCAACCCGGCCCTCGCTGGGCGCTTCCAGCCCCAGGGCAATGCGCAGCGCCGTGCTTTTGCCCGAGCCCGACTCACCGACAATGGCCAGCGTTTGCCCGGCGTACACGTCAAGGCTCAAATCGTGCAGTGCGGTAAACGGCGCTGCCTGGCCAGGCAGCGCAAAGCGCTTGCCGACGTTGCTCAGGCGCAGCAACGGCGCCTGGCCGGCTGGCGGGCCGGGCCGGCGCCGAGGCACGAAGGCAGGCGCCGCGTTGAGCAGGTCACGCGTGTACGGCTGCTGTGAGCCCCACAGCACCTGGCGTGGCGAAGCATGCTCGACCAACTCGCCGTGTTTCATCACCAGCAGGCGGTCGGCGCGGTCGCAGGCCATGCCCAGGTCGTGAGTGATGATCAGCAACGAAATGCCACGCTCGGCCACCAGCCGCTGCAAGTGGTCAAGGATGCGCCGCTGGACTGTCACATCTAATGCGCTGGTGGGCTCGTCGGCGATGATCAGGCGCGGGTCGCCGGCCAGGGCGATGGCGATCAACACCCGCTGGCGCATGCCACCGGACAGCTCGTGGGGGTATTGGCGGGCACGCAGTGCTGGCTCGTCCAGGCCCACCTGGGCGAGCAGCTCCAGCACCTCGCTGTCCAGCGCCGGGTAGCGCCGGCGATGGGCGAGTTGCAGCGCTTCGGCGATCTGCTGGCCGACACGCAAGGTCGGGTTGAGGCTGACCATCGGGTCCTGCGGCACAAGCGCCACGGTGCGCCCGCGTAGCGCACGCCGGGCACGCTCGCCGGCCTTGGCCACATCGACACCGGCGACCCGCAGCTCGCCCTGGTCGATATGCGCGTTGCCCGGCAGCAGCCCAAGCAGGGCATTGGCCAAGGTCGATTTGCCCGAACCGGACTCGCCGACAATCGCCAGGGTTTCGCCCTGCTGCAGGCTGAAGGAAAGGCCGCGAATGGCCTGGGTCTGCTGCCCGGCAAAACGGTAGCTGACACTGAGGTCGCGGACCTCGATCAAAGGGGGCTGGCTCATCGGGCATGCTCCTCGGCGCTGCGCGCCAGGTGGTTGAGGCTGAACACCACTGCGACCACGAACAAGCCCGGCAGCAGCGATACCCAGGGGGCGGTGATCAGAAAGTGCCGGCCGCTGGCGATCAGCGTGCCCCATTCCGCCGCCGGTGGTGCGGCGCCAAAACCGAGAAAGCTCAAGCCTGCTGTAGCCAGAATGGCCGCCCCGAAGTCCAGCGTGGCCAGCACCGCCACCGGCCCCCAGGCGTTAGGTAGAACATGGCGCAGCAGCGTGCGTAGCCAGCTTGCACCGCCCAGGCGCGCTGCCTCTACATACGGCAGGGTCTTGATGCGCAACACCTCGGCACGGGTGGTGCGGGCAAAGCCTGGGATGATGCCGACGCCCACGGCAATCGCCACCGGCACCGTGCCAAAGCCGATGGCGGTAACGATGGCCAGCGCCAGCAGCAGGCCGGGCAAAGCCAGCAGTACGTCGACCAGGCGCATCAGCGCTGCATCCAGGCGCCCGCCGGCAAACCCTGCCAGCACGCCAATGCCAAGACCGCCCAGCAGGGCGATGGCCACCGCCAGCAGCGCGGCCTGTACTGACAGGCGTGCGCCGTAGACCACGCGGGTGTACAGGTCACGGCCCAGTTCGTCGGTGCCGAACCAGTGCACAGCGCTTGGGGCGCTGAGCTTGTCGGCGGGCGAGGTGGCGTAGGGGGCGAAGCTGCTCAGCCAGTGGGGAGCCAGCGCCGCCAGCAGGGCGAACAGCACCACCAGCAGCGCCAGGCTGAAGCCTGGGCGGCGCAGTAGTGGGGCCACTGCCTGTTGCAGGCGCTGCCAGCGGGTGCGGCGTTTCCAGGCGGGCACAGGTGCGGCGTCGCCGGCTGTGTATAGGCGGATATCAGTGGTCATCTCAGCTCACCTTGGCGGTATGGGCGATGCGTGGATCAAGCCACGGGTAAAGCAAATCGACGATCAGGTTCACCAGCACAAAGGCGGCGGCTGATACGGCAACCACCGCCAGCACCACCGGGATGTCCTGGCGCAGCACCGCTTCCTGGGCCAGGCGGCCCACGCCATTGCGCGAGAAGATGGTCTCGACCAGCACCGCGCCGGATACGGTATTGCCGACCTGCAGGCCGATCAGCGTCAGCAGCGGCAGCGCCGCGTTGCGCAGGCCGTGGCGGGCCTGCACCTGTGCGCGGCTAAGCCCCTTGGCGAAGGCGGTGGCGATGTAAGGCTCCTGCCACACGCCCTGGAAACCGCGTTGCAGCACCTGGGCATACACCGCAGCGCTGGGGATCGCAAGGGTCACGGCTGGCAATACCAGGCTGGCAAAGCCTTGGCTGCCGGTGGCCGGAAACCAGCCAAGGCCAAACGCGAACACCTGAATCAGCAGCAGCCCCATCCAGAACACCGGCACCGAAAAGCCCAGTGATGGCAAGCGGGTGAGGGCGGTTTTCAACGGACGCCATTGCAGGTAGGCGGTGAGGTAGGCAAGGCCCACCCCGCCCAAAAGCGAAAGCACGATGGCAAGCCCCGCCAGCGCCAGGGTTTGCGGCAGGCGCTCGGCCAGCAGCGCGGTGACTGGCCGGCCCAGCGACAGCGACTGGCCAAGGTCGCCGTGCACGGCGCGCCACAGCAGGTCGAAATACTGCTCGAACAGGCCACGGTCCAGGCCGTAATAGGCACGGGCCTTGGCCAGGTCTTCAGGCGACAGGCCGTCGGCTTCCATGCCTGAGGCGCTGAGCATGATCGCCAGGGTGTCGCCGGGCAGCAGGTAGAGGATGAAATAGGTGATGGTATAAGCGCCCCACAACACCAGCAGCGCCTGGCCGACCCGGCCAATCAGGTAGCGTTTCATGGCTGCCCGACCTGAATGTCACTGAGGAAGGCAAAGCCCTCGGCGGTCCAGCGGAAGTCCTTGACCCGTGGCGCGGTCGCCGCCTGCCACACCCGTTCGTACAGCGGGAATGCCGCTGCTTCATCGACCAGCAGGTCCTGCAACTGGCCGTAGGCGGCAGCGCGCTGCGGGTCGGCAGTGGCAGTGATGCCGCTGTCGAACAGCGCCTGCACCTTGGGCAAGGTCTGCGGCTCGTAGCTGTTGGTGGCCAGGGTGGCACTGTTGGCGGCGCGCGGGTCGAGGATGGTCTGCAGGATGATCGGATCGGCGCGGGTCATGTAGGTGGAGGTCAGGTCGTAGTTGCCCGAGGCGTTGCCGGCGACCCATTCGGCGCGGGTCAGTACGTTCAGCTTCAGGTCGATGCCGACTTTGCGCAGTTGGTCCTGCACCAGCACATCGCCTGCGCTTTCGGCCGGGGTGAGGTTGTAGCGCAAGGTCAGGCGCTGGCCGTCCTTGTGCCGGTAGCCGTCGGCGCCCTTGTGCCAACCAGCAGCTTCGAGCAGCTGTTCGGCGCCTTTGGGGTCGTAGGCAAGCTTGTCGGCCTGCGCCTTGAAATACGGCGTGGTCACGTCGTACACGCCGCTGACCACCGGGAACTCGGCGTTGTACACGGTGTGCGCGTAGCTGGTGCGGTCGATGGCCTTTTGCAGCGCCAGGCGCACCTGGCGGTCGCCGAGCAGGCGGTTGTTGCGGGTGTTGGGGTACAGGTTGAGCGCAGGCCCCGGCAGCGACCGGCTCTGGATGGTCGCGCCTTTGCTCTGGAACAATTTGAGGTCAACCTCGGAGAACGGGTTGCGCGGCCACAGGATATCGGCCTTGCCTTGCAAAAACAGGCCATTGCGCACGCTTTCTTCGGGGATGTAGCTGATTTCTACCGCGTCCAGGTGCGCCGCGCCCTTGTTGCTGACGTTGGCCGAGGCCCAGGCGTAGTCGGCGCGCTTGACCAGCCGTGCGCCCACTTCGGGGGTGTAGTGTTCCAGCACGAACGGGCCGGTGCCGATGATCTTGCCCTGCGAGCGCTCCTGGGCGCTTAGCTTGTAGGAGGCTGGCGCGAGGATCGCCAGGTTGGTGGTGGAGGTGGCTTGCAGGAAGCCGGCGTTAGGCCGCGCCAGCACCAGGCGCACGGTGAAATCGTCGACCACCTCGGCGTGGTCGTAGCCGGCCAGGTAAGTGGCGCCGAAGGTGGCCGGCAACTGCGTGGCAAACGCCTTGTTGCTATCGAAGGCGGCCTTGACGGCGTGGGCATCGAAGCGTTCGCCGTTGCTGAAGGTGACGTCCTGGCGCAAGTGGAAGGTGTAGCTCAGCGCATCGCTGCCCACCTCCCAGCTTTTCGCCAGCCACGGGATGATGCGGCCGGTCTGCGGGTCCTGGTCGGTGAGCGATTCGGCGACGTTGCGCAGCAAGACGCGGTGTTCGAGCCAGTAGACCTGGAACGGGTCGACGCTGACCAGCGTGGTATTGTCGCCCCAGAAGGCGATATTCAGGGTTTTGCTGGCGGCGTTGTTGTCTGCCGGCGAGCAGGCATTGAGCGCCAAGGCGAGGGCGCCGATGGCGAACAGGCGGTGCAGTGAGGGCATGGGGTGGGTCCTTCGAAAACCAGGCGATGGGGGTGGGCTTGCCGTAATGGCAGTCAATCAAGCCCTTCGGGGCCGCTTTGCGGCCAATCGCGGGGCATGCCCACTTCCACAAAGGCAGCATTCATGCACTCTGTAGGAGCGGGCTTGCCCCGCGATTGGCAACCGCTACCTTGCAATCAGTCTTGGTAATCCCGCCCCTCCCGGTCCAACTGGCGAATCAGTGCTTCCCAGTGGCGCTGGATGCCTTCACCCTTGCCATCGGAAAACCGCTTGGACTGCTCATGCACCTTGGCAATCGCAGCCGGCGATGCGTGCAGCAACTGGTCATTGCCGCCCGCCTGCGCCGCCACCTGGATGTTGCAGGCGCGCTCCAGCCCGTGCAGCTCGCGGAACGCATGCTCGACGCTGATGCCGCCGGTCAGCAGGCCATGGTTGCGCAGAATCAGGATGTTGCTCTGGCCCAGGTTGGCCACCAGCCGTTGCTGCTCGTCCAGGTCCAGCGCCACGCCTTCGTAGTCGTGGTACGCCACGCGGCTGTAGTAGGCCAGGCTGTGCTGGGAAATCGGCAGCAGCCCATCACGCTGGGCCGAGACCGCCGCGCCGTCGCGGGTGTGGGTATGCAGCACGGCCTTGAGGTCGGGGCGAGCGGCGTGGATGGCGCTGTGGATGACGTAGCCGGCCTGGTTGATGCCCAGCCCCAGCGGGTCGTCGATGAGGGTGCCGTCGACGTCAACCTTGACCAGGTTGGAGGCGGTGATTTCATCGAACAACAGGCCGAAGGCGTTGATCAGGAAATGCTCATCAGGGCCCGGCACTCGCGCCGAAAAGTGCGTGTAGATGTGGTCGGTCCAGCGAAACAGCGCGGCCAGGCGGTAGGCCGCGGCGAGCTTGACCCGCACCTCCCATTCTTCGGCGCTGACCCGTTGGCGCACGCTCGGGGTGCTGGTGGTGACGGCAGACAATGAGGTCATGGTGTGTTCTCCGGTAATCAGTAGCCGCGTGCGGTATCGACCAGGTTGGCCAGTGGCGCCTGCTCGCGGTAGCGGTGGAAGTTGGCGATGAAGGCGTCGAGCAAGGCCGGGTAGCCGTCTTCGGAAATGGCCGAGGTGTGCGGCGACAGGAACACCCGCGGGTGGTGGTACAACGGGTGCCCGGCAGGCAGCGGCTCAGGCTCGGTGACATCCAGGCTGGCGCGGCCGATCAGGCCGCTGTCCAGGGCATCGAGCAGGGCTTGTTGGTCAAGCAACCCGCCCCGGGCGATGTTGATCAGGTGCAGCCCCGGGCGGGCGTGGGCCAACACCTGACGGTTGATCAGGCCGCGGGTGGCGGCGGTGAGCGGGGCGGCGAGCACCAGGTGGTCACTGCCGGCGAACAGTTGTTGCAGGCTGTCGACGCGCTGCACGCCGGGCACCTCGGCGATGGCCTGGCCTGGGCGGCTCAGCGCCAGCACGTGCATGCCCAGCGCCACGGCCTTGCGCGCCAGGCTCTGGCCGATGCTGCCAAAGCCCAGAACCCCTAAGGTGCGGCCCCTTACTTGCGCAAGCGGGGTCAGGCGCCAGTCTGCATCCTTCACCCAAAGCCCCGGTAATTGCTTGGCTGCCGCGAACATCAGGGCCAAGGCGAACTCGGCTACCTGTTCGGCGTTGGCGCCTTTGCCGCTGGTGACCTGCGGGCCGTTGAATACCCAGTCGGGGTAGAAATCGATGCCAGAGGACACCAACTGCACCCACTTCAAGTTCCACGGCCAGCCGGCAGGCGGGCTGTCGACGCGCTGGCCGCGAATGTTGACCGGGCGCAGGAGCAGCACATCGGCGGGCACCTCGATGGCCAACTGGCTGGGGGCGATATCGATCACTTCGTGGTCGGCCAGTTGCTCGCGCAGCACCTGGTTGGCCTGGGCATCAAGCTGGCTGGCGATGATTGCATGGCTCATGGGGTTACCTCGGCAAGAGCGGTGCGCCCGACCTGGCTGAACACCACGTCGTCCTGTGGGGTGTGAATGCGGCTGCAGAGCACGTCGCGGTAATGCCGCTCCAGCGGATTGCGCCGTGACAGGCCGGGGTTGCCCGCCGCCTCTACTGCCAGCTGCACTGCCTGGATGGCGTTGGCGCTGACCAAGTGCTTGACCTGCCCGGCATGGCGCGGGTCGATGTGCCCGGAGCCTGCGGAGTCCAGCAGGCTCTGGTTGGCGAACAACAGGGTGTCGATGCGCCCAAGCACCTCTTGAAAACGCGGCAGGGTAGCCAACGGCGCGCCGAGGTTGGACGGCGCGCGCTGGTTTAGAAACCCGGCCAGCCAGTCGCGTGCGGCGCGGGCCACGCCGTCGTAGACCGCCGGCAGCAGCACGGCCATCCACAGCAGGCTTTCACCGTCAAGTTCCGCCTTTGGGGCGCTGGCGGGGCTGACGCTGACGGCGTGGTCGAGGGGGATCAACACGTCATCGAAGCGCACTTCGTGGCTGCATGTTGCGCGCATGCCAAGGTGGTCCCAGTCCTCGACGATGGTGATGCCGGGGGTATCGCGGTGCACTAGAAAGCCGCCTACCAGCGGGTCGCTGTCATCGCTGCGACCCCACACCAGGTACCAGCTCAGGCCGTGGCTGCCGGTGGAGTAGATCTTGCTGCCGCTAAGCCGCCAGCCCTCGGCCGTGCGCCGCGCGACGGTGGCCGGCAAGCCGCCACGGGCTGGCGTGCCAAGGGCTGGTTCCACGCGCAGGGCGTTGATCAGTGCGCCGTGCTGCACCGCATCGCGGGCCACGCGCTGGCGCAGGTGTTCGGGCCAGCGTGCTTCATCTTGCAGGCGAAAGTGTTGCAGGTACTGCATCACCAGAATCAGCGCGGTGGCGGGGTCCCCCTTGGCCACCGCGCTGATCACCCGGCGTGCGCCAGCCAGGTCGGCGCCGCCGCCGCCCAAGGTGCGGGGTACGGTCAGGGCGAGCAGGCCATGGCGATGCAGCAGGTCGAAGTTGTCTTTGGGGAACTGCGCGCTGCGGTCGTAGCGCTCGGCGTTGGCCCCCAGGGCCTGGGTCAGCTCGGCCAGGGCGCTGTCGGAAGGGTGACTCATGAGGGGTTCATCCCTGAATGACGGTAGGTTTGTTAAGACCGTATTCGTATGAATGAAGGCTGTAAAAGTCTTTTTGGTTCTAAGCTAATTATTTGTTTTTAGAATTTACTGGTTTTTGTTTTATGCGAAATATGCATTTAGAGGGGTGTCAGGGCTGCCAGGTGTTTGCCGAAAGAGTTGTGGCGCCTATCCGATCGAGCGCCGCCCGCGCGGCGCATCGCAGGCTGGCGCCAGCTCCCACATTTGTTTCGGGCCAGTCTGTCCTGTGCCATTGCCTGGTCCGCCTTGTTGGCAAGGCGCGGTTTCAGCGTGTGCGCCAAGGCAGCTCCATATGACTCAAGACAGGCACCAAGGCAGGCGCCGATGCTTTCACAGGCATAACTGGCCCGAAACAGATGTGGGAGCTGGCGCCAGCCTGCGATGCGCCGCGCGGGCGGCGCTCGATCTCACAGGCGCTGGAAGTCCCTCGGCGAACATTGGCAGCCTCCCCCAAAACTCACTCTTACCCCAACAACCGCCCCCCGGCCACCTCACCAAACAACTCCACCGGCCCTTGCAAATTACCCAGATACCGCGGATGAAACAGCCACAAATCCACCAGCGGCTTGAAGTCGGTAACATTCAGCACCTCAAGCTCATCACGGTGTCGGCTGGCGAGCAACAGCGGTTCCGGCACCAGCCCCAGCCCCTGACCATTGGCCACCAACCCTAGCTGCAACTCGGTCCCGAACGTTTCCAGATTGATCGACAAACTCAACCCCTGTTCGCTCAACGCCCGTTGCAGCCCCGCGCGGAACCCGCACCCGTCGGGGTTGAGCACCCAGCCGCGGGTATAACAGTCCCTGAGCTTGTAGCTGCGTTTGCCGGCACTGCCCTTGGCTGCCACTACCTTCAGCGGCATACGCGCGATCGACTGGCTGGCGATACCTTCGGGGAATATCTTGCCCGGTGGGAACAACGCCGCCGCCGCGTCCAGCTCGCCGTTTTCCATGCGCGCAATCAGGGTGCTGCCCCAGCCGCTGGTGACCTGCGTGCGCAGCGGCGGGTAGGCCTCGCGGATTTTCGCCAGTGCATCGAGCAACACCACATCGCCCAAGGTCTGCGGCACGCCCAGGCGCAGGGTGCCCGACGGCGCGCCGTCATTGGCTACCAGTTCACGCAATGAGTCGATCTCGCGCAGGATCGCCTTGCACTGCTCGTACACCCGCAAGCCCATGGGCGTGGGCTTGAGCGGCTTGGTGTTGCGGTCGAGCAGGGTAGCGCCGAGGTCTTCCTCGAAGTTCTGCACCCGGCGGGTAATGGCCGGCTGCGTGAGTTGCAAGGCCTCGGCAGCCAGGTTGGTCGACTGGCAACGAATGACCGCCACGAAGGCGTCCATGTCATCGATTTTCATATTCGGCGCTCGCAGGACAGAACGGGAAAAATAAGCCACTAGCATAATCGTGTAGACGGGTAATGCTATAGCAGTTGCTTAGCACGCGCGGTTTGTTCTGCAAAATGCATATTAGGTTATTCCTAAAATCAATTTAGTTTATTCAGATCTTGTCGTTACAGTCACTTCACAGGCCGCATCGAGCCGTCTGCTCTGACCCTGAGGAGTGCCATGTCCATTCGTTCGAAGTTGCTGACCCTTGCCGCAGCGGTGCTGCTGGCCAGCCAGGCCACCGCCAGTGAGCGCCTGACCCTGCGTATCGGCGATCAGAAGGGCAACATGCGCGCCCAGCTTGAGGCCGCCGACGCACTGCGCGATCTGCCCTATGACATTCGCTGGGCCGAGTTCCCGGCAGCCGCGCCCTTGGCCGAAGCGCTGAACGCCGGGGCCATCGATGCCGGCATCATTGGCGATGCGCCGTTGTTGTTCGTGCTGGCGTCGGGGGCGCCGGTCAAGGCGATTGCCGTGGACAAGTCCGACCCGTACGGCACCGCGTTGCTGGTGCGCCCGGACGCTGCGCTGCGCACTGCGGTGGACCTCAAGGGCAAACGCATTGCCACTGGCCGTGGCTCCATCGGCCATCACCTGGCGCTCAAGGCGCTGGACCAGGTGGGCCTGAGCGAAAAGGACGTCGATTTTCGTTTTCTCGGCCCGGTCGATGCCAAGATTGCCCTGGCCAACGGTTCGGTCGACGCCTGGTCCACCTGGGAACCCTACACCGCGCTGGCCGAGCTGAGCGGGCAGGGCAGGGTGCTGGTCAATGGACGAGGGCTGTCCAGCGGCAACAGTTTTCTGGCCGCCACCGACAGCGCGCTGAATGACAGCGCCCGGCGTGCGGCGCTGCAGGATTACCTCAACCGCCTGGCCGGCGCGCAAGTCTGGGCCAACCAGCACCTGGACAGCTACTCGAAAACCCTGGCGGCGATCATCGGCTTCCCCGAAGACGCTGCGCGCCTGCAATTCGAGCGGCGCCAGTTGCGCTGGCAGGTGATCGACCCGCAGACCGTCGCCCAGCAGCAGGACACGGCTGATTTCTATCACACCCACGGCCTGATGGCCGAACGCCTTGAAGTGGCACCGACCTTCGCCACCGGCTTCACCTTGCCCAGCGCTGCAAAACTTGCCGCGCAACCCTGACCCGGAGACTGCCCCATGCTGTTGAAACCTGCGCGCCAGATGGCCCTGGCGCTGTTGTTCGGCGCGTTGCTGCCGGGCCTTGCCAGCGCCGAACAGACCTTGCGCATCGGCTACCAGAAATCGTCCACGTTGCTGACTTTACTCAAAGCCCGAGGCACCCTCGAACAGAAGCTGGCCGCTGAAGGTATTCGTATTTCCTGGCATGAGTTTCCAAGCGGCCTGCCGTTGCTGGAGGCGCTGAACCTGGGCAATGTCGATGTATCGGCTGATGTTGCAGACACCGTGCCGGTATTCACCCAGGCCGCTGGCGCCAGGCTGACGTATTTTGCCCGCGAGACGCCATCGCCTACCGCCCAGGCGATTCTGGTGCCGGCAGATTCACCGCTCAAGACCTTGGCCGACCTCAAGGGCAAGCGTGTGGCGGTGACCAAGGCGGCTGGCAGCCACTACCTGCTGATTCAGGCCTTGGCCAAGGCGGGGCTGAGTTTCAAGGACATCACCCCGGCCTACCTGATCCCGGCGGACGGGCGCGCAGCCTTCGAGAACCGCAAGGTCGATGCCTGGGTAACCTGGGACCCGTATGTGGCCAGCGCCCAGCGCCAACAGAACGCGCGCATTCTGGCCGACGGCAGCGGCCTTGCCAGTTATCAGCGTTATTACCTGGCCGGCAGCGACTATGCCAAGGCGCACCCCGAGGTGTTGCAGCAGGTGTATCAGGCGTTGCGCGAGGCGGGCACCTGGGCCAAGGCCAACCCGGCGGCGGCGGCGCGGATTCTTGGGCCGTTGTGGGGCAACCTGGACGTGGCCACGGTGCAGCAAGCCAATGCTCGGCGCAGTTATGACGTGCAGCCTGTGCAGGTGGATAACCTGGCGGAGCAGCAACGCATTGCCGATGCGTTCTACCGCGAAGGGTTGCTGCCCAAGGCTGTGGATGCGCAGGCGGTAAGTGTGTTCGAGCCGCGGTGAGAGGGGCCGCGTTGCGGCCCATCGCAGCACAAGGCCGCGCCTCCAGGGGAACCCGGGTAGCTGCGGCCTTGCGTCGCAACAACCTAGCGCGAAGTCTCTACCCGCAGTACTTCGGTGTAGATCGCATCAACGGTCTGGTCGACCTTGAGGTTTTTCATCCGCCCCTGCAGCTCGGGGTCTTCCACCTTCACCACCTGCAACTTGCCCTCAGGCGGCAACAACGTGACCTCGTGGGCCTTGAGGTCGATCTTCTTGATCTGCGACGTCACCTTCACCTGGCGGAACGCCTCGCCGCCTGGGTTGGGGTTGGCTGCCGTCGCGCGCAGGGTGCCCGCTTCTTCCGAGGCCTTCGGGGCACCGCCGACCTCGGTGTTGAGCACGTAGGCGACCGCACGGGTGACGTAGATATCAACCTTGTCGCCAACCTTGAGGTTGGGCAGCGACTTGGCCTGTTCACTGAGCTGGAACGTCACGTCCTTGTCGTGCGGGCCCTTGACCGTGACCTGGCGGCTGGCCAGGTCAATGGCCGTGACCTCGGTGCTGACGTGGCTCTCCAAGGCTTCGCTGGCGATGGGCAACTGGGCGGCATGGGCGCTGAAGCTTGCGGCAGACACTAACGAGGCGAGAGCGATGGCGCGGGTAATGGGGTTCATTGCCTGTCTTCCTTGTGATCGATACCGGGTTGGGTTTAGCGAACACAAGCATAGCCACTGCCTGGCGTTTGTGACGCCAGCGCAGCTCAAACCGCCGATTCTTGCGCGCCCTTGGCCGCTGACACCTTCAGCGCGCCCGGCAAACTCACCGCATTCTTCGCCGCCAGCACCTCGGCCATCACACTCACGGCAATCTCTGCCGGGGTCTTGCTGCCGATATAGATACCGATTGGGCCATGCAGGCGCTCCAGCGAGCGTTCGGTTTCGCCGAAATGCTCGATCAGCCGCTCGCGGCGCAGTTGGCTGTTGCGCCTTGAACCGATAGCGCCAATGTAGAACGCAGGCCCGTGCAGGGCTTCGAGCAGTGCCAGGTCATCGAGCTTGGGGTCATGGCTGACGGCAATGATACAGGTGCGGGCATCGGCCCGGAAGGCCCGTACCACGTCGTCCGGCATCCCAGGTACGGCGTCCACCCCGGCCACGGCCCAACTGGCCATATGCTCTGGGCGCGGGTCGCACACTGCCACCTTGAAGCCGTTGAACAGCGCCATGGTGGCCAGGTATTCGGCCAGGGCACCGGCACCGATCAGCAGCATGCGGTAGCCGGGGCCGAGGGTGTTGGCCATGCGCTGGCTGTTGCAACTGAAGGGCAACGGCTTGGCTGTGGGGGCCAGGCTGACGGCGCCATCGGCCAGCGCCAGCGTGCGTTGTACCAGTTGGCCGTCGTCGAGCAGGCCGAGCAGTTGCTGCAGCGCGGCAGGGTCCGGGCTGAATTCCAGAACCAGTTCCAGCGTGCCGCCGCAGGGCAGGCCGAAGCGGTGCGCTTCATCGGCACTGACGCCATAGCGCACCCGCTGGGGTGGGCCGTCGGTGAAGGGTTGGCCGCCGTAGGCGCTGGTATGGCTGTGGATCAGGTCGTCCTCGATGCAGCCGCCCGACACGCTACCCACCACGCGGCCATCGCTGCGCAGGGCCATCATCGAACCCTCCGGGCGCGGCGACGAACCCCAGGTGTGGGCGACGGTGGCCAGTAGCACACGATGGCCGCTGGCGAGCCAGTCATGGGCTGTGCGCAAGACCAACAGGTCGATGCTTTCCATGATGTTTGCAACCTCTCGTTGAGTCTTGGCGCCGGGGCTTGAGTAACAATTCCCACTCAATCCTGTGATCCCTGTAGGAGCGGCCTTGTGCCGCGAAAGGGCTGCGCAGCAGCCCCGAGATCTAGGCATCATGCAAAATCGCCGGGGCTGCTGCGCAGCCCTTTCGCGGCACAAGACCGCTCCTACAAAGACCGCGTACAGCCTCGCCGGTCATTGTGCGGCGACAGGCTCCGTACCCCTTCAGCGCATATGCAAGATGATTGGGCTGCTGCTGGCCGGGTCGGTGTGCTCGCGCAGCTTGGCCACCGCTTTGGCATCCACCGCTGCGGCTTCATTGCCCCACGCACTTCGCGCAAAACTCAACACCTCGGCGATCTGCTGGTCCGACAACTGCTCACGGAATGCCGGCATGCGATAG
The DNA here is from genome assembly GCF_014268805.2 of Pseudomonas farsensis. Classification (GTDB taxonomy): domain Bacteria; phylum Pseudomonadota; class Gammaproteobacteria; order Pseudomonadales; family Pseudomonadaceae; genus Aquipseudomonas; species Aquipseudomonas farsensis. The sequence continues at coordinate 414,671 of NZ_JABWRF020000004.1, forward strand.
GCATCCGGCACCCCGGCGGCGACGATGCGCTGCGAGCCATTGAGGGTGATGTTGATCGCCGAGGCGTTCTCCTTGGCCAGCATCGACGTGGCCCCGGCCAACGGCGGCATCCACTCGGGTTGGCCTTTGCCGTCCAAACCATGGCAACTGGCGCAACGGGTCACGTAGGTATGGGCGCCGGGCGCGTCAAGGCGTCCGGCGGCCGAAACCGCCTGGTACTGCCAGGGCTTGCCATCCCGGGCCGGGTCGCCTGGCAGCGACTTCAGGTAGCGGGCAATGGCGGCTAGGTCGTCGTCAGCCATGAACTGCGTGGAGTTGTTGAACGCCTCGGTCATCGAGCCATACACCACCGCGTGTTTGTTGCGCCCAGTCTTGAGGAACTGCACGATTTCAGGCTCGCTCCAACGGCCAAGGCCGGTGTTCGGGTCCTGACGCAGGCTCGGTGCGTACCAGCCGTCAAGCAAGGCGCCGGCGAGGAACGGCGTGCCGCTTTCATCCAAGGCCTTCTCGTTGAACGCAAGGCCGCGCGGGGTATGGCAACTGCCGCAGTGGCCGGGGCCCTGGACGATGTACGCACCCCGGTTCCACAGCGCATCCTGGCTGGGCTTTGCGGCATACGTGTGAGCCGGTGCGAACAGCCCGTTCCATAGCGCGATCGGCCAGCGCATGTTCAGCGGCCAGGGGATGCTGCTGGGGATATTGGCCTCGGCCGAAGGCTGCACCCCCTGCATGAAGAACGCATACAGCGCGCGCACATCATCGTCGCTCAGCTTGGCGTAGGACGGGTAGGGCATTGCCGGGTACAGCCGGCGAGCGCCCGGCGCCACGCCTTGGCGCACCGCACGGTCGAAGTCGGCCAGGCTGTAGGCGCCGATGCCGTGCTCGCGGTCAGGGGTGATGTTGGTGGCGTGGATCGCCCCCAGCGGGGTGGCCATTTCCAGGCCCCCGGCAAACGGCGTCTTGCCCGGCAGGCTGTGACAGGCCACGCAATCGCTCAGCCGGGCGACGTACTCGCCGCGGCTGACCAGTGCTGCGTCAACAGCGGTGTCGGTGGTGAACGGCGAGGCAGGCTCGCGGGTGACGTACCAGGCCAGCAGGCCAGCGGCGAGCAGGCATGGCACAGCCAGCCAGCGCGCAGTCGTTGCGAATCGGCGGTTACTCATGGGCGGCCCTCAGCTGAACGTATGGCGGTCAAGTGGCAGGCTGCGCACACGCTGCCCGGTCAAACGTGCCACTGCGTTGGCTACCGCCGGAGCGACGGCTGGCAGCGGCGGCTCACCAATACCGCCCATCTTCTCGCCGCTCTGGACGATACGCACATGCACCCGCGCCATGCGCTGCGGCGGCAGGATCGGGTACAGGTCATAGTTGCGGGCCCGTGGCGCGCCGTTTTGCCATACCGCCTCTTCCAGCAAGGTCTGCGACAGCCCTAAGGCGACTGCGCCATTGACCTGCGCCTCGATGATCGCCGGGTTGACGATGCTGCCCGGGTCGATGGCTTGCCAGATGTCATGCACCTTCACTTGGCCGTTTTCAATCGAGACCTCGGCAATTACCGCCGCATGCGAGCCGAACGGCGAGGCCATGGCCACACCACGGGCGCGCTTGCTGCCGTCCTCGGCGGTGAACGGCCCAGGTTTCCAACCGCCGGCAAGTTCCGCCACTGCCTGCAGCAGGGTGGTCAGCCGCGGGTTGCCGCGCAGCAGGTGCAGGCGCAGTTCATAAGGGTCCTTGCCGCCCTTGTCGGCGAGTTCGTCGAGGAAGCTTTCATAGAAGAAGTCATTCAGCGAATTGCCCACCGAACGCCAGTAACCGAGCATTGCCGGGCCTTTGACGTAGATCTGCGCGATGCGCTTGTTGGGGATGGCGTAGGCCTTGCCCGACAAGCCTTCAAGGGCCGTCGGGTCGATTTTCTCGCCCTGCTTGCCGGCCAAGGCTTCGGTGGGGCCTTCGGTGGCGCTGACCGCCTCGATGGCGACCGGCATGCCATCGGCATCGAGCCCTGCACGGAACTTGACCACCGCCACGGGGCGCAGCACATCGCGCAAGAATTCTTCCTCGCGGGTCCAGATCAGCTTGACCGGGCGGCCAACGGCCTTGGCCAAGGCTATCGCCTGCGGGTAGGGGTTGGCCGATTCGTACAAGAAGTGCCGGCCGAAGAACCCACCCAGCAGTGGCGAGTGCAGGGTGATTTGCTCCGGGGCCAGGCCTGTGCGCTTGGCAATGTCGGCGCGGAACATGTCTGGCGCCTGGTTGGGCAGCCACACCTCCAGGCTTCCGTCGGGGTTGAAGCGCGCCGTCGCCGAGGGGGGTTCCAGTTGGCCGTGGTTGACGTACTGGTTGCGGTAGCTGGCCTCGACGGTGGTCTTGGCGCTGGCCATGGCGGCGGCAAGGTCCCCTTCGTGTTCATCGTCACGGGCCGGGCCCGTCTGGGCGGCCAGGTGGTCGAGCCAGCCGGCGCTGGAAAAATCAGCCGGCATGACCCGCAAGGTGTTGTCGGCGCCAGGTTCTTGCCAGTCGACCTGCAATGCCTCGACCGCACGCTTGGCGTGCCACCAGCGCTCGGCCACCACGGCGACGGCGCCGGGCAACGTGTGTACCGAGTGCACGCCTTGCATGGCCTTGACCTGCGCTTCGTTGCGCATGTTGCCCACGGTCATGCCCAGGCGTGGCGCGTGCTGGACGGCAGCGTGGAGCATGTCGTCGACTTTGATGTCGATGCTGAACACGGCCTTGCCGGTGGACTTGTCGTAGGCGTCCAGGCGGCGCACGGGCTTGCCGATCCAGCGGAACTGGCCAGGGTCGCGCAGCTTGATGCTGGCCGGGTCCGGCACTGGCAGGTCCATGGCACGGCCGGCCAGTTGGCCATACGCCAGCGAACGGCCAGAGGCTGCGTGCAGCACCTTGCCAGGCTCGGTGCTCAGTTCACTCACTGGCACGCCCAGTTGTTCGGCCGCCGCCTGCAGCAGCATGGCGCGGGCCAGGCCGCCGAGGCGGCGCATGGTCGGGTAGCTCATGCGCACCGACATGCTGCCGCCGGTGATGCGCATGCCGTTTTCCATGACCACATAGGCTTCGCCGGGCGGCGCGCTGTCCACCACGAACTGGGCGGGGTCCATGTCCAGCTCTTCGCCGACAATCTGCGCCATGGCGGTGTAGGTGCCTTGGCCGCCTTCCATGAAGGGGCACAGCAGGCGCACGGTGTTGTCCGGGCGAATTTCGAGGAAGGCCGGCACCTGGGTGCCGCGCTCAGCCGTTGCCGCAGCAGCCTGTACCCGTGGCACGCCCACCGGCAGGCCAAAACCCAGCACTAATGCGCCGATGGCGGTACCGGCAACAAAGCGCCGGCGCGACAGGTTGATGGTTTCGCCGGCTGGCAGGTCAAGCAGGTCTTGCGGGGTTTCGATACGCCGCTTCATCAGGCTTTACCCCCCTCGGCCAGCTCATGCACGGCGGCATGGATGGCGTTGTAGGTGCCGCAGCGGCACAGGTTGACCATGGCGGCCTCGATCTGCGCGTCGCTGGGTTTGGGCGTGTGCTTGAGCAGCGCCGTGGCGGCCATCACCTGGCCGGACTGGCAATAGCCACACTGCGCCACCTGATGCTCGACCCAGGCCGCGACCACGCGCTTGCCGATGGCATCTTCTTCGATGGCCTCAATGGTGGTGATCTCGCGGCCAACCACACCGGCCACCGGGGTAACGCAGGCGCGCACGACGTTGCCGTCCACCAGCACCGAACAGGCGCCGCACTGGGCCAGGCCGCAGCCGTATTTGGTGCCGGTCATGCCGAGGTCGTCGCGGATAACCCAAAGCAACGGCGTGTCGGCCTCAGCCTCGACCTGGTAGGTCTTCTGGTTGATTCGTAGTTCCATGGCTCACCTGCTGATCATCGGTTGATGTGGCTTTGTCATATGTGCATCCCCGCATTGATGCGCAAGACGCCATGGGGCCTGTGGTCGGCTCCTTGTGCAGCAACTCTAGCGCGCAGGCGCGGGGTTTCCCATCTGTGGCCCTGCAGGTTCAGAGAATCAGGCAAGGATTCAAGCGGATTGCGCTAGAACGTGGGGCGAATTCAATCAGCGGGGGCAACACCCTCTCAGCGCGGCTTGATGGCGGTTTCGAACGCCCGCAGCAACTGATCGACCGAATAGGGTTTGCCAAGCAGCTCGAACCCCTGCGGGTCATCCCCAATCAGCGCCTGGCTGTAGCCACTGGTGAGTACCAGCGGCAGTTCGGGCCAGCGATGGCGCACAAAGCGCGCCAGTTCGATGCCGCTCATGCCCGGCATGACCACATCCGCGAGCACCACATCGATGTGCTCGCGCCCGGCCTCCAACAGCGCCAGGGCGGCCTCGGCGTTGTGCGCAAGGCTGGTGGTGTAGCCCATATCTTCAAGCAAGGTGGCGGTAAATTCGCGTATCTGAATATTGTCCTCGACCACCAGCACATGGCCGTTGGTGTGCGCCGGGGCTTGCGCGGGCAGCTCAGGCGTGACCACGCCCGGAGCACTTACCGCCGGCAGCGACGTAATAAAGGTTGAGCCCTTGCCGAGCGTGCTGCGCACCTGCAACGAGCCACCCGACTGATGCACGAAACCCTTCACTTGGGACAACCCCAGCCCAGTGCCTTTGCCCTGTGCCTTGGTGGTGTAGAACGGATCGAAGATGCGCTCAAGGTCAGTGGCGGCGATGCCATGACCGTCGTCGCCGACGGCAATCTCGATCCAGCCCTCGGCCTCGCTTGCAGGGCTCACGCAAATGGTGATGTTGCCTTGATCGTGCGTGGCGTCGCGGGCGTTGACCACCAGGTTCACCAGTGCGATTTCGAACTGGTTCAGGTCGGCTTCGACGTAACTGTCTTGCCCTGGCACCTGCACGTTTATCTGCACCCGCGCGCCGACCAGGCTGCGCAGCATGCCGGCGATCTGCTCGACCTGCGGGCCCACCGCGAAGACCTGCGGGCGCAGCGCCTGGCGCCGGGCGAAGGCGAGCAACTGGCTGGTCAGCTTGGCGGCGCGGTCGGCGGTGTCGAGGATGGCATCCAGATAGCGCTGCTGGCGCTCAGGGGCCAAGGTTTTGCGGCGCATCAGCTCGGCTGAGTTGCGAATCACGGTGAGCAGGTTGTTGAAATCGTGGGCTACGCCGCCGGTGAGCTGGCCGATGGCTTCGAGTTTTTGCATCTGGCGCATTTGCGCCTCGGCCGCCTGCAGCTCGCGCGAGCCGGCCTGAACCTGCACTTCGAGCTCTTCGTTGAAGCTGCGCAACCGCGCCTCGGTGCTGTGGCGGTCGTGGACATCGACCGCGGTACCGTACCAGCGCAGCAGGGCGCCGCTGTCGGGGTCGCGGTAGGGCTGGGCGCGCAGCATGAACCAGCGGTAGCTGCCGTCGTGCTGGCGCAGGCGGTATTCACCTTCATAGACCACACCGCTGGCCCTGGCCTGGGTAAACGCAGCTTCGGCGGCCAGGCTGTCGTCCGGGTGCAGGCAACCTTGGGCGAAGCTTGCAAAGTCCGCTACCTGCCCGGCAGGGCCAAAATAGTCGCGCCAACGCTGGTTGAAGAACGCGAATTGCCCGCCTTGGTCGGTCACCCAGACCAATTGCGGCACGGTGTCGGCGATGGTCTTGAACGCCACCTCGCTCTCGCGCAGCCGGGCCAGGGTTTCGTGCTGGCGGGTGACGTCCACGGCGGCGCCAAACCATTCAAGCACCTGGCCTTCTTCATCGAAGATCGGCACTGCCCGTGACAGCGTCCAGCCAAACTCGCCACCACGCAGGCGCACGCGGTGCTCCAGCTCGAAAATGCGCTGCTCGGCGATTGCTGTGGCGATGGCAGCCAGGACCTTGGGGCGGTCTTCTTCGGCGATGTACTTCTCGAGCCAGTTGCGGCTGGGGTGGGCGGTGTCTTCCAGAAAGCCTTGCCCGGAAAGCCCGCGCAGCTCTTGCCAGTCGGGGCTCATGCGGTACACCGAGGTGCTGCTGGCAGTCACCAGCGCGCGAAAACGCAGTTCGCTGTCGAATACCGCACCGCTTGAGCGCTGCGGGCCGCCTGAAGCCGAAACTGCATCGGGTTGCGATCGGCTGTTGGACATGGTTGCCGTCCCTGAGTTGTCTGGGCCGGCGGGCTCCTCAGGTGCGCCCGCCAAGGCGTGGAAATATCATGGTAGCCGCTGCAGGGGGCGCTGCAGCGGCGAGGTTACCAACGGAGCGAAGCGGGTTAGTCGATACGCGGGTGCTGTTGAGCGAGTTTTTCCCGTTTCGCTTCAAGTTCGGCGATTTGCGTGTCGATATCCTCGATTTTCTGCTCGATATTGTCGTGGTGCTCTTGCAGCAGTTCGCGGGCTTCTTCGATGTCCGAAGCAGCAGGCGCCGCGCCGCGCAGGGGGCGGTTGGCGGTCTCTTTCATGGTGAGCCCGGTCAGCAGCCCGATCAGCGCGATCACCATCAGGTAGTAAGCCGGCATGTACAGGTTGTTGGTCGTCTCAACCAGCCAGGCAGCCAGCGTTGGCGTGACACCTGCAATCAGCACCGAAATATTGAAAGCACTGGCCAGGGCGCTGTAGCGGATGTGCGTGGGGAACATCGCTGGCAGCGTCGACGCCATCACGCCGATGAAGAAGTTCAACAGCACGGCAATGATCAACAGGCCGGCGAAAATCACGGGTAGTTGGCCGCTGGTGATCAGCATGAATGCTGGAATGGCTAGCACGAACAGGCCGGCGCTACCGATGATGATGAACGGGCGGCGCCCCCATTTATCGCTCAGCAGGCCAATGATTGGCTGCACGAACAGCATGCCGACCATGATCGCGATGATGATCAGCACCCCGTGGTCTTCGCTGTAATGCAGGTTGTGGGTGAGGTAGCTGGGCATGTAGGTGAGCAGCATGTAGTAAGTGACGTTGGTCGAGATCACTACCCCGACGCAGGTCAGCAGGCTGCGCCAGTGCTTGGTGGCGACTTCCTTGAACGACACTTTCGGGCCGCTGGCCAGGCCTTCGCGGTCACCTTGTTCGAGTTTGTCGACGTGTTGTTGAAAGGCCGGGGTTTCTTCCAGTGCGTGACGCAGGTACAGGCCGATCAGGCCCAGCGGCAGGGCGAGGAAGAACGGCAGGCGCCAGCCCCATTCAAGGAATTTCTCCTCGCCGAGTACGGTCGAGATCAGCACCACCACGCCCGCACCGAGCACAAAGCCCGCAATCGAGCCGAAGTCCAGCCAACTGCCGAGGAAGCCGCGCTTGCGGTCTGGCGCATATTCGGCGACAAAAATGGAGGCCCCGGTGTACTCACCACCTACCGAGAAGCCTTGGGCCATCTTGGCCAGCAACAGCAGGATCGGCGCCCAGATGCCGATACTGGCGTAGGAGGGTATCAAGCCGATGGCAAAGGTGCTCAGGGACATGATCACGATGGTTGCCGCCAACACCTTCTGGCGGCCATAGCGGTCGCCCAGGGCGCCGAAGAACAGCCCGCCCAAGGGGCGAATCAGGAACGGCACCGAGAAGGTTGCCAGTGCTGCGATCATCTGTACGCCGGGGCTGGCGTTAGGGAAGAACACCTTGCCCAGGGCAAAGGCGACAAAACCGTAGACACCAAAGTCGAACCATTCCATGGCGTTACCCAGGGCGGCGGCGGTGATCGCCTTGCGCATCTTGGCGTCGTCGACGATGGTGATGTCTTTCAGGCCGATGGGTTTTACGGCTTTCTTGCGTGATTTCATGGTGGCATCCCGATGCTGATACGTTTCCTACGGCATCTGAACCTCGGGCGCGCAAAATAATTCCACACTGAATAATGTCTGTGGGCAGGGTTGGCGGGGTGCAGGGTACTGGGACGCCAAGCCTTTGCGCTCAGGGCTCCAGCCCGATCCCGCGCAGGATCACACTGGTGACGGTCTGCACCGCGCCTTCGAAGGCCAGGTCCGAAAGCGGCTCGCCGCCATTGAGCAAGGTCACTTGATAGCCAAAGTCGGCGTAATGCTGGGTCGCCGCCCAGATCATGTAGAGCAGCGCCGAAGGCTCTACTGCAAGGATGCGTTTATCTTCGACCCACGCCCGAATCTTGGCCTCCTTGAGGCGCGCCCAAGGCACCAGCGTGTCGTCCAGGCTCCCCGCCAACAGCGGCGCACCGTGCAGAATTTCTTCAGCCCAGACTTTCGACCCCAAAGGGCGCGACCGTGAATGCCCCATCTTGGCCCGGATATAACTGGTCAACACCACCCGCGGGTCGTCGAAGCGCTCGAAGCACAGCGCATCCTGCTTCCAGACATCTAGCAAGTCCTGCAGCACGGCCCGGTACAGCTCATCTTTGGTATTGAAGTAGTAATGCAGGTTGGAGCGTGGCAGTTGCGCCTGCTCGGCGATATCGCCCATGGAGGTCGCGCCGTAGCCTTTCTCGGCAAACACCCGCTCGGCGGCAAGCAGAATTTTTTCAACATTGCGCCGACGGATTTCAATTTTGTGGTTGGCCATGGGTTGTCCGAATTCACCTGAACAGCCCAAGGCTAACAGCTTTGCAAGGCGCAAGGCCAAGGCTGTGCTGATGACGCCCCGCAGCAGTCAGTGCAGCTTACAGATACGAAGCACCGAGCGAGCCAACAGCGCTATCGCTCACCACCTGTTCCTGCCCAGCGCGCAACACCCCGAGCCTGCGCCGCTCGTAGTCTTCCTGGCTCAAACCCTGGCGTTGCAGTGCTTCAAGCTGCAACTGGCGAGTTTCTTCGGCGCTGTAGGGCCGCAGCTCAGGGTGACTGGCGCAGCCGCTGAAGGCGGTGATGGCAAGGGCGGCGAGCAACAGGCGGGCGGGGAGGTTCATCGGCGTGCTTTCCATGATCGGGAGTCGATGAGCAAAGGTTATGGCGCGCCGCCGATGATTAGAAATTGCCGCGCTCGATAGTCACTATCGAGGCGGCCAGGCCCAGGCGAGTTACCGCACCAGGCGCTTGCGCATGGGCACGCAAGCCAGTTGCAGCCCGAATGGCGATTGATAGAGCGCTTGCTCATCCCCGGCATAGCCACAGCGCCGGTAGAAGGCTGCTGCGTTGAGGGTGGCGTCCAGGTGAATCTCATCCAGCCCGGCGTTGAGGGCGATCTGCTCCAGGTGCGCGACCATCGCCTGGGCGATGCCGCGGCACATGTACTCGGGCAGCACGAACAGCGCGCCGAGTTCGCCGCTGGCCAGGTCGATCATGCCCGTGGCAACCACGCAGCCGTCCACCCAGGCCAGGTGAAACTGCTCCGCGACCAAGGCGGTGTAGCCTTCGGTGTGGGGCACGTCGGCCCAGGCTTGTGCGAGCTCGTCGCCGTAATCGGGGCTGCATTTATGCACGATGGCAGCGCGGCGTATGGCGTATGCAGCCTCGGCGTCCTGGCGCGTGGCGCGGCGGATATCAAACATGGTGGGGCCTTTCCCAAGGTGTGGGGATGGATCATCGCGCAAATGGCGCGCCGACGCACCATTGGCCTGGAAGGCTTCATCGCAGGCTGGCGTCACACACAGATGAGTGCGTGGGAGCGGGCTTGACCCGCGATGAGGCCAGCAGGCCCAATTTAGCTGCAGGAGCTGGCGCTATCGCAGATTCGCCGGGAGCTGGCGAAAGCCTGCCAGGGGCCAAAAAAAGTGACGCTACAGCCAGTAAGTCACTGCCCACCAGCCCAGCCCACCCATGACCACCGTATACGGCAGCGCCATCCATACCATGCGCCCGTACGACAGCCGCACCAGCGGCGCAATGGCGGAGGTCAGCAGGAACAGAAACGCAGCCTGGCCATTGGGCGTCGCCACACTCGGCAGATTGGTGCCGGTGTTGATAGCCACCGCCAGCGTCTCGAAATGCTCGCGGCTCATGGCCCCATCGACGAACGCTTGCTTGACCTCGGTGATGTAAATGGTCGCCACGAACACGTTGTCACTGATGGCCGACAGCAAGCCATTGGCCAGATACAACATGCCCGGCTGTTGCTCGCTGGGCAGGGCCAGCACCCACGCAATCAGCGGGCTGAACAGTTGCTGCTGGTGAATGACCGCTACCACGGCGAAGAACACCACCAGCAGCGCGGTGAACGGCATGGCATCCTGAAACGCACGGCCCAGGCGGTGCTCGTCGGTAATACCGGTGAACGCCGTGATCAGCACGATCACCAACAGCCCGATCAGCCCTACCTCGGCAATGTGCAAGCCCAGGCACACGATCAGAATCAGTGCAGACAGCCCCTGCACCAGCAATGCCAGGCGCTGCGCCGGAGTGCGCGCCGCATCGTCCTCGGCGGCGCAGGCCGCCAGCACCTGGCGCACCGGCTCAGGCAACAAGGTGCCGTAACCGAACAGGCGCAGTTTTTCCAGCAGCACGCAGGTCACCAGGCCCGCGGCCAGCACCGGCATCGAAACCGGGGCGACTTTCAGGAAGAAATCGGCAAAATGCCAACCCATCTCATGGCCGATCAGCAAGTTCTGCGGCTCGCCCACCAGCGTGCAAACCCCGCCCAAGGCCGTGCCTACCGCGCCGTGCATCAGCAGGCTGCGCAGGAACGCGCGGAACTGATCGAGGTGTTCGCGGTGCAGTGCCGGGATGTGGTGGTCGCTGTCCAGGGCGCTGTCGGCGCGGGGGTCCTGGTCGGAGGCCACGCGGTGGTATACCGCGTAAAAACCCACTGCCGCACTGATGATCACCGCCGTTACCGTCAGCGCGTCGAGAAACGCCGACAAGAACGCTGACAACACGCAGAACAACAACGACAACAGCGCCTTGCTGCGCACACCCAGCAGAATGCGCGTGAACAGAAACAGCAGCAGCTCTTTCATGAAGTGGATGCCGGCCACCATGAACATCAGCAGCAATATCACTGGGAAGTTGTGCTGTAACTCCTCATAGAGTGCCTCGGGCGTGGTCATGCGCAGCACTAGCGCCTCGATCAGCAGCAGGCCACCAGGCATCAGTGGGTAGCACTTGAGCGCCATACCCAAGGTGAAGATGAACTGCACCACCAGCACCCAGCCAGTGACCACAGGGCCGAGGGTTGCCAGCAGCAGCGGGTTGAGCAGCAGAAACAGCACGATGGCCGCTTTGTACCAGCGCGGCGACTGGCCGAGGAAACCGTGGGTGAGGGCGTCGGTCAGTGAGTGGGGCATGAATTTGTATCCTTGTAATTCGGCTGTGCCGGAAGGTGCCGCATCGCGCTGCTGGCTGCAAGGCTTAAAGTCTTGCTTTTGGCACATGTGCGGCCTAGGTGCTGCGCTAAGATCCTGCGCAGTGAATTCCCTCTCCACAGGAGCGCCGCCCATGTCCGAATACACCGCTTTCAAGGTTGAGCTGGCCAACAACATTGCCCATGTGCAAATAAACCGCCCGGAAAAAATCAACAGCATGAACGCGGCGTTCTGGGAGGAGATCGTCGATATCTTCCAGTGGGTCGACGACACCGATGCGGTGCGCGCGGTGGTGATCAGCGGCGCCGGCAAACATTTTTCGTCAGGCATCGACCTGATGATGCTGGCTTCCCTGGCCGGGCAATTGGGCAAGGACGTCGGGCGCAACGCGCGCCTGTTGCGCGGCACCATCCTGCGCCTGCAACGCTCGTTCACCGCCGTGGACAACTGCCGCAAGCCTGTGTTGGCGGCCATTCAAGGCTACTGCATCGGCGGCGCCATCGACCTGGTATCGGCCTGTGATATGCGCTATTGCGCAAGCGATGCGCAGTTCTCGATCAAGGAAGTCGACATGGGCATGGCCGCCGACGTCGGCACCCTGCAACGTTTGCCGCGTATCATCGGCGACGGCATGCTGCGCGAACTGGCCTACACCGGGCGCATGGTCGATGCCCAGGAGGCGCTGCGCATCGGGCTGGTCAACCGGGTGTATGACGACCACGCAGCACTGCTGGACGGGGTCTTTGCCATTGCCGGTGAAATTGCCGCAAAATCACCGGTCGCGGTGGCCGGTACCAAGCACATGCTCAGCTACATGCGCGACCATCGCATCGACGATGGGTTGGACTATATCGCCACTTGGAACGCCGCCATGCTGCAGTCCGAAGACTTGCGCGTGGCAGTGGCCGCCCACATGAGCAAACAGCAACCGACGTTCGCCGACTGACCGGGTTGGCGAGCGCCTTTCAGGGATCGCAACGATGTCAGCACGCTGGACAACCGCAGTACTCGACCCGCAGACCGCCGGTGGCCTGGCCGTGGCCCGCAGCCCCGAGGGTTTTTTGTTCGACGCCAATGGCGCGCTGTTTGCCCGTGAGTGGCTCAAGCGCCAAGGCGTTGATGTGCTGTGCGAGCACGGCATCGGCCACTTCGATGGGCAGCCGGTGTTCCTGCTCGAACTGAATAGCGCCGTTGAAGTACCGGGCTGCGCTTGGCAGGGCCTGCGCCGCTTCATGCTCGAAGGCGACTTCGACACCTACAAGGTGCTGGGCTACGCCGCGCAGATCGGCACCTGGGCGCGCGAGCACCGCTTCTGCGGCAGCTGCGGCCAGCCGATGACGCAAATCCACTGGGAGCGGGCCATGCACTGCCAGGCTTGCGACCTGCGCAGCTACCCGCGTATCTCGCCGAGCATGATCGTGCTGGTCACCCGTGGTGATGAGGTGTTGCTGGCCCGTTCGCCGCGCTTTGTAACCGGTGTGTACAGCACCCTTGCTGGCTTCGCCGAGCCCGGCGAGTCGGCGGAGGACTGCCTGGTGCGCGAGGTGCGCGAGGAGGTCGCCGTAGAGGTCAAGAACATCCAGTACGTCGGCAGCCAGTGTTGGCCATTTCCGCACTCGATGATGCTGGGCTTCCATGCCGAATACGCGGGCGGCGAGATTGTCATGCAGCCGGATGAGATCGAGGATGCCCAATGGTTCAACGTGCACGACCTGCCGCCACTGCCGGCCGGGCGCTCGATTGCCCGGCATTTGATTGATCTGTACGTGGCGCGGCGCCTGGGTTTGCCGGAGCCTGTGCTGCAGGCGTGATACCGTTCAGGCCTGGCCGAACCAGTGCTGCCAGGCCAGGCGCACGGTCAGTGCCAGCACCACGGTGATGAACACCGGGCGGATGAATTTGCTGCCGCCGCTGATTGCCGTACGCGCGCCAAAGAAGGCACCGACCATGACCGCTAGGCCCATACACAGGCCGACGATGTAATCCACCTGCCCGGAAATCATGAACACGGTCAGCGCCGCGATGTTGCTGACGAAGTTCATGCTGCGCGCAACGCCGCTGGCGCGCACTAGGTCTATGGGGTAGAGCAGCAGGGTGCTGACGGTCCAGAATGCGCCGGTACCGGGGCCGGCGACGCCGTCATAGAAGCCCAGGGTAAAGCCCTGCGGCACCTGCCATTTCTTCTTGATGGGCGCGTCGGCATCCAGCGGCGCTTTTGGCGTACCGCCGAAAAGCAAATAGACGCCGCAGGCGAAGACGATTACCGGCAGCATCTTGTTCAGCCATTCGGCTGGCATGTAATGGGCTATTACCGCGCCGATCAGCGCACCGGCCAGCGTTGCGATCAACGCCGGGCGCCATTGTGCCGGGTGGAACAGCTTGCGCCGGTAGTAGGTGAACCCGGCGGTGGCCGAGCCGAAGGTCGAGCTGAGTTTGTTGGTACCCAGCACAAGGTGCGGCGGCATGCCAGCGGTGAGCAGCGCTGGCGTGGTCAACAGCCCGCCGCCGCCTGCAATGGCGTCGATGAAGCCGGCGACGAAGGCGACCAAGACGAGGATCAGCAGGGTGAGGGGTTCTACGGTGAGTTCGAAGGGCATGGAGTGTAGATAGGTAGGAATAAGGGCGGCAGAGAGCCGTGATTAGAGGTGCATACTAATACTGCCCGCGTGGTCTTGAAAGCTCAGGCGGCTGAAAACACGCGCTTCGGGAAATAATTAGGTAGGCACCGAAGAGAAGATGACTTAGTCATCAAATTTTTGCCACGTTTGAGATCTGGCAGTCTTCATTTCATTTGCTACTGAAGGAGTTATAGATTTGAGCACCTTGTCTAGTTTTTTGGTTGCGGAATGAAGTTTGTTCTGAAGTGATGCTAAGCGCAAATCAGTGTCAATATCGAAGTGTCCTCCCTTATTAACTATAGTATTGATATTCTCTTGGTAAAGCGGGATATTGCTCATTTTTCGAAGTTTGTGCTGGCTAGTATCGGGGTGGTTTGCAACTGGCCAGTATTTTTCGTAGCCCGTCCCAGACTGGGTGGCGAGTTTCGCGGCAGGTCGATAGTCCTTTAAGTTGAACAAAAGTTTCAAAGTAGATGGAATGTGCCCAGAGGGGTCTTGTTTGTTAACCGGGTCTCCATTGCAATATACATAGGCATTAAGCCCACCCTCACCGAAGGGGCTTAAATCGTCAGGGGAATGAAAACGTCTTAGCACAGGATTATAGGCTCTGTAGCCGTTGCCGAGTATATAGCATCCAGTATGACGGTCCTGCTGTTGCCCCGTGTAGCCAGTGATAAGGTCATTATTTTCGCTGCCCACGCCGTAGCAGCTGTACGTTAAATGCAGGCCTTTACCATCCTCGACCACGCTGAGCGGTGACCCTTGACTGTGCGTAGCGAGCTGCAAGCACTTAGTCCACCCCGGCAAAGTGTGTTGCTCGGCAAGCGCCAAACCTTCTGTACCGAATACCTGCTGCGCCCTGAACTGGCTGAGAATCAGCTGAAGCTGCTCTCCCCGATAGAACCTGCGTTCCGTAATGCGCTTGGACATAGCTTTGCCTCCGCTGATAGGGGTAAGCCGACATTCCGCTATTTATGGCATGGGCACAACTGACAGAAATATCAGGTGGGCGGGGAGGGGCCCGAGGAAAGTCGCTGGCACCTGACGGCAAGCGCCTACGCGGGTTTGGCTTTTGTGCTACGGGCGGCTTTGGGTTTGGTGTTGCTGCTTGCGCGGCGTTTTTTCTTCCAGGGCGTTGCCGCCTTGCCGGCAGCCGGCCCGCTGATGGTAAGGCGCATGCCGGCGCAGCGCTGCACCAGCTTGCCCATCCAGGCGGACTGGCGGCTGACGAATTCTTCAAGGCTCATTTCGCCGCTTTGCACCATGTCCAGCGCCTGTTCCCAAATGGCTGTGGTGCCTGGGTCGGCGATGGCGCGGGGTACCGCGTCGATCAAGCTGAAAGCGGCTGGGGTGGCGCTGAGGGCCTTGCCGTTTTTCACCAGATAGCCACGGTCGAGCAACCCCTGAATGATGCTGGCGCGAGTCGCTTCGGTGCCGATGCCGGTGGTTTCCTTGAGCTTTTGCTTGAGCCGTGGGTCGTCCACCAGCTTGGCGACGTTCTTCATCGCCTTGATCAGGTCGCCTTCGGTAAATGGCTTTGGCGGCTGGGTCCACATGTCTTTGAGGGTCAGGCCATGTACCGAGCAGTTTTGGCCCTTTTGCAGGGCAGGCAGTACTTGGGCCGGCGGTGCTTCACGCCCTTTGGCGGGAGTCAGCGCCTCGGGCAGGGCGCGGCGCCAGCCGGGCTCGACGATCTGCTTGCCGACCGCGCGTAGCGCATGGCCAGCGCAGTCTAAGTCGGCCTGGGTGCGGTCGTACTCGTGGTTAGGCAGAAATTGCGCCAGGTAGCGCGCCCGAACCAGGGTGTACACCGCTCTGTACTTGGGCGGCAGGCGCGCCGGGTCGCTGGCCGCAGCTGTGGGGATGATGCCGTGGTGAGCGCTGACCTTCTGGTCGTTCCAGGCGCGCGACCGGCGCCCAGGCTCAAGGTGCTGCTGTAGCGGTGCGAGGCTTGCGTCGGCGCGTTGCAAGGCTGCCAGGATGGCCGGTGCTTCGCTGTGCTGGCTAACAGGCAGGTAGCCACTGTCGCTGCGCGGGTAGGTGATCAGTTTGTGGGTTTCGTACAACGCCTGGGCGATGTCGAGGGTTTCCTGGGCGCCCAAGCCGAGCTTCTTCGAGCAGACCTCTTGCAGCGTGCCGAGGTCGAAGGGCAGGGGAGCGGCTTCGCGCACACGTTCGGTGGCGATTTTTGCCACCTGTGCTGTGCCGGCGGCCTGCATGTCGGCGGCGGCCTGTTGCGCCAACGCCTGGTTCAGGCAGCGGCCTTGATCGTCGCAGGCGTCATCGGGCGCGCGCCACTGGCTGTTGAACACCTGGCCGGCACTGTGCAACTGCACGTCGATGGCCCAGAACGGCACGGGCACGAAGTCGGCGATGCTACGGTCGCGGTCAACCACCAGGCGCAGCGTTGGAGTTTGCACGCGGCCTACTGGCAATACGCCCTGGTAGCCTGACTGGCGCCCGAGCAAGGTAAACAGCCGGCTCATGTTCATGCCGATCAGCCAGTCCGCCCGTGAGCGGCCCAAGGCTGAGTGGTAGAGGCTGAAGGTTTCCTGGCCGGGCAGCAGCCGTGCCAGGGCTTTGCGGATCGAGGCGTCGTCCAGCGCCGATAACCACAGGCGCTGGATCGGGCCCCGGTAGCGGCAGTGTTCGACCAGCTCGCGGGCGATCATTTCACCCTCGCGGTCGGCATCGGTGGCGATCACCAGTTCACGGGCCTCACCGAGCAAGCGCTTGACGGCCTTGTACTGGCTGGCGGTCTTGGGCTTTACGGTCATCTTCCATTTTTCGGGGATGATCGGCAGGTCGTCCAGCGACCAGCGTTTGTAGCGCTGGTCGTAGCTGTCGGGTGGGGCGGTTTCGAGCAGGTGGCCGATGCACCAGGTAACGCACACGTCAGTGCCTTGCCAGCAGCCGTCAGCGCGGCGGTTGGCGCCAAGCACTTTGGCGATGTCTTTGGCCTGGGAAGGCTTTTCGCAGAGAAACAGGCGCATGGCCGCAGGCTCATCGGTGGGGATGGGCACTAGAATGCGCAAAGCGCGGCGTGCAGGCAAGTTTTATCTGTATGGATATACAGCTTGGTGTTGCGGGGAATGTATTCTGCGGCAAGCCCGCCCCGCAAGAACGGCTGTCCTTGCGGGGCGGGCGCAGGCATCAGGCGGCGTCGCAGGAGTCGCGGACCATGTCCACATGCGGGATCCCCGCTTCGAGGAACTCTTCGCTGACCACCCGGAAGCCCAGGCGCTCGTAGAACGGCGTGGCGTGTACCTGGGCGCTGAGCATCTGCTGCTTGAGGTCGCGGTTCTGGGCTTCGCCGATGACCGCACGCATCAGCGCATCGCCGACGTTCAGCCCGCGCCAGTCCTTGAGCACCGATACCCGGCCAATGGTGCCGTCAGGCAGCAGGCGGGCGGTACCGATCGGGTAGTCGCCCTCCATGGCCAGAAAATGCACGGCGGTCGGGTCTTCGGCGTCGAACTCGAGCTCTGGCGGCACGTGCTGCTCGGCGACGAACACGGCGCTACGGATACGGTGGATGTCGGCGTTGTCCTTGTGCCAGTCGGCCAGGCGAACACTGATTTTATTCATCGTTGGCAAACCCCAGGCTTCCTTGCTTGACCAGCTGGCACACCAGCAGCAGGCCTTCTTCGTCTGCCAGCCACTTAGCCAGGTTTTCCTGGTGCAGCGCGTCGGCGGCGCAGATCAGTTTCAGCAGCGGGCGCAGATGCCCCGAGAGCAGGCGGCTTTGGCCGCTGGCGAACAGCAGCAGGTTGTCGTCCACTTCCGACCAAGCCAAGCGCGCGCTTGGGTTACGAACAAGGATAGCGCCCTGTTCGAGGCTGTCGAGCAGCTCGGCTTCGTTGAGCTCTTCGCCTGCGACCATTTCCGGGTAGCGCGGCTCGGTCATGAACTGGCCAAACCAGGTCAGCAACAGACGCTCGTCACCCATGTGCTCGGCCAGCAACGCCTTGAGGCGATCGAGGGCGTCGTGCTGGATCTGGTGCGGGTCGGCGACCGGCTGCGCGTCGGCATCGCTGTAACGCTCTTCGTCAGGCAGGAACTGGCTGAGGAAGTCGGTGAAGTGGGTCAGCACTTCGGCAGCGCTCGGGGCGCGGAAGCCCACCGAGTAGGTCAGGCACTCGTCTTCGGCGATGCCGTAGTGGGCCAGGCGTGGCGGCAGGTAGAGCATGTCGCCGGGCTCAAGGCTCCATTCTTCGCTGAGTTCGAAGTCGGCCAGGATACGCAGGTCGGCGTGCTCGATCAGCGGGCTGTCGCTGTTGCACATCTGGCCGATTTTCCAGTTGCGCGTGCCGTGGCCCTGCAGCAGGAACACGTCGTAGTTGTCGAAATGCGGGCCAACGCTGCCGCCAGGGGCTGCGTAGCTGATCATTACATCGTCGATACGCCAGCTTGGCAGGAAGCGGAATTCTTCGAGCAA
The DNA here is from genome assembly GCF_014268805.2 of Pseudomonas farsensis. Classification (GTDB taxonomy): domain Bacteria; phylum Pseudomonadota; class Gammaproteobacteria; order Pseudomonadales; family Pseudomonadaceae; genus Aquipseudomonas; species Aquipseudomonas farsensis. Next base: position 432,870 of record NZ_JABWRF020000004.1, read on the forward strand.
TTCGGCGACTTCCGGTACGAACTGGTCCACCGCTTGTACCAGCAGGGTCCAGTCACGCTCGGGCAGGTCGGCGAAGGCGTCTTCAGCGAACGGGCCGCGGCGCATTTCCCAGGGGCGCTCGCCGTGCTCGAGCACCAGGCGCGACTCGACTTCTTCTTCAAGTGCCAGGCCCGCCAGTTCGTCGGGGTCGATGGGGCTGACGAAGTCGGTGAACGCCTGACGCACCAGTAGCGGCTTCTTCTGCCAGTAGTCGCGCAGGAATTCACGGGCAGTAAGGCCGCCAAGCAGTTGCAGTGGAGTATCAGAATTCATGTTCAACCTATTGAAAAAACGCAATTTTTGTACGGGAATAAAAACGCCCGGCTAGGCCGGGCGTAGGAGGCGACGCTCAGCTTAGACGCGTTTGGCCTGGGCCACTGCGTTACCGATGTAGGTCGCAGGCGTGAGCAGCTTGAGCTCGGCCTTGGCGTCGGCTGGCATGTCCAGGCCGTCGATGAAGGTCAGCAGTGCTTCAGGGGTGATGCCCTTGCCACGGGTCAGCTCTTTGAGCTTCTCGTAGGGGTTCTCGATGTTGAAGCGGCGCATCACGGTCTGGATCGGCTCGGCGAGGACTTCCCAGCAGGCGTCCAGGTCGGCAGCGATACGGGCGTGGTTGACTTCCAGCTTGCCAATACCCTTGAGGCTGGCCTCGTAGGCGATGACGCTGTGGGCAAAACCAACGCCCAGGTTGCGCAGCACGGTGGAGTCGGTCAGGTCACGCTGCCAGCGCGAAACCGGCAGCTTGCTGGCCAAGTGCTGGAACAGTGCGTTGGCGATACCCAGGTTGCCTTCGGAGTTTTCGAAGTCGATTGGGTTGACCTTGTGCGGCATGGTCGAGGAGCCGATTTCGCCGGCAACGGTCTTCTGCTTGAAGTAGCCCAGCGAGATGTAGCCCCAGACGTCGCGGTCGAAGTCGATGAGGATGGTGTTGAAACGGGCGATGGCGTCGAACAGCTCGGCGATGTAGTCGTGCGGCTCGATTTGCGTGGTGTACGGGTTGAACTGCAGGCCCAGCTCGTCTTCGATGAAGGCGCGTGCGTTCTCTTCCCAGTCGATTTGCGAGTAAGCCGACAGGTGGGCGTTGTAGTTGCCTACGGCGCCGTTGATCTTGCCCAGCAGCGGCACGGCGGCCACTTGCGCGATCTGGCGCTCCAGGCGGTAGACCACGTTGGCCAGCTCTTTGCCCAAGGTAGTCGGCGAAGCCGGCTGGCCATGGGTGCGCGACAGCATCGGCACGTCGGCGTGGGCGTGGGCCAGGGCGCGGATCGACTCGGCGATCTGGCGCATCAGCGGCAGCAGCACGTCATCACGGCCAGCGCGCAGCATCAGGGCGTGGGACAGGTTGTTGATGTCCTCGCTGGTGCAGGCGAAGTGGATGAACTCGCTGACCTTGGCCAGTTCAGGCAACTGTGCCGCCTGCTCCTTGAGCAGGTACTCGATGGCCTTGACGTCGTGGTTGGTGGTGCGTTCGATTTCCTTGACGCGCTCGGCGTGCTCAAGCTTGAAATCGGTGGCCAGGCTGTCCAGCACGGCATTGGCTTGGGCGCTGAATGCTGGCACTTCGCCGACCTGCGGGTGAGCGGCCAGGCGTTGCAGCCAGCGCACTTCAACCAGAGCGCGGAAGCGGATCAGGCCGAACTCGCTGAAAATAGGGCGCAAGGCCTGGGTTTTGCCGGCATAACGGCCGTCTACAGGGGAAACCGCAGTGAGCGAAGAAAGCTGCATGGGGTGTTCTCGGACAGTCAGGCTTTTGGAGGGCGCATATCATACATGAAAAATGCGCCGGAGTCGGGTGGCTGACCAAAGGTCGGGCCGTTTTGAAGCGTGTAGGCGCGGCGTTCAGGATTCGGTGCGCATCAGGCCATACAGTTCGTTGAGCAGCTTGCGGCGGCTGAAGACCAGCTGCCAGCGGTGCCCGCCCAATTGGCGCCACAGGCGCGCGGCGCGGATGCCGGCCAGCAGGATGGCGCGGATCTTCGAGGCGTTGTTGGCCTGCTGCAGGAAGCGCATGTCGCCATGCACCTGGATCCGTTGGCGCAAGGTGCTCAGGGTGTCCTGGTAGAGCGCGCCACTGGAGGCGATGACGTTGTCGTGAACCAGGCCGAAGTGGTCGGCCTGGGACTGAATTTGTGGCAGGCGGTTGCCGATGGTGTCGAGCAGGTCGCCGCGCTTGTTCAGCTGGCGCTCAAGGCCGAGCATCGACAGCGCATAGCGCAGCGGTTCGCGCTGCAGGCTGCTGGGGTCGCGCTCCAGCGCCCCTACCAGTGCCCGGTAGCCGTCGCGCAGGTTCAGGTCGTCGCCGCCGAACACTTCAAGGGTGTCGTTGGGGTCGCGTACCAGCAGGCTGCCGAGCATGCAGCCGATATTGGCCTCGCTGGCCTGCCCGGTGCGGGCGATACGGTCGACCAGTACAGCGGCCTGGAACACGCCGCCCAGGGCGACCAGTTGCTCCTGCAGGTTGTTCATGCGCGCGGGCTCCATGGCTCGGCGGTTTCGATCACGCCGCCGCCCAGGCACACCTCACCGTCATAGAACACCACGGACTGGCCGGGGGTCACAGCGCGCTGGGGCTCGGCGAATACGGCGCGATAGCCGTCTGCTGTGCGTTCCAGGGTGCACTGTTGGTCACCCTGGCGGTAGCGGACCTTGGCGGTCAGCTGGCGCGGGCTGGACAGGTCGACCGGGTTGACCCAGAAGATTTCCGAAGCCAGCAGCGCACGCGAGAACAGCCAGGGGTGTTCGTTGCCTTGGCCCACCACCAGTACGTTACGCACCAAGTCCTTGTGCAGCACGTACCACGGCTCGTCGCCTGCGTCTTTGAGGCCGCCGATGCCAAGGCCCTGGCGCTGACCGATGGTGTGGTACATCAGGCCGTGATGGCGGCCGATCACGTCGCCTTCGGTGGTTTCGATATTGCCTGGCTGGGCCGGCAGGTACTGCTTGAGGAAGTCACTGAAGCGGCGCTCGCCTATGAAGCAGATGCCGGTCGAGTCCTTTTTCTTGGCGGTGGCCAGGCCGTGTTTTTCGGCGATGGCGCGCACTTCGGGCTTTTCCAGTTCGCCCACCGGGAACAGTGTGCGGGCAATTTCATTGCCGCCCACGGCGTGCAGGAAGTAGCTCTGGTCCTTGTTCGGGTCCAGGCCCTTGAGCAACTCGGTAAGGCTGCCGGTGTCGCGGCGGCGCACGTAGTGGCCGGTTGCGATCAGGTCGGCGCCAAGCGACAGGGCGTAGTCGAGGAACGCCTTGAACTTGATTTCGCGGTTGCAGAGGATGTCCGGGTTAGGCGTACGGCCGGCTTTGTATTCTTCGAGGAAATGCTCGAACACGTTATCCCAGTATTCGGCGGCGAAGTTGGCGGTATGCAGCTTGATGCCGATACGGTCGCACACGGCCTGGGCATCTGCCAGGTCTTCGCGGGCGGTGCAGTATTCGGTGCCGTCGTCCTCTTCCCAGTTTTTCATGAACAGCCCTTCCACCTGGTAGCCCTGCTCGATGAGCAGAAGGGCGGAGACGGATGAGTCCACGCCGCCGGACATGCCGACGATGACGCGGGTCTTGGCGGGGTCTTTGAGTGCTGGGTTGGTCATGGCTACCGGTGTGTTTCAGGGGGAAAAGCGCCGATTCTAGCAAACCCGTGAGCTGGCGTCAGTCGCGCAGCAATGCAAGGCTGTGCAGCGGCCCTGCCAGGTAGTCATCCAGGCAGCGCGGCACCAGCTCGCTGCGCCAGCGTTCCGGGGCGGCCAGTAGTTCGTCGCGGCTCAGCCAAACGGCGCGGACGATGTCGCTGTCCAGTGCGCGGTCGGGGTGGTGGCGCAGGGGGCGGGCGGCGAAGCAGATGCGCTGGTAGGTGACCCCGTTGCTCGGTGCGGTGTACAGGTAAATGCCCACCACGCCGGTTAGCTCCACGTCCCAGGCGGTTTCTTCGAGGGTTTCGCGCAGTGCGGCCTGGGCCAGGGTTTCATTGGCTTCGAGGTGGCCGGCGGGCTGATTGAAGACGTGCTGGCCGGCTTTGAATTCTTCGACGAACAGAAACTTGCCGTCACGTTCGACGACGGTGGCGACGGTGATGTGGGGTTGCCAGGACACGGTCGATACTCTCCCTAAAGTGGCAAGCTTTGAGCGGCAAGCGACAAGCCGACGCGGCACGCGGGCTGCTTCAGCTTGTAGCTGGCCGCTCAAAGCTTGCGGATCAAAAAGCACAAACCCCGGTGCGTGGCCGGGGTTTGTGGGGTTACTTCAAGCGAGCCTTACAGTGCGGCAATGGCGCTGTTCAGGGTCTTGCTTGGGCGCATCACCTTGGCGGTCAGCTCGGCATCCGGGGCGTAGTAGCCACCGATGTCGGCTGGCTTGCCCTGAACGGCGTTGAGCTCGGCGACGATAGTCTCCTCGTTCTCGGCCAGGGTTTTAGCCAGCGGCGCGAAGCGCGCTTGCAGCGCTGCATCGTCAGACTGTGCAGCCAGTGCTTCGGCCCAGTACAGGGTCAGGTAGAAGTGGCTGCCGCGGTTGTCGATGCCACCCACTTTGCGCGAAGGCGACTTGTTGGTGTCGAGGAACTTGCCGGTAGCCTGGTCCAGGGTATTGGCCAGAACCTTGGCGCGCGGGTTGTCGTAGGTGTTGCCCAAGTGCTCCAGCGATGCCGCCAGCGCCAGGAATTCACCCAGCGAGTCCCAGCGCAGGAAGTTTTCTTCGACCAGTTGCTGTACGTGCTTGGGTGCCGAACCGCCGGCGCCGGTTTCGAACAGGCCACCGCCGTTCATCAGCGGTACGATCGACAGCATCTTGGCGCTGGTGCCCAGCTCCATGATCGGGAACAGGTCGGTCAGGTAGTCGCGCAGCACGTTGCCGGTCACCGAAATGGTGTCCTTGCCTTCGCGAATACGGGCCAGGGAGAACTTGATGGCATCGACCGGGGCCATGACACGGATGTCCAGGCCAGTGGTGTCGTGGTCTTTCAGGTAGCGCTGTACCTTCTCGATCATGACGCCGTCGTGGGCGCGGGCCGGGTCCAGCCAGAACACCGCTGGGGTGTTGCTCAGGCGGGCGCGGTTGACGGCCAGCTTGACCCAGTCCTGGATCGGCGCGTCTTTGGTCTGGCACATACGGAAGATGTCGCCAGCTTCGACGTTCTGCTCCAGCACCACCTTGCCTTTGCTGTCGACAACGCGCACGACGCCGTCAGCCTGAACCTGGAAGGTCTTGTCGTGGGAGCCGTACTCTTCGGCTTTTTGGGCCATCAGGCCGACGTTCGGCACGCTACCCATGGTGGTCGGGTCCAGGGCGCCGTGCTGTTTGCAGTCTTCGATGGTGGCCTGGTAGATGCCGGCGTAGCAGCGGTCCGGGATGATTGCCTTGGCGTCCTGCAGTTCACCGGCGGTGTTCCACATTTTGCCCGAGTCGCGGATCATTGCAGGCATCGAGGCGTCGACGATAACGTCGCTCGGCACGTGCAGGTTGGTAATGCCTTTGTCCGAGTTGACCATGGCCAGGGCCGGGCGAACGGCGTACAGGGCCTGGATGTCGGCTTCGATCTCGGCCTGCTTGTCAGCTGGCAGGTCCTTGATGCGGGCGTACAGGTCGCCGATACCGTTGTTGGCGTTGAAGCCCACTTCGGCCAGGGCAGCTGCGTGCTTGTTCAGCACTTCGCCGTAGAAGGCTTCGACGATCACGCCGAACATGATCGGGTCGGAGACCTTCATCATGGTGGCTTTCAGGTGAACCGACAGCAGCACGCCGGAGGCCTTGGCATCAGCGATCTGCTCGGTGATGAAGGTTTTCAGGGCTTTGCGGCTCAAGGTGGCGCAGTCGACCACTTCGGCGGCTTTGACTGCGGTCTTTTCTTTCAGCACCGTGGTGCTGCCGTCTTTGCCGACCAGCTCGATGCGCAGGCTGTCGTCAGCTTCGATCAGGGCGGCCTTTTCGCTGCCGTAGAAGTCGCCGCTGTTCATGTGCGCAACGTGGGACTTCGAGTCTGCAGCCCAGGCGCCCATCTTGTGCGGGTGCTTGCGTGCGTAGTTCTTGACCGACAGCGGTGCGCGGCGGTCGGAGTTGCCTTCGCGCAGAACCGGGTTTACGGCGCTGCCCTTGATGCGGTCGTAGCGAGCGCGGGATTCTTTTTCCTCGGCGCTGGCTGGCTCGTCGGCGTAGTCAGGGATGTTGAAGCCTTTGGCTTGCAGCTCCTTGATGGCGGCCTTGAGCTGCGGAACCGATGCAGAAATGTTCGGCAGCTTGATGATGTTGGCTTCGGGGGTGGTTGCCAGTTGGCCCAGCTCCGCCAGGTGATCGCCTACCTGCTTCTCTGCGCCCAATTGCTCCGGGAACGACGCGAGGATACGGCCAGCCAGGGAGATATCGCGGGTTTCGACGGCGATGTCGGCCGAGGCGGTGAACGCTTCGACGATCGGCAGCAGCGAGTAGGTGGCGAGGGCGGGGGCTTCGTCGGTGAAGGTATAGATGATCTTGGAACGGGTGGGCATGCGGGTTAACTCTCTATGTGCTGAGCGTACTCGAGTCTCGAGGTGCGCAGGGTAGGCGCATCGCCCTGGCAGCGCCATGAGCGGAAAGTCGAGAGGCTGCGAGCGGTGATGGTGGATGCATCAGTCGAGCGTCAATTGCTGAGCTGCGGTAACAACCCAGACTTGGTGGCCGTTCGTGGCCTAGGGCGAGCCGCATTTCCAAGGGTTCGCCCCGATGACCTAGCGGTCAGCGCCGGAGTATACCAAACCCTTTGGGCTATTCAGCAAGGTCAAGTGCGTTCGCGCCATTTATAAGACCAAAGACGTAGGGGCAATGTGGCGGGTTGTCGCAGGTGGCAGGCGGGCTTGCAGGTCGACGGATGTGGTTTAGGCTCAGTGCAGCGCACGCTTTCCAACCCACCAGCAACGACGCGGAGTAGTGCAGCATGGGATACCAGAAAATCAAGGTTCCGGCTGACGGCAGCAAGATCACCGTCAATGCAGACCATTCGCTCAATGTGCCTGACAACCCGATCATTCCGTACATCGAAGGGGATGGCATCGGCGTGGATGTCTCGCCAGTCATGATCAAAGTCGTGGACGCCGCGGTGCTCAAGGCCTACGGCGGCAAGCGCAAGATCGCTTGGATGGAAGTCTACGCTGGCGAGAAGGCCACTCAGGTGTATGACCAGGACACCTGGCTGCCCGAGGAAACCCTACAGGCGGTCAAGGACTACGTGGTGTCGATCAAGGGGCCGCTGACCACGCCAGTGGGTGGCGGTATCCGTTCGCTGAACGTGGCCTTGCGCCAGCAACTGGACCTGTATGTATGCCTGCGCCCGGTGCTGTGGTTCGAAGGCGTGCCGAGCCCGGTCAAGAAGCCGGGTGATGTGGACATGGTGATCTTCCGCGAGAACTCCGAGGATATCTACGCCGGCATCGAGTGGAAGGCAGGGTCACCTGAGGCGGACAAGGTGATCAAGTTTCTCAAGGAGGAAATGGGCGTTACCAAGATTCGTTTCGACCAGGACTGTGGCATTGGTATCAAACCTGTGTCCAAGCAGGGCACTCAGCGCCTGGTGCGTAAAGCCTTGCAGTATGTGGTGGAAAACGATCGCGAGTCGCTGACCCTGGTGCACAAGGGCAACATCATGAAATTCACTGAAGGGGCGTTCAAGGACTGGGGCTATGAAGTGGCGCGCGACGAGTTTGGCGCCGAATTGCTCGATGGTGGCCCGTGGATGAAGTTCAAGAACCCGGTCAGCGGCCGCGAGGTGGTCGTCAAGGACGCCATCGCCGACGCCATGCTGCAGCAGATCCTGCTGCGCCCGGCCGAATACGACGTGATCGCGACCCTTAACCTCAACGGCGACTATCTGTCGGATGCGCTGGCCGCGGAGGTGGGCGGCATCGGCATTGCCCCTGGCGCCAACCTGTCGGACACGGTGGCGATGTTCGAGGCGACGCACGGTACTGCGCCCAAATATGCAGGCCAGGACAAGGTTAACCCCGGCTCGGCGATTCTTTCGGCGGAAATGATGTTGCGGCACATGGGCTGGACGCAAGCCGCTGACCTGATCATCAAGGGCACCAACGGGGCCATTGCCGCCAAAACTGTAACCTACGATTTCGAGCGCCTGATGGATGGCGCGACGCTGGTCGGCAGTTCGGGGTTTGGCGACGAAATGATCAAGCATATGTAAGCGCAGGGCATAAAAAACCGGTCAGCTGCTTTTCGCAGTGACCGGTCTGTTTCGGAAGGAGGACGGTTATCAGGTCTGGACGGTTTCACGTTCAAGCGGTGCGGCTTCAGCGAGCGGCTTGGCGCCACTGAGCGTCTTGGCCATTTCGGCATCGATGATATTTTTCGCCAGCAGCCCCTTCGGCCCCTGTACTACCTCAAACACCACCAACTGCCCGGCTTTGAGGGTTTTGTAGGCGCCGTCGGTACCCATGTTGATAGCTGAGAAGTGGGCGAACACGTCGGCATCGCTATCGTGTTCGTTGACGAATCCAAAACCCTTGGCGTTGTTGAACCACTTGACTTTACCGCTTGTCATCCCTATGTCCCTCTGCAAAGGACTCCATCACTGGAGTATCATCCACTTCATCCGCATACGAACCTTGCGTAAAAATCTGGTTGACTGCGCGGATCTTTATCGACCACGGTGGGTTCCTATTGGTTGTAACACCGTTTTGCCGATAGTCAAGGTCACCCGGCGCCCGCGCCGAGCGGGCTCCGTGCAGTCAACCGACAACCTTAACTTGTCGATCATGATGAAATTCTTTCCATGCATGTATTCAGTAAGATTCGACTAACATTCAATCAGGATCGCCCGTCACAGGATGACGGACACGAGGATGATGGTGCCGGCCTTGCGGTTCAGGAGGCCAAGCCGCTTTTGCAGGCGCCACCGATGTACAAGGTGGTTTTGTTCAACGATGACTACACACCGATGGATTTCGTCGTCGAAGTGCTCGAGACGTTCTTCAATCTGAACCGCGAGCTGGCGACCAAGATCATGCTGACCGTCCATACCGAGGGGCGGGCAGTGTGCGGATTGTTTACCCGGGACATCGCCGAAACGAAGGCCATGCAGGTCAACCAATACGCCAGGGAAAGCCAGCATCCGCTACTCTGTGAAATCGAGAAGGACGGTTAATCGCCGACCACTTGGGTATGAGGTGAAGCTATGTTAAACCGCGAGCTCGAAGTCACCCTCAATCTGGCCTTCAAGGAGGCCCGTTCGAAGCGTCATGAGTTCATGACCGTCGAACACCTGCTGCTGGCACTCCTTGACAATGAGGCTGCCGCGACCGTTCTGCGCGCCTGTGGCGCCAATCTCGACAAGCTCAAGCATGACCTGCAAGAGTTCATCGACTCCACCACGCCGCTGATCCCTGTGCACGACGAAGACCGTGAAACGCAACCGACGCTGGGCTTCCAGCGGGTGCTGCAGCGCGCGGTGTTCCACGTGCAAAGCTCCGGCAAGCGTGAGGTGACCGGCGCCAATGTGCTGGTGGCCATTTTCAGCGAACAGGAAAGCCAGGCTGTGTTTCTGCTCAAGCAGCAGAGCGTGGCCCGTATCGACGTGGTCAACTACATTGCCCACGGCATCAGCAAGGTGCCGGGGCATGGGCCACACACCGACAGCGACCAGGACATGCAGGACGAAGAGGGCGGCGAAACGTCGTCTTCCAGCAACCCGCTGGATGCCTACGCCAGCAACCTGAATGAACTGGCCCGTGCCGGGCGTATCGACCCGTTGGTCGGCCGCGAGCAGGAGGTCGAGCGCGTGGCGCAGATTCTTGCCCGTCGGCGCAAGAACAACCCGCTGCTGGTCGGCGAGGCTGGTGTGGGCAAAACGGCTATCGCCGAAGGCCTGGCCAAGCGTATTGTCGATGGTCAGGTGCCTGACCTGCTGGCGCAAAGCGTGGTCTACTCGCTCGACCTCGGCGCATTGCTTGCCGGTACCAAATATCGCGGCGATTTCGAGAAGCGTTTCAAGGCGCTGCTTGGCGAGCTGCGCAAGCGCCCGCAGGCAATTCTGTTCATCGATGAAATCCACACCATCATCGGTGCCGGGGCTGCCTCTGGCGGCGTCATGGATGCCTCCAACTTGCTCAAGCCACTGTTGTCGTCGGGTGATATCCGCTGCATTGGCTCGACCACCTTCCAGGAATTCCGTGGCATCTTCGAGAAGGACCGTGCTCTGGCCCGGCGCTTCCAGAAGGTTGACGTGTCGGAACCCTCCGTCGAGGACACAGTGGGCATTCTGCGTGGGCTCAAAGGCCGTTTCGAGAGCCACCACAACATCGAGTACAGCGACGAAGCCCTGCGCGCCGCGGCCGAGCTAGCCTCGCGCTACATCAACGACCGTCATATGCCCGACAAGGCAATTGACGTGATCGACGAAGCTGGCGCCTATCAGCGCCTGCAGCCTGAGGCAAATCGCGTCAAGCGTATCGATGTGCCGCAGGTAGAAGATATCGTCGCCAAGATTGCGCGCATTCCGCCAAAGCATGTCAGCAGCTCCGACAAAGAACTGCTGCGTAACCTTGAGCGGGACCTCAAGCTCACCGTGTTCGGCCAGGATGCCGCCATCGACTCGCTGTCGACGGCCATCAAGCTGTCCCGTGCGGGCTTGAAGGCGCCAGACAAGCCTGTGGGTTCGTTCCTGTTCGCCGGCCCTACCGGCGTGGGCAAGACCGAGGCCGCGCGGCAGTTGGCCAAGGCGCTGGGTGTCGAGTTGGTGCGCTTCGACATGTCGGAGTACATGGAACGGCACACTGTGTCGCGCCTGATCGGTGCGCCGCCGGGCTACGTCGGCTTTGATCAAGGCGGTCTGTTGACTGAGGCGATCACCAAGCAGCCGCACTGTGTATTGTTGCTCGATGAAATCGAGAAGGCGCACCCTGAAGTCTTCAACCTGCTGCTGCAGGTGATGGACCACGGCACCCTGACCGACAACAACGGGCGCAAGGCGGACTTCCGCAACGTGATCCTGATCATGACCACCAACGCCGGCGCCGAAACCGCTGCGCGGGCCTCGATCGGCTTCACCCATCAGGACCACTCGTCCGATGCCATGGAAGTCATTCGCAAGGCGTTCACACCGGAGTTCCGCAACCGTCTGGACACCATCATCCAGTTTGGTCGTCTGTCCCACGAGACCATCAAGAGCATCGTCGACAAGTTCCTCATCGAACTGCAGGCGCAGCTGGAGGACAAGCGTGTGTTGCTGGAAGTCAGCGACGACGCGCGCGGCTGGCTGGCGGCGTCGGGCTACGATGTGCAAATGGGCGCACGGCCAATGGCGCGGTTGATCCAGGACAAGATCAAGCGGCCGCTGGCCGAGGAGATCCTGTTCGGCGAGCTGGCCGAGCATGGCGGTGTGGTCCACATCGACCTGCGCGACGGCGAACTGGTGTTCGACTACGAAACCACGGCTGAGGTGGCGTAACGCACGTGCGGGGCTTGCCCCGCACTGTTTGCAAAACCCATGAAAAAGCCCGGCACATTGGCCGGGCTTTTTCATGGCTGAAGCTTAGCGGGCGCGGTAGGTGATGCGGCCCTTGCTCAGGTCGTAGGGCGTCAGCTCGACGCGGACCTTGTCGCCAGTGAGAATACGAATGTAGTTCTTGCGCATCTTTCCGGAGATGTGCGCGGTAACGACGTGCCCGTTTTCCAACTCCACGCGGAACATGGTGTTAGGTAGGGTGTCGACGACAGTGCCTTCCATTTCGAAGCTGTCTTCTTTCGACATGCAGTAAAGCCCTCGGTGTCCAGTGTTGGCCCGACGCGTGACTGCACCGGGCTAAAAAAGTGGCGTGGATTATGCCCGAAAATTGTGTTTCAAGCCAATGCTTTCAATTAAGGCTTACCCAGCGCTGATTGATCAGCAATTCGATAGGCCGGTACTGGGTCTTGTAGTTCATTTTCTTGCAGTTCTTGATCCAGTAGCCAAGATAAACCGCCTCAAGCTCCAGGCGCAGTGCCTCGCCGATTTGCCACAAGATGGCGTAGCGGCCGAGGCTGCGGCGCTCTTCGGCGGGTTCGTAGAAGGTGTACACCGCTGACAGGCCATTGGGCAGCAGGTCGCACACCGCGACCGCCAGCAGGCGGCCTTCGAGGCGGAATTCGTAGAACCAGCTGAACGGCAGGTCGCGCACCAGAAAAGTGGAAAACTGGTCGCGGCTTGGCGGATACATATCGCCATCGGCATGGCGCTGTTCGATGTAGCGCCGGTACAGGTCGAAATATTCTTCGGTGAACACCGGGCGCGTGGCGGTGACGACAAGGTCGGTATTGCGCTTGACGATGCGCCGCTGTTGGCGGTTGGGTATGAACCGTGCGGCTGGAATGCGCGCCGGCACGCAGGCGTTGCAATGCTGGCAGTGGGGGCGGTACAGGTGGTCGCCGCTGCGCCGAAAGCCCATTTCCGACAGGTCGGCATACACATGCACATCCATCGGCTGGCTGGGGTCGAGAAACAGCGTGGTAGCCTGCTCGCCAGGCAGGTAGCTGCAGGAGTGGGGTTGAGTGGCATAAAACTTCAACCGCGCCAGCTCTGTCATGATCCACCCCTTACCGGTGAGACTTTGTCTGTAAGTGTAAGCCAGCTGTGCAAACTCGCCTAGGCAACCCAGGTGGCGCTAGCGGGTTGGTCCAGGTACGTGGTCAGGTGTTCGGCGAAGCTGGCGCGGCTGATGGCGCGGGCGCCCAGGCTATGCAGGTGGTCGGTGGGCATCTGGCAGTCGATCAGGGCAAAGCCCGCTTGGCGCAGGTGCTCGACCAGCGTGGCAAAACCCACCTTCGAGGCGTTGTCGGCCCGGCTGAACATCGACTCGCCAAAGAACAAGCGGCCCATGGCCAGCCCATACAGGCCGCCGACCAGCTCGCCGTCCTTGCGGACTTCGACCGAGTGCGCGATGCCGCGCCGGTGCAGCTCAAGGTAAGCCGCCTGCATGCTGCCGGTGATCCAGGTGCCGTCGGCATAATCGCGAGGGGCGGCGCAGGCTGCTATTACCGCAGCGAAGTCGCCGTCGAAGCTCACTTGGTAACGGCCCTGGCGCATCAGCTTGGCCAGCGACCGCGAAACGTGCAGTTCGTCAGGAAACAGCACGGTGCGCGGGTCAGGCGACCACCACAGGATGGGCTGGCCGTCCTGGTACCAAGGAAAGCAGCCGTGCCGGTAGGCCGCTATCAGGCGGTCTGCAGACAGGTCGCCGCCCGCGGCGAGCAGGCCGTTGGGGTCTTGCAGGGCCTTTTCCAGTGGGGGGAAGCTCAGTGAGTCGCGGGTCAGCCAGGTCAGCATGAGGTTTTGGGCGGTGGAGTAGGGGAGGGCGGTCAGCATGGCGCGGCTTGGTGGCGAGGTCAACGGCGGGTGTCGCGCCCGTCAGTGCCCCTTGTACTGCTGGTATTTAGCCAGCTTTGGCACCATCTGGCGCATTTGCTGTCACACCTGTGCAAAAACACAGCATAAGCCTTTGTCACAAAAGACAATGCATGATCAAATTGCACCTATATGAACAAAGCCCCCGTTCGTGCCCCCACGGCGTACCGCCATGGCGGCGGGTGGGCAGTAATGTTAAAAGTAGTGATTTGTTGGCCAGTCACCGGCCAATCACTATTCGCGCAGGAATAGACGCGTTTTGAAGAAATCCACTGCAACTCCAGCTCCCTTGCCCGTGCCGTTATGGCGCCAGCAGCTGCAATACCGCCTCAAGGAAGGTGCGCTGATTGCCGTCGGTGCACTGTGCCTGTACCTGTGGATGGCATTGGTCACCTACGACACCTCCGACCCAGGCTTCAGCCACACCAGCAACGTCGAGCAGGTGCAGAACGCTGCCGGCCGCGCCGGGGCTTACTTTGCCGACATCCTGTTCATGGTGTTGGGCTACTTCGCCTACATATTCCCGCTGCTGCTGGGCATCAAAACCTGGCAGATTTTCCGCGAGCGCCACCAGCCGTGGCAGTGGAGTGGCTGGCTGTTTTCCTGGCGCCTGATCGGCCTGGTGTTCCTGGTGTTGTCCGGTGCGGCCCTGGCGCATATCCATTTCCATCAGTCTGCGACCTTGCCGTTTTCCTCGGGTGGCGCGCTGGGCGAGAGCCTTGGCGACCTGGCGCGCAGCCTGCTGAACGTGCAGGGCAGCACGCTGATGTTCATCGCCCTGTTCCTGTTCGGCCTGACCGTGTTCACCGATCTTTCCTGGTTCAAGGTCATGGACCTGACCGGCAAGATCACGCTCGACCTGTTGGAGCTGGTGCAGGGCGCAGCAACCCGCTGGTGGGAGGCGCGCAACGAGCGCAAGCGCCTGGTGGCGCAACTGCGTGAGGTAGACGAGCAGGTCGACGAAGTAGTCGCCCCTGTGGTGCCCGACAAGCGCGAGCAGATCAAGGCCCGCGAGCGCATCCTGGAACGCGATGAAGCGCTGACCAAGCATGTGGCCCAGCGCGAACAGCAACCTGCCCCGGTGATCAACATCCCCGCGGCCCCGGTCAAAGCGCCAGAGCCCAGCAAGCGGGTGATGAAAGAAAAACAGACGCCGCTGTTCGTCGATAGCGCTGTTGAAGGTACTTTGCCGCCCATTTCCATCCTCGACCCGGCTGAAGAAAAGAAAATCGAGTACTCGCCCGAATCGTTGGCAGGTGTCGGTCACCTGCTTGAAATCAAGCTCAAGGAGTTTGGGGTCGAGGTCTCGGTCGACTCGATCCACCCGGGCCCGGTGATTACCCGGTACGAAATCCAGCCGGCTGCCGGAGTGAAGGTCAGCCGTATCGCCAACCTGGCCAAGGACCTTGCGCGCTCTCTGGCCGTGACCAGCGTGCGGGTGGTCGAGGTAATCCCTGGCAAGACCACCGTGGGCATCGAGATCCCTAACGAGAACCGCCAGATGGTGCGCTTCTCCGAGGTGCTGTCGTCGGCACAGTATGACGAGGCCAAGTCGCCGGTCGCCTTGGCCCTGGGCCACGACATCGGTGGCAAACCGGTGATCACCGACCTTGCCAAGATGCCGCACCTGCTGGTGGCGGGCACCACCGGTTCCGGTAAGTCGGTGGGTGTCAACGCAATGATTCTGTCGATCCTGTTCAAGTCTGGCCCGGAAGACGCCCGGCTGATCATGATCGACCCGAAAATGCTCGAACTGTCGATCTACGAAGGCATTCCGCACCTGCTGTGCCCGGTGGTCACCGATATGAAGGACGCCGCCAACGCCCTGCGCTGGAGCGTTGCCGAGATGGAGCGCCGCTACAAGCTGATGGCGGCCATGGGCGTGCGTAACCTGGCAGGCTTCAACCGCAAGATCAAAGATGCCCAGGAGGCCGGCGAGGTCATCTACGACCCGCTGTACCGCCGCGAAAGCATGGACGACGAGGCGCCAACGCTGAAAACCCTGCCGACCATCGTTGTCGTGGTGGATGAATTCGCCGACATGATGATGATCGTCGGCAAGAAGGTCGAAGAGCTGATCGCACGGATTGCGCAAAAAGCCCGTGCTGCCGGTATTCACCTGATTCTGGCTACCCAACGCCCGTCGGTGGATGTCATCACTGGCTTGATCAAGGCCAACATTCCGACCCGTATGGCGTTCCAGGTGTCGAGCAAGATCGACTCGCGGACCATTATCGACCAGGGCGGCGCCGAGCAACTGCTGGGCCACGGCGACATGCTGTACATGCCGCCTGGCACCAGCCTGCCGATTCGCGTACACGGTGCGTTCGTTTCTGACGAAGAAGTGCACCGCGTGGTCGAGGCCTGGAAGCTGCGTGGCGCGCCAGACTACAACGACGACATTCTCAACGGTGTCGAAGAAGCCGGCAGCGGCTTTGAAAGTGGCGGCGGTGGCGACAGCGACGACTCGGAAAGCGACGCGCTGTACGACGAAGCCGTGCAGTTTGTGCTGGAAAGCCGCCGTGCTTCCATTTCGGCAGTGCAGCGCAAGCTGAAGATCGGTTACAACCGTGCCGCACGCATGATCGAAGCAATGGAAATGGCCGGTGTGGTCACTTCAATGAACAGTAACGGCTCGCGGGAAGTGATAGCCCCAGGCGGCCCGCGCGACTGACGTTTTCTTCCGCCGGGTGCCAACGACGGTGCCCGGCTCATTCAATGCTCTACGAGGATCCCCATGCGCATGATTCGCATGATGTTGGTTTCTGCCCTGGCTGCGGCCAGCCTGTCGGCCCATGCCGGTGAACAGGACGTCCAGCGCCTGACCCAGTTGCTCGAAAAGTCGCAGACCATCGAGGCCAACTTCTCCCAGCTGACCCTGGACGCCGGTGGCACAAGTCTGCAGGAAATGTCTGGCAAGATGACTGTCAAGCGCCCTGGTCTGTTCTACTGGCACACCGATGCGCCACAGGAGCAGGTCGTCGTATCCGACGGTAAGAATGTCACCCTCTGGGACCCCGATCTGGAGCAGGCCACCGTCAAGAAGCTCGACCAGCGCCTTAACCAGACTCCGGCACTGCTGTTGTCCGGTGATGTATCGAAGATCAGCCAGAGTTTCGACATCACCTCCAAGGAGCAGGGCGAAGTGATGGACTTCACCCTCAAGCCGAAGACCAAGGACACCTTGTTCGATTCGCTGCGGGTATCGTTCCGCAAAGGGCTGATCAATGACATGCAACTGATCGACAGCGTCGGCCAGCGCACAAACATCTTGTTCAATGGCGTGAAGGCCAACCAGGCGGTGCCGGACAGCAAGTTCACCTTCGACATCCCCAAAGGCGCGGATGTCATAAAGGAGTAAGCACAACCCGTGATGGATCTGTTTCGCAGTGAGCCCGTCGCCCAGCCTTTGGCTGCGCGGCTGCGCCCGTCCAACCTGGATGAGTACGTCGGCCAGGAGCACCTGCTCGCGCGGGGTAAACCGCTGCGCGAAGCGCTGGAGCAGGGTGCGCTGCATTCGATGATCTTCTGGGGCCCGCCCGGGGTCGGCAAGACCACCCTGGCGCGGCTGCTGGCGCAGTTTTGCGATGCCCACTTCGAAACCGTCTCGGCAGTACTGGCGGGGGTCAAGGAAATCCGCCAGGCCGTCGAGGTGGCCAAGCAGCAGGCCGGCCAGTACGGCAAGCGGACCATTCTATTTGTCGACGAAGTGCACCGCTTCAACAAGTCGCAACAGGACGCTTTCCTGCCTTATGTCGAGGATGGCACGCTGATTTTCATTGGTGCCACCACTGAAAACCCCTCGTTCGAACTGAACAACGCCTTGCTCTCGCGGGCCCGCGTCTATGTGCTCAAAAGCCTGGACGAAGCGGCGCTGCGCAAGCTGGTAGACCGTGCCCTTACCGAGGAGCGCGGCCTTGGCAAGCGCAACCTCAGCGTTGGCGACGAAGCCTTCAAGATGCTCATGGCCGCCGCCGATGGTGACGGCCGGCGCATGCTCAACTTCCTGGAAAACGCCTCTGACCTTGCCGAAGACGGTAGCGAAATCGGCGTCGAGCTGCTGCAAAGCCTGCTTGGCGACAGCCGCCGTCGTTTCGACAAGGGTGGCGAGGCGTTCTACGACCAGATTTCCGCACTGCACAAGTCGGTGCGCGGCTCCAACCCGGACGGTGCCTTGTACTGGTATGCGCGCATGCTCGACGGCGGTTGCGACCCGCTGTACATCGCCCGCCGTGTAGTACGCATGGCCAGCGAAGACATCGGCAACGCCGACCCGCGTGCACTGAGCCTGTGCCTGGCGGCCTGGGACGTACAGGAGCGCCTGGGGAGCCCCGAGGGCGAGCTGGCGGTGGCCCAGGCTATCACCTACATCGCCTGCGCGCCGAAGAGCAACGCCGTGTACGTGGGATTCAAGACCGCCCTGCGTGAAGCGGCCGAGCATGGCTCGCTGGAAGTGCCGCTGCACCTGCGCAATGCGCCGACCAAACTGATGAAGCAGC
Organism: Pseudomonas farsensis; assembly: GCF_014268805.2. Taxonomy (GTDB): domain Bacteria; phylum Pseudomonadota; class Gammaproteobacteria; order Pseudomonadales; family Pseudomonadaceae; genus Aquipseudomonas; species Aquipseudomonas farsensis. The sequence goes on from NZ_JABWRF020000004.1 coordinate 450,756, forward strand.
TCGGCTATGGCGAAGAGTACCGCTATGCCCATGACGAGCCCGATGCCTACGCCGCCGGTGAAGATTACTTTCCGGACCAGCTCGAACCGCGCCAGTATTACCAACCGGTGCCCCGTGGCCTTGAGCTTAAAATCGGTGAAAAACTGCGCCATTTGGCCGAACTCGACCGCATCAGCCCTCGGCAGCGGAGAAAACCGTGATTGCACTGATTGCGGCAGTCAGCGCCGGAGGCATTGCCGGCACGCTTTTGCGCTTTGCCACCGCCAGTTGGGTCAGCGCCCACTGGCCACGGCACTTCTATCTCGGTACGCTGGCGGTCAATCTGATTGGCTGCCTGCTGATCGGCCTGCTCTACGGCTTGTTCCTGCACAAACCCCTGGTGCCGGTCGAGCTGCGCGCAGGCCTGATTGTTGGGTTTCTCGGCGGCCTGACCACGTTTTCTTCATTTTCGCTCGACACCGTGCGCCTGCTCGAAAGTGGGCAAGTACCGCTGGCATTGGGCTACACCGGCGCCAGCGTAATGGGCGGGCTGCTCGCAACCTGGGCCGGCCTTGCTCTAACCCGTATCTGAACCAACACCTACCTATAACGAGAGAACGATATGCTCGATTCCAAACTGTTACGCGGCCAACTTCAGGAAGTGGCGGATCGCCTGGCCTCCCGTGGCTTCAGCCTGGATGTCGCGCGCATCGAATCACTGGAAGAACGCCGCAAGGCGGTGCAGACCCGCACCGAACAGCTGCAGGCCGAGCGTAACGCCCGTTCCAAGTCCATCGGCCAAGCCAAGGCCAAGGGCGAAGACATCGCCCCGTTGATGGCCGATGTCGAGCGCATGGCCAATGAGCTGGCGGCCGGCAAGCTGGAACTGGACGCTATCCAGGCCGAGCTCGACGGCATCTTGCTGACCATTCCCAACCTGCCGGACGCCAGCGTGCCGGTGGGTGCCAACGAAGATGACAACGTCGAAGTGCGCCGTTGGGGTACCCCGCCGGCATTCGATTTCGAGGTCAAGGACCACGTCGCGCTGGGCGAGGTCAGCGGTGGCCTGGACTTCGAAGCCGCTGCCAAGCTGTCCGGCGCGCGCTTTGCCGTGCTGCGCGGCCCGATTGCTCGCCTGCACCGCGCCTTGGCGCAGTTCATGATCAACCTGCACACCGGCGAACACGGTTACGAAGAGGCCTACACCCCGTACCTGGTACAGGCGCCAGCCCTGCAGGGCACCGGCCAGCTGCCGAAGTTCGAAGAAGACCTGTTCAAGATCAGCCGTGATGGCGAGGCAGACTTCTACCTCATCCCGACCGCTGAAGTGTCGCTGACCAACTTGGTTGCCGAGCAGATCCTCGACGCCAAGCAGTTGCCGATCAAGTATGTCGCGCACACCCCGTGCTTTCGCAGTGAAGCCGGTGCTTCGGGCCGTGACACCCGCGGCATGATCCGCCAGCACCAGTTCGACAAGGTCGAGATGGTGCAAGTGGTCGAGCCGGGCAAATCCATGGAAGCCCTCGAAGGCCTGACTGCCAACGCCGAGCGCGTGCTGCAGCTGCTCGAACTGCCGTACCGCGTACTGGCACTGTGCACCGGTGACATGGGCTTCAGCGCGGTGAAAACCTTCGACCTCGAGGTGTGGGTACCAAGCCAGGGCAAGTACCGCGAAATCAGCTCCTGCTCCAACTGCGGCGACTTCCAGGCGCGCCGCATGCAGGCGCGCTGGCGCAACCCGGAAACCGGCAAGCCAGAGCTGGTGCACACCCTCAACGGTTCGGGCCTGGCAGTGGGCCGTACCCTGGTTGCGGTGCTTGAAAACTACCAGCAGGCCGACGGTTCGATCCGTGTGCCTGAAGTGCTCAAGCCGTACATGGGCGGCGTAGAGGTGATTCGCTGATATGGACTACCTGCCGCTGTTCCACAAGCTGCAGGGGGCTCGCGCGCTGGTTGTCGGCGGTGGTGAAATCGCCTTGCGCAAGGCTCGCCTGCTGGCTGATGCCGGCGCCGTGCTGCGTGTCGTCGCACCTGATGTCGACAGCCAGCTCGCTGCGCTTGCGCGCGAGGGCGGTGGCGAGGTGCTGGTGCGCGGCTATGAAGCCCGCGACCTTGGCGGTTGCCGGCTGGTAATCGCCGCCACTGACGACCCTGGGCTCAATGCCCAGGTGTCGGCCGAGGCCCAAGCTCTGAGCGTGCCGGTCAACGTGGTAGATGCGCCTGCGCTGTGCACGGTGATCTTCCCAGCCATCGTCGACCGCTCCCCGTTGGTGGTTGCCGTGTCCAGTGGCGGCGATGCGCCGGTGCTGGCGCGGCTGATCCGGGCCAAGCTTGAAGCCTGGATTCCTGCAGCCTACGGCGAGTTGGCCGGGCTGGCTGCGCGTTTTCGCCATCAGGTCAAGGCGCTATACCCTGACGTCAACCAACGCCGTGGTTTCTGGGAAACCGTGTTCCAAGGTCCGATCGCCGAGCGCCAACTGGCCGGGCAGGGCGCCGAAGCCGAGCGCCTGTTGCGCGAAATGGTCGAGGGCGCGCCGGTACAGCAGGGTGGCGAGGTGTATCTGGTCGGTGCCGGCCCGGGTGATCCGGACCTGCTCACCTTCCGCGCCTTGCGCCTGATGCAGCAGGCCGACGTGGTGCTGTACGACCGCTTGGTGGCGCCGGCGATCATCGACATGTGCCGGCGTGACGCCGAGCGCATCTATGTGGGCAAGCGCCGCGCTGATCATGCAGTCCCTCAGGACCAGATCAACCGCCTGCTGGTGGACCTGGCCCAACAGGGCAAGCGTGTATTGCGCCTCAAAGGTGGCGACCCGTTCATCTTTGGCCGTGGCGGCGAAGAAATCGAAGAGCTGGCCGAGCATGGCATTGCGTTCCAGGTCGTGCCCGGCATTACGGCTGCCAGCGGCTGTTCGGCCTATGCCGGTATCCCGCTGACCCACCGTGACTACGCCCAGTCAGTGCGTTTTGTAACAGGCCACCTCAAGGATGGCACCAGCAATCTGCCTTGGAACGACCTGGTCGCGCCGGCGCAGACATTGGTGTTCTACATGGGGCTGGTGGGGTTGCCGACTATCTGCGCCGAATTGATCAAGCATGGCCGCGACGCCAGTACCCCGGCTGCATTGGTGCAGCAGGGTACTACGCGCAATCAACGGGTGTTCACCGGGACGTTAGCAGACTTGCCTGAAATGGTGGCGCGCCATGAGGTGCATGCCCCCACGCTGGTGATCGTCGGTGAGGTTGTGCAGTTGCGTGAGAAGCTGGCGTGGTTCGAAGGGGTTCAGGAGCAGAGCTGCTAGAGCCTCTTTGCGCTGGCGATGCTCCTTGAGGCGCAGATCCTAGGGCTGCTTTGCAGCCCATCGCGACACAAGGTCGCTCCTACCCAATAGAAAGCGATTTGCTTGAAACCACGCTTTCTTTACCCCGCCTGCCAGATCCCTTTGCCCGGCAGCCTTGCACGGTCGTGGGGCGCGCTGAAGTCCTGCAGCGGGCCCTTGGGCACGATCCCGTTCGGGTTGATGGTCTTGTGGCTCAGGTAATAGTGCTTCTGGATATGTTCCATGTTCACTGTACCCGCCACGCCCGGCCACTGATAAAGCTCGCGTAACCAGTTGGACAGGTTCGGGTAATCGCTCAGGCGGCGCAGGTTGCATTTGAAGTGGCCGTGGTAAACGGCGTCGAAGCGCACCAGGGTGGTGAACAGGCGCACATCGGCCTCGGTCAGGTATTCGCCGGCCAGGTAGCGTTTTTTGTCCAGCAACGCCTCCAGATGATCAAGCTCGTTGAACACCTCATCGAAAGCCGTCTCGTAGGCGTCTTGCGTGGTGGCGAAGCCTGCGCGGTATACGCCATTGTTGACGGCCGGGTAGATGCGTTCGTTGAGGGCGTCGACTGTGCTACGTAACGCTTGCGGGTAAAGGTCCAGCGTATTGCCCGTCAGCTCGTTGAACGCCGTGTTGAAGATGCGGATGATCTCGGCAGACTCGTTGTTGACGATGCGCTTCTCTTTCTTGTCCCAGAGTACCGGCACGGTTACCCGGCCAGTGTACTGCGGGTCGTCCTGGGTATAGCGTTGGTGCATGTACTGCAAGGCGTCGAGAAGGTCACCGGTGGAGCCGTTTTGCTGATCGAACGTCCAGCCCTGCTCACCCATCAGCCAGCTCACCACCGAGACATCGATCAGCGGCTCCAGGCCTTTGATGGCACGCAGTATGAGCGTGCGATGGGCCCAAGGGCACGCGAGGGATACGTACAAGTGGTAACGGCCAGCCTCGGGCGTGGGAAGCGGGTTACGGCGCTGGGCATTCTCACGCTTGAAGGCGCCGTCCTTGCCGTTTTCATACCACTGGTCGTGCCAGCGGCCATCGATCAAAAGGCCCATGATGCAGCTCCTCGGAACAAAGTTGTTTGTCGTTGGAGCTCAGTCTAGAGAAAATCGTTCGAATAAATAGCGCAAAGACTGGGGTGGTTTAATCGGGTTATTCGATGTTTGTGCGGGCCGCCCAGTAGCCTCGCGCCGTGCTAAACGCTTGTTCGCGGCCTTGGCCAAGGCCGCGCAACGCCAGGGCCATAGTCGCAACCACAGCCATTTCGCCGTAGCTGTCTTCAGCTTCACCGCGCCATACCGCCAGCAAGTGCTCGGGTTGCAAGCTGGCAGGCTTCACATGACGTTGGGCGCTCAGTGCTGGCCATTCTTCGTCCCACGCCTCGGCGTTGGAGGTGCCGTACAGGTGGCTGATGACGTCCGGGTTCACCTCGATTTCGCCGCCATCGCCTTTGATCACCAGCGAGTGGTCGCCCAGCAGCCGACTCGCTTCGCGGTGCACTGCCTGGTAGCCGGGGTGGAAGATGCTCTGCAGGCCGCAGCGCGCCGCCAGCGGGTTGAGCACCCGGGCGAGGGAATGAATAGGCGAGCGCAGGCCCAAGGTATTGCGCAGGTCGATCATCCGCTGCAATTGTGGCGCCCAGTCCTGCAGGGGGAAGAACGCCAGTTGGCCCTTGTCCAGCGTTTGCGCAACGCCAGCCCAGTCGCGGCACAGTGGGATATCCAGCAGGCCCAGCAGTTGCTCGGTATACAGCCGCCCGGCGGTGTGAGCGCCGCCACCGTGCATCAGGATGCGCACGCCATTGGCGGCCAGGCATTTGGCGGCGAGCAAGTACCACGGCAAATGGCGTTTTTTGCCCGCATAGCTCGGCCAGTCGAGGTCGACGCTGATGTTCGGGGCCTGCAACTGCGCGCGCAGCGCTTCGGTGAAGCCGGCAAGCTCCTCGGCGCTTTCTTCCTTGTGCCGCAGCAGCATCAGGAAGGCACCCAATTGGGTGTCCTCGACCTTGCCTTCAAGCAACAGGGTCATGGCGGCACGCGCCTCTTCACGGCTGAGGCCGCGCGCGCCGCGCTTGCCCTTGCCGAGAATGCGCACAAATTCAGCAAAAGGGTGTTCGGCTGGGGTTTCCAGGGTCAGCGGGTGTGGTTCGGTCATATGCAATTGGTCGGCTTGGGCAGGCCCGCCAGCTTGGCGGCAAGTTTGGCGGGGGTGCCGTTGAACAGGCGGTTCAGGTGCGGGCTGTTGCCCTTGTCGGCGCCCAGCTTGAGCGCTGTGTACTTGATCAGTGGGCGCGTGGCTGGCGACAGCTGGTATTGGGCGTAGAACTCGCGCAGCACGTTGAGAATTTCCCAATGCTCGTCGGTCAGGCTGATCTGCTCCTGCGCGGCCAGTGCTTGCGCGGCTTCGGGCGACCAGTCTTGCAGGTCGAGCAGAAAACCGTCTTTGTCCAGGGCGATGGTGCGATCGCCGACCGTCAGGGTACTCATAGCCAGCTGTTGACCTTGTCATAGTGCAGTGAGAGTTCAACGAACGCGGGGTAGTCCACCGCGATAACCTGCGTGCCGTCGAGGGCGCGGGCTTGCAGGTCTTCAGCGAGGGCGAAGAGGCGCGGGCCAAGGTTGGCGGCCTGGAGCATCTGTAGCGGCTCGCTGCCAGCCTTGAGTGCGTAGGTGGCATCGCCACATAGCAGCAGGCCGTCGTCGGCACCGAGCAGGCGCAGGCAACTGGCCAGGCGCTGGTCACCGAAGGGCGAATGGGCGATTACATGCAAGGTCGTCATCAGAGCGTTACCACTTGGTCAAAACGGGCAATCAGCGCCTTCAACGCTGCATCGTCGAGTACCTGCACTGGCAGGTTCAGCGCTTCATCTGCAAGGCCGCGCCGGGCCAGGCTGTGGGCGCAGGCAAACAGCTCTTCTACGCCAAACATCGGCAGTGCCTGCAGGTTGGCGGCAAGGTTCTTCTGCTGGAGGGCATCGGGCTGCTGCGCTGCGGCCAGCTGGAATACCCCGTCATCGAGAAACAACATGCCCAGCGGCAGATCGAACGCACCACCGGCCAGCGCAACATCCAGCGCTTCGCGTGCACAAGGCCCGCTCCACGGCGCCTGGCGGCTGATGATCAATAAAGATTTGGCCATTTCAATCGCCTCCAAAGCAGACCAGGCGGTCGGCCAGCTGCGCGGCTTCGTGCAACTGGCCAAGCCCGGAGAGCTCCCATGGTGCCGGCAGGTTCACGGCTGGGCGCTGATAGCGGTTGGCTTCGGTGTCATCCAGCACGCCACGGCGCAGCGCGGCGGCAATGCACACTACGGCGTCCAGGCTGTGCTCGGTGATAAAGGTGCGCCATTGCGCAGCCACGTCCAGTTCGTCCTGTGGCGCAACAATATTGGCCGACGCACTGTGCACGCCGTCCTGATAGAAAAACAGCCGGGCAATGTCATGCCCGCTGGCCAGCACCGCCTCGGCAAAGCGCAGCGCGCGGCGTGAGGAGGGCGCATGGGCAGGAGAAAAGACCGCAATGGCGAATTTCATGGAAAACCCGTGCAAAAGATTAACGCCATGATAAAGCAAAAAGCCCGCGCTGGTGGGCGCGGGCTCGTGGGTAAAGCGGCCGCGCAGCTCAGGCCTTGGCCTTGCTCTCGGGCAGGAACCAGTTCAACAGCAGCGCACAGAGCCCGCCGGTGGCAACCCCGGACTCCAGCACGTTGCGCACCGCAGCCGGCATGTGCGCCAGAAACTCCGGTACCTGCGCAACACCCAGGCCCAAGGCCAGGGAAACCGAAATGATCAGCAAGGCGCGACGGTCCAGCCGGGTGCTGGCCAAGATATTGATGCCCGACGCTGCCACCGCACCAAACATCACCATCGCCGCGCCCCCCAGCACCGGCTCAGGCACCGCCTGAATAACCCCGGCCACACTTGGGAACAGGCCCAGCAGTACCAGCATCAGGGCGATCCAGATACCGATATGGCGGCTGGCGATACCGGTCAGCTGAATAACGCCGTTGTTCTGCGCAAAGATCGAGCTGGGGAAGGTGTTGAACAGCCCTGCCAGGAGCGAATTCGCGCCATTCACCAGCACGCCGCCCTTGATGCGCTGCATCCACACCGGCCCTTCGACAGGCTGGCGCGAGACTTTACTGGTGGCAGTCACGTCACCGATGGCTTCGAGCGCAGTCACCAGGTAGATCACCAGCATCGGAATAAACAGCGCCCATGAGAACCCGAGCCCGAAGTGCAGCGGCGTCGGCACCTGGAACAATGCGGCCTGGTGCATGCCGGTAAAGTCCAGGCGGCCCAGGTAACCGGCCAGCGCGTAGCCCACAGCCAAGGCAATAACGATGGCGCAACTGCGCATCCACACCACCGGGATACGGTTCAGAATTACGATGATGGCCAGCACCACGCCCGACAGTAGCAGGTTTTCGCCGTTGGCAAAGGTGCCGTCTTTCATCGCGCCAAAGCCACCGCCCATGCTGATCAGGCCGACTTTGATGAGGGTCAGGCCGATCATCAGCACCACGATGCCGGTCACCAGCGGGGTGATCAGGCGCTTGACGAAGGGCAGGATGCGCGACACGCCCATCTCCACAAAGGAGCCGGCAATCACTACACCGAAAATCGCCGCCATCACCCCTTCGACTGGCGTGCCTTGCTGCACCATCAGTGCGCCACCTGCAATCAACGGCCCTACGAAGTTGAAGCTGGTGCCTTGCACGATCAACAGCCCGGCACCAAACGGCCCAAAGCGCTTGCACTGCACAAAGGTGGCGATACCAGAGATTACCAACGACATCGACACGATCAGGTTGGTGTCCCGCGCCGATACGCCAAGCGCTTGGCAAATCAGCAGCCCTGGGGTCACGATCGGCACAATAATCGCCAGCAGGTGCTGCAGGGCGGCGAGCAGGCCAATCAGTGGGCGCGGTTTGTCCTCCAGGCCCAGCACCAGTTCATTGGCAGGTGCTGCCGCATCTGGCTGGTGTTCGTTTGCACTCATGGAAAATGCTGCCCCGGCAGAAAAAAGGAGCGCATTCTACGGGCTGGAACAGCGTTGGGGTAGGGGCAAACATCAAGCCCGGGTGTATCGCATATAACCTGACTTTATGGTCAGTTGTTGTGCCCGCTCTGCGGCTATCTCCGAGCCACGAAAAAGCCCGCCGAAGCGGGCTTTTTGCTGGGGTGCGAAGTGTTTGAATCAGTCGTCGCGGCCCATGATGCCGAACAGCTGCAGCAGGCTGACAAACAGGTTGTAGATCGATACATACAGGCTGATGGTCGCCATGATGTAGTTACGCTCACCGCCCTGGATGATGGCGCTGGTCTGGAACAGGATGCACACCGACGAGAACAGCACGAAGCCTGCGCTGATCGCCAGTTGCAGGCCGCTGATCTGGAAGAAGAAGCTGGCAACCACGGCGCCCAGCAGCACGAAGAAGCCTGCGGTGATGAAGCCGCTGAGGAAGCTCATGTCCTTGCGGGTGATCAGCACATAGGCGGACAGGCCACCGAATACCAGTGCGGTCATGGCAAACGCCGAGCTGACCACTTCAGCGCCACCGGCCATGCCGAGGTAGCGGTTGAGGATCGGGCCGAGGATGAAGCCCATGAAACCGGTCAGGGCGAAGGTGGAAACCAGGCCCCACGCCGAGTTACGCAGTTTGGAGGTGAGGAAGAACAGGCCGTAGAAGCCGATCAGCACCACGAAAATGTTGGGGTAGCCGACGCGCATCTGCTGGGCGATGAACGCCATGACGCCGCTGAAGGCAAGGGTGAGTGCCAGCAGGCTGTACGTGTTGCGCAGGACCTTGCTGATCTCCTGCTGCTCGACCTGTTGGCCCTGGTGGAGGGTGTAATCCTGTTCGCGCATGGCGACACTCCTTAGACGGTTGAACCGGGGCGAACCCACGGCATTGGAACGTAAGTGGCTCGAAGCATACCAGAGCTGCTGCAAGCCGCGACACAGAGAGTTTGACAGCTTGTTTCATTGCGGTATTATTGCCGCCGCAAAACCTGCTGGAAGCGTGGCCGAGTGGTTTAAGGCAACGGTCTTGAAAACCGTCGATGGGCAACTATCCTAGAGTTCGAATCTCTACGCTTCCGCCATATTCAAGCCCTGATTATTCAGGGCTTTTCGCGTTTTTGGGGCATAGAAAAACCAGCCGGGGGAACACCCTTGGTGGTGGTTTATTTTGGAAGCGCTTCCGAAACTTCGCTACTTGGTGGGTTTCGCCAAGGCTCCAACTCGGCGATAGACTCGCTCGGTAATGTCGCCCTTTGTGTGGCCCAGTAGTAGGCTGGCTTGGTCGATATCGGTGATCTCCGAGGCCGCTTTCGGGCGAATGTCGCGGAACTGGAACTGACTGATTCGGCTTGCCAGAACCTGGTCACCCGCGGCGACTGCTTCCTTAACCGCCTCTTCCCTGGCGTCGTCCCAGCGATGGCGAAGCATAGGCGCCGTGACCCGTTTCCCGTTATCGGTCAGCAGCAGGTACGGCGAGCCATGCGGAGCGTTGCGCTCTAGAATCTTCCTGAGCAGGGCGCCCAGGCCGCTCTCCACTCCATCGACTTCAAGCATGATCCGCAGCTTCTTGTTGGTCTTCTTCTGCTTCACCCCGAGGGCCTTGCCCTCAATGTCATCCGTAAGCGTCCGGCGAACTCACCTTCCGAACTCCAGCTTTAAGGGCGATGGTATCCGCGTGTTTTTAAGCGGACGCGATCGCCCTTATCGCCAGGATTAGCATGCGCCAACGAAGCTCTTATCCGAAACCGTTCAAAGCCCAGGTCGTTCAGGAATGCCTGCAACCTGGCGCATTCATTTCCAGTGTCGCCATCAGCCACGGCATCAATGCCAACGTCATCCGCAAATGGATGCCGCTCTATCGAGACCAGCCCGCAGCGACTTCACTACCGGCATTCGTCCCGCTAAAAGCCGTACCTAAACGGCCAGCCGAAGCGTCAGTGATCATCGAGTTGCCCATGGCCGGCCAAGTGATCACGGTGAAATGGCCAACCTCAGATCCCGAGGGCTGTGCACAATTTATCCGGGCTGTCGCTCAATGATCCGCATCGATGCAATCTGGCTGACCACCGAGCCGAGGGATATGCGCGCCGGCACCGAAACCGCATTAGCCCGGGTGATAGCAGTGTTCGGTGCGGCGAAGCCGCACTGCGCTTATCTGTTCGCCAACCGCCGGGCTAACCGGATGAAAGTGCTGGTGCACGATGGCGTGGGCGTCTGGCTTGCCACACGGCGACTGAACCAAGGCAAGTTTCACTGACCCGGTATTCGCCATGGCTGTGAGATCGAACTCGACAGCGAACAACTCCAGGCGTTGGTACTGGGTTTGCCGTGGCAGCGAGTCGGTGCGGGTGGCGTGATCAGCATACTGTAATCGCCGGCCATTTGACCGGTCTGCTTGCCGTCGCTTCGGGCCTGCTCTGGCACAATCGGCGGCATGACTTCCTCACCCAACCTCGACCAGATGACCCCGGACCAGCTTGGTGCCTTGGCGGCACAGGCGTTGCAATTGCAGTCACAGGTCGAGGCGGTGAGCAGGAAGATCCAGAACGATGAAATCCTCATCGAACAGTTCAAGTTTGAAATCGCCTTGCTCAAACGCCAAAAGTTTGCCGATCACTTGCCGCTGTACCGGCAGGCGAAAATTTTTGGTCGCGCCGGGCTGGCAATCGCTCGCTCAACCTTGGCCCAGTGGGTCGGACAAACCGGTGTGCGGCTCCAGCCGCTTGTCGATGCACTGCGTGAAGCCGTGCTGAACCGAGGTGTGATTCACGCTGATGAAACACCGGTGCAAATGCTTGCGCCGGGTGAGAAGAAAACCCACCGAGCCTATGTATGGGCCTACAGCACGACGCCGTTTTCGGCGCTCAAAGCTGTGGTTTACGATTTCAGCCCAAGCCGTGCAGGCGAACATGCGCGCAACTTCCTGGGCGACTGGAGCGGCAAGTTGGTCTGCGATGACTTCGCTGGCTACAAAGCAGGTTTTGAGCAAGGCATCACTGAAATCGGCTGCATGGCCCACGCCCGTCGCAAGTTTTTCGATCTGCATGTGGCGAACAAAAGTCAGTTGGCCGAACAAGCGCTGCACTCGATCAGCGGCTTATACGAAGTCGAACGCCAAACGCGGGACATGAGTAATGAAGATCGTTGGCGAGAACGTCAGGAAATGGCGGTACCGATCCTCAAAAAACTGCATGACTGGATGTTGGCTCAACGCGGCCTGGTGCCCAACGGATCAGCCACGGCCAAAGCCCTCGACTACAGCCTGAAACGCTGGGTAGCGCTGACGCGCTACCTGGACGATGGAGCTGTGCCGATCGATAACAATCAGGTCGAGAACCAGATACGGCCATGGGCACTCGGGCGCTCGAACTGGCTGTTTGCCGGGTCGCTGCGCAGTGGTAAACGGCCGGCTGCCATCATGAGCTTGATCCAGTCGGCGCGTATGAATGGGCATGATCCGTATGCCTATCTCAAAGATGTGCTGACGCGGTTGCCGACGCAGCGGGCCAGTGAAAGCGGGCAACTACTGCCGCATCAGTGGGTACTGGCCTGACTTACGCAAGGTGAGTTGGGCGGACGCTTACGATCGATTAGCTAAAGATGCCGAGCAAAACTGTTGCGCCGATCACGGTAGCTGCACCGCCAATTCGGGTTGAAATCTGTGCGAAGGGCATCAGCTGCATTCGGTTGCATGCTGACAAGATGGCTACATCGCCTGTACCACCTAAGCCACTATGGCAGCAGGTGACGATCGCGGATTCAATCGGGAACATTTTCAACAGATTTCCAATCAGGAAGCCTGCAGCGGTCATTGCGATTACCACTGAAGCGCAAACCATCACGTAACCGACCGAAAACACGCTCGCGACGCTATCCAGAGGCACGTAAAGCATCCCAAGTCCGATCATTACAGGCCAAATGAAGGCTGTGGAAATGAGCTTGTAGAATTTTTTACTGCCTTTCTCAAGCTTCTCGGGCAGCACGCGGACGTATTTGAAGATCACCGCCACCAGAATCATCATCACCGGCCCTGGAATGTGTACCACCTTCTCTAGCAGCCCGCCTAAGACGAAGAAGGCGCAGATAAGCAATACACCTGCTCCCATGTATCGGAAGTCTATGGCGCTGTCGTCCTCGGCTTCTTCGCGGAAGGTGTCGTTCTCTTCGCGTGCACGAATTAGTTGGCCGTCACCGTTTAAGTCAGGCCTGCGTGCACCCCAGCGAGCCAGCGTACCCGCGCAGATGATGGCCACGATGTTGCCTACAACCGCAGCAGGTACCAACTGTGCGACATACTGCTCCGGTGATCCACCGAGGATGTGCGAATACGCCAGCGATAGTGGAAGGATGCCCTCACCAATGCCACCGCCGATAATCGGTACGATGATGTAGAAGAAGGTGTGGTGCACCGTGTAGCCGAAGCAAACACCTACCACTAATCCAGCAGCAACTGCGGCCATCGTACCGATCACGAGTGGAATGAACATCCTGATCATGCCTTGGACGAGAATAGTCCTGTTCATGCCCAATATGCTGCCGACGACCAAGCTTGCTATCACAAAGTAGAGAAAGTTCGCATCCTTCATTAGCATCTTGGTGGCATCAATGGTTGTGCTGCCAAAAAAGCCGTAGTACACCAACACTGATGGAAGCAGCAGGCAGAGGATCGCACCTCCGCCTATGTCACGGAGCACTGGCAGTTTCTGGCCGATCTGCCCTAGGAGCATGCCCAAGGTCATGATGACCGCTAGGCCCCCGATCATCGATTTCGGGAGATAACCGAGGTGAGCTGAGAGAAACACGATCAGCGCGATGCCTACAAAATAGGGCAGTGGGATAACGCCGATTTCGTATTCCATCAATGCGCTAAGCCGGCGCCGTGCCGGTAGAGCTTGAGTAGCAGGTGTCATTCTGAATTCCTCTCTTTATTATTGTGCGAGGAGGCTTTATGCCGGGTTCACGGGAATTTCCTTGGTGATAAAATGCTATCCTTCTCCTAATCGTAAATAAACAGCCCTTCTATGTACTCTATGAACACGAATCATGAAGTGACGCCGCGCCCTGACGACCTGCGAGTGTTTCTCACGGTGATCCGTGTGGGCAGCTTCTCGGGTGCAGCTCTGGAGTTAGACCAGTCACCCGCCTACGTGACGAAGCGCATTAAAATTCTGGAGGAGACCCTTGGCACGCGTTTGCTACACCGTAGCCCGCGTCGAATTGCCCTAACTGATTCAGGGGTGCGTGCCCAGCAGTGGGCCGTCCGGATACTGGATAACCTTGACGAGTTCATGGGCGATTTGAGCCAAGTGCGAAAAGCTCCCAGGGGCTTGCTGCACATTTGTAGCAGCTTCGGGTTTGGTCGAAATTATGTAGCTCCCGCGGTTGCTGAGCTTTCGAGTGCATATCCTGACTTAGAAGTTAAGCTTGATGTGTTCGACAGGGTGGTTGACATTGTTGGCGAAGGATTCGACTTAGAGATAAGGGTTGGTGACGACATTCCCGAAAATCATATCAGTCGACTGCTCGTTGCCAATAAACGTGTGATATGCGCTACGCCTGAATATCTCGCGCATCGGGGTACCCCAGAGAAGCTTACGGATTTGTCAGGCCACGATTGCCTGGTGCTGAAGGAGCGAAACAATCCTTACGGTGTATGGAAGCTTCTCCAATCAGAAAAAGAAGAAATAGTTCGGGTCAACGGACGGCTGTCATCCAACAATGGCGAAATTGTGCTGCAGTGGGCCTTGAATCACCGTGGTTTGTTGTTGAGATCGATGTGGGATGTTAAGCCACTCTTAGAGCAAGGTCGCTTAGTTCAAGTTCTACACGATTATAGCCAGAGTGCTAATGTCTGGGCGGTCTACCCCACACGCTTGGCGGATTCCGCCAAGCTGCGGGTATGTGTCGAGTTCCTTGAATCCAGTTTCAGTCGTCTGAGAGCTGACTGAATGAGCACATTAATCGTCAGATGGGACAGCCTTTGCCACGAAGCTGTTCATCAAAACGGTTGGGGTCGAGAGTACCGGCGGCGATGGACTTGATGATGTTTGCCTCTCTGTCGAGCAGTTCCGCGCACCGTGAGTAGACTCCTGGCAGTTCGTTCGCACCTACTGCCACCACTCCGTCGGCATCGCCTACTATCAGATCCCCAGGATTTACTATCATGCCAGCGCACGCGATCGGAACGTTTATTTCGCCGCCGCCGTCTGTACTTGGCCCTCGGTGTACGTATCCCAACGCAAACACGGGGAGTTCACCCCCATCCATTCCTCCCGGTCTCGGATAGCGCCGTTCACAACCACTCCGGCTATACCGGCTTTGATGGCCATAGCTCGCATGATGCCGCCGATCACGGCACGGCTGACATCTCCACTCCCGTCGACGACTAAAGCATCACCCGGACGCGCCATCTGAATGGCTTTGAGTAACAGCAGATTGTCCCCCGGTCGAATCCTGACAGTCAGGGCACTCCCGCAAAGATGACGGAATCCGTGATATGGCTTAAGTCCCAGGCCGCCTGTATTTCGTCCCAAACAGTCGCTGACGATTGCTGAAGGCATTCCTTCAAATGATTCTCGCCATTTTTCCTCGATAGGTGGAGGGGAGGGATTGATCCGATACCCTGTAGGCCAGTCCCCGTCATTTAATACGTTAAGCATTCGAGCATCTCCAGATGCCGACCCTCTGTGGGTCGGCTAACGACTGCGAGTTAGGCCAACCAAGGGTTAGTTTGCAGGTGACGCTCCTCAAACCTACGGATTTGCTCACTTCGGACGAGTGTGCTGCCAATTGCGTCAAGTCCTTGGAGAAGCGCATCCTTGCGCAGCGCGTCGATCTCGAATTTGATCCGGCGACCATCAGCCAGAAGAATGAACTGCTCTTCCAGCGCAACAGCGATTTTTGCGGTTTCCGGCTGACTGACCATGGCGCTGAGCTCTTTGAGTTCTGCGGTAGACAGCTGGATGGTGAGAACGCCATTGCGCTGGCAGTTGTCGTAAAAGATGCCTGCGAAGCTCGTCCCTACCAGAGCTCGAATCCCTAGCTGTTTCATGCCCCAGACGGCGTGTTCGCGGCTTGACCCACAACCAAAGTTAGGGCCCACCACTAGGAATTTGCTCTCGCGCCAAGGTGCTTGGTTGAGGACAAACTCGGGATTCGGCGAACCATCGGCCAAGAATCGCAAATCGAAGAACGCCCCACGGTCGAGGCCGTTACGATCAATCCCTTTGAGGAATTGCTTAGGCATGATTACGTCGGTATCGACGTTCGCAGCCAGGATCGGCGCGGCAATGCCTTCTACTTTGTTGAACGGCTGCATACTAGGCCTCCAGTACCAAGGAACGAACATCGACCAAGTGGCCAGTTACAGCCGCTGCTGCAACCATCGCTGGACTCATGAGGTGGGTGCGTGCACCTTGACCCTGTCTACCTTCAAAGTTGCGGTTGGTGCTTGAGGCGCAGCGATCACCTGGGCTCAGCACATCGTCATTCATGGCAAGACACATTGAGCACCCTGATTGTCGCCACTCGAAGCCTGCGTCGCGGAAGATCTGGGCGATCCCCTCGACTTCTGCTGTGTCACGCACCTGCGTGGAGCCTGGGACGATCATTGCACGTACGCCTTCTGCC
Organism: Pseudomonas farsensis; assembly: GCF_014268805.2. Taxonomy (GTDB): domain Bacteria; phylum Pseudomonadota; class Gammaproteobacteria; order Pseudomonadales; family Pseudomonadaceae; genus Aquipseudomonas; species Aquipseudomonas farsensis. Next base: position 466,717 of record NZ_JABWRF020000004.1, read on the forward strand.
ACTTTCCGCCCTTTAACCACACGTGCGGCATCGCGAAGGTCTTCGATTCGAGCATTGGTGCAAGAACCAATGAAAGCATGGCTGATTTTAATGTTGCTAAGTGCCGTACCCGGTTGCAGATCCATGTAGCGGAGTGCTCGCTCTAGGTCACGGCGCAGGATCAAGTCTGGCTCTTCCATGGGGTCGGGAACTGTGTCAGAAATCGCAGCAGCCTGATCAGGGCTGGTACCCCAGGTAACCATCGGTTGGAGGTCTGCTACATCCATACGGACTTCTAAGTCGAATTCGGCACCGGGGTCGGTGAACAGTGACTTCCAGCTTTCGACTGCCTGATTCCATACGACCCCTTTCGGCGCACGTGGTTTATCAGCCAGGTAAGCGAACACTTTTTCATCCGGGGCCATGAAAGCTCCGCGAGCTCCGGCTTCGACTGCCATGTTGCAGATAGTCATTCGAGCTTCGACGCTCAAGGCGGTGATGGCAGGCCCACTGAACTCGATGGCATAGCCAGTCGCGCCCGAGGCGCCGATTTGGCGGATCAGTTCCATGATGATGTCCTTGGAAACCAGTCCAGGCCCCGGGGTGCCTTCGACAGTCACCCGCATGCTTTTCAGGCGCTTGTACACCAGAGTTTGGGTCGCCAAGAGATGCTCAATCTCGGAGGTGCCGATACCGAAGCCGAATGCACCCAGTGCACCGTATGTGGTTGTGTGGCTATCACCTGCCGCCACCACCATGCCAGGGAGGATGAATCCTTGTTCTGGCGCTACCACGTGTTCGATACCTTGGCGCTTGTCTAGGACGTCGAACAGTTCAATGCCGAAATCGCGGCAGTTTTCTTCGAAGTAATTGACTTGCAGGGTGCCACCTGCGTCAGGCATTGCAGAGATTCGATCAGGTGCAGTCGGGTTTACGTGGTCGACTACACAGAGAGTTGCCGAAGGGCGCCAAACCTTGCGACCTGCTTCCCTTAAGCCGCTGAATGCTTGAGGGCTTGTGTATTCATTCGCAACCTGACGATCAATGTAAAGGAGCACGTGTCCTTGATCATCCAGCTCACAAACGGTGTGGGAGTCGATGTGTTTCTGGTAAAGCGTCTTTGGGGTATTCATGGCAAATTTTTACCCGATATTGTTATTGATGCAGCCCGCAGGCATCACGATCACTGGCGAGCAGTGTGGTATCAGCTTATCGAGTCAGATTTCTAAATAAAGATGCCAAGTAAATACCTTTGATGCACGATTCGTGAATTAGCTGGTTTAGCCCTTGATGAACAGCAGGATTGCCGATAGCACCAGAAAAACGGCGAACCCAATCCGAATGTGACGCTCGTGCACCCTGTAGGCCATTTCACTCCCCAACCTACGCTCAACAGTCCTCCTGATGCCATGGCAAGGCCCATAGGCCAATCCACATGACCATTCCAGCAGTCGTTGCCAGGGTACTCATGGTGCTTGGAAGCGCGAGCGTAAGGGCCGTGCCCTGCGCAGCCAGTTGGCTGAGGCCGAAAACACCAGTGAGGACAGGAACTGCCACCACCGATGCACCCACTCCGAAAAAGCCATAGAACCCCACAGCAGACCCAAGTGCGCCTAATCGGAGGGGAGTTGGTTGACCCTTGGGTTTACTGTGCCGATGAGGGATGCGGTTTCTGAGCAGGGTGAGCGCTGCTAGGCCAACCATAAGCACTGCGAAGCCCATTCGGATGTAGAGAGGATCGAGGTGCACCGCTGCTCGGGCACCAATCCGTGCGGTAATGAAGCCCATGATCGCCAGAGGGAGTGCACGCGACCATCGGATGGGGCTTCTTTGCTGATACCGCCAAAGTGCAAGGGCGACGTTAGGAACCATCATGACTAAAGCAGTACCCTGAGCCATGGTTTGGCTCAAACCCAGGACTAAGGTCATCAGCGGGATTGCAACCAGGCCTCCCCCGATACCAAAGACCCCCCCTAGTGCACCCATAAGGGCCCCAAAAATAAAGTCCACTGTGAAGTTGATCATGCCGCCAGCCAAGTCAGTGAACGGGCGAACGAAATTAGGTTGCCCAAAGGGGGAACATGCCGGGATCCGCCTGTTTTTTGAACTCGTGTTACGTGAATAGCTAATTCACGATGTGAGAAGCAGGCGTTGGCGGCACGCACTTCTAACTGTAAGGGAGTTGCCAAATTTAGGCGGGTCTTATGATTAAATCCAAACTGCGCCCCTGTAATCGTGAAACTTATTTTCGCGACCTTTTCGTTGAATTGGTGTATGCGCAGATTCAATATATTTGTGTGAGCTTGGCATGGCCGCTATTTGATCGTGAAGACGACCAGGCTCTCAAAGTGACCGTCGAATGAGGCTTCCGGTGGTTCGGTGGCTCGTGCTGGCTTGTGTGAGCTTTCCTATCCTGGCTGCGATTTTTTATCCATTGCGCAAAGACCCTGGCGGCTCTAGCCTTCAGCGATCCAACAAGCCTTTGGCGATCATAACAAGAGAGGGTTTCGATGAAGTACGCAGACAAGAAAATCGCCGTGATTACAGGCGGTGCGATGGGTATCGGTGCTGAAGCTGCCGTTTCACTGGCAAAGGATGGGCATCATGTCGTCATTTGTGACATCAACGTAGACGCAGCTGAGCAATTTTCGCGACAGCTTCGTCAGCAGGGCTACACGGCTGATGCATGCCAGGTTGATGTGGCTTCGGTTGAGTCCGTAAAGGATGCATTTTCTTGGATCGATAGCGAGTTCGGGAGGTGCGATGTCCTGGTGAATTCCGCAGGTATCGCCAAGACCATGCCGTTCCTGGAATTTGATCTCGACGTTTTCAACAAAACCATGCACATCAACGTCACTGGCACGTTCATGTGCTGCCAGCTCGCCGCTCAAATCATGCGGAAAAATGGGTTCGGCAGAATCATCAACATCGCGTCGGTCGCTGGTATGCGTGCCGTGGGCAAGGGTCGAACCGCTTACGGAACCTCTAAAGGTGCAGTCATTGCGCTGACTCGGCAAATGGCTGTGGAACTCAGTGAATACGGTATCACTGCTAACGCCATTGCGCCGGGCCCAGTCGATACCCCAATGACCAAGGAATTGCACAGCGACACCTTCCGGCAGGCATATAGCAACGCTATTCCGGCCAAGCGCTACGGAACGACTCAAGAAATTGCCGGCGCAGTAAGCTATCTCGCATCTGACGTGGCCGCTTACGTGAATGGTGTTGTTCTGCCTGTGGATGGCGGGTTCCTGGCCTGGGGCGCAGGCGACCTGTAATCAGCAATATCGCAAGCGCCCAAGTGGGCGCTTGTTTAGCTTTGCGCCATCTCTTTTTTTATCCACTTTTCCAGATCTGCTGTGTCGGTGCGTAGCCTTGCATTGGGTGAAACCCACAGAACCAATTTTGAAGCCCCTTGCACAAAGCCAAATGGAGCCACCAAGGCACCACTCTCAAGCTCTGCTTCCACTAACATGCGCGGTACACAGGCGAATCCCAAGCCAAGCTTGGCTGCCTGAATGAGTAAGTAGAAGTGCTCGAAATACTCCATCTCAAGCAGCTCAACAGGTTGGTGCTCAATAGACGTGTACCAATCCTTCCATGCGTGGGGCCGCGTTTTCGTGGTCAGCAAGCGTTCTTTGGTTAAGTCGCTCACCTCCGTGACGCCGGACGCAGTCAGATAGCCAGGCGAACAGATCGCACCTACCCATTCACTGGTTAGGGGTATCGGCTCGATGCCAGGAGGTGGTTCGATGCTGTCCAAGCGTATCGCCACGCTGACGCCTTCGTGGGCGAAATCAATGGGGCCGTGACCCGTCTTCAAGCCTAATTCCATGGTGGGGAAGCTGCTGTGGAGCTTGGCGAGGCGAGGTAGCAGCCAATGCATCATGATCGAGGCCGAACAGGAGAGCTCAAGCGGGCGAGGGCGAACCTCATCAATGCTTTCTTGTATCAAGGCAAAAGCCCGTGCCAGGCCCGAGGCGAGGCGTGCTCCCTCTGGGGTGAGTCTGGTGCCATGCGCATTTCGGGTCAGCAAAATGACACCAAGGGAGTCTTCCAGGCTTCGGACATGACGGCTGATAGCTCCGTGAGTCACGCACAGGGCATCCGCTGCATCGCTGAACGATCCTTTGCGGGCAATCATTTCGAACGCTCGTAGAGCATTGAGCGAGGGCCTGACTGGGGACGTCATCTACACACCTCCGTAAGACCGAAGCCTCGGCCCTAGCTGAAATTCTAGTGTGAGTTTTTCTCACGCTCGGCGGAAATCATATCGGTTGGATTGGTACAGGGTCAATGTATATTGATTTGAAACTGCCTTGGGCATTTCGGGCAGATTCACAATAACAAATATAGATTTGAGGCACCCATCATGGTCGATCATAAGGCCGGGCGAGAGGAGTTTACCGCCCGATTTTTTGTAGAGAGCAGCTACCCAATTGAACGGGTTAGCGAGGTGATCGCAGGAGAGCAATCCAGCGGTACCTTCCTCTCACTTCCTGGCGAGTCGGCGGAGCTTAAAGAACGCTCCCGTGCTCGCGTAGTAGCTATCAAGCCGCTGCCATCCGTTTCTAGCCCTTCTCTGAACAGCGACTACCTGGCTCGACACAATCCCTCTGAGACCTACCATCGAGGTGAGGTCACTATCGCGTTCCCTACTGCCAATATCGGCACGAATATCCCAGCGTTGCTCACCACAATTGCCGGCAACCTCTTTGAGATTGGCGAGGTCAGTGGGTTGAGGGTGCTGGATCTGGAGCTTCCCGATCGCTTCGCATCCGGATTCATTGGCCCTCAATTCGGAATCGAAGGCACCAGGGCGCTAGCAGGTGTTCATGACAGACCGATTATTGGAACTATCGTCAAGCCCAGTATCGGCCTAACTCCGGAGCAGACAGCCTCCGTGGTCGATGAGCTCTGCGCCGGAGGTATCGATTTCATCAAAGATGATGAATTGCTAATCGACCCTACCTACGCTTCGTTTGACGCCCGCTTGAGTGCGGTGATGCCTGTCCTTCATAAGCATGCGGATCGCCTCGGGCGTATGCCCATGTACGCCATCAATATCTCGGGCAGCATCGACGAGATGATGCGCCGCCAAGATGCGGTGCTTGAGGCGGGTGGTACCTGCGTGATGCTTTGCCTGAATTGGGTAGGGCATTCGGCGGTTGAGCACATTCGAAAGCATGCCCAGTTGCCTATTCACGGTCATCGAAATGGCTGGGGAGCGCTGACCCGTTATCCCCAGCTAGGTTTCTCATTCGAGGTGTATCAGAAGATCTGGAGGTTGGCTGGGATCGACCATCTGCACGTTAATGGTCTTCAGGGCAAGTTCTATGAGGCGGACGATTCCGTAATCTCCTCTGCCAAGAGCTGTCTTGCTCCATTTGCCGGCATGCGTCCCTTGATGCCTGTGTTCTCCTCCGGTCAATGGGCGGGCCAGGCGCCTGAGCTTTTCAACAGGCTTCAATCTGTTGACCTGATGCACCTCGCTGGCGGCGGCATCATCGGTCATCCGATGGGGATCGAAGCAGGCGTTCAAAGCATGCGTGAAGGTTGGGAGGCTGCTGTACAGCATGTGCCTCTGGAGCGTTACGCAGAGGGTAGGCCAGCGCTGTCAGCTGCCCTCCAGAAGTTCGGAGGCAAATAAGTCATGAGCTCCCAGCACGTTACCAAGCTCCCTTTGGTCTTTTATGGCGATGACTTCACCGGCTCGACAGATGCTTTAGAGGTTCTGACGGCTGCTGGACTCAAGTGTGCCCTGTTCCTCGATCCTCCGACACCGGAGCTCTTGGCAGAACTCGGCGGTTTTGACGCTATTGGCATCGCTGGTGACAGCCGTGCTTTGTCCAATGCAGAAATGGATGTGGCGCTACCTGAGATTTTCGAGGGTATCAAACGTCTGTCGCCAGCGCTGATCCACTACAAGGTTTGCTCGACCTTTGACAGCGCCGACTCCGTAGGCAGCATCGGCCACGTTATTGAGTTGGCCTCCCGCATCTATGGTGTCAAAGGCGTTCCGATCATCGCAGGCAATCCTGCATTGGGCCGCTATTGTGTTTTCGGCAACCTCTACGCCTTGTCCAAGACGGATCACAAGGTTCACAGGATTGATCGGCACCCTATCATGCGTGCCCACCCTATCACCCCGATGCATGAAGCAGACTTGAGTATTCATATCGGCAAGCAAAAGAATTTGTCGATTGGTAAGGTTGATATTAGCCAGCTCGCAAGGAGTGCAGAGCTCAGCGGATTGGTCAACGAGCTGTCGCAGCAGCACGATGCAGTGTTGTTTGATGGTTCCGATGACTCCCATATGATCACAGCTGGCCAAGTATTGACCGAGCTCTCATCCGGCGCAGCTCCCGTATTCGTTGTCGGTTCTTCCGGCGTGGAGTATGGCCTCACACAATATTGGCGTACCGCTGGGGTGTTTCCGCCACGGGCGTCGCTGGCCACACCTCTGAAACCTGTAGACCAAGTCCTGGTTATCTCAGGCAGTGCTTCGCCGTTGAGTCAGGCCCAGATTGAAGCAGCAATCGATTACGGCTTTGTGGAGCTTGAAGTCGATGCTGCCGCATTGATTACTGAGTCCAGAAAAAGCGCCGCAATCCGAGATGTGGTAATGGCAGCTGTGTCCCACCTTGAAGAGGGTCGGTCGGTGCTGATTCACACTGCCAAAGGCCCTGGCGACTCTCGGATCGAGCAAATGATCGAGGCAATGCTGCAAAAAGGCCTGCCTCGGGATGAAGCGAGGGTTCAGGGTGGGAAGCAGCTAGCAATGGAAGTAGGCCAAGTTGCACTTGAAATCCTTAAGGCGTTCCCTTTGAAGAGATTGGTAGTTTCGGGGGGCGACACATCTAGCCAAGTTACCAAAGTGCTCGCGCCCGATGCACTGGTTATCAAATCTGATATTTCTCCTGGCGCTCCTTTGTGTGAAATGCGCTCCCGCGAGCCATACCTGAAGGATGTAGAGATTGCTCTCAAAGGTGGGCAGATGGGAAATCGAGATTACTTCGTAAAAGCACTCAGAGGTCTTGAATAATCTCTGAAAGTTTTCCAGCAAGAAAATACTTGCATATCTACAATAACAAAAGGTGAAACCATGCATACCTCTATATCGAGCCCTGTCGAAAGTGACCTCGATCACATGGATGATGGCGAGAAAAAGTCCATGAAAAATGTTGTGGCCGGAAGCCTGTTCGGAACAGCATTAGAGACCTACGACCTCTACCTGTATGGCACTGCAGCTGCCCTTATTTTTGGGCCTCTGTTTTTCCCTGGGACTGACGAAACAGTTTCCCGGCTTGCCTCTCTCGCATCATTTGCAATTTCTTTCGTCGCACGTCCGTTAGGATCGCTTGTTCTTGGTCATTTCGGGGATAGGATCGGACGCAAAAAGCTGCTGTATCTCACTCTCATTATCATGGGTTTGAGCACTGTCGGCATTGGTCTTTTGCCTACCTATGCCAGCATTGGTATATGGGCACCTATCATGCTCTGCGTGCTCCGCTTCATCCAGGGCTTCGCATTTGCGGGCGAATACAGTGGCGCTGTGCTGATGCTCTTAGAACATGCCCCAAAGAGAAGGAGGGGATTCTATGCGGCGATCAATAACATTGGCCCTGTCTTTGGTTTCATCGCATCCGCTGGCATGCTATTGATCGTCAGTGCCTTGCTCTCTAAAGAGGATTTCACTGCTTGGGGATGGCGTATCCCTTTCATCGCTAGCCTTGCATTGCTGATAGTAGGGGTGTTCGTCCGCTCCAAAGTACCCGAGTCTCCAGTGTTTGAAAAGACTGCTGAGAAGAGGGCTGCAACGCCTGGCGATTCGCAGTCTCCGGCGCTTCGCTTGTTCACTCGCTATCCTAAGCAACTGATGTTGGTTGCAGGCGCTAACATCTGCCACTTCTCGACCTTCTACCTCTTCACTGTCTTTGCCCTGAGCTATGGCCAGCGAGAGTTGGGCTTGTCCAATGCATTTGTACTGTCCGTGGCAATGGTTGCGATTTGTACTCACCTAGTGGTCGTACCTGTTGCAGGTGCGCTGGCAGATCGCATTGGCCGCCGTACCATGATGCTGATTGGTTTTGCCGTGACCGCGCTCGCAGCTTTTCCGTTCTGGCACCTCTTTTCAACCGGCGAGTTCTGGCCAATGGTCGCTGGGTCATGCATGTTCATGATCGGATATGGTTTGGTTTACGGTGCAGTGCCATCGTTTACTGGCGAAGCTTTCGGGCCTAGCGCTCGCTTCACGGGCTTCGCAATGTCCACTAACGTTGGTGGCATCGTAGGGGGCGGTACTGCTCCTATTGTAGGGGCATTCCTCCTCAGCCATTACGGTACACCTTACGCGATCTCGATGCTCACGATAGCTCTGGCAGCGCTTTCTGGACTATGTGTATACCTATCTGCCGAAACCAAAGACGTGGACATCATCGACGAGTGACTCAGGCATTTGCGTGCTTCCAAAGGAGCACGCCGCTTAGGTTGTGAATCTCATCCTGAATTGCTGAGTGCTAATCCAGCAATTAATTTTCGAACTTACTCAGTGAGATGAGGGGATCCTCGTCCCTGGAAGGTATCGGTATGACCATCCGTAGAACAAAAATTGTTGCGACTTTAGGCCCGGCCAGTAATTCGCCACAAGTGATTGAAGAGCTGATCTTGGCCGGATTAGATGTGGCGCGTTTGAATTTTTCTCATGGCACCCCAGGTGAACACATTGCCCGAGCTCGCCTGATTCGTGAGATTGCTGCCAAGCATGGTAGGCATGTAGCTTTATTGGGTGATTTGCAGGGCCCAAAAATTCGGATTGCGAAATTCACTAACAAACGGATCGAGTTAAAGGTCGGTGATACTTTCTCGTTCTCTACAAGCCATCCTCTCACGTCGGGAAATGAGCAAGTCGTAGGAATCGATTACCCTGATCTGGTGAAGGACTGTGGGGTCGGCGATGAACTCCTCCTTGATGATGGGCGAGTGGTTATGCGCGTAGAGTCGACTTCGCCAGAAGCCCTGAATTGTATCGTTACTGTGGGAGGGCCGCTGTCCGATCACAAGGGTATCAACCGTAAGGGGGGCGGGCTCACTGCGCCTGCCCTGACGGAGAAAGACAAAGCTGACATCAAACTGGCTGCGGAAATGGATCTCGACTATTTGGCCGTGTCATTCCCACGGGATGCCAAGGACATGGAGTACGCCCGCAAACTGCGTGATGAATCGGGAGGGACTGCCTGGCTCGTCTCAAAAATCGAGCGAGCCGAAGCCGTTGCCGATGATCAGACGCTTGATGAGTTGATCGCGGCTAGCGATGCGGTAATGGTCGCTAGGGGAGACCTTGGTGTGGAGATTGGAGATGCGGAGCTTATCGCTATCCAGAAGAAGATCATCTTGCATGCCCGGCGCAATAACAAAGCGGTGATCGTTGCTACCCAGATGATGGAGTCTATGATCTCCAGCCCGATGCCAACCCGCGCTGAAGTGTCAGACGTGGCCAATGCGGTGCTTGATAACACCGACGCCGTGATGTTGTCCGCTGAAAGCGCTGCAGGGTCATACCCTATTGAGGCAGTGCGCGCCATGGCTCGTATTTGTAGTGGGGCGGAAAAGCATCCAACCAACGTAAAGTCTAGCCATCGATTGCATACGACCTTTGGGCGTTGTGACGAGAGCATTGCACTGGCCGCGCTCTACACGGCGAACCATTTTCCAGGTGTTAAGGCAATTATCTCACTCACCGAGAGTGGCTTCACGCCTTTGATAATGTCTCGGCTACGTTCTCATGTTCCGATCTACGCGCTCTCGCCTCATCGTGCTACTCAGGCTCGCTCCTCCCTGTTCCGTGGTGTTTACCCTATAGCGTTTGATCCTGCCTCACTGCCATCTGAAACAGTAAGTGAAGCCGCGATCGGCGAATTGCTGAAGCGTGATTTGGTACAGCCCGGTGATTGGATTATTCTCACAAAGGGTGACAGCTATAATGTGGTGGGTGGTACGAATGGCATGAAAATTCTCCAAGTCTAACTCTCAGTAAATTGAAAAAATCCTAGAGGTAGAGGCAGCAGCTTTGATGTGCTTGAAGTTCTGCCTCTAATCCGTTTTGGATAAATACGGCGGCGCTACGTTAGCAGTAATCACCTAGGTGCAACTCCGAGGTGTAGCCGTCGTTACCAGGGAGTTTCCAAATGATTGCTCAACAGAAAGTATCTGATTCTGGTTTGGGTCGACTCGTGAAGTCTGATGAGTGGCCGCGCGATTTTGATATTCGCGCTGAGTGCGCCGAACAACAAGAACTGCTGGGCGCTAATTATCAATATGCTGGATATGCATCGCAGTTGGAGGAAGGTAGTGATGAGTGAGTTTACTCGCATCAAGAAGGTTTTCGCTCGTGAGATCCTAGATTCCCGAGGCAACCCTACCGTGGAGGCTGTCGTTACTTTGGGCTGTGGAGTGTCAGGTGAGGCAAGCGTGCCATCAGGCGCTTCCACTGGCTCCCGAGAAGCCCTTGAACTGCGTGATGGCTCATGGCGTTACAAGGGAAAAGGGGTAATGCGTGCCGTCGAGAATGTGAACGTTGCGATCCATGAGCGCATTCTAGATATGGACGCACTTGACCAGCGGGCGGTTGATCAGGCAATGATAACACTCGATGGTACGGATTCGAAATCTATTCTTGGGGCTAATGCAATTCTCGCTGTTTCCTTGGCTACGGCTAAAGCTGCCGCTGCCGCTCAAGGTATCCCGTTGTATGAGCACCTGGCTAAACTTTTTGGTGGAGACACCACTTACTCTATGCCTGTGCCGATGATGAATATCCTCAACGGTGGTGAGCATGCAGATAATAATATCGACATTCAGGAGTTCATGATTCAGCCGATTTCAGCTCCGAACTTTAGGGAGGGTTTGCGAATGGGTGCTGAAATATTTCATACCCTGAAGGCCGTGCTTTCAGAGCGTGGCCTAAGTACCTCAGTCGGTGATGAGGGCGGTTTTGCACCACACTTGGCCTCGAATGAAGAGGCGCTGGTAGTTATTGCCGAAGCTGTTAGCCGCGCAGGCTATCAACTGGGGCGAGACGTAACGCTAGCATTAGACTGCGCCGCCTCTGAATTTTACAAATCAGATAAATATACTTTGGCGGGGGAAGGGAAGTCCCTCACCTCTGAACAGTTTGTTGACTATCTAGCCGACCTCTGCAGTAAATATCCGATTGCGTCTATCGAAGATGGTTTGGATGAGAGTGACTGGGAAGGGTGGGCGTACCTAACCTCTCGATTGGGTCAGAAAGTTCAACTGGTAGGGGATGATCTCTTCGTCACCAATCCAAAAATTCTGCGCAAGGGTATCGAGCTAGGCGTTGCCAATTCCATCTTGATTAAGTTGAATCAAATCGGAACGCTCAGTGAGACCTTGGACGCCATACGTATGGCGCAAGAGGCTGGCTATGCTGCAGTGATTTCCCATCGGTCTGGGGAAACTGAAGATACAACGATTGCCGATTTGGCCGTAGCGACTAATGCAGGGCAGATTAAAACTGGGTCGCTGTGTCGTTCAGATCGTGTCGGGAAGTACAACCGTCTGCTTCGTATTGAGGAGGCTCTTGAAGGCCAAGCATCCTAAGGTGCTGGGACAATCCTCGCAGATGTCGACGGACCATTGCGCGCACGGTTAACCTCCAACTACGTATATTAATCGTGCGCGCCAGTATTATTATTCAGAGATTTTCACATGACAACCTGCACCCTAATTGTTTTGGATGGAATTGGACTGAGGTCTCAGCAGGAAGCCAATGCAGTGGCTGCTGCCAACACGCCAACCTTGGACTACCTATATAACAGTTACCCCTACAGTGAGATTGTGACGTCTGGATTGGCCGTAGGGCTTCCGGAGGGTCAAATGGGAAATTCCGAGGTTGGTCATATGAATCTCGGAGCAGGCCGTATCGTTTATCAAAATTTCTCTCGAATCAATAAGAGTATTGAGGATGGCTCGTTCTATGAGAACGATGCTTTTCTAGAGATATTGAAGCGCACAAGGCAGCGAGGGGGAGCGGCTCATCTGCTGGGCTTATTGTCACCTGGCGGGGTGCATAGTCATTTGGATCATTTTATAGCAGCGGCCAATTTAGTTGCGGCGAACGGCCTTGAGCAATGCTATGTTCATGCGTTCCTAGATGGGCGAGATACTCCACCCAAAAGCGCTTCAGAATCTATTTCAGCTCTTGAGATTGAGTTGGCCAACAATGGTGCTGGCAGGATCGCGTCATTAGTAGGCCGGTACTATGCGATGGATCGCGATAATCGCTGGGCTCGGGTAGAGGCGGCCTATAGGTTAATTGTTCAAGGGCAAAGCAGGTTTCACTATCCAACGGCGCAGGAGGCGCTCCAAGAAGCCTATGCACGTAACGAAAGCGATGAATTTGTACAGGCAACATCGATTGGTAGTCCTGTTGCCATTAGTGAAAATGATGCCGTCATACTGTTGAATTTCAGGCCTGACCGGTCTCGGCAAATTTGCAAAGCGCTCACTCATCCTGATTTTTCTGAGTTCAAGAGGCCTTTTGTCATAGGCAAAGAGCAGATCCTCACTATGACACGCTACGCAGAAGAGTTTGATGTATTATGTGCTTTCCCGCCGGAGCCTATTAGGAGCAGTCTAGGTGAGTACATGGCCTGGCTGGGACGGTCTCAACTTAGAATTGCCGAAACAGAAAAGTATGCCCATGTTACGTTTTTCTTTAACGGTGGGCAGGAAGAACCATTCTCACTGGAAAAAAGGATTCTTGTGAAATCTCCGCTGGTAGAGTCCTACGATCTTCAGCCTGAGATGAGTGCCTTTGAGTTGACGGATAATCTAGTTGCGGAAATTTTAAGTGCTAATCATGACTTGATTGTATGTAATTATGCAAATGGAGACATGGTAGGTCATAGTGGTGTTTTTGAAGCTGCCGTAAAAGCTGTGGAGGCTGTCGATCAATGCCTTAGGCGTGTTGTAGACGCAGTGCTTGTGTCGGGTGGCCATTGCCTGATAACTGCAGATCACGGCAACGTTGAGCAGATGTGGGATCCGGTGGCCGGGCAAGTTCACACTGCTCATACCCTTAATCCCGTTCCTTTGATCTACATTTCCGCTGGGAGTAAATTCGGTCTTAGTAATGGACGGCTGTGTGATATCGCTCCAACCATCCTGGAGATCCTGGATCTTCCGCAGCCCAAAGAGATGACCGGTGTTTCGTTATTGGATTCAAGAGGTAAATAATTGCTAAGTTGTCAGCATTCTGGTTATTAAGGCTTGGGGTACAAAGCTCCCAAGCCTTAGCGTTCAGATCACCACTTAGGGCTACCTTCAGCTAGCTGTAATTGGCCTTTACCAAACGAGAAGTTTTCGTTCGGTACGGGAATCAATGCCACGAAAATATCATCGGGGGATATTTCTACAGCCTGGCAAACTAGGCGGTTCAAGGTGCTAACAAGCGCTCTCTTGTCTTCTAGCGGCCTATGAGCTCCCAACAAAACGGTTACGATCATGGAGCTTTTAGGGTCACGATTCATATCCATGAATGTAGGGTGTATGAAGAGTTCGTCATCGCCATGCTCGCTCAAAACGACAAAATGATCCCCTTCAGGTATGCCCAGGCCCTGTACAAGAGTTTGGTTGAATGCATTAGCGATTGAGCGTTTCTCTTCTGAGGAGAAGCGACCTTTTGGCAGGTATGCAGTAAAGACTGGCATTTGAAGTTCCTCTAACGTAGCGTAGTGGCTGATGATCACTCTATCTGACTTGGAGAGATATTCCTTTGTCTCTGGTGGGGCATTCTAGGACGGCATGTGCGTTGTCGTCATGTCTAAGAGGAGCCGACCTTGATCGCTCTCTACAGTTGTACGGATGGTCGAAACCTTGCGGCCTTTCTTAACGAAGCGGGCTGTAGCAATCAATCTGCCTTCGCTTGAATTACTCAGCATATTTGCTGAAAGGTTGATGGCTAGAGGAAATCCTGCCATGCCTTCTTCAGGCGAAGCACCCTGCAGTGCGAGGGTGGTCGCTACGACATCAGCGAACCAGATCATCGCCCCAGCGTGTACAGTACCAAATGGGTTGCGAATGCCATCTGTGATCGGAGCTTGACCTTGAGCCTCGCTGTCCGATATGAGCGAAACATCAAATTCTATTGAACCTTTATAGTACTTGTTGAAGTCACTCATAATTCAGACAACCTCATGAAAAGTTCGTCCAAGCCTTTATCTAGCTCAATCTTGGTTCCACTTCCTAATAAGTCGGAAATCCTCTGCTGTGCATCACTCCAATAGGGAGTTGCTTCGCGGACTACCTCAAGACCCAGATCTGAGATTTCTACCAAGGTTGAGCGCTTGTCGCCGCCCTGGGTGAACATGACCCAGTCGTGACTCTTAAGGGTTGCTAGTGCCCGAGAAATGGAGGTGTGGTCTGAGGCGAGGTAATCAGCCAGGCTCGTCACCGTCATCGTCCCGTTTTTCTTAAGCGCTGAGAGCAGACTGAACTGCGTGACTCGCAGGCCTACGGGACGCAATGCGTCATCGTATAGCTGCGAAATATGTCTAGAAAGCCGCCTGACGCGGAAGCATGTGCAATCGAGGTTCATCTGTCCAAGGTACGTGCATATGCACGTAATGGTCAACGGATTTCTCGTGTTTGGCAGGCTTGACCCATCTCCAGCGCTTCGACGTGCTGCTTAGGGCTTGCTGTTGACGGCTAATCGCTTCGTCGATCGGGGGGTAGCTCGGAATTTCTGATTGAGGGCGCCAAGGAGTCAGCAGCCGTTGGCGGGATCGAAGGGCAGCAGACTCGTAGGCACTTTAGCTATCGTGAGGAATTGCATTCGTCAATGACGGGGCTGTTGGCAAATGCTTCCGCTATAAATTCCATGAATACCAGTGCTCTTTTAGGCATTAGCCGATCCGCAATGTATACAAACTGGATAGGTACGGGAGGCGGATAAAACTCTTGAAGTATCAGTTTAAGATTTCCATTGCGTAAGCCCGCTTCGTAGAGCCATTGGGGCCCTTGTGCTATGCCCACGCTCGCATTGACTAATTCTCGGGTAGCTTCCGGAGAGTTTACTCTCAGCCTCCCGGTGACAGGTATGTCCACATTACGAAAACGCCATGTGGCCCCGGTGCTTAGTAACGTATAAATTATACAGTCATGATTTTTGAGGTCTTGTGGTGTGGAAGGGGTGCCACGCTTGGCCAGATAATCTGAACTAGCGACGCATACGCGCTTGAATGACCCTAATGGTTTACTTCGTAGTGCCTTGTCATCGAAGTGCCCTATCCGCAGTGCCAGGTCAGCGCCTTCGTCCACAAGGTTTACGAAACGATCATTAATCTGCAGGTCTAGGGTCAATTCCGGATAAAGGCTTAGAAATCTGGGTATTTCGGGAACGATGAAGGTGTGTGCTAGTGCGGTTGGACAGGCTACCCTCAGTAGCCCTGATGGTAAAACGTCGTTCTTCAGTGCCGATTCCGATTCTGCCACGGCATCGAGAATTCGACGTGCATCCGCGTAGTACCTCTCTCCTTCCGGCGTAAGGGATAGTTTCCTGGTAGACCTGTGAAGCAACCGGGTCTTCAGATGGTCTTCCAAGGAGGCCACGTAGCGGCTGACGTTCGGTTGGCCAAGGCCTAAATCTCGACCTGCCGACGAGAAGCTACCCGTTTCCACAGTGCGTACAAAGCACGTCATCAGTAGCAGACGATCCACGTTCCATTCTCCGATTTATGCCTGTTTGGCATGAATGCTATTTAATTTCGCCATCTTATCAATCATCTGGCATAGGTACATAGTACTCCTAACCGGGGCATGAATGCCTCGCACACCAGGAGAATTTCCAATGGCAAGATTGCAAGGCAAACGCGCACTGATCACCGGTGGCACCAGCGGTATTGGGCTTGAGGCGGCTAAACATTTTTTGAAAGAGGGGGCCAGAGTTGTCGTTACAGGTGTGAATCCAGATTCAATCGCTAAAGCTAAGGATCAACTAGGAAGCGAGGTACTGGTGCTCCAGGCAGACTCCGCTGACGTGGAAGCCCAGAAAAAACTCGCTCTGGATATCCGTGATCATTTTGGACAGCTTGATATCGCTTTCCTTAATGCTGGTGTTTCGGTATGGATGCCTATGGAAGCGTGGACTGAAGAGATGTTTGATCGGTCTTTTGACATCAATGTCAAAGGCCCTTATTTCCTCATCCAGGCACTCTTGCCAGTGTTCGCAAATCCGGCTTCGGTAGTGTTGAACACTTCCGTGAGTGCTCACCTAGGAGATGCTAACTCTTCGGTTTACGCGGCTACCAAAGCAGCGCTGCTGAATATGTCGAAAACACTTTCAACAGAGCTGCTGGGGCGCGGGGTTCGTCTGAATGCTGTGAGTCCCGGCCCTGTGGATACCCCACTTTATGACAAGCTGGGTATTCCAGTTGAGTACAGGGCGCAGGTAAACGCTGAAATCATTTCCTCCATTCCTGCAGGTCGTTTCGGCACGCCTGAAGAGATCGCCAAAGCGGTAGTGTACCTAGCATCTGATGAGTCCAAATGGACGATTGGGTCTGAAATCATCGTAGACGGCGGGCGTCGGCTGTAAAAGGTTATTTCCTAACACTTCAGCGTTTGGGCGGGGCAGTGTATGGCTTAGCAGGCCTAGATTCATTCGCTGTCTCGCCTCCTTCAATATAGGCCTAAAAATGCCCAATAATCTCAAACTCGTGAGCCATGGTTTGTGTCCGTTTGTCCAGCGTGTCGCAATTGTGTTGCTCGAGAAGAGTATTGCCTTCGAGCGTGAAACCATTGATTTAACTAACAAGCCAGAATGGTTTCTCGCAATCTCTCCGTCCGGCAAGGTACCGCTGTTGATAGTAAGTGAGGGAGAGGAGAATCAAACTGTTTTATTTGAGAGCTTTCCGATATGTGAGTTTGTTGAAGACGAGTATCGCCAGGTGTCATTGCATCCGGCTGAGCCTTTGAAGCGGGCTAAACACCGGGCGTGGATGGAGTTTGCCACAGCGGCGATGGGGGATGCTTGGGGAATGATCAACTCTCCCGATAAAGAGGGTTTCGTTCATAAGGCCTCCGAGCTTCGTGGGAAACTAATAAAACTGGATTCTGCCTTGATTGCTGGGTCGTACTTTGAAGGGGCTGAATTCAGTATGGTCGATGTTGTTATGGCACCAATTTTCAGGTTTTTTGAAGTGCTTAACTCCTCAGCCCAGAATATCGTGCTGGATGGGCTCCCACGAGTTGAAGCCTGGAGGCAATCGCTAATGACTCGCCCAAGCGTGCGTCAGGCTGTATCTGCGGACTACTCTGAAAATTTGAGACAATTTCTGATTGGTAAAAGTGCGTTCGTGGTCAGTGATTTTCCCGCTTAACTTTTCTGCTCTAAAGGCGCTGCCTTGCTAGGTCAACTTTGCAAATGGCGCGCCAAGACCACTTTCGAGTTCTTCTATGGAAAACAACGCTATCCGGTTTGCCTGCAACGGATGTGGGATTTGCTGTAAAGGTCGGCTGATTCCACTTACGCTGCATGAAACGCGGCAGTGGCTCAAGAGAGGGCATGAGGTAGCAATTCTACTTGAGGCCTTTGATGAGCTTCATTGGAGTCCAAGCCAAGAGGAATTTGCTCATGCCAAAGGCAGGGCGGTTGAGGTCACCAGTGGTGATGCCTCTATCCGTGTCATTGCAGTATTCGCGGGCAATGCTCTAAATAGCTGTCAGAATCTGGGTGACAACAATCTTTGCGGCATTTATGACGAGCGCCCCTTGGTGTGTCGAATCTATCCTGCGGAAATTAATCCATTCATCACGCTGAATCCGGCTAGCAAAATTTGTCCGCCTGAGGTGTGGGAGGAAGGTGAAGTACTATTTACTGACCGAGTCATTGACCCCGTTCTGGTCAAGCATATTGAGCGCTCACGAAAGGCCGATAGGGACGATGCTCGGGCCAAAATTGCTCTGTGCGAAATCTTGGGGCTAAATGTTGTTGCGTGGAAAGGAAACGCATTTGCTGTATATTTGCCAGATCGACAGCAGCTGCTCGATGCCTTTGTTTTTTACGACACGCTCATGAGAGTTAGCCAGCTTCGAACGGATTGGAAAGTTCGGGTCGACACTCCGGTTCTGCGTCAAAAACTTCAACAGTCTGGTGTGGCATTGGATGACCAAGAGGGAGCTGGCTATATCTTTCATTCACTCTAACGCTTCAAAAATCTAGCCAACGTTTTGGCCTTCTCATGGAGAGTCTTAAGTGTCTACACCTAGGTCGAACTTACGTGCGAGTTTCGGTGAGATTTAAAAAGCTGGCGCGTCAGGTCGCTCTAATCGACGAGCGCGCTCCCCATGGTCCTGTGCAATCCACGACAGAGCCATGTCCTGCCATAGTTCTTGCACCTGCCTGTAGCCGTGGCGCTTGATCTCGGCAGCGAGCGCCTTCTTGATCCCCGCCGGCATCGTGATGGTTACATCCTCGATACCCAGCTTCTCGGCTTCCGCCTTCTGCTTTGCGCGGTAGTCCGCTGAGTGCTTCGCGCCGCCGGTCTTCTTCTCGCCCATGGCCGATACCTCCCAAGCCGCTGGCCGGCAGATTGATGTGTTGCTGGCGCCGGCCATGCCGGACGCGCGCGGTGATGCGTTTCAAGGTCTATCCCCCTATAGCGGAAAGTCGAGGCCGTTCTCCTCGATGATCTTTTTGAGGTGTCCGTCGCTGATGCCAAGACGGCCAGCGACGAAGTGGCGGCTCAAGCCTTTGCCGCTGTTGGCGCGCACCAGGTCTACTATCCGTGCCTTTCCATCGTAGATTGGATGGGGCTTACAGAGCGCTTGAAGAACAACAACGGAGTAATGGCCATGGAATACGACGATAGACTGCTTGAAGACGCGGTACTGGCCCTGTTGGCAGCCTACAGCTCCGACAATGGTAATGCGTGGAAAGGGTTCGATTTTGAGCTCATGAATCGACTGCATGAACAGGGTTTCATCAGTGATCCAGTGAACCGAAATAAATCCATCTGGTTGACAGCGGAGGGGCTGGGGCGAGGCCGACAGCTAGCGGGTCAGCTGTTTGGGGTAAGGGCTCAATCTGGGCAGGCGCCGGACTCGAACACCTGATTTTACTCTCACCTCATGTAACAGGCGGGGTTCATGAATCGCTTACAAAGCAGTGAGCCGAACGTTCCAATGTATGATCGAGGCTGGTGAGCCGCTGGAGAATCGCGAGGCCCGCCTTCTACCTATTGGGACCTTCAAAGCGAAAATTCGGCCAGTTCAGCTTTTGTGTAATCGCTCAGGACCCGCGTTATTCGCTCCGCCAAGCGTGCATCAGAGGATATCGACAATTCGACCGCAAGGCGTTCACGACGACTGCGCGCCTCGGTAGAGTTGCTCACGCAAAACCGGCTCATGCATCGGCTTTCCCCGCAACGCAGTTATATCCTGCTTAGGCGACAATCCAAACAGGCGACTGTACTCCCTGCTGAACTGCGAAGGGCTTTCGTAGCCTACCTTGAATGATGCCGTTGAAGCATCGTGATGCTCGTTGAGCATCAATCGTTTCGCTTCATTGAGACGCAACCATTTCTGGTACTGAAGCGGACTCATCCCTGTCAGTTGCCGAAAATGCTGATGGAACGAAGAGCTGCTCATCTGCACACGGCTGGCCAACTCATCAATTCGGAGCTGGGATGCAAAGTTGATCTTCAACCAGTTAATGGCTTTGCCAACTCGATAACCTTGGCTGTCAATTGCTGCAATGCGGCGCAACTTCTCCGCCTGGTCGCTGAGTAATAGTCGGTAGTGGATTTCGCGCTGAAGC
The DNA here is from genome assembly GCF_014268805.2 of Pseudomonas farsensis. GTDB lineage: Bacteria > Pseudomonadota > Gammaproteobacteria > Pseudomonadales > Pseudomonadaceae > Aquipseudomonas > Aquipseudomonas farsensis. Next base: position 486,536 of record NZ_JABWRF020000004.1, read on the forward strand.
ATCGGCGCGAGCACTGGAATTGCCTCGGGTTCTTCCAACAAGGCGACTAAGCGGCAGAAGGGGTTCAGGATGGCATCGGTCAGCGTGCCAATGCCCACCCCTGCACCCGATTGGCGTTCCTTGCGCGGTGGTAGGCAGCCTTGCGCGATCAGTTCCGCCAGAATGCGTTGGTCGAGCTGAAATGCCAGTCCGAGGCATGGGCGTCCAGGGCTTGCCTCTGTGACTTCGGAGTTGGCAGGAAGGTCGACGGAGGTGACCAAAAATCGGGAGGTGTCGTAAGCGTATGCTTCACCTCCTACCCACATCTTTTTTGCGCCGTCTACGACCAGGACGATGCTGGGCGGCACCATGCAAACCACTGGCGGAGCAGGGGCGTCACGGCGAAACAAACCAAGCCCGGCGATGGCAGTGGCAAAATCTCCAGTACTGGGCGTTCGCTTGCCGATCCGTCTGATCAATCCATTCTGGCCGCCACTTTCTTGCTCGGTCAGTGTCATTTCAGCATTCATTTCAACTGTTCTCCTCTAGCCCTGGACTCTAATCCTGCGCGCTGTAAAAACCTACCAATACGCCTGAGGTTTGTCGGATTAGGCAAATAATCTAGAGGAACCCGCTACTGCTGCGTCGGGCGCACCGCACACAATTGTCAGCGTGAGCGAAGCCGCGTTTGGCTGCCGTTTTGCACGGCCAAGCGTGTCTTTCGCCCCCCAAGTGGACATTAGTGAGGATAGACGCCCGTGTTATCAAATGCTGCTTCCACCACGCCTCAAGGAGACAACCCCAAAGCCTGGGGAGCCGTGATGGCGATGTCATTGGCGGCGTTTGCCCTGGTTGCCTCCGAGTTCATGCCGGTCAGCTTGCTCACCCCAGTGGCAACGGACCTCCATCTCACCGAGGGGCAGGCTGGGATGGGCATATCGGTATCGGGACTCTTTGCACTGATCACCGCATTGTTCATCGCGCCCGTCGCCGCAAAGTTGGAGCGCAAGGGGCTATTGCTCTCGATGATCATCATCATGGTTATCTCAGGCACCGTGGTGGCCTTTGCCCCTAGCTACGTGGCGTTCATGGCTGGGCGCGCATTGATCGGTGTGGCCATCGGCGGCTTCTGGTCGTTGAGTGCTGCCACCTCCATGCGCCTGGTCCCGGCGGACCAAGTTCCGCGAGCGCTGGCCCTGGTCAATGGAGGCAATGCGCTCGCGACCGTGATTGCCGCTCCAGTGGGCAGCTATCTGGGCGAAGTCATTGGCTGGCGATGGGCATTTTTTACCGTGGTACCGGTAGCCATGATTGCCTTGGCCTGGTTGATGCTCAGCATGCCCAAATTATCTCTAAGCCAGACCGCGCAGGGCTCAGCCAATGTTCTGCTGCTTCTGAAAAAGCCTCCAATCGCATTTGGAATGCTTGCGGTCGTCGGTTTTTTCATGGGCCAGTTCATGCTTTTTACCTACCTGCGGCCGTTCCTTGAAACGATAACCGGCCTCGATGTTTCGATGGTTTCTTTCGTGCTGCTGTTGATAGGCATTGGCGGCCTTCTAGGCACATTCCTGATTGGGCCTTTCCTCAAAGGCAATGGGCTGTACCGCACGCTTGTCTGCGTGCCCATCATGATGGCGGGGATCGCCATAGCACTGGTAATAGTTGGCAAGTCACTGCTCGCCACCGCCGCGCTACTGGCCATCTGGGGCTTGATCGCTACCGCCACGCCTGTTGCATGGTTCACATGGATTGCACGCGTCGTGCCTGACGACGTCGAGGCGGGGGGAGGGTTGTTCGTCGCGATATGCCAGCTTGCGATTGCACTTGGAGGAACTGTCGGGGGAGTCATTTTCGATGCGCACGGCTATCGATCGACCTTTGCCACAAGTGCACTGCTACTTGCGGCCACTGCGGTTCTCGCCTTCCTCGCCAGCCAATCTGCGAATCGAGCCGCTGCCAACGAACTGAACTTCGCTTCCCAGGAGCGGTGGCGTGGGGCTGGTGATTCATTGCCATCCTCTGAGCGCTGAATCAGCCAGAAGCCGCCCGATAAGACAACCTTGATCACCATCACTCACAGGCACACCGTCATGACACATAACATCGCCCCCACGAACTCGTTCAAGGCCACCGTCCTTGCGTTTGCCGTCGCAATGATGGGTATGGAGTCGGCTACGGCTCAGTCCCCTGTCACCACCGCTGATCCTTCAATGAATCTGGTTCAGAGCTGGGACAAAACCTTCCCGAAAAGTGACAAAGTCGATCACCAGAAGGTCACCTTCAAAAACCGCTACGGCATCACCCTCGCGGCCGATGTTTATACCCCCAGGAGCCGTGGCAATCAGCGACTGGCCGCGATCGTCGTCAGTGGTCCTTTCGGTGCAGTCAAAGAGCAAGCGTCTGGTATGTACGCACAAACAATGGCCGAGCGCGGGTTCGTCACCCTGGCCTTCGATGCGTCCTATACCGGCGAAAGCAGCGGTGAGCCTCGCAACGTCGCCTCTCCTGATATCAACACCGAAGACTTCATGGCAGCAGTGGACTTCATTGGGTTGCAGCCCAACGTCGACCGGGAGCGCATTGGCGTGATCGGCATCTGCGGCATGGGCGGCATGGCGTTGAACGCCGTAGCGGTAGACAAGCGAGTCAAGGCGGTTGTTGCCAGCACCATGTACGACATGAGCCGGGTCATGTCCAAAGGCTACAACGACAGCGTGACGGCTGAGCAGCGCACGCAGGCTCTGGAGCAGTTGAGCAGGCAACGGTGGGAGGACGCCAGCAACGGAACCCCTGCTTATCAACCTGCTTACAACAAGCTAAAAGGCGGTGAGACACAATTCCTGGTCGAATACGCCGATTACTACATGACCCCTCGTGGCTATCACGCCAGAGCGGTCAACTCTGGCAATTCCTGGACTATCACGACACCGCAAGCGTTCATGAATATGCCGATCCTGACCTATATCAAGGAGATTTCGCCGCGCCCCATTCTGTTTGTGCATGGCGAAAAGGCCCACTCGCGCTATTTTTCTGAAACTGCCTACGCCGCAGCGCAACAGCCGAAGGAACTGCTGATCGTCAAAGGCGCCACACACGTCGACCTCTATGACAACCAGGACAAGATCCCCTTCGATGCGATGACCACATTCTTCAGTGAGCACCTGAAAATTTGAGTCGTTGCAGTTAGGTGCATGAGCATCAGTCATCCATTTCAGGAGCGAGTTGCGCGGGTTACCGGCCTGGCGGTGGATCACTGCGGGCCGCTCTGTCCGAAAGACGCAAGAGCACGACCGGCCGACAGGCGTTGCTCTATGGCAAACCCGCGTACCCGGTGATAATGGCCGCAACCAAAAGGGCCATTTCATGCTGACCATCTCCAACAACGTGCATCTCCCGGATGCCGAAATCGAGCTCACCTACATCCGCGCGCAAGGCGCCGGTGGGCAGAACGTCAACAAGGTGTCCAGCGCCGTTCACCTGCGCTTCAACATCCCAGCCTCGTCATTGCCCGAGTTCTACAAGGAGCGGCTACTGGCGCTGCGTGACAGCCGTATTACCAGCGACGGCGTGCTGATCATCAAGGCCCAGCAATACCGCACCCAGGAGCAGAACCGCACTGACGCCCTGGCGCGCCTTGCCGAGTTGATCATCGCTGCCGGCAAGACCGAAAAGAAACGCCGCCCCACCAAGCCGACCCTTGGCTCCAAGACCCGCCGCCTCGATGGCAAAGCCAGGCGCAGCACCGTCAAGGCGGGGCGGGGGAAGGTAGATTTCTAAGCGCGTCGGGCGCTGCGATCCGCCTTTCGCTCCTTGGTTAGCTATGACTCAACGAAAGGCCGCTGATCACGCAGATCGACCCATCCGCAGCAGGCGTCGAGTCGGTGTAATCAACCTGGTTGTAAACCCCCCCATGAAACTCGAACAGCCGAGTGCCCCAGGTAGCGTCAAGTTGCAGGGCGCCGGACGAACCTGATACGCCGTTGCATTTAGCCTCAACAGTCACTATGCCTTTGGCGGTAGCGTGGATGCTCACCGTGAATTCCGCCCCAAGCGGCACCCCCTTGAGCACTGTCGAGTTCACCGGCGTGGTCTGGTTGTACTTGGTGCGAAAGCCCATGGTGATGTTGCCCTTGTTCCAGAACACCTTCACCGGCGGGCTGTCATCACCCCTGACATGGATCTGCGAGATCACCACCTTCTGCGCCGAGTTGACCTTGGTGACGGTCATCCGTTGACGGTTCCAGTGATCGGCCGCACTGGCGAGGGTCCAGTTGCTCGGCTCGGACCATTCGCAACGGGTGCGGTGGGTGCTTTTGCTCGAGGCGCCCTTGGTGGGGGCAGAGAGCTTTACGGAGCCATCGGACAAAACGGTCACGTATTGCGGAAACCGTTCTATTGCCTGTGCGCCGCTGAGCTCCAGGGCGACAAGGTTTGTGGATGAAGTCGCTGCTGGGGTTGTGATGGTCAGTTTGTCGATATTGACGGTCATGGCACTTCTCCTAGTGGCGGGAGGGGTGAAATGTGGCAGCCCGGTTCGGGCTGCGGCTCGGTGGCCGTCTAACCGTTTGGTTTTTGCGTTTGCTACAGGCCTCGGCAGTTGACCAGAAGCTGCAAGGTGGTCATGTCTGGCGCGACGAGACGCGTTTGCTGTATGCCCATACAGTATGCATCGAATTTCGGGTGTGCGCAGGAAAAAGTAGCTCGGCCATTGAAACAGATCAGTTTCGCAGGCCTCTAGCCGTTGCCGATGGACTACTTTGGCATGTAGGTCCGTTGCCAGCGGCGCGGAATGATGAGCGAAGCGGTGCCAAGCCCTGCGGCAACCAAGCCATTGATCGCGAGAGCGGCAATACCGAACTTGTTCTGCAGGAGTGCCCCAACCACAGCACCGATCAGCATGCCGAGCCAAGGGACAAGCTGCACACGCCAGCCGGGTTTTCTCTCGCCCAGCAGCCAGCGCCCCAAACCCCGACCGAACCGGGAGAGTGCGCCGGTTACGTAGGTCAGTCCGATGGGCAGGCCATTAACTTCTTCCACGACCGCGTTGATCATGCCCATCGACAAGGCCGCGCAGAGCAGCACGATCAACTGGGTGGGCATTAGCGCCGCCAGGCAAAGTAGTAGTGCGACGCATAGAAGCAGCGGCCAAGACCGCCTATTGACCAGTCGGGCGACAATAACGCCCAGCGCATTGCCCAAGATAAACGCCACGATCAGCGCTGTGATGCCAAGCATGGCGTGGGTATCGCCGTGACTGATCGAAACTGCAAGCCGCGTTGTGTTGCCGCTCATGAAGGACACGAAATCGCCGGTAGCCGTAAAGCCGACGGCATCGGTCATGCCGGCGAGAAAAGAAAGTGCGGCCACGAAGCAAAGCCCGACCTTCCCTCGAATTTTGGCAATTCGCTTGCCTCGGGCTGTGTAAAGGCCTGGCTCAGGCAGCATTTGGATTATCCATGTCCGTGAATTCCGGCCATTTTGGGGCGCAGAATGACCCCTGCATAGTGGAACGTGTCGATCTCTTCCTGCGCCGCCTAAGTGACGGGCCTGTCGACGCAGGTTAACTTTCATGACGGACTAATTGAGAAGGAAGTGCGCATGCTGTGGTTCGGAACCGACAAGGCCAGGTTCAAGGTGCAACGGCTCATCATGAGCGCGGTACTGTTGTTGGCGCTGTTTTTCCTTGCTGTGCAGATCGAAGGCTACGTATCGGGAAGCGCCGGGTTGGGCGATGTTCTGGACGGCCTGTTCATCACAGGTTTTGCTGCTGGCATGTTCTACCTCGCAGGCAAATGGTGATCGGAAGCAGGCGGGTCACGCAATTGCGATGAACTGCCCGGCCACAGGGCTGCCGAAAAGAACATCACCCAAGGAGTTAGCGTCATGACCGAGCAGCGCAACGACCATAAGGAGCAAGAGGTGCCAGCGCACTCCACTGAAGAGGAGAGGGCGCGGCTAAAGGACAAGAACAAGGACGGCATCCCACCAGGGGCTGAGTAAAGGGCCACGCAGCGCTGGAGGGCCCAGGCTGCTTTGGCCTTGGGCAGCATGATATCGGCAAGTCACTCAACCCTGCCGATCTGCGCACATGCGTCGTAGTAATGCCCCGGTGCCCCAATAATCCTTAACGTGCCTGCACATGGTGCCTTTACCTGCGTCTCCATTTTCATCGCTTCCATCACCGCGATCACTTGCCCCGCCTCAACGCTGGCGCCGTGCTCGACGACCCACGCATGCAGGTTACCGGCGACCGGTGTCGTCACGCTGTGCTCATCCGCGGTTGCCGTTTCCAGCGCAGCCGCCGCAGTGCCATTGACCTTGATGCCGGTCAGTAACGCGGCAGGCAGGCCGAGTTGATGGCGCTTGCCATCGATCTCGACGAAGGTGCGCAGCACACTGGCGTCGACCGGGGTAGCGTTGCGTGGGGCGATGCTGATGCGTTCGGCAAACTCGGTTTCGATCCAGCGCGTATGCACGGCGAACCTGCCAGCGGCGGTGAAATCGTCGTGGTCCATGACCGCACGGTGGAACGGCAGCACGCTGGCCACACCTTCGATACGAAACTCGGCCAGCGCGCGACGGGCGCGGCGGATGGCTTGCTCGCGGGTGGCGCCGGTGACGATGAGCTTGGCGATCATCGAGTCGAAGTGTGCTGACACGCGCGAGCCTTCGATCACGCCGCTGTCCAGACGCACCCCGGGGCCGCTCGGCGGCTGGAAGGTTTCGAGAGTGCCGGGGGTCGGCAGAAAACCGTTGCCGGCATCTTCGGCGTTGATGCGGAATTCGAAGCTGTGCCCGCGTGGCGCCGGGGTGGTGTTGAACGAAAGCGCCAAGCCATCGGCAACGCGCAGTTGCTCAAGCACCAGGTCCACGCCGCTGGTTTCTTCGGTGACCGGGTGCTCCACCTGCAACCGGGTGTTGACTTCAAGAAACGACAGCGTGCCATCGGCGCTGAGCAAAAACTCGACGGTGCCGGCGCCGACGTAGCCGGCCTCGGCACATATATCATGGGCCGAGGTGTGGATGCGCTGGCGCAGGTCGTCGTCCAGGAACGGTGCAGGGGCTTCCTCGACCAGCTTCTGGTTGCGCCGTTGCAGCGAACAGTCGCGCGTGCCGACCACGACCACGCGGCCGTAGCGGTCGGCGATGATTTGCGCCTCGATGTGCCGGGGGCGGTCGAGAAAGCGTTCGACGAAGCATTCGCCACGGCCAAAGGCACTGACTGCTTCACGCACAGCTGAGGCGTACAGGTCGTCGATTTCATCGAGCTGCCAGGCCACCTTGAGGCCGCGTCCGCCGCCGCCGAAGGCGGCCTTGATGGCAATCGGCAGGCCGTGTCGCTCGGCGAATGCACGGACTTCGTTGGCATCGCGCACCGGGTCCTGGGTGCCGGCCACCAGCGGAGCACCCACCTTGAGTGCGATGCGCCGGGCTTGCACCTTGTCGCCGAGGGCGTCGATGGTTTGCGGGTCGGGCCCGATCCAGGTCAGCCCTGCGGCCAGTACGGCGCGGGCAAAATCGGCGCGTTCGGACAAAAACCCGTAACCGGGGTGTACGGCATCGGCGCCGGCGCGGGCGGCCACCGCCAGCAGTTTGTCGATGTTCAGGTAGGTGTCGGTGGGGCGCTGGCCTTCAAGGGCGTAGGCTTCGTCGGCCTGGCTGACGTGCAAGGCGTCGCTATCGGCATCGCTGTACACCGCCACGCAGGCTACCCCGTAGTCACGGCAGGCACGGGCGATACGCACGGCAATTTCGCCGCGGTTGGCTATCAGGACCTTTTGCATCAGGCAGGGCTCTCGCTGGAAGGGGCCGGGCGCACGGGCTCGAAGGCGCCCAGCGGGTTGAAACGGACGCGCGCATTGACCGGGATCTGCCCGGCCAGGTCCAGGTGGTGCGGTGCGACCACGGCGATCACCGGGTAACCCCCGGTCAGTGGGTGGTCGCGCAGAAACAGCACGGGCTGGCCGTTGGGTGGCACTTGAATAGCGCCAACGCGGGTGCCTTCGCTGGGCAGTTCGCCGTCGATGGCGCGTTGCAGAGATTGTTCGCCGGCCAGGCGGATGCCGATGCGGTTGGACTGTGCGGTGACCTGCCAGGCCTGCTGGCTGAGCAGTACCTGCGCCGCTTCGGTGAACCAGTCGCTGCGCGGCCCCATCAGCACGTCCAAGGTGATGACCTGGTCGCTGCGCGGCATGGCGAACGCTGGTTGTTCGTGCAATGACACCGCAGCGCCACCGACGGGCGCGTTGAAACCCAGGCGATCACCGGGTGCCAGTGGCGGCGGGCCGACGTGCGCCAGTGTATCGCTGGCCGCGCTGCCGAGTACCGGAGCATGGCTGAAGCCACCGCGGATGGCCAGGTAGCTGCGTAGCCCGGCCTTCGGCGATTGCAGGCTGACGCGGTCGCCATCGTGCAGCGCGAATGGTGCATACAGGGCAGGGCGCAGCACCTCGCCGCTGGCGCTGCGCACCTCTATCGGGGTATCGGCACCGGTAACAGCGGCCAGGCCGTGGCCGTGGCAGGTGAAGCTCAGCCCGCCCATCAGCACCTCCAGGCAGGCGCTGCCAGCTGGGTTGCCCACTGCGCGGTTGGCGGCGCGCAGGGCGCCCTGGTCCATTGCCCCGGAGGCCGAGACGCCTTGCCGGGCGCGGCCAGGGCGGCCGAGGTCCTGAAGGAGTGTCTGCAAGCCGGGCGAGCCGATTTCAAGGCAATCGCCGCGTGCGGTGAATGACTGGCGGGGGGCTGCGACCGACACCTGCGCCTGTGCCGCCGGGCCGGCATCAATGAACCTCACCCGATAACCCGGTTGCAATAGTGCCGGCTCCTCGCGCTGGAGGTCCCACATGCGTGTACCTGTCACGCCGATGATCTGCCAGCCACCGGGGCTGGCCTGCGGATAGATGCCGCTGAAGCCACCGGCCAATCCCACCGCGCCGGCTGGGATGCGTGTGCGCGGGTTGCTGCGACGCGGCACCACCAAGCCGGCGCCGCCGCTCAGGTAGGCAAAGCCTGGGGCAAAGCCGCAGAACGCCACGCTGTAGTCGCTGCTGGTGTGGCGGCGGATCACCTCGTCGGTCGTGATGCCCAGCGCCTGGGCCACGTCGTTGAGGTCTTCACCGTTGTAATGCACCGGGATTTCGATGAGCTTCCCGGCCTGGTGCTTCGGCGCACTGATATCGCGGGAGGCAATCTCGGCGGCGAGTGCTTCGCGGCTGACGGCGGTTGGGCGAAAGTGCACCAGCAGGGTTTGCGCGGCTGGCACGATCTGCTCCACCCCGGCCGCTGGCGCCCGCTCCAGGGCGTCGAACAGCGCCAGGGTCTGTGCAAGGTTCGCCAGCTCCACCAACAAGCCATCCAGCCCGACCGGGTAAAAGCGCATCAGCTGAACGCACGCAGTTCGGTGCCGGCCTCTAGCAGGCGGCGTTTGACGGTGCGGGCAATGTCGACGGCTTGCGGGTTGTCGCCGTGCACGCAGACCGAATCGGCCTGCAGCTTGATCAACTGGCCGTCTTCGGCCTCGATCACGCCATCGCGCACCAGGCGCAGCATGCGCTGGGCAATCAAATCTGCATCGTGCAGCACCGCACCTGGGTGGGTGCGCGGCACCAGCGTGCCGTGGGCGGTGTAGGCGCGGTCGGCAAACGCCTCGGCGACGCAGCTCAGCCCCGCCTGTCGGGCCCAGCCCAGCAGCGGCGAGTTGGCCAGGCACACCAGCTTGAGCTGCGGGTCGATGCGCAGCACCGCCTGGATTACCGCGCTTGCCTGCACGGGGTCCAGGGCGATGGTGTTATACAGCGCGCCATGCGGTTTGACGTAGCTCACCTGCGCCCCCACGCTGCGCGCCAGCCCTTGCAGGGCGCCAATCTGGTAGACCACATCGGCGCTCAACTGCGCGGCAGGCACCGCCATGTTGCGGCGGCCGAAGCCGACCAGGTCGGGGTATGACACGTGTGCGCCGATGGCAACGCCACGGGCGGCTGCGGCCTGCAACGTGGCGAGGATGCCGGCAGGATCACCGGCATGGAAGCCGCAGGCGACATTGGCGCTGGTCACGATGTCGAGCATCGCGGCGTCGTCGCCCATGCTCCAGGCACCGTAGCTTTCGCCCAGATCACTGTTGAGGTCGATGGCAGGCATTAACAAGTCTCCGTGGCGATTTCAGGCTGCTGGCCAGGTAGCCATCATCAGACTCGCGGCGCTGCAGAGCAACCACTGCAACCAAACCGTAGGGCTTTCTATTGCAGCGTGTGCGGCTTTACCTGGCCCGCAAGCCCTGTCAGCGCCCGCTCTATTTGTGCGATCAGTACGGCGAGGTGGTCAGCCTTTTCTTGCTGGGCCTGCACATCGAGCGACGCCAGTTCATGGCGCAGGTTAAACAAGCGCTTTTGCAAGGCGAGGGCGGAGGTGTGAAAGTCTTCCATAAAGATCTCGTGCAGGGTGGCGTCCATGCCGTTGTAGGAAAGCTGGCAAGTTAACAGCTCATATGGGCTGGCCCGCACTGATCATTCATACATGCGCGTTACTTGCTTCGCTATTTCCTACTGCTGATTCAGATTGGCCCTACAAGGCTTTCAGCCTCGACATTTAACAACCCCGCTGTGACTGGACCTGAACGCCAGCCAGGCCAGCGTGATCGGCCATAAACGAGTTGTTCTCTGCAGCCACACTTTTGTAGGGCAAGGGATTTTTCCCAGAAACCTTTTGTTGCAAAGGTGTTGGGGAAGCGTTTCAGCCTTACGCCCCAGCGTTTTGCGTGTGCCAGGGCCAAGGGGCGCGCAAGGCCAAGGTGTCTCAGCGCCGGTCGAGCTGTTAGCATCGCCGCTTTTCGCGGCCAGGGAGAGGCTTGTGAAGTACGTCGTCATCGAGCCGCACCGCAGCGAATACCCCGCGCCCATTCGCTTCGAGCCAGGTACCGTGCTGGATATCGGCCCCCGTTATGAGGGCGAAGCGCACTGGCAGGACTGGTACCTGTGCAGTTGCCCCGGACAGCAGCCGGGCTGGGTGCCGGGGCAGTTGATCGAGCGCATCGGCGTCGGCAAGGGCCGGGCGCTGCAGGCGTACTGTGCCCATGAACTGGATGTCGACGCCGGCCATCAGGTCGAGGGGCTATGGTCACTCAATGGCTGGCTGTGGTGCCGGCGGCTGCGCAATGGCGAACTAGGCTGGCTGCCCGAAGACAAGCTGCAGCCGCTCGACTGAATTCAACTGCCCGCCAGCACTGCGGCGCTCTCCAGAATGCGTGCATAGTCGGCAGCCAGGTTGGTGAGGGCCAGGGTGTGCACATCTTCGGCTGGCCACACGCGCCCGTTGCGGTCCTGCAGGTCGAAGGTGTAGCAAGCGTCGGCTACCACCCCGGTATCGAAGCCCAGATTGCCCGCCGTACGTGCGGTCGATTCCACCGAATTGTTGGTGCTCACCCCGACGATTACCAGTTCACTGATGCCGCGTACGTGGAGCCAGCGCTCCAACCCTGTGTGGCAGAACGCATCAGGCACATGTTTTTCGAACACCGCCTCGCTGGCCAGCGGCGTGAAGGCGGGCTGGAATTCGCAACCGCTCTGGCCCGGCCGGAACACCGAGTCGGGCTCGCGCGATATGTGCCGCACATGCACAACGGGTCGCCCATTCATACGCCATGCCGCCAGCAGCTCGCCCACCCGCAGCTCGGCCTCTGGGTTGTTGCGCGGGTCCAGGCGCGGGTGGTTGATGCCCACTTGCAGGTCGATTATCACTAAGGCTGCATTGCTGGCGAAGGCGGGCATGTGATGGCTCCTTATCCCGGTGGCTACTGTTAGCGTTTGTCGCCCGTAGGGCTGGGATGAGTTCAATTATTTCACCGGCAGCAGGTTAACGCGGTTGGTTATTTGCAGAGCTTGGGGTCTGCGCAGGGTCATCTGATATGCTTTTTTTCTATGAACCTGCATCTGTAACCGTATCAGCCAGAAGCCGACAATCTCTTCAGGCCCAGCGTAGTGAACCGGCGTACTGGGCAAGCTGAGCCGCAACCGGCCAGCCGCGCCGTTCTGCCATCACACTGTAGAGGTTCCGATGGGCAAGCTTGTGCTGTTTCTGGGTGGTTTTCTGGCTCTGACAATTCTCATTGGCCTGCTGGGGACGATTCCGCCGAGCTGAGTCTGGGGAAACCTTGTGGTTTCAGGCCATTCGCTTTTAGTAGTGTAGGAGCGGCCTTGTGCCGCGAAAGGCTGCATAGCCGCCCCCGCGATCTTGCATGGCTGAGATTTTGGGGCAGCTACGCTGCCCCTTCGCGACACAAGGTCGCTCCTACATTGACCGCGTGAAGGCTGGGTTCGCAGTTTCATGCCCCAGGCCATCAGTCGCCTGCCGCACTGCCCTCACGCCGCGGGTCCGCGCTGCCCAGCCACCCATCACCGTCACGCACGATCATCTGCGTTCCGCTGGTCATGTCGATTTCCGTCACCTTGTGGCCGCGTTCCTGCAACTGCCGGAGCAACGCCGGGCTGACCCGCCCGGCCTCGAACTCGGTGGCCAGGTTGCGGCTACCGAAGTTGGGCATATCGATTGCTGCCTGCGGGTCGAGTTTCCAGTCCAGCAAGCCGATCAGCGCCTTGTTGACGTACTGGATGATCTGCGAACCGCCGGGCGAGCCCAATGCCGCAACCAACTGCCCACTTCCCCGCTCGAACACCAAGGTCGGCGCCATTGATGAGCGCGGCCGCTTGCCAGGCTCAAGGCGGTTGGCCACAGGCTTGCCCTGTTCGTCTGGCACGAACGAAAAGTCAGTCAACTGATTGTTCAACAGGAAACCGCCGACCATCACATGCGCACCAAAGGCCGCCTCGATCGAGGTGGTCATCGACAGCGCGCCGCCGAAACGGTCCACCGCCACCACCTGTGAGGTCGAGGTGCGTAGCGGTGAGCGGTCGGGCGCCAGCGCCAGGTTCAGCCCCGGCGGCACGCCTGCCTGGGCGCGGCCCATGCTGCGCTCGCCGACCTGCTCTGCGCGGCTGGCAAGGTATGCCGGGCTGAGTAGCCCCTTGACGTTGACCTGGACAAAAGCCGGGTCGGCCAGGTATTGCGCCCGATCGGCGTAGGCCAGGCGTTCGGCTTCGGCAATCAGGTGCACAGCGCCGGCCTGCGGCGCAAGCCCGCTCGGCTGCAGCTTGGCAATATCCCACTGCCCATCACGCTTGCCTAGGGCTTCAAGTATGCCGAGGGTTTGCAGCACCGCTACGCCGCCCGAAGAAGGCGGCGGCATGCCGCAGACCTGCCACCGCTTGTAGGGCGCGCACACCGGGTCCCGCGCCTTGGCGCGGTAGCCGCTCAAGTCGGTCAGGCTAAGGCTGCCGGGGTTGGAATGTGCGTTCACCTGGGCGCTGATAGCGTGGGCAAGCGCCCCTTGGTACAGGGCATCGGCGCCCTCGGTGGCGATAGCCTCAAGGCTGGCTGCCAGCTCCGGGTTTCTCAACTGCGTGCCGACTGGCAACGGCTGGCCGTCAGGGGTCAGGAAGTAGCGGGCCAATTGCGGCGATTGGGTGATGAACCGGTCGGCGGCAATCAGTGCATGCAGGCGCGGCGATACCGGGAAACCGTCCCGTGCAAGGGTGATGGCCGGGCCGAACAGGGTTTTCCAGGCCAACCGGCCATGTTGTTGATGGGCCAGCTCCAGCGCCCGTAGCGCGCCCGGCACGCCGACCGACAGCCCGCCGATTTGCGCGTCGGCAAAGCGCATCGGTGCCCCGTTGGGCTGTAGGAACTGGCGCGTGCTTGCCCCTTGGGGTGCTGTTTCACGCCCATCGAAGGCCTGCGCACGTTTGCCGTCCCAATAAAGGATAAACGCGCCGCCGCCAATGCCGCTGGACTGCGGCTCGACCAAGGTGAGCACCGCCTGCATGGCGATGGCGGCATCGATGGCCGAGCCGCCCAGGCGCAGCATCTCAAGCCCGGCGGCCGTGGCCAGCGGGTTTGCCGCAGCCGCCATCTGCCGCTCGGCACGCACCGCGTGCAGGCCGCTGCGGTAACCGGAGGCTATTTCCGGGGCGGCCGGGGCGGGCAGGTCGCCATGGCTGCAGGCACTTCCCAGCAATGCCAAGGCGCAAAGTGCAGAACGAGGTGTGAGGCGCGGTTTCAACGGAGTCCTTCCCCAAGGTGAGTTCGGCCGCAAGCGTGGCAGGGGGAGGGTGGCGATGTCCAGAAACTGACCTTGTAGATGAATTTTTAGTTAGCACGCTAATCAAGGCTTGGCCATTCACTGCCTAAGCAGTAACATTTGTACACATTTACTCGAGCGGACCCTGATGGCTCATTTCACTCCGGAAAATTTCCAGACCTGCGCCATCGGCATGTTGCTCGGCCGCGCAGCCCTGTTGAAGGACCGCATCCTTGACTGGCACCTGGAAGCAGACGGCGTAACGGCCGCGCAGTTCAAGGTGTTGATCATCATTACCCAGTTCCAGGTCGATACCCCGGCCGAGCTGTGCCGCTACTTGGGTCTGGACAGCGGTTCGATGACCCGCATGCTCGATCGCCTTGCCCAGAAGGGCCTGCTCGAGCGCACCCGTTGCCCCGAGGACCGTCGCCAGGTGCGCCTGGCGCTCAGTGCCGACGGCCAGCGCCTGGCCGACCGCCTGCCCGAAGTGGGGGCGGCGGCCATGAACGAGCTGGTCGGCGTGCTTCAGCCCGAGGAGCTGAAAACCCTCGAAAGCCTGCTGGCCAAGGTGCTGCTCAGCGCCGGCGACCCGCTGACGACCCGCCGTTTCGGCGCTCGTTGATCCTATTCACGTCATTTCCAAGGTACTGTCATGGCCACTTCTTCAGACACCCCCAACCCGGCCACCGAGCCCGACAACACGCGCAAACGCAAGGCCTGGCTGCTCGGCCTGCTGTTGCTGCTGATCCTTGCCGGCGTGGGTGCCTGGGCTTGGTACAGCCTGGTCGGGCGCTGGCACGAGAGCACCGATGATGCCTACGTCAATGGCAACGTCGTCGAGATCACCCCGCTGGTAACCGGCACTGTCACCAGCATTGGTGCCGACGATGGCGACCTGGTGCACGCCGGCCAGGTGCTGCTGCAATTCGACCCCGCCGACAGCGAAGTGGCCTTGCAGGCTGCCCAGGCCAAGCTTGCGCGCACCGTGCGCCAGACCCGCGGCTTGTACAGCAATGTCGACTCGCTCAAGGCGCAGTTGCAGACCCGCCAGGCCGAGTTGCAAAAAGCCCAGCAGGACTACAACCGTCGCAAGCTGCTGGCCGACAGCGGCGCCATCGCCAAGGAAGAAGTGTCCCACGCGCGCGATGACCTGAGCGTGGCCCAGGCCGCTGTTGCCAGCGCCCGCCAGCAGCTCAACACCAGCACTGCATTGGTTGACGACACCGTGGTTTCGTCGCACCCCGAAGTCATGGCCGCAGCCGCTGAAGTGCGCCAGGCCTACCTGGACCACGCTCGCACCACGCTGGTGGCGCCGGTCACCGGCTACGTGGCCAAACGCACCGTGCAGTTGGGTCAGCGCCTGCAACCTGGCACTGCGACCATGGCGGTAATCCCGCTGGATGAAGTGTGGGTAGACGCCAACTTCAAGGAAACCCAGCTGCGCCAGATGCGCATCGGCCAACCAGTGGAAATCGTTGCCGACCTGTACGGTAGCGAGGTCAAGTACAACGGCACCGTCGACAGCCTTGGCGCCGGTACCGGCAGCGCGTTTGCCCTGTTACCGGCGCAAAACGCCACGGGCAACTGGATCAAGATTGTCCAGCGCGTACCGGTGCGGGTGCACCTGAACCCGGAGCAACTCAAAGAGCACCCGCTGCGCATCGGCCTGTCCACGGTTGCCGAAGTCGACCTGCACGACCAGAGCGGCCCGGCGCTGGCCCAGCAGCCACCCCAGCAGGCCAGCTACAGCACGCAGGTTTATGACCGCCAACTGGTCGAGGCCGATGCACTGATCGCACGTTTGATCCACGACAACAGTGCCAGCGCGAAGTCGGCCCAGCGATGAGCCAGGCAGCCCCCGCGCAGTTCACCCCGCCGAGCCTGCTGCTGACCACCATCGGGCTGTCGCTGGCGACCTTCATGCAGGTGCTCGACACCACCATCGCCAACGTGGCGCTGCCGACTATTTCCGGCAACCTTGGGGTGAGCTACGAGCAGGGCACCTGGGTGATTACCTCGTTTGCGGTCAGCAACGCCATCGCCTTGCCGCTGACCGGCTGGCTGAGCCGGCGCTTCGGTGAGGTGAAGCTGTTCATCTGGGCCACGCTGTTGTTCGTGCTGGCCTCGTTTCTGTGCGGTATCGCCCAGTCGATGCCGGAGTTGGTGGGCTTTCGTGTGCTGCAAGGGGTTGTCGCCGGCCCGCTGTATCCCATGACCCAAACCCTGCTGATTGCCGTGTACCCGCCTGCCAAAAGGGGGATGGCGCTGGCCTTGCTGGCCATGGTCACAGTAGTCGCACCGATTGCCGGGCCCATATTGGGCGGCTGGATCACCGACAGTTACAGCTGGCCGTGGATCTTCTTCATCAACATCCCCATTGGCCTGTTCGCCGCCGCCGTGGTGCGCCAGCAGATGCGCGCCCGCCCGGTGGTCACCAGCCGCCAGCCCATGGACTACATTGGCTTGTTGACCTTGATCGTCGGCGTCGGGGCGCTGCAAGTGGTGTTGGACAAAGGCAACGACATGGACTGGTTCGAGTCGTCGTTCATCATTACCGGCTCGATCATTTCTGTGGTGTTCCTGGCCATCTTCGTCATCTGGGAGCTCACCGACCGTCACCCGGTGGTCAACCTGCGCCTGTTCGTGCACCGCAACTTCCGGGTCGGCACCATTGTGTTGGTGGGCGGCTATTCGGGGTTCTTCGGCATCAACCTGATCCTGCCGCAATGGTTGCAGACACAAATGGGCTACACCGCCACCTGGGCAGGCCTTGCCGTCGCGCCGATTGGTTTGCTGCCGGTACTGATGTCGCCGTTCGTGGGCAAGTACGCGCACCGCTTTGACCTGCGGGTGCTGGCCGGCCTTGCGTTTCTGGCCATCGGCGCCAGTTGCTACATGCGCGCCGGTTTCACCAGCGAGGTGGACTTCACCCACATCGCCCTGGTGCAGTTGTTCATGGGTATTGGCGTTGCGCTGTTCTTCATGCCGACCCTGAGCATTCTGCTGTCTGACCTGCCACCGCACCAGATCGCCGACGGCTCTGGGCTGGCGACGTTCCTGCGTACCCTCGGCGGCAGCTTTGCTGCATCGCTGACCACCTGGATCTGGATTCGCCGGGCCGACCAGCACCATGCCTACCTCAGTGAGCATATCAGCACCTTCGACCCGGCAACCCGGCACACTTTGGAGCAACTGGGCGGCGCCAGCCCGCAGAGTTATGCGCAGTTGGAGCAGATTCTCAATAGCCAGGCGTACATGATGTCGACGGTGGATTACTTCACCTTGCTGACTTGGGTATTCGCCGGGTTGATCCTGCTGGTGTGGTTCGCCAAACCGCCGTTCACCGCCAAGGCGGCGCCTGCTTCGGCCGGCCACTGACCCCGCCCAGCGGCAATCGGCTCGGGATCGGGTGATTGCCGCTGGGCAGGGTTTTCCCCTAGTCTTGCAGTTCTCCCAGGCAGACTTGGCAGACACATGGACAAGGTCATCGTCATCACCGGCGCCAGCCGGGGCATCGGCGCTGCGACTGCACGATTGGCAGCGCAGCAGGGTTACCACATCTGTATCAATTACCACGCCGACGACCAGGCCGCGCAAGCGGTGCTGGCGCAGGTGCGTGAGCTGGGCGCCAAGGCCATTGCAGTGCGCGCTGACGCCAGCGTGGAAGATGAAGTGGCGCAGTTGTTCCAGCGCGTCGACCATGAACTCGGCCCGGTCACCGCGCTGGTCAACAACGCCGGCACCATCGCCACGCAAAGCCGCGTCGATGCAATGTCCGAGTTTCGCCTGCTCAAAGTGATGAAAACCAACGTGGTCGGGCCGATGCTCTGCGCCAAGTACGCCTTGCTGCGCATGGCGCGGCGCCACGGCGGGCAGGGCGGGGCGATCGTCAACGTGTCATCGGTGGCGGCGCGCCTGGGTTCACCTGACGAGTATGTCGACTACGCCGCCTCCAAAGGCGCGCTGGACACCTTCACCGTGGGCCTTGCCAAGGAAGTGGCGGGCGATGGCGTGCGGGTCAATGGCGTGCGCCCAGGGTATATCCACACCGGTTTCCATGCCCTGAGCGGCGACGCCGACCGGGTTGCCAAGCTTGAGCCTGGTTTGCCGATGGGGCGCGGTGGGCGGCCGGAAGAGGTTGCAGAGGCGATTTTGTGGCTGCTTTCGGACAAGGCCTCGTATTCCACTGGCAGCTTCATAGACCTGGGCGGTGGGCGCTGAGGCGCTGCCGCTCAGCCTTCGAGTAATTCGCGTACTTTCAGGGTCAGATCGTCGATGGCAAATGGCCTGCCCAAGCGTGCCGTGGCCGCACTAACTGGTATGTCCCCCAGCGCGCGGCTTGAATCGTAGCCGGTGATGAACAGCGCGCGCAGGCCAGGGTACAGCGCCATGGCTTCATCAATCAGCTCGGGCCCGTCGAGCCCACCGGCTGGGCTGAAATCGGTGATCAGCAGGTCGGGTGCCAGGCCTGCACGCAAGGCATGCAGCGCAGCTGCGCCGGTGTCGAAGGTGCTGACCTGGTAGCCCTGCTCGCGCAACACTTCGCTGATGATCTGGCGCATGGCCTGCTGGTCTTCTACCAGCACTACCCAGCGTAACGGGTTATTGGCCTGCGCTGGCAGCTGCTGCTCAGGTGGTTCAAGTGCGGCAGGCGCCTGATCGCGGGGAAGATAGATCTCGACCAGGGTACCGTGCTCCGGGCTCGACTGGATGCTGAGCTGGCCACCGGACTGGCGCACGAAACCATACGCCATCGACAACCCCAGGCCCGTGCCTTGGCCCAGCGGTTTGGTGGTGAAAAATGGGTCCAGGGCCCGCGCCGAGGTCTGCGGGCTCATGCCGGCACCATTGTCCTCAACCTGCAACTGCAGGTAGTCGCCGGCTGGCAGATCCAGCGCCTGGGCCTGGGCGCTAGTGAGGATGAGATTCGCGCAGGCCAGGGTCAGGCTGCCGCCGCCAGGCATGGCGTCGCGGGCGTTGATGCACAGGTTGAGCAGGGCGTTCTCAAGTTGCGAAGGGTCGACGCATGCTCGCCAGTACCCTGGCCGGGTCAGGTCCAGCAGGTGAATGTGCTTGCCAAGCGATGTGCTTATCAGCGGCTTCATGTCTTGAACCAAGGCATGGATGTCGACAGGGCGCGGGGCCAGGGTCTGGTGCCGGGCGAAGGCGAGCAGCCGTTGCACCAGATGAGCGGCGCGTGCAGCGTTGTCCTGGGCGGTCTCGATCAGTTGCTTGACGTCGGCAGTACGCGCCTGCCCAAGGCGTGTGTCGGCAAGCTCCAGCGCAGCGCTGATGCCGCCAAGCAGGTTGTTGAAGTCGTGGGCTATGCCGCCGGTCAACTGACCCACGGCTTCCATCTTTTGCGCATGCCGCAACGCGTCTTCTGTATCACGCAGCCGCTGTTGCTCGATCATGCGCTGCGTGATGTCGTAGGCGAACAGATAGGCGCCGAGTATATGGCCCTGAGTGTCGCGCAGCAGGTTGAAACGCATCTCGAAATGCCGCTCGGCGGGCGGTATTCTCACCAGGACGTTCTCGATGAACACTTCGCCAGCCAGTGCTCGCTCCCACAGTGCCAGCAACTGTGCGTGGGCTTCGGGGTAGGTTACCGGGTGGTCGCGTAATGATTTGCCCAGCGCCGGCACTGGCAGGTTCAGCATGTGCAAAGTGTGGCGTGCAGTGCGGTTTATCGCCTGCAGGCGCATGTTCGAATCGACCACCACCACGTTGGCCAGGCTGCTGTCGACCAGTTGCGCGTACCAACTGCGCTCCGCTACGGCCTGGTCCAATTGTCCGTCGCGGGGCCGCAGGCCTGAAGGGGGCTGCCAGTCGTCGCGGCATTCGTGAAACAGCACGCCCATGCGGCGGGCGCTAGCAGGCTCCAGGCGGTAGATGGAGACCCGCAGATCACGCCCGGTGGCCTCCAGGCGTTGCTCGATGTGCTTGGGTTCGCCGGTGTGCAGTACCGAAGCGTAATGCCGGATCCACGCGTCGGCCTCTGCGGGCAGGCTTTCACGCAGCGTGCGGCCGATAATCTTGCGCAAGCCTGAGTGGCGGGTGCAGGCGTCATTGGCATACACATAGCGGTAATCGCTGATGGGGCCGTGGGGCCCGTCGATCAGCTCGACAATGCAAAACCCTTCACGCATGCGCGCGCGCAGCCATTCGAAGCGCTGCGTATCGTCCCCTGGCTGGGCGTCGGGCATGGCCCAGAAGGGCGCGTCGTTGTCTGACATGAGTTGGATCCGAAATTGGTGAGGCCAACTATAGCTATTTGCCAGACCTCGCGCACGGCCCCGCTCAGAAAGATCTGATGATAGTGCCCAGGGTCGCCATGGCCTGTTCTGCGGCGTCGCCCCAAGGGCTGCCGTAATTGAGGCGAATACAGTTACCGAAACGCCGGGTCGGCGAGAAGATGGGCCCCGGTGCAATGCTGATACCTTGTGCCGAAGCCATATGGAACAGCTTCAACGCGTCCATCTGTTCGGGCAGTTCCAGCCACAGGAAGTAGCCGCCCGAAGGTTGGCTGACACGGGTTTGCGCCGGGAAGTGCCGGGTAATGGCGGCAAGCATGTTGGCCTGCTGGCCCTCCAGCGCATAGCGCAAGCGGCGCAGGTGGCGGTCGTAGCCGCCATGCTGCAGGTAGTCGGCAATCGCCGCTTGTGCTGGCATCGATGCACACAGCGAGGTCATCAGCTTGAGCCGTTCGATTTTCTGCGCAAAGCGCCCAGCCGCCACCCAGCCGATGCGGTAGCCCGGTGCCAGGCTCTTGGCGAACGAGCCGCAGTGCATCACCAGCCCTTCGGTGTCGAAGGCCTTGGCCGGTTTCGGCGCCTGCTGCGAGTAATACAGCTCGGCGTACACGTCGTCTTCGATCAGCGGCACTTGGTGGCGCTTGAGCAATTCCACCAGTTGTTGTTTCTTCGCCTCCGGCATGCTCGCGCCAACCGGGTTCTGGAAGTTGGTCATGCACCACACGGCCTTGACCGGGTGTTTGTCGAGGGTTTGTGCAAGCACTGCCAGGTCCATGCCTTCGCGCGGGTGCACCGGAATTTCCACCGCCTTGAGCTTGAGCCGCTCCAGTATCTGCAAACAGGCGTAGAAGGCCGGCGCCTCAATGGCCACCAGATCGCCCGGTTGGGTCACTGCCTGCAAGCACAAGTTCAAGGCTTCCAGGGCGCCGTTGGTGATCAACAGCTCTTCCATGGGCAGCATCAGGCCGCCAACCATGTAGCGCAGGGCAATTTGCCGGCGCAGTTGCGGGTTGCCAGGCGACAGGTCGGTCACCACTACCCGAGGGTCCATGGCCCGGCTGGCGCTGGCCAGCGAACGGGCCAGGCGCTGCAGCGGGAACAGCATGGGGCTGGGGAAGGCCGAGCCGAAGGGCACGGTGTGCGGGTCCTTGATCGAGTCGAGGATCGAAAACACCAGCCCGCTGACATCGACATCGGTGGACTCGCCCGCCGGCACCTGCACTTCAGGCTCGCTGAACGGGCGCGGGGTGTGGGCGTTGACGAAGTAGCCCGAACGCGGCCGGGCTCGGATCAGCCCGCGCCGCTCCAGCAGGTAATAAGCCTGGAACACCGTGGACGGGCTGACCCCGTGGGTCTGGCTGGCGTAGCGCACCGACGGCACCCGCTCCCCGGGGCCGAGCACCCCGGTGCGGATCAGTTCGGCGATGTCGTCGGCAAAGCGTTCGTAGCGTTTCATGTTGTTCTGCACAGGCAAGGTCATCCCAGTGTACCGGCTCAGCGATTCATCGGCGCAACGAAGCGGCTTTGCGCTGTGGTGCGGATGCCGGGTTGGTCGCTGTCCTGAAGTTCGAACGTCAGTGGTTGCGAGCTGCTGGTGGGGCGGTCGGCAAGCAGTGCTACCGACACGGCCTGCTCGCTCATTTCGCCTGCGGCCAGGGTGAAGGTGGTGCGACCGTGCAGCTCGAAGCCCTCGGCATCCGTCAGGCGCAGGTTGTACTGCTGAGGTTCGTTGGTCTTGTTGATGATCTTGAGCAGGTAGATGTTCTCGATCTGCCCCTGGGCGTTTTCGCGGAACAGGCCGCGGTCCTTGATCACGTCCATCGACACCATTGGGCGCCATTGCAGGGCCAGAATGAGCGCGCCGATCATCACCACCAGCGCGGTGGCGTAGCCCAACAGGCGCGGGCGCAGCCACTGGGTGGTACCGCCTTGCAGGTTGTGCTCGGACTTGTAGCCGACCAGGCCGCGGGCGTAGCCCATCTTGTCCATGACTTCGTCGCAGGCATCAATGCAGGCCGCGCAGCCGATGCAGGCCATTTGCAGGCCTTCGCGAATGTCGATGCCAGTAGGGCAAACCTGCACGCACAGGGTGCAGTCGATGCAGTCGCCCAAGCCTTGCTGGCGCGGGTCGCTGCCTTTCTTGCGCGGCCCGCGGGCTTCGCCACGGCTTGGGTCATAGGCCACCGCCAGGGTGTCCTTGTCGAACATCACCGCCTGAAAACGTGCGTACGGGCACATGTGCATGCACACCGCTTCACGCAACCAGCCTGCGTTGATGTAGGTAGCGGCGGTGAAGAACAGCACCCAGAACAACGCCACGCCGCCCAGCTCGAAGGTGAGCAGCTCCAGCGCCAGTGGGCGGATGGGGGTGAAGTAGCCGACAAAGGTCAGCCCGGTCAGTAGCCCGATGGCCAGCCACAGCGTGTGCTTGAGGCTGCGCCGGGCCAGCTTGGACAGGCTCCAGGGTGCGGCAGCCAGCTTGATGCGCTGGTTGCGGTCGCCTTCGCAGACCTTTTCGCACCACATGTACAGCCAGGTCCAGGTGCTTTGCGGGCAGCTGTAGCCGCACCACACCCTCCCGGCGAAGACGGTAATGGCGAACAGGCCGAACGCTGCGATGATCAGCAGCGCCGACAGCAGGATGAAATCCTGTGGCCAGAACGTCGCGCCGAAAATATGGAATTTGCTCTCGGCCAAGTCCCATAGCACGGCCTGGCGGCCATTCCACTGCAGCCAGGCAGTGCCGAAGAACAGCGCAAACAGGGCACCTGCGAAGCTTATGCGCAGGTTGCGGTAGAAGCCGGTGAAGCTTCGGGTATGAATGCCGCCGCCTGGCTGGCTTTTGCTCTTGTCGGCGGCGGCGGGGGCAATCTCGATCACACGGAAAGGGATACGGTCGCTCATGGTTCATCGCTCATCAGGCCTGGATCAGGCTTGGGCACTATGGCCGCCGAACTGTTTGCAGCACAGACTCAGCTAAGGCGATAAAAACCGGATCAGATTAACCCCTGTATAGACGCAGCCCTTAGATTATCGAGCCTGGCGAGGTGGTCTTCAGATGCCTGCGGCTATCTACCGCACCTGCAACAGTCAGCGCATCGGCCTCGGCTTCGGTAATCGGAATGCGTTCCCCAGCCAGAATCGCCACCGACATGCGCAGTTGCTCATCGGTCACGATCTCGACCTCAGGGCCGGTGCCTTCCAGGCGAATGTGGTCGCCGATCAGGGTGCAGTGGCGGGTTTGGGCATCAACTTCAACAGGCATGGCGCAATCCTCCAGCGGTGACAGTTACAGATTGCGACCGCAGCGTGGAGAGGGTTGTTGCATCGAACCGCTCGGTGGTGCCGATGGCACCCGCGCCGCAGGCTGTGGTCGGTGTTGTAAGAGGCTTCAGCGGTTAAAGGAGAACAGTCAATTGGAAACACTATGGGCAACCGTGGTTTCGGCGATCCAGGCCGAGTTTGCCGATATCACCGATGAACGCGAAGTGACCCGCGTGCTGGTGCGCCTGCTGATGGCAGCGGTGCTGGGTGCGGTACTGGGCTTTGAACGCGAGAGCAAAGGCAAGTCTGCCGGGGTACGCACCCACATGCTGGTATCGCTGGGGGCGGCCCTGTTCGTGCTGGCGCCGAGCATGGCCGGGGCCGATGAACAGGCGCTTAGCCGGGTGATTCAGGGCATCGTCGCTGGCATCGGCTTTTTGGGCGCTGGCACCATTCTCAAGGGTAATGGCCGCGACACCAGCCATGTCAAAGGCCTGACCACTGCTGCCGGGCTATGGATGACCGCGGCCATCGGCACGGCGGCGGGCATGGGGCGTGAGGCTACAGCGCTGATCAGCACCGTGTTGGCGCTACTGGTGCTGGGCACCATGCCAAAGCTTGTGGAGAAGGTTGAAGCGGACAACGAGGAAAAACGCCGCGAAGAAGAGGGCGGTGAGCGCTGATGCGGCGGGAGGTGGCGTTTTACGAAGGCCAGGAAGCACTGAGGGGAGCCTAAGCTCCCCTCAAAGTTGTTGCCTGCTCTTTTTTTATTATTGAGACCGGCCTTTTGTTGTTTTTGTCAGCCATCGCCTCGGTACCGCAGGGCCCCCAACCGGGGCCAAGAGCAAACATATTTTTTTGAGCGCTGACCTGCATTTATCCAGTGGATCCGACCTTGACTGCCGCTACCTTGCCGGTAGTTTTATTGTCCTGTGTCCGGTCGCGGGTTTGACTGCCAGGCAGCTCACCCTGAAAAGCACGTCTACTTCAAAAAAATCTGCTAGCTACGCTTCTGCCGTGTTGTTCTTGTTATGTCAGAACCGTTTCGTCTTGTTTTTATTGGGTGTCGCTGTTTTTTTGTTTTTGTTGTGCAAGAGATATAGCAGGTGCCGTGCCAACTTTATAAATCCTTTTAAAAACAATGACTTATCTATTTTGATCGAAAGTTGATCACCCGAAATTTTGTCGATTTGTTTCCCTGTTACCCGATTTTCTCTCGCCAGGTGTGGGCGAGGTAACACTTCACCCACACCTGTGTGACATTCGTGTGACTCAACCCGCGCTGCCCGCCCGTGCGACCCGCGAGCCAGTGGCGCGGCCCAGTACTGCACTGATGCGCAGGCCGGCGGCGATCAGCTTGTCCAGGTCTATGCCGGTTTCAATCCCCAGCCCTTGCAGCATGTACAGCACATCTTCAGTGGCAATGTTGCCGGTAGCGCCCTGGGCGTACGGGCAGCCGCCCAGGCCCGCCACGGAGCTGTCGAACACGGCGATGCCTTCGAGCAGGCTCGCGTAGACATTGGCCAGCGCCTGGCCGTAGGTGTCGTGGAAGTGCCCGGCCAACTGCTCGCGTGGCACCTGCTGGGCCACCACCTCGAATAGCCGTCGGGTATCACCGGCGGTGCCGGTGCCGAGGGTGTCGCCCAGCGACACCTCATAGCAGCCCATGTCGTGCAGCGCGCGGGCTACCGGGGCCACTTGCTCAGCGCTGACGCGCCCCTCGTACGGGCAGCCCAACACGCACGATACGTAGCCGCGCACCCGCACCCCATGCTGTTGCGCGGCCTGCATGATGGGCTCGAAACGCGTGAGGCTTTCGCTGACCGAGCAGTTGATGTTGCGCTGGGAGAACGCCTCAGTGGCGGCTGCGAACACCGCCACTTCCTTGACCCCGGCCGCCAGGGCATCCTCGAAGCCGCGCAGGTTGGGGGCGAGCGCCGCATAGGTAACACCTGCGCGCTGCTCGATGCCGGCGAATACTTCGGCAGAACCCGCCATTTGTGGCACCCACTTGGGCGAAACGAAACTGCCCACCTCGATGTAGCCGAGCCCGGCGTCGGTGAGGTCGTTCACCAGTTGTACCTTGTCGGTAACACTGATGGGCTGGGCTTCGTTCTGCAGGCCGTCGCGCGGGCCAACTTCGACCAGGCGCACTTTGCGGGGCAATGACATGGCGGGGTTCCTGTAGCGGATCAACGGTGATCAGGGCGGGTATCGAGGGTGGCAGCCAGTGCCTGTTCGCAGCGCTCCTGGGCGGTATCGAGCTCAAGGTGCATCTGCTGGATATCGAGCATCTGCTGCTCAAGCTGGGCACGGCGTTCAGCGATCTTGCCGAGCATGCTGTTGAGCTGCTTCTGATTGCCGCCGCTGGGGTCGTACAGCTCGATCAGTTCGCGGCACTCGGCCAGCGAGAAACCGATGCGCTTGCCGCGCAGAATGAGCTTCAAGGTGACCTTGTCCCGCGCCGAATAGATGCGCTCCATGCCACGACGCTCGGGGCTGAGCAGCCCTTGCTCTTCGTAAAAACGGATGGCCCGGGTGGTGATGTCCAGTTCACGGGACAAGTCGGAGATGCTGTAGGTCTGGCTGCTCATGGTGTGGCTCGAAGGGCTGGTGGGGCTAACCTAAGGCCAGCTTGACGTATGCGTCAAGCTTGGCTACTCCGTTTCATCGAGGGCCTTGTGCACCTGGTTGCGGCTGGCTTGCAGCACCTGTGCCTGTAGCGGCTCGCTGGCCAGCATGCGGCCGACCACCAGCGCCCCGACACATTGGCTGATCAGCGCCCAGGCCTGTTGCGTATCGCCCAAGGTCAGGCTCCAGGCGTCGTGCAATTGCACCAGCCAGTGCTCGGCTTCTTCGCGCACCGGGCGTTCGGCCCGGGCAATTTCGACACCCAACGGCGGCAGCGGGCATCCGCCTTCGGGGTTATGCAAGTGGGCCATCGAAAGGTATTGATCAAGCAGCCGTTTCAGCCGCTTGCGGTCAACCGTGCCCTGCGCCAGAGGGCTGTTGCACAGTTCGCGGCGCACCACTTCGGTAAACAGGTCGTCCTTGGATGGGAAGTGGTTGTAGAACGCGCCGCCGGTAAGACCGATAGCCTTCATCAGGCCGGCCACCCCGGTACTGGCAAAGCCGCCGCGCTTGGCCAGCGCGCCACTGCTGGCCAGCAGCTTGTCGCGGGTTTGTTGCTTGTGTTCGGTGGAGTAGCGCATGACAGCACCTGGCTTGACCAAGGCGTGATCGTAGCATAGCGTTCGTTTACTAAACGATAATTCACCAATGGAGCGTTGCATGGCAGACCAAGCGAAAGTGGTGCTGGTGGTGGGGGCGGGCGATGCTACCGGCGGTGAGATTGCCAAGCGCTTTGCCCGCGAGGGTTACATCGCTTGTGTGACACGCCGCCAGGCCGACAAACTACAGCCTTTGCTGGACCAGATTCGCGCCGCCGGTGGCCAGGCACACGGCTTTGGCTCGGATGCACGCAACGAGCATGAGGTGGCCGAGCTGGTCGAGACCATCGAGCGCGATATCGGCCCGATCGAGGCGTTCGTGTTCAATATCGGCGCCAATGTGCCCTGCAGCATTCTTGATGAGACCCCACGCAAGTATTTCAAAATCTGGGAAATGGCCTGCTTTGCCGGTTTTCTGACGGCGCAGGCCGTGGCCCGGCGCATGGTCCCGCGCGAGCGCGGCACGCTACTGTTCACCGGTGCCACCGCCGCTACCCGGGGTGCGTCAGGCTTCGCCGCCTTTGCCGGGGCCAAGCACGCGTTGCGCGCATTGGCCCAGAGCATGGCCCGTGAACTCGGCCCGCGGAACATTCATGTGGCCCATGTGGTGGTGGACGGCGCCATCGATACGGCATTCATTCGTGACAGCTTCCCCGAACGCTACGCGCTCAAGGGCCAGGACGGCATCCTTGACCCTGTGCACATCGCTGACAGCTATTGGTACCTGCACAGCCAGCCGCGCGATGCGTGGACATTCGAGCTGGACCTGCGGCCCTGGATGGAGCAGTGGTGAGCCGCGCTTGTTACCTGTTACCGGCAACCTTACCTGTGCAAGGACCACCACCATGAGCAAGACCGTAGCGTTCTACTTCGACCTGGGGAGCCCCGCCAGTTACCTGGCCTGGACCCAATTGCCTGCGCTGTGTGCCCGTAACGGCGCGCATTTGAGCTATCGGCCGATATTGCTTGGCGGTGTGTTCCAGGCCACCGGCAATGCTTCGCCAGCGATGGTGCCGGCCAAGGGGCGCTATATGTTCACCGACCTCAAGCGCTTCGCCGAGCGCTACGGCGTCGGCTTCGGCATGCCGGCGGGTTTTCCGATCAATACGCTCAACCTGATGCGCGGGGTGATTGGCACGCAACTGCATGCACCCGAGCGGTTCGAGGCGTTGCTAACGTTGCTGTTCGAGGGCCTTTGGGTGCGCCAGCGCAACCTCTCTGAGCCAGCAGTGCTGGCGCAGACCCTTGGCGAGGGCGGGTTTGATGCGCTGGATTTCCAGGCACTGGCGGCTGAGCCACAGGTCAAGGAAGCATTGAAGCTGGCAACCCAGGAGGCGGTAGGGAAGGGGGTATTCGGTGCGCCGACGTGTTTTGTCGGCGAGCAGATGTTCTTCGGCCAGGACCGTCTGGACTTCGTCGAGCAGGCCTTGGGCTGAGGCCCGCGATACCGGCGTAGGCGGTGCTATCAGTCTGGGTGGTTTGGCATTCCAAGCAAGCCCACGTCGATTATGTGCAACCCGCTACCGGCCTCATCGCAGGCTAGCGCCAGCTCCCACAGAGGCGGTGCTCAACCGCAATATTGCTGGTGGGACCCAATCCTGTGAGAAACGATAGAGAGCTGTGGCGAGCGGGCTTGTCCCGCGTTGGGCTGCGCAGCAGCCCTGAAAATCCCAGGGGCTGCTGCGCAGCCCAACGCGGGGCAAGCCCGCTCGCCACAAGGAGATATGCCTGGCGAAAACAGAGTTGTACAAAACCATGGAATCTCCAGCGCTGCCAGCCTCGCGGCTTCCGATTATGCAGTGATCAGAAGTTCGCCGGAGTGTTGGCGCTGATGATCTCGGCCTCGTCGGGGCCGATGTTCTTGAAGGTGTGCGGCAGGGTGGTGGGGATGTAATAACCGTCACCTGCGTTGAGGATGCTCACCTGGCCGTCGACCCACAGCTCCATGGTGCCACGGGTGACCAGGCCACATTCTTCGCCCACGGCATGCACGATAGGTTCGCCGGAGTCCGCGCCCGGCGCATACAGCTCGCGCAGCATGCGCATTTGCCGGCCTTCGACGCTGGCGCCGACCAGCAACATACGCAGGCCGTTACGGCCAAGGTCGGGCTGCTCGGGGCCACGGAATACAAAACGTTCTTCGCGCACGGGCTCGTCGAAACTGAAAAACTCTGCCAGCGACATGGGGATGCCTTCGAGCAGTTTTTTCAGCGAGCTGACCGACGGGCTGACACGGTTCTGTTCGATCTGCGAGATCGTCGAGTTGGTCAGGCCGCTGCGGCGGGCCAGTTCACGTTGCGAGAGGTTGTTGCGTTCACGCACCAGTTTGAGTCGTGTCCCCGTGTCCATAGCCGCCTTGTTTGCAGAGGTGTCAAAAATAATGGGCGACGCATTAAAACACACTCTGCCTCCCTTATCGCGCGCTGTACGTCAGGGCGCGCAGTGGTCAGCTGCGGCGGCCCAGCGGGCCGGGCCACATGCTGCGTAACACCCCGTCGCGGTGCACCAGCGCATGCATCAGCGCGGCGGCCAGGTGCAGCAGGACCGTGGCGAACAGCACGTAGCCGGCCCAGCCATGGGCCTGGCGCAAGATCGCGTACAGCTGCAGGTCGTGCGGCGCAATGACCGGTAGCTGCAACGGGCGCGGGTAGCCACCTGCCGACAGCATCGCCCAACCGAGCAGCGGCATAGCCAGCATCAGCAGATACAAAAGCACGTGCGAGGCGCCTGCGGCCAGGCGCTGCAAGGGCGGCAGGGTGCGCGGCAGTGGCGGGTGGGCAAGGCTCAGGCGCAGCGCAATGCGCAGCACCACCAGTACCAGCAGGGCTAGCCCTGTGGCCTTGTGCAGTTCCACCAGCAGCGGGTGGCGGGTGGACAGGTCGCCGACCATGCTCACACCGATGAACAGCATCGCCAGGATCAGCAGCGCCATTAGCCAGTGCAGCAGCCGGGCCAGGGGGTGGAAGGCGGTAACACTCATGGCTTGGCTCCTTGTTGCAGGGTTTCGGCACTGCGCCGGTTGAACGACACCGAATAGGCCGCCGAACGCGCCGCGAGGATGGGGTCGGCGGAGGGTTCGATGCCGTGGGGCAGAATCAGTGGGTCGAAATTCAGGTCGCGGCAGGCGCCTTGTTCGGGCCCGTCGACCTGTTCGAGCACCAGGGTGCCGGCATTGACGCTGCGCCGTTCGGCCGGCCACGGGCTGGCGGGGTCGTCCACAGCATCGCCGGGCTCGGCCAGGGTCAGGCGCAATGTCCAGCGCAGTGGGCCTTGTGCCAGGCGCTGCTTGAGGTCGTGCTGAAGCAGCAGCTTGTCGTCCACCTGGGCGGGCAGGGCAGTGAACGGGGTTTGCGGCTCCAGCGTCCAGCGCACTGGCTGGGCCTGGCCGTTGGCGTCGATCAGGCGGAAGGCGTTGATGCTGTTGTAGGCGGTGCTGGCAAAGCTGTCGCTGGGTTTGTAAGCCGCGGCCCATTGGCGAAACGCCGCACTTTCAGGGTGGGCTGCAAAAAACGCTTGCAGCCTGGCTGGGTCGGGTTTGCCGGTGGCCGGGTCTGGCGTGGCGGCCAGCACTTGCGCGTAGAACGCCTCGGGGGTGCTGACGGCCAGTACCGGAGGGTTGTTCATGCCGGTGCGCCACACTTGGCCATCGTCGCTGCTCAGTTGCAGCGCCAGGCTGCGTACCGGCACGGCGGTATCGGGGGCGAAGGGGTTGGCGCCGCCGATGGCGAAACGGCCAAACACGGGCACCTTCTTCTGGCTGAACACCCGCGCGCTGGAAAGCGCTGCAGCCTGGCCACTGCTTTCAAAGTAGCCGCTCACACACAGGCCTTTGGCGTGGTTCTTGCGATAGCCGGGGTGGTGCCCGGCCTGGGCCTCGAAGGTGTCGATGATGCGCTGCGGGGTAAGCTTGCTGGCGCCGACCCAGCCAGCGGCATAGGCAAAGCCTGCGCCCAGCGCCGCAACGGCGGCAGCGATGGCGGCCAGGCGCAGGGCCTTGGCGGAGCCGTTCAGGGGAGCGTTCATCAGGTCATCCATCATGCGGGTTGTGAGCCAGTACGACGGGTGGGCAATGGGTTTATTCCACCGCCATGGAATAGATTGCCTGCCGGTGCGTCTGTGCCTTTACACTGACTGCCCACCGGGGCCTGAACATGCATGATCTGGACGACCACCATTGGCGTGAGCTGCTGCAGCGGCTGCGCCGCTTCGCCTTGTGGCTGTGCCGCGACCCCGGCAGCGCCGACGACCTGGTGCAGGCCACGGTCGAGCGGGCGTTGAGCCGTTGGCGTCAGCAGCACAGCGAAGACGGCCTGCGCCCGTGGCTGTTCACCATCCTGTATCGGCTCTACCTGGACGGCAAACGCCGCGAGCGCCTGCACGCACGCTGGCTCAGCCTGTTTGGCCGTAGCCAGGCCGAGGAGCCGATCGGCGATAACGTCGAGAGCATCGTGCTGGCCCAGGTTGACTTGCAGGCGTTTGCGCGGCTGTCCACCGAACAGCGTGCGTTGCTGTTGCTGGTCAGCGTCGAAGGCCTGAGCTACAAGGAAGCCGCCGAGACCCTCGGCATCCCCATCGGCACAGTGATGTCACGCCTGTCGCGCGCGCGCGCCGCCCTGCGTGACCTGACAGAAGGCAACCCCGCGCCACCGGCCTTGCGGAGACTCAAATGACCCAGCTGATCCCCACTGAAGACGAACTTCACGCCTTCGTCGACGACCGTTTGCCGGCTGCGCGCCGGGCCCAGGTCCAGGCCTGGCTTGCGGCCAACCCGCAGGAAGCGGCGCGCCTGGCTGCCTGGAGCGCCGATGCCCGGCGCCTGCGCGCAGCATTGGCGGGGTTGGCCGAGGAACCCGTGGACCCCGGGCTTGAACTTGCGCCGTTGCGCAGGCGTTTGCGTCAGCGTCGCCAGCGCCGGCTGGCCAGTGCGGCGCTGCTGCTCTTGGCGGTCGGGCTGGGCGGGCTGGGGGGCTGGCAGGCGCGGGAGGTTACCTTGGCCGCACGCGAGTTGCCGATGGCCGATGCGGTACAGGCCCACCGGTTGTTTGCCGACACCCGCGCGCTGGACATCCAGGCCAACGACCCGGCGCGGTTGCAGGCGTGGTTGGGTCAGCATTTCAATCGTGTGGGGCGGTTGCCTGATTTGAGCGGCTATGGCTTGCAGCCGGTGGGGGCACGGTTGCTGAGCAATGAAGCGGGGCCTGCTGCCTTGTTGGTGTTCGAGGACCGCGAGGGGTTGCGCATCAGTGTGTTCCTGCGCTCGCCGGGGCAGCACTTTGAGCGCATGCCCACTGGGCAGCGCACCGATGGGCAGTTGGAGGCGCGGTATTGGTCCCATGGGGACTACAATTTTGCCCTGGTCAGTGGGGCGGATGATGCGCGCGGGGAGCCCCTGCGCCAGGCGTTGAACGTGAGTTTGTGAGGTTGGTAGAGCACCCGTCAAACATCGCTATCACGGGCTGGCGCGGTGTTTGTGGGTTTTGTACAACCCTGTTCTGGCCTCATCGCAGGCTGTCGCCAGCTCTCATGGAACAAACGCTAACTATCTGATTTACATGGATAACGTGGGAGCGGGCTTGCCCCGCGATAGCAATAGCACTGCCAACATCGCATCGCGGGGCAAGCCCGCTCCCACGGTGCCCAGTTCTCTGCGCGACAGCGCAGCCCGGAAGGGCTGGGTGATCTCCTACAGAAATCTGTGCCAGGCCTCAATATTGCAGCTGTGCACCGGCCCTGTGGGAGCTGGCGCTAGCCTGCGATGAGGCCAGCAGCCCGACCCGCCCACCCCACGCGCTGCACCCTATCTCACGCAAAACTCGCAAAATGCGCCTGCATCCGCTCGGCATCGGCCTGTCGCCCGCTGAACAGCTCGAATGCCTTGACCGCCTGAAACACCGCCATGGTCCCCCCATCCAGGGTCTTGCAGCCCAACGCCCGGGCCCGGCGCAGCAATTCTGTCTCCAACGGGAAATAGATAATCTCTGCCACCCACAACCGCGCATGCAACAGGTTAGCTGGCAGCGGCATGCCCGGCAGCTTGGCCATGCCCACGGGCGTGGTGTTGACCAGCCCGTCGGCCTCGGCCAGTACATTAGCCAGATCAGTGCCCAGCGACGCGCGACCTGCGCCGAAACGTTGCGCCAGGTTTTCTACCAAGGCCTGGCCGCGGGCCTGATCCACCTCGAACAACACCAAGTGCTCAACCCCGTCCGCCAGCAGCGCATGGGCCACCGCAGAGCCGGCACCGCCGGCGCCAAGCTGCACCACAAGGTGTTTGCTCACCCCCGGCAAGCCCCTGCGCAAGCCCTCGGCAAAGCCCAGGCAGTCAGTGTTGTGGCCTACCCGCTTGCCATCGCGCAGCACCACGGTGTTGACCGCGCCAATGCCACGGGCTTCTTCCGACAGCTCGTCGAGCAGCGGCAGGATCGCCTGTTTGAACGGGAAGGTGATGTTCAGCCCGGTAAAACCGGTCTGCTCGGCGGCGTCCAGCAATTGCGCCAGGGCGCTGTCATCGACCCCCAGTTGGTCGGCGTCGATCAGCCTGTACAGATAACGCAGCCTCTGGGCGTCACCCTCATGTTCATGCAGGGCAGGGGTGCGCGAGGCCTGGATGCCGCGACCGATCAGGCCTGCGAGAATGCCTGGAGTATTCATGCCTGGCCCACCTTGAGGTGTTCGGCGAACCAGTTCAGGGCCATGCGATACCCTTGGCTGCCAAGCCCGCAGATCACCCCCACCGCAATGCTGGAGACGAACGATACGTGGCGGAACGGTTCGCGCTTGTGCACGTTGGACAGGTGCACTTCGATTACCGGCAGCTCCGCCGCGACCAGTGCATCGCGAATGGCCACAGAGGTGTGGGTCCAGGCCGCAGGGTTGATCACGATGCCATGGCAGCGGCCACGGGCGCCGTGGATCCAGTCGAGCAGCTCGCCTTCGTGGTTGGTCTGGCGAAACTCCAACTGCAAGCCCTGCGCTTGGGCGATGTCGGCGCACAGGCGGGCGAGGTCGGCGAGGGTTTCGTGGCCGTACTGGGCGGGTTCACGGGTACCCAACAGGTTCAGGTTGGGGCCGTTGAGCACGAGAATTCGGGGTGTCATGGCGGTGTATCGCTTTGTTGTTTTTGG
The DNA here is from genome assembly GCF_014268805.2 of Pseudomonas farsensis. Classification (GTDB taxonomy): domain Bacteria; phylum Pseudomonadota; class Gammaproteobacteria; order Pseudomonadales; family Pseudomonadaceae; genus Aquipseudomonas; species Aquipseudomonas farsensis. The sequence goes on from NZ_JABWRF020000004.1 coordinate 520,515, forward strand.
TTGACCCGAGTTTTGTACCATCCGGTTAGTTTCGTCAAATCCTTGCGTCAGGATATTGGGCGATTATCGAACCATCCCCGCCATTGTTCGCCTGGGTGCTGCATTACAGAATTGTAATTTCACTGCCACCACCTCGATAACCGCGCCTGCCTAGAGTCCCTCGCCAACGCTTTGAGCTGTTTGTCGACGAGGACTTTCGCCGTGCCCATCCCCCGCAAGATCGCCTTGCTGTGCCTGCTGCTGGCAGGCAACGCTGGCGCCGAAACGCTGAGCCTGGCCCAGGCGCTCGACGCCGCTTACGCGCAGAACCCGGAACTGGCCGCTGTGGGCCGCGAAATCGGCATCGCCGAGGGCGAGCGCCGACAGGCCGGGCTGCTGCCGAACCCAGAACTGTCCTGGGAGCTCGAGGACACCCGGCGCAGTACCAGCACCACCACCGTCATGCTCAGCCAGGCGCTGGAGCTCGGCGGCAAGCGCGGTGCGCGCGTAGAGCTTGCCCAAGCTGGCCAGTCGATTGCCCAACTGCAACTGGAGCGCCAGCGAAACGCGCTGCGCGCAGAGGTGATCCAGGCCTACCACGGCGCGTTGCGCGCGCAGACTGCACTGGAGCTGGCGCAGCAATCCCAGGCCCTGACCGAGCGCGGTGTGCGGGTAGCTGAAGGGCGGGTCAAGGCGGGCCAGTCGTCACCGGTCGAGGCCACCCGCGCGCAGGTGCAACTGGCCCAGGCCCAAGCCGCGGTGCGCCGTGCCCAAAGCGGACGCAGCGTGGCCTGGCAGACGTTGGCGCGGTTGACCGGCAACACTGAAAGCCGCGTCGAGCAACTCGATGCCGCCAGCCTGTCGCCGGGCCCGGCGCCGCGTGTCGAGCAACTGCTGGCGCGGGTCGAACAAAGCGCCGACTGGCGCCTGGCCGCCGCGCAGATCGAACAGGGCGATGCCAGCCTGGGTTCGGCCCGCGCGCAGCGCATCCCCAATCTCACCGTCAGCGTTGGCAGCCAGTACAGCCGCGAGGACCGCGAGCGGGTCAACGTGGTTGGTTTGTCGATGCCGCTGCCGTTGTTCGACCGCAACCAGGGCAATGTGCTGGCTGCTGCCCGCCGTGCCGACCAGGCTCGCGACCTGTACACGGCCGTCTCGTTGCGCCTGCACAGTGAAACCCGCAGTGCCGCCGAGCAATGGGCCAGCGCCATGCAGGACGTGCAGGCCTATGACCGCACCATCCTGCCCTCGGCGCAGCAAGCCGTGGACACCGCCACCCGTGGCTTCGAGATGGGCAAGTTCGCCTTCCTCGACGTGCTCGACGCCCAGCGCACCTTGATCGAGGCACGCGGGCTGTACCTGGACGCCCTGGCCCAGGCCAGCGACGCCCGCGCCCAGGTTGAACGCATTTACGGCGAACTCTGAGCCGCTACCCAGCCCCCGACGACTTTCCTGCAGGAGCCCCCATGACCACCCCCCGCAAACTTGCGATCCTCGCCGCAGCCCTGGCAACCCTTGGCCTTGGCGGCCTGGCCTGGACCGGCACTGTCGGCGAGGCCCGCAGCAGTGCCCAGCACGATGATCATGGCGAGGAGGGCCACGGCGAAGAAAGCCATGGCCACGATGAAGAAAAAGCCGAAGGCCACGAAGACGAAGAAGGCCAAGTGCACCTGAGCGGCGAGCAGATCAAAGCCGCCGGGGTGCAATTGGTTACCGCCGGCCCCCAGGCGCTCGGCAGCGCGATCAGTTTTCCGGGCGAGATCCGCTTCGATGAGGACCGCACGGCCCACGTCGTGCCCCGCGTCCCTGGCGTGGTCGAATCGGTGCACGCCGAGCTTGGCCAGGCGGTCAAGCGTGGCCAGGTGCTGGCAGTGATTGCCAGCCAGCAGATTTCCGACCTGCGCAGCGAGCAACAGGCCGCCCAGCGGCGCCTGGAGTTGGCGCGGTTGACCTTCGAGCGTGAAAAGCAACTGTGGCAGGAGCGCATCAGCGCCGAACAGGACTACCTGCAAGCGCGCCAAGGCTTGCAGGAGGCCGAAATTGCCGCCGCCAATGCCCGGCAGAAGGTCGCCGCCGTGGCCCCGGCTGGCCAGGGCAACCGTTTCGAGCTGCGTGCACCTTTCGATGCCGTGGTGGTTGAAAAGCACCTGAGCCTGGGTGAGGTGGTGAGTGAGACCAGCAACGCCTTCACCCTGTCTGACCTGAGCCGGGTCTGGGCGACTTTTGCCGTGGCCCCCCGCGACCTCGACAAGGTGGTCAGTGGCCGCGATGTCACCGTCAGCGCCCCTGACCTCAACGCCCAGGTGCAAGGCAAGGTCAATTACGTCGGCAGCCTGCTGGGCGAGCAGAACCGTGCCGCCACTGTGCGTGCAACCTTGGCCAACCCCAATGGCGCCTGGCGCCCCGGCCTTTTCGTCAATATCGCAGTCACCGTCGAGCGCTTCGATGCCGCCGTAGTAGTGCCCGAAAGCGCGCTGCAAACCTGGGAAGAGCAGACCGTGGTATTCGCCCGCACCGAAGAAGGCTTCCAGGCCCGCCCTGTACAGACCGGCCGGCGTGACGCCGGGCAGGTGGAAATCAGCCAGGGCCTGGGCGCTGGCAGCGTGGTTGCCGGCGCCGGCAGCTTCATCCTCAAGTCCGAGCTGGGCAAAGGCTCGGCTGAACACAGCCACTGACGGGAACGCCTGACATGTTCGAACGCCTGATCCAGTTTGCCATCGAGCAACGCCTGGTGGTCATGCTCGCCGTGGTGCTGATGGCCGCCGTGGGTATCCACAGCTACCAGAAACTGCCCATCGATGCGGTCCCCGACATCACCAACGTGCAGGTACAGATCAATACCGCAGCGCCCGGCTACTCGCCCCTGGAGACCGAGCAGCGCATCACCTATGCCATCGAAACCGCCATGGCTGGCCTGCCTGACCTCAAGCAGACCCGTTCGCTGTCGCGCTCGGGGCTGTCGCAGGTGACGGTGATTTTCGATGACAGCGTCGATATCTTCTTCGCCCGGCAGTTGGTCAACGAGCGCCTGCAAGTGGCCCGCGAGCAACTGCCCGAGGGCATTGAAGCGGCCATGGGGCCAATCTCTACAGGCCTGGGCGAGATCTCCCTGTGGACCGTCGAGGCCCAGGACGGTGCCCTGAAAGACGATGGCACCGCCTACAGCGCCACCGACCTGCGGGTGATCCAGGACTGGATCATCAAACCGCAATTACGCAACGTGCCGGGTGTGGCTGAGGTCAACAGTATCGGCGGCCATGCCAAGCAGTACCTGATCGCGCCCGACCCCAAGCGCCTTGCCGCCTACAAGCTGACTCTCAACGACCTTGTCGGGGCGCTCGAGCGCAACAACGCCAACGTCGGTGCCGGTTACATCGAACGCAACGGCGAACAGTTGCTGATCCGTGCGCCAGGGCAGGTGGCCTCGGCTGACGATATCGCCAACATTGTCATTGCCAGCGTCGAGGGTGCGCCGATCCGCGTCAGCCATGTCGCGCAGGTCGGCCTTGGCCAGGAGATGCGCTCAGGCGCTGCGACCGAAAACGGCCGCGAAGTGGTGCTGGGTACGGTATTCATGCTGATCGGTGAAAACAGCCGCAGCGTGTCCCAGGCCGTGGCGGCCAAGCTTGAAGAGATCAACCGCAGCCTGCCCAAGGGCGTTGTCGCCGTTACCGTCTACGACCGCACCAACCTGGTCGAAAAAGCCATCGGCACGGTGAAGAAGAACCTCATCGAAGGCGCGATTCTGGTTATTGCCGTATTGTTCCTGTTCCTGGGCAATATCCGTGCGGCGCTGATTACCGCCATGGTCATCCCGCTATCGATGCTGTTCACCTTCACCGGCATGTTCAGCAACAAGGTCAGCGCCAACCTGATGAGCCTGGGCGCGCTGGACTTCGGCATCATCGTCGACGGTGCCGTGGTGATCGTCGAGAACGCCATCCGCCGCTTGGCCCACGCCCAGCAACGCCATGGCCGCATGCTGACCCGCAGCGAGCGCTTCCATGAAGTGTTCGCCGCCGCCCGCGAGGCGCGCCGGCCGCTGATCTACGGGCAGTTGATCATCATGGTGGTGTACCTGCCGATCTTTGCCCTCACCGGGGTCGAGGGCAAGATGTTCCACCCCATGGCCTTCACTGTGGTGCTGGCGCTGCTGGGCGCGATGATTCTGTCGGTGACGTTCGTGCCGGCGGCGCTGGCGCTGTTCGTGACCGGCAAGGTCAAGGAAGAAGAGGGCGTGGTGATGCGCACCGCGCGCCGTCGCTATGCACCGGTGCTTGAGTGGGTGCTGGGCCGGCGCAACCTGGCATTTGCCGCTGCGGCCACCGTGGTGGTGCTGTCGGGTGTGCTGGGCAGCCGCATGGGCAGCGAGTTCATCCCAAGCCTCAGCGAGGGCGACTTTGCCTTGCAGGCACTGCGCGTACCCGGCACCAGCTTGTCGCAGTCGGTGGACATGCAGCAGCGCCTCGAACAAGCCATCATTGAGCAGGTGCCAGAGGTCGAGCGGGTGTTCGCGCGTACCGGCACGGCTGAAATCGCCTCCGACCCGATGCCGCCGAATATCTCCGATGCCTATGTAATGCTCAAGGAGCGTAAGCACTGGCCAGACCCAGACAAACCTCGTGAGGCGCTGATCGCCGAAGTGCAACGCGCCGCAGCCGGCGTGCCGGGCAGCAACTACGAGCTGTCGCAGCCGATCCAGTTGCGCTTCAACGAGCTGATTTCCGGGGTGCGCAGCGATGTCGCGGTGAAGGTCTTCGGTGACGACATGGCCGTGCTCAACCGCACCGCGGCACAGATCGCCGCGCGCCTGCAGCAAGTACCGGGCGCCTCGGAGGTCAAGGTCGAGCAAACCACCGGCCTGCCGGTGCTGACCATCGACATTGACCGCGACAAGGCCGCCCGGTATGGCTTGAACGTGGGTGATGTGCAGGACGCCATCGCCATCGCCGTTGGCGGGCGCACCGCTGGCACGCTGTATGAAGGCGACCGCCGTTTCGACATGGTGGTGCGCCTGGCCGAACCGCTGCGCACCGATGTCGACGGGCTGTCCAGTCTGCTGATTCCAGTACCGGCCAATACTGCCAACGGCGCCGGGCAGATCGGCTTCATTGCGCTGGGCCAGGTGGCGACACTGAATCTGGAGCTTGGCCCCAACCAGGTCAGCCGTGAGGACGGCAAGCGCGTGGTGGTGGTCAGCGCCAACGTGCGTGGCCGTGACCTCGGTTCGTTCGTGCAGCAAGCGTCGCAGGCGCTGATCGACCAGGTGCCGATTCCGCCGGGTTACTGGACCCGCTGGGGTGGCCAGTTCGAGCAACTGCAATCGGCGGCCGAGCGCTTGCAGGTGGTGGTGCCGGTGTCGTTGCTGTTGGTCATGGCGCTGCTGCTGCTGATGTTCAACAACCTCAAGGATGGCCTGTTGGTGTTCACCGCTATTCCGTTCGCCCTCACCGGTGGCGTATTGGCGCTGTGGCTACGCGACATCCCGCTGTCGATTTCGGCTGGGGTGGGCTTTATCGCGCTGTCTGGGGTTGCCGTGCTCAACGGCCTGGTGATGATCGCCTTCATACGCAACCTGCGCGAAGAAGGCCGCGGCCTGCGCGCTGCGGTAGAAGAGGGCGCCTTGACCCGCTTGCGCCCGGTGCTGATGACCGCGTTGGTGGCATCCTTGGGCTTCATCCCCATGGCCCTTGCGACCGGCACCGGCGCCGAGGTGCAACGGCCCCTGGCGACCGTGGTGATCGGCGGCATCCTGTCGTCCACGGCGCTGACGCTTTTGGTGTTGCCGGCGTTGTACCAATGGGCGCACAGGCGCGAGGAAGACGCCGAAGCAGAGGCGGGCTAGCTGCCCTCAGCTGTGCGGCACCTGGTGCGTGGCCGGGGTGGCGGCATATTGCCCTTTGAGGTGGCCTTGGTCATCGAGCAGGTAGGCATCCATGATTTCGCGCACCACGGGGCCGGCGACACGACCGCCGGCCTCGCCGTTTTCGATCATCACCGCCACCACCATGGCCGGATGATCAGCCGGGGCGAAGCCGACGAACAGCGCGTTGTCACGGTGCCGCTCCAGGGTCTTGTTGCGGTTGTAGCGCTCGCCCTGCTTGATCGCCACCACCTGCGCGGTGCCGCTCTTGCCGGCAATGCGGTACTGCGCGCCGGCGGCTGCGGCGCGGGCAATGCCGCGCGGGTCGTGCATGACCATCTGCATGCCCTGGCTGACTTGGTCCCATGCCCGTTTGTCGTGCAGCACGATGTCCGGCATCGGGTTGGGGTCCTGCGGCTGCTCGCCGCCAATGGTCATCGCCAGGTGTGGCCTGTGCCAGGCGCCCTTGCTGGCCAGCAGGCTGGTGGCCTGGGCCAGTTGCAGCGGGGTGACCTGCATGTAGCCTTGGCCAATGCCGAGGATCAGCGTTTCGCCCGGGAACCACGCCTGGCGCCGCGTGGCGCGCTTCCAGGCCTGTGATGGCATCAGCCCGGCGGCTTCCTCGAACATGTCCAGCGAGACCTTCTGGCCCAGGCCGAACTCGGCCATGTAGTCATGCAGGCGGTCGATACCGAGCTTATGCGCGAGGTCATAGAAGTAGGTGTCGTTGGAACGCATGATGGCGGTGTACATGTCTACCCAGCCATCGCCGCTGTGGTTCCAGTTGCGGTATTTGTGGTCGTAGTTGGGCAGCTCGTAGTAGCCGGGGTCGAACACTCGGCTGGCGGGGTTGATCACGCCGCTGTCGAGCCCAGCGATGGCCACTTCCGGCTTGACCGTCGAGCCCGGCGCGTACAGCCCGCGCAGCACGCGGTTGAACAGCGGCCGGTCGATCGAATCGCGCAGCGCTGCGTATTGCTTGAAACTGATGCCCTTGACGAACAGGTTGGGGTCGAAACTGGGGTTGCTGACCATCGCCAGCACGTCGCCGTTGGCCGGGTCCAGCACCACCACGGCGCCGCGCCTGTCACCCAGGGCTTTCTCGGCGGCCTGCTGCAGGTGGGCGTCCAGGCTCAGCACGATATCCTTGCCCGGCACCGGGTCGTGATGGCGCAGCACGCGCATCACCCGGCCCTGGGCGTTGGTTTCGACTTCTTCATAGCCCACATGGCCGTGCAACTGCGCTTCATAGAAACGCTCGATACCGGTCTTGCCGATCGACTGGGTGCCGCGGTATTCGGTGCTGTCGAGCACCTTGGCTTCCTTTTCGTTGATCCGCCCCACATAGCCGACCGAATGGGCGAAATGCTCTGCCAGTGGGTATTCGCGGATGAACTGCGCCTCGACTTCCAGCCCCGGCAGACGGAACTGGTTGACCGCCAGCAGGGCGATCTGCTCCTCGCTCAGGCCAAACATCAGGGTGACCGGCTCGAATGGCTTGCGGGCGCGGCGCAGGTCCTTGTCGAATTGCAGGCGGTCGTCTTCGGACAGGCCCAGAATCTGCGTCAGGCTGTCCAGCACCTGGGCAGCGCTGCCGGCACGCTCGCGGGTCATGGTCAGGTTGAAGCTGGGCTTGTTGTCGGCCAGTACCACGCCATTACGGTCGTAGATCAGGCCGCGTTCCGGCGGAATCGGCAGCACATGCACGCGGTTGTTTTCCGACACAGCCGACTGTTGGTCGTGCTGCACCACCTGCAATACATACAGCCGGCTTACCAGCACAGTCACCAGGCTCAGAACCAGCAAGGCGCAGGCCAGCAACCGGCGGTTGACTAGGCTTTTTTCGGTCTGGTGGTCTTTGAGGGGTATGGGTTGCGGCATCGGTAGCTCGGCGAGATCAGGCGCGGGAGCGGCCGGCTCCCTGCGCGCACAGACAAGGGCCGGGGATGCTACCCAAGCCCTTGCCGGGGCTCAACCTGCCGGCAACGCCGAGGCCGGCCTGAGCCTGCATGGGGCCCGGTATCAGGGCGATACGGGCTACATGAAGATTCGTTCATCCGGCCATTATCGGCAGTTGCCGGCCTTGCGGTAGCCCGCAGCCAGGGCCTGGGCTTCGGAATCGAACGGCACCTGGTTTTTTGCCGCCACCTGGTTGTAGCCCGGGCAGCCGTTGGCCAGGTGGTAGATGTGGCTGTTGCGGTTGCCCAGCACCGCGCCCTGGGCGGCAGCGGGGGCCGGGGCAGGGCTTGGTGCGTTGCTGGCCACGCTGCTGGCGGCACCTGCCGGCTTGTAGCCCGGCGTCCAGCTACGCTCGCCGGTGACGAACGGGTTGCTGTGCCCCATCACCGCGGCGATACGGCGGTCGCGCACCTTTTCCCACTCGGTGACCGGGTACTGCTTGTTCCAGGCCATCAGCAGCTGCTGTTGCTGGCGCGACATGTTCAACTGGTAGCGATCGAACATGTAGAACGTGGTGCGCGCTACCAGGCCTTTCACCGCGTCGCGCGGTTCCGCGGCTTTCTGCACGAAGTCGACCTTGGTCGGGCATTGCCCGTATTGCGCAGGCACGCCGCTGACCATGCCGTAGTTGAAGTTGCTGCGGTCACCGTTGACCTCGCCGACGGCGGGGTAGAGGTTGAACAGGTCGGCTTCCATGGCGCGGAATACCGGGTCCTTGTCGACGCAGGCTTCACGGCCGCCATTTTGCCAGCACTGGCGCTGGTGGCCGAAGGTCCAGGCCGGGACGATGTGTTCCCATTCAGTGCGCTCGGCGCGGTTCTGCTGCTTGCGCGCTTCAAGGCCGCACGAGCCCGGATCGATACGCCCGCCCGACTTGCCGACCCACGTCCATTTGCAGCCGCAGTACAAATCGCCCTGGGCGCTGCTGGCCTGGTCGAGGTAGACCTTCTGCTTGGCGACTACCTTGGCTTCGGTGAAAGTGGCCGGGGGCGTGGCAAAGGCACAGGGCACCAGGCTGAGGAACAACGATGCGGCATACAACAGTCTTTTCATTGGGCGTAGATCAACGTCGGAAAAAACGCGATTATACGCAGGAAAATCATACGGTTGAGGCTGGATTGGCCGCTGTTGAGGGGCGCCACAGGTGCAACGGAATTTTGGCCGCGCCACGCGCTCTCATTCGGAAATATATCCTGTAATACACTTTTTTCCCGTAAACAGTGGGGTGAGCGCCGTTTACAGCGGTGCAGCGCTTGAATCCATTGTTGACCTCGTTACTATCTCCGCTTGGTTCTGGGGCGCGCATCGATGCGTGGCCCCGCCACACTCTCAAGGTATTGCCCCATGATTTGGTTTCTGGAAGGTCAGGCTTCGCAGCGTGATGTAATCCTCGGTGCGCGGGAGGCGCTGCCGGCCGATGTGCAGGTGTTCGCCTCGCATGCCGGAGACCGCCCTGAGATTACCGGCGTCGCCGATGTTGGCCTGCGCGAGCCGCAGGCCACCGAAGAGCGCCTGGCCTGGGTCATCGACACCGCCAAGCGCCACGGCATCCAGCTGGTGGTCGCCGGGCGCAATGGCGCGTTGTACGAACAGCACCGCGCCGACTTCGCCGCTGCCGGCATCACCCTGGTAACGGGGGGACTGAGCATGCGCACCTTCGATCAGGTCGACCACAAGGACCAGTTCACCGCCGAAGCCGAGCGCGCCGGGCTTGCCTGCATTCCGGCCATCACGGTCAACGACGCCGCGCAACTTGAAGCTGCCTATACCCGCCTGGCCAGTGCCGGCGAGGTCTGCATCAAGCCCGCCGTGGGCATTTATGGCCAGGGTTTCTGGCGCTTCAAGGCCAGCGCCGACCCGTTCCGCTGCTTCGCCAACCCCGACGCCCGCGAGGTCGACTTCGCCACCTATCACCGCGCCTACGCGGCGGCAGAGCCGCACAAGCCGATGCTGGTCATGCCTTACCTGCCCGGCACCGAGTGCTCGGTGGACATGGTCTGTGAGGGCGGTGAGGTTGTAGCCTGGGTGGGCCGGCGCAAGGCAGGCGTTCATCAAACGTTCGAGCGCGACTCGGCAGCTACGGCGCTGGCCATTGCTGCGGCGCGGCACTTTGGCTGTGACGGCATCGTCAACGTGCAGACCCGCGACGACGCCCACGGCCAGCCGCATCTGCTCGAAATCAACCCGCGTTATTCCGGTGGCATCGGTTACACCCGCGCTACGGGTATCAACCTGCCGGGCGTGTTTGCCACCCGCCGTCTGGGCCTTGTACCACCCGTCGGCGAATGGCTGGAGGGTGCGCGGGTCAAGGCGATCACGGTAGCCGTGGTGCTTCCCGCTTGATGTCAAAAAGGCCGACATTCTGTTACATTTCGGTTCTTATTGGAGAACCATGTCATTCAGGGAGCGAGACATGCTGACGCCGGGCGCGAACATTGCACTGAGTTCGCCTAAAGCCTCATGGACACTTGAAACCTCACTGCACGAAGCCTTCGGCAATTCCACCGCAGTGGCCCTGATTCCAGTCGATGACAAGCGCTCCCCGAAGGGCAGCGCCGCCCTGTTGCATGCCGAGCAAAGCGCCTGGATGCGCTGGAGCGGTGACCGCAGCAAGATCATCTGCGACCTGCAACTGGACACCTTGCCCGCGGGCAGCGACCGGGTGCTACTTGTGGTGTACCGCTACTCCAATATTGGCCCCATCGACCAACTGGGCACGCTGCGTGTGCGCCTTGAAGGCGGCGCCAGCTATGACCTGGATGTCTCTGGCAATGGCGAAAGCGCGCTGATCTTCGGCGAGTTCTACCTGCGGGCAGGGCAGTGGAAGTTCCGCGCCCTGGCTGAAGGCTCGGCCTATGGCCTGAGCGCACTGGCCCGGCGCATGGGCATCGAAATCGACGACGCCCATCCAGAACGTGCGCCGTCTGGCGGCGGCAACCCGCGTTGCAGCGCTGCAACCGGCACCGGCTTTGCCGTGGCAAGCGGCGCGCTTTTGACCTGCGCCCATGTCATCGAAGGCATGTCCCATATCGAAATCAACTCCTTCACCGGGCGCCACCGTGCAGAGCCGGTGATGGTCGATACCACCAACGACATTGCCCTGCTTCGGGTTGAAGGCGTGCAGCTGCAGCCGGTGCGTTTTGCCAGCCGCGGCGGCAGCTCGCTGGGCGACCCGGTCACCGCCGTAGGCTTTCCCATGGCCGGTTTCGCAGGCGGCGGTGCCCACGTTACCCAAGGCGGCGTTTCGGCGCTGTTCGGGCTGCGCAACGATGCCAGCCTGCTGCAGTTCACCGCCGCCATCCAGCCAGGCTCCAGCGGCAGCCCGCTGTTCGATGCCGGCGGTCGGGTGGTGGGCATGGTCACCTCCACGGTGCCGGATGCGCAAAACATGAACTTTGCGGTCAAGTCGCACCTGCTTTGCGCCTTTCTCGAGGCTTGTCACATCGGCATCGACCACGACGACAGCAACCTCACGCAGACCCCGGCGCAGATCGCCAAGGGCGTGCAGCCGTCGCTGTGGAAGGTCGAAGCACGCAACTGATGCCAGTCATTCATTGAAAACACACGTGCGCAGCGTAGCGTCGACGCGACCTGGCACAGGATTGAAGTATGGAGCAACACCTAGTGGATCAAGCGGTTACCAAACTCAGCGCAACGCTCAAGCGTGGAGTGCTGCAGGTCGATGTCGAACAGGCCTCGATCGCACCGCAGTCGCTGTTCGGCTTTGCCGAGCGGCGCAACCCCAAACGCGCGTTTCTGTTCGTATCGCGCGTGCTCGGCAAGCACATTCCGGTCAAACCCTCGGTCATGGAATTCACCTACCAGGCGCTGGCTGAAAAAATCCCCGCCGACCTGCCGGGCCCCGTGCTGGTTGTCGGCATGGCCGAAACCGCCGTAGGCCTTGGCGCCGGGGTGCACCGTGCCTACGCCCGCAGCCGCCCGGACAGCCTGTATATCGTCAGTACACGCCACCCGGTCGGTGACGCCATCTTTGCCCGCTTCGAAGAAGAGCACAGCCACGCCAGTGCGCACCTTGTGCACGAACCTGTAGACGCCGAACTGGCGCGCATGATGCGTGAAGCGCGGTCGCTGGTGCTGGTCGACGACGAAGCCTCCACTGGCAAGACCTTCGTCAACCTGCACCGTGCGTTGGTCGATGCTGGCCTTGGTCGCATCGAGCGTGTGGTCACCTGCGTGCTGACCGACTGGTCGGCGGGCGCGGTATCGGCGGGCATTGGCCAGCATGCTGACCAAGTGTCGCTGCTCAGCGGTGCCTACCAGTTCATCGAGGATCCCCTGGCGCCGCTGCCGGATATGCCGCAAACCGGCACCGTGGCCGTTGGTTCATGGCCGATAGACCCAAGCAACGACTGGGGGCGGTTGGGCACCCGAGCGGTTGCCGACACCCTTGGGCTGGACATCCAGGCGAACCCGGGCGAGCGCATTGCTGTGATCGGCACCGGCGAGTTCGTCTGGAAGCCGTTCTTGCTGGCCGAGCGCCTGGAGCGCGCAGGCGCCGAGGTGTACTTCAGCTCGACCACCCGTTCACCGATTGCCCTGGGCCACGCCATTGAGCACGCCCTGAGCTTTGCCGACAACTACGGGCTGGGTATCGTCAACTTCCTTTACAACGTGGCGCCCGGTCAGTTCGACCGTGTGCTGATCTGCAGCGAGACAGACGCCCAGGCCATGCCTGTGGAGCTTGTCCAGGAACTGGATGCGCAGGTGATCGTCGATGGCCGCTAATCGCCCGCTGGTACTTATCGACCTGGACGACACGCTGTTCCAGACCGCCCGCAAGATGCCGCCAGGCACGCCGCGCCACCCGGCTTCATACGATGTCGAAGGCGGCGTCAGCGGCTATCAGACCACCGTGCAGAAATCCTTCGTCGAGTGGCTGCTCGCCTGCACCGACGTGGTGCCGGTAACCGCGCGCAGCGCCGAGGCATTCTCCCGCGTACGCCTGGGTTTCAGTGGCGCCGCCATCTGCTCCCACGGTGGCCTGATGCTCAACCCGGATCGCAGCGTCAACCTGCACTGGCACGGTGTCATGGGCCAACTACTCCGCGGCTTCCAGGAGCGCCTGCCGGTGCTCTGCGAAACCGCGCTGCAAATCGGCGAGGAGCACGGCGTGTCGCTGCGGGGCTGGGTCGTGGAAGAGGCTGAACAGCGCCACTACGTAGTCATCAAGCATAACGACGGCAGCGATGCCGACCTGCTGATGGTGCTGGGCAAGCTGCGTGATGCTGGCCTGCTCGAAGGCATGCATACCCACGCCAACGGCAACAACCTGGCGCTGCTGCCCCACGGCCTGTCCAAGGCGGCGGCGGTGCAGCACTATCTGGAACTGGACCGCGCCCAACACGGCGAGCGGCCAGTGCTGGGCTTTGGTGACAGCATCACCGACCTTGGTTTCATGAACCTCTGCCATTTCTGGTCGACGCCGGTGAACAGCCAGCTCGCCAAATGCCTGGACGGGGTGCTGCATGTTTGATCGCCACCTGCTTGAGCAGACCGTCGGCAGCGGCAGTTATCTGCCCGAAGATGTCCAGTTTTTGCTGCGCCCGGTCAGCATCGGCCTGACCGATGTGCTGGAGAAGGAGCGCCTGATCCAGACCCAGCAGAAACACTACTCCGAGATGATCAGCCAGGAAGATGCACCGTCCGCGGCGCACATGGCACTGTTCGAGCGTGCGCTGGCGCAAAATGGCCAGCGCATGGCGGCCGACGTGCAGGCGCTGGCGCTGGCGTTGCACGCGCATTATCAGGGGCCTGAGATCGTGCTGGTGTCCTTCGTGCGTGCCGGGCTGCCGCTGGGTGTGCTGCTGCGCCGCGCATTGAACGGGCTCGGGCGTAAGGCTCATCACTACGGCATCAGCATCGTCCGCGACCGCGGCATCGACAAGGTGGCCCTTGAGGCAATCATCGCTGCCCACGGCGCCGAAAACATTGTCTTCGTCGATGGCTGGACCGGTAAGGGCGCCATCTGCGGCGAAATCGTCCGCAGCCTTGGCGACGACCCGCGTTTCCCAAGCAAACCGCGCCTGGTGGTGCTCGCCGACCCCTGTGGGCGCGCCTGGCTGGCCGCCTCGGCCGAAGACTGGATCATCCCATCGGGCATCCTCGGCGCCACGGTGTCGGGGCTGGTGTCGCGTTCGATCTGGCCCGCCGACGGCGGTCTGCATGGGTGCGTAGTCTATGATCACTTGCGCGCCTGCGACGTGACCCGCTCGTTCATCGAGCAGATCGAAGCCCTGCGCGCCGGCATTACCGCAAGCCCGGCGCAGCCGTGGAGCGACGAGCAGGCTGCGGGCTTGCAGCGTGACGCGCAAGGCGTGGTGCAGAGCCTTGCCGAGCGTTTTGATATCAGCAACTTGAACCGCATCAAGCCGGGCATCGCCGAGGCGACCCGCGCGGTGCTTCGCCGGGTGCCGGACCAAGTGCTGGTGCGCGACCGCAGCGATGCCGATGTGCAACTGCTGATCCACCTGACTGACCGCGCCGGCCTGCAAGTGCAGCAGGTGGGTGATGTGTTGGGGCCGTATCGTGCTGTAACCGTTATTCGAGGGGTTAGCTGATGGAGCGTGTATCGCCCTATGCCCTGGGGGCCACGTTGTACATGCCGGCAACCCGCGCCGACATCCTTGAGGTGATCGCCGGGCACAAACTCCCAGGCCTGCGCTCGCTGGTGATCTGCCTGGAGGACGCGGTGGCTGCCATCGACGTCGACAGCGCCTTGAATTCGCTGCGCGCCGTGCTGCGCGGCATGTTGCTGGAAGGGCGTCGTGCCGACGGGCCGCTGGTGTTCGTGCGCCCTCGCGACAGCGAGATGGCCGCAGCGCTCAACGACTGGCCGGAAATCGCCGCCGTCGATGGTTTCGTCGTGCCCAAACTCACCTTGGCCAGCCTGCCATTGTGGGCGCGCGCGGTCTCGCGTGCGGAACTGCTGCTGATGCCCACGCTCGAAACCAGCGAGGTCTACAACCCGACCGCGATGGCTGAGCTTGGCTGCGCACTGCGCCAGTCGCTCGGCGGCCGCATCCTGGCGTTGCGCATTGGCGGCAACGACCTGATGGGCTGCCTGGGCCTTCGTCGAAACCCATCAACCACCCTGTACCAGACGCCCATGGGCTATGTCATTCCAATGCTCGCCGGGGTGCTGGGTTCGCAGGGGTTCGCGCTTACCGCGCCGGTGTTCGAGCAGCTGGCCACCCCTGGCCTGCTCGATGAGGAGCTACAACTGGATATCGCCCATGGGCTGGTCGGCAAGACCGCCATTCATCCCTCGCAGATCGCGCAGATTCACGACAGTTTCCGCGTCACGCTGGACGACCTGAACTGCGCCAGGCTGATTGTCAGCGAGCAGGCGCCGGCGGTGTTCCGCCACAACGACGCCATGCTCGAGCCTGCCACCCATCACAACTGGGCGGTCAATATCATCGAACGTGCGCGCTGGCACGGCGTGAAGGCGGCCGAGGCCAGCCTTGCCGAGCCGGTGCGGCTTGCGGAGGTGGCTCGATGACCCAGGACATGCTTGAAGCGGGCCCGGCAACGGCGCCAGTGCTGTCGGTGTTTGACTTCGATGGCACGCTCACGCACCACGACAGTTTCGTACCCTTCCTGCTGTTTGCCTTTGGCAAGCGCGGGTTTGCCGCGCGGGTGTGGCGCATGCTGCCGGCATGCGTGCGCTATCTGGGCAAAGGGTTGACCCGTGATGAACTCAAGGCGGTGTTGATCGCAACCTTTCTGGCCGGCACCGACGAGCACTGGATCCGGCAACAGGCCAAGGCCTTCGCCGAGGCGAATTTCAAGCGCCTGATGCGCCCGACGGGTGTCAAATCGGTAGCCGCCGAGGTTGCCAGTGGCGCCCAGGTGACCATTTGTTCGGCTTCGCCGCGCCTGGTGCTGGAGCCATTTGCCCAGCGCCTTGGCATCAAGCTGATCGCCACCGAGCTTGAAGTCGTCGAAGGCCGCTTGACCGGGCAGATCAGCGGCAGCAACTGCCGCTGCGAAGCCAAGGTGCTGCGCCTGGAAGCGGTTTACGGCTCGCTCGATAAATACCGCCTGCGGGCCTGGGGTGATACCCGTGGCGACCACGAATTGCTGGCTGCAGCGCAAGAGCCGCACTGGCGCCATTTCCACCCACGCTGGCAGCGCCGGCGGTTGAATATCGCAAAAATCGGTGCACGCTTGCAGCCAGGCGAAGCGACCACACATTCCGTAACGGGTGTCGATGACGGCACCACGCAGCATAACGATCAAAAAGGAGCGTAACGATGGCACTGACCCTCTCGAAGAACCAGAGCATCTCTCTTGAAAAGACCGGCGGCGCCGGCCTGACCAAGGTTACCCTCGGCCTTGGCTGGGACCCGGAAAAAACCGGTTTCATGGGCAAGCTGTTCGGCCAGGGCGACAGCATCGACCTGGATGCCTCGTGCATTCTGTTCGATGCCAACCTGCAGCCGGTCGACCTTGTCTGGTTCCGCCAACTGCAATCGCGTGACGGCTCGATCCGCCACTCCGGCGACAACCGCACCGGCGAAGGTGACGGCGACGACGAGTCGATCTCGGTAGACCTGAGCGCGCTGCCAGCCAGCGTCACTCACTTGGTGTTCACCGTGAACTCGTTCACCGGCCAGAGCTTCGAGCGGGTCAAGAACGCCTACTGCCGTATCGTCAATGCCGCCAACAAAAGCGAGCTGGCCCGCTTCAACCTGACCGAGCAGGGCAAGCACACCGGCGTGGTCATGGCCAACTTGTCGCGCGGCGCGTCGGGCTGGGAATTCAAGGCTATCGGCCAGACCACCTCGGGCCGCACTGCGGACGACCTGGTCAGCCTGGCAGCCCAGGCGGTGCGTCCATGACCACCCTTGGCCCGGGGGCCAACGCTGCTGTCGGCAGCGGTAACCTGCGGGTCGAGGTGGTCTACACCCCGATTCCTGGCGTCGACCTGGACGTTTCGGCCTTCGCCCTTGCCGCCACTGGCAAGGTGCGCAGCGACAACGACATGTGCTTCTACGGCCAGCCCAGCGTGCTGGGCGGTGCCGTGCAACTGCTCGACTCGGCTGCCGGGCGTGCTGCGTTCAGTATCAACCTGGCGAACCTGGATGCGTCGATCGAGAAAATCGCACTGACGGCCACGCTGTACGAGAACAAGGCCAGCTTCGACCGGGTGTCGAGCCTGAGCGTGAGCGTAAGTGGTGGTATCGAAGCGCAGATCCCCACCGCAGGCATGAAAGAAACCGCGTTGATACTCGGTGAGTTCTATCTGCGCCAGGGCCAGTGGAAGTTCCGCTGCGTCGCCCAGGGCTTTGCCGGTGGCCTTGCGCCGCTGGCGACCCACTTTGGCGTCGACGTTGCCGCGCCGGCTCCTTCAGCGGCGCCTGCTCCAGCACCCGCGCCGGCCCCGGTGGCAACGCCTGCGCCGCCACCTGCGCCAAAGCCGAGTGTCAGCCTGAGCAAGGTGACCCTGGACAAGACCCGGACCTCGATCAGCCTGGAGAAGTCTGCAGGCGGTTTTGGCGAGATTCGCGTCAACCTGAACTGGAACAAGGGCAAGGCCGGCTTCTTTGGCCGTGGCAAATCCATCGACCTGGACGTGGGCTGTCTCTACGAGCTGCAGGATGGCGAAAAAGGCTGTGTGCAGGCGCTGGGCAATGCGTTTGGCGCGTTGAACCACGAGCCGTTCGTGCAGTTGATGGGTGATGACCGCACCGGCGCGGTGGCCGGAGGTGAATGGTTACATATCAATGGCAGCCAGTGGAACCGTATTCGCCGTATTCTGGTCTACGCGTTCATCTACGAAGGCGCGCCGAACTGGCGTGAAACCGACGGCGTGGTGACCATTTTCGTCCCCGGCCAGGCAGAGATCGAAGTGCGCCTGAACGAGGAGGGCGGCAGCCTGGGTTGCTGTGCCATTGCCTTGCTCGAAAACGACAACGGTAGCGTCAAGGTGACCCGTCGTGTGGACTTCCATCGCTCGCAAAAGCCGATGGATGAAGCCTACCGCTGGGGCATGAACTGGGGCCGCGGCTCGAAGTAATCGGGCAGCGGCAGGGAAACCGGGCGGCGTGCCGCCCACTGTGTTGGTGGCCGGGGCTGTCCCCGGCTGGTTTTAACTTTTAGGTAGACAATTGTGGAAGTGACTCATCTCGGTTTCCCCCCGCTGACCATGGCGGTTTTCGTCGGCATCGCCGTTGGCGCATTGCTGCTGGACATGGTTACCCACCGCGGCGACAAGCCGGTATCGCTGATGAAAGCTTCGGTCTGGTCGATCTTCTGGATCGCCATTTCCCTGGCCTTCGCCGGCTTCCTCTATTTCGAGCACGGCGCCCAGGTCGCCAGCCTGTTCGTCACCGGCTATGCGCTGGAGAAAGTGCTGAGCGTCGACAACCTGTTCGTGTTCATGGCCATCTTCGCCTGGTTCAAGGTGCCGGACGGCCTGCGCCACCGTGTGCTGTACTGGGGCATCATCGGCGCCATCGTGTTCCGCGGCGTGTTCGTGGCCATCGGTACCGGCCTGCTGGCCTTTGGCCCATGGGTGGAGGTGGTCTTCGCGATCATCGTTGCCTGGACCGCGGTCATGATGCTCAGAAGCGGCGGTGACGACGAAGAAGAGGAAGACTACTCCAAGCACATGGCTTATCGTTTCGCCAAGAAGCTGTTCCCGGTGTGGCCAAAACTGCACGGCAACAAGTTCTTCGTGCGCCGCAAGGAGCTTGAAGGTGAGCTGCTGAAGCCGGAAAACCAAGGCATGACCCTGGCAGCCAAAGGCGGCCTGTTCGCCACGCCGCTGTTCCTGTGCCTGGTAGTCGCCGAAGTTTCCGATGTATTGTTCGCCTTCGACTCGGTGCCTGCGGTTATCGCAGTCAGCCGTGAACCGCTGATCGTGTACTCGGCCATGCTGTTCGCCATCCTTGGCCTGCGTACCATGTACTTCGTGCTCGAAGCACTGAAACGCTACCTGGTGCACCTGGAGAAAGCGGTTATCGCGCTGCTGTTCTTCATTGCCGTCAAGCTTGGCCTGAACGCCACTGACCACATGTTCCACCACGGCTACACCATTGACCCCAATACCAGCCTCATCATCGTCATGGTGGTACTGGTGATCGGCATTCTGGCCAGCGTCGTCTTCCCGGAAAAGGAAGACAAGTCGGCCGAATCCAACTGATACACAGGCAATTCAACAAGGAGTTATGCAATGGCTTTGTCCCTGCAAAAAGGCGGTAACCTCTCGCTGACCAAAACCGATCCGTCGCTGACCAAGATCATTGTCGGCCTGGGCTGGGACCCACGCGCCACCGACGGCACCGAATTCGACCTGGATGCCAGTGCCTTCCTGCTGGGCGCCGGCGATCAGGTCCGCAGCGAAGCCGATTTCATCTTCTACAATCAGCTGCGCAGCGTTGATGGCTCGGTAGAGCACACCGGCGACAACCGCACCGGCGCCGGCGACGGTGACGACGAGGTGATCAAGGTCGACCTGAGCCGTGTACCTGCCGACGTCCAGAAGATCGTCTTCACCGTGACCATTCACGATGCCGAAGCGCGTAAGCAGAACTTCGGCCAAGTAGGCGGCGCGTTCATTCGTGTCGTCAACGAGGTGAGCAACAGCGAAGTGGTTCGTTACGACCTGGCTGAAGACGCCTCGACCGAAACCGCAATGATTTTTGCCGAGCTGTATCGCAACAATGGCGAGTGGAAGTTCCGCGCTGTCGGCCAGGGTTATGCTGGCGGTCTGCGTGCTGTTGCCACCAGCTTCGGCCTGAAGTTCTAAGTCCCTTACCTAACACAGGAGCGCAACCATGGCTGTAAGCCTGAGCAAAGGCGGTAACGTATCGCTGTCCAAAGAAGCCCCTGGCCTGACCGAGATCGTGGTCGGCCTAGGCTGGGATGCACGCGTTACCGATGGCACCGAGTTCGACCTGGACGCCTCGGTGTTTGTAGTGGGTGAAAACGGCAAGGTCCTGAACGACGCCGGCTTCATCTTCTACAACAACAAGAAGTCTGCCGATGGCGCTATCGAGCACCTGGGCGACAACCGTTCCGGCCAGGGTGATGGCGATGACGAACAAGTCAACGTCAAGCTCACCAGCCTGCCGCAGGACGTCAAGAAGCTGGTCTTCGCCGTGACCATTCACGACGCCGAAGCCCGCAAGCAAAGCTTCGGCCAGGTCAGCAACGCCTACATCCGCGTCGTCAACAAAGCTGACGGCAAGGAACTGGCTCGCTACGACCTGAGCGAAGACGCTTCGACCGAAACCGCGATGATCTTCGGTGAACTGTACCGCAACAACGAAGAGTTCAAGTTCAAGGCTATCGGCCAAGGTTTCGCTGGCGGCCTCAAGCCCCTGGCTGAAGCCCACGGCGTCAGCATCGGCTAAACCCCGCTGTTGAACCAAGCCCCCGTCTGACGTCAGACGGGGGCTTTTTTGTGCGCGGCGCCAAGCAGAAAATTGCCCGCGTTGCGCGGTCAGCCGGTAATGATGCCTTTGTTGCGGGCTTCTTTGAGCCAGGCAGGGAATTCTTCCATCAGGCAGTCATACAGGGCTTCTTCGCTGAGGTCGGACAGGTGGTCCATGGCGAAGAAGTTGCAGTTGTCGACCACACGGCCCGCCATGTCATCGAGCTTTTCCAGGATGCCGTAGTTGCGCCCGCCCAGCCCGACGAACTGCCAGAAGAACGGCTGGCTGGCGGCTTCGACCATAAGCTTGGTGATCGCCCGGTTTTCGTGCACGCCGCCATCGCTGAGGAACAGGATGTACACCGGCAGCTTGCTGCCATTGCGGCGGTAGTGGTCCATGACCATGCGCATGGCCTTTGGCTCGTTGTTGACCCGTGCACCCACCTCCCACTTGCGCCAGCCGCGGTGGTCGGTCTCGATGTAGTTACTGTAGTTGCTTAGGGTTGCCGGCGACAGATGCGCAGGCTTGGCGCCGAAGGCGAACACATCCAGGCTGGCATCGTCATCGAAGGCTACTGCCAGCGGGATCAGGCGGTTCAGTACCTCCTGCACGTAGCCGCCGCTGTACTGGCCATCCATCGAGCCGGAGGCATCCAGCACCACGGCGACCTGCGCTTTTACGTGGGTGAGGTTGTTCTTTTCAAGGCTGATCTGGGCCTTTTTGGCAAGGCTGATCAGGGCCGGGGCTGCGGCGGCGATCTTCTTCTCAAGCGACACGGTGGCCTGTACGGGCGGTGCGGGCGGGGCATCCAGTACTTCGCCACCAAAGTGGCGTACCAGCGCGTCCAGGCCCTCGCTAAAGCCCTGCAGGTTGGCTTGCAGGCGCCATTCACCGTTCTTGCGGTAGATGTCGGCGACCATGATCGCTTTCTCGACGCTGAAGGTGCTGCCGGAAAACGCGCAGTTGGCCCCTGTTGGGTTGCCGGGGGCGGTGATGACGAAGCGGCTGTCGGCGATGTCCTTCATGGCGCCGGCGCCGTCGATGGCAGCGGTGAATACCAGCCGGTCGATGCTGGCCGGCAACGCCGCCAGGTTGATCTCGAACTGCCCGGGGGCGACCAGTTTGACGGCATCGCCTGGCGCGCTGGGTTGGTTGAAAAATACCATGTAGCGGTCGTCGGACAGCTTGGACTGTGCGTCCAGGCCAAAACAGACCATGTCGATGACGTGGCCGGACTGGATGCTGATGCTCAGGTTGGCGCGGTCGGCAATGCCGATGGAGCCCAGCGTCAGGCGCTGACCTTGGGTGATGTTCATGAACTCATGTCCTTATGTGAAAGCCGCCTGGGCGCGGCAGCGAAGGCTGCGCGCCGAGGCTTAGACCTGTTGCGAACTAGGGGCGAGGAGCCAGCGGCTGGTTGCGGCGGCGCAGGGTGCGGCGCACCAGCACCACCAGCACGGCGGCGAGGATCAGCAGCACGCTGAAGAAAATGGTATTGAACACCGGGAACGGCTCGGCTGTGCTGGTGGTGGCCTTGATTTCGGTGACGTTGGGGAACATCGAGAAGATCGTGAAGCGCCAGCCGTAATAGCGGATCAGCGCCAACTGCGAGGGGTCGCGGGAGTAACCCTGAGCGCGGGCCTGGACGTCCGCCGAGTCGAACTTGAAGTACCACGGGAAGCCCCAGCCGGTGTCCTCGTTGCGGTACACGGTGACTTCACGGGTGACCGGGTCTTCGGTGTTGATGAAGTACACGTCGCGGGTCGGGCCATCGGCCGGGTTCTCGGCGCTGATCACGCCATCGGCGTCCATCCGCTTGACCTCAACGCCTGTGACGTGAACCACCTCTTGGCGCGGCAGGTAGTGATGCAGGCATACGCCAAGCACCGCGATGATCAGCAAGCTGATGATGACAATCGAACGTTTCACCCAACGCATCGGGCATTTCTCCGGAAAAAAGGGCAAATATGCCGACAGCCAGCAGCCGCCGCATTGCTGAAGTGTTGCAAGGTGCTTCAGCGGCGTTAAACCGCCGCTCACGGGTGCTTGATGATAGTGCTGGGTGGCCGCCAGGGGAAGCGTCGCAGGCCTGTGGACGGTGTTTGCAGCGGTTGCACTGCGTGAAAAAACTGGCAGAGTAGTGCCGGTTCTGCACGACGCTTTTCAGGCGTGACTCAGTGCTGAAACAAGGTCGGGGTGGATACTCCCGGTTAGCGTGCCTTGCGCCAGGCCAGCGCCCGCGCAAGGCCTTCCCCATGGAAAAGGCGAATACAGTGAACCTCCCTCTCTCCCCCGGCGCCAACACCAACCTCAGCCTGGCCAAAGGCCTGGTGCGCGTGACCCATGCAGCTGGCAATGGCCTGGACGTCAACCTCACGGCGTTCCTGCTCACCGACAGCGCTAAGGTGCGCAACGACGGCGACATGGTGTTCTTCAACGCCCCTGAACACGCCTCTGGCGCGGCTGCGTTCAGCGCGCCGGTTACCGCAGGCGAGCGGGTCACCCATAGCATCAGTTTTGATCTGGACCGCCTGCCAGCGGGCATTGGCAAGATTGCCATCACCCTGACTCAGGATGGCCCGGCGGGTGGCTTTGCCCAGGTCAAGGACCTGCGCGCGCAGGTGCTGGTAGGCGATCAGGTGCTTGACCTGCAACCGGGCAGTTTCGACCAGGAAACCGGCATTACCGTACTGGAGTTATATGTGCGCAACGGCCAGGCCAAGGCGCGGGCGGTGTGGCAGGGCTTTGCTTCCGGGTTGGCCGGGTTGTGTGGGCTGTACGGGGTTGAGGTGGAGGAGGCGCCAGTTGCAGCCCCCCCTCCTGCACCCGCAAAGCCTGTGAACATCGGCAAGTCGTTGATCACCCTCGACAAGCCCGGCACTGCGCACAAGGTGACCCTGGAGAAGGGCGCCTCGGCGCCTAAAGTCATCAAGGTCAGTGCCACTTGGGTGGACAACGGCGACGGCCAGGACAACGACGACCTGGACCTGCGCATCGGTATTCTGCGCCCGGACGGGCGCATGTCGATCATCCAGGCGCCAGACAAGCGCGGTTCGCTGACCGAAGATCCATACGTTTTCCATACCGGTGATGTGGTGGCGGCCAGTGTCTCGGCGCCCGGCATCGAGACGGTGGAGATCAGTACCGAGATTTCCCAGCGCATGGGCGGCAAGGTGGCGTTGGTGTGCAGTGTGTATTCGGCAGTGGACAACGGCGCGGTATCGGTGGCTTCACTCAAACCGAAGATGCGCATGGAGTACGGCGACCAGGTGGTCGAGTGTGCATTCGAGTTCAAAAAGGGCTTTTTCAGCAGTGCGGTCTACACCTATGTGCTGGGCACGGTTGAGATCGACGGCGATGAAATCCGCATCAGCCCGAGTGGCGTGACCTCGCGGGCCGGCTCTGAATCCACGCCTTGGCTGACGCGCAAGGGGGCGGAGTTGGTACTTACCATGGACGGGCCCTATGTGTTCAAGGGCGAGCCCATTGAGGCCAAGGGTAACAAGCGCTATTGGTGACTGGCTGGCACCGGCTTTGCCGGTGTTCGCGACACAAGGCCGCTCCTACCCCCAGCCGCGTACTAGCTTGTACCGTGGTCGGGGTAGGAGCGGCCTTGTGTCACGATGGGCCGCAAAGCGGCCCCAATACCCGAACTCCGATACATACCACGCAAACAGCTACCCACCCGTTACGCTAAAAAAATCCCCAGGCGTCACGCCAAACAGCTCTCGAAACGCCGCGATAAACGCTGAGGTGCTTTGATACCCCGCGCTTAACGCCACCTGGGTCACCGATGCCCCCCGGCCCAGTGCCTCCAGCGCCCCCAGCAGCCGCATGCGCTGGCGCCAGGCTCGGAAGCTCAGGCCGGTCTCGCGCAGCAGTATCCGCCGCAGGGTTTTTTCGCAGGCGCCAAGCGCCTCGCCCCATTCGGCCAGCGTGCGGTTGTCGTCCGGGGCGTCCTGCAAGTTACGGCACAGTTGCAGCACCCGTGGGTCTTGGGGCAGCGGCAGCGACAGGCTGACTTCTCGGGCGGCGCGCAGTTGGTCCACCAGGACCATGGCCAGGCGGCCATCTTCCCCGCTTTCGTCATATTCAGTGGGGCAGCGCGCAAATTGTTTGATCAGCTCATGGGTCAGCGGCGAGATCTCGATCACCCGGCAATGGTTGTGCGCCGCGCCAAACAACTGCGGCGCCAGGTACAGGCTGCGCATTTCAGTACGGGCGAAACTGAATACCTCGTGGTTCATGCCCGGTGGCATCCACACCGCGCGGCGGGGCGGGGCGACGAAACTCTCGCTGGCGGTATGCACATGCAGCACGCCGGAAATGGCATACGACAGCTGCACCCACGGGTGGCTGTGCATGCGCGTGCGTTCGGGCAGGGCCAGTGACTCGGTGCGCACGTACACCGCCCGTGGCAGTGCGGTGAGTGCCGGGACGATGCGCTCCTGCACGTCGTATTGTCCGTTTGTCGACATTTGTTGCCCTCATCGCGTTAGCCGGTTACCGCCAACAAGGCTAAGGTAGCCCGGCAACCAAAACAACACAGGATTCGTGCGTATGGCCCGTTCGCGTTTCATGCCGGACAACTTCACCCTCACCTTGATCGCAGTGGTCGCCATGGCCACGGTGCTACCGGCTCGCGGCCAGGTGGCGGTGGCGTTCGACTGGATCACCAACATTGCCATCGGCCTGCTGTTCTTCCTGCATGGCGCCAAGTTGTCGCGCGAGGCCATTTTTGCCGGCGCCGGGCACTGGCGCCTGCATTTGCTGGTGTTTGTCTGCACCTTCGTACTGTTCCCGCTGATTGGCCTTGCCTTGAAACCAGTACTGCTGCCGCTGGTGGGCGATGAGCTGTACCTGGGCTTCCTGTACCTGTGTGCCCTGCCAGCCACCGTGCAGTCGGCAATCGCCTTTACTTCGCTTGCACGCGGCAACGTGCCGGCTGCTATCTGCAGCGCGGCGGCGTCCAGCCTGATTGGTATCTTCATCACGCCTGCGCTGGTGGCGCTGCTGATGGGCGTCCATGGCGACAGCGGCTCGACCCTTGAGGCGATCCGCAAGATCAGCCTGCAATTGCTCGTCCCATTCGTGGCGGGTCAGATTGCCAGGCGCTGGATCGGCGAGTGGGTAGGGCGTAACAAGAGCTGGCTGAAATTCGTGGATCAGGGCTCGATTTTGCTGGTGGTCTACTCGGCCTTCGGCGCTGCGGTGATTGGCGGGCTGTGGCAGCAGGTGCCGCCGACCATGTTGGCGTGGATCGTGCTGGGCTGCTGTGTGGTGCTGGCGTTGTCGTTGGGTATCACGGCGCTGCTGGGCAAGTGGTTGGGCTTCAGCCTTGAAGACCGCATCACCATCTTGTTCTGCGGCTCGAAAAAGAGCCTGGCGACCGGCGTACCGATGGCTCAGGTGTTGTTTGCCGGCAGCACCATTGGTTTGTTGATCCTGCCGCTGATGATTTTCCACCAGATCCAGTTGATGGTCTGCGCGGCGCTGGCCCAGCGCTATGCACGCCGGCCGGAGGCGCCCGTTTCGCCAGAGCAGGCGTCAGTAGCTGCCGGGAAGTAACGTGGCGTTGGCACCGGCTTCATCGCAGGCTGGCGCCAGCTCCCACAGGCGTTGAGCCAGCCCTCCATATCGCACCTGACGCGGTCCCTGTGGGAGATTCTATGGTTTTGTACAACCCTGTTTTCGCCAGACACATCTCCTTGTGGCGAGCGGGCTTGTCCCGCGTTGGGCTGCGCAGCAGCCCTGAAAACCCAAAGGGCTGCTGAGCAGCCCAACGCGGGACAAGCCCGCTCGCCACAACTCTCTATCATTCCCCACAGGATTGGGTCCAACCACATGGCCTCTGTGGGAGCTGGCGAAGCCTGCGATGAGGGCGGCGCAGGGACCACGCTTTAACCCAGCAACGCTAAAGCTTTCACCCGCGCGGGGCCACTATGTGGCCAGCCGCGCTGCAGGTTCTCCCAGGCTGATTACACTGTTCAAACCGCCACACATGGAGTACCTGGGATGGGCTGCGTGTCGATGGACCTTTTAGCAGTCGATGCTGCCGTGAGCATCCGGCAATGAAACGTGGCATATCACTGCAACTGGTGGTGGCACTGGCCATTGTGCTGGGCATGCTGCTGCTCGGCAGCGTGCTGGCCTGGCAGGGCTATCGCGGGCTGCGCCAGACCTTGGTCACCGCAGCAGGCGATGGCGCCCAGCAGGTCGGCAAAACCATCGAGGAACGCGCCAGGCGCCTGCTCGAGCCGGCCCAGAGCAGCATTCGCCTGCTGGCGTTCAACCCGCCGGCCAGCGACCTGCAACAGCGCCTGCAACGCTTGCCGCAACTGGTCGAAACCCTTAATGCCAACCGCATGCTCAGCGCCGCCTACCTGGGTTACCCCAGTGGCGATTTCATGCTGGTGCGGCGTCTGCGCGACCCGCAACTGCTCGAACGTTTCGCAGCGCCTGCCGGCACCGTCTTTCTGGTGCAAAGCGTAAGTCATGGCGCCGACGGCTCGATACTGGGCGAGTGGCGCTTCTACGACCGTGCACTGAACCTGCTTGCCACTCTGCTCAAGCCCGACTACCGCTACGACCCACGCACCCGGCCCTGGTTCAGCCAGGCCAATGCGCAAGCCGGCACGGTGCTGACCCGACCCTATGTGTTCTTCACCACCGGTGAAATCGGCCTGACCATGGCCCAGCGTAGCGCCGATGGTGCCTCGGTGATCGGCATGGATGTCTCGGTCAACGACCTGGCCAGCGAAAGCCGTGACCTGCGCATCACCCCTGGCACTGAAATCGCGGTGGTGGACGGGCAGGGCAGTGTGGTGGCCTACCCGGAACTTGAGCGGGTGATCGTGCGTGACGGCCGCGCGGTGCGGCTGGCAAATATCAGTGCGCTGGGTATTCCCAGCCTTGCGCAGTTGTACGCCAACCCACCCCAAGGCTCCCGGCCACGGCCCTTTGAAGTGAACGGCCAGCACTGGTACGGCATGCGCGTGCCATTGAACCTGGCCGGGCAGGACCTGCAGGTGCTGATTGCGGTGCCTGCGCACGAACTGCTGGCCGAGGCGCGCAAGGTGCTGCTGGACCAGTTGCTGTGGATTGCGGCGCTGATCGCCGTGCTATTGATGCTCGGTGGCCTGCTTGGCCAGCGCATAGGCCGGCCGCTGCGGCAATTGGCCGACCAGGTGCGGGGCGTTGCCGGGTTCGATTTTGCGCGCCAGGTTGGGGTGGTATCGCGGGTCAGTGAGGTCGGGGAACTTAGCCAGGCGCTCGGGCGCATGTCTGCAACCATTGGCAGCTTCCAGGCCATCACCCTCACGCTGAGCCGCGAGAGCCATCTGGAACGCATGCTCGACGGCGTGCTCGGGCATTTGGTGACGGCTGCCGAGGTGAGTGCGGGCGCGGTTTATCTGCTCGATGACGATCACGCCCAGTTGCGCCTGGCCGCCGCCTGCCATGGCGATGGCTACCCCAGCGAACTTGCCGTTTGCCAAGGCGCGCAACACGATCTGCCGGCGTTGGTCAGCGAGGCGCTGGGGCTGCAAGGGCGCAGCCTTGCTGTGGTGCTCAACGACCGTGACCAGGCCTTGCTCGGCATCCTGATTCTGCAACTGGAAAACGGCGCGGCGGTGGGTGAGCCGTTCCGACGCTTTGTCGAAGAGCTGTCCGGTGCAGCCGCCGTGGCCATCGAAACCCGGCAACTGGCCGAAGCCCAGCAGCGCCTGCTGGACGCCCTGATCAAGCTGCTGGCCGATGCCATCGACGCCAAGAGCCCCTACACGGGTGGGCACTGCGAACGCGTGCCACAACTGGCGCAGATGCTGTTGGACCAGGCAGTGCAGGCCGACAGTGGCCCCTACGCAGGCTTTGCCATGACTGAGGCCGAGCGCTACGAATTCCATGTCGCCGCCTGGCTGCATGACTGCGGCAAGGTCACCAGCCCCGAGTATGTGGTGGACAAGGCCACCAAGCTCGAAACCCTCTACAACCGCATCCACGAAGTGCGCATGCGCTTCGAGGTGCTCGGCCGCGATGCGCAGATCGCCTACTGGCAGGGCGTGGCGGGCGGCGCCGATCAGGCCGCCTTGCAAACCACGTTGCAGCGCTGCCAAGCCCAATTGCAGGCCGACTTTGCCTTTGTCGCCAATGCCAATATTGGCGGCGAGTTCATGGAGCAGGCGGATATCGAGCGCCTGCAGCAGATCGGCCAGCGCTGCTGGCTGCGCCATTTCGATGATCGCCTGGGGCTTTCCCGTGACGAGCAGGCGCGCCTGGCCGAGCTGGCGGTGATGCCATTGCCTGCTACCGAGCTGCTATTGGCCGACCGCCCCGAACACCGCGTGCCGTGGGGCTCGCGCAAGCCGCCGGTTGCGGCGGACGACCCGCGCAATATATGGGGGTTCGACATGCGCCTGCCGGCTTATGCCAGCGATGCCGGCGAGCTGCACAACCTGTCGATTCGGCGCGGCACACTCACTGACGAAGAGCGGTTCAAGATCAACGAACACATCGTGCAAACCATCATCATGCTCAGCTCGCTGCCGTTCCCTCGCCAACTGCGGCGAGTGCCGTCAATTGCTGGCAACCACCACGAGAAGATGGACGGCAGCGGCTACCCCAGGCGCTTGGGTGAAGAGGCGTTGAGCATCCCTGAACGGGTAATGGCGATTGCCGATATCTTCGAGGCCCTGACCGCAGCTGATCGCCCGTACAAGGCACCAAAAACCTTGTCGGAGTCGGTGAAGATCATGGCCTTCATGGCCCGCGACCGGCACATCGACGGCGAGTTGCTGCGGCTGTTCCTCAGCAGTGGCGTCTATCGCCACTATGCCGAGCGGTTTCTGCACCCCGAGCAGATCGACGAGGTGGATGTGGCGTACTGGCTGGGGCAGTTTTGAGCCCCCTCAGGCCCTAGCCTGCGCCGTTGCAGCTGGTAGCGGGCCTTGTCGAAGCCCCAGTTGTAGAGCACCGTGTACGGCAGAATAAATACGAAGAAACCCGCTTCCAGCATGAATGCCTGCACCGCCGATATATCCAGCATCCACATCGCCAGCGGCAGGCACAGGGCGATGATGCCGCCCTCGAAACCCAGCCCATGCAGCAGCCTTGCGCGCCAGGTCCAGGTGTTTCGCTCGCTGTCGATAAAACGGTCGACAAGTGCGTTGTAGAGCATGTTCCAGGCCATTGCCACCAGCGAAATCACCAGCGCCAGGGCGCCAGTGGTTTGCATCGGCTTGTCGAATATCCAGGCCATGATTGGCGCCGACATCACCACGGCACCGATCTCGTAGCCGGTGGCGTGTACCAGCCGCTCAAACAACGACATTGCTTTGTGTTTCATGATTGCACCTGAGGCCATCCAAACGATGCTTCACATGGTCGTTGATTGAATCGATACTGAGCACATAGCAGCCATCGGTTTTATCAATACATATGCGGTACTCTCCCGAATCCCTCGTTGCCTTCACCCAAGCCGCCTGTCTGGGCTCGTTTTCAGCTGCGGCACGCAAGCTGAACAAGAGCCAGTCGACGATCAGTATCGCGATTGCCAACCTGGAGGCCGATATCGGCCTTCAGTTGTTCGACCGCGGCGGCCGCCACCCCGTGCTCAACGAGGCTGGGCGGCTGGTACTGGCGCGGGTCGATGAGATCCTCGCCGCCAGCGAGCGCCTGGATGCCCTGGCCATGCGCCTGACCGCGCAGGTCGAGCCGCTGTTGTCGGTGGTGATGACCGATATCTACAGTTTGGTGTTCTTCGGTGACGTGGCCGCGCGGTTTGCCGATAGATTCCCGGACACCGAGCTGCGCTGCGGGCCCTCGGAAGACGCTGATGTGATCGACCTGATCCAGACCGGCCAGGTGCACCTGGGCATCCTGGTGGCGCAAAAGAGCTACCCCGCTGATGTCGCGGCCGAGCGCCTGGCGGTGCAGGCGCAATTTGCCGTGTACGTGAGCGCCAGCCATCCGCTGGCCGCAACTGGGCAGGCCACACGCCGTGAGCTTGAGGCGCAGCGGCAGCTGTTCATTCGCACCTACGTCGGCGGCGCAGCGCCGTCCAGTAGCCAGGCCTGGTCGGCGCCGGATTACCTGACGTTGATGGAGTTCGCCGCCCGCGGTTTTGGCTGGGCGGTGCTGCCTCGTGAACTGGTGGCACGGTTTGGGCAGGGGCTGGTGGAGCTGAACGTGCGGGGTTATCCGCGTAGCGTCGATATTGACGTGGCCTGGTCGCGGCGCAGCCCGTTGGGGGTGGCGGGGCAATGGTTGGTGGGGGAGGTGATGGGGAGTTAAAACCAACCCGTTCGCATAAAGCCAGAAAACAGGTGTGGGAGATACCTTGGTGCCGCGCTGGCCTGTTCAGACCTCATCGCAGGCTATCGCCAGCTCTCATAGAACAAACGCTAACTAACTGATTTTAATGGAACCGTGGGAGCGGGCTTGCCCCGCGATGAGGCCTTAACAGACCTGCACAAAACGGGCTTCAATGCTCGCGCAACCCCCGCAGCAGCAACCCCAACGCAGCAATCGCCTGCTCAAGCCGCGCCGCCCCATGCTCGCCGTCGGCAATCCATACCGCAGCCTCGGACAAACTGCCATAAACCAGCGCCGCCAAGGCCTCTGGATCGGCCTGGGCAACCACGCCCTGGGCCATCAGTTGCTCAAGCAACCGCCGCAGCGACTCCACACACTGGCGCTGCGCCTCAGGCGTCACACCGCCCAGTACGGCCTTGGCATCCCGTAGAACCAACCGTTGGATATCCGTCTCCAGCGCCATCTCAAGATAGGCTCGGCAGCGCGTGACAAAGCCTTCCCAGGCGCTGGCAGCGGTGTCTGAAATAGCCTGCAAGCGTGCATCCATCTCGGCATCGATCTGCTCGACCACGGCGGCCAGCAGGCCCTTCTTGTCACCAAAGTGGTGATACAGCGCACCACGGGTCAGGCCGGCCTGGGCTGTCAGGTCGTCCATCGAGGTTTCTGCATACCCGCGTTCGCTGAACACCTTGCGGGCGGTGGCGAGCAAAGCGGCTCGGGTTTCTTGCATCTCTGCACGGGTGCGACGAGCCATTGGCTCACTCCTTGGACTGGCAACTTGGCGATTTACATACGGGGCGTATGAATATACGCTGGCATTCATACGCAGCGTATGTATTTTCCATCTCAGCGCAACGTCCTTGCAAGCTGGCAGTTCAGGAGATTCAGATGGCCACCCCTTATCGCGCGCTGTTTCGCGCACCCGGCAGCAAAGCCTTTTGCCTGGCTGGCCTGGTTGCCAGGCTGGCGTTGCCGATGACCGGCATCGGCATCATCACCATGCTGTCGCAGTTGCAGGGCAGCTATAGCCTGGCAGGCAGGGTGGCGGCCACATTCGTGCTCACCTACGCGCTGCTGTCGCCGCAGCTGTCGCGCCTGGTCGATCTATATGGCCAGCGCCGCGTGCTGCCAGTAGCCACGGCCATCAGCGCGCTTGGCTTGCTGCTGCTGGCGGCAGTTTCCTGGTGCAAGGGGCCTGCCTGGGGCCTGTTCATTGGCGCCGTGCTGGCTGGGTTCATGCCCAGCGTGTCAGCCATGGTGCGAGCGCGCTGGACGGTGCTCTATCGCGGCCAGCCGTGCCTGCAGACCGCCTATTCACTGGAGACGGTCCTGGATGAGCTGACCTTTATCGTCGGGCCGCCGCTGGCCGTCGGGCTGGCGGTGGCGGTGTTGGCGCAGGCGGCGGTGCTGGGTGCTGCCGTGTTGTTGCTAATCGGTGTTTGCGCCTTGCTGGTCCAGCGCAGCACCGAGCCTGCTGTCGAGCCTCGGCAAGCCGCCAGTGCGCGCCCAGCCTCGGTGATCGGCCTTGCCAACGTCAGGCTGCTGGCGCTGCTGATGGTTGCGATGGGGGTGATCGTCGGTACCGTAGACATCACCAGCGTAGCGTTCGCCGAGCAGCTTGGCCGCCCGGCTGCTGCCAGCCTGGTGCTGTCGGCTTACGCGGTGGGTTCTTGTGCCTCGGGCCTGCTGTTCGGGGCACTGGTGCTCAAGGCCCCTTTGCCCCAGCAATTGCTCTGGGGCAGCGTGGCCACTGCCTTGACCACCTTGCCGCTGATGCTGGTGGGCAGTATTCCAACGCTGGCCAGCGCAGTGCTGATCGCCGGGGTGTTCTTTGCACCGACCATGATCGTGGCGATGACCGTGATCGAGCGCTTGGTCCCTGAGCAGCAAGTCACCGAGGGCATGACCTGGCTGCTGGCGGGGCTGAATGTCGGCGTAGCGCTGGGTGCAGCGCTATCCGGTCAACTGGTCGATCATGCGGGTGTGCGGGCGGCCTTCAGCCTGACGCTGGGCGGCGGCGGCGCGGTGCTGCTGATGGCGCTGCTGGCGTGTCTGCGCCTGCGCAGGCTTGTTTAGCAGGGCTGGGCGGCAAGGCTGTTGGTGACCTTGCGGCCCAGTACCAGCACCGTGGCAAAGCCGCAGCCGACCAAGGCCGTGGCCAGGCTCAGCAGTACCGCGCTGCCCATCTGGTCGACGATCTGCCCGCCGAAGAACGAGCCCAGCGCGATAATCACCTGGAACAGCGCCACGAACAGCGGCATGCCGCGCTCGACATCCTTGGGCGCGACGATGAACATCCAGATGCTTGCGCAGGCCGGGAAAGCGCCAAAGGCAAAGCCCCACAAGGCGATCAGCATCGCCGCGCCGGTCATGCTGGTTGCGTAGTAGGGGAACAGCGCGGTGCTGATGCCGATCATCAGCGCCACCAGCATCAAGGTATGGCGCACGCTGCGGTTGGCGGCGAAGCCTGCGAAGATATTGCCGATCACCCCGGCAACGCCGTACAGCAGTAACAGCGAGCCGATGGTCGGCCCGTCAAAGCCTGCGCTCTGCTTGAAGAACGGCGCCACGTAGGTATACGCGGCAAAGTGCGCAAGGCCGATCAGCAACACTGCAATCAGCCCGACGCGAGCTTGCGGGTTGATGAACAGCGCGGGCAGGTCACTGACGCGGATGGCCTTGTCCGGGGTCAGCCGCGGCAACAGGAAGATCTGCGCCAGCAACACTGGGATGCCCACCAGGGCTGTGACCAGGAAGGTCATGCGCCAGCCCATCAGGCCACTCAGCCAGGTGCCGACCGGCACACCGAGCACGGTGGCCAGGGTCACGCCGACCATGATGATCGAGGTAGCCTGTGCCACCCCTACGCCGTTGGGCGCAAGGCGGCCGCTGAGGGCGATGGCAGTGGCCCAGAAACCGCCAATGCTGACGCCCAGCAATACCCGCCCGAGCAACAGCAGGTTGAAGTCGCTGGCATAGGCCACGGTCGCGTTGGCGATGATCATGATCAGCGTCAGGCCGATCAGCAGGTAGCGCCGGTCCATCGCACCGATGCCGACCGACAGCAGCGGGGCGGCGAGGGCGGCCATGATGCCGGGCAAGGTGACCATCAGCCCGGCATGCCCGGCACTGATGCCAAGGTCGCGGGCGACGTCGTTGAGTACGCCCACGGGCAGAAATTCGCTGGTAACGAGGGCGAAGGCGCCCACGGCGACCGAAAGAATCGCCAGCCACTGCTGGCTGACGCTCTGTTGATCATGTTGGGGACGGCCGTGTGTGGCCTGGCTGGCGCTTGGCATGGTACTGGGTTCCAAGGAGGGACTGTCGCCTGAAGCAGGCGCAAGAAGCGGGGGAGGAAAGTTGACGGCGATTATAGAGGCCGGTTTTGCCGGCCCGACAGGCGAGCCGTTCGATAGTAATCATCGATGGCATCGATAGAAATGTGCACCTAGAGCCCGATGGCTTGCCCGGTTTGGCCCTTGAGTCGTACGGCGGGGCTGGCTGCCATCAACGCAGGCCAACCCCCTCGGCACGCTGCCAACGCATGCCTTGCCGCGTCCTCTACCAGGCTTGCGCATGCGGCTCTGGCCCTGCCAGCGACGGAAACAGCGGTAACACCTCATCAGCGAGTTCTTGAATGATCTCCATCGGTGCACGTTGCGCCATCTGGATACCCAGCGCCGCGTGGTTGACGCCCGCCGAGCGCCACTCGTTCAGCAAGTCGATCAGGCCGTTTCGGCCAGTGCGTAATACGTAGCCGCCCTGCAGGGGGGTACGCGGGAAGTTCGGATTTTCATCCAGGTCGATCCATTCATTGGTGACATGGGGCCGGAAGCCTTCTGCGGGGATGTTGGCGCGCCACGCCTGGATTTTTTCGGCCAGGCGCCGGGGGCCGAGGCTGTTGTGGGTCGCATCGGGGTAGGTAATCCAGCCATCGGCCTGCTCGCCCAGCCACTGCAAGGACTGGCGAGACGAGCCGGTCACCAGTAGCGGTACGCCGCCGGCAACGGGCTTGGGCAACAGCTCGGCGCCCTCAAGTTGGCCCAGCGGCGAGCTGATCGGCGCCGGTCGCGCGGCCAGCAACTGGCGGAAGTAATCCACGCTTTGCGCAAAACGCTCGCCACGGCTGCCGTGGTCCAGGCCATAGGCTGGAAACTCGACAGGGCGATCACCCGAGGCAATGCCCAGCACCAGGCGCCCACCAGAAAGGCAGTCGAGCGTGGTAGCGGCTTTTGCCAGGTCTATCGGATGGCGCAGGGCGAAGATCGCGCTGCCGGTGGCGAGGCTGATCCGTTGGGTATGGGCGGCCAGGTACGCCAGGTAGGTAAAGGGGTCGAACACCTGGCCTGCATCCCCGAACGCAGGGTCGTACAGCGGCACATCACGCACCCAGGCCGCCGCGAAGCCCAACTGATCGATCTTGCCGACCAGTTCAGCCTGCCTGGCCAGCACGCCCATGTCACCGTCATAGAAGCGCAGCGGCATGAACAAGCCCAAGGTCAACTGACCTTGGCCGAACATGCGTCGATAGCCCGGATGCTGGGCGAAGGCATCGGCGTTGGCGCCTTTGGTATTGAAAGAGGTCATGTCCATTCCTTGGGGGTGGGGCTCAGGGGCCGGTGGCGGGGGCAGGCAGACGAATGCCGCGCTGCACCGCGGGGCGCTGTTCAACTTGCCTGAACCAGCGGGAGAGGTGGGCATGGCCACTGAAGTCAAAGCCCACCAACGCTGCGATATGCAACCAGGCGAAGCTTGCGATATCTGCAATGGAGTAGGTGTCGGCGGCCAGCCAGGAGCGGCCGGCAAGCCGCTGGTCGAGAATGCCGAAAGCGTGTTCGGTCAGGTTGCGGTAACGCTGTTGCGCCGAAGGGTCAGGCTGGGTTTCGAAGCAGTCGAAGTGCACGCGCTGGCCAAGCAGCGGGCCCATGCTGGCGCTGTGATACATCAGCCAGGTAATCGCCTCCCAACGAGCCTGCGGGGCTTGTTCAAGCAACTGGCCGCTGAGCTGCGCCAGGTACAACAGGATCGCCGCTGATTCGAAGAGCACGATATTGGCGCTCTGGTCCACCAGAACCGGTATCCGGCCCGCTGGGTTGAGCGCGAGAAAGTCTGCGTGGTGGTGGTCACCATGGTCGATGTTTACATGGACGAGGCGGTAGGGGAGTCCCATTTCCTCAAGTGCAATGGTGATCTTGAAGCCATTGGGGGAGCTGTCGGTATAAAGGACAAGTGTGGGGTCGTGCATCGGTCACCTCAAAAAAACTAAACCAGTGTTGTACAAGCTCCCGCTATGCTATTGGCCATATAAGGGCCTGACTAACGATCCTTTCAGGCGCTAGGTTTAGTTTTTCTAAGGTTGGTAGCGTTATGGGTGCAGTACTGCCATTGCTCGCACTGCGGGCCTTCTGTGAAACTGCTCGGCTGGGCAGCCTTAAAGCCGCCGCCGAGCGCATGGGCGTGACTGCCGGCGCCGTCAGCCAGCAGATACGCCTGTTGGAGGAGCGCCTGGGCGTGATCCTGTTGACCCGCAACCGCTATGGTGTGCAGCTCACCGAGGCCGGGGAGGTGCTGTACCCGGGCTTGTCGCGTGGTTTTGGGCAGATCGAAAGCGCGCTACTCGACCTTGATGCGCTGACGCGCGCCGCCGCCCTGACCATCACCACCCAACCCTCATTCGCCGCCAGTTGGCTGGTGCCCCGGCTGGCGGCGTTCAAAGCCCTGTACCCCGAGATCGAGGTGCAGGTGCAGGCAACGGCCGAGCTTGTCGACCTGCACCGCAGCCAGGTGGATATCGCGCTGCGTCATGGCCTGGGTGAGTACCCAGGCCTTGAGTCGACGAGGCTGCTGGCGCCGGTGCTGCTGCCGGTTATCAGCCCTCGCTTGCTCGCAGAAGGGCCGGCGCTGCAGGCCCCGCAGGGCTGCCTTGAGTACCCGTTGTTGCAAGATGCCGAGCGTGCCGACTGGACGCTGTGGTTGCAGGCCCATGGTGTTCAGCCCGACAGTCGAAGCCGTCGGGGGCCGAGCTTTGACGAAGATATGCTGTTGTTGCGTGCGGCGGCCGATGGCCAAGGCATCGCGCTGGTCCAGGCGCAACACGCTGAAGATGACCTGCGCAGCGGCAGGTTGGTGGTGGCTGTGGATCGCCCATGGCCGTCACGCTTTGCCTACTACCTGGTTGCGCGCAAGCAGAGCCTGCAGCGGTGGCCCGTTCAGGTGTTTGCCCAATGGCTTGGCACGCAGGTCGCAAGCGAGTCATAGCGTGCTGGTTGACGCAAGCAATCCCTCCCGTACAATCGCGCCCCCCAAAATCAGTACGCATGGCTAGAGGGAGCATCAATGCAACGGGTGATGATTGTGGGTCAGCCTGGCTCTGGAAAAAGCACCTTGGCACGCCAGTTGGGCGAGCGCACGGGCTTGCCGGTGGTGCATATCGACACCATTCATTGGCAACCGGGTTGGGTCGAGCGTAGCCCGGATGAAAAGACGCGGCTTTGCCATGAAGTCGAAGCCCGCGAGCGCTGGATTTTCGAAGGCGGGCATTCAACGACCTGGGATAACCGCCTGGCCCGGGCTGATACGTTGATATGGATCGACCGTTCGGCGCCGCTGCGGTTCTGGCGTGTCTTGCTCAGGACCGCGCTGAACCGTGGCCGTTCGCGGCCGGACTTGCCGAGCGATTGCCCGGATCGGCTGAGTAGGCTGCCGGAGTTCTACGGCTTCATGTGGCGTACCAGAACCTCGGCACGGGCAAAAATGAAGCAACTTGCGGAACAGGCGCCGCGGGGCTGCCGGGTAATCCACCTGCGCTCGAACCACGATGCCGAGGCGTTTCTGGCAAGCATTGGCGCGTCAGCAGACCCGGTTCGGCAACCTCGATAGCGGCCTCTTATCAGCCGCAGGCCCAATCCAGCTCCATCTTCAGCAGATCAAGTTGCGCGTTGCCGCTGCCAAAATTGAACCCGCCAAAATGCTCCTCGAACTCAAGGTAGAAGGGGCTGAACTGCGGGTAGCTTTGTATCGGGAACATGGTGCCGCCCAGGTGATTGCGGCCGTCGAACTGTGACAGGCCAAGCGCATTGCCTTGCTCGGTGAAGGCGGGTATGTAGCCGCTGTCCTTGCAGTCGTCTTCCCATTCACGCGGCGGCTTGCCGACATTCGGGTCACCTTCGCGCAGCTGTGCGCTGATGGCAAAGGCGCTGTCAATTCCTGCTGCCGGGCCATCACCGGGCAACCAGTCAAACGCAGGGGCGCCTGGGTTGCGCACCTTGTCGTAGCCCAAGTACTGGGCGTAGCTCTGTTGCAGCCAACCCGGCGGCGGGCCGAGCAAAGGGTTATCTGCCAGTGCCGGTGGCTGGCAGATATCGCCATTGAACTGCGCCTCGGTCAGCCATATGGCGGCGTACTGCGTGCCGAGGATATCGACCATGTCGAAGCGCATGGGGTGGCGGGCGCGGCGATGCTCCCAGAACGGCAGCAAGGCGGGGTCGCGTACAGGCTCGTCCGACAAGTCGCTGGCGAAGAACGCCTCGACTGCCGCGCTGCTGGACAGCTCTTCGAACTGGTCATCGACGAACATGCTCAGCGCCACGTATTCCTCGCCTTGAACGCGGTACTGCACGGGTATTTTCAGCGTAAAGGCGTGGCGCAGGGGGTAACCGTAGTGCTTGCTCAACGGCCATTGCTGCTGGCTGATGCCTGGCGGCAAGCCCAGGCTCCAGCCGCCCGGCCACTGTACGCCGCAAGCACTTTTGGGCTGTAGGCACTGCGATGCGCGTAGCAAGTCGTAAGCAGTGTTCAGGTGAGGGTCCGCCAGCAGCTTTTCCGGCTCTGGGTAGACGGCATCCGGTTGGCTGAGCTGCAGGGCGCCGATGTGCTGGTCGATTATTCGCACCAGCAGGTCAAAGCCTTCGCTCGTCTGGTCGGCGTATTCGGACCACTCGCCGAGTTCGGGGTGGTGGGGTAACGGGCGCAGGGTTGGGCGTGCCGCCATGGCAGCGGCCAGCGACATGCCGATGTGCAACCCTTCGATCATGACCGTTGGCGCAAGGTTTCTGTTGAAGCTGACTTTGCCGAGCTTGCCGGTGACATCGACCTGCGCGCTGAACCCCTGTCGGTGCGTGCCTGGTACACAGCCGTAGCCGTCCGGGGCTGCCCATTTCTTACCCATCGCAGTGGCGAGGGCCTCGACGGGCAGCAGAGGGCGTAGGGCGGCGATTCGGGCGACTTTCATGGGGCTGCATCCTTGAAATTCAGGCAGCGCTAGGCCTTATGGGTTCATCCATGGAGAGGTTGTGCAGGCGCCGCGATGGGGCCGGGCGGTGCGCCCAGCGCCATCGTTCGGGCTTTTAGCTGCGCGACTGTATTAGTCGCAAGCGGGTTGCGCAGCAGCATCGGCGGCCGGCGCGGCAACACTTGCCTTGGCTTTGGCGCGATTGCGGCGGTCTTGACTGCGCTGGCGCGAGGCCTGTTGCTTGGCGTGCAGCGCTTGTGCCGCAGTGACGCTGCCAACGGGTTGGCCGTTAAGGTCCAGACGCGGCGCGTCTTCTACCATGCTTGCCCAGTAACGGCTGCCGCGGCACCAGGTCGAGATGCCCAGTTTGAGCTGCTCGCGGGTGATGCCGAGCAGTTCGAGGTGTTGCTCGGCATCTTTGAAAATGCCTTCTTTGAGCGGTACCTTGGGCGCCGGGTTGACCGGGAACGCCAGGGGGAAATGCTTCTGCAAAGGCCAGATTGCAGCGACCGCCGGATCTTGCTCACGGGGCTTGGCCTGCGGCGCGGGTTTGCGCTTGGGAGGCTGCGGGCTAACGGCCTTTGCCTGGTCTTTTTCAGCCCGCAGGCGGTCACGTAGCTCAGCTAGTTGTTCAAAACCCATCGTTCAATTCACTGCTTCGAAGTTGTTTGCGTGGCGCAAGGATATGCCATACAGCGCTTCTGAGCAGCTTAAACAGGACGAATCGTTGTAGTTTTCGTGACACGCCGTGACTTGGGGGCGGTGAAAACGGCTTGTGGCCGGCGTGGGCCGGGCCTGGGCCAGCGCCCAAAAACTCACCAGGCCGCTCTCATAGAACAAACGCTAACTGACTGATTTACATCGAAACGTGGGAGCGGGCTTGCCCCGCGATAGCGATAGCACTGCCAACATCGCATCGCGGGGCAAGCCCGCTCCCACGTTGCGCAGTTCTCTGCGCGGCAGTGCAGCACGGAAGGGCTGGGTGATCTCACACGCCGAGTTTTGGGGGGGGCACCCTTCGCTTCAAACAGCTTGACCCTGAAGTGGCTACAGCCCTCACAGTTCCTCAACGTTCATCGCTAAAGGGAATTGACCATGGACAACCGCATCCCTCCGCCGCTGGTCGCTACCTTGTTCGGCCTGCTGATCTGGCTCGCTGCGAGCTCCCTGCCGGGTACCTTGGATCTGGCTGTAGAGTGGCGGACTGGCCTCTCGCTGGTGGTGTTATTCGCGGGCGCAGCAATTTGCCTGGCGGGGCTGATGTCGTTCCGTCGCGCACATACCACGGTCAACCCACTAAAGCCGAAAACCGCCTCGGCGCTGGTCCGCTCGGGCGTCTACCGATACACACGCAACCCCATGTACCTGGGCTTTGCGACAGCCCTGACGGCCTGGTCGATCTATCTCGCCTGGCCGCCAGGGTTGCTGGGGGTGCTGGGCTTCGTGGTCTACATGAACCGCTTTCAGATCGGGCCTGAAGAGCGAGCCCTGGGCGGCCTGTTCGGAGCGGATTTCACGCAGTACTGCAGCCAAGTCAGGCGTTGGCTCTAAAGGTGCCGTTGGGCGAAAACCGTTTCGACCATAAAGTCGATGAACACGCGCAGTTTCGGCGCCAGGTGTTTGCTCGATGGCCACAGTAAGCGGAAGGTCCCTTGATGCTCGGTGTAGTTCTCCAGCACAGGCACCAGCTCATCCCGGGCCATGGCGTGCTTGACCATGAAGTCCGGCAGGCACGCCACGCCAAGGCCTGCTATGGCAACCTCCAGCAGCGCTGACGATGTGTTGCACGTCATTGAGGCAGGTATCAGCACGTCGGGCTCGCCTGCGCGGCCGCGAAGCGGCCAGGGCTCAAGCTTGCCGGACGTGGGGAACTTGTGTTGCAGGCAACTGTGCTGCGCCAGGTCAGCGGGAACCTTGAGCGGGCCGCTGCTGGCAAGGTAGGCGGGCGATGCGACAAGTTGTAGCCGGAAACTGCCAAGCGAACGTGACATCAGCCGCGAATCGGTTTGCTCACCGGTACGCATCACCACATCGAAGCCTTCCTCGATGACATCAACCAGCCGGTCCGAGAAGTCCACGTCCAGGTCGATAGCGGGGTAGCGCTGCATGAACGCCGTCAGCGCCGGCATCACCAGCGTTTGCACCAATGGCAGGCTGACCCGCAGCCGACCTTTCGGCGCTTGCTGGGTTTCGGACAACTCCAGCTCCGCGGCCTCCACCTCGATCAGGATGCGCCGGCAGCGCTCCAGAAACAGCGCGCCCTCGGCGGTCAAGGTAATGCTGCGGGTACTGCGGTGAAACAGGCGTACGCCCAGGCGATCTTCAAGCCTGGATACGCTTTTACCCACCGCCGACGAAGACACCCCAAGCGCGCGCCCAGCTTCAGAAAAACTGCGGGTATCCGCCGCCTGGACAAAAAACTGCAAGCCGCCAAGTGATTCCATGACCCTGCCATTAAAGAATATTTGTCCGATATGTTGCGAACACTAGCATTATTGTCCTGCATCCAGAACGCTCACATCATCCATGCCTCCATTCACCCCGTGCCGGCTCGCGCCAATTGCGCGTCACGTCGGCACCTGAGAAGGCAAAGCGCATGGCCAGTACCCCTTCAACGTTTGCTCTCGAAACACCCCGTACACCGCTACCTTTGTCGTCATTGCTAGCCTTGGCGCTGGCCGGTTTCGTGACCATCCTGACCGAGGCACTGCCGGCCGGGCTGCTGCCTCAGATCAGTGCCAGCCTTGGGGTGTCCGAAGCCATGGCCGGGCAATTGGTGACGGTTTATGCGCTGGGCTCGCTGCTCGCGGCCATCCCGTTGACAACGGTTACCCAAGGCCTGCGCCGGCGGCCTTTGCTGCTGGCGGCTATCGCCGGGTTCATGGTCGCCAATACCGTTACCACACTGTCCAATAGCTTTGTATTGACCATGGCTGCGCGTTTCGTTGCGGGCGTATCGGCTGGCTTGCTGTGGGCGCTGCTCGCCGGCTATGCGGCGCGCATGGTGCCTGAGGCGCAAAAGGGCAAGGCAATCGCGATTGCTATGGTGGGCACGCCATTGGCGCTAGCCCTTGGCGTGCCGGCGGGTACATTTCTGGGCAACGCAATAGGTTGGCGGGCGTGCTTTGCAACCATGAGCCTGCTGGCGCTTGTGCTAATGCTCTGGGTGCGTATCAAGGTGCCGGACTTCGCCGGCCATGCTGCAAACAAGCGGATGCCGCTCAGGCAGGTATTCACCCTGGCGGGTGTGCGCCCGGTGTTGTTGGTGGTGCTGGCCTTCGTGCTTGCGCACAACATTCTGTACACCTACATCGCTCCATTCCTTGCCGCTGCCGGCATGGCCGAACACACAGGTTTGATGCTGCTGGTATTCGGCGTCACTTCCGTGTTGGGGATCTGGATCATTGGCACGTGGGTCGACCGTTACCTGCGTACCTTGACGCTCGGCAGCACGGTGTTGTTCGGCCTGGCGGCGGTATTGCTCGGCGAAGCGGCGCACATGCCGGTGATGGTGTATGTGGCGGTGGCGAGCTGGGGTTTGGCCTTTGGCGGGGCGGCAACCCTTTTTCAGACCGCTATGGCCAACGCGGCACGCCAGGCGGCAGATGTGGCGCAGTCAATGCTGGTCACTGCCTGGAACCTGGCGATTGCCGGTGGCGGCCTGATCGGCGGGGTGGGTGGGTTTGGCGTTACCGCGTTCCCCGCAGTACTGCTGGTTCTACTGGTCACGACACTGTTGGTTGCATGGGCGGCGAGCAAACATGGCTTTCCAGCAGCAGTAAAGGTGCCGGTGGCCTGAGCCGGCCTGCAGTAACGAGGTCTTATTGCCCCGGCACCTGCCCGTAGAACGCCTCCAGCTCCGCCACCCGCGCAATGTTCAGGTTCATCCGGCAGATGCTGAAGTACGGCGTACCAATGGACCGCGACTGGCTGTCACACCAAGCCTCGCGGTATTGCAGCCAGGCTTTCTGCGCGGCTTCGAAGCCGGCTGCATCTTCTTCGCCCAGTTTGCGCAGCGCCAGGTAGGTCTTCTGATACACCCGGTTCATGTCTTTTCTGACTGCATCCGACGCCTGCTCGGCGCAACCCATCACCACGCTGTTATTCAACTGCCCCATCTCTTCGCGGCATTGGCGTTCGATAGCGGCGTAGTCGCTGGCAAATGCTGACGAGGCAGTAGCGGCAAGCAGGGCGAGCAGGTAGAGGCGGGGCGGGCGCATACGGCTGGCTTTCCTTGGCGGTAGAAGGGCGCAGCATGCTAGCGACCTTTGCATCCGCTAGATAGAGCGCGGTCGGACACTGGATGCAGATAGTTTCCGACGGCTGCCCCGCAAAATCTGTACATGCAAATATACTTGTACAACATTCACGGTGTTTCGGTACTCAGCCATGGTCAAGCGCACCTCTCTCATCGCCGTGTTCAGCCTGATCATGCTGCTGGCTCACCTATCACCCGCCATGGCGCAGTGGCAGCCGGCGTTGCCAGGTGCGCGGCAGGTCGGGGCCGGCGAATTCACCTGGTTCGGCATGCGCCTGTACACCGCGCGCTTGTGGAGCGCCAATGCGGTGCAGGGCTGGAAGCAGCCGTTCGCGCTGGAGCTCATCTATCACCGAGCGCTTTCCCGCGACACGCTGGTGAAGGCCAGCCTTGAGGAAATGCGCCGCCTGGCCGAAACGCCGCTGCCGGCGGCTACCGAACAGCGCTGGGCGCAGGCGATGCGCGCCGCGTTCGTCGATGTGCAAGCGGGCATGCGGGTGACCGGGCTCTACCTGCCGGGCCAGGGCTGCCGCTTCTATGTCGACGGTGTGCTGCGCCACGAAGTGGCGGACGCCGCCTTTGCCCGTGCCTTTTTCGCGATCTGGCTCGACCCGCGAGCCCGTGATCCCCAACTGCGCCAGCGCTTGCTCGGGCTGGGTGCAGACAACTCAGGAGGTTGAACATGTACAAGGCTTTGCTGATTATCGGCTGCCTGTTGCTGGGCAGTTGCGGCAACGTGGGGGTGGAGCGCTACGCCGCCGAGCAGCCGACGCTGGACCTGGCGGCGTTCTTCTCGCAACCGGTGCAGGCGTGGGGCATGGTGCAGAAGCGCTCGGGCGAGGTGGTCAAGCGCTTCCATGTGCGCATCGACAGCCGCCGTGAAGGCGAGCGGTTGATCCTTGATGAGCAGTTTGTCTACAGCGACGGCACCCGCCAGCAGCGCACCTGGACGCTGACCCCGGACGGGCCCAAGCGCTGGCGCGGGACGGCCGGCGACGTGATCGGCGAGGCGCGTGGCGAGCTTGCCGGCAATGCGCTGCGCTGGGCATACCAGTTGGACCTGGTGGTGGATGGCCGGCATTGGGCGATAGACCTGGATGATTGGATGTACCTGGTCGATCAAGACACGCTTATCAACCGGTCGAGCATGCGCAAGCTGGGGGTGGAGGTAGGGCAGGTGACGTTGTTCATGCGGCGTATGCCGTAGCGTGTTCCTACAGGTACTTGGTAGCTCTTGATTTTGTGGGAGATCACCCATGCACTGCCGCGCTGAGTACTAGGCACCGTGGGAGATTCTATGGTTTTGGGCAAGTCGCTTTGGTTGTGTAGGAGCGGCCTCGTGCCGCGAAAG
>NZ_JABWRF020000005.1 GCF_014268805.2 Pseudomonas farsensis
CCACAGGATCTCAGTCAGGCATGTCTATCTTGGCCCGGCGCAGTCTTTGTGGGAGCTGGCGCTAGCCTGCGATGAGGCCGGTGCAGGGTTTAACACAGCGGGGTAATTTCCTACAGAACCGCAGTGTTCCAGCCGCCCTGCCCGTCCACCTCCAGCAGATGGGTATGCAAAGCCGCCAGCGTATTGCGGTGCCCAACGCTCACCAGTAGCGCCTGCGGCATCTCGTTGCGCAGCAGCGAATACAGTGCATGCTCAAGCCCTTCATCCATCGCCGACGTGGATTCATCGAGAAACACCACCTGCGGCTGGTTGAACAGCACCCGCGCAAACGCCAGACGCTGCTGCTCGCCCACCGATAGAATC
The DNA here is from genome assembly GCF_014268805.2 of Pseudomonas farsensis. GTDB lineage: Bacteria > Pseudomonadota > Gammaproteobacteria > Pseudomonadales > Pseudomonadaceae > Aquipseudomonas > Aquipseudomonas farsensis. The sequence goes on from NZ_JABWRF020000005.1 coordinate 364, forward strand.
CGCGACCAGTCACAACGCTCATCCAGACGCCCGCACAGGTGCGCCAACTGCACTTGCCGCAAGGCCTGTTGCATGCGGGCATCCTGCGCTGGCGGCGCGTCCGCCGGGTAGGCGATGGCAGTTCGCAAATCCCCCAACGGCAAGTACGGGCGCTGCGCCAGGAACAGCGCCTGATGGCCCTGCGGCCTGCCAACCGTACCTTCGGCATAGGGCCAAAGCCCGGCCAGAGCGCGCAATAGAGTGGTCTTGCCGCTGCCTGACGGGCCTTTGATCAGCAGCGCCTGGCCCGCATGCAGGTCCAGGTCGAGGTTGGCGATCAGTGCATGGCCGTCGGGGCGGCGCACCTGCAGGCCGCTGATGGCCATAGCCCCAGCCAGGTTCCGGGAATCAACGCTCGGCAGTGCGGCGGCCTGCGCGTTGGCATCAAGGAAACCGGTCAGACGGTCCAGGGTGGCGCGGTAGCTGGCAAACGTATCGTAGGACTCGCGGAAAAACGACAGCGAATCCTGCACCTGGCCAAATGCCTGTGAGGTCTGCATCACGTCGCCAAGCTTGATCGCCCCGCTGAAAAACCGCGGCGCCTGGAGGATGAACGGGAACACCACCGCCACCTGGCTGATGGCAAGGTTGAACCCGCTGAACTTGAGGTTTCGAAACACCAGCGCCCAGGCGTTGCCGATCAGCGCGAAGAAGCGGCCGAGCAAGGTGCCCCGCTCCACCTGCGCGCCTTGGTAGAAGGCGATGTTCTCGGCATTTTCACGTAGCCGCATCAGCGCGTAGCGGAAGTTGGCCGTGAGCTTTTCGTTGAGGAAATTAAGGCGTATCAGCGGCTGCCCGAGGCGAAAGGCAATCCAGGTGGCAACCAGCACATAGAGGTACACGGCAAACACCATCGCCCGCGGCACTTCCAGCCCTGCCACCGTCAGCGGCGCCGACAGGCCCCACAGAATCCCGGTAAAGGCCACCAGCGAAACCAGCGCGCTGACCGCACCCAAGGCCAGCGAAACCGAGCCAGTGACGAACGCATTGATGTCCAGCTCGATACGCTGGTCGGGGTTGTCGACAGGCTCTGGCAGAAACTGCCCGCGATAGTAGGCGTCGCCGCGCATCCAGTCGGCGGTGAGGCGTTCGGTGAGCCATACGCGCCAGTGAATGTTGAAGGCCTGGGTCACGTAGAAGTTGAACAGCGCGCGCAATACATGGATGGCGGCCAGCACCGCGAACACCCCGAGCAGGTACCAGAACGCGGTCTGGTCCAGGCCTTGGAGCGCGCTGTAGAAGCCGTTGTACCAAAACGAGAACAACACCTCCAGGCGCACGGCAAACAGGGTCAGCACCAGCAACAAGGCAAAGGCCAGCAACGGCCGCCAACTGCGCCGCACATTGAAGTAAGGGCCTGCGAGGCGCCAGAACTGGCGGCCCCATTGGGTATGGCGTACCGCCACAATGGCGCAGACGGCAAAGCCGATGAAGGTGATGCCTGTGGCGATTGCCAGCCAGCTCAGGCTCTGTTGCAGAGCCTGGTGCCAGTTCATGTCCATAGGAGCGTGTCCGTGACGAGGTTTTCGCGAGGTTAGCACCGGCGGGTGCTGAACCTGGCGAACATGACGGACATTTCATTTTTTGCACGAGCGCCTTGGGCTTGCCATGCTGGCTTCATCGCGGGGCAAGCCCGCTCCCACGCTGCTCAGTTCTCTGTGCGACAGCGCAGCCAGGAAAGGCTGGGTGATCTCCCACGGAGACCGCGTCAGCCGCGATATCCGCGTCTGGCTCAGATCCCTGTGGGAGCTGGCGACAGCCTGCGATGAGGCCGGAACAGGCCGCCCACAAAACGCCTGGCAAAGATCAAATCACCCGGTGCAATGCACCGCGAAAAGCCTAGCCCAATGCCTCCCTCACTTTGTCATCCACGCCCTCCCCGGCATGCTCCTCGATCCACGTCCCCAACTGCCTGCGCATCGCCGGCGTCCAGAAACTCACCAGATGCTGGCGCACACCCTGCACCGCCTTGGCACGGTCCGGTTCGCTGTCGAAGTAATGGGCGATCTGGTTGGCCATCTTGACCAGGCTTTCATTGCTCATCGGCGCACCTCTGCTTGTTCCTTGCCTTCGGCCTTGCGTCGCTGCTCCAGCAGGCGGCGCTGTTCATCACTGAAGTTCTGGTAACGCTTCTGCCATTGCGAGGGCTGGAACACCTTCACCACTTCCACCGCCGTGACCTTGTATTCCGGGCAGTTGGTGGCCCAGTCGGAGTTGTCGGTGGTGATCACGTTGGCGCCCGATTCAGGGAAATGGAACGTGGTGTACACCACCCCGGGCGCCACCCGCGCACTGACCCTGGCACGCAGCACGCTCTGCCCCGCCCGGCTGCCCACACCAACCCAGTCGCCGTCACTGATGCCACGGCTCTCGGCATCGCTTGCGTGGATTTCAAGGCGGTCTTCGTCATGCCAGGCAACGTTGTGCGTGCGCCGCGTCTGGGCGCCAACGTTGTACTGGCTGAGGATACGCCCGGTGGTCAGCAACAGCGGGTAGCGGCTGTTGACCTTCTCGTCGGTGGGCACATAGCCGGTCAGCATGAACCGCCCTTTACCGCGCACGAACTCATCGATGTGCATGGTCGGCGTGCCATCGGGCGCCGCGTCGTTGCACGGCCACTGCAAGCTGCCGTGGCGTTCGAGTTCGGCATAGCTGACGCGGTGGAAGCTCGGCGTCAGGCGGGCGATTTCGTCCATGATCTCGGACGGGTGGCGGTAGCTCATCGGGTAACCCAGCGCATTGGCCAGGGCCACGGTGCCTTCCCAGTCGGCCTTGCCGGCCAGCGGTTCCATTACCTTGCGCACCCGCGAGATACGCCGCTCGGCATTGGTAAAGGTGCCGTCCTTTTCAAGGAACGAGCTGCCCGGCAGGAACACATGGGCAAACTTGGCGGTTTCGTTGAGGAAGATGTCCTGCACCACCACGCACTCCATGGCCAGCAAGGCAGCGGTCACGTGCTGGGTGTTGGGGTCGCTCTGAGCGATATCCTCGCCCTGGCAGTACAGCGCCTTGAAGCTGCCATCCAGCGCGGCTTCGAACATGTTGGGAATACGCAGGCCAGGATCGGGCTGCAGCGTCACCCCCCAAGCCTGTTCGAATTCACTGCGCACGGTTTCGTTGGAAATGTGCCGGTAGCCCGGCAGCTCGTGGGGGAACGAGCCCATATCGCACGAGCCCTGCACGTTGTTCTGCCCGCGCAACGGGTTCACGCCAACGCCTTCGCGGCCAATGTTGCCGGTGGCCATGGCCAGGTTGGCGATGCCCATTACTGCCGTGCTGCCCTGGCTGTGCTCGGTCACGCCGAGGCCGTAGTAGATCGCCGCATTGCCGCCAGTGGCGTACAGCCTGGCAGCCTCGCGGACCTGTTCGGCAGGCACGCCGCACACCGGGCCCAGCACCTCGGGGGCGTTTTCGGGCAGTGAGACAAAATCGCGCCAGCGAGCGAACTCTTCGGCTTCACAGCGCGCATCGATGAACGCCTGGTCAAGTAGCCCCTCGGTGACGATCACATGGGCCAAGGCGTTGAGCATCGCCACGTTGGTGCCGGGCCGCAGTTGCAGGTGCAGCTCGGCGCGGGCATGGGGCGCGTCCACCAGGTCGATGCGGCGCGGGTCGATAACGATCAGCCGTGCCCCCTGGCGCAGGCGGCGCTTGAGCTGCGAGCCGAACACCGGGTGCGCATCGGTCGGGTTGGCGCCGATCACCAGCACCACGTCGGCTTGCATCACCGAATCAAAGCTTTGCGTACCGGCAGATTCACCCAGTGTCTGCTTGAGGCCGTAGCCGGTGGGCGAATGGCATACCCGCGCGCAGGTGTCGACGTTGTTGTTACCGAATGCGGTACGCACCAGCTTCTGAACCAGATACGCCTCTTCGTTGGTGCAACGGCTGGAGGTGATGCCGCCAATCGAATCGCGGCCGTATTTCAGCTGGATACGCCGCAGCTCGCTGGCGGCGTAGCTGACGGCCTCGTCCCAGCTGACCTCTTGCCAAGGGTCTTGCAGGCTCTTGCGGATCATCGGCTTGGTGATGCGGTCGGGGTGGGTCGCGTAGCCCCAGGCAAACCGCCCCTTCACACAGGCATGACCGTGGTTGGCGCCACCCTGTTTGTCAGGGACCATGCGCACCAGTTGGTCGCCTTTCATCTCGGCCCGGAACGAGCAGCCCACGCCGCAATAGGCGCAGGTGGTAATCACCGCCCGCTCCGGCTGGCCCAACTGGATCAGGCTCTTTTCACTGAGGGTGGCGGTCGGGCAAGCCTGCACGCAGGCGCCGCACGATACGCACTCCGAAGCCAGGAAGTCGGCCCCACCGGCCGCAGCCACCCGCGAATCGAAGCCGCGCCCGCTGATAGTCAGGGCGAAGGTGCCCTGGATGTCTTCACAGGCACGCACACAGCGGCTACAGACGATGCACTTGCTCGGCTCATAGTCGAAGTACGGGTTGGAGGTGTCTTTCTGCTCGCTCAGGTGGTTGGCGCCGTCATAGCCGTAGCGCACCTCACGCAGGCCAACCTGGCCGGCGACGGTCTGCAACTCGCAGTTGCCGTTGGCCGAACAGGTCAGGCAATCGAGCGGGTGATCGGAGATGTACAGCTCCATCACGTTGCGCCGCAAGTCAGCCAGGCGTGGCGTTTGCGTGCGCACCACCATCCCGTCGGTCACCGGCGTGGTGCACGAGGCCGGGTAGCCGCGCATGCCGTCGATCTCGACCATGCACATGCGGCACGAGCCGAAGGCTTCCAGGCTGTCGGTGGCGCACAGTTTGGGGATGCTGGTGCCCAGCATGGCTGCGGCGCGCATCACCGAGGTACCTGCCGGCACACTGATCGCGCGGCCGTCGATATTCAGGCTGACCTGCACGTCGCTGTCGCGCGCAGGCGTGCCCAGGTCGATGTCGCTGCTGGGGTCGAAGTAATTGATCATTGCGCAGCCTCCGTAGTGGCCAGGCCGAAATCGGCGGGGAAATGCTTGAGGGCGCTGCTCACCGGGTACGCGGTCATCCCGCCCATGGCGCACAGCGAGCCGTACTGCATGGTGTCGCAGAGGTCGCGCAGCAGCCCTGCCTGGCTTTGGCGATAGGCCGGGTCGGTGCTGGCGATCAGCTTGTCGACCACCTCCACCCCACGGGTGGAGCCAATGCGGCACGGCGTGCACTTGCCGCACGATTCTTCGGCGCAGAACTGCAAGGCAAAACGGGCCATGCTGGCCATGTTCAGGCTGTCATCCGCCACCACTACCCCGCCATGGCCAAGCATCGCGCCCAGGGCGGCGAACGCTTCGTAATCCAGCGGTGTATCGAACTGCGCAGGCGGCACCCAGGCGCCCAGCGGGCCGCCCACTTGCGCCGCCTTGACTGGCCGACCACTGGCGGTACCGCCGCCGTAGCCCTCGACCAGCTCGCGCAGGGTCAGGCCAAAGGCGCGCTCCACCAGCCCCGCGTGGCGCACATTGCCGGCCAACTGGAACGGCAAGGTGCCCAGCGAGCGGCCCATGCCGAAGTCGCGGTAAAACGCAGCGCCCCTGGCCATGATGACCGGCACCGAGGCCAGGGTGAGCACGTTGTGCACCAGGGTCGGCAGCCCGAACAGGCCTTCGAGCGCCGGCAGCGGTGGCTTGGCGCGCACGATGCCGCGCTTGCCCTCCAGCGACTCCAGCAACGCGGTTTCTTCACCGCAGATATACGCCCCAGCGCCCACCCGCACCTCAAGGTGAAACGCCAGGCCATTACCGGCAACATCCAGATACCCGGCCTCACGGGCCAGCAGAATCGCTTCGTTCAGCACCCGCACTGCGTCCGGGTATTCGGAGCGCACATAGATGTAGCCGTGGCTTGCGCCCACCGCCAGGCCCGCGATGATCATGCCTTCGATCAGCAGAAACGGGTCGCCCTCCATCAGCATGCGGTCGGCAAAGGTCCCGGAGTCGCCTTCGTCGGCATTGCACACCACATACTTCTGCGTAGCCTGGGCCTGGCGCACGGTGCGCCACTTGATACCCGCCGGGAACGCAGCGCCACCGCGCCCACGCAGGCCCGAATCAAGCACCGCGCTGACCACTTCGTCAGCGCTGAGCAGCGCCGCCTTGCGCAGCCCCTCGAAGCCGCCATTGGCGTGGTAGTCGTCCAGCGACAACGGCCGGGTAATGCCGGCGCGGGCAAACAACAGGCGCTGCTGGGTATGCAAATAAGGGATTGCCTCGACCGGGCCTAGTGCCAGCGGGTGGGCATCCGGGTTGGTAGCGAGCGCATCGAGCAGCCCGGGCACGTCCTCGGGCATCACCGGGCCGAAACCCAGGCGCCCTTCGCTGCTTTCAAGCTCGACCAGCGGTTCCAGCCAATACATGCCGCGCGCACTGGTGCGCTTGATCGTCAGCGGCACCTGCCGGCGCGCAGCTTCCTGCACCAGCGCCTCGGCAACAAGGTCAGCACCGACCGCACGGGCCAGCGAATCGCAGGGGATACACAGGTTCAGCATGCTTTCACCTCTTCACGGCAGCTTTGCACCAGTGCTTGCAGGCGTTCGGGGGTGAGGCGTGCGTGCACCTGGCCGTCGAGTTCGAGCGCCGGCGAGCACGCACAGGCCCCCAGGCAATAAACCGGCCGCAGGCTCACCGAGCCATCGGCGCAGGTCCCATGATCATCGAGCCCCAATTGCTCGCGCAGCTGCGCGGCCAAGGCCTCGGCGCCCCGGCTCTGGCAGGACTCGGCGCGGCACAGGCGCAGGGTATGCCGTGCAGGCGGCGTGGTACGGAAATCGTGATAGAAGCTGATCACCCCATGTACCTCGGCCAGGCTCAGGTTCAGGGCGTGGGCGATCTCGGCAATGGCGCTATCGGGAATGTACCCGGCGCCCGCCTGGATGGCATGGAGGATCGGCAACAGCGCGCCGGGGTTGGCCTTTTCGCGGGCCAGGACGCGCTGGATCAACGGCAGGTGGTTCAACTCATCAGGCATACAGCAGACCTCGGCAGCCCGGGCCAGCCCGTGTGGCGGGCAGGCTCCGGCGGGTATTCAGCTGCGGTGCACCGCCCCCGTCACGGTGGCGTGGCGGCGGGCACCCTCCTTGCCAGCGGCCGGGCGTCTAGGTGCGCGCGGTCCGAAGGCATCGTTGAAGCATGGCAGGTCTGCGGCAGGTTGGTAGCACACGCACGACCCGGCATGTGCTGAAACCGACCATGAGCAGTGATATCATCTAGACATCAATCGGGCTCGCCCGAGTTTCGCAACATCATCAGACATGGCAAGGACGCACGAGTACATGCAACGCTCATTCAACGCATTCATCTGCATCTGCGCGGCAACGGCGGTACTTTCGGGATGCATGGCAGGCTTTACCGGTAACCGGGTGCCAGCCACTACCGTTGACTACACCGCGCTGCAAGCGCCTAAACGAGACGTCTATGTAGAAATCGTCTCGTTGCGCTCGACGGATGGTTCCACTCCAATTGAAAACAAATGGATGCCGGAAGAAAACCAGAAAATCATCGAAGACTCCCTTCGCAAAAGCGGGCTGTTCAAAGCGATCCGATTTCGAGGCCTGGACCAAGAGCCGGGTGACCTTAAGATGCAACTTACAATCACCGAAAAACTCTCGACAGCTGGCTTTGCAGGCGGCCTTACCGTGTTCTCCCTTGGCCTGATACCAAGCTCGGCACGCTTTGACTATGTGGTCGAACTGAAGGTTAAAAGCAGCGACGGCAAGCTGAGAGATATTTCCAGAAACGAAGACTACGTTACCCAGTGGATGGGATGGTTCGTAACGCCTTGGGCATCGACCACCGTGCTCGACGCCAAGACCGACACACTGGACCGCCAGCTGTCCGATGCGCTCAATCGCCTCACAGCCAGCAACGCAATCGCGCTGTGAGGGCCAGTGCTCTCCTAGGGTTCCGAACCAGGCATCGCTATCGTAGGGCAAGCCTGCGGTCTCTGTGAGAGATTGCATGGTTTTGCGCAAGTCTGTGCTGGCCTCATCGCAGGCTGTCGCCAGCTCCCACAGAGACCGCGCACAGTCGCACTATTGGGGCGTTTCCCAGATGCAACGCAGCCCTTTTGCGACCTCAAGCAGAGATGAATAGGCCTCCTGGTCGCGATATGCGCCAGGACATCGGTCGGTTGACCACGCCTCAAGTACATCCTTCGCTAGCCGCCACACTGTGCAACAATCCATCAGTAGTGATAACGACAGGCGATCACTGTGAGCGTACCTGCGCCGAAGTAGTAAACGAGCCGGTGTTCTTTGGTAATCCTTCGCGACCAGTAACCAGAGAGATCCCCTTTAAGTGGCTCAGGCTTACCCAGGCCATCAAAAGGTGTACGCATGCATTCACCTATCAAACGGCAAATTTCAGCGTGGATCTTTTGGTCGTTGGTGCGCCAGTGCTCGAAGTCATCCCAACCTATTGGCGTAAACGAGACCTGAGCATTTTCGGCTGCGGCTTTCTTATTCTGCTGCTTCGTCTTCTGGGACATTGACGGGGATATCCTTCGAAATGGCCACTCCGGCTTTGTGCTGAGCAATGGATTCCCGAAGTCTCGAAGCATTTGAGGCACTACCCAACAGGTAAATGGTCTCGTTCATCGAGTTGAAATCCTCCAGCGACATCAGCACTACGTGCTCACCGCGCTGGCGGGTAATGACGGTGGGCTCATGATCCCTGCACACGTCGTCCATTGCTTGCTTTAGGCCGGCCCTGGCTTCGCTAAAAGTAAGTACCTGCATGATCTTGATTCCTCCCACTTATTCAGTGGATGGCAGCGCCCTCACCCCTGCGGGCTGGGAGCTGCGGATGCTGATTGGCTTTGAAAATGGTCAGATTTCAAAGCATCCAGACAGGTTGTGCCAAGCCCTCACGGGAAATCCCTGTCATGCCAATCATAGTACAACATCCCGTACAATCATCAAGGCCCTATAGCTAGCCGGTCACCGTAGTGTAACTGCCGGCAAAACAAGCTTCTATGAGGCAACGGCCACCCCAACCCGCTGTTGTGCATCGAACCAGGCATCCTCTGCGAGCAGGCATCCGAGCTGATGGGGTGTGTTCGCGACATGACCCTGGCCGGGGTACTGGACAGCAACCCGCAGTTGATCTGGGCATCGCATTACCTGAGCGCGCTGGCCAAGGCGCTGATGGATGATGCAGAGTTGGGCATGAATCACTAGCCATCAAGCAGCTGCAGGCAGGTTCCGCAGAGGGCTGCCCGACACTTCGAAGGACGCCCGCTTCATGAACATCCATTGCCCGACTTTCTGGCCAAACGGCCCTGACATTGACCACAGCGCGCCGACAGTTAGCCTCAGTCAGTTGCTACCCGCCGTCGGCACTACCACCTTTGCCTGCTTCGAAAAATACGACCAACCCAATGCCGGCGAAACCGTGCAATTACTCTGGCTGCCGCCGGTGTCGGATATCAACGGCTGGAGTGAGCAGCCATCGGAAATAGCCATGAGCTACCTGCTGACTGCGTGCATCGCCAGCGAGCCGACCCTGGTGGCACCCTCCGAGAGCCGCTCAAGTGCGATTCTCCAGGGTAAGTACAGGTACGCGCTAAAGGTACTGGCTCGGCAGCGGCTGTTGTCAGCGCTGGGCACTACCGCTTCAGACGCTACCCCTTGGCATGTGCCGGCAATTGCCGATGGCAAAGGCGTCAGCTTGCTTTGGGACGAAGTGCATTGGTGCGGCAAGGCTTGTGTTGAGGGGTTGACCTATTTGACGGCGAGCACCCGGAATGAGTCGTTTATCGAGATGCTCTTGGAAAAACAGGGCGATGAACTTGTAGGGCTGTTCTGCTTGTACATGGACCCCGGTGGGGTTGAGTGTTCGATCGGCAAGCAGCGCTTCGTGGCCGGTGAGCAGGAGGCGATACAGCGGGTGCTGGACAAGGCTCGGGGACTCGTCGATACGCAGGCGCATTACATCGTGGACGGCGGATAGAGCCGGCGCAAACCTTCGACCGCGAGCAGAGCATCAAGCAGGTGCTACGCAATGAACCGGGCACTGCCTCAGATGGTTTGGGAGGCGACGGGTTGGCGGTATGAGCCTTGGGATGATGGGGTCAGTGAATAGCCGGACCGGGCTTGCTACGCGGCTTTAAAGGGGGGTATAGGTTAATGCAGTCAGTTAGGCCCATCGCGGGGCAAGCCCGCTCCCACAAAATGCATAAACGCTGCTTTTGTGGGAGCGGGCTTGCCCCGCGATGGGCCGCAAAGCGGCCCCGATGGCCCTACCTGACTGGCATTAGGCTATAGGTCTGGTTTCGTCATGACTGTTCATAAATATCGATAACGTGATTCGGAAGAAAACAGACCTCCATGCCCGCCTTGATCGCGTCGGTGCAATAGGGGTCGTTATCGAGCTGCCCTATATACAAATCTCCAACTCGCCCCTTGACGATAACCCACATGCGCTCGACGTTGGCCTCTTCTGAGCCATGTTCATCAGTGGTAAGGATTCGAAAAATCAGCTTGACCAGCTGTTGTGCCTGAAGGGTATTTCTGGCCTTTCTCGGAGGCAGCCAGAAACTTGTGGGATGCTCAGCGTGGATGGCTTCGGCGTCGTCCAACTCCCAGCCATCCCTATCGATTTCGGCTAATACTGCTTCCATAATTCCTCAAAAAACTTATATCTTGATTTGGTCTCTGCTGGAGTAATGCCATATTTCGCAGCGTGGTGCCAGCGCACGCGCTCAGCCTGTACTCTCAGGGCGTTGACGCCTTTGCCTGCACTGCTTGTCCGATAGCAAATCGACCTGCAACGACCGCTGCCCGTTCCTGGGAGGTCAGCATCAGTGTCATCAACACGACTCATGGATGAACCGTGCAAATACGCAAGATGACTCACGAAGACCTGCCCAGCGCCAGTGCCCTGTGTCTGGAGTCATTCATGCTGGCGGTTGCCCCTTCTCTGCCACCCCAAGGGGTGGAAACTTTCACCAAGATTGCTGCAGAGGACGCCTTAGCCGAACGAATGGCAAGTGACAACCTGATGCTGGTTTGCATCGCAGACGGAGCGTTGGTCGGGCTGATCGAATTCAAGGAAGGGCGCCATGTCACGATGCTGTTCGTTGCACCGGCCTGGCAGCGCCGCGGTGTTGGCAAGAGCCTGATGAATTCGGCGCTGGAGCAGACCAGGGCCAAGGTGGTAACCGTAAGAGCGTCATTACTTTCAGTAGCCGCCTATGAAAGTTACGGTTTTGCGCTGGCAGGGGCAGTGGGGGAAATTGCTGGGCTGGTCTATCAGCCGATGGATAAGCGGCTGGACGGTTGAGTGGTGCCTTTCGGCGAATAGCTGCCGCCTACACAGTACTGCTACCCTTTTGGTGAACTTGGATCGACGCGTAGGGAGCGAAAATGTTGAAAGATGCATACCGCTATAAAGTTTGGGCCGATGAGCGCACCTTGGCTGCTTTGGCGGACTTTGAAGGGAAGGCCCCGGCCTCGCCAGCGTTCGCATTCATGCGCCAACAGCTCAACCATATGGTCATCGTCGAGGAGTTATTCAGAGCCCGCCTGCTGGGCGAGCAAGCGCCGCATCCGGCAACTAATACCGAGGTCGTTCCTGATCTGTACGTCCTCACAAAGCGCCTGACCGCATGCAACGCGTGGGCCACCGATTACCTCGCACACATTCCCCCGACGGAGTTTTACAGCACTGTAAGTTTTGTGTTTTCGGACGGGCAGCATGGGACGTTGACGCGCGAGGAAATCCTCTTCCACCTTATCAACCACGCCACCTACCACCGGGGCGCAATTGGCCATGCCCTTGATCTGGGCGGCGGCAAACGTCCCGCCGACACCTACACCGTGTTCATTCATGGCGCCGAACCGCAGCGTCGCCAGTAGGCGACTGGATAGACGCGACATCTAGTGTCTCCAGGTCTTCTGCTGGTGTCAGCGAGAGCCACAGGGGAGCATGACTTCGCGGCACCGACGCCGAGTTTGAGCTGATCAACTGCTAGCCTCAGCCATCCAGCGAAGAAGGAAGCACCGAGCAAAGCTCGGCGACCTAGCCACTGTAATATCTCGTACCCCCCAGTAGACTTTGTCTTTAGGAACCTGGCCTGTCCTGCGGGTTCGACGAGCCCCGCCACAGATCCCAGCTCGCCCTCGCCCTCCCAGCTTTCCTGTTAAACTCCGCCCCTGCACTGCGTGCTAACGCCCATCGATCTGCAGGTTGCTCCTTGATAGCAACAAGCATCATGACCCAGGCTTACATGGCAGCAAACAGCATCAAATGAGAGAACCGAGCATGCAGCACAACCAGACAGCGAACCCCGACACCCCAGTAAATTCGGTAGTCAGGCGGTTTTCTGTTGCGCCGATGATGGATTGGGCATGCTTTTGCTGAGACCCCCTAACTTAAAGGGGAAAACTCCAACCAACCATGCCACGTACCAATTTTGTACCATCCCACCTGTTCAACCCCACCTATGTTAACGTGCTCCTCTGACAAATGGCCTTCACCGAACGCTGCCTTCGCGCAAGGAACCGAGACAGATCAGATGTGCCACTAACACCTACCCAAAGAGCGCAAGGACTCCAGGGGTAGGCGCACAGATCACCAAGAGCCCCAAAACGCAACACTCCCTTCCTGGTGACTCAAGGCAGCAATTCAGGCTACATTCACTGCATGACGGACCGATGGACGCTACTGAGAGGCGAACGCTGGGATGTAACATTCCATGACCTGCAAGGTCTAGCAAGGAACGCCCATGACGCAGACAGCGATCAGACTACCTAGTATGAATTCAACTACTTCCATAGCAGACATTTTTCGCTCCAGGCCAATCGTGCCGATGGAGGAGATCAGCGCTTATGAGTCGCTTTGGCTGAACCAGGGAGCATGGTTCGCGAATCTCGCAAAGCTGTTCAGCGAAAACCCAGGCGCCGCGCCATCTGACCTGGTGGACGAGCAGCTTGTCCAGGAGACACATGCAAAACTGGTGTCCTCCTTGGGAGCAGACTTTTTAGCTCAGGTGGGAGTCAGGCTGCACGGTGCCGGAGAGTACCCTCAGAAGCTTAGAGATGCCGACCATCCCATTGAACTCCTCTACTACATGGGGAACTGGGAGCTCGTAGACACACCATGCATCGCAATAGTGGGGACACGCTCGCCGAGTGAAGAAGGTGCATTCAATGCGGGCCTCATAGCACACAAGCTTGTAAAGCAGGGCTATACCATCGTGTCCGGGCTCGCTAAAGGAATCGACTCGTGCGCGCACAACGCCGCGCTTAATGCCGGCGGCAACACGATCGCAGTAATTGGCACCCCACTAAACTCATACTACCCTAAAGAAAACAGAGATCTTCAAGAGCACATCGCCAAACAGCACCTACTAATCTCTCAAGTCCCTTTCCTGAGGTATGACGCACAAAACTACAAAACCAACCGTTTATTCTTCCCTGCCCGAAACGTGACAATGTCAGCGCTCACAAGCGCCACGATAATTGTTGAAGCAGGAAACACCTCGGGAACGCTCGTACAAGCACGCGCAGCTCTTGCGCAAAAAAGAAAGCTCTTTATTCTGGACAGCTGTTTCAGAAAACCAGAGCTAACCTGGCCCGCCAAATATGAAAAGATGGGCGCTATACGAGTAAAAAATGTAAGCGACCTTGTTGAGATGCTCACGGATGACAAAGTTGATCAAGCTTGATAATGATTACTATCGATACCTCTCTGATGACGACAGGTGCTATCACTTTGGCGAGTACACCTCAGGCGGTGGTTTCAAGAAAAGCACAACCAATCAGCAAATCCACAACCTCAAGAAAAAACCTACGTGTTCGGCCATCGAACTTCATTACAAACAATTGGCCATCGAGTACTGGGGCCAAATCATGGCTGCCGGCCTGAAAATTGAGGCCGACACGCAAGTCACATTCGTCCCCATGCCATGCTCCAAGCCTTCAGGGCACCCCGAGTATGACGATAGGATGTTGAAGGTTCTGCAATTCATGGCCAGAAGCAAACCACCATTGGATATCCGCCCGATCCTTATGCAAACGGCCCTCAGAGCAAGTCAGCACGAGGGCGGGGGGCGACAAACTCCCAACCAACTCCTCCAGACCCTGGCAGTCGACCCCACCCAAGTCGTATACCCTGCCCGGGGCACTGTGATAGTTGTTGACGACGTGATAACTATGGGTGCCTCCTTCAACGCAGCAAAAAGCCTACTTCAAAATGTTGCCGGCGTAACCAGTGTCGCCGGCATTTTTTTGGCGAAAACTGTTTGGCCTCCTTCAGAGTTTGACACATTCATAGAATAATATTTCAAACACGGCATTAACACGGAGCTGATATGGAACTCTCTCTCGAAAGCAGCTGGGAATTTTTTGAATTTACCGTCTTAAAAAGAGACAGCGACTACAACCTTACAGACGCCGTCACCGTCTATCTCTATGATGACGACCGGGACATCCACCTTTCTATCAAAGGCAATCCTGACGAAGCCGTCCAAGCTACAATCAGCGCCATCAACGAAGTATTACCAATAAGCCCATTCTCGTTTGAAGATCAAGAACCGGACTTACTCTATTTCAATATCGGCGGAAACCCGCCACAAGCCGATTTGCGCAACGCGATGCTTACCGTCATTTCCAAGTTACAGGCTCTCGGATTCAAATTGAGAAAGCTTGAGGACTCTTGGGTCTAATACATTGCACCCGTCGCATGCCCCCTTGCCACACACCGATTGTGCTGGAGTATTAACGACTAAAGGCCCTCAAGCCCCTGAAATTAGGGCTTGAGGGCCTTTTTGCATTCCTGCATTGCTCACTCAAATTGGCATTGCTTGGCATGGAATGGCGTACAGATTGCCCCATTTTTGCCCCATCACTACCGCGAGCTTACCTTCCACAGCTGATCAATCCGCGTCGTATACGACTGACTCATCATTTCGCGCCGCATCCCCCAATCGGGGGTGCGGGGGACGCTGCCCGCCGTCACCGTTCCCCTGCCATACCTGCCATTGATCTGATCCAGCGTCGACATCAGCCGGTCCGACGCCGCGGGCTGCGAAGCGGCGAACAGGTCATCGGTGAACTCACCAGGCTGGCGAAGATCCAGCAACAACACCTCGGCCTTGCTGTAGCGGTAGCCGGCCTCGAAGATCCGCGCGACCGCCTCAGTCGCCGCTCGGGTAAGCAATAGCGTGTCGTTGGTTGGGTACGGCAACTCCACCAACGCGCCCTTGGCGTGATGCAACTCGTTGGGGTTGAACATCCCAGTGCGAATACTCACCCGTATTCGCTTGCAGACAGACCCTTGAGCGCGCAGCTTCTCCGCGGCACGCCCGGCGTAGGTGGCTACTGCCTGCTTGATCGGCGTCACCTCCGAGAGGCGCTTGCCAAACATGCGACTGCAGCAGATCTCCTGCTTGGGCGGATCAGGCTCGTCCAGTTCCAAGCAGGGTGTGCCGGCGAGCTCTCGAGCAGTCTTCTCGACCACAACGCTGAACTTGTCGCGCAGCATGCGCGGGTCAGCCCTCGCCAGATCCATCGCTGTCTTGATCCCCATGCTTTCGAGGTGGACGGTCATCTTCCGGCCGATCCCCCACACCTCTTTGACTTCGGTGTTTCGCAGCACCCAATCGCGCTCAAACGGCCTGGTGATATCTACGACCCCGCCAGTGACCTGCTGCAAGCGCTTGGCCGTGTGGTTAGCCAGCTTCGACAATGTCTTGGTACGGGCGATACCAACCCCCACAGGTATGCCAGTGCAGCGCAGCACCTTGGCTCGAATGTCACGGCCGAGCTGGGTTAGATCGCCTGTCACACCCGTGAGATCGGCGAAGCATTCGTCGATCGAATAGACCTCGCTGGCGGGCACCATCGCCTCAATCAGGGACATAACCCGCTCGCTCATGTCGCCATACAGCGCGTAGTTGGACGAGAACGCCACGATGCCATGCCGCCGCAGCTTCTCCTTGGCCTGGAAATAGGGCTCACCCATCTTCACGTATGGCTTCGCATCGTATGATCTGGCGATCACACAGCCATCGTTGTTACTCAGCACCACGATGGGCGTCTTGGCCAGATCCGGTCGAAACACTCGCTCGCAGCTTGCGTAGAACGAGTTGCAATCGATCAGCGCGAACACCTGATCACTGGGCATGATCGCGCACGCTGTAGCGGACCACACCCCAGATGACCAGGTCATCACCTTCCATGATGTGCCGCGGCGGGTAAGCGGGGTTTTCCGACTGCAGGATAACCACCCCGTTCCGACGGTGAAGCCGCTTGCACACGGGCTCAGCGTTGATTGCAGCGATTACAATGTCGCCATGCTCAGCCTCGTTACTGCGGTCTACGATGAGAAGGTCGCCGGAAAAAATACCGGCGCCCTGCATGCTGTCGCCGTCCACCTGCACCAGGTACACGTGAGGGGCACGCAACCCGAATAGCTCGTCGAGCGAGATGTGGCGCTCCAGATGGTCTGCGGCCGGCGAAGGAAATCCCGCCGGTACCCGGAAGGAATAGATGGGCAGCGATGCAGGGCCGCCCGTCGGCCTACCCAAAATTGTAATGGTCATGACGGATCAACCCGACTCTAAACTGTATATTCATACAGTAAACTGTGAGACCGTTCCTACGTCAACGTCAGACCTGACATAGCCGACAAACGAGTGAGGTGATTTATGTGCGGGCGGTACTCGATCTACGACAGCATGGACCGCTACCTGCAGCAGTTGGCTCTGGATCTGGTCGTGATCAACGGCTACGACCATGAGCGGATTAACAGGTACAACGTCGCTCCCAGCACCCGCGTGGAGTTGATCCGGCCGGCGCCAGGAGGAGTGAGCATTGATCGAGTGAAGTGGGGTTGGTCGCCTTTCTGGGCGAAGGGGAAGCGTCCCGACCCAATCAACGCGCGGGCCGAGACGGTGATGACGGGTAAATTTTTCAAATCGCTTTGGCCAGCAGGCCGAGCTTTGGCTCCAGCTAATGGCTGGTTCGAGTGGTTGCCTGACCCAAATGTTCCAAAGCGGAAACAGCCCTTCTACATAAGCGCCACGAACGGTGAACCGCTATTCTTTGGCGCGCTCGCGGAGGTTAACGGCGGGCTGGAGCTCGACGACCGCGACGGCTTCGTGATCATCACGGCCGCAGCGGACGAAGGGCTGGTCGACATTCACGACCGAAAACCACTGGTACTGACACCAGACCTTGCAAAGGAGTGGATCAATCCCGCCACGACGGTTGAGCGCGCAGAGGTGATCGCCCAGAAAGGGTGCCGCCCCGCTACTGACTTCAAGTGGCACCCCGTCAGCAAGCTGATTGGCAATGCCCGCAACCAAGGGGCCGAACTGATCACTCCGATCTAATGCAGAGTATCCCGGGTTTCAGAACGGCTCATAGCACCTCTGGCAGTCGTTCACGGCTTTATACTCTTGCCTAATTCAGCCGCTTCAAACACTCAAGGCCTTGGGCATCCCTGATGAATTGCGCAGGATATGTCTTCGTCGATATATGCCATCCGCTTTCGCGGTCGCCCATAATCAAGACCACCATCTGGATGTCGCAACACGACAAAAACTACATCGCTGTACGCGGGGACCTCCACATAGATTTCATCATTTATCTGCACCCGACCTGGCAGGTTATGCCGTGGCTCAATAATGTATTGAAATCGGCGACCCTTGGCCGCCAACTTTTCCGCCACCAACTTGGCGGTTAACGTCATCTTTTTTTCAACTGCAGTAGTTCGAGCTCATTAAGTTGGTCACGGTGAAGGTAGGCCCCATCAACTGGAGGGGGCTCATGAAGCTTTCGGCCGGCCTCACCTGGGAAGTTTGGAGCGATCAGTCCCACGACATCCGAGCGCCCTTCACCATTCGGAGCCTTAACTGCCCAGGCAACAACGTGATAAAGAATTGGAGGATCATTGGGCCTTACACCGCCGTGCCTAAAAAACCAGTCCTGAGCCGGGGTAATTTGCACGTATGACATATTTAATCATCCTCTCTAGATTTTTACTGGAAGGGTAGTAGCCACCTACCCCTGAGACGCCAAACATTATTATCTTTACACCCTAAGCTCAAGACCTGGGGGAGCCGAAGATCGGAGAGAAATGCCCTGCGCCGTTGATGAGTCAAAACAATCCACCTCGCTCGAAAAGAGACCAGTTCGTGATCACCAGCTCGCCCGTTACATCAGCTTTGCCGTGCCGCTGGTTAGCCGTTGTGTAGCGGATATCCAAGCATTCGAAGTGGAAGCCGTCGAATGCCCGCCGAATGTCCGGGTGGTCGTTGATGCTGACCATCACCCTCCCCTTACAGCGCCGCATGAAGTCGGCCATACGCTCGTACTCCTCGAACGGGAAGTCGACGCCGTAGCCGGCGGTCTGCCAGTACGGCGGATCCATGTAGAAAAACGTGTGGGCTCGATCGTAGCGCTCAGCACAGGTGAGCCAGGGAAGGTTTTCGACATAGGTGCCGGCTAGACGCTGCCATGCCGATGACAGGTTTTCTTCTATACGCAGCAGGTTGATGGCCGGCCCGGTGGTGGCGGTACCGAAGGTCTGCCCGGTGACCTTGCCACCGAAGGCGTGCTGCTGCAGGTAGAAGAAGCGCGCAGCGCGCTGGATGTCCGTCAGCGTCTCAGGACGGGTCATCTTCTGCCATTCGAAAATCTGGCGGGAGCTAAGCGCCCACTTGAACTGGCGGACGAACTCCTCCAGGTGGTTCTGCACCACCCGGTAGAGCGTCACCAGGTCGCCGTTGAGGTCGTTGAGCACCTCCACGGGCGCAGGCTGGGGGCGCATGAAGTACAACGCGGCACCGCCGGCGAATAATTCGACATAGCATTCGTGAGGGGGAAAGAGAGGGATCAAGCGGTCGGCCAGGCGGCGTTTGCCACCCATCCAGGGAACGATAGGAGAGGTCATAGTTTGCAAGTCTTTACTGTATGGATAGACAGGTGTTAGGCTCGACGCGCTTTGTGCACAAGGCAGAGGCCGCGGCTGGACTTGCAGGAAGGGTCTGCGGGTTCGGCGGGCCGGGCTGGATGTTGACGCATCCTCCCGGCTCGCCTCTTTACTGCTTCGTGACTTCGCGTACGTAGGCCTGACAGGCCTTGAGCGCAATCATTCCTCGATCGCCTTCGTCGGTGATGGCGATAATTCTTCGAGCATGCGCTGGGTCAAGTTGGGTGCGTAGGGCTCCAGCCACCACGCTTCCGGCGCCGGCGGCTTCTCGCACCCGACCGTCACAACCCTGGGCGGCAACGGTTCCGGCGTTGACCAGGACTGACAACCGCACATCAGCAGTAGCAAGCCGGTCGCGCAGGCGAGCCTGAGCTTGTTGAGCATCGTTCATCTCCTTCCAGTGATTTTGATTTTGCTGCTGCAGGCGGTCTTCCAGGTCGCGCCGGGCATCCTGTTGCAACGCCAACTGATCGAGGGCGGCACCAGCCGCAGCTTCACGCTCACTGCTGGACGCCGAGTCTTTTTGCGCAAGCTGCTGCTCGTATCCGGCCGCTTGTGTGGCCAGCTCGTTGGCCTGCCACACCCAAGCCAGGCGGGCGCCCACTGCCAAGCCAAGCACCAGGGCAAGCAACGCCCACCGCGCCCCGAGCGAAATCAAAGCAGCACCTGCTCGGCACGCTTGTAGATCGCCAGCCGGTCGTCGAGCCCGTTGAGCCCACCATTGATGCGACGGGTAATGGTCTCGAACGCCGAAGGGCCCTTGTCCGCGAGAGAGTTGAGGCTCGCCTGGTGCCAAAACCACCCGGCCGAATCAGCAGCATGCTCGGGCTGCTCCAGCAGCTCAGGGTGGGCCAGCAGGTCGAGGCCCAGGGCCTCGCCGCAGCGCTGGTAGTTGGCGTAACCGGTGACCTGAATCAGCCCCCGGCCGCGGTATTTCTGACCGTCGCCGTCGGCCTCGGGCGTGTTGCCCAGCCGCGCTGCCAGTTTGCCGGAGTCATACTTGGCCAAGTACTGGTCGTTGCCCAGCTCACGGACGTAACGCAATTGGCCGGACTCATGCCCCACCTGGGCGAGGAAGGCTCGCTTACGCAGCGGGGTGACAATGCCCCACTTGACCATGGCCACGTTGAGGGCAGGAAGAAAAACGCCGGCTTGTGTGCCGGCGTTGGGGAGGATCTGCTGTAGCTGTTTGAGAGTGACAGTCATCTTGAATCTCCTGTATTGGCCGCTCAGGCCGGTTTCACGTCGACCACCTTCAGTGGTTTGTCTGTTTTCTTTTTCTTGCCCTTGGCTTTCGCCTTGCCCTTTTTGCCGCCGTTGCACTCCACCGCCGTCGTCCAGCCCGAGGCGTCGAACGTCTGCTCGACGCTATCGACCAGGTACTCGCCGTCCAGGCCGATCTTGAAGCCTTGAGCGTTAATCACCCGCTCAGCGAACAGGTCTGAGCGCCCCGCCATCCGCAAGCGAACACCGGCAGTGGTTCGGTTGAACGCGGCAAGCTTGGCTTTGGCGGCCTGCTCTGCCGCAGTCTTGTCGGGATAAATGTGTCGGTCGGTGTGCACCGCCGGAAGGTTACTGGGGGCGTCTTCGTTGTCGAGCTCGACCACCTTCAACTTGCCGGTCTTCTTGTCCTGGTGCTGAGTCTTCACCGCCTTCTGCGCGCTACGATCGCCGAGGCGGAATTGCCAGCGGCTCACATCGGCGGGGGTGATCTTGATCGCGCCAAAGGCCTTGCCGCTGGCACTCACGCTGGCCTCGCGTGGCATCACCAGCAGCTTGCCGTCGGCCACCTTCGCTGTGCAGTCGTACTGCTTGGCCAGCCGCGTGATGAAGTTGAAGTCCGATTCGTTGCGCTGGTCGACCCGGTCAACCTTCGTCTGTACCGGGCAAACCGGCTGCCATCCGTTGCGGGCAGCGACGTCGCGCACGATCTGCGCGAGCGGCACGTTTTCCCAGCTGCCGCTACGCGTCGTCTTGCCGGTGCCGCGCATGTCGCTGGCCTTGCCCCGGATGACAATCGTCCTGGGCGGACCTGAAACCTCGATCTCGTCGACCGTGTAGCGGCCCAGGCGCGCCAAGGCGCTGCCGGAATAGCCCATGTAAACCTCGATACCGTGGCCACGCGCGGGCAAAGCCACTGCGGCGTCCCGGTCATCGATGCGCAGCTCGAACTCGTCGGAGTCCATCCCCGGCTTGTCGGTTGTCCGCAGCAACAGCAACCGGTCATTGATCAACGTCGTGATATCCCTGCCATCCGCGACGATGCGAAACGTAGGCCGCATACGGTCTCCAGAATGAAGAAGCCCCGCACTGGGCGGGGCTTGTGAGTGATGGGGTCAGCCCCACAACAGCACCGTCTCAATCGACGGTGCCGGTAGATCCGGCAAGTGGATGATGACCCCAGCCCGGTAGGGTTGCGGCTCGTCCGACAGGCCCTGATTCGCATCCATCACCAACTCGACGGTGCCATTGAGGTGCCCGTAGTGCTGGTAACACACGGTGTCGAGCAGGTCCCCGTCAGACGTTCTGCATGTCTTCGCCATACTTCACGAACTCCAGTGAGAACCCTTGTTTACGCGGGATGCCCCCAGCCAGCAGGGCACTCTGCTCTTCGTCGATGCTGGTCAAGCACCAGGTGCCGAGCACATCGCCGTAACCGGTGATCAGCGTCATCGGCTGCAGCTGGCGGATGATCGTCCGAAGCGTGTCCAACTGCTTCAACCCACCCTTGAAGCCTGGATAGATCGCGCCCTTGAGCGACAGTTTGTCCTCGCCGTGGCCCACACCCTGTTGCGCGATGTCGCGGGTCAGTCGCTCCTGCGCCGCCCAACGTGCCGACGTCTGCCGCCTCAGCTCATCGAACGCCGCAGTGTTCAGGTTGAAGTAGTACGGCTGGGCCTTGGCATCGAGCGGCTGCATGATCAGCAGGTGCGGGAACGGCTGTACCGCCTCGGCCGCAGGGGTTGCACCTGCAGCACTGGTCGGAAAAATGTCACCCAAGGCCGGACTGATACCGCCTGCGATACGGTTGATCGCCGCAGCAGCCTTGCTGGCCTGCTCCCGCAATGCTCCCAACCGCTCCTGCACCGCCGACGCCCCGGTCACCACCTGGCTGTAGGTCGAGGCGACCCGCCCGACAACAGACTGCGCGGCACTGATCGCCCGCATCGTCCGCTGCAGCTTGCCGCCGATAGCCGGACCAATAACGGGTAGCCCTTCCAGCTCAGCGGCCGCGCCACTCATGTCGCTGACGGCACCGTTGAGCGGCCCGAGCATGCCGTCGAGGCTGGAGCGGCCAGCCTCCCCCGCCGCAATCAACCCCGCTAGCGTCGACTGCATTGACTCCATGTAGGCCATGGCACCTCCTTAAAGATGGGGTTCGTCGAACAACTGCCCTGCCGCCTGCCGAGACAGCCCCTCCTGCGACCAGCTCTCCCAGCTTCGGCGGATCAGTGCCTCAAGTGTGCTGAAGACCTGCTGCGGATCCTTGACGTCGCCTTGGACCGTGATCGGCATGTTGGGCATGTAAGAGAACTGCTGGTCGACCTTGGGCGGATCACCTTTAGGTTTGGCCTGCTCAAGCGCCTGGGCGACCACCGGGGCGGTCGGCGCCGGAGCTGCAGCCGCGATTGAGCGAGCCACATCCCCAGGCTCAGGCGCTTTCTCGGTTTTGGCCGGGGCCTCATCCTCACCGAACAGCTTGAGCCCGAGGAAGCCGCCCAATTCTTCACCCCCCATACCTCCCAGCACCGCGCCGATCAAACTGCCGATAGCACTACCGACAACCGGCACAACCGAACCAATTGCTGCCCCCGCCGATGCACCGGCCATTGATCCTGCCAAACCGCCCGCTGCTCGACCGTAGCCTTCAGCCTTCTCGTTCTGCGTCTCCGCAGTCGTCGCCGTGTCGTACACTTTCATCCCAAAGTCCAGGACGTTGCCGCCAGGCATCTTCTTCGCAAGTTTTGTAACCAGGCCAGACGCCTTGCCCATCAGGCCGGTCTCGGCCAGCGCCGGCGCAAGCGTTTCTGCCCTGCCGAGTAGAGACGTCGCGGTCGTTCCGATACGAGAGAGTCGAGAGGCGGGTGCGGGTACCGGTACCGGCGCAGGTGCAGGGACCGGCGGGCGGGCCCTGGGCCTCGACGTCGAACTGCCAGAGCCACCCGCCCCCCGCGATCGGCGCCCACCGCGACGGCGGCGACGTCCGCGCGACTCGCCACCACCCATGCCTCCAAAGTCGCTGGCATTCACGACAAAAACCTTTTGCGGCTCAGCCGAGCCGCCATCCTCACCATCCTTCTCTTTCTCGGTGCGGAACAGGTCCAGCAGATCGAGGCCAATGTCCACGGGGTCCAGCCCGCCGGCCTTCTCTTCACCCTCAGCCTCATCACCATCGCCTTTGCCAGTGACCGCCCGCACGCTTTTCTGGAACATGCTGATGACTTTGTTGCGTCCGCTATCGTCCTCGTCGCCACCGCCCTCCCCGTCTTCGGAGTTCGTCACGAAGACCTTCTGCACTTCATCCTTGTCTTTCGCAGCGCCAAGCAAACCACCGCGCGCCACATTGAGCATGCCCTTGCCAATCTTGAAGGCGCTGAACGCCGTCTTGATCGCGACAAACGCAGCAGCGACAGCCACTGCACCGGCGACCAGCGTCTGCGAGCCGTCAGAAAGCTTGGTGAATGCGTTCGCGACGCTGGTGATGCCTTGGGCGAGTCGATCAGTGAAGGGGCGGATGGCATCGCCAATGCTGCGCATCGAGTCGTCGACCGCCTGCAACGTTTCACGCCAGATCTGCGCCGACGTCTCACGACGCTCAGTCAGGTTCTGGTCGAGTATCCCGGTGGCTTTGGTCGAGTCATTCTTGAGCTGGGCATACAGCTCACGGTTCTGCGAATAGGCCGTGAGGGCCGCTTTAACCTGCATGTCCGCGAAGAGGTCGCCGGTGCGCAGCGACTTCTCCAACGCATCAAGGGCGGCCTTGGCTTTCTCCGGGTCAGCTTCCTTGCTGATGGACGCCTGGCCGTCTTTGATCTTCTTGGCCTTGGCCGGGTCCGTAGCCTCAACGTACTTCAACGCCAGCGCCATTGATGACTCAATCGTAGACATCCCATTCTGGATGCCCGTGTTCATCGAAGCTTGGTAATCGATGCCAGCCTTCTTGTAGGCATCGACCACCTCGCCCGACCCGATCTTCTCAATCCAGTTCTTGAAGTTGTTCGCCGCTTCGTCCGAGCTGCCGGCGGTCTTCATCTGCACCTGCAACATGGACCCCAGCGACGTCACGGCATCCAACCCCGTGCTACCGCTCTTTTCCATCCCAGCCAGAAGCTGCGGGAACCAGCGAGCCATGTCGCTCGCTTCGAAGCTACCGGCCTGCCCCTGGAACGCGATCGCTTCCAGCGCCTGCTGCATCACGCGCGGGTCGGTGATCTTAGCGTTCTGCTGCAGCGCCTGAATCATCGACGCGGTATCGACGCCACTGGCGCCCTGCCCCACGGCAAACTTGGCCGCCACCGGCGCATACGAAAGCGCCTTGTCCAGCTCCATGCCGGCGCCGACGAGCTGGTTGACCAGGTCGGCCACATCATTGCGCGACATCCCCGTGTCTTGGGCCGTGTCGATGACCGTCCGGGTCAACTGGGCTTCTTCGGGCTTGTTCGCGATGCCAGCCTTGATCGCGATATCACGGATGATCGCCTGGTAATCCGCGCTGATCTTCGTCGGAATAGCCACCATGCCAGCGCCCACCGCAGCAGCGCCGATGTTCGACTTGAGCGATGCCTTGCCCGCTTCGATCTGCTGCCGGCCTTTCTGCTTCAGGTCCGCCGCTTTGGCTTCCCGGCCGAGCCGCTGGTACTCCCGAGCCAGACGCCCGACCTCGACGCCCTGTTTCTTGAGGGCATCAAGGTTACCCTCAAGCCGGCGAAGCAGCCCCGAAGCTGCAGCCGAGCCACTGTCATGGGCTTTCTTCCACTCGTCCCTGAGTTTGATCGTCTCGCCGATGGTGTTCTTCAACACCTTGGCGTTCTTGCCTGCATCCTCAAGCTTTTTGATATGCCCTTTGGCGGTACCAAAAGCAGCACCCAGTGATGCTGCTACGGCGCCGCCGATTTCCAGCGCTATCGCCAGACGTGCCATGCGCTACCCTCCTGCAGGCTCAGTCCGTGAGCCACCAGACGGTGTCCGTCCAGGACATGGTTGAGATCTCTGCCGCCGAGAAACCCAGCTCCACGGCCAGCCGCTTGGCTAGCCGCTTCTGGTTCTGGGGGTCAAAGCTCGTCGTCTTGGACCAGACGAAAGTAGCCGGCCTGAACGCGGGTGTAGTCCTTCAGCGTCAGGCCTTCGAGGTCTTTCACACCGACCTCGGCGAGCGACGCGAACAGGTTCAGCTCGCGCTGCTCATCGTCACCCACGGTGGTGGTCTGTGCCGCACGGATATCGCGCACGGTGGGCGCACGAAGGCTCAGGTGATCCATCTGCACGCCGTTAAGCTCGGTCGGTTTGCTCAAGCGCACAGTGACACGATCGGCTTCGACGGTCAGGAAGGCGGGAGTTTTCTTGGTCATGGTGCTGGGTCCGTTTGATGAGAGGAAGAGTTACAAGCCCAGGGCGGCGCGCTGAGCAGCCAGTTGATCGACGCCATCGATCACCCGCTTCATGCCCAGGGCGTCGATCTCGTAGATCAGCCGGCCATCGACTTCGAGCTTGTAGTAGGTCACGCCGACGCTGTACTTGATCTCGGCCTTGTCGCCGGGCTTCCAGTCGCCCATGTCGACTTCCTTGAGGGTGCCGCGCAGGGTGACCACCACAGGAGTGATGGCGCCCTTCAAGCCCTTGAACGCCCCCCGGAAGGTGCCGTTGAAGGCGGTACCGTCAGCCAGGCCGAAGAACTTCATCGCTTCGCGGCGCACGCCGGTGGTGGTGAAGGCGGCTTCCTGCTTTTCCATGCCTTGGTCCAGTTCGACCGGCAGGTCCATGCCACCACCGCGGTGCTCTTCCATCTTGAGGGTGAGCTTGGGCAGGGTCAGGCTGGGCACATCACCCTGGAAGCTCACGCCGTCTACGAAGAGGTTCAGGTTGGCCAGGGTCTGGGGAATCATTGCCATGCGATGCGCTCCTTAAGCGGCAGAGTCGAGGACTTCGGTCAGCCACTGGTTGGTGACTTCAACGCGGAAGTTGGGGTTCTCAGCTGGGGGCACGTCGGTGAAGCGGATGTTCCAATATACCTTGCCCTGCTCCAGCTGGCTGGCGGTATTCAACGTCTCGTCGGCGAACACCTCGAAGTTGATAATTGCGCCCTGATTCTTCAGGTCGCGCATGAAGGCCTGCAGCCCTTCGGTCACGTCGTTGACGTAGGTGGCAGTGATCGAGCGGTCAACCGCCCATTTGTGGCCGTAGAGGATCGCGTCCATGACGATGTCCATGGTCCGCACACGGGTAACGAACGCCCACTTCGGATCGCTGGACAGAGTGCGGTTGCCCCACAGGCGGTAGCCGTCGTCGCGGATAATGGTGGTTACGTTGGCGTTGTTCAGCAGGTTGGCCCGGCAGGTCTCGTCGCCATCAAGGAACTCTATCGGGCGAGTAGTACCAGTGATGCCCACGAACTCCTTGTTTGACGGCGACGCCCAGAACCCGTACTCCTTGTCGGTCCAGGCGAACAGGCCAGCAACCCAGGCCGAGCTGGGGGCGTTGATCGTTGCGCTGGCATCCGTATCCCACATCTGCACGCCCGGATCGACCATGTAGGCACGCTTGGCACCGAACTCGCCTGCATAGGCGATGGCCGCCTCGTCGGTGGTGTTCGGGCCATCGATGATGGCGATGCCGCGCAGCTTGTCAGCCAAAGCCACCATGGCTGTGCCGACCGCCTGGGTCGAGCTGTGCTTCGGGGCAATGAGCAACCGCGGCTGGGCGTTGAACCGGCTCTTGCCGTCGAGCAGCGCCTGCAGGCCGGTGCGCTTGCCGCTGGCCAACTGGCCGCCGATGATCGCCGACGTCTGCTCGGGCGCGTTGTCGACCTTGGCCACACCACAGGCAACAATGACTGCCTTGGCGCGGGTGTAGATGGCGCGGCAGGCTTTGGTGATCGCCGAGTTCTGCCCGAACGCTGCAACCGCCTCGCGCTCGCTGGTGATCAGCACCAGGTCGTTGGCCTTGGCCGTGGTCTCAGGGCCTTCGGTGAAGGTATCGACCAGACCTATGATCGAGGACGAAGGCAGCGCGATACTACGCGCGCCGGTGTCAACGTTGGTCACGGTGACGCCGTGAAAAAATCCGCTCATACAATCTCCAGATATGAAAAGGCCCCGCAGAGCGAGGCCAGTGATGCAGCAGGAATGAAAACGCCCCGGCAATGCGGGGCGTCATAGGGCTTGCTCAGCGATCCAGGGTGGCGGCACCGGCCGCTGCTCGATCGCCGGAAAGGCCTCGCTCTGCGGCCAGTCCCGCAGTTGCTGCATGTACAGCAGCAACTCAGTGAACTGCTCGGCTGTCAGCGTGGTTTCGGCGCCGATATCCAGTTGGTCGCGGTGCCGGTCTCGCAGCCAGGTCACTGCCAGCAGCTCAGCATCGCGCCACTGACGCTCTGGCTCCTCTGCCGCAACTCCCTGCACTAACCCAGCAAGAACCTCGGGGATTTCAACCGGCTCAACAACCGCGGGGCGTAGCGTTTCGATAATTGCCGACACGCCAGCGGCATCCAGGGTCGAATCGCCGAGGACTTGCTGAGGTATGTAGTGATTGAGGATGGTCGCGCCCCAGTCGATGACCATGGTTTGCGAGCCGGCGTCTACGGATAGAACCTTAAAACTCATACGATGACCCCTTTCAGTCTTTCTGCCTCGCCACCGGCGATGATCGAGAGCACATGCCCGGCCCTATCAATTGCATACCCGCCTGCACCTGCGACCGACGTAACGGTTACGCCGGCTTCCCCGGGAGCTCCACCAGCACCACCCTGGTATCCAGAGCTGTAGCGGCCGCCTGCACCACCGACGTCGTCGGTACCAGCGCCCGGCCGAGTAAAGGTGTAGGTGCTGTTCTGATACATCCCGCCTGCTGCACCACCCGGCCGACCTGCACCTCCACCACCACCCGCATAGAGCGTCTGCGACAGGTAGCGCCACCCACCGCCGCCGCCGCCTCCATAAACGAGGCCAGCTCGGTTATCCAGGGCAGTGTCGCACTCAAGCAGCAGAGCCCCCTTGCCCGGCCCTGCTGCCGCAGGATATGCGCCGGCACCACCAGCGCCACGGATTGCACCCTCATTGATGATGGTCAACGTTGATCCGGCGGGAAACACCCCCGTGCGCAACGCAAAACCCGAGGTACCGCCATACAGCGTGGCGCGGTTGATGAACACATAGTGGCTTTTTCTGGTGGGGCTCCCCATCAGCTCGAATATGCTTGCGCCTGCCCGATCCAACGTATTGATGAACACCACTTGCCGACGCCAAACCGTTCTCCAGCCGTCAGCTGTCAGGACGAAAAGCTCCTCGCCCTCGCGCCATCCGTCTGCAAGCTTCACGCTCGGCATCACGCCCGCGGCATATCCACTTTCAACCTTCACATGAAAATTCATCAAGGCACCTCGTACTGCAGCCACAAGGTGCCCACTACGCCATCATCAGCTGTAGGCGGGTTCGGCGAGTAAACAATCTTGCTTGCAGGAAAGGCATCAGTAATGCCGTACCCCGCGAGCGTGGTCGGATTGCTTCCCGATACGACCCGGCCATAGGCATCGACCTTCACCGAACGATAGGTCCCACTCTCCACGCCAGTGGGACCGCTGGCGGCGCCACCTCCCAACTGGAAGGCGGCACCGTCGTAGTTCAGGTCATACAAGACGCCGGCACGCAGGTCGCCAGGGGCCAAGTCGACCAAGCCGCCAACGCCCACCTTCTTCACTGCTACCGGCGCAAGGGCTCCGATCTTGGCGGTAACAGCACCCGTGTTCGTTTCCCCCGCCTGGAACTGGAAACGCTGGCCAGCAGAGAGGGCGGTTAGCACCGCCTCTGTGCTCTGCAGCTTGAGTACCAGGGCGTCAGCGCTGCCCGGTGCAACGCCAAGCCATGCCAGGGGCCCGGCAGACTTGGCCACGTCTGCTCGACGGAGGTACTGCGTATGCGAGTCGGCAGCTTCGACGTGGGCTTTGAGCTGGTTACGTGCGTACAGCTCAGCTGCTTCGCGGGCCTTGTCGACGTAGTCACGGGTGGCCAGGACGATGCTCGGGTCGATCTTGAGGGTGATGTTGGCCACGTTGCCGAACACCACATGCATGCGAATGGTCTGGGTCCGCCCTGACCCCTGCACCAGCAACGGCTTGTAGCTGGGTGGCGGCTTTGCCACGGCCACCAGGTTGCCGGCGGCATCCTCCAGGCCCAGCTCGCGGACCCACCACCCTCCAATCTCCGGCGGTAGCACCAGCTCGGCGACCAGCACTGAGGGGTCGGCTGGCGACTGAAACAGCGCGTTGAGCGGTGCCCGGTGCACCTGCCGCACAAGCCCGGCCTGGGTAGGCTTTGGCGTGGGATCAGGGGACACTCCCGGCTCGCCACCGGCATCCCCGATAAGCATGTGTGTGATATTCCAAGGCAAGCCCAGCGCGGCGCTGTTAGCCTGCTGGGCCACGCCGACATTGGTCAGGAACCCACCGAATTGCGTGGTTGAGTTAGCCATTCAGATAAATTTCCAGTAGGTCAATTGTGTGGTCGGTCATCAGTTCGTAGGCGCCCACGCTGACATCGATGTCCGACGCCTCCCACGGGTACACCTCGATCACTTCGCCGTCGAAGCTGGGCGCGACTTGGTAAGCCGGCACGCGGGTCTCAAGGCTGATGTCCAAGCCGAGCATGTGCCGGCTGACGGGCCGGGCGTCATCGATCAACCGGGACAGCTCTTGGTAGGTGTCCTCGCTGATCCCGCCGTTCGAGACACCGACCTTCAGTGCGAAGGTGCCCCGTGGACCGGGAGGCTGCAGCTCCCACCACTCGTTGATTTCGATCAGATAGCCGAAAGGCTCGACCACCCGGCGTAGCGCGCCGATCGTCCCCTTATAGGCATGGACGAAGAACGCTGAGCGAATGACGGAGCGCTTGACGGTTTCCGACCAGGTGTCGTCCCAGCGGTCTACCGACCAAGCCCAGGCCAGTTGGTACAGCAGGTGCGCCGGGCAAGTGTCCGGGCTGTACAAGGTGCGCAAGGGCACGTCGGTCACTTCGTCCGTGGCGTACTCGACGGCCCGCTCAAGCTGGGTGCTGTTCAGCGGTAGCAGGCTCGTCATGTCAGCTACCCCGCGTCACTGTCACACCCTCGCACCAGGCCGCCTGCGCCTTCGTGGGCGTGATGTTCTCCCAGTCCACCAGCTCGACACGCTCGACGCCTGTGATGTGCAGTTGGGCATCAATGCCCGATCGCACTACAGCGACGCCGAGCCGGCGGCGAGGGTTGACCCAAGCGTTCAAGCGACGCCGACACTCGGCCTGAATGGCCTCGTTTTCAGGCCCGGTACCGACCATGTAGACCAAAGCTTCGATGCGGTACGGCAGGATCTCGGCCGACTGCACCGTCAGCCGATCACCCAGCGGCCTCACATCGTCATCGCTCAGACGCCTGTCAACAGTGGCGAGCAGCTCGGGCGAGGCCTCCCCGTTTCCGTCCAAGGCCAGCACCGTCACGACCACCTCGGCCGGGGCCGGGCTCTCGGCCGTCGCGTCGGCAACCAGACCTGATGCGTTTCGCGCGTGCAGGATGTAGCTGTTACGCGGCCCCGCCGTGGTCAGGCCCTCGTACACCAATTGCACCCGCTCGCGCAGCGCATCGTCGGCCTCCAGCACTTCCGCCACCGTCGGCACTGCATCCAGGTCCTCGGCTTGCACGACCAGACGTTCCAGGTTGACGTTGGCCGCGAGGTGGTCCAGATCGGCGCCGCGGGCGAATGCCAGCAGCAACGACTTGGCTGCATCATTCACCCGGCCACGGTTCTGCAGCTTGCGAAATGCACCCAGCTCCAGCAGCTTGGTGATCGGGTCGCTTTCAAGCAGCGCGTCCCAGTTGTCACCCATGTACTCGCGAAAGCGCTGCAGTTCGTCGTCGTACACCCCTTCAAAGTCCAGGCTTTCCAGCACCTGCGGTACCGGCAGCTGGGCAAGATCCACTGTGCTCATACGCTCACCTCCACGACGGCGTCGTCGCCCAGGTACTGACCGGACAACTGCAGGCTGACTTGGCCACCGAGGACTGCCACCACCCGCACCCGCTCAAGCTTCAACCGTGGTTCCCAGCGTCCAAGGGCGCGGGCAACTTCAGCCTGAACGGCGCTCTTCCACCCCTCGTTGACCGGCAAGTCGACGTAGCGGCGCAAGTTGCTGCCGTACTCCGGGCGCATCCGGCGACTGCCAACGGCAGTACCCAGGATGTCCTCGATGGACTGCCGCAAGTGCGCCACGCCGCTGACTGGCTGACCCGTCCGGCGGTCCATACCGATCATGTTCAGGCCCCTTGTTCGACGAAGTCGGGACGGTTGCGCATGTAGTCGACGGCTAGCGTGTTGTCGCGGCGCACCTCGACGACGCCGCGCACGACCTCAAGTTCTGCCCAGTTGGGCAGGAACAGCTTGCGACGATCATAGGTTTGGTCGACGAAGGTAATCGTCTCCCCCACCGGCTCCACAGGCACCAGGGCCTCGCCGGGGTCTTTCTCTGCCTTGGCCATAAACCCTCCAGCCGTAAAAAAGCCCGCACTAGGCGGGCTGGTCAGTGTTTGTGGTTTGCCGTGTTACCAGCGGTGTCGATGATTCGGCCACCGCCATTGATATCGCCGGTCACCGTTAGGTGGCCGTTGATGGTGACTTGCCCCGTCAGGGTAATAGTGTCGGCCTGGCCCACCAGGGTTGAGGCCTGCACCGTGACGCTCTGCGCCTTGGCCGTGATGCTGCTGGACTCGGCGGTGATCGCGTCGTCGGTCATCACCACCTTGCTACTGCCGACCTCAATCGTCACGGTGCCAGTGGGGAGCTTGATGGTGTAGCTCTTGGCCTGCCAGTCGTACACCAGCTCCCCACCATCATCGAAGCGCCACACCTCGACGTGGTCGCGATTGTCGGGCGGTGCGCCTGCATCCCCGTACAAGCCCGGCACAAAGGTGCCCTGGGCGGGGTTACCGCTCGGGCTGATCAGCACACCCTGCTCGCCGATGCTGGGGATCCGCCAGTGACGAGCCTTGCCGGCGGCCTGCGCATGCCAGCGCACCCAAGCGCTGGTCCAGTCGCCGCCGTCCGAAACCCGGACACGCGCAGCGCCCAGGTCGACTGCAACAACCACACACGGCAGCACCGTGTCGGCCAGCATGCGGTCATGTTGCGCAGAGACATAGCTCATGCTGAGCCCTCCCGTGGTTCAGGCCAGGGCCACTCCTCGACCCCGATGTAGATGACCTGTGTCCACTCCACCACCCAGACGGCATAACCATCCAGTTCAGGGCGGGTCCAGTCCTGTGCCGCCCGCACGAATTTGGCCGGTTCAGCGGGCACTCCCCAGGTTTGCATGCGCAGCAGAACGGTCAGTTGCGCTGCAGTGAAGGCCGCCATCCGCAGGCTATGCGGCTCCTCACCCGCCACAATCACCCGTGCCTCAAAGCGAACATCGATGCCAACTTCACCTGTGCCCTGATCGGGACCAGGCTCCCATTCGGCCAGCTCAATCACCACGGCCGGTGGGTCGACACGATTTAAGCGATCAGGCATCGTGCCGACGTAACGCAGCGCGGGAATCGTTTCGGCGATGTGCCGCTCGATCGCCGCATACAAACCATCAAGCGGTATTGGATCGTCATCCTCGTCCACTACCCACCCTCCCCAGCAGTTTCTGCAGCTCGTAGTTGAGTTCTTGCTTCATGACCACCAGCAGGCGCTGGTGGGCCTTTGCAGTCCACGACTCGAAATGGGGCTTTACGTCGTCCAGGGAAATCATGGCCTTAGCCAGCGGGAAGCGACTGCCGTTCTCGGCGATCCATCCCGAGCTAGGCCCACCGCCACCCGACACGTCGCTGCCTGGGTAGTCGCTTTCCTTGAAATGCTTGCTGGCCGTGCGGATCCAGATA
Source organism: Pseudomonas farsensis (assembly GCF_014268805.2). Classification (GTDB taxonomy): domain Bacteria; phylum Pseudomonadota; class Gammaproteobacteria; order Pseudomonadales; family Pseudomonadaceae; genus Aquipseudomonas; species Aquipseudomonas farsensis. Next base: position 33,429 of record NZ_JABWRF020000005.1, read on the forward strand.
TCGGGCCGCCCGCCATAAACATTCTTGAAAAACGCCCCCTGGTAACGCCGGCCAGCAACAGAGACACCGGTGCGGGTTTGCCGTGCCCGACCAGCACGGCTGGCGGAGATCGGGTCCAGACCAAACCAAAGCTTGCCCTGGCCATTGCTGCCTACCGGGTAGGCCCGCAGGCGCTGCCGCACCGAAGCCACAGCGATGCGCTCCTGCAGGGCGACCGCGCGACCGACGTGGGTGCGCAGCCAGCGCAACGTCTTGTTGATGGCACGACGCTGGGCCTTGGCGATTGCCTTGGGCGCGAGCGCAGCAAACTCCTCGAACCCAGCCACCTGCTGCGGAATGGCCTGCAGTGTGATCATCCCGGTGGTGGCAGAGACTTTGCTGTAACTCCCGACGCTCATGCCGCTTTCCTCAGCACCAAGGCCACCAGACCGTCCCCGCCTGGTTCAACACTGGCGATCGTGTAGGTGCCTCCGCCGTCTTCTTTCGCCAAGTCGATTTCTACCCGCTGGCGGGTTTCAACGCCGGCGTTGTCCTTCACACGGATAACCAGGTGCGGCTCGCGCAGGGCCGTGGTGATGCGGCCGAGCTTCGGCTGCAGCCACGGCGCAGAGAACATCCCCAGCACCTCACGCCCCTCGATCAGAGCGCGATCGCCCAGGACATCGAACACCGTGTCGTCCACTTCGTCGATCAGGTCCCGGAAAGCCATGATCAGAGCGTCAGGCGGATGACGGCACGGGGACGGGTGCAGATGTGCAGCGGGTTGGACTGTGCCTCACCGTCGATGCCTTTGCCGAATGGCATCTCTTCGATCTTGCTGTAGTACGGCAGACCCTCGGTATTGACCGTCTCGATGTAATCCGCCGGTGCGTAGATCGAGAGGAACAGGTCCGAAACGCCCTCGGGCACCAGACGTGCTTCATCGTCGGCAACATAGGCGTTGCCGCCGACCTTGCCGCGGTAGCGCTCCCAGCTGATGCCGCCGAAGTCGAACGACTCGCGACCGTCGCCCCGCAGGGATGCGGCCTGCTGGCTGCCCTTGTAGGTATCGACAATCGACTTGTGGGCGATCAGTTTCTTCCAGAACGTCTTGCCGCAGAACGCACGGGCGCCGGTGGTGGTGACGTTGCCGAGGGCGTCCTCTTGCATGTCCAGGGCGTCCACGCACTGCGCCTGAACATTCGACTCTTGGTCGTTGAGGCCCATCGCCAATTTCTGTTGGGACACGCCGAACACCTTGTAGATGTCCAGCAGCACCGTGGCGCCATCGGCATCGAGCACCTTGCCGTTGAGCGCACCCATACGGTGGAATTCGTGGGTGGCATCCAACTGGCTGCGAGCCTTGCTCAGTCGCTTGTTCACCACGGCCTGAACGGCCTGCAGCTCGGTCAAAGCGCCGAACGCTCGAATGCCCTGGATCTCATCGGCCTTGATCGCGAAGCGCTGCGGCAGGTGAATGGTGTTGAACGGAATCAGCTGACGCTTGCTGCCACCGACCACCAGGCCAGAGGTGCCGCGCTCGCCCGACGGTACCAGCGCGAGAATGTCGCCATCCTTTTCGATCTGGACGGTCAGGGTTGGAACGCCCTCTTCACGGAACAGCCCGAGCGCCGCCAGGCGGCCCGGCACATATTCCTGCTCGTTGATGGCCGCAGTGAGGGCTGCAACGCTGAAGGCATCGTCTTGAAAAATGGCAATCTCAGCCATGGGATACTCCAGAAAGTAAGAACCCCGCACAGGGCGGGGTTGGGGGGAACAGAAGGTCAGGTCAGCGCAGGATGATGAAGTGCGCGGCCAAGGCTTTTTCCGCGTCGGCATCGATGCCGGTCAGCAGGGCTTCGCTGACCTCTGCCAGACGCACCACGGCGCGACCGCGACGGGTGGTATCCGACTCGCCGAGGGGGGCGAAGAGGATGCATACAGCGTTTTCGCTACCGTCCTCCGCCACGGGGCTGTAGGCAGTGAATTCGCCACTCGCGGTGAGTCGCCCCAACACCTGCCCAGCAACCAGGGCCGGGCCAGCAGCGATGTTGATGGCTTCGCGGGAGATCTTCCCTGCCCCCTCGGAAAGCAAGAACTCACCGGCGTGGACCGGTTCGTGTTGGATGCTGCTCATGGTCGTGCTCCTTTGTTGGCGGCCTGCCGGCGGGCAGCCCAAATGCTGGATGGGTTCGGCAACTGCGCCTTGACCTTCTCCTGGTCGTCATCGGCCGGGGGCAGGCTGTTGTTGATTTCGAAGCCTTTCCCGGAGCCGACCAGCTTCTCGAACAAACGCGCCCGCACGGCATCAGCGCCCAGGCCAGCCGTCACGTACTCTTTGGTCAGCTCGGGTAACCGCGCCGCGACACACAGATCGTGAATGCCTTTGGCAGTCGCCAGCGCAGCCTGCACCGTGGCTTTGTCGACCAACTTGGTCGACGCAATCAGCGTCTCGGCCAGGTTGCCGATGCCGGCCTTGGTGCAGTCCTGAGTGATCATCAGAGCCAACGCCGTGGAGTCGCTGACGTCAGGTTTGTTCGGCGCCGGCGGCTTCACCGGGTCATCGGCCGGAGGCTTGCTGGCCAGTTGGTCGAGCAACGGCTGCGGGGTTTTCTGGTACCGGGCCATAGCCGCGCCATTACCCAGACACGCCCGCACCTGCACGCCGCTGCCAATCTCATCCACCAGCCCGAGCGCGAGCGCCTCCTCGGCGGTGAGCCAGCTTTCATCGTTGACCAGCCGCCGCAGCTCGGCTTCGTCAATATCAGGCGACTTGGCCTTGTAGGCCGCGATGATCACCTCGAACGCCTGATCGAGCACATCGGCCACCCGGCGCAGCTCATCGGCGTCGCCCTCGATCCAGGTATAGGGGTTGTGAATCATCAGGATTGCGTTCGATGCCATCACCACCCGGTGAGCGCCGCACACCGCAACGCTGCCCGCGCTGGCCGCCAAGGCGTCGATGCGGGCAGTGCAGCGCTCGCCCAGCCGGTTCAGTGCGTTATGGATGGCAACGCCCTCGAACAGGTCGCCACCGTTGGTGTTGAAGGCCACCTGCACCGGCGACACACCGTCGTCGACCGCTTTCAAATCACGGAGGAACTGGTTGGCAGTAATGCCCCAGCCACCGATCTCGCCATAGATGTAGATCTCGATCGGGCTTGGCTCGGCTTCAGTTGCGCCTTCAGCCTTGGTCGCTGCACTGATGCGGTACCAGTGCTGTTCATTTTCCTGCGGTGGCGTCGGCGCCTTGTTGAAGACGCGGACTGGCTTCAAGGGGGTCATGGTTTCTCCTTCTCGTCGGGGTCGTCGTCGACCGCCGACAACGTGCTGTACTTGATTCCCAGGTGCGTCGCCCTGGCGAGATCTGCGGCGTTTTCTTCGTCCACCACCTCGGCGTCAGTGCCGTTGCGCAAACAGGTCTCGCTGCGCGTGGTAAAGCCGGCAGCGATTTCCATCTGCCTGGACTGGACGTCCTGAACGGGGTGGATATAAGCCCAGCCTTGTGGCACCCAACGGGTACGCTGGTATTCGCGGCGACGTAGCGAGTAGTCAGGCAGGTCGACCGCGCCGGCCAACACCGCCATGTCCAACCAGGCTTGCCGCACCGGGCGGCACAGCTGGTGGACGTAGACCTGGAACTGGAGCTGCTCCAGCCTGCGCCGGAACTCGGTAAGCACCACGCGGATGGCGCGGTCGTTGACGCCTTGCATGTCACCGGTCATCAGCTCGTAGGGCAAGCCGGTGCCAGCTGCTGCGGCCATGAGCTGCTGCCGCATGAAATCGCGGTAGTTGTTGCCGGCGTCTGGCGGGTCGGAGAATTCGATCTCCTCCCCTGCGCCGAGCTCCTGCACCGTGCCGGGCTCCAGCCCCACCATGGGGGTGAAACCGTCCCGGTCGAGGTTGACGGGTGACCCGGTGATATCCAACTGCGGCGGGCCATCCGGCGCGGGCTTGCGAACGAAGCCTGCGAACAGGTTGGCCACTTCCTGCCGGAACAGCACAGCATCGTCGAAGTTGTCCAGGCTGCGCAGGCGCTTCAAAACAGGTGCCAGGCGTGGCACACCGCGCAGCTGCCCCGGCTCCAGCGGCTCGAAGACGTGCAGCATCTGCTCGGCGGGGACCCGTACCAGCTGGTTGTAGCCGACATTCAGCGAGGACTTGTCGCTGGGGTGGACCCGATAGCACCAGTACGCCACACGCCGGCCCATGGCATTGAACTCGATCCCGGCGCGAATGACGTTACCGAAGCGGGTCACCTCGAACTTGTCATGGGGAACGAACTCCGGCGCCAGGCACTGCAGTTGCAGCGGAACGGCATAGCCATCCTCCAGCCGGCGTGGACGCAGGCGGATGAAGCATTCGCCGGACTGCTCCACCGTGCGCGCCACTAGCGCCTGCAGACCGTAGAAGTCGGTGAGCTGATCGGCATCGGCTTCATCGACCCAGTCCTCCCACAGCACCTGCATGGCCTTGCGCACCTCTTTGTCGACCAGTTGCGGATGCGGCGTGATGCCGGTGCCGATCAGGTTGCTCACACGCTTGTCGATGACGTTGGCCGCGTATGGGTCATTGCGCACCGCGCTGCGGGAGCGAGAACGTAGATTGCGCAAGGCCGGCATGATCAGGCTGTTTACGCCGGTGTCCGGCGCATCCCACCCCGATGAGCGCCGCCCCTCGGCGGCGCCTTCGTAGCTGGCCTTGATCCGCTCGGGCACCAGGATGCCCGAACGGCCAAGGGACATATAACGTGCGCTCACAGTCCCTTGCCCCCGTGATAGAGGCGAGTCACGCGCGAGCGCGGCCCGGCGGCCTTCACCAGCTCGGACTGGATCAAGTTGCGCGCCTGGATCAGTTCGTCGACCGTTCGATACTCGACGGTACGGTCCGAGTAGCGAACGATCTTTTCACCACGCGCGATCGCACGCTCGACGGTGGCGAGGTCTGCTTTTGTGTAAGCCATGTCAGCGTCTCTTCAGGTAACCGCTGGTGGAGCTGCGGCGTTGCGGGGGTTGGGGTGCGGCCCTTGGGGCCGGCGGTGGCGGATCACTGCGCCTGACCGGCGCCAGCGAAGGTGCTGGCGACGTCGCTTCTTCGGCCTGGTCGTCATCCCGCTCTCTGGCCTGGGGCCGGGCTGGCTGCGGTTCGCTCTGGTCGAACAGGCTGGCCTGCGCGAGCGCTTGCCGCAGCTTGTCCCAGTCGTGCTCGCCGTAGCGGTGCAGGCCAAGGAAGTTGGCCATGGCCAGGTTGTACACCATGAGGTCCAGCGCCTCGTTGCGCTCAGCCTTGCTCTTGACCCACTCGATCCGCTTGTAGCCCTTCACGTAGCGGGCGACCTTGCGTTCGGCCACGCACTGCTGGAAGAACTCGTCCGGCAGGTCCTTGGCGAAGTGCAGCGCACCAGGACCTTGCTCGAAGCTGTAGCGGTTGTAGATCCAGTCTTTCGCCGTGTCGGTACCGACGATCCACAGCTCGGCGCCGTTGCGTTCGGTCTGCCCCTTCCATGTGACATCCACCTGCGAGGGGCGCTGGGCGATCACAGGCCTGCCCGGCTTGCTCGCGCCCTTAAGCGCAAACACGTTGCGCCAACGGCGCACACGGGTGAACTGGTAAACCTCGTGGGTGTGGTGGCCACCGGAGTCGATGCCGGTGGCCAGGATCGCCAGGCTGACGCCGCAAGGGTGCGGGTAGCGGATCTTGAGGCGGCCATCGAGCAGCGCCCAGGTGCGCTCGTCGGCCGGGTCGCCGGGGATGACCTGGTGATCGATCACCCAGCGCTCCATGCCAGCGCCCCAGGCCATGACCATCAGCTCCAGGCGGTTGGCCTGCACGTCGACGGAAGCCGTGAGCGCCAGCGCTCCAACGGGCAAGGTACCGAGCACGTAGTCTTCCTGCAGCGCGCGAGCCTGCAGCACCTCAGCCTTGGTCTGCTCGATCGCGCTATCCCAAACCTCGGCCAGGCGGGTGTTGTAGAACACCTGCATCGGCTCCAACTCACCGCGATCCGCGGCACGCTTGGCTTCTTCAAACTCACGGGCCAGCATGGCCCAGGAATGCCAGCCCAGCGGCGCGTAAAGCGCGTTGAGGTGAAAGCCCACCGTTTCGCCATCGCCAGTAGAATGGGAACGCCACTCCCCATTGGCCAACATCTCGCCCTTCTGGTGCTCCTCGATCAGCACGTCGCATTCAGGCCCCGAACACTGGTAGTGCACGGTACTGAAGTCGGTCGAGTACATCAGGCGCTCCCATTCCAAGCGTTGCATATGCCCACAGTTCGGACACGGAACGTAGTAGTACCGCTGATCACTCATCTCGAAGAGGTCGGCAATCCGCGACGCGCCTTTGATCGTGGGTGAACTGGAGAAATAGAACTTGGCATTGCGGCCGAAGGTACTGCCCCGAGCCTCTGCCAGCTTGATGGGGTCGCCCTCTTGGTCGACATCCACATCCCAACGATCAATTTCGTCGCCATAGACATACCTTGCCGAGAGCTCGGCAAGGTTGGCGGCCGAGCCTGCCGTGGTGGCGTACAACGTACCACCCTCGAATTCCTTGGTATCCATCGTATTGCGGGCATCTCTGGAACGAGAGGCGGCAACACGCGACTTCAGCTCTGGAATCGCGGTGAGCGTCTTGCCGATCCGGGAAGACACCCGTTTCGCCAGCCCCAGGCTAGGCAGCAGCGTCAAGATGTTGGACGGTGCCATGTGAATCAGCGCGCCGATCCAATTAAGGGCGATCTGCGTTTTCATCAACTGCGACGCAACCATCGTGACCACCCGCTTAGACGGGTGGGCTGGGGATAGGCATCGCATGGGTTCGCGGGCATACGGCGTGCGCGCCGTGCGGTATTTTCCAGGTTCTGCGGCACCGGTATCACGCGGGATTCGCATGTAACCGTCGGCCCACTCATCGACCCAGAGTTCAGGATCAGGCTTCAGGCCTCGCATATACGCAGCATGGTGGACCGCCGCCCCGTCTGCGTATGGAAACTGCATAGGTTCAGCTCTGTGAGTGGATGGCCTGCTCGAATTCGGCAGCGGACATGGAGGCAGCGTCATCCAAAACTCGACGCAATGCGCTGGCAAGGATCCGTTCGATTTGCCAGGGGTCAGAGATGGACGAAATTTCAGGCGCAAGCTGCGCCGGAAGTGCCAGAACTTGATCGCGAATCATCCTGCCAGCAGCAAACGCTGCTTGATCCACGACGTCCACTTCAACCAGCGCGCCATTGGCCTTGCGCAAGTTGGTTTCGGTCAGCTCAGCCTGTGCCAGAGCAAGCCGGGCTTTGGATTGCTGATAGCCTGGATGAACAACAGGATGTTGAATTTCCGGCGGCCGCTGGGAGGGTGACACTGTGGCACTGGGAGCAGCTTGCACGTTGGAGTTGCGTCTACCCGGCTCGCTTGTCATCGCTAGGTATTCTTCGCTGGCATCGACATCAACCAAACCGTCGGCTGAGAGAATCAGGCGGCCCTGCAGGACCAACTTGCCGACGTACTGCCGCGACCAGCCCTTGCTTTTCGCGTACTCGGTTCGAGTGAGGAATGTCATGTAAACCTCTGTCACCTCGGGGTGTAAACCTGTCAACCAATGTCAACCAACGTGGGAAAACCTGCCGCTAACAAAAAGCCGCGGGTTCCCGGTCCCGTACCCCGGCCATATCGCCAGGGTCCCCCCCCTCCCAGGATTCCGGGCGGGTCACTGACCCGGCTCGCCTGCCTGCGGTGCCACCTGCCCGAGGCCCAGGCGCTTTGCTGCCCAGCGCTCATACAGGTTGATCGCCACATCGGCGCCGGCCATCGCGGTCAGGCAACCCACCGCCGCTGCCGCCCATACCGAAACCCCGAGGGCGTACAGCAGCATGTTGGTCGACAGCCCACAGGTGACGCAGGCACCCGACCGCAAGGCCAACCGGCGAATCAATCCCCAGCCGCTCATGCCCGCTTTGTCCGCCCGCCACATCTCTCCCGACACACCGCCGACCAGGGACAGGACGATGACCATCCAGATCGGCAGCTCGGCTAATGCTTGTTGCTCGCTATTCATGTAAGCCTCATTGGCAAAGCACGGCGCCGGAAATAGAAAACCCCGCCAAAAGGCAGGGTTCTCGGTGCACCGACAGGTCGGAGCGGGTGCACAGCACAGTGCTTGTGGGGGAAGCGCCTAAGCGCACTTTTGATATCGTGGGGCCTTTTTACCGGCTAACTGCAAAACCGAAAAGAGGCTGTTTTCGGTACTCCGCTTTGGCGCTACTTCGGCGCATCGACGGCGCACGCACGGCGCATTCCCACCCGACGAACGGTATTGGTCCTGCATGGCCCCGCGCGCGCAATTATGATCCTCACCACCTGCAGATGCAGGGCCTCAAGCCAGTACCAGTAAGTGCGCTCTGCGTCCTCAGCGAGCCCTACGGCCCTCATTTGCTCGCGGATGGTGGCTTCGTGGAGATACCTGAACGTAGCGAGGCGAGCCAGGAGTCTGCCCCGCTCGTCTCGCCGCTCCAGCTCGGCCAGAGCAGCGTCCACCTCAGCGGCCGCGCGATCCATGCCAACGCCTTTGACCGGTATGCGTGAGCCTGCGGCACCACCACGAGGGGCTGCGCCCTTCCACTCCATGATGGAACCCATCTGACTTCCCAGGCCAGATTCCAAACCGTATCGGGCGCGCTGCTCGGCCCAGTGGCGCATGAGGACATCAACATCCTTTTTCATCGCCAGAACCTCCCCGAAGAACTACCCGACACATAAATGAGGCAACCCAACACAAACCCAACACACTTAAAACTCAGTAGATTCAATGGATTAGGCATAAATGTGTCGAGTGTGTTGGGTGTGTTGGGTTTAAAAGCTCTCGCATGGAGAATTTTTACCCCGTCAGTTTCCCTGCTAAAAAAAGCGCGCCTGCGCGCGCGCGTACGCAAACCCAACACACCCAACACACGTTCCCGCCATGTCACGGAATTCGGGGCCTGAACCTGTGTTGACTTGCACCAACCAACCCAACACCAACCCAACACACCCAACACACTTTCAGACGTATTCATGCTGCGAGCCTCTTGATGTGGTCCCAGCTGTCCACGCTCCAGCCCGCCAGCTTCGCCCGAGCACGCCACTCGACGACGTTCTTGCCCAGCTCGGCCGCTACAACGGATGGGGGCAGGGAAGGATCACCATCACAGGGGAAGAAGAACGCCGCAAAGCGACGGTTGTTGCCATCCGTCCAGGGGATGGCTCTCGTCTTCTCCACCTTCGCGCTCAACATCAACGAGAACTTAGTGTGACTCATGGAGTTTTCCTTGTTGTGCGAGCACCACTCCAGGAACATCGCGTAAACGTCAGAAGTGAGGCAGCATCCCCACAGGCCGTGCCCCAGCTCGCCGGCTCGCCACAGATAGAAGAATGTCTGCCAAGCAGTACGACTCAGTTCCACCAAGCGCTGACGGGCGTCAGTCTCTGGCGGGCGGGTACGCTGGTTGAAATCGCCCAGTTCGACATCGAGCAGCCAGCCGTACAAGGCAGCGACCCCACCGCTGGCCAGCTCGTGCGCGATAGCTTTCTGCCGCTCTGCCGGCAAGGTCTCCAGCGGCCACATCACCAACATGCGGCGGTCGCTCTCGCTGATCGGCCAGGGCATGATTTCGTTGCTCAGGAAGACCGAATTCATGTGGTTGGCCTCTTCCCAGCCGTTGATGAACTTCGACTCCATGCGCACCGTCTTGCCGGTGATCATGTGCTTGATCTTGCCGACTTGGTTGTAGCGCTGGTCACGGCTGACGACCTCTTCGAACACCGCCCACAGCTTGCCGCTCTGCCAGGCATTAAAGTTGCCTTCGAGCTGGGTCTGACCAACCGTTGCGCCATATCGTCCATAAAGTTCGCCCATGATGTCCGCGAACAGCAGGCTCTTGCCGGAACCCTCCATCGTGGAATGGAACAGCACTGCTGTGTCCATCTTCGCGCCCATGTGCTGCAGCGGGTAGGCCATCCATTTGACCAGCCAATCGAGCGCCACCGCGTCGTGGTTACACAGGAACGAGATCAGCCACCGCAGATTCTCGCAAGCAGTGTCATCCCGCACCGGCTCCAGCGGCAGGCCCTCGAAGGTGTTGATGTAGATCGCCGGGTCCTTGGTCATCGTCGGATCGAACACGATATGGTCGACGTCTACCACCCGCCGGTTTGGGCTGTTCAGCCACAACTGGTAGGCATCACCCAGGGCCATCTTGACGCTGCCCTCTGGCAGGCGCCGTTTCTTCTCTCGGTCCCAAGCTTCTTTGGTGCCATCGATGTAGATATAGCGATCAAGCGGGGCGAGGTTCAACGCACCGCCCTTCTTGCTCGACATCTTACGGGCCTGCTCGAGTTCCTTGACTTGCTCGGACGAGACCAACTTTTTGTCGGTGCTCTCCAGCCATTGCTTGGCCAGAGGTTTACCGACTAGGGCCTCGAACCCCGACCGTTTCATCGACTGCCCTTTGTCCATGTCCCACACGTTCGTGGTGCCTTCGACCAGGGCGAAGCGGCGCTTTGCGCTTCTCAAGACAAGACCGTCTTCCCCCTCCCCCCCGGTGGCCGAGGAGGCGGCCGGGCTTGGCTCGCTCTGGCTGCCGTCAGCACCAACCTCGTCCCGGCCGGCGTGCTCGGTGACCGATGGGGTGCGGGGAAGCTCACCGAGTGGCGGCGGCATTGGCGGGCGAGACTTGGCGTCGAGACCTAGGATCTGCGCAGCTGCTCTGGTAGCTGCCCTCTGATCGCCGTCGTGCATCAGAATGCAAAACACGTCGAACGCATCATTCTTGTGCCCGTTCGCCAGTGGGTCCGAAGTGTGATGGGAGTAGAGCTTGCCGTCGGTGATCGTTACCCCCGGAATCCCTGAGCTGCTGTGCGGGCTCAGCCACTTACCGTCCGCACGCTTGTATCCATGCGCCTCTATCATCGTGGCGATATCATGGATGCGGTTAAATTCGGGGATGACCTCGGGAAGCCGATCACCGGATCGGGCAGGACCCGGTGATGGCTTGGGCAAAGGGCGAGCGGTAGGTGCAGACGGCTTCGGCCTCCACGGGCAAACAGCCTCCCCCTTGGGCTTGAACTCGTCCCAACCCTGCCAGATTGCCAGCAGCTCGGTCGGCAACTCCGGCAATCCGCCGGCATCTGGCGGGGTGCGCCATGTGTAGGGTTTACCCGTACCAGGGTGAATCGAAGGCGGCAGCACGTCCTGGACGAGGCCGCCGCGCAGTTCGAAGACGGTCACTTTCTTGAAGGGCTCAGCTGCCATGCGGAAAGCCGCCTCGCGGCCAGCATCCTCCGCGTCAACGGCTGCTTTCACCTGCGTCATGAGCCCTTTATAGATGGTGCCATCGGGGTCGTTCTTATTGGGCCAAACCAAGGCATGGCGGCTCAGTTCCACGCCCTCGGGGACACGAAACATCACCCGGAAGCGCTCGGGGTTACCCACCGAAGTCGGATATGCGTCGGCAAGCGCGTCGACGTCGAGCCCACGCGTTTGCTGCAAGACCTGGCGGGTCAGCTCGACGTCATCAACGTCCAGCGAGCAGACACGGCTAGGCCCGAGCACCACACCGAGGTTATGGCTCGGGCACTTCGTCCAGAAGGTTTCAGCATCAGATGCGGCAGTGAAGTAGCCGCCGGGCTTGTTCCAGCCGTGCCCCTTCGGGCCCTTTTCGCCAGGCTCGATGGGCACCAGGGCAAGACCGAAGGTTTCAATGTAACGCCGCGCCCAATCCGCTGTGGTAGGAGTTGAGCGCCCGCTCATCTGCGCCGCTCCCGAAGGCTCTGGCAATCCACGCAGGTTTCGCACCCCGCCACCGATTGCTGGCGGGCCTCAGGGATTGGTTCGTCGCAATCCACGCAGATGAGCGCGCTCGGCCCAACAGGGAGGCGCGCAACACGCAGCAGCGACAATTTCAGAAAGTACTCGGCGCTATCGTTGGCGAAATCGACATCATCAGCCATCGGCACGGTCCTCCACTGCTTGACGAGCACCCGCGATAATCGCGAGCACCTGGCGGATAACGTCGATTCCACAGGCCTCAAGCTTCTGGACTTCGTGCAGCTCCCATACGTTGTCAGCAGCACCTTCATGCATGCTGCTGACGAACTGGGCGGCCTCTTCCAGCAACAGACCGACAGCCTTCAACTGCTCATTGGTCGCCGGAACGGGCTGTGGTCGGTACCAGACAACACCTGCGGCACGCCCCAGGGCATCAAGCACGCGCTTGTCGGAGGTGAACTGCAATACCTCTTCAAGCTCGTCAGGGTTGAGCCAGCGGCGCTCTTCGTCGTGCTTCAATTTCTTCTGCAGGGCATCAAAGTCCATGCCCATGTCAAAGGCCAGCGTTGTGAGACCGCCTTTGTATTCGCGCCCTGCGCGGTAGAGCGCGTGGCGGAGGGAGAGAGCCGGACCATAGTCCGGCAGAGTATCGATGCGACTCATAACCGTTAATCCTCGGTTAACGGTGTAGCCATGGGATCAGGCAAGCCCTATCCTACGACCACGACCGTTGTGTGGTGCCTTGCGTGCTGTGCGGGCATTACATGCGGTTCTAGTCATCCGGCCATTCTTGTGGTGAGAGGCCGCCGGATGGCGGGGGTCCAACACCAGGCTGGGTCGCTCTTGTGGTGAGAGCACCCGGCCAGGTGATCCTTACTTTTGGAGCTGCCTTACGCTCCTGATCTCTTCCTCGTAGAAAACCTCGATAGCCTTGCCCACCTCGTAGCGGACTGCCGCCCCCTTCGTCGCGCGATAGATTGTCGGCTGCGTTACGCCGACCCGTTCTGCAATCGCACGCTGTGAAAAACCTCTTTCGATTAGCGCTCCAAGCATCTCTTGTATGGACATGATGCAACCTATTCGTTAGCGAATAAGCAGATCTTACCCAAACGAATCGGGCAGAGCAATACACTAGCGATACGCAAACTAATCAGAGCCATCAGCAGTGATAGGAAATCGCGTAGCAAAACGCATGCATGAGCTTGGGATGTCAGGCGGCGAGCTTGCCAGACGTTCCGGCGTACCCCAGCCAACCATTCACAGAATTCTGTCAGGCACATCGGTTAGCCCCCGGCAGGAGAACGTCGAGAGAATCGCAAAAGTCCTCGGAGTGACTACTGACTGGTTATGGAAGGGCGAAGGGAGCATTCCGCCAGCAGCTGGCCCGCTGGCCAATGTGGAGCCAGGACCAAAAGTCCGTGGTTTCGTACCGCTGATTTCATGGGTACAGGCTGGAGCCTGGTGCGAGATGCAAGAACCGCTGGAACTGGAAGACGCCGAGGCATGGTTGCCCTGCGCGGTCTCGCACAGCAGTGCAACGTTTGCCCTTCGTGTTCGCGGGCTCTCGATGTTTAACCCTCATGAACGCAGATCATTCAGGGATGGCGACATCATTTTCGTCGACCCTGCAAAAGACTATGAAAATGGCTCCTTGGTCATCGTCAAGCTGGCAAGCAGCAAAGAGGCAACCTTTAAACAGCTTGTTCTAGAAGGCGAACGCCAATTCTTGAAGCCGCTCAACCCCTCGTGGCCGGACCCAATAATCGAGCTGCCCAACGATGCAGCCATCTGTGGGGTGGTCGTATCCAAGGTTGAGATCTTCTGAACCGTAAACGGATAGAGATCATCTCGTTTAGGTATTGACCGGAAAAATTCGTTTAAGTATTGTCTGGACCGCTACCCCTCTCACCACTGAGGTCCAGATATGCCAACCCAACAGCACCCCCAAGGGGGCAAGGTCTACTTGCACCCCACCACCTGCACCCGCCCCGCAGTCGTCGACGCATTCCAGCGTCGTACCGGCCTGCGCCTGATCGTTTCCCCCGCCGGCCTGGTCCGCGCCGTACCTGCAGGGGGTACGGCGTGAGCGAATACACCGTCCCCCTGAAACGGGTCATGTTGCTCCAGAAAGCGCTGGAGAACGGAGGCACCACCACGTGCCCCCTGCGCCGCCCCGAGACCACCAGTGACGCACTGATCGAGGTGGAGAACGACACCAGCACGCACCACATCAGGGTGATTTTCGGCCCCCTGACCGGATCGCTCACCCTGCAGCGCGGCGATTCCTCGAAGTACATGGCTTTACGCGACTTCCTTGAAGAACTGGCCAACGGCCGGGCTGACTCCGGGCGACTGTCGCAACAGGCTATCGCCCTGATGGAAGCCCAAGACTGCGTGAACAGCGTGATCGAAGCCCACCAGATCGCCTACGTCATACAAACAGTCACCCCCGCCCGCCCATTCGGTGCCGTCGTCACTGACGGCCTTGGAACAGTCCACGCGGCAGTCACCGGCACTTGCAAGCACCACCTCGCAGAAGCCGTACGCGCCCAGCTCAGGCCTCATAACGAGGGGCACGGGGAGCACCCATGAGCAAAACGCTGGACCAGCTACGCAACCAATGGACAACGCCCTGCCCAACTCTGTCAGCTGTGCGTGCGCACTACTTCCCGCACATCAAGACGGACCGCCGGTTCAGGGAGCTGATCCAGAAAGGCGAGATCAACCTGACGCTCAAGAAGCTGCACAGCTCGACCCGAGCTCAGTACGTGATCTACCTGCACGACCTGGCCGACTACCTCGACCAGCAACACCAACAGACCGCTTAACCAGGCGGCCCCGGCCATCAGGGGCACCACTTCGCCGTCAAGCCACCACCACTTTCAGGCTTGGTGCCGAGAACCAGGAGCACAGCACATGCACCCGCACCAGTACGCACTCGCCGCCGGCACCCTCTGGCTGGTTACGCTCATTGTCCTGCCGTACCTGTTCGCGAAGGCACGCATTCGCGCCTACAAGGAGGGCTTCGCTGACGGCAAGCTGGCCCACCAAGAAACGCTGAAACTGCAGCTGCAGGAAGCGAAACGAGTACGGGAATCACTGCGCGCAGAGCTCGAAGACGCCCAGAGAAATTGCGCCCAGCAGTTAGACGCCCGCACAGCTAGCATCACCGCGTTGAAGGCCCACATCGCCGATCTGGAAGCCAGAATCATGTCGTACACCGCGATGCCGGTGACCAGAGCTGACTACGACTTGATGATCAACGCTGCCGAGACACTGGCCTTGGCCGAGAAAACGTGGAAGGTCGCGAAGGGCACTGAGCCATGGCGCAACCGCGCGCTGCAGCAACGCCAAGACATCCACGCCCTTGCCGTACGCGTGCACCATCAGCTGCGCTCCACACCCGCTACAACGGCAACCGCCGGGGAGGCAGCATGACCGCCGCCCAGCAGATCAACATCCATGCCGCGCAACAGCACGCCCTGCCCTTCCAGCGCGAACTGTACGTCGACTTGTTCGCCGGTGCGGGCGGGGCCAGCAGCGGCGGTGCCCGCGTGTACCGCGATCCTGACATCGCCATCAACCACAACCCCATCGCAATCGCCGTACACCGCGCGAACCACCGCAACACCCGTCACTACATCAGCGACATCTACGAGGTCGACCCGCTGCAGGCCACCGGCGGCCAGCCCGTGGGCATCCTGTGGGCCTCGCCAGACTGCCGTCATTTCTCCAAAGCCAAAGGCGGCGCCCCGCGCAGCAAGGCTGTTCGGTCGCTGCCTTGGGTGGTAGTGCGCTGGGTCTTCGTGACCCGCCCACGCCTGCTGCTCATGGAGAACGTCGAAGAGTTCCAGGCCTGGGGGCCACTGGACGACGACGGCAAGCCGATCAAGTCGGAAATGGGTCGCACCTTCAAGGCATTCATCGCCTGCCTCACTACCGGCCTGGCTGCAGATCACCCGGACATAGGCGAGATCATGGACAGCATCGGCCAGTGGGTGCCGATGGAGGCCTTGGTGCGCGGCTTGGGCTGCGATGTCGAGTGGCGAGAACGCCGCGCCTCGAACGCCGGCGCCCCTACCATCCGCAAGCGCCTGTTCCTCATCGGCCGCACGGACGGCCGCCCAATCGTCTGGACGAAGCCGAAACGGCATGAAAAGCCCAAGTCGGGGCAACTGCCGTGGCGCACCGCCGCCGAGTGCATCGACTTCTCTGACCTGGGCAAGAGCCTTTTCGACCGCAAGCGTCCACTGGTGGACAACACCTGCCGGCGCGTCGCGAAGGGGTTCTGGCGTCATACCGTCATGGCCGAGCAGCCCTTCGTGCTGCAACTGGACGAGCAGCAGCTGGCCGCCGCAAGCCTGACCGAGTTCGCCAACGCGAGCACGCAGCGCACTTTCAGCGCGGGCGAGCCGCTACGCCCCCAGGTGGCCCAGATCAAAGGCGGTCATTTCGCCCTGGCGGCAGCCCATCTGACCCACCTAACGCATCATGGAGACCGATCGGGCTACCCCGTTTCCGAGTCAACCCGGACGATCACCGGAGCTTGCCGAGGTGAACAAGCGCTGGTCACCGCTTCGATGATCACCCTGCGCAAGGGTTCTACCGGCAGCGGTATGGGCCAGCCCGTCAACGCACTGACCACCGGCAGCGGTCACCATGCGGTCGCTGCATGCCACTTTGAGCAGGCGAACGGTGGTTTCTACAAGGGCGACGGGCGAGCAGCCAAGGTGCCACTGAGCACGATTCTCGGGCGCGGCACCAACCAGCGCCTGGCCAGCGCGTACCTGGTGAAGTACTACGGCACCGGCGGGCAGTGGCAAGGCATGGGCGAACCAATGCACACCCTGCCAACCAAGGAACGCATGGCTTTGGTCACCATCGTCCAAGTGCCCGCCGCGATCCTGCCGCCCGAGCTGCTGGTGAAGGCCCGCAGGTGCGCTCACTTCCTGCACAAGTACCTGCCGGAACACTTTCCCGAACCGGTCGACCTGGTGCTCCTCGGCGAGCACGCACTGATCGACTTTACCCTGCGCATGCTTAAGGCCCCGGAGCTGAAACTCGCTCAAGGCTTCAGTCCCGACTACATCCTTGATCGCGGCCTGTTCGAGAACAAGGAAACCGGCCAACTGGAGTGGCACCCCATCTCGAACACCGACCAGATCCGGCTGATCGGCAACAGCGTCTGCCCCGACGAGGCAGAGGACCTGATCGCCGCCAACGCCAAGGACCTGATCGATCTGTACCTGCAGGAGGCCGCATGAGCACGCATCGCCATGATTGGTGCATGAGCGAGGCCGACGACGGCGGTCAATATCACTGCAGGAAGTGCAGGCGACACCACGAAGGCCCCGTCCCAGAAGCTCACGACTGCCCTGTGTCGAACGCCGAGCACAACGCCGTCGCCTGGCTCGGCCCGGCCGGGCTGTATCGCAATCGCCTGGACGCCGTGCGCAACGGCGAGCAGTCGATCGCGCCAGTGTCCTTCGCCGAACTGTTCGAGCTGGCGAGTAAGCAGGTCGCCATGCAGATCAAGAGGGAGCGCAAACGTGCATAACCCCACCCGCACCTGGCAGATGGTCTGCCTTATCTTGGCCTGCGCGCTCGTCGCCGCCCTGATCCAGCTGCACCTGCCAACACCCGTTAACGCCGCGAGAGGCACGTTACCGAGTGTTAACAACTACACCGGCTACCAGCACCTGGCCCTGAGCCCAAATGCACGCCGCGCCCACGAGAGGTATTCGCTGTGACTAGTGCACAGACCTACACCCCGACCACACGGACGCGCCAAGGCGTGCAACCCATGACACGCCCTGCGATGTCATCCATTTGCGATGTCTGCAACAAGGCCCGCGTGAAGGGCAACCACGACCAGTGCTCGAAGATCCGCCAGGCAGCTGGCTTCATCTTCAGCCGGAGGACTACGGCATGAACATGGACCTCATCAAACTGAAAGCCCTCGCCACCGCGGCTGCCGCCAACCAATACGATGCCGTGGCCCTGAATGACTACGGCATGGCAGTACCGCCCGCGACGGTGCTGGGCTTGATAACCGAGACCGAGCGCCACCGCCAGGTCAACGCCGAGGGCTGTAAGCCCGACAGCAACATCCTGCTCTCCGGCGTCCCCTGCGGCGGTGCAGCGCCTCGCCGCAGCCTCGACAAGCCCGACCTCAATTCCAAGATCCACCCCGATGACATGGCGGCGATCACGAAATGGCATTGCGACTTATTGCAACTAACCGACTCTGGCGGGCCAGATGACACATCCTTGCTGCAGGACCAAGCCTATGCCTTGGGCCGAAACCGAGTCCAAAACGAGTGGCTAGGGGAACAACACCAGGCCACCGCAGCCCTTCATCAAGAATTTGTGAGTGGTGAACCGCAGCTGCAACGGCAGGAGGGCCTGGCATGAACACGGCATTTATGCTGATGGCACAGTACAACGGCGTGGCAATCATCTCGATTGATCGTGTATGCACTGACTACTTCACCCACCTAACGCCGGATATGTTTCAGCGGAAGGTCCTGGCCGGCCAGATCAACCTCCCCATCACCCGACTGGAATCAAGCCAGAAAAGCGCGCGAGGCATCCACATTGCCGATCTTGCTCTTTACTTGGATCAGCAACGGGATGCTGCGCGTAAAGAGTGCGCACAGTTGAACAAGACGCTTCGGGCAGCCCCTTGAAGCATCTACGCTACAGCGGCATAAGTATTTGGGCTGATGCCGACAAACGACCTAGCCACTTGCGCGTGGCCTTATGGCCGATATCTGACCTTCGCGAAAGGCAGCTATGGGTCGATAGCGGTCGCTTGCGAATGACCGCTATCGACCCATAGCTGCCCTTTGCAGTGGGCAGCTAATACCTCCAGAACACCGGGGTTACCATCACTAGCACCGTCAGGATTTCCAGCCGTCCCAGGAGCATACCAACGGTCAGCAGCCACTTTGCTGCATCAGGTAATGATGAGAAGTTGCCGGCAGGTCCGATAATTGTGCCCACGCCTGGCCCAACGTTGCACACAGCAGTGGCGGCACCACTCAGAGCAGTCGTCCAGTCCAGCCCGATCAGCGCCAGTCCTAGCGCAATCAGGGCAATGGTGATGGTGAAGAAAAACGAGAAAGTCAAAAGCGAACGCACGATCTCCTCGTCAATGGGGTGTCCATTGTATTTTTTCTGAATGACCGCGCGTGGATGAATCAGTTGCTTCAAGTTACTGACGAGCAGGACGGCAGCCACTTGGAAGCGGAAGATTTTAAGACCGCCAGCCGTCGAGCCTGAACACCCTCCGACAAAGGTTAGGTAGAAGAACAACAGAACGGCAAAACTCCCCCACAGTGTGTAGTCACCGACCGCAATTCCGGTGGTCGTCACGACGGAAGTCACGTTGACCGCCACGATCCGAACGGCGTCCCACCAGTCGTATTCGCTGTGAAAGCATAACCACGTACCCACAGCCAGCGAAGTGACAGTCAAGAACCCGAGAAACCCGCGTACTTGGTGATCCATCAGTAACGCACGCCGATTACCGCGCAATGTCGCGACGTATAAGGTGAAGGGCAGGCTACCCAAGATCATGACGACCACTGCAACCCAATGAATCGCAGGCTGCGTCCAATGCCCGAGTGAGGTATCCGACGTTGAGAATCCACCCGTAGAAATCAACGACATTGCGTGGTTGATCGCTTCGAACGGTGTCATTCCAGCGAACCAGAGTGCTAGTGCTCCAGCACCCGTGAGTCCCAGGTAGAGTGCAAGGATGTATTTGGCTGCCACATGGGATCGCGGCGTAACTTTCTCCGACCAGTCAGAAGACTCTGTCTGGAACAGGCGCATGCCACCGACTCGCAACATCGGAAGGATAGCGACAGCCATGCCGATGAAGCCTATGCCTCCCAACCAGTGAAGCATGGAGCGCCATATCAGAAGGCCGGGAGATGCGGTATCCAAGCCAGTGAGGACGGTCGAGCCTGTCGTTGTGATCCCTGACATCGTTTCAAAAAACGCGTCGGTGTAACTGATGTGGTGGATGAACACCATCGGTAGAGCTGCAAAGGCGCAAACCACAACCCAGCTCGCCGTTGTCAAGAAATACATATCCCTTGGGCGCAGCTGGGATGTTTCTGGATGCCTGCGCCCAATAAGCGCCAGCCCACAGACCAACGTAATCAGGCTCGACCACAGAAAGGCGCCGAGCTCATCGACTCGCTCATACACTACCAACGTAACCATGGGAATAACCATGGTTACTGCCAGAGTGATCAGGAAAACGCCCAAGATGAAGCCGACAAGCCGCATTGCTGCGAGAGACATACGGTTAGCCTACGAAATGAGAGCCGTGCAGTATCCTATGCTCAACCTCGGTCTTCCGTAAATTTTGCGTAAAAGCAGGCATAAATGCCCGCTTCGCAGGAGCATGGGTCAGATCTTCAGCCCGGGAGTTGAATGGCCGCCTACGGCCCGCCAAAGACTGTTATCTAACTCGCGCTCTCATTATTGGGCGCATCAAATGTCCGCTTCTGGCCGATTGCTGCCTTGAAAGTAGGGCAGCTATGGGGTCGAAAGCGGCCTCTGCTGCCCAACATGCTTAGATCCAATTAGACGTTTAGGGCAGAGCAGATCATGGCGATTGTCGAAAGTGACTTTGCGCTTTCCCAGCCGGTTGCCCAGCCCGAGCGCCCAGCGTGACGGGAGCTTGGATGATCCGCTCCAACCAACTCCACTCCGCATATCGATCTCCACGCCCTCTCAAATGTGTGTATCGCCGCAACGAATTCCAGTCACGATGACCTGAAACACTTGATACCCTCGGGATATCCCAGTCCATTTCGAACAACCGGCTCACGCCCTCGTGGCGTAGATCGTGGAAGTGCAGATCCTCAATACCCTTCAACCTGCACGCCTTCGCCCAGGCGGTACCAACTGAGTCGGTGTTGTAGGGGAAGATCTCCGGGCACTCGCGCGGCATGCTGTGCACGATCTGCCAGGCCTCATCTGGCAAATGGCACCAAACGTCATTGCCGATCTTCTGGCCGGGGTTTTTCATGTCGCGGACCTTCACCGCCTGCCGGTGCTCATCCAAGTCTTCCCATCGAATGCGGGTGATTTCATCCATCCGCCGCGTCGAGTAGATGGCAAAAGCGACAACCTTGGGCATGTGGATGACTGTCGGCCTGCGCTGCAGCATCTCGAAGAAGTGTTCGAGCACCAGGTCGAGCTCATCCAGTGTCGGGCGCCGATCCCGCTCGCGGCTCTTGAGGTTGTACCCAAACTGCTTCAAGACCAATCGTGCATCAGCCATCGCCTGGGGATTGATCTCATAACCCCAAGCCGCCCTAGCCAACGATAGAACCGAGCCCAGGTGCGCCATGTCGTTGCCAGCCGTCTGGGGCTTGATCCCTCCTCCCTCGGGGCTCATACGCCAAAGCGCATAGTCCACGAGCACCTGCTGGGAAATATCGGAATCGACCCGTTCACCAAGCGGGCTTCGCTTGATGGCTTCCAGGGTGCGTCGCTTGGTTTCTCCGAGCGGCCGGGCTTTTTCGGCCTCGACCAGGTAGCGGTCGATCATGTCCTTGACCTTGTGCCCCACACGACTGGCACGCTCGATCGCACCAGGTTCTGCCAGCTCAGTCTCTCGTCGCTTCGCCCAGGCTACGGCGGCCTGTTTACGGGCGAACGTCTGGCTCTCTTGGTAGACTGTGACCTTGTCGCGGTTGATGCGAATCTGAGCGGTGTAGCTGATGGTGCCATCGGCTTTCTTGCGCGGTCTGATCGTTGCCATAGGAAATTGGTACACGTCGTTAGTCGATTGGTACATTGTACCAAGCGCTTGGTAAAAACGCCCCAAAACCCCCGAAAATCGGTGCGAAACACGTTGAACGAAATCACAGCAAAACCAAGCTTAATACCAGGCTCCACGCGCCCTGCGCCATCCCGCCGCTTCAGCGTTGCACCGATGATGGACTGGACCGACCGCCACTGCCGCTTCTTCCTGCGCCTACTATCAAAAAACGCCCTGCTCTACACCGAAATGGTCACCACAGGCGCCCTGCTGCATAACGACGCCCAACGTTTCCTGCGCCACGACGTCTCCGAGCACCCGCTAGCCCTGCAACTAGGCGGCAGTGTCCCAGCCGACCTGGCAGCCTGCGCCAAGCTTGCCGAGCAGGCGGGCTATGACGAGGTCAACCTCAACGTTGGCTGCCCCAGCGACCGGGTGCAGAACAACATGATCGGCGCCTGCCTGATGGCGCATCCGGCGCTGGTGGCCGATTGCGTCAAGGCCATGCAGGACGCGGTGGGCATCGAGGTCACGGTCAAGCACCGCATCGGCATCAATGGCCGCGACAGCTACGCCGAGCTGTGCGATTTCGTCGGCCAAGTACGCGACGCGGGCTGCCGCAGCTTTACCGTGCATGCGCGCATCGCCATTCTGGAAGGGCTCTCGCCGAAGGAAAACCGCGAGATTCCGCCGCTGCGCTATGACGTGGCCGCGCAACTGAAAGCGGATTTCCCCGACCTTGAGCTGGTGCTCAACGGCGGCATCAAAACGCTGGAGGAATGCCGCACCCACCTGCAGACCTTCGATGGGGTGATGCTGGGGCGTGAGGCGTACCACAACCCGTACCTGCTGGCCGAGGTCGACCAGCAGTTGTTCGGTAGCACAGCGCCCGTCATCGGCCGGGCCGAGGCGTTGGCCAAGCTGCGGCCTTATATCGTTGCGCATATCGAAAGCGGCGGCGCCATGCACCATGTCACTCGGCATATTCTTGGCCTGGGCCAAGGGTTTCCGGGCGCGCGACGGTTCCGCCAGTTGCTGTCGGCGGATATTCACAAGACTGACACGCCGCTTGCGGTGCTGGACCAGGCGGCTGAGCTGCTGCAAGGGCGTTGATGGAACCTGGGGGGCGGTTTTGACTCGAAGGGTTAGCCTTTAACGCAGCCTTTCGCGGGGCGAGCCTGCTCATGCTTTGCGCAAACGAGCGAATGCACCCGCGGGGGCTTGCCCGATCACTTTGTGCAGGCCTTGAGTGGCCGCCGGGGCTCGGGTAATGTCGAGCCATTGCACAGGACAGAGCACGCCATGACTTCCAAGCTGGAACAACTCAAGCAGTTCACCACCGTGGTCGCCGATACCGGCGATCTGGACGCCATCACCCGCCTCAAGCCGGTGGACGCTACCACTAACCCGTCGCTGCTGCTCAAGGCCGCTGCCATTACCGGTTACGCCGACCTGCTCAAGCAGGTCAAAAGCGATGCCAAGGGTAATGTCGACCTTGCCTGCGACAAGTTTTCGGTAGCCGTGGGCACGGGCATTCTGAAGGTGATTCCGGGGCGCATCTCCACCGAGGTAGACGCGCGGTTGTCGTTCGATGAGCCGGCGTTGCTGAGCAAAGCCCGCCAACTGATCGCGCTGTACGAGGCTGCCGGCGTTGGCCGTGACCGCGTGCTGATCAAGCTGGCTTCAACCTGGGAAGGTATTCGCGCGGCCGAGAAGCTGGAAAAGGAAGGCATCCAGACCAACCTCACGCTGCTGTTCTCCTTCGCCCAGGCGCAGGCGTGCGCCGATGCAGGCGTGTTCCTGATCTCGCCGTTCGTGGGCCGTATCTACGACTGGTACAAGAAGAGCACGGGCACTGATTATGTCGGCGCCGATGACCCGGGCGTGCAGTCGGTTACGCGCATCTACGACTACTACAAAACCAATGGCTACAAGACGGTGGTGATGGGCGCGAGCTTCCGCAACATTGGCCAAATCGAGCAATTGGCCGGTTGCGACCGCCTGACCATCAGCCCAGAGCTGTTGCAGCAGTTGTCTGAAGACCAAGGCGAGCTGCCGCGCATCCTCACGCCGGGCAATAGCGGCGAGGCCAAGCAGCAACTGAACGAAGCTCAGTTCCGCTGGGCGATGAACGAGGATGCCATGGCCACCGAGAAGCTGGCAGAAGGCATCCGCCAGTTCGCCCGCGACCAGGAAAAACTCGAAGCGGTGATGGCTGCAAAAGCCTGATACACATTGCGATTGATCGACGGGCGGGGAATGCCGAGCATTCTCCGCCCGTTTTTCGTTTGCTGGCGCGCTTAGCCGCTGCCACACCTGCTTAAGGCCCCGCCCTGATGACCCCCACCACTGCACTCCCCCTCGTGCTCGCAGGCCCTGTGCTGCGCCGCCTGGAGCCACAACGCCTGGCGATCTGGCTAGTGGGCTCGCAGGCGTTGCCGTTTGAATTCATGCTTGATTGCACAGGCGTCACCCCTACTCTGCACTGCGAAACCCTCGCGGTAGGCCAGCATGCGTTTATTCACCTGCTGGACATCCGCTTCGACCAGCCACTGCCCTGCGATGTGCAACTGAGCTACGACTTGCTTCTGGAAAACGGCCAAGGTATCGCCGACTGGGCACCGCACCTGCTCTACCCCGGCGCCAGCAGGCCCAGCTTTGTGCTGCGGGCGCGTATGGACCAGTTGCTGCACGGCTCATGCCGCAAGCCGCACCATGCCGCTGCCGACGGCCTGCTGTGTGCCGACCGCCTGCTAGCGGCGGGCCCGTTGCCTGCCGAGCGGCCAGCGGTGTTGCTGATGACCGGCGACCAGGTCTACGCCGATGATGTTGCCGGGCCCACACTGCGGGCCATCCATGAGCTGATCGAGCGCCTGGGGCTGTTTGACGAGGCGCTGGACGGCGCCTTGGTAAACACTGGCGCCGAGCTGTACGGCCACCCGGCCAGCTATTACCACCGGGCCGACCTGTTGCCGGCGCAAGAAGGCAACGAGACGCTGCGCGAGCGTTTTTTCGGCGGCAAGCGCAAGCCGATCTTTTCGTCGAGCAACGCCGACAACCATTTGGTGACCTTCGCCGAAATCATGGCGATGTACCTGTTGGTGTGGTCGCCGCTGCCGTGGGCGCTGGTGGGCATGCACATGCCTGCCGGGCTCAATGATGAAGATCAGGCGCGCTACCGCAAGGAGCTGCCGCTGGTGGAGGGCTTTCGCGATGGGCTTGGGCAAGTCGCGCGGGTCATGGCCCACCTGCCCTGCCTGATGATCTTCGACGACCACGACGTCACCGACGACTGGAACCTGTCGGCGCAGTGGGAGCAAACGGCCTATGGGCATCCGTTTTCGCGACGGATCATCGGTAATGCGCTGCTGGGGTATCTGCTGTGCCAGGGCTGGGGCAACGACCCCGATGCCTGCGCCGGGCTGGTAGCGGCGTATCGGGAGCAGTTTGCACGCGGCGCGCAGGCTCACGACGCGCTGCTTGGCGAACTGCTGCGCTTTCAGGGCTGGCAGTACACCGTGCCGAGCAACCCACCGTTGCTGGTGCTGGACACCCGCACGCGGCGCTGGCGCAGCGAAAGCAGCCTGGGCAAGCCGTCGGGACTGATGGATTGGGAGGCGTTGTGTGAGCTGCAGCAGGCGCTGCTTGACCATCCGTCGGCGGTCATCGTGTCACCGGCGCCAATCTTTGGGGTCAAGCTGATCGAGGCTGTGCAGCGGGTGTTCAGTGCGCTGGGTTACCCGCTGCTGGTGGATGCGGAAAACTGGATGGCACACCGCGGTGCCGCGCAAGTGGTGCTGAACATTTTGCGGCACTCGCGCACGCCAGGGCATTACGTGGTGCTATCGGGTGATGTGCATTACTCGTTCGTCTACGAGGTATTGATTCGCCACCGCCAGCAAAGCCCGCACCTGTGGCAGGTGACCAGCAGCGGCATCAAGAACGAGTTTCCACGGCGCCTGCTGGATGTGCTCGACCGCCTGAACCGCTGGCTGTATTCGCCGCGTTCGCCGTTGAACTGGTTTACCAAGCGGCGGCAGATGGAGGTGGTGCCAAGGGTGCCCAGCCATCGCAAGGCGGGTGAACGGCTGTGGAACAGCGCGGGGCTGGGGCAGGTGTTTTTTGATGAGCAGGGGCGGCCGGAGCGGGTGTTTCAGCTCAATGCCGATGGGGCGCCGGCTACCGAGTTTGTTCGGGATTGAGAGGTGGGCCGGCCTGCCGGAAACGTGGGAGCGGGCTTGCCCCGCGATGGCGTCAGACCATGCAACTGAACCAGGCCTGCTGGCGCCATCGCGGGGCAAGCCCGCTCCCACAGCTCCAACGGCCTCAGGTTCTTTCGAGCGCGTTTACCAGGTCGTGAAAGGCTTCACGGTTGGAGTCGTTCAGGCCCATCAGGATCTTGTGCGCTTCAAGCACCTTGGAACGCACCACCGCTTCATCCTGATCCTGCGACGGCAGGTCGGTCAGGCACTCAGGGCACGGGATCGGGCGATCGACGATGTTGAACACCTGATCAAAACCCATCGACTGCAACAGCCGCGAGATGTCCGGGTTGGTGGTGACCACGGTCGGCAGCAGGCCAACCTTTTGCCGCGAAAGGATCGACAGCTTGGCCAGCAGGCCCAGCGTGGTGCTGTCGATGCTCTCGGTTTCGGTCAGGTCGATGACGATGGCCGAGAAATTCAACGCAGTGAAGATTTTCTCGATCGTCGCATCCAACGCCGAACACAGGGTCAGGCGCACTTCACCGACAAATTTCAGAACGAAGGTGCCGCTCTGTTCGGCGAACTGGATTCTACCAGTAGTCATTCAAGGTTCCTGCTCAACACCAATAGGGCGATATCATCCGGCATCTCCCCAAGCGTAGCTAATCCGAATCGTTGGCGCAGCCCCTCCAGGCTACCCCCCGCGGCCTTGACGATTTCCGGCAAGGACGCTTCCTTATCTTTGAGTGTGGGCCCCGGCAAAAGGTCCAAAATGCCATCAGACATCAGGGTCAGGCTGAACTGCGGGGGCAGTTCCAGCACGTGGTCCTGGTAGCTGGCCTCATCGAAGAGCCCCACCGGCAGGCCGCGCCCTTCGAGGTAGCGCACACTGCCTGGGGTATACAGCACCGGCAGCGGCAGATGGCCGCCCACGCTATAGGTGAGCAGGCCGGTGTCTTCGTCGATGACACCGCCGACCATGGTCACATGCTTGCCCAGCTTGCAGTTGATCAGCCCACGGTTGATGTGGCTGAGCACTTCCGAGGGCTTGAAATCGCGCATCTTGCCGTTGCGCTTGAATTCGAACAGCAGCCGGGTGGTCATGAACTTCAGCAGCACGGTGACAAACGCCGACGACGCACCGTGGCCGGACACGTCCGCCAGGTAGAACGCGATACGCCGTTCGTCTACCCGGAAGTAATCGGCAAAGTCACCCGACAGGTACAGCGACGGGATGATCTGGTGCTCGAAGGCGTACTCGCCCAGCGTACGCGGGCTCTCCGGGAGCATGTTCATCTGCACCTGGCGCCCGGCGTTCTGGTCTTCCTGAAGCAGGTGCAGGCTGGCTTCGAGCTCGCGGTTGGCGGCTTCGAGCTTGTCGCGGTAGCGCTGGTTTTCGAGCACCAGGCGCGAACGATCAAGCGCGCGGCGCACCGAGTGTTCGAGCACAGCGAGGTCTTCCAGCGGCTTGATCAGGTAATCGGCAGCACCCAGGCGCAAGGCCTCGACCGCATCGCTCATGACCCCGGCACCGGAGACCACGATCACCGGTAATTGCGGGGCGACTTCGCTGACACGGCGAATGAGCTCGAGACCACCCATCTGCGGCATGCGCAGATCGCAGATCACGAGGTCGGGCTGGTGCGCTTCGAAGACCTGGAGCCCCTGCTGGCCGTTGCCGGCCTGGAGGACGCTGAAGCCGCTGTCTTCCAGATAGGCGGCGAGGCTGGCACGTACCACGTCGTCGTCATCGATAATCAGCAGCGTTGCACTGGTTTTCTGCATGTGGGCGAACGGCGCCAGATTTGGTTGGCGTAGCGGCTGCGGTTAACCGACAGACGGCTACTGGAATGCTCTCTAGCCACTCGCTATCTGAGCTGTTGGACGAGGAGACCGGCCCGACAGATAGTGAGGTGCCCTGTAAGGCGCTGACGGTACTCCCATCCGCCTGGCGTTTCAAGCATGGCAAGGTAGACTTCCCTGCACTTTACAGGGCAAATCACACAGCGTTATAAGAAAGCTGACCAGCGCAACCTGAGGAAAGGATTCAGGCATGTCTCAACGTGACTACAGCGAAAAGCGTGATTACATCCGCATGCGGATCGATACCGATGTGAGCCTGGTGCATGCAGGCCAGGTGATCAGTGCTACCTGCATCGACCTCTCCAGCAGCGGCATGCAGGTGGAGGCACCCAAGCGGTTCCAGGTCGGTGACAAGCTGGAGGTTAAAATCGACTCCGAGTTTTCGGCGCTCTCGGGCCTGGAAGCCACCACCGAGGTGGTGTGGATTGCCGATCAACCGGGCGGTGCGCAGAAATTCGGCCTGCGTATCCTGCAAATGAAGTGAAGTACCTGTTGATATAAAAAATTGGGGCCGCATTGCGGCCCCAATTGCATCATGTGATCAGAAGTCGTCTTCGACTTCGCCATCCTTGACCTTGAACTCGCGGTTCTGCAGGTAGGCATTGCGGATGAAGATGTACTTGTCACCCTGCATCAGCTTCTCAGCCGACAGCAGGCTGGCACGGGTGTCGACGACGTCCAGCGCCAGGATGGAATTGCGCGTAGGCACATGGTCGATGTAGCGGTAAGCCTTGGTGTAGCTGTCTGGGTACTTGGCCAGGCCGTCACGCACCGAGCTTGGGCCGAGCAGCGGGATGACCACGTACGGCCCGCTTGGCACGCCCCAGTAGCCGAGGGTCTGGCCGAAGTCTTCGTCGTTGCGCTGCAGGCCCATGCGCGTGCCCACATCGAACAACCCGCCGATACCGAAGGTGGTGTTGACGATCAGCCGCGCGGTGTCCACGCCCGCCGCACGCGGCTTGAGCTGCAACACGTCGTTGGCCAGGTTGGTGACATCGCCCAGGTTACGGAAGACGTTGTGAATGCCATCTTCGACGAACTGCGGAGTCACCGCCTGGTAGCCTTGGGCCAGCGGCTTGAGGGCATAGGTGTCCAGAATGTCGTTGAACCTGAAGATCGGACGGTTGACCGACTCCCACGGGTCATCCTCGGTAGCCGCCTGGGTGGCAGCAACAGGTGCCAGCAACAGGCTGGCGCAGACACAGGCCTGGGTGACTCGTTCGATCACGCCGGTCCTACGCATACGCATATGATGTTTCTCCATCGCTATTCAGGTCAGCAGCACCAAGGGGCGCTGCGGTAGTGGCGCCAGTATAATGGCTTGCTCGCTGTTTGATAGCGTCCCACACGTTTACTCAACATTTTGTGAACAGCTGTTGCAGTCACCGGGTGGTAACAATTGCTGGCTAACCTGCGCTGTATTTCAGGGAAATGGCCATGCACGATGCACCCGCTGTTACCGCCGTGCTGTTTGGCTTGCGCGGTTGCCTGCTTCAGGCTGGCGCAAACACCACGCTACCCGCCCCTGGCGCCTTGGATGCCCTTGCCAGCTTGCAGCAACGGCAGGTGCCATGCATCTGGCTCGACGACATCAACGCCGCCCAAGGCAAGCGCCTGAGCGCAGCGCTGCCCGACTGGCTGCCCGGCCACCCGATCAACGGTTGCAAATGGCCGGCCCCGGACGCCTGCTGGCACGCGCTGATGGCGCTGCAAACCCAGCGCATCGAAGGCTGCGTGCTGGTTAGTGACGAACCTTTACTGTTGCAGTCGGGCCGCAATGCCGGGCTATGGACGGTTGGCCTTGCGGCGTGCAGCCCGTCCTGCCAGCTCGGCGCCAGCCAATGGCAGGCGCTGAGCGCACAAGAGCAGGAACTGGCACGTGGCAAGGCCACACTGGCGCTGTTCGAGCTAGGCGTGCATTCGGTGATCGGCCACCTGGAGGCGCTCGACGGCTGCCTGGCCGACATTGCCTTGCGCCGGCAAAAAGGCGAGAAACCCTGAAACACAGCCATTGATGCCAGTCATGCAAAGCATCGGCAGGTGGATTACGCTTGAAGGCAGACAAGAACCTTTGCCGCTTCGCTGAGGTCCATGCCTTGCCAAGTCATTGATGGAGTAACAACTATGCCTGCCCGCGAACTGCAAGAACGCCTGAACGACCTGCGCGTTCAACTCGACCGCAACGTTCCGCTTTCCGAGCAAGAAGTGGCCGAACTGCACGAAGAAGCCCGGCAGATCGAGGCGCAGCTGAAGCTCGAGGAAGCAACGCCCGACAACAACCTGGTCGACGGCGTCAACCTGGCTGTCGAGCGCTTTGAAGCCGAACACCCAGACCTGACCGCAACCCTGCGCAACATCGCCAACGCGCTGCACAGCATGGGCATCTGAGGCCAACCGCCGCAACGGGCCGCACAGCGGCCCTGCTTGCGTTACCCGTGCAGTATTACTGGCGCACCAGGCGCAGGTTCTGCGGGCTGATCGGGGCAGTGCTGCGGTAAGGGTTGATGTCCAGGCCACCACGGCGCACATAGCGTGCATACACGGTCAGGTGCTCGGGCTGCAGCAAGGTTTTCAAGTCCAGGTAAATACGCTCGACGCACTGTTCATGAAAGTCGGCATGCTGGCGGAAACTGATCAGGTAGGTCAGCAGGCTGGCGTGGTCCAGCGCCGGGCCTTTGTAGTCAACCACCACGCTGCCCCAATCGGGCTGCCCGGTAACCGGGCAGTTGGACTTGAGCAAATGGCTGTGCACCGTTTCCTGCACCACGCCCTCTGCCGCGCAACGCAGCAACTCAGGCTGCGGCTGCTCATAGTTGCTGATGCTCACATCCAGGCCGTCAATGCACACACCTGGCAATGCTGTTACGCCTTCGGCTTGCACCTGGGCCAAGGTGCTGACCTTGACCGCAACTGGCTTGCCGGCGGCGGCAGACAAGTCTTTAACCAAGCACGCCTGTAGCTGCGCCACGTCTGCGAACACGGTCTGGTTCAGCGAGTTGAGGTACAGCTTGAACGACTTCGACTCGATGATGTTGGGCGAATCGCACGGGATCGCGAACTCGCCAATGGCCACCACCGGCTTACCCGAAGGCAGCAGCCAGGACAGCTCGAAGCAGTTCCAGAAGTCCACGCCCTGCCACGGCAGCGCATCACCGCTCACACCCAGTTCGGCCCACTTGGCCAGGCGTGGGATGGGGAACAGCAGCTCTGGGGAGTAGGTGGCGATGTATTCGCTGGACTTGCCCAGCGGGGAATGTTCGGCGGCGGGATGCATGGAAACTGACCTGAAAGTTCGTAATTGCGCCTAGTCTACCGGTTTTGCCCGCCGCCTTGGAGCACCTGTCACTCGATGGTCAGCGGCCCGACCATGCCCGCCTGATAGTGGCCTGGCACGTTGCAGGCAAACTCGATCGGCGCCGACTTGCTGAAGGTCCAGGTCAGCTCGGCGCGCTGGCCGGGCTGCACCAGCACCGTGTTGCCACCCGCATGGCCATGGCCTTCTGCGTGGTTCATCTGGCTATGGTCCATGCCTTCATGCTGCATGGCACCGGTGAACAGCTTGCCCTGCATGGCCACCATTTCTTTCTGATGCTCGGCATGCATCTCCTTGTCGCCCAGGTTGAACTCGTGGGGCAACTGGCCTTGGTTGATCAGCACAAAGCGCACGGTCTCACCGGCTTTTACCTGAAGGCTTTTCGGCTCGAAGGCGATGTCCTTGAGCAGCACCTCGACGGTGCGGGTGGCCTTGGCCGCCGGCGCCGGTTCACCGAAGGTGAAACTGTCAGCCAGGGTCGGCAGGCTCAGCAATGCGAGGCTGGCGGCGAAGAACAGGTGTTTCATGGGGCACTCCGTATAAAGCAGCAAGGTTGGCGCCATTGTCGGCACCCTCGGCTGGCAACTGACTGACGGGAAGATTACAACTTTGTCAGCTTGGCCGGGCGGCCGGGCCGTCACGTACAATTTGCGTAACCGCCACGGCGTGAAAACCAGGAACCGCATCGCCCATGAAGCTACTGATCGTCGAAGACCAGGCCAAGACTGGCCAGTACCTGGCCCAAGGCCTTAGCGAAGCGGGCTTTGCCACCGAGCTTGCCAACGATGGCGACAGCGGCCAGCACCTGGCGCTCAGCGGCGACCACGACCTGTTGATACTCGACGTCATGCTGCCAGGGCGCAACGGCTGGCAGATCCTGCAAGCTGTGCGTCAGGCCGGCCTCGGCACCCCGGTGCTGTTTCTGACCGCCCGCGATGCCGTAGAAGACCGCGTGCACGGCCTGGAGCTGGGCGCCGACGACTACTTGGTCAAGCCGTTTGCCTTCTCCGAGCTGCTGGCGCGGGTACGCACCCTGTTGCGGCGCGGCATCGGCAGCACCCAGGACACCTTGCTGGTGCTGGCCGACCTGCGCCTGGACCTGATGCGACGCCGTGCCGAGCGGGCCGGCGCACGCATCGACCTCACCGCCAAGGAGTTCGCCTTGCTCGAACTGCTGCTGCGCCGCCAGGGTGAGGTGCTGCCAAAATCGCTGATTGCCTCGCAGGTGTGGGACATGAATTTCGACAGCGACACCAACGTGATCGAAGTGGCGATCCGCCGCCTGCGCCTGAAAATCGACGACCCGCACCCGCTCAAGCTCATCCACACCGTGCGCGGCATGGGTTATGTGCTTGAAGAGCGCCACGACTGATGCGGCGTCTATCCCTGGGCGGGCGCCTGGCGCTGCTGTTCGCCGCCTGCACCGCCAGCGTATCGCTGGGTGCCGGCCTGCTGTTCAGCCACGCCAGCGCCAGCCATTTCATCGAGCTGGACCAACAGCAACTGGGCGGGCGGCTGTCGCTGATGCGCAGCCTGCTGGACGGTGTCACAAACCTTGAACAGTTGCAGGCTCGCGTGCCGGCAATGCGCAGCGAGCTGAGCCATCAGTCCGACCTGGCGCTGCGGGTGCGCGGGAGCGATGGTGCCGTGTGGTTCGAGAGCCGCAGCGGCCTGCCCGACGAGCCGCGCCAGCCCGGCCTTGCCACCCTGCACGCCCAGCAGAGCAACTGGCGAAGCCTGAGTACGCCACTGGTTGACACCCCCAGCGGCGCGGCCCAGCTGACGCTTTTTCTGGACATCACCCACCACCAGCACTTTCTGCAAGGCATGCAGCGGCTGATCTGGCTCACTGTCGGGCTATCGGCCCTGGCAACCGCGCTATTGGGCGCCTGGGCGGCGCGGCGCGGGCTGAAACCGCTGCGTCAGATGGGCAAGGTTGCCGCGAGTGTCCACGCAGGTTCACTGACCACCCGGCTACCGGCAGCTAAAATGCCCGAAGAGCTGGCCGAGCTGGCCAGCACCGTGAATGCCATGCTGCAACGCCTGGACGATGCGTTCCAGCGTTTGTCGGCGTTCAGCGCCGATATCGCCCACGAGTTGCGCACGCCGTTATCCAATCTGCTCACCCACACCCAGGTCACCCTCACCCGCCCGCGCAGCCTCGAAGACTACCGCGAGGCGCTGCATGGCAACCTTGAAGAGCTGCAGTGGATGGCCCAGTTGGTCAACGACATGTTGTACCTGGCCAAGGCAGATCACGGGCTGATGATGCCCAACCGCCAGGCCCTGGACCTGGCCGCAGAGGCCGATGCATTGCTTGAGTACTACGCACAACTGGCCGAAGACGCCGGGGTGCGGTTGGGCCGCGAAGGCGCGGCGCAGTTCGAGGGCGACCGGCACATGCTGCGCAGGGCGTTGTCCAACCTGCTGGACAACGCCCTGCGCTTCACCCCGGCCGGCGGCGAAATTCGCGTAACGGTGGGGAGCGGGCCCTGCATCTGTGTAGCCAACACCGGCCCGGCCATCGCGCCCCAAGCGCTGGAGCGGCTGTTCGACCGCTTCTATCGAGCAGACCCGGCGCGCCAGGAAGGTAATAGCGAGCATGCCGGGCTGGGCCTTGCGATCACCCGCTCGATCGTGCAGGCACACGGCGGCAAAATCCGTGCAGAACATGCAGATGGCTGGACGCGGTTTGTAATCGAGCTGGGCTAAAAAACACTACCACCGCCGCTGGGCGCGGCCTGTGTAGGAGCGGCCTTGTGCCGCGAATGGGGCGCGCAGCGGCCCTAAATCTCGGCTATGCGCACAATCGCTGGGGCCGCTGCGCGCCCCATTCGCGACACAAGGCCGCTCCTACACAATCAAAAACGACGCTGTTTCTGTAAAAGCTGCCGCCAGCCAGCTTACTCGTACCGCAGCGCCATCGCCGGTTCCACCTGCGAAGCACGGTACGCAGGGTAAATGGTCGCCAGGAAGCTCATCACCAGCCCGGCGGTGCAGATCAGCCCGACGTCACTCCATTGCAGCTCCGACGGCAGGCTGCTGATGAAATAAAGGTCGGAGGTGAAGACATGCTGGCCAGTAACCCGCTCCACCCAGCCGACCACCGTGCTCACATTGAACGCCAGGGCCACACCCAATACGCCGCCAATCAACGTACCGACAATGCCGATCAGGCTGCCTTGAACCATGAACGTGCCGAGAATCTGCGCAGGCGTGGCGCCGATGGTACGCAGGATGGCGATGTCAGTGCCCTTGTCGTTCACCACCATCACCAGTGTGGCGATGATGTTGAACGCCGCCACGGCGATGATCATCAGCAACAGCAGGCCAATCATGGTCTTTTCCATTTTCATGGCACTGAACAGGCTGCCTTGGGTGTGCGACCAGTCATCGGCGCGGTAGCCCTCCCCCAAGCCCGCAGCAATAGCCTTGGACACCTGCGGCGCGGCGTACAGGTCCTGGAGTTTCAAACGCACGCCTTGCACCTGGCCCGGCGCCCAGCGCTGCATGTCGGCAGCATCGGCGATGTGAATGTAGGCCTGCGAGCCGTCAAGCTCGGCACCCACCTTGAAGATACCGACCACCGTCAGGCGGTGCATGCGCGGGGTAATGCCACCGGGCTCATTGCTGAGTTCGGGGACGATGAAGGTCAGCTTGTCACCCGTATTAAGGCGAAAACGCCGGGCGGTCAGCTCGCCGACTACCACACCATAGTCACCCGGCAGCAGATTCTGCAGGCTGCCCTGAACGATATGCCGGGTGACGATCGACACCTTGCCTTCCTCGGCCGGGTCGATGCCCGACACCTGGATAGGCTGCATCATCCCCTTGTACGAGAACATGCCTTCAAGCTCGGTAATAGGCGCGGCGGCAAGCACCGCCGGGTTAGCTGAGGCGCGCGCGGCAACCTGCCGCCAGTCATCCAGCGGCTGTTGGCCAAGGATCGCGGCATGCGGCACCAGGCCCAGCACCCGCGAGCTCATCTCACGCTGGAAGCCGTTCATCACCGACAGCACCGTGATCATCGCCATCACGCCCAGCGCCAGGCCAATCATCGAAGTCAGCGAGATGAACGAGATGAAGTGGTTGCGGCGCTTGGCACGGGTGTAGCGGGCGCCG
This sequence comes from Pseudomonas farsensis, assembly GCF_014268805.2. Taxonomy (GTDB): domain Bacteria; phylum Pseudomonadota; class Gammaproteobacteria; order Pseudomonadales; family Pseudomonadaceae; genus Aquipseudomonas; species Aquipseudomonas farsensis. Next base: position 68,494 of record NZ_JABWRF020000005.1, read on the forward strand.
ATGAACAAAGGCAAGGGTCTGAACATGTACGGGAACACCCAATGAAATAGTGAATCAGGGGCGTATCGAGCACGCCCCGCGCAAGCAGCTCAGATTGCGACCAGGTGCCCGTCTTCAAGGCGCAGCACGCGGTCCATCTGGCGCGCCAGATTGAGGTCGTGGGTCACCACCAGAAATGCCGTCTGCGACTGGGTCGACAGCTCTTGCATCAATTCCTGGATACCTTGGGCGGTATGGTGGTCGAGGTTGCCGGTAGGCTCGTCGAGCATCACCAGGCCCGGACGGTTGACCAAGGCACGGGCGATGGCCACGCGCTGGCGCTCGCCGCCAGACAGCTCGGCCGGCTTGTGGTTGAGCCGGTGGCCCAGCCCAACACGCTTGAGCAGCGCCGATGCACGCTCGCGGGCCTCAGCGATGGGCGTACGGCCGATCAGCAACGGCATGCAGGCGTTCTCAAGCGCGGTGAACTCGGCCAGCAGGTGGTGGAACTGATAGACGAAGCCCAAGGCGCGGTTGCGCAGCAGGCCACGGGCACGCTCGCCGAGGGCCGACAGCTCTTCGCCAGCCAGCCAAACGCTGCCTTGGCTCGGGGTATCGAGGCCGCCGAGCAGGTTGAGCAAGGTACTTTTGCCCGAGCCCGAGCTGCCAACGATGGCCACCCGCTCCCCGGCGTGCAGCTCAAGGTTCAGGCCCGACAGCACCTTTACCGATTCCGGGCCCTCGTCGTAGCTCTTGCCCAGGTTGCGGCAGCTCAACACGGCTTTATCACTCATGCGCGACTCACTCATAACGTAGCGCCTCTGCAGGCTGGGTGCGCGAGGCACGCCAGGCCGGGTAGAGGGTTGCGAAGAAACTCAGGACCAGTGCCGCGCCACAGACCATGTACACGTCCGGGGCCTGGATCTGCGATGGCAGGTAATCGATGAAGTACACATCGGCGTTGAGGAACTTGTGCCCGATCAGTGTCTCGATGCCGGAGATCGCCGCACTGACGTTAAGCGCCCCAAGGATGCCCAGCACGGCACCGATAGCCGTGCCGACCACCCCGATCACCGTGCCCTGCACCATGAAGATGGCCATGATCTGCCCAGGCGTAGCGCCCAGCGTGCGCAAAATGGCAATGTCACCGCGCTTGTCGTTGACCACCATCACCAAGGTAGAAATGATGTTGAACGCCGCCACCGCGATGATCAGCAGCAGGATCAGGCCGATCATGGTTTTTTCCATGCGGATGGCTTGGTACAGGTTGCCTTGGGTCTGGGTCCAGTCACGCGGGTAGAACTCACGCTCGCCCAACTGCTGCGAAATGCTCCAGGCCACGCGCGGCGCCTGGAACAGGTCGTCGAACTTCAGCCGCACGCCCTGTACCTGATCAGCCCGCCAGCGGTGCAGGCGCGACAGGTCGGCGATGTTGGTCAGGCCAAGAAAACCATCGATCTCGCCGGCGCCCACGTGGAAAGTACCGACCACGGTGAAGCGCTTCATGCGCGGGAACATGCCGGCAGGCGTGACGCTGACTTCGGGGGCGACGAAGGTGACTTTGTCGCCTACCGCCACACCGAGCTTTTGCGCGGCGCGATCACCAATAAGAATACCCCACTCACCCGGCGCAAGCTGATCGAGCTTCCCCTGCAAGAGGAAGCGCTCGATGATCGACACCTCGCGCTCATGCGCCGGGTCAATGCCGTTGAGCAGCATTTTCTGCACTTTGCCGTCGTGGGTCAGCAAACCCTGCATCTGCGTGAACGGCGCTACCGCCGTCACCTGCGGATTCTGCTTTACTTCAGAGGCAAGGGCCTGCCAGTCGTCGATCGGCTGGCCAGACTCGAGCGTGGCATGAGGGACCATGCCCAGCACGCGGGTACGCATCTCGTGGTCGAAGCCGTTCATTACCGAGAGCACGACGATCATCACTACCACGCCCAGGGCGAGGCCGATCATCGAGGTCAGCGAAATGAACGAGACGAAGTGGTTGCGACGCTTGGCACGGGTGTAGCGCGTACCAATAAATACGAAAAGAGGTCTGAACATGTCGGGGCTTGTTCGGATGAAAGGGAACGTCCTTGTGGCGAGGCGCCTACGGCGGCTTTACACTCGGACCACCGCCGTAACCTTGGGTTCGCCATGACGACATTAGACGAAGAAGATCGCCGCGAATACTACCGCATCGAAGATCGGATCGCACTTCAAATCAGCCCACTCAGCGCGGCCGAAGCCCTTGAGACAGAACTGTTGCAGGATGATTCGCCGCTGTTCAACTTGCTCAGCGAGTTGCACCTGAGCGATTTCGAATCGCAGCACCTGTTGCGCCAGTTGAGCGAAAAAGACCGCACCCTCGCCGCCTTTCTGCGCGCCCAGAACAAACGCCTCGACCTGCTCAGCGCAGTGGTTGCCCACTCACTGATCGGCGAGATCGACACACCCATACCGGTCATCATCTCCGAAGGCGGCATCGAGTTCGCGCAAGCGGCGCACATTGCCCCCGGCATCCGCGTGAAGGTAAAAATGGTGCTGATGCCACGTGGCCACGGCCTGCTGCTGCGCGGCCGCGTCACCCACTGCGACCGGCGGCCGGACGGCACCTTCGAGGTAGGCACCGAGTTCATCGACATGACCGACGCCCAGCGCCAGCTGTTGGCGCGCTATATTCTCCAGCGCCAGCAACAGCAAAGGCGCCAGGCACTGGAACAGAACGACCCGGCACCCTGAGCTTATTCATCTGATTTGAAGGAACGAACGTGACGCTGATCTACGGCCACCGCGGCGCCAAGGGCGAAGCCCCCGAAAACACCCTGCAGAGTTTCCGCCAGTGCCTGGAGCACGGCGTGACCCGCTGCGAACTCGACCTGCACCTTTCGGCCGACAACCAGCTGATGGTCATTCACGACCCCACCCTCAAACGCACCACCGGCCGACGCGGCAAGGTGGTCGAGCATAACGCCGCCGACCTGGCCACCTACGACGCGCGCAAAGGTGGCCCTGGGCATGTGCAGCCCTGCCCTATTCCGCGCCTTGAAGAGCTGTTCGAAAAATGCCCTTTCGAGCACTGGCAGCTCGAAGTGAAAAGCGCCTCGCGCACCCGCGCCGCCAGCACCGTGCTGGCCATCCGCGAACTGGCGATCGAGCATGGTGTGCTGGACAAGATCACCATCACCTCCAGCTCACGTGAAGTGCTGGGCGCAGCGCTTGAATTGGTACCGGATGTAAAACGCGGGTTGGTGGCCGAATACGCCTGGCTCGACCCATTGAAGGTCGCGCAGAACTACGGCTGCGACATGCTGGCATTGAACTGGACGCTGTGCACCCCCGAGCGCCTGGTCAAGGCTCAGCGCCAGGGTTTGCACGTGTCGGTGTGGACGGTCAACGAACCGGCACTGATGCGCCGGCTCGCTGACTTTGGCGTGGACAGCCTGATTACAGACTTTCCCGGTTTGGCCAAGACCACCCTCGGGTAGGGCTGAAATCGGTCTCCCCGACCGGCTCAGGCCACCGGCCGGAGCCGCTCAAAAAAGCCGGTTCAGGCCGTCGTAGGCAGCTACCCGATAGGCTTCGGCCATGGTCGGGTAGTTGAACGTGGTGTTGACGAAGTACTTCAGGGTATTGCGCTCACCCGGCTGGTCCATGATTGCCTGGCCAATGTGGACAATCTCCGAAGCCTGGTAGCCGAAGCAGTGCACGCCCAGGATTTCCAGGGTTTCACGGTGGAACAGGATTTTCAGCATGCCCTGTGGCTCACCGGCAATCTGTGCACGCGCCATGCTCTTGAAGAACGCCTTGCCCACTTCGTACGGCACCTTGGCCTGGGTCAGCTCCTGCTCGTTCTTGCCGATCGAGCTGATCTCCGGGATGGTGTAGATGCCGGTAGGCACATCGTTGACGAAGCGCCAGCTGCCGTTGTCGACAATGCTGCCGGCAGCCGAACGGCCTTGGTCATGGGCAGCACTGGCAAGGCTTGGCCAGCCGATCACGTCACCGGCGCCATAGATGTTCGGCACGGTGGTGCGGTAAGCCTCGTCGACTTCGATCTGGCCACGGCTGTTGACCTTGATGCCAATGTTCTCAAGGCCCAGCTTGTCGGTGTTGCCGGTACGGCCGTTGCACCACAGCAAGGCGTCGGCCTTGATCTTCTTGCCCGATTTCAGGTGCAGAATGACGCCGTTATCCAGCCCTTCAACACGCTCGTAGTCTTCGTTGTGACGCACGGTGATGTTGTTGTTGCTGAAGTGGTAGCTCAGCGCCTGCGAAATTTCCGAGTCGAGGAAGCTCAGCAGTTGGCCACGGTTGTCGACCAGCTCGACCAGCACACCCAGGCCGCTGAAGATGGACGCGTATTCGCAACCGATCACGCCAGCGCCATAAACGATGAGCTTGCGCGGGGTGTGGCTGAGGCTGAGGATGGTGTCGCTGTCGTAGACCCGCGGGTGGTTGAAGTCGATGTCTGCAGGGCGGTACGGGCGCGAGCCTGTGGCAATGATGATGTGCTTGGCATTGAGCTTTTCAACCACACCGTTGGCGCAGACCACTTCGATGGTCTGCTCGTCGGCGAAGCTGCCAGTACCAACAAACACATCGACGCGGTTGCGGGCGTAGTAACCGGTACGCGAGGCAACCTGCTTGCTGATGACCTTCTCGGCGCTCTTGAGCACGTCCGGGAAGGAGAACCAGCGCGGCTCGCCGATGGCGCGGAACATCGGGTTGGTGTTGAACTGCATGATCTGCCGCACGGAGTGACGCAGCGCCTTGGACGGGATGGTGCCCAAGTGGGTGCAGTTGCCGCCGACCTGGCGGCGGCTGTCGACCATGGCAACCTTGCGTCCTGCTTTGGCGGCGTTCATTGCCGCGCCTTCCCCGGCCGGGCCGGAACCCAGCACTACTACGTCGTAGTTGTAGACAGCCATGCGTACTCCTTCAGAACTGGCCCACGAGTCACGGCGGCTCGCGGGGCGCGATCATGACGCCAGCGGCGCCATGAGAAAATTCGGGTGCAGTCTAATCAAGCGTGAACGGCGCGCACATTAACCCTTGGTCGCGTCGTAGGCCACTGTTGCCTGCACTACATACGGTTGCGCCGATTCCTTGGCTGCGATCATCCGTGGGCTACCTTTCACTCGCCTTTCACCGCCTGTTCGAACGCAGGCGTGTGACGCATGGCCAGGCCATGCCAACCGCGCCGGCCATTGTCCTTGAAATATTGACCTGAGTCACCCAAGGCCAGGAAAGACACTTTTGCAGTACGTGCAAACAGGCCAACAAACTGCGCCGCAAAAAAAACGGGAACCCTGAGGTTCCCGTTCATTCAACGCACTACCCTGCGGATCAGCGCGGGAATGCTGGCGGGTTGACCCCGGCCATGTCTTCCATCACGCGTACAACCTGGCAGCTGTAGCCGAATTCGTTGTCGTACCAGACGTACAGGACAACGCGGTTGTCGTTGGCGATGGTTGCCTCGGCGTCTACCACACCGGCGTGGCGCGAGCCTACGAAGTCGGTGGAGACCACTTCCTGGGAGCTGACGTAGTCGATCTGCTTGTGCAGTTCCGAGTGCATGGCGGTCTGGCGCAGGTACTCGTTGATTTCGTCGCGGCTGGTCGGGTTTTCCAGGTTCAGGTTCAGGATGGCCATCGACACGTTCGGCGTAGGGACGCGGATCGCGTTACCGGTCAGCTTGCCCTTGAGCACTGGCAGCGCCTTGGCAGCGGCAGTGGCAGCACCGGTTTCGGTGATGACCATGTTCAGCGGCGCGGCGCGGCCACGACGGCTGCCCTTGTGGAAGTTGTCGATCAGGTTCTGGTCGTTGGTGAACGAGTGAACGGTTTCGACGTGGCCATTGATGATGCCGTACTTGTCGTTGACAGCCTTGAGCACCGGCACGATGGCGTTGGTGGTGCAGGACGCAGCGGAGATGATTTTGTCATCAGCGCTGATTTCACCGTGGTTGATGCCGTGCACGATGTTCTTCAGCGCGCCCTTGCCAGGTGCGGTGAGGATCACGCGGGCAGCGCCCGGGCAGGCCAGGTGCTGGCCCAGGCCGTCGGCGTCACGCCATACACCGGTGTTGTCGACGATCAGCGCATCGTTGATGCCGTACTGGGTGTAGTCGACTTCGCTCGGGCTCTTGGCGTAGATAACCTGGATCAGGTTGCCGTTGGCGGTGATGGTGTTGTTGGCTTCGTCGATGGTGATGGTGCCATCGAACGGGCCGTGTACCGAGTCACGGCGCAGCAGGCTGGCACGCTTGACCAGGTCGTTTTCAGCACCCTTGCGCACAACGATGGCGCGCAGACGCAGGCCATCGCCGCCACCGGTTTTTTCGATCAGGATGCGCGCCAGCAGGCGGCCGATGCGGCCAAAGCCGTACAGCACGACGTCGGTGCCCTTGCGCGCCGAAACGTTCTGCTGGCCAACTACGTCGGCCAGTTCTTCACGCACGAACTGCTCGGCAGTGCGGCCCTTGCCTTCAAGCTTGAACTTGTTGGCCAGCTTGCCCAGGTCGACGGAAGCCGCGCCCAGTTTCAGCTCGCTCATGGCTTTGAGCAGCGGGAATGTCTCGTGGACGGACAGTTCGGTTTCGTCAGCCTGACGGTGACGGGCAAAGCGGTGCGCTTTGAGAATCGAGATAACCGAACGGTTGATCAGGCTGCGGCCATAGATCGAGCTCACCACGTTGTTGTTGCGGTAGAGCTGACCGATAAGCGGGATCATCGCTTCAGCCAGGGCTTCACGATCGATCCACTCACCAAGACACTGGTCGGGCTTCTGAGTCACGGTAACCTTCCACATGTAGGGGAACAAAAAAGGGGCTACATTATGACGCCCCACGGCGTATCGGGCAATGAGCGCCTGTCGCCGGCCGCAAGCCGCGCAATCAGGCCGTTTGGAGCCTGACAGCGCGCGCCGTCACCGGTACAATCGACCTCTTTGCCGCAACGCTTGGAGTCCAATCTCCCGTGTCAGTTCTGCGCCTACCGCAAATGTCGGCCACAGCCGGCAAACAAACCTGGGGCAACCTGCCCGGCGCGGCCTTGAGCCTCGCCATCGCCGAGGCCGCCAGCAGCGCCGGTCGTTTTACCTTGCTGCTGACCGCCGACAGCCAGGCCGCCGACCGTCTGGAACAAGAGCTGCGCTTCTTCGCGCCCGAGCTTCCAGTGCTGCCGTTCCCCGACTGGGAAACCCTGCCCTACGACCTGTTCTCGCCGCACCAGGACATCATCTCGCAGCGCATCGCCAGCCTGTACCGGCTGCCCGAGCTTGACCACGGCATTCTTGTAGTGCCGGTGACCACCGCCCTGCACCGCCTGGCGCCCACGCGTTTTCTGCTGGGCAGCAGCCTGGTACTGGATGTCGGTCAGAAGATCGACGTCGAACAGATGCGCACGCGCCTCGAAGCCACCGGATACCGCTGCGTAGACACCGTCTACGAGCATGGCGAGTTCGCCGTGCGCGGCGCGCTGATCGACCTGTTCCCGATGGGCAGCAAGCAGCCGTACCGCATCGACCTGTTCGATGACGAGATCGAAACCCTGCGCACCTTCGACCCCGAGACCCAGCGCTCTATCGACAAGGTCGACTCGGTACGCCTGCTGCCGGCGCGCGAATTCCCCATGCAGAAGGACGAGGTCACGCGCTTCAAGGCGCGTTTCCGAGAGCGCTTCGATGTCGACTTCCGCCGCAGCGCGATCTTCCAGGACCTGGCCAGCGGCATCATCCCCGCCGGCATCGAGTACTACCTGCCGCTGTTCTTCGAAGAAACCGCCACCCTGTTCGATTATCTGCCAGCCAACACCCAGGTGTTCTCGCTGCCGGGCGTCGAACAGGCCGCAGAGCACTTCTGGAACGACGTACGCGGGCGCTACGAAGAACGCCGCGGCGACCTCAGCCGCCCGCTGCTGCCACCGGCCGAGCTGTTCATGCCGGTCGAAGACTGCTTCGCGCGCCTTAAACAGTGGCCGCGGGTGGTCGTCAGCAGTGACGAACTCGACGCCGGTACCGGCCGCGAGCGCTTCCCGGCCCGCGCCCTGCCGGACCTGGCCATCGAGGCCAAGGCCAACCAGCCGCTGGCCGCACTGGCCGGCTTCCTCGACCAGTTCAGCGGCCGCGTGCTGTTTACCGCAGAATCGGCAGGCCGGCGCGAAGTGTTGCTGGAGCTGCTCGAACGCCTCAAGCTGCGCCCGCAGACTGTCGATGGCTGGGCCGACTTCATCACCGGCAACCAGCGCCTGGCGATCACCATCGTCCCGCTGGACGAAGGCCTGCTGCTGGACGACCCAGCCATGGCGCTGATTGCCGAAAGCCCGCTGTTCGGGCAGCGCGTGATGCAACGCCGGCGCCGCGAAAAGCGCGGCGAAGCTGCCAACGATGCGGTCATCAAGAACCTCACCGAACTGCGCGAAGGCGCCCCGGTGGTGCACATCGACCACGGAGTGGGCCGCTACCTGGGCCTGGCCACGCTTGAAATCGACAGCCAGGTTGCCGAGTTCCTCACCCTGGAATACGCCGAGGGCGCCAAGCTGTATGTACCCGTGGCCAACCTGCACCTGATCGCCCGCTACACCGGCAGCGACGATGCCCTGGCACCGTTGCACCGGCTTGGCTCCGAAGCCTGGCAAAAAGCCAAGCGCAAGGCCGCCGAGCAAGTGCGCGATGTCGCCGCCGAGCTGCTCGACATCTATGCCCGCCGCGCTGCGCGCAAGGGCTACGCCTTCGCCGACCCGTCCGCCGACTACGCAACCTTCAGTGCAGGCTTTGCCTTCGAGGAAACCCCCGACCAGCAAGCCGCCATCGAGGCCGTGCGCGCCGACATGCTCGCGCCCAAGCCCATGGACCGCCTGGTGTGCGGCGACGTTGGCTTCGGCAAGACCGAAGTGGCCATGCGCGCGGCGTTCATCGCCGTGCACAGCGGCCGCCAGGTGGCCATTCTGGTACCGACCACGCTGCTGGCCCAACAGCACTACAACAGCTTCCGCGACCGTTTCGCCGACTGGCCGGTGCGGGTCGAGGTGATGAGCCGCTTCAAGTCGGCCAAAGAAGTCGCCAGCGCCGCAGCCGAGCTTGCCGAAGGCAAGATCGACATCCTGATCGGCACCCACAAACTGCTGCAGGACGATGTGCGCTTCAAGGACCTGGGCCTTGCGATCATCGACGAAGAACACCGCTTCGGCGTGCGCCAGAAAGAACAGCTCAAAGCGCTGCGCAGCGAGGTCGACATCCTGACCCTCACCGCAACGCCCATCCCACGCACGCTGAACATGGCGGTGGCGGGCATGCGTGACCTGTCGATCATCGCCACCCCGCCGGCCCGGCGCCTGTCGGTACGCACCTTCGTCATGGAGCAGAACAAGAGCACCATCAAAGAGGCCCTGCTGCGCGAACTGCTGCGCGGCGGCCAGGTGTACTACCTGCACAACGACGTCAAGACCATCGAAAAATGCGCCGCGGAACTTGCCGAACTGGTGCCTGAGGCGCGTATCGGCATCGGCCACGGGCAGATGCGCGAGCGCGAACTCGAACAGGTGATGAGCGACTTCTATCACAAGCGCTTCAACGTGCTGATCGCCTCGACCATCATCGAAACCGGTATCGACGTCCCTAGCGCCAACACCATCGTCATCGAGCGTGCCGACAAGTTCGGCCTGGCCCAGTTGCACCAGTTGCGCGGCCGCGTCGGGCGCAGCCACCACCAGGCTTACGCCTACCTGCTCACGCCGCCACGCCAGCAGATCAGCGGCGACGCCGAAAAGCGCCTGGAGGCCATCGCCAATACCCAGGACCTGGGGGCAGGCTTCGTACTGGCCACCAACGACCTCGAAATCCGCGGCGCCGGCGAGCTGCTGGGCGAGGGCCAGAGCGGGCAGATCCAGGCCGTGGGCTTTACCCTGTACATGGAAATGCTCGAACGCGCGGTCAAGGCCATTCGCAAGGGCAACCAGCCCAACCTGGAGCAACCCCTGGGGGGCGGCCCGGAGATCAACCTGCGCCTGCCGGCCTTGATCCCCGAGGATTACCTGCCTGATGTGCACGCGCGCTTGATCCTCTACAAACGCATCGCCTCGGCGGCCGACGAAGAGGGCCTGAAGGACCTGCAAGTGGAAATGATCGACCGCTTCGGCCTGTTGCCTGAGCCGACCAAGAACCTCATGCGCCTGACCCTGCTCAAGCTGCAGGCCGAAAAGCTCGGCATCAAGAAAGTCGACGCCGGCCCCAACGGCGGCAAGCTTGAGTTCGAGGCCGAGACTCCGGTCGATCCGCTGACCCTGATCAAGCTGATCCAGGGCCAGCCCAAACGCTACAAGTTCGAAGGCGCGACGCAGTTCCGCTTCCTGGTGCCGATGGAGCGCCCTGAAGAACGCTTCAACACGCTGGAGGCGCTGTTCGAGCGCCTCACCCCACAGACAAACTAAGGAAGCTTCATGCGTGCCATCCGTTGCCTGACCCTGCTGCTGGCGTTGGTAGCCCCGACGGCCTTCGCCGAAGGCCCGTATCAGGTAGAAATGATGCTGGTGCGGCAGAACGCCGTGCCTGCGATCACCAGCCCGTTCGCCCCGGAAAACTGGAGCGCCGGCGCGCCACGTCTGGACAAGGCCGCCGAGCGGCGCACCCTGCTCACCGACGAACTGACCCGCCTGCAGGCCACCGCCGATTACACCGTGCTGCTGCACAAGGCCTGGCAGCAGGATGGCGAGAGCATCGCCCTGGGTGCCGGCGTCGAGCAGTTCGGCCACTTTCCGATTGAAGGCAACCTGACCATCAAGGAAAACCGCTTCATCGCCGTCGACGCCAACTTCTGGGTCAACCAGCTCGACAGCAACGGCAGCGTGCTTGGCAGCGAACAGTTCAAACAGAGCAACCGCAACATGAAGGCCGGGCAACTGACCTTCCTCGATGGCGGCCACCTGGCCCTGCTGATCAAGGTAAGCCCCGCCGGCATGCGCAAAATGCCAACGATGGCCCCGGAAATGATGGAGCAATAAGTTGATCCCAGCTTTTGCGCAGGAACTCATCCGTATTCACCGCGAGTGGACGTACGACTTTGATCGGCGGACGCTGCAACGCGGCATGGATTACGCAGAAGAAGGCCGCAGTGAGATCCTCTCGATCGACGACCTGGATATCCGCGCGCAATGCCACGGCTCGGGCGGCCGTATCTATACCCAGCGGCTCATCCTAGACACCACCGAAGATGGCGTGACCTTCGAAGCCTCCTGTTCATGCCCGGTCGGTAATGGCTGCAAACACTGCGCGGCCGCGTTTTACCTGCTCGAACGCGGCCCCGATCGCCCCGAGGGCGTTCATGGCGACGAACCAGCCACTGTCACCGCCGGCGCGCCAAGTGCAGAACTGCCGCCAGAGCTTGCCAGTTGGGTAGAGACCCTCGGAGAGCCTCAAGCCCCGAGCGCCGAGCCCGGCAAACGTAAAGGGCCAGCGCTTTACTACCTGGTTGACCTCGAGCAGGGTCGCTGGACGCTCAAAGCGCTCAAGGGCACCCGCCAGCCCGATGGCACGCTGAAATTTGCACGCCCGACCGCCTTGGCCGAGCTGATCTACTACCGCCCTCGTTACGTGACTGACGAAGACCTGCGCATTCTGCGCATGATCGACTCCCACCAGGACAGCTACGGCGTGCCGGTGTTACGCCTGGAAGGCAAGCAAGGCGCTGAACTTTACGAGTACGCACTGGCAACCGACCGCCTGCTCTACGGCCCTGACCAGGTGCCAATTACCGCAGGCCCCGAGCAAAGTGCTGATTTTCGCTGGGTGCGCCTGGACAATGGCAGCTACCGCGGCGCCTGGCACCACGGCGACAGCAACGACTGCCAGGCACTGCCACTGGAGCCGCTGTATTACGTCGACGCTGCTGCCGGGTTGAGCGGCAAGCTGCTGCACGACCTCGACCCGTTCATCGCCCGGCAGCTGGCCAGCGCACCTACCGTGCCCGAGCATCTGGTCATTCCGCTGAGCCACCGCCTCAACGCCCTGAACCGCCAGGTGCCCACGCCCACCACCGTGCGCAGCGAGCAACTGGACAACATTCTGCCCAGCGCCCGGCTGACCCTGGGCAGCGTCGAGTTCAGTGCCTACATGCCCAAGACCGGGCGCATGCAGCGGCAGATGCAGCACCGCGCTGCCCTCGCCTTCGACTATGACGGCCTGCTGGCCAGCGGCAACAACGACAAGCCGCTGAGCCGCCTTAAAGGTGACGCCAGCCAGCGCATCCGCCGCCAGCCCGAAGCCGAGCAGGCATTGCGCAAGGTGCTGCGCAGCTTCGGCTTCAAGCTTTCCACGAGGCAAAGCAAGGCGCTGCCGGACAGCGCTGGCGAAATGTTCCAGCTGGCCGATGACGAGGCCTGGCTACGCTTCGCCCGCGAGGGCCTGGCGCAGCTGCGCGAGGCCGGTTGGGCAGTCGATGTGCACCGCGACTTTGCCTTCAATCTGCACGAGGTGGAGGACTGGTACGCCAGTATCGACGAAGCACCTGGCCATGAGTGGTTCGACCTGGAACTGGGCATCGTGGTCGATGGCCAGCGCCACAGCCTCTTGCCCATCGTGTTGCAATTGCTGCGCAGCAGCCCCGAACTGCTGCGCCCAAGCGAACTGGCCCGGCGCAGCGACGACGAGCACCTGCTGATCGACCTCAACCGCGCCCGCCTAGACAGCCCCGCCCTGCGCGTTGCCCTGCCCTACGGGCGCATCAAGGCGGTGATGGGCACCCTCGGCGGGCTGTACCTTAACGACGCGGCTGCCGGCCCCAGCCTGCGCCTTGAGCGCGCCGACGCCGCGCGCCTGAACGACATCGCCGACCTGCCACTGCTGTGGGAGGGCGGCGCCCAGGTCCGCGACCTCGGTCGGCGCCTGCGCGATGCCCGCGACTTGCAGGTTGACCCGCCACAGGGCCTGAACGCGACCCTGCGCCCTTACCAGCAGCAGGGCCTTAACTGGCTGCAAGCCCTGCGCGAGATGGGCACCGGCGGCATCCTGGGTGACGACATGGGCCTGGGCAAGACGCTGCAGACCCTCGCCCACCTGCTGCTGGAAAAACAATCCGGGCGCATGACCACGCCAGCCTTGGCAGTGATGCCCACCAGCCTTGTACCTAACTGGTTGGACGAAGCACAGCGCTTCGCCCCCGGCTTGCGAGTACTGGCGCTACATGGCCCGGGGCGCAACAAGCATTTTGCCAACCTGGCCGACTACGACCTGGTATTGACCACCTATGCCCTCGCCCCCCGCGACCTTGAACACCTCAAGGCACAGCCATGGCACCTGCTGGTGCTGGATGAGGCCCAGAACATCAAAAGCGCCACCAGCAAGGCTGCCCAGGCGGTGCGCGAGCTGCAGGCCAGCCAACGCCTGTGCCTGACCGGCACGCCGATGGAAAACAACCTGGGTGAGCTGTGGTCGCTGTTCCATTTCCTGATGCCCGGCTGGCTGGGTGACAGCAAGCGCTTCAACCAAGACTATCGCAACCCCATCGAACGCCACGGCGACACCGAACGCATGGCCCACCTGGCCAAGCGCATCCGCCCGTTCCTGCTGCGCCGTACCAAAGAGCAAGTGGCAACCGAGTTGCCGGCCAAGACCGAGATGATCCACTGGGTCGAGCTCAGCGACGCGCAGCGCGACACCTACGAAACAGTACGCGTAGCGATGGACAAGAAAGTGCGCGACGAACTGGCGCGCAACGGTGCGGCGCGCAGCCAGATCGTCATTCTTGATGCGCTGCTCAAGCTGCGCCAGGTGTGCTGTGACCTGCGCCTGGTCAAGGGCACCGAAGCCAAGGGCAGCTTTGCCGACAAGGGCAAGCTGGGGAGCCTGCTGGAGATGCTTGAGGAGCTGCTCAGCGAGGGCCGCCGGGTGCTGCTGTTCTCGCAGTTCACCTCGATGCTGGCGCTGATCGAGCAGGAACTGGTCAAGCGGGGGGTGCGCTACAGCCTGCTGACCGGCGACACGCGCGACCGCAGGGCGCCGGTGCAGCAGTTCCAGAATGGCGACAGCGAAGTGTTCCTGATCAGCCTCAAGGCGGGCGGCACCGGCCTGAACCTGACCGCCGCCGACACCGTGATCCACTATGACCCGTGGTGGAACCCAGCCAGCGAAAACCAGGCCACCGACCGCGCCTACCGTATTGGGCAGGACAAGCCGGTGTTCGTCTTCAAGCTGATTACCCGGGGCACGGTGGAGGAGAAGATCCAGCTGTTGCAGCAGGAGAAAGCGGCGCTCGCCGCCGGGCTGCTCGATGGCGGCACGGGCGGGCAATGGCGGCTGGGGGATGAAGAAATCGAGGCACTGTTCGCGCCCCTGCCCGGCAAACGCGGCCGTTGAAGCCGCCACCTTCAGCCGGTCGGTTTAGGGGTTGGCTTGTTCCGGCCTCATCGCAGGCTGGCGCCAGCTCCCACAGGATCTGGGTCAGCCTACAATATCGAGGCTGGACACAGTCACTGTGGGAGCTGGCGATAGCCTGCGATGAGGCCACAGATCAATCCAGCAACTGCGCGTCCTTCAACGCCCCCAGCGCTTCCAGCCAGCGCGGCTGTTGGCGGTAGTCGGTCGAGGCAAAACCCTGCGCGCGCATGCGCGCGATACGCGGCGATGGCGTGACGTTCATCCGCTGGGCCGCACTCAAGGCAAGCTCTGCCGCCGCCCGGTCATTGCATACCAGGCCCATGTCACAACCCGCGCTCAGTGCCGCCTCGATGCGGTTGGCGGCATCGCCGACCACATGGGCACCGGCCATCGACAGGTCGTCGCTGAAAATCACCCCATCAAAGCCCAACTCGCCACGCAGGATGCCCTGCAACCAACGGCGCGAGAAGCCAGCCGGCTGGTTATCTACCTGCGGGTAGATCACATGGGCCGGCATGACCGCCGCCAGCTGCCCGCTGAGCCGGGTGAATGGCACCAGGTCCGCAGCCCGCAACTGCTCCAGGCTTCGCTCATCTACCGGAATGGCCACATGCGAGTCGGCCTCGGCCCAGCCGTGGCCCGGGAAGTGTTTGCCACACGCGGCCATGCCTGCGGCGTTCATACCGCGAATGAAAGCGCCGGCAAGCTGCGTGGCGCGCTCGGGGTTGCCCTCGAAGGCCCGGCTGCCGACCACGGCGCTGCGCTGGTGATCAAGGTCGAGCACCGGCGCGAAACTCAGGTCCAGGCCAGCGGCAATCACTTCGGTGGCCATGACCCAGCCACATTGCTCGGCCAGGTAGTCCGCGTTCGGGTTGTCGGCCAGGGCGCGCATGGCCGGCAGACGCACAAACCCCTGACGCAGCCGCTGCACGCGGCCGCCTTCCTGGTCGACGGCAAGGATAAGGTCGGGGCGGATGGCGCGGATCGATGCGCACAGCTCGCGCACCTGGCGCGGGCTGTCGATGTTGCGGGCAAAGATGATCAGGCCGGCTACTTCGGGCTGACGCAGCAGATGGCGGTCCTCGGCGGTCAGCCAGGTGCCGGCGATATCCACCATCAGGGAGCCTTGCAGGCTGACGGTCATACAGAATCCTTTATTGAATGTGCACGGAGTGCTCAGACTTTCGCCGGGGCGCCAGCCTTGCTGCGTGGGCGCAACTGCGCCGTGGCCATGGCCTGGTCGGTGACGCCGGTATCGGCGCGCATGCCCGCAGCCAGGAACGGCACCATCAGGCGCATTACCTGCTCGATGGAGGTATTGATGCCAAAATCGGTTTCAGCGATGGCGCGCAGCGCCTTGATGCCCGACATGCTGAACGCCGCAGCGCCGAGCATGAAGTGCACGCGCCAGAACAGCTCCAGCGGCGGAATGCGCGGCGCGGCCTCATTGACCAGCAGCATGTAACGGCGGAACACCTTGCCGTACATGTCTTCGAGGTAGCGGCGCAGGTGCCCCTGGCTCTGACTGAAGGCCAAGCCCAGCAGGCGCATGAAGATCGACAGGTCGTTATTGCTGCGCGGCTGCACCGCCAGCGCCTGATCGACCAGCATTTCCAGCAGTTCTTCAAGCGTTGCCTTTTGCTCAGGGCGCCCCTGGCGGCGCTCGAGCTCACGCTCAAGGCTTGCGCAGAACGGCCCGAGGAAACGGGAAAACACGGCCTGGATCAGGGCTTTCTTGGAACCGAAATGGTAGTTCACCGCCGCCAGGTTGACCCCGGCCTTGCTGGTGATGAGCCGCAACGAGGTTTCGGCGAAACCGCGCTCCGCGAACAGCTGCTCCGCCGCATCGAGGATGCGTTCTACGGTTTCCGATTGGGCCATGAGTATTCCGCCTGACAAACAGTTGTTTGAAACATACGTTTCAGCTCTTCCCCTGTCAAGGTGCCCCTGACTGACCGGTCGCACATTTAAAAGCGCCAAGCGTGTAGCTGCAAGCGGCAAGATGCGGTGTTGTGTTACGGGCTGTGCTGCTTTCTTGCAGGTTGTGGCTTGCAGCTTGCCGCCCACTGTATATAATCCCAGTCACTGTATAAAAAGACAGAGCCCAAGCCCATGCTGAAACTGACGCCACGCCAAGCCGAGATTTTGGCTTTCATCAAACGCTGCCTCGACGACAACGGCTTCCCGCCTACTCGCGCCGAGATCGCCCAGGAGCTGGGCTTCAAGTCGCCCAATGCCGCCGAAGAGCACCTCAAGGCATTGGCTCGCAAGGGCGCCATCGAGATGACTCCAGGCGCATCGCGGGGCATCCGTATCCCTGGCCACGACGCCAAGGCCGAAGAAAGCGGCCTGCCCATCATTGGCCGCGTTGCCGCCGGTGCCCCCATCCTCGCCGAGCAGCACATCGAAGAGTCGTGCAACATCAACCCGGCGTTCTTCCATCCGCGCGCCGACTACCTGTTGCGCGTGCACGGCATGAGCATGAAGGACATCGGCATTTTCGACGGCGACCTGCTTGCCGTCCATACCACCCGCGAGGCCCGCAATGGTCAGGTGGTGGTCGCCCGCATCGGTGATGAAGTGACCGTCAAGCGCTTCCAGCGCGAAGGCAACAAGGTCTGGCTGATCGCCGAGAACCCAGAATTCGCCCCCATCGAAGTCGACCTGAAGGATCAGGAACTGGTGATCGAGGGCTTGAGCGTCGGCGTTCTGCGCCGCTGATCCAGGAGGCGTCATGCAGCCATTCATACAGCCCCAGCAGCAAGTCCAGCTACCCCTGTTCGAGGCGTTCCTTGCCCAGCCGGTACTGCCTGGCCTCAAAGCCAAACAAGCGCCACTCAAGGGCAACCAGCCCGAGCTGTTCAGCGAACTGGCACTGCGCGGCGCCCCAGGGCACTGCCACAGCCTTCTGGCGCCGATCCTGCGCGAACTCAGCGAAGAAGACGACAACCGCTGGCTGGCCCTGATCGCCCCACCCGGCAGCCTCACTCAGGCTTGGCTGCGTGATGCCGGCCTTAATCGTGAGCGCATCCTGCTGCTGCAGCCGGGCAGCAACCAGACCCCACTGCAACTGGCTTGCGAAGCACTGCGCCTTGGCCACAGCCACACCGTGGTCAGCTGGCTGGGCAACCTCAACCAGAGCACGCGCCAACAACTGTTGCGCGCTGCTGCGGCCGGAAACGCACAAAGCCTGAACATCCGCCTCGGCTGATGTTCAGGCTTTGCCTGTGAATAGCGGTTCGCCTTGCGGGCGTTGTGCCCTCAGTGAAGGACTCGCGGCCCTTCGTCACGCTCGAAATCACCTTCTACCAGACGCCCAGCCATCTGTACGCCGACGCTAAGCATGGCCTTGGCTACTTCAACGTGCTGGCCCTGCAGGAATACCTTGGCATCCTCGGAGAAATCCAGGGTTACCAGGGACCCTTCATCCTCGGCACGGCGCAACTCGATCCGGCCATCAGGCAACTCGACAATTTCTAGAAAGGACGTTGACATATAGGGGCCTGCTTTTCACGAAAGGCCAGTAGTGTACCAGCCATGGTTACTATCAGCACTCACTCAGCGCGTCGCGAAAGCGTCTCACCAAGCCTTTAAGATTTTCCCGCCAGGCTTGCAGCTCTGCGTGGGACAGCTCTAGCCGTTCGACTTCATCAAGATTCACCGCTTGAATGAGCGGTTGGGTTACATCGGTTTTGGCGACCTTCCTGGCGACAGGCGGCTGGAACAATTCGGCATAAGCCTTGAGCAACTGCGCAAGCCAGGTTTGCGGGCTTCGAGCCAGTTCGACCATCTCGGCCATTTCCGGAATTGCCACGCTTCGTAGCATGTCATCCCCCAGCAGCAACTCAGCGCGCGCGGCCGAGGCCTGCGGCAAGCGGTAGAAACCGGCAATCTCGTGGCATAGCCCCAACAGCCCGCCATACAGGTGAAACAGCGCCGCTTCGCGCTCGGCCTGCACCAACCCTTGGGCGTTCATTGCACCACTGCTCGCAGCCTTGGCCATGGATTCCAGGGCAAGGCCTGCGAAGAACAGTTTCTGGTTGGTGCGGGTGTAGAGTTCCTGGGCCATTTTCGATGACTTCCCATGGGCAGCAAGGCGATGCTGCAGTTTCGGGGATTAACCGGCTTCACCGCAAGCACAAACGACCGCGGGGCAAACCCGCCCCCACAGCATGCTGAAAGCTGCTTTTGTGGGAGCGGGCTTGCCCCGCGATGGGCCTGATGCCAAACGCCGAAATCAGCGTTTGTCTTCAACCTTCCACGAACCACCGTCGAAGAAGGCTTTCCAGCCGGTCGGCTTGCCATCGACTTCGGACTGCACGTATTGCTCCTTGGTCTTGCGGCTGTAGCGAATCACCGTAGGACGGCCGTCCGGGTCCTTCTGCGGAGCGTCGCAGAGGAAGTGGTACTTGGGGTCGATCTCGTGCTTGTGCGGCACGATTTCCATCACCAGCGGCGCGCGGGTTTCACGGTTTTTCGGGAACTGGCTAGCAGCCAGGAACAGGCCCGAAGCGCCATCGCGCAGCACGTAGGTGTCATCGACCTTCTCGCACTTGAGCTCAGGCATGTCCACCTTGTCCATCTTCGGTGGCGCAGCCTCACCGCTTTTGAGCAGCTTGCGGGTGTTTTTGCACGCAGGGTTGGTGCAGCCGAAAAACTTGCCGAAACGGCCAGTCTTGAGCTGCATTTCGCTGCCGCACTTGTCGCACTCAAGGCTTGGGCCTTCGTAGCCCTTGATGCGGTAGCTGCCTTCCTCGATCTCGTAGCCGACGCAGTCCGGGTTGTTACCGCAGATGTGCAGCTTATGCTTCTCATCCAGCAGGTAAGCGTCCATGGCGGTGGCACAGATCGGGCAGCGGTGCTTGCCGCGCAGCACCAGCGACTCGGACTCACCCTCGTCGTCGGCGGCAATCTCGTCGCCCGGCACCAGGTTCACGGTCGCCTTGCAACGTTCTTTGGGCGGCAGGCTGTAGCCCGAGCAACCGAGGAACACGCCAGTGGAGGCCGTGCGGATCATCATCGGCCGGCCGCATTCCTTGCAGGGGATATTGGTCAGGGTCGGCTGGTTGGCGCGCATGCCGTTTTCGGCAGATTCGGCGGTTTGCAGCTTTTTGCTGAAGTCGCCGTAGAACTCATCCAGCACGTTCTTCCAGTCACGCTCGCCGTGGGCCACATCGTCGAGGTTTTCTTCCATGCCGGCGGTGAAGCCGTAGTCCATCAGGTTGGAGAAACTCTCCGACAGGCGCTCGGTAACGATATCGCCCATCTTCTCGGAGTAGAAGCGGCGGTTGTGCAACGTGACGTAGCCGCGGTCCTGAATGGTGGAAATGATCGCGGCGTAGGTCGACGGGCGGCCAATGCCGCGTTTTTCCATTTCCTTGACCAGGCTGGCTTCGGTGAAGCGCGGTGGCGGCTTGGTGAAGTGCTGGCTCGGGTCGATCTGCAGTAGCTTGAGCTTCTCGCCCTGCCCCATGTCTGGCAGTACATCGTCCTCGCCCGGCTTGCTCTGTTGCGGCAGAACACGGGTATAGCCATCGAACTTGAGGATGCGGCCCTTGGCACGCAGCTCGAAGTCGCCAGCCACTACGGTAACGCTGGTGGACAGGTATTGCGCTGGCGGCATCTGGCAGGCCAGGAACTGGCGCCAGATCAGCTCGTACAGACGCTCGGCATCCCGCTCCATGCCGCTGAGCTTGGTCGGGTGAGTGTTGACATCGGATGGGCGGATCGCTTCGTGCGCTTCCTGTGCCCCTTCCTTGCTGCCGTAGACAATCGGCGCAGCCGGCAGGTACTGCTTGCCGAACTCTTTCTCGATATAGCTCCGGGCCATTTCCACGGCATCGGTCGACAGGTTGGTCGAGTCGGTACGCATGTAGGTAATGTAGCCAGCCTCGTACAGGCGCTGCGCCATCATCATGGTCTTCTTCACCCCGAAGCCAAGGCGGTTGCTCGCAGCCTGCTGCAGGGTGGAGGTAATGAACGGTGCCGACGGTTTGCTGCTGGTCGGGCGGTCTTCGCGCTTGCTGACGCTGTAGCTGGAAGCCTTGAGCTTTTCAAGGGCAGCCATGGCCTGGGCTTCGTTGAGCGGCTTGAACGCCTCGCCCTTCTCGCGCGCCACTTCGAAACGCACCTTGGCATTGCTGGCGGTGCCCAGGTCGGCGTGGATTTCCCAGTATTCTTCGGGGTTGAACGCACGGATTTCGCGCTCGCGCTCCACCACCAGCTTGACCGCTACCGACTGCACGCGGCCGGCAGACAAGCCACGGGCGATCTTCGACCACAGCAATGGCGAGACCATGTAGCCCACCACGCGGTCGAGGAAGCGCCGCGCCTGCTGGGCGTTGACCCGGTCGATATCCAGCTCACCCGGCTGCGAGAACGCCTCCTGGATGGCTTTTTTGGTGATTTCGTTGAACACCACACGCTTGTAGCGGCTGTCGTCACCACCAATGGCTTCGCGCAGGTGCCAGGCAATGGCTTCCCCCTCGCGATCCAAGTCGGTTGCGAGATAGATGGTGTCGGCATCCTTGGCCAGGCGGCGCAGCTCGTCGATCACCTTCTCCTTGCCGGGAAGGATCTCGTACTTGGCTTTCCAGCCTGACTCGGGGTCAACCCCCATACGCGCCACCAGCGTGCGGCGAGCCTTCTCTTTCGGCGTCAGCGCCGGCGTTTCGGCTGCGGCCTTGCCACGCTTGGCCGCCGGTTCCTTGCTCGCACTGGCGGAACCGCTGGTGGGAAGGTCGCGGATATGGCCGATACTCGACTTCACCACGTACTGGTTGCCCAGATACTTGTTGATGGTCTTGGCCTTGGCCGGGGATTCCACAATGACCAGCGATTTGCCCATGGATCGGAGTATTCCTGAATCTGAAGATAAAAAACGCGTCAGGTGCCGAGACGCGGCACCGCTATATATAGTGGCAAAAGAGTGAGGTCAAGCGCGGTCGTTCACTCGGGTGCCTGGCTTAGCAGCTCAGCCAGGCCCTCTTCGGCCTTGACCAAAGCAAAGCGTGGCACCTGCTCGCCGTCAACCTCGACGGACTCCTGGAACATGGAAAGTGGCCTTACCCAGAAGCTGTAATCACCATACAGGCACTGGTAGAACACCATCCACTGTTCGTCCTCGGAATGCCGCGCAACACTGAAGACACGGTACTCAGGCCCTTTGTAATGCCGGTAGATGCCTGGCTGTATCTGCATGTCGCTCACCCTCTTGAAACAAAACCTGTAAAAAAACAAAACCGGGGCACAGGGCCCCGGCTGATGCCTTGCGGCGCGATCAGACGCGCTCGAACACCGTGGTGATACCCTGGCCGAGGCCGACGCACATGGTGGCCACGCCAAGCGTACCGCCATTTTGCTTCATCACGTTGAGCAGGGTGCCGGAAATTCGCGCACCGGAGCAACCGAACGGATGGCCCAAAGCGATGGCGCCGCCGTGCAGGTTAACCTTCTCATCCATCTTGTCGAGCACTTTCAGATCTTTCAGCACTGGCAGGGCCTGTGCAGCAAAGGCTTCGTTAAGCTCGAAGAAGTCGATATCGGCAATGCTCAGGCCTGCACGCTTGAGTGCTTTCTGCGTCGAAGGCACCGGGCCATAGCCCATGATTGCTGGGTCTACACCGGCCACGGCCATCGAGCGAATGATCGCCAGCGGCTGGATGCCCAGGTCCATGGCTCGCTGCCCGGACATGACGATCATGCACGAAGCGCCGTCGGTAATCTGCGACGAAGTACCGGCGGTGACAGTACCACCTTTGGGGTTGAACGCAGGCTTTAGTGCAGCCAGGCCTTCGAGGGTGGTTTCCGGGCGAATGGTTTCGTCGTAGTCGAAGACCTTGAGGAAACCGTTCTCGTCGTAGCCCTGCATCGGGATGATCTCATCCTTGAACTTGCCCTCGACCGTCGCCTTGTGGGCGAGCTGGTGCGAGCGCACAGCGAACAGGTCTTGCTGCTCGCGAGTGATGCCGTGCATCTTGCCGAGCATTTCTGCCGTCAGGCCCATCATGCCCGACGCCTTGGCGGCGTGCAGCGACAGGTGCGGGTTAGGGTCGACGCCGTGCATCATGCTGACGTGGCCCATGTGCTCGACACCACCCACCACGAATACATCACCGTTGCCGGTCATGATCGCCTGGGCGGCGGTGTGCAAGGCGCTCATCGACGAACCGCACAGGCGGCTGACGGTTTGCGCAGCGCTGGTGTGGGGGATTTGAGTCATCAACGAAGCCATGCGGGCGATGTTCCAGCCCTGCTCCAGGGTCTGGTTGACGCAGCCCCAGATTACGTCTTCGACTTCCTTGGGGTCGACCTTGCCATTGCGTTCGAGCAACTTGCTGATCAGGTGCGCCGACATGTCTTCGGCGCGGGTATTGCGGTGCATGCCACCTTTGGAGCGGCCCATCGGCGTGCGACCGAAGTCGACAATCACCACGTCTCTTGGATTCAGGCTCATATCAATATTCTCGCTCTAGCTCGTTGGCCGCTCAGTTGAAGAAGCGCTGGCCGGTCTTGGCCATTTCGCGCAGCTTGGCAGTGGGGTGGTACAACGGCCCCAGGTCGGCGTAGCGGTCGGCCAGTGCGACGAATTCGGCAACCCCGATCGAATCGATGTAGCGCAGTGCGCCACCACGGAAGGGAGGGAAACCGATGCCATAGACCAGGCCCATGTCAGCTTCGGCGGCCGTTTCGACGATGCCGTCTTCCAGGCAGCGAACGGTCTCCATGCACAGCGGCACCATCATCCAGTTGATGATGTCTTCGTCGCTCAGCTCACGCTGCTCGAAGACGATTGGCTTGAGCACTTCGAGCACGCTGGCATCGGCGACTTTCTTCGGCTTGCCGCGTTTGTCGTTTTCGTAGGCGTAGAAGCCCTTGCCGTTCTTCTGGCCGAGACGGTTGGCCTCGTACAGGGCGTCGATAGCGGAGCGTCGATCATCTTTCATGCGGTCCGGGAAGCCTTCGGCCATGACATCACGGCCGTGGTGGCCGGTGTCGATACCGACTACGTCCATCAGGTACGCCGGGCCCATGGGCCAGCCGAATTTTTCCATGACCTTGTCGATGCGAACAAAATCGACACCAGCGCTGACCAGCTTGGCGAAACCGCCGAAGTACGGGAACAGCACACGGTTGACCAGGAAGCCCGGGCAATCGTTGACCACGATCGGGTTCTTGCCCATTTTCTTGGCGTAGGCCACGGTGGTGGCGACCGCCACTTCACTGGACTTCTCGCCGCGAATTACCTCGACCAGCGGCATCATGTGCACCGGGTTGAAGAAGTGCATGCCAACGAAGTTTTCCGGGCGCTTGAGCGCCTTGGCCAGCAGGTTGATGGAGATGGTCGAGGTGTTGGAGGCGAGGATCGCATCGTCCTTCACCTGGCCTTCCACTTCTGCCAGCACGGCCTGCTTGACCTTGGGATTTTCGACCACGGCTTCGACGACGATGTCGACATGGCCGAAATCGCCATAGGACAGGGTCGGGCGGATGGCATTGAGCGCCTCGGCCATTTTGGCCGGGGTCAGGCGGCCTTTCTCGACACGGTTGCCCAACAGTTTGGACGCTTCGTTGAGGCCGAGCTGAATGGCGTCCTCGCGGATGTCCTTCATCAGGATCGGGGTGCCCTTGACTGCCGACTGGTAGGCGATGCCGCCACCCATGATGCCGGCGCCCAGTACGGCGGCCTGCTTGACGTCGCGGGCGATCTCGTCGTGCGCCTTGGCCTTGCGCTTGAGCTCCTGGTCGTTCAGGAACAAGCCGATCAGGCTTTCTGCAACCGAGGTCTTGGCCAACTTCGCAAAGCCTGCGGCTTCAACTTCCAGCGCCTTGTCGCGACCAAAGTTGGCGGCTTTCTGGATGGTCTTGATGGCTTCGACCGGGGCCGGATAGTTCGGGCCGGCCTGGCCTGCGACGAAGCCTTTGGCGGTTTCGAAGGCCATCATCTGCTCGATGGCATTGAGCTTGAGTTTTTCCAGCTTCGGCTGACGCTTGGCCTTGTAGTCCAGCTCACCACTGATGGCACGCTTGACCAGGTCGAGGGCACCGGCCTGCAGCAGCTCAGGGGCTACTACTGCATCGACGGCGCCGACTTTCAGCGCGTCGTCCGCGCGGTTTTCCTTGCCCGAGGCGATCCACTCGATGGCATTGTCAGAACCGATCAGGCGCGGCAGGCGCACAGTGCCGCCAAAACCTGGGTAGATGCCCAGCTTGACTTCCGGCAGGCCGATCTTGGCGCTGCTGGCCATGACACGGTAGTCAGCCGCCAGGCACATTTCCAGGCCGCCACCCAGCGCGATGCCGTTGATGGCGGCGACGGTCGGCACGCCGAGGTCTTCGAAGGCGCTGAAAATACGGTTGGCTTCCAGGTTGCCGGCAACCAGCTCGGCCTCGGGCAGCTTGAAGTTGTCGACGAACTCGGTGATGTCGGCGCCGACGATGAATACGTCCTTGCCACTGCTGACGATCACGCCCTTGACCGAAGCGTCGCCCTGGATGGCAGCGACCGCTTCACGCAGCTCGTTCAGTGTGAGGCGATTGAACTTGTTGACGGACTCACCCTTGAGGTCGAACTTCAGTTCGACGATGCCGCTTTCAAGAGCCTTAACCGTGATGGCTTTACCTTCGTAAATCATCAACTGATCTCCACGATATGGAAGCTGAACTGTACACGCCGATCGCTGGCGCAAATGCCGGACTACCGGTCACTTGCCGCAGGCACACCCGTCGGCGGGCTAGTCGGGATTCTGTAAGAGGCGTCTGATATACAAACGCTCAATTCATACGCCCGTTTGATTTGGGTGTGCACACATTCTCCGAAAAGGTCGGCGTTGTCAAATGCTCGCAGACTGCCTGAAAACGCGACTTTGCAGTCACTTTGTACGCCCAGGTGATGAAACATGATGACAGTGATTACCGATCATTCGTGTCAGCGATAGGCCTGCACCCGCCTGCACTGCTGCTTTTTTTAAACGCGATCGCCAGCGCTGACTACACTGGCACTGATTGCACCGTGTTTCCCGGCCTGCCTGGCCCTTTTCTGCGCAGCAGAACGCATAGCGGCGCGCAGGAGCCTCCAAGCTCCTGCGCGCCGCTATGTCGTTATGGCGAAAGAGTTTGCCCAGACGGGCTTTAGGCAAGGGCTTCCAAGGCGTAGGCAATATCGTGCAATACAGCAGGCTCGCCCCGCTCACTCCAACACAGCGCGATCATGCGAGTATCGGCTTCGACCTTGTACACGGTTGCTGGCAGGCGGGCGAACACCTGCGCCAGGCGGGCGTCGGTACAGGCTTCACGCCACTGGTTGCACCACACACCAGGGCTGGTTTGCCAATAGCACCAGCTGTCGGCTCGCCCCCTGCGCCGGGCGCGGTGGTACCGCGGGCATGGGCTGGGCGGCTCGCTTTGCAGCCAGTGCGGCCACTGCTGGGGCGACATTTGCATCATCAGGCCCATGCGCCGCCCTTCCAGGCGCAGGCTCATCTGCTGGCTCTGTTTGCGCGACGGGCGCAGCAAGGCCAGCGGGCTGAGAACAAGCGCAAGGATTGACACGACCAGCCATACCGTCATATCTGTAGACCTTATAAAGCGTTGCAAATGAGCGGGTTAGTCAGGTTTCACGGATGAACCGCGCGAAAGCGACCATACTTCTACTTATCGCGATTGTTGGGGAGTACTGCACATGTCCTACGAACATATTCTGGTCGCCGTCGACCTGACCGAGGAATGCGACCCGGTCATCAAACGGGCGATGAAACTCGCAGAGCCCACAGGCGCCAAGGTGTCGCTGGTGCACATCGTCGAGCCCATGGCCATGGCTTTTGGTGGTGACGTACCCATGGACCTGTCGCAACTGCAGCAGCAGCAATTTGATCAGGCCAAGGAGCGCATGGACCGCCTGTTCAACAAATACCCTGAAATCAACCGTGGCGATTCGCACTTGGTGTACGGCCAGCCACGCCAGGAAATTCACCAGTTGGCCAAGGATCAGAAATGCGACCTGATCGTGGTCGGCAGCCATGGCCGCCACGGCCTGGCGCTATTGCTCGGTTCCACCGCCAACGATGTACTGCACGGCGCCCCCTGCGATGTGCTGGCGGTACGCCTGCTGAAAAAAGACTAACCTGCACAACCGGGCTGGCCGGCTACCGCAACGGCAGCCGGCTCGCCCTGCGAGTGCCTCAGCCTTCCAGTTCGGCCCAGCGCTCCACCAGCACGTCCAGCTCGCCCTGCAGCATTTCAAGCTTGCCCAGCACTGCCGAGGTTTCCTCGATAGGGCGCTGATAGAAGCTGGCGGAACCTACCTCTTCCTGCAACTGGGCCATGCTTTTTTCCAGCGCATCAATCTGCCCTGGCAGCATTTCCAGCTCACGCTGGAGCTTGTAGCTGAGTTTTTTCTTGTTGGCATCCGCCGCAGGCGCAGCCACAACGGCAGGCGCTGCCTCCTCGACCGGCGCTTGCACCACGGCACTGTTGAGCGCCGACTTGCCGCCTTTGCTCTCGGTTACCCCAAGCAGTTTTGGCGAACCGCCTTGGCGAATCCAGTCTTCATAGCCACCAACGTACTCACGCACCCGGCCATCGCCTTCGAATACCAGGGTACTGGTGACCACGTTGTCGAGGAATGCCCGGTCGTGGCTGACCATCAGCACGGTGCCGTTGTAGTTCGATAGCACTTCTTCGAGCAGTTCGAGGGTCTCGACGTCGAGGTCGTTGGTCGGTTCGTCCAGCACCAGCAGGTTGGCCGGCTTGCTGAACAGCTTGGCCAGCAGCAGGCGCGCACGCTCACCACCGGACAGCGCCTTGACCGGCGTACGGGCACGCTGAGGGCTGAACAGGAAGTCGCCCAGGTAGCTGAGCACATGGCGGTTCTGGCCTTCGATCTCGATGAAATCGCGACCTTCGGCAAGGTTGTCGATCACGGTTTTTTCCAGATCGAGCTGGTGGCGCATCTGGTCGAAATAGGCGACCTCAAGCTTGGTGCCACGGTCAACCTTGCCCGACGTCGGCTCCAGATCCCCCAGCATCAGCTTGAGCAGCGTGGTCTTGCCGGTACCGTTGGCGCCAAGCAGGCCGATACGGTCCTGGCGCTGCAGGACCATCGAGAAGTCCTTGACCAGCTTGGGGCCGCCCTGGTGAGCGAAGCTTACGTCTTCGAGCACCATGACCTGCTTGCCGGATTTGTCCGCCACTTCGATCTGAATGTTGGCCTTGCCCTGGCGCTCGCGACGCTCACCACGCTCCATACGGAGCGCTTTGAGCGCACGCACGCGGCCTTCGTTACGGGTACGGCGGGCCTTGATGCCTTGGCGAATCCACACCTCTTCCTGGGCCAGACGCTTGTCGAACAGCGCGTTGGCAGTGGCTTCAGCCGCAAGCTCAGCCTCTTTGTGCACCAGGAAACTTGCGTAATCGCCGTTCCAGTCGATCAGGCCGCCACGATCCAGTTCTAGGATGCGCGTGGCCAGGTTTTGCAGGAAGGAACGGTCGTGGGTGATGAACAGCACCGCACCACCGAAGCCCTTGAGGGCCTCTTCCAGCCAGGCGATAGCGCCGATATCCAGATGGTTGGTGGGCTCGTCCAGCAGCAGCAGGTCGGGCTCGGACACCAGGGCCTGGGCCAGCAACACACGACGGCGCCAGCCACCGGACAGCTCGGCGAGGGTTTTCTCGGCCGGCAGTTGCAGGCGGCTCAGGGTGCTTTCCACGACTTGTTGCAAGCGCCAGCCATCACGGGCTTCCAGCTCATGCTGCACATGCATGAGCTTTTCAAGGTCGGCATCGTTGGTGATGTTCTGGCTCAGGTGGTGGAACTCGGCCAGCAGTTCGCCAACACCGTCAAGGCCCGCAGCCACCACGTCGAACACGCTGCGTTCGTCGGCAACTGGCAGTTCCTGTGGCAATTCGCCAATCTTCAGGCCTGGGGCCCGCCAGATATCGCCGTCGTCGGCCTTTTGCTCGCCCTTGACCAGGCGCAGCATGCTCGACTTGCCAGTACCGTTGCGGCCGATGATGCACACCCGCTCACCACGGGCGATCTGCCAGGAAACCTTGTCCAGCAGCGGCATCGCACCGAAAGCAAGGGACACATCGCTTAATTTGAGCAGGGTCATGATCGTCTCCAAAAACCGGGGGCGCATTCTACCTGACTTGCCACCCCACGGCATCAACAGCCGACAACCCGACCGGCGCCGCATACAACTCGATACAAGCACAGCGCTTTCACCGGCCACCGGCAAACAGCTAAGCTAGGCAGTAATACCCAACAGTGCTGGCTTCGCCGTCACTCTCTATGGTTCAACTGCCCGGACGTATCATGCGCAGCCGCCTGTTACAACTTGCTTCCTGCCTGCTGCTCACCGCCACTGCCGCGAGTGCTGCACAGGCCGCCGACCTCACCCAGCAACGTCAGTACTACGATGAAGCCAAGCGCGCCCTGGCCAAAGGCGACAAAGGCCCGTACCTGCGTTATGCCCAGGCGCTGCGTGATTACCCGCTGACGCCGTATCTCACTTACGACGAGCTGACCGCACGCCTGAAAAGCGCCAGCAACGAAGAAATCGAAGGTTTCCTTGCAGCCCACGGCGACCTGCCCCAGGCCAACTGGATGAAACTGCGCTGGTTGCGCTGGCTGGCCGAGCGCGGCGAATGGGATACCTTCACCAAGTATTACGACACCAAGCTCAACTTCACCGAGCTGGACTGCCTGAACGGCCAGTACCAGTTGACCCACGGCCTTCGCGCCGAGGGCTTTGCCACTGCACAAAAACTGTGGAATGTCGGCAAATCGCAACCTGCGGCCTGTGAACCGCTGTTTGCGCAGTGGGCCGCTCAGGGGCAGTTGACCGAAGCCAGGCGCTGGGAACGCGCCAAGCTCGCTGCCCAGGCCCGCAACTATGGCCTGGCCGGCAATTTGGTGAAGACCCTCACCACCCTCGCCCCCCAGGGCAAGCTGCTGCTGGACGTGGCGCAAAAGCCTGAGCTGCTTAACCAGCCCTCGCGCTTCACCCCGGTCAGCGAGGCCATGTCCGACGTGGTCAGCCTGGGGCTGCGCCGCCTGGCAAGGCAAAACCCGGAACAGGCCATGGCGCTGCTCGACGATTACGCCCAGCGCATGCACTTTTCACGTGACGAAAAGGTCGCCATCGCCCGCGAGATCGGCCTGACCCTGGCGCGTCGCTACGACCCACGCGCACTTGACCTGATGACCCGCTACGACCCCGAGCTGCGCGACAACACAGTGAGCGAATGGCGCATGCGCCTGCTGCTGCGCCTGGGCCGCTGGCAGGATGCCTATGAGCTGAGCAAGCGTCTTCCCCAGGACCTGGCGGCCAGCAGCCGCTGGAAGTACTGGCAAGCGCGCAGCCTGGAACTTGCCCAGCCGAACAACGCGCAAATCACCCCGCTGTACAAGGCAGTTGCCCGTGAGCGCGATTTCTACGGCTTCCTTGCCGCAGACCGCGTACAAACGCCTTATCAGTTGAACAACAAACCGCTGGTGCTGAGCCCGCAACTGGTCAACAAGGTGCGTAACACCCCTGGCGTACGTCGCGCCCTGGAGTTCCACGCCCGCGGGCAAATCGTCGAGGGCCGCCGAGAGTGGTATCACGTCAGCCGGCACTTCAGCCGCGATGAAATGGTCGCCCAGGCACGCCTGGCCTATGACATGCGCTGGTACTTCCCGGCCATTCGTACCATCAGCCAGGCGCAGTACTGGGATGACCTGGATATCCGCTTCCCGATGGCTCACCGCGACACACTGGTGCGCGAGGCCAAGGTCCGCGGCCTGCATTCGAGCTGGGTATTTGCCATTACCCGCCAGGAAAGCGCCTTCATGGAAGACGCGCGCTCAAGCGTAGGCGCCAGTGGCCTGATGCAACTG
This sequence comes from Pseudomonas farsensis, assembly GCF_014268805.2. Classification (GTDB taxonomy): domain Bacteria; phylum Pseudomonadota; class Gammaproteobacteria; order Pseudomonadales; family Pseudomonadaceae; genus Aquipseudomonas; species Aquipseudomonas farsensis. Next base: position 98,711 of record NZ_JABWRF020000005.1, read on the forward strand.
ATGCCGGCAACGGCCAAGGAAACCGCACGCAAGTTCAGTATTCCGCTGGCATCGCCTGCGCAGGTGCTCAACCCGGACAAGAACATCCAGCTGGGCGCGGCCTACCTGAGCCAGGTACACAGCCAGTTCAATGGCAACCGGGTGCTGGCTTCGGCGGCCTACAACGCAGGTCCGGGCCGCGTGCGGCAGTGGCTGAAGGGCGCCAAGCACTTGAGCTTCGATGTGTGGGTTGAGTCGATACCGTTCGATGAGACGCGCCAGTACGTGCAGAACGTGCTGTCGTATTCGGTGATCTACGGGCAGAAGCTCAATTCGCCGCAGCCGCTGGTCGACTGGCACGAGCGTTATTTCGACGATATGTAAGCGGGAATGCGTTTGGCGGCCTTAAGGCCAGGGCCGCCAAATATTCGCCGAAAAGGCCTCACTGCAACACCTGTACCTCCATCCCCACCTGCAACTGCCCCTCGCCGTCCACTGCCAGGTTCTGCCCAAACAGCACATCCCCGTCTTTCTCACGAAAGGTCTTCAGCGTGGTCAGCGGCTCACGGTCAGGGCTGCGCTCGCCCGTGGCGGGGTCGAGGGTGGTGAGGATGCAGCGCACACTTGGCTTGAGCACGCGAAAGGTCATGGCGCCTATGCGAATACGCTTCCAGCCGTCCTCGGCGAAGGCCGGCGCGCCTTCGACCACAAGGTTTGGGCGAAAACGCAGCATTTCCATTGGCCGCCCTACCCGACTGCTGAGCTCGTCCAGCGAGGCCTGGCCGATCAGCAACAGCGGAAAACCGTCCGGAAAGGCCGCACGGTCGCTGTTCAGGCCATAGCCGTTGGGTAGGTAACGAGCCCGTGACTCCGGGCAATAGACCAGGCGCACAGGCTTGCCCAGCAACCCACTGAGCCAGGCCGCGGCCGCGTCGCCAGCATCGGGCACACGCAGCGTATCGCGCCAGATGGTCACGCCGCGAAGGCCATCATCGGCTGCCGGTACAGGCACGTTCAGCGGCGCAAGGCCCAATGCCTCAAGCAGCAACGAATCGTCTGCCAGATAACTTGCGCGCACCAGGCCAAGCCTGGGCCAGGCACGCTGCGTCAGAAAACGGCCATTCTCAGCTTCGACCACCAGCCAACGCCGGTCGCCAGCCAAGCCAAGGTTCCCCACGGGTGAGGCAGGCAGGCTTTGCGCCTGCGCCGACTTCACCGGGTACCGGTACAACGCACTCAGAATCATCCCTGTCCGCCCCGCTGCGCTAAAACGCCGAGCTTATACCGAACAGCGACCGCCCGACATCAGGCAGAGGCGTGCACCATGCTCAGGCGTTGGCGCACCACTTCAACCAGGCGATCCGGCTGGAACTTGGAGAGGAAGTTGTCGCAACCGACCTTCTTCACCATCGATTCGTTGAAACTGCCCGACAACGAGGTGTGCAGCACCACGTAGAGCTCACGCAAGCGCGGGTCGTTGCGAATTTCGGTGGTCAGGCGATAGCCGTCCATCTCGGGCATTTCGGCGTCGGTGAAGATCATCAGCAGCTTTTCGCAGACGTCTTCGCCGGCATCGGCCCAGCCTTTGAGCATCCGCAGGGCCTTGAGGCCGTCGCTGGCCACATGCAGCTTCACGCCCAGCTGCGAAAGCGTATCGCGCAGCTGCGCCAAGGCCACGGTGGAGTCGTCCACCAACAGGATCTCGCGCCCACGCGCAAGTGCCAGCACTGGGTCTTCAAGCTTGTCGCGGGAAACCTTGGCGTTGTACGGCACGATTTCGGCGAGCACTTTCTCGACGTCGATGATTTCCACCAACTGCTCTTCAACCTTGGTAATCGCCGTCAGGTAGTGCTGGCGGCCGGCGCTGGTGGGCGGCGGCATGATCGATTCCCAGTTCATGTTGACGATGCGGTCGACGCCACCCACAAGGAACGCCTGCACCGAGCGGTTGTATTCGGTGACGATGATGGTGCTGTTCGGGCCTGGCTCCAGCGGGCGCATACCGATGGCCTGGGACAGGTCGATCACCGGCAGCGTCTGCCCGCGCAGGTTGACCACGCCACAGACGAACGCGTGGCGCTGTGGCATCAGGGTCAGCTTGGGTAGCTGCAACACTTCCTGGACCTTGAACACGTTGATCGCGAACAGTTGCCGGCCAGCGAGGCGGAACATGAGAATTTCCAGGCGGTTCTCACCCACCAATTGCGTACGTTGATCTACCGTGTCGAGAATGCCGGCCATTAGGAAAACCCCCAGGCTTTGAGTCGGAAAAATGAATGCATCGGCCCTGTATCGGCGGATACCGGCACAGCTTGACCCCTTGTAGAAAAAGCGGTCGCCGGTAATTGATATCACTTTACCATCATGCTTTACTGCTGCCACCTCCTAGGCCGCCAGCAGGCCACCGCGCACTGCCGCCCCGATACACCCTCAGGGAAACCCCTAGAGGCAATCGGGCGCAACCTGATGTTCGCAATATCCTTTAGCCATTAATGTGACGCCATTCTCAGTGCATGAATGGAGTCAGGCTTTTGTCAGTGAACGTCCAGCTATGGCTCCAACCCGCTCCAGCCTCGGGCTGCGTACGACAATGATGGACCGTACAGCCACGCGCGAAGGGGCGCTGCAGGAATTTCTGCTCGATGCCCAGGTGCTCCTCAGCGGTGCGCAAGAGTGCCTGTCGCACCTGGAACTGATCGGCAACGACCCAGACGCCTGCCTGTGCCTTGAAGAAACCCTCACCACCCTCGCCGACCGATGCGATAGCCTGGCGCTGGATGAAGTGGCGCAGTTCACCCGCGCGTTGCAGCAACTGATCGCACCTGCCTGTGGTGAGCAACTGCTAGGCGGCGCAGCCTTGCCCATACTGGACGCCTGCCTTGCCCTGCTTGCCTGGCAGCTGGAACTGCTCGACCCAACCACCGGCTGCCTGGGCATGGACTGCGAAGAACAACGGTTGTTGCTTGACGAACTGGCCGAGCTACTTGCGCAACCTGCGACGCAAACGTGTGCGCAGCACTGCGACGGCGCCGATAGCGGCAACTAACCTGCGACTAAAGATTCAACTACACCCTGGCAATAAGCAGTTAAGTTGTGTAACGGTTTGTTCACAAGTTCAGGAACAAGGCACGCTTAGTTACACGTTTATCGCTGCCAGCAACATTAGGTAATGGCACTTAGCTATATCGGCCGTTGTGTACAGCGCCCCGCCACCGCCCAAGCGCTGTGCTTTCAAGCAGTTATAGCCCCGCGACCAAAACCGTGCGAAGTGTTAACATGCACCGTTTCGAATATAAGCACCCTTATTTAAACGGGTGATTGAAAGTGAGCGCCCGCTCTGTCTCAGTCACATGCCATATTTTCAACAGCAATGACTCGGTGGCTTCTTTAACTATGCTTGCACGCTTGAAAGCCCTCCGGCATTGGTATTCCAGAGCTGCCCTGCTGCGCTGGGCAACCACGCTTTTGTGTGTAGCGTCACTGCTCGCCAACCTGCTCATCGTGCTGCATGCCAAACCACTGCCGGCCAGCCTGCTGCTGCTGCAACTGGCTGCGATGGCAAGCGTCGCCTGGCACCTGCGCCACTGGGCGGGTGCAATCACCCTGCGCCCGGCCGAGCTTGCCCATCGCATGCTCAAGGTGCAGGAAGGTGAACGCCAACACCTGAGCCGTGAGCTGCACGACGATATCGGCCAATTGCTCACCGCCGCCAAGCTGCAAGTCGACTGGCTGCAGCGCCGCGTGCCGGCTGAACTGCAAGCGCACTGCAGCACCTTGAGCAATACGCTAAGCCACACCTTAAGCAACGTGCGCGATGTATCGGCACTGCTCAACCCGCGGCAACTGGCGAGCCTTGGGCTGGAAGCCAGCCTGCGCGCACACTTGCTGCGCACCCTGGCCAATACCGATATCCACTGGAGCCTGGACTGCAATCAGCGCCTGGGCGGCATCAGTGAAGAAATGGCCATGGCTGCATTTCGCATCACCCAGGAAGCCGTCACCAACGCCCTGCGCCACGCCCAGGCAGGCAACCTGCTGGTGCGCCTGCAACGCACCGCCACAGGCCTTGCCTTGAGCATCCATGACGATGGCTGCGGCTTTACGCCAGTATACGACCCTGCCGCAGCTGGCCAGCGCGGCATGGCCGGCATGCATGAGCGTGCTACGGCGCTGCAAGGCTGGCTGACTGTAACCAGCACTCCAGGGCAAGGCACCCAGATCGAAGCCTTGTTCCCATGGCCACCGCGCAACCAGGAACGCGCCAGGACTCTAGCCTCACATGACATGTAAATTGCTGCTGGTGGACGACCATTCCCTGATTCGTGCAGGCGTCAGGGCACTGGTAGCGGACATTCCCGACTACACGGTGGTCGGCGAAGCCGAGGACGGCTCGCAACTGCTGGAGCAGGTACGGCGCCTGAACCCGGATATCGTCCTGCTGGATATCTCGATGCGCTCGAGCAGCGGCCTGGATGCCCTTGCCCAACTGCGCGCCCATGGTTGCACCTGCAAGGTGCTGATGCTGTCAATGCATACCGACCCCGAGCTGATCATGCGCGCCCTCGAAAGCGGCGCCCACGGCTACCTGCTCAAAGACACCACGGCCACCGAACTTGAGCAGGCCCTCAGCGCCCTGCGCAACAACGAGCGCTACCTCAGCCCGGCCATCGCGCACACGGTGATCAACCAGGCATTGCAGCGCGCACAAAGCGCCCGGTCGCCGGGGGATCAACGGCACAACCTCACCGCCCGCCAGCTGGAGATCCTGCGCCTGATCGTGCGCGGCAAATCTACCCGGGAAATCGCCGGAGGGCTGGGGCTTTCGATCAAGACGGTCGAAACCCACCGTTCGCAGATCATGAAGCGCCTGCAGATCTACGATGTGGCGGGCCTGGTGCTGTTTGCCGTGCGCGAGAAAATCATCAGCCTGGACGACTGAGCAGCGGCGAATCGGCCGGCAGGTGCACACGCAGTGCCCCCGGCACCGCTTCGAAACGCAGGCTGTCGGCCTGCAATGGCTCACCATCGAGGTTGATATCCAGCCCCTGCGAACTCTTGATCTCGACCCACGGCAGGCGCGCCCGCACAAACAGCTCCTCCCCGCCCAACAGCCCGCGCAGCGCACCGACCATTTCCTGCGGCCCAGGCAAAATACCGATATCCAGCAGGCCATCGTCTGCGACCGCCTCTGGGCACAGCACGTGCCCGCCGCCGGCCTGGCGACCATTGCCGATCCCCAATGCCAGCAAGTCGCCCTGCCAGTGAAAATCCGGCCCCTGCAGCTCCACCGAAGCGATCTGCAGCTCGCTGAAGCGCGACAGCCCGGTGAACAGATAAGCCGCAGCGCCCAGCACCTTTTTCAGGTCTTCGGAGGTGTTGGCGGTGACCTGGCTGCCGAAACCGCCGGTGGCCATGTTGAGAAATAGTTGGTCGCCCACCCGGCCCAGGTCGATAGCCCTTGGCGGTTGCTCCAGCAGTGCCAAGGCTTCGGCGGGCTCCAACGGTACCCCAGCGGCCTTGGCGAAATCGTTGGCGGTGCCCAGCGGCAGCAGCACCAGGCTGGCCTCGGTGCCAGCGCGGCCCATGGCTTCGGCGACATCGCGCAAGGTGCCGTCGCCACCGCCGGCCACCACATGGGTATAGCCTGCCGCCAGGGCTTCATCGACCAGGCGCTGCGCGTCGCCCGCCTCCCAGGTCAGGCGCACATCAAGCGTCCAGCCGCGCTCGCGCACCTCGCCAACCGCTGCGCGAACATCATCGTTGGTGGCTTGTTTGCCATGCAGGATCAGCAGTGCCTTGCGTTCAGCCATGATCAATCTCCGTGGGAAAGCCCTACCGCTATCTCGACCACAGGCGACGACCAATTGCTCCCGAGCCAGGAACAAATCTGCTCTCAAGCATAAAACTCCGCATCAACCGCCGCCCCATTCAACCTCAAGCTCGACAGATAATTGGCCCTTAGGAAAAACCTGCGCGCAGAAAGCCATTTTATTGGCTTTACTTAATGACGGTCATCCAACTTGACGCGAGGAAGCGGTGCCATGCGCATACTCTGGACACTGCCTTACCTGCCGTGGCCGACCACCTGCGGCAGCAAGACCCGGCAATATCACCTGCTGCGTGCGCAGGCGCAGCGCGGCCACCGCATCACCTTGCTGGTGCAATCCAAAGTGCCGCTGTCCGACGCCGCACGGGACGCCCTGGAGCCTATGCTCGAACGCCTGATCGTAATCCCGCGCAGGGCCGTGCACAGCCCGCTGAACCTGCTGGCTTCACCGATACTCGATTACCCGATGCGCGCCATCATCAACGGCCTGGCGCCTTGCCTGCGGCACCGCTTCGAACAGTTGCTCGACGAGCCGTGGGATGTAATCCAGATAGAACACAGCTACAGCTTCCAGCCATTCGAACAAGCCCTGCAAACCCGCGGCCTGCCCTACATGCTCACCGAGCACACCCTCGAATCAGTGATGGGCGCCGCCTGCAACGATCGCCTGCCGCTGTGGCTGCGCCCGCTCAACGCCTTCGACCGCTGGCGCTACCGGCGCTGGGAACAGCGCGTGTTGCGCCAGCCCAGCGAACTGGTGGCGGTCAGCGGCCATGACGCGGCGTTGATCGGGCAGATCAGCGGCCGCAAGGTCAACGTGGTGGTCAATGGCGTGGACTGCGCCCATTACCAATGCGTGCAGCCTGCACTGCACAGCCAGCGGCTGCTGTTTGTCGGCAATTTCGAGTACGGCGCCAACCTCGAGGCGCTCGAGTGGGCTCTTGAAGAGATCCTGCCGCAGGTGTGGATGAGCAACCCAGCGGTGCGCCTGGCGATTGCCGGGCATGCGTTGCCGGCCAATTTCAAACTGCACTGGAACGACCCGCGCATCGAATGGGTAGGCTACCGCCCAGACCTGCGTGAGCTGCAGCAGCGCTGCGCGGTGTTTCTGGCGCCTCTACGCTATGCCGGTGGTTCGAAGGTGAAAATCCTCGAAGCCATGGCTGCAGGCATACCCGTGATCACCACCAGCAAAGGGGTTTCCGGCCTTGCCGCCAACCGCGGCGAGCACTACCTTAGCAGTGACGACAGCGGGCAATTGGCGCTGCAGATCACCCAATTGCTCAGCCAGCCTGCGCGCATGGCGCAACTGGGCGAGGCGGGGCGCCAGTTTGCCCGTCAGCACCACGACTGGAGCGTGGCTGCCCAGCAGCTGGAAAGCGTGCATATGCGCCTGGCGCAACTGGCACCTGCCACCGCGCCGGCGCGGGTAGCCCTAGCCAAGTAGCTCGCTGAACGGGATGAACGGCACCAGATCGCCTTGGGCCGGCGTGCTGCCTTCGCGCACTTCGACCACGCCCTCGGCCCAGGCCGCGCTGCGCAGCACCCCGGAACTCTGGTTCTTGTAAATGCGCACACTGCCCTCTTCGATACGCGCACGCAGGTACTCGCGGCGGTTGCCCGCCTTGGGCCAGTCAAAGCCCGCCGGTACATTGAAGCGCAGCGGGGTAACCTCGCGCACGCCTTGGCGCCGCAACAGGTAGGGCCTTGCCAGCAGGCCAAAGGTCACCAGCGTCGAGGCCGGGTTACCCGGCAAGCCGATCACCGGGACGCCCTGGTAATGGCCGAAGGTCAGTGGTTTGCCAGGCTTGATGGCCAGCTTCCACAACGCCAGCTCGCCGGCCTCGCGCAGCGCAAGGCCCAGGTAGTCAGCCTCGCCGACCGAAACGCCCCCGGTCGAGAGGATCAGGTCGACATCGCCGAGCCCCGCCAGGCACTGGCGAGTGAGCGCCAGGTCATCGGCCAGAATGCCCGCATCGAGCACTTCGCAGCCCAGGCGCTGCAACCAGCTGACCAACAAGCGACGGTTGCTGTTGTAGATCTGCCCTGGCCCCAACGGCAAGCCGGGCTCGACCAGCTCATCACCGGTAGACAATACTGCAACACGAGGCCGACGGACCACGTCGAGGCTTGCAAAACCAAGGGTTGCAGCCAGGCCCAGTTCAATCGGGCCAAGGCGCGTGCCCGCACTCATCACCGACTCTCCGGCGCGGGTTTCCTGGCCTTTGGGGCGCACGTTGCTGCCGGCCACAAGCGCTTGCACAAAGCGCACGCGGCCATCGTCCAGCACTTCGGCGTTTTCTTGCATCTCGACACAGTCGGCACCTTCAGGCAAAGGGGCGCCGGTGAAGATGCGCGCACAGGTACCGGGCTCAAGCGGTGCGGGTGCGTGGCCTGCAAAAATGCGCTGGCTGACCGCCAGCGGCTCGCCCTGCCAGTCGGCCAGACGCAACGCGTAGCCGTCCATGGCGCTGTTCGGCCAAGGCGGCAGATCCAGCCCGGCGACCAGCTCGGCCGCAAGCACTCGACCCTCGGCGTCGGCCAGCGTAACGGCCTCGGTATCGCGGATGGGCGCGGCCTCAGCCAATGCCAGCAAACGTTCCAGGGCCTCCTCCACCGGCATCAGCGGGCGGCTTTGCGGGGCCTCAGCCACGGCTTTCACAAGCCTCTGCCTGCTTCAGGTGTGGCACGAAATTGCACGGGCGGTGGCGGTTGTCGAGCTGCTCGGCAAGGATGCCATCCCAACCGGTGCGCACTGCATTGGTGGAGCCCGGCAGGCAGCACACCAAGGTGCCGTTGGCCAAGCCCGCCAAGGCGCGTGACTGCACAGTGGAGGTGCCGATATCGGCGACCGAAATGTGGCGGAACAGCTCGCCAAAACCTTCGACCTGTTTGTCGAGCAGGCAGGCAACCGCCTCAGGGGTGCTGTCACGGCCGGTAAAACCCGTGCCGCCGGTGATCAGCACTACCTGTACCTGGTCATCGGCAATCCAGGTCGCCACCTGGGCGCGGATCTTGTACAGGTCATCCTTGAGCAGCACGCGCGCCGCCAATCGGTGGCCTGCTTCGGTGAGGCGGTCGACGAACACCTGGCCAGAGGTGTCGGTTTCGAACGTGCGGGTGTCACTGACCGTCAGCACGGCGATGTTCAGCGCCACGAAAGGGGTATCTGCCTTGGCTTTCATGAGTTCCGTCACAGGGAAACAATAGGTAGGCTGTTATATCACAGGCCAACCGGGCTGTTGTTGCGGGTCAATGCCGCAGCCCAGCCACTGTGCTGCACTGTGCAAGGAACTTGCGTGGACGCGCCGCGTCTGAATCACATCCGAACCCCCATTGGAGAATCAAGATGATCCCACGGACCTTTTCCGCCTTCCTGCTTGCCCTCGGCCTTGCCACCCTCGCCGGCTGCGCATCGCCTTCTGTCATTACCCTGAACGACGGCCGCGAAATCCAGGCAGTGGACACCCCGTCCTATGACGAGGACTCCGGCTTCTACGAATTCGAGCAGCTCGACGGCAAGCGTACCCGCATCAACAAAGACCAGATTCGCACCGTCAAAGATCTGTAATTCAGGCATTGGTTTTTAGCGCAACTCCTTTTTGCAACAAGGGGTTGCGTTGAAAAAAACCATGCAGTAGCATTTCTGCCATCGGAGTGTAGCGCAGCCAGGTAGCGCGTCTCGTTCGGGACGAGAAGGCCGCAGGTTCGAATCCTGTCTCTCCGACCAATCTGCTGAAGAAGCCCGCTTTGTGCGGGCTTTTTTGTGCCCGCGCCCAGGCCTCAGGCACTGAGCCGCGAGGTCACCTCACCCAACTGCCCCGACAGCCCATGCAGCCGTTGCCCGGCCTGCTCGGTGTGTTGCACGGCCTGCTGGTTGGCGGTGGCAATGCGGGTGATTTCGACCAGGTTGCGCGAAATGTCCTCGGCCACGCTGGTCTGCTCTTCGGCTGCCGTGGCGATCTGCCGGTTCATGTCGCGGATGGCCTCCACCGCCGTGGTGATACGCTGCAGCATCTGCCCGGCCTGCTGCACTTGCTGGGCACCCTCTTCGCTGCGCTGCTGGCCACTTTCGATGGCCTTGACCGCATCCACGGCGCCCGACTGTACCGCGTCGATAATCTGGTTGATCTCGGCAATGGAGGCGGCGGTGCGCTGGGCAAGGCTACGCACCTCATCCGCCACCACGGCAAAGCCACGCCCCGCTTCCCCCGCCCGCGCCGCCTCGATGGCGGCATTGAGCGCCAGCAGGTTGGTCTGCTCGGCAATGCCGCGGATCACTTCAAGCACCTTGCCGATGCGCGTGCTGTCGTTTTCGAGATGGCGGATCACGGCAGCGGTACCGGCGATTTCGCGGTTGACCACGGCGATGATGTCGATGGTCTGCTGCATGACCAACTCGCCGGCCTGGGCGCTGTGATCAGCATCGTCTGCCGCACGCGCAGCCTGCGCGGCATGGCGAGCGACTTCCTGGGCGGTGGCAGACATCTCATGCATGGCGGTCGCCACCTGGTCGGTGCGCTGGAACTGGTCATGGGTGCCGCTGGCCATGTCACCTGCAATGGTGCGCAGCTGGCCGCTGGCGCTTTCGAGTTCCTCGGCATTGTCCTTCAGCCGGCCTACGGTGTCGGCGAGAAAATCGCGCAGGGTGTTGGCAGCACGCGCCAGGCGCCCGAGTTCGTCTTCGCGGCGGCTCTCGACACGGGCGGCAAAGCGGCCCTGGCTAAGCTGCGCCACATAGTCGATCAGCTGGCGGATCGGCTCGATCAGGCTGCGGTTGACCAGCCACAGGCTCAGCAGCGCAACCAGCAACGCAGACCCCAGCATCACCACCACACCCAGCCACACGGTACGCTCGGCGCTTGCATTGATGGCGCCGGCGCGGGCACCCGCGTCGGCGCGCAACTGCTCCACCAGCGCGCTCATCTGCTCGCTGGCGGCCCGGTCCACGCCCTTGACCGCCGCGTCGCCGGCCACCGGGTCACCGCCTGCGGCGATGAACGCCTGGCGCCCGCGCGCGTAGGCCGCGCCCAGCTGGCGGTGGCTGTCCTTTAGCTGCGCAAGCGGGGCCTGCAAGGCCGGGTCGCTGTTGCTGATCAACTGCCCGAGCAACTGCTGCACCTGTTGTTCGCGGGCCTGGAACTGCTGCCAATATTTGTCCAGCTCGGCCGGCTGGCGGCCGCGCAACAGCACGTTCTTCCATTCCTGGACCTGGATCTTGAACTGCAGGTTGGCCTCATCGATCATCTGCGAGGCACGCAGCGGCCCATCCACCAGTTCAGCGTAGCCACGCACACTTGACGTAAGGAACTGGAAACACACCAGGGCAATCAGCAACATGGCCGCCAGGCTGCCGCCGAGCAGGGTGAGAATTTGCACGCGCAGGGATTTACGCAACATCAGACAGGTCTCGGAACAAGGAAATGGAAAGGCGGCACAACGCCGCCTGCAAAGACGTCCTTGTCCTCGTTCGCAGGCAAAAAAAAGCTGCCATCTTGCGATGGCAGCCAGGTCAAGCACACACGCAACAGCTGAGGCAGATACTCTCAGGCAATTGCGACAGAAATGTTACAAAGCGGCTACAGCCGGCCTTATTTCAATCGCCATGGCTGTTGAACTGCAACGCGGCCAACCGCGCATACAACGGGCTGCTGTCGATCAGTTCGCGATGGGTTCCCGAGGCCACCAAACGCCCCTGGTCGATGACCGCGATACGGTCGGCGTGCTGTACCGTGGCCAGGCGGTGGGCGATCACCAACGTGGTACGCCCAGCCATCAACTGTGGCAACGCCTGCTGAATCAGGTATTCGCTCTGCGCATCGAGCGCGCTGGTAGCTTCGTCCAGCAAAAGGATCGGCGCGTCCACAAGCAGCGCCCGGGCAATCGCCAGGCGTTGGCGCTGGCCACCGGACAAGCCGATACCGCCCTCGCCCAACAGCGTCTGGTAGCCCTGCGGCAGTTGCTCGATGAACGCGTGGGCATGGGCACTGCGCGCCGCGGCTTCGACCTGCGCGAGGGTCGCATCGGGCCGGCCATAGCGAATGTTGGCCTCAACAGTGCCACGGAACAACGCCGGTTGTTGCGCCACCAGGGCAAACTGCGCACGCAGGGCTGCGGGGGTTATCTCGCTGATGGCCTGGCCATCGAGCAGGATGCTGCCGGCCTGCGGGTCGTAGAAGCGCAGCAGCAGGTCGAACAGGGTCGACTTACCTGCACCGGACGGGCCCACCAGCGCCACGGTCTGCCCAGGCTCCACGCGCAGGCTCAGGCCGTCGATGGCAGCACGTTCGGGGCGCGATGGGTAGGCAAAGCGGACCTCGCGCAGCTCAAGTGCGCCACTGGCACGCGCCATCGGCAACGGCGCGGCCGGCGCAAGGATTGCGCTGCGCGCGGCCAGCAACTCAGCGATACGCTCGGCAGCGCCGGCAGCCCGTTGCAACTCGCCGATCACCTCGCTCAGCGTGCCAAATGCGCTACCGACGATCAGGCTGTAGAACACGAACGCCGCCAGCTCACCGCCCGACAAGCGCCCAGCGATCACATCCATGCCGCCGACCCAGAGCATCACCGCCACCGCGCCAAGCACCAGCACAATTACCAGGGTGATCAGCCAGGCGCGCTGGGCAATGCGCTTGCGCGCCACGGCAAAGGCAGCTTCCACTGTGTCGCCAAACAGCAGCCGGTCGCGCGCTTCGTGGTTATAGGCCTGGACGGTCTTGATCTGGCTGAGGGTCTCGGCCACATAACTGCCCACATCGGCCACCCGGTCCTGGCTCTGCCGCGAGAGGCTGCGCACCCGCCTGCCAAACAGCAGGATCGGCACCAGCACCAACGGCAGCGCCAGCACCACGATGCTGGTGAGCTTGGGGTTGGTGATGAACAGCACGATCACCCCACCCACCACCATCAGTGCATTGCGCAGGAACATCGACAGTGACGAGCCGATCACCGACTGCAAAAGCGTGGTATCGGCGGTCAGCCGCGACTGGATCTCGGAGCTGCGGTTGTCCTCGAAAAACCCGGGGTGCAGGCTGAGCAGATGGTCGAACACGGCGCGGCGAATGTCGGCCACGCAGCGCTCGCCAATCCACGACACCAGGTAGAACCGCGCAAAAGTGCCCACGGCAAGCGCCAGCACCAGTAGCATGAACAACCCCAACGTCTGGTTGAGCTGGTGCGCAGAGCCGGTCATGAAGCCTTGGTCGACCAACAGGCGGATACCCTGGCCCATGGACAACGTGATCGCCGCAGTGACCACCAGCGCCAGCAAGGCCAACAGGGCCTGGCGCCGATAAGGGCGAATGAACTGCCAGCCCAGGCGCAAGGCCAGGCGCTGACGAGAAGAAACCGGATCGGGCATGGCAACGGGTATCGGCAGGGAAAGAATGCCTAGCCTACCACTCGTCTCGCCTGCGGGAACTCATGGGCAGGCAAAGCCGTCGGACCACTACGCCAGTTGCACTGAAATGCCGGCATCAGCACCTATGACCATTCGTTCTAACTGGCCACTGGAGCTTTGCCGCGGTTTCTGGTGGACTGTAGGTGTCGTGGCACTCCGGCAGCTGTCACAGGCCAGTCACGGCGCGGCGTTATCTTCAAAGCTTGAACCTGATGAGGAGACAGGACATGAGCCTGCAACACAGCAACCAAGACAGCAACAGCACAAAACGCGCACAACCGCCGGTAACCGGCGCGATCATCGATGCCCAGGGCCGTGAAGTGCCCATAACTGAGCAGATGATCCAGGAAGCCTGCAAAGAGCTCGAAGCGAGCCGGGTGAAAAAAGTCCAGAAGGGCTGAAAGTCTGAATTCATTGCAACCCGGCGCATGCGCCGGGTTTTTATTGGGCGCTGGGGCTGGATACAGGCCACTGAGTCCCGGGCAGCGCCCTGCACAGGCTTGCTCCGGCCTCATCGCAGGCTGTCGCCAGCTCCCACAGGGATCTGGGTTGCCGCTATATCGATGCCGTTTACGCGGCCGTTGTAGGAGCGGCCTTGTGTCGCGAAAGGGCTGCGTAGCGGCCCCAGCGATATCAGGGGGTGTGCAAATCTTGGGGGCGCTTCGCACCCCTTTCGCGACACAAGGCCGCTCCTACACGGGACCGCATCGTTTGTTTATTTTGCTGCGATGGGGCCAGAACAGGCTTGCACAGTGAACGCTAAACCTGCACCGCCCCCAACGCGCTGAGCAGTTGCGCCAACTGCGGCGACTCACCGCGAAGGCGTACCGCCAACCCTTCTATTTCGCGGCGCACCGGGTAGTGCTTGCGCAACTGGTCGAACGCGGCACGCTGCTGTGCAGGGTCGTTGCTCAGGCTGCGACGAAAATCTGCGTCGTCACGGCGCGGGTCGTACACCGCACGGCACAGCGTGGCCAAAGCCCAGGCTGGGTCGGCGTCGGCATGCAGTTCGATCTGCGCCAGCGCCTGCGCCGGCAGCAGGTCGGCCAAGTGCACCCGCTCTGCTTCACCGAGCACGCCGCACAGCGCCTGGTAGATCTGCGCAGTACCGCGCTGGCGGCCATCGAGGCTGTACCCGGCAATATGCGGGGTGGCCAAAGTGCACAGGTCGGCCAGTTGCAGGTCAACCTGCGGCTCGCCCTCCCACACATCGAGCACCGCATGTACATCATCGCGTTCGAGCAGCAGCGCGCGCAGGGCCGCGTTGTCCACGACCGGGCCACGGCTGGCGTTGATCAGCCAGGCGCCTGGGCGCAGGCGCGCCAGGCGCTGTTCATCGAGCAGGTGCCAGGTGGGATGCTCGCCACCGCGCTGCAGCGGCGTGTGCAGGCTGACCACATCGCTTTGCTCAAGCACTGTATCGAGGCTGACATAGTCGCCGCCCTCGCCCGCCGCCCGCAGCGGGTCACACACCAGTACCTTCCAGCCCAGGCCGCGCAACACACGCACCAGGCGCCCGCCCACCTCACCTGCGCCCACTACGCCATATACCCGCTGGTTCAGCGCCACGCCGTCGAGCTCGGCCAGGGTCAGCAGGCTGCCAAGTACATAGTCGACCACCCCGCGGGCGTTGCAGCCCGGGGCACTGCTCCACTGGATACCGGCCTGGTTGAAATAGTCGAGGTCGAGGTGGTCGGTGCCGATGGTGCAGGTGCCCACGAAGCGCACCTGGCTACCCTGCAGCAGTTGCCGGTCGACGCGGGTGACCGAGCGCACCAGCAGCACGTCAGCATCCCGGACGCAGGCAGCGTCAATGGCTCGGCCTGGGTAGCGACGAATTTCGCCGAACCGTGCAAAGAAGGCATCGAGCAGCGGGATGTTTTCGTCGGCAACTATCAGCATGGCGCTCTCCTGTCTGGGGAGCGCAGTGTAGCGCGATGCAGACGGCTCAGTCGGCCTTCTTGCGGATCCAGTACAGGTAGGTGCCGGCCTCTTCCTGCTGGCCCACCAGTTCGTGGCCGAGGAAGTTGCAGAACTTGGGGATGTCGCGGCGGGTCGAGGGGTCGGTGGCAATCACCTTGAGCAGGCCGCCGGCAGCCAGGTCGCGCACGTGTTGATGCAGCATCATCACAGGCTCCGGGCAGTTCAGGCCGGTGGCGTCGAGAATGGCATCAGGGGTGAAGTCGGTCATGGCAGGTTCCGGTGTTTTTGGGCATGAACAAATGGCTCAGGCGGCGTTGAAAACAATTTCAGCGCGGCTTGAGATCCAGCCTGCGCAGGTGGCAGGTCACTTCTTCGCGGTCGTGATAGAGCTGTTTGCAGGCGATCGACACCTTGACCTTGCGCGCCTTGAAGCCTTCCTCGATGCGATCGAGCAGCTTGCGCACCTCGGCATAGCGCTGCTTCATCGGCAGCTTGAGGTTGACCACTGCCTCGCGGCACAGGCCCTCGCCCAGCCAGGTTTCGATCAGCGCAGCCGACCGCGCCGGCTTCTCGACGATGTCGCAGACCATCCAGTCCACGGTCTGCCGGGGTTTCCAGGTGAACCCGTCAGCCATCAGGTGTTGCACCAGCCCCGTGTCCATCAGGCTTTCGGCCATCGGGCCGTTGTCGATGGCAGTGACCAGCATGCCGCGCTTGACCAGTTGGTAGGTCCAGCCGCCCGGCGAGGCGCCGAGGTCGACCCCGGTCATGTCGTCATTCAGGCGTTGCTCCCACTGCTCGCGCGGGATGAACTGGTGCCAGGCCTCTTCAAGCTTCAAAGTGGAACGGCTAGGCGCCTCGCGGGGGAACTTCAGGCGCGGGATGCCCATCGGCCACAGCGCCGAATTGTTCGCCTGGGCAAGGCCGAGAAACACCTGCCGGCCACTGATGAAGGTCAGCAGCAGGCGCGGCCGGCTGGCATCGTCGACCAAGCGGCCGGCCTTTTCCAGGGCCTTGCGCAGCGGCACTTCGAACTTGCGGCAGAAGGTCGAAAGCTCCTTGCCGTCGTTGGTATCGAGCACTTCCAGCCACAGGCTGCCAAACACCGGCAGTTCGGCCAAGTGCTCGAGCAAAACACTGATACGGTCGGTTTCTGGCAGTTCGACATAACTGCCACGGGCCCACTGGCGCGGGAAGATCAGCTGCGCGAAGCGCCGCTCATGCATCAGGCGCTCGGCGCCACCAGGCTCGGTGCAGACGAATTCGGCGCAGGCACTCTGCGGCTTGCCCTTGGCATAGCCGGCCACACCCAACAGGGCCGCATGTTCGCTGATTTCGGCGCAGACCTCGCCCTCGAAGCCGGGCCGGCAATGCATGAACAGGGTATTCATTTCTCACTCCACATCACTGACGCAGACGGCGCCAGGGCGGCGAATGATAAAGGAAGTTCGGAACTGCCACACGCCCCCTTGGTCCAGAAAAGAGTCGGGGCCGGCAAACCGGGCTAACCTGACCTTTCTGCCAGGCCCGTACCGTGCGGGCCTTTCATAGCGGTGGTGCCGTCTCGCCAAGCACCTGCCGGGCCGCCGGAGCACAAGGAGTTGTACATGCCCTCGCTCGATAGCCTGAATACCCTGAAGACGCTGAAGGTCGCCGACCGCACCTATCATTACTTCAGCCTGACCGAAGCCGCCCGGCAGTTGGGCGACCTGCAGCGCCTGCCAATGTCGCTGAAAGTGCTGCTGGAAAACCTGCTGCGCTGGGAGGACGGCAAGACCGTCAGCGCCGACGACCTGAAGGCGTTGGCCGGCTGGCTGGGCGAGCGACGCTGCGATCGCGAGATCCAGTACCGCCCGGCACGAGTGCTGATGCAGGACTTTACCGGCGGGCCCGCGGTGGTCGACCTTGCCGCCATGCGCGCCGCCATGCAAAAGGCGGGCGGCGACCCGCAGCGGATCAACCCGTTATCGCCGGTGGACTTGGTGATCGATCACTCGGTAATGGTGGACCGTTATGCCACCCCCGCCGCCTTCGGCGAAAACGTCGACATCGAAATGCAGCGCAACGGCGAGCGCTATGCGTTCCTGCGCTGGGGCCAAAGCGCCTTTGATAATTTCCGCGTGGTGCCGCCGGGCACCGGCATCTGCCACCAGGTCAACCTTGAGTATCTGGGCCGCACGGTCTGGAGCCGCGAAGAAGACGGGCACACCTATGTATTCCCCGACACCCTGGTCGGCACCGACTCGCACACCACCATGATCAACGGCCTTGGCGTACTCGGCTGGGGCGTCGGTGGCATCGAGGCAGAGGCCGCCATGCTGGGCCAGCCGGTGTCGATGCTGATCCCCGAAGTGGTCGGCTTCAAGCTGACCGGCAAGCTGCGCGAGGGCATCACGGCCACCGACCTGGTGCTGACAGTGACGCAGATGCTGCGCAAGAAAGGCGTGGTGGGCAAGTTCGTCGAGTTCTACGGTGATGGCCTGGCCACGCTGCCACTGGCCGACCGCGCCACGCTGGCCAACATGGCGCCGGAATACGGCGCCACGTGCGGGTTCTTCCCCGTCGATGAGGTCACCCTCGATTACTTGCGCCTGTCCGGGCGCCCCGCCGAGACCGTGCAACTGGTCGAGGCCTACTGCAAGGAACAGGGCCTGTGGCGCCTGCCT
The DNA here is from genome assembly GCF_014268805.2 of Pseudomonas farsensis. Classification (GTDB taxonomy): domain Bacteria; phylum Pseudomonadota; class Gammaproteobacteria; order Pseudomonadales; family Pseudomonadaceae; genus Aquipseudomonas; species Aquipseudomonas farsensis. The sequence goes on from NZ_JABWRF020000005.1 coordinate 116,505, forward strand.
GGCCAGGAGCCGCTGTTCAGTGACAGCCTGGCGCTGGACATGGGCGAAGTCGAAGCCAGCCTCGCCGGCCCCAAACGCCCGCAAGACCGCGTAGCACTGGGCAAGGTCAGCCAGGCTTTCGACCAGTTCATCGAACTGCAACCCAAGCCCCTGGCCAAAGAAGTCGGCCGGCTGGAAAGCGAAGGCGGCGGCGGTGTGGCAGTCGGCAACGCGGACCTTGCAGGCGAGGTCGATTATGCCCACCAAGGCGCCACCCACACTTTGCGCGATGGCGCCGTGGTCATCGCCGCGATTACCTCATGCACCAATACGTCCAACCCAAGCGTGATGATGGCTGCGGGGCTGGTGGCAAAAAAGGCCGTCGAGAAAGGCCTGCAGCGCAAGCCTTGGGTCAAGACGTCACTGGCGCCAGGCTCGAAGGTTGTCACCGAGTACTTCCAGGCTGCCGGGCTGACACCTTATCTGGACCAGCTTGGCTTCGACCTGGTGGGCTATGGTTGCACCACATGTATCGGCAACTCCGGCCCGCTCGATGAAGCCATCGAGACCGCGATCGCCAGCGCTGACCTGACCGTGGCCTCGGTGCTGTCAGGCAATCGCAACTTCGAAGGCCGCGTGCACCCGCTGGTGAAGACCAACTGGCTGGCATCCCCGCCGCTGGTGGTCGCCTATGCCCTGGCCGGCAGCGTGCGCGTGGACCTGAGCCAGGATGCCCTTGGCACCGACAAGCACGGCCAACCGGTCTACCTGCGGGACATCTGGCCTAGCCAGCAGGAAATCGCCGACGCCGTGGCGAATGTCGATACCGCCATGTTCCACAAGGAATACGCAGAAGTATTCGAAGGTGATGCGCAGTGGCAGGCCATTGAGGTGCCACAGGCGGCGACTTATGTCTGGCAGGACGATTCCACGTACATCCAGCACCCGCCGTTCTTTGACGACATCGCCAGCCCGCCGCAGGCAATCACCGATATCGAGGGTGCGCGCATCCTTGCCCTGCTCGGCGATTCGGTGACCACCGACCATATTTCACCTGCGGGCAATATCAAGGCCGACAGCCCCGCCGGCCGCTACCTGCGCAGCAAAGGGGTCGAGCCCCGCGACTTTAACTCCTATGGCTCGCGGCGCGGCAACCATGAGGTGATGATGCGCGGCACTTTCGCCAACATCCGTATCCGCAACGAAATGCTCGGTGGCGAAGAAGGTGGCAACACCGTGCATGTGCCCAGCGGCGAGACGTTGTCGATCTACGACGCAGCCATGCGCTATCAGCAGGAAGGCACGCCGCTGGTGGTGATCGCGGGGCAGGAGTACGGCACAGGCTCAAGCCGCGATTGGGCGGCAAAAGGTACCAACCTGCTTGGGGTGAAAGCGGTGCTGGCTGAAAGTTTTGAGCGCATCCACCGCTCCAACCTGGTGGGCATGGGCGTACTGCCACTGCAGTTCAAGGCCGGTGATGACCGCAAGCGCCTGGCCTTGACCGGGCGCGAGCGGATCGATGTGCTGGGGCTTTCCGGCACGCAGATTCGCCCCGGTGCCAGCCTGACGCTGCGCATCACTCGTGAAGACGGCCAGCAACAGAGCATCGAGGTGCTGTGCCGGATCGACACCCTTAACGAAGTGGAATACTTCAAGTCGGGGGGAATCCTGCACTATGTACTGCGCCAACTGATAGCAGCCTAATACGACTCCTTCGGCTCCCCAGCGAGCCGTCCCGGATGCCTTGGGCGATGTCGAGCACATCGCCTGAGGCCCTGCATCCTAGGAGTCGTAATGTCCGTGCCCTACTGGATAGCCTTGTTCTTCCTCAGCCTCGGCTTAGCCTTGGGCCTCAGCTACGGCAGCATCGACTTAGCAGTACTACCCGCCCTGAGCGGGCTGGTATGCGCGGCTGTGCTGGTGCGCCGCGAAGCGTACTGGCAGCGTACAGTGGGCCATGTGATGTTCTGCGGGCTTGCCATCACGCTGCTAATGGATTTTGCGCCGGGCTTGAACAGCGCCACGGCCATTGCTGATGTCGTGCAGAGCGAGGGCGCATCACCCCTGACCATGCGCATGAGCCTCGACAAGCCGCTACTCGGCCTATGGGTACTGCTGGCCTGCTCGTGGGTAGTAGTACTACGTCGCAAAGGCGTGCTGATGACACTCGCAGTCATCCGCCCACTCACCGCACTGGCCTGCCTGGGCGGCGCCTGGGCGGCGCCTGGGTGCTGGGGCTGATCGCCTGGGCACCGAACTGGCCGGACCACAACCTATTCTGGCTGCTCATCAAGCTGCCGCTGGTGGTGCTCACCGCAGAATTACTGTTCCGCGCCTATATTCAAGGCGGCCTTGAACGTCTGTTGAAGCACAAGGGCCTGGCGCTGGGCATCTCGGCTTTGCTGTTCGGGCTGTCGAACCTGGGCGCGGGCTGGCAATGGTTCTGCCTATCAACGGCGGAGGGCGTGGGCTACGGCCTTGCCTACCGTTACGGCGGGTTGCTGGTGGCGGTCTGGTGCCATCTATTCGTTCAGGTGATGCACTTTGTCGCGTTCGCCTACCCCATGCTGGCCCCCACCTGAACAATGGGTCATGATCTGGGCAAAGCGTCATTTATCTTCAATGAATCGGTAACACAGGCCGGTCTTGACCTTGCCCGCGCTTAACCTAAACCCCGTCATACCATTTTGCCCTAGGTCAAAGCCCACCAAATATCCATTCAATAAAACCTGATGCTTGCCGATAGCAATTCAAAGCCTCGCGGATCGAAAAACCAATGCGTAACAACCAGCCGATTACCCAGAGAGAACGGACTTTCCCTGCCCAGCAGCGGTTGATCTCCACCACCAACGCCAAAGGCGTGGTGACCTATTGCAATGACGCGTTCATCGAGATCAGCGGTTTTTCCCGCGAGGAGCTCACCGGCGCGCCGCACAATCTTGTGCGCCACCCAGATGTGCCGCCTGCCGTGTTCGCCCATATGTGGCAAACCCTCAAGCAAGGTTTGCCATGGATGGGTATCGTCAAGAACCGCTGCAAGTCAGGCGACCATTACTGGGTCAACGCCTACGTCACCCCGATTTTCGACAATAACCAGGTGGTGGGCTACGAGTCGGTGCGGGTCAAACCCACCGCCGAGCAGATTCGCCGTGCTGAAGCGCTGTACCAGCGCATCAACCAGGGCAAGTCGGCCATCCCGCGCCGTGACAAATGGCTGCCGGTGCTGCAGGACTGGCTGCCGTTCATTCTGGTCAGCCAGATCGGCTTCCTGATCGGCAACTGGCTCGGCCACTCCTGGGGCTTCGCCCTGGCTGCCGGCCTGTCGGTACCCTTGGGCCTGCTGGGCCTTGGCTGGCAGCAACGCGGCCTCAAGCGCCTGCTGCGCCTGGCCGAGCAGACAACCTCCGACCCGCTGATCGCACAGATGTACACCGACAGCCGTGGGGTGCAGGCTCGCCTGGAAATGGCCATGCTCAGCCAGGACGCTCGCATGAAGACCTGCCTGACCCGCCTGCAGGACAGCGCCGAACACCTGAGCGATCAGGCTCGCCAGTCCGACACCCTCGCCCACCAGAGTTCATCGGGCCTGGAGCGTCAGCGAGTGGAGACCGAGCAGGTCGCAGCCGCCGTCAACCAGATGGCCGCCACCACGCAGGAAGTGGCCAACCACGTGCAGCGCACTGCCGACGCTACCCAAGAAGCCAATCGCCTGACCAGCCAGGGCCGCAACATTGCCGGCGAAACCCGCGACGCCATCGAGCGGCTGTCTGCGGCTGTGGGCGAGACCGGCCTGACCGTGACGCAGCTGGCCAAGGACAGCGACGAGATCGGCGGCGTGGTCGATGTGATCAAAGGCATCGCCGACCAGACCAACCTGCTGGCGCTCAACGCTGCCATCGAAGCCGCGCGTGCGGGTGAGATGGGCCGTGGTTTTGCCGTGGTGGCCGATGAAGTGCGCCAACTGGCGCAGCGCACCGCAGAATCCACCGGGCAGATCCACACCTTGATCGCCAAGCTGCAACAGACCGCCAACAACGCGGTACAAACCATGCAGACTGGCCACCGCCAGGCTCAGGAAGGCGTTGAACGGGTCATGGAAGCCGACCAGGCGTTGGTGGGCATCAGTGAAGCGGTCGCCAACATTACCGACATGGCGACGCAGATTGCTGCCGCCACCGAGGAGCAGACTGCGGTAGCGGATGAGATCAGCCGCAACATTGCCACCATTGCTGATCTGGCAGACGAAACCGCAGGCCAGGCGCAGCGTTCGGCACTGCTTAGCGAAGAACTGACCAGCACCGCCGGCACTCAGTATTCGTTGGTGGAACGCTTCAACCGCTAATCTGCGCTTGAATTGACTTGGCGCCGGCTACGCCGGTGTTCGCAGCGCAAGGCCGCCCCTTCAGGAGATCATTGCCGGTAGGGGCGGCCCGGTTCACCACTGCAGGGTCAGCCTGCTTTCGAAATAACGCTCCTCACCACTTAGTGGGTCGGTAAAGCGCAAGCTCTGCGCCAGCAGCTTGAGTGGCCGGGCGTAATCATCTTGCTCATCCACCAGGTGCGGGTAGAACGGGTCGTTGCAGATGCCGGCACCCAGCGCCGCCATGTGCACGCGCAACTGGTGGGTCTTGCCGGTTACCGGCGATAGGCCGTAGCGCCACAGGTCGCCGTTTTTTTCCAGCACGCAGGCATGGGTTTCGCTGTTCTCGCTGCCCGGCACCTCGTGCATGCGGAAAAACGGCTCGCCGTGCACCAAGCGGCTGCGGTGCACCAGCGGGAATTCGTGCTGCGCCATGGCAGCGGCAATGGCTTGGTAGCGCTTGTCGATGCGCCGCTCCGGGAACAAACGCTGATACGCACCCCGGGTTTCGGGATTGGCGGAGAACAGTACCAGCCCTGCGGTATGCCGGTCTATGCGGTGCAACGGCACCAGGTGCGGGTTATCCAGGCGGCGGATCAGGCGGCGCAGCAAGGTCTGCTCGACGTACTCGCCGGTTGGCGTCACCGGCAGAAAATGCGGCTTGTCAGCGACTACCAGATGCTCGTCGGCATGCAGGATGGTTTCCTGCACCGGAATAGGCTTCTCGTTAGCGACCTCTCGGAAGTAGTGCAGCCGCATACCCGGCCGATAGGCAAGGGTTGCGGCAACAGCCTGGCCTTGAGCGTCCAGCACCCGTCCACGGGCAAAACGGTCGAGCCATTGCTCGCGGCCGATGGCCTTGAAGTGATCGCACAGGCAATCGAGCACCGTCACCCAGTTGCCAGGCGGCAGGCATACAGTGCTGGCTTGCTGGCGGGCAGGGTCAAAAGGCGTGGTCATCAGTGCGCTCGGCTGGTCGATAGGCCGCGCATTATCCCCTACCCCGGGCCCCTCAACCAGCCTCGCAGGCCGGTTCGCAACGCGCCTTGAGCCAACGCAGCACCTGCACCGCCTCCCAGCGGCCGGGGTCGTACAGGGCGTAGCTAAGCCCTTGGTAACCCACCACGTCGAGCGGGCGATGGAAACCGGCGCGCTGGAACAGCGCCTCGATTTCAGCGAAGCAGGTATTGAAGTGCACCTTGCCGAACGGGGTTTGGTCATCGGTGACGATGCCGTCGAGGCGTAGTTCCAGCACGGCCTCGCACACACGCTCCGGGGCCATGTGGTTGATGCTGTACTTGAGTTGCTCGACATTGAGCATGGCTTCACCTCGATACTGTATTTATATACAGCATACGGAGCGAGCCACACCTGCGTCAATGCACAAGGTCAGCCCAGAAAAGCCACCACCTGCTCGGCGTCGAACGGCCAGTAAAGCTCAGCGCCACTGTCGCAGCGGCGCAGCACGGGAATCTGCAGGCCGTAGCGCTCGAACAAGCGTTCGTCTTCGGCGATGTCCACCAGTTCGACCAGCAGGCCGTGGTCGACGAACGGCATCAGCACAGCTTCGGCCACTTCGCACAAATGGCACCCGAGGGTGCCGAACAGCTGGCATTCAGGGAGCATGGCAAAACCCGATAATCGCAGGAACGGATGCTTATTCTAGGTCTGCACACGCCATCGTGCACCTGCGCTGGATCAATCCTGGCTGGTAGCGCCAATGCGGTGCAGCGACAGGTCCGCCCCCTGGAATTCCTGCTCATGGCTCAGGCGCAGGCCAAGCACCGCCCTGATCACGCCGTACACCATGAAACCACCCAACAGCGCTACCAGCACGCCGGCCAGGCTGCCCAGCAACTGGCTGACCAGGCTGACGCCGCCCATGCCGCCCAGCCCCACCTTGCCAAAAATGCCACAGGCGATACCGCCCCAAACCCCGCAGAGCCCGTGCAAGGGCCACACACCTAGCACGTCGTCGATTTTCCAGCGGTTCTGCGCAGCCGTGAAGCACCAGACAAACAACCCGCCCGCCACCAAGCCGGTGAACAGAGCGCCAACCGGGTGCATCACGTCGGAGCCGGCGCAGATCGCCACCAGCCCCGCCAGCGGGCCGTTGTGCAAGAAGCCTGGGTCATTGCGCCCGGCCAGCAGCGCCGAAAGCGTGCCACCGACCATGGCCAGCAACGAGTTGATGGCCACCAAGCCACTGACCCCCTGCAGGGTTTGCGCGCTCATCACGTTGAAGCCGAACCAGCCAATGATCAGGATCCACGACCCCAGGGCCAGGAACGGAATGCTCGACGGCGCAAAGGCGACCAGCCGCCCATCACGATAGCGCCCGCGCCGCGCGCCCAGCAGCAACACTGCTGCCAGCGCCAGCCAGCCGCCCATGGCGTGCACTACCACGGAGCCTGCAAAGTCATGGAATGGCGCGCCGAAACGCGCTTGCAACCACGCCTGCAGGCCGAAATTGCCGTTCCACACAACCCCTTCGAAGAATGGGTAGATGAAAGCCACTATCAAGGCCGTGGCGCACAACTGCGGGACAAAGCGGGCACGCTCGGCAATACCCCCGGAAATGATTGCCGGGATGGCCGCCGCGAAGGTCAGCAAAAAGAAGCATTTGACCAGCGCATAGCCGTGATCGCTGGCCAGGGTTGCGGCAGGGGCGAAAAAATTCACGCCGTAGGCGATCCAGTAACCGATGAAAAAGTACACCAATGCCGAGATGGCAAAATCGCTGAGGATCTTCGACAGCGCATTGACCTGGTTCTTGTGCCGTACGGTGCCGACTTCCAGAAAGGCGAAGCCTGCATGCATCGCCAGCACCAGAATGGCGCCCATGAGGATGAACAGGGTGTTTGAGCCGTGGACCAACGAGTCCATCGCGCTATGCATGTTTTCCATGTAGAGGCAGACCTGCAAAAAGGCACCATGACAGTTCAAGTACCCGCATCCATGCACCGAATCAGTGCCAGGCCCCTAGCCCTTCTCAGTGAGGGTGGCGGCGCCTGCGTGGTTTTTTCTTGGGTTTGTCGTGGATTGGGTTAAGGTTTGACGGTGTTTGCGCAAGGCGTGCACGTTTTCGGCGCAGCTTCTGCCAACACGCCTCAACGGTTAGCAAACGCTGTACCAGTACATCTCGCTGAACCTTCGGCGACCCCAATCACTCGAAATAGCCACATACATCCACAGGGAGAGGCCCCATGGCCAGTAAATCGGCAAAGACTGCACAAGACATTTTGATGGCTGACTTCCAGGCGTTGGTCCGCGATACCGAGCAACTGCTCGCCGATACCGCGAACCTGGCCGGTGATCAGGCCGACGAGGTACGTGCACAGATCCACGAACGCCTCAACCAGGCTCGCGAAAGCCTGCAACTGACCCAGGATTCGGTCCGCCAGCGCGGCCAGGCTGCGCTGGGCCAAGCCGAGCAATACGTCCAGGAAAACCCGTGGCAAGCCATCGGCATCGCTGCCGGCGTTGGCCTGCTGATCGGCCTTCTGGCCAAACGCTGAAGGAGCACCCATGGACAACGACGCCATCGGCACCAGCGCCTCCGGAAGGCGTCTGGGCGCAGCCGCACTCGGGCTGCTGCACAGCCACATCGAGCTGTTCGGCATCGAATTGCAGGAGCAAAAAGGCCGCACCCTGCGTTTGTTGCTGTTCGCAGGCCTGGCGCTGGTATTTGCCCTGCTGCTGCTGAGCGCGCTGTCGGGGCTGGTGCTGGTGCTGTTGTGGGACAGCTATCGCCTGGCCGGTATTGTCGGCCTGTGTGTGTTCTACAGCCTGGCTGCGGTGTTCTGCGCCTTGCGCCTGAAAGCCGCAGTGTTCGATGAATCCTCGCCATTTTCGGCCACGCTCGAAGAGCTGGCCAAGGACCGGGAGCGTCTGCTGCCATGAGCCTGCCTGAACTACCCAACACGCGAAACCCGCGCGAACTGCGCAAGGCCTTGCTGCGCCTGCGCATGGAAATGCACCGCCAGGAAATCCGCCTGGAGTCTGGCCAGATGCTTGCACCGATCCACCGCCTGCGCAGCATGGGCAGCACGTTCGGTGAGGGCATGGGGGTCAAGCATGGGTCGCTATGGGGCCTGGGCGCCATCGTGGCCATGGGATTTCTGACCGGCAAGGGTGTACGCACCGGTAACCTGCTCAGGCTGTTGCGCCTGGGCACCACCGTGGCACCGCTGATGCGCCAGTTCATGGGCAGCGGCCGCCGCCCGTGAGTGGTACGGCGCGCCCTTGCCAGGGCGCGCCACACGGGGGAAGCTACGCCGACTCAAACACGGAGACCGCGCCTTGGACTGGCAAACCCTGCTGAACCGCGAACGTCTGGGCAAGGCCCTGTACAGCCCTGAGGAACTGGGCCGCAGCCCCTTCCACAAAGACCACGACCGCATCATATTTTCCGGGGCATTCCGCCGCTTGGGGCGCAAGACCCAGGTGCACCCGGTTACCAGCAACGATCATATCCACACCCGTCTTACCCACTCGCTCGAAGTCAGTTGCGTCGGCCGCTCACTGGGCATGCGCGTGGGCGAAACCTTGCGCCACGACCTGCCTGACTGGTGCGAACCCAGCGACCTTGGGATGATCGTGCAGTCGGCGTGCCTGGCCCACGACATCGGCAACCCGCCATTCGGACACTCCGGCGAAGATGCCATCCGCCACTGGTTCCAACAGGCGGCCGGGCGCGGTTGGCTGGACGACATGAGCGACGACCAGCGCGCCGATTTTCTCAATTTCGAAGGCAACGCCCAAGGCTTCCGGGTGCTGACGCAACTGGAATACCACCAGTTCGACGGTGGCACCCGTCTGACCTATGCCACCCTGGGTACCTACCTTAAATACCCATGGACGGCGCGGCACGCCGATGCGCTTGGCTACAAGAAGCACAAGTTCGGCTGCTACCAGAGCGAGCTGCCGCTGCTCGAACAGATTGCCGGCAAGCTGGGCCTGCCACTGCTTGAACCGCAGCGGTGGGCGCGTCACCCGCTGGTGTACCTCATGGAGGCGGCAGACGACATCTGCTACGCGCTGATCGACCTTGAGGACGGCCTGGAGATGGACCTGCTGCAATACGCCGAGGTCGAGGCGTTGCTGCTCGACCTGGTGGGCGACGACCTTCCAGAGACCTACCGCCAGCTCGGGCCGCGAGAATCGCGTCGGCGCAAACTGGCAATATTGCGTGGCAAGGCCATCGAGCATCTGACCAACGCCGCCGCCCAAGCGTTTGTCGAGCAACAGCCGGCGCTGCTCGCGGGCACTCTGACAGGCGACTTGGTCGAGCATATGCACGGCCCGGCACAACGCTGCGTGCTGCAGGCCAAGGACATGGCACGCAAGAAAATCTTCCAGGACAAACGCAAGACCCTGCACGAAATCGGCGCCTACACCACCTTGGAAATTCTGCTGAACACGTTCTGCGGTGCCGCACTCGAGCAGCACGGCGGCCGCACACCTTCGTTCAAGAGCCGGCGGGTCCTGGACCTGATCGGCAACAACGCACCAGACCCGAAAGGGTCGCTGCATGCAGCCTTTCTGCGCATGATCGACTTTATTGCTGGCATGACCGACAGCTACGCCAGCGAGATGGCCTGTGAAATGACCGGGCGTTCCAGCCCTGTGTAACAGCCATGGAGACGGCGATCTCGATCGCCGTCTCCAGCTCCTAATGTAAGAAACTTCCTACTTATTTGCTGAACAGTAAACATGCTCGATAAAACGTCATAAAACTGTGCACAAAACTCCAAATATCTTTTAATAATTCGCCATTCCTGTAGCACGTTTACACACTCGCTGTAAGCCATTTCCTATATGCAACACAAACATTAACCTTCTTCCCCAACTCACATTCAACTGAGCTAATGTGCCAACTGCTTTTCGTGCTTTTCGCACGCCGAATGGAAGTTGAACATGCAGTCAATATTTATCGTCGACGATCATCCCGTTATCCGCCTGGCCATCCGGATGCTGCTGGAAAACGAGCATTACCAGGTCCTGGGAGAATCGGACAATGGCGTAGATGCCATGCAAATGATCCGTGAGCTCAAACCAGATCTGGTCATCCTCGACATCAGCCTGCCCAAGCTGGACGGCCTGGAAATGCTCTCACGCTTCCAGGCCATGGCAGCCCCACTGAAGGTGCTGGTCCTGACCGCGCAATCCCCCGCCCTGTTCGCCATTCGCTGCATGCACTCTGGCGCTGCGGGGTATGTGTGCAAGCAGGAAGACCTCAGCGAACTGCTCAGCGCTATCAAAGCTGTACTTTCCGGTTACAACTATTTCCCAAGCCAGGCGCTGAAGCCGCAGCCCCACAAACACACTGACGAATTCGAATTGTTTCGTCAGGTCAATGACCGCGAACTGATGGTTTTGCAACTGTTTGCCCAGGGCCGCAGCAACAAGGAAATCGCCAAAGGCATGTTCCTCAGCAACAAGACTGTCAGCACCTACAAAAAGCGCTTGATGCACAAGTTGCACGCCAACACCCTGGTGGATCTGATCGAAGTTGCCAAACGCAACGCCCTGGTATGACGGCATGATTGGCAGGTACATCGCTGCATTGATCCTATGGCTTGGCATGGCCCAGGGCGCGCACGCCAACGACGATAGCAGGGCCTACACCCTGCTCAGCCGTTCCCAGCCGACCACGGTACATCTACAGTTCAGCCCCGAGCAACAAAGCTGGCTGCAGGCTCGCCGACGCTTGGTACTGGGCACCTCGGCGCCCGACTACCCCCCCTTCGATACCACCACGAGCGGTAGTGAATACCAAGGGCTGACGGCGGACTATGCCGGGCTGATCGGCAACACGCTGGGCCTGCAGGTGCAGGTAAGGCGCTTTCCAAGCCGGCCGGCGGCAGTCGCTGCACTGAAAAACGGCGAGATCGACATGCTCGGCAGCGCCAACGGCTATGAGGCCAACAGCGCAGGGCTGATCCTGTCGCGCCCCTATGCCATCGATCAGCCCGTGCTGGTCACCCGCGAGGACGAAACCCAGGCATTGAATACCGGGCTGGGCGGCATGCGCCTGAGCATGCTCTACCACTACCTGCCTCACGAGGAAATCCACGCAACCTACCCTGGGGCAGAACTCCTCACATTCGAGTCCTCCACCCAGGCCTTGAACGCGGTAGCCTTCGAGCAGGCAGATGTGTTCATCGGCGACACCATCTCCACCCATTACCTGATCAGCCAGGGCCACTTGCCCAGGCTACGCATGGCCAGTTTCGGCAAGCACGAAATGGTCGGGTTCAGCTTCGCCATGCGCAAAGAGGACACGACGCTCCTGTCACTGATCAACAGCGCGCTCGATGCCCAGTCCGCAGCCACCCGCAGTGATATCTTCAAACGCTGGAGCGCCAGCAGCGGCAGCCTGTTGACCGACCGCAAGCTGCAGCTGTCCGAGCGCGAGGATAACTGGCTGCATCAACACCCGAGAATGCTCGTGGTGGTCAACGATACCGCAGCACCGCTGACGTTCTTCGACAGCAACGGGCGGCTACGCGGTATCGTCGCCGACCTGCTGGAAGTGATCCGGCTGCGTACCGGTATACGCTTCGATATCCGCCGCGCAAGCGGCGAAGGCGACATGATCCAGCAGCTCACCACAGGGCGTGCCGACATCATCGCCACGCTGTCCACCGACACTCGGCACAGCAGCGCCTTGCTGGTCACCCGCCCCTACCTGGAAAGCGCCTACGTGCTGGTCAGCCGCGCCGGCGATGACCAGCCGGGCAGCTTGGCTGAACTCGCCGGCAAACGGGTTGCGGTCCCCCGTGACAGTAGCGTGGCGGCACTACTCGCCAGTCAGCATCCGCATATCCATCAGGTGGCAACCGAAAGCACCTACTATTCGATGGCGTTGCTGGGCAGCAGCGCGGTGGACGCCGCAGTCGCCACGCTGATCGATGCCAACCACATGCTCGCCAGCGACGAGCAACTGGTCATCCGCACCACGGTGGGTACAGAACCGGCAACGTTCTCCATGGCTACTCGCGCCCAGGACAGCGAGCTGGCCTCGATTCTCGACAAGGCGCTGCTTAGCGTCTCGCCCGAAGAGCTGGGGGTGATCAACAGCCGCTGGCGTGACCACGACGTGCACGATGACGCCTACTGGCGTAATTCGCGGCGCAGCATCCTGCAGGTCGCAGCGATCATCGGCGCTTTGCTGGTGCTCGCATTGGCCTGGAACGCCCATCTGCGTCGCCAGATCAAGCAACGCAGGCGCGCGGAGCGGGCGCTGAACGACCAACTGGAATTCATGGGGGCGCTGCTCAACGGCACCCCACACCCGATGTACGTGCGTGATCGCCAAGGCCATCTGAAAAGTTGTAACGACAGTTACCTGGAGGCGGTTGCCGCAACCCGCGAGCAGGTCATCGGCAAACGCCTGCAGGACACCCGTTTCAGCACCTGCAAATACGTCCTGCAGATCCAGGACGATTACCGCCGGGTCATGGAGGAAGGCCAGCCGATGATTCTCGACCGTCCGCTGCGGGTGGCTGGTAAAGAGCTGACCATCTACCACTGGATCCTCCCCTACCGCGACTCGCTAGGTGTGATGCAGGGCATCATTGGCGGCTGGATCGACATCAGCGAGCGCCGCGCACTGGTCCAGGACCTGCGCACGGCCAAGCAGCAGGCCGATAACGCCAACCGCGCGAAAAGCACCTTCCTGGCCACCATCAGCCACGAAATCCGCACGCCCATGAACGCCTTGATCGGCATGCTGGAGCTGGCGCTACGGCGTGCCGATCAGGGCAAGCTGGACCGCCCGGCCCTGGAAGTCGCGCACCATTCGGCAAAAGACCTGCTTGCGTTGATCGGCGACATTCTCGACATCGTCCGCATCGAGTCTGGGCATTTGTCGCTGGCGCCCGAGCCTGTCGACCTGGCCAGGCTGGTGGAGTCGGTGGGCCGTGTGTTCGATGGCCTTGCGCGGCATAAAGGCGTGGCGCTGCAGGTGGTCATTGCCGAGCAGGCGCGCTGCCATGCGATGCTCGACCCTCTGCGCTTCAAACAGGTACTGTCCAACCTGGTCAGCAATGCGATCAAGTTCACCGACCAGGGTCAGGTGAGCATCGAGGTCACGCTGGGCTCGAATGCATCGTCCCCCTCTCCTACCCTGGAGCTCGAAGTGCGCGACACGGGTATCGGCATCGACGAGCACGATCTGCAGCGGCTGTTCAGCCCATTCGTGCAAGCCAACCCGACCAGCGACGGTGCCCGTGCCGGCAGTGGCCTGGGGCTGGTGATCTGTCGCAATCTGTGCGCCATGATGGGCGGCAAGATGACCCTGCAAAGCGTGCTGGGGGTGGGTACCCGAGTCAGCCTGGTGATGCCCCTGCAATGCGTCGAAGCCCCCACCACCCCCGCGCCCAGCGCCTGCCACATCGACCGCCCGCAAAGCTGCCTGAATGTGCTGGTGATCGATGACCACCCCGCCAATCTGCAACTGATGGCCCGCCAGTTGAGCTACCTGGGGCTGTGTCATGAAAGCGCCCGTGATGGCCAGGAAGGCCTGAACAAATGGCGCACGGGCAACTTCGATGTATTGATCGTCGATTGCAACATGCCGTTGCTCAACGGCTATCAACTGGCAACAAAGGTGCGCGAAGAAGAGCGCATCAGCGACAAGCCGCCCTGCGTGATACTTGGCTACACCGCCAACGCACAACCTGAAGTCCGTCAAAAATGCCTGGATGCCGGCATGGATGACTGCCTCCTCAAACCTATCGGCCTGCAGTTGCTCGGCCAACGTCTGGCGAGCCTTACCGCCGGAGTGCAAGGCAATTGCTGCGAGCAGCAGGCACCGCACTACGACCTTGAAGGGTTGAGCGCCATCGTCGGGGACAGCATCAGCGACCGTGATCGGCTGGTCGTCACCCTGCACCAGAGCCTGATCGAGGATTTCGCAACGCTTATGGCTATCGACCCGCAGCAAGCACCCGACGCGCTGGCCACGCAGGCACACAAGATTCTCAGCGCGGCACGCATGCTCGAGGCCAAGGCTTTGATCAGGGCATGCGAAGCGCTTGAACAGCCTGGTTTGCACCTTGATGAGCTGAAGCTGGGGAGGCAGGTGTTGGCGCGGCAGATGCGCCGCGTGGAAAAGGCGCTGGCCCGGCTGTTGGAAAGCCCGCAGCGGAGGCTGGACCCGGTCTCGCCGAATGCGGTTATACCGTGCAGAAACAAGCTTATTCCATAAAGAAAGTACAAGGCAGTTTGTTATTGCTATTTAATATTAAAAGCTGAGTTCTTAATTAAATAGCCGCCGCTGCCTTAGTTTGGGGTCGTACCTGGAGCTATCAGCAATGTGCCGGTTTCAGGCCACACGAATACAGGAATAACGATGTCCGACCCCAAACCCCTCTTGTTCGCCTTGTATGAGCAGGCCAGTGTTGGCTGCGGTGGAGCGCCAAGCCTGTGGACTCATCCGGCGGATGAGCGACTGGCCGCCAACACCTTCGATTTCTGGTCCAACAAGGCCCGTATCGCAGATCAGGCCAACCTCGACATGTTCTTCTTCGCTGACGTGCTTGGCTTCTACGACGTGTACGGTGGCAATGTCGAAGCCGCAGTGAAATGGGCAGTAGAGGCCCCGGCGAACGACCCGCTGATGATTATCCCAGGCCTTGCAGCTGTCACAAAAAACCTGGCATTTGGTGCGACGATCACCACCAGCTACGAGCATCCGTTCACCCACGCCAGGCGGCTCAGCACACTCGATCACATGACCAACGGCAGGATCGGCTGGAACATCGTCACCTCCTATCTTTCCAGTGCGGCACGCAATTTCGGCCTGGAAGAAATGCTCAAACATGGCGACCGGTACGAGCGGGCCGAGGAATTCATGGATGTCGTTTACAAGCTCTGGGAAGGAAGCTGGGCTGATGATGCGGTCGTCGCCGACAAACAAGGCCGGGCATATGCCCGTGGCGATCGGGTGAAGCCCATCAATCACGTCGGCGAGCACTATCGTGTGGCGGGGCCGCATCTGGCCGCCCCCTCGGCGCAAAGGACGCCTGTGCTGATCCAGGCAGGCTGGTCGGGCCGAGGGCGCGAATTCGCGGCCAAACATGCCGAGCTTGTTTTCATCGCCAAGTCCAATCCACAGGAAATCCGCCAGGGCCTGGAAGAGATCTGGAGCATGGCCCAAGCCCGTGGCCGGGCTCGGGATGACGTGAAGTCTCTGACAGTGCTGCGAATTGTCACCGCGAAAACCGAGATCGAGGCTCAGCGCAAGTACGATGTGCTGCAGAGCAATTACCACCTTGAGGCGCAACTGGTCAGCTATGCCGGTGACACAGGCATCGATCTGAGCCGCTATTCAGACAACGAAGCGTTGACCAACCATACCGAAGGCCTGACCTCCTACATGATGCGCCCGGATGGCAGTGGCAAGCCGCTGACTGCGGGTGATGTCAGGCAGCGATTTGCCAACGTCACTCGGGGTACAGACCTCATTCTGGTGGGCACACCCCAGCAGGTCGCTGACCGTATCGAAGAGCACGCTCGTGTTTCAGGCACCAGTGGCTACATGCTCAACCCGCTCACCAGCCCAGGCACGCTTGAGGACTTCGTTGAGCTGGTTGTACCTGAGCTGCAAAAGCGCGGCCTGTATCGAACCACGCCACCACAAGGCACTTTCCGCTCTCGGCTCAGGAGTGATGGAGCCAGCCGGCTACCTGACTGTGCCTACGGGGCTTCATTCCGCCAGCATCTTCAGCAGTGAGGGGCAGGATGGGGCCACCCTCGGCATGCCGTCAAAGCCTCACAAGGCACGACTATCGAGCAGACGGGCACGCAATCGAGCGTGTTAGCTGATAGACTGCGCGCCGTAATTACTTAGAGGATTTTTTGATGGCCACTAACCGCTCCCGTCGTCTGCGCAAAAAGCTTTGTGTGGATGAGTTTCAGGAATTGGGCTTTGAGCTGAACCTGGAGTTCAAGGAAGACCTGGATGACGAGGCTGTTGATGCATTCCTCGATGCATTCCTGACCGAAGCCATGGACGCCAATGGCCTGGACTACGTCGGCGGCGACGACTTCGGTCTGGTTTGCAAGGCCGAGCGTGGTTCGGTTACCGAAGAGCAACGCGCTGCCGTAGAAGCGTGGCTCAAAGGCCGTAGCGAAGTGACTCAGGTTACTGTCAGCCCTCTGCTCGACGCTTGGTACCCAGAAAAGCCGGTTAACACCGCCAAGTAATCGCACCGAGCCACAACGGCTAACTGCGAGCTTGTAAAAAACCACCTTTCGAGGTGGTTTTTTTTCGCCAGTCATAAAGTGCATTTCTATCGAACAGGCCCATGCGCAGTGCGCTTGGGGCATAATGCGCACTATATTTCGTTTTGGGGCCACCATCCTTTACAGCCCCATTGTCTTCCCCCTCGCCTGCAGGGTATGCATATCCATGATCAAGACGCTCCGCCCACTGCTGCTCGCCAGCCTGTTCCTGCCCTTCTCGCTCACCAGCCAAGCCGCAGCGGTCAATACCAGCCTGCCGCCCAAGGTGCAGCAGGCCCTCAAGACCAACAAACTGCAGGATTCCGCGCTGTCGCTGGTGATGCTGCCGCTTGATGGCCCAGGCACCGCCACGGTGTTCAATGCCGATGTGTCGGTGAACCCGGCCTCGACCATGAAGCTCATCACTACCTATGCAGCGCTTGAGCTTTTAGGCCCGACGTTTCAGTGGAAGACCGAGTTCTACACCGACGGTACCCTGAACAACGGCGTGCTCAACGGCAACCTGTACCTCAAGGGCGGCGGCGACCCCAAGCTGAACATGGAAAAGCTCTGGTTGCTGATGCGTGACCTGCGCGCCAACGGCGTGCGCACGATCACTGGCGACCTGGTGCTCGACCGCAGTCATTTCGTGCAGCCCAACCTGCCGCAGTTCAACGATGACGGCGGCGATGAGAACAAGCCGTTCCTGGTAAAGCCCGACTCACTGCTGGTCAACCTCAAGGCGCTGCGCTTCGTGGCCCGCAACGACGGTGGCAAGGTGATGGTGTCGGTGGAACCACCGATTGCCAGCATTCGTATCGACAACCAGGTCAAGGCTGTGGCTGGCAAGCAGTGCAGCGGCGATGTGCGTTACAACCCGGTACAGCAGGCCGACGGTGTCAGCGTGACGGTCAGCGGCCAACTCGCCGACGGCTGCAACTCCCAGACCTACCTGTCGCTGCTGGACCACTCGACCTACGCCGCAGGTGCGGTACGTGCCATCTGGAGCGAGCTGGGTGGCAGCATCCAAGGCCGCGACCGCATAGAAGATGTGCCCAAGTCGGCGCGCCTGCTGGCCCGTGCATTCTCCCCTGATTTGGTGGAAGTGATCCGCGACATCAACAAATACAGCAACAACACCATGGCTCAGCAGCTGTTCCTGAGCATCGGTGCGCAGTTCCGTACCGACGCCGACGGCGACGATGCCCGCGCCGCGCAACGTGTAGTCCGCCAGTGGATGGCCAAGAAAGGCATCACTGCCCCGCACCTGGTCATGGAAAACGGCTCGGGGCTGTCGCGTGCAGAGCGGGTCAGTACGCGGGAGATGGCGACGCTGCTGCAGGCAGCGTGGAAGAGCCCGTATGCAGCCGAGTTCATCAGCTCGATGCCGCTGGTTGGCATGGACGGCACCATGCGCAAGCGCCTGAAACGTACCGCCATGACTGGCGAGGGCCATATCAAGACCGGCACGCTGAATACGGTGCGGGCGATTGCCGGCTTCAGCCGCGACAGCAACGGGCATACCTGGGCGGTTTCGGCGATTCTCAACGACCCGAAACCGTGGGGGGCCTCGCAGGTGCTGGATCAGGTGCTGCTTGAGCTGTATCGCCAGCCGAAGCTGGTCAACGGGACAGCGGGTGTTGCGCCCTGAACAGCCGGGTTTTAGTAGCAGCCGGTTGCCACTTCCCACAAAAACATAAGCAACGCGGTCGTTTGTAGGAGCGGCCTTGTGTCGCGAAAGGGCCGCATCGCGGCCCCGGCGATTCTGCATGAGGCGCAGATCATGGGGCCGCGATGCGGCCCTTTCGCGGCACGAGGCCGCTCCTACACTGACCGCGTAAACGTCGATGTAGTGGCAAGCCACATTCTGTGGAAGAGGACCCAGGCATGGGGTACCTACACACCTTCTCGCCCGGGCATCTCTTCTTGTGGGAGCGGGCTTGCCCCGCGATGAGGCCGGTGCAGCCACAGCTCAAACCAGCTCACCCTCGACACGGTCCCGCCCCGCCTGCTTGGCGGCATAAACCCCGGCATCGGCGCGCAGCAGCAATGCATCAGCGCCTTCCCCGCCCCGCCATCCGGCCACACCAAAACTGGCGGTAACCTGCCCAACCCCGTCCACCGGCGTGCCACGCACGCCCTGCCACAGCTCCAGTGCCAACATCCGCGCCTGTTCGGCATCACTCCCCGGGCACAGCACCATGAACTCCTCGCCGCCAAGCCGGCAGAACACATCGCTGCGCCGCAAACGGTGGCTGATACGCTCACACAAGCTGCGCAGCACCCGGTCGCCTACCGCATGGCCGAACTGGTCGTTTATGCGTTTGAAATGGTCAATATCCAGCATGATCACCGCCAACTGCAGCCCCTCGCGGCGGGCGCGCTCCAGTTCGCTCCAAAGCCGATCCTGGAAGTAGCGGCGGTTGTAGATCCCCGTCAGCGCATCAGTGACCGACAAAGCACGCAACTCCTCCTCCA
Organism: Pseudomonas farsensis; assembly: GCF_014268805.2. Classification (GTDB taxonomy): domain Bacteria; phylum Pseudomonadota; class Gammaproteobacteria; order Pseudomonadales; family Pseudomonadaceae; genus Aquipseudomonas; species Aquipseudomonas farsensis. Next base: position 135,556 of record NZ_JABWRF020000005.1, read on the forward strand.
CACGCTTGAGGTCGGAAATATCCGTGAGGTAGCCGTGCCACAGCGTGCACTGCTGCTCGCCGACCTCCGGCGTGGCCTCCCCGCGCACCCAGCGCAGGCCGGCGCGCGGCAGGCACACGCGGAATTCCTCACGCCAAGACGTCAGGTGCTCGGCCGAGTAACGCACAGAGGCCCTTACCCGCTCCAGGTCCTCCGGGTGGATACGCTCGAAGGCTGGGGTGGCATCCTTGCGCAATACTGCCAGGTCCACCTCGTAGATATCGTTCAGGCCTTGGCTGGCATAGGGGAAACACGAATGTCCGTCGCTATCCACACGGTACTGATAGATGCCGCCTGGCACCTCGGCACTGAGTTTTTCCAGCAATCGGTCGCGCTCAGCCAACGCCTCATGGATACGCCGTCGCTCGGTGACATCAATGCAGATGGCCAGGTAACCCACCCACAGGCCCTGTTCATCGAGCACGGCGGTCACCAGCATATTGGCCAGTAAATGGCTGCCATCCTTGCGTACCAGCGTCCAGTCCGCAGGCTGCGCCCCGGCCTCCTGGGCAGTCTCGACGAACATGGCCTGGCCAGCGCCGACTTCGCGGCCATGGCGCAGGCCGAGCGCGTGGCCGCGGCGGTGCAGCTCTTCGGGCTGCACCAGGTCCTCGAGTGTGAGCTGGCCCAACGCTTCGGCCGCACCATAACCCAGCATGCGCTCGGCGCCTGCGTTGAACGTGGTGATGCTGCCCTTGAGGTCGGTGGCGATGATTGCCACTTGGGTGGCGGCATCGAGCACATTGCGCAGTTGGTTGTGGGTGACGCGCAGCGACTGCTCGCTGACCCGAAGCTCAGCGGTACGCCTGGCCACCATTGCGAGCGCCCGCTGGCGCTGGCTGAACAAGCTGTACAGCAAGGCGGCCAGCATCACGCTCAACAGGCCGCCCAGCACACCGACCACCTGCACCGCCGAGGACCGGTTGTCCGCCAGAAAACCCAGGCTTAGGCGAATATCGAGCTGAAAATGATGGTCGGCCAGGCGCAGTAACTGGCTGTTGACCAGCATCATCGGCGCAGGCTCGTTGCCAGAGTCGAACAACACCTCCTGGGTGCTGCCGCCAGACAAATCGTAAATGCGCACCACCAGGTTGTCGTCGGCTTCGGCTGGCAGGCTTTCGCCGATCAACTGGCTCAGGCTGAGCAAAGCCATCACATAGCCCCGCGGCGGCGCCCGGACAGCCGCGCCATCGGCAAATACCGGCGCTACCACCAGTAGCCCACGGCTGTAGTCCGGCTGCACACTGATCATGTCCAGCGGCGCCGACACCGCCATGCTCCCCGGGCTTACAGCCCGCGCCAGGGCCGCAGCGCGCAGCGGCTGGCCGTTCTGGTCAAAGCCGAACAACTGGCCGTGCTGGTTGACCGCCTGGGTGTAGAGAATCGGGTAGTACACATCGCGCGCAGGCGCGGCGTGCCACCCGGCCTGGGCATCGTGATCGAGAATGCGGTAAGGCTGCCCCAGGCGAACGCTGGCCATCCGTTCGAAGGCTTCGCGCTCGACGCCGGCCACACGTGGCGCCCACGAAAACGCCTGCGTGCGGCGCAGCAACGGGCGTGCGTAACCGTCGAATTCGGCTGGGGTGATGTCGGAGGAATAGCTGAAGAAGCGCCGCAGCCCGTCCAGGCGCTGCTCCTGCTCCTCGAACCGCTCAGCGATGCGGCTGTAACGCTCGCTGGCCAGCAGTTCGAAGCGCTGGTGCAGTTGCTGCTTGTAGAACGCCTGGGTGGCGAGCGCCAGGGCCCCGGTGAGCACGCCACCGGCAACCAGGGCAGTCAGCGCCACGCCCAGGGCGGAGAGTTCCTCGGCGAACAGGCCGGACAGCTTTGCAGGTACTTTCCACATAGAGGACTCTCAGCGACTACAGCTTCAGCGTCCTGCGAATGGTCAATGCCTGCATGCTTTATAGCTAAAGGCCAGCATTCACGCCAGCCCCCAGTTCAGTCAGCGCAGACGCAATTGCCAGGCACGGTGGATGCGATTGTTGCGGGCAAAATCCGGGTCCAGGGTTTGCGCGCTGATTTCCTCAACCGCATACCGCGTGGCCAGGTGCTCATCGAGCTGGAACTTGCGGAAGTTGTTGGAGAAATACAGCACACCACCGGGCGCCAGTCGCGCCATGGCCAGGTCGAGCAGTTCGACATGGTCACGCTGCACATCGAACACCCCTTCCATGCGCTTGGAGTTGGAGAAGGTCGGCGGGTCGATGAAAATCAGCTCGTAGGTGCCTTGGGCGTTACGCAGCCAGTCCATCACATCACCCTGCTCCAGGCGGTTACGCTCGGAGAAGCCGTTCAGCGACAGGTTGCGCCGCGCCCAGTCCAGGTAGGTCTTCGACAGGTCGACACTGGTGGTGCTGCGTGCACCGCCCTTGGCGGCATGCACACTGACCGTTGCGGTATAGCAGAACAGGTTGAGGAAGTTCTTGCCGGCCGCTTCACGCTGGATGCGCATACGCATCGGGCGGTGATCAAGGAACAGGCCGGTGTCCAGGTAGTCGGTGAGGTTGACCAGCAGCTTGACGCCGCCTTCGTTGACTTCCTGGAAGCGCCCTTCGGTGGCCTGGCGCTCGTACTGGCGGGTGCCGCTCTGGCGCTCGCGGCGCTTGAGCACCACTCGTTTGGGGTCAACGCCCAACGCTTGGGGGATGGCCGACAGCGCATCGATCAGGCGCACCTGGGCTTTTTCCGGGTCGATCGAGCGTGGCGCTGCGTATTCCTGCACATGCACCCAGTCGTGGTAAAGGTCGACGGCCAGGGCGTACTCGGGCATATCGGCATCGTAGACGCGATAGCAATCGACTTTTTCGCGGCGGGCCCACTTGCCCAACTGCTTGAAGTTTTTCTGCAGGCGGTTGGCGAACATCTGCGCGCCTTCGGACAGGCGGGCAGATTCGCTGGCTACAGCCACCGGGCTGCGCGGCTCGTGGCTGTCGGCATCGGTGTTATCGGCGCCAGCCTGGCGCCGCTCGCCAGTGACGAACTGATCAGGCTGAACCTTGAACAGCAGCAGCTTGCACGGCAGCGCGCCGTTCCAGAACGCGTACTGCTTGTGGCTGCGAATGCCCATGCGCTTGCCCAGCTCAGGCGCGCCGGTGAACACCGCCGCCTCCCAGCCCATGCATGCCTGGCGCAGGCGTTCGCCGAGGTTCTGGTAAAGGTACAGCAGGCTGGCTTCATCACCCAGGCGCTCGCCGTAAGGCGGGTTGCTGATGACCAGGCCTTTCTGGTTCTGGTCCGGGCGTGGCTCGAAGCTTGCGACCTCGCCTTGGTAGATCTTCACCCAGTCGCCCAGGCCTGCACGCTCGACGTTGTTGCGCCCCGGCTGGATCAGCCGCGGGTCGGCCTCGTAGCCGCGAATCCACAGCGGGGGCTTGGCCAGGCCGGCCTGGGCGCGTGCCAGGGCCTCGTCGTGCAGCTTGCGCCACAACGCCGGCACATGCCCAAGCCAGGCGCTGAAACCCCAGCGCTCACGCTTGAGGTTGGGTGCAATGTCAGCGGCGATCATCGCCGCCTCTACCAGGAAAGTACCCACACCGCACATCGGGTCAGCCAGTGCACCGCCTTCAGCGGCGATGCGCGGCCAGCCGGAACGGATCAGCACGGCCGCTGCAAGGTTTTCTTTCAGCGGCGCGGCGCCCTGCTGCAGGCGGTAGCCGCGCTGGTGCAGGCTGTGGCCAGACAAGTCGAGGGACAGGATCGCCTCGCCACGGTCCAGGCGCAGGTGCACGCGCAGGTCAGGGTCGAGCTTGTCCACCGAGGGGCGCAGGCCTTCGCGGTTGCGCAACTTGTCGACGATGGCGTCCTTGACCTTGAGCGCACCGAAGTGGGTGTTGTCGATACCCGAGCCATGGCCACTGAATTCCACCGCCAGGGTGCCGTCGGCAAGCAGGTGGTCGGCCCAGTCCACGGCGTTGACGCCGTCGTACAGGTCGTCAGCGTTCTTCATGGAGAAGCGCTTGAGCACCAGCAATACGCGGTTGGCCAGGCGCGACCACAGGCACAGGCGGTAGGCGGTTTCCATGTCGGCCTCGCCGCGGATGGCCGAGGTGTGTTCACGCACCTCGTCCAGGCCCAGGTTGCGGGCTTCCTCGGCAAGCAGGCCTTCCAGGCCTTTGGGGCAGGTGAGATATAGTTCGAAACGGTCCGACATGGTTGATCCAGAGCCTTTGGCTAGGTAAATGGCACGCCGACGCATCGGCTGCCGCTGTTTGCCCACACGCTTTTTGTGAAGCGTGCGGGTGGCCGGCGAAGACGTTCGCTTGGGCCTGGCCGCCCGACTGACGTAGCAACTGCCGGTTGGCAAGAGGCTTGGATCGTCGGGCAGTGTGAAAATTTCATCGACAGAGGGCCTGGATGTGACCCTTCGTCGCGTTAGCAGATGTTACAGGCTTCAGCCAGCAACACTGGCTAAATGATTTCAAACGCCGACCAAACCCTGATCATAGCGGGCTTGTAGGCAATTACGGTTGAGTCGCATTTATTTACTTATCCCTTCACCTTCAGAAACGTTACGTCCTTATGACAAAACGATCATTCACACTGTGACCCGCATTGGTTAGAACTGGTCTCAGGCCGCTTCGCAACGAGGTGGCACTTTTAGCCCGCCACGCCGGCAGCGGGCGCAACCGGCAGAACGATTCTGCCCGGCCTCGTAGAGGCCGACGGGACATTACAGTCAACAAGTGAGGGCAACACCCTATGAGAAGACTTAAGCGTGATCCGTTGGAAAGAGCATTTTCACGTGGCTACCAGTATGGAGTCACCGGCAAATCCCGCGAACTTTGCCCATTCACCTTGCCATCTGTCCGCCAAGCCTGGATCAACGGCTGGCGCGAAGGCCGCGGCGATAACTGGGACGGCATGACTGGTACCGCTGGTATTCACAGACTCAACGAAAATCACGCCGTTGGCTGAACGAGGACACTGAATTCGAGTCACCATGCACGCCCCATCCGGGCGGCGGGCTGCGGCCCAAGGGGTCCCAAAGGGGGCCCCTTTTTTATGCCTGTCGATTTCTGACAGCTCAGCGCGGCATCGCCGCAATTGCATCCACCGCCTCACGGATCAGCGCCGGGCCTTTATAAATGAAGCCCGAGTAGATCTGCACCAGGCTTGCGCCAGCGGCGATTTTCTCAGCCGCATGACGCCCCTCGGTAATGCCGCCTGCGGCGATGATTGGCAACTTGCCGCCCAGCTCACCCGCCAGCACCTTCACGGTGTGGGTGCTTTTTTGCAGCACCGGCGCACCTGACAGGCCACCCGCCTCACCGCCAAACGGCAAGCCCTCGACCCCTTCCCGGCTCAGCGTGGTATTGGTGGCAATGACCGCATCCATGCCCGACTGCATCAGCGCGGCGGCCACCAGCGCGGTTTCTTCATCGGTCATGTCTGGCGCGATCTTGATCGCCAGCGGCACGCGCTTGCCATGGGCGGTGGCCAGTTGCTCACGGCGCTCAGCCAACACATCGAGCAGTTGCTTGAGCGAATCGCCAAATTGCAGCGAGCGCAAGCCAGGGGTGTTGGGCGAGCTGACGTTGACGGTAATGTAGCTTGCGTCGTTGTAGACCTTCTCCAGGCAGATCAGGTAGTCGTCCTGGGCGCGCTCGACCGGGGTATCGAAGTTCTTGCCAATGTTGATGCCCAGCACCCCGGTGTAGCGTGCCGCCCGAACCCGCGCCAGCAGGTGATCGACACCCAGGTTGTTGAAACCCATGCGGTTGATGATCGCCGTGGCTTCAGGCAAGCGGAACAACCGTGGCTTGGGGTTGCCCGGCTGCGGGCGCGGGGTGATGGTGCCGATCTCGACGAAGCCGAAGCCCAGTTGCGCAAAGCCGTCGATGGCCGCGCCATTTTTATCCAGGCCTGCGGCCAGGCCCACTGGGTTTGCGAAGTTCAAGCCCATCACCGTCACCGGCAACGCCGCAGGTTGCTTGCACAGCATGCCATTGAGGCCCATGCGGCCTCCGGCGCCGATCAGGTCCAGCGACAGGTCGTGGGAGGTTTCCGGGGAGAGCTTGAACAGCAGTTGGCGGGCCAGGTTATACATGGGCGGGCGGACTCGCGGTGTGTGAGGGTGGCGATTATAGCCAGCGCATCGCCTCGGTGACAGGGCAATGGCACATGGGTTGCTTCGCAAGGCCTATGTTGCCCTTTCCGAACACCTGAGGTTCCTTGTGAATACTGCCCTCCCGACATCACCGCTGGCCTGGGTCAACGGCAGCGACGCGCCGGAAAAAACCAGCCTGAACCTGGGTTTCATGGCCTTGAGCGACTGCGCATCGGTTGTGGTCGCCGCCACCCAGGGCTTTGCCCAGCAGCAAGGCCTGACCCTGAACCTGCGCCGCCAGGCCTCGTGGGCGGGCCTGCGCGACAAGCTGGTGAGCGGCGAACTCGATGGCGCCCATTGCCTGTACGGGCTGGTCTACGCCGTGCATCTGGGTGTGGGCGGCGGGCCGGCCAGTGACATGGCCGTGCTCATGGGCCTGAACCAGAACGCCCAGGCGATCAATCTGTCGCCTGCGCTGCAGCGCAAGGGCGTGACCAGCCCTGAGGCGTTGGCACAATTGGTGCACCAAGGTGGCGCACGGCTGACCTTCGCCCAGACCTTCCCCACCGGCACCCATGCCATGTGGCTCAACTACTGGCTGGCCAGCCAAGGCATTCACCCGCTGCGCGACATCAACAGCGTGGTGGTGCCGCCGGCGCAGATGGTGGCGCACATGCAGGCTGGGCGCATCGACGGCTTTTGCGTGGGCGAGCCATGGTCGGCAACGGCCATCGCCCAAGGCCAGGGCTTTACCCTGGCAACCAGCCAGTCGGTGTGGCCGGACCACCCCGAGAAGGTGTTGGCCTGCGCCCGTGGCTTTGTCGAGCAGTACCCCAACAGCGCACGGGCGCTGATCAAGGCGGTGCTTGCCGCCAGCCGCTTTATCGAGAGCAGCGTCGAGAACCGCCGCAGCACCGCGCAGTTGCTCAGCGCCAGCGCCTACCTGGACACCCCGCCAGGCAACATCGAACCGCGCCTGCTGGGCGACTACCATGATGGCCTGGGCAACCATTGGCAGGACTCGCACCCGCTGCACCTGTTCGATGATGGCCGGGTCAACCTGCCTTATCTGTCCGACGGCATGTGGTTCATGACTCAGTTCCGCCGCTGGGGCATTCTGCGCGACGACCCGGACTACCTGGGGGTCGCCAGCCAGGTGCAGCAACTGGGCCTGTACTGCGAGGCCGCCGAGGCGCTTGGCGTTGCCTGCCCGCAGCAGGCGATGCGCAGCAGCTTGCTGATCGACGGCGGCCGCTGGGACGGCAGCGCCCCCCATGCCTACGCGCGCAGCTTCAGCTTGCATGCGCTGGACGCGGCGCCCTGCGCCCGCGTCGGCTACTGAGGGGGTGCCATGCTACGTATCTTGCTGATCGACGACACCGAAAAGAAAGTCGGCCGCCTCAAGGCTGCGCTGATGGAGTCAGGCTTCGAGGTCATCGAAGCGCCAGGCCTGACCATCGACCTGCCGGCTTGCGTCGAAACGGTGCACCCGGATGTGGTGCTGATTGATACCGAGTCACCGGGGCGTGATGTGATGGAACAGGTGGTCATGGTCAGCCGTGACCAGCCACGGCCAATCGTGCTGTTTACCGACGAGCATGATCCGGGGGTGATGCGCCAGGCGATCCAGGCAGGGGTCAGCGCTTATATAGTCGAAGGCATCCATGCAGCCCGCCTGCAGCCAATTCTGGATGTGGCCATGGCCCGCTTCGAGAGCGACCAGGCACTTAAGGCCCAGTTGGTTGCCCGCGACCAGCAACTGGCCGAGCGCAAACGCATCGAACAGGCCAAGGGCATGCTGATGAAAATGAAAGACTGTAACGAGGAACAGGCCTACACCCTCATGCGCCGCCAGGCCATGAGCCGCCAGCAGAAGCTGATCCAAGTGGCCGAGCAGATCATTGCCATGTCGGAGCTGCTTGGGCCTTGAGGCACGGGAGCCTGTAGGAGCGGCCTTGTGTCGCGAAAGGGGTGCAAAGCGCCCCTAGGTTTTCTGAGTTGATACAGAAACCGGCGGGGCCGCTCTGCGGCCCTTTCGCGACACAAGGCCGCTCCTACACGGGCAACCCTGCGTTGCAGCTTCAAGCCTGTGGAACTGGCCCGGCTCTTGCTCACTTAAACTCCAGGTAGCCAACGGCGGTTGCCACACACTCCCGACAAAGACGTCGCTCCCCCTCCACAGCCGTGGACCGGGTAGCGGCGTCTTTTTCGTTTCCGCCCCTGTGCAGCACGCCGAACGAGGTGTTCGATGAATACGAGCTTCTGGAAATCCGGGCATGTGCCCACGCTGTTTGCCGCCTTCCTGTATTTCGACCTGAGCTTCATGGTCTGGTATCTACTGGGCCCCATGGCGGTGCAGATCGCCGCCGACCTGCAACTCACCGCCCAGCAACGGGGCCTGATGGTCGCAACGCCGATTCTGGCAGGCGCGATCCTGCGTTTTGTCATGGGCCTGCTGGTCGACCGGCTGTCGCCAAAAACCGCCGGCCTGATTGGCCAAGTGATCGTCATCATCGCGCTGGCCTGCGCCTGGCACCTGGGCGTGCACAGCTACGAACAGGCCCTGCTGCTGGGGGTGTTCCTCGGCGTCGCCGGCGCCTCGTTCGCCGTATCGCTGCCCCTGGCATCGCAGTGGTACCCGCCGCAGCACCAAGGCAAGGCCATGGGCATCGCCGGTGCCGGCAACTCAGGCACGGTGTTCGCCGCGCTGCTGGCCCCGGTTCTGGCGGCAAGCTTCGGCTGGAACAACGTGTTCGGCTTTGCCGTGCTGCCTTTGCTGCTGACCCTGCTGGTGTTTGCCCTGCTGGCGCGCAACGCACCACAACGGCCAAAACCAAAAGCAATGGCCGACTACCTGAAGGCCCTCGGCGACCGCGACAGCTGGTGGTTCATGTTCTTCTACAGCGTCACCTTCGGCGGCTTTATTGGCCTGGCCAGCGCCCTGCCCGGCTACTTCAGTGACCAGTACGCCCTGAGCCCGGTAACCGCCGGCTACTATACCGCCGCCTGCGTATTCGCCGGCAGCCTGATGCGCCCCCTGGGCGGCGCGCTGGCGGACCGCTTCGGCGGCATCCGCACACTGCTGGCCATGTACACCGTTGCGGCCATCTGCATCGCCGCAGTCGGCTTCAACCTGCCCAGCGCAGCAGCGGCCCTGGCCCTGTTCGTCAGCGCCATGCTCGGGCTGGGTGCCGGCAACGGCGCGGTATTCCAACTGGTGCCACAGCGCTTTCGCCAGGAGATCGGCGTCATGACCGGGTTGATCGGCATGGCCGGCGGCATCGGCGGCTTCGTGCTGGCCGCAGGGCTGGGCACCATCAAGCAACACACCGGTGATTACCAGTTGGCGCTGTGGTTGTTCGCAAGCCTCGGCGTGCTGGCCTGGTTTGGCCTGCACGGGGTCAAACAACGCTGGCGCACCACCTGGGGCTCGGCGGCGGTGACCGCGGCGCGAGTATGAGCCTGCGCCTGAGCTTTGCCCAGGCCAGTGCCACCGGGCCACGCGATGAAAACCAGGACGCCCTGCGGCTGGTCACGCCCGCGCCGGAGCTTGCGGCCAGTAAAGGCTACCTGTTTGCCCTGGCTGACGGCGTCAGCCAGTGTGCCGACGGCGGCCTGGCCGCACGTGCCAGCTTGCAGGCATTGGCCATGGACTACTACGCCACCCCGGCGACCTGGGGCGTTGCTCAGGCCTTGGACAAACTTCTATTGGCGCAAAACCGCTGGTTGCGCGCCCAAGGCAGCGGCCAGCCACTGCTGACCACACTCAGCGCCCTGGTATTGCGTGGCCGACGCTTCACCTTGGCCCACGTTGGCGATTGCCGGGTGTACCGCTGGTACGCCGGGCGCCTGCAATGCCTGAGCGAAGACCATGTGTGGGACCAGCCCGGCATGCAGCACGTGCTCAAGCGCGCGCTTGGCCTGGACCAGCACCTGCTGGTCGACTACCTGGATGGCGAGCTGCAGCAAGGCGAATGTTATCTGCTGCTTAGCGATGGGGTGTGGGCAAGCCTGGGCGATCTGGGCATCCAGTCCATCCTGCGCGAACAGCCCAACCTGCAGGATGCCGTCGACACGCTGGTGGCCACCGCCCACCACCACGGCAGCCAGGACAACGCCAGCGCGCTGCTGGTACACGTCGATGGCCTGGGCGCCAGCAACCTTGGCGATGCCCTGGCGCAGTTGCAACACTGGCCGCTGCCGGGGCCTCTGCGTGAAGGCCAGGTGATCGATGGCTGGGCCGTGGCAGGCAGCGTGGCGCAAAGCAGGCAGTCTTTGCTGTACCGGGTACGGGATGCCCACGGCCAGAACTGGCTACTCAAGACCTTGCCCCAGCCGCGCGACCAGGAATCAGGCGCAGCCCAGGCGTTGCTGCAGGAGGAATGGTTTTTGCGCCGGGTCGCGGGCCGGCATTTTCCTGAAGTTCACCCTGCCAGCGAGCGCCAGCACCTGTATTACCTGATGCGCGAATACCCCGGCAGCACCATGGCCGGCCAGGCGCCGCTTGCGCTCGCGCGCTGGCTGGAGATCGCCCGCCAGCTGTTGCAGGCGGTAGGCGTGCTGCATCGGCGCAACCTGCTGCACCGCGACATCAAGCCTGAGAACCTGCACCTGGGCAGCGATGGCCAGTTGCGCTTACTGGACTTCGGGCTGGCCTACTGCCCGGGGCTTAGCGAAGACCAACCGAATGCGTTGCCGGGCACCCCTTCCTACATAGCGCCGGAGGCGTTCGACGGGGCGGCGCCCGCTGCGCGCCAGGACTTGTATGCGGTGGGCGTGACCTTGTATTACCTGCTGACCGGCCATTACCCCTATGGCGAAGTGGAGGCGTTCCAGCGGCCGCGGTTCGGCCAACCGGTCAACCCGGCCCGGTATCGCCCTGACTTGCCGGAATGGTTGCAGCGCAATCTGCAACAAGCGGTGGCGGCGGACCCGGCGCAGCGGTTTGAAACGGCTGAGCAGTGGCTGCTGTTGCTGGAGCGCGGTGATCGCCAGGAAATGGCCGAGCGGCCACGGCCGTTGCTTGAGCGAGAGCCGTTGAAGGTTTGGCAGACAGTGGGGTTGGTTTCGTTGCTGATGAACCTGATTTTGCTGCTGGTGCTGCTCAAGCATTGAGTAGAAGTGCGGTGCGCCCTTTCTCCGCGGCGCCCATCCCGGGTCTTGATGGGGCCCAGATCTGCGCAGGCTTGTTGCGGCTTCATCGCAGGCTGTCGCCAGCTCCCACCCGTATTGAGCCAAACATCACCTACGCAGCTGACACGGTCTCTGTGGGAGCTGGCGACAGCCTGCGACGAGGCCAGTGCAGGCTCTTGAAAACACCTTTCAGGGCTCGAATCCCAGGCAAAGAAAAACCCGGCCGAGGCCGGGTTTTTCATGAAGCTTTAGACCAATTACTTGGCTTGGGCTTCAACCTGAGCTTCTACGCGACGGTTAACGGCGCGGCCAGCTTCAGTGGCGTTGTCGGCGACCGGACGGGTCTCACCGTAGCCAACCGATTGAACACGGTTCGATTCAACACCGTATTGCTGGGTCAGGACTTGCTTGACAGCGCTGGCACGACGCTCGGACAGCTTCTGGTTGTAAGCGTCTGGACCCACGGAGTCAGTGTGACCTTCCACGGTGGTGGTGGTCTGTGGGTACTGCTTCATGAAGTCAGCCAGGTTCTTGATGTCGCCGTAGCTGTTAGGCTTGACGACCGACTTGTCGAAGTCGAACTTGACGTCCAGCTCAACGCGAACGACTTCGGCAACAGCCGGGCAGCCATCAGCGTCAACGGTAACGTTGGCTGGGGTGTCAGGGCACTTGTCGACGTTGTCGCAGACGCCATCGTTGTCGCTGTCGGAGCAAACTTCTGCAACTGGAGCAGGAGCGGCTGCTTCGGAGCTCTTCGGGCTACCGCCGAAGTTCAGACCAACACCAACGCTTGGAGCCCACTCGGTGTCGCCCTGGTCGATGTTGTACTGAGCTTCAACGCCGGCACGGGCGTAGAACATGTCAGTGATGTACCACTTGGCGCCAGCGCCAACGTTGGCGAAGGTGGACTGGTTACGACCACCACGGCCAGTCTGGCCCAGGGACTGGTGGGAGAAACCAGCCGACACGTACGGACGGATAGCGTCGTACGGGTTGTTGAAGTGGTAAACGGCGTCCAGGGCGGTGTTCGAGCCCTTGATGTTTTTGCCGTCGTCGCCACGAGCGTTGTGTACTTCGTCGTAGCCCAGGCGCAGTTCAACGTCGTCGGTCAGGAAGTAACCGATCGAGCCGCCGAACAGGTTGCCGTCGTTTTTGAAGTCGCGCTGGCTGTCGAAGAATTCTTTCTTGTAGAAGCCTTCGACCTCAACGGCGCCTTGACCTTGTGCCATAGCGCCGAACGAAGCGGCAGCTACAAGCGAACCAATGGCCAAGCCCAAGGTGTTTTTCAGTTTCATCCGTTAAATCCCCATCTGGTGATAGTTAAGCAGTCCCACCAAAATCCGGGGGACAACTCGACGGCAAGTCTAGCAGACCTCGCCGATTCGTATGAGTAATTTGCGGGCCACTAAGTTTCAGCGAAACCTGCAAATTTCTCCCGTAGCTTGTCGAGCGCACGTTTGTAACGCATTTTCGTGGCGCTCAGGCCCATGTGCATGATGTCGGCGATCTCCTGGAATTCCAGCTCTGCGACAAAACGCAGCACCAGGATTTCGCGGTCGATCGGGTTGACGTGCACCAGCCATTTATCCAGCCCGCCTTTTTCTTCGGGCTTCGGTGCCTTGTCCTCGGACGCCTCTTCAACGGGGTCCAGGCTCAAGGCATCCATCAGCCGTCGCTTGCGCCGCTCCTTGCGGTACTGGGTAATGCATTCGTTGTAGGTGATGCTGTAGAGCCAGGTCTTGAACTTGGATTTACCCTCGAAGTTCTTCAACCCGTACAGCACCTTGAGCATCACCTCCTGACAGACATCGTCAGCGTCCCGGTCGTTCCCCAAATAACGTGCACACACGTTGAACAGCGTGCGCTGGTAGCGCCGCATGAGTTCTTCATAGGCGCGGGTAACGTGAAAAAGCTCCTCATGCGAACGCGCCACCAACTCCTCGTCGGTGAGTTCGCGTGGGTCATAGCGCATGGGCGGCGTATGGACTTTATTCAAAACGGATCGGGCCGACAGTCAGGTCAATGTCGCCGCTCAGCCCCAAGGGCCGATTTTGCGGCGGCATACATTAACAGCTTTGGGCTATCAGCGGCTATTCACACGCTGCTCGAGTAACACACGATTGGACAGCGACACCAGCTCACCCTCATCGGTGAGCAGGGTTGTCTTGACCGTCCCGATCTCCTCGATGTGGCCTTCGACCTCGCCAATCTGCACGTGCTGGCCTACCTGGAACAGTTCACGCACATAGATGCCGGCCAGAATCTGCCCGGCAATTTCCCGGCTACCCAGGCCCATCGCCAGCGCAACGGCCAGACCAACGGTAATCAAACCGATGACAATGACATGGTTGAGCAGGTCAGTCTTGACCTCCAACTGGCTGATTGCCACCGAAATACTGATGATGATGACCAGGCCCTGGACGATACGGCCAAGCCCTGCGGAATACTCCAGACCAACGCCTTCGGCAGCGCCGCGGACCAACCCGTTGGCCACTTGTGCCAGCAGCACGCCGGCCAGCATCACCAGGGCGGCACCGAAGACCTTCGGCAGGTACAGGGCGAGCATGTCCAGGGTCGCCGAGACGCGTTCCAGGCCCAGCGATTCGGCCGCCGAGACGAGGAAGATGAGCAGTACGAACCAGTAGACGATCTTGCCGATCAAGGTAGAGATCGGCACTTGGATGCCAACCCGGGCGAGCATCTTGGTCAGCCCGGTGCCGCTCATCAGACGGTCCAGGCCAAACTTGGCGAGCACCTTGGAAAGCAGTGTGTCGAGCAGTTTGGCGACGACAAAACCCAGCAGCACCACGACCAGCGCGCCGAACAGGTTGGGGATGAAGTTCGCAACCTTGGTCCAAAGGGCAGTCATGGCAGTGACCAGGCTCTGCGTCCAGAGATCGAGTTCCATATTCAATCGGCCTTATCTACAGTGCTGCCAGCGGCAGGTTTGCGGGTAGCGTTACGACGCACCGGCGCAACGTGCGCCGAGCCATTGTTCAAAGCGATCATCAGTGCCTGGCTCCAACGGCCCAGCAGACAGAACAGATCGCCCGCACCAACCTGACGGTTGGCGGTTTTCAGGACCCGCCCAAGGCACGCGGCGTCGTCACGGTCTTGGCCGGACGGCGATGCCTTGAGCAGGTCACGCAGGGATTCTTCAAACGGATCGTGCATGGGCACCTCACGCAATGTCAGTCAAAGACGAGGTCGCCGCGCAATGGGTCACAACATTGCTCACCGCAGCGCACACCTCATACCCAGCGCAACCTGCGGAACAACCACCACTGCCCGGCCGCCATCCCCAGCACGATCAGGCTGGCAAACAGGAAGCCGTAAGGGCTGTTGGCACCCGGAATACCGCCGACGTTGATACCCAGCAGCCCGGTGACGAAGCTCATGGGCAGGAAGATGCAGGTAATGATGCCAAAGCGGTACATGGTCCGGTTCATGCGCTCGCTGCGCCGCCGGTCCTCGCTTTCGAGCACCAGCGCTGCGCGCTCGCGGGCCAGTTCCAGCTCCTCGAGGTAGCGAATCAGGCTGTTGTTCAGTTCGTTCCAGTAGTCGGCGTCGGGGTCGGCGAACCAACTGCACTTGTTACGCGAAAGCTGCGCGTAGATGTCGCGTTGCGGCGCCAGGAAACGGCGCAGGCCAGCGGCACGCCGACGAATCTGCTGCAAGGCACCTTGCTCCGGGCTATACCGTTCGTCGGTTTCTACCTTTTCTTCCTCTATGTCCACCTCTTCGGACAGATCGCTGACCAGCGCCTGGACCTTTTCGGTAAGCAATTCGCCCATCACCAGCAACAGTTCAGAGGCCGATTTCGGCCCCCTGCCCTCGTCCAGCAGTTGCAGGATTTCGTCACTGGCACGCAGCGGGCGCAAACGCAGCGAGATTACCCGCCGCGCCTCGGCGAAGATGCGCACCGACACCATGTCTTCGGGTTCGGCGCCAGGGTTGAGGTTGACCCCACGTAAAAACAGCAGCAATTGATCACCGGCCATCTGCAACAGGCGCGGACGGGTGTTTTCTTCCAGCAACAGGTCGCAGGCGAACTCGCTGATGCCACTGCTGTGCAACAACCAGGTACGGGTTTGCGGATGGCTGCGATCCCAGTGCAGCCACAGGCTTTCGTGCGCCTGCAGCTGCAAAGCGTCAAGCTCGGTACGGGCAATGGAGCGCGCGCCGCCTTTGCCATCGAGCACCAGGGCATGCACCAGGCCCCACTGCGCGTTGTCTTCCTCGAACATCAAAGCTCCATCAGCGCGCGCGGCGCGTCACTCCGGCATTTTCAGCGGGGTTGGCGAAACGATCACGCCGTTGTTGTCGGCATAGATGTATTCACCAGGGCGGAAGGTAACGCCGGCAAAGGTCACGGCGATATCCAGCTCGCCAACGCCGCGCCGGTCGGTTTTCATCGGGTGACTGGCCAGCGCCTGCACGCCCAGGTCGGTCTGGATAAGCACATCGACATCGCGCACGCAGCCATAGATGACCAGCCCTTCCCAGCCGTTCTTGGCGGCCTTTTCAGCCAGCATGTCACCCAGCAGCGCCCGGCGCAGCGAACCGCCGCCATCGACCACCAGCACCTTGCCCTTGCCGTCGAGTTCGACCTGCTCCTTGACCCGGGAGTTGTCTTCGAAGCACTTGATGGTAACGATCTGGCCACCGAACGAGTCGCGGCCACCGAAGTTACTGAACATGGGTTCGAGCGCCTGTACCAGCTCTGGATAGGCATCGCACAGGTCGGGCGTTACATAATGCTGCATGGCAAGCTCCTGGCAGTGACAACGAAAGCGAACATGGGGCAAGGCTACACCGGGCAAGGTGCGAGCGTCACCCGCTCAAACGATGCTGGCCGTATCAGGCGTTGCCAGCGGCTGCGCCACGACCGTCGAGGGGTGCACGGGCAACTGCGGGTTGCTCAACCAGCCGCTTACCAGCGGCCACACCTGGGCCTGCGCGGCCTTGCTGACCAGCATGTCGACATGGCCAAAGGCCTCGAAGCCTTCCTCGCGCCCCAGGCGCAGGAACTGCTTGCTGTCGCCGCCGAACTGCTCGAACAGCTTGCGGCAGGCCCATACCGGGTCCTGGAAGTCGCCGGCACCGGCCACCGCCAGCAGCGGCACCTGCACCTTGGCCAGGCCCGCCCACCAGTCGTTGCCCTTTTCGCCAAAGTGGCCGAACAGGCCGTTCCAGCGCAGGCTTTCGAGCGCCAGGCCAATGGGTTCGTCTTCCGGGCCGCGCTTGAGGCGCGAGCCCGAAATATGCGCAAAGCGCTTGATCACAAGCTTTGCGCCCCAGGCCACCGGCGGCACTTTCAACGGCCAGTAGACGCGGCTGACCTGGGCGCCGAACAGCGCAGCACTGGCCACCAGGCCTGCGCCCAGATAACCACCCCCCAATGCAGCGGCAAGGGTAGTACCGCCCAGCGAGTGGCCCAGCCAGTGCGGCGCCTGACCGGCCTGTTCGCGCACGAATGCGCCGATCACCGGCAGATCGTAGTGGGCGTAGTCGGCAACGCGGTTGTGCTGCCAGTTGCGATTGCGCGGCGACAGGCCATGGCCGCGCATTTCCGGGATCCACACATCGAAGCCTGCGCGGGCCAACGTGGCGCCCAGGCCAATGCCTTTGGGCGAGTACCAGAAACGCCGGTTGGAAAAGCTACCGTGCAGAAGGATCACCGGCACGCCTTGGGCCTGGGCCTGATCGGCCAGCCCCAGGCGGGTCACGGCAAGCTCTACACTCACGTCAGGACTGTTGGCGGCCTTGATCCGGTAGACATCTTCGCTGAGGTCGCCACGGCGCTCGGCACTGAGCAACGCGACGGGGAATTGGGTGCTGCTGCTTTGCATGGATTCACAACGATTGAAGAGTTACGGCATGAGACAGAACGAGGGAGCCTAATGCCTGTCAGTTAGTCCCATCGCGGTGGCTCGGAATGCCGAACCACCGCGATGGGCCGCAAAACGGCCCGATGGGCTTAACTGACTGGCATCAGGCTGGAGCCTGACCCTCGGCCAGGAAGAACCAGGTTTCAAGCACCGAGTCCGGGTTCAGCGACACGCTTTCAATGCCCTGCTCCATCAGCCACTTGGCCAGGTCCGGGTGGTCCGACGGGCCCTGGCCGCAAATACCGATGTACTTGCCGGCCTTGTTGCAGGCCTGGATGGCGTTGGCCAGCAGCTTCTTCACCGCAGGGTTACGTTCATCAAACAGGTGGGCGATGATCCCTGAGTCGCGGTCCAGGCCCAGGGTCAGCTGGGTCAGGTCGTTGGAACCGATGGAGAAGCCGTCGAAGTACTCGAGGAATTCTTCAGCCAGAATGGCGTTGGACGGCAGTTCACACATCATGATCACGCGCAGGCCGTTGTCACCGCGGGCCAGGCCGTTTTCGGCGAGCAGGTCGATAACCTGGCTGGCTTCGCCCAGGGTGCGCACGAACGGCACCATGATCTCGACGTTGGTCAGGCCCATTTCATTGCGCACACGCTTGAGCGCACGGCACTCAAGCTCGAAGCAGTCACGGAACGATTCGCTGATGTAACGCGAGGCCCCACGGAAGCCCAGCATCGGGTTTTCTTCTTCTGGCTCGTAGAGCTTGCCGCCGATCAGGTTGGCGTACTCGTTGGACTTGAAGTCCGACAGGCGCACGATGACCTTTTTCGGGTAGAAAGCCGCAGCCAGGGTGCTGATGCCCTCGACCAGCTTCTCGACATAGAAACCGACCGGGTCGTTGTAGCCGGCGATGCGCTTGTCGACGCTGTCCTTGAGCTCTGGCGGCAGGCCTGCGTAGTTGAGCAAGGCCTTGGGGTGCACGCCGATCATGCGGTTGATGATGAATTCAAGGCGCGCCAGGCCCACCCCTTCGTTGGGCAGTTGGGCGAAGTCGAAGGCGCGGTCGGGGTTGCCGACGTTCATCATGATCTTGAACGGCAGGTCCGGCATGGCGTCGACCGAGTTCTGCTTCACATCGAAGCCCAGCTCACCTTCGAAGATGAAGCCGGTATCGCCCTCGGCGCAGGACACCGTCACGCCAAGGCCGTCCTTGAGGACTTGCGTGGCGTTGCCGCAGCCAACCACAGCCGGGATACCCAGCTCACGGGCGATGATCGCGGCATGGCAAGTGCGCCCGCCACGGTTGGTGACAATGGCGCTGGCGCGCTTCATCACCGGTTCCCAGTCGGGGTCGGTCATGTCCGAGACCAGCACGTCGCCGGGCTGGACCTTGTCCATTTCCGATACGTCGTTGATCACGCGGACCTTGCCGGCACCGATGCGCTGGCCAATGGCGCGGCCCTCGACCAGTACCTTGCCCTTTTCCTTGAGCAGGTAGCGCTCCATGACATTGGCGCTGGCGCGGCTTTTGACCGTTTCAGGGCGAGCCTGAACGATGTAGAGCTTGCCATCGTCACCGTCCTTGGCCCACTCGATGTCCATCGGGCGCTGGTAGTGCTGCTCGATGATCATCGCCTGCTTGGCCAGTTCGTTGACTTCGTCATCGCTCAGGCAGAAGCGCGCGCGCTCGGCGCGGTCCACTTCAACGGTTTTCACCGAGCGGCCGGCCTTGGCTTCTTCGCCATAGACCATCTTGATCGCCTTGCTGCCCAGGTTACGGCGCAGGATGGCCGGGCGCCCGGCCTGCA
Organism: Pseudomonas farsensis; assembly: GCF_014268805.2. Classification (GTDB taxonomy): domain Bacteria; phylum Pseudomonadota; class Gammaproteobacteria; order Pseudomonadales; family Pseudomonadaceae; genus Aquipseudomonas; species Aquipseudomonas farsensis. Next base: position 154,420 of record NZ_JABWRF020000005.1, read on the forward strand.
AGGTTTGCTTGTGTACGTAGAATTCGTCCGGGTTGACCGCACCCTGCACCACGGTTTCACCCAGGCCGTAGGCACCGGTGATGAACACCACGTCACGGAAGCCCGATTCGGTGTCAAGGGTGAACATGACGCCGGCGGTGCCGGTTTCGGAGCGGACCATGCGCTGCACGCCTGCCGACAGGGCGACCAGTTTGTGGTCGAAGCCCTGGTGCACGCGGTAGGAAATGGCGCGGTCGTTGAACAGCGAGGCAAACACCTCCTTGGCCGCGCGAATGACGTTGTCGACGCCGCGGATGTTGAGGAAGGTTTCCTGCTGGCCGGCAAAGGAGGCGTCTGGCAGGTCTTCGGCGGTGGCAGAGGAACGCACGGCAACGGCCATATTGTCGTTGCCGTTGGCCATTTCGGCGAAGGCGGTGCGGATTTCAGCATCCAGGCGCGCTGGGAATTCGGCTTCCATGACCCACTGGCGAATCTGTGCGCCGGTCTTGGCCAGGGCGTTGACGTCATCGACATCCAGCGCGTCGAGCGCGGCGTGGATCTTGTCGTTGAGGCCGCTCTGCTCGAGGAAGTCGCGGTACGCCTGAGCCGTAGTGGCAAAGCCGCCCGGTACCGATACGCCGGCACCGGCAAGATTACTGATCATCTCGCCCAGGGATGCGTTCTTGCCCCCCACATGCTCTACATCATGGACGCCGAGCTTATTGAGGGAAACTACGTACTCAACCAAGGTATCTCTCCACTAACGGTGTTGGATAAGCTCAAGGGCGCCCGCCTGCCTGGCAAGGAGACTGGGCCGGACGCTTGTGGCCTGGACCTGGAAAATAAGTGAGAATGCCGAGCAACCGCGTTCGGCAAACCGAACCTATCATATCCAGAAATATTCAGCAGCTTAAGGCCCCTGGCGCAAATGAAACGATCCGCGTTCTTCATCTCCGACGGTACCGGCATCACTGCAGAGACCTTGGGGCAAAGCTTGCTCGCGCAATTCGAGAGCATCCCGTTCAACAAATTCACCCGCCCGTACATCGATACCCTCGAGAAAGCGCGGGCAATGGTCCAGCAAATCAACGCTGCCGCCGAGCGCGACGGGGTTCGCCCGATCATTTTCGACACCATCGTCAATCAGGACATCCGTGAGGTCATGGCCACCTCGAACGGCTTCATGATCGACATTTTTTCGACGTTTTTATCCCCGTTGGAACAAGAATTGACCGCCCATTCGTCGTATTCGGTGGGCAAGTCGCATTCCATCAGCGGCAACTCCAACTATATGGAGCGCATCGAAGCGGTCAACTTCGCCCTGGATAACGACGATGGCGCCCGCACCCATTATTACGACAAGGCCGACCTTATTCTGGTAGGCGTGTCGCGTTGTGGCAAAACCCCGACGTGCCTGTACATGGCCATGCAGTTCGGCATTCGCGCGGCCAACTACCCGCTGACCGAAGAAGACATGGAGCGCCTGCAACTGCCGGCGGTACTGAAAAAGTACCAGCACAAGCTGTTCGGCCTGACCATCGACGCCGACCGGCTCACCGCCATCCGCCACGAACGCAAGCCCAACAGCCGCTATTCGAGCTTTGCCCAGTGCGAGTTCGAGGTACGCGAGGTGGAGAACCTGTTCCGCCGCGAGAACATCCCCAATATCAACTCCACGCATTTCTCGGTTGAAGAAATCTCGGCGAAGATTCTTGTCGAGAAAGGCGTGGAACGGCGCTTCAAGTAATACCTTGCTGTGAGGCAACTCCCACGCCCATGCGCGGTCGGAGTGCCGGCGCTGGCGTATATCTGAGGTGCGTCATAAAATCGCGCGCCACGAAATTCACAAGGAGGTGTTGCATGTCGAGTTTGATGAAGGGTGCCGCAGTGGGCGCTCTTGCCGGTTTGGCCATTCCTGTAGCCGGGCTGTCCGGGCTGGCCACCGCAGGGCTGGGTCTGGCGATGCTGCTGGCGCTGTTCGATGTGGGCCCGGCGAAAATGCCCTACGCTTCGGTATGGCAACTGCTGACCAGCGGCACCATGCTGGCGCTGATTATCGCGGCGGCCATTTTCACCGTGGCGTTCCGGTTTCTTGCCAAGCTGCAGGTACAAAGCAAGGCGCTGGTCGCCCGCATCAATGCCAGTGAAGGGTTGGCGCTGGATGCCGGGCACCTGCTGGGTTACCCGTCGCCGGGCTTTCTGGTGTTCGATCCGCAAAACCGCAAAGTAGCCGTGTGCTCGCTGATCGACGACAGCTACCGCATTCATGATTACTCATGGGTCATCAGTTGGCAGGTGACCTGGCGCGAATCCGAAAGCATGGAAATGGGCGGCGGCACCCGCCCGGTCAATGGCACCGGCATGAGCGCCCCGAGCTTCGAACGCACCGTGCGGCTCAAGGATTTCGCCCTCGAGCTGACCGTGGCCGACCCCAACCAGCCACTGCTCAAGTTCCCGATGAGCCGCAAGGCGACACATGTCTGGACTGCGCGGCTGGCAGCGTTTTTCAACTGACGCAGGCACCGGGGTGGTTTGGCATTTCAAGCAAGTCCTTTGCTGTGTCCGGGTATATTCTATGGTTTCGGGCAAGTCGCTTTTGATTGTGTAGGAGCGGCCTTGTGTCGCGAAAGGGCTGCGAAGCAGCCCCAGGATCTGAGCACCCACCACAATCGCTGGGGCTGCTTCGCAGCCCTTTCGCGACACAAGGCCGCTCCTACACTGACCGCGTAGACGGCATCGATATGGGGATCGGCGAGCTCTGTGGGAGCTGGCGATAGCCTGCGATGAGGCCAGAACAGGTTTGAAAAAACTCTAGATTCTCCCCCACCCCGGCTTCCCAATGAAAAAGCCCCGGCATCGCTGCCGGGGCTTTTTCATTTCAGCTGCGGGTTCAGGAAGGCACGACCGCCGCCTGCCCGCTCATGGCCAAGTCAACCAGCTCGCGGTTGGCAACCGCGTACATCGCATAGTCGTTACCGCTAGCGTTACGCAGGTCGTCCAGCATGGCGCGCCAGCGCTCTACCATCACCCGGTGCTGCTCGCACCACAGCGCCACGCGGGCGTCCATGTCCTGCGGGGCATCGTCCATTTGCAGCACAGAGATGGTGATCGCACGCTGCTGCAAGTCGATGTCGTCGCGGAACGCCTCGCGGGCCAGTGCCTGCCAGTTGTTTTCCACCGGCAGGTTGCTGATCTCTTGCAGGTACCAGGTCAGGTCCAGCGAACTGCCAACAGCGAAGAACGCCTTGGCAACCTGCGCTGGGTCATGCCCGGTAACATCGGCAGCCTCAATGATCGGCAACAAGGTGTACAAATGGCTGGTACCGGCCACCATGCGCGCCAGCAACTCCGGCACACCCGCGTCGACGAAACTCTGGTAGCGGACCATCCAGCGCTCGCGGGTCGGGCCTTCGAGCAGTTCGTCGAGCTTGAGCCCAAGCTGGGCGATCTTCGGCCCGAAGTGCGCGGCATCACGCCCGGCATCCTGTTCGTTGCGACGGCTGCGCAGGAACCAGCGGGTGGCGCGGCGGCCCAGGCGCATCAGTTCGTCCATCAGCGCCAACTGAATTTCAGCCGGCACCTGGTAGTCCAGCGCTTCGATCTGGCGGAACCAGTGCGGCAGGTGGAAGATATCGCGCACGATTACATAGGCCCCGGCGACGTTGGCCGGGCTCATGCCAGTGGACTCCTTCAGGCGCTGCACGAAGGTGATGCCCATGTTGTTGACCAGGTCGTTGGCGATCTGGGTGCTGACGATCTCGCGCTTCAGACGATGGCGGCGCATGGACTCGGCGAACTTGCTCACCAGTGACGGCGGGAACGCGGTTTCCATGTCGCGGGTCAGGTAGTCGTCGTCCGGCACCTGAGACTTGAGCAACTGCTCCTTGAGGTCGATCTTGCTGTACGAGATCAATACCGACAGCTCGGCACGGGTCAGCCCCTGCCCTGCAGCAAGGCGTTCGGCCAGTTGCTCTTCGCTTGGCAGGAACTCGATGGCGCGGTCCAGTTTGCCACGGCCTTCAAGGTCGGCCATCAGGCGCTTGTACTCGGCAATCCGCTCGCGGGCGCGGCGGGCCGCCAGCGACAAGGCCTGGGTCTGCTTGTAGTTGTTGCCCAGCACCAAGGCTGCAACTTCATCGGTCATGCTGCCCAGCAGCTGGTTACGCTGCTTCTCGGTCATGTCGCCTGCCTGCACCACTTCATTGAGCAGGATCTTGATGTTGACCTCGTGGTCCGAGCAGTCCACGCCCCCGGCGTTGTCGATGAAGTCGGTGTTGGTAGCACCGCCATGCAGGCCGAACTCGACCCGGCCGAGCTGGGTCATGCCCAGGTTGCCGCCCTCGCCCACCACTTTGCAGCGCAGCTCGTTGCCATTGACGCGCAGCGCATCGTTGGCCTTGTCGCCCACATCGGCGTGGCTTTCGCTGCTGGCCTTGACGTAGGTGCCGATACCGCCGTTCCACAGCAGGTCGACCGGCGCCTTGAGCAATGCGTTAAGCAGCTCGGTCGGGGTCAGGCGGTCCGCCTCGATGGCGAAACGCTCTTTCATTTGCGGGCTGATGGCGATGCTCTTGGCACTGCGTGGGAAGATCCCGCCGCCTTCGGACATGATGCTGGTGTCGTAGTCGGTCCAGGCCGAACGCGGCAGGTCGAACAGGCGCTGGCGCTCGGCGAAGCTGCTGGCAGTGTCCGGGTTGGGGTCGATGAAGATGTGCAGGTGGTTGAATGCCGCGACCAGTTGCAGCTTGTCGGACATCAGCAAGCCGTTGCCGAACACGTCACCCGCCATGTCACCGATACCGATCACGGTCACCGGGTCTTGCTGCACGTTGATGCCGCGCTCGCGGAAGTGGCGTTGCACACCCACCCAGGCGCCACGGGCGGTGATCCCCATTTTCTTGTGGTCGTAGCCAGCCGAGCCGCCGGAAGCGAAGGCATCGCCCAGCCAGAAGCCGTAGTCGATGGCAATGCCGTTGGCGATATCGGAGAAGGTCGCGGTGCCTTTGTCGGCGGCCACTACCAGGTACGGGTCATCGTCATCGTGGCGCACCACGTTGGCAGGCGGCACGACGCCACCGTCCTTGAGGTTGTCGGTGATGTCGAGCAGGCCGCTGATGAAGATGCGGTAGCAGGCCACGCCCTCGGCAGCAATTTCGTCGCGACCACCGCCCAGTGGCAGACGACGCGGCAGGAAGCCACCCTTGGCGCCAACCGGCACGATCACCGAGTTCTTCACCTGCTGGGCTTTGACCAGGCCCAGCACTTCGGTACGGAAGTCTTCCTCGCGGTCGGACCAGCGCAGGCCGCCACGGGCCACGTTGCCAAAGCGCAGGTGCACGCCCTCGACACGCGGCGAATAGACGAAGATTTCGAACTTCGGCACCGGCTTTGGCAGCTCGGGGATCAGCTTGGGGTTGAACTTGAAGCTGAAGTACGACTTGTCCTGGCCCTTGCTGTCCGGCTGATAGAAGTTGGTGCGCAACGTGGCCTTGATCAGGTCCAGGTAGCGGCGCAGGATGCGGTCCTCGTTGAGCACCTGGACGTCGTCCAGGGCGATGAGGATCGCCTGTTCCAGGCGCTGCTGCTTGTCGTCAAGGTCTTCCTGGGTGAGCTTGCGCGCCAGGTAGAAGCGGGTTTTGAACAGCCGGGTCAGCTCGCGGGCGATATCGGTGTGGTTGTTCAGGGTGCTGGCGATATAGCCCAGGTCGAAGCCAAGGCGGATCTGCTTGAGGTAGCGGGCATAGGCGCGCAGCAGCGCCACGTCACGCCACGGCAGGCCGGCGGTGAGCACCAGGCGGTTGAACGCATCGTTTTCGGCATCGCCCTTGACGATGTGGACGAAGGCATCCTGGAAGGTGTCGTTGAGTTGCTGGATGTCCAGGTTCAGGCCTTCGCTGTAGGTGAAGGCAAAATCGTGAATCCAGAACTCGCGGCCGCTGGCATGGCGCAGTCGGTACGGGAACTCGCCCAGCACGCGCAGGCCGAGGTTTTCAAGAATCGGCAGCACATCCGACAGCGCCAGCGGCGTGTCGGCGTGGTACAGCTTGCAATGCAACTGACGTTCGCCCAACTGCGTCAACGGCTGGTAGAAGCTCATGGCCAGGGGCTTGGCTTCGGACAGGTTGAGCACATGCTGCATGTCGACCACGGCCGAGTGGGCGGCGAAGCGCTCGCGGTAGCCGGCCGGGAAGCCTTTGGGGAAGTCGTCGAGGATGGTCGTGCCCTGGGCCTCGCCAAAGTTGTCCACCACCAGCGCCGAGAAATCGTCCTGCCACGAACGGCAAGCCTGGACCACTTCGTTTTCCAACTGCTGCGGGTCGATGTCGATGCGGTTTTTCGGGTCTACCCGCAGAATCAGCTGCACGCGCGCCAGCACCGATTCAGAGAAGAAGGTCCAGAACTCGCAGTCGCTGGCCTTCAGGCGCTCCATCAGCACCTGCTGGATTTTCTGCCGCACTTCGGTGGAGTAGATTTCGCGCGGCACATAGGCCAGGCAGTAGCAGAAGCGGCCGTACGGGTCTTTGCGCAGGAACACGCGAATCTTGTTGCGTTCCTGGATCTGCACGATCGACATGACTGTAGTGCACAGCTCGTCGATGGGGGTCTGGAACAGGTCGTCACGCGGCAGCACTTCGAGTACCTGAGCAAGCTCCTTGCCCAGGTGAGCCTTGGCGTCGAAGCCCGAGCGGCGCTCCACCTCGGCGACCTTGCCACGAATGTACGGGATGGTGTGCACGCTCTCGCCATACACCGACGAGGTGTACAGGCCCATGAAGCGGCATTCTTTGACCACGTTGCCATCGGCGTCGATCTGGCGGATCGAGACGTAGTCCGGGTAAGCCGGGCGGTGGACGCGGCTAGGTTGCGAGGCCTTGGCGAACGACAGCAGGCGCGGCTCACGCAGGTAGGCGACCGCATAGTCCTCGATGTGCAGGTCTTCGGCGCCCAGCCCTGCGCGCAGCAGGCGGGTCAGGCCGAGGAACGAGCTTTCGTCATAGACCAGATGCCCGCCTTCGCTGGACGCCTGGACCGTGAACTCTTCGTAGCCGAGGAAAGTGAAGTGGTTATCCAGCAGCCAGGACAGGAAGTTCTGTACCTCGGCCTTGTCGTTTTGTGCAGGGCCGAAGGCGTTCTGCTCGACCAGTTCGAGCAACTGGTGAATCTTGGCTTTCATCGGCTCGAAGTCGGCGACCACGCCGCGCACCTCGGCCAGCACCTGCTCGAGCTCCTTGGCCAGGGTGGTCAGTTCAGCCGGGTTGGAACAGCGGTCGATTTCCAGATACATCAGCGATTCGTGGCCGACGCCCTCGCCCTGCGTGCCTTTGGGCAGCAGCTCGGTGAGTTCGCCCTTGGCACCACGACGGGTGCTGAGCACGGTGGTCTGCAGGGTGTGAATGCTGAAGCCGCGGCGGTTGAGTTCGGTACGCACCGAGTCGACCAGGAACGGCAGGTCATGGTGCAGCACTTCGACCACTGTGTGGGTCGATTGCCAGCCGTGACGCTCGTATTCGGGGTTGTATACACGCACCTGAGGGTGTGCGGGGTCGAAGCGCTCGATGATGCGCCAGGCGGAGAGCGTGCAGCCGACGAGATCGGAAAGCCGACGCTGGGTAAGTTCGTCCAGAGAGATGATGCCGAAGAACTGTTCAGCGAACAGCGCCACTTGTGGCAGGGACTGTTGGCTGATGTGCTGCGCCAGGGCCGCTTGCAGTTGGTGCTGGAAGTCGGCTTTGCTGGCTGCGGTGAAAAACGCCATCTGTGGTACTCCGCTTGGGCTTTTTTTAGGTGGAGCGTCGCGTGCGCCCGCCATGTACGGATCAACCATAGCCAAACCGAAACAAGCCGGACGGTAAAAACAGGCGTGGGCGTGCTGCTTTACCCATCGACAGGGCAGCTTAACGACTGAACGGTCACCTCGGCTTGCAGCGCTGCGACATATTCGGTCAAGACGGGAACGGTCGCCCTTGCGCCCTTTGTATCCACTGCCGCCTTGTCGAATATTCCCACGCGCATTACAGAAACCACCGCTTGCTTGCCGCCACCCAACTTGACAGGCGCTGGCCGCCGCGCAGGCTGCGCGGTAGCATGCGCGCTCAATCCGCGAACACTGGTCAAACGCCATGCAACTGAAAACCGCCCTGCTCTTCGCCACCCCCTGCGACGACGAGGAAGACAACATGGCGACGCTGTGCTGCCACAGCGACAAGGGGCAGATGTTCCTGCTGACCCGCTACCCGGACGAAGACACCGTTGACCTGACCCTGGACGACGAACCTTCGACCCTTGACGGCCTGAAGGTGACCCTCAGCGCTGAACGTCTGGTGCTGGAAGTGGCCGCCGGCGACCGCGATGCACTCAAGGGCGATGAGCAGCTGGAAATCATCCTGACCTCGCCGGGCACCGACCTGGAAGAGGTTGCGCTGACCTTGCGCAATATCCTCGACGGCACCGGGACCTTCGTTTCACAGCTCTGAGGTGGCGGTCTGCAGGGCCTGGCGAACGGCCTTTAGCGTATTTCTAGCAACGGCCATTGGTCGGCGGCCCCCTGGATGGATTAAAGTACTAGCCCTCTGCCCGGCAGCCGCCTGCCGGCGCCCAGGCCTATCCCCAGGAACCCTCGACGATGGAACACCGTGAGGCGCTGACCGCGCTGCGCACCTTTCTCTCCTCCCAGATTCTCGGCCAGGAAAAACTGGTCGAGCGCCTGCTGATCGTGTTGCTGGCCGACGGCCACATGCTCGTCGAGGGGGCACCTGGCCTGGCCAAGACCAAAGCCATCAAGGAGCTTGCCGAGGGCATCGAGGCGCAGTTCCATCGCATTCAGTTCACCCCCGACCTGCTCCCCGCCGACATTACCGGCACCGAGATCTACCGCCCGGAAACCGGCAGTTTCGTCTTCCAGCAGGGGCCGATCTTCCACAACCTGGTGCTGGCCGACGAAATCAACCGGGCGCCCGCCAAGGTGCAGTCCGCCTTGCTTGAGGCCATGGCCGAGCGCCAGGTCAGCGTCGGGCGCAGTACCTATGAACTGTCGCCTCTGTTTCTGGTGATGGCCACACAGAACCCCATCGAGCAGGAAGGCACTTATCCGCTGCCCGAAGCCCAGCTCGACCGCTTCCTGATGCATGTGAAAATCGGCTTCCCGGACGCTGCGGTCGAGCGGCGCATCCTTGCCCAGGCGCGCGGCGAGGCGCTAGGGGGTGAGGTCAAACCGGAGCGCCGGGTCAGCCAGCAGGCGATCTTTGCCGCGCGCAAGGAAATCCTCGGGCTGTACATGGCCGATGCGGTTGAGGAGTACCTGGTGCAACTGGTGATGGCCACGCGCACGCCGGCCAAGTTCGACACCGAGCTGGCCGACTGGATCGCCTATGGCGCAAGCCCGCGTGGCTCGATTGCGCTGGACCGCTGCGCACGGGCCCACGCCTGGCTCGCCGGGCGCGATTTCGTCAGCCCCGAAGACATTCAGGCGGTGCTGTTCGATGTGTTGCGCCACCGCGTGATCCTGTCCTTCGAGGCCGAAGCCGCCGGGGTGGATCAGGACCGCGTGGTGCAGCGCATTCTCGACGTGGTGGCCGTGGCCTGAGGCCGGCCAGTTTTTTAGCAAACCCGTTAGTCGGCGGTGCCACTGATGCATTAAAGTATGGCGCTCTGCCCAGCCCAGCCTCTGGCGGCTGCGCCACCACCCAGGAACCGTCGACCATGCATCACCGTGACGCCCCTATCGCGCAGCATAGCCTGCGCGGCTTCGTGGCTGCCGCCTGACGCCCATGCCCAGCGCACAACTGGCCGAACCCGGCATACGCATCAGCCTGGCCGAACTGATCGACATGCGTCACCGCGTGCGCGAAATCCAGCTTTTTTCCCGGCCTGGCCAGCGCAGCCCGTTGGTTGGCCTGCACCACTCCAAACTGCGTGGGCGCGGCGTGGACTTCGACCAGGTGCGGGTGTACCAGGCGGGCGACGATGTGCGCAATATCGACTGGCGCGTCACTGCGCGCACCCAGGAGCCGCACACCAAGCTGTTCCACGAAGAGCGCGAACGGCCGATCTTCATCATGGTCGAGCAGAGCCAGCGGCTGTTCTTCGGCTCGGGGCTGATGTTCAAGTCGGTGCTGGCGGCCCAGGCGGCGGCGCTGTTCGGCTGGGCCGCGCTGGGCCATAACGACCGCATCGGCGGGCTGGTGTTCGGCGATAACGAAAACCACGAAATCAAGCCACGGCGCAGCAAGCAAAGCCTGTTGCAATTGCTCAACCGGCTGGCACGGATCAACCAGTCGCTGCACACCGAAGCGCTGCCCCAGGCCGACAGCCTGGGCCTGGCCCTGCGCCGTGCCCGCGAGGTGCTGCGCCCCGGTAGCCTGGCGATTGTCATCTGCGACGAGCGCGCGCTCAGCGAAAGCGTCGAGCAGCACCTGGCCATGCTGTCGCGCCACTGCGACGTGCTGCTGCTACCGATCAGCGACCCTCTGGACCATGCCCTGCCCGCTGCCGGCTTGCTGCGCTTTGCCCAGCGCGGTGCACAGCTTGAACTCGACACCCTTGATGCCAACTTGCGCCAGGCCTACCGCCAACAAGCCGAGGCGCGTGTGGAGCGCTGGGAGCTGCTTGCGCAAAAACTGCGGGTGGTGTTGATGCCGCTGAGCACCCAGAGCGAGATGATCGAACAACTGCGCGAGTACCTCAACGCGCAACGTGCCGGGGGCCGCCAGTGAACCCGCTGGACCAGTTGCAGCCGCTGATCGCCCCGCCGGCCATCGGCCTGTGGCCGCCTGCGCCGGGCTGGTGGCTGCTGCTGGCGCTGGTGCCGCTGCTGGGCTGGGGCGCGTGGCGCCTGCGCCGCTGGCGCCCCGGCAAACGCAAGGTGGTGCGCGCCGAGCTGCCGCTCGACCCGGTACGCCTGGAGGCGCTGGCCGAACTTGCACGCCTGCCGCGCCCCTATGACGGCGCCCCGGCCGGGGCCTGGCTGCAGCAGATCAACGCCCTGCTCAAGCGCCTGTGCCGCAGCCACTACCCCGGCGCCCACAGCCATACCCTCAACGGCCGCCAGTGGCTGGCATTTCTCGACAACCGCTGCCCCGCCGCTGGCCTGACGCGCTGGATGGTGCTGGTCGAAGGCGCCTACAAGCCTGAGTGCAAACTCGACGACAAAGCCATCGCCGGGCTTTTGCAGTCGGTCGAAACCTGGATTCGCAAGCATGTTTGAACTGGCCTGGCCGTGGGTCTTCGCGCTGTTGCCGCTGCCCTGGCTCGCGCGCCTGGTGCTGCCTGCCGCCGACAGCGGCGAGCCGGTGCTCAAGGTCGGCTTTCTCGATCAGCTAGAAGGCCTGGCAGGGCGCCGCGCGCGGCTGAACCTGCCGACCTGGCGGCAACAGGCCCCGTTTCTGCTCATCTGGCTGCTGTTGCTGTGCGCCGCCGCACGCCCGCAGTGGCTCGGCGCCCCCGTGCCGGTGTCGGCCAGCGGGCGCGATCTGCTGGTTGCGGTGGATGTGTCGGGCTCGATGGACTTCCCCGACATGCAGTGGAAAAACGATGAAATCAGCCGCCTGGACCTGGTCAAGGCACTGATGGGCGATTTTCTGCAAGACCGCGAAGGCGACCGGGTCGGCTTGATCCTGTTCGGCAGCCAGGCCTACCTGCAGGCGCCGCTGACCTTCGACCGCCGTACCGTGCGCACCTTCCTGGATGAAGCTCAGATCGGCATCGCCGGCAAAAACACCGCAGTCGGCGATGCCATCGGCCTTGCCGTCAAGCGCCTGCGCCAACGCCCGGCGCAAAGCCGGGTGCTGATCCTGATCACCGATGGCGCCAACAATGGCGGGCAGATCCACCCCCTGACGGCCGCGCGCCTGGCGGCGCAGGAAGGCGTGCGGGTCTATACCATCGGCATCGGCGCTAACCCGCAGGCCAGTGGCACCCCGGGCCTGTTGGGGCTTAACCCGAGCCTGGACCTGGACGAAGCCTCACTCAAGGAAATTGCCGACATTACCCATGGCGCGTACTTCCGTGCCCACGACGGTGCCGAGCTTGACGCCATCGGCGATGCCCTCGACACGCTCGAGCCCGTCGCCCAACAACCCACCCAGGCCCGCGCTGCCGAAGAACTCTACGCCTGGCCGCTGGCCCTGGCGCTGCTGCTCAGCGTACTGCTGGTGGTGGATGTGCAGTGGCCGGACAACCTGCTGCAACGCCTGTTGCGCAAACCGCGCTTTCTCCAGCAGCACCCAGAATGGCGCCAGCGCCTCAAACGCCTGCGCCTGAGGAGACGGCGATGATCGACCTCTGGCCACAATGGCTGCGCCCGCTCTGGCTGCTCTGCGTGCCGCTGCTCGCCTGGCTGCTGTTCAAGCTGTGGCACCGGCGCAAGCGCGCCGGGCGCTGGCAGATGATCTTGCCGCCCCAGTTCCACGCCGCATTGTTGGGCGGTGGCAGCGGCAGCACCAGTAAACTGCCCTGGGTCGCTCTGGGCCTGGCCTGGCTGCTGGTGGTACTGGCGCTGCTCGGGCCAAGCTGGCAGCGCCTGGAAGAAACCCGCCAGCGCCCGGCTGACCCGCTGGTGATACTGCTTGAACTGACCCCGCAGATGCTTGCCGAGGACAGCGCGCCGAACCGCCTGGAACAAGCCCGGCGCAAGGTGCTCGACCTGCTCGAACACCGCAGCGACAGCCAGACTGCGCTCATTGTCTACGCAGGCTCCGCGCACACCCTGGTGCCGCTGTCCGATGACCTGGGCACCACGCGCAACCTGCTCGAAGCCATCGACCCCTCGATCATGCCGCAACCTGGCCAGCGCGCGGACCTTGCCGTGCAGAAGGGCCTGGCGCTGCTGGCCCAGAGTGGCCTGGGCCAGGGCCGGCTGTTGCTGATCGGCTCGTCGTTGAGCGAACACGAACGCCAAGGCATCGTCAGGGCGCTGGGACGCCACGGGCCGAGCCTGCTGATGCTGGGCGTCGGCAGTGCCGAGGGCGCACCGGTGCGCCAAGCCTCTGGCGAATACCTCAAGGATGATCAGGGCGGCATCCTTTTGCCGCGCCTGGACAGCGCCTCGCTCAAGGCCTTCATCAGCGGCACCGGCGGGCGCTACCGCCACGCCCGCATCGACGACCTCGACCTGCGCGGCCTGGGGCTGTTCGACAACCCACGGTTGCTGCGCGAAGACGGCCAGACCGTGCAGTTGGACAGCTGGGCCGACCAAGGCTACTGGCTGTTGTTGCCCCTGCTGTTGCTGGCCGCGTGTGCCGGGCGGCGCGGCTGGCTGTTCTGCCTGCCGCTGTTGCTGGCCCTGCCGCAGCCCAGCCAGGCGTTCGAACTCAACGACCTGTGGTTGCGCCCCGACCAACAGGGCCAACGCCTGCTACAGCGTCAGCAACCGGCAGCCGCCGCGCGCCATTTCGAGGACCCGCAGTGGCGCGGCATGGCGCTGTACCAGGCCGGCGACTTCGAAGGGGCCGCAGCAGCCTTTGCGCAGAGCAACAGCGCCACCGCGCACTACAATCGAGGCAATGCCCTGGCCCGTGCTGGCGAGCTTGAGGCTGCGCTGGATGCCTACGAGCAGGCACTGGAGCGCAAGCCCGACTTCAAGCCCGCGCTGGACAACCAGGCACTGGTGCAGCAACTGTTGCAGCAGCGCCAGGGCAAGGCAGAAGAGCAACCCGCCAAGCAGGACGATGAAGCGACGCCCGGCAAGCAGACCGAAGGCAACAGCAGCTCTGCCAGCAGCCAGGCCGAAGGAACACCGGGCAATGACGAGCAGGCACAGGCCCAGGCGCAAGCCGCAGCCGACAGCAAAGGCAACACCCAGGCGCCAGCGGGTACACCCGCTGGCGACGACGACACTGTCACCCAGCCACCGCAGCGACCAGTCTCCACCAGCCTCGACGCTGAACAGCGCCAGGCGCTGGAGCAATGGCTGCGGGAGATCCCGGACAACCCGGCAGAGCTGCTGCGGCGCAAATTCTGGTATGAACAGCAATTGCATCAGGAAACCTTACGATGACTCGCCTCGGCGTGTTTGTGCTCAGCCTGCTGTGGAGCCTTGCGGCCCTGGCCGAACCCACCCTGCAGGCCAGTGTCGACCGCACTCGGCTGGAGGCCGGCGAAAGCCTGGAACTGACCCTTGAAAGCCAGGATGTCACCCAGTTCGGCAAGCCCGACCTGCGCGCCCTGGAGGGCGATTTCGAAGTGCGAGGCACGCGCCAGCTCAACAGCCTGCACAGCCTGGACGGCGAGACTCGCGCCAGCACCCGCTGGATCATCACCCTGCTGCCAAAACGCAGCGGCAGCCTGCGCATCCCCGAGCTGCAGCTGGGGCAGTCGCACAGCCAGGCTATTGAACTGCAGGTCCAGCAGGCTGACGCGCAGCGCCCAGACATAGCCTCGCAGGTGTTCATCGAGGCGACCCTCGACAGCACTGAAGTGTATGTCCAGGCCCAGGCCGTACTGACCCTGCGCATCTACCATTCGGTGGCGCTGTACGACGACAGCAGCCTGAGCCCGCTGCAATTGGAAAACGCCAAGGTCGACCCGTTGGGCGAGTCGCGCACCTACGAAAAAGACATCAATGGCGTGCGCCACGGCGTCATCGAGACGCGCTATGCGATCTACCCGCAGCAAAGCGGGGCACTGGATATTCCGCCGCTGACCTTCACCGCCACTGCCGCCGACAACGGCGAGCAGCCGGCCGGCACCCCACGGGTCGGCCGCCAGGTCCAGGTCAGCTCGCAGGCACTGCATTTGAGCATCAAGCCGATCCCGGCCAGTTACCCCAAGGACCGGCCGTGGCTGCCGGCCCGTAGCTTGACGCTGGAAGAGCGCTGGAACCCGGACCCAACCACGCAGCCGACGCAGATCGGCGACTCGCTGACGCGCAACGTGACACTGCGCGCCGAAGGGCTTTCAAGCCCGCAACTGCCCCCGCTCCCTGCCACCGAAGCCATCGGCCTGCGCCGCTACCCCGACCAACCGCTGCTACGCAACGAGATCAGCGAGCGCGGCATGATTGCCAACCGCGAGGAACGCGAAGCGCTGGTGCCCACCCACAGCGGCGAACTGGCGCTGCCGGCGCTGGAGGTCACCTGGTGGAATACCCTGCAGGATCATCTGGAGCAAACCAGCCTGCCGGCCCGTACCATCAGCGTGCAGGACAACCCGGCGCTGAGCGCCGAAACGCCGGTTGGCGACAACAACGCCCGCCCGTATGCGCTGTGGCCGTGGCAGCTGTCTACGCTAGTGTTCGCGCTGACCACACTGCTCGGTTTTACCCTGTGGTGGCGCGCCCGCTCGCGCCCTGCGGTGCTGCGTGCAGCGCAGGCGGGCCCGAGCCCGCGTACCCTGCTCGACGACCTCAAGCGCGCCTGCCAGGCCAATGACACCCAGGCCACTCGCCAGGCGCTCGACGCCTGGGCCAGGCAGCAGCCGGAGACACTGGCCGAAATGGCAGCGCGCTTCGTGCCGCTGTCGGATGCGCTGGATGGCTTGAATGGGGCGCTGTACAGCGAAAGTGGGCAGAACTGGCACGGGGATGAACTGTGGCGGGCAATTGGCACTATTCCACCTGCCGAACAGGTGCTGGCGCCGACAGGAGAAACCGGCAACCTGCCGCCGCTTTATCCGAAGTAGCGCGGGCCGTGGGAGATCCCATGGTTTTGTGCAAGCCTGGACCCGCCAGACATATTGCCTTGTGGCGAGCGGGCTTGCCCCGCGTTGGGCTGCGCAGCAGCCCTTGGGTTTTCAGGGCTGCTGCGCAGCCCAACGCGGGGCAAGCCCGCTCGCCACAACTGTCTATCATTTCCCACAGGATTGGGTCCAACCAGCAATGTTGCGGCTGAGCACGATCTCTGTGGGAGCTGGCGACAGCCTGCGATGAGGCCAGTACAGACTGCTACAGCGCAATAGGCCTGCGCCCGGCAAACGCATGGGCTAGGGTGCCGCCATCAACCAGCTCAAGCTCGCCACCCAGCGGCACGCCATGGGCAATACGGGTCGCCGCCAGGCCCTTCTCGGCCAGCAACTGCGCGATGTAATGCGCTGTCGCTTCACCTTCAACCGTAGGGTTGGTGGCCAGAATCACCTCGTTGAAGGTGCCCTGCTCTTCGATCCGCGCCATCAGTTGCGGAATGCCGATGGCATCAGGCCCGAGCCCGTCGAGCGGCGACAGATGCCCCTTGAGCACGAAGTAACGGCCGCGGTAACCGGTCTGTTCGACCGCATACACATCCATTGGCCCTTCCACGACGCACAGCTGGGTATCGTCACGGCGCACATCGGCGCACTGCGGGCACAGCTCCTGCTCGGTCAGGGTGCGGCACTGGCGGCAATGACCAACACCGTCCATGGCCTGGCTCAGGGCCTGGGCCAGGCGCGTGCCACCGCTGCGATCACGCTCGAGCAATTGCAGGGCCATGCGCTGGGCGGTTTTCTGGCCGACACCCGGCAGAATGCGCAAGGCGTCGATCAGTTGGCGGATCAGGGGGCTGAAGCTCATGTAGGCAGGCCTGCAATCTTGAATGACAGAATGAACAAGGGAGCAACGACCGTATGGCCGTTACTCCCCCTGTGCAGCACGGTTGCGGTCAGAACGGCATCTTGAAGCCCGGCGGCAGTTGCATGCCGGCGGTCATGTTGCCCATCTTGTCCTGGCTGTTCTGCTCGATCTTGCGCACGGCATCGTTCAGCGCCGCTGCGATCAGGTCTTCGAGCACTTCCTTGTCGTCCTCTTCGGTCGACATCAGGCTCTGGTCGATGCTGACGCGCTTGACGTCGTGGCGACCGGTCATCACCACGCTGACCAAGCCACCGCCAGACTGGCCGGTGACTTCAGCGTTGGCCAGCTCTTCCTGCATCTTCTGCATCTTTTCCTGCATCTGCTGGGCCTGCTTCATCAGGCCGGCCATGCCACCTTTCATCATGGGAAAGTACCTCGATATGGGTCATGTGATACGGCCGGCTCAACGCCCACCGCATGGTTATCCGTGGATTATTCCTGGCTCGCCAGGGCCGCTACTGGCTCAATAGTATCTTGCTTCACCGTCGCACCGAACTGGCTGATCATCTGCTGGACGAGCGGGTCGTTCTCGATCGACATTTCTGCCTCGTGCTGGCGCTCGGAACGCTTGCGCGCTGCGGCCTGGGCCGGGGTTTCCTGCTCGGGGCGGATCAGCTCGATCTTCAGGCGGATCTCGCGGCCAAGCTGTTGATTGAGTGCGTCATTCAGGCGCCGCTGCTGGGTGGAGTTGAACAGCGCGCCTTGCCCTGGGTCCAGGTGCAGCAGCCAGTCGTCGCCATCGGCGGCAATCAGCGTGCAGTTGGCGGCGATATTACCGGTCATCCCAGAGACCGACAGCTGGGGGAATAATTCCAGCCATTGCAGGGCAAGACCGGTGGCGGGCTTCAAGGCCGGCAGCGGCTCAGGCGGCGCAGCGGGTGTGTCTTCCTGGACATGCTCGGCGAGTTCGTCCAGGTAGCTGAAGCCCACCGGGTCGCTGTCCGGCACGTAGTAATCTTCGTCCGCTGGCGGTTCATCGTCGCGCTCCATGCCCACCGGATTGTAGGCCGATGGGTCGAACGGCGGCGCGTCGTACTCAGCCTGGCTGACAACCGGGTCAGGCACCGCGGGCGCCGGGGCTGCCGGTTCGTCCCATGGCAGGTCGCTGGCATCAGCGTCCGGTTCCGGTTCCGGTGCAGGCGCCACAATTTGCGGCTCAGGTTGCGTTTCTGGCTCAGGCTCAGGTTGCACTACTGCTGCCGGCACAGGCTCGCTGACGACAGGCGCAGGCTCTACGACACGCGTAGCCGCCTGGACGGGGGCAGCAGCGGCCGGCGCTGCCACCGGAGTTGCCGGATCAGCTGTGGCTTGGCTGATCCCCACTGGCTTTAGCACCGGTGTCGGCGCGTCTTCGCTGTCTGCCGGGCGGAACGCCAGCATGCGCAGCAGCACCATCTCGAAGCCGCCCCGCGGGTCTGGCGCCAAGGGCAGGTCGCGGCGGCCGATCAGGCCCATCTGGTAGTAAAACTGTACGTCCTCGGCCGGCAGCGCCTGAGCCAGTGCCAGCACCCGGTCACGGTCGCCCTGGCCGTTGTCGACCGCCTCTGGCAGCGCCTGGGCAATGGCCACGCGGTGCAGCACGTTGAGCATTTCCGAGAGCACGCCATTCCAGTCCGGGCCCTGCTCGGCAAGGTCACGCACCGCTTCCAGCAGCGCCCGCGCATCGCCATCGAGCAACGCCTGGAGCACACCGTACACCTGGCCATGGTCGAGAGTGCCCAACATGGCCCGCACATCGGCAGCCAGCACCTTGCCTTCGCCAAAGGCGATGGCCTGGTCGGTGAGGCTCATTGCGTCGCGCATCGAACCGTCGGCAGCCCGGCCGAGCAGCCACAGGGCATCGTCCTCGAACGGCACGTTCTCGGCGCCCAGCACGTGGCTCAGGTGCTCGACCACCCGCTCCGGGCTCATGTTCTTCAGCGAAAACTGCAGGCAGCGCGACAGGATGGTAGCCGGCAGCTTCTGCGGGTCGGTGGTGGCGAGGATGAACTTGACGTAGGGCGGCGGCTCTTCGAGCGTTTTGAGCAAGGCGTTGAACGAGTGCGTGGACAGCATGTGCACTTCGTCGATGAGGTAGACCTTGAAGCGGCCACGGCTGGGGGCGTACTGCACATTGTCGAGCAGTTCGCGGGTGTCCTCGACCTTGGTACGGCTGGCGGCGTCGATCTCGATCAGGTCGACGAAGCGGCCTTCGTCGATTTCGCGGCACACCGAGCAGCTACCACACGGGGTGGAGGTGATGCCGGTCTCACAGTTCAGGCACTTGGCAATGATGCGCGCGATGGTGGTCTTGCCCACGCCACGGGTGCCGGTGAACAGATAGGCATGGTGCAGGCGCTGGTTGTCCAAGGCGTTGATCAAAGCCTTGAGCACATGGGCCTGGCCGACCATTTCGCGGAACGAGCGCGGGCGCCATTTACGTGCAAGAACCTGATAACTCATCAAAAAACCATCGTGACCGGAGCGGGCGGAAAGAGCGCTAATGCTAGCGGAGCGGGGGAAAAATTGCACCCAGCGGTTCTCGTCTACGCTCAATGCAGGCACCGAGCAGGCCGATCAAGGAGGATGAGCGTGCGCCGACTGCTGGCCATTCTGTTGTTATGCAGCAGCCACAGCCTGGCCGAGCCGCCAGCGCTGCGCTTTTCCATCGCCGAAAGTTGGAGCATGCCGCTGGTGCGTATCGAGGCCGAGCAACCGGTCGAGGGTATCGTTTTCGACATTATCCAGGGCATCGCGCGGGAAACCGGCATCACCCCGCACTATCACGTGATGGCCAGGTTGCGCCTGCAAGAGGCCATGGAAAACGGCGACATCGACGTGCGCTGTTATGTTGCCAGCCAGTGGCTGACCAACCGCCCGGGTGACTATATCTGGAGCATCCCGCTGATCGAGCAGCGCGACCTGTTGGTCGGGCGCCCAGGCGAGACCGCCAAAGCAAGCGCCGAGGGTCTGCAGGCCCAGGCCATCGGCACAGTGCTGGGTTACCACTACCCTACCCTGGAGGGGCTTTTTGCACGCGGTCACCTGCAGCGCGAGGACAGCCGCAACCAACTGCTGGTGTTGCGCAAGCTACAGGCCGAACGCTACCAGCATGCGGTGAGCAACCAGTTGTCATTGCAGTGGTTCAACCGGCAACTGCCGGCGCAGCAGCGTTTGCCAGCGGTGGCGGTGCTTGAGGAGCAGTCGTTGGGGTGCATGGTGCGCAGCGACCCGGCACTGCCGACTCAGGCAGTGCTCAGGGCGTTGGTGCGGATGAAACAGTCGGGGGAGATCGAGCGGATCATCCAGCGCTATACCGAGGCCGACGGGGGTGGCTGAAGGCTGCGAGGTGTCCGCCGGAAACTATCCGGCGCCTATAAGATCGAGCGCCGCTGGCGCGGCGCATCGCAGGCTATCGCCAGCTCCCACAGAGCTCGCCCATCCACATATCGATGCCGTCTACGCGGTCAGTGTAGGAGCGGCCTTGTGCCGCGAAAGGGCTGCGGAGCGGCCCCAGGATCTGAGCACCCACCAGAATCGCTGGGGCTGCTTCGCAGCCCTTTCGCGACACAAGGCCGCTCCTACACAATCAAAAGCGACTTGCCCAAAACCATAGAATCTCCCACGGGGATCAGGCCAGCGCCCCCTAACCAGCTGACGCGGACCCTGTGGGAGCTGGCGACAGCCTGCGATGAGGCCTGAACAAGCTTGCACAAAACCCCTCTCAATCCCCGCGGTGCAACTTGCTCATCAACTGCGCCTCAGCCTGGGTCAAACCGCAGGTTTGAGTCAGTTCCTGAACACTCGCCCCCATACCCACCAGCTTGGCAGCCTGAGCGAACGTGACGCTGTTAGGGTCACGCTGCTCCAGTTGCTGCAGCTTCTCCGGCAACGGCGCTACCGCCGCACGCAGCTCGTGGATGGCATCACCCATGCGCACGGTCACGTTCTGGTAGTCATCCAGACGCTTGGCCAGGTCCTTGATACGCTGGTCACGCAGCGCATCGCCCACGGCCTGTTGGGCCGCGAGTTCGCGCTGGCGCTTGCTGTAATTGAGGAAGAACCAGAGGCTCAGCGCCCACAGCAGCGCCAGGAAGATGACAGCAACCTCGAAAATCAACTCAGATGTTCTCCAGCTCAGACCACTCTTCCTCGGTCATCATCTTGTCCAGCTCAACCAGAATCAGCAGCTCGCCGTTCTTGTTGCAAACGCCCTGGATGAACTTGGCCGACTCTTCGTTACCCACGTTTGGTGCAGTCTCGATCTCCGACTGACGCAGGTAGACAACTTCAGCCACGCTGTCGACCAGAATGCCGACCACTTGCTTGTCCGCTTCGATGATGACGATACGGGTGTTGTCGCTGATGTCGCTTGGCATCAGGCCGAAACGCTGGCGGGTGTCGATGACCGTCACCACGTTGCCGCGCAGGTTGATGATACCCAGTACATAGCTAGGGGCGCCCGGTACCGGGGCGATCTCGGTGTAGCGCAGGACTTCCTGCACCTGCATGACATTGATGCCGTAGGACTCGTTGTCCAGACGGAAGGTTACCCACTGCAGGATCGGATCTTCGGAACCTTGTGCAGACGACTTTTTCATTCCCCTATCCCTCAAAATCCGCCTTTGGCGGTGTGCTCGTTGTTAGCCGCGGCAGTAGCGGCGTTGATTCAGTTGGGTTTGCTGTTCATTTGCTTGACCGCACCACTGGCGATCAACTCGGCAAGGGCGGCGACATCGAGCAATGCGCACATGTGCTCGATAACCGTACCGGCCAGCCACGGGCGCTGGCCACGCTGGCTGCGCCACTTGATCTCGCTTGGGTCCAGGCGCAGCGAGCGGCTGACCTGATGCACCGCCAGCCCCCACTCGTAGCCCTGCACCGAAATCACATATTGCAGGCCCTGGCGGAAGTCATCGCGATAGCGATCGGGCATCACCCAACGCGCCGTGTCGAGCACCTTGAGGTTGCCCGCCTGGCAACTGAGGATGCCGAGGAACCAGTCCGGCTGGCCGAACAACGGCGTCAACTCCTGGCCAGCCAGGTTGTAGATCGAGCCCAGGCACACCAAAGGCACCGCCAAGGTCAGCCCGGCAACATCGAACAACAGGCATTCGAACGGTTCGGCAGCCCACTCCGGGCGGCCGTCGACAGTCGCTGGCGGTACCGGTGCGGCGGGCGCCGGCAGGTGCACCTCGACCAGCGGCGCGACAAGCTCGGCAGTTTGTACGTCGGTGAGTACCGGAATGCTCGCCTCGGCCACTACCTGGGTGTCGACCACGCTGACCACGGGCTCTTCGACCGCGCGGGCCGGTGCCAGCACGGTCGGCAATACCTGCGGCTGTGGCTCGGCAAACGGGCGCGGCGCGGCCTGTACCGGCGCGGGGTCGGCCTGGCGGCGGGCATCGGCTGCCTGTTCTTCGCGCACGGCCGCTTCGAAATCGTCGACCACAGCTTGCGCAACCGGCGCCGCAACGGGTTCCTCGACAGTCTCGGTAGCCTCTTGCAGCAGGCCATCTAGGTAGGACTGCAAGGCCATCTGCGGCTTGGTGGCGATGTGTGGGGCGCTATTCATCAGGCTACCTGCAATGCAGAACGGTAAGTGAGCAGGTGCTTGAGCAAGGCGCGGTAGGCGATAACCCCGCGGCTCTTGCCGTCGAACTGCGACGGCGTAACGCCGTTGCGGCTGGCGTCACGCAGGCGCGTATCCACCGGAATGTAGCCTTGCCAGACCTGCTCGCCATAGGTGTCGCGCACCAGCTTGAGGGTGCCGAGCGAGGCCTGGGTGCGGCGGTCGAACAGGGTTGGAACAATCTGGTAGGGCAGCGCCTGCTTGCGCGAGCGGTTGATCATGGCCAGGGTGCCAACCATGCGTTCCAGGCCTTTGACGGCAAGGAATTCGGTCTGCACCGGCACCACCAACTGCTGGCTCGCAGCCAGGGCGTTGACCATCAGCACACCCAGCAACGGGGGGCTGTCGATCAGGGCAAAATCAAAATCCTGCCACAGCTGCGCCAGACTCTTGGCGATCACCAGGCCCAGGCCGTTCTGGCCCGGCGACTGGCGCTCGAGCACGGCCAAGGCGGTGCTTGAAGGCAGCAAGGAAATGCGCTGGTCGCTGGTCGGCAGCAGCAGTTGCCCCGGCAAACCGTCGGGCACCACGCCTTTGTGCAGGAACAGGTCATAGCAGCTGTGTTCCAGCGCATCGGGGTTGTGCCCGAAATAGCTGGTCATCGAACCATGCGGGTCGAGGTCGACGACGACCACACGCTTGCCCGCCTCGGCCAGCAAGCCGGCCAGGGCGATCGTGGTGGTGGTCTTGCCAACGCCACCCTTTTGATTGGCTACTGCCCAGACTCTCATCGTGCGTTGCTTCCTCCCGGGATGGCCGCCTGCCCTGCCGGGAACGGTTGAATATTCGGTGACGGGGAATTGACGGCTTCAGCCCCCGGTCGACCCTGCTGGCGTGGCTGGTGCACTTTGTGTGCCAGCCCTGCGCAACGCAGCATCTGGCGTGGCATTGGCGCTGCCACTGCCGGTCAGGCTGCGGCGCACTTCAAGGTTGCGTGAAATCACCAGCACTACGCGGCGGTTGCGCGCACGGCCTTCGGCAGTGTCATTGGTGGTGACCGGCTGGTACTCGCCGTAGCCCACCGACGCCATGCGCCCGGGGTTCACCCCTTCCATGGCCAGCAAGCGCACGATGCTCGCCGCCCTCGCCGAAGACAGCTCCCAGTTGGTCGGGTACTGCGCGGTGCGGATCGGCAGGTTGTCGGTAAAGCCTTCGACGTGCACCGGGTTGGCAAACGGCTTGAGAATATTGGCGACCTTTTCGATGATCTCGAAGGCCACATCGCTGGGCATGGCATCGCCACTGCCGAACAGCAATGCCGAGTTGAGTTCGATTTCCACCCACAACTCGTTGCCGCGCACGGTCATCTGGTTGCTGCTGATCAGGTCGCCAAAGGCACTGCGCACGTCATCGGCAATGCTCTTGAGCGGGTCGATGCTGGCCTGGCCAAGGGCTGCGTCGGTCTGTTCGCTGTCCTTGATCAACGGCTCGACCGGTTTTGTCGTCAGCGGCCGCTCATCACCGATAGGAATAGGCCTGACACTGCGCTCAGGGTCATTGAAGACCCCGACCAGCGCCTGGGAAATCTGCTTGTACTTGCCCTCGTTGATCGAGGAAATCGAGTACATGACCACGAAGAAGGCGAACAGCAAGGTGATGAAGTCGGCGTACGACACCAGCCAGCGCTCGTGGTTTTCATGTTCCTCGGTATGACGACGGCGAGCCATGCTTACTCCATGAAGCCTTGCAGCTTCAACTCGATAGAGCGTGGGTTTTCGCCTTCGGCGATCGACAGCAGGCCTTCGAGCAGCATTTCCCGGTAACGCGACTGGCGCAGGGTCAGCGCCTTGAGCTTGTTGGCAATCGGCAACAGGATAAGGTTGGCACTGGCCACACCATAAATGGTGGCCACGAACGCCACGGCAATGCCGCCGCCCAGTTGCGCAGGGTCCGCCAGGTTGCCCATCACATGGATCAGGCCCATGACCGCACCGATGATGCCGATGGTCGGCGCGTAGCCGCCCATGCACTCGAACACCTTGGCGGCCTGGATGTCGCGGCTTTCCTGGGTAATGAAGTCAACTTCAAGGATGCTGCGGATGGCTTCGGGCTCGGCGCCGTCCACCAGCAACTGCAGGCCTTTGCGCGCATAGGGGTCGGGCTCGGCATCAGCCACCCCTTCCAGGCCCAGCAGGCCTTCCTTGCGCGCCGTCAGGCTCCAGTTGACCACGCGGTCAATGCCGCCAGCCAGGTCCACCCGTGGCGGGAAGAAGATCCAGCGCACGATCTGCAAGGCGCGCTTGAACGACGACAGCGGCGACTGCAGCAGCGCTGCCGCCAGGGTGCCGCCGAGCACGATCAGCGCCGCCGGGCCGTTGACCAGCGCGCCGACGTGGCCGCCTTCGAGCAAGTTGCCGCCGACGATGGCGACGAACGCCAGGATCAGGCCTATCAGGCTGAGCACATCCATCAGACGCAGGCCTCGACCAGGTGCTTGCCGATTTCATCCAGGCTGTAGATGGCGTCGGCAAGGTTGGCTTTGACGATGGCCATGGGCATGCCGTAGATCACGCAGCTGGCTTCATCCTGTGCCCACACGGTGCTGCCGCCCTGCTTGAGCAGGCGTGCGCCTTCGCGGCCATCGGCGCCCATGCCGGTGAGTACCACCGAGAGCACCTTGTCGCCATAGGACTTGGCGGCCGAACCAAAAGTGATGTCAACGCAAGGCTTGTAGTTAAGGCGCTCGTCACCGGGCAGGATTTTCACCGTGCCACGGCCATCGACCATCATCTGCTTGCCGCCTGGGGCCAGCAGGGCCAGGCCCGGGCGCAGTACGTCACCGTCCTCGGCTTCCTTGACGCTGATCTTGCACAGCTTGTCGAGGCGCTCGGCAAAAGCCTTGGTGAACGCAGCCGGCATGTGCTGGATAAGCACGATAGGCGCCGGGAAGCTGGCGGGCAGTTGCGTGAGCACCCGTTGCAGCGCCACCGGGCCGCCGGTGGAGGTACCGATGGCAACCAGTTTGTAAGGTTTGCGCTTGGGCGCAGGCGAATGCGCCTGGGCGGGCGCAGCCGCACGGGCGGCAGGTGCCGGCGCGGCTGCGCGCGGGGCCGGGGCGCTGCTGTGCAGGCTGCTGGCGGCGGCCGGGGTGCTGGCAGCCGGCGCTGCGGCAGGTGCCGGGCTTGAGTAGGCGCTGAAACGGCGGTTGCTGCGCGAGATGGTGTGAACCTTCTCGCAGAGCATCTGCTGGACCTTTTGCGGGTTGCGCGAAATGTCCTCGAAATTTTTGGGCAGGTAGTCGACGGCACCGGCATCCAGCGCGTCCAGGGTGACGCGAGCGCCTTCATGGGTGAGCGAGGAGAACATCAGGACCGGGGTCGGGCAACGCTGCATGATGTGCCGTACGGCGGTGATGCCGTCCATCATGGGCATTTCATAGTCCATGGTGATGACATCGGGCTTGAGCGACAGTGCCTGCTCGATCGCTTCCTTGCCGTTGGTTGCAGTACCTACGACCTGAATGGTCGGGTCGGCCGAGAGAATTTCCGAGACACGGCGGCGGAAGAAACCGGAATCATCCACCACCAGGACCTTGACTGCCATAAACACTCCATTAAGTGGCGCACCCGCAAGGGCGCGCCACCAGAATCAAATACGCCGTGCGGCGTAACGCTTGAGCATGCTCGGAACATCGAGAATCAGCGCAATACGGCCGTCACCGGTAATGGTGGCGCCGGACATGCCTGGCGTTCCCTGCAGCATCTTGCCCAGCGGCTTGATCACCACTTCTTCCTGGCCTACCAGCTGGTCGACCACAAAGCCGATACGCTGGGTGCCGACCGACAGGATCACCACATGGCCCTCGTGCTGCTCTTCGTGCTCCTGGTTCTGCACCAGCCAGCGCTTGAGGTAGAACAGCGGCAGCGCCTTGTCGCGAACGATCACCACTTCCTGGCCATCGACCACGTTGGTACGCGACAGGTCGAGGTGGAAGATTTCGTTGACGTTGACCAGTGGGAAGGCAAACGCCTGGTTGGCCAGCATCACCATCAGGGTTGGCATGATCGCCAGGGTCAGCGGCACCTTGATGACGATCTTCGAACCTTGGCCTTTGGCCGAGAAGATGTTGATCGAGCCGTTGAGCTGGGAAATCTTGGTCTTCACCACGTCCATGCCGACACCACGGCCGGACACGTCGGAGATCTCGGTCTTGGTCGAGAAGCCCGGGGCGAAGATCAGGTTGTAGCAGTCCGACTCGCTCAGGCGGTCGGCTGCATCCTTGTCCATCAGGCCTTTTTCAACGGCCTTGGCACGCAGCACGCTTGGGTCCATGCCCTTGCCGTCATCGGAGATCGACAGCAGGATGTGGTCGCCTTCCTGTTCGGCCGACAGCACCACTCGGCCAGTGCGGGCCTTGCCAGACGCTTCACGCTCGTCCGGCATCTCGACACCGTGGTCGACCGCGTTACGCACCAAGTGGACCAGCGGGTCGGCCAGGGCCTCGACCAGGTTCTTGTCCAGGTCGGTCTCTTCGCCGACCAGCTCCAGGTTGATCTCTTTCTTGAGCTGGCGCGCCAGGTCGCGAACCAGACGCGGGAAGCGCCCGAAGACCTTCTTGATCGGCTGCATGCGCGTCTTCATGACCGCGGTCTGCAGGTCGGCAGTGACCACATCGAGGTTGGACACGGCCTTGGACATGGCCTCGTCGCCGCTGTTCAGGCCCAGGCGCACCAGGCGGTTACGCACCAGCACCAGTTCGCCGACCATGTTCATGATCTCGTCCAGGCGTGCGGTATCGACCCGTACGGTGGTTTCCGCTTCGCTGGCACCGTGTTTATCGCCAGCAGGTGCCGGGGCGCGGGCCGGGGCTGCAGCAGGCGCGGCGGCGGCGGCAGGTTTGGCAGCTGGGGCCGGGGCCGGTGCTGGTGCGCCAGCCGGTGCCGGCTTGGCTTCAGCCTTGGGCGCTGCGGCTACCACTGCGGCGGCAGGCGCTTCGGCGGCAACGGCGTCAGCGGCAAATTTGCCTTTGCCGTGCAACTGGTCCAGCAGCGCTTCGAATTCGTGCTCGCTGATTTCGTCACCGCTGGCGGTGGCGCCAGCAGGCGCTGCGCTTGCAGCCGGCAGCGCGTCAACGGCGAAGGTGCCTTTGCCGTGCAACTGGTCGAGCAGCGACTCGAACTCGTCATCGGTGATTTCATCGCTGCCAGCGGCCGGGGCGGCAGCGGGAGCGCTGGCCACGGCGGGTGCCGAGAACTGGCCTTTGCCGTGCAACTGGTCAAGCAGCGATTCAAACTCCGAATCGGTGATCTCGTCACCTTCGGCGCTGACTGCCTGGCCCTGCGCCTGCTCGCTTTGGGCAGCTTGGGCCTTGACCGCGTCGAGCGAATCGAGCAATTGCTCGAACTCGGTGTCGGTGATGTCCGCCTCAGCAGCGGCCTCGACCACAGGTTCAGGCTCGACCACAGGTGCAGGTGCCGCGCTACCCGGCTCGGCAAGGCGCGACAGCGCCGCCAGCAGCTCACGGGTAGCGGGGGTAACCTGGGTGCGCTCGCGCACCTGGCTGAACATGCTGTTGACCGTGTCGAGTGCTTCGAGCACCACGTCCATCAGCTCGGCGTCGACCCGGCGCTCACCTTTGCGCAAGATGTCGAAGACGTTCTCCGCGATATGGCAGCACTCCACCAACTCGTTGAGCTGAAGGAAGCCGGCGCCCCCTTTAACAGTGTGGAAACCGCGGAAAATCGCATTGAGCAAGTCCGCATCGTCCGGTCGGCTTTCCAGCTCGACCAGCTGCTCGGACAAAAGCTCGAGGATTTCGCCGGCTTCTACCAGGAAATCCTGAAGGATTTCTTCATCGGCGCCGAAGCTCATTAAACGTGCTCCTTAAAAACCCAGGCTGGACAGCAAATCGTCAACATCGTCCTGGCTGGACACGACGTCTTCACGCTTATCGGCATGAATCTGCGGACCTTCACCCCGAGTTGGATGTTTTTCTTCATCTTTTTCAGCACGCAGCTGCTCGTGGTCATGTTCGATACCGGCAAACCGGTCGACTTGACTGGCCATGAGCACGAGCTTGAGCAGGTTGCTTTCAACTTCGGTAACCAGCGCAGTGACGCGCTTGATCACTTGACCGGTGAGGTCCTGATAGTCCTGAGCCAGGACTATCTCGTTGAGGTGGCCGGCGACTTTCTGGTTACCTTCAGCGCTATGCGTCAGGAAACTGTCGACACGCTTGACCAACTCACGGAACTCCGTCGCTTCCACTTCGCGGCGCATGAAGCGCTGCCAGTCGGTGGACAAGCTGCGCGCCTCGCTGGCCAGGTCGTTGAGCACCGGGGTGCACGCCTCGGCCAGGTCCATGGTGCGGTTGGCCGCGCCTTCAGTGAGGCGAACCACATAGGAGAGGCGCTCGGTGGCGTCAGTGATCTGCGACACTTCCTCGGCCTGCGGCGTTGCCGGGTCGATATGGAAGTTGACGATTGCGCTGTGCAATTCGCGTGTGAGCTTGCCGACTTCCTGATACAGCCCGCGGTCGCGGGTCTGGTTCAGTTGGTGGATAAGCTGCACGGCATCACCGAACCGGCCGCGCTCGAGGCTCTCGACCAGTTCCTGGGCATGCTTCTTCAGGGTCGTTTCAAACTCACCCAAAGAGTTGTTGGTTGACTCCATTGCTTGCGCCCCCTGACGTGGCTCAGCCGTTGACGCGTTCGAAGATCTTTTCGATCTTTTCTTTCAGCGCCTGGGCGGTGAAAGGCTTGACCACGTAACCGTTGACGCCGGCCTGGGCCGCTTCAATGATCTGCTCGCGCTTGGCTTCGGCGGTCACCATCAGCACGGGAAGGTGCTTGAGGCGCTCGTCGGCGCGCACTGCGCGCAACAGGTCGATACCGGTCATGCCAGGCATGTTCCAGTCGGTCACGAGGAAGTCGAAGTTCTCGCTATGGAGCATCGGCAGTGCCGTGTTGCCGTCATCGGCTTCCTTGACATTGGTGAAGCCCAGATCACGCAACAGGTTCTTGATGATCCGCCGCATCGTCGAAAAGTCGTCAACGATGAGGATTTTCATGTCTTTGTTCAATTAGACCTCCAAGCAGTCTTTAACGCGCTCGGCGCCGAGCGCGCGCTCAATCAATTCGGCACTACAAAAATAAACGACTGCACTGAACCTGGGTTCAACGCGCGCGCCATTCCCCAAGGCGGCTGCGCAGCCGAGCTGCACATTGGCTGTGCAACTGGCTGACACGCGATTCGCTGACCCCCAGGACCTCACCGATTTCCTTGAGGTTCAGCTCTTCGTCGTAGTACAGCGCCAGTACCAGGCGCTCGCGCTCCGGCAGGTTGGCGATCGCATCGGCCAGGGCACGCTGGAAGCGCTCGTCTTCCAGATCACGCGATGGCTCAAGCTGTCCGCTCACTCCATCCTCGTGCAACCCTTCATGTTCGCCGTCCTGCAAAAGGTCGTCGAAACTGAACAGTCGGCTGCCCAAGGTATCGTTCAGAATCCCGTAGTAATCATCGAGACTCAATTGGAGTTCGGCAGCAACCTCGTGATCTTTAGCGTCACGGCCAGTTCTTGCTTCAACACAACGCATTGCATCACTGACCATGCGCGTATTTCGATGCACCGAACGTGGCGCCCAGTCACCTTTGCGGACCTCGTCGAGCATCGCTCCGCGGATGCGGATACCGGCGTAGGTTTCGAAGCTGGCGCCCTTGCTGGCGTCATACTTGTTGGCCACTTCCAGCAGGCCGATCATGCCGGCCTGGATGAGGTCTTCAACCTGCACGTTGGCCGGCAGACGCGCCAGCAGGTGATAGGCGATGCGTTTGACCAGTGGCGCGTAGCGTTCAACCAGCTCGTACTGCGCGTCCTTGGACGCCTTGCTGTACATCTTGAAACCGCTCGAATTCATAGTACTGGCCCCGCACTGGTCGGCTGCACCAAACGCTCGACGAAAAACTCCAGATGCCCACGCGGGTTGGCAGGCAGCGGCCAGCTATCGACCTTCTGCGCGATGGCCTTGAAA
Organism: Pseudomonas farsensis; assembly: GCF_014268805.2. Classification (GTDB taxonomy): domain Bacteria; phylum Pseudomonadota; class Gammaproteobacteria; order Pseudomonadales; family Pseudomonadaceae; genus Aquipseudomonas; species Aquipseudomonas farsensis. The sequence goes on from NZ_JABWRF020000005.1 coordinate 184,520, forward strand.
GCCAGCGCACACTTGGACCGAGGGAAGGCCTCATAGACCGCCCGCTGCTTCTGCACCGCCTTGCGAACGCATTCGTCGTAAGGCACGGCGCCGACGTATTGTAGGGCGACGTCGAGGAAGCGGTCCGTGACCTTGGTCAACTTGGCAAACAGGTTGCGCCCTTCCTGCGGGCTTTGTGCCATGTTGGCCAGCACGCGGAAGCGGTTCATGCCGTAATCGCGGTTGAGCAGCTTGATCAGGGCGTAGGCGTCGGTGATCGAGGTGGGCTCGTCGCACACCACCAGCAGCACTTCCTGCGCGGCGCGCACAAAACTGACTACCGAGTCACCAATGCCGGCAGCGGTGTCGATGACCAGCACATCGAGGTTGTCGCCAACATCGCTGAACGCCTGAATCAGGCCAGCATGCTGGGCCGGCGCCAGGTGCACCATGCTCTGCGTGCCGGAGGCGGCAGGGACGATACGTACCCCACCTGGCCCCTGCAGCAGCACATCGCGCAGCTCACAGCGCCCTTCCATGACATCGGCGAGGGTGTGTTTGGGGGTCAGACCGAGCAGCACGTCGACATTGGCCAGGCCCAGGTCGGCATCAAGCAGCATGACCCGGCGGCCGAGCTCGGCCAGTGCCAGGGACAGGTTCACTGAAACGTTGGTCTTGCCGACGCCACCTTTACCACCGGTGACGGCGATCACCTGTACGGGATGCATGCTACCCATGTCTTCTGATTACCTTGTCTCGCTTGAACCCAGGCCACTCAGGGGGCTGAACGCTCGACGCCACGGATCTGCCGGGCAACCCCATGATGTAGGTACTTTTTACCGTTTTCACCTCAACCCACCCGCTTGCCAGGGTTGTGGTAGAGATCAGCGAACATGTCGGCCATGGCCTCCTCGCTGGGCTCGTCTTGCATCTGCACACTGACCGCGCGGCTTACCAGCTGGTGCTTGCGCGGCAGTTGCAGGTCTTCAGGGATGCGCGGGCCATCGGTCAGATAGGCAATCGGCAACTCATGGCTGATGGCCAGGCTCAGCACTTCGCCGAGGCAGGCCGTTTCATCGAGCTTGGTCAGGATGCAACCGGCCAGGCCGCAGCGCTTGTAGCTGTGGTAGGCGGCGGTCAGCACCTGTTTCTGGCTGGTGGTGGCCATGACCAGATAATTCTTCGAGGCAATGCCTCGCCCTGCCAGCGTTTCGAGCTGCATGCGCAGTGCCGGGTCGCTGGCTTGCAGGCCGGCGGTGTCGATCAGCACCACACGCTTGCGCAGCAGCGGCTCCAACGCCTGGGCCAGGGACTCGCCCGGGTCGACGTAGGTTACCGAGACGTTGAGGATGCGCCCAAGGGTCTTGAGCTGCTCCTGGGCGCCGATACGGAAGCTGTCCATGCTCACCAGGGCCAGGTTGTTGGCGCCGTACTTGAGCACGTAGCGTGCAGCCAGCTTGGCCAGGGTGGTGGTCTTGCCCATGCCGGCCGGGCCGACCATGGCGATGACCCCGCCCTCCTCGATCGGCTCGATCTGCGGCACTTCGATCATCCGCGCCAGGTGCGCAAGCACCATGCGCCAGGCTTGGCGCGGCTCTTCGATGCCAGCGGTCAGTTCAAGCAGTTCACGGGCCAGCCCGCCGGACAAGCCCAGGCGCTGCAAACGGCGCCACAGGTTGGCCTGCTGCGGCTTGCTGCCTTGCAGTTGGCCCCAGGCCAGCGAGCCGAGCTGCACTTCAAGCAGTTCGCGCAGGCCCGAAAGCTCTGAGCGCATGGCGTCCAGCAGGCGCGCTTCGACCGGTGCCGGTGCCGGCGCAGGTGCCGCTTGCGGCGCTTCCACATGCGGCTCTACCAGCGGCTCGGAGGCGGTCAGCGACTGGCCGGCGAACAGTTGACGGTTGCCGTCGCCCAGTTCGTTGCGGCCGCTGATTTCGGCCTGGGCAGTGACGATGCGGGACTGGGTCTTGCGCAGTTCGTCTTCGAGTTCGACGTTGGGCACGCGCGGCGCCAGCGCGGACAGCTTGTAGTCCAGCGCGGCCGTCAGCTCGACACCGCCAGCAATGCGCCGGTTGCCGATAATCGCGGCATCGGCGCCAAGCTCATCGCGGACCAGTTTCATGGCCTGACGCATATCGGCGGCGAAAAAACGCTTAACTTGCATAACCCACTACCTCAGCCATTTGGGCCCACGGTGGCAACGATGGTGACTTGCTTGTTGTCAGGTATTTCCTGATACGCCAAAACATGCAAATTCGGTACAGCCAGGCGGCCGAAGCGCGACAGCATGGCCCGGATCGGGCCGGCCACCAGAAGGATGGCTGGCTGGCCCTGCATCTCCTGACGCTGGGCTGCCTCGATCAACGAACGCTGAAGCTTCTCGGCCATGCTCGGTTCAAGAAGAACACCATCTTCCTGACCCTGCCCGGCCCTTTGCAGACTATTGAGCAAGATCTGTTCCAACCTTGGTTCCAAGGTGATCACAGGAAGCTCGGACTCAACGCCCACAATGCTTTGCACGATTGCGCGGCACAGGCCGACGCGCACCGTAGCGACCAGCGCGGCGGTATCTTGACTCTTGGCCGCGTTGTTGGCGATGGCTTCGGCAATGCTGCGGATATCGCGCACTGGCACTTGCTCTGACAGCAGCGCCTGCAAAACCTTCAACAGCCCCGACAAGGAAATGACGCCCGGCACCAACTCTTCAGCCAGCTTAGGCGAGGCCTTGGCCAGCACTTGCAGCAATTGCTGCACTTCTTCGTGGCCGATCAGCTCGTGACAGTGCTTTTGCAGGATCTGGTTGAGGTGCGTGGCTACAACCGTACTGGCATCGACCACGGTGTAGCCGAGCGACTGCGCCTGGGCGCGCTGGGCGATATCCACCCACACCGCCTCCAGGCCGAACGCAGGGTCCCGGGCGGCGATGCCGTTGAGCGTACCGAACACCTGCCCCGGGTTGATCGCAAGCTCGCGGTCCGGGTAGATCTCGGCCTCGGCCAGAATCACGCCCATCAGCGTCAGGCGGTAGGCGCTGGGCTGCAGGTCGAGGTTGTCGCGAATGTGCACGGTGGGCATGAGGAAGCCCAGGTCCTGGGACAGCTTCTTGCGCACCCCCTTGATACGCGCAAGCAACTGGCCACCCTGGTTGCGGTCCACCAACGGGATCAGGCGGTAGCCGACTTCAAGGCCGATCATGTCGATCGGGGTCACGTCGTCCCAGCCAAGCTCCTTGGTTTCCTGGGCGCGCTGCGGCGAGGGCAGCAGGTCCTGCTGACGCTGCACTTCCTGTAGCGCTACCGCCTTGGCCTTCTGCTGCTTTTTCCACACCAGGTACGCCGCACCGCCAGGGATCACGCCCAGGCCGAGGAAGGCGACGTGCGGCATGCCCGGCACCAGGCCCATGACGATCATGATGCCTGCCGATACCGCCAGCGCCTTGGGCGAGTCGAACATCTGCCGGTTGATCAGCTTGCCCATGTCTTCGGAGCCCGAAGCACGGGTCACCATGATCGCGGCGGCGGTGGACAGCAGCAGTGATGGCAATTGCGCCACCAAACCGTCACCGATGGTCAGCAGGGCGTATACCTTGCCGGCATCGCTGAACGACATGTTGTGCTGCAGCATGCCGATGAGCATGCCGCCAATCAGGTTGATGAAGAGGATCAGCAGGCCGGCGATGGCGTCACCGCGCACGAACTTGCTGGCACCGTCCATCGAGCCGTAGAACTCGGCCTCTTGGGCAACCTCGGTACGGCGAGCCTTGGCCTGGGCCTGGTCGATCAGGCCGGCGTTGAGGTCGGCGTCGATGGCCATCTGTTTGCCGGGCATGGCGTCGAGGGTAAAGCGTGCGCTCACCTCGGAAATGCGCCCGGCACCTTTGGTCACAACGACGAAGTTGATGATCATGAGGATGGCGAAGACCACCGCACCGACGACGTAGTTGCCGCCGATGACCACTTCACCGAAGGCCTGGATCACCTTGCCTGCGGCGCCGTGGCCTTCCTGGCCGTGGAGCATGACCACGCGGGTGGAGGCGACGTTCAGGGCCAGGCGCAGCAGGGTCGCGACCAGCAGAATAGTGGGGAACGCGGCGAAATCCAGCGGGCGCAGGGCGTAGACGCAGACCAGCAGGACGACGATGGAGAGTGCGATGTTGAAGGTGAAGAAGACGTCGAGCAGGAACGGCGGGATCGGCAACATCATCATTGCCAACATGATCAGCAGAAGCAGCGGCACGCCGAGGTTGCCCCGACCGAGACCGGCCAGGTTGTTACGGGCGTTGCTGATTAACTGGGTGCGGTCCACCGGGTTTCCTCTTCAAGCAAAACTTTGACGCCTGCGTGGCGCCTGGCGCTGCTTGTGCAAGAAGCTTTCCAACTTTGCGTTGGCGGGGGAATTTTGAGGTGCGCCAGGCATGGACAGGCGTCTGCTGCCAGGCCCTGGGGCCGCTCTATGGTTTTGTGCAGGCCTGTCGGGGCCTCATCGCAGGCTGGCGCCAGCTCCCACAGGGGCCGCTCTCAACCGCAACATGGCTGGCGGGACCCAATCCTTTGGCAAATGATAGAGAGTCGTGGCGAGCGGGCTAGTCCCGCGTTGGGCTGCGCAGCAGCCCTGAAAACCCCAGGGGCTGCTGCGCAGCCCAACGCGGGACAAGCCCGCTCGCCACAAAGGCGTTCGCCACAAGGAGATATGTCTGGCGGGAACAGGTTTGTACAAAACCATAGCATCTCCCACAGAGACCGCGCACAGCCGCAATATCGAGGCCTTGCCTTGAACCTGTGATAGCCAGCCGGCAGAGGTGTTTTTCCGTGCACCCGCTAGCCTTGAAACAGTGCCCCCTGTAGCAATTGCGCACCAGCGGTGTGCAGTTCGGTGACGCATGCTGTTACAGGACGGTTGCACGTTAACACTGCCAAGGGTTGCAATGATGGCACCGGCTGGTTGCGACTTGTCTATGCATGCGGTGGCGCTACACGCGTCGCAGACGGTTGCACGCTCAATAAAGAAAAGGCCGCTGGTCGCCTGTTATCGCGCCTTACCCTGTGTTTTCCCAGAAGACAAAACCGATGGCACGGCCCTTGCTCAGAGCACAGGGTTGAGAAGTTGTAGTGCCAACCAAAAAAAACTCTAGGAGCACCACCTCATGTCGCAGACGTTTTACAAGAAAGGTTTCCTGGCACTGGCTGTAGCCACCGCGTTAGGTGTTTCTTCGTATGTCCAGGCCGACGTCAAGATCGGTGTTGCAGGGCCGATGACCGGTGCCAACGCAGCGTTTGGCGAGCAATACATGAAAGGTGCCCAGGCAGCGGCCGACAAGATCAACGCAGCCGGCGGCGTGAACGGCGAGAAGATCGTCCTGGTGAAGGGCGATGATGCCTGCGAGCCCAAGCAGGCCGTGGCCGTGGCCAACCGCCTGGTCGACCAGGACAAGGTAATCGGCGTGGTCGGGCACTTCTGCTCCTCCAACACCATCCCCGCCTCCGAGGTGTACGACGAGGCCGGCGTCATCGCCATCACCCCGGGCTCCACCAACCCGCAGGTCACCGAACGCGGCCTGTCAGCGATGTTCCGCATGTGCGGGCGTGACGACCAGCAAGGCATCGTTGCCGGCAACTACATCGTCGATGTGCTCAAGGGCAAGAAGGTGGTGGTGCTGCACGACAAGGACACCTACGGCCAGGGCCTGGCCGACGCGACCAAGGCGCAGCTGGAAAAACGTGGCGTCAAGCCGGTGCTGTACGAAGGCCTGACCCGCGGCGAGAAAGACTTCAGCGCCGTGGTCACCAAGATCCGCGCTGCCGGTGCCGATGTCGTCTACTTCGGTGGCCTGCACCCTGAAGCCGGCCCGCTGGTACGCCAGCTGCGCGAGCAGGGCCTGAAGGACGTGGCGTTCATGTCCGATGATGGCATCGTCACCGATGAGCTGGTCTCCACCGCAGGCGGTGCGCAATACACCAACGGCGTGTACATGACCTTCGGCGCCGACCCGCGCCTGCTGCCAGAAAGCAAGGCGGTGGTCGAGGAGTTCCGCAAGAACGGCACCGAACCTGAAGGCTACACCCTGTACGCCTACGCTTCGCTCGAAGCCCTGGCCGCAGGCTTCAACGGCGCCAAGTCGAACAAAGGCGAAGATGCCGCCAAGTGGCTCAAGGCCAACCCGGTCAAGACCGTCATGGGCGAGAAGAAATGGGACGCCAAGGGTGACCTGACCGTGTCCGACTACGTGGTCTACCAGTGGGATGCCAACGGCAAGTACCACCAGCTGGACAAACAAAAATAATAACGGCAACCGGCCCGGGCCCTACGCCCGGGCCCAAGCCCCTGCGGTACCTGTCTTTGTCAGAAGATCTGCACCCCGTTGCGCCGCCAGGGCCTTTGCACGCCAGGCCGCCGTGGCCGGCGCTGGTGCAGTCTCAATCAGGTGAGATTGCGTTATGGATGGTATTTTCCTGCAGCAACTGGTCAATGGCCTGACCCTCGGGTCGGTCTATGGCCTGATCGCCATCGGCTACACAATGGTCTATGGCATCATCGGCATGATCAACTTCGCGCACGGCGAGGTTTACATGATTTCCGCGTACCTGGCGGCAATCAGCCTGGCATTGCTGGCCTATTTCGGCGTTGAATCCTTCCCCTTGCTGATGCTCGGCACGCTGTTGTTTACCGTCGTAGTCACCGGTGTCTACGGCTTCACCATCGAGCGCATCGCCTACAAGCCGCTGCGCAACTCTACCCGGCTGGCACCGCTGATCAGTGCCATCGGCATTTCGCTGATCCTGCAGAACTACGCACAGATCAGCCAGGGCGCGCGCCAGCAGGGTGTGCCTACGCTGCTTGAAGGCGCCATGCGCGTCGAGGTCGGCAGCGGCTTCGTGCAACTGACCTACACCAAGATCTTCATTCTGATAGCGGCATTCGCCGGCATGGCGCTGCTCACCTACGTCATCAAGTACACCAAGCTCGGGCGCATGTGCCGGGCCACGCAGCAGGATCGCAAGATGGCCTCGATCCTGGGCATCAATACCGACCGGGTGATCTCCTACGTATTCGTCATCGGCGCGGTGATGGCCGCACTGGCCGGCGTGCTGATCACCATGAACTACGGCACCTTCGATTTCTACGCAGGCTTCATCATCGGCATCAAGGCGTTCACCGCCGCAGTGCTGGGCGGCATCGGCTCGCTGCCTGGGGCGATGCTTGGCGGGATCATCCTGGGGATTTCCGAGTCGCTGTTCGCCGGCACGATCAACTCCGACTACAAGGACGTGTTCAGCTTCTCGCTGCTGGTGATCATCCTTATTTTCCGCCCACAAGGCCTGCTCGGCCGCCCACTCGTGGCCAAGGTGTGATCATGTCTGTTGCCAATACTGCCCAAATGACACAAAACAAAGGGATCGACCTCAAGCGCAGCCTGGTAGAAACAGTCATCGCCGGGCTGCTGGCGTTGATCGTGTTCGGCCCGGTGGTCGGTGTGGTCCTCGACGGCTACAGCTTCAATGCACAGCCCATGCGCGTGGCCTGGCTGGTCGGCGCGGTGATGGTGGGGCGCTTCGTGCTCAGCCTGTTCCTGCAAAGCTCGGTCGGCCAACGTCTGCAGTCGGGCTTCGATAACGGCGGCTCGGGTGTGCATGTGCTGGCGCCGGACTACAAGACCCGGCTGCGCTATATCATCCCGACGCTGATCGTGATCGCCATCGTGTTCCCCATCTTTGCCAACAAGTACCTGTTGACCGTAGTGATCCTCGGCCTGATCTATGTGCTATTGGGGCTGGGGCTGAACATCGTGGTGGGCCTGGCCGGGTTGCTCGACCTGGGCTACGTGGCGTTCTATGCCATTGGCGCCTATGGCCTGGCGCTGGGTTATCAGTACCTGGGCCTGGGCTTCTGGAGTGTGCTGCCGCTGGCGGCCATTGCCGCCGCGCTGGCGGGGTGCATATTGGGCTTCCCGGTGTTGCGCATGCACGGTGACTACCTGGCCATCGTGACCCTGGGCTTTGGCGAAATCATTCGCCTGGTGCTGAACAACTGGTTGTCGTTCACTGGCGGCCCCAACGGCATGCCGGCGCCGTCGCCGACCTTCTTTGGCCTTGAGTTCGGCCGCCGGGCCAAGGACGGCGGGGTGCCGATCCATGAGTTCTTCGGCTTCGATTACAACCCCAACCTCAAGTTCGTGTTCATCTATGCGGTGCTGTTCATGGTGGTGCTGGCGGTGCTGTACATCAAGCACCGGCTGACCCGCATGCCGGTCGGGCGCGCCTGGGAAGCGCTGCGCGAGGATGAAATCGCCTGCCGCTCGATGGGCCTGAACCACGTGCTGGTCAAACTTTCGGCATTCACCTTGGGCGCCTCTACGGCAGGGCTTGCAGGGGTGTTCTTCGCCACCTATCAGGGCTTCGTCAACCCCTCGTCGTTCACCTTCTTCGAATCGGCGCTGATTCTGGCCATCGTCGTGCTCGGCGGCATGGGCTCGACCGTGGGCGTGGTGATTGCAGCGTTCGTGCTGACCGTGGCGCCGGAGCTGCTGCGCAGCTTCTCCGAATACCGCGTGCTGCTGTTTGGCGTGTTGATGGTGTTGATGATGATCTGGCGACCGCGCGGGTTGATCCGCATCAGCCGTACCGGTGTGGTCCCGCGTAAAGGAGTGGCGCCATGAGCGACGATATCATTCTGTCGGTCGACAACCTGATGATGCAGTTCGGTGGCATCAAGGCGCTGAGCGATGTCAGCCTGCAAGTGCGGCGCAACCAGATCTTCGCCCTGATCGGCCCCAACGGCGCCGGCAAGACCACGGTTTTCAACTGCCTGACCGGCTTCTACAAGGCCAGCGGCGGGCGCATCGAGCTGAACCTGCGCGGTAGCCGCACCAACGTCATCCAACTGCTCGGCGAGCGCTTCCAGGCCGCCGACTTCGTGTCGCCGGCACGCTTTGCCAGCCGGGTGTACTACAAGATGTTCGGCGGCACCCACCTGGTCAACCGCGCGGGGCTGGCGCGGACCTTCCAGAACATTCGCTTGTTCAAGGAAATGTCGGTGGTGGAAAACCTGCTGGTGGCCCAGCACATGTGGGTCAACCGCAACCTGCTGGCCGGGGTGCTCAACACCAAAGGCTATCGCAAGGCCGAAAGCGATGCGCTGGACCATGCGTTCTACTGGCTGGAAGTCGTCGACCTGGTGGACTGCGCCAACCGCCTGGCGGGCGAGCTGTCGTACGGCCAGCAGCGGCGCCTGGAGATTGCCCGGGCCATGTGCACGCGGCCGAAGATCATCTGCCTGGATGAGCCAGCGGCTGGCCTCAACCCGCAGGAAACCGAGGCGCTCAGCCGCATGATCCGCGTGCTGCGCGACGAGCACGACATTACCGTGGTGCTGATCGAGCACGACATGGGTATGGTCATGAGCATTTCCGACCATATCGTCGTGCTTGACCATGGCAACGTGATCGCCGAGGGCGCGCCGCAGGAAATCCGCAACAACCCGACGGTGATCGCCGCCTACCTGGGTGCCGACGAAGAGGAACTGGTATGACAGCGCCCATTCTCCAATTGCAGGACCTGGATGTGTTCTACGGGCCGATCCAGGCGCTGAAAAAGGTTTCGATGCATATCAACGAGGGCGAGACGGTGAGCCTGATCGGCGCCAACGGCGCGGGCAAGTCGACGCTGTTGATGTCGATCTTCGGCCAGCCGCGCGCAGCGTCCGGGCAGATTCTCTACCGCGGCACCGACATTACCCGCAAGTCATCGCACTACATCGCCTCCAACGGTATTGCGCAGTCGCCGGAAGGCCGCCGGGTGTTCCCGGACATGACGGTTGAGGAAAACCTGATGATGGGCACCATCCCCATCGGCGACAAACACGCCGATGAGGACATGCAGCGCATGTACGAGCTGTTTCCACGGCTCAAGGAGCGGCGCAACCAGCGGGCGATGACCATGTCGGGTGGCGAGCAGCAGATGCTCGCCATCGCCCGCGCCCTGATGAGCCGGCCCAAGCTGTTGCTGCTCGACGAGCCCTCGCTGGGGCTGGCACCGATTGTGGTCAAGCAGATCTTCGCCACCCTGCGCGAGCTGGCCAAGACCGGCATGACCATTTTCCTCGTGGAACAGAACGCCAACCATGCGCTGAAGCTCTCGGACCGCGCGTATGTGATGGTCAACGGGCAGATCCGCATGACCGGCACCGGCCAGGAACTGCTGGTCAACGAAGAAGTGCGCAACGCCTACCTGGGCGGGCACTGATGTTCTGATCGCGGGGCAAGCCCGCTCGCCACAAGGAGATATGTCTGGCGGGAACAGGGTTGTACAAAACCATAGAATCTCCCACGGACATCTAGATAATCTGTGGGAGCGGGCTTGCCCCGCGATGCTTTTTATGCTGCCAGGCACATGTGGACAACTTGTCGCACATCTTTCTGGAAGCACTCCATAACCCCCTCGCAAGCCGTTGTTTCCACAGGCAGAAACTTTCCACGGAATATGTGGAACCGCCTGTGGAAAACATGGTGGCATGTTGCTCTAGGCCTTGTTCGGCGGGGCCTGTAGGGTTGTGGTTATTATTTGATCAATTCCCCTTTGTGGATTACTTCGTGAAGCTTTTCAACGTCACGACGAGGCTTCCACAGCTTGAATTTTCTGTGGATAACTCTGTGCAAAACCTTTGGACACAACCGCCTAGGCGGCATGCCTGAAAGCCTTGCGCCATCACTGAGGTGATGTGCAGTGCTCCACGCGCAGTCGAGCGCTCCCAAGTTGCCCCCAATCCGTGGGGAAAGCCTTGTGGATAACATGCGCATAGCCTGATCCAGCCCCTCTGCCACAAGGGTTTCATGGGTATGGTCATTTATTGATCAATCGCTGAAACGGTTGTCGGAAAAGCCTGCGCCGGGCATGCTGCGAGGCCGGCCGACGATTATCCACTGCGAGGAGAGCAAAGCATGACGTCCACCGTTTTCATCACGGGTGCAACTTCCGGTTTCGGTGAGGCCACGGCCCGCCGTTTCGCTGATGCGGGCTGGAAGCTGGTCCTCACCGGGCGCCGCAAGGAGCGCCTGGATGCACTGTGCGCGGAGCTGTCGGCCAAGACCGAAGTCCACGGCCTGGTGGTCGATGTGCGTGATCGCAAGGCCATGGAAGCGGCCATCGCCAGCCTGCCGCCTGCGTTCGACAAACTGCAGGGGCTGGTCAACAACGCAGGCCTGGCCCTGGGTGTTGATGCCGCGCAGAACTGCAGCCTGGACGACTGGGAAACCATGGTCGACACCAACATCAAAGGCCTGATGTACACCACCCGCCTGCTGCTGCCACGGCTGATTGCCCACGGCCGCGGTGCGTCGATTCTCAACGTAGGCTCGGTGGCTGGCAATTACCCCTACCCAGGCAGCAACGTGTATGGCGGCACCAAGGCGTTTGTCGGCCAGTTCTCGCTGAGCCTGCGCTGTGACTTGCGCGGCACTGGGGTACGGGTCAGCAATATCGAGCCGGGCCTTTGCGAGAGCGAGTTCTCGCTGGTGCGCTTCGGCGGTGACCAGGCCAAGTACGACGCCACCTACGCGGGCGCCGAGCCGATCCAGCCACAGGACATTGCCGACACCATCTTCTGGGTCCTCAACCAGCCGGCCCACATCAACATCAACAGCCTTGAGCTGATGCCGGTGAGCCAGGACTGGGCAGGGTTCTCCATCGACCGGTCGGCCAAGGGTTAAGGCATACGCCTGTCGGCTCGCGCGTAGGTTATGTGCAGCCCTGCACCGGCCTCATCGCAGGCTGGCGCCAGCCACGGAGGTGGTGCCCAACCGCAACATTGCTGGCTGGCCCCAATCCTGTGGGAAACGATAGTTAGTTGTGGCGAGCGGGCTTGTCCCGGGTTGGGCTGCGCAGCAGCCCTGAAAACCCAAGGGGCAAGCCCGCTCGCCACAAGGAGATATATCTGGCGGTAACAGGCTTGTACAAAACCATAGAATCTCCCACAAGGATCAGCGCCAGGCCTCGATATTGGGGCTGTGCGCGGTCTTTGTGGGAGCTGGCGCCAGCCTGCGATGAGGTCGTGACAGGCCTGCACATAACTCGGCGTGCGAGCTTGCTCCGCGACGGCAGCGTTAGTTCGCCAGCCGCTGCAAGCCTTCCAGGCAAGTCGCCAGATGGTAGGGCGTGGTTGAGGGCATATCGTGGCGGCTCACTACACCGGCGCCGTCGCGGCACTCGTGCCAGCCACCGTCATGCAGAAACCGCGCAAGCAGGGCATCCAGTTGCGCGCGCAGCTTGGCCTCGCTGCCTGGCCGCAGCGCCAGCGCCCGCAGGTACTCGGCCTGTGCCCAGATGCGCTGGGTGGCGTCGAGCACGCGCCCGTCCACACTGAGCATCGACAGCACCGCCGAACCCTTTACCCCAGTCAGCTCCGCGTAGGCGAACGCGCGGTCGATAGCGCTGTGCAACGGTGTGCCGCGCAACAGTGGCGAAGTGTCGAGCAGGTAGAACCACTCGAACTGATGGCCCGGCTCGAACCAGTTATCCACAGCGCCGCGGGGTTTTTCCAGCATCAGGCCGTGTTCGGGCTCGATGAAGTGCGTTTGCAGTGCATCGCACAATTGCAGCAGGGCCTGCTGAACGGCCGGGTCTTCGCGCACGGCCAATACCTGCAGGAAGGCTTCGGCCAGGTGCATCTGCGGGTTTTGCAGCGGGCCACTGGCCAGGTCCGACCAGTCTTCAGCGAGGCTGGCCTCGAACAGGCCGTCATCGCGGGCGAACTGGTCGTTGACGATGCTCAGCGCGGCGTTGAGCGCGGATTCGACCAGCCCTTCGCGCACTTTGCCCCAGTAATGCGCGCAGGCAAATACGATAAAGGCGTGGGTGTAGAGGTCCTTGCGCCGGTCCAGCGGCTTGCCGTCGGCGTCGATGCTGTAGAACCAGCCGCCATGCTCGGCATCATGGAAGTGCCGTTGCAGCGAGCGAAACAGCGCCGCTGCGCGCTCGGCGGCCCCCGGCTGGCCGATGCGGCTGCTGAACAGGTACAACTGCCGGGCGCAGGCCATGGCGCGGTAGCGTTGTACCGGCATGGGCTGATGCTGGGCGTCGAGTGCTTCGTAGGGCAGTGCCATGTCGGCGTTCCACCCCGGGCCTTGCCACAGCGGCACGATACCTTCGGCGAAATGCTGGTTGAAGCGGGTCAGGGCGGGGCAAGGGGCGGACATGGCGGCGCTCGTGGACGGTCGGGCAGGGCGCCATGTTAGCAGAACCGCTTAGCTCGGACTGCCCAGCCCTTGCCAGTGCCGCGCACCGACAAAAATGAAGCGCAACTGCTGGGTGATCTTTTCCTGGGCGCTCATGGCCTGGGGGCTGGCCGGCGCGTCGTCGATCAGTTCCGGCAGGGTGGCGAACACGGTCTTGACCACCAGGTCGGCCATCACTGCCAACGCGGCGCCGTCCAGGTGTTGCCAGCGCGGCATGCGCGCAAGGTCGGTGGCGAGGTCGTCGCTGATGTGCTCGCGCAGGCGCGCGATGGCCTGGCGCACCGCCTGCGAGCCGCCGTACTGCTCACGGGCCAGGAACAGGAAGCGGGCGCGGTGGGCGTTGACCACATCGAGGAAAATCCGCACCGAAGCGTCGGTGATGCCACCGAGCTCGAATTCGTTGTGCCGGACCAGGCGGATGGTCTGGCGGAAAGTGTTATCGACCTCATCGACCAGCGCCAGGCCGAGGGCGTCCATGTCAGGGAAATGGCGATAGAAACCGGTGGGCACGATGCCGGCAGCCTTGGCGACTTCGCGCAAGCTGATGCTGCCGAACCCCCGGCCACTCTCCATGAGCTGGCAGGCAGCATCCAGCAGGGCCTGGCGGGTTTGCAGCTTCTGTTCGGCGCGCGGCAGCATGGGGCAACGTCTTGTGAGGTTGAAGCTGGCCATTCTGGATAAAAAAACAAAGCCCGGTCAATGGACCGGGCTTGGAGGGTAACAGGCGCAGGGCGGTGGATTGTTGTTTTCGGCCATGCTGATCAGCTCACGCGGCTAAGTTCGACCAGACGGTCCGAGCCACCTTCTGCTACGCGGTCGTTACGCTCGATCAGACGGTCCGAACCACCTTCGGCTACGCGGTCGTTGCGCTCGATCAGACGGTCCGAGCCACCTTCGGCTACACGGTCGTTACGCTCGATCAGACGGTCCGAGCCACCTTCGGCTACGCGGTCATTGCGCTCGATCAGACGATCCGAGCCACCTTCGGCTACACGGTCGTTACGTTCGATCAGACGGTCCGAGCCACCTTCAGCCAGGGTTTTCAGGGGCTGGGCTACGCTGGCAGCGCTGGAGCGCGCTTCTGCAGAAAGGTGCTGGTCGGTGGCTGGCAATGCGAAAGCGTTGGCGGCCAGTACGGAAAGGGTCAGGCTAAGCAGCAGATTGCGTTTCATGATGGGTTGCTCCTCTGGGGGCTGGAAAGTGGGTACGGAGCCAATGCTACGCTGCGTACCGCCACAGAGAAGTTCATCTGGATAATGGTAACAATCGACACCGTTGATACTCGGCGGCGAGGCCTCTGGGCCAATGTTTTCAGGGGTGGGAAGGGCGGTTTGGCACTGCGCGTGAAGGGGGCTGGGCGGTGCTCGTGCAGGCGAAAGCTGGGCAACACATCAGGAAAAACTTAGGCTTTGTGGCGTTTGGATTAAACCCGACGGCTTTTAACCAGTCCGACTTTATAAGTGCCACCGCTAAGCTGCCTCGTGCCCTGCAGTCAGGAGAATCACGCAATGACGCGCCCTGTCAGAATCCTCATCTGGACCTTCGCCACCCTCGTCACCTTGCTGGCGATTCTTATCGTGGTGATCGCCACCTTCGACTGGAACCGCGTCAAGCCGTTGCTCAATGAAAAGGTGTCCGCCGCCCTGCATCGGCCCTTCGCCATCAACGGCAACCTTGCGGTGCACTGGCGTACCGAACCTGAAGAGGGCGGCTGGCGCGCGTTCGTGCCGTGGCCGCATTTCACGGCAGAGGACCTGGTGCTGGGCAACCCCGACTGGCTCAAGCAGCCGCGCATGGTCGGCCTTGAGCGCGTGGAGTTTCGCCTGGCGCCGTTGCCGCTGATCGTCCAGCGCATCAGCATCCCGCGCATCGACCTGGTCAAGCCCACCGCCAGCCTGACTCGCCTGGCCGATGGCCGGGCCAACTGGACCTTTGATTTCGGCCCAAAGGACGAGAATGCAGAGCCGTCGAAGTGGGTGCTGGACATCGGCGCCATCGGCTTTGACCAAGGCAATATCAGTTTCGACGACCAGACGCTGAAAACCAACATGAAGGTGCAGGTCGACCCACTGGGCAAGCCGATCCCGTTCAGCGATATCGTCGGCAAGACCCGCGCCGAGAAGAGTGGCGGGGCGCAGGACTATGCCTTTGGCCTCAAGGCCCAGGGCCGCTACAAGGACCAGGCGGTGTCGGCCACCGGCAAGATCGGCGGGCTGCTGGCCCTGCAGGACGCCCGCCAGCCGTTCCCGCTGCAAGCCGATGCGCGTATCGGCGATACCCAGGTGGCGCTGGCCGGCACCCTGACCGACCCGCGCAACCTCGGCGCCCTGGACCTGCGCCTGAAGCTTTCCGGCAGCAGCCTGGGCAACCTTTACCCGCTGACCGGCGTCACCTTGCCCGACACCCCGCCGTATTCCACCGACGGTCACCTGAGCGCCAACCTGCACGCCGAGCAAGGCGCGCAGTTCCGCTACCAGGGTTTCAACGGCAAGATTGGCGACAGCGACATTCATGGTGATTTGTCATTCGTGGCCAGCAAACCACGGCCGAAGTTGTCCGGTGAGCTGGTGTCCAACCAGTTGCTGTTCAAGGATCTGGCGCCGCTGATCGGTGCCGACTCCAATACTGAACAAAAAGCCCGGGGTGGGGCCAGCAAGCAGCCGACAGGCAAGGTGCTGCCGGTCGAGGAATTCCGTACCGAGCGCTGGCGCGCGATGGATGCCGATGTGCGTTTTGCTGGCAAACGCATCGTGCACAGTGCGCAACTGCCGTTCAACGACCTGTCGGCCCACGTGATTCTGGAAGACGGCCTGCTGCGCCTGGAGCCACTGCGCTTCGGCGTGGCGGGCGGCAACCTGGCCTCCAGAATCCGCCTGGATGGCCGCGCAACGCCCATGCAGGGCCGTGCGCGCTTGAGCGCCCGCGGCTTCAAGCTCAAGGAGCTGTTCCCCACTTTCGCACCGATGCAGACCAGTTTCGGCCAGCTCAATGGCGATGCCGACATCAGTGGCCGTGGCAACTCGGTGGCGGCGCTGCTGGGTTCCTCCAACGGCGACCTGCGCCTGCTGATCAACGATGGCGCCATCAGCCGCAGCCTCATGGAGATCGCCGGGCTTAACGTTGGCAACTACGTGATTGGCAAGCTGTTCGGTGATGAAGACGTGAAGATCAACTGCGCGGCCGCCGATGTGGGGATCAAGGACGGTTTGGCGACTACGCGCTTGTTCCTGTTCGATACCGAGAACGCGATCATCTACATCAACGGTACGGCTAATTTTGCCAGCGAGCAGTTGGACCTGAAGGTGACCCCGGAGTCGAAGGGCGTGCGGTTGTTCTCGCTGCGCTCGCCACTGTATGTGCGCGGCCCGTTCGCCAAGCCCAATGCCGGTGTGCAGGCGGTGCCGTTGGCGCTGCGCGGCGCGGGCATGGTGGCGCTGGGCGTGGTGGCCGGGCCTGCTGCTGGCTTGCTGGCGCTGATTGCCCCGAGCAGCGGGGATGCGCCGAACCAGTGCACGCCGTTGCTGCAGCAAATGAAAGCCGGCAAGGCGCCGGCTGCGGTGAAGGGTAAGAAATAAGAGCTACAGGAAGGTCCAGCCGGCTGATAAGCCTGCGGCGCATTTCGAATTTGACACTGTCCCTGTAGGAGCGGCCTTGTGTCGCGAAAGGGCTGCACAGCAGCCCCAGTATCTCGGTCTCACGCAAAAGTGCCGGGGCTGCTGCGCAGCCCTTTCGCGACACAAGGCCGCTCCTACAGAGTGACCGCCTTCACCCGTTAAAGCCCCTGCAGCAAATCGGACATGTCGTCCGCGTGCTCTTCTTCCTGGGCCAGGATGTCTTCGAAAATACGTCGGGTAGTCGGGTCGGTATCGCCAATGAACTGAATGATCTCGCGATAGCTGTCGATGGCGATCCGTTCAGCCACCAGGTCCTCGAGCACCATCTCTTTCAGCGTATTACCCGCCACGTACTGGGCGTGGGAGTTGCGCGTCAGGTTATCGGGGTTGAAGTCCGGCTCGCCGCCGAGCTGCACAATGCGCTCAGCCAGCTTGTCGGCATGCTCGGCTTCCTGGTTGGCGTGCTCCAGGAACTCATCCGCCGCCGCGCTGGCCTTGATGCCACTGGCCATGAAGTAATGGCGCTTGTAGCGCAATACGCACACCAGCTCGGTGGCCAGCGACTCATTCAGCAGGCGCAGGATCGTCTCGCGGTCAGCGTTGTAACCCTCGGTCACCGCGCCTTGCTCGACATGCTGGCGCGCGCGTTCGCGCAGGGTTTTTACATCAGTCAGTTCAACGCTCATGTTCATCTCCGAAAACATCAGGGTGGTCATGGGTAGGTTGCGTACCGCTTACGCGCCTTTAGCAGCGTCGCGGTCTTCTTCTCGTTGCTTGCACGTCTTGAAACCCTTGGCATCGACATGCCCGGTAGCATCGAAACGCACGTAATAAGGCTGCTGGTGGCCATCGCGGTTAAGGATGTAGTCATTGCAGGTGCCGCCGTGTGGCAGGTCGATCACGTTCGACGGGCTGCCGCCGATGGCGATTACCTTTTGCATGGTCATGCCATGCTCCACTTGCTTGACCAGCGGCTCGTCGCGATAGGTGACATAGTCCACCGGGTTTTCCGGGCGGCTGCCGCAGGCGGCGAGGGTGGCGCTTGCCAGAAGGATGGCCAGAGTCTGCTTGTACATGGTCCCGCTCCTTGCTCAAGGGTCTGTTTTGCTTGGAACCGCACGGCGCGGCAGGAGTTCGATTGCGCAGCCAACAAGCGCAGCGGTAGTGTTGGCCGGTCGTCCACGCATGAGGGCTGGGGCAATGGGCAAGGAATTGGCCACGCGGTACCCGTTGGTGCTGGTGCCAGGCATGCTGGGTTTCGTGCGCCTGGTGCTGTACCCGTACTGGTTCGGCATCGTCCCGGCGTTGCGCCGTGGCGGCGCGCAGGTGTTTGCCGTGCAGGTATCGCCGCTGCACTCCAGCGAAGTGCGGGGCGAGCAGTTGCTGGCCATCATCGAAGACATCTGCCAGCGCAGCGGCGCGCCCAAGGTCAACCTGATCGGCCACAGCCAAGGTGCGCTCAGCGCCCGCTACGCCGCTGCCAAACGCCCCGACCGGGTCGCCTCGGTGACCTCGGTAGCCGGGCCCAACCATGGCTCGGAGCTTGCCGACCACATCGAGCGCACTGCGCCCGGCGGCTCTGCCAGGGGCCGCCTGCTCAAGGCCATTCTGCATGGCCTGGCCGTGCTGATGGGCTGGCTCGAAACCGGCTGGCGCCGCGAACGGCTGCCGATTGACGTGCATGCCTCGCACCAGTCGCTGACCTGCGCCGGGGTGGCCCTGTTCAACCAGGCTTATCCACAGGGCCTGCCCGAGGTGTGGGGCGGGGAGGGGCCGGCCGAGGTCAACGGGGTGCGCTACTACTCATGGTCCGGCACCTTGCAGCCGGGGCTGACTGACCGTGGCCGCAACCGTTTCGATGGCAGCAACCGCTTCTGCCGCCTGTTCGCCCGCACCTTCGTGCGCGAAAAGGGCCAGTGCGACGGCATGGTCGGGCGCTTCAGCTCGCACCTGGGCCAGGTGATCGGCGATGACTACCCGCTGGACCATATGGACATCGTCAACCAGTCGCTTGGCGCGGTGGGCAAGGGGGCTGCGCCGGTAAGGTTGTTTACCGAGCATGCCGCCCGGCTCAAGGCCGATGGCCGGTGACGGCGAAGTGCCACAAATGTTGGCTACACTCAGCACGACGAGCGCGCAGCCGGCGCGCCCCTCTGGAGCTCACGCCATGAAGATGCTGCACGTGCCATTGCTGGTGTTGGGCCTGTTGATCGCCGGGCAGGGTTTTGCCGCCACCGCGCAACAGGAAAAGATGAAAACCTGTAACGCCGACGCCACCAGCCAAGCGCTCAAGGGCGATGCGCGCAAGGCGTTCATGAGCACTTGCCTGAAGAAGCAGGCGCCGCAGACCCAGCAGGAAAAAATGAAAACCTGTAATGCCGACGCCACCACCCAGGCGCTCAAGGGCGATGCACGCAAGACGTTCATGAGCGACTGCCTGAAGAAGAAGTGACCCGCGCCGTGAAGGCTGGCAGACTGCGGTTCTTTCCGCTGTCTGCCGTCGAGGCTGTATGACCTTCACCCCCCGCCAGATTTCCTTTGCCAGTCTGATCATCGTCATGGGCGGGCTGCTGCTGGCCCTGCCGATGAAACTGCTGCCGAGCCTGCTGGCCGGCCTGTTGGTGTTCGAGCTGGTCAACATGCTCACCCCACGCCTGCAACCCTTGATTGCCGGGCAGCGCGCGCGCTGGCTGGCGGTGGCGTTGCTCGGCACTCTGGTGGTCAGCACCCTGACCTTGCTGATTGCCGGCGCATTCAGCTTCCTGCTGCATGAAGCGGAGAACCCCGGCGCCTCGCTGGACAAGTTCATGGTGCTGGTGGAGCGTGCACGCAGCCAGTTGCCGCCGTTTATCGAAGGCTACCTGCCGGCCAGCGCTGCCGAGTTCAAAGTGGCCATTGGCGACTGGATCAAAAGCCACCTCAGCGACCTGCAACTGGTCGGCAAGGGTATGGCGCACATGTTCGTGACCTTGCTGATCGGCATGATCCTCGGGGCGATCATCGCCTTGCAGCGCATCCCTGATATTTCCCGGCGCAAGCCCCTGGCGGCGGCGCTGTTCGAGCGCCTGAACCTGCTGGTGCAGGCGTTTCGCAATATTGTCTTCGCGCAGATCAAGATCTCGCTGCTCAATACCGCGTTTACCGGCATTTTCCTCGCGGTGGTGCTGCCGCTGTTCGGTGTGCACCTGCCGCTGACCAAGACGCTGATCGTGCTGACCTTCCTGCTCGGCCTGCTGCCGGTGATCGGCAACTTGATGTCGAACACGCTGATCACCATCGTCGGCCTGTCGTTGTCGATCTGGGTGGCGGCGGCGGCGCTGGGGTACCTGATCGTTATCCACAAGGTCGAGTATTTCCTCAACGCGCGGATTGTTGGCGGGCAGATCAGGGCCAAGTCGTGGGAATTGCTGCTGGCGATGCTGGTGTGCGAGGCCGCGTTCGGCCTGCCGGGCGTGGTAGCCGGGCCGATTTATTACGCCTACCTGAAGAGCGAGTTGCGGCGCATGGAATTGGTCTGATAAACCGCCGGGGGCTGCGCCGCAGCCCCCACACCCGTCAGGCGCCGTAGCGCTTGCGTGCCTCGATTGCCAGCCCGCTGCCGATGCTGCCGAAAATATTGCCTTCGACATGCCGCGCATTGGGCAGCATCGCCGCCACGCTGTTGCGCAGCGCCGGGATACCGCTTGAACCCCCGGTGAAGAACACCGTATCAACCTGCCCGACACTCACCCCAGCCTTGGCCAGCAGCTCGCTGACACTGCCGCGCACCCGCTCCAGCAAGCCATCGATGGCGTCCTCGAACACGGCGCGGGTCAGCTCGGCGGCAAGCCCAGGCTCGACACGGCCCAGGTCGATGCGGCGGCTGTCGCGGTCGGTCAGCTCGATCTTGCTGGCCTCGATTTCCATGGCCAGCCAGTGCCCGGCCCGTTGCTCGATCAGCTTGAACAGGCGCTCGATACCGAGCGTGTCCTCGATGTCGTAACGCATGTTGCCCAATGCCAGCTGGGTCTTCTGCCCATACAGGGCGTTGATGGTGTGCCAGGTGGCCAGGTTCAGGTGGTAGCTGGTCGGCATCAGCGCACCGCTTTTCATGCGGCTGCCGTAGCCGAACAGCGGCATCACGCCTTGCAGGCTCAGTTGCTTGTCGAAGTCGGTACCGCCGATATGCACACCGCCGGTGGCAAGGATGTCGTCCTGGCGCTCGTCCAGCGAATGGCGCTCCGGCGACAGGCGGATCAGGGTAAAGTCCGAGGTACCGCCGCCGATATCGACAATCAGTACCAGCTCTTCACGGCTGATGCCCGACTCGTAGTCGAACGCAGCGGCAATGGGTTCGTACTGGAACGACACGTCCTTGAAGCCGATCTTGCGCGCCACGTCAGCCAGTGTATCTTCGGCCTCCTGGTCAGCCGCCGGGTCTTCGTCGACGAAGAACACCGGGCGCCCCAGCACCACTTGCTCGAAGCTACGCCCGGCGCTGGCCTCGGCGCGCTTTTTCAGCTCGCCGATGAACATGCCGAGCAAGTCCTTGAACGGCAGGGCGCTGCCCAGCACGCTGGTGTCGTGCTTGATCAGCTTGGAGCCCAGCAGGCTCTTGAGCGAGCGCATCAGGCGGCCTTCGTAGCCTTCCAGGTACTCGTGCAGGGCCAGACGACCGTACACCGGGCGGCGTTCTTCGAGGTTGAAGAACACCACCGACGGCAGGGTGATCTTGCCGTCTTCCAGGGCGATCAGCGACTCAGCCCCAGGGCGGTGCCAGCCGACCGTGGAGTTGGAGGTGCCGAAGTCGATGCCAAGGGCACGGGCCGGGGATACGTCAGACATGAGCGAAAGCTTCCGGAGGCAAAACGGCCGCGCAGTTTATGCGAGTTTGCGGCTAAAGCAAGACCGGTCGTCTGTCGTGGCGCAAGGCCAGACGCCCCTTGAAAGGCTATGCTTGACCCCAATCTTCAGTGGCAACACGCACTTTTTTATCGGTGATCCATAAATGGACTTCAAAGACTATTACAAGATACTCGGCGTAGACCCGGGCGCGGACGACAAGGCGATCAAAGCCGCGTACCGCAAGCTGGCGCGCAAGTATCACCCCGACGTCAGCAAGGAGCGTGACGCCGAGGACAAGTTCAAGGAGGCCAACGAGGCCTACGAGGTGCTTGGCGACAAGGACAAGCGCGCCGAGTACGACGAAATCCGCAAGTACGGTGGCCAGCATGGCCGGCCGTTCCAGGCACCGCCTGGCTGGCAGGGCCGTGGCGGCAATGCCGGCGGCGGTTTTGAAGGCGGTGACTTCTCCGACTTCTTCAGCTCCATCTTTGGTGCCCGCGGCGGTTCGAACCCGTTCGGTGGTGCCCGCCAACAACGTAGCGCCGGCAGGCGGGGGCAGGACGTGGAACTGGAACTGGCGGTTTTCCTCGAGGAAACGCTCAACAAGGAATCCAAGCAGATCAGCTTCCAGGTGCCGCAAACCAATGCCGCCGGGCAGCGCACCGGGTTCACCACCAAGACGCTGAACGTGAAGATCCCGGCCGGGGTAACCGATGGCGAGCGTATTCGTCTCAAGGGCCAGGGTGCTCCGGGTGTCGGCGGCGGGGAGAACGGCGACCTGTTCCTGACCATTCGCATGGCGCCGCATCCGCAGTTCGATGTCGAGGGCCACGACCTGATCATTACCGTGCCGCTGGCGCCGTGGGAAGCCGCGCTTGGCACCAAGGTGGCGGTGCCGACGCTGACCGGCAAGATCAACCTGACCATTCGCCCCGACAGCCAGAGCGGCCAGCGCCTGCGGGTCAAGGGCATGGGGCTGTTGAACAAACAGGGCGAGCGCGGTGACCTGTACGCGCAGCTGAAAGTGGTGATGCCGGCGCAGTCCGATGCGGCCACTCGCGAGTTGTGGACCAAGCTTTCCGAGAAAGCTGCTTTCGACCCGAGGACACACTGGAGCAAATAATCATGAGCAGTACCTTGATCGTTCAACTGGACATGCGAACCCTCTGCCAGGAAGCCGACCTCACGGCCGACTGCGTGATCGAAATCGTCGAACACGGCATCGTTGAACCATCGGGGCGAACGCCCGAGGAGTGGGTGTTCGACGACCACGCGCCGGTAACGCTCAAGCGGGCGGTCAAGCTGCATCAGGAACTGCAACTGGAGTGGGAAGGGGTAGCGCTGGCGCTGGAGCTGCTCGAAGAAGTGCAGCACCTGCGCAGCGAGAACAGCATGCTCAGGCAGCGGCTGGGGCGGTTTACCCAGCTGTAGACGCGCGGTACTGAGGCATTGGGCGTCACGCGATCAGTGTAGGAGCGGCCTTGTGCCGCGAAGGGGTGCGAAGCACCCCCGGCAATCTTGCGTGAGGCGTATATCCTGAGGCTGCTTCGCAGCCTTTCGCGGCACAAGGCCGCTCCTACACAAAGGCGATGCGCGTCGGTGGTCAGGTCGGGTCAGCTTCTGGGCTGAGCACCAGTTGCATGAACGTCAGGTCCAGCCAGCGGCCAAACTTCACCCCCACCTGCGGCATCTGCCCGGTCACCACGAACCCCAGCCGTTCGTGCAGCCGCACCGATGCCCCATTGCCGCTTTCAATGGCGGCAACCATCACATGCTTGCCGCACGCCCGCGCACGCTCCACCAACGCCGCCAGCAACACTGGCCCCAGGCCTTTGCCGCGCTGGTCAGCACGCACATACACTGAATGCTCGACCGTCAGGCGGAACCCCTCGAACGGCCGCCAGTCGCCAAACGAGGCGTAGCCGAGCACGCCGCTGGCATCCACCGCCACCAGAATCGGGTAGCCCTGCGCAGCGCGGGCATCGAACCAGGCCTGGCGATTGGCCAGGTCCACCGGGGTTTCGTTCCAGATTGCCGTGGTGTTGCGCACGGCATCGTTGTAGATATCGAGGATGCCCGGCACGTCGGCAGGCTGGGCGTCGCGGATCTGATAAGTCATGGCAGCGTCTCGCAATAGCAGTGGCGGCAGATTAAATGGTTACCAGCCCGCGCACACCTTCGGCCTGCATGTTTTCGCCACGCCCACGCTGGACGATTTCGCCACGGGCCATGACCAGGTACTGGTCGGCCAGCGCTTCGGCGAAGTCGTAGAACTGCTCGACCAGCAGAATCGCCATGTCGCCACGGTCGGCGAGCTTGCGGATCACCGCGCCGATTTCCTTGATGACCGAGGGCTGAATGCCTTCGGTGGGCTCGTCCAGGATCAGCAGGCGTGGGCGGCTGGCCAAGGCCCGGCCAATCGCCAGTTGCTGTTGCTGCCCGCCCGACAGGTCGCCGCCGCGGCGCTGCTTCATTTGTTCGAGCACCGGGAACAGCTCGTAGATGAACGCCGGGACCGCGCGAGCCTCGCGCGCAGAAAAGCGCGACAGGCCCATCAGCAGGTTTTCTTCTACCGTGAGGCGCGCAAAGATCTCGCGCCCCTGGGGCACATAGGCGATGCCTGCGTGCACCCGTTGCTGGGGCTTGAGCGTGGTGATCGGCTTGCCTTCCCAATGCACCTGGCCTTCGCGGGTGGGCAGCAGGCCCATCAGGCAGCGCAACAGGGTGGTCTTGCCAACGCCGTTGCGGCCCAGCAGGCAGGTGACTTCGCCGACCTTGGCTTCAAAGGACAGGCCACGCAGGATGTGGCTGCCGCCGTAGTATTGGTGCAGGGTGTCGATCTTGAGCATGTGCGTAGTCCTGAAAAAGTTGCTGTGCCTGTGCCGGCCTCATCGCGGGGAAAGCCCGCTCCCACAATGCCCATGAAGAGGCCGGCACAGGTTTGCTTGGCTGGCTAGCGGCCCAGATACACCTCGACCACCCGCTCGTCCGCCTGTACCTGGGCCAGCGAGCCTTCGGCCAGCACGCTGCCCTGGTGCAGCACCGTCACATGGTCGGCAATGCTGCCGACGAAGCCCATGTCGTGCTCCACCACCATCAGCGAATGCTTGCCGGCCAGCGAGCGGAACAGCTCGGCGGTGAACTCGGTCTCGGCATCGGTCATGCCCGCCACCGGCTCGTCGAGCAGCAGCAATTGCGGCTCTTGCACCAGCAGCATGCCAATCTCCAGAAATTGCTTCTGGCCGTGCGACAACAGCCCCGCCTGGCGCTGCGCCAAAGGCTGCAGGCGCAAGGTCGTCAGCACCTCATCGATGCGCTGGCGCTGCGCGTCACCCAGCCGCGCCACCAGGCTGGCCCACACCGACTTGTCGGCCTTGAGCGCCAGCTCCAGGTTTTCGAACACGCTGAGCGCCTCGAACACCGTGGGCTTCTGGAACTTGCGCCCGATGCCGGCCTGGGCGATCTGGTACTCGCTCATGCGGGTCAGGTCCAGGGTGTCGCCAAAGTAGGCCGTGCCGCTGTCGGGGCGGGTCTTGCCGGTGATCACGTCCATCATCGTGGTCTTGCCGGCCCCGTTGGGGCCAATGATGCAGCGCAGTTCCCCCACGCCGATGTACAGGTGCAGGGCGTTGAGCGCCTTGAAGCCGTCAAAGCTGACGCTGATGTCCTCAAGGCTCAGCACCGTGCCGTGCCGGGTGTCGAGCCCTGCCTTGCGCGGCTGGCCGAGGCCGATGGCGTCGCGCCCGCTGCCGAGCTGGTCGAACACCGGCTCCAGCATGAATTCGGGGTGCACCGGGGGGATGCCTCTCATGGCTGGCTCCTTTTCTTCACAAGCCCGACCACGCCCTTGGGCAGG
Source organism: Pseudomonas farsensis (assembly GCF_014268805.2). Classification (GTDB taxonomy): domain Bacteria; phylum Pseudomonadota; class Gammaproteobacteria; order Pseudomonadales; family Pseudomonadaceae; genus Aquipseudomonas; species Aquipseudomonas farsensis. The sequence goes on from NZ_JABWRF020000005.1 coordinate 210,015, forward strand.
TACAGGGTGACGATGATGAACAGCGCACCGAGGAAGAACAGCCAGTACTCCGGGAACGCCACGGTGAACCAGCTCTTCATGCCGTTGACCAGCCCCGCGCCGAGCAGCGGCCCGAGCAGCGTGCCGCGCCCACCCAGCGCCACCCAGACGGCCGCCTCGATGGAGTTGGTCGGCGACATCTCGCCGGGGTTGATGATGCCCACCTGCGGCACATACAGCGCGCCTGCCAGGCCGCACAGTACGGCGCTGAGCACCCACACCAGCAGCTTGAAACCACGCGGGTCATAGCCGCAGAACATCAGGCGGTTCTCGGCATCGCGCACGGCGGTGAGCAGCCGGCCAACCTTGCTGCGGGTCAGCCGCCAGCACAGGTACAGGCTGCCCAGCAACAGCAGCACGGTCAGCAGGAACAGCACCGCGCGGGTGCCGGGCGCCGCCACGTCATGGCCGAGGATGGTGCGAAAACTGGTGAACCCGTTGTTGCCGCCAAAGCCGGTCTCGTTGCGAAAGAACAGCAGCATGGCAGCGAAGGTCAGCGCCTGGGTCATGATCGAGAAGTACACGCCTTTGATCCGCGAGCGGAAGGCGAACCAGCCAAACACCAGGGCCAGCAGCCCTGGCGCCAGCACCACCAGGCACAGCGCCCAGGCAAAGTGCTGGGTGCCGGCCCAGTACCAGGGCAGCTCGTTCCACGAAAGAAACGTCATGAACGCCGGCAGGCCATCCCCTGCGGCCTGGCGCATCAGGTACATGCCCATGGCGTAGCCGCCCAGGGCAAAGAACAACCCGTGCCCCAGCGACAGCAGCCCGGCATAGCCCCAGACCAGGTCCAGGGCCAGGGCGACGATGGCGTAGCAGAGGACCTTGCCGACCAGGGTCAAGGTATAGGCCGAAACCTGCAGTGCGTGGCCTTCGGGCAGCATTGACAGCAGCGGCAGGGCCAGCAACACCAAGGTAACGGCGGCGCCGAGGGCCAGCGTCAAACGCGGCCCGGCCTTTTGCGAGGCGGTGACGATCAGTGGCTGGTTCATCAGTCGATTACCCGTCCCTTGAGGGCGAACAGGCCTTGCGGGCGCTTCTGGATGAACAGAATGATCAGCGCAAGGATGAGGATCTTGCCGAGCACCGCGCCAATTTGCGGTTCCAGCAGTTTGTTGGCGATGCCCAGCCCGAACGCTGCCCAGAGGGTGCCGGCCAGTTGCCCGACGCCGCCGAGCACCACCACCAGGAACGAGTCGATGATGTAGCTCTGGCCAAGGTCCGGGCCGACGTTGCCGACCTGGCTCAGGGCCACGCCGCCCAGCCCGGCGATACCCGAACCCAGGCCAAAGGCGAGCATGTCGACGCGCCCGGTGGACACTCCGCAGCAGGCGGCCATGTTGCGGTTCTGGGTGACGGCGCGCACGTTCAGGCCCAGCCGGGTGCGGTTGAGCAGCAGCCAGGTGAGCAGCACTACGGCCAGGGCGAAGCCGATGATGACGATGCGGTTGTACGGCAGCACCAGGTTGGGCAGCAGTTGCACGCCACCCGACAGCCACGCCGGGTTGCTCACCTCGACGTTCTGCGCGCCGAACAGCAGGCGCACGGCCTGGATCAGGATCAGGCTGATGCCCCAGGTGGCCAACAGCGTTTCCAGCGGCCGGCCGTACAGGTGCCTGATCACGGTGCGCTCCAATGCCATGCCCACACCTGCGCTGACGGCAAAGGCCACCGGCAGCGCGATCAGCGGGTAGAACTCGATGGCGCCGGGCGCGTAGCGTTGCAGCAGTACCTGGACCATGTAGGTGCTGTAGGCGCCGAGCATGAGCATCTCGCCATGGGCCATGTTGATCACCCCGAGCAGGCCGAAGGTGATCGCCAGGCCCAGCGCTGCCAGCAACAGGATCGACCCCAGCGACAGCCCACTGAAGGCCTGGCCCAGCAGTTCGCCGATCAGTAGCTTGCGCTGCACCTGGGCCAGGCTGGTTTCAGCGGCTGTGCGCACGGCCGCGTCGGTTTCGCCATCCGGTTGCAGCAAGGCTTCCAGGCGGGTGCGGGCCAGCGGATCGCCGGTTTCGCCGAGCAAACGCACGGCGGCCAGGCGCACCGCAGGCTCGCTTGCGCCCAGTTGCAGGTTGGCCAGGGCCAGGGCGAGGGCTGCGTGCACGGCGGGGTCGGTCTCGGCGGCGAAGCGCTGGTCAAGGAAGGCCATTTGCGCGGGTTGTGCGCTTTTTTGCAGTTGGCTTGCAGCGGCCAGGCGGGTGTCGCTTTGCTCGCTGAGTAGTTGATGGCTGGCCAGGGCGTTGTCGATCAGGCCGCGCAGGCGGTTGTTCAGGCGCAACTTGCGCGTGTCACCTTCGCCAATGCGGCCCTGACGCAGGTTTTCCAGCAGCGCCAGGCGCCCGGCATCGGGTTGCGCAGCCCAGGTTTCGAGCAGGCGCGCCTGTTCGGCGGGCTTGGCGGTCAGGAAGAATTCGCCCTCGCTGGCTTGGCTTGCCAGGGGCAGCAGCAGCAGCAGGAGGGTCAGGAACAGTCTGAACATACGTCATCCCTTTTTAGGGCTTTTGGGGGCTGCTTTGCAGCCCATCGCAGGCTGTCGCCAGCTCCCACAGGTTTAGTGAATGCCTGGCAGCGCGCTGTCTCTGTGGGAGCTGGCGACAGCCTGCGATGGGCCGCAAAGCGGCCCCAATGCACTCAGTTGCCTTTCACCGCATAATCCGGCCGCTTGTCATTGCCCGGAATGAACGGGCTCCATGGCTGTGCCCGCAGCGGTTGCTCGGTTTCCCACACCACGCTGAACTGCCCGTCATCCTGAATCTCGCCGATCATCACCGGCTTGTGCAGGTGGTGATTGGTCTTGTCCATGGTCAGGGTGTAGCCGGACGGTGCCTTGAAAGTCTGCCCGGCAAGGGCCTCGCGGACCTTGTCCACCTCGGTGCTGCCGGCCTTCTGCGCAGCTTGCGCCCACATGTGGATACCCACGTAGGTGGCTTCCATCGGGTCGTTGGTCACTGCCTTGTCGGCGCCCGGCAGGCCCTTGGCCTTGGCGTAGGCCTTCCAGTCGGCGACGAACTTCTGGTTGACCGGGTTATCCACCGACTCGAAGTAGTTCCATGCGGCCAGGTGCCCAACCAACGGTTTGGTGTCGATGCCGCGCAGCTCTTCTTCACCCACCGAGAACGCCACCACCGGCACGTCGGTGGCCTTCAGGCCCTGGTTGGCCAGCTCTTTGTAGAACGGCACATTGGAGTCGCCGTTGACCGTGGAGATGACCGCCGTCTTGCCGCCGGCCGAGAACTTCTTGATGTTGGCGACGATGGTCTGGTAATCGGCATGGCCGAACGGGGTGTAGACCTCTTCGATGTCTTTGTCGGCCACGCCCTTGCTGTGCAGGAAGGCGCGCAGAATCTTGTTGGTGGTACGCGGGTAGACGTAGTCGGTGCCCAGCAGGAAGAACCGCTTGGCGCTGCCGCCGTCCTCGCTCATCACGTACTCGACCGCAGGAATCGCCTGCTGGTTGGGCGCAGCGCCTGTGTAGAAGACGTTGGGCGACATCTCTTCACCTTCGTACTGCACCGGGTAGAACAACAACCCGTTGAGTTCTTCGAACACCGGCAGCACCGACTTGCGCGACACCGAGGTCCAGCAGCCGAACACCACCGCGACCTTGTCCTGGGTCAGCAACTGCCGGCTCTTTTCAGCGAACAGCGGCCAGTTGGACGCCGGGTCCACCACCACCGCTTCCAGCATCTTGCCGTTGACCCCACCTTTGGCGTTGATCTCATCGATGGTCATCAGCGCCATGTCCTTGAGCGAGGTCTCGGAAATCGCCATGGTGCCGGACAGCGAATGCAGGATGCCGACCTTGATGGTCTCGGCGGCCTGGATGCTCCAGCTCAGGCCCATCGCGGCAATCGATGCGCTGAGGGTAAAGGCCTTGATCAGACTGCGACGCTTCATGTGCTCTCTCCGATGAGATCGTTGTTGATTTGGCAAATCGCAGAACGGCAGGTGCAAAGGCTGTGCCGAAGGCTGCAAGCGCTCTATCGCGGAGCATTCGCCGGGCACGAGCCAGTGCGCCTGCCCCATCTTCGCGCTCATTGATGTGAGCTGCGCGAAGATGGGGCGGGCGCTTGCACGCTATGGGTACCTGATAGTTTTGCCAGTAGCGCTGCGGCGGAGCCCTTCCTATCGTCGACAGTGTTCATCCCTGTGTGGAGACACTCGTCATGTTCCGTCATCGCCTTGTGCAACTCTGTTCATTGCTGCTCGTCGTCTGCCCGCTGATATCCACGGCCCATGCGCAGGATCCCAAGGCAGGAGCAAGCCCGTTGAGCGTGGTGCAGCAAGAGTTGGGTACCTACCAATATGTATCCGGCCATTCAGAAGAAAATGCCCAGGGTTACACGATCGAGAGTGGCAATCTGATCGAGCCGGCCAAGGGGCTGGTGGAGGGCTCGGTGGTGATGGTCAGCGACAAGGACGGGGCGATAACGGCAATCATCGACCGGCCTGGGCGGCGTGGCACCTTGTACATCAACAAGGAGGGTACGAGGCATTTTCTGGAGGAGCCGCCCTTGAACTGGTCAAGTTTTTCCGGACACCGATTACGGTGTTTAGGCCGCCTGCAGCTCCTTGGCTATTGGCGACAGATAATCGTTGTAGCTGTGGAGCCTGATTCGGTTGTAGCGCATGAAGAAGTTAGTCATGTCGCTTCTAGCTTCTTCGATCTCTGAATAGCCCTTGGCAGGCACCCATTCTGACTTGAGCGTGCCGAACAATCGTTCCGTTGGCGCATTGTCCCAACACTGGCCTCTGCGGCTCATGCTTTGAGTTATGCCATGTTTAAGCAGCTCGGACTGGAAGCGCTGACTGGTGTATTGGCAGCCTTGATCCGAATGAAACATCAAACCCGCAGGTGCGCCCCGAACGCCGACCGCCATAGTCAGCGCGTTGCTAACCAGGTTGGCATCATTGATCAGAGAAAATGCCCAGCCAACAACTCGGCGGGCAAACAGATCAATGACCACCGCCAAGTGATACCAGCGTTTCCCGACCATCAGGCTGGTAACATCGTCGCACCACACCTGATTGACGGCTGTAGGTTGGAAGTTGCGCTCAAGGAGATTCTTCGCCACAAATGCCTCGACGCCCCTGGAGCGATATTGGTGGCGGCGACGCTGCCTGCTAGCCACATTCGCCTCGGCCATCAGCCTTCCCACAAGATACCTTCCAACCTTGAGTTGCTGCGCTTTCAAACACTGAGAGATCATTCTTGCACCGGCACTTTCTCTACTTTCAGTATGCAGTTGTACAACCTTCTCCCTCAGCGCATCACGCTCGGTATTAGGTTTGGAGCGGCGATGGACCCAGTCGTAAAACGCGCTACGGGAAACGCCAAAAGCACTGCAAAGCTGATTAGTCGGATAAAAGCCTGACTCTCTCAGTTCCTCGATCAGGAAAAACGATAGGGATCCGACATCAAGAGAGCGGTAGCCTTTTTTAAGATTTCGGCCTCGGTCTCCAGGCGCTTTACCTTGGCGCGTAACTGCTGAAGTTCTCGCTGCTCATCGCTGATTGCTTTGGTACCTGCAACTGGCTGCCCTTTCTGGCGCTCTTTTCTCACCTGGTCCACCCAACGACGCAAGGCGGTACGGCCGACCTCCATCGATGCACAGACGTCAGGAATCGAGCAGTTGTCATCAAGAACCATGCTTGCAGCACGTTGCTTGAACTCACGGGTATAGGTCTTTCTCTCTGGCATGGAACCTCCTGAATGGGCGAATCATATCGCCCTTAAGAGGTGTCCGGGATCATTAGGCCAGTTCACTCAGGTACGACAGCAGGATCAGCGTTCAGACGAACATGAACAATATGTGCTCTCTGCGATGTGATTGTTGTGGTGATGGCTGAGTCGGAGATTGCAAGGGCTGTGCCGAGGGGCGGGAGGGGCGTGGTAGAGGGGGTTGTGCGAGGTATTAGGGCGCTGTGGTGGGCCGACCAGCGGCCCTCGCAGGTTTCGTCATCGTCTGCCGTGATCATTGTCCAAGTCCACCTTGGCTTGGTAAGTCAACGGAGGGGGCTGCATCGGGATGTTGTCCTGAATCTTTTGTGTCTACTCAGACCTGCGCAGTTTGCTGGCATGTGCCCTGAAATCGTCATCGCCTGCCTTGGCCGTATAGACCATGTTCAACTTGATGTCGGCAATCACCGTAGGGTCGGCAAGCAGTTTCTCGCTGCCTAAAATTTCCAGGGTCCATTGTGAAATGGCACCCGTGCCCTCGAAGGGCAGATAACGGCCGTCGTGGAACATCAGTTCGTAGACCCAGGTGCCTGGGTCATAACCCAACCCATCCTCGGCCACCGTCGATGAAAGTGCGATCTGTTGGTTCACGCTCGGATTGCGCATGACGCGCATGTGATCCTTGCCGGCATCATCGACTTCCTTCTGGTCGATTTCGGATACGCCGATCTTGGCTGGATACAGCGAGCGGGCTGCATCCTTGTCGGCCTCGAGCAAGATGGTACTGCCCGTCTGGGTCAGGGTGGCGCAGAGTTCGTCGAGGCTTGCGTTGGTATTGAGCACAAGGGTCACCGACACGTACTTGAGCTGGCGCAGGTAGTGGCCTGGGTAATTTTTGTCAAAGTCACTGGCCGAGAACGCGAAACTATATACAAGCGATGCAGGGGGCGGGTTCTGCTTTTTGAACACGTTGGCCCATGCGGGCTCGCCCGCATGGGCCTTCAGGCTGAACGATTTCTTGATGGTCAGACGTCGCTCGTTTTTGAGCAGGTATTCATTTTCCATATGCTGCAGGTTCACCAGCAGGGATTCGCCTACCAGCATGCCTTTGTAATTGTTCCGCCAGGCCGTGGTATTGATGAAACTGGTGCGTCGATAGTCGCCGATCTCGTAGCGCCACGCAGCTTCTACCACCAGGCACAAGGAGCGGACGGCATCGTACGCTGCACCGTAGAGATGCTCCTGGCGCGCCACCAGCCAGTTGTAGACCGGGATGATGCAAAAGCCGGTGGTCATGGTCACATAGGCTTCCTTCAGGTTGACCCGATCCTGTTCGCACTGGGCCAGGGCAATGGTGCTGGCCTTGAGCTCGATATTGGTTTCGTCGAGTTGTTGGTCAAGGATCTTGATATCCCACTCAACCTGGCTCTTGTCGAATGCCCACTCGGCTGCCCGGCGGTTGTAGCCGGCTTGGGTCTGGAGTTCATCAGCGATCATGCTCGCTGCATCCGCTGTGGCATATAGCGCCTGGGCAGCTCTGGCCATTGGTGCCGACACATTGTTGCCGCCAATGGCCATCCCATAGATCGTGGGCACGGCGGCTTCCGTCAAACCTGATGCCAGTTCGAACGGTATGCTCATCAGCAAGGCACTGTTTGCCGACCAGGTAAGCCCTGTGGCGGCCTCCTCTTCTGGCGAGCGACCGACATCGATGAGATGACTAAGATAATCGTTCTGTGCGGCGGCTTTGTTTCGGCTGAGCAGCAATGCTTTCTTCCTGGCCTGGATTGCGCTGATGGCCTCTTTCTGCATACGAATGGTAAAGTCGACCATTTTGATGTCCTGCTCCTTGAGCTGCGCCCCAAGGGTGGTGTTGGACTCATCCTCCATCAGTTTCATGTAGTGCCGCCCAAAGTCGGACAACTGCTGGGCCGCAGCTTTGGCGCTGGGTAACAATTGGCGGAAACGATAGTGGGGAACTGGTTGTTTACGGTCTTGATAAGTGATGGGCAGGTTGCTTACGCCGCCCTGCGAACTGTCAAACGCCTCCTGGCCCTCGCTGCTCCAGTCCAGTGGCGGTAGTGTCTTGCCATCCAGCGTGAGCCCATGGCGTAGGTTGTGTAGCCTGTTCTGGAGTGTCTTGCTCAGCTCCAGTACCCGACGGTTGAGCGGCGTGCGGAATGCATTGGAGTCGAGTGAGGCTAAGGTGGTCGCTGTCCAGCGCGATGCGTTGTGGCCCTCGGGTAACGGGCCGAGCAGCTTGAGTGCCTGCTGGTAGCACAGCCAGGCTTGGTTGAGCGTGCTCAGCGTAAGTTGGCGGTAGTAGTGGTCGCCTTGCGCAAGCCAGTTCTCGAGGAAGCCGAGATAGATCGCTTGCTGATAATGCCGGGCTAGTACGAAGACATGGCTTATGGGGTCTACCCCCTGGTGAAGCGTCGAACTCAGGGTGCCCACCTGCGACAGGGGGCGCGTGCACCACGGTGCAGGGCGCCCCGCTTCGTCGGACGCGATTCGGTAGGGGTTAAACAAGTAACGCAGGTACCAGTCTTGCGCCTCTTCGAATTGTTGCTGCTCAGTAAGACGCATGGCAACCATTGCGGGTAGATGAAGGAACAGCTCGCGAAAGTAAAGGGCGTTGGCGCCATGAAAGTCTAGTTCAACTGTGGATGCCGGGGCATCCAACCCGGGTTCTTGAAGTGTCTGCGTATCCCAGGCTAGTACTCGCTGCACGCCTTGGCTGGCGCGTGCGACCAGACGCTTGCCGAACAGGGTATTGAGACGCAGTTTTTCTGTATTGAGAATAGGCGCGAGGCTTTTTGCTTTTGTCAGATCCAGATATTGCGCTTGAGCCGTGTTGCTGGCGATGGATACAGCCCAGAGTTCATCGGTTTTAAGCGCTTTGACCGTAACGCTATAGTCGAGGGAAACCCGCGAGTCAGCTTTGCCCATGGTGAGTTTAAGGATGTATCCAGTGTCCCGTTCAATGTCTAACTCGAATATTTGTGCTTGATTGTGTCCTTGGTCTTGCAGTCTGTAATCGGCGGATTTCAGTGGTGCTTCAGGGGCGTTGGCGAGATAGATGGCGAGCTGTGCATAATTGGAATATCCGGATTTGTCTTTGGCGCTACGGTTCACTGTTACAGCTAGTATGTTGTCAGCGTCAGAGGCAACCCTTGCTTTCACATCCACTAATATGTCTGTGTTCTGAAGCGGGGGGGATGGTTCGCAGCTCACGCTGAAGGGCGCACCGGTATAGGGGTGTTGAAGAGTGGACCTGTTTTTATAGCGTTTTAGTAAATGCTTGATGGTTGACGCCGAGTAGAGGGAGTGAATTGGCTTTTCTTCTATAAGCAGCAGGTCGCGTGCTTCGATGTAGAAGTCAACGCCCTTTTTCAACTCGGTTGTCTCTGGCTTGCTAGTGTCGTACAGCAGCGTGACTAGCCAAGGGTCACCTCGAAGAGCGGCTGCATTGTCGACCACTACAATCAGGCCGGGTTTGAAGTCCATGTTTTTCGCAAAGTTATCAGGGTTCCACTTGCCTTCCCTGTCGAAGCCATCAAGACGCATCAGCTCATTGCTTGTACTCCACGCACCATCACTTTTCTGGAATGCGTAGCGCACGGAAAACTTGCGTTTCTGCTTCAGGGTTTTGGTGGCATCTTCTCCGTCCGGCAAGTCAGTGCTGCTACGTTCCACCCAGAAGACATAGCGACGCCCGGCAATGACCACCGGGCGTATGGCGTCGTAGTTGTCGGTGCTTTTGGAGAGTTCGTCGGTTGCAGCCAGCCCGACTTTCTGCCATTCGCTCCAGGCCAAGGGGCTCAACCGCTCCTTATTGTCGCGCATCCCCATGTCGAGAGTTCGCCAGTAATACTCGTAGGGCGTGGTATTGGTCTTGGCGATCAAGTGATAGGTGTCGCGCTTGGGGTCATGACCATCCAGATAACCGCTGACCACCTGCAGGTTGCTGACTCGCTCGAACTTGGTCAGATAGTTGAAAATGGCCGTTTGCAACAAAGCGGTGTCCATCCTGCCTTGGTTGAGCTCGGCCTCCAGCTCTTGAAATGCCACGCTCTTGTTGGGCCGGTTGGCGTAGTAGATGAGGTTGGCCGGGTGGTTGCGTTGGTCCCTGTCGCGCTTCCATGTAGCGTATAGCCCAAGTTTGCTCTGCCACTGCACTAGGCTGGCAGCTGAAGGTGTGGTTTCGTCGTACCCGGGCTCCAACTTTGCGTACAGTTGTGAAAGGTAATACTGCAGGCTGCTGATGGCCTGGTTGAGCAGCGTAGTGCTGACAGCGCTGCTGACACGGATATCGCACAAGCAATAGCTCGACAGGTCGTCCAGCGAGGTGAAGGTGGCCTCGGTGGTGGCTGTGCCAGTGGGCCAGTATGCGATGAGGTAACCAGCAAGCGCATCGCGCCAGTGTTCGCGGGTCTGCTTGTCGACGCATTCACGAAGCCCGTCATCGGCACCCGCCAGTAGCAATTGGCTGATGCTTTCGTACTCAAGGTAGGGCGCTGTTTCGTCTAGTTCGGTAAGGCCCAGTAGTGACGAGCATGCCAAGCCGGTTCTGCTGCTGAGTGTTTTCAGGCGAAGGATGAAGTCGATGTCGCTGATCGTGCAGGGCACGCAAGGGATACCGACTTCGCGCTTGACCGTATGAGGGCGTTCAGCCAGCGCTTCGAGGGTAAGTGGAGAAAACCGATAAGTAGGGAATTTTCTAGCTCGTGCTTTCCATTTTTCCGGAAAGTAAGCTCTTTTATATTGGTCCTGGGTTAGCAGGAGAGGCCCGGGGTATTTGATGGTGAAGTCTGCCAGTTTATCGATAAAGTCTTGAGTGCCTTCGTTGGCGTAACGGTAGGCGCCTGCCGGACGAACGACGAACAAAGCAAACAGATAGGAGAGGTCATATTCATTGTACTTACTGAGCCCTGCTTCGGACAATGTTTCCAGGAAGTCGTTAAATGTCGGCCTGTTATCCTCGACCCATTGTTTGGTCGGAACGCAGGGGCAGGCATCCCTGACTTCGCTTTCGTCCCAGTCAATCAACACCGCTAATGCTTTGGCCGCCTCTGCCACTTTAGTTTCTGCCGTGCTGGCGCGATGCCTGGATAGAAAGTCGATGGCATCAGGTTCATCTGCGCCTGCTATCTTGCACCGCTCAACCCATTCGCCGAAGCGACTGAGCTGATAACAAAGGTCCAGGTTCACATCGTCTAAGGAGCCCTTCTCCAAGTCGAACCACTCAGGATGGTCACAGAGTGCATGTATTGCACCCGGGCTCAAGCGTAACAGTATGCTCAATGCGCAGCGGCGCTCGAGCTTGAACCACAATTGGGTCGCTGTGCGCTTTGCTTCAGGCGTGCTGTTCACATCGGTAATTGCGCGGGCTGCCTCCAGAACGTTCTTTGCCCAGGTATCGGCCCAACGCAGGAGCGGCAGGGCATGTTGTGTGGTAAGCCCAGAACTCTTGGGTTGGGAGCCAAACACACTTACCAGCAATTGAGCAGCCAGTTCCTGCTGCCGGTTAGCCGTGCTCCTGGGCGAAAGCACTTCTTCGATGGCGTGAGACTGCTCTTTGAGGGTGTTCAGCAACTTGCTGTGCAGAGCCACTTCCGCGGACGGGACAGGTGCTAAGGCCTCCAACAATGCACTCGGTGCGATGCGCTGCTCGCGCAGCCATTGATCGAGGTTGCTCAAGGCGACCAAGGTATCCAGCATATCCGTGGCTGCCTGATCGTCGATAACTGGGGTTCCGGCCAGCTGGGCCATCACGTCGCAACCCGTGGTGGCCAGCAATGCCGCCAAAGCGCTGGCTTCCTGGGGGGAGCGTTTGAACAGCCGATGCAGGCGGCTTTGGCGGTATAGAGAGGACAGCAGCGGCAGTGATACAGAAAGTTCACTTGCCCCAAGCGCTTGCTTGGCTCGTGCCAGATAAGCCAGGGTTGTCTGTTCGTCTGCGCCCACTGCCTTGGCAAACGCGGGTAGCACTTTGAATTGGCCGTCGGCACCATCGGCTGGATCGAGCGTTCGGCCGTCGAGTATCAACGTGTCGAGCGTGTCGGGCCGGCCTGCCCCCGGGCCATCCAGCACCCGGTCTAGCATGGCGACCTGATCGCCAACGCCATATGGGCAGATCTCGCACACCAGGGCGCTGAACTGTTCGGCGCTGATGCCATAGGTTTCGTTCAGGTAGCGATACACCCCAAAGGCGCGCAGGGCGGCAGGCGTCAGATGCCAGTCCTTGAACAACTTGACTTGTCCTATGGCACCCAGGATCGACATCAGCAAATGATCCACAACGCTGAAAGGCAACCCGAGTTCCCTTTGCAGGTGGATCATCTGGTACATGCGTGACAAACAGTCGTAATCGATCATGTCGAACTGCGCCTTGATGCCGGCCCCTGTGTTCGCATCTTTGATCGCCAGGCGTGTCTTTCTCCGCGCATTGATGTAGGCCGCACCGTTGTGGAACCTGCTGATGGTCGGGGCGTTTGCGGGGCGATAGGCGCGGGCATCGTGCACGAGGGTGTTGGCGGACTTCGCGTTGTCATCGACCCCAGCCACGGTAAGCATCTCCAGCACCTGCTCTAAGCTAAGGCCGGTTCGCTGGCAGAAGGTTTCGACGTCCAGTAGTGCGGCTTTCGCGGCTTCGGCGTCGAGATCGTCCATGCCATACCATTTGCGCCACTGATCGCCAGTAAGACGCAGTGCTTTTTCCTCCAGCAGCAGTGCCTGTAGCGCCGGGCCGAAGCCGCTGGCGTTGCGCATGGTCTGGCGCAGCTCATCGGTTCGCAGGTTCTGGTAACAGAAACCGGGGTAGCTGTACGTTGCCTTCTGCAGCAATTCGAAGTGCGGGATCTTCCTGTGCCTGAGCAGTGCCTTGATCTGTTCGTGGGCATAGTTATACGGCAGGTTGGCATGCTGACCGGCGTTCGCCAGCACCTCGGGCAAATAGGCCGTGGCGCCTGCGCGAGCCTGGGCATTGCGTGCGAGGCTGCGGATGGCCAGGGCCAATGCGCTGGCCGGTTGCTCCAGCTGCGCGGGGTCGAGCAGCAGTTCGCCGATGTCCGGCCGGCGTTGCGCCAGTAACTGGCGGGCGCTGGAGGTGCTGGTTTGCTCCAGCTCCAGGGCCTGCTGGTACAACGCATGCAGGTAGGCGATGGGCCCGGTGTTCGACTCAGGTGCATCGGGGTCACAGGGGTTGGCCAACTGTTCTGGGAACAGTTTGGCGTAGGTGTGGGCTTTGGCGGATTGTTTGCTCATACGGATGTGCTCCCAGGTGAATGCAGATCGTCATTGCGATACGACACTGTTGGGAGTATTGGGAGAGCAGCGCGAGGGTGACAACTGGCAAAAGTATCAGGTCGATGCCTGAGCGGAATCTGAAAGGCTGAGGTGGTGAGGGGCGACGCGTGTATGAATATCTCGCGCGACCCTCCTGGCGCGATACCCGCCTGCAAGAGCGTAGTGAGGGGCCGCACAGCGGCCCTACTTGAATTTAGCCATTACGCACTGCGGTACGCGCATGATGCTTGCTGCGTACAAACTGGTAGGTCACCGCCAGCAGCACAAACCAGATCGGCGTCACCACCAGCGCCGAGCGGGTGTCGGCTTCCAGGCTCAGCAGCACCAGAATGCCGGCGAAGAACGCCAGGCACACGTAGCACATGAAGCGCCCGCCGGGCATCTTGTAGTTCGAGGCTTGATGCAGCGACGCGCGGTTTTTGCGGTAGCTCAGGTACGACAGCAGGATCAGCGTCCAGACGAACATGAACAGCACCGCCGACACCGTGGTCACCAGGGTGAAGGCTTCGACCACATCAGGCACCAGGTAGATCAGCACCGCGCCCAGCAGCAGGCAGGTGCAGGAGAAGTACAGGCCGTTGGCCGGCACCGAGCGGCGCGAGAGTTTCTCGAACGCTTTGGGGGCATCGCCTTCCTGGGCCAGGCCGAACAGCATGCGGCTGGTGGAGAACACGCCGCTGTTGGCCGAGGACGCCGCCGAGGTGAGCACCACGAAGTTGATGATGCTGGCCGCTGCCGGCAGGCCGGCCAGCACGAACAGCTCGACGAACGGGCTCTTGCCCGGCACCACGTCGCGCCACGGCGTTACCGCCATGATTGCCAGCAAGGCCAGCACATAGAACACGATGATGCGGATCGGGATCGAGTTGATCGCCCGGGGCAGGGTGCGCTCCGGGTCCTTGGCTTCAGCGGCGGTGGTGCCCACCAGCTCGATGCCGACAAAGGCGAACACCGCAATCTGGAAGCCGGCGAAGAAGCCCATCATGCCGTGCGGGAACATGCCGTCGTCGTTCCACAGGTTGGCCACGCTCGCGGTGGCGCCGCCCGGCGACTGGAAGCCGGTGATGACCATGTACAGGCCGGTAACCACCAGGCCCAGAATGGCGACGATCTTGATCAGCGCGAACCAGAACTCCAGTTCGCCGAACATCTTCACCGTCACTAGGTTCAGCGACAGCAGCACCGCCACGCAGGTGAGCGCGGGTATCCACTGCGGCATGTCGGGGAACCAGAACTGCGAGTAGGCGGCGATTGCCACCACATCGGCGATACCGGTCACCACCCAGCAGAACCAGTAGGTCCAGCCGGTGAAATAGCCAGCCCAGGGGCCGAGCAGGTCGGCGGAGAAGTCGATGAACGACTTGTAGTTGAGGTTCGACAGCAGCAGTTCGCCCATGGCGCGCATGACGAAGAACAGCATGAAGCCGATGATCATGTAGACGAAGATGATCGACGGGCCGGCCAGGCTGATGGTCTTGCCCGAGCCCATGAACAGGCCGGTACCGATGGCGCCGCCGATGGCGATGAGCTGGATATGGCGGTTGGTCAGGTTGCGTTGCAGGTGCTGGTCGCCAGCCTGCGGTGAAGAGGGTTGGGTCATTGGCTGCATTCCATTGAGTGTCAGTCTTCTTGTACGAGCTAGCCGATAAGGCTAACACGCCCGTTCCAGATAGGGGCGTGACAGATCGACACTGGTTTTGGGGTGTAGGAGCGGCCTTGTGTCGCGAAGGGCTGCGAAGCGGCCCCGGGATCTGAGCATCATGCACAATCGCTGGGGCCGCTGCGCGCCCCATCGCGGCACAAGGCCGCTCCTACAAGGGGAAGTGCTCAGGCGTTGGCAATCGCCCGGCGCCGCACAACCAGGCTGTCGGCCACCCACATCACCAGCATCGACACCCCCACCAGCGGGAACAGCACACCCAGCACCAGCATCACCGCAACGGCAGTCTTCCAGCGCGGCAGGTCATGGCGCAGCGGCGGTACGCCCAAACCGCCCTGGGGCCTACGTTTCCACCACATCACCAGCCCGCTCACCGAACCCAGCAGGATCATCAGGCACACCAGCAGGATGATGACCTGGTTCAGCGGGCCGAACAGCTTGCCCTCGTGCAGCATCACGCCAAGCTCGGTGGCCCGTGCCACCGGGCTGTAATGCTGCCAGCGCACATCGGCCAGCACCTTGCCGGTGTATTGGTCGACATGCAGGGTGGCATCGTTGCGCGGGTCGTCGGCGAACACGGCAATGGTGAACACCCCATCGGCACTGGTCGGCAGGATGATGCTATAGCCGGGCTCGACCTGGCCACGGGTTGCCACATCCTCGACCTGCTGCAGGCTCACCTGAGGCGCTGCCGGGCCTTGGTCCATCACATGGTGGCCAGCGTGCTCGGCATGGGCGCCGGAGGCCGGCATCGGGGTGTTTTCCACCGCCCACGGCACGGTCTGGCGGTGGGCGTTGTTGAGGTCGCGCGCCGCTTTGTCAGACTTGGGCACGGCATTCCACATGGCCGCCGGAAAGCGGTTCCACAAATCGGCGTACTGCTTGCCCCACAGGCCAGTCCAGGTCATGCCGCTGAGCAGCATCAACAGCAACAGCGCCGAGCCCCAGAACCCGGTAACGGCGTGCAGGTCGCGCCACAGCACGCGCCCGCGGGCGCTGAAACGTGGCCACAGCACACCTGCGCGGCTTCGCCCGCGCGGCCACCACAGGTACAGCCCCGACACCACCAGCACGATGCCCCAGCCTGCGGCCAGCTCCACCAGCCGGTCGCCGACGGTACCGACCATCAGCTCGCCGTGCAGGGCGCGGGCGATGGCTTGCAGGTTCTGCTTGCCGTCCTGCTCGCCCAGCAACTGTGCGCTGTAGGGGTCGATGAAGACGTTGAGCTCGCGGCCTGCGTCATGCACCACGAACTGCGCGCTGCGCTCGGCGTTGACCGGTGGCAGGTACTGGCCGATATGCGCCTGTGGATAGGTTTCCTGCACCCTGGCCATCAGGGTGTCGGCGCTTTGCCGGTGCTCGCCGGCGTCGACCACCATCAGCTCGCGGTACAGCAGCGGGTCGAGCTGCGGCTTGAACAGGTAGATGATCCCGGTGAGCGCCAGCAGGATCATGAACGGTGCAACGAACAGCCCCGCGTAGAAGTGCCAGCGCCAGGCCAGGTTGTAGAACGATACCGCTGGTTTGCTCATGGAGCCTCCCGTGTTGCCAGCAGGGCGCGGTCAGGCCCGCGCCCCTTATTGTTGTCAGAAGCTGATGTCGACTTTGGTCCAGAAGGTCCGGCCAGGTTCGTTGACCGCGCGCGGGTCATCCGCCGGGTAACCGAACCCGGCGTTGCCGGCAAGGTTCAGGTGCTCGGCGTAGGCTTTGTCGAACAGGTTGTCGACGCCGGCGCTGAGCTTGAGGTTGCGGTTGACCTTGTACGCGCCGTTCAGCGAGAACACGCCGAAACCACCGCTCTTCTGGTAGTCCTTGCCGACCACGTTGCCCTGGTTTTCAGCGATGCGGTTTTGCGCCGAGACCAGCCGCCACAGGCTGCCGACGCTCCAGTCGTCGCGGCTGTAGGTCAGGCCCAGGCGGCTTTCCAGCGGTGGCATCTGCGGCAGCGCCTTGCCGTCGCTGCTGTTCTTGCCCCAGGCGTAGGCCAGGGTAGCATCGGCCTTCCAGTGCTCGGTGAGCTTGTAGCCTGCGCCCAGTTCGCCGCCCATGATACGCGCGTCGACGTTTTGTGCCTGGGTGCTGCTCATGCCCATCATGCCGGTGCGATAGTCGAACAGGATGTAATCGCGGATCTGCCCGACATACCCCGAGGCCCAGGCGTCCAGCCGTTCACCCTGGTACTGGATACCGAAGTCCAGCTGGGTAGTTTTCTCCGGCTTGATGCTGTCGAAGGCATTGGCCGAGCCTGCCGGGCCTTGGTCGGGGGAGAACAGCTCCCAGTAGTCAGGGAAGCGCTGGGCGTGGCCGAGGCCGATGTAGGTGGTGGCCGAAAGCGCCGCCAGATCATGCTCGTAGCGCACGAAGCCGCTGGGCAGGGTGTCGGCGCGGGTGTTGCCTGAGGTGGCGCTGTCGCTACGGAAGTCCTTGGCCGAGGCGCGGTCCAGACGGGCCCCGGTGATCAGCCGGTCAGCGCCGGTGGCGTACCAGGTGAGCTCGCTGAAGGCGCCGTAATTGTGGAAGTCGGCGTCCTTCTCCCAGGCTTTGTCCTTGTAGGTGTCGACGCCCATGGCGCTGCGTGCGCGGTGCTCGTTGGTCTGTGCGTCCATGCCGCTGATCAGCTGCACGTCGGCCCAGCGCCAGGTGGCCTTGATGCGTGCGCCCAGGGTGCGGCGGTCGACGGCCGCGGCCATGGGCCCGGCCATCATGCCGGTGCCCGAGGGCGTACGCAGGCTGTAGTTGTCCATCACATGGTCGGCGTAGTTGTAGTAGACCTGCGCCTCGACC
This sequence comes from Pseudomonas farsensis, assembly GCF_014268805.2. Classification (GTDB taxonomy): domain Bacteria; phylum Pseudomonadota; class Gammaproteobacteria; order Pseudomonadales; family Pseudomonadaceae; genus Aquipseudomonas; species Aquipseudomonas farsensis. The sequence goes on from NZ_JABWRF020000005.1 coordinate 227,489, forward strand.
TTGTCGAGCACCTCGCCGAGGTTGGACTTTTCAAAGCGCAGGCCAAGGCTTTCGCGCTTGAACTGCGCACCATCCATGCCGCGCCCGGCATAGCGCGACTCGCCATCGCCCTTGCCTGCGGTCAGCTCCAGCAGGGTGTCGGCGTCTGGCGTCCAGCCAAGGCTGACGTCGCCGTTCCACTTGTCCCAGCGTGACGGCACGGTGTCGCCGTTGCCATCTTCGTAGTCGTCCGAGCGTGACTGGTTGCCGACGAAGCGCACATAACCCAGGCGGTTGCCGGCGGCAGCGTCGAGCACCTTGTCGAAACGGCCGTTGGAGCCGGCCATCAGGCTGGCATTGACCCGGCTGCCGAGGGCGCCGAACTGCTCCGGCTCACGCTCGAACAGTACCGTGCCGGCCGAGCCGCCGGGGCCCCAGATCACGCTTTGCGGGCCTTTGATCACGGTGAGGCGGTCGTAGGTTTCCGGCGAGATGTACGAGGTCGGCGCGTCCATGCGGTTGGGGCAGGCGCCGAGCATCAGGCCGCCGTTGGTGAGGATGTTCAGGCGCGAGCCGAACATGCCGCGCAGCACCGGGTCGCCGTTGGTGCCGCCGGCGCGGATCGCCGAAAAGCCGGGGATGGTCTTGAGGTAGTCGGCGCCGTCGCTGGCGGGCACCGGCTGGCGTGGGTCCTTGGGGTTGGTGACCACGGTCAGCGGCGAGCTGGGGGCGATGGCGGTGATGACCGTCGGGCTTAGCTCGGGGGCGTCGTGCTGGTGGCCCTCATGGCCGGTTTCGACGGCCAGGGCCAGGGGCGCGAGCAATGTGCCGCACAGCACGGCGATGCTGCCGCGCAGCGAAAGAGTGGGTGCAAAAGTACAGCTGGACATAGTGATTCCAGTCGATCAGGCAGATAAAAGCGCGAAGCCTTCGTGGCTACGTGCGTTTTGAGGTGTTGTCAGGCGCTGGTCGAATGGGGTGGGGCGCGGCTGCGCGCGCCGGGGAAGATAGCCTGCCGGGCGTGGCCCTGGCGCGTCGCGGCTAACAGTGGGGTATGGGCGGGGGCGCTGCTCAGGCTCAGCGGGCTCAGGGTTTGCGGCAGGGTGGGGCAGTTGAACAGCAGGCTGCAGTAACCGCACTTTTCCCACATCACATGCAGCTGGCCATCGTTGCCGTGGCCCTGGTGATGGGCCTCGCCGTGGCCGTGCTGCATCGGCATGTCCATCGGCATGGACATGGACATGCCGGCGTGGTGCTCCATCGGCATCGACTGGGAAACCAGCGGGCCGATGAAGATCATCCACATGGCGAACAGGCTCAGCCAGCCGCCACCGACGCGCCTGCGGTCAGGGCGGGTGCTGCGGGCGGAGCTGTTGCGCGGCAGGCTCACGATGAGCGCCAGGGCTTGGGTCAGTGCGCGTGCTGGGTGCCGGGTTGCTCAGCGGGCGGTTGCTGCTGCACGGCGACCTGCACGGTGATGTCACCGGCTTTCTCGAAGTGCAGGGTCAGCGGGAAGCGCTTGCCGTCGGTCAGCAGGCCGCGGTCCTTGGGCTGCATGATCATCACGTGGTAGGCGCTGGGGGCGAAGGTGACATCCTTGCCTGCGGGCACAACGACCGAAGGCACCTGTTGCATCTTCATGGCGCCTGCGGCGGTCATGCTGTGCTCGTGCAGTTGCGCGTCGTTGCTGATCGGGGTGTCTACCGACAGCAGGCGATCATCGCTTTTGCCGTTGTTGTGCACCACGAAGTAGGCCGCGACATTGGGCGCATTGGGCGGTAGTGCCAGTGACCAGGGGTGGGCAATGTGCAGGTCGCCGACGCTGTATTCATGGGCATTGGCGAACGCGCCGGGCAGCATGAGAGCGGCCAGGACAAGGGCTTGCTTGAGCATGTGGATTCTCCGATCGGTTGAGGTTCAGGCAGAACGCGTGAAGGTCTCAGGCCAGCGGAGAGGCACGGGGGTTGAGCGCAGGCCAGAGCTGGCGCGGCGTCGGTTGGTAGTCGGCAAGTGCCGGGGCGTGGCCTGTGGCCGGCAGCGGCGGGGTGTGCAATTGCGCAGCATGGCCCGGCAGGGCCAGCAAAGGCGCCGCGCCCGAGCAGCACCAGCAGTTCATCATGCTGGCGCTGTCGTCGCTTTGCGAGCCGAGGTCGATCTTGGCCAGGGCCTGCACATCGACCTTGCTCTTGTTCGCCATGCTCGAACAGAAAGCCCCCCACAGCAGCTGCTCGGCCGGGCCTTTGGGCGCGGCCGCAGACAGCGGCATGGCCAGCAGGTTGAACAGCACTGCGAAGCAGGCTATCCAGGCGATGTGCCAACGTGGGGGCATGGAGAGATCCGGTCAGGAATCGTGGCGGCTATTGTACGGCGGAGTATAGGTAAAAACCCCGGGGTGCGGTGAAGTGCCGCAGTTAAGCCCTCGCGCGCACAACCTCCTTTCAAACGCAACGCTTTGGCCAGGGTTGTAAGCACGCCTGCACCGGCCTCATCGCAGGCTGGCGCCAGCTCTCATAGAACAAACGCTAACTAACTGATTTTAATGGAAACGTGGG
>NZ_JABWRF020000006.1 GCF_014268805.2 Pseudomonas farsensis
GGAGCCCCCACACCTACAGAACTTCAAGCAATGATTAAAATTTAAATATCTTCATTCGGACAACGGGCAGGCACCATGAAAAAAACCGATAGCTGCCGCTACTTTGCCACCTGGGATACAACCAGTACCGTTCGTTCCCGCCCTAACCGTTACTTGTTTACAGATACCGAATTCAGCGAGACCACTCCTGAGCGCTGGTTCCCCAAAGCTCTAATCCCGCTTGCCAACCAAGCTGGAATGGAAATCCTGCCAGAGGCGGCTCTTCTGAGAATACATATCGGCCACTTAGTTCATTTCCTGGACTACACGACCGAGCTAGAGATATCCTATGTAAACCGTGCTATATGCTGTATAACCCAGGGGGCACTCTCTCAACATTTTAGCTCACAAGAACGTTTCTGCGCCCTTAAACTTTACGCCGACGAAGGATATCACGCGCTATTTTCCAGAGAGCTATCAGATCAAGTCACAAATCGATTCTCTCTTCCTCGAATGCGATCTGCAAGGCTTCACCATCTGGACAGAAGTCGCGCGACGCAACGTCATAAACACCAAGAGCTCGCAGCATTTATAATTGCCTTTGTATCAGAAACCATCATCACCCGAGAACTTTCATGGCTATCACACGGCGACTTACTACCACCGATACTCCACATGTTTCAAGATCACTTAATCGATGAGTCACGGCACTCAATTTTCTTTTCAGACCTGTTCGTAACATTATGGGGAGGACTGTCCAACTCTCAAAAAGACTTCATGGTAACCTGCCTGATAAAAACCATCCTTATTTTTTCAAGGCCGAACATCCACTTCATACGATTAATCGCTGACACCCATCTGACCGTCATAGAAAATGCCATCAAAACCCTGCAAAACAATTGGCTGGATAGAATATCAGACTCAACGGCACTAACGATGAGAGCAATAAAACGTACCGACCTATTTAAAAATCATACCTACATTAACGCGTTCCGTGAAAACGGATTGCCAACATGACAAACCACATTAACAAACATCACCCCACCCCCCTAACCTCCCTGACCCTATTAGTTACCTTTCTTGGTGTTTTCCCACTGGATGTCATTCTCCCGTCGTTTCCCGCCCTCGCCGTAGAGTTCAATACTTCAACCCAAAGCATTGCCTACTCCGTAACGCTGTTCATCTTAGCAGTGTCGGCATCCCAAATCATCATAGGCCCGTTGTCGGATGCCCTAGGCCGCAAACGCCTGCTCGTCATCGGGCTTTTAGCATCAGCAAGCGGGGCGGCGGGTTGTCTGCTGTCCGACAGTTTCGAAGTTTTTCTTTTATTCCGTTTGCTGCAAGCATTAGGCTGTGGCTGCTTCGTGCTCACCCACGCATTGGTACAAGATCTGTACGGGGGGCAAGATCGAAATAACATGCGAATCTTGTTAACAAGTGCCAGCGGGCTGTTTATTTCCTTATCCCCGTTTGTTGGAAGCATGCTCCAAGTTCACTTTGATTGGCAGGGTAGTTTTTGGGTGTATGCAGCGCTAGCAGCTTGCAGCGCGATAATGGCCTTTACGGTGCTACAGGAGCAGCCGGCGCCTGCGAAGGTGGAGGGCATCATTGCAAGCTACAGGGCCCTCACAAAGGACGGGCTTTTTTTAATCCTCACTTTATTTTCCTGCCTGGCATTTGCCTGCCATTTTTCATTTATCATCAATGCGCCCTTGATCTTGATGGACCATATGGATTTTTCGGTGACAGGTTTCGGCGTCGTATTTACCGCTTATGGCTCGGCCTATGTCTTGGGCGGTGTGGTCGCTCGCTGGCTGAGCCGTCATGCGCGTGCAGGCTCGCAAATCGGGATTGGTTTCATGCTCGTCGGTTGTTCGGGTATTACCTCATTTATATGGGGGCTTGCAGCACAAGCGTCGGTTACCAGTGTTTTGCTGCCTGTGATCATCTGCGCCACCGGCATCACCATTATCAGGCCCGCGGCAACGTCCCTGGCTCTGGCCCGGCACCCCGAACGCGCGGGCGCTGCAGCCTCCCTAAGTAGTACCTTAGTATTCGGCACCGGAGCACTGTTCGGCGCCGTGCTTGCGACCACCGGCGTCCAGGTCATGGCGAGTCTCGCTACGACATTCTTCATCACGGGAGTAATCGGCTTGGTGCTGCTTGTTCAACTGCCTGACTTGGATTCTCAGGAGGCAATCAGCCCAGCCACACCCCTCACCCCGCCTCGGCCCGTATGCGAATCGCATCATGCCGCCAATACTCCAGATCACAATCAATCAGATGCCCGTGCTGATCGCTATTGACCCGGGTGATATGCAGCCCAGGGCTGCCGGCCGAGACTTTCAGGGCGCTGGCCGCCTCCACCGGCAAGGCCGTCGGCAGTATCTCGAAGCACACCTGCCCATATTCAAGCTGGTAGTGCCGGGCGTAGATCTCGGTCAGCGACTGGGCAAGGTCCAGCTGCAAAATGCCGGGAAAATACTGCGGGTTGAGGTAGTGCTCGGCATACAGCACCGCACGGCCGTCAATACGCCGTAGCCGGCAGATGCGTACCACGCTCGACAGCGGCGCCAGGCGCAGGCGTGCGCAGATGGCGGCGGAGGCGGGTTGCAGCCGCGCCGACAGCAACTCGGTGGCAGGCTGGCGGCCCTGGTTGCGGACCATCGCGTGGAAGTGGCTGCGCTCGATCAGGTCATAGGTCAGCCGGTCGGGGGCCACGAACCAGCCGCGCCGCTCCTCGCGGTAGATCAACCCTTGGGCTTCCAGCTGCACCAGTGCCTCACGCAGGGTGATACGCGTGGTATCGAACACCTCGCTGAGCTTGCGCTCGGCCGGCAGCTTGCCGCCCGGCGCCAGCAGGCCGTGTTCTATCTGCTCCTGCAAGGCGTGGCAGATGGCTGTTACCGCACGCGGTGGCGTCGCTTGCATCAAAGGTTACCTATCTGGACTAGTCCAGCCCCATAACAGGGCAGGTGGAGAATAGTGCAAGCCTAGGCAGGGCTGATGAACATCCTGTGACAACGGCTGCCCGCCAGCCCTTGCCAGAACCGCGCCAGCCCACGCAGCACCTGTGGTCTACGCTGTAATGCCAGGGCCGTGTGGCACCCGTGCACGCCCGCCCCTTACATCAAATTGTCATGCAAGCGGCCTAACTTGGCTCAAGGTTTGCTGACCTAGACCAACGTCAAGCAGGCACGGCTTCTCCTCATCACAACGAATGCAAGGCACCCCACCCAAGGAGCTTCGGATGAAAAAGTTGTTCATGGCGTCACTGCTCGGTTCCGCCATCGCTTTCGGCACCTCGGCCATGGCCCAGGACCTCAAGGCCCTCGAAGACGCTGCGCGCAAAGAAGGCGCGGTCAACAGCGTCGGCATGCCCGATGCCTGGGCCAACTGGAAAGGCACCTGGGACGTCCTTGCGAAAAAATACGGCCTCAAGCACAGCGACACCGACATGAGTTCGGCCCAGGAAATCGCCAAGTTCGACGCAGAGAAAGACAACGCCAGCGCCGACATCGGTGACGTTGGCGCAGCGTTCGGGCCGATTGCCGTCGCCAAGGGCGTTACGCAGCCTTACAAGCCGAGCACCTGGGACCAGGTCCCGACCTGGGCCAAGGACGCCGATGGCCACTGGGCGCTGGCCTATACCGGCACCATCGCGTTCATCATCAACAAGGACCTGGTCAAGGAAGGCGAGCGGCCAAAAACCTGGCACGACCTGGAAAAGGGCAAATACAAGGTTGCCATCGGTGACGTCGGCACTGCGGCCCAGGCGGCCAACGGCGTGCTGGCGGCGGCCATCGCCTACAAGGGCGACGAAAGCAACATCGAGCCGGGCTTGCAGCTGTTCACCAAGCTGGCCCAGCAAAAGCGCCTGTCGCTGGCCAACCCGACCATCCAGACCCTCGAAAAGGGCGAAGTGGAAGTCGGCGTGGTGTGGGACTTCAACGGCCTGAGCTACCGCGACCAGATCGACCCCAAGCGCTTTGAGGTGCTGATCCCCTCGGACGGCTCGATCACTTCGGGCTACACCACCATCATCAACAAGTACGCCAAGCACCCGAACGCCGCCAAGCTGGCCCGCGAGTACATCTTCAGCGACGCCGGGCAGACCAACCTGGCTATCGGCCACGCCCGCCCGATCCGCGCCGAGCACCTGAAACTGCCAGCCGACGTGCAGGCCAAGCTGCTGCCTAACGAGCAGTACCAAGCGGCCCAGCCGATCAAGAACGCCGAGGTGTGGGAAACCACCTCCAAGGCCCTGCCGCAGAAGTGGCAGGAGCAGGTGATCATCGAGATGGAATAAGCGCCGTCTGCGGGCAGGAGCGGGCTTGCTCGCTCCTGCCCGCCCTATGCCCTTGGAGCGAACATGCAACACAACGTCATTCTGGTCCTGCTCGACGGCCTCAACTACCAGGTCGCTCACCACGCCATGGGCCACCTGCACGCCTACGTCGAGGCCGACCGCGCCGCGCTTTACCGGGTCGAATGCGAGTTGCCGTCGCTGTCGCGGCCGCTCTACGAATGCATCTTGACCGGGGTGCCGCCCATCGACAGCGGTATCGTGCACAACAACGTCAACCGCCTGTCCAACCAACGCAGCGTGTTCCACTACGCCCGCGAGGCTGGCCTAGGCACGGCAGCGGCGGCCTACCACTGGATGAGCGAGCTGTACAACCGCTCCCCGTTCGACCCGCTGCGCGACCGCCACACCCACGCGCCGAAGTTGCCGATCCAGCACGGGCTGTTCTATTACGCCGATCACTACCCCGACTCGCACCTGCTGGCCGACGCCGAGTACCTGCGGCGGCGCCATGCACCGAACTTTCTGCTGGTGCACCCGATGAACATAGACGACGCCGGCCACCGCCACGGCCTGGACAGCAGCCAGTACCGCAACGCTGCGCGCAGCGCTGACATTCTGCTGGCCGACTACCTGCCGCGCTGGCTCGAAGAGGGCTATCAGGTGCTGGTAACCGCCGACCACGGCATGAACAACGACCGCTCGCACAACGGCCTGCTGGCCGAGGAGCGCGAGGTGCCACTGTTCGTGTTCGGCAAGGCGTTCAGCCTGGATCCTGCGGCCAAGCCACTGCAGACCGAGCTGTGCGGCACCATCTGCCAACTGCTGGGCGCCGCCCACGACAAGACCGTCTGCCGGGAGCTGCTCACGTGAATTCCAGCCGCCGAGGCCGCTACCTGGCCCTGCTCTGTTTATTGCCGTTCGCGGTGTTTTTCATCATTTTCCAGATTGCGCCGCTGGCCTGGGTGGCGATCAACAGCCTGCAAAGCGACAGCGGTTGGGGCTTGGCCAACTTCAGCAAGGTGTTCGCCTCGAAGTTCTATCTGCAAGCGCTGCAACGCAGCCTTGAGATCAGCTTCTGGTCGAGCCTGTTCGGCATCGTGATCGCCACCCTGGGCGCCTACTCGCTGCACAAGGTCGACTCGCGCCTGCGCGACTTCGTTACCGCCTTCGCCAACATGACCAGCAACTTTGCCGGCGTGCCGCTGGCGTTCGCCTTCATCATTCTGCTGGGCTTCAACGGTGCGCTGACCTTGCTGCTCAAGCAGATGGGCCTGCTCGGCGACTTCAGCATCTATTCCAAGACCGGGTTGATCCTGGTGTACACCTACTTCCAGATCCCGCTGGGGGTGCTGCTGCTGTTCCCCGCGTTCGATGCGGTGCGCGAAGACTGGCGCGAATCCGCTGCGCTGCTGGGCGCCAGCCAATGGCAGTTCTGGCGGCATATCGGCCTGCCGGTGCTGGCCCCGGCGTTGCTGGGCACCTTCGTGATTCTGCTGGCCAACGCCTTGGGCGCCTATGCCACCGTCTATGCCCTCACCACCGGCAACTTCAACGTACTGCCCATCCGCATCGCCGGGCTTGTGGCAGGTGATATCAGCCTTGACCCGAACCTGGCCAGCGCCTTGGCCATGGTGTTGGTGGGGCTGATGACGCTGGTCACCGTGGTTCATCAATGGCTGTTGCGAAGGAGCTACCATGCGCGCTGAAACTGGCAAGGGCGGGCTCTACCACAAGCTGGTGGTGTACCTGTTGTTTCTGATTCTGCTGCTGCCGCTGGCCGGCACCCTGCTCTACTCGCTGGCCACCAGTTGGTCGGCGACCATGCTGCCCAGCGGGCTGACCTTCAAATGGTATGTGGCGCTGTGGAGCGAACCGCGCTTTCTGGCAGCCTTTGGCCAGTCCCTGCTGGTGTGCGTGGGGGCCTTGCTGCTGTCGGTACTGTTGATTCTGCCGCTGTTGTTCGTGGTGCATTACCACTTCCCCAGGCTCGATGCGTTCATGAACGTGCTGATCCTGCTGCCGTTCGCGGTACCGCCGGTGGTGTCCTCGGTGGGGCTGCTGCAACTTTACGGCAGCGGGCCGATGGCGATGGTCGGCACGCCGTGGATTCTCATCGGCTGCTACTTCACCATCGCCCTGCCGTTCATGTACCGGGCCATCACCAACAACCTGCAGGCCATCAACCTGCGCGACCTGATGGACGCCGCCCAACTGCTCGGTGCCAGCACCTGGCAGGCCGCGATGCTGGTGGTGCTGCCCAACCTGCGCAAGGGGCTGATGGTGGCCTTGCTGCTGTCGTTCTCGTTCCTGTTCGGCGAGTTCGTGTTCGCCAACCTGCTGGTCGGCACCCGCTACGAAACCCTGCAGGTTTACCTGAACAACATGCGCAACAGCAGCGGCCACTTCAACAGCGCGCTGGTGATCTCCTATTTCGCCTTCGTGCTGGTACTCACCTGGGTGGCCAACCGTTTGAACAAGGACAAGACCTGAGATGAGCTTTGTCAGCGTACAGAAACTGCAAAAAAGCTACGCCGGTAGCCCCGTGTTCGAAAACATCGACTGCCAGGTCGAGCGCGGCGAGTTCGTCACCCTGCTTGGCCCGTCCGGTTGCGGCAAGTCGACCTTGCTGCGCTGCATCGCCGGGCTGACGCCGGTAGACAGCGGGCAGATCCTGCTCGACGGCCAGGACATCGTGCCGCTGACCCCGCAAAAACGCGGCATCGGCATGGTGTTCCAGAGCTACGCGCTGTTCCCCAACATGACCGTTGAACAAAACGTCGCCTTTGGCCTGCGCATGCAGAAGGTCAAGGCCGACGAGAGCCAGGTGCGGGTGCGCGAAGTGCTGGAGCTGGTCGAGCTGAACAGCTTTGCCGGGCGCTACCCGCATCAGCTTTCTGGCGGGCAGTGCCAGCGGGTGGCGCTGGCCCGCTCGCTGGTCACCCGCCCGCGCCTGCTGCTGCTCGACGAGCCGCTGTCGGCGCTGGATGCACGCATTCGCAAGCACCTGCGCGAGCAGATCCGCGCCATCCAGCGCGAGCTGGGGTTGACGACTATCTTCGTCACCCACGATCAGGAAGAAGCGCTCACCATGTCGGACCGCATCGTGCTGATGAACCAAGGGCGCATCGTGCAGAGCGGCGATGCCGAAACCCTCTACACCGCCCCGGTCGACCTGTTTGCCGCAGGCTTTATCGGCAACTACAACCTGCTCGACGCCGACCGCGCCAGCCGCTTGCTGCAACGCCCGGTCAGCGGGCGCCTGGCGATCCGCCCGGAGTCGATCACCCTGGGCCTGAACGGTGAGCTGGACGCCGAGGTGCGCAGCCACAGCCTGCTCGGCAACGTGATCCGCTACCGGGTGCAGGTGCGCGAGGTCGAGCTGGTGGTGGACGTGCTCAACCGCTCGGCAGCCGACCTGCACGCCGATGGCAAGCGCGTATCCTTGTCGATCGACCCAACGGCGCTACGGGAAGTGGCCTAAGGAGACGCAGCACATGGCACTGGCAATTTTCGATCTGGATGAAACCTTGATCCACGGCGACTGCGCGTCGCTGTGGAGCGAACAGATGGCCCGGCTTGGCTGGGTCGATGGCAAGGCATTCCTCAAGCGCGACCATGAACTGATGAAAGCCTATGGCAAGGGCCACCTGCAAATGGAGGACTACATGGCGTTCAGCCTGGAGCCGATTGCAGGCCGCACCCTGGAGGAAGTCGAGCACCTGGTCGAGCCGTGGGTCGAGGAGGTGATCGAGCCGATCATCTTCGGCGATGCCTGCCGCTGCATTGCCGAACACCGCAAGCGCGGTGACCGCATCCTGATCATTTCGGCCAGCGGCACGCACCTGGTGGGCCCGATTGCGGCGCGCCTTGGGGTGGAGGAGTACCTGGCCATCGAGCTTGAGGCGATAAACGGGGTGTATACCGGCAGGACCCACGGCGTGCTGACCTACCGCGAGGGCAAGATCACCCGTTTGCTGGAATGGCTGGACCAGGAGCAGGAAAACCTTGAGGGGGCGAGTTTTTACTCCGATTCGCGCAATGACTTGCCGCTGTTGCTAAAGGTCGATCACCCGGTTGCGGTTAACCCTGACCCGGTGTTGCACGAACATGCACGGACCCATGGCTGGCCGGTGCTGAGCTGGGTTTGAGCGGCGGGTCTGCCGGTGCCGGCCTCATCGCAGGCTGGCGCCAGCTCCCACAAAAGCTGTGCCGGGCCGTGATAGATGTGCCCGACTGAGACCCTGTGGGAGATTCTATGGTTTTGTACAACCCTGTTTTCGCCAGACATATCTCCTTGTGGCGAGCGGGCTTGTCCCGCGTTGGGCTGCGCAGCAGCCCCTTGGGTTTTCAGGGCTGCTGCGCAGCCCAACGCGGGACAAGCCCGCTCGCCACAAGGAGATATGTCTGGCGAAAACAGGGGTGTACAAAACCATGGGGGGATCCCCACGGTAACTTACCCCGCCGCCAACGCCGGGCGCAGGCGCCCTTGCTGGCGGCCCTCGGTCTGCATGCAGCGTTCCAGGAACAGGAACATGCAGTCGTAGCTCTTGCAAATGGCTCGCCGCAGCTCGGTACGCAGCCCCAGGGTTGGGTTTTCACCAACCAAGGTACAGATGATCTCCAACGCCTCCCAAGGGTGCGCATCGTCATACTGCGCGTGCATCTTCAGCCACTTCATCGCGCGCTTGCGCCCCTCCTCCGGGAAGCCCTCGGCGTAGCCCCCCGCACACACCACCGCCGACCACTCACCCGTGGCGCCCTCGATGGCGTAATTGGTCGCAGCCATGGCAATCGCCAGCGACTCGGTACTGCACACGCGCCAGCACCAATCATTGAGGCCATTGAGCTCGGGCGGTACTTCCTGGGCCTGCAACTCATGCAAATGAATGCCATGGGCCTGACACCAGTGCACCCAGTAATCGGCATGGTTGAGTTCAACACGGATATTGCGCATCAACCAGCGCCGCGCCATATCCTCGCCCGCATGGCGGCCATAGCGGGTCTTGGTCAGGTTATGGGCCATATACAGCGAGAACTGCTCAACCACCGGCCAGCCACCAATCAAGTATTGGCGAATGGTCGCCGGGCGCAATTGCCCGTCGCGCAGGCGTTGATAGAACTCATGTTCCACCACCCGGCGCTTGCTTTCGCGACAATCATTAATCAGTTGTTGGGCCCAGTCTGGATAACTGGCCGGATCCATCAATGGTCCAATCCTTATGAACGCATCAATCACTGTCGACTCCTTGGTTCCCTGTGAAGTCCGGGCGCAGCTTAGCGAAAGGTCCCTGGCGCCCGGTGTAACAGGGGCCTCGCCGCAATCCGTTGGCGCTGCAAGCTGTCGCAGGTAAGCACTTGCGGGCGTTCGATGAGATAGCCCTGGGCGTAGTCAACGCCGATTTCCTGCAACGCCTGCTCGATGAGCGGCGTCTCGACAAACTCGGCAATGGTCCGTTTGCCCATGACGTGGCCAATGTGATTGATCACTTCGACCATCGCCCGGTTGATCGGGTCGTCGAGCATGTCTTTGACGAAACTTCCGTCGATCTTCAGGAAGTCTACAGGCAAATGTTTCAAATAGGCGAATGACGACATCCCGGCGCAGAAGTCATCCAACGAGAATTTGCAGCCCAAACCTTTCAATTCATTAATAAAGCGAATCGCACTTCCCAAATTGGCGATAGCGCTGGTTTCGGTTATTTCAAAACAGATTAAGCGAGGCGGAATGTCGTACTCGGCAAACAGCCGGTGCAGGTACTCAAGGAACTTGTCATCGCCAATACTGGTACCCGAAAGGTTGATCGCGCAGACCGCCAACGGCCCTTCACGGCCTTCATCCAGGCACTGCCGGATGACCTGGAACACGCCGCGCACCACCCAACGGTCGAGCGCGGTCATCAGGCCGTAGCGCTCGGCAGCGGGGATGAAACTGTCCGGCAGGATGGTGCGGCCGCTTTCATCGTGCAGGCGTAGCAGAATCTCGATATGGCCGGTTTCATCCTGCCCGCGCAACGGCGCGATTTCCTGGGCATAGAGGCAAAAGCGGTTTTCTTCCAGCGCCACGTGCAGGCGTTGTATCCAGGCCATTTCGCCAAAGCGCATGGACAATTCGCTATCGTCGGCGTGGTACACCTGTACCCGGTTGCGGCCCTTTTCCTTGGCCATGTAGCAGGCCATGTCGGCGGCGCGTAGCGAGGCTTCAAGCGTGTTCGGCGCCTGGGCAATATGCACCAGGCCAATGCTGACGGTGGTCACGAACGGCCTGCCCTTCCACACGAAGTGCAGGCTCTGCACCGCCTGGCGCAGTTGCTCGGCGATGCGCTCGGCCTGCTCGGGCGCGCAGCTTTCGAGCAGGATGCCAAACTCATCGCCGCCCAGCCGGGCCAGGGTGTCGCCCTCACGCAAGCCTGACTGCAACACCGCGCAAATATGACGCAGCAGTTCATCACCTGCTGCATGGCCACAGGTGTCGTTTACCAACTTGAACTGGTCCAGGTCCAGGAACATCAGCGAATGCCGACCTGCCTGGCGCGACAGCACATTGAGCGCCTGCTCCAGGCGGTATTCGAACTCGCGGCGGTTGGCCAGGCCCGTCAGGGCGTCATGGGTCGCCTGCCATGACAGGTTGGCGATGTACTGGCGTTCCTGGGTCATGTCATGCAGCACGATGACCATGCCACTGATCTGGCCATCGGTCAGAATCGACGAGCCGACCAGGTTGACCGACACCGTGCTGCCGTCCAGACGCTGGATCAAGCGGGCATGCTCGGCGCCACCCTTGAGGCTGCCATTGAGCACCTGCTCGACCAAGGTGGGGCTGTCGCGCTCGGCGCCTTCCTCCAGCAGGCTGAACAGTGCCGACAGCGGCAAGCCCTGGGCCTGGCCTGCCTGCCAGTGGGTGAGGTGCTCGGCGGCTGGGTTCATGTAGGCGATGCAGCCGTCGACGTCGGTGGTGATCACCGCATCGCCAATCGAGCCGAGCGTGATCTGCGCCCGCTCCTGTTCCTCTTGCAGGGCACTGGCAAATGCCTGGCGCTGGGCCAGCAGCTTGCTCGAGCGGCGCCAGGCCATGGTAATCAAGAACAACGCGGTGATCAGGTTGGTCAGCATCAGCACCTTGAGCAGCACCCGCGAGCCTTCACCGAGGGCGTCACTGAAGGCTTTCGCCGCCGGCGTTACGCCGTCGTTGATGGCGACGATGCGCGCCTTCCAGTCGGTCACCTGGCGGGCATCGACCGCGCCGGTGGCAAAGCCCTGGCGCATCTGCCCGGCCAGCACATCGAGCTGGCTCAGGTAATCGTCGCCGATGTCCCAGTAGTCGATGGCCGTCTGCAGGTAGCTGACATTGCGAAAGTTGCGGTAGAACCAGATGATCCGGGCCACATCCTCAGGGTGGTTGCCGCCTTGCAGGATGCCTTGGCGTGCAGCCTCAAGGTCGGGCACCGGCTGATCGAGGGCAACGCGCAGCTCGCGGTCGCCCTGGGGCACCAGAATGGCCTGGCGATAACGCTGGTAGGTGAGCGGGTGGCGGTCGTCGGCGTACAGGCTCAGGTAGTAGATGGCGTCTTTCTGCGCCTTGGACCACAGGCTCTCGCCGGCAACATAGGCGCGCATCGCAGACAAGGCATAAAGGCTCAGGCTGCCCAGCAGCACCTGGAACGCTACAACGGCGACAAACGGCCAGATAATGCCCAGCAGCCGTGGCGCTTCGAGAGTCCGATTTCCCTTCATGTAATCCCTGTCACTGCGGCAGATAAGGCACGAATCGACCTAGACATCGCTCAGCGTAGGCCATTTGCTCTGAAGCAGCGACAAGTGGCGAGCGGCAAGCGACAAGAAAAAGCAGTGCCGCTGCAGTTGGAGGTTTGCCGCCGATTCGCTCAGGTCTGCTGCAGATGGCCGTAGAGCTTGGCGTAAAGCCCGCCGTCGGCGATCAACTGCTGATGGTCGCCGTCCTCCGCCACGCGGCCGCCGTCGAATACCAGCACACGGTCGGCCTGTTTAACGGCCGACAGACGGTGGGCGATGATCAGGGTGGTGCGCCCGCTCAGAAAGCGCGCCAGCGCCTGGTGCAGGTTGTACTCGGTGGCGGCATCCAGCGCCGAGGTGGCTTCGTCGAGGATCACCACCTTCGGCTCGGCCAGTACCATGCGGGCGATGGCCAGGCGTTGGCGCTGCCCGCCCGACAGGCGCACGCCGGAGCGCCCGACGATGCTGTCCAGGCCCTGAGGCAGTGCGGCGATGGTCGCATCGAGCTGGGCGATACGCAGCGCCTGCCAGCAGGCCTCGTCGCTGCACTCGCGGCCCATGGTCAGGTTGGCGCGCACGCTGTCGTTGAACAACGACGGGTGCTGCAGCACCACTGCGACGTTTTCACGCAGGGTTTCCAGGCCGATTTCCTGAAGGCTGGCGCCGCCAAAGCGGATGGTCCCGGCCTGTGCGCTGTACAGCCCCAGCAGCAACTGCACCAAGGTGCTCTTGCCGCCGCCACTGGCGCCGACGATTGCCACCTTTTCGCCAGGGGCGATGGCCAGGTTCAGTTGGTCCAGCACCGGTTCATCGGCATAGGCAAAGCGCAGGTCACGCACTTCGATGCCGACCGTTTCGCGGGCGCTGAACGGGTCGCAGGCCGCGGCGTACTGCGGCTCGTCAGCCCGCGACAGCAGCTCGTTGAGGCGGCTCAGGGCGCCACCTGCGGCGTAATAGGCGTATTGCAGGTTGAGCAGTTGCTCCACCGGGCCAATCATGAACCACAGGTAGCTGAACACCGCCAGCATCTGGCCGATGGACAGGTCGGAAAACAGCACGGTGAGCATGGCCGCCGCGCGGAAAATGTCGATGCCGAACTGGAACAATAGCCCGCTGGCGCGGCCGCTGGCGTCGCTCTTCCACTGCGAGGCCACCGCATAGTCGCGCACTTCACGGGCGCGCAGGCCAAGCCGGCCAAGGAAGTAACCCTGGCGGTTGCTCGCGCGGATTTCCTGGATGGCATCGAGGGTTTCGGTCAACGCCTGGGTAAAGCGCCCGGTGCTGTCGTTTTCGAGCTTTTTCAGGTGCTTGACGCGCTTGCCCAACTGCACGGTGAAAAAGATCACCAGCGGGTTGAACAGCAAAATCAGCAACGCCAGCTTCCAGTGCATCCACATCAGGATGGCCGCGGTGCCGGTGAGGGTCAGCATCGCCACCAGGAAGCGGCTCAAGGTTTCGCCGACAAATTTGTCGAGGGTGTCCAGGTCGGTGACCAGATGGGTGGTCACGGTACCGCTGCCCAGGCTTTCGTATTCCTTGAGCGAGATGCGCTTGAGCCGTTCGATCAGGCGGATGCGCAAGCGGTAGACGATGTCCTTGGCCAGGCCCGCGAACAACCTGGCTTGCACCACGTTGCAGGCCAGCGCCGAGACGCGCAGGCACAAGGTGGCGCAGAGCATCAGGCCAATATAGCCGGCCGGCACCTGCCAGCCAGCGGGCAGCAGGTTGTTCATCCACTTCAGCGCCGCGTCACCATTGCCCAGCAGCACTTCATCGACCAGCAGCGGCAGCAACAGCGGAATCGGCACGCTGCACAGTGCGGCGAACACCGCTACCAGGTTGGCGCTCCACAGGGCCTTTTTATGCTGCAGCGCCAGGCGGCGGATTTCGGCCCAGCTCAGGCGATCTGGCGCCGCCGGCGGCTGCCCTGGTGTCGGGCCGGGCGAGCCTGGCGCATCAAGCACAGGCGGCCTGCTGCAGCCAGCGAGCAAGCAAAGGTTGCAGGCTCTCCAGGGGTTGGTAGCCATTGGTCACCAACGCCAACTGGCCGTTGCGCTCGGCCAGCAGCGTCGGGAAGCCGGCAATACCCAGGTCTCGGGCCCAGGCGATATCGTCGACCGTGGCCTTACGCACCTGCGGGCAGGCGAACTGCTGGGCAAACGGCTCGCGGGCAAAGCCTGCCTGCTCGGCCAGGTCGACCAGTTGCGGGGCGCGGGTGACGTCGATGCCCTGCTCGTAGAACCCGTGCTGGATCAGCTTGAGCAACGCCCACATGCGCGGCTCGTCAAGCTCGCGGGCAGCTACCAGGGCGCGGCAGGCAGGCTCGGTGTCGTAGACAAAACCGTCGGGCATCGCGCCTTCGAAGCTGAACGGCTGCCCGGTGGCATCCTGCACCGCCTGCCAGTGCTCAAGGATGTACTTGCGCGTCGAGGTATCCAGCGCACTGCTGCCGCTGCGCAGCCCGCCTGGCACCAGGTGGGTGGCCACCCCGGCCTCGCGCGCCTGGGCGAACAGGGCCTCGGCCACTGGGGCAAAACCCCAGCACCAGGAGCACATCGGGTCCATCACATAGAGCAGGCGTGCGGACATCGGTCAGGCCTCGGCTTTGTAGTTGAAACCGATCGGGTGTGGCAGGTTGCGCGCCTTGGCCAGTTCGATCTGCTTTTGCCGGTCGATGGCACTGCGGCGGGTCTTCTCACTGAGGGTGTCCCAGCAATGCGGGCAGCTCACGCCAGGCGAGTAATGCTCGGACTCGCGGTCCTTGGCATCGACCGGGTGGCGGCAGGCGTGGCACTGGTCGTACTCGCCCTCGCTGAGGTCGTGGCGCACGGTGACGCGGTTGTCGAACACGAAGCAGTCGCCGTCCCACAGGCTTTCTTCCTGAGGCACCTCTTCGAAGTACTTCAGCACCCCACCCTTGAGATGATAGACGGCTTCGAAGCCCTCACCGAGCATGTAGCTGGAGGCTTTTTCGCAGCGGATACCGCCGGTGCAGAACATCGCCACCTTCTTGTGTTTGGCGGGGTCGAAGTTGGCCTTGATGTACTCGGGGAACTCGCGGAAGGTCTCGGTCTTGGGGTCGACCGCGCCCTTGAAGGTGCCGATGGCCACTTCGTAGTCGTTGCGGGTGTCGATCAGCAGTACTTCGGGGTCGCTGATCAGCGCGTTCCAATCCTTGGGCTCGACGTAGGTGCCGACGGCTTTGTTCGGGTCGACGCCCGGCACGCCCAGGGTGACGATCTCTTTTTTCAGCTTGACCTTGGTGCGGTAGAACGGTTGTTCGTCGCAGTACGACTCTTTATGGTCGATGTCGACCATGCGCGGGTCGTTGCGCAGCCAGGCCAGCAGGCCGTCGATGCCTTCGCGGGTGGCGGACACGGTACCGTTGATACCCTCTTCAGCCAGCAGCAGCGTGCCTTTGACGTTGTTGTCGAGCATTGCCTTGAGCAGGGGCTCGCGCAGTTCGACGTAGTCTGTGAGGGTGACGAATTTGTACAGCGCCGCCACGACGATCGGTTGGGTCATTTGCGTTGAATCTCCAGGTGGCTGCCCTCGTAAGGGGCGAACCGGGCGTTTACATGAACAGGGTTGGGGGGCTGCCCCGCTTTCGCGACAAAAGGCCGCTCCCACAAAGACATTGCTGCCTGTGCAGGAGCGGCCTGGTGCCGCGATGGGCCGCGCAGCGGCCCCGAAGGATGGCGAAGTCTAGCAGAATCCCTGGCGGGAATCAGTGCCCGCCGCCTGCGCACACCGGCGAAGCCGGCGCCACCCCAACCACTGCCCACTCTTCAGGGGTGTAGGTGTGGATGGCCAGGGCATGGATCTGCCCCATCAGCTCGCCCATGGTGGCGTAGACCTTCTGGTGGCGCTTGACGCTGTTGAGCCCGGCAAACTGCGCGCTGACCAGCACGGCTTTGTAGTGCGACTCCTGGCCACGGCTATGCATGTGGCTTTCGTTGTGCACTTCAAGGTGCTGGTCACCCAGCGCGGCCAGTTGCTGCTCGATACGTTGCTGCATGCTCATCGCGTCAGGCTCACTTCTTGGCAGGCGCTACGGCTTTGCCGGCGTTCGGGTCGAGTTCCTTGGTCATGTCGTCAAGCAGCTTGTTGACCACAGGTACCGCAGGTTCCAGGCTCTGCTGGGTCAGCTGGGCCGACTGCTGGGTAACCTTGGGCATTTCACGCAGGACTTTCTTGCCCAGCGGCGACTCGTAGAACTTGACCAGGTCGTTGAGCTCGGCCTCGGTGAAGGTCGCGGTGTACAGGTTGACCATTTGCGGCTTGAGCTTTTTCCAGCCAATGGCGTTGTCCAGGGCAGCATTGGCCTTGGCGGTGTAGCTGTCGAGGACGTTCTTCTTGGTGGCCGGTGCCTTGGTTTGCTCGAAGCGCTGGGCAAACATCTGCTGGACCTGCATGTACACCGGGGTACCCAGCTTGTCGGCATTGGCCAGGGTCAGGAATTTCTCGGCGGCAGCGTTGTGGCTGGCAGTTGCGGCGAGTACCTGGCCGCTGGCGCAAACCAGGGCAACGGCGGCACAGAGGACACGGAGACGGGTCATTGCATTTCCTTCAAGAAAGGGAGGCGGGTACCTCAGAGTAGAGCATTCTGCGCCGTGGTGGCGATGTGCTCAAGTGGCACGACGAGCGACTGAACCGCTCGGTCGATTCAGGGCCTAAACTGCGAGTTCTGGTTAATTCAAGGAGAGCGCGCAGCATGAGCCGTATCGAGACAGACAGCCTGGGCCCGGTCGAAGTTCCTGAGCAGGCCTACTGGGGCGCGCAGACACAGCGCTCGCTGATCAACTTCGCCATCGGCAGCGAACGCATGCCGCTGGCGGTGCTGCACGCCCTGGCGCTGATCAAGAAAGCCGCCGCCCGGGTCAACGACCGTAATGGCGACCTGCCCGCCGACATCGCCCGGCTGATCGAACAGGCTGCCGATGAAGTGCTCGCTGGCACCCACGACGATCAATTCCCGCTGGTGGTATGGCAGACCGGCAGCGGCACGCAAAGCAACATGAACGTCAACGAGGTGATTGCCGGGCGTGCCAACGAGCTGGCAGGCCAAGGCCGCGGCGGTAAGGCGCCGGTGCACCCCAACGACCACGTCAACCGCTCGCAAAGTTCCAACGACTGCTTCCCTACCGCCATGCACATCGCAGCCGTGCAAGCGGTGCACAACCAACTGCTGCCCGCGGTCGCCGAGCTGTCTTCCGGGCTGGCCGAGCTGTCAGCCCGCCATCACCAGTTGGTCAAAACCGGCCGCACACACATGATGGATGCCACGCCCATCACCTTCGGCCAGGAAGTCTCGGCGTTCGTCGCCCAGCTCGACTACGCCCAGCGCGCTATCCGCGCCACCTTGCCGGCGGTGTGCGAGTTGGCCCAGGGCGGTACGGCGGTGGGCACCGGGCTGAATGCCCCGCACGGGTTTGCCGAAGCCATCGCCGCAGAGCTGGCGGCGCTGTCGGGCCTGCCTTTCGTCACCGCGCCGAACAAGTTCGCCGCCCTCGCCGGGCACGAGCCACTCACCAGCCTGGCCGGTGCGCTCAAAACCTTGGCCGTGGCGCTGATGAAAATTGCCAACGACCTGCGTCTGCTCGGCTCCGGCCCGCGCGCCGGGCTTGCCGAAGTGCGCCTGCCGGCCAACGAGCCGGGCAGCTCGATCATGCCTGGCAAGGTCAACCCGACCCAGTGTGAGGCGTTGTCGATGCTGGCCTGCCAGGTGCTTGGCAACGATGCGGCGATTGCCTTTGCGGCAAGCCAGGGGCACCTGCAGTTGAACGTGTTCAAGCCGGTGATCATCCACAACCTGTTGCAGTCGATCACCTTGCTCGCCGATGGCTGCCGTAATTTCCAGGAGCATTGCGTGGCCGGCATCGAGCCCGACCCCGCGCAAATGGCCGCCCACCTGGAGCGCGGGTTGATGCTGGTAACGGCGCTGAACCCGCACATTGGTTATGACAAGGCAGCAGAAATCGCCAAGAAGGCTTACAACGAAGGCAAGACCCTGCGCGAGGCCGCACTTGCGCTCGGCTACCTGAGCAATGAGCAGTTCGATGAATGGGTAAGGCCGGAGAATATGCTCGCGCCGGGTGGCAAGGGCTGACCTGCGGTGCCGGGGCTGCTCTACGCGGTTGGTGTAGGAGCGGCCTTGTGTCGCGAACAGGGCCGTATAGCGGCCCCGGCGATATCAATGTGAAGCACAGATTTCAGGGGCGCTTCGCCCCCTTTCGCGACACAAGGCCGCTCCTACAGTGGCGCCATATTTCACCCAGCCCGCGCCGCCCTCGCCCGCCAGCCGGCCACAATCGACGGCCCAAGGGCAACCAAGGCCGAGCCGAGCACCACCGTCAACGCGCCGAAATAACCCAGCGCGTTGATGTCCTCGGCATGCACATAGTCAGGCCACAGCCAGGCCGCAATGGCCACGGCCACAAAGGTCACCAGCGGCGTCAAGGCAAGGGTCGCGCTGACCCGCGAAGCTTCCCAGTGCGCCAAGGCTTCGGCGAATGCGCCATAGGCCACCAGGGTATTCAGGCAGCACGCCAGCAGCAGCCAACCCTGCAACGGGCTCAGTTGCAACGCCTCCAACGGGTGTACCCACGGCGTCAGCAGGGCCGCACAGCCGATATAGATCACCATCATCACCTGCTGCGAGTTCCAGACCGTCAGCAGCTGCTTCTGGCTCAGCGCATAGAACACCCAGATGCTGGTGGCCAACACCACCGTCAGCACCCCGGTGGTGTAGGTACCGAGCGAGCCCAGCAACTCTGCCAGGCGCTGATTGAAGAACAGCCCGAAGCCCGCCAGCAACACCACCAGACCAATGCCTTGGCCGACGCTGAAACGCTCCTTGAACACAAACACGCTGGCCACCAGCAACAGCACCGGCCCCAGTTGCACCACCAGTTGTGCAGTGCCGGGGCTGAGCAGCTTGAGGCCGACCAGGTACAACACGTAGTTGCCCAAAAGCCCGAATATCGCCACCACCACCAAACCCTTGCGCTTGTGGCCCAGTGCGCTGAACGAGGGCAGCCGCCGATTGGCCGCAAGCCATACGAACAGCAATGTGCCAGACACCGTCAGGCGGTACCAGGTGACGGTCACCGGGTCCATCACTTGCAGCACCTGTTTGAGCTTGATGGGCAAGATGCCCCAGAGCAGCGCAGTCAGCAGGGCAAGCAGCAGGCCGAAGACCCAACGGCCAGAAGTGGTGTGCATGGTGTCCTCGATCAGGCCCGGGGTGGGGGTGACTTGATTCTAGGGGCTTGATGCAAGTTGCTGGGGACTGGATGCGGGAAAAGAATTCATTGGGTCATTCCTTGAAGGCATGGCCGCAACAAAACGTGGGAGCGGGCTTGCCCCGCGATGGCAGGACCATTGATCGCGGGGCAAGCCCGCTCCCACAAAGACGGCCCCCACAAGCCCGCTCACGGCAGAAAATCGCGGCCTACTTCTTGTCCTTGGCGAATGCGTCTTCCAGCGCCTGGTTGATGGTACGCAGCACTTTTACCCGCGCCCAGCGCTTGTCGTTGGCCTCAACCAGCGTCCAGGGTGCAATCTCGGTGCTGGTGCGGTCGACCATATCGCCTACCGCCTCGCTATACACATCCCACTTTTCGCGGTTGCGCCAGTCTTCCTCGGTGATTTTGTAGCGTTTGAACGGAATCTGCTCACGTTCCTCAAAGCGCTCAAGCTGGGTCTGCTGGTCGATCGACAACCAGAACTTCACCACCACAATGCCGGCATTGCGTAACTGCTCTTCGAAATCATTGATTTCGCCATAGGCACGCATCCAGTCCGCCGGCGTGCAAAACCCCTCGACCCGCTCCACCAGCACCCGGCCATACCAGGAGCGGTCAAAGATGGTGAACTTGCCGCGCGCCGGGATATGCCGCCAGAACCGCCACAGGTAAGGCTGCGCGCGCTCCTCTTCTGTGGGCGCGGCAATCGGCACGATGCGGTATTGGCGCGGGTCCAGCGCCGCCGCCACGCGGCGGATCGCGCCGCCCTTGCCGGCGGCATCGTTGCCTTCGAACACGGCCACCAGGGCGTGCTTGCGCATGTGCTTGTTGCGCAACAGGCCGGCCAGGCGCGCCTGCTCGGTGACCAGTTGTTCTTCGTAATCGCGTTTGTCCAGGCGCAGGGTCATGTCCAGCGCACCGAGCAGGCTCTTGTCGTCGATACTGCGCCCCAGCGGCGCCACATTGCCTTCATGTTTGCGCGGTTTGTTGGCAAGCGCCGCCTGCAGGCTTTCGAGCAGGATGCGCCCCACCGCCAGGCTGCGGTAATGCGGGTCGACGCCCTCAACCACATGCCAGGGCGCATAGTCGCGGCTGGTGCGGCGCAGCACGCGCTCGCCAAAGCGCACGAAACGGTCGTAGGTTTCGGACTGCTGCCAGTCCAGCGGGCTGATGCGCCAGTTGTGCAGCGGGTCCTGCTTGAGGGCCTTGAGCCGCGCCTTCATCTGTTTTTTCGACAGGTGGAACCAGAACTTGATGATCAACGCGCCTTCATCGCAGAGCATTTGCTCCAGGCGCTCGGCACCGGCAATCGCCTGGTCCAGCACGGCGTCCTTGAAGCGGCCATGCACGCGGCCTTCGAGCATCTGGCTGTACCAGTTGCCAAAGAACACGCCCATGCGCCCCTTCGGCGGCAGCGCGCGCCAGTAGCGCCAGGCCGGCGGGCGGGCGAGTTCTTCGTCGGTCTGCTGGTCGAAAGTGCGCACCTCGATCAGGCGCGGGTCCATCCACTCGTTGAGCAGCTTGACCGTCTCGCCCTTGCCGGCGCCTTCGATGCCGTTGATCAGCACGATCACCGGGAAACGCGACTGCTGCTTGAGCTCGTACTGGGCTTCGAGCAGTGCCTCGCGCAGGGCTGGCACCTCGGTTTCAAAGGTTTCCTTGTCGATGCTGTGACCGATTTCGGCGGATTCGAACATGGATGGCTCCTTCACTGGATAACCAAGACTAGCGGAAATCCTGCCTGCCTGTAACGGCGTGGCGGCCCGCTTGCCCGGTAATCCTGGCAATGGCGTAAAATCGCCCATCCGCCGCTACCGAGCCTGCCATGTCCGCCCCACACGAATACGCCCAGATCGACTGGGACGACCACGGCCGCCCTTATTCCCGCCAGTACGACGACGTGTACTTCTCCAGGGAACAAGGCCTGGACGAAACCCTCTATGTGTTCATCGAGCAGAACCAGTTGCGCCAGCGCTTCGCCGCCCTGGCCGCCCATCAATGCCTGGTGATCGGCGAAACCGGGTTTGGTACCGGCATGAATTTTTTCTGCGCCTGGCAGCTGTTCGCCGAGCTTGCCCAGCCCGAGGCGCGCCTGCACTTCGTCAGCGTCGAGAAATACCCGCTGACCCGCGAAGACCTCACCCGCGCCACCCAACTGTGGCCGCACCTGGCCGCCTTCACCGAGCCGCTGCTGGCGCAGTACGTGGCGGTGCACCCCGGTTTTCAGCAGTTCAGCCTCGATGGCGGGCGCGTCACGCTGACGTTGATGATCGGCGATGCGCTTGAGCAACTGCCGCAGCTCGACGCACGCATCGATGCCTGGTTTCTCGACGGCTTTGCCCCGGCCAAGAACCCGGACATGTGGACCCCTGAGCTGTTCGCGCAACTGGCGCGGCTGTCGCACCCAGGCACCACGCTGGGCACCTTTACCACCACCGGCTGGGTGCGCCGCTCGCTGGTGGAGGCAGGCTTCAGCATGAAGAAAGTGCCGGGGCTTGGGAAAAAATGGGAAGTCATGCATGGGGTGTTCAGGGCTGAGCCCAGCCCGGCACCAGCCCCCTGGTACGCACGCCCCGCCGCCCTGCCCGGCCCGCGTGAGGCGCTGGTGATCGGCGCCGGCCTTGCCGGCAGCGCAACTGCGGCCAGCCTTGCCGCCCGTGGCTGGCAGGTCAGTGTGCTGGAACGCCACGCAGGCCCTGCGCAAGAGGCGTCCGGCAACCCGCAAGGGGTGCTCTACCTGAAGCTGTCTGCCCATGGCACGGCGCTGTCGCAGTTGATCCTCGCAGGCTTTGGCTACACCCGCCGCTGGCTGCACCGGCTGCAACGTGGCATCGACTGGGACGGTTGCGGCGTGCTGCAACTGGCCTTCGATGAGCAGGAAGCGGCACGCCAGGGCAAACTCGCAGCGGCGTTCGACCCCAGCTTGCTGCATGTGCTGACCCAGGAAGAGGCGCAGACCCTTGCCGGTATCGGCCTGCCATCGGGTGGGTTGTTCTACCCCGAGGGCGGCTGGGCGCACCCGCCGGCACTTTGCCGGGCGCAGCTTGAGCACCCGCGTATCAGGCTGCTGAGCCACGCCAATGTGCTGGAGCTGCGCAAAGCCGGGGGGCTCTGGCAGGCCTGGGACGCCGGGCAATTGCTGGCCAGCGCGCCACTGGTGGTGCTGGCCGGTGCCGCCGATGTGCGCAGTTTTGCAGCCTGCGCGCAGTTGCCGCTCAAGCGCATTCGCGGGCAGATCACCCGCTTGCCAGCCACCCCTGCCAGCCGGGCGTTGAGCACGGTGGTGTGTGCCGAGGGCTATGTGGCGCCGCCACGGGGCGATGAGCACACGCTCGGTGCAAGTTTTGATTTCAGCAGCCAGCACACCGAACCGACCGTTGCCGAGCATCAGGGCAACTTGCGCTTGCTGGAGGAAATATCGGCAGACCTTGCCGGGCGCCTTGGCGCAGGTGAGCTGGACCCCGCTGTGCTTGAGGGGCGCGCGGCGTTCCGCTGCACCAGCCCGGATTACCTGCCGATTGTCGGGCCCCTGGCCGATGCCCAGGCGTTCGAGGCGGCCTTTGCTGCGCTGCGTAAAGATGCGCGGCAGGTGCCGCAGGTCGACTGCCCGTGGCTGGAGGGGCTGTATGTGAACACCGGGCATGGGTCGCGGGGGTTGGTGACAGCGCCGTTGGCAGGGGAACTGATTGCCGCCTGGGTGACCGGGGAGCCGCTGCCGGTGCCGAGGGGCGTGGCTGAGGGCTGTCATCCGAACCGGTTTGGGCTGCGCAGGTTGATTCGCGGGAAATAGGGGCCTTGCTGGCCTCATCGCAGGCTGGCGCCAGCTCCCACAGGAATCTCGGCCCGGCCCTGATATTGCGGCTGCACGCGGTCTCTGTGGGAGCTGGCGATAGCCTGCGATGAGGCCAGTACAGGCTTTTGCAAAACCATGAACGCTCCCACGCCCGCCCGTCGTATATAACAGAATGATCTAAAACTCTCACAACCCACCCCGGTCCTTACCTAAGTGCGCCTATTTCAGGGCGCCCTTTCCCCAACGGCAAAACCGGTAAGGACTTATGTGCGGATTAGCAGGAGAGTTTCGTTTCACCCCCCTCGGCCAAGCGCCTCGCCCGGCGGACCTCGCCGCCGTGGAGCGCATCACCCACCATCTGGCGCCACGTGGCCCGGATGCCTGGGGCTTCCATAGCCAAGGGCCGATAGCCCTCGGCCACCGTCGGCTGAAGATCATGGATCTGTCCGACGGCTCGGCGCAGCCGATGGTCGACAACACCTTGGGCCTGTCGCTGGCGTTCAATGGGGCCATCTACAACTTCCCCGAACTGCGCCAGGAGCTGCTCGACCTGGGCTACTCGTTCTGGTCCGACGGCGACACCGAAGTGCTGCTCAAGGGTTATCACGCCTGGGGCGCCGCGCTGTTGCCCAAGCTCAACGGCATGTTCGCCCTGGCCATCTGGGAGCGCGACAACCAGCGCCTGTTCCTGGCCCGCGACCGCCTCGGCGTCAAGCCGCTGTACCTGTCGCGCAGCGGCGAACGCCTGCGCTTCGCCTCGACGCTGCCGGCGCTGCTCAAAGGCGGCGATATCGACCCGGTCATCGACCCGGTGGCACTCAACCACTACCTCAACTTCCACGCCGTGGTGCCCGCGCCGCGTACGCTGCTGGCCAACGTGCAAAAGCTCGAACCCGGCACCTGGATGCGCGTCGACCGCCACGGCGAAGTCGAGCAGCAGACCTGGTGGCAGTTGCAATACGGCCCTCGCGCCGATGAAAAGGATCTGGACCTCGAAGGCTGGACCACTCGTGTGCTCGACGCCACCCGTGACGCAGTGGCCATCCGCCAACGTGCGGCGGTAGATGTTGGCGTGCTGCTGTCTGGCGGCGTCGACTCGAGCCTGCTGGTCGGGTTGTTGCGCGAAGTTGGCGTGGAGGACCTGTCGACCTTCTCCATCGGCTTTGAAGATGCCGGCGGCGAACGCGGCGACGAGTTCCAGTACTCCGACCTGATCGCCCGCCACTACGGCACTCGCCACCACCAGTTGCGCATCGCCGAACACGAGATCATCGACCAGCTGCCGGCCGCCTTCCGCGCGATGAGCGAGCCGATGGTCAGCCATGACTGCATCGCCTTCTACCTGCTGTCGCGCGAAGTCGCCAAGCATTGCAAGGGCGTGCAGAGCGGCCAGGGTGCCGACGAGCTGTTTGCCGGTTACCACTGGTACCCCAAAGTCGACGGCGCCGACGATGCCTTTGGCGCCTACCGCGAGGCATTCTTCGACCGCAGCCATGCCGAATACCGCGAAACCGTGCAGGCACCGTGGCTACTGGACAACGACGCCGCTGGCGACTTCGTGCGCGAGCACTTCGCCCGCCCAGGTGCGCCGGATGCTGTGGACAAGGCGCTGCGCCTGGACAGCACAGTGATGCTGGTCGACGACCCGGTCAAACGTGTCGACAACATGACCATGGCTTGGGGCCTTGAAGCGCGCACGCCGTTCCTCGACTACCGCCTGGTTGAGCTGTCGGCGCGCATTCCGGCGCGCTTCAAGCTGCCCGATGGCGGCAAGCAGGTGCTCAAGCAGGCCGCGCGCCGGGTCATCCCGCATGAGGTGATCGACCGCAAGAAGGGCTATTTCCCGGTGCCCGGGCTCAAGCACCTCGAAGGTGCCACCCTTGGGTGGGTACGCGATCTGCTGACTGACCCGAGCCAGGACCGTGGCCTGTTCAACCCGGCCATGCTCGACCGACTGCTGAGCAACCCCCACGGCCAGCTCACCCCACTGCGCGGCTCCAAGCTGTGGCAGTTGGCGGCCCTGAACCTGTGGCTCAGCGAACAAGGAATCTGATCGATGAAAGCCCACGAAATCGCCTACGGCCAGCGCCTTCTGCGCGGCCAGGCGCCCTCCTACGAGCGTCTGCAGGCGCGCCTGGCCGGTGACGGCAGCGAGCCGCACGACCAGCCGCGTGCCGTGCACTGCGGCTGGGGCCGGCTGCTGATCGGGCACACCTACCCAGACCCGGTATGCCTGGCCGAAGCGCTGCTTGAGGAACGCCCCGGCGAACGTGATATCGCGCTCTACGTGGCGGCGCCGCAACAGGTGCTGGCCCAGGCACCGCAACAGTTGTTTCTGGACCCCTCCGACACCCTGCGCCTGTGGTTTACCGACTACCGCCCGGCGCAGCGGGTGTTTCGCGGGTTTCGTATCCGCCGTGCGCAGACGGCCGCCGACTGGCAAGCCATCAACACCTTGTACCAGGCCCGCGGCATGCTGCCGGTCGACGCCGACCTGCTGACCCCGCGCCACCTCGGTGGCCCGGTGTACTGGCTGGCCGAGGACGAAGACACCCATGCAGTGATCGGCAGCGTCATGGGGTTGAACCACAGCAAGGCCTTCGACGACCCCGAGCACGGTTGCAGCCTGTGGTGCCTGGCGGTAGACCCGCACTGCACCCGCCCAGGCGTGGGTGAAGTGCTGGTGCGTCATCTGATCGAGCACTTCATGAGCCGCGAGCTGGCCTACCTGGATCTGTCGGTACTGCACGACAACCGCCAGGCCAAGCGCCTGTACCACAAGCTGGGTTTTCGCAACCTGCCGACCTTTGCGGTCAAGCGCAAGAATGGCATCAACCAGCCGCTGTTCCTCGGCCCGGGGCCTGAAGCGGAGCTCAACCCGTACGCGCGCATCATCGTTGACGAAGCCTTGCGCCGGGGCATCGACGTGCAGGTCGACGACGCCACTGCCGGGCTGTTCACCCTGAGCCTGGGTGGGCGGCGAATCCGCTGCCGCGAGTCGCTCAGCGACCTCACCACCGCCGTGACCATGACCCTGTGCCAGGACAAGCGCCTGACCCGCAAGGTGCTGGACCAGGCTGGTTTGCAAGTGCCGGCGCAACAACTGGCGAGCAATGCCGATGACAACCTGGCGTTTCTCGACGAGCACGGCGCGGTGGTGGTCAAGCCGGTGGACGGTGAACAGGGCCAGGGGGTGGCGGTGAATCTCACCTGCATCGACGAACTTGGCCGTGCCGTGGAGCACGCCCGGCAGTTCGATAGCCGGGTGCTGCTGGAAAGCTTCCACCCGGGCCTTGACCTGCGCATCGTGGTGATCGGTTTTGAAGTGGTGGCCGCTGCGGTGCGCCACCCGGCCCAGGTGATCGGGGATGGCAAGCACAGCATTCGCGAGCTGATCGAGGCGCAGAGCCGGCGGCGCATGGCGGCCACCGGTGGCGAAAGCCGCATTCCGCTGGACGATGAAACCGAGCGCACGCTCAAGGGCGCAGGCTTTGGTTACGCCGACATCCTGCCTGCCGGTGAGCGCCTGGCCGTTCGCCGCACCGCCAACCTGCACACCGGTGGCACCCTTGAGGACGTCACCGGGCGCCTGCACCCGGTGCTGGCCGACGCCGCCGTGCGTGCGGCACGGGCGCTGGAAATACCGGTGGTCGGGCTGGACTTCATGGTCAGCGATGCGCAGAGCCCGGACTACGTGATCATCGAAGCCAACGAACGTGCAGGCCTGGCCAACCACGAGCCGCAACCGACAGCCGAGCGCTTCATCGACCTGCTGTTCCCCCATAGCCGAGCACCGGGGGCCTGATTTGCCTGACCGGGCCTCATCGCAGGCTGCCGCCAGCTCCCACAGGGATCTGCGCCACACCTCAATACTGGGGCTGTGTGCGGTTTCTGTGGGAGCTGGCGCCAGCCTGCGATGGGCCGCACCGCGGCCCCCATTCACCCCACCATGTGCTCAATCGAGGAGTCCCTATGCCTGAACGACACCCCGAACCCGATCTGGACTACATGAAAAAAGTCCTGCTGGAGATGCTCGCCATCCCCAGCCCCACCGGCTTCACCGACACCATCGTGCGCTACGTCGCCGAACGCCTAGACGAGCTGGGCATCCCCTTCGAGCTGACCCGGCGCGGCACCATCCGCGCCACCCTCAAGGGCCAACGCAGCTCCCCGGACCGCGCCGTCTCGGCGCACTTGGACACCATCGGCGCCAGCGTGCGGCAGTTGCAGGACAACGGCCGGCTGGCACTGGCGCCGGTAGGCTGCTGGTCGAGCCGCTTCGCCGAGGGCAGCCGGGTCAGCGTCTTCACCGACACCGGCGTACTGCGCGGCAGCGTGCTGCCACTGATGGCCAGCGGGCATGCGTTCAACACCGCAATC
Source organism: Pseudomonas farsensis (assembly GCF_014268805.2). Taxonomy (GTDB): domain Bacteria; phylum Pseudomonadota; class Gammaproteobacteria; order Pseudomonadales; family Pseudomonadaceae; genus Aquipseudomonas; species Aquipseudomonas farsensis. Next base: position 27,458 of record NZ_JABWRF020000006.1, read on the forward strand.
GACCAGATGCCCGTGAGCTGGGACCACGTCGAGGTGCGCCTGGATGCCTACTGCACCAACCGCGCCGATTGTGAGGCGCTGGGCATTGGTATTGGTGACTTCGTGGCCTTCGACCCACTGCCGGAGTTCACCGACAGCGGCCATATCAGCGCCCGCCACCTGGATGACAAAGCCGGCGTGGCTGCGCTGCTGGCGGCCCTCAAGGCCGTGGTCGAAAGTGGCCACCAACCGCTGATCGACTGCCACCCGCTGTTCACCATCACCGAAGAAACCGGCTCTGGTGCCGCAGGCGCCCTGCCCTGGGACGTCAGTGAATTCGTCGGCATCGACATCGCCCCGGTGGCCCCCGGCCAGTCGTCCAGTGAACATGCAGTGAGCGTGGCCATGCAGGACTCCTCCGGCCCCTATGACTACCACCTGTCCCGGCACCTGCTCAAACTTGCTGCCGACCAGGAACTACCGGTACGCCGCGACCTGTTCCGCTACTACTTCAGCGACGCCCACTCGGCAGTCACTGCAGGCCACGACATCCGCACCGCGCTGGTGGCGTTCGGTTGCGATGCCACCCATGGCTACGAACGCACCCATATCGACAGCCTGGCGGCTTTGAGCCGGCTGCTGTGCGGCTACCTGCTGAGCCCGCCGGTGTTTGCCAGCGACTCGCACCCGGGCAATGCCTCGCTTGAGCGCTTCAGCCACCAGTTGGAGCACGACGCGCAAATGGAAAGCGATACACGGGTACCGCCCGTCGACAGCCTGGTGGGCAACAAAGACTGAAGTGAGCGGCGTGCGTGCTGCACGTACGCCGCGCTTCGCGTAGCATCGAGCAACCTTTGCCGAGACCCTCACCACCACCATGCTGATCCCCTACGACCAACTCGAAGCCGAAACCCTCACCCGCCTGATCGAGGACTTCGTCACCCGCGATGGCACCGACAACGGTGATGACACGCCGCTTGAAACCCGCGTGCTGCGCGTGCGCCAGGCGCTAGCCAAGGGCCAGGCATTCATCCTGTTCGATATGGAAAGCCAGCAGTGCCAATTGCTGGCCAAGCACGATGTGCCTCGGGAACTGCTGGGCTGACCGCCTAGCTTTCGCCCTCGCGCCGTTGCTGCTCCTTGATGCGCCGATACACCTCAGAGCGATGCACCTGCACATCACGCGGGGCGGTGATACCCAGGCGCACCTGGCCGTTGTCCAGTGCCACGACCTGAATCCTGATGTGCTCGCTGATGAGGATGACCTCGCCGACTTCACGTCCGATTACCAGCATGCTCCGTACCTCCACAACAGGAAAAATCGGAGCCTGCTACATGGCACTTCGCCTCTACAATCCTCTGCGGGCGAAATAGACCAAGCCTACAACTAAGGGTAAATATTCCTACACACCGCAACAGTCAGCTCAATTTGTCGGTTTGCGTGCCTTGGCGCGCATCTTCTGCGCCATATCGGCCATCTCGTCATACAGCTTCTCAGGCGCCTGGCACTTCAGTTGCCAGGCCTGGCGCCCCGCTTCGTGGGGCAGAATCAAAAATTCACCCGCCTCGACCTGGCGGTGAATGTGCTCGGCAATGTCCGCAGCGCTAATGGGCGAGCCTTCCAGCAACTTGCCAACCTGCGCCTTCATGGCAGGGTTCGGCCCCCTGAACGAATCCAGCAGGTTGGTCTGGAAGAACGACGGGCACACCACGTGCACCGCCACCTCGACCTGGCGCAGTTCCACCAAAAGGCTTTCCGACAGCGCCAGTACCCCGGCCTTGGCCACGTTGTAGTTGCTCATGCCCGGCCCCTGCATCAGCGCGGCCATGGAGGCAATGTTGATAATCCGCCCGCGGCTGCGCTCAAGCAGCGGCAAGAACGCCTTGCAGCCTTTGACCACGCCCATCAGGTTGACCGCGATCTGCCAGTCCCAGTCCTCCAGCGACAGCTCGGCGAAAAAACCGCCAGAGGCCACGCCAGCATTGTTGACGATCACATCGCAGCCGCCAAAGCGTTCCTCGCAGGCCTGGGCCAGCGCGGTCAGCTGGCTGTAGTCGCGTACATCGCAGCGCTGCACGAAGCCGTCGCCACCGGCTGTACGCACCAGGTCCAGGGTTTCTCGAAGGCCGGCCTCGTTGACGTCGGCCAGCGCCAGTTGCCAGCCGTCACCAGCCCAGCGCACGGCAATTTCGCGGCCCAGGCCCGACCCGGCCCCGGTGATCATCATTCGGTTATGCATGGGTGCAGCCCGGTTGTTGTGGGAATCGCTGGAGTCTAGCCAGACTTCAGGGGCGCCAGGTGCGGCATCAGGAGGGTGAATATGGGGGTATCGCAGCCGTGCACAGCGAAACGGCAACAACAGGCGAATATCGATGGAATCTTTGCTCACCCGCACCGGTCGGAATCTGTAAGCGGCTGGCAACGCCCAGCGCTTGACCCTCAATCACGCAAGGATTCCGCCATGACCACGATCCTCATCATCATCCTCATCCTGCTGCTGGTCGGTGGCTTACCGGTCTTCCCTCACTCCCGTTCATGGGGCTATGGCCCGTCGGGTATCATCGGTGTGGTGCTGGTGGTGCTGCTGATCCTGGTGTTGCTGGGCCGCATATAGGCCTGCAGTCATCGCGCTAACGAAAACGCCCCGCATCTGCGGGGCGTTTTCAGTTCAGCTCAACCTCAAGCGATCAGTGGGAAACCGCGCCGCTGGCGCCAAGACCGGTCTGCGAACGGACGAACTGCGGGTAGAACAGTGCGCGCTCGTTTTCGGCTGCCTTGGACTTGTCGGTGACCGAGAAGAACCAGATACCGACGAAGGCGATCAGCATGGAGAACAGCGCCGGGTACTCGTACGGGTAGATGGCTTTCTCGTGGCCGAGGATCTGCACCCAGATGGTCGGGCCGAGGACCATCAGGCCCACCGCGCTGACCAGCCCCAGCCAGCCGCCGATCATGGCGCCACGGGTGGTGAGTTTCTTCCAGTACATCGAGAGCAGCAGTACCGGGAAGTTGCAGCTCGCCGCGATGGAGAACGCCAGGCCCACCATGAACGCGATGTTCTGCTTCTCGAAGAGGATGCCCAGGCCGATCGCCAGTACGCCCAGGGCGATGGTGGTGATCTTCGATACGCGGATCTCATCCTTGTCGTTGGCCTTGCCCTTGCGCCATACGCTGGCATAAAGGTCGTGGGACACCGCCGAGGCACCTGCCAGGGTCAGGCCGGCAACCACTGCCAGGATGGTGGCAAAGGCCACTGCCGAGATGAAGCCAAGGAAGATACTGCCGCCCACGGCATCGGCCAGGTGCACCGCCGCCATGTTGTTGCCGCCCAGCAGGGCGCCGGCAGCGTCCTTGAAGTCTGGGTTGGTGCTGACCAGCAGGATCGCGCCGAAGCCGATGATGAAGGTCAGGATGTAGAAGTAGCCGATGAAGCCAGTGGCGTACAGCACGCTCTTGCGCGCTTCCTTGGCATCACTGACGGTGAAGAAGCGCATCAGGATGTGTGGCAGGCCAGCGGTACCGAACATCAGCGCCAGGCCCAGGGAGAACGCCGAGATCGGGTCTTTGACCAGACCGCCCGGGCTCATGATGGCCTCGCCTTTGCTGTGCACCTTGATGGCTTCGGAGAACAGGGTGTTGAAGTCGAAGCCTACGTGTTTCATCACCATCAGTGCCATGAAGCTGGCACCAGACAGCAACAGCACGGCTTTGATGATCTGCACCCAAGTGGTGGCCAGCATGCCGCCGAACAGCACGTACATGCACATCAGGATGCCCACCAGGATCACCGCAACGTGGTAGTCCAGGCCGAACAGCAGCTGGATCAGCTTGCCGGCACCGACCATCTGCGCGATCAGGTAGAACGCCACCACCACCAGCGAGCCGGAGGCCGACAGGGTGCGGATTTCTTTCTGCCCAAGGCGGTAGGAGGCAACGTCGGCGAAGGTGTACTTGCCGAGGTTACGCAGGCGTTCGGCGATCAGGAACAGAATGATCGGCCAGCCGACCAAGAAACCGATGGAGTAGATCAGGCCGTCATAGCCCGAGGTGAACACCAGCGCGGAAATACCCAGGAACGAGGCCGCCGACATGTAGTCGCCGGCAATCGCCAGGCCGTTCTGGAAACCGGTAATACGGCCGCCTGCTGCATAGTAGTCAGAGGCCGATTTGTTGCGCTTCGAGGCCCAGTAGGTAATCCCCAGGGTAAAAGCCACAAAGGCGACGAACATGGCGATGGCGGCAACGTTCAGCGGCTGCTTGTGCACTTCGCCGGTGAGCGCATCAGCGGCCCACACAGCGGGGGCAAAGGCCCCGCAGGCCAGGACGGCCAGGGTTTTGGCGTGTCGGATCATTGTTTGGCCTCCTCGAGAATGGCCTTGTTCAGCTCGTCGAACTCGCCGTTGGCGCGACGCACGTAGATGGCGGTGAGCACAAAGGCCGAGATGATCAGGCCAACGCCCAGGGGAATGCCCCAGGTGATCGACGAATCAGGGCTGAGCTTGGTGCCAAGCAGGTGCGGACCATAGGCGATGAGGAGGATGAAACCACTGTAGAGGCCGAGCATGATTGCCGAGAGAATCCAGGCAAAACGCTCGCGCTTGCTGACCAGTTCCTTGAAGCGCGGACTGTTCTGTATCGAGAGGTAAATGCTGTCGTTCATTGTTTTTGTCCTAGCAGCACAGATTAGGGAGAACCCGACTCCACTTTATGCTGCCGTACAACGCCAACCAGACGACCTTAGTCTTAGATGCAACGGTGTTTTGCAGATTGCGTAACAAAAGTTCGAAGACATCGCGGGGCCGTGCTCAACCGCAATATTGCTGGTTGGACCCAATCCTGTGGGAAATGATAGAGAGTCGTGGCGAGCGGGCTTGTCCCGCGTTGGGCTGCGCAGCAGCCCTGAAAACCCAGGGCTGCTGCGCAGCCCAACGCGGACAAGCCCGCTCGCCACAAAGGAGCTCCCCACAAGCAGATATATCTGGCGGGAACAGGTTTGTACAAAACCATAGAAACTCCCATGAGGCCAATTGCCTCGGAAAAACCCTAAAAGCACAAGGGGCAAGCAGCGCCCCCAAAAGCCACACAGGCCTCGTGGGAGCGGGCTTGCCCCGCGATGAGTCTTTGAATGCTACCGGTTACTTACCCGTCCACTCCTTGACCCGCTCCGGGTGCTTGGCAACCCAGTCTTCAGCGGCTTTTTCAGGCTTGGCGCCTTCCTGGATGGCCAGCATCACTTCGCCGATCTCATCCTTGGACTGCCAGCTGAACTTCTTCAGGAACTCGGCAACTTCCGGGGCTTTGGTCGCCAGTTCCTTGCTGCCGATGCTGTTTACGGTTTCAGCAGCGCCATAGACGCCTTTAGGGTCTTCGAGGAACTTGAGCTTCCACTTGGCGAACATCCAGTGCGGCACCCAGCCGGTAACGGCAATGGACTGCTGCTTGGCATAGGCGCGGCCCAGTTCGGCAGTCATTGCAGCGCCGGAGCTGGCCTGGAGTTTGTAACCGGTGAGGTCGTAGTCCTTGATGGCTTGTTCAGTCTTGATCATTACACCGGAGCCGGCATCGATGCCGACCAGCTTCTGTTTGAAGCTGGTATCGGTTTTCAAGTCTGCAATGCTGTTGGCCTTGACGTATTCGGGGACGATCAGGCCGATCTTGGCGTCTTTGAAGTTGGGGCCGTAGTCGACCACGTTGTCTTTGTTCTTGGCCCAGTACTCGCCGTGGGTAACCGGCAGCCAGGCGGAGAGCATGGCATCGAGTTTGCCCGTGGCAACGCCTTGCCACATGATGCCGGTGGCCACCGCCTGCAACTTGACGTCGTAGCCGAGTTTCTGCTTGATCACTACGGCGGCTACGTTGGTGGTGGCGACACTGTCCGACCAACCATCCACATAACCGATGCTAACTTCTTTGGCCATTGCTTGCGCAGTGCTCATGGCCAATACCAGGGCAGTACTTACGCCCAGGAAACGTCGCTTATTCATCAAAGCATCCCCTCGTCAGGTCTTGGAGATTGCATCATCGACCTGCCAAGGCGCACGACCTGCTCTGTCAGCGACCTCCAGCGTACGATCAACGACAGCACTGTGCCATTAGCGCCATCTGGCCGCCGATGCCTGCGCGATCCTTGCATGCCAAAGGCTTGGCGCCGGGCTACTATCACAGGCTTTGGTTGGCCACGGCCAAGCCTTTCACCGAATCAGACGATGGACCGCCCGATGCCTCGCCCTCTTTACCTGCTCTGCTGCCTGCTCGCGCTCACCGGCCTCGCGGCCCTCTGGTATGGCCTCGGCAAACCAGTGCACCTGCCCGATGCCGCCAGCCCCACGCACAAGCTGCAATGCGCCTCCTATACCCCATTCGACAAGGACCAGTCGCCGTTCGACCAGCCGTTTCGCCTGCGCCCTGCACGCATGGACGCCGACCTCGCATTGCTGGCCGAGCGTTTCGAGTGTATCCGCACCTACTCGCAGACCGGCCTTGAAGCCATCCCGGCGCTGGCGCGCAAGCATGGCCTGAAAGTGATGCTGGGGGCGTGGGTCAATGCCAACCCGGTCGACACCAACAAGGAAATCGCGCTGTTGATCGACGCCGCCAACGCCAACCCGGATGTGGTCAGCGCGGTGATCGTCGGTAACGAGTCGCTGCTGCGCAAAGAGGTCACCGGCGAGCGCCTGGCGCAGTTGATCAAGCGGGTCAAAGGCCAGGTAAAGGTGCCGGTGACCTACGCCGATGTCTGGGAATTCTGGCTGCAGCACCCGCAGGTAGCACCTGAAGTGGACTTTCTGACCATCCACTTGCTGCCGTACTGGGAAGATGACCCACGTGGCATAGACGCGGCCTTGGCGCATGTTGCCGAGGTGCGCGAGGTATTCGGCAAGCGCTTTGCCCCCAAGGACATCCTGATTGGCGAGACGGGCTGGCCGAGTGAAGGCCGCCAACGTGAAACCGCGGTGCCCAGCCGGGTCAACGAAGCGCGGTTCATCCGCGGCTTCGTTGCCATGGCCGAGACCAACGGCTGGCGCTACAACCTGATCGAAGCCTTCGACCAGCCATGGAAACGCGCCAGCGAAGGTGCGGTGGGTGGTTATTGGGGGCTGTACGACGCGGATCGGCATGACAAGGGCGTGCTCGAAGGCCCAGTGAGCAACCTGGCGTTGTGGCCGCAGTGGTTGCTGGCCTCGGGGCTGCTGTGGCTGGCGACCCTGATTTTCGCCGGGCGCCCGGCCGATAGCAGCGCGGCGCTGCTGTTGCCGCTGCTGGCGGCGCTGGGCGCAGCCAGCCTGGGCCTGTGGGGCGAGTTGGTGCGCCTGAACGCACGTTTTGCCGGCGAGTGGCTATGGGCCGCGCTGCTGGCCGGGCTCAACCTGCTGGTGCTGGCCCACGGCGCGCTAGCCCTGGCCCAGCGCGAGGGTTGGCGGCAGCGGGCATTCGCCTGGTTGCAGGGGCATGCCGGCAAGTGGCTGTTGGCAGCGGGGTTCGCGGCGGCGGTGAGCATGCTGGCGATGGTCTTCGACCCGCGCTACCGCAGTTTCCCCAGTGCTGCACTGCTGTTGCCGGCGCTGGTGTATGCGGTACGGCCAGTGCGGGCGCGGCGTGCCGAGGTGGCCTTGCTGGCGTTGATCATTGGCGCCGGGGTGGCGCCACAGCTGTATCAGGAAGGGTTGAGCAACCAGCAAGCGTGGGGCTGGGCGCTGGTCAGCGTGCTGATGGTGGCCGCGCTATGGCGCAGTTTGCGCATGCGCACAGCCAGTTGAACCAGCCCCCACACGCTATCGTGGGAGATCACCCAGCCCTTCCGGGCTGCGCTGCCGCGCAGAGAACTGGGCAACGTGGGAGCGGGCTTGCCCCGCGATGCGATGTTGGCAGTGCTATCGCTATCGCGGGGCAAGCCCGCTCCCACGTTTCGATGTAAATCAGTCAATTAGCGTTTTTTCTATGGGAGCCGGCGCCAGCCTGCGATTAGGCCGGCAAGGTTCAGCGCCGCGCCCTGACCAGACGCAACCCGGCCAACACCACGGTAAACACGGCAATGCTGGCGGTATACAGCACCAGCGCCGGCACACCGAGGAGCAATGCCACCAGCGCCAACCACCAACCGGCCCGCCGGGGGACGCACTGGGCGATCAGTGCCAGACCCAACCCCGCCCAGGCAATAACCTGGAAGTGAATCAACAGCCCCAGCTGCGAACGCACCTGGCATTGCCAGTACTGCCCGGGGGCGGCGCACAGCCCGACCCAACTGGCATCTTCCATCAGCCCGTAGCGCACGCCATAGCTGGCCGCCAGCCACGCAACCAGCAAACCCAGCAGCACACAGCCCTGCAGCAGACGAGACATCCGGTTCTCCAATAGCGGTCATCGAAACGATGCATGATCGCCCAGCGCCCGACTTAAGGCAAAATCATGGCCATGCAGCTATGTTGCTCAATACCAGCAACACCCGCACGACAACATCTGGGGCGACAAACACCCGCGCACCTGGCAACTTTGGCAAGGGCGCTGTGGTCCTAAATCCGGTACCGCACCTGCTTACTATTTCTGGGGAAATGAATGTTTCGATCTTTGCGCCTTGTCGCCCTGCTAGGGGGCCTGCTTATGGCTGCGGCCGCCTCGGCGCGGGATATCGACGCCGCCAGCTACGGCTACCCATTGACCAACCCGTTCGAGGCGACCATCGCCACTACGCCTCCGGAGCAACGCCCGACGCTGCCCGAGGACGATGAAATCGACCAGTCCGACTACAGCCTCACCCTGCGCCCGGAGCGCGAGTTCACCCTGCCGGACAATTTCTGGGCGGTGAAAAAACTGCGCTACCGTCTGGCCAAGCAGGACCACGAGGCGCCGTTGATCTTCCTGATTGCCGGCACCGGCGCGCCGTATTCGAGCTCGATCAACGAATACCTGAAAAAGCTGTTCTACCAGGCTGGCTACCATGTCGTGCAGCTGTCCTCCCCCACCAGCTACGACTTCATGAGCGCCGCCTCGCGCTTCGCCACCCCTGGCGTATCACGCGAAGACGCCGAAGACCTGTATCGGGTCATGCAAGCGGTGCGTGCCCAGCACCCGCGCCTGCCGGTCAGCGAGTACTACCTCAGCGGCTACAGCCTCGGCGCCCTGGACGCAGCGTTCGTCAGCCACCTGGACGAAACCCGCCGCAGCTTCAACTTCAAGCGCGTGCTGCTGCTCAACCCGCCGGTCAACCTGTATACCTCCATCAGCAACCTGGACAAGCTGGTGCAGACCCGGGTCAAAGGCATCGACCGCGGCACCACCTTCTACGAGCTGATGCTGGAAAAACTCACCCGTTATTTCCAGGACAAGGGCTACATCGACCTCAACGAGGCGCTGCTGTATGACTTCCAGAAGTCGCGCCAGCATTTGTCCAACGAACAGATGGCCATGCTGATCGGCACCTCGTTCCGCTTCTCGGCCGCCGATATCGCGTTTACCTCCGACCTGATCAACCGCCGCGGCCTGATCATTCCGCCGAAATACCCGATCACCGAAGGCAGCAGCCTGACGCCGTTCTTCAAGCGCGCCTTGCAGTGCGACTTCGACTGCTACCTGACCGAGCAGGTGATCCCGATGTGGCGCGCGCGCACCGACGGCAACAGCCTGCTGCAACTCATCGACCAGGTGAGCCTGTACGGCCTTGAAGACTACCTGCACAACAGCCCGAAGATCGCCGTGATGCATAACGCCGACGACCTGATCCTGGGCCCTGGCGATATTGGTTTCCTGCGCCGGGTGTTCGGGGATCGCCTGACCCTTTACCCTCACGGTGGCCACTGCGGCAACCTCAATTACCGCGTCAACAGCGACGCCATGCTGGAGTTCTTCCGTGGTTAACCGCCTGCTGCTCGTCACCGCCCTGCTCGCCAGTGGCCATGCCCTGGCCGAGGAAGTCGCGCCGCGCACCAGCGTGGTCGAGGCTGACAACACCGCCAGCCTGACCGCAGAGTCCGATGGCTTCCTCGACCCACTGCGTGAGCTCAAATTCAACCCAGGCCTGGACCAGCGCGAGTTCGAACGCTCGACGCTGGCGGCGCTGAATATCTACGACCCGCTGGAGTCGATGAACCGGCGTATCTATCACTTCAACTACCGCTTCGACCAATGGGTGTTCCTGCCGGTGGTCGACGGCTACCGCTACGTGACGCCGGGCTTCGTGCGTACCGGGGTGAGCAACTTCTTCAACAACCTGGGTGATGTGCCGAACCTGTTCAACAGTGTGCTGCAGCTTAAAGGAGAGCGCTCGGCGCAGATCACCGCGCGGCTGATGTTCAATACCATCATTGGCGTTGGCGGCCTGTGGGACCCGGCGACCAAGATGGGGCTGGCGCGCCAGAGCGAGGACTTTGGGCAGACCCTGGGCTATTACGGGGTGCATGAAGGGCCCTATTTGGTGCTGCCAATCTTCGGGCCTTCGAACCTGCGCGATACCACAGGGCTTGTGGTGGATTACGCCGGTGAGCAGGCGGTGAATTACCTGGATGTGCCGGACACAGCCAGCGACCACCCCGAGATCACCTTGTTGCGCGCAGTGGACAAGCGCTATACCACCAACTTCAGGTACGGCCAGACCAACTCGCCGTTCGAGTACGAGAAAGTGCGGTACGTGTATACCCAGGCGCGCAAGTTGCAAATCTCTGAGTGATTGCTGGGGGCAGCTGCAAGCCTCGCGCTTGCAGCGGCCTCAAAGCCCCAGGAACTGGCACAGCTCGCGCTTCTTGGCCAAGGCGTCCCTGCGCCCCAGTTCGATCAGCTCGCTGCAGTAGCTGGCCTCGAACAGCAGGTAACTCAACACCCCCGCACCACTGGTCTTGGTCGCTCCAGGCCCGCGCAGGAACATGCGCAGCGCCGCCGGCAGGTCGCGGCGGTGGCGGGCGGCGATCTCGTCCAGAGGCTGGCTAGGCGCGACCACCAGCACCTCGATAGGCGCCAGCCCCAGGCGCCGGGTGTCCAGGTGTGGGGGCAGCAGATGGCTCAGGTGGTTCAAGCGCTGCAACAGCTCGATGTCGTCTTCGAGGCTGTCGATGAACGTGCTGTTGAGCATGTGCCCGCCTATCTGCGCCAGGCTCGGCTGCCTGCCACTGAATATGCGCGTCGCCGGCTGCGGCACGGCCGGGCGCTGCGGGTTGCCGCTGACCCCCACCACCAGCACCCGGCTCGCCCCCAGGTGCAACGCCGGGCTGATCGGCGCCGACTGGCGCACCGCACCATCACCAAAGTACTCCTCGCCCAGGCGCACCGGGGCGAACAGCAACGGGATAGCGGAACTTGCCAACAAGTGATCGACGCTAAGTGGCGTCGGCATGCCGATACGCCGGTGGCGCAGCCAGGGTTCGATGGTGCCTTGCCCCTGGTAGAAGGTCACGGCCTGGCCGGACTCGTAACCAAAGGCCGTCACGGCGATAGCCCGTAGTTGCTTGGAGGCCAGTGATTCGGCGATACCGTCAAGGTTCAGGTGCTCGTGCAGCAGCCCGCGCAATGGCCGGCTGTCCAACAGCGCCACCGGCACCTGGCTGCCGAGCCCAAGCAGGCTGTGGCCGAAGAATCGGCTGGCCTGGCGAATGACGCCGGGCCAGTCGCTGCGCAGCACCAGGTGGCTGCGAAAGTTCTGCCAGAAATGCGTCAGTTGCTGCACCGACTCGGCGAAGCGGGTGGCGCCACTGGCAAGCTTCACGGCATTGATGGCGCCTGCCGAGGTGCCGACGATAACCGGGAACGGGTTGGCCGCGCCGGCCGGAAGCAGGTCGGCGATGCCGGCAAGTACGCCGACCTGGTAGGCGGCACGGGCGCCGCCGCCAGAGAGGATCAGGCCAGTAGTTGGGGTCATGGGTCCTTCCTGGATCACGCGGGCGCAGGGCTCGCAAGCCGGCCGCAATAGGGGTTATTTCTTGTTGTCGTAAAGCCGCGGCTCGCCATCAGGGCGTGATTTGAAGCGCCGATGTGCCCATAGATACTGCTCGGGGCACTCGCGCAACACACCTTCGATCCACTGGTTGATACGCAGGCAATCGGCCTCTTCGCTTTCGCCGGGGAAGCCTTCCAGCGCCGGGTGAACAACCAGCCGGTAACCGCTGCCGTCTTCAAGGCGCTTCTGGGTGAACGGGATGACCCGCGCCTTGCCCAGGCGGGCGAACTTGGTGGTCGCGGTGACCGTTGCTGCCGGGATGCCGAACAGCGGCACGAAGATGCTCTGCTTGCTGCCGTAGTCCTGGTCTGGTGCGTACCAGATCGCCCGGCCCTTGCGCAGCAACTTGAGCATGCCGCGCACGTCTTCGCGCTCGACGGCCAGCGAATCGGGGTTGTGGCGCTCGCGGCCACGGCGCTGTATGAAGTCGAACACCGCGTTGCCATGCTCGCGGTACATGCCGTCGATGGTGTGCACCTGGCCAAGCAACGCCGCGCCGATTTCAAGCGTGGTGAAATGCACCGCCATCAAGATCGCGCCCTCGCCTTCGCGCTGGGCAGCCTGCAGGTGCTCGATGCCTTCGATGTGGGCCAGGCGAGCCAACCGGGCCTTTGGCCACCACCAGCTCATGGCCATTTCGAAGAAGGCGATGCCGGTGGACGCAAAATTTTCTTTGAGCAAATGCAACCGTTCGTCGTCCGAAAGCTGCGGGAAGCACAGCTCCAGGTTGCGCGCAGCAATGCGCCGGCGCTCACCGGCCAGGCGGAACATCACTGCGCCCAGGCCACGCCCCAGCCCCAGCAGCACGCGGTAAGGCAGTTGGGCAATCAGCCACAGCAGCCCAAGGCCAAGCCACAGGGCCCAGAATTGCGGGTGAAGATAGAAGGTACGAAAACGCGGGCGTTCCATTGAAGCTTCCGGCAAGACGAGGGCCGGGCATTCTACATCGGTTGCGGCCAATCAGTCTTATCGCTATAAGTCAGGGCACTTTTCTCGCAACAAGCCGTCTATGCAGACCATGAGCCTCAACCAGACACCCGACAACGCCCCCGTGTTCCAGCTCAAGGGCAGCATGCTTGCCATCACCGTGCTGGAACTGGCGCGCAACGACCTCGAGTCCCTCGACCGCCAACTGGCGGCCAAGGTCGCTCAGGCGCCGAATTTTTTCAGTAACACGCCGTTGGTACTGGCGCTGGACAAGCTGCCAAGTGGTGAAGGCGCCATCGACCTGCCCGGGTTGATGCGCGTCTGCCGCCACCACGGCCTGCGCACCCTGGCGATCCGTGCCAGCCGCATCGAGGACATCGCCGCCGCGATCGCCATCGACCTGCCGGTGCTGCCGCCTTCCGGCGCGCGCGAGCGCCCGCTGGAGCCGGAGCCTGAGGTGCGCAAGCCCGAACCTGCGCCAGCGCCGGCCGAGCCGCAAGTGCGCCCGACGCGCATCATCACAGCGCCCGTGCGCGGCGGCCAGCAGGTCTATGCCCCCGGTGGCGACCTGGTGGTGACCGGCTCGGTAAGCCCCGGTGCGGAACTTCTGGCCGATGGCAACATCCATGTGTACGGCGCCATGCGCGGGCGAGCCCTGGCTGGCATCAAAGGCGACACCAAAGCCCGCGTCTTCTGCCTGCAGATGACCGCGGAAATGGTCTCCATCGCCGGCCAGTACCGGGTCTGCGAAGACCTGCGCCGCGAACCACTGTGGGGTACGGCCGTGCAGTTCAGCCTGTCCGGCGACGTGTTGAACATCACCCGTCTTTAACGGATACTTGCCGGCATTTTTAGCGCAACTTCTTTATCGTTGCCGTTTCATGTATTTGCAGGGACGTCTGTCCCGACTATTTTAGGGGTGAAACACCTTGTCCAAGATCATCGTGGTTACTTCCGGCAAAGGGGGTGTGGGCAAGACCACCACCAGCGCCGCCATCGGTACCGGTTTCGCCCTGCGCGGCCACAAGACGGTCATCGTCGACTTCGACGTCGGCCTGCGTAACCTCGACCTGATCATGGGCTGCGAGCGCCGCGTGGTGTACGACTTCGTCAACGTGGTCAATGGCGAAGCCAACCTGCAGCAGGCCCTGATCAAGGACAAGCGTCTCGAGAACCTCTACGTGCTGGCCGCAAGCCAGACCCGTGACAAGGACGCCCTGACGCTCGAAGGCGTCGAAAAAGTCCTGATGGAACTCAAAGAGCAGTTCGAATACGTGATCTGCGACTCCCCGGCCGGTATCGAAAAAGGCGCGCACCTGGCGATGTATTTCGCCGACGAAGCCATTGTCGTGACCAACCCCGAAGTATCGTCGGTACGTGACTCGGACCGCATGCTGGGCATCCTGTCGAGCAAATCGCGCCGTTCCGAAAACAACGAAGACCCGATCGTCGAGCACCTGCTGATCACCCGCTACAACCCTGAGCGTGTGGCCGGCGGCGAAATGCTGAGCATCGACGACGTCACCGACATCCTGGCCATCAAGCTCAAGGGCGTGATCCCCGAGTCGCAGGCCGTGCTCAAGGCCTCCAACCAAGGTGTGCCGGTTATCCTCGACACCGAAAGCGATGCCGGCCAGGCGTACAACGACACGATCGACCGCTTGTTGGGCAAGGAAGTAAAACTTCGTTTCGTCGAAGTGCCGAAGCAAGGATTCTTCGCGCGTCTGTTTGGAGGCAAGTAAACCATGAACCTTTTTGACTTCTTTCGCGGCAGACAGAAACAGACCAGCGCGTCGGTAGCGAAAGAGCGTCTACAGATCATCGTGGCGCACGAACGCGGTCAGCGCAGCACGCCGGACTACCTGCCTGCCTTGCAGAAGGAACTGGTCGAGGTGATCCGCAAATACGTCAACATCGGCAACGATGACGTGCAGGTCGCACTGGAAAACCAGGGCAGCTGCTCGATCCTCGAACTGAACATCACCCTGCCTGATCGCTGATATTCCAGCGCTACAAGGCTGACCCTGTGGGAGCGGGCTTGCCCCGCGATGGCGTATCCACGCTGTCGCGGGCCAGGGCCGCTCCCACAGTGCTTTGCAGAGAACACCTGAACATGCCGCTGTCGAACATCCAGATCCTTCACGAAGACGCCGCGATCCTGGTGATCAACAAGCCGACCCTGTTGCTGTCGGTGCCGGGCCGCGCCGACGACAACAAGGACTGCCTGATCACCCGCCTGCAAGAAAACGGCTACCCCGATGCGCTGATCGTGCACCGCCTGGACTGGGAAACCTCCGGGATCATCCTGCTGGCCCGTGATGCTGACAGCCACCGCGAGCTGTCGCGCCAGTTTCATGACCGCGAAACAGAAAAAGCCTACACCGCACTGTGCTGGGGCCAGCCGGCGCTGGACAGCGGCAGCATCGACCTGCCACTGCGCTACGACCCGCCGACCAAACCCCGCCACGTGGTCGACCACGAGCAGGGCAAACACGCACTGACCTTCTGGCGTATCGTCGAGCGCTGCGGCGACTACTGCCGCGTGGAACTGACACCCATCACCGGCCGCTCGCACCAGTTGCGCGTGCATATGCTGTCTATCGGCCACCCGCTGCTGGGTGACCGCCTGTACGCCAACCCGCAAGCACTGGCAGCCCATGAGAGGCTGTGCCTGCACGCCTCGATGCTGAGTTTCACCCACCCGGTGTCCGGGCAGCGGGTGAAGTTCGAGTGCCCTGCGCCGTTCTGAGCGGTAAGTGTCGAGCTGCAAGCGGCCAGAAAAAGCGCAGGCAAACCACGCCCGGCCCATCGCCGACTGCCTTCGCCCAAGCTTGCAGCGCCCAAAACCTCGTGTAGTTCGCGGCAGCACTTGCCCTGCGGGCTGCCTTTGCTTGAAGCTTGCGGCTTGCAGCTTGAAGCTCAATCTGGAGTGAGTTATGCGCGATGCCCTGAACGCCGGCCTGATCGAATTCCTCAAGGCCTCCCCGACGCCCTTCCACGCCACCCAAAGCCTCGTGCACCGCCTGGAAGCCGCAGGCTACCAGCGCCTGGACGAGCGTGACAGCTGGGCCACCGTGCCTGGTGGGCGCTATTTCGTAACCCGTAACGACTCCTCGATCATTGCCATTCGGCTGGGCAAGCACTCCCCGCTGATCAGCGGCATTCGCCTGGTCGGCGCCCACACCGACAGCCCGTGCCTGCGGGTCAAGCCGCAACCGGAGCTGCAGCGCCAAGGCTTTTTGCAACTGGGTGTCGAGGTGTATGGCGGCGCGCTGCTGGCGCCCTGGTTCGACCGCGACCTGTCGCTGGCCGGCCGCGTGACCTTTCGCCGCGACGGCAAGGTCGAAAGCCAGCTGGTCGACTTCAAGCTGCCGATCGCGATCATTCCCAACCTGGCCATCCACCTCAACCGCACCGCCAACGAAGGCTGGCAGATCAACCCGCAGACCGAGCTACCGCCTATTCTGGCCCAGGTTGCAGGCGATGAACGGGTCGATTTCCGCGCGCTGCTGACCGAGCAACTGGCCCGCGAGCATGGCCTGAACGCCGATGTAGTGCTCGACTACGAGCTGAGCTTCTACGATACCCAGGGCGCTGCACTGATCGGCTTGAACGGCGATTTCATCGCCGGCGCGCGCCTGGACAACCTGCTGTCGTGCTATGCCGGGTTGCAGGCACTGCTGGCGGCCGACACCGACGAAACCTGCGTACTGGTGTGCACCGACCATGAAGAGGTCGGCAGTTGCTCGGCCTGTGGCGCCGACGGCCCGATGCTCGAGCAGACCCTGCAACGCCTGCTGCCGGACAACGACGACTACGTGCGCACCATCCAGCGCTCGCTGCTGGTGTCGGCTGACAACGCCCACGGCGTGCACCCCAACTACGCCGACAAGCACGACGGCAACCACGGCCCCAAGCTCAACGCCGGCCCGGTCATCAAGGTCAACAATAACCAGCGCTACGCCACCAACAGCGAAACCGCCGGCTTCTTCCGCCATCTGTGCATGGCCGAAGAAGTCCCGGTACAAAGCTTCGTGGTGCGCAGCGACATGGGCTGCGGCTCGACCATCGGCCCAATCACCGCCAGCCACCTAGGTGTGCGCACGGTGGATATCGGCTTGCCGACCTTTGCCATGCACTCCATCCGCGAGCTGTGCGGCAGCCATGACCTGGCGCACCTGGTCAAAGTGCTGGACGCGTTCTACCGCAGCCGCGAACTGCCCTGATCGCCCGCAGGGCCTGCCTCGGGTGACGGGGCAGGCTCGGGGTTTGTGGGGGCGAGCAAGGCTTCCAGGTTCAGGCGGCCCTTGGGGGCCCATTGCATGTAATCGAGGACCGAGAAGTCACTCGGTAACGTGCCCTGCGCCTGCTCCGATTCTGCTAGCCGCACAGCAACCTGCTCACGCTCATTGCTCGGATACTTCAGCCGTTCGGCAGGGGACATCTGGTCGAGTAATTCAAGATAGGCACGGCGTAGCGGGCGGACATCCGATGTTTCCAGTGCATAGCCCATAACGCCCGAAAAGTACTGCTCATCAAGATCCTCCCTGGCATACAGCGCCGTATAGCGCTCTTCATCAGAAAACCCTTGGCCGTTTTCGATTATGTCGGTGAGGCCAGCACGGTCCAGCCCGGCAAACGGATTTTGCACTTGGCGATCGTTGCTGAAGCGGCCCGCAAGAAATGCCAGGGAGGCCCGAAAACGCTCGGCCTCATCGGGCGTGTAGTGCTCAGGAGCATCGGTTTGAGTGAATGCCCCCTGCCCCGCCTCATGGAAACGCCCAGTTACTCGTTGGCCCAAGCCAGCCGCCCCATAGACGTTTTCATAAAGGGCGCGTGAGTCGGCAGCACTTTGCTGCCCAACCGCCAGAGCCCGCCCCTGCTCGGAGATGATCACTGCGTCATTTTGAGCCGATGCAGTGTGGGGACTATCGGCTTGGACGGGAGGTGATTGAGGTTGCGCGGGGGCTTTCCAAGTTACTGCACCTTGAGGAGATGGATTGATCTTCATGGTTCACCTGTCATTAGAGGGCGGGGCACAAATGCCCCGCGTTGGGTCACTTGATAGTGAAACGAACCGAGTAGTTGTGCGGCATGTTGAAATCTGCCTGCTCAAGCTGAGCCAAACATGTCGCGCGCACTTTCCCTATTGAAGCGGCTTCTTTCTTCCATACTGCCCCAGGATTCGGAAACTGAGCAGAGTGCGAGGCTGAAAACCGGCATTGTTTTTGTCCTGATGTATAAACAAACCGCATACCAGATACAGAATCAGCAAGACTGGTAACCACGAAAGTGCGCGTATCGCCCGAGAACACTTCAGCCATACCCGGTTCAGACACACCAAGTAGGTATTCATGGGTAAATTTCGCAGTGCCTGTAGTCTGATTATCGATCGACACCCTTGTAGTAGTGTTTTGAGCAAATGCGTAGCCACTGATAATCCATAGTACAAGCAAAGTAAGAGCTTTCATTCTGTGCATGATAAATCATCCTAAGTCGAGCCGAGCGGGTTATTCCGCCGGCACTCACCGCTGTATCGACTCGAGTGTGTATTTCTGTGTAGGACGTGAGTCTGATAAATGCGTAGGACGTTTCACCTGCAAGCGTCAGATTTAGCACCCCTCTACCTCGCCCACACTTCTGCATACAAATGGTTGCTTATACGTCCGTGCGTGACTGGGCTGAAGAAGTGGGTTCAACTACCGTCGCGTCTGCTAAGACCTCGCGGTTACAGCGGCCCTTTGGGTCCCAATTAATATATTTCCACAGAGAGAAGCCTGAGGGGAGGCTGCCTTGCTCTTCCTCTGCATGGGCAAGCCTGGCGGCAACGGCCGCCCGTTCATTGTCTGGATAATTGAGGCGCTCTACGGGGGTCAGGTTATCCAGATATTCGAGATAGCCTTTTTCCATCGGCCTATGATCATGGGTGCTAGTCGTATATTCAGCAAGACGGGTGAAGAACATATTATCCAACGCTCCTTTCGCCCTAAAAGCGGCATAACGCTCTTCCTTAGTGTAGCCTGCCTCATCCATTTCAATGGCCGCTAGTTCACCCCGCCCCATTCCCCAGAATGGGTTCTCATCAAACTTGGTCTCCACCCCCGAAAGTTTATATATGCCGTCGAGATACCGCAGAGTTTTGGTGAAACGCTGTGCATCGACGGGGCCATAATCCTCCGGAGGCGCCAAGCTTTTGAACGCGTGCTCACCTAGAGTACGGTACTCATTCCCAACTTGCTGATCCAGCCCTCTGGGGCCATAGATCCGCGCATGCAACGCCCATATCTCATTCTTGGTCTTGGCTGTGGCAAGGCTCTGTTCTGAGAGGCTGACCTGATCGCCGTCAACGACCGGCAACTGCTGCTGACTGGGGGATGAACGTAAAACAGTGACGGGCAGTGCCGGAAGCGAAACTGTTACAGGCAGTACTTTCATGGCAGATCCTCCAATAAATAGCGTGTTCTAAAACGCTGCTTCGCTCGCGCCAACCACTATGCAATGTGTGGTGAACGCTTTATCGGCCCCGCCCGATTTTCCTATGTAGGAAATTATTCTGAGAAAGTTGTGGGAAATTTCCCCGCATAGCCCAAAACAGTAAATAATTTGTGACGCATCCCCCTTTGCCACCCCATGCGGGCTAAGCTTGTAGAAACACTCCGATACCGCAGAAGGACCCCTGCCATGTCCCCGTTCCTGTCACTGTTCGTCCCGGTTTTCCTGTTCCTCATGCTGCTGACCATCGGCTTCGGCCTGCGTGAGCGCAATGTCGGGGTGCTGATGATGTGGCTGGGTACCTTGGGCATCTTTGGCCTGACCTGCTGGAAGATCCTGGAGAAACTGCCCACATAAACCTCTACACTCGGGCAAACGTTTTGCCTGAGGTAGATTTCCCGGTGCCTGCATTTCTGCGTTGCCTTGCCCTTCTGCTACTGCTGTTCGTCACCCCCACCCACGCCGCCGGCTTGCCGGGGCTGCTGGGTAGCAGCGCGCCCGCGCAGCCACAAGCCAGCGAGCCGTTGGGCAAATCGCTGGATGAGGTGATCAAGAACCTTGAGAACGACCAGCAACGGGCAAAACTGCTGGCCGACCTCAAGAAGCTGCGCGATGCCACCCGCCAATCGCAGCCCAGCGTCGAGCAAGGCGTGCTTGGGCTGATCGGCGGTGCGCTGCATGACTTCGAACAGCAGTTCAGCGGTGACGCCAGCCCGTTCGTGCGCTGGTCCGAAGAAATCGACCTGGCCCAGGATGAACTGGCAGCCCTGGTGGTGCCGGTGCATCAGTGGCCGGCAATTCTGTTCGGCTTTGCCGCCGTGATTGCGCTGTGGAGCGTGCTGGCCTACACCTTCAACTGGGTCGGCCACCGGGTGCGGGTGCGCTTTGGGCTGACCGAGGAACTGCCGCAGCATCCACGGCCCTGGGACCTGGTGCGCTTTGCCCTGCGCAAGCTCGGGCCGTGGCTGGTGGCGCTGGTCATTACCGTCTACCTGAGCTTTGCCCTGCCTTCGTCACTGGGCAAATCCATGGCCATGGTGCTGGCCTACGCCTTGGTGGTCGGTACGCTGTTCTCGGCGATCTGCGTGATTGCCTTCTCGCTGCTCGACGGCCCGCACCGCCACCGCGCGCTCTACATCCTGCGGCACCGGGCGTTCCGGCCACTGTGGCTGATCGGCAGCTTTGCAGCCTTCGGCGAGGCGCTGAGCGACCCGCGCCTGACGGCAGCCTTGGGTATCCACCTGGCCCATGCCCTGGCCACCCTGGCAAACGTCATCGCCGCACTGTGCACCGGGCTGTTCATCCTGCGTTTTCGCCGCCCCATCGCCCACCTGATCCGTAACCAGCCGCTGTCCCGGCGCCTGACCCGGCGCACGCTGAGCGACACCATCGAGATCCTTGGCAGCTTCTGGTACATCCCGGCGCTGATTTTGGTGGCCATTTCGCTGTTCGCCACCTTCGTCTCGGCCGGCGACACCAGCACCGCCCTGCGCCAGTCGCTGATGTGCACGGTGCTGGTGGTGCTGTGCATGGTGCTCAACGGCCTGGTGCGCCGCCACGCCGCCAACCCCAAGCGCGTCAACCGGCGCCAGGAGGTGTACACCGAGCGGCTGCGCAACTTCGGTTACGCGCTGGCGCACTTGCTGGTGTGGCTGTTCTTCATCGAACTCGGGCTGCGCGTCTGGGGCCTGTCGATGATCCGCTTCGCCGAGGGCGACGGCCACGAAATCAGCCTGCGCCTGCTGGGCCTGGCCGGCACCTTGATTGTGGCGTGGCTGGTGTGGATTCTTGCCGACACCGCCGTGCACCACGCGTTGGTGCGCTCACGCCGCGGGCAGGCCAATGCCCGCGCACAAACCATGATGCCGCTGATCCGCAACGTGCTGTTCGTGGCGATCTTCCTCATTGCGGTCATCGTGGCCTTGGCCAACATGGGCATGAACGTCACGCCACTGCTGGCCGGTGCCGGTGTAATCGGCCTGGCGATCGGTTTTGGCGCGCAATCGTTGGTTGCCGACCTGATCACCGGGCTGTTCATCATCATCGAAGACAGCCTGGCCATCGACGATTATGTCGATGTCGGCGGCCACCTAGGCACGGTCGAGGGCCTGACCATCCGCACCGTGCGCCTGCGTGATATCGACGGTATCGTGCATACCATCCCGTTCAGCGAAATCAAGAGCATCAAGAACTACTCCCGCGAGTTCGGCTACGCGATCTTCCGCGTCGCCATTCCGCACAACATGCACATCGACCAAGCCATCACGCTGGTGCGCGAGGTGGGCCAGAAGCTGCGCAGCGACCCGCTGATGCGCCGCAACATCTGGTCACCGCTGGAGTTGCAGGGTGTGGAGAGTTTCGAGTCAGGCTCGGCAGTACTGCGCGCCCGCTTCAAGACCGCGCCGATCAAGCAGTGGGAAGTGTCGCGGGCGTTCAACCTGGCGCTCAAGCGCCAGCTTGACGAAGCCGGGCTGGACCTTGCCACACCGCGCTTGTCGGTGCAGGTGGTCACGGCCGGGGGTGGGGATGTTGTGGAGCGCAGTGTTTCTGGGTGATTTGCGAGGAAAAGGTTTGCAGCGATCACGTGTGCGAGAGGTCAGACTGCGATGAGGCCGGTACAGGGTTGCACATAACCAACGTGCGGGCGCCCCAACAGGGCATCGCTGCCCGGTATCTAGACGGTAAACGGGAGGCTGTATGTATTTTAATTACACAGCCCCTGCTAGCTGTGCCTTACAAAGTCCGCTGTATTCTAAATAACGCCTTCCTATCATTAAAATAGCCCCACCGACAAATTGTCGATCTATTACCCTGAGCATCGCCGCTAGGAACTGACCTACGGGGTCAAAATCGAGTGAGTGTAGGACAGAAGCTGTTTTCTGCTGCGCGCAAGGACTTTTCCTACATGACTGATCGACTTTTCCCGCACAATCAAAGCTTGTACATCTTCCCATATTGCCTAAGCTGAAGATGTCGCAATCAAGCGATATCAACGGAGAACAATAATGAAAGAAGTGAAAATGGAGTCATCCAAACTAGCAAATCTGGCCCATCTGGTGCGTAAGGCGCAGTAAGCGCTAGCTGAAAATTCTAGGCGTAGTGCCGGCCTGCGCCTAGCATCCCTCCGGAGGCACTAGTAATGAACGATGGCTGCTTTTTTATAATTTTTGAAAAGAAACTGATCTGTTGGAACTATAGGAGTCACAAACAGTACGAACTTACTTTAGCACATGCACAACGACTTATCTTTTTGGCCTACAACCCAGACAAAACTGACAAAAACAACCCACTAGACAGCGAACTTAAAAGCAGCGGAATTTTAGACTCAACGCCGTATAACTCGTGGGGCTGGGATATACTTTCGCACATTTTTCATTTTGGCACTAAAAACATCCCACTCGACTTTCAACCGGGTGACAAATCCGAATGGGCAGCGCACTATCTAGAACACTGTGAAGATATTTCAAACAAAGAAATACCTACAATCAGCCAAGGCCAGAATATCAAGGACACCGTAAGTTTACCAAGATCATTAAAGCTAAGCACAGTGGAAAGCACTCTTAAACTCCGATCGACATCTAGAGTCTTCTCCGACCACCCTGTGCAACGCAACATCTTCGCGAGACTCCTAGAGTCTTCTCTTAGTTTCAATGCTGAAAGAAAGCTACCTGACACAGCGGGCATTGCAGAGATGTTTCGCAACCGCCGCAGCAGTCCTTCCGGTGGAGGACTTAATGCGACGGAGGCGTATGTCTACGTCCACAACATTGAAGGCATCAAGCGAGGCATCTACTATTACAACCCCACTGAGCACTGCTTGCACTTAACCTCCTCAGAACTGCCTGCCTTGGGAAATCTTTTATCAGGGCAGCATTTTGCGGACGATCTTGCGTTAGGATTTTTCCTTACCTCTAGGCTCGATAAGCTATGGTGGAAGTATGAACATTCGCGAGCATATAGAAATGCGCTACTTGAAATTGGGCACGTGGCACAGACTCTACAAATCGCAGCGACCTCCTTGGGCCTAGGAACTTGGCCGACTGGCGCACTTAACGAAAATCTTATCGACCCTCTCCTAGGCATAAAAGATTCTGATGAGCAGGTATTCTTTTTTGTAGGATGCGGCTATACGGAC